>JACJXZ010000020.1 GCA_020636375.1 Lewinellaceae bacterium | reverse complement strand
GCCAAGCAAGTCCCCGACAAGGACAAAATCGCCGCCGTACAGATTGACGCCCTGGAAGCTGTCGTATAGCCCAATGGCCGCCGCTTCCGCCGTTTCTTTGTTGACGATGGCCTGCGAGGTGATGATCTCATCGTCCAGCTCCACGTCCAGGAAGCCGCTGCAGGCAGTACCCAGAAAGACTGCCGCCGTTAGAATAAAGTATCTGATGGTTATGGTTTTCATATCCTGATTTTTTTATCCGTTTACACACATACACACATACGCTTCCCCTCACAACCCCACATTCACCCCCACCGAGATCGTCCGGGCCTGCCCCAGCGTCCCGAAATCTTCTCCCTGCTGGGTATTGAGCGCGCCCTGGCTGGCGGTGTTGGTCGACACCTCGGGGTCGAAGCCGCGGTAGTCGGTGATGGTGAACAGGTTCTGGCCCTGGGCGTAGACCGTCAGGGAGCGGAGGCGCATCTTTTCCACCACCGGCGCCGGGAACTGGTAGGCCAGGCGCAGGTTCTTCAGGCGGATGAAGTCGCCGTCTTCCAGGAACTGGGTGCTGAAGCGCTCCATCTGCCCTTCCTTCAGCGAGGGGCGCGGCACGTCGGTTTGCTGGCCCGGTTCCCGCCAGTAGTTCTCCTGCACATAGCGGCTGTTGTTGCCGTAGGGCAGGCCGCTGCGGAGCTGGCCGTAATTTTCATAAGCGTGGCGGCTCTGGTTGAAGATTTTGTTGCCGCCGGAAAACTGGAGGAAGGCGGACAAGGTGACGCCTTTCCAGGCAAAGGTATTGGTAAAGCCTCCGAAGTACGTGGGGATGGCGCTGCCCACGATCTGGCGGTCGTCGAAGTTGATCACGCCGTCTTCGTTAATATCTTCAAACACGGCATTGCCCGTCTCGGGGTCGACGCCCAGGAACCGGATCATATAAAGCGTGCTGACCGATTCGCCGACCTGAAGGATGTGGTTGCGGCCCAGGATTTCCCCGTCGTTGAACAGCGAATCCACCCGGTTGTCCAGCAGGGCCAGGTTAAAGGTAGTCGACCAGGAGAAGTTCCGGCTTTTGACGTTCAGGGTATTCAGGCTGACCTCGAAACCGGTGTTGCTGATCGCGCCAACGTTCTGGATAACGGAAGTGAAGCCGGTCAGGCCGGAAACATCAGCGTTGAGCAGCAGGTCGGTGGTATTCTTTTCAAAATAATCGGCTGTCAGGCTGATGCGGCCGTCCAGCAGCTCCAGGTCGAGGCCGATGTTGAGCTGGGAGGTCCGTTCCCAGCTCAGGTCCGGATTCTCCAACTGGGCCGGCGAGATGCCGCTGCGGCCGTTGTAGGGCGCGTCCAGCCCCCACGTCCCGACCCAGTCGCTGCCGATCTCCTGGTTGCCGGTGATGCCATAGCTGCCGCGCAGCTTCAGGCTGTTGAACAGGCCCTGCCCGGCCATGAAGGGTTCCTCGCTGACGACCCAGGCCAGCGAGCCGGAAGGGAAGTACCCGTAGCGGTTGTTGGCCCCGAAGCGCGACGAGCCGTCGGCGCGCACGGTGAAGGTGGCCAGGTACCGGCCCTTGAACCCGTAGTTGAACCGGCCCAGGTAGGACAGCAGGCTGGAGCGGCGCTTGTTGGACGAAGCGAAAACGATGTTGGCCGCTGCCGCGATGCTGGGCGTCTCGTTGGTGGAATAACCGGCACCCTCCATATCCGAGAAGACGGCCTTGATCTCCTGGGCGGAGAAGCCTCCGATGACGTTAAAGCTGTGGTCGCCCAGCACCCGGGTGAAGTCGAGGGTATTCTCCGTTTGCCAGGACAACTCCTCCCAGGTGGCGAAGATGCCTTGCCCGATGCTCGTCTTGTTGCTGAAGGTCGGAGTATACGATTCTTCGTTGAGGGTGTTGAGGTCGGCGGACCATACCGATTTGAAGGTAAGGCCCGGGATGATCTCATACTGCCCGAACAGGGAACTCTGCAGGCGGGAGGAGATGGAGCGGTTTTTGTACTCCAGGGCGATCAGCACCGGGTTGTCCAGCGGCCACCAGGTATTGTAATTGAAGGGGTTGGCGTAGCTGCCGTCATCCTCGTAGATGGGCGCCGAGGGGTCCCAGGCCTGGGCGTTGACGACCACGCCGTATTCGTCATTCTCGTTGATGGTACGCCGGTGGTTGGAGCGGTTGACGGCAAAATTGGCGCCCACCTTGATTTTCTCGTTGAGGCGGTGGTCGAGGTTGAGGCGGGTGCTGAGGCGCTGAAATTCCTGACCGATCTGTATGCCGGACTGGTTAAAGAAGTTGCCGCTAAGGTAAAACTGGGTCTTGTCGTTCCCGCCCTGGATGCTCAGGTCGGCATTGTCGATCTGGCCGGTGCGGAGGATGGCGTCGTAAACATCGGTCGTCTGCACGTCCGCATTGGGGTCGTTGGGGTCAAAGCCGAAATCTTCGTTGAAGTAGCCGGGCCCTTCGCCGTCATTTTCAGCCGCCACGTTCATAAAGCGGACGAACTCCCGGGCATCCATCATTTCGGGAACGTTGGTGATGTTGGAGAAGCCTTTATAATAGCCTACGTTCACCTTCGTCTGCTCGCGCGTGCCCCGTTTGGTGGTGATCAGGATGACGCCGTTGGCGCCGCGGGACCCGTAGATGGAAGCCGCCGAGGCATCTTTCAGGATGGTGATCGACTCGATGTCGTTGGGGTTGAGGTCGGCCAGCGGATTGACCGGCTGGATATTCTGGTTGAGGGCTGAGTTGTTGCGGGAGACCACCGGGATGCCGTCGATGATGAACAGCGGCTGGCTGCTGGCGCCGATGGAAGTGATGCCGCGAATGTTGACGTTGATGGCTCCGCCCGGCGTACCGGAGGGGCTGCTGATGTTCACCCCGCTGGCCTTGCCCTGAATGGCCGATTCGAAGCTGGCGGCCGGCACGTCTTTTACATCTTCGGCGCTCAGGGATTCGATGGCGCTGGAAACGTCTTTTTTCTTCTGGGTACCGTAGCCTACCACCACCACTTCATCCAGCACCTGTCCGGCGGCGAGCTGCACATCGATCACGCTCTGGTTGCCAACGTCTGCCACTTTGGGAGTGTATCCGGTGTAGGAAAACTCCAGTTGCTTTGTCTCTGCGGAAATGCCCAGTTCGTAATTCCCGTCGAAATCCGTGACCGTTCCGGAAGAGGTGCCGACGATCAGGACATTCGCCCCGATGAGCGGCTCGCCGGTCTCGGCGTCGGTGACGGTGCCGGTGATGGTTCGCTGCCCCGCGGCGGAGCTTGCCCACCCCAGGCAAACAACGGCTATAAGAAGTATTCGCCAATGTTTCATACCTAATTGTTTTTTGGTGATGAGATCTTTACCGTGTTGGAATTGAAAGAAGGCCCGGGCCGGGCGGGCTTGACAGAGCAGCGGGCTGTAGTTCGCAAAAAGCGGCCTTCAACAGGAACAAGGGCAGGCCGTCAGTCGAATCAAGCTCTGAAAAGCCGAAGGAAGCGGAATTGACTAACAGTCGAAGATAGGTTGCAGGCCACGAAGGCTGGGCGTCTCCAGGCGGAGGGCTGTCGTTGTAGCAGGCGCTATGGACCTTCGAATCTGCATGCAATAATGAAGTTTATCAGATCGAAATTAGGCACTTTGCGTTGAAATACCAAATCTGGCCGTTTTTTTTACACTCCGCCCGATTTGACAAAAAGGGATTTTTTTTGTAATCTTACGCTTGCATCAGGCCCTTTAACGATGGAAAACTTTTATTTTCATAATGCCATCCGGCCCTCTTTCCCCACCCATAAGCAGCTCAGCCTGATGGGGCTTCAGCCTATTTTCGACTGCTAGCCTGTCCCCGGTTCTTCTTTCTTCCTTTTTCGGAAACAGCTTAAGCACCCTGCTTGACTGAAGTTTCGGCAATTCATACATTTTCAATAACCAAAACCTTTCTGCATCATGAGAAAAGCAGTACAACTCGCGTTGGCCCTGTTGCTGTGTGCAACCGTCCTGCCTGCCCAGCAAAGCGTTACCTTTGATTTTGAAGACGGCCAGATACCGGCCGAATTCACCCTCTACAATGTCGACATGCTCACCCCCTGGCTGGAAGACGACGCCCCCTGGGCGGAAACGGCCTGGATCGCCTCTGAAAGCTCCCGTTTTGACGGGTTTGCGGCCCTGAGCATCTCCTGGTACATCGACGAGGACGGCAATGAAACGGGGCCGTCCGACGATTGGATGATCCTGCCCAAATTCGAGCTGGGCGCCGGCGCCGAGCTGAGTTTCCAGGTGTCCTCGGCCACCACCAGCGGCGATTATCCCGACGACTACCAGGTGCTCATCAATACCGGCGACGCTACGGTAGAGAGCTTTGCCGACAACGGCGAAATCATCGCTTCCGCCCAGGGCGTGCCCAACACCTTCCAGGACGTCACCGTCGACCTGTCCAATTATGCCGGCCAGGCCATCCACATCGCTTTCCGCAACGTGACCAATACCAATGGGTACGGCCTGTGGATCGACAACATCACCGTATCCGGCATCGTCAGCACCGCTGCCCGCGAAGTAGACAATGAAAGCTTTGACATGAGGCTGGCGCCCAACCCCGCCGGCCAGGGCCAGGTTCAGCTTTCTTACGTTCTGCCGGAAGCCGCCGCGGCAGAATTGCTGGTTCAGGACATGATGGGCCGCACCCTGCGGAGGCTGCCCCAGGGGCGCCTCCCGGCAGGAAGCCAAACGGCCCTGATCGGCATTGATGATTTGCCGGATGGAACATATATCGTTTCCGTCCGTACTGATCACAAGATCGGCACCGCGAAAATGATCGTAAGACATTAACTGGCAGATTCCCCTTTATTGCCGGCAGTTCCCTCCCCCGGGAGGGGCTGCCTTTGATTACTGTCAAACCTCTTAAAAAAAATTCAGATGGCTGCCCGACATCCAATTTCGCTGATCGTACTCCTTTCGTTTTTTTCTCTTCCCGCCTTTTGCCAGGGCTACACCAACTGGATTGTCGGCGACACGGCCGACTACGCCAACCCTGGCACAACCCTTCCCGGCATCGTCCTGGCCGGCGGGGGGGGCGACAACGACCAGGCCATGCGGTGGATGCTCGACCGGACCGGCGGCGGCGATGTCGTCGTCATCCGCGCCAGCGGGTCGGATGGATACAACGACTATTTCTACAGCGAACTGGGCGTCGGCGTCAATTCTGTGGAAACCATCCGCTTCGAATCCGGTGCAGCGGCGGAAAGCCCTTACGTGATCAACCGCATCCGCGATGCGGAATGCCTGTTCATCGCCGGCGGCGACCAGTACGATTATTATGCCTACTGGAAGGACACGCCCGTCGAGGAAGCAATCAACTACCTGATCAACGAAAAAGGAGTTCCGGTGGGCGGCACGAGTGCGGGCATGGCCATCCTGGGGCAGTGCTATTACACCCCGTCGGGTTCCTCTCTGGATGCCGGCGAAGCCCTGGGCAACCCCTACCATCCGGATTACGAAATCCTGGGGTGCAACGATTTCCTGGATGTGCCCTATTCCGCATATCTCGTCACCGACACCCACTACGAACAGCGGGAGCGGCCCGGCCGCCACGTGGGCATGCTGGCCCGCATCGCGCAGGAACACAACACCCGCTCCTTCGGCATTGCCGCCAACGAATACACCGCCGTGGCCATCGACGAGTTCGGCCTGGCCCGCGCCTTCGGCGACTATCCGGAATACGAGGAAGACTACGTCTTTTTCCTCCAGGCCAACTGCCAGGACGAATTCCTGCCGGAAGTGATGGAAGAGGGCGTCCCCCTCACCTGGAACCGGGGGCGCAGCGCCGTCAAGGCATACGCTCTGCCCGCCCGCCCCGGCGGAGAGGGAACTTTCAGCCTCACCGACTGGCAAACCGGAAGCGGCGGCGAGTGGCAGAACTGGTACGTACAGGACGGAGAGCTGATGCGGGCTTTCGACACCGGGCCGGACTGCGCGGCGGTGTTAAGCGACTTGGGAGATATTGTTTCCGGCCAGCAGCTGATCCTCTTTCCCAATCCAACCTCCGGCGAGCTGTTCCTGCAATGGCCCGCCGGCCGGAAAGTAGAAGGCGTCGAACTGCGCAACGCCTACGGGCAGGTGTTGCGGCGGGAAGCCGGTGCTGTCCGGGAACTCAGCCTGCAGGGGTTGGCGCCGGGAGTGTATTTTTTAGAAGTGAAAATGGAGGGAAAGATACTGGCCAGGAAGTTGGTGAAAGACTAAGAAGCTGTCATTTTTTGATCCGCAACTCCTCCAGAGGCAATTCCATGCCGGGCATGACGTCTTCTCCCGTAAGTTTTTTGCCTTCAAAGCCCGTTATGGTTTCCACCTCGCCGCCGGCGCGGTAGATGTAGGCTTTTTCTTCGTAAGGGTCGATCAGCCAGGCAAGGCGGACGCCGTTTTTGATCCAGGTGTTTTTCATTTTCTTCTTCAGTTTCGCCAGGCGGTCGGTTTGGGAGCGCACTTCGATAATGAAATCCGGTACGGCTCTCAAAAAGGCTTCTTCTCTTTCCTCCCGGGACACCGAGGCAAGGCGTTCCGGGCTGATCCAGCCGCAATCGGGGCTCTTGACCGCGCCGTCGGGCAGCGCTATGCCGGTGGAAGCGCTGAAGGTTTCTCCAATTTTGTCCTGATACCACCAGCGTACAAGAAAAAAGTTGGCAATAGATTCCCGGTTGCCCGATCCAAATTTCACAGGAGACATAATCGTAATTTTTCCGGTCTTTTCCCGTTCCATCCGCAGGTCCGGATAGCGTGCAGAAAGCGCAGCAAATTCTTTTATAGACAATGCCCTGTCGAGGATCAGCGGCCCCAGTTCAGCGATATCCTTTATCGGGTCATGGATTTTTTCTTTCGGTTCAGCACTTGACGCCATAAAAACTGATTTTTCACCAAGATAAGCATAAATAGAGACAATTGCAGGGCTAAGTCTTCCACACTTTTACTCCCTACTTCCCCGCTTTTTCCCTAAAACTCCCTATGTTTGGGAAAACCAACGACGAACACTGCCTATGAAGCTTTTCAGGAAATTCCCGGACAGCATTGTCATCATCATGGCCATCATGCTGGCTTTCGTTATCCTTACCTGGATCATCCCTGCCGGCGAATTCGACCGGGCGCAGGCGGCCGGGCGGGAAGTCATTGTTCCCGGTTCCTATCACAAAGTAGAACCCCGGCCTCAGGGCGTCGGCGACTTTTTCATGGGCCCCATCCGGGGATTCATCTCGGCGGCACAGATCATCGGCTTCGTATTTCTGGTGGGCGGCGCGTTCAATATCCTCACCCGGACCGGGGCAGTGGATGCGGGCCTGCGCGATATCATTAAGCTGAGCGAGCGCCGCCCGGGTTATAAAAAGTGGATCATCCCCCTGATCATCATCCTTTTTTCCCTGGCGGGCGCCACCTTCGGCATGTGCGAGGAAGTGTTGGTCTTCGTTCTGATCACCATTCCGCTGGCCCTCGCGCTGGGTTATGATTCCATTGTCGGGCTTTCCATTTCCTTTGTGGGCGCAGGGGTGGGTTTTGCCGGCGCTTTCATCAACCCCTTCACCATAGGGGTGGCTCAGGGCATCGCCGAGCTGGCGCCGGCCAGCGGTATGGGCTACCGGCTGATCGTTTGGGCCATCGTAACACTCATCGCTATTGTTTACATCATGCGTTATGCCGATAAGGTGGAGCAAGACAAAACCATCAGTCCCATGTACGAGATCGACGAGGAGCGGGACATCTCGCACCTCGACGAGGATGCCGGCGAGGGGTTCACCACCCGGCATAAGCTGGTGCTGTTTATCCTCGCCGCCGCCCTGGCCCTGCTCGTCGTGGGGGTGAGCAACTGGCACTGGTACATCGATGAAATTTCCGCCCTATTTATCGCCATGGGCGTCGCCGCCGCCATCGTCGGCAAGCTCGACCTGGACGGGGCCGTAAGGGCCTTTAAGGATGGCGCCGGAGATATGATCACCGCCGCCCTGGTCATCGGCCTGGCCAAGGGGCTGATCGTCATTGCCGAAGACGGCCGCATCATCGACACCATCCTCAACGGCCTGGCCGCTGCCTCCGAGGGGCTTCCCCAGGCCATCACGGTAGAGATCATGTTCGTTTTCCAGACCATCCTCAATTTCTTCGTTCCCTCCGGCTCGGGGCAGGCAGCCCTCACCATGCCCATCATGGCGCCGCTGAGCGACCTGCTGGGAATAAGCCGGCAGACGGCCGTGCTGGCCTTCCAGTTCGGAGACGGCCTCATCAATATGATCATCCCGACCAGCGGGGTGACGATGGGGATACTGGCAGTGGCCAAGGTGCCGTACAACATCTGGATCCGGTGGTTTACGCCACTGCTCCTGATCCTGATCGCCGCCTGTATGCTTTTGTTGTTGCCGCCGCTGTTCCTCTTCTCCTGGTAACCCCCGGACGGGCCGCTGTTAAGTGGACTTTGGATGGTCCCAGGGTAAAGTATATGGACTGAATGAGTGAATGAGTGAATGAGTGATTAACAGGGGCTTAGAGTCGGTTTTTATGTGCCATGGGCGCGATGCTAAATTGTGCCCCCTCCAGTGTTGGGAGGATTTAGGCATTAGGTTTTGGGCGTTAGGCGCCTGTTGAGTGCCCGGTTAGGCATGGGTTGCCCCTAAAACCTACAGCCTAAGACCTAAAACCGAGCAAGGGGTACAAAAAGGAATCGCGCCCTGTACCATTATTTGTGTCCAGGCACTTAATTACCAGAAAATGAACGCGATATTATATTACCTCTCCCTCCCTTTCATTTATTTGGTTTCGCTGCTTCCATTCCGGCTGCTGTACCTGCTGTCCGACCTTTTGTTTGTCCTGGTTTTCCACCTGATCGGCTACCGGAAGGAAGTTGTCCGGAACAACCTCCGCAACGCTTTCCCGGAAAAAGGAGAGGAGGAAATCCGGCAGATTTCCCGAAAGTTTTACCGGTCATTCTGCGACCTGACGCTGGAGAGCCTTAAGAACCTCACCATTTCCGCAGCCGGGCTGAAGCAGTTTATCCTGTTTGAAGACACTTCCCTGTTCCAAAAGTACAAAGCGGAGAACCAGAGCATCGTCATCGTCCTGGGCCATATTGGCAACTGGGAACTGGCCGGCCCCCGCTTCAGCCTGGAGCCCATCCACACCCTGTACGTGGTCTACCATCCGCTGAGCAACCCCTATTTTGAAAAGCTGGTTTACCGCATGCGCACCCGGCTGGGCATGCATTTGTATACGATGAAAAACACCTTTCGGGGGATGGTGGAAAACAGGGGCCAATGCACGGCCACCGCTTTCATAGCTGACCAGACGCCCTCCGCCCGGAACACTTACTGGATGGAGTTCCTCCACCAGGATACTGCGGTATTTACAGGCCCGGGGCGGCTGGCGAAACGGTTCAAGTACCCGGTCGTCTACATTGCCATCAACCGGCTGCGCCGGGGGAAGTACCGGATCGAAAGCGAGCTGCTGGCAGAAAAACCGGAGGCGCTCACCGAAGAACAGATCACCGGGCTGTACATCCGACGCCTGGAGAAAGACATCCGCGCCCGGCCGGAGTCCTGGCTGTGGACCCACCGGAGGTGGAAGCGCTCCCGGACGCCCGGTTCGGACGGGCCACTTTCAAGTGTCCCGTAAGTTATTCCGCCGGGCCGGCTCACGCACCACTTAAAAGTGGTGCGCCCTTTAGCGCCGCCGCTTGTAAAACCGGGGTTCCAGCGATTCCAGGACGAAATCCCACAAATCTTCATAGGGGATGATTTCGATACCATAGGTCTGGTTGGCCACTTCCAGTGGAATGGCTTTCAGTTGTTTGTGATATTTCTCGGATTTGCGCAGGACGGCGGCTTTATGAAAACCGCAAAGCGGAATCTGGATCAACATTTTCACGAAGTAATTGCTTCGCCGGAGCGCCTTGTCGCGGTACAAATAGCGCACGCGGTACTTGTTGACGGAGTCGATGCGGCCGACGGCTTCCTTGTATCGCTTTTTAACGATGAGGAAGAGAATCTGGACAATGAGAATCGCTACATTCATGCCTTGTTTATCCCTGGAAAACACCGGCACCTCATTGAGGAACCGGCCCAGGCGGAACTTCCTCAGCTGGCCGTTTGCCTGCCCGAAGGCGGCTTTCCCGTTTTCCAGCAAAAAATGGATGTACGCTTCGTGGATGCGCCATTGCTCCTTGTCAATCTCCCTCAGTTTGCGGAAGCCCCGGTGGCTGACGGCTTCCAGGAACACTTCGCAGGCCCGCTGATAGTGCCGGGCGTGGAGGGAGAGGATCAGCAGCAGCTCCATGTTGACAAACCAGTTGACGGTGCCGGCAGGAATAAGCCCGGCAGCCTTGCGGGCAGTGCGGTCGCCTTCCTCAAACTGCTTTAGCTGAATCTGCGCCAGGATCTGCTGGTGCAGGAAGGTATATATAGGCGTTTTTACCTCGTACCCCTTGGCTTCGAACGCGCGGATCGCCTGCTCGCAGCTCTCCACCGTGCGCCCATAATCGTTGACGGAGCGATAGGCGATGATGCGGAGCAGGTTGCCGAGGAACAGGAGCCGATACGTCCGGTATTCTGTCATGGCCCCTTTTATCCTGTCGAAGTATTTCAGGGCCTGGCGGCTGGATGCGGCCTTGGCCGCCCGTTCATTGATGAAATTGGCGATAATCAGGGTATAGTACTCTTCGGCCAGCGATTCGAACCGCCAGGCGTCCGTATACTTTTTATGCAGTTCATCGTATTCCTGCATTTTTTTCAGGTCGCCAATGCGGGTGCCATAATGAAAACGCAGCACCTGGCTGGCCTGGACGACGATTTCGGTCAGGTCGAACTTCAAAGCCAGTTTCAGGGTCTTTTCCGCCAGTTCTACCGCAATATGGCGGGCACCCTTGCGCAGCAGCACCTTAACCGCCGCCCAGTCTTTCTGGCAGTTGTAATAAGCCCGCTCCTGTTCGTTCAGGGAGGGGTCGTCCAGGTGTACGAATAGCAGGCTGTTCAGCAGCCGCCTTTTCAGGCCGGACTTCAGGTTGCGGTAGCTGGAGTGTTTGTAATTGGCCCCGTACAGAAATTGCAGGGCTTCTTCATCCGTTTTGACTTTCCCGTCGCACAGGGCCCCATAAAAATGCAGGACCATGCTGTTGTCTTCCGGCGCCTTTTCCAACACTTCGAGGTGACGGGCCTTGCTTTTTGTGATGATGCGGATCAATTCCAGGAGCGTTCTCATCCAACCAAAGTTTTCGTTTTGCCCATCTCGTAGTCACCACAATAATTTGACTATCAAGATGTTAAATAATTTTTTTGCGAAAACATTTTTCAAATTGCCGGTGAGTTGGCGCTGTCAACTGTCCTGGTTTTTGAAGGATAAATGCAATAGATTTGGGGTAGAATAAAATCAAAACTATTTGCGAAAACCAAACGCCTGATACCATGAATCCTGAAACCACTCATCATGTACCACAGACAGGGCTGCGCCCGCCTTGCGGAATGCGGTTGAACAGCATTATACAAGAAGACCTGGACCTGTGAAGAGCGCCAGGGCAATGCAGGCTGGCCATCGAGAGGCGTACGCCGAAACAAGGCATACCCCACGCCGGCCAACCCGCAACCTTCAACTGCCCATCAATGGAGCCTGAACAGCACGTTCACGAAGCACTGAAAAATGGTTGGTTCTTACGCTTGCGCACAGGAGCAAGCCGCTACACCGGAGCGACCTGATCTCAACGAGCATGTACTTTGTTGGAAATTACTTCTTGCGCAGATAGAACAGAATTTCTGAATTGAAGAAAATAAATATCCATAAATTTTACCAAGTAAACAAGAAATGACCCAGAAAATTAGCACCTGCCTGCCGGAAAGTGCCCTTCCTGGCTTTTCCCGGTTGCTGGTAGAAGTGGAGTTTGGCGTGCTCAGCCGCCAGTGCGCCAATTACGGCATTTGCCGGATCGAAATTGCCCGGGGCCCAGGCCGCTCAGAAAACAGCAGATGCGGAGCGTGCTGCGGCCGGGCCCTGGCCTCCGCTCCCGGGGAAGGGGAATTACAACTGGCGTTCTTCCGTTCCAGCCTCCGGAAGGATGCCCTTCGCCGACACTTCAGCCAGGAATATTTCCTGGTGGAAGAAGCCTTCGCCCTTCCCGGTATTCTGTGTGAAGGGCTCAAAGCCCCGGCAGCGGCCATCGATTGCGGGCGATATCCCATCCTGAAGACCCCTTATTTTTTGATCGTTCTTTTTAATAACCTGATAAAACTCTGAATGATGGTAAAGCAAATCCTATTGATTCTGGCGGGCCTGTTCGTGTTTTTATCCCTGATAGGGATGATCCTGGCAAGCCATGCGATAACCAGCGATGATTTTACAAAAATAAAACCACCGCCCGAAATCCTCACCCCCCCCACCAGCAACCCTTTTTCCGGGATACAGGTGGTCAGCGTGCCTGGTTCGGACACGATAACCCTCAACCCGACCGTACGCCCGGCGTTTATCAACTTCTGGGCAACCTGGTGCCGCCCCTGCATTGCCGAAATGCCTGCCATTGAAAAGCTTTATCAGGCACAGAAAGGCCATTCGGATTTCTACATCGTTTCCACCAGCGGCCGGGAAGAGCAGATCGAAAGCTTCGTAAGGCAAAAAGGCTATTCCTTTCCGGTATACCGGCTGATCAGTACGCCCCGAACGGACAGCCTGATCCGCAAGATACCCCTCACTTTGCTGGCCCAGGGCTCCAGCCTTTGGATTCGCCATAACGGCAGCGCCAACTGGGACAGCGAGGCGGTCCATCAGTTGATCGAAGAGCTGGCAGATAACCAGTAGGCTGAAAGCTGCCGCCTGTCTGCGGAGTGGATGAACGAGTGAATGAGTGAACGAGTGAATGAGTGAATGAGTGAACGAGTGAATGAGTGAATGAGTGAATTAGTGATTAACCGGGGCTTTGAGTCGGTTTTGTGTGTCATTGCACACTACTGGACAAAATGGTTTTGGACACAGAGCGTACTGAGTCCAACACAGAGATACGCAAAGTTCTCCGTTGATAATCAAGCCTCTGTGTGGCTCTGTGTCTTCCCTGCCTGCCGGCCTGCGGCACAGCCTGCCTGCCATTACTGCCAGGTAGGCAGGCAGGTCGGCGTACTCTGTGTCCAAAAAATGTCCGCCAGTATGGTGTCATTGTGTCCATATACTTAAACACATACACACATACACACTTAAACACATACACACATACACACATTAAAGCTATGAAAACCCACATCTTTCCCTTCGACTTCGTCGGGGAAAGCCTGGAGGGCCTTTGCGCCCGCCAGAGCGTTCGCAGCCAGGCGATCTATACCGCCGTATTGCTGAGCCTGGCTGCTGCGCTCCTTTCCCTGCCTCTGATCGAGGTTGACATCAGCAAACAGAGCCGGGCGGTTATCCGGGCCAGGCAGAAAAACAACGAGCTGTCGGCTCCGGTATACGCGCAGGTCGAGGCTTCCTTTCTCCAGGAAGGGCTATTCGTGGCCCGGGGCGACACCCTGTTGGTCCTGAGTACCGCCAAACTGGATGAAGAACTCACCGCCCTGCACGGCCAGCTTGACCTGAACAGCGCCCACATCCGGGACCTACAGCGGTTGTCTGCCGTAGATTCGGCTGGGTTGAAAACCCTGGAAACGTCCCTCTACTACCAGGAGTACATAGAGTTCCACCAGAAGGTAGCGGAGCAACAACTCAAAGTGGATTTCGCCAGCCGGGCCCTCGAACGCAGCGAGCAACTCTTCGCCGCCGGGGCCATCGCCAGGGTGGAGTTCGAACAGGCCGAGTTCGAGGCCAGCCTGGCGCGGCGCGCCCTGCAATCCATCTACGAACACTACCGGCGCAACTGGCAGCTCGAACTGGAACGCCGCAAAAAAGAAAGCATGGAGCTGCAGGCCCGGGCACAGAAGGCAGAGAAGGAAAAAGCGAATTACTACATCACCGCCCCGATCAGCGGAACGGTGACCCAGTACGCCGGGCTGCAGCCAGGCAACTTCGTCGCCCCCAACCAGCCACTCGCCACCCTCTCCGCCGACGATACCCTGATTGTCGAAAGCTACATCTCTCCGGCAGACATTGGTTTGATCCGGGAGGGCATACCGGTGCAGTTCCAGGTAGACGCCTACAACTACAACCAATGGGGGCTGGCGAGCGGCGCCGTCGCTCAGGTGTCGGAAGACATTGTCTTTTATCAGGAGCAGCCGGTATTTGCCGTCAAATGTTCTTTGCGGGAATCTCACCTCCAACTGAAGAACGGCTACCGGGGGAAACTCAAAAAGGGCATGACGCTGACGGCCCGTTTCTTCATCGCCCGGCGCAGCCTGTACCAATTGCTGTACGACAAGGCGGATAATTGGCTGAACCCGAAACTGCAATAAGGATTTACAGCTCCCTGGCCAGGGTCGGATAGGCCAAAGGCTGCACATGGGCTAAAGCAGACAGGATTGACAGGAGCATAAGGACCATGAAGGGTACTGTTCCGACCCTCAGTTAAAACAGACAGGATTGACAAGATTGACAGGATCAGAAAACATCAATTATGAAAACCAATATCAAACAACACGACATCACCGACTGCGGCGCGGCCTGCCTGTCCTCCGTATCGGTTTATCACGGCCTGCGGCTGCCCCTCTCCCGGATCCGGCAGCTGGCCAGTACCGACCAGAAGGGCACCAACGTCCTGGGCATGCTGGAGGCCGCTGAAAAGCTGGGGTTCTCCGCCAAAGGGGTACGGGGCGACATCGATTGCCTGAATAAAATCCCTCTGCCGGCCATCGCCCATGTGATCGCCGATGGAGGGCTGCATCATTTTGTGGTGCTTTACCGGGTCAGGAAAACGAGCGTAACCATTATGGACCCCGCCATTGGACGGCGCGTCCGGCTGTCGACGGAGGCTTTCCGCGATATGTGGACCGGAGTGCTGCTGCTCCTGGCGCCCAACGACACCTTCCGGCCCGGCAACCGGCAGACGCCCGCCTGGAAACGCTTCCGGGAACTGGCCCGCCCGCACAAAGCGGTGCTGGCGCAGGCGCTGCTTGGCGCTGCGGTTTATACCCTGCTGGGATTATCCACCTCGATATATATCCAGAAGATCACGGACTTTGTCCTGGTGGAGGGCAACCTCAACTTGCTGAACCTGCTCAGCATCGGCATGCTCCTGTTGCTGGCCCTCCAGGTTTTTATCGGAGTGCTGAAAAACCTGTTCACAATACGGACCGGCCAGAAGATCGACGCCCTTCTGCTGGTGGGGTATTACAAACACCTGCTCCGGCTGCCACAGCAGTTCTTCGACACCATGCGGGTCGGCGAGATCATTTCCCGGGTAAACGATGCGATCAAGATTCGCACCTTCGTCAACGATGTGGTGATCAACCTGTTGGTCAATATCTTTATCCTGGTTTTCTCCTTCGGGCTCATGTTCACCTATTACTGGAAACTGGGGCTGATCCTCTTCGCCATCATCCCGCTCTATGCGCTGATCTACCTGGTTGCCAACGGCCTGAACAAAAAGAGGGAGCGGCACATGATGCAGCGGGCCGCCGAGTTGGAGAGCCAGCTGGTCGAATCGCTGAACGCCATCAAAACGATCAAGCTCTTCGGGTTGGAAACCTTCGCCAAGGTGAAGACGGAATCCCGCATCATCGGCCTGCTCAACAGCAGCTACCGCTCCGGCCTGAACACCGTCTTTGCCGCGCACAGCACCGAGTTTGTGAGCAAGCTCTTCGTCATCATCCTGCTGTGGGCAGGATCCAACTTCGTCGTCCAAAAGGTGATCACCCCGGGGGAGCTTCTTTCCTTCTATGCCCTGGTCAGCTATTTTACCGGGCCCTCGCAGGGGATCATCCATTTTAACAAGGCCATACAAAATGCCCTGATCGCCGCCGACCGGCTGTTTGAGGTCTTCGACATAGAGCTGGAAGAGCAGGGCCAGCAAATGGAGTTGCTGCCGGAAATGATCGGAGATATCCGCTTCGAGGAGGTGCACTTCCGATACGGGTCGCGGAAGAAGGTTTTTGAAGGCCTCAGCCTGGCCATTCCCCGGGGAAAAATAACGGCCATCGTGGGGGAGAGCGGCTCCGGCAAGTCCACCCTTGCCGCCCTGGTTCAAAGGGTTTACCCGATCAGTGAGGGCCGCATCCATATCGGCCGGTTCGACATCCGGCACCTCACCGAAGAGAGCCTCCGCCGGTGGGTCAGCGTCGTCCCCCAAAAGCTGGACCTCTTTGCCGGCAACGTCATCGAAAACATCGCGGTTGGAGAACTGCAGCCCGATGTGTACCGGGTCATGGAGGTATGCCGCCAACTGGGGCTGGAGGAGTTTATCCGCAGCCTGCCGGCAGAGTTCAATACCTACCTGGGGGAGAACGGCGCCAACCTGTCCGGCGGCCAGCGGCAACGCCTGGCCCTGGCCCGCGCCCTGTACCGCGACCCGGAGATCCTCATCCTCGATGAAGCGACCTCCTCTCTGGACTCCGTGTCCGAAGAATATGTGCAGCGGGCCGTTCAGGCGCTGGCACAGCAGGGAAAGACCATCGTCATTATCGCCCACCGGCTGAGTACGGTCATGAACGCCGATAAAATCCTCGTCCTGGAAAAGGGCCGCCTCAAAGAACAAGGCGCTCACCAGGCGCTGCTGCTGCGCCGGGGCCATTACCACCGCCTTTGGGAAAAACAATTTCCCCCGGCAGTGCGCGCCGAACTGAACGGAGCCCCGGCCAGAGAGCCGGGCACCGGTTATTAGAGCATGGGGAGAAAAACCAGGCGCTGCCAATAAGCAGCGGGAGATTCCACTTCCGGCATATTTTCAAAACGAGAAGCTAATCTAATACCCTTATCATTTTCCAAAACCTGCAATCATGTCCCTACTGGAAAAAATAGACCGCGTAGAACGCATTCACCAGATGATCCAGTACAAGCGGACCGGCAACCCCGTCCAGTTCGCCAAAAAGCTGGGCATGTCCGAGAGCAAACTCTACCAGACCCTCAAAGAGTTGAAGCAACTGGGCGCCCCCATTGCTTATTGCCGGTACCGGCAGTCTTACCTCTACCTGCGCCCTGTGCGCTTTCGTTTCGGGTTCGAGGAAAACGCCCTTAGCGAAAGGGAAGCGGCTGGGATCGGAGGAGGGAGGTATTTGGGTTCACTGTTTCATGGGTTCACTGTTTCATGGGTTCATGGGCAAGGGGAACCATGGGCCCGTGAAACCGCGAACCACTAAAATCAGGGGTGGTGTATTAAATCCGTTGAATTTTCGGTGCAAATGGAGAGCGGACCTCCAGGTCCGCTGAATGGATCAACGGATTTAATACACCACCCGCACTTTATTCAGAGCCTCGCCTTCCTGCCGGGGCTCTTTTCTTTTCCTGATTCAGAAAAAAATAAAAAAAAATCGACTTTAACAAAACTCCAGCCATAGTAGAGTGCGGGGCCGTACCTTTGAATTGTCAATTGAAAATAAGGCTATTCACTACATTTTTTAACCATAAAAACTTTATTAGCTATGAAGATCAAAGATCAAAACTCCGTTCAGGCATTGTCGGCAGAAAACATGAGCCAAATTTCCGGAGGGTGGGGCTGGGTACCCTATGCCGTAGGCGCCGCTATCATCGGAGACTTCATGATGGGGGTCAACGACGGGTACCACGAAACCTGCGATCAAACCTGCAACAGCCAACCGTAACCGAACCGATTGTATCACTAAAACCTTAAAAACATGAAAGATCAATTTAACCTTCAGCACATCAGGCCGCTGGCCGAAGACGAACTTTCCACCTTCACCGGTGGAGGCGGATTTTGGTACGTCGTAGGGCATATGATCGGCTCCGCCATGGCAGAATACGGCGGATGCGAATGCAGCGGCAACTCCAGCGACCTGTTCAACGGCTATGATTCCTGGTATCCCTGATCCTGAAACAGCTGGATAAGCACCTCGCGATCAGCAACCGGCAAGGGTTCGTTTCGGGCCCTTGCCCTTTCTTCATTGAAAATGTCTTTCGATATGGAAAAAGCAAAGGAAGTCGCCGCCTATACGCTGTACATAGTAATTTTATATTTTATCCTGTTTGTCTTTTGGTGGTTAATGATCCATTTCATGAATATTGGAAACGACATTCTGGACCGGATCCTGAAATCCGCCGGCCAGCTCATTGCCGCCATCATCATCCTGGAAATAGAACACAAGAAGGGAGAATCTACAGCCAGCCGGGTGCGGGCCAGCCTCCGGGCTCGTTTTCCGTCCAACCTGAAGCTGTTCTTCCTGGCTTTCCTGGCTACTTTTTCTGGTATGGCATTTACCGTTTTTCTGGCGGTCCGATCCGGGGCATTAGGCCTGGAGCTGGCCGCCCTGGCCGCCGGAGCCATGCCCACTACCCTCCTGAACCTGACGGCCCTAAGCGTGCTGAGTATCATCACGGTTGCGATCGGCGAGGAGATCATCTTCAGGGGGTTGCTCCTGAACCGGCACCACGCGATCCTCGGTTCGATGCCGGCCGCCCTGATCCTCAACTCCGCGCTGTTTGCCCTGGTACATTTCAACTTCGGGTTTCCATTAATTATCCTGTTCATCGGCAGCTTTTTATTTGGGGTCAGCTATGTCAAATTCAGAAATCTGTTTATTCCCATCGCGGTGCATTTCGCTTATAATTTTTCCTTCTTCTGGTTCACCATTTACGATGAGCAGGGGGCATACCCGGCAGTTTTCGTCCGGACCGACGGCCTGCCGACTGAAGTGGCCTTCGGCTGGTACAACATTGCCCTGAGCCTCGTTCTGATCCTGATCGTATGGGCATTGCCTCAAAAGTGGGCGCAGCTTCAGCCGGAGGAAACCGGTGAGTACCCTGCCGAAACAATATAGCCGCAGCGCCGGAAAGCTTGCATGCCTTTAAAGATAATCCAACATCAAAAACCTGTCTCTATGAAAGCTTTTTTCCAACGCCTGGCCGGCAAATCCCGGCATTCCGGATCCGGCAACAACCCCGTCGTCACCCTGCGCACCCACCTGGGCACCATCAAGCTGGAGCTTTTCCCCGGGCAGGCGCCGGTCACCTGCGCTAATTTCCTGCGCTACGTGCAGGAAGGGCGCTACGCCGACGCCCACTTCTACCGGACCGTTACCCTGGACAACCAGGGCGCAACGGCGACCAACATCGAGATCATCCAGGGCGGGCTGGGCTTCGTGCAACACCCCCGCCGCCTGCCGCCGATCGAGCACGAAGGCACCGCCCGCACCGGCCTGCGCCACCTCGACGGAACCCTGTCCATGACCCGCAATGAGCAGGGTGCCAGCTCCGAGTTCTTCATCTGTATAGGCGACCATCCCGAGTTGGACGAAGGCGGCATCCGCCACGGAGACGGCAGGGGCTTCGCCGCCTTTGGCCGGGTCGTCAAAGGGATGGCCGTGGTGCGCATGATCCATCGCATGCCGAACAAGAACCAGATGTTTTACGGGCCGGTGAAGGCAGAAGTGTCCCTGTAGCTCCGGCACCCTCGGCAACGCCAACCTGAAAGCAGAGACGACTGCCACCTTCGAGATCGGCGCCGACCTGAAGTTTTTCCTGGGCCGGCTGGACGTAGATTTCACCTATTATAAGGCCACCACTACCGACCTGATCGTGGAAGCTGAAGTTTCCGCCCCTTCCGGTTTCATCGTCGCTCCTGTCAATGCCGGCGAGATCGTCAATGAAGGCATCGAGCTGATGATCGGCGTCAACCCGGTGCGCACCGCCAATTTCCGCTGGGATATCGACGCCAACTTCACCCAGTTCGAAAATACGGTTACCGAGCTTCCGGAAGGCATCGATCAACTGAGCCTGGCCACTTTCTCCGCCCTCTCCTCCCTAATCGTCGAAGGAGAACCCTATGGCGTGCTCGTCGGCACCGCCTATCAGCGCAACGGCCAGGGGCAGCTCATCATCGGCGCCGACGGATGGCCCCTGATCAATACCGAACAGATCAAGGTGGGCGACCCTAACCCGGACTGGATCGCCGGCATACGCAACTCCTTCACCTACAAGGGCCTCCGCCTGTCCGGCCTGATCGACATCCGGCAGGGCGGCGACATCTGGAACGGCACCGGGGGGGTGATGGACGGCCTGGGCGTGGGCGGAGAAAGCAGCCGCGACCGGGAAGTGACGGGCTACGTTTATGAAGGTGTTACCGAATCCGGCGAGGTAAATACCACCCCCGTGGATTTCGCCAATCCCGCCAACGGCACTTCCGGCATCAAGTGGAAGCGGAACGGCTTCCTCGGCCTGGCCGAAGACAACATCGAAGATGGCAGCTGGGTGCGCCTCCGGGAACATACCCTGAGCTGGACGATGCCGAAGCTCTGGTTCGACAGCTTCTTCCTGCAAGGCGCCACCCTCACCTTCAGCGGCCGCAACTTGTGGCTGGATACGGACTATTCCGGGGTGGCCCCGAGACCAACCTGCGCGGAGATACCAACGACACCGGCTGGGATTATTTTAACCTGCCGAACACAAAGAGTTACACCTTCTCCCTGAACCTGAATTTTTAACCCTCTGAACCCGCCGCCATGAAAAAAACATACCTCTTTCCGATATTACTGATCCTGGCCGCCCTGCCCGCCTGCGATTTTGGGGAACTCAACGTCGACCCCACCCGGCAGTCGGACGCCGGACTCAATGAAATACAGCCCTCCGCCATCGCCCAGTCGGCCCGCAACATCCTGTCGATCGGCGGGCGCGTGACGGGCACGGTCGTCCAGCATTTTACCGGCATCGAAGCCCAGCCGCTTAGCTATACCACTTATCTCATCGACGAGCAGACCCTCACTACTTTCTGGGAAACAGGATTGTACGTCGGCGCGATGAAGGACTGCGCCCTACTGGTCGAAAAAGCGCAAGCGGAAAACCAGCCCTACTACGAGGGCATTGCCAAAGTGTTGATGGCCTTCAACTGCGGAATAGCCACCAGCTACTGGGGGGATGTGCCGTACTCGCAAGCCCTCCAGGGTACCGCGAGCCTGAAATCGCCCTACGACACTCAGGAAGCGATTGACCAGAGCATCCAGCAATTGCTCGACGAAGCTATTGCCGCCTTTGGTGCCGAACCGGCCATCGGAGGGCCCGCCGGCGACGACCTCATCTTCGGCGGCGACATGTGGGGCGAGGATGAATCCGTACCCTCCGCCTGTGCGATGAACCAGAACCGCTTTGTAGTAGTGGCTGAAGAACCCATCGTGCTCGACCCGGTGTGCTACGGGTCCTGCAATGCCTGTTCCGGGGTGTTTACCCTTACCTTCCGGGTGGATATGAGGGAGCAGGACGTTTCGCCGGACGGCGTACACATCGCCGGCAACTTCCAGGGCTGGGATCCCGGCGCCACGCCTATGGAGGACAGCGACGGCGACGGCATCTGGAAATATTCCACTCTTTTAGGCGGCAACACCACTTATCAGTACAAGTTCATCAACGGCAACGCCTGGGGCTTCGACGAAACCGTGCCCGCCGGGTGCGCTCAGGACAACAACCGCTTTGTCGAGCTGGGTACCTCCAACCTCACGACTTCCGCATTCTATTTCGGTAGTTGCGACGTCTGCGAGGTTGGCGCCGTCGACTACCAGCTGATGAACTCCCTGCAGATTTTCCCCAACCCGAACGATGGGCGTTTCACTGCATCCTTCGGCCTGCCGGGGCACCGGGAAATGACGGTCAACGTGTACAACCCGATGGGGCAGTTGTTGCAAACGCAGAGCCGCGCATTCCCCGCCGGCCACAACCTGCTGCCGCTTGAGGTAGGCGCTACAGGCTTGTTGTTCGTTGAATTCGTCAGCAATCAGGGCAGTGCCTGCCGGCTGGTGGTGGTGCAGTGAACGGCCGTTGAGTAGTCGGACTTATTTAAATTGACAATAAACAGGAATGCTCGCTACGGCCTGCGGCCGGTATGTGTTTAGTCCGGAGCGCGGACCTCCAGGTCCGCGCAGACAAGGAGCCTAATCTGGTTTCATCGGCACGGACCTGGAGGTCCGCGCTCCAGATAGCGCTCATGTACTGCAGCCGTAGCGAACAACTTCGATAATAATTTATCAGTAAAATAATTGTGTCCCACTGCTTAACTTTTGATTTCAATTTAACTTAAGTCGAATTGGCACTTCCTCAACACAACTACATGAAACGTTTTTCTCTACTAAGCCTGCTGTTTTTCCTGACCTTCCTTGCCCTCCCGGCTCAACAGGTCGTCTTTGGCAACCTGCGGGAACACGTCGAAGAAATTATCGCCTCCATGCCCGGCAGCTCCGGCAACCAGTTCACCAACCTCGGCCCTTCGCAGGAGGAGGGCTGGCGGGCGCTGCTGGAACTGATCGCCGAGGAAAGTTTTGCGGATGCGGCGGCGGCGGCCACTGGCCTGCAATACCCGGGCGGGCTTCCACATCGCCACTGAAGTGCTGTATGACCGGATGCCGGAGCTTTATTTTGTCCAGTTGCACGGATTTGCCCGGCAAAGCGGCGCCCCCCATGTAATCATGAGCAACGGCAGCCGGGACATCCCCATTCCCGACCTGGCCGCCGCCATCCGGGACGGCCTGCTCAATGCTGACCCCGCCCTCACCTTCCAGATCGGCCACCTCGACCCCGGCTGGACCCGCCTGCTGGCCTTCACCAATACTCAGGGCCGCTACATCAACGACAGTAGCGAGCCCTGCACCCGGAACGCCGACAGCGGCAACGGCCACTTTATCCACATCGAACAGGAATTTTCCAGGCTCCGGGCCGACGAAACCCAATGGGCGAAAATGCGCGCTGCCCTGGAGGACGCCTTCGACTGTACCCCGGTAGCTGTTGCAGAACCCGCAGCGTCCTCTCCGCTTTGGTATCTGCCGCCCGCCTCAACGATTTCCGGCAGGAAGACGACAGCACCTTCCGCGCCTCCATCCTGCCCGAGAATACGCCGGTCAACCCCAGCCCCTGGTATGCTTTCCGCCTGTGGGCGGAGCAGGAGCAGGATGTCCGCCTCGTGCTGGATTACACCCACGCCAGACACCGCTATTTCCCCAAGGTCAGCCAGGACGGCAAAACCTGGGAAGCGCTGGACAGCAGCCGGTTCTCCATGCCCGACAAGGAAGATGCCTTGCTGGCGCTCCGCCTTTCCCCTGACACGCTCTGGCTGGCCGCGCAGGCACCCGCCAGCGCCCGGCAGGTAGGCCAATGGTGCGCCAGGCAGCGCCTCCACCCGGCGGTGCAGTGGGATACCATCGGCCGGAGCAGGCTGGGCAGAGCGCTCTGGATGCTGGACCTCTACTTATAAGGATGTTTTTTACGCCAACGACGAGGCCGAAACGCCCCCGTCCCTGCCCGGCTTCAAAGACCGCTGGCTGTCCGAAATGCGGGCCGAACTGCCGGGATTTGAGTTTAAGGAAAGCCCTTCCAATGTGGGCGCCCCCGTCACCAAGGGCTGGTTCCTAACGCAGTTCGGAGCAGTGGGCATGACCTATGAGATCGGCGACGATACGCCGCCGGAGGCGATAGCGCAAAAGGGCAGGGCTTCGGCACGGGTGATGATGCGGTTGTTGGAGAAGGGGAAGTAGAAAAGTTCTGCTCAACTCTTGAACACCAGCAGGTCCTCCTGCCATGCGCTTGCCGTTGCGCTTTCCATCAGGAAAGCCAGACTCGAGATTCTCAAAAAGAGGGCTTCATCGCAGAAAAGACAAATGTAGAAAGAATTTTATGTACTCAAATAAATCATAAAAACAAGAAAAAGAATTGTTATAGTTACGTTTTCTAAGTAACTTGCATATACCTAAATCCTAACCAATATGCAGGTTACTACTCATAAGCTCAATACAACCTTTCTTATCTTACTACTTTTGAGTATTTTTGTTTTGCTCTTCGCTGTAAAACGCTGGGAAGATATACATAGAATTACTAGTTTCTGACTTGACAACTGTAACTACGGCAGAAACGATTTTAATGGGGGCATACCCTTTATTGCCAGAGAACTTAAAGCGCCCCATAGCCAGGCGGTTAACTGTTCCGCCAGGAAGTGGCACCAACTTGCGATAATATGAAATTCAACAGAAAAGTAAGTCATAACACAATAGAACAAGTTCAACTAGAACCTTTCAATGTTTTGAAGGGCCAATATGATAATGTTTATATCACCTTTGTGGCTCACCCTAAAGAAAAAGAAACAGAAGCTTGGGAAGATAACGGCGATAGCTTCCTCTGGTTGGTCCTGCCGCAAGAAAAGATCACTATCGCAGGCATGACAGCTTCCCTTCTGAAAGAATTGGAACGCTTTTATTGGTTGGATTACCAACAAATCCGGGAATTTGTTGCAGAACGACTGATGCTTTCTTCGGAGCGACCAGGATAACCCCCTAAATCAAACTTCTCAAATCGCACGTCAAACCTCACAAATCCCCGCCGCCCCATTTGCGACGTTTGATCTGCCATTTTTGATTTGCGATGTGTGATGTTCCGCCGGCCAGCCCCTCCCCGGCCCCCGATAAAAGATCGGGTCAGGCCCTGCCCGAGGGGGAGGGAGAGCGTTAAAGGGCTTGCCATCCGAAAGTTTCCCGCCGTCTGCCGTCCGCCGTTGACCGTCCGCCGCAACCCGTCACAGCTCCACCACCCTGACATAATCCACCATCGCCCGGTTTACCTCCACGTTCATGTTGATATTCCAGGGTTCGAAGGAAAGCCGGAGGGTGTTCCTGCCCTTGTTCAGCCTGACGACATACGCATTGGAGAAGCCCCAGTCCGACCACTCGTCCGTGCCGCGTTGCGGGAATACCAGGGACCCAATGCGCTCGTCATTGGCAAACAAATCCCGCACAGCGCACTTGTTGTCCGTATTCCAGGGGCCGCTGCCGTTAGCGTATCGGAAGTCGACGAGGTATTCGCCGGCCTGCGGCACGTCCAGGAGCATTTCGATGGATCGGTTCTTCTCGTTGGAAATCTCTACGAAGCCGGCCCCGGAATAATTGGTATACGGCAGGCTGGAAGCATCGGTAAATTGTTCAATCTCCAGGATGCGAACCGCTGTTTCGGGCGCAGCCCGCAGCGGCTCGCTGGTGAAGGATTCGAAGCCCTGGCCGTCCAGGGCGCTGACCTTGTATTCGGCCACTTCGCCGGCGGGAATTTCCAACTTGGCAGAGGTAGTTTTTTCCAGGACTTCCCCATCCTTGTACACCAGGTACTCCACAGCGCCCGGTATCGCTTCCCATCGTAAAACCGAGCCCTCCTGTTCCAACTGCGGCGTGGGCAGAGAGAAGCGGTTTTCCACCAGGTTGATGGCGGCGCCGCCAAACGCCTGGCCGTTCATTTTTATAACAATAGCATGCTCGCCGCTGACATCGGCGGGCAGGAAAGCATCCTCCAGCGGCTCGCCGTCCAGCGTGATGGACTCGATCCGGTTGCCGAAGCCCTCTACGGTGATGTTCAGCGTAGCGCCCCGGTACCGGAAGTTGGACAGGGTTTTCGTCCCTGGATAGGAACCGGGGATCACCGGGCTGAACCGCAGCCCGTCCGCCTCGAACGACATGCCCATGAACACCCGGTGTACCATGGCCAGGTTGCCCGCCATGCTCCACAACATGCGGTGGGAGTTGATCTCGGTACCCAGGAAGTCGCCGGTGCCGGCCACGAAGTTCTCGTAGTTGGTCAGGAACAGGCCGCCGGCCCGGTAGATGGCGGCCAGGCCGTGGTTGAGCACCTGCTCGTTGCCGGCTTTGGCAGCGGCCAGGTTCCAGTAGGATTGTACGAAGGGCCAGATGCCGTCGTTGTGGTAAGGCGGGATGCCGGGAATCTGCGGGTAGATGCACGTGACGCCAAAATCCGTCACCGGCGATTGGGCGATGATGGACTGCGCCTTTTCCTTATCCGCCACATCGAACAGGACGGCCAGCGCCTCGCCCAGAGCTTCGAAGCGCGGAGACAGGTTGAGGTACTGCCGCCCGTACAGGTACTGGCCGTAGTAGCCTTTGTCGGCCATCCACAGATAGTCGTTGATGCCTTTTTTGATCTCCTCCGCCCTTTCCGTATAGTTACGATGCGGCTCGCCCAGTATTTTGGCCATTTCCGCCAGGATGAGGTGAGCGCGGTAGTGGACGACGTTGGTGCCCAGGTTTTCGGACACGTAGATGTCCATGTTCGACATCCACTTGGGGTAAGTCTGCTCCCGCCAGTCGAGGAAGGAGGACTCGCCGCAGTACATGCCGGTTCTGGGAGACTTCAGCACCTTGTAATCATCAGAGAGGGTATTCCTGATGATGTCGTGGGCCTGCCGCAGCCAGTCCATATCGCCGGTGGTTTTGTAAATCTCCCAGGCGGCCAGCGCCCAGGTGGTGCGGTCGGAGGAGACGGGCCAGGCGCCGCCGGAGCCGGTGTCCTGGATGATGCGGCCGCGTTTCACTTTTTTCATCAGGCTGATCTTCGCCACTTCGGGTTCGTGGTAGGCGAAGGCCAGGAAGATGCTGTAGCTGATGTCGCGCGTCCACACGCCGCCCCACTTGGCGCCGGTGCGCAGGGTGCTGTCCGGCTCGATGTTCAGGATGGCTTCTTCCAGGGAGAGGTTGAACAGGGCGTCGACGATGGGCTGATCGGATTTGTATTGCGGGCGGCTGAAGAGATTTTCCGTGAGCGTCCATTCTTTGTCCTTATAATCTTCCGGGTTATAAGGATTGAGTTTCAGGGTAATCTCGTAGATGTTGTCGCCATCGGAATCCTGAAGCTGGAGGCCTTCTTCTTCCAGGTTGACGAAATCCCAGGTAAGAGGTTCGGCCCCGCCGGCGATGTAGAAGTTCTTAAAATCGGCTTTGGCCACGCGGCTGCCGTCGAAGGCCTCATAGTAGCCCTTTTCTTCGAACTGCTGCAGGACGGGCGACATGTCTACCCGGAAGGTGTACTCGTAGTTGACAGGCAGGAAAGTACCCGGGGATTCCGGCGCTGCCTCCGGCAACTCGCCGAAGCGGATGACGGGCGACTCGCGCTCTTCGCCGATCACCAGCCAGTGGTTTTTGCCCGGAGGCAGTTCGTTGTCTTTTTCGTTGATGCTGAACTTGAAAGAGACGAGGCGGGAATATGTCTCGCTGGCCGGGCTTTTGTAGTTGGAGGTAAGGTGAGTGGGGGAAAGGGCCACGGCCTGGTTGTCGCCCTGCACCACCTTGTCGGGGTAGAGGGTGAAGGCGTCGGATTGGTAGATGGGGGTTTCTTTTTCGGGCTGGCAGGCGGCGAGTGCCATAAAAAGGCAAATAACGGTGTGATATTTCATACGGCAAGTTGGCTTTAATGTGCGGAATATTGACGATAAATGTATGGAAAAAGTACCAAGGGAACAAGGGCATCAGCAAGGCCTGATCGTCGGCCTGGGCTGCGGCAGCGGCATCCTGGAAGAGGAGGTGAGCCGGGAAGGGTATGAGGCCGTGGGGGTTGACTACTCGGAGGCGCTGATTGCCATCGCCCGGCAGCGCTGCCCGCAGGAGCGGTTTACTGTCGGCTCGGTCATGGATTTTGACATCCTGCCCTGCCTGGCCGTTACCGCCGTCGGCGAGGTGCTCAACTACCGATTCGACGAGCGGCACCGGCTGGAGAACCTGCTGCCTCTGTTCGAGCGGGGAGTATGAATATGCCTTTTGGGGGTTTTCAGACGAACAACATCTGCCACGGCCCTGCCGCCAACATCGCAGGCGAAGCAACAACAATATAGCCGTGCCCCCTACCGCACCAAATGCACCGCCCCCGTATATTCCAGCTCCACCCCGTCCAGAAAGCGCACCCGGATCACGTAGGCATAGGCCCCGGCAGGCATCAACTTGCCCTTGAAGGTGCCATCCCAGCCGGCGGACAAATCGTTGGGTCCGAAACCGCCTCCCTCAAAGAGCAGGGTGCCCCAGCGGCCAAAAACCTTCATACTTGTTATTTCCTGCACATTGGGCACATCGCCGAAGGCGACAAAGCGGTCGTTGCGGCCATCCTCATTGGGAGAAAAGGCATTGGGGAGGTAGACAGAGCGCACTTCATTGACCACGATACGGACGGAGTCCGTCGCCGTGCAGCCGTCTTCCGTGACGCCGGTAAAGGTAAAGGTCGTGGTTTGCAGCGGTTGCACCAGCGGTTTCAGGCAGCCGCTGTCGCAAAGCACCAGCTCCGGCGGCGACCATTCGGCGGTGGCCAGGGTGTAGTTGGACCGGACGGGAAGCACGAGGCGCTCCCCCAATCCAATGGGCTGATCCGGCCCCAGCTCGACCCACAAGGAGTCGGGCTCGTCCAGCGTGATATCATACTCCAGCGTACAGCCAAACCGGTCGGTTATGGAAAAAGCGTAAGAACCGGCGCCCAGGCCGGGAAAAAAGGCAGAGTCGGCCATCACCGCCGCGCTGTCCAGGCCGATGGAAAAGGGCAGATAAGCATTCCGGACGCCCGCCACCCCGATGGAACCATCCCGGAAACCCGCGCAACCGGGATCTTTAGCGGCCACCTCGGCGGTTATGCCCCGGTCGGGAACCACCTGCAGGGCGAGGGTGACGATGCTGTCGCAGCCGATAGAAGAAAGCAGGGAATCCACGTAAACGCCGCCCTCTGTGAGCGGGGTATCGCCGAAAAGGTAAGCAGCGCCTGCGCAGATCGTATCCGCCACGGAATGGAATTTGGGCTGTACGTACACCACTTTTATGTTGGAGATGACCCGGCACCTGGAATTGGCCAGGTTGGCGGGCGAGTTGGCCAGCAGGTAGCGGTAGTAATAGTAACCTCCGGAGAGCTGGGAGTGCTGGATGGCGTTGCCGTTAGCGCCGGGAATATCCTGCCAGGTGGCGCCCTCGTCGAAGCTCTGCTGCCACTGCAGGGCGGGGTCCGGATACTGATCGCCCAGTATGGTGGCTTCCAGGGTGATGGGGCTGCCGTCCTCGCAGATGTTGGCCACCTGGGTCGGCAGGATGAGGGCGGCCGGGCCGCAGGCCCGAAAGGAGATGTTGTCAAGGGCCAGGTCGTTGCCGATGCCGCCGGGGGCGTTATTGCGCAGGGTGAGTTTGACGGAGGTTTCGCCCGGCTCGGTGGTGAAAGTGAAGCCGTAGGTGTTCCACATATTATTCTGTGGGATATCCCCGGAGCTGTAGCGCACCTCGTCGTTGATCAGGAAGGAAACGTTGGGGCGGATGTGGCCGGCAACGCCCGAGCGGATCAGGTTGATGATGTCGGCGGAAAACTCGTAGAGGGTGTTCTCGCACAGGCCGTCTACCGTCTGTTCATAAAAAATGCCCGCCGAGTAGCTGGCGTTGACTACCATCATATAGCCCAGCGGGTCGCTGCTGTTGTCCCGGATAGGCAGCCAGGTGGCATAGAGCCCGCCCCAGGCGCCGGTATTGTTGGTGATCGTGTAATAACCGTCCTCAGGCGGCGGCGACAGGGTGTAGATATAGCCGGGAGCGATGCCGGGGTCGGACAGGATAAGGTTGCTCGGCCCCGAGCCGAAGTCGCCCGCATCGAATATGTTGGTGCCCAGATTGCCGGTACAGGTTTCCTGGGCGGGAAGGCCGCAGGCAAAGAATACCGCGGTGAAAAACAGCAGGGTGATAAGTCTAATTTTCATGAATCCTCTTGATTGATATTGAACGGCGCCTGGCAAAACTAATGACTAGCAAAATAAAACATCAATAGTACTGCCCACGCAAAAGATACCTTTTCACGTAATCCTCAATCCCCTTCTCTAAAGAATAAAACTCCTGCTCATACCCTGCTTCCCGCAACTTGCTCATATTAGCCTCGGTGAAGTACTGGTAGGTATCGCGGATGTCTTCCGGCGTGTCGATGAAGCTGATGTTGGGTTCCCGGCCCATGGCGCGGAAGGTGTTGGCGGCCAGGTCGTAAAAGGAGCGGGCTTTGCCGGTGCCGAGGTTGTACAGGCCGCTGGCGGGCTGGTGTCGGTATAGCCAGTAAATGACCTCCACCACATCTTTGACGTAGACGAAGTCCCGGCTTTGCTGGCCGTCCTCGAAGTCGTCGCGGTGGGAGCGGAAGAGCTTCATGCCGCCGGTGGCCCTGATCTGGCGTGCAGTGTGGAAGATGACGGAGGCCATCCTGCCCTTGTGGTATTCGTTGGGGCCATAGACGTTGAAGAACTTCAGGCCGTACCAGCCGGGCGGCCGGGCTTCCTGTGCCAGCGCCCACTGGTCGAAGCGGTTCTTGGACTCGCCGTAGGGATTGAGCGGGTGGAGCCGGCCCACGATGTCGTGCCGGTCGTCGTAGCCCTGTTCGCCCAGGCCGTAGGTGGCGGCGCTGGAGGCGTAGATGAGCGGGATGCCGTGTTCGGCGCACAGTTCCCAGAGGGCCTTGCTGTAGTCGAGGTTGAGTTCCTGGAAGATGCCCCAGTCCTTCTCGGTAGTATCGGTACGGGCTCCCATGTGGAAGATGGCGCTGACGAGGTAGTATTTCTCCCAGAGCCAGCCGGGGAAGTCGTTGCGGTGGACTTTTTCTGAATATTGCTTGCCTTCCAGGTTGCGGTTCTTCGCTTCGTGGCTAAATTCGTCGACGATGACGATGTCGGTTATCCCTTCGTCGTTCAGCTTTCTGGCCAAACAACTGCCAATGAAACCTGCGGCGCCGGTAATTACGATCATTTTTTTGGGCAAAGATAGCAGACAGAAGCCACAAAAATAAAATTGCCGAAATTTCACCCCTCCTGCCCGAGGGGAGTTTACATCCTTTAAAACCCTCCTTCGATATTAATGCCTTTTTTCTCTTTCATCCGGTTCAAATCCGCATAATAGATCAGGTACCAGTCTTCACCGAGGCGGGCGAAGCGCCGCTGCATGCCCAGGTCGCCGGCCTTATGGGTGATCTTTTCGAGGATGAGGTCCTCGCTGACCGGGATCAGTTGCTGCTCGAAGCTGCTGCTGGCCAGGTCGAAGCCGCGCTGCATCCGCCAGCCTTCTTTTTGCCAGCGGAAGGTTCCCTCCGCGATCAGGGCGCTGTCGGCTTGCTGAGGCAGGCCTTCGAGGGGGAAGATGATGTGCTCCATCTGGTACGCGCTGTCCTGGTGAAAACGCTCGTAGAAATCGGCGAAATCCTGGTATCCGGGAGGTAACTGGGATTCCGGGGTGGTTTTATCCTGATTGCGGCAGGATAAAACGGAAAGAGTGAGGGCAGCGGTAAAAATTATTAAATCCAACTTCATGTTTCGTTCTTTTTCTTAACCTAACGCATGGCGGAGGAATTGGTACAGGGAGAGGGCGGAATTTGTCAATATGCAATGTTTGATGTGCGATTTTAGATTTTTGATTTGCCCGCCTCTGGCTGCACAGTGATGGCGGCTCTTTTCGGGCACATCAAAAATCGCAAATCAAAAATCACACATCGCAAATTTTACCCGGATGAGCAATAACGAAGATTTATCCGGCTGACGAACGGGCAAAAAACTCCTTTCTGCCCTACAATAAAGAGACCACCACCTCCGCCAACCCCTCCTCCGAAGGTTCCTCCGCTACGGCCACCTCCTCCACGCCCAGCCGGCGGAGCGCCTCAGCAGTAGTCCTTCCGATAGCCACTACCGACTGCCCCGGTTGCAGGGTATATTTCCCGAAGTAAGCCTCTGCATTCAGGGGGCTGGTAAAAACGAGTGCCCGGCAAAAGGGAATATCGAACGACTGCCGGGGCCGGTTGTCGTAAACGACCAGGCTGACGGCCTGTAACGCCCCCCCCAGCAGTTGCTGCACGGACTGCCGGGACTGCCGCGCCTGCGGGAACAGCACCCGCTGGCCTGCCGCTTCCCGGGCGAAGGCCTCCGCCACCCCTTCCGGCTCCCCGGCGCCGATAAAATCGGGGGTGATGCCCCGCGACGCCAGGGCAGCAGCCGTGCCTTTGCCGAGGGCCGCCCACTTCACGCCGGCATGCAGCCCTCCCTCCAGGCCTTCAAAGAAAAAACGGACTGCTTTTTTGCTGTAGAAGAAAATCCAGTCGCAGGGCGGAATGTACTCAAAGGCCGCCGGCGCGAATTCGATCAGGGACTGGCCGATCACTTCCGCTCCTATGGCTTCGAGGCGGGTGCGGAAGGTGCTGTCTTCCTTTAGTTCGCGGCTGATGAATATTCTGAAGTTCACTTGATTATCGTTGCGCTGTGCGAAGATACGGGTTTTCCGGCCCTTCCAAGGCCAGGCGTTAGTGCTTTAGTTTAAATTGCGTGCCCCCGCAAGGGAACATATTTCAAAATTGGAGTACTGAATATCAGGCCGCCGTTTTCAACTTGGCCGCCAACTTATGGATCGTCTTTTCCTTAATGAAAAGCAAGGATTCGTAGAAACTCCCTTGCATAGCTTCCGGGTTGGCCTCCAGGGCTTCCTGGTATTTTTTTGGGGTGAGGGTGAAATAGGAAGCCCGGGCTTCCTCTTCTGTCAGTTCCACGGGCAAGACATCGTCGACGATGTCGCTGATCTTTTCCATTTTGAGGAACATGTTGTTGAGGGTGTGGACTAACGCCCAGTCGATTTCTTCTTTTTGCTTGCCCTCAATCAGATGTTCGATCAGGTATTGGAAGAGCAGGCAGAAAATACTTGCGTCATTGGTTCGTACGTTCAGCGTTATCATGAGTCATCTTCTTTGTTTCCTGGCGGACGGAGAAAAACAATGGAAGGGTTACATATAATCTGACAACTCCACCTGTTCCAGGCCTATTTCCTTCAATTCGATGTCAAAGGACAATTCTGCCTGTTCCTGCATGATGCTCAGGATAGTGTAGAGGGCTTGTAGTTGCCCCTGTTGGAACGCTTCATTGTTGGTTTTCTTTTGTTTCAGATTAGCGGCTTTGTGTTTAAGGGCTTTTACAAGTTTCTGTATCAGCTTTTTGAAGGCTGCCGGTTTTATCGTGGACGGGATTTCTCCGTACTTATGGCTAAGTTCTGAAATGTCGGCCAGCCCGATCGAACTTAGCGGCAGGTTGATCTCAATAGATAGCTGCTGGAGGAGCAGCAGTGTATGGCAATATTCATGCAACTGGCCGGCGGTATAGTCTCCCTTTTCTTTGTCATTCTTTAACCTCTTTGTTTCTTCTTTGAGGATTGGAATGAGGTCTTCGAGGAATCCCTGGTATTTTATCTCCATTACTGTCTGTTTTTTAGGATGCATTCCAATATTTCTTTCTGTTCCTTTAAACGTTTGATGTCGCTGGGCCAATGGTGATTAACCAAATCATTTTTCCTGTTTGGGTGAAAATTTTTCCAATTATCTATTAATCCGTTTTAAAAACGCATAAAGCAGGAATAATCCTCAATATCAATTTATGTCACAATTTAATGTTTTTTATTAAAAAATTAGATTTAATCGTATTTTTATTTATTTTCGTCTTGCCAAAGTATGAAGTCCCATCTAAAACCGAACCCCTATTTTGCAACTCCCCTTAAGTCCAGTATATTTACCTGAATAAACCAAATCCATCTCCATGCCGGCCATCAACCTCACCAATTTCGAGTGGGACGCCATCGTGCAGGGTATACAGGACAGCCAGTACGTGTTGTGGAACGTAATTCGCAAGGCAATAGTAAATTGCCGCCCAAGGCAAAACGCAGCGCCACGCCCCTCACTCCCCTCCCACCTCCTCCAAATGCCTCAACTCCGCCCCCACAAACACCACCAGCCAGGCTTTGAGGTCTTCCAGTTGCCGCAAATCCTCCCGCTCCAGGTAGCGGCGGAGCTGGGCGCGGCCCTCGTCGATGGCGGCCGGCAGTCCTGCCGCTTTCTTTTGGTGGAGGAATTTCAGTTCGAAAACAAACTGGTGGGGTGCCGGGAAAGGCGGGCGGCGCAGCAGGAGCAGGTCCACGTATTGTTGCCCGGCCTCGTACTCCGATTTGATGAAGTAAAGCTGGGAGCTGTAGAGGTAACTAACCAGCACCATTTTGACGTGTTTTTCGTCGAAGCGAATCCAGTCCCGGTTTCCCGGTTGGAGATTTGGCTCAGGGTGTCGGATACGATAGCGAGCAAAGGTGCGGGTTTATTTTGTTCGGCCAAGGCGAGAATGGCCTTTTGCAGGTTGAGGGCATCGGGTGCCTGGCCAATGCGGGAATGGATGAAGCTGGCAAAATAATCAAATTAGAGTTTCCGGATTACATCGTTGGCAAAATGGTCGTATTCATCGACCAGCAAGTAGATTTTGTGAGGCAGGTTGCGGGCGATGGAAAAAAAAGATTTCAGCACTTCAACCGGGCTGTCCTTCTGCAACACAATAGTTGGTCCGGTCAACGAAGTAGTAACCCTCGGTTGCTATATTTGAAAAATCGCTGATGCCGTACGGAATTTTTGCCATGTTGCAATATACACAGATTTGAAACAACGGTTCAACAGTTAAGCCGCAGAACCTTGACCCCATGAAACACTACCCTTCCGCCCCCTCCAATTCCGCCACCACCCTTTCCGCCAGCATGTGGCTGGTGCTCTGCGAAACCCGCACCCTTTTTACCGGCGCGTTCCAGGCGTCGGCCTTTGCCGCCCAGACGTGGAAGTTGCCCTCGGCGTCCCGTTCGCAGTAGGCGCCCAGGGGCATCTGGCAGCCGCCGTCCAGGAGGTTGAGCACGCGCCGTTCTACATTGGTGACGGCCGACACTTCCGCGTTGTGGATGTGTTTCAGGGCCCGCCGCGTAGCCTTGTCATCGGTACAGGCCTGCCAGGCCAGCACCCCCTGGGCCGGTGCGGGGATGAACTCCCTGGGGCTGAATTTGACGATGTGGAATTCGGAGGCATCCATTTCCAGGCGGGTGAGGCCCGCTGCGGCCAGCATGATGGCGTCGAACTGCCCTTCGCGGAGCTTGCGCAGGCGGGTGGGCACGTTGCCGCGGATATCCCGGATCTCGACGTCCGGCCTGAAATCCAGCATTTGGGCCTTCCGGCGGGCAGAAGAGGTGCCGACGACGGCGCCCTCCCTCAGCTGAAAAAGGGCCCCTTCCTGCAAAGTTTCCCGGCGGGCCACCAGCCAGTCCGCCGGGTTTTCGCGGTAAGACACCGCAGAGATGGACAGCCCCTCCGGCGAACGGGTGGGCAGGTCTTTCATGGAATGGACGGCCAGGTCGATCTCTCCCTGGAGCAGCGCCTCTTCGATCTCTTTGGTGAAGAAGCCCTTGCCCTCCATCTTGTCGAAGCTCAGGTGCTGAATGCGGTCGCCCTGGGTTTTGATGATGACCAGTTCGGATTCTATGCCTGCGGCGCCGAGTTGCCGGCGGGTGTATTCAGCCTGCCAAAGGGCCAGCTTGCTTCCGCGGGTGCCTATTCGTATCGTGGTGCTCAAAATGCTGCTATTTGATGACTAATTAGCGATGGGATGCTGCGGTTGGCCTGGTGCAGTCCCGCAGTGCAGGCCGGCAACTTTTCCGGCAGCAAAACCACCAAACCGAAACACGCGGCCAGTTGCGATTTTTGCCCCAAATATAGGACATAAAGGTCACAAACCGAACCCCTTGCCTTACAGGTTGGCCTGCTAAATTCAAAAACGATAATCCCAACAGTACCAAACTTTTTTCTACCTTTGCCCCATGCAGCTATCAGCCAGAGAATTAGCAGAATTCCTCGACGGGACAGTGGAGGGAGATCCGGAGGTAAAGGTTAGCCGCCCCAGCAGGATTGAAGAGGGAGGAGCGGGCACTATTTCCTTTCTCGGCAACTCCAGGTATGAAGAGTACGCCTACACGACCACGGCGTCGATCCTGCTTGTCAGCCAAAGTTTCGAACCGCGCCAGGCTGTATCCGCCACTTTGTTGCGGGTGGAAGACGTTTACGGCGCCGTGGCCCGGTTGCTGGAGCGGTTTGGCAGCGACAACCACGAACCCGCCATCGTTTCAGAGCTGGCATTTATCCACCCGGATGCCGATTTGGGCGACAACATAGCCGTCGGGCCGTTTTCGGTGGTAGAGGCAGGTGCCCGGATTAGAAACGGCTGCCGGATAAAGGCCCAGGTATTTATTGGCAAGAGAGTAAAACTGGGAGAAAACGTAACCCTCTATCCCGGTGCCCGAATCCTCGATGATTGCGAAATAGGCAATAATTGCATCATCCATTCCAATGTGGTCATCGGAAGCGACGGCTTCGGCTTTGCCCCGCAGGAGGACGGCACCTATAAAAAGATCGCCCACGTGGGCCGGGTAGTCGTGGAAGACAACGTGGAGATCGGCGCCAATACCACCATTGACCGGGCAACGATGGGCGCCACCTACATCCGGAAAGGGGTCAAGCTCGACAACCTGATCCAGGTGGGCCATAACGTCGACATTGGCGAGAACACCGTCATCGCCGCCCAATCCGGCATCGCGGGCAGCACCCGGATCGGCAAGTCCTGCCGCATCGGCGGCCAGGTCGGCTTCGTCGGGCATATCGAGATCGCCGACGGCACCCAGATACAGGCGCAAAGCGGCATCGCCTCCCCCATAAAAAAGCCCGGCCAGGCCTTTTTCGGTTCTCCTGCCATCGACTACAAAAATTACATCCGCTCCTACGCCGTCTTCAAGAAACTTCCCGAACTTTATAAGAAGATCCAGGAACTGGAACGCCAGATCAGCCAACAGCAAGATGCATCCGAACAAGGCCCAAGTAGTTAAAAACCGTATCTTTGCAAAAATTTTCAGCCGACTACTTTTATGATGAAACAAAATACAATTAAACAGCCGGCCACGGTAAAGGGTATAGGGCTTCATACCGGAAAGGAAGTGGTGCTTACTTTCAAACCCGCTCCTATAGGCCACGGCTATAAATTCCAGCGCGTAGACCTGGAGGGGAAACCGGTGCTGAATGTCGACGTCAACCGGGTGGTGTCCACCCAGAGAGGAACCAGCATCAAATCGGGCACCGCCGAAGTGAATACCGTAGAACACGCCCTTTCGGCCCTGGCCGGCATAGGCATCGACAACATCCTCATGGAATTGAACGGCCCGGAGGTACCCATCCTGGACGGCAGCGCCGCCCCCTTCGTCCGCGCCCTCAAAAAGGCAGGGGTCGAAGAACAGGAGGCCGACCGGGAATTCTTCGTGGTCGAAGAACCTATTCACTACAAGGATGAAAAGACCGGCGCCGAACTGCTGGCCCTGCCCCACGACGGCTTCGAGGTCATCGCCATGATCGACTTCAACTCCAACGTCCTCGGGCAGCAGTACGCCCACTTCAACGGCACCACCGACTACGAAAAGGAGATCGCCCCCTGCCGCACCTTCGTCTTCCTTCACGAACTGGAATTCCTCTTCGAACAAGACCTGATCAAAGGAGGGGACCTGGAAAACGCCATCGTCATCGTCGACCGGAAAGTGAGCCAGAAAGAACTGGACCGGATCGCCGAAAAGCTGGGCAAGCCGAGCGTTACCGTCGACCAGGAAGGCATCCTCAATACGATCAAACTCCACTATAAAAACGAACCCGCCCGGCACAAACTGCTGGACGTGCTGGGGGACGTGGCCCTGCTCGGCCAGCGCATCAAAGGCAAGATCGTGGCCACCAAACCCGGCCACCGCGCCAACGTCGAATTCACCAAAATCCTCAAAAAACGCTACCAGGAACAACGCAAGCTCCGCGGCAAGCCGCATTACGACCCCGACCAGGAACCCCTCTTCGATGTGGTGCAGATTGCCAAATGGCTGCCCCACCGCTATCCCTTCCTCCTGGTGGACAAGATCATCGAACTGACGGACAACTACGTGGTCGGGGTAAAAAACGTCAGTTTCAACGAACATTTTTTTCAGGGGCATTTCCCCAACAATCCGGTCATGCCCGGTGTCTTACAGATCGAAGCCATGGCGCAGACCGGGGGCATGCTGGTGCTTTCCACCGTGGAAGACCCGGGCAACTGGGACACCTACTTCCTGAAGATCGAGAACGCTAAATTTAAACACAAAGTCGTTCCCGGCGATACGGTCGTATTCAAACTGGAGCTGATGGCTCCTATCCGCCGAGGCATCTGCCAGATGCTGGGCACCGCCTATGTCGGAAATAAGATCGTATCCGAAGCCGAATTGACTGCTCAAATCGTCAAGCGCTCATAACAATGAACCATTACAATAGCAACTTGAACAGTGTCATCCATCCGGACGCCAAGATCGGCAAAAACGTCACGATCGGGCCTTTCTGCTATATCGACAAGGACGTGGAGATCGGCGATGACACCTGGCTGGGGCCAAACGTCACGATCTTCGAAGGGGCGCGCATCGGCAAAGGGTGCCGGATCTTTCCCGGGGCAGTGATCTCGGGCGTCCCTCAGGATCTCAAATTCAAAGGGGAACCCAGCACCGCCGAAATTGGAGACTACACGACCATCCGGGAGTACGTCACCGTCAACCGGGGCACCGCTTACCACGAAACGACCCGGGTGGGCAGCCATTGCCTCTTGATGGCCTACGTCCACGTAGCCCACGATTGTATCATTGGAGACCACGTCATCCTGGCCAATAACGTCAACCTGGCGGGGCACGTCGAAATCCAGGACTGGGCCATCCTCGAAGGGCTGGTTGCCGTCCAGCAGTTTATCCGGATCGGGAAGCACAGCTTCATCGCCGGCGGCTCCCTGGTGCGCAAACACGTGCCCCCCTACGTGAAAGCCGCCCGCGAACCGCTCTCCTACGCCGGCGTGAACAGCATCGGCCTGCGGCGGCGCAACTTCTCCTCCGAGCAGATCAACGGCATCCAGGAAATCTACCGCATCCTCTTCGTGAAGGGATACAATACGTCCCACGCCCTGGAGATCATCGAAGATTCTCTGGAGCCGACGCCGGAACGGGAGAACATCATCTCCTTTATCCGGGGCGCCGACCCCGGCATCATGCGGGGATTCCAGCAGATCAACGGCAGCAACGTCGATGAGGATTGAACTGGAAGGCATCGCCAAACGATACCGCTCGGAGTGGATCCTCCGCGATGTCAGCCTCGGGTTCGAAGCCGGCAAACAATACGCCGTCACCGGCCCCAACGGCTCGGGAAAGTCGACCTTGCTCCGCATCCTCTCCGGCCACCTCACTCCCTCTAAAGGCAGGCGCCGGTATTTCCTCGGGAAGGAACGCCTGGACAATACAGCCGTGTACCGGCACCTCTCCTACGCCGCCCCCTATATCGAACTGATCGAAGAACTCACCCTTTGGGAAGCGCTGCAGTTCCACCTCCGATTCAAGCCCCTGCGCGACAACCTGAACGCCGCCGACATCCTGGAACTGCTGGCCTTCAGAAAAGCCCGCAACAAGGCCATCCGGGAATTCTCCTCCGGCATGAAACAGCGCCTGAAACTCGCCCTCGCCATCTGCTCCGACACCTCCCTCCTACTGCTGGACGAACCCACCACCAACCTCGACAAGGAAGGCGTCGGCTGGTACCGCCGCCTGATCGACACCTACAGCGCCGGCCGCCTGCTGATCGTCGCCTCCAATGTGGACGTGGACTTTGATTTTTGTACGGAAAGGGTCAGCATCCTGGAGTATAAGTGATTGTGCACTCATTCACTCATTCACTCATTCACTCATTCATTCATTCATTCATTCACTCATTCATTCATTCATTCACTCATTCATTCATTCCATGTACCTACCCCTCATCCTCCACGATCAAACACAGTAGCCCCGCCAGGATCATGCCCACCCCTCCCACTACCAGCGCATAGATAGCCTCCCCGCCGAAAAAACGGCCCACAATGAACCCCAGTATGGTGGCCGCCACGATCTGCGGGATGACGATAAAAAAGTTGAATACGCCCATGTAGTAGCCCATCTTGTTGGACGGCAAAGCGCCCGCCAGCATGGCGTAGGGCATCGACAGGATGCTGGCCCAGGCAATCCCTACGCCTACCATCGACAGTAAGAGCAGCGTGGGATCGTTAAAAAAGTAAACGGACAGGAGCCCCAGGCCGCCCAGCACCAGGCAGATCAGGTGGGTGATCCGGCGGCTGGTGTGCCTGGCCAGCACGGGCAGGGCGAAGGCCACCAGAGCGGCAACGCCATTGTAAACGGCAAAACAGAAACCCACCCAGTCGGCCCCTTCATTGTAGAGGGCGGAGGTGGTGTCGGAAGTCCCGTAAAGGTGCTTGGTGACGCCGGCCGTCGTGTAGATCCACATCGAGAACAGGGCAAACCAGGAAAAGAACTGGACGAGCGCCAGCTGCTGCATCGTCCTGGGCATCTGCAACAGGTCGCTCATGATGGCGACAAAACCATTCTTATAACGCCCCTGCTGCTTCATTGCCCCGGCAACCACCCACAGAATACCTACGAAGAAAATACCCGAAGCCAGCACATACAGCTCCTTATTCAGGCCGGCCCGCAACAGCAGGCCGATGATGACGGCGCCAAACAAAGCGGTGAGGCCGCCGATCCGGCTCAGGCGTTTTCCGCCCCGCTCATATTCCTCCCGGCTCAGGTCCTCCACCTGTATTTCGTCTGTCACATTGTCTTCAAACCCATGCAGTACCTCCGGCGGGTATTCCCTGGAGCGCGCCACCGTCCACAGTACCGTTACAAAGAAAACGATGGCGCCCAGGTAGAACGACCACTTCACCGAGGCGGAAATCTCGCCCTCCGGCGCCACGTTGCTGACGCCCAGCCAGTTGGTCAGCATCCAGGGCAGGGCAGAGGCCACCACCGCCCCGGTGCCGATGAAGAAGCTCTGCATGGCGAAGCCGGCCGTGCGCTGTTCGGAGGGCAGGTTGTCGCCCACAAAGGCGCGGAAAGGCTCCATGCTGATGTTGATGGAGGCGTCCATGACCCAAAGCATGCCGGCGGCCACCCAAAGCGTCGGCGAGTTGGGCATGATGCACAGGGCGATGGAAGCCAAAACGGCCCCCACCAGGAAGTAGGGCCGCCGCCGCCCCAGCCGGGGATGCCAGGTGCGGTCGCTGAAGTACCCGATGATGGGCTGTACGATGAGGCCCGTCATGGGCGCTGCGATCCAGAGGATGGGGATTTGTTCTACGTTGGCGCCCAGGGTTTCGAAAATGCGGCTGGTGTTGGCATTCTGGAGGGCGAAGCCGAACTGTATGCCCAGGAAGCCGAAGCTCATGTTCCAAATTTCCCAGAAGGAGAGGGTAGGTTTCTTTGTTAAAGCCGGCGTCTCGGTGACCATTGCTGTGGGTATTATTTAGAACAAGATATAGAAATATGGCAACTTCCAATCCTCCGGTTCCGGATAAAACCTTTATTTTTTCTTTCCACAAGCTATGAACCGTTTGGTACGCGCTCTGGCGCTGGCATTCACTGTCTTGCTTTCTTTTCCGCATCTCACTGCAGCCCAATCCGCCCCGCCGGCCGGCGTAAGTTTCACGGTCCGGCAGCGACCGGTCCGGGGAGGAGTGATGGTAGTAGATTTCCCGAAGGGGCGGTTTGGTGTTTTGCCGGAGGGGGGGGGATCTGATCAGGGCCTGTCATACAATCCATATTTCTCGCACCGGTAGTAATCTGACCAGAGGTTGACGTTGGCCTCAAAAACGATGTGATCTGATTCATCCAGTTCGACGATCTTGGGAGTCTTTGCCGTTCCGTTCATGAACCCAACCAGGCGGTGGCCGTTCTTTTCCAGATATTGAGCTGAGCCGGTAGCTTCCGTGAAAATACTTTTGTCGTAACTGAATTCCCATACCTTGCGCACCGTCCCCGCCTGCGGATCGACCTCGTATTCCACTGCGCGGCTGTAGGACGCCTCCTCCGCCTCCGGGTCGTCGTAGAAACCGCGGTAGTTACCGTTGTCAAAGACCAGGATATTCCCGTTGGGCAACTTTTCAGGGTAATGCGGGAAATACGGCAGAAAATCCTGGGTGCCAAGCTCCACCTCGGTCCCATCAGCCAGAACAGGCGTCAACACGAAAGGAAGGTGTTCCGGCCCCCATCCCGCCGGGTGAGCCAAGATCCATCTCAGATCGCCCTCCTCGTAGCCGATCTTGGCCACCAGGCTCTGGTGCCGCCCGGAGAAGACGAGGGAGTTGTCTGCTTCGTCGAAGTAGATGGCGTTGAGGTGCAGCCAGTCGTCGTTATTGCTGCCGTCGGCCCGCGGCCGCTGGTTGTCGAGGATCAGGTTGAGATTCCAGCGCCGGATGATCTCGCCGGTGGCCCTGTCCACTTCGATGATGACATCCTCCTCCAGTTCCCCGTCCCAACGGTTATTGGCAAACGGAGCGGAGTTGGTGGCCACCAGGAAGTTGCCATTGGGCAGCTCGCGAATCTCGTGGTGCATCAGGTTGGGCACATCGTACTGTTGCACCATCTCCCCCAGCATAGTGATTTCGGAAAAGGTAGCCGAATGGTAGGAAACGCCGCCGGCTATGTCCGACACCACGAAGTTGCCGTTGGCCAGTTTTTGATAGAGGTGGCGACCGTCGCCCGTGTAGGCCCAGCGCAGTTCTCCCCGGTGGTCAAAACCCCTTTCGACGTCGGAGACGAAGAAGATTCCAGCGTCTCCGGGCGGGAGTTCATCCCGGAAGATATTGACAGTTAGGCGGCCCGGTACGCCACCGGTCCTGATCCGCAGGTTGCGGGTAGCCCGCACCTGGCCTTCCGGGCCCAGGAAGGCCAGGTCAACTTCATTTTCGTATTCTGGATATAGTCCCAGGACGGGGATTTTGTGTTCATTTGTATACGGTTCAAAGGCATGGCCAATAGGGATGCCGTCCTCTCCCCTGCCTTGTACGACTACCCCAAACCGCCCTTTTACCGGCATGGATGCCGCCAGCCGGGCAGAGAGGGGTGCCGTGCCGAAAGGGTCGACCGTTATAGAATCGACGTAGATGGTATCCCCCAGGATGTAGGCAGGCAGTTGGGCGCCATCCTGCAACGTCAATTTGGCAGACCAATTGCTGCTGTCCGTTTCCAGGCCGGCGGTGAGTTCTTTTTTGATGAGGGCTTCCTGGCCGTTTTCGAAGGTGAAGCGGCAGTAGGGGATGCCGCCGATGTTTATGGAATCGATAGCCACGATGATCTGATTGTTTTCCCATGCCAGGTTGAAGAAGGCTTGGGTGGCTTCGGAGGTGGGGAGTTCGTTGGGCAGGGGGAGGAGGGGAGCGTCCTGTTTTTGGCAAGCTACGAAGAGGAGGGCAAGCAGGAGGAGGAACGGGTTAAAGAGCTTCATGCGACGGGGGATCGATTATTGAAGTGAATATAAGGAATTGTATTCAATTCTTTTGCCTGCCAAATATTGGACTTTTCGGTCTTCCCAGCCTTCTTCCTTAACGCCTCCCTCCCCCTGCCGAAAGCAGCTTCCATTCTGCCTCCAGCGCCCGGCGGAAGCCTTCTCACTCCTCCTCCATCAACCCCCTCAACCCCTCCCGCACCCTCCCCAACCGCCCAATCCACTCCTCCTTCTCCTTCTCCCACTCCTGCAGCCGCTGTATCTCCCGCCGCGCCCCTTCGATGGTAAAGCCCCGCTCCTTGACCAGCTCGTAGATCAGGTTGAGCTGTTCGATGTTCTGCACCGTGAAGCGGCGGTCTCCCTTGCTGTTCTTGTGGGGCTTGAGAAAATCGAACTCGTTCTCCCAAAAGCGGACCAGCGACTTGGAGACCTCGAACATCTTCGCCACCTCTCCGATGCTGTAGTAACGCTTGAGGCTTTCCCGGCCTTTTTCATATATGGGCAGTTGCTTCATGGCGGTTGTTGGTTACAGGGGGGGATGAGTGATGTGGTGATGTGGTGATGTGGTGATGTGGTGATCCCGTCGCTCACAATATCCCCTGCTCACTACGTCATTATCCCTGTTATTGCTCCCATTAAGGTAAGCTTTTCTTGCCGAAGCGTCAAGAGGCAGGAACGGCAGCCCGAGCCCGGTGGCTATCCCGCCAGGGGATGCCCGGCGGATGCCCCACCCCAAACCTCCCTGATAGCCCAGCCCCGGAATTGTCGCGCAACACAGGATGGCAAAAAAATTTCGTCATGAAAATAATCATTCAAAATATAACGGTTATAAAAGTAATAATTATGCTGTCTCTTCCCCTCTCCCCTACCCCAATTTCTTCCTCAGCAACCCACTGGCCACCTTCGGATCTGCTTTCCCCTTCGAGGCCTTCATCACTTCTCCCATAAAGAAGCCCATCAGGCCCTTCTTGCCGTTGCGGTAGCGCTCTACTTCTTCCGGATTGTTGGCCAGGGCCTCGTCTACCAGCCTTTCCAGAAGGCCCTCGTCTGAAGTTTGAATGAGGTTGAGGGCTTGGGCGGCCTCCAGCGGGGAGCGGCCCGGGGCTTCCGCCAGCGCCGGGAAGATGTGCTGGTAGGCGGCGGCACTGGCCACCTTCCCCTCATCGATCAGCTGAATAAAGGCCGCCAGATGATCATGGCCGACGGGGAAATCGGTTATGTCGATCCCCTGTTCATTGCAAAATGGCGCCACTTTGTTGATAATCAGGTTGGCGGCGGCTTTGAAATTGCCGGTATGTTCGCACAGGGCCAGGAAAAAGAGGGCGGTGGGCTGTTCCTGCGTGAGCAGGTTGGCGTCATACGCCGGCAGGCCGTATTCTTCCTGAAACTGCCGGAAGAGTTCCCAGGGAAGGGCCGGCAGGGCCCGCCGGATCTTTTCAACGTATTCCCGGCTCAACACCACCGGGGGCAGGTCCGGCTCCGGAAAATAGCGGTAATCGTGCGCGTCTTCCTTGTCGCGCAGAGGGGCTGTCACGCCGGTGGACGGGTCGAAGTTCAGCGTCTGCTGTTCAACCCGGCTGCCGGATTCGACCAGGCCAATCTGCCGCCTGGCCTCATAGGCGATGGCGCGGCGGGCGTAGCGCATGGAGTTGAGGTTCTTGATCTCACAGCGTTCTCCCAGGTTGGGGTCGCCCTTGAGGCGCACCGACACGTTGCAATCGCAGCGCATGGATCCCTGCTCCATGTTGCCGTCGCAGATGCCCAGGTAACGCATCAGCTGGCGCATAGCCGACATGAAGGCGTCCACCTCTTCGGCAGAGCGCAGGTCCGGCTCGGAAACGATCTCCAGCAGGGGCACGCCGGCCCGGTTGAGGTCGATCAGGGAATACGGGCCTTCAGAATCGTGCATGGACTTGCCGGCGTCCTCTTCCATGTGGATGTGGTGGATGCGGATGGCCTTCTCTTCCTCGCCCACCCGGATGTTCAGCGAACCGCCGACGCAGATGGGGGCGCGGTCCTGCGTGACCTGATAGCCCTTCGGCAGGTCGGCGTAGAAGTAGTTCTTGCGGTCAAAAGCACTGCGCAGGTTGATCGCGCTGCCCAGCGCCAGCCCCAGGCGGACGGCGTATTCCACCTGCTTCCTGTTGAGCCGGGGCAGCGTGCCGGGATGCCCCAGAGAGATGGGGCTGACCTGCGTATTCGGATCTCCTCCGAAACTGACGTCATCCCCGCAAAACGCTTTGCTCCGCGTCGACAACTGGGCGTGTATCTCCAACCCGATTACCGTCTCGTACTTTTCGTAAGGCATGGTATTCGTTTTATAACTGCCGGATACATCCGCCTGGCAGCTCTTGAAGCGACGCTTCTCGCTCTGCCCTGGGGAACGGCCTGTCGGCTGGAAGGATTGAACGGCTCCCCCAAAGGCCCCGTTCAATCCTTCCAGCCTAAAACAACAAAGCGCTGGCCAGCAGGGTGAGCAACAAAAATACAGTAAAAATGAAAGTGTACGAAACGTTGACGATGCTATACTTGACGAAAGTCTTGAACCAGCCCTGCCGGTAGAATCGCCGTATGGCGATAAACAGGTAGAGGAGTACCCCAAGGAAGGCCAGGCCGAGGAGCAAGCCTTCATCAAACACGCCGGAATACCGGCTCAGCCCGGCGTCCATAGCCAGAAAGGCCACGGAAAAAACCAGAAAGGCAAAGGCGTGGTAATGAAAGGAAAAAACCAGGTGCTCCACATAGTAATGGCTGCGGCGGATGTACAGCAACTTCAGCAGCAGAGCCAGGGCAGGCATCATCAGCACCACCATCCAGATGAGCTTGCCCAGGACAAATTGGGTAAAGTTCCCGCCCCGCCGGTTGAACTTGGCTACCTGCCGGAGCTGGATCTGGCTCATGAAGGTTCCGTCTCCGTAGGTAGCCGCAAAGCTGTCCAGCGGCATCTCCACGGCATCCCTTGAGCTGATATCAACTGTCTTTACCGTGAATTTAACAGAATCGGCGTCGAACACAAAGTATCCCAGCGTGAGGCTGTCCGAGCGGCTGTCGCCCAGGATCCGTTCCAGGGAGTCCAGGGCCGGCGCCAGGACAGGCTCATTGGGATAGGCCGCCTCCACGATTTGCCGGGCACTGTCCAGCTGATCCCGGAAATCGGCCAGGTGAGCCTTTTTCCATTGCCGTTCCGTAATTTCATTGACCTGTTGTTCTAACTCATCAAACCCCACATAACCCAAAACCGCAAAATGCACAATGGCCATCACGAAAAAGAGGCGCAGCGGCGGCACGTAGCGCTTGTGGTGGCCCTTGAAATACTGAATGGTGAGCTTTCCCGGATTAAAAAGAGCGCCCAGGGTGCGGAAAATCTTGGAATCGATGTTCAGGACCGACTCTATGAAGTCCCTTACCAGTTCCCAGACGGGAATCTTCCCCGTGGTGTATTTCTGCCCGCAGTTGGAGCAGTACTCCCCATACGGAGGAAGGGGATAATGGCAATTGTGGCAATAGCGGGGAGTGCCGGCGGCCTCGTTTTCCATAGCGGATCAAAGTATGGCCTTAAAATAGACAGGATTTACAGGATTTGCAAGATTAGTAGCGGCAGGATGGTGAAAGTAGACAGGATTTACAGGATTTACAGGATTAGGCAGGCTCACTTTGCCGTTTTTTCGCCCATAGCGCTGACTTCGGCGTGAGCTCAGTCGAACGCTATGAGGCGAAAAAATGCCCCCGACGACTAACGTGTCGGGATCAAAGACTTCGTGAGAACCCGAAATCTGTCCCGATAGCTATTGGGATTCGATTCAAAAGCCCGCCCTCCAAACATGCTCTCAGCCTGGACCTCAAACCTACCGTATAATCAGTAGACCTTTCCTGTTTCCCGCCCCTGAACGGAATTTTGCGAATCCCGCCTTTCCCCAAACAATATGCCCGCCATTCCGGCAAAAGCAGCGAATAAGCTTTCCCGCTATCCGGTCGGCCGCCGTATCCGGCGCTCCGGCCATTCCCCCATCCTGAGCGGCAGCGCTATAAATACCACTTTCCTCCCTTTATAACTCCTTGAAAACAAAGGATAATTGATTTTTATTTAGAACAAGTCTAAATAATTTTGCTTCCTGAACTTTACCAAAAGCCAGGTTCTTTTTTAAGTGAAAAGCTTTATATCTTTGCGGTGTTTTTTGAGAAGCCTATTGCGTTTGGTTTCCATAGGTTTACCGGCATTGGGCTAAGTAACAACTAACGACAAAACGAATGAGTAATACAACGAGCAAGGCGATTTTCACTATCGTTGCGATGCTTTCCGCCGATGCCGCATGGGCGCAGGCCGGGAACGGCAGCTCAGGGTACGGAACCTACTTTGTCTACGGCCTGATCGCCGTGGCGGTCCTCGTATTTTTCATGATCATCCTACAGGTGGCGGACAACCTTCTGGTCATCGAGGCCAAGCAGTCCGGCGCGGCGAATACCGGCGCCAATTTCTCCCTCTTCCCCAGCTGGAAGGAGCTTTTCGCCCCCCGCCTGCCGGAATATCTCGAAGGCAAGCCGGTGACCATTCTGCGCCGCGGGCATGACATCAACCTGGAGGGAGAGGCAGAACAGGTGATCGACGAATCGGTGAAAGCAAAGACTTTCGCTGTGCAGCCACCTAATTTCACAGGCCTTTCTCCCATCCCCAAGGTGCTGGTGGAAGTCGGGGATGAGGTCAAGGCGGGCGACCATCTCTTCTTCGACAAAAAGCGCCCGGAAATCCTGCACGTTGCGCCGGTGAGCGGCGAGGTCATCGCCGTCAACCGGGGCGCCAAGCGCTCCATTTCCGAGGTCGTCATCCTGGCCGACAAGGAAATGAAGTACCGCGAGATGAAAGCTTTCGACCTGGACGGCAGCAGCCGGGAAGAGCTGGTCAGCTACCTGCTCGACGCCGGCGTATGGCCCCTGATCCGGCAGCGCCCCTATGACGTTATCCCGGAACCGGATGCGACGCCCCGCGACATTTTTATTTCTACCTTCGACACCGCCCCCCTGGCACCCAACCTCAACTTCGTCATCCGGGGCCAGGAGGAAGCCTTCCAGAAGGGCCTTGACGTGTTGAATAAGCTGACCGACGGGACAGTCTACCTCGGGCTGGACGGGCGCGGAAAGGAAGAGCCTCATGCCGCATTCGCGGAAGCCAAAGGAGCTGAGAAGCACTACTTCCACGGCAAACACCCAGCGGGCAACGTCGGCGTTCAGATTCACCACATCAAACCCATCAGCGCCGGCGACAAAGTATGGACGCTGGGCGTGCAGGACGTCGCCACCATCGGGCGCTTATTCACCGAACGGCGCTTCAACGCGCAGCGGGTGGTGGCCCTCGCCGGCGCCGAACTCCGGCAGCCCCGGTATGTGCGCACCTGCATCGGCGCCAACATCGGAGACCTGGTGAAGGACAACCTCGCCAACGACCATGTCCGTTTCATCTCCGGCGACGTGCTTTCCGGAAAAACGAAAACAGCGGAGAGCTTCCTGAACATCTTCGACGACCAGCTTACCGTTGTCCTGGAAGGAGACGACTATGAAATGTTCGGCTGGCTGATCCCTTCGATGAATACGCCCAGTATCTCGCCGACCCTCCCTTCCGCCTTGTTCCCGAAGATCAAGAAACGGGCAGAGACCAACACTCACGGAGAGAAGCGCGCCTTCGTCGTCACCGGTAGCTATGAGTCCGTCCTGCCTATGGACATCTATCCGCAGGAGCTGATGAAATCCATCCTCATCGGCGACTTCGAAAAGATCGAAGGCATGGGCATCTACGAGCTGAGCGAAGAAGACGTGGCGCTCTGCGAGTTCGTCTGCGTCTCCAAGCAGCCCGTGCAGCAGATCCTGCGCCAGGGCCTGGACATGATGCGGGAACAAGGATAAGCCTCAATCGTTACGAAACAAATAACAATCATCTCACTACATAGAGATATGAAAAAAGCATTATTGAATTTTCTTCACAGAATAGAGCCGGACAAGGAGAAGTCTCCTTTCCTGCATACAGTTTACGATGGGTTTTTCACCTTCGCCTTCACCCCCAATCTGGTGACCAAAGGCGGGGTGCACATCCGCGACGGCATGGACCTCAAGCGCCAGATGGTGCAGGTCGTACTGGCCCTTCAGTTGCTCTACATTTTCGGCACCTATAATATCGGCCATCAGCACTTTGTCGCCCTGGGCGAATACACCGGGTTCCTTCAGGGGGTACACCTGAAGCTGATCTACGGCATCATCAAGATCATACCCCTCCTCGTCGTCACCCACGTCGTCGGCCTGGGCATAGAATTCTTTTACGCCTACCGAAAGGGGCACGGGATCGAAGAAGGCTTCCTCGTCTCCGGCGCCCTGATCCCGCTGATCATGCCGCCGGATATTCCGATGTGGATCCTGACGCTTTCCATTATTTTTGCCGTAATCATCGGAAAAGAAGCTTTCGGGGGCACGGGCATGAATGTACTCAACATAGCGCTGCTGTCGCGGGTCTTCGTCTTCTTTGCGTATCCCACCTACATTTCCGGCGATGAAGTATGGGTATCCGGGCTGGAAGGCATCTCTGCCGGCGCCGCCGCCGATTACGGGTGGATTCATCTGAGTGTATTCAACCCCTTGTTTGAAGCCCTCAACCTGCCGGGGTACAATCCGGCCGCGACGGTCGTGGACGGCTATACCGGGGCTACGCCGCTGAGCCTGGCCTTTCACAGTGGCTGGGAACATGTAACCGAGGTATATACTGATTCCCAGATGCTGTGGGGTACCATCCCCGGTTCTATCGGGGAGACCAGCAAGCCGCTGATCATCCTCGGAGCGGTATACCTGGCAGTAACCAGGATCGCCGACTGGCGCATCATGTTCTCCATGGTGGTTGGCGCCGCCGTTATGGCCGTGCTGCTCAACGCCTGGGGGGCCACGCCCTTCATGCAGGTGCCCTGGTACTATCAGTTCTACATGGGCAGTTTCTGGTTCGCGATGGCCTTTATGGCAACCGACCCGGTAACGGCAAGCGCTACGCCTACCGGGAAGTGGATTTACGGCTTCCTCATCGGTTTCATCGGCATGATCATCCGGGTGCTGAACCCGGCCTACCCCGAGGGCTGGATGCTGGCCATTCTGTTCATGAACGTGTTCGCGCCCCTGATCGACTACTACGTCATCCAGGCCAATATCAACCGGCGCCTCAAAAGGGCTAAGGCGGTGGCCTGAACCTTGAAAATCCATTTCCTGACATAAAATCAGCAAAATGTTTACGACGAGATATGTTATAGGCTTTATATTCATCCTGACTGCTTCGGTGGCGGTGGCGCTGACCGGCCTTCGGGAGGTGACCTACAAGAAAGCGGTCCAGAATGAAGATATTTTCAACAAAAGGGCTATCCTTTCCGCCATCGAAGATTACCTGCCCGACGGCAAGAAAGTGGGCGGCCTGTCCGACCAGGAAGTTTCCCAGCTCTTCGAGCAGATGGAACAGCCCGTCCTGAATATGCAGGGGGAAACCCTGGAAGGCGTACAGGCCGAGAACATCGACATGGCCAAGGAACGCAAAAAGCCGGAGGCCGAACGCCGCCTGCCGCTGTACATTTACGAACACAACGGGGAGAAATTCTACATTCTTTCCATACGGGGCAACGGCCTCTGGGACGAGATCTGGGGCAACATCGCCCTGAAGAGCGACGGCAACACCGTGGCCGGGGCTGCCTTCGACCACAAGGGCGAAACTCCGGGGCTGGGCGCCGAGATCAAAGATAATCCCTCTTTCCCTGAACAATTTCAGGGAAAAAAGCTCTTTGAAGATGGGCAGTACGTTTCGATAGACGTGGTGAAACCTGGTGCCAGGAAAACGGATCATACGGTAGATGGCATCTCCGGCGCTACCGTTACCGGCGACGGAGTGGCCGAAATGCTCTACCGGGGCCTGAAATACTATAAGCCCTTTCTGGAAGAAATACGACAATCCGAAAAGGCACAGGGATTGTTGACTCAATAAAACAGAACTTTCGGCGCCGGCAGGCGCCAAAGGCATAAAAACAGAAAACAATGGCTGAAACTGCTGTTAAAGAAAAAGAACCCTTATTTCAGTTTGGGAAAAAAGAGCGCCAGTTGCTCTCCGACCCGCTGAACGACAATAACCCCATCACCGTCCAGGTGCTGGGCATTTGTTCGGCGCTGGCTGTGACTTCGCTGGTTTATCCCTCTTTTGTAATGGCGATTGCCGTGATCTTCGTGACCGGCTTTTCCAGCCTGTTCACTTCCATGCTGCGGAGTTATATCCCGAAACAGGTGCGCATGATCGTCCAGCTCGTCATCATCGCCTCCCTGGTGACGGTGGTGGAGCTGACCCTCAAGTACCTCAACTACCCGATCTACAAGCAATTGTCCGTATACATCGGCCTGATCATCACCAACTGTATCGTGATGGGCCGCCTGGAGGCCTTCGCTATGGCCAACAAGCCCTGGCGTTCGTTCCTGGACGGCATCGGCAACGGCCTGGGCTACGGCGCTATCCTGATTATCGTCGGCATTATCCGGGAGATCTTTGGCAAAGGAAGCCTCTTCGCCGGCAGCCCGATCGAGCTGAAGATCATCGGCCCGACGGCAGACTACTTCATCAATACCACCGATAGCGCTATGTTCGGCTGGTATGCCAACAACAACCTGATGGTGTTGCCGGCAGCGGCGATGTTTATCATCGGCATCCTGATCTGGATACAACGCAGCTACAATACGAAACTGGTGGATGTATCCTAAACAGACAACGGACAACAGACAACAAACTTTACCCCGGGCGAAGCCGAGGGGACAAACAACCAAAACATGGAATTCCTGAATACCTTCATAAAAGCCGCCTTCATCGAGAACCTGGTGCTTGCCTATTTCCTGGGCATGTGTTCTTACCTGGCGGTTTCCAAGAGCGTGAATACAGCCTTCGGCCTGGGCCTGGCGGTAATCTTCGTACTCGGCATCACCATGCCGATCAACTGGGTCATCAGCGAGTACCTGCTGAGCGAAAGCGGCCTGTTCGGGGTCGACCTCACCTTCCTGCGGTTTATCCTATTCATTGCGGTAATCGCCTCCATGGTGCAGCTTGTTGAGATGGTGGTGGAAAAATTCTCGCCCGCCCTCTACGCTGCGCTGGGAATCTTCCTCCCGCTCATTACGGTGAACTGCGCCATCCTGGGCGGCTCCCTGTTTATGGTGTCGAGGGAATATACTTTCAGCAACTCGATCGCTTTTGGCCTGGGCGGTGGCTTCGGCTGGTTCCTGGCCATTATCGCTATTGCGGCCATCCGGGAGAAGATCCGTTATTCCAACGTACCGCCGGCGCTGCGCGGCCTGGGCATGGCCTTTATCCTGACGGGGCTGATGGGCATCGCTTTCATGAGCCTGATGGGCATCGACCCGGCGTCTTATGCGTCGAACTAGCAACGCCTGGGAGAAACTGTTTGGTTGATAGTTGATGGTTGTTTGTTCCCTGTTGAATGCCAACAACAGACAACAAACAACAGACAACGACTTCTCCCAGGGCCATCAAACAGAAAATTAAAACTACTCAGATACAATGACTACTATTATATTAGCTGTCGCAGTCTTTAGCCTTGTGATACTGGCGTTGGCTTTCATGCTGATCTACGCACGGAAGCGGCTGGTGCCACAGGGTGACGTCAAGATCATCGTCAACGGAGACGAAGCCAACCCGCTGCTGGTGCAGCCGGGTTCGTCCCTCCTTTCTGCCCTCTCCGACAAGAGCGTCTTCCTGCCTTCCGCCTGTGGCGGCGGCGGCACCTGCGCCATGTGCGAATGCCATGTAGACGAGGGCGGCGGCGATGTGCTGCCTACCGAACTCAACCACCTGACGCGGCGCGAAGTGGCCGAACACAAGCGCCTGGCCTGCCAGGTGAAAGTGCGCCAGGACATGCGCATCCGCGTACCAGAAGAGGTGTTCGGCATCAAGAAGTGGGAATGCGAGGTGGTATCCAACTACAACGTGGCTTCCTTCATTAAGGAGTTTGTCGTCAGGCTGCCGGAAGGCGAAACCCTCGAGTTCGAATCCGGCGGTTATGTGCAGATCGACGTGCCTATCATCGAAGTGAATTTCAAGGACTTCGACATCACCGCCCACCCGCGCATGACCGACAAGAAGCCCGACGAATACAAGGAAGAGTGGGACCAGTTTAAGATGTGGGACCTCACGATGAAGAACGACGAGGAACAGTTCCGCGCTTACTCCATGGCCAACCACCCGGCGGAGGGCAATATCGTGATGCTCAATATCCGGATCGCCACGCCGCCCTGGGACCGCAAGAACAACACCTGGATGCCGGTCAACCCGGGCGTCTGCTCTTCCTACGTCTTCTCCTGCAAGCCGGGCGACAAGGTGACGATCTCCGGCCCCTACGGCGAGTTCTTCATCAAGCCGACCAAGAAGGAAATGGTATACATCGGCGGCGGTGCCGGCATGGCCCCCCTGCGCTCGCATATCTTCCACCTGTTCCATACGCTGAAGACCAAAGACCGCAAGGTTTCTTACTGGTACGGCGGCCGCTCCAAGCGCGAGCTGTTCTACACCGAAGATTTCCGCGATATAGAGAAGGATTACGATAACTTCAACTACTACATCGCCCTGTCGGACGTAAAAGTCGCAAAGGAGGTTGACAAGTGGAAGACTAAAGAAGACATCAATGATAAAGCCGGCGACGGCTTCATCGGCTTCATCCACCAGGTGCTGTATGACGAATACCTGAAGAACCACCCCGAGCCGGAAGAGGTGGAATACTACCTCTGCGGCCCGCCCCTGATGCTTCAGGCCGCCCTGAAAATGCTCGACGAGCTGGGCGTCCCGGATGAAAACATCGCTTTTGACGACTTCGGGAGTTGATCAGGCAAAAAAAAACCGCAGCGAGGAAACGCTGCGGTTTTTTTTTGCCCTGGCTAGTGGCCAGGCGACTTGCTTCCCACTTAGCTCTCCGCCAGTTCGCCTGGCCACTAGCGGCGCTGCTAAAGTTACGGCTTTTTTTTGGCAAAAACCAGGACAGTTCAACGCCTCGGCGCAGCTCCTAAATCAGGCTCAGCTTGGCTTTAGGAAAGGAAAACCAGTTGTTTTTCAGGTCTTTAAGAGTTCGTTGACCTGATTGTACGTACCTTCTTAAAACTTTAAACCATTCATAACTGTTAAAAATCCTGATTATTTTCAATCCTGAAAATCACCCATCATGCCCGCTACCTCCATTCCGAAATCCACCCTCGATTTCCTGAAAGCCCTGCACGGGAACAACAACCGCGAATGGTTCACTGCCAACAAGGATTGGTACAAAAAGGAACATGCCCACATGGTTGAATTCGCGGAAACCCTGCTCGCCCGCATGGGGCAGCACGACCAGCTCGTGCCCATGACCGGCAAGCAGAGCCTCTTCCGCATCTACCGGGACGTGCGTTTTTCCAAGGATAAATCTCCCTACAAAGCCCACTTCAGCGGCACGATGAAGCGGGACACCAAGTGGCTGCGCGGCGGCTACTACTTCCATATCGAGCCGGGCGGCTCCTTCGTGGGCGGCGGCTTCTGGGGCCCCAACACCAACGACCTCAAGCGCATCCGCCAGGAACTGGCCGCCGACGCCGAACCGCTGCGGAAGATCATCGCTGCGCCTGAATTTGTCGAAACCTTCGGGGAATTGCAGGGCGAACAGCTCAAGACTGCTCCCCAGGGCTATTCCCCGGACCACCCCAACATCGACCTGCTCCGCTACAAGCAGTTCCTGGTCTCCCAATCCTATACCGACAAGGAAGTGTTGTCCCCTGATTTAATGGACAAAATGGTGCTGGCCTTCCAGCGCATGCGCCCCTTCTTCGACTACATGAGCGAGGTGCTGACCACCGACGAGAACGGCGTGCCGATCGAGTAGCTTTTAAATAGTTGGACCCATTTATTGCAACTATTGCTGCTTCGAAAGCGTGGCCGGGCAGCTTTATTCCCGGGGCAATTGTTATATGGCTATATTGTTATATTGTTGCGCTAATGGTGTCCGGTTCTTTAGAAGCTGTTTCTTTACCTATCCTCTTTATGAGATTGCAAGACAGTCCGCAAAAAATCCGGTTTTTCTTGCTATTTTCATACGGGATATCCGGCCCGGAAAGCAACACCAGGCCCCCTTTGATTGTCTTTAACCAGGAAGCATAACCTATACAGCCTGCTTCAGGCGCGAGGCCTTGGTTTCTGCCAATCAATCATCCGACTCCCTGTATTTCCAACGAAGCATCTCCTCTCTGCTGAGAGGGAGGGGTGAGCATTTTTTCTCTAACAAAACGAAAAAAAATGAAGCAATTTTCTACGCTCGCTATAGCGCTCGGCATCTTGCTCCTGTCCGGATGCGGTGCCGGCGACGGGAATGCCGAACAGGCTGCCAAAGAAGCCTGCGATTGCATGCGGCCCCTGTCAGAATCCTACGAATCCTTCCGGAAAGCCCGGGAGAAAAACGACACCGAAGCGCTGCAGCAGTTTGTCGAGGAAATGGAAGCCGCGAATGAAGCGCTGAGTTCCTGCGCGGAAGGCATCGAAGAGCGCTACGGCCCCCTGGAAGGGGAACGGGAAGACCGGGTAAAAGCAGCCATGCAGAGGATTTGCCCGGAAGTTATCGCCAGGCTCAATGAGGCGGAGAATGCCCTGGTGCAGTAATGAAAGGGTTGTTGCGGGATGTAAGGGAGGCTGCGGGAAAAACAATGGCCAGCTATCAGTAAGTCGTTGGACACATTTGTTGTAACTAATGCTGCTTCGAAAGCGTGGCTTGGCAGCTTTATTCCTGGGGCAATTGTTATATGGCTATATTGTTATATGGCTATATTGTTATATGGCTATATTGTTATATGGCTATATTGTTATATGGCTATATTGTTATGCTAATGGCTATATTGTTATGCTAATTGCGTCCGCTTACTGACAAGCCGGGCATGTTGCCGGTTGTTTGTCCGGAGGCCCTGGGTTCCCAGGCCGACAACCGACAACAAACAACCAATAACCGATTCCTCCATTACCCCACCGAAACCGCCTGCATCAAAAAAGCACAGATCAGCGCGCCATAGGTACCCAGGGCATATCCCAGCACCGCCATCAATACGCCGACCGGCGCCAGCGCAGGGCTGAAGGCAGAGGCGACGATGGGCGCGGAGGCGGCGCCGCCGACATTGGCCTGGCTGCCTACCGCCACAAAAAAGAACGGTGCCCGGATCAGGAAGGCCGTAAACAGCAGGATAGTGACGTGTACCATCATCCAGACGATACCGATGGCGAAAAGGCCCAGGTTCTGCAGTACTTCGCCCAGGTTCATCTTCATGCCGATAGTCGCCACCAGGATATAGATGAACACGCTGCCCCAGCGCGAAGCGCCGACGCCTTCCAGCTTGCGGGCATTGCTGAACGACAGGGCCAGGCCCAAAGTGGTGGCAATGACGATCAGCCAGAAAAAGTCGGACATCAGAGAACTGAGTCCGGCGGCGTCCAGCGATTCCTTATACCGCTCCATGAACGGCGTGATGATATCCGACCCCCAATGGGAAAGAGAGACGCCGCCGAAAGCCACCGCCAGCAGGACGAAAGCGTCTTTGGTGGTGGGAATGCGGGCGACGCTGGCCTGATAATCCTGAACCTTGCGTTTGAGATCCTCAATGGCGGAGTTGTCGGCCTTCAGCTTGAGGTCCAGCCGGTCCGAAATGCTGGCGCCGTAGAGCAGGAAACCCATCCAGATGTTGGCCACTACCACATCCACCACGATCATGGAAGCAAACAGGTTGTCGCTGACATTAAAAATCTCCTTCATGGCCGTCTGGTTGGCGCCGCCGCCGATCCAGCTGCCCGCCACCGTTGACAACCCCCGCCACACCTCGTCCGGGCTGGCCTGCACCAGGCCGGGCGCCAGATAGTCGATGATCAGCAGGGCCACCGGGCCGCCCAGGATGATGCCGGTGGTGGCAGCGAAAAACATGATCAGCGCTTTGGGGCCGAGATTGAGGATGCCCTTGAAATCAATGCTAAGGCAAAGCAAAACCAGGCTGGCCGGCAGCAGGTAGCGGGAAGCCACAAAGTAGAGCTGTGACTTCACGATAAACGGTTTAAGGGCACCTTCCGGAAGCGTACTCGCCGCCAGAGCCCGCTTTATTTCTCCCCAGCCGGCAGTGTCGGAAAGGCCCGGCGCCACGCCATCCTGCAGGAACTCCCGCAACTTATCCAGGTCGTACCACTGCGGGGCGATCAGCCCCAGCGGCCAGTGGAGCAGGGCCGGCAAAAAATAACACAACAGGAGGGGCGGCACATAAGTATAGAATTTCTGCCAACGGGGGTTCTTGCTCCCGGAAGTGACAAAAACCAGGGCCAGGACCACGATGAGCAGGCCCAGGACAATAGCGTCGTTTTTGAAAACAGGTTGTATCATATTCCGCCGGTTTGGATTCGCATGGCGGTAAAGATACTCGACAGGAACGGGTTCGCAAAATATATTCTATTGTGCCAAACCAAAACAAAATTGCAACTTTGTGGCTGAATACTGATCAAACAACCGGCTTTATGTCAGACGAAAAATTCATGGAGGAAGCCATCCGCCTGGCCATCGAGGGCGTCCGGGCCGGCCACGGCGGCCCCTTTGGCGCAGTGGTCGTCAAGGATGGCGAGATCATCGGCCGCGGCCAGAACCGGGTGTTGGCCGACAAAGACCCCACCGCCCACGCCGAAATGGTGGCCATCCGGGAGGCCTGCCGACAGCTCGGCCACTTCCAGCTCGACGGCTGCGTGGTCTACGCTTCTTCCGAACCCTGCCCCATGTGCCTGGGCGCTTTATACTGGGCGCGCCCCCGGCGCATCGTCTTTGGCAGCAGCCGGGAAGACGCCGCCCGGATCAGTTTCGACGACGCGTTTATTTATGAAGAACTGGACCACCACCACAGCCAGCGCCACATCCCCACCCAACAGATGATGCGCGAAAAAGCACTTGAAGCTTTTAAAATCTGGGAAAACAAGGAAGACAAAACCCGGTATTAAAAGGACATTTAAAAAACAGAGTCATGAAAATTAACTGGCAGCGAATCGCCCTGGTCGCCGCAATCGTTGTAATGAACATAGGCTGTGACCAGGCCACCAAGGAACTGGCGCGGGATCAACTCATGGCAGAAGGGCAACTGTCTTACCTGGGCGATTTCTTCCGGCTCTCATACGTGGAAAACAAAGGGGCCTTCCTGAGCCTCGGCGCCGGCTTGTCCGGCCACCTGCGCTACTGGACGCTGCTCATCCTGCCCCTTGCCCTGCTGGTGGGGCTGCTGGCGTATACCCTGTTTTCCCAAAACGTCAACCGCCGGCAGGCCCTGGCCTTCAGCTTCATCATCGGCGGAGGCATCAGCAACGTCTACGACCGCATCCTCTACGGGCAGGTGGTCGATTTCATGAACATGGGCCTGGGCAGCCTGCGCACCGGCATTTTCAACTTTGCCGACGTGTCGATCATGGTGGGCCTGGGCATTATGCTGCCCATGATCTTCAAAAAGGAAAAAGAAGAAGAGAAAGAAAAAATTTCCGATGCATGATACTTGAAGAATTGCGGCTCTTTACTTCCTCCCTGCCGGACCAATGGGCCTTCTATACCAACACGCTGGGCATGAAGGGGCAACGGGAAGGCAGCCAATCTTTCTCCCTTCAGGCAGGCGCCACCCGCCTGGTATTTGCAGAACGGGAAGGACAGCCCTACTACCACTTCGCATTCAACATCCCTCCCTACCAGTACGAGCCGGCCCTCGAATGGCTGAAACAAAGGGCGCCCATCCTGCGCGACGGCGATGCCGAGCTGATCGACTTCTCCAACTGGAACGCCTATGCCATGTACTTCCACGACCCGGCCGGCAACATCGTCGAGTTCATCGCCCGGCGGGACCTGGCGCACCGCGCCGAAGCGCCCTTCTCCGCCGCCTCCATCCTCTCTGTCAGCGAAATAGGGCTGCCCGTGCGCAACGTGCGGGAAAGCTTCGAATTCCTTCACCGGAAGTCCGGCCTGCCGTTCTATTCCGGCAACTGCGACAACTTCTGCGCCGCCGGCGATCCGCAGGGCCTGTTCATCATCGTCGACCCCCGCAATAAGCAGTGGTATCCCACCGAAATGGCGGCCCGCTCTTTTCCCCTAACGCTTACTTTCAGAGAACGGGAACAAAGTTATGTGCTCACATTGGAAAAGGAGCAATTGTGGGTGAGAAAAGCGTAGAGCGGCTGGCCCATTGAAGGGGATAGCGCGTTTATTCAATCGCGCCGGCATTTCGTGCCACTTGCACTCCCTTAACATTGCCCCTCTTGACTCCATACAGACTTTACCTTATCTTGTGCATCTCAAACCTGGTAAAAAAAACAAACACTACTCGCGCACCTACAGCGTAACGCGCAATACCATTTTTTTAACGTGAACCCGTTCCGGCTTCCTGGCATCAGGCGAGGACAGTAGTTGTACCCAAACGTGGCGCTCTTTGTTTTTTCACCTAAAAATTTGTTATATGTACAACCGATTTAATGGGCCTAATGCGCTGGCTAACGCGCCTAGATTTATCCGCCGCCCGCGTGTCGCCGAAGCTTCAGCGGAGGCACAAGCCTCGGCGAAGGAGGGCACACACACACACACAGCATTTGGGGCCGGCGGCTCCGCCACCATTTCATGGCCCTGCTTATGATAGCGGCCGCCTCTGTACCCCTGATGGGGCAAACTCCTTGTGATAACGCCGACTTTAGGCTGCGGGTTGGAGACATCCAACCGCTGGACTGTTTTACCGTGAAAGTCCCCGTCCTCCTTCTTGCCAACCAGAACCTGAACCCCCTCACCGCTTGTGATTTCGACCTTTCCGGTACGGTAAGCGGCGGAAACGCCAGGATTGAGGACGTCATTTGGGACTCAGGTTTTGATGCGTTTAATATTACCAACAACCAAACCGGGTTTGAAATAATGGGCAACCATGTTAGTACAGGCTATAGCTTTGGCCCATTGCAGCCACCGCTCTTTGAAGTCATTGTACGGGTGGACCCGGGAGAGGCCTTCAGTTTTGATTTCACCGACATTGACCTCAACTTTGGCTGTACGTCTTTACCCAATTTCCAATGCGACGAAAGCCACTTCACCATTTCCCCGGTCGGCCTGCCCTTCGAAGGCCCCATACCCGCCTCCTGCACCAGTGAAAGCCGCAATGTGGAAATATTCCTGGAGTATCCCGATCCCTCTACCCTTTCGGCAGCTACCGTTGATATCCCGCTGAAGATACGGGATGGCGACAACCCCAACGGCAGCATCACCCTGGAACGGCTGGATTTTGGTATTTCTTATGAGGATGTGTATGGGGGGTTGGAGATACTCCCTGTTTCATCCCTTACTACTGACGGCCTAGATGCTGAAAATGGCTATCTCAGCGGTACTTTTGTTCCTGCCCCTCTGAACAACACCTTCACCCTCAACCTCGACGCCAACGGTGAAGCAGATTTAGCCAAAATCACGGTCAACACCCCCACCGAGCCCATTGCCGGCGGAAAAATCAACTTTACTCTGGATTTTGCCCGCATACAGGTTCATGATTCGGGCGGAAACGGTGTCTGCTGCGCCCCGGAATTGGGCGGCGCCGGCGCCGTTACCTTCCAAAACGAATCCTTTCCCTGCCTGGACGGGGGAGAGGAAAACCTGAGGGTGGAGATAGAAGCGCCGGAAATCATTGAAGAGGGCAAGTACAAATTCCCGGTGCTGCTATCTGGCCCGCCTAATCTCATTTTTGATATTGACAACCTGCTGTTGGAAATTGAATTGATCACTAGCGGCGATGCCATTATTGACCCAGCCACCGCCAGTACTGGAGTGCCTGAATACTGCCTCAGCACCTCCTGTGCTTCCCAAGGGGCCAATTATCCTCAGAACGGGCAGTGCATTGAAATCCGGGAAAACAGCAAAGTAGTGGCCTTCGGGCTCTGCCAGAGCGCTACGAATGCCTACTCCGCCAAAGTTTTTGATATCATTGTCAGCAGCACGGCCGCCTGCGTCAGCATTAACGACCTGAAAGTCCGGCGGGCGAAATGGAACAACCTTGACATCACTGATGGCTTATGTGTGATTTCTGCGCTGGACAAAGGCTTTACCCTTGGCGATGCCGGCCATTTCCCGGTGGGCGAAGTAGCGATGGGGTGTTATAACAACCCTTCTGAGAGGGCCCCGGTTGAAGGCGTGGACATCTGCGTATTGCCGGCCGGCACTGCTTCCTGTTCGTGCGCGGCGCTGCCGCCCTGCGAATTCAGCTATACTACCGGCAAAGAAGGCTACTTCCAAACTCCGGGCTGTGCGCAGGGAGAGTCTTACGTGCTGGCGGCCTGCAAAACGGATACCGAAGATTTATCTTGTGGCATCAGCACTTTCGACCTGGTGTTGATAAGCAAGCATATCCTGGGGGTAGAACAATTTGAAGACCCTCGCGATTTAATCGCTGCCGATGTCAACGGAGTTGACGGTATAACCACCCTGGACCTCATTGAGCTCCGCAAGGCCATCCTGGGCATCAGCGCTACCTTTGCCGGAGCGCCGCACTGGCGCTTCATCCCCTGCGGCTATACCTTTCCTATTCCGGACCCATTAGTGAATGGCATACCAGAATGCGTGGAGTTCAATTCAGCCACCGGCTATAAAGCCTGCTTTGACGCCATTAAGGTAGGAGATATAGATTGCAGTTGCGCCAACGACCTTGTCACCGGAGGGGAATTTGTCCTTGCCATGGAGGAAAACACCCCTCCGGAAGGCAGTGGAGAAAACGACGTGCGCATAGATGTGGCGCCGACGGGTACGGCCTATTTAAGCGCCCTGCAGTTTGCCCTGCAGTTTGACACGAATTACCTCAGCTTCAGCGGTTTTGTGCAAGATGCCATGCTGGTAGACAGCAATGCCTACAGCTTTCAGGAGGAAGCCGATGGCGTGGTGCGGCTGGCCTGGTACGACCTCGACGGCGACAGCACGGCCTTCACGCCCAACGACAACATCCTAAGCCTGGTATTCACCCCCCAGGAGGAAGTGGAGGATCCCCTGTCCTACCTCAGCATCGACAGTGCGTTGCTGCGCCCCCTGGCCTTCGCCAACGATGGCGCTGCCCTTGAGGTGCGCCTGCAATCCCTGGAAGGGGGCGGCCGGCCCGCGCCCGGCATTGGAACGCCCGGCGGCGCTGCCCTTAGCATCCCCCCCGTACCCAACCCCTTCCGGCAGGGCCTGTCCTTCCACATCTCCGCCCCGGCGTCGCTGGAAGCCCGGTTGAGCATCTTCAATGCCAGTGGCAAACAGGTATACGCCGAGGCGCTGGCTCTGGATGCGGGCCGGCAGAAAGTACAACTGCCTGCTGCCCATGCCTGGCCCGAGGGGGCCTACTTCTACCACTTGCAGGCTGGTAAAAGCATACGATCTGGCCGCGTGGTGAAACTGCAGTAAATACTATTTTCTAACTTCTGCCCTGAAGCCGTTGTGCAACGGCTTCAGGGCTTTACTATATTTATCATCTCATGAAAAGGCATCTTTTTTCTTTCTCTTTCTTTCTTTTGTTTTTGTTAAATACCATCTGGGGGCAGTGCTGGGAATTGGTGTATGACGATTATGAAGACGTTTTTAATTATACCTTTTTTGAGGACATTCATTTCATTAATGACTCGATTGGCTGGGCTTGCGGCTTCAATATTGTCTCTGGGGGTATTGAGGACGGTTTTTATATGAAGACCACAGATGGCGGCGACAATTGGGAAATGTTCACTCCCTCCGGCCCTTACCCCAACAATATTTTTTTTACTGATGAACAAAACGGCTGCATCTCCGCTAATAGCTTGAGCGTCACGTATTGGACCAATAATGGGGGGGAAGACTGGTACGAGTCGGCATTTGACCTAGCTCCCGGCCAAAACGGGATCATCGGCGGCTTGTTTTTTATCAACCGAGATACGGGTTGGATTTCTGCCTGGAACGTTTCTACCCAAAGAACTACGGACGGCGGAAGAACCTGGCAAGCCCAATCTCCAAGCCCTGATTTAAACGCCCGGGAAATCCATTTTGTAGACGAAAACAATGGCTGGATAATTGGCAATTCCGGCTTTAATGGGCGCCTGTACCATACCGCCGACGGAGGCGAAAGCTGGGAGCTGCAGTTGTCTATGTTCCGCGATTATTTTGATGTTTTTTTTCTTACCCCTCAGTTGGGCTGGGTAGCTGCCGAAGACAATTCCGTCTGCCGTAGTACGGATGGAGGCTATACCTGGGACTGCTATCCGATAATGGGGGAGGAACTCTTAGGCCCCGTTTCTATTTACTTTGCCAACGATACCCTGGGCTGGATAGGAGTAGCCCCGAATAAGGGCATATTTGTCACTACCGACGGCGGCGAAAGCTGGAAACAACACTATACTCTTGCAATAGAAGAAAATGAAGAGATATTTGTCCAGGAAGTCTTTATGACAAGCGATACAGTAGGCTATTTCTGTACCAGAAAAGGCAAAATTTACCGCTATCGCGGCCGCCCCGCCCCCTGCGGCCCGGCGCTGCTGCCGGTGCAAGACAGCTCTCTATTTCCCCTGCTGCGCTGGCCGCCCGCCGAAGGCTGCTTCGACGGCTACTACCTGCAGCTCGGCACCGCCCCCGGCGGAGATGATATTCTGCCCCGCACCGACGTGGGCTGGGATACGGCCTACCAGCTTACCGAAGCCCTGCCGCCCAGCACCCAGCTCTTTGCCACTATCGTGCCCTACAACCATGTCTACGGGGCGGCGGAGGGCTGTAGCAGCACGGCCTTCACCACCATCGATTGCCCGCCTGCCCCTGCTGTCATCGATACCGGCTTTTGCGAGGGCGAGGCCTTTCACTTTATGCATACCGTCTTTGAAGAGCCCGGCGCCTACCCCTTTCCCTTCACCGACGCGCAGGGCTGCGACAGCACCATAACCCTGCAGCTCGCTGCCTGGCCGGTTTACAGCCTAACGCTGGATACGGCCCTGCAGGCCGGCACGCCTTTCCAGGGGGTGGTGTATGAACAGGACACCTCCTTTATCCAGCACTATGCCAGTGCCCAGGGCTGCGACAGCACGGTGGCGGTGAATATAAATATTTTGGTAAATGCGGAGAGTAGGCCAGCAAAGCCTGCCCCGGCCCTGCGCTTGTTCCCCAACCCGGCTACGGAAGTATTGCACCTGGAACTCGACGGCTTTCCCGCCGGCCGGACCTGGCTGAGCATCCGGAGCAGCGCAGGGCAGCTCATCCAACAAGAAAGTTTACGTCTTTCTGAGGGGGAGGTACGGCACCGCATCAATTTGGCAGGCTGGCCGCCGGGGGTGTACTTTGTGTCTGTTCTGGCCGGAGAAAGCGTACAATCCGGCCGGCTGGTAAAACTTCCATAAGTAATGTCACTATTTTGTAGGAGGCGGGTTGTCTGCCTTTGGCATTTTTGGTGGTGTATTAAATCCGTTGAAGTTTCAGTGCAAATGGAGAGCGGGCCTCATTGAGTTTCAAATATTAATAAGGGGATGTGATGTCGCCTGTCGACTATCACGGCACCCCCCCTGTTTAATTCTTGAAAACCAATCAGGTCCGCGGCATAGGTCAACGGACTTAATACACTACCGGCTTTTTCATCCACCCCGCCTCCACTCATTGCCCTTCCCCCCGCGACCCGCCCTCTACGATTTCAATAGCCTCCACCTCAAACGCCAAAGGCGTATCGGGCGGCACCAGAAACCCCTCCTTTCCATCCGGCAGGCCCTTTTCGCCGTAGCCCAGAGCAGAAGGCACGAACAACTGTATGCGCCCTCCGGGGGCGATCAGCTGCAGGCCCTCGTTCCAGCCGGGGATCATATTGCCGATGTAGAACCGCAACGGCTTATCCCGGCGGTAGGAAGAGTCGAACACCCGGCCGTCCAGGAAATAGCCTTTGTAGTGGACGGAGATGTAGTCGCCCCACTGCAGCTTTTCGCCTTCGCCTTCATGGATAATGCGGTACAGCAGGCCGGTTCGGCTGCGCTCCAGCGGGATGAGCTCGTCGATGGCGTAGTTGACGATGGCGTTCTGGTCTTTTTCCGCCTGGCTTTGCGGTTCGGCGATGAGGTAGGCCGAAAGCTGCAGGATGGCCTGGTCTTCGTCGACCGGCCCGGCTGGTTCTTCCTGTTGCGCAGCCTGATTTTGCTGCCCGGCTTTTTCATTGGAATTGCCGCCACAGGCAACTAAAAAAAGGGAAAAGAAGCAGAGTAGGATGAGAGGGGTCTTTTTCATAAGGACGGATTTGGCTCTAATATACTCAACTCTTTTTCTCCGGGCAATGGTATTCCCCAGCCTTCCTAATGCGGCGGCATTTTCTTGCCCTTTTCTCAATTTTGCTATATTTGCCTTGCTTTTAACCAGCAGGCATCTGTATGATCAACCAATTGACACCCACATTCATCCTCGGCATCATAGCGGCGTACTTCCTGTTGCTGATCACGGTATCATACTTCACAGGGCGCAAAGCGGGCAATGCCGAATTCTTCCTGGCGGGTAGAAAATCCCCCTGGCTGCTGGTCGCCATCGGCATGATCGGGGCGTCGCTTTCGGGGGTCACCTTTATCTCCATACCGGGGGTCGTAGGGGCCGGCGGCGCCAACCAGTCCTTTTCTTACATGCAGATGGTGTTCGGCTACCTGCTGGGATACCTGGTCATCGCCCAGGTGTTGCTGCCGTTGTACTACCGCATGAACCTGACCTCCATCTACACCTTCCTGGAGCACCGGCTGGGCTACCACGCCTACAAAACCGGCGCGGCATACTTTATGCTTTCCCGGGTCATTGGCTCAGCCTTCCGGCTCTATCTGGTGGCTATGGTCCTGCAGCAGTTCGTCCTGGGGCCTTTCGGCATCCCGTTCATCGCTACCGTCGCCGTCACCATCGTCCTGATCTGGATATATACCTTCAAAGGAGGGATCAATACGATCGTATATACGGACACCCTGCAGACGGTATGCATGCTCACCGCTGTGATCCTCACCATTATTTCCATCGGCAACGCCCTGGAGACCAACGTGGCGGGGCTGGCAGCCATGGTACAGGCCAGCGACTATTCCCAGCTCTTCTTTTTTGACGGCGGATGGAACGACCCCAACAACTTCTTCAAACAATTCATCAGCGGAGCGCTGATCGCTATCGTGATGACGGGGCTGGACCAGGATATGATGCAGAAGAACCTGAGTTGCCGCAATATCGGCGAAGCGCAGAAGAACGTCTATACCTTCAGCATTATCCTGGTCTTCGCCAATTTTATGTTCCTTTCCCTCGGGGCCCTGCTGTACATCTACGCCGCCAGCATCGGGCTGGAAACGCCGCCCCAGACCGACGAGCTGTTCCCGCTGATCGCCCTCCGCCACCTCTCGCCGGCGGTGGGTGTGCTTTTCGTCCTGGGCCTGATCGCGGCAGCCTATTCCAGCGCGGACTCGGCCCTGACTGCTCTGACCACCTCCTTTTGCGTGGACTTCCTGGGATTTGAAAAGAGCGAAGCCGACGAAGAATCCAAACGGCGCACCCGTACCATCGTGCACGTCGGCATATCCCTGGTGTTGCTCATCATCATCGTGGCCTTCAACGCTTTAAACAACGACGCGGTGATCAGCCAGCTCTTCATCGCCGCCGGATACACCTACGGGCCTATCCTCGGGCTTTTCGCGTTCGGCATGTTTACCCAAAGGGCGGTGCGTTCCACTTGGGTTGTCCCGGTTTGTATTGCCGCGCCAGTGTTATCCTATGTCCTCAATGCCAATGCGCCTCACTGGTTTTCCGGTTTTGAGTTCGGCTTCCTGATCATCGCCCTCAACGGCGTGCTGACGTTCCTGGGGCTGTGGCTGATCTCCCGGCCGCAGGAAGCGGGGTATTGATGGTTGCCGGTTGTTGTTTGCCCCAACAAACAACTCACAACGAACAACTGACAACCGCCCCCCATTCAGAACTATCCCACATTTTTCCTACCTTGCGCTCGATTTTCACTTAACTAATCCCTGCTCTGCTATGTCCAAGATCCGCGCAGCGATCACCGGGGTACAAGGGTATGTCCCTGATTACATATTGACCAACGCCGAACTGGAGCGAATGGTCGACACCAACGATGAATGGATCCGCGCCCGCACCGGCATACAGGAACGCCGTATCCTGAAGGGGGAAGGCAAAGGCACTTCCACTATGGGGATTGAGGCGGTGAGGGGGTTGCTGGAGAAAACCGGAACAGCTCCGGAGGAGGTGGACCTGATGATCTGCGCCACTGTCACGCCGGACATGCAATTCCCGGATACGGCCAACCTCATCGGCGACGCCCTCGGCATTCGCCATGGTTTCTGCTTTGACCTGCACGCCGCCTGCACCGGCTTCCTCTACGCTTTGACGACGGCCAGCCGCTTCATCGAAAGCGGCGCCCATAAAAAAGTAGTGGTCGTCGGGGCCGACAAAATGTCCTCCATCGTAGATTACACGGACCGGTCCACCTGTATCCTGTTCGGAGACGGGGCGGCGGCCGTCCTCCTGGAACCCGATACCAGCGGCCCGGGCATACAGGACTCCCTTCTGAGAAGCGATGGCGCCGGCCACGTTTTCCTCTTTCAGAAAGCCGGCGGTTCCCGGTATCCCGCGAGCCGGGAAACAGTAGAGCATCGCGAGCATTTTGTCTATCAGAACGGAGCGCCGGTATTCAAAGCAGCCGTTTCGGGCATGGCAGATATAGTCGGGGAAGTGATGCAGCGCAACAGTTTGTCCGTGGACGACGTCAGCTGGGTCGTCCCGCACCAGGCCAACCGCCGGATCATCGAGCAGGTGGCCCGGATGGCCGATTTCCCCCTGGAGAAAATGATGATCAACATTCACAAATACGGCAATACCACCGCAGCGACGATCCCCCTCTGCCTGTGGGAATGGGAAAGCCAACTCCGGCCGGGAGACAACCTCATCCTCACGGCCTTCGGCGGCGGCTTCACCTGGGGGGCGGTTTATGTGAAGTGGGCGTATTAGAAGTGTTTCATTGTCCCAGGGGCTCATGGGTTCATTGTTCGGCTTTCGGTATCCGCCAGTGGGCAAACCGCGAACAACCGAACTGCGAACAGCCCAATCACCGACAATTTTCCTATCTTTGCAGGGCAAAAATTTAAAGCCAAAAAAACAGAGCATTAAGCAATGGCAACAACTTCTGATATTCGCAAAGGAATGTGCATCGAATTCAACAACGACACCTACACCATCGTTGAATTCCAGCATGTTAAGCCGGGTAAAGGCAACGCCTTCGTGCGGACCAAGCTGAAGAGCCTGACTACCGGGCGCGTCATCGACAATACGTTTACCGCCGGCCATAAGGTCGATGAAGTAAGGGTCGAACGCCGGAAATTCCAGTATCTCTACAATGATGAAATGGGGTACCATTTCATGAACCAGGAGACCTTCGAACAGGTCGCCCTCCGGGAGGAGTTTCTGGAAAACCCGGGGCTGATGAAGGAAGGGCTGGAGGTAGAAATCCTTTTCCACGCCGAAAAAGAGGTGCCGCTCACCCTGGAGATGCCCCAGTATGTCATCCTGGAGGTAACCTATACCGAACCGGGCGTCAGAGGAGATACGGCGACGAACACCCTCAAGCCGGCCAAGGTCGAAACCGGCGCCGAAGTGCGGGTGCCCTTGTTCATCAACCAGGGCGACCTGGTCAAGGTCGATACTTCAACGAATGCCTACATGGAACGCGTAAAACAATAACGCCTATGACTTTTAAGGAAATTCAGGAGTTGGTCAAAATGATCAATAAATCTAACCTGACCGAATTTAAAATTAAGGACGGCGAATTTGAGCTTGCCATCCGCACCAACAAATACGAAAAACTAAAAAGACAGCAGCAACAGAGCTATCCTGCCGCATCGGGCCAGGCTCAGCAGGCACCCATCATACAGATGCCGCCGGTACAGCAGCCATACGCGCCGCCGCCGCCTTCGCCCTCTCAGCCGGCCCAGCCTAAGCCGCAACCTGCGCCGGAGGCCGAAACGCCGGCCTCCGACAAGGCAGAAGGAACCGGCAATTATACCGAGATCCGGTCTCCGATCGTGGGTACCTTCTACCGGTCTTCCTCGCCGGAAAAACCGCCTTATATCAAAGTGGGAGACATCGTCGAGGTCGGCCAGGTGGTCTGCATCGTCGAAGCGATGAAACTCTTCAACGAGATAGAATCCGAAATCTCCGGCAAGATCGTTAAGGTGATGGTGGAAGATGCCCAACCCGTGGAGTACGACCAGATCCTCTTTTTGGTCGAACCGGCCTGACCTGCGGCACCCCCGGGGCCTGCGCTTCCCTGCCTCGCGGAAGGGGAGCTATTGTTGCAGCACCTCAATTGAATAAAGTATGTTCGAAAAAATACTCATCGCTAACCGTGGCGAAATCGCCCTGCGCATCATCCGCACCTGCCGGGAAATGGGGATCAAGACCGTAGCGGTCTACTCCACTGCCGACCGGGAAAGCCTCCATGTGCGCTTCGCTGACGAAGCCGTCTGCATCGGCCCGCCTTCCTCGGCGGAGTCCTACCTCAGCGTGCCCCGCATCATGGCCGCTGTGGAGATCACCAACGCCGACGCCGTCCACCCCGGTTACGGGTTCCTGGCCGAAAACGCCGACTTCGCCGAGGTCTGTGCAGAATACGGCATCAAATTTATCGGCCCTACGCCGGCACAAATCCGCAAAATGGGGGACAAGATCACAGCCAAAGAGACCATGATCAAAGCCGGCGTGCCGGTCATCCCGGGGTCCGAAGGCCTGGTCAAAGACCTGAAACAGGGTAAAAAAATCGCCTCGGAGATCGGCTACCCCATCATCCTCAAAGCAACCGCCGGCGGCGGCGGCAAAGGCATGCGCATCGTCCTGGAAGAAAAGGATTTTGAAAACAACTGGGACCGCGCCCGCCAGGAAGCTAAAGCCGCCTTCGGCAACGACGGCATCTACATCGAAAAATTCGTGGAGGAACCCCGCCACATCGAATTCCAGATCGCCGGCGACCAGAAGGGCAAGGTCGTCCACCTCTCCGAACGCGATTGCTCCATCCAGCGCCGCCACCAGAAACTGGTGGAAGAGTGCCCCTCTCCCTTCATGACCGACGAACTGCGCAAGGAAATGGGCGCCGCCGCCGTGCTCGCCGGCGAGGCCATCGACTACGAAGGCGTCGGCACCGTCGAATTCCTGGTCGACAAACACCGGAATTTCTACTTCATGGAAATGAACACCCGGATACAGGTGGAACACCCGGTGACGGAGGAAGTGATCGACCACGACCTCATCAAGGAACAGATCAAGATCGCCGCCGGCGAGCTGATCACGGGCGGCAACTACTTCCCCAACGCCCACGCCATCGAGTGCCGGATCAACGCCGAAGACCCCTTCAACGGCTTCCGCCCCAGCCCCGGAAGGATCGCCTCCTTCCACAGCTCCAAAGGCCACGGGGTCCGCGTCGATACCCACGTCTACGCCGGCTACAATATCCCGCCTTACTACGACTCTATGATCGCCAAACTCATCTGCCGGGCACCAACCCGCGAGGAGTGCATCACCAAAATGGAGCGGGCGCTCGACGAGTTTATCATCGAAGGGGTCAAAACGACCGTGCCCTTCCACCAAAGGCTGATGAAAGACGAAAACTTCCGGAAAGGGAACTTCCACACCGGATTTCTGAATACGTTCAAGATGACGGATGACTGATGAGAAATATTTTTATCATACTTTGCCTCTTCTTTCTGGGGAACTGCTCCGGCGGGAACGCTTCCAAAGGAGAAGAAAGCACGGCTGCTGACGACACAACTGCCGTCGAAGCGGAAAAGGAAGCCATCCGGCCGGCCCATCTGAGCCGCAGGAACAGGATTCCGTTTGAAAAGACACTTAAACAGGGCCCCGTCACCTTCCGCCTTTCGTCGCCCAACGTGCCGGAGGAAAACACCCTGGTGGTTGCCCCCTCCGGCCTGGAAGTCCGCAACGATACCTTCCAGATCGGCGTGGCCGGCCTGGTCACCGACGCCCAGCTGGCCGACCTCGACAAGGACGGCTTCCCGGAAGTCTACGCCTTCGCCCGCAGCTCCGGGCCGGATTCCACGGCCTACGTCTATCCGTTTGCTTCCTACCGCAACCGCTCCTACGGCATAGTGAGCGTGACCGAACTGCAAACCCAAAAAGAGATGGCCGAAGGCTTCCAGGGCCATGGCCGGTTCTTCTTCGAGGGCGGCGTGCTGAAGCGGTCTTTCCCCATTTACCAGGACGGGCAGCCTTCGGGCAAAAACCGCGTCGTCACCTACGGGTTGCAGCAGGGGGAGGCTTCCTTTGTGCTGGCGCCGGTTTCAAGCCAGGTGGCGGAGTGATATTCTATTGTTTCATGGGTCCATGGTTTCATGGGTCCATGGGTCCATGAGACCATGCAACCATGCAACCATGAACACCTCCTTCTGGCGCCTGCTGGGCTACCTGCGCAACTACAAGGCCAATGTGTCGCTCAACGTGCTGAGCAATATCCTGACTGCCATCTTCACGGCAGCCAGCATCCCCCTGCTGGTGCCCTTCCTGGAGATCCTCTTCGACCGGCGGGCGCCGGTGATGGAAAGGCCGGCCGCCATCACCGACATCGACAGCCTGACGACGAGCTTCAACTACTACCTCAGCCAGCTGGTGGTCAACCAGGGCAAAGAAACGGCTCTGGCCTTCGTATGCGCCATCATCCTGTCCGCGTTTTTCCTGAAGAACCTTTTCCGGTACCTGTCCCTGTTCTTTATGGCGCCGGTGCGCAACGGCATCATCCGGGACATTCGGCGGCAGCTTTTTGAGAAGGTGCTGATCCTGCCGTTGTCCTACTTTTCGGAAGAGCGCAAAGGAGACCTCATGTCCCGGATCACCGCCGATGTCCAGGAGGTGGAGTGGAGCATCCTGAACGTGCTGGAAGCAGTATTTCGCGAACCCCTGATCATCATCGGCGCCCTGGGCTTTATGATCTACGTCAGCCCTTCGCTGACGGTTTTCGTCTTCCTGCTGATGATCTTTACCGCTGTGGTGATCGGCGGGATCGGGCGTTCGCTCAAGCGCAGCTCCGCTACCGTGCAGGAAAAACTCGGCCTGCTGGTCTCCATCGTCGAAGAAGCCCTGGGCGGCCTGCGCATCATCAAGGGCTTCAACGCCGAAGGCTATCAGCGGGAGAAGTTCTCAAAGGAAAACGACGCCTACCGCCATGCCCTGACCCGCCTGCTGTGGCGGCGCGACCTGTCTTCTCCCTTATCCGAGTTCCTGGGCATCGCCACCGTCGCCGTCCTGCTCTGGTACGGCTCCCGCCAGGTCTTCAGCGGCCAGCTGGCGGCGGAGACCTTCCTGACCTTCATCTTTGCGTTCTACAACGTGATCGACCCCGCCAAGTCGCTGACCAAGGCCATTTACAACATTCAAAAGGGCGTCGCCGCCATGGAGCGGGTGGAGCAGGTGCTGGACGCCGAGGTGAACATCCGGGAGAAGCCCGGCGCCCTGCCCATCGACGGCTTCCGGGAAAAGATCGAATACCGGGACGTCAGCTTCTCCTACCGGGCGGACGAAGGGCCGGTGCTGCAAAATATCTCTCTGGAGATCCCCCGCGGAAAGGTAATCGCCCTGGTGGGCGCTTCCGGTGCCGGCAAATCCACCCTGGTCGACCTGCTGCCCCGCTTCTACGACGTGTCGCAGGGGGGGATTTATCTGGACGGGCACGATATCCGCGACTATCAGCTGTACGCCCTGCGCCACCTCATGGGCATCGTCTCCCAGGAGGCCATCCTGTTCAACGACACCATCTACAACAACATCGTCTTCGGCCTCGAAGGCGTCACGGAGGAGGAGGTTCAACGCGCGGCCCGCGTGGCCAACGCCCACGATTTCATCATGGCCACCGAGCAGGGCTACCAGACCAATATCGGGGACCGGGGCGGCAAGCTGAGCGGCGGCCAGCGCCAGCGCCTGACCATCGCCCGCGCCATCCTGAAAAACCCGCCCATCCTCATCCTGGACGAGGCCACTTCCGCCCTGGATTCCGAATCGGAGAAGCTGGTACAACAAGCCTTGCTGGAATTGATGAAAAACCGGACCTCCATCGTGATCGCCCACCGCCTCTCTACCATTCAGCACGCCGACGAGATCGTCGTGATGAAAGACGGGCGGATCATAGAACGGGGCACCCACGAGGCGCTGCTGCGCAAAGCCGGAGAGTATCAGAAGCTGGTGGAGTTGCAGGCGTTTTAGGAATGTGTATTTGTGCATTTGTGTAGTAGGTGTATTCGTGCATTTGTGTATAGGTGTATTCGTGCATTCGGCCGCACACACAAATGCACAAATGCACTTATACACCTATACACTTACACACGCCCCCCCTACTCCCTAAACACCAGCAACGGCACCTTGCTGTGAAAGGCCATCTGCTTGGTGAAGCTGGCGTGGAAAAGGCGTTCCCACAGCCGGCGGTTGGGGATGAACAGTGCCAGGACGTCGATCTTGTTTTTCCGGACGAACTCGTCGAGCCCGTCGGTGACCGAGTGGCTGCCCACCACGGAGAAGTCCGTGAAGGGGAAAGGATAGTTCTCTACCATCACATAGTCCTCCACGCTGCCGGCCACGGCTTTGGTGTCGATATGGACAAAGTGGATGGCTGCGCCCAGTTTGCCGGCAAATTCCATGAGCTGTTCGACGGCGTGTTCATCGCTGGGTTCGAAGTCGGTAGCGTAGGCGATGTGGCCGATGGGGTTATATTCCACGCTTTCCGGAATGGCGAGTACCGGGCAGGGCGCATGCATCATGGTATGGGTGGTTACGCTGCCCATCATTTTTTCGATGGCGTTGCGTTCGCCCTTGGTCCCCATCACGATGAGGCTGTAGTCTTCGTTTTCGGCCATATCGATCAATTCCTGATAGACGAAGATGCCATATTCGGCCCTCAGCTCCCCAATATTTTTTTGGGAATGGCCGCTGATGAACTCCCGCAGGTGCTGCTCCACGCTTTGTTTTTTCTCGTTGAGCATCCGTTCGATATAGTCGGGCGGCACCCGCCCGGCGTCGTTGAGCGGCAGGTGGTAGATGTTCACTACATCGACCCGGGTATCCAGCCCTTCGGCCAGGCGGACGGCGTAGGCGAATGCATTCTGGGCGGTTTCCGAGAAATCGGTCGGGAATAGTATCTTTTTCATAGGTTTTCCTTTTGGGTTTGTCAGACGGCTGCCGCTGTCTTTTCATAATCGATGCTCAGAACGGGGATGCTCGAATGGTTGATGAGGGCTTCCACGTTGCTGCCGATCAGCATGCGTTTCAGCGGATGGCGGTGATGGTTCGAAATGCCGATCAGTTTGGCGCCTACCTCTTCGGCAAAGGCGCGGATTCCCCGTTCCACATTGAAGTTGCGGTGGATGTGGGTTTCGCAGCGGAAAGGAGCGCAGAGGCTGCGAAATTCCTCCATGGCTTCGTGGCTCAGGAAATAAGGAGGATCCAGCAGGGAAGACGTATGGATCTCCACCAGGTGGATTTCCGGGACGAAGTGTTTGACGAAATCTTTGAACTTCATAAACGGCGCCCGCTCATTCTGATGAAAACTGGAGGCAAAGACCACCTTATCAAAATTCACTTCCTCCAGCGGTTCCTTGATCACCAGGGTAGGACAGTGCACTTCCCGGACGACCTTCTGGGTGTTGGATCCTACGAAGTATTCGTTCTTGCCGCCGGCCCCGTGAGAGCCCATAACGATAAAATCGATGGAAAACCGGCTGACGTATTTCTTCACCTCGGCGGTGAGCTTGCCGCCGCAGTAGGCGGTCTTGACCTCGATGTCGGGGAAGCGGCTGCGCAGGTCATTGAACAGGACCTCGGCATTGTATATCCGTTGCTGGGCTTCCGGCAGCTGTGCTTTTTCCCGGGCGGAAAGCTGGCTCCAGTTGGCGGGGATGTCCAGGCAGGTCATCAGGTGCAGGGCAGCGCCGAAGCGTCGGGCCAGCCCGGCGGCAGCTTCCGTTGCCTGAAAGGCGCAGGCGGAAAAATCGGTGGGCGCCAGGATGCTTTTCATAAACAATTGATTTTTAGCTTTCGCGATAGTTCGGCTTTCTCTTCATTCAATGTATAGGAGCAGCGGCTTTAGCGGCATGATGTTTATCAACGGCCCGGTTGACTTTTATCAACGAAAAAGGGCAACCATCTATAAATAGATGGCCGCCCCTCGTCCTAGTCGCAAAAGCCAATTTTAACTATGTCTTTTGTTGCTTGCGCAGGAAAACCCCCGCCCGGATGGAACCGGAGAGCGGGAATTTTCCTGTGCCCGTGCGTTCGATGCGCCGGCCATAACCAATAACTGCCCCGGAACTTCGTTCCGGAAGCACCAGTCAGGCGCCGGCCAGGTAGCGGATCAAATCCCGGCTGGTAACGATACCCACCACCTTTTCCCCTTCCACGACGGGCAGGGATTGGATGTTGTGTAATGCCAGCAACTGGGCGGCCTCCTTGAGGGTTGTGCCCGGAGGGACGCTGACCGGGTCCTGCGTCATCAGGTCGTAGATCGTAATGTTCTCGTTCAGCATGGCCTCGTCGGCGCGTTTCAGCGTAGGCACCTTGCGGCCATAGGCTTTCAGCACGTCATTGGCGCTGAGGATGCCGATGAGCACCCCCTTGTCGTCAGCCACCGGCAGATGGTGAATGTCCATCTCGAAAAAGAGGCGACACAATTGCGTGAAGCTCTGGCCGAGGTGAGCAAAAAGGACATTCCTGCTCATGATGTCGGCAACGGTGGTGTCGGCGGCTAGGATCATGTTCTGTATTTTTCTTTGTAATGTAATTCGGAGGATCCGCCCTTGCGGTTTTGTTCCGCCAGCGTCCAGTGGTCGGTGGAAGTCGTTTGCATCCAGAGGTTGCCCGACTTCCGGAATACCTGGACGTTGAGCCCGAACTTATCGTGGAAGAGCTGTTCGAACTCGCTCACCTTCATTTCCCCTTCCACTTTGACATTCCCTTTGTTGTGAATCTGGCGGGCGGTTTTGAGCAATTGCTCAGGATCGATGCGTTCCTGAATGGGCGACCCTTCGCCCTCGGAGTGCCGGGAGGAATAGAATTCCAGTTTAAGATAGGGGAATTTGCTGTTGAACGCTTTTTGTATGTCCCGGAATGTTTTATCGTCGGATATTACCATGGTTCTTGGCTTTATACGCAGGGAGAGTTGTAACGCGTTGCCTTAGAGGCTCTTAAAATCCGCTCTTGACCAACTCATCCAACTGGCAAATCAAATGGCTTTTGCAATAACACTGCCAAGCCTCGTTTCAAATCTAGGCTTTTGCCGGCCCGAGGCGGCTGATAATGGTCAGTACGTCAGTTGATTTTTGTCATCATAGGCAGGAGATTTAGCGTGAATCGGGTTTTTCATTACGAGCCACTTAAAAGTGGCCCGTCCGAAAGAAAGGGCCGTCAAAGAAAAATCTTTGACGGCCTCCCGAAAAACTAACCTCACTAAATAGAAAAAAATTCACCAAGCTATGATTCGTCTTTTCGGGGCCGCCTCTCCTGCCGGCAGTTATTTCACGACCAGCGTAGGGATCGACTCGTTGACGGCCAGCACCTTTTCGGTAACGCTGCCCATCAGCAGGAGTTCGACCTGGGAGTGCCCTTTGGCACCCATCACAATGAGGTCGGCCTTTTTATCATAGGCGTAGTCCATAATATACTGGGCCACGCCGGCGCCTTCGCGACAAATCAATTCTACCCTGACCTCGTCCTTGTGTTCGGGTATGTGCGTGTTCAGAAACGCCTCGAAGGCGTCCCGGTGGTCCTTTTCCAGCATCTCCTGGAACTGTTCTTTAGTTTTCTGGATCTTGTAAACGCTGAGGTTGGGAACCTCGTAGATATTCAGGCAGACGACTTCCGCCGGCTCGAACAATTCCAGGTTGAGGGCGATGGCCGTGCGCAATGCCTTGATGGAGTACTCGGAAAAGTCGACCGGTACCAGTATTCTTTTGATCTGGGCTTTGGCCTTGTCCGGTATTACCAGGGCGTTGCACTGGGCTTTGCGCGCCAGGTTCTTGGCCAGGATGCCGTGCTGGCTGACGCCGCTCTTCTGGCCGATGACCACCAGATCGGCCTTCACGTCATTGGTGTCTTCCAGCAATTCCTCCAGGGGGTTGCCCTCTTTGACGTCAAATTCTATGTGTATCGTCTGGTCGTCCGTCAGGCGGGAACGGATTTTTCGTTCCATCCGGGAAACGACCTCGTCGTTGATCTCGTAGTTGCTGATCAGCGCTTCTGCTTCCCGCTCCATCATGGTGTTGAGCAGGTCGAATTTCGGCAACACGTGCAGGAAGTACGCTGCACCGGTAGGGACTTCTTTGGTGAAGAAATCCAGGTATTCCAGGATTTTGTTGTCGGTCGGCCCCAACTCGAGAGCGACCATGGCCTGGCGGACCTGGAAGGGCTGAATGGCCGTTGCTGGATTTGCCATAGATGTTTTGCTTAAGGACATCATAATACGAACGGTTGTTAGTTGCCTTACCTGCCAAATATAACCTCCGCTACATTAGGGCCGAATGACAATTATCAGAAGGGAGGATGATTTTTATCAGGGAAGAGGGAAGGAATCTGCCGGCGGTCATACATTCAGTAAAGCAACAATGCCAAAATGGAAAGCCACTGCAAACGCCCCTACCACAAAAAGGGTATTTCCCGGCGTTGCTTATGTTAAAGCCGGCTTTTCACGACAAGCGCACCGGATAAAGGCGTATATTTGGCACCGCGAAACAATTAAACAACACTTTCCTGGCGCCAGGAGCCCTGCCCAAGCGCCGCGCAACAAACGACAAACAACACTAACGAAACGCTCATTAACCAAGTGCTTGTTGGGAGGTGGTGCTTTGGTAGCGAACCTGCCTGCTCGCCAGCTCGCTGGCAGGCAGGAATGGCCGATTTGGGGTTCTCACAAAGGCATTTTTTTGTCTCATAGCAGCGCTACGGGGCAAAAAAATGGCAAAGTGAGAGCCTGTCCCGCACCCGCAGGGTCGGGATTCCAAAATCCGCCATTTGCAGCCCAAATGATCCCCTCCCAACAAGCACTAAAACCGATTCATATGGCCCGTTCGCTTTCCCTGTTCTTATTGCCCGCCCTGGCGCTGGCGGCTATCAGCGCCTTGCTGCGCGCTCAAATGCCCGGCAGCCTTTTAACGGTGGGCGCGCATTTATCCGTCGAAGAGGACACACACACACACATTTACCCGCCGAAGCTAAAGGCGAAGGAGGGCAAATGCTGACCTCCGGGGTTGAGCAGGCCCGGCTGCCGCTCCTTCCCAATCCGGGCGCGGGCGCCTTGCTGGCCGGCTGCCGCCACTGGCAAAGCGCCGCCCTGGGGGCCTCCTCCGGCAGCGCCGTTTTTGACAGCTGCAGCCTGGGCGCGGTGAGCATAACCGGGCAGCAGCCTCTGAGTTCTTACGTTACCGACGATTATTCCCTGGCCTTCGCCGACATGTGCGGAGACGGAGAAATCATAACCCAAATCAATGCCGCCCCATCCAACGGCGGCTGGGCGGGGCTGGAAGTGCGGGAAGATACGGCTTCCGGCGCCCGGAAATTCGGGTTGCGGACGCAAACCGGCACCATCGCCCAACCATTCGTCCGCAGCACGGCAGAGCAGGCAATGACGCTGTTGTCTTACATAAAGCCCCCGCACCAAACGCTAAGCTGGCGGATACGGCCACAGCGGCGTCTTATGCGTTCAGCCTGCAGAATGTGAGTGGGGGTAACAATGGGCAGGTGGGCAGTGTAGGGCAGCTCGGCCTGGCCGTAGGCTCTTCTACGGGCTTATTTTGCGGGGCGGCTACTGCGCCGCCGGCGGACAGTACCAGCATTTCCGTAGCAGTAGACCGGTTCGGCAACGCCTACAGCCTGAGCCAGATGGCAGTCCCCCAAAATACCAGCTCGGGCAGCACGCAGCAAATGCGGGGTTATGACGGCTGCGACTGCGATGATTTGGGGATCAATACGGACTATTTTGACATCTGATTTCAGGATTGTGTTTTCGAAACAGGCACTGGTTTTAACGACCTGATAGAAGGAGAAGACAGAAGAAGGGTGGTTTGCCAGGTATTTCAGGAAATCGCAGCCATGATCCAACCGGGAGGCGCGGGATGCGGGGAGAGCAGGTGGTGAATATACAAATTGTACCTTCTCAGGGTAATTCTCCTATTACCTCTCAGGAATTGCCTGACAGCCTCGGAGGAACCGGCTCTCCTTATTACTTTTTCCAACCCACTGGCGTCAGCGATGGCTTGCCCTGGTTGATTATCAATGCCGGCGAGGTTCCGCAGGAATTCCAGGATATGTTTCACGGGACAATAAGGATCAATTTCCATTCTCCGCAGTTTACTTGGCACCTGGGCCTGAACGGCAACCCGCCGGGTGCTGGGTCAGGACTACATGACCTTCATTCTGTCGTTTGGCATGAGGCGTTGCATGTATTGGGGTTTGCCTCCACTTTCTTTGAAAACCCGGAGCGGTCCAGGTTTGACCGCTTCCTTACCCTCGTTTATCAGGACGGGACGGAAGTGCCGGTAATTGAAAACAAAAACCCGCCGAACTTTGATTGGGATATTTCGGCTGCCATTACCAATAATAATGCCCTTTTTTCCAGTTGCCTGGACCCTAGCTCTATTGAACCGGATATGATTCTTCAGGGGCCAATTGGGGATTATCCTATATTTACCGGCAGCCAGATTGCACCGGGTTCTTCCTTTTCCCATTTAGAAATAAACTGTGATGGCAACCTGACTCCGGAATACCTGATGGCACCCGCTTTGCCCCAAGAAACCAGAAGGCCTATCACCGGCGAAGAAATAAAGGTCATGTGCGCGCTGGGTTATGTGATGGCTCAAGGCGGCGGGCCAGCTTGTGGCTGCCGGGTAGCGGGAGCGGAAGATTTTGGGCCTACCTGCGACAGCCTGTACCGCATCTCTCTATGCGAAGATTCATTGATTATTCGTATCGCCGATTTGATTGCCAATGACGATCCTAATGTAGTGGATATCGGCCATGTAGGAATGCTGGCCCCGCTGATGGGATCGGTTGAGCGAGTGGGCAATGACCTCATTTTCCGGCCGGGGCGGATCGGGTTGGCCGTTTTTGCTTATGTGCCGGTGGGGTGCAATGGGCAGGAGGGCAATACGACGAAGGTGTTTGTGAATATAGTGTTACAAGGAAGTTCAATCCTGGACCCTATGGAAGGCACTAATTTTGAAGGGGTTATTACACCGTTAGCCCTTTCTCCCGGATTAAATTATTATTTGAGTGTTGAAACTTTTGCCAGCATTTCTGCTGCTCCAGATGATGTTTTTCTGCAATTCGGCCTGATTGATGGGAGAAATTTAGCCTATTCCCCGGCGTACAATGATTCATTAGTATATTCAGGGCCACAATTCAATATTACCAGCTTCAGCGCCTCTGATGCCAACTCTTCTCTTAGAAATGCAGCGCATTGTTTCTCTATCTCTTCAGATAGCTTAAATACATTATGGATATATACGAACACCTCACAGGGCGAAGCAAGTGCCGTATTTTCTCTTTATGACATAGAACTCATCGAAGACACCTTCACCGCCGGCCCAGACACTACCCTCGCCAATTGCGGCGGCGAAGCCCGCCTCGGTGGCCGCTTCTGTATGCTCTCTGATGTAGCAATCACCTACACCTGGGAAGTAGCAGGCCAAGTGATTGGCGAATACACAGTAGTCAACGACAGCATTGCGATAATAACCGACAATATAGATACCTCAACATATGAACTGGTGATTACCCCCGGCACAACGGCAGAGTATGTCCTTCGCCGCACCATATCCGATTTCGGAGGGCTGCCCAACGATTTTGCCCTTTGCGCTGAGACAGACACAGTTACTGTTACGGTATTGCAGGCGCCGCCCTCGCCCGGTTTTACTTTTGTGGTGAACGAAGACAGTTGTCAGGTACAATTTACCAGCCTGGACACGACGGGAACCCACCTGTGGGATTTTGGAGACAGCGGCAGCAGCTCTGAAGCGAGCCCCTTGCATACGTATAGCGGCAGTGGGCCGTTTTCTGTCGTACACACCGTAAGCAACGAATGCGGTGCCTTCGAAGCTGATCAAATAGTAGACATCAGCTGTTGTGCCGCGCCGGATGCCGCTTTCGCCGTCAGCATGGACACCTGCACCCGGACGGTAAGCTTCGCCGCCGCCCCCGGCCAGGAAGCCAACTACCACCGCTGGGAATTCGGCGACGCGGCCAACAGCACAGCCGACGGGGTAGGCTTGACGGCCGCCTCGTTCACCTACCCGGCCCCCGGCACGTACACCGCCGGGCACGCCGTCGACGAGCTCGCTTGCGGAGCAAGCGATTTCGAGGCCATTACCTTCACCCTACCTGCCCTGCCGCCCCTGGGCGACGCCAGCCAGGCATTCGCCATCCCCCTCGAATGCGGCGAAGTAGAATTCCAGCTGCGCGACTCCCTGGGCGGCACGCTGTTTTTCGGAGACGGCGCCTCGGTGGTTGCCGATACGGCCTATATCTACCATGACTACGCCGTGCCGGCGGATTACACGGCCACCTACATCCTGAGCAACGGCTGCCAGCAGGAAAGCTTCAGCTTCGCCATGCCGCTGGCGCAGTACGCCCCGCAGGCGGAGGCCCAGCTGGCCGACACCTTCTGCCTGGGCATTGTCGTGTCCGCCGGAGATACTGCTGCCGGCTACAACTACCAATGGCAATTCGGCGCTTCGGGCGCGGTTGCCGGCGCGCAGGCCGCCTACACCTTCGACAGCGCCGGGTTGTACGACGTCATTTTAACCGTATCGGACACCTGTGGCAACAGCGCCGCCGACACCCTGCAGGTGGCGGTGGAAGATTGCGTGGAAGCCCTAAGCTGCCCCTGCGCCGACGGCGTCAACATCGTAGCCGACTCCGTCAACGGTACCCGGCTGAGCACGCTGACAGCCCTGGGCATCCTGCCGCCGGGGCTGCTGGCCAACAGCTGCCTGGCGGTATCCGGCCTGCTGCTGGTCGACGAAGACTACGACATTTCCGGCGGGGAGGTGTATATGCACCCCGGCTCGGAAATAGGCGTGGGCCTTGGCAGCGAGCAGGTTACCTTTGCCCTCAGCGCCATGTGGCAAAGCTCGGGCATGCAAGGCTGCGGGCAGATGTGGAAGGGCATCCGGGTGGGCGACGATTCCCGCCTGGTGCTCAAAGGCGCCCGCATAGCGGACGCCCAGTACGCCATACATGCGCTAAACAAATCAAAATGCTCGTGAACGAATCCTTCTTCAACCGCAACTACACCAGCCTGTACTTCGACGCCACCGGCAGCGCAACCTTCTCCCTGGAAGCCTTCCTGGACACGGAAGTAATGGGCTACGAAGCCCTGCTGCCGCCCTTTGCCGGGCAGTCGCCCGCGCCGGGCGCCGGCATAAGCCTGCGCCACGGCGTAGAGGTGGAGCCCGTCCGCGTCGGCGGGCTGGGAACCAGCGCTGGCCAGCAGAACCGCTTCGACGGCCTGCGCAACGGCATCCTCACCGAGAACACGCCCTTGGCGGTACACAACTCCTCCTTCGCGGACATCGAAACGGCTAGCCGAGCCTTACCCTTCACCGGCTTTGGCATCCGCCATACGGGTGGCGCAGCTCATCCGCTGCTGCAACGCGGTAGGGCACCACCCGCACCGACGTACCTCTTTCAAAAGCTGCACCCGCGCCATATGGGTAGAAGGAACCGCAGCCGACATTGCCAATAACTACATGACAGCCTGCGGCTTTGGCGTACAGGTACAATTGGCGCAGGTCGCCAGGTGTTCATCAACGGCAACCTCATGGAAGTCAGCCGGACGGGCATCGATTTATTGAGCAACGCCCCTCCATTTTGGAAGTGGAACAACGACATCACCACCACAAGCCGGGGCATCAATATAGAGGAAACCGGCATCGCCTTCACCGACGCGGTAATCCGCTCCAATACCGTCACCCTGGCGGGCAAGGGCTTTGTATCCGCCTGCGGGGCGTAAACGTATGGATAAGCAGCAATGATATTTATTTGGAACAGACCGTGCAAACCGCCGCCGGCATCCGCGTCAATGGGGCACAAACTGTATCGTCCGCGAAAACTACGTAGTAGTACGTCGGACAACCTGTTCTTGTAGGTATGGATGTGCTGGATGGTAGCAGTAGCGTTTTTGACTGCAATACGTTTACGGAACTGGGCACGGGGGCGGAGTTTGAGGGAAGTTGTATGGGCAGCACGGTGAGTACGAATACCTTCCTGCCAGGCACGCTGGGCTTGGGACGGGGCTGGTGTACCGGAACAGCCTGGTTATTGGGCAGCAAAGCCATACGGGTAACTCATGGGAGGTGAATACGGGGTTGCCGAATGAGGGGTATGAGGAGGCGGCAGCGGTAAGTTTTGGGAGTATGTTTTCTGAATTAACAGAAAATAGGTTTATAGTCAATGACGATACTCCACCAGTTTACCCTATATCATTAGATTTTCCAAATTTTCCGCCTGCTTCGCAGCAACTGGCAGAAGAAGAATGGTTTCGTACCGATGAAGAAGGGAGTGCAGATACTTGCCTTCAAAACGGAGGGATAGAACCGATAGAAGTCAAAGACATCCACCTGAAAGCAGCCCGCAGTGAACAGTTGGACGAAGATTACCCCGAGGCGATGCTTTGGGCGGCACAGCTTCAGCTATACCGGGAGCTGGATGTAGAGGAATGGCCTGTGGATGAAGTACTGGACAGCTTTTTCCTGGCTAATAGCGCTACCTTATTATCAGCCTTCTATCAGTTGGAAAAAGGCAGAGACAGTTTGTACGAGCTATCGCCGGCTGAAACGGCCCAATTGCTGCAGTGGGGCGGGGAATTAGGCAGCTTGATCGGTTTTGTCCTGGAAAAAGACAGCCTGATCGCGGCTGGCGCCACAGGGCTTAAAAACGCACGGGATAGCCTGCTAAATGAAGCGGCAGGCCTTTGTGCCGCCATGGACTCTTTGGAAAATGTTGTCCTTCAGGCCCGTGTCAGTTTTGGCGAGACACTGCTTGCAGAATACAGTGCTTTAGGAGTAGGCTGTGTAATCTGCCCCGTTTCCAGCCCGGCGTTTTTTGTGTAGTTTAGAAGTGCCCGCACATCCGTAGCTTTAGGGTGTGAAACAAAAAACGACATCCATGCGGGCACGACTCAAAGCTACGATTTTTCGGCTACACCGCCGCCTCCAAAAAAACATGCGTCAACGTCGCCGGCTTAAGGACCAGATCCGCCACCGTGATGCGATGATCGTGAAGTTGCAGGCCAAGGTCCGGGAGCTGCAAGCCATTACAAAACCCCAGCCCGTGTTTAACTGTGTGTACCGGCGCAGATGATACTTGGCTGTTTACATCGTATTGCACGGCGGTCATTGCGCTGTGCCGCAGCCACAGCTGGCTTTACGCCGAGATGATGGGCTTACCTATTCTACGAGCTGGAAGACGTAAGCAACTGGGTACAACGCTGTGGGCTGCATGCGCTTAAGCTGGCGCACTACCATGGGGTGAATATGTGGGGATACTGGACGCCAGCATCCAAATCGGGAAGGAGCAGTTGCTGTTGCTGCTGGGCGTCAAAGCCGATGCTGCCTCTTGCGGGCGCCCCTTGTGCATAGAAGATGTCAGCGTACTCGGCATGGAAGTCCAATCGTCCTGGACGGGCGCGGCGGTAGCGGATTTTATCCGGCGCAATATGTGCCTTCGCCCTGGGGCTACTCTGAGCTATGTCATCTGCGGCCAGGGAACTAATTTATTGGCAGCATTGAGATCTTTGGGCTTGCCCTGGGCCAGCGACTGTAGCCATGTGATGATGAACCTGGCCAAAGCGCTGTTTAATATATTTTCTGCGAAAGGACAAAAAATAGCAGGCGAAATCCCGATTAGTTCCGGCGTAACGAATTACAGTTTGGCTGGCCGCCCATCCGGAATGTATCTGGTTGAAATAAAGGATATAAGTTTTCGGAAAAGAATCGTAAAAAAAGTGTAACTATTCAGCATCAATGGAACAGCCCATTTTCTGCCGCTGGCTTCGATGATGCTGAATAGTTACAAAAAAGTTATGGTTTACTAAGAGCTTGTTTGGAGGCCGGGTTTGAAAGCGAAAAGTGCCAATTTTTTGATGAGGCGAGGCATCTTTTTGAAGGCCATGCCCCGAGGTACGGCCAAAAAAAGTAACGAAGCATCATCAAAAAAGTGGCCTTTGCAGCTCAAAGATTGGCCTCCAAACAAGCTCTAAAGCGTTGCTAGCGCTGCGATGACACCTTAACAGTAGGGCGCTTAAAAAAACGGGGTGGGCAGGTCCTCGAGCCCACTGAATGAATCAATAGATTTTACCCGATACCTGCCTTTTTCACCCCAAAGCATGCTCTTGCCTCACTGCACGGCCACCTCAAACTCCGCCTGCACATCCGTCTCCCCCGTAATGCAGGGATTGTCCGCCCCTTTATCCGGTTCGTGCTTCAGGATGATGGCGAGGGTGGCGTTGCCGGCCTGCCCCGTCGTCAGCTCCGTTTCCAGGCCGAGGGGGGCGCCGTTGCCGTCCGTATCCAGGGTAACGGGAATGTCCAGCACGCCGGTGGCGGCGAAGCAGAGCAGGTGTTCTTCGGCTTCCTCCCGCACCTCTGCAGTGATGTCCTTCACATTGGCAGCGTTCGACTCATCGCGGAACTCGATATCCAATTGGTAGGTCGTATTGGCCGACAGGGTGATGTCATCCGCCACAGGTGGATTGCCTCCTAAGCCGTCGGTATCGCTGAACTGGAACGAGGAGGTATTACCGTCCGGACCGGTAAAATTCAGCACCACGGTGGTGATCAGTTCCGGCTCGTCAGCCGGCGGGGTGTCATCGTCCTTTTGGCAACCTGTCCAGAGCAGGGCGGAAGCAATGACGAGAAGAGATAAAAAACGAATCGGCATTGAAATATTGAAAATCATGTTAGTCCATTTTTTTGGTGATAAATTTGGTGTTCGCTGTTCGCTGTTGGCTGTTCGCCGTTCGCTGTTGGCTGTTGGCTGTTTGCCCCGCACTCCTGCATTCGGCCAACCTAACCATTCCCGAACGGGACCCGCAGGTGCACTGACACATTTCTGCCCGTCTCATCTGCAAAATAACGGAAGCGGTTGAGGTACTGCCGGTAGCTGGCGTTGAACAGGTTGAAGATGGCCAGGTTAACCTCGAAGGGTTGCCTGCCCAGGCGGAACCGCGCCCCTCCTTCCAGCTTGAAGCGGGTATGGCCGGCCGGCGGCGGAGCGTAGTCCGTCCCCGTTAGGTGAGCGGAGCTGAATCCCGGAACGCGGGTTTGTTCCAGCACGTTGATCATCGCCAGGCGGAGGTAGGGAGCGGTGTTATCGCCTTCTCCTTTTCCGAAGGTGTACCGCAGGGCGTGCTCGAACTGGTCGGGCGGCATGAGGCTGAGGTATTCCTGCCGGCTGCGGTTCCAGGCGCGCAGCAGGGAGGCCTGGCTTTCCAGTTGCAGGCCGGGCATCACTTCGTAGGCCGCCTGCCAGTCGAAGCCCATGAGGCGGGCGTCGGCCTGGGCGTAGCCGAAGGCCGGGAAGGCACCCCGGATGGTCAGGACCGGTTCTGCCTGTGGTTCGGGGAAGATGAAATCGTCGATGACATTGTAGAAGAGGCTGAGCGTGGCGCTCAGCTTGTCCTTGTCATCCAGTTCGATAGAAAGGCTGTTGTTGAAGGCGCGTTCCGGCCGCAGGTTGGGGTCGCCCGTTTCGAAGGAGGCGGCACCGTGGTGTACGCCGTCGCTGAACAGTTCGTTCACGTTGGGTGCCCGCCAGGCTGTCCCGGCGTTGAAGCGCAGTTCCACCAGTTTGGAGAAGCGGTAGATGGCGCCGATCGTCCCGGAGAAGTTACTGAAACCCAGCTGCCGGTTGATGCTGTCCCGCCCCTGCAGGCCGACGTCCATCCACTGGTAATCGTAGCGCAGGCCGCCTTCCACTTCCAGGGGGAAGGGGTAGTTCTTCCAGCGTTCGATCCAGAAGGCGCCCACGGTGTAATTTTCATAATTCGGGATGAGGGCGCCGCGGTCGGTGGTATTGGCCTGCCGCATGAAGAGAGCGCCGGCGCTGCCCCGCAGGTTGTGGATGGGGTCGTGTTCCCAGCTCAGCTCGGCGGTATGGGTGGTGATCTCGAACTCGATCTGCGGCTCGTCGAAGTTGTCGGGCAGGTCGCCGTACGGGCGGTGGGCGTCGAACTCCTGCCGGCGGTTGAACTGGCGGGCCAGTTGCAGTTGCAGGGTTCCCTTATCGCCGGTTTCCAGCTCGCCCTTCCACTTAAACAGTTCGTGGTAGATGCGCTGTTGGGGGCGGCCCAGCTCGTAAGTGAAGGTGCCGTCCTGTAACGGCCGTTCCCGTTCGATGGCGTTTTGCAGGTCGGTGAGGTTGCCGATGTGGGCGCCGCTGAAGATACCCAGGCGGGTGTAGAAACGGGAGAAGAACAGCTCGGTGTTCCACTTTCCCTGTTTCAGGCCCAGGGCCCAGGAGAAGTTGGCCTCCTCCACGCCGGTATTGTCCAGGAAGTAATCGGGCGTTTGCAGGTTGCCGCCCCGTTTCAGGGTGCCCTGCAGGCGGCCGCTGACGGGCAGTTTGCCGCTGAGCCGGCCCTCCACCGTTCCGGAGGCGATGCCTGTGCGGCCGTTGCTCAGGCCCTGGAGGTTGAGCTCGCCGCCGATGCCGGCTTTTTCCGGCAGCGGGCGGGGTTTCACCAGGATCACGCCGCCGATGGCGTCGGCACCATAGCGCACGCTGCCGGCACCTTTGACGACGGTGACCTGATCGGCCAGGAAGGGGTCGATCTCCGGAGCGTGCTCGGTGCCCCACTGCTGGCCTTCCTGTCGGATGCCGTTATTGAGCACCAGTACGCGGTTGCTGTGCAGCCCCTGGATGACCGGCTTGGCGATGGAGGCACCGGTGTTGAGGGTCGTCACGCCGGGGAGTTTGCCGATGGCGTCACTCAGGGTCAGCCCACGCTCGGAGCTAAGCTGGGCGGCGTCGAGCGTGGCGCCGGCGCCCGCGGCCTTCAGCGGCACTGCCTTGCCTTTTACCAGGACTTCCTGGATGAAGACTCCGTGGGGTTCCAGTACGAAGTCTTTCTGGGTGTCTTCGGTAAGCGTGATCTGATGCTCGATATGGTCGCAATTCACGTGTGAGCATACTATGATATAAGAACCTTCGCAAATGTTGTCTATGCTGTACAGGCCGTTCTCGTCGGCCATGGCGCCGATATCACTGCCTTCGATAGCAACATTGGCAAAAGCTACCGGCTCCCGGGTGTGCGCATCCACGACTTTACCCCGCAGGGTAATGTCACAATTATTCTGTGCCTGGAGCACCTGGCCGATCAGGGCCAATACCGGGAGCCATTGCCACTTCAGCAACAGCCTTTTCTTCATGTTTCACCTTTCTTTTGATACAATTTCGATACTACACAAAAAGGGCGAAACAAGGTGGGCCACGTTCCCGGATATGGGAAAGGGATGGATGATTATGAAAAAAGGAATACTCGAATTGTTCTTCTACCAGCAGGGAAGGCACGGAGGTGTAGGCCGCCGGAGGCTCCGCTTCCAAAAACTGGGCATAATGGATCAGGCAAAGGGTGCAGTCGTGGTGCTTCAGCTCTTCGCCGTGGAGGTGCTGGTCGTTGCCGCTGGCGTCGCAGGCAAGGATAGCTTCGTGGGCTTCCAGCAGGTGATGGGCATCCCGCACGCCCATGGGCAGGACGAAGAGCAGGAGCAAACCCAGGCTCCCTATCAGGCGGTATGTTCGATGCCTTAGCACTTTGATTGTATAGACTTTGCGTGTCCCTGTTTAACAACACAAAGTAAAGTAATGTTTTTGACAATCTCAACCATATATTTACCATCATGATGCGTTGGCCCTGCCATCTCCCCATCTCCCCATCTCCCACTCTCCCACTCTCCCACTCTCCCACTCTCCCCCTCTCCCGAATTCTCCCTATCTTTCCGGAAAAACAACCATTCACATGTCCTCATTTCTACGTTTTATCCCCCTTGCCTTTCTTGCCACCTCGCTCCTGTCCACCTGTGCCAAAGAAACGGTGGCGCCTCCCGTCAACCACCCGCCCGAGATCAACGCGCCGGCGCAGGCCACGGCCTATGCGGATTCCTCCTTCGTCCTTTCTATCCTTGTCGGGGATGTCGATGGAGACGAGGTGATGGTTTCCGTAGAAGGATTGCCCGGATGGCTCAGCTTCGATGCGGCCGCCGGCAAGCTCCGGGGTATCCCCTCCCGCCAGGATGAAGGAAATTACGAACTCACCATCATCGCCGACGACGGGAAGGACCAGCGCAGCCAAAAACTCACTATCAGGGTGGGAGTGCTGCTCAGCCTCCAGGAAAAACTGGACATGGAGCTGTTGCAGCATTTCAGCCTCACCACTACCGGCATCATGGGCGTTTCGGCGGCCGTGGCCACTCCGGACGGGCAGTTGCTGGCCTCCACCGCCGGCAAGCACAGTTACTTCAGCGATGCCCCCGTCAACGCCGGCCACCGTTACCGGATGGCCAGCGTGTCCAAAATTTTTACCGCCGCCCTGATCCTGCGGCTGGTGGAAGAAGGCTATTTCGGGCTGGACGACCCGGTGCAGGATTACCTGGCCATCGACGGCCTGCAATACAGCCAGGCCATCACCATCCGCCAGATGCTGAGCCATACCGCCGGCCTGGTGGACCACCTCAACAGCAGCGACTTCTTCACCGGCAATTGGATGACCCGCACCTGGACGAATGAGGACATTATCGACTACGCGGTGCAAAGAGGCATGCTGTTCGAACCCGGCACGGCTTACGCCTATTCCAACACCGGCTTCTACCTGCTGGGGGCCCTCGCCGAAAAGGTGACCGGGCTGCCCCTGAGCCAGGCCTTCAAGCAATGGATTTTTCAACCCCTGGGCCTGGACCAGACTCTGTACGATGACTTCAGCACCCGGTCCAATAAAATAGAGAACCTGGCGGAAAACATCCGCGCCTACGAATACCACCTTTCAGCTGTCGGCGCCGCCGGGGCTATTGTTTCCACCCCCACCGATGTCGCTAAGTTCGGCCGGGCCGTCTACGGGGGGCAGTTTCTCAGCCAGGCTTCGCTGGAACAAATGACGGCGGACTATGGCTTCGCCGTCGGCGGGGACCACTACGGCCTGGGTACCCGGCTGTGGGACGACCACGGCATTATTCACCACGGCCATACCGGCGCCCTGATGGATTACCGCACCATCCTGATGTACGTGCCGGCAAAGGGCCTTTGCATCGTCCTGGCCACCAATGACCCACACAGCCGATGGTTCGACCTGGTGAATGGGTTGCTGGTGGATATTGTGCAGTTTTACTGACGGAACCCTTCAAAAAGTTAAAGTCGCGAAAAAGGCCGGGATATTTCTGTAACTAAATGCTGGGAATAACGTTGGTAATTTCGTATATATGTCTCGGGATTATTTCGGAATCGGTATCCTTCGGCTTTTTCTATTTGTCCAATTGTAAAAAACTGGCGGCACATATGAAACACACCCGATGGCCGGCAGCCGTCTTTATTCTGGCGCTGTCGGGCCTTATCGCTGCAATTGCTGACCCTTTCAATACGCCTCCCATTTTCGTGGAGCCGGCAGGTGGATATATTCAGGCGTTCACCGAATCTCCTTTTGAACTGGATATCGAAGTGGAAGATCTCGACCACGATGTTTTAAAAGTTACCGCCCACAACCTGCCGGACTGGCTGACTTTCGATCCTTATCTGGTGCAACTGTACGGCAATCCGGGCCGGGAGGATAAAGGCGAATACGTCATCACCATCAAAGCCGATGACGGGCGGGTGATCCGCACCAAAATGATCAGCCTGGATGTGAAGTACGGCCATTCCGTGAAACAACACCTGGGCGAGGCCTTTTCCAGCCTTTATGAGAAAGAAGTGAGCAACCTGTTGGGGGCTTCAGCTGCCATCATTACCCCCGACGGCACCCTGCACACATCCACCGCCGGGCGAAGCAACCCCTGGAATAACGAGCCGGTAAACCCCAGCCACCGCTACCGGGTAGCCAGCGTCTCCAAGTTGTTCACCTCTGCTTTGATCCTGCGCCTGGTAGAAGAAGGGCGCTTCCAACTGGACGATAAACTCTACGACTACCTTCCCGTCGAAAATATCCCCTACAGCAAAGAGGTGACCATCCGGCAGTTGCTCAGCCATACCGCCGGCGTCATCGACCATCTCAACCATCCTGCCTTTTACCGGGGCAACTGGAAATACCGCACCTGGAAACCCGGCGACATACATTACTTCGCCTCCAACCGGCGGGCGCGTTTCCGGCCGGGCCAGGGTTATGCCTATTCCAACACGGGATTCTACCTGCTGGGCGAACTCATCGAGAAAGTCCTGGAGAAACCCCTGGGGGAAGCCTACAAAGAATACATCTTCGATCCGCTCGGCCTGAAACAAACCCTCTACGATGATTTCAGCACCCGCCGCAACAAGATCGACAGCCTGGCGGAAAACGACCGCGCCTATGAATATCATCAGTCGGCAGTCGGCGCCGCCGGCGCCATCGTCTCCACCCCCAGCGACATTGCCCGCTTTGGCCACGCCCTCTATACCGGAAAACTGGTGAGCGATACCTCTTTGCAGGAAATGATCAAAGACATCGGAAAGACCGTCGGGGGCGACCACTACGGCCTGGGCATGCGCCTGTGGGACGACAACGGCATCCTCCACATGGGCCATACCGGTGCCCTGATGGGCTACCGCGCTATCCTGATGTACCTGCCCGAATACGAAGTGACCATCGCCCTGGCTACCAACGACCGCCACTATAAGTGGTACGACCTGGTGAACGGGCTGATGATGGAAATGGCGGATTATTACCGGTGAGTTAAGAGGTATTCCGATCTCTTTCTGATTTTGCTCCGGCAAATGCGAAAGAGCACACAAACCCTTTCTGAGGGACCGTCCAGAAAAGTGTGTCTGCCAGCAAGTTTTGAACCGCTGAGGTCGCTGAGAAACGCAGAGTATTCGCTTGACAGCGAATACTTTGCGGTCTCTCTGCGCAACTCTGCGGCCTCAGCGGTTAATAAGAAAGACACAGCGTTTTGAACACTCTCCTTTCCGGCCATTGACCTAAGAGCTTGTCGAAGGGCAATCACTCCTCTACCGCTCCATCCCATCTACCATCCCCAGTTGATACAGCAAAAACCGCGTCCGGAACTCGTAGAAATCGATCAGCTGTTCCGTCGACTGGCCGGAGCCGTGGCCGCTGTCGTAGTTGATATACAGCAGGATGGGGTCCACCTGCCCGGGGTTGTTCTGCAGGGCGGCGACGAACTTCTTGGCGTGCAGGGGGTCCACCCGGGAGTCGTTCTCGCCGGCGATGACCAGCGTCGTGGGGTGGTTGACGCCCATGCGGATGTTGTGGTAGGGGGAGTACTGGAGGATATTCTGGAAGTCCTCTTTTTTGTCGGGGTCGCCGTATTCGGGAATCCAGTAGCGGGCGATGAGGAACTTGTGATAGCGGATCATATCGAGCAGGGGCACGGCGCAGGTGGCCGCCTTGAAGAGGTCGGGGCGCTGAGTGAGCACTGCGCCGACCAGCAGGCCGCCGTTGCTACCGCCCTCCATGGCCAGCCGGCCGGCATTGGTATACCCTTCCCGGATCATGTATTCGGCGGCGGCGATAAAGTCGTCGAAGGTGTTCTGCTTTTTGAACAGCATGCCGTCTTCATGCCATTGCTCGCCGAATTCGTCTCCGCCCCGGAGCCCTACCTCGGCGAAGACGCCGCCCCGGTTGATGAAAGAGGCGCGCAGGCCAACGAAGGAGGGTGAAATGCCGATATTGAAGCCGCCGTATCCATAGAGCAGAGTCGGGTTGTTGCCATCCAGCGCTATCCCTTTTTTGTGGACGATGAAGATGGGCACGCGGGCGCCGTCTTTGGATTCAAAGAACTCGATGCGGGCCTCGATCTCATCGGTGTTCACCGGTACCTCCTGCTCGTAGAAGAGCTCCCATTCCAGGTTTTTGTCAGCGAGCCGGGCCGGATTGAGGCGGAAGATTTTGGACGGGCTGGTAAAGGTGCTCAGGCCGGCAAAAACAGCATCCACGTCGCGGTTGTAGCTGACCCAGGAAATGTTGCCTACCTCCGGCGCTTCGATCTCCTGGATGAACTTGCCATCCAGGCTGTAGAGGCGCAGGCGGCTAAGCACATCTTTCTTCTCCTGAGTGATGATGTAATCGTCCGTTACGGTATAGCCTTCCAGGACGATATCCTTTTTTTCGGGAATGAGTGTTTTCCAGTTTTCGAAGCCGGGTCTGCTCTTGTCGGCCACCATCAGCTTGAAATTGGGCGCTTCGTGGTTGGTGTAGAAGTAGATTTTATTGCCGATGGCATTAGGCGAAGCCCGGAATTTTTGGTTGGCATAAATCTCCACCGGGTCTTTATCGGAGCCGATCGGTTTCAAACGCAGGGAGTGGGTGGCATAGAAGTCGCCCTCGCTGAAAAAGGTCAGGTCGCTGTAGCGGGTATCGGAAACGGAGGCTACGTTTTTCGAATCCTGGGGGATGAGCAGCGCTACATCCTCGCTGCGGGGGCTGCCGATCTTGTGCAAGCGCACCTCCACCGGCTTCTGCTGGTCGATCATCTCCTGGGTGCGCACCCACAGGTAGGCGTGTTTTTCGTCCTTGGTCCAGGAGAAGCCGCGCAGCCCTTCGATGGGGTCGCCCAGCACTGCCCCGGTTCTGGTATCCAGGATGTAGTAGGTGCTGATCTCCGCCCCTTTGGATTGGACGCCGACGGCCACCCGTTCGGCCTTTTGGGTAAAATCCCTGCCGGTCATGGAGGTTTTGCCGGAGGGATCCAGCTTTTCCGGGTCGAACAGCAGGATGTCTTCGCCGTCGAGGCGGGTGTAGAGCTTGGCCTGCTTGTCGCCCTTTTTGCGGATGGTGTAGAACTGCCGGTCGGCCACCAGCTGCATAGGGCTGATGATGTCGCGGTCGATATAGGCCTGGATTTCGTCGCGCAGGCCGGGTATTTCGGGATAAGAGCCGTTGACGTAGTCGAGGGTGGCCTCGTGCTGGGCGCGGCTCCACTTTTGTACCTTAGGGGCGGCTTTGTCTTCCAGCCAGCGATAGGGGTCAGTCAGGTAGAACCCATGCAGGGTATCTACCACCAGGTCGGTATCGGTTTTGGGAAAGATGAATTGTGCATTTGTGATGTTCATCGTCGTCAGGGTAAAAGCCATTGCAAGTGCCAGATGTAGGATTGTACGTTTCATAAGGGGAAATGGTTTAAGTTTGGTGGAGGGCAAATTTAGGGAAGGTTTTGACAATCAGGGGAAGAATTCTGCCGATATGGCCAAATGGCAGACGAAGGAAGTTTTTGCCGCGTAGGCCATCCACTCCATTTCTCCTCCCTTTTATTTTAAAAAATAAAATATAAATGTAAATTTGCTGCGAATCAGAATTTCAACTGCTTCGAGGTTATATCTGTTCCACACCTTGAACCACACGTTCCAACTCCAGTTTTCCGATTCAAACTGCCCTTACCCAGCCCGGAAACAATAGCAACTAAAAAGCATTACGGGGGTTAGCCTGTTTTGTGCCGACGACTATTTCAGGTTTCATGGTTGTTCAGTATTACGGGCCGGCATTCATTGCGGGGGTTCCGGTGCTGACGGCAGGCCGGCATCTGGCAGGCCGCAATACCATAACACCGGAATACCCGTAGCTATACTCCCCTGCTGTAACCATTTGGCAGTTGGTCATTATGCTGGCGTGCGCCGGGATATTTGCCTGGATACTTATCTCTCTGCAACTTCGCTAATCCCCATTTATGAAGATGAATTTCATAAACTTGCCGCAGTCCAAATCGACGGCAAACGATTAGTATTTATTTGTGTATTGTACCAAAAACTCGATTAATGATGATCTCAAAAACGAAGTACTCCTTACTGGGGCTGCTGCTGCTTTTGGCAGCCTCCAACCTTAATGCTCAGGGCCAGGATGTCGTCCGCTGTTATACCATGGAAGCGGACCAGCAACTGCGGGAGCAGCATCCCGAGCTGGGCACGCTGGAAGAGTTTGAAGCGTGGCTGTCGCCCCGGGTGCGGGCCTACCAACAGGAACAGGCTTTCCGCTCGGTGGTTCTGACGATACCGGTGGTCTTCCACATCATCCACAACGGCGAATCCGTCGGGTCCGGCGACAACCTGAGCGCCACGTACATCAACGCCCAGGTCGAACAACTGAACAACGACTTCCGCCGCATCCTCGGCACTTCCGGTTACAACAACAACCCGGTCGGCGCCGATGCGGAGATCGAGTTCTGCCCGGCCATCGTGGCGCCCGACGGCAGCACGCTGGCAGAGCCAGGAATCAACCGCATCAACCGCAATTCCCAAGGCTGGTCGGCGCCGCCCTACGGCACCTGCAGCGGCGGCTTCAACGACGCCTACATCGAAGGGACGATCAAGCCCCAATCCCAATGGGATCCCAACCAGTATTTCAACATCTGGGTGATGGACATCAACTGCGGCATCCTGGGCTACGCCCAGTTTCCCAGCCAGTCGGGCCTGCCGGGCCTCAACTCCAACGGCGGCGCCGCCAGTACGGACGGCGTTGTTCTCCTCACGTCCTCAGTGGGCAGCACCGACACGCCCAACCCGCAGGGCAACACCTACAACCAGGGCCGTACCGGCACCCACGAGGTGGGCCACTGCTTCGGCCTGCGCCACATCTGGGGCGACGGCGGCTGCGGCATCGACGACTACTGCGCCGACACGCCGGAGTCGGACGCCGCCAACTACGGCTGCCCCACCACCCACGTCTCCTGCGGCTCTACCGATATGGTCCGCAATTATATGGACTATACCAACGACGCCTGCATGAACATTTTCACCCTCGACCAGAAGGCCCGCATGCAGGCCGTGATGGCCAACAGCCCCCGCCGGGCGTCCCTGGCTTCGTCGACAGTATGCGCCGGCGGAGGGGGCGGGCCAACCTGCTCCACCACCATCAGCGCTTTCCCCTACAGCGAAAGCTTCGAAAGCGGCCAGGGTGCCTGGACGCAAAGCACGGCAGACGACCTCGACTGGGCGCGCCGGACCGGCAGCACGCCTTCCTCCGGCACCGGCCCCTCGGCCGCGGCGGATGGCAGTTTTTATATGTATGTAGAAGCATCCAGCCCCAATTATCCCGCGAAACAGGCCATCCTCCAGTCGCCTTGCTTCGACCTGTCCGGATTGTCCTTTGCCGAGATTTCGTTCCAGTACCACATGCTCGGCAACTCCGTGGGCACCATCCGCCTGCAGGCCAGCACCGACGGGAGTAGCTGGTCGGACGTCTGGACGCGCAGCGGCGACCAGGGCAGCAGCTGGGCCAGCGTGAGCGTGGACTTGTCTGCCTATGGCGGAGACAGTGAGCTGCGCCTGCGGTTTTCCGGGACGACCAGCACCTCCTGGCAGGGCGACCTGTGTATTGACGATATTGAAATCTCCGCCGGCAACGCCGCGCCGCCGGTCGCCGATTTCAGCGCCAGCGCCACTACCGTCACCGAAGGGCAAAGCGTCAGCTTCACCGATCTTTCCACAAACAACCCCACCTCCTGGTCCTGGTCCTTCCCGGGCGGCAGCCCGGCGTCGGGCAGCACTCAAAACCCAAGCATCACCTACAACACCGCCGGGACCTACAACGTCAGCCTGACCGCCTCCAACGCCAGCGGCAGCGATACGGAAACCAAAACGGCCTATATCACCGTCAATCCTGCCGGCGGCGGCGGTTGCAGCGGCGGCATCAGCGATTTCCCGTACACGGAAGGCTTCGAGAACGGCTTCGGCGACTGGACGCAGGGCAGCGGCGACGATTTCGACTGGACGAGAAGAAGCGGCGGTACGCCCTCCAGCAGCACCGGCCCCGGCAGCGCCGCCCAGGGCAGCTGGTATGTGTATGTGGAATCCTCCAGCCCCAATTACCCCGGAAAAGTCACCATCCTGAACAGCCCCTGCTTCGACCTGTCGGCTGCCGGCAACGCTACCTTCAGCTTCCGGTACCACCTGTACGGCGCCCTGTCGATGGGCGGCCTGGAACTACAGGCGCGGCAGGCAGGCAGCAGCACCTGGTCCGAAGTCTGGTCGCGCGCCGGCAACCGGGGCAACTCCTGGCTCTCTGCCGACGTGGACCTCAGCGCCTACGCCGGCGGCAGCCTGGAGCTGCGGTTTGTGGGCACGACCGGAGACACCTGGCAGGGCGATATGGCCATCGACGACATATCCCTGTCGACCGGGGCCGGCGGCGGCTGCGCCGACGTCACCCTGACCCTCAACCTGGACAACTACCCCGAGGAAACAGACTGGGAGATCACCGACGCCGGCGGCAACGTCGTGGCTTCGGGCGGCCCCTACGGCAACCAGCCCGATGGTTCGACGGTGGTGCAGACGGCCTGCCTGAGCACCGGCTGCTACGATTTCACCATCTACGACTCCTACGGCGACGGCCTTTGCTGCGGGTACGGCGTGGGGTCTTACATCCTTCGCGACGCCGGTGGCGCCACCCTGGCCTCCGGCGCCAGCTTCGGGTTTTCGGAAACGACGAATTTCTGCATCAATGTCGGCGCGCGGCAGGCTTCCGGCGCGGTGCCTTCCGGCAAGACGGCTTCCGGCGCGGCGCGCGAAGTCCTCAGCGTTTTCCCCAACCCGGCCCGCGGGCAGCTGACGGTCCGGTATGAATCCAAGGAAGATCGCGTGGTGCAGGCCCGCATCACCAGCCTGCTCGGCCAGGAGGTGCAGGTGGAACGCTGGAATGTAGCTGCCGGCACCAACCAGCAGGCGTTCGACATCAGCCGGCTGCAACCCGGAACTTACCTGCTGCGCATGGACGGAGATGTTTTTGGCACACGGTTTGTGGTAGTAAGGTAGTATCCGGAAATCTTTGAGAGGTTTCACTTCCCCCATCGCCCCCGGGCATGGGGGATTTTTTTTGCGTGAATGGGGCTTTTCTGCCACAAAGACTCAAAGACACGAAGAATCACAAAGGTTTTGTTGCCTGAAAACAAGAAGCAGTAGGCTCACAAAAGAGGCTACTGCTTCCATCCGTTGTCCAACAGTGTTTATTTGTTCAGAGAAAAATTACAGGTTATATTCTTCTTCCAGTTCGTGGATCATTTCTTCGTGATCGTCATGTTTCAGCTCGTCCAGCATTCTGTCCACCTCCTCCATTTCCCGTTTTCTCCTGGCCTCATTGGCCTCATATTCCTGGTTGGAGGAGTATATTTCGAAAATGAACGCGGCGAAAAAGAGGAAGAGGATATGCACGATCATGTTGGCCGCCCCGACGATGACGAGGGCGAACCAGGTTGCAGCCAGCGTGATGCCTAAGGCAGCGAAAAAGCCTGGGAATATTTTTTCTAGGGTGCGCATAAGTAAGGAATTTGGTTACTTATTACCCTAAATTTCCGCCATTTTATTGTTGGCAGGTATGATTTTCGTCAGTTGGGGAGGGTGAGAAATGTCAGGCGCTGGCCGGTTTTCGTTGATTATGAGGATGTGGACTGGAATTTCCGGCTGAAGCTGATCGACTGGCTTGCCGAAAGAAATGTCCAGCTTGCTTATGGCAACAAAACCCTCAAAACAATGAGGCAGTTTCTGGAACGGGCCAGAAGGAGGAAGCTGCATAGGAATACCGATTATCAGGGAACGGGCTTATCCGGTGCTATAAAATTTTCGTCCTTATCCTTGAATAAAGGCTTATAGAAAAAAAACATTTCGGATTTTGTGCCAATAAGGAAAACTCCCTTTCTCCCGGGCAGTTTTTCTTTTCTGCTCCCGTCTTCCGGACGGGATAATTGAGGTTTCCTCCCTTTTTGCGAAGGCATCAGGACTCAGCAGGCGGAGGCGGAAGCAAGGGTGGAGGGGTTTGGTGTTTTGTTGAAAATGATCTCGGATAGTGCTATATTTGGACTATGACACAGTTACTTGAACAAATATCGAAGCTTAGCCTGGAGGAAAAGATCGTCCTGGTGGAGAAGATTTGGGATGATATCGCCGACAGTTCCGACGCTCAGGAAATGGTGATTTCCCCAGAGCTGGAAGCCGAACTGGAAAGAAGGTATCAGCTGTTGAAAGAAGGCAAAACCGGCCTTCATTCCTGGGAGGATATTGAAAAATCGCTGCTCTCCGGCTACACAATCTGATGGATGCCCACCTATAGTTTACAATTCACCGATGAAGCCCGGCAGGATATAGTTGACGGTTTTTCCTGGTTCGAAGACAAGCGGAAAGGGCTTGGCCTTGACTTCCTGCTCTTCCTGCGGGCTGCCCTCAATACCATCGAGAAAAACCCCTACCTGTATCAGCCCATTTCCTCCAAAAAAGCCCATATCCGGAGGGCTATTGTCCACAAGTTCAATTATACCATCTTCTACACTGTCGAAAAGGAGGATATTTCTGTTTTTGGGGTATTAAGCTCCAAACAAGACCCTGCTATCTGGAAAAAGCGGCTCAAATCCTGATAAGCCGTTCCCGTTTGGATTACTGCTGCTGAAAAGAAAAAGAGCGAACGCCGGTACTGAATGAATGACAGTCTTTAGCAGTAAATACTGATGTCAGTAGATCAGCCCTTACTGACATCCGGCTTAGGGATAGGAGTGAGCTGACTGCAAGGAGGAATCCACAAGGATCGACCATCGGAAGTCACGAATAGCCCGGTCTGTGGCAAGTCCATTATCAGGATATTATGATCTCTCCCAGGTCAACCCCAAAAGCTTCCAACGAAATAAAATACCCAATCTCATCCAGAACAGCCCTCCTTTCCTCATCCGAATAATTCTCAAAAACATACTCGTACGTTCTGACAAACCAAACCATTCCTTTGCCTTTTCCCGCAGGCCAAAGATATGGGCGATGTCCGTCATCGTTACAGCGCAGGTGTACGGATCATAATCCGCAGGGAAATAGGCTTTTGTAATAAAGTGCTGCCTGTAAGTGATCCGTTTCCACCTCGAAGCTGAAGAAGTGCCGGGAAAGGTCAAAGACCGCCTCCAGCCCCCCCTACCTCCCCATATGCACCAGCAACACCGAAATATCCGCCGGCGACACCCCGCTGATGCGGCTGGCCTGACCCACCGTGCGCGGCCTGATCTGCGAGAGCTTCTCGCGGGCTTCCTTGGAGAGGGAAGACAACTGCTGGTAATCAAAAGTATCGCTGAGGCGAACGGCCTCCAGGCGGTTCATCTTCTCCACGCGCTCCTGCTCCCGCTGGATGTAGCCCTCGTATTTCATATTGATCTCGGCCAGGTCGATGAACTCGGGTTCGTAGCCTTGCAGGAATTCATCGAGGGCGGGCAGCACGCTGCGCAGGCCCGCCATGCCGATCTGCGGGCGCAGCAGGATGCCCTGCAGCTTGACCTTCTGGGGGATGGGGCTGGTGCCCTGTTCTTCGAGGTAGCGGTTGACCTGCCCCGGCTCGACGCTGTATTCTTCAAAGAATTTTTCGATGGCTTGGGCGGCGTCCTGCTTGGCGGCCACGCGGATCATGCGCTCGTCGGCGCCGCAGATGCCCAGCTTTTGGGCCAGGGGCGTCAGGCGCAGGTCGGCGTTGTCCTGGCGGAGCAGGATGCGGTATTCGGCGCGGGAGGTGAACATGCGGTAAGGTTCTTTGGTGCCTTTGTTGACCAGGTCGTCGATCAGCACGCCAATGTAGGCCTCGGAGCGCTTCAGGATGAAAGGCTCCTGATCGCGGATGGCCAGGTGGGCGTTGATGCCCGCCATCAGGCCCTGGCAGCCGGCTTCCTCGTAGCCTGTGGTGCCGTTGATCTGCCCGGCGAAGAAGAGGTTCTTCACCAGGTGGGTCTCCAGGGAGGTTTTCAGCTGGGTGGGCGGGAAGAAGTCGTACTCGATGGCATAGCCCGGGCGGAACATCTTCATGTTTTCGAAGCCGCGCACGGTGCGCAGGGCCTTGTACTGCACGTCTTCCGGCAGGGACGAAGAGAAACCGTTGACGTAGATTTCGCAGGTATCCCATCCTTCCGGCTCGACGAAGAGCTGGTGGCGGTCCTTATCGGCGAAGCGGTCGATCTTGTCTTCGATGGAGGGGCAGTAGCGCGGCCCCAACCCCTGGATGCGGCCGTTGAACATGGGCGAGCGATCGAATCCGGTGCGCAGGATGTCGTGTACCTCCGGGCTGGTGTAGGCGATGTGGCAGGGCAGTTGTTTTTCCAGCTGGGGCGTGTCGGTGTAGGAGAACTTGCCGGGGTTGTCGTCTCCCGGCTGCAGTTCCATGGCGCTCCAGTCGAGGGTGCGGCCGTCGACGCGGGGCGGGGTGCCTGTCTTCATGCGGCCGGCCTCGAAGCCCAGCCCGACGAGCTGTTCGGTGATGCCTTTGGCGGCCTTTTCGCCGGCGCGCCCGCCGCCGAACTGCTTTTCGCCGATGTGGATGATGCCGTTGAGGAAAGTGCCGTTGGTCAGCACCACCGCTTTGGCGGGGATTTCCAGGCCCATGCCGGTGCGCACGCCTTTCACTACGCCGCCCTTCACGATGATACCGGTGACCATCTCCTGCCAGAAGTCGATATTGGGGTGTTCTTCCAGCATCACGCGCCATTTGCGGGCAAAGAGCATGCGATCGCTTTGGGCGCGGGGGCTCCACATGGCCGGCCCCTTGGAGCGGTTCAGCATGCGAAACTGCACCATGGTATGGTCGGTCACGATGCCGGAATAACCGCCCAGGGCGTCGATCTCGCGCACGATCTGCCCCTTGGCCACCCCGCCCATAGCCGGGTTGCACGACATCTGGGCGATGGTGTTCATGTTCATCGTCGCCAGCATCACCCGGGAACCCATATTGGCGGCAGCTACAGCGGCCTCGCAGCCGGAGTGGCCGGCACCTACTACTATCACGTCGTATTCAGGAAACATAATTTTCAATTCGTGTCAGCGGTTGCGATTTCTGACATTTTCTACATCCTTTACCAGTTCTTCTGGAGAATAGTTGAATAATGAAACGCCATAATCTCCGATCACTTCCATGAATTCTCTCTTATTCATTTTCACCACCTCGGCAGCCTGCGCAAGAGATAAGATGCCTACCTCGAATAGCCGGGATACCAGATATATCGTGGCTTCTTGTTCTCCCAGTTCGACGGAATCCGGTAAATCGATGGTTATGGTTTTCATCTTCAGTGATTAACGTGCAAAGATACGGAAAATCCTCACACCTTATATGTGTTGGAAGCTCAACACTACAGCGTTGTAAATCGTTCATGGCCGATAACCGGTAACTTTGAACGAACAATAGAAAATGTGTTCAAGGTTCGAAGTTTGGGCACCAGGAGCAACATTGTGCTGCCCTACAGTTCCCTTACTTTTCTCAATGGCTCTGTTATCACATCTTCCACTTAATATTACACCCCGCGCTCGGATACTGCTTCTCCGGCACCGCTTCTCCGGCCAGCACCGCGTCGAGGGCGGCGCGCAGGTCCTCGCCGGTCAGCGGGACGCCGCTGTTGGGGCGGGAAGCGTCGAGGCGGCCGCGGTAGACGAGGGCCAGATTTTCATCAAAAACATAGAAATCCGGCGTACAGGCGGCGTCGTAGGCGCGGGCTACTTCCTGGCTCTCGTCGTAGAGATAGGAGAAGGGGTAGCCCACTTTTTTGGCGTGTTTTTTCATCTCCTCCGGGCCGTCCTGCGGGTATTTGGCCGCATCATTGGAACTGATGGCCACGAAGCGGACGCCCTTCTCCTGGTATTCCCTGGCCAGGCGAATGATCTCCGGATTGGTGTGGATCACGTAGGGACAGTGGTTGCAGAGGAACATCACGACCGTCGCTTTGTCCGAACGGATGTCGGAAAGGCTGACCACTTTGCCGGAAACGGTGTCGGGCAGGGTAAAATCCGGGGCTTTGGTGCCCAGGGTGAGCATGTTGGATTCGGTGAGTGCCATGGTGTATGTGTGTATGTGTGTATGTGTTTATGTGTTTATGTGTCAGTGAATCCCTAATTTGCCAATAGTCCGCACATCGGAAAATACGTTACCGGCTGTGGCGTTTTTCTCCGAAAGTATTCTATTCAAAACCGATATTATGAAAACACCAAAACCCTGGCCCCTTCTCCTGGCCATCCTCCTCAACCTCAACTTTAACCTCCTCGCCGCCACCTACTACGTCTCCAATGCCGGCTCCGACGCCAATTCCGGCCTCTCCCCGGTGGAGGCATTTCTCACCCTGCAGTACGCTGCGGATATCGTACAGGCAGGAGATACCGTCTTCGTAGCCGACGGCGCTTACAACGGCTTCGACCTGCGGGACAGGAACGGGACGAGCGCCGCCCCCATCGTCTTTCAGGCCTCGGGCGTCAACGCCCTCATCAACCAAAGCGGCCCAATACGGAACGACGGCATCAACATCGAAAATGCTGACTACGTGGTGGTCGACGGCTTTACAGTGAATGGCATGCCGGGCAACGGCAACGGCATTCGCGTTGTCCTCTCCAATCACTGCGTAGTGCGCAACTGCCGCTGCGACGGCAACGCGGAACGGGGCATCTTCACCGCCTTCACCGACGACATCCTGATCGAATACAACGTCTGCACCAATTCGGTGGACGAACACGGCATCTATGTGTCCAACAGCTCCGACCGGCCCGTCATCCGCTACAACGAATGCTTTGGCAACAACAACATCGGCATCCACCTGAACGGAGACCTCTCGGCTGGAGGGGACGGCATCATCTCCGACGCACAGATTTACGGCAACGTCCTCCACGATAACGGCCAGGCCGCCGGCATCAATATGGACGGCCTGCAGGACCCGGTGGTGTACAACAACCTCATCTACGACAACCACTTCGGACAGGGGATCGCCCTGTTCCAGCAAGATGGCGCCATCGTGACCAATGGGGCGAAGATATTCAACAACACCATCATCGTGCCCGAAGACGGGCGCTGGGGCATCCTCCTGAAGGCAGGGGCCAGCCAGGGCACGGAAATTTACAACAACATCATCATCAACCGGCACGCCTGGCGGGGTTGCATTGCCGCAGAGGACATCACCGGCCTGCAAAGCGACTACAATATTGTAAACGACCGGATGAGCGCCGAGGGGGACGGCTCTGCTGTACTGTTATCCGTTTGGCAATTGCTGGGCCTGGACCAGCATTCGCTGGTGGCGGCACCGCTGGCCACCCTGTTCCAGGATGCCGCCGGGGGCGATTTCCACCTGGCAGCCGGGTCGCAGGCCGTCGATGCCGGCACAAACCTGGCGGCGCCTGTTGTGAACGAAGACCTCGACGGCAATGCCCGGCCCTTCGGCGGGGCTTTTGATATCGGCTGTTATGAATTTACGCTTCCCGATGGCATAACCACGCCGGCGGCAGCTGAAATCCTCGTTTTTCCCAACCCGGCACACCACTGTATCCATTTAGGGTATGGCCAATGGCAGATGGACGCCCGGCGCATCGAACTGGCGGATGCTTCGGGCAGGCTCGTCCGTTCTTTCGCCCCCTCTTCTCAAACGCTCGACGTCCGCAATGTGCCCGCCGGGTGGTATCTTCTGCGCGTCTTGTGGGCAAATGGCGAGGCAACTACAGAGAAAATAATGATCCGCTCAGCCCTATAATAAGTACTTTATCAATTAAGTTTGACAACATTTACTGATTAGCGGCAGACTTGACAAGTTTCCCGGAAAATTGCATTCAAAAACAGGACACATGAAAAAAACACTCCACCTTTTCCTCGGCCTGGCACTCGGTGCCCTGCTCAGCTTCACCTTTCTGCGCGCGCCCGTCGACCGGGCTACGGTGCAGCAGGCCGCCCGCCTCATCGGCCTGGAAATGACGGTGGCCGAGATCGACAGCATGCTGCCCGGCCTGGAGGAACAGCTCAGCAGTTATGCCTCTATCCGGGGGCAGGACATTCCGAACGAGCTGGCGCCTGCCCTGCAGTTCAACCCCCTGCCCCGGGGCCTGGTGCCCGATACCCGGCAGGAGGCCCTGTATTTCGATATTCCCGGGGCTGTAAGCCGGCCCAAAGACCTGAACGGCCTGGCGTTCTACTCCGTCACCCAACTGTCTGCCCTGGTCAAAAGCGGGCAGGTCAGCTCCATGGAGTTGACGGAGCTTTTCCTGGAGCGGCTGGAAAAGCACGACCCTACCCTTCACTGCGTCATCACCCTGACCAGAGAACGCGCCCTGGCGCAGGCCCGGCAGATGGACGAAGAGCTGGCCCAGGGCCGGTACCGCGGCCCCCTGCACGGCATCCCCTTTGGTGCCAAGGACCTGCTGGCCACCCGGGACTATAAAACGACCTGGGGCGCCATGCCCTATAAAGACCAGATGCTGAACTACGACGCGGCGGTGATCGAAAAGCTGGAAGCCGCCGGCGCGGTGCTAGTGGCCAAGCTCACCCTGGGCGCGCTGGCCTGGGGAGACGTGTGGTACGGCGGCCAAACCCGCAACCCCTGGAATCCGGAGCAAGGGTCCAGCGGCTCTTCCGCCGGCTCGGCATCGGCGGTATCAGCCGGCCTGGTACCCTTTGCGATCGGTACCGAGACCTGGGGATCCATCGTTTCCCCTTCGACCGTTTGCGGCGTGACCGGCCTGCGGCCTACCTTCGGCCGCGTCAGCCGCCACGGTGCCATGGCGCTGAGCTGGAGTATGGACAAGATCGGGCCCATCTGCCGCACGGCGGAAGACTGCGCCATCGTCTTCGAGGCCATTCGCGGGCAGGACGAGCGCGACCCCACGACCGTTGCCGCCGCCTTCAACTACAACCAGAAGACTGATGCCAGAAAACTACGGGTGGGATACCTGAAAGGCGACTTTGGCGGCGATTACCCGTTCAAAGAGCAAGACAGCCTGGCGCTGGCCAAACTGCGGAAGCTGGGCATCGCCCCCATTGCCATCGAACTGCCGGAAGTGCCGGATATCGGCTTCGTGCTCAGCGCCGAGGCTGCCGCTGCCTTTGATGAACTGACCCGCTCCGGAAAGGACGATTTGCTGGTGCGGCAAATCCAAAATGCCTGGCCCAACGTCTTCCGGCAGGCGCGCTTTATTCCGGCGGTAGAGTACATTCAGGCCAACCGCCTGCGTACCCGGCTGATCGAAGAAACTCACCGGGCGCTAAGGGAGTTTGATGTCTTCCTCGCTCCTTCCTGGGCGGGCGCCAACCTGCTGCGCACCAACCTCACCGGCCACCCCTGCGTGTCGCTGCCCAACGGCTTCATCGACGGGCTGCCGACGAGCATCACCTTCTGCGGGCAACTGTTCGGCGAGGCGGACGTGCTGAAACTGGCGGCGCTCTATCAGGCGAATACGGATTTTCACCGGAAACATCCGGAGGGGTTATAGTGGAAGTATACGGGCCGCTTAAAAGCAGCCCGTCCAAAGAAAAGCCGGAACGGTGGAATCCGTTCCGGCTTTTTAAAATAATTCACTAATCAAAAGTTTTCATCTATTCCGCAACGATCATCCGCAGCGTTGCCGTAGCATTTTCCGTCTCCACGCGATAGTAGAGCAGGCCGTTCGCGCTGATCTCGTTTCGGCTGAGCTGCCATTCATTATAGCCGGCGCTGAAATTGCCTTCTCTCACCAGCAGGGCTTTTCCGGCCACATCGAAAACGGTGAGCTGCGCCCAGCCTTCCGCCGGCATGTCAAACGGGATGGCCGTCGTGCTGACGAAGGGGTTCGGGCGGTTTTGGTACAAGGCAAAAGCGCTTTCCTCCGGCGCATTGCCGGCAGCGTTGAATGCCAGGGTTACGCCCATCGGTTCCAGATAAGTATCATAGGCCTCGCCCCTGGTCTTGCTGTCGCTCAGCGCCAGGGCTTCGCTCAGCTGCACGTTGCGGCGGGCGCGGAAGCTCAGGTAGAACAGCGGCTCTCCCGGCGCCGTTTCGAAGTGCCCGGTTTTAAACCAGCTGGTGGTCACCATGCCTTCCCGGGCAAAGACGCCGAAGTTCTCTTCGGACAAGCCGGACAGGCTGCCCGGCATCATGCCTTCGAATTCAAGTGCCAGCTCGTCGTAGTCGAGGCCGAACTGATAACCGCGAACGCCGTCAAAGGCGCCGGACACAAAGGCGATATTGTAGGTTTCGCCCGCCTGCAGTTCCATGTCGTCCACTTCAAAGGCCAGCACGGCGCGCGGCGCTACGCGGTTCTGGGTGTTGCCCGGGTCCACGTTGCCGGTCACATCGCCGACCTTAACGGCGATGAAATTGATATTCATATCATTGGACAGGATATCATCCAGCGTAACCGTCTCGGGGAAATCCTCCGTCAGCGGGTTCTCCGTCTGGAATTCGTAATCGGCCCGGACGAAACGCCAGGAGCTGTTGTTGGGGAAAGCGGTGGCGGTCCCCAGGATTACCTTCCGGATGTAGATCTGGTCCAGGGCGGTCACCGCGCCGTTGCGGTCGGCATCGGCGGCGATGATCTTGTAGGGGCTGTCCAGGGTTTGGATGCCCAGGATATGCTGCTGGATAAACACCAGGTCGGCGGTGGAAACGCCGTTGGTTATATCGTTATCCCTTGTCAGGTCGATGCCGTTGACGTTACAGGCGGGCACGTCGACGAAGTAGAAATCGCCGTCCTGGCCGGAGAGCAGTTCCTGCGCGTTGTTGTCACTCAGCACGCGCACCGATACGTCCGGCACCGGCAGGCCGGTTTCTGTGAAGATGTTGCCGGCCACATCGGCGGTCATGTTATCACAGATTTCCTCATGCGGCATTGCCTCGAACACCTTGTCCTGCATCAGGGTGATGCCGGTATTGCGCATGATGATATCGTGCATGGTGGTATGGCGGATCGCTGCTTTCTCTTCGGGGGAGAGGACGGGGTCGACCTCGTAGAAGAAGCGGTCTCCGTCGCGCAGGGCGGCAAACTGCACCTCCATGATCTTCATGACGGTGGGCCCGAAGAGGGCGCCCGGCATGCGCTGTTCGGCCAGCATGCCGACCCAGGGATCTACCTCGTTAATGTCCCGGTACATGGTCAGGAGCGTGAGGTAGACATTCTGGTTGGGGTTGATCTGCTGGAAAAAGGTATAGCGCTGCAGGCCAAACGACTGGCGGATGCTGTTGTAATCGGGCAGCCCGCGCTCCCGCCCCCGGTTGATGTTGATGGAGGCCAGGTCGAGGCCGCCGGCGCCCGGAGGGCCGAAGAGGAAATTGCGCACGTCATCGATCACCTTGGAGTCGAAGCTCTGTTGGGTCTGCATGGCCATTCCTTTGATAAACGGTTCAATGCCCATGTCGATGACGGGGAAAGGGTTGAAGAAGGCGTCGCGCAGCATCATATGGCCTTCCGGCCTTTCGTTGCCGTCGTTGTCCACGCGCATCAGCCGGCCGTTGAGCAGGGTGTGGCCGAGGCGGAAGGCGGCGGCGGTGAATACGTTCATCAGCTGCGGATTGACGTTGGGCTTGTAGCCGGTATAAGCCGGCAGGGTGATGCCCATGGCCGGCAGCCATTCATTGTATACGACGGACTGGATAAGGCCGCCGACGATCTTGCGGGCGTGCTGGTAGAGCTGCTCGTCCGTCCAGTCGGGATGTTGCTGCTCCAGCTCGCCGCACAGGCGGTTGTGTTCGCGCACGAATAGGGTGTGAAAGCCCAGCAGCAGCGGGTTTTCATTGGCGCGGACATCGCCGGCAACGAAGAACTTGTCGCTCAGGCCCACAGGGTTGTCCATATGCGGGGCGTTGGGGTCGATCGGCGTATTGCGCTCTCCATTGAAGGTATTGAAGGGCGGCAGGTTGCCGGCCGATGTTTTCAGCCTGCCCCCGGAGAAGGTGCGCAGCCAGTTGGCGCGGTGCTCGTCGGAGCCATAGACTCCCGACCCGTCGACGAAAGCTGTGATCAGGTTGGGATGGCGGCGCGGGTTGAATATGTTCGTCCCGGTGCTGGGGTCGAACAAGTTGCGCGCCATCGGTATTCTCATCTGCCCGGTATTGAAGGGGTCGAACCAGGGGTCGCCCTCCGGCACGGGGATGCTGGCGTCTTCGGTGCCATCAGGGGTCAGGCCGAGGTCGTGGTCAATAAACTGCCCCCACACCCAGCAGAAATCGCTGAGGTTCATCGGGTCGTTGAGCAACCCGTCCTGCGCGAAGATGCGGTTGCTGATTTCCCGGGGGTTGGGCCGGCCCTGCCCGGCAGGCTCGTCGATATAGTTGGCGTACGCCACTCCGGTAAACTGGCGCAGGTTTTCCCCTGCCGCTCCCCAACCCGGATTGGCCGGATTGTTCTGGCTACCGTCAATGGTGCGGTAGTTTTGCACATCTACCGTTTGAGCAGCGGCGAGAAGCGCAGTGGAAACAAAGAAGATGAAGAGTAAAGGTCGTCTTTGCATAAGCGTTTTTTTTTAGCTCATGGGCATAATAGTATAGCAAATCCAAGCCGGTTAGCCAAAAACAATGCTGTTGTTGCCGTAACCGGTTAGGTTTCTTAAACAGTTGATCCGAATTTTTTAAGGGTATGTAACCAGGGGCTTCAGGGAGATGAAGGGGGACTCTCTGATCAGCCCGATGTTTCTGTTTTGAAAGGGAATAGCCTCAGCACGGACAAATTTAAGGAAAAGTCAAATATTTATGTAAGATGCTCCGGATTAAATTTTTTATAAATATAAGGCCACAGGCCTGCAACCAAACCCGCCCAGCGGTCAATCCTTCGGCCCGGCAAAAGTAAAAATTATGCTATTTTTTGGCCAACCTCCTGCCCGAAATGTTAATTTGTCTTAAATTACAGGCCTGAAGCAATACTTTTACGGCCTTTTAACGTCAAAAGTGTTGAATGTTGAGTGCTGATGAGTGATCTGGCTAGAGTGCCTGTCACTCAACAGCCAACACAACAGTCGGGTGATTTCTTGCGGAAAGGGCAACCAGGTGTTGCCCTTTCTGTTTTTTTGTACGAGGATTGTGTGAAACCAGACGGGATGGACAGGATTTGGGGGCATGGCGCTTTTGTTGGAAGACAGGATGGACAGGATAGACAGGATTTGGGGGCATGGCGCTTTTATTGGAAGACAGGATGGACAGGATGGACAGGATTTGGGGGCATGGCGCTTTTATTGGAAGACAGGATGGACAGGATGGACAGGATTTGGGGGCATGGCGCTTTTATTGGAAGACAGGATGGACAGGATGGACAGGATTTGGGGCATGGCGCTTTTATTGGAAGACAGGATGGACAGGATAGACAGGATTTGGGGGCATGGCGCTTTTGTTGTAAGACAGGATGGACAGGATGGACAGGATTTGGGGACATGGCGCTTTTATTGGAAGACAGGATGGACAGGATGGACAGGATTTGGGGGCATGGCGCTTTTGTTGGAAGACAGGATGGACAGGATAGACAGGATTTGGGGGCATGGCGCTTTTATTGGAAGACAGGATGGACAGGATGGACAGGATTTGGGGGCATGGCGCTTTGGGGCAGACGGGATATGAACAGGGCTTACCGTTTTGATAGACAGGATCAACCGCTCTAACCTGTCCGCCTGATTGCGCTCCGAACAATTATGCCAAATACCTTACCTTCCCTTTTCGCGTTTTCAAAGACAAAGATGGGTTCCTTTTAAATGGGGTCCAGGCCGTTATTGCCACAAAGACACGAAGGCTACACGAAGTCTTAGTGATACCTTTGTGCCCTGGAGTCATTGTGGCATAAAACTACCGATGAATACGATTTGAGAATAACCGGGCTATACATATCAATGCTGCTCCTCCCCCTGGCTGCCCGGCTGCAGGGCCAGTCTCCCCTGCCCGACAACCGCCGGGAGCGCCTTTTCCGCCCGCAGCCGGAGGCCATCGTCCTGGACAGCCTGAGCATCTCCTCTTCCTCCCTCCAGCTTTGGGATGCAGGCAGCGGCGTTGAACTGGATACATCGTTCTACACCCTGGAAGACAACCTGCTCCGGCTCCGGCCGCCGGCGCTTCAGCTGGACAGCCTGCGCGCCCGGTACCGCGTGCTTCCCTTCCGGCTCAGCCGGCGCTTTTTCCACCTCGACACCAGCCGGGCCGCCCTCCGGGAAGACGGCCTCATCGGCATCGCCTACAACCCTTACGAACAAAGGGACGAGGCCCTGCTCGACTTCAAAGGGCTCGACTACAACGGCAGCTTCACCCGAGGCATCTCTTTCGGCAACAACCAGGACCTGGTGCTCAACTCCAGTTTCAACCTGCAACTGGCCGGAGAACTGGGGGAAGGCGTGGAGATTCTCGCCGCCATCACCGACGAGAACATCCCCCTCCAGCCGGAAGGCAATACGCAGCAGTTGCGCGAGTTCGACCGCATCTTCATCCAGCTGAAAAAAGACAACAACCGCCTCACCGCCGGCGACTATGAGCTGCAACGGCCCAACAGCTACTTTATGAACTACTTTAAAAAACTACAGGGCGCCACCTTCAGCAACGCAACGCAGCTGGGTAAAGGGGAACTCAGCAGCACCGGCAGCATCGCCATCTCCCGGGGGCAGTTCACCCGCAACCTCATCCCCGCCATCGAAGGCAACCAGGGGCCCTACAAGCTGCGGGGGGCGGAAGGAGAACGGTTCATCATCGTGCTGTCCGGCACCGAGAAGGTCTTCCTCGACGGCGAACTGCTATCCCGCGGGCTGGAGGAGGATTATATCATCGACTACAACCGCGGCGAGGTCACCTTCACCAACAAGCGATTCATCACCAAAGACAGCCGCATTGCCGTGGAGTTCGAATACTCCGACCAGAGCTACGTGCGCTCCCTCTATGCCGCCGGCACGGCCTACGAGCGCGGCAAACTGCGCCTGGACCTCAACTTTTTCAACCAGCAGGACAGCAAGAACGCTACCGGCGAACTGGGGCTGGACAACCAGCAGAAGCGCATCCTCAGCCTGGCCGGCGACGACCTCAGCAACGCCCTGTCCCCCAGCATCGACACCCTCGAAGAGTTCGTCCCCTACCGCGTGGCCTACAAACTGGCGGATACCATCCTGCCCTGCGGCCCGCCGGATAGCCTCTTCCGGTACCTGGTGTTTGCCACCAATGAAGACAGCGCCCGCTACACCGCTACGTTCTCCTTCGTCGGCTCCGGAAACGGCCAGTACGTGCTCGACCAGGAACAGGCCGCCAACGAGCGCGTCTACCGGTGGGTAGGCCTCGGCCCCGGCTGCCGCCCCCTGGGCGACTACGAGCCGGTGGTGCAACTCGTGGCGCCCCGCCAGCAGCAAATGCTCACCCTGGGCGGGCGCTACGCCCTCTCCAAAAATTCGGGCATCACCACCGAGGTGGCCTTCAGCCGCAACGACCTCAACCGGTTCTCCAGCCTCGACAGCGGCGACGACCTGGGCCTGGCCGCCTTCGCCGAATTCAACCGCACTTTTGAGCTGGGGCGGGACAGCAGCGGCTGGCAGCTGGCCTCCGACCTGAGCTACGAGTTCGTCCACGAAAACTTCGAACCCCTCAACCCCTACCGCAACCCGGAATTCCTGCGCGACTGGAACCTGGCCAACATTCAGGGCGTCGGGCAGGTGCAGCGGGCCCGGGAGCAGATCGGCCGCGGGGGGCTGAGCCTGCGAAAGGCCGGCCTGGGTAGCCTCACCTATGGCTTCAGCGGCTTCCTGCGCGACACCCTCTACGCCGGCACGCGCCACCAGCTGCGCCTGCGCAGCCTCGCCCGCAACTGGGAAGCCGACCTCGACGGCAGCCTGCTGCAGACGGAAAACCAGGGGCAGCGCACCCGTTTCCTGCGGCCCCGCGGCACCATCGCCCGCACGTTCCCCCAACTGGGCGGCCTGCGCATCGGCGCTTACGGCGAACAGGAAAAAAGCAGCCGTTTTGCCGATGGCGCGGATACGCTCCTGGCTACCAGTTTCTATTACAACCGCTACCGCTTCTTCGCCGAAAACCAATCCCAGGAAAAATACAAGTACGGCGCCAGCTTCAGCCGGCGCATCGACTACGCCCCGGCGGCCGACGCCTTCGAAACCAGCGCCAGCGCCACCGAGGCCAACGTCAACGGCAGCTGGCAGCTGCGCGGGAAATACAACCGCATGCAACTGGCCGGCAACCTGACCTACCGCCAACTGGAGATCGACAAACCGGGCAGCACTAACCAGGAACCGGGAGAGGCCTTCCTGGGCCGCTCCGACCTCACCCTGAACCTGATCAAGGGCGTCGTCCAGTCGGCTACAACTTATGAGATCGGCTCCGGGCAGGAACCCAAGGTGGAGTTCACCTACGTGCGGGTCAACCCCGGCGAAGGCGCTTACATCTGGCTGGATTCGCTTTATAACAACGACGGCATCATCCAGCCCAACGAGATGGAAGTGGCCCCTTTCCAGGACCTGGCCGACTACGTGCGCGTCACTGCCGTCACCGACGATTTTATCCGCACCGACAACGTCAGCCTCAACCAGAGCCTGCGCCTCAACCCCAAAATCATCTGGCCCAGCCCGGAAGGCCTGCGCGGCTTCCTCGGCCGGCTGTCTACGATTTCCAACCTCAGCATCAAACGGAAGACCCAGAAAGCGGAAGGCGTTACCCCCTACAACCCCTTCCAGCTCGACGTGGCGGACACTGCCCTGGTGGCCGTCACCTCCAACATCCGCAATGCCCTCTTTTTTAACCAGGGCGACCCCGTTTTCGATATTCAGCTCGGCATGACCGACAACCGCAACAAGTTCGTGCAGACCTCCGGCTTCGAATCCCGCCGCAACAGCGAGCAGTACCTGCAGGGGCGCTGGAACATCACCCGCACCTGGAGCACCCGCCTGTCGCTCACCCGGGGGCAGCGCGCCAGCGACTCGGAGTTCTTCAACAACAAAGACTATCTCATCGGGTCGCTGAAGCTCTCCCCGGAATTATCCTTCCTGCCCGGCAAAAACTTCCGGTCGACGCTGAAGTACCAGTTGCAACTGGATGAAAATACCCCGGGCCTGGGCGGCGAGTCCGCCCGCAGCCACGACTTCAACCTGGACGCCCGCTACAACCGCTCCACCAAAAGCACCATACAACTGAAAATTTCTTACGTGCAGGTCAAATTCGAGGGCAACCCCAACTCGCCGGTCGGCTTCGCGATGCTTAACGGCCTGCAGCGCGGCCAGAATTTCCTCTGGAACCTTAGCCTGGACCAGCAATTGTCCCGCAACATCCAGCTGCGCATCAGCTACGAAGGGCGGAAGACAGGGGAGGCGCGGGTGGTGCATACGGGGCGGGCGCAGGTGGCGGCCAATTTCTGATTGGACGTACCACCTTCAGGTGGTGCGTATTTACGAAGACGAGATAAGGGGAAAGGCAGCGGGGAAGACAAGGAGACAAAGAGGCAGGATGGGTAAGACAAGGCAACGGGGAGATAATAAGATGTGAGCTGGACCTCGACTTCATACTACTGGACATTTTGGTCCCACCTTTACACACTTACACTTTTACACGCCCCGGCAAATGTCCAGCAGTGTGCCTCGACTTATCTCCCTCACCCCACCTCAATCAACTCCCCAAACCGCCCGTTAAACCCCGCTATCCCCTGCAGCCCCCCCGTGTGCACGGCCAGTATGATGCTGCCTTTGGGAAAATACCCCTCCTCGGCGAGCTGAAAAATCCCGTAAAAGAGCTTGCCGGTGTAGATGGGGTCGAGCAAAATGCCGTGCTGCTGCCGGAAGCCGTTGATGAAGTCGACGAGGTAGGGGGAGAATTTGGCGTAGCCGCCGAAATGGAAATCGGTATTGACTTCCCAGGCCCCAGCCCCCCTCTTATCCGCCCGAGGGGGGGAGGATTGGGAAGCTTCGAGCAACCGAGCCACTTCTTCGGCATGGAAATCACCTTTCAGCGCCGAAAAACCCAGCGCTTTTGCCCTGCCGCCCAGCGCAGCGGCGATACCGGCAAAGGTGCCTCCCGTACCCAGGCTGCAGCACCAGTAATCCGGCAGGCGTTCGGTTTGTCGTTCCACCTCTTCGGCGATATGGCGGCAGCCGCGCAGGGCCAGGGCGTTCGTGCCGCCCTCGGGCAGCAGGTAGAACGGGCCGAATTGTTCCTGTAACTGGTTGATGAAGTCAGGGCTTTGTTTCTCCCGGAAGGCTGCGCGGCTGAGAAAATGCAGCTCCATCCCGCAATCTTCGGCAAAGTGCAGGGTCGGGTTGAGCCCTTGCGGCCGCTCCCCGCGGATAAGGCCGATAGTGCGAAAGCCGAAGGCCGCCCCGGCGCCCGCCACTGCCGCGATGTGGTTAGAATAGGCGCCGCCGAAAGTGAGCAGGGTTGTTTGCCCCTCGTCGCGGGCGGCCTGCAGGTTGTACTGCAGCTTGCGCCATTTGTTGCCGCACAGGGCCAGCCCCGGCCCCAGGCGCAGCCGGTCGTCCCGTTTGACGAGCAGGCGGATGCCGGCCCGGCGCAGGGTGGGGTTTTCGAGTTCCTCCAATGGGCTGGGTGGGTGGCGGAAAAGAGGAGCGAGGGATGGAAGCATAAAAGGGTGGTTTTGCGAAATCCAGCTGCCGATCAGCGGTTTTGGGGGGCGTTGTACAGGATTGGGGAACACAGGTTTACATACAACGGAGCGCATTCTGGCGTTATTGCGTTCGAAATGGAAGGCAGTGCTGTCTGGTTGCTTAGGGGCCGGCGAAGAACCACTTCCCCATTTGATACAGCTCTTCCTGCCTGCCGGCCATGCTGGCAAAGCAGGCGGGCTGGCGAGCAGGCGGGTTTCTGCCATTTTTCTAGTGCCGCAGGTTGAAAAATAATAAAAACATGTTTTGTTCGCGAGAGACTCCGCCTTCGCTATGCTTCGGCGGACAAGGTATGTCTCGATGCGGGATAATGAGTAAGTCTCCGGCTTAAGTGGATAAGAAGGCTAAAAATACGCAAGTCGGAGACTTGCAAGTTGAACCGCATCGCGTCATAGACGCTCGCGAACAGAAGAGGGCTTATAAGTATTCAACCTGCGACACTACAAAACCTGTCAAGTCTCATCTGCCAAATGGAAAAATCATATTTCTCTACTGCCCCGGCACATTTTCCATCGACGGGGTAGCGCTGCGCCGCAGCGCCTCTTCGAAGCTCCGGCGCCGTTCGGCCCATTGCCGGCTTAGCCGTTCCTCGTGGCGGGCGAGGCGGCTGCGGCCGGTCCGCGTATCGCCCAGCGCGCTTTTGTTGAAAGCGGCGAGGTGCACGATAGCACCCTCATAAGCCAGGGCGGCACCGGCGGCGTCCATATCTTCGAAGCGGTAGTCGGCGCCCAGGCCCACCGGCGGCTGGCGTTGTTCAACGGCCATCTTCTGCAGGCTGCTCAGGAAGTTGGTGGCCCGCACTTCCAGGGGGGTATTGTCTCCGTCTGGTATCTCTTCTTCCGCCAGGGCCTCGATGGCGTGGCTCTTGATCAGCTTCTCGTGCAGGCCGGCGTAGGCTTCGGGGCGGGAGACGTAGTCCATGCCGATGAGTTCGCTGTTGAGGAAGAGCAGCATGCCGTTCTGGCCGGGCTGCAGAGGGAATGCCTCCAGGAATTCCTTCATGTCCTTTTCCCGTTGCAGGAAGGCGTCTTTCATGGCGCGGGTGCGGGAGGAGCTGCTGCCGCTTTTGAGGTGTACTTCTTCGATGTCCTGCCACACTTCGCCCTGCATGGCGTCGTAGCCGCGGTTAGCCTTGAGGGACTCGTACACCCGCGACGCCTTGCGGTAGCGGGCCCGGGAGGCCATCATGACCCCGGAGTCGCTGAACCGGCGGCTGCTGTAGCTCCAGCGCCCGCTCTCGGTGCAGCTCACCGGGATGAGGTTCTCCGAATGGGCGGCCAGCAGCAGGGAAGTGTTGACGATGCGGTTCTGCTTGGCGCCTTCCAGTTCCTCGCCGTCGGCCAGCAGGATGGGCTGTTCGCCTTTGTTGATGGCTTTCAGCTGGGGGACGCTGCCGCTTTCGCTGACTTCCACAACTTCCAGGAAGCCCTTCGCTATGGCCTCCTTCAGGCTCAGATAGGCCGGCCCGTCGCCGTTCTGGTGAAAAATGGGAAACACGCTCAGGTTGCGGTGGTGCTGGCTCTGCCCCAGTTCCAGGCCCTCCAGGGTGTATTGCAACGTTTTACTCATAGATAAACCGGTTTTCAGGATAAAAGAATAGCCGAACTCCAGAGGTTTGGGGTTCGGCTTTTTGGAATTTGAATATGGTGGAAAACCCGTTTCGCAAAATAAAAGTTCCCCTCCTTGTGTTTTTGTGAAAAATAAATTTGTTTAATATGCGTTTTTTCAAGATTTCTGAAGATTGCCGGGCCTCTCGCTGAGCCAAAGAAAGGCTGCCGTCCTGGTGCGGGAACGTTGAGGGTTGTTTGTTGTTCGTTGCCCCGGCAGAAAGCATTTTAAAAAAACTTTAACCCTGCCGCCCGTGTTCCTCTGTCAATAATCTGCGTCCTAATGCCGTTGTAATACCCAAACTGTACCGGATGTTGCGCATTGCCGCTCCGGCCCTCTAAAGGGAAGGCCGCCCAAAATGCGCAAAACCAGATGCAGCGCAGTAAAAGCATACAAAACAAATGACCAAAAGCATGAAACAATTTCTCGTAGTATTAACCCTCTCCACCCTGGCCGCCGCCGGCTATGCCCAGACGGGCAGCCTGACTACCCCCGAAGAGTCCGACCCCCAAGCCAAGGCCGTGCTGGAAGAAATCCGCAAGCGCTTCCTGAGCTACACATCCCTGGGGGTCGATTTCACCCTGGACATCACCCTGGCCGACGAGCCTACCGAATCGCAGAAAGGCTCCCTGGCCCAGCAGGGCAAGAAATACCGCGTGGAAATGGGCAGCCAGTCCGTCATCTCCGACGGCAACACCATCTGGCTGATCATGGCCTACAACAAGGAAGTGCAGGTGACCGACATGCCGGATGAAGGCGAGGCGGACGGGGCCATCCTCTCCCCGGAAGCCATGCTCAACTTCTACGACAAGGGCGAATTCGTTTACTACCTGACCAACGAATACAAGGACGGCAGCCGCACCGTCCAGCAGATCGAGTTCAAACCCACCGACCGCAACGCCGACTACAGCAAGCTGCGCATGAACGTCAACAAGGCCACCAAAGACGTCATCAGCGTAGAGGCCTTTGCCAAAGACGGCTCCCGCTACAAGCTGTCTATCGACAAGCTGTACCCCAACAAGAGCTTTGCCGCCGGCCATTTCGCTTTCGATAAATCGAAATATCCCGGATATTATATCGAAGACCTGAGGGAATAACCGGACGGGCTACTTTTAAGTGGCCCGTTTTCATTATATTACGTTGAGGATTTGAGGGCTACCCGCCTAAGGTTGGACAGCAGAAAGGGGGAAGCCGAGCGGAGTCGAGGCCAAGCGTGTGCAGGAAGCATGGAGTGTCCAACCTTAGATGGGTAGCCGATTTGAGAGAATAGCCGCTCTTAATCAAAGCTCCCCTCCCTTTCTCTCCCACAGATTCCTTACCTTTACGCCATCCAGAAAATGGATATGCCTGGAGCTGTTTATTGGTTTTAAAAATTAAACAGGGGGTTTGCCGTGATAGTCGACAGGCGAACTCTAGTCGCCAGCCGACATCACATACCCTTATTAATATTTGAAACCCAATAAACAGCTTCTCAGAAATTGAATTTTTATCCGCCGGAAGGCAAAAACGGCTGAATTCACAGGGCTTTTTCCGCCTTCCACCTTCCAAATTCCGACTTCGAAAATGGGATTCCGGTCATTTATACTCAAGCCCTTTGCCAATAAGATCGCCCGCGACATCGACAGGTGGGCGGCCAATGCCGTTGCGGCGCAGGAAAAAGTATTTCACAACCTCATCCAAACCGGCCGCCGCACCGCCTTTGGCAAAGACCATGGGTTCGATAAGGTGAGCGGGCACGAAGCTTTCCGGGAACAGGTTCCGGTCCGCGACTATGAAGGGCTGAAGCCATACATCGAGCGCATCAAGAAGGGGGAGAGCGATGTGCTGTGGAAAGGGCGGCCCAAATACTTCGCCAAGACCTCCGGCACCACTTCCGGCGTCAAGTACATCCCCCTGACCAGAGACAGCCTGCCCAACCACTTCGGCACAGCCCGCAACGCCCTGTTCAACTACTACGCCCGCACCGGAAACGGCAGCTTCCTCGACGGCAAGATGATCTTCCTCTCCGGCAGCCCCGAGCTGGAAGAAGTGGGCGGCATCCCCACCGGGCGCCTTTCCGGCATCGTCAACCACCAGGTGCCCTCCTGGCTGCGCACCAACCAGATGCCCTCCTATAAGACCAACTGCATCGATGAGTGGGAAGAGAAGGTGGAGGCCATCGTCGGCGAAACCTTCCGGGAGGACATGCGCCTCATCAGCGGCATCCCGCCCTGGGTGCAGATGTACTACGAGCGCCTGCTGGACCGCAGCGGCCGGAAAACCATCAAAGAGATCTTTCCCAACTACTCCGTCTTTGTCTACGGCGGCGTCAATTTCGAGCCTTACCGCGACAAGCTGGAGGAACTCGTCGGCCAGCGCATCGACAGCGTGGAGACCTATCCGGCCTCCGAAGGTTTTATCGCCTTCCAGGACCGGCAGGACGAGGCCGGCCTGCTGCTCAACGCCGACTCCGGCATCTTCTTCGAGTTCATCCCCCTGGAGGAAATCCACAACGACAACCCCACCCGCCTCTGGCTGAAGGATGTAGAGCCGGGCGTCAACTACGCTGTCGTCATCAACAACAACGCCGGCCTTTGGGGGTACGACCTGGGCGACACGGTGGAATTCGTCAGCCTGGATCCGCCCCGGCTGAAAGTCACCGGCCGCATCAAACACTTCATTTCCGCCTTTGGCGAGCACGTCATCGGCAAGGAAGTGGAGGAGGCCCTGATGGCCGCCGCCCGGCGGCATGGGGTGAGCGTGGTGGAGTTCACCGTCGCTCCCCAGGTCAACCCGCCGGAGGGCGGTGCGCCCTACCACGAGTGGTTCGTCGAGTTCGGCCAGCCCCCCGCCGATCTGGCCGCCTTCGCCGCCGAGGTCGACAGCGAGATGGTCAAGCAGAACATCTACTACGAAGACCTCATCAGCGGCAACATCCTGCAACCCCTCCGAATCCGCCCCATGAAGCAGGGTGCCTTCCGGCAGTACATGAAAACCCAGGGCAAGCTGGGCGGGCAGAACAAGGTACCGCGGCTGAGCAACGACCGGAAGATCGCAGAGGCGTTGAAAGGCTTTGCCTGAATCCCCAAAACCTTTATCTTTGTCCCTCGTATAATCATTCACTAACAAAACCAAAAAAATCATGGGTAAAGGAGACAAGAAGACCAAACGCGGAAAGATCTGGCGCGGTTCCTACGGCAACACCCGCCCGAAGCAGGACAAGAAGAAGGACGAAGGGAAGAAGAAGAAGGAAGCAGAGTAGGGGCATATTGGAATTGCCTTTAGATACTGCCGGCCTGAAGAAGCCTCTCCCCATCGTTTGCGAGAGGCTATAGCCTCGATGCGGTATAACTTGCCGGTCTCCGTACCGACGTAAATCAACACATTTGGCAGCTTACGCAAGTCTGCATGCGTTCGCTATGCCGATGGCTATCGGCACGGTAGCCGGGGAAAGACTTGCTAATTATTCCACATCGCGTCATAGGCGCTCGCGAACGAAACAAAATTTAATTCTGTTCGGCCACTTAATACTACATTAGGAGTTTAAATTTAGCCGGCTCGAGTACTGGAGCGCGGACCCCGACCCTTTGGGTGCGGGGCAGGCTCTCCAGGTCCGTGAAGGCTGCCTCGGGCAGCCTCTGAAAAACAACATTGTACTAAAAACCTACTTGAAGCAGGTTTTCGCGGACCTGGAGGTCCGCGCTCCAGAACATCCGGGCCTACCACACTTTAAAGTCCCAAAGTAGTGTTAAGTTGACAAAGTAGAATTAAATCAACCCAGTCAACCAAATCAGGTGGATAAAGCCAATAACAAACTCGTCATCATTTACAGCCACGCAGAGCAGGATGAGCAACTGACGGCCCGGCTTTTGTCCCACCTGGCCATATTGCAGCGGCAGGGGCTGGTGCAGCAAATCTGGCACCGGGGGCTGATCCCGGCGGGCGAGGAAGCCGAAACCGCCCTGCAGCGCGCCCTGCGGGAGTCCGACATCATTGTCTCTCTGATCAGCAACGACTATTTCGACGAGTTCTTCGGCCTGCTGGAGGACGCCCTGCACCGGGAAGACGAAGGGGAGGCGGAAGCCTTCGCCATCGTGCTCCGCGACTGCCTGTGGGAGGAGTACCCCCTGTTGCAGGGCAGGAAGGTGTTGCCGCCCGACGGCAAGCCCATCAGCAGCCGGGACTGGGACAGCGCCGACCAGCCCTACAGGCAGGTGGCGGAGGGCCTGCTCCGGCACCTGCGCCGGGAGGGCAGGGCCGCCCCCGCCCCTTTGCCGAAAGAAGAAGCAGAATCGCCCGACGGCGCCTCCTACCAACCGCCCGGGCCGGAAGAAGTGCAGCGCTTCCGGGAAAGCCTGCTGCGCCGCCTGGAAGTCCTCGACCGGGAAACCCACTGGAACCCGGAAGATTACCTGCACATCAACGCCCTGGCCCACCAGCAAAAAGGCAAAAGCTTTCAGAAAAAAGCGGTATCCCTCGACAAGGCTATCCTGAAAAACAGGGACACGCCGTCCTTTCTCATCATCGGCGAACCAGGCTCCGGCAAGAGCGTGGCCCTGCGCGAGCTGGCCAGGAAACTGCTCGGCGCCGGCCAAGGGGAACAGATCCCGCTTTACATCAACCTGCGCGACTGGTATACAACCGAAAACTGGGCCCCCGGCCAGCCGCCTGGCCCGGAGAGCCTGGAGGGCTTCATCCTGTCCTCCCTGCTGGAAGGGCAGCCGCCGGCTACCCAGGCCTTCATCCGCCGCCATTACCGGGAGCTATACCGCCGAGGGCGTTTTTTCTTCCTGTTCGACTCCTTTGACGAAACGCCGGCCGTCATCGACAGTTACGAGCATTCCCCCCTGATCGACAAGCTCTCCGAGGTGATCTACCTCTACGGCCTCGATGGGGGCAACCGCCTGCTGCTGGCCTCCCGGGAGTTCAAGCGCCCCACCAGCCGTTTTGCTGCCGGCCTCAGCCTGCACCTCCGCCCCCTGGGCGAGGAGATGGTCATCGAAAGCCTGGAAAAGGCCGGCTTCCGGGAAAGCACCATCCAACAGCTGTACAACCACCACAACCTGCGCCCCCTCATCAAGAACCCCTTCTCCCTCTCGCTGGTGAAGGACTACCTGAAGAACAACGCCGAACAACTGCCACCCCACCAGCTGGCCCTCTACGAGAGTTGCATCCACAACCGCCTCGACGCCCGCGTGCTGGCCGAAGAGTACCGCCTCCGCCCGGCCGACATCATCCACACGGCCCGCGCCATCGCAGCTTTCCTCTTCGACGACCCCCGCTACGGCCTCGCCGTCGAGCTACAGGAACTGAACCGCCGGCTGAAAGGCCATCCGCTGAACGCCACCATCAAGCTGCTGCGCGACCAGCGGCTGGCCCGCCTGGGCAAGGGGCGCTTCAGCTTCATCCACCGCAAATTCCACGAGTATTTCGTCGCCCTCAACTTCCGCGAAAACCCGGAAGCCCTGCCCGTCGAAGACATCCCGCTCGACGCCCGCAACCGCGACGCCCTGGTGCTGTACTGCGAGATCGCCGAAGAGGAAACGGCCCGGAAAGTGATACGATACTGCTGGGAGGAAACCCAAAAGCTGGCCTGCGAACCCAGCCCCGACGAAGCCTGGCTGCTCCAGCCCGGCCTGAGCAAGAAGGAGCGACAGAAACGCCTGAAAAAAGCCCGGCCGCGAAAGATCATCATCGACAACCGGTATTACCAGTCCGTCAACTGCCTGCGCTTCCTGGTGGATGGCTTTATCAGCCGCAAAGACCTGCTGGAACCATATAGCCGGGAGCTTTCTGAATTTATCCTGGTCAACACGGAACTGGGCGACGACCTCATCCTCCAGAAATTCCTCATCGAAGCCATCGCCCTGCTGCCCCAGGAGGAGGCCGAGCGCCTGATCGTCCGGATTTTTGACAAACTCACCCTGGCGCCCAACCCTTACCTGCAGGAGAGCCTGGCGAATGCTTCCCGCTATCTGGACAAGCTCAGTGCGCCAGTGCTCCAACACCTGGCGCGCTTCTACTTCCTGCGCACCAAATCGCTGGGGTATCCCACTTCCAAAGACATCAGGACACTGAAGTTGTCCGACAATTTTCGCCCGCTGGCCCGTTTCCTGCAGGTGCGGGAAGCAGAAAAATGGCTGTTCCTTTTGGCGGTGATCCTGGGGGGCGTTTATCTGCTCGACCCTTTCCAGGGAGGCATCGACGGCTGGCAGTGGATGGTTCCGGTGATACTGTTCGAAGCGGCCCTGTTCGTTTTTGTGGTCATCCCCTGGTTCTCGGTGGTATTTCTATCCTACATGTTCCGGCTGTCCGATACCAAGACCAGGGTTTTCATGGCGACGATCGTGAGCCTGCTGGTACTCTACTTACTGTTCATGTCTCATATGGATTCGATGGACGCCGGCTTTCTTTCCGCACCGGAGGGTAGCCTGCCGCTGGGTTCCAAAGTGGCGGTATGGGCTTACAACATCATCATCGTCCTGGGGCTGGTATGGGGCATCATATCCATAATCTATACGGCATTCCTCGGATATAAGTATTATCTGAAAGACCTGCCGCGCTTCCGGAAAATCCGCCGGGAGCTGCGGCCGGCAACACCCCGGGAGGAGATCGCCGGACATTTCCGCAGCCTGCAATCCGGTTACTACCGCAAGAAATACATCCGCCTGCTCCGGGAACGGGAAGTGGCGCCTACCGGCGAATGGCCGGACGGCAAACCGCCCTACGAAAAAGGCGACGAGGCCAGCGGCATGCTCGCGCAGCTGGAGGAAAAATGGCGAAACCTCGTGCCGCGATCATCCTGATGGCGAGGCCCACCTGTTAATCCACCGTCAATTTTCTTGCCAGGTTTACAAAGGGCGCACACAGGGAAAACTTGACAAGTTTTGGATGTCAAATTTTGCCCGGCAAAATATATTTTCCTTACATTTAGTGCAAAGCGAAAAACGACCCTGAATGAAGGTATTACACGTCAGCGCGGAGTGTTATCCCGCGGCAAAAGCAGGTGGGTTGGGCGATGTCGCCGGGGCGCTCCCGAAGTTCCTCTCGGCGGCAGGCGTTCCCACCGGAGTGATCATTCCGAAGTACCGCCTCAAGTGGCTCGATGAACACCAGTTTCACACCGTATACAAGGGGGCTGTCCGGCTGCACAACTACTACGTTCCCTTTACGATCCAGCGGGAAAGCGGCAACGCTCTGGGCTTTCCGTTCTTCGTTGCCGACATTCCCGGCAAGTTCGACCGGGCCGGCATCTATTCGGACCCCGGCGGGTACAACTACAGCGACGACGTGGAGCGCTACCTGTCTTTTCAGCAAGCGGTGCTGCAGTGGCTGCTCAACAGCCCGGGCCGCCCGCAGTTGCTGCACTGCCACGACCACCACACCGGCCTCATCCCTTTTATGGTCAGGCATTGCCAGGAATACCGGGGGCTCAGCTGGCTGCCCACTGTTTTTACCCTCCACAACGGCGCCTACCATGGCGCTTTCGGGTGGGACAATATGTACCTGCTGCCCGCCTTTGACGCGGAGGCCCGCGGCCTGCTCGACTGGTCGGGCAACATCAATCCGCTGGCCACGGCGGTCAAGTGCGCCTGGCGGATAACGACGGTGTCGCCCTCCTATCTGAAAGAATTGCAACAAGGCTCTTCCGGCGGGATGGAATACCTGTTGCAGCACGAGCAGCACAAGTGCCTGGGCATCCTCAACGGCATCGACACTCAGGTCTGGAACCCGGCTTCCGACAGCTACCTGGCCGCTCCGCTGGGAGAAGATATAGCGGCCTTTAAGAGAGCCAATAAGGAGGTGCTGGCACAGCATTTCCGGCTGGACCCCCGCCGCCCGCTGGTGTCCTTCGTCGGCCGGCTGGTGGGCGAAAAGGGCGCCGACCTCATCCCGGATCTCATCCACCGGGTGATGCACAGCGAAGGGGAACTGGCCTTTGCCCTGCTGGGCGCCGGCAACCCCGGCCTGGAAGGGGTCTTCAGCCAGCTCAACCAGCAATACCCCGGCCGCTTCCGGGCCGCGCTGGAATACAACGAAGGGCTGGCCCACCTGGCCTACGCCGGCTCCGACTTCCTGTTCATGCCCTCCCGCACAGAACCCTGCGGGCTCAACCAGATGTACGCCATGACTTACGGCACCATACCCGTCGTCCGCTCGGCAGGCGGGCTGAAAGATACCGTGCCGGATATCGGAGAGCCCAACGGCGTCGGCAGAGGCATCCGCTTCAACCAGTTCAGCCTCGACGACGGGCAACTGGCGCTCTACCGGGCAGTGCAGTTGTACCACAACCAGCCTATCTTCGAAGAGGTGCGCCGGAGGATCATGCAAACGAACTTTTCCTGGGAAAAGTCGGCCGGCGCTTATATCGATATTTACAAAGAAATGGGAATAACAACCAACTAAACCAATTTATCCTATGATCAAGATGATAAGCCTTATCCTGGGGGGAGGCGCCGGCACCCGGCTGGCACCGCTGACAACTGTACGTTCCAAGCCGGCCGTTCCCATCGGCGGCAAGTACCGGCTGATCGACATCCCCATCTCCAACTGCATCAACTCCGGCGTGCGCCGGATGTTTGTCATTACTCAGTTCAACTCCGCTTCCCTCAACCAGCACATCAAGAATACCTACAATTTCGATATGTTCAGCCATGGCTTCGTGGACATCCTGGCCGCCGAGCTGACGCCGTCCAGCGACCAGTGGTTCCAGGGCACGGCCGACGCCGTCCGCCAGTGCATGCACCATCTCGAACGGCATCCGCACGACTACATCCTCATCCTGTCCGGCGACCAGCTCTATCAGATGGACTTCAACGCCCTGGCCAATTACCACATCGAAAAGGAGGCCGACCTGACCATCGCCACCATCCCGGTCGTCGATAAAGAGGCCCCCGGCTTCGGCATCATGAAAGTCAACGAGCAGGGCTTTATCGAGAACTTCATCGAAAAACCCAAATTGGATGTGCTGGGCGAATGGCAGTCCCATGTAGACGAAAAGTACCGCAACCAGGGCCGCCACTACCTGGCCTCCATGGGGATTTACATTTTCAACAAGGCTTTCCTGAACAAACTGTTCGACGAGCATCCCGAAGCCACCGACTTCGGCAAGGAGTTCATCCCCATCGCCATCGAAGAAGGCCACCGGGTGACCAGCTATGCTTTTGACGGCTACTGGACGGATATCGGGACGATCCGCTCCTTTTTCGACGCCAACATCGCCCTGACCGACAATATCCCGGATTTTAACCTGTTCGACAGCAGCAAGGCTGTCTACACCCGCCCGCGCCTCCTGGCCCCGTCCAAGATTTTCGGCACCTGGTTCAACCAGGCCGTCATCGCCGAGGGCTGCATCATCCACGCCAAAAAGATCGAACGCTCCGTGATCGGCATCCGCTCCCGGATCGGCGACGGCACGGAGATTTCCAACGCCATCATCATGGGCAACGACTCCTATGAGACCATCGAGGAAATGCAACGGTCCGGAAAACCGGCGATGGGCATCGGCAAGAACTGCAACATCCGGAACGCCATCGTCGACAAGGACGTGCGCATCGGCAATGACGTCAACATTCACGGCAGCGTAGCCCTGCCCGACGGAGAAACCGACACGCACGTGATCCGCGACGGCATCATCGTCATCAAAAAGGGCGTCACCCTGAGTGATGGCATGCGGATCGGGCTGGGGGCGTGAGGGGGATGGCTATACTGTTATATGGCTGTATTGTTATATGGCTATATTGTTATATGGCTCAACCCATCAACTAAAGCCGCTGCTCTTCCCATACCTTCAGCAGCCAGGCCCGTTCGGCTAATGGCTGAGTGCGCTGGATCTCTTCCCGTATCTTGTCCCGTTTACGCGGGTTGTTTTTCAGGGTGTTGAACAGGAGGTTGCAGAAGTTGAGGTATGTCTTCTTCAGGCCGGGAGCAATCTTCTTGTTCCTCCGCAGGAAGTTGGAGAAGGAAGCCAGCAAGGAAAGCAGGGACTCTATCTCATCGCTCTCGTAGTACGTCTTGATCAGAACGGTGCGCGACCCCATGTGGTAAAAAAGGTCCGAGAAATTGAGCTGGCTCAGGTGGGAGAGCACCTCGCCGTACTCCTCCTTTTGATAATACAATTCCGCCAGGTTGAAATGCAGGGCATCCTCCCGGGACTGGGGCTGGAGGTTGTCGCTGTAGGTTTTAATGAAGTCCTCGGCCTGTTCGTAATCTTTCTGGCGGAGGAACAGTTTCACCACGTTGGTATACGTCCAGTGCGAAAGATATTCGGCCTCAAACAGGGACCGGTCCCGGATGCCGCGCAGGTAGAGGCCGAGTACGGTATGGACGTACTGGTCTTTGCCCTGGCGGATCTTCCGGGCGCAGAAGTTGATGGCATATAAATAGATGGCCCGTTTCTCCGCCAGTTCGATATTGTCGCTGTGGCGTTCAATGAGTTGGATGAGCTGGGCGAAGTGTTCGTCGCTGTCATTGGCCAGCGACAGGTAGATGTGGAGATAGATATCGATCAGGGGCGGCCGCTCGTTTCTGCCGGAGAGAAACGTTTGCACCTCATCGATGAAAGACAATTCATAATCCGTCGAAACAATGGCCTGCCGGTTGAGCATCTCGATGCTGTATTTCAGTTTCCGGAGGAAGTACAGCTCGTCCAGCGCGTTGACGGCATTCTGGAGCGTGGGGTCGAAGCTGCGCACCCGCTGCCGGATGAAGTGCTGGCTGGCCACCTCGGCCAGGCTGTACCGGAACTCGAACTGGTCGGCGTCCGGCCGGGCGGAATCCAGCTCTTCTTTCGTCTTGCGGTACAAGAAATTATAGTGCTTTTCCAATTCCCGGCGGGAGTACTCGGCAAGAATATCTATTTTCACCTGCAGGTTCTTCCGGCGGTAGTGCTGAACGCTCAGGAACTCTTCCGCCAGCTGGATCAGATAATTCATCAAATATCCCATTTGCCGGGCATCGAACGGGGTGCCCGGAAAAACAGCCTTGTAGGCCTTTTCCTTGGTCAGCGCCGAAGAAGAAAAACCCGGGGCATACCGCCCCAGGAAGGTGCAGAGCTGAATGAGGTTTTCATTATTGTTGAAATACGGAGAGGCGACAAAATCCTCAAACTGGCGCCATTCGTTGGCGTCAAATGTTTGCAGAAGGTCGATCAGTTTGCTGTTTTTCATGAATTTGGCGACTTTTATAAAGGCAATTCCAGCATGGGAAAACGAAAATAAAACCAAAACACATTTTGATTTTTTATAAAATGCTTATTCTATAATATTGATTATCAAATGGATAGAGTAAAAACAATGGCGATCTTGAATTGCTCTTTCATTATTAACAACCTGAAAAATACGAAAAAATGTATTTGATGCACGCTTCTCCCCGCCCTATATTTGTACCAGAAACACAAAAGAACAGATCTTTGAAAGTTTGGAAAGCTAAGACAACCGCAGCCATTTTGGCGGGCATCCTGATGGGTGTAACGAGCCTGAAGGCACAGCAGGTTTGGCCTGGTGATGTCAACAATAACGGTATAGTCAATAATGTCGACGTGTTGTTCTGGGCCTTCGCCGAGGGCACCCAGGGGCCTTCGCGGCCTTCCACCAGCGGGGACTGGGCACCGCAGGATCCTTCGGAACCCTGGCCTGAAACCTTTCCGGGCGGCCTGAATTTTGCTTTTGCCGATTGTGACGGCAATGGCAATATCAACAGTGCCGACCTGAACGTGATCAGGGACAACTTCTGGCAGACGCAGGGCGTAGTTTCCCTGGACGAGTTCCTCGCCGGCACCGTCGGGCAGGACCCCCAGCTGCTGCTGGATACGGACGACCAGATCACGGCGCCGGGCGCCGACGAATCGGCAAGGCTGAGCCTGGGCAGCGAACAGATACAGATCGATTCCTTCTTCGGGATCGCCTTCACGCTGAAGTTCGACACCCTAAATATCCGGCCTACTACTAACATGGGCGGCAATGCCGGCATCCAGCTCGACCTGGACAACCCCACCTGGATCAACGATCCCATGGGCATGGGCACCAACCGATCCGAGGTGTTTATGGAAGTGCTGGACGATTACGCCGTCGCCCAGGTCGCCATTTACCGGGCCCCCAACGCCGGCGCCGCCTCGGGATTCGGCCGCATCGCTACTTTCAGTATTGTGATGGAGGACATCATCGTCGGCCGCATCGACCTGGACACCGACAGCATCCGCATGGTGAACAACGAGTTCCTGAGCGAGGTCAGCGTGGCCCCCTCCCGCCTCTCGTTCGCCACCGCCGAGGATTCCCTCCTCCTGAAGGACAGGGCGCCTTTCCTGCCGGATGAAGCGGTGAAGCTGTACCCCAACCCGGCCGACGGCTGGTTGACCGTCGAACTGGCGGACACCGACAACGAAATCCAGGCGGTTGACCTGTACAACGCACAGGGCACCTACCTGGGCAGGCTGAACGCTCCCAGGCCGGCAACCGCCATCCGGTTCAACCTCGGGAAATACCCCAAAGGATTGTACTTCCTGAAAATAAAAACGAAAAAGGGTACGCTGACGAAAACGGCCGCCCGAATGCCCTAAGGACTGGCAAGGTTATAATTCCAAAAAACAACAAAGCCGGCAACATAATCCCTTAGCAATTTGAATCCCATGAGCAACTACCGACGGAAGGGTGGCTCACCGGCGCCACTTTCTGTCGGACAAAAAAGAAAATTTTGCAAAGCCCTGCGGGTGCAGGCCATACCCCAAAAATAAATTATCCCATTTCCGATTGTTTTTGTTTGACAAATCCCCCTGCACCCCAGCTTTGTAGTAAAAAGGGTGGTGTATTAAATCCGTTGAACTTTCGGTGCAAATGGAGAGCGGACCCCGCAAGTCTGCGGGGCAGGCTATCCAGAGCCTGCCCCGGCTTTTGCCGGAGTCCGCTGAATGGATCAACGGATTTAATACACCACCGTAAAAAAATATGCAGTAATACAGGCAAACTATCCGATTCTCATGAATAAGGGGGGCTGGAATGCCAGCCCCTTTTTTTACTTCAAAAAATACCGGAAATGCCATTCCGGAACAACATACAACTGAACGCCAGCCATTTTTAACCTTTTTTAAATTAGCATCTAAAAGAATTGTAATCCTGATGAAACAAAAATTCACACGCTTCTTGTTTTTGGGCGGCATGCTGGCTGCTTTGCTCAACAGCGGATGTAACGAAGACGTCACCGTTTCCCCTTTCGAAAACATGACCCTGCTGAACATCCGCCTTACAGACGCCCCCCTGGATGTCGACGAAGTCAACATTGACCTGCAATCCATACTGGTTAAAGGCCCTGGTGGGCAGGAAGAGATTCAGCTGAACACCAATGCCGGCATCTATGACCTGCTGGACCTGCAAAACGGCATCGACGTGCTCGTCGCCAACGCTGTGATCTCCCTCGACGAAATCCGGCAGGTACGCCTGGTACTGGGAGAGGACAACACCGTGGTGGTCGATGGCGTGGAACATGAACTGAAAATACCGTCCGGCAGCCAGTCGGGATTGAAAATACAGGTATGCCTCGACCTCACCGGCATGCCGGTGTACAGCCTGATCCTGGACTTCGACGCCGCAGAATCCGTCTACCAGCTCGGCAACGGCAGATACCAGATGCGCCCGGTGATCCGGGTGGTCAACCCCGACGCACGGTGCAACTGACACAGCAGCGTCAACCCGCAGATTGACAATCTGCCGGCATAAGCCCGGCCCGCATTACCGAAACGCCGCAAAACCGAAACACCTGCTCCGTCAAAGAATAAACCTGGAAACTCAACCAGTTCTCTGCCCACTGTACGGGAGCATTTTTTATCAGTGGGCAGCTTTTTTTGAAATTTCAGTACGCTTAAAAAATGACTTCACGATTCGTAGTTGTGGTGAAGTGAATCAGCCGGGCAGGATGCCCGCAGGACCAAGCTGATGAACAAGCCACAACTACGAATCTCAAACAGTGAAGTTATTTTTTAATCACTACATAGTGCGATTGATACGATAAATAAGCCGGTTTCCCTGGGGGAGCCGGCTTATTTTATTTTTATACCTAACGGCAATAGGTTTTCCCGGCCTTTCAGGTGCGGGACAAGTAGTGTCGGGAAAACCTGTTGCAGCGGAGCAAAAAAACAACACTGTTGACAGCAAGCTCCATTTTGTTTATCTTGCATTGCATGATAGAGGTAATGCCGATCTCCAAAGCCAGGTATATCGAACTGCTGGTAGTGGGCACTCCGGGCCAGCCCGAAGGACCAGTGAACCTGCAAAGCTGGCTGCTGGACAACAACTCTCTTTTGTTTTCTTCCGACAGCGTTTATCTGGAATTCGGCGATTGCCTTTCCGCTTTGCTGCCGGGCACGCTCATCCTGATTTACGACGATGCCAACGCACATCCCGGCATTTCTCCCCTCAATGACGGCACGCCTAATGACCTGGGGGTTTACCAGATACCGTTGAGCAGCTCGTGCCTGATAAAAAAGACAGGAATCTACTTCTCCGGCGAGCAGGGCGCCGTTGTGGAAGAACAGGATTGGGAAAAAATCCTTCCGATGAGCCGGAGCGGAGACGCCGTGCAGCTCAGGGACAGCTTAAGGGCGCTTCGCTTTGCGGTCAACTGGGCAGGGGAGGCGTTTTTGGAATATTCAGGGCCACAGGTGGCGAATGTGGAGTTGCAGGGGGAGAACGCCCCAAACTCCATCGCTCTGGTCGAGAAGGTTTGTGAGGAGGATGGGGATGCGGGGTATGAATTGAGTTTTTTAGGTACTCCGGGGCAGAAAAATTCAGATAACAATGCACTGTTTATTGAAGGTTTAGAAACAGGAGCAGGGCCTTTATCGTTGGAGTTAACCTGTACGGTTACTATTCCTGTTTCTGAAGAAAATTCAACAGGAGCGATTCAAGTAGAAATAACAGGCGGCTCTCTTCCGTATTTAATAGAATGGTCAGGACCAAATCAAATAAGTGGGAGCATGCCTTTAAATAATGAAGGAGGAGCTCTTATTCAAGGATTAGTGGCAGGTGCATATGAAATAAATGTCACAGATGGGAGGAATTGTGCCAGAGAGTGTTCGCCAGTATTGAAAACCATTCACAATATATCTCTTTGTGACGATTCTTGTATCACTATTGAGCCTGAAAATCAAAATCCTGATAATTGTTCTTCTTGGACTCCTAATAATTATTATTTATATCCAAATTCAACTTTGCAAGAGGTTTGCCCTGAGGAAACGACATCCTATATGCTTACTACCGTTGATGAAGAAGGAAATATTGCTACAGTAGATGAATTTATCGTTAACGTATTGACGATATCTCCAAATAATCCATTTATTTGTCCAGGTGAATCGGTGACTCTTACCGCATCGGAAGGTTTTGAAAATTATTCATGGTCAAACGGTCAAGAGGGGACATCAATAGTGGTAAACTCTTCTGGAGAGTATTCTGTTACTGCAAAGGATCAAGATGGGTGTACCGTAACAAGAACTGCGACTGTATTTTCTGAAAACTCGGTGGCTTCCTACTTGGAAAGCAATGGGTTTACTTGTCTTCCAATTACGGTTGTAGACTCGCCTAGCCCTTCACTTAATAGTAAATCTAATGTAAATGATTGTTTAGTCCATCCACAAATAATTAATTACGGCGGGGATATTTTCGTTGAATTTGAAGGTGAAACCTATTGTTTGACCGATTTTCTATCCTCTGACATTCAAAGTTTTATTGATGATGGTTATGAAGTAAATTATATTATTGCTAATGACTTTTGCTCACTAAATGGGCTTAGTGCTGAGGCATTTTTGAATTATGGCGATGATATTTGGGGAGTAGGGCAAATCTTTTTACTGGATATGCCTAATGCAACAGATGATTGTTTGTTTTTTAACACAAGTGGATTTTTGCCACCAGAAGACCTAGCTCACGATAATCTTATTTATAATCCAGATTGCAGCATTGAAACTACTCCAAATATTGGTTGTAATTATACCGTGGCCGAAAATGAGGGTACTGTTTGGGGGTATTCTTATGATACATTTGATGAATCTTGGTCTATTGAGGATAGGGTGGAAATAGAAATTAATAAACTCACTTTTCAAGTACCAGTAGTTGATCGTGATAATACATGGAATGATGCTAACGAGTTGGCATCTTACGAGGATGGTTATTCTGTTTTAACAAAACTATATCTAAGAGCCGGCACTCATTTAAATTGGGCTGATTTCTCAACAACGCTTTTTAGCGGAGCTAAATTTTGCGGAGCGGTATGTGTAGATGCAGCCAATAAATTGGAGGTCAAATTTTACAAAGGCGATGAGAATTTTCTAGAATGGGAAACTGATGAACCGTTTTCAGCATATATATACAAATTGGACGAGGCTCAAAAGACATTAAAAGATATTGAGAACCTGATTTCTAATTGGTATCGACAAAATCTAACTTTAACTGGGCTTTTTACTACTGATAACATGAATTACGAAAATATTCATAGGCCTAACTTCAGTAGTTTTTTCACTTTGGGCGCTTTCTCAACTTTTGGCGGCACTCAGAGTCTCGAAATAAAAGTATTGAGGTTTGAACATCCTTGTTTTAGTAACAAAATAAACTGTACTATCGAATTAACCATTGGAGACTACTTTGGAGCTGGCATCAGTGATGGGGGGAAAAAATTTATGGGGTTAGTTAATCAATTTATTCTCCAGCACTATCGGAATGAGGAATGTGTATTGCCTCCTCTAGGAAATTTATGTTATACTCCTGTAATTCATAAAATGAAACTTTGTCATAATTTTTCTTTTCAGTTGTAAAATTAACTGCCAAATGAGCAAGCGTAATTTACTGATAATTATAATAATTTTTATTTTTTCAGGAAAATCTTGTATGAAAGAACCGCGAAAAGAAGGTGATCGCATTGGGTATAAAATCCTTTTCTCGGATAGCTTTTATAGTGGTAGTGAATATATAGGTTCTAGCACTTTTATTTTTCTAGAGGATTTTAACTGGAAATCAAAAAATGTTATCCGGAAATTATGTGATTTTTCCTCTTGGGCAATTTGTTCGGGTGAAATAGATAGGATAGGTAAATATCAAACATTGCATTTCATTAATTCTGTTACTGCCTTTAAAGGGATACTTTGGTTTCATGAAGATATTGATAGAGATAAATTAAATGAGAGTATTATGATTACCCTAAGATTCACACAAAAAAGCAACGACTATAACCTCACAAGTTTTAAATGCCGATCAGGATGTTCTCTTTCGAAATTAGAAAGAACATTTCAAGTAACTTGTGATACGATTCCTGCACTAGATAAAAAATATCATGAAATTTCGACCTAATAATATTTTTCGGGACTCTCATTCAACTCAATCTCTCTTCACTTTTATGTTTTTTTTGTTACTCTTGTTGTCAACCCTAAAGATATTTCGTATGCGATTACATAATAAAACATCCTGCGCATGGAGCATTCTGGTCATAAGCTTGTTTTTATATTCGAATTATTGTTTCGCAGAAATAAGAGTAGTTCGCTTAAACCCTTCAAAAGTAGACCAATGTACCGGATCAATTATTGTTGAAGCTTCAGGTCAAGCCGCTCCATACAGTATAGCATTGAATAATGTCAATATCAAAAATAATATTAATGGTCTATTCATCATTAAGGATTTATGTCCTGGGGATTACACCATTACCATTATGAATGCTTATTCCTGTCTTACTAACTTAGATGTTGCCATTTTGGAATGCCCGATATTAGAAATCACTGACCTCCAATCCGGCATCCAACCCCCTTCCGCCTGCGGCGCTCACGACGGCGATTTCAGCTTCGGCTTGGGCGTTTCCGCCACCGGAGGCACACCGCCATACAACTTTATCCTCACGGATTATAATGGGAACACCTTGCCGATGGAAGACTACGGAGGGTGGGGAAACCTGGGGGCAGGATATTACCACCTTGCCATTATCGACAACAACGGCTGCCGGGGAGAAGTGCCGTTCACCATCGAAGGCGAGGACGTGGAAATCAGCTACGGCACTTCTCCGGAATGCGAGCATCGCAGCAACGGAACCATCTGGCTTCAGGCTTATGTCCCGGCCCCCGGGCATAACGACGACTCTTTCCACTATGAGTGGAGCACCGGCGACGAATTTGACTCCAGCGAAGGCATCCTGCTCGAGGGCTTGGCCGCCGGCCAGTATACGGTGACCGTCACAAGCGAGAATAGCAACTGCTCTTACACAGAAACCATAGCTCACACTTCGAATTGGCATATAACCTGGGAGCGGGAGATTATCCCGTAACCGTGACGGATTTTTGCGGCAATACCGTCACGGGAACCTTTACCGTAGGCGCTTTTCCCGACTATGCGATAGAATTGGAAAGTATTGACCACCTCTGCCCGGGCGAGACAAGCGGAGCGGTTGACATCAGCCTGGCCGGAGGCGACGAGCCCTTCGCCGTGTATTGGTACAATGAAGGGGAAATTTACTATCCAATTTCAACAGGGGAGGATTTGTCCGGCGCCCTGGGAGGCGCATACCGGGTAAAAACTTATGACAGCCATGGGTGTAAACGGGAAAAGCCATTTGCTATTTTAGCTTCCAGCCTGGATCAGATACAGGGTGCCGTCAAGGGATCTTGCGAGGAATTATCGCCCGGGATCGGAAGCATCTCTTTGTCCGTTAATACGCCTTTTCCGGTTACCAGTATTTTATGGGATCATGAAAACCAGACGAGCTCTTCTATTTCAGAATTAGATCCAGGATTTTATCAGGTAACCATAACTGACACGGAATGTACTTATGAGCTGGAGTATGAAGTCACTCAATATACCTATAGCGAAAGCCCGGATCCTCCGGGTTCGTGCTGGGATAGAATAACCTGCGGCCCGGAGCTGAACCAACGAATCTGGACGGGCATCCTAAGCACCGAGTTCAAAAGTGAGGCAGGGGCCTGTTATGTACGAGCGCTATGCGGAAATGGAGAAAGCTGGAATCCTCCTAACTCATCAGATTTGTATTGGGACAATCATGATGGGAGGGTAGAAAATGACGTTGCCGACATCATAAAATGCTGGAAGGATCAAATCTGTGAAATTGATTGGACGTACACAGATGAATTTGGAATTACTTATTATGTATTTAATCCTCCTGAGATCGTTAGAAGCCGCGTACCGTTTGAGGTAACAAGGAAAGAAATAGGCCGTTGGCAGCCGGAATGCAGCGGTTCGGATATATTGGTCGAATGGTGGTGTGGCCCGGAGCTTGTAGATACCGATTGTTTAGATGCTCCCGAGCCTATGTTGCCCTTGCCTCCCAGCATGGAGCATGATCAAGGAATTGTTTTTCTTACAGCTTTCCCGAATCCATCAAAGGAACATTTAAATATCGCCTTCCATCTTAAAAAAGATGGATTTGCCCGGTTTGTCCTGTACAATTCAACGGCAGAAAAGCTTTTTATTCAGGAGCAATACTTCCAAAATGGATTAAATACTTATTCTTTGCAGAATTGGGGCGATAAACCAGGCGGCGTATACATCCTGGAGCTATCTGACGGAGAGCAAATACTTGGCAGAAAGAAAATCATAAAATATTAGTTGCCTTATGTACAAATTCATTTTTTCATTTTTACTCCTTTCATCTACCCTTTATAGCCAAGGGGTTGGCCTGATAGGAAGGCCCGGCTTTAATTTCTCGAAAATGAACAGCGCGAATATACCGTTCAAAGAAAACGCAACATTCAAACCGGGATATAGTTTTGGGGTAGGAGCCTTGGTGCCCATTAAAAGCCGGCATGAAATTCAAGCTAACCTATTTTATGAAAACAAGGGGAGGAAAATGGAATTCCCGTACGACAAGGTTAGGTCAAACTTCAACTTTTTAGTTTTCTCCTCTACCTTTAACTATAAGGCAAGACAGGACCTTCCTTTGTTCATCAAGCTTGGCTTGTACTCCGGGTACCTGCTAAAACAAAAATCAAAGATCATCGGAGAACGCATCAATATTGTCGACGATACCCACCTTTTTACAAAAATCGACTATGGCCCTTTAATAGGCATAAACTGGAGATTCGGGCTTTGGGAAAATATCCAGTTAGGGATCGAAGAAAGCTTTGCATTCAGCCTGCAAAACACATTCAAAAGGCCCGAAGATGAACGGCGATACGATTTCAGGACGTACAAGCACTTTGTTTTTGCAACGACCATTGAGTTAATCGTTGTGTTACAGTAAAAAATCTTCCATTCCACAATTATCCGCTTTCAATTGGTAGAATTCGACATTGTTTTTTAACATTCCCTCCTTTCCCGCTAATAACAAACGCGAATAGAACGTTGACTAATGAAGAAAACCGGGAAAAGCGCCCGCTCCATACTTTAATCTGCCTGATTTTTGCGAATTGGTGACTTATTATATCTAAAACAGTCTAATATAAAAAACGGGTTTTAATCCCGGCTTTGATTTGTTTATGAAACGTTTCCCGCTCCTCTTTTTTCTCATCGTACCCTTCCTGCTCTCCGGTCAAAACCGGTGGGAAGGGGGCCTGTTGTCCGGAGCAAGCTTTTACCAGGGGGACCTCACCCCTTCGGCGGCGAGTACGATCCGGGAAGTCCGCCCTGCTTATGGGCTGTTGTTGCGGCGGAATATGGGGCAGCAGTTCTCTCTTCGGGCCAACGTTTTACGGGGTACGCTCTCGGGGGATGACGCCAATTACAACGACTTCGCCGGCCGGGCGCTTTCTTTTTCCACCCGTTTCACCGAACTTTCTTTACTGCTGGAGTGGCGGTTGGCCCCGGCAACCGGTTCCCGGCTGGAGCCTTATTTTTTTGCCGGAGGCGGATGGTTGCAGATAGCCCCCCGCCCCGAATTCCTGAACCAGCCGGGAGGGCCGCCGCCCAAAGGGGTAAAGGAGGACATTCAGGCCGACTACGCCCGCTCCCGCTTTGCCCTGCCCTTCGGCTTCGGCCTGGAGTACAGCCTCAATGAACGGTGGGCGCTCGGCGCCGAGGGCGGCCTGCGCACCGCCTTCACTGATTATCTCGACGGCATCAGCCAGGCGGGCAACCCTGAAAAAAAAGACTGGTTCGGCTTCCTGGGCGTGACGATTGCCTACCGCTGGGGCACTCCCGACCAGGACGGCGACGGCATCGCCGACGCCAGGGATAACTGCCCTGCCCTCGCCGGCACTGCCATCCATAAAGGCTGCCCGGATACCGATGCGGACGGCATTGCCGACCAGGAGGACGACTGCCCCCTGCTGGCCGGCCCGCTCAGAGGATGCCCCGACAGCGACGGCGACGGCATCGCCGACCACATCGACCAGTGCCCGGATACGCCGGGCCCGGCGTTCCGCGCCGGCTGCCCTTCTGATGACAGCGATGGCGACGGCATCCCGGACAAGGAAGACCGCTGCCCGCATCAGGTAGGCCCGCCCGCCCGACAGGGCTGCCCCCTCCTGGATTCCGACCAGGACGGCATAGAAGACGACCGGGATCAGTGCCCCCTCGTGCCCGGCAGCAGCGCCAATGCCGGATGCCCGGAAGTAGTCGGCAATACAGAAGCCAGCTACCGCTTACTCTTTGAACCTTATGATACAGGCCTGGACGAACAGCACCGCCTGCTGCTCAATGCCCTGGCCGCCGCCCTCGCCCGGCAACCGTCCGCTTTCCTGCTCATTAAAGGCCATGCCGACGAGCAGGATACGGCGGGCGGCAACCAGCAACTCTCCTTACGCCGGGCCCGCGCCTGCTACCAGTACCTCCTCCAGCGCGGCGCCCCCTCCCGCCAGATGCACTTCGACGGCTACGGAGACAACTACCTCCTCGCTCCCGCCGGCAGCGACGCCGGCCGCCACCTCAACCGCCGGGTTGAACTGGAACTGCAGCTTCAGTGAAGGATGCCGCACTATTGAACCTATTGGGTAAATGGTGAAAAGTGTAAATGGGGGAGCGTTCTTTTACCCATTTATACACTTCCACTTTTCCACAGTTTGGAAAATGCCCGGAAGTGATAGTTTCCCCTCCGATCCCCCTAAAATTCCTTAATTTGCGGCGAAATTCATCAACTATGTCCTTAAAGCCTTCACAGCGAAGCCGGGCCCAGGAATCACGGGCGGCCATCCAACGCCTCTACATCGCCATGCGCCACCTCTTTATCCGGGGAAGCTACAAACCCCTGGGCGTTTCCGGCGAAGCTATGATCGAAGCGCTCACGCAGCTGCGCCCGGAGATCTACGGCTCCATCAACGACCCGGAACGGGTGGAACTCGACGGGCTGCTCTACATCTTCCAGCGCCTGCCCAAAGGCATCGAAGAATGCCGCTACATCCGCCTCATCTCCCGCGAAGGGTTCGAAAACAGCGCCTTCAGGCCCATCGTGCCGCCCAAACGCCGCCGCAACAGCTACCGCATCGACCAGGAACAGATGTTCATCGAAATGACCCGGGGGCGAAGCGACATCTACGACATCCTCACCCACCTGACCTTCATGTACATCGAAGCGGAAAAAATCCGCCGCAACAGCGAAGACCACCGCGGCCGCAAAAAACGGGACTGGATCATGCTGGAAGAAATCGTCCGCCGGGAAGACCAGGGGGAGGAATACAACCAGGATATTGCCTACACCTACCTCAGCACCCTTCTGGGGCGCACCTACGAGGAAACCGTCAATGCCTGCCGGCGCTTCGCCAAAGACCCCGACGTGAACAGTATCTTCCACATCGCCTACTGGCTGGGCAAGCTCTCCACCGACGAGGCCAGAGACAGCATCGACCGGGAGATCAGCTTCTCCTCGGCCCTGCGGGAAAAGGTCGGCCATCACATCTACGGCGAACAGTGGGCCAGCAATATCAAGGACTGCCTGGCCAAAAAAGGCATGCTCTATCAGCCCCTGCACATCATCAGCGCCAACCTGCACAGCGTGATGAACAGCTTCTTTGCCGCCAAAGCCCTCGGCCAGGAAGGGGAAGAGCTGGAAGACCTCGCCCGGGAACTCAGCATCGAAAGCAACCTCGAGATGCGGGAGGCCGTCCGCAAATACGCCCTGAACAACGGCATGTACGAAGTGGAAGACCACGCCGGCACCGGCATCACCGTCCAGATCTTCGACACCTCGAAGATCGACCCCGCCATACTGCCCGCCGAACTCCAATGGAACGAAACCTACGTCAATGAAAAGAAACCCGCCATCATCGTCATGGATTATGCCTTTGGCGAACAGGCCTACGAAACGATGGACGAGCTGCTCAAGCCTTATGAATCCGACGGCAAAAAAATCCCCCTCAACGTACAGTCGGTTTCCATAATGGGCAAGGCCGGCATTCTCCAGGGGGAAAAAGGAGACATCATGGTGCCCACCGCCCATGTTTTTGAAGGCACCGCCGATAATTACCCCATCGACAACCACCTCCGGGCGGCCCACTTCCAGGGCAAGGGGCTGAAGGTTTTCGAAGGGCCGATGATCTCCGTCCTGGGCACTTCTCTTCAGAATAAGGACATCCTGCACTACTTCCTGGGCTCCTCCTGGAAAGCCATCGGCCTCGAAATGGAAGGCGCGCACTACCAGAAGGCCATCCAGTCCGCCTCCAAGATCCGGAAGAGCATCAATGAGGATGTCGTGCTCCGCTATGCTTACTATGCCTCGGACAACCCCCTGGTCACCGGCCATACCCTGGCCTCCGGCAGCCTGGGCGTGGACGGGGTGAGGTCCACCTACCTGATCACCGTGCAAATCCTGAATCAAATCCTGAATCCCGGATAGTATGGCGGAACAAAGTTCCTGTGGAGATTGCAATAGCCAACACGATTACGTATACATACCCCTATAGCCCAAAGAAAAATTGTCAATCTTTGACACAGCGGCAGGATAACCCTGCTGGCTTGTTCAAATCGCGGCGGTACAGCCTACCGGAGATGCGATTAAAGTCAAACCTCCAGGCATTGCCGGCATCCAACTCCGTGGCGCTCCAATAGCCGCCATATTCGCCAAGACGATTGAATAAGCCCAAAGATAAGCGACCGCCGCCAAGCTGCGCGGTAAAACCACTGTTACCACCTTCGATAAGGGCTTCATAAGCTTTTTTGGGGTCTCCTTCATCTTCATGATCCTTATCGTACATAAAGTTAGAAAATCCTCCGTGAGACATGGCCAGCTCTATCCATTCATTATCCGTCGGCAATCGCATTCCCACTTCACGGCATGCTCGCATTGCAGCTTCCCAAGTGTAAAGTCGACCATATTTTAGACAGTTAGCCGGATTGTTATCATAGCACCAAGAATCCGCTATTTCGTAATTAAGATTTTGTGCCATCCAGGTCAGCCCATTAAAATGGACAGTGTCATAGGTTTCGCCGGCCAAAGTGACCTGCGCAGATAGACAATTATCTAAATGAGAAGCCAGCAGTAAAAAGAGAAACATCGCATTTTTCACATCAATCCATTTGTTGTTGCTAAATGTAATCACAAGATTCCTTTTTTGCCTGGCGTTTGAAATTCATCCTTGCCCCCCCATATCCTCAATCCCGCACACACACCACCTTCTCCACGCCGATCCGCTCTCCCCCCTGTTCGGCCACCAGCCAGTATACTCCGGCCGGGACCTGCGGCTGCAGTTGGTGGACGAAGCCCCGCACCTGATCCTTATACACCGGTTGCCCGGCGAGGTTGTACAGCAGCAGGCGCACCGGCCGATCCTCATCGATGCCGGACAGGCGCACCTGGAGGCCTTTCCGGAAGGGGTTGGGGCTCACGACAATGCTGCCCCCGCCGGCACCCGGGCGAAAAGTGACCGGGTCGGCACTAAATTCGTCTCGCAGGGGTACCTTAAAGAGGAATCCCCGGGAGCAGTGCGCATCGGCGGCCATGAGGAAATACTGCCCGGTCGGCAGGAAGTCGATGAAAGGCGCCGTGCGGCCGTCGCTCCACAGGTAGCTGTAGGGAGGCATGCCGCCGCCGAGTTCGACATAAATACTACCGCCGAAGAAGTCCTGATCGTCCGGTTCGATGAAAAAGGAATCTATCCGTATGGTATCGTAGTAAGCGAGCGCCAGGCTCAGGATGCTGTCGCACCCGCCGGCGCCGGCAAACCGAAGCGTTCCCTCGAAGGGTTCCCGGAAAACATAAGGGCCGAGGTGTAGCGCCTGGCCGGGGCAGAGCGTGGTGTCGAGCTGTGTTTCCACGGCGGGGATAACGGCCAGGGCGAGCGCCACCACGCTGTCGCAGCCGGCACCGGAGACAAACACTTCGGTGTACTGGCCGGCCAGGCTAAGTTCGGTGCCGGCGAACAGGAAGGTTTCTCCTTCGCAGATCGTGGCGTCCAGTTGGGTAAAACTCGCCGGCTGCACGGCCAGGTCCACCGTGACGATGCTGTCGCAGCCCGTCCGAGGGTCGGGAAAGACGACCTGATACACCCCGGTGCTGGTCAGCACCTGGCCGCCGATGTTGTAGGTTTCTCCTTCGCAGATTTGCACATCGAGCAACGTTTCCGCCACGGGCAGCACAGCCAGGTTGAGGAAAATCAGGCTGTCGCAGCCATTGGCGGCCACCAGCACATCCAGGTACTGGCCGGGCGCGCTGTATATGCTGTTGCCGATGGTGATTGTTTCGCCGTCGCAGATGACAGTATCCAGGAAAAGCGTATCGTTGGGCAGCACCGTCAAATCCAGGCAGGTGATGTTGTCGCATCCGGCAGGGCTGCCGCCGGGGATGGTGTCGCAGAATACGCCTCCCTGGCTGTAGTCCACCCCGCCCCAGGAGTACACGCTCCCTTCGCAGATGCTGGCCGACAGGGTGTCGGTGGGGATGGCCAGGACCGTGAGGCTGAGGTTGACCAGGCTGTCGCAGCCGTTGGCAGCCGTCAGCGTATTCGTATAGGCGCCGGAGGTAGAATAGGTATTGCCTCCTATGGTGACGCTTTCCCCTTCACAGATCACTTCAGTCAGCAGGGTCACCACAAGTGGATAAACCGTGAGTTGCAGTTGCACCATACTCTGGCAGCCGGTCGGAAGGGTGAGTACCGCATCATAAACGCCCGTCTGGGTATAAGCCTGGTTGCCCAGGACGTAGCTCTCGCCCTCGCAGATGGCGGCCTGAATGGTGTCGGCCGGTTGTAATACAGTGAGGTTGAGGGTGACGACGCTGTCGCAACCATTGGCGGCCACCAGCACATCCACATACTGGCCGGTGCTGGTATATACTGTGCTCCCCACGACGAATTCCTCTCCCTGGCAGATGCTGGCGTTTACCGTGCTGTTGGAAACCGGCAGGACGGTAAGGTTTAGCTGCTGAATAGTGGCGGTGTCTCCGTTGAAGATCGTATCCAGGTAGGTGCCGCTGCTCGTCAGGGCATCCATGTTATAGAATACTGTATCCCCCTGGCAAATGGTAGAATCGATAAAGAGGGTATCCGGGGCGAGGGCGACGAGAAAGCCGGCTACGATGCTGTCGCAGCCGTATTGATTGATAAGCACGACAACGAAATCGCCCGTAGTGTCGATTGGCACGTTGCCCACCAGAAAGGGAAGTTCGGCGGCGACGGCCCCCAGATTAGTGAGGGTAGGAGGGCGCACAGTGAGCACCAGGGCGACGGTACTATCGCAGCCGTTCCGATCGGTGAGTGGGAACTGGTAAACACCGGGCTGAGTCAGCAATTGCCCGGCGAAATCGTAGAAACCGCCTGCGCAAATCTCCCCGGTAACCACCGTAGGCGGGTTGGGGCCGAGGACGGTCAGGTTGAGAACCGTCGGTTGCAAACACCCATCCGGGCGTAAAACCTCAAAAGAGTAGATGCCGGTCGAAAAAAAGGCATAGCCCTGGTAATTATAGGGAAGGTTTTCAATACAGACCTCCTCATTGATGAATTCCGGCGGCGGAGGCGCCACCGAGAAGGTCGTGCAGGTGGTTTCCCCGGGGCCGTAGCAGGGGTTTCCGGGCGTGACGCACAGCTCGTACGATCCGACGGGCAGGTCGTCCAAAACCACCTGCTGCTCCAGCCCCACAGGTATCCCGTTCAGTTCCCATTGATAATAGCCGGCACCGGAAACGCCCCCTGCGCTGTACCAGGCCTGTACCCCCGGGCAGAAGCTGGCCGGGCCGTCAACAGTCGGGGTGCCAGCAACAGCCGGCGGCAGGGTAGAGCCCGATACCACGTCAACCGTAAAATCGCAGATGTCTCCGCCATTGCCGTCGATCACCAGGTAACAGATGGTGCCGGGGGCCAGGCCGGTTGCCACAAGCGTGGTGGTTAGGAAACCAGGATTGCAATTGGACACCTGCGTGAACGAACCGCAGTCCATGGAGGTGTATATCTCCGCCTGCAGGCCCATGCCGGTTTGGCAGGCCTGGGCCGTTATTTCCAAGGTTAAGGAAGAGCTGCCGGCGACGAACCCCACCCAGTTGATGCTGTGAAACTGGGGCGCACAGAACTGGGGCGGTGCCTCCCATTGAGAAAACCATTCGTTCGTGCCGACATACCCATCCAGGTCGCATGCAATGCAGGCATCCGAACAGAAGGGCGCCGGCGGCGGAAAACTGCCCGGGCAGGCCATGGGCGGCGACTGGGCAACGGCAAGGCGAAAGATGAAAAAAGCGCAAAGGCTGAGCAGGCAGAGGCGTCTCATAACGGGTTAATGTTAACAGGGTTTAGAATAGAAAGCAGGTCTGGCGCCCATGAGGCGTCAAAACAAGCCGTTTGTTCACAAAAAAGAGGTTTGTTAGAAGGAGTTGCGCCGCTCTAAGATAGGAAAAAAACTGACAGGATGAACAGGATGGACAGGATTATTAGATTTACAGAATTGCCTTTGAAACGGGCGAATCAAACAACCTCTTATTTCGCGGGGCCAATCATGCCCTGTTTTCTCCAGGCCGGCACCCTTCCAGGGTTGGACAGCTTCGTACATCGTACACGCTAAGGCACCCTATATGTACGTGCATCGTACACAACCCCGGCCCATTTTTTCCAGGCGGAGGCGGGTCACCCGCCGAACCGCCGCCCGTGCCGTTTGCTCAGCCAGTAGGACAAAGCGCCCAGCCCCAGGTTGGCCAGCCCGAGCAGGCTTTCCCGGGGATGGTCGTACATGAGGAAGGCCATAAACCAGATGCTGATCACCAGGAATGCCAGTTGCACCCAGGGATAGCCAGGGCTGGAGTACCCTTGCCGGCCGTTCTTCCAGCGCATGACAAACACGCCGGCAACCGCCGCAGTGGTAAAGAGCTGGAGGACAAAACCGCTGTACCGCAGCACCTGGTCGAAGTAACTGGTCACGACCATAAAAATACTGATGGCCGCCTGCAGCCAGACGGCATTCACCGGGATGCCGTGGCGGTTATCTTCCGCCAGGAAACGCCAGATGCTGTAGTCGTTGGCCATCGCCCGCACCACTCTGGGGCCTACCCACACCATAGCGCTGATGCTGGAAACGAGGAAGAGGGAAATAAAAAAACTAATGAGCTGCCCGCCCGCCGGCCCGAACATCTGCTCGGCGACGATCTGCCCCACTTCCAGCTTGCCCCGGAGCTGAGGGATGGAAGCCTGGCTGAGAAAAGCCATTTGCAAAAGGACGTAAAGCAGGCTCACGGCCAGCGTGCCGCTGATGAGCGCCAGGGGCAGGTTGCGGGCCGGCTCCCGAATCTCTTCAACGATATAGGCCGCCGCATTCCAGCCCGAGAAGGCGTAGATCACGTAGACCAGAGAAACGGTAAAAGCGGGTTTGTAGAGGTCCTCCTGCCAGGTATGGCTCAGGCCGGGTTCCGCTGCGCCCGGGTGGGCGGGAAGGATAAAACAGGCCAGGATGAAAAACAGGATCAGCAGCAATTTAAGCACGGTCAGCGTATTCTGGAAGTTGCTGCTTTGCCGGATATTCACCGAATGCACCATGGAGATGAGGACGATAGCGCCTACCGCCATCGCCTGGGCGGAAACCGGAAAGAACTTTTCAATATAGGCGCTCATGGCCATTGCCGCTAAAGCTACCGAAGCGGCGAAACCCACCGTCAGGGACACCCAGCCGGAGAGGTAGCCGATAAAAGGATGATAAATGCGGCTCAGGAAGTAGTATTCGCCGCCGGAGCGCGGCAGCTTGGTGCCCAGCTCGGCGTAGCTGAGGGCGCCGAAGAGGGCCATCACGCCTCCGATGATCCAGAGCAACAGGATGGCCCACATGCTGCTGAGCTCCTGTAACTGGTAGCCCAGGCTGGTGAACACACCGGTGCCCACCATGTTGGCGACTACGATCGCCGCCGCGCTGCTCCACCCTATTTTCCTGCCTCCAGCCTGTTGCATGAATATCTTTTCAAAAGGCTAAAGTTATTAAAACTTGGCCTACAAAGCCCAATTATCAGCCGGTGCTAACGTATTAATAACATACGCTAAGAGGCGGATCGCCCAAAATGCCTATTTTTGCCCATCAAAATCCAATGAACAATGAAAAAGCCGATACTGATCTTTTGCCTGGCCGGGCTGCTGGCCTCCTGCAGCGAATCCTTCGAAGCCCAACACGAACGCATGGTGCAGGAACACCGCGCCATGCAGGCCGAACACGAAGCGCTCAAAGCCTATCAGCAGAACCGCCTCCGGGAATACCAGCAGGTGCGCAGCGCCCATGAAGAGCTGGCAGGGGGCGTCGAAGATTCGCTGCACGCTGCCATCAATGAGATGCACGACGGCATGCTGCTCAATCACGAAGCCCTTCTGAGGGAGCATGAGAAAATGGCCCTCAACCACGCCGCGCTGGAGGACAACCACGGCAAGGAAGGCTACGAGGAATCCCGAATCCGCATGGACCACGAGCAAATGAAACGGGATCACGAGCAGATCAAGACCGAGCACGGTTACATGAAAGACGAGTACAACCACATGCTGGATGAGCAGCAGGGCATGATGGGAGAGCATCAGTGACCGTCAGTTCTGCAGTTCTGCGCTGACCGCCCGGGCTCTGGGATAAAATGGATGGTCGGGATCGGCCAGGATTTGCTCAAGCAGCGGCTGGTATTCCCGCTGGCCTGCTCCTGACGCCATGAGGCTAAGCAGGAGGTAATACTGTGTTTCCTGCTGCAACCGGCTGCCCTCTCGGAAGCTTGGCAGTATTCGGCGAAACTGTGCTGCGGCCTCCCCATATTTGCCCTGCAAAAAGCAGGCATGGCCCAGATAGTACTGAGCGCGGCGGTAGCTGGGATCTCCTTCAGCAACCAGAGACAGCCTCTCCCGGGCATCGGCCAGGCGCGCGGGCGAGCCGTCCTCCAACCAGCCGAGCGCTTCCGCCAGCGGGTCCCCCGGCATGGGCGCCTCTGTTTTTTCACCCCGCTTGCTTTCTGTGAAAAGGGGTATATGGCTTTTGTATTCTGTAACCGCAACAGTGGCGGGGACAGGCTGGCTTCCACGATACATGAAGTAAAAAACGCCAATGATGAGCAGGAGGCTGGCGGCAGCGCCAATGACAGGAAAATAGCGCTGCAGGCGAAACCGGCGGGCGGCGGGCGGCCCCTTGGTTATAACGGCACGAAGCTCCCCCCGGATGCCTTCTTCGATGGAGAAGGATAAAAGTTCTTCCTCCAGCCGCTGTACTTCAACCTCCTGACGGAGGCTGTCGTCCTCCGTCATTTCCTGTTCAAAGGCGTTCCGTTCTGCCTCCGGCATGCTGTTGCTGAGATAACGCTCGATTCGATCGAAGTTTTTCATCCTCTTGATTTAACGATATTCATCACCGCTGCATTGCTTAGCATCAGCTCCCGAAGTTTGCCCCGGCAGCGGTGTACTCGGTTTTTGGCGCTTTGCTCCGTGATGTTCAATTCTTCAGCAATTACTTTCATCGGATATTCCAGTTTGTACATTTCCAGAGCTTCCCGGCACTTCTTCCGCAGCTTGCCCAGCGCGCTTTTCAACAGGGCTGCCAGCAGGCCCCGCTGCTCTTCCTCCATCAGCTTCCAGTCGGGCGCCTCGTATCCGGGCTCCGCCTGTAGTTGATCCATATCGGCGATGACATGGCGGGGCCGGTACTTTTTTAGGTAAATATTCCGGCATATACTCACAAAGTAAGTACTCAGGCGGCTCTCTGACCGGAACGACCCGCGCCGGATGGCCTTCACCAGAGCTACGATACCTTCCTGGACCGCATCTTCCAGGTTGGCCTCTTCGGCCTTGAGTTGACGCAGCACATTGCGTGCTTTGTCCGGTATGCCCGAGGAGTAATAAAACCAGTACAAAGCCCGGTGGCGCAGGCCCTCGTCCCGGCCTTCCAGGGCTTTTATCAACTGTGCTTCTGTAAATTCCATATATCATAATAATCTGTACCGGAACTCCGGCTGCCGGTACCCGAATCAGGGGATTTTTTTCTAAAATACACTTTTTTTCTCTCCGAGCCGGCTTCTATTATCTTTTTGTATATTTTGCTGACGACGAAATTCAAACTCAACGATCATGAACGCCCACCCTTTTTCCCAACACTGGCCGCTCCTGCTTTTGTCGGCAGCCCTGATTGCCTCGCTCGCCCTTGCCGGCCTGCTCCGCACTTCCGCCGCAGGCGACACCCCCGGAAAACAGGAAACGCCACCAAAACCGCCGGCGGGCCCGGCGGTTGTCTCTACAGACAGTATACTCAATAACAGCCCGGAAGAGGACGATTACCTGGAGGAAATCCAGGGTGTCATCCTCGCCGCCAACTATGCGGAAGCCCGGCGGGCCTGTGACAGCATGTTGCTGGAATTTCAGGAAAAATACGGAAAAGAGAGCATTCCTGCCGCTAAGGTTTGGCACCTGCTCGGAGTCATAAAAAGCGGAGAATCGCAACTCGACTCATCCCTGGTTTTTTATCAAAGAGCACTCCGTATCCGGGAAAAAGCCTACCTGGGAAACCCGCATCCCGATCTGGGCATGACTTACAACAATATAGGCATCCTCCGCTCACAATGTCGGCGACGTCCTCGCAGAACAAGGCCTGTACGCGCGCGCCATCCCCCATTACGAGCGGGCGCTACGGATCAGGGAGCGCCTCCTCGGGGCTTTTCACCCCGACCTGGGCCTCAACCTCATCATGTTGGGGACTATCGCAGAAGAAAGGAAGGAATTTGAAAAAGCCCTGGATTACTACGACCAGGCGCTGTATCGCCTGCGGTTTCAGCCGGGAAGCGAAGAAGGCTTTTCCTCGGTGAACGCTCCCCTGCACATGATCGACGCCCTGTACTATAAAGCGAGAATACACACCCGCTTTTTCCGGCAGGGCCGCGGCCCGGAGCACCTCATCCTCGCCCGGCAGGAGCACGACACCATACAGGCCGCCATCGATTACCTGCGGGCATCTTACACAGAAGAAAGCAGCGTCCAGTTCTTCAATCAGAATACAGCTCCTTTGTTTGAAGCGGCCATCAGCAATGCGCTGCTTCTGCACGAAAACGGCATCGGAAAGGGGATGCAGGAGAAAAGCTTTCAACTATCCGAAGCCGCCCGGTCTTACCTCCTCCAGGCCGCTTTCCGAAAATCGGACGCCCTGCATTACGTCGGCGTCGCCGACACCCTGGTCGAAAGGGAAAAAAACCTGCAGCAAGCCATCGCCCAGGCAGAGAAAGAACGCCATGAAGCGGCAGGCAGCCCACAGGCCAGCGACTCCCTTCTCCAGGCCTATACCTCCGGCATTTTTTCCCTGAGGCAGGAATACGAAGCCCTCAAGCAACATTTCAAAACCCAATACCCCGATTACTTCCGGCTGCGGTACGACAACTCCACCCTCAGCCCGAAAGGAGTGCAGGACAGCCTCCTGGCGCCCGGCCAGGCCCTGGTCGAATATTTCGTCGGCGACAGCAGCCTGTTCGCCTTTGTCATCCGGAAAGACACCTTTCTGACCCGGCAAATCCCTTTGGATTTTCCTCTGGAGGATTGGGCCCGGCAAATGCAGAAGAGCCTGTTCGAGTTCTACCTCCTCGACAGAGCGCTCCAGTCAGAGGATAAACGGCAGGCCGCCGCCCGGCAGTACGCCGAAGCCGCCCACCAGCTCTATTTGCATGTCTTCGAACCGGTGGACGAACTGCTGCCGCCCGGGACGGACATCACGATCATTCCCGACGGCGTACTGGGGTACCTGCCGTTTGAAGTTTTCCTGGTGGAAAAACCGGAAAAAGCCGACGGCTTTCGGACCCACCATTATCTGCTGAAAGACCGCCGGATCAGCTATGCTTATTCCGCCACCGCCCTGGCGGAAATGAAATACCGCCGCGCTCAACGCTCCCCGGAAAAAACCCTGCTGGCTTTTGCCCCTTCTTTTACCCAGGATACCGCTGCTCTGGCTTCCCGTGATCCCGGGCCGACACTGATCCGCAACCGCCTGGGCCCGTTGAAGTGGAATGCTCCCGAGGCCGCTTCCATTCAAAAAATAATGGGCGGCGCCCTTTTCACCGGCGCCCTGGCTACCAAAGGCCGGTTCACCGAACTGTCCGGCAATTTTAAAATCCTTCACTTATCCACCCACGGCAAGGCCAATGACCAGGTGGGCGACTATTCTTTCCTGGCATTCTATGAGGCCTCCGGGCAGGCCGGAGCAGGCCGGCTGTATACCCGCGAATTGTATAACCTCTCCCTCGACGCCGAAATGGTGGTGCTTTCCGCCTGCGAAACCGGTATCGGCGAACTCCAACGCGGCGAAGGCATCATCTCCCTGGCGCGCGGCTTCTCTTATGCCGGCGCTAAAAGCATCATCACTTCCCTCTGGAGCGTCAACGACAAGGCCACTTTGGAGGTCATGGAGTTGTTCTACCGCCATATCAAAGCGGGAAAAGCCAAGGACGAGGCGCTGCGCCTGGCCAAACTGGAGTACCTGGCCAACTCCGTCAATGCCGCCCCCTTCTACTGGGCGGGCTTTATCCCCATCGGCGACATGGCGCCCATCACCTTGCAACCATGGTGGAAGCCGTTGTGGATATGGGGGCTGAACGGCGCGGTACTCCTGCTGCTGGGCTGGCTCTTCCTGCGCCGGCGGCCGGAATGAAGCGTTACGGAGGATGAACAGGATGCCGCTACAGTTGAAAATAATTATTATATTAGTTGTCGGGCATGTGATCCTATGATCATTGTATCTGATCCTCAATCTCTTCCTGCATCAACATAGAATGACAAATGCGTCGCTCGCTCATAAGCAGTACCTGAAATTTTTTCAAAAAAAACCCATCCATTTTGGGTACCCTTTCCCAGGAACAGGAACAAAGAACAAAACGAATTTAATAATCTGCTTAAAATCTTTGGAGTCATGAAAAACACAATCATCATGTTGACCTGCCTTGTATTGTCCTTTGCCACCTACGCCCAGGAAGAGGAAGGTGCCATCAGCATCGCCGTCATCGAATCCTACGATTCCCGGGATCCCGGCGCTGTAAAAACGCTGGCGGCCCTGGCCCAGGAGCGGCTCTCCACCAACGACCGCATCCACGCCATCGACCGCAACTCCTACACCAAAATCCTGGAAGAGCAAAGCCGGCAGCACGACGAGCAGTTCCTCCGTTCCAAGATCGTCGCCGAGGAGTTCAACGCCATCGGCGCCACACACATGCTGATCACCAAGGTGCTCAGCCAACAGTCCAGCCCCCAGTACAACGACGGGAAACTGACCAACTACAAGGGAGAAGTCAGCGTGTCGCTCACTGTGGTCGATGTCTCCACCACTGCCACCAAGCATTCGGAAACCTTCCGGGAAACAGGATATGGCTCTTCCGGCAACGCCGCCATCCTGAAAGCGATTGAAAGCATGGGCTGGAAGGTCGACGAATTCTTCACCAAAGCCTTCCCCATCGAAATCCGGATCGTCAAAGTAACCGACGAGAAAAACGGCAAGTTGCGGGAGGCCCTTGTTTCGGCCGGCGAGAAAGACGGCGTAAAACAAGGCGACATCTTCGACGTCGTCATGATCACCCCGGTCGACCTCGGCGGCGGACAGGTAGAATACATGGAAGATGTCGTCGGCAACCTCAAAATCTCCGAGGTTAAAGGCGACGCCCTCTCCACGGCCAAGCCGACCAAAGGCGCCAAGGAAATCTTCGACGCCATCAGCAATGCCCCGGCCGAGGGCGCCGAGGTCGTCATCCGCTCTAATCCGGAAAGCCGCAGCCTCCTGGATAAAACCTTTAAGAACGTGATCAACAATTACAAGTAGGCGCCGCCTTCCGGCCCTGCTCATTTTCCAACAAAATCAAAACAAACCCAACGATGCAACGAATATTCCTGTGCCTCGTCGCAGCAGCCCTTTTCTTTGCCTCCTGCGGCGCCAAGCGCACCATCCCCTCCGCCGAAGTATGGAACGTCAGCCAGAATAAGGACATCCTCGTGCTCGGCGCCAAAGGCTACGGCAACAAGGACGCCGACGCCGTCACCGACGCCGAACAACGCGCCTTCCGGACGCTGCTCTTCCGCGGCGTGCCCAACACGGCATACAAGCTGCCGCTGGCGCCAGACGGTGAATCCGCCAAACAGAGCTTCTTCGACGAGTTCTTCTCCTCCGGCGAGTACCGGAACTTCATCACCAGTTCCAAAGTCACCGCCCCTCTTCAGAAAAACAAGGACAAGAACCTGAAAGAACTGGCCCTCGAGGTGGGCATCAACACCTTCTCCCTGCGCAAGCACCTCGAAAATGAAAAAGTCATCAACAAATTCGGATTTTAACCTCGCAAATATGAAAAGCACAACCATAAAATACCTGGCCTTCGGCCTCACGCTCCTCTTCCCCGCTTTGTCTTTTGCCCAGGACGGCAAGGACGTCCAGCAGGTCCAGCCCACCATCATGGTGGTGCCGTGGACCAGCAAGGGGGAAGACATCCGCCAGAAGCTGGATGAGGACTTTACTTACCGCGCTGTGCTGAGCAAGATCAAAGAGGCGTTCGACTACCGCAGATTCACCACCTACGACTTCATCACCGCCTACCAGAACGCCGAAATCGAAGCGGCTCAGGACTGGACGGCTCAGTCCTCTCTCTTCAAGGAGATCGCCAACAACTCTCCGGCGGACATGTACGTGAAAGCGGACATCGACATCCACCAGGGCGGCAGCGGTGCCCGCGTCCACATCCTGATGGAAGCGGTAGACAACTACTCGGACCAGTCGCTGGCCAACACCAGCGTCACCTCCCGCACCATACGCACGACGGATTACACCCTGCTGGCCCAGCAGGCCCTCGACACCGACAACGAGACCGACCGCTTCCTGGAGCTGCTCAACAGCAAATTCGCCGACATCCGCGAGAACGGCCGGACCATCGAGGTGCGCATCGTCGTGGATGAGAACAGCGAGGTGGACCTCGAAACGGAGGCCGGCGACGACTACGACTATCTGGGCGACCTGATCGAGGACTGGCTGAAGGAAAATGCCCATCAGAACTACGCCCATAAAAAGGGCGGTGATGAAACCTTCATACACTTTGATGCCGTGAAAATCCCCCTGCGGGACGAAGACGGAAACAACTACGACGCCAGCCGCTTTGCCCGCGAACTCCGCAAACAGGTCGCCAAGCTCGGCGCTCAAACCGAATACGGCAGCCGGCTGAGAATCTCCCAGGACATCCGGGGTGCCTCCGTAACATTAACCATCAAAACTGAATAACCATGAAGTACATGCTTTCGACCATACTGTGCCTGTGCCTGTTTGCCCTCCAGGCCCAGGAGCAGGAAACTTCGCCCATCACCGTCTCCGTCGTGCTCAAAGAAGTAGCCTCGGAGTTGTCGCCCGCCCAGCAGGAGAAGCTGCGCAACAAAGTCACGCAAATCCTGTCGCGGGAGGGCGTCGCCGCCGCCGGCTGGGCGCAGGACTTCATCGTCTACCCCAAGCTCGACATCAACGACGAAAAGCAGATGAGCGGGATGCGGCAGCAGACTTACCTGAAGGCAGACCTGACCCTGATCATGGAGCAAACCAGCAACCGCACCATCTTTGCCTCCACCACCCAAACCCTCACCGGCAACGGCGACAACCGGGAGGCGGCCATCACTCGCCTGATCAGCAACATCAAGTCCTCGTCGCCGAAGTATGCGGAGTTCATCGCACAGGGAAAGGCCCGCATCGCTCAGTACTACGAAGACAACTGCGGCCAGTTCCTGAAGAAGTCGGAGAGCTACGCCCAGCTGCAGGATTACGGCTCGGCCCTGGTGGAGCTGTGGCAGATTCCCGTGGCGGCTGAAGGGTGTTATGATCAGGCCCAGGCGAAAATGGCAGATGTGTTCGTCAAACTGCAGGAGCAGAACTGCATGAAGGGCATCCAGAGCGCCAGGGCGGAGATCGCCGCCCAGCGCTACGGCAAAGCCCTGGAGTACCTGACTACCATCGATCCCTATTCGCCCTGTTTCAAGGAAGCCCAGCAGCTGGTCACCAAAGTCGAAGGCAAGGTCAGCGACCTGGAAAAAAGGAACTGGGATCTGCTGATGACCGCCTACAAGGACGAGGTGGCCCTGAAGAAGCGCCGCATCGACGCTGCCGTGGAGATCGCCCGCGCTTACGCCCGCAAAGAACCGGACAACCTGTATTACAACCTCATCGTCAAGTAACCTGAGAGCATGTTTGCAGCCAAAATGACTGCCTCCATACATGCTCTGAAAAAACATCATGCTCTCCAATGATGTTTTCCGGGGCCGGCTCCTGAGCCGGCCCTTTTCCGGACGGGCCACTTTAAAGTGGCCCGTTAACATAACGGGCAATTTTGGTACCTTTACCGCCGTTTCGATTATTACCAAACAGAAGCTTCCCATGCGCCAGTTGCTCGAAACCGACCAGAAAGCCCTGGAGATCAACCTCGACCCGGAGATTTACGGCACTTTTGCCGAGATCGGCGCCGGCCAGGAGGTAGCCCGTTACTTCTTCCAGGTGGGGGCCGCGGCGGGCACCATCGCCAAGACCATGTCGGCCTACGACAAGACGTACTCCGACCAGATTTACGGCGAAGAGCCCAGCGGCCGCTACGTCTGCGAAGCCCGCCTCTACAAGATGCTCGACCACGAGTTCGGGCTGATGCGGTCCCGCCTGACCAACGAGCGGCCCGGCACCAACTTCTTCGTCTTCGCCGATACCGTGGCTGCCGTCAACTACCAGCGCACCATCAAAGGCAACGGGTGGCTGGGCATCCGCTTCCAGCTCCGGCCCGACAGCGAGCCCAACGACCTCGTCCTGCACGTGCGCATGCTCGACAACGACAACCACCTGCAGCAGCAGGCTATCGGCATCCTGGGCGTCAACCTCATCTACGCCTGCTACCGCTACAACGACAGCCCGGAAGTGATGCTGCAGTCCCTGATGGACGGCCTGCACGGCCGGGTCAAGGTCGATATGGTGCGGCTCACCGGCCCGGAGTTCGAACAGCTCGACAACCGGCTGCTCAGCCTCTGGATCGTCAAGAACGCCCTGAGCGACGTGGCCATCTTCGGGCCGGACCGCCAGAACATGCACGCCTCGGAATTTCTCTATAAAAAGAACGTCATGTTGGTGCGCGGCAGCTTCCGCCCTGCCACCCTGGTCAACCTCGACATGATACAGGCCAGCTTCCAGCAATTCCGCAACGACCCGGAGGTAGACGCCCGGCGGGTGTACCTGCTCACCGAGATCACCCTCGACAACCTGCGCGCTGCCGGCGAGCTGGACGAGCAGGACTTCCTCGACCGCGCCGAGCTGCTCAATACCCTGGGCCAGACAGTGGTGGTCTCCGATTGCCAGCAGTACCAGAAGATGATCGCTTACCTGGCCGACTACCGGGTGCAGAAGCTGGGCATCGTCACCGGCGTCGGCGAACTGCTCGACCTGATCAACGACAAATACTACCGGAATATGGACGGCCGCCTGCTGGCCGCCTTCGGCGAACTCTTCACCCGCAACGTGAAGTTCTACGTTTACCCCGCCCTGCAGGAAGGCAGCGGCGAGCTGATCACCGCCCAGAATGTGCCCATTCCGGAAGGCGTGAAATTCCTCTACAAACACCTGCTCGACAACCGGCAGATCGTCGATGTGGAGGGATTCAACCCCAATGTCCTGCACATCTTCTCCAAGGAAGTGCTGCACATGCTCCAGAACGGCGAAGAAGGCTGGGAAAGCCTGGTGCCGGTGGCAGTGGCCAACCTGATCAAGGAGCGCTTCCTGTTCGGATACCCGGCGGAGCAGATGGAGTTTGAGTATTGAGTGAGTGAGTGAATGAGTGAATGAGTGAGTGAGTGAATGAGTGAGTGAATGAGTGAGTGAGTGAGTGAATGCTGCGAACAGCAGGCCTTATCTGGCCATAAAAAAGAATCTGATGAAAACAAAGAAAATAATGTTCTGCACCATCCTGTTGTTGACACAGCTGCTCTTCTCCTGCCAGCCTTCCGGCAGCACAGCGGAGCAGGGCGCAAGCGCGCCGGAGCAGGCCGGCGCAGAAGGCCCTGTTGCCTACGAAACCACCTTTGCCAGCCTGGCCGACACGGCCATCGCCGGCGGGTTCACCACCGATTACATCATGGGGCATTTCGACCCGGCACAGCATCCGGATTTTGTGCAGGTCGACGCCCGCTATGCCGACCGGGAGGGCCTGTACCTGCGCAGGGATACCTACGAGGCTTTCCTGCGCATGCGCGAAGCGGCAAAAAAGGAGGGCATCACCCTGGTGATCCGCTCCGCCACCCGCAACTTCGACTACCAGAAAGGCATCTGGGAGCGCAAATGGACGGGTGCTCAGGCCATCGAGAACGGAAAGGACGCCTCCAAAGCATACCCCGACCCCAAAGCCCGTGCCCTCAAAATCCTGGAGTACAGCTCCATGCCCGGCACCTCCCGCCACCACTGGGGCACCGATATGGACCTGAACGCCTTCAACAACGAATACTTCGGGGCCGGCGAAGGGCTGAAAATCTACCAGTGGCTCACGGCCCACGCTTCGGAGTACGGCTTCTGCCAGCCCTACAGCCCCAAAGGCGACGAGCGCCCCTTCGGCTACAACGAGGAGAAGTGGCACTGGTCGTATCTGCCCGTCGCTCTCCCGCTGACCGCCCTGGCAAAGGAAAAACTGAAGGATGATATGATCGCCGGCTTCCAGGGGGCGGAGGTAGCCGAAGAGATCGGCGTGGTGGAGAAGTATGTGCTGGGGATCAACGGGGAGTGCCGACGCTGATCGGTGGGGGTTATTGGTTATTGGCGCAGCGGGGGCGTGTGGGATTATTGGTTATTAACAGCCAGCCACCCCGGGACGACGAACAATAACCAATAACTCCGCCCGTTCCCCGGCAGAGCAATAACTGTTGGAAAAGGGTTGAGACTGTCGGCCACACCCCTTTTCCAACACTATTCCGTATCTTCCCGCTTCAAAAACCGATGACCATGAAGCAATGGATACTCCTGACGGCCGCCGCCCTGCTGGCGGGGCAGGCTTCGGCCCAGCTGATGCGCGCTGAGATGGATGAGAACTTCCGGATTACTGCATATCCGGTTCCGGGGATAGAAAACATAGAAAATCTGGAATTCCGGGATACCGTTTTCGAACAACTGCCCGGCTTTCCCAAAGCCTTGCCCGCCAACGCCACATCCAAAAACCTCCGCAATATAACCCTGGCCGACCTCGACGGCGACGGCGTCGACGACATCCTCTGGGGCGCCAACAACAAACTGCAGGCCTACAGCCTGGGCAACCTGTTGTGGGAACGTACCCTATCGGCTGTCGCCATTTACCCGCCGTCGGTGGGAGATATCGACGGCGACGGCCAGGAAGAGATTGTGCTGGCAACCGGTGGCATTCAGGTATCGCCCCGGCTGTACGCCTTTGAGAAAGATGGCACCGAAGTAGCAGGCTGGCCCGTCAACCTGAACAATAACTGGATACTCACTGCCCCCGCCCTATCCGATCTGGATGGCGACGGCGCTCTGGAAGTCGTTGCGACAGAATATGATTTCCCCATCGGTTATGTCCACATCCTCAAAGGAGATGGCAGTTCCTTCAGCTCCAACTGGCCGGTTGCACTGGACGCTCCTCCTGCCGTGACCCCTTCCATTGGCGACATGGACGGAGATGGAGAGAAGGATATCGTCATGCACTCCACAACCAGCCGTTATATTTTTGGGTTGGATGGGCAGCCTAAGCCCGGGTTCCCGATCGTTACCGGGCCGACCCACAAGCACAGCTATCAATCGCCCGTATTGATCAGCTTTGATGAGGGAGGGACGCTGGAGGCTGTCGGTGCTTCCCACGGCGATGCTCCGGAATTTTACATTATCGATTCAGCCGGCGCGTATCGTCCCGGCTGGCCTATTCCTTCCGCCTTGAATATCCCAACTTTCAGCACCCCAACTGTTGTGGAAATCGACGGCGAAGACTGGATTTTTATGAGCCGCACCCTGGGTGCCGGCCCGGGCGAGATGCTCTTCGCCTGGGACGCCGATGGCAACATCAGGGAGGGCTTCCCCATTTCCAAAATGGATGGCTGCGAGGGCATCATCAGCGTAGCTGATATCGACGATGATGGGCAGTTCGAACTGGTGTTCGGTTCCGTCCTCTTCGTTGGCAGCGGGCCGGGTTTTATCCACGCATACGAGCTGGATGGTACGCCGGTGGATGGTTTCCCGCTTCACCCCCGGGGTTTGACTTACCTGAATGGCGCTGCCCTAAGCGACGTAAACGGCGATGGTTTGATGGACCTGGTAGCGCTCTCCTACACCCTGAACTTTGGCGCTGCCCCGGATACAGCCTTCCTCAACGCCTACAACCTCAACGTCCCCTACAGCCCCGAACGCGTCCTCTGGGGCACCTACAAAGGCAGCAACACCCGCGACGGCCTGCTGTCGCCCTCCGTGATGTCAGGCGCAGTTGCTTCAGACGCGCCCCGGCTGAATTTGAAAACGACGCCCAACCCGGCCCAAAGCGAAACCCTGCTTTCCTTCACCCTGTACCAAGCCACCGAGGCCAGCGTCTGCCTGACCGACGCCTCCGGCAGGGAACGACAGCTGCTGCCTGCCCGCCACTGGCCCGCCGGCCCCCAGCAAGCTCGGCTGCCGTTGAACAATTTGCCCCCAGGCCTGTATTGGATAAGTGTGAGGGGAAAAGACAAAACTTTAGGCGTAACGCCTGTTCTCCTTAAGCATTGAAAGCGCCTCCGATAAACCTGCTGTGCCAGTATGGCCGGCAGGCAGGCGCTGCCGGGTTTACGAATTGACGGCCTCCGGAAACCCCGGCAGGTTGAGGCCCGTTTTCAGGGGCGAAATTCCAGAGGGATTCTTTTCATCGAATCCTTTTTCGCCCCCCCCAATCGACACTAATTCACTAATGAGGGCACTCCGGAAACCTTCGTTAAGTCATTCATTCCTTTGCCGGACTTTCCGGAGCGGCCTCACTAATTCAGTCCATGTACTTACTTCGGTAAAGTGAAACCATCACACCCCCGCCGCCAGCCAGCTCGCCTGGTAGATCGCCCGCTTGGCGTCCAGCTCCCGCGCCTCGTCGGCCCCGCCGATGAGGTGGACGGTGACGCCCTTTTCCTTTAAAGGCGCCCACAGGTCCCGCAGCGGCTCCTGGCCGGCACAGATCACGACGTTGTCCACTTCCAGCAGCCGGGGTTTCCCTTTGACGGTGAGGTGCAACCCCTGATCGTCAATGCGTTCGTACTGCACTTCGCTGAGCATTTTGACGTTGCGGCGGCGCAGGGCGGTGCGGTGTACCCAGCCGGTGGTCTTGCCCAGGCCGGCACCCGGCTTGCCTTTGGAGCGCTGGCAGAGAAAGACCTGCCTTGCCGGAGGCTCGGGCGCCGGTTGAGTGAGGGCACCCCGGTTGTTATAGTCCATATCTACCCCCCACTCTTCCATAAAGGCTTCGACATTCAGGCTGGCAGGCTCTCCCTCGTGGGTAAGGAACTCCGCCACGTCGAAGCCAATGCCGCCGGCGCCGATGATGGCCACGCGCTCGCCTACCGGCATCAGGCCTTTCAGCACCTCGATGTAGCTGAGCACCTTGGGGTGGCCGATGCCCTCCAACTGGACCTGCCGGGGCAAAACCCCGGTGGCAATAACGACCTCGTCGAAACCCTGCTTAACCAGTAAACCGGCATCAGCGCGGGTATTGAGGTGCAGATGAACGCCCGTCTTTTCGATCTGCTTCCGGAAATACCGGATGGTTTCGTGAAATTCCTCCTTGCCGGGGATGCGCTTGGCCATGTTGAACTGGCCGCCGATCTCGGCCGCCGCCTCATAAAGGTGCACCTCGTGGCCGCGCCCGGCGGCTGCCGTTGCAAAGCCGAGCCCCGCCGGGCCGGCCCCCACTACGCCGATCTTCTTTTTCACTTTGGCGGGCACGTAGTTCAGCTTCGTCTCCTGGCAGGCGCGGGGGTTGACCAGGCAGCTGGAGGTTTTGCGTTCGAAGACGTGGTCGAGGCAGGCCTGGTTGCAGGCGATGCAGGTGTTGATCTCGCCGGCCCGCTTTTCCACAGCTTTTTTCACAAACTCCGGGTCGGCCAGGAAGGGACGAGCCATGGAGACCATATCGGCATGCTTGCCGGCGAGGATTTTTTCCGCCAGTTCCGGGGTATTGATACGGTTGGTAGTGATGAGCGGGATACCGACTTTGCCCATCAGGCGTTTCGTTACCCAGCTGAAGCCGCCGCGCGGCACCATGGTGGCGATGGTCGGCACCCGGGCCTCGTGCCAGCCGATACCCGTATTGATAATGGTGGTGCCAGCCTCTTCGATGCGCCGGGCCAGCATTTCGATCTCCTCCCAGGTGCTGCCGTCGTCCACCAGGTCGAGCATGGAGAGGCGGTAGATGATGATGAAATCCCGGCCCACCGCCTCCCGGATGCGGCGCACGATTTCTATCGGGAAGCGCATGCGGTTCTCGTAGGAGCCGCCCCACTGGTCGGTACGCTTATTGGTTTTGGAAACGATAAACTGGTTGATGAGGTACCCTTCCGAGCCCATCACCTCCACGCCGTCGTAGCCGGCCTCCTGGGCCAGCGTGGCGGCTCGGACAAAAGCGCGGATGGTGCGCTCCACCCCGCCGCCCGACAGCTTCCAGGGCCTGAAGGGCGAAATGGGCGATTTGATCGCCGAAGGGGCCACCGCCAGCGGATGGTAGCCGTAGCGCCCGGCGTGCAGGATCTGCATGCAAATCTTCCCCTCTTCCGCATGCACGGCTTCGGTGATCAGTCGGTGTCGTTTCACTTCCCGGCGGGTGGACAGCTTGGCGGAAAAGGGGGACACCCAGCCCGCCCGGTTGGGCGCTATGCCGCCGGTGACCATCAGGCCGACGCCCCCTCGGGCGCGCTCGGCAAAGTAAGCCGCCATGCGTTCAAAGCCGTCCTTTTCCTCTTCCAGGCCGGTGTGCATGGAACCCATGAGGACGCGGTTCTTCAGCGTAGTAAAGCCCAGGTCGAGCGGGGCAAGCAAATGTGGATATTGTTCGTGCATGATCCCTTTTTTGATCTGCAGCCCAAGATACAGCTTTCAGCGAAAATTCGCAGCGATTGGCCGGGAACTGGAAGTCCAGGCACGATCGCTTGCAGTCAGCATCCGGACAAGGCACAGCATTCGTCAGGACAACATATCCCGCTTTTAATACTGAAAAGCGGGATCCAACGTCAGACTGGCAGCCGGGCAGGGCATTGCCCTGTTCCAGGGAGATGGGGCGATTGTGACGAATGGGACCAAGAAAACCTGTCGCTCTTTCAGCGTGGTGCAATCAGCATTTTTCCGGTTAAAAAGAAAGCTCCGCCAGTCCAACCTTATGCTTCAACGCTGCCTTTTTTGCGCTGGGCTTCAATGCTTTGAACCATTTACTGCCGTCAACTCCGCTTCGGCGGCTGCCATTCCCGGGCTGCGCATAACGCCCAACCCCACCGATGGGCCGTGTTTCATCGAAGTGCCGGAAGGCGGGCCGTTTTCCGAAGGCCAACTGTCCATATTTGACAATTCGGGAAGAATGATCTTATTCCAAACAACCAGGCTTCGCAGGCTTGAAATATCCGCAGCAGGCTGGCCCCAGGGGGTGTATTATGTACTGTGGAAGACGAGAAAAGAGGTCTTCTCCGGGCAGATTGTCAAACAGTGAGTTTTCAACTCAAAGGCCATTGAGGAAGTCCTCTCGTTTGCTTAAATTTGTAAAAACCGCCGATATGCCCCCATAGTTGTGGAAGGTTCGGGCTGCAACATGATGCAGGATCAGCCGGAGGTATTAGGCAGGTTGCTGAGGGATTTTTTGAAAGAATGAAGTGGCCAGACGACTGCCTTTTGGCACCCCCAGGGCAAGGCGTCAGGCCACTTTCTTATACTGGCGGGCCCTAATTCACTTCATGGCCTCCTTTTCTTCTGCCATATACTCCGACGGCGTCAACCCCGTCATTTTTTTGAATGTCCGGTTAAAGGTCGTTTTATTGGCAAACCCACACTCCAGGCCGATGGCGAGGATACTGTAATGGCGGTAGTTTTTATCCTTCAGCCGCCGTTTGGCCGCCTCTACCCGGTAGCTGTTCACGAAATCGTAAAAATTGGTTTCCATGCTCTCGTTGAGCACTTGCGAGAGGTGGTGGGAGGGAATGCCGAGGCGTTCGGCCAGGCCGGATATCTTGAGGGAGGCGTCGAGGTGGGGTTGTTCCTTTTCATCAGAGACAGCAATTCATCCTGGTGGGCTTCCATCTGTTCGGGGGTGAGCGGCGAGGTTTTGTATTTGCTATTGCCATTTTCCCTGGCAGGTAGGGCAGTATTTTCGGAAAATCCCCAGGCGCCCGATAGCCCGATAACCAGCCAACTGAATGGTAGTACAGCAGCGATGCAACCACCATTTCCATCACCGGTCCATCTATTTCCAGGGCAAAAAGAGAACCGCGCCAGGTCCAGCAAAAGAAATACCAGGAACCCCAGGCAAAACTGCCGGTACCAGCGGGCGTTGCGTTGGTTCGGCGTACGTCCTGCCGGTGTTCAAAACGCCATACAGCCGCCATACCGCAGCCACATATACGATGAGTTGCGCCAGAAACCCGCTGCTGAGCAGGAGGTCGAGCCAGCTCAGTTCCCACTCGCCGGAAAGGATGGCGTCAATTGCCCTCAATTTTGTGGCTGCCGGCAGGGCGTAAAGCTCCAGGGTGTCAAAAAGGCGGCAACCGGCAACAGGAGGTGCCACAGGTGATTACCTGAAGCGAAAATCCGGCACCAGGGAATGTCGGACAAAAAGTAAAAACAGGTACGATGAGAAAAACAACGGATAAAAACACCCAGCAAATGCGGAGTGGAACGAATAAACCCGGTGAGGAAAACAAGTAGTTCAGCAGGTACAGCGAGACCAGGACGAAGGCAGCGGTAAGCAGCTTCAAGCCCTGCTTACCTTCGTTTTTGGCAAAGAGCAAACCAGCCAGCCAGAGGCCATGCAGGGCCGCCGCCGCCAGCAGGAAGGTAAGCCATTGCGTATTGCCGGAGTTGATGTTATTCATGGTCAGGCTGGGTTGAGTTTTGCCGGGTGTTTCCAAAGTTAGGCATTAGCGGCTAAAATTGCCTGCCTTCCCCTGCCCGATGGGCACAATTTATTTACGGATACTCCATAGCGCCGGCAAAAGGGGTGACAATTAATTAAACGGCACTTCTGTTCCCGAAAGAAAGCGGACTTTTATCCAAAGTTGAAATCACCCGACTGAATTTAACCCAGCGCCATGAAAAAGCAAATGCTGTTATTTTTATTCCCGATCCTGTTGCCCTTCGGCCTGTTTGCTCAGGAAAGCCCGGAGCCTGAACAATTGAATCCCGCGGCCATTCCCCAATGGCTGCTCGGCGACTGGGCCGCCCGCACCCGGGGAACCGGAACCTGGATAACCGACAACAGCGCCCATAAAAGCGACAACGAACCCTTCGACGCCTACGGGCTGCAATGGGAATACGGCCTGGGCAAAAAGCACCTGAAAGGACGGCTCTACTGCCTCCGCGATGGCCAGGATGTAGGCGCCGTCTGGCAGTTCCTGGAATTCTGGGACCCTGCCGCCGGAGAGGCGCGCATCGTGCAGATCGGCAGCGACGGCACCGTAGGGCAGGTAGGATCGGCGGCTGGTAGACGGCAGCGTGAAGGAACAGCAGACATTTACCAGCCCGGAGGGCGGCTCCTTTGAAAGCGCGCACCACAGCTGGATGAAAGCTGGGGAACATCATACCCAATCGTTCAGCATTGAGGGCGGGGAGTGGGTGAAGCGGCGGCATTATGTCTGGAATTGAATGATTAGATTCAACAGAACACACAAATCTTTAAAAACTGAATGAAAAATTATCTTCCTCCGTCCTCTTTGGTTTCCGCAATTCCTGACGAACAGTCAATAGGGAAGGTGGATACTTCCAAAACGACATGGACAATGGTCAGCACGAAAAGTTGTCGAAGGCGCTGAGAATGGCATTACGCCGATAACCGGAACTACCTGGCCCATTATCGATGCTTAAATGGGAGGAAGCCTCTAATTGCAAGATAGGTGACCGTACTCATCAACGGTCATCAACGTCATCCTTCGAACAGTTTGACCAAGGGTGCGGTGCCGAACTGTACGACAATGCAGTTCGGCTGATGAAGTTTGAAGACGGAAAGGAAATAAGGTAGTGCCATTCCAACCGGCTGGCAAATGGACAGAATACCGGGAAAGGTTTCGAATGGCGACATCAACCTGAGTTCAGTGTTTGTTCGTCCGATGACTACGCTGGACTGGGAAAAGTGTTGAGCAGAAATTGAGAACCAGTACACAAGTTCTTATCTTCCGGAAAAACCTTTACCAATGGACAAAGCAGTTGAAACGATGATCGCCAACCTGGAAAAGAACACCGGCAAGCCGCTGGCGGAATGGGTAGTATAGTGCAATCCTCCTACTTTCCAAGCACGGCGAGATCATCAAATTCCTGAAATCGGAACACGGCTTTACCCACGGCTTTGCCAACCTCGTGGCTCATGAAGCCAGGGGTTCCGCCGCCGCCAACCTCTGAAACGGTCGACCTCGTCGCAGAACAGTACAAAGGCAAGGAAAACCTCCGCCCGATGTACGACAAACTCATGAAAGAGGTGGAGAAATTCGGAAAGGAGGTAGAAATCGCCCCGAAAAAGGCCTACGTCAGCTTGCGGAGGAACAAGCAGTTCGCTATCCTGCAGCCCTCCACCAAAACCCGGCTCGACATCGGGCTGAACCTGAAAGATGCGGATCCGCAGGGCAAGCTGGAAGCCGCCGGGAGCTGGAACAGCATGTGTTCTCACCGCATCCGCGCCACGGATTTGAAGGATATCGATGCCGAGGTGGTGAAGTGGCTGAAAATGGCGTATGAAAATTCCTGATTCTTATTTCACCCGATAAAATCCATTCCAATGAAAGAATTGACCCGGCTATTTTCCATTCTTGTCCTGATATTTCTTTCAACGGCTTTATTTGCCCAATCCCAACTCACCGAACACACCCTGAAGCTCGACGATCCGGCCAACATGCCCGAGGCCAGCATCGACGATCTGGCCTGGCTTGCCGGCCGCTGGCTGGGCGAAGGCTTCGGCGGCACCCTGGAAGAAAACTGGAACCCGCCCCTGGGCGGTACCATGGTAGCTACCTTTCGGCTCATCGAGAAAGGCAAACCTCACTTCTACGAAATCTGCCTCATCGAGCCGGCCGGCAATTCTTTGGTGTACAAGGTCAAACACTTCAACCCCGGGCTGACGGGCTGGGAGGAGAAAGACGAGTACGTCACCTTCCCCTGGTGAAACTGGAACAAAATACAGCTTACTTCAACTACCGACCATGAAGCTGGTAGCAATACCTGCACCCACTACCTCGCCATGAAGCAAAAGGACGGCAGCCATAAGGAAGCCGCCCTGGTTTACCAACGCAGCTCGGCGACGGCTACGCCGGAAACGAGTGAAATTTTGTCAACATTCCAGTTGGACGAAAAGCCGATCCCTTTGATGCTGCTCGGCGCCTACCACATGGGCAACCCCAACCTCGACAAATTCAACGTGGAAGCCGATGATGCGCTCGCCCCGAAGCGGCAGGCAGAGATTGAAGAAGTAGTGAAAAAGCTGTACCGCTTTTCAACCAACTAAGATCGCTATTGAAGCGCCCTTCGGAGACAGCGCCTGGATCGCATTATACCAGAAATACCTATCCGGCAACTATGAACCCGGTAGTGACGAACGGGAACAGATCGGCTTCCGGCTGGCAAAATGCTGACCACGAAACCATCTATCCCATCGATGTGCGCATGGACCTCGACGCGCCGGCTCTGGAGCAGGCTATTGCCGCCGACCCGCCCGGCACGGAGACGCATGCCGAATTGGAACAATACGGGCAAAATGCCATCACCGCGATGAACGGCTGGCTTAAAGAAGGTACGATAGCCGACATGCTCTATAAAATGAACCTGCCGGAATTCCTGGACCTGAACTACCAACTCTACCTGCGGTTTTTCCTCCCTACCGTAGATGGCGACAATTACGCCGGGGCCGACCTGGTGGCCACCTGGAACCAACGCAATCTGCGCACCATGAGCAACCTGCACCAAATCGGGCTCACGCCGGATGACCGGGTGCTGGTCATCTTCGGACAGGGCCACGTTTCGCTTTTCGACCGCATCGCCAGGGATTCGCCGTATTTTGAGGTGGTGAGCGTGTTGCCATATTTGCGGTAGTTTTTTTGTAACTATTTAGGTGGGCCTGATGCCTTTGCCACGAAGACACCAAGACACCAAGTTTACCCGGCTGGCTAGACGGGATCGCACCAAGGCTTTGTGCAATCTTAGTGCCTTGGTGTCTTCGTGGCTAAAAAGCGGAGGGCTGCTAAATAGTTACGTTTTTTTTTGAAAAATTCTAATTGGTATTCATAAAATAAACAGGGAAGTATAAATCGTGATCGTCGACACGGGGCGCGATTCCTTTTTGTACCCCTTGCTCGGTTTTAGGCCCGTCCGTCCGGCCGGGTAAATCTTAGGCTGTAGGTTTTGGGGGCAACCCAGGCCTAACCGGGCACTCAACAGGCGCCTAACGCCCAAAACCTAATGCCTAAATCCTCCCAACACCGGAGGGGCAAAATTTAGCATCGCGCCCTCGACACGCCAGTCGACATCGGTTCCTTGTGTTGGCGACATTGCAGGCCCTATTCTCCCCTTTCCACTGCTTTTAAATTGCCAGGGATTCACTTTATTTTCATCGCGGTGATTGTAATTTCCGGATCATGTACCGTAAGAGATTGGACTGCGCCATTTTCCACCTCGAAGGCAATGACAACAGAAGGCGCTCCATTGTAAGTAAATTTGTGTTCTCCTATTTTGTATAGCGCGCCTCCAAAACCGCCGATCGGCCCCAGGGCCAGCATCTTCCGCATGTTGAGCTGAATGCGGAACCCATCTTCCGGGCCGTCTCCGTATTTATAATCGCCGAGGTACTTTTCCTGCTCTTCCGGGCTGACATCCAGATAGGTTTCGCCGTCGGCATCGCCTAAGGCTTCCAGGTAATCCACCAGGCGCTTCAGGTTGTCTTGCGCTGTCGAGGACATGGTGTCCTGCATCCGGCTGCCCGTTTTGGCATGCTGCAGTAAGCTGATGCCGTGCGGGCCCATCGTTTTCTGTATGCCGGGCTGAAATTCGATCATCGATTTCACCACGTCATAGGCGCCCAGCATGGCAAAAGTGAAGATACTGGGGCGGGCGCCTTTGTCCATCAGGTAAAACACAATATCCCGGCGGCCGACGTGAGAAGCAGCGCCTATGGCCGACTCCCAGTCGCCAAACCGCCATTCCCAGTTTGCCCGGGCCAGCTCCGGCCGTTTGTCGACCAGTTCCTTAACCTTTTCCAGGTCAAAATGCGATGCGCCGACGACAGAAGATACGATTTCCGGGTCAATGTTAGGGAAACTGCTGTTCGGCCCGGCCTGCCTAAGCGGCATCCTGCTCTTTTTATTTAAACCCGTGCCGGCATAAACGACATTGGGCAACGAAACCGCCAAAAGCCCGAAAACGGAACTTTTGACCATAGCTCTTCTGTCTACGCGGCAATTTTGTGCTTCCATAGCTTGTTTTTGTTTTCTGATAATGGTTGAATTTCTTGTCCCGAATTTACGGAACAGCGCTGACTCAGGCGTAGCGATTAAGCAAGCAGGACTTCGGATTTGCAAATCAGGAAAAGAAATCGAACGCCAAAATCCCCCGGCTCCACAAAAAAATATTTGCCTGGCCCCTTGCTCCTGCCCAATATTTTTAACGCTATATTTATCCGGCCATCAAAACACGACTAGCATGAAAAAAAGCCTGCCTCTTGCCGGTTTGCTGCTCATCCTGACCACTGCGGCATCCGCCCAAAATTCAGGCAAAGCAGCGGCGGCTCCGGATCCCGCCACCTATTTCCACCCCCTCAAATGGCGCAGCATCGGCCCCTTCCGCGGCGGCCGCTCGGTAGCCGCCTGCGGCGTAGCCGGCGACCCGCTCACCTACTACATGGGCACCACTGGCGGCGGCCTGTGGAAGACCGAAGACGCCGGGCAGATATGGACGAATATCTCGGACGGCTTTTTCGCGACCGGCTCGGTGGGCGCCGTGGCCGTCTCCCCGAGCCACCCCAACATCGTGTACTGCGGCATGGGCGAACACGCCGTTCGGGGCGTGATGACCTCCCACGGCGACGGGGTGTACAAATCCAGCGACGCCGGAAAAACCTGGCGGAAAGTGGGCCTGAGCCCTACCCAGCACATCGCCCGCATCGCTATCCACCCCGACGACCCGGACATCGTATACGTCGCTGCCCAGGGCGCCCTCTACGGCCGCTCGGAAGAACGGGGCGTCTACAAATCCACGGACGGCGGCGCCACCTGGAGCAAAGTGCTCTACGTCGACAACCGCACCGGCTGCGCCGAGCTCTCGATGGACCCCCGCAACCCCCTCACCCTCTACGCCGCCATGTGGGAACACCAGCGCCTGCCCTGGAAGGTAATCAGCGGCGGGCCGGGCAGCGGCCTGTACAAATCGACGGACGGCGGCGAAAACTGGCAAAAGATACAGGACGGGCTGCCCGCAGAACTGGGCAAGATGGCCGTCTCGGTTTGCCCGTCCAATCCCGATAAGGTTTATGCTCTTATCGAAAGCGACTCGGATGAGGAGCAGGGCGGCCTCTTCGCCTCCACCAACGCCGGAAAAACCTGGGCGCGCATCAGCGACGATCATCGCCTGGTGCAGCGGGCCTGGTACTACATCGAGGTGTTTGCCGACCCGCAGGACGAAAATACCGTCTACGTGCTGAGCGCCGACGCCCTGCGCTCCATCGACGGCGGCAAAACCTGGGAAACGCTCTCGGGCACCCACGGCGACTTCCACGACCTGTGGATCAACCCGGACAACCCCCGCAATATGGTGATCGCCAACGACGGCGGCGCCGCCATCACCTTCAACTACGGCCAGAGCTGGTCGACCCAGGACAATATGCCCACCGCCCAGATCTACCGGGTGAATGTGGACAACGGCTTCCCCTACCGCCTGTACGGCGGCCAGCAGGACAACTCCTCCGTCGCCATCGCCCACCGGGAGTTTTACAACGACGGAATCACGCGGCACAGCTGGACCTACAGCGCCGGCGGCGAAAGCGCCTTCCTCGCCTTCGACCCCGACAACCCCCGCTACGTGATGGGCGGCAGCTACCTGGGCACCATTGAAGTACTGGATACCAAAGCGGAAGCGGGTACCAACATCATGGCCGCCCCCATACAATACCTGGCCCGGGACGCGAAAGACATGAAGTTCCGCTACAACTGGAACGCGCCCATCATCTGGTCCAGGCACGAACCGGATACCTATTACCATGCCGCCCAGCACCTCCTGCGCACCCGCGACATGGGGCTCACCTGGGAGGAAGTGTCGCCCGACCTCAGCCGCAATGAGAAAGAGAAGCAGGGCAAAGGCGGCGGCCCCTATACCAACGAAGCGGTGGGCGCCGAGAACTACGGCACCATCAGCTACGTGGCGGAATCTCCGCACGAAAAAGGCGTGATCTGGGCGGGTACCGACGACGGCCTGGTGCAGCTCACCCGCGACGGCTGCGCCACCTGGCAGAACGTCACCCCTGCCGGCCTGCCGGAGTGCCTGGTCAACGCCATCGAAGTCTCCCCGCACGACCCGGCCACAGCCTACATCGCTACTACGCGGTATAAGTTTAACGACCATACGCCGGCGATCTACAAAACCACCGACTATGGCAAGACGTGGGCGAACATCAGCAGCGGCATCCCCTACGGCGCCTTCACCCGCGTGGTGCGGGAAGATGAGCAGCGCCCCGGCCTGCTCTTCGCCGGCACCGAGACGGGCCTGTATGTCTCCTGGAACGGAGGCAAGAGGTGGGGCCCTTTCCAGCTGAACCTGCCGGTAGTGCCCATCACCGACCTGGCCGTCCGCCACGGCGACCTCATCGCCGCAACTTCGGGCAGGGGGTTCTGGATACTGGATGACCTCGGCCTGCTGCGCCAGTATGGAGCGGCAGCCGGCGAATTGATGCTCTACCAGCCGGAGGATGCCCTGTTGGCCAACGGGTCGAGCGAACTCGATGAAACCTCCGCCGGCTTTATGGGTACCCATCCCCTGCAGGGCGTAAACCCCGCCAATGGGGTAGTCATCTATTACGAACTGGCAGACACCAGTAATATTACCCTGGAAGTCAGGGACAGCGATGGGCAGTTGGTGCGCCGGTATACCGCTCAGAAGGACACCGCATTCCAGGAATGGGAGGGCGGCCCGCCGGCAGAGCCGGCCCTGACAAAAGACAAAGGCCTGAACCGTTTTGTCTGGAACATGCGCCATCCCACCATGGCCGGCGTGCCCGGCGTATACATCGAAGGCAGCTACCGGGGGCACAAGGCCATCCCGGGCGAATACACCCTGACGCTGAAACAGGGAGAATCGGAAGCTGCCACGCGGTTCAATATCCTGCCGAACCCCCTGTACGCCACCGATGCCGGCGCCTATGCCGCCTACCACCTGATGATGGCCTCGATGGAAAAAAATCTCGACGATATGCACCAGATGGTGAACGCGCTGGATGGCCGGCGCAAACAAGCCGAGCGCATCCTGCGGGAACTGCCGGAGGGGGAACAGTACGAGGCCGCAAAAAGGGCCGGCCGGGAACTGATAGAACGGATGAAAGACTGGGACGGCGAAATGGTTCAGCGAAAGTCCAAGGCTTACGACGACGTAGAGAACTTCCCCAATAAATTCACGGCCAATTACCTGTTCCTGATCAACCAGACGGAGAGCGACATCCCCCGGGTGAACGCCGCTTCCCGGGAACGCCGCCAGGAGCTCGACGCCGAGTGGGCCGGCCTGCTGGCCCGGGGAAGGCAGATGCTGGAGGAGGATGTGCCGGCGTTTAACCAGTTGTTGTGGAAGGCAGGGGTGGGGGCAGTTTGGGGGTTTTGAAGAGCAGGCACATGCTCTTGTACTATGACTTTTGCCGGTTTCATCTATTCTGCCGTCATTAACGGGATGGATATTCCGGGACGGGCAACATATGGTTGCAGATCATTTTCGGACCGGAAAGGTAAGCTAAAATTCCCTAGCTTTGCCCCACAAAAAACCGTCCGTCTATGAGCGAGATCCTCCTCCACCACCTCATCATCCACGAGCTGGAAAAAGAACCCGAACACCCCGAAGCCCGCCTGTTCCTGGCCGAAGCCACCACTCCTCCCGACGGCCGCGCCGGGCTGCTGCTGGAAAAGCTCAACCACACCTTTCTCCAGAAGGAAGACATCCTGCACGGCTACCTCAGCCCGCCCGGCGACGCCCTCTTTCCCGGCTACTTCCAGCACCTGGTGGACGAAAAGCTCACCGAAGAGGCCTTCATCGCCTTCAGCCGCGATACGATGGGGGCCCTGCAAGCCAACCTGCAGGGCCTCGCCGGCGCCAAAGGCGGATATCTGGTTTACGCGCTCTATGAAGTGGACCATACCCGCCTGCTGGGCATCTTCCTGGTGCGCGATACCGAAGGGCTGGCCTTCCGAAAGGAGGGAGAAGACGCCGCCGCCTTCCTGCTCGACACCGTCACTTACCTCAACACCGACCGCCTGGCCATGGCCTGCCGCATCCACATCAACCGATTTGAGGAAGGGCAGGGCCGCTACGTCGAACTCATCAAACACGCCCGCAGCCAGAAGGAAATCTCCGAGTACTTCGTCAACTGGATCGGCCTGGAGCGCCCCGAGAGCAGCAAAACGCTGACCCAGAGCTTCCTGCAGATGGTAGAAGAACTGCCCCTGCCGGTCGACGAAGCCACCGGGGAAAAGATGGAAGAGGGCCGCTTCCGCGAAAAGGTGCTCAACTTCGCCATGCAAAGCCCCCAGAAGACCATTAACCTGGAGCACTTCGGCCAGGAAATGTACGGCGACCCGGACGCCACCAAGTCCTTCACCCAGGATAAGGAAGTAGGGCTGGACAACGAGTTCCGCTTTGACCGCAATACCATGAAGGGATTCTACAACTACAAGGCCTCCGCCGAGGGCATCTACCTTTATTTCAACCGCAACCACCTCAACCACGGGCAGGTGCGGGTGGAGGGGGATACGGTCATCATCAACTCGCCGGAGCTGGCGGAACAGGTTTTGGACATACTTGGGGACAGGGGCTGAAGGCACTTTGGCCATTCTTCCATTGCAAGCGAGCAGCCCTGCTTCAGCCCCTTCTTCCTTCATTGACCGCCGCAGCCAGAAGCGAAGGTAGTTCGGGAAGATTGAGGGGGGCTGGAAGACAGGATTGACAAGATGGGTTGCCGTCAGCTGCCGGTCAGTTCGGCTGGGCCGGCGGTATCGGGTTCGGCACGGCATTTTTCACCGGGGGCGTACTCTTCAGGTAAGCAAAGATGGCCTTTAGGTCTTCGTCTTTAATACCGGCATAATTGAACCAGGGCATGGGCGGCAGCAGGGGGCGGGTGCCGTCCATCCCCTTGGATTTCCCCTCGGTCAGGGCTTTGCGGAACTGCTCTTCAGTCCAGTTGCCGATGCCGGTTTCGTCGGAGGTGATGTTGGCGGCAAAGGACACGCCCCAGGGGCCGACGGCGGCCGTCAGGTCGGGGGTGAACATGGCCCAGCCGCCGGGCAGCGCCCCCCCGTCCACTTCCGGAAACGGCTGGTCGCCGGGATAGCCGGACAGCATGCGCTCGGGGATGATCTCCGGCCCCTGGGGGCCCATGCGCTTGGGAGAGTGGCAGTCGTTGCACCCCATGAGGGTGACGAGGTATTCCCCTCTTTTGGCGAGTTCCTCCTGGGTTGGGGCAGTATTGCCGGCATTGGCTTCCAGGGTCGCCGAAGAAGGCTCGCTGGTGCAATAGGTGAACAGGAAAACAGCGGTGAGGAATGCGACAAAAAGCTTTGCCTTTTTCATTTTTTTAAATTTAGAGGTTAGTTAAGCAGAGTTTTTGCAGCCAGCCTGAAAGGTTGAAAGTGGCCGGGCAACCTTTTTCGGCAAGGGGACGATCAGCCCTATGGCACGGCCGGGGTTAGCCGCTTATGCCCTCCTCTCCCGGGGCTTTCATTTTTCTCCAGGACAAGATGGCCAACGCCACAAATAACAACAACAGGATAGCCTGCCCGGCCAGGTATCCTAAGCTGTATTCTGTAAGCAGTGCCGGCCCTGTTGCCAGTATTTGAACGATGTTGGCCATCAGTAGAGTGGATAATACCAGCGACAGGTAGAAAACGAATTTTTTCATAGGCGGATTCCGGAAAAACGGGAGGCATTCCGGATTTTTCAAACACACGAATTTGGCCTTTAAAAGGCCAAATTCGTGAAATGCCTGGCCCAAAGGCCATACGAAATGGGGCCCTCGGCCGAAATGTTTCATGACTTGCAGCCCTGCAGGATAACGTTACTTCGTCACCGTCGTCGTAGTCGGCGTATAGATGCCGAAAGTCAGGCCGGCGAGCAGGCCGTTGACGAAAGAATGCCGGGTGTGGACCGTATAGTCGGTCGCGCCGCCTGCCATAGCTTTCGAATCGGAGACGCTAACGGGGGCCAATCCGCCGATGAGGTAATGGTTCCATTCGGTGACCTGCTGGCCGCCCTGAGCGCCTTTGCCCACTACGCTGGTGTAGGAATAGCAGGAAGAGAAGAGGATGGTCACGGCAAAAGCTATTGCCAACACGTTAAAGAAACGTTTAATCATTTTGGGTTGATTTTAGGTTAAGAATTATTTATGATTCCAGTTTTAAATTGCTGTGAAATCGAGCCTAAAGCTACAAAGAAAGTTGAATAACTTTCTGGACAGAACCTGATATTTTCTGGACATATCTTTCATCGGCTGTTATTCCGCGACCATTTCTGAATGTACATTTTGTCCGGAGGCACTAGTTTTTTAATTTCAACCCCTTGAGGGGGACATATTTCAGAATCAAAGCTCCAGCACCGGCGTAGCCTCCCTGGCCGGCGACTGGTTGAAGATTCGCGCATACTGCTCGTACAGCTGCGGCAGGGTGGCCTGGAACTGCCGGGGAAAAGTAAAGAACAGCGTTATGCTTACCGGTTGAGCGGGAATGGGTTTCAGGTTGATCCACCGCTCGATGGCGGCCTGGCTGAATCCGCTCACCTGCTGCAGCTTCTGCCAGATGTCGTCCGGCAGTTTGGGGAAATCGATTTCCGGATAGCTGCGCACGAAGGCCTTGGCGTATTCGTGCAGGCCGATGCTGTAATACTGAAAAGGCTGCAGAAAGCCCGGCACGAGCTGCTCCGCCGAGAAAAGGATGACCCCGTCTTCCTCGTAGATCTCGGAAGCATGGAAGTTTTCGGGGTACTGCGGCGAGGGAAAGGGGTGGGGGTAAAAGATGATATGCTCGAATTTGGGCAGCAGAAAGTCCTTTTTTCCAAAGGTAAGCTGCACGGCGCAGGCCGCGGCGATGGCCCGCAGGTCTTCCGGTACGCTCTCCATGCCCTGGGGCATGAAATCGTTGGCCTCCATATAGAGGCCCACCCGCTTGCGGAACCGGACCTGCTCGCTTTCCGCCAGCTTCTGGTAGTACGGCAGGTGCCGCGTGATGAGCATCCGGATTTTGGGCTTGAGTTCCGGCGGGCGCCGCTGATACCACCACCAGTTGATCTGCGGGCTGAGTACATAGATCAACGCCAGGGCGATGACAAAAGGAACAATGTAAACGCTGTAGCCCGTATCCACTTCCCAGGTGAGGTAGAGAAAGAAGAGGGCAACGACAGCAAAAGGCAGCGACAAAATCCGTGCAGGCATAAATACATTCTTTTCGGGCGGAAAGTTAAGTATTTTCAAATAGAGGGAACAATTCCCGCCTCATTGGTTGTTATCCGCAACGTGGCGCATGCCTCGGGCGGAAGGCCGGAAAAATCTGAAAAAAACCGAACGCGCCTTGTGAAGAATGGAAAATCGGTTTATATTTGCATCCGCTTTTGAAAGGAAAAGCAGACGGCTCCTGAATGCAGGTGCCTGGAAAATAAAAATGGTGCGGTAGCTCAGTTGGTAGAGCACAGGACTGAAAATCCTGGTGTCGGCGGTTCGACTCCGCCCCGCACCACTCCAAGGCAGCTCAGTGGGTAGAGCATCCCGCTTTTTTACCCGGCCCGGAGCTGGAGAAAAAAGCGGGAAAAATCCTGGTGTTCCCGTTTTCCCGAAAACGGGATTCCACTCCGCCCCGCACCACTCACTGTTCGCTCGAACAATTAAGCAAAAAAGAGGTTAACCATTTGCCGGTTAACCTCTTTTTTTTTTGGATGGGCCACTTTCAAGTGGCCCGTATAAAAAACAACAAACCAGAGCAGAAGCTCATTTTCCATCCCTTTCCGGCTTTTTAAAACAAAAAATCAGAACGCCCATGCAAACCAGGCTTCAGGTCGCAGTTCAAAAATCAGGCAGGCTCCTGGAAGGCTCGCTCCGCCTGCTCAAAGAATGCGGCATCAGGGTCGATAACGGCAAGGACCAGCTCAAGGCGTCCGCCGGAAACTTCCCCATAGATATCCTGTACCTGCGCAATTCCGATATTCCACAGTACGTAGAGGACGGAGTGGCCGACATCGGCATCATCGGCCAGAACACCGCTTTTGAAAAGCAAAAGAATATCGGCACCATCCTGCCGCTGGGCTTTTCCAGATGCCGCCTGTCCATCGCCGTGCCCAAAAACACGCCCTACTCCGGCCCCCGATCCCTCCACGGCAAGCGCATCGCCACCTCCTATCCCAACTCGCTGCGCCATTTCCTGGCAGAGCATCAACTGGAAGCGGAAATCCACGAAATCTCCGGCTCGGTGGAGATCGCTCCCAATATCGGCCTGGCCGACGCCATCTGCGACCTGGTCAGCAGCGGCAGCACCCTCTTCAAGAACGGCCTGGAGGAGAAAGAGGTCATCCTGAAGTCGGAAGCCTGCATCGTCGCCCACCCGCAGCTCAGCAGGCAGAAGCAGGCCATTCTCGATAAGCTGGTATTCCGCATAGAAGCCGTGCTCAAAGCGCGCAACAACAAGTACATCCTCATGAACGCTCCCGAGGAAAAAGTTAAAGATATCATCCGGATACTGCCGGGGATGAAGAGCCCTACCGTGATGCCGCTGGCAGAAGAAGGCTGGAGTTCTATCCATACCGTGATTGAGGAGAGCCATTTCTGGGACATCATCGACCAGCTGCGAGCCGCCGGCGCTCAGGGAATCCTCGTAGTGCCGATCGAAAAAATGATCGTTTAAACAGCCGCTATGAAATTGTACAACAATCCCGATAAGGCGAATTGGCCGGCCATCCTGCAGCGGCCCGTTTTGGAAGCAAAAAACCTGGAAGCCACCGTACAGGCCGTGCTCGATGACGTGCAGCGGAGGGGCGACGCCGCCCTGCGCGCCTACACCGAGCGCTTCGACGGCGTAAAACTTACAGAACTGCAGGTGAGTCCCGCCGAGCTGGAGGAAGCCGAGGGGTTGCTCCCCAAATCCCTCAAATCTTCGATACAAATGGCGAAGGCCAACATCGAACGATTCCACAGCCGCCAGGCAGAACCCGTACAGGAAGTGGAAACCATGCCGGGCGTGCGCTGCTGGCGCAAAAGCGTGGCCATCGAAAAAGTCGGCCTCTACATCCCCGGCGGCACGGCACCCCTCTTTTCTACCATACTCATGCTGGGGGTGCCGGCCAGGCTGGCGGGCTGCCGGGAGATCATCCTCTGTACGCCGCCCCGGAAAGACGGCAGCGTGCACCCCGCCATCCTGTTCACCGCCAACCTGGTGGGCGCCACCCGCATCTTCAAGGCCGGCGGCGCCCAGGCGGTGGCGGCTATGGCTTTCGGCACCGAAACGGTACCTGCCGTATACAAAATTTTCGGCCCGGGCAACCAGTACGTCACCGCCGCCAAACAGCTGGCGAGCCGCCGCGGCGTCGCCATAGATATGCCGGCCGGCCCGTCGGAAGTGCTGGTCTGTGCCGACGAAAGCGCCAACCCCGCATTCGTGGCTGCCGACCTGCTTTCCCAGGCCGAACACGGGGAGGACAGCCAGGTGGTGCTGGTGGCCTTCTCGGAAACCTTCGCCCGGCGTGTGCAGGAAGCAGTAAAAGAACAGCTGGCCGGCCTGCCCCGCCGGTCCATTGCCGCCAAAGCGCTGGAGAACAGCTCCGCCATCATCGTCCGCAACCGGCAGGAAGCAGTAGAACTGATCAACGCCTACGCCCCCGAACACCTCATTCTCTCCGTGGAGGATGCCGAAGGCATGGGCGAGCAGGTACTCAACGCCGGCTCCATCTTTTTGGGCAACTATACGCCCGAATCCGTCGGCGATTATGCCTCCGGCACCAACCACACCCTGCCGACCAATGGCTACGCCCGCATGTACAGCGGCGTGTCGCTGGACAGCTTCGTCAAAAAGATTACCTTCCAGCGGCTGACGCGGGAGGGATTGCAGGCCCTGGGCCCGGCAGTGGAAGCCATGGCGGAAGCGGAGGAGCTGTTAGGGCATAAGCGGGCGGTGGGGATACGGCTGGGGGAAGGCCGATAGGTTTTTATTGGTTGTTTGTTGTCTGTTCGGCAACCCAGCCCCCCGACAACAAACAACAAGCAACGAACAACAGACAACGAACAACATGAGCATACACCACCTCGTCCGCTCCAACATCCTACGCCTCACCCCGTACGCTTCTGCCCGCAGCGAGTACAAGGGCAGGGCCGACATTTTTCTGGATGCAAACGAAAACCCTTTTGATACGGGCTACAACCGCTATCCGGACCCCCTGCAATGGAAAGTGAAGGAAAAGATCGCGGAGCTGAAGGGCGTCTCCCGGGAGAAAATCTTCCTGGGCAACGGCAGCGACGAGGTGATCGACCTGCTGATCCGCATCTTTTGCGAGCCTAAGGAAGATCACATCATCATCCTGCCCCCCACCTATGGCATGTACCGGGTATCGGCAGACATTGCGGATGTGGCGGTGCGGGAAGTGCCGCTGGGCGCCCGCTTTCAGCCGGATGTGGACGCCGTCCTGAATGCGGCCGATGCGCATTCCCGGTTGCTGTTCCTCTGCAGCCCCAACAACCCGACCGGCAACAGCTTCCCGATGGAAACGATCGGCCGGCTGGCGGATGCCTTTCCGGGCATCACGGTGGTGGACGAGGCCTATATCGACTTCTCCGCTCAGCCCGGAAGCCTCTCCCTGCTGGATCAACACCCCCGCCTGGTGGTGATGCAAACTTTTTCGAAGGCCTGGGGCCTGGCCGGCATCCGCCTGGGTATGGCCTTCGCCTCCGAAGAGATCATCGGGCTGTTCAATAAAGTGAAACCGCCCTACAACGTCAACCAGCTCACCCAGGAGGCGGTGCTCAAAGCATTGGGCAACCCCGGACAACAACGGCAGTGGGTGCATAGCCTCCTGGGGCAGCGCACCCTGCTGGCGCAGTACCTGGGCGGCCTGGACTTCGTAGAGCGCATCTACCCCTCCGACGCTAATTTCCTGCTGGTGAAGGTCAGGGAACCCCGCCGCGTTTATGACTTCCTGGCAGGACGCGGCATCATCGTGCGCGACCGCTCCCGGGTGGCTCTCTGTGAAGGCTGCCTGCGCATCACCGTCGGCACACCGGAGGAGAACGAGCAGCTGTTCCGGGCATTGGTGGAGTTTTAAATGCACATTTTTAATTATGAAGCGCTTACTCATCCTCGACCGCGACGGCACCCTCATCCTGGAGCCGGAAGACTACCAGATCGACAGCCTGGAGAAGCTGGAGTTCTACCCCAAAGTGTTCCAGTACCTCTCCCGCATCGCCCGGGAACTGGACTTCGAGCTGCTCATGATCACCAACCAGGACGGCCTGGGGACGGACTCCTTCCCGGAAGATACCTTCTGGCCGGCCCACAATAAGGTGATGAAAGCATTTGAAAACGAGGGGGTCATCTTCAAAGACGTGCTCATTGACCCCTCCTTCCCACACGAAAATTCACCAAACCGCAAGCCGCGCACCGGCCTGATGAAGCCCTATATGAATGGGGAATACGACCTGGCGAACTCCTTCGTCGTCGGCGACCGGCTGACCGACATCGAGCTGGCCAAAAACCTGGGCGCCAAAGGCATCTGGCTGAATACCGAACCCGAACTCGGATCGGACGAGTTAGAAGGCAAAGCAGAAGAGCTGGCAGAAGTGATCGCCCTGACAACTACAGACTGGGAGGCGATTTACCGCTTCCTGAAGCTGGAGCAGCGCACCGCCCGCATCCGCCGCACAACCAAAGAGACCGACATCTCCATATACCTCAACCTGGATGGGACAGGGCGCTCCGACAACCGGACCGGCCTGGGCTTCTTCGACCACATGCTCGACCAACTTGCCAAACACTCGGGTGCTGACCTGGAAGTGAAAGTGGCCGGCGACCTGCACATCGACGAACACCACACCATCGAGGATACCGCCCTGGCCCTCGGCGAAGCCTTCGCCCGGGCGGTGGGCGACAAGCGCGGCATGGAGCGCTACGGCTTTTGCCTGCCTATGGATGACTGCCTGGCGCAGGTGGCCATCGACTTCGGCGGACGCCCCTGGCTGGTGTGGGAGGCAGCGTTCCAGCGCGAAAAGATCGGCGAGATGCCGACCGAGATGTTCTTTCACTTCTTCAAATCCTTCAGCGACGCCGCCAAATGCAACCTGAACATCAAAGCAGAGGGGAAAAACGAACACCACAAGATCGAAGCCATTTTCAAGGCGCTGGCGCGCGCCATCAAAATGGCCAAACGGCGGGATGTGGAGGATGGGGGGCTGCCGAGTACGAAGGGGGTGCTGTAGGGAGTTTGTATTCGTGCCTATGTGCATTTGGGGTGATGGACTGAATGGTTAGATGGTTATATTGTTAGCCTGGGGAGAGCAAGGGATAGTGTTATACCGTTGCGTTGGCTTGGCGGGAGGGGACTATATGCAATTTTTACCAGGCCGACTGGACGGGAGTGTTCAAAAACTGTATCAACCCGAATTTCCCTAACCGCAGGAAGGGCACACACTACTGGACAAGATGATTTTGAACACAGAGCGCACTGAGTCCAACACAGAGGCGCGCAAAGTTTTTCCGTTGATAATCCAGTCTCTGTGTGGCTCTGTGTCTTCTCGGCGTACTCTGTGTCCAGAAAATGTCCAGCAGTATGGGAAGGGCAGATAACCGCAGAGTAAAACATTGATCTACAGCCTCTTGCGCTCTCTATGGTTCCCTGCGCCCCATGCGGTTCAAAACAAAAAAACACAGCAGGTTGAACAGTCCCGACGGATCTGAAACCTCCCGGCCCAAGAGGGGTACAATTTAGCATCGCGCCCAAAACACCTGGATAAACTGCCTTTAACCATCCAGCAATCCCCTCTTGAGCAACTCCCCTTTTTTCCTTAACTTGTGAAGCCTGTACAAAACATCAACCACAGATATGGAAACCGCAGTAGAAAAACGATATACCCTGGAAGAATATCTGAAGATGGAATACCATGCCAAAACCCGGCATTATTTCTACAACGGAAAAGTTGCGCCTATGCCCTATACCTCTGATAGCCATGGTTCGATTGTCGCCAATTTGATTGGTGAATTACATACGCAATTCAAAAAAACTCCTTTTCGGGTATACCCCAGCGACCGCATGCTCTACGTGCCGGAGTGCCGCCTCAATTATTATCCGGACGTGATGGTGGTGAAAGGAGAACCGGTTTTCCATCGGCATACGAAAAAAATGCAGGCAACGCTGAACCCCTACGCCCTGATAGAAGTGCTTTCCGACAGCACCGAAGAAGACGACCGGATCGACAAATGGCAATGCTACAGAAAAATATCCGGTCTGCAGCAATACTTCTTGGTCGCCCAGGATCGCATATACATAGACTTTTACAACCGAATCGACGAAACCCGGTGGGAGAACAGCTATGTGGACCAGATGGATCAGCAGGTGGAAATCGCCGGTTTCCGGGTCAGGGTAGAAGATATTTACCTGAACGTGAAATTCGAAAAGCCGGAGCAAAAAGCCGATCAATAAGCTTTCCAATGCCAATCGCCATCATCGACTACAACGCCGGCAACGTACAGTCCGTCCGCTTCGCTCTGGAGCGCCTGGGCGTGGAGGCTGTTCTGGCCGGCGACCACCAAACCATCCGCTCGGCGGACAAGGTGATCTTCCCCGGCGTGGGAGAGGCCAACACCACCATGGCCTACCTGCGCGAGCAGGGCCTGGACGCGCTCATCCGCAGCCTCACCCAGCCGGTGCTGGGCATCTGCCTGGGCATGCAGCTGCTCTGCGAACATTCCGAAGAAAACGATACGCCCTGCCTGGGCATCATCCCGCAAAAGGTAGTGCGCTTCCGGCCGGCAAACGGGGAGAAAGTACCCCACATGGGCTGGAACAGCATCCGCAGCCTGAAAAACGGGATCTTTACGCCGGATCAGGAAGGGGATTATGTGTACTTCGTCCACAGCTATTACGCTGAGGTGGGGCCCTATACCACCGCTACCACGGATTACATCCTGCCCTTCAGCTCCGGCCTGCAGAAGGATAATTTCTACGCTACGCAGTTCCACCCGGAAAAGTCGGGCAAGGCGGGAGAGGTGGTATTGAGAAACTTCCTGGGGTTATAGCAGAACCGTTATTATACTCAACTGCAATAGGTTTTGTGCATTTGTGCGTGGACTTCCCCTTTAGGGGATTTGAGGGGCGGGGAGGGCTAATGCACAAAACCTATTGCAACGCAGTATAGTTATTGGTTATTTTGCCGCTTCTCCCCGGAGCCGCCTGTAAGCATCAGCGATAACCGGCGAACCACAGGCGGGACCGGCAACGATTAAAAAATCCCGCTCCGGCGAGCCCTTTTCAGAGCGGGATTTTTTAATCGAAATTTAAAGCGCGGTCACTTTCAGTTCGATCTGGTAATCTTCTTTTTCGATTCCCTTTTCATGGCAATTCCTCCACCATCAGCCTGATGCGGTAATCCCGCTTTTCGATGGTTTGCCCTTCGCGGGGATGCGGGGATACATCCAGGAGGCTGATCGCGTAACTGCCGACGGTGTCGCGGTCAAACGAACTGCGGCTGGCCTGAAAAACAAGCTCGATGGATTGAGCTCCGTCTTCTGACTGTACATCCAGCTGTACGCGGGCCTGGCCTTCCCAGACACAAACCGCGCCGGTGGGGCAGCGGGAATCCTCGACGACATCCCTGAAGGTAATCGACAAATCCCCGCAGCTGCAGGTGCCGGTATCCTGATATGACATGTCGAAACTCTTCCCCGGCTGAAATTCCAGCGGGCTGTGGTTTGCCTTGTTATCGCAGCGTGCCAGCAACAGGATAAACGGTAAGGCGGCGAACAGAATAGCAGGTTTCATGGTTCCGATTTTTATTAAAAGACGAAGGGCCGCCAAAAGGTGTTGGCTGGATAATGGTTAAGGATTTCCTAAATTCGCTCCAGGCAACGTATACACACATAAACACATACACAACTACACCACCATGCACATCATCCCCGCTATAGACATCATCGACGGCAAGTGCGTCCGCCTCACGGAGGGCGACTACAACCAGAAGAAAGTCTACAACGAAGACCCCCTGGAAGTGGCCAAAGCCTTCGAAGCCCACGGCATCCGCCGCCTGCACCTGGTCGACCTGGACGGCGCCCGGGCCCGGCATATCGTCAACCACAAGGTGCTGGAGCGCATCGCTACCCATACCGCCCTGCTGATCGACTTCGGCGGCGGCCTCAAGTCGGGCGAAGACGTGCGCATCGCCTTCGAAAGCGGCGCCCGGCAGGTGACCGGCGGCACCGTGGCCGTGAAAGACCCGGAGCTATTCCTGGGCTGGCTGAAACAATACGGCCCGGAACGTATCATCCTCGGCGCCGACGTCAAGGACGGAAAGGTCGCCGTCAGCGGCTGGCAGGAGCAGAGCGAGCTGGAGCTGTTCGCTTTCCTGGAGGATTATACCCAAAAGGGCATCCAATACAGCATCTGTACCGACATCTCCAAAGATGGCCGGCTGGAAGGCCCCTCCCTGGATTTGTACCGGGAAACCATCGCCCGCTTCCCGGATTTGAAGCTCATCGCCAGCGGCGGCGTTACTACAATGGAGGAATTGCACACCCTGCAGGAAGCCGGCTGCTACGGCGCCATCATCGGCAAGGCCATCTACGAAGGGCGGATTCAGCTAAAAGACCTGGAACCCCTCGTGCCGCGATCATCCTGATCGCCCGGCCACACTATTAATTTCGTTTTGCCACCAGTCCCTCGTGCCGCGATCATCCTGCCGCCGCAGGCAGTAGCCTGCTTTGGCAGGCGGAGGCCTGATCGCAAGGCCACCTCCGGACCGGCTACTTTTAAGCGACCGGCTACTACCCACCAAATAAATCTGGCACCTCCGTCAGCGCAAAACCACTCGCCGCACTGCCGCCACCTCCCCGAACTGTACCTTTACAAAATAAACGCCCCCCGGCAATCCCTCCAAATCCAGGCCGGCCCTGTCGATAAACAGGCCTTCCCCGTGCCAAACCCGCTTCCCGGTAACATCCAGCACCTCAATGCCCTCCGCCTGCTGCCCCGGGAAGCGCATTTCCAGCCGCCCATCCGTCGGATTGGGGAAGAGCCGGATATCCTCGGTATGAGCTTCCTCTTCAGCAGTTCCGGTTATGCCGGGAAAACGCGCCACGATGGCCGTACCGCCAATCTCGATCTCCGACCCGTCCCGGCGGATAGCCTTGATGTTTTTGAAGCGGATCAGGGTGGTGTCAGAGGGAAGGGGATGGAAGTAGTTCTCTTTTACCTTAATCCTTACACTCATAATGTGCCCCTTCTCGATAATGCCGTCGGTCGCCACTCTGGCAAAGTCGAAATCAAGGGGAAATACCAGGGGCATGGAATAGAAATGCGTTGCGAACACGATATGGCCGAAGGGGTTGTTAACCGCTGTAATAATCATAGGATCGAAATAAGCGGTATCGTATTCCAGCGTAAAGGCCAGTGCATAAAGTTCGGGAACGGGTTTCGTCAGCAGCACACGGCCGGTAGCAGCACCCTGGCCGGCGGCGAGGTTGTTGAAGTCGAAGAGGGAGTCATTGACCAGGAGCTGCAACTCGGGGCCTTCCCGGTATTCAGCTGCCGGCTGGTAGCCGGGGCGGGTAAAATTGTAATGCTGGCGGGTAAACCTGAAGTCGTCGAATGTGGCGGTGCCGTCGCCGTCGGCGTCGAGGTGCTTGTCATTGGCTCCGTTGGGCTGTGCAGTGGGCCAGGCTTGGCCCGCCCGGGGCGACCAGTTGTAGGGCCCGCTGCGGGCCGGTCCCTGG
>JACJXZ010000002.1 GCA_020636375.1 Lewinellaceae bacterium | reverse complement strand
CAACGCATGGTTTCAACTTTCAGGGGCATCAAAGGCAACCTTCAGGACGTCTTCGAAGTAGTCGGCGTAATGGGCGGTGATGCCTTCCCGGAGGTAGTCCGGAAGTTCTTCGAAATCTTTTTGGTTGTCCGCCGGCAGGATGAGGTTGAATATCTTCACCCGCCGGGCGGCGATGGTTTTTTCCTTGACCCCGCCGATGGGCAGCACTTTGCCGGTAAGCGTCAGCTCTCCGGTCATGGCGATATCGTTCCGGACGGCCTGGCCGGTAGCCAGGGAATAAAGGGACAGCGCCATGGTGATGCCGGCCGAAGGGCCGTCTTTCGGGGTAGCGCCGGCCGGCACGTGCAGGTGGATGGAATGGTTGTCGAAATAATCGTTGGGTTGTTCCTGCTTTGCCACCAGGGAGCGGACATAGCTGTAGGCGATCTCGGAAGATTCCCGCATGACGTCTCCCAGCTGCCCGGTCTGTTTGAAGCCGGGAGATTTGCTTCGGATGCCGCTGGCCTCGATGTACAGCGTGGCGCCGCCCAGGGAAGTGTAGGCCAAACCCAGGGTCACGCCGGGCAGGGGCTTATTGTACAGTTTTTCGGTATTAAAAACGGGCTTGCCGAGCAGCCCTTCGATGTCTTCTTTTTCGACCCGGAACTTGACCTCTTCGTTTTCCGCCAGCTTCAGGGTAGCCTTGCGGATGATCTTGCGGATATTTTTTTCCAGGTTGCGCACGCCGGCTTCGCGGGCGTAATTCTCGATGATCTCCTGGAGTGCCTCCTCGCTGACCTGGATCTCGTCCTGTTCAAACCCGTGTTCTTTGAGTTGTTTGGGCAGCAGGTATTGTTTGGCGATCTGTATCTTCTCATCCGTGATGTAGCCTGCCAGCCGGATCACCTCCATGCGGTCGAGCAGCGGGCCGGGAATGGTGTCCAACTGGTTGGCCGTGGTGATGAAAAGGACCTTGGACAGGTCGTAGGGAATGTCCAGGTAATGGTCGAGAAAGGCGTTGTTCTGTTCGGGGTCGAGTACTTCGAGCAGGGCGGAAGCGGGGTCGCCGCGGAAACTGGCGCCGATCTTGTCGATCTCGTCCAGCATGATAACCGGGTTGGACGTGCCCAGCCGCTTGAGGGCCTGGATGAGCTTGCCCGGCAAGGCTCCGATGTAGGTCCGGCGGTGGCCTTTGATCTCCGCCTCATCGCGCATGCCGCCCAGGGAGAACCGGAAGAATTCCCGCCCCAGGGCATTGGCCACCGAGCGCCCCACCGACGTCTTGCCGACACCCGGCGGGCCCACCAGGCAAATGATGGAGCCGCTGACTGTGCCCCGCTTGATGATGGTGCTCAGAAATTCGAGGATGCGCTCCTTGACTTCCTCCAGGCCGTAATGGTCCTTATCCAGGATGGAACGGGCTTTTTTCACGTCGTTGTTGTCCTCGGAGTAAATGCCCCAGGGCAGGTCGGCGATCGTTTCCAGGTAGTTGCGGGTGACGTTGAATTCCGGAGACTGGGTGTTCAGGACGCGCAGTTTGTCCAGCTCCTGTTCAACGACCTTCATGGCTTCTTCCGGCAGTTCCTTCTCCGCCAGTTTTTTCTCGATCTTTTCGATCTCGGTCTGCCCTTCTTCCTTTTCCATGCCGAGCTCTTTTTTGATCGCTTTCAGTTGCTCGCGCAGGAAGAATTCTTTTTGCTGTTTGTTGACTTTCTCGTCGATCTGCTGGCTGATCCGCTGCTGCACCTTGGCGATCTGCAATTCTTCCTTGATCATCAGGAGCAGCAGCTTGGCGCGGTCTTCCAGGTTGTAGGTCTCCAGCAATTCCTGGAGCTGCTCGCTGTCGGAAGACAAGAGGTTGCTGATGATGTCCATGGTCAGCCCGGGCGCTTCGTAGTTGAGCTGGGAAACTACCATGTTGACCTGTTCCTGAAAAAAGGGGTTGAGCTTGAGCAACTCCTTGATGTCGGAACTGATGGCCATCATATACGCCTTGAGGCCGGCATCCGGCTTTTTCCTGGGCTCGTTGTAGTATTCCACTTCCCAGCGTATCTTCGGCTTGACCAGCAGCGCCCGCTTTTTGTGGAAACGCGTAATGCCCCGGCCCAGGACCTGTATGGTGTTGGGAGCGACCAGGTTGGTCCGGATGACCTGGAAGATCGTGCCCACATCGTAAAAATCGGATTCGGTGTAATCTTCGGTGTTGAATTCCTGGGTGTACACCAGGCCGATGTAGCCTTCCTCTTCTTCGACAGCTTGTTTCAGGGCTTGCACCTGTTCCTTGCCCGAAAAGGTCATGGGCAGGGCTATTCCGGGAAAGATGGGGCGCTGGTTCAGCGGAAGGATGGTGAGGGTTTGAGGCAGGACATTGTCCATGGCCTGCGGGTATTTCTGCTCGGATTCTATTTCAACAGCGTCTTCATCGTTGTAGGCGTCGAGCTTTGCTTCTTTTAACTTTTCTTCTGCCATTGTTTTCGTTTTCAGTAAAAGTCCTGATTTTAGGGCTTCGGCTATTGCGGCGCCGAAAAGCACTATTATAACACGCAAGCAGAGTGCCAATGTTTCAAGCGTGACAGCATGTCTGCCCGGAAGGTTGAAGTCGTGCCGGAATGGCAGGAGGCGGAAAGGATGTGGCCGCCCATGAAACCATGAAACCATTCAACCATGAACGCCCCCCTCTTTTTCATCGCCCTCCTCCCGGACGAGGGCATACAGCAGGAAATAACCCGGTTCAAGGAATATGCTGCCCGGCACTTTCGCAGCTCGCGGGCCCTGCGTTCTCCGCCTCACATCACGCTGATCCCGCCGTTCCGTTGGCCGGAAGCCCGGGCAGTAGAGTTGGATGCCGCCCTTGAATCCTTCGTTTTGAAAGAACAACCCTTCCGCCTGGGCCTCCAAAACTTCAACTGCTTTGCCCCCCGGGTTATTTTTGTAGATGTGGAGAGAACCACTGAACTTCAGGCGCTTCAATACCGTTTAGAAACCTGTCTGACAGAGGAATTGGCGCTGGAGGCCAAAAGCCGCCGCGATTTCAACCCCCACGTGACGGTGGCTTTCAAAGACCTGCACCGGAAGGTGTTTCCGGAAGCCTGGGCCTATTTCTCCCGGTTGAATTACGAGCGGGTGGTTCAGGTGCAGGCGCTGGCCCTGCTGGAACACACCGGTAAACGGTGGGAAGTGCGCCGGGAGTTTGGGTTTGGGGAGTAGCTTAGTTCATCGTTGTTTGGTGATCGTTCCCGAGAACAGGCACTGTAGAGCGAAGGAGCAGTGAATCAACCACACAAGCCATAATGGCCGCCGCCTATGTGTTCTACTGTGAAAACCCCTATGTGGCCTATGTGATTAAATTTATAGTCCGAGCAGGAACACAAACCAGCTATCAATATGAACAGACTGCTATTCCTTTTCTTACTTGTTATCCTGGCCGCCTGTGCCAAGGAGCCGGCACCCGCTCCGGATATCTCTCCTCCCGGCCAGGATGAGGAACCCGGGCAGCCGGCTCCTGAGAAGGACACCATCCGGTATCTGGCACTCGGGGATTCTTACACCATCGGCCAGTCCGTCAGCGTTTCCCAGCGTTGGCCGGTTCAGCTGGCGGCTCAGTTGCAAGCCGAACTTCCCGACACCATATATTATATAGATGCGCCTTCTATCATTGCCCGCACCGGTTGGACGACCGGCAGCCTGTTGCAGGCCATTGCCTCGGCGGAGGATACCCTGGCGCCTCCCTACAGCCTGGTTTCCCTGCTGATCGGCGTCAACAACCAGTACCAAAACCGGCCCATCGACATTTACCGCGCCGAGTTCAGGGAATTGCTGGAACGGGCCATCTCCTTTGCCGGCAACGACCCCTCGCGCGTGATCGTCCTCTCCATTCCGGATTACGCCTATACGCCCTTTGGGCAAGCCAGTTTTAACCCTACCCTGATCAGTTCGCAGATCGACCAGTACAATGCCATCAATCTCGGAATCACACAGGAATACGGCGTAGCTTATTTTGACATCACGGCCATCTCCCGCCGCGGGCTGGAAGAGCCCTGGCTGGTTGCTTCCGACGGCCTGCACCCCTCCGGGGCGATGTATGCCCTGTGGGTAGCCGAGGCGCTGGAGTATGTGGTTGGGGCGTTGATGGAATGAGGGTAGGGGAGGAGATGGGGAGAGCGGGGAATATGTCTGTGACAATAATTCCCGAATTTGGAGAATAAGTAGTAAATTGGGAAAAACCAATTCGCAGCTATGGGTTTATGCATACATTACCGCGGCGCCTTGACCGACAAACGCGCTATTTACCAGTTGATGGATGAGGTGGAAGACATTGCCAAGGCCATGAATTGGAAATACACGGTCCTGGATGAAGACTGGAGCCAGCCGCCGACCGCCAAACTGGATAATTCCGAAGCAGGCCGCATACAGATAACCGGCAAGTTGTCGCTCAAAGGCATAAGCCTTCAGGTACACCCCAAGAGCGAATGGGTGTATCTTCTTTTCAATGCCTCCTGCGTTATATCTTCACCGGCACAGGTGGCGCTGAGCGCAGAAGAGGGCTACCCTGCCCAGGCACAATGGCAGTCGGTGAAGACCCAGTTTGCCGGGGCGGAGGCGCACATCGCCATCATCCGCCTCTTCCGGTACCTCAAAGGCAAATACCTGCACGACCTGGAAGTTTCTGACGAAGGGGAGTACTGGGAAACGGAAAACTACGATACCCTTAAATCCAGGCTGGACAAGCTGGACCGGGCCATCGACATCATGGGCATGGCCCTGGCCGACCTGGATAAAGGCAGCAGCGAAGAGGATATCGTGGAGCGCATTGAGAAGGTGCTGCGGGATCTGAGGAAGCGGGAGTGAGCGGAAGGTATGTGTATGTGAGCGAACGAACAATATTTTTATCTTTGCCGGAAAAATACCAAGGCATTGCAGCTGATCCGGCCCTTCACGCTTTTCATGTTGTTTCTGGGGGTAGCGTTGTTGTTGCGCTTTTTCTCCTTCTTTCCCAGCGTCATCAATCATGACGAGTCGACCTACATCGTCATCGCCGACGCCCTGCTGGCAGGGTATACCTATCAGGTGGATTATTTCGACACCAAGCCGATCGGTATTTTCCTGATCTACGCCCTGTTGCAGTTGCTGGTGGGCAAATCGATCCTGCTGTTGCGCGTGGCCTCCACGGTGGCCCTGGCCGCGACGGCCTACTTCCTCTACCGGGCCAAGCGCTCATTTGGCAGCCGCCCGGCGGCAGCCCTGGCAGCGGGCCTGATCTACCTTTTCCTGAATTCCATTTTCACCCACTATGGGGTAGCCCCCAATACGGAAACTTTTTTCAACCTCTTTACCGCCCTGGCCTTGTGGATTTACTGCAGCCGGCCGCCCCTGTGGGCGTACTTCATTGCCGGGCTGAGCCTGGGGCTGGGGTTCATCATCAAGTACGTCGTGCTGTTTGACGGGCTGGCCCTGGGGCTGTTCCTGCTCTGGGAGGCCCGGCGGGGCGAAACCACCTGGGCCGATGCCTGGCGCAAAGCCCTGATCATGGCGGCGGGTGCAGCGCTGCCTTTCCTGGCAGTAATCGGTTATTATCAAAGCATCGGCCATTTGGACAGCCTGTGGTTTTACACCTTTACTGTGAGCAGCCGTTATGTGGACAGCAGAAGCGCGCACGTCCTGCTCAAATTTTTCCTGGATTTCAACCTGCGTTTCCTGCCGGTGGCTTTTTTCTTCTACTTCGCCCTTTTCAGCAAAAGCGTACCCCGGCCGCAACGGCAATTCGGCTTGTTATGGGCCGTACTGTCTCTCCTCGCCGTCGTGCTGCCCGGCAAGCTGTTCGGGCATTATTACATCCAGTTCATGCTGCCCTTCAGTTTCCTGGCCGGCGAGTTCTTCGGCATTGCCCGGGAGGAAATCCCCAGGGGCCTGCGCTGGCTGCGCCAGGGCAGGGCAGGCTACCCCCTGCTCGGGCTGCTGCTCCTGGCCAACCTCTTTTTTCAGCACCAGGACTACTTCGTCAAGGCCGACCACCCCCGGCAGATAGCCGCTTTTGTCGGCCCCCGCCTCCTCCCCGGAGATGCTGTTTATACCGCCAACGACCAGGTAGCCTACCACCTGCTGGGCCAGCTGCCTCCTATTCCCTACGTGCACCCTTCCCTGTTTTGGGAAACGTACCACAACCAGACAATGGGGATCAACCAGGAGGAGGAACTGGAAAAGCTGAAGGATAAACGGCCCCGCTTCTTCATCTTCCGAAACGCCGAATATTTAAAGCCCTTCGCCAGCCTGCTGGAAAAGGAATACCACCTGGCCAAGGAGATCGACGGCAAGGTGAAAATTTTTGAACGGAACTGGTGAAGGGGTGGAGAGTGGTTGTCCTGTCGATGGATTGAAGAGGCTGCAAAAATAATTCCCGGCAGGATTGCCTTTTTTTGAAAAATCTTCTAAATTTGCAATCGCTTTTGAAAAGCAGGGATGCCGTGTCCCGTTAAATCGCCGGGATAATCCGGGGTTCAAGTATCCCGGGGCGCATTGCCCCGTTTTTCTCAAAATACCCGGGGGTATAGCTCAGATGGCTAGAGCGCTTGCATGGCATGCAAGAGGTCCGGGGTTCGAGTCCCCGTATCTCCACAAATCAAGCTACTTAAAAGCCTGTAAACCAATTGTTTGCAGGCTTTTTTGTTTTAGTTCGGGCGCGATTCTGATTTGTACCTTCTTGTGGTTTTCGGCATGAAAACTTCCAAAATGTACGCTTTTAATGGCTTCAGGGTTCCCTTGGTCCACGGTTTTCGGGACACGGGCGGCCTAACAATGGACCAATGCAGCCATGGAACCATCAATTTCAGGGCATTTCCCCAGGCGATACGCCAAAGGGGTACAAAAAGGAATCGCGTCCTTTCAGTTCAGCCTTAACTTCCTGAGCCGCAGGGCTTTCTCCCGCATGCCGGCTACCCGTCTAAGATTGGACACTCCATGCCTCCTGCAAACGCTTGGCCTCGACTCCGCTCGGCTTTCCCCTTTCTGCTGTCCAACCTTAGACGGGTAGCCCGCAAGCCTTGGAACTAGTAAGAAAATTTCGTAACTATTTAGGTGAGCTTGATGCCTTAGCCACGAAGACACAAAGACACCAAGATCGCACTAAGGCTTTGTGCAATCTTAGGGTTTTTGTGTCTTCGTGGCTAAAAAGCGGAGGGCTGCTAAATAGTTACAAAATTTCAATAAATTGCCATCACATTCATGAAACACTTCAGTTTTTCAGTTGATGGGCAACACTAAGGCAGTTTGGAAGGGTTTTTGGAGGGCGGCTTTATTGTGCCTGCTTTCAGGCTATTGCTTTACGCCCGCCACCACTCAGGAAATGGCGCTCCCCTTTGGCCGCCTCACCCTCGAAGACGGCCTGCCCAACCCTTCCGTGCTCGACATCATACAGGACGACCAGGGCTTCCTGTGGTTTGGAACGCTGGGCGGCATTGTGCGGTACGATGGCTATGCCATGCAGGTATACCGCCCTGCTATCGGCAACCCGGACACGCTGCCGGTGCGCAACCGCCCCGTCCTGCACCAGGGCCCTTCGGGCAGCATCTGGCTCGGTTACGCCTGGGGCGATTGCCGCCTGTTCCGCTACGATCCGGCAACCGACAAATTTCAACCTCACCTTTACGATACGCTGAGACGGGAAAGCCTGCTTCCTTTGGAGGATGGCGTCGGCGCCCTTTATGAAGATAGCCGGGGCCGCTTATTGATCGGAACGTACGGGGGGGGGGTCATCGCAGTGGAAGGGCAATCCTTCCGGCAATACGCTCCCGGCCTTTCGCCTTCCTATCCCTTCCCTTCCACCGATGTGCTGGGCCCCATGGCGGAAGACGGAGAAGGAAACATCTGGATGCCCACCCTGGACGGGCTGTGCAAATGGGAGGCCGGGGCCGGCGAATTCCGGCTTTTCCGGTTTTCAGGATCGGATAATGCCTGCCAGGTCGTTCGCTTTGGCCCGCCATCCACCCTTTGGGTGGGCACCTTGCGCCAGGGGTTGATCCGGTTCGATGTGCAGCGAGAAACCTTCCGGCAATATGCCGTGCTGCCGGATACGGCCCCTCCCTACCAGCCGGTGAATGCCGTGGCCATCACCGGCGAAGGAAAGGTTTGGATGGGAATCTATTCGGAGCAACCCTCATTTGGCATTCAGGTTCTGGACCCGGGAACGGGCCGGATACGTCGATTGAAAAACGAAAGCGAACCGGAGCTTCGGGCGATGGTAAATTCGTTCTGCATCGACTACGCGGGCAATATCTGGGCCGGCGCCTGGCAGGCGGGAATCCTGAAATACGATCCGTCCGGAGAACGGTTTCAACGCTGGAACCCATGGCTGCCCTTATCGGGCAGGCTGGCCCATCCTGCTGCCATAGCCCTTTATGAGGACAGGCGGGGCAGGGTCTGGATCAGCACAGAATCCCACGGAGTAGTCATTTGGGATATTGCCCGGGGCAGTTCCGCCCCCGTCGTTTTCCCGGAGGACGGGAAAGGTGCCCGGAACAACCCTAAAGTCAGGGCCATCCGCAACGGCCGGAATGGGGCGATCTGGGCCGGCACAGCGGAGGGCGTTGCCCGTTTCCTGCCGGAGGAGAAGCGCTTTATCCCCTATACGCTTTACTGGGGAGGAGCCCGGCTCTCCGATATCCGGCTTTGGAAAACAAAACAGGGAAAGCTATGGACATCCTCCTGGGGCTTCGGGATTTGCGAATTAAACGATGACCCCGGTTCCGGTATCCGGAGATGTTATACTAACCGGGACAGCCTGCTGTATCCGGGGATCGAATCGGTGTCCGTCCTGAAAGAAGGCCCGCAGGGCCGGTTATGGCTGGGGACCAACCAGGAAGGCCTGTTGATCCTCGACCCGGAAACCGGAAGCGTGCAAAGCCGCCTTCCGGAGTATGGCATACACGGCATCCACTTCGGCAGCGACGGCATTGCCTGGCTGGCCACGCACAGCAGCGGCTTCAAAGGGTTTGACCCGGCAACCGGGGATGTCATCCACCTGAATCCGAAGGACCATGAATTGCTCCTGATGGCCCGTGGTATCCTGGAAGACGATCATGGCCGGCTTTGGATGCTCGCCCCCCGGGGCCTGGCCCGGTTCGATCCGGAAAGCAGGTCCGTCGTCCGGTTCATCAACAAGGAAAACTGGCTGGCGGAGGAGGGCCGGCCGGTTTACAGCAGCAGCATCGCTTCGCTGAAAACCCGGGATGGCGCGATGATTTATGCCGGAAGGTTCGGGGCCGTCCGTTTTCACCCCGACAGCTTGCTGATGGATACCCTTCCGCCCCGGTTGGCCTTCACCGGTTTGCAATTGTCCTACCAGCCGGTGCGCCCGGGCCCGGGTTCCGCCCTGAAAACCCACATCTCCCGGGCCTCGGAGGTATCCTTCCGGCATTGGCAGAACGACATTGGCGTACAGTTTGCCGCACTTCATTTTAAAAACCCATCAGACGTCAGATACCGCTACCGCCTCGCCCCCAATGCCTCCGAATGGATAGATATCGGCAGCCGGAACGAAGTATTCTTCGCCGGTTTGGCGCCTGGCCGCTATACCCTTCATGTACAAGCCGCCAATGCTGATGGTTTCCGGAACGAAGAAGGCATTCACCTGCGCATTACGGTGCTTCCCCCCTGGTGGGCCGCCTGGTGGGCGTATGTCCTTTATGGCCTCCTGGCCTTCGGCATCATCTTTAGCCTGTACCGGTTCCTGCTGGCCCGCCGCCTGCAGGAAGCCGAAACCCGCCGCCTGCGCGAACTCGACGCCTTCAAGGCCCGCTTTTATACCAATATCACGCACGAATTCCGCACGCCCCTGACCATCATCCTGGGGCTTTCGGATCAGCTCCAATCCAAAGTAAAGGCCTCATTCCGCCCGGGCCTGGAGAAAATCTCCAACCAGGGTGCCCGCCTGCTCCGGCTGGTCAACCAGATGCTGGACCTGTCAAAACTGGAAGCTGGAAAGCTGGAGTTGAATTTGGTGCAGGCGGATGTCATTGCCTACCTGCGTTACCTCACAGAGTCCTTCACCTCTTTGGCGGAAAGCAAGGACGTTCAGCTGCGCTTCCGGCCGGAAGCGGAGGAACTGGCCATGGATTTCGACCCGGATAAGCTACAGGATATCGTATCCAACCTGCTGTCGAATGCCGTGAAGTTCACGCCGCCGGGAGGGAGCATCTGGCTTCGGGCAAAGCCCTTGTCCCCTGAAAGCTTCCGGGTGGAGGTGGAAGATACGGGGGTGGGTATTGCGGAGGAGGAATTGCCGTTTGTGTTCGATCGGTTTTATAGCCCAGCCTCCCCTGGGGCCCCCGACGGAGAACGCCCCCTTCGATCCTCCCAACGGGGAGAGGGAAAAGCTCCTTCCCAGCCTCCTTCCGAGGGGGAGGATCGCCTGCCGCGGGCGCCTTTCGGCAGCCCTGCTTTTGACCATCCCCCTCCTTCGGGGGGGGCAGGGGGGGCTGGAACCGGAACCGGCATCGGCCTGGCCCTCACCCGCGAACTCGCCCTCCTGATGGGCGGCGAGGTCTCCGTTGCCAGCGCACCGGGCAAGGGGTCCTGTTTTGCCGTTGAGCTGCCCATCACCCGCACTGCTCCGGAAGGGGAAGCCATTCGGCGGCCAGCGGCCGGCGGCTATTTTGAAACAGTACCCGGAGCTGAGGCCGCAGCGCATCCCGATGGAGCGCAACGGGAGGAGGACGCCTCCCTGCCGCTGGCTTTGGTGATCGAAGACCATCCTGATGTGCGGGCTTATGTGCGTTCCTGCCTGGAAGGCCTTTTCCGGACCGAAGAGGCGCAGAATGGCAGGGAAGGCCTGAAGAAAGCCCTGGAGCTAACCCCCGGCCTCATCATCAGCGACGTGATGATGCCGGAAATGGACGGCTTTGAAGTATGCAGGCGGCTAAAAACCGGCCGGAGCACCAGCCACATACCCGTCATCCTGCTCACCGCCAAAGCCGATACTCCCTCCCGCCTGGAAGGCATCGAATACGGCGCCGACGCCTACCTCACCAAGCCTTTCCTGGCCGGGGAGCTGGCCCTGCGCGCCCGGAAACTGCTCGAAAACCGAAAGCGGCTGCACGCCTACTACCAATCAATGGCGATGGAACCGCCGCCCGCCGCGAGCAGCGGCCAGGAACCCCAGGAGGCCGCCTTTGTCCTCGAAGCCCGGGAAATGGCCCTGCAACACCTCGACGACCACACCTTCAACGTCAACGCCCTGGCGGACGCCATGAGGATGAGCCGCTCCCAGCTCCACCGCAAGATGGGCAGCCTGATGGGCATATCTCCGGTTCAGTTCCTGCGCAACCTGCGCCTGGCCAGCGCGCAGCAGATGCTCAGGGCCACCGACCTGCCCATCGCTCACGTGGCTTACCGATGTGGCTATACAGACCCCAGCTATTTCGCCCGCATCTTCCAGCAAGAGTTTGGCGCCACGCCTTCGGAGTACCGGAGCAACGGGTGATTTTCACTCCCTACTGGATTTTGGACGATCCAGGGTTGAAGGCGGAAAAGCAGGCGTTTCGCGTCCATTTAGAGCCCCATTCCGACCCCGACAAAAAATCGGGGCAGGCTTTCCGACTTCGCACTTCCGACTTAAAATGGCTGTACGTCCAAAGTCCATTTATCTTTCCCCTTGCGACAAATCTCCTGATTCCTGCGACAAATATCATAGCCCCCTGCCGATCCTTTTCCCACCTTTGCTAACAAGGCATACCCACCGGAGCGCATTATTATAATACGCCCCGGATATTTCGCCGGGTGCTACGCTAATTGGGCATAAAGGGGAATCTTGCTCAATTAACGGCCGGCGGATAACTTCCCGGGAAGCCACATAAAACCCTGTTCCCTGAATCACCAGAGAGGCCGTGCCCGTAAGCGGGCGCGGCCTTTTTTTTACAGGCATCGCTGGCGGTGACGTCCTGGCTGGAGTCACGCCGGGAATTTTGTTCCTGACAAAACCCAGCGTTCGCCAGTATCATTCCATTCAGATCGCTGCTCTGATTTCCTTCTCCTTACTGTAAAACCGCAGGTAGTCGTGCCACCAGTCCCAGTGGAAACGGGCGCTGGCCAGGCGGTCCACCTTGCCGTTGGCGGAGATGACGATCAGCCCTATGCCGTGGTGGCGGCAGATTTTTTCCAGTTGGCGCTGTTTTACGATGTCGAGGGAATAGTAGGCGTCTTTGGAGAAGGCCAGCCAGCGCTCGTCGGCGGGATACTGCTGGATTTGCTCGATGACGCGCAGGGTGCGGTGGCCGAAGTGGTTGCGGGTCAGCCAGGCATAGGCAGCGCCGCCGATGAGGAAAACCAGGGCAGGGACGATGAACTGCCAGAAGCCGTCGTCCCATTTGTAGAGGAAAAAGAAAGTGCCGCTGAGGATGGAGATGAGCAGCCCGGCGCGGACGGCGTTGAAGGCGAACAGCTGCTTGTCGAGTTTGGGGTTGATGGCCGGCAGGGTCTTGTGGGATTTGGCTTCCAGGGAAACCACATACACGCCCCAAAGCCAGTGGCGGAAGGCCAGCAGGCCGTCGGCGCGCTTGCTGCCGTGCTCTTTCTTGGTGCGCACCTCCGGCTCGGCGAAGATTCGGCCGCGGCGGGCGCGGCGCTTGTACTGCTTTTCCAGGTACTTAATGGCTATGGTCTGTACGGTGCTTTCGGCTAATCTGGACATGGTGTGATTTTAAAAACCATTGAGGTTTCGGAAACCCCAATGGTTTTCATCCGGTAAATATATATTTTTTTTGCATCTCCCACTGCGCGCTACCGCAATAACACCTCAAACAACTCATCCCTGGCCTTGCTCGCCTCCACATGCAGCGGGCTGTCGGTCACCGTGCCCAGGTTGATGGCGATGAAAACATATAATTTCTTTTCCGGGAAATAACGAAGCTCACACCCTGCTCCGATCCCGCCGCCGCTGTGGCCAATGGCCGCCTGGCCGAGGATAGTGTCGTGCCCCAGCCCCAGTCCGTAGCGAGGAAAGCCTTTTTTGTCCAACACCCAGGTTTGCATCTGTTCCAGGGTGGACGGGGCCAGCAGCTCGCCTTCCATCAACCCTTTGAGGAATTTCACCGCTTCCACCGGGGTAGCGACGATGCCGTCGTCCCCTGCCAAAGAAGCCACGTTGCTGCGCTGTAGTGGGGAGGCATTCTCCAGGACGCCGTCGCTGTAGCGATCCCAGTAGGCATTGGCCAGTTCCGGGTAGCTGAGGTAGCCAGGCTGGCTGCGGTAGAAGGTGTGGCTCAGGCCCAGGGGCGCAAAAATCGTTTCGGACATAAACCGGGCGTGGTCGCCAGTGAGGGCATCCGTCATCAGGGCCAGCAAGACGTAGTTGGTATTGCGGTAGGCATAGCGGCTGCCGGGCTCGAAATCCAGGGGTTTGCCTTCGATGTACTTCAGGTAGTCCTCCGGGGAGAAAATATGGTCGGGGTGCTGCAACAGATAAGTGACATAGGCCGGCGAAAAGTTGTACTCCGGTACGCCGGAAGTATGGTTCAGCAGCATGCGCACGGTGATCTTCCCGGCATCAGCGACGAAGCGGCTGTACTTTTCCGGCATGTATTCGGTGAACGGCGCATCCAGGTTGACCCTGCCCTGTTCGTACAATTTCAAAACGGCAACGGCCATGTAGGATTTGGCGACGCTCTGCAGGTACTGCAGGTGGCAGGTTTGCATGGAGACGTTGCCTTCGATCTTCGCCAGCCCGGCGGCGCCGGCCCACCAGCCTTCTTCCGAGTAAACGGCCATGGCGCAGCCTGGCACGCCGGACTTCGTCAGCCGGCCCATGGCCTGTTTCAGCGCTGCGGCTTTAGAATACCCGGAGTTGGTGATCTCCATTTCTTCAGCACAGCCCGTGACGGGCAGGCCCTGCTGGTGTACGGAGCAAGCGCCCAGGAGAAAGAGAGGCAATGCCCAGGTTATTGTCTTGTTGCTCATTTTGTTGAACTTTTATGCTGCCCTCAAACTGCCGGATTGAAGTTTTTACTTAAAGTGCATCCGGGTTCCTGCCTGTATCAGGGTTTCCGGCACGAGCGGGATGCTCTTGTTGTACCCCTTGGCCAGCAGGAACTGATAACTGGCAAAAGGAGAGAAGCAGATATCTGAAGAATAATCATCGTACCCCAGGGAAATGCCGGCAGGCACCGCCAACATCCCTTTCCCCTTATGCCCTGCCGAAACCCAATCGCCGTTTTGTTGCCGGTAGGATTTCACCGGGCGGAAGGCATAGAGGTAACCCAATCCTGCTTTTATTTCAGCGTAAACGCCGGAAGTGGCGGCCGGCCTCCAGGCAGATTGGGTGTAGAGCAACAGCCCATCGCCGATAGCCCGGTTGCGGTACCAGGCGAGGGTGAGTTGCTGGGCCCAGTTGTGTTTGCCATTGTAGCTTACCTCGGTGCCTAACCCAATGCCTACGTTGGAAAAATTGGCTTTGAGATCCCGGAACGGCAGGGAAAGGGAATGGAACTGGAGGGTAACGACAATGGGGAAATTCCGGTATTCCTTGACGGCATCCGTTTGAGCGGGCAAGGAATACACCAGGCAGAGCTCCAGGGATATAAAAAGGATCATCTTCATCATGGCTGGTTTTTTTCCGGCAAAGCTAGGGCAGGCAGGGGTGCGTAGTCAAGGGCAGGACAGGGATTTTCCGGTGAAGTGTGGTGGATTTCGGGTTGGAATGTTGGAAGGTTGCAACAAAAACGTTACGAATATAATGATTATTTTTATAATCGTTATAAATATGGCCATTATGTTTGGAACGATTGCCAACGCGCCGTTGGCCAACATGGTTACTCTCCCGCAAACCACTTCTTGAAAGCCGGGGCTTTAGTGCGGCTCACTGAAATCCTGGGAGGGAAATTGATGTTTTCCGCTCTCAGCAGCGCCTGGACCTTCCCGTTTTCCGCCCGCTCGAAGCCGGCGACCATTTGGCGGTGGAGAATGAATTGCCGGTTCAGGCGGAAGAACAAGGAAGCGGGCAATTCCTCTTTCAATTGACCGAGCGGCTGGTCGATGTAATACTTCCTGCCATTGGCAGTGCAAGCCAGCACATGATCTCCATCCACATAAAAGCCGGCCAGTTCGTCATAGCCGAGCTGGATATCCTGCCTGCCCAGTTTTACCATCAGGCCTTCGGCTTTAAGCCGGTTTTCCTCCCGGCGCCGGGCTTCTGAGCGTTGCCATTCATTGTAATAATGCATCCCGATGTAGATGCCGTTGATCACAAAAAACCAGACGCTGATGATGACCAGGTCGCGGGTGTAAAAGTGGGCGTCTGCCGGCCGGCCCCGGGCAATCCAGCTTGTCAGCTCGGTCAGCAGGCTGATCACCAGCAGGCCGAGGAGGGTCGTGCTGATCAGTTGGCCGAGGATGCGCCGGAGTGGTTTTTTGCCGTAGGGCAGCACTTTGTCGTAGTACAGGATGAGGTACCGCACGCTCAGCCAGGCGGCGTACCCCTGCAGGGTGTCGATGGTAAAGGTGAGCGCCAGGAATCCGTTCAGCCTGATGTTGGAATAAGTGAGGTAATAGTTGAAAATATTGATGACGGGGATGAGCGCGAGGAAGATGGGCACATCGGGGTAGTATGCGGAGGCGGCGGTGCCGGCATTTCTGTCGGCCGGCAATACCGAAGAGTTATCCGGGCTTTCTGGTTTGGCGTTCATAAGCGGTGCAAAACAGGTGCCATAAATATAACTGTTTTGTAACTATTTAGGTCAGCGGCAGAAAATGCCGTCCGGGGCCAACCTAAATAGTTACACTGTTTTGCAACAATCCCAGTGGCTCAAAGCGCATTGAAATTCTCCGCTCCCCTCAGCAATTCCAGAATCTGAGGATAGGTGTCATCAGAGATCAAATAGTAGATGTAGCGCCCTTCGCGCCTGGCCTGCAGGATGCCGTTGTAGCGGAGGATTTTCAAATGGTGGGAGGCGGCGGCCTGCTCGATCTGCAGCCGCTCGTGAATATCGCTTACCGACAAGGGTTGCCGGTTGCTCAGCAGGTTGATAATAGCCAGCCGGATCGGATGGGCAATAGCCCGCAATGCTTCCGAATATTGTTCCAAACGCTCAAATTCTGAATTCGCCACCATAATAAATTGATTTTTCCCAAACTAAAGATAAGCGTTCCGGGCCGCCCTGTCCGCTCCTTTTCAAACCGACAGGCATGGACTTTTCCAGCCCATGAAAAGCAATAAGCTCATTGTCAGTCCGTTAACTAATCTAAATTTTGGCTGGACCCAGTTTTGTGAAAGTGTAGTTGCTGGGCAGGATGGCGAAGCACTAGCCTTTTTGAAGAAATCTGAGGATACCTAAAATATTTATTTTCATGTCGCCCAACAAAACGAAATCTTCATCCCAATCGATGATCTGCCAGCTTTTCCCTTTTTCGGCTATCAGGACGGACTTCAGGTCGGTATGAATCCAGATTACTTTCTCGATTCCGAAGGCAAGCAATGCTTTGGTCTTTTTATGATAATAACCAAAGGTGTCTTCCACCTCATCCAGATCGGCTTTGGTGTCAATTTCAACGACAATTTTAGGGGCATAGATCAAACTTTTCGGAATATTCTGAACCGTAGTTGACATCGCTTCACCAATTTGTTTATAAACGTTCTGGCTGTAACCAAAAATAATCACCTCCACCCTGCCAGAAAACCGACATTTTCCCCAATATTCTCCCCCTTCGGCCAACTCAGAAAAACGTATATTCGCGCCACAAAAAAATTCCAACCATGATAAGGCCAATTTCTCAATGCCTGGCGGCTTTTCTTGCCCTCTCTCTTTTTTCCTGCCAATCCCCGGCACCGGCAAAACAGGAAACCCCGCCCGGCCTCGACCTCTCTTTAATGGATACTACCGTGAATCCCGCCACGGATTTTTACCGCTACGCCAACGGCAGCTGGCTGGACCAGGTGGAGATTCCTGCCGACCAGGACAGCTGGGGCGCCTTCGACGAGCTGGCCCGCAAGACCAGCGAAAAGGTGCTCTCCATCCTGGAATCCACCATCGAAAAGGGCGGATTCGACCCGGCCACCGACCAGGGCAAGGCCGTGCTGTTCTACCAAACGGCTATGGATACTGCCTACCTCGACGAACTGGGCATGGAGCCGGTCGAGGCGGAGCTCCGGAAGATCGCAGCCATCTCCAGCCTGCAGGAACTGGAAACCTATCTCATCGAATCGGCCCCGCTCCAGTCCAACGCCTTCTTTTCCTTCAGCGTCCGGCCCAGCCTGAGCAATACGGAGGTCAACGCCGGATTCCTGAACGAAGGCGCGCTCGGCCTACCCGGAAAGGAGTATTACGTCAAAGACGACGAGGAAACCCTGCGCCTCCAGGGGGAATACAAGTCCTACCTAGCCCGCGTACTGCAGCTGGCAGGGGCCGGCGAAGAAGAGGCCCGCCAGGAAGCGGAAGCAATTTTCCAGGTAGAAAAACGCCTGGCGGCCGCCCAGCTGGACAAGATACAGAAGCGCAACCCCCTGCTGATGAACAACCCCAGGGCCCGGGCCGATATTGCGGCGATGACGCCCTCCTTCAGCTGGGACAAGTACTTCCAGGCTATCGGATTGGGCGCGGTCGACACCTTTACCGTCATGCAGCCTGCGTATATCAAATCCCTGGAAGATGTCCTGTCTGAAGAACCGCTCGACAAGCTGAAGGCCTACGTCAGCTGGACGTTCCTCAACAGCTCCGCAAAATACCTCGGCCGCGATTTCGAGCAGGCCGACTTCGATTTTTACAAAGGCGTGCTCGGGGGCGTCGAGAAGATGGAACCCCGCTGGGAAAGGGTGCTGAACGTGGTGAACTTCAGCATCGGCGAAGCGCTGGGCAAGCTCTACGTCGACGCCTACTTCCCGCCGGAGGCCAAAGCCGTGGCCGAAGAGCTGGTGGGCAACCTGAAAAAGGCCTACGCCGGGCGCATCCAGAACCTGGAATGGATGTCGGACAGCACCAAGGAAAAAGCGCTGGAAAAGCTGGCGAACCTGAGGGTCAAGATCGGCTACCCGGATGAATGGAAAGATTATTCCCGGCTGGAAGTAACCGGCAAGGAAAACGGTGGTTCTTATGCGGGCAATATGCTAAACGTCTCCCGCTGGGCCTGGCAGCGCAAGGTCGAAAAGGTCGGCCAGCCCGTAGATAAAGGCGAGTGGTTCCTGCCCCCGCAGGTGGTCAACGCCTATTATCACCCACTGTACAACGAGGTCGTCTTCCCCGCTGCCATCCTCCAGCCGCCTTACTACAATTACCAGGCGGACCCGGCAGTCAACTTCGGGGGCATCGGCGCTGTGATCGGCCATGAGATTTCCCATGGTTTCGACGACCAGGGCAGCCGCTACGACGCCAGGGGCAACCTCAAAAACTGGTGGACCGAAAAGGACCGGGAGCGCTTCGAGGCCCGCACCAGGCTGCTGGTGGAGCAGTTCAACGCCTACGAGCCCCTGCCGGGCCTGTTCGTCAACGGCGAATTTACCCTGGGAGAAAACATCGGCGACCTGGGCGGCCTCAACGTGGCCTTCGACGGCCTGCAAAAACACCTGGAAGAACACGGCGACCCGGGCCTGATCGACGGCTTTACCCAAAACCAGCGCTTCTTCCTCAACTGGGCCACTGCCTGGCGCAGCAAATACCGGGACGAGGCCATGAAAAAACAGGTCAAGACCAATGTCCACTCGCCCGGTAAGTACCGCGCCATCGGGCCGATCGTCAACATGCCGGCCTTCTACGAGGCATTCAACATCGGGGAGGACAGCCCGCTGTACCGGGCGGATAGCGTGCGGGTGGTGATCTGGTGAGTTTTACTGGGCTTTGGGCGTGCCTCTGTGCGACGTCGGTAGTGCGACCGTCTAGTGCCGAAAGCACTAGTGCCTTCGGAATTAAGTAAATGCCATTATAGGCGTGGTTAGTTTCCGCCTGATCAAGGCGGAGGTTCGGGATCGTAGCCTTAGCTACGAAGCCCGGTTCTCCAACGCCGAGCAGGCGGAAAATAACAAGCGTATAGTGGTAGATACTTAGTTCCGGAGGCACTAGTCAGCCGGTTAAAAAGGCGGAAGTCGGAAACAGCCCACAAATAGGGGGCTGTTTAGAACGCTGAGTCTTCCCGCCTGCCTGCCTACCTGGCAGTAATGGCAGGCAGGCTGTGCCGCAGGCCGGCAGGTTACTCAAACCGCAGCATGCAGAGAAACGCGGAGATGTCACAAAGTATTCGCTGTCAAGCGGATACTCGGCTACCCGTCTAAGGCTGGACACTTCATGCCTCCTGAACGCGCTCGGCCTCGACTCCGCTCGGCTTTCCCCTTTCTGCTGTCCAACCTTAGACGGGTAGCCGGATACTCTGCGGCCTCATATGTTTGTAAAACCGCAGGGAGCGCAGAGAAGCGTATCGTAGCTCCACTGCGCAAGCAACATCCTGCCATGCGGCCTTTCCTCTGCGGCCCTCTCCGGACCCTGTGGTTAAAAAAACACAGGAGGCGCGGAGCGCCGCAGGGAAAGGCAGCGTACCTCAGCGGTTCAAAACTTGGGGGCGGACACACATTCCTGAACAATCTCACAAATAGGCGCTCAGAGCCTGTTTTTCCGACTCCCCTCTTCCCTCTTCCGCCTTTCGCTTTCCGCCTATTGCACTGCCGCTTCCCTGGCCCTGTACTGCTCAAAAAATGCCGGAATGCTATTCCCCACGGTGTAGTTCGGCGCATTGGTAAGCAGGACGATGCCCAGTTTTTCTTCCCGGCTGAAAGCAATTTCGGCCCGGTAACCGTTGACGTATCCGCTGTGCTGAATCACCTCAAATCCTCCTTTCAACCGGAGAATGCGCCAGCCCATGCCGTAGTGGGCGGCCTCCAGGCCCTGCCAGTTGCGCAATACCCGGTCGTTGACGGGAATCTCGGCAAAGGGCCGGAAAACCTGGCCCAGCAGTGCTTCGGAAGCTATATCCGGGCGGTTGCCCAGCAGTAAGTCCAGCCAGAGGGCCATATCCGTAATGCTGGCGTTGACGCCGGCGGCCGGCACCACTTCGTAGTAGTTGGGTTCTACCTTTGTTTCCTGGAAGCCGGCAGCAAGGCGCCGGTGCGGCGCGGCGCGGTCATCGCCGGCGAGGAAGCCGCCGTAGGAAGCTGTGGCGCCGTCCATGCCCAGAGGTTCGAATATCCGGGTGGCCAGCAGCTCGCCAAAACGCTTTCCGGAAACAGACTCCAGCACATTCCCGGAAAGGCTGAAGGCGACGTTCTGGTAATTGTGCCAGGCGCCGGCCGGGTGGGAGGGCTCCACCCGGGCGAGCAGTTGCAGGATGTCCGGGTAGGCCATACCCGCATTCAACAGGTTGGAATAAGTATGGCGGGGCAGGCCGGTGGTATGGCTCAGGACATGCTGCAGTTGGAGCGCCCGCGTTTGTTTTTCTGTCTTAAGGCGCAGGCCCGGCACGTATTGACACACAGGGTCTTCCCATTTCAGCGCCCCTTCCTCTACCAACAGGGCCGCGAGCAGGCCGGCAAAGCCTTTGGACAGGGAGGCGATGCGAAACGTGGTGTTCGGGCCTACCGGCGCCCCGGAAGCAACCGAACGGACGCCATAGGGCCGGAACAGCGCCAGCGTATTGTCTTTGATGACGGCAACCGCAGCGCCCGGCACCCCCTCTTCCTCAAGTTGTTCGAAAAGATAAGATTCATAACCCCTGATAAACTGGCTGAAAGATGGGTCCAGAAAAGCCTTCTTCTGTTCCAGTTCATATTGCAGCATGGCTGCGCCCAGGCGGGAGGGACGGGCGTGTTCCCGCAATATAAAACCTAAAAGTGCCGTCACGAACAAAATCAGAGGGTACTTTTTCTTCATATATTTCAGATTAGGAGATTCACAAGTTGTAACTGTTTAGCAGCCCTCCGCTTTTTAGCCACGAAGACACCAAGACACTAAGATTGCACAAAGCCTTGGTGCGATCCCGTCTAGCCAGCGTTCGACTGAACTCACGCCGAAGTCCGGGTAAACTTGGTGTCTTGGTGGCAAAGGCATCCGGCCCACCTAAATAGTTACCACAAGTTTAAGAATAAGTTGTGATTTGAAAAAACCGGGTTGGCATTCAAATTCCCAGCCAGGTAGAGATTAAAAAATAAATTCGGCATTTTGGGCCGGCGAGTCAGGGGTGCCGAATTTGTTTTTAAATGTTCCCAATGACTTCCGGGCGATATTTTCTACAAACTATTTTCCGCCCCCGGTCGTTAAACAAAAAGCAATGCCTGTTTCCCCGGATATTTCATAAATTGTACGAACGAGGATTTACCAAAACGATTGTCTATGCCCAACATATACCGATTCCTTCTCCTTTTTATCCTTATGGCAGGCAGTGCCGGCCAGGCATTGGCAACGCACAACCGCGCCGGCGAGATCACCGTCGAACAGGTGGGCGACTGTGTCACAAGCCTCACCGTCCGGGCTACCATCACGACTTATACCAAGACCAGCAGCCGCCCTGCCGACCGAGACACCCTCACGCTCTGCTGGGGCGACGGCAACTGCCAGCGGGTGGCGCGGTCCAACGGGCCCGGCAACCCGCCCCAGGGAGAACCGCTGGAAAACGACATCAAATACAACCTCTATATCGCCGAACACACCTACCCCTCCCGGGGCACCTACGTGCTGTCCATGACCGACCCCAACCGGAACGGCGGCATCCTGAACGTCAACTTCCCCAATTCGGACCAGGTCAGGTTCCACATACAAACGACTTATACATTCCCCAACCCCCAGTTCCAGGGGTGCAACAATACGCCCGTCCTGCTGCAGCCTCCGGTTGACATCGGGTGCGTCGGCAAGGTGTTCACTCATAACCCCAATGCTTATGATTCGGATGGCGACAGCCTTTCCTACCATTTAATCGTGCCGCTTCAGGACGTCGGCTCCAATGTGCCCAACTATATCTGGCCCCAGCTCCTGGGCAACGACCCGGCCAACAACAGCCTGACCATCGACTCGGTAACCGGCGATATTGTCTGGGACGCCCCCCAGCGCCCCGGCGAATACAACCTGGCCATGATCATCGTGGAATATCGGGACGGCATCCCTATCGATACTATTGTGCGGGACATGCAAATCCTGATCGAGGAGTGCGAAAACCTGCCGCCGGTGGTGGAAACGCCTTTTGACGAAATCTGCGTCGTCGCCGGCGAGTTGCTCGAATTCGAGGTCGTTGGCACTGCTCCCCTGGAAGAAATGAGCCAACTGGTCCGGCTCACCGCTCTGGGCGGCCCGTTTGAAGTATCCACCAGCCCGGCTACCTTCACCCCCCAGAGCAATGCTTTTGAAGAAGACCCGGTCCGCAAGGTATTTCGCTGGCAAACCGCCTGCGAACATATCTCCGACCAGTATTATTCGGTCGTGTTCAAAGCTACCGACAATTTCTTCGGCGACACCCTGGGGCTGGCCACCCTCAAGACGGTGCGGATCAAAGTCGTGGGGCCTCCGCCGGAAGACGTGCAGGCCGAATCCACCTCCGGCCAGGTCACGGTTTCCTGGGCCAAGCCCTATTTCTGTGAAGAAGCCAAGGACAACTACTTCCGGGGTTTTACCGTCTGGCGAAGGCTGGGCAGCAACAACTTCACTCCGGATACCTGCCGCCCGGGGCTGGCGGGGCGGGGCTACACCAAACTCAACAACGTACCCATCAAACAGGAAGCCGGAGGCAGATACGTCTTTACAGACAACGACGTGGAGCGCGGCCGCACCTACTGCTACCGCATCCTGGCACAGTTTGCCAAAACCACGCCGGGAGGGCAATATACCTACAATGTAGTCGAAAGCCTGCCGTCGGATGAGATTTGCATTCAGCTGGACCGCGATATACCGCTCATGACCCAGGTCAGCGTGCTCCGCACGGGCGACACCGACGGCCAGATGCAGGTGTGCTGGACGAAACCGGTGGCCGAAGACCTCGACACGCTCCAGAATCCCGGCCCCTATCGCTACGAGGTGCTGCGCGCCGAGGGCGTCACTCCTCCCGACAACGCATTTGAAAAGATCGGCGTGGAATTCACCAGCCCCTACTTCGAAGGGCCACAGGGCGCCAACGATACCTGCTTCGTGGATACCGGGCTGGACACCCGGGGAACCGCTTACAGTTACAAAATCAACTTTTATATAGAGGGCAACACCCTGCTGGGCGCCACCAACCCTGCTTCCTCGGTTTTCCTGAGCATCTCGCCAACGGATAACACCAACATTCTAAGCTGGGAAGAGGATGTCCCCTGGGAAAATTATCAGTATTCCATTTTCCGCTTCAATAACCAGGGCGGCCTCGACCCGGTAGCCACGGTTGCCGGCCCGCCTTTCCTGGACACCGGCCTGATCAACGGCAAGGAGTACTGCTATATCGTCCAAAGCCTGGGATCCTACGGCGTGGAGGGAATAAAAGACTCTCTGGTCAACGACTCCCAGGAAGCCTGCATGGCCCCGTTCGACAATGTGCCGCCATGCCCGCCTACCCTGGAAGTCCTCACCGCCTGCGACGAAGCGATCGACTGCACCGATGAGGACCTGCTGCGCAATACCCTGATCTGGACAAACCCGATCGATATCTGCGAAGAGACGGATGACGTCGTGAGCTATGAAATCTATTACGCGCCTTTCGAAGGCAGCGAATTCGGGCGGGTGGCCCGGATCGACGACTCCCGGCTTACGGAGTACGAACACAAACCGGATATCGGCATTGCCGGCTGTTATTATGTGACGGCGCTCGACACCTTCGAGAACCGCAGCGCCCCCAGCAATATCGTCTGTGTCGACAACTGCCCTTCCTACTTCCTGCCCAATACCTTTACCCCCAACGGGGACGGGCAGAACGACTTCTTCACCCCTTATCCGTACTGCTTTATCGACCGGGTGGAGTTTAACGTCTTCAACCGCTGGGGAGAACTGGTATTCTCCACTACCGACCCCAACATCAACTGGGACGGCAGGAATAAACAGGGCAGGGAGCTGGCGGAAGGCACCTACTATTACAGCTGCCGCTACTTCGAACGAAGGGTGGGCGGCATTGCGCCCGGGCCGGAGATACTGAGCGGGTATATCACGTTGCTGAGGGGGAACAGGTAGGGGGTGCCGTATGGCTATATGGCTGAATTGTTGTATTGCTGGCGTGCCAGGAGGCTGTTTCATTTAAGGGGAAAGACTTGACAAGTTTTCAGTGAAGCGTCCCCCGGGAAACTTGTCAAGTCTTGCACCGCTATTCTATTCCTTTTCATACTTCACCTTCCCGTCCACCATAGTCATCAGCACCTCTGTTTCCAGGATTTCCTCGTCGGAGCAGGAGGAGAGGTCGTTGGACAGGACCACGATGTCCGCCATTTTCCCTTTTTCCAGCGACCCTTTGTCCTCTTCCTCAAAGGCGGCAAAGGCGTTGCCCAGGGTATAGGAGTAAAGGGCCTCCTCCCGTGTCATGCGCTGTTCCGGGAAAAATTCCATGCCGGTGTCGGCGCGTTTGCGGGTGACGGAGGCGTAGAAGCACTCGATGGGGTCGACATCCTCGACAGGCGCATCGGTTCCGTTGGCGATGACGACGCCGTTGTCCAGCAACGAGCGCCAGGGATAAGCGCCAAGTCGGGCGCGCTCTTCTCCCAGCCGCTTGACGACAAAAGGCGCATCGGAAGTGCAGTGTATCCCCTGCATGGAAGCGATGACTTCCATCTCCCTGAACCGGGGGATGTCCGCCGTGTCCAGGTGTTGGGCATGTTCGACGCGCCAGCGCAGGCCTTTCCGGGCGGGGTCTCGTTGAAACTGTTCCTCAAAAATATCCAGTACTTCCCGGTTGCCGCGGTCGCCAATGGCATGGACGCAATACTGCAGGCCGTTGTCGTAAGCGATCTCCGCCCATTTTTTCAGGGTATCGATAGAAGTCGTGTTCTTGCCGTAGGAGTCCGGCTTATCGGCGTAAGGCGCCAGCAGCCAGGCGCCGAAAGCGCCGAGGGCGCCGTCCATATATCCCTTGATGGCGCGCACAGTGAAGAAGCCATTGCCGATGCCGATACGGGGAAAGCCGGCGGCTTTTTCTTCCAGGCCGTCCTCCCGCCCGCTGATCATAGCCCAGAGGCGCAGGCCCAGTTCGCCCTTTTCGGCCAGTTCCGAATACCGTTCGATCTCCAAAAAGGAGGAGCCGGCATCCTGAAAGGAGGTGACGCCCTTGCGCAGGCATTCCTCCTCCGCCAGTTTGATGCCTCGCAGCCACTCCTTTTCCTTCTGTTCCGGGCTGAGAGTCGCCTGGTATTCGCTGTAGGCGTCCATGATGAGCGCCATCGCCGTCTCTTCGAAAACGCCGATGGCCTCTCCGCGGGAATCGCGGACGATCTCGCCGCCGAAGGGATCCGGCGTTTCGGCAGTGATGCCGGCCATCTCCATAGCGCGGGCGTTGGCCAGCAGGCTGTGGCCGCTGGCGTGCCGCAGCACCACCGGGTTGTCGGCAGAAACAGCACTGAGTTTGTCGTGGTAGGGATAACCCAGCACCGACCGCTCAAGCGGTTGCGCCCACTTTTCCTGGTGCCAGCCCCGGCCGGTGATCCACTCGCCGGGCTCTGCCTCCCGGGCTGCTTCCTCCACCATCCGGACGATCTCTTCCCAGCTTTGGGATTTCAGGAAATTCAGGTGGATCAGGCTCTGGCCCAGGCCGGAAAAATGGCCGTGCCCCTCGATAAACCCCGGCATGGCGAACCGCCCCTGCAGGTCGATCACCCTGGTGCTGTCGCCCTGCAACTCCTGCACTTCCTTATTGGCGCCGGCCAGCAGGATGCGCCCGCCGCCAATGGCGATGGCCTCGGCGCGGGGGTTGTCTTTGTCCACTGTGTAAATGTTGCCGTTGATCAGGATGGTGTCGGCAGTTATCGTTTCCGGCGGCTGTTGGCAGGCAGTCAGCAGGAGGATGGGGAAAAAGAGCGTTAACAGTGTTCTTTTCATTACTATTCTTTTTTGATAATGAGCATCTCTGACGGCAAATCTAAGAAGCTGCTTGAATTTGGTTTCAGGAATTTATTATGAGCCATTTTTTCCTCAATTGAGGCTCTTTTTGAGCTTCGTACCCGTAGGTACGGGGCGAAAAAAAGCCGAAAAGTGAGGGAAAAAGGGCCATAAGAAAACCTGAGGATCAAATTTAAACAGCTTCTAAGGAACATTTAAAAAAATCGCTGCCGGAGATTTCCCCCTTCCACCTGCGGGCGGGTTACTATAAAACAATCCGGCCAGGATCAGGCAATGCCCCGGCCTGCTCATCTGTGGGGGCACGGCAAAAGCTATTCCGTTACTTTTACCCGGAATAAAGAATTCATTCAATAAAACCGAGAAACTTAATGAAAGCATCAAGCATTTCCCAAACGCCATTTGAAGGCAAAGCCCTGGAAACCCTGCGGAACAATTTCAAAGGGCCGTTGATCTTGCCTTTCGATGAAAGGTACGACCCGGCCCGCGCCCTGTACAACGGCATGATCGACCGCTATCCGGCCCTGATCGCACAGTGCGCCGATGAGGAAGACGTCGCTACCGCCATCCGTTACGCCAGAAAGCATGGGATACTGACCGCTATTCGCGGCGGCGGGCACAACGGCGCCGGACTGGGCAGCTGCGACGGCGGGCTGGTGATCGACCTGCGGCTCCTGAAGAGCATCCAGGTGGATCACCAAAAGCGGCAGGTGAAAGTCCAGGCCGGCTGTACTCAGGGCGAGGTCGATGCAGCGACTCACCCCTACGGGCTGGCCGTGCCGGCCGGCATCATTTCCTCTACCGGCATCGCCGGGCTGGCCCTGGGCGGCGGCCACGGCTACCTGTCCCGGAAGCATGGCCTGACGATCGACAACCTGATCGAGGCGGAGTTGGTGCTGGCCGACGGCAGGAAAGCCAAAGCCAGCGAACAGGAAAACCCGGACCTGTTCTGGGCGATCCGCGGCGGCGGCGGCAATTTTGGGGCCGTAACGTCCTTCCTGTTCCGGGCCCATCCGGTGCATACGGTTTATGCCGGGCCCATGTTCTGGCCCCTGGAACAAACGAGGGAAATACTGTCCTGGTATCGCGGCTTCCAGCCCGGGGCGCCGGAAGAGCTCTATGGCTTTCCGTCTATCATGAAAGTGCCTCCGGCGCCTCCTTTTCCGGAAACCCTGCACCGGCAGCCGGTGTGTGCCATTGTATGGTGTTTCTCCGGCGACATGGAACGGGCCGAAGAAGCCTTCCGGGAAATACGGGAAAAATACCCGCCCATGCTCGACGCCACAGGGCCTATGCCTTTCCCGGCCCTCCAGGGCATGTTCGACCCCTTGTTGCCGGCCGGCCTGCAGTGGTACTGGAAGGGAGACTTCGTCCAGGAACTGACAGATGAAGCGATCGGCCAGCACCTGGAGTTCGGCCGCCGCCTGCCTTCTGACTTATCCACGATGCACCTTTATCCGATAGATGGCGCCGTACACCGCGTCGGGCAACAGGAAACCGCTTTCGGGTTTCGCGATGCCAAATGGTCTATGGTGATCTGCGGGATTGGTAAGGATTCTTCCGAAAAAGAAGCCGTCAGCCGTTGGGCTAAAGATTACTGGGCAGCGCTCCATCCTCATTCTGCCGGCGCCGCCTACGTCAATTTCATGATGGAAGAAGGGCAGGAGCGGGTCAAGGCCACCTACCAGGCAAATTATGAACGCCTGAGAGCAGTAAAGGCCAAATACGACCCGGACAACTTCTTCCGGGTCAATCAGAATATCCGCCCGAAGAAAGGGGCATAATGGGGTTGAAGGGATCTTTCCCTTACCGGCCAGAAATTATTGGTTATTGGCGGAACCTTGCCGTTTCCGGCCGGTAACCAATTTTTCATTTGCTCCGGAGGCGATGGAATTGGTCGGAGAAGGATAATTTTTTATCTTTTCCCCCTAAAAAGATGAAGCGCTACAACCTTTGGATACGGGGGCAGGTTCAGGGGGTATGGTACCGGGCCTCGGCCCGCCGGAAAGCGGTGGATCTGGGCCTCTGCGGCTTTGTCCGCAACGAGCCCGACGGAAGTGTATACGCAGAAGCCGAGGGCGAAGAACCCCTCCTCCAGGCTTTCGTTCAATGGTGCAAAGAAGGCCCCGAAATGGCGCAGGTAGAACAGGTGAAAGTGGAAGAAGCTCCGCCCAGGGGGTGCAAAACCTTTGACATTCAACGGTAATGCCCGGGCGCCGGCTACCCGTCTAAGGTGGGACAGCAGAAAGGGAAAAGCCGAGCGGAGTCGAGGCCAAGCGTGTGCAGAAGGCATGGAGTGTCCAACCTCAGACGGGTAGCCCGGGCGCCAAAAGCCAGTTTGCTATGATGAAAGAGACAACCTTAACCGTCCGCCCGGGTGAGCCGGCGGACCTGCCCGCCGTCCATGCCCTGGTCCGGGAGCTGGCCGTATACGAACGGGCCGAGCAGGAGTTCACAGCATCGGTCGAAGATTACCGGCGGGATTTCGACGCCGGTTATTTTGAGACCTTGGTGGCGGAGGCCGGAGGCAGCGTAATCGGCATGGCCCTGTACTACACGGCCTATTCTACCTGGAAAGGCAGGATGCTGTACCTGGAGGATTTCGTGGTCGAAGAAGATTGGCGGGGCCAGGGTGCCGGCAGGGCATTGTTCGAAGCTTTCCTGGAGGAGGCCCGCCGGAAGGAATGCCGCCTGGTGAAGTGGCAGGTACTGGACTGGAACGAACCCGCCCTGAATTTTTACAGGAAGTACGATAGCGTCATCGAAAAAGATTGGTGGAACGGCAAGATTTTTTTCAGCGCCGCCCCAAAATAAACGCCATTGGATAAAGCCCGGTAAGATCCTTGTAATTTAAAAAATTACTTCCTACCTTTATATTGACTTTTTTGTATATTGTACGCACTTCTTCTCATTCTTTCTCTTCCCATGTCTATATCCTGTCAGGGCCAGTACTGCCTTTTCCCATTGAATGGATTGCCAAATCAATTGATTTCAACATATAGTGTTTCATAGTGTGAGGGGTAACCGCTTCGGTGGTTGCTCCTTTTTTTTGGGCTATTCAGGTTTTATGGTATCCCGGTGTTTGGGTTTTCCGGCCGGCTCAATGCAGGCCCTGAATCCAGGCCGATGGCCTCCCGAGATGGCATGCCCGCAAAACCAGAAAACCAAAAAAACGCACACCTGTAACAGCTGCTTTTTTTACCGGAAGAGGCTTGCGCATACCTCCTAACCCAAGTTCGATATGTAGCTCCCAATTTTTCATCAACCCATGAAGGCACTCCGGAAACCCCGGAAAAGGAGTAAAGGAGTGGCTTAGCGAATTTTACCCGGAAAAGCGTAGCGAAGACGGGGAGTGAATAGAATCAACTATGTAATAAAGGTTGATTTTAAAAACAATACATATTTTATATTTATTCACTCATTCAGTCCCTCACTTCTCATCCGCCGAAGCCTGGCGAAGGCGGACATCCACTCATTTGGGGGACTTTCCGGAGCAGCCTCACCCATTATCTGTATCACCTCCCGTCCACCGTCCACCGTCCGCCGTCCGCCGTCTGCCATCCACCGTCCGCCGTCCGCCGTCCACCGTCCACCGTCCACCGTCCACCGTCTGCCGTCTAAGCCTCCCGCCGGATCAGGCGCATGGCCATATCCCGCAGGGGAGCTTTCCGGCTGTCGGGCACAGCGACGCGGCCTAGGGCGGCCAGGGCGGTATGTTGGATTTCCTCCTTCATTTGTTCTGCCCATTCGCGGATTTTCAGCTGTTGCAGTATTTCGGTAACTCTCCTGACCTTTTGGCGTTCGTCTTCAGGATTGGAAGACATGAGGCGGGCCAGTTCCGTGCGGGTTTCGCCCCGGGCGAGTTCCAGGGCTTTCAGGATGAGGAAGGTTTTTTTGTTCTGAACGATGTCGCCCCCAGCCTTTTTGCCGAACTTTTCGGGGTCGCCGAAGGTGTCCAGGATGTCATCCTGAAGTTGGAAACACAAGCCGATGTTGCGCCCGAAAACGGCCAGTTCTTTCAGGTCCGGCTCCGGAGCGCCGGCGGCCACGGCGCCCATGACCAGGCTGCCCTCGATCAGGGCGGCGGTTTTCAGCTCTATCATCCGGAGGTATTCTTCGATCTTTACGTCCTGGCGGCGTTCGAAGTTCATATCGTACTGCTGTCCCTCACACACTTCGACAGCAACGCGGTTGAACTCCCGGAGCAAGCGGGGGATTGCCGCCTGGTTGTCCACCTGGCGAAGGAATTCATAGGCGTAGATCAGCATGGCGTCTCCGGAGAGGATGCCGGCATTGGCCCCGTATTTTTGATGAACGGTAGCCTGCCCCCGGCGCAGCGGCGCCTCGTCCATGATGTCGTCGTGGACGAGGCTGAAATTGTGGAACACTTCGACCGCCATCGCCACCGGCAAAGCGCCATGCACCGCATCCCCGAAAAGCTGCGCCCCCATGAGGGCAAGTAGCGGGCGCAGGCGTTTGCCGCCCATGCCCATGATGTAAGCCATCGGAGCGTACAGCTCCTGCGGTTCTCTGTTAAAAGGATGGCTTTCTGTATAGGCCTCAAAAATATCGCGAAGCTCTTCAATGGTATGCATAGGGTTGAATTTGGGCAAATATAGGCAGTCCGGCCTAAAGATTTCAATCTATCACCCCGGTTCAGAAAATTACCGCTGATCAAAAGGCAAAGTAATCCTTAAAAAATCCGTATTTTTACTTTCAGTCCATCGCCATATACAACTTCAGGAAATCCTTAATTTCCCCGCACTGTGGAGCCATAAACATTTTCCTCACTAAATTTATTATAATTCCAGATAAAGATGATAAACAGGACCCGCCCCTACGTCATTTTACTGATCGAAGACAACCCCGGAGACGTCCGCCTGACTCAGGAAGCCCTGAAAGAAGGGAAAAAATCCATCGTGCTGGAAGTCGCTACCGATGGCATTGAAGCCCTGAAATTCCTGCGCAGGCAGGATGCCTACACCGAAAAACCAACGCCCGACCTGATCCTGCTGGACCTCAACCTGCCCAAATGGGACGGGAGGGAAGTCCTCCGGGAGATCAAAAATGACCCTCAGCTCAAACGGATTCCGGTGATTGTGCTGACAACCTCCAACGCCGGAGCCGACGTCCTGAAATGCTATGACCTCCACGCCAACTGTTTTATCAACAAACCCATTGATTTCGACAATTTTTTTGATATTATTCATAAAATAGAGGAGTTTTGGTTCTCTACCGCCATCCTGCCGACCGTGGTGGCCTGACCCGGCCCGGCAAGGGCAGAGGCGGCGCCATGGCACGGGAGGTTAAGCGGCCATGAGGCCGGGCCAGCTCAAAGGAGTATATGAACAATACAAACATACTGATCATCGAGGATAACCCTGCGGACATCGCACTGATCGACGCCTACCTCAAGGATGCTGCGATGAAGCATACTTTATTCAAATCAGAGTCGCTGAGCTCCGGCCTGGAATTCCTGAAGGAACATGCCGTAGACCTGGTCCTGCTCGACCTCAAGCTGGGCGATGTCGAAGGGTTCCGCACGCTGCAGGTCTTCAGAGAAAAAGCTCCGGATATCCCGGTCATCGTCCTCACCGGTTTCAAAAACGAAATCATGGGCATACAGTCTGTCCGCGCCGGCGCTCAGGACTTTCTGGTCAAAGGCGATTTTGATTCCCGGAGCCTGGCCCGGACCATCCGGTACTCCCTGCAACGTTTTGAAACCCAGGCCAAGCTGCAGGAGAAGGCCAAAGAGCTCAGCCATAGTGAACGGCGCAACCAACTGGCTCATCAGATCGCCCGTTTTGGCAAATGGGAGATGGACATTGTCAACAATGCAATGCGGTGGGACGAGGAGATCTTTCGGTTCCTGGGTTTCGCCCCCTTCAGCTTCGAGCCCACCCTGTCGGATTACATCAAATACGTCCATGTTGAAGACCGGGAAAAGGTAGAAGCTTTCTTCGAAGAGGCCATAAAGGATGGCCTGGCCCACCACATGGAACACCGGGTCGTCGTTGAAAATACGATGGTCCGTTATCTTCAGGTCAAAGCCCAGGTCAGCTACGATGAACAATCCAACCGCATTTTGCTGATCGGCGGCATCCAGGATGTCACGGAACTGAAAAGGGAGCGCGGCGAGGGAAGCCAGCCCTCCCAACCGGCCGGCCCTCCGCCCGTTTCCATAGAGGAAGACCTGTTCGCCGAGTTCAATTTCAATATCCGCACACCGATAGCATCCATGGTCAACTTTTTGTATTTGCTGGAAAACAGCCCGCTGTCCAAACAACAAAAAGATTTTACCGACGGGCTGAAATCCTCGCTCGACGACCTTTCTTTCGCCCTGAACAACTGGCTCAACCTCTCCATCCTGAAAGAAGACAAGGTGGAGCTGAAAGACATGGAACTGGTCCTGGACGAAGCCTTCCAAATACTGAAAAACGTCTCCAGGATCAGGAGCGACCAGGCGGGCCTGTCGGTCGCCTTCACTTTGCCGGACGACCTGCCCGCCGTTATCATTACCGATGGCCAGAAGTTCTCCCAGGTTTTATACAACCTCCTGGAGATCGCGATCCGCAGCGGCGAACCCCGCCAGGTGATCGCGTTCAACGCCCAGCCCAGGGGCAGCCGGCGCTCCTCCTCTTCCCTCGCTTTCACCATTTCCTTTACGAGCCATTCCATGACTGCGCAGGATATCCTCCGGGCAGCGCAGGAGGAAGGCGCCTGCAGCCGGGCTTTCCTGCCCATTATCATCTCCTCCCGGTTGATCAAAGCCATGGATGGCTGCCTGGAGGCCAGCCAGAAAAACGGAAATGTCATAGTGCTGAAAGCCGAACTCCCGATCCGCATCCCCGAAGTTAAAGAAAACCCGATACCGGATTCCCCGGAAAAACCGGTAAACATCCTCCTGGTGGAAGACCATGACCTGCACCGGCTGGCCACCAGGCGAATGCTGATGGGCTGGTCTGATATGGTTCGGGTCGATGTGGCCCAGAATGGACAGGAGGCTTGCGAAAAAGCTGTCCGTAAAGATTATGACATTATCCTGATGGACCTTCAGATGCCCATCCTCGACGGGATCGAAGCGACGATCAGGATTCGCAACGAAGCCAGCATTCCCATCATCGCCCTGACCGCCAATGAGTCCAAACAGGAACAGGAACGGTGTTTTATGGTAGGGATCAACGACTACATCGTCAAGCCTATCCGGCCGGAAAGCCTTTTCTCTGCGATCATGAAACAACTATATGTCCGGCCTTAAGGCCAAACCTCCTGCCGTTGTTATTTGTTCCTTCTGTGTTTTAAGTTTTAAGAAGCTGTTTAAATTTGGCTTTTGGAATTTGTTATGAGGTATTTTTGTGCTGATTGAGGCACCGAAACCGGAGTTTAGCAGCGCTAAATGAGGATTTCGGTAACGAAAAGCAGCACAAAAAGAGCCATAACAAAACCGAAGTGTCAAATTTAAACAGCTTCTAAAGCAAAACTCAGTTATGGAAACCTACGACCTGATCATTATTGGAGGCGGCCCCACCGGCCTGAACTGCGCGATCGCCGCCGGGAAGGCCGGCCTCAGATATCTGGTGCTGGAAAAAGGCGTGTTGGCCAACTCCATCTACAACTTTCCGGTAAATATGACCTTTTTTTCCACCTCTAAACTGCTGGAAATCGGCAATACGCCGTTCATCTCCCACGGTGAGAAACCCACCCGCCGGGAAGCCCTGGAGTATTACCGCCGCCTGCAACAGAGCTTCGGCCTTAACGTGCGCACCTACGAGGCCGTTTCGGGCATGAGCCGGCAGGCAAACGGGCTATACCGGGTCCGGTCGGAAAAAAAGCAATACGAAGCCCACTCCGTTATCGTAGCCACCGGCTTCTACGACACGCCCCGCCTGATGGATGTGCCCGGCGAACAGCTTCCGAAAGTGAAGCACTATTACGACGACGCCCATCCCTATGTCGGCCAGAAAATACTGGTGGTCGGCGCCGCCAACTCCGCCTGCCAGGTGGCGCTGGAAACCTGGAGGAAGGGCGCGGAAGTGACGATGGCCATCCGCGCCGGCAAAATCTACAAGGGCGTCAAATACTGGATCAAACCGGATATGGAAAACCGGATCCAGGAAGGCAGCATTAAGGCCTATTTCAACTCCGCGGTCCGGGAAATACGCCCGGGGGAAGTTGTCCTGGATACGCCTGAAGGAAAGGTGGTGCTCGAAAACGACTGGGTGCTGGCCATGACCGGCTACCTGCCCAATTACAAGCTGCTGGAGAGCCTGGGGCTGGACATCCCCCGGGAGGAACCCCGCATCCCCGCCCACAACCCGGAAACCCTGGAGACCAGCCTGCCGAACGTCTACCTGGCCGGCGTGGTCTGCGCCGGCATGGAGACCAGCAAGCTGTTCATCGAGAATACCCGTGAACATGGGGAACTGATTGTCCGGCAGGTGAAGGAGCGGTTGGGAGAAGGGGTGTTGGGGTGAGAAGGCCGCTTCCTAAACAAACCTCGACATGTAAATCCCAACTTCGGCGGACGGCGGCCCTCCTTCGCCAAGGCTTCGGCGGGCGATGACGGCAGAACATCAAAAATCGCACATCAAAAATCACACGTCAAATATTGGCAGACGGGCAGAGGGCAGTCCATAGCTGCTGTGCTATCGAAAAGTTAGGTCTACATACCGAGCTTGGGCTGAGGGCCCCGCCCCCTAGCTTCCCGGGCAACTCCTGCACCGCTTGCCTTTCTTGAACTTCTTGCAGCACTTTTTTTTCTTTTTAGCTTCCACGACCGGCAGGGGGAAGGGAAGGCGCAAGGCGCCGGGGTCGGTGTCCGTCCTGTTTTTCCTGATTTGCATATCTTGGGTATCCGTCAGAGGCTATGCCGACGATGCCTCTTGTTTTTAATTAATCTAAATAAATACCGAGGGCAAAGATAAGGTGCAATGCCCGATTAAGTCAATAACAAAAGTCATTGCCTGTGTCATTTTTTTGTCGGTAATTCCGACGGGCCGGAGGGGGAAGTCATCGTTGTCGGATAACGGACAACCGACAACGGAACCGACAACAAACAACCGACAACAAACAACGGACAATCGACAACAAACAAAACCAATGCGCCAACCACAACAAGACTGGATTGCCAAATGGGCTTTGTACAGCCCCAACAAAATCGCCGTCAAGGAATTCGAATCCGGCAACACCTATACCTATGGCGAGCTTCACCGCCTGGGCAACCGGCTGGCCTTCCATTTGCAGGGCCGCTACGGCATACAGAAAGGTAGCCGGATCGCGATCCTGGCGGAAAATTGCCTGGAGTACATCGCCCTCTTTGCAGCAGCTCAGAAACTAGGCTGTATTTTAGTGCCGGTGAATTACCGGCTGGCCAGCGCCGAGGTCGATTACCTGCTGCGGGATTCGGGGCCTTCTCTGGCCATTTGCGAAAAGAAGTTCGCCCCGCTTCTTCAGGGAGCGCCCACTTTTGCCAGCATTCCGCACTTCTGGTCGCTGGAAGAACTTTCCGCCTTCTGCCAAAAGGAGAAAGAAGGCAACCACGGCGAACCTTTTCCGCTCCAGCCCGTCGAGGAAGACGATCCTGTTTTCATCCTGTATACCTCCGGCACCACCGGATTTCCCAAAGGGGCGATCTACAGCCACAAGATGTTGTTCTGGAACAGCATCAACACCGCCATCAGCCTGATCCTCAATACGGAAAGCCGCACTGTGAACGTCATGCCGCCCTTCCACACCGGAGGGTGGAACGTCCTGACTACGCCCTTTCTCCATCACGGCGCCTACACCTGCATGACCAAAAAGTTTGACGCCTCCACCGTGCTGCGGCTGCTGCAGGAAGAAGACGTCACGCTGTTCATGGGCGTTCCGACCATGCTCAGGATGATGGCGGAAGTGCCGGAATTCGAAGAGGCGACCTTTCCCAGCCTGTATTACATCATTGTCGGCGGAGAGCCCATGCCGATCCCCCTCATCGAACGCTGGCAGCTTGCCAAAGGGGTGGCCATCCGCCAGGGGTACGGCATGACGGAGGTGGGCCCCAACCTCACCTCCCTGCACCAGAATGACGCCATCCGCAAAAAAGGATCCATCGGCCGCCCCAATTTTTACGTGGATATCCGGATCGTCGACAGCCAGGGGCAGGAAGTTGCTGAAAATACGGCAGGAGAGCTGTTGCTGCGCGGGCCGATGGTCACCCCCGGCTACTGGCGCAACGAAGAGGCGACCCGGAAGGCCATCGTGGATGGGTGGTTCCATACCGGCGATATGGTGCGCCTGGACGAAGAGGGGTACCTCTTTGTGGTCGACCGCATCAAGAATATGTTCATCTCGGGAGGCGAGAACGTCTATCCGGCGGAGGTGGAACGGGTGCTGCAGTCACACGGCGGCGTCTCGGAAGCGGCGGTGGTGGGGGTGCCCGACGCCAAATGGGGCGAAGTGGGCAAGGCCTTCGTGGTGCGCCGCCCGGGTGTCCAGCTGTCGGAAACGGACCTCCGGGAACACTGCCGCAACCTGCTGGCGCGCTTCAAAGTCCCCCGCTATATCATCTTCGTGGAAGAGCTGCCCAAAAACGACACCGGCAAGATCAACCGCGCGGCACTGAAACAGTTAGCCTGAAGTTAGAGCGTGTTTTTGGAAAATCTCCGGAAACGGTTAACTTGAGCCTGATTATTGTCCGCGCGGCTCAAAATGGTTATTTCCAGAGGGGCGCGGGCAATAATAGTGACCGGCTTAACGCCAATTTCATGACAGCGCCGCGTCATCTGTAAAAAAAGCCGCCATGAAGAAAATCTATGTCGCCGCTACCGGGCAACATGTAGGGAAGACGACCTCTACCCTGGGCATCGTTTCCAACCTTTCCCTGCGGGGTTTCCGCACAGGCTACTGCAAGCCGGTGGGCCAGGAGTACCTGACAGTCGACGGCAAGATCGCCGATAAAGACGCCGTGCTCTTCGCCCAGGTGGTGGGCTTCGATATCGTGCCCGAAGTGCACAGCCCTATCGTCCTGGCCCGGGGCGCTACCAAAGCTTTTCTGGATGACCCCTCGAAGTTCAATTACAGGGGCCTTCTGCAGGATGCCGCCTCCCGGCTGGAGGCGGCAAATGATATCATGGTATACGAGGGGACCGGCCACCCGGGGGTGGGCAGCGTCGTCGACATGTCCAACGCCGATGTGGCGGAATTCCTCGGGGCGGGCATCATCATGGTCGTCGAAGGCGGCGTCGGGCGGACCATCGACCGCCTGCATATGAGCACCGCTTTGTTCCGGGAAAAGAATTTGCCCATGCTGGGGGTCATCGTCAATAAGGTCATCCCCGAAAAGCGGGAGGAAATACAGCATTACCTCTCCCTCAAACTCGGGCAGATGGGGATGCCCCTCCTGGGCGTCGTGCCCTATGACCGATCGCTGTCCTTTCCCATCCTGGAGACCATCAACCAGGCTGTGAACGGCAAGGTGATCATCAACGAACACCGCCTTTCCAACCGGGTGGAAGACATCATCGCCGGCTCCCTGGTCGATATCGACGAGTTCAATACCTTCCGCAATATCCTTCTGGTGGTCAGCTATAAACGCCTGGCGGAAGCCATCGACAAAATCCACGCCATCGCCAAGGTGAAAAAGCTGCCCAAATCCCCCCTTTCGGGCGTGATCGTCACCGGCGACGGCAGGCACGAGAACTGGTACAAACGGGAGGATATCCACCACCCTTACCTCCTGGATCACGAGATACCCATCCTCACCACCATCCTGGATACCTATGGCTCGGTAGTAAAGATCAGCCGCATCGAGGTGAAGATCAACACCCGCACCCCGTGGAAGATCAAAAGGGCCATTTCCCTGATCAAAGAGCACGTGGACTTTGAATTCCTGCTGGAACGGCTCGACATCCTGGACCGCGGCGGAAAGCTGTAGTTGCCCGCTTTTTGGGCTACCCGTCTAAGGCTGGACACTCCAGGCCTCCTGCACACGCTTGGCCTCGACTCCGCTCGGCTTTCCCCTTTCTGCTGTCCAACCTTAGACGGGTAGCCGCTTTTTGTTATATTGCCCGGAAACCTGTCCCCTTATGGCTATCCTCATCATCGGCGCTACCGGCAACATCGGAAAAAACCTGGTAAACACCCTGCTGGAAAGCCGCCAGCAGCTCCTGCTCGGGGTTCGCAACCCGGCGAAGGCCCGGGCGGCCTGGAAATTCCGGGCGAGCTATATTCACTTTGATTTTAACGAACCCGAAACCTTCGAACCGGCCCTCAGCCAGGTTGAGCGCTGTTTTTTTATCGCTCCCCACGACGACCCGGTGGGCTCCGTGGAAGTGTTCCTCCAACACGCCAGGCACCTCAAACAGCTGACTTTCAGTTCCGGGCGGACGACCGGCGGCGTGGAGGGCAAACCCCTCCATGCCATCGAACAAAGGATTTGGGAAAGTTTCATCCCGGCTACCATCCTCCGGCCGGGTTGGTTCATGCAAAACTTCACCGGATGGATCGGGGACGATATCCGGGAGGAGCGCAAAATCGTCCTGCCCGCAGGCGATTCCAAAACCGCGTTCATTGATGTCCGGGATGTCGCCGAAGCAGCGGCCCTGACGCTCATCCACGGCGGGCATACCGGCCACACTTACGAACTGGTCAGCGATCAGGCCTTCGACCATTACCAGGTGGCGGATATGATCAGCCGGGCTATCGGGGAAACGGTCGCCTACCAACCCATGGCGCCCCTGGATTACATCCGGCGGATGATGAAAAAAGGCTGGACCCGCGACGTAGCCGAACATACGGTGGAACTGTACCAACTGGTCATGCAGGGCCGGGAAGAAAAGACCAGCCCCGACGTGGAGCAAATCCTGGAACGCCCGCCCCGCCGGCTCGCGGATTTTATTCAGGAACACAAAAAGGCGTTCAGATAGGCGGTTATCTAAGTGCCTGGACGGAAATACTTTGACATACATGGAAATAAGGAAATACATTGCAAGCCCAAGTTTGGTGAGTATTTCCATGTATTTCCATGTATTTCACTATTTCAGTCCACGTACTTACACCAATGTGCTTTTACACATTTTCACAAGTAATCGACTATCCGGCAGTTCGGTCAAGGCCATGAAATTTGGCCCCCTCCGGCAAAAATCATTGCGCCATTCCAGGAATAAGCGTAAACTGGGCGTTCAATAAATTCCAAACAGGCTTATTCTGATGAAAAATACCCAAGATGCCCTTATCCTCCAGGGCGGCGGTGCCCTCGGCGCCTACGAAGTCGGCGTGATCGAACGATTGATGGAACAAGATGACTTTAGGCCTTCGGTGGTCACGGGGGTCTCGATCGGGGCGATCAATGCGGCGGTCCTGGCCGGCGCCCGGGAGGACCCGCTGTCTTCCCTGAAAGCGCTGTGGGAGGAATTTACCGTTGCCGCGCCCATCCCGCTGCCGGAAGTTTTCGAACCTTTCCTGGCGTTTTTTGGCAATCAGAACTTTTACCGGTTGCGGACGGACCTGGCCGCCTGGCCGTTCTGGACGAGTTACTATGACACCAGCCCGCTGCGGGGCCTCCTGGAAGAGCACATCGACTTCGGGCGCCTGAACAGCAGCGATATCAAAGTTGCCGTCACTGCCGTAAATATCCGTACCGGCAGGGTCGAGGTGTTTGACAACCACTCCTCCCCGGAAGGGCTGACCCTCGACCACATCATGGCCAGCGGCAGCCTGCCGCCCGGCTTCCCCATGACGCAGGTTGGCGAAGAATGGTACTGGGACGGGGGGCTGTTCGACAATACCCCCCTCAAACCGGCAATTGAGCGGCTCGACCCCGATCCGGACATCCAAAGGCGATTGCTGGTGGTGAAGCTTTTCCCCGAGGAAGGCCCCGTGCCCCAGAATATGGCCCAGGTGTATGACCGCATCCTGGAGATCACGTTTTCCGGCAAGCTCGGCCGCGACCTGAACACCGCCCGGCGGGTCAACGAATACCTCGACTTCGCCCGGCGGGTCGAAGCGCTGCTGGATACCATAGACGACCCTGCCGCAGCTGCCGAGATCCGGGCCCTGCCCGGCTACCGGCACCTGCAAAAGTATATGGCCCTTCAGCAAATCATCCCCATTGAAAACAAGGACCCGGAAATCGTCACCGCCCCCTTGGATTTTAGCCGCAAACGCATCGAACGGCGCATGGAAGCCGGATACCGGGATGCGAAGAGGGTCTTGGCGGAGATGCGAAGAGCGGCTGTTTCGGTATGAGGGGAAAGGGGCAAAGATTTTCTGAAGCACTCACCGGCCAGTCTGCGCCAAGGCTTTGGCGGACAGGCGAGGGCGCTCCACCAGTCCGGTAAGGGGGCGGGGCCGACGAATAGGTTTGGGCAGGTAGCTGGTGTTCGCTGATGTGATTCTATTCTTTAAACCTTTGAAGAATTAATTTTCTACCATTCAATTCTAATTTACCCTCAAAATTAAGTGCATCTATTGCTGATTTTTTCAACTCAAATTCAACAAATGCAAATCCTTTTGATTTTCCTGAGTAATGATTCTTGGGAATTGTAATATCTGATATTTCACCAAACCGAGAAAGCACCGCCTCTAATTCGTTTTCAGTTGCATACCAATCTACACCGGCAACAAAAATCTTAGCATAATCTGATCTATCTTTTTTTTCTTCTTGCCTCTCTGAAGAAGTTTTTTCCTGATCACTTTCGGAAGGGGGAACTATTTGGAACCTTGGTATGCTTTTTTTAGACACCCCTTTCTTCAACCTCATTTTTTGAGCTTCTGCTGATGACACCTTACTTTCTAAAATTCCAAGCTTTCTTAAATCTTCAAGTATTTGTCGATAATAATCAGTATCTACTATACCAACATGATCAAAAATTTCTTTGGGAGAAATCAACCTCCCGTTAATGCCGAGTTTTACCACTGTTTTCTGCTCCCTTGATAAATCCAGGTTTTTAAAGTTGTCCAGCCAGATTTTTTCTTCTTTCGTATATATGAACTTATAAAAGAGGGTTACAATAAAAGACTTATTCGGTGATTCGATCTTTGGAGGAACAAGTTCATTTCTATTCATCAACTCAAACATTCTTCTCATACCTTCTCCAAGTTCTCGTATATACCCATATTCTCTTAGTACTCTTGCAACGTAGGTATTTCTAGTTTCATGCGCTCCTTTTAATTCTTCTAGATCTTCAATTGTTAATTTAGAAAGTAGCTTTCCAGGACTCAACACTTCCAATCTATCATCCAAAATTCTTATTTCGATACCCCTTCCTTCTATACTATAGTCTCTATGAGTTACTGCATTAACTAGCGCTTCTCTACATGCTGGCTCTGGATAAATGACTTGAGTTTTAAATAGCCCGTCTTCTGAATACCGGGTTTCACTTAAGGCAGGCCTTAAGGCTTCCCAACTTTCTTCAAGTAATTTGAACACGTTCCCTGATACATCAGCTACCTCGGTTACATTATAATTCGGAACTGGTTTTTCCTCTATTCCACTAACTCTCAATATCCTTACTCTTGATCTGGGGTGCCACTTATTAATATTTTTTGCAAATAACAGAAGTGCGGCCTTCCTTAATCTCAATCTATCCCCATCAAATTCTGCTAACTCTACATACTGCAAGAACTTTTCAGGAGACATATCTTTTATCTTAGTGCTTTCCCTAGCAACCATTGATAAAAGCTGGATATCAAGATCAGCAACTGTCGCTAAATCTTCAAAGTTTCGATCATATTGCCTGGAGGCAGTTTCTTCTCTTGCAAATCGAATATTATCTACTGCGGTTGGTACACTATCTCTATCTTCACGCTTGAAGCACTCCCCTTTACTTGTTTGATGAACATATTTTGAACCCTTATCTACTGAAAAGTAGATGACTTTTTTGCCTTCATAGTCTATGATGTTTTTCCTCTTTATGGGGAGAGGAGTTTCTCTCATAACATAGTTCTCGGAAGCATTTAGAATAGCACTTAACTTCTCTTCAGAATGGGGAAGCCCGGTTATAGTGTTATTGTCTTCGATTCCTATAAATAGTTCTCCCCCGTCAGCATTTGCGAAGGCAACTAGTTCTTTTGCAACGTTGTAGCAAATATCCTTGAAATCCCTTGGCTTTTTGTTATCAGGCGGCCCCTCAAAGCCACTTTTGAACTCACGATAATAACTTTCTCCAAGCTCTATAGCGATTTCAACCCTTTCTTTTAGTCTAAGTAAATGTTCCATCTGTATCTATAGATTATGCTTCAACAGCGCAAATTTACCAAAATTGCATGTACTGCTTTTCTTTCTTTTCCTATCAAAGACGAACAGCGTATATGTGAAGATTGAGGTCGTCAAAATATACATTGAACTTTCTTTCAAGCATATTTTTCCTTTTCCAATAGCACAAATTCATAATAAGTAAGCCATCCTGCGTAGCGATCCCTCCTCCTACGCCAAAGCTGCGGAAGGGCAGGCAGAATGACCGCCCCACGATCACTCCCCATACGGCACCCATATATTCTTCACCTGCGTAGCCATCCGCAGGAATACCTCTCCTGCCCCGTGGGCCGGGTTCATCCAGTCGCGGTATTTGCCGTGGCTCGCCCAGGCGCGCTTCATATTCTCGGCCGAATCGTGTTCCACCATTTTGCTGCCGGCCTTGCCGCCAAAGTACCAGATGCCGTCCACGTCGTCGTGGTTGGCCAGCACCTGTGCCAGGTCGTCCTGCTCGCCGGTGACGATGTTGAGCACGCCGCCGGGCAGGTCGGAGGTGTCCAGCACCTGATAGAAATCGGTGGCGGAGAGGGGGAAAGATGCAGAGGGGACGGCCACTACCCGGTTGCCCATGGCGATGGCGGGGATGACGGTAGAAATAAAGCCCAGGAGGGGCGATTCATCCGGGCAGACGATAGCCATCACGCCGATGGGCTCGGGCATGGCCAGGGTGACGTTGCGGAAGACGGTATGGTGAACGGCGCCGTCGTACTTGTCGGCCAGGGCGGCGTAGTAGAAGATGCGTTCTATGGAAGCATCCACCTCTTTCCGGGCATCTTCCGGCTTGCAGCCTGTCAGGTCAATTATCCGGTTGGCGAATTCACCGGCCCGGGCGGCCAGGTTCTCGGCGATGAAGTAGAGTACCTGGGCTTTGGCATGGCCGGTGGTGGTTGCCCAGCTGCGGGCGGCGTGGGCGGCCTCCACCGCGTTGCGGATGTCCTTGCGGTTGCCCTCGCCTATCTCGCCGAGTATGCGGCCGTTGGCGCCGTAGACGGCGGTGCTGTACCCTCCGTCGGGGCGGGCTTGCTTGCCGCCGATGTACATCTTGGGGGTGCGGTCGATCGGGGGAAGGGCCGGAAGCCCGTTTTCTTCTCCTTTGGGCTTTGATTTTCCGGGCCGGATGGGCTTATCCTGAAATTCATCCTCGGCTTTGAGCCTGACATACTCGTACAGGCCTTCTTTGCCGCCTTCCCGCCCGAATCCCGATTCGCGATACCCGCCGAAGCCGGAAGCGGCGTCGAACACATTGGTGCAGTTGATCCAGACGGTGCCGGCTTTGACCTTCGGCGCGATGTCCAGCGCCAGGTTGATGTTCTCCGTCCAGATGCTGGCTGCCAGGCCGTATCGGGTGTTGTTGGCCAGTTGGACTGCCTCGGCGGGGGTGCGGAAAGTCATGGCCACCAGCACGGGGCCGAAGATTTCTTCCCGGGCGATGACGTGGGCGGGCGACACTTCGGTGAAGAGGGTAGGGGGGTAGAAGTAGCCCTCCGTCGGGCAGGCCCAGGAGGGTTGCCAGAGGGTGGCGCCCTGGTCGATACCCTTTTTTACCAGTTGCTCGATGGTTTTGAGCTGCACCGGCGCCACGATGGCGCCGATGTCGATACCCTTGTCCAGGGGATTGCCCACGCGCAGCGTTTCCATGCGGGCTCGGATCTTTTTGTACAATCTCTCCGCCACGCTCTCCTGCACCAGCAGGCGGGAGCCGGCGCAGCACACCTGCCCCTGGTTGAACCAGATGGCGTCGACCACCCCTTCCACCACGCTGTCGAGGTCGGAGTCCTCGAAGACGATGAAGGGCGACTTGCCGCCCAGCTCCAGGGACAGCTTCTTGCCCGAGCCGGCGGTGGCCCGGCGGATGATGCGCCCCACCTCGGTGGAGCCGGTGAAGGCGATCTTGTCGATGTCCTTGTGTTGGGTGAGGAGGGCGCCCGTCTCCCCCGCGCCGGTGATGATGTTGACGACACCGGCGGGCAGGCCCACATGCTGGCATATTTCGGCGAACAACAAGGCCGTCAGGGAGGTAAACTCTGCCGGCTTGAGCACTACGGTATTGCCCATGGCCAGGGCGGGCGCGACCTTCCAGGCCAGCATCAGCAGGGGGAAGTTCCAGGGGATGATCTGGCCGACGACGCCGACCTCTTTATAATCGGGCAGTTCGGTGTCCCGCAGCTGCGCCCAGCCGGCGTGGTGGTAGAAATGGCGGGCCACCAGGGGGATGTCGATGTCGCGCGTCTCCCGGATGGGCTTGCCGTTGTCGAGGGACTCCAGGACGGCGAACAGGCGGCTGTGCTTCTGCACCTGCCGCGCCAGGGCGTAGAGGTAGCGGGCGCGGGCGTGGCCGCTCAGGGCAGCCCAACCCGGAAGGGCCTTTTTCGCAGCGGATACCGCGCGGTCCACGTCCTTTTTGCCGGCCTCGGCGATCCTGGCCAGGAATTCCTTATTGGCGGGGTTGAAGCTCTCGAAATGCTTTTTGGACTTCGGGCTTTCCCATTGGCCGTCGATGAACAGCTGGAATTCGTGGTTGCGGGCCTGGAGCCATTCGTCGGCGGCGGCGCGGCTTTCGGGGGCGGGCCCGTATTCCATGGTGTCGTATATTTTCCGGATCTTCATGGTTTGCTTTTTTCGTGCCACGAAAGCTCGAAAACACGAAACCCCACAAAATTTAGTGCGGATTTTGTGTTTTTGTGTTTTTGTGGCGTTTAACTCATCGGATGGCGGTAAGAAGCCGAGTACCTTCCGGTCACAAAATGTTCGAGTTGGCGTTCGATATCGCCCAGCAGGCTGCTGGCGCCGAAGCGGAACAGTTCGGGCTGCAGCCAGTCGTTGCCCAGTTCCTCCTTCATGAGGAAGAGCCACTCCAGGGACTGCTTGGCGGTGCGGATGCCGCCGGCCGGCTTGAAGCCCACCTTGAAGCCCGTCCGCTCGTGGAACTCCCGGATGGCGCGCACCATGACGAGGCTGACCGGCAGGGTGGCGTTCACGCTCTCCTTGCCGGTGCTGGTTTTGATAAAGTCCGCCCCCGCCATCATACATACGTGGCTGGCCTTGGCGACGTTCGTCAGGGTGGCCAGCTCGCCGGTAGCCAGGATGGCCTTCATGTGGGCCGGGCCGCAGGCCTCGCGGAAGGCAGCCACCTCCTCGTAGAGCTTTTCCCATTCCCCGCGCAGGACGTGCGCCCGGCTGATGACGATGTCGATCTCGCGGGCGCCCGCTTGGACGGACTCTTTGATCTCGTTCAGTTTTTGTTTCATGGAGACCTGCCCCGCCGGGAAGCCGGTGGATACGGCGGCCACGGGGATGTCGGTTCCCTTCAGGGCCTCCACCGCCGTTGGGATCAGGTTGTGGTAGACGCAGACGGCGCCGGTGTGCAGGTTCATATCCCCAACCCCCAGGCTGTCCATCAGGTCCTGCCGCACCGGCTGCCGCGCCTTGGCGCAGAGGCGGGTGACGTTGCCGGGCGTATCGTCGCCGGCCAGGGTGGTCAGGTCGATGCAGGCGATGGCGCGCAGCAGCCAGGCGGCCTGCCATTCCTTCTTGACCGTACGCCGCTTGCCCAGGGTGGCCGCCCGGCGCTCCACCGCCGAGCGGTTGATGCGGATGCCTTTGATCACATCCAGGTCGAGGGGGAGGATGGGGAGGCGGGCGGGGGCTTCGGTTGGTTCTTTATGCTTTACATTATTTTTCATCTGTTGATGGTTGTCTTTGGCTAAGCTACTATTTTAGGTTGGGATTCGCAACAACGCGAAAAGCTACCGCACCATCACGTTTCAGTATTCAGCAACTATCATTCCGGAGGTTCAGAGGGCTGAAATTATTGATCACCGCATTTCGGACTCCAGGGTCGTAAAAATATACCTTTGACATTTTGGTAATCTCTTTTCGCAGGTTACCGCTGAAACCAGGCAGTTTAAATACAACAAAACCCTTTTCCACCAGGTCAATGTATTTGCACAAAAATCGCGATTTCCGCTGGTTCACCCTAACAAATAGCGCCATTTCCTAAGGTTTGCTGCTGAAATTCAGGCTAATTCCGCCAGCCGGTCAGGAAATGGCCCAAAAGAGCAAAGCCGCCAGCACGCCCCCTGCCACTGGCCCTACCACCGGCACCCAGGCATAATCCCAGTGGCTGGCGCCTTTCCCACTCACCGGCAGCAGCGCGTGCATAGCCCTTGGCGCCAGGTCGCGCGCCGGGTTGATGGCGTAGCCGGTGGTGCCGCCCAGGCTCAGGCCGATGGCCAGCACCAGGAGGCCTACCGGCAGGGCGCCCAGGGAACCGAGGCCTACCGGGCGGGAAGGATCTCCGGCGGCGATATTGGGCCCGGAGAGGAACAGCACGGCAAACATGAGGACAAAGGTCCCGATGATTTCGGAAAACAGGTTGTGGCCATTGCTCCTGATCTGGGGTACGGTGCAGAAAGTGGCGAGCTTCAGCACGGGGTCTTTCGTCTCCCGGTAATGCTGCGCATAGGTGAGCCAAACCGCTACGGCGCCCAGCGCCCCGCCGATCATCTGGGCCAGGATGTAAGGCCCCACCGAAAGCCAGGGGAATTTCCCCGCCGCCGCCAGCCCGACGGTGACCGCCGGGTTGATGTGCGCGCCGCTGAAATCCTGAGCGACAAAGACCGCCACGAACACGGCCATGGCCCAGCCGAAGGTGATGACGATCCAGCCGCTTTGGTGGCCTTTGGTCTGGTGAAGCACGACGTTGGCCACCACGCCGTTGCCCAGCAGGATCAACAGAAAGGTGCCGATGATTTCGGCGGTGAATGGGGACATGGTAAGGGTGTTTTGTTGACCGGAAGATAGGAAAAATTATACTGATGCCTGCCTGGAGTCGCGCCGGGATTTTGTCACAACAAAACCGAAGTGTTAATTTCAAACAGCTTCTCAGATTGGCGGCCGGCTTGAAAATAATTCCGGATCAGCCCACACAGTCATTGGCTAACTTATAATTGTTGAATACTCATTTGAAATTGGGATTTGATCCATTTCCGGCTTACTTGCACCCTAAAATCTATTCACCTTAAACTAATCAAGATGGAAACATTGCAGTTGAACGAACGAGTCCAAAAGAAAAATACCGATTGGCGTGCTTTGATCAATGAGCTTGGAAAGGATTTTGCCGGTCGGGCCGGGCACTATGATCAGGCAGGAACTTTTGTCTTCGAGAATTACGAGCAACTGAAAGCTCACCGGTTTTTTTCTGCTATGATCCCGGAGGAACTGGGCGGTGGCGGCATCAGCCATGCTGAAATGTGCGACATCATACGCATCATGGCCTATTATTGCAGTTCGACCGCCCTGGCTTTTTCCATGCACCAGCACCTGGTCGCCGCCACCGTCTGGAAATATAAACATCAGGGTGAAGGCGCGCCCTTGCTGCAGCGCGTGGCAAAAGAGCAACTGGTGCTGATCAGCACCGGCGCCCGGGACTGGCTGGAATCCAACGGCGAGATGGTGAAAGCAGAGGGAGGCTATCTCTTTTCCGGGAAGAAATATTTTGCCAGCCAGTCGGCGGGAGGAGATCTGGCCATCACAAGTGCCCCCTGGCTGGATACCGACAACGAGTGGCAGGTACTGCACTTCGGAGTATCGATGAAAGCAGAAGGCGTGACAGTCCTGGACGACTGGGACGTCCTGGGCATGCGGGCGACCGGGTCGCAGGCCATACAGTTCGATAAGGTGTTCGTCCCGGATTCAGCCATTTCCCTGACGAGGCCGGGAGGGAAATTCCACCCGGTCTGGGATGTCGTCCTGACGGTAGCTATGCCGCTGATCATGTCCGCCTACGTCGGCACGGCGGAAAAGGCAGTTGAAATTGCGATGTCGATCGGCAAAAAGTACTACCGGAACCAGGGCCACATGCACTACATCATCGGCAAGCTGAACAACAGCCTCCTCAGCGCCCGGACGCAGTGGAAGGCGATGTATGCCCTCACCGGCAATTTTGATTTCAAACCTGATGAAAATATTACCACCGACATGCTGAGCTTAAAAACCAACGTGGCCGACGCCGCTCAGCAAACCGTAAGCGAGGCTATGGAAGCCATCGGCGGGCAGAGTTTCTACCGGAAAAACGTGCTGGAGCGGTTGTTCCGGGATGTGCAGGCGGCAGGCTTTCATCCACTGCCCCGGTGGGAGCAATATGCGTTTACGGGGGAGCGGTTGCTGGCAAGGTGAGGTTAAGGTTGAGGTTGGCTCACCCGCCGTATCGTGTTCAACTCAACCTCCAGCTCTTTGCCCTTAGCGACGAGCGATTAATAAGTGTCGGGTTTAGATAGGTCAGCGATTTTTTCTTTAGCCAAGGCGAAGGTTCCCGACCTTAGCAGCGCTAAGGGAGGCGGTTCTTTAACGCCGGATAAAGGAAAAAGCGCTGCTAGAAAACCGACAGTTATTGATTGCTCGTCGCTTAAGCCTGATGCTTCCCAGGGTTTCTGATTCGTAACCTTCGTCCAGGGCGAGTATATGCAGCAGTTTCGTTGAAAGGAGCAAGGCGCTTTTATAGGCATGGCAGGCGCCCTGAATCCGGGCGGTCGTATTCAGGACATCGCCGGAGAATGCGATGTCTTTCTTCACGACGCCTATTTCCCCTGCCATCGCCTCTCCTGCGTGCAGGCCGGCTTTGAACGCGGGCACTACGCCAAACCGCGCTTCGTATTTCGGCGCCAGGCGGGCGATGTGGCCCTGGATGGCAAAAAGCACCGGACGCAGTTGGCGTTGGCCTTGCTGTTGCCTACCTTCCAGGAGACGACGACCTCATCGCCGACGTACTGGTACACCTCACCTTTGTTGTCGATGATGGGGTCAGTAACGTCGGCGATAAACTCCTTGATGAATTCGAAGCACAGCGTATGCCCCATGCGTTCGGCGATCGTCGTCGAGGAAGTGACGTCCAGGGACATACCGCCCAGCAGGCTGCTGAAAACATAACCGATGAAGTTAGCCTTCGGGTAATACGACCCGTAGGCCTGATCTGGAGGCAGGGTCACTGCCAAATAATAATGCGCGTACAAGAAAAGCAGGATGGCCAGGAGCGTCCAGCTGAGGGTGATGGTTATTACTCTGCGGGTTTTGGGTTTCATGATGACTTGTTTCTTGAAAGGGCAATTGTATTTCCACCGTATTTCCACCACATTTCCCCTGTATTTCCATTTTATCTCTATTGTATTTCTACGGTGTCTCCATCGTATTTCTACTATATTTCCACCCCATCTCACCCCATTAAATTCCCATTCTCATCCCACTCTGCCACCTCCTCCCGGTTTGGGTTGGCGCACTTCGCCAGCCATTCCTCGTCGTAGCTCAGGCCGTGTTCGGCCAGGACATCCTCGGGCACGCCGTCCCAGATGTTGGTCACGTTGCCCTGGTAGCCCAGGCTTTCGATGCCCATCCGGGTGGTGTAGTAGCCGGTGAGGGTGAGGCTGCGCAGCAAGGTGAAAAACGCGACGCCGGGCTGCAGTTCGGGTGCCTCCTCGTTGGGATGGGCGATCTCGTCGAGCAGTTGTTTCTGCTGTTCGGGAGCGCAGGCGGCAAAGGTCATCCCGAAGGCTCGTTTGGCGCGGTGGTTCAGCCACATCATGCCGCCCTGCAGCGGCACCTGGTGCTCAGGGATGTCTTTGGCGATGAACTCGATAAACTCCGGCACGCCGGCGTCGGTGGCGGAACCGGATTGGCCGTCGGCAGGCAGGATCAGGTCGCAGAGGAGGGCCAGCATGGCGATCTCCGCTTCGGTAAAAAAGGTTTCCTGGTGCAATTCGGCGTCCCTCTTCATCTCTTCCGGCGTACGGCCGTAGCCTTCGGTTTGCGGCGCTTGAGTTCCGGCCGTTTCCCCTGGCTTTTCGTCGGCCCGGCAGCCCGCCAGAAGGGCACCGCCGGCCAGAGAGCCTAAGAGCAATGATTTTATGGTATCCCTGCGGTCCATTTCTATAGATTTTGCTTTTTCAGTTGATCGATGATGTAATCCGAGGTGCGCCAGGCCAGGGCCAGGATGGTCCAGGTCGGGTTTTTGTCCGCCTGGGAGACGAAAGGGCCGCCGTCCACGACGAAGACGTTCTGGGCGTCGTGCAGCTGTTCAAACTCGTTGGTCACCGAGCGCTTGGGGTCTTTGCCCATGCGGGTGGTGCCCACCTCGTGGATGATCATGCCGGGTGCCAGCAGGCCGTAGTCTTCCTCCTTGCCGGGCGTGGGGCCGATGCGCTGTCCGCCCATATGGTGGAAGATTTCGTTGAACGTCTCCTGCATGTGGCGGGCCTGCCGCCTTTCCTGATCTGACCATTGGTAGTGGAAGCGCAGCACCGGGATGCCAAATTCGTCGACCGTCCCTGGGTCGATCCCGCAGTAGTTGCTTTCGCGGGCGATACTCTCGCCCCTGCCCGACAGGCCGACCACCGCCCCGTAGTAGCGGCGCACCTCGTCGCGCAGGCCGGGACCGTAGCTGCCTTTAATATCCCCGAAGAACTGGTTCATCTCCGTGATGTTGAAGCCGAAGCCGTAGGAGGGCATGCCCATGCCGCCCCAGATTTCGATGTGGTAGCCCCGGGCGAAATCGAGTTTTTTGTCGTTCCCCCACCAGGGGGAATAGACGTGGAAGCCGCCGACGCCGTCCTCGTTGTACATCCTGCGGTTCATCAGGGCGGGCACGAAGGCGGCCCCCGAGGCGCCGGTGGAGTCGTGCAGGTACTTGCCCACCAGGCCGCTGCTGTTGCCCAGCCCGTCGGGGTGCTGCCGGCTGCGGGAGTTGAGCAGGATGCGGGCCGAGCCGCAGGCCGAGGCGGCCAGCACGATTACTTTGCCGTTGACCTGGTATTCCTGCCGGTCTTCTTTGTTGACGTAGGACACGCCGACGGCTTTGCCCTCCTCGTTGGCCACTACCTCCCGCGCCATAGCGTTGACGAACAGTTCGATCTTGCCCCCGGATTTCTGCGCCGGGAAAATCAGGCAGGTGCCCGCAGAGAAGTCGGCATGCACCATGCAGCCACGGCTGCACTGCCGGCAGTAGAAGCAGACGCCGCGCTCGTTGTTGATGCGTTTGGTGAGGATGGACAGGCGGCCGGGGATCGCGGGCACGCCCGTTTTGCGGGCCGCGTTGATGTAATACAGCTCGTGCAGCCTTGGCTTGGGTGGCGGCAGGAAGAAGCCGTCCGGTTCGTTGGGCAGGCCCTCCTTGCTGCCGAAGATGCCCACCAGCTTGTCGACCTTATCGTAGTAGGGCTTCACGTCCTCATAGCCGATTGGCCAGTTGTCGCCCAGCCCGTCGATGTCCTTTCTTTTGAAATCCAGCGGCCCGAAGCGCAGGGCGATGCGTCCCCAGTGGTTGGTGCGCCCGCCCAGCATGCGCGAGCGAAACCATTCGAACCGGGTGCCCGGTGCCCGGGTGTAGGGCTCCCCTTCGATCTCCCAGCCTCCGTAGGCGGCGTCGAAATCGCCGAAGGCGCGGGTGGAGGGCGCTCCCCGCCGGGGCGACTCCCAGGGCCAGCGCAGCTGAGTGCGCTGGGCGGGGTTGGCCGGGTCGTAATAGGGCCCGGCTTCGAGGACGGCCACGTCCAGGCCGGCTTCGGCCAGCACTTTGGCCGCCATGCCGCCGCCGGCGCCGGAACCGACGATGACGGCGTCGTAAACTTTGGAGGGGCTTTTTATTTGCATGGGGTTGGTTTTTCGCTTGAACCAGGTGTAAGGTAAAAAAAAACGGGAAAAGGGGATGGGGTGTGTTTTGGCCCCTCCATCGTTCTGAAGATCGTTTTGCCCGCTCTGGGCAGTGAGAACGGGAAGTTCAAAAAAACGGCCCTGGTTGTAGTTTTTTGAGCGTTGATTTCGTGGACGGCTTCTTTGGACACTTTTGGCGGGGGAAATGATTCTTTGGAGTGGAGGGTGTGTGGTGTATTTAAAGGGCGGTTAAAATGGACTTTTTGCCATAAAAGCCTATTTTTACAAGACAAAAGCTAAAGGCCTTGCATGTTCAAAATCGACTTCGATGAATTGCGGAAAGGATTACCCGGCTTTACGCCCACTGCCGGGAGTTTTCTGGCAGAGGCTGCAATCTACTGCCTGGAATCCTGTAGCCATAAAACCGGGGTCAAATTAACGCTGCATCTGGAGGATAATCAGGAAGAGGTCCTTGTAAATTGGCACTCGGAATTATCTCCTGATGCGCCGAGTACCTGGCAAGACGAGCAGGAATTAGTGGAATATGCTGCGGTTGGCATTGCTTTGCCTTTAATTCTTCAAGTGACGGGGTACTCTGATGTCCAACGCGCCAGGAAAGGAAGCAGCGTAGATTTCTGGCTGGGGAAAAGAGATGAGCATGACTTTCCAATATTGGAAGCCTTATTGGAAGTTTCCGGCATATTGAAGGAAAACCCAGGCAATACCATGAATGCAAGAGCTAACCAGAAAAAACAGCAGGTTATGCGTTCCCCTTATCGCAACTTGCCCGTATTTATAATTGTTGTAGAATTTAGCAAGCCGAAAGCTAAACTTGAAAAGCTATGACCAGCGAGTTAAATACGATGCACCAGATGGCTATGGAATTTGTCGATGAAGCCAGGTTAGCCCATCAACGCGGCGAAGAGCGTACGGCCCGGCTGTTCTTCGAAAAAGCTTTTCATTTGGAAAAGGTAGTAGCTTTAGCCACTCCATTGCAGGAAACCTATCGCCTCACGCGCTCTGTATTCCTGAGAAGCGCTGCTTCCCTGGCTTTAGACTGTGGTTTCAATGATGAAGCAATCCAGTTGATCCAGTTGGCATTATCCTCACAACCTCATCCGGCCATTGAGCCTGAACTTGAAGAGCTGCTTGTCAAAGCTAACGCCCAGGAAACACATCAGGAAGCTGCCACTACGGTCACCGGCCGGTTGGTAGCGGCCGATCTGCCTAATAACCAAATTAAACTGCAGATATCTGATACGATGCACTTGATCGCCGTTTTTGTCCCTGAGGACACCTTTACGAAAATCATTAAAGAATATTGGGATAATACAGTCATTGTTCATGGCGTAATGCGTCCGGATGGATCGATTCATTTGCGAGATATCCAACAGGCTGCTTAAACTTAACCTTCCTTGTATTCTCCCTTGGCAGCTTTTGCCTTTTAAAGTCCAGAAAAACGTACTCTGCGAGATTTAGTGGACTGCTGATCGAAGTCCAGGAAATAGGAACGTTTCGGAAAACTTCGCCTTCCTCGTAATCCCCGATTTAAACCGGACTCCAACCAATTTGTTGCAATGGTAGAATAATAGACATGAAAGACGTTTTTGGACAAGCCTTATACAATTACTGGAAAGGAGACCGCAGAACATCGCAGATCATTCGCCGCGATGATGGTTTGGTCACCGAATTCAGCCAGAAATTCTTTTTTGCCAAAAAGTTTTATCCTACGGAAAAGGCGGTTACGCCGCTCATAAAGGGAAAAATACTGGACGTCGGTTGCGGCGCCGGGCGGCACGTCCTGCATTTTCAAAAGCGCGGCTTCAATATTACCGGGATTGATATTTCTCCCCTCGCCATTCAGGCCTGCAAAGAACGGGGGTGTGAAAAAGTGCAGGTAATGGATATCTTTCAGCCCCATTTGCCTGCCACATCACTTTGGGCAGGAAACGGAAGGAGGCTAAAGAGCTTATCAAAAGCTTCTTCAGGCATCCGGAAGTGAAATTTTATTAAAAATCAATGTCCGAATCTATATGGGCTGTCGGGATAAGTCCCCTCCAGTTTTATAAAAATAAATATTGTCCCTATGAAAAAGACTAAAGATCTGACCCGCCGGGAATTTATTAAGGCCGCTGCCGTATCCGGAATCGGCCTGACGGTTGTTCCCGCAAAGGTATTGGGTGGAACAGGCCGGGTCGCGCCGAGCGATAAAATAAATGTTGCCTTGATCGGCAGTGGTACGCAGGCGCTAAAAATGCTGCCGGACTGGTTAAAACGGCCGGAATTGCAATTCGTATCTGTTTGTGACCCCAACCGGGAAAGTTATGATTATCCCCTGTGGGGAAAATCGAAAGGCGAAAAAAAGGCGCACCGGGAGGCAGGGAAGTATACCGCGCCATGATAAATGAGTTTATGCGGAAAAGCTAAGCAAAGGAGCCTATAAAGGATGCAGCGCCTACGCCGATTTCAGGGAACTGCTTGAGAAAGAGGAAGGCGTTGACGCCGTATTTATCATGACGCCCGACCATTTGCACGCTACGGTGGCTGCTGCTGCCATGAAGAAAGGCATCATACTGGGTCGCACAAACCCGTCGGCAATTTCATGCACGAGACCAGAGTGGTTTGTGAAATGGCGAAACAAACTAAAATTCCTACCCAGTTATTTGCTTTTCAGGACCCGGAAGAACTGTATGTATTAAAGAGTGGATCGGCCAGTACCTGATCGGAGAGGTAAAGAGCTGCATCGCTGGACTAACCGCCCTATGTACTCAGGATCCCCCTACCTGCCAGCAATACCCCGCCGATCCCGGATGGTTTTGACTGGGAATTGTGGCTGTACTGCGCTTCCCGCACTTATTCCCCTGATTATACACACACGGTATTCAGAGGCTGGTATGAATTCGGAGCAGGATGCCTGACTGATATGGGCTACTACGGTTTTGGAAGGATTGGCGGCTGCTGAACCTGGGGATGCCCGTAAGTGCTGAGGGTTCAGCCAGTTTTACCTGCGAAATAAGAGATTTCAGAAGTACCTGGGTGGAGAATAACCTCTCCTACCCCCATGCGGCTACGTTGCAATGGGAAGTACCGGTAAATGGCGGGGATAAAATGATGGATGTCTTCTGGTATTCGGGAGGCATTCGCCCCAGGACGCCAAAATTCCTTAAAAAGAAGGTAAAGGCATGCCTCCGGAAGGCGTTATGTTCGTGGGTGAAAAGGTGCCATCCTTGCCGATTACGGTTACGGCAACCCACGGTTATATGACGCTGGCAATACCAGTGAAAAACAGCTTCCATTCAAATACCTGAGGTGCAACTCATTGACCAAACCACCGAAATGATCAATGCATTTAAAGGCGGACAGCCCTCGCGCGGCAGTTATCCGAACGCCCAAACCATTGCGGAAGCGATTTGCCTCGGCAACCTGACCATCAGAATGGATCAGCGCCTGGAATGGGACGACGAAAACCTGAAAGTGACAAATGTGCCGGAAGCGAATGAATTTGTCAGGCGCAAGTGCCGGGAAGGATGGGAGATATGAAATTGAAAAACTCTAAAATAGTGAAAATGAAAAATACAATATTTTTAATCGCTCTGGCAACGGTATTTTCATTGAGCCTTTCCGCCCAGGCGCCTACCAAACCTACCATTACTTTAAAGACAGGGGTTTTATTTCCCTGTTTAACGGAAAGGACCTTGCTGGCTGGAAGGTGCCCGAAGGGGATAACTTACTGGAGTGTAATCGACGGGGTAATCGACTACGATGCCCGTTCCGAAGCCAAGGATAAAATTTATGGTCGGAAAAAGAATTCACTGATTTTGAATTGCATATCGAATGGCGGTTTAAAGGTTATGGCGATCATTTGTTCCCGCTGCCGACCATATTGCCAAGCGGAGAATACCTCAGAGACGAGGATGGCAAGATCATTGAACCTCCCGTACCAATTCCGATTCGGGCATTCTCTTAAAAAGGCGCCGGACATACCAATCTCTGGTGCTGGGCGGCAGGTTCCGGGGAGTTGTGGTCGATTAGAAATAACAAAGACCTCCCCGCAGAAGTAAGAGCTGCCGCCGTGCCGTCAGTAAACGCAGATCATCCCGTCGGCAACTGGAATGTATTCGACATCATCGTTAAAGGCGAACGGATCACGATCATCAACAACGGGCAGATCGTAATCGATAATGCCTACTACCCCGGATTGAATGTAAAAGGCCCGATCGGTTTGCAGCATCACGGAGGAATCAATCCCGATACAGGTAAATTGAATGGCGCCTCCAGCCTGGTTCAGTTTCGAAATATTTGGATAAAGGAAATCTAGCTGGAAGACAACTGTGGCGGCCATAACTCAACCTTTCCCCAAACTTGTTCATCCTGTCTTCACTCGTACATGTCCTCCACCTCCGCCCCCGCCAGTTCCGCCAGGAAGGAGCCGATCTCGTCCGTCACCATCTCCAGGAACGCCTGTCCCTTTTCCGCCGTGGCCCGGGCAGGGTTGCCTACCCCGGTGTCGGCCGTCACCTTCGTCCAGTGGCGCTGGGAGGTGGCCCAGCCTTCTCTGAAGGCTTTGAAGCGGTAGTTCTTTCCTTTACCCGGGCCAGCTTCTTCCAGGGGGCGCACCAGCTCCGGGTGGAGGTGCAGGATGATGCTGGTCTCCAGCTCGCCGGCGTGGTCGCCCGGCTCGTGGAAGTATTTTTTAGCGTCTCCTACCCGCCAGAAGTCGACGCTGCAGGCGAACATGTCCGGAAAGTCGATGGCCAGCTCCCGGATCATCGTCTTGAAGTTGTTGCCGCCGTGGGCGTTGAGGATCACCAGCTTGCGGATGCCGTGGCGGAGCAGCACGTCGGCCACGTCCTTGATGATGGCATATTGGGTGCTGGGGTTCATGTTGATGCACAGCCTGACGTCCAGCTGGCCGGTGTTGACGCCAAAGGGGATGCCGGGCAGGACGATGACTTTGGCGCCCTGCTCCCAGGCCTTGCGGGCCGCCTCCGCCGCCACGTACTGCGACTCGAAGTTGTCGGTCGCGTACGGCAGGTGGTAGTTGTGCGCCTCGGTGGCGCCCCAGGGCAGGATGGCCAGTTGGTAGTCGGTGTCTTTGACGGTTTTCCAGTTCGTTTCGGCGAGGAGGTAGGGAGGGGGCGGCATGGTTAAATAGGTTTTTGTCTGTTCGATAATGAGCCTTTGCCCGACTTGACAAGTTTCCTGGAAGTTTCCCGGGAGTAAACTTCTCAAGTCTGGCTCGGCAATTGTGGAATTGAAATTTCCATTTTAATGTAAAATGGGGAAGGTTGCTTTTTTAGTGCACCAGGGTCAAATTTAGCTATAAGTCGGTAATTTAACTAGGATATAGCTGTTTTTGATTTTATAATTGGCTGTATCTATGTATATTTGACTACATATAGCTGATTAAACCTTAATTCTATGGACACTAGCCCAATCATAGGCCGCAAAGCAGAAATCGAAACCCTGAAAAAACTTTATAAGAGCAATAAATCTGAGTTTGTAGCCATCTATGGCAGAAGGCGGATAGGGAAGACATTCCTTGTAAAAAAGCTGTTCGCGGATAAATACACCTTCCAGGTCACCGGGTTGTCCAATGCGGATTTCAGCCAACAGCTCGCCAATTTTTATATGGCTATTACCCGGCTAGATCAAAATTATTCAGGCCAGGAAGTGCCTCAGAACTGGTTGGAGGCTTTCGATATGTTGATAGGCTATATCCAGAAAAGCCGGCAAAGCCGTAAAATCATATTTATAGACGAATTACCCTGGATGGATACGCCCAGATCGGACTTCCTTTCCGCATTGGAACACTTTTGGAACGGTTGGGCTTCTCATCGCAACGATATTCTGCTCATTGGTTGCGGGTCCGCTGCGTCGTGGATGATCAATGAGATCATCAATAATCATGGGGGGCTGCACAATCGGGTTACGGCAAGGATTCATTTACATCCCTTTACGCTCAATGAAGCGGAAGCATTTTTGCAAAGCAAAGGCGGCGTATACACCAGGTACGAAATCATCCAGCTGTATATGGCGATAGGAGGTATTCCATTTTATCTCGAAAATGTAGATACGGCAAAGAGCGTGGAGCAAAATATCGATCTGATGTTCTTCAGCCAAAATGGATTCCTGAGGTCGGAATATTTTAACTTATACCGGTCCTTGTTCAAAAAATATGAACGGCACATGGCCATTATAGAAGCCCTGGCAGAAAGATCACGGGGTTTGTCAAGGAAAGAGCTGATCAAGTTGTCAGGCCTTTCAGACGGAGGCACTTTTTCAAACATTTTGGAAGAACTGGAACAATGTGGATTCATTAAGAGATACCTGCCATTTGGCAAGAAATTAAAAGACAGCCTTTACCAACTCACAGATCCTTACTCGCTATTCTATTTGAAATTTGTTAAAGACAGCAAAGCAGATGGCCAAGGGGCATGGCTTACTCAAATGGATAACCCGAAATGGAAGGCTTGGAGTGGTTATGCTTACGAGTATCTGTGCCGCTATCACATCGGTAATATCAAAAAGCATTTAGGCATTGGAGCAGTTTATACGGAAGTCTCCGCCTGGAGAAGCACTCAGTCAGAACACGGAGCGCAGATTGATTTGATAATAGACCGAAGGGATCGTGTCATCAATTTATGTGAAATAAAATTTTCCGTCGACCCATACGTAATCAGTAAATCCTACGCTGAAAAGCTCAGGCACAAATTATCCACTTTCAGAATGGAAACAGGAACGACCAAAACGCTCTTTCTGACTTTTATTACCACTTTTGGCCTTAGAGAAAACAAGCACTTTATCGGATTGGTGCAGAATTCATTGACGATGGATGCCTTGTTCGACTAATTAAGCCCATTGCACATTCAATAAATTGTCGTATATTTACAGTCCCATTTCGTACTATTCTCATATCTGATCCGGCTCCGGCCGGTTTCCTCCGCAAACAGCTTGCCTGCGGAGTATTTTACTTTTAAATCCATTAAAAGCTTGTTCTGGAAATGGCTGCGCATTTGCATGTTGTGCAGTTCGCTTTCCGGGAAAGCTCTACAAACCACCAGGATATGAGAACCCTCAGTTTGGCCTTAATCTTTTGTTTGTCCGCCTGTTTTTTGGGAAAGCTCGCCGCCCAACCGGGCGATATCGTCGCTGTGAATGACACTTTGTGTGTCGAACTGGGCGAAAACATAGCTTATAAAGTCACCGACAATGACCTCCTGCCCCCGGGCGCCTTCCTGCCCGTTTTTATGGCGTCGCCCTCCAACTGCTTCAACATCCTGGAAGACGGCCGGCTGGTGTCCCTCAGCGATGATCCGGGCTGCTGCGGAGAGCATGTGCTGGAGTACCGCATCGAAGGCTGCCAGAGCGGCCCGGAATGCATCGGCCTGGTTTTCCTCACCGTGAAATGCCCCAAGCCGGAGTGCTTTGTCGTCAACCTGGAAGACTACGCAGGATCAGCGGATGACCCCACCGGCGGCGGCAACCCTATGGGCCCGGGCTGTGCGTATGCCTGCGAAAATTCAGATGCCACCTATTTCGTCAGCTACAACCCTGCAAACACCTACAGCTGGTCGGTTGCGGGCGGCACGTTCACCGCCGGCGCCAACCCGGCGGAGATCCACGTCAGCTGGGGCGCGCTGGGCAGCGGGGCCATATCGGTGGCCATCACCGGCAGCAATAACGAAATGACGGTGATTGAAATTTGTGTGGAGATCCTGGAAGGGCCCGTCGCTGCCTTTGAAGCATCGGACACCAGCGTGTGCCTGAATGGCCCCATCAGCTTCACCAATACCTCCACCGGCGGCAACAGCTTCTTCTGGGATTTCGGCGACGGCAATACTTCCACTCAGTTCGAGCCCACCCACCAATATACCTCGGCGGGCACTTACACCGTCACCCTCTACGCCACCCGGAACAACTACGACGAACTCGGCAACCCGCTCTGCTGCTGTACCGATTCCACCACCCTGGATGTTGCCGTAGACTCCCTGGAAGGCCCCGGCATCTACTGGGTCTCCACCCTCTGCGCCAACGACAGCACCAAATACTGGACCGATGCCATGAACTGCGCAACGTATAACTGGACGGTGCTCGACGAGAACGGCAACCCCATCGCCTTTACCGGCCAGGGCAACGACACCATCTGCGTGCAGTGGGGCGCCGGGCCGTTCGGCACTGTGATGCTGGAAGTGGCGGGTTGCGACGAGGCGTACTGCGACGAGCCTGTCTCGGTAAAGGTGCCCATCATCCCCTCCTCTGTCGGGATCAACGGCCTGATCGAGGTTTGTGAGAACGCCACGGCCACCTACACCGTGCCCAAGTGGGCCAGCGTGTACTACGACTGGCAGGCTTCGGGGGGAGCCATCCTCTCCGGCCAGGGAACCAACACGGTAGTGGTGCAGTGGGGTACCGCCCCCGGCCCCGGCGTGCTCAACCTGAACTACTCCAGCAGCTTCCTCGGCGGCCTGCCCGGCCACGAGCCGGGCGATTGCTCGGGCACGGGCAGCCTGACGGTGGCCATCAAACCGGAATTTGACGTCACCGGGCCCAGCCCGGCGGTGGCCTGCGCCAATAGCGTATCCAGCTTCTTCGCCACCGCCGCCCCTTCCGCTTCCTATACCTGGACGGTAAGCCCTGCGGCTACTTTCAGCGGGCAAGGGACAAACGCCATCAACGTCACCTGGGACAGCGGCCCCGGAATTTACACCGTCACCGCCAAACCCAATGACCCTACGGTGTACTGCAACGATTCCGTCTCCGTGCGGATGCGGGTGGAAGAACTGCCGCCGCCCGACGGCATCGACGGGCCCACGATGATCTGCCCGGGGCAGGCTTATGCCTACTTCGCCCAAACTTCGGAAAGCGGCGTGGGTTTCAGCTGGACGGTGACGGGCGGCACCTTGTCCTCACCCACCGGAAACCCGGTGTCCGTCACCTGGAACGCCGGCGGGCCGTACGCCCTGGCATTACAGCAATATCAGCTCAATTCGCCCTTCTGCACTTCCGATCCCATTTCGATCACCGTACTGCCCAAGCTGCTCAACGGCCCGTTATCCATCACCGGGCCGCCGGCCTGCACCAACAGCACCCAGAGCTATTCAGCAGGGCCGGCCCAGCACCCGGACGCTACCTTCACCTGGGCCATCACACCCGCCACCCTGGGCAGTGTAGTGAGCGGGCAGGGCACGCCCAATATTCAGGTGCAGTGGAACAACGACCCGGGCATGGCTACTTTGTCATTAACCGTAGAGCTGTGCGGCAATGCGCTTTCCAGCAGCAAGAGCATTCCGCTGGTCGCCCCTCAGGTGCCGGTGATCACCCAAACGGGCATCTTATGCCCTGGCGTGCCGGCCACGCTGAGCGCCGGCGGCGGCTTCTCCACCTACCTGTGGAGCACGGGTGCCACTACGCCATCCATCAGCATCGCCGGCGGAGGCACGTACACGGTCAACACCACTGATGCCGGCGGCTGCCAGGCAGTTGGCACCTACACAGCCGTTGCCCTTTCCGGCCCGGTAGCCGATATTTCCACTCCGAACAATACGGTACTGTGTATTGCGCCGCCCAACAGCGCCAGCGTCACCATGTATGCACAAACGAATCCTGGTTACACCTTCCAGTGGTTCTGCAACGGCACTCCGCAGGCCCTGCCGCCCACTCAGGCCACCTTCACACATACCAATACCAATGTCAACGGTACTTTCGCTTATCACGTGGTGGTAACCGACGCCAACGGCTGCACCAATACTTCCAATACGATAACGGTGGTACAGACGGACAACTGCACCTCTTCCGGAGGCTGTACGCCTCAGTCCTACTACCTGTCCACCAACGCCATCAACCAGACGCCCAACTGCAATGTGGTGAACTTTTACACCTTCAAAACCGCCAACGTCACCGTGCTGAGCTGGAATTTCGGCGACCCCGGCAACAACATCAATACCGGTTCCCTCCTCTTCCCGGTCCATGCCTACACCAAAGCCGGTTACTTCGTCGCTACAGTGGCCGCCCAGGTGCCGGAAGCGGCACCCGGCACCGGCTTCTGCACCGTCACCCGCACCCGCAGCGTCAGCGTGCCGGTCGCCGCCGACTTTTCGTTCGCCGAAAATTGCCAGACGGTATCTTTTACCGACCTGTCGACCTTCCTGCCGGGCAACAGCATCACCTCCTGGTCCTGGTCATTTGGAGATGCTGCTACCTCCACGTCTCAGAACCCCAGCCATACCTACTCCAGCCCCGGCACCTACAGCGTTACCTTAACCGTCACCATCGCCGGCGGCTGCCAGGCTACCCTCACTAAGGCCGTCAGTGTCGCCGGGCCGCCCAGCCCGGTGATTGCCGCTGTGCCCAGCCCTGTCTGTGTGGGCCAGCCGGTCAACTTCAGCGGCGCCGGCGCGGGTATCATCCAATGGTTCTGGGATTTCGGCGACGGCGCCACCAACGGCAGCCAGAACCCATCCCATGCCTATCTCAGCCCCGGCACTTACAATGTAAGCCTTACCGGCGAGGACGCCCAGGGTTGTGCAAACACCACGGTGCAACCTGTTGTCGTCCACCCGGCCCCGCCGGACGATACTATCGCCTATACGCCTTCCCTGACGATCTGTGAAGGAGAAACCGTCAATCTGATTGCCCCCGCCGGCTCCGGTTATACCTATCTTTGGAACAACGGCGCCACCGCCCAACTCATCACAGTGAGCGCGGCCGGGGAGTACAGCGTCATCGTCACCGACGCCAACGGGTGCACGCTCGTACCGGACCCCGTAACCGTAGTCGTTTACCCGGCACCCGATGCATTCATCACCGGCAGCCCGGTGATCTGCGGCCAGGGCTGCACTACGCTCAGCGCTCCCGCCGGCTTTGGGTACACCTATCAGTGGCTGGATGACGGCGGGCTGCCCATTCCCTTCCAAACCGGGCAGCAACTGGTGGTTTGCGACGGAGGGCTGCTGCCGGCCTATTCCGTGGCCGTTGCCGACGCCAACGGCTGCCTGGCCACCTCGGCGCCATTTTCTGTCACAGTAGAAGTATCTCCCGGCTTTACGGTTAGCGTAATGCCGGATTCCTGTGAAGGTTCCCCCAGTATACTGACCGTAAACCCGGTGCAGCCCAACGTCACCTACACCTGGAGCAACGGCAGCGCCGGCCCGGCCATCACCGTCCTGCAGGCGGGAACGTATACCGTGGTCGGCACCGATACCCTCACCGGCTGCCGGGGTTCGGCCAGCGCCGACATTTATCCGCTGCCCGACCTGTGTATCGTCCCCACCGGTTGTTACGAAGCCTGCAACCCGGATACCCTCTGCGGGCCGGAGGGGCTGGCCGCCTACCAGTGGAACTTCAACGGGACGCCCATCGCCGGCGCCGGCAGCCAGTGCCTGGTCATCAGCCAGAGCGGCGCTTACAGCCTGACGGGCACGACCGGATTCGGCTGCATGCTCACTTCCGATACGCTGATCCTGGAGGTGCTGGAATGCGACTGCGCCTCCCTGGCCGTTTCCGCTACTCCCGCCGGCGACAGCTGCTGCTGGAACCTTAGCTACGACAATACCTACAGCGCCGGCCTGCTGGGGCTGATGATCCACAGCCCGGACACCGGCCTGGATTTCGACTTGTCCGGCCTCGATCCTGCTCTGGGCGTACAGACGATCGGCGGCCACTGGGTCGGGTTGGTGAACAGCCAGCCAAACATGCCGCTGCCAGGCGGGCAGCTGGACAGTTTCCTGACTTTCTGCCTGTCCAACGTGCAGAACAGCCCGCAACAGGTAATCTTCGACTGGTACGATCCCGAATTGAATATCGTCTGTTCGGATACGCTGGCCTTCAACTGCCCGGTAGAGCCGGACTGCCTCTACCTGCTTGCCGATTCCATTTATTGTGAGAATGGCGAGGTGGCTTACGAGCTGACGATATGCAACCCTGTTGACGCGGCTTTTGATGTAGGATTCGTTCAGGTCCAGCCTACTGGCCCGGCCGGCATCCAGGTCAGCCCGCCTGCTATTGACGTGACGGCCAACCCCATGCTGCCGGGCGAGTGCCGGACGTTCAAGTTGCTGCTCTCCGGCCCGGGCATTGCCGGGCAGGACTTCTGCTTCAACCTGATCGCGCACGAGGACGACCCGCAGCTGGTACCCGACGCCCTGTGCTGTTCGCTGGATACCCTCTACTGCATCCCCATTCCCGATTGCGAGCCCTGCGACGATATTGGGGTGGAAAGCGTGATGGCCGCCGCGGGGAACGGCGCCGGCGACTGCTGTTTCGACATCACCCTGTTCAACAACTACCCGGCCGGTTATTTCGACGGCATCGCCCTCTGTATGTTGTCGCCCAACACGGTGATGACGATCGACAACCCCTTTGGTTCGGGTTGGCTGACATCTTATGCGCCCACGCTCATCGAGCTGTCGCCAGCACTGTCACAGGGGGGAACCCTGCCCACCGGTGCCTTCCAGCTGCCGCAGATTTGCCTCCAAACCGGACAGGCGCCCGGTCAAAAGTTGGAGGTCAAATGGAAACAGGATGGCAAGACGATATGCAGAGACACCATTGAGCTGTTCTGCGAGCCGGACTGTGGTTACCTTTTCGAAGAAGACATTCAGTGTACGGCCAGCGGGTGGACGTTAAATGCCCTGCTGAAAAACACTTCCTCCTTCACCATGGGGGAGGCGAACATCCTGGTGACCGCTCCTGCCGGCATGGGCCCCTACGGCCAGGCGGTATCCCTGGGCACCCTGGCGCCAGGCGGCACCTTCCCCATCAGCCTGCCGCTGGGGCCGCCGGCTTTGCCGGGCGATTCCGCCTGTTTTGTCATTGCCCTGCACGAACTCGGCCATGACGGCCAGCACACCAACTGTTGCAATTTCACCCAGTGTTTTGTGTTGCCGGACTGCCCGGCTCCGGCGGGCTGCCTGTGCGATTCGTCGTTTGTGGTTGCCGTTGCCCAGGGATTCTCCTGTGCCCTCGACACGGCTGCCCTCAGCGGGGCCTTCGCGCCGGCCGGGTCCCTCACAGGCTGCGATACGGTCAGTTGGTCCTGGGGCGATGGCACAGCGCCGGAGCTTACGGCGGGCAACAGCCCGGCTGAACATGCTTTTCCGGGTGCCGGGCCCTACCAGGTGTGCATGAACGTGGTACGTACGGACATTGCCGGCAACATCTGCGAGCAGTCGTTCTGCAAAGAGGTCGGTTTCACCCTCATTCCTCCGGGCCGGCTGACGCCGCCCATCGTTTACGAAAACCCGTCGGACGGAGACTTCGTCGTGCAACTGGACCCACAGCTGTCCGGGGAGGCCCGGTTCCAGCTGTTTGATATACACAAGAGGCTTGTGGCAAAGTGGAACTTTAGTATTAAAGAAAGCGGCCATTTAGCGCCGGTAGACATTCGGGGCGCGCCGAAGGGCCTGTACATACTCATCATTGAGTCCGGGAGGGAGCGATGGGCAGAAAAGGTGGTGGTGCAGTAGGGCAGTAGCGTCAGGCGGTGAGAAAACTATTCCGGGGCTACCTGTCTAATGTTGGTCAGCAGAAAGGGGAAAGCCGAGCGGAGTCGAGGCCGAGCGTGTGCGGAAGGCATGGAGTGGCCAATGTTAGACAGGTAGCCCTATTCCGGAACTTCGTTGCCCAGCCCTTTGGGGGGCGGCAAAAAAAAGGGGAGCTAAAAGATAGCTCCCCGAGAAAAACACCTAAAACCCATATTCATATCATGAAAACCTTTCTAAATTGAAAATGTTGAGACAGCCAGTGGACTTTAACGTTCTGCTTCAACATCTTAGCTCACACATCCCCTGGCTGTCAATCAACTGCATTCCCCTTGAAATTTGACGTTTGCTTGCCTCTTTGGAGGCTTGCTTTCGCCTTTTATATACATCCTTTCTGACGCAGTTTTGAGCCAGGGTCACATTCTTTTGAAAAAAAATTTCAAACTTTCTTTCGCATCTGTTTGCGAGCTTTTTACAATGCAAAGGTAAAAACTTTCTTTACCTGATTCTGTGACATTTGTCACTTTCACTATTCAATTTTTAACTTTCACAGGAAAGCCTTCGCAATTCCGGAATTGAAACAAAGATTCTTCTCTTTAGTTCACGATCGTGGCACAAATATAAAAAACTCTATGTAAAAAGAAACAAATCTCCGGATAGATTTTTGCCGGATTAACGTTTAAACTTTCATAGGCCTTGCCGGTTGTTGGTTGCCGGGTCTTCGGTTCCAACCAGTTGCCCATTACTGGCTGCCGACAGTTGGAAACAGCAGACAACGGTCAGCTTGTCCAGTATTAGACGGATAGCCTCCAGGCCCTTGGCATAAATGTTTCGGGCCCTTCACCGCGCCGGGTCCAGCTTCAGCCGGACGTCCAGTTCTTCGTCATCCCGGCGCAGGCGGACGGTGACGACATCGCCCGGCTGGTATTTTTCCAGGGCGAGGATCAGGTCGCTGTTGTTTTTGATCTTGTTGTCGCCCAGGCCGATGATGATATCGCCCAGTTTGATATATCCGTAGCGGTCGCGGGTTGTCGGCCGGATGCCGGCCCGTTCCGCTGCGCTGCCGTTGTTGACGTTGATCACGAGCACCCCTTCCAGCCCGAGGCGGGCGATGACCTCGGGGCGGGCCAGGTCGATGCCGAGGGTAGGGCGGCGCAGTTCGCCGTATTCGATCAGTTCCGGCACGATCCAGCTTACGGCGTCGACCGGAATGGAGAAGCCGATGCCGGCTGAGGCGCCGGAGGGGCTGTAGATGGCTGTATTGACGCCGATGAGGCGCCCGGAGGAGTCGAGCAGGGGGCCGCCGGAGTTGCCGGGGTTGATGGCCGCGTCGGTCTGTATGACGTCGCGGATGGGTATTCCGGCCACCGACTGGATTTCCCTGCCCAGTGCGCTGACGATGCCGGTGGTCAGGGTTTGGTCGAGCCCGAAGGGGTTGCCGATAGCGAAGACGGACTGGCCCACGTGCAGGTCTTCGGAACTTCCGATCGGGATGGGGTAGAGTTGTTCGCGGGGGGCGTCAATGCGGAGGACGGCGAGGTCTTTTTCCGGTGCCTTGCCCACCAGCTTTGCCGGCCAGGTGGACCGGTCCTCCAGGGTGACGATAGCCCGGTCGGCGCCCTGGATGACGTGGAAGTTGGTGACGATGTGGCCACCCAGGTCCCATACAAAACCGGAGCCGGTGCCCCGCGGGATTTCCGAGACGTCGCGGGTGAAATAGTCCATGCGGACGTTGGAGGTGGTGATGAAGCAAACGGAGGGCTTGGCTTCTTCAAATAGTTTGATGGTGGCGCGTTCCTGCGGGGTGAGCCCATTGCCGGGGGCAGCCTCCCGGGCGGAAGGCAGGTTGGTGTTCTTAGTCAGGGCAGCCGCTTCGCCGGTTACCGTTGAATCCGCTTCGGCGGGTTCTTTCTCCCCGGGCAAGGCATCCTTCCCTTTCCAGGCGATGCCAGCCATGAAGCCAAGGGCCAGCAGAGCCAGCCAGAGGACGAATCGAAATCGATGAGGCATGCTTGTGGTTTTTAATTCGGTCAAAAATGGATTTTTTGTTGCCTGTTGTTGGTGGCCTGGCGTGGAGTTCGGAAAAAGGGGGCAACTGCCAAAGCCAGCCACTCCGTTTTTTGCCATGGCCTTTGCCGTGGCATCTATTTGCAAAAACACCACTTTTGGCAGCTTCGTTGAATCCAGGGAGCGTTATCATGATTTAAATATGGAACGAGCGCTCGTGGCCGATATGTTAACTTTTTGAGTTATTTTGAGCCGAATATCTGAAAGAACCTTCCATGCCGGAACAGCCGTTATCAGTGTGGCGACAGCTGGGGTATGCCTGCGGGATGCTGGGCTGGTCCATTATGATCAACATCATTGCGGTGATGCTGATCTATTTTTATATCCCGCCCAGCAATTCGGGGATGGCGCAGCTGATCCCGCAGGCCACCGTCTTCGGCATTTTTACGTTGCTGTCGCTGATCGCCGCCAGCGGGCGGCTGCTCGATGCCGTTACCGACCCGCTGATCGCCAACTGGAGCGACCGCTTTCACCACCCCCGCGGCCGGAGGATTCCCTTTATGAAGGTGGCCGTGCTGCCTTCGGTCTTCTTCGGGATACTGGTCTTCCTGCCCCTCGAATTTCTGGAAAGCTACCGCAACGTGTGGTGGCTGACGGTTATCCAGGCATTTTTTTACCTGTCTGTGACCATTTATATCATACCCTACAACGCATTATTGCCGGAACTGGCGCCCGGCTCGGCGGCCAAGGTGCGGCTCTCCACCTGGTTGTCCCTGGCCTTTGTGCTGGGCATCATCCTGTCTTCCCAGACGCCGGCTATAGCAGACCTGGTACAGGGGTTCTTCAAATTGACCAACCGCCATGTGGCGTTCCAGCTGGCTATCGGCAGCCTGTACCTGCTGGGAGGTGTTTTTATGGCCGTCCCCCTTTTTACCATCGACGAACAGCGGGACTGCTATGGCGAGCCGGCGACCGTGCCCTTCATGGCGGCATTCCGGCATATCCTCGCCCACCGCAACTTCCTCGTCTTCATCGCGGCTGATTTTTCCTATTTCGTTTCGCTGACCATCATCAGCAGCGGCATGCTTTACTTCGTCAAAGTGTTGCTCTTTCTCAACGAAGGCATCGGCGGGGCGGTCATGGGGGTGATGGTCCTGTTTTCCCTCCTGTTCTACCCTCTGGTGGTCCGGCTGTCCGCCCGGGTGGAAAAACGCAAGCTGATGATCTGGTCTTTGCTGAGCCTGGGCATCGCCCTGATGGGCTTGTTCTTTCTGGGAAAAGGGCCGCTGCCGCCCCGGGTGCAGATTTTCGGCTTCGCCCTGATCGTCGCCGTTCCCACCGCCTTCCTCGGCATCCTGCCCTATGCGCTCATCGCCGAGATCGCCGAACAGGACGGGGCCGACACGGGCCAGCAAAAAGAAGCTATGTTTTTCGCAGTGCGCAACTTTTCCACCAAGTTGGGCCAGACCATCGGCATCATGGCGTTCACCATCCTCACTTTATTGGGAAAAGACCCGTACGACGACCTGGGCATCCGCCTGGCCGCCGTCTTCGGCGGTACCCTGTGTATACTGGCCGGCCTGATATTCACGCGGTTTGAGGAGCCGTAGGGGATGTGTATGGGGGCATTGGGGAGGGCACTGCGGAAACCCCGGAAAAGGAATGAATGACTGAATGACTGAAGGAATGAATAAAATGACGATGTATGTTAAATTGATATTCATCAATAAATTCATAATGGTCTCTATTCATTCCATCATTCCTTCGTTCCATCATTCCTTAACGGAGGTTTCCGCAGTGCCCTCACCTATACACTAATGGACATCTCCCCCCTTACGTCTTCCGCTTCTTCTTCTTCGCTGCCGGGAACAGCACGTTGTTCAGGATCAGGCGGTAGCCGGGGCTGTTGGGGTGCAGGTTGAGGTCCGTCTCGGGGTCGTGGACGTAGTGGCGGTAGTCCTCCGGGTCGTGGCCGCCGTAGAAAGTCCAGAAGCCCTGGCCGTAGTTGTTGTGGATGTACCGGGCTTCCTGCGCCGGCTTGTTTTCTCCCATGACCAGGACGTTAGACTTGATGAACTCCTTCTGGAAGGCCGTCGTCTGGCCCATAAAGCCTTTGACGGTGCGGGTATGGTTTTGGGTCAGCATGGTGGGCACGGGGTCCCATTTGGCGGAAAAGTCGAAGAGGGTAAAGTAGTCCTGTTCGGGGTTGACGTTGCGGCCCCGGCTGTGGTCGATGGTGGAATACTCGTACTCGAGGGGGTTGCGGGACAGCTGGAAGTTCTCGAAGGCGAAGGTGGTGCTGAAATCCAGTTTGGACTGGGCGTCGGGGTCCATGGGGTCGCCGTCGTACATTTCGGCGCAGATGTCTATGCCTTCGGCGGCCAGGGCGATATCGTAGGTATCGGTGGCCGAGCACATGGCGAACATGAAGCCCCCTCCGATGACGTACTCCTTGATCTTCTTGACGACGGCCAGTTTGAGCTGCGAGACCTTGCTGAAGCCGTGCATGCTGGCCAGCTCTTCCATGCGGCGCTGGTTTTCGCGGTACCAGGGCTGGTTGTGGTAGGAGCGGTAGAACCGGCCGTACTGCCCGGTAAAGTCCTCGTGGTGGAGGTGCAGCCAGTCGTATTTGATCAGTTCGTCGCCCAGCACTTCCGTATCATAAATGGTTTCATAGGGAATCTCCGCGTAGGTGAGCACCAGGGTCACCGCGTCGTCCCAGGGTTGTATCTTTTCCCCCTTGGCGTTGACGTCCGGGGTGTAGACCGCTATCTTCGGGGCCTTTTCCAGCTTCATTGCCTCCATGTTGACCTCGGGGTTGGAGATGTCTTCGAGTATTTTGTTGAACTGGCCGTCGGCGATGATCTCGTAGCTGACGCCCCGGGTCAGGCATTCTTTTTCGAAAACGCGGTTGTGCTGGAAAGCAAAGCTCCCGCCCCGGTAATTGAGCAGCCACCAGGCCTCGGACCCGCCGGCCAGCACCCAGTAAGCGATGCCGTAAGCCTTGAGGTGGTTTTTCTGGGACTCGGCATCCATGGGAATGAGGATGTAGGCCGCCTGGGCCTGCAGGGCCATAAAGGTAATGAACAGAAGGATGGCTATTTTTTTCATGAGTTCTTTTTTTGTAATCTTTGTCTTTGAATCTTTGAGGAAGCTTGCCTTTCAGAAAAAAAACCAGGTTGGCCGGCAAGCTGAACAGAAACCTTTATTAAAAACGGCAGAGGGCATCAGAATTCCATACCTTTGCCCGGCATTTTAACGAAAAAACGGAAATTTGGATGGCGGGCCGTCGTTTTTAACATTATTGTAACACCAGCCGGCCCAACCGCCGCCGAAAAATCTGTTATAATTGCGGGATTTATACTCCCGAACAAAAGAACAAACCGCAACCTGAGAAGTTATCATCCGGGGAACGCTTTGCGACAAATTCTACGACTTTCATGGACAATATCACTTTCCAATATCCTTCCTGGTACATCCTCCTTTGTTTGCTGCTGGGCCTGGCCTATGCGGTGTTCCTGTATTACCGGGACAAGAACCTGCGGGAGCAATCTCCTTTCCTGAACTGGGCCCTGGGCGGCGCCCGCTTCCTGTCGGTCACCCTGATCGCGATGCTCCTTCTGTCCCCCCTGCTGAAACATATCATCCGGGATGTGAAAAAACCGGTGATCGTCCTGGCCCAGGATGTTTCGGAGTCGGCCGCTCAGGGCTGGACGGAGGCTGAGCGGAACGCCTACCAGGAGTCTTTGCAGCAACTGGCAGGCCAACTGGCGGGCGATTTCGAGCTCAAGGAATATTCCTTCGGCAGCCATGTCCGCGAAGGCATTGACTTCACTTTCCCGGATAAACTGAGCAACCTCTCCGACGCCCTGTCTACGGTTTACGACCTGTACAGCAATCAAAACCTCGGCGCGGTCATCCTGGCCACCGACGGCATATACAATGAGGGCAGCAACCCTTTATATACATCTACCCAGCTGGGAGCGCCCGTTTTTACCATCGCGCTGGGGGATACGACCCAGCGGCGCGACCTGGTAACGAAACGCGTTTTTCACAACCGCATTGCCTACCTGGGCGATAAATTCAGCGTCCAGGCAGACCTCAGCGCCGAGAACGCCGCCGGCGTCAAAAGCCGGCTCAGCGTGTACAAGGTGGAAGGGGATCGGCTGCGGCTGCTTCAGCAAAACCCGGTCGATATCAACAGCAATGATTTTTTTGAGACCCGGGAGTTAGTCCTGGAGGCTGCCTCTGCCGGCGTACAGCGCTACCGGGTGGCCCTGGAGGAAGTGCCGGGCGAGGCCAGCACGGCCAACAACAGTAAGGACATCTTCGTGGATGTGCTGGACGCCCGCCAGAAGATCCTGATCCTGGCCAATTCTCCTCACCCGGATATAACGGCCTTGCGCCAGGCGTTGTCCAGCAACAAAAATTACGAAATAAGCACCGCCTACGCCGGCGGGTTGAAAGAGGGCGTGGCCACTTTCGACTTTATCATCCTGCACCAGCTGCCCAGCCGCTCCAACGATGCCGCCGGGCTGCTGAACAGCATCCGGCAGGCGAATATCCCCCATCTGTTTGTGGTGGGTTCCCAATCCAACCTGGCACGGCTCAACCAGGTCCAGTCCCTGGCATCCGTCCGCGCCGGCGGCGACAACGTCAATGAAGTGCAGGGCAGGGTCAATAACGGCTTCGCCTTTTTCAAGCTGAGCGAACGCCTGGCGGATAATATCGCCAATTTCCCGCCCCTGCTGGCGCCGTTCGGAGAATATGCCCTTAGCGGCAACGGCCAGGCGCTTCTTTACCAGCGCATCGGCAAAGTCGACACCCGGTATCCGTTGCTGGTTTTGGGGGAGGAAGACGAGGCCAAAACAGGCATCCTCTTCGGCGAGGGCATCTGGAAATGGCGCCTTTTCGATTACCTCCAGCACCAGAACCACGAGATTTTCAATGAACTGGCCACGAAAACCGTGCAGTACCTCAGCCTGAAAGAGGACAAGCGCCGGTTCCGGGCCAGCCTGAGCAAGAATATTTTCAACGAGAACGAGAGCATCTTTTTCGACGCCGAACTCTACAACGAAAGCTTTGAACTGGTCAACGAACCCGACGCCCGGTTGTCGATCACGGATAGCGAAGGCAAGGAATACAACTTTACGTTCAACCGGTCGGGAGATGCCTACCGGCTTGACGCCGGCATACTGCCCGTGGGGGATTACCGCTTCCAGGCCACCACCAATTACAACGGCGAAAACTTCACCTATTCCGGGCAGTTCAGCGTACAGCCCATCCAGCTGGAATCCTACGAAACGACTGCCGACCACGGCCTGCTGCGCCTGCTAAGCGAAAAGTACGGCGGGCAGCTGGTATACCCGTCCGAGGCCGCTTCCATCGCCGATATGATCCGCCAGCGGGAAACCGTCCGCCCTATCATCTACGAAACTTCCCGCACCCAGCCGTTGATCAACCTCAAGTGGCTGTTCTTTGCCCTCCTGGGGCTGCTTACGCTGGAGTGGTTCTTCCGGCGGTATTTTGGAGGGTACTGACAAATAGCGGAACCCTTTTTTTCCCGGCGGAGACAGAATGCAGATGTCGGTTGGCGCCTGTTTGTCCGTAGGGCCTGGCGCCCCGGCTGAAGCCGGGCATTCTGTTCCGGAGCGTTCTCATCCCCGAGAATCGGGCCTATCTTTCCGTCAGCCCCAGCTTCTGTGCTTCCCGGTTTATGAAGAAAGCGCCGGCGGCTGCCGTGCCTGCCGAAGCGGCCATCACCACCCACCAGAAGTAGCGCATGTCGAAGAGGCGGACGCCGACTTCTGCCCAGAAGGCGCAGTACAACCCAACTACCGACCAGCTCATGCAATAATAATGGCGGGCAAACCACCCTTCAGCCTGCCGCCGGGCAGGCAATATGCCGGCTATCAGGGTGAGGAGGGCGACGATGGCGAAGATGTGGAACAGGTTGAAGCTGCCGAAATGGTACAGCCCCATGGCGGTGCCATTGACGCCGAGCATGGCGGCGGCATAAACGTAGCCGACGCGTTTGTGGCCGGCTGTTCCTTTCCTGCCGAAGACAACCAGAGCGCCGGCTGCCATAGCCAGGATGGCCAGCAGGGTATGGGCCAGGCCGAGGTGGCTGTGTACAATATGATATTTCTCGAGAATCTGTAACACGATACTGTTTTTTCATCTGAAAAATAAGGACTGGGTTGCCGCACCCCGGAGTGTTCCTGCAGGACGGCCCGGGGTGCGGCAAGGCCCTACTACTCCAGCGCCGGCAGCAGCTGGTTTTTCACCCAGCTGAATTCGGGCGCTGCGGCCAGTGCTTTCCGGTAAGCGCTGCGGGCAGCGTCTATCTGCCCGTCGGCCTGCAGGGCCTGGCCGAGCATGGCGAGGCACTGGAGGTAGGGCCAGTTGTCGCCGGTGCCTTGCGCCTCGAAGCCCTGGCAGGCCATCCGGAAGCCTTCAACGGCTTTTTGGAGGTCGCCTCCGAAGGCGGGCGGCGTGTAGAAGAGGTTGTTGCTGTGGTGCATGCGCACGAAGGGGTTGTCCGGCTCAAGTTCGAGGGCACGGGCAGCGTGTTTGTCGGCCTGCCCGCCCAGGAACGGGCCTTTCGCCGGCGACAGGGCGATCTTCATGCCCAGGATGCCGGCGTACAGGGCATGGGCTTCGGCGCCGGCGTTTTCCTTCAGCAACTTCCTGGTATGTCGGGCGGCTTCATCCAGTAATTGTTTGGCTGCCGCTTCGTCCTGCCGGGCCAGGCAGGCGCCGACCGCGCCGTATTTTGCTTTGGCAATGGCCAGGGTGGCTTCCGGGGCTTCGGTTTCCATCTCGCGGATGACGCTTTTGAGCTGTTCCAGGTCGTTGCGCTGGTAAGCTTCGTAGTAACGGGCCTGGCGGGATGCCGGCTGGGCCTGGAGGTTCATTGCAAAAAACAAACCGGCCAAAAGGATGCTGTACTTTTTCATAGCGGATCAAAAATTTTGGTTCGGTGCAAAGAAGCAACGGAAAAGCGTTGGGTGCCAGTTCGTTTGACGGCTGGCGCCGGCGGATTGATGAGCGGCCGGGGGGCGGGCGGCGAACGAAAAGCGGCGGTTTTTGTTACACTGAGCTGCAACTGGCCACCGGACAGCCGCCGTTGGCCCTCCCGATCGGGCAGTTCATAAAAAGAGCTTCGCCGGGCAGCGTTTTTTTCTCATTATTACGGGAATAATTTCAGCCTGACATGACCAGACGCGTGATAATCATTGGGGCACAAATAGCCGGATGGGTGATGTATACGGTATTCTGGTCTTTTGTTTCTTCGCCCCAGCCATTGTCCTGGCCTTCCCTCATCACGAGTTCTATCTTCACGGTGTTCAATGCAGGGGCGGTGTATGCGTTGTTGCTGCTGCTGGCGCCCAGGCTGTTGAAGCAACGGCGGTACCGGGCATTCGGCCTGGCACTGGCCTTGTTGCTGGCTTTGGCCTCGGCCCTGCTTGCCGGCGCCCTTTATGGCTGGTTCAGCCTGGTTCAGCCCGAACTGCTGGATGTGTTTTTTCATCCGGGCAACCTGGCCGTCAAGGCTTCGGTCGGCAGCACGCTTACAGCCACTTTTCCCGCTTTGGGCGTTTACCTCCTCATCGAATGGGTGCGCATGGAAAAGCACAACCGCCGGCTGCGGGAGGAAAAGCTGCAGGCAGAGTTGGCCATGCTGAAAAACCAGCTCAACCCTCACTTTCTGTTCAACGCCCTCAACAGTATTTACTTTCTGATCAAAAAGGACCCCGCCGCCGCTGCCGGGGCGCTGGCAGGCTTTTCCAACCTGCTTCGCTACCAGCTTTATCTGGCAGATGCGGAGCGCATTCCTTTGCGGCAGGAACTGGACTATCTGGAGCAGTATATCGAACTGGCGCGGTTGCGGCAGCCCTCCAGCCTGAAACTTACCACCTGCCTGCCCCGGGAGTTGAACGGCGAACAGATACCCCCGCTCCTGTTGTTGCCTTTTATTGAGAACGCCTTTAAACACGTAGCCCGCAAAAATGGTGAAATTCACATCGAAGCCTCGGTAGACGGAGGGTGCCTGTGCTTTAAAACCCGCAACAATACGGCGCCGCAGCTGAGGGCGGCAGGGCAGGAGGGGGGAGGCATCGGCCTGCAGAACGTCCGCCGCCGGTTGCGCCTGATCGCTCCCCAGGGGCATGCGCTGGAAACCCGCCGGGAAAACGGCTGGTTTGAGGCCTGTTTAAAACTGACGCTCTTATGAATTGTATGATCATTGACGACGAACCCCTCGCCCGGGAAGGCCTGGCAGGATATGTTCAGAAGATCGATTTCCTGACACTGCACGCCACGGCCGAAGACCCCCTGGAAGCGCTGCCGGAACTGGAAGCGGGCCGGGTAAGCCTGCTCTTCCTCGATATCCAGATGCCTGGGATGAACGGCCTGGACTTCCTCCGTACCCTGGATAAGCCGCCGCTGACGATTATCACCACGGCTTATCCCAGTTTTGCCCTCGACGGCTACGAGCTGGAAGTGCTGGACTATCTGGTCAAGCCCATCACCTTTCAACGCTTCCTGAAAGCCGCACTCAAGGCCCGCCGGCAGTTTCTGTTGCTGCAGGAAGCCGAAAAAAACCGCAGCAGCAACGAATACATCTTCGTCAAGTGCGAAAGCCGGATCGAAAGGGTCGCCCTGGCTGATTTGCTCTTCGCCGAAAGTTTGGAGAACTATGTGCAGCTCTACACCCGCCGCCGCCGCCTGATAACCCTCCTGACGATGAAAAGCCTGGCCGAAGAGCTGCCATGCCCGCCTTTTTACCGCGTCCACCGTTCCTACCTGGCCAACCTTGGATGCGTGCAGGCCCTGGAGGGCAACCTGCTGCACATCGGCGAACACCGCATTCCCGTTAGCCGCCGGCTCGCCGAAAAAATCCGGCAAACCCTGGTCGGTGGGCGGTTGCTGGAATAGGCCGAAATGGGCGCGGCCCAGGTTAGCCCTAAAGGTAACAAAGGGCGAAAATGCCTGAACTCCCCTTAGGGCTGAAAGGAGGACTGTACCCGTATTCAATAGTAAAGCTATCACTCCGGATTGCGCTTCCATTTACATTCCTTTTTTTTGTTTTTCCGAAACCGGCCGGTTTTTTGAACCAGACGTGAAAGATTTTGTTTTCAAAGTAAAGCTATCAAAAAAGATAGTCTTTTGAAGAAAATCGACAAGCTATGCATCAACCCTTTCTTCAAGATATATCGGCGAACAGTTTGTCTGATTTGCAAACTGGCTCCCGCCGGTGTTTTTTCTTTCTAATCTGTTTTTTTTTAGCAGCTGCTGGGCTCCATGCCCAGCAGCCTCAGCTTGGCATGGTCCAGTCGCGCGTCAGCGATAACCCGGTGGTAGCGGGGGAGGGGATCACCCGGCACCTCATCCTGGGAGACAACCTGATGACGCAGGGCAAGTTCGAGAACGCCATTTTATCCTACGATAATGCGGTGGCGCAGAACCCCTACTTCGCCGAGGCCTATATCAAACGGGCTATCGCCAAATACCGGTTGGGGCGGATCGCGGAAGCTCAGCAGGATTACGCCTTTGCTACCCGGATCAACCCCTATGTCGGAGATATGTACGGTTACGGCAACAACCTGCGCAAGCTGAAGGTGCTGGCCTTCGAACCCTACCAACTGGCGGGCCGCCTCAGCCTGGACCGGCGGATGGAATACTACCGGGAACTGCTCGGCTCGTTTTCCGGAGAGGAGCCGCAGATGGATGTGCCCGCCCGCCTGGGGATGCTGACGGCCCTGATCGATCAATTCCCCGCCTCTTTTTCTTACTACCTGCAGCGCTCCGTGGCCTACCTGGAGATGGGGGAGCACAGGAGGGCTGCCGACGACCTCAACGCCGTGCTGGCCGCAGAACCTGACAACGCTCTGGCGCACGACCTGCTGGGCTTGTCTTACCTGGAAGCAGAATCGCCGGAATCGGCAGAGCGAGCCTTTGAGCGCGCTATAGAACTCGACCCCACGCTGGCCGTTGCCGCCTACAACCTGGGGGTGGTCCGCCAACAGCAGCTGCGCTATCAGGAAGCCCTGCGCTTGTTTGGCCAGGCGATCGAACTGGATGGCGGCCTGGAAATGGCCTACTTCAACCGGGCGCTGGTCCATAAGGCCATGGGCAACGTCGACGCAGCCCTGGAGGATTACAGCTACCTGCTCCGGCAGGAAGGCCGCGCCGAAGCCAAGGTGTGGCTCAACCGGGGCATCACCCGGAAAATGTCGGGAGACATCATGGGCGCCCTGGCGGATATCGAACAAGCCATCCGGCTGGCGCCGGAAGACAATGCCGTGCTGTACAAAATCCGCGGCAATGTATTTCTTCTCCTGGGCAACTACCTGGCAGCGGAACAGGATTATACCCGGTCCATCGATCTGGACCCCGCTTTTGCGGAGGCTTATTACAACCGGGGCGTCGCCCGCATACTGGCCTACAACCGCCCCGACGCTTGCCTGGACTTCCGGGAGAGCGCCCAACTGGGGTACGAGCGGGGAGAAGAGCAGCTCCAGTACTTGTGTTCCTATTAGAAAAAACCCGTACATGAAAATTCAGTGTGTGCCAGGGTACAGGGCAGGCAGTGGCAGGGCCGGAAAATGACGCAAAATGCAGCCCTGGCCAAAGAGGCTGCCGTTGCCCCGCCTGGCGCAACAGAAATCAGTATTTACCCTTCTATAAACCAATCAAAATTGATGTGCTATGAAGAAAGTTATGTTTCATGCCATGGCCATGGCAGCCGTTGTCCTTTCCCTCAGCAGTTGCACCGTCGTCCGCCAGGGAGAAGTCGGCGTTAAGCGGACTTTCGGCAAATACGCCAACCAGCCGTATACGGAAGGGCTGAGAGTGTACAATCCCTTTACCACTACAATCGTCAAAGTGCCGGTACAGACGGAGAATATGGAGGTAGCGCTCAACCTTCCCTCCAAAGAAGGCCTGAACATCCGGGCGGAAATCTCAATCCTGTACAACATCCAGTCGAATAAGGCACCGGACATCCTCCGCCTGATCGGCGGGGATTATGAGAACAACGTGATCCTGCCCGTCTTCCGCTCGGCCGTGGCCGACGTGTCCGCCCGTTTCTATGCCAAGGACATGCATACCGGCGAACGGGGAACCATTGAAAGCGCCATTCAGCAACAGATGACCAAACTGCTCGACGGAAAGGGCATCGTCATCGAAGCCGTGCTCATCAAGAGCATCCAACTGCCGCCCAACCTGGCCCGCGCCATCGAGGAAAAACTGGAAGCCGAGCAGCGCGCCCTGCGCATGGAGTTCGTCCTGCAGGAAGAACGCCGCGAGGCCGAGCGCAAGCGAATCCAGGCCGAAGGGGTGCGCGACGCCCAGAACATCATCAGCCAGGGGCTGGACCCGCAGGTGCTGCAGTTCAAGTCGATCGAAGCTTTCCTGGAGCTGGCCAAATCGCCCAACACCAAGGTCATCATCTCCGACGGCGACCTGCCGGTGCTGCTCGGGCCGGAAGTGACACAGCCGGCGCCCAGCAATACCGGGCTAAGAAGATAAATTTCCTGTTAGGCTAAGTGAGTAACGTATTTGACTACAGGGCTATCCCCGGCGATAGCCCTTTTTTTATTGCCCGCCTTCCGCCTTCCGCCTTCGCACTTCCGACTTCGCACCCGTCTTCGCTGCCGCTCTTCCGGGCAAGCTTCCGCCTTCCGACTTCCAACAGTGGCCTCTCCAAAGTTCAATCTCCCGTGCCGCCCGAAAAATTCCTTTTAAAGGTTGTTTAAATTTGATAATTTGCCTGCTTTAATGATAATAACAACAGGGTTGCAGCATGCCAAACTTCCACATCACCGGCGTCATCCCCCCGATGATCACCCCCTTTACCCACAGCGGAGAAGTGAGCCTGGCCGCTCATGCCGCCAACGTCCGCCGCTGGAACGAGGCCGGTCTGCGCGGCTACCTCGTCCTGGGCTCCAACAGCGAAGCTGTTTACCTCAACGAGCGCGAAAAGCTGCAGCTGATCGAATGCACGCGGGAGAACGCCCGCCCCGAACACCTCATCCTGGCCGGCACGGGTATGGAATCGACACGGGAATCCATACACCTGTCGCAGGAAGCTGCCCGGGCCGGCGCGCACGCCGTCCTCGTCATCACCCCGTCTTTTTACCGGGAGCAGATGAAGGACGAGGCGCAGGTCCGCCACTTCCAGGCCATAGCCGACGAATCGCCCATCCCGGTGCTGATGTACAACGTCACAAAGTACACCGGCGTCAACCTCTCGCCCCGGGCGGTGGGCGTGCTGAGCCGCCATCCGAATATCATCGGCATGAAAGACAGCTCCGGCAGTATCCCCCAGTTGGTGCAATACCAGGAGGCGGTTGCCGAAGGGTTTACCATCCTGGTGGGCACAGCTTCCGCCTGGTATCCCGCCCTGGCACTGGGCGTCGCCGGCGCCGTCATGGCGCTGGCCAACTGCGCTCCCGCCGAGTGCGTCCGGGTGCAGCAGCTTTTCGATCAGGGCAGGAAAGCCGACGCGGAAGCCCTGTACCGCCGCCTCTTTCCGGTCAACCACGCCGTGACTGGCGTCTACGGCATCGCCGGGCTGAAGTACGCCTGCGCCCTGCGGGGGTATGAGGGCGGGTTTGTCCGCAGCCCCCTGCCGGAGCTGACCGGGCAGGAGAAGGCGGAGGTCAGGGGATTGCTGGAGAAGGCGGGGTTGGTGGGGTGAGGTGTGCGTGGGTATGGGTGAGGGCACTCCGGAAACCCCGAAAAAGGAGTGAAGGAGTGACTTGGCGAATGAGTGAATAGAATCAACTATGTAATAAAGTTTGATTTTAAAAATGATACATATTTTATATTTATTCACTCATTCAGCCCCTCACTCATCCACTCACTTGGGGGACCTTCCGGAGCGCCCTCATGTGTGTATGTGTGTATGCGTCTGCCCGCTCAGCCCCTGCCATCCCGTCAGGTGCCTGCAGGAAACCCTGCCATATTTGCCGCCTTTCCCTTCCGGCACTACTCTTGATCTACAGGATGCAGGGCAACTTTGCCGAACGTCAGCCCTCCGGCTGGTGTTCTATTAATGTAATCTCCAAGGCATCAGGAACGCGCCAATGTATTGGAAGCCGGGCAGGAAAGCCCCCCGGAGTGCCATCAGGATGCCATTCCAAAACAGAATCATGAGCGAAGACAAGATATTCCTTCAGAAGATCACCAATTTCGGCCGTACGGCGGCCCTCATTGCCGGCATGCTGGCTTTGATGGTCGCTCTGGGCTATTCCCTCTTTGGGCTGGCGGGGCTGATCTGGGGAGGCGTCATCGGCCTGATCGGGCTGGTGGGCAGCACGCAGGTTCCCTCGCAGCTGGTCATGCGCATGCAGGGCGGCAGGCCGCTGAACGACTACGAGGTGCCCAACCTGATGCGCGTCCTGAAGCAGCTTTCCCGGCGGGCCGGGCTGCCGCAAATGCCCCGGTTGTATTACATTCCAAACGGCGTGCTCAACGCCTTTGCCACCGGCAGCCGGAACGACCCGGCAATTGCCATCACGCACGGCCTGCTGAGCCGCCTCAGCCTGCGCGAGCTCGCCGCTGTGCTGGCCCACGAGCTGAGCCACATCCGCAACAAAGACCTGCAGCTCAAATCCACGGTCAATGTCATCATGCGGCTGACCCGGGCGTTCTCGCTGACCGGCCAGCTCCTGCTTTTCATTTATTTGCCCATGGCGCTCATGGGCCAGCCGCCCTTTTCCTGGGTGGCCATCCTGCTGCTCCTCACCGCCCCCGCCCTCATGGCCCTGATGGCCGGCGCTTTCTCCCGCACCCGCGAGCTGGAAGCGGACCTGGAAGCCGCCCGCCTGACCGGCGACCCCGAAGCCCTGGCCCTGGCCCTCCAGAAACTGGACTACTTCAACGAAGGGGGCATCCTGAGCTTCCTGCGGCCCCGGCAGGGAATCAAAGTCCCGAAATGGCTCCGTACCCACCCTACGACCGAAGAGCGCGTCGAACGACTGCGCAGCCTGGCGCCAAAGTACAAACCTGAAATTTCCTGGCCGGCCTGAACAACCCCGAGCGATAACGAAAAGGGGCATGGGGCCATGGGACAACCCCATCTCCCCACCTTCCAACCCCAATATATTTCCCCCCCGCATTGCAACTACTCCTCCAAAAAAGCGTAACTTTCGAATCCCAAACCACAAATGGTTCGTCATCAAATTATTAATCCCAAGCACGGGAAGCGGGTTCGATGCCGGCTCGCGTCCGTTTCTGTTGAACGCCCCCCACCAGCGGGCATAACAGACAACAGACAACAGACAACGGACAACAAACAACGGACAACAAACAACCGGCAACCGCCTCCCACAAAATGAACATATTGCAATGAGGAAATTTCTACTCTTTCTACTCTCTTTCTACCCCGCTTTCGCCTCCGCGCAGATCACCTTCGCCGACTCCACCGCCAACCTGGAGATCAGGGCCATCCGCAGCGGCGCGCCCATGGCCGTCGTGGATATGAACAACGACGGGCTGGACGACATCGCCTGCCTGGACAGCCTGAACCTGCTCTACATCCACTACCAATTGCCGGATACCGCCGCTTTCGACAGCCGGTTCATCGCCAACCTGGGTGGCGACAAGTGGAGTATCTGCGTGGCCGACGCCGACGCCAACGGCCATAACGACATCTTCACCGGTGGCGACAACGACGGCCTATACCTGCTCCGGGCCAGCAACGACGGCAGCAGCTACGGCGCCACCATTATCAATACCCCTTCCATCTTCCTGCAGGGGTCCAACTTCGTGGACATCGACAACGATGGGGACGCCGATGTCTTTGCCTGTAACAATGACGGCCTGAGCGTGCCCTTTGCCAACGACGGCATGGGCAACCTCGCCGCCGACCTCAGCCTCATCAATCCCATCTCCACCATTCCTTCCGACAACTCTGGCAATTACGCTTCGGTATGGACGGACTATGACAACGACGGCGACCTCGACCTCTACATCTCCAAAGGGCGCCCCGGCGTGGACGACCCCACCGACGGCCGGCGGCTCAACCTGCTTTTCCGGAACGACGGCCCCGGCGGCTTTGCCGACGTCGCCCAACTGGCCAACCTCCAGCCCCTGGGCCAGTCGCAGGCCGCCGACTTCGCCGACATCGACAACGACGGCGACCTCGACTGCTTCATCATCAACCAGGATATCAACAATACCCTGCACATGAATATCGGCAACGGCAACTTCATCGACATCACCCTGGCCAGCAACCTGATCCCTGCCCTGAACGGCATCGGGCCCGGCGTGCAGCCCCGGTTTGCCGATTTCGACAACGACGGCTACGTCGACCTGCTCTTCACTTCCCTGGGATCGGACCACGCCCTGCTGCGCAACAACGGCAACCGCACCTTTACCAAAGTCAACGCGCCATTCCCCGGCGCCCCCACCCGCATCCTTAGCGCGTCAGTCGGCGACCTCAACAACGACGGCTTCCTGGACGTATACGCCAGCTTCGGCTTCAGCTATTTCCAGACGAGCAACGAGATCGACCGCCTGTTCATCAACGACGGCAACGGCAACCACTACTTCCGGGCCCGCCTGAAGGGCACCGCCTCCAACCCCAACGGCATCGGCGCCCGGCTGGAGCTGTACGGCAGCTGGGGCAAACAAATCCGGGAAATCCGCAGCGGCGAAGGCTACGGGGTCATGAATTCCTACACCGCCCACTTCGGGCTGGGTACCGCCGCCGCCGTCGACAGCCTGATCATCCGCTGGCCCTCCGGCAACGTGGACTTCCTGGCCAACCCGCCTGCCGACACCACCCTGTTCATCGAAGAAGGCGACTACTGCCTGCCCAACGCCGGCTTCCAGTTCGTGGCCAACAGCCTGACCGTCGACCTCATCGGCGGAGGGGACGCCGGCGTAGCCGACTGGCAGTGGGACTTCGGCGACGGCCAAACCGGCAATGGCCAGAACATTTCCCATACTTACCCCGACGACGGCACCTACACCGTCTGCCTGACGACCAGCGGCACCTGCGGCCAGGCCGAAATTTGCCGGGACGTGACCGTCTCCTGCTTCCCGCCCCTGTCCGACTTCCTGTTCGCCACCGACGGCCTGGACATTTCCTTCGAGAACTTGTCCGTCGGCGACCCTACGTCCTGGTTGTGGGACTTCGACGACGGGACGACCTCTACCGCGCAAAACCCCAACCACGGCTACGATACCACCGGCCTGTATTTCGTCTGCCTGACCTCCTTCAACGATTGCGGCAGCTCCACCGTCTGCGAGTTCGTGCAGGCCGCCTGCGGCAACGTCACTACTGCCTTCGACTTCAGCGCCGACGGCCTTACCGTGCAGTTCACCGATTTTTCCTCCGCCGGCACCAACGAATGGGACTGGGACTTCGGCGACGGGACCTTCTCTTCCGAAGAGAACCCCCTCCATGCTTTCCCCATGACCGGCACCTATGAGGTGTGCCTCAACATCCGGGGCGTGTGCGGGCAGGGGCAGTACTGCCAGTTTATCTCGGTCTCCTGCCCCCCGCCGGTGGCCGGTTTCACCACCCTGGCCGACGAGCTGAGCATCACTTTTCAGGACACGTCCGCCAACGAGCCGACGGCCTGGGCCTGGGCCTTCGGCGACGGCGCTGTATCCAGCGAGGAGGCCCCCGTCCATGCCTACGCCCTGCCCGGCACCTATACCGCCTGCCTGCTGGCCGGCAGCCCCTGCGGGCAGGACAGTATCTGCCAGGACATTGTTGTCACCTGCAACGCGCCCGAGGCCGGCTTCGCCTTCGTGAACAATGAACTGACGGCCACTTTCACCGACACCTCTACCAACCAGCCGACGGGCCTGCTTTGGATCCTGGAAGGGCAGGACAGCCTGCAGGGGCCGTCCTTCGAATACACGTTTGACAGCGCCGGCGTTTATGAACTCTGCCTGCAGGCCAGCAGCATTTGCGGCATGACGGAAACCTGCCGGATGGTCGAGATCCGATGCGCCGCCCTGGAGGCCGGCTTCGCTTACCAGGGCGACGCCCTTCGCCAGTCCTTTACCGATACTTCTACGGCCACCGTTACGAGCTGGATGTGGGATTTCGGGGACGGCGGCACGTCCGCCCAGCAGAACCCGGTGCATGATTTCCCCGCGCCGGGCGATTACGAGGTTTGCCTTTCGGTGGTGAACGCCTGCGGGGACACCAGCACGGCCTGCCGGCAGCTGAGCCTCACCTGCCCGGCCCCGGAAGCCGGATTCTCCTTCCAGTCGAACCAGCTGACCCTCCAACTGGACGATACCAGCAGCAATACCCCTGCGGAGTGGCTGTGGTCGTTCGGCGACGGCAACTCGTCGGCCCAGCAAAACCCGCAGCATACCTACAGCAACCCCGGCGAATACGAGGTGTGCCTGACCGCCCTCAGCATCTGCGGCAGCACCCAGGCCTGCCAAACTGTAACCATCACCTGCGCAGAGCCGGTGGCTGGATTTCTTGTACAAAGAGACGAGCTTACCGTCAGCCTCACCGACACTTCGGCCAACAGCCCGGCCCAGTGGGCATGGTCCTTCGGCGATGGCACCACCAGTAATCTTCAGAACCCGCAGCACACTTTTGCCGCACCGGGCACTTACGTCATCTGCCTGACCGCCAGCAGCGTCTGCGGCAGCAACCAATCCTGCCGCCAGGTGACGGTCAGCTGCCCGGCGCCCCAGGCCGCTTTCGGGTTCGCTGCTGACGAGCTGGCCCTCTCCTTCACCGATGAGAGCCCCAACGCGCCCACGCAGTGGCAGTGGGCCTTTGGAGACGGCGCTACCTCCACCCTGGCCAACCCTCAGCACACATACGCCCTGCCGGGCAGCTACCAGGTGTGCCTGGAGGTGGCCAGCATCTGCGGCAGCACGGAAACCTGCCAAATGATTGAGGTGGGGTGCAACGCTCCGGTGCCGGCCTTCACTTTCCAGTCCGACGAGCTGACAATGGCGTTCACCGACCAGACGGCCAACGACCCCGAGTCCTGGCTGTGGACGTTTGGTGACGGCGGGTCTTCCACCCTGCCCAACCCGCAGCATACCTATGCCGCCCCGGGCAGCTACCAGGTGTGCCTCACTGCCCGGAGCATTTGTGGCGAGAATATCTTCTGCCAGCAGGTAGAAGCAGGATGCGCGGCGCCCCAGTCGGCGTTTGCCTATCAGGCCGGCGGCCTTGCCGTTTCCTTTACCGACAACTCCCAGCCCGCCGCCAGCCAGTGGTCCTGGTCGTTCGGCGACGGGAGCTTCTCCGCCGAGCCCAACCCGCAGCATACCTACGCTGCGCCCGGCACCTATACGGCCTGCCTGGAGGTGAGCACCCTCTGCGGCAGCACCCAATCCTGCCAGACGTTCTCGCTGAGCTGCGCCGCGCCGGTCGCCGGCTTCACCTTTACCGCGAACCAGCTGGCCGTCAGCTTTGCCGACCAGTCGACCAACGCGCCCACACAGTGGCAGTGGGCCTTTGGCGACGGCGCCACCTCCACCCAGGCCAACCCGCAGCATACCTACAGCCTGCCCGGCACCTATCAGGTATGCCTCACCGCCCGGAGCGTTTGCGGCATGACGGAGTTCTGCCGGGACATCACCGTGACCTGCCTCGCGCCCCAGGCCAACTTCACTTACAGCAGCCAGGAGCTGGCGTTTGCGTTCACCGACATTTCCATGAACAATCCCGCCACCTGGCTGTGGGCGTTCGGGGATGGCGCCACTTCCACCCAGCAGAACCCCATGCATGCCTACCAGTTTCCGGGCAGCTACCTGGTGTGCCTGTCGGTCAGCAGCCCCTGCGGCAATACCCAGCGTTGCGAGCTGATCCAGGCCAGCTGCCCGCCGCCCCAGGCCGCCTTCACCTACAGCGCCGCCGGGCAGGTCGTTTCCTTCCAGGACAATTCCGCCCCCGGCGCCGTAGCCTGGCTGTGGGACTTCGGGGACGGCACTTTTTCTACCCAGCCCGGCCCGCAGCACCTCTACAGCCAGCCGGGCGCCTACGAAGTATGCCTGACGGTGAGCAACAACTGCGGCAGCACCGAGAGCTGCTCCACGGTCATGGTCAACTGCCAGCCGCCGGTTGCCGGCTTCTCCTTCACCATGCAGGGCCTGACCGTCGACTTTTTTGACGCCTCCACCAATAACCCCGATGTATGGTTCTGGGACTTCGGCGACGGCAACACCTCCGCCCTGCCCGAGCCGTTGCACACCTATGAATTTCCGGGCATATACGAGGTTTGCCTCGTCGCCGCCAACAACTGCGGCCGGGATACCTTCTGCGTGCCGGTGGAGACCATGACGACCGGCCCGGGCGGCCCGGCGGGCGAGGCGCTGCAGCTGAGCCTCTACCCCAACCCCGTTGCGGGCACCGCCTACCTGCAGGTGGACGCGCCCCTGACGGGGGATTACCAGTGGGAAATGTATAACAGCCTTGGGCAGCGGGTGCGGGCCGGCAATGGGGTGGTTGGCCAGGCGATGGCCCTGGACATGGCGGGTTTGAGCGCGGGCGTGTATTGGGTGAGGGTGCAGATGGGGAGGTACCGGGGGGGGGTGAAGGTGGTGAGGGGGTAGGAGTATGGTTAGGCGTTGGTTAAATTGATATGCGCTTTCACCAACAACTGCGAACCCTTCGCGTTGGGGCGGTATTCCCGGCCTGGATAATACAAGGGTTAAGGGGCATACTGCTCCAACGCTTGCCGGAAGAAAGCCTGAAGTTCCTGGCACAGGGCTTCCGGCGCCAGTACCCGTACGTCTTTGCCGTAAGCCGCAATCCGCCGGACCAGCTCGATATCGACCATAAGTTCCATTTTGACCAGCAGCTTTTCCGGCGTATCTTCCAGAACTTCAAATGGGGCGAAGAATGGGTTCGACAGGAAATAGCGGCCGTGCAGATAGCTGAACTTCAGAACGACACTTTCCACTTTGCCATTCGGCGGCCGGTTGATGCCGACGATGTGTTTCCAGTAATCAGGAGGGTAGAAATCCCTGGGTTTATCAAAGTACCGGCCGGTCAGTTCCGGTTGCCCGCTAATGCGCTCCAGAGGGTAGGTGCGGATAAAAAGCTCTTTCGGGTCGTGGGAGAAGCCGCCGACGTACCAGCGCTGGTGGTGCTGGCGGAGAAAGTAAGGGTCGAAGACACAAGGCCGCGGACTGGGCGCCAGAAATGGCTGATAGTCAAAAACCACCTGGCGGGTAGTTTCGATGGCCTGCAAAAAGAAAGGCAGGTGGACACCGCCCTCGTAGGCGGGAACCGGGTCGAAATAAATGGCTCTGGCGGTGGCTTCCCGGTCCACCCAACGGCGGACGGAGCGGCGAATCTTTTCAAATACTTCGGTGAGGTTTTCAAACCCTGGCAGGTGGCTGACCTGGGCAAGCGTGGCTTCCGCCAGGCGGAGCTGCATGATGTCTTCGGCGGAGAGCGGAATGCTTTCGGAAAAATCGAATGGGCGGGTGTAGCGCCAGCCCCGCTCGCGGGCGATGTACTCCAGCGGGGCGCCCATCTCCTTCATTTTGTTCATGTCTATCCGAAGCTGGCGGAGGCTGCTTCCCAGAATGCTTAGCAACTCCTCAGTAGTTACTACCGCCTGGCTGCCTTTGCGCAGGTTGAAAATATCGTTGATGCGCTGGTATCGCTCCCAGGCTTTGGAGTTTCTCGCCATTGCAGGTTTGGTAATTAATTGTTATTTTGTAGGTTTCAATCCAATCAGTAAACATTTCGCAAGGGTTTTTAAAAATAATTATTGATGTGCAGTAATTCTGCACACCACTAGGTTTATTTTGTATTCATGACCAATATTACACTAATATGCGCTTTACCATTACCCTGCAAGCTCTCGAACGGAACACGGTGCTGCCCATCAACTACCAGTACCCGCTCTCTTCCTGGATTTACCGGACGCTGGAGCAGGGCGACCGCGAACTGGCGGATTTCCTGCACGAGGAAGGTTACAGCGGCGACAGCCACCGGCGCTTTAAGTTCTATTCCTTTTCCGAACTGCGAACGCCCGGCGCAAAGGTACAGGGCAGCCGCCTGATCCTCACCCGCCCGGAGGTGCGCTTTTCCATTGGTTTTCTGGCCAACCGCGCCGCGCAGACTATGGTGATGGGGCTGTTCCGGCAAGCCGGGCCGTTCTGGCTGGGCGACGACAGCGGCGGCGGCCGCTTTGCCGTGAGCGCTGCGGAGATGCAGATGCTGCCGCCTATACAGGGCTCGGCAGATTTCTTTACGGTTTCTCCCGCCGTGATCAGCATCGGCGACCTCAACCCGGACGGCATGCCGGGCAAAAAGTTCCTTTCCCCCTTCGACGAGGGCTTCGAGGCGCAGTTCCTGGGCAACCTGCGGCAGAAATACGCCATTGCCCGGCAGCACGGCCTGCTGGAGGCCGCCGAAGCGGAGCCGGAAATCGGCTATGCCCTGCTCTCGCACAGCGCCAAGGAGAAACGCATCGACCTGCTGCGCGGCAGGCCGGGTTATACGCGGGTGCGGGGCTATAAGTTCCGCTTCCGGCTCGAAGCGCCGGAGGCGGTGCTGCGGCTGGCGATGCTGGCTGGGGTGGGGGAGAAGAACGCGATGGGGTTTGGGGCGGTGGAGGGGAGGGGGCGAATAGAATGATTTTTTCAATAATTCGCGCGCCAATGGAAAATTGGCACCCGGGATGTGCTGTAGGGGTGCAATTTTCTATTGCGCTCGGACTTGAAAGTAAACCCTGGGTATTTCATTAGATAATTTCAATTCAAATGGAGCAAATAACATTTCGAAAAACTGGAAATTTCTGGCTTGATAACGGCTTAGTTGCTTTGGCAGGCCTCCTTAACGATCAAGAAGGCAATATTGAAGCAGAACTGACCGACGATGGGCTAACCCTTAGGCAGGCTGATTCAGCGGATGAAAAAGATGCTGAACCTTTGTTACTTGCTCTTAACCAAGCTAAAGAAAAAGCAACTCAACGATACCTTCTCGAGACTCAAAATGCAGGCTGGTATCACGCCAACGGCAAATATCAGGTATATCGAAAAACCGATTTCAACATGGCGCTCAAGCCTTTTTTTAAAGGCAAGACCCCAAACACAGAAGGAGCGCTTTGTACTCCGCATGATAAAAAAGCGGTCATGGAAATCCTCAACAGAGCCGGTATCGGATATTCCTTAAAAGGGAAAGATGAAACGATTGAGTTGACAACCGAAAAGTCACTGGATGACAAACCTCTTGTGCCGCCCCTGTCCAAATCTGAAAAAGAAGCGGGCAGCAAAGGCCGGTTTATGACAGCAGAGGAATTTATTCAATTTATTGATTTTCTCTCAAAAAATTCCCCTGTAAAGACAGATACAAAATCAGTTAAATTGGCCGGCAAGGGATTTCTCAATTCAAAACCGCAATACTCAATTGGTGAGGAGTTCACCCCAGAAACACTGCGGTCTGGAAAAAAACAATGTACATTTAGCGGAGAGATGGCCAAATCAGCTTCGATGGTAACCGGCATGGATTACCCTTTCTTAACCGGAGCTTCCGGCGAAGTGAATTTTGCCTCTTATCTATCAGCTAAACCTCAGATTTCCGCCAAATATGCCTTTGTCGCTACTTTCGCTTTTTACAATCTCAGGTATTCCCTGCAAAACGATTATGCAAACTATTTTATCCTTTATGATCCTGACCTGAACAGGTTGAAAAACTTTTATAACGTCATTCGAACCCCAGCCGAAGTACTTAATAGCTCTCGAGTACAGTATTGTAATTTCGGAAACGAAATCATTGGAATTCAGTACGAATCAGAAAGCCTGATGTCCTTTTTGATTTCAGTTTATAAACAGCTCAAGGGAGGCTTTCGCCGAGCCGAATTGCTTACCAAAACCATTTACACTTTCGGTAATGACGGCAACATTTTCAGGGATGTAAAGGAATACACTAAAGTTGCCATCCTGTTCGGCTTTTTCAAACACTTGTCCGAAGAAGAACACTGGAGTCATTTCCTCAATTTTATTCGCTTTTTTTCGGAGAAAAAAGGAGAAAAATATGACACCACCTGGCGCAACCGGTTGTGCGGTAAGATCTTATCATTCAGCCCGATTGCGGGTGCCATTGAGCAGTATCTCGGCAGCGTTCGAATGAAGGCCGGCGGGAACATTCCTTTTCTGGATTCAATCATTCTGATCTATAACCAAACCACTCAATTCATGAAAGAAGATATCGTCAAAAAATGCAAAGGAGTGGGCGACCTGATCGGGCAATATTGCAAAATCAGCGAGGATAAAGGAATCCTCTTCTCTATTCGCAACGCCCGCAACCGCGCCGACTTCCTGAAAACTTTGAGCCTCGCTCAATTCAAAATGGCTGACGACAAAGACTTCCCTGCCGACCAGAAGCAGTGGATTTCCTGGCATCTGTCCGAGGATTTTTTTGTAAGCATTCCCGATGATGACTTCTGGGAAGAACACAAAGCGCTCGTGAGCATTTTTGCCATGAACCGCTTTTTATACAACCCAGAGAAAAAATCAGGGCAAACTTCCAATTCTAACAATTAAATACCCTTTAAATCATGTCCACGAAAAAAGTTAACTGCCTCAATATCGCCTACCTTTTCAAAACCTCGGTGGGCAGCATCAACGGAAGCTGGACAGAAGGAAATGTCAGCACAGTAAAAAAAATAACCTTGCCCAACGGCAAGCAACTTCCCTATGTTTCAGGTCAAAGTTTAAAATATCAAATCCGGCGCGGTTGGATTGAACTGGGCTACGGCAATCAGCTTTCTGATGTGGTTCAGACTTCAGATGCTAAAGGCGTTCATTTTACGGCCGGCGACCCTGTACGATTTCTGGACGATGACCTGCTTGGCTTTATGATCGCATCCCAGGGAGAAAACAGGAGGCGGACGGCGCCTGTAAGAGTCTCCGCTGCAATCGGCGTATTCCCGTATAGGGGGGACCGGGATTTGGGGACGAAGTCGAAAGAGCAGTCAGGAGGCGACATGAGCGCTGGCGGGAACATTTATGAAACCGAGATTTACTACAATTATTTTAGGGTTAACTTTTTGGTCGAACTTGACCGGATTGGCAATTTTCAGCCATTTGAATTGCATAAAGACAAGAAAAGCGTTACATCGAACGATTTGCCGAAACGAAAAGAAAGGCTTAAACAGCTCCTGGAGTCGCTCGAACATATTTGGGGCGGCGGCAAACAATCCCGCATCTTAACAGATATGTCTCCGAAATTCCTCGCCATCACTTTTCAGACAAGCAAGTCTCCTATATTCCTTGAGACACTGACGCTTAATGAACAAGAAGAGTTGAATGTTGCTGCCATAAATGAAGTGCTGAAGGGAAATGAAAGCATTATTGAAAAAAAACTCATCGGATTACAGTCAGGTATTTTTAAGAACGATGTCGCAAAAGAGGTAACTGATACAAAAAGCATCCAGGAAGCCTGGCAAGCTACAAAAACATACCTTCAAACACTTGACTTCTAATGGCAAAGTTTATCAAACTAAAATGCCGGGGCAGTTTCAACTCTTTTCGGCAGGCTGATTTTCACACCTACCATAAAACGCTGCCATTGCCGCCAAAAACGACGGTCGCCGGAATGATAGGCGCCGCATTGGGCTTGTCTCCTAAAGCTGTAAACGATGAATGGCTTAAAAATGGGCGATTCCAGGTAGGCATAGTTGGAAAAGCCGGCGGAAAAGCAAACGACCTTTGGCAAATCCGCAAGTACGAGCAAAAAACAATGAAAGCGTTTGAAAAGGGCAAAGTGCCTGCGCCTTACAAAACTGCCGTAATTGTTCGGGAACTGCTGTTTGGCAGCACGATATGCCTTTATTTTTTCCTACCTGAAGATGGCGATAAGGATTTGCTCATACAAGGCCTTCGTTCTCCGGAATGGGCCCTTTCTTTAGGCAGAGAAGATGAACTTATACGAATTGAACAATTGAAAGAAGTGGAACTGGAAGCCGTCGAAGGATATTTTTTTAAGCACACGGTCATGAAATACCCTTCGGATTATGAATTGGATAATGATTTCATGGAGAACAGCGGCGGAAAAAACCTGATGGCTTCAGCACCAATTGCTTACCGGATACCCACCAGTTTTTCCAATCCCGGATACGCACGCGAACCAGATAGCTTTGAGCATTACCTGTTTGTCAGCGACTTTCCATTGCGCCCTGCTTCCAATTCAACAGGATTTTTCGACCCGGAGGAGAATTGGGCTTTTCAGTTAATCTAATCGAGCGCCATGACTGCACAAGATGAAATCCTTGCTAAATCAGATCCTCACCGGACGCTCATCGAGCATACGATGGATTGTTTTTATTGGTTTCCGGAGGTACTTACCTGGAAAGGCAATCTGATAAATGCCATTTGCGCCAAATATCAGCTCGACCAGGATTTAGTGGAGAGAAAACTCTTTTTGACAGTCGCTTTTCATGATATCGGCAAGGCGAATAGGCTTTTCCAAAAAAAAGTAAGAGGTATTCCTCCGGGTGGCAAGGAGTCGCACCCATTGGCTTCAACACCCTTAATAACCCACTATGCAAAAGCAGAACCTGTATTCGAAATAAAGGGTGAGGCATACCTTCCGGAAACGTTTGCTGTGCTTACACACCATACCAAGTTGCACGCTGAGTCCTTTGGTGACTATGCAAAAACCGGCAAAAATATCCCCTACGTTGAGGAGAGTTATTTTGAACGTTTTTTTGACGCGGTTAATGCCGAAGCAGTTCGTTTAAAAATCCCGGGATGGAAAAACCTGGCGTTTTCTCCTGCCATTATTCGGAGACACGACGCATATAACGATTTCTTAGACGCCCTTGATTTTGTATACAAATATTCTGACGACAGGAAACTAACTAACTTAATGAGGGATATTTTTCTTCTGTTTAAATCGGTGCTTCATTACTGCGATTGGCTGGCATCCGCCCGGCTGGAACATTATCAATACCAGTATTCCGTCATCGAGACCAATGAAACCATGACAGAGAAGATGCGGCAAAAACTGGCGACGGATAATATCGAGTTTAAAGGCTGGTCTGATTTTCAACTTCGTACCGAGGCTTCCCAGAACCACGTTTTCGTAAAAATCCCAACAGGCCAAGGAAAAACAGAGGCCTCTCTGTTGTGGTCGATCAATCAGCCCTACCCACAAAAAATTATTTTCCTGCTTCCCACGATGGTTACGACGAACAAAATGTGGGACAGGCTAAAAGATTTTTTTGGAGAAGAATTAACAGGGTTATCTCACAGTACCGCTCGATATGTCATTTCAGAAAGGCAAGAAAATGAACACGAGGAGGTTTGGAAACTGAGAAGGCATGATTTAATGGATAAGACTTTCTTCAGAGCAGCAACGGCAGCAACGATCGACCAACTCATCTACAGTTTTTTCAATTGGGGGTATTGGGTGTTGACGGGGGCAGCAGCCTACAATGCCCGAATCGTAATCGACGAAGTTCACTGTTATGATGGTTATACACTTGGCCTGTTGTTAAAAACCATCGAAACGATAAAACCATTTGGTGCAAAGTTCGCAGTGATGAGCGCCTCATTTCCCAAGATTTTGCAAGAAAAACTGGAAGAGGCGCTTTCGCCGACGCCATTTGATTTTATCGCAGAACCTGAATTTGACCAAAAACAAAGGCATGTTGTGCAGCTTTCAGATGAGCCGATAGACCTCTATATTGAAGAAATCAAACAAGCTTATGAAGTTGGAGAAAAGGTATTGATTGTCTGCAACACTGTAAAAGAAGCCCGGCGGGTTTTTGATTTCTTCGACGAAATCCCTGCCGCTAATAAGATGCTCTATCACTCTCAATTCATTTTGGAGGACAAAAAGAATAAGGAAGCTGAGCTGGATGAACTGAAAAAGAGGCAAGAAGAATTGGGCTTTCTGGCCGTCTGCACTCAAATTGTTGAGGTCAGCCTTGACATTGATTTCAACAGATTATACTCAGAAAATGCACCTATTGACGCTCTGATACAACGCTTGGGCAGGGTGAACCGTAAAGGGGAAATGACAGACGAATACGGAAATGTGGCATTCGCCAAGGTAGTTATTTCTAAAGAGACAGAAATTACAAGAGAGTATATCTACCAGATTTCGATTTTGGATAATACCCGAAAGTTCTTAAAAGAGTATATCCAGCGCCTGAAAGGCAACTTAAAGGAAATTGATTTTCGCGAAATCGTTGATCTGGTTTACACACCGGAAAATCTTGGCGAAGAATATTTTCAGAAAATTGAATTGGGCAGAAACCTCATCGGAGATTTGTGGAAATACACAGTCAAGAATATTTTTACACTGACTGGAGACCAGGCAAGAATGGAAAAAATTGCTTCAAGAGAAATTGGAGTCCTGCGCGTTGATTGCTTATTGCAGTGCCACAATTTGGACTTGAATTTTGATGAAATGCTCAGGACTCACCAATACGACGAGATAAGAAAATACATTATCCAGTTACCTATTTACATGGTCAAATCAAAAAGCCATGATTATACGGTAAAAAATTATCGAAGTGAAGAACTGAGCAGACGGGACTTGTATCTTCTGGATATTCCATACAATGAAACTTACGGTTTAGTGCCTCCGGATCCCGATCACGGCAATATGCCTTAACACTGTAACACCACCACCATGGCCCACAAAAAATACTACCCCCCTCTCCTGCCCGGCCGCTTCTTCCACATCTTCAACCGGGGCAACAACGGCGACAACCTGTTCTACCAGGAACGGAATTACGCGTATTTCCTGCGGAAGTACTTCGCGTACCTGTCGCCCGTTTTGGATACCTATTGCTACAGCCTGCTGCCCAACCATTTTCATATACTGGCGCGGGTGAAGGAGCAGGATGTTGTCCTCGCGGCGAGGGATGCCGGGGGTGGCAGGGATGCCATCCCTCCTCCTGGCGGTAGGGATGCCATCCCTCCTCCTGGCGGCGACATGGGTAGGGATGGCATCCCTGGCATCCCTATGGAAGCTGCCCTTTGGGTCAGCGAGCTTTTCCGGCGTTTCTTCATCAGCTATTCCCAGGCCATCCGGAAACAGGAAGGCCGCACCAGTTCCCTTTTTCAAAAGAACTTCAAGCGCCTGGAGGTAGACAGTGAATCCTACCTCATCAACCTGGTGCTTTACATCCATGCCAATGCGCAACTGCATGGCCTGTGCACCGACTTCCGGGAATACGGCCACAGTTCCTATGACATTTTCTCCCATGCTTTGGAAACTCCTATACGGAGAAGCGAAGTATTGGAATGGTTCGGCGGTTCCTGCCCGGCCTTCGTACAGGCGCACCTGGAGCGGGTTAACCTCAATTTGATCGATCCGGTAATTATTGAAGAAGACCTGTTTGCTGTGTAATAACTCAGGCCTATGCATCTTGTCAACGCTACACTGATCAACCTCTACCACGTCTGCCGCCGCGAGCTATGGCTCCACCACCACGGCATCCGCATGGAGCACACCTCCGATACCGTCTACGAAGGCAAGCTCATCGGGGAAACTGCCTATGGCGAGCGGGCCCGCAAGAACAAGCAGGTGGAGCTCGGCGGGGTGAAGATCGACTACTACGACCCCAAGACGAAAACCGTGCACGAAACCAAGAAGAGCGACAAAATGGAAGGTGCCCATGTGGCACAGGTCAAGTACTACCTGTACGTCCTGCACCGCCACGGCGTCGAGGGGGCGCGGGGGCTGATCGAATACCCCCGCCTGCGGGAGCGCACGCAAGTAGCTTTCGACCCGGAAGCGGACGTAGCGGAGATAGAAAGCTGGCTGGCGGATATCCGCCGGATTCTGGATCAGGAGCAGTGCCCGCCGGTGTTGAATAAACCGGTGTGCAAACAGTGTTCGTACTACGACTATTGTTATATCGAAGAAGAATGAACAATGAAAAAACCCTATTACCTGTTTAATCCCGGCCGCCTCTCGCGCCGCGACAACACGCTGAAGTTCACGCCTGTCGACGCGGAAGGGCGCGAGGGCCAACCCCGCTACCTGCCGGTGGAAACCGTGGAGGAGATGTACATCTTCGGCGCGCTGGACGTCAACAGCGCCTTGCTCAACTTCCTTGGGCAGCAGCACATCTGCCTGCACTTCTTCAACTACTACGAGCACTACAGCGGCTCCTTCATGCCCCGCGATTACCTGCTGGCCGGCAAGGTGCAAGTGGCCCAAACGCGCACCCATATCGAGCGCCGGAAGCGGATGCCGGTTGCCCGGGCATTGCTCGACGGCGCCTCCTTCAACATGTTGCGGGTGCTGCGTTATTATGCCAACCGGGAGCGCAGCCTGGAAGATCGCATCGCCGCCATCGAGCAGTACCGAGAGGGCCTGGCCAGTGCCGGCACCCCTTTCGAGCTGATGGGCCTGGAGGGCAACATCCGCCAAACCTACTACGCTGCCTTTGACGAGATCATCAAGGATTTCCAGATGGCAGGCCGCAGCAAGCGCCCACCGAAAAACGAGGTGAACGCGCTGGTCTCCTTCGGCAACATGCTGTGTTACGCCCAGTGCCTGAAGCAGATTTACCACACCCAGCTGAACCCCACCATCAGCTTCCTGCACGAGCCCGGCTACCGCCGCTATTCCCTGGCGCTCGACCTGGCGGAAATCTTCAAACCCATCCTGGTGGACCGCCTGGTGTTCGCCCTGCTCAACCAGCGCACCCTCCAGGCTTCGGACTTCCGCTGGGACCTGAACCAGTGCCTGCTCAAAGAGAGCGGCGCCAAAACCTTCACCCGACATTGGGACGAGCGGCTGGGCAAAACCATCCAGCACCGGAAGCTGAACAAAAAAGTGAGTTACCAGCAACTCATCCGCCTGGAATGCTACAAGCTGGTCCGGCACGTGATCGGCGACCAACCCTACAAACCTTTAAAAATCTGGTGGTAAATGTATGTTATTGCCGTATACGACGTCAACGAAAAACGGGTGGGCAAAATGCTGAAGCTGTGCCGCCGCTACCTGAATTGGATACAAAATTCCGTCTTCGAAGGGGAGATCAGCCCGGTGAAGCTGAAAGAGATGATTCTGGAAGCCGAGGCCCTGATGGACAAAAAAGAGGACAGCCTGATCCTCTTCAAAAGCCGCGAACCCCGCTGGCTCGACAAGCAGGTTGTTGGCCTGGAACGCATGTCGACGGATAATTTTTTATAGGCATTTTTGCCGTCGCTCCCCAGGCAAAACCCGGTTATTGGCGGTCGACGGCAAAACCTGCCGGAAAATGCTCTTTGACATCGCGGTAATGCTTTGATTTCTAGCCAGGAATATATAGTTTTGGAGCGGCTCGCAATTGGATCAGGGTGGGATTGAAACTAGTGGCCAACGGTTGGCGTATCGCTGCCATTGGTGCTCGCAATTGGATCAGGGTGGGATTGAAACCTGGTTTTTCAAACCAGTCCGACCGCCCATCCGGGCTCGCAATTGGATCAGGGTGGGATTGAAACATATTTATTCCACATCCGGGTCGGCTCCCAACTGGCTCGCAATTGGATCAGGGTGGGATTGAAACGTGCTTCATGGCATTGGCAGTCTCGAAGGCTGGGGCTCGCAATTGGATCAGGGTGGGATTGAAACAAATATTCAGGGACGACGCTATCGTCTTTCCGTGGAGCTCGCAATTGGATCAGGGTGGGATTGAAACGCATCCTTAGTTTTCTCCTCTACCGTAGATCCAAGCTCGCAATTGGATCAGGGTGGGATTGAAACTTGTGCTGGAAGCCGGGGATATAAACAACCGGATACTCGCAATTGGATCAGGGTGGGATTGAAACTTTGTCATGAGCACGGGATCCGGAACTCTCTCGGTGCTCGCAATTGGATCAGGGTGGGATTGAAACTCGAGATGCGCAGGCACGTAGATGGGTTATCCACGGCTCGCAATTGGATCAGGGTGGGATTGAAACCCTTGTAGCGCCAGGGGTCGACGAAGCCCGGCTCGCTCGCAATTGGATCAGGGTGGGATTGAAACATCTCTGTAGGTATGCACGAGAACTTGTATTCGGCCCTCGCAATTGGATCAGGGTGGGATTGAAACATCACGTCGTAGACGCTTATCCGCAGGGGCATAGCCCCTCGCAATTGGATCAGGGTGGGATTGAAACACACCTTCGACACCGAGCAGGGCAGGAGAGAAGCCGCTCGCAATTGGATCAGGGTGGGATTGAAACGGAAAGACACATACCCGGCGGCGGCGGCATAATAGTTCTCGCAATTGGATCAGGGTGGGATTGAAACTAGTCGCTGGATCAAACACGTTCACGACCATTACACTCGCAATTGGATCAGGGTGGGATTGAAACTAGTCGCTGGATCAAACACGTTCACGACCATTACACTCGCAATTGGATCAGGGTGGGATTGAAACTCGTAACCGGCAGCACCGGATCGGTGAATGTCGGCACCTCGCAATTGGATCAGGGTGGGATTGAAACATAAATAACGACGGCTGGCTATATGCCGGAAATGACTCGCAATTGGATCAGGGTGGGATTGAAACCCGGCTTCGGTTCCCAAGATAATGATTTTTGCCGTACTCGCAATTGGATCAGGGTGGGATTGAAACACACATAAAGGAGTGAAAATAGATATATCGCCAGATTCTCGCAATTGGATCAGGGTGGGATTGAAACACCAAACCGGATCATCCAGGACATCAACAAAGACTACCTCGCAATTGGATCAGGGTGGGATTGAAACTGATATACTTCAGGTTCCCTGCCAGGCTATCAATCCCTCGCAATTGGATCAGGGTGGGATTGAAACTTCAACCAAAAAAAAACAAAGCAATGCCTCAAAAATCTCGCAATTGGATCAGGGTGGGATTGAAACGCGCTGATGTTTCGTATGTAGCCGGTGTCCTGGGCGACTCGCAATTGGATCAGGGTGGGATTGAAACACGGCGCCTGCGACTGCCCGGAGCGCTGGGCGGGCCTCGCAATTGGATCAGGGTGGGATTGAAACACGAAAAGTTTGTGGACAGGAGGAAGCGCACAGCCCTCGCAATTGGATCAGGGTGGGATTGAAACTCGACGGGTTAGACTCGCCGGTCACCCTCCGGGAGCTGCTCGCAATTGGATCAGGGTGGGATTGAAACATCTCTGTAGGTATGCAGTATGCACCCGGCGAGGCCCATCTTGCCCGGGTGCCCGCCGCGCCGTAGCTTGCCGTTCAAAAAGCGAACATGGCTGCACCGAAAGACAAAGCAGGCGCCCAGCGCAGCGCCGAAGAGATGTTTCCCCTCATGGAGCAATACGAAGCGAGCGGCCAGTCCCAGCAGGCATTCTGGGAAGAGCAAGGCTTGCCCCGTTCAGCGTTCCACTATTGGCTGCGGCGCTACCGCCTGTCCAAGCAGGCCCGGCCCAGCGAAGCGGAGGCTTTCATGCCTTTGGAGATATCCCATGGGCCCAAAGCCTCGCCTAGCTTGCCCAAAGCTGCCATCGAGGCTTGCGGGCCGGCCGCGATAACAATCACCTTCAGCGACGGCACGCGAGTGGAAGCCCGCGGCCAGGTCGAAGCATCCTTCATCCGCCAAATCCTGGGGCGCTGATGGTCACTTTCTCCAGCACGCTGCGGTACTTCCTGTACCGCCCCCCGGCCGATATGCGCAAGGGGTTCGACAGCCTCAGCGGGCTAGTGCGCAGCTCTATGGGCGGCAACCCGCTTTCGGGCGACGTCTTCATTTTCATCAACCGGCGGCGCAACCATATTAAATTACTGGTATGGGACCGGACGGGTTTTGTGCTGCTACACAAACGGCTGGAAAGGGGCACTTTCGAGCTGCCTGCGGCTGAAAACGCCAGGCAGGCATCCTGCCGCCTGGAATGGGACGAGCTGGTGTTCATCCTGGAAGGGGTAGCCCTGAGCTCGGTGCGCCGGCGGAAGCGTTTCCGCTTGCCTCAGCCCGCAGGGAAAACCTAAATTTAGGGCTGGTTTTTCCACCGAAAAAGCGAGCATTTTGTGGATAAAAACCGGGGCTATCGCGCTGGCTTATAGCGCTTTAAGCTGTATCTTGTACAGGTGAACCCGCCATACGAGACATATACGCGCGAAGCGCTGGTTGCCGAGAATATAGAGCTCCGGCGCTCACAGGCTGAACTGAGCCTGAAGCTGCAACAATTCCAGTTCGAGCTGGAACAGCTCAAGCGCTTGGTTTTTGGCTCGAAGCGCGAACGGTTCATACCGGAGCAGCCGTTGCCTGGGCAGCTCCAGCTTTTCCAGGCGCTCAGCGCCATGGGCGAGGGCGAAGCGCTTGCCAAGCAGAAAGTCCAGGCACACGAGCGCCAGGTTGCTAAGCAACAGCCCAAACGGCGCAAGGAGTTCCCGCCCCATTTGCCGCGCCACATTGTCACCATCCCTCCGGAAGAGCCCGTCGAGGGCCTTGTCAGGATCGGGGAGGAAGTCACGGAGACGCTGGATTACCAGGCTGCCAAGGTTACTGTCATCCGGCGCATCCGGCCCAAGTATGTCGACCCCGCCAACGAGGACCGCGGCGTAATCGTTGCCCCGGCGCCCGAGCGGCCCTTTGCCCGCAGCATCGCCGAAGTGGGGCTGGTAGCGCAAGTCATTATTGACAAGTTCGTCGACCATTTGCCCCTTTACCGGCAAGCCAAGCGCTTTAAGCGCCATGGCGTCCACCTGCCGGATTCAGTGTTGGGGGATTTGGTCCAGCAAGCTTTCGTGTTGCTCTTCCCCTTGCTGGAGCGCCTCCGGCGCCGGGTGCTCGGCGAAGGTTACCTGCAAGTTGACGAGACTACCATCCAGGTCCAGAAAGTCAAGCCCGGCAAAACCCACCGGGGCTATTTCTGGGGCTATTATGCCGTGCTGGCCCGCCTGGCCTTCTTCGAATACCAACAGCGCCGGGAACGGGCCGGCCCGGCCCAAACGCTGAAAACCTTCAAGGGCTACCTGCAAAGCGACGCCTACCGGGTTTATGACGCTTTCGATTTAAAGGAAGGGGTCGATACCCTAAACTGTTGGGGCCACGCCCGGCGTAAATTCTTCGAAGCAAAATCAGTTGATCCCCAGCGGGCTGCTGAAGCCCTCGGCAGGATACAGCAATTATATCTTATCGAAGACAAGCTCAGGGCCCTGGCAAATGAGCCAAATTACTACGAACTGCGCCTCGGGCAGCGGCAGGCGCTGGCCGTGCCCATATTGGAGGAGCTACATGCCTGGTTAACCGAAAACCAGCAGTACACCCTGCCCCAAAGCCCCATCGGCAAGGCTTTCTTCTATGTCCTGTCCCGCTGGAAGCGCTTCCTGGTTTACGCCACTGACGGCCGGCTGGAGATCGACAACGTCTGGCTCGAGCCTGCCTGCCACGCGAGGCGTGCCGAGCAGGCAGGAATATGATGCGCCCTATCGCCCTGGGCAGGAAGAACTACCTGTTCGCAGGCTCTCCGAAAGGCGCCGAATGGGCAGCTCTGTTCTACTCGCTCCTGGCCAGTTGCCAGCTCAACCATATCAACCCCTTCGATTACCTCTACGATGTGCTCTGCCGCATCAACGATCACCCCGTCAACCGGCTCGACGAGCTGCTGCCTGACCGCTGGCAGCCGATCCATAGGCCGGAGGACCGCTGGAATACCCCCGGCTAAGATACGGTGCAGGCCGGCGCGCGGCAAGATGGGCCTCGCCGGATGCATACCCTGCACCAAGCCACATACGACTCGCAATTGGATCAGGGTGGGATTGAAACTCGTATAGAGTAGCGCTCTCCCATCCATAGTCTTCTCTCGCAATTGGATCAGGGTGGGATTGAAACACATTCTGGGGAGCAACTCCGCCGGCGACATGAGAACTCGCAATTGGATCAGGGTGGGATTGAAACTTGGTAGCCGCTATGGCGGTGTGGCTGTCGGCCAGGCTCGCAATTGGATCAGGGTGGGATTGAAACAAGCGGGGTACACGGCGGCCAGGCAAAGCAGTATGTCTCGCAATTGGATCAGGGTGGGATTGAAACCCTTGTAGCGCCAGGGGTCGACGAACCCCGGCTCGACTCGCAATTGGATCAGGGTGGGATTGAAACTATACGGCGGTCTCGTCGGTGATGGTCACCGTCAGCTCGCAATTGGATCAGGGTGGGATTGAAACAGGTCCGGACAGGCCAGTAGCGCACTCGCACTTGAACCACAGCACAATCGAAACGACAACACCCACGCCCTCACCGCCAGGGATACAATCTTTGGCCGGGCCGGCCACGAAACATGCGGGTACCCAAATCTTCGCCTTCCCGGAGGTGTTTCTCAAAATCAACTCCCTTCCACGCATCGTCCGGTTGATATAATCAGTGTAGGACAGCAGGTGCCGGGTTTCCACGTCAAGGGCCTGCAAGGAAATGAATGGCGCAGGGGCAAGTTCCCGAAAAATAGCTATTATTGCAAAAATACCTAACCAATCCACCTAATCCATGCAACGCTATCTCCGCCAGCTCCTTGAGGACATTGCCGCCGCCAGACGGCAGGACATCCCGCCCCGGCCCCCGGCTTCCCTCTTCGCCGATGCCGAACGCTACCTGCGCGAAGAGTCCGGCCCGGCCCTGGGGCAGCACTGCGGCCTGAAAGCTGAAGGCTTCCCCCCGGCAGAGCGCCTGGCGGAAGCCCAGCAGCAGGCAGTGGTGGAGGCCCTCAAAGAAACCTATGCCTCCTATGCTGTCGACCTGGACCTGCCGGAGAAGCTGCCGCCGGCGTTGCAGTACCGATTCTACGTGAAAGCTCTGGACGAGCCATGTTTTATTGGCGACGGGGGCTTTGCCACCATCCATTTCTGCGAAGGAGAGCCTGAGGCCTGTCCTTTTGGCTGGCAGTACTGCACCTGCCTGGGGAAATGGCTGGACGAGGTGGAGGCCATCCGCAACAAGCCCCAGGAGGAGTGGACGGAGGAGGACTACCTGGAGGACGCCTGGCTGACGGCCATCACCGAAAGCGACGAGTGCCGCCTGGCCCTGGAACAGGGAGACAGCCCCAACAAGCGCTACGTGCTCCAGTTGCTGGCCGACATCGAGGAGGCCCGCAGGCGGTTTCAGGGGGCGGGCGGGTTCATCCGCATGGAGGAGCCGGAAGAGGAGGCGCCAGGGGCCGAGTTCCGCCCCTTCTTCGATTGGCTGGATATGCCCGACGTCGTTTTCCCGCCGCTGGGCCGTCTGGCGGAACCGGAAGCCGAAGCCCTGAGCTACGCCCTGCTGCTCCTCTCCGGTAAGGACGCCCTTGTTGTCCCCCTGATGGCCGTCTCCACGCCGGTGCGCTATCAGCGGCTGGTAGAACAGTTTACCATGCCCCTGCGCCGGGTGGGGGAGATGCAGTTCCTGGCTGCCCGCTCCGGCTTCGACTTTCCCGGGTTCCCGGATTTACTGGCCGGGATGTAGCCGCGCCCATCCCGCTGCTTCTTCAATTGCATCAATCAACATACAACCAATGAAATACTTCTCCACCGTTTTTGCCGCCCTCTGCCTGCCGTTCCTGGCCGCCGCCCAGGACGTCGTCACTGGAACCATCAACCACGACGGGCTGAGCCGGAGCTACCGGCTGTACATTCCCCCGGCTAATGCATCAGGCGAGGGCCTTCCTCTGGTGTTCAACTTCCACGGCTACGGGTCGAACGCTTTCCAGCAGGAGCTTTACTCCGGGATGAACGAGGTGGCGGATACCGCCGGCTTTTTTGTCTGCTACCCCAACGGCGTGGCCAGCGCCTGGAACGTAGGCTGGGATTTCGGCAGCACCGCCGACGATGTCGGCCTCACCGCCGCCCTGATCGATGAGCTGTCGGAAAATTACAACATCGACCCCCGCCGGGTATACGCCTGCGGCATGTCCAACGGCGGCTTCATGAGCTACCGGCTGGCCTGCGAGCTCAACAGCCGGATCGCCGCCATCGCTTCGGTGACAGGCAGCATGGTCCCGGGCTATCTCGGCAGCTGCTCCCCCGGCCGCGCCGTGCCCGTCCTGGAAATCCATGGGACGGCCGATGCCGTGGTGCCTTATGAAGGGCAGGCCAACCTGTGCGTCAACATCGACACCGTGGTGCATTTCTGGGCAACGAACAACAGCTGCGATCCCGTCCCGGTAGCGCAGGACCTGCCCGATACTGCCCCGCTCGACGGCTCCACCGCCACCCGGGTCGACTACAACAACTGCGAGGGGGATCGCCAGGTATCCCTCTTCCGGATCAAGGGCGGCGGCCACACCTGGCCCGGCGCCGCGTTCAGCATCGGCGTCACCAACCAGGATATTGACGCCAGCGTGGAGATCTGGCGCTTTTTCAACCGGTTTGTGCTGGAAGAGGCCACCGCTGCGGGCGAGGCGGCCGATGCCGGGCCTATCGTACGCTTTTTTCCCAACCCTACAAATGGGTTGCTGCACATCGAAACCCGGGGCGCTTCTGCCCGCCTGGCCGCCTGCAATGCCTACGGCCAGCTCGTGTACCGGACGCAGCTTGCCGGAGACAAAACGCTGGACATCAGCGGCTGGGAACCAGGGATTTACTTCCTGACAGCAGAAACGAATGAGGGCATAATGGGATTCAGGATCGTGAAACAATAATTGGCCCTCAACCTCGGACCTAAATAATTTGTATATTGAACAGGCAACCGGAAAAAGTAACTCATGTCAATAACTACCAGATTTCCACGCACCAATCAGGAACTGGCCGACCTCGGCGGCGGGCAGCCCGTCCGTTTCCCGGGCACGGAAGAGGAGTATTGGGCCCTGCTCGAAGAGGCAGCGTACCGGGTGGATTTTTATAACAATGAAATCATTGCTGCAATGAGTTATGAATCGGATATCCATTCGGATATTACTAACAAACTAATGTTCCTGTTGCAGACGATTTTTCAGGGACAGGAAGTACGGTTTGGAAACAGCAACCGCCCGGTTTGTATCCCCGATTGCAATAATGCCGTTTTCAACCCGGATGGTTGTGTGATTCAACTGCCCGCCAAATTTTACGAATACCGCCCCGGCATGACCGCCGAGCTGACTCCCCTTGTCCTGTTCGAAGTCCTATCCAGCACTACTCGTGTGCGCGACTGGGGCGAAAAGTTGCCCTGTTACAAGCAGATTCCTTCTTTACAGCAAATCCTGTACGTCGACAGCGAACGGCCCCGCATTACGGTCATGGAGCGGCTGGAGGGCCATGACAAATGGCTGGAAATCGCCTACGAGAAGCCGGGGGATCGCTTTTCCGTTCAGGGCCGGCAGCTGAGCGTGCAGGAGGTTTATAAAGGTACGCTCGCTTTGTAAATGATGCCCACCGCCTACCAACGCATCCAAAAGCAACAACGCTTTGCTCCCCCTGCCCCCTGGCTGCGCATCCGCACCATCGACCTGCATACCGGGGGCGAGCCTCTCCGGGTGATCCTGGACGGTTTCCCGCCCCTGCGCGGCAACAACGTCCTGGAATACCGCCGTTACGTACGCGACAATTACGACCACCTGCGCCGCGCCCTGATGCACGAACCACGCGGCCATGCCGACATGTACGGCTGCCTGCTGCTGCCGCCCAACGACGAAGGCGCCGATTTCGGCATCCTCTTCCTGCACAACGAAGGCTACAGCACCATGTGCGGCCACGCTACCATCGCCATCGCCATCCTGGCGGCGCAGATGGGGTGGGTGGACCGGCGGGCACCGGAAACGCCGGTGGTTATCGATGCGCCCTGCGGGCGGCTGCAGGCTTTTGTCCGGGTGGAAGATGGGAAGATAAGAGGCGCATATTTCCACGGCGTCCCTTCCTTTGTGGCAGGGCTGGATTTGGAGGTGGACGTGCCCGGCCTGGGCCCCATCCGGTACGACCTGGCCTACGGCGGCGCCTATTACGCCTATGTCGATGCGGGCCAGATCGGATTGGAACTCACGCCCGCCCATTACCGCCGAATCATAGAAGCCGGCATGGCCATCAAACGGGCAGTGATGGCCTCGCCCCAGCCCGTCGAGCACCCGTTCGAGCCGGACCTGAGCTTCCTGTACGGAACCATTTTCATCGGCGCGCCGGTAACCGAAGGCATCGGCAGCCGCAACGTCTGCGTCTTCGCCGAAGGGGAAGTCGACCGCTGCCCCACCGGCTCAGGGCTTTCCGGGCGGCTGCCCATCCACTACGCCCGGGGAGAAGTCACCGTCGGGGAGGCAATGACGGTGGAAAGCATCACCGGCAGTGTTTTCACCGGCAGCATCATCCGGGAGGAACAGTATGGGCCTTACCGGGCGGTTATTCCCTGCGTGGAGGGCACGGCTTTCATCACCGGGCAGCACGAATTCCTCGTCGACCCGGAAGACCCGTTCCGGCATGGGTTCTTCCTGCGGTGATTCCTGACATTTTTCTTACCAACTTTGGCGAAGTATCTTTGTTGGATTGAGTTGTGCATTGGTGCATTGGTGCATTCGTAATGCCGGAGAAAGACCTGGCGTCCAGCCTGTAACCCGGCATTCTACCTCCTTGCACATAAACACATACACCCATACACCCATAAACACATACACCCATACACACATACACACATACACACATACACACACACACACACACACACACACAACCATGTCCCACCACAGCATGATGGCAGCCGTTCGCGACCTGGAGATGAACGGCAAGCTGGTACGGATCAGAACCGAGCTTGACCCCGATCTGGAGATAGCCGAGATTCACCGGCGCGTCTACGAGGCGCAGGGGCCGGCTCTCTTTTTCGAGCGGGTCAAGGGCAGCCCTTTTCCCGCCGTGTCCAATATTTACGGCACGTTTGAGCGGACGGAGTTCCTCTTCCGCCACACCCTGAAGAAAGTGCAGAAGGTGATCGAGCTGAAGGCGGACCCGGCGAATTTTTTTAAGAACCCCTTCCGGTACCTCTCGGCGCCGTTCACCGCCCTGTCGGCCCTGCCCCTGCGCCGCCCCCTGGGGGCGCCCATCCTGTACGGGCGGACGACGGTGAGCCAGGTGCCTCAGATCAAATCCTGGCCGATGGACGGGGGCGCTTTCGTCACCCTGCCGCAGGTGCTGACCCTGCCGCCGGGCAGCCGCAACATCATGCAGTCCAACCTGGGCATGTACCGCATACAGCTGTCCGGCAACGACTATGTTCCGGATAAGGAAGTGGGCATGCACTACCAGATTCACCGGGGCATCGGGGTTCACCACACCCAATACAACGCCAGCGACGAACCCTTCCGGGCTTCCATCTTCGTAGGCGGGCCGCCTTCTCATGCTTTTGCCGCCATCATGCCCATGCCGGAGGGGCTGTCCGAGCTGACCTTTGCCGGCATGCTGGGCGGCCGCCGGTTTCGCTACCTCCGGCGCCGGGGCCACATCCTGTCCGCTGACGCTGATTTTGTGATCACCGGCATCATCCGCAAGGGAGAAAAAAAGCCGGAAGGGCCCTTTGGCGACCACCTCGGGTACTACAGCCTGCGGCACGACTTCCCGGTAATGGAAGTTGAAGAGGTGTACCATCGCAAAAATGCCGTCTGGCATTTCACCGTGGTGGGCCGCCCGCCGCAGGAGGACTCCAGCTTCGGCTACCTCATCCACGAGCTGGTCAAGCTCCTGACGCCTCAGGAGTTCCCGGGCATTGCGGAGATCAACGCGGTCGATGCCGCCGGCGTCCATCCCCTGCTGCTGGCCATCGGCAGCGAGCGCTATATGCCCTTCCGGGAACGCAGGCCCGAGGAGATCCTCACCCAGGCCAACCGCATCCTGGGCTCGGGGCAGACCTCCCTGGCCAAGTTCCTCTTCATCGCCGCCCAGGGCGACAGCCCGGGGCTGAATACCCATGACATCGCCGCTTTCTTCCGCCACGTGCTGGAACGGGTGGACTGGACGCGCGACCTCCATTTCCAGACCAAAACCACCATTGACACCCTCGATTATTCCGGTACCGGCTGGAACGCCGGCTCGAAAGTGGTGGTTGCCTGCTGCGGAGACAAAAAGCGGACACTGGCGGCAGAACTGCCCGCCGGCTTCAGCCTGCCGGAGGGCTATCACAACCCCCGTTTTGCCCAGCCCGGCATCCTGGCGATCGAAGGGCCGGCCTTTTCCGATGAGCGTTCCTATAAAGATGGCGAGCTGCTGGCTAAAGACCTGGAGCGCTTCCCCCTGGACGGCGTCCCCCTGATCGTCCTGTGCGACGACAGTGCCTTCCTCGGCGCTACCCTGAACAACTTCCTCTGGGCGACGTTCACCCGGGCCAACCCGTCTCATGACATCCATGGGGTGAAGGCCTTCACCGAGCACAAGCACTGGGGCTGCCACGGGCCTGTCATCATCGACGCCCGCATCAAGCCGCACCACGCGCCGCCTTTGATCGGGGACAAAAGGGTGAAGGAAAAAGTGGACAGGATGTTTGCCAGGGGAGGGGAGTTGGAGGGGCTGATATGAAGATTGGACAGGATTGGGGGCTCGATGCCGGGGAGACAGGATGGACAGGATGGACAGGATTGGGGGCTTGATGCCGGGGGAGACAGGATGGACAGGATTGGGGGCTTGATGCCGGGGGAGACAGGATGGACAGGATGGACAGGATTGGGGGCTTGATGCTGGGGGAGACAGCCCGCCTGCGTGGCCGCAAGGCCGGCAGGGATTAACAGGATGGACAGATCAACAGGTTTTGGGGGCTTGGTCTGTTTTAACGACTTCCCTCCTTCGGGGGGATTGACGGGGGCTGTAGACAGGATGTACAGGATTGTCAGGATTTTGGGGTGGCACAACCCCTGCTCAAACCAACTCATCCTCGTCCCAGGCCTTCGGCCGGGGCCGTTCCAGTTCCCGCAGTTCCAGTTCATCTTCCTTCTGCCGGCCGGCTTCGAGGCGGCGGATCTCTTTTTCCAGTTCCTCCGCTTCCCAGTCCTCATCGGTAGGCCCGATGCCGGGGACGCCAAAGATCACAAAATACTTGACCAGGAGGTCAATGCCGAAACCCAGTATGGCCCAGTGGAACCACAGCGTGCCGGAATAAGTGAAGATATTGACCAGCGCCAGGATGGCAGTCAGGGCGCCGTAGAAGGCAATCCTCCGGAAGTAGTTCTTTATCTTGCGTTGGCGGCGAGCCGCCCGGTATTCGTAGTCGGACATGGGTAAATGATTTCATCAGTTGTTGCCGGAAATCGCCGGCTTAAGCCAGAGAGCGTGGCTAATAACCAATACCGCTGCCAGCGCCCTTTCGGCCCCAATTTAAAGGCCTCTGGCCCGGCCTGCAAATTTATCCGACGAAAAGAAGGCTTGCTTCGCCAGGCTGCCCGTCCAGGCACCCAAAGCGCCGAACAAACCGCCTAAGGTTGCCGTCAGCAGCACCATCATGCCCGGCCCCAGCCCGCCGAACAGGCCGCCCATGCGGGCCGCCAGGATGCCTTCGTTCAAAACATTGATGTAGGCAGCGTACCCGCCCCACAGCAGGGCGGCGCCCAGAAAGCCGGCGCCCAGGGCCTGCCCGGGCGAAAGGCGGAAACCAAGAGCCAGCACGAAGGCGGCAAACGGCAGAGACCACCAGGGCAGGAAGTACTGGAGCACGGTGCCGAGGACGATGAGGGAGAGGGTATATGTCAGGGTTTTCATGATAAGTGCATGGACTGAATTAGTGAATTAGTGAATTAGTGAATTAGTGAATGACTGATTAACGGGGGCTTAGAGTCGGTTTCCTGTATCATTATTTGCAGCGGGTTGCTTAACCATATAACCATAAAACCATCCCGCCCTTACTCCGTCTTCGCCCCAAACTCCTCCATAAACCGGATGGGCCGGCTGCGGTCGCCCGGCCCTTTCATCAGGAAGAGCTCGTTGTACTGGCCTGCTGCCCACTGCCCGATCATGCTCTGGTAGTAGGGGCTGCCCGGGTTGCCGGATTGTCCGCCGGGATAAATGCCGTAGGCGCGGACCGGCTCGCTCAGGTCGACCACCATGCGCCAGGACGGGCCGTGGTCCGGTTTAATGGCGTTGGGCGCGTCTCCAAACCCGCCGACGTCGATGAAGCCGGAGGAAAAAGGCCCGATGCGCGCCAGGTGGTTGGCCTGCGTGTTCTTGTAGGCGCTCCAGGTTTGCCCGTTCCCGTTTCCTTCTTCCAGGGCTTTTTCCAGGGACAGGCGCACCACCTGGGCGGCGTCCTCCCGGGCTTCTGTTCCCTGAAGGTCAAATATTTTGTGGCCGGGCTGTGAGCGCATCAGGCTCAGCAGCAGCCATTTCTCGGGCAGGATCACCTCCAGGGAATCCTCCAGGGCAGAGAGCTCGTCGAAGGCGGCCTTATGGGCTTCGTCCAGCCACCGGTCGAACAGGACGGGGGCGGCGGCGTCCTTTTCGAAACGGAAATCCCACCGGCGAAGCGCCATGACGTCGGGGTGGCTGCGGAGGCTGGAAGCGGTAGAATCCAGCAGCGCCAGCAGGAGGGGCGCTCCTTCTTCCGCCAGTATGCTGTAATTGTCCAGTTGGAGGGCCATCATGTCTTCGACGGTGATGCTGTCCATCTCTTCGAGCCGCCGGTTGATGTACCGCCCCCGGTAGTGGTCGAACTTGCCGGTGTAGTAGTAGGGATATTCCGGCCCGGTGGAGTTTTGGTTGGCCGAAGAGACGAAGCCGCGCTCCGGGTTGCGAACCTGGGGAATCTGGTCCCGGGGGATAAAGCCATACCAGGCATTTTCGGGATCGCTGCCGTCCTGTACGAACCGGCCCTGCCCGGCCCTTTTCAGGGGCAGGCTGCCGTTGACCGTGATGGCGATGTCGCCTGCGCTGCTGGCAAAGGCGAAATTCTGAGCGGGGCTTTCGTAGGCTCTCAGGGCGGCGGCATAATCCTCAGCCCCGGTGGCTTTCATCAGCCCGAGGAAGGTGCCGATCTCGTAAAACGGCTTGGGGGAGGGAGTGTCGAGTGCCAGCCAGTGCATGGCCAGATCCTGCCGCGGGCCTTCCCCTTCGTGAACCACCGGCCCCCAGACGGTGTATTTGACCGTATCCAGCACCGGTTCCTTGCGGCCGCGGACCTGGATCACTTCGACCAGGCGGCTAACCTCGCGGGTTTGCCCGCCGTAGTAGTAGGTGTTTTTCTGTTCGTCCGCCCATTTGATCTTGTACCAGTCGAGTACGTCGTGGCCGACGTTGGTCACTCCCCAGGCGGCCTGTTCATTGAACCCGATGATGATGCCCGGCACTCCGGGCAGGGAGACCCCGTAGGCGTTGATCCCCGGTATCGACAACTGCACCTCGTACCAGATGGCCGGCAGGCGCAGCCCGAGGTGGGGGTCGTTGCAGAGGATGGGCTTTCCCGTTGCTGTTTTGCTGCCTGCCACCGCCCAGTTGTTGCTGCCGATGCCTTCCGGCGCCTGCGGCAGCTGCCGGTGGCGGATCAGCTCGCTCATCATTTCAGCAGGGGCGGCCGCTTCGTGTTTGAGGGGCAGGGGGTCGAAATCCCAGGCCACGGTTTCCGGAATGACGGGCGACTGCTGCGGATCATATTCCGGGAACAGCTCGGCGAAGCGTTCTTCTCCCAGGAGAGCGAGGGTATTGGATGCCGGGATGTCGGAGTTGCGGAAACAGAGGCTTTCGGCCATATATTTGAAGAGCATGGCGCACTTCAGGGGCGCCCAGGGTTCCGGCGCGTAGCCCATCAGTTTGTACTCCAGTGGATAATCGGCCGGGCGAAGCGATTGGATGTAAGCGTTGACGCCGTCCGAATAAGCATTGAGCAGGGCCAGTTCGTCAGAAGAGCGGCTCCAGGCTTGGAGCGCATTTTCGGCGGCCAGCAGCATGCCCTTTCGGCGCTGCGTGCGGTCGTATTCGAGCGCCCGCTCCCCGATAACCTCCGAAATGCGCCCTACGGCTGCGCGCGTGATGAAGTCCATTTGCCACAGGCGGTCCCGGGCGGTGACATAACCCTGCGCGAAGGCCGCGTCGTGCAGGTTCCCGGCGAAAATGTGGGGCGCCATGTGTTCGTCGAAAGCTATCCGCACCGGCGCTTCCAGCTGGGGGAAGGAGCGTGCCGGCGCCGGCCCGGCCCCGACGGGTTCGGCGTTCTGCCAGAAACCTGCAAAGGGGCTGAACAGAGGCCCCAGGGCAGGCAGCTGCGACCCGAACGGCTGGTGAGTGTTGGCGATGAGTGCCATTGCGACGGACAGCCCGGCGGCGGCCAAAAACTTTACGATCTGCATATTGTTTGGAATGTGTTTTTCATTCGGGGAAGGACGAGCTTCTTCCCGGAAAAGCAATAAAACTATGAAAAAAATAACGCTTCTCGGCACACTGTGGATAATACTCTTTTCCTGCGGCGGGCAGGGCGGGCAAACAGGCGGCGCTGCCGGCGAGCCGCCATACCGGACGACGGCCCCCTCTTTGCTGTATTTCAAAAATATTCGGAGCGCATACTACGAGATGAGCGAACAGCCGGGCACCCGGATAGAGCTGTACCGGCTGCGCAAGTTCAACGGGCCTTCCGCGGCGCCCCTGCTGGTGCCGGTCATCGCCAACAATTGGCTGAAGGACGAAGCCTACCTGTTCCTGGAGCCGGCGGAGTACGGCGGGGCCTACGCCACGCCAATAACCGTGAGGTGGGAAGCGCCGGCCGACACCAGCATATACCGGTTGGAGCCGGCAACGGTGGCCCGGCAGCGCGAACTCGCGCTGCAGCTGTATGAAGGCCTGCGCGCCGGGCGCCAGGCCAGCATCCTGGCGGCGGATTCCACCTGGGCGCCGTTGTTCGGAGGGAACGACATCCGGGAGAGTTACAGCACGGCTATCCGGGATTATCTCCGCCTGACGGAAGCGCTGTAAGCTAACGGGTAAAGGTGAATTCGTAGTCTGACGAAAGCGCTTCGTTGAACATATATCCTTCCCAGTTGAAGCCTTTGAGCCTTTGCGGGTCTTCGATGCGGTTCCGGACGGCGTAGCTGGCCATGGCGCCCCTGGCTTTCTTGGCAAAAAAGGCGATGACCCGATAGTCGCCGTTGCGTTTCTCCTTGAAATGGATGTGGAACAACCGGCCTTTCAGGGCGGCTGGTTTTACCGCGGAGAAGTACTCCCGGGAAGCCAGGTTGACCACGGCCTTGCCGCCGACGGCTTCCAGGTCCTCATTGACCAGGCGGGTGATCTCTTCTCCCCAGAATCCATACAATCCTTTGTCCTTCCCGATCTGCAGGCGGGTTCCCATCTCCAGGCGGTAGGGCTGCATCAGGTCGAGAGGGCGGAGTAGGCCATACAGGCCGGAAAGGATGCGAATATGTGACTGGGCAAATGCCAGGTCTGCCTCGCTGAAGGATTCCGCTTCCAATCCCAGGTAAACATCTCCCTTGAAAGCCAGCAGGGCCTGTTTGGCATTGGAAAGGTTGAAAGGCACCTCAAAATCCTGGTAGCGTTCGGCATTGACCGCCGCCAGCTCATCGCTGATCTTCATCAGCTTCTTTAATTCGGTTTCCGGTTTTTTCCGGAGGATCTCTATCAGAAAGGCACTCTTTTCAAGCATTCTCGGCTGAGAGTACTGGCCGTGTTCCGGCTCCGAATAATCGAGGGTTTTGGAAGGCGAGAGCAATAAGATCATTTTTTCTTTTTTTCAATGTCACGAAAAGGATGTTTCTCAACAGTTTCTCCCGGTTATTCCCGATTTCGGACAAACTGTGACGTTATAAAGCGGATAAAAAATCAGGGTTGCTGTCACATAATCGCCCTCTCTGGTCTTTAAAAAAGCGCTTTATTTAAATCAGATCGGCAAAAAGGGCGTCACAAAAAAAATGCGGAATGAGTTGTCTTTTATTATAAAACATCCTATGTTTGTAGAGAATCTTAAAAAGTAGTTTTTGTGTTTATTTGTTTGGGTTAGAGGCCCTTGCTTCTCGTAAGCAAGGGTTTTTTTATGTAACGACATCATCATCCGCCTCTTTTTTCCTGTTCAGGCCGTTGGAAGGCGGATCGTTTCGGAAAAGAAAAAGGCTTCGGGGTTTCCGAAGCCTTTTTCTTTTCCGGGGGGGGCAGCCGATGATCAGTTGTTGTTGAACATATTGCCTTCGTTGGTCGGCAGCCCGGCCGGCTCTTCCGCCTTTTTGACGACTTCGCCCTGGATGGTCAGCATTTGCTTTTCGTCGCCGGCATTGGTCGTCAGGGTTACCCGCTTGGTGAATTTGCCGAGGCGGTTCGTGTCATAGCGCACTTTGATCTCGTTGGACTCGCCCGGGGCGATGGGTTCTTTCGGGTAAGTCGGCACGGTACAGCCGCAACTGCCCTTGGCATGCGTGATGATCAGGGGTTCTGTGCCGGTGTTGGTAAACTTGAAAACCCGGTAGGGATCAGAACCCTGCTCAATGACGCCGTAATCGACCGTTTCCGTTTCGAAGGCCATCACCGGTCCGCTTTGTTTTTCAGCAGCCTGCTCTGCAACTGCGACATCGTTCTGGCTATATCCTGCGGCAGCTACCAGGAGCAGCATCGCCAAAGCTGAAAGTACTTTTTTCATCACGATTTTTTTTTATTTTGAATAAGTATGCACAAAAATACTGTACTCTGAGGCAAAAAAAAAGTTTTGTATTTGCGAAATGGTTAATAAGATGTTAAACCAAAACCCGTTTGGCTTTTTTGGCCGGCAGGAGACGATCTTTTCCCCGGGCCAGGCATTTGTCAAATTTATCTTTACCGGCCCAGGAGGGCTTGCTTCTAAAACGCTCATTATGAACCTTTAGGTGGACTAAATTGTATTTTATTAGCGCGTCTTTCTACAGAATTTTTCGTATATTCGCCGTGGCATTGAAAAGGCTGTTGAAATTTTATTTCGCGAAAGTGCGAAAGACCCTACCAGGCTAACCAGATTTAACCAGAAGAGCTTATGCTAGATAACCTTACCTTAAACGAGCCAGTCAATACGGATAGCGGCCTTTCCCGGGCAGCCATCCTCCGTGATTTTAAAATTTGCTGTATCAGCCGGGAAGCCAGTATCCTTGCCCGCAAGGAGGTGCTGACCGGGAAAGCCAAATTCGGCATCATCGGCGACGGCAAGGAGGTCCCGCAGGTGGCTATGGCCAGAGCCTTCCGGCGTGGAGACTGGCGCAGCGGATACTACCGGGACCAAACCTTTATGTTTGCCCTGGGCCTTTCCTCGGTCGAGGATTTCTTCGCTCAGTTGTACGCCGACGCCGAAAATGACCCTTTTTCCGGCGGCCGCCAGATGAACAGCCACTTCGCTACGCCCTCGGTCGGCAAAAACGGGGAATGGCTGGACCACCGGGATTCCTACAACATCAGCGCCGATATTTCCAGCACTGCCGGCCAGATGGCGCGGGCCCTCGGCCTGGCCCTGGCGTCGGTCAAGTACCGGGAAGTGAAGGAACTCGCCGGCAAAACCACATTTTCGGACCGGGGCAACGAGGTGTGTTTCTGCACCATCGGCGACGCCTCCACCTCGGAAGGCATCTTCTGGGAGGCGGTCAACGCCGCCGCCGTCCTGCGGGTGCCTTTGGCTATCTCCGTCTGGGACGACGGGTACGGCATCTCTGTCCCCATCGAATACCAGACGGCAAAGAGCAGCATTTCCGATGCCCTGGCCGGCATGCAGGTGGAGGGCGACGGCCGATCGGGCCTCGAAATCTACACCGTTAAAGCCTGGGATTATCTCACCCTGGTGCAGCTTTACGCCGAGGCCGTCGAAAAAATACGCGCCACGCATATTCCGGCGTTGATCCACGTCCAGGAAGTAACCCAGCCGCAGGGCCACTCCACCTCCGGCTCTCACGAACGATACAAGAGCAAGGAACGCCTGCAGTGGGAAAAAGACAAGGACTGCATCCTGCTCATGGAGCAGTGGATGATACAGGAGGGGATCGCTGCGCAGGAAGAAACGGAAGCCATCCGCAAAGAAGCTAAAGCGTACGTCAAACAGTGCCGGGACCGGGCCTGGAAAGCTTTTAACCAACCAGCCAAAGAGCAACTCAAATCCCTGCAGGCCATCTATTCCCGGATTCCCTCCGACGGCGGAGAAACGGACGCCATAAAGAAGGAACTGAAAAGCCTCATGAACCCCCTGGGCAGCGAGCTGGTGCAAAACGCCCGCCGCATGTACCACCAATTGATGGGCTCCGGCCACGCGGCGGAACAGGAACTGGCAGGATGGATCGGCCAGGCCAACCAGGATGCCAACCGGCGCTACCACACCCACCTGCACAGCGACTCTCCGAAATCGGCCCTCAAGGTGCCGGCCGTGCCGGCAAAATACCCGGAGGCGCCGCAGCTCCGGAACGGATATGAAATCCTGAACGCCTTCTTCGACCAGGCCCTGGGCCGCATGCCCGAACTGTTCGCCTTTGGCGAAGATGTCGGCAGGATCGGCGACGTCAACCAGGGTTTCGCCGGCATGCAGGCCAAATACGGGGAGGAACGGGTGTTCGACACCGGCATCCGGGAAGCCACCATCATGGGGCAGGCGATCGGCATGGCCATGCGGGGCCTGCGGCCCATCGCCGAGATTCAATATCTCGACTACCTGATCTATGGCCTCCAGCCCCTGATGGACGACCTGGCCACCCTGCGCTATCGCAGCAACGGCAAGCAGATGGCCCCGGCCATTATCCGAACCCGCGGCCACCGGCTGGAAGGCATCTGGCACGCCGGATCGCCCCTGGGCATGGTCATCAATTCCCTGCGGGGCATATACGTCTGCGTGCCCCGCAACATGACGCAGGCCGCCGGGATGTACAACACCCTGCTGCAATCGGATGACCCGGCCCTCGTCATCGAGTGCCTCAACGGCTACCGCCTGAAAGAACCCCTGCCGGAAAACATCGGGGATTATGCCGTCCCCCTGGGCGTGCCGGAAATCCTGGAGGAAGGCACCGACCTCACCCTGGTGACCTACGGCTCCTGCGTCCGCGTCGCACAAGCCGGCACCGAACTGCTCAGGAAACAGGGAATCTCCGTCGAACTGATCGACGTGCAGACCCTGCTGCCCTTCGACCTGGAGCACCGCATCCTGGCCTCCCTGAAAAAGACCAACCGCATCCTCTTCATGGATGAGGACGTGCCGGGCGGCGCTACCGCCTTTATGATGAACGAGGTGCTGGAAAAACAGGGCGGCTACCGCTACCTGGATTCTCCTCCCGCTACCCTCACCGCCCACGAGCACCGCCCCCCCTACGGCTCGGACGGCGACTACTTCAGTAAACCCCAGCCGGAGGATGTGTTCGAAAAAGTGTACAGGATTATGCAGGAGGCCAACCCGCAGCGGTTCCCCGGGAAGCTGCCGGTATAAGTAGACAGGATTAACAGGATAGACAGGATTTGTTGGCTTTGGTACCAGGAGGCCGCCTCAGCGTGTACAGGATTATGCAGGAGGCCAACCCTCATCGGTTTCCCGGGAAGCTGCCGGTATAAGTAGACAGGATTAACAGGATAGACAGGATTTGTTGGCTTTGGTGCCAGGAGAAGGCCGCCTCAGAGCATACAGGATTATGCAGGAGGCCAACCCGCAGCGGTTCCCCGGGAAGCTGCCGTGACGGGCAGACAGGATATACAGGCCTGGGCCAATTGGTTTTTGTTAGACAGGATTAACAGGATGGACAGGATTTTGTTGGCTTTGACAGCAGAAGAAGGGTCGCTCCCGAGATTGTTCAGAAATGTGTGTCCGCCCGCAAGTTTTGAACCGCAGAGGTACTGAGAACCGCAGAGTATTCGCTTGACAGCGAATACTTTGTGACCTCTCTGCGTGTCTCCGCGGCCTCTGCGGTTTAAACAAAAGGCACAGCGTTTTGAACAGTCCCTCGCTCCCAAACCTGTTAATCCTGTCAAACCTGTCCCCCAAACCTGTCCCCCAAACCTGTCCGCCCCCCAAACCTGTTAATCTTGTCAATCCTGTCCCCCCAAACCTGGTTGCCCCCCAAACCGGTCAAACCTGTCTGTTTGTGCTGGGGGCAAATACCGGAATATTGGATGATCAATGTCGAAAAACGGGAAATTGAAGTATATCAGTTGGACAAAATGGTTTTGGACACAGAGCGCACAGAGTCCAACACAGAGGTGCGCAAAATTTTTCCGTTGATAATCAAGCCTCTGTGTGGCTCTTGTCTTCCCTGCCGGCCTGCGGCACAGCCTGCCTGCCATTACTGCCAGGTAGGCAGGCGGGCAGGTCGGCGTACTCTGTGTCCAAAAAATGTCCAGCAGTATGGTTATTGCCCACCCATGGTCTCTAAGCCGTTGATTGCCAGCTAACAACCAACAACTGAATGTTGTTCCCGGCGGGAAAACAACTGCCCCGTTATTTAGTGCCAACAGGACTAGTCTAGCCCGTCGTCAGCCCGCACAAGCTTGTCGGCAAACAACCAGGCAGAAAAACTTGGCAAGTCTTTCTGCCCTCCGATTGTTTCATTGGCACAAAGCTCTTATATTTAGTGGTTCCCTGCCAAACTTAAAACCACCAAAGCAATGAGCATACACGCCCTATCTTTTCCCGAAGCCAGGAATTACATCGCCGGCGCGTTCCGCCAAAACGGCGGTCGGGCGATGCCCGTCATCAGCCCACTGGATGGCGCCACGCTTTCTTCCGTTACCTTATCCGACAAAGAAGCCCTGGACGAGGCGGTGGCCGCCGCGCATCGCGCTGCCCGCGATTGGGCGGCCCTGACCATCAAAGAAAGAGTGCAGGTGTTCTTCCGGTTCCGGGCCTTGCTGGAGGAGCACAAAGCGGAGCTCACGGAGCTGGTCCACCTCGAAAACGGCAAGACGCGGGAGGAGGCCGAGGCGGAAGTCCTCAAAGGCATCGAACTGTCGGAGTTCGCCTGCTCCCTGCCCCAGATCATCAGCGACGAGGTGCAGGAGGTGAGCAAGGGGGTGGAATGCCGCACGTCGCACGTGCCCATGGGCGTCGTGGCTTCCATCACGCCTTTCAACTTTCCGTTCATGGTGCCGTTGTGGACGATCCCGAACGCCCTCTCCCTGGGCAACTGCATGATCCTGAAGCCTTCCGAGCAGGTGCCGCTGAGCGCCCAGAAAATCGCAACCTTGCTCAAGCAAGCCGGCCTTCCGGACGGAGTTTTCAACATCGTCAACGGCGACAAGGAGATCGTCGAGGCGATCTGCGACCATCCGGGGATACAGGCCGTGACCTTCGTCGGCTCTACCCGCGTGGCAAGCATCGTCTACCGCCGCGCCACCTCCAGCCTCAAGCGCGCCCTGTGCCTGGGCGGCGCCAAGAACCACCTCATCGTCCTGCCGGACGCCAACCTGGCCATGTCGGCCGCCAACATAGCGGCATCCATGTCGGGCTGCGCCGGGCAGCGCTGCATGGCCGCCTCAGCTATGGTGGCAGTGGGCAAAACGGACCACATCGTCCAAAAGATCTGCGAGGAGGCCCGAAAGATCATACCGGGAAAAAACCTGGGATCCGTGATCAGCAAAGAAGCCAAGGAACGAATCGGGCGCTACATCGCCGAAGCCGAGGCCGCCGGCGCTAAAGTGCTGGTCGATGGCCGCAACGCCACCGTGCCTGGAAAGGAAGGCGGCTTTTACGTCGGGCCTACCGTCATCGATTACGTCACCCCGGATATGGCCATTGCCCGGGAAGAAGTCTTCGGCCCGGTGCTGGCCATCCTGCGCGCCGATGACGTCGACGAGGCCATCCGCATTGAGAACAGCTCCAACTACGGCAACGCCTCCTCCGTTTTCACCGAGAACGGCGGCATGGCGCAGTACGTCGCCGAACGGGTCAGCGCCGGCATGGTGGGGGTCAATATCGGCGTACCCGTGCCACGGGAACCCTTCCCCTTCGGCGGCTGGAACGAATCGCGTTTCGGCGTGGGCGACATCACCGGCAAGAGCTCCATCCCGTTCTGGACCCAGCTGAAGAAGACCACCACCAAGTGGAACCCGGAAGCCTGGACGGACTGGACGACGTAGGGTAGGAGGGGAGTCGGCTGGATGGTTATATTGTCATAGTGTTATATTGTCATAGTGTTGGCCTGGCAGTGTTTCCATAATGCCAAAGAACCCCAATCATTCACTCATTCACTCATTCACTCATTCACTCATTCACTCATTCATTCATTCATCCACTCATTCATCCACTACCCATGGAAACCGGAAAAATCGCAACCAGCAAAAAAGCTGAGATTCTCGACAAGCAGAAGAAATACCTGTTCCCCAACCACCTGTTGTACTATACCGAGCCGCTGCCGCTGGAGCGGGGCGAGGGCCTGCACGTCTGGGACGTAGACGGCAACAAGTACCTGGACTTTTTTGGCGGCATCCTGACCACCAGCGTCGGGCACAACCGGCCCGAAGTAACTCAGGCCGTCCGGGAGCAAACGGAGAAGCTCATTCATTCCTCCACGCTCTATCCCAACGAGGCCCATGTCAACCTGGCTGAGAAAATGGCGCAGCTGGCGCCGGGCAGGATACAGGTATCTTACTTCACCACCTCCGGCACGGATGCCGACGAGACGGCGGTGATGCTGGCCCGGCAGCACACCGGCAACCAGGAGGTCATCGCCCTGCGGCACGGCTACAGCGGCCGTTCCGCCATGGGCATGAGCCTCACGGGGCAGTCCACCTGGCGCCTCGGCGGCACGCACATCCTGGGCATCAAGCACGCCGTCAACCCGTACTGTTACCGTTGCCCGCTCAAGCTGAAATACCCCTCCTGCGGGGTGGCCTGCGCGCACGATGTAGAAGAGGTGATCAAGACCACCACTTCGGGCCGCATCGCCGCCTTCCTCGCCGAGCCCATACAGGGCGTGGGCGGCTTCATCACGCCTCCGCCTGAGTACTTTAAGATCGTGGCAGACATCATCCGCCACTACGGCGGCCTGTTCGTCAGCGACGAGGTGCAGACCGGCTTCGGGCGCACCGGCGAAAAGTGGTTCGGCATCGAACACTGGGAGGTGGAGCCTGATATTATGACCATGGCCAAGGGCATCGCCAACGGCTTTCCGCTGGGCAATACCATGACAACATCCGAAATCGCGGAGAGCACCGCCGGCGCCGGCCTGACCATCAGCACCTTCGGCGGCAACCCGGTAGCCTGCGCCGCCTCTCTGGCCACCATGGAAGTGCTGGAGAAAGAAGCCGATCCCGGACACGTGGCCCGCGTTGGGAAAGCACTCCGGGCGGGGCTGGAGCGCCTGGCGGAAAAGCACCCGTTTATCGGCGACGTCCGGGGCATGGGCCTGATGCAGGGCCTTGAATTCGTGCAAGACAGACAGCGCAAGGAGCCGGCGCCGAAAGCTGCCGGCCACTTCATGGAGTTGTGCCGAAAGGAAGGGCTGCTCGTCGGCAAGGGCGGCCTGTACGGCAACGTCATCCGCATCTCTCCGCCGCTGACCGCGTCGGCGGACGATGTGGGGGAGGCGCTGGTGCTGATGGGCAAGGCGTTGGAGGGAGTGGTGGTTTGATTTCAAGTTGCATCCCCCGCGAGGCGAAATTTCACGCGGAGGTACGCTGCCTTTATCTGCGGCGCTCTGCGCCTGCCTGACCGGCTGGCGACTGGGCCAGGCAGGCAGGCTCCCTGTTTTTTTAACCGCAGGGGGCGCGGGGAACCACAGAGAGAAGATGCCGTGAGGCGTTTCCGGGAGCTTTGCGTACATGCATGCGGCCTGCGCAGCGGAGCTGCAAGACCCTCCTCTGTGGCCCTCCGCGTTCCTTGCGGTCTTTCAAACATATGAGGCGCAATGGTTCGAGAATTCCGCACCTCTGCGCTTCTCTGCGTGAGGACCATCCCTGGATGGGTGCGTATCTCAAAATTGAACCCGTAGTAGAATAGCCATAGAAAGCGGGGTGAACTAGTGCTTTCGGCATTAAGTAAAGGGTGATAAGAAACGCCGCTATTTTCCGCCGGGCCAAGGCGGCTTGAAGGGATCGTAGCCGTAGCTACGAAGCCCTTTGAGCCAACGAAGGCGCGGTGGAAAAGAGCAAGTTTATTGCCCCTTTATTTAGTGCCGAAAGCACTAGCAAAGCCCATGTTGGCTGAGGTGATTTCCTCCATGCTCCCCCCGGGCCGGAAATCACGTCAGCCAAAAAGATAAACTGCCTCACATGAAAGAAGAGATTGTCGAGCTCACCGAAGACGTGAGCGACTCCCCTCTGTACAGCGAGGACTTTGCCCCTGTACCGGCGGCGGAGCGCACCTGGAACCAATGGAACATCGCCGCCATCTGGGTGGGCATGGCCGTGTGCATTCCCACCTACATGCTGGCCAGCAGCCTGATCGAGCAGGGCATGAACTGGTGGCAGGCGCTGCTGACCATCCTGCTGGGCAACGTCATTGTGCTTATCCCCATGATCCTCAACGCTCACGTAGGCACCAAGTACGGCATCCCCCTGCCGGTATTCCTGCGCCTGAACTTCGGGGTGGACGGGGCGGTGCTGGCGGCCCTGCTCCGGGGGCTGGTCGCCTGCGGCTGGTTTGGCATACAGACGTGGATCGGCGGGGCGGCTATTTACCAGTTGCTGCTCACCGTCTGGCCGGGACTGGCCAGCAGCCCCTACCTGGGCGATTTCATCGGCCTCAACCTGGGGCAGCTCTTTTGCTTCCTGTTGTTCTGGGCGATGAATATGTGGATCATCTACCGCGGCATCGAGTCGATCAAGCAGCTGGAAAACTGGGCGGCGCCCTTCCTGCTGCTGATCGGGCTGGGCCTGCTGTTCTGGGCCTGGTTCCGGGTGGGTTCTATGAGCGAGATCCTGGACGCTTCTTACTTCCTGGCCAAAGGGTCGGACGTGAATTTCTGGAAGATTTTCTGGCCCGGCCTCACCGCCATGGTCGGCTTCTGGGCCACCCTTAGCCTCAACATCCCCGATTTTACCCGCTACGCCAAAACACAGAAGGACCAGATTCTGGGCCAGGCCATCGGCCTGCCCGGCACCATGGTGCTGTTCTCGTTCATCGGCATAGCGGTGACCAGCGCGACGGTCATCATTTTCGGGGAGGCCATCTGGGATCCCGTTGTCCTGCTGGGCAGGTTCGAATCTCCCCTGGTGGTCGCCCTGTCCATGATCGGGCTGACCATCGCCACCCTGTCCACCAATATTGCCGCCAACGTGGTGGCGCCGGCCAACAGCATCGCCAACATCATGCCCAGCCGCATCAGCTTCCGGATGGGCGGGTACATCACCGGCGTTATCGGCATCCTGATCTTCCCCTGGAAGCTGCTGGCCGATCCGCACGGGTACATCTTCGTCTGGCTGATTGCCTATTCGGCCCTGCTGGGCGCCCTGGCCGGGGTGATGATCTGCGATTATTACGTCATCCGGAAGACGGAGCTGGACCTGGCGCAGCTGTTCAAGCTGGGGGGCATCTACAAGGGATGGAACCAAAGGGCATGGATCGCTTTCGGCGCGAGCCTGCTGCCGGTGCTGCCCGGTTTCCTGGCCACGGTTTATGTCATTCCGGCGGAAAGCATCGGCACATTCTGGATGGATCTGTATTCGTATGCGTGGTTCGTTACTTTTTTCCTGGCCTTTGGGTTGTATTGGGGGCTGGTGAGGTTTTTTAGGTGAGTAAGTATATGCTACATTGGCAGTTTATAAAATTTTCGCCTAAATTAGGCGGACAACAAACAAGAAACCTTCAGAATACTATGTCCATCCTCATCAGAAACGCGCGGGTCATCACCGCTTCCGACGATTACCAGGCCGACATTTACATCGAAGGCGAACGCATCCAGGCCATAGGCAAGGGCCTGAACGTCCGCGCCAGCCAAACCATCGACGCTACGGGCAAAATCGTCTTTCCCGGCGGCATCGATCCCCATGTGCACCTGGATATGCCCTTCATGGGCACCTTTTCCAGCGACAGCTATGCCACCGGCACGCTGGCGGCCCTGCACGGCGGCACCACTATGGTCATCGATTTTATTTTACAAACACAGGGCAAACCCCTCTACCACGCCCTGGAAGCCTGGCGGGGCCGCTCCGACGGCAACTGCTACGGCGACTACTCCTTCCACATGGCGGTCACGGATTTCAACGAAAGCACGCGCAAGGAGGTGGGGCAGCTGATCGAAAAAGAAGGCATCACTTCCTTCAAGACCTTCATGGCCTACAAGGGCGCCCTGATGATCGACGACGGGCAGATGGTGGGCCTGATGCAGGAGGTCAGGGAACGGGGCGGCATGGTGACCGTGCACGCCACCAACGGCGACATGATCGACGGCCTGATTGCCAAACACCGGGCGGAGGGCAAGCTCTCTCCCCTTTACCACTATCTGTCGCAGCCGGAAGTCACCGAAGCGGAGGCGTCGGGCCGGTTTGTGGACCTGGCCCACTACACCGGCGTGCCCGCCTACATCGTGCACCTCACCTGCGAGGGCGCGCTCAACCAGGTGCGGGAGGCCACGTATCGCAACCAGAAGGTGTTCGTCGAGACCTGCATCCAGTATCTGCTGCTCGACGCTTCTCTGTATGAGAAAAACCCCGAAGGCGCCAAATGGGTGATGAGCCCGCCCCTGCGCCAGAAGAAGGACCAGGAAACCCTCTGGGCCGGCCTGAACCAGGGGCTGGTGCAGGTCGTTGCCACCGACCACTGCCCCTTCCAATGGGAGCAGAAGATGATGGGCAAGGACGATTTTTCGAAAATACCCAACGGCCACCCCGCCATCGAGCACCGCATGGAGCTGCTCTGGTCAGAAGGCGTACAAAAGGGCCGCATCAGCCCCAATAAGTACGTGGAGGTGACGGCCACCAACCCGGCGAAGATCTTCGGCATGTATCCCCGGAAGGGCTGCATCGCCGTCGGCTCTGATGCCGACCTGGTGATCTTCGACCCGCTTCATCAGCATAAGCTTTCGGCATCTAATCATCATATGAATGTCGACTACTCCGCCTACGAAGGCTGGGAGGTGCAGGGCAAGTGCGAGACGGTGATCCTGCGGGGGGAAGTGGCGATAGATAAGGGGGAGGTGAAGGTGAAGAAGGGGTATGGGCAGTTTGTGAGGAGGGGGAAGGCGGGCAAGGTGGTGTAGGGGGGAGGTGTGTGTTGGTGAGGGCACTCCGGAAACTTCTGATAAGGAATGATGGAACGAAGGAATGATGGAATGAATAGAAACCATCATGTATTTATTAATGAATGTCAATTTAACATACATCACCATTTTATTCATTCCTCCAGTCATTCATTCCTTTGCCGGACTTGCCGGAGCGCCCTCATTTGTGCATTTGTGTATACGGATTTCAACTTAGCAGAACATGTGGCTTGAAAGCCTGGCAGCGTTTATCAGAGACGCTAAAAGCTCTAAGATAAGAGATGAATGAAAAGCGAACTTCAAATCCCAAAAACTAAAAAAATGCCGGGAAGATGGTGCTTTTTCTGGGCAGTGTTCATAGGTTATGCTGTTGCAGCAAGCGGGGCAAGCTACCCTTGTTTATTTGGCCATAATCTTGAATTGTCGCCCGAAAAAGAACTTGTGGCTATACATAATATTAGCCCTTGTAGCGGTGAAGATTTTGAAAGAGCAGCGCTGGAGAAATATGCCAGGCTTAAACACGAACATCTTCTTGCACATTACCCTGATTACGCAGCGGCCAATGTAGACCTTGAAGCGTTTATTGATCAATATGGAGAAGATGTCTATCTTGCTGCCGCCATACTTTACGAAGCTTTCATGGATGAACTGGGCGAAAATCCTGACGATCCTTATTTATGGCAACTGGCGATGGAGGTGTTTCAGGAAGAGCTGTTCCCAATTTTACTGGAATTCACGCCCGGGATAGGAGATTTGATTGGCGCTTATAATGATTTTCATGCCGGGCACTATTTTTGGGGTTGTGTTGGGATCGTTGGCGCCATAGTGCCGGGGGACGAAGTGATTAAGGTGATCAGGAAGGCCGACAATATCAGGGATGCCTGGAGGAAAGTGGAAAAGGTGTTTACCTTGTGGAACAAGCTTTTTTCGACTGTGGGAGGGCGGAGGGTTCTTAGTAAAATGCCGGAGAGTTGGAAGGGTTTGCCGGGGTCGAAGTTAGCTGATAAACAAGGTTTGTACTGGAAGAAAGACAACTTCAATAATCTTAGAATCATGGATGGCAAACCAAAATCTCCTTGGCCTAACCAACGAGTTCCATATGTAAGGGTCACTAAAAATGGAGTCAGGCTCGACGAATTCGGAAATCCTGTTGACCCCAACAGCCCTAATTTCCAAGAGCTGACGCATATACCATTATCTGCTATCACCGATGATTTCTTAGATAAATTTTTCAATTAAAAGCTATGAACCTGAAGTCTGAAATTAACCACGCTTTACTTTTTTATTATGAAATATGCAGGCTGAGGCGATTCAATGAATTCTATGAGTCTACTATTATTTCCATTCTGGAAGATTTTACTTATATTCTAGATGGCGATTCCGTGATTTTTTCCTCAGAAACGGTTGAACTGTTCGATAGGCTTAACTGTCAACTTCAGGAATATTATAAAAATGTTTCTTATTCCAACAGCCCGGCGCTTAAATTTATAGATTTATCTTATAAAGTTCTTTTAGATCAATATCAATTACCCTTGCTTGATAGCGTGGAGAAAGATTTTTTAGTGCGCGGCATTGACTATGAAAAATGTTCCAGGCAAGAAATTGACAGGCCTTCGGATGAAGATATTATCAAATCTGTCGATAACCTTTATAAAAAATTAAATGAGTATGAATCAGGCAGATAAACTCATTGAATTCTATGTACGGTACACCAGAACATATTTTAGATCAAATCAACTCGAATACAGAAGAAGAAAAAAGAATTTTATTAGATATTTACAACTATTTGACAAGAATTGTCAAACAGGAAAAAATGGCCTATTCCTGTGCACTTGAAGATTTGTACATGGAATACAAGTTGGCTGCTCTTGTAAATAAAAGCTGGGGTGCCAACATTCTTAGTGTACAATCTTTTAACTTGCTTGCAGAGTTTGAGAATGTATGGAGAAACTACCGGGAAAGTTGTCCGTACGGCGAAGATGAAATATTCGTGCTTATTGATCCGGCATGGCATGATATCGTCAAGGAAAAGCTCATGCCGCTAATCAAAAGTTTTCAACGTGATTTTGAAGCTGCAGATATGGATTATTTTAAAAATGATCTAAACGAAGTTGTGTATGAGCCAACAAATCAAGATATCCTTCAAAGGGCATCAACTTTATATAACCTTCTCATCAAACATGGGATAATGAATAAAGCTGAATAGTAATAATTGAATTACTTGCAGGATCTGGAAATCAAAACTATGAACCTGAAGTCTGAAATTAACCACGCTTTACTTTTTTATGGTGAAGTATGCAGGTAAACCACAAATCATCCGCAATGCCAAGAAAAATAAAATCCGGCCTCATCCAGATGAGCCTCGCCAAAACCGAAGGCCAGGGTACCATCGAAGAGATCAAGGAAGCCATGGTGCAGAAGCACATTCCTTTTATTGAAGACGCCGGCAGGCAGGGTGTGCAGATTCTCTGCCTGCAGGAGATTTTCAACACCCCCTACTTCTGCCCCGGGCAGGATGCCAAATGGTATGCCTCCGCCGAATCCGTGCCCGGCCCGACGATAGAGCGCATGGCGGAATACGCCAGAAAGTACCAGATGGTGATGATCGTGCCCGTCTTCGAGAAGGAGCAGCCGGGCGTGCTGTACAACACCGCCGCCGTGATCGACGCCGACGGAACTTATCTGGGCAAATACCGTAAAAACCATATCCCCCACACCTCCGGTTTCTGGGAGAAGTACTTCTTCAAGCCCGGCAACCTGGGCTACCCGGTCTTCGAGACCCGCTACGCCCGGGTGGGCGTCTACATCTGCTACGACCGCCACTTTCCGGACGGCGCGCGCATACTGACCTGAACGGCGCCGAGATCGTCTACAACCCTCCGCTACGGTGCTTACCTGTCGCAGTACCTCTGGAAGCTGGAGCAGCCGGCCCACGCCGCAGCCAACGGCTACTTCATGGGCTGCATCAACCGGGTGGGCACCGAAGCGCCCTGGAACATCGGCCGCTTCTACGGCTCTTCCTACTTCGTGGACCCCCGCGGGCAAATCTTCGCCCAGGCTTCCGAAGACCAGGACGAACTGCTGGTGGCCGAGTTCGACCTCGACATGATCGAAGAGGTGCGCTCCACCTGGCAGTTCTTCCGCGACCGCCGGCCGGAAACTTACGGGCGGCTGACGGAACTGTGAAACCGCAAAATGTAAAACCGCAAAACCGGGAAAGGCATGAAGCGAGCAGTCAATCATTCCTTCATTCCTTCATTCCTTCATTCCTTCATTCATTCATTCTTCATGGCCGAATACCAGACACCGACCACCGAAAAAGACCTCGAAACCAGCTTCGAACAGATCAAGCCGTACATGAACGCCACCATGGCCTACTACGAGAGCGCGCGCTGCCTGTTCTGTTACGACGCGCCCTGCGTGCAGGCCTGCCCGACCGGCATCGACATCCCTTTGTTTATCCGGCAGATCCACACGGGCAACGTGGCGGGCGCGGCGCGCACCATCTACGATTCCAATTACTTCGGCAACATCTGCGGCAAGGTCTGTCCCACCGAGGTGCTGTGCGAGGGCGCCTGCGTGTACAACCACCAGGACGTCAGGCCCATCGAGATCGGGCGGCTGCAGAGCTACGCCACCGCGCAGGTTGTGGAGCAGGGGCGGAAGCTCTACGAACCCGGGCCGGCCAACGGCCATAAGGTAGCCGTCGTCGGCGCCGGCCCGGCGGGCATCGCCTGCGCCTGCGAGCTGCGGCGGATGGGCTACGAGGTGGATATTTTCGAGGCCAAAAGCCAGCCGTCGGGGCTGGCGTTGTACGGCTGCGCGCCCTATAAGGTCACGAACGAGGATGTCCTGGAAGAAGTGGAGTATCTCCGGGCGCAGTTTCAGTTCCGGATTCATTACGGCCATCCCATCGAAAGCAGGGAGCAAATCACCGAGCTGGAAAAGAATTACGCCGCCATCTTTCTGGGCATCGGCCTGGGGCCGACCCGGCGCCTGGGCATCGAAGGCGAGGGGCTGGCCAACTGCGTCGGCGCCACGGAGTTCATCGAGCAGGTCAAGCTGGATCCCCTGTCGGTGGCCGTCGGCCGCCGGGTAGTGGTCGTCGGCGGCGGCAACACGGCCATGGACGCGGCTTCCGAGGCTGCCCGCCTGGGGGCGGAGGAGGTGACGCTGGTTTACCGCCGCTCCAGAGAGGAGATGGGCGCCTATGAATTCGAATACGAGCTGGCCAAGTCGGTGGGTGCCCGGGGGGTGTTCAACGCCTCGCCTGTGGCCATCCTGGGCGAAAAAGAAGTGAGCGGCGTCCGGTTTATCCGGACCCGAACGGAGGGCGGCAAGGCCGTCCCCATTCCCGGCAGCGAATTCGAGGTGGCCTGCGACCAGGCCATCCTGGCCACGGGGCAGTCCAAACGATCGGCCTTCCTGGAGTTGATCGACGGCCTGGACCGGGACGGCCAGGGGCGCATTGCCGTCAACCCGGAAACCTTCCAGGCCTCCAACCCGAAGTACTTCGCCGGCGGCGACGCCCTCAACGGCGGAGCAGAGGTGGTCAACGCGGCGGCGGACGGAAAGCGGGCGGGGCGGGGGATGGATCAGTATATATCCAATTCGGCCAGAGGGGAAGGAATATGAGTGTTCAATTCTGTGATATCGCTATTGTAAGTGTACAGTAACTATTCAGCATCATCGAAGCCAGCGGCAGAAAATGGGCTGTTCCATTGATGCTGAATAGTTACAGTTTACTTTTAAACTAACGCCAAAGGCAAAAAAACTGGCGTAAAAAAACAGACCCATGCCAAACCTCACCGCCAACCTCGCCGGCATCCGTTCCCCGAACCCCTTCTGGCTGGCTTCGGCGCCGCCGACCAACTCCGGCTATCAGGTCATGAAGGCCTTCGACGCCGGGTGGGGCGGGGCGGTCTGGAAGACCCTCGGCGTGCCCATCATCAATACCTCCAGCCGGTACGGGGCGATCAACTACCGGGGCAACCGCATGGTGGGGTTCAACAACATCGAGCTGATCACCGACCGGCCGCTGGCCGACAACCTGCGGGAGATCGAAGAGGTGAAAAAATACTTTCCGGATCATGCGGTAGTGGCCTCGCTCATGGTAGAGTCCCGAAAAGAGTGGCACCAGATCGTGAAGGATGTGGAGAACGCCGGGGCGGACGGGGTGGAGCTCAACTTCGGCTGCCCCCACGGCATGTGCGAGCGGGGCATGGGCTCGGCCGTCGGCCAGGAGCCATCGGTACTCAGGCTCATCACCGAATGGGTAAAGGAAGTGGCCACCGTGCCGGTGATCGTCAAGCTGACGCCCAACATTACCGATATCACCGAGCCGGCCCTGGCGGCGGCCCAGGGCGGGGCGGACGCCATATCCCTGATCAATACCATCCAGAGCCTGATGGGCGTCGACCTCGACCGGTTCGTGCCCTATCCGGAGGTCGACGGCAAGAGTACCAACGGCGGCTACTGCGGCCCGGCGGTCAAGCCCATCGCCCTGAACATGGTTAAAAACTGCGCCCAGCACAGCGGCGTTCACATTCCCATCTCCGGCATCGGCGGCATCGAGAACTGGCGGGACGCGGCGGAGCACATGCTGCTCGGCGCCTCCAACGTGCAGGTCTGCACCGCCGTGATGCACTACGGCTTCGGCATCGTGCGGGAGATGCTGGCCGGCCTGGAAGGGTTCATGAAAGACAAGGGTTTCGGACGGCTCGACGACTTCATCGGCAAAGCCCTGCCCAACGTCACCACCTGGGAAAACCTGAACCTCAACTACAAGGTCGTAGCCGAGATCGACGCCGCCAAATGCATCGGCTGCCAGCTCTGCTATACCGCCTGCGAGGACGGCGCCCACCAGGCCATCGCCCTGCCCGGCAACGGCCAGGGGCGCGTGCCGGCTATCATCGAGGAGAACTGCGTGGGCTGTAACCTTTGTTCGCTGGCCTGCCCGGTGGAGGAGTGCATTACGATGGTGAGAAAGGACAACGGCGCTCCTGCCGAAACCTGGAAAGATTACATGGCATCGGGCAAGGCCCCGACCGAGTTCAACGACGAGCGGGCCGGCGGGCATGGGCATTGGATTCCGGAGCCGAAGGCGGGGTTGGGGAGGAAGGGCTAATGCTCACGCGGCAGTTCTCCAGCAAATCAAAAATCAAACGTCACACATCGAACCTCATAAATCCCTCTTCTCCTCTCATTTACAAGGGTTGATGGGCGATTTGTGATGTTTGATTTACCTGGGATTAACGTTCCCCTTAAATCAAAAATCAGATAAAAAAGCCCCGCAAAATCCAATAATCCGGAAAATTATTATCTTAGCTTCTGAATTTTGACTCCTGATCATTTAAACTTCCGCAAACAAACTCCATTAGCGATCATTCATTTCTGTTATGCCATAAACTTCCCCAACAAGCCGCGTAAGTCATTCAATACACGTTGATAGTTATTATAGAACCAAGCATGAATAGGTTAGCGATAACCATTGTTTAATCAAAACTCACTAGAGCATGAAGCAATTTACAAAAACAGCCCTGCTGTTGGCGATGTTGTTCGTTACAGCTGCGGCTACGGCTCAGTACACCGTTACCGGTGCGGTCAAGAGCGAAAGCGGAGAACCGCTGATCGGGGTATCCATCATCGTCAAGGGGACGACCAGCGGTACCGTCACCGATTTCGCCGGGGAATTCAGCCTCAATGTTGAAAGCAGCCCGGCATCCCTGCTTTTCTCCTATACCGGCTTCAAATCCAAGGTAGTCGAAGTCACTTCTTCCAACAGGAATGTCAGCGTCGCCTTGGAAGAGGACATTGCCAACCTGGAGGAGATCGTCGTGACCGGCCTGGCTTCCGGTATCAAGCGCTCCAACCTGGCCAACGCCGTCGCTACGGTATCCGGCAAGGAGCTGACTGAAGTGACGACTCAGCAGACAGTTGACGGCGCCCTGTACGGCAAGCTGCCGGGCGTGAACATCGTACAGAGCAACGGCGCTCCCGGTGGAGGCATTGCGCTGCGCCTGCGGGGCGTTTCTTCCCTCAGCGGCAACAACCAGCCCCTCTTCATTATTGATGGCGTATACATCACCAATGCCGAGATTCCGAGTGGCCTGCGGTTTGCTTCCGGCGCCAACTCCGGCAGCGAGGAAGGGGCTTCCAACCGCCTGGCCGACCTCAACCCAGAGGATATTGAAAGCATAGAAGTCCTGAAGGGTGCTTCAGCCGCTGCCATCTACGGTACGCGCGCCAACGCCGGCGTGGTAATCATTACCACCAAGCAGGGGGCTGCCGGCAAGACCAAGGTCAACTTCGAGCAGGACCTGGGCGTCAACGTGATCCAGAACTACGTCGGCCGGCGGGATTACACGGCCGCACAGGTGGAAGAAACGTACGATGCGGATGAGCGCGCCAAGTTCGAAGCCGCCCAGGCTGCCGGCGAGGTCTTCGATTACGAGAAAGAGATTTACGGCAATACCGGCTTCATTACCGACTCGCGCCTGTCCGTATCCGGAGGGAGCGACAAAACGACCTTCTACTTCAACACCAGCTACCGCGACGAGGGCGGGATCATCGAGAATACCGGCTTCGACCGCTTCTCCCTGCGCCTCAACGTCGACCACCGCATTTCGGACAAGTTCCGCATCGGCATCAACAGCAATTACATCAACTCCTTTGCCAGCCGCAGCTTCACCGGCAACGAGAACGAAGGCGGCCTGAGCTACGGCTACAACCTGGCCTTCACCCGCGACTGGGTGAACTTGTTCCCGGACGAGCTGGGCAACTATCCAGACAACCCCAACGCTGCCGGCAACCCGATTTTCGTAAGGGACCAAACCAAGAACGAGGAGCGCAACAACCGCTTCCTGTCCGGCGCCAATATGGAGTTCAACGCCTACCAGTCCGATAACCTGGTCGTCAAGTTCGTGGGCAATGCCGGCGTGGATTTCCTGTTGAACGAAACCTTCGTTTACGTTCCGGAAACCCACCAGGCGCAGCGGGGCCGGGACAACGGCTTCATCGGCGTGGGCAAGAACAAAGTATTCAATTATAACTATCAGGCCTTCGGTATCATCGACTACTTCTCTCCCGGCGGCCTGAACCTGAACACCCAGGTGGGCGTGACTTACCTGAACTTTGACCGCAATTTTGTCCTGGACCGTTCCACCCAGCTCATCTCCCAGCAGACCAACCTGCAGAGCAGCGGCGCCCAGGTGGTCGAACAACGGATTGAGCTGGAGGAAGAATTCGGTATTGTCCTGCAGGAGCAGGCCAACTGGGACGATAAGATCATTGCTACGGTTGGCGCCCGTTTTGACAAGTCGAGCCTTAACGGCGACCCGAACAAGCTGTTCGCCTTCCCGCGCGCCTCGCTGGCCGTGAACATCGCCAACTTCGATTTCTGGTCGTCCAGCCTGGTCAACCAGTGGAAGCTCCGCGTCGCCTATGGGGAGACGGGCAGCAGCGCCACCTTTGGTTCTCTGTATACTTCCCTGCTGCGGACCAACGTGGCGGGCAACGTCGGCGCCGCCATCGCCCTCAACGACGGCAACCTGGGCCGCCCCGACCTGGAGCCGGAAACCTCCCAGGAACTGGAATTCGGCACCGACCTGACGCTCTTCAACAACAAACTGGGCGTGGAGCTGACCTACTACATCCGCAACGTCGAAAACCTGCTGTACTTCTTCGACCTGCCTGCCTCTACCGGTTATGACAACGAAATCCGCAACGACTTCGACCTGCAGAACCGCGGCCTGGAGGTATCTCTGAACATCAACCCGGTCAACGTGCCAAACTTCAACTGGAACTCGACAGTCAACTTCTGGTTCAACCGCTCGGAAGTCACCCGGTTAGGAGTACAGCCTTTCGTTCCGGAAGGCGTGGCCTTCGGCCTGGGCCTGGGATCCTTCTACATCGAACAGGGCCAGCCGGTCACTCAGTTGAAAGGCAGCAGCGCCGAAGGGCCGGTGACCATCGGCGACGTGGAGCCGGATTTCCAGCTGGGCTGGTACAACGAGATCAAGATCGCCAGGAACATCGACTTCAATTTCCTGGCCCATTGGAAGCAAGGCGGCGACGTGCTGAACCTCTCCCGCCTGCTGACCGACATCGGGAACAACACGCCAAGAGAGTTTGACAACCTGACTGGCTTTATCGAAGACGCTTCCTACTTCCGCCTCCGCGAAGTGGGCCTGTACTATACCCTGCCCAAATTCAGCAACACCCTGCAGCGCCTGCGCCTCGGCGTTTCCGGCAGGAACATCCTGACCCTGACCGATTACAGCAGCTACGACCCGGAAACCTCCACCAAGGGCGGCACCGGCCTGTCGACCGGCATCGAAGTGGCGCCTTTTCCGAGCGCGCGCCAGTTCTACTTCCACATTGGCATGCAGTTTTAAACCCGATTTAAAAACGTGAAAAAGGATTTTCCAATGAAAAATATAATTTCAATTTTAACCTGCGCTATGCTCCTGATGCTCACCGCCTGCAGCATCGACGAGGTCACTGACCCGAATGGCGTCCAGCTGGCTACCCTCCTGGAAAACGCCGAGATCGGCGACCTCAACGCCCTGGTCAATGGCACCGAAGCCAGAATGCGCCGCAGCTGGGATGTTTACGTAACCTCTACCGGTTCTGTCTCCAGAGAACTCTACCTCTTCGACGCCGACCCGCGTAATACGGAGGATTTGCTGGGGAAAGAGGGCGCTTCGCTCGATAACAATACGTTTTACCTCACAGCGCCCTATACCACTCGCTATCAAACCGTGCTGAACTGCAATATCCTGCTTCGGGCACTGGAAAATACTCCGGAAGGCTCCGCTGCCCAGAAAGACGGCTACCGCGGTTTTGCCAATACGATCAAGGCCCTGATGTTTCTCCAGGAACTGGCCCGCCTCAACACCAATGGTATCCGGGTAGATGTCGCCGATCCGGAAAACCTGGGGCCCATCCTGAGCAAAGACGCCGCTTATGATGCTATTCTCGATTTGCTCAACACGGCGTACGGGCAGCTTCAGGGGGCCGAGTTTGCCTTTCAGCTTTCATCCGGATTCGACAATTTTGACACCCCGGAAACTTTTGCCCAATTCAACCGGGCTATCGCCGCCCGTGCCGCGATCTACGCTGAACGCTACGACCAGGTACAAGGCTTCCTCGACGATTCCTTCCTGGATGACCATTCTGCGCTGGACCTGGGCCCCAAACATGTATTCAGCACTGCTTCCGGCGACTTTCTGAACCCCATGTTCAAAGCGCCGCAGCAGAGCGGGGACCAGATTATCGTCCACGATTCCATCGTGAACAATATCCGCGAGGACGACGCCCGCATCAGCAAGTTTCGGCTTCGCAATAACCCGACCAGCCAGGACGACCTGAACGGCGATTACGAGCTGGCGATTTACGAATCCTCTACGTCGCCGATCAGTATCCTCCGCAACGAAGAACTGATCCTCATCGCTGCCGAAGCAAACATTCAGACCGGAAAGCTGCCGGATGCCGTCAATTACCTCAACATCATCCGCAACGCCTACGGCCTGGGCAATTACACCGGCCCGGAAACTGAAGAGGCGCTCACGGACGAGATGCTGTACCACCGCACCTATTCCTTTTTCGCCGAGGGCCACCGCATGTTCGACCTGCGCCGCTACGGCCTGCTGAACAGCACCTTCCTGCCCATCGACCGGGAGGGAGATCAGGTGTTTACGGAGTTCCCGCTCCCGCTGTCGGAGCAGTAAGCGGGATAGAAAAATAAAGGTGTAAGTACCTGGACTGAAATGCATAGATATGCACTGAAATGAGGATATGCCTGACATGCTCTGTGGAATTTTTTAATATAATACAGGGCAGGCGGTTCCAATGCATTTCTGCGCATCTCCATGCATTTCATTATTCCGGCCCGGGTACTTACTCCAACTGGACTTTGGTTAAGTCGGAAGTGCGACCGTCTGGTCAGCGTTCGACCGAGCTCACGCCGAGGTCCGGTTAAAAAGTCGGAAAGCCTGCCCCGATCTTTTGTCGGGGTCGGAAATGGGCGCAAAATGGGCGCAAAACGCCTGCTCTTCCGCCTTCCGCCCCGTCTTCGCTATCGCTCTTCCGGGCAAGCCCGTCCTGGTACCCAGGCCGGGTAAACTTCCGCCTTCCGCCCCGGACTGTCCAAAGTCTGGTTCTGCCAAAGCCCGCCTGATTTTTTCCCAAAGTATCTTCAGGAATTCCTATCTTTGCCCATCCGGGGAGGAATAACCCGGAGTCTCCACTTGCCCGCACCCGCACACCCTATAACTCGCTCAAGCATTGAGGTTGCTCCGGAGTGCCCTCAGAATTGGAATAATTAGCGCTTACTTTTTTAGCACAAAACCATCCAATCCATGAAAAAGGTACTGATCGCCTTCATGGGGTTGATCGTTTTGACAACGGCCAGCCTCCGCGCTCAAAATTGCAACGAGAACCTGGACGCCGGCGCCGATGCTGCCATCTGCCAGCCGGGGGAGGTTGTCAACTTAAACGGCGTTTTCAGCGGCAGCGGCCCCCTGTCGGTAGCCTGGACGCCGGCAACCGGCCTGTCCAGCCCCGGAAGCCTGCAAACTACGGCAACAGCCAATGCTACTGCCACCTATACCCTCACCGTCCGCGCCGCCGCCCCGCAGAACCTGATCTTCAACGGCGACTTTACCCTGGGCGACATCGGTTTTTATACGGACTACTCCTACGGCACCGGCGGCCCCAACGGCCTGCTCCACAACGTAGGCCAGTATGCCATCTCCACCAACCCCCGGAATACCCACCAGGGATTTTCTCCCTGTGGCGACCACACCACGACAGCCGGCAACATGCTGGTCGTCAACGGCAACACCGTCCGGGATACGGTCTGGTGCCAGACGGTCAGCGTGCAGCCCAATGCGGAGTACGCCTTCAGCGCCTGGGTGGCGTCGGTCGTTGCCCAGAACCCGGCCAACCTGCAGTTTTACATCAACGGCCTGCCGCTGGGTACTTCCTTCAACGCTTCTTCAACGACCTGCGACTGGCAGCGCTTCTTCGAAATCTGGCCTTCCGGCAACGCCGGCACGGCCCGCATCTGCATCGTCAACCTCAATACTCAGCTTTCCGGCAACGACTTCGCCCTGGACGATATCGGCTTCAGCCTGGTGTGTGAATACCAGGATTCCGTTACTATAACGCTGGCCGAACCGCCCCCGCCCCCGGCTGTGAGCTGCAGCAGCACCACCGGTTCGGTGCAGGTCAGCTGGCCCGCCGTTGCCGGAGCCGCCGGTTATGACGTCAGCGTGCTCACCGGGCAGGCCGGAGCATTTGTCAACGACACCACCTATCTGGTGGATGGCCTGGCCCCGGAAACGACGGTGGATTTCGAGGTCACCGCTCTGAGCAATGGCCCGTGCGGCAATACTACGGTTGATGTCAGCTGCAGCACGGCTGCCTGCCCGGAAGTGGCGGTCGCCATCGACGGCCCGCAGGCCATCTGCCTGGGCGACGAGGCCGTCTTCACGCTGGATATCAACACCGCCAGCATGGGGCCCTTCTCCCTTACCGTCGATCCCGGCCTGCTTCCCTTTACGCTCGATGGGCTGGAGGCGGGCGCCACCGATTTTTCCATCACGCCGCCCCAGTCCTTCACCTTGTCGCTGACGGCTCTGGTGGACAGCAGCGCGCCCAACTGCGTATTTTCCAACCTGCCGGCCAATTTGTCGGTAACCGTCAACCTGCCGGCCGATGCCGGCGAGGATGGGCAGGCGGAAGCCTGTGCCGGCACTGCGGCGCTCTTTCAGCTCCAGGATTTGCTCGCCGGCGAGGATCCCGGCGGCGTGTGGACGGACATTTCTGCCGTTTCCGCCGGCGGCGCTTTCGACCCGGTGGCGGCAACGGTCGGCCCGGCCCAGCTGGCGCCGGGGGATTACCTTTTCCAATATGTTGTCGACGGCCCTGCCGGTTGCCCGCCCGACAGCAGCCAGGTAGAAGTTGAGGTACTTCCCCTCCCGTCGGCCGACGCCGGGCAGCCCCTGCCGATTGGCTGCGACGGCATGCCCGTCACCCTGGGAGGCCCGGCCACCAGTACCGGCCCGGAGTACCGGTACCTCTGGGAAGTGCTGGAAGGCGCCGCCCTTAGCGACCCGGCCAGCGCTGCGCCGGAAGCGCAAACCCCCGGCATTTACGCCCTGACGGTCATCAATGAGCAGACCGGCTGCCGCGCCGGCGATACGGTGGCCGTCGAGGAGCAGGTTACTTTCCCCGAGCTTTTCCTCTCGGCCACCGGCGGCGGCTGCTTTGCGCCGGGCGAGGCGGCCATCAGCGTCGACTCGGTCGTCAACGGTACGGAGCCTTTCCTGTACAGCCTGGACGGGCAGAGCTACGGCCCGTCGCCAGAGTTTGCCAACCTTTCAGTGGGCAGTTATACTGTCTACGTCATCGACGCCAACCAATGCGAGGGCAGCGCGGAGATCACGATCGAAGCCGGCACGGCCCCCGAGCTTTTCCTCTCGGCTTCCGCCGGCGATTGCTTTTCGCCGGGCCAGGCGGCCATCAGTGTCGACTCGGTCGTCAACGGTACGGGGCCTTTCCTGTACAGCCTGGACGGGGAGGACTACGGCCCGTCCCCCCAATTTTTCAACCTCTCCGGAGGCAGTTATACCGTTTATGTCATCGACGCCAACCAGTGCGCGGGCAGCGCGGAAATCACGATCGATGCCGGCGCTGCCCTGGACGTCCAGCTCGTCGTCCGCTCCAACGGGGGGGAAAATACAATCACCTTTGGCGACAGCCTGCTGCTGGAAGCCGTCATCAACCGGGACTCCGTTGGGGTGGACTCCATCGCCTGGTTCCCGGTGCCGCCGGGATGCAGCAACTGCCGGAGGCCTTTCGTCCGGCCGGAGCAGACTACTACGTATACCGTTACCGTTACCGATACCGACGGCTGCCGCGTCGCGGCCAGCATCACGGTCTTCGTGGAGCAGAAATACCGCTACTTCATCCCCAACGCCTTCTCGCCCAACGAGGACGGCCGCAATGATGTGTTCTTCGTGTACGCCGGCCCTGAAATCCGGCGCATCGTCACCCTGCGCATCCTGGACCGATGGGGCAATATGGTATACAGCAGGGAAGATTTCCTGCCCAACAACCCGGATTTCGGGTGGGACGGCCTGTTCAGGGGCAAGCTTGTGCCCGCCGGCGCCTATGCCTTCGTAGCAGAGCTGGAGCTGATCACCGGGCAGGTGATCATAGAGAACGGAGCGCTGACGGTGGTTTACTGATGGTTTTCGAAAATAAAATTATTGATGTACCCCGGTGCCTCCCAGAAGCGGCCTTCCCCGCTTTTCTGGTGGGTTTCCGCTTTGAATTCATTGAGGGGCCGCAGTTTTTTATCCTGGAAAAAGAAACCCTGGTACCCTGATTCCAGCAGGATGTTGAAAACGTCGAAAACGCTCCCTTCCTTCAGGTGCCGGTTCTCGCATTCCATGACGATCCGGGGCCGGCAGGTTTTGAGCAGCCGGGTGCCGCCGCGCAGGACCTGGCCCTCGTGGCCTTCCACGTCAATTTTTATGAGGGTGGGGCATATTTCCCGTTCCAGGAAATATTTGTCCAGCGTAGTGACCCGGATCTTTGTTTCGTCGTATTGCCCGTCGCCGGCCAGGCGGCCAATCCTGGCCCCGGGAGAATCGCCCTTTTTGGTTTTTGGCGTAAAAAACGTCGCTTCCCCTTCTTCGGACGATACGCCCATGTGTTCGATGACCACATTTTCCTGGCGGGCGATGCTTTGCAGGTAGTCGAATAACTTCTTTTGCGGTTCGAAAGCGAACACTTTTCCTTCTTTCCCTACGCCCTTGCGCATCCAGTAGAGGTAGCCTCCTTTGTGCGCCCCTATATCCACCGCCACGTCGCCCTTTTTCAGGTTCGCCCGCAGGTAGTTGATCTCGTCGGGGTCGATTTTGTAACGGAAGCGGTAGGCCCGGTAGGTATACTTAATCTGGTCGATCATCCTTTTTCGGTTGAATCATAGCCGGCAGCTGTAAAAAAATCCAATATAGATTTTTTCTGCTATTTTTCGCACTTCCGACTTAAAATGGCTGTACGTCCAAAGTCCACTTACTCTACCACCAGCCAACAGGCACCGGCTGCGTTGCCGGCCTTCGCTTTAACCAGATATAAACCCGGAACCACACCCTCCAGGGAAAACGGCTTGCCTGGTTCGGGCCGCTGCCAGTTCCGCACCGGCTGGCCCAGGGCGTTCAGGAGCTGTACCTGCTCCAGCGGTATCTCTGGCCCGCTCAGCCGGAAGTGGCGGCGGGCCGGGTTGGGCGACAGTCGGAGGCGGCCGGGCAGGGGCGGTTCCTGCCGGCTGCTCAGAACCGGGGCGATAGTCGGCGGGGTGTCGACGGGGAGGAGTTCTTCCTGGTAGTTGATGATGCGCACGTCGCGGATTTCGAACAGGGCTTCGAGATCGAGGTTCCGGGCCAGGATGTCATCCTCGATGGTGATGAACAGGTCGCCGATGGGCCCGTAGCCGTCGGCGTCGATGCCGTCGATGCGGGTGATGCCGGCATCGATGCGGCCGGCGCCGTCGTCCCGGCGCTGCATGTAGATCAGGTTCTGGGCGGGGTCGCCCAGCCAGGAGTCAGACAGCACCAGGGCGGCGCTGCCGTCCTGGACGACCGATTCGTCGAAATAGAGGCTGAAGGCCAGCCCGTAGACGCCGGCGGCGGGCGTTTCCTCCGTGCCCAGGATGAGAGGCAGTTGCATGGTGGTGCCTTCGATGAGGGTGTCCGGATGCAGGTAGAAGGGCGGGCCGCCGGCGGTGGTTGGGGGAGGGTTGCCGCCGGGGCGCCCGTTGCCGTCTTCCCACGCCAGCCCCCAGTTCTGGTTGATGGCGAGGGTGTCGCCGGTGTCGATCGCGCCGTTACCATCGGCGTCGATGTGGCGGTAGTCGATGCCGGAAGCCGGGGTGGAAATCCCCCATAAAGGAGCGGGCTGGCCCAGCCACTCCAGGCTGGCGTCGGGGCGAATGGGCCCTGTTGTGCCATAACCCAGGCCGATATTGAGCAGGTCGTACTGATCCACCAGGCCGCTGGAATCGGTGTCGCCGGGCCATACCAGGGTTTCGGTGACGGTGAGGTAGAGGAAGGCCTCCCAGCAATTGGCTGTATCGATCAGTTCGCAGATGGTGAGGCACAGCGTATCCTGGCCTGGCGCCAGGCCCGTGTAGGCAACGCAGGGCCCCAGGCTGTCGACGTCGATGCCGGCAATGCCCAGCCCGTTGCCGCACCCCAGTTCGGTAATGCCATAGGGAATGGGCGAGCCGAACTGGCTGGCCACGCTGCACCACAGGCCGGATTCGCCGACGGACAGGGTGTCGCGCCACTCCTCCCGGCAGGGTATGCCCGCCAGGACGGCTACCTGTACGCTGTCCGTGCCCATGCAGCCTTCATCGTCTACCACCGTAAGCACATAGGTGGTGCTAACCGTCGGAGATGCCAGGGTACTGAGCTGATCCGGAGCGGCGAGGCCGGTTGCGGGCGACCACTGTGCGGCCACCGCGCCGGGCGCATCGGCCTGCAGCAGGGCCAACTCGCCCGCGCAGATGACGGTGTCGTTGGTGATGGCGTCGATGGGGTTGGTGGAAATGACGATGGGATATTCCGCAGTGCAGGCATTGGCATCCATAATCACCAGGCTGTAATCATCAACTACCAGCGGGAAATCTATCTGAGGGTACTGTATCCCGTCGAGGAAATAGGTATAAGGAGGCGTGCCTCCGGTTACGGCGTTGATCGTAATCCGGCCGTCGTCCTGGCTGATGCAGGAAGCGTTGGTGATGCTGATGTCGGCACGGATCGGTTCCGGAAGCATCACGTCGATGGGGTAGGTGCTTTGGCAGCCGGCATCGTCCCGGATAACAATGGAAGCCGTCGTTGCCGGAATTGGCCAGGGCACGTCGAACGTCGGCTGGAAAGTTTGCCCCCCGTTGATGGAGTAGAAGTACTGGGTGCCGCTGCCGGCCCCTCCGCTGAAGTTGAAGATTTCGATGGTGATGTCGCCGCCGGGGCAAAAGGGGGGGCCAATGTTGAAGCTGGCGCTCAGCGGCTCGGCCTCTACGATTGTGGCCTCCAGCTTTTGCAGGCAGTTTTCGTCCATTACCCATACCGGGTAGGTGCCGGCACACAGGCCGGCGAGGGAGGTATCGGAACTCCAGTTGAGCCCTTCGTCCCAGCTTATCAGGTAGGGCGGCGTGCCGCCGCTGATGGCCAGGCTGGCGGCGCCGTCGCACAGGCCATTGCAGGTGGCAGGGGTGGCGCTGATATCGGCCAGGAAGGAGGGAAATACCTGGACATCGAAGGACGCGCCGACCTCACAGCCAATATCATCTATAAGGTCCAGAGAATAGGTCCCGGCGTCGGTCGGGCTGACATCGGGGATAAGAGGGAAGGGGGCCGTAGAGAAAACCACCTGGTTGGGATCGGCCCAGGCGTAGGACTGCCCGCCGATGACGTTGGGGTTGAACGCCAGGGTATCGCCCTCGCAGACGGGGCTGTTGGAGAAGGGCAGCAGGCCGAAGTCGAGGTAGTTGCGCACGAAGACGTTGATCTCGGTCGTCGTCTCGGCCCCCAGGGCATCCGTCGTGGTCACCATAAAGGTTTGGTCGCCGAACAGCGGTTCGGTGACGGGGTTGGGGCAATCGCCGCAGCTGAGCAGGAAGGCCGGTTCCCAGGAATAACTTACGGCGCCCGGCGCGTCGACGGACAGCTGCAGGCTGTCGCCGGGGCAGATGGTGGTGTCCTGAATGGAAACGGCGGACTCTAAGGTGATCCCTTCGATGAGGGCGGCGCAGTTGTCTCTGTCTTCCACCCGGACGCTGTAGGTTCCCGGCCCCAGGTTTTGCAGGAGGCGGTGGTTGCCGGCCAGGAAAACCGTATCGGCGCGGATCCATTCAAAGGAATGAACCGGGCTGCCGCCGGGCGTGGACAGCCGGATGAAGCCGTCCTGGCTGCCGGGAAGGGTAGGGGAGGAGGCTTCTTCCACCGATACGTTCAGGGGCGTGTCGCAATTTATGCGGACGGCATTTTCCCGGAAGACGAGGATTTGCTGGCCTGCCGGGGAATCATAGCGGTTCTCCAGGGGGTATGGGCTGTTCCAAAGGAAGGCGTTGCCCTTGTCTGCCAGGATTTCAAAGCAAACCTGGTAGGCGGTGGTTGGCGTGTCGAGGGCCAGCGGGGCGCCGGCATATTCCCAGTCTATGCCGAGATGGGGGTAGAAATCCCGGTAGAAGACAGTGTTTTCGAAAGAAGGGTCTACGATTTCTATGCTTTGGTATTCCAGCATGGAGGGGTCCCAGGAGAAGCTGAAGCGGAAGCGTTCCAGTTCAGCTGTTTCGCCTGCCTGTATGGGCACGCACACCACTTCTCCCGGGCTGCCGCTCGTGGCGAGGGCGCTCATGCTGAAGGCGGCCTGTCCGGATTCAATCGTTGCCGGCGGGTTGTGCGCAGTCGGGGCGCCGGGGCCGTTTTCCGATCCGGAGAGGCATTCGGCGAGGATGGGCGCCATTACCTCCTGGCATCCCAGCACGTCGGTTATGGTGACGCTGTAGGATTCTCCCTCCGCTGCCAGGATGGTGGAATGGAATGTGCCGGAATCAATCTCATAACCCCCGCTCCAATCGAAGCGGAAAGGCGGGACGCTGCTGCCTCCGCCCCAGGCGACTGCCATGACGGTGAGCTGCTGCCCGTCGGGGCCAGCCGTGCAAACTACATTGGGCGTGGTTTCTATCGGTTCGCGCCCGAAGGCAAAGTTTTTGGTTCCGGAGCATCCGGTGGCCGGGTCGTAAACGCTGACCGAGTAGTTGCCCGGGGCGAGGCCGGAGAGGTCTTCCGTGGTTTGGAAGTTGCTCCAGGCGTATTCTATGAAATTGCTTAGGCGGGGCGGCGCCAGGTCGATGAAGCCGGAGGGGTTGATGCAGTTGAGCCATTGGCTTGCCTGCTGGGCATTCAGGTGGAGGCCGTCCTGGCGGGGAACCTCAAAAACCCGGGAGCGGCTGCAGCCGGCGCTGTTGGACACCGTGACGGCATAGCTGCCGGGGGTAAGGTTTTGCCGGCTGGTACCCAATGCGCCGTTGCCCCACTCGTAGATCAGGCCGTTGGCGTCCGGCCCGCTGAGGCTGAGGTTGATGGCGCCGGAATTGGTTTCGTCGCAGACTACGGGCCGGACCGTCGATCCGGTGAAGTACATCGCTGCCCGCTGGCCGACCTCGACGGATGCTGTTGTTGTGCAGCCGGTCTCCGTAGAGGTGACGGTTACGGAATAACTGCCGGCGGCTGCGTTTTCCAGTTGGGGCAGGGTGCTGCCGTCGGACCATGCGTAGGCCAATGCGCCGCCGCCCGTATCTGAAACCTGCAGGCTGGCGCTGCCGTCGGGCGGGCCGGCGCAGGAGGCCGCCGTCACTTCGGGGCGGACGTGTAGGGCGTCTGCGTACAGGCGGGCTCGGCCGGTGCGGGCAGGGCCGGAAGGGCCGGTTATTTCCAGGAAGTAGGTGCCGGCCGGGAGGTTGCCGGGAGACAAGTCAGTAGACAGCACGTTGGAATTCGGGTCGGACCAGGCAACGGTGACGGGTTCCGCGCCCGGTTCGGCCAGGAGGTTGATGGCGCCGCTGTTGGGGTCATTGCAATCGGGCCGGCCCAGGCAGGCGCCGGCCAGGCTGGCTTGCGGCAGGGCATTGCTGTTGGCGCCGATGCCGCCGTCCAGCAGGAAATAGGAGGTAGGGGCATAGCTGAACCCCTGGGTGCCAACCAGTTCGATCGGCGTTGTGCCGTCGGCAAACCGGACCGGAGACCAGGCAGTTGAAGCGAGGACGGCAAACCGGATGGTGTACAGGGTGTCTCCGTCCTGCAGGCCGGTGACGGGTTCGAGGTCGTCGGTATAGCCAAGAAAGGAGATTCCCGGGGTGCCCTGGGGTTCGATAATGGCCCCAAAAACATTCTCGCTGGCCAGGGCGGGGTGTTCTCCATCCACAGCAATGGGTTGTAAAACCGCCCCGTCGTAAGTTATAGAAAAGCCGAAACCGACGAACGGCACGACGCCGTGGTACGTCAGGTGGATATCGGCCGTATCGCCGGCCCGGGCCTCAGCCTGGGAAAGCCGCAGCATCAGGCATTCCTGGGCTTCGGCAGACAGCGATAATACAGAGATCGCAACGAACAAAGAGAATAGCTTTTTCATGAAACTCGGGTTTTCTTTTTTCATGGGATGGGTGGGGGCAGCCTTTTTATGCTACTGCGCATGGGCGCTTTTCCAGCCACAAAGACACTAAGGCACAAAGATTCACAAAGGCTCGCTTAGCACTTATGCACAGCCGTCATTCCATTTTTGAAGTTCACAGCATAAAAATAGGCTTATTAGCTGCGGAAGGAAAGTACAATTTTTTAGATTTCTAGGATTTTTTAAATGTGTTTATTTGGAAAAAGAGTTATAATTAAGCTTTTTTAATTGAATTTTCTAGTTTTTTTCGTAACTATTTAGGTGGGCCTGATGTCTTTGCCACGAAGACACCAAAACACCAAGATGGCACCAAGGCTTTGTGGAATCTTAGTGCCCGCCTGCTGTGCCAGCGGCCGGCAGGTTTTTGTGTCTTTGTGGCTAAAAAGCGGAGGGCTGCTAAATAGTTACCTTTTTTCAGTTATAAAAGTAACGGCCTTCGCTCTCCAGGCCATCCCTAACAACCGCCGGTCATGCACAACACCAGCCTTGTTGGCCTCCTCCGCACCCTGAGCACCCGGGAGCGCACCCGCTTCGGGCACTATGTCAGCTCGCCCTTTTTCAACCGCCACGAAAAAGTGGTGGCCTTATACGATTGGCTGAACGGTTTTGCTCCCGGTTTCGAGGCGGAGGAAATGAGCCGTGCCGCCGCCTGGGCGGCCCTGTTCCCGGGCGAGCCTTACAATAACGCCCGCCTCGACAATTTCATCAGCGACCTGCTGCAGTTGCTGTACGGCTTTTTGGCCTATCTGCAGTACGAGCGGCAGCCCGTCGCGGAAAAACGCCTGCTCCTGAACGAACTGCTGGAGCGGGACGCCGACAAGCACGCCGCGCGCAATGCCCGCCGCGCCCGCCAGCTGCTGCGGCGGCAGGCCGGCCGCAGTTATGAGTTCTTCCTGGAACAGGCGTTGCTCGAACAACAGCTGGACCTCTATGAGCTCAACCGGCGCCAGCGCCACTTTACGGCCCACCTGCAGCGGGAAAGCGACGCGCTCGACCGCTACTACTGGTGCAACAAACTGCGCATCGCCTGCGATATGGCCAGCCGCAATGCGGTGATCAATGCCGGGTATACCTGCCGTTTTCTCGAAGAGGTGCGGAGGATTTACCAGGGCAGCGCTGCCCTGCAGGAAGAGCCGGCACTGAACCTCTACTTCCAGGCCCTGCGGATGCTGGAGCAGCCGCAGGAGGCGGAGCATTATTACAGTTTTAAAAGCCAGCTGCTGGAAAAACCGGAGGTGGTAACGGCCGACGAGCTGCGCACCCTCTACCACTATGCCCTCAACCACTGCATCCGGCAGATCAACTCGGGCAGCGGAAGCTATTATGCCGAGGTGTTCCAGCTCTACGAGCTCATGCTGGAGCGGGAACTGCTCTTCGTCCACGGCCAACTGTCGGAATGGTCGTTCAAGAATATCGTCACTACCGCCATCCGCACCCGCGCCTTCGAATGGGCGGAACGGTTCATCGGCCAGTACCAGCCCTTCCTTCCGCAGGAAGGGCGGCCCAACGCCGTAGCCTACAACCGGGCTGCGCTCCACTACGCCCGGGCGGAGTACAAGCAGGCCCTGCTGCAGCTTCAGGACGTGGAATTCACCGATACCTCCTACCACCTCGGCGCCAAGATCATCCAGCTGAAAAGCTACTACGAGCTGGACGAGCCCGAGCCCTTCTTCGCCCTGGTCGAAGCCTTCAGGAAGTACCTGCTGCGCAACCGCGAAATCTCCGGTTACCGCAAAACAGCCAACGCCGCTTTCCTGAACCTGGCCAAAAAAATCTACGAGTTGCGCCTGGAAGCCTCCGGGCTGCGGCGGGAAACCCTCGCCCAGCGCATCGCCGGGCTGCGCCGGGAAGTGGAAGGCGGCCAGGCAGTGGCGAACAAGAGCTGGTTGGTGGAGGCGTTGGAGAAGGTGGGGTGAGTTTATCCGGCGGGTTCTAACCACAGGCAGTCCGCCTTGCGGGTTTTATACTCCGCTGCAATAGGTTTTCCCGCCTAAGTGCCGCAGGTTGAAAAACAATAAAAACATGTTTTGTTCGCGAGAGACTGTGTCTCGATGCGGGATAATGAGTAAGTCTCCGACTTACGTGAATAAGAAGGCCAGAAATACGCAAGTCGGAGACTTGCAAGTTGAACCGCATCGCGTCATAGACGCTCGCGAACAGTATCAAATACCCATGTATATGAAGGCAAAGTCCGGATGTTGGACACTTTTAACAGAAAATCATCCCCTGCCCCGAAAATATTTAATATATTTGTTTGTCCAACGCATCATTCCCGGAAACAGAAAGTACTGCTGATTTAACAAATCATAATCAAACTCATGAAAAAAGGCCTGCTTTCCTGCTGTGCAGCAAGGCACCCGGCTGTTTTGAAAAACAGCCCGGCAGCTCTCTTCTTTCCACTCTCTTTTTCAATCCTTTACTGGAGGTATGCCTTTTTCCGGGAAGGCCATCCAGCCTGAACTTTTCCCCGGACCTGAATGCCTTTTTCCTGCTTATGCACAATTGGCTGCTCCCTAAACGCGGATATTCAAAGCCTTAACAAATCATATCTCTCATGAAAAAAAGAACTTTTACCATTCAAAACCCATCCTTTTGCGCTTTCCTTCTGACCGGGCTGTTGTTTATGCTTGGCATAAACGCCCATGCGCAACCAGACAGATATGTCAACCCATCAGGCACCTGCGCCGGAGGCACGCCCTGTTACACGACCATTTCGGCGGCGGTCGCGGCAGCGGCGGCAAACGATGTCATCGAAGTGGAAGACGGGACCTACAACGAAAACGTCACCATCAGCCAGGCCCTGACCTTGCAATCGGCCAACGGGCGGGCGGTTACCACCATCGTTGGCTCCGATTCGGGGCCGGCGGGCACTATCCTGATAAATTCGGGAACAAGCGGCGTCACCATCGATGGGTTTACGATTGTCGGTTTTGACAACGTGCCCAACGGGGCGATTGAATATGCCGCCGTTTACCTGCGGGGCGCCGTGACCAACACCGAGATCATAAACAACGAAATAGTAGCCAACGGCGAAGCGGGCCTGCTGTCGGAATTCAACGCCGCCATTGACAACATTTACATCGACAATAACATTTTCTCCGGCACTACCTACAACCTCTCCCTGAACGGCGGCCTGCCCGGCGAATGCGGATTCGCCACACAGTTCAATAACCCGAACACCAACGTCCCCCGCCAACTGGTGGTCATGGGCGGCGGCGGCGGCGTGACCAACTCCAAGAACGTTACCTTCACCAACAACCAGGTGACCGGCAAAGCCGGCGACGCATCAGCAGTCCCTTGCAACTCCCCTTTGGACGAGCAGGGAAACACCCTGGTGACCATCGACGTGATCAACGCCACGATTACCGGCAATTCCTTTACCGGAACGACTACGCGCTTTGCTCAGATGCTGCGCGCCCGGGGCACCAACACCCGGATTTCCAACAACGATTTTGACGGGACAAACATCGGCGAGGTTGTCGCTTATGTCTGCATCGACGCCAACGCCCTCGACGGCGCCACGCCGGGCGACCTGTCCGGCGTCCAGTCCGCCAATACGTTTGACCCAGAGTCTTTTGTAAATTTGCAAGCTTTGTGCATCTACAAGTGTACCCCCGGCAGGCTTCAGCCAGGTGGATTTCAACCAGGACAACTGTTACGGCGAGGCGGACGCCTTACCTGCGCGTACTGAAGGAAGGTAGGTACGGGCGCGAACGAAGTGGGGTTCTGGCGGATTCTGGAATTCATACCCGTACCCGGCAGCGACCTGAGTTCTTTTGCGCGGCTCCGGGCGGTACCGGAACAGGCGGTACCTTTAGCAATGCGGATAATGCATCCACCTCCGCAGAATTTGAGATTTCGGCGGATGGCAGCACCTTCACCCCTGTAGCTTCGCCCACCGGCGCCTCCGGCAATCCGCTTTACGGTACTTACGTGCTGGAAGTGGTTGTTAGAAATACGGTTAGCGGCTGCGAGAGCGAGGCTTTTACCCGCTGGAAAAGGTCGTGGCTGCCTGCGACGGCTCGTTTGTCACGGCAGCCCCTGCAGCTGCCTCGACAACGCGACGACGCTGAGCAATGGTACCAATTCAGCCAGTTGTTCACCGTAGAAGCGTTTCCGTACCAGGCGATCAACGCAACGATGGCAAGCGGCTTGTATGCCACGGGCAGCCCGGCGCCGCCCGCATCGCCCACTCCTTTAACAGTGCCAACCGCGTTTACGGAAACCGCAACGCCCGGCACGGTGGCAGGCACCGTAGTTTATGAACTGCATACCATCCATGTCGACGGCGATGGCTATACCCTGGAAGTCAGCGACGGGACGAGCGACGGCCTCCGTTTCGAATACCTGCTACTATCCCAACCCGGAAATCCTCGGCCTGGCGAGCCAGTACGATGATACGGACCCGGCCGTGCCGCTGAGCGGCCAGGCGGACCGGGGCGACGGCGGCGGACTGGTTGGCGCCGATTCAGAATCTTTTGACATTTTGGACAGCGAGGGCAATATTGTGGTAGCCGACGCCACCGAGTTTGACCCGGGCGCCCTGTGCGCCGGCACGTATACGGTGAAGTACACCTTCGACGCTGAGGAACTCACCTCCTCCATCGTCCACGAGCAGGGGTTCGAAGACCCGGGTTTCGCAATGGGCGGCAACGATTGGAACAATAACGGGTCAGACGTTATTCGCCAAACTTCCGGTACCAATAGCGGTGCTTCGGGCCTTGGCATCACTTCGGCCACCGGGGTCGCGCATGCCGCAGTAACCCCCGCTTCAGCGGGCGCTACATTCACCCGCCTGGGCGGATTCAGCTCTTCTTTCGGCAATGGCTTCCGCACCTCTTTGGATGTCTACCTCGACCTTGCCGACCCGGCTGTCCTCGCCGACACCTACGGATGGGACCTTTCTTCGGCGGTAAGCACGCCTGCCGGCGCCCACCGCCGGGATTTCATTTTCCACACGGCCGGCAGTCCCGGCCAAATCCTGGTCGCCGGCTCGAACAACACCAACTTTACCCGGCGCAACGACCTTACCAGCATCAACCATTATACCGTAACTACTTCCGGCTGGTATACCTTTGAATGGGTATTCCGGGACGCCGGCGGTGGCGTGCTGGCGGTTGACCTCAACCTCAAAAACGCATCCGGCACGATACTCTGGACGGAAACCCCGCTCGGACCCCACCGACATTATCGGCTCGACCGTCGGCGGCAACCGCTATATATGGTTTACCTTCACCGAGACGAGTTACCTGCCGATCGATAATACTTTGCTGGAGTACGCGCAGAGGGCTTCCCGGCTGCACCCAGATGGTGACTCAGGAAGTGACGGTCGCTTCTACTATAGACTACTTTCTCCGTCATGCTCATGGTATGCCCGTCAACGCCGGGCGGCAACTCCGCCGGCTTTACCCTCACCGACGCCGAAGACCCCGATGCGCCCTCCAACGGTGGCTCTATCTTTGACATAAACATAGACGTCGATGGCGACGGCAGCCCCGGCACGACTGCCCCATCAGCGTCAGCTACCACCCCCTCCGCGCCGGACGCGCAAAACGGCCTGAACGAGATAACCGACGTGCCTTTCCATTCCACGTCAACCGTGATTTATGCGCGGGTGGAAAATACGAATACCGGCTGCGCTCAGGTGATACCCCATCCGGCTGGTGGTCAAAGACTCGCCCGAAGCACCGGAAGCGGAGGGCGCGGAAATGTGCCAGGGAGACGCCGCCAACCCGCCGCTGACGGCGAGCTGCACGGCACCGCCCAATATCACTGATATATTATTCGGCTTTTACCAGGAAGTGTGGGTACCGGACGAGCTATCCGCGTTATTGGCGCTCGACCCGGGGACCTACCTGGCTTTCCCTTTGGCTCAATAGGCTACGAACGCTGCACCAACATGGAGTTCGACCCGGCCACGGGGCTTATTTACACGGCCTGCGAGCGAAACGACGGCTCGGACCAGCGGGTGTTGGTGACGTTTGACATATTAGGCCCCGCGCTTGTGGAATTGGGGCCGATAAGCGGGCCGGATCTGCAGGATCCCAGCGGGGTAGACATCCCCGTATGGGATTTAGCGTTTACCGCCTCGGGAGATTTGTACCTGCTCTCCTTTGGCAACAACGCTTGCGTAACGCTTTTTTCGGTTGACCAGGCCACCGGAGCCGTTACCCTGGTTGGGGGCCCCAACGTAGGCACCGCCACCTGTGCCCCCGGCAACGCCTTTGATATCGACGCCGCCGGGCAGGGGTGGCATACGAACGTCGACGACGCGCCCCTGGGCGGCGCCGGCACCTTATACAGCCTGGATATCGGCACGGGCGTATCCACGCCGGCAGCGCCCTTGAGCTATGTGGGCTTCCCCCCGTCAGCCTTTGGCGGTTACATCCTCACTTCAATGGATATCGACCCAACCACCGGCGCGGCTTATGTGACAGTCGCTGACGGGGGCGGCGCTTTCGGCATCAGTTATTTAGGAGTACTCGACCTGGCTACCGGCGTGGTTGCCTTTGTCGGCCCTCCCGTTTCGGCCTTTGTCATCCCGGGCCTGAACGGCATCGCCTTTGCCTCGTTTTCGGACAATCCCTCCTGCGAGGTCAAGTGGTACGACGAAAACGGCATGCAAGTCGGCACGGGCGATACCTTTGACCCGGTCGCTGCTAACGAAGTAGACCCCAATATGCCGGGCGCTTACGCCTTCTTTGCCGAGTGCACCTGCGACAACGGCTGCCCGAGCGCGCGCACCGAAGCCATCTTCACCGTCCGCCCTGTTCCGGCCGTGCAACCCGTGCCGCCTGTTACGGTGTGCCCGGGCACGCCGCTGGGCGACATCCTGCTGGCTTCCCTGCCCGCAGATGCGAACACCGTTTTCGACTGGACAGTGAACGACCCCGACGACGTCATCAACCTGGCCGACGGCGCCATGGGCAATGCCGGGGGCGCCAACCCGGCGATTTCCGGCATCACCGCCAACAACGCCTCCGGCACGGCTACCATCAGCGTGACGGCTACCCTCGGCGAGTGCCAGGGCGGCCCAACCATCATCACCATTAACGTGGAAGACGGCACGCCGCCGGAAGCCGAATGCCAGGACATCACCGTCCAGCTCGACAGCGACGGTTCGGCTTCGCTCACCGCTTCGCAGGTGAACGACGATTCCAACGACGACTGCGGCATCGCCAGCCTGTCCCTCAGCCAGGAGGATTTCGACTGCCACGACGTAGGCGACAACACGGTGACGCTAACCGTCACCGACGTCAACGGCAACTCCTCCGCCTGCACGGCTACCGTCACCGTCGAAGACAACGTAGCGCCGGAAGCGGAATGCGACGACATCACCGTCCGCCTCGACGAGCAGGATGGCGAGGCAACCATCGAGGTTTCCGACATCGACGACGGCTCCAGCGACGCCTGCGGCATCGCCGAGATGTCGCTGAGCAAGCGGCGCTTCGACTGCGGCGACGTGGGAGAAAAAACGGTGACGCTGACCGTCACCGACGAAAACGGCAATACAAGCACCTGCACGGCCACCGTGACGGTGGAAGACCGGGACAACCCGGAAGCCCTTTGCCGGGACATTACGGTGCAGCTCGGCCCGGACGGCACGGCGTCCATCTCGCCGGGCGACATCAACGACGGCTCTTCCGACAACTGCGGCATCGACTCCCGGGAACTGAGCCAGGAAGAGTTCACCTGCGCCGACCTGGGCCTCAACATCGTGTGGCTGACCGTTACTGACGAAAGCGGCAACGACGACCGGTGCGTTGCCACCGTCACGGTCGAGGGCATCGCCCTGCCGCCCGTCCTGTATGTCGACGCCTCGGCCGCTCCGGGCGGCGACGGAAGCAGCTGGCCCCAGGCTTACCGCGATTTGCAGGACGCCCTGGGCCTGGCCTGTGGCTGTGGCAGCGGCGAAACGCAGATTTGGGTGGCGGATGGGACGTACACCCCCAGCCAGCCCTTCGACTTCAACAACGACGGCGACGAGGAAGACGAGGAAGCCACTTTCCAGCTCTGCGACGGGGTGGCGCTTTATGGCGGTTTTGAAGGCCTGCCCGGCACCGAGGGCGACTTCAGCGCCCGCAACGTTGCCGCCTACGAGACTGTCCTCAGCGGTGCCCTCGGCGGAGGGCCTATAGCCAACCGGATGGGCAATGCCTACCACGTCGTTTCCAGCATGGGCGCCGGCCCCAGTGCCGTGCTCGACGGGTTTACCGTCACCGGCGGCATGGCCAATGGCGCCGGCATCAACGAAGCCGGCGGGGGGATGCTGAACTTCAACGGCTCGCCCACGGTAGCCAATTGCACCTTCACCGGAAACGAGGCAGAGGGCAGCGGCGGCGGCATGGCCAACTTCGGCTCCGATCCCAGCCTGTTCAACTGCATCTTTTCGGATAATGCCGCAGGAGACGTCGGCGGCGGGATGTACAACTCATCCTCTGACCCCTCATTAGGCAACTGCCTCTTTACCGGCAACGCGACGGGCGGTTCCGGCGGCGGCATGGCCAACCGGAACTCGGCCCCCGGCGTGGTGAACAGCACCTTCTCCGGCAACGCCGCCGACAACGAGGGTGGCGCCCTGTACAACGTGGGCGGCGCGCCGGAGTTGCTCAACTGCATCCTCTGGAACAACCAGGCGGACGGCGACACGCAATCCGGCAGCGCTTCCATCCACAACGTCGGCGGCGCCCTGCCGGCGATCTCCTATAGCCTGGTCGCCAACTCGGGCGGCAGCGGCAGCTGGGACGGCAGCCTGGGCGCCGACGGCGGCAACAACATCGACGAGGACCCGGAATTCTTCCTGCCGATCAACCCGGCCAGCGCGCCTTCTGCTTCCGGCGACCTGCGCCTGCAGCCCGGCTCGCCGGCTATCGACGCCGGGGCCAATAACGGCGCGACGCCCACCGACCTGGACGGCAACCCCCGCCCGATGGACGGCGACGGGGACAACATGCCTGTTGCCGACATGGGTGCCTATGAATACCAGGGTGCCTGCCCCGCGCCGGTTGCCCAGTGCCAGGGCATAACGGTCCAGATCGGCCTTGGCGGCGTGGCTACAGTCGATGCCAGCCAGCTGGACGGCGGCAGCGCCGGCTGCGGGCCCTTGTCCTTCGAGGTCGGCGGCCAGGCCACGCTGACCTTCAACTGCGACGACGTGGGCCCCAACGGCCTGATCCTCGACGTGGAGGACGTTTTCGGCGCCAGCAGCGCCTGCGCGGCGACGGTCACTGTGGAGGACGCCCTTGGCGTTTGCCCCTGCGAGCTGCCGGCTGACGACCAGGACAACGACGGCATCTGCGACGGAGTGGACAACTGCCCGTCCACTTACAACCCCATGCAGCACGACCTGGACCAGGACGGCCAGGGCGACGCCTGCAGCCCGGTGGTTTGCCTCGACGATGCGGTCAGCGCCCTCATCGCCGACGTCCAGGGGATGGGGCTCAACCCGAATGTAGAGCGGGTGGTCATCCGGAGGCTGGAGTTGGTAAGCTTTAAGTTCTGCGGCGGCGCGCCTGCCGGCGCGGTAATTGACAACATCGCGATCCTCAGCGAATACCTGCAATATCAAAGCGGCAGCGGCCTGCCGGCGGGCGATGCCGCCTACCTGGCCGGTCAACTGGAGCGTATGGCCGTGGTCATCGATGCCGGCATGGCGGAATGCTGTTCGGCATTGCCTCCGTCGGATATGGCTGGCGCCGGAGCGGGCACGATGCCGTTTGATGCAGCGTTGGAGGCTTTGGAAAGCCCTGGCCTGCAAGTATTCCCCAACCCGTTCCGCGAGCAGGCTACTGTCCGTTTCTTCCTGCCCGAGCCCGGGAAAGCGGCCCTGGAGGTGTTCAACCTGCAGGGGCAGCGGCTGCGGCAGCTGGCATCCGGCACCTTTGATGCAGGCAACCATGAAGCGCTGTGGTATGGCGACGCAGAGGGCGGCAAAGTCCTGGAAAGCGGCGTGTACCTGCTGCGGTTGGTCACCGAAGAAGGGATACTGGTGAAGCGGGTGAGTTTTGTGAGATAGGGCTGCCAATGAGGTGAAAATGCGGTAGTGGGTTGAATCCGTTGATCTGTCCAGCGGATTTAACCCACTGCCAAAATTACTCTAGGCATAAGGTAGGACTGCGCCCCTCGACTTCGCTCGGGGCGCTTGGCGGCCTGTTGATAACAAGTAAGTAATAAGCCGGGCCGGCATAAAAAGCGGTCTATGTTCTCTATGTGAAAACCCCCTATGCGGCCTATGTGAAAAAAAGCGCCCGCCCCCCCTATGTGCCCTACGCGCCCCCCCCCTATGCGGTCTATGCGATAAAAAGCGCCCGCCCCGCCTCCTTTGCGCCCCTGTTCGAAACCCCCTATGTTTTTATATCCACACATCTCCATAGTGTTTCCATTACATTTCCACGTATTTTCCTATATTTCCTCCCATATTTCCTGGTTTCAGGTTTCAGCATCAAAAAAACAAGTATATGCCTCCCATTCTCCAATCTACCGCCCTGTGTCTTTTCTTTATCTGCTTTTATATCCAACCCACTTCCAGCCAGCCGGGCCAGCCCTGCCTTTCCCTGCCCCACATATTTTCCGACCATATGGTCCTGCAGCGGGGCCAGGCGATAAAGGTATGGGGTTGGGCGGCGCCCGACGAAACAATACGGGTAGAACTGGACAACAAGTCGGCTGTCGGCAGGACGGATGAGCACGGAGGCTGGGAAGTAGCGCTGCCCGCCATGGACGCCGGCGGCCCCTACGAACTGAAAGTACACTGCATGGACAGCGTTGTTGTGTTGAAGGACGTGCTGGTGGGCGAAGTATGGCTCTGCTCCGGCCAGTCGAATATGGAGTGGCCGATGAGCCTGGCCAATGACGCAAAGCAGGAAATTGCCGCCGCCGATTTCCCGCAAATCCGCCTGTTCACCGTGCCAAAGGATATGAATACCCAGCCGCTGGGCAATACCCTGCCGGCGCAGTGGGAGCGCTGCAGCCCGGCGGCGGCGGCTGATTTCTCGGCCGTCGGTTATTTCTTCGGCCGGCATTTGCATGAAAACCTGGGCGTGCCCATCGGGCTGGTCGACGCCACCTGGGGCGGGACGGCAGTGGAAACCTGGACGAGTGCCGAAGCCCTGGCCGGTGACCCGGAGCTGGGGGAAGTAGCCAGGGGGCTTGAAGAGAGGGACTTTGAAGACATGATGAAGCGTTCCCGTGCCGAACAGGCCGCCTGGGAAAAAGCCATCGACGAGCAGGACAAGGGGTTAAAGGAGGAATGGCATAAGGAAGGCTATGACTGGGGAGGCTGGAAAACCATGGAGCTGCCCCAGCCCTGGGAAGATGCCGGGTATGAAGGACTGGACGGCGCCGTCTGGTTTAAGCGGGCCTTTACGCTGGCGGCCGGCGAAGTGGCCGGACCTGTAAAACTGGAACTGGGCCCCATCGATGACAGCGACGTCACTTATGTCAACGGCGTGGAGGTGGGCCGGATGATCAACCAATACAATGCCGACCGATCCTATGCCGTGCCGGCCGGGTTGCTGCGGGAAGGAGAAAACACCATCACCGTCCGGGTGATCGACACCGGCGGCGGCGGCGGCATATATGGCGAGCCGGAAGCGTTGAAAATCATCACTTCCAGGCGATCCATTTCCCTTGCCGGTCCCTGGCATTTCTCCATTGGTACCGGCGAGTTGCCGCCCCGGCCGGCGATCCTGCACCCCAACAGCCTGCCGGCCCTGCTCTACAACGCCATGATACACCCCCTCATCCCCTTCGGCATCCGCGGCGCCATCTGGTATCAGGGCGAGAGCAACGCAGGGGACGCCTTCCGCTACCGGGAGCGGTTCCGCCTGATGATCCGCGACTGGCGGAAACAGTGGGGACAGGGTGACTTCCCCTTCCTGTTCGTTCAGCTGGCCAACTTCCACGAAGAGCAGAAAGAACCGGCGGAGAGCCAATGGGCGGAGCTGCGCGAATCGCAGGCCCGCGCCCTGAAAGAACCCCATACCGGCATGGCCGTGGCCATCGACATCGGCGAGGCGGACGATATCCACCCCCGCAACAAACAGGAAGTGGGGCGCCGGCTGGCCCTGACCGCCCGCGCCATCGTCTACGGAGAAGCGCTCGAATACAGCGGGCCGGTCTACCGGGCGTCAAAAATTGAAGACAACCGAATCCGCTTGTATTTCAGCCATTTCGGCCGGCAGCTCATCAGCCGCCACGGCCTGGAATGGCTGCGCGGGTTCTCCGTCGCCGGTGCCGACGGCGTGTTCCACCCGGCCCAAGCCCGTATCAGCGAGGACAATACCGTGCTGGTATCCAGCGAAGCGGTGCCCGCCCCGCGATACGTCCGCTACGCCTGGGCAGACAACCCCGGGCAGCTGGACCTGTACAACGACGCCGGCCTGCCCGCCGCCCCGTTCCGGACGGATGAGCTGAAGGTGTCGACGCAGAAGCCGTAAGAGGAGGTAATGGGGTATTCTGTAATGTGACAGGGCTGTTGCCGGTTGTTTGTTGTCTGTTGTCTGTCCGGAAGGCCTGGGTTCCCGGGCTAACAACCGACAACAAACAACCAATAGCCGCCCGGGCAGGAGGACTACAGCCCCAGCGCCTGGGCCGCCCGCTCGAAGGCTTCTGGGCGGATATAGAGCAGGTACCCGTAAGTTTCCTTGTCCGTAGCCACGCCGGTGGAGGCGTAGATATTGACCCCCGCCTGGTAAATCCGCTTGTGGATATCGGCCAGGGCGCCGACCTCATCGTTGCCCTGGACCAGGATGGCGTGGTGCGGCCCTTCGATCCGGAGGCCGGAATGGCGGGCGAGGTCGATCAGGTTTCTGGAGTCCTCCGGGAAAATGGAGAGCTGGGTGCTGGACGGGCCTACCGGCACGGCGGTAAAGGCGAGCAGGTTGACCCCGAGGTCAGCCAACTGCTGGAGGAACTGGTAGGCCTGGCCCGGCTGGTCCTTGACGGTGGCGTAGAAGTATTCTACCCGGCGTATTTTGGTGGCCATAGGAAGGAGTATTTTGTTCGTTCTGGTATGTGATATTCTGTTGCAATAGTTTTTCCTATGGTATATGTTTGGCGCTATCTGGAGCGTGGCCCTCCAGGTCCGCGTCAATGAAACCAGATTAGGCTCCTTGCCTACGCGGACCTGATTGAGTTTCAAATATTAATAAGGGGATGTGATGTCGGCTGGCGACTAGAGTTCGCCTGTCGACTATCACGGCAAACCCCCTGTTTAATTTATGAAAAATAATGAGGTTCGCGCTCCGGTCTTTCTAAGGTTCTTAAGCGCTAAACACATACATCCCATCTGGGAAAACCTATTGCCCTTAGGTAAAGTCACGGTTTAATAACTTCCTAAGTTAATTAAAATACAGGAACGGAGCAATGATATTGATCAACGGGCTGTTCGGGCAGGATTCAATTGGTGGTTTTCAACCTTTCATATTATCTGCTGTTTGAGCAAATTGACAAGAATAACACCACAGCCTTCGCCGGGGCTGTTTCAAGCGAATTCCGGAAAATCCAAAAAAACGACTATGGCCAAAATAGCGATCGGCATCGGTGGCTCCAGCGGGAGCATTTATGCCAAAGTGTTGCTCGACAAACTGGCGAAGCTCCGGGATCAGCTGGAGGCGGTTGGCGTCGTGATGAGCGACAACGCCAAATTCAACTGGGAGTACGAGTTGGGGGACAAGAGTTATGAAAACTATCCCTTCGATTTTTACGGCAAGCGGGATTTCATGGCGCCCTTCGCTTCCGGCTCCGCGCAGTACGGCGTAGTCATCATCTGCCCCTGCTCCATGGGCCTGCTGGGCCGCATTGCCAACGGCATTTCGGACGACCTCACTACCCGCGCCGCCGATGTGGCCCTCAAGGAGCGCCGGCGCCTCATCCTCGTGCCCCGCGAAACGCCCTACAACCTCATCCACCTTAGCAACATGAAGGCCCTCACCGAAGCAGGCGGCATCATCTGCCCGGCCAGCCCCAGCTTTTACAGCAAACCGAAGGATTTCGAAGAGCTGGCCGCTACGGTCGTCGACCGGGTGATCGGCCTGGCAGGGCTGGAGCTGGATACCTACCATTGGGGGGAGTAGCCAAATCCACTCAAGGAATTGAGGGCGGTTCCGGGAACAAGTCGCGAAATTTTCTTTTCTTCGCGTCGTTAAAATAACCAGTATCAACTAATCCTGAAAAAACATACCCATGCAAAAGATCAAAACCATAGCCTTCCTCCTCGGAGGGCTCTTTCTTTTTTCATCCGCAAACGCACAAGAAATGGATTCATTAAGTTACAGCCTGGGCATCCTGCTGGGGCAAAACCTGCAAAGCCAGGGCTTTGATAAGATTGACGAGCAATCGCTGAATGCCGGTATTCACGACATGCTCGCCGGCAATGAGCCTAAATTCAGTATGGAGGAAGCCAACAACATCATTCAGGAATATATGCAGAAGAAACAAGAGGCCAAATTTCAGAGCAATATCGAGGAAGGCAAGGCTTTCCTGGAAGCCAATGCTCAACGCGAGGAGGTAACCGTGCTGCCCAGCGGCCTGCAGTACGAAGTGCTCCAGTCAGGCGAAGGCAAAAAGCCGGGCGCTACCGATAAGGTGACCGTCCACTACCACGGCACCCTCATCGACGGCACTGTCTTCGACAGCTCCGTCGAGCGCGGCCAGCCCGCCACTTTCGGCGTCAACCAGGTGATCAGCGGCTGGACGGAAGCCCTGCAGCTGATGCCGGAAGGCTCGAAATGGAAATTGTACATCCCCTCCGACCTGGCCTATGGCCCCCGTGGCGCCGGGCCCAAAATCGGACCTTATTCTACTTTGGTTTTTGAGGTGGAGTTGTTGAAAGTAAATTAAGCCTGGACAGGATTGACTGGCGTGTTGCTGTGCCGTCGTGGCTGCCGGGATTGTTTGTAGACAGGTTTGGCAGGCTGGATGCTTTGGGGAGACAGGATGAACAGGATTTACAGGATATGCGGGCCCGTGTTGTAGACAGGATTGACAAGATTTACAGGATATGCGGGCCCGTGTTGTAGACAGGATTGACAGGATTTACAGGATATGCGGGCCCGTGTTGTAGACAGGATTGACAAGATTTAAAACGTATGAGGATTGACATCGTCTCCGTCTTGCCCGAACTAATGGAGAGTCCCCTGCAGCACTCCATCATGAAGAGGGCACGGGAAAAGGGCCTGTTGGAGGTGAGCCTCCACGACCTGCGCGCCTACGGGCTGGGCAAGCACCGCCAGGTAGACGACTACCAGTACGGTGGTGGGGCCGGCATGGTCATGATGGCCGAGCCGTTGGCCAACTGCATCGACGGCCTTCAGCGGGAGCGCGCCTACGACGAGGTCATTTATATGACCCCTGACGGGCGGCGCCTGGACCAGCCCCTGGCCAACCGCCTGTCCCTGAAAGAGAACCTGCTGATCCTCTGCGGCCACTACAAAGGCATCGACGAGCGCATCCGGCAACACTATGTTACGATGGAAGTTTCCATTGGCGATTTCGTGCTGTCCGGCGGGGAGCTGCCGGCGGTCGTGCTCGTCGATGCCATTGGCCGGCTGCTGCCCGGCGTGCTCAACGACGAGACCTCCGCCCTGTTTGACTCCTTTCAGGACAACCTGCTCGCCCCGCCGGTCTATACCCGCCCGGAGGACTTCCGGGGCTGGAAGGTGCCGGAGGTCCTGTTGTCCGGCAATTTCAAAAAAATCGAGCAATGGCGGTATGAGCAGGCGGAGCGGCGGACGAAGGAGCGGCGGCCGGGGTTGCTGGAGGAGGAGTAGGGGAGGGTTTGCAATTTGCTGTTTGCAATTCGCTGTTCGCTGTTCGCCGTTCGCTGAAAACCAGGAGGCGTTTTTTAAAAGAGGCTACCCGCCTAAGGGCCTCGGCGTGAGCTCGGCCGAACGCTGGACAGCAGAAAGGGGAAAGGGGAAAGCCGAGCGGAGTCGAGGCCAAGCGTGTGCAGGAGGCATGGAGTGTCCAACCTTAGACAGATAGCCTTAAAAGGCACAGAAAATTGAACACTCCCGCTCTCGACCTTCCAGCCATCCGACAATCTCCCCTCTACTCTCCTTCTTCCTCCCCGAACTCGTACAGCAGCCGCGGGTCGATGTTGAAGGCATAGAAGCCCTCGCGGCCTTTGGCGTCCCGGATGGTGACGCCCAGGCAGAGCCAGGTCAGGGTTCCGTTGACCACTTCCATGGAGCTGAATTTTTCGAAGTCTTCCAGCAGGGCCCTTTCGAATTTTCGTTCCCGGCTGAAGAATTTCAGGAAGTCAACAATGCGGGTTTCTCCGTTGTTGAAGACGAGGCGGACCGTATATCCTTCAATGCTTTTTATACCGGCTACCTTGAGGAATAGGGGGGTGCCCATACACTATGCTTTTGACAGTTATGGAATGAAGTTTTACTTTGTTGCAGGTTAATCCGGACAAACCTTTGGTGATGCTAAAGCAATTTGATTATATTGCTTAGCCAAAAACAGGCGAAATAATTAATAGCAAATATAAGCCAGAAAATAATTAAAGGCAAGGATTATATTTGACTATATTTAGGAAAAACCCAATAATCTCTTGAGTTTAATGCATATCTCCTCCAACCTCAAGTACTTAAGGAGTAAGCGCGGCCTTACGCAGGCGAACCTGGCCGAATACCTGGCAAAAACCAGCGCAGCGATCAGCGACTATGAGAAGGGCAAAGCGACTCCTCCTCTGGAAGTGGCCCTCCGGCTCTGTGAATTGTTTAAAGTTACCCTGGACGACTTTGCCCGAAAGGACCTGCGAAAGGAAGACATCCTGGAGCAGGAAGGCATCCTTCTGGAAAAGGATACGGCGTATAAATCCAGGTTCGGAGAGGCCCAGAAACAGCTCCAGACCATCGAGCGCCTCAACGAGCTGATGGGCCTTCGGCTGGCCGAACTGGAACGGGAAATCCGGGAAAACGCCCCGGCCCTGGCCCGGCGGCTGGGCCTGGAGCTGAAAGAGGAGAGCGGCCCGGAAGAATAGGCCTCTCTTCCTCCGGGGCAAAAAAAAGGGGGTCGCCTGTTACAGGCGAACCCCCGAAAATAATTGAGGAATGGGGATAATCTTAGCAACTTCTCACTCCCCGGCAGAAAATGTTGTAGCAGGCCTTTCGGAAGTACCGCCAGTCCGTGAGCCACGGGCGCTGCTCATAAGCTTTCAGATACTGCTTTTCCGATTCCATGATCTCCTCCAGGGTCTTGGGCAGGTCGGCGTAAAAAGGAGGGATCAGGCCGGGCTTGAACCGGTTGCGGTATTGCCGATACTCTTCGGGATAAAGGCTGAGGTATTGTTCGCTGATGGGGCGGACGCCGAAGAGCTTGAGGTCGCCCCTTAGCAGGTTAAACAGCATAGGCAGCTCGTCCAGCCAGTACTTCCGCAGGAAGCGCCCCAGCGGGGTTACGCGGGGGTCCTCTTTCATTTTCCCTCCGTCCTGAAGCCCATAGTGTTCATAGATGTATTCCTGCAGGTGTTCAGCGTAAGGATACATCGTCCTGAATTTGTATACGTCGATCCACCTGCCGCCCTTCCCCACCCGTTTCAACCGGATGAGCGGCCCCCGGCCGGCCCGGGGTTCCGTTTTTTGGTTCCGGGCTTTCCGGGCGACGAAGTAGCGCTCCTCCGGCGTTTCAAAGACTTCCAGGAGGCTGAAGCCGTAGGCCATGAGCCGGCCGCAGGTTCTCATGTCGGGAAAAGCGTGGTTTGGGCCTTCCAGCCAGCGGTAGGCCTTTTCTGCGAACGCATACAGCGGCAGCAAGGCTTTCCGGAACAGGCCGTCTGAGCTGGCAGGAAGCGCAGCGGGCAGCGGTTCGGGTTGCCGGCGCCTGCCCTTATGGGCACCCTTGTCCAGGCACCCCAGCAGGCACCCATTAACCGGCAGGCATTCGTTTAACATCAGCAGGGACTGTTCGATGAAGCGGACCTGGGTGGGGTTGCTGATCCTGATCATGATGATCTTGCTTTTTTTGCCGGCCCTGGCCAGGGGGGTGAAATTGACCGGCCCGCTGAGGGAGGCATATTCGATTACCGGCAGGTTGGAAATACTGCCCAGCCCCGCCCATTGCTCAATACAACGGAGTATCCGGGAAGGAATCCATTTCTCTGGTGCCCGGGCGTAAAAGACGCCCGTCTCCTGCGCCGGCCGGATGGCCAACGGAGCGTTCTGTTGTTCAATTGTCATAGTATGTTTTTTTGAGGTTATTTTTTTCCTGGCGGGAAAATAGCAGGACAGTTGTTTGCCCTCCGGGAGTGGAATGCCGTTGTTGCGATTTTTTGAGCGCGTGGCAAGTCGGCGCCGCCTGAATGCCAGCTGCTCATGATTGGAGGGAGCAGCCGGCATTCAGTAACGGGCGCCTGTGTCAGCAAGTTGAGTAAGCTCCGGTTTACCGGATTTTCACCATCAGTTTGGTCTTCTGGCGGCCTTCGAGGATCAGGCGGTAGTAATAGTTGCCTGCCGGCAGGTTGCGGGCGTCGAACCGGATGCGGTGTTCGCCTTCGCTCAGTTTCTGGTTTGTCAGCACTTCGATCTCGTGGCCGAACACATTGAGGATGCTCAGCCGCACCCATTCATTGCCGGAAGTGAACTTAATGGCCGTTTCCTCCCGGAATGGGTTGGGATAGCAGCTGGATTCCACATCCTGGGCAGGTGTGGGTTCCGTGGCGCCGGTAATGCTGCCGCACCGGTTGACGATGGGCAGGTACTGGAAATCATCGTGCAGGATTTGCCGGATGGTGGATTCCTGCGCTCCGAACCAGTCGATGAGCAAGGAGCCATACACATCCCGGAAATCGTACTGCATAGGCACGCCTTCCTGGGGCGCCACGTTCTGCGGGATCTCCGGGTTGTCGCCCAGGATTCCGGGGTTGACGCAGCCGCCAAAGAGGAAAAGGGGCGCGGCGGTGCCGTGATCGGTGCCGTAGCTGGCGTTGGAACGGATCTGCCGGCCGAACTCGGAGAAGGTCATGCCGATGACGCGTTCTTCCAGCCCGAGTTGAGTCAGGTCTTGCTGGAAGGCGGCCAGGGCTTCGGAAACCGTGTTGAGCAGTTCGGCATGCACGCCGGTGGTCGGGCTTCCGATCTGCGCCTGCAGGGCGTGGGTGTCAAAGCCCGAGATGTTGACGGTATAAATCCGGGTTTGCAATCCTCCGGAAATCATCAGCGCCACGTTTTTCAGCTGGCGGCCCATCTCCGTATCCGGGTATTGGGCGACGGTAGCGCCGCTGGAGGCTGCCGCTTCGATCTGGTCATAGTACACATTGGAACTGGTGATCTGGGAACGCAGGAAAGCCAGCTCTTCCCCGTAGATCGTGCCCGGGAAGTCGCTGCCGCCCCATTCTGCCAGGTCGCCCAGCGCGAAGGGGTCGTTTAGGGCAATGCTGTAGTTCGCGATTTGGCCCTGGCAGGTTTCCGAAACGAAATCGCCCATGGAGATGGCGAACGGTGCGGGATACTGGCTGTTGGGATATCCGTCGGGGAAGCCGGGGAACTGGGTATCGAGGTGGCGCCCCAGCCAGCCGGTCAGCCCGGTATTCTGCTCCGACTGTTCCGGCAGCCCGGTATACCAGATCTGCATGGATTTGAAGTGGGAGCGGTTCTGATTGGGGTAGCCTACACTCTGCACGATACCCAGCTTGCCGTCGTCAAAAATGCCTTTCAGCCCGGCCATCTCCGGATGGAACCCAACGGTATTGGTTACGTTGATGATATTGTTTTGCGGAATGATGATATTGGGCCGGGCATTGTACAGGTTGTCGTACTGGTCGAGCGGGATGACGGAGTTGAGGCCGTCGTTGCCGCCGCTGAGCCGTATCAGCACCAGCACTCTGTCCGTATCCGGGTTGATAAAATTGAGAAACCAGGGCTGGCCTACGGCAGACAGGCCGACGCCGTTTAAGATAAAAGGCGCGCCGGCCGTTGCGCCGGCGGTTTTTATGAAATCTCTTCTTTTCATTTCTGAATCGGTTTTTGAAAAATGATCAAATGCGGGCTAGCTTTCCACCGGTTGCGGTTTACATCAGGTGGAATTCAGGCATGCTGAGGATAGCGCTGAGCAATCCCCGGAGCCGGCTTTCGATGGAGGCGGCCAGTCCGGAGTTGGCCGGGTTCTGGGCATAGGTTTGGTACTCCACCGTCCATTCGAAATCGGGAAGGCCCGCCAGCAGGATGTTTTTCAGGGTAGCGTACTGCCCGTCCGCCAGGGGTTTGGGCAGCAGGATTCTGGTAAACTCCTCCACAACCGAATCAGGATTAGAAGGATTGTCTATGGTTTCGATCAATTTTAATGCATCGGCGCGCATGTTCATGCCATTGGACGCAAAAGGCGGAATGCCGTTATTGCTCAGGTTTCGCGCCAGGAAAGTACGGGCAGGAAGCGTGGTGGCGCTGATCCAGTGCCGGTAGTACAAAGGTTCCCGGTAATAGGCCCTCCATCCGGCTACTTCGGGCAGGTCGTAGAAGGCCATTTGCATTGGGAGCATAAACCCATATAAGCCGTACCAGGAGTCATATTGCTGGCTTAAAGGCTGGGAATATTCTATCTCCAGAGGCTTGAGGATCGACATCAAAAAATCGGCGGGATTTTTTATCATGACGCCATAGTACTCAGGGTCCATGAAGTGTTCGCTGGATAACAATGCCCGGAGGGCGGGGGCAATCTCAAAGTCATTGTCCAGCAGGATCTGGGCCATAGGCTCGATCACATTAGCCTCGGTTTCGTCATCGATCTCGTAGTAAACAAACCACATATACAGCTTGCGGCAAATGAAACGAGCCACTTCCGGCTGCTGGAAAACAATGTCCACCACCCGAAGGTATTCCTGAGGGCCCTCGTTGTTAATCACGGCATTGTTGAAACGAGACGACAGTGCTTTTGCCCCCGTATCGTGATGCTGTGCCCGGAACTCGGCTCCGATCTGTCCATTGGTATAGATGTTGTTGTACCCATACCCGTAGTCCCGCCAACCGGTCAGCGCCCGGGCAATCTCCCGGACGTCCTGTTCGGTATAGTTGACATAATCGCCGGGCGCTACCTGCGGTTTTTTCCCGATCGTGAATAATTCGAGCAATTCCCTTGCGTAATTTTCATTGGGTGCCTGCGCCAGGTTGATGTTGCCGTTCAGGTATATCAACATGGCCGGGTCGATGGTCATTTCCTTGACCAGTTCCCGGAAGTTTCCGAAGGCGTAGCGCCGGAGCAGGTTGACGTTCCTGTACAGGTACTTCGCGTCCTCTACTCCACTGACCGGGAAATGGTTGCGCCAGAATAAGGTGAGCCGTTCGCGGATCGAGATGCCTTCGTTCCAGAGCAGCCCGATGGTCCAGGCTTTCAGGCTCGTGCCGCGGTAACCCAGGATGTTGCCGTAGCCGGTTGGGTTCGGGGCATTGACCCAGGTAGACCCGACCGGCACATTCGGGTCTCCTCCGAATTTGGAATTGAGCGGCGGCGCCGGCAGCGGCTGGTTCTCGAAAAGTTTGTTCAGGGTGGCGCCCAGCCCCTGTTCTACAGCCCATTTGACCTGGCTGTAAGTAGGGCTGAACATACATCGCCGAAGCAGGTGAGCGGCTTGTTGGAAATCCCAGGGCCCGGAGTAGGGCGCCAGTCCGCTGAGAGGGGCTGAGGGGCGGGCATACGCCTTTTCTTCCTTCCTCCCCAGCAGGTTGAAGATAGCAGTTCTTCTGTCCATAAAATCGGTTTTTGGCAAACGAATAAAAATACCAACATCATCAAAAGATGATCTCTTTTGGGCCAAAAGGTGCTATAATAATAACTGGGGGAGGGTTCTGTGGAGCCTATTTATTCATGCGAAGATAATATTTTGTTTAATATTGAAAACTATTTTTTGTTGTTTTTTATATTTTCCGTATGAAGCTTGGTGTTATTCCATTACAGAAATGAAACGGCAACTCGTCATATTCGATTTCGACGGCACCTTGTCCAGAGCCGATACCATGCTGGCGTTCACGCGCTTCTGCCGGGGTAATATCCGCTTCTTCCTGGGCATGGCCTGTCTCCTGCCTGTGCTGTTGTGCTACAAAGCAGGGTGGATTCCCAACTGGCGGGCCAAGGAACTTTTTCTCATTCATTTTTTTCGCGGGGCGCCGCTTCTCGAATTTCAGGAGGCCTGCAGGCGCTTCGGGCGGGATAGGATTCCCGGCCTCATCCGGCCTGAAGCGCTGCACCAACTGGAAAAACACCGCGCTGAAGGGGGGCAGGTGGTCGTTGTAAGTGCCTCCGCCGAAGACTGGCTTGGCCCCTGGTGCCGGCACATGCAGGTTGATCTGCTTGCCACCCGCCTGGAGGCCAAACAGGGGCGCCTGACCGGAAAGCTGGATGGCCCCAACTGCTTTGGGCCCGAGAAGGTCAATCGACTGAAGGCTGCCTACCGCCTCCATGAATACGCTGAGATCATTGCCTACGGAGACAGCAAAGGGGATGCGCAGCTCTCCGAGATCGCTTCCAGGTTTTATTATAAACCCTTTCGGGGGCGGCGTTGAAACCTCTTTCCTGTTTTGCAAAGATAACAGCAACAGCTCTTTGCCGCAGTCCTGGTAAAGTATCTCGTATTGCTCACAGAGTTCAGCCAGAAATTGCGCCAATTCGGGTTCCCGGGAATACCCGATGCCACCCAACAGCTGCGCTCCCCGGTGCTTCAATTCATCGATCCCGGCTTCGTCCCATTGCCCTTCCAGGAGCGTCCAGCCCTGCCGGCCCGAGTAATAGTAGGTTACCGGGCTGACATCCACCCCGCCTTTGTGAATGGTGTACTCTCCCGCCATGATGATCTTCGCGCTGTCCGGTTTAGCTTTTTTGATCTCCTGGGCCAGTATCCAGTTGGCAGTATGTACAGGGGCGTTTTTATAGCAGGATTGAAATATGTGCTTTTTTCTCACCGGAAAAAAAATCAGCAGGGCCAGGCAGGTGAGGAGAGAAAAGGGCAGGGCTGCGGCTTTGAACCGCCCTTTGCCACTGTCCAGCGCCAAAAAATAGATGAAAAAGCCGAAGGTAATAAGGCCCAAAGCAATAAAAAACGAGGCTGCCGGAATGATGGTCAGCTGCCGGTAGGAGGTATCGGCCTGCCCTTCGGCAACAATGATGAAGTAACAGGCGATGGCCAGCAGGTAGGCGACGAAAAGTTGTCCTCTTTTCAGATAGAACAAAGATACCGCCAGCCCGGCCAGCAGGAAAAACAGCCCGGGCCCTCCTAAGAGTAGCACTCTCAGCCTCCAGAGCATGGTGTAATACCAGTCAATGGAACTCAGCATAGTGAAGGTCTGCATTTTATCGTGGCCGCCAAACCGGCCTCCGAAGACCCCGAATACGTCTATGCAGTGTTGAGCGAGATAATAAGCATAACCATACCATAAGCCGGGAAGGATCAGCGCTGCTGCCAATGGCCAGGCCAATGCTCTATATTTTTTAAAGTTGAGCCGGCACTTCCGGAAGCAAATCCACGCCAGCGGCAGCAGCAGGTACAGCGCCGTCGGTTTGAGGGCCAGGGTCAGCGAAAACCCCAGGATGAACAGGGCCAGGTCCTGTTTCCTCCTGAAGTCCATCCATTGCGCGTAATGATAAATGGAGAAAACCGAAAAAAAGATCATCGCCGGTTCGGAGAACAGGATGTTCCTGAACGGGTCGAACAACGGGAAAAGGCCGGCAAAAAAAGCCGACATTAGTGCCAGGACTACCCCTGCTTCCCTCCTGGCGAGTTTGTATACATACACTATAAGCAACAAAAAGGCGATAGCAGGGACGAGCCGGACGGAGAAGGCATTGATCCCGAACACCGGGTACAGCAAGCTGGCCAGGAAGGGGACGAGTGGGAACTCCATAGCCGTCACCCGGGGTTCTTCCGCCGGCCAGGATATTTCCGGCTTCAGAAAATGATACCCGTGCCGGTAATAGTTCTCCGAGACCATGATGTGGTCGATCTCCTTCCAGACCGTGCGGTCGATGTCCGGTATATGGATCGTGGCCATCCGGAAAATTGCGAAAAGCACAACGATCGCCAGCAGGATGAGGTTGGCCTTCCTTTCCGGCAAACTGTCGTATCGCACCAATCCGTCCACCTGCTCAACGGACTTGCGCCAGGCTTTCACCAAATGCTTCATTTTTGCTCATGCGGATGTCCGGGAAAAAAACAAGATGGCAAGGACTGCCAAAAACCAAAGCAGGCCGTTAACAACAAAGGGTTTATCTTTAAGCATCATCCAGGTCGGGTCGCCTCCCGACTGTTTGATATAGATCAGGTACAAATACCGGAAAATTCCGTAAATGACCATCGGCGTGGTCAGGGCCAGCCACTGGGTGCCAAACCGGGCGGCTGTCTCATCCGCCATGGTATACAGGGAATAGGTGACCAGCGCGGCTCCGGCGCTGACGAACATGAGCCCGTCGATAAAGGGGAGCGTGTAATCCGCCAGGCTCTTCCGGTGGCGGCGGGCGCCGGCTTTCAGCGAGGCCAGCTCATGGCGCCGCTTCCCAAACACCAGTAGCAGGGCCAGCAGCAGGGTACAGATAAACAGCCAGGGGGAGACATCCACCCGGATAGCCACAGCTCCGCCCACTGCCCGCAGCAAAAAACCGAAAGCCACGATCATCACATCCAGCAACACTACCCGCTTGAGGCCAAAAGAGTACCCTACGTTAATAATGAAATAGGATAGCAAAACCATCAGCAAGCCGGTGTTGACAGAATAACCCAATGCCAGGCCGGAGGCCAGGAAGGCCGCCAAAGCTGTCAGCGCAACGGTGACGGGCACCCTGCCGGCCGCGATGGGCCGGTTTCTTTTCTCCGGATGCAACCGGTCGGCTTCGAGGTCCCGGATGTCGTTCATCAGGTAGACGCCGCTGCTCACCAGGCAGAACGCGGCAAATGCCTTCAGGCTGAGGATAACCGCTTCCAGGTTTAAAAAGGAAAGGGAAAAGAACAGGGCTGCAAAGACGAGGACGTTCTTTATCCACTGATAGGGGCGCAGGCTTATGGCAATGCCGAGGAGCATAAAACCGGTTGCCCTGGCCCTGTCGTTAAGGTCAATGATATGGGACATAAGTTTATGTAGTTTGTGTGTTCCGGCAACAGAACCTGGCCTGGAGCGCCTCGACGATGATCTCGCCGGCCCGGCCGTTGCCGTAGGGTTTGTTGCCGTATTGGGGCACCTTTTCGCAGCTTGCCGCCCGGACGATAGCGTCTGCGGTTCGGCATTTCACCAGGATATTGGCGCCCGCCGCCACTGTTTCCATCCATTCGGTTTCCGGCCGCAGGGTTACGCAGGGCGTCCCGATAAAAAAGGCTTCCTTCTGGATGCCGCCGGAATCGGTGACGATCTTGATCGCATTTTTTTCCAGCAGGATAAAATCGAGATAGCCCAGGGGTTCTGATAACTGGATATTGCTGCCCGGGACGATCCCGAACCGCTTCAGGTTCTTCCGGAGGCGGGGATGGGCCGCCAGGATCACTTTTTCCTCAAGCCGGGATAAACCGGCTATGATCTCCCTTAGCTGCCGGCCATCATCCACATTGTAAGGCCGGTGCAGGGTGGCCAGATAATAGCCCCGGGGTTCGAGGCGCAGCTCAGCCAGGATGGATGATTGGCGCTCCGCTATTTTTAAGCCTTTCAGGATCATGTCGTACATGACGTCTCCGCTGAAGCAGGAGCGGCTTTCCAGCCCTTCCCGCTTCAAGTTGGCCATTGCTGTGTGGGAAGGGGCGAACAGCAGGCTGGATATATGGTCTGTAGCGATGCGGTTGATCTCCTCCGGCATGCAGCGGTTGAAACTGCGCAGGCCCGCCTCGATATGGGCGACCGGAATCTGGAGCTTTGATCCTGCCAAAGCCCCCGCCAGCGTCGAATTGACATCGCCGATCACGACCAGGGCAGTGAAGGTATGCGCCTGGCACAATGCCTCCAGCTTCATCATTATTTCTCCGGTTTGCCGTGCGTGGGTTTTCCCTTCTGCACGCAGGTGGAAATCGGGGGCTGGAATAGCCAATTCCTCAAAGAAAATGCCGGACATCATCCGGTCGTAATGCTGGCCGGTGTGGGCTATCTGGTAAGACAGGCCGCCCTGCTCCCGGAGTGCCTGGCAGACGGGGGCGATTTTTACGAAATTCGGCCGCGCCCCGACGACGAATAGGATGCTATTGGTATCCATTATGGAATAGCCAGCGTTTTTGTGGCTTTTTGTTTTTTGAACATGGCCTGCACGTAGTATATGCCGGCGGGCAGGCGTTGGAGAGAAATGGTGGAATAATGGGTAATGCCCTCAAACTCTTCCCTGTAAAGGATATTCCCGGCAGAACCGGCGATACGGAGCGTTCCGCGTTGACTTTTTTGGAATCGCAGCATCACCTGCACCTGGTTCAGCGCCGGGTTGGGATACAACTCAAACTCGAGGATCCCGTCGCAGTCACCCGTGCAGGGGAAGGTGTCGTTTTTGCCCCAGTCCGGTTCTTCCAGGAAAACCCGGTAAGTCTGCAGCTGCTGCTGGCCGACAGGCGTCAGCAGGCCGCCGTCCCTGACCGGCGCCGGCCCGAGGTCCGTTTCCAGGTGAGTGGCCTGATAAGCGGCCAATACCTCCGGTTCGAAATCTGCCCGGCCAAGGTGATTCTGGAAGTCCATATTCCATAGCCGTAATACCAGGCCGCCATCCGCTATCCCTTCTTCGGCGGGTTTCAATGCCCACAGCAGGATGCCGTCGCCGGACACCTGCATCAGGGAAAAGGCGTCGTCGGGCAGCCTTGCGCCGTTTTCGCTCCGGACCATCCGGGCGATCAGTGGGTTTTGATGCTCCAGCGCAAATTTCATGGATTGAGCCGCTGAGTAGCCTCCTTCCCGGGCCTGAAGGGAAAACCGGTTGGTGAATTCCGTGAAACCGCCCTGGTTGGGAATGCCCGGGCTGACCATATTCCCGCCGATCAGGACATTGGCCTGGGCGGTGCTTTCGTCGAGAAAGTTGGTGGTGCTGTTGCCCAGTTTCATAAAAGCGGCGCCCTGGTTGGACAGGGAAATGCCGTAACCGCCCGCGTCAAAGTGAACGAAGTGGTTCAGCGTCTGCCAGTCGTGGCGGATACCCAGCTCGGGAGTAGCATAATGGCCGCCGCCGGAGGTATATTTTGCTTTCAGGATGGCGCCCAGCTCTTCATGCCAGGCAACCGGGTTGTAGAGGTTGAAAGAAAAGGAATACGTGCGGGGTTCGTTGCCGAAGGTATCCGTTATTTGGTTGAGGATATCGACGCGATTGACTGCCCGATATAAGGTGATGTAGGTGGTATGTTGCAAAGGGTTGGGCGACGTGCAGGCAATGGTAGCCGAAACCGGCCCTTTGCACAGCAGGGCGAGGCTGCCCGCCTGGCCGGCACCCTGCCCGAAGTCGTTGACGTAGCGCCCGTTCGTTTCACGGGCGAGTTCCCGGCCCTTCGCCCTGTCGACCAGGCTGGTGATGACGCCTTCCCGGGTAACGGTAAGCCGGTAGAACCCATTTTCGAAAACGTTGCCATTGAGGGCAGCGGCATCGGGCAACTGTTCGCCTGGCCCGGGTTGGATCTCAAAAACTTTATACCCCACGGAGGGGACATCTGGCGCGAGGATTTGCAGATATCGGATATTGTCGGCTTGAATAACCTGATGAGGTACTTCCTCATTATTGCTTATGTCTATAACTTTTATGTAGGTGCTGCCCGGGTATTCCAGGTTGACCGCTTCGGAGCGGGGCCACCCCAGGGGGTTGAAGACGAAGAAGCGGGGAGTGGAGGAGGGCGAGGGGATGAGGGCTGCCAGGGCGCTTAGTGCGTCTTCATACAGGTTGTCCACATAGTCAGCTACCGTCTTTTGGAGGCTGGCTTGCCATTCATTGCGTTGGTCGGGGCAACAGCCGTGGAAGGCAAAGTTGTGCTCCCAATAGGAACCCAGGGCGATATAGGCTTCCTCTCTTTTTGCTTTCCGGGCTTTGAAAAAGCCGGGTTCCGCCAGGCTGGCCAGGCTGGCGGCGGCTTCGGCGGCGCGCAGCTTTTCAACCGAATTCCGGATGGCCGCCGTCGGGGCGGCCAGGGAAGCGCAGTTGACGTCCCAGTCGTTTCCGTACGTCCAGGATTCGGAAGGGAGGTTGTTGATGTCGTAGACGTCCAGGAAATGTTCGAAGAAATCGGTTTCATTCGAGACATAAACCTGTCGGCTGCTGTTGGTTCCATCCCGGGCAATGCCGGGAAAGGAGCTGTCGGTCACCTGGAGGCCGTCCCATCCAAAACCGAAAGCGCCGGCGATATGGTAGGGGTAGCCGGGCGTATTGCATTTCGCGTCGCATTCGGCGATGGCGTTTGCCGTATACCGGGCTTCCGCGTATCCGCCGGGCCGTCGGGTGCCATCCTGGGTGGAGAAATCGTACCACTTCATCACCACGCCCCGGCCGTCGGGGCCCAGGTATCGGTAGACCTCATTGGCCCGGTTGGCCAGGCCGGCCAGCGAAACAGGGGACTGGCAGCCACAGACGCCTTTCCAGGAATACCGGGCGCCGGCGCCGGCCCACAGGGAGGCCAGGCCCAGCGGCTGGGTCTGGTTTTCCATGCTGGCGGCCAGGTTCAGGCCGAGTTGGTATTCGCGGTCGAGCCGCCCGGCCCAGTACATGCCGCGCAGGACGGCCTCGGTGGGCTGCCCTCCGTAGGTGGAGACCAGGTAATTGAAAGGCAGGCTGAAATGGCCGCTTCGGATTCGGCTGATCAGGCGGCCGAAGGCCTCCGGAGAGCGGTATTTCTGATACGTATAGGCATACCAGGCACCGTCGAGGTTGTATCGGCTCTGATAGGGCGTGGGCCAGCCGAGGGTGTTCCCGGTCTGTTCCAGGTAGAAATCGATCTCCCGGAGCGCTACTTCCCGGTAGGCGTCGGCGTCCCCGCTCCAGAAGTAATCGGTATGGTTGTCGTTGGCGAGGTAAATGTGCTTCTGTTGGGCAAACAGAGGGAGCAGGGAGAAGAAGGCCAGCAAAACCAGGGTTGTCCTGCAGAGGCTGTTGTTCATGGATAGATTGTTTTCTCAGCTATTGAATGCGATATAGGTAATACTGCGGGTTCTGATAAACCAGTTGCAGGCAAGGGATGTCCTTCACTTCAAAATCTGCCAGGAGGTAATCGATGCGGTACTTTTGCCGCAATTCGCAGAGGTAGGGCGGTTCTTTGGTGACTTTTGCTTTTTCCTGGATGCGGACATACCAACGGTACAGTTCCTCCGGATTGGGGGAAACCGGCCCGAACAAATAGGAGACAAACCGCTCTCTTTCCGTTTTTCGCATGATGGGCAGATCCATGTCAAAGAAGGCGAATTCGGGGCTGCGGATGTCGAATTCGGTGTTATCCGCCAAGAGGCTCTTTTGCGATAGCAACAACAACACGGCCTCTCTTTCCGTATTGTTTTTTACAAAACTAACCATTTCTTCATACGCCGGATTTGGGCTGGAGGATAAGATCAACCTGGCTTCGATGAACAGCCGGTAGATGTTTTTAGGCGCGGGGACTATAAAGAACCAAATCAATACGGCGACCTGGAGGTAGGGGTAACGCCGGGGATGGGAAAAGAAATGCTTTAGCAGGAAAACCAGTTGCAAAAACACCAGAAACGTGAATAAGGCGTTTATCCGGAACGGAAAATATTTAATAAAAGAGCCCTCCCGGTCAAAATAGGCGACGATCAGCCACAGCATAAGGCCTGCAGCTATTACCGTATTCAACGCGATCACCTTTTTATTCAGTTCGTTGCGGTAAACCCGGAGCGGCAAAGCAGATATCAGGAAGAAGGCGATGAATAGCAGGACGCCTTCGAGATGGGCGCTTATAAAATACGGAATGCTGGCGAAAAGCCCGATGAGGAATGGCATTTTGAAATAACAGTAAATCCAATCTGCGCTAACCGGGGTATCGGTTGGCGAGATGCTCCCCTTCAATGTCGGCAGAAGAAAAATGAACAGTGGAATCATGGCAAGCATATATGCCAGGCCAAGTCCGGTAGCCCTCTTGTAATCCTTTTCCCAAATCAGATAGTAAACGATGAAATAAAGGGCAAACCATCCGCCCACCAGCAGGTGGAAATAAGAAGCGATTACAGCATACAGGGCTGCGCTCCGGTATCTTTCCGCAAAGCCGTAATACAATGCGAAAAGGACAAAAACATACGCAAATCCCTTCGGCTCGAAATCGAGGAAGATAAACTCCCCGGCAAAAAAAGATTGAAGGCCAAAATACAAAAAGGCCAGGTGAAGCACTATATCCGCATTGTCCAACCGGAACAGCCGGTACAATTTCGCCAGCGGCCAGGCCAGCAGCAGGCACAGCAGCAACCTGCCAACGCCGGCGGTGGCCTCGAAGGAAAAAATGCTCAGCAAAAAACCCGCGATATACTGGAAAATCAACCTAGTGCTGGCAAATTCCGACAGTATGGCGGAATTTTGTATCCAGTTGGGGTCATAGAACTGCTTGGCCAGCGCCAGATATCCCTCTTCGTTAGGGCTTAACCTGAAGCCAAAGAAGAACAACAATAACAGAAAAACAATGAAGGCATACTGATTGACCCCATTGACCAGCCGGACAATGCGGCCTATCAGGGAGGCAAGCCAGAATTCGTTGGAGCCCTCCCGATTCAGGTTGCCTGCCCGTTCCCGGTCAAGTAGAAAATTGCCGTCCATGATTGTTGGTGCTTTTCATCTTCAATTCACCCTCGTCTTTTTCCAAATGATTGCCCAAAATGGTCGTGTTGATATGAAAGAGCTCTTCGAAGTACCGCTTATTCTGCAGGGAAAGGAACCCGATGCCCAGGAACTGCAAGGCAATGATGAGCGTCACGCCGCCCACCATGAAGGAATAGGGCCGTTGCTGGAATACGGCAGCCACGGCCATGCCGAACCGGTCTTCAAAACTGCCGGCCGCCAGGCCTATTTCCGGAAGGATGGCAAAAGTGTGGGCAAATATCCAGGCGATAATGTACAGGGACACCAGGAGCAAGCCCAGGCCAATGCTCATAAAAAGTATATAGGGGCGGAAGATAAACCCGGACATCAGCCCGGCCAGGATGTTGCTGAAAATGCGCATGCCGGAAGCCCTGCCCGTCTTTTGCTGGCCGCTCCAGTCCAGATGGGCCGGTATCTCCTCGATCCGCGCCCGCAGGATCATTGCTTTGTACAGGATTTCCGGGTTGATGGAGTAGGTGATGGATTTCAGGTTCAGTTTGCGGAGAAAATCTTTTTTGTAAACCCGCACCATGCCGGTAAAGGTATGGATCTTCTGCGGAGACATCGCCCGCATGATCCGGTTGACGCCCCGGCTGAGCAGCAGCCGAAAGACAGGGACATTGGTGTGCCTGCCGCCCTGCATGTAGGGAGACGCCAGAACGATGTCGGCATCGGTCCCGATGATCCGGGCCAGCAACCGTTCGATGTGAAGCTCTGAATAGCTGAGGTCAATGTCCAGCGTCACGATATAATCTCCGGTTGCGATCCTGAACCCGGTTTGCAGGGCCCCGCCCAGGTTGCGGTTGACGATGTGGTGGGCTACTTTGACTTCCTTATGCTCTGCGGCAAACCGGTCGGCTATGGCACCTGTGCCGTCCGTGCTTCCGTCATCGACGATCACCAATTCCCAACGAAAGGAATGTTCCTGGCCCTTCAGGTAGGCGCACAGCCTTTGCAGGTTTTTTTCTATGATCGCCGATTCATTGTAGGCGGGGGTGACGATACTGACCAGCGGGCGGGTATCTGCTCTTTTGGACAGCGTGGCCCTTATCCTGCTGCGAAGAGCGGTGCGGTTGCTTTCACGGATGTTTTGCATGGTTCTTTGGTTCCTTTTTGTTTATACTATTTGGCTAACCAAACTCAAACGCCCGGTAGCGCCGACATCACTTCATTTCGGTCAACACGCCCTGAGCCGGCCTGGCCGAGAGGCCTTCCTGAAGGAAGTAGGCGGCATGCCGGGCCATGCCTGCGAGTTGGAAATGCCACCCCAGTTTTTCCATTACTCCGGTAAATACTTCTGCCTTCCGCTCGCTGCTGATGTGCATGCCGGGAAAGAACTTCAGCCGGGGTGCCCGGTCTCCGCCGATCAGGTCCAGTGGATGAAGGAGGAAGCTGGGCTGCGTACCGGTGATCTGGCACATCCGGATCGCCAGGCTGAGGTACAGGTCCATCAGCGCAGGGGAAAATCCGTTGAGGTATAACAGATAGCTGAGGTGAAACGGCGTTTTAATGACCGGAATGGTGGTCACCGGCATCTCCAGTAAAGTTTTCCCGTTCTCCAGTTTCCAGAAATAGGGCTTCACCGGCCGCAGGCCGTCCCGGAAGCTGCCGAACAGCTCTCTTCGGGCTTCCCGTTCTTCGCGGGAGAGCCTGGCCGTGCGGAAATAATATAAGCGGGCCAGCGGGCCGATGTAGGTGGGCAGCGTGGATGCGTCGTATACATAGCCGCGTTCGGCCAGCACGTCCAGCAGGGCGGGGCTCCAGCTGAAGCCCGGCCCGCGGAAACCGGCCGGCCGCTGTCCGGTGACCCGCTCGATCTGCTCTTCTGCCCGGGCGACCTCCGCCTCCAACGCCTCCCGGCTATACGTGTGCAGCCAGGATTCGTGCCGGAACGAATGGTTGCCCACTTCGTGCCCCCGGCGGGCAATCTCCTGCAAATAGTCTCTGTTGTTATCCAGCGCAGCGTCCTGCCCGACGATGAAAAAAGTGATCCGGAGCTTCAACCGATCAAGCAGGTCCAGGACAGCAGGTACAAAGGTGTCGAGGTAGGAGGGGTAGGTTTCCCATCCGGGGTCGCCGTGGATCTTCAGGTAGGTCCAGAGGTTGTCGAGGTCCAGCGATAGGCTGGCTAATGGCTTGTTCATTGGTTTTGGGGGGATTGGTTTATGGTTATATTGTTATATTGCTGCTGCCGTCCTGCCTGCAGGATCCCGGGCAGCTCCCGGTCCGCCAGCAGCAGCGTTTCGTTGACGTTCAGCGTCCCGTTGACGATATGGGTGGAATTGAGGATGTGGACGCCGGGCAGGGAGGTAGAAACCGGAGGCAATTTTCCGGAATAGCCGATAGTGGGCAGGGCAAACACATGGGGTGCCCGGGCTACCCGAAAGCCTGCCAGGTCCTCCTCGGCAAGCTTCCCGTACATTGCCTTCAGGCTTTTCCAGAATCCCGTTTTTATTTCTTCGTTGCTCATCCTGAAGATGGGGTCGCTGCTTTTGGCATACTTGGGCAAATAAACCAGGGCATGCCCGTTGAAGCGGGAAGCCGGCACGATATTGGTCATTTCGATCACCCCGGTAAAGGGGCTTTGGTCCGTTATATTGGTCACGTAAAAAGGGGACAGGCTTTTCTTCAAAAACAGGGAGGCGCAGGCGACTCCCAGGTATTCGATCTTCCGGTGCTTTTCGGCTTCTTCCGCGCTAAGGCCTTCGCACAGGCGGGCAGCAACCGGAGAGGGTACCGTGAGGATGGCCTGGTCGAAAACCGAACGGTTGCCGTGTTCATCCTCTACGATGACTTCGCCCCGATCATTGCTGACGACCCGGCTGGCGCGGAAGCCCGTGCAGGCGCGGACCCCCTGGGCCCGCAAATGCCGGGCAAAGCCATCCAGTATCCGGGCATAGCCGCCTTCCACATAACCGAACATTTCTTTCTTCAGCCCGGTACGCCGGGCGGCGTACATGCGCTGGATCGTCGCCCAGATGAAGGCGGCTGACGTTTGACGGTAACTTTCTCCCAGCTTGGCCCGCAGCAGCGGAAGCCAGATTTTGTCGAAGGCCCGCTCTCCCGACAGCCGCTTTAGCCAGTCGGCGACGTAAATACCCTCCAGCCGCTTCCAGTTCCTGGCCTTCGATGCGTAAAATATGGTAAATCCGAGCCGCAGCTTATCGATCAGGGACAATGGCGGGAAGCGCAGGAATTCCAGCGTGTCGGACATGGAATGCAGTTCGCCGTCCGTATAAAATCCCGTTTTGGTTTCCACCCACCTGGTTTCCTTTTCCAGGCCGATCTCTCTGAGCAGGCCGCGCAGCGCCGTGTCGGAAAGCAGGATGACATGGTAGAATTTATCCCAGGCCAGCTCGCCGGCGTTCCAGCCGGCAGTTAACCCGCCCAGCGCCGGGCCGGCCTCCAGGATGGTAACCTGCTGGCCCTGCTGTGCCAGGCGGTTGGCCAGTTGCATGCCCAGGATGCCGCCGCCGACAACGGCCCAGTGTTTTTGAGTGAATTCCATGCCAATGAATGTTAACCTGCCGGTTTTCCTTGTTGCTGAACCCGGCAGCGCCTGCCTGCCTGGCAGTGACGGCCGGCAGGTTTACCGAAGATAAGTTTTGAAGTTTTGGTTTTACTTGCCCACCGGTGCTGCCGGTTGCCCGCGATACATCCTGACGGCGCATGCCACCAGGCGGGAAGCAAAACCCCGGAAAGGCCGCACTTCCTCAACCGGCCCCGGTTCCGGGATCAAACAGCCGGTATTGCAGCTGGCAGCCAGGCGCCGGACATCCCGGAACCTGACCCGGCCAAACTCATCCGGAACAAATCGTTCATTCAGGAATTCCGTGAGGGCGAAAACCTCATTGGCCACGCCTTTTTCAACCGCGCGGAAACCCCGGTACACAAAGTCGGCAAATTCCTCGCCGGGTGCTTTCGCACCCCGGCCGATGCCGGCAAAGGCGATACCCCGGGAGATGGCTTCTATCCGGACCGGCAGGTTGCAGGCCTCTACGATCCCTTTCAATCTCAGGGCCTTATCGAAGATGCCGCCCCTGCCCTCCAGATAGTCCTTATGAGCCGTGGCCAGGAAAATATAGTCGGCATCGTAAACGGCACAGCCGAGGCTTCGGGTGAAGTGCCGGTTCAACCGCGTACGGAGCAGGTTCTGGTCGTCGGGTTTGACGAAGGGGTCGTGCAGGGTGACCCGGCAACCCTTTTCGATCAATTGGCGGGCCAGCGCCAGGGATGGAGCGTTGCGGGTGTCCTCCGAATTGAACCGGTAGGCGGTGCCCAGGATGGCCACCTTTTTGCCCCCAAGGCGGCCAAACCGGCGCTCCGCCAGCCGGATGGTTTCGGCCGGCGATTCCTCGTTGATCAGGCGGGCCTGCAGGAAGAGGCTGTCCGCGGTGTCGAACCCGCTCTCCGCCCGGCGCCAGCAGAGCAGGGCACCGTCTTTTGGCAGGCAATGGCCGCCCACGCCGGCCGTGGGGATCAGCAGGCCGCCGCTGGGCACGGCGTTGGGGTCCCGGGAGGCAGCATCTACCTGCGCCAGCCTTTGATTGACCTGGTCCCGGAGAGCGTAAAAATCGATATCGTGCCGGTTGCAGTACCGCGCGATTTCGCTGGCGTAGGCGATGCGCACGTCCCGGTAGGCATTTTCCAGGGTTTTGACGACTTCGGCGGCCAGGCTGCTGGTGGGGTGCAGCGCCCCTTCGGTAACGATATGCCGGTAAATGGCCCGGATCAGGAAAGGCGTCCCGGCGCGCAGGCCGGCCACCAGCTTGTCGGACCGGCTGATCCGCTCGACCAGCCTGCCCGGCATGACGCGGTTGGGGCTGTTGCCCAGGAGAATGTCCTGCCCTTCAATCAGGCCATAACGCGCAAAATGATCCGTGATCAGTGTGTTCATAGTGGAAGGGGCCAGGGTGGATTCGATGATGACCAGTGGGACGTGGCCCGCCGGCTTTTCCCGCAGGGCGGCAGCCAGGCTGTCCAGTGCGCCGAACAACGGCCCGTAGTCCGGTTCGCAACTGTCCGGCTTTTTATCGGTTTGTACGCACACCAGTATGACGTCTGCGTCGGCTATTTGCCGATAATCGTGGGTGGCGGAGAGCAAACCTTCCTTAACGGCTTCTTCGACAATGCCGTCCAGTTCTGGCTCGATGCCGCCGATGACGGACCGGCCGGCATTGATGGCGCCCACCTTCCAGCCCGAGTTGGGCGAGTTGCGCTGCACGACTACAACTTCTGCAGGCTGGCTTACTCCTATACTGATCCTGGCGCGGGCCAGCAGGGCAGCCATGGGCATGCCTACGATGCCGGGGCCGATGACGGCGATCTTCCGGACTTTCCAGTCAAAATGGCCGTTTTCATTCAGTTTGATTTTCATGTGGCTGGGTTTTGGGGTTGGAGGGAGTGAATGAATGAGTGAGTGAGTGAATGAGTGAATGAGTGGATGAGTGAATGAATGAGTGAATGAATGAATGAGTGAATGAATGAATGAATGAATCAGGGATTCTGGTCGATGAAGCGGCGGAACCACAATTCGATGCAGAGGGCGCCCCACAGCCTTCTGCCGAAGGCCCGCTCGGCATTGGCCAGTTTTTCCATTTCCTTCTTGTCGAAAATGCCCCGTTCGCGGCACGGCCTGGACAGCAGGACGTCTTTGATGAAATCCGAAGCTTCGTTCTTTGCCCATAGATGCAGGGGGACGGGAAACCCCATTTTGTCTTTTCGCTCCAGGATTTCGGAGGGCAGGATATTCCTGGCGGCTTTTTTCAGGATGTATTTCAACTCTCCTCCCTTGAATTTCATGTTTACCGGCATGGAGCAAACGAGTTCTACGATTCGTTTATCCAGCAGAGGCACCCTGGATTCGAGGGAAACCGCCATGCTCATCCGGTCTTCAACCTGGAGCAGGCCGGGCAGGCTGGCGAAGAGGTCAAAGTGGGTCATTTTGTTGTAGTAGGACAAGGTGTCGGGGTGGTTGAAAACCTCCTGGAACCGATGGAAGATGGCTTCCTTGTCGTAATCTTTGCGGAAATCCTCCGCGTATAACTTCAGGGTGCTTTCGCTGCGGTCGATGAGGTGGAAATAGCGGCGGTCCATATCCAGGAAAGCACCCTTTTTCCAGAAGTTGCGCATCATGGGAATATACTGCCGGAGGTAGGGCAGGTTAGGGATCACGGACTGCAGGGAGACGACGTGTTCCTCCTCATCGTTGGTTTCGAATATGGCGCCCTTGAGGGCTTGTTCCAGATAGGCCACCATATACCGGGCGTAACCGCCAAAAATCTCGTCGCCGCCCTGCCCGCCCAGCGCCACTTTGACGTTGTCGGCGGCCAGGCGGGAAACCATATACTGCGGGAAGAGCCCCGGGCCGGCAACCGGCTCGTCCATATAATAGATCAGCTGGGGCATCAGCTCAACGAATTCCCGGCCGGTAGGATAGGTTTTGTACATTTGCGCCTGGCACTCCCGGGCGGCGATCTCGGCGTAGGGCGTTTCGTCGTACTCCGGCCCTTCCGGGAAAGCCCCGGTAAAAACCTTCAGCCCTTGGTGAACATGCCTTGATGCCAGGATAGAGACCAGGCTGGAATCTATGCCGCCGCTGAGGTAGGCGCCGACCGGCACGTCGCTGCGCAGCTGTATCTTGACGGCGTCTTCCAGCAGGCGTTGTATTTCATAGATGAAGTATTCCTGGGTGTGGTGGCTATCCACCTGGAAGTTGGGTTCCCAGTATTTGCCCAACCTTGACTTGCCGGATTTCAGGCCAAAGGACAAGAAATGCCCCGGCAACACCTTTTTGATGCCCCGGAAGAGGGTTTTTTCTCCGAGCAGAAACTGAAAAGTGAGGTATTCGTCCAGGGATTCGCGGTCCGGTGCGGCTTCGACTTCCGGGTGGGCCAGGATCGCCTTGATCTCGGAAGCAAAGATCATCTTTTCCTCGTCCTCGTAAAAATACAGCGGTTTGATTCCGAAGTGGTCGCGGGCGGCGAGCAGCAGGCCCCGGGCCTTGTCGTAAAGCAGGAAAGCGAACATGCCGTTCAGCAGGCCGAGGGCGCTTTCCCCGTATTCCCGATACATCTTCAGGATCACCTCCGTGTCGGAATGCGTGCGGAAGCGATGCCCTTTCTGAACCAGTTCCTGCCGCAGTTCGATGTAGTTGTAGATCTCTCCGTTGAAAACAATGGTGTACTCCCCATCGGACATGGGCTGGCGGCCGGAATTGATGTCGATAATGGACAGCCGCTTGTGGTAAAACCCGACCGGGCCATCGAGGAAGGCGCCTTCGTCGTCGGGGCCGCGGTGATGGAGCAAATCGCCCATTGCCTTCAGCACAGAGGCTTCGACAGGGACTGGTTTTTTGTTACAAATGCCGGCGATTCCACACATCATGCGAAGTATTCAGTGCCGGCTGGTAGCCAACCGCTGTTCTCAATCGGAAGCGCAGCGCATCCCTAAGCGTAGGGAGGGAATTATAGGTTGATTCCTCATCGCTGTTGGGAATTAAAGCAAGGCTTCCCTTCTCGATTTTATCCAATGCTTCGATCATAGCCGGGAGAGCGGCCTTCTGGTTTTTTCGGACCAGGGAATAAAAGGTTTCATTCGGCGAAACGTCGAATGCCTTTTGAACTATGATCGCTCCGGCATCTATTCCTTCGTTGACAAAATGAATAGTGACTCCCGTTTTGTTTTCTTGCTTGTATAACACCCAAAACGGGGTGAGCCGGCCCCGATTTTTGGGAAGCAGGGCGTTGTGCCGGTTAATGACGCCAATTTTGGGGATATCAAGCAAAGGCTTTTTGAGAATACTCTGGCATTGGTTGATGATTACGTCGATATCCAGTTTCCGTATCTCTTTCTGGAAGCTTTGGCTGTTTGGCGTTTTGACGGTCCAGGTTGGAATGCCTTTTTGTTTGGCAAAAGACAGGATAGAAGGGTCTCCGGACAACCCCAGGGCATGGGCTTTTTTTGCAATGTGGAACCAAATGACCTTCCAGGCATTGAATGCAAAATATGGGAAGCCCATAATGAGCAACAAGGAGAGGATATAGGTGAGCTTTGAACGGTTCCTGCCAACGCTCAGCCGGCCACCTTTCGCGACCGCCAGCCCAACGACCTGCCCCGGCTTGTTTTCAATGATATGTCTGATGAATTGATTGGTCTGTACGGGGTCGTCCATCGTGATGATGAAAATTCTCATTGTAGTTCAGCTTGTTTAGTTGGGGCTCCCAGCGGCCCGAATAGCCCGGTTTCCCGGCAGTATGTTTGCAAAGGGACAGAAATGTATCCGCGCCTGGCGTAGAAGGATATTTCCTGTTCGTAAAGCGGGGCGGCGGCGGGCCCCAGGTTTTTCATTTTCAGTTTTGACCGGAGGACATCCTTCAGCAGGTAAGCAAAAAGGTTGCTGTTCCGCCGTTCGATGGCCCGCTTTTCGCCGGATTCATCGAGGAACTCATTGGGGTGGATGTCAAAAACGATGGGTTTGCCGTTCCAGTTGTTTTCCCGGTGCGACAGATGGCGTTGGACGCCGGTAATGAACGGAAAAACCCGCATCGTGGTGCTCGTATAGGGAAATAAGGTGGCGGACAAAGGCACTTCCACCAGGGGGCTGTTGCCTTTTTTAAAGATGTTGTTTTCATCCACCCGGTAGGGGAGGCGCGGTGCCGCCAGCCACTTAAACTTTTTTCTGCTTCCGAAAGAAAGAAAAAAGTCAAAACGTTGGGAAGCCACGGAGCTGTCGATCCGGTAACCGCTTTCGATGAGCGCCCGGGCCGTATTCTCACCCACCCTCAGGGCGGGCGAGCGGAAGGAGATGACCTCCTGGCCACTGATGTCCTCCAGGATTTTCTTGGACGTTTGCAGCTGATACAGTTGGGCTTTGAACGGGAGCGCGTCCAGCCCGTCTTCTTTTTTATGGGAAAAGCTGTGGCTGCCCACCTCGTGCCCGTCCTGCAGGATCATCCGAACCATGTCCGGGTATAACCGGGCAATGTGGCCGGTAAAGAAAAATGTGCTCCGGATGTTGTGCCTCCGGTAAATATCCAGCAAAACGGGCATCCCCTCTTTCCAGGCTTTCAGGCCGGTTTCATCCCGGAGGGTATTGTGCCAGATAGAGGTGGTTTCCACATCGTTGGTCCATAGAGCGTACTTAACCATCTGTTTTTCTTTTTACGAGGAAAAACTTGACGATGTTCTTCAAATTTTGGAGGATCAGTTCCTGGTACCAGCCAAATCCCGGCTCAAACCAGCGGTGCGGGTGGGTATTGATCATGACCTGGGGCGGCAGCCGGCCCTCTGCGAGCAACTGGATCAGATGGGCGGTGCTTTTGATGGGAATATCGAACCCGGAGTGTACCTTGTCCCGGACACTCACCTGGCTGTTGTTCCAGGCCCTGCCGGTATCCGTGATGTAAAAGACTTTCGAGAAGTCAACGTCAAAGTAGGGTTCGGCTATGATCCCGAAGTCCCGGTAATCGTAATACTCCCAGAGCTTCCGGTTGTCCCACCGGGTCATAGGGCTTCCGTGCATGCAAATGGTTTTCGAGGGGTAGAACTTCCGGAGCCGCCGGAGCTGTGCGGCAAAGTGTTTGATGGCTTTTTCGTGGTCTCCCCTCGTGATCGTCAGGTCTTCATAATGGTAGGCCACTTCGTGGCCCAGGGCGGTAACTTTCCCGATGATTCGCTCATCCCAAACCGAAGGGACAACCCGGAAGAAATAGGTGGCTTTTAACCCCCTTTCCTGTTCTATCCTGGCCATTTTCAGGGCATTGGAGGGGATGCGGTCTACGTCATGACGGAGGACGGCCACTTTGCCGCCTTCATTGCCGTCGGCAAATTGCTCGAAGGTTTGGAAGAAATATCCGTTCTCGGACAGAGCGTCCAGCAATTGCTTGTAGGTTCCCAGGGTGAAATCTTTACCTGACATTTGGACATTGGTTTTGAGGGGTTGCCTGGCTGCGCCCGGCTACAAGGCGGAAAATGGGGTTTAAGCTTGCGAGTACCTGGCCACAGCCGCTGCCCGCCCTGCATACAATGAGCCTATTTTTTTCACGATCCGCACCGCAGCGCGCCCGTCCCAAAGAGGCGGTATGCCCCCTTTCTTCCATTTGCCGGCAAGGATCCTTGCCATGGGGGCGGCCAGGGCCGCAGGGTCGGTGCCGATCAACTCGTTGGTGCCGGTATGGATCGTTTCCGGCCGCTCCGTGCTGTCGCGCAACGTCAGGCAGGGTACGCCCATCACGGTGGCTTCTTCGGTAATGCCGCCGGAGTCGGTGATGATGCCTCTGGCATGCCGGGCCAGATAGTTGAACTCCAGATACCCGAGGGGTTCGGAGCAGATCAGCCCGGGAGCTTCCAGCATCAGGTTGTTCAGCACTTTGGCCGTTCGGGGATGAACGGGAAACACGACCGGCTTTCCTGCTGCGCAGCGGACGATCTCTTTCAGCAGCAGGAGCAGCCGTTGTTCTTCGTCTACATTCGTCGGGCGGTGCAGGGTGAGCACGAAGTACTCTTTTTTGCGCAGCTGCCTTTCCTGCCACAGGGCGGGAGGGCGCAGGCGGCCCAGGTTGGCCAGCAGGGTGTCTATCATGGTATTGCCCACCAGGTGGATACGCTCCGGTGCCACGCCTTCCCGCTGGAGGTTCTCTCCCGCCAGGGCAGTGGTGGTAAAGCAATAGTCGCAGATGGCATCGGTAACGATGCGGTTGATCTCTTCCGGCATGGTGCGGTCACCGGACCGGATGCCGGCTTCTACATGAGCTACGTCAATACACAGCTTTTTGGCAGCCAGAGTGCAGGCCATGGTGGACGTGACGTCGCCGACCACCAGCACCAGATCCGGGGGGTGAGCCATCAGTTCCTGCTCAAAGCCCGTCATAATGGCCGCTGTTTGCACGGCCTGGGTGCCGGAGCCAACCGCCAGGTTGATATCCGGGGCAGGGATTTCCAATTCTTCAAAAAAGGCCTGGCTGAGCTTCGGGTCGTAGTGCTGCCCGGTATGCACCAGGCGGTAGGAGATGGGGCCGCTGTTCGCGTTTTGCTGTTCGCTTTGTGAACCGCCGGCCGCGGACTGTGAGCTGCGAACGGCGAATGGCGAATGGCGAATAGCTTCAATAATCGGCGCTATTTTCATGAAGTTGGGGCGCGCGCCGGCAACAAGGGTAAGTTTCATTTTGGTTGGGTTGAGGTGGAAGGAACAAAGTTCCCGTACGGTTAATGGCGACAAGTTCACCCGGGGCGGATAACGGTCCGGTAATTCCAGGCTGGCCCCCGGCTCACGGTGCAATCTGCACCGGCCTGAACCGGCCGGCATATTCAGGGTCATCCTTCAGGACCTGGGCGCTTTGGGGGTAGTTTTCCACAAACCAGGCCATGAATGCCGAGAGGTCTATCTTATCGGCAAGCATGGCCCGGCGGCGGCGTTGCCATTCTTCCTTCAGGTTTGGCATTGCCAGCAAGGCTTTTAGTTTACGGACGAGCTTTTCGAAATCGCCGGGCAGGTACCCGAAGGTCAGGCGGTATTTTTTCTCCTGTTCTTCCAGGTAGGAAATCCGGCCTGCGAAGGTATTGCAGCGAAGGGAAGGCACGCCCAGCACCGCTGCCTCGGAGGCCATAGTCTGGCTGTCGCCGATAAATATGGACGCATAAGCCAACAGAGAATGCGCCTTTTGGGGCGAGACCTTCATCTGGTACTCCTGTAGCTCTGGTTCGATTTTCCGCTCCGTGGTAATATAGATCGCCCCATGGGGTTTCAGGATTTCTACAAGCTTAAGCTTTTGTTCCAGAGAAAGCCCTTTCACCCCCGTGTCGTGGTGCGCTTTAAAAACATTAAAACGAAGGATGAAAAACGGGCTGCCTTCTTTTAAGCCGCTCTCGGCCAGCACAGCCGGGTCGGGTTGGAAATGATTGGGGTGCAGGTATGCGAGTTCGTGGTATGCCGGATAATAGACCGTGTCCCGGCGCCTTCTCTTGCCCTGCAGGACATTGGGGGAAAGCAAACTGGAGGCAAACGGGTTGACGAACCTGGCCACCAGCGGTTCCACTTCGTCATCGTCGTCGTCAAAAATAATGGACTTTACCTTCGAAATGCCGGATACATGGGCAATGGTGGCGGAGGAACCTATCGCCACGGCTACCTTGTTTTCCTGACAAACCCTCAACAACTTCAGGTTGAACCATGCCTGTTTCCAGATTTTGCCGAGCAGGGCGTCCGGCTTTTCGGGCATGGTTATGTATGGGATGCCATAAGATGCCAGCAACTGCGTGGCGCTGGAGAGGCTTTTAACGGTTACCACCACCGGATGGCCTTTCTCCTTGAGCCGGAAATACAAATTCCGGTAAAGGTGTACGTGGGCAGGGTGCCCGATGTCAATCAGAAAATTCATCTGGTCCTCTTTATCGAGTCATCTGGTAAATTTTTATCCCCAACTTGCCTATGCTGTACAAGGCTTTATCCAGCACCAGGGAATACCGGCCGTAACAAACCTCCTCGCCTCCGAACCGGGCTTTGAACTCCCGTACCCCGTATGCTTCATCCGGCCGGCCGGCACCCATGAAGTCGAAATGCCTGTACCCGTTCCCGGCAGCAAATTCAATCGGTGCCCAGGTGGCCAAAACGCTTGGATGCAGGCCTTTTCTTAGTTGATCCCTGCCGCAACGATACCATTCATATACCGTACGGTTGCCAAACACCGGGCATACGTTGCCCCCGACTACCTCCCCCTGGTATTTCACGATGAAGAATTTGCCGGCGGCCAGGCGCCAGAACCGCAGAAACAGGTCCGGGCCGGCCAGGGGCTTTTTCACTTTTTCAGCATAAAGTTGCCGGAGCAGCTGATAAAAGGCCATTACTTCTTCTTCGCTTCCGGCTTCGGCTATTTCTGCTCCTGCCGCCAGGCTGGACTTGATCTGCCGTTTCCGGCTGCGGCTCATCAGCCGGCTCACTTCGGTTTTGTCTTCCGTCCGGAGCAAAAAGTTCAGGTATGGGATATAGTCAAAACCGGCGCCTTCGAAAATATCCCGAAATTCAGAAGTGTCGTGCAGATTCCGGAATTCCATATAAATGGCATGTTCAAGGGCATATTGCCTGGCTGCTTCCAGAAGCTGGCGGGCGCAGGCTCGGCGGCCTTCCAGTGCCCCTCCTCCTGTCAGCGGGCCTCCCCAGGCGGTCATCCGCCTCGAAAACCAGGCTTTCAGGCCGCTTCCGCTCACTTGTACAAGGCTAAGCAACGTTCCGGTGATTTGCCCATTTCCGCCTTGGGCAACGAAAAGCACCGGCTGGAATTCGGCAGCCTGCGCGCACAGTTGGAAAAAATCGCCGCTCTGGAAATAACTGCCGTTAGGATTTTGCTCAACGAAGGCCCGAAAAGGGAAATAAAGTTTATCGGACTGCAGTGCCCTGAAATCAGTAAATGCTTTTATCGTCATTTTTTAAACCAGGTGTAATTGTTAATCCACAAATTGGCGGAACCACTCCTCCAGGTGTATCCACTTCCAGATTTCTTTGGATATATTGGTTTTTCCCTCCCCATGCCGCTTAAACAAATCCTGGGCTTTAGAGGTATCCACCAGGCCGCGCCCCTTAAATTCCGGGCTGTTCAGCGTTTCCAGGACCAGCTTTCTCCAGGCCGGCGCCCGGAACCATTCGTCCTGTGGCGTGCCGAAGCCCATCTTGTCGCGCCGCATCCGGATGGCCTCGGGAAGGGTGCCGCGCATGGCCTCCCGCAGGATGTGCTTGGTCATTCCTTTTTCGATGATCCATTCGCCGGGCAACGGCAGGGCCCGCTCCACCAGCCGGTAGTCCAGAAACGGCACCCGGGCCTCGATGGAATGCCACATGGAGTTGCGGTCCTCCCATTTTAACAGGTGTTCGAGCTTGTACTCGAAATGGTTGATCAGGGCCTCCCCCAGAGAAGGCGAGCCGTAAAGCTCGCCGGGCACCGTATGGGCATGGGAAGCAAAGGCATGAAAGAAATCGGGTTGCAGGTATTTTTTTTCCATGACCCGGAGCCGGGTGCGCCAGGCCTCGGACAAAAGGAAAAATGCGAAGCTTTTAATGCCGAGCAGCGCCCGGTGCTTGGCAGCATAGTGGCCCATTTCTGAGAGCAACTTTCCCAGCTTTCCCCTGCGCAGCAAATCCTTGAAGTAGAAGCCGTAAAAATAGTGGTAGCCGGCCAGCGCCTCATCGGCACCCTGCCCGTCCAGCGTCACGGTGACGTGGCCTTTTGCCAGTTCCATCACTTTGAACTGAGCGTAGGGGCCGGTCGTGGGAACCGGTTCGGCGTGGGCCTGAATGAACGGGCCGATGTCCGCCATCAAGGTTTGCTCATCGGGCTGTATGAAGTGCATTTTTTGCAGTTTCGGGCGGAACAGGTTGATGAACTCCGATTCGTCGCCGTACTTCCCTGCGCCGTACACTGCCGAGAAGGTGTTGAGGCCGTCCTGCCGGTAATCCTTCAGAAGTATAGAAACGATGCTGGATGAATCCAGCCCGCCGCTGAGGCATACGCCCACCGGCACGTCGCTCCGCAGCCTGAGGCCAATGGATGAAGACAATAATTCCCGGAATTCTTCTCCATTCCGGAAAGGAGGCTTCAGTTCGCTGCGCAGGTCATACCACCGCCGTATGGCGAGGCCTTCTTCCTGCCTGGCGCCAGCCCGGCGGGGAGCGCGCCGGAAACAACATCCGTGGCCGAGCTTTTTGACCTCCTCAAAAAACGTCCGGCCGGACTGGTCCGTGCGGTTGAAAACGAGGTAGTCAAAAATGCTGTGCAGGTCGGCGCCCGGCTTCTTCTCCAGCACAGCCAGGATGGGCGGGATTTCGGAGGCAAAAATGACACGGCCCTCGTCGATGGAGTAGTAAAAGGGCTTGATGCCGTACCGGTCGCGGGCGCCGAAAAGCTCTTGCGCTTCCCGGTCGTAGATGACGAAGGCCCACATGCCGTTCAGCCGGTGCAGCATGGCTTCTCCCCAGGCCTGATACGCACATAGGAGCACCTCCGTATCGGTCCGGGTGCGGAAGGAGAATCCCAGCTTTTTCAAATCCTCCCGCAGTTCAAGGTAATTGTATATTTCGCCGTTGAAGACGATGACAAACCGTTCATCCTGGCTGAACATGGGCTGATGCCCCGCCGGGCTCAGGTCGATGATGCTGAGCCGGACGAACCCCAGGCCCACTCCTTTCTCCCGGAACATCCCCTCGTCATCCGGTCCCCGGTGTTTCATGGGCCGGATCATGCGGCAAATCTGTTCTTCCCGCACTTCGGAACCATCGAGGTTTATTATGCCCGCTATCCCGCACATATCTGGCTGTAAATGGCCTCCAGCTCTTTTTCTTTCTCCTGCAAATCCAGGTGTTTCAGGGCATACGCCTGCCCGGCCGTCCCCAACTGCGCTCTGAGCCCCGGGGCGGCGATCAGCCGGGACAGGTGCGCCCGCAGGCATTCGATGTCCCATTCCCCGGCCAGTAACCCGGTTCGGCCCTGTTCTATGATGTAGGGGATGCCGGCGTGGTAAGTGGATATAACCGGCAGGCCGGCGGCCATCGCCTCCACAACGGTCCCGGGGATGCCTTCCTTGTCGCCATTGCCTGCGGTTACGCTGGGATGGACGAAAATGTCGGCCTGCTTGTATTCCCGGATCAGTTCTTCGCCTCCGTACTTCAGCGCACCCAGGAAAGCGATTTGCCCCGACAGGCCGCTCCGGGCGGCAAGGGCTTTCAGGTCTTCCTCCAGCCTGCCTGCTCCCACCAGCCTCAGCTTCCAGTTGTGGATGCCGTCCTTTTTCAGGCCCAGCAAACTCCGGAAGAGAAATTCATGCCCTTTTTGCGGCTCCAGGCTGGCAACCATCAGCAGGGTCACTTCTTCCTTTTCCGGGAATTGCCTGTCCACAAAAAAGCGCCGGCAATCCGTTCCGTAGTAGTGCACGATCACCTTCTCTTCCGGGCACCCGGCGTTCAGCAGGTCTTTTTTCATGTCGGGAGACATGGCAAACACGGCGGAGGCGTCTCTGAAGACACGCCTTTGCAGGAAGGCCGCCCCGTATCCGAAGTAGCGCCCGGGAAAGGAGGAACAATCATAACCATAAAAGGAAACGACCGAAGGAATCTTCAACTTTCGGAGCAATGGGTAGTACAAGCCGCAATCCGTCCCGTAATGGAAATGGCAAAGCGCCACCCGCTGTTCTCTAAGGAATTCCAGAATCATGCGTTGCTGGCGGGGCGACAGCATTCCGGGGCCGGCGAACCAGGCCCGGTCCAGCCATCGCTGGCCCTGGCTCAGGTCCAGGCGGGGATAAGGCGCGCCGTCGAACTGCCCGTAGCCGCCGTCCAGCGGTTTGGAAACCTGCGCCCTCCAGAGCAAAACCGGCTGGTACCGGACATGGGCCTGCACCTGGTTCTGGATGAAAGACGCCCGGAACTGGGTGTCTTTCCTGACGAAATGGGCAACCCGGGGACGCGTGCTCCGCCGGTTTTTATGTCCTTCCACGACTAGTTGATCTCTATGTGCCTGAGCCATAATTTCAGCGATATCATCCGGTTGTATCGATAGCCCGTCCCGCTGTCGCCGGGCTTTTGGCCGTCGAACCGCCGGAGGGAGGTGGAATCGAAATATGGGGATTTTTCAAGGATAGCGTCTCTGTTGGCCTGGTAAAAGGGAACCGCCCATCTTTCCATGCGGAACGTATCGTTTCCGATGAGCCGGTTGCGCAGTTTGGCCATTTGTTTGCCGGCGGCGGCCAACGCCAGGCCCCCCAGGCCGTATTTCAGCCAGCCGGGTTTCAGGAAGCGGTCGTTGTAAAAGCCGTTCAGCCGGTCGTTGTTCAGGGCCATCAGGTCGACGTACAGGTCGTGGGCCTTCCTGCGCTGCCATTGGTTTTTGGCGAACAGCCCCTTGTAAATGCCGGCGTAAGCCGAATCGAACAGGACCTCCAGGTAATCCAGGTCTGCAAAGGAAACGAAGTCGTCGACAAAAACATCCGCCAGGTGGAACTCGGTGTGCAGGTACTTCCTCATGCTTTCCCGGAGCAGGAAAAAGAAATAACGCAGGCCTTCCGTCAGATTTGGATAAGGCTCGACGTGCCTGGCCCGCACTTCCTCGTAAATAGCGTCCCTGATTTCGCCGGTGAACAGGGCCTCATCCAGGAAGGACCGGCGGGCAAAGGCCTGGTAGTTCTCCTTGAACGCTCCGTAGGTTCCGTAAAACAGCGGCCTGGAAAACGCATTGAAGATCACCCCGGCAGGGTTGTTGTAAATGGGCCGGATCATGTCGTATTGCCCGATCAGGCAGGACCGGCTGTAGTCTTTGATCCTATTGTAGGCGTAGGGGTAAACCGCCCGGTTGAAACCGGTCAGCCCGCAGGACAGCAGGATGGAATCCTTCCCCCATTCCGCAAACGCTTTCTCAAAATTTTCCGATAGCAGGACGGGCCGGTACCCGAAGCCCAGTTTTCTGGCAATGCCGGCCGGGATGCTGACCTGATTCGACCCGGGCATCCCGTAGCTGAATGCCCTGATCTTTGGGTAGTCCTCTTTTTTTATGAAAGAGAAATTCAGCCGCCCGTCAAAACCTCCGGTCAGGGCAATGTTGAGGCTGCCGGTGCTGTCGACGTAGTTCGTGATGGCGCTCTTCAGCGCAGCGTTGATCTCGCCCAGGGTTTCCTGTCTGGGCCGGGGATTCGGGGTGTGCCAGGCCGCCACGTCATACGTCATCTTGTTCGTGCAGCGGCCGCCGGCGATGCGATAGTGCCAGCCTCCGGGAATGAGGTGGACATTTTCGTAAACGGTCCGGCTGTGCAGGCAGTGGTCGAACAGGGCAAATTCCACCAGCCCTTGTTTGTCGATGGCCAGTTCCTGGTACTGCCGGAAGGCTGCCAGGTAATTGGTGAACGTCAGTTGCCCGCCGGCCAGAGAGAAGAATGCCGGGCGCAGGGACAACGGGGAGGAATAAATATCCACCTGCCGGCCGCTCTTTCGGAGAAGCACCAGGCAATACTCCCCTTTCAGCATCTCATGGTGCGCTTCTTCCTGGTTCAGCAGGATTTCCAGCACCTCCCGGGGCGTGGGCACATAGTGATTCCCCTTGATTTGCCGGTTGCGGAACAGCACATGCCCCGCCAGGAACAAAAAGTGGTGTTCGTCATTGTACCACGGCTGTTGCCAGTTGCGCTCCAGCAGGCCGGGGGCCTGCCGTTCATAAGCCAGCGTGGCCAGGGATATGTAGGGTTCGGGCCGGACGGCCTTTTCTGTTTCCAGGAAATCGCGGATGCGCTGGTTCCTGAACGAAAAGGGCGCAGCAGCAGCATCATCCAGCCTGATGGAAAGGCAGTAGCGCATGGGTTCGTTGTTTGAGAAAACGCAGAAGCCGTTTCCCGAGCTTTAATTCTTTCAGGAATGGCAACGGATCCGAAAAGGAGAACAGGGAAGTGGCCTTCAGGGGGAACCAGCTTTTTAAAAAAGAAAAGAAAGAAAGGTTATATTTCAACCGGTGTTTTATCCAGAACAACGTATCCGGCAGAGGATCGACCCATTTTCCTTTTGCCGCCGGCCGGGGACTGGTTTGGGCAACTTGCCTGCCGCCGAGATAGGCATAATACATGCCGGCGAAGTCGAAGCCCAGGGATTTCGAGAAGTTTATCTGTAGCCAAACCCGGGTGTTGGTTTCGATGTAATAACAGGCCTGGTCCGCTTCTGAATACTTGAACTCTATGTTGGTGAATCCGAATAAACTGTTCTGCCTGATGAAGCGGGCAGCCATGGCCTCCAGCGCTTCGTCGGGGTAGTTCTCGATGCAGGTGGCCGTGCCGAAGAGGTCCGGGTATTGCCGGAGCTTGTGTATCGTATGCTGAATCAGGCGCCCGTCGGGCAGGTACAGCGAATTCACTTCGTAGTTGCGGGTAGTGTCTCCCGGAATTACCTTCTGAACCAGGTAACAGGAGGTCTTCGCGTTGACTTCTGCCAGGACTGCCACAAGCTCGCCCGGATCATAGATGACGAACCCCTTTTTCCGGAAGTGTTTCTGCCATTCGACGATATTGGATGGCTTCACCACAATAGGAAAGGGCCAGTCTCTGCCCAGGATGCTTTCGCAGTCCGCCGGGCCACTGACATACTCCGGCACCATCAGGCCTGCCTGCCGGGCCGCCTCGAACTGCTGGTCTCTCCGGATGACTGTTTCGACACTTCCCGTGCCCGGAATCAGGAAATCGGCATAGGGGCTGAACGCTTGCCGGTATTTTGACAACAGCAATACGAACTGGTCGGACGTCGGGATGGCGATCACCCGGCCGCCTTCTGCCTTGATGACGTCAATGATGAAATGTACGGCCCTGATTTCCTCCTCGGGCCGGCAAGGGATGAGGAAGGGCCTGATCAACCGGGAGGAAAAACCGGACAGGGAAGGGTCAAAATCAACGCCGATGAGTTTCGCCCCGCATGGCCGCAGGCAGCGGGCGGTTGCGACAGCCGTATCGAACAGGCCGAGCAGCAATACCTTAGGCATTTTTCCCATTGTGGTGTTTCTCGTCAAGCAGTTTGCATAATGAAAAGTCCGCCTCCCTGGTTTTTTTTATGCGAAAACCAAAGCGGTAGCACTGGCTCATGATCTTTATCACGCGGCCGACGCCCAGGTGGCAGTGGACTTTCAACGTCACCGTGTTGTGTTTCATCACCCAAAACCACCAGGTTTTGAACCCCTTCTCCTTCATGTGCCGGAACATGGCGGCGAGCAAAAGGGGCCACAGCCGTTTTCCCCGCCACTTTCGGAAGGTGTACCCGTCATAACCGGTGAAGTGGCCGGCGGGCAGGGGCGTTTTGATGCCTACCTGCTGAAAATCAGCGTGTTGCTCAGAAATGAACACATAAGCGGCCGGGCTGCCCTCCCGGAAAAGGGCCAGAGCGTAATCTCCTCCGGCAAAACGAGAGCTTACCTGTTGGAGGTACCTGTCGCCCCACCCTTCTTCCGCCATTCTTTGTTTTGCCAGGGGTTCAAATGCCGCGAAGGCCTGAATGGCGGTTATTTTATGGTGTTCCGGAAGCGGCCTGCTCATCAGGGGAAGGTGCCCGGAAAGGGCGGTCTCCGTCAGGTAAACGACGTCTTTGGGAGAATATAAACGGTTTTTCAGGATTTGAAAGAACAAGGCCGGCAGGTAAAAAACAAGGCCGGGCTTTTTCCATATTGCGGAATAGTCCGCCTTGATCTGATCTTTTGCTATCTGAAGATTCATAACCAGTGATGTTGTTCCAGGAAATCGACGTAGGCCTGGTGGGTGCCTATCCAAATCTCATCCCGGTGGTTGTCCAGGAAGCGGAACACTTCGGGCCAGACTTTTTCCACAATGATGGGATCAAAGGAAGGGTGGAACCAACAAACGCAAACTGTGTTGGATGCTATTGCTCTTTTGAGTATCCTGATGTAGCGCGACGCATGGTAGGATGCCGGCCATTCTTTCCGGAAGGCGAATTCTGCCGTCTGCTCGAATTCCCACAGGCCGGAATCGTGCCGTTTGGGATAGCCCAGGACGTTGCGGTAGTCCGTCCGGAACGAGGTAAACCCTTCTGCTTTGAGCACGTCCAGGTTGCCGATGGTATGGCCCGGATGCACGAATGAGCGCAGTGTCAGGCCCCATTGGGAGGCCAGCGCCTTGCATGCCCGGAGTTCAGCTTTCAGCAGTTCCGGAGGGCAGGCGGCATCCCGGCAGTCGATGTGGGAGAAGGTATGGCATCCGATCTCGTGCCCGGCCGGAGAATCCAGGATCAGGCGGATCAGGTCCGGAGCATACCATTCGGGCCGGCTGCGGTAATCGGCACAGGGGTCGTGCTCGAACCAGTCGTCCCCGGAGAAATCCCAAAATGGGCCTTTGTAAGTTGGGACTTTCGGTATTTCCGCGTGCTTTTTGCCGCCGGCTGGCCGACAGGAATCGAGGAAGAGGTGGCCGACAGCAGCCCAGGTGATGGGGATGCCGTATTTTTCCGTGAGCGCCAGTATCGGTGAGATGTTCGCTCTTTCCTGCCGGGCCTTTTGCAGGGCGAAAGCCAGCGGGTCGCCGGCGCTTTTGGCGTACCGGGGGCCCCAGGCCAGTTCAAAATCGGCGGAGATCAGGAGGACAGACCGGAAAGGCGCCGGGATGAACCTCCGGAAATCGGCCCGGGATTCCACGCGGGGAGTCCGCCCCATAAGGAAGTTAGCCCTGCCGAGCCATGCCTTTCCCCGCCTTGTTGCGGTAGTGATCATGAATGATACAACTGATCGAGTTGATGGATGTAGGTTTCTGCGTTGAAGGCTTTCTCTGCGTATTTCCGTGCCTGTTCCAGTTTTTGCCTGTCCGGCGGCCGGCTCAGCCGATCCCGCAGGCGGCGGGCCAGGCCCGTAGCGTTGCCGGTTTCAAAGAGCTCGAAATGACGGCCATCCAGGGAGAGTTCCCTCATCACCGGGATGTCCGAGGCGATGAGCGGCACTTCGTACAGGAGGGATTCTATGGCTGCCATCCCGAAGGTCTCCTGGCGGGAAGAAAAGACCGATAGCGTAAACAGCGGGAGCAACTCCGAAGCATGGGGCCACGGGCCGATGAAGTAGGCCCTTTTTTCCAGTTCTTCCGGCCGGAACACCTGCTTGCAGGCTTGTTGTTCCGGCGACTCCTTCCCGATGAAGACCAGCTTGGCGTTTGGGAAATCTTCCATGATCATCCGGAATGCCCGGGCCAGGGTGGCCTGGTCTTTTTCGGGGACGAAATTGCCGATCATGCCAATCAGGGCCTCTCCCGGCTGCAGGTTTATCCGATGCCGGAACTTTGCTTTGTCCGCCGCACTGAGATGGTGAGTCCGCTGTACGATGTTCGGAAGCACGGTCATTTTTTTCAAGGGGTATCCCCGGCTGGCCAGTTGTTCTTCCAGAGAACGGCTGACCACCACCAGCCGGCGCGCCAGGTGCCGAACGATGAATTTTTCCAGGAAAAATCCCCAGTTGGCTCTTGGGTTGTACAAATGGACCTGGTGAATGAGTTTAACGCCCGGGAAGAAACACTTCATCAGAAAAGCATAGAACAGCTCGATGGGCTGATGCGTGTGGATGTAGTCCGGCCGCAGGCCCGCGACGAGCCGGGCCAGCTTTCCGAGAAAACGCAAATCGAACTTTTGCTTCCGGTACAGGCGCACCACCCGGTTGGCGGAAGGAGCCAGGCTGTGCATCAGCGGCCCCGGCTTCATCAGCACCAGGGTGATCTCGAAAGCCGCCGACGGCCTGTTGAAAAAGTGGACGATCAGGTTCTCCGTGCCGCCGGCATGGAAGGTGGACCGCAGGTGGAGGATTTTTTTCGGCCTTCTTAGGAATGCACTGTTTTCCATGGCTTCGATCATGCCGGACATCAATAACCACCCGATGGCGCCTTTTGCCCATCTGCCCTTCTCTCCGCCCAGTAAAACCCGCGGACAAAGACCCCGCCTTCAATCGGTTGGAGGCTTTTTTCCCACTTGGTTTCCAGGTATTTGGTGTTGTACGTGGAATATCCGCCCTCCTGGTCCCGGGGCACCTTGCCGTATGAATTGACCTTCACCCGGGCGCCTCTTTTCCCGTAGATGTGGCGGAAAGCCATTTTTTTGTCTTCCAGGCCCAGCAATTTCATCCGGATAAGGTAGTCGTCATCTTCGCCGCCGATCTCTCTGAGCCCTTCGTCAAAGGGGCCTATAAGGCGGTAGGCTTGCTTGGTGATCATGAACTGGCTCCAGGAGCCCTCGTTCGTCACGACCGGGTAATCGAGGGCCGGCGATGCTTCAATTTCTTTTCGCAGGTGGACGGACAGGTCAAGGTCATCATTCAGGATAAATACTTTTTCGTATTGGCTGTTAACGACAGCCTGGTTCCACAAGAAGCTCAATCCCCTGGGTTCCATGAAATAGATCAGCCTGACCTCTGGAAAGCCGGACAAAAACGCTTTGAGCGACTGGATGTAGGCTTCCTGGGCCTGTAGGTCATAATGGCCATTTGCGATCACAATGATCTCCTGCCCTGAAAACAGATAGGCTAATTTTTTCACCAGTGGCTGGAGAAAGCGTTCGAACCTGAAGAGGAAGGTGGTCACGCAAATAGAATAGTGGCCGGCTGAAGCCGGGGGCGTTTTGCTGCCTCCAGGAAAAAGAGTGAAGTAAAAGGACCAAAGGGCAGGGTCGACGATCTTCCTTTTAATTTTCCAGGACAGGACGTTCAGGTAGTTCTTCTTTTTCATTCGTTTGGTTTGCAGTACAGGTGCTGTTTTCCGTGCGCCCGCCCCGGGCGGAGTAATACAGGTAGGCCCCCAGGCTGAAGAACAAGGACTGAGTCAGCCCCTTGGTAGGCAGGGCGAAATAGCCGAATTGCTGCCCGCTGGTTGAATGCAGGAAAAACCAACCTGCGAAGAAAATGAGAAAAACCAGGGCCGCTTTTTTATCCGGGTGGTCGGGCGGCAAACGGAAACTTAAAGCGCCCAGCTTAAAGAGGAAGTACCCAAAAAAGGAATACAGGAGCAACAATCCTGCTAAGCCGCTGTGCATCAGTATATTTTGATTGCCCACGTGGCCATCGCGGTACTGGTAAAAATGGTCGGAAAAACCCCAGCCCGCCAGAGGAGACGCCTTCCATTGTTTCATGACCCTGGGGCCGCGGACGCTAAGCCTGAGCAGCGTTCCTCCCGCCGTAATGTCCCCTTGCTTCAGGGCTTTGAGGGTTTGGAGCCTCTTCATGGTGCCTTCGGCCTGCGTTTGAATCGCCGGTTGAAACAGGGCCAGCCCCAACAGTACCGAGCTTACCGCTGCGAACGCCAGGATTTTTTTAGGGCTCAGCTTTTCGATGAAGAGGAAAAAGGAAACGGTTACCAGCGAAAAAAACAGGATCCATCCGCGGGAGGCGGAAAGGAAGGCGATCAGCAAATTTGTTGCTATGATCAGATAGCATAAGACAGAAGGAAAGCCCTTCGTTTTCCTGGCCAGGAAAAAAAAGGCCCCAAACAGGGTGATCAGCACAACGTCCACATTGTAGAAGCCCCGGTAAGGATTGTCAGGAGTAATTTCCATGTCGAACTCGTTGAGGGCATTGCTGATGCCAAAGTACACCGGAGGCGACTGGAAGAAAAATATGTTCATGGCCTGGGCGGCAAAAGCGAAAAGAGCGATGAAAAACAGGTAAACGAAAAGTTCCCGGTAGCTCTTTTTCGTGTCGAACAACCTTGGTATGGAATAGAAGGCTAGCAGAGGTACAATGTCTTTCAACACCCGGAACCGGATATTCATGGCGGGCGCTAACCCCACAATATAGCCCTGCAGGACGAGGAAGGCCAGGTAAATACCCAGGATGGCTAAGTGTGTCTGGTAAAATGGCCGGTAGCCGGGCTTGGCCATCCTTGCCTTTATCACGCTCAGCAAAATATACAGCTGGGTCACCTCGATCGCCGGCAATCCGGGCAGGGCAGCCAGCGTGGTTTCGAAAGCGCCAAAAAAACCGAAGAAACCGTCGTGGAGTGCCAGGAAGAAAGCGAGCCAGAAAGGCTCGTCCTTCGATAAGAAATAAGCGATCAACGTAAAAATAAAGAATACGTTGGCAACCATTTCCGTAGCGAAATAAACGGCCCCAATGGCCAGAGAAATCAACCCGGCGAAATAGAGTATTTTGATTTTCAAAACAGAAGTATTGGATGGCAGGAGGTTGCAGGATGCGGGCATTGCCCCTTGCCATTGAGGATTATCAGGCAGAAGGCCCGGCGGCGACCCTCGCCACCACGGCGTATTGCAAGTACCGCATGTCCTCCAGGCGGTTGAGCAAGAGCGCGTTTAAAATCTTAAAGGTGTACTTTTTTTTGGGGTTCAACCCTTCGATCTGAATGACCTCATATCCGGTTTCTTCAAACATCCGGATCATGCTTTTCCGCGTAAAAAACCGGAGGTGCGTTTTATCCCGGATGCCGCTGCTTTCGTATTTCCAGTCCTGGGTGAACAGGATTTCTTTTACGTTGGAAAAACTCAGGAAATTCGGTATGGAAGAAACAATGACTCCCCCGGGATTCAAATGGACCCGGCAAAACTTCAACACGGACCAGGGGTCTGCCATGTGTTCCAAAACATCGTTGAAGACAAAGCAGTCGAAAGTGTTGCCTTCCAGGTCTGTATGCTCATCGAACGGCTCGCAGATCACCCGGTCCAACACCTTCTCTGCCGCCGCCGCCGCTTCGGGATGAGGTTCTATACCCCAGTATTCGCAGTCGTACTTTTGCTTCACCAGAGAGCCGAATACGCCGGCCGCACAACCCGGTTCACAGATCTTTTTTACATTCCGGGGAATGTATCGGAGCATGTGGTCCCGGTGCTGCAGATAATATATCGGGAGGCTCGGAGAAAGAGGGATGGCATTTTCGGTTTTTGGGAGCATCATAAGTTCGGAAATTTTTCGGTTGTAAAAAAAATAACTACCCGGCTACTTCTCCATGCTTGGCCATCCGGCTTCTCCGCAGGCCTAAAGCGCCGAAGATTGTTTTTTCCAGGTTCTCTGCCGAATACTTTTCAGCTGCCACTTTTTTCATCCAGGCCACCTTCTCCCGCCTGGCCGCTTCGTTGTTCAGGTAAAAAGCGGCCATTTCCGGGATTTCCTCATAAGACCTCACCGCCGGCAGTTCTGCCCCTTCGCCGAAAATCAGCCGGAGGTCCTCCTGCCACTCCAGCAGGGGAAGGGCGCCGGCGCCCAGCGCCTCGAACATCCGGAGGTGTACCCCGTGCATCAGCCCGGGATTGCCGTCGATGGGGACGATGCGGGTGGCATTGTACATCTTGTTGACTGTTTCTACCGGAATGTATCCTTTCCGCTCCTGGAAGCACCTCTCCAGCTTCGGGAAAAGCGGGAAAAAACGCTTCCAGTGCCGGTTGCCATGAATCTGCAGGCCGAAATCTGCGAACTCATTAATGAATTTAGCTTTCCGGTACCCCCAGCTGTTGGGATAGTTCATGCCTATGTATAACACTTCGGACCGGTATGCTTCGCGCTCTTCCTCTGTCAGCCCGGCCGGAAAGTAATCGCGTTCCGGAATGCCGGGATTGAGGTAGTGGATGTTCTTCAGGCCCATTTTCGAGAGCTGACTGATCCAGAAGGTATCCGGGGCAAATACCGCATCTGCCTGGAACAGCAGGCCGATATAATGCCGGTTGGTCGGCGTGTAGAAAGGATGGTCGCCCATAAAAAAGGCGACTTTTGACTTTCGGCGGAAATGCGCCAGGGTGTCGGGCAGGATCATCTCGTTGTTGTAAATGAAGACGATCCCGGGCTGAATCCGATCGTATTCTTCCAGGTAATATTTGTTGATCTTCCCAAAGTAATACCTTTCCCATTGGCGCCGAAGCCGGTCCGGCAGCCGGAACACCTGGACGTTGAACTGTTTCTCCCAGTTTTTTACCTGTTCGTAAAAGTCGATGGTGTGTACCTCCATGCCCTGGTTGGCGAAGGCCTCCCGGAAAATGCTGAACAAACTGTAGCGCCTGGGAACGAATAAGAGTGCTTTCATTTAGTGCCCGGTTTTTTGGTGTTGCGGCCCGTCCAAACGGCCCGGTAAATTTTTCGGTTTTGCGGCTGTAGTATAAGCCTTCATTCTTTGGGCGATCTCCTGCACGGTGTCCTGGTCATTGATGCCAAACGGCAGGCGCGGCGCTTCCGACCGGCGGCTGTGGTCCTGTGGTGCCTTGTTGGCCAGGAACATCGCCGGGTTGGCGAAAAACTCCGCCAGGCAGCTTTTGATCAGTTCGCACTGCCGATCGTAAGCCTGCCCGAAGGTGTGATCCTGATTTATGGCGGCCGATTTCTGCAGGATGATGTCTCCGGCGTCCAGTTCCCGGGTGAGTTCGTGCAGCGTCACGCCTATGGTTGTTTCCCCGTTCGCCAGGGCATTCTCCAGCGGCTTGATGCCCCGGTAAGCGGGCAGCAGCGAAGGGTGCATGTTCAGCGCCCCCATCCCGGGGAAAGCCCGGATATGGGCGGGAAAGAACCGGTCATAACAACAGGAGAGGATGAAATCTGCTTCTCCGGCTTCCAGGATGGCTTTCCAGAAGGCCTCCTTCGGCATTCGCCGCCGTTCCGTGTTTTCCAGGGGCAGCCCGTTGCCGGCAGCCAGCTGGTAGACCTGGTTGAGGTAGGGGCTGGCGCTGGCCGGATCCCATTTGGAGAATACTTTCACGATGTCCGCCTGCGGCAATCCCAGCAGGGCTTCCAGCCCGGCCTTGCCGTACCCCCAGGTGCCGAAATACAATATCCGATAGGTTCTCATTTTTTGCCTTCAGAATTCTTAAAGAAGTCGAGACTTGATAAGTTTCCAAAACTTGTCAAACCCAAAGCGGGAGCCGGTATTGCCATATATTTCCACGTATCTCCATATATTTCCACGTATCTCTATATATTTCCACGTATCTCCATATATTTCCACGTATCTCTATATATTTCCATGCATCTCCATATATCTCCACGTATCTCCATATATTTCCATGCATCTCCATATATTTCCACGTATCTCCACGTATCTCCACGTATCTCCACGTATCTCCATATATCTCCCCCCTAAACCCCCACCCCTTCAACCTTTCTCGTCAATACATACCCTTCCAGCTCCGACACATAAGCGGCAGCGGCAGCCAGGGCCGCTTGCCTGCTCTTGCCTTCTGCGATAACAAATCCTGGCCGGTCCCTGCTCTGAGTGATCGCCGGCACCACGTCGCCCGGCCGGATATTCACATGAGCGAAGACGACGCCGGGCTTTTCCAGCAATTTCTGCCAGTACCCGACTTTGATAACCTGCTCTCCGGCGGGAAGCCGGGCGTATTGGATGCAGGCGTACTTTTTCCATTTTCGTTCGAGATCGGGCGGCTGCCCCAGCGCCACCTGAATGGCCGCCCGGTCCATGTCGACGCCGCAGGACGTGCTGGCCAGGTAGGAGGAGATGAAATCGCCGCCCAGCCGCGCGCCGATCTCCACCAGCCGGGGGCCGTTTTTCGTTAATTTTAATTCCGCATGGGAGGCGGAATTATCGATGCCGATGGCTGCAATGGCGCGTACAACGGTTTCTCTGACTGCCGCTTCCGCTTCATCCGTCAGCTCCGCCGGCTGCAGGTGCCCCATTTCTACGGTGTAAGGAAAAGGCGTTACAAATTTTTCCGTGATCTGGACAACCGATGTTTTGCCACGGCAGGTGATGGATTCCACGCTGTATTCCGGCCCTTCGAGGAATTCCTCGACAATGGCCTGCCCGGCCCTGGAAAAGCTCCGGGTAACCGGGAGGTATCTTTCGATGTCCTCAAAAGCATCCACCTTGAATACCCCCTGGCTGGACGTCGCGTCCCTGGGTTTGAGGATCGCCGGGAAGCGCAGGCCCCGGTTGGTTATGCGTTCAGCCGCCGGCGCCTCCCCGGGCCGGATCAACATCCCGGCGGCGCAGGGTACGCCGGCCCGCAGGAAGGCCTGTTTCATCAGCCACTTGTCCAGGCTCCTTTCCGTCACCTCCGGCGAATGGAAAATAAAGCCCATCTCGGCCGCCAGGCGGGCCATCAGCCGCATCGGCTTTTCCATCTGGCTGGTGACGATGCCGCTAACCGCATGCCGGGCCGCGATTTCCCGCGTGGTTTCGTAATCGTCGCCGGCTACGCAGTAAAAATAGTCCGCCAGCGCTCTGCCGGGCGCATCGGCGCCGACATCCAGGACGACGGATTGCAGCCCCAGGCCCCGGGCTGCCCGGATCAGGGTGAGCTGATTGATGCCGGCGCCGAAAATGAGGATGGAGGTTTGTTGCTTTTTCATGAGAAAGGCTTGAGAACAAATAACTGCGCCAGCTTTACTCCGGCAATGCGCTCATCACCTTTTTCACCGCTTCGACTACGCGCGTTCTCTGGAGGGAGGTCAACGACGGGTAGATCGGCAAGCGGAGCAGGCGCCGGAAAAAAGCCATTGACCCTTCCATTTCCTCGTCGGTGGCCATGCCGCGGTAGAACTTGTTGCGGTGCAGGGGGGTATAGTGCACGTTGGCCAGCACGCCTTCCGCCCGCAGGGCGTCCATGATCCAGTAGCGGTGTTTGGGCGGCACCAGGATGCCGAACAGGTGCCAGTTGGTGGTGGCGCCCCCGGTCAGTTTGAGGAAATCCAGGCCGGGTACGTCCTGCAGCCACGCTTTGTAATAGGCGGCGATGCGCGCCCGTTCGGCGTTCATCCAGTCGATCTTTTCCAGCTGAGCAATCCCTAATGCGCCCAGCAGGTTGGACTGGACAAAGGAGCTGCCGAGGTCCACGTACTCATAAAACCCCCGGTCTTTGTTGTCGACCAGGAAAGATTGTTTGTCGGTTCCCTTTTCCCGCATGTACATGGCCCGTTCGGCGATCTCGTCGTCGTCGGTTACCAACGCTCCCCCTTCGCCGGTGGTGAGGTTTTTGGTGCCGTGGAAGCTGAAGGTAGACACATGGGCCAGGGTGCCGGTTTTCCGGCCCTTATACTCCGAGCCGATGGATTGGGCGGTATCGTGAACGACGTATAGGTTGTGCTTGCGGGCCAGGCGCATCACCTCGTCCATGTCGGCGGGGTTGCCGGCGTAGTCTACCGGAACGATGGCCACCGTATTTTTGGTTATCGCTTGTTCGATCTTAGCGACGTCGATATTGCCGTTATCGGCATTGACATCCACCAGTTTGACCGTCAAGTTGTTCAGGAGTGGCCCCAAGGCACTGGAGGTATAAGTGAAATTGGGTACCAGCACTTCGGCCTTCGCCGGGAATTGCTTCACTTTGAAAGCCAGGTCAAGCGCTGTGGTGCAGGAATTGGTGAACAATACATACTTCACCCCCAGGAATTCGGCGAGTTTTCGCTCAAATTCCATGCACTTGGGGCCGTTACCTGATACAAAGGTGGACCGCACGGTGTCTTCCACTGCTTTGAAATCCGACTCGTCCATATAGGGCAGGTGGATTGGGATGCGTTCTTCCGCGACGGGGCGGCCACCGTTTATGGCCAGCTGGCCTGGTTTGGTTAGGGTTATCATTGTATTTTCGTTTTATACGTTAGCGTAAGGTTTGCGGAATTCGATGGCGCGGATGGCGTGGATCAGTTCCCTGATGCCGTCTTCAACGGTGATCGTCGTGTCGTATCCGAGCTTGTTGATCTTGTCGTAGCTCACCACGTAGTTGCGCTTGTCGGCGTCTTCGCCTACGTCGGCGTAATGGACGTACACCCCCGTGTGCTTTTTGATCAGGTTGCAGATGTCTTCCTTGCTGTAGTTCATCTTTTTGGAGCCGACGTTATAGACGTTGTTGACCATCTGGCAGCGGTTCTCAATGCCGAACAGGAAAACGCGGGCCATGTCGTGCACGTGGATGAAGGTGCGCATGAAGTGTTTTTCGTAGATGACCAGGTAGCCTTCCGTCACCGATTTGTAGGTGAAGTCGTTGACCATCAGGTCGAGCCGCAGGCGGGGCGACACCCCGAAAGCGGTGGCGAAGCGCCAGGCGATGGTGTTGCGTTCCTGCAGCAGCATGCGTTCGGCCAGCGTTTTGGTCTGCCCGTACAGGCTCAGGGGATGCAGGGGCGTTTCTTCGGTGCAAATCTCTTCCACGGCGCCGTAGTTGGAACCCGTCGACCCGAAGATGATCAGCTGGTTGTCCGACGTAGCCTTGATGACGTTTTTAGTGCCGCCGACGTTGACTGCTTTGGCCAGCTCCGGCTCCTTCCGGCAGGCCGGGTATCCGACGATGGCCGCCAGGTGGATGACCACGTCGGCACCTTTGGTGGCCTTTTTGAGGCTGTCCAGGTCGCGGACGTCGCCGCGGATGAAATCGAAGTTTGGCCTTCTGAAAAAAGGCAGGATGGGGTCTCCGCCGAACAGCAGGTTGTCATAAACGGTTACCTGGTAACCTTTGTCCAGCAATACCGGCACCAGGCCCGTGCCTACGTAGCCGGCGCCACCGGTGATCAGTACTTTCATTGTGATTTGGTTTTTGGTTAAAGAGGTTTCCTGCTACCGCCCGACGACCTCCCAGTGATGCTTGCCGATGAGGTAGGGGGCGATGCGGATGTCATCGCCCAGGGCTTCTTCGTAGCGGAGGTTGCTCAGCGAAGTCAGCACGGTGTGGTTTTCCAGGCTCACCCAGCCGTTGGCATAAAAAGGCGGGATGTACAGGACGCCGTGGTGGCGGTTGCTCAGCACCCAGGTTTGAACGGTTTCCGGATGGTCCTGGGCGAACTGGCGGATTTCTTCCGGATTATTCCTGTCGGCCAGTTCTTCCGGCAGTTTGAAGGTGATGAACTTGCCCGCCCCGGAGGCGATGGTGAAGATTTTTGCCTCCAGCTTGTGATAGTGCAGGCCCCGGATAACCCCGCGCCCGTAGTTTTCTACCAGATAGCAGCGGTGGAAGAGGGCGTGGTCGATGTGGTCGGTGAACGGGATGAGCAGGCCCCGGTCGTCGGAGAAGCTCTGGACTTTGATCAGGCGGGGCTCCTGAAGCTTAATGTTGATTTCCATATTGGTTGTTTTAATTTGAGGCAAGTTGGATGGCGTTTACCGGGATGGGTTCAACCTGGCGTGGGATGACCTGATGTTCTACCAGAGGGGGAAATTTATAGCTCCCCAGTTCTTTCAACACTCTGAGGTTTATTTTTTTGAAAATGCCTTTCCGGAAGGGCGTTTTCTTCAGGAGCAGATAAGCCCACCGGTAAATGCCCCTGTCGTCCAGTTGAGCTGCCTTTTCCAGTTGGGCCAGGGCTTCCTCTTCTTCTCTCAGGGCATAATAGTCCATTCCGGCGCTGTAATGCCACCAGGCGGTTTCCAGAGTGGGAAGGAAAGCGCCGTGTTTCTCGATGATCCGGAGCCTGGCTTCGAGGTTGCCTCTGATGTTTCTGCTTATGGAGCCCGGAACAATTCTATAGGTCAGCACGATATCGTCGTGCATGGCGAAGGTTTCGTGCCTGGCCAGCCGGTAACTGCACTCGACATCCTCCATACAGGAAAATTCCTCGTCAAACCCGCCTGCTTTTTCCAGCAGCCCTTTGTTTAGCATCCACCGGCTCGGGAAACCGGCGGCTGTCGCTTTCAGTTCCAGTTTGAAGTTTTCGGGCGCCTTGCCGCCTTTGGTGTCGATCACCTGCATTCCGGAAACCAGGAACTGGGTCCCCGAAGTTTCCATGGCCCTGAGCTGCGATTCGAACCGATGGGGCCAGCTGATGTCGTCGTGGTCCAAAAAAGCGACGATGTGGCTGTTGGCCGCTTTGACCCCGTGGTTCCTGGCAGAGGTAACTCCCTTTTTAGGGTTTTTGAGATACCGGATCCGGGGGTCTGCTTTCTGGTATCTTTTGATAACTTCCGCCGTGTTATCGGTGGAATGATCATCGACGACCAGCAGTTCCCAGTGCGGGTGTGTTTGGGCCCGGATGCTGTCGATGGCCTCTTTCAGCATTTGGGGGCGGTTAAATGTGGGGATAATGCAGGAAACTAGAGTTTTCATTGGCAGAAATGGATTTAAAATGCTTTGGAAAACCTGATCCTGGAAAAGACGAGTTCCCTGATTTCCAGATAGGGCTCGAGTTTGAAGAATCCGGCAATGGAAATAACGAAACCCAACCCCACCAGCCCCTGGAGGCTTAGGGTAGCCAGGGCAGGCAATGGAATAATCCCCGCCAGGAATACGATGATGCCAGTGGCCAACCCCAGTGCAAAGGAAGGAGAGATATCGCCCACCTGTTCTTTAAAGGAGTAACCGATCAGCTTTCCCGACCAGCGGGAAGCGAGGTAACAATCGAAAAATGAAGTGGCAATTAAACCAGCTATCAATGCTTTGATCCCCATGAATATTCCGATCAGGATGACCGGCACAGCGGCCAGTTTGTTGATAACTTCCACCTTTAAAAAGAGGTCGGAACGCCCTTTGATGACCAGCATGTTCATGTTGAGTTCCCTAAGGGGATAAAGCATGCCTGCCAAACAGAGAAGTTGAAGGTAGGGAACGGCATCCCTCCATTGCTCTCCGATCAACCCGATGATGAAATTCTCTGACGCAGCGGCCAGGCCGGACATCAGGACGAATGTCAGGAACATCGTAGAACGTATCAATTTCCTGTATGCCTGCCTCAGCCGGGGCAGATCGTCCTTTATCTCCGCAAGAGCGGGAAAACTTACGCCCAGGATCACGTCCTTCAGGTTCCTGGAAGGGATGTCCTTATATCCGTTGGCGCGGCTGTACAGCCCCAGGTCCCGGGCGCTGAAGAATTTGCCGATGATGAGGTAATAGACGTTATTATACACCTCGATAACCAGCCGGGAAACAAGGAGCTTGGAACCAAACCCAAACAGCTCGCGGAACGATCCGGCGTCAAAATGCAGGCGGAGCGGAGGCCGGGAGAGGATATTGACCAGTATGCAGGCTATGAAGTCATGGATCAGCCTTCTCCAGACCAGGCTCCAGACGCCATATCCTTTCAAGGCCAGCCAGATGGCCACGCTTCCGGAGACCAGGTTAGAAGAAACGGAAATTTTTGTAATGGATTTAAAATCCAGGTTTTTAATCAATGGCACCCGGGGAACCAGTGCAAACGCATTGATGATGATGGTCAGGCCCAGCAAGGCAATGATCGTTTCCAGTATGGGCTCATCAAAGAAAGCGCCGATGGCGGGCCCTCCCAGGTACATTAATACATAAAAAGCAAAGCCGATGCAGACATTGGTTAAAAAAATGGTGGAATAGTCCTCCCGGCTCGGATTGCTTTTGCGGATCAACGCCTCGCCAAATCCGCCAATGGTAAATGTATCCGCCACCGCCAGGAAGATAGCCAGCATGCCGACCAGCCCATATTCCTGCGGGGTCAGCAGGCGGGCCAGGATGATGCCTACGGTAAACTGGATGCCCTGGTTGGCAAAGTTGTCCAGGAATGCCCAGGAAAACCCCTTGATCGTCCGTTCTTTTAGGGACATGTCCGTCTGTCAGGATTGGAATTTAGCCCCCAGCTTTCTGAACATCCCCCCCTTGCCATTCTTGGTATAGTAGCTGTGAGAGCTGTGCCCGTACCCGTAACTGTACCCGTACCCATACCCATAATTCTGCTTGTTCAGCGGCACGGCGTTCATCACGATGAACGGCTTGGGCAGCTTGTGTTTCTGGGCGATGTCCTTAATGATCTGCAACTGGGCCCGGCGGGTGTAACCGAAACGGACGATGTACATCGTCGCGTCGGCAATGTCGTTCAGCTGAAAGGCATCGGCCACCGCTCCGATCGGGGGCGCATCCAGGATGATCATATCGTAGGGTTCCTTCAGGGCATCTATCAGCTTGCGCAGGCGGTCCGACAACAGCAGCTCGCTGGCGTTGGGCGGTATGGGGCCGCTGCTGATCAGGTCGAGCCCGGGGTGCAGGCCGCTGTTCCGGATGATCTCAAAAGCCTGCATGGAGGGGTCCGCCAGGTAGTTGACAATGCCTTTTTTGCCAAACTCCACCTGGCTGTATATTTCCTGCTTGGGCCGGCGGAGGTCCAGCTCCAGGAGCAGGATTTTCTTGCCGGCCAGCGCCAGGACCATGGCCAGGTTCAGGGCCATAAAGGATTTGCCCTCTCCGGAAACGCTGGAAGTGACCAGCAGGACTTTCATGTTCTTCGCCGGGTCGAGGTAGGCCAGGTTGGCCCGCAACAGCCGGAACATCTCGGACACGACCGAGCGGGTGTTTTCTTTGACTACCAGATGCCCCCGTCCCCGGTGATACCCAATAGCGCCGGCCACCGGCACCGAGGTGAGCTGTTCGACGTCGTCTTCGTACTCTACCTTGTCGTTCAGGTGTTCTGCCAGCCCTACGATGCCGGCCGGGATGGCCAGCCCGAAAAAGGCGGCGATCAGCCAGAGCTGCATTTCATTCGGGCTGACCGGCGAGCCGGGAATGCCCGCCGGCTCGATGATGGTACCCTTGGCGGTGGTGACCGATAAGGAGATGACGGATTCCTCTCTTTTCTGCAGGAGGTACAGGTAGAGATTTTCCGTCACGCTGTTCTGGCGTTGCATCTCGATCAGTTCCCGTTCGCGCCGGGGCAGGCTGCTGATGCGGGATCCCAGGTCATTCTTCTGGTCCACGTTGGCTTTGCGGGTGATCTGCAGGTCCGATTTTATAGCGCGTATGTTGTCGATGATGGTCCCCCGGAGATTCTGGATTTGTTTCTGCGCCAGCAGAAAGTCCGGGTGAGAAGGGCCCAGGTCGTTTTTCATCCGTTCCAGTTCGGCCAGCAATTCGTTGAAACTGGACAATTGGTTGGCCAGGGTTAGGTTGTTAATGGTCATATTAGTCGGCACGAACTCGAATTTTTCCCGGTTCTCCACCAGGAAATCCTCGATGGAGTTGAGGATTTCCAGTTGGATTTCGATCGAGGAAAGCTCTTTGTTGTAATTCATCATCTCGCTCATGAGCAGGCTGCCTTCGGAGCTGAGTTCCACCATGTTGAACCGGCGCTTGTAGGCTTCCACGTCCAGCTCCCCGGCGGAGAGTTCTTCGGAAATGAGCTGGATGCGCTCGTTGATCAGGTCGATGGTGTTTTTGTATACGTGGTTCTTGTCCTCGATCGTTTTTATGTTGTATACCGAGATCAATTCCATCAGCACATCGTGGGCGCGTTCTGCCGCTACATCCCGGATATTCAGGTTCACAATGCTGGAGTTGTCGCTCACCAGCTCCACTTCGAGCCGCTCGGCCAGGCCCTTTGCTCTTTGCCATTCCGGAACGATCAGGATGCCGATCGGATAATCGGCTTTCATGTCGTTGGACCGGGCAAGGGCGAGTTTGCCCAGAGGCAGTTCCAGGTCTTTTCCGAACTCTCCCTGGAACCGCCTGACTTCTTCAGCAATTTCGACTTCCAGGCTGTATCCGCCCTTCCCGTCCGCTAATATTTCGACATACAAGCCGCCTTCCGGATCGGCGGGCTGCCAGTCCAGGACCTCGACCGGAGAATTTTTATACAGGTCGATGCTGTGCAGTTGGCCGAGGCTGAAGTAGTTGTACTGCAGTTTCAGGTTTCGCACTACTTGCCGCAACAGAGGGGTAGATTTCAGGATCATTATTTCGTTCTCCACGTTCGCCGGTTTTTTGCCCAGCCCCAGCTCGGCGAAGACAGCCTCCTCGCTGGGTTGGCCCGAACCTTCTTCGTCCTCGATCAACAGCAGGGCCGAAGCCTCGAACTTCGGCGGGGTATACCGCAGGTAAGTGTAACAGAGCAACAGCGACAGCGGCAGGATAATGGCAAATGCATACCAATACCTGAGCGCTTTTTTTATCAGGATTTTCAGGTCAAACCGTTCTTGTTCCATGATTAATGTATTAGAATTTGGTGCCCAGGAAGAAAGTAAGCAAGGTCACCAGCGGAAACATGATGAAAGAATATCTCTGGAAGAAATCCCCCTGGGTGGCGTACTGCTTGGCTTTCAGGGGTTCGACGTAGACGATATCGTTGGGGTCCAGGTAGAAGTAAGGCGACTCGAAGAGGGATTTGTCCCGGGTGTCGATGCGGCCGAATTCCCGCACGTTGCTGCGCTGCCGGACCACCAGCACGGAGTTTCTGCGCGCATAGGGCGTGAAATCCCCCGCCATGCCGATCGCCTCCAGGATGGTCAGCCGTTCGTTGGGGATGGTATACGTATTGGGAGCGTTCACCTCGCCCAGGATGGTTACCCGGAAATTCAGGAAGCGTACCTGGACGGAGGCGTCCGGGATGAACTCCATTAAACCGTCGGTGACTTCCTTCCGGAATTCGGAGACGGTCTTGTTCGCCGCCCTTACTGAACCCAGGAAGGGCAGGTGTATAAACCCCGCTTCGTCGACCCGGTACCCCGGCTGGACGCTCAGGGCGCTGGGGCCGGCGCCGGCGCTCGCCTGGCTTTCCGACTGGGGCTGCAGGAAGGCGATCACCGTCTCGGGGTTCCGGCTCGTCACCTGAATGCTCAGAATGTCGTCCGGCTGTATGCGCAGGACGGGGAGGTTGTCGATATCCATGGTTTCCGAGCGGATGTCTTCGAGCATCAGCATCTCCCGGTGTTTGACGCTGCCGCAACTGCACAACAGCATGCCGGCCAGGAAGAGCACAAAATGGGGAAAATGGAAGGAGACGCGCATATCAAATTGGTTTTGTTTATCGCTGGTGGTTGTCGGATGTGGTTGTTTGTTGTTTGTCATACTGCTGGACATTTACACAAATGGGATCAAAATGTCCAGTAGTGTGGTTGTTTGTTGCCGGTTGCCTCCAACATAGCATCTCTAAGGCAGGCTGCCAAAAGCGAACGGCGAACAGCCAAAAGCGGGCTGCCAAAAGCGAACAACGAACACCTCAGAAGTAAACCGGAGATTCCGCCAACTCTTCCCGCTGGAAGGGGTGGACGGAGAGCGGCAGGCCGGCCAGGGGGTGGCTCCGCTCATCCAGGCTTTGAGGCCTCGCCCTTCTGATGTCGTAGACGATCTGCAGTGCATTGGCAGCGTCATCCAGGCCGAATCCCCGGCCTTGTTCGATGGCCTGGTAGCTTTGGGTGTGCAGGTCGGTAAACCCGTTGCTGAATTCAATTTCCCTGCCGTCAATGGTGATCGACCGGTAGGTGCAGGAGCCGTTGAGTTTTGCGGTTGCCGGAAGGGTGGCGGCGTTGATGCTCAGGAACCACCGGACGCGGGCCTTTTCAAACTCCAGGTAACCGGCCGCCCGGTCGTGTTTTAATACGTGTACAATGTTTTGGCGGACGTCCCCAAACACCCAGTTCAGCATGTCAAAGAAGTGGACGCCGATATTGGCCGTGATGCCGCCCGATTTTTCTTCTTCCCCCTTCCAGCTGCTGTAATACCATTTGCCGCGGGGGGTAATGTAGGTCAGGTCGATATCGTAAACCTTGCCGGGGGGCGACTGCTCCACGGCCTGCTTCAATTCCCGCAGGCAGGGGTGGTGCCGCAACTGGAGGATGGTGTACACTCTCCTGCCGGTCTCCTGCTCGATGTCCCGCAACCCGTTGAGGTTCCAGGGGTTCAGTACCAGCGGCTTTTCGCATATTACGTCGGCGCCGATCCGGAAACCGAAGCGGATGTGGGAATCGTGGAGGTAATTGGGGGAGCATACGGTGACGTAGTCGACCGGGTATCCCTCCCGGATGAGCTTGCTGACGTGGCGGTCAAACCGCTCGAACTCGGTAAAAAAGTCGGCATTGGGAAAATAGCTGTCGATCACGCCGACAGAATCGCTTTTGTCGAGGGCGGCCAAAAGGTTGTTTCCCGTATCTTTGATCGCCCGCATGTGGCGGGGGGCAACATACCCTGCGGCACCGATCAGGATGAAGTTTTTCATTTTCATTGGTTTTTAGTGATTGCCTTCAGGAGAGATTACTGCTGTTCTACGGCTTCGCCTCTGATAAGTCGCAGGGGGCTTAAGCTGGAAAGTTTGGCAGGCATTGTTTATCATTTGGCCTCCGGCAAAAGGGCCGGAGTTCTGCAATTCCCCATCCCTGGGGCTTGCCCTCCTCCCGGGCCGAAGCCGGGAGGCGGCAGGGCAGCCTTCGGAAGGTTTGTATGTTTATTTATCCCGGCTTTTCAGGTTTCGTTACCTTTTTGCGGGCCGTAATCCTGGAAAAACCGCTTTTTACTGTATTCCCCGCAGCCTTTTCCCTGTTTTTCTCAACAGGGCCGGGTTCACATACATGCGTAGGGTGTACCCGATATTGTCGAGCTCGACGAGGAAATTCTTCTTGTTTTGCTGTTCGACCAGTATGCCTTTTATACCGGTGAGGTTGCCTCCGATGATCTCGACGGCATCGCCCACCTCGTAGGCGGAAGGGTCGGCTTCTATTTCGCTGCCTCCATCTACGATGCGCTGCATCAGCTGCATCTCTGCCTCCGGAATGGCGATCAGGTTGCGGGAGAATTTGACAAAGCTGACCACATCCTCCGTTTCCAGGACGGGAACATAGTCCTTGGTAGTGATCTTGGTAAAAATGTAACAGCTGATCAGCGGGAGCTCCACCTCGCGCACCTTGCGCTTGTACCGGCGGACCAGTTTCTGAATGGGTAAATACGCGTGAATGTCCTTTTCACGCAGCCGTTGCAAGATGAGTTTTTCTCTCTTGTACTTCGTGTACACGGCGAACCATCGCGCCTCGCGCTGGTCTAATTGGTTGGAATATTGGTTTTTTGGGTTCATCATCAATCGAATTAATTATCACTGGGGAGATAATTCCCGATTTAATCGCCCCTTGCCTTTTCCTTTCCGGAAAGGGCAAAGTGGCTGTCAACCCAAAACATGACATTCCCGGGGGGTAATCCGGGCGTGCCTGTTTTCATATGGTTTCGCGGGAAGCTGGTTGATGCCACTTCCCGGGGGTTGCTGAATCTGGCAGGGGCTTTAGCCTGATAACAGGCGCAGCGCCGTGCCCTGAATGCAATTATCATTCCTGAAAGATGGGAAAAGACAGAATAGGTTGGAAAACAGGGAGGCGTAATTGTTTTCATTTGGCAGCCTCAGAATTAAATCCCACTATTCCTCTTTTCTCCGGATGCTTTCCGGAAAGTTGCCCTTGCGCCTGGAAACCTGAAGCATCTGCGCATGGAATGCGCCGTTCTTCAATGGCCTGGCCAAAGGGGCAACACGATTTTTGATTGTCGTTCGATCTGTTGAAGCTGCGTACCAGGGAATCAGGCGGCTGTTTGCGCCCAGGCTGGGTGAGTTTTCGGGAAAACCTCTTGATGATCACTCATCTACCCCCCTTGAGGTATGCATATTTTTTGGTGAGTGCGAATAAGGTTAACTGGTTTTGTTTTGCCTTATCCGAAAAGTAATTTACGAAAATGCCGAATGAAGGTCAAATTTTTTTTTTCGACCTTTATTCGCAGGGCTGCCCGCCGGCCGCGTCTGAAAATAGCTTCGTTTTTGGGCAAGCCCTTGAAAGACAAGGCGTTTGGCTTTTGCACAAAGTTTCGCTATTTTAATCAATACTCAAGAGCGAAATGCCGCCCCTTATGCCGAAACGGTGACTGTAAAATACTGCTGAGGCTGGAATAGTTCCCCGAAAAAGCTGTTTTTCAAAATATGCCGATGGATTTTCAAATAACCTTCAGGCTACTTTTTGCCATCAGCCAATATTTTCGTTTTTTAGCAGCCTGCGATAGCTAAAATAAAACACATATGGCCGAACAACCCGATCCGCACTGGTTCAAAGACAGCATCTTCTACGCCCTCCACATCCGTTCCTTCTACGACAGCAACGGCAGTGGCATCGGCGATATCCCCGGCCTGATCCGGAAACTGGATTACCTGGAAGACCTCGGCGTCACCGCCATCTCCCTGCTTCCTTTTTACGAGTCTCCTTTGAAGGATGACGGGTATGACGTGTCCAACTTTACCAGCATCCACCCGGAGTACGGGACCATGGAAGATTTCGAACAACTGCTGGCCGAAGCCCACAAGCGCGGCCTGCAGGTCGTCATCGACCTGATCATGAACCATACCTCCACCGACCACGAGTGGTTTCAACGGGCCCGCAAGGCCAAGCCCGGCTCTCCGGAACGGGATTTCTACGTCTGGAGCGATACCCAGGAAAAATACGAAGAGGCCGGGATCATCTTCAGCGATTACGAGACCTCCAACTGGGAATGGGACAACGTGGCCAAAGCCTACTACTGGCACCGGTTCTACAGCCATCAGGCCGACCTGAACTACGACAATCCCAGGGTGAGGGAAGAAATCCGAAAAGTCATCGACTTCTGGTTCAACCTCGGCGTCGACGGGGTGCGCCTCACTTCCACCATGTTCCTCTTCCGAAGGGAAGGCACCAACTGCGAAAACCTGCCGGAAGTACACGAATATTTGAAGGAACTGCGCCAGTACGTCGACCGCAAACACCCGGGCAAGGTGCTGATCGCCGAGACCAACCTCTGGCCGGAAGAAGCGGCCCAGTACTTCGGCGAGGGCGACGAGTGCCACATGAACTACCACTTCCCCCTCATGCCCCGCATGTTCATGTCCCTGCAGACGGAAGACCGGTACCCCGTCATCGACATCCTGGAGCAAACGCCGCCCATCCCCGACAATTGCCAGTGGGCCCTCTTCCTGCGCAACCACGACGACCTGATGCTGTCGATGGTCACCGAGGAAGAACGCGACTACCTCTACAAAGTCTTTGCCCAGGACCACGGCGCCAAGCTCAACGAGGGCATCCGCCGCCGCCTCGCCCCCCTGCTCAACAACGACCGCCGCCGCCTCGAACTGCTCTACAGCCTGCTCTTCAGCCTGCCGGGCAGCCCCGGCATCTACTACGGCGACGAGATCGGCATGGGCGACAACATATACCTCGGCGACCGCAACGGTATCCGCACGCCCATGCAGTGGAATGCCGACCGCAACGCCGGCTTTTCCGCTGCCAACCCCCAAAAACTCTTCCTGCCCGTCATACAGGACCCCCTCTACCGCTACGAAGCGGTGAACGTCGAACTGCAAAACCGCAACTCCGCCTCCCTGCTCTGGTGGATGAAGAACACCATCGCCATCCGCAAGCGCCTGAAGGCCTTCAGCCACGGCAAGATCGAATTCCTGGACTCCTACAACAGCAAAATCCTCTCCTTCGTCCGTTCCTACGAAGGGGAGAGCATCCTCGTCCTGGCCAACCTCTCCAAATACTCCCAGGCCGTAGAGCTGGACCTCAGACGATTCCAGGGCATACGCCCGGTGGAAATCTTCAGCCAGAACAAATTCTTCGAGGTGGGGGAGGAGCACTACCACTTCACCCTGGGCCCCTACGGCTATTACTGGTTCCTGATGGAAAAGACGGAAGAGCTGGAAGATATTCCCAAAGACCGGGCGCTCGCCGACCTGGAAGCCGACGCGGAGTGGCCTGATTTTTTCGACGACTACACCACCAAGCGCCGCTTCGAGAAAAAGATACTGCCGGCATACCTGCGTTCCTGCCGTTGGTTCGGGGGCAAATCCAAAAAGATCGTTTCGCTCAACATCAGCCATCACCCCCGGATCGACGTGGAGGGGGTTGCCGCTTACTTCCTGAATATCGTGGTGCGCTATACCGACGGCCTTCCCGAAACCTACTTCCTGCCGGTGACCATCGTCACCAACGCCGAAAAGATGGTGCGCTTCCTCAAGAACGAGAACCAGAGCGTCATTTCCTATATCAAAACCCCCTCCCGCGAAGGGATCATCATCGACGCCATCTACGAAGAAGGCTTCCGCAACGAGCTGTTCTGGGCCATCAAAACCAATGCCCGGGTCAACGTGATCGGCGGCCAGCTGGTGTTCGAATCCGGGAAAATCCTGGACGAACTGGACGTCGAGAAGGAGGACATCGTTTCGGAAGTGCTCCGGGCCGAACAGAGCAACACCTCGGTGATCTACAACAGCCAGTTCTTTTTCAAAATCTACCGCAAGCTCGACATCGACATCAACCCCGACCTGGAACTGGTGCGTTTCCTTTCGGAAAAAACGGCGTTTGAGAACTCGCCCCGCTACGGCGGCGGTATCCAGTTCGAGAACACCACCGAAAAGGCCTACACCATCCTGGGCCTGCTCCAGAATAAAATCCCCAACCAGGGAGAGGCCTGGACGATGATGCTGGAAGCCCTCAACCGCTATTACGAAAAGGTGCTCACCAAGGTGGAACGGGGTAAGCCGGCACCCCCTCTGGCCCGGAAACAACCCTTACTCTTCAAGGATACGCCCGACCGCCTCCAGAAGCTCATCGGCAGCATGACCGCCGAGCGGGCCGTCCTGCTGGGGCAGCGCACCGCCGAAATGCACGTCGCCCTGGCCTCCAACACCACAGACCCCGATTTCACGCCGGAGCGCTTCACCCAGCATTACCAGCGCTCGGTCTATTCCCAGCACCGCCGCCTGGCCAACGAGACCCTCAAAGGGCTGAAGCGGCGCCTCAAATCCCTGCCGGAACACATCGCCGAAGAGGCCCGGCAAATCCTCGACATCAAAGACGACATCCTGGAGTGCTTTGCCGAAATTTACGCCCTGAAGGTCGAGGCCACCAAAATCCGCGTACATGGCGATTACCACCTGGGCCAGGTACTCTACAACGGCCGCGATTTCTTCATCATCGATTTCGAAGGCGAGCCCATGCACTCCATCAGCGAACGCCGCCTGAAGCGGACGCCCTTCAAGGACGTGGCCGGCATGATCCGCTCCTTCCACTACGCTGCCTACGGCCAGCTGGTCCTCAACCAGAATTACCGCGCAGAGGATATGCCGCTGCTGGAAACCTGGGCCAACCAGTGGTTCCACTACGTCAGCCAGTACTTCCTCTCCGCTTACCTCGATACCGCCAAAGGACAGAGCTTTATCCCGAAAGAAGACAAAGCCACGCAGCTGCTCCTGCGGACCTACATCCTGGAAAAGGCCATTTACGAAGTGGGCTACGAAATGAACGCCCGCCCGGAATGGCTGCGGATACCGATCCGCGGGGTGCTGTATGCGATGGAAGAATTCCTGGAAGGGAAGAAGAAAGTTAAGGAGTGAGGAGGCCGTTGAATGGTTAGGCCGGAGAGGTAATATTGTTGGCGGGCTGGAGGCCTTGGAATGGTTGGGCCGGGACTGTTCGGAACGCTGTGTCTTTTGTCTAAACCGCAGAGCACGCGGAGAAACGCGGAGATGTCACAAAGTATTCGCTGTCAAGCGAATACTCTGTGTTCCTCTGCGGTCTCTGCGGTCTCAGCGGTTCAAAACTTGGGGGCGGACACACATTTCTGAACAATCTCGTCGGGCCGTGCGGGGGCTGTTCGCGCGGGGCAACAATACAACCATCCCCGAGGCCCCCATTGCGCCAACAATATAACAATACAACCATTCCCCGGCCTGCCTCCTGCCAACAATATAACCATCCCCGAGGCTCCGCCGGTGCCAACAATATAACCTTATAGCAATATAACTCTCCAACTTCTCCTCTTTGTGACCTTCATCACCCCCAAACCCCCAAAACTTCCCTATCTTTCAGGCATAATCGGCCGATATGCTCTCTAAAAAATCAAAATACGCGATAAATGCGCTGCTCTACATCGCCCGCCACAAGGACGAAGGGCGGCCCGTGCTGGCTTCGGAGATTGCCGAGCACGAAAATATCCCCCACAAATTCCTGGAAGCCATCCTGCTGGACCTCAAAAATGCCGGCATCCTGCGCAGCAAACGGGGCCGCCGAGGCGGCTACTTCCTGCTGGCCGAGCCGAAGGACATCAACCTGATCACCATCATGCGCCTCTTCGACGGCCCCATCGCCCTGCTGCCCTGTGTCTCCCTCAACTACTACGGCCCCTGCGACGAATGCCAGGACGAGGCCACTTGCGGCATCCGCGCCGTGTTCATCATGATCCGCGACCATACGCTGGATACGCTGCGGGAGAATAACCTGGCGGTGATCCTGGAGCGGGAACAAGAAATGAAGAGGGGGTGAAGGGGAGGGTTGGAGAGGGGGAGACTTGGAGAGGGGGAGACTTGGAGAGGGAGACTGGAGAGAGGGAGAGGGGGAGACTGGCGAGAGGGAGAGGGGGAGACTGGCGAGAGGGGGAGACTTGGAGAGGGGGAGGGTTGGAGAGGGGGAGACTGGAGAGAGGGAGAGGGGGAGAGCAAACCCAGCATACTGGACTGGACTTGCAAAAAAACGGTGCCCCACCTATGTACTTACTGTGAAAACGCCTATGTGCGCTATGTGATAAAAACCGGACGCCCCCACCTATGTGCCCTATGTGAAAACGCCTATGTGCGCTATGTGATAAAACCCTCCCGCCCCCACCTATAGTACTTATGTGATAAAAAAAACCGGACGCCCCCACCTATGTGCCCTATGTGAAAACGCCTATGTGCGCTATGTGATAAAACCCTCCGCCCCCCACCTATATACTATATGTGATAAAAAAACCGGACGCCCCCACCTATGTGCCCTATGTGAAAACGCCTATGTGCGCTATGTGATAAAACCCTCCGCCCCCACCTATGTATATGTGATAAAAAAAACCGGACGCCCCCACCTATGTGCCCTATGTGAAAACGCCTATGTGCCCTATGTGTTAAAAACCGGACGCCCCCACCTATGTGCCCTATGTGAAAACGCCTATGTGCGCTATGTGATAAAAAACCGGACGCCCCCCACCTATGTGCCCTATGTGTTAAAAAGGCCCCGGCACCCGGACGGGACTCCGGGATATTTCCCAGGCAGGATTCGTTATAAAAATAATCATTACTTTTATAATCGTTATTTTTGTAATCATTGCTGCTGCAACGAAACAGCGATCCCCTCAAGCTCCGCTTCGGTTTCAGGGCCACGAAAACACCAATGCACCAATACACCAATACACCAATGCACCAATGCACAATTACTCAATTCCCCTTATCTTGCGCTCCAAAAAATCCAATGACAATGAAAGCTGTTTTTTCTTTTATCCTGTTGGCGGGCTTTGCCAGCCTGCCCCTTGCCGCCCAGGACCTCCTGGACAAGCTGGCGGATGAATCCTGCGACTGCATCTCCAAACAGGATGTCAACAACATGAGCAAGGAACAGATCCAGATGCAACTGAGCCTTTGCATGATGGAGGCCGTGGGCAAATATCCGGAAGAGTTTCAGAAAGAATTCGGCAACCTCAACCCCGCCGACCAGGCCGCAATGAACAAATTCGCCGAGCAGATCGGCATGAAGATGGCCTTCAAATGCCCGGCCGTGCTCATGAAGGTGGCCGACGTGCAGACGCAGGCACAGGCCGCTCCGGCCGCTACCCTGCAGGTGCTCACCGGGACCATCAAAGCGATCGCTGGGGAGGAGTTTGCCACGGTAACCCTCACCGACGAGCAAGGGCGCGCTCATAAGCTGCTCTGGCTTCGCTACTTCAAAGGGTCGGAGCGCTTCGTCAGCGAGCCTTCGAAAGTGATCGGCAGCAAGGTGCGTGTGAAGGTGGAAAGCGTGGAATACTACTCGCCGAAAGCAAAGGACTACTACGGCCGGAAGGAGATTCGGGAAGTGGAGTTTCTTTGAAGTCGGAAGGGGGAAAGCGGAAGTCGGAAGCCGGACATCCCTCCAGGCCTCTATTTCTGCCGTGTCCTCTCTGGGCAGCAGCAGCATTCCATCAAACTGGTAAAACGTTAAAGCCATGAAACAACATATCATCGTATCCCTTATCGCCATATGGGTTTTCAACGCCTGTTCTAAAGAGGACGATGCTGTTTTCACTCCCCCAGACAAACAATGCAGCAGCACCCTTTATGCCAGCAAGCTACCCGCCGACACCTGCCTGGATTTCCCGGACCTGTGGGGCCCTACCTATATCTACCACCGGATGGGCCCAGGCTATGCCCTGATCGGCAAAAACCCCGGCAACCCGGACGAATGGATATACTTAATTAACCGGGAAGAAGTTTCCACCGGTAATGAAGGGTCAGAGATATGGAAAGTGGATACCTGCTCGGGAAGAAAGCAATTTATTTTGGATAAAGTCAAAAGCCAGCCTAAAGTCAGCAAGCAAGGATGGATGATTTTTCGAAGAACATACGACGGCCTAATGTACAGGGCTAACCTGCAAGGAGACAGTTTGAAAGCTGTATCCAACCTGGTTGCCCATGACCTGTTCGACTGGTGCCTGGAGGGCGAGGCCTTTTTTTACCGGGCGCGCTTCAAGGATGTAGCTTACCTCGTGGATATTAATGGAAACGTACTGGATAGTTTTGCGCTCGACTGCCACGCCATAGCTGGCCGAGGCAACCGTATTGCCTTATCTCTGGATAGCGAAGTTTCTGTTAACCATTCCAGAATAGCCGTCCTGAACCTTTTTACTGGAAGTTTGACGGAAGTAACTGAGACCGGGGGAATGGGCATAGGCGGGCCTTTAGCCCTGGCCTGGGAAAGCGATGATGCATTGGTCGGCGCATTTGGCCGTGCAGGCCTTTTCAGAATCCATGTCTCTACCGGAGAGGTGGAGCCTATAAAGGAGACTTGCGAAAATGTGTTTTATTATTACCCCGTCGTAGAATGGGACAACCCCTCCTGGCTGATCCTGGGCAAGCGGGATTATTCCTGGCCGGTATTGGCGAATATTGATTTTACAACCAACATGGTGCTGTACAACACAGAAACGGGGGAGGAGTGGAAGCTGGATTTGGACCAATAAACATCAGGCGAAGCTCCTGGCCGCCTCCACCCGCTCTTCCCCCTTTTCTCTCCACCGGAACCGGTAGGCATAAGGATTCTCCTTGCCCTCCGTCACGTCGGCGATGATGCCGCCCAGCACCGGGGCAAATTTAAAACCGTGGCCGCTGCCGCCGCTGGCCACTACCAGCCCCGGCCGGCCCGGATGGCGGCAGATGTAGAAGTCTCCATCCCAGGTGTCACAGTAGAAACACAGGCGGGTGGCGGTGATGGGGGCCCCGGCCAGAGCAGGAAGGTGATCGGCGAGGAATTCCTGGAGTTTGGGATAGAACCGCTCCGGTACTTCGTGTTCTTCTGTCGGGTTTACTTCCACGCCCTTGCCGTGGTTGGCCACCTTTACGATGCCGTCGGCCTGGGCAGGGAAGCCGTACCAGCCGGTTTTCGAAATGTCGGAAGCCCATCCGGGGAAGGCCTTGCCGCGGAAAGGGGCAGGGTCTTCAGGCTGGAACATATAAACCGGGTGGCCGCTGGCGCGCATGCGATCCCGCAGCTCGGGCAGGAAGGCCGGCGCCCAGGCGCCGGTGGCGAGAATGACGTAGTCGCCGCTGTGAACTTCCCCGTTGTCGGTGAAGATGCCCTTTACCTTGTTTCCGTTCTCCAGGAACTGCTTCAGCCGTTTGCCCTCGTGGACCGTGACGCCTTCCTCCCTGGCGATCTGCGCCAGCCGGGCCACCACCTCGCCGCTCTCCGCCCAGCCGCCACGGGGGTTGTAGTAGCCGTCGGCGTATCTTTCTGCATTCCAGTGCGGGAAGCGCTCGCGGAGCTGATCCGGCCCCAGGCGCTCTACGCCCAGGCCCTTTTTTTGCAGTACCCGGAGGCTTTCCAGTTCCAGGCTGCCCGCCTCCATCGGCTGGTGGGTGAGCAGCAGGAAGCCGGTTTGGTGGTACAGGGGGCGGGGCCATTCGCGGTTCCAGCGGTCCCAGCCCCGGAAGGCTTCGAGCATCAGGTCGGTGTAGAATTCGTCCGCCCCGTAGTCGGCGCGGATCATCTTGGTGATGTCGGTGGAGGAAGCCCTGGGGTGGGGGAGGGGGCCCTGGTCGAACAGGTGTACCTGATGCCCCCGGCGGTTGAGCTCTACGGCGGCCGCGATGCCGAAGATGCCGCCGCCGACGACGAGGATTTTGTGTTTGGATGACATGGGGTAAATGTAAGGAATTTTTACTCGTGCCGCGATCATCCTGATCGCAAGGCAGCAAGGCTTGTAGAGGCGGGTACACCTCACAGCGCGTTCAATCAGGCCTCCACCCGAAATACCTGAATTCCGAAATCGAAAAATACCTGGATGCCCGGGATCAACCCCGGAAGGGCGACGGCTTTTCCTTCATTTTTTGACAGCGCCCGGCGCACTTCTCCATTTTGCTATTGGATTACTTCCTCTCTCTGCCCGCCTTCCGCCCTCCACCCGCCCTTCCTTCCCGTAAAACTTTATTCAGTATTTCCCTTTTTTGCAAAAATAAAATTCTGCGAACCGGGCCTGGCGCCAAAAAACGCAACAGGTTCCGAAATACTGATTTTTTTAAAAAAAGTGCCAACCTTTGCCAAATCGGCAACTGGATTTCGTAACTGTTAAAACTTTTCCAACAGAAGTTCGTTTTAATTCCAAACTAATTTGCCTACTTTCGAAGTTCTTTGCCCGCTACAAGTGGGACAAAACTGAAATTTGCCCTGCCAATTCAAACCACCAGATACGCTGCCAGGCGTTCGCCAGCTTCATTGTAGCTGTAATTCCATGAACAGGGATTGAGGTTTAATCACTCCCCGTCTTCGCCAAGGCTTAGCCGGGTAAAATTCACTCAATCACTCATTCACTCATTCACTCAGACACCCTAAGCCCATCACCCAAAATCACAACTGCCAGCTTATGGATCAAGACACCCAACGTGGACTATACGTGCCTCAATTGGAAAAAGACTCCTGCGGGACCGGCCTGGTCGCCAACCTCGACGGCGTCAAAACGCACCAGCTGATTGAGGACGCCCTGCTCATGCTCACCAATATGGAACACCGGGGCGCCTGCGGCTGCGAGCCCAACACGGGCGACGGCGCCGGCATCCTCATCCAGACGCCCCACGAGTTCTTTGAGAAAAAATGCAAGGAGCAGGGCTTCCACCTGCCGGCCTTCGGCGAATATGGCGTCGGCGTCGTTTTCTTCCCCAACGACCGCAGCCTGCGGCGGCAGTGCCGCGTCCTCTTCGACGACTACATCGACGAGCTGGGCTTCGAACTGCTGGGCTACCGCAAAATCCCGACCGACAACGAAGAACTGGGCGAATCGGCCGTGGCCGTAGAACCGCGCATGGAGCAGGTCTTCGTCAGGCCAACGGGAAAACTGGATCCCAAGGCCCTGGAGCGCCGCCTGTATGTGCTCCGCAAATTCGCCACCCATAACATCCACAAAACCTATCCGCAATCGAAGGATCAATTCTACATCACTTCCTTTTCCTATAAGACGGTCGTTTACAAAGGCCAGCTGACCACCTACCAACTGCGGCCCTACTTCCCGGACCTGCACGACGAGCTGTGCAAATCGGCCATCGCGCTGGTGCACAGCCGCTTTTCTACCAATACCCTGCCCAAGTGGAAGCTGGCCCAGCCCTTCCGCTACATTGCCCACAATGGCGAGATCAACACCGTGAGGGGCAACCTGAACTGGTGGATGTCCAAGGAAATGCTCCTGAAGTCCACCCTGTTTTCGGATGAGGAGCTGGACAAGCTGAAGCCCATTTGCGGCGACCGCCTGTCGGACAGCGGCAACTTCGACAACGTGCTGGAATTCCTGGTCCTGAGCGGCTTCTCCCTGCCTCACGCCCTGATGATGATGATCCCGGAGGCCTGGCAGGACGATGAGCAGATGGGAGATCACAAAAAGGCATTTTACGAATACCACAAGACCATTATGGAACCCTGGGACGGGCCGGCCTCCATCTGCTTCACAGACGGCATCCTGGTGGGCGCCACCCTCGACCGCAACGGCCTGCGCCCCTCCCGCTACTGCCTCACCGAAGATAACGTGCTGATCGTTGCCTCGGAAGCAGGCGCTTTGCCCGTCGACCAGTCCAAAGTCGTGCTCAAAGGCCGCCTGCAACCGGGGCGCATCCTCATCGCCGACCTGGACGAGCACCGCGTCATCGGCGACGAAGAGCTGAAATCCAGGATTTGCCGGCGCCTGCCCTACCGGGACTGGCTGGACGAATACCGCATCACCCTGGACAAACTGCCTGTCCACCGGCAGCCGGTGGTCGAACTGGACGAGCAGACGCTCTTCCGCAACCAGCAGCTTCACGGTTATTCCAAAGAAGACCTTCGGGTGATCATCGCCCCCATGATCAAAGACGGGCAGGACCCGATCGGCTCTATGGGCGCCGACACACCTCTGGCCGTGCTGTCCCACCAATCCCAGCACCTGGCCAACTACTTCAAGCAGCTCTTCGCCCAGGTGACCAACCCCCCGATCGACCCCATCCGGGAGCGCTCCGTGATGTCGCTCTACGCCATGCTGGGCGGGTCGGGCAACATTCTGGAGGTTAAACCCGAGCGGGCGCAGTTCGTCCACCTGCCCAGCCCGGTGCTGTCCAACGCCGAGCTGAGCAAGGTCAGGCAGATGGTGCACCCACATTTCAAGTCAGGAGTGATTGATATCGTATTTAAGGCTGACGTGCAAGAGGGGCGCCTGGAGGCCGCCATCGACCACGTCTGCGCCGTGGCCGAAGACCTGGCCCGCAACGGCGTCAATATCCTGGTCCTCTCCGACCGCAATGCCGACCCCTACCGGGCGCCCATCCCTTCCCTGCTGGCCGTCGGGGCGGTCCACCACCACCTCATCCGGAAGGGGCTGCGCAGCCTGACCTCTATTGTCGTGGAATCAGGAGATGTGCGGGAGACGCACCATTTCGCCACCCTGATCGGCTACGGCGCCAGCGCCGTCAACCCTTACATGGCCTACGCCACCATCGCCGGCCTGCGAAAACGCAACGTCTTCGAAAAGGGCGCCAAGCTGGAAAAGCTGTTTGAAACCTACAATAAAGCCGTAGGCAAGGGCTTGCTGAAGATCATGTCGAAGATTGGCATCTCCACTCTGCAATCCTACCAGGGCGCTCAGATTTTCGAGGTGCTGGGCCTGAACGAGGAAGTGGTCGACAAATGCTTCCGGGGCAGCATTTCCCGCATCCAGGGCATCGGCTTCGACGGCATCGCCCGGGAGGTGCTGGCGCGGCACCGCCTGGCCTTCCCGGAGAAGGCCGTCTCTAACGGCCAGCTCGACGTAGGCGGCGTCTATCAGTGGAAACGGCGGGGCGAAGCCCACCTGTTCAACCCGCAGTCCATCCACCTGCTGCAATACGCCACCCGCAAGAACGACTACAAAGCTTTTAAGAAGTACACAAAACTGATCAACGAGCAGACGGAGCAGGCGCTGACCCTGCGCGGGCTGCTCACCTTCCGGAAAGGAGAACGCATCGACATCCGGGAGGTGGAGCCGGCGGAACACATCATGCGGCGCTTTGCCACCGGCGCCATGTCCTTCGGCTCGATCTCCCACGAGGCCCACTCCACCCTGGCCATCGCCATGAACCGCATCGGCGCCAAAAGCAACAGCGGCGAGGGCGGCGAAGACGAAGCGCGCTTCGAAAGGAAACCCAACGGCGACTGGGAGCGCTCCGCCATCAAGCAGGTGGCCTCCGGCCGGTTCGGGGTGACCAGCTACTACCTGGCCAATGCCGACGAGCTGCAGATCAAGATGGCCCAGGGCGCCAAGCCCGGCGAAGGCGGCCAGCTGCCCGGCCACAAGGTCGACGACTGGATCGGCCGGGTGCGCCACTCAACGCCCGGCGTGGGCCTGATCTCCCCCCCGCCTCACCACGACATTTATTCCATCGAAGACCTGGCCCAGCTCATCTTCGACCTGAAGAACGCCAACCCGGCGGCCCGCATCAACGTCAAGCTGGTCTCCAAAGCGGGCGTGGGCATCATCGCCTCCGGGGTGGTAAAGCCCATGCCGACGCCATCCTCATTTTACCACGATGGCGGCACCGGCGCGTCGCCCCTGACCTCTATCCGCCACGCCGGTACCTGCCCTGGGAACTGGGGTACTTGGTGAGTCGCACCAGACCCTGGTCAAGAACAAGCTGCGCGACCGGGTCGTGCTGCAAACAGACGGCCAGATCCGCACCGGCCGCGACCTGGCCATCGCCACCCTGCTGGGCGCCGAAGAGTGGGGCGTAGCCACCGCCGCCCTCGTGGTCGAAGGCTGCATCATGATGCGCAAATGCCACCTCAACACCTGCCCGGTGGGCATCGCCACCCAGGATCCCGAGCTGCGCAAGCGCTTCACCGGCGACCCCGAACACGTGATTAACTTCTTCCGCTTTCTGGCCGAAGACCTGCGCGAGATCATGGCCGAGCTGGGCTTCCGGACCGTCAACGAGATGGTCGGCAAGGTGGAGATGCTCAAGGTGAAACAAAAAATGGAGCACTGGAAGTACAAACAACTGGACCTGCGGCCCATCCTGTACAAGGAGCCGGCCGACGAAGCCATCGGCCAGTACAAAAAGGTGGAGCAGGACCACGGCATCGACAACGTCCTGGACCGCAGGCTCATCGAGCACGCCCGCCTGGCTCTCGAAGAAAAGGCGCCCATCAGCAGCACTTTCCCCATCCGCAATACCGACCGGGCGGTGGGTGCCATGCTGTCCAACGAGATTTCCAAACGATATAAAGGGGAAGGCCTGCCCGACGCCACCATCCGCTACCGCTTTCGTGGCTCGGCGGGGCAGAGCTTCGGCGCCTTCAGCGCCCCGGGCCTGGAGTTCACCCTGGAAGGCGAAGCCAACGATTACTTCGGCAAGGGGCTGTCCGGCGCCCGCCTCATTGCTGTTCCCGACCGGGAAGCCAAATTCACGCCCGGCGAGAACATCATCATCGGCAACGTGGCTTTCTACGGCGCCACCTCCGGCGAGGCCTACATCCGGGGCATGGCCGGGGAGCGCTTTGCCGTGCGCAATTCCGGCGTGAAGGCCGTCGTGGAAGGCATCGGCGACCACGGGTGCGAATACATGACCGGCGGCATCGTCGTCGTGCTGGGCGAAACCGGCAAAAACTTCGCTGCCGGCATGAGCGGCGGCATGGCCTACGTCTACAATCCAAAGGGAACGTTCGAAAGCCAGGTCAACCGCGGCATGGTTGATCTCGACCCCATGGAAGAGGAAGACTACAAACGTCTCCGCGCCCTCATCCGCAGCCATTTCCACCACACCTCCAGCCAGGTGGCCGCCGGCATCCTTCAGGATTGGGAGAACCAGAAGGGCCGCTTCGCCAAAGTGATGCCAAGGGATTACAAGGCGGTGCTGGAAAAACGCCAGGCACAAGCCCTGCAGGCGGAGGAAGCGGAGCGGGCGGCGAAGACGGCGTGAGGAAGGCGGAAATGCGAAATCGGAAGTTTGCCCGGCCGAGGTCTAATGCCGAAGTCCGGTTAAAAAGCCGGAAACCCGCTTCGTTGAGGTAGCGTGACAAATGCACCTATACACAAATACACGAAAACACAATAAGGAGAACCATGGCAGACCCAAAAGGATTCCTGAAATACGACCGCGAACTCCCCAAAGCGCGAAAGCCGAAGGAGCGGGTCAGGGACTATAAAGAGATTTACGAGGATTTCAGCACCAAAAAAACGACGCAGCAGGCGGCCCGCTGCATGGACTGCGGTATTCCCTTTTGCCACAGCGGGTGCCCCCTCGGCAATATCATCCCCGAATTCAATGACGCGGTGTACGAGGAGGACTGGCGCCTTGCCTACGAAATCCTGAGCAGTACCAACAACTTTCCTGAATTTACGGGCAGGATTTGTCCGGCGCCCTGCGAGGCCGCCTGCGTACTGGGCATTAACCAGCCGCCGGTAGCCATCGAGCACATTGAGAAGTCGATCGCGGAGGTGGCTTTTGAGAAGGGCTATGTCCGGCCGCAGCCGCCCACGATGCGCACCGGGAAGAAGGTGGCGGTCGTCGGTTCCGGGCCGGCGGGGCTGGCCGCTGCGGCCCAGCTCAACAAGGCCGGCCACCTGGTGACCGTCTTTGAGCGCAACGACCGCGTCGGCGGCCTGTTGCGTTACGGCATCCCCGATTTCAAGCTGGAAAAGCAGGTGGTCGAGCGGCGCGTGGCCGTCATGGAGGCCGAAGGGGTTCGATTCCGGACGAACGCCAACGTGGGAGAAAACGTGGATCCCAGACAATTGCTCGAAGAATTTGACGCCCTGCTGCTCTGCGGTGGCTCTACCATCCCCCGCGACCTCAGCATCCCTGGCCGTGAGCTCGACGGCGTCCACTTCGCCATGGAGTTCCTGGAGCAGAACAACCGCCGGGTGGCCGGCCAGTCCGTCCCGGAAGCGGAGGCCGTAATGGCCACCGGCAAGCACGTCCTCGTCATTGGCGGCGGCGATACCGGCGCCGACTGCGTAGGCACGTCCAACCGCCATCAGGCAAAGTCAGTGACCCAGATTGAGCTGCTTGCCAAGCCGCCTGCCGAGCGCGACCCTTTTAGCTGGCCCAACTGGCCGATGATCCTGCGCACCTCCTCCAGCCACGAAGAGGGCGCCGACCGCCAATGGGCCATCCTGACCAGGGCGTTCATCGGCGACAAGAACGGCAAGCTCAAGGCTGTCAGGCTGGTGGACATCGAGTGGGCGAAAGACGCCGAAACCGGCCGCTACGCTTTCAAAGAGGTGGAAGGCACCGAACGCGACATCCCCTGCCAGCTGGCTCTGCTGGCCATTGGTTTCCTGCACCCGCAGTTTGAGGGCATGCTGCAACAGCTCGGCGTCGAGGTGGATGACCGGGGCAACGTCCGGGACGATAACTACCAAACCAACATCGAAAAAGTCTTCGCTGCCGGCGATATGCGGCGCGGGCAGTCGCTGGTCGTCTGGGCTATCGCCGAGGGCCGCGAGGCCGCCCGCCGGGTGGACGCGTACCTCATGGGCAGCTCCATGCTGGAGGCAAGGGATGACAGTTTGATGATGGTGAGGGAGTAAGTAGCCGGACACCTGTATTGTAGCTATTGCTGCTTCGAAAGCGTGGGGTGGAAGCTCTGTTTCAGGGCTAATTGTGATATTGTGATATTGTGATATTGTGATATTGTGATATTGTGATATTGTGATATTGTGATATTGTGGACCGTGCTCTTCGAAGCCTGAAGACTTCGATGCCATTTTTGCAATCCCGATCCTAATCTTCAAGCCATGAACCACCGCATCCTCACCACCCTTGAGAAACACGCCGTCCGCCCCACGCCCATGCGCATGCTGGTGCTGGAGCACTTCCTGCAGCAACGCAGCGCCCAAAGCCTGGCCGAACTGGAGGCCGCCATGCCGCGCGCCGACCGCATCACCCTGTACCGCACGCTGAAATCTTTCGCGGAAAAAGGCATCCTCCATGAGGTTGAAGACGGCACGGGCGCTACCCGCTATGCTCTCTGCCAGGACGCCTGCGCTGAAGGCCGCCACCGCGATTTTCACCCCCACTTTCACTGTACCTCCTGCGGCCAGACCGTTTGCCTGGATGCCGTCCACCTGTCGGCCCCCGCCTTGCCGGCCGGATACCAGGCGGCAGAGGTGGAGATGACAGTCCGGGGAGTATGCCCGGGCTGTGCAGGGGGGTAGGTGGAAGCCTGTCCGGGGGATGGGATGGGGAAATGGGGGGAGATACAGGTAAATGCCTGGCATATTTTTGTTGTCTGTTGTCTGTTGTTTGGGGCGCGATGCTAAATTGTGCCCCCTCCGGTGTTGGGAGGATTTAGGCATTAGGTTTTGGGCGTTAGGTGCCTGTTGAGTGCCCGGTTAGGCCTGGGTTGTCCCTAAAACCTACAGCCTAAGATTTACCCGGCCGGACGGACGGGCCTAAAACCGAGCAAGGGGTACAAAAAGGAATCGCGCCCTGTTGTTTGTTGTTTGTTGCCGGTTTGGCCTTGGGCCTGCCGGAACAATTGGGTTCCCTAACTGACAACTGACAACTGACAACATCAACTTGTCCAGCGTTCGACCGAGCGTTCGACCGAGTTCACGCCGAGGTCTCACGCCGATACCGCCTTTGTGTTTCTCTATCGCCCCCTGCGGTTCAAAACAAAAAAACACGGCAATTTGAACAGTCCCCGAGTTGCCCGCCCCGAGGCCGCCAACCGCGAACTGCGAACCGCGCCCGTCCTCGCGCCTGGGCCGGGTAAAAACCGCGAACTTCCCACCGCCGCAAAAAAAATCTGCTAAAAAGATTAAAATTTTTTGTTTTATACAAGCTTTTGTTTTAACTTGCCAACCAAATATTTGGCTTTTGTTTTAAACGAAAACCCGCATCATGATCAGAGAAGACAGGCTCGAACTCAACGAGCGTTTCATCAAGGTTTTTCAAATGCTGGAAGAAAGAGGAGAGATCGTCAAGAATGACCGCAACGGTAAGGGCATGGGCGATTTCGCGGAACGCATCCTGGGGAACCGGGCCTACGGCCACATCATCCGCGCTTTTCTCAACCCGGACGATAAAAGGTGCATTGACTACCGGCACGCCAGGACGCTCTGCCAGGAATACGGCGTCAACGAGTCATACATGCTGGATGGGGAGGGAGATCCTTTCGGCCTGGAAATGCCCAAGCCGGCCATGATGGAAGACCAGGTGCCCTATCACGGCAATATCCTGTTTACCACCACGGAAGCTTTCGCCGGCGCCTCTGTCGACGTCGGAGGTTTTGCCCGGGAAGACCTCGAATTCTTCAGCCTCCCGGGCCTCAAAGGCAGCGGCCTGGTCGCTTTCCCGATCAAAGGCAACAGTATGGAGCCGGTCATCATGGACGGCGATATGGTCATCTGCCGGGAGATCGGCAGCCTGTACGATATCCGGGACAACAAAATCTACGCGGTCAAGAACAACGGGCAGTTGTGGGTGAAATACGTGCAGGGCGTCACCAATTCCCGGGGCAGGGTGACCCACCTGAAACTGATCTCGGCCAACCACCTGGAGCACGACCCCTTTGTGGAAGAGGTGAATGAGTATACCCGAATCTATCAGGTTATCCGCCGGGTCAGCGACCTGTAGCGCGCTGTAACCTGAATTCCGGCAGGGCCGGCCTGTCGGGCACCGGGCACATGCCGGGGTTCCGTACATCGCCGACTAATGCTGTTGGCACTAAATAACGGGGCAGTTGTTTTCCCGCCGGGAACGAAGTTGTTGAAACAAAAGCTTGATTTTTGTTTCAACAAGTAAAATATATCCTGCTGTTTTTTGATTTGCTCTCCCGGGTTGCACACAATTCGGGAGTTTTTTTTGCCACGAAGTCGCCGAAATTTATCCGGCGTTCGGCTACGCTCACGCCGAGGTTCGGCTACGCTCACGCCGAGGTTCGGCTGCTGAACTGAAGGGCACGAAGGATCACAAAGGTTTTGCCACCCTCTTTGTGCATTCTTGGTGTTCAGCCGGGCGGCGGGGGAAATGCCCCTCAATCATCTTGTTTGGCAAAGACCTTCTTCAGCAGGTCCGTCGTGCGGGCGCTGATGTCATTCCGGATGCTGCGCTCTTTCTTTTCCACCATGGAGAACAAACCCTTAAGGGCTTCCTGGGTGACGTAATCGCCCAGGTCGGGGTTAGCCTTTTCTACCAGGGGGATACTGTTGTAGGTATTGACAGCGTCGGCCCAGTACTGTCGGGCGTTGAACTTGTCCAGCGATTCTATGATCACCGGGTTGAACTCCTGGTAGAGAGGGTCGAATGTGGTACGGTGAAGGTATTGGGTGGCGGCATCGTCTTCTCCCATAAGGATATTCATGGCGTCGGAGAAGGTCATTTGTTTGATGGCGTTGACAAAGATGGGCTTGGCCTTTTTGGCGGCGTCCTCCGCGCCACGGTTGATCTTTTCGAGGATGGTTTCTTCCACGGCCCGGAATCCGGGTACGTTCTGTAGCTTGTCGGTAATCTTCCGGGCTTCCGGCGGCAGCAGGATCTTGTAGGGGCTTTTGTAGTAGCCGTCTTCCCGGGAGAGGCGTTGCGCCCCTTCGGTGATGCCAAATTCCAGGGCCTGTTTCAGCCCCGCCGCCACTTCGGTGGTAGTCAGCCCCTGGGCGCCGGCCAGGGTGTCGAGGGTGCTTTGGATTTGCTGGGCCGTACACCCTGCCAGGGAGACGATCGCGAATAGAGCAACGATTTTCTTCAACATATTTTCTGGTTTATTTCCGGTTAACTCGCTAATCGCTGAAGGTGGGGATCTCGATATCCCCTCGGGCGGACATTACCCAGGCCATGTCCACCCGGCCGCCGAGCGGAGGGTGGAGCTTTTTCAGCCGCACGATGACCCCCTCGGCGTTGTCGAAATGTTCCATAATGCGTTCGGCAATGCGTTCGACAATCCCTTCCAGCAAACTTGCCGTTTTGCGCATTTCCGCCTGGCAGATCAGATAGATGGTCTCGTAGTTTACCGTAGTGGGTTTTTCTTTGCCCTCCTGCGGTTCCTCGCCCTTGAAGACGGCAGGGTCTACGTAGAGCTCGTCCACGGCGGCAGCCAGGAGCGTATCAGCATTGACGTACACGTCGAGAATGAAGTCATTGCCGAGGATTTGTTCCTCTTCATAATATCCGTGATAGGCGAAAAAGCGCATGCCTTCCAGTGCGATAATGGCCATAGCCGGTCCGTTTATTGAACAAAGGCCAAAAATACGGAATAATACGCCCGGTATGGCCATAATTCAGTAGCATATTTATCGGAACGGAGCAAGGAACTGCCGAAATGCTTACCTTTGCGGGAAGGGAAAATCCTAACCAGTAATCCAAAAATCTATACCATGGGTAGCAACAACAACGGCGCGCAGAGCGCTATCGCGAAGAAGGCAAAAGAGGACCGCTTTCAGTCGCACGACTACTATCTCATCGACGAGTTGCTCGATGACGACCATCTCCTGGCCCGCGACGCTGTCCGCACCTGGGTGAAGCAGGAAGTGAGCCCGATTATTGAGGAGTACGCCGAACGGGCCGAGTGCCCCACCCACCTCTTCAAGGGGCTGGCGGAGATCGGGGCCTTCGGCCCCAGCCTGCCGGTAGAATACGGCGGCGGCGGCATGGATGAAATGGCCTACGGGGTGATCATGCAGGAACTGGAACGAGGAGATTCCGGCATCCGGTCTATGGCTTCCGTTCAGGGTTCCCTGGTCATGTATCCGATCTTCAAGTACGGTTCAGAAGAACAGAAGCGCAAATACCTGCCCAAGCTCGGCGCCGGAGAACTCATCGGCTGCTTCGGCCTGACAGAACCCGACCACGGCTCCAACCCGGGCGGGATGGTGACCCGCGTCCGGGATGACGGTGACGCCTACATCCTGAACGGCGCCAAGATGTGGATCACGAACTCCCCGGTAGCCGATATCGCTGTGGTCTGGGCAAAAGACGAAGAAGGCAAAGTGCTGGGCATGGTCGTGGAAAAGGACATGAAGGGCTATTCCGCTCCGGAAATCCACGGAAAATGGTCGTTGCGGGCCTCCGTCACCGGCGAACTGGTCTTCGAGGACGTGCGGGTGCCCAAGAAAAATGTCTTCCCGGGCGTCCGCGGCCTGCGCGGCCCCCTGTCCTGCCTGTCCAAAGCCCGGTATGGCATCGCCTGGGGCGCCATCGGGGCCGCGATGGACTGCTATGATTCGGCCCTGCGTTATTCTCAGGAGCGGCATCAGTTTGACAAGCCCATCGGGCAGTTTCAACTCACCCAGAAAAAGCTGGCGGAGATGATCACGGAGATCACCAAAGGGCAGTTGCTGGCCTGGCGCCTGGGGCAGTTGGCCAACCAGGGTAAAGCCACGGCGGCGCAGATTTCTATGGCCAAACGCAACAACGTGGCCATGGCTCTGGAGATCGCGCGGGAAGCCCGGCAAATCCACGGCGGCATGGGCATTACCAGCGAATATCCCATCATGCGCCACATGATGAACCTGGAATCTGTGATCACCTATGAAGGCACTCATGATATCCACTTGCTGATCACCGGTATGGACGTTACCGGTTTCAATGCATTCAGCTAACCAGAGGGATTATCATTGTTCGGTGTTTGTGTGCCTTCCGGCGCCTTGCGAATACGTGGGCACCAAACGCCGAACACTGGTTAACAAAGCGTTAAGAGCAATAAAAGAACCCGCTTTTTGGTGGATTTCTCCTAATTTTCCTAAGCCATGCCTCAACAAGCAGCCGGTTTTCACAACAATTCTAACGGTTAGTAACGTTATACACGACAAGAATCCTTAACTTTCGTAAAAAGGGGTGTGTAAATGCAGCGCTTTATCAAAGGAAAGCGCCGGGCTGTGCCGCCCGCTTCCTTTATCGCTTCAATAGTGATAAAAAAATAAGTTCTCCTTTTGAGACTTGTTTTTTTAGTTTTTCTTAGAAAACAAAAAATAGAAATGAGGAAACGAAGTTCGTTGTTATCTCTCCTTGTCTTGGCCAGTTGCCTCTATGCCTTTAGCCAGGGAGAGGCTATCTACCTGACCAACCCATCTTTTGAAGACATGCCCCGCCACAGCATTGCTCCAACCGGTTGGTATGACTGTGGATTTCCCGGCGAATCTCCCCCCGATGTCCAGCCCAGTGGGGAATTTAGCGTTACCAAACCCGCCAATCATGGTTCAACCTACCTGGGCCTGGTCGTCCGGGATAACGATACCTGGGAAGCCGTCTCCCAAAAACTCAGCCGGCCATTGAGAAGGGGCCAGTGTTATGAATTCAGCCTGGACCTGGCCCGCTCTGAATTGTACATCAGCCTGAGCCGGGCCAACAACGAGCAGGCCAATTACATTACGCCGGCCAAGATGCGGATTTGGGGAGGCTTTGGCCATTGCGACAAACAATTCCTGCTCGACGAAACTTCCCTGATCAACAAATACCAGTGGATGCAGTACAATTTTAAGTTTGAGCCGATAGCAGATTATTCCTACATCACCCTGGAGGCTTTCTACGAAACGCCTACTTTGTTTCCTTATAACGGGAATGTGCTGGTAGATAATGCTTCTCCCATCCAGCCGATCCCCTGCGACGAGCCGGTGGCGGCAGAGCCGGTTGCGGCCAAACCTGAACAGCCGGAGATCGCCAGGGCGGAACCGCCAAAGCCCGCCGCCAAAACGCAGAAGCCCCAGCGGCCGGCCAACACCCCGGCCACCCCAAAATCGCCTCCTCCTTCCGAACCCCAGGCGGAAAAAACCATCGCCGGCGTTAAACGCTCGGAAATGGCGAAAGGCTTGTCCATTACCCTGGATAAACTCTATTTCGAAGCGGACAGCTCCCGCATCGAGGAAGAGTCGTTCGATTTCCTGAACGAGGTCTATGAATTCCTCGATGTCAACAGCGATGTGGTCATCGAAATCGGCGGCCACACCAACGGACTGCCTCCTGATGATTACTGCGACCGGTTGTCTACTGCCCGGGCAAAAGCCGTGGCCGACTACCTGGCGTCCAGGGGAATCCCCCGCAAACGGCTGCAATACAAGGGCTATGGCAAGCGGGAACCCGTCGCCTCCAACAAGACGCCGTACGGCCGCCGGAAAAACCAGCGCGTGGAGATCAAAATCCTGGAAATGGGGGAGGGAGATGGGTGATCCCTAAGTGCCGGTAACTATTTAGCCTGCCTCCTAACCCGGTTTTATCGCCACAAAGACACGAAAACTCCAAGATTACACCAAGCCGATAGCTATCGGGCATCGGCTTCGTGCAATCTTTGTGCCTTGGTGTCTTCGTGGCAAAAGCCCCTTAGCCCAGCTAAATAGTTGCAATTACCAGGTGTTTGGTGTTTTTACAATCCATTCGGGCCGGCACGGCCACCGAATCGCTTTCGGTTCCGTACCCGCTCATCGACTGAGAGGCCGCCTGCGCCCGGTTATTGCCTGATGATATCGAACCCCATTTTTTCCAGGTCTTCCCAGAAGTTGGGGTAAGACTTGGCTACGACCATGGGGTCTTCGATTCCGATAGTTCCCATCATGGCGAGAGGCGCAAGGGCCATGGCCATGCGGTGGTCTTCATAGGTGGCAAAAACCGGTTTGCTTTCGACCCGGGCTTTCCCTTTGGTAACATAGAATTCGCGGCCTGGTTGCGGGGCCTTTTCGGCGGGCAGGCCTTCCAGGCGGCAGTTGACCTTGGCCAACTCGGCCTGCAGGGCGGCGATGCGGTCGGTCTCCTTTATCCTGAGGGTTTCCAGGCCGGTGAACCGGCCCTCTGTTCCCAGCCCGCAGCAGACCGCTGCTAGCGTCTGCGCCAGGTCGGGGCAGCGCAGGAAATCCCATTCAAAAACGGGCGGTGGCGGGAAAGGGCTTTTGGACAGCAAAACGCCATTTTCATTAAAGGACGTCCGCACGCCGAAAGCTGTCATCATCCCGGCCAGCACCGCATCTCCCTGCACACTGTCCTCAAACAGGCCGTTCAGCTGGATGTGGGCTTCATCGGCAAACGCCGCCATGGCGAAGTAGTACGATGCCGCCGACCAGTCGGCCTCCACCCGGAAGGGCCGGGGCAGATACCGTTGCGGAGGCACCCGGATGGTGGTTCCCTCCCATTGGTGTTGCACCCCGAAATATTGCATTAGCTGGAGCGTCATTTCGATATAAGGCCGGGATACGACCTGGCCTTCCAGGTGCAGGGACAATCCGCCGGGCAGGGTAGGGGCGATCATCAGCAAGGCGGAGATATACTGGCTGCTGGTGCCGGCAGCGATGGAAAGCGCGGACACGCTTCCGAAGCTGGAAGCAGCGCCAATGCGCAGCGGCGGATAGCCTTCCTTTTCGAGGTAGCTGATCTCGGCCCCCAACTGGCGGAGGGCATCGACGAGCAGCCCAACCGGCCTGTTTTTCATTCTTTCCGTGCCGGTGAGGATCTGTACGCCGGGTTGCCTGGACAGAAATGCCGCCATAAAGCGGTAGGTGGTCCCGGCAGCGCCGGCGTCCCGGACCTGGCCTTCACTTTGCAGGAGGTGGAGCAACAGCTCCGTATCCCGCGCATTGGCCAGGCGATGGATGGGAAAGGACTCGCCGCAAAGGGCCCGGATGATCAACGCCCGGTTCGAAATGCTCTTCGAACCGGCAAGGGTGACCTCGCCGGCCAGGCGCCGGCCATTATATAGCAGAGAATACATCATTTTGGGGCAAGTGCTTAAGGCCTGTCAGTCTACCAGGTCCCGGTACTGGTTGGCCATCTCTTTCGAAGAAGTGAGCTGGGCCTCTCTTTCTTCTTCAGGGCTTTCCGGCTCGGAAATCAACTCGACGCTTTCAGCCACGCCCAGCGATTGCAGCGCCTGGATAATCTGAAGGAAGGCATTTTCTTTTCCCGGCTGAATGCGGATTCTGTATTCCATGGTAATGGATTTATCAATGAATGATGGAATTGTACTCCGGAGGGCACATTACTCTTCTTCATCCCGGCCCGGGCCGAAGAAGGGCAGGGCCGGCCCTGCCAGGCTGTTGCCGTTTTTGGCTGCTTTTTCTTCTTCGTTTTCTTCGTCCGGCTCCTTTCTGCGGCGCCGCATTTCCTCATCCGATCGCTCATAAGCCCGGATGATCTCCTTTACCAGCCGGTGCCGGACCACGTCTTCCGCGTCGAGATATATGGTTTCGATGCCGTCGAGGTGTTCGAGCAGGTCGATGGCGCGGCGCAGCCCTGACTTTTGATGGAACGGCAGGTCGACCTGCGACAGGTCGCCGGTGATGATGCACTTGGCTGATGGGCCGAGGCGGGTCAGGAACATTTTCAGCTGCATGGTTGAGCAGTTCTGCGCCTCGTCGAGGATAATAAAAGCATTGTCGAGCGTCCGCCCTCTCATGAAAGCCAGCGGAGCGATCTCGATGACGCGGGTGGCCATGAACTGCTGGAGCTTTTCCGCCGGCAGCATGTCGTCCAGAGCATCATAGAGCGGGCGCAGGTAGGGATCGATCTTTTCCTTGAGGTCGCCCGGGAGGAACCCCAGGCTTTCTCCGGCCTCTACGGCGGGCCGCGTCAGGATGATCTTCTTGACCATCCGGTTCTTCAGGGCTTTGACCGCCAGGGCAACGGCGGTGTAGGTCTTGCCGGTGCCGGCCGGGCCGACGGCGAAGACGATATCGTTGTCGTCCGACGCTTCGATAAGCCTTTTCTGGTTGCGCGTCTTGGCTTTGATCTGTTTGCCGTTGCGGCCGTAGAGTATGGTCTTGTTTCCTCTGCTGCCGGCGCTGAGCTTGGACTCAAAGGGGTTGTTGCCCGCCATCAGGTCCTGGACCATTTGCAGCGGGAGCTCGTCGTGCTCTTTGAGCAGGCGGACCATCAGCTCAAACCTGGATTTTGCTTTTTGGGTATGCTTTTTATCTCCGGAAAGCTTGAGGCTGCTGCCTCGGGAAGTCATCACCACTTCGGGAAAAGCTTTGCGAAGGAGGTTTAACTTGGCATTATTTTCTCCGTACAATTCGACGAGGTCGACCCCGTCAACGGTCAGAATGATCTCACTCAATACGTATGTCCTCTTTTAGGTGAAATAATGTACAGCACCGGAGCGGTTTGCCGCATAGGCGGCAGGCCTTTCAATTCAGCGCCTATCTGCTAACCCCCGGCAGGCCAAAAAAGTTCGGCTTTGCCCGGCCCTAAATCTGCGGCCGATGGCCGGGGTGGTCACCTTGCAAAATTACACATATTCCCAAGAAGAGAAAATTCCTTTGCTGTTGATCGTCAATATAAAATACTATTTTTGGGCTGTAGGCCGGAACCGGGCGGAAAGCCAAAACCATCAACTGCGTTATGCCTATTGTAACCCTCACCACAGATTTCGGATGGCGGGATTATTATCCGCCGATGATCAAAGGGGCGATGTTGTGTGAACACCCGCAGCTCAATATCGTAGATATTACCCATAGCGTCAAGAATTACGACATCGTCCAGGCTGCCTTTTTATTCAAAAACGCCTGGCGGAGCTTTCCGGCCGGGACGATCCACCTGATCAGCGTCAACGATTACTATGCGCCCCGAAAACGCTTTTTGGCGACTACCCGGGAGGAGCATTTTTTTATAGCGCCGGACAACGGTATCTTCAGCCTTATTTTTGACGATGAAATGCCCCCTCATTTTTACGAGCTCGATTACGATGAGGACAGCCGCTTTCCTCTCCGGGATACCTATGCCCGCGCCGTTGGTTACCTGGCTCATGGCCGGCCGCTGATCGAGATCGGCCTGCCGGCACAGAATATCGAGCGGCGTATCACCCTTCAGCCGGTCATAGGCCATTCACAGATCCGGGGTTCGGTCATTTATGTCGACAATTACGACAATGCCATTACCAACGTTACCCGGGAGCTATTCGACCAGGTGGGCGGCGGGCGTTCTTTTAAATTGTATTTCAAACGCCACACGCCCATTAAGCGCCTGAGCACGAACTATCACGACCTGCCCGTCGGCGAGCTGCTCTGCCTGTTCAATTCGGCCGGCAATCTGGAGATTGCCGTCAATATGGGCCGGGCCTGCACGCTCTTTGGCCTCAAAGAAGAGGAAACCATTCAAATCGATTTCCACTCATGATCAAGCGAATTGTCAAACTCACCTTTGACCCCCGCCGAACCGGGGATTTCCTGGCCCTTTTCCGGGAGAGCAAGCCCCGCATCCTGGGGTTTCCCGGTTGCCGGCATGTGGAGCTGCTGCGTTGTACCGATCCCGACAATGTTTTCTTTACCTACAGCTTCTGGGAAGACGCCGCTGCCCTGGAAGCCTACCGAACGTCCGATCTTTTCCGCTCTACCTGGAGCCGCACCAAACCACTGTTCGCCGACAAACCGCAGGCCTGGAGCGTAGTGGATTGGGCCGGAGGGGGGGATGGGCACGCCGGGGTATCGGCCTGAGGACCTCGGTCGAACACTGGCCAAGTTGCTGTTGTCGGTTGTTAGTTGTCCGTTGGGGAACCCGATTGTTCCGGCGGCCCCAGGGCCAAACCGGCAACAAACAACAAATCCCGCTTTTAATACTGAAAAGCGGGATTCAACGTAAACGGTAGCCGCACGCTGTTTTACAGGTTCATTGTCCTTTTTCCGGCCCTGCAGCCTGCCTTTTTCGGCACTGGCCTCCCTCAGTATTGCAGCACTTCCCTGAGCCGTTGCGCGGCCATTTCCACTTCTTCTTCGGTGTTGTAGTAATGCGGTGAGAGGCGTAGCGCCCAGCCGACTCCTTTTTTGGCAAAGTCGATGACGGCAGAACCCGAACCGGAAATGGACGTGTTTACTCCTTTTTTTTCCAGCGCTGTTTTCAGGGGAAGCGGTTTCCTGCCGGGAATGTGGCAGGTAACAATGCCGCAAAGGTTGGCGCCCTGGTCGAGCAGCTGCAGCTGTGGGATCTCGGCCAGGTTTTCGCGCAGGAGCGCCGCCAGCCGGAAGGTGCGTTCCTGTATGGCTTCCAGGCCGGCGCCCAGGGCGTATTCGGCAGCGGCCCTGCTGCCGAGCAGGATGGCATAGGAGCGTTCCCAGGTCTCGAACCGTTGAGCATTGGCCTTCGGAATATACCGTTCGGCTTCCGCCCAGTCGGCGCTGTGCAGGTCGAGGAATAGGGGTGCCAGCCCCGAGTCCAGCACCCTGTCGGAAACGTAGAGGAAGCCGCCGCCGCGGGGGCCGCGCAGAAATTTGCGGAAGGTTGCGCTGAGGAAGTCGCATTGCAACCGGGAAACGTCCAGAGGCATCTGGCCGGCCGATTGGCAGGCGTCGAGCAGGTAGAGGCAATCATATTGCCGGCAAAGCTGCCCGGCGGCCGCTGCGTCCTGCACCAGCCCGGAATTGGTGGGAATATGGGTGACGGCCACCAGCCGGGGGCGGTGTTTTTTGATGAGGGATTCCATAGAGCCGGCATCGTACCCTCCTTCGGGGCGGCTGGCCGTCCGCACCAGCCGTACGCCCTGCCTTTCCTGTAACTGGAGGAAAGCGATCTGGTTGGAGACGTAGTCGTCTTCCGTAGTCAGGATGACGTCGCCGGGGCGGAACGGAACAGAGGACAACGCCTTGTTGTAGGCTTCGGTGGCGCTGGTGGCAAAGGCTATGTTTTCTGCCGGGGCGTTCAGGAGCCTGCCCACCGCCCGGTAGAACCCGGCGGTTTCCCTGCGGGCGGCATTAGCTGCTTCGTAGCCGCCGATGCGGGCTTCCAGGGCCAGGTGTTGCTGCATGGCCTCCAGGACGGCCAGCGGCGGCAGGGCGGCGCCGGCGTTATTGAAGTGCAGGCGGTGTTCAACGCCAGGCGTGTCCCGCCGGAATTGGTCGAGTTGGGCATCGGTGATGAGCATGAGCGTGAAGGTTTAAAGCAGTTGAGTTGGGAGAGCCCCCCGGGCCGGGGTTGTTAAAAGAGTAATGATTACGAGATGAAATCAAGGCAGCGCCAGGTTCACTCTGATCCCGCCACGTTCAGGATTTTAATGACCATGGAGGCAGTGGCCCCCTGTTGGAAACTCAGCCGGATCTCTTGTTGCAGGGCGTGCATGATGGCGTCGTACTCTCCAAAGACCTGGGTGCTGAGGCTATTGACCTCGATGCGCAGGCCTTCGTGTCCCCGAAGGCGGGCAATGAAATCCAGGACGAAGCCTTCGTAGTCTTTGTCCAGGGGGTAAAGGCTTATTTCAGCGGAAGCTTTCATCTTTTTGGGGGTAATTTAAAAAAAAGATGAGTCATCCCGGGCTTTTCAGTTCGGGATCATGCATTTCAAGACTTTGGGATGACTCCTGGTTTATCTAAGGGCAACGGGTTATCCGGCCACCTGGGCCCTTCGCTTGGCCATCTCTTCTTTCAGGCGGCGCCATTCCTGGCCCATGAGCCGGTTCATGCTTTTGTCGACCACGTAGTGTTTGGCAATGTTCCACAACCCGCGGGCGCGACGGGTATAAGATTCGTTGGCGCGCAGGGAAATTGAATATCCGCCATCCAGATATTCAATATAGTGCCAGTAGCCGCTGGGCATAAAGAGCGTTTCTCCCGGCTGCAGGAGGGCTTCATAGCCGTGCACATGGCGCAGGGCCGGGTAGTTGTCGTAGTCCGGATGGTTGATGTCGATGTAGCTGGCGACGGTGAAGGGGTGCTGGTAGATAAATCTCGACTGTTCGGGAGGGAAAAGCACGACCCGTTTCCGGCCGTGGAACTGGCTGAGAAAAACGTGAGAGAGGTCGATGTCGTAGTGGAGTGCGACTTTAGAGCCTTCGCCTCCGAAGAACATGAACGGGAAATCCCGGATGAACCCGTCCATTATAGTGGGCATATTAAAATCATGGCACAGTTCGGGGACGTGCCTGAAGATGTTGAACAGGAACATCCGCAGGTTGGTCGGCCCCTGCTCAATGGCTTCCAGGAATTCGCGGAACGGGACGACTTTATCCGGGGCCATGTACTTCTTCCCCGGTTTGGAAACGTTGTCAGAAAATACAGGCACCATCAGGTGGCCGTAGTTTTCTTTAAAGAATTCCATGGTCCATTTTGCTTTTGCGGGCCAATGGTCCATCAAGTCAACCAGGATAACGGGGGTGTGGGGCTCCAGATATTCCCGGGTAAAGGTTTCCCGCGTAAGCCCCGCCCTCCTATCGACCGCTTTGAGGGATAGCATACGATTGAGTTTTGAAGGTTGAAAATGATTATAGTTGATGACTCAAAAACCCAGAAGGGCCACTTTTCCAGGCGGCCCGGTTCATTACAGGGCAAGCTGCAATATTACGCCAATAATCTGTAGTTTGCAGCGGTCGCCGCCGTTAAAAATCAGTTGCGGAACCGGCTCCGGGCGGAGAGGTCAGCAAATTGCTGAATAACAATAATCGCATTGTTTATATTTCCTGTTGAACAATAAGTGGATTTTGCTATAATTGCACCGATTTATCTCTATTTTTGTAATCCTGATCCTTCAGGCGGGGGAGACTTTCCCATAGCTTTGACATACGCTGGCCTGGCCTGGCAACCGGATCAGCGAGAGCATCCTGCTGCTGGAGCTGGCCTGTTATCCCATGTCGCGCCGGCGGAGTACAGTTGAGTTCAGAAAAAGATAATGGTGGCAAAAAAGCGAAAAAAATCGGGGCAGTTAAGCCTCAAACTCGGCCTTAACGATGAACGAGTACCCAAACTGGCGGGCATACTCAGCCTCTTCCTTTCTATCTATCTGTTTATTGCTTTCACTTCTTACCTGTTTACCTGGAAAGTCGACCAGGACAGGGTCCTCCGGTTCTCCTGGGGGCTGCTTCTGAAAAGCGAGATGGAAATGGCCAACTGGCTGGGCCGTTTGGGGGCGATCGTTTCCAATATGTTCTTTTATTGGGGCTTTGGTTTGCCCTCCTACCTGGTCATCGCCATGCTCGTTGTCGGCGGCCTGGCCCTGATCCGGCGGCAGCCCCTTCGCCTGCATTGGCCGCGATTCCGGTTGTGGTTGCTGCTCATGATGGTGGCTTCCGTATTTCTGGAGTTTGTGGCAGGGGGAGCGGAATTCCCCTGGGGAGGCGCCTTCGGGGAAGGCGTCAGCGCCTGGTTGCTCAGCTTTGTCGGCACCGCCGGGATGATCATCCTCATGTTGTTCCTCGTTTTGGGGATCGTCGTATGGAACGTCAACCCCAATTTCAACGAAATGACCCCGCAGGGCGCCGTAAAAGACTCCATACAATATGTCAACGACTGGCTTACCGGGCGCCTGCCCGGCAAGGGCCGCCAGCCATCGGGCCCGGGCCAGGCACCGCCTGGCCTGCGCCCCGGAGAGCGGGGCGAGGAAGGCGAGGAAAGCGAGGAACTTGCCGGCGACGGCACCCCGGCCTCCGCAAACGGCAAGAAACAACTAGCTTTTGACCTGCCGGATGATATCAGCCAGCAGAAACCGGAATCCCTCAGGGTGGGCGAAGCAGAACTGGAGATTGAAACGATGTCCGGAGATGCCGTCCCTTCCGAAAGCAGCTCCGGCATCGGCGGCCCTACCGGCCCTAAGCTGGCCTTCCAGGAAGAAAACCAGGACCACAGCGAACCTTATGACCCGACCCTGGAACTTTCCTCCTACGAGTTTCCCGTAACCTCCCTGCTCCGGGACTATTCCGACCAGCGCATGGAGATCGACCGGGCGGAACTGGAGGCCAACAAGGACCAGATCATCGAGACGCTGCTCAACTACAAGATAGAGATTACCAAAATCCGGGCAACCATCGGCCCTACGGTCACCCTCTACGAGATCATCCCGGCGCCCGGCGTCCGCATTTCCAAGATCAAAAACCTGGAGGACGATATCGCCCTCAGCCTGGCGGCCCTCGGCATCCGGATCATCGCGCCTATCCCCGGGCGGGGCACGATCGGTATTGAAGTGCCCAACAAGAACCCGCAGGTCGTCTCGATGAAGGAAGTCCTGCAATCGGAGAAGTTCAAGCGCGCCAAGATGGACCTGCCGATCGCCCTGGGCAAGACCATCTCCAACGAGGTGTTCGTCGCCGACCTGGCCAAAATGCCCCACCTCCTGGTGGCCGGCGCTACGGGCCAGGGGAAGTCGGTTGGGGTCAACGCCATCATCATGTCCCTGCTCTATAAAAAGCACCCTTCCCAGGTGAAGCTGGTGCTGGTGGACCCCAAAAAGGTAGAACTCTTTCCGTACAGCCAACTGGAGCACCATTTCCTGGCCTTCCTTCCCGGCCAGGACGAGCCGATCACGACCGAGACCAGCCGCGTAATCCATACCCTCAATTCGCTGTGCATCGAGATGGACCAGCGGTACAACCTGCTCAAAAAGGCGGCCGCCCGCAACATCCGGGAATACAACGAGAAGTTCGTGCAGCGGCGGCTCAACCCCCACAAGGGCCACCGGTTCCTGCCGTTCATCGTGCTGGTCATCGATGAATTCGCCGATATGATCATGACGGCGGGCAAAGAAGTGGAACTGCCCATCGGCCGCCTGGCGCAGCTGGCCCGTGCCGTAGGCATTCACCTGATCATCGCTACCCAGCGCCCTTCGGTCAACATCATCACCGGCGTGATCAAGGCCAACTTCCCGGCGCGCATTGCCTACAAGGTGAGTTCCAAAGTGGACTCGCGCACCATCCTGGACGGCGGCGGCGCCGACCAGCTCATCGGCCGGGGCGATATGCTCCTGCTTTTCGGCGGGGAAACCAAACGCATCCAGGGCGCCTTCGTCGACACGCCGGAGGTGGAAGATGTCGTCCAGTTCATCGCCAGCCAGCGCGGTTACCCGGAGCCTTTCTTCCTGCCGGAATTCCACGGGGACGACGAGGAAATCCAGGGTGCCCAGGGCCTGACCTACGCCGAACTGGACGAAATGTTCGAAGACGCCGCCCGGCTCATCGTCCAGAACCAGCACGGCTCCACCTCTATGATCCAGCGCCGCCTGAAACTGGGCTACAACCGCGCCGGCCGCATCATGGACCAACTGGAAGCGCTGGGCGTCGTCGGCCCCAGCGAAGGCAGCAAGGCACGGGAAGTGCTCATCTATGATGAGATGGAACTGGAAAAATACCTCGAAGATCTCCGCAACCGGAAGTAGCTTTGGCGAACAGGGCAAGTTTCTGCCAACGGGAGGGGGAGATTCCTTTTTGTTGTACCCCTTGCTCGGTTTTAGGCCTTAGGCTGTAGGTTTTAGGGGCAACCCAGGCCTAATCGGGCACTCAACAGGCACCTAACGCCTAAAACCTAAATCCTCCTGACACCGAAGGGGGCACAATTTAGCATCGCGCCCCGACGGGGAGGGACAACGAAACTTGCCCTGTTCGCCCTTGCCGTATTCCTAAGCGCTATCCTCTTTTTTGCTCAACAGGACGAATTCATCGATGACGATGCGCGGCAATTTCCGGCGGACGCCGTTTTTATCCTCGAACTGGTCGTAGGACAGCCTGCCGCGCAGGGCCACTTCCTTTCCCTTTTTGCACAGGGCACCGACGGTTTCCGCCAGTTTGCCCCAGGCGACGCAGCGGTGCCATTCGGTACTGCGTATCTTTTCGCCGTTCTGGTTGCGGTAATATTCGTTGGTGGCAAGAGAGATGTTGGCCACCATGTTGCCGTTTTTCGTTTGCACGACTTCGGGGTCTTTGCCGAGGTGCCCGATCAGGGTTACGCTGTTTTTAATGGTTCGCATGACTTCAGTTTTTAAAATGATTAGTTGTTCGTGACTTAGATGATTGCTGATGACGCTACAAAGATGTGGGGGATGGCCGGCGCTAGTCGAATAATAAATGTTTAATGTCGTTTGTAGTCGTTTGTAGACGTTTAAAGCGATTTTTGAGCTGAAGGCCAGCTATTTATTCCCGTGAGAGGCTACCCGTCTGAGGTTGGACACTCCATGCCTCGGCCTCGACTCCGCTCGGCTTTCCCCTTTCTGCTGTCCAACCTTAAGCGGGTAGCCCCGTGAGGCCACAGCCGGGCCGGCAGGTTTTGGTGCTTTCGTGTCTACTTTTCATCGCGTGTACACGACATACTTCGGCGCATGACCATTGTCATTGACTGCTCCAGCTCAAAGAGATAAATTGTTTTTTAGCCTTACTGAACAGCTATCCTCGCTTACCATTGCTAACCCCAAATGCCCCAGCCATGAAAAAGCTCTTCTCCCAAAAGTTCGGCAGCTTCCACGAAGCCTGGATAGACAAGCAGGCCCAGATGCCTCCGGAAGTGCGCTGGCAGCAAACCATCGCCCAGCAGTTCCCCCTTTCCATCTACCTGAATACCAGGAACGGCTGGGAACTGGTAGAACACCTGCCCACCGTTGGCCCGCTGGCCGCCCGCAACTTTGCCGTCCCAATAGATCTGAGCCGGGTTAGCGGTGAGCGGGTGGAACTTCGCTTGCAAACGGGCTTCTTCTTCTGGGAAGTCGATTATGCCGCAATAGACTATGCCGATCCGCAGGCGCTGGACATCCGGCGGGTGGCCGCCACCCTGGCTGTTGACCAGGATGGCGTGGACTGCCGTGCCGAGCTGGCCGCTGACGATGAGCGCTATTTCGCCCAGCCCGGGCCGGGCATGGTGGCAGAGCTGCGCTTTCCCGCCGTTCCCGTTCCGGAGGGTGAGGAACAGTCCGTTTTCCTGCACGCCAAGGGTTATTACGAACACGTGCGTGACTATCGTGGCGTGCCGGACTTTTCCGGGTTGAAAAAATTCCGCGCGGCGGGCCACTTCAGCGATTATTCTCAGGCGGAATACCTGCTCCTGCTGGAAGGGCAGGAGGAGTTGCTGGTAGCCGGAGGATAGGCTAACAAAAACCTTTGATGATGAAAACCATATCGCTAGGCCGTCAAAGCAGGGCGCAATTCCTTTTTGTACCCCTTGCCCGGTTTTAGGCCCGTCCGGCCGGCCGGGTAAATCTTAGGCTGTAGGTTTTAGGGTCAACCCGGGCCTAATCGGGCACTCAACAGGCACCTAACGCCTAAAACCTAATACCTGAGTCCTCCTAACACTGAAGGGGGCACAATGAAGCATCGCGCCCTGGAATCATCCCGCAACCCTAAGGGGCCGTATCAAATGGGGAAGTTTTTCTTCGCCGGGCCTCCGGCGGCCATAGCCTTTGGCGACCAGTAGTTTCCCATGTAAGGTGCGCACGCGGCGAGAGGATGCCACGAAAGTTTACCCGGCTGACCAGACGGGCACTAAAATTATCCGGCTGGATAGACGGACACCAAATCCGCACTAAATTTAGTGCGGATTTGGTGTCCGTCTATCCAGCCGGATAAATTTTTGTGGCGATACGTGCATGCTCTACACGAGAAATTGCTGTTTGGCGGCGGCCGAGGCGCGCAGAAAATTGGAAAACAGCGACTTGTAAACTTTCTCTCCGTACCTTTCCCTCAGTTGCCGCCCTTCACAAACGGCAGGGTTTGCATCGTCCCATCCTCCAGGCGTATGGCCAGCAGGTAGTATCCATCCGGGCAATCCAGCAGGTTGGCCGTTTCCTGCAGGTTCGTGACTCCGCTCAGCATACGCTGCCGGATCGGTTGCCCGAGAATATCGTAGATGGTGATCTCCACATCCTGTTTTTCTTTCAGCTTCCCCTGCAGGTAGAACAGCCCGCTGCCGGGACTGGGGTACAATTTCAGCCCCTGGATTTGCCCCGGCTCTTCCGTGGAACTCAGGATGGAAAACGCAAACCAGTTCATGTTGAACAGGGGCTGGGTGATGGCTATCCGGATGTGGTGCTGCCCGGCCGGCAGGGACACCGACTTGGTGGTCGTCCGCCAGGTCTGCCAGCCGCCGGTAGGGGAAAAGTTGACGGTGTGGAGCAGGGTTGCATTGCCATTCGCGTCTATTTTCTGCAATTGTATCTGCCCGGTTTCGCTCTGCGCGGCGGTGCGGTAATCCACGGCGTAGATGCCGGCCTGCGCCACGTTGATGTAATAGTCCAGGTAGTCGCCGGCATCGAGGTAGGCGATGTTCTGGCCGCCGCCGGCATCAGTCGTGTTCTCCAGTTGGATGCCCGATTGGAAAAAGAAATCTTCCGCTTCTACCCGCCCGGGGACGGGGTGGATGATGGCAATCGTATTGCGGACGTCTTCCAGCGAAAAAGCGCTCAGCGGCGTCCCGTCCTGGGCAAAAACCTGATCCCCCGAATAGGAGATTTTTATGATTTCGCCGGAGCGGAAAGTGTGATCCACGGTGAAAAGGATCGCCCTTGGGTTGGCGGCGTTCAGCACGGCGTTGTTGACCGGCACCGGATTGCCGTTTACAAAAATCTGGAATCCTGCCGGAGAAGCGGGCAGGGGCCCGGCCAGGGGCTTGTTGATATGGAGTTGCACCGCATGGAAATCAGCAGTGACAGCGGACAGGTAATCTGTGGACAGGGTCGTGGTTGGGGCCTTTTGGATAAATTCAAAGCTGTTCAGGTTGAAACCGGCCCGATCTACGTGAAACCGCAGTTTCCGGTCGGCGGGCGTCAGGATCACATCGGGCACGGTAACGGTTTGCCAGTTCTGCCAGCCACCGGAATTGGGGACGCCGACAAGGCCGGAAAGCTCCGCTTCGCCGGCAAGGAGGCGGAACTGCCCCCCCGACTCGCCTCCTGCTGCCCGGATGTGCACATCGTATACCCCGCTTTCCGCTACATTCACTTCGTATTGCATCCATTCGCCCGGCGCCAGCCAGCCTACGCTGTAGCCGTTGGTATTGACTTCATCCAGGGAGGGTTCGATATCCACCCCGTCGTTCCGGTACGACCAGCCGGCGTTCCAGGCGGTGTAATTCCCGGTCGAAACGTGGTAGGTGGCTACGTCGGTGTCGTAATAAGCGGTGCCCACCGCGCCCATGTCGAAGTCGGTGGCGTACACCACGCCGGGGATAGCCTGCACCCGGTAGGGGGCAGTTTCTTCCGACCGCACCTGCCGGAACATGGCGTCGATCACGTCCGTGTGGTAGGTGCAGTTTTCCAGCCGGAGGTTTTCCGCCAGTTCCATCAGTGTGGCCTTGGCGAAAGCCGCGTCCGGAGCGCTGCCCGTTCCGTTCCAGTAATCCAGCAACGCCTGGTATTCCGGCGTTTTTATCACGGACAGGGGCCCGGCGATGGCATCCACCTTTTTCATGGCCACCATGCCCATCCCAAGCCGTGTTCTTCCAGCAGTTTAATGGCGTCTCTGAACCAGGTATTGGAATTTTCCCCGCTCTCGCCAAAGTAGATGGGCACGTTGTGAGCATCCCGGATATTCAGCACCCACTGTATGGAGGCCCGGTCGTTGAACGACCAGTACTTGTGCGGGCCGTAGGCCATGTTGTCGTCCCAGGGCGGCGTCAGGCCGGTGAAATCATTGGCGAACCAGTTGCCTTCGATGATCAGCAGGTGGTTGGTATCCACTTCCCGGATGGCGTCGGTGATCTCGTAGTACAGGTCGCGCAGGGGGATATTGCCCGTCATGGGCCAGTTGGGTTCGTTGAGGAGGTCATAGGCGCCCACCCAGGGCTCGTTGGCGTATCGTTCCGCCAGCCGTCGCCACAGCGCGACGGTTTTGTCGCGGTTCGCCTGGCTTTCCCAGAGGGAGGGTTTGGTGGGGTCGTAGTCGGAGATGCCCTGGTCCTGCCCCTGCCCGCCGGGGGCGGCGTGGAGGTCGAGGATCACGTACATCTGGTTCTGCCGGCACCAGGAGATGAGGCTGTCGGTCAGCTCGAAGCCTTCGTCCAGCCAGGTATGCTGCCCGGCGACGGGCTCGTCTTCAACGGGCAGGGTGAAGAGGTTGTAATGCATGGGCAGCCGCACGGAGTTGAAGCCCCAGGCTTTCAATGAATCGATGTCGATTTTGCGGACGTGGTTGGCCCGCCAGGCCTCGTAGAACAGCTCGGTGTCGGCCGGGCCGATCAACGCTTCTATCTTTGCCCGAATCTGGTGCTGGGCGTTGGCAAAGTCAGCGGTCTGTAGCATGTAGCCCTCCTGCAGCATCCAGCCGCCGAGGCCCATGCCCCGGAGGATGACGGTTTCGCCGTTGCCGTTGACAATGGCCTTTCCGCTGGTTTTCAGGAAGCCCTGACTCTGAGCTTGTAAGGAAAAAAGGGCGAGGAAGAAGAATGAAATTTTGAATGCCATTCGTTGGTACATGATGCTTTGTTTAAAGGTGGTTGGCCGGGAAAAAGTTTCAATGCTTAAAATCGGTATTTTACTTTAAAAAGCCGGGACTGGCAACCGGACAAATACTGGACAGGGGAGGAAGGTGTCGGGAAATTGTGCCGGATTGAGCCTGGTTCTCCCGCCGGGGCAGGGGCTTTTTTTGCCACATAGGGGCACATAGCGGGTTTCGCATACCCTGGGGCAGGACGATTGTCCAGGTTAAATCCGTGGGACGGGAAGTGTATTTTAACGAAAACGGCCGGATGGGAATTCACAACCTCGACACTGGAGAAGTCATTTACCTCAATAAACTAAACCCTAATCTTCCCTATCTGCTCCCGGAGTTTGGCGACCTCATCGTGGACGAAGACGGAAGTGTAGTAGGATGGGAATTCACAACCTCGACACTGGAGAAGTCATTTACCTCAATAAACTAAACCCTAATCTTCCCTATACTGGGCATCAGCGAAGACGGGGCCATACTGGGCATCAGCGAGGGCCGAAAGTTGATCCGGATTCGCCGGGACGGTTCTTTTGAGGAAATTTTTGCCCTGGACGTTGAATTTGATTACCCCCTGTCTGCCTTTGCTAGAGACGGGTCCGGCAACCTCTGGTTCGGGTTCGACACTTTTGAGGAGGACAATGACAATGGAGAGAAGGTGCTGGCGAAGTATGACGGCGCCTCCGTCGAGTTCACAGGCCTGGGGCGCCCAAACCTCCGGATAGTTGATATCGGCCAGGACGATACCGGACATTTGTGGGTGCTGGCCGGCGATCATATAGATAATACGGCCTATCTTGGCATTTATCAGTTGAACCAGGACGATGAGGTTGTGCATTCCAGGGTCTTTTCCAATCCCGCCAGTTTTTGGGGGCGGATGGATGTGTCCGGCAACAAAGTATGGGTTCTTGTATCCAGGGGACGATTGTGGGAATATTCAAATGGTGTCTGGACAGAGCATTACCAGGTAGGCTTCGAGGTGTTCCCGGTGCTGGCCAACCTCCTCAGAATGGACAGGGACGGGATGGCATGGCTTGCCAGAAGCCCCGGGTTCCCATTATCAGGGTTTTATTATGTGCTGGAGGAAGCTTATGACCTTTCGGGCAGGATAGTGCTGGAGCAGCAACTCGGCCCGGCCAGCCTGAGTTCCGAAATCCCGGTCGGCAACCTGGCAAAGGGCGTGTATTTTATGGTTGTCCGGAACCTGGAGTCCAAAGAGGTGGTGCAGCGGTTTAAATTTGTCAAGTATTGACCTTTTTTAATACAGGCAGGGTGCCCCAAAATGTCCGACAAATCTCATTGCGCCTGTTCCCGGGCATCCTTATCTTTCCCCGAAAACTATTTCGCCATGAAAGCCATGATCCTCCCAAAACTCGGTTCCTTCAAAGACAACCCCCAGCCACTGGAAAGCGCGGACTTGCCCAAACCCAGCCCCGGCCCGGGCGAAGCCCTGCTCCGCGTCCTCGCCTGCGGCGTCTGCCATACCGAGCTGGACGAGATCGAGGGGCGCACCCCCCCGCCGGAGCTGCCCGTGGTGTTGGGCCACCAGGTGGTGGGCGAGGTGGCGGAGCTGGGCGAAGGCTGCAAGCGCCTGAAAAAAGGCCAGCGCGTGGGCGTAGCCTGGATTTACCACGCCTGCGGCGAATGCGAATACTGCAGCAGCGGCCAGGAGAACCTCTGCCCCGATTTCCAGGCTACCGGCCGCGACGCCAACGGCGGCTACGCCGAGTATATGACAGTACCCGAAGATTTCGCCTATGCCATCCCCGACGTCCTGGCGGATGCCGAAGCGGCGCCCCTGCTCTGCGCCGGTGCCATCGGCTACCGGTCCGTCCGCCTGGCCAACCTGGCCGACGGGCAGAACCTGGGCCTGACCGGCTTCGGCGGCGCCGGCCACCTGGTGATCAAGATGGTTCGGCATAAATTTCCCAACACTAAAGTATACGTCTACGCCCGCAACCCGGACGAGCGCGCCTTTGCCCTCGAGCTGGGCGCCACATGGGCAGGCGACACCACCGATGCCGCCCCCGAAAAAATGGACGCCATCATCGACACCACGCCCGTCTGGAAACCGGTGGTGGAAGCTCTCAAAGAACTCAAGCCCGGCGGCCGCCTGGTCATCAACGCCATCCGCAAAGAACAGGACGACCAACACTACCTGGAAAAGATACAGTACGAAAACCACCTGTGGATGGAGCGGGAGATCAAAAGCGTGGCCAACGTCACCCGCCGCGACGTGAGCGAGTTCCTCCAACTGGCTGCCCAGGCCGGCATCCGCCCGGATTACCAGGAATTCCCCCTGGAGGAGGCCAACCGGGCCCTGCACGAACTGAAGAACCAGAAGATCCGGGGGGCAAAGGTGCTGCGGGTGGCGGTTGGCGGGCGGCAGGGCTTCCGGGAGAGCCTTCCGGGGTAGGTGGTGGGTGTTTGTTGTCTGTTGTTTGTTGTCTGTTGTTTGTTTCCTCGGCTTTGCCCGGAGTCTCTGCTGGTTTTGTGTGATACAGTTCATTTGAATTTTAGTGGCCGACACAATCAAAGAGATTGTTCAGGAATGTGTGTCCGCCCCCAAGTTTTGAACCGATGAGGCCGCAGAGGAACACAGAGTATTCGCTGTCAGGCAAATACTCTGTGGCATCTCCGCGTGCGGTTTGAGTAACCTGCCGGCCTGCGGCACAGCCTGCCTGCCATTACTGCCAGGTAGGCAGGCAGGCGGGAAGACACAGCGTCCTGAACAGTCCCCATAGACGGGGAACCTGTTTCTACTCTATCGCCCCCTGCGGTTCAAAACAAAAAACACAGCAATTTGAACAGTCCCGGGTAGCCCCCCAACCCCAAAACCCAAAACCAAACCCCAAACCCTAACCCCAAAACCTAAACCCCCAAAACCTAACCCCCAAAACCCAAAACCTAAACCCCACCTAAACCCCCAAAACCCAAAACCTAAACCCCTAAACCCCCAAAACCCAAAACCTAAACCCCACCTAAACCCCCCAATCCCAAAACCCAATCCCCTCACCCCACCTCCCAACTCCAGGTGATCCTCGCCGTTTTCTCCAGGATCTTTTTCACGGAGCAGAGTTTTTCCATGGACAGGTCCACCGCGCGTTTCACCTTCTTCTCGTCCAGCGGGCCGTAGAGGGCGTAGTGGACGTGGATGTCGGTAAACAAGGAGGGCGTTTTGTCTTTTTCCCGTTCGGCGGTAATGGTCAGCCGGATGTCGTCCAGTTGCTGGCGTTGTTTGCGCAGCAGGTGGATCACGTCGATGGCGCTGCAGCTGCCCAGGGCGGAGAGCACCATCTGCATGGGGCGCATGCCCCGGTTGTGGCCCCCGATGGCTTCGGCGCCGTCCGATTCCAGCGCCTGGCCGGATTCGTTGACGGCCTGCAGGTGGAAGGCGTCGTCGAGGCGTTTGATCTCTATTTTCATGAGGTGTAATTTACTGTGGCTTATGTGGTGAATAAATAACCACAACAAAGCCGAAGCGCCAAATTTAACCAGATTCTCTGACGAGGTTATTTTTTCGGTGGCTATTTACCTGCTGGACTTTGGACAGTCCTGATGCAAAGGCGGAAAAGCAGGCGTTGTGCGCCCATTTAGAGCCTCATTCCGACTTCGCACTTCCGACTTCCGACTTCAAACGGAGGCACGTCCAAAGTCCGGTTACCTGGCAAAAGGGTTTTCCGCAAAATCCGGAGCCCGCTGGAGGGGCTGGATTTGCGGCCTTCCTGGCGCATGCCGCAATTCTTGTGGCGGAGAGGGCCTGACAATGTGGTATGATTGGCGAGTTTTTTGTATTTTAGGGGGGCTGTTTGAGGCGTGGGGAGGTAGGGAGGAATTGTCAATATTACAGCGATTCTCGCTTCAGTAAAATTTTGTATATCATTCATTGTTGTCAAGGGGCTTTGGGTTACTATCGCCGGGCGGCCCTCTTCATTCTAAAAGCGGGAAGTCCACTTTGATATCCTTGGCGATAAACCGATAAATAGCGTTCATTGACACAGCTGGCAACAGGCCGAAGACCTGGCGGATTTTTTGCCATAAAGCCTTTTTGGTTTGGCAGTATTGCCAAGCCTTTTGGAAGGCCGGGTCCAGGTGTTGTGCGATTTGGCCTGTCAAAAAAGCCAACATCGTCAACAGGGCAAAGTTGGTGGCCAGGTATTTTTTGCCGTGGCCGTAATTGTGCTCCAAGTGGTAGCCCTGGTTTTTGAGGGTGTTGAACGTTTCGTTCTCGATTTTCCAACGCGAACGTGCTACGGCTACCATTTCCTGTACATTATCCTGGCCTATGGGCAAATCGGTGATCCAACTACTGTAGTAAAGCACTTCGCCGGTTTGCGTATCGGTTTCGGTATATTCCAGGTAATTGACTGTCAGTTCCTGGTGCGTGTCGTTGAGGATCAGGCCGTTGGCGAATTCGGCTTTGCCTTCCTTCCCAGGGCCTGCAGCCCAGGTTCTGGTTTCCAGGCCGCCGTCTTTGCGCAAACGATCCACTTGTATTTGCACATAATTGCCGTCCTTGATGCCGATGAGAAAACTCATGCGGTGCTTGGCCAGCAATTTGACCATCGGGCCGTTGTGGGGCCAGGCGTTTAGCCGCGTTAAACTCGCAGTCGTCCTTCTTGGCTCCTGTCGCCGTTGACAATCGCTTCGGCGCCCAATGGAAAAACGGTATCTTGTCCTGGGTGGACCTGTACGGCGGCTAACAACTGGTGGTAGAAGCTCTGTTTGCCCCCACGGTGGTTCCTAACCAGGCAATGGGGGCAAGAGTGGGTACTGGAACAATAGTGCCCGGTGCCATCTACCGCAACAGCCAGGTAGCCGCCCAACACCACTCCTGGAGCGAAAACACGGCAAATCCCGCGCTTAGGGATTGCGCAACAATAAATTACCCATTTATACTCGTTCTTTTGCGCGCTGGCGGCGTTGCCAAGCCTCGCCGTAGCTCTGCTATGCCTGCGTTTGGCGCCTTGCCAGCACACAAAATAACTTCGTCTATTCTGTGTAACTTATTATTGCGCAATCCCTAAGCAGGTCGGCTAATTCACAGGACTTATTCCCAACGCTCCTGCGGTGGTCGGGAATTTGAGAGAAGGACTCTCTTACCAGCTTTATCAAATGATCGATCATCCGACTTTTTGGATGAAAGGTAAGGATTCTGAGGAATTCCTGTATTTAATTTTTCCTAAAGCGAGGATCACTGTCAATATTACGGATATATCAACGAATTTGTTGATATGCTCATGTGTGTAATTAGAAAAAAAAAAAAACAAAAATAATGACAGAGAAAGCAGAGAAATTAGACAATTATTTAGACAATCATTACATACACAGAAGTAATTGGCTGAGAGCAGCAGTTCTTGGGGCAAATGACGGAATTTTATCAACAGCGAGTCTTGCAATTGGAATTGCAGCAGCGAGTGATATTAGAGAACCAATTGTGTTAGCAACTTTAGCAGGATTAGTGGCTGGTGCTTTATCTATGGCTGCTGGAGAGTATGTTTCAGTAAGTTCTCAAACTGATGTCGAAAATGCAGACATTGAACGTGAAAAACAAGAATTGCATGAAACTCCTGAACTTGAATTACAAAGACTGGCGGAAATTTATCAAAAAGAGGATTAAAAAAGAAACAGCATTAACTGTTGCAAAAGAATTAACAGATAAAGATGCATTAGGTGCTCATGTAAGAGACGAACTGGGCATTAATGAAATAAGCCAGGCGCATCCCATACAAGCAGCTTTTGCCTCTGGTGCGGCATTTACAGTAGGAGGCATACTTCCCCTTATAGTAACTATCTTTTTACCTATAAAAAATATGGAGTATTCTCTTTATGGATTTGCTCTATTCTTCCTAATCATTTTAGGTGCATTAGCTGCTAAAACAGGTGGTTCAAGTATGAGCAAGGCAATTATTAGAATTACATTTTGGGGAACTATTGCAATGGGATTAACTGCACTCGTTGGATATCTATTTAATGTCAATGTTGGATAAGGAAAAATACACACAACAATGTGGAAATCTGTGCGACAAGAAGTCGTTCTAAATACTGATAGACAGCGCCCCAAAGTGCTTGCACACCGAAAAGACAGAACTGATCTATCCCCATGTGCTACCATGGGTTCCCTATGAGTACATGCGTGGTTGGCAATCCCGCTATTCGTAGGTGGCCAGCGCCCATACGAATAGCGGGAGTGTGAAGCTCCTCAGACAAAGGAAGCCTCTAAAGCAAAGCCGTGAGGCCAAGCTGAGTGCTGCCAATGCCAGGCGGCCAGGCCATTCGGGAGAACAATAAGCATAACGCAAGTGAAGCGGCGCAAGGGCCGTTACGTTGAAACAGTGAAAGGCACTGAAACACTGTGGCTAAAAAGCAAGAAGGGAGGATGGGAAGTCGTTTCGTTCCCACGTATCCCAATTCCTTCCGGCCTAAAGCTGCATGCTAAGTAGCCCAGACGTATTTAGGACGGAACTTGGTAAGCCCGTATCATTCCTTCCGAGGTAGGAGGAAGGCGACTTCCGGCAATGATGGTGCGGGTAAAGGAATGCAGAGGAAGCGAAAGCTCAATTGTAACGAAGTTTGAAGCTATAGCCCAACTACAAAACCGAGCGTACTGTGCTAAACCAGTGCGCCGTATCTACATTCCTAAGCCTAATGGAAAGAAACGCCCTCTCGGCATCCCCACCATGCGTGCCCGCGCTATGCAGAGCCTGCCCCGCCTTAACGGGGCCCTCCACCTGCTCACCCTCGATCCAATATCCGAAACATTAGCAGATGCCAATTCTTATGGCTTCCGCCCCTACCGTTGTAGTGCCGATGCCATCGCCCGATGCTTCGACGACTTGTCCCGTACACGTAGTGTCGGGATGCTTGCCAAAAAAGATGCTCCCCAATGGATATTGGAAGGCGATATCAAAGGTTGCTTCGACAATATCTCCCACCAATGCCTGCCTGCCGCAGGCAGGGATGCAAGAAAATATTCCATTAAGCCAAAAGATGCTTAGGCAATGGCTTAAAGCAGGTTATTTTGAAAAACAAACTTTTTTCCCTTCCGAAGCAGGGACACCCCAAGGCGCGATCATCTCCCCCTGCCCGGCCAATATGGCCTTGGATGGCCTGCAAGCGGCCGTTGACCAGGCAGTCCCGAAAGCTTTCGGGATCAAATACTGGGGCCGCCAGGAACCCAAACGCCGTATCAATCCGCACCATGTACACCTGATCCGTTATGCTGATGATTTTGTGGCCACCTGTTCGGGCCCGGTCCTGCTCGAACAAAAGATCAAACCGGCCATCCAGGTTTTTCTGGCCGGACGAGGCCTGGAACTATCCGAGGAGAAGACTCACCTGACCCACATCGGTAAGGGCTTCGACTTCCTGTCTCAAAACATCCGCAAGTACAAAGATAAACTGCTGATCAAACCGTCTCGTAAAAGTGTCCGGAATTTTCTCCAAAAGGTAAAGCAACTCATCGTAAAGTTCAGAGCCGCCAAAGCAGCCGATTTGTTAACCCACCTGGCTCCGCTGATCCGGGGATGGACGATGTACCATCGCCACGTCGTGGCCAAAGACATCTTCAGCTACGTGGGCCACCGCATCTGGCAGATGCTTTGGAGATGGGCCTGCCGCCGCCACGCTCACCAAAAAGGCCGGGTATGGATCAAGCGGCGCTACTTCATGCGCTACCGGGGCCGGGACTGGGCTTTCTTCGCACATGATTTGCATGGAAACCTGACCACTATCTTCCAGGCTAGCGAATGTTTCGTTATCTTTATCAATAAATATTTTAAGATGAAATTTCAAACAGTAATATGGTTAACACTTATAATTTTGGGTGCTTGCAATAGCCCAAAAAAGTCTGATATCACCCAACAACCAACTCTAGCTGATTATCAAGTTGGTGAAAAATGGGTTTGGAAATATAAGGGCGTAACGACGGAAGGAGTAGTGCGCTCGGATGGAGAAGATACAAGAGAAATAGTCAGTATTGATGGAGTTTTAGGCATGACAATAGGAAATGATACCATTCCTGTTGCCGACATTGTTAAGCCTGAAGAAAGCGAAACTCCTAAGTACGACTGGCCTCTAAAAGTGGGTAAAAAGTGGAGATATGAGAACAATTGGACAAGTCAAGATGGAACAACGGGAAACCAAAGTCAAGATGCTGAGATATTATCATACCGAGAAGAAACGGTAGAAGCTGGAACATTCATGGCATACACAATTAAATACACAGGAAAAACCACAAATTCCAGGGGATATAACGCAAATGAAGAGGAGGTTTGGTTGTATGCACCTGCAATAAAAAATTTCATTAAACTGACCCAAACTCAAGGTGACTTTTTGTACGTAGAGGAATTAATCGAATATTCAAAACCTAAATAATTAAAAAAGTTTAAAAAAGAAAAACGAGCTGACAACAAACAAACAACCGACAACAGCAACTTGTCCAGCCATCGGCCGGGCTCACTCACGCCGGGGCCCTTAGGCGGATGCCCTCGGGTCCGGTTTCCAGCAAATCCGCCTGCGGGCAGTAGGCTGACATAAGTCATCATAATTATTGACAAAAAGCATGGACAGGCAGGTCGCCTTGGCATAAATTTCGCAGTGAGTTCGATCAATAAGGTTTTTTAAAATAAAAAACTGCACCCCCTCTCCAATTTTGATAAACCAGGTGTTTTTTTGATCAGCCCTCTCATTTGGATATAATTAACCAAAAAATATTCTGCAATGGAAGGCTTGATAATTCGCAACCGCTGGCTGGTCGTAGTGGGGGCTGTCCTCATCCAGCTGGCCCTGGGCGCCATCTATTCCTGGTCGGTATTCACCAAACTGCTGACGGAGGGAGATGGGCTTTACCGGTTCTCCGCCACTCAGGCGGCGTGGATATTCTCTGCCGGGCTGGCCACTTTCGCTGTCGTGATGGTACTGGCGGGCAGGTGGCAGTCGGCAGCCGGGCCGCGGCCGGTTTCCCTGGCCGGCGGACTGCTGCTGGGCCTGGGGTACGTCCTGGGCGGTTTTTGGGGGTACACCTTTCCGGCGCAGCTGTGTCTCATCGGCATATTAGGCGGCGCCGGCATCGGGCTGGCCTACGTGGTGCCCATTGCCGTAGGGGTAAAATGGTTTCCGGACAGGAAAGGCCTGATCACCGGGCTGGCAGTGGCCGGCTTTGGTTTCGGCGCCACCATCTGGGTGAAGCTGGCCGGCTCCTGGTTTGGCGGCTTGCTGAATACGGCAGAGGTGTTTGGCCTGCCGCCCGTTCAGAGCGTCTTCGTCATTTACGGTATCGCTTTTGCCGCATTGGTATTCCTGGGCAGCGCAGTGATGGTAAACCCGCCGCAGGGATACGTCCCGGCCGGGTGGCATCCGCCGGCTGCGGAAGGAAATACTGCCGCCGGCAACGCCGAATACGCCGCTTCCAGTATGCTGAGAACCCCGCAGTTTTACATGCTGTGGACGGTGTTCGCCTTTTCCGCCCTTGCCGGGCTGATGGTCATCTACTGCATCAAACTGTTCGGGATAGACGCCCTTTCCTACAACGGAGTAGCCGATGCGGGGGTGATTACCGGCACGGCAATGGCCTGGTACGCCATTTTCAACGGCATGGGCCGGATTGCCTGGGGCGCCGTTTCGGACCGCATCGGCCGCAAAGCCGCAATTATTGCCATGACGGTATTTCAGGGGGTGGCCATGCTGGCCATGTACCACGGCTTTATCCATTTTGGGATGGCTACGGGCTTCGTCGTCGCCGCCTCTGTCGTCGGTTTCAACTTCGGCGGCAACTTCGCCCTGTTCCCGGCAATCACCGCCGACTTTTTCGGAAACAGGCAGGTGGGCAGCAACTACGGCTGGATGTTTACGGCCTACGGCGTCGCCGGCATTGCCGGGCCTCTGCTGGCAGGCCTCTTCAAGGACGCGGCCGAGAACAGCATGGACCCCAAGGTGTGGATGGCGCCCTTCATCATCGCCGGCGCTGCCTGCCTGGCCGGGGCGCTGATCATGTTGCTGGCCAGGCCGCCTAAGCCGGAGCCGGCGCAGGAAGAAGCGCGCAAACTCAGGGCAGCCGGCGAAAAGGTGGAAAGGGCTGCTGCCTGAAAAGAATTATCGCGAAACATTTAACATTTTTTTAGCATTTGCCCAGACTCCGCTGTTTTTCCGGCACCGGGAATGTTTTTTCTTCCCCTGGCACAGGAAATTCAATTAATCCTATTAAATCTATAGGAAAAAAGTTATTTTTGCCTGCTCATTCTTCCGGCACTGTTCAGGCAGCCGGCCGGGCGGAAAGAAGGGCGGGGGTGGCGCTGAATGGATTTTTTCCTTACTTTTGCCCTCACGATCACTTCTTTGAACAGAATGATTTTATAAAGAAGGGTGGAGAGACCGGGCTCTGCGAAACCCTGGCAACCGTGCCGCTTGGCAAAAGGTGCCAAATCCCGCCAAAATTTTTGGAAAAATAAAATCAAACGACATGATTTCCAGAAACACGGGCAAGCTTCCTGTTAACTCCTCGGTTACCATTTCCACTATTTCAGCTATGGTTTGTCGCAGCGGCATGTGTTGTTGTTGCTGTTGACCTTTTCGGCTTTTCCACAGCCCTTAGCCAAATCCGGGTTTTGATCAGCCAAAACCGGTAAACGCTCATGTGGGCTGTTTTTCCTTGCCATTTCCCGGCAAATTGAACCATGAATTCATTCTATCACCTTAAAAATCATACTTGACCATGTCCAAGCTTAGATTCGAAACGCTTCAGCTGCACGCTGGCCAGGAAGAAGTGGAAGGCACTACCCGTTCGCGCGCCGTGCCGATCTACCAAACGACTTCCTATACGTTCAAAGATTCCGAACACGGGGCCAACCTCTTCGCCCTCAAGGAATTCGGCAATATTTATACCCGTATCATGAACCCGACCAACGATATTTTCGAGAAGCGGGTGGCTGCCCTGGAGGGCGGGGTCGCGGCCCTGGCCGTGGGTTCCGGGCAGGCGGCACAGTTCATCGCCCTGTCCAACATCATGGGCGCGGGCGACAACCTGGTGACCAGCGCCCACCTCTACGGCGGCACGTACAACCAGTTTAAGGTCAACTTCAAACGCCTGGGCATCGAGGCGCGTTTTGTGGCCGATGAATCGCCGGCCGGCTACGAGAAGCTGATCGATGAAAATACCAAAGCGCTGTACCTGGAAACCATCGGCAACCCGAGCTTCAACGTGGCCGACTTCGAAGGCATCGCGGCGGTGGCCCGCAAACACGGCATTCCGCTGGTGGTCGACAACACCTTCGGCGCCTGCGGTTACCTGTTCCGCCCGCTGGAGCACGGCGCCAACGTGGTCGTCCAGTCCGCCACCAAATGGATCGGCGGCCACGGCACGTCCATCGGCGGCGTCATCGTCGACGGGGGCAACTTCAACTGGGCCAACGGCAAGTTCCCGCAGTTTACCGAACCGTCGGAAGGCTACCACGGCCTGAAGTTCTGGGAGGTCTTCGGCGAAGGCGGCCCCTTCGGCAACATCGCCTTCATCATCCGGGCCCGGGTGGAAGGCCTGCGCGACTTCGGCCCGGCGCTCAGCCCTTTCAATGCTTTCCTCCTGCTCCAGGGGCTGGAAACCCTCTCCCTGCGCGTACAGCGCACCGCCGATAACGCCCTGGCCCTGGCCCAATGGCTGGAAAGGCATCCGCAGGTGGAACACGTCAACTATCCGGGCCTGGAGAGCCACCCCGCTCATGCCCGCGCCAAAAAATACCTGCGCAACGGCTTCGGCGGCGTCTTCTCGTTTACCGTCAAAGGAGGCAAGGAAAACGCTACCCGCTTCGTCGACAGCCTCCGGCTGGTCAGCCACCTGGCTAATGTCGGCGACTCCAAGACGCTGATCATCCAGCCGTCGGCAACGACCCACCAGCAGCTCACCGACGCAGAGCAGCGCTCCGCCGGCGTGCTGCCCAACCAGCTGCGCGTCTCCGCCGGCATCGAACATATCGATGACATCAAGGCGGACTTCGAACAGGCTTTCGCCAAAGTCGGCGCCGGCCAGCCGGAATTGGCCTGACGAATGGAATGATGGAATGATGGAATGATGGAATGAAGGAATGAATGTCGGGAGTTCTGCCCGGGCTTCCTGGCTCATTCTCTTTGATCAGGTACTATAACTGAAATGGCTTGGGTAGGAGGGGTGGATGGCTGAATGGTTATATTGTTGAATTTTTGTATGGCGGAGGCCGGCGAAGACGGAGTGCCCTCAGCAATATAGCAATATAGCAATATAGCAATATAACAATATAACAATATAGCAATATAGCAATATAACAATATAGCAATCCCCCCCCCTCCTCCCAAGCCCCAAAACTTACAACCGTGGAACGCCTAACCATCAACACCCCTTTCGCCCTGGAAAACGGCGCTGTCCTCCCGGAGCTGACGGTCGCCTACACCACTTACGGCCGCCTGTCTCCAAAGCAGGACAACGTCGTCTGGATTTGCCATGCCCTCACCGCCAATTCCGCTGCGGAGGAGTGGTGGCCGGGCCTGGTCGGCAAGGGCAAGCTGTTTGACCCCCGGCATCATTACATTGTCTGTGCGAACATCCTGGGATCCTGTTACGGGAGCACCAACGCGAGGAGCATCAATCCGGCGACGGGGCAACCCTACAACCGGGATTTCCCCCTGGTGACCATCCGGGACATGGTGCGCGCCCACCAGCTGCTGCAGGCGCACCTGGGTGTTGAGCGCATCCGGCTCGCCATCGGCGGTTCGATGGGGGGGCAGCAGGTGCTGGAGTGGGCGGTGACGGACCCCGGCTTGTTTGAGAATATCTGCGTACTGGCTACCAATGCGCAGCATTCTCCCTGGGGCATTGCCTTTAACGAGGCGCAGCGCATGGCCATCGTGGCCGACCCTACATTGTATGACGACACGGAAGAGGCCGGCCGCCGGGGGCTGGAAGCCGCCCGGGCCATCGCCATGCTCTCTTACCGCAATTACCGGACCTACCAGCAGTCGCAGGCAGAAGAAGAACCAGGCAAGCTGGATGATTTCCGCGCCAGCTCCTACCAGCGCTACCAGGGGTACAAGCTGCACAAGCGGTTCGACGTACTGTCCTACCTGAGCCTGAGCAAGGCCATGGACAGCCACAACCTGGGCCGGGGCCGGGGCAGCCGCGAAAAGGCCCTGGGGCAGGTGCAGGCCAACGCCCTGGTCATCGGCATACAGTCCGACGTGCTCTTCCCGGTGGAAGAACAGGCGTTTATCGCCAACCACATCCCCCGCGCCCGCCTGGAACTCATCGACAGCATCTACGGCCACGACGGGTTCCTGATCGAAAGCGAGGACATCGGGCGGCTGGCCCGCCCTTTTCTGGAGGGTAAAGCTTACCTGAACGGGTATGCCAAATACACCTTTCGCCAGCGGAAGAACGACGGCTTCGGCCAGTTGGTTAAGCGGGCGCTGCCGGGGACGGAGCGGTTTTAGTGCAGGGACTGAATTAGTGAATTAGTGAATTAGTGACCTAAATAGTTACAAAATAGCTCTGCAACTCATACAAAAGGCCTTTACTTTTGTTACCCTAAAGAATAAGTATCATTTCTAAACTCAAAACCTTCACATTATGTCTCTAAGACTTGGAGATACTGCTCCTAACTTCAAAGCCAAAACAACTGAAGGCGAAATTGATTTTTACCAGTGGCTGGGCAACAATTGGGGAGTCCTCTATTCTCACCCTGCCGATTTTACCCCGGTTTGCACTACAGAGCTGGGCCGCACCGCCGCCCTCAAGGAAGAATTCGCCAGGCGCAACTGCAAAGTCATTGCCCTGAGCGTGGACCCGCTCGACTCCCACCACAAGTGGGTCAAAGACATCGAAGAGACGCAGCATGTTTCCATGAACTTCCCCATCATTGCCGATGAGGACCGCAAAGTGGCCATGGCCTACGACATGATCCACCCCAACGCCACCGAAAAGTTTACCGTGCGTTCCGTTTTCGTGATCGACCACAACAAGAAGGTCCGGATGACGCTCACTTACCCGCCGTCCACCGGCCGCAACTTCCACGAGATCCTGCGGGTGATCGATTCCCTGCAGCTGACCGACAACTACAGCGTGGCTACGCCGGTCGACTGGGAACAGGGGCAGGATGTGGTGATCTCTCCTTCCGTGACCAACGAAGAGGCCGACAAGAAATTCCCGAAAGGATACAAGGAGATCAAGCCCTACCTGCGCATGACGCCACAACCGAATAAATAAGTTTTGCCGTGAATGGAGTTCTTGTCTCGCTGGAAGCAGGAGAAACTCCATTCACGCCTTTTCCCGGACAGTAACCAACATCACTTTCCCCGCCTCCGGATTTCTGTATATTTGCCCAAACAAGCACTCAATCAGCATAGGCTCATGAATTACTGGCAGGAATTTGTCGACGGCTATCGCGGTTATGCCCGCTACTTGTGGCATGAAGTAACGCATCCGGACTGGCACAATTATTTTTACTGGCTTATCCTGGTCTCGGCCTTCTTCTTTGCCCTGGAGCTGATGTCTCCCTGGCGCAAGGAACAGCCGAAATTCCGGAAGGACTTCTGGCTGGACTTTTTTTACATGTTCTTCAACTTCTTCCTCTTTTCCCTGATCATTTACAACGCCGCCTCCGACGTCGTGGTGGTGTTCTTCAACAACATCATAAAATCTGTCGCCGGCTTCGACCTGCAGGCGTCCAACCCCCTGCGCACGGCGCCCCTCTGGCTCGTCCTGATCGTCGGTTTTTTCGTCCGCGATTTCGTGCAATGGTGGACGCACCGCCTGCTGCACCGGGTGCCCGCCCTCTGGGAATTCCACAAGGTGCATCACTCCGTAGAGCAAATGGGCTTTGCCGCCCACCTGCGCTACCACTGGATGGAGACCATCGTGTACCGGTCCATCGAGTACATCCCCCTGGCGCTGCTGGGCGTCGGCCTGTACGATTTCTTCATCATCCACATCTTCACCCTGGCGGTAGGGCATTACAACCATTCCAACATCACCGTTCCCGGTCATGTCACCGGCGGGGTAGTGGGGCTGCTCGTCGGCATCGCCATCGCCACCGGCGGGTTTGAGATCACCTTGCTCGCCGACCCTCCGCTGTGGCAGCAACTGGGGGTCGCCGCCCTCAGTGCGGCTGCCGGCAGCCTCCTGCTGGGCCCCTTCATGAAGAAGGTTTTCAACAGCCCCGAGATGCACATCTGGCACCACTCCTACGACCTGCCGGAGGGCCATCCCCACGGCATCAACTTCGGCATCACGCTGGCGATGTGGGATTATATCTTCGGCACGGCCGTCATACCGCACAACGGGCGGGACATCCGGCTCGGTTTTCCGGGAGTGGAGCGCTTCCCCAAGGGGTTCCTGGGGCAGGTAGCTTATGGCTTCCAGCAGGAGGCGGACGGGGAGGAGCCGCCGGTTAATAAGGCTTCCTCCGGGAAGGAAATGGCGGCAGGGCCGGGGAGGTGAGCGGATCGGCAACCGGGCTGGAAATGGCGGCGGTTTTGGGGCTGGGCTAGTGGCCAGGCGACTTGAAGTTCGCCTGGCCACTAGCCCGGCTGCCCCGCCACATCGGCTGTCAGCAAAGTTACCGTTTTTTTAGGACTATTTCCGGGACAGTTGGCGCGCCGCTGTCCTGCCCTATTCTATAAGTAACTTGATCTGATTGTGGGAAATGTAATTGATTACCAGTGTTTTAACCAACTCGTATGAGGGGCTGTCATAAAGTTTTTGCAATTTTTGCTATCTCTTCAATCAAGCTTTCCAGCTTAGTTTCCTTGGAATTCCACACCGTTTCAAAGTCTATCATCCAATAATCATGGACGTGGTTTTTTTCTCATAGACAAGAATTTTATCCTTTTCGATGTTGGATACGGCAAATGACTTTGCCCCACCTTCACGCACTAAATCTACCCGACATTTAAGGATGCCTTCCAAATCCTGCATGATACCTGCAAAGTCCCAAAGGTCTATCTTGGAATCCGGCTGAAAACGGATCATCATTGCAATTAAAACCAATATATAACAAAGATAAGAAAGTTATTGCTTAAGTTCCGGCAGCGTACAGCATGTGCTGAAATACCAGAGAATTCCTATTTTGCAGTTATGAAGAATCAAATGGACACTGTTTCTATCATAACTGCCTTTTGCCGAAAAGCCATTTCCCTGTTGGCAATTGTCGCTTTTGTTTTCAGCTGCAATCCCCCATCCCCCTTCCAACGACTGCTCGAAACCCACGGCAGGCAATACGATCTGGTAATCCTCAACGGGCAGGTGCTGGACGGGCAGGATATGATTTCCCGCCTCGCCGACATCCTTATCCGCGACGATTCCATCATTTTCGTCGGCAAGGTGGACACCTCCGCCATTGTGGTTGAACAGGTGATCGACGCGGCGGGCCAGCATGTCACCCCCGGCTTCATCGACACCCATGCCCACGGCGACCCCCTGGAAACGCCCGGCTTTGAGAACTTCCTCGCTATGGGCGTCACCACCATCTGCCTGGGGCAGGACGGGAGCAGCCCGGAGTACGAAAATCTCCGGCCGTGGATGGATCAGGTAGACAGCGTCGGGCCGGGCGTCAATATCGCCCTGTTTGCCGGCCACGGTACGCTGCGGCAGCTCAGCGGAGTTGGGTACAAGCCAGTGCCGGCCCCGGAAGAAATGGCCAAAATGGAGGCCCTGCTCTCCGACGCCCTGGACGCCGGCTGTTTTGGTATGACCACCGGGCTGGAATACGTGCCCGGTACTTACGCCGGCGATGAGGAACTGGCGGCCCTGGCAAAGGTCGTTGGCGAACGCGGCGGGCTGGCCATGAGCCACGTCCGCAACGAGGACGACGATGCCGTCGAGGCTTCCATCCGGGAGCTGCTTCGCCAGGGGCAGCACTGCAACGTGCAGGTTTCTCATATAAAAGTGGTCTACGGCAAAGGGGAGGAGCGGGCGGAAGAAATCCTCGCCCTGCTGGACAGCGCCCGGAACAGCAGCAATTACGCGGTCACTGCCGACATTTATCCCTATACCGCCAGTTACACCGGCATCGGCATCGTCTTCCCCCAATGGGCTAAACCGCCGCAAGACTACGAGCAAGTGAAGCAGGAACGGCGGGAAGAGCTGCTGGCCTATTTGCGTCAGAAAATCATAAGCCGCAACGGGCCGGAAGCCACCCTCTTCGGCACCGAACCCTACGCCGGCAAAACGCTGGCCCAGGTGGCGGCCGAACAGGGCCGGGCCTTCGAAGAAATCCTGCTCGACATCGGGCCCGGCGGCGCTTCCGGTGCCTATTTCGTCATGGACGAGGCCCTGCAGGCACGGCTCCTGGAGGACCCTCATGTCATGGTCTGTTCAGACGGCAGCCCCACCATGCACCACCCCCGGGGCTATGGCAGCTTTGCTAAAATCATCGAACAGTATGTGCAGGAAGAACGGCGTTTCTCCCTGGCCGAGGCCGTGCGCAAGATGGCGAGCCTGCCGGCTGAAGCCCTGGGACTGAAGGACCGGGGACTGATTAGGGAAGGCTATCGTGCCGACCTCCTGGTTTTTGATCCCGGGAAAGTGAAGGCCCGGGCCACCTTCAGCGAACCCCGCCGGCTGGCGGAGGGGATGGACTGGGTGGTCGTCAACGGCAAGGTGGCGTTTCGGGATGGGAAGCTGGTGGGGAGGCCGGGGAAGGTGCTGAGGAAGTGAGGAGGATGGTTGATCCAGCTACCAAGGCAGACGGCGGACGGCAGACGGCGGACGGCGGACGGCAGACGGCAGACGGGCAGAACATTAAAAATTTTAACCGGATTTCGGCGCGAGTTCAGTCGAACGTTCGTAGAGGCGTTAAAGTCGGACACGAGCGAAGCGAATGACGGAAAAATAGGCTCTGAACGCCCATTCGTTGGCAGTTTCCGACCCCGACAAAAGATCGGGGCAGGCTTTCCGACTTTTTAACCGGACCTCGGCGTGAGCTCGGTCGAACGCTGACCAGACGGTCGCACCCGTCTTCGCTGTCGCTCTTCCGGGCAAGCTTCCGACTTCAAACAGAGGCACGTCCAAAGTCCAGGATCGTCCAACGTTCAAAACCATTTTTGCCATTATGTCAATCGACCACCTCATCTACGCCGCCCCTACGCTGGAGCGCGGCATGGACGACATCGAAGCCCGGCTCGGTGCCCGCCCCGTTTACAGCGGGCAGCACCCGGGCAAAGGCACGCACAACGCCCTGCTGGCCCTGGGGCCGGCGGTGTACCTGGAAGTCATCGCGCCCGACCCGGCCCAGGCCGGCGTGGCCCGCCCGCTCTGGATCGCCGCCGATGCCGTGGCGGCACCCCGACTCATCTACTGGGCCGCGCGGGCCGTCAGCCTGGAAGGGTTGGTGGAAAGGGCCCGGCGCCAGGGCCTGGTGCTGGGCCCGGTATCGGCAGGCAGCCGCGCCCTGCCGGACGGCAGCGAGCTGCGCTGGCGCCTGACCAGCCCACAGGCCAACCCGGCGGACGGCATCATCCCCTTTTTCATCGATTGGGGCGATACGCCCCATCCGGCCGGCAGCCTGCCTTCCGGGGGAAAGCTCCTGGCTCTGGAAGCCCGCCACCCGGAAGCGGAAAGCGTAAATGCCAGGATGCAGATGCTGGGCCTGGAAGTGCCTGTCCGATATACCCCCGAGCCGGCGCTGGTTGCCTGGATAAAGACGGCCGGAGGGATAGCGCTGCTCACCTGATGCTTACGGGGAGAAGCTCCCGGCAGGGTATCGGCAAGTTGTCGGTTGTTAGTTGTCCGTTAGGGAATCCAATTGTTCCGATGGCCCCAGGGCCAAACCGGCAACAAACAACATACAACCGCTTATCGGCCGGACAGAATCCTGTGATGATGATCTCTTCGAAAAAATGTTTTATTTTTGGCCCTCATTGGAATAGTTCAAGTTTCCAGGCCGCATAAGGCTACCGGCCTAACGTTGGACAAGTCCGGGGTTCTTTAAGCTCCCTGTACCCCCCGCTCCAGGTCCGGCAACCTCAACCTCAACCTTAACCTCAACCTCAACCTCCCATGCCCAACCCACCCAGGATCATCCTCATCGACCCGGCCCATCCCTACCTGTTGGAGCATCTGGTACAGCTCGGCTACGAAATAGACGACCATCACCGCACCCCACTGGATGAGCTGCAGCCCCTGCTTGGCCGGTACTTCGGGTTGGTCATCCGCAGCCGGTTCACCCTCGACGAGGACTTCCTCGGCCGCTGCGCCCAGCTCAGGTTCATTGCCCGGATGGGTATCGGGCTGGAGCACATCGACGTACAATATGCCAAAGGCAGGGGCATCCTGGTGCTCAACTCGCCGGAAGGCAGCCGCGATACGGTGGCCGAGCACACTATGGGCTTCATCCTCGGCCTGCTCAACCACCTTCAGCGGGCCAGCCTGCAGGTCAGGCGGGGGCAGTGGATTCGCGATGGCAATAAGGGGTACGAGCTGCGCCATCGTACAGTCGGCATCATCGGCTACGGCAACATCGGCAGCGCAGTGGCTCAGCGCCTCAGCAGTTTTGGCTGCCGGGTGATCGCCTATGACAAGTTCAAAACCAACTACGGCGGCGCGCTGGCCGAAGAGGTGAGCCTGGAAACCGTTTTCCGGGAGGCGGACGTCGTCACCCTGCACATCCCTTATGAAGACTACAACCACTACTTTGTCGACCGCTCCTTTCTGAACAGTTTCCGGAAGCCCGTTTTCCTGGTCAACACCTCCCGGGGCCTGGTGCTGGAGACCGCCGCCCTGGCGGAAGCCCTTCAGTCCGGCAAAGTGCTGGGTGCCGCCCTCGACGTGATCGAGTACGAGGAACAGTCTTTCTATAAACTGGATGTCGAAAGCCTGCCGGAACCCTTCCAGTATCTGCGGCAGTCGGACAACGTGATCCTCACCCCCCACACGGCCGGCCTGTCGCATGAGGTGATGGGCGCCCACGCCCGGGTGTTGGCAGAAAAGATCGAGGCAGCTTTTCATTAGTCGATGACAATTATCATTTACTTTTTTCCGGACTTCCCTTACATTTCCAAAAATTAGCATGTGAAGCAGGGAGCTTTGCACGCTCCGGTGTTTCCTTCCACCTAAACAGCCCATCAGGCGCTCTCCTTTTCCGGAAACTCACCTCGGCCCCATTTAAAAACCACAACCAAATGCCATGAACAGGAAGCCCCTATCAATGGTTATCGCCGCCGCCCTGGCCCTGCTGGCCGGCAGCTGCAAGCCCGACCTTACCGCCGGCAAAGTGGACGTAAACTGGAACAATAGCGAGCAGTCGGCCAGTTTTGTCCTGGAAAACAGAGGGAACTTATCCGCTGCCGCCTTCGACATCCATATCATCCTGACAGAAGCCGGCGCTTCCGGCCCAGGGATTGTCTGCGCCGTGCGGTCCGGCGGGCTGGCCGCCGGCGAGAAGCTGGACATCCGGAACCTCAGCCTCCGGCACCTGCTCGGCGAAGAGAACGATTGCGGGCGCCGGATCGCCGGGGCGGCAATCGTAGTCGACCCCCGCAACGAGGTCCCGGAGTCCGACGAGAGCAACAACCGGCAGGCGGTAAACCTGTTTCCCATCAGCGTGCCCTGCGAGGAAATGGCCCGCTTTGAAAACCTGGATGCGCAGATCGAGTATGCGCCGGTCAGCCACATCGCTTCCGGCGGCGTCCGGTTCGCTATCGAAGCCCTGGGGCCGGAAGGGGGCGCCGCAACGGTGCGCCGCAACCTCTCCGTCGGCCACGGCCAACTGCTGTGCCTGAATAACGTATGGCTGCAGCCGAAACTGTACACGCCGGTGCGGTACATCGCCTTTGATGCCGCCGCCGCCGGATGGCCGGTTTTCCTGGAAATCAACGGCGATGCCGGCCCCGGCCCGCTCAACGGCGCAGCGGCTGTTGACGGCGCTACGATCGGCGGTGTATCGGTATCTGTGAGCGGCGACGGGGCGGCGCCCGGTTCCTGGTGCTTCGAAGGAGAAATCTACAGCTTTAAGGTCGGCGGCCGGGATCTGGCCGTCGACAATATGGTATTCTGGCCACCACAAACAAAAAATTATGAAACAAGTAACCGATCCTTTATTCGCGCTAACCGGCCCTAAAGAGGTCGTCAAAGAAAGAGGCGCCCTGGGCATCGAGGCCGGCGTCAAGTCGGGCATCGCCCGGGAGTACTGGCTGGAGCTGTTGCAATACCCGGAAGAGAGCGCCCGCAGCCTCTGGCTCAACGTAGACGACCAGTGGCGGCGCCTGCACAGCCCCAACGCCCAGATCCAGAATCAGGTGGAACACGCCTTCAGCTTCCCAGGCCTGTTCGACGTGCTGGTGTGGTATCAGGAGGAGAAGATCGTGGGGCTGGTGGTGCATTCGAAGAGCTGAGGGGTGTATATTCTCCGGTGCAATAGGTTTTGTGCATTTATGTGTTCAAAGAACCGTGTCAACCTGCATTTTCCCCCCGCCTACCTGCCATCCTGGAGATATGGCAGGTAGGGCAGGCAGGCGCAGAGGGCCACAGAGCGGATTCCTGAATAACAGGCGCTTGCGCGCCCTCTGCGTATCGCAGCATCCCCTGCGGGTTAATCAAAAAACACAGTGGTTAGAACACTCCCGTGCAGAGCGGCTGTTAACCAACAGACAACAAACAACAAACAACAAACAACAGACAACAGACAACAGACACATGATCTCCCCCATCTGAACAGGACGGAATATTGGCGGCCAATATCAAGAGGAGAAAGTAAGCTCGGGCATCCCCAAGTTGATGAAATAATGTTGTGACATCATTTTTTGGGGTAAATTTTTATTTTGGTTTTTTAGTTTTTTCACATTCATTTTTTTTGAAAATTGTCAGGATACCCTTACATTTGGGGCAACTGAATTAAACCCTAAAATCCAAAGATATGATTGAAATCCCAAAGACATCAATCCTCACCTTAAGCAGCCTACTGCTGTTGCCTTTCAAAAATCAAAGGAAGTTTGCCACTGGTTACCGCCGAAGCTATAGTTCGTAGCTTTTGATATTGCTGCGGCGAGGCCTTCCTCATGCCTTTCCGGGTACAATCATACCTGTTGTAATACAAAAGGCCTGGTTCCTCACTCTTCGAAAGAAGGGGAAGGGAAATAAAAGACGATTCTCAATTCGGACCGGGGAGTACTCTGCCCGGAACGGGAATATTGCCTGACAATGTATTAATTGTCACTGCCTTCCTTTCTTTAGGGAGCCTCGGAATGGGGCTCACTGAGGCGGAGCCGTATCCTTTCCGCGAAAATACTTAACTGTCAATCAAAAGCGATGGAGAAGAAACCTTTTTCAACGCCCCCTGCCAACACGCCGAAGTGGTACGTCCTTTACGTCCGGCCCAAAACGGAAAAGAAAGTCGGCAAGCGGCTTTCCGAACTGGGCTTCGAGGTTTGTGTGCCTACCCAGAAACAGGTCCGTACCTGGAGCGACAGGAGAAAGCAGGTGGAAGTCGTTTTATTTCCCAATTATGTCTTTGTAGAGACGGACCAGAAGCGAAAGAACCATGTGTTTGAAGTAAGCCATATTCTTTGGTACGTCCATTTCGGAAAGGAGATCGCTACGCTGACCGAGAAAGAAATTGCCATGGTCCGGCAACTGGGAGAGTTGCAGGAGCCTGTCCGGATCGAATATGAGGGTTTTCGGGTTGGCGAGGAAGTGGAAATCCTGTCCGGCAGTTTGGCCGGATATCGGGGCAGGGTAGTGGCGGTCAATGGGGTGTCGAGGATCCAACTGGCACTTCCGAGTTTGTATTGCTTTGCCAATGTCGAGCTGCGCCAGGTTCAAATCGGAAAGATTCCTGTAACCTGAATGAGCCAGTTCATTGAAACCGGAACAACATGATCATTCAATCCGTCCTCAAGTATTTGGCAGGAGAACTCAACCTGCGTTATGACAACCTAGCGACGCCTAGCCAGGAAGACTTCATCAAAATAGGCAATATTGCGCGCCTCGAGAGCGGCACGGGCGCCTCAAATGCAGATTTGCAGAAAAAAGTGGTCCTGTCCCTGGTGAATATCAGCGAGGAGAAAACCTTAAAGAACAATTCGCACTACATCAGCCGGGGCGAAACGAAGGTAAAGCGCAACCCGACCTTATACCTTAATTTATATGTTTTGTTTAGCTGCGCCGATGAGAATTACGATACGGCCCTAGGCATGATCTCGCGCGTCATTGCCTTCTTCCAGGAGAAATATGTTTTTACGCTGGATAATTCTTTAGCCCCCCCGGCCTTCCCTTCGGATTACGTCGAGAAGCTTATCCTGGATATTCATTCCCTATCCTTCGAACAGATGAACCACCTGTGGGGCATCTTAGGCGGCAAGTATCACCCTTCGGTGTTGTATCAGGTGCGACTGCTGCCGGTGCAGGCCCCGGATAGCGACGGCGGTCCGCTGGTGCGCGAAGTAAAGGCCACAGAAAACGCACATTGACATGCATTGGAAATTTGAAGAAATGCTTTCTGTCTCCGTATTGCACCAGCGATACGTGGAAAGGCCCCCGGTGGACCCGGGAGGCTACCAGCCGGAGTTCGCCCTGTTGCCATCCCCGGAAACCCGGCAGCGCTTTCAGCGGCTGGGCTGGCTGTCCAAATCCATGGCCAACGGGATACTGGTGTTTGCCGAAAAAACCGTGCGCCAGGATGGAACGGAATTTATTAAGGGCAGCCCCGAGCCTCTTGAGTTTTTTACTTTCTACCTGAAGCTGAACCAGCCTTCCCTGTTGAACGAAACCAGGCCATTTGCCAACCCGCCAAAATATTCCGGCCGGAGCCGCTTGCTGTACTTCGACAACCTGAACCCCACGCTGATCGGCCCGCCGAACGGCCCTCAGCTCATCCGGCTCACGGCGGAAACCTACGTCGGCCTGCCCGAATTCGGTTCCCGGGGGTTGACTCCTTTCCGCTTTGCCACCAGCGCTTCTACGGTCACCAACGTTACGGCTACCGCCATCAGCCCTGCCGTCCCGCCCGCCTCCGAATCCTTTAATGTTAAGGAAGGCGCCCGTACGGTGGAGCTGGATTTGCCGGAAGACGCCTGGCGGGTGAAAGAGGAACCGGCCGGAGAACCGGAAATCCTCTACCTCTCCCAAAAGCCCCTCCCCCCGGATGTGTTCGGCCTCATCCGGATTTACAACACCGGGGCTCTGCCCCTCAACCAGTACCGCCGTTTTCAAGCCCTATTCGCCAGGGCGTAAACATAAATCCATTATTCACCAAAAAAAGACAAAAATATGGTTTACAAGAATGTTCCCGGCGTGAGAATCGAAGAGGTTTCTCTGCTGCCGCCTTCGGTAGTGGGCGTGGAAACAGCTATTCCTGCTTTTATCGGGTTTACTCAAAAAGCAAAAACCCCTTCCGGAAAAGACCTTGCCCTGCAACCCACGCGCATCACCTCCCTGCTCGAATATGTGGAAAATTTCGGCAAAGGCCAGGCGGAGGATGACCTGGTGGTGCAGGTCACCTACTTCCTGGATAAAGACGAAAATATCGATTCCACAAAGACCATCGTGGCGGCCCGCTTCCGGAAAGCGGATGATGCTCCTCCTGACCCTGCCGGAAGCGCGAGCAAGTTCAACATGTATTATGCGCTTCAGCACTACTTCGCCAATGGCGGAGGGCCCTGTTACATCGTCTCCGTCGGGCTTTTTAAGAGCGCCGATGCGCCGGATGGGGCAGAAACCCCCATTGTCGGAACAGATACCAGTAAAGGGCTTAAGGATGGGTTGATGGCCCTGGAAAAGGAAGACGAACCTACCCTGATCGTTTTTCCGGAAGCCATACACCTGAGCAACGACGATTACTTCAATATCTACAACCTTGCCCTTAAACAGTGCGGTGACCTGAAAGACCGCTTTGCCATCATCGACGTAAAACAGACTGAAAATGACCCATCCGGCGCCAACACCATCGTCAATAACGATATGACTGCATTCCGGAACGGCAACCTGTCCGTAGATTACCTGCTGTATGGCGCGGCCTACTATCCCTATCTCAGCACGACGCTTGACTTTGATTATTCGGGAAAGGAGGATTCTATCAAAGTTATTTCAGAAAGCATAAAGATTGACGGTAAACCCAAGGAGGATTCGAAGAAGAGCGAAGCCCTTTCTTCCTTGAAAGGGAGCAATACCTTGCTGTACAATCAATGCAAGGCGGCTCTTCAGGATTTCCCCATGGTTTTGCCGCCCAGCCCCGCCATGGCCGGCATATACGCCCGGGTAGACTCAGAGCGCGGCGTATGGAAAGCCCCGGCTAATGTTGGCGTAATTGGGATTTCCGGCCCGGCCCTGAAGGTTTCCGATGCCGCCCAGAACGGCATGAACGTCGACGCGACCACCGGCAAATCCGTGAATGCCATCCGGGCCATCACCGGCCGCGGAACCGTGGTCTGGGGCGCCCGCACCCTGGACGGGAACAGCAACGAATGGCGCTACGTCAACGTCCGCCGCTTTTTTAACTTCGTCGAAGAATCGGTCAAGAAAGCGACCTACCGCTTCGTTTTCGAGCCCAATGACGCCAATACCTGGGTGAAGGTCCGCGCCATGATCGAAAACTTCCTCACCCTCCAGTGGCGGGAAGGGGCCCTGATGGGCGACAAGCCCGAAAAGGCCTTCTTCGTCCGCGTAGGCCTGGGCCAAACGATGACGCCCCAGGACGTGCTGGAAGGCCGCATGATCGTCGAGATCGGCATGGCCGCCGTCCGCCCGGCAGAATTCATCATCCTGCGCTTTATGCACAAAATGCCGGAAGCTTAATGGAATGCAGCGCGCCCCGGCATGGATGGCCATGCCCATCCGGCGCTCACAGGCTCATCACAACAAATCTTAAAAAAATTAAAATCCAAGAACAATGGCTGATTATCCAATGCCAAAATTCCACTTTCAGGTCGATTGGGCTGGCACCCGTATTGGTTTCACGGAAGTCAGTGGCTTAGATGTCGAGACCGAGGTCATCGAATACCGGGAGGGCCACAGCCCGGAATACCACAAGACCAAAATGCCGGGCATGCAGAAATTCGGCAACATCACCCTCAAGCGCGGCACCATGCCGAAGGACAACCAATACTTCGAATGGTGGAACACCGTAAGGCTCAATACCATCGAGCGGCGCGACCTGACCATCAGCCTGCTGAACGAAAACCACGAGCCGGTGGTGACGTGGCAGATCAAAAATGCCTGGCCGGTCAAGGTGCAGGGCACCGACCTCAAGGCCGACGGCAACGAGGTGTCCATCGAGTCCATGGAGCTTGCCCACGAGGGCATGACTGTAAAATTTGAGTAACCGCCGGATGTATGGCGCGGGATTTTGGCACACTCGGTAAGTGCGTCCTGATCCGCGCATGGCATCGCCGTCCAGCGAGCGCAAAACCCCATTGCCTATGGCTTCTACTACGCATTATCCTCCGGTCGGATTTCACTTCCGGGTGGAGTTTCAGGACATTCCCGGCCTGCAACAACGGGACACCTTTTTCCAGTCGGTCGGCGGTTTGTCCCAGGAACTGGAAACCGAATCCGTGGTGAGCGGGGGAGAAAACCGCTTCACCTTTAAATTGCCGACCCGGGGGTCGTATCCCAACCTGTCCCTCAAACGCGGGCTGTTCAAGGATTCGGGCCTGATCCAGTGGGTGAAGGATGCCATAGAACACCTGGATATCCAGCCCGCCACCGTGCTGGTCACGCTGCTCAACGAACAGCATGCGCCCTTGCTGACCTACCGCTGCGTCAACGCCTGGCCCCAGAAATGGTCGGTCTCGGATTTCAACGCCGAGGAAAGCCAAATCGTGGTGGAAAGCCTGGAATTGGCCTACCAGTATTTTACCATCGTTAAATAATATCGCTATGCCAGTAGAAATCATGGAATTGGTCATCAAAGCCAGAGTGGGGGACGGCCAGCAGGACCCTCCCGAAAACAACCGCCCCCCGGCCAACCGGCAAAACGGCCAGGACAAAGCCCGGCTGAAGGCCCTGGAACGGTCGGTACAGGAGGCGCTGGAGATTATCAAACGCAAAAATGAGCGATAAATGATCAATCAGGTCCTTAACGAAGTAGGTTCCGGGCTCGACAAGCTGATGAACCTGGTGCCTTTGCCGGGCAGGGTCACCATCATGCCGGTCAAGAAATATGCGCCGGTGCCCATCCCCAACGGCGCACCCTTTATCGCTATGTTTAACCCGGAACAATGGGCCAGCAGCGAGCAGTTTGTCTATAACGACGAACAGGAAGAAGGCACCCCGGAAGGCGTGCAGCGCTTTAACCACATCCGTTCGCCGGAGCTTTCTTTTGAAATCCTGATCGACGGCACCGGTGCCAGCGGCGAAAAGAAGGAGGTGACTGCAGAACTCGAATCACTCAACCGGACGGTAGGCTTCAACGGCCAGGAACACCGCCCCAATAAGCTGATTATCGTCTGGGGCAAATTCATTTTCCAGGGCGTTGTCGAATCGATCGATATTACCTACACCCTGTTCCGGCCCAACGGCACGCCCCTGCGGGCGAAAGTCCAGTTGAAGTTCAGGCGGGATACGGACAACGTGACCCGGGTGCTGGATGCCGACCTGCGGTCTGCCGACCTGACCCACGTCCGCGCCTTGCGGGAAGGGGAACGGCTGGACCAGTTGTGCCACGCCATTTACGAATCGCCCCGCTTCCTGCTCGAAGTGGCCGCTGCCAACGGGTTGACCTCCTTCCGGAGCGACCTGGCCGGCAAAAGTTTATTGTTTCCGCCCATCGAGAAATAAGTTAGCATGTTTGATCCGAATGTCAATCAGCTGGCCGTTCCCGGAACGGAATCCGCTGATCTTTCCACTACCCTGATAAAAGTCAACGGCCAGCCCCTGCCCGATATCGTCCGGCCGTCCGGCATCCGGGTGTCCCGGTGCGCCAACCGCATTCCTTTTGCGGTGCTCACCTTCATCGACGGGGACGTGTCGAACCAGCGTTTCGAAGTCAGCGATACCGACCTGCTTTCCCCCGGCAACCCCATCGAAATCCATGCGGGTTATCACGGCAATAATGCCCTGATATTCAAAGGGATCATTGTCCGCCATGCCCTGCGCATCATCCAGGAGGGCCAGTCTCATATCGAGATCGAATGCAAGGATGAGGCGGTTAAACTGACGGTGGGGCGCAAAAACAAGTATTTCTACAACCTCACCGACAGCGATATCATGAGCGAGCTTATCCGGGGGCGCGGCCTGCAGCCCGACGTGGAGGATACCCCCGGGACGCACCAGGAAATGGTGCAGTTTCATGCTACCGACTGGGACTTCCTGTCCACCCGCGCCGAAGCCAACGGCATGCTGGTGCTGGCCAGGGATGGGGAAGTGAAAATCAAAAAGCCCGATTTTGAGCAGGAGGCGAAGTTCCCCCTGCAATATGGGGTCAACATCTTCGAGTTCGAGGGCCAGATGGACGCCCGCGACCAGTACCCCACCGTGAAGGCCCGCATCTGGAACCCCGACAACCAGGACCTGGAAGAAAGCGAACCCGAAGGCGGCGGCCTGGGCGGTGGCCTGAGCCTTCCGTCCCTCCCGCCGGCGGTGACCTCCGCTGCTCAAAGCGCAGCCGGCGCTGTCGGGCTGGAGTTGCCCGGCACGCCGCCCAATACGGATTATACCCAGGTGATGGGCCTGGATCACTGGCCCCTGCAGCATACCGGCCACCTCGGATCGGAAGAATCCCAGCAGTGGGCCAAAGCCCAGCAGGTCAAAGGCAAACTGGCCAAAAGCCAGGGCCGGGTCAAATTCCAGGGCGTGGCCGATATCTATCCCGGCGACATGATCCAGCTGGTCAACGTCGGCCAGCGCCACAGCGGCAAGGTATTGGTCACGGCGGTCACTCACGAGATCAACCAGGGCATGTGGTACGCCCACGCCCAGTTTGGCCTGCCGCAGCGCTGGTTCGCCCAGGAGTTCGACGATGTGCAGGAAGCGCCGGCCGCCGCCCTGCTGCCCTCGGTGCATGGCCTGCAGATCGGCGTGGTGACGGCTCTGGAAAACGACCCCGAAAACGCCCACCGCATCCAGGTGCGCCTGCCGGTGCTGGACAACCAGGGCGACGGCGCCTGGATGCGCATCGCCTGCCAGGATGCCGGCAACAACCGCGGCGCTTTCTGGCGGCCGGAGCTGGGCGACGAAGTCGTCGTCGGCTTCCTGGATGAAGACCCCCGCCAGGCTGTCGTCCTCGGCATGCTGAACAGCACCGCCAAGCCGGCCCCGCTAACCGCCACCGACAACAACCACCAGAAAGGCTGGGTGACCCGCAGCGAAATGAAATGGATATTCGACGACGAAAAAAAGAGCATGACGCTCGAAACGCCCGGCGGCAAAAAAATCCTCGTCGACGAAGACGCCGACAAGGTCCACCTGGAAGACGAACACGGCAACAAGATCACCATGGAAGCCAACGGCATCACCATCGAATCGGCGAAGGACCTCACCCTCAAAGCCGCCCAGAACATCAAGCTGGAAGGCATGGAGGTGAGCCAGAAAGCCAACACGAATTTCAAGATCCAGGGCCAGTCGAAAACCGAAGTCACCGCTTCCGGCGACCTGACCCTCCGCGGCAGTTTTGTGAAGATCAATTAAACTTTAGAATATGCCCTTAGCAGCCAGATCCGGCGATATGCATACCTGCCCCCTGGTAAACCCGGGCAGCGGCAACCCCCATACCGGAGGCCCCATTTTGCCTCCCGGAGTCCCGAACGTGCTCATCGAAGGCATGCCGGCCGCCACCGTCGGCAGCCTGTGCACCTGCGCCGGCCCGCCCGACAGCATTGCCGCCGGATCCGCCACTGTGCTGATCGGCGGCCAGCCGGCCGCCCGGATGGGCGACACGACCGCCCACGGCGGCCTGATTACCGCCGGCGCCGGCACGGTCCTCATCGGCGGATGAATTGCGTCGAGGGCTGGTAGGCGCTTTGAATTGAAGAACAGCGCACTAATCATTCAGCCGGCCAGGGCCATGCAAAAAGCCCCGGGCCGCGAACGGCTGCAAAATTTTGTTTTCCTCGGGTTCCGACTTAGCGGAAACAAAATTTTGCAGCAAAAAAAAAGCAAATGCCTTCTCCGGACAAACAACCCTTCCTCGGAACCGGCTGGGCCTTCCCGGTAACTTTCAGCAAAGAACGGGCGGGAGCGCCCGGCGCGGATTGCAGCGTGGACATGGCCTCCGATATCCGCGATATCGAACAGAGCCTGACCATCCTGTTGACCACCCGCCCCGGCGAGCGGGTCATGCGGCCCGATTACGGATGTTCCCTGGAAGACTTGCTTTTCGAGCCTATCAACGAAAGCCTGCTGACCTACGTCAGGAACCTGATCGACCGTTCCATCCTCTACTACGAACCCCGGGTGAAACTGAACGGCATCGAAATCCTGGAGGATGAAAACCTGCTGGAAGGCCGGCTGAAAATATCGGTGGACATCACCGTGCGCGCCACCAATAGCCGGTACAATTATGTATATGATTTTTATAAACGAGAAGCTACCATCATTGCCCAATGAGCAATATAATTATCCGACAACCGCATCCGCTCCGCCGCAACGGCTCTACCCGGATAACGCGCCTGCTGGCCGCCCTGGCCCCCGATCATTTCCAACTGGATGACCGCTCCATGCAGGACCTCCTGGTGGCCGCCCACCGCTACGCTGCCCTGCTCTCCTGGTTTGACTTCAGCGACCGCCCCGACGGCGACTGGGCCTGCTTCTGGGAAACGGAGACCCTCACCTATCTGGCAGTCCTGTCCGCCATTGACCTCAACCAGCTCCGCAAGGAATATGACGAGGCCGACTACGCCCTGGGCGTCCTGCTGGAAAGCTATGAGGAAGGGGAGAGCCAGCAGGAGACGCAGGCATACCGCAACCTGGCCGAAATCCTCTACCGGATGGCGAAGGGACTGGAAGGCCACTACCGCAAGCTGGTGGCCATCCGGCACCCGCTGCAACACCTGCTGCTCGGCCTCATCCGGCGCGCCAACGAGCGGGATATCGAAGAGCTGGCCAGCCCCTTCTTCCAGCTGATCAGCCTCCACAAAGCCATGGACGACCAGCTCAATCCCGAGCTCTACCGCTACTTCGTGACCGACGACGCCCGCTGGGGCCTGGCCGACTGGGCCGACTACGGCCGCATTATGGCCGAGGCGCCGGCCGACTACCCCCGCGAACAGCTGCGCGGCATCTTCGTGAAATTTTACAACGCCTACGTGGTGCTGAAAAACCGCGCCCAGCGCGCCTTCGACGAAGAACTGGCCCGCATGGAAAAACCCGAAAACGAAGAATACCGCATCGTACAGCCCCACATTTCCCTGTTTATCGCCTTCCTGCGCCTGTTCCGCCACGCCCAGGACAGCCTCAACGAGCTGGTCAAAAGGCAGCTTGACTTTTACTACGAACAGGTGCTCGCCCTCCACCGCGCCCCGGCTCAGCCCGACAGCGTCTTCTTGATCTTTACCCTGGCTAAAAACTTCGACTCCCAGTTCGTGGAGAAAGGGACGCAGCTCTTCGGCGGCAAAGACCAGAACGGCCGCCCCATCCTCTACGAAACGGTTCAGGACTGGGTAGTGAGCCAGGCGAAAATTGAAGCGGTGAAGAGCTTTTACCTGCCGCCGGGTATATACGCCCTGAACAACCCGGCGGCGGAAGAATCCTTCGAAAATGACAAAACTGTGCTCGGCCGGAGCCACACCCCGCCCCTGATCCAGGACGGCGTCCGCCTCTTTTCCGACGACATAACAGCGGAAGAGCAGGAGGTAGGGTTCGTCATCGCCTCCCCGCAGTTGTTGCTGCAGGAGGGGAACAGGTTGATAGAAATAAATATTGAAAATGCCCTTAATGATACTACTGTTTTGACAGGGCCAATTGTTAATAACCTTTTTGAAGTAAGGCTGTCGGGAAAAGAGGGATGGACGGAAATCGAAATTTCTAATGCTTCGTCAATAGGAACGACGAATTATGGTGATTGGAATGCACCATTTCTAACCGCTTCGACACCCTTTCCAACAGAATCGGCCTCTTTCTTTGAGATAAGTGGCCAACAATTAAATCTGAGGCTCTATCTTCCCAAAGACTTCCCCCCCCTCGTCCCCATGGAAGACAACCCGATGACCCAATGGCCGGCCGTTAAGATCGCTTTGAAGAAGGGGATGTTTTTTGCGGATAATGGCGTGGAAGATTATAGGAACCTCATTTCCAGGCAAGGCGGCAAAGTATTTACCGTCAGCGTCCGGGCCGAAGGGGTCAGCAAAAACCTGATCCTGCAGACCGACCAGGGGGTGTCCGACGGCACGCAGCAGATGATGCCCTTTGGGGCTACGGCGCCCAAAGGGGCCCGGTTTTATGTCGGATTCGCCGAGGCTTTTTTGAAAAAACTGGATCGGGTGGTGTTGAGGCCGAATTGGGTGGAGCCGTTTACGGGAAGTGACACAGATAAGCTCGAAGTCCATTATACAGGATACAGTACCCCATCCGATGCGAATGGTGGTGTGGAGGTTGAATTTTTAGGTAATAATAATTTTCAAACTGAGGGCGTAGATTCTTTTGAGTTGGGCTTTGTTAACGACGACGTCGATTTTGATCCTGATGCGGGTGCTCCTGACCCGAGGGATAGTACTAAAATGAGTTTTGAATTTTCGGGTCCAGATTCCATATTCTCTCAAAGAGATCCAGATCCAACCTATTCTTTTTCTCAATTTGACCCATCTATTAGAAGGGGTTTTGTTCGCTTGACTTTTACAGGGGAGCTGTTCCATAAAGAATATCCTAAAGAATTGGTGCCGGTTGATGCCGGAGATCCTCCCAATGCCCTTCTCCCCCCCTACACCCCCACCTTCAATTCCATGGAGCTGGACTACGTGTCCGAGGGCCAGGAACTGGACCCTGCGGTAGACGAATTTTTCTATCTCCACCCCTTCGGCGGTTACGAAAGAGCCGAGTTGCAGTTGTCGGAAGCCGGAGTGCCGGCATTATCGGACGCCGGGATGCCGCAATATTCCTTTGAGCCGGTGACCTTATTCAAAGACTTCATCGGCCAGGACATCGACCGGCGGATTCGCGGCCATCTGTACATCGGCCTGAGCCAGCTGAAGCCGGGGTCCAACCTCTCCCTGCTGGTGCAAACAGTGGAGGGATCGGAAAAAATGCCGGAGGCCAACGCTCCGAAGATTCAATGGTCTTATCTGAGCAAATACAACCAATGGAAGACGATTAATCCGGATAAGATTTTGCTGGACAGCACCCGGGGCTTCACCCGCGGCGGGCTGATCCAGCTGAGCATCCCGGAGGACATATCCAGCGAGGGCAACACCCTGCTCCCTCCCGAATGGCTATGGCTTCGGGTGACGGGCGCCGAACAGGCGGATCCCCTGCGGATGGCGGCGGCCCTGCCCGGCATCGCCTACCTGAGCGCCCAGGCCGTCGAGGCGCATTTCCTGGACACCAACACCAACGAGTACAGCCACCTGGCAGACGGCCTGCCGGAAGGCACGATCAGCAAGCTGGTGCTCAGCCGCTCGGCCATCAAAAAGATTGAGCAGCCCTTCGCCACTTCCGGCGGCCGGCTGCCTGAATCGGAAGGCCTGGCTTTTTATATGCGGATCAGCGAACGCCTGCGCCACCGCGGCCGGGCCGTCACCGTCTGGGATTACGAACACCTCCTGCTGGAAGCCTTCCCGGAGATCGCCGCGGCCAAATGCATCCCCCATACTCAGTACTTTTTCACCATCCCTTCCGAGCAGGCGCCCGGCAGCGTGGCCGTGGCCGTCATCCCCAGCCTCGACAAGCGCGTCGGCCCGGCCCGCAACCAGCCCCGATTCCCCAGAGGCGACCTGGACGAAATGCGCGATTACCTGCTGGAAAGAGCCTGCCTCTTTTTGGGCGCCAAGGAGCCGGATGAGCCTACCCTCTACGTCGTCAATGCCCAGTACGAAATCGTGAAAGTCGATATCGAGGTCGCCTTCCGGCCGGGCGTCGACGTCGCCTTTTTCAAGCAGCAGCTCGACGAGGACCTGCGCCGCTTCCTCTCCCCCTGGCTGGACGAAGGGGGTGCGCCGCCGGCTTTTGGCCACACCCTGCGCCGCAGCCGCCTGATCCAGTTCGTAGAAGAGCTGCCGTATATCGATGTTGTCTTCGTGCAGAGCCTGGAAATCACCAAGGATGGCGTACTGGTTGAGGACGACCCCATCCGCCCCGGCGCCGCCCACGGCATCCTGTGCAGTTCAAAAAAGCACGTTGTAGAAGCAAAAGACATACCACTGTAAACTCCAAACCATGCCCATATCCAAAGCCATATCCAAAGCCCGCCCCGATCATCCCAGCCTGGATTTCGACCGGCTGCGCGCCGAAGGCATCCGCCACCTGGAAAACTTCGCGACCGAGCTGTGGACCGACTACAACGCCCACGACCCCGGCATCACGCTCCTGGAACTGCTCTGTTACGGCATCACCGACCTGGGCTACCGCACCCGGATGCTGCCGGTGGAGGACCTGATGGCGAGCCCTCCTGGCAATAACAGCCAGCCCTGGTTCGTAGCCGCCGACGTGCTGCCCGGCAGCCCGGTCACCGCCCTGGATTACCGCAAGCTGATGATCGATGTGGAAGGGGTGAAAAATGCCTGGATCATCCGGGGAGAGGAAGAACTGAAATTGTCCTCCACGGGAATACAATTTCCGGATTTGTATACCGGGGATATTGTAATAGACAAAGAGGCGATAAAGAACTTTATTCTCAGGCACTGGAAGGACATTCCCGGAATTCAACTGGAAACGGACGAGGAGGGCAACCCTGTGTTCGTCGATGATGTGGATGTGCAGATATCTAACGGCGATGATATTGTTTTAACCGTGGATGAAAGCGGCAATATTTTTGATGCCGGAGGAAATCAATATTACGAGGATGAGGAGGGGAATATTTATCAAGTAACTGATGGACAAGAAGTAATAGTCATAGATGTTGATGATGTTCAAAGAGAAAAGGCGCCGGAATTGGTAAGACAAATATTTTTTCAAATTAAGCGTAAAATTTATTTCTTCGAATCCCTTTCTGATTGCCTGCCTTACATCACTGCAATCGGCGGGCAGGCGGCCGACCTGGATAAACTGGCTAAGCTGGAAATCCAGAAAGAATTAAAAGGTGAGGCGACTCCAGAGCAACTGGATGCGATTTACGATTATATCGTGCGGTTTCCGGAGGAGCCGGATTTGCCTAAGTCCGGCGATCCGGAAATCAATAAAATTTTTCAAGAAAAATTATCTGATTATCAAACATTAGATGACCTGCAGAATGAGACAATAAAAATATTTGATTATGCGGCATTGGGCGCTGTGGGGGATGATCCTAAAAAAATTATAGGCTATCTAAAGGGAACTTTGATCGAAAAATTAAGTGGGACCGCGCTAAAAGCCTACAAGGCCATCCCCAAATCCGGCCCCCGCTCCTGGAGCGAACTGGAGCGGAAACGCCGCCATGTATTGCAGGAAGGGTATAAAAACATTACCGGAGAAACAAATATTTCGAAACTCGATGCAGTAATTGAGTTTTACCAGGAGAAGGCTAATTATGAGCGTTTCTTTTCTGAGGGTTTAAAGGAGTTGTTCTATTCTGCATTCCCACAGGAAACAGTGAGCAGGTGGCTGGTAAGAGAATTTGCTGTTGCAATGTTTCTGAGAAACGTTTTTAATATTTTCCCGCCTCGGGGGAATAATGGCTACGGAAAGGAAATCACAATAGTAATTGATTCTACCGTAGAAAACACCAGCATCCAGGATTATCTGAATTTGATAAAAAAGATCGTAGCTTACTACGACAACCTTTCCCCCACTGACAAGCCAGAACCCGAAGACAACGCAGGCGCCATCGCAGAATACCTTTTCGACGAAAAATTCTGCGAATACGGCCTTTGGGGCGTAGGCATCTGGAAAGAAGGAGACGAGCGGCTTCCCCTCTCCGGCCTGTACAGCATCCTGCTCGACCTGGACGAGAACATCGACGCCGGCATCCCCAACCTGGTCGATCCCATAGTGGAAAAGGTGAAGGAGCAATTGCATAAAAACCGGGGCCTGTGCGAGGATTTTGTGGATATCCGCATCGTGGAGCAGCGCCCTATCGGAATCTGCCTGCACATCGAAGTGGCGCCGGAGGCCGATGAAGTGGACATTTTCGCCGAGGCTATCCGCCTCATGCAGGAGTACCTCAGCCCGGTACCCCGGTTCCGCACCTTTGCCCAGCGGCTGAAAGAGCTGAAGGCGCAGGGCAGGAATTACTCGGCAGAGCACATCTTCAACGGCCCCTTGCTGTGCCATGGGTTCCTGGAAGATGCGGAATTAGGCGACAACCGGCCGCGCAGCGAATACTACCATTCCGACCTGTTGCGGGAAGTGATGTCGGTTGACGGCGTCGTCGCGCTGCCGGTGCTGAAGGTGGACGAAGCGCCGGAAGAAGAGGGCGCGGCTTTTGCCGAAAAATCCGAGTATCTGGTTTACACCAACAATGCCGGAGAAGAAACAAAAGGGGAGTTCCCCCATCCGGCCTCGCTGCTGGAACCCGGAGAGCCCGCGCCGCCCTACTGCAAGCCGGTCATCGACCTGGATCGTTGCTCCTTCCGCGTCACCAAGGGAGCGCGCACCTTCAGCATGAACAAGAAGCATGTTGAAGAGCGCCTGGAACTATTGCGTTTAATTCACTTCCCCGACCCGCTGGGCGACCCCGGCGGACCGGAGTGGAAAGAAGGCACGTTCCGGCCGGACCTGTCGGATTACCGCAGCCTGCAGTACGACCTGCCGGCCACCTATACTGTTGGCGACAACCCCCCGCCCGATGATGCGCCCCTGAAGCGCCGGGCCCAGGCCCGCCACCTGCAGGCCTATCTGGCCTATTACGACCAGATCCTGGCTTCCTACCTGGCCCAGCTGGGACAGGTCCGACGTTTGCTGTCGGTCGACCAGAAGGCGGATGCGCCCACCCGCGTCATGCCCCTGTTGTACGAGGTGCCCGGCATGCGGGAGCTGATCGGCGTGCATGCGCCTTTCACTGCCGGGCCGGCGGACTGGAACGTGGTCATCGGGCACATCCCCGATAGCCTCGTCAGCGTTCTGGATGCGAACGACAACCCGGATCAAAAAAATGACCGGGAACTGGCTGCCGAAAAGCTGGCAACGCTGCGGGCAGGCACCACCTCCTTTTCAGGGCTCTTCGACCTGCGGGAGAAACTGGCGGCGGCCTTTGCGCCCGCTTCCCGCCTGGTGGACCTGTACAGCCGGCAGATCGAGGATTATTTCTGGGCAAAATACACGGCCGACGACAATAATTATCATGTTGAAGAGATCAGGAAGCTGGCGGAATCCCCCGCCGACCAGCAGCGCCGGATGAACCGCCTGCTCGACCACCTGATCGCCCGCTTCGGCGAAGCTTTCAGCGCTTACGCGGCAGCCCTGCTGCGCCCCGAAGCCGAACCCGAAGACAACCCGCGCCAGCAGACTTTTGGGGAGTACCTGGAGGCCAAGGCCGACTTCCTGCGGGAAATCGCCGACCTGGCACGGGAACGCAACAAGGGATACAACTACCGGGCGTTTAATGAGGCCAGGAACGTCTCCGACGTATGGAATACGGCCAATGTCTCCGGCCTGCAGAAACGCGTCGTGCGCAAGCTGGGCATTCCCAGTTGGGAAGCCCGCTCCCTCATTGCCGAGCCGGCCTACCGGATCGATATCGCCCAGGGAAGCAACCGGCGGGGCATGGCCAATTACCGGGCAGCGCTGCGCCGGCGGTTGGAGGCCGGGGATTCTGCGGCCAACCCGCAGGAAGCCGTGCCGCTGATGATCTCGCCGGCGTATTCCTCCGGCCGCCTGGCGCAGGACAAGATCGACCGCCTCTACCAGTCCATCTGGCAGGCCAGGTATTACGAGGAATCGGAGGCGGTGGAGGAGGATATATGGTTCCGGCTGCTCAGCATACCCGGGGGGAAATTCCGGGCAGCTCTGGTAAAAAATTATATCAAAAAAGAAAAAGGCAAATCGGTCACGGTAGAGCAGGGAGGGGCTGATATGGAGATAGAGGTGTTGCTGGAAAGCGAGCCGCTGTCCGAAGACGAAGCCAAAGACCGGATCATCGACGAGGTCATCCCCCTGGTCCGGCCGGCCCGGGCTACCCGGCAGCATGAGGGCTTTCACATCCTAGAACACATCCTGCTGCGGCCACTGGAAGCCGACGACCCGCTGCTCCAAATCCCCTTAGGCTGCGTGCTGGAAGAAACCCCTAAAGATCCCTATTCTTTTTGGCTGACGGTAGTGGCGCCGGCGGAGACCACCCGCTTTTCTGACCCGGATTTCCGGGCCTTCTTCGAACACGAGTTCCGCCTGGAAATGCCTGCCCACCTGGCCGTGCGCTTTTGCTATCTGGATCTGGACGACTTGTACGCCTTCGAGGAAGCTTTCGCCATCTGGATGTTTGAAAAAGCCCGGTGCAACCCGCCCGATTATTGCAAGGTGGACGTAGCTGCCGCCCGGTTGGTGAAGCTGCTCAACGCCCTGCCCTGCTCCTGCGCCTGCAAAGCGGAGGAACCCGCCGACGAATGCTCCCCCGAATAACCGAACCTTTAAACCTGAATTCAGACCATGACTAAATCAGAATTGCTCGAAAAGATCAGGGCGGCCTTCCAGATCTTTAAAACGGATAACCGGGCGTTCCCCAAATACCGCGGCCTGACCGAAATGCTGGACGCTATGGTCGAGTTGATCGACGGCAGCCCCGGCAGCGACGACCTGTCGGAAATCCTTCAGCAAATCCAGGACTTGCAGGACCAGATCGGAAATTTAGGCCCCGGCCTCTCGGAAGCGGAAGTGCAAAGGCTGATCGATGAAGCTTTAGTGGCTGTAAATGACGCCATCGCCGCGCTGCAATCCAAAGATGCCAGCCAGGACGTGGAGATTAAAAAGCTGAAGGACGACATTTCCAATATCCCTCTTCCTCCCAGCCTGGAGGGGCTTAACGCCAGAGTGGAATCCCTGGAAACCGGGCTGGCCGCCAACGACGGCAGAGATGACCAGCAGGAAACCGACATACAGCAATTGCAGCAGGGCCTGGATGGCATGACCCCGAAATCTGAATTCAACGAGCTGAAGACGGAAGTCGGAGCGGTGCGTAACGGCCTGGCCGCCAACGATGCCCGGGACAACCAGCAGGATCAGACTATCAGCCAGCTGCAGCAGGATTTTGCCGGCAATGCAAAGCGGGACGACCGGCAGGATGCCGATATTAAAAAGCTGAAAGATGATGTTTCGAATATCCCCCTTCCCTCCAGCCTGAAGGAGCTGAAGGACAGAGTGGCTTCCCTCGAAACAGGGCTGGCCAACAACGACAGCAGGGACAACCAACAGGCAACAGATATCCGGCAATTGCGGGGGGATCTGGACGCCAACGGCGAACACGACGGCCAGCAGGATACGGCCATCCAGAAGCTGCAGGAAGCTATTTCGAACATCCCCCTTCCTCCCAGCCTGGAGCAGGTCAAAGCCCAAATCGCCGCCCTGGAGTCCGGCCTGGCCGCAAACGGCCAACACGACGGCCGGCAGGACACGGCCATCCAAAAGCTGCAGGAAGCTATTTCGAACATCCCCCTTCCTCCCAGCCTGGAGCAGGTCAAAGCCCAAATCGCCGCGCTGGAGTCCGGCCTGGCCGCCAACGGCCAACACGACGGCCGGCAGGACACAGCCATCCAAAAGCTGCGGGAAGACCTTTCAAACATTTCCATACCCCCCGATCTTCCCAACCTGAAAGAGGTCATCACCAGGATCGCCGCGCTGGAGTCGGGCCTGAATGCCAACGGCGAACACGACGGCCAACAAGACACGGCCATCCAACAACTGCGGGAAGACCTTTCGAACATTTCCATTCCTCCCGATCTACCCAACCTCGGTGAGATCAACACCAAGATCGCCGCGCTGGAAACCGAATTGTCGGCTAATGAGCGGCGGGACAACCAACAGATGATCAATATCGAGCAGTTGCGGCGGGAAATTGGCACCAGCGTCAAACGCGACAGTCGCCAGGATGAGGCCATCCAGCAGCTGCGGGAAGACATTTCGAACATTCCCCTGCCCTCCAGCCTGGAGGAGATCAGGGCCAGGATCGCCACGCTCGAAACCGGCCTGGCAGATAACAATACCCGGGATGACGGGCAGGATGGGGCAATCCAAACTTTATCGGATTGGCGCGCCGAGGCAGCCAGGGAGCTGGCCGGCATCAAACAAAGGCTGGATAAATTGGAGGCGGAAGGCAGCCCCGCCCTGGAGCAGGTAAAAAAAGAACTGCTGGACGCGTTGCAACGCCTGGAGAAAGAAGTGAATGCCAGGCTGAAACCGCTGGAAGGCATCCCCGAAAAAGTTAGCACCCTCGAACAACGGCTGGACGGCTTCCAGCCTGGAATTGACGAAGCTACCGCTGCCGGCATCGCCGGGGCCAAAGTCAGCGAACTGCGGGAAGCCATAGAAAGCCGGCTCCAGGCGGTGGAGAAAAAAACCGCCGGGATCGACGGCCTGGCCGGCCGCTTAAAGGAAGCAGAAGACAACATCACAAAGTTGTTCGGCCTGGTAAACAACGGCGGCGGCGGCGGCGGTGGCGGCAATGGCGTAAGCGAAGCCTTTGTGCTGGCCGAGCTGAATAAGCTGAAGGTTTTGCTCCGGTCCGAAATCTCGGCCATCGATGCGAAGTATGCCCAACTGATACTCATTCCGGAAGAAATCCAAAAACTCAAAAAAGAGATTGACGGCAAAACCACTCCGGAGCAGGTAGGCCAGTTGATCCAGGCCGCCATAGCCCAATTGGCGACTCAGGAGCAACTGAGCGCCCTGGAACACCAGATCAAGGCCAGCCTGGAGGATTTGAAGAAAGCGATCCAACAGGCTTATGAGGCCTACGTCCAGGAGCAGCTCGCCGGTTTTGACGCCAAAATAACCGCGCTGGAAGAAAAGCTCCGGCAGGAGTGGGCGCAGGAACTGGAACAAGCCATATCCCAAATATGGGAAGATCTGCCAGGCCAGCCTTTCCCGCAGGGCTGGCTGGACAAAGTCCTGGAAGAGGCCGGCAAGCTGGACGCCGCCGTCCTGGAACAGGCCAAAAACTGGGATGATGCCCTGCGCCAAGAACTTTCCCATGCCAACGACGGCCTCCAGGCCGCCATCCTGGCGGAAGTGGCCAAAACCTTCGCCCTGAAAACAGAGCTGGAAAGCGAGAAGCAGGCGGTCCTGGAAGAAATCGGCAAACAGATCGAAGCGTTTGCGGCTACCCTGCCCCATGCGTTCACCGAAGAGGAAATAAAAGCCCTGGCCGAAGCAGAGGCCAGCCGCCTGGATGAACTGCTGAGCCAGCGGATCGACAGCTTGGAAGGGCTAAACCTCGAAGTGCAGGTCAACGAGATCAAAACTTCCATAACAAATATCCAGAACCTGGGCCTGGAGGAATTTAAAACCTTTGTCGAAGGCCTGAATCTGACGAGCGTTGTCGCCCTGGTTAATGTCATAAACGCCTGGAAGAAAGAAGTTCAGCCTAAGGTGGAAACCCTGGAGCAGGATGTAGCGGCCATTAAAAAAGAGCTGGAAGACAGCCTGGCTTCCGGCACGGCCGCCCGCCTTTCGAGGGTGTGCCTTACCGGGTGGGGCGTAGTGGGCGGCCTGGAAGTGTTCAGTAATAAGGATTACAGCATAACCATCTGCGCCGGGCAGGGCGTAACGCCGGACGGCCATCTCCTCATTTTGCCGAAAGAAAGGCCGTTTATCGGTTATTATGCATTGACGGATCAAGACAAAGAGGAGCTGAACTATCCTTTTTTTAAAGAGGCACAGGTTTGGAAATTGCTGGGATTGGAGGAAAAAGACACCATCGACGGCAGTACCCGCCGCTGGCTGACGCCCCAGACCAATATGGAGCGCGATGTACCCTTCACGGCGGATAAGGTGGTTGTCGCAATGCCCGGCCCGGACGGCCCGGCCTTCTATCTGATGAAGCTGGAAGATTACCTGAAAAAAACGGGAAAGCTGGAGATGGTGCGTGGGCTTATGGAAGGGGGGCGCCCCTTTGAAAGGTCCGACTATATCTTTTCCCCGCCCTTCAGCCCGGCCGACAGCACTCCTGCTGACGACGACCTGTACCGGGCTTTCCATCCGGCCCTTGCCCTGGCGACGATTCCCCTTTACCGCTTCGGCCTGCGGCCGGACGACGACTGCACCCCGGAGGAACTGGACCTGACCGAGTTTCCGGAAACGATTACGGAGCTGAAGCACCTTTACGACACCTGGAAACCCATCGTTGAGGAAGCATTGCATAGAGTAAATACCCAGGCAGGCATCCTGTTCCGGGATTACCACGAGACGTTGTTTCCCCAACTGCCGAAAACCAGGTTCAGGGAAGTGCTCAATTACCTGCTGACCAACTGGAAGGCTTACACGCGCTACGTCGAAAGGCCCCGGACAATAATAAAAATAGTAAAAAAAGGAGGAGAAGGAGAAACGGAGGTTCCAATAGAGGTCCCAAAAATAGAAATGTGTTACGTCCAGTATTATTACGACTGGGCGCGCGACCTCATCCGGGCCTATCACGAATGCCGCGAGACGCTACAGGAACTCATGGCTGGGCTTTGCCTGCTTACCTCCGATTCCTTTTCCAAGCGCAACCGGCACCTGGCCCTGGGCCCGGCCTGGCGGCCCGGCCAGGATGGGCTGGCGGCGCCGGTGCGCGATACTTTCCACCAGCCGCCCATCTATAATGGCAATGCCGCCCGCTGGGAAAAAACCCGGTTTTACTATCGCCGCCTGTTCGAAATCATGGAAAGCTTCTACCTCTGGGATGCAACCGATGAGGGAGGAATTGGCCCGCTGCCGGATGACAAGCTGCTGCCTCCAAAATATCGCCGGGAAGAGGGCGACCCGTTTGCGCCCGATTTCAGCAAGGTCAGGATCACGCCCGGCAAAAACCTGGGGCATCCGCTGGGCCAGCAGGCCATCCCGTTTTATTATCCCCTGTCCGCCGGGCCCGGCTCCCTCCATTACTTCTGGGATTACCAGCGCACCAAAGCCCGGGAATACAACCAGCATTTGTCTTACCATGCTTCCGATGATGACGACAGCTACAACGCTCCCGAAGACTGGCACGTCACCCGGCCGCTGTACTTCTCTTTGGACAATGCTGATTTTTACCGGATTGAAGGGCATGTTGGGAGGAATATTTACGAGATTGATGGCTTTACATTCGGTGAATCCTCAAATCCAGATAATCCCAATATACCCGATTTGGTTGAAGACTTTGATAAAAACATTGTTGGCGCTATCCGCTATTTAACCCAGAAACTCAACCTCGATTTTGATGTCGTGGGCAAATTTATCGAGGATGGTTTAGTCCAGAATTATTCCCTTGCCGCAGGAGGCCAGAGAACCAACTCCTTTAAGCCTGACATGCTGGGCGCCGAACACCTCGGCGGCGTACCCAAAGGCGGGACGTTTATTATCATCCTGAATAAGGAGGGCGTAGCTATTGCCGACTTCAGCCTGCCTTACCGGTTGAACCACACTATTCCCTAGTATAATATGAGGTTTGAGGTTAAGGCTGAGGCTGAGGGCGAGCGATGGCAGCCGCAATCCCGGCATGCTCTGGCAAGTATGCCTCGAACTTGGCTTGCCTGAGACTCCCACCTCAACCTCAACCTCAGTTCGCTGAATGGCAACAAACCTCACGTTAATATAACATTCATCCCTATGCACCGCATCCGCCGGCAAATCCTCGACCTGGAGCTTCCCCGCGAGCAAGGCGCTGCCGACCTGGCACGCCGGGCCGGGCGTTTGTTTCAGGAGAAGGTGTTGCCGGAGCTGGATAAAGTGTTCACCAAAATGGCGCCGGAAGGGCAAATCCTGCGTATCCGGCGCCTGGAGGTCGACCTGGAGCGCTTATCGGAAACGCGCTTTGAGGAGGAGTTTGTGAACAGCTGCATCCGGCAGATTATCCGGCAGATGAGCGAGGCGGCCTTCGAAGCGGCACCGGAAGCCGCGCCCGCCGGCGTGGAAACGCTAAGCGCGGAGGAGAACATCCTGGCCATCTTCCTGCACTTTGCCGAACGGGGCGTGTTGCCCTGGCATGCGCAGGGGCTGCCGTTAGCCGTCGTTGAAAAACAACTGATGGAACTGGCGGCCGCTCAGCCTGGGTTGATCCGCCGGGCTCTGGCCGGGAAGGCGCAAAGCTGGGACATTCCGGTTTTTCAGCGCCTGGCCTGGCAGTTCAGCCTCCCTTTTGCGGAAAAGATGATAGAAACGGCCCGGGAATTGCCGGCCGGCACCGTCGCAGAAGTGCTAAAGATATGGCGGGGACAGAGCGCCCGGGAATTGCCGCCGGCACAGTCGGCCGCAGTGCTGAAGGCGCTGGCGCGGGCCGGCACTGCCACCGCCTTTCGCCTGCCGCCGGACCCCGTCCGGATAACGGCCTGGCTGGCAGAACAGGGCCTGTCCGCGCCGGCACACAGAAAAGCAACCCCTTCAGCCCCGGAGGCTGCCGCCGGCCGGCCGGCCGGGCAACAGCTACCCGCAGCCAGCCAGCAGGATGATGGCCGGAAACAGCCGGAGCCGGCGGCCGTGCCCTCCCGCGCTGAAGCCCGTTCCCGAAGAATGCCCACTGAAGAAGAAGGCATCCCGGTTGAAAATGCAGGGCTGGCCTTGCTGGCCCCATATCTGCCCGCCTTTTTTGACGAACTAAACCTGTCCTTCCAGGAGGCAGGCCCCGCCGATACCCACCGGGCAGTTCACCTGCTCCATTTTTTGGTCACCGGCCGGGAAAACCCGGAAGAACCGCAGTTGCTGTTTCCAAAACTGCTCTGCGGGCTTGGCTGGGAAGCGCCCGTTCCCCAGTCCCTGGTCCTTCCGGACAAAGAAAAAACGGAATGCCGCCAACTGCTGGAAGCCGTGATCCGCAACTGGCCGGCCCTGAAAAATACCAGCCCCGACGGCCTGCGCGGCGCCTTCCTCCAGCGCCCGGGCCTGATCAGCTGGAAAGAAGGCCAGCAGGCCTGGATGCTCCGCGTAGAGCGCAAAGCCCAGGACCTGCTGCTGGACCGCATCCCCTGGAGCTACTCCGTTTTAAAGTTCAAATGGATGCAGCAGATGATCCTGGTAGAATGGTAACCGCTCCCGAAACACCTCTAATTTGAATGCAGGTTTTTACCAAAAGCACAGAGGCCCATTCGAAAACTCCCTCTTCAAAGACGACGCTCCTTGAAAGCAGCGTTAGCTCGCCTTTTTTTCAGCCTAAACCAATCCCCAATACAGAAGATGGCCTCCGGCGGCAGGCCATGGCACCCTCCGGGGAGCAAGGCCTGCCGGCGATGCAATGGAACGGCAATGTGCAACAAGGAGAGGCGGTGCAGCGCCTGTGCATGGAGTGCAGGCAACCTGCTGTGCCGGAAGAGGCCCAACGGCAGGCGATAGCTCCCGAGGAAGAACCGGAAGAAATCCAGCGGCGGGAAACCGGCCCCGAAGAGGAGGCGGTGGAGGTGCAACGGCAGGCCATAACTTCAGAAGAAGAACCGGAAGAAGTCCAGCGCCAGGCTCTCGCTCCCGAAAAAGAACCCGAAGCGGTGCAGCGGCAGGCAGATTCGCTTTTGCTACCTCCTGCGCTAGGCTTCGGCGATCAGGGAAAGCTGCAGCGGGCGGAGGAAGACGTACAACGACAGGAAGCGATTCCGCAATCGGAAGCGCCATTCAATTTTCAAACCGAGGCGCCTGGCGGCAGACCCAAAATTTCTTCTGGCGCGCCTCCGGCACCTCTCGTTCAGGCCATGCCCGTTTCCGCGACGGCGCCTTCCCCTGTCGTCCAGCCCAGCCTGCAAGTAGGCGCTCCCGACAGCCCCCTGGAGCGAGAGGCCGACGAGATGGCCGAAAGGGTGCAACGCATGCCCCAAAAGCAGTGGGCCGCAGATGCTGTTCAGGTGGTGCCTCCTGCCGTCCAGCGCCAGGAGGAAGAAGAGGAAGTGCAGGCCAAGCTGGCGCAAACTGCCCCGGCGCTTCAGCGCAGCGTCGGCGGAGGATTGAGTACGACACCGCAGTTTGCTTCCCGGTTGAAATCCTCCGGTGCCGGCACACCGTTGCCGCCGGCTTCCAGGAAGCACATGGAGGGAGCTTTCGGCGCCGATTTCAGCACCGTCCGCATCCACACTGGCTCACAGGCGGCCCGGCTAAGCAGCGACATCGGCGCCCGGGCCTTTACCCATAAGAACAACATCTTCTTCAATAGCGGGGAGTACAACCCCGGTACGCCCAGCGGCCAAAAACTGCTGGCTCACGAGCTGACGCATACGGTGCAGCAGGGAGCAGCCGTGCAGCGGGCCGGGCTGACAGCCGCCCCGGAGATGGTGCAGGGCTTTGGCGTCGTCGACCTGATCCCCGATTGGATCATCGAGCGCGCCCGCCATATTCCCGGTTATACCCTCTTTACGGTCATCATCTTATACGACCCGTTGTTGGAGCGGCGGGTCGAACGCACTCCCGTCAACCTGTTGGAAGGCCTGATGGGGTTGGTGCCTTTCGGGACGGCCATCTTCGACAAACTTCAGGAATACGGCATCATCCAGCGGGTTTTTGAATGGGTGGAGAACCAGCTTACCCGCCTGCGGCTCGGGGCAAGCGACATCATGGGCCTTGTGGAAGAGGCATGGGACGAACTCGAGTTTCCTTATGACAATGCTATTGAGGTTATTACCCGGAAGTTCAATCAATTAAAGAACCGGGTAATCGATTTTGCGCTCACCCTGGTCGATCAGATCATTACATGGATAAAAGAGGCGCTGATCGGTGTGGCCGAGCCCTACCTTAATGAAAACCGGGCATGGAGCCTGATCAAAAAGATCATTCGCTACGACCCACTCCGGGATGAAACAGTCAATGCGACGACGGTAGAAATCCTGGAGGATTTCCTGCTGCTGATCGGCAGGCAAACTGAGCTGGAGCAGATGAGGGAGAGAGGCACCCTTCAGCGGACGGCCGACTGGCTGGATACGCAAGTCGGCACTTTCATGTCCTTGTTGAGCGAGTTGAGGGGCCTTATCGTCGCTCTGTGGAACGCTGTCCAACCCTCCAACCTCGTCAACATCGCCGACAACCTGCGGGCCCTGGCCCGGGATACAGGCAATTTCCTGCAAAGGGTTTGGGACTTTGCCCTCGAGGTGGCCCTTACCGTGCTCCAGTATGTCAAAGATGCGTTGTTGGGCTGGCTGCGGGAACACGCCAGCGGCATTCGCGGATATCGCCTCATGACCGTCCTGCTTGGAAAAGACCCGGTCACCGACGAGCGGGTAGAACGCAACGCCCGAAATATCCTGTCCGGTTTCGTGGAACTGGTAGCCGGCCCGGAGCAGTTCCAGCAGATCGAACAGAGCGGCGCCATCGAGCGCATGGTCAGCTGGCTGGATAACCTGGTGGAGCGCACCGGGATCAGCTTTCAAATGGTCGTCGACCTGTTCCTGGGCATCTGGAATTCGGTAACGATCCAGGATCTGGTTCATCCCATCGACACCTTCAACCGCATCGTCGATCGTTTCGGGGAACCCATCCGCCGGGTGCTCACTTTCATCGTCGAGGTGATCAAAAAGGTCATAGAGATCGTCCTCCAGTTGATGAACGTGCCGGTCGACCTCATCATGCAGATCATTGAGCGGGCTATGGCTGCTTTCGACATCATCCAGCGCGACCCCATCGCCTTCCTGATTAACATCCTGCGTGCCTTAAAACAGGGCTTCCAGCAGTTTTTTGACAACATCCTGACCCACCTTATCGGCGGGCTTACCGGGTGGCTGTTCGGGGAACTTCGCGCGGCCGGCATCCAGCCGCCCCAGGAGCTGTCCTTCCGGGCCATCGTCGGCTTTGTGCTGGACGTGCTGGGCATTTCCATGGAGCGGATCTGGCAAAAGCTGGCGGAACATCCCCGGATCGGGCCGGAACGGGTAGCTATGATCCGCGGCATGATCGGCCGCCTCACCGGCATCTGGACCGTCGTGCAGGACGTGATCAACGAAGGCCCCGGCGCCCTGTGGCGGCATTTGCAGGAACACCTTTCCAACCTGTGGGACCGGGTGCTCGACTACGTCAAGGACTGGGTCATGGAGCAGATCGTCACCCAGATGGTCACCCGCCTGCTCTCCATGCTCGACCCCTCGGGCATCATGGCGGTCATCCGCAGCGTGGAGGCCTTCTACCGGGCGGTGCAGAGCTTCATCGAGCGGCTGCGGGAAATCCTGGAGATCGTCAACTCCTTCGTCGGCGGCATCCTGGAGATCGCCCGGGGCGACATCACCACCGCCGCCAACTTCCTGGAACGCACCATGGCCAGCGCCATACCCACCATCATCGGCTTCCTGGCCAACCAGATCGGCCTGCGCGGGCTGGGTGCGCGCATCGGGGAGATGGTGCAGCGGGTGCGAGAGGTGGTGGACAACGCTCTGACCCGGGTGATCCACCGGATTGTGGACGTGGGATTCAGCGTGTTGGACCGGTTGCTGGCGGCGGGGAGGAGCGCTGCGGGAGCGGTGATGGGATGGCTGGGGTTAAGGAAAAATTTCAGAGATTCCAGGGGTGAAAGCCACTCTCTTTATACAGCTAATAATAATCGGGATTTATTGGTTGCGAGCGGGACACCTCAACCGGTTAGGCAATTTCTCGCAAATCTTGATTTAGGGCAAGACCAAAATCTAATTCGAACGAGAAATAATGTTCAAGGTTTGCTGGAGGAAATGGACCAGCATGTAGCTTGGATGACTTCCCCTCCTGCTTCTGCAACGGATACTCAAAAGGAAGCCAGAAGGGGATTAATTGAACAGCTTGCAGAGGAGATCAGTAATGATCTTTCGGGATTGATGGCCATTGCGAGTATTAATGAATTTCCAAGGACTACTAATCCAACCTGGGATGGGGCAGTTGATGGCTTCTGGGGACGAGGAATGCAGGTTCAGATATACCGTACGCCTCCGCCTGGTGGCTCTCCAACAGGAACAGCCACAAATAATAGCTGGGAGGTTTTAAAGAAACGCAAGAACGGCAGTAATACTTATTATGTGAGAGGTCATCTCTTAAATAATCATTTAGGAGGGCCTGGCAATAATTTTGACAACCTCACTCCTCAAACTGGAAGCTCAAATAGGAATTTTGACCTGGATGCGGAAACATACATTAAGAATCGCCTTTCAATAACTACTGGTACAAGTTCTGATGCAAATAGGGTTGAAACGGGAATGCTTTTCATATATGTTGTAATCCCGGCTTATGGGAGGTCTGTAAATGACGCTTTAATTGATAGAATTAATTCTGTACCTGTCGGGGGTACTTCTGTTCCCGGTTCGCCACCGAGTCAACTTACATTGGAAGACAAAACAACATTAATCAATATTGTCAATCACGAGCGGTACGTTCCCACTGTAATTCGCTACGACATCAGGGTTATGGATCCGATAACAGATACAGAACTACCAAATTATAGCGTGAGAAATCATTCTATTGGCAATGAAATTGACCAAAGCTCATACTCCATCGATAGCGGCACCTATGAGTTTTGATTGTCCGAAAATATGTCCGGCCACTTAATACTACTTTGTTAACTTTACGGGAGCACGGGCCTCCAGGCCAGCGAACGTGAAAAGATAGGTCAAAAATTTCATAAAATCCTTTATTTTAGAATGCGGCGGACCTGGAGGCGCGCGCTCCAGACGGTTCGAAACTTTAAATTAATATGCCACACTTTATCTTAAATCAGTATTGATCCATGCGCACCCTCATCCAACTCCTCCTCACCCTGCTCACCCTGGCCGCCCTCATCTGGGTCGTCTGGCAAGGCTATTTGTTGATCGACAGCCGGGGGCAGCAGATGGAAGCGGCGCAGCGATCCATGCTGGTGGGCGTATCCCTGATCGCTCTGGTGTGTACTTTTATGCTCACCTCTTCCATCCGCTCCGCCGCCAACGAACGAGCCAGGGCCAGCCTGATGCAACGGCGGGGAGAGCTGTACGAAAGCTTCGTCAACATCTGGCAAAGCCTGAAAAAGGAAATGAAGGAGGGCCAAAAAGCCAAGCTGCAGCTTCAGGCCGACGAATTCAAGAGCAGCATAGGCCTGTACGGCAGCATGGAAGTCATCAAGCGGATCAACCTGCTGCTGGAACAGGCCGCCCGGGAAGGCCCGCATCAGTCGCAGGCCGAATTCGAAGAACTGCTTCTGGCTATGCGGTCCGACCTGGGCCAGGACAACATCTACCCGATAAGGAACGAAATCCAGAAATTGTTCACCATTTTAAATACCTGAAACCATGAGAACCAGGATATTTCGCCGCTCCAGAAGGCGGCCCGGAAGCCATCAGCCCTTTTTCCAATCGATGAAGGGCGGCGGGGAATATGTTGCCGCCGAAGGCACCTTTTTCCCTCCCTCCCCCGTGAGCGTCCAGCCCAAGCTCGCCATCGGCCAGCCCGGCGACAAATACGAGCGGGAGGCCGATGCCATGGCCGATAGGGTGGTGGGCCAGTCTTCTTCTGCCAATGTGCTGGCTTCTTCCCCGCCGCCGGCTATCCAAACGATGTGCGCTGAATGTGCAGAAGAAGAGGGGGTGCAGCGGCAGGCTGGCCCGCTTTCGCTATCGCCTGCGCCAGGCTTCGGCGATCAAGGCAAGCTTCAGCGGGCGGTGAAGGAAGAAGAGCCGGAAGTGCAAACGCAGATGGGCCCGCTTTCGCCCCAACTACAGCGGGCGATGGAAGAGGAGGAAGAACCCGCTGTTCAAACTCAGATGGACCCGCTTTCGCCAAGGCTTCAGCGGGCGATGGAGGAGGAGCCGGAAGTGCAAACCTACCCTCTGATGCGCCAGGCCGTCGGCGGGCAAAGCTTCGGCACAACAGCTTTGGCTTCCAAGCTCAGCAGCAGCCAGGGCAACGGCCAGCCGATGGCCCCGCAAACCAATACGTTCATGAGCAGCGCCTTCGGCCGCGATTTTGGCCAGGTGCGCATCCATACCGGCAGCGACGCCGTGCAGATGAACCAGGGCCTGAACGCGAAAGCCTTTACCCACGGCTTGGATATTTACTTTAACCGGGGGCAGTACAACCCGGAGTCGACAGCAGGGAGGCGGCTGCTGGCGCATGAGCTGACGCATGTGGTGCAGCAAAAAGAGAAAAAAATTCACCGAAAAGCTAAAAGAAAAGATAATCGCCTTCATATTGGTGAAGAACAAGGTGCCGATCCGATGAAAGATTATCAAGGAAGCGGATCGACAAGTTGTGATACTGCTTCCGGACGAATTATAATCGCTGTAACAGAACATTGTGCCGGAGATTGCGTGAGTCAGCATGAAAATGTGCATAGGAGAGACAGGGCTTCATGCTGTAGAAGAGTCAGGCGTTGTATAAGAAGGGCTGGAGGGAATGCCGCCCGAAGAACAAGGTGTTTGACAACATTCCGCACTTGGTGGCCTCGGCTTAGCGACTGGACAGAACACAGGGCATATAGAAGAGAAGTGCAATGCCTGAATCGCTTAATCAGAAGAGGATGTCGTCGGGGAGGCGGAATTGCAGCGGCATGTTGTGCAACACTGAGAGGGGAACGCGCATTTGCGAGAAGACAAAGAGGAACACATCGCCGAGCAAGGAGATATGTTCGTTGTCCATTTAATCCGAATGGATCTATCAGGCCTTGATCTAAACCATCCATCTAACATCAAATAAGCATTAGGCTTGTCAAATTATGAACATGCGTGTTTATCTTGTTTTGGGTTTATTTGCCACTGGCCTGTTTGCAAATTGCAGTTCTATGAAAACAGCAAAAATTAACCAGGAAGATGCAACTCTAATTGCTTCAAATGTCGCAGAAAAAAAAATTGATAATTTGAAAGATTTCGAATTATCTATCGAAGAGACGGATAATTATTGGATTTTTTATTATCAAAATCTTGATATTCCTGAAGATGGTGCTCGCCAGCATTTTTCAGTTTGGGTTAACAAGGCAGATGGTAAATCTCTCTTTTTTTTAGGAAGATGATAATTCTTTACACAACCCTTGTGCATTGCAAATTAATTAGCTTTGAGTTTTGCAATGTCTTTTGGCGAAATATTGTTTTGACTAATTAACAACCCATGACCCCAAACCTCGCCACCACCCTCAGTTTCCTCGCCAACCTGGCCCGCTACCAGCTCTCCATGCACTTCGGCAAGGAAATGCAGGCACCGGAAGTCCCCGTCATCCAGGACGACGAGGCGCCATTGACCAAATTCATCCAGCACCGGCGGCTCACCGTGGATGAGTACGTCGTGCTGGCCGCCGGCCTGGCGCCGCACGTCATGCCTTACCTGTTCGACGAGGTGGTGCAGGAGTTCCTGCCCCAGGGGGGCGACTTTCCGCCCATCGGCGGGGTGAAGGGCAGCAATATCCGCACCTTCCTTCCTACCGGAGAGACCGTCCTTTTCCTGCTGGCCGGCAACGACCTGGCCCGCCGCATGGAGGTGCAGAAAATCTTCGGCTCGCAGCACTACTTCGTCAAAGAAAAAATCCTGTACCTGGAAGAAGTGAAGCCCGGAGAGCCGGTCAACTCCGGGCGCCTGATCCTGGATCCGGAGTACGTCGAGCTGTTTACCCTGGGCTATAAAACGCCGCCCCGCATGGGCAGGAACTTCCCGGCCCAGCTTTTGCATACCGAGCTGGATTGGAGCGACCTGGTGCTCAACGAGCAGACCCTCCGGCAATTGCGCGAGGTGGAAACGTGGATCAGCCACAACGACACCCTGATGTACGACTGGCAGATGTACCGCAAAATCAAGCCCGGCTTCCGCGCCCTGTTCTACGGGCCGCCAGGCACAGGGAAAACGATGGCGGCGAACTTGCTGGGCAAATACACCGGCCACGACGTGTACCGGATCGACTTGTCCATGATGGTGTCCAAATACATCGGCGAAACGGAAAAAAACCTCGCCACCCTTTTCGACAAGGCGGAAAACAAAAAATGGATCCTGTTCTTCGACGAGGCCGACGCCCTCTTTGGCAAGCGGACCAACGTCACCACTGCCCACGACCGGTTTGCCAACCAGGAGGTGTCCTATCTCCTGCAGCGGGTGGAAGAGTTCCCCGGCCTGAGCATCCTGGCGTCCAACTTTAAAAGCAACCTCGACGATGCCTTTACGCGCCGGTTCCAGGCCATCGTTTACTTCCCGATACCCCGCTCCCCGGAGCGGCTGGAAATCTGGCAAAAGAGCCTTCCCCCCGCCGTCCGCATCGACAGCGACGTCGACCTCCCGAAGATTGCCGAAAAATTTGAACTCACCGGCTCCAATATCGTCAACATCGTACACTACTGCTGCCTGCAGGCCCTGGCCGCCAACTCCAACCTGATCACCAGGGAAAACCTACTGGCCGGCATCAACCGGGAATTCGTAAAAGAAAATAAGATACCGGGCAATATTTAACGCTCCCCCTTTTTAACTCACCAAAAGCACGGACCATGCTTGTCACACTCAATGTCGTCATCGGCTTGATTTTCGTCCTCCTCATGTTCAGCCTGCTGGCCTCGACCGTGATGGAGGTCATCGCCGCGCTGTTTTCCCTGCGGGCCAGGCACCTCGACTACACACTCAACAACATGCTGGGAGAGAAATCGGCAGATTTTGTCCGGCATCCATTGTTCAAACAACTGTCGTACGCCACCAACCGCCGGGCCCGCATTTCGGCTTACCATTTGCCTTCCTATATCAGCAAGGAAACCTTCACGTCTATCCTGGCCGACCTGTTGAATGCCGACAGCAAAGAGGCGCTGGCCAAGCACATCGACAGTTTAGACGAAGGCGACCTGAAACGGATGATGCAATTTTTGTTTCGCCAGGCCAACGGAAACCCTGCGGCCTTTAAAGCGGAACTCGGGCGTTGGTTCGACGAAGTGATGGACCGGGCAAAGGACTGGTACAAACGCTACCTGACATGGTGGCTGTTCGCAGTCGGCTTGGCTTTAGCGGTTATTTTCAATGCCGATACCATTCAGATTTACCAAAATATCTCTTCGAGCGCCACTACTCAGGACTTTCTGGTTGCTATGGCTTCCAATTTCGAAGCCCGGACGGATTCCGTTACCGGGCCTGACCTCAACCTGACGCTGGAGGAATCTGTCGCCCGCATGGATTCCATGTTGCAGCGCATCGAGCATATCCGGTCGCCCCTGGGCCTGGGGTGGGCCCCTTCCGACACCGGGCGAACCCTTCCATGGTGGCTGGTAAAACTGGCCGGCTTGCTGCTCACCGGTATCGCCGTTACGATGGGGGCGCCCTTCTGGTTCGATATGTTGAAAAAGTTGCTCAGCCTGCGCGGGAGCCGCAGCACCGAAACAACCACGCCGCCGCCGCCGCCAGACCGGCCTGCCCCCGAGGCCGCGCCCGCCACAGAAACGGCAACAACGGCCAAAACGGAAACGAGGGAAGGCGAACCAGCCGCTCCTCCTGCGGGCAAAAGCAAGCCTGTGGGGTAAACCCTGGCCGGCAACATCCAACGCGCAATCGTTTAAAAACCGACGCCATGAAAATCCGCTTTTTGGAAGATACGTACATCAGAAGCACGCCTCATACCAGGCTCGGCACCCCTATTGGCACCGTGTTCAAGGGCACGGAAATAGAAGTCGAGCCCACCCCGGTAGAGGGCGAAGCTATTGACGATATCAACCTTTGGTTTCGCGACAAAAAGGGCTGGCACTATTGGTCAGGGCGGGCGGTAGTCGTGGAGCTGCCCGGGCCGCCTGCGGAAAAAGAGGAAAAAGGGCCGGCAGAAAGCCCGGCGGCGCCCGCCCGGGCCGGGCAGGAGGAAGAACTGCCGCCTCCGCCTTCCATCCCGGCTTTTATCGATAGAAAAACGGAGCCGGCAAATGAAAAAATCCCCGAGGGGGAGACGCGCCATGTGCCCGGCCTGGAGGAATTAATGCAGGCCGAAGCGCGTTTCCAGGGAGGGCTGGAAACAGGTGGAGGACAACCGAAATCTCCTTTCGGAGCATTGAGCCGCAGCTTCGTGCCCGGCCCGGAAAACATCGATGCCGGCGGTTCCGGCGGCGCGTTGTGGCGGGATCCTCCCGGCGAGCGCCTCAACTGGGCCGTCCGCAACTACCAGATCGCGTCCGACTGGTGGCAGGCGCGGCAGCTGGCCGGCAGTGGCGTCCGCATAGCCTTGCTGAGCACGGGCGCAGCAACCGGCCATCCCGACCTGCCTCATATAGAAGCAGCCTTTCAGTATCCGGATGACTCCAAACCCATGCAGGACCTGCAGGGGCTGGGAACACAGGCGGCAGTTGTGGCTGCCGGGGCCGGGCAGGCGGTGTTTGGCGTCGCCCCCGAAGCCCGCCTGCTGATAGGCAAGATCGGAGAGCAGGATCATCTCATCACTCCGGAGGGCCTCCTGGCCGGGCTGGAATGGGCAATAAGCGCCCGGGCGGACATTATCGCCATGCTGGTCGATTTCCCCGGCCTGCCGGACCAGCAGATGGAAGCGCTTCAGCAGTTGATCGGCCAGGCGGCAGCCCGCAATATCATCTTAGTGGCGCCGGTTGGCACAGCTGCGAACAAGATGCCCGAATCGCGATACCCGGCCCGCCTGGATCACGTCCTTTCTGTAGGCGCTCACGACCAGTTCGGGCAGCGTTGCAGCTTCTCGGCGAGGAGCTACCATCTCGACCTGTTGGCGCCCGGCGAGGGCCTGACCGTTTCTGCCTCCGCCGGGCAGGTGAAAGAAAATGTGAAATCAGTAGCCATTGCTGCGGCATTTACCGCCGGCTTTATGGCCCTCATCCGCCAACAGAGCCGGGATATGGCGCCCGAGGCTGTTTTTGAGCTGCTGCGGGAAACGGCTGTCTCGCGCCGGCCGTTCAACAAAGGAGAAGACGTAGAATGTGGCTATGGGCAGTTAAACCCGATCGAAGTGTTGAAAAAACTGGACCCATCCTATGAGGGATAATGCCCCCGGATGATCCCTAAACTCCTGGTATATGGCTTCTTCATTACAAGAACTAAGTGAAAGCAGACAAGGCCTTCCAGCAAGCCAGTTGACGCAGCCGCCCTTTGTTGCCCTGGTCGCAGAGCTTCAGGCCCGGCTTTGCGCTTTGGGCTTTTTAGACCCGGTGATCGACGGCAGCAAGGAGGCGCCTTTCCTGCCGGTGCGCCCGGCTGACGGCCGGTTTGGCCCGGAAACCTTCCATGCCATCAAGGCATTCCACCGCTACTGTCGGCTGCATCACAAAGAAGGCCAACTGGCGCCTGCTTTCTTTCAGGCGCTTTTCGGCTATGGCCCGGACGCGCTTTTCCCCGTTCAGTTTAATCCCCGGCCAGAGGATGATGGCCAAACCCTCCTGGCCAAGCGCGTCCTGCGGTATATGGCCCGGAAAAATTACTGGATAACCCGGGCGCCGGACCAGCTCAACATCGTTTATGTGGAAGGGGCAGGCCCTGATGGCAAGCCCAACGCTGACCCTACAAACAAGTGGAACGACCGCCGAATGGTGATCCGCATCCTTCCCGGCGGGCAGCCGGAAATGCTGGTCAATGACCAGGCCACTACCGAGCCGGGCCGGTTCTATATCAATAACCCGATGCATGCGTCGGGCGCTGCCCGGATTGCGTTTGGGCAGTACAAGGCTTGGAAAATGGGCCTTCACCGGGGAACGCAGCCGGCTCTGGTGCAAAGGGGCAAGGTGCGCCTGCACCGGGATATCAATAAGGACGGGAAGCGAGATGCTGCCGATCCCATCGATATTGGCTATGGTTTCGGGATCAACCAGCATTCCACCCGACCTGGCCTGGTGCCGGGTTCCGTAGAAAAATTCAGCGCGGGCTGCCTGGTCGGCCGCCGCTATGATTATCACCTGTCGTTCCTGCACATCGTCCGCCAGGATTACCGATACCAGATGAACAAGGACTATATGTTCATAAGCACCGTAATAGATGGGGATGACCTGGCGAAGGCAGAGCCAGCGTGAATGGCCGCCCTAATCTATTGTATAAATGGCGATCAAATGATCAGTTTGTTCCTGCATTTCCCCTTGTTTTATCTTACCGGTGATGACAACGGAGCATAAATCGGCCTGGTCGGAAATGGGTTGGAAAAAAAAGCCCTGCTGAAAGCGCTGCTCTGTGTTGCGGAGTACAGAAGCCATTGATTCCTCCTCCTCCTCCTTATGTGCGGGAACAGATTTGGAGTGGATCACATATTCGCAACGGAGGCCGATCCTTCCCCGAAAGGCCGAACGCAACGGTTTGGCGCCCAATTGCGGCGGAATTTTGCAATTCCTGAGCAATAATTTCCAGCTGGAGTAAATCCATGTTCGGAGGTAGCTGTAGTATTTTAGCACGTTGTTCATTCAAAGATCAGGTCTTTCCAGTTTTTGAAATATTTGACCAGGCGGAGAAAATAATCAACGATTTCCTGGTCGAGGCAGTTTTCTTTCGGCCAGAAGTGGGCCTTCAGCGTATTTTTTCCCTTGAAACGGATCCTGGGGAGAGTTGCGGATTCGACCTCAAACTGGCCGCTGAATACGATCGAGTGGTGTTTTCCGTTTACCGTTCCTGTGACGATAAAGAGGTTCACGTCCGTCTTCCGCTCGCGGTCAATCCTGAATACTGTCCCTTTCCCGGAACTTCCGGTTTCCAACAACGCCAACAGTTCCTCTCCGGTGATGGAATATCCATTTTCAGCGAACAACCTCAAAAGCGTTCCTCTCAGCCCTTCCGCTCCTTCCCGGTATAAAAAAACATCCCAGAAAGCTGTATACAAATCCCCCCCGGTCAGAAAATCCGGGATGCCCATTTCGATCCTCATCTCCTGTAAATTCCCTCTTTCGCAGAGCTGTGTTTTCAACCCGAGCTGGAAGGATTTTTTGCTGTTGTACAGCGCCAGCATCCCTTCTTCGTCGAGCCGCAGAACCAGGTTTGCCTGGAAACCGGACAAGCCGTAATGGATTTTCCCCGTTTGAAGGAAATCTCCGTGGGGTTCGGGTTGTGCAGCGGCGGACAACGCTCTCCGGCCGCCCGCAAACGATGCTGCGATAGTATGGACAATTTGCCCGATGTCGCTGCCGGTATTTAATTCCAGCAATTTGTTTTTGCCGCTCGCCCACTCGCCGGCGGCCCATTCCCGTATGCCCCGGTAGATTTCGAAAAAGGGCCCGGCCGGCCAGCGCCGGCTTCCGGTGGCTTCAACGAGGCGTTCATTGTGCCACAGGCGGGCTTTGGCCTCTTTATCCTTGCCGAATTCGACCAGCAGGTTGTTTGTCCCGCCGTCGGTTAAGCCAATAATCTGGTTATAAAGCACACCCGACGGCGCTATCCGGTCCAGCGCCCTGGCATCTAACAGCAGGAAAGGCGGGGGCGTCCAGTAAAAAATGGTCGGCGGGCTTATCGGCCCTATAATGCTGTCTCCTTCCGGAACAGGTTCAACCGCAAAATGAATAGACACATCCATGACAACTTCTGTGGCCTTCTTTTTGCGTTTTATAAACAAGAACATCTGCCCGGATTCGCTTTTTGAAATAAAAAAGCTGAAATCAAGCACGGCTTTCCGAAGCGCCAGGTGTTCCTTAAAGCCACTGTCAGGAGATAAAAGCCGCTGCAGGGAGGCACGAAGGAGCGTAGAATTGAAACCCGCCAGCGGGCGGACGATGCTAACCAGTTGTTTGGGAAAATTTTCGAGAAACAAGCCTGTATCCATAACCTGCGCTTAGCCCCGAAGGAGTTTTTGCTGAGCCAGCCCCAGTTCAAACACGAATTCCCTGAAGGGAGCCTGGTTCTCGCTGGGTTTTTCTTTCAGGTCTATCCTCACCACGGGTTCCAGCGACGCCTTGTTTTTATCGAGAAACCAGATGCCGACGTCATTCTGCGAGAATTCTCCTGCAAACAACAACAGGTAGCAGCTTTTGGTTGGTATCGGCCATATCAATACCCGTTCCCGGTTTTCTTCCCTGTGCATCCGTTCCACCTGCCGGGTGAGCGGGAGTTTTTCTAATGCAGCCCCCAACTTTATCAGCAAATCAAAAACCTCCTTTCGCTCCAGGTGGTCAAAAAGAAAGTCCACCCGGGGGGTATGGTCCTGTATGCCTTTAAGCAGGTCGGGAGAAGGCGGCACGGCTGCGATTTCTAGCCTCAAAGATTGCTGGTTGAGCCGGCTCATCTCGCTTTGCCTGGAAAACAGGATGACATTCAACCCCGTCTGGTCCTTTTCTTCAAGGGCGACTTTTAATTCCGCTTCAATTTTGGGTATCCGGAACAAAGTAGGGGGCAGATAAGGCCGGTCCCGGATACTGCTCAGATATTCGATGGATTTCTGATCGAGTTTTTTCTGGGACTGGACTACCGATTCTCCGATCTTGGATAAAAAATCTGAAAATGCCGTGCCTTTTTCCTTAACCGCATCCGGCCCTACGGCTTTCGGGCTATTTTCCCTTTTCTCCAGGACATCCATAGCTGTATTCACAGCGGTTTCGATGTGAAGCAATTTGTTCTGAATATCCTCCAGCGATTCCTGTTTTTTCCTGCGGGGGCTGTCGTCATCCACATCCTGGCCGAAACGCAGGGCGAGCTCGGCCAGGACCCTGGCTTCGTCGAGTATCACTTTGGCCAGTTGGTGCAAAGGGCTGTTTCCTGTACTATGAGCCATAGGTGGTCATTCTGGGTATGGATAAAATTCGGTGGCTAATCGTTGTTCTCCAGCGGGGAGGTGGTCGTGTCTACGAGTTTATTAAAAATCCGTTCGGTCGTATCAATGATGTTTTGGTCTACTGTGGCAGGGCTGGGCAAGGCGATAGCGTCATTGCTTATCATGGCGGCTCTGCCCAGCAGCGCTTTAAATGCAGCTACATCCGGCGGCACGGCCTGCAAAACAGTCTTCACCTCTGCGGCTGCCCGGTAATCGAAGCCGAAGGCGGAGGTCATCGCGGCGTTGACGGCAACAGCCCCCATGTTTACGCCCAATCCGACTTGTTCTCCCTTCGACATCGTCTGAGCCAGGTCAAGCCTGACCGAAAGCGTAGTTTCGGTAAATTGATATCTGGTAGGCGCCAGGGTTAGCACCATGTTGGAAATGAGGGCGTTGAACTCCTGGAATTTTTGGTTGTTTTCCATGCCTTCCTGCCCCAACAGCCTTTTGGCCATCGTAATCATTTTTTCCAGGTTTTCCAGGTATTCCAGGTTAAAGGCTTTTTGCGCTGCGGAAATGCTGAGGCCTAATGCGCCAATGATGCTGGGCACATTGGAAAGGTCTTTGATCAGGATGTTTGCTTGACCAGCCATTTTGTGATTTTTATGGTTTAGAAAATGGGTTTTTATTCAAATGGGTTTGCTTTACAGAAATGTGAAGCTTTAGCTCCTGAGCCAGTTTTTCTCTTGCCAGTATATCCAGCACCAGGGGGATGTGTTTTACGGTAAACCCGAACTGCTGCTGTTCTGTCCGTTGCAGGCACAGCTTGCATTTCAGGTCGAACTGGCCAACCATCATCCGGCTGGGCATCAGGCCTGCTGACACAGCCGGTTCAATTTCAGGGAGCCTCTGTACAAGCGCCTCTAATCCAATCAGCTCCTGTTCAAATGCCTGGTCGAGTAGTTCCTGTATTTGAACTACTTCCGAAAGGGTTCGGGATAGGAAATGATGCAGCTCCTCCAATGTTTTGATCTTGTGGAAATGGAAGGGGGAAATTGAATCCTAAGTAATCCTTAAAAAATAACTTCACGGCCCTTAGTTGTAGTGAAGTGAAGCAGCCAGTCAGGGTTCCAGGGGGGGCAGGCTGCTGAACGAGCTACAACTAAGGGCCTCAAACAGTGAAGTTATTTTTTAATCACTACTAAGATAACTATTTTCTTTCAATTTTCATATACCGGGAATGGATAATAACTCACCGCCTCCCCAAATCCTGCACCCAGTACGCCCCCGCCCGCGCCGCTCCCATCTCCGAGTACTGGCTGTTCATCATATTCTCGCAATGCCCCGGGCTCTCCTTCCACGCCTGCACGACCGACGCCACGTCCGGATGCCCCCAGGCGATGTTCTCGGCTATTGTCTGCCACTGGTAGCCTGCTTCTTCTATCCTTTGCGCCATGTCGCTGCCGTCGGAGCCGCGGTGGTTGAAGAAGTCGTTCCGCTGCATGTCGCCGGCGTGGCGCCGGGCGGCGTTGGCCAGCTGGGTGTTCCAACTCAGGGCAGGAGCCGGCGGCATCCAGCGGGTACCGCAGCGGCAGCCGGTCTCCCGCAGGGCGTTGACCTCAGCCAGCATCTGGCTGGCCAGTCCGCCGCTTTCTTCAGTGGCTACCGGCTCGTCGGCCGGGCTGGCCAGGTCAGGCTTGGAACAGGCCAGCAGCGCGAGCGCGAAAAGCAGGACAGTGGGCATGGTCTTCATATTTTATTAATGGCACAGGGTTTATCTTCCTGGACTATGGATGTAAAGTCGGAAGTGCGAAGTCGGAAGTCGGAATACGGCACTGAATGGGCGTTGGATGCCGATTTTCCGCCTTCCGATTTCTGCCTTCAGCGTTAGGCCATCCAAACAGGACGAAGGCATTTCTTTGCGGAAATTTCTAAAGTCAAATGACCCGGTTTCTCTCAATAATCGCTCTTTTTGAAGTGTTTAGTATAATTAGGGGCACATTTCGTTCGTATAGCAATATAACAATATAACAATATAACAATATAACAATATAACAATATAACAATATAACAATATAACAATATAACAATATAACCGTACAGCCATGAAGCCATTCAACCCAGAGCCATCCTACCCCCTCCTCCGCGGCGGCCAGCAGCTGGCCATCCGCAAGCTGCCGGACGAGTTCACCATCCGCTTCCTGCCCGGGGCCGGCGAGGAAGCGCTTTGCCGGGCGGCCGGCTGCCGGATACAGGAGCAGATGGAGCAGCAACGGTTGTCGGTGCTGTCGGTAGAACAGTATGAACTGGAGGAAGCCATGGGCCGCCTGCGGGCCAGCCGCGAGGTGGCCTTCGCTTCCCATATATACCAGGCGGAGAACGATCCGCTGGGGCGGTTCTACCTCACCGACGAGGTTACGGTGCAGTTCCTCGCCGGGGTTTCCGAAGCTGTGAGGAGCGAGCTGGCGGCCGCGGAGGGGCTCGCCCTGGTGAGGCCGATAAAAGGAATGGAAAACGGCTATGTGTACCGGCTTACTGCCGATGCCCGCGCCAACCCGCTGAAGCTGGTATATCAGTTGAACCAGCTGCCGGAGGTTCGTTGCTGCGATACCAACGTGGCGGTACTCTTCCCTCCACCATTACGAGCCTGCCGACACCTTGTTCAAACACCAGTGGTACCTGCAGCACGACGGAGGGGGGGGCAATTGCAGAAGGGATCGCACATCGACATCACCAAACCGGGGGATGCACTTCGGGGAAACCGTTCCGTAGTGGTACCATCGTGGATGACTTCATCGACCTTTACCACCGGGACTTCAGCGGTGGAAAGATCGTTGCGCCGCTCAACCTGCGAAGTGCCGGTCAGGAGCGTCCCGGCAGCCGGGACAACCACGGGACGGTATGCGCCGGGCTGGTCGTCGCCGAGGAGAACAGCCAGGGCATTGTTGGGGTGGCGCCCGGCTGCGCGTTGATGCCCATCAGCTTTTCTTTGGCCATCGATGATAATGTCATTGAACGCATATTCGGCTGGGCCGCCAGGAAAGGGGCCTCCGTCATCTCCAACAGCTGGGGCATGGCTGCCGCCAATTTCCCGCTGAGCGCGCGGCAGCATATCGCCATCCGCCGGGCAGCCACCGAAGGGCGGGGCGGGAAGGGCTGTGTCATTTGCTTTGCAGCCGGCAACGCCAACCGCCCCATCAACGGCACAGTCGACGAGCCGGCATGGCCCGGCAGCCGCATCGCCGGGCCGACGCGCTGGTACAACGGTTTTGCCGCCCATCCGGACGTCATTGCGGTGGCTGCCTGCACCAGCTTCAACAAAAAAGCCGCCTACAGCAACTGGGGCCCGGAAATATCGGCCTGCGCCCCCAGCAGCAACGGCCATCCTTCTATCGGGCAGGCACCAACTTATCCCATCGTTTCCGGCCCCTTTCCGGGCAAGGCGGTCTATACGACGGACCGTACCGGGCGGGAAGGCTACGACAGCTCTGATTATACCTTCGCGGTAGGAGGCACCTCCAGCGCCTGCCCTCTGGTGGCAGGCGTAGCTGCGCTGATATTGTCTGCCAACCCCAGCCTCACCGCCGCCGAGGTAAAAAAAATAATCGAACAAACGGCAGATAAGATAGCGGACAACGGCGCCGACCCGCAACTCGGCCACCAACTGGGCGCCTATGACGAGCAGGGCCGCTCTCCCTGGTTCGGTTACGGCAAGGTCAACGCTTTCCGCGCCGTTTTGCGGGCAGCCGGGCAGGACGGGCGCGGCGCCCGGGAAATCCACCTGCATTCGGCCCCGGCCCTGGCCATAACCGACAACCATTACGAAGGGGTGGCGGTGCCGGCAACAGTAGAAGAACAGGGCGTGGTGAGAAGCCTGGAAACCAGCGTGCGGATCGGCCACCCGTATATCGGCGACCTGAAGGTCTCCCTGGTTGCCCCCTCCGGAAAACGGGCGCTTCTGCACGATAAACAGGGTGGAGGGAAAAATAAAATCCGCAAGGAGTATACCCTGGAAAACACCCCTTCGCTCCGGGGCCTGCTGGGAGAACTGGCGAAGGGAAGCTGGTGGCTGTCCGTTCAGGACATTGCCCCCCGGGATACCGGAATCCTGGAAGAATGGGGCCTGGATTTAGTCGTTACGCCTGCGCGCACCCTCGTCCTGGAAGACTATCCAAACCTGGCCATTCCCGACGACCAGCCTTTCGGCATTGAGCGAAAGCTGAAGGTGGAAACGGAGGCCGTTGTGAAAATGATTACCGTCCAGGTGGATATTTCCCATCCATTCGTCGGCGACCTGGAGGTGGCCCTGGTGTCCCCGCAGGGGAAGAAGGCCATCCTGCACAACCGCCGGGGCGGCGCAACGGATAACATCAAATCTGCTTTCAACAGCCTGGATACGCCTTCGCTGCAGCCGCTGCTCGGAGAGCCGGCCCGGGGCGAATGGGCGCTGAATGCCCGGGACCTTGCTTTCCGGGATACGGGCCGGCTGAATGGCTGGAAGCTGGAGCTGGTGATGGAGGAGTAGGAGAGTGGGAGAGTGGGAGATGGGGAGAGTGGGAGAGTGGGAGAGTGGGAGAGTGGGAGAGTAGGAGAGTGGGAGATGGGGAGATGGGGAGAGTGGGAGATGGGGACACTTTAAAAAGCCCCGGCTCTCCCCCCTAAGTGGCCTACTGTGAAAACGCCTATGTGCCCTATGTGATAAAACCTTCGCCTCCCCCCTAAGTGGCCTACTGTGAAAACGCCTATGTGCCCTATTGTGGTAAAACCTCCTCCACTCCCGCCAATTTGCTCTATGCGGCAACAAAGCTCTATACGTCCTTATATGTTTATAAAACCTCGGGGAGCGCAGAGTTCCATACGGGCGAGGGAAGGAAGGGAAAACAAAAAAGGGAAACAGTTCCGGAACTGTTTCCCTTTTACCGGCGGCGTGCCGGAGAACGGAGCTAACCTCAATCCTTGTCCTTCACGGATTTGACCACCGCTTCGAAGGTTTCCGGATGGTTCATGGCCAGGTCGGCCAGTACTTTGCGGTTGAGAGCTACGCCGTTGCTGGACAGCTGGTGCATCAGGCGCGAGTAAGAAATGCCATGCTGGCGGGCGGCGGCGTTGATGCGGGCGATCCACAGGCGGCGGAAGGCGCGCTTTTTAGCTTTGCGGTCGCGGTAGGCGTACTTGAGCGCTTTTTCAACGGCATTTTTAGCGACCGTATACACATTTTTGCGGGCGCCAAAGTATCCTTTGGCCAGCTTTAGGATTTTTTTGCGACGCTTGCGCGACGCTACGGAATTCACTGAACGTGGCATATTGCTGTTTTTAGTGCAACGCAGGGGCTGAAAAGCGCTTTTGTCCTGCGTTCTCGTTAAAAATAATGGCTAATAAGAATTATCCGATGGCGAGCAGGCGCTTGACCCGCTTTTCATCGTGCGGGTGGACGAGCGTGGAGTCCCGCAGGCGCAGCTTGGCTTTTTTGCTTTTGCGGCGCATCATGTGAGAAGTCTTCGCCTGGAAACGCTTGATCTTCCCGGACCCCGTGCGCTTGAATCGCTTCTTGGCGCTGGAGTGTGTCTTCATCTTCGGCATGACGAATGTCTTTAAATTCAAAAATCTTAACCTTTCGGAAAACGGAAGGCAAAGGTAAGGAATAATATTGGATTGTGGGTTATTTCTTTTTAACCTTTTTAGGGGCGACGACCACGATCATGCGGCGGCCTTCCATTTTGGGCAGGGATTCCGCTGTGCCGAATTCTTCCAGCTCTTTGAGGAAGCGGAGCAGCAGCAGTTCGCCCCGGTCTTTGAAGACGATGGTGCGGCCCCGGAAGTGCACGTATGCTTTGACCTTGGCGCCATCTTCGAGGAAGCCCTTGGCGTGCCGGGTCTTGAACTCGAAGTCATGGTCGTCGGTATTGGGCCCGAAGCGGATCTCTTTGACCACAGTTTTGGCGGCTTTGGCCTTGATCTCCTTTTCCTTTTTCTTTTTTTCGTAAAGGAATTTGTTGTAGTCGATGATCTTTACAACAGGAGGGGAGGCGTTGGGGGAAATCTCAACGAGGTCGAGCTCGGCTTCTTCCGCCCATTCTTTGGCCCTGCGGGTAGGGTAAACGGTGCCAGGTTCGATGTTCTGGCCGATGATGTTCGCGATCTCGTCGAGGTTGTCGCCCACCAGGCGTATTTCCGGAACCCGTATTTGTTCGTTGACTCTGAAGTTAAATTTGTTGTTGGAAGGGGTAGGCCTTCTGGAATATCTCTTTGCCAATAGTAAATTTTTTGGTTAAAAAATGCATGAGAACGCCGGAGCGGGCCGCATTGGCGGCAAAGGTCAGGCGTGTATTTGTTTTAATTGAAATCTTGTGAAAAAAGTTCGCAATAAATTTAATGCAAAATACTGAAACCGGAGCGATATGCATAAAATTAAATGCTACTTCGGCCGATTCTGCCTGCCCGGGCAATAAAAAAGGTGCGCCTGGCCGATGCCAGGCGCACCTTAACAGCCTGTAACTGGTTATTCGTTCACATCAGTATTGACTTCCTTGGCCAGGGTGATGTTCAGCCCGTCGCCTGCATCGTTGAGGACGGCCTCGAGCCTGCTGCCTTCCGGCGGGTTCTCGTTGAGGATGAACTCCGCCAGCGGGTCTTCAACGTACTTCTGGATGGCGCGGTGAAGCGGGCGGGCGCCGAACTGCGGGTCGTAGCCTTTCTCGGCGACGAACTTCTTGGCATCTTCCGCCAGCACCAGTTTGTATTCCATATTGTTGAGCCGCTTGTGCAGGTCCTTCAGCGTAATGTCGATGATCTTGAAAATATCCTCCTGGCTGAGGCTGTTGAAGATCACCACGTCGTCGATCCGGTTGAGGAATTCCGGCGAGAAGGTGCGTTTCAGGGCATTTTGGATGACGCTCTTGGAGTGCTCGTCGGCAGTTTCCTGCCGCGCTTTGGTGGCGAAGCCTACGCCCTGGCCGAAATCCTTCAGTTGGCGCACGCCGATGTTGGACGTCATGATGATGAGCGTGTTTTTGAAGTCGACCTTGCGGCCCAGCCCGTCGGTCAGCTGGCCGTCGTCCAGCACCTGGAGCAGGATGTTGTACACATCCGGGTGTGCCTTTTCGATCTCGTCGAGCAGGATCACCGAGTAGGGCTTGCGGCGCACCTTTTCGGTGAGCTGGCCGCCTTCTTCGTAGCCGACGTAGCCCGGAGGCGCGCCGATGAGGCGGCTGACCGAGAATTTTTCCATATACTCGCTCATGTCGATGCGCACCAGGGCGTCTTCTGAGTCGAAGATGTAGCGGGCCAGGGCTTTGGCCAGCTCCGTCTTGCCCACCCCGGTAGGCCCGAGGAAGATGAAGGAGCCGATGGGCCGGGTGGGGTCTTTAAGCCCCACGCGGTTGCGCTGAATGGCCTTGGTGATCTTGGTGATGGCTTCGTTCTGGCCGATGATGACCTGCTGCAGGTCAATGCCCATGCCGACCAGCTTTTTGCTCTCGCTTTGCGCGACCCGCTTTACGGGGATGCCGGTCATCATAGAGACGACTTCGGCGATGTCTTCCTCGTTGACCGGGTAGCGCTTGGTCTTGGCCTCTTCTTCCCACTGCACCTTGGCGAATTCGAGCTGGCGGACCAGCTTGGATTCCTTGTCGCGCAGGTCGGCCGCCTTTTCGTATTGCTGGTTTTTGACGGCCTGGTTCTTCTGTTCCTTCAGCTCTTCGATCTTCTTCTCCAGCTCTTCGATATGCTCCGGAACGTGAATGTTCTTCAGGTGGACGCGGGCGCCTACCTCATCCAGCACGTCGATGGCCTTGTCGGGCAGGAAGCGGTCGCTGATGTAGCGGTCGCTGAGCTTGACGCAGGCCTTGATCGACTCGTCCGAATAGTTGACGTTGTGGAATTCCTCGTACTTCGGCTTGATGTTCTCGAGGATGTTGACCGCTTCTTCCGCAGAAGGCGGGTCGACCATCACTTTCTGGAAGCGGCGGTCCAGCGCGCCGTCTTTCTCGATGTGCTGCCGGTATTCGTCCAGCGTGGAGGCGCCGATGCATTGCAGCTCGCCCCGGGCCAGGGCCGGTTTGAAGATGTTGGAGGCGTCCAGGGAGCCGGTGGCGCCGCCGGCGCCAACGATGGTATGGATCTCGTCGATGAAGAGGATGACGTCCCTGGATTTTTCCAGTTCGTTCATGATGGCCTTCATGCGTTCCTCGAACTGGCCGCGATACTTGGTGCCGGCAACGAGGGCAGCCAGGTCAAGCATGACGATGCGCTTGTTGAAGAGGGTGCGGGAGACCTTTTTCTGTATGATGCGAAGGGCGAGCCCTTCGACGATCGCGGTTTTGCCCACCCCGGGTTCGCCGATCAGGATGGGGTTGTTCTTCTTGCGGCGGCTCAGGATCTGGGATACGCGTTCGATCTCATTTTCCCGGCCGATGATGGGGTCGAGCTTGTCTTCTTCAGCAAGCTTGGTGATGTCCCGGCCGAAGTTGTCCAGTACCGGCGTGCGCGATTTGGTGCTGCCTTTACGCTGCTGGTAGCGGCCGGATTGCCCTTCTTCTTCCTCGTAGGGGTCGTCCTGGTCGGAAGGCGCCTGGGCATAGGGGTCGGTGCCGCTGCTGAAATCCTGATCCTGGCGGACGTATTCGAGTTCTGCCTTATAGATATCGTAGTCCACGTCGTATTGGTTTAAAATCTTGGAAGCGGGATTTTCTTTGTGTTTGAGAATGGAGAGGAGGAGATGTTCGGGGCTTATCTCTTCGCTCTTCAGCATCTTAGCTTCGAGGAAGGTGACCTTGAGCACCTTCTCCGCCTGTTTGTTCAGGGGGAGGTTGCCCACGTTAAGCGTCGTGTTGCCGGAGGGCAGGCGGTGGACGGAATCCTCAACGGTTTCCCGCAGTTCGGTAGGGTCTACGTCCAGGGATTCCAGCACTTTCATCGCAAGGCTGTCTTTCTCCGCCATGATGCCGAGCAGCAAGTGTTCCGTCCCGATGAAGTCGTGGCCGAGCCGGATGGCTTCATCTCTGCTTTTGGAAATGACTTGCTTTACTTTAGGAGAAAATCTCTTATTATTCATAATTTTTGTCTCTTGCCGGTGAATTACCCGTAAACAATATTAGCACTAATTATTTAAGAATACAAAACTTGCCTGGCTTAAGTTTCTGGCCTGAAAGCGGATTGCCGTTTTCCGTCGGGATTTTAACCTTCCGTTGAGCGCGCCTGCCGTGTGAGGGGAGGGTTGCCGGGGTGGCTGGTTTTCCTGGTGGAAGGCGCAGAAGCGTTTTCTCGGGGCCGGGCTGCCCGATATTATCGCCCGAAAAAACTGTGCCAAGGTGTTCCTGCGCCGGTGCGCCTGAAAAAATTTCCGAAATCCGGGCGAGCCTGTCCCTGTACTGCCGCCCTTTTCCGGAACACTACGTACCTAACAAACAAAGCATGCCAAGGGTTTATACTAACCCGGATGGTTTTGTCAGTTGCAAAACCAGCCGGGCAGCAGCTGCCTTCCGGCCGGCAAAAGCAGCGTTGTTGGCAGGCCATGTGCCCCTCTGCGGGCCGGCGGCAGTTTTTGCCGGGCGGCTGCTCAAAACTTTATATGCCGGGCTTATGTTTACTGCCACATTATTGATACTTTTGTGCTTCAATGCTTTCAACGAACCGAAACAACAATACTGTATGAAGTACTCCATCGATAAGAAAGAGAAATACACCGTATTTCAATTGGAGGAGGACAACCTGAACTCACTGATCGCCCCGAAATTGAAATCTGAGTTTGTCATTTTGTCCAACGAAGGGGTTAGCAACCTGATATTCGACCTGGCAGACGTCAAGTTTGTCGATTCGTCCGGCCTTAGTGCCATTTTGACAGCCAATCGCCTGTGGAAAAGCCTGGGCACGTTCGTCCTGACCGGCGTTGAGCATCCGAGTGTGAAGAAGCTGATAGAGATCTCCAGGCTCGACACCGTCCTGAAGATCGTCCCCACCGTGGAGGAATCCATCGAATTCATCTTTATGGAAGAGCTGGAGCGGGAACTGAACGACGAGGGCAGCGCCGAAGAATTCAACGATGAGGAAGTAGAACAATAAGTCCCGGTTCCTTTGCCAGAAGAGGGTGGCGCGGCCGGCAACCGGCTGTTTCACCCTCTTGTGGTTATACTCCCCTCGGGCATGAGCGGTAAAATTTCGGCGATTTTATTCTTGTGCCGAAGGGAGTATAAAAGCAGATGAGCTGCCCGCCCGGCGCCATAGTGTATGGGGCAGTTCTCAATCCTAATGTCCTGACGTATGCGTTTTGAGCTGACATTGCTGGGGACGAATTCCGCCGTGCCGGCCTACGGCCGCTTCCCCAGCGCGCAGGTTTTGAACATCCAGGAAAAACGCTACCTGATAGATTGCGGAGAAGGCGCGCAGATGAGAATGGCGGAGTACGGCGTCCCCCGCAGCCGGATCAGGCAGGTATTTATCAGCCACCTGCACGGCGACCACATCTTCGGGCTGGCGGGTTTCCTCTCTTCCCAGTCGCTGCTGGGCCGGCAGGGCCCTATGGACATCTTTTCCCCGCCCGGGCTGGAAGCGCCCATCCGGGGGCTTCTCGGGTGCGGCGGCGGGCTGTCTTTCCCCCTTCGCTTCCACCTCGTCGATACCGGACGGCACCAGGTTATTTTCGAGGATAAACATACCCGGGTTTACTCCCTGCCGCTTGTTCACCGGATCCCTGCTTCGGGTTTTTTGTTCCGGGAAAAGGAACGGCTCCGAAATATGCAGCCGGAGAAGATCAAAGCCTATAATATACATTACCGGGATATCCCCGCTATAAAAGGCGGTGCGGATTACCGGCTGCCGGACGGGCGGCTGGTCCCAAACGAAGAGCTCACCCTGCCGCCTGCGGCGCCCCGTTCTTATGCCTATTGTTCCGATACGGCTTACAGCGAAGCGCTGGTGCCGATGATCCGGGGCGTCGACCTGCTCTACCACGAATCTACATTTTGCGAAGATATGGCGGGCCACGCGGCGGCTACCGGCCATTCCACAGCGCGGCAGGCAGCCGCTATCGCGAGGATGGCCGGTGCCCGCCGGCTGATCCTCGGCCATTATTCTTCCCGCTACAAAAACCTGAGCCCCTTCCTGGAAGAAGCCCGAGCGGTATTTCCCGATGCGGAACTGGGGGAAGACGGTAAGGTGTTTGGGGTGGAGTGGGAGGGGGGGTAGTGCCTCCGGAACGAAGTTCCGGGGCAGTTGTTTGTTGTTGGTTATTGTCCATTCGCAACCTCTAAGCCGTTGATTGCCAGCGAACAACTAACAACGGCATTTTGTTCCCGGCGGGAAAATAACTGCCCCGTTATTTAGTGCCAACAGCACTAGGGGTATTTGTGGGTTGCCTACGCCAGCCTTCCCATGTCCCGGATCAGGATGCTGCGGCGGTTGAAATGGATCAGGTTGGATTTTTTGAGGTCATTCAGGACGGAGGTAACCGTCTGCCGGGAAGTGCCGGTGATGTTGGCGATGTCCTGCTGGGTCAGGCAGTGTTTGATCAGCATTTCGTACCCGATGCGTTTGCCGTGCTTATCAGCGGATTCCTTCAGGAATTCGATGATCCGCTCCCGGGCGTCCTTGAAGATGAGGGATTCGAGGCGGCTTTCTGCTTTCTGCAGCCTTTTGCCGATGAAGTTGAGCACCCGGATGGCCAGGCGGTGGTCCGTTTTCATATACTGCTGCAGGTCGGATACCTTGAGGGTCAGCAGTTCTGCATCCTTGTTCATGGAGGCGGCAAAATCCTGCCGGTGTTGCTCGCCGGCCAGGGCGAGCTCGCCGAACAAAGCCATGGGGTGAAGCACGTGTTTGATCACCTCTCTGCCGTCGCCGGAGTGCGTGCCGATCTTCACGATACCTTTAGTCAGAAAGTAAATCCGGTCGGGCCGGCTGCCTTCCCGGTAGATGAACGAATGCTTTTTCACCTGCTGGAATTGGGCATATCCGGCTAGTTCCCGGATTTGTTCCGCTTCGAAACCTTCAAAGAACGGGAGGTTTCGGAAAATTGCAGTTGCGTTATCCTGGTTCGCTTTCATAACTCGGTTGCTGGTTTATTATGATACAAAAGTGGGCAAAAAAAAGCGGCAAGGGTAGTACAAAATAAGGGAATTGTTTGTTATTTTTTACGAATTTGAATTTTTAAGTAATTGCTTTACAAGCATTTGTGATTTTTTAAAGTTCAAAATGTTTTTTAGTCGGTTTTGCTGTATTCTGAAGGGAAACAGTGCGCAAGGGCCCGGGCTGGTCTGGGTTAGCGGCAGGGGAGGCCGAAAAAACCGCCCTGTCACAGAAAAATTTATATCCAGAGGGGAAAAATTGCGGTTATTTTTTTAAATTCGACACTTATTTGTAATTCCCAAAAGCTCCGCAGGTTCCCAATCATCGCAACAAGGCTATCAAAGCTCAATTCATTAATTCCTGCTCTACGAAGGGCAAATGTGCACAATTACACCTTCCGGAAGAGCAGAGGCTATCTATTTTATGTATCGGCGGCACGCTGCTGCCGGTGCCAAATTCAAACTTTTATAGAGCGTATTGCCTGCTCCCCGGGCCAAGCCCGGGGAGCAGTTTTTTTTGAGGGCTAAGCCCTAACCCTTCCACCGGGGTTGCGGCCCTGGTATTTCCTCCGGGCAATCTTTTTTAATCGCTGCGCAAATGCCTAAATTTGTTATAAAACGCAACCATTGAAAGCAGGCCGGAAAATCATCCATATCGACATGGATGCCTTTTATGCTTCGGTAGAGCAGCGCGACCATCCCGAGCTGCGGGGCAAGCCCATTGCCGTAGGGGGCGCCGGGATGCGGGGGGTCGTCGCCTCGGCCAGTTACGAAGCGCGGCAGTTTGGCGTACGCTCCGCGATGCCCAGCGTAACGGCCCGGCGGTTGTGCCCGCAGCTGATCTTCGTCCGGTCCCGCTTCGACGTGTACCGGGATGTTTCCCACCAGATCCGGGATATATTTCTCGAATATACGGACCTGGTGGAGCCGCTTTCCCTGGATGAGGCTTATCTGGACGTCACCGACGCCCGGCGCGGCCCCCGGTCCGCCACGCTGATCGCCGGGGAGATTCGCCGCCGCATCCGGGAAGAGACGGGCCTGACGGCCTCGGCGGGGGTGTCCTTCAATAAGTTCCTGGCCAAGGTGGCTTCCGACATCAACAAGCCGGACGGCCAGAAGGTCATCACGCCCGAAGAGGCCATCCCGTTCCTGGAAGGCCTGCCCATCGAGGCCTTTCACGGTATCGGCAAGGTGACGGCAGAGAAAATGCGCCGCATGGGGATTTTTGACGGGGCCGGCCTCAAAAGGTTCACGGAAGCCGAGCTGGTCCGCCGCTTCGGCAAAGTCGGCCGCCATTACTACCGCATCGTCCGCGCCGACGACAGCCGGGAGGTCAACCCCAACCGCATCCGGAAATCCATCGGGGCGGAGCGCACCTACAAAGAAGACCTCGCCGATATCGGGGAAATGAAGGACAAGCTGAGCTACCTGGCGGAAGTCGTCTATAAATATATGGAGAAGGCCGACAACTTCGGCCGCACGGTGACCGTCAAGGCCAAGATGCCGGATTTCCGGGTCATCACCCGCAGCCGGACCTTCGCCACCGAGGTGCGCCGCCTGGCCGACCTAGCCGCCATCGCCCACGGGCTGCTGGAGGAGAACAAAGAGGAGGTCGGGAGCGTTCGTTTGTTGGGCCTGGCGGTTTCCAACCTGGCCAGGGAGCATGCTGCGGACGGCATACAGCTCGAATTCGATTTTGAACGGCAAAAAGAAGAAGAGGAATAAATGAAACTGGTGATCTTTGATGTCGACGGCACCCTTATCTTTTCGGAAAAAAGAGACAGCCGGGCCTTTGCCGCCACCTACGAAAAAATCTACCGCCGCGCTTTCCCGACCATCGACTGGCGCACCTATCCCCATGTGACGGACACGACCATCTTCGATTCCGTCATCCGGCAGCATTTTGGCCGCCCCTCCAGCGAGCCGGAAGTCCGCCGGTTTCAGGAGCACTACGTGGCGCTGCTGGAGGACAACCGCCGCGCCGCGCCCCGGGACTACCTGGAAGTGCCCGGCGCCCGGCAGGCCGTCGCTGCCCTGGAGCAGGACAGCCGCTACCTCATCGGCGTGGCTACCGGCGGCTGGAAGTGGTCGGCCGAAGTCAAGCTCCGGCACGTCGGCATTACCATTGACCGCCGCCTCTTCAGCGGCGCCGACGGCAAGGCGTCCCGGGAACACATCATCGAGGAGGTGATCGGCTATGCCGGGGAACTCCACGGCAATTCTTTCGACAAGGTCGTCTATATCGGCGACGCCATCTGGGACGTGGACACCACGCGCAACCTGCAGCTGGGCTTCGTCGGCGTCCGCCGCCAGGGCGACTTCAGCCTGCTGCAGCGGGAGGGCGCCCGCCATGTCATCCGGGACTACCTCGACTACGATGGTTTCCTGCGGCTGGTGGACGAGGCCGTCCCGCCCGGAGAGCGGAATTCTTTGTTGGAGTAATTTTGCTGCAATCCTAAAGGATCTGGACTTCGCACTTCCGACTTCGCACAGAGGCACGTCCAAAGTAATCAGTTGCCATAAAAAAAGAGGCCCGGCAGAAACTATTTCGCCGTTTGCTCTGTTCCCTTACCATCTGCCTTACAATGGGTTAGGCGCCGGGGGCAAAAAAATGCACTTTCCGCCTTGCATTTTTCCTGAATCGCCGTATATTTGCAACGCCTTTTGAAAAAGGTAGTTAACATACAGAATTTAATTTTGAGTCCGCCTTCGCTTCATGCTACGGCGGACACTGACAGTGAGAGCCCGTAGCTCAGTCGGCTAGAGCACTTGACTTTTAATCAAGGGGTCCTGGGTTCGAGCCCCAGCGGGCTCACGAAGCGAAAGCCCATCCGCGCCAGCGGGTGGGCTTTTTGCGTAGTGGGGCCGCTGGGGCGAGAAGTTTATCCCGCTCTCTAGCGTAGTTGGGCGAATGCCCTTACGGAGCTTGAGCGGGAAGCCCCAGCGGGTTCATATTTTTTAAGAAATTGAAAGCCAGGAATTAATGCTTGTATTTTTTGTTTTATGTATATTTCTTCCTTATTTTACTGCTGTAATTCAAATCTTTACGAATGTTTTATATTCACCATGCTTTACTTTTGCCACAGGTTCCAAACCCTTAATTTTAGGCATTCGTAGCCCTCCCACATTGGAGAAATGGGGATTTTGGAGAATTTCGCAACTATTTAGGTGGCTTGCCATCTAACCCGGTTTTATCGCCACAAAGACACGAAAACTCCAAGATTACACCAAGCCGATGCCGATAGCTATCGGGCATCGGCTTCGTGCAATCTTGGAGTCTTTGTGGCAAAAGCCTCTTAGCCCCGCTATATAGTTACGCGAAATATTTTTTAACGGAATTCTGGTTGTCGAGAGCGTACTCCATAAGATGTAGCGGAACAGGTTATCCAATGCGCTTCAGCCACTTGTTGTGTGTTGGAAATTTAGGGCCGACCCAGGTACAGAGGTTTAAACTTCAAATATCTGATTGCATTCAAAATGATCTCAGCTTCCTGCTTATGGGTAATATGCCCTCTGAAGAGTTGTTCATCGGGATCATAATCTTTCCACGGCAAGTTGAACTCTTTTGAATATTCGGACTCCGCCAGGACACGAGAAAAAAATGAAGAAATAACATACCTTCCAGCCAGGAACAGCAATTCTCGCTTTAGTAGTGATTAAAAAATAACTTCACTGTTTGAAGCCCTTAGTTGTGGCTCGTTCAGCAGCCTGACCCCGCTGGAACCCTGACTGGCTGCTTCACTTCACTACAGCTAAGGGCCGTGAAGTTATTTTTTAAGGATTACTTAGGAAAAATTAAATATAGGAATTCCTTCTTATGGGATCGAGTCGGTCCCGGGCGACATAGCCCTTCGCGGAGGGCTGGACGGCGTCGAGCCGGCCCGCCTTCAAGGGTGTTTTGGCGCTCCGTTTTGTGTACTGCGCCACCAAGGCGTATTCAAAAGCCGCCTGGTGTTGGGCGGCTACCTGGCTGTTGCAGTAGATGGTACCGGGCACTATTGTTCCAGTACCCACTCTTGCCCCCATTGCCTGGTTGGAAACCACCGTGGGGGCAAGAGAGGGTACTGGAAAGGAAGGCAAAGCCGAATTCGCTAACGGCCTGGCCCTCAACGGCACGCACCGGAACTGATAGTCAATTACCTGGAATATACCGGAGTAACCCAAAGCCCCTTGACAACAATGAATGATATACAAAATTTTCCTAAAGCGAGAATCGCTGTTCATTCACTCCTTCACTCCTTCACTCCTTCACTCCTTCACTCCCTCCCCCCGGCGCATACACCCTCACCGCCTCCCTCAGCACCTGTTCCCTGTCGAGCGTCATCGCTTTGAGCTGTTGGTTGACGAAAAGCTCCATCTGGCTGGTATAGTGCGGGCTGCCGGGTTTGGCGGAGGTGCCGTAGGGGACGACGCTTTCGATTTCCGGCCCGTCGGCGGAGAAGCGCACCAGTTGGATATAGGAATCGCCGGTGTAGGCGCGCAGGCGGCCGTTGCGGTAGGGGCGGCTGCGCACAGCGGCCAGCACGTCGGGGCCGCCGCCGTAGGGCAGGTCCACCTCGCCGCGGGCATGGCGCTGCAGGTCGCCGAGGGGAACGTTGCGGCTGCCGAAGTGTTTTTCGAGGTGGTTTTGGGCATGGCGGACGGCTTCGGCCAGCTTGGCCTCGTCCAGCTCGTCGCCGGCCTTAAAGCTCCGGCGGTCCTTCAGGGTAGCCTGCAGGTGGTAGAAGGCCAGGATCATGACCGAGGCGGCCTCGCTGTCCTTGCCGGCAACGCGGTCCCAGCCCTGCAGCAGCCGGATGCTCTCCGCTATGTCGGGATATTTTTCCGGATCGAGGTGGAAGATGGCCTCCAGTTTGGGCGCGGCCTGCATCGGCTCGTGGTAGGCCTGGTCGTATTTCATCTTTTTGAGGCCTTCATAACTGATCTTGCCGGATTGTTCCAGCAGGGCGCCGAGGCGGACGCCGCGGTTGGTCAGCCCGTCCGGGCCCTGGAAGCCCATGCTGGGAGGGATGCCTTGAAGGGCCGGGTTGTCGGCGGTGCCCGACGAAAGGAAGGGCGTGTGGTTGCAGTTGTAGACGTAGCCCGAGGCGGGGTCCAGCACCTGGGGCAGGCTGTCGATGGGGTAGTAGTCGTCGGCCCAGAGGGTGGCGGAAGTGTCGCCCGGCAGGACGGCCTGCCAGTCGTAGGCCGGGTTGCGCTTCGGGAAACGGCCGTTGCTGATGTAGAAGATGTGCCCCTCCTTGTCGGCGTAGACGATATTGGTGCAGGTGATGCCCTGCAGGCGCAGGGCAGCGCGGAATTCCTCCAGGTTGGCGGCCTTGTTCATCCGGTACCACTGCTCGGCGGCGCGGATGTCGCGGTTGGCGGGGAAGCGCAGGGCAAAGTAGCCGTTGGGCGTTTCGAAGGTAACGCCGTATTTGCTCTTGTAGAATTTCTGTTTGGCGCCAATGGCCAACCGGCCCAGGATTTTCACCCGCGCTTTGACGGGGAAGGGCGCCAGTTTTTCCCACCGCCCGTCGAAGCGGTACATTCCCTTTTCAGCCGGGTGCATCTCCAGGGCGTACACGTCGGCGAAGTCGGGATAGTTGAGGGTGTGCGCCCAGGCCAGGTGGGGGTTGGCGCCCAGGAAGATGGTCACGCCGCCCGGGAAGGTGCCGCCCAGGATGTTCCAGCCCTCCTCGCTGCACAGGTGGGCCTCGTACCAGGAGTTGAGCCCTTCCAGCGGCTGGTGCGAATTGTTGACGAGGTAGGTTTTTCCGTCGGCGGTTTTTTCCGGGGCGATGGCGAAGGCATTGGACCCCCGCTCCCGGGGCGGAGCCTTGTATTTTCCGCCCAGGATGTTGCCCAGTTCCCGCCCGACGCCCGACATCAGCGCCATGCCCAGCACATAGCTCTGGATGATGTCCTGGCCGGTGACGGGAAACAGCTTCCGGTGCAGGACTTCTTTCGGGTGCTGCCTGGCGTAGGCGTTCACGCCCGCCGCGTAGGCTTCCAGCACCTTGCGGAAATCAGGAGAGAGGTCTTGTTCGTAACGTGCCTCCACGATCGCCCTGGCGTCGAGGATGTGCGCCGCCACATCCAGCCGGGCACCGTCCTTGCCGGACACCCGCCCCATGAGGCCTTTCAGGGGCAGTATCTGTTTTTGCATGGTCGCGAAATCGTCCTCCGCCGTGGCCCAGGCAAAGCCGTAGGCCACCTCCGCATCGGTGGGGGCGAAAATGTGGGGCACGCCCCATTTGTCCCGCGCGATCGTGATGTTGTCGGGATCGAACTGGGCAAACAGGGTGCAGTGCAGGATTATAAACAAAAGGGTGAAATGGCTTTGGCGCATCATGGCAACTATTTATATTAGGTGTAAACATGAGGCCGCTCCGGAAAGTCCGACAAAGGAATGAATGACTGGAGGAACGAATGATTGAATAAAAACAATAGTATGTTTATTATTGAAAACCAATTTTAAATACATGGTTATTTGTAATCATTCCTCCTTTCCTTCATTCCTTCGTTCCATTGCATGGGTTTCCGGAGTGCCCTCAAACATGCAGCAATATAACAATTGCTCCGGGGATAAATCTGCCTGCCCGTTTGCCAATGCAACATTATAGCTTTCCCCTTTAAAACCCATTTGCGAACCCAGCTTATTAATCGTATGTTTGTCCCGGAAAATTTCACACTCTTTATTCTGTCAGGCCATGATCCGGTATTACGCAAAAGAGGAAGGCAAGCTGAAAGAGCTGGAAGAACCGGAAGTTGGCTGTTGGGTCAACATCTCTCCCCCTTTCAGCCACGAGGAGCTCGAAGAAGTAGCCATGCAGTTTGACGTGCCGCTGGACTTCCTTACCGACTCGCTCGACATCGATGAGCGTTCGCGCTACGAGCGCGAGGACGATGTGCGCCTGATCGTCGTCAATACCCCCATCCTGAACGAGGCCGAGGAAGAGAACGACGCCATCTATATCACCGTGCCGATCGGCATCATCATCACCATCGAGCACGTGATCACCATCACCTCCCACGAAAACCCGGTGCTTCAGCTCTTCCTCGACGACAAGGTGAAAAATTTCACGCCGGCCGACGAATCCTCCTTCGTGCTCCAGATCATGGAACAAAACGTCTACCGCTTCCTCACCTGCCTGAAAAAGCTCAACCTTAAGCGCAACCTCATCGAACAGGAACTCTACGACTCCAGCCGCAACAAGGAGCTCAAGCAACTGCTCAGCATCGAGAAGAGCCTGGTCTACTTCGTGAATACCCTCAGCGCCAATGAACTGCTCAAAATGAAAATGAAGCGGACCGACTTCCTCCATATTCGCGACGACGAGGACAAATCCGACCTCTTCGAAGACATCATCATCGACAACAGCCAGGCCCTGGAAATGGCCAACGTCTACACCAATATCCTCAACGGCACCATGGACGCCTACGGCTCCATCATCTCCAACAACCTCAACATCACCATCCGCCGCCTCACCCTGATCACCATCATCCTCATGGTGCCTACCCTCGTCGCCAGCTTCTACGGCATGAACGTCCCCCTCCCCCTCGAAAGCAAAGGCTACGCCATCTACATCATCATGTCCCTCTCCATCGGCATGAGCCTGCTGCTGGCCTGGTATTTCCAGCGCAAACGGTTGTTCTAGCGTGGAATGGCCCTCCGCCGGGCTACCCGTCTGAGGGCCTCGGCGCGAGGTCGGCCGAACGCTGGACAGCAGAAAGAGGAAGGCCGAGCGGAGTCGAGGCCGAGCGTGTGCAGGAGGCATGGTGTGTCCAACACTAGACGGGTAGCCCGCAGCCGCTTATCACTTATTGGATGACAGCCCCACAGTTATCCACAATAGAGTTTTCCACATTGTGGAAAAAATAACTAACAGTGATTAAGTGCTGATAAACAGAATTTTATCTAATTTATCAACACTGTGTTGATAACTTTGGCCGCAACGAAAGGGCGATCTTATTAATTTAGTGCTGACAAACAAAGCATACTGGGAAGACAGCCACACCTGTCTGCGCAAGCTTAAGCAGCAGTCGCCTCTGCCACCGGTTTCCATCAGGACAGCCAGGCAGGAAACTCCCGAAAGTATCCTAAGAGCATGTTTGGAGGTAGTCATTTTGGCTGCAAAACCCAGCTTTTGGAACCTCACTTTGCCATTTTTCCGCCCCGTAGCGCTGCTATGGGACGGAAAAATGCCTTCATCAGAACCCAAAATCTGGATTTTTCGCTTCAAAAGCACCACCTCCAAACATGCTCTAAATAACAGCAGGTTTACAGCCAATCCGGATATGTGATGCTCCGGCATGCAACGTACGGGCCGTGCATTGCGCAGGGTGACCTGTTGCCGTATCCCCGGCTGGCAGCGCTTCTTTTATAAACTTTTCATCTTAAAAATTAAAAATGCTTAGTAACATGACTCAGCAAGCAGAGCCGATCCTACAGGAAAACCCCAACCGTTTTGTCCTTTTCCCCATCAAACACGACGATATTTGGGCCTTTTACAAGAAGTCGGAAGCCAGTTTCTGGACCGCCGAGGAGATCGACTTGTCTTCCGACCTGACAGACTGGAACGACAAGCTGAACGATGACGAACGCCACTTCATCAAGCACGTGCTGGCCTTTTTCGCCGCCAGCGACGGCATCGTCAATGAAAACCTGGCGGAAAATTTCGTCAGCGAGGTGCAGTATACGGAAGCCAAGTTCTTCTACGGCTTCCAGATCATGATGGAAAATATCCACTCCGAGACCTATTCCCTGCTGATCGATACTTATATCAAGGACACCAAAGAGAAGGACTACCTCTTCAACGCCATCGAAACGCTGGACTGCGTGAAGAAAAAGGCCCACTGGGCCCTGCGGTGGATCGAAAACGCTTCCTTTGCCGAACGCCTGATTGCCTTCGCAGCCGTGGAGGGCATCTTCTTCTCCGGTTCTTTCTGTTCTATTTTCTGGCTGAAAAAACGGGGGCTGATGCCGGGGCTGTCTTTCTCCAACGAACTGATCTCCCGCGACGAAGGCATGCACTGCGATTTCGCCTGCCTGCTCTACAACCGCCACATCCGGAATAAGCTGCCGGCAGAAACCATCCGCAAGATCATCACCGACGCGGTGGATATCGAGAAAGAGTTCGTCTCCGACGCCCTGCCCGTCAACCTCATCGGCATGAACGCCGATTTGATGTGCCAGTACATCGAGTTCGTCGCCGACCGCCTGCTGGCCGCCCTCAACCAGCCCAAAGTCTACAACGCCGAAAACCCCTTCCCCTGGATGGATATGATCTCCCTGCAGGGCAAGACCAACTTCTTCGAAAAACGCGTGGGCGACTACCAGAAGTCCGGCGTCATGTCCGGCCGCGATAAGCAGGTCTTCTCTTTGGATGAAGACTTTTAGAAGCTGTTGCAATGGTGTTACGGTGTTTCGGTATTTCGGTGTTTCGGTGTTACGGCCGCAAAACCACAAAACCACAAAACCGTAACACCACAACACCGAAAGACCACGAAACCGCAAAACCACGAAACCGCAAAACCACAAAACCGAAAGACCGCAAAACCACAAAACCACAAAACCGCAAAACCACCCAAACCATGGAAGTCATCAAAAGAAGCGGCAAGCGCGAAGACGTCAGTTTTGACAAGATTACCGCCCGCATCAAAAAACTCTGCTACGACCTCGACACGAGGTACATCGACTATATCGAGATCGCCAAGAAGGTAATCCAGGGCTTGTACGACGGCGTGACCACTACCGAGCTGGACAACCTGGCGGCCGAGACCGCCGCCACCATGGCGCCCGAGCATCCGGAATACGCCATCCTGGCCGCCCGCATCGCCGTGTCCAACCTGCACAAAAACACCAAGAAGTCCTTTGCCCGCACCATGAAGGACCTCTACAACTACATCGACCCCAAGACGGGCGAGCCCGCCGGGCTGATCGGCGACGACACCTTCAACATCATCTGGAAACACCGCGACGAGCTGGACTCGGCCATCATCTACGACCGCGACTACAGCTTCGACTACTTCGGCTTCAAAACCCTGGAGCGCTCTTACCTCATGCGCATGGACGGGCAGGTGGTCGAGCGGCCCCAGCACATGATCATGCGTGCGGCTGTAGGCATCCACGGGGAGGACATCGAAGCGGCCATCGAGACGTACAACCTGATCTCGGAGAAGTGGTTTATCCACGCCACGCCAACCCTGTTCAATGCGGGGACGCCGAAGCCGCAGCTGAGTTCGTGCTTTTTGCTTTCAATGACCGACGATTCCATCTCGGGCATTTTCGAAACCCTCTCCCGTTGCGCCAAGATCTCCCAGTCCGCCGGCGGGATCGGCCTGAGCATCCACAACATCCGGGCTACCGGCAGCTACATCAAGGGCACCGGCGGCACTTCCAACGGCATCATTCCCATGCTGAAGGTATACAACGATACGGCCCGCTACGTCGACCAGGGGGGCGGGAAACGCAAAGGCGCCTTCGCCGCCTACCTCGAACCCTGGCATGCCGACGTCTTCGAATTCCTCGACCTGAAGAAAAACCATGGCAAGGAAGAGCTGCGCGCCCGCGACCTGTTCTACGCCATGTGGATTCCGGACCTGTTCATGGAGCGCGTCAGGGAAGACGGGGAGTGGTCGCTCTTCTGCCCGAACGAAGCGCCGGGCCTGTTCGATTGCTACGGCGGCGAGTTCGAAGCCCTCTACCACCAGTATGAGCAGGAGGGCCGCGCCCGGAAAACCGTCCGCGCCCAGGAGCTGTGGTTCGCCATCCTGGAATCGCAGATCGAGACCGGCACGCCATATATATTGTACAAGGACGCCGCCAACCGGAAGTCCAACCAGAAAAACCTGGGCACCATCCGCTCCAGCAACCTCTGCACCGAGATCATGGAGTACACCTCGCCGGACGAGGTGGCCGTGTGCAACCTGGCCTCCATCGCCCTGCCCAAGTTCGTCGATGAGGAAACCCGGGAGTTCGATTTTGAAAGGCTGTTCGAGATCAGCCGGGTGGTCACCCGCAACCTGAACAAGGTAATCGACATCAACTATTATCCGATCCCGGAGGCCCGCAACTCCAATATGCGCCACCGGCCCATCGGCATCGGCGTTCAGGGGCTGGCCGACGCCTTCATCCTGATGCGCTTCCCCTTCGATAGCCCGGGAGCGCGCCAGCTCAACCGCGACATCTTCGAAACCATTTACTTTGCGGCGCTCACCGAGTCCTGTGCCCTGGCGGAGCGCCACGGCCACTACGAGACCTTCCCGGGCTCGCCGGCCAGCAAGGGAGAGCTGCAGTATGACATGTGGGGCGCCCAACCGACCGACCGCTGGGACTGGGCCGGCCTGAAGAAGCGCATCAAAAAGCACGGCCTGCGCAACAGCCTGCTGCTTGCACCCATGCCGACGGCCTCCACCTCCCAGATCCTGGGCAACAATGAGTGCTTCGAGCCTTATACCTCCAACATCTACACCCGCCGCACCCTGTCCGGCGAATTCATCGTCGTGAACAAACACCTGCTGCACGACCTGATCGGGCTGGGGCTGTGGGATGAAGACATGAAACACCGCCTGATGGCCGCCAACGGCTCCGTCCAGGAGATCGACGAAATCCCGGACGAGCTCAAAGAACTGTATAGAACGGTCTGGGAAATCAGCCAGAAGGCCATCATCGATATGGCGGCCGACCGCGGCGCCTTCATCTGCCAGAGCCAGAGCATGAACCTCTTCCTGCAGGACCCCAACTTCGGGAAGCTGTCCTCCATGCACTTCTACGCCTGGCAGAAAGGGCTCAAGACCGGCATGTACTACCTGCGCAGCAAGGCAGCTACCGACCCCATTAAATTTACGGTCAAGCAAACTGCCGACAGGAAAGCGGTGGTTGCCGCCGCCGAAGAGGCCGCCCCGGAAATCCCGGCCGGCAACGAAGCCGCCGAGGGGCAGGCCTGCAGCCTGGACGACCCGGATTGCCTGATGTGCGGGTCCTGATGGCTTTTCTCTCTTAATATAACTTGCTGAAACTAGAGGCGGGCTGCTGCGGCGGCCTGCCTTTTTTTTGGGCCGGGAGGATGGTTTGCCCCTAAAACCTATAGCCTAAGACCTAAAACCGGGCAAGGGGTACAAAAAGGAATCGCGCCCCCCTCTTACCCTCCTGCCCTGCCAAATCCCTTATTTCAACACATTTTCTATATGCTTTTTTTGTGTATAGATTTTATCGCCTTATCTTAGATGTGATTTCTGTTTTCCCTGGTTATGTTTATCATCTTTAGCCGATAGTCCGCCTACCCCCCTCAGCAAGATTCAAGCGCTAACGACGAGGAACCGTGTGCCCTGCAAGGTGGCCCTGGCTGCCGGGAGCAGGGAAGGATGAGGTTTTACAAACAGAAAGTAACTATTTAGGTGGGCCTGATGCCTTTGCCACGAAGACACGAAGAAACCAAGATCGCACCAAGGCTTTGTGCAATCTTAGTGTTTTTGTGTCTTCGTGGCTAAAAAGCGGAGGGCTGCTAAATAGTCGCAACAGAAAAGAGCTAACATACTTTCAAGCAACTACCATTTTCCCATGACGTAAACAAATGCTTGATGAGGCTACACGCACTATGTACATGTCTGCTGATGGGGCCGCTGATATTGCTGGCCCAACCGAAGTGGGAGGCCGGCCTGGCTATCGGCGGCGCCGGATACCAGGGCGACCTGGCCCCCGACTGGCACCCGGAATGGGAAGAGGTGAACCGGGCCTACGGGCTGTTTTTGCGGCACCACCTCGCCACCGGGTGGGCCTTGCGGCTGAACCTGTCCTACGCCGAATTGTCGGGCGATGACCGCAACTTTTCGGAGCAGGGCTTCGATATCCGCAATTTCCGTTTTCAGAGCCAGGCCGGGCAGGCGGCCCTCCTGCTGGAGTGGGAGCCCTTCGGGTGGCGGCGCTACCCGGATACGGCTTACTTCCGGGGATTGATCTCCCCTTATGTATTTGCAGGCGCCGGGCTGGCCTACCTGGATGCCGGGCCCGATTTCTCGAAGACCAGATTGGACGACCTCCAGCCGCTCATCGAGGCCGATCGCCGCGAGCCTTTCCCGCAAACCCACCTGGCCGTCCCCTTCGGTATCGGGATAAAACTGGACCTCAGCCCCGTCGTCCTCCTCGGGCTGGAAGCATCGGCCACCACTGCCTTCACCGACTATATCGACGGCATCAGCCACGCCGGGAAGCCCGGAACCAACGACTGGATCTCTTATGCCGGGGCTACCCTCTCTTTCCGGTTTGTCCCCAAAGACGCCGACCGCGACGGCATTGCCGATAAGGAAGACGCCTGCCCGCAGGTGAAGGGCAGCTTTACTGCCCTCGGCTGCCCCGACCAGGACCGGGATGGGGTGGAGGACCTCGAGGACCTCTGCCCCGACGATGCCGGCCCCCGCCAGCTGAACGGCTGCCCCGACACCGACGGAGACGGCGTGGCCGACCGGGAGGACCGCTGCCCCCTCAGCCCCGGCACCATTCTTACCCTCGGCTGCCCCGATTCCGACCAGGACGGCATTGCCAACCAGGATGACGAATGCCCCAGGCTTCCCGGGCCCAAAGGCCGCCGGGGTTGCCCCGTGCTGGATGCCGATGCTGACGGAGAATTGGCCGACGAACCGGAAATATGCATGCTCTCCCCCGAAGCCGCCCTGTTGCAACAGATTGACCAGTTTACCCGGCCCGCCTTTTCCTTCCTTCGCTGCTTCCGGCCTGTCGCCAAACTGGATTTCCTCTCGGAAAGAACGGATGAAGAACCGCAACAAACCGCCACCGGATTCTTTGATTAGGGTTTTTCATTTTTTTTTTGAACTTTGGGGATGTTTCTGTGCTGTCGTACGCTCGGTTTTGAAGCCAAAACCAAACACGGCCAGCGTAACCCTCAAATAAAGCACATGGCTGACCGAAGAAAATTCATCGCCCGGTCCTTGTTGGGAAGTGTGGGCATCGCTTTAGGCAACATCTCCCGGGCTGCGCACCGCCAGGCCGGCATCCTGGCGGCACCGCCTCCGATGGTGGTTTCGACCTGGAATAACGTGCCCGCCAACAAAACGGCCTGGAAAGTGATCAAAAAGGGCGGGCGCGCCCTCGACGCCGTAGAGCAGGGCGTACGCCGGGTAGAAGCCGACCCGGAGGACATGTCCGTAGGATATGGGGGGCGGCCCGACCGCGACGGAAAGGTGACGCTCGATGCCTGCATCATGGACGAAGAGGGCAACTGCGGCTCGGTCTGCTTCCTGCAACATATCATGCATCCCATCTCGGTGGCCCGGCTGGTTATGGAAAAAACCCCTCATGTCATGCTGGCCGGAGATGGCGCCCTGCAGTTTGCCCTGGAAAATGGGTTCAGGCAAACCAACCTGCTGACTGCCGACGCAGAAAAGAGTTGGGAGGAATGGAAAGTAAAGTCTCAGTACCAGCCGGTCATCAATATCGAAAACCACGACACCATCGGCATGCTGGGCATCGGGCAGGACGGGCGGATCGCCGGCGCCTGCACCACCAGCGGGGCGGCTTTCAAAATGCACGGCAGGGTAGGGGACTCGCCCATCATCGGCGCCGGCCTGTTCGTCGACGACGAGATCGGCGCCGCCGTGGCCACCGGACTGGGAGAGGCCGTGATCAAAACGGCCGGCTCTTTCCTGGTCGTAGAGCTTATGCGCCAGGGCATGCCGCCCCAGGCCGCCTGCGAGGAAGCCATCCGCCGCATTATCCGCAAACAGAAGGGATACCGGGAGTTCCAGGTGGGTTTCCTCGCCCTGAACCGGGAAGGGATGGTGGGCGCTTATGCCATCCATCCGGGGTTTTCTTATGTCTTGACCCGCGACGGGGCACACGAAATGGTGCAGGCCGGTTCTTCGTTTTAGAAGCTCCTTTGCGGCCGGAAGGGGTAAACCAGCGTTTGTTCGAAACTATATAGGTCAGCGGCAGAAAATGCCGTCCGTGGTCAACCTAAATAGTTAGGTTTGTTCCCGATAACCGGGGCCGTTCCTGGCTGCGGCGCGCTCCGGCCACAGGCAGCCGGAAAATTTAACATTTGTCCGCAACCTGCCCGGCACTCCCGGCCAGTTTGCGTTCTTTGCTATTTAAATAATTGGTAAAATTATACTTACGGATACCTTTTATTTTTAATGCAAAGAATGTTTTCCTGCCTCTAACCCCCTGAAAACCTGCCGTTTCAAAAATTGTCATAAATAAAATACCCTAATCTAAATCCAAAGTCCTAAATTTGGATTCGCTTTGAGAAATCAGGCCCGGGCAGCCCGTAAGACAGGCCGTTGAACTCGCCGGGCCATCCACCCAGTTATTGCCGGCCATCCGCCAAAAGGGTTGGTGTCGGCGTCCAGGCACCGAAGCCTGGCAATCCCCAGTAGCCAATAACACCGCCGGCCCGGGTAAGGTCAATTAACTTTCACCCGCAGAACCATGAATCCGGCCCATACGCTTTGAGAGGTACCCACTTTACAGCCAAATGTTATTCAGCCACTTCAAAAGCGGCAGGTTTTTGATGTATTGGGTACCGTTAAACAAATTTGAAATTTTACAATAAGTATTATTTCTATAAAAACCAGAGATAGTGTTTTCCGGGAATTAAATTTTACTAACTTTGCCCATCTCAAAAACTCGTCCCATGACTCGAATCTACTTGCTCCCTTTTTTGCTGTTGGCGGCATTCTGCCTGCAGGCACAGCAGCTTTCCCTGTTTACTCAATACCGCGACCATATTGGCATCATCAATCCCGCCGCCGTTGAAAGCGACTTTCTGGCCTTCGGGCAGAACATCACTTTCGGCGCCAATTACCGCGCCCAGTGGGTTGGCCTGGAGAATGCGCCTACCACTCAGACGGTGCGCGGCTCTTACCTCTATGCTGATGGGTCGGGCGTTGCGCTCATGGCGGGCGGCCACCTGATGAACGACCAGACCGGCCCCACCGGCTTCACTGGCCTGTACGGCCGCATAGCGGGCATCGTCACTTCGGACCCCGAGGTGGGCGGCTTCGTCGTCGGGCTCAGCGCCGGCGCGGTGAACTTCCGGATCAACTCCTCGGAAATCCGCCTGCGCGACCAGGGCGACGTGATCGGCTCCACCGACCAGTCCCAGTTCTTCCCCGATGTCGGCGTCGGCGTGTACTACTACCATCTCGTCGGCCGCAACGACGATTATTTCTACGCCGGCCTGTCCGTTCCTCAGGTTATCGGCCTGGACCTGACGATCCAGAACGATGAAGGCGAATACGTCACCCAGCGGGTACAGCACTTCTACGGCATGCTCGGATTTTATAAATTTTTCGATAACGACAGCTTCCTCGAGCCTTCCGCCTGGGTGAAATATACCCAGGGCGCTCCCGTCAACGTCGACTTCAACCTCCGGTATTACCTGCCGGTGAACTTCTGGGTGGGTGCCGGCGGCTCGACCGCAGGAACCGTCCACCTCGAATCGGGCGTCCTGCTCGGCGACGCCACCGAGAAGTCCTTCCGCATCGGCTACGGCTTCGGATACTCGTTCAGCTCGTTCGGCCCTTCTGCCGGCACGACCCACGAGATCAACCTGGCCTACTCGCTATTCCATTAGACAGGCATTCACTCCCCGTCTTCGCCAAGGCTTAGCCGGGTAAAATTCACTCATTTTAACAGGGATAAGACGATCCTAAAAACTGGTTTAGTCCCATGAAAGATAAGATCATACCTCCCAAAGTCATGATTTCCATGAAGAAGATAGTAGCAACCCTGGTTGTAGGGCTGGCCCTTACCACCGCGGCTTTCGCGCAACCGACCATCAATATCGTCCCTCCCGAGGGAACCCCGCCCTGTACGGGGGAAGAGATTTGCGCAGATGTGATTGTGGAAAACTTCACCGATATCCTGTCCACGCGCTTTTTTATCCAGTGGGATTCTACCGTGCTGCAATTTAATAACACGCAGGCTTATGGCCTCCCCAATATGGGGCCGGGCAATTTCACTCAGGTGACCAATGGCCGGCTGCTGGTAGACTGGGAAGCCATGCTGAACATCAATTGCAACAACCCCGCCGCCGTGGGCGTAACCGTCGCAGACGGCACGATTGCCTTCCAGGTGTGCTTTACCGCCCTGGGCAATTACGGCGCTGCCACCGACATCATTATCCCGGCCACGGCGAACCCGATCACGCCGGACATCAAACGGAAGGGCGCCGGCTGTACCAACATCGGGATCGAAGACGCCGAGATCGACACCGCCCTGGTCTCTACCTGCGTCCGCCCGTTCATCATCGACATCTCTGATGAACAGGCCAATGAGGGCGACCTGGTCTGCATCGACTTCCGGGTATTCGGCATGGACGCCCTGACGAGCTTCCAGTTCCCCATCATCTGGGATGCCAATAAGGCCACCTACGAGAACATCTTCATCCCTCAGAACCTGACCAACCTCGCCCAGAGCAGCTTCGGCGTCCCCGGCCAGGCCGCCGGCGTGCTGCCCGGCTCGGTCACCGTGTCCTGGAACGCCCCCGTGCCGTCCAGCGGCATCTCCCTGCCGGATTCGACCCTCATCTTCCAGTTGTGCCTCCGCCTGCTCGACGGCTCCTGCAATATGGCCTTCCCGGTGCAGATCGCCGACCAGCAACCCGGGCAGGCCTTCTTCTTCCCCCAGGCCACCAACGACTTCCAGAACGGCTTCGACGATATCGCCGTGGGGCAGTTCGCCGGCGAAGTGGCCGTCGGCCCCTGTAACCCCACCGGCATACAGATTTCTGCCGATTGCGGCGATCCGGACACCCTCAACAGCCAGATCTGCATCCCGGTCCTGGCAGGCGGCAACTTCCAGAACGTCACCGACCTGGCCTTCCTCATGGAATGGAACCCGACCGTGCTCTCCTTTACCGGCACCCAGAACGTAGGCCTGCCCGGCGGCATCACGTTCAATACCGCCAATACCGGCAACGGCATCCTCGGCATGGCCTGGGACGGCAACGCCACCAGCCGGAATCAGGACGACGTACTCTTCGAAGTCTGCTTCGACGTGATCGGCCTGGGCGGCAGCAGCCCCTTTATCTTCATCAATAACGATGAAGACCTGGCCCAGGTCAATAACGGGCCCAATATCGGCATCAACCCGACCAACTGCGAAAAAGAGGTCATCCAGCCCGCAGGCGTGATCATGGATATTACGGACGACCTGCAGGGGCAGCCAGGAGATACCCTCTGTTTCGACTTCAGCGTGATTAATTTTGAGGAGGTCGAGTCCATGCAGTTCTCCCTGGCTTTTGAACCCAATGATATTGAATTCATCCTCGCCGGCGGCATACAGAACCTGACCCTGCCCGGCGCCACCGTCGGCAACTTCGGCCTGCTGGGCGCCAGCGGCGGCCAGATCACCTTCACCTGGACGGCGCCGTCGCCGGTGACCCTCCCTCCGGGCGAACAGATTTTTACCCTCTGCTTTCGGATACCCGATGACGCTACGCCGGGTATTTGCGACTTGTTGCAGATTGCTGATGTTCCCATCGAAGCCGAGGTGATCACCACCAGCTCAAACGGCGAAAACGTCGGCCTGACCGACTCCGACAGCCGCTACTGCATCCTCAGCCCCGAAGGCTTCTACCTGGAGATCGGCAGCATCGCCGGCGACATCCAGGATACGGTATGCGTTCCGGTCAAAGTATCTGAATTTGACAACATCACCAGCGGCAGCTTTACCATCAACTGGAGCCCCGGCGCCCTGGCGCTGACCGATGTCGTCGATCCGGGCGCCATCCCCGGCCTGAACATCGACCCGGGCGGGCAACCGGTCGGCAGTGTTGGTTTTGACTTCAGCGCCCCGGCCGGCCTGGCGCTGGCCGACAGCACCGTTATCTTTGAACTGTGTTTTGAACTGCTTGGTACGCCGGACAGCTGCTACGAGGTGGCCGTGAGCGATGCGCCCCAGCCTGCCGTCACCACCCTGAACGGCGACGGCAGCCTGCTGGACAGCCCCGGAGAGGTGTGCATCAACGACAAACTCTTCCTGGTCGACGTCATCATCACGCCCGAAACCTGCCCGGGCGCGGGCGACGGCAGGGCCAAGGTCGTGGTCGAAGGAGGCGTCGGTCCCTATATTTACAGCTGGGAAACCCAGCCCCCGCAATTCATCGACTCGGCCCGCTTCCTCTCGGAAGGCTTTGTAGTCGTCACCATCCTCGACCAGTCGGCGCCGCCCCTCAAAATTACCGACACGCTTTACATCCCCGCCCTGGGCGCCGACCTGTTCGTCAACACCGGGCCGGACAAAGTATCCAGCTGCGACCCGCCCTGCACCTTCATCAGCCCGCAGGCCAGCCAGGGCCAGGACATCATGTACACCTGGACGGCCAGCCAGGGCGGCCGGGTCTGCAGCAACCCCAATACCCGAACCCTGCTCGGCCAGGGGCCGGGCCGGTTCATCCTCGAAGTCAAAGACGTCAATACCGGCTGCGCCGTCACCGACACCGTGCTGCTGACCCCGGCAGTATTCCCTGATGCGGAGGCCGGCGAAGAACTCGCCATCACCTGCGCCCGGGATGAAGTGACGCTCGACGCCTCCGGGTCCACCCAGGGCGATACCATCCTGTACACCTGGAAAGACCCCCTGGGCAACATCATCGCCGGGCCTTCCAACGCCGCTACCACAGCCATAGGGCAGGATACCGGCTTCTACTTCCTGGAAGTGGAGATCGCTACCACGGGCTGCGTGTCCATCGACTCCGTGGAGGTGGTCACCGATACGATCCCCCCCATCGCCGTGGCCAGCCCGGGTACCGACACCACCTTTCTGGGGTGTAACGAAATGGCCACCCTGACCGGTTTTGCCGGCGACGTTACCGACAACCTCACTTATGCCTGGATAGGCAGTGACGGAAACCCCATTACTACGGATTCTACCTTTATGACCGGCCAGGTCGGCGTTTATACCTTCCAGGTCTTCAATACCGCCAACGGCTGTTCCAATTCCGACACTACCGTGGTGACTACCGACTTCGCCGTAGCGGCGGTAGAAATCGTGGGCAATCCTTCTACCGACTTCACCTGCAACGGTCAGAACGTCGTCCTGGAAGGCGTGGTCACCAACGTCACTCCCGATGCCTTCACCTTCGAATGGATCGCCTCCAACGGCGCCGCGATAGAGCCAGGCACCGAGGCGACCCTGAACCCGGAGATTACCTCCCCGGGCCTGATCGAACTGGTAGTGACCAGCGACCAGAACGGCTGCGTGTCCTCCTCCTCGGTCGAAGTGGGCGTCAACAATCAACCGCCCCTCATCGAGGTGGCGCCGCCCGATACCCTGGATTGCAACACGGATTCCGTCACCCTCGACGCTACCGGCTCCGCCCAGGGCGGCCCATACCGCTACGAGTGGCGCAACCTGGACCTCAACCTGCCGGTCAACGGCGCCCTGACCGCCACCGTGGCCCTGGAGGGGAACTACCTCTTCTCCGTCCTGGATACCATCTCCGGCTGCCTGGCCACCGATACGGTGGTGGTGGTGCTGGATACGCTGCCGCCGGCATTTACCACCGGCGTCCCGGATGACCTGACCTGCCTGAACGAGACCACGGAGGTCCGGACTAACGTCGAGCTGCCCTTCGGCACCTATGCCATACAGTGGACGGCATCTAACGGCGGCAATATCGTGAGCGGTACGAACGACACTGTTACGGTTTTTGATGCTGCCGGAACCTATCAACTAACGGTGACGGACATCAACTCCGGCTGCTCCGGCACCATCGTGCGGACCGTGGAGGCCTTCCAGGATTTCCCCGAGGCCATCATCGCAAATGAGTCCATAATAATCAACTGTTATAATGAACTGGACACGCTCGACGCTACCCAATCTACCCAGAACGATAGCCTCATCAGAGTCACTTATCAGTGGAATGCCATTGACGGTATGATTACCGGCGACCCGACCCGGGACTTCCTGCCAATCACCGGTGGCGGCATCTACGAGTTTGTAGTAACCAACGTGAATTCCCAGTGCGTGGACAGAGATACCGTTATTGTTACGGAGAATTTGGTGGAACCCCCTGCTGACGCCGGCCCTCCGCAGAACCTGGTTTGCGTCAACACGGAAGGTACGCTCGATGGAAGCGGATCGGCTCAGGGGCCCAATATTCAATACTTATGGACCAATGAAGCGGGCGAGCCCCTTGGTACCGACATAACCCAGACGGTGACCCTGCCCGGCGTTTATGTCATTCAGGTGCTGAATACGGAAAATGGCTGTGTGAACACGGACGCCGTGGCCGTCAGCGCGGACGGGATACCGGCGCAGATTGTCTTCGGCGCGCCGTCTAACGCCGGCATACTCGAACTGGATTGTTCCGTGGACACGGTCAGCGTCGGCTTCAGCATTGCCAATGATACTATTGTTGATGTTAACAATCTCGTCTTTGAATGGGAGGGAGAAGTGCTTACCACAGCCGACCTCTTTACCGTGCAGGTATATACCGGCGATACCATTACGTTAATGGCTACGGATACCACCTCGGGCTGTGTTGGCATCAACGAGTTGGTGGTCAACGACCGCCGCGACCTGCCGGCCGTTGCCGCCGAATCCTCCGGCGACATCAACTGCATCCAGGATATGGCGATGCTGACCGGGGAGGGCTCCGCCACCGGAGATACCATCCAATACCAGTGGCTGGATCCCAACGGCGTGGAGATCAGCACAGCTATAACTGCTATGGCATCCATGCCGGGCGCCTATCAGTTGATCGTGACCAACACCAATACCAACTGCGTAGCTTCCGATACCATCGACGTTGCCGAAGACTTTGACGCGCCGCCCATCATCTTCGATGTCACCGATACGGTCTTCCAGTGCCGGGACGAGTCGCTCCTGCTGAGCGCCGCGCCCTCCGGCCTGCCGGGCAACTTCTCCGAGGTCAGCTGGTCTACCGTGAGCGGCGGCATAGCGACCCAAATTGACGGCACGCTGAACGCCAGCGTCAACGGCCCCGGCACCTACCAGCTGACCCTGGTCAGCTCCGCCAACGGCTGCGATTCCACCGCCACGATTTCCGTAGCGGCCGACACCCTGCCGCCCCACGTCTTCATTGCGGAAGCGCCGTTCCTGGGCTGCCCCGGCCAGACCGTTTCCCTGGACGCTTCCCAGAGCGGCAGCCCCGGCGATTTCGAAGCCATCAACTGGGCCGGGCCGGGCATGGTCATGCCGGCTACCGGCGCCCTCGTGGTGGACGTCGACGCGGCGGGAACGTACACCGTCACCCTGGTCAGCGCCGACAACGGCTGCGAAGCTTCCCGGGAAGTCACTGTAGCGCTGGACCCGGCGGCGCCCGTAGCCGAGGCTACCGCCAGCAGCAACGTCGTCGGCTGCGGCGAACAGGTGACCCTGAACGGCTCGCAGTCGACCCAGGGGGCGCTCTACGACTTCCAGTGGATCACGCTTTCCGGCGGGCCGGTGACCCAGGATCCGGTCGACCAGGCAATAGCCACGGTATCCACTGCCGGCTCTTACCAACTGGTCGTTTTCAACATGCAAACCATGTGTTCCGATACATCTGCCGTCCTCGAACTGGCGCTGGACCCCAGCCTCGTGGCCGCCCAGGCCAGCCAGGACGCTGCGGCCTGCGGCACGGAAGTTTCCGTCTCCGGCAACCAGGGCACCCTGCCTGCCAACACGACCGGAAGCTGGTCTTCTCCCGGCGGCCTTTCCATAGCGAACCCCGCCAGCGCCTCCACTGCGGTGATCGGCCTGGCAGACGGCCCGAACATCCTGATCTGGTCATTGTCGCAGGATGGCTGCCCGAACTACAGCACGGATACGCTGGTGGTCACCCCGGAAAGGGCACCCCAGGCCGTGCTGGATACGCTGACTGTTATCCGCGGGCAAAACTCCGCTACGCTGGATGTATCGGCCAACGACCAACTGGCAGGGGTCAGCGAATGGACGGTGAGCGTAGGCGCCAGCCCCAACCTCGGCCGCGTGACCGAAAACGGCGGCGGCAGCCTGACCTACACCCTGGCCATTTCCCTGCTCTCGCCGGCCTCCGACGAATTCTCCTACGAGATCTGCAATGCCCTCTGCCCGGAACTCTGCTCCGAAGGGCTGGTAGAAGTAGATATCGACCGCGACACGACCGGCAACTTCGACGTGCCCAACGGCATCACCCCCAACGGCGACGGGCTCAACGATGCCCTGATCTTCGACCAGCTCCTGCTCAACCCGGATGCCTATCCCGATAACGAGCTGATCGTCTTCAACCGCTGGGGCGACATCGTCTACGAAGCCAAACCCTACAACAACGACTGGCAAGGGACGACCTCCAACGGCGACGACCTGCCCGACGGTACCTACTACTACGTGCTGCGGCTCGACATCGGCGAAGGGGTCATCCTGCGCGGCGATATCACCGTGATCAAAGCGCGGCAATAAGTGACAGGATTTACCCTGTGAAATAACCCCCAACGGAGCAGCCTTTTATTTCACAGGGCGAACAGGATATTTGGAGGTAGACAGGATTAACAGGATTAACAGGATTGGGACCGCTGTGGTTACCTGTCCTGTCGATCCTGTTAATCTTGTTCATCCTGTCAAAAAAACTATTAAGCCCCCGAAACCTGTCCATCCTGTATTCCTGTCCCTCCTGTCCAAAAATCCTGTCCCATCCTGGCAGGGATTTGCATAATATTGTTAAATTTGCAAGTCCCTGCTTTCTCATTTATAGAATTGTACCAGCAACTGTCTCCCTCTTATACCGGCGAGCTGTCGAACCGATGAGCCGCCCCCTTCTGTCTGTCAACCCTTCAGGTAAAGAAAATCCCTGTTTCCGGGTGTCTGTTTTTCCGGCAGCAGGCGGATTTTGCCGCTATCTAAAAACAAGATATACATGAAGCGTCTTCTTTTTTTGAGCTTGCTTTTTCAGGCCCTTCTTTCCACTGCTCAGGTGGAAGTACGGCTGACCGTCGAAAGTGGCGTAACGGCCACCGATTGCACGGACTTTTTATCGGCCCCCGAGCCGATGTGGGAAGTGAATGTAGAAGGGGAAGGGTGGTTCGCCTACCCCCAGGAAACTCCCGGAGGGTGTTTCACCGCCCTGCCCAACCTGCAGTACACGGCAAGTTATGCCTGCGCGGCCGACCTGCCGGCCCAGTTGGAAGTGTGTTTCCGCGCTTTCGAAAACGACCCCATTCTGCCGATCGGCTGCCCCATCGTCCGCTCCTGCCTGGAGCAGGTTTGCGGCAATTTTGATCTGCCGGCGCCCGGCCAGAGCCTGTCCTATACCCTGGCCCTGCCGGCCGGCGGCTCTTCTACCGGCGAAATCAATTTCACGATAGAAGCCGTGGGCCTCGGCGGTGCCAACGACGAACCCTGCACGGCGGTAGATTTAGGGCTGCTCGCCGTCAACGACACCCTGGGCGACGCCGGCCAGGGCCTGTACAGCAACCGGTGCGCCACCTTCTCCCCGGGCGAACCCAACCCGGTCGACCAGAACGCGGGAGGCTTCGACAACGAATACGGCGTCTGGTTCGAGTTCACGACCGGCAGCGACATCGGCTCCCTGCTGCTGATCCGGGCACAAAGCGACCCGGAATCCGTCGGAGACTCCCTGGACATCCAGATCGCCTTATACGAGGCGGCCGGCGGCGCCTGCGACGGCAACCTCAACCTGCTCATCTGGGAATTCCCGTTCAACACCTACGACGCATTCATCAACTATCCCTGCCCGCAGCCGAATACGACGTACTACATCCTGGTCGACGGCGCCTTCTCCGCTCCCGATTCCGAGCGGGGCGCTTTTGGCCTGGAGGTGATCAACGTCGGCACCGAAGAGGCGCCCGACGAACGCTGCGACGCCCTGATGCTGGGTGCTGTCCCGGAAGGCGGCTCGGTCGGCCTGCCCGGCCCCCTGGGCAACTTCTGCGCCACCAACACCGGAGACCCGTTCAGCCCCAGCTTCGTGACCCAGTCCTCCGTCTGGTTCCAGTTTATTGCTCCGCCCTCCGGCCACGTGATCATCGATGCCGTATCCGTCCGGGAGATCGACTCCATCGGCATCCAGCTGGCCCTCTACCGCCCCATCACCGGCAGCTGCGCCGGCTTTTTCCAGCACATCGTCAGCCAGTATACCTTTGAGGACCTGGACGAATCCATGGAGGCTACCTGCCTGTATCCGGGAGAACCCTATTATCTGATGGTCGACGGCGACGGCGCTGCCAACCGGGGGACCTTCACGCTCACCGTTTCGGATGCCGGCGACATCACCCCGGTGACCAACCTGTCGCCCACGATATGCTTCGGCGACAGCTTCAGCGTCGGCAACTCCGTGTATACCGAGACGGGCACCTATTCGGATACCCTCCAGGTCTTCCGCGGCTGCGACAGCATCATCAACACCAGCCTGACCGTCCTGGAACCCATCGTTTTCCAGCTCGACCAGACCCAGCCGGCCATCGGAGAGGGCAACGCCAACGGCATCGCCACCGTCAGCGCTGCCGGCGGGACGGGCAATTTCAGCTTTGAATGGTGCGACGGCATTACGGGCCCGTCCAACACCATGCTCGTCGGCGGCGCGCTATGCTGCGTGACGGCCACCGACACCCTTGGCTGCACGGCGGATACCTGCTTTACGGTGGAGTTCATCACCGACATCATCCCTTCCTTCATCGCCGACACCCTGGCCTGTTTCGGCGACGAGGACGGGCAGATCGTCTTCTCCGCCATCAACGGGCAGCCGCCGTATACCTATACCTGGAGAAACGAGGACGATTCCATCAACGGCAATGGCACGATTGCCGATGCGGGAGAGGAGGTGGTCCTGCCGGACCTGCCGGCGGGCATGTACACCATTGCTATCATGGATATGTTTTTCGACACCACCTTCACCGTCGAAGTCCTGCAGCCGGAATTGCTGACCCTTCAGGTGGCCCAAACCGGGGACGCCAGTTGCTTCGGATTCTGCGACGGCAACGCTGCCGTCCTGGCCGGCGGCGGGGTAGGGGGCTACCAGTACCTCTGGAGCCAGGGCGCAACCGCCGATACGGCCGGCGCCCTCTGTGCCGGGGGCTATTCGGTGACGGTGACGGACGCCAACGGCTGCCGGCAGTCGGCGAGCCTGAGCATTTCCGAACCGGCCGAGTTTATCGCTACGGCCCTTCAGGTGCAGGAAGTTTCCTGCTTTGAGGGCAGCGACGGGGCAGTAACCGTCGAAACCAACGGCTCGCCGGTCGCTTTCCAGTGGAGCAGCGGCGACGATACCCAAAGCGCCGGCGGCCTGCCTGCCGGGAGTTATACCGTGCTGGTGACCAATGCCGACGGCTGCCAGGACGAGGCGGAAGTCGCCGTGACGCAGCCCCCCGGCCCTGTCTCCGTGGAAGTCGTGCTTGACAAGCCGGTGAGCTGCACGGGAGACACGGATGGCGCGCTGCTTGCCATCCCCTCCGGGCCGGGCGAGCCCTTCAGCTATGAATGGTCGAACGGCGCGGCAGGAGAGACGGCTGCCGGATTGGGTGCCGGTCCCTATTCCGTCGTCCTGACCAATGAGAAAGGCTGCCAGGCTACGACGGAGTATATCCTGGGAGAACCGGACCTCATACAGGCTGAACTCTCCACCTCTGACATCAACTGCGCCACCGGGGAGAACGGCGGGGCTATTTCCGTGGACACCACATTCGGCGGTACGCCTCCCTATCTCTACTCTCTGGACGGCGCCATTTTCGAACAGGCCCCGCAATTCCTGTCCTTATTCGCGGACACCTACACCGTTGTCATCCAGGATGCTGCGGGGTGCGAGCAGGAGTTCCCGGCAACCGTCGAGGGCGTGCCGGAACTGATGGTGGTTTTGCGGGACACCACTATCCGCCTGGGCGATTCCCTGCAGCTCACCGCCCAGCCCAACAGCACCGACGTGGTGTATGCCTGGTCTCTGGCCGACAGCACCGGGACCAAGGAGACCGGGCAGTCGATCTGGGTGAGCCCGTTCATTTCCACCGGCTACTTTGTTGAAGTGTACGATACGGTTACGTTCTGCCGGGCCACAGATTTTGCGATGGTCAACGTGCGCACCGACCGCCGGGTTTACATCCCCAATGCCTTCAGCCCCAACGGGGACGAAATCAACGACTTCTTCACGGTGTACGCCGACAAGGCCGTGGTGATGGTGAAGTCGTTCCGGGTCTTCAGCCGGGGCGGCGATCTGGTGTACGAGGATTCCAATTTTCTGCCCAACGGCAGCCAGGGCTGGGATGGTACCTTCAGGGGGCAGGAACTGGACCCCGGCGTGTTTGCCTACGCCGCCGAAATAGAGTTCGTGGACGGGCGGACGGAGGTGTACGCGGGGGATGTGATGTTGATGAAGTGAGACGGGATTTACAATAGCTCCGATAGAGCGACAGGATGGAGAGGATTTGTGGGGTTTGCAGGGATTGAAAGGTTGAAAGTAGACAGGATTGACAGGATTAACAGGATTGACTCTGTGGATTAGCCCCGATAGAGCCGCAGGATGGACGGGATTTGTGGGGTTTGCAGGGGTTGAAAGTAGACAGGATTGACAGGATTAACAGGATTGACTCTGTGGATTAGCCCCGATAGAGCGACAGGATGGACGGGATTTGTGGGGTTTGCAGGGGTAAAAGGCTAAAAGTAGACAGGATTAACAAGATTAGCAAGATTAACAGGATTTGCCCTGTGAAATAGCCCCAATAGATTCCGCAATTATTTCACAGGGTAAATCCTGCCTGTTTTCGGCCTTTTTGCCCAACCCCAAACTTGCCTGCTGACATAGCGTACCTCAAAAACGGGCCACTTAAAAGTGGCCCGTCCGGTTAGTTCAGCAATTCGTATATGCCGGCAATACCCTGCCCGCCGCCGACGCAGGCCGTTACCATGCCATACTTTTTGCCCTGCCGTTTCAGCTCGTTGAAAAGCTGGGTAGACAGCTTGGCGCCGGTACAGCCCAGAGGGTGGCCCAGGGCGATGGCCCCGCCGTTGACGTTGACGGTGTCCGGGTTCAGGCCGGCCTCCTGGATGACGGCCAGCGCCTGGGCAGCGAAGGCCTCGTTCAGCTCGATCAGATCGATGTCTCCCAGCTTCAGGCCGGCCTGTTTCAGGGCCTTGGGGATGGCCACGCAGGGGCCGATGCCCATGTAGAGCGGGTCGACGCCGCCGACGGAGCAGGCCGCCAGGCGGGCGATGGGCTGCAGGCCCAGTTGCTTGACCATCTCCTCGCTCATCACGAGGGTGAAGGCCGCCCCGTCGGAAGTCTGAGAGGAGTTGCCGGCGGTGACGATGCCGCCCTGGGCAAAAACGGGCCGCAGCCTGGCCAGCACTTCCACGCTGGTGTCCGCCCGCACGCCCTCGTCCGTATCAACGGTGTGCTCGCTCTTCACGCGCTTGTTGTCTTTTACATAAACGTCTTCTACGGTTACAGGCACGATCTCGTCTTTGAACTTGCCGCCGGCAATAGCCGCAGCAGCTTTCTGGTGGGAGTTATAGGCAAACTCGTCGGAGGCTTCCCGGGAGATGTTGTATTTTTTAGCCACCGCCTCGGCGGTCAGGCCCATGCTGGCCAGGTAGTTGGGCGTAGAAGACGCCACCTTGTAGCTGGGCGCCAGCTTGTAGCCGGTCATGGGGATGGTGCTCATGTTCTCGGCGCCGCCGGCGACGTAGATTTGCCCCATGCCTGCTTTGATCTTGGCCACGGCAATAGAGATGGTCTCCAGGCCGGAGGCGCAGTAGCGGTTGACGGTCATGCCCGGCACTTCCTTGCCCAGGGCCCGCATGGAAATCTGGCGGCCGATCTGCAGGCCCTGTTCTCCTTCCGGGTTGGCGCAGCCGACGATGACGTCGTCGACCAGTTTGGGGTCCAGCTCCGGCGTTTGGGCCAGCAGGTGGCGGATGATGTCGACGGCCAGGTCGTCGGAGCGGTAGTTGCGGAATCCGCCTTTTTTGGCTTTGCCTATGGCCGAGCGGTAGGCCTTTACGATGTATGCTTCCATGGTTGTTATCTTTTTTGCTGTGCGTTTTTTTGCCACGAAGACTCGAAGGCACGAAGAATGCACTAAGGGTACTGTCCTGGCGGCTTCACGAGGCGCACGTACACAGCGTGTGTTTTAATTACGTAATGGCTTATTGGTTTTCAGCATGTGCTGGATGCGTTCCTGGGTTTTGGCCTCGCCGGCCAGGCTGAGGAAGGCTTCCCGTTCGAGGTCGAGCAGGTACGTTTCGGAGACCTGCTGGGTGCCGGTGAGGTCGCCGCCGCAGAGCACCCAGGCGATCTTGTGGGCGATCTTGATGTCGTGTTCGGAGGCGAAGTTGCCCAGGCGCAGCTCGTTGGCGGCAGTGTAGAGGGCGGCCAGCCCCTGCCGGCCGAGCACGGTGATGTCTTCCCGGATCAGCGGTCGGGTGTAGCCCGGGGCCAGCTCCAGCACTTTGGCCTTGGCCTCGGCGATGTTGCGGTCCCGGTTGAGCACGACGCTGTCCCTGCCGGACAGCAGGTAGCCGTAGTTAAAGGCCTCATGGGCCGAAGTGGCCACGTTGGCCAGTGCGATGGTCTTAAACTGTTCGATGAGCGTGGGGATTTGCACGTCGCCTTCAAAGAAGCGGTCGGAGGCGCGCAGGGCGAACTCCTTGGTGCCGGCGCCGCCCGGGATCAGCCCCACGCCCACTTCCACCAGCCCGATGTAGGACTCGGCAGCGCAGACGGCGGCGTCGCTGTGCATGAGGAACTCGCAGCCCCCGCCGAAGGTGTAGCCCTGGGTGGCCGTCACGACCGGAATAGCCGAATGGCGCAGGCGCATGGATGTCTGCTGGAAGAGGTTGACCGCCATGTTCAGCTCGTCAAACTCCTGGTTGTAGGCCAGCATGGCGATCAACATCAGGTTGGCGCCGACGCTGAAGTTGTTGGCGTTGTTGCCGATGACGATGCCCTGCCAGCCGCCTTCTTCCGCCAGCTGGATGGCCTCGTTGATGCCGCGCAGGATGCCCTCGCCGATGGAATTGTGGGGGCTGGTGAATTCCAGGCACAATACCCCGTCGCCGATGTCGTGGAGGGTCATTTCACTGTTTTTCAGGACGGGCTTGCGGTCGCGGTAGTTGTCCAGGATGATGAATTCATCCGAACCGGGGACGACCTGGTAGCTTTTCGAGGCCAGGTCGTAGTATTTCCTGACGCCGCCTTCGCGTTTGTAGAATTTATCATGGTCAGCAGCCACCATCTCTTTGACCCAATCCGCGACTTTTTCTCCCTTCTCTTCGGCCAGTTCTATTCCCTTTTTGACGCCGATGATGTCCCAGTATTCAAACGGCCCCAGTTCCCAGGCGTAGCCGGCTCGCATGCCGTCGTCGATGGCGTAGAGGTTGTCGGAGATCTCCGGTACCCGGTTGGAGACGTAAGCGAACAGCCCCAGCAGGGATTTGCGGATGAGCTTGCCGCCGCGGTCTTCGGCGCCGAAGATGGCCCTGATCCGCTTGGGCAGGTTGTCGATCTCTTTGGTCGCTTTCAGGCTGGGCAGTTCGGGCAGCGACTGGGGTTCGTATTCCAGCGTTTTCAGGTTGAGGGCGAGGATGACGGGCCTGCCCTTCTCGTCGCGCTCTTTGGTTTTTTTATAAAAGCCCTGGCCGGATTTGTTGCCCAGGAAGTTGTTGTCGAGCAGGAACTGCAGGTAAGGGGGGATTTCGAACGCGCCGGCCTGCTCGTCGTCCGGGCAGTTCTGTTTGATGCCCCGGATGACGTTGGCGGCCGTGTCGTGGCCGACCAGGTCGCCCAGCCGGAAGGTGCCGGTCTTGGGGCGGCCGATGGCCGGGCCGGTCAGGCGGTCGACGGTTTCGATACGCATGCCCAGCTCGGTGGCGAGCTGATAGATTTTGGACATGGCGTACACGCCGACCCGGTTGGCGATGAAGGCCGGGGTGTCTTTGCAGAGAACCGTCTGCTTGCCGAGGTAACGGTCGCCGTAATGCATCAGGAAGTCCACCACTTCCGGTTTGGTGTCCGGCCCGGGGATGACCTCCAGCAGGCGCATGTAGCGGGGCGGGTTGAAGAAGTGGGTACCGCAGAAGTGCTGCCGGAAATCCTCGCTGCGGCCTTCCGCCATCATGTGGATGGGGATGCCGGAGGTGTTGGTCGTGACCAGCGTGCCGGCCGTGCGGTATTGCTCGACCTTGTCGAAGACCTGCTTTTTGATGTCCAGGCGTTCGACGACCACCTCGACGATCCAGTCGTAGCCCTTGATCTTTTCGAAATCGTCCTCAAAATTGCCGATGGTGATGCGGCTGGCGAAGCTCTTGTCGTAGAGGGCGGCGGGCCGGCCCTTGATAGCCTTTTGGAGGGCTTCGTAGGCGATGCGGTTGCGTTCGGCGGGTTTGTTGCGGGCGCCTTCCGCCAGGTCGCGGGGCAGGATGTCCAGCATGAGGACTTCCAGGCCGATGTTGGCGAAGTGGCAGGCAATGCCCGAGCCCATGACGCCGGAACCCAGGACGGCGACTTTTGTGATTCTTCTGCTCATTAGGGTTTTATATAATTTTGAATTAGCGAATTTTCGCTGGCGAGACAAAAATAAGAACTTCGGCTAAAAAACGGAATTACCGGGCCATATTCTTATTTTCGTTTGCAATTTAAGGGGAAGAGGGAGAATTCGGGGCGGGTTTTGCCGTTCGCAGGCCCGGATGGAAGAAATAATAGCTGAAGTCCGTTGTTTTTGGCAGCTATTTAATAATTTGGCAATTTCCAAATTCGTTGTTTACCAATAGCCGGCGCGAGGGCCGGCATTTTGAACACAAACTAAAAACCAATCATTCATGTTGCAACAAACCTTATTGTTGTTTCAGGAGGCGGAAGGCCTGGACCGCGAACTGGGCACCCAAAGCCTGTTTGACATCATAGCCCAGAGCGGTACGGTGGGCATTCTCATCGTCCTGGTCCTGCTCGTCCTTTCCGTAATCGCTTTGTACATTTTCGTGGAACGCTACCTGACCATCAAGCGGGCCGGCCGGGTCGACGAGAGCTTTATCAACAACATCCGGGCCAACGTGCAGTCGGGCAACATACAGGGCGCCAAGGCTTTGTGCCAGACCACCGACTCCCCGGTCGCCCGGATGGTGGAGAAGGGGATTCAGCGCATCGGGAAACCCCTGCGCGATATCGACGCCGCCATCGAGAACGTCGGCAACCTGGAGATTTTCAAGCTGGAAAAGAACCTGTCCACCCTGGCCAGCATCGCCGGCGCGGCGCCCATGATCGGCTTCTTCGGAACGGTAACGGGCATGATCCTGGCCTTCTACCGCATGGCCACCGAGCAGAACGTCACCCCGGACGTACTGGCCGGCGGTATCTACCAGGCCCTGATCACCACCGCCTTCGGCCTGTTTATCGGCATTTTCGCTTTTGTCGGCTACAACATCCTGGTGGCCAATGTCGAAAAAGTGGTCTATAAAATGGAGCGGACTACCGTGGAGTTCATGGACCTGTTGCAGGAGCCGACAGCGTAGGGGATATGGCTATATGGCTATATTGTTATAGTGTCATAGTGTTATAGTGATAAGTGCCTGGACACAAATAATGATACATAAAACCGACTCTAAGCCCCTGTTAATCAGTCATTCACTAATTCAGTCCATGTACTTTGTGTTATGTTGCTGATATTGTTGTGAGGCGGTAGGCACAATGTTTCCGGGAAGCAGGGGAGGATGAGGGCAAGGTTTAATCATCTCAAAACTTGCGGTTGCCGGAAAGCTCAAACCAACGATTTATGGGATTAAAGAAGCGAAGTAAAGTCAATGCGGAGTTCAGCATGTCGTCTTTGACGGACATCATTTTCCTGCTGCTGATCTTTTTCATGCTGACCGCCAATTTTGTGCGGATCCAGCCTTTTGAGTTGCCGAAGTCGGACTCCAAGACGGTGGCTGCCACCTCCATCGTGGTGAGCATCGACAAGAAAGGGAAGTTCACGGTAAACAATAAGGAAGTGAACCGGCGCAACCTGGAGCAGGAACTTCGGATGACGATGGGAAAGGCTGGCGGCCGCGAAAACGCAACGGTGACTATCGTAGCGGAGGTCGGCACGCCGTTCGACAACGTAGTCCTGGTGATGGAAGCCGCTAACCGGCTGAAGGTTAATGCAATCATAGCTACCCAAGCCAAAACCTGAAACGAGATATGGGATTAAAGAAAAGAAGCAAAGTCAGCGCGGAGTTCAGCATGTCGTCTTTGACGGACATCATCTTCCTGCTCCTCATCTTTTTCATGCTGACCTCCTCCCTGGTCGCGCCCAACGCCCTCAACCTGAAGCTGCCCAGCAGTTCCAAAACGAGCACGCCGTCGGACCGGCAGATCGACGACGTGCGCATCAGCCGGGGCGGCAATTATTACCTGAACAACCGGGGGCGGTCCCTCGCCGAGCTGGAATCCGAAATGGAACGCCTGGCCCGCCGCACCCGCAACCCGGCCATCACGATCTCCCCGGACCCCGGTACGCCCACCGAATACGTCGTCGCGGTTATGGATATTGCCATGCGGTACCGCATCAACGGGGTTTTGGCAACAGAGGGGATGGAGTAGGGGAGGGCGGGAGTGTGGCAGTGTGCGGTGTACGAGCTCAGGTTGAGCAATCTCCCCGAGCTTGGGGAGGGGCTAAGCGGTGCGGGATTAAGTTAAGAAACTGATAAATAAGAGCGTAAAGGAATACAACCCTGGGGCATTTGCGTTAATAAATTAGCCCTTTTCCAAACAGAAGAAAAAGAGAACCACTATGGCATACGATACCTCCGTCACGCGGGATGAAGAACAGAACAAGAAACGGGGCATGATGGTCAGCGTGGCCCTCCATGTCTTTTTGATCATGCTGGCCCTCTTGCCGTTGCTCACTTTTCCGGACCCGCCGCCCGGGCAGGCCGGCATCCTGGTCAACCTGGGCCTGCCGGATGAAGGGCAGGGCACGGAAAACGCCCCCCCGGCCGAGTCCGTTGCAGAAGATGTTCCGGACCAGCCGGAGGAAGAGGTGACCCCGCCGCCGGCGGATCCCAAGCCGGCCAAGCCGGAGCCGGAGCCCAAGAAGCCGGTGGTCACCACCGAAGACCCGAGCGAAGTCGCCATCCGCAAGGAAAAGGAACGCAAAGAGCGGGAACGCCAGGAACAACTTGAACAGCAGCGCCGCGAGCAGGAACGCCTGGAACAGGAACGCCGCGCCCAGGAAGCCCGCGAAAAGGCAGAGCGCGAAGCCAAAGAACGGGAAGCGCAGCAGCTCAAAGATGCCATCGGCGGCGCCTTTGGCGGCGGCGACGGGAGCGGCAAAGGCAATACCGGCAAGCCCGGCAACCAGGGCGACCCCGGCGGCGACCCCGACGCCGACCGCGTAACCGGCATCTCCACCGGCTCGGGCGTTGTGGAAGGCTTCGGCGGCCGCGGCGTCCTGCGCCAGGACAAGCCGCAGGACAACTCCCAGGACCAGGGCAAGGTCGTCGTCCGGGCCTGCATCGACAGCAACGGCAACGTGATCAGCGCCGAATTTACCCAGGCGGGTTCTAATGTTACTTCCGATCGTCTTAAGCAGTTGGCAGTTAACTCCGCCAAAAAGTGGAAATTCGCTCCGGGCAGCGTGGATAAACAGTGTGGTACCATCACCTACAATTTCCGCCTCAACTGAGTTTTTTGCGGGAAAAAAAGAGGGGCGCGAGGGCTTTATGCAGGCCTGCGCCCCTCTTTTTTCCCGCGACCCGGGCCGGGCAGCCGGGCAGCGGAAGGCTTCCGCTCATTGCTTGCCGGAAGGTGCCTTTAATTCTGCGCTTTTTTCCGGATGCAGCGAAGACGCAGTACCGGGTTGCCCGGAGCGCTTGCCGGATGAGCGAAAACCGAACGCCGTTCAACCTGCCGCCTCCTTTGTACGTCCTTAACAGATGGGTTAAACTTGTGTGAATGGAGGCGGGAAACTGTGGCCTGTTTCGTTTCCGTGCGTTTAAAGAAAAAAGAAACAACGCAACTCCAAAGAAACAGGCTCATGTACAGCAACGAATCCAAAAGACAGAAACCGAGCTGGGGCGCCGCAGGCCAGTGCCTGCTGATCCTGCTTTCCTTTTTTCCGGTATGGCTGCTGCGCGCCGGTGACGTGCCGGAAACAGAAGTGGAAGCAACAGATACGCTGGCTGTCATGAACCGGTTGCCGCAGGCAGCCGCCGAAGCGGCCTACCCCCTGGAAGTTCCCCGGCCGTAGGCTGCCTGAACAGGGTTCTATCGCAGTTATTTCAGAGTGGGAAGCAGGGGGCGGTTATTGGTTATTGGTTTGCTCCTGACAAAGCGGGTTATTTGGATGGGTCGCTGTGCCAATAACCACATCTGGTCCCGGGGTGCAAATAATAACCAATAACAACGCCGGAATTTTGCCCCTCTTGCCCTAGCTTTGCCCTGGCCGTTGGCCGGAAATCAAATGCCCATGCCGTCCAGAAATAACCAGTACCATCAAACCCTGGATTTCCTTTACAGCCAGTTGCCCATGTTCCAGCGCATCGGGCCGGCTGCCTACAAAAAAGACCTTTCCAATATCCGGGCCCTGTGCGAGGCCCTGGGCCACCCCGAGCAGCGCTTTCCCAGCCTGCACGTGGCCGGCACCAACGGCAAAGGCTCTACCGCCCACATGCTGGCGGCAGCGCTTCAGGCCGCCGGCTGGCAGGTAGGCCTGTACACCTCGCCCCATTACCGCGATTTCCGGGAGCGCATCAAGATCAACGGCAAGTATATCCCCCGCCGGCAGGTCGTCGACTTTGTGGAGCGTTGCCGGCCGCTGTTCAACTCCATACAACCTTCTTTTTTCGAGATCACGGTGGCCATGGCCTTCGATTACTTCGCCCGGCAGGAAGTGGACGTCGCCGTCATCGAGGTAGGCCTCGGCGGCCGACTGGATTCGACCAACATCATAATGCCGGAACTGTGCGTCATCACCAACATCAGTTTTGACCATACGGACCTGCTGGGGGATACCCTGCCCCTCATCGCCGCCGAAAAGGCCGGGATCATCAAGCCAGGCGTCCCGGTGGTGGTCGGCGAAACGCAAGAAGAGACTCAGCCTGTGTTCCTGGAAAAGGCCGCAGCCACGGGCGCGCCCATCATTTTCGCCGACCGGCATTACCGGGCGGAACAGCAGGGTGTTTCCTTTTCTCACACCACCTATGATGTCTACCGGGAAGGGCAACTGCTGTATCCTGGCCTGCAGCTCAATGCCCATGGCCCCTATCAGTACAAAAACCTGCAGGCGGTCCTGCAGGCCCTGGAGTGGCTCCGGCCGCCCTTCCGGGTATCCGAGGCGCACCTTCGGGACGGTTTGGGCCACCTGCGCGCCTACACCCGCCTGCTGGGGCGCTGGCAGGTGCTGGGCGAAAACCCGGCCATCCTCTGCGACAGCGCCCACAACGAGGCAGGGATGGAACTCGCCATGGGCGCGCTGAAAGAGATGCCCTGCGCAAAATTGCACATCGTGCTGGGCACGGTCAAGGACAAAGACCCCGCCAAATTGCTGCGCCACATGCCAGCCGGAGCGCGCTACTATTTCGCCCGCCCGGACATCCCCCGAGGCCACGACGCGGGCCTGCTCCGGGAAAAAGCAGCGGCGATGGGCCTGGAAGGGCGCGCCTACAGCTCGGTCCGCAATGCCCTGCGCGCCGCGCGCCGGCAGGCCCGGCCCGAGGACCTGATCTACGTAGGGGGCAGTATTTTTGTGGTGGCGGAGGTGGTGCGGTGAGGGGGAGAGGGGGAGAGGGAGAGAGGGGGAGAGGGAGAGAGGGCAGCGTATCGCCTATGTGCCCTATTGTGAAAACCCCTATGTGCCCTATGTGATAAAAAAGCGCCCGCCCCCGGGAGCAAAAGACCCGCCCTATGTGAAAACCCCTATGTGCCCTATGTGTTAAACCCCCTCCGCCCCCGGGCCCTTCGCCGCCGGTTCTTCAATGATTTTCTGTCGGACCTTGACCGAGAAAGAGTTGGGAGCAATCTCCCCTCTTTTTTCTTCAATATATACCCGGGTAAAAGCGCCTCCAAAGAGGAAAATAATAGAAGCATAGAATACCCACAGGAGGATAACCATAACCGAGCCGGCGGCTTCGTAGAGGTTGGCAGCCTGGCTGTTGGCGATATAAAAGCTGATCAGGAACTTCCCGATCAGGAACAAAAACGAAGTGACCAGGGCCCCCACGATGGTGTCTTTCCAGTGGATTTCCACATCCGGCAGGTACCGGAAGATCAGGCCAAAAAGGGCGGTAATGATAAGAAAGGGAAAGAGTTCGGAGGCGACGGTGGCAATGACGATAGACACTTCAGGGACAAAGCGGGAGAGGTAATCCCCCAGGGCGCTGATCAGGGCGGTCAGGACCAGGGAGACGATCAGGATGAATGCGATGCTCAGCAGCAGGGCGAAGGAAATCAGGCGGTCGCGGATCATTTTCAGCCAACCTTTAGTTTTGGGTTTCGGTTTGACGCCGAAGATGCGGTTGAGGGCATTCTGAATGGTGACAAAGACGGTAGTGGACGTAAAGACAAGGACGGCGATGCTGATGGCAGAGGCCCACCAGCTGCCTTCGAACAGGCCGATGCGGTCGAGCGTGGTGGCCAGAGAACGGGCGCTTTCCGGGCCGACCAGGCTTGAGATTTCTCCGAATATAGTCCGCCGCATAGTGGTGCGGTCGTAAAAAATAGTAGTGGTAAAAAGGATGACCATCAACATCGGAGGAAGGGCGAAGATGGTATAGTAGGCCAGCCCTGCGGCGTGTGTAAAAATGTCTTCTTTGAGAAAGCGCTGGATACTCCCTTTCAGGACTTTCCAGTAAAAACGAAAAAAATGGAGCAACTTTTGCTTCATGAACTGTCTTTGTCTTTTTCAGTCTTGCCATCCCGGGCGGCAGTCCCTTCGAAAAACTGCCCGACCGTCTGGACCGCCTGTTCGGCGAACAGCAGCCAGTCGGGTTTTCTGCCTTCCCCATCTTCCGGCTGCCTGCTCAGAAGCAGGGAAGCGACGCTGCCGATGCCCAGCGGAACCAGGATGCCATTGACAAAAGCCCTTTTGCTCTCCCGGCCCATCTGGCGGAAGCTCTGGAAAAGGCCCATGCGGGTGATTTTCATTTCCAGGCGGAGTTCTTCCTTCCTCCGGCGCAGGTCTGCCAGCCCGTTTATCTCGTTTTCTTTCATTTGACTTCGAAAAAGATTTTGATGATCCGGGATACCACCGGGTTAGTGATCAGCGGACGGCGAAGCAGGATGACGGCCACCGTGAAAAGAGTGTAAAGCCCGCCGACCAGGAGGAAACCCTCAACATAGGAACCCCGCCGTTCTCCCAGGTAAATGCCCAGGGCCAGCGACAGGAAACCTATGGCAAAGAACACCAGCTGGAGAACCACTATGGCGGTGATCGCGGAGGAAACCGAAGTGGAGAGCCGCTCGGCAATGTCCAGCTTGGTGTATTCAATCTGTTGCTCTACGTAAGCTTTGACATAGCCATAGGCTTCGCCACTCGACTCCATGAGCCCGTCTGGTAGTTTCATGTGAGTAGGGTAAATATTAACATTATGTGCGGCTCAGGCACGGGGCGGGAACCGGCAGAGCGGATCCTGCCCTGTGCTGCCGGAGTTCCGGGTGAGATTAGCTTTTGTTGGCGGATTTTTGCAGTTCCTTTGCCTTCTTTTTGATGTTGCTCAGGGCAAAGTCTACGCCTGCTTTGAAATCCTTGTTGACTACGTCGAGCTTTTCTTCAGTCGCGCCTTTCAGCCACTTTGCCCGCTCCTTGATCACGCCGCCCGTGTTCGAAACGAAGTCGCGGCTGCGCTCTACAGCGTGGGATACCTCGTCGGAGAACTGATTAGCCTTGTGGCGAACCTCTTCGCTGAGATGGCTGAGTTCGTTCAGCGCTTTTTCGCTCACATCGCCGATCTTCTCGCCGGTCTCCTGGCGCATCTTACGCCCCTTATCGCTGTTGAGGAAAAGGCCGATGGCGGCGCCAGCCAGCAATCCTAATCCCAGGGCAACTCTTTCTCTGGTTCTGTCTTTCATAATGGTTTGATTTTAAAGTTGATATAATTGTATGATTGATTCCGATGATGTCGATGTCCGGAAAATTTGATAGCTGAAGAAGCTCTTATATTATGAACAAGCAGGAGGCCGGCCGTGTTCAAATTAAGTAATGAAGTTGTTAATCAAATGCTCAGCTTTTGTACTGCCAACGAAAAAAAGGATATTGTTGTTGTTTCAACTTGTTTTAACTGTCAGGAAACATGTCGAATAACGAAGGTGACAATAGGGACTTTACCACCTGCTTATCCGGAAATATCAGGTTTCTCCGCAAGTCCAGGCAGTGGAGCCAGGAAGAACTTGCCCGTCATCTGAACGTCAAAAGAAGCAATATCGCCGCCTACGAGAGCAAAAATGTAGAACCCCGGCTCAGCCTGTTGCTGAAAATGGCAAAACTCTTCAATGTGGACATGGCGGAGCTGATACATACGGACATCAGCCGCGCGGGAGCGGTGGAAAAACCCTTCAAAGCCCCTCCTGCAACTGCTTCAGAGGATACTTTACAGGTAAGCGAAGACATCGACGAAGAAGTGCTGGGTGAATTTGTAGAGCGGTCAGTCAGCATCCGGAAAATGCTGGAGGGATTTAAGGTATTCTATCAATTCAAAAGAGAACGGCAGGAAATGGAAGGATTTGGCAATGGAAAACCCAATATCGATATCGAAAACTTCCTGAACCTCATCGAGCACATGCTTTCCCTCAACGAGGCAGTAATTAAAATCCTGGATAAAACGCACCGGGAACAAAAAGCCTGAAACACCCGTTCCCGGCTGCCTTCCCATTCATCCCAATCCCGCCCCGACGATCTCCCGTATTTTTTGCGCGCTCATCATCCCGACAAAATGAGCTGTGATCTTTCCCTTCACAAAGAGGAGTGTAGTAGGGGCTTTCTCAATCCGGTAGCGCGCTGCCAGGTCCGCGCACCCATCCACATCCGCCTTGAAATAACAAATTTCCGGACCGGACTCCCGGGCAAGCCGCCGGAGGACAGACAGGAGCATGTCCCCGCTGGCAATGCCTCTCTTCAAGAAGACCACCAACGCTGGCTTCGGGCATTTCAGTACGTCGGTTTCGAACCGATGGGGGCGGATTTCAGTTAACCATTGCTCCACGACAAGCTGTTATTTAATTTCTGCCGTTTTAACAGGGGGGGCAGAATGCATGTTCACTTTCAGTGCATTATTAACCAAAGCAGCAAGCGCTATTGAATATTTTTTTCACCAAAATTGATGTAATGAGATAAAATTGATTATATTTAATTAAACTTAGTGGGCAAAATGATGGTTTTTCGCTGATTTTACAGGGTTTTAGGGGTTGGCATGACTTTTGCGCCCTATTCTGTGTAAATATTGAACAATATCATTGTAAACCAAAACTTCTTTATGTCCACCTTACAATTCAGCAAAGAATTCAATGCTCTGGAAAACATCCTTTATTCGTTCGCTTTACGGTTGACCAAAAACCGGGAAGACGCCAAAGACCTGATCCAGGAGACGGCGTTGCGGGCGTACAAGCACCGGGACAAATTCACAGTAGGCACAAATTTCAAAAGCTGGGTTTCTACCATCATGCGCAACACGTTTATCAACCAATACCGGAAAGCCAAGCTGCGCCGTAATGTCAACGAGCCTGTTGAGACCTTCCTGTTTGCGGTGGAAAACAAGAACGCTATCCCCAACCAGGGGGAGATCAACATTCGCATGCAGGAATACGATAAGATTTTTGGCGAAATCGGCGAAATCTACAGCGTCCCCTTCCTCATGTTCTACCGTGGATATGAATACAAGGAGATCGCGCATTATCTCGACATTCCCATCGGGACGGTGAAAAGCCGGATTTTCCTGGCCCGCAAAAAGCTGAAAAAGCTCATCAATGAACGTTATGGCAACTAAAGCTTCCGCCGTCTCCGGTCGCTGAAATAGTTGATGAAGCGGTATTCTTCCCGGTCATATTTCTCAAAAAACACATCGCTGTTCCGGTACAGGCCGCTGCCCAGCAGCTCGCTGAAGGGCTGCAGGGGGGTGATGTGGCCCATGACGACTTTCATGATGGCGATCAGCGGCAGGGCCAGGATCAGCCCGGAAATACCCCAGATCATCCCTCCCGCGAGGAGAGAGAAAATGGCGGCCATGGGATTGATGCTGACGCTGCTGCCCACCACCTTCGGCGTGATGATGTTGCCTTCCAGAGACTGTACGCTGGCATACAGGATCACGACAGCTGCCGGCTGCCAGAATGTCCCCGTGGTGGCGATGGCGTAAATGAAGGGGAAGAAGCCGCCCAGGGTAGTCCCGATATACGGTATGATGGCGAGGAAGGCGGCCAGGAAACCCCAGAATGCAGGGTAGTTGATGCCGATCAGCCACAACCCCAGGCTGTTCAGGCAGCCCAGGATGACGATTACCAGGAGCAAGCCGTAGAGGTATTCCTGGGCTACGTGCTGTACCTGCTCCATCACCCGCGTGGTTTCTTCCCTTACAGACTTTGGGAACTGCGTGAGCGCAAAATTTTTAAATGACGTACGGTACAGGAGTTCGAAAAAGGTGAACAAAATGGTGAGCAGCAAACCCGCCAGGACAACGGTGGAGGACGTCAGGCTGTCGCCCAGAAACTGGAGCGGCGTATCCAGGATCGTCGTCAGGTTGGTGCGGAGCCATTCCTCCAGGCTGGTCGAATCCATGCCGAGATGAAGCTCCGCCAGGTTGAAAATATGGCTGATCCCCCTCCTCAGCTGGCCGGTGATGGAGGGCATATCCTGCAGCACAGTGGTCAGCTGATAAGAAAACAAGCTGATGGCAATCAGAATCGGCAGCAGCGCCAGCAACATAGAGAGAACAATGGCGGCGGGCCGGTAGGGCATCCAGCTTTCGATCTTCCGGCAGACCGGCAGAAGCAGGAAGGAAAAAAGCACGGAAAAAGCGACCGGCACGAACAGGCTTTTCCCGATGATCAGGATGTAGGTGCTTATGCTAAGGATCACAAGCAAATAAGCGATCCGCTGCAGGTTGATGTTGATGTTGCTCATGTTGCCTGAGGCATTTTTGTGTGAACGGTAAACGCAAGCTGAATATAAACACCCTTTTCAAGTTAGCCAAGCAATGCACTGGGCCGGGCAAAAGAAAAGGGGGAAAGAAAAGATGCATTTCTTTCCCCCTTTTCTTTTGCCCGCCTGATTCTGGCAAGAATACTCAATGGCAATTGGTTTTGTACAATTATGAGCAGATTTTCCCTTCAGTCTCAGTGGGGAAGGCTACATGCGCAGAACCTGTCGCAAACAAATGCAGCTACTCCTCAGGTTGTTTGGTTTTTTATTTGGAAACTGACGTTTCCGGATCAGTCGTTCAGGCTGCCGGCCTGTTCTTTTATCTTTACCTTATCCAGGAATTCTACCAAACTCATATCGGCATACATGCCATAGGAAGAAATGATGATTCCTTTGCTGCCATCATTGAGTTCGATAGCAAATACGATGGACATATCGCTGGGGTTGGACATCCCTTCAAAACGGTGGTATTCGATGATTTTCATTTCGTCGGGGCGATAACTTTTTCCGCTCCTCAGGTTGTTCATTGTACCAGACCCGGGGCTGAGTTTGAATTCTTCCGTATATCCCCTTTTTTTCAGCGCTTCTACTGCATGGACGACAGTGGTATATCGGTTAAGTTTCATGATTTCTTTCTTGTCTTTTCTATTATTTAAAAAAGGGAAGCAGCCGCTTCCCTTATAATTTGTTTTATACCATTGTCGGTTGTTCCACTTTGGCGCGCCAGGCGTCCAGCATCCAGCTCTTCTTTTCCAGGCCGCTCAGGAACCCGCCGATCATATCGATGGTGCCTTCATCGCCGACTTCGTCGGCTGCCCGGACCACTTCGCGCATGTTCTCAATGATGATCTTGTGGTTTTCCAGGATGACGTCCACCATTTCGCGGTCGTTGCTGAAGCTGTCGGCTTCATTGACCGCTGCGGTGTTGAGGTAGTCCGACATTTTGCTCAGAGGCCGCAGGCGCAGGGTCAGGATGCGTTCGGCGATCTCATCGATCTTTGCGCGGGCGTCATTGTACAACTCCTCAAACTTGTCGTGCAGGTCGAAGAAATTTTCGCCGCTGACATTCCAGTGAAAGTTGCGGAGGTTCTGGTAATAGACATGGTAGTTGGCCAATAAGAGGTTGAGCTGGCTGACGGTCCTGGACACATCGTTTCTCTTCATTCCTAAGTAATTCATAATCAGTTTACTGCTTTTAATTTTAGATTCTCGGTTATAGAACGGAAGGGAAGGATGGGATGTTCACGGAGACATGGGGCCGCTGGCAGGAAATGTCGGGAGAAAAAAACACATCGAAATCACGCCTGAATTACCAGGCTTTATGGCCATTTAGCCCAGGATTCGCATAGCAATATAACCATACAGCAATATACCCCTTCAACCTTCCCCCTCAGCCCGCAAAATCCTCCCGGCGGATGCCGAGCCGGCGCATTTTGGAAGCCAGGGTGCGGCCGTTGAGTTTCAGCAGGCGGGCGGCGCCTTTGGGGCCGGTGACCCGCCAGTTGGTGCGATCCAGCGCTTTGACGATGTGGTCGCGCTGCATATCTTCGAAGGATTGGAAGTAGTTGTTGCCCTCCCTTTTTTTCCTTCGGCTTTCCGGCAGGCTGTCATCCAGGTTGAGCGTATTTCCGGAGCTGAGGATGACGGCTCTTTCGATGATGTTTTCCAGTTCCCGGATGTTGCCGGGGAATTCGTACTTCATGAGCCTGCCAACGCCGGCTTTGGGGATGTTGGTTATCGGTTTGCCGGCTTTGTCGCTGTATTTTTCGGTAAAGTGCCGGACCAGGAGAGGGATATCTTCCCGGCGCTCCCGCAGCGGCATATTGCGAATGGGGAACACATTGAGCCGGTAGAACAGGTCCTGCCGGAACTGCCCTTCGTCGGCCATTTGTTCCAGGTCGCGGTTCGTGGCGGCGATAACGCGCACGTCGGCCCGGATGGTCCTGGTGCCGCCCACCCTTTCGAATTCTCCTTCCTGGAGGACGCGGAGGAGCTTGGATTGCAGGCCGAGGGGCAGCTCTCCGATCTCATCCAGGAAAATGGTCCCTTTGTGGGCGAGTTCGAAGCGCCCTTTTTTTTGCTGGTAAGCCCCGGTAAACGCCCCTTTCTCGTGCCCGAACAGCTCGCTTTCAATAAGGTCTTTGGGCAGGCCGGCGCAGTTTACCTTGATCAGGGGCGCATCGTCCCTTTTGCTGAGGCGGTGGATGGCGCGGGCCAGCAGTTCTTTCCCGGTGCCGGTTTCGCCGACGATCAGCACGGTGGCGTCCGTCCCGGCCACTTGCTCCACCTGTTGAAGGATTTTTTTGTATTTGTCGGACTGGCTGATAATATTGTTGAAGTTGTAATTGATGTTGATCTCCTCTTTGAGCAGGCTGTTTTCCTCCCGCAGCCGTTCCGATAGTTCCCGGACTTTTTGGAGGGCAAAGTTCAACCGCTCTTCCTGTTGTTTTTTCCGCCGCCAGTCCCGGGCGAAAATGCAATTGATCTCCTGCCCTTTAAAGCGAATGAAATTCATGGAACAATAAACAGGGATGAGGCTGCCGTCTTTTGCCTGGAGGGTGATCTCGGTTTCGGCCTCTCCTTCCTGGCGCAGGGTTTGCCAGGCGTCATTCCGTTCCTGGTTGGAATAGCCGTGAACGATGTCCTGGGCCCTGAGCTTGAGCAATTCCGTCCTGGAATACCCCAGCTTTTTGGCGGCGGTAATATTGGCGTAAGAGAAAGATCCGTCGGCCTTTTCCCAGAAGATCATTTCCCGGGCATGGTCCAGGGTGAATTTCGTCAGGTAGAGGCTTTCGTTTTTCGTAAGGTTTTCATTTTCAGGGCTGCCGGTTTCCAGGAGGTTTTCTACGCTGGCCAGGCAATAGCTTTGCTCTTCTTCCCGGATCAGGACGGCCTGCAGGCGGACCGGCAGCAGCGCCTCTCCCCGGGCCATGTGTTCTGTTTCCCAGGAGTGCAGCCCCTTCTTCCGGATGGTTTTCCATATTTTCTTCCAGCCGATGAGGCTCAGGTGCGGCTCGATATCGAAGATGCGTTTAGTGAGCAGTACTTCCGGTTCGGTGCCCAGGGTGCCGGCTATCAGGGGGGAGGCGGCCCGGATGTACCCTTGCTCATCCAGGACCAGGACGCCTAAGCCATTGGACTCAAGGATTTTCTGATAAGCAGGCAGCGCCTGTAGTTCCGGTGCTTTGATGCCGGGAAGTTGTTGGGGAGGAATATCCATAGTTGTGCGGTTGCAGTTGCTTTTGAGACCAGGAGTGTGCAAAAACCAAACAATAAGATACGAAAACAGTTTTGAAGAAGGGGGTAAATCCCTTCCTGGCGGGTATGAAATCTTGAAGCTGTAAAGCCCATTTCGAACCATTACGCGCAGTCAGAAGATAGACGCATCCTTTTTACGGCGCTCCAGCTCTTCGACGATGATTTTTTCGATCCGCCCGGCTTCCCGGATAGAGCGGAACTTTTGGTTGACATAAATGGAGCCGACGGAAAAGGCGAGGATAGAAGCGGGGATCATGCCGAGAGTGAGGTAGATGCCCACGCCGAAATTCAGGCTTTGAAAGAGGAAACAAAGGGCGATCCAGAGGGTGGTCGTCCCGCCGACCATAAACAGGATGCGGCGGAAGTAGGCATGGCGCTGCGCTTCCTGGTCGAGGTCATGCAGCAGTTGGTGCAATTCTTTTGTTGGATAACAACGGGCGCCAAAAGACAGAATCTGAAGAAAGTCGTTGTTGGCTTCCTTTTCGATGCGGCGAATCTGGCGATTGAGGAAAAAATTTTTCATCCAGGCATTTAACTTTTTCAGATTATTAATTCCCGTTCTGCAGCAAATTTATGGATTTCGGCTTTTAAATGCTTGCTGTCTCTGAAGTGTTAACATCCCTTTAAGGCTATTTTTTTTCAACGCCTCTGGATTTCGCCGTATTTTCCGGGCCGTTATTTTTTCCGGTATATTTTTCATTTCCGAAGGAGGTTGAGTAATCCTTTTTCCGCATCTGTTTGACAAATGGTGAATCCTTCCCGGGCCACCGCCGCAACAACCGGCACGGCCAGCCGGACAAACCCGCAGCCCCTTTGTCGTGGTCAATGGCAGGGCGGCGTTCGCGGGTTTTTTGGGGTTATACGGCCGTACGGGCATAATGTTTTGGCCGTCCCGAAGAAAATCCGCATTTTTTTGCCGAACATGCGGCGGCAGCCGCCCGTTCCGGAAAAGAACCAATCCTCCTCATTGAATGGCTATACTCGGAAGTATTGTAAAGTCGGCGATAGGCCTTAAACACACCCTGGCGGCCGACCAGAAAGACCCTCGCAAGCTACAGGCAGAACAACTGCAGGCATTATTGTCCAAAGCTTCATCCACCTCCTTCGGGCTGTACTACCAGTTCGGGGAATTGCTCCGGGCAGCCGACCCGGTGGGTGCCTTCCAGGCGTCCGTCCCCATTTTTGAGTACGGCGACATGAACCGCCGCTGGTGGAAGCAGCAGCAAGAAGCTCCGGACATCACCTGGCCGGGAAAGCCGGAGTACTTCGCGCTCAGCTCCGGCACGACGGGCCGGGAAAGCAAACGCATTCCGGTAACCAGGGAAATGCTGGAGTCTATCCGTTCCGTCGGCCTGTCGCAGGCGGAAAGCCTGGCCCGTTACGACCTGCCGCCCGGCCTGTTCGAGAAAGATATCCTCATGCTGAGCAGTTCCGCCCGGCTGCAACGCCATCCCAACGGCCACCTGGAGGGAGAGATCAGCGGCATCAGCGCCAACAATATTCCGGGATGGTTCAGCGGCTTCTATAAACCCGGCCTGGATATCGCCCGCATCGAAGACTGGGACGAGCGCGTGGCAGCCATTGCCCGACAGGCGCCGGGCTGGGACGTCGGCGCCATCGCCGGCATCCCTTCCTGGGTGCAGATGATGTTGAAAACCATCGTCGAATACCACGGCCTCGACAACATCCACCAGCTCTGGCCGTCCCTGAGCATCTACGTGTCCGGCGGCATCGCTTTCGAACCCTACCGCCAGAGCCTGGAAAAACTCCTGGGGCGCCCCCTCATCTACATGGATACCTACCTCGCTTCGGAAGGCTTTTTCGCCTACAATGCCCGCCCGGGAACCCTCGCCATGAAACTCGCCCTGGAACACGGCATCTTCTACGAGTTCATCCCCTTCGACGAACGGGGCTTTAGCCCGCAGGGCGACCTGCTTCCCGACCCCGAAGTGCTGGCCATCAACGACGTCAAAGAAGGACAGGACTACGCCCTGCTCGTCTCCACCCCCGCCGGCACCTGGCGCTATATGATCGGCGATACCATAAAGTTCACCAACCTCGATGAAATGGAAATCGTGATTACTGGCCGGACCCGGTATTTTCTCAATGTGGTGGGGTCCCAGTTGTCTGAAGAAAAAATGAATGCCGCCATTAAGCAGCTGAGCAAATATCTGGATACGGACATCAACGAATTCGCCGTCGCCGCCATGAAAGATGATAACGGAGATTTTTACCATCAGTGGGTGATCGGGGCCGATGGAGAAGCCGACGAAACAGCCGCCCTGGAATATCTGGACGCCACCCTCCGGGACCTGAATAAAAACTACGGCGTGGCGCGCCGGAAAGCGCTCCGGGAGGTAAAGCTCAGAACCCTGCCCTCCGGGGTTTTCTATCGCTGGCTGGAATCCAACAAAAAGAAAGGCGGGCAGATGAAGGTGCCCAAAGTGATGTCCGAAGAAAAAATGAGGGGCTTCCTGGGTTTCGCAGGGCTAAAGGTTTAACCTGGCCTTATGCGTACGAAGGCCCCCGGCATACCCTCTGGCCTTCAGAGAAGCCGGTCCATCCGCAGGCGCTCCTTTTCCTGCTTTTGGACCATGAGGGCTACCTCATCCGCCGACATGTAATACTGTTCTTCCTTCCGGGAAAAAGCCTGGTTCAATACCGGCTGAGCCTGCATGGTCGTTACGCGCATCGGTTGCTGCCGGACGATGAGCCTGTGCCGTTGCAACTCCGGGAAGCCCCGGATGGCTTTCATGAAACAGTCCCTGATGTGCTGAGAGGAAACATGCTGGAATTCGACGTTCATAACTGCATTTCTAACACCCCCCGTTTGTGGATGTTCACTGCATCTGCCCGCCCGGATTCAGCAAGCCCTGTACTACTTTTTTCGCTTTACGTGAAAGGGCCATCGAACATCGAACGGGCGCGATGCTAAATTGTGCCCCCTCCGGTGTTGGGAGGATTTAGGCATTAGGTTTTGGGCGTTAGGTGCCTGTTGAGTGCCCGGTTAGGCCTGGGTTGCCCCTAAAACCTACAGCCTAAGACCGAGCAAGGGGTACAAAAAGGAATCGCGCCCCATCGAACACGGAGTGTGCTTAACCTGTTAAATGACAAACGAAAAAATATAAAAATAAATCATTATGAAAAAGCTGATCACCACCGCAATTGCCCTTTTCACTGTATTGAGCCTGAGTTGGGCGCAGATGCGCATCCACCCGGTTGCAGGGGTAAACTTTTCCAGGTACGACGAAGGGTATGCCGACAAAGAAATTGACGGTGCCGCCGGCCTGCAGGTTGGGTTAGGGCTCCGTTTCGGCGATCAGGTTTATATCGAGCCGGCGGTGTTGTACTATCAGGCGCCCTTCCTTTGGGTCGGATTAATCCTTTTAATCCTGGTTATCGGGCTGGTTGTTGCCCGGCGGCGGCGGAAATACACCTAAAGGATGCCTCAGCTCTTATCCGGCCTGGCGGCCCTCCGCCGCTGCTTTTGATATAAAACCTTCAGGTTCCGCTTCCGGCGGATGCTTTTCAACCAGTTGACTGTATACTTTTTCTTGCGCTTTTTCCGGTGAGCGATGGCTTCCATGGGCGTGAAATTTTTCTTTAGCAGTGAGAGCGGAGTACAGATACATTCCTAAAACAGCTTGCGGGAGCTTCGGGTTCAGCCCTATGGAGGCCCCGGCTCGCGAACACCGGAGATTTTTTGACTGTTTATAGACTGAAAACCAGATACATAAATTGCGGACCATATGTTAAACGAAAAGAAATTTAAAGAACTGTTCGAACGGGATGGAAGCCATCTCGTCTCCATCTTCGTACCTACCTACAGGGCCAACCACGCTCAGGAAGACCGGCTGCGGCTGAAGAACGCGCTCAAAGAGGCGGCCCGGCAACTGGAAGAGCGGGGCATGAACAAGGAAGGCGCCCGTTCCTACCTGCGGAGCGCCTACCAACTGCTGGAAAACGAGCGGTTTTTCTCCGATCTCTCCGACGGCCTGTGCCTTTTTATCGATGAAAATTATTTTCACCACGAAACATTGCCGGTAAACTTTACGCCCTATGTTTATACGGGGCGCCGCTTTTACCTGCGGCCCGTGCTTCCGGTGCTGACCGGCCGGAGCCGGTTTTTCCTGCTCGCCCTGAGCCAGAATGAGATCAGGTTTTTCGAAGGGCGCCAGCACAGCATCACCCCGGTAACAATTGACGACCTCGTGCCGGTAAATATGGAAGAGCTATTTGAGATGTCGGATGTGAAGGAATATCTCCAGCACCACAGCGGGCAAGGCAGCCGGCGCGGTAAGCAAGGAAGCCGGGAGGCCGTATTCCACGGCCAGGCTTACGGGAAAGACGACCGGATAGAAGACCTCAGGAAATACTTCAAAGAGATCAATGACGGGTTGATGAAGATGCTGTACGATGAAACCCCGCCCATGGTGCTCGCTTGTGTCGATTACCTGCTGCCCATTTACAAGGAAGTGAACACTTACCCCAACTTACTGGACGAGAACGTCAGCGGCAACCCGGAAGGGCAGGGCCCGGCAGCGTTGCATGAAAAAGCCTGGGAGATCATCGGCCCCTACTACGGGAAAGAACAGGAAAAGGACAAGATGGGCTTTCAGGAAGCGATGGCCCTGGAAAGAGCATCGGCCCATATCCACGACATCGTCCCGGCGGCAATCAATGGAAGAGTAGAAGTATTGTACGTCAATAAGGAATACCATACTTACGGCCTCTTCGACGAGCAAAGGAACGCGATAGTCATTCACGAAGAACGCCGCCCCGACAGCCGGGAACTGCTCGGCATGGCAGCGGTGCAAACCTATCTGCAGGGGGGCAGGGTACACCTCCTGGAGCGATCGGAAATGCCTGTCCCTACCGCTAACCTCAATGCCATATACCGATACTGACCTGCCGGGGGCAGTATCAGACTCACTGAAGGGCTTCGGCTTCGCCAACCGGGCTGGCCTCAGGATAGCTGATGCGCAGCACCCCCTCTACCGCCTCACCCGATTGATTAACCAGCTTCACCCGCCAGGCGCTACCTTCGGCATTGTCGACTTCCTTGACGGCATACTTCAATTCCAGAGGGCTGCCACCGTCGCTCCGCCGGTAGTAGTTCATCTGCCCGGGGCCAAAAAGGATCAGCGCCAGCTCTGCCTTCCCGGGGTGCCACTCGGCAGTGGCGATGATATTCCCTGGCTGTGTTACCTCCAGTTCTACGACTTCCTTGGCGAAATTATCCAACTTGAAGGCTTTTTCGGTATAGCCGTCAGAAGAGGGGGCACTTTGAAAAGAGGTGTTCAGGACGAGCAGTAACGGTAAGGCGATCACGCCGCCCAGCACCTTAATCCAAACCGAATAGCTGTTTCCTGCTTTCATGATCCGTGCTTTTGGATAAAGGAATATGGCCCGTCCGCCGTTCATTGCCCGGGGGCAGGGCGGTTTAAGCCATATAAATATTACACTTTTCCTTCCTGCCCCTCAATGATATTGGTCATCGGAGAAGACCGTATTTATCATCCTTTCCACATCCGGGCACTGTACAAGCCATTCCGTCTTTTTTAGAAAAAGTCGCCGCCGGCCGGTGACTTAATCCGCGTTGGGTGTCCCTAAGAAGATTTATCCATTTACCAAGCGCCAAAACGAGAATGCCGATGTACCTGCTCATGCCCGTCTTTTTCCTCGCCGGATACCTGTTCATTGCCCTGGAACACCCTGTCAAGATCGACAAGTCAGCTTCCGCTATCCTTACCGGCGTAGTTTGCTGGACCATCCTCGTCATCGTTATGGGGCAAGGCCTGGAAATTCCAGGTTATCGCCCGGGCGAAGAACACTTCATCGAGCACGCGCTTCTGGAGCATCTCAGCGGCATCGCCAGCATCTTGTTTTTCCTGATGGGCGCCATGACCATCGTGGAGCTGATCGATGCCCATGAGGGATTCAGCGTTATAACCGAGAAAGTGCGGACAACGCACAAGGTCAAGCTGCTCTGGGGCCTGAGCTTTCTCACCTTTTTCCTGTCAGCTGCTCTGGACAACCTCACCACGGCCATTGTCATGGCTGCCCTGCTGCGCAAGCTGATCAAAAGCCAGGAAGACCTGTGGTTCTTTGCCGGCATGGTCGTTGTTGCCGCCAATGCCGGGGGCGCCTGGTCGCCGATCGGCGATGTGACGACCATCATGCTGTGGATCGGCGGGCAGGTCACCGCCCTGAACATCGTCAAGCAAGTCTTCCTTCCCAGCGTCGTCTGCCTGCTCGTTCCCCTCGCCGCCGCCTCCTTCATGCTGAAGGGGCACCTGCAGCGCCCGGAAATTACGGGCACTCCTGATGACGAAGACCTCGTCCCGCCATTCGAGCAAAATCTCATCCTGGTGCTGGGCGTAGGCGCTCTGTTGTTCGTCCCTGTATTTAAGAGCGTTACCCACCTGCCGCCTTTTATGGGCATCCTGCTGGGCCTGGGCGTGCTTTGGGTCGTCACTGAGGTCCTGAATACCAACCGGATGCACCACAGCAAACGGACCGTAGTGGCAGTCCTGCGCCGCATCGACGTGCCCAGCGTACTCTTTTTCCTCGGCATCCTGCTGGCCGTAGCTGCTCTGGAAACAGCGGGGTACCTGGAAGAACTGGCAGCCGTGCTGGACAAAACTTTCGGCAACATTTACATCGTCAACATCCTCATCGGGCTGCTTTCTTCCGTCGTGGACAATGTGCCGCTCGTGGCCGGCGCCATGGGCATGTATCCGCTCAGCGTTTACCCGCAGGACGGCGCCTTCTGGGAGCTCCTGGCCTACTGCGCCGGCACCGGCGGCAGCGTGCTCATCATCGGTTCCGCCGCCGGCGTGGCCATCATGGGCATCCTGCGGATCGACTTTCTCTGGTACCTGAAGCGCATCAGCTGGCTGGCCCTGCTCGGGTATTTCGCCGGAGTGGCGACGTATTATCTGGTCAACGGCTGAGAGCGCCCAAAATTTCCGGGCGTTCAGTGCCCAAACCCATTCAACCCCACTATTCCCCTCCCGTTCTCAGCATCCCGGCCAGCACTTCCCGGAAGAATTTGGCGGCAACCATCGCCGTCATGCCGTTGATGTCCCGCTGCGGGTTGAGTTCCACGATATCGGCGCCGATGATCGGCACATCGATAGCGTGGATGAGGTTCAGTACTTCCCGCACAGACAAGCCGCCGGGTTCGTGGTGAGAGACGCCGGGGGCGAAGGCAGGATCCAGCACATCCATATCCAGGGTGAGGTAGAGGGGGGCGCTCAGGTTCAGCCGGCGGGGCAGGCCGTGGCGCATTTCATGGATTTCTGCGCCGAAGCGCTCCGCCTGCTCCCGTTGGTGGGTGGTCAGCGTGCGGATGCCCACCTGTACCAGCCGGCGGGCGAGGCCTTCTTCCATGATGCGGGCGAAGGGGCAGGCGTGGGAGTAGCGGTTGCCGTCAAACTCATCGTACAGGTCGCTGTGGGCGTCGAGTTGCAGGATGGTGAGTTCCGGGTGGAACCGGGCATGGGCCCGGATGACGGGATAGGCGATGGAGTGGTCGCCGCCCAGTGACAGCAAGCGCGCCCCCGTAGCCAGTATCTGTTCGAGGGGGATGCCGATGTCGCCGTAGCTCCGGAAGGGGACCGTGCCCATATCCACGGCCCGGGGATGGCCTTTCAGGTCTGTGCCATCCTCGGCAAAGGTATTGGCTGAAGCAGAATGAAAGGCTTCCCATATTTTTTCCGGTGCCTCGGCCGCCCCGCGGAGGTAAGAAGAATATTCATCGAACGGGATACGGGCAATGGCGACGGTGCCCGGCCGGAGTCGTTCCAGCTTTTCGCGGAAAGAGGCCATGTTTTTTCAGGTAAAGATAGGCAACTGACTGCAACCTTTAAATGGCTGGGAACCTGCGTTCTTTTACACCTTTACACGTCCCGGCAAATGTCCAGTAGTGTGGCGTCGAATTTTTTAATGTTCCTAACGGACTGGAAACCAATTGCTAAAAAAGCGGTAAGGCAGCAAGGAGAAAGAAAAAATTCCGCGCCGGGAACCATCGCCCGCAGTTTCGCTGTTTAGCAAAATATTAAACAAACTTAAATTCTGAGTTAAATTTATTAGTCTGTCGCAAAAATGCCTTGAGGATTTTTTAAATTTAGCAAAAATCACATTGCGATGAAATGGCGAAGGCTTAACGGCCAAAAAATCGAACTTCCGATCAAGGAAGCAGTGGAGCAGGCCATCGTCCGGGAAAAAAAGGATGGCCACCACCTGAAGGTTTGCATCGGTTCGGACTCTCAGGTGCGCAACGGCATAGTCGAATTTGCTACCGTTATCGTTTTCCTGCGGGAAAAAAAGGGTGGCTTCATGTTCATCTCCAATTCCAGGGAGCCAGGCAATATGGGCCTGCGCGAACGGATGATCACCGAAGTGGCCAAGTCGGTGGAAGTGGCGTATGCCCTCTGCGACCTGCTCGACAAGCACGACGTGGCCCTGGAAGTTCACGCAGATATCAATACCGACCCGCACTTCCAGTCGAACACCGCCCTGAAGGAAGCCATGGGCTATATCCTGGGGATGGGCTTCGTCTTCAAGGCTAAACCCGAGGCCTTCGCCAGCTCTTCCTGTGCGGACAAGGTGGTGTGACGGCAGAGGCAGCCGGGTTAGCCGTTATATTGCTATATGGCCATATTGTTATAACATAGCCATACGGCAATCGCCCCGGAACAGCGCCTCCAGGCTACGCTTGCGAGGGCAGTAAACCAGGCTGCCCGCCTTTGTTTTGCCCTCCTTCCGCCTGCCGCCGTCTGCACTCCATACTTTTCTACTACTCCCCCCTTTGGGAAACGGCCTTTACCTGCCGGGCGCGCCACTCCGGAGGAACAGAGGCGCCGGCTTTCGGCCGTTTCCCGGAATTTGTCCACTTCCTGACTGCTTTTGTCTAAGAACTTACACTTTTCCGTATATTCCTGTTTTTTATCGGGAATTATTTTTTCATTTTCGCATCGCAAAAGCAAATTCAGATCGACAGACCGTTTTTTGATCGCTGCTTATTGCCCACCCCTCACCAAAATAACGACCAATGAACAGATTCCTCATGCTTTCCTTAATGGCGTGCCTGGCATTAGCCTCCGCCTATGCGCAGGGCACCGAAATAGATTTCGAAAAATACGCCCTGGACAACGGCCTGAAGGTGATCCTGCACCAGGACACAAGTACGCCGATCGTGTCCATCGCGGTGATGTACCACGTAGGTTCGAAAAATGAAGACCCGGCGCGGACCGGCTTCGCCCACTTCTTTGAACACCTGCTGTTTGAAGGTTCCGAAAATATCGGGCGGGGAGAATTTTCCAGGTACGTCCAGGATGCCGGCGGCCGGCTCAACGCCTATACTTCCAGCGACAACACCTGCTACTACGAGACCCTGCCTTCCAACCAGCTGGAACTGGGCCTGTGGCTGGAGTCGGAGCGCATGCTGCACGCCAAAGTCGACCAGAAAGGAATTGAAACCCAGCGGGAGGTCGTCAAAGAGGAGATGCGGGCCCGTTACGACAACCGCCCCTACGGGTCCTTCCGGAAGGAGATCGCCCGGCGCCTTTACCGGAAGTATCCTTATTCGTGGACGCCCATCGGCTCTATGGACCACCTCAACGCCGCTGCGGAAGAAGACTACGTCAATTTTTACAGGCAATTCTACGTGCCCAATAACGCCGTGCTGGTGATCGCCGGGGATTTTGAGCCCAAGCTGGCCAAAGAATGGGTGAGCAAATATTTCAAAGACATCCCGAAGAGAGAAGGGCCGATCTACCGCCCGGAAGTGCAGGAACCGCCGCTGGGCGGACCGGTCAGGGATACCATCTTCGACGAGATTCAGCTGCCGGGCGTATTTATGGCCTTTCGCACGCCGGCCATCGGCGAAAAGGATTTCTACGCAGTGAAAATGCTCGCCAAGGTCTTGTCGGAAGGGGAGAGTTCCCGCCTGAAGAAGTCGCTGGTGGATGAACAGCAACTGGCCGTGCAAACCAATAATGACGTAGAGGAACGGGAGGGCCCCAGCCTTGCCCTGGCCTTTGCCATCGGCAATGCCGGCGTGGAGCCTCATGTGCTGGAAAAAGCGATGAACGCCGAAGTAGAAAAGGTGCAGCAGGAAGGCATCACCGAGGAGGAATTCCGGAAACTGCAAAATCAGGTGGAGAGCCAGTTCGTCAATCAGAACACGACCATTGCCGGGATCGCCGACAACCTGGCCACTTATGAGGTGCTGTACGGCGATGCCAACCTGATCAACGAAGAACTCAGCCATTATCTGGCGGTGACGCGGGAAGATATCCAGAACGCCGCCAAAAAGTATTTCGTGGAAGACAACAGCGTGGTATTGTATTATTTGCCGAAGCCGAACCAGCCCTAAGGGAACAAGAGGTTATTGGTTATAAAAGGCAACAATTCAGGTATTATGGTATTTCGGTGTTATGGTATTTTGGCCGGGCCTGATGCAGGCCCGGTAAAGCCATAGAGATATTTGGAGGCCGCAAAACCATAACACCGCAAAACCGCAATACTACAATACCTGACATAAGACTCTAACAGACAATGAGAACTATTAAACTGATCTTTGCCCTGATGTATACTTTCATTGCTTCAGGCCTGACGGCCCAGAGCGATGATTTTCGCCGGGCAGCGCCGGCGCCGGGGCCGCCTCCCGAGATACGGTTCGGCGAATATGAAGAATTCACCCTGGACAATGGCCTGAAAGTGGTGGTGGTGGAGAACCACAAGCTTCCGCGGCTGGCGTTTAACCTGCTGGTGGACGTGCCGCCCATCAGAGAGGGAGCGTTCGCCGGCGCGGCAGGAATGGCGGGCGACATGCTGGGCAGGGGGACGAAGAACCGCTCCAAGGCGGAGATCGACGCTGCCGTCGACTTTATCGGCGCCACCCTGAGCACCGACGCGGAGGGGGTGTCCGGCGCCTGCCTGTCCAAACACAAGGACAAGCTGCTGGAAGTGATGGCCGATGTGGCGCTGAATCCGGCATTTCCGGAAGAAGAGTTCGAAAAACTGAAAAAGCAGCGCCTCTCCCAGTTGTCTTACCAGAAGGACAACCCCAATATCATTTCAGGCAACCTGGCGCAGATGCTTCGGTTCGGGGAACACCCCTACGGAGAAGTGCCTACCGAACAGAGCATTGAGGAGGTTACCGTCGGCCGGTGCAAGGCCTATTATGAAAACTACTTCCTGCCCAACGCTTCCTATCTGGCTATCATCGGCGACATCACGCCGCCGGAAGCCCGGGAAGTGGCGGAAAAGTACTTCGGGCAATGGAAAAAGGGAACCCTTGCCGAAGAGTCTTTCGAACGCCCCGATCCCCCCTCCGAACCGGCCGTGGCCTTTGTGGACAAGCCCGGGGCGGTACAGTCCGTCATCGACATCACCTATCCGGTGGACCTCCGGCCGGGCACGGAGGACGTCATCGTGGGGAGCGTGCTCAACACGCTGCTGGGAAGCGGGGGGCTCAACAGCCGCCTGAACCTCAACATCCGGGAAGACAAAGGGTATTCTTACGGGGTGCAGTCCAGGCTTTCCTACGATGAATACGTCGGCTACTTCTCCGCCGGCGGCAGCGTGCGCAACGAGGTGACCGACAGCGCCATCGTGGAGTTCCTCTATGAGATGAACCGCCTGCGGGAAGAACTCGTCCCGGAAAAGGAACTGCAGGGCATCAAAAACTACATCACCGGGAGCTTCGCGATCCTCATGGAGCGGCCGGAGACGGTGGCCCGCCTGGCGCTCAACACTGCCCGCTACCGGTTGCCGAAGGATTACTACGCCAACTACCTGAAAAACGTGAATGCCGTCACGCCACAGCGGTTGCAGGAAGCGGCCAGGAAGTATCTCCTTCCCGGGCAGGCCTACATCGTAGTGGTGGGCAATAAGGCGGAAGTGGCAGACAAGCTGGGCCGGTTCGCCGGCGACGGGGCGGTCCGGTTTTTCAGCCCTTCCGGCAAGCCCGTCGCCGGCGTGGAGGAACCCCTGCCCGAGGGCCTGACGGCGATGGACGTCGTGGAGAACTACCTGGCCGCCATCGGCGGCCGGGAGAAACTGGAAGCCGTCCAGGATGTGAGCCTAACCATGAACGCCACCATACAGGGCATGCCCATGCAGGTAACCCTGCTGCGCAAAGTGCCGGGCAAGATGAACCTGAAAGTGGAAATGAACGGCATGACGGTCAGCGAAACCCGGTTTGACGGAGAACGGGGATGGGCCAGCGCCATGGGCCAGGCGCAAAAGCTGGAAGGGGAAGAGGCGGAAAGCCTCAAAGGGCAGGCCCTGATCTTTCCGGAGCTGGAATACCACAAAAAAGGTTATGAACTCACCCTCGACGGCATCGAGCCGCTGGAGGGAGGGCGGGCATACCGCATCCTGGCCGCGGGCCCCGGCGGCGTTCAGTCGACATCCTATTTCGACGTGCAAACCGGCCTGAAGGTAAAAACCGTTTCCACCCAGGACGCCGGCCAGGGCCCCGTTGAGGTATCCAGCGAATTCAGCGAATACAGCGAGGTGGAAGGCATCCGTTTTCCCCACAAAGTGGTGGCTTCCGGAATGACGCCCTTCCCCCTGGCGATGGCGGTCGATTCGGTAAAAGTCAATAGCGGACTGGCGGATGAACTCTTCAATGTGGAGGAATAGGTGTGTTGAGGGGGGAGGTGTTTTTGTTGTTCGTTGTTTGTTGTTCGCTGTCTGTTGTTCGCTGTTTGTTTTTGTTGTTCGTTATTTGTTACTTCCGTACCTTGGGCGGCTGAACCTGCAGGCAACAAATAACGGGCAACAAAATACAATCCATGATCCAGGTATTCGTAACCGGCGGCACTTTCGACAAGGAGTACAACTACATTTCCGGCAAATTGTACTTCAAGGATACCCATCTGCCCAGCATGTTTGAACTGGGAAGGTGTACTCTCGACATCGACGTGAAGACCCTCATGATGATCGACAGCCTGGAGATGCGGGAGGAAGACCGGGAGATTATCGCCTACAACTGCCGGCGGTGCCCTCATGACAAAATCCTCATCACGCACGGCACGGACCGCATCGTCGAAACGGCAGCCTATCTGGCCCAGCATCCCGTTGAAGGCAAGACCATTGTGCTGACCGGGGCGATGATCCCGTATGCTTTCGGCATGTCCTCCGACGGTTTTTTCAACCTGGGCAGCGCCCTGGCTTTTGTCCAGTCCCTCCCTCCGGGCGTATATGTCGCCATGAACGGGCGCTCTTTTCACTGGGATAATGTAAAGAAGAACACCAAGACGGGGTTCTTTGAAGAAATCAACAACTGATGGAATATCTCGGACTGCTCATCGAACTGCTTTTTCTCGGCATGGGCGTTTATATCTACCTTTTTTCTGTTGGCCGCCTGCGTTCGGGCGACGCCAAGACTCAGGAACGCGCCGAAGCTTTCCGCCGCCGCAACGCCGGCTGGATGCGTTTTGCCTCTCTCCTGCTCATCGCCCTCATGGTAGTCAATATCTACCTGCACGTGGCGCAGCTCATCCGGGGGCAATAATTATTCCTGCCCAAAGTGTAACCATCGAAGATTCCGCGTTATGGTAAATGAATGCCTGCGAAGGGAGCAAAAAACGGCGAACCGGGGTTTGGTGTAATACTCCGTTGAAAAAATCGTTATTCCTTTCGTACCTTCGGCCCGAGGGGGGGATAGGTTCGCCGTTTCCTGAATTCGTGGGTTCGCCGGCTCCGGGAAACCAGGAAACGACGAAACCATGAAACAGTGCTCCCTCCGGGCGGCGAATTCAATAAATTTCTTAATATTGCAATGCAAAAATCCTAATTCGTTATAATCCTGAAAATCACATCTATCCAAATATGAAAAGAAGCATTCTGATCTTATTCGGCATTTTTTCCCTGAGTTCCTTTTCTCCTGTCCTGGCACAAGAAGATTTCTACGATGTGAATACCATCCAGGAGATAAAGATTACCTTCGAACAGGATAACTGGCGCTACGTGCTGGATTCCCTTCGTTTCAACGGCGAAGGCCTGCTGCTGGGGTCTGTCGAGATCAACGGGCAGCGATTCAATGACATCGGTGTGCGCTATCGGGGCAGCCGGTCTTTTCAGCCAGGCAATACGCGCAACAGCCTGTACATCAAGCTTAATTTTATCGACAAGGAACAAAACTACCAGGGGCAACAGACCGTGAAGCTTTCCAGCGCCCTGCGCGACCCGAGCATGGTCCGGGAGGTCCTGGGGTACGAGATCGCCCGCAAATACATGCCGGCGCCCCGCGCCAACTACACCCGGGTGATCGTCAACGGAGAGTACTACGGCCTGTTCGTCAACGTAGAGCCGATCGACGACGCCTTCCTGTCCCAACATTTCAACAACAGCAAGGGGACCTTCCTGCAGTGCGCGCCCAATCTGGTGGAAGAAGAACCCCAGGGCTGTAAAAGCGACGTATTCGGCTCGCTTCAGTACGACAACAGCGCCAAGTGCTACCTCCACAATTTCGTGCTGCTTTCCGAGTCCGGATGGGACGACCTCATAGAGCTGGCCTACGTCCTCAATCAAAAACCGGACGAAGTAAGCCGCGTGCTGGATGTGGACCGAACCCTCTGGATGCTCGCTTACAACAACCTGCTGGTGAACCTGAGCAGTTACACCGGCCGCTACAGCGAAAATTACTACCTCTATAAGGATGATCAGGGCCACTTCGTGCCCATACTCTATGACCTCAACCTCTGTTTCGGCAGTTATAAGAATACCGGCGTAGGTTCTGACCTCAAACTCAAGGAGCTATCGGAGATGGACCCTCTGCTCCACAAGGACAATCCCGCCAAGCCGCTGATCAGCCGCCTGCTGGGCAACGAAGAATACCAGAAGATCTACCTGGCCCATATGCGGACAATGATGAACGACAACTTCCGCAGAGGGCAGTATGCCGAGCGCGCCAAAGAACTGCAGGACCTGATCCGCAAGGCGTTCGAAGAAGACCCCAACCGCTACTACAGCATGGAAGACTTCAACGCCAGCCTGACCGAGACTATCGGGAAGCGCAGCCGCATCCCCGGCCTGAAGGAATTGATGGATCCCCGCACGGAATTTCTCAAAGAGAACCCGATGCTGTCGGTCGTCCCGCCTGAAGTGAGCGATGTGACGGTTGCCCGCCGTGAGCGCTTTTCCTCCGAAAAGGTAACGGATTTCAAGATCCAGGCCCGCATCGATAAGTTTCCCAAGAGCGTGGTGCTGTACTACCGGTTCGACCCCTCCATGCCTTTCAGCAAGGCCGAAATGCGGGACGATGGGCTGCACCACGACGGGGAAGCGGAAGATAACGTCTTCGGAGCGGTAGTTAAACCTCAGAGCGGCAGCAATACCCTCGAGTATTTCATCTATGCCGAAAATGCCAAAGCGGTTGCCTTTGACCCGCCGCGTTACATGTACGAACAGTACACCGCCAGCCTGGAAGAGTTGAACAATTGAGGCCAGGCAGGGGTTGTCCGGGATCAGGTCCCTCCTGTGGTGATCTCATTAAGGGTTATTGCCCCAGGCAATTGGCCGTCGGCAATAACCGATAAGCGCCGTTTGGCGCCGGGTCGAGGCAATAAAACCGGCCAATAACTCCGCTCCCGGCGCACGGATAATTGCGAAGGCCCGCAACTGGCAAGCCCGGGGCCTTCGCAATTTTGCGTTTAGAAATCTATACTTATGACACGCTATCTGTCCCTGATGATTGCTTTCTTTGCCCTGAACACGCTTCTGGCGCAGGAGAAGCAGGAAGGGTTGTTTGAGGTCGGCAAAGTCAAAGAACTCCGCCTCTTTTTTGAGCAGGACAACTGGGATTACCTGCTCGATTCCCTCAAGCAAAGCGGGGACGAACGGCGCCTGGTGGGCGACGCCGCCTTTGAGGGCAAAATATACAAAGGAGTAGGGGTGCGGTACAAAGGCAACAGCTCCTATTTCGCCGTCAGCAAGGGCGGCTCTTCCAAGCTCCCCTTCAACATTGATTTCAACCATACGGATAAGGATCAGAAGCTGCCCGGCGGAGTAGACAAGATCAAGCTGAGCAATGTTTTCCGGGACCCCTCCTTTATCCGGGAAGTGCTTTCCTACGAGATCGCCCGCCGCTACATGCCGGCTTCCCGCGCCAATTTCGTGGAGCTGTTCGTCAATGACGTATACCTGGGCCTGTACAACAGTACCGAGTCGGTAGAAGATGAATTCCTGGAACGGTACTTCAAAGACGACGAGGGCATCCTGTTCAAGTGCGACCCCATCTGGGGGTATAAAGAACAACCCGATTGCCCCCAGGGCGACAAGGCATCCCTGCAATACCTCGGCCCGGACAGCGCCTGCTACCGGGGCCTGTATGAGGTCAAATCCGATTTCGGGTGGGAGAAGCTGATCGACCTGACAAAGATACTCAACCAGGAACCGGAAAAGCTGGATTCTATCTTCAACATCGACCAGGCGCTGTGGATGCTGGCTTTCAATATGGTATTGGTCAACCTCGACAGCTACACCGGCCGCTTTTGCCACAATTATTACCTCTACCGGGACCACGAGGGCGTCTTTCACCCCATCGTCTGGGACATGAACCTTTCCTTCGGCGGCTTCCGCTACGATGGGTCCAAGGGCAGCCCGCTGACCAATGAAGAGATGCAAACCCTCAGCCCTTTTACTCACTATAAGGAGAAGAACGAAAAGCGCCCCCTGATTACCCAGCTCCTGTCGGACAACCTGTACCGGAAAATGTACGTGGCCCATATCCGGACCATCCTCAACGATTATTTTGTCGACAGCACTTACCTGCGGCGGGCCGAAGAAATCCAGAAGCTTATCACTCCTTACGTCAAGAGAGATTCCAACCGCCTGTACGCGTACGAAACCTTCGAAAAAAACCTCTACGAGACGGCAAAAGCCGATAAGACAAGCATCATCGGCCTGGCCGAACTGATGGAACCCCGTGCCCGGTACCTGAAGGAACACCCCCTGGTGAGCAAAGATCCTCCGGTGGTCGCTGAAGTGAAACACATCGATTATGACGATATCGTAGCCGTCAACGCTCAGCTGGAAGGGGCAGAAGCCTGCTGGCTGTTCTACCGCTACGGCCGGCTGGGACCCTGGAAAAAACTGGAAATGTTTGACGACAGCGGCCACGACGACGAAATGGCCGGCGATGGCCTGTGGGGCGCTACGATCAAAAAGGACAAGGGGAAAAATAAGCCCATTCAATATTTTGTCGTGGCCGAAAACCAGTACACCGCCGCCCTGAGCCCGGAGCGCGCTTCCTTTGAGGTTTATTCCACAGAAGACGAAACGAGCGTCGCCAAAAAAGCTTTCGAGTAAATGCCCCTCATCGAACGGTCTTCCTATACCCGGCCGCCTTTTTATCAGTTCAACGGCCACCTGCAAACCGTCCTGCCGGCGATCCTGCGTAAGGTAGAGGCCCCCTACGAGCGGGAACGCATCACCCTGCCCGACGGCGACTTCCTCGACCTGGACTGGATCGACAACGGCAGCCGCCGCCTGGCCATCCTGACCCACGGCCTGGAGGGCAACTCCGATCGCCATTACATGAAGGGCATGGCCAGCATCTTCTCGGAACGGGGGTGGGATGTGCTGGCCTGGAACTGCCGCTCCTGCAGCGGCGAGATGAACCGCCGGCTTCGGATGTACAACCACGGAGATATCGAGGACATCGGCGCCGTGATCCGGCATGCTTTGGCCACCAGAGATTACGAGCAGGTTGTGCTTATCGGCTTCAGCATGGGCGGCAGCATCCTGATGAAATACCTGGGCGTGCACGGCAAAGATGCCCCGAAGCCCATCCGTTGCGGCGTGGCCTTCTCGGCGCCCTGTGACCTGCGGGCCAGCGTCGACGCGCTGGAACTGCCCGGCAACGCTTTCTACAAACGCCGCTTCTTCACCAGCCTCCGGGCAAAAATAGAAACCAAGGCCGAACAGTTTCCCGACGCTGTCGACCTCAGCAAGTTTGAGGAAATCCGCGAATGGCGCGACTTCGACAACTTCTTCTCTGCTCCCATCAACGGCTATGAGGATGCTGAGGACTTCTACCGGCAGGCCTCTGCCCGGAACTTTATGGCGGGGACGGATCGCCCTGTCCTGCTGGTCAACGCCGTCAATGACCCCATTCTGCCCCCGGAATGCTCCCCGGTGAGCCTGTGTGAACAACACGACAAGATTTTTCTGGAGATGCCGCAGAAAGGCGGGCATGTGGGTTTTACGCTGCCCCGGGCGGGCTACGCCTGGTCGGAGTACCGGGCCGTGGAGTGGTGTGAGGGGAGGGGGTAGGAGGGGGGATGGATTATATTGTTATATTGTTATATTGTTATATTGTTATATTGTTATATTGTTATATTGTTATATTGTTATATTGTTATATTGTTGGGGGTGGGAGATTGTTTAAAGGTTGGGTTAGTTCGGGTGCGATTTCTTTTTGTACCCCTTGCCCGGTTTTAGGCCTTAGGCTGTAGGTTTTAGGGTCAACCCGGGCTCATTATAAAAATAACCATCATCTCCAATTCTCTCCCCCTTTTTTCCCCGGCATTGCTGCCAAATTTCTATCTTGCTATTACCATTCACTCATTCACTCATTCACTCATTCACTCATTCACTCATTCACTCATTCACTATGGGAAAGCTACTACTCACCTTTTTCCTCTTCGGCGCCCCGCTGATCGGCTGCCAGGACAAGCAAAACAAAAACGGCCACCCGGAAGAGCTCATCGGTGCCTGGGTGCACGCTCACGAAGACGATACCGATGAAGTCCGGGTATATCGTCCGGCCAGTTATGACTTCCCGCCCGCCCGGGGCCGGGAAGGTTTCGAGATCAAAGCCGGCGGCGAATGCATTTACCACGGCATCGCCCCGGCGGACGGCAGCACCAGCGAGCCGGCCAGCTGGAGCTGGGAGGAAGGCGGTAAGCTCGTCATCAGGCGTAAAGACAGGGAGATGGTGATGGAGGTGCTGTCGGTTGACAAAGAAATGCTGAAGGTGAAAAAATAACTGATTTTTCCCACATAGGGCACATAGCGGGTTTCGCATAGGCCACAATAGGGGTAGCCTTGAGCTGCGGGCGTTGTGGCCTGTGGGGATTGGCTCTGCTCCCGCTCCATCGGCTCTCAGCCGTTACTTTTATTATGATTATGTTTGTAATGATGATAAAGGTAATCATTACTTTTGTAATCATTGTAAAAAGCACGGTTCAACCGGGTATGGATTCCCTTTCCCGCTTTGCTTCGCCAGCGCTTATTTCTACCCATTAGGTTTCCGGAGTGCCCTCATTCATTCACTCATTCACTCATTCACTCATTCCCTCACTCCCCAATATCCCCCCTTTTCGCCGCCCGCTGCAGTTTCTTGTTCGCGTAGATGGCCACTTCCACCCGGCGGTTTTCCTGGCGGCCGGCGGCAGTGTCGTTGGTGGCGACGGGCTGCGTTTCGCCGTAGCCGACGGTGCTGATGCGGCCGGCCACGACGCCTTGCTGCACCAGATAGCCGTAAACGGAGTTGGCGCGTTTGTCGGACAGCTCCTGGTTGAGTTCCTCTGAGCCGCTGCTGTCGGTATGGCCTTCGACGAGGATATCGGTGTCCTCGTATTTTTGGAGGATGCGGGAGAGTTCCTGTAGGTTGCTTTTGGTGGCGGGGCGCAGCTGGGAGGAGTTGACGTCGAACATCAGCCCGGAGTCGAAGGTGATGAGGATGCCTTCGCCGACGCGCTGCACAGTGGCGCCTTCCATGTCGCGCTCGATTTCCCTGGCCTGTTTGTCCATGTAGTTGCCGATCAGGGCCCCGGCGGTGCCGCCGACAGCCGCGCCGATGATGATGCCCACGGCGGTATTGCCCGCCTTTTTGCCGATGGCGCCGCCGGCTACGCCGCCTGCCGTGCCGCCGATGACGGCGCCCTTGGTTGCCCGGCTGGTGTTGCAGGCGGGGGAGAGGAGGGTGGTGGCGAGGAGGAGGCAGAGGGCTGCCATTCCGGAGTTTGGCCAAAGCCGGAAGCCGGAAATCGGAAGTCGGAACGGCTTAGGGCAATCCACAATTTTTTGGTTATCAAAGATGTCCAATCTTAGACGGGCAGCGAAGAAGCGTATTTTGGCGATGGTGGTCATAGGGAAACGGTTTTCAGGTTTGTGGTATTGGTGGATGAAGATACGGGAATTTCATTTGGGACTAGTCTATCATTATGTGATTTTTACTATCACTGATTCTGTAACCCGTAAACTACAAAACGCCTGCTCTTGATAATAAGGTTAAGTCCCATCGACTTTTTGATGACAAACTAAACGTTAAAATAACCAAGTTGTGAATTTTCTAATGTTCCTGTAACCACAGCCCGATCTAAAAGCACATTAAACTCCTCACAACTGGTTTCCGGCACGAGACAGCAATTATGACACGCTGAGCCATTAACATTATCGGGGCCTTGCCCGCTACTTTGTCCAATATCTGAGCATACAGGATCTGCTGAACACCAATTCGCATCTTCAATGGCTTCTTTGATCAATTTTGCCAGATATTTTTCTTTTCCTTGCCGGACGAGACCTCCTAATGAACCTTCAGAATCTCCTGAGGAAGTATAAATTAATATTCCATTCATTCTGTTTGCATCTCCCCTTCTAAAATAAATTCGCTCACGTAGCGATGATGATCCATATCCACAATTGAAACATAATCTTTTGATCAAAAGGTGAGCAAAAGTATGCATCATTACAAATGCCGGAGTTAAACCTCCTTCATGTCTTGGATTGGGGTTGCGGACATTATTCCAAAATCGTTGGATAAGTGGATAATCATTTTCACTAAACTGAGTGAGCCATTCATCGAGTCTGGATTCCTTGAATTGAAGAAATATGCCCTCTCCGAATACCTGATATGCAGGCAGCCATGTTAGATTTTCGCTTGATAATTCAGAACTTTCCACTCTGTTATCCGGACTTATCCTTGCAAAACTTCTGAATACACGAGTTTCTTTTAATTTTTCAATTAAAACGACTCTTTCGAAGTATCTTTCCAAAAAGGAGCTATCATTATATTTATCGAAACCGTTTACCTTGGATTTGAAGTCTGCATTTTCGGAATTACGCTCATTTAGAATGTATTGGTATTCCTGGGAACGAAGTTCGATTTCGGAATTAATGTGTTCCCTACCTGATTCATCTTCTTCATTACTATCCTTAATTAATCTTTCAATTTCTGAAAAAGCATCTTGCAAACTAATTTGACCAAATTTAACTTCATTTCGGTCTTCAAGAGTCATTCTTAACATCCTATGATCCTCATCTTGGTGATATCGGTCTATCAATTTATTAAAACCAACATCTTCAACAATCTTTCCAACTACAGGATTTGTGAGAGTGTCAAAATCTGGAAGATATAAAGCGGAAATAATGTCTGAATAATGAATATTAGAACCGCCTCTTATGAGTACCTGAAGATGGTGACCACAACTGTCATTCATATGGTCTGGCCCAAGCCAGGGACGACTACCTTTACAATATTGCCCATTGGCGTTCTCATTATTGGGATTACTATGGTCAATCAGCCTTCTTTCTTCTTCAGTCAATCCGATTGATGCCAAAGAACTATTATATATTATCCCATCGGGGGTCTTTGATACATTCATAATACCACCAAGCGATTTTGGGCGGATCCCGCATGAACATTTAATTGTAATGCTATTTAAATCCCCGGAACCAATTCCTGCATGATAGGATAAATTATGCTCACCTTCATCATTCGAAACAGTCCCATCATGCACCCATTCCTTAAAGGGAACATCCTGAATATGTCCACGAACGCAAGCTGCTATGAACCTAACTGGGATCATTTTTGATTTTCTTTTTTCGTCTCCACAAGAATCACATAAGATTAACCTGTCTGCCTGAGTTAGTTCTATTTTCCTCATCCTTCCACATCTTGGATTGGTACAGTGATGCCATTGAGGAAAACGGACTCCTGGAATTTCCAGATATTTATTTACTTGACCAGTTCTTTTGAAAGGGAAAGGTTTTTTAAATTTTTGAACACCTAAAAGCTTTTCTAAGCGGGATTCTCTTATTGTAAATTCCCGTTCATCTATGTGTCCTCCCATTGACCTTCGTACTTCAAGCATATTATCCCAAAGATGTAAACCACAAATCATATACGATTGCTCATCAGGGAAGTTTACTATTTGACCAATCCCAAAAGGACTCAGGATCTGGCTGCTGCGTAGATTATTGCTCATAATGTTAAATCTTATGGGTTTGTCATAATATTTATTTGGGATTCAGTATCAACACCCCTCATTGAAGTTGGAGTAGGTAAAGAACGGTCTTTCACATTTTCTCTTACTTCTGCTCCACTTGAATACATCAGAGGAAAATAGCCTTCATTCTGGAGAATCATAAAATTGCCTGGATCTCCATAATTTTGAAAACCATTTTTCCAAAATTTAATACGACGTTCCAAAAGGTCTTGAGTAAAGATTAGTTCGTCAGGGTCAATAGTTTCACAACGAGTAAGAACAATCTTTTTAATTGTCTCCACCAAATGATTAAATTCCATCTCATCTATTATAGCGCTACTTCTCATTGGACCGGAGGAAAAATGTCTCACAAGGCCAATCAAGACAGCATGCAAGGCCCTTTGTCGGGAACTAATTGAGAATGGTGTGACTGATGTCGGTTCAACATTGGAATATATCCGGCTGTGGTAACTGTAAAATTGTTCATATTGTGATTTATCCCGTGGCTTTGAGGGGCTGTAAAGTGTTATTATTAATCCTGGACCATTAGGCACATCACGACCAACTCTTGAACTGGCTTGAATATATTCAGCAGTTGTTTTTGGTTGGCCATGGATAAACATTAAACCGAGTCTTGATACATCAACTCCAGTTGCAACCATATTTGTCGCTAAACAAATATCCAGGACCTGGCCTTTTTCCTGGTTAAAGTTTTCTTCTAATTTTTTCAGAATATCCGGGATTTCAGATGAGCTTATTCTGCTTGTTAATTCTTCGCTTCTGCGAATAAACCTTTTTTGATCTGAAACGATTAACTCACGTTGGTGAATTTGACTTAATCTTTCCCTGATATCGCTAAATACAAGAGAAGATGCGCCACCAAGCTCCCGGATACTATTAAAATATCCTAACAAAGTCCAATAATAGTCAATATGTTTTTCTGGTTTTAGTTCTCCCACTTTTTGTAAAACTGCTGCATATGCTCTGACGATAGCTGTTTGCATTGATGGATATCCTGGAGCCAAAATGCCTACATACTTTCTGCCAGGATAATCATCAGAAATTGTTTTTTCTTCTGAAAACCATGTATCGCCAAATGATAGGCCCTGGGCAGGAAAGATATTTAGTTTACTTTTGTCCGTAATTGCATAAAGACTTTGCACTTGTTCAAAAGCCCTGCTGATAGTAGCAGAAGACGCAATAATCTTCGGAGAGATGTAATCCTCCAATGCTTCGTGGGAAATGAAAGGTGGTTTACTAAGGGAATAATTATTACAGAGAGCTTGTACCATTGTTTCATATAAACCTACCATAGTCCCGAGAGGACCTGAAATCAGGTGTAACTCATCCTGAATGATCAATGTGGGAGGTTTAATTCTCGTCCATTCACCGTTCTTTTCTCTGAACCCAAATAGCTTTCCCGCCTCTTTATTCCATGTAATCATAGAAAATTTATCTACTGTACCCAAAAGGAGTGTCGGCGGATTTTCATATATATAATCATCAACCACATGTAGAGGTAAGGGTTCATTAGAAAAATCGCAATTTAGATTTTCACATTTAAAAACTACCATCCCATCTTGGCCATCCTTTTTTGAAAGTCCTTTTATTTTTTGATTTTCAATCGGTTGTTTTAATTTGCCAATCTGAGCAGCACAACATGGGCATTTCATCACTATAAAACTATAATCTGCATTATTTTGTTTTTTTAGCCTATTTAATTGAGCGACTGCTTCATCATGCTTATTTGGAGTAGATGCTCCACCGACCCATAATCCTATCGAGATTGGTTCTGTTCCAAGAAATTTCTCGTTTTTTCTTCTAATAAGATCGCAGCCACAAATTAACGAGGCTGCTCGTTCATATTGTTGTGTTGTAAGCAGACGCAATGTGTATCGCATGATAGCAGTAGTTCCTCCAAATTCGTTCCAATTCCATTTGTCTTTTCCCTGGAGTCTACGAAAAAATATTGTGAAGGCAGTAAGACCAAGATAAGCTTCTGTTTTTCCACCTCCTGTGGGGAACCAAATAAGGTCAATAATATCACGTTCGTTTGATGAAGGATCAATGATAGACTCAATATTCATAAGTATGAAAGCCAATTGGAAAGGTCGCCACCGCCCCTTTGATTTATCAGAATCGTGGTACTCTTCCAAGCTTAGAAAACTCTGTCTTTGATCTTCACCAATTCCAGCTAATTTGAATTGATAATTATCTTTTTTACCAGTGCGAATCCATTTCCTAATCGGAGTTTTTGAGCGTTGTTGTTGCCAAATCATTGCTCTGTTCATCCATCTGAAGGAGTTAACTGTATCTGAATTTTCCTCTTCTTTAATTAGGGTTTGTATTCCCTTTTTTATCCGATTTAAAGAATTACGACATTTTTCGACATTAATTCTTGCAGCTTCCCCATAGTTTTTTAATTCGGTGGAGTTTTGTGATAATTCAGCAATACCTTCAACCCAATTTTCATAACCTCGTTCAAGCCTTTTCAAGCTTTCTTTTGCTATATCCCAGTTGCCTTCATCTGATAATTCATACATACTTAACTCAACATGTGAGGTTGGAGCAATCTGCGGCATTTCATAAACAGGAAGTATGGCTGTTTTTATCTCTGTAATCTTTTCTATTTTGCCATTGTCGTTTGTCCAGACAACAGCCGCTCCGTGACCTATAGCGTATATTCTTTTTTTGCGATACAGTAGGTTTAGTTCCTTCTCTTCGGCTGTGTCAACAGAAGACACCTTTTCACGATAGGGGGCAATCAAGTCAGGGTTTGCGGTTGTTAATTTTAATTCATTTTGAAAAAGAACGTTAGCAGTATTTACCCGGAAATCTGTGGTTGCGGCTAAGGCATTAATTAGGGTGAAAGTTAGAGTGATAAACCCTTCCTCTTTGTCTTGCTTGGTTGTGCGGTCAAATATACTCAATTTTAACCAAGGTTCTTTGCCCTTTTGAATCAGGATTTTCTCATGTGATTTGGCATTATTTGAAAATAGCCGATTAAGTTTAAAAGTGATACTTTCAACATTTAATGGTTTTCTTATCCAATAATCGGATAAAAAAATCTGACCATTAAATGTGACATGTTCAATTTCATTTTCTTTATTTTTTCTTTTTACTACCTGTTGTCCTTGCGCTTTTTCATAACATGCTGATTTGAATGACAGAGTTATTTCGTTATTTTTCACATCTGAATAAAATCTTATAGTAAAACCCATTGCTGAGGGTTTGAATTGATTGGCTAATCCAACTGGTTCTTCATCAAAATTTCCTTCTTCGACCAACCCCCTTGTCTCATGTTCTCTTTCTGTTTTAGGAATATCTTCTTCAGTGCTGTTAGTAGATTTGTCAGAATCTCCATCAGGTTGATGCTCTGCCGGGAATTGTTGGGGATAAAGTATTGCAGCTCCATATCTAGATTGAGGTGATCCATGCACTCTGGACAATAATAACTCTTCTCCGGTTAAAGCATCTATGTATTCCGGATTTGGAGCAGGACCTATTATTTCTTGTTCTAATGCCTTAATGAGTTCATTTCTTATGTCTTTCATATTAATCAAGCTTTGAAAGGTTATTCTGGATTAATTGGTTGTACTCCTTTTCAAGGTTATTATCCAATACTATGTACAACATTTGTCTGGCTCGTGATAACGCGACATACAGCAAGCATTGAGCATGACCAGAGGCTAATTCATTAAAGTCATATATGATGACAATGTTCTTTTCCAGCCCCTTGTATGCCTGGATAGTTGAAAAGGACAGGCCATCGCCAAACAATTTTTTAATGAATTCTGAACTTCCAAGAGTAGAGCTATCAAACTTCCTGGGCGCCAGTAAAATAATATCAGAAACAGGGATCCCTGTTTCTTGAAGTTCTCGAACTATTTTCTCAATAACCAAGATATAAGAACCTTTTGCGGGAAATCTTTGGACTATTGGTTTTCCCTGAAGTCCACCGTGCAGAAATTCCGGGAATTTTGTGCCGGTTAATAATGTATTTTGCCTTGCAATAACTTTTGTATTTCGGCAATTCACTTTAAGTGGAGGAAGGTTCACAAAATCAGATTTCTGTTTTAATAAGCTGAATAGGTCTTGTTGAGATTGGTTAAGAAAAATCGCCTGATTTGAAAAATCGCCAAAAAATGTCCAAAGCCCTTTTTTCAGACCACCTTTTAATACATGATCGAAAACTTCAAGGTAGTATGGTGTTATTAAATCCTGGGCCTCATCGATTACAAGGAAGTCAAACTTTTCTTCATTACTCAAGTCCTCTTTCTGTAGCAAAAACTCAAAAGGGAGTTCTTCACTAAAAAAATTATGATCGTACTTGGAGATGTTTATATCCGTATTTTGAAGTAAATACCCATGTAAAGAGCCTGCATAGTAATTTGATTTAGTTTTAAGCTTTTCAGTCAAAAAGGATAGATGCTTCCCGAGTTTTCTGTTATAACAGAATAAGCCAATTTTTAAATTTCGCTCTACTTTTCTTCTGAATAGTTCCAAGGCTAGAAGGGTTTTGCCTGTACCTGCTGCTCCTTCAAATAAACACCTGTCATTGTAATTCGTAATATCCAGTAACTGGAATTGTTCTTTTGTAAACTCTTCTATTAACTGGTCGCTCTCTCTAAGCTTGTTTAAATCGGTATAACTGGTATCAAAATCACCACGAATTATCTGAATAATCATCTCGCAATCTTTGCGAGTAGGCCGAGATTCGTTGGAGTCATACCATGGCTTACCGGAAAACTTATTATGGAAGCCTATGCTTAAAGAATTTATATACTGGCCAATTTTCATTCGTAAGCCCTCTTTGATAAAAATCTGCCAAGATTCAGCTTCCTGGCCAACATCCGGCAGGTATTCGAAACTTGTGAAGGCGACACCTGTTCCCCATAGCAAATTAGATAGTTTTTCTCTTTGTTTTTGATTATCCTTTACCTTGTTCACAATGAAGTTTCTGAGCGAGTGCATTGTATGAGAAACCTGGGCGAAAGGACTTTTGGTTTTTTTAGTTGTTTTACCTTTCTTGTTTGTAAATTCCCATACTCCATCTTTCCTTGCAACTCTGCCATGTTTAACTTCAATAGCAAATATCCCCATTCCGGGAGCAAGTACTAAAAAATCCAGTTCACCACTTACATTTTGCAAATGGTAATTAGTGAAGACTGAATGAAGTACGTACATGTTTCTGGCTGAACCATCGTTCTTAAAATTGAAATACATCAATTTTTCCCCATTTGATTCAAATTCTGTGATATTGTCGGGTATCAGCATAGGAATTTTCGTGTGTGATGATATTCAACTTCAATATTGCTTTGTTCTAGTCCAGAAATGGTCTTTCCTTGAATTTCAATATCAGTATAGTTTATTTTTACTGAAAGTTCCATTTCTCTGTTTTTCTTATTTGTTAGTTTTTCACTAATAGCTTTTTTTAGTTGATGCCCAAGCTTTATATGAGCAGAGTTCATAAATTTATATGCTTTGAAAATCTGTTCAACTTGTTTTTCAAGATCGCAATATATTAAGCCTTTTTCTTTACCAGCGGCAATTATCAAGTTTAGATTATCCTTACTTGGGGCAATCATTTCTTCATCATATAACCATCTTTTTAAATTTCCAATATTTGGATTAGCTTCATTTATATGATATTTTTCTGCGATAGATGACAAAAAATAACTTAGTTTTCTTTCAGTTTTAATATCTCGAGCCAACATGGAAAGTGTTTCTCTCCAAACTTTTAAATCGTTGGCTGCCCGTTCAACTTCTTCATTGTTTTGAAGGAGATTCATATAATTTATTTGATCTCTTTTAAACTTAAAAATCCTTAAACCTATATTAAGGTCTTTGAATTTCAGTTTTCTAACTGATATATTGCCTTTATCATTCTCAAATTCACCAAGGACATTGCTTTGAATCGGCAAAAACATAAAACATCCATCATCGAAGCGAATTATATTGCATGGAACGCTGTACTGGAATTGTTTGCTATCATTATTTTTAATTTTATATCTTTCATATTGAAAATTATTGAATTCAATTAAGCCATCCTCTTCTGCTAAGTGGTCATGCTTTTTATCTATAATGTTTTCATCAACTTCTAAAAAACTTTCAATCTCCTTACTGAAATCAGCAGGATGATTCAGTTTCAAATTAGGAGACAAATCTACATTTATGGGGATTTTATCTGTAAAATATCCTGATAGTATTCTTTTATTTAAATAATGATAAGTCAATTCTCCTTCACAGGGCCAGCATAGAATCGTTAATTCAGGAATAAAATGTTTAGTGACGGCGTCAAGAAGATATTTGTTTGAGTGTTCCCGGTACGGGAAACCGCTAAAAAGGATCTTTTCAGTATCGAAATCAGCTAAATTAATTTTATTGTATTCGGAAGGAATGAAAATCTCATCTTCCCGCTTAATTGATATGGGACTACAAAATACATTAGCACCGTGGTAATTCTTGGTGTTGGAATAGTATGTATTGGTGAGTTCTGCGAGCGTATTATTTATTTGATTCAAAAGCTCATGATTTGTGATGTAACCTTTATTTTCATCCCACGCTTTTGCAAATTCAAAGATAAGTGATGAAACAGGCTTGCTAAGTGAATGAGAATTCTTTGCTGCATAAAGGGCTGGATATAAATATTGATAAAATGCAGCCTTTAAATTTTCAAAACCTTCTAATCCCCTGATTTTTTGATGAATATATCTGATGCTTTGATCTAAATGAAATCCTTCCGGCTCACGTTGGATTTTAATAGTGATAGTTTGTTTTGCATACCTTTTGCAGGCTTTCCACAAATTTTCATCAAGGAAATTTTCTTTTTCTTCTACTGTGGAAATGAGTTTTTGGATTTTAGCTTTATTCCAGTTAATTCTAAAAGCATCCTTAAAGATGCCATTTTTAGGATTAAACAATTGATGATAAAATGAAAGATCTGATATTCTTTCTATAGATCTGTTTGAAACAAAAATAACAGGTATTTTCTTTTCAAGGAACCTTTTTACGGTATCGGGATAAAGTTCAACTTGACTTATGTCATTTATTACAACAGTTTTGAGGGTCTTTGGTAACTTATATTCAACACCTGGATATGTATCCTCCAAATGTTCCAGCCTAGACTCAGTTTCCGAATAATCTTCAATAATTTCATTGAAAATACAATCTATGTCTTCCGATATACTTCCTTTTCTTTTAATGGAATCACTTAATGAAATTAGCTTTGCTTTAAGCTTGTTACTTTCTGTTATCCCTGCTAAAGAATTTATCCAGTCAATAAACTCTGTCACTTTATTTTCATAATCATGGTCAAATCCAGCTTTGAATTCTTTCAAATCCTGTTTTACAATTATGTTTTCGTTTGGTGAAAATGTACTTCTGAGCGATTGATTATAAATTTTATTGCTATCAATATCTGTGTTTATTTCGCCTGTTTGCCCTCTTCCTGCTATTAAAAGGACTTTGGACATTAGCAATTGATCATTAATGATGACACCTTCATGAGGTTCCAGTATTTTTGATATCGGAGTACGTTTCTCTTTAGCCTTCTTCTTTCTGTTAATATAGTGGTTATGCGTGTTAATAGCCCTGTTTTGCGCTACACTTTTTACTGCAGAAATTACACTCTCTTCGCACTCAACTATCAAACTTTTTTCAGGATCGGGTTCAAATTGAAAAAGCAATTTTCCATCTTGCTTTCCTTTATATCTACCGATGCTTCCATAGATCGAGTATAATTTGTCAACTGATAATTCAATTTCTGGTTTATTTTCCGAATATATATAATCTTCATTAAAAAAATTAATTAATAGTGCAATAGAGAGCCATACTGAGGCTGATTTCTTATCTGGAAAAGAAAAGAAAAGGGGTAAGCATTCTTTTCCCGTGTTATTTACAACATGGTCTCGGTATTTAAGCCCAATATATGCACTCGCCTTTATTATTGGACTAAACTCCTTGTCGCCCGGGGTTAAGTGATATTCTTTATCTTTCAATAAATCATTCATGTGGGATAAAGGCTGAGTGTTGGTTTATTTTGAGTCCGCAAGTCTACAAGGTATTTAGTAATTGTTAATTATAATTCCCTGTCATGATTACCGGACGAATAATAACTTTTTGTTTGTTATTTTGATTTTGTTGAAAACTTCATGGACAATTTCAGCAATTTTATTCGCCAGCAAAGGCGGCACCGCATTCCCTACCTGAGTAAACTGAGCTGTCCGAGATCCACAGAAGTAATAATTGTCCGGGAAGGTCTGTATTCTGGCCGCCTCCCTGACAGTAAAACTTCTGCATTGTGTAGGGTCAGGATGTATATAATAATGCCCGTCTTTTGAAATATGACTAGTTATAGTTTTACATGGTTTATTCCATAATTGTACCCGGAACCGGTCAGCAAACTTCCGATCATTAATCCCTGCCTGAACATTTTTGTGGTCAGGCAATAAGGCAGCAGGAAAATCTTCCAGTTTGGGCGATCGCTTTTTTACTTTTCCAAAACAGGAGACAAAGAAATAGCGGAGTAAATCACTTTCCATGTGGCTTCTTGAAGAATGATTGCAAACTCCTCCAAGGTTTTCATCCAGATACCAATCGGAGCGATAATTAACATTAGCTTTTTTGTCTGAGACAAACTCCAGTCCGGTTCCTTTTCTTGGAATAGTCATGTTATTGAGTTGTATTTGAATTTTTCTTTTGACATCATCATCAATTCCTTTTATAATCTTGTTGTTCAGTATATGGCTAATTGCTTTTTTCCAGTTTTTCCCTTCATCATTGACTTTTGAAAGCCCACTTCTAAGTCTTGGTAACCCATATAAAACACTACCTGCTGATATTTCATCCTCAAAGGGCAAGGTACCAGGGCAGATATCGAAATCTTTTCGTATGCCGAGCAAAATTACCCGGTGCCGGGTTTGCGGTACGCCATGGTTTTCGGAAAATATGAGAAAGTCCTGCGGATTATAAACGGGATTTCCATCAATAAACCTCTCAGGCTTTGCGACAAGGGAATAGATTTTATATCCTGGACACTCTAAGTGAATTCCATTACTTCCATTTTCTGAAAGGTAAGCTTCGACGGGATTAGTAAGATCACTCATAATATTGGAAAAGACGCGGCTTGCTTTTGTTTGTGCTGAAAGCAGTCCTCGCACATTTTCCATCACGAAAACGGCAGGATTATGAACAGCCAGAATCCTTAAATATTGCTTGTACAACCCAACCCGTTCGTCTTTTCTTTCATCCAGCATTTTTTCCTGTCTACGAACCCTGCCAACAACAGAATATGCCTGGCAAGGAGGTCCACCAATAAGTAACCAGTCCTTTGCTCCTTTTAAAGCCCCTTTAATCCTTTTATTCACAATATTATTTGGGACAGCATTTTCGTCTTCCCCCAGCTGCGCTTTCCAGGCCTCATTTTGCGCTTTTTCGGCTTGCTTTGGCCACTTTTCAAAAAGCTCCTCCATTGAAAGGTTGCCCCGAACAAAATCATAGTAATCACCAGGGATATTTTCCACACTGAATTGCCTGAAGAAACTCCTTAAAGTGAGTGTTTGGTGGGCATGAAATTCTTTTTCTATTGAAAGAGCAATCTTAAATTCTTTTTCGCCGGTTTCAGGATTCCGAAATGCACAAAATCCTTCTCCAAGCCCACCTGGTCCAGCAAATATATCAATTATTGGTATTTCCACTTTCTTTTAGTTGTTTAGTCAGGTTTCCCAACGTAGCTTCAGCCTTGCCATTTTTTAACTCGCACTCAAAAACTGTGATTATTTCCCATTGCATTTTTTTCAGTTCAAGGAAATTTTGTCGATCAAGCTCTTTGTTTCTGTTTATTTTGTTTAGCCACCAATCGGTTCTTGTTTTTGGGACTACAAAATATTTACACCCTTCATGCCCATGCCAGAAACATCCATGCACGAAAATCACTGTACTATACTTAGGCAACACGAGATCAGGTTTACCCGGGAGTTTCTTGTCATGCAAGCGATAACGAAAACCTTTGGCAAACAAATATTTGCGGACTATCATTTCAGGTTTTGTATCCTTGGACCTGATTTTACTCATATTGTAACTGCGCGTTCTTTTATCGTGAACGTCTGCCATCTTGATTTTTCATTTTAATGTATATCAATATAAGACCCGGTGTTCATTCAACTGCCAGGCTATTACGGTGCCTTTCGAGCAAATAGATATAAAAATTAAATGAATGTGAGTTTTTATGAGGTGAATCGTTAGTGTTTTTAAGATTATTTCCCTGATTACTCTATACGTAAAAGCGACTACATTGTTGCATATTGTCTGCCTCTTTCTCCTAACATTCCTTCACGCTAATATCCCCTTTTCTATTTATTCCTCTGCCGTCATGTAAAACCCATGTTTCGATTCTCGCCCAATAATAGCAAATTTATCTGACCCCCTCCACCCCCCAATCCACCACCCTCTTCCCCTCAGTCGAAAAACTAACCCCCACCGCAATTTTCTCCTTAGGAGAATCCATAAAAGGATCGAGATACCCCTTTTCCCGGATTTGCCGAAGCGCTTCCTCCGCCGGTTTATCCAGCTTGAACTCCAGGGCGTAGATATACTTGTCGGTTTGCACAATGGCGTCGCAGCGGCCTTTGGCACTGTGCACCTCGGATTGTACATAGGTGCCCAGCAAAGAGAAGATCAGGTGCACCAGGGCATGGTAAAAGTGTTCGTTCTCCTTCTGCCAGAGATCATAGAGGATGGTGCTGAAGGCAGAGTTAATGGTTTCAATGACCTTCGCTATGTCTTTCGCTTCGAGCGCTTTGGTGATGGCGATAACCGGGGCGAGCGCATTGCCGGCCATCGTATCCCGGTAAGCGTTGAGCAGATACTGCTGCAGCGAAAAGCGCACTTCCTGGTTTGGATACCGGAGCCGGTATACCAGGAAGCGTTCATCATAGCCGTCGATGGTGAGGTAGCCGGTTTGGAAGAGCACGGTGAGGGGGTCGAGGTTCTGATAGTCGAAGGCAGAGAGCTGGGATTCGGATACCTCGATATGGTCGATGTCATAGTATCGCTGTTTGCGCATTTCCTTTACCAGGAAAGTCGGCGTACCCGTTTCGAACCAGAAGTTTTGGAACTTCTCCCCGTCCAGAAAACTGAGCAGGGAGAAGGGATTGTACAGTTTGCTCTCGCCGTCCCAGGAATAGCCGTTGTACCAGGTTTTGATTTTTTTATAAAATTCATCTGGCGCCTCTTCTTCCCGTTTGGCTATTTGCCGGATAACCGGGCCGAAATAGGCTTCCAGTTCGGTATTGGTGATGCCGAGCAATTCGACGGCATCCTTATGCAGGCTGAGGTTTTTCAGGTTATTCAGGTCAGAAAAAATGCTCACCCTGGAAAAGGCGGAGACGCCGGTGATAAAAACAAGCTCCAGGTAGGGGTCGCTGTCTTTCAGGATGGAGTAGAAATCCTTAAGCACTTCCCGGTTAGCTTCCGCCTGTGGGATGTCATCCATATAGTCGATGATCGGCTTGTCGTACTCGTCGATGAGCAGGACGGCTTTTCCTTTGGAAGCGGCTTTGGCGATCAGTTCCTGGAGGTAGTTTTTATAATTGGCGCCGCCCAGCGCGATACCCAGGCGTTGCGCTTCGAGGAGCAAGCCTTCCTCAATGGCTTTTTCAAGCCCTCTGGTTTGGTAACTAAAGCTGCTGAATTTCAGCCAGATCACCGGGTTTTGCTTTTCCCAGTCCCAATTGTTTTTTATCCATAACCCTTCAAACAATTCCAGCGAACCGCTGTACAGTTCCTTCAGGGTAGAAAGCAGGAGCGACTTGCCAAAGCGGCGGGGGCGGGACAGGAAAAAATACTTGCCGCCGGTGACGATCCGGTGGATGTACTGCGTTTTGTCTACATATACATAGCCGTCGCGGCGCAGCTCTCCGAAGTCCTGTATTCCAATGGGGTACTTCATGTTATCAAAGATATGCCTTTTCCGGAAAATTATATCCCGGTGCGCCGGCGCGGCCCTTCCTCCCTATGTAGTGTCTGACCGAAAACGCTGCAGTTTTCACTGATTTTTTCTCAGGCAGCACTGCCCAGCCTGGCCCGGCAGCCCTACAGCAGGATTCGCCACTACTAAACGGGTGATTTTGCTGGCCTGTTCTCATTAATTTTTCGTTTTCGGCCAGGCGCTATTTATCTTTCATGCTCCCGGCAATTTCCTGGATGCTGTCAACCGAAAGCCCCGTTATTTGCGCTACAACTTCAAAAGACAAACCTATTCTTATTGCATTTTCTGCAACTTCCCGGATTGCACTTGATAATTCCAGTTTCACCGTCTCTACAAAACTCGCGTCACTTCGCTGGGCCTCCAAATAGCGGTCATACGCTTTACGGTCGGCGGGGTCTAATTTCAGGATGTCGAGCTTCTGGCTGGCGGCCTTCAGCCCTTTGGCAGTGAATTCATCCTTGATTTCCGCCGTTTTCAGGAAGTATATCCACTCGTCCAGCGTATCCTTGGCGACTTCATTGAAGCGGTTGGTTTTTATCACATAGTACTCAGGGTACAAGTCGGATACCGCTGTCTTTTGGAAAAGTTCCTTTTGTTTTTCCGAAAGTTCCAGTTTGTTGTTGCTATGGATGCCTATGAAGGTAGTTGTCCCGCGATATACATAATCGTCTCCCTGGCCGAGGTCAAAGTACACAATGTTCACGGAGTACACTTTTTTGACACGGGAATATGGTTGTCCTTCGGCAATATGTTCCACGATGACCTTTGCCGTTCCGTAAAGCATCCGCTGGAAGTAGCCGGCTTCGCGGGTGTTCTGGATTTCGACGATGATCAACTCGCCCTTTTTGTTCTCCACAAGGATATCTACCCGGTTGAACTTGTCGTCCTCGGTTTCCTTGTTCCCTTCACTTTCAAGGATTTGCTTTATCTTGAAATCTTCATGGAGCAGCTCCGATAAGAAGCCTTCCAGGATGTCGAAGTTGGCTTTATTGCGGAGCAGGCGTTTCATTGCCCAGTCGAAGCGGACTAACTTCTTTGCCATTTGTTTAAATTTCAGTCAAAGTTACTGAAAATACGGCCATTTGGCAAGTGATATGCCTGAACCCGATACGCCGTTCTGGCCCTCCTTCATTATATCCCGGCGCGTCGGCGCGGCCCTTCCTCCCTATGTATCTATTCACAGGAAAGCTCCTTCCGCAGTTCTTCCCGCAGTTCTCCTCCGGAAAGCTCCCGGGCGGCCTCCAGGAACTCCTTCCCGCACACCCCCTGGCTTTTCAGCTCCCGGAAATCGTCGAAGAGGGTTTGCAGGCAGGTATTGGCATCGCCCTGCCGGCATTCTTCTCCCTTGATGTAGGAAGAATAAACGCCCATAGCTTTTGACTTCTTGCCCGACAACAGATAGCCGTGGCCGAGATTGGTGTTGGCGTATCTCAGGCCGGGGTCGCCCGGGGCCGTTTTAAGGGCTTCCTCAGCCAGGGCGATAGCCTCTTCGTATTTGCGTTCAAAAAGGGCATAGAAGGATTGGTTGCCCAGGGCGATGGCCAGATCGTATTGATATTCCTGGCCGGCCTGGTTCAGGTTCCGGTACAGTTTTATAGCCTGCTCGTTCAGCTGGTATGCTGCTGTATAATCCTTTTGGTTGGTGGATTGTTCGGATGCCTCTGCGTCAAACAGCGCGGCCAGGCTGGCTTTCGCCGGCTGGCCTTCCAGGGTAAGCGCAAGGGCTGCCATTTCCTCCGGGCTGGAAAGGAATTCGAGCGCCCGGCGGATATCCCCGTTTTCGCGGAAGAGGCTATCCATTTCCTCCAGCTTGTGGATAAACGTCTGGTGGAGATATTGGTAATTTTCGTAATCGTATACGCCGCACAGGTTCAGCAGCAGTTCCCTGGTTTGTTCGAACCCCCTGGCCAGCAAATGGGCCATGGTGTAAGCGCGCTGTTGGCCGGCCTGAGCAGGCGCAAGCTTATAAGCGGTTTCCGCATTGCTGAAAGCCGCTTCAAATTCGCCATGGCCGAGCTGATAAACAGCCAGGTTCATCAGTGCCGGGCTGAGCCAGTCTTCTTCATAGCCGTTGCTGTCCGGGGCGAGTTCGCAGAGCCTGGCGCTCCATTTTACATCCTCCTGAAGATGAAACAGCGCCCGGGCTTCATCTGCCGGATTGTACAACTGCCCCAGCTGGAAATTGATCAGCGAAAGGTATTCTATATAATAGGTGTTGGCCGTGTCCGTTTGGTGCAACTGCGTGAATGATTCCAGGGCCTTCTCAAACCCTTCCGCGTTTTGTGCAGAATTGTAGCACTGTTCGGCCTGGTATTTCAGCGTTTCGAAGTCTATCGGGCCTGCATCATATCCGGGGCCGCCGGCCCATTCAATGCCGTACTGGCCGGCCAGTTCTTCCAGAGAAATATCATTGTACCGGGCAGGGGCGATTCCCAGCTTTTCAGCTTCGCTGAGGCCAACCTCCTCTATGCCCTTAACCAGGCGGTAAACGATTTCCACCTGGCGTTGCAGGCTGTCGTTGTCCTTCCACAATTCCTGGGCATTGAAAAAGTAAAGGTCCTCGATGATGGTGTTTTTGGAAGGAGATTCCAAGTAATGCTGCAGGGCCGGCCCCAGTTCATTCCTGAACAGCATGCAGTGCGCCATCTGCATTTTCACCTTTTCGTCATCCGGGTTGTAGATGGAAGTACCGGGCAAAAGAGAGGATCAGGGGGAGGTTGCCGGAGGAGAGCAAGGGGTTTTTGGACGAGTCCGGATTGGCATTGGCAATGCCGCTGGAATCCGGGCCTTCGGATGCTTCGTACATTTCGAATGCCTCATTCATCCGGAAAAACTTGATGTTCTCCGGGGACAGCTGGGCGATATTGTGGTTTCTTTCTGCCTGGTTCAAAATATTCCGGGGGTCAACCGAGACGATGCGGATTTCTCCGCTTTGCAGGCCGGCGATGAGCGATTTTCCATCCGGGCTGTACAAAATATCATTGACATCTCCTTTGAAATCCAGGCTCAGCAGCAGCTCTCCGGTTTCCAGGCGCCAGATTTTGGCGGTATTGTCTCTGGAACCGGTGGCGACGTGGCGGCCGTCCGGCGAAAAAGCCAGGCTGTATACATAGGAAGTGTGGCCGATCAGGGTTGCCTTTTCCAGGCCCGTTCGCGCCTCCCATACAATGGCCGTAAAATCTTCCGAAGCTGTGGCGATGTATTGGCCATCCGGCGAAAAAGCGGCGGCCCGCAGGGGCTCGTCGTGGTTTTTAAAGACCCTCAGCAATTCTCCGGTTCGGGCATCCCACAACTGGGCGGAATTCTTCAGCAGGAGGGAGGCAGAGTTGGGCGCGGTTATCGTTAGCACGGACAGCCCGTCGGGCGAGAACCTGATAGTGGATAAGCCGGTATCCTCAGCTTCTTTCAATACGACAGGGCTGTGGAAGGAAGGGCTGCCTTCCTCCATTGGGTAAATTGCGCTCACGCCCCATCCGGCTACTGCCAGAAAACGGCCGTCCGGGGAAAAAGCGACATCGGTTATGCCGGGTAACTCCCATTGGGGAAGGTTGCTCCCGTCGTATTCTTCCATATTCAGAAGGAGGAGGGCGTTTTCCCCAGCGGCAGCTGCGAGGTATTTGCCGTCAGGCGACAGGCTGATGCCGGCAACCGGATATTCAAGGGGGATAATGCCGGTTGGGGCAGGCCACGTTTCTTCGGTGCTTTCCCAGATGGATATGGCGCCGTCCCGGGAACAACTTGCCAGATACCCTTTGCCGGTTAAATAAGCTAACCGGTTAACAGCCATTTCATGAGCCCTTAGCCTTTGGGCATTGTAATCTATCAGGCCATACCACTCCCGGGCTGTTTTGTCCCAGGAAGCAGTTGTCAGCAGGGTCCCGTCGGGAGAAAAAGCCAGGCTGGATAAATTGTTGGAATGGCCGTTGATGTCGAAAAGGTAGGGCTCTTCCTGTTCGATATCCCAGATGATGGCCCTGTCGTCATAAGAGGCGGAAGCCAGTATGCTGCTGTCGATAGGATGAAAAGCGACATCCGCCACATTAGACTCATGGCCCGCCAGTGTTTTTTTTATGGCTTTGGTCTCCCGGCCGATGACGAATACAGCGCTGCTGCCGCTCAGGGCTGCGGCTATGGAACCTTCATCAACGGACCAGGAAATGCTCAGTATAGCGCCGGGCAGGTTTATGGTATCGCTGGGGTTGGGGCTGAACCTGCCTTCGGCGTTTCTTTCCCAAATACTGATGGCCCCGCTCATGTCGCTTGCAGCCAGGTATTTCCCGGTAGGAGAAAAGGCAGCCCTAGTGATTGGCTTTTGGGAGTAATTTTTCGTTTGCATCACGGTTTTCCCGGTGCGGGCATCCCATAGCACCACGGCGCCGTCCCGGTAACCGCCGGCCAGGATTTGGGCGCTGTCGGGAGAGAAACAAACACTGGCCACGCCCGCCCGCTGCCTGCCTGTAGTTGGACTTTATTTTACTGCCGATCAATGAGATGGCCTTTTGCATGGTTCGATATTTGGGTTCGGGCAAAATTACCGGCAACGCTGCATTTCTTTGAGCACGGCCGGGTCGCCGGGGTTCAGGGCCAGCGCTTTTTCGAATAAAGGCATCACCTCTTTGCAGTCTCGGGTGAATTCCCAAATCCTGGCGCCGGCATTGTAGTATTCCTCGAATTTCTCTTCCATTTCGTTTTTCAAAGTGCTGATCCTCCGCTGGATGATCCTGTCGTTGCTTACAGCGTAGGCTTCTTCGTACTTTTCCAGGGCATTTTTCCAGCGGGCTTCCTGCCCTCGCAAGGTGTCTGCCTCGGTAACCAGGGTGGAAAGCCGGGTGTACGTCCGGATGAGGGAATCGGCCTGCTCCGCCATGTCCGGTTGCTGGGCCATGCTGTCGCGCGCATACATCAACTGGTTCAGGGCATCCGCATAGCGGCCGTCGTTCTTTAGTCCTTCCGCGAGGGTGAGCTGGTTTTCAAATGCCCTCCGCTTCACTTCTTTCTGAGAGCGGACCGCCAGGAAGGCAGTATAGCCCGCCACTATGGCAATGGCCAGCATGCCAATGCTCAGCATCCGCTGCCGGCGCGCCGCCCGGCGCTGGATTTCCAGGGCCCGCTCGGTAGCTTCCCGCAGCTTTTGTTCTTTTTCGAGTTTTTCCCGGGCTTCCCTCTTTTCTTTCTCCTTTTCTTCGCGGACGTGCTTTTCGCTGTCCTTCAGAAAGGCCACCACCTCTTCGCCCAGTTCCGCCCTCAGCCTGGGGATGTAATATTCGTAGCTGTTGAGCTGCTTCTCGGTGAGGTATTCCCTGTTTTGCCGGCATTCTTCAAAATTGTTGAGGATGCGGCGCCTGATTTCGTTGAGCTGCTTTTGCTCGTCGGTGCGCTGCTCGTCGATCAGGGCGGCCAGGGTGTCGTGGGCCAGCTCGATGCTGGAGTCCAGGATGCGGATCAGGCGGCTGTTTTCCAGCAGTTCCAGTCAATCGGTCAGGGCTTGCGGCGCCAGGGCGGGCAGGGTTATCTGTGCCTTTTTGTCGGTGATGCGTATGTTTTTGTCCTCATCCCGGGCAATAGACACGGGATGTTTGGTGCCTTCCTCGGTAACCAGGCTGTCCAGGACTTTGCGGGTGGTTTCTTTCGGGATGCCTGGATAGGTGCCTTTGAGGTTCTTCTGGATTTCTTCCTGCTGTTCGAGCAGGAATTTTTCCAGCACGCCTTTGATGTTCCCGAATTTGCGGATTTCCTCCTGCGTAAAAGTGAGGGCTGGGAGTTCGCCGTTCCGCGGCTTGTCTCCGTAAGTCCTTTTGTAGTCATCCCGGTACAGCATGTCGAGGTAGACCTGCAGGTAAGGCAGCTGAATGACGGACTTTTCCGAACTGATGTTGCTGATGATCTCGCGGATCCTTTCTTCGGCGGGCGCCGGCTCCAGGGAGATGTTGAATTTTTCGAAAGAGGAGGCGATCACTTCCTCCACCTTGTTATTGCTCATGGGCTCGATGCGCAGGCGGAAGTCGAAGAGGGTGGGGATGGCCTTTTCAAAGTTGTACAGTTGCCCCAGGTATTCCTCCCGCATGATGAAGATCACCTTGCAGGGCAGTTCTTCCGCCAGCAATTGTTTGATTTCTGCGGCAAAATCCTCCTGCTCATTCCGGCTGCCCAGGATGAACAGTTCTTCGAACTGGTCGAAAAGCAGGTATACCGGCCGGAAGTATTTCTGAGAGATATAGGACACCTTATCGGCCAGGCTGCCGTCGGGCCTGGCGCCCTTCAGGGCTTTCTCCAGCGCCTGGTGGATGGCAGTATTGAGGTTTTCCTTCCTGCGGATGGAAAAGGGAAACCATTCGGGCCCGTGGAAGCGGTTAGCCAGCCCGCACTGTATGATGCTGGTCTTGCCGGTGCCCGAGAGGCCATAGACCAGCAGCAGGGGCGTCTGGAAAACCATTTCGTAAAGGGTGTCGATCTCCTGCTTGCGGCCGAAGAACACATCCCTGTCCTGAATGGTGTAGGAATCGAGAAACTTGAATGGGCTTTTCATGCAACGGGGTTTGCTTTCTCGGATAAAAGGCTTTGGAAGGCTTCGATCTGCCGCTTGAAGACGTCGTATTCGGAATCCGGCTTGACCGCCAGCTTGTCGTCTTCGGGTTTGTAAATATGCCGGTAGTAGATGGTCTTCAGTATCTTGTCGTAGCGTTCAAAGTAGTACAGGCTGTCCACCTTGGCTTTGTCCATAAAGGCGTTCTTGTCGATGACAAAAGGGGTGAGGTTGAGAAAATCTGCCCTGGCGCTTTTTGTTTTCATCAGCAGTATGGACCAGTTGTGCAGGGCGTCGTCCAGGTCTTCTTCCCTGGGCGCGAAACCGCCGAGGCGCAGGATCAGGCGGACCAGGTGGTGCTTGTACTGCTCCTTTTTTTTGGAGTCCGGGTTGAGCGCCAGGCGCCCTTTCAGCACCATGATGTTCTTGACGGAAACCAGCTCGTAGCGGGACAGGAAACTGAACGCTCCCAGCAGGAAGGCCAGTTTTTCTTCGGCGGCGATGCAAAGGTCGTCCACCTCGCTGTCCGAAAGCTTGCCGTCTTTCAGGCGGCGCTTGGCATTGTCCATGAACATGCAGGCGTCGTAGAATTCTGTTTTTTCACTGAAAGCCTAGCCGTTGAGGATGACCAGCTCGAGGTTGGGGCATTGGCCAAGCAATTCGGCGATGCCCTCTGCATTGCCCTTGCCGTCTTCCATCATCAGCCCATCCCCTCCGGCATGGCCGCTGAAGTGGAACAGGACGATATGGTCCCGGTAATCCTGAAGGTGTTCGATGATCACCTCTCTTTCGGCAAAAGATTCCCGGAGGATGGTAAAATGATTCTTTGCTTCCCGCCGGGCGAGGATGCCGTGGATGCCCGTGTCCTCATCTTTCAGGTTCTCGAGCGGGGGTGGGTATTTGCAAAAGCCAGAAACAGGACTGCCATAGCTGGGTGATGGGTTTGCTGAATAACGAAAGCTAATATAAACTTTTAATCGCATTAACAGCCTACTAAAATTTATACTTCACCTGCGCCCCCACCTCCGTCCTCCGGGGCCCGGGCACTGCTTCCGTCCCGCTGCCGATGGTGTCCTGGTTGCGCCAGTAGGTCTGCGCGAAGCGGGCCTCCAGGGTGAGGTTGCGGATGCCCCTGTAGCGGAGGTTGACGTAGAAGCGCGTGCCCCGGTTGTAGTAGGCCGGGATGGAGAAGGCGTAGAGCAGGTTGTTCTCGAAGGAGTAGTAGCGCGCCTGGAAGCCGTCGGTGTCGAACAGGGCGAAGCGGGTGGTGAACGAGAGGGGGAAGCCGACGGGCTTGTAGATCACGTCCTGGTAGACGACGAAGCCGCGCTGGGCGTTGTTGATCGCGTTGTCCGAGAAGCCGGCGTCGATGCGGCTGCGAAGTTCCAGCGCTTTGCTGACCTGTTTGGCCAGGTGCAGGCGGGTTTGGAACACCCGGTTGGGCAAGGTGAAGTTGTTCTTGCCGTCGATCTTGTCGATGTTGCGCTCTTTGGTTTCGTCGCGCACTTCGAGGTACACCTCCAGGTTGCGCTTGCGGAAGTAGGTGAGGCGGGCGCGGTACTCGTAGCCGCGGGAGGGAGCGTCGGCGTCGAAGCGCAGCCAGGGGTGCTGCCAGGCGTCGAAGTAGGCGCTGATCGTCCAGTAGCGGTGGGGGCGCACCTCCAGGCCGAGGTAGGCGCCGGTCTCGTTGCGGGCGCCGGTGGTTTCGGCGAAGGGGGTGGGGAAGAGGGCCTGGTAGTCGCGCGGGAAGTGGCGGACCAGCAGGGCGAGGTCTACCCGGCGGTCGAGGCCCATGAGCAGGCCGTTGATGGTGGCGATGGCGCCGTTGTCGCTCATGGCAGTTTCGCCGAAGAAGTTGTAATTCCGGTAGATGAAGGAATAGTCGAGGCTGGCGTTGAAGAGGCGGTCGCCGCTGAAGTAGAACTGGTTGTACAGCTGCTCGCGCAGGGAGAGGGTGGCGTCGATCTGTTCGTAGAGGGCGTTGAGGGCGAGGTGCCCCCGGGCGCCCTTCCAGCGCAGGCGGCCGCCGAAGGTGGTTTGGCCGATGGCGTTCTCGTCGGCGATCTCGTTGGGGGTGCGGTGCAGGCCGTCGATGTCGAGGGAGCTGATGCGGCGGATTTCCTCATCTGCGTTGAGCGTGTCGGGGGCCAGCACGTTGCCGTCGCGCCTGCGGTAGGAGGCCAGGGCGGTCACTTCCAGGTGTTCGCCGAAGGCCAGGGTGGCGGCGGCGCCCCGCTGGAAGTTGGACTCGTTGACCGAGGTATAGGGGCGCAGCGCCCGGGCGGTGCGCTTGATGTTCATCACGTAGGAGCTCTTGCCCGCGCCGAAGCCGGAGTACAGGACGAGCCCCTGCCCAAAGCTCACGGCGTAGTCTCCGATGGCGATGGCCTTAACGGTGCGGTTGTAATCTTTTATAAAGAGGTGGGCGGAGTAGAAGTCGAAGCCCTGCCGGTTGCTGCCGGTGAAGAACTCTTCGCCCCGGTCTTTTTCGGCAGTGAGGCCGTAGCTGAGCTTGTTGCTGTAGGAATGTTTATAGCGCAGGTAGAACTGGTTGGGGCTGCCCAGGTAGCGCTGAGCTGTCTGCCCTTCTTCGAGCGGGGTGTAGCCCTGTTGCTCTTCCAGGATGCGCGACCAGCGCAGGTAGAGCTCGTCCTGCCCTTCGGCCATCATCCGGGGGATGGAGAGCTGATAGTCGTCGATGCCTTTGTCTACTGTCACGTAGGGCAGGATGCGGCGGATGGTCAGCAGGTCGAAGCTGGGTACGGCCTGCAGTTCATAGAGAGACAGGAGGTCGCCCGCCTCGCGCCGGTAGCTGAGCAGTTCCAGGATTTGGATGTCGGACAGCAGGTGGAGGGCCTGCAGTTCCTCCTCTCCGGCCTCGTTCAGGTTGATGGGGTTTTCCTGGTAGAACTGGAGTTCTTCGAAGATGGTATTGAAATCGAACGAGCCTTCGCTCTCTGTGTTCTGGAGGAAGTCCTCGATCACCTGCTGGGTGGCGTCGGGCGGCTGCTGGAGGGAGTCTACCTGGGCGAGGGCAGGGGAGGAGAAGAATATGGGGAGGAAGAGGTGAATTCGCTTCATGGAAACAGGGTGATAATGGGGTGGAAATATAGGGGAAATAAAGTGGAAATGCAGTGGAAATGCAATAGAAATACGGTAGAAATACAATGGAAATACAGTGGAAATGCAATCGATGAGAGTCAAAGCGGGAATTGCTGCGAATGCACAGCCCTAAACATGCTGGTCTACCAGGATAGCGTTTCCGTCCGGGTCGAATACGATAAAACTGGCGGGGCCGGAGGTGTTTTCATCCGCTTCGTTCTCTGGTTTTATCCCATTCGCTTTTAAATGCCGCTGGATTTCCCGGACGTCGTCAAATGAATCCAGTTTGTTGGCGCTCTCGTCCCAGCCCGGGTTGAAGGTCAGGATATTGTTTTCGAACATGCCCTGGAACAGCCCGATCAGCGCATTTCCGTTTTTCATGATCAGGTAATTTTTCTCTATGTCGCCGGCGAAGGTTTCAAACCCGAGGGTTTCATAAAATGCTTTGGAAGCGTTGATGTCTTTGACGCTGAGGCTTACGGAAAATGCTCCTAGTTTCATGGTTGTTGTAATATGTTTATAAACCAAGGTACGCAAAAGGCGCCTGGAGCGCAAAGCAAACCTCCACTAATAGCATGGTTTTTTTCTCTTCGGCAGCAGGTTGCCCCCGAATGCACGAAAGCACAAATGAGGTCACTCCGTCTCCGCCGGTCCGTAGTCCGGCTACGACGGACGGAGACCGGAAACCTTCGTTAAGGAATGATGGAACGAAGGAATGATGGGATGAATAAATACAATCATGTGTTTATCAATGAATATCAATTTAAAATACATCGTCGCTTTATTCATTCCTTCATTCCTCCAGTCATTCATTCCTTTTCTGGGGTTTCCGGAGTGCCCTCACAAATACACACCTATACCCGCTCTCCCCTCGCCACCCCCAAATGCCCCTCCACCCATGCCGGGATATCCAGGTAGTTCAGCGATTTGCGTTCGAAGGGTTCTTCCATGATTTTTCTAAGTTCCAGGTGGAAGGAGGCGAAAGCTTTGGCGTGTTCCAGGGGCGGCAGTTTGGAAAGGCTTTCCAGGAAGCGGAGGGTGAGCCGTGGCAGTTGGCTGACGTCGGACGACTGGCTGAGCAGGCGCCTGACGGCGGGCGCCAGGTAGTCCAGCATGTCGAAGTTGCCCAGTTCGTAGTGGCAGATGAGGTGCAGGAGGCGGGCGTTGACCTGCAGGTCGTCGCGCAGGTGGCCCGATTTGAGGTGGATGATCCGGTTGAGGTATTCCAGGGCCTTCCCGAATTCCCGGAGGCAGAAATACAGGTAGGCGAATTTGAAGTAAAACAGCAGGATGCGATGCACGTCGGTATAATCGATATAGCGGGGCAGTTCCGCTTCGACCTCATGGATGAGCCGGGCGCCGCCCGGGAAATCCTTGCTCAGCAGGTGGCCGTTGAGCCGGGAGAGGTTGAGGTAGGTAAAGGCGATCATGCGGGAATTGTCGTTGAACAAATCCCGATATTCTTTTTCAAACTGTTGGAACTCCTGCAGGTAGCGGGCAAATTCCCCCTTTTCGCGGATGAGGTAAAGGAAGACCAGCAGATAGTACAGGCTGCGCATATACAGGTCGGGGTCTTTCTCCCGGACCTGATCCTGGGCATGGAAGAGGCTCACCCACTGGCGGGCGTAGCGCGCCGCCCCTTCGAAGTCGAGCAGGATGTAGTGGTACCACATGTAGGCCTGGAAGAGGTTGGCCCGTTCGAAGAAGGTAAGCTTTCGGCCCTGAAGCAGCTCGCCGGGTCGGTATTGCTCGAAAAATCCGTTGATGGCGGAGATCTCTTCTTCGTTGTTGACGTGGCCCTTCTGGATGTACCAGCCATGGACCTGTATGTTGAAATTGGAGAACAGGTTATTGGAATGGGTGATGAAGCTCCGCTCGGCGGCCTCCTCCAGCAGGGCTTCCATCTTGTTCTCCACCAGGCGGCTGCGGGTAATGTGGCGGGCTTCGATCATCTTCTGGAATTCCAGGATTTCGAGGTGCAGCAGGTCCTGGTGGTGGTCGACGGCGATCTTCTTGATGCGGTCGAGCATGCGCAGGCTCTGCATGTACATGCCTTTTCCGTACAGGATGCGGGCAAAGTCGAGCTGTTCGCGGATCTGGATGTCGATGTTTTTCTGGATGTAGATCAGGCGCAGGCTGGTCAGGATTTGTTTGTAGAGGTGCCTCTTGAGGTTGGGCAGGTGGCGTTTTTTGACGCCCGGCAGGCGCTTCAGCACCTCCGCCTCGTCGTATTCCGCCAGGCGGTCGATGACGTCGAACAGCTGGATGAACTTGCTGTCGGCTCCGCTCTGGAACCGGTTGGCATAGAGCTTGAAACTCCGCTTTTCCGCTTTCGTAAGCGATTTGATCAGGGAAAACAACTGGTCCTTCTGAGTAGTGAACATAACAATTAATTGCTGACTAAGGCTTTGTTTATCAGTGGATTGTATCTGGAGGCGGGCGTTTTGGGCTTCACATGGGCAACAGAAATCCGTTGGGGTGGCAATGTACGGGGCCCTACTTTTGTCCTGACAACTTTTTCAAAGCATCGTGCTGCAGGGACAGGTTCCTGAACAGGTACGGGTTATTAGTCATTGGCGGGGCGCCGGCCTGTGGTTGGCCATTATAGCCAGTAATTTTTTGCCTTGCGCGACGAAATAACCGACAACCCACTTTGCCCTTGCGCGGCAAAACAACTGTTCATTGCCCGATTCCCTGCTTCGCCGGTGCGACAAGACGGCAAACGGCCCGGGCGTGGCTGCCCATCGCCCTGGCATATTCCATTCATTCACTCACAAAAGTAAGCAAAAAATGAAGAAGATCGAGGCTATTATCCGTCTGTCTCGCTTTGAGAAAGTGCGGGACGCCCTGGCGAAGATCGGCGTTCGCTTTTTCACATTGAAAGACGTAAAAGGATTCGGGTTGCAGAAGGGAGAGACGATCACCTACCGGGGCAGCACCTTCGACAGCGATTACATCGCCCGCCTGCAGCTGGACATCCTCGCCCATGACGACATGGTCGAAAGCATTGTCGAAGCCATCCTCAGCGCCGGCCGCACCGGCGAGGTCGGCGACGGCAAGATCACCGTTTTCGCCGTCGATCAGGTCGTTCGCATCCGCACTCAGGAAGAGGGTGCCAATGCGATCTGACCAATAGCGCTCCGGGCGCCCTCCTGCCTGTTTTTAGTGCTGGCTTTTCCTCCCTTTCCAAATAGCAGCCAAATTACTTGTCTCAACAGATTTGTCTAACACCAACAATTCGACAACAATGAACGAAGCATTATTCACTGCCAATAATGTATGGATGCTTGTTGCCACGGCCCTGGTCTTCATCATGCACCTGGGTTTCGCCTCGCTGGAAGCAGGTTTCGTACAAAGAAAAAATACGGTCAATATCCTTTTCAAAAATTCGATGATCATCTCCATCGGTTTGCTGACCTACTGCATTATGGGCTTCAACCTGATGTACCCGGGCGTTAACGAGGGCGGCTTCTTCGGCTTCGCCGGCTTTGGCCTGAGCATGCCGGAGGGGGATGCCGGCGGCATCGACTACGCCGGCGGCGGATATACCTACTGGACGGATTTCATCTTCCAGGCCATGTTTGCCGCTACGGCCGCCACCATCGTTTCCGGCGCGGTGGCAGAACGCATCAAGCTAAATGCTTTCCTCATTTTCGCCACCGTTTTCGTCAGCATCAGCTATCCCATAACCGGCATGTGGAAGTGGGGCGCAGGCTGGCTGGAAGCCGCCGGTTTCTACGATTTTGCCGGTTCGACCCTCGTCCACGCCGTTGGCGGCTGGGGCGCTCTGGCGGCCATCATCCTGCTCGGTGCCCGCAAAGGCAAATACACGTCCGCCGGCATTAAGCCCATTCCCGGCCACAGCATGCCGCTGGCGGCCGTCGGTGTCTTCCTGCTTTGGTTCGGCTGGTTCGGCTTCAACGGCGGCTCGGTGCTTTCCGCCGACCCGGTGGCCGTATCCCTGGTTTTCGTGACGACTTCCCTGGCGGCGGCGGCCGGCGCGATCGGCGCTTTCACGGCTTCCTACTTGCTGTTCAAGACCCACGATTTATCCATGGTGCTCAACGGCGTGCTGGGCGGCCTGGTGGGCATTACCGCCGGCGCCGACCTGATGACCCCCTTTGAGGCGATCGCCATTGGGGCGATCGCCGGCGCGGTCATCCCCGTAGCGGTCGTCACTTTCGACCGCCGCCTGAAGCTCGACGACCCGGTGGGCGCCACTTCCGTGCACCTCGTCTGTGGCCTGTGGGGCACGCTGGCCGTGGGCATCTTCGGCGCCAAGGCCGGCCTGGGGCAGCTCTGGGTACAGCTCTACGGCACCCTCGCCGTCGGCGCCTTTACTTTCGCCTTCGCCTTTGGCCTGATGTACCTGCTCAAGGTGACGATCGGCATCCGGGTGACCGAGGAAGAAGAAGAACGCGGCCTGGATGTGGCCGAACACGATATGAAAGCCTACGGGGAATCTATCTCTTCCATAGAACCGGCCGGTTACGAACTGGCTGTAAAATAAAGACATGGGCCACTTGAAAGTGGCCCCTCCAAAAAAAAAGCCCCTGGCTGGCGGGCCAGGGGCTACCAAGACATCGGCAAACCGAAATCTTGATTTCTGGAAGCTCAAAGTTAAGGTTTAGGGGAACTTTCTCCAAACGATTTTGAGGATAAAGATCGGTTTGCCGGCTGAAAAGCCAGTGCGCCTTCGGGCTGCGCCTTCATGCCTTTGCCGTTTTGCCGTTTTCTTTTCCTAATCCTCAAAATTGATTCACCATGCGAGTTTTGAAGTATACCCTTATCCTCATTTTGTTCTTTGACACCTATATCAGTGCACAGGATGCAGAGCTGGCCAGCGCCGGTTCGATGACCCTGCCGGCGGATGCGGCTGCCGGAGCGGAAGCGGAACCCGAAGAGGGATCCAAGCTGCCTTTCGAGGTCTCGGGTTTCGTCGATGTTTACTACGCCTATAGTTTTTCCGACGAATTCCCCTCGCTGACTACCCGGCCGCTGCCCACCAGCTTCACGGAGACCACCAATTCCTTCTCTCTTGGCATGGCCAACCTGGCCTTTTCCAGGGAGGAGGGAAAGGTCGGGTTTATGGCCGACCTGGCGGTAGGGCCCCGGGCGGAAGTGGCCAACGGCTTCAGCGGCACCACCCTGGCCGCCATCAAGCAGTTGTACGTCACCTACAGCCCGGTGGATTGGCTGACCTTAACCCTGGGCAATTACGGGACGCACGTCGGTTATGAAGTCATCGATGCGCCGGCCAATATCAATTACAGCACCTCCTACATGTTCTCCAACGGGCCGTTCTACCACACAGGCCTGAAGGCGGATTTTGCCCTGTCGGAGAACTTCGGCGCTATGGTCGGCCTGTTCGACGACACCGACAGCAAGTTCGATTTCACGCCGGGCAAGCACGTAGGGGCACAGTTGTCCTACGCCGACGAAACCGTAGGCCTCTACCTGAACTACCTCGGGGGCAAGGACGTAGAAGGCGACAGCCTGGCGTCCGACGTGTCCGGCCATCAGGTGGACCTGACAGCTACCTTTCAGCTCACCGACGAACTGGGCCTGGGGGTTAACGCCACCTCGAAAACCAATGCGGTAGCCGAGGGCGACAACACCAGCTGGTTCGGGGCCGCGCTGTATGCAAATTATGCCTTCAGCGATTTGTTTACCCTCGGCCTGCGCGGCGAGTACATCGGCGACCCGGACGGCGAGATCCTCGGCGCCGCCGACGGCAACGTGCTGAGCCTGACGGCCTCCGGCAACTTCCACATCGGTGCCCTGACCATCATACCCGAATTCCGGGTGGACCACGCTTCCAACGAGGTCTTCCCCGACGAAAGCGGGAAACTCACCAATTCGCTGCCGGCAGTGCTGGTGGCGGCGGTGTATAGTTTTTAGCAGAAGGCGGGGGCAACTGCGGGGGCTGTTCGCAATTCGCGGTTCGCACCTGAAAATTAACCCAAAACAACATTTTCTGAAATATTCAAAACAGTACAACAATCATGGCAAAATTCAAACTAGAGTACATTTGGTTAGACGGCTACAAGCCTACGCAGAGCCTGCGTAGCAAGACTAAGATAATCAAGGACTTCAGCGGCGAGCTGAGCGACTGCCCGATATGGTCGTTCGATGGCAGCTCCACCGAACAGGCCCCCGGCAATTCTTCCGACTGCCTGCTCAAGCCGGTGGCCATCTTCCCGGATCCGGGCCGCAGGAACGCTTACCTGGTGATGACCGAAGTGCTCAGCGCCGACGGCACCCCGCACCCGAGCAACGGCCGGGCGCTGATCGACGATGACGACAACGACTTCTGGTTCGGCTTCGAGCAGGAGTACTTCCTCTGGGACCTGGAGACGGACAAGCCCTACGGTTTCCCCGCCAGCGGTTATCCCGCCCCGCAGGGGCCCTACTACTGCGGCGTCGGCGCCGGCAAGGCCTACGGCCGCGAGATCATCGAAGAACACCTCGACCTTTGTCTCGACGCCGGCCTGAACGTGGAGGGCATCAACGCCGAGGTGGCTACCGGCCAGTGGGAGTTCCAGATTTTTGCCAAAGGCGCGCACTCCGCCGGCGACCAGATCTGGGTGGCCCGGTACCTCCTGGAGCGCACCGCCGAGAAGTATGGCCTGGCCATCAACTGGCACTGCAAGCCGGTTAAAGGCGACTGGAACGGCTCCGGCATGCACGCCAACTTCTCCAACGCCCTGCTGCGCGAGGCCGGAAGCAAGGCGGTTTACGACAAGATCTGCTCCGCCTTCGGCGCTTCGCCGGAAGTGATCAAAGCCCACATCGACGCTTACGGCGCCGACAACCACCTGCGCCTGACCGGCCTGCACGAGACGCAGTCGATCGACAAGTTCAGCTACGGCGTTTCCGACCGCGGCGCTTCCATCCGCATCCCGGTGGCTACCGTCGAGAACGGCTGGAAGGGTTATCTGGAAGACCGCCGCCCGAATTCTGCGGCTGACCCCTACAAGGTTGCGGCCCAGATCATCAAGACAGTAAAGAAAGCCTCGGTTATGGCCACCGTGGCTTCCTAAAGGGTTATAATCAGCTCTAGTTCCTGCATAGGAATATGCCATTTTTACCTGCCGCTGAGCGCTTCGGCGCTCAGGGCAGCTTTTGGCGTTCCGGCGGGAGCGGACTGGGCTGAAAGAATTGCTGCTGAGATGCTTTATTTAGTTTAGATTATGCTGACGCACGGCGGGCTTTGCACAAAGCAGGGCCCGCCGGCCAGCATGCTGGAATGCCCGCCTCCTGGAATACGCTTTTCTTCCTCATCCATCGCAGAAATTAAAATGTTTTAATGCAAAGCCGGGTTGTCCTTGAGGGACGCCGGCTTTTTTGTATTTTCGGGGAAAATTAACCAACCTGCTCAATAAGTAAGTTCGACGGCTAATTTCAAGGGCTCAAAAAGGAGAACTTATTTACTGAGCACAAAAAATGGCATATTCCAAATGAGCTTATCCAGATTCCAAGCACTAGACACCATCCTCAACCGCTCCAATTTCGAACTGGAATACGTTGACATCCCGGACTCCAAAATCTCTTCCTTCTTCGGATGCAACGTCTTCAACGATGCGGCGATGCGGGAATACATGACCGAAGAGGCTTTCAGCAACGTCAAGCTGGCCATCGAGTCGGGTGCCAAGCTTTCCAGAGAGGACGCTGACGTGGTGGCCGGCGCGATGAAGCGCTGGGCCATGGACCGCGGCGCAACCCATTATACCCACTGGTTCCAACCCCTGACTGGCCGCACGGCAGAGAAGCACGATTCCTTTTTTACCCTGAAGCCCGACGGCACGGTGGTGGAAGAATTCGACGGCAATACGCTGGTCCAGCAGGAGCCCGACGGCTCCAGCTTTCCGGGCGGGGGGCTGCGCTCTACCTTCGAAGCCCGGGGCTACACGGCCTGGGATCCTTCCTCCCCGGCCTTTATCCTGGAGGTCAGCCAGGGCAAGACCCTCTGTATCCCGACCATCTTCGTGACCTACGGCGGCGACTCTCTCGATTACAAGCTGCCCCTGCTCAAATCGCAGGCCTACCTCGAGCAGGCGGCCATTCCGGTTTGCCGGCTCTTCGACGACAAGGTCACCAAAGTGATCACCACCCTGGGCTGGGAGCAGGAGTATTTCCTGGTCGACGAGGCCCTGTACAACGCCCGGCCCGACCTGCTGCTTACCGGCCGCACCCTGCTGGGCAAACATTCGCCTAAAGGACAGCAGCTCGACGACCATTACTTCGGTTCCATCCCCGAGCGGGTGTACGCTTACATGCGCGACCTGGAAACGGAATGCCACAAGCTGGGCATCCCCGTCCGCACCCGCCACAACGAGGTCGGCCCCGGTCAGTATGAACTGGCGCCCATGTACGAAGAATCCAACCTGGCCGTCGACCACAACCAGTTGCTGATGGACCTAATGGACCGCGTGGCGCACCGCCACAAGCTGCGGGTGCTCCTGCACGAAAAGCCCTTCGCCGGGGTGAACGGCTCGGGCAAGCACAACAACTGGTCGATGTCGACCAATACCGGCCGCAACCTGCTCTCTCCGGGCAAGCAGCCGGGCAAGAACCTGCTCTTCCTGACCTTCTTCATGAACACCATCCAGGCTGTCCATAAATATGCCGACGTCCTGCGCGCCAGCGTCGCCTCCGCTTCCAATGACCACCGACTGGGCGCCAACGAGGCCCCGCCGGCTATTATCTCCGTCTTTATCGGCCAGACGCTGACCGACGTGCTGGACAAGCTGGAGGCCGGCATTGACGCCGACGCCGCCGGCGTGGAGGAAGCCCTGGACCTGCTGAGCAAAATCCCCAACCTGGAGCTGGACAATACGGACCGCAACCGGACCTCACCCTTTGCTTTCACCGGCAACAAGTTCGAAATCCGTATGGTCGGCTCTTCCATGAACTGCGCCGCCCCGATGACCGTGATGAACACCATCGTCGGCCGCCAGCTGGTGGCATTCAAAACGGAACTGGATGAAATGATGAAAGCGGGCGCCGGCCGGGACGAGGCCATCCTCGCCATCCTCAAGCGGTACATCGCCGAATCCAAGCCGGTGCGCTTCGAAGGCGACGGCTACAGCGAGGAGTGGAGAGAAGAGGCCGCCCGCCGCGGCCTGAGCAATACGCCCAACACGCCGGACGCCCTGGGCGCTTACCTGTCGAAGCAGGCTATCGAGCTGTTCACTTCCAGCGGCGTATTCACCAAGCGGGAGATGCACGCCCACTACGACGTGATGTGCGAGAACTACATCCTCAAACTGCAGATCGAGAGCCGCACCCTGGGCGAGATGGTGGTCAACCACATCCTGCCGGCAGCTATCGGGTACCAGAGCCAACTGGCGGAGAACATCCTGCACCTCAGGGAACTCGGCCTGCCGGAAAACGCCTATGAAGCCCAGCTGGACATCGTCCGGCTGATCTCCGAGAACATCTCCAACATCAAGCTGGCCGTCAACCAGATGACCGACGTCCGCAAACAGGCGAACGCCCGGGAGGACGTCACCGCCAAGGCCAAGGCTTACTGCTACGACATCAAGCCCCTGATGGAAGACATCCGCACCTATGCCGACCGCCTGGAGTACCTGGTGGACGACCGCGAGTGGCCGATGATCAAGTACCGGGAGCTGATGTTTGTGCGGTGACAACGGCTCAACCTGCCGGGTTTTAGTTGTGTTCCCGTTATGTAAACCCGGCAGCGTTTGTCGAAGACGAATTTTGCCTGCATCGTCGCAATCCTCGCCTCATCTCCGACAAACGCTGCCGGGTTATTCATCCCGGAGCCGAGCTGAAACCCGGCAGGTTGGAGGAGTTGCCATTATCAATTATCTTTGCCGAATGAAAAAACTGCCCATTGGCATACAGGATTTTCGGATACTCCGGGAAGGAGGATATCTTTATGTTGATAAGACGGAACTGGCACATCGTTTGATCGACACTGGAAAATACTATTTCCTTTCCCGCCCCCGCCGTTTTGGCAAGTCCTTGCTGGTCAGTACGCTGAGAGAAATTTTTCTTGGAAACAAAGACTTGTTCAAAGGCTTATGGATCGAAGAACGCCACGGCTGGCAGCCTGGTCCGGTGGTCCACATCGCGTTCAACAACCTGGATTACCGGAACCTGGGCCTGGAATCAGTTATCTCGGAACACCTGCAAAAAGTAGCCAATGCTTATGAGTGCAACATACAGGGCCGAAGCAGCAAGCAGCTTTTTCAATCCCTCCTCGAGGAACTCAGCAAGCAAGGTCAGGTAGCCCTGCTGATCGATGAGTATGACAAGCCGATTATCGACTACCTCGACGATTTGCCAAAGGCGCAGGAAAACCGGGATATCCTGAAAAATTTCTATTCTATTATAAAAGAGGCGGACCGTTACCTGCGCTTTGTGTTTATTACGGGCGTATCCAAGTTCAGCAAAGTTTCTATATTCTCTGACCTGAATAACCTGCGGGATATCACCATCAGCCGCCAGTTCAATGCCATCGGAGGTTATACCCAGGCTGAGCTGGAAATGTACTTTGGGGAACAGGTGGAAGAAATGGCGCAGGAAACCGGCGAGCCGCCGGAAGCCTTGCTGGCCCGCATCCGCGAATGGTACAACGGCTACAACTGGACCGGAAAAGAGCGGCTCTATAATCCTTTCTCTATCCTCAACCTGTTTGAAGGCCGTCAGTTCCAGAATTTCTGGTTTGCTACCGGCACGCCTACTTTCCTGATGAAAGTGCTTCGCGCCGGCTGGCATTACCAACTGGAAAACCTGAACGCCGGATCTATCCTCCTGGATTCCCTGCAGATCGAAAACCCGGACTACCGGGCGTTGTTGTTCCAAACTGGTTATTTGACTATCCTCGGGCAGCCGGCTTACAACGTCTACACCCTGGGTTATCCCAATAAAGAGGTAAAAGATTCTCTGCTCCAATATTTGGTCGGAACCTTTGCCCACCGCAGCGAAGGCGACGCCGCTCCGGCCGTGCTGCAACTGAAAGAAGCCCTGGAAAAGAACGACCTCAAGCTCTTTTTTAAACACCTGGACAGCCTTTACGCCAGCATCCCCGAGCGCATTTTCCGGGAAAAAACAGAGGCGGCCTACCATTCCGTCCTGTACACTGCCCTCAGCCTGCTGGGCTTCCACATCCGCTGCGAGGCAGCGGTAGGGGAGGGCTACGCCGATGCCATGATCGAAACAGCAACGCATGTCTACATTATGGAATTCAAGGTGGGGCATTCGCCACAGGAAGCGTTGAAGCAGGTGCGCGAACGGCGCTACGCCAAAGCTCACCAGGCGGAAGAGCGGGAAGTACTGCTCGTAGGTGTCCGCTTCAGCACAGAATTTAAGGGGGTGGAGGAATGGGAAGTGGAGGAAGGGTAGGCTGGTTTCCGGAGCCTAAAAGGGAGATGGGAGAAATGCCTGGAAATGTATGGAACTGTGTATATTTTCCATTTCAAAAGCAAATCATTGGCTACGCTTTTAATACTGTCCTCCTTTCAGTAACTTGAGGCCCGTCAGAGCAAGGCTGTTCGAAACCGGTAGTCATCGGATTCCGAACCCCCTGCCTGCGCGTTCAGCCAGGGCAAGCCATGCTGAACCCAACAACTGAACCATTCAACAACAGCCCATTTTATCGCCATGCCCACACGTCGCCTTGCCGCCATCATGTTCGCTGATATTGCCGGGTACACGGCGATGATGCAGGCCGACGAAGCCGACGGGCTGCGCCGCCTGCGCCATTTCCGCGCCATCCTTGAAGAGAGCGTCGGCAACCACCAGGGCAAGGTCCTGCAGCACTACGGCGACGGCAACCTGGTGCTGTTCGACAGCGCAGTGGAGGCGGTGGCCAGCGCCAAGGAGATACAGCTCTCCCTGCTGAAAGAACCCAAAGTGCCCCTGCGCATCGGCATCCATATCGGTGATATTGTTGTTGATGGAGATGACATTTACGGCGACGGCGTCAACCTGGCCTCCCGGGTGGAGGCCCTGGGCACGCCCGGATCCATCCTCATTACCGAGCGCGTTATCCACGACCTGCGCAACCATCCCCAGTTCCGGCCTGTCTCCCTGGGCAAGTTCGAATTCAAGAACGTAACCGACCCGATGGAGGTCTTTGCCCTGGCGGATACCGGCATCGTAGTGCCTCGGCAGGAAGAGCTGGCGGTGCGCCCTAAAGTGAGGCCTTCCTACCAGAAAATCAGAGGCGGCCGCCGGCCGGCCGTCTTGTGGATGGGCGCTGTTTTGGCCCTGGTTCTCCTCCTGGCAGCAACCGCCGCTTACTTCTGGTGGAAACCGGGAGGGAGCGCGCCGGCCGGCCCGGTAGATATCCCGGAGAAGTCCATCGCCGTGCTGCCGTTTCGCGACCTCAGCCCCGGCGGCGGCCAGCAATACTTTGGCGACGGCATCGCCGAAGACATCCTCAACGCCCTTGCCCAGGTGAAGGCCCTCAAAGTGGCCGGCCGCACCTCCTCCTTTTCTTTCCGCGGCACGGAATCCAGCATGCAGGACATCGGCAAAAAGCTGGGCGTGGGTGCAGTACTGGAGGGCAGCGTCCGCAAGGTGGACGGGCGGGTGCGGGTGACAGCCCAGCTGGTCAGCACCACCGACGGCTACCAGCTCTGGTCGCAGCGTTACGACCGCGACATCGACGACATCTTCGCTATTCAGGACGAGATCGCCCGCGCCGTGGCCGACAACCTGCGGGTCATCCTGCTCAACGGCGGCGTCCGGCCCCTGACCGGCAACCCCGAGGCCTACGAATGGTACCTGCGCGGCCGCCACATGCTGAGCCAGCGCTCCGAAGGTTCGGAGCAGGCCGTGGAGTTCTTCCGGCGCGCCATCAGCCTCGACACCAGCTTTGCTGCCGCCTACGCCGGATTGGGCAACGCCTATCTCTGGCTGGGGTGGAGCAACAACCTGCCTTCCCGCGAGGCCTTCCCGCAGGCGCGGCGCTTTGCCGAACAGGCCCTGCAGCGCGACAACACCCTGGCCTACGCTCATGCCATCCTCGGCTCGGTACACCTGTGGTACGACTGGCAGTGGGAGGAGGCCTATGCCGCCCTCGAGCGGGCCATTTCCCTCAACCCCTCCGAGGCGGGCGCTTACCTGGACCTGGGATGGTACTATGCCGTGGCCGGCCGGTTCGACCAGGCTATAGCCAACATGGAGAAGGCGGTCGCTATCGACCCGCTCAGCCTGGAATACAACATCGACCTGGCGGACATCCACCGCATGGCCGGCGACAACGGCCGCGCGCGCGGGATCGGGCAGGCCATGCAGGAGTTGTATCCCGACAACAGCGAATCGTTTTGGTTGCTGGGCCTGATCGATTATACCCAGAAAAATTATGCCCAGGCGGTTGCCCGTTTCCGCGAGGCCGTCCGCCTGTCCGATGAAGAAGCCTGGTCGGAAATGCACCTGGCCATGGCGCTGGCAAAGGCCGGCCAGCGGCAGGAAGCGGAGCAGCTGCTGGCCAGGCTGGAGGCTTCCCCCCAGGTGAAGGAAGGCGCCCATGTGGAGATGGCGCCCGTCTACTGGAACCTCGGCCGCAAGCAGGCCGCCCTCGACTGGCTGGAGCGCTCCTACGAGTGGCATGCCAACTGGATGATCTCGCTGCGCATGGACCCGCTCTGGGAAGAGATGCGGGGGGAGGAGCGGTTTGAGAAGCTGGTGGGGAGGATGGGGTTTCCGTAGGCAGGAGTTCAAGTTCAAGTTCAAGCGCAAGTATCAAGTTCAAGCGCAAGTATCAAGGCCAAAAGCAGGGCGGCGCCGGCATTGAACTTGAACTTGGCTCGTGAACTTTAAAAGAGATGTAAGGCAAGGCATTCAAAAACGTGGAGAAGTTTTTTCTAAAAAACCGTTGTTTTGAACAGCCTGGCCGGCAGGGATTTACCCTTGATTATTTCACAGGGTGAACAGGATTGCAGTGGATCATAAAAAAACGAGTATGTATTTTAAAGCGTTCCACGAAGAGCTGGAAAAGATTGCCAGGAAAGAGACCCGGTCGCTTTCCATTTTTAAAGACCCGGACATCCCTAATGGGGATTATGCCTTTTTGCCGATGTTTTGCAACGACAAAAAGTGCGACTGCCGGCGGGCGTTGATCACCGTTCTCCAGGTGACTCCCGAATACGGGCCATTTCACGGAGCGACCATTTCTTATGGCTGGGAGACGTTAAGTTTTTATCGCAAATGGTCCAACGCGCTGACGGATGAAGAAGTGAAGGCCATGAAAGGGCCGGTGTTGGCGCAGTTCAACAGGCAGTCGGAGTATGCCGAGCCGTTGCTGGAATCGTTTATCCGGACTGTCCTGGATGACGAGTATTCCCAGCGCCTTCAGCGCCAGTACGCCCAGTTCAAATACAAGATCGGGATGAAGTTGTCGCCGGAGCTGTCCAGGCAGGGCGACATCGCCGGCGAGTGCCCGTGCGGCAGCGGGCGGCCGTTCCGGATGTGTTGTGGCAGGGGGAAGTTTTCCCGGCGGTACCGGCGGTAGAGCAGGAGTTATCAAAACCAAACAGTATATGAAGTATCTGTTACCACTCTTATTCATAGTACTTTTTTGTCGTTGCAATACTGAAGACGAACCAATCGATATCGATACGCCGGACACTCCGAATATTCTCTTAATAATCGCTGACGACATGGGCAAGGATGCAACTCCGGGGTTTTCTGAGGGTAGCGTCAAACCCAGCACACCAAATCTGGACAACATAAAAAATCAAGGATTAACCTTCAACAACCTTTGGGTTAGTCCGACCTGTTCCCCGACAAGAGCATCAATAATTACAGGCAAATACGGATACAGAACCGGAGTAAAGTGGGCAAATGATGAATTGGGTCAATCGGAAAGGATTTTACAGAAATACATTAACGAAGAGACAAATAATGCCTACGCCACCGCAATCATTGGCAAATGGCATTTATCGGGCGAAAGCACAACCATCAATCCGGAATCTTTCGGATTGGATTATTATGCCGGCTTGATTCGAGGCGGTGTTCAGGATTATTATCAGTGGCAGCTGACAGAAGATGGTGCGGGTAGCCTTCAAACGGAATATATCTCAAAAGTATTTACAGATTTGTCCATTGATTGGGTTAACAGCCAGTCCAAACCCTGGTTTCTCTGGTTAGCATACAATGCTCCCCATACTCCATTTCATGTCCCGCCAAATGAAATGCATTCGCAAGGAAGCTTGCCGGGCTATACGGATGCGGCAGACCCTACTCCTTATTATATGGCAGCAATAGAAGCCATGGATTTCCAGATAGGGCGGCTCTTGGCAGGAATACCCGAAGAGGAATTGATTAATACGGTCATAATATTTTTGGGAGACAACGGAACGCCTAATCAAGTGGCTCAATCTCCATATTCACGCAATACGGTTAAGGGCACCCTGTATCAGGGGGGGATAAATGTGCCTATGTTCATTTCAGGGAAAGGCGTGAGCAGGACAGGCGAAGAGAACAGTTTAATCTGTGGTACAGACCTGTTTTGCACGATAGCTGAACTGGCAGGAGCCGGCATTTCTGAAATCCACGACAGTAAAAGTTTTAAGGCGCTTTTAAGCAGTGGATCCTCACACAGAGCATTTCAGTATTCAGAAATGGACGACGGAACAAACGACGCATGGGCTATTAGTAATGGGGAATACAAGCTGATTGTCAATGCAAACGGGAATGAAGAGATGTATGATCTGGTGAATGACCCTTATGAAAACAATGACCTCCTGGCTGCACCCCTGACGGACGAAGAGGAAAATGCCAAAGCAGAATTAGAGGCAGAGCTGTTAAATATCAGGGATTAAAATAGAATACCAACCAACACCGGCCTGATCAAATTCCTGGACGAAAAGGACGACTTCGTAGGCGTGATGGGCCACGAAATGGCCCATGCCGACCGCCGCCACTCCACCCGGCAGCTGACCCAGGCCTACGGCGTGGCGGTGCTCCTGGAACTGCTGGTGGGCAATAACGAAAGCCTGCTGGGCGACGTGGTGGGTTCCCTGCTTACCCTCAAGTTCAGCCGCGACGACGAAGCCGAGGCCGACGAATACTCCGTTATTTACCTCTGCGAAACGGAATACGCCGCCAACGGTGCCGCCAGCTTCTTCGAGGCCCTGCTCAATATGGGCGTCAGCACGCCCCCTCAGTTCCTCAGCACCCACCCCAGCCCGGACAACCGGGTGACGGACATCAACGACGAAGCCGACCGCCGCGGCTGCGACACGGCCTTCGACTCCAACGACCAGGAGTGGGAGGCGTTTAAGGCGAGTTTGCCGTAGGGGGGGCTGGTGCAGCTGGAACGAAGTACCGGAGGGGCTACCCGTTTGAGATTGGACACTCCATGCCTCCTGCAAACGCTTGGCCTCGACTCCGCTCGGCTTTCCCCTTTCTGCTGTCCAACCTTAGACGGGTAGCCTCCGGCGCACTAGCTCAGCGCCTATTTCTTCTTCACCGACCCCGACCCGGCAATGCTCTTGCTGATCTCCGGCGAACCCAGATAGTAAACATCCCCCGAGCCGGCAATGCTTACGTCCAGCTTTTTGGTGGCGTCGATGGCGCAGTCGCCGGAGCCGGCGATGTTGATGTCGGCTGTGGGGGTGCTCAGGCTTTCCGCCCGGACGCTTCCGGAACCCATGATATTGACTTCGACAGATTCTGCGGTACCGTCCAGTTCTATGTCTCCGGATCCGGCAATGCTGAGGCTTACGGCCCGGGCCTCCAGGCTCAGGCTGACGTTGCCGGCGCCGGCGATGTTGGCCTCAAAGTTGCCCAACCCGCTGAAGGGCGTTTCTCCGGCCACGTCTCCGGACCCGGCAAGGTTTACCTCTTCCAGGGTGGGCATGGTGATGTAAAACTTCAGGCTTTCGTAGGAGCGGACCGATTTGTCGAAACCAATTTCCAGCTCTTCGCCGTTGATTTTGGTTTCCAGGTTGTCGATGATGTTCTGCTGAGCTTCGACCCGAAAGCTGTAGGCTTCGCCCTGGCTCAGGAATACTTCGCCGGGAGTGCCCAGGCTGATCTTCGTGAACCCATTCAGTTCCAGAGCTTTGCTGGTTACCGGGCCTTCGCCCTTGATGCCCTGGCCGAAGAAGGAGCCCCCGCCATCGTAATCGGTTATGCAGGAAGAGAACAGCAAGGCGAAAAGCACAAAAAGGGCGGCAATGCGGTTGGTTATCATGTGAAATGGAGTTTGGGCGCAACAATCAGGCCTTGTGGTGTTCCGGTGTTATGGTATTGCGGTTAGCACAGGGCAACCCCCCGGTTAAGCCAGGGGGGACACTGTGCCCCCAGCCGCCATGCCGGAACGCCGAAGTGCCTAAAAAGTGCGTTCGGTTATTAAAAAGCGGTGACAAGGTAATGGGCATCAGCTTCGCTGTCAAAATAAAAAGATCAATCCGGTTGGTATTTCGGCCAAGCATTTTGGGGGGAACCTGCATCTTTTGGTGCCCTTCTTCGTAAGAATACCAAAAAATCCATTACAATATGAGCAAACAACCTGTTTTTGGCCTGTTCCTGCTATGGGCCATGCTTTTCATCGGCGGCTGCCGGGAGGAGGCCGCTAAACCCTCAAAAGACTATGAATACCTGCCGACCTATGTGGAGCAAGGCATCAATGTCGTTGTGGAGATTCCGGCCGGGACCAACCACAAGATAGAGTATGACAAAGAGAACAAGGAATTCGTGGTCGACCAGCGGAACGGCAAAGACCGCATCATCGACTTTTTACCCTATCCGGGGAATTACGGGTTCATCCCTTCCACCTATATGGACCCGGCGGTGGGTGGAGACGGCGACGCGCTGGACGTCCTGATAGTCGGGGAATCCGTGCCCTCGGGAACGGTCATGGCCGTCAAGCCGATTGCTGCCCTGATGCTGATCGACGAGGGCGAGGAGGATACCAAGATCATCGCCGTGCCGGCTGATCCGGCGAAACGGGTGATGAAAGCGGATGATTTTCAGGAATTCAGCATCACCTACGACGGCGCCAAGCACATCATCGAGAACTGGTTTTTGTACTACGACGGGCTGGGCACTGCCGAATCCAAAGGCTGGAAAGACGGCGACTACGCCATGAAGGAGATCGAAAAGTGGGCGGTTGGCAAGAAGGGGGAGTAGGAGAGGGGCTGTTCGCTATTCGCTGTTCGCTGTTCGCTGTTTTTATCCGGCCGATCCTGGCACCTGTCGGGAGAGGACGGGCGCTTTTCGGTTACATCCCGGGATAGTGGGTTGCCGGATGCCGCCCGTCCGCCCGGCGTTTGGACTACGGCCTGAGCTATACTGACGCACGGCTGGTTTTGTCGACTACAGGACCGGCCGGGTCAGCATATACTGACCTCGCTGGTTTTTGCAAAGCAAAAACCAAGTGTGCGTCAGTATAAAATAAACGGATGGCTTTCAACCTTTCCACTTCGGTTCCTGTTTTTGGTTTGTATATTTGCCAAACCTGCAAAAGCAGGCAAAAACCAGGTACACCACATGAAACAACCCTCAGTCGACTACGCGGAGAAATGCCCTCTCTATCAGTCTATTCAGTCCTTGTTTTCCCCTTCGGCTTCCAAAGACGCGAGCCTGCCCCCTGCGGCATCGGCTTTTTCCGCTCCGCCTGGGGCGTTGTCCGTTCCTGGTTTTGAACTGGCTATTCACCCTTCCGCAACCAGCCTGCCCCGGTTGTGGGACGAGATGTTGCCCGAGGGCCAGCAAATGATGACCCGCGCCTACCTGGGGGCGCAGGAACAGGCGCCGGCGGAGGGCATGGGCTATGCGTACCTCCTGTTCTACAAAAACAAAAAAGCAGTGGGCCTGGCGGCCTGCCAGCTCATGGAGTTCCGGGCGCTGCGTCAGATACAGTCCCTGCGGCAGTTGCCGGAGGGGGGCTTCTTCGAACGGCTCCTGCAAACGGCAAAGCGGGCTTTCGCCAGCCGCGTCAACTACAAGCTCATCATCTGCGGCGCCACCCAGTTCACCGGCCAGCACGCCTTCTTTTTCGATCCCGGCCGGGTAGCGCCCGAAGAGGCGATGGCTCTGCTCGACGATGGCCTGCAGCGCCTGAGCCGCTCCCTGGAAGCCGACGGCTGGCGCGCCGGCGGCATCCTGATCAAAGACCTCGAAAAAGGGCCATGCCTCCAGGGCCTGGAGCAAAAAGGCTTCTCCGCTTTCCCTTTCGAGCCCAATATGGTGTTGCCGCTGCGCCCGGAATGGCGCAATTTCGACGACTACCTGGAAGCTATGGTATCCAAATACCGGGTGCGGGCCAGGCGGGCTTTCAAAAAAGGGAAAGAGCTGGAGGCCAGAGAGCTGGATGAGGAAAGCCTGTTCCGCTGCCAGGATGAGATGCACCGCCTTTACGATGAAATTGCCGGAAAAGCGGATTTCAACATGCTGATCCTGCCGAAGGGATATTTCCTTGCCCTGAAACAAGCTATGCCGGAAAGATTCCGGGTCTTCGGCTACTATTTGAAGGACAGACTCGTCGGCTTTTGTTCCACGCTCAGCAACGCCCCCGAACTGGAAGCCCATTTCATGGGTTTCGAACCGGAGATAAACTTCCAGTACCAGCTCTACCTCAACATGCTCTACGACATGATCCGCACCGGCCTGGAGGAGGGCGCGGAAAAGGTCGTTTTTTCCCGCACCGCTATGGAGATCAAAAGCTCGGTAGGGGCCGAGCCAGTTGATATGTATTGCTGTGTGCGCCACAACAACCCCGTCCTCAACCGCGCCCTGCCGGCGCTGGTCCGCTGGCTGTCGCCAAATGGGGAGGAGTGGGTGCAGCGGCATCCTTTTGGCGGCAACTGAAGCCGGGGGGCGGCGCACTTTCCGGAGTGCCAATATAACAATATAACAATATAACAATATAACAATATAACAATATAACCTTCCCCCGCCCCTTCACGCAAACCGCCTCCGCTTCAGCCGGATCGTATACCCCTCTTCCCCCTTGTCCACATCCAGCTCCGCCTTGATGCGTTCGGCCCGCATCGCCAGGTTGGCCAGGCCCTGGCCGGTTTTCCTGCCGTTGACCTTCTCTTTGGGCAGGGACGGCCCGCCGTTGTCCTTGATGATCATGGTAAAATCCTGCCCTTCGTTTTTGAGGGTGATGTTGACCTTGTTGGCCCGGGAGTGTTTGGCGATGTTGTTGATCGCTTCCTTGAAGATGAAATAGAGATTTTGCCGCAGGGTGACCGGGATTTTCTTCTGCCGGTCGAGCTTGCTGATGTGCATCTGGTAGACGATATTCAGGGGGATCAACATTTCGTCGGCGTGCTCGCGCATGCGGTGCAGCAGGTCCTCCACTTTGTCCTTCCGGGAGTCAATGGACCAGATCACGTCGCTCATTTTGGACATAGCCCGCCGGCTCACCTCGCCGATCTGCCGGAGCCTTTCCTGGGTTTTTTGATCTTCGACCTGCATCTGGAGCACGTCGGTTTGCATGGCGATGCCGGAGAGCAGGCCGCTGAGTTCGTCGTGCAGGTCGCTGGACAGCTTGGTCCGCAGGCGTTCGACCTGCAGGCGTTGTTCCAGGCGGTTCTGGAAGATGACGTACACGATGGCGGAGCCGGCGGCGAGGCAAAGCAGGTAGAACCAGATGGTCTGCGTGAATGCCGGCTTCATGCGGATAGGGATGGTCAGTTCTTCCGTGCTCCAGTTGCCGTTGGCGTCGGCGCCTTTGACGTGCAGGACGTAAGGGCCGGGGGGCAGGCGGTTGAGGCGCAGGTTGGGATTGCTGCCCTGGTAAACCCACTGGTTGTCGTACCCTTCCAGCCAGGTTTTGAATTGGTTGCGGCGCGGGCTCCTGAAGGTAGGAAGCATGAAGTGTATGGTGAAGTAGCTGTCGCTGGGGTTGATGACGAGTTCTTCCATGTCTGAGAGGTGGCTGTCCTGCACGATGGTGCTGTCCTGCCTGGAATTGTAGCGGGTGATCTTGGTCAGCACTGCCGGCGGGGTGGACGCATTGACGAGCAGTTCTTCATTGTAAAAAGCATTGACGCCGTTGACCCCGCCGAAATAGAACCGCCCGTTCTGGTCGCGGTAGAAGGAAAAGCGGTTGAACTCGTCGTGGGCCAGGCCGTCCATGGCGTAGAAGTTGCGGAAGGCCTCCCGCTGGGGTTCGAAGTAAGACAGGCCGTTGTAGGTGCTGATCCAGTAGCTGCCGCTGCTGTCGGGGACGATGCCGCAGACCGTATTGCTGGCCAGGCCGTCTTTGCGGCTGTAGTGTTGAAATTTTCCCGTTTCGGGGTCCAGGATGTTCAGTCCATTGGTGGTGCCGATCCAGATGAGGCCCTGGCCATCTTCGTGCAGGACGTAGACGATGTCGCTGGCCAGGCCGTTGTTTCCCTTGAGGGCCCGGTAGGTTTTGGCTTTACCCTTTTCGCGGTCGATCTGGTACAGGCCGTTCTCGGTGCCGATCCACAAGCTGCGGTCGCGGGCTTCCATGATGAAGTTGGGGGTGGCGTTGCGCAGGGGGTTGTTGCCTTCCTTGTCTTCGTAGGGGAGGAATTTTTCCACCTGCGGGTCGAACTGGAGCAGCCTGCCCTTGGAGTTGGTCGGCTGGGTGCATAGCCATATAATGCCGGAGCGGTCGATGGCCATGGCGTTGAACGGGTAGGGGTAGTCGTAGGTCTCCAGGTTGCAGGATCCGGTGTTGAACCGGTGCAGCCGCCCGCCTTCTGCCGAGGAGTTCTGGCAGGAATAGAACCAGAGGTTGCCTTCCGCGTCGAGTTGGAGGCTGCCGGTGCAGTCGATGTCCACCCGCTTTCCGGTTTGCCAGTCGACGAGGGGCAGGGTGTCGAGGAAGCCGGTGAGCAAGTCCAGCTCATACAGGCTATTGGTTTCCTGGAGGAAGTATACGAAGCGCTCGCCGTCGCCGGCCATGCCGCGCATGACGGCGCCGCGGCGGTCCAGCCCCAGGTCTTCGGCCAGGTAGGCGTCGATCTTGGATTGCCGGTTCTGCACGATCTTCAGGCCGGTGTCGATGCCCAGGAAGATCGTCCGGAAGAAATCGCGGCTGAAAAGGCTGACGATATATCGGCTGGTACTGAGCAGGTAATCGAAGTTGGCGATCTCGCCATCCGGCCGGATGCAATACAGCCCCCGCAGGGGGAAAGCATCGCCGGCGTTGGCGGCCTGGCTGAGCAGCACGTTGCCTTTTTCGTCTTCCCAGATGGCATTGAAATGGCGGCCCTGCTCCAGTTCCGGGATGGATTCGAAGACTTCGTCGCCGGGATAGAAGGTGAATACGCCGGGCTGCCCCTGCAGGGAGAGCCATACGCGGCCCTGCCGGTCGAAGTACATGAAGTGAGCGGATCCGGGATAACTGCCCCGGAATTTTTCGCACAGGAAGTCGCCGGGGCCGAAGCGCTTGATCAGCTGCCCGGAAGCGGAGATGTGGCGCAGGCCCATCTCGCTGTCGTTGAGCAGGAAGTCTCCGTCGGGCAACTGCACCAGGTGGACGGCCACGCTGGGCTGGTGGTGCTTCTCCTGTATGCTGGCGACCTGCCGGAACTGGTTGCCGCTCAGGTACTGGTAGATGTTGGAGGCGGACGGGCTGATGGAAACAACCAGGATCTCTCCCCGGGAATTGACCGTCACCAGCCGGGGAAAGCCGTCAATGCCGTTTTCCGGGAGCAGCTTGACCGTCTCCACTTCCAGCGTCTCCGGGTCGAGGATGTCAAACAGGCCGTAAGTGGTGCGGTAGGTGATGACGAGCCTGCCGTCCTTGTCCAGGTCGAGTTTTCGGATATTGGAATCGGAGAGCTGGTGGCGGTTGTCCGGATGGTTGTTGAAGACGATGAATTCGTAGCCGTCGAAGCGGTTCAGCCCGTTCTGGGTGCCTAGCCAGGCCAGTCCGCGCCGGCTCTGGACAATGTCGGTGACGTGCCGGTCGGACAAGCCGTCGTTCACCGAATAATACTCTACCGGCAAGTCACGGGGATAGCCCGATTGGGCCGTCGCCGGGGCGGCCAGCATACACATTCCCGGCAGGAGGCTGCAGAAATACAGCCATGCCCTTCTATGCCCTAAGAACCGAAGCGCTTGATCGTTCAAATACCCCATGGGCCCAGATGCCACTTAAGTGATTGCCGGACATTTTGCAGTTTGTAAAAATGTATAGGTGTAAATGAGTGGGAGCCAATTCCTTTGCACTTTTACATGCTCCGTTAAATGTCCGGCGAATTGTAATGAATTGCTACCTGGCATGCAAGTTATTAAAAATCAGGCAGTAATTCATTTTTATTGGCGATCAAAAAACAGAGCTAAATTTCGCCGTCCAGTTTCTTGCGTATGACTTCGGCCTTGCTGTTCACCTGCAGTTTCCGGTAGATTTTCTTGATGTGGTCCCGCACGGTCTCCACCGAGATCAAATACTGGTCGGCGATCATTTTGTAGCTCAGGCCGTCCACCAGGCCGTTGACGATCTGCAGCTGCCGGTCGGTCAGTACCTGGTTGTCGGACTTTTCCTGTTTGGGGGCAAAGTGGTTGATCACCTTGCGGGCGATGCTGGGCGACATGTAGGAGCCGCCGCGGTGGACGGTCAGGATGGCGTCTTTGATGACCGGCAGGCCGGTGCGTTTAATCAGGTAGGAATCCGCCCCGGCGCATAAGGCTTTGAATATCCGGTCGGAATCGTCGTAGGCCGTAAGCATGATGACGTCGATGTCCGGGCGCCGGCCCTTCAGCAGGCGGATGCCCTCCAGGCCCGACATGCCGGGCAGGCCAATGTCCAGCAGGATAGTATCCAGCGGCATATTGGGCTGCAGGTTCTCCATAAAGCCTTCGACCGAATCTGCGGACAGGATGGGCTCGATCTCGGGCTGGGCGCCGAAATAAATCTCCAGGTTTTCCCGGACCATGGGCTCATCTTCGATAATGCCGAGGTATATCATGGGCAAGTAGTTGTTTCTATCGTGTGTCCTGAAAGATAGAAAAATATCGAAACGGCGACAAGTTTGATATTTCTATTATTTTTGTGCTGCCGGGCGATTGGCCGCCAATTGCTTTTGCGGTTTGCAATAAAATTTCGATTTTGCCGGGCGGCTTTGCTAAATTTGAAGGAAAAACGCTTGTCGGGAACAATTGTTTGCTCCCGAACAGGCAAACAGGTGGAGTGGAAGCGCTCAGCCTGCCGGATAAAACCAAACGCCTGCTTTGGCAGGGAAAAAACGAGATTTATGTATCGTACCAAAGTTGCCGGTATCGGCTACTACGTGCCGGAAAAAGTAGTCACTAACCACGACCTGGCCAAAGTGATGGATACCACCGACGAATGGGTCCAGGAACGCACGGGCATCGTCGAACGGCGCTACGGCAAAAAACACAAAGAGACCACCACTTCCATGGCCGCCCGGGCCGCCGAGGTGGCCATCGAAAGAGCGGGGATCGCCAAAGAGGATGTCGATTTCATCATCTTCGCCACCCTCAGCCCGGACTACTACTTCCCCGGCTGCGGCGTGTTGCTGCAGCGCGAGCTGGGCATCACCAATAAGGAGGCCGGCGCGCTGGACATCCGCAACCAGTGTTCCGGTTTTGTCTACGGCCTTTCCGTCGCCGACCAGTTTATCCGCACCGGGATGTACAGGAACATCCTGCTGGTCGGGGCCGAAATGCACTCCATGGGGCTGGATTTCAGCACACGCGGCCGCAACGTGACCGTCATTTTCGGCGACGGCGCCGGCGCCATGGTGCTCCAGCCAACCGAGGAGGAGGGCAAAGGCGTACTGGCCACCTGCCTGCACTCCGACGGCACCTACGCCGAGAAGCTGGCCTTCATCAACCCCGGCGCTCATGGCGGCTACCACGATAAGTACCAGGAGGAGATGCCGGATTACGGCTACTCGGATGCGGAATACGGCGAGATGTTCATCAACCAACACATGGTCGAGACCGGCCAAATCTTCCCTCACATGGAGGGCCAGTTCGTCTTTAAAATGGCCGTGCAGAAATTCCCGGAAGTCATCCTGGAAACCCTGGCCAAGGCGGGCCTGAAAAAGGAAGACATCGACATGCTGATCCCCCACCAGGCCAACCTGCGCATCAGCCAGTTCGTGCAGCGAAGGATGGGCCTGCGGGACGACCAGATTTGGAACAACATCCAGAAGTTTGGCAATACCACCGCCGCTTCGGTGCCCATCGCCCTGTGCGAGGCCGTAGAGGCCGGCGCCGTGAAAGAAGGCGACGTTGTCTGCCTGGCCGCCTTCGGAAGCGGCTTCACCTGGGCGGGAGCGGTGATACGGTGGTGAATACAGGTTTTATGGTTTTATGATGTTGCGGAAGCAGCCCGGCCGCAACACCACAATACCGAAATACCGCAAAATCATAACACCTGTTTTCTATAACCGAAAGTTGTATTAACTTTTTCATAGCACATTAATTTGGCCCCGCCACCCGTGGCGGGGATTTTTTTGCCGTTTCGGGAAAATTGGAAAAATAAGGTAACTTTGTAGTGGTCAGAAAACAAGTTGCCGATCTGAATTTCGGCGGTCAGGCAAAGGCTTCAACCCCTTCATGGGTTTCCAGCCTTTGCCTGATCGCCGAAACCGGCAACTTGTTTTTTGAGGGTTACTTTGTAGTGGTTATTTCCAGTAGTAAAAAAACAGATCATGAAGGGCAAAACGTGGTTACCATTGCTGGCCGTGCTGTGGCTGGCTGCTAATCCTGCGCAGGCGCAGAAACCTCCGGAAACCGAAAAGGAATTTGAAGACGGCTACCAGCGCCGCATCCGGATGGAATCCATCGACGGCGTTTACATCCCACGGGACCTTTCCGACGCCCTCGTCCAGCTCAACCAATTGATCGACCGGGACGCCAGGGCCCGCTTTAAGGCCGCCCCCGAAGAGGAGGCTGTGAGCCGGCTCCATTTCAGTTTCGGCCGCTGGATCACCCTCAACTGGGGCTTCTACGAAGGCTCCCGCCTGTCGCATTCGCTCAAGGGCATGGGGATACACCACCCCGATTATATGGCCCGGTTCATCATCCGCTCCTTCCACCGCAGCCTCAACAGCCGGCCCATCGATGTGAAGGGCCAGCTGGAAGCCATTGCCGCCCAACAGGAAAAAGACCGGCAGGAACGCCTCCAGCGGGGAACGATCCTCTACCAGGAAACGAGGAAGGCCGGAAAGGGCAAGGTTGAGCGGTAGATAGGGGAGAGGGGGATATTGCGGGAGGGCTGGCTATATTGCTACATTGTTGTTATTGTTATATTGTTGCTTCGCCTGCGATATTGGTTGGGAGGAGTGGCAGTGTGTTATTATTCACTGAAAAGAGATTGTTCAGGAATGTGTGTCCGCCTCCAAGTTTTGAACCGCTGAGGTACGCTGCCTTTCCCTGCGGCGCTCCGCGCCTCCTGTGTTTTTTTAACCGCAGGGTCCGCAGAGGGCCGCAGAGGAAAGGCCGCATGGCAGGATGTTGCTTGTGCAGCGGAGCTGCGATACTCTTCTCTGCGCTCCCTGCGTTCCCTGCGGTTTTACAAACATATGAGTCCGCAGAGGAACACAGAGTAATCGCTTGACAGCGAATACTTTGTGGCCTTCCCCGCCTGCCTTGACACCTAAGTACAGCGAGCAGGTTTGCGTGTCTCCGCGGTCTCTGTGTTTTAAACAAAAGACACAGCGTTTTGAACAGTCCCAAAATCCACTTGACGCATACCTTACATGAGAAACTATTGACACCGAACTTTGAACACTTCCTTTGCGACAGCGAACAATCTCCGATCCCGCACCGCCAGCAATATAACAATACCCCCGGCCTCATCCTGGCCAACAATATAACAATACCTCCAGCTCCCCTCCCGCCAACAATATAGCAATATAACAATACCCCGGCTCCCCTCCCGCCAGCAATATAGCAATATAACAATACCCCCCGCCTCCTCCTGGCCAACAATATAACAATACCCCCCGCTCTCCTCCCGCCAGCAATATAACCATCCCTCAATCTCCCCTCATTCTACCCCACAAACCCCGCAATCTCCGCTGCCACCGCCTCCGCACACTCCCACTGGGCGAAATGGCCGCAGTCGGGGATGAACGCCAGTTTGCTGTTGCGGATTTTCCGGGCGCCGTTTTGGGCCACCCGTTTGGTGGAGAGGGTAGGGTTGATCATGCGGTTGGGGATGAGCCGGTCTTTTTCGCCGTAGATGACCAGGGTGGGATGCGGCAGCTCCTGCAGGCGGTGGAAGACGGGCTCGTCCAGCATGCTGACGACGCACTGGGGGATGAGCTGGCAGTAATAGTCGAAATCCGGGGAATGGCGCAGGGCGAGCCGTTCGTCGATGAGGAACTGGGCATCCTGCGGGAAGCGGTAGAAATTGGCTTTGATGTTGCTTTTGATCTGTTCGTCGGGCGCTACCTTCAGCAGGGCGGGCTTGTAGATGGCGCGTATCCATTCCTTGGCGGCCCGGTTGAACGTCTCGAAGCCGGCCGGCGCCACCAGGGCCAGCTGCCGGAAGTTGCCGGGCTGCTGCAGGGCTGCCGCCACCGACACCTGCCCGCCCATGGAGTGGCCGACGAGGGTGACGTCCTTCAGCTTCATTTTTTCTGCGAACTCGTTGAGCCGGGAGGCGAAGAACTGTATGCTGACCGGGTGGGCCACTTCGCCGGAGGTGCCGTAGCCCGGCAGGTCCAGCGCAATGCATCGGTACTTTTGGCGCAGCTGGCCGATCACCTTTTGCCAGCCTTTGTAATTGCTGGCCAGGCCGTGGACGAACAGCAGCGTCTGCCGGCCCCGGCCTTCGTCGATATAGCCGATCTCCAGGCCGCCGGACAGGTGGATGGACTGCGGGGGGAACGGCCTTGTGATGATCGTTTGCATCTCTGCTTGCTCGTTAGGGCCTGGCTCCGGAACTGGAGGCACCGACAGGACAGATGGCGAAACTACAGATTTTGGGGCAGTTTTGCGCTGTACGCCGCCGGCTTTTTGCCTGCCGCGAAACAGAAAGTAAACGGCCAGGCCGGCCGCCAGGGACAGGAGGATGGCAAAGGTGGCGGCTACCGCCGGGTTGCGCACTTCCGCCTGCATGTAGCCGCCGATGCGGCCGTAGTAGATGCCGAAATGCACCAACACGGCGGTTATCGTGGCCACTACCGGCGCTATCCGGGGCGCATCCCGCAGGTAAATGCCAAAGAGGACCGGCACAAAGGCGGCCGAAAAATAGGCGTACACCCCGTTCTGGGCAAAGATGCCCACGCTGAGGCTCGGATGGGTCAGCTGGTTGTAGGAGATCAGGATGGACACCACGGCCAGCAACACGATGACCACTTTGTTGATGGCCACCAGCTTCCGGTTGCGCTGGCCGCCGCCGCCTCCCAGCCGATGCCCCATCAGCGGCTCGACGATGTCGGAGGTAATGGTCGTAGAGATAGACTGGATGAGGCCCTCCAGGGTGGAAAGCCCCGCCGACAGCAACCCCATGATCACGATGAGGCCGACCGCCACCGGGAATTCCCGCACCACATAAGCCGGGATGATGCCGTCCATCTTCAGCGGCACCCCGTCTACAGTGAGGTCCGGGAAACTGAGGCGGGCGTACAGCCCCGTGAACACCACCGCGAAAAACACCGCTTCCACCAGGATGCCGGTGACGAGGTAGCGGTTCACGTCCGACTCGTTTTTCAACAATAAGGACTTGGTGATGATGTGGGGCTGGCAGACGATGGCCACCCCAACCACCAGGTTGCAGAAGATGATCTCGAAATAATCACGGAAGAGGAAACTGTTGGGGTTGGCCCATTTCACCAGCATCGGGTCGATGGCCGCCAGCTTGTCCAGAAACCCATGGACCCCCTGGCTGAAATGCTCGTAACCGGAGGTCAGCAGGATGAAGGCCACGACGAGCATCAGGATGGCCTGTATCGTATTGGTATACACCATGGAGTTGGCCCCCCCGAACATCATGTACCCGAACACGAACACGACGAGCCCGATCAGCACATAGAGTTCTTCCGCATTGAGGGCCTTGGACAAAACCTTCGTCATGCCCACGCAGATCAGCACGATGAAGGTGATCAGCAGCAGGGACAAAAAGCCGAAGAGCAGAGCATAACCGGTACTGTTGTACCGCTTGCCGATCCATTGCGCCATGGTCAGGGCCCGGACCGAAGCGCCGTGGGTGCGGAAGCTCTTGGTCAGGATAGCCAGCGAGACGAATATCGCCAGCGGCATGGTGATGGCAAAGGCCAGGATGCCGCTCAGCCCGTAAAGCGCTATAAAACCCGGATTGATGATAAACGTGGCGGCGCTGGTGATGGAAGCAGCAAGGGAAAGCCCCACCACCACCGGAGAGAACTGAATGCTCCCCACGGCGTAGTCCGAGATGGAAGCCGTGCGCAGGGCGCCGCGGATAACAAAATAGAGGATAACCCCGCCGTAGAGCAACAAAAGGGCGGCGGTGGCCCATACGAGTTCCTGTGATGCCATAGGATAATAGCATTTATTCCTGAAATTAAAAGATTTAACGCCATTCCCGAAAAGAAAGGGTGCCGGCCGGAATAATTTGGAGGGTTGACTTAAAGGATATTTTGGCATCTCAGGGTGTGCCCGCTCCGGTTCTCTTTCTAATCGGTTATAAAACAAATATTTAGGGACGGCGGTGGCCCGCCCCCGTTTCGATGCACCAATATTGACTTTTTTTGCAAAACAATGCTAAATTATCCGCTTTTTCCACTCAAAAAACATCTAAATATCTATATATTTGCATTGAACATACATAATCGCCAAACGAACAAAAAATCCGACAACTATGAAAAAAGACGGAAGAAAGTACGTAGCTCTCGTAACCGGCGCCACTGGCGGCCTCGGGACAGCCATGGTCAAACATATGGTCGACGACGGCTACCTTTGCGTCGCCAACTATCACACCAAATCAAAAGCCGAGAAGTGGAACGAGGAAATGAAGGAGCAGGGCTACGACGTGCCCCTGTACCATGCCGACGTGTCCGATTTCGAATCGGTCGGAAAGATGATCGAAAAGATCCAGAGCGACATCGGCACCGTCGACATCCTGGTCAACAACGCCGGGATCACCCGCGACGGCGTTTTCAAGCGGATGAGCTTCGAAAACTGGGACGCAGTCATCAAGACGAACCTCTACAGCGCTTTCAACTGCACCCGCCATGTGATCAACCCGATGATCGACCAGGAGTTCGGGCGCATCATCAACATATCTTCGGTCAACGGCCAGCGCGCCCAGTTTGGCCAGGCCAACTACTCTGCCGCTAAAGCCGGCATGCACGGCTTCACCAAGACCCTGGCCATCGAGGTAGCCAGCAAGGGCATCACGGTCAATACCATCTCTCCGGGCTATATCGGTACGGATATGGTGATGGCCGTGCCGGAGGAAATCCGCGCCAAGATCGTCAAGGACATCCCGGTAGGCCGCCTGGGCGGCACCTACGAGATCGCCCACCTGGTTTCCTTCCTGGCTTCCAAGGATGCCGGTTTCATCACCGGCGCCAACTACGCCATCAACGGCGGCCAGCACGTGTATTGAATTTGGTTCCGTTTTTTTGACGGCCTGCCGGGGAAGAGCCGGGGGCCGTCAAAAAACGGAACGGCTGCCCGGCCAGCAAATAGCCCATGCACCAATGCACCCATGCACCCATGCACCCATGCACCCATGCACCAATAGTTCCGCCTTCGCCGCAAGAACATGGACGAGATTCACGGCTACATTGAACGCATCACTTTCCAAAGCCCGGAGAACGGCTTTACGGTGGCCCGCCTCCAGGAGCGCGGCAAGCGGGAGCTGACAGCCATCGTCGGCACCATGCCTAGCGTTCAGGCGGGGGAGAGCGTCGTGTGCCGCGGCCGCTGGCGCGAAGACCCCAATTATGGCCTGCAGTTCCAGGTGGAAAGTTATGACGTGGAGGCGCCGCAGTCCCTGCAGGGCATCAAAAAATACCTGGGCTCGGGTCTGATCAAGGGCATCGGGCCGGTGTTTGCCGAGCGCATTGTGGAATACCACCGCGAAAAGACGCTGGACATCATCGATGGCGAACCCGGTGCCCTGCTCTCGGTCGACGGCATCGGCCCCAAGCGGCTGGAGCGCATCAAAGCCTGCTGGGAAGAACAAAAGTCCATCCGCGAGCTGATGCTCTTTCTGCAGGGGCACGGCATCAGCCCTACCTACGCCCAGAAAGTCTTCAAAACCTACGGGGAAGACAGCCGCCGCGTCATCGAGGAGAACCCCTACCAACTGGCCCGCGACGTGTGGGGCATCGGGTTCAAGACCGCCGACCAGACGGCCCGCAAGCTGGGCATCGACAGCCAGGCCGACATCCGCGTCGACGCCGGGGTGGAGTACGTGCTGTCCAAACTGGCCGACGAGGGCCATACCTGCTACCCCCGGGAGCAATTCCTGGAGCGCGCCCGCCAACTCCTGGAAGTCGACCCCGAACGCATCGAGGCCCGCCTGGAGTTTATCGAAGAGGAAGAGCGCATCGTCATCCAACCCCTGGAATACCAGGGCGAGGCGGTGCCTTTCATCTGGCTCAAGCCTTTTTACGTCAGCGAGCAGGGCATCGCCCGCGAACTGCGCCGCCTGCTGGAAAGCCCTCCGGCCGTCGTTTACCCCCAACCCGAGCTGGGCCTGCAGGCTGCCGAAGCCCAGATGGGCATCCGGCTGGCGCCCAACCAGCGGGAGGCCGTAGCGGCCAGCCTGCGGGAAAAAATCCACCTCATTACCGGCGGCCCCGGCACGGGCAAGAGCACCATCATCAAGGCCATCCTGAGCATTGCCGGCCCCCAGGGCGGGCGCATCCTGCTGGCAGCCCCCACCGGGCGGGCGGGCAAGCGGATGGCGGAGATCACCGGCCGGGAAGCCTCCACCATCCACAGCCTGCTGGAGTACGACTTCGCCATCGGCGGCTTCCGCCGGGGGCGCGACAACCCGCTGGATAGCAACCTGCTCGTCATCGACGAGGCCAGCATGGTGGACACGATGCTGATGTACAGCCTGCTCAAAGCCGTGCCCGCCCATGCCCGCCTCCTGCTGGTGGGCGACGTGGACCAGTTGCCCAGCGTGGGCGCCGGCAGCGTCCTGGAGGACCTCATCCGCAGCAACCGCGTGCCCGTCACCCGCCTGACCGACATCTTCCGGCAGGCCGCCCGGTCGAAGATCGTCACCAACGCCCACCGCATCAACGCCGGCGAGTTCCCGGATATCCGCACCGACAAAAAAGGGGATTTCTTCTTCATGGAGGAAAACGACCCCGAGCGCATCGCCCAAACCATAGCCAGCCTGGTGCAGCAGCGCCTGCCCAAAGCCTACGGCTTCGACCCCCTGCGCGACATACAGGTGCTCAGCCCTATGAACCGGGGCGCCATCGGCAACCGTACCCTCAACCACCTGCTGCAGCGCACCCTCAACCCGAGCAATGAGCCGCTGGTCAAGATGGGCCGTACTTTCCATACCAGGGACAAGGTGATGCAGGTGCAGAACAATTACGACAAGGAGGTCTTCAACGGGGACGTCGGTTTTATCAAACGCATCGACCGCATAGAGCAGCAGGTCACGGTAGAGACAGACGGCCGCCCCGTCGTTTACGACTTCGCCGACCTCGACCAGCTGGTGCTGGCCTACTCGGTGTCCATCCACAAATACCAGGGCAGCGAGTGCCCCTGCGTGGTGCTGCCCCTGCATACTACGCATTATATGATGCTGTACCGCAACCTGCTGTACACGGGCATCACCCGGGGGAAGAAGTTGGTGGTGGTCATCGGCAGCAAGCAGGCGCTGAGCATTGCGGTGCGGAATAAGCAGGCGGGGGAGCGGTTTACGGGGTTGGGGGAGGCGGTGGCGGGATGACCGCCCGCCTGCCGCCTTTCGGTTTGCCGGCCTGGCGCCACGCCGGTCAATGGCCTGTCAGGGCAAGGCCGGCAGGCGGTGACGTCTTGGCTGGAGTCACACCAGGATAGGCTGTTCAAAATAGCGGGTTTTATGGAAAAAAACTTCCCTGCATTTTTTGAGTACCCTGCCTGGCATTTGTTAAAGTACAAGCGCAAGTATCAAGTTCAAGCCCAACAAAGGCACCGCTCTGAATTTGGCCTTGATACTTGCGCTTGCACTTGCTCAACGATCTTCATCAGTTCTCGGTTCTCCATCATATATATTCCTTATTGTTGCATCGTATCGGACATGGGTTCCCCGGCAGGCTCTTCAAAGACGGAATACAGGACCGCGACACTGAACTCTAAAGAAAATTCCGAGCCATACAAGCGCCTGCCTACATGCCTTAATGTGTTTTTGAAATGGGTATAACGCCCCGGTTCCTTGTCTGCCAGGGGATAGATATAAGTATGCCAGTAGGCGTGGTACTGTTCAACTATTTTCATCAGTTCTCGGTTCTCCATCGTCGGGATAAATTAGTTCATCGTTTAGTAGTATAATTTTATCAATGATAGCCAGTAATGTTGCCAAAAGGGCAGGTTGATCGGCCATATTGTTTACCAGGTCTTTTCTGATATCACGCAGAGCTTCTTCTCTGTCATGACTGATCGCTTCGCCATTCCTAACTTTCTCCAGGAGGCTCTGAAGAAGAATCTCCAGGTTAGTCGGCGACATCCGGGCTAGCTCCAACCCGGGTGCTTCTTCATAACTCGGCGGCGGGGCATAAGCGTTAGGTAAAATTACCGATTTTAATGCAAAAAATAAGCCTAAACAAAGCAGGGCTACCAAAGCCGCAATCGGAAAGCGTGTTGATGCTGTCATTTTGGGGGATGGTTATGATTTACGGTAAAAGTTTAAAATCGGCTTGCTTTTAGGTTTTTTTGCAAAAATAAGTAAAAACTTGATAAGAACAACGAATTTATTCTTCTTTATAAGAAATAAATTATATTAAAACCGATTTTTGTTGATATATCCGGAATTCGGCTTTGTTTCACGGCCTGCGCGGTTGCCATGTTTTGCCCTGCTTTTGGCGGCTGCCTGGCTGTGGAAATGTGGGGTGGTTCTGGTGCCTTCAACGAGGAGGAGATTTGCGATGATTTTGCGAAGCTGTAAAAGCGGTTCGTCCCCCGGAACCGGAAAGAACTGAGCGATTTTTTTGAACGGGAGAGTGGGGATATGTTAAGGCGGTTGTTTGATAGTTGTGAGAGGTAGGCTAGGCGGTGGGGTGAGCTTTAAATTGATCTCTTGCACCCATTTCTACTTAAAAACCCAGGCAAGTCTTTCCAGTGAATCGGTGTAATTTTACGGTTTTCTAAATCTACAAACCAAAATACTAATTCCGGAAATATTTTTCCTATTCTATCCCAAGCAACTTTATAGTTGTTTGTTCGTTGTTTTATTCCTCTTAAAAAATTACAGGGCAATGCAATTACACAATTTTTAGCATTATCATCTAATCTTGAAACAGCTCTAAAAAATACTTGAAAAAAATCTTTTGATCTGGCAGGACCTGTTCTTTTATAACCTATTACCTCGATGTGATAAGTATTTCTGTCCTTCTCTGCAATTAAATCACAACCTGTTTCTCCATTTTCCTTAATATTCCCAAAAATTTCATAACCTTTGGAAATTAAAATTTCCCTTAATCCGATTTCCATTTCTTTGTTTGATGACATTTCCATTTTTTGTTTGTCTATTTTGAACGCTTAACTTTTGCTTGCATTATTTTTCGTTTCCAACCCACCTGTATTTTCTGATTAAGTCTTCTTTTTTCGTTTCAAACGTACGCTTATCTTTATTGATGACTCTTTTCAAAATCCATCCACAATCTTTTCCAGCATCTCTTATTGCTTCTTCACTTGCTTTGCCCTTATTTATATGTTTATTATATAGTGGTAGTAAAGGAGTGCCGTCCCAATCATAGTTGTCGCCTCCCATTAAATCCCTTAAAGAGAACCATTCATCTTTTCTGTTTTTGCACCAACAGTAAACAGCACCTTGTAAGAAATCAAAAATTTTCTCTTTTTCGATATCAGTGATTCCGGATACAGATCGAATTTCTGAAGGATTCTTTAGTGCCATCGTATTTGAATTTTTTTTGTTTTGGTTTTTTGTGTCCTATAGAACGGCTCAGCGCAGCCCGAGGCGGAGCCTTGAAGTCTGTGTATAGGTTTATTTTATTGGTTGCAATAGGTTTTGTGCATTAGCTCGCCCAGCCCCTTAAATCCCCTAAAGGGGAAACCCACCCATAAATGCACAAAACCTATTGCCGTTGAGTATAAAACAACTTGCCTCACCCATGCCTGCCTTCCTCTCTTACGAACACACCCCAACAATGTTCCTACTTTCGTCTATTTTATTCCACCCTTTTCTCCATTCCAGCATCCGTTTTCCAGTCCTGCCACATAGATATCCTTTTCATAAAAATGAGAATTTTCCTCTAATTTTTAGCATTTCACAATATTTTGCCTTAAATTGATGTTTCATGTGAGAAAATTTCTCAAAACGCAATACGGCCATGCTCCAGGAATTCACAGTCGGAAACTACCTCTCCTTCAAAAATCCAGTCACGCTCGACCTCTCCACTGCCGGGATTACCGAGTATCCGGAAAACGTTTTTGAGGCAGGCAAAAAGAAACTGCTCAAGGGGGCAGTCGTCTATGGCGCCAATTCCAGCGGGAAAACCAACCTGCTGCGGGCCATGTCGAAAATGAGGCATTTTGTGCTGAACTCCTCAAAGAGATCTTCCCAGGATGAGATCGGAGTGTTGCCCTTCCTTTTGAACCCGGAGACGGAGCGTAGCCCCAGTTTCTTTGAAGTGCTCTTTTTCCTTGACGGCAAACGCTATCGGTATGGCTTTGAAGTGAGCCAGGAAAAAGTGCATGGAGAGTGGCTGTTCGTCAAGGGCGGGCAGAAAGAAAAACCTCTGTTTGTCAGGGAATTGGACGGCATTGAGGTTATGGCAGGCTTTTCGGAGGGGGCTGGCCTGGAAGAAAAAACCCGAGACAATGCGCTTTTCTTAAGTGTGGCAGACCAGTTTAACGGCCAAATATCGAGGTCTATCATGGCCTGGTTCCGGAATTGGAACACGATCTCTGGTTTGCGGCATGAAGCCTACCGGGCAGTGACGTTCAACATGCTGGAGGATGAAAAGTGCAAACCCTTATTTACCCGTTTTCTAAAACAACTGGACCTGGGCTTTCACGCTTTTCAGGTTGTTAAGGAGCCCTTCAACCCTTCGCGCCTGCCTAAAAACCTGCCTCCCGAAGTCCTGCAGCAGATCATGGAGGATTTGAAGGAACAAACCATGGTGTCGATCGAGACCCTCCATAAAGTATTTGACTATGAAGGCAATGAAACAGGAGTAAAAGAATTTAACCTCAGAACCCAGGAATCGGCCGGCACCAACAAGATATTCAATATGCTGGGGCCAATCTTTGATACTTTGTTAAATGGCGGAGTGCTCGTGGTGGATGAATTAGGATCTTCTATGCATCCCTTACTGACTAAAGCCATTGTATCCCTCTTCAATTCCAATGAGCACAATCCGAACAATGCTCAGCTCATTTTCGCGACGCATGATACCAACCTGCTCAGTTATGGCAACTTCCGGAGAGACCAAATCTACTTCATCGAAAAAGATTATTACGGAGCTTCCAACCTGTACTCTCTAGTGGAATACAAGGAGGAGGGAGGAAGCACCGTCAGAAAAGACCGCTCTTTCGAAAAAGATTACATCCAGGGTCGTTATGGCGGTATTCCTTTTATCGGAGATTTCTCTAAAATGATGAGTGAATGGCAAGAAAAACTAAAATTGACAATGCCATCCTGAAGCGCCGCGCCCGGAAAGAGCAGCAGCGAAAGAAGGGACAAAGGGCTATCCGGAAATTCATCCTGATCGTTCAAATACGAAAAAAATATGCCGGAAATGTACGCGTTGCTGAAGAAATACGGTGACAGAGGGCAGGCTGTCTCCTGGCCGAGGGCATTAGATCAAATATTTGCCGGTCGAACGGATTTCTCTGATCATAATCCATGCACAAAGGTTTATCTTCTGGTTGAGGAGCTTTTAAAATTGAAGTTTTAGCACTCACTTCCCCTCCTCCCCCCCCATCAACTCATCCAGCTTCAACCTCCGGTACGCCTCCGGGTTGCAGGCTTTCAATTCTTCAGCAACCTCTTCCAGTTTCAGCACCAGGAAGCGGTTGAAGAGGGCTTGGCTGGCTTCTGGCATGAAAAACAGAAAAAACAACAAAAATCTATTTTTATTTGTTTATATTGTAAATATTTTACGAAAAAAGCATATACAAAGTGATACATGAATTCAGGGTAAGTAATTTCCTGTCTTTCAAAGAAGAGCAAATACTCAGTTTTGAAGCCACCAGCGACAAAACCTTTGAAGGCTTTTTCTGCGTCCGGAAAAGAGCCAACCTTCGGCTGCTCAAACTCGGGATGATATATGGCGCCAACGCCTCCGGCAAAAGCAATTTGTTGAAAGCTATCGATTATTTGAGGCAGCTGGCAATAAAGCGCCCTGCAGACAAGACTACTCCGATCGATTTGCCCCAGTTTGCTTTTGACCCTGCTTACCAGGAGAAACCTACAACTTTTTACCTTTCGTTTTTTATCGGGCATACCCGCTTTATCTATTCTTTATCGCTGAACAAGGATGTTATCCTGGAAGAGCGGCTTGCCTTTTATCCCGGTACACAGCCGGCTGTTGCCTTTGAGAGGGTTTACGATGAAAAAGAAGATAAAGCCCACATTGATTTTGGGGATAAACTGGGTTTAGGCGCCAGGGAAAGGCTCATCCTGGAAGGCGCAGTTTTTAGGAATTCAACCGTTTTGGCGGCATACAATAACGCCAATGTTTCGTCTTCAATACTTAGTAACGTGTCGAAGTGGTTTAAAAGCAAATTGCATGGAACGATTCAATCTTATTCCGGCCTGCTCCTGCGCACCAATGCGCTCATTGAGAAAGATCAACCCTTTAAAGCATCTATATTAGAAGCAATGAGGAAAGCGGACTTTAACATCAGTGATGTGCAAATCAGGGAAAATAAAGGGTTATCTGGCCAAATGGTTTTTCCAACAACAATCGCATTTGACTATTTGGATGAAAAAATTGACCGCTTGCTCAATCAATCTAAAGAGGCCGTTTTTATACATGAAACGAAAGATGGTCATGTTGAACTGCCTATGCAAGCTCAATCTGAAGGCACGAAGAGGTTTTATGGGCTTGCAAGCTTGCTGTATTCATTAAAGCAGCAAAATGCTGTAATCGCCATTGACGAACTGGAATCCTCCCTTCATTTCGAATTGGTCAATCATTTCCTTCGAACCTTTTTAGCCAATACTACGGAAGCTCAACTCATTTTCACCACTCATAACATTCAGATCCTGGCTGAGGATTTCCTGCGCCGGGATGTCATTTGGTTTACAGAAAAGCAAGAGGACGGCTCTACAGAACTCTTTGCCTATGCTGACGTAAAATTACATAAGAATATCTCCCCTTTTAATGCTTATAAGATTGGCAAGCTAGGGGCAAAGCCGGAATTGGGAGAAATATATATGGATTAAAGATGGCGAGAGGGCGCAAAAAAAGAAAGGAGAAATTTCGGGCAGCCGTTGTAGGGGAAGGCATTACCGAATGGCACTATTTCCATGACTTGAAACAGGCTGAGAAACTACCCTATCAACTAAAACCCTCCCTGCCCAAACATTCCAATTATCAGGAAATATTCAGAAAGGCCCGGCAGTTAATCTCGGAAGGATACGATCATGTATATTGCGTTGTTGACCTGGATGTTATTCTTTCCCTCGAAGAGAAAACTCGGGAACGTTATGAAAAGGCTAAGAAGAAATTACTCCAGATACCTGATGTCTTCATTTTCGAGACTATGCCTTGTACAGAATACTGGTTCTTGTTGCACTATAAGGAATTTTCAACTCGAATCTATCCAGATTATTATAGCCTATCCAGGGAATTGGAACGTTTTCTTCCAGGGTATGAAAAATCAGAAGCTTACTTTCGCCGAAATAAAATTTATCGAACTTTAAAAGAGGCCGGAAACTTGAATAAAGCACATAGCAACGCAAAACGCCTTTGCGCAGAGAGAGCACGACAAGACGACTCGCTTTTCCCATTTTCAGAATTTTGGGCATTGATGGATTTGCTCTTTTCTAAAAGCTAACGCGCCAAGGTGCGCAGCGGTACTCGGTGTCCATCCACAAATACCAGGGCAGCGAGTGCCCCTGCGTGGTGCTGCCCCTGCATACCACGCATTATATGATGCTGTACCGCAACCTGCTGTATACGGGCATTACCCGGGGGAAGAAGCTGGTGGTTGTTGTAGGCAGCAAGCAGGCGCTGAGCATTGCGGTGAGGAATAAGCAGGCGGGGGAAAGGTTTACGGAGCTGCGGGCCTCCATTGTTGGATAAATTAGTTCGATGCTCTTGCCAAATTAATTTAATCTTGCATTCCAAAATGCTCCACCAAAAACGCCCATATCTTCTCCCGTTCCGCTTCCGGCTCCTGCGCCAGCAGCGCATCGAAGAAGGGTCTGAGCGACAGCTTGTCTATTTGCTTTTCTTCTTTGATGTCTTCGATGATTTCCTCGGCTGAATCCAGGTTATGGGCGTAGTAGTTGGGAAAGCCGTAGGCCTCGCTGAGTAGCTCCATGAATGCTTGCTTGTCCATTTCACTTGATTTTGGTGAAGGTGCCGTAATGATCTTTAGTATAGTAAAATACGCTTTTTTGTTGGTCAACTACAAGCCGTTCCGCTCCGCGGGAAACGCCGGGGCGGACGGGGTGGACGTCGAACTCGTAGTAAGTCTTTCCCTTCGGTAAAATGCCCTCCCGGTTGCGGAACACCCTGCCGCCTCGGTAGCCTTTTGGCGGATGCAGGTACTTGCTGCTTTTCAGGTACTTGATCAGTTTGCGGACGTGCTCCGGGGCTTTCTTTAAGGCAAGGGTGGCGATCCCCACGCCGGCCCCGCCACCCGGTTCCGGCGTTTCAGGGCTGATGTTGGTTACCCGTCCCGGCGCCGTGTCCGCCGCCCCTGCTCGGGAGCAGGATCGATAGACGGTAAACAACAGAAGGTACAGTAAAAATAGAAAAAAAAGAGATAGGCCGTAGCCATGGTTCACTGCGGTTGCTTTCATAATACAATGCGTATTAAGTTTGTAAAGAATGCAGCGGTAGGGTAAGTGGAATTGTCTGGAGTGAATATAGGTGGTTTGGGGTTATTATCAAAATGAAAAGGGCTGTAAACGCCCATTTTTTGTCCATCCTACGTAATTGTAGGGATAACTCCGGGTGCATGGCAACGAAAAAACACAACCGAATCAAGCGCGTAGTGCGTCAATAAGCATGGTATTGCTCAACGATCTTCATCAGTTCTCGGTTCTCCATCGTCGGGATAAATTAGTTCATCGTTTAGGAGTATAATTTCATCAATGATAGCCAGTAATGTTGCCAAAAGGGCAGGCTGATCGGCCATATTGTCTACCAGGTCTTTTCTTATATCACGCAGCGCTTCTTCTCTGTCATGACTGATCGCTTCTCCATTCCTTACTTTCTCCAGGAGGCTCTGAAAAAGAATCTCCAGGTTGGCGGGCGACATCCGGGCCCGCTCCGACCCGGACGCTTCTTCATAACTCGGCGCCGGGGCATAAGCGTTAGGTAAAATTACCGATTTTAATGCAAAAAATAAGCCTAAACAGAGCAGGGCTGCCAAAGCTGCAACCCTCAGTGATTGTGAATGAGGGCCAGCAGCCCCCAGTCGAGCCCGTTCTGCAGCCGTTCGTACACCAAAACCAAACTCTTGCCGGATTTGCAGAATTCCACGAAGATGCAATCCGGAAACCTCCGGGCTATCTGGGCAGCTGACAGGCCGGACTGTCCGGGGCAGTGCACTTCATTGAAATGCTTTTCCGCTCCCTGGGTGAAGTCTTCGTCGAAAATGTAATTGCTGTAATACGTTTGGAAATCCGTTTCGAGGGTCGTGCTCCCGACGGTCCCCCAACGGTGCCGTGCCGGGCTGGAAAAAGCCTCCTTCATCATTTCAGGAGAAAAAACCTTTCCAGGGACCGCCAATCCAAATGGCAACAGGTATACGCCTTTTTCCGGGTGAATGTATTTTTGGGCCAGCCGCCCGAAGTTTTTCTGCTTCAGGTAAGTGAGGGCGTATTCATCCCTGGGCTCGATTTGTTTCCTGGCTTTTCCGGCAGGAAGCAGTTGGGGAGCAGGGCCGGTTTCTTCCGGCACTCCTTTTTTTGTCAGGCTGCCAGGCGTTTCAGGGCTTGCTGCCGGTTCTTCCGTCTGGCTGTTGCTTTCCTCTCCGGCCTGTTTTGAGCGAACAGTGTCCTGCCGGATGTTGCCCGCCCCGGCAGCCGGCGGCGGGAGGCTTGCTTCCGGCCTTCGCATCTCTACCGCCGCGCCCGAGGCCGGCCGGATGCTGCTGTCCTCCTGAGCTCCGCTGAACCCTTCGTCCGCCAGGTTTACAAAACTGACAAAACCCGGCTTCTGGTAGAGCAAGGCCAGGCACAACGTCAGGACGACAAAAATGCCCGTCCCCAGGGCCGAACGCCACTTTATGCTGGATTTTGCCTGCTGCCACAGCTGCCTTTTGAGCTTTTCCTGCTCCGAGAGCAGCTTGATCTGCTGCTCGCTGAGATAAAAGAGCTGAGAGGATATCTTCTCGTCTTTCTCCTCGATGGTTTTTGCCAGGCGTTGAAGTTGCGGAGGTTTTGTTCCCCCCCCTCTGCCGGCCTCGTTTTCCGCTTGCGGCGACGGGCTTGCCAGGGCCAGCAGTTTTTCGAGCTGCCGGTTCGTCTCCTCGGTGGCTGCTAACACTTCCCTGGAGCGCTCCTCCAGGGCATCGGCATTGCTGGCTGCTGCTTCTATCGTCCTTAGCGCTTTTCCGAGGCTTTTCAGGCTTTTGTTAAATTGCTCAAGTAAATCGGCGTAGCTTTCCTCATGCATGTAGCTCGGGTTTTGGTTTCTGTTATTTGTTTACTGGCGGCCCAACCTTGTTCCCGGGACAGGCTTTGGGTTATTGCGTAAATCAGGCGAATGTCAGGTTGCAAGTGCCTGAGCAATGATTGGAGGGTAAACTGAATGATTTGATTAAAAAAAAGGGGGGGGCTTTTCAAATCTGGGCCTTAGGGCTTGCCCAAAGTTTTTTACGGCACAGCCGAATTTTTGTTGCCCGTTCCGGCAAATATCCCTCTGGTTGGCCCGGCAGCTATACTCAACGGCAATAGGTTTTCCCGACACGATGTGTACGGGACAAGTCGTGCATTTTGGGTGGACTTCCCCTTTAGGGGATTTGAGGGGCGGGGGGAGGCAATGCACAAAACCTATTGCAGCGTAGTATAAATCCTGAAAAGCTTATCTTGTTGCCTGTTGCCTGTTGCCTGTTGCCGGCATCAATAACCTAATCGCCATGGCCCGAAATGCGCGCTCTGTTACTTCCTTTTTCTTGTCCGCTTTACTGGGTTTGGCAGGGATAGCCACTGCCCAAACCAGCATTCATTGCTTCGGCGGCCCACGTGGCGATGAGGCCGTCGACATGGCCTGGCTGGACGGCGCCCCCTACCTGCTGGTGAATTCCAGCAGCTTTGGCGCCCGGGACGGCGATATGGTGCTGATGAAGTTGCTGCCCTCCGGCAGGCCGGAATGGGCTAAAGCCTACAGTACTACCCGCCGGGACGTGCCCGCCCGCCTGGTGCCGGCCGGCGACGGGCTGCTGCTGCTGGGGCGGGTGCTGGAACCCCTCTCCAACAGCCTTATCGACGACGCCTGCCTGCTCAGGGTGGATGCCGACGGCAACCAGTTGTGGCGCCGTTGCTTCGGCGAAGCCGACATCAACCGCGACGAACATGCCGGGGATGTCCTGCTGATGGAGAACGGCGACGTCCTCCTCGGCCTGTACGACGCCGTGGGGTACGACCGGCGCAGCGCCGTGCTGCGCCTGGACGGCCAGGGCCAACCCCGCTGGAGCTACCTGCTCGACAGCGAAACCGACGTGCGGGAACGCCTCGCCGGCCTGGTGGAGGCCGACGGCGGCTTCTGGGCGGTAGGCGCTCTGGAAGTGAACGCAACCCGAAGCCCGGCCTTCCTGGCCCGGCTGGACGGCCAGGGCAATATCCTGCAATGGCGCGGGCTGGGCCTTCCTGGCCGGTTGATCCTGGCAGACGGGATGATGGCCCGGCGAACTGCCGACGGGCTTGTCATCGGCTGCTCCGCCGCCCGCCCGGGCGGGGATACGGACCTGCTCCTCATCCGGGCCGGCAACCAGGGCGACATCCTGTGGGCCAGGCGCTTCGGCCGGGCCGGGGATGAACAGCACCATTCCATAGAGGTGCTGGAGAACGGACATTTTCTCATTGGCGGTTCGGTGTCGGACCTGCCCGGCGGCCCTACCGACGGCCTGTTGCTGGAGGTCAGCCCGCAGGGCGACGTGTTGTGGGCCCGCCGCTACGGGGGGCCGGGCGACGAAGTGTTCTACCGGGCAATGGTAAGCTCCTCGGGTGACATTTGGGCGGCAGGCAGCACCGGCAAAAATGAAGCGGCTTCCGGAAAAGACGTCCTGCTGGCCATCGTTGGCCAGGCGGGAGAAATCAGTGGGCTGCCCTGCATAACCAGTGAACTGGCGTTTGATCCCGTGCCGGCAGAGTTCACGGCCGAAGAGGGCGGCCGGCGGGCGGCCTGGCTGGTGGAAACGGACTACGATATCACGGCCACCGTCACAGATATGGGCTATTGCCCGCCCTATTGCTGCAATGTTGCCGATACGGTGGAGGCCGTCATCTGCCGGGGACAGGCCCATTACGGGCACAGCGAGCCGGGATATTATGTCGACACCCTGCCGGTCCCGGGAGGTTGCGACAGCGTCCGCCACCTCTGGCTGGAAGTACTGGAACCCATCCCCGCCGATACCGCCTATGCCACTATTTGCGAAGGGCAGGCTTATCAGGGCTTTACCACTGCCGGCGTGCATTTCACCCCTGTCTTCGACGCCAATGGCTGCCTTGCCCAACAGCCGCTGGCCCTTGAAGTATTGTCGGCCCCGCAGGTGCTCGGCGTCGAACTGCGCCCGCCTTCCTCCTGTGCCGGCCAGGACGGTGCCGTCGGAGTGGCCGCTACCGGCAACGGAAGCCTCCTGTACGGGCTGGATTCCCTCCGGCTCACTCCCGACCCGCACCTGGAAGGCCTCGGGGGCGGCCGGTACACCCTCTACATCCAGGACGAATCAGGTTGTACCACAATCCTGGACGGCCTGCTCCTGTCGGCGGGCTGCACCATCTACGTCCCCAATGCTTTTTCCCCCAACGGCGACGGGCGGAACGACCACTTCGGCATCTTCGCCCATCCCGGAACCGTCTCCGAAGTACTGGAATTCAAAGTGTTCAACCGCTACGGCGGCCTGGTGTACGACGGCGCGGGCATCATCCCCAACCTGCCCGCCTCCGGCTGGGACGGGCGCTTCCGCAGCAAAGAGGCGCCCTCCGGCCTGTACGCCTACTTCATCCGGGCCCGCTTTTCGGACGGCAGGATGGAGGTGTTCAAAGGAGGCATACACCTGCTGCGGTAAGGCGGCAGGCTTCCTGTGTTTTTTCAACCGCAGGGGGTGCAGTCTTTCTCTGCGGCGCTCCGCGCCCCTGTGTTTTTTTAACCGCAGGACCTGTTCCGAACTCGTTTCGGAAGGGCGCAGAGCGCCACAGAGGAAAAGCGGCGTGTGGCCTCTCCGGGGGCGTTGCCTATACAGCATGCTGCTTGCGCAGCGGAGCTGCTATACTCTTCTCTGCGGTCCTCTGCGGTCACTGCGGTTTTACAAACATATGAGGGCGCAGGGAATCACAGAGCTTGCCCGGACTTCGGCGTGAGTTCAGTAGAACGCTGACGAGACGGCCCGCGGAGCGCCTAAGAAAAAGGCAGCGTACCTCTGCGCCTGCCAGGCCGACTGGCGACCGGCCAGCCCCCCGCTATGTGTCCTATGCGAAAACCCCTATGTGCCCTATGTGATTAAAAACCTGATCGTTCCCATGCCATGTGCCCTGTGTGGTAAAACCCGTCCGCCCCTGCTATGTGCCCTATGTGAAACCCCCTATGTGCCCTATGTGTTAAAAACCCCACCCAGCCCCCCTAAAACAACCCCTCCTCCTCCAGCCGGGCGATAAACTTCTGCAGGCCGGGCACCTCAATGCCTAACCCATTCACATAGAAATCAGCTTCATAAATCACCGCTTCCCCCAGCATTTCGTAATACTCGCAGGGCGTACAAACCGTTGTCGTGTCCCTGGCCAGGGCCAACGCCTGCTCCTGGGCCGCTTCATCCGGCTGTGCCATCACCTGGCCCAGGGCCTCGAAAACCCGGAGCATCGGCAGTTGGTGGTATTGCAACCCCTCCCGGGCGGCCTCCAGGAAGTCCGGCAGTTTCCGGCCGTAGAGGAACACGTTGGCCCGCGCCTGGTACAGGCCCGCCAGCAGGGAGTCCGATTGCGCCCGCCCCGCTTCGGTAGCGGCTGCTTCGTGGGCTTGACGGTAAAATGCCTCCGCCGTGCGGAGCGCAGCCAGCCCCTCCCCGGAATTGAGGTAATAATCCTCTTTCACCTTGGCCAGATAACGGTTGCCAAAGCTGTTCAGGTTGTCCGGGTGGTCTTTGAAAACTTCAATGACCACCTCGGGGTCGAGGAGGTAACGGCCGGGGTCGAATGGGATGTCGGCCAGGGCGGCGGCCCGCTCGTCCTGCAGGATGGCGAAAGCGTCGGGCGGCCCGCCGATCGTGCGCAGGAGCTTTCCGGAGGGCACGTCCCAGAGGCGGATCAACCCATCCCGGCAGGCGGTCGCGATCTTCCTGCCGCCGTCCAGGAAATCGGCGCCGTAGACGCCGTCCGGATGGTAAAGGATTTGTACCAGTTCCCCGTTCCCGTTCCATATTCTGGTAGTCTTGTCCCAACTGGAAGTAGCGAATAACCCGCCTTTTCTGGAGCAAACAACATGATAAACGGCGGCAACGTGCCCGTAACAGGCCCGGCCTGAAGTGCCGTCCCGGTTCCAGATCCTGACGGCCAGTTCCTGGTCGCTCACGGTGATCACTTGTTGCCCATCCGGGGTGAAGGCGGCAGAGTAGGGGGGCAGCCCTTCGGTAAAGATCGTGTCGGCAACCCCGCCCTCCAGCGGCCATAAAAGGGCGTTTTCCAGCTTGCCGGCGCCGAGCAGGGCCTTGCCGTCCGGCGAAAAATCCAGGTCGTTGAGCGGGCCGGTTTCCCATTTTTTCAGGAAATTTCCTTCCATGTCGAAAAGCCGGGTTTCCTCGTTCACCGATACGGCAATGCGCTGGCCGTCCGGGCTGAGGGCAGTGGCGGAAACGGGGCTTCGGAAGTCTTCCAGGGAAAGGCGCTGCTGCCCGTTTTTGTCCCAGATTTTTACCGAACCGTCCAAAGAAGCGGTCAGGTAAAATGAACCGTCCGGCGCGATAGCAATGTTATTCACGTCATTCTGGTGGCCGGCGAAGCCATGAATCAAGTGGCCGTCGACATTCCAGAGCTTTGCCGTATTATCCTCGCTGCCGGACAGGATGGTTTTCCCGTCCGGCCCTGCTGCCACTTTCAGGATCCAGCCGGTATGCCGGGAGAACTTATTGTCTGTGTTGAACGGCACGCTCCACACCTTGGCTGTCCAGTCCTTGCTGCCGGTGGCGACCCAGTTTCCATCGGGCGAAACGGCCAGGGCGGACAATGCTTCCGGGTGGCCGGCCAGTTTGAGGATTTCTTCTCCGTCGGCTGACCAGATTCTGGCGGTATGGTCGGCGGAGGCGGTAATTAGATGTCGGCCGTCCGGGGAGAACTGCGCTTTTACGACCTCGCCGGTATGCCCGCCGATGGTGGCGATTGCCGTGCCGCCGACGCCGTATAAACGAGCAGTAAAGTCGCTGCACCCGAAAAGAAGCCTCTGCCCGTCAGGAGAGAAAACGGCAGCGTTGATTTTAATGTCTCCAGGCCGGAATGCCCGCAGCAATTGGCCATCCGTATCCCATATCCGCGCTTCGCCGTCGGCGCTTCCGGACAGGACGAAGCGCCCGTCATTGGAAATATCGACGGCCAGCACCTCGGCGGAATGCCCTCGCAGTTTGGCCAGCAGTTGCCCTGCAGTATCCCACAGGGCAGCGGTGGAATCGGCACCGGCCGTGGCCAGGAGGGTGCCGTCGGGGCTGATGTCCATGTCCAGCACTTTCCCCTGGCCGGTTTCAAATTCATTAATGGCGCTGCCATCAGGCCGGATTTGCAGGATACTGCCGCTATTGCGGGCAACAAAAATGGAATGCCCATCAGGATGAAACCGGACGCTGTTGACGGTGTTGTTGCCAGTTTCGTTATCAAATGAATACCATCCGATCTCTGCGCCATTTTCCCGGTTCCAGATCCGCACATCGCCTTCGAGCGTTCCGCTAACCACCCATTGGTTGTCGGGCGAAAAATCGAGGGCGGTAATGTCATATTCCTGAGCGTCGTTGGAAAAAACCGTCTGATAGAAGGAAGTCGTCGGGATGCCAACTATTCCTTCCAGCGTTTGACGGGCGCCGGCATTGGCGGAGTCCAGGTTCAGAGCGGCCTGGGCCAGGCGCAGGGCCAGGGTGTGGTCGTCCCGGTAAACCTGCCAGGCTTTGGCGGCCAGGGCGGAAACGTTGGCCGTTTGGCTGGCTTCATTGGCCGTGCGGGCGTTCTGCCGGGCCAGCACGCCTGCCATTATGGCCACCAGGGCCACCAGGGCGATAGCCAAAGAAAACATTCGCTGCCGCTTCAGCTTTTCCTGGGCTTCGCGGATCCGGGCTTCTTCCCGCCGCCGGGCTTCCGCCCGGCTCTTTTCCAGGAATTCGGCCCAGGCGGGCTCCAGGGCTATTTTGTCCAGATAGGGTTCGATGCGTGCCAGCTGGCTGCCGGCAAAGAAGTACTCGCCGCCGGAATCGCGGTGTTCGCGGTAGCCGGCCTCGATGCGCCGGCTGATCTCCAGCAGTTGGCGCTGCTCGGCGGTGCGCTGCTGGTCGGCCAGCTGGGCCAGGGTGTCGTGCGCCAGCTCGAAGCTGTCGTCCAGGCGGCGCAGGATGCGGCGCCTTTCCAGCTCCAGGATGCAGTCCGACTGAATGGCGGGCGGGATGTTGGCCAGGCGCTGGGCTGCCTTGCCGCGCAGGGCCAGCGAGCCGTCCTCGCCCGGGGTATACAGCACCGGCGCTTTGGTGCCTTCTTCGGTGACGAAGACGTCGAGCACCTGCCGCACGACGCCCTCCGGCGCGCCGGGATGATCCCGTAGCAGGCGGGCTTCGATTTCTGTTTCCTGTTCTTTCAGGAACTGCCCCAGCACATCGGTGATGGGGCCCACGGCGTCGATCACCGGGGTGGAAAACACCACCGCTTTGCCGTTGGCACCCTGCCGGCGGGCCGCTTCCTGAAAGAGCATGTGGAGGTACACCTGCACGTAGGGCATGTGTATGGCGTTCTTCCCGGCGAGCATGTTGTCCAGGATTTTCTCCGGCGCTTTGGCCGGGTCGTCAAACCCAATGCCGGCCACCGAGCAGGAGCCGGCGACCACCGCGCGCAGGTTGTCGCGGCTCATGGGTTCTACCCGCAGCTTGCGGTGGTAGAGCTCGGGGATGGCCTTTTCGAACTCGTTCAGGTGGCCGAAGTAGTCTTCCCGCATGATGAAGAGGACGCGGCAGGGCAGGTCGGCCTCCAGCAGCTCCGCGATAGAATTATAGAACATTTGGCGCTCGGCCGATGAGGCGCCCAGGATGAACAGCTCTTCGAACTGGTCGAAGATCAGGTACACCGGGCGCAGGTAGTGGTTGAAAAGTTGTTCCACGGCTTCCTGCAGCGGGCCTTCGAAAGGCTTCTCCGCCCCAATAGCTTTGCCGAGTTCCCGGCGCAGGGAGGCATTAATATCGTCGCCCCGGCGGATGAAAGCCGGCAGCCAGTCCACCCCCCCGAAACGGCTGGCCAGGCCACACTGCACCAGGCTGGTCTTGCCGGTCCCGGAGGGCCCATAGACGAAGGTGAGGCGGTTTTTGGTCACCAGGTTATAGAGCGCTTTGGCCTCCTCCTCGCGGCCAAAGAACGCCTCTTTGTCCTCCGGGCCGTAGGGGTCGAGAAATTTGAAGGGGCTCTTCATGACAGGAGGGGTTTGTGGTCAAAGATTTGTTCGTAAAAGGCTTCGAACTGAGCCCTGGCCAGCTGAAACTTGCTGGCCTTTTTCCGCCGGTCGTAAAACTCGGGCGCATCGAGGTCGATGACGTCGCCCTCCGGGTCGTTGACGTATTTGTACATCAGGTGGCCGTCGGCGGCGGAGCGGTAGGCGAAGAAATAGAGCTTGGACAGGGATGTGTCCGGCACCGCTTCAAAGGTATTCTCATCGATGATGAAAGGGGAGAGGTTCAGGAACTGGCGTTTCCCCTCTCCGCTGAGGCGCAGCAGGACCACCGATCGGTTGTCCATGAATTCGGGCTGGCGGCGGAATTCACGGTCGTAGAAGCCCAGGGTTCCATGCCATTTAACGACCATGTGTTCGAACTGGGCCTGCTCGGTGTGCCGGTATTTCTGGACGTCGATATTGCGCACGGTGGCCAGCAGGTAGTTGCCGATGAAGCCCAGCTTGCTGAAGATGAAGGCGAGGCTTTCTTCCGCCCGGGCGTCGAGTTCTGCCATTTCGGCGGGCGGGAAGCCGAACTCGTCTTGCTGGCGCAGGTTCTCGAGGAAAAAGCAGGCGGTCTTGACCGCCTCGTTTTCCAGGAAGTCTTCTTTAAGCTGGTTGTATTCGGCAATAAAAATATCGCCCGCATTAGCTTTGAGCACTTCGTGGAGCAGCCGCAGGATGGAAAAGTGGTCGAGGTTGTGCCGTTCCGAGCGATCCATGTTGAAAAATGCCTCCAGTTCGGGTTTCAGGCCGGGCGCCAGCTTCCAGGAGTCGCCGAATTCGATGAGGTGGTCCCAGGCCTGGGCAGCCAGCACGTAGATCATAAAATCCATGCAAATCTGGTAAGTTTGCGAGATTTGGCGCAGCCGGTTGGGGCCGATCGTGTCCCATCCTGCGGCAGAACCAGGCGGGGAAGGGGCCACCAGTTTGCGGACGTGTTCGCTGATGGGAGCGGGCAGGGCTTTGAGCAGGGCGGCGACGATCTCCTCCTTGCGCTCTTCCAGTACGGCACCCTGCCCGAACAGCTGCTGTACCCGGGGGTTGGATTTGGCCAGGGTTTCGTAGAGGGTTTCGAGCAGCAGTTCGTTTTCGGTAAAGTGCGCCGGGGCGGGCTGCGCCGCTTTGGTGGGCAGTTTCCATCTGCCGGCATCCGATGCAGCGGGGTTGGGGAAAATGCCCCAGAGCGGGCTGTCGGGGTTTTCTGCCTCGAAGCCCGTTCCGCGGCGCACGTCGATGTCCGCCTGGGCCAGCGCTGCCCCGATGCTCTGTTCGAAGGCTTCCTCCAGGGAGAGGCCCACTTCCAGCGCCTGGAACAGGCGTTTGGAGAACTGCATGGCCGCCTCGTCGCCCACCGGCGCAGCGGTGGCAATGACCAGAGGCACCCCGGCTTCGTGCAGGGCCTGCACCTGGCCGGCCGTGCTGCAGCCGTTGAGGATGACCACCTGCAGCTTCGGGCACAACCCCAGCAGGTGGGCGATGCCGGCGGCCCGGCTGTCGCCCCCTTCGGTCAGCAGGCGGTCCCGCCCGGCATGTCCGCTGAACAGGAAGAGGCGCAGCCGGCTGCGGAAGAGGGTGAGGTAATAGCTGATGTCGTCGAGGGCAGCATGGCTGACCGCCCACGACAGAAAGTGCTGGCGCAGTACTCTCGGCGAAAGGATCTTGTTGATGGCCGCATACTCCTCCGCCAGGGTCGGCAAGGGCGACTCCCGGCTGTTGGAAAATGCAAGCAAAAGGATGTCCATAGAGTGGTGTTTATCTGCTAAAATTCGCGATTTATCCTGTCCCAGCCCAATTTTTTTTCCTGGGGCTGCCCGTAAAGCTCCGGATTAATATACGTACCTCTTTCTTCTGCCGGTTTTTCCACTTCCGGCACAGTGCGATGCGCCTCCGCGTAGGGGTCTTTGCGGATGCCGGTCACCTGCCAGCTCACCTCCACGTTCGGTTTGTCGGTGCGGATCACAAAGCGGTTGTTTTCCACCTTCTGCGCGATGATGGCCTGGGCAAACTGCCCGATGCAGGTGAGCTGGTAGCGGCAGTCCTTGTTCAGGCTCCCGAAATAGCCGGGCAATTCTACGGTGGCGTAGCCCCCGGCGTCGGTTGTGACAATGCCGTCGTAGATGTTCTTCATATCCGGGCTTTCCACGCTGGTGTGGTAGAGGTATCTGTTGGCGGGGTCTTGGGGGTGGTCGATCCGGAAGTTGTTTAAATTGGAGGATATGCTGCCATTGACATCGACATCTCCTTCAAAATAACCAGCCCTTGTTCCGGCGCCATAACCTACCACAGCACCGACTCCACCGCTGTATCCAACTGCCAGGACGCCGGCCGACTTGCCCATGAAGAGCCCGCCGATGCCTTCGTTGTTGTCGGCGGAAGATACCGCTTTTCCAAAAACGGCGGCGCCGGCTTGGGAGGAGTTGAGGTGTTCGCCATATACGGCGGCAGGATAGGTGAAAGAAAAACTGTTTAAAGCACTGAGGTTGAAATTGGCTTGTCCTTCCCTCGAAACTCCTCTGATCCCATACCTCCCCCGGTTGTCCACTTGCATGCCGGTAAGGTTGGAGGCAGTGCTGTTATTGGTAATGGAAAACATGGTGGTGCCGAGGTTTACCGATTGGCTGTAGGGTAGCGAAAAGCCGCCGGAGGGTGTTCGGCATTCAAACTGGAGCGGCCCGTTGCCCGGGTCGACGCAGGTCAGCACCATGCCATCGCCAACACCCCCAGAGAAATCCACTCGCAGGTCCTGGATTTTGGATACCTTAAGCACTTTGCTGCTTCCGGATGTGTCTACGGTAATATCGCTGTCGGCTGCAGAATAGCCGTATTCTCCGCCGCCTCGGGGGTCGTATACAAAAACCCGGGCGCTGTTGGGCGGCATCCCGCTGATCTTCCTGCCGCGCAGGGCCTGGACGGTGGCTGTCCCTGTGGTATCGACAGCCACGTCGCTGTCGGGCTGTGCGTATAGGAAACCGCCGCCGTTGTTGTCGTAGTAGGCGTCGTAATAGAACAGGGAGCGTGCGTTGTTGGGGGGCATTCCGCTGATCTTGCGGCCGCGCAGGGCCTGCACGGTGGCCGTCCCGGTTGTATCGACGGCGACGTCGCTGTCGGCCTGGGCGTATTGGAATCCGCCGGCATTATTGTCGTAATAGGCGTCGTAGTAGAACAGCGTACGGGCATTATTGGGGGGCATGCCGCTGATCTTTCTGCCGCGCAGACGGTCGGCATTCCAGATGGCTGTATCTGTTTGAGCATCGATGGTAACTGCCGTGCCTGCCGTGGAGGTATTGATGCCCACGCCGCCAATCACTTCGGTGACACCTGCCGGCAAGTCAATGGCACCGCCGTTGCGCGACAGGCTAAGGGTGTTGCCATCCAGGGAGATTTGCTGGATTTCGTTGTTGGGGTCGTTGTCGTCGTCGTCGACTTCGTCGGTGACGCTGCCGCCGCCGTCGGAGAGGAGTATCTGGTTACCGTCTTTGGACAGCATTTGCACTGGTCCGGGATCGCCCTGCGGCCCTTGCTCGCCCTGCGGCCCCTGTGGCCCTTCCGGCCCGGGGATGCCTTGTTGCCCTTGTTCGCCCTGTGGCCCTTGCGGCCCTTCCGGCCCGGGGATGCCTTGCGGCCCTTGCTCGCCCTGCGGCCCCTGCGGCCCTTCCGGCCCGGGGATGCCTTGTTGCCCTTGCTCGCCCTGCGGCCCCTGCGGCCCTTCCGGCCCGGGGATGCCCTGCGGCCCTTGTTCGCCCTGCGGCCCCTGTGGCCCTTCCGGCCCGGGGATGCCCTGCGGCCCCTGCTCGCCCTGCGGCCCTTGCGGCCCTTCCGGCCCGGGGATGCCTTGCGGCCCTTGCTCGCCCTGTGGCCCCTGCGGCCCTTCCCCTGGTTCGATGACGACCGTATTGCCCTGGGTAATGCTGAGTTCATGGCTATTGTCGTCATAAACAAGGGATTGGCGGAAAACGCCCAGGTCGATAAGGAAGTCATTCGGGCCTTCGGACAGGAAGAACGTATCGCCCAACAGCACCGCGTCAGTAATCAGTTCATTGGCAGGGTCGGGGTCCGGGTCGGCGGACTGCCCGGCGGTGCGGGCATGCAGGGCATAGGGCACGGAGAGGAGCTGGCTGACGCCGTAGGTATTGAATTCCTGGCAGTCGAACGACAGCGCCACCCGCATCCAGTACTGGTGGTTGGCCCAGTCCAGCTCGTCAAAGCCGGGAAAATCGGGAGAAGGGGTGCCCCGGCCCACTTCCAGGTTGAACTTGCCATTGTCGTTGGCGTTGGCCTGGTGGGATTCGACGTAGCGCACCGGCCCGTTTTCTCCATCTTCGTGCATGGTGAAGCGTACGCAGATGTCGCCGGCAACAGGTTGGCCGCTGGGTGCCAGGGCTACAGCGGAGTATTTAAAGGCCAGCGGCTGGCTGTACAGGCAGAGGCTAAAGGCTGCCAGGAATATGGAGAGGAGATACTGCTTTTTCATAATTAATAAGGTGTTTGGTGGTTTAAGTGTTTAAGTGTTTATGTGTTTAGGTGTTTAGGTGTTTAGGTGTATTCGAATCCAGGGCTAAATGGTCATGCAGCGGTCCAGAGAGCCTGCTCCGGCGAATGCCGGAGGCCATAATGTTGGTAGAAAGAAGCAGGAATTGCTTCCCCCAGCCCAGGCGCTTACGCTTGCTTCAGCGCCGGGACACGGGCAGTAATCTAAAAGGGCAGCGAACCTAAGTGTTTCTCGACTTGTACCCTGCCCCACTCATACACATTTACACATTCATAGTCCTGCCAGCATCCGGCTACAGTTTCTGGACCTGGTAAGCCCTGCTTCGGCCCTTTTCATCCACGGCGTGCAGCCAGTAGCTGCCGGCGGGCCAGGCAGAGAGGCCCAGGATAGTGGTTCCGGTAGGGGATCGGAGTTCTTTCAACCGCCGGCCCAGGTTGTCGAACAAGGTAATGCGAAGCGGGGCGCTCGTTCGGATGTTTAGCGAGCTGCCGGCCGGGTTGGGCCAGAGTCCGATATCCCAATCCGGGGATTCGGGGTAGCCTGCCTCGCTGGTGGAGGTGAGCAGGCAGCGGAGCTGGAGGTATCCCTGGTCGAGTACTGGCCCGTTGGCATAGTACTCCACCATAAGTTCTCCCAGCGTCCAGATCATCTGCCCGCCGCCGCTTCCCTGGGCCGGCTCATGCACGACGCTGGCGACAACGTCGTCCAGTTGCTGGCTGCAGAGGGAGAGGGGCAGGAAAAACAAGAGTAGTAATAGCTGCTTCATAACTTAGTTAGGTGTATTGTGGGAAAATATGGTTTTGCGGTTTTGCGGTGTTGTGGTGTTGTGGTGTTGTGGTTTTGCGGGCATCTATCTCAATATCGAGACGTTACCCGACCGGATTTCCTTTCTTCCGTTTGGCAGGGCCAGTTCGGCCACCCAGACATACAGGCCGGGAGGCACCAGCTTTCCATTGGCCCGGCCATCCCATTCCAGGTAGGCCGGATATTGAACCGGGGCCTTCGACCGGAAGCGGGGCGAGCCCCACCGGTTGTACACCTCGAAGGAGGCCAGCTGCCAGTTGCCGGGGCCGGGAAAGACCCGCAGGGAGGTATTGGCGTTGCCGTTGTAGGGGGCAAAAGCGTTGGGGACGTATAGCCGGAAGCCCTCCCGGACGAACAGCCGCCGGCTATCCGTGGCGGTGCAGCCTTTGGCGTTTGCCGCCATCACAGTAATGGCCGTATTTTCCGGGCGGATGACGGCGGGGTTGGCGCACGTATCGCAGTCGAACAATTGGGGAGGCGACCATTGCCACGACTGTACCTGTCCGGAAACCTGAGCTGAAAGTTGCAGGGTGTCGCCGGGGTAAAGCGTGGTATCCGGGCCCAGCTCTACGCTAAAGCCGGCGGGCTCGGCCAGGGTGGCAGTTGTGGAATCCCGGCATCCTGCGGCATCTTTCCACCGCAGGAAGTAACTGCCCGGCAGCAGGCCGGCAAAGGCGGTATCCGGGCGGTAGGGCCCTCCGTCGATGGATATTTCGTAGGGCGCCAGCCCACCAAAAAACTGAAGGATGCGGATCGCCCCGTCCTGGCTTCCCGGGCAGGACGGGTCCTGGGTTTCCAGGACGATATCGGCCGCTGAGGCCGCCACTTCAACGGAACGCTGCCCCGGGCACCCGTTGCCGGAGGTAACCGTTACGCTGTACTGCCCGGGCATGGACACCTGGATGCGGCGCCCGGTTTCGCCCGTCGACCACTCGTAGGCGGCAAAGAACCCTTCTGCTTCCAGCGCTCCCGATTCTCCGGGGCAGAGGATGGAATCGCCGGTTATCTGGAAGTCCGGCAAGGGAAGGACGTCCACCTCGATGGTTTTCAGGGTGTCGGGCGCGCCGCCGGCACCCGGGCAAAAGAGGCGCAGCGTGGTGTCCCGTTCCGGAGTGAGCCCGGAAATTTCCTGGCCGGCGCAGAGGGCTTCGAAAAGGTAGAGTTCGATGGTATCGGCAGGCGGATGATTATTTGTGGCTGCGGCTGTATGAGCAGCCAGGATCATCAGGGGGATGAAGGCGTTAAGGAAAAAATATGGGCGGCGCATTGGGTTTTTCATGGCCTTTCGAGGGGTTTCAGGAGATGAAAAGTATTAAAATAATTTCAAAATAAAAAATAATTATTTGACGCCTGTCCGGACAGGCTTCATACATCTGGCTGCCGTCATAGTCGCCTGGCGGCGGAAAAGGTTACCGGGAATACCTGAAAAAAAAAACTGGCTGCGGAAACCCACAGCCAGCTCAGCCCTAACCAAATTAAAACCAGGTATTACCAGACGAACAAAATAGTTTTTTTAATCCCTTTCCTTCAGCCAGGTGGCGATGGCGGGAGTCAGGAGTTTCTGGGAGCGGCTGCCGACGAATACGCCGATATGGCCGCCGGGGAATTCCAGTAGTTCTTTGTCTTTGGAGCCGACCAGGTCGTTGATGATGGTGGTCGTCTCCGGGGGGACGATGTGGTCGTGTTTGGCAAAGATGGTCAGCACGGGCATTTTGATATTTTTCAGGTTGACCTTGCGGCCGCCCAGTTCGAATTCGCCCTTGACCAGCAGGTTTTTCTGGTAGAAGTCTTTGATGAAGCGGCGGTAAGTCTCGCCGGCCTGGGCCGGGCTGTCGGCCACCCAGTGTTCCATGCGCAGGAAGTTCATGAGGCGGCCCTGGTCGGCCATGGTTTCCGGCAGGGCCATGTACTTGCGGGTCTTGTTCATGGGCTTGAGCAGGTCGAAGCCGGTGTTGAGGAAATCGCCGGGCACGATGCCGCCGAAGCCGTCGACGATGGCGTCGACGTCCAGGTCTTTAGCCCATTTGAAGACCAGGCCTTCTTCGTTGTCGAAATCTGCCGGGGTAACCAGGGTGACCAGGTTTTTGATCTTTTCCGGGAAGAGGGACGAATAGATCAGGCTGAAAGTGCCGCCCTGGCAAACGCCGATCAGGTTGACCTTGCTGAGGCCGTGTTGTTCGCAGATAAAGTCGACACAGTCGTTGAGGTTGCCCAGGATGTAGTCTTCTATGGTCTTATAGCGGTCTATCTTGGTGGGGTAGCCCCAGTCGATCACATAGACGTCGATGCCCTCGCTGACCAGTTTGCGGATGAGGCTCCGGTCGGGCTGCAGGTCCAGCATTTCCCAGCGGTTGACCAGGGCGTAGGAGATCAGGGCCGGCGTTTTGGCCACGGCTTTGTTTTCCCGTTCGAAGTGGTAGAGTTTCACTTTGCCGTCTTCCCATACGGTTTTGCGGGGCGCTGTGGCAATGTCTACATCTTTTACGCCGGAGATATTGCGCAGGGCGTCGGATACGGTGTTTACGCTTTCGAGAATTTGGTCGCTGATTTTGGCATTGGTATTGCTCATCGCTCTAGTTTTTCTGCCTGTTCGGGCGGTGCCGGGGTTTAGCGTTGTGGCCGGGATGATTTTCCGCCGCAGGGCTTGGTTAATACTCTGGTTCTATGATCAGGAAAAAAAAATTCAGTTACCGGTTTTTCGGCACCCTGCGCCAGATATGGGACACAGCTCACCGAAAACCGGTAACCGATAATTTTGCTAAAGCAGTGCTTTTGCCTGCCTGGCCCATTCGTCGCGCTTGGCGCGGCCCTGGAAAGCGCCCAGCAATTCGTCGATCATATCGTAATCGCTGGTGGTCATTTTGCTGATCTGCCGGTAGGTATAAACACCCAGGTCGTTCAACATCTGCTCCAGTTTGGGGCCAATGCCTTTGATCTGCTTCAGGTCGTCGGCCTCGGCTTTCGAAGCCTGGCCTAACTTGTCAATCAGTTTTTTTTTTGAGGTGCCTTTTGTTTCGGCTACCTCTTCTTTGCCAACCATCGGTTTGCCGGCCAGCAGCAGGGCTTTTTCCAGTTCGGCGACCTTCTGCTCGAGCTTGCGCATCTTCTGCCGCAGGGCGTTGGCTTCCTTGGCGATGTCGTCTCCGTCGGACTTGGTCAGGAAGGGCAGGTCGGCGTAGGTCAGCTCCATGATCTTATCGGTCATAGACTTGATGCTGGTGCCGGCGACGGCCACTTCGTTTTGCAGTTTGGAGTATTCTTCGGAATGCAGGACGTTCAGCAGGGTATCTTCCAGGGTGTTGACATAGTGCTGGAAGAAGGCCTGGTAATCCGGCATGTCTTTGCTGTCCTTGAACTTTTTGTAGAATTCGCGCACGGTATCCGGCATAGCGAACTGGCCGGCCTCGTAGACCATGCTCTGCAGTTCGGCGGATTTGAGGGCGAAGGCGATGTAGGCGAACTGGATGTCGCGCATCAGCTTGGCCACTTCGGTCTGCCGGCCCTGGGCCATAAAGTTGTAGAAGGGCGCCAGCTGGTCGCGCATGCGGTTGTTAAAGTCGGAGGCCATTTCGAAGAAGGGGAAGTTGCCCTTCTCCATGTACTCGCGCATCTTTTCCTTCCAGGTTTCGCTGACGGAAGCCCAATCGCCGCTTTCTTTATTGGTGTAGCTGAAGTAGGTTTCGAACCACTTGTTGACATTCTCGATCAACTCGCTGGTGTTGCCGACCGGGCGGAAGCCCATCATCTGGTTGACGATTTTCTGGTAAGCGTCCGGCGAGAAGTACTTGTCGATCATTTCCTTGTTGTACATGCCGTTCTGGATCAGCCGTTGCATGGGTTCCCAGAACCGGTGCAGGAAGTCGTAGGAGTCGGCGAAGTTGGTGAAGTGGGGGCGCATGCTATAGGGCATTTTGTCATACACCTGTTCGCTCATCCACCTGTTGCCTTTGCCCATCCACTCTCTCCAGTTTTTCATGCCTTCTTCGAAGAAGCCGGCGGGGTTGTACGCGCCTCTGAATTCCGGCAGCTTCAGGCCCATCTTTTCGGCGTTGTCCTGGTAGAACTTAGCCCACTTCTGGGCGTATTCGGTTTGCATTTCCATCCACTGGCGCATTTGCTCCGGCGCGTGTTCGATGGCTTTCTGCGGATCCTGGCCGGCCTTGACGGCATTTTCGAAAAACTCCTGTTGCTTTTTAAACCACTCGGCAAAGAGGCCCTGGGCGTCTTCCTCGGCCTTGCCGTTGGTTTTGGGCGTAAAAGCTTTGGTCATCTGCTCGGAGAGGTTGGACCAAAACTCCATCGCTTTTTTTTGTCCTTCTATGATGGTATCAAATTGGTTACTCATGGCCTTTATTATTTGGATTGAATAAGTGATCGGGATTGTAGGTGGGGCAGGGGGGAGGCCAGGGTGCGTTGTTGGTTGCCGGCCCGCCTTAAAGAAGAACGGACAACCAACAACGGCCCTCTTCGCCTCTGCGAAATGCCTAGTTCAGATATTCCTGAACCACCTTGGCATTTGCCGTGCTGGTGTCGTAGACGGCTTTCATCGTCTCCTGGTACAGCTCGGTCAGTTTCTTGGTGCGCTCCTGTTGGGTGGCGAAAACATCGGCCGACCAAACTTTCTTGTAGAAATCAACGGTCTTCTTGTACAAGTCCATCGACAGCTCGACGCTCTTGGTGTAGTCCGCCGTAAAGGCGTTCAGGAAATCCTTCTGGTATTTCTCCAGGTTCTTCTTGTCGGCCATCTTTTCTGCCAGCTCCGTGTAGCGGGAGTAGTACTCGTTCATCAGCTTGCCGGCTTCTTCAGCCGCGTTCTTATCAGGCATAGCCGCTTCGGCCACCGTATTGGCGTAGTTGAGGAAAGTGGTGTACAGCTTGTTCTGGTTTTCCAGTATCTGGTCGAAATAATTCTTGGTGCCAGCCATAGTTGAAAAATTTTAAAAGAATGAAATAATTTTCAGTTGACGATACAAAAGTACGGCATGTGCCTACCCTGATCAATAGGGCTTCTTATATGCCTAACGCTGACTTCAGTGCTAATGTTTGCGGGTTAATTTTGTTAAGTTTCTGTATTTCAGGTTTTTAAGTTTTGAAATAAGGGGGTTGACTTTTTGGAAGTGGGAAGTGGGAAGCCGTCCGCCGTCCGCCGCCTGCCGTCCCTAAACCCTTTCGATCACGATCGACGAAGCGCCGCCGCCGCCGTTGCAGATGGCCGCCAGGCCGCGCCTGGCGTTTTTCTTGTGCAGCACGTTATTCAGGGTTGTGATGATGCGGGCGCCGCTGGCGCCGAGCGGGTGGCCCAGGGAGACGGCGCCGCCGTGGACGTTGACCCTGTCGGCGTCCAGCTTCAGCAGCTTGTTGAAGGCGAGGGTGACCACGGCGAAGGCCTCGTTGACCTCGAAGTAGTCGATGTCTTCCAGTTTCAGCCCGGCGCGCCGGAGGGCGATGGGGGCGGCTTTGGTAGGAGCGGTAGTGAACCATTCCGGTTCCTGGGCGGCGTCGGCGAAGCTGACGATGCGCGCCACCGGCTGCAGCCCGAGTTCTTTGACTTTTTCCTCGCTGGCCAGCACCAGGGCGGAAGCCCCGTCGTTGATCGTGGAGGCATTGGCGGCGGTGACGGTGCCGTCTTTGGTAAATACCGGGCGCAGCGTGGGGATCTTGTCGAAATTGACCCGCTTGTATTCTTCGTCTTCGCTGACGAGGACAGGGTCGCCCTTTCGCTGCGGCACCTCCACCGGCACGATCTCATCTTTGAACACGCCGCTTTCCGTGCTGGCAGCCGAGCGTTTGTAGGACAGGATGGCGAATTCGTCCTGTTCTTCGCGGGAGATCTGGTATTCCCTGGCGGTGTTGTCGGCGCAGACGCCCATGACGGCGTGGTTGTAGGCGTCGGTCAGGCCGTCCTTGACCATGCCGTCGACCAGTTCTCCGTGGCCGTAGCCGTAGCCGTAGCGGGCTTTGGGGACGTAGTAGGGCACGGAGCTCATGTTTTCCATGCCGCCGGCCACGATGATGTCCTGATGGCCGAGCATAATAGCCTGGGCCCCGAACATGATGGCCTTGGCGCCGGAAGAGCAGACCTTGTTGACGGTGGTGCAGGGCACGGTGTTGGGAATGCCGGCGTAGAGGGCTGCCTGGCGGGCCGGCGCCTGGCCCAGGTTGGCGGAATAAACGTTGCCCATGAATACTTCTTCTACCTGATCCGGTTGTACGCCGGCCTTCTCCAGCGCGCCTTTGATTGCGGCGGCGCCCAGTTTGGTGGCCGGCACGTTGGCGAGTGCGCCGCCGAAGCTGCCCAGCGGGGTCCGGACGGCGGATACGATATACACTTTTCTCATGTTGAATGTGGTTTATACGGGTTGCCGGTTTTTTGAGGATATGCCTATTTATTAACAACCTTCCCTCCTGAAAGGTGTATTTTAAAAATAATTCTTTTCCCAGACAACTTTTTCTTTTTGTCAACCCCGGTTATTATGAAATTTAATTTTTTGACTATCAGTTTATTGCAATCTTAATTATACTTCCTGGTTCTTTAAGTCAGCCGCTGTAGCCTTTCAACAATCCCGGCTTCTTTTCAGTTGATTAATTACATTTGAATACCCCGCGCCGAACATCCTGTCCAAAAGCCGAATTTATTGCCGAACAGAATCCTAAACACAAATATATTATGTATAGACTGAAAGACAGGGTAGCTATCATTACCGGTGGCGCCAGTGGTATAGGTAAAGCAACAGCTATGCGCTTTGTCGAGGAGGGCGCCCGGGTGGTGATCTGGGACATCAGCCGCGAGAAGGGCCTGGCGGTCGCTGCCGAGCTGAACAAGCTGGCGGCCAAACTGGCCGGGAAGGCCATGGAAGTGCCCGTTTATGAACCGGCCGAACCCAATGGCAAGCCAGCGGCGGAAGAGCTGTACTGCAAGTTCTACGAGGTCAACACGACCGATCTGGCCAGTACGGAAGCGGCGGCGCAGGAGGCCATGGAAGACTTTGGCCGGATCGACATCCTCATCAACAACGCCGGCATCACCCGGGACGCCACGATGAAGAAGATGAGCCCCGAACAATGGCAGCAGGTGATCGACGTCAACCTGACCGGCGTCTGGAACTGCACCAAGGCCGTTTCTCCGTACATGGTGGAGCGCAACTACGGTCGCATCATCAGCGCCGCCTCGATCGTGGGCCTGTATGGCAACTTCGGGCAAACCAACTACGTGGCCACCAAGGCCGGCGTCATCGGCATGACCAAGGTGTGGGCCCGGGAGTTCGCCCGCAAAGGCATCACCGCCAACGCTATCGCTCCCGGTTTCATCGCTACCGAAATGGTGAAAACCATACCCGAGAAGGTGATCCAGATGATCGAAGACAAGACCCCGGTGGGCCGTATGGGCAAACCTGTAGAGATCGCGAATGCCTATCTCTTCCTGGCTTCCGACGAGGCCGCTTTCATCAACGGGATTACGCTAAGCGTAGACGGGGGCCTGATCCTGTAAGTTCTGGTTGTAAAATGGTAGGATAATTGCTGTAACAAGCAAAGCAAATCACAACTTTTAGCCCTGGCTGCATCCGGCCGGGGCTTCTTTTTTGAACGGGCGGCCTGCCGCGGGCGAGCACAGGCAACCCAGGTAATATATAATTATCTATATATTTCAATGAGTCAAAAAAAAACCGTAACTTGGGGCACGGTTCAAGCGTTAATAATGAGACCGGCAGAAAAAACAAAGCCGAGGAAACATGAGGATGAAACTGCAAAAATTTACCGATTTCGCCAATACCCTGCTGCCCCATGAGACGGCCTACCTGCTCTCCACCCAGCAGTTCGAGGATGACATCAAGCTGGGGATACTCGAGCTGATCGATTACAACTGCAACAATATACGCCAGTTCACGCCCTATGATGACTCCATTGACAAGCGGAAGTATTCCAACCTCAAAAACTGGATCACGGAGCGCCTGCAGGCCATCGATGTGGACATGCGCTTCGACTGGATGAGCCGCCTGGAACGGCAGGTCATGACCGATTCGATCGAACCCCAGGAGGAAAAGCAGTTGTTGAAGGCCATTCGGGATTATGGCGAGCTGGACTTCTATTTCACCAAATTCTACGAGCTGGTAGAAGTATACCGCCATTTCCTCCTGATCCGGATGCGGTATGCCCACCACAAGGTTGCGGATGACTTCCTGAAGAAGTACCGGAAACAATACGAGCAGTGCAAAGCCACCGGGGAGCGCATCCACGAGGCGACGCTCGACATCGTGAACCAGTATTCCAAGAACTCCGCCCATTCCATCCACTGGGAGAACTGGCTGACTGAAGTGTTCTACAATAAGGAGCTGGACGGGCTGAACCGCTATCTGGCCCTGGTGCGCCTCACCTTCGTCTATTTCAACTACCGGCAGTTTGAAAAACTGCGGGAGAAGTACAATTACATCGACCAGTTATTCAAGGACGGGCAATATTATTCCCGCCGCATCCTGCTCAACTATTACGCCAACCGGGTGATGTTGCACACCCGCTTTCAGGAGTTCGACCGGGCGGAGTATTACGGCTATCTCTCCATCCGGGAGAAAAACAGCGACTACATCCACTACGTGAACAACCTGAGCGCCGTGCTGCTGCGGCAGAAGAAATACCAGGAGGCCCTGCAGCTCATGCGCTCGGCTTACCCGGAAATGAAGAACACCCCCAGTTTTCACAACCGCATCGGCTTTGTGGCTTTCTACCTGAAATGCCTCAACAACAACCAGCAGTTCAAGAATGCGGAGAACTATGCCGAGTCCTTCCTGCAGGCTTATAAAAAAGAGATTTTCGAATACCGCTGGCACATCTTCTTCTCCTCTTACCTGGAGGCCATCCTGCAGCAGGAGAAATACGCCAAGGTGTTGAAGGTGGTGCGCAAATACCAGTTACTGGACCGCGAAAAGCAGTATCAGAAAAATGCCAACTACCTGCCCACGATCCTGTGGTACAATGCTGTAGCCCAATACAAGGAGATGCTCATCCAGAAGGACGAGATCAGCAGCCTGATCCAGGATTCCATCGGGCAACTGGACAGGGTGGAGGCCAAACAGCATCAGCTGAAGGATTTGCTGGAAGAATTGCGCCCGTTCATTCCCGGCGTAGTCAACCGGGTACAGGACAAGATGCTGACGGCCTGAGTCTAAAAGCCCCGGTTCGGAGGGCTCATCGGCTGCTGGACGCGGGGGTCTGGCCGGGAGAGCACGCTCTCGTAGTGTTCAACTAAGCTGGCCTGCTGGCGGGCCACTTTATTCAGCACGCGGAGTTCTTCATTCAGAACTTTCTCTCTTTGGGTTGGATCGTTGGTAAAAGATAGTCGCTTGCGGTTCCGGTTAACATCTAAGATCTTTTGAATAGTTTGATTTAAGGCTATCCGGGCTCTGATCAGCCGGCGTTTCACGGATCTTTTTGTCATTCCCTTTTGGATTTGGTTAGGAATTTGGTGTGTAAACTGCTTTCAGTCTACTTGATTGGGCAATGGTTCGTACTGTTGTGCAGGTGTTTTTTCATTCCCGGTTAGTGCAGCCTCCGGTTAAAAAAACGAAGGCTTTTTACCAAAAGTGTACGCTTTTCAGTTTTAACAATATAAAGAACATTTTTTGGTTAGCTGATTGTTTTCAGAACTTAATTTTTGAACAGCCCGTTGCGAAACTACGAAATATTAACAATATTGCCCAGGATTTGGGTCGCGGATTTGTGTTAAATCGTGCCTGAGAGGAGGAAACGTGTATTTGTGCATTTGTGTATTCGAGGCGGCGGGATGGCGCTTTGCAGCCGCCTCTCGGTTCCCCTCACGTATACACGAATGCACAAATGCGCCTAATACACAAGCTTCCCCTTACTCTCCCCCCACTCTCCCGGCCTCTTCCTCCAGTCCGGTTTTACGTTTTCTGGACTTCACCTTCTCGTTGCCGAAGCTGTAGCTGAGGCTGAGGCTGGCGCGGCGGCTGTCCCAGCGGCCGCTGCCGATGGCGGTCAGGCCGTCGAAGGTGGACTGCCCGTCCCAGCCGGTTTCGTAGAAGATGTCGTTGACGCTGAGGCGTACGTTGAGGCGTTCCTGTAAAAATTTGCGTTGCAGGCCCAGGTTGAGGCTCCAGTTGGATTCGTATTCGAAAACGCCACCCCAGATGCCCGGGCCGGAATAGTAACCGGAAACCTCGCCCTTGAAGCCGGCCGGCAGGCTGATGGTGTGCTGGGAATAGATGCTGTAGGTGAAGGCCTGGAGGTCTACGGTGGCGCCTTCGCCGAAATCGGCCTGGTTGTCGAGGTGGGAAGCGCTGAGGTTGAAGTAGGCGTCCCAGCCTTTGACCACCTGTACCGGCAGGCTGGCGTTGAAGCTGATGACCGTTTGTTCGGCCAGGTTGGCCCAGGTGATGAAGCCTGCCCGGAGGTCTTCCTCATCGGGGGCGATCAGGCGGGTGATCTGGTCGGTGGTGCGGCTGTAGGCCAGTTTGAAATTGTAGCGGTACGCCAGGGTGTAGCCCAGCTCCAGGTTGTTGACGATCTCGGGGCGCAGGAAGGGGTTGCCCTTTTCGTAGGACAGCTGGCTGACCTGGTTGTTGAACGGGTTCAGGACGTTGTAATCCGGGCGGTTGATGCGGCGGCCGTAGTTGAGCGCCAGCGTATTTTGGGGAGACACCTGCCAGGTCAGGCCGGCGGAGGGGAACCAGTTGAGGTAATTGAGCTCGGCCGGCGGTTCCTGCAGCTCGGGCAGGAAGGCCTCCAGGTTGCCGGTGGCGTCCGTCTGTTCGGCGCGCAGGCCGGCGGAGAAGTTCCACTTTTTTCCGATGGGGCGCGCGTAGTTGATGTAGCCCGCATAGACGTTTTCCTCGTATTTGAATAAGTTGGACCGGCGGGTATTGAGTTCCGGGTTGCCATTCAGCACATCGTAAAAGAGGAAAGTGTTGTCGGACACCACCCGGCTGAGCTTGGCGCCGATACCCAGTTTGCCGCCCCATAATTTCTCTTCATAGTCGGCATTGAAGGTATAAATATCGATATCGGTGGGCGTATCGAAACTGTTGATGATCTCGGTGAGCAGCTCTTCTTCTGCGGCGTCGAAATAGCGGTTGGGCTGCAGGCGGCGGCTGTCGTTCTCATACCGGCCGTAATCGAGGTCGATATTCAGGCTGCGCCCCTTGTTGTTGTCGAACTGGTAGTTGAGGTTGTAGGTGTTGTTTGTCCGCCGGTCATCCGCCGTGTTGAAGGCGACCAGGATGCTGTCAATTGACGCGGGCGTTTGCTCATCAGAAATGGCGATCCGGTTCAGCGACCAGCGGTCGCCCTCCATCTGCATGCCGCTTGCCATAAAGCCCAGGGTGTGCTGATCGGCGAGGAAGAAGTCCATGCCGGCCCGGTAGTTGTAGTTCTGCCATTTGTTGCGGCTGTTGTTGATCTCGTCCAGTTGTAAGCCGTTCTGGAAGTTGAGAAATTTCATATCGTGGTAATTGCTGCCGTCGGCCAGGCCCGCTGTGGCGAAAGCATTGAAGAACTTGTTGCGGTAGTTGCCGCTGGCGCTGCCATTGGAGCGGCCGTACCGCCCCTGGCTGTAGGTGGCGTTGACGGAGCCGTTGGCACCCAGGTTTTCATCCTTTTTCAGGCGGATATCGATGATGCCGGCATTGCCTTCCGCCTCGTAGCGGGCGCCGGGGTTGGTAATGATCTCTATGCGGTCGATCTGCTCGGCGGGCAGGTTTTGGAGGTAGTTGGTGAGGTCCTGGCCGGTGAGGGGCAGGCGCTTCCCGTCGACGTAGAGCAATACGCCCGACCGGCCCAGCACATTGATGTTGTCGTTGTTGTCGACCGTCACGCCGGGCGCTTTGCGCAGGAGGGAAATGGCGTCGGACCCTGCGCTGTTGATCGTGCCCTCCACGTTGAAGATCGTCCGGTCGGGTTTGACCTCCACCATGGTGCGGGAAGCGGTGACGGTGGCTTCCGTCAGGTCAAAAGTGGCCGAAGAGAACGACCGCTTTCCCAGGTCGAGCTGCCCGCCTTCTTCCAGCTGAATATCGGCGACCCATAGGTCAGGAGCGCCTATATAAGTGGCTTTCAGATGGTAGTTGCCGGCGGCGATGCCCCGGAGGTTGAACAGGCCGGCCCCGTCGGTGGCCTGCGCCTTGTAGAGGCTGCTGTCGGCGGTGGTATATAAAATGACGTTGGCGAATGCGGCGGGAGCGCCGCCTGCTTCCTGGACCTGGCCGCGGATGGAGGCGGACTGCGCCTGGCTGCCCAGCCAGAGGAGCAGGGCGAAAAGAGTGAGTACGTGTCTCATGTCGTTTAGGGTGATTTCTTGAAAAACGGGTGAAAACAATACGCGAATAACGGCAATCATTGACGAATGTTTGAATTTTTTCGGCCAACCGCGCCGCTCTCTCTTCGGCGGCCGCCGCGTCCTTTGTCAGGAGCAGGGCCGGCGTCCTGATTTTACATAAAAAAGGCATTTTATACATCCCAATACCCCCGGAAAAGGTTATCTTTCAAGTGTCCATACGGAAATAAAAGACAAGGGCTAACTCACAACAAAAAGCGCTCGATAACAAAAACTGGACTTTGGACGTACAGCCATTTTAAGTCGGAAGTGCGAAGTCGGAAGTCGGAAAGGGGCGCAAAATGGGCGCAAAACGCCTGCTTTTCCGACTTCCGCCTTCAGCCCCGGACTGTCCAAAGTCTAGTAACAAAAACCATTAATATGAGAATACTGGAAAAAATCCTGTTGGCAACCGACCTCCTGCCGTCTTCTGAAAATGTACTGGACAACGCCGTAGCCCTGGCCCGGGCTTTCCATTCGAAGATCGTTCTGCTCCACGTCCTGCCGGAGAACATCGGCAGCGAAAAAGTCAAAAAACTGCTGGCAGAAGCGGTAAGCGGGCGGCTGGCAGAGATGAAGAAGCGGATCGGGGCGGAAGGTTTGAAGACAGGAGAGCCGGTGCTGCAATGGGGAGACCATTGTGAAAAGATCGTAGCCGAAGCCAAACGCCAGGATGCGAACCTCATCCTCATCGGCGCCGGGGAAAAGGAAAAAGGAGAAAAAACCCGCCTGGGCACTACTGCCGAAAAGATCATCAAGATGTCCGAACATCCGGTCTTCGTGGTCAAACCGGAGGAGGCCCTTAATATCAGGACCATTCTCTGCCCGGTCGACTTTTCCGGGCCTTCCCGGCGTGCGCTGAAAGACGCCGTCATCTTTGCGCGCCGCTTCGCCGCCGAGCTGATCGTCCTAAGCGTTTACAAGCCGATTGCACCCAGTTCCTTCTTCTTCAGCTACAACTGGGAAGAAGAAAATACCCAGATCGCCTTCAAACACATTGCTCAGTTCAATGAATTTTTAAAAGATTTTAACCTCAAAGACGTCAGGTGGAAAAAGGAGGTGCGCCGGGGCAAGCCGGAAGAGGAAATCCTGGCCGAGATTGCGGAATCGGACATCGATTTGCTGATCATGGGCACCACCGGGCGCGGAGGCCTGAGCCGCGTTTTGATCGGAAGCGTCACGGAAAATGTGATCCGGGACGTACCCTGCACTTTCCTGACCACCAAATCTCAGGACGTCATCCAGCTCCAGCTGGAAAACCGGATTAAGGATATCGAAAGCCATTACAACATCGCCGAACAACTGATGAAAGACGGCTTCTACAAAGAGTCCATTGCCGAGTTTGAAACCTGCCTGAAAATCAACGATATGCACGTGCCGGCCATCTATGGTATCGCCAAAGTGTACGATAAGATGGAACAACCGGAGATGGCGGAAAAATACCGGAAGCTGGCCCGCGAGGTGCTGCGCCGGGTTTGGGACAGCAAGGTGGAGGAGGAGATTCGGAGGTATTACAGGTTTTAGCCGTTGATATGCAAGTCAGAGGCTTGCTGGTTGAGACGCATCGCGTCACAGACGCTCGCGAACAGAAAGACTTTATTAATCTTCAACCTGCGGCACTAAAGAAGCTGTTTATTTGTAACTATTTAGGTCAGCGGCAGAAAATGCCGTCCGGGGTCAACTCTAAATAGTTACGTTTATTTTATCTTTTTTCATCTCTAGCCTATTAAATTATGCAGAAGATTTTAGTCCCAACCGATTTCTCGGCTAATGCGGACAATGCCGCTCAATTTGCCATAGACATCGCCAACAAGCTCGGGAGCGAACTCCACTTCCTGCATTCTTTTATTATCAGCAGCAGGAGGGCGGATGTAATGAAAAACATGGGAAAGGTCGCCCGGAATGAAGCGGAAGGCAATATGGCAAAGGCCATCATTAAATTCAAACCCATGTTGGTAAATGCGGCGTCAGCCAGAGGCGAAGTCATGGTGGGAGCAGCGGCGGACAATGCCGTGTATTACGCGAAAAAAAATGGCTGCGGCCTGATTGTCATGGGCACGCAGGGGGCCACCGGCGCGCTGGAGGTCTTTATCGGCAGCACTACCGGCGCGGTCTTGAAAAATACCCCGGCGCCGGTGCTGGCCATCCCTGCCGGTTTTCCTTTCCGGCCTTTTGAAAACATTGTGCTGGCGCTGGATAACCAGCCTCTTCCTTCCCGCGATGTTTTTGCGCCCTTGCAAAAACTGGCTGCTGAATATAAGGCTAAGGTCAACATTTTTCACCACCGCACCGAGGAGGGGGAAAAAGGGGTAGACCGGGCCGTTGAGCGTTACCTGGGCGGGCTGGATGTGTCGTTCCACGAGGTTGCCGGCGGAACAAACGTTCACGGGCGAATTAATTTATTCGTAGAAAAAACCGGCGCTGGCCTCCTCTGCATGGTGAGAAGGAAACGCGGCTTTTTCGAAGGCATCTTCAAGGGCAGCGCCACGCTGAAACAGGCCTACAACAGCCCGGTGCCGTTGCTGGTCCTGATCGGCGGTTAAAGGCCTGCATTAATAATAAACGTCGCCGCAAAAGCCACGATCGCGTACAGCTCCGGGAATACGGCCAGCACCATGGTCTTGCCGAAGACGTCGATGCCCGCCCCGATGCTGGCAATGCCGTTGGCGCAAATCTGCCCCTGCCGGATGGCAGAGATGAGGCAGACCAGCCCCAGCGCAAAGCCGGCGGCCAGCACGGCCATGCCCTGCAGCACGGTGGTAGCCTCCGACAGCACCCCGGAACTGTTGATGATGAAAAAACCGGCGAAGCCGTACAGCCCCTGTGTGCCGGGCAGGGCGCTCAGCAGCATGTAACTGCCAAAGGCCTCCTCGTTTTTCTTAAGGGCGCCAATGGTGGCGTTGCCGCCGATAGAAACTCCGATGGCGCTGCCGACGCCCGCCAGGCCAACCATGAGGCCCAATCCGATATATGCCAGAACGATTCCTGCTTCCATATTGACTCATTTGTATTTTTTCAATGTATTCTGGTTTCAATTGCCCTTTTCCTTCGAAAAAGGGTTATATGCCTTGCCTCCTCCCTTAAACCCTGCGCTTTTATAGAACTCGACAAAGGTAAGGCGCAGGGGGTGCACAAAGGAACCCAGGGAGGAGATCAGCAGGTTGGCCCCGTGCCCGACCAGCAGGAATACCACAAAAAGCACCGGCCCCAGATAGGGGATGCCCTCTTTGATCTGCAGGGCGATGTCGTTGACCACAAAGCCGAGGATGGCGCTGGAAATGCCCAGGGCGAAGAGGCGGATGTAACTCAGCAGGTCGCCGAAGAAGCCGGTGATGCCGTAGAGTTCCCAGATGCCTTTGCCCAGCCGCCCGAGCAGGCCCGCTTTGGGGTCGTTGAACAGCAGGATCAGCCCTACCCCCAGCCAGGCCGTCCAGGTGGATACGGCGCCGGTCCGCTTCAGCACGGCCAGGTCCAGGATGCTCAGCAACAGGATGATCCAGCCGTAAGTTGAAATGGAATATACAAAGCCGAACTGCCGCGCCCGGTTGCGCGCCTGCAGGAACAGGCCGAAGATGATCTGCACCAGCCCCAGGATCAGCGCCAGCTGAAAGGCCTGGTCGCTGTTGATCATAAAATTGCGGGCCCCGCCCAGCCAGGCGAACTGCTCGCCCAGCAGGTTGAGGCCGAAAACTGTGCCGGTCAGGATGCCAAAGATGATGGTGCCGACGCCCAGGAACTGGGCTAGGGAAAGCACCGGCCTGAACTTTTCCCCGGCCCGGAATTTGTAAAGGGTAGCGCCCAGGAGGACCACCAGCCCGTAGCCGGCGTCGCCGAGGCAGAACCCGAAGAACAGCATGAAAAAAGGCGCGAAGAAAGGCGTCAGGTCCACCTCCTGGTAGGCGGGCAGGGAAAACAGCTCCCCGATAGGCTCGAACAAGCGCGAAAAACGCGAATTTTTCAGGAGCACCGGCGGCTCGTCCTCCGGCGCCGGCCGCTCCGAGAGGAACAGGATGTTGTGCTCGTCGCAGTAGGAGAGGAGCGCCTCCTCCCGGCCCACCGGCGCGAAACCGCGCAGCACCATGACGCTGTCGTCCGCTTCCTTGCGGGTATTGTCGACGACGGTGACCAGCTGTATGCTTTGTCCTACCTCCGCCAGGGCGTCTTCCAGGGCGGGCTGGGCCATCAGGGTGAAGTTGTCGAGCTTCTCGTCGATGGCGTCGATCTGCTTTTGCAAGGCCTCCGCCTTGGCCAGCAGGCTGCGCAGGCTTTCCTCCGGCGGGGGGATTTCCTCCGCGTCGATATCCGGCGGGTTATCCCGGGGGGTGATGGCCACGAAGTAGGCATTGGGAGGCAGGGTATTGATGACCTGTACGGGATACTGCTGTTCCCATTCGGGCCGGTACTTGCGGGCCGGGCAGACAAAGAAATGCACCTTGAGGCCGCCCTGCTCCAGGAGGGTGATCAGGTGGGGCGAAAAATCGCCCCAGGGTTGCAGGAAGCCGATCTCCTTTTTCAGGGCGCTGAGTTCCTGCTGCAGGCTTTCCTGCCGGTCGGTAAGCTCCTGAAACGTGCGGGTGATGGCGATGCCGCCGGTTTCCGAAAGCTCCGTCCCCTCGGTTTGGTCGACGATCCGGTGGCGCAGCGCCGCCAGCGTATCCCGGATATCCTTCTGTAGCTGGATGCGGCGCAGCAGCTCCTCCGAGGGCTCGCCCTTCTCCTGTTGTACGTGGAGGACGCCCAGGCCCCGCAACTCATCCAGAAAGCCGATGTACTCTGAATGGTGCACCAGAAAGACGTATTTCTTCATGGGCACGATCATAGGGATAATTTTTTTTCTTGTTGTCTCTTCTTGACGATCTTCTGGGCCGATTTGGCCAGGTTCTCCTCATCCTCCAGGAAGCGCTTGATCTTGCGTATGGCGTCTTCGTACCCGGGAATCTGTACCTTTTCGTAGAGGTTGACCTTTTGGGTTGCCTTTCTCCGGGCATGGTCCAGCAGTTCTGTTTTTCGGAAGAAGAGCTTTTTTTGTATCGCCAGGGCGGCCAGTTCTTTTACCCGCTCAATGCCGGCGGGGAACCAGGCCGGCTGGTTGTACAGGCTGAAGGCCGGCTGCTGGAATTCTATGCCGGCCAGTTCGGGCACGGCCACTCCCGCTATTTTTCTTTCGTGGATATTGGCCTGCCGGATCTGTACCAGCCCGGGGTCGAATTCTTCCCAGAGGCGGGCCATCTCCGCCTGCTGTGCCAGTTTGGTTTCGAGCTGGCGCTCCATCTCTTCGGCCTCCCGCCGGGCTCTCTTCACCTCGATGCGCAGGGCCGCTTCCTTGTTTTTCAGGATCGGCAACGCATTGACCCGAATCCGGAGCTGCTTGTTCATCTCCTGGAGGGAGGTTTTGTTGTATTGGAATTTGATGGCCATGTTTATGATGTGGTGTTGTGGTTTTTGGGTATTATGGTGTTGTGGTTTTTAGGTGTTGAGGTTTTTAGGTGTTGTGGTTTTTAGGTGTTGTGGTTTTTAGGTGTTGTGGTGTTGAGGCCCTGCCGTCTCCCCATCTCCCCGTCTCCCCGTCTCCCCATCTCCCCATCTCCATCCCATCTCCCCATCTCCCCGTCTCCCCATCTCCCCATCTCCCCATCTCCCCATCCCAGTTTTACTCTTCCTGCCAGTACTGGTCCATGAATTCCTGTTTGATGCCCACCTCGGCCTGTGAGAAATACCGGGCGAACAATTCCCAGGCAGTTTCCAGCATTTTTTCGGTATCGATATTCACGTCGATGGCGAGCAGTTGCCGGGAGTATTCCCGGGCGAACTCCAGCGCCCGTTCGTCGTAGTCGGTCAGGTCGAAGCCGTTTTCCAGTTTGGTGCGGGCGTTGGCGGCGTCGGCGTAGAGGCGCACGGCGGCGTTCATCACCTGGGGGTGGTCGGCGCGGGTCTTCTTGCCGATGACCAGTTGCTTGAGGCGCGACAGGCTCCGGAAGGGGTCGACGATGACTTTGCCCACTTCGGTATCGCGGCGCAGGAACAGCTGCCCTTCGGTGATGTAGCCGGTATTGTCGGGGATGGCGTGGGTAATGTCGCCTCCCGAAAGGGTAGTCACGGCGATGATGGTGATGGAGCCGCCGGCCTCGAATTGCACGGCCTTTTCGTAGAGCTTCGCCAGGTCGCTGTAGAGCGATCCCGGCATGCTGTCCTTGGAGGGGATTTGGTCCATGCGGTTGGAGACGATGCTCAGCGCGTCCGCATAGAGGGTCATGTCGGTGAGCAGGGCCAGCACCTTTTCGTTCTTTTCCACGGCAAAGTATTCGGCGGCGGTGAGCGCCATATCGGGCACCAGCAGGCGTTCCACCGGGGGGTCTTCGGTGGTGTTGACGAAGCTGACGATGCGGTGCAGGGCGCCCGCGTTTTCGAAGACGTTCCGGAAGAAGAGGTAGTCGTCGTTGGTCAGCCCGATGCCGCCGAGGATGATCTTGTCGGCCTTGGCCCGCAGGGCCACCATGGCCATCACCTGGTTGAACGGCTGGTCGGGGTCGGCGAAGAAGGGGATTTTCTGGCCGGTCACCAGGGTGTTGTTCAGGTCGATGCCGGCGATGCCGGTGGTGATCAGCTCGGAAGGTTGTTTCCGGCGCACCGGGTTGACGGAAGGGCCGCCGATCTCCCGCTCCTCCCCTTCGACGGCCGGGCCGTCGTCGATGGGTTGCCCGTAGGCGTTGAAGAACCGGCCGGCCAGCGCGTCGCCCACTTTCAGGGTGGGGGCTTTGCCCATGAACACCACCTCCGCATTGGTCGGGATGCCCTCAGTGCCGGCGAAGACCTGGAGGGTCACCTGGTCGCCCATGATTTTGACCACCTGGGCCTCCCTGCCCGCCACCATGGCCAGCTCTTCGTAGCCGACGCCGCTGGCCCGGACCGTGCAGGTGGCCTTGGTGATCTCTTCGATTTTGGTGTAAATGCGCTGAAAGGCTCGTGTTTCCATGCTAACTTGTTTTCCTTTCGCCGAGAATCTGCCTGAGTTCCTCTTCGTATTTTTTAAATTTTTCGGATTCGAATTCCGAGTAGTTCATCTGCCGGAGGGCGGCGATCACCCTTTTGAAGAAGGGGTTGACTTCTTCGTAGGAGCCGAAGGACAGTTCGGTTGCCGCCACTTCCAGCACTTTGTCCACCATGTATTTCTGCCGTTTCATGGGGCTGCGGGCGTCCACCTCGTCGAAGGCGTCCTGTTGCAGGATGATGGAATCGATGACTTCGGACCGCCAGAAGACCAGGTGGGTGTCGACCGACACGCCGTCGTCGCCCAGGATGTTGATCTGTTCGGAAGCTTCCTTGCCGCGCAGCAGGATATTTTTCAGTTCCTCCACCCGGTTCACCCAATCCGGGGCGATCTGTTCGTTGAGCGTCTTCTGCAATTCGGGATACTCCAGGTACTTGGAGTAGCTCTCGATGGGATCGATAGCGGGGTAGCGCTTGCTGTCGGCCCGTTGCTGGGACAGGGCGTAGAAGCAGCGCGCCACCTTTTTGGTCGATTCGGTGACGGGTTCCTTGAGGTTGCCGCCGGCCGGCGACACCGTGCCGATAAAGGTGATGGAGCCGGTCTGGCCGTTGCTCAGGAACACGATACCGGCGCGGGAGTAGAAATTGGAGATGATGGCCGGCAGGTCCATGGGGAAGGCGTCGGGGCCGGGCAGTTCCTCCATGCGGTTGGACATTTCGCGCAGGGCCTGCGCCCAGCGGGAGGTGGAGTCGGCCAGCAGCAGCACTTTGAGGCCCATGGAGCGGTAGTACTCGGCGATCGTCATGGCGGTATAGACGGAGGCTTCCCGGGCGGCCACCGGCATATTGGAAGTGTTGGCGATGATGGTGGTGCGTTCCATGAGCTTGCGGCCGGTCCAGGGGTCGTCCAGTTCCGGGAATTCGGTGAACAGCTCCACCACTTCGTTGGCGCGCTCTCCGCAGGCGGCGACGACCACGATGTCGGCCTCTGCCTGTTTGGAGATGGCGTGCTGCATGACCGTTTTGCCGCTGCCGAAGGGGCCGGGGATGAACCCGGTGCCTCCTTCCACGATGGGGTTTAGGGTGTCGATGGTGCGCACGCCGGTTTCCAGCAGCTTGAACGGCCGGGGCTTGTTCCGGTAGGCTTTGACGGCCCTTTTCACCGGCCATTGCTGGGCCATGGCCACCGGCACCTCGTTGCCGCGGCTGTCGGCCAGCACGGCGATGGTTTCCGTTACGGTATAATCGCCGGGAGCGGCGAGCGATTGGATGGTATACTGCCCTTCCAGCTTGAAAGGCGCCATGATCTTGTGAGGGATGTTGTTTTCTTTCACCTCGCCCAGCCAGCTGCCGGCTGTGGCCGGGCTGCCGGGTTGGGCGAGAGGCCGGAAGCTCCATTTTTTCTCCAGGTCGAGCGCGGGGGTATATTCCCCTCGTTTGAGGAAGATGCCGGTCATGGTGTCGAGGTCATGCATCAGGCCATCGTAGTTCCTGGACAGGATGCCCGGCCCGAGGGTGGCCTCGAGCAGGTGGCCGGCGAATTCGACCTCCATGCCGGGCTGGAGCCCGCGGGTGCTTTCGAACACCTGCACGTAGGCTTTGTCGCCGATAATTTTGATTACCTCGGCCATGAGCGGCGCGCCGCCGTGGCGGATGAAGCCGATCTCGTTCTGGGCCACCGGGCCGTCGACCTGGACGATGACCAGGTTGGCGATGATGCCGCTCACCTTTCCTTTTGTGTGTTGGGCTGTGTCGTTCATGCCAGCGCAAATTGTTTCGGTAACTCAAAATCCCCTTCCAGTTTAGCGATCAGGCTGCCGATCTGGCGCAGGCCTCTCTCGGTGTCCAGCTGGGTCCACCGGTCGAGCATGATCCACTTCAGCAGGTATCCGAGGACAACCTCCACGGTGAAATAATGGAAGGTATTCAGTTCGTCGATGTAGTTCCATTTGATCCGGGCGATGGCCCGTTCCCGTTCGAGCAGTTTGTCCTGCTCCAGGGCGTGCAGGAGCTTGTCGAGGAAAGGCAGCTCGGCGGCCAGCCCGAAATCGCGGGCGTGGGACCGGCGGGCGGCTTCCGTGGCCACATTTTCGCCGATGAGCTGCCCTTCGGCGGGCAGGCTGTACTCCCGGATATTCCAGGCCGCCAGGATGTTTTTCAGGTGGTTCTCGAACGTGAACCACTGATGCAGGAAGCCATCGGTATTTTCCATCAGGTATTCGTGTCCGAGGCGGGCCAGTTGGTTTTCCCAGCTCATGCCCGGCCAAACCGGCGTTTCCTCCTGGTAGGCCTGCCGGAAGCGGCGCATATAGGCCGGCAGCAGGCGTGGTTCTTTAAGCCCTTCTTCCATCTCTTCCCGGGAGAACTGGCCGTGCGGTTCCCATTCGGATGCTTCCTTTCGCAGGAGGCGCAGCAGGTTGCGGTTGTCGGCGGGCAGGAAGATCAGGCGGGCAAGCCGCAGGTCGTCGGGGTGGAGCGACAGGGCCAGTTGCTCCATCAGCTCCGGAAGGGAGAGCGGGAGCTTGCTCTGCTCCAGGGCCATATCCGGCAGCCCGGCGATCAGGTAATAATAATTCCGCCCTGGGAACGGCTGTGTCAGAGCGCCGTCATTTCTTTTTCGGTTATCCGGCATAAAAGCTTTTTTCTGTGTTTCGGCCGCGCCGGGTCAATCTGATCCGAAGAGGACGGCGTTCGTTTTCGGGCGCAGGTAATCCTTGAAGAACATCTCGAAATCGCTGTCGGTAAAAGAGATGACGTAGCGGCCGTCGGCCGGGCCGATGCGAAATCCGCTTTCGAGCCTGCCGTCGAAGTCAACCCGCAGGGATGCGTTCAGGGCGTCCTGCGCTTTGGCGGAAAAGTAACGGCCGAGGCTTTCCCGGCTTTTTTCCGGCAGCATCAGGGCCAGGCCCTCCTGCCCATCCTGGCCCGGGTGCCAGTTTGCCACCAGGGTTTCGATGAGGCCCTTGATAAAATCTTCATCGGAGAAGGCATCGCGCACCGGTTTGTCGACGGCCTCCAGCAGGACAAGGCGGCTGATCTGCTGCCGGAGCGCCTGGATGGACTGGCTGGCGGAGAGGCGCAGTTCGGAAGCCACGTTGCGCTTCAGCTCTTCGGCTTCTTCGCTGGCCTGCCGCCGCACATCGGCGGCTTCCCGGCGGGCTTCTTCCAGAATGTGTTCGGCCTTCCGCTCGGCGTCCCGGACTATGGTGGAAGCCACTTCCTGCCCCTTCGCTACGCCTTCAGTATACACTTTATCCAGCAATTCCTGGAGCTTTTGTTCCATAGATCGTTCGGTTATTTATTAACAACGGCCCTAAAAATAGCTTTTTTTCGGTGAAAACCTGATGATTTTCGTAAGGGCGGGGGGTGATACTCGTCATCTTTTCTTTGAAAGAATTGCCCTAAATTGGGGGAACAGGCATCCATCAATCGAGCTCCTTGTTGGTGTAGAGTGAGCATTTTGAATACCCGCCGGAATTGGCCTGTACTTTTACCCACTTTCAAACTCTATGCCTATGAAAAAGATACTGGTTCCTACCGATTTCTCCGAAAATGCAGTGAACGCATTCCACTATGCCAGAGAACTGGCCTGTAAATTTGACAGCCGGCTCACCCTCCTGCACACCTTCCAGGTGGCGCAACGCTCAGACATGCTCGTGTCCATAGACAACATCCTGCGCGAGGAAGCGGAAAAGGAACTGGCGGCGATACTCAAAGCGGCCCCTTCCAGGATCGAGGCAGATGCCAGGGCCATTAAGGGCGACGCTGTGCACAGCATTGCGGATTTTGCCCGGGACGGCGGGTACAGCCTCATCGTGATGGGCACCAAAGGCGCCAGCGGCCTCAAAGAGGTCTTCCTGGGCAGCGTGACCGGCGGTGTGATGCGGCATACATCTATCCCGATTCTGGCCATCCCCGATGGGTTTACGCCCCGGCCGGTCAAAAACATCGCTTTTGCCATTGCCAATATGAGCCTGTCCGGAGAAGGCGTCGTCGAACCCCTCCGGGCGCTGGCCCGCCGGTTCGGCGCCGAGGTTCACATCTTCCATAGCGTGAAGGATAAAGCGCAGGCCGACGAGGCAGCCCTGCTGGAAACAGTGAACTGGATGGGCGGCCTGCCCCACGCTTTCCACATCGAAGAGGAAAAAGGCAGCCTGCACGAAACGATCAAGGCTTTCGTGAAATCGGTGGATGCGGATATGCTCTGCCTGGTGCGCCGCAAGCACAGCACGATCGGCTTCTTCGAGCGGCTGTTCAAAACGAGCGCCACGCTCACCGAGGCCTTCCACTGCGAACTGCCGTTGCTGGTGTTGCATGATGAGTAGGGGGGGGCATAGGCCTGGTTGTACAGTGCTATGTCCTGCAAAGGTTGAAGAGCGGGGGCTGGAGTTTTCCTGAAAAGGGAATAACCGCTATTGGACTGGGACAAGGAAAAAAGGGAAGACATCCTTCGTCCTTCCGTCCAGGCGCTCGGTCAATTACCCGAAAGCGACATTGCCGCCTTTGACGATATCCTTGCCGCCAAGCCCTATGCGTCGGATGGTCCGCTTTGCCGAGCAATTAGGATTCAACCGCTGTGGCGATCCATTAAATACCGATGGCAGTTCTCCGCGGGCCAGCAAATCCGGCTGTTCAATCGAGCCGGTGGGTGGGACAGGCTTCTCGTCCCGTCCCCTACGCAAAAAGCCCGGCTGCGTTAGCAGCCGGGCTTTTTGCTTTGTGCCCAGGACAGGACTCGAACCTGCACGTCCTTGCGAACACCAGCCCCTCAAGCTGGCGCGTCTACCAATTCCGCCACCTGGGCATCGGTTGAAGTTATCAGTTGTAGGTTGCTCGTTATTTGTTGCCGGAGCAATCCCGGGATTTTCCTTGAGAATCCCTCCGCTTTTGGAGGTTTTCCTTCACTATAAATCCCTTTTTCAAAAAGTTTTGCAAAGATATAAGAATTACCCGGAAACTGGCAAGCATGCGGGTAATTATTTCTGCAGGGCTGAGTCCCGCAGTTGTTGCAGGAAGGGGGAGGCGAACATGAAGTCGTGCAGCGTTTCGTTGTCGCTCTGCAGCACCTCGTCCCGGTTGCCGCGCCAGGCGATCTCGCCCTGGTAAAGGAGGATGACGTTGTCGCCGATCTCCATCACCGAGTTCATGTCGTGGGTGTTGATCACGGTGGTGATGTTGTTCTCCACGGTGATGTCCTTGATGAGTTCATCGATGACGATGGAAGTCTTGGGATCCAGCCCCGAGTTGGGCTCGTCGCAGAACAGGTACCGGGGCTCCAGGACGATGGCGCGGGCGATGCCCACCCGCTTCTGCATGCCGCCGCTGATCTCGGAGGGGAAGTTGTCGTTCACCTTGCCCAGGCTGACGCGCTCCAGGCAGAAATTGACCCTGTTTTTCTTTTCCTTCCAGGTCATGCTGGTGAACATGTCCAGCGGAAAGCGGATGTTCTCCTCTACGGTCATGGAGTCGAACAGGGCGGAGGCCTGGAAGAGCATGCCCACCTGCATGCGGATGGCGCGGACTTCTTTCTTGCTGAGGCTGAAAAAGTCCACGTTGTCGTAGTAGACCTTTCCGGACGTGGGGGTGTGCAGCCCGATCAGCAGCTTGAGCAGCACGGTCTTGCCGGCCCCGCTCCGGCCGATGATGAGGTTGGTTTTCCCCGGATAAAATTCCGTAGTGATGCCCTTCAGGACTTCATTGTCGTCAAATGACTTGTATATGTTTTCTGCTCTGATCATCTTTTGTCAGTGTGTTTTTCAGGAGTGCCCTCAGCAATATAAGTGCCTGGTCAGAAATACTTTGACATACATGGAAACAAGGAAATACATTGCAAGCCCAGGTTTGGTGGGTATTTCCAGGTATTTCAATATATTTCCACATATTTCACTATTTCAGTCCAGGTACTTAACAATTCAGCAATATAACAATTCTTCTCCCTATTACCCCGTCAGCAGCACCGCGATCAGGTAATCCGCCAGCAGGATCATGATGTCGCTGAAGACCACTGCGTTGGTGCTGGCCTGCCCCAGTTCGATGCTGCCGCCGCGCACGTGGTATCCCTGGTAGCAGGAGATCGTCGTCAGCAGGAAGGCAAAGACCACCGCTTTGACGAACATCATCACCACGTTGAACGGTTCGAAAAAAGAACGCACCCCCTGGATGTATTCGGCGTCGGACATCATGCCGGTCGGCACGGCAGCCAGGTAGCCGCCGATGACGCTGACGAAGGCGGCGATAGCCACCAGCATGGGGATGACGACCAGGGCAGCGACGACCTTAGGCATGATCAGGTAGGCTGCCGTGTTGACGCCCATGATCTCCATGGCGTCGATGTGTTCTTTCTGCCGCATGCCGCCCAGCTCCGCCGCCATATTGGAGCCTACCTTGCCGGCCAGCACCAGGCAGGTGATGGTCGGCGCCAGCTCGATGATGGTGCTGTCGCGGATGATATACCCTACGTAATACACCGGCACCAGGGTGCCGTCCAGTTGGTACAAAAACTGCACAGCCGTTACGGCGCCGATAAATATGGAGATCAGCACCACGATGACCAGGGAGCCGATGCCGATGTCGTTCATCTGCCGCATCGTCTCCTTGTAGTACATGTAATGCTTCTCCGGCCGCGAAAAGCTGGTGCCGAGCATTATGGTGTACCGCCCCATGTGATAGAAAAAATTCTTTAAAAACATCAGGCTTGGTTTGGAGCGCCAAAATTAGGGTAAATTTGCCAGCTAAAAAAGGGTAGGGGAAGTGAGGATGGTTATATTGTTGAATTTTACCCGGGAGAGCTTTTGCGAAGGCGGGTGCCATGTCCCTGAACGGTTAGTTTGCTGAATTGCCTGCCCTGCCAGATTCCGGCTTTACAAAACAATGCCCCCCGAAATCAGGTTGAATTATAGTCCAGGTTAAATTGAAACGCTATGAATGCCGTCATCACCGGAGCGACCAAAGGGATCGGATATGCTATTGCACAGGCTTTTGCGGCCGGGGGGTTCGACCTGGCGGTCACCGCCCGCTCAGCAGAGGATTTGCGGGCCATGCGGCGCAGCTTTGCCTCGTACTTCCCGGATTCAGAAGTCCTGGCCCTGCCGGCCAACCTGGGGCATAAGGACGAAGCCAAAAACTTCGCCCGGGAAGTGCTCGGCCATTTTTCTACCGTCGACGTGCTGGTCAACAACGCCGGCCTGTTCCTGGCGGACGACATCACGGAGGAGGAAGACTACGTCCTGGAACAAATGATGACGGTCAACCTCTTCGGCCCCTACTACCTCACCAAGGCGCTGCTGCCGGCGATGAAAGAGCGCCACCACGGCCATATTTTCAACATCTGTTCCACGGCGAGCCGGGAGGCAGAGCCGGACAAAGGCGCCTACGGCGTGACCAAATTCGCCCTGCTGGGCTTCACTAAAGCCCTGCGGCTGGAACTGCAGGGCCACGGCGTACGGGTGACGGCAGTGCTGCCCGGCGCCACCTGGTCGTCCTCCTGGGAAGGCACCGGCGTGCCGGAAGAAAGCCTGATGCGCGCTGAAGACGTCGCCCTGGCTGTCTGGAACGCCTGGTCGATGAGCCGGAATACGGTGGTGGAAGAGATTTTGATGCGGCCACAGGGATAAGGTTGAAACCACAACAGGATAAATCTTTGTCAAGAACTTCTCCAGCCCGATCTGCGTTTGTATATTACTGCCTGATTCATGAAAGTGGAAAAAATCTTAATATGGATACCTGGATCATCCAATTAAAAGACCCCAAGGCCTTGAAATTGTTGCTGGACCTTGAGGAACTCCAACTCATTCGGTTGGTTGAAAAAACCATGCTTTCTACCGAAAAGCTATCAGAAAAATATAGGGGCAAATTGCCGGCCAATGAAGGGGAAGCACTTCAACAGCACATACAGCAAAGCCGGGAAGAATGGGAAAACCGTATTTGATTGACAGCAATGCTGTTATTGACTATCTTATGGGTAAGTTGCCTCCCTCCGGAACCACGTTCATGGATAAATTAGTCAATGATATCCCTAATGTTTCAATAATCACTAAAATTGAGGTTTTAGGATTTCCGAGTTCTCCGTCTACAGAAAAATTATTAACTGCTTTTTTTGATGATGCAGTGGTTCTTGGGTTATCTGACAGGGTGGCTGAAAAAGTAATTGAACTTCGCAAATCCAACAAAATCAAACTCCCTGATGCCGTAATCGCCTCCACAGCCATGGTTCACGATATGGATTTAGTAACTCGAAATACCACTGATTTCGATAAAATAAGTGGTTTGGTTTGTATTAATCCTCATGCTGTTTAATTACTGCATTCAGCTGGCATTTCCTGAAATCCTGATTTACTGCCATTAATCATCCCTATGCTTTTGCACCTCTTTGACTCATATTCGCCGTATCCTGTCATTATACAAATCCCATTCATTAAATGATAATGGAAAAAATGAACAATACTATAATCACCGGTGCCAGCCGGGGCATAGGCTTCGATGTAGCTGTTCAACTGGCCCGCCAGGGCCACCGGGTGCTGGCCCTCTCCCGCGACGAGAAAAACCTGAAGGCCCTGAAAAAGCAAGCCGGCGAAAACCTGGACTACCTGGCCTTCGACCTCCTCCAACCCGACGCCCGGGCGCTGTTCGATAAAGTCAAACCCATGGGGCGGGTGGACGTGCTGATCAACAACGCCGGCTACCTGCTGAAAAAGCCGTTCGAAGAGATCACCACCACCGACTGGGACCGTGCCTTCGGGGTGAATTTTTTCGGCCCGGCCCACCTCATCCAGATCCTCCGCCCCTTCCTGGAGCAGAGCGAACGGGCCCACATCCTCAACATCGGCAGCATGGGCGGCTACCAGGGAAGCGCCAAATTCGCCGGCCTGCTGGGCTACAGCGCCAGCAAGGCCGCCCTCGCCAACCTGACGGAATGCCTGGCCGAGGAGTGGAAGGATCGGAACGTCGCCTGCAACTGCCTCTGCCTGGGCGCCGTGCAGACCGAAATGCTGGCCGAGGCCTTTCCCGGATTCGATGCGCCGGTGAGCAGCGAACAGATGGGCGGCTTCATCGCTTATTTTGCTACCCAGGGCCACCTCTTCTTCAACGGGAAGGTGCTGCCGGTGTCGGTGTCGACGCCGTGAGGGACGCAGTCCGCTATTTGCAGTTCGCTTTTTGCGGTTCGCGGCGAACTGCGAACTGCCAACCGCGTACTCCAAATAGCCAAAGGCTAACGCGAACGGCAAATAGCGAACGGCGAACCGCGAATAGCAAATAGCGAACGGCAAATAGCGAACGGCAAATAGCGAACCGCGAATAGCCAACCAATACCTCCATTTATCCGATGAGTTGTTTTACCTTTACCCGCTTGAAAATCTCAGGCCTATGCCCAAAGCAGAAAACAATTTCATCCCCTACAAAGCAATCCGCTTCCCCCGGGAAGAGATGCTCCGGCGCAGCCGGGAATTCTATCAGCTCATGGACCGCCGCCGCACTGTGCGCGACTTTTCCGACAAGCCCGTGCCGCTGGAGATAATCGAGCAAATCATCCTGGCGGCCTCTTCCGCCCCGTCGGGCGCCAACAAGCAGCCGTGGACGTTTTGCGTAGTATCCGCCCCGGAACTTAAACGCCGGATCCGCGAGGCAGCGGAAAAAGAAGAATACGAGAACTACCACGGCCGCATGTCCGAGGAATGGCTGGCCGACCTGGAACCCTTCGGCACCGACTGGCACAAGCCCTTCCTGGAAACAGCGCCCTACCTGATCGTCGTTTTCAAGAAAGCGTACGATCTGGCAGACGGCGTAAAGAAAAAAAACTACTACGTCAACGAATCCGTCGGCCTGGCCACCGGCTTCCTGCTGGCAGCCATCCACAACGCCGGGCTGGCCTCCCTGACCCATACGCCCAGCCCTATGAATTTCCTGCAGGAAATCCTGGGCCGCCCGGAAAATGAACGCCCTTTCCTGCTGATACCGGTAGGTTACCCGGCCGAAAATGCCCGGGTGCCGGATATCAACCGGAAGGAGCTGGGGGATGTTATGGTGGTGTATGGGGAAAGAGGTGAAGGAATTTTACCCGGCCGAGGCACGAGGACGGGGATGGAATGAAGGAATGAAGGAATGATGGAATGATGGAATGATCATTCATTAATTCGTTCCTTCATTCCCTAAAAAGGCTTAGAATGTGTACCGTAACCTACATACCCCTTGAGAGGGGCAATTACATCCTGACGTCCAACCGGGACGAAGCGCCGGCGCGCTCGCCCCAGAACATCTCCCGCCTGCACACAGCCGGGCAGGAGCTGGCCTTCCCCCGCGACGAGGCCGCCGGGGGGACGTGGATCGCCATTTCCAGCGCCAACCGCCTGGCCTGCATCCTCAACGGGGCCTTCGAAAAGCACGAGCGGCGGCCGCCCTACCGGCGCAGCCGCGGCCTGATGGCCCTCGACTTTTTCGAGTATCCCGCCGCAGAGGATTTCCTCAACGATTATCGCTTCGAAGGCATGGAGCCTTTTACCCTGATCGTCCTGGAACAGGGCAGGCTGCTGGAGTTCCGCTGGGACGAGCAGCAGGGCCACCGGCAATGGCTGGATGCCGGCCAGCCCCGCATCTGGTCTTCCGCCCCGCTGTATCCTCCGGAAATACGCCGGAAGCGCGAACAGTGGTTTGACGAATGGCGCAAAGGCCGCAACCGCTTTACGCGGGAAGAGATCCTGGACTTTCACTTCAACGCCGGCGACGGCGACCCCTGGAACGACGTGGTGATGAACCGGGGAGACATCGTGCGGACGGTGAGCGTCACGAGCATCGTCAAAGACGCTGCCGCTCTGGACATGCAGTACCACGACCTGCTCAACCGGCAGATGAAACAAACTAAAATCGGGCTGCAAAGTGAAGTGGTGGGATCGCGTTAAAAAAAGGCCGTCCTTCATCCGGCTGCTCAACTGGGAATACTGGCCCTCCAAAGCCTTCTACTATCCCGTCATCCCCCAAATCCTCTGGCAGATGCTGCGCTCGGGGCATATGTGCTTCTTTACCGCCGCCAACCCCGGCATCTACACCGGCGGCATGGGGCTGGAATCCAAGTTCGACACCGTACAGAAAATACCGGAGCGCTTCCGGCCGCGCAGCCTGCTCTGGCGGCCCGGCGAATCCCTGGTCTCCCTGCCGTTGCGCCTGCAGGCGGAGGGCATCGCGTTTCCGCTCATCGCCAAGCCCGACCTGGGCTTCCGGGGGCTGCTGGTGAAAAAGGTGGCCGACGAAGGCGAACTGGCCGATTACCTGCTGCGCTTCCCCGTCCGTTTTATCCTTCAGGAGTACATCCGCCTGCCTTTGGAGGTGGGTGTCCTCTACTATCGAATGCCCGGGGAAGAAAGAGGCCAGGTCACTTCCATCACCACCAAGGAGTTCCTCCGCGTGTCCGGCGACGGCCGCTCAACGGTGGAAGCCCTGATCCGGGAAAATCCGCGGGCGGTGCTGCAACTGGAGCGCATCCGGGCTACGGACGCCGCCCTCCTTGCCCGCGTGCCCGCCCGGGGCGAGCTGGTGAACCTGGGCATTGTCGGCAACCACGCCAAAGGCACCCGCTTCATCAACAGCAACCACCTGATCAGCGAGGCCATCTGCCGCAATTTCGACCGGATTACCAAAGAAGTCGAAGGGTTGTACTATGGCCGGCTGGACATCAAATGCGAAAGCCTGGACGCCCTGCATACCGGCGAAGGCATGAAGGTCATCGAGATCAACGGCACCTGCTCCGAACCTACCCACATTTACGACCCGCAAAACGGCACCTATTGGAGCGCCTTGCGCGACATCGCCCGCCACTGGAGCATCATCGGCCGCGTGGCGCGGGCCAACCGCCGGCGGGGCGCGCCCTACTTGTCGCACAAAAGGACTGCGGGGGAGTTTCTCCGGCTTTTTGCTTATCAGCGGATGGTTAGGGAGTTGGGGGGGAGTTGATCAGATGAGTTATACTACCATACTGCTGGACGTTTTCGGTTGTGCTTGACAGAATTCGAACAATCTGCTCAGATAGAAGCACTTCCATAGTGCCTTCCATCTAAGGCCAATGGCCGCCAATCATGGAAAACCGCCACTCTCTGGCTATTCCTCTCCGCCGGCCTGGTGATGGACCTGTCCGGATAGAAAATGGAGGCTGAGGTTGGGCATTTTGGCGTAGAGGGTTTTCGGTTTCTGTGGTGCATTATTTAGCTTTGATCACTACTTTGGAGCAATAAGAGCTTGTTTTTTCACCAAAACGCTAAACTCGCCATATGTACACCCAGAAAGTATTCAAAGCCAAAGACATGGCCAAGTGGACGCGCTACGAGACCTCCCTGTTTTTAATCATTATTGTCGTGGTCGTCGGGGCCTATGAATTTTTTGACTTAGGATGGCTGAAAATCCCATGGACTCCTTTGGCTTTGATCGGCACCGCCGTCGCTTTTGTTATCGGTTTTCAGAACAACTCGGCCTATGGGAGAATTTGGGAAGCCAGGAAAATATGGGGCGGCATCGTCAATACTTCCAGGACCTTTGGGATGTTTGTACAGGACATGTTGTCCAATGAGCATGCGAGCGTCAAATTGTCGGACCAAGAATTGCGCCATGAGATCAAAACCCTGACGTACCGGCATATTGCCTGGATGACTGCCCTGCGGCACGCCATGCGGGCCCCGAAACCCTGGGAAACGGCGATACAAGAAAAAACCAATAGAGAATGGACCGAAATCATCAGGCCGCCGGAACGGGATTCGACCGTTGAAAACGACATGAAACCTTATCTTTCGGAGGAAGACCTCGAATATGTGATGGGCAAAAACAACAAGCAAACGGCCGTGTTGTACCTCCAGTCTCATCACCTCCGGAGGTTGAAAGAAAGCGGCGTGGTTTGGGAGTTTTCCTTTCTGGAGCTGGAAGGCGTATTGCAAGAGTTATTCACGCTGCAGGGAAAATCGGAGCGCATTAAAAACTTTCCCTATCCACGGCACTTCGCTTCCCTCAATCATTATTTCATGTGGGTTTTTGTCATGCTGCTGCCCTTGGCCATCGTTCCTCAGTTTCACGATATCGGAAAGGAAGTAAGCGAAAACTACCCTGCTTTCGGCCGTTATTTTATGTGGTTGTCCATTCCCTTTTACGTGGCGGTGGCCTGGGTTTTCCACACCATGGAAAGGATAGGGAGAACCGGCGAAAACCCCTTTGAGGGTTCCGCCAATGACGTGCCTATCTCGACCATTGCCAGAGGGATTGAAATCGACCTGCGGCAAAATATGGGGGAGCCGGACAGTGAGATTCCGGAGCAATTTCCGGTTATGTATGATACGCAGATGTAGGGTTACGACCTGCTTTTCAGATGCAATTCAAACAGCTTCTATAACTACCCCAGCGCCTTCAGCATCCTGCGGGCCTTCCTTCTCCAGGCACGGCCCGGGGCATGCAGTGCGCGGAACAGCTCTTCCCGGCAATAATCCTGCTCTCCCAAAGCGTGATAACTCAGCGCCAGATACCAGTATTTTCCCCCTTCGCAGTTGTTTTCCATCCGCTGCAAAGCGGCGACGGCCTTGGCCGGGCGGCGGTTTAGCAAATAAAGGACGCCCAGCTCGTAGAAATAAGCGTCATTTTTCCGGTGTGCCGGCACGGCCTTCATGGCCTGCAGCGCGGCTTTGTACTGTTTGTTCTGAAATAAAATCCGGGCCTGTTCATGCGGGCTCTCGGCCGCCGGGGCCGCGCTATTGTCCTGTATGCTGTCAGGAGTAATGATGGTGGCAGGGTCAAGGGTTGCCAGGTGTTCTGCCAGGAGGCCCTCGGCGGAAGGCTCGGTGCCGCTCCGCCACCAGGCACCGGCGGCCAGCACCAGGGCCAGGCCTGCCATTATTGCCCATTCATTTTTCCAGCTCTGCCGGGCGGGGGGCGTATCGGAAATTGTAGCCATTATTCTTGTTTTCCGGCATAAATTTCTCCTTTAATATTGAATTATCGGCAAGACGCTTTGGTTATCTTTACTTTTAAAAGATAAAAAACTGATGCAGGAGCATGGAAAAGCATAGCTGGAACCACTATTGAGAACCCTGGGCCGAAGCCTTAAGGAGTTTGCCGCTTTTAATGAATGCAAAAGCATAGATTCGGATACTTGCCGGGTTCGGCTTAGTTAGAGCATGTTTGGAGGCTGCTTTTGGAGATAAATCCCGATGGCTATCGCATCCGCGACAGCAGTAGGCGGGTTATGCTGCATACCCTGTATATTTCCGTTCATTTTCAGGAATGAATCCCAAGACGATATCACTCCTTTCGACGCCTTTTGCCATCAGCTCTTCCGCTACGTCCAATTCCGTCCAGTTGCACTGTATCCAAACCTTTTCTTCTTTAATGTCAAAGTGCATGACACAATCATGGACAAACTCATCATTATCCCATCCAACCCGCATCAGTTGGAAATGATTGTGCTGCTTATCTGCAATGACCTGATTTTCAACCGAACCCATGTTTGCAGGTTTTATCTGGGCATATTCCTCTAAAACCTCCAATATGGCCTTTTGATACCTGGTTACTTTATCCATTCTGAAATCTCTGTTTTATCAATTCGGTAAACCAATAATTTTATTCCTTTTCTTTTCACGATTTCTTTAATGAATGGTCGTTGAAAGAAATTGTCATAGGCGCGTTTGGGAATAGCAAGGTAAAGTTCCCGATCCGGTTCTCTGAGATCAAGAGCCAGCGAGTACATTTCATGCTTTCCAACCGCCTCATGCATATCCTGGACCGGCGAAGGTTTGATAAAGCTCTTGATCTCTACAGCGATTTTCTGATTCCCTTTCTCCGCAGCGATCACTTTTTCAGCCCCTAAGGGATCACGCAATAATAAGTTACCCAAAATAGAGGAAGTTATTTTGTGTGCTGGCAAGGCGCCAAACGTAGGCATAGCCCAGCTACGGCGAGGCTTGGCAACGCCGCCAGCGCGCAAAAGAACGACTATAGATGGGTAAGTTATTGTTGCGCGATCCCTAAGTCGATGCGGAAATCTACCTTTCCCAAACTAAAGGAATATGGGTCGTCGGTGATTGTCCATCCGTCTTTCTCCAGAGCCTCCCGCACATGGTCGTGATAAATATCCTTCGCCGGCATCTAACGAAATTTCATGATTTAAACCTAGTCTAAAGTATGCACTTTTCTCCAAAATAACAACCAGTCGCCCAGTTCCGTTTGTTACAACCTGAATTTCAGCAATTGGCAAAAGGGCAGTAGTGATAATCCCCGGGAATTTTCACCTTTACATCGCTTATGGCTATCTTTAATTTTTGAAAAGAAAATCATCCGGCCCATGCACCCGATCCCCCTCCGGCAAGCCCGCGCCCTGGCCGTCTGCAGCCAGGCCCTCACCGCCGCCCACCCCTTCAAAGGCAAGGCCGGCGCCCTGCAGGCCCTCGAACACATCGGCTACGCCCAGATCGACACCCTCTCGGTGGTGCAACGCGCCCACCACCACGTCCTCTGGAGCCGGGTGGCCAACTACCGGCCTGAACACCTGCGTCAGCTGGTGGCCGAAAAAAACGCTTTCGAATACTGGGCCCACGCCGCCGCCTACCTGCCCATGCGCGATTACCGCTTTGCCATCCCCCGCCAGGAGCAAGTCCGCGCCAGCGACGGCATGTGGCACCGCCGCAACCCCGGCCTGATCCGGTACGCCCTGGACCGCATCCGGGCGGAGGGGCCGATGATGTCCCGCGATTTTGACAAAAAAGACGAGCGGCTTTATTTTGGCAACAACAAGGAAGGCTGGTCGGCCTCTGCCATCAGCCATACGCTCTTCCAGCTCTTCATGGAAGGCGAACTGATGGTGGTGGCCCGCAAAGGCTTTCAGAAAGTGTACGACCTGACGGAACGCGCCCTGCCCGCCGGCGTGGACACCCGCCGCCCCACCCGGGAAGAATACATCCGCTACCTGATCAAACGGGATATTCGCGCCCACGGACTGGCTAAAGCTTCCGAGATCGGCTACCTGATCAAAAATTCCGCCGCCGGCATCAACCGCGAGCTGGCCCATATGGTGGAAGCCGGCGAACTGGCCGGGCTGGCCGTGGAAGGGCTGGGCCAACCTTACTACGCTTTTCCATCCTCCCTGGAAAACCTGCACGGCCTGCCCCGCGAACGCCGTATCCGCATCCTGTCTCCTTTCGACAACCTCGTCATCCAGCGCAAACGCCTGGATGAACTGTTCGGCTTTTCCTACACCCTGGAGTGCTACGTGCCTAAAGACAAGCGCCAGGTGGGCTACTTCAGCCTGCCCCTGCTGCGCGGCACGGAGTTCGTGGGCCAGGCCGACCTCAAAGCCGATCGCAAAACCAGGGTGCTCTGGGTCAAAAAACTCGCCTGGGAAGAGGGCAAAGCGGAAAAGGGCAGCTTGTGGAAGAGCCTGGCCAGAAGCCTTCGGGAGTTCGCCGCCTTCAACGAATGCGAAACCATCGATTCGGAGGTGAAGCTGCCGGATGGGGTGGGGTAGGGGATGGGTATGCGTGCATTCATATTTCCACGTAAGTACCTGGATACAGATGATGATACAGGGTGCGATGCTAAATTGTGCCCCCTCCGATGTTGGGAGGATTTAGGCATTAGGTTTTGGGCGTTAGGCGCCTGCCGGCCGGATGGGCCTAAAACCGAGCAAGGGGTACAAAAAGGAATCGCGCCCAGGATACATAAAACCGACTCTAAGCCCCTGTTAATCACTCCTTCACTCCTTCACTCCTTCCCCCCAACGCCTGCCCCACATCCTCCACAATATCATCGATATGTTCCAGGCCGACGGAAACGCGCACCAGGCCCGGCCGGATGCCCACCGCCTGCCGTTCCTCTTCTTTGAGTTTGGAGTGGGTGGTGGAAGCCGGGTGGGTGGCGATCGTCCGGGAATCGCCCAGGTTGGAAGACAGGGAGCACATCCGGAGGCGGTTGAGGAACCGCATGCCGGCCGCTGCCCCGCCCTCCAGTTCAAAGGCCACGATGCCGCCTCCCAGGCGCATCTGTTTCCTGGCCAGCTCATACTGCGGATGGGAAGGCAAATGGGGATAAAGAACCCGGCTCACACCCTGGTGCCCCTCCAGGAAATTGGCCAGCCGGAGGGCATTGCCGCAGTGGCGCTCCATCCGCACGGACAGGGTTTCCAGGCTTTTAGACAGGATCCAGGCATTAAAGGGCGACATGGCCGGGCCGGTATGGCGGCAGAAGAACCGCACTTTTTCGATCAGCTCTGCATCGCCAACGACCAGGCCGCCGAGGACGCGCCCCTGGCCGTCCATCCATTTGGTGCCGGAGTGCACGGAGAGGTGGGCGCCGTACTCCAGCGGCCGCTGCAGGCAGGGCGTGGCAAAGCAGTTGTCGACGTTGAGGATCAGGCCGTGGCGGCGCGCCAGGGCGCCGGCCTTTTCCAGGTCGATCAGCGCCAGGCCCGGGTTGGAAGGGGTTTCCAGGACGATCATGCGGGTATTGGGCGTCAGGTACTGTTCCCAGTTGTCGATGTCCTGCGGGTCGGCATAAGTGTGCGTAATGCCCCAGCGGGGCAGCAGTTCCGTGAGGATCTGATGGGTCGAGCCGAAGACTGCCCGGGAGGCCAGGACGTGGTCGCCGGCCTGCAGGAACGCCGCCAAACCGGCAAAAACGGCCGCCATGCCGGAAGCCGTGGCGAAGCCGTCTTCCGCCCCTTCCATGGCGCATGCCTTTTGGATCAGCTCGTCGGTATTGGGGTTGCTGTATCGGGAATAAATGATGCCGTCGGCCTGGCCGGCAAAGGTGTCGGCCATCAACTCGGCGCTGGGAAAGGTGAAGCTGGAAGTCAGGAACAAGGGCGTGCTGTGCTCGCGGTAGCCGGTGCTTTCCATCTGCCCCCGGATAGCCTGGGTCTCAAACCGCTTTTTGTTTTTCTCCATGGTACAAGTTTGTCAACAATTCAGCTATGATAACGCTTTTCTGTTTAAATTAACCGGATTTTTGATTTCATAAAATCCCTATAGGGATAATAGGATACTTGCAATTTATCCCCATATTTGCAACTTCCCGGGAATGAGGTTTACCGGGAACACATTCCCCATTAAAAAGAGAAGGCCATGGAAAAAGAATCAAAACTGCGGAGTATCCTCAAAGCCGTCACCTGGCGGCTGATCGCCACGGCAACCACTTTTGCCCTCGCCTTTTTCATTTTTTCGGGCACGGGCTGCGATGATGTCCTCCAGAAATCGAGCATCGTTGCCGGGCTGGAACTGGTTATTAAACTGGCGATATACTACCTCCACGAGCGGGCCTGGCAGATGGTGCCGAGAGGAACGGTACGTCACATCTTCAGGCGCCCGGCAAAGCAACAGGAAGTGGATTTGGGTAAATAACGGATTTGCCGTTTCTTTGCCGTTGTTTTTTGCCACTAAGTCTCTAAATCCCACGAATCCCAATTAAATACCGGGCAGTGTGGATTTGGCGCTACCTGACCTTAGTGGTGGATTGTTTACCAAAGTAGAATTCAGAATCGCCTTGAACAAGCATCTCCATCCCATCCACGACCGGTTTCTGCAGCGGGCTGACCGCGAAAACCGGCTCATGCAACACAGCAAGGTGCTGTGGCTGACCGGCCTGTCGGGCTCGGGCAAAAGCACCATCGCCCAGCACCTGGAACGGCGCCTCTACAACGAAGGCTATTTCCCCCAGGCCCTGGACGGCGACAACGTCCGCACCGGCATCAATAATAACGTAGATTTCAGCGACGAAGGGCGGCGGGAAAATATCCGCCGCATCGCCGAACTGTCCAGACTCTACGTCCACAGCGGCATCATCACCATCAACTCCTTTATCAGCCCTACGGCGGCCATCCGGCAGATGGCCCGCAATATCATCGGCGAAGAAGATTTCATTGAAATCTACATCAACGCCCCGCTGGAAGTGTGCGAAGCCCGCGACGTCAAAGGCCTCTACAAAAAAGCCCGCGCCGGAGAAATAACAGGCTTCACCGGCATCGACGCTCCGTACGAACCGCCGGAAAACCCGGCCCTGGAAATCCGCACCGACCAGATGAGCCTGCACGACAGCGTCCGCGCTGTTTTCGAATTCATAGAACCCGTCATTAAGTACCGCCGGGGCTGACTTTGCCCCGAGCGAAGCCGAGGGGAACCGATATCAAACAACCAAACCATGAGCTACAACCTGAACCACCTGAAAGAGCTGGAATCGGAATCCATTTATGTTATCCGCGAGGTAGCGGCACAGTTCGAACGCCCGGTGCTGATGTTCTCCGGCGGCAAGGATTCCATCCTCATGGCCCACCTGGCCATGAAGGCCTTTTATCCGGCCAAAATCCCCTTCCCCCTCCTCCACATCGACACCGGCCACAACTTCCCGGAAACCCTCGAATTCCGGGACAAACTGGTGGGAAAAACCGGCGCCAGGCTGATCGTGGGCTCCGTGCAGGAGGCCATCGACCGGGGGCTGGTCGTGGAAGAGAAAGGCTACAACGCCAGCCGGAACTACCTACAGACCACCGCCCTGCTGGAAGCGCTGGAGCAAGGCAAGTTCGACGCCGCCCTCGGGGGCGGCCGGCGCGACGAGGAAAAGGCCCGCGCCAAAGAACGCTTCTTTTCCCACCGCGACGAATTCGGCCAGTGGGACCCCAAGAACCAGCGCCCGGAACTGTGGAATATCTTCAACGGCAAGAAACACTTCGGCGAGCACTTCCGCGTCTTCCCCATCAGCAACTGGACGGAGCTGGACGTGTGGATGTACCTGGCCCAGGAAAAAGTAGAACTGCCCAGCCTCTACTTCGCTCATAAACGCAAAGTCTTCGAACGCGACGGCATCCTGCTGGCCGATTGTGAATACATCGCCAAACGGCCCGAAGAGGAAGCTTCCGTAAAAGAAATGACCGTCCGCTGCCGTACCATCGGCGACATGACCTGCACCGGCGTCTGGCGGTCCGAAGCAGCCACCATCGAAGACATCATCCAGGAAGTGGCCGCCGCCCGCCAGACCGAACGGGGCGGCCGCGCCGACGACAAACGATCGGAAACGGCGATGGAGGACCGGAAGAAGCAGGGGTATTTTTGATGTACGGTGTACGGGGCGGGGACGGGATGGGGGGCGTGTACGGTGTACGGGAAGGGGACGGGATGGGGGCGTGTACGGTGTACGGGGCGTGTACGGGATGGGGGCGTGTACGGTGTACGGGAAGGGGACGGGATAGGGGTGTGTACGGTGGATGGGGAGAACAAGACAGTTTTAAAAAACACCATGCAAATGGATAAAGCAGTTTTACTGGAACGTTTTAAAGTGTGGGCGCTAGATGTAATTCTGCTTTGCAGGGATTTGCCGAAAGCAGATGAGTTTATCATCATTAAGAGACAACTAATAAAATCGGCTACCTCTTCGGCAGCGAACTACAGCGCCAGTAACCGGGGTAAATCCACTAAAGACCTGATAAATAAAAGAAAAATTGTAGAGGAAGAACTGGATGAATCTCTTGTATGGCTCGATATGCTCCAACGCCTGCTGAATGGATGGGATGATAAAATTGCCCCTCTGATGAAAGAGGCGAACATTCTGTTGGGCATAATCGTCAATTCAATCAAAGCAAACAGATGAAAGAATGTACCGTACCCCCCCCACACCCCCCGTACACCGTACACCCGTACACCGTACACCGCCCCCGTCCGGCTCACCCCCGTACACCGCCACACCCCCACACCCCATTAACCTCGAAAAAATCAATAACCAGGAATTGAAAATCCAGATTTGAACATGTTAGACACCAAACACATGGAACTGCTGCGCTTCACCACCGCCGGCAGCGTAGACGACGGAAAGTCCACCCTCATCGGGCGGTTGTTGTACGACAGCAAATCCATCTTTGAAGACCAGTACGAGGCCGTGCGCCAGAGCAGCGAGCGCCGCGGCGAAGAAGGCGTCAACCTGGCTCTGCTGACCGACGGCCTCAAGGCGGAGCGCGAACAGGGCATTACCATCGACGTGGCCTATCGCTACTTCTCCACGCCCCGCCGCAAGTTCATCATCGCCGACACGCCAGGCCACATCCAGTACACGCGCAACATGGTGACCGGCGCCTCGACCGCCAACGTCGCCCTCATCCTCATCGACGCCCGGAAAGGGGTGCTGGAGCAAACCCGCCGCCACGCCTTCATCGCCTCCCTCCTGCAGATTCCTCACCTGGTCGTCTGCATCAATAAAATGGATCTGGTGGACTATAGCCAGGAACGATACGAGGAAATCAAGCAGGAATTTGAGGAGTTCTCCTATAAACTGGATGTGCGCGACGTGCACTTCATTCCCATCTCCGCCCTGAAGGGAGACAACGTGGTGGACCGGTCCGGGAACATGCCCTGGTACGGCGGCACCACCCTGCTCTACTACCTGGAAAACGTACACATCGGCAGCGACCACAACTTTATCGACTGCCGCTTCCCGGTGCAATACGTGGTGCGCCCCAATACAGACGATTTTCACGACTACCGGGGCTACGGCGGCCGGGTGGCCGGAGGGGTGTTCAAAAGAGGCGACAAAGTGATGTTGCTGCCTTCAGGCTTCACCACTACCATTGCCAAAATCGACACCTACGACGGAGAACTGGAGGAGGCTTATGCCCCCATGTCTGTCACCCTGCTTTTGGAAGACGACCTCGACCTGAGCCGCGGCGATATGATCGTACGCGAGAACAACCACCCGGAGGCAGGCCAGGACCTGGATGTCATGGTGTGCTGGTTCAACGAACGCCCCCTTCAGCTGCGCGGCAAGTACACGATCATGCACACTACCCAGGAGGCCCGCTGCATCGTCAAGGAAATCCGCTACAAGCTGGACATCAACAGCCTGCACCGCAATATGGTCGACCAGAACATCGGCATGAACGACATCGCCCGGGTGGCCATCCGTACCACCAAGCCGTTATTTTACGACAGCTACCGTAAAAACCGCATCACCGGCAGCCTGATCTTCGTGGATGAGGGGACGAATGAGACGGTAGGAGCGGGGATGATTATTTGAATATTTCGTAACTATTTTAGGTGGGCCTGATGCCTTTGCCACGAAGACACCAAGACACCAAGATCGCACCAAGCCGATGCCGATAGCTATCGGGCATCGGCTTGTGCAATCTTAGTGTTTTTCCCCAATGGTTATCGGGCTTCGTGGCTAAAAAGCGTAGGGCTGCTAAATAGTTACAAAACTTCACAAAAATGCCTGACCGCTCGCCTCACCAGCAACGACAATTCCTCCGCACCCTCTTCATCGGCAACAGCTACACCCATACCCACGAGATGCCGGCCATCATCCAGCGGCTGGCCGAATCCGCCGGCGACAGCTTCGCCTTCGGCATGCGGGCACCGGGCGGATGGTCGCTGGAGCAGCATTACAACGACCAGGAGACCCGGGCGACGATCCGGCAAGGAGGATGGGACATCATCGTACTCCAGGACCAGAGCCAGCGGCCCGCCATGCCCATCCTGCGGGTGCGGCGGCAGTTCTTCCGCTACGTCCGCAGGCTCAACCGGTTCATCTGGTGGCACCTCCGCCCCAAACCCAGCATCGTCCTGTACATGACCTGGGGCCGCAAGGACGGCGATGCGGACAACCGCAGCTATTATCCCCCCGTCGGCACCTTCGAAGGCATGACTGCCTTGCTCAAAGAACGTTATGAGCGCATGGCCAAAAAGATTGGTGCCCAGGTGTCTCCCGTGGGCGAGGCCTGGGCCTATGCCCGCCGACACTACCCCGAAATCGAGCTTTACCAGGAGGACGGCCACCATCCCAGCCCCGCAGGCTCCTACCTGGCCGCCTGTTGCTTTTATGCCACCTTCTTCGGCAAAGACCCGGCCCTCATGTCCTACGACTTCAGCCTGGAACCGGAAACAGCGGAAAAGCTGAGGGCAGCAGCTTCGGCGGTAGCGTGGGGAGGGGGGCAAGAGGCAAGGGGGGGAGGTTGACCGTTGTTTGTTGTTTGTTTGGGAAACCGATGGCCCGACAACAGACAACAGACAACCATCACCCGACAACAAACAACAGACAACCAACAACACCCCCACATTCTCCCCCTTTTTCACTACTTTCGCAGAAACAACAATCCATGAAATCAATACTCGTTTTCATAGGCCTTCTCTTCCTGTTGCTGCCGGCATCCGCCCAGGACGACCCCGTCCGCCAGCTGAAGCAGCAGGCGTCGGCGTCGGCCCAATTCCTGGACGGCCTGGACGGCAAGATCGACGATGTGCGCAGGCAGGTAAATGCCGACTATGCCTACCTGGAAGAGTTGTACATTCATTACCATACCCACCCCGAGCTGTCGTTCTACGAAACAGAAACGGCCAAACGCATGGCGGAAGAACTGCGCAAGATCGGCTTTGACGTCACCGAAAAGGTGGGCGGCAACGGCGTCGTCGGCGTACTGAAGAACGGCGAAGGGCCCACCGTGCTGGTCCGGGCCGACATGGATGCCCTGCCCATCGTCGAGGAGACCGGCAAGCCCTACGCCAGCACCGTTACCACCATCGACGAGGCCGGCAATACGGTCGGCGTGATGCACGCCTGCGGCCACGACGCCCACATGACGGTCTGGACCGGCGCTGCCCGCCGCCTGGCGGAGATGAAAGACAGGTGGAGAGGCACGCTGGTCTTCATCGGCCAGCCGGCAGAGGAGCGCTCCGGCGGCGCCAACGCCATGCTGGACGACGGCCTGTACGGGCGCTTCCCGCTGCCCGATTACGGCATCGCCCTGCACGCCAGCCCCGGCCTGCCGGCGGGCAAGGTGGGCTACTGCTCCGGCTACAGCCTCGCCAACGTCGACATGATGGACATCACCGTCTATGGCCAGGGAGGCCACGGCGCCTACCCACAGGATACCAAAGACCCTGTGTTGCTGGCCTCCCGCATGGTGGTCGCCCTGCAAACCATCGTCAGCCGGGAGATTTCGCCCCTCGACCCGGCGGTGGTCACGGTGGGTTCCATCCACGGCGGCACCAAGGGCAACATCATCCCCAATGAAGTGAAGCTGGAACTGACCATGCGCTCCTACTCCGACGAGGTGCGGATGGCACTTATCGATAAGATCAAACGGGTTTGCAACGGCGTAGCGATGTCGGCCGGCATTCCGGAAGACAAATATCCGCTTTTCGAATTGCGCAAGGAATATACGCCCGCCGTCTACAACGACCCTCAGTTGACGGAACGCGTCCGCCAGGTGTTCGTCCAGGCGCTGGGGGCAGAGAACGTAGAGCAGGCGCCCCCCGGCATGGCCGGCGAAGACTTCGCCCGCTACGGCCGCACCGAAGAAAAAGTGCCCATCTTCATGTTCTGGCTGGGCACGGTAGATCCGGAACGCTATGCCGCCGCCCAGCGCGGAGAAGCCAGCCTGCCGCCCCTCCACAATTCCAGGTTCGCCCCCCTGCCCGAACCGACCATCAAAACCGGCGTGGTGGTGATGACGGCGGCAGTGCTGGAGTTGCTGGAAGAGTGAATAGCCGATTCAAAACCTGGTTTAAAAGGGTAAGGGTGTAAGTACCTGGACTGAAATAGTGAAATATGTGGAAACACATTGAAATACCTGGAAATACTCACCAAATTCGGGCTTTCACTGTATTTCCTTATTTCCATGTTTGTCAAGGTATTTCTGTCCAGGCACTTAACCCAAGTTCGATATGTAGGCCCCAACTTTTCACTAGCCCAGTGTTTGCGGTCCGCCGTCGGCCGTCAGCCGTTAACCGTCCGCCGAGGTTGGGGTCTACATATCGAAAACCGGTTAAAAGCATAGATGTCCCGGTTTGCCCACATACACACATACACACATACACACGCTCCCCCATGCCCCCCAACTACCCCTCCATCCTCCGTCAGATCGCCGAAGCAGTCCGGCCCGAGATCGGCAAAGGCAAAGTAGCCGGATACATTCCCGCCCTAGCCAAGGTGCCCCCCGACAAGTTCGGCATCGCCATTGAAACGGTCCGGGGCGAGCAGTACTACCTGGGAGACGCCGACGAGCGGTTCTCCATACAGAGCATTTCCAAGGTGTTCACCCTGGCCCTGGCTTTCCGGCTGGAAGGGGAAAACCTCTGGAACCGGGTCGGGCTGGAGCCCTCAGGCAACCCGTTCAACTCCCTTGTGCAACTGGAGTACGAACGGGGCATCCCCCGCAACCCCTTCATCAACGCCGGCGCGCTGGTGATCGTAGACATACTGTTAGGTCACTTCTCCGACCCCAAAGCCGCCCTGCTTGATCTCATACACAACCTTACCGGACAGGACGACATACACTTTGACGAGGAAGTGGCCCGTTCCGAGCGGGAAACCGGCTACACCAACGCCGCCCTGGCCAACTTCATGAAAAGCCATGGCAACATCCACCATCCGGTAGCTGCGGTGCTGGATGTCTATTTCCACCAGTGTGCCATCGCCATGTCCTGCCGGGAACTGGCGCGGGCCTTCCTCCTGTTCGCCAACCACGGTTCCGTGCCCGCCACCGGGGAGCGCATGCTGACCAGCAGCCAGTCCAAACGCCTCAACGCCATCATGCTGACCTGCGGCTTCTACGACGAGGCCGGCGAATTTGCCTTCGCCGTAGGGCTGCCCGGCAAGAGCGGCGTCGGCGGCGGCATCGTCGCCATCATCCCCGGCGAGCTGGCCATCGCCGTCTGGAGCCCGGGGCTGAACGAACACGGAAATTCGGCAGTCGGCATCAAAGTGTTGGAAATGTTTACTACTTTAACGGGGATGTCGATTTTTTAAGGTGCATTTGTGTATATGTACATTTTTACCCGGACGAGCGCAACGAAGACGGGCGAGCATTCGTAGTGGAGCGTGCCAGAGAAAAAAATAGGTGCGCCGACTCTTTTTCCGGCAAAACGCATATAAATATAAACACATAAACACATAAACACGTAAACACGTAAAACCATGGCCAAAACCTACAACTGGGGCATCATCGGCCTCGGAAAGATCGCGCACAAATTTGCGCAGGACCTGGATACGCTGCCCAACGCCCGCCTGCAAGCCGTAGCTTCCCGCTCGGAAGAACGGGCCCGGGAATTCGCCCTGCAATACGGCGCCCCGCACGCCTTCGGCTCTTATGAAGAGATCACGGCCTGCCCGGGCCTGGATGTGGTGTATATTGCTACCCCCCATCCCGGGCACCGCGACAATACCGTAATGTGCCTGAATGCAGGTATCCCGGTACTCTGCGAGAAGCCTTTCGCCATGAACAGCCGCCAGGTCCGGGAAATGGTGGCTGCCGCCCGCGCCAGCGATACCTTCCTCATGGAAGCCATCTGGACCCGCTTCAACCCCTCCACCGCCAAGGCGCTGGAACTGATCGGCCACGGCATGATCGGCGACGTGCTCTCGGTCAAGGCTGACTTTGGCTTCCGCCCTCTCTTTGACCCGGATAGTCGCCTGTTCAACCACGCCCTGGGCGGCGGATCCCTGCTGGACATCGGTATCTACCCGGTTTTCCTGGCCCTGCTCCTGCTGGGCAAGCCGGCAGGGATACAGGCCATGGCCCACATCGGCGCTACCGGCGTGGACGAGGAGGTGGGCATGCTCTTCCAATACCAGAACGGCCAGATGGCACACCTGCACGCCAGCCTGCGCGCATTCACCAAAACGGAGGCTTTTATCTACGGCGAGCGCGGCGCCATCCACCTGCACACCCGCTGGCACGAGCCGACCAGCCTCAGCCTGATCCTGGAGGACCGCCGGCCGCAGGACTACCGCTTCGAATACACGACGAACGGCTACTCCTACGAGGCCGAGGAGGTGATGCACTGCCTGGAGCACGGCCTGAAGGAAAGCCCCCTGCTGCCGTTAAGCTTCAGCCAGGACCTGATGGAGGTGCTCGACCGGGTGCGGGAGATCATCGGACTGCAGTATCCTGAAGATGAGACAGGATAAACATGCTCTTAGCGTTCAGCCGGGCCTCCGCCTGCCGTACGGGGTTGTGCAAAAAGGTCGAAAGTAGGCAGGATTTACAGGGGCGCGATGCTAAATTGTGCCCCCTCCGGTGTTGGGAGGATTTAGGCCCGTCCAGTCGGCCGGGTAAATATTAGGTTTTGGGCGTTAGGTGCCTATTGAGTGCCCGATTAGGCCTGGGTTTCCCCCCTAAAACCTATTGCCTAAGACCTAAAACCGGGCAAGGGGTACAAAAAGGAATCGCGCCCGATTTACAGGATTTACAAGATGTAGTGGCTTGCGCCACAGGGGTATATATATCCTGATAATCTTGTTAATCCTGTCTACATATACTTATTGCACAGCCCCGGGCTACGGTCCGTCGAAGGCGGAGGCGGGGGGGGAGTTCACCCGCTGGGCACCGGTCGGAGAAGCGGGCGGGCTCTGCCCTCAAGGTAGCCGCTACCAGAGCGCCTCCATAGGCTGGCCACCTCGCAGATTTTAACCCATCAGCCTGATGCGCATGCCTCATCCCCAATTGCCCTTGCCACCACCTCTGAGTCCTGGTAAATGACACCCAGCCCGCCCCCTGGCTTGTAATTGTCGAAGCCGAGGAAGTACAACCCTTTGTATTTTTCCTTACCGACCACTTCTTTGGGAATGCCGTACCGGTCGAACAAGCCGTCGGTAAAGGGCAGGAAGTCCTCCAGGCGGGCCCGGTAGCCGGTGGCCAGGATGACGGTGTCGAAGGGCGCTTCCGTGCCGTCTTCGAAGCGGGCACCCGTTTCGGTGAAGCGTTCGATGCCCGGTTTTACCCTGATCTTCCCGGTTTTGATCTTTTCGATGGTCCCGATATCGATCACGGGCGTTTTCCCGGTCTCCCGCAGCTGGCGGGCGGGCGGCACGCCGGAAGGCACCAGTCCGTAGGGGCGGAGGTTGCCGAAGGCCAGGCGCTGCACCTGAGCGCCGATCCAGTCGCCCAGCCAGGTGGGCAGCCGGGCCAGGGCAAAGGCGGTCTTTTGGGTGGGGTTGCCCAGGAAGTCCCTCGGCACGACGTTGACCGGCCCACGGACGGACAGGGAGGTGGAGATGTCGTGCTCGCTGAGGTCCAGCGCAATCTCGGCGCCGGTGTTGCCGAAGCCTACGACCAGCACCCGCTGGCCACGAAAAGGCTTTGGGTTTTTGTACTCCCGGCTGTGCAGTATCCGGCCTCCGAACTTTTCCTCTCCGTCATAGCCTGGCCGGTTGGGTACGCGGTTGAGGCCGGTGGCCACCACCACGTGGGGTGCCGCAAAGGACTTTCCGGAGCGGGTATGCACCTCCCAGCCCGCCCCGGTGGGTCGGATCGCAGATACTTCTTCTCCGAAGTGGGGCCGGATGTCAAACGCTTTGGCGTAGGCCTCGAAATAGTCCACCAGCATCCGCCGGGAAACGTACCGGGGGTAGTGGCCCGGGAATTCCATAAAGGGGAGGTGGGAGCGTTCGCGGACGGTGTGCAGGTGCAGGCGGTCGTAGTGCTGCCGCCAGGATGGGGCGACGGCCTGGCTCTGCTCCAGGATTTCGAAAGAGATGCCTTTTTCCCGCAGGCGGGCGGCAGTGGCCAGGCCCGCCGGCCCGGCGCCGATGATGAGGACAGTAGGTTTGGTCATGTTTATATGTGCATTCGTGCATTCGTGTATATGTTGCTTGATCCACATCGCCCGGCATCATGTTTCCCTGCGAATGCACAAATGCACAAATGCACAAATGCACGATAATTCCTACAACCACCGCAGCGTCCAGTCCGCCAGCTTCTGCTTCCAGGCCGTATAGGGCGGCTTGAGCAGGTCGGCCGTGCTGAAGGGCCATACTTGCTTGTAGACGGACCGGGCATTGGAAAAGGCCTCGAAGCCGAACCAGCCGTGCGATTTGCCGATGCCGCTGTTGTTGTCGCCTCCGAAAGGCAGGTGGTGATTGTTGAATTGCAGCAGGGTGTTGTTGATGCAGGTCGTGCCGGCTCGAGTATGGTTCAGTACCTGCCGGATGTTGTTCCGGTTCTTGCTGAAGAGGTACAGGGCCAGTGGCTTTTCTTTGGAGTTGACAATGTCGACTGCCTCCTGGAGGTTTCGGAAGCCGATGACGGGCAGGACCGGCCCGAAGATCTCCTCGGTCATCAGGCGGGAATCTTTGTCCACGTCAGTGACCAGGGTGGGAGCGATGTACCGGCCTGCGGCTTCGGCCTGCCCGCCGGCAATGGCCCGGGCGCCGCCGTCCAGGGCGTCCTGCAGGGAGGCTCGGACCCGTTCGAAGTGTTTCCGGTTGACGATCCGGGGGTAATCCGGCGACTGCTGCGGGTCTTCGCTGTAGGACGCTTTGAGGTGTTGTTCAATTTTTTTCAGCAATGCTTCCTTGCGGCTTTCGTGGACCAGCAGGTAATCCGGAGCGATGCAGGTTTGCCCCATATTCACGTGTTTTCCCCAGGCGATGCGGGCGGCGGCCTTATCGATATCGGCGGTTTCGTCCACGATAGTTGGCGATTTGCCGCCCAGTTCCAGGGTGACGGAGGCCAGGTGTTTGGCGGCCGCCTGCATGACGATCTTTCCCACTGCCGGCGAGCCCGTGAAGAAAATGTGGTTGAACGGCAGGTTCAACAGGGTGGTCGAAGTCTCCACCGCCCCTTCCACCAGCGCTACTTCGTTTTCGGGGAAGGCCTCTTTTACGATCCGGCGCATAACCGCCGAGGAGTGGGGCGTATTTTCCGAAGGTTTCAGCACGGCGCAGTTGCCGGCGGCAATGGCGGAAACCAGGGGCGTAAAAGTGAGGTTGACCGGAAAGTTCCAGGGGGCGATGATCAGCACCACGCCCCGGGGCTGATATTGGATGTAGGAGCGGGAACCCAGCAGCGGCAAGGGCGTGGCCACATGGTGGGGTTTCATCCAGCGCCTCAGGTTGCGGATGGTGTGCTTGATCTCGGAAGTGATGATGTAGATTTCCGTCAGGTCTACTTCGGTGGGGGGCTTGCGGAAATCCTGGTACAAGGCATCGCGGATTTCCTGCCGGTACCGCATCAGGATTTTGTGCAGCCGCCGGAGTTTGGCGATGCGTTCGCGGGCAGTGGTTTGGGCAACGGCCTGCTGGTTGGCGCGCTGGGCGTCGAAAATGCGCCGGATGGCCTCTTTGGAAGTATCGGTAACGGTTGCTGTCATTGTCTGTTGTTTTTACTTGTCTCTTTCCGGTGATTGCGAAAAAATGTTCACAGGAAGGGACACCCCGGAAGCCGGCGTAGCCCTCCTCGCCCATGGGAAGCTGAGGGGTCCCTTCGAAGCAGAAGTAAGCCCTGGCGTCCGAGTCCTGAAGTTGATAGCTTACCTCCCGCCTTTTGAGCAGAATGCTAAGCGGTAATACTACAACATGCTTTGGTTGGGCTATCGTGCAGAATAATCAGTTCGCTGCCGGCGGCTCTTCCAGCCGGTGAATGCCCCGGCTCAGGCGATCCGGCACCGGGGCCTTGCGGCGTTGCCGGTAATCGTAAGTAACCATAACGGCGTTGGCAATGGCCACCAGCCGGCCATGGCGCCGGCTGAACATCCGGCAATGCATCGTGAACCGGTCTTCCTGCATGCCGGATACCCGGATGCCCAGGGCGATCGTATCCGGATAGGTGACCGGAAAGAGGTATTTACAGTCTTGTTTGGCCAGGATAACGCCGGGCAGCCCGTCCTGTTCGTCTTCCATAACGATAGGGTACTTTAGGTTGTCCATATAAGCAACCCGGGCGTGCTCGAACCATCGCAGGTAAATGACGTTGCTGACGTGGCCGGCAGCATCCATTTCTCCCCATTGTACATCAATATTTACTCTAACGGGGAAGCGTTTCAACTCTTTGCTGATATCGTCCATTCGGGTTCGCTTTGTTTTGTGTCTTTTTTCTGATCAGGTCAACGGAGCAGCCGGACGCTCTAAAATTAGGAAAAGTTTGTAACTAAAAAAGGTATTTCGGTATTTCGGTTTTTGGGTATTTCGGTTTTGGCTCTATGGGGTATGGCTGGGTTTGACCTTGGGTTGGCATCAGTAAATGGCCCGTTATTAGTACTACCTTGTTAAATAAAAAGGAGCGCGGGCCCCGGTTTTTGTCGGAACCCGCGCTCCAGATGGCCCTTAAAGTAGTGTTAGTGCCGGAAGCAGTAGTATAAGCCTTACTTCACCAGCCGGAAACTTGCCGTCTCTCCTTTATAGTATAACCGGCAGATATAGGTGCCTTTGCTGAGGCGGGCAGTGGAAACCGGTGCGCCGTCGGAAGAGAGCAGGGTACGCGGCAGCACTTCTTTCCCCTCCACACTCAGCAGCTGCAACTCGAAAGAAGTGCCGGGAGGGGCCTGAATGTTCAGCGCATTGCCCATGGGGTTGGGGAAGACCCTGAACTGGGCGGCCCAGTCGGGTTGCCGGCTGCCGGAGATCACGATGGAGAGGGGTGCCGAGGCAGGCATGCAACCACTTCCGTCGCTCACCGTCACGGTATATTCACCGTCTTCCTGCGGCTCATAAATCTGGCCGGTAGCGCCGGGGATCGGGGTCCCGTTGAGGGCCCATTGGTAGTTGGGGCCGGAACTGGCGGTAAGCACGCTGCCGTCCCAGGTTATGACGGGCACCTCGGGGCCGGTGAAGGCAAAGGTGGGGCCGATGCCGCTGGTGAGCGTGAGTTCCGGGCATTCGAAAGGAGAAACGTTGAGCACATAAATCCCGCTTTCCCTGACCCAGTACTCTGGGCCGGTTGCCCCGTCGATGGGTTCGTAGTCCCGCAGCCATTGGTAAGAGGCGTAACTGCCAAAAGCATTGGAGACCAGCGTGGAATCTCCGTTGCAGTATTCGCTCTGCGGTTCATGTTCCACTGCCGGAGGGATAAAAACCCAGCTGTCGACCACTGCCGGCGGGCTGAGTTCCGTACAGCCGTCGCGGGTAAGTTCAACAAAAAAGAAGGCATAACCGTAATCGCCGACGGGTATTTCCAAGGCGGGGCCGTCGGCACCGAAGATGGGCGTCAGGTTGTTGGTGGAGCCGTCAAAATTGTAGAGCCACTGATAGCTGTCGAAAGGCTCGGCTATGCTCGCCGTGACGGTATCATAAGAGCAGTATACGCCGTTGGCGCCCTGGGGCTCCAGGTTGATGTCCGACTCGAAACCGCACTGGGCGTAAAGGGCCGCCGGAAAAAAGAGCGTGGCCAGGGCCGGCAAAATGCAGATGTGAGCGATTGTTTTCAGCATGATCAAGGGTTTTGAAATTTAAAAAATTGACCCCCAAGTTGCCGGAATTCTGAGTAGATCGTCAAGCCTGGCGGCGCATTTTGTATGCCAATGGCTAAAGAAGGGAAAAGAAGCCCTTTCCGCCAACGTTCCCGGACGGATATTCGTCCTTTTTTTTTGGCGGTTCAGCCCGGGAGGAACCCAGTCCGCTACAGCAGGCGATTATTTAAACAGGGCCCGGTTTAAAACATTATTTGGTTTTTTTTATTTTTTCAGCCGCGTATGCTGATTTATAGTTTTTTTGCCGCATATTAACAGGTTGTTTGTTTTTTCTGCCAAATCCGGGCCTTAAGGTTTCATAGGGAATAAGGCGGAATGCATAGAGCATACGGCCCCTCTCATCCTAAAAAAAGGCCTGTTAATAGAAACCTCCCGTTTGGAGGGATCATTCGGTGCAACTTCTGCGTTTCATAACCGTCTTTTATATCAAAGCCACTTCAGGACAAAAAACTCGAATTATAGATTAAAGAATTACCCTGATCATCGCATACAGATAAAGGGAAAGATTTCGTCGCCGGACCGGCGGCGGGCCTCCTTTGTATTGCAGTTATTTATTTACCCGATTGTTAAACCCTAAATTTTGTGTCATGAAAACCTTCCGTATTAGTTTCGTTCTTTCTTTTTGTTTGCTGGCAGCCAGCTTTTCCTTTGCGTCTCCTGCCGAAGTTTCTCCCAATTCCGAATTGCGCAAGGAAGTCGCCAGGTTGATCCATGCTCCGGAGTTGAGTAAAAAGGGGATCGCGGAAACGCAGGCATTCATCAACTTCACGGTCAATGAGGACAACCAGATCGTGGTGCTCAACGTCGTGAGCGACAACGAGTACATCAAGGAGTACATCAGGGAATGCCTGAACAACCAGAAGGTGGATGCCAGTGGGCTGCAAGCCTTTGCGGAGTATAACATCAGAGTTGCATTCCGGTCGGAAAAGTTGTAATCACTCCTAATTTCCTTTTCCGGCAATAATGCCGAAGCGGCGCCTGCTGCTTCGGCATTGTTTTTTTCAATGGCCTGTAAGATCAACAGCCGCACAATAATTCCGGCAGGGAGGGTCATTTCCTGCCCAGGAACTTCCTCAACTGCCGCCCCTGGGGCCGCAATAATTCTCTTAAGGAAAGAATATGGACGCCTATCGCCACCGGAAAGACGAAGCCCGGCAGCCAGACGAAGGGCGCCAGGGTCAGGAAGGCACTGTCCGGAACGGTGGCGAACGCCCGGTATTGGCCTGGCAGGGAGAACAGGCTGATGAGCAGGGCATTGGCCAGGGATGCTATCCCGAAAGTATTCCACAGCAGGCCTTCGAAGCGCCGGAACCGCCCCTGTCCGAAGAACACATAGCCCGCCATCAGGGCAGTGGCACCCACCACGATGTCGTAGTTAAGCCATTCGAATGTCATCTGTACCGGCACGTAGTTCCCCTTCATGCCCATCCAGAAAAATAATTCCGTAATGATCCGGCAAGCCTGGAAATAGGTCAACCAACGGATGGGCAGGATTTTCATGGCCAGGCGGAAAAACCGGGAAAGGAGCAGGAGCAAAAAGGCGGAAAAGGGCACCCCGAAAGCCAGCAGCAGCCGGATAAAGGCGGTGTCCGGTTGGTAAAAATAGCCCATATAGGCCAGCAGGGCAAGGATGGCCAGCCAAAAGTAAATACCGGTGATAATGAACCGCAGCAGTTGTTCCCGCTGAGGAGCGGGCAGGTGCAGTTTCCCGAACGCATAGGCCAACCCGTAATAAATGCTGCTGGCCAGCCCCAGGGTCAGCATGGTAATAATGAGTTGGCCAATGAGAAACAAAGTGCCGTCCATAAACAGAGTGATTGGGCGATTTACTGAAGTCGGGCCTGCCTGTCGAACCCGGGTTAAGATAAGACAAACTTTTTGGGGCGGCAAACCTCGTTTAAAAACGACAGGCGATGCCAATCCCTTTTGCCCGTTTGCTGGATACGCCGGTGAGCGCAATGCTGCCGTTTACCCAGTAATTGACTTCATAGGCCGATTCCGGTTTGGTGCTATTGCTTTGGGCCATGCATGCCTGGCCCCAACATGCCAGGCACAGCGCTATAGCCAGCAGATTGATGGAATTGAAGTTCATATAGCCACGTTTTTTAGAAATAGCTGCAAATTGCAACGATTTTCAGAAAAGGCTTACCTTTCAGCAAGTAGTTGGAAAAATTGTTACACAATTGCTTAAAAAATCACAATTTAGTAGTTTAATTAGGAGACAATACTTTAGTTCGACTACAGAAAAAGCCGGAAAATGAATAAAATGGCGGAAAAAACGATTGTTGCCGCGGCCGAGCGCTACGTCGCTGCCCTGTTGAAGGAGAAACTCACGGACGACCACCGGTACCACAGCCTGCAGCATACTTTCAGAGTGCGGGATGCCGCCCTGAGGCTGGGCCGGTCCATGGAACTGGCCGACGAAGAGCTGGAGTTGCTGGACCTGGCGGCCCTTTTTCACGATACCGGCTTCACGGAAACTTACGAAGGGCACGAAGCCATCAGCCGGCAGATCGCGCAAGCTTTCCTGGAAGATCACGATTACCCGCCGAAAAAGATCGAAAAAGTTCTGCTGCTGATCGACGCTACTTATCCCGCCAAGCATCCGGCAAGCAAGCTGGAACAGGTCATCAAAGATGCTGACCTGAGTAACCTGGGCAGTGAAACGTATTTCGATAACCTGAAGGACCTGCGCTACGAATGGGCCGTCTTCCTCAACCAGTCCTATGATGACGAGGAATGGTTTAAGCTGAACTTCAAATTTTTTAAAGAGCACGAGTATTATACGCCGGCAGCCCGGGAGCTTTACGGGTTTCAGTCGGATGTCAATCGACAGAAACTGAAAGCGCTTCGCAAAAGCCATGCGAAACCTGAAGTAATAAAAACAGGAGCTAAAAAAGTGGAAAAAGAACCCTCCAAGTCCGGACACATCTCCAGCAGCAAGAGCGCGCAGATGATGTTCAAAACGGCTTTGCGCAACCACCTAGACCTGAGCAACCTGGCCGACAACAAAGCCAATATCATGCTCAGCGTCAACGCCCTGATCATTACCATCGTGATGCCGCTGGCGGCTTCTTACGTCAAGAGCAACCTCTACCTGCTCGTGCCGATGGGCACCCTGCTGGCCACCTGCCTGCTTTCCATGATCTTTGCCACCCTGGCCACCCGCCCCATCAAAATGATGGGCTACACGAGCCGGGAGGTCATCGACTCCGGCCGGTCCAACCTCTTCTTCTTTGGGAATTTCTATAAAATGACTTTTCCGGAGTACCAGGAAGGCATGCAGCAGGTCGTCTCCGATGACCAGAACCTGGAAGGGTCCATCATGCGCGACCTCTACTACCTGGGCCATTCCCTCGGCAGGAAATACAACCAGTTGCGGATTTGCTACACCATTTTTATGTATGGGGTGATCGCCACGGTCGCCGTTTTTGGCGTCAGCTACGCTATTTTTGTGTTCTAGTATTATGTGCCCCGGAGGGATGATCTCACGCGGAGCCGCAGAGCGTTAGAAACGGCAGCACGAAAACGCTGCGCCTTCGCGCCTCGGCCGCCGCCAAAGGCTATGGCCAACGGAGGCTGCGTGAAAAATTCATGATTGAAGCCAATAGAAAGGAAGTTATTAACCTACTTGATACAATCTTTCGGCGGCGTGACAAAAAAGCCGACCCTGAAGAACGGCTGGCCCTGAGCGCTGTTGTTTGTGGCGTGCCCGCTTTGGGCATTGATGAACTCGTTGCGGACGGGAACCTGATACCCTCCTTCCAGGTTGAGCCAGAACCAGGAGCCAAGGTGGTGGTCGTAGGAAGCTTTGACGGCGATCTCTGCATGCCGGAAAAAATAGGGGGCAGCCTGATCGCTTTTGCCCGTGAGCACATCCACCGCATACGAATCGCTCTGGTATTCCGCGCCGAAGAGGATGAGGCGGCCCTTGCGGAAATTGTAACGCCCCATGATCGATACCGGCAGCACGGTTTCAATCCCCCATTTGTCGTTGAACGTCCGGTTATAAACCGCAAAGGGAAGTACCTGGCGGTTGAAGAAATTGTCGCTGTAGGTTAGGCCGACGCCCCATTCCAGGTCGGGCCGGGGCTTGACGCCGAATACGGCCAGGGCGCTGTAGGTGGCGTAGCGGCCGTCGAAGGACATGCCCTGATCGTAGTCGCCCCGGTAGGACGTCCGCAGCCGAAGGCCGCCGTAGTATTTGCCGGAAAAGGATTTGGTGATGTAAAGAGAGTATTTGTTGTTCCGCAATGGGTTGTCGTCCAGGCTCTGGAACAATTCGGGATGCGTGGCGCCGATCTCGCTGAAGTGGTAGGTTTCGGCGGAGTATTCATATCCGGCCAGCACCTTCAGGCTGGGGGCGTTGACGATGGGGATTTTTATTTTGGCCGTGACCTGGTCGACATGGCTGACCCGGCTCCTGCTGCTTACGCCATCTGTCGAAGCGCTCTCCGGCAGGAGGCGGTGGCCGCCTGCATTGCCATATTGTATCAGTACTCCCCGCCCCTGGGACTGATTGGTCACCCCGGGCTTGCAAAAGGCACCCTTCTCTTTAGCCAGCTCCAACTGGTCTTCGTCGGGAAGGTGGTGGTGCTGGGCGGTAAGCCGAAGGCTCCCGAGAACGAGCAGGAACAACACAGTGTATTTGGCAGAGTATCGAATCACCATGGGAATACAGGTTAATGGTCTTTGGACGCAGGAGAATTGAAAAAGTCACATGAATGACTGGCTGCGTAGAGGCAAACCGAACCTTTTTTTATTCTTTAAAGGTAACTATTTAGCTGGGCTAAGAGACTTTTGCCACAAAGACACCAAGGCACAAAGATTGCACGAAGCCTTGGTGTAATCTTGGAGTTTTCGTGTCTTTGTGGCGATAAAACCGGGTTAGGTGGCAAGCCACCTAAATAGTTGCCTTTAAAGTACAGTTGGGAGTGGGTTTTGCAGCCAAAATAGCCTGCACAGTACACATAGTGTCGGGGACTACCTCCAAACCTGCTCTTACACTTTCACTGTCACCCTCAGCGCATGCAGCCCCTGCACTCCCTGTAGCCTGCCGACTTTCAGGTCTTCCACTTCTTCGGTGACGTACCCTTCCCGGATCAGGTAGTCGATGTATTCGAGGTATTCCTGCCGCTCTTTTTCCTGCAGGTAGACGATGGCGACCTTGCCGGCCTGGGTCAGCCGTTCGCTGGTGCCTTCGATGAGCGATTTGTCGATGCGCTTTTTCAGGATTTCGTACCGCACATTGTAGGCACCGTCTACGTCAAACTGCTTTTCGTCCATACGGAAGCGGATGGAGAGCGGGTTGCTGTACACGAAGATCAGCTGGGCCGTCCGGAGAGGGACGGGCAGTTCGCCCTGCATGTTTTCGACGATGCGGGTCACCTCGCACATGTCGATCAGCTGGGCGAGGCGCAGGTTTTTCAGGTGCATCATGCTGAACCGGTCGCGCTTCAGCAGGGATTGTCCTACATACATATCGTATTCCACCCCATCCGTTTTGTATTTTTCGAAATAGTGGGGGAGGACTTTCTGCGCTTCCTTTTCCTGCTGTTCCAGGTAATTGGATATGGTGTTGTTGATCTTCATGACGCTGTCCTCGTAGGCTTTCCGCTCCCGGTAGATGATGCCCAGTTCCGGGTCCAGGTATTCGAAATAGCCGGAAATCGGGCCCGCCAGGCCGGGATATTTGTCCCGCAGCTGATGGAACAACGGGTGGATTTCGGAATGGAGCCATTCGACGATCCGCGATTCGTCGTTGGAGTTGAATTCCTCCTGCAGGCCTTTGATGTCCCGTTCTGTTTTTGCCAGGTACTGGCTGAGCAGGGGCAGTCGCCCCAGGCTCGCGCCCTGCTTCAGGATGCGGGCGGCGCGCCTGAGGTTGTCGGTCAGGTCGGCCTGTATGGCAGCGTTCCGCTTCTCGGAAGAGCTGACGATATCCGCCTGGCCGTAAAGCGGATATACATCGTGAAAGACGATGGGGTCCACCGTAGCGTTTTTGGGATCCCGTTCTCTTTTGTCGAGCAGGTTGTAGGACGTTTCGATAAATTTCCACTCCACGCTGGGATGAACGGCGGTGTATTGTTCCCGGATGATGGCCTCCACCCGGTTGTCGATCTCTTCCCGGCTGCGCTCCACGGCCATGCTGAACAGGCCGGTGATCTCCTTGAACTTCAGCTCGATGAAGCTGTGCAGTTCGAAAGGCCGGGGAGCGCCGATCTCCAGCAGGCCGATCACCTGCTCGTCCTTGTTGAAGAGGGGGGCCACGATGATGCTCCTGATGCCTTCCTCCAGCAAGTCCTGTTCGATGGGAGTCTTATTGTTTACCTGCTCCAAATCTTCGATCAGGAGGACCTCCCGGTACCGGCAGGCCTTTTCGTATATGGAGTTCTTGTTTTCCGGAGACAGCAGGCATTCGTGCCGGCCGGCCAGGAAATCAAAGCGGATTTTGTACCTGTGAGCTACGCTCTTATCAACCGGGTAGTCGATGGCCGTAACCCCCAACCGCAGCTCGGGCAGGTCGAAGTAAGTCCGGACCAGGTGCTGAAGCCGCTCTACCTTTTCCGGGTCCACAACGGCGTCCCTTTCCAGCAGGCCGTATTTCAGCCTGGAAAGCGCCTCTTCCTCGGTCATGTCGATCAGGGTGCCGATGACGAAGCCCTGGAATTCGAAATTCCCGGGAGGGATATGCTGCAGCCACAGGTCGATATCGTAGATATTGCTCAGCAACTGGTTGATCTCTTCCTGGCCGAGCGGCCGCAGCGGCCGGAGCGGTTTGATATCGACGTACTGAGTATCCATTTGCGTTTTGTAGTGCCTCTCCAGCGAGTAGCCCTCCGGTTTTATAGAAATGGCGATGGGCGGGTCCACGTTGATGTTCTGGCCGTAGAACTTGTTCAGGATCAGGCTGCAGGCGTTGACGACCATGGCGCAATAGAGGAAATTGTTGCTGTTGTTGAGCACGTACTTCACCTTCTGGGCCTTCATCAGCCCCCCCAGGGCATGGGTGCAGTAGATAGGGTTCATGTCGAAAGGAGCGGAAACTTTGGCCAGCTGTTTTTTCCGGATAGAGCTGGGAAGGACCATCATCATCAACAGTTCGACTATTTCCTGGTGCTCCTCCAGTACCGCCCGGTCGGGGATAGGCCCGCCCAGGGCCGGCGCTTCCCGGAGCTTTTCCAGCACCATACGGGCGATAGCCGCCCCGGTGGCGCTGCCGTTTTGGGCCTTATCTTCGATCTCCCGGATCAGGGGTTCGAAACTCAGGACCGATGAGAAGGGGACGCGGCCTACGCCGATCTCCTTGAAAACATCGTCTTCTTTATGGATGGTTTTTTTGCGGCTTTCGGCCTTTGCCTTTTGGCCTTTCTCGATCATATTGGTTTCCATGGCCAATGGTTTAGGTTCTTTTTGGAATGGAGTTTACCCGTAGTTTGCATTAGGTAACAAAAAAAACGGGGGGGAGGATGAGTGGGCCGGGGAAAATGTGTAAATGTGCGAAGGCCTAAGTACATGGAATGAGTGAATGAGTGAATGAGTGAATGAGTGAATGAATGAATGAGTGAATATCCGGGGGGGTAGCCACGTTTTCATGTCTCAATATTTCTGTCCAAGTACTTATACCCAGGCATTTTTACGCCTTTTCGAACGGCAACACCTTAGCCCCTCCTCCTTCCTGCCGGGCCTCCAGCAACTGCCTGCAGGTTTCGGCTATCGTTTGTTCGAGGGGGCGGTAGGCGAAGGGGAACGCCTGCAGCGACTTTTGGTTGTCGTAGTAAAAAGTGCGGCCGGCCTGTATTGCCGTTTCCCGGGTTACAACGGGGGGCTTGCCGGTAAGCCGGGAATGGGCCCAGGCGATGCGCCAGGCGATGCCGTTTGCCCAGGAGGGAGCCTTATAGGCGGGAGGAGGAACGTCCAGGTTGTGGCAGATCGTGTCCAGGAGCCACCTGAAGGTTTTGTTGCCGGCATTGAGGATGAAGCGCTGGCTTTCGATGTTGCTGTCCATGAGCTTTACTGAAAAGCAGGCCACGTCGCGAACATCAACGAAGCCGGTGGCGCCTTCCGGATAAAAACTGATGCCTTTGTAAGCCTGGCTGAAGAATCGGGCAGTGCCTTCTTCCCATTTGCCGCTGCCCAGAATGACGGAGGGGTTGACGATGGCCACCCGGAGGCCTTCGGCCATGCCGCGCCAGGCTTCCTGTTCCGCCAGGTATTTGCTGATGGCGTAATTCGTATTGAAACGGCTGCGCTGCCAGGTGTCTTTTTCGCTTAACGTCATCCCGTCGCGCACGCCGCCCAGCGTAGCGATAGAGCTGATATGCAGCAATTTGTCAATCCCCTCGTACAGGGCGGCATTGACTATGTTGGCGGTGCCGTCCCCATTGGTTTTCATCATCTTGTCCCGGTCGCGGGGATCGAAGGAGACGGCCGCCGCGCCGTGAAAAACACGTTTGATGCCGCTCATCGCTTCTTCGACGAAAACAGGGTCGGTAATATCGCCTTCTACCCATTCCACCTTCTGCGCTGCCGGCCCCGGCAATTCCATCGTGCTGCTCCGGCGGCGCACCGCCCGCAGGTTGCTGTATCCCTGCTCTACCAGGTAACGCAGCAGGTAAGAACCGACAAACCCCGTCGCTCCGGTAATGAGTATGGGCAGGTCTTTGGTCGTAGTTGATTCGGTCATATGAATGTTCGCCTTCAGTAGCAGAGCCACGGGCTTTGTGTGTAAGTGTTTAAGTGTGTAAGTGTTTAAGTGTATTTGTGAGGCTACTCCGTCTCCCCCGATCCGTCCTCACCAATACCCACCTTCACACCCTTCTCTTCCAACCCTGGTGCACTGCCCCTCCAATGGCGGCGCGGGCGGCGTTGGTGACACTGGGCAGGCAGTTGGGAATATTGGCGATGCGAAGCGCGCCCATGAGCGCCATCAGGGCAGCTTCTTTGAAGGCGGCGGCCTTTGGGGAGGGCGCTTCCACCGTCAGGTTGCACACTTTTTCACACTCCTCCCGGATGCAACGCATCAGGAATGTATTGAAAACGCCGCCGCCGCTGGCCATCATCCGGTACTGGCGGGCGGGAAACCCTTCTGCTTTCAGTACCCGTTCCAGGTCGCGGGCGATCTGCCGGGCCACCTGCCGGCAGGCTGTGTGCAGCTTGTCTTCCAGCGGCGCCTCATAGGCCAGGTAGGGTTTTACCATAAAATCCCGGACCCAGTCGTTGCCCAGCGATTTCGGATAGTTTTTTTGGAAGAAAGCGAGCCGCTCCATTTGCTCCAGCAGAGCCGGCACCAGCTGCCCGCCGGCGGCGAGCCGGCCGCCGTCATCGTAGGGCAGCCCGCTCTGAGCGGCGAGGGCATTGAGCACCTGATTGGCGCCGATGCTGTCGAACGCTATATACCTGCCCGGGCCCTTGCCCGTGAGGTTGGCAATGCCCCCCAGGTTGAGCATGAAATCGTATTCCGGAAACAGCAGCTTGTCGGCGATGGGCGCCAGGGGGGCACCCTGCCCGCCGAGGGCCACATCCTGCATGCGGAAATTATCGATAACCGGGTAACCGGTCACCGCCGCAATGGCCGCGCCGTCGCCCACCTGAAGCGTCATCCCCTCTTCCGGATAATGGAAGATGGTATGCCCGTGGGAAGCGATCAGGGCCGGCTCGATGCGGTGCTTCTCCAGGAAGCCGAGTACCAGTTCGCCCACGTAGCGGCCAAACTGAGCGTGAGCCAGGGCAAGTTCCCGGGCGCTGGCGCCAGGCAGGGCCGAAAGCCGTTCCCCCCATTCTTCGCGGAAAGGTATCGTCTCTGCTTCCAGCAAAGACCATTCCCGGACTTCCGACCCCACGTTATCGGGGTCTATGGAAAACCGGCAGTGGGCAATGTCCAGCCCATCCAGAGAGCTGCCCGACATCAGGCCGAGGGCATCATATTCTTTTTTAGGATTCATTCCAGCATTTTTACCCGGTTGTCCCTGGCGAAGCCCATCACCACATCACCACATCACTCCATCACTCCTTCATTTCTTAATTCAAGCGTGTATTCGGCAACCGCCCTGATCTCCTTTTTATTCAGCAAAGTTTCAAAAGGCGTCATCGCATTTCTCCCTTTGGTGATCACGGCGATCCGCTCTTCGAGGCTGAGCCGGGTTTCCCGCAGGTTGAAGGCTCCGCTGGCGCCCATGTCGCCGTAGATGCCGTGGCAGGTTACGCAGTATTGCTTGTAAATCTTTTCTCCATCCGGCTTGCCGGCCTCCGCCGCCATCCCGGCGTTGGCAGCCAGCGTGCCTTCGTTACCAGAGCTTCCGCAGGCCAGCACCAGTGCTGCCAGCCCCAGGAAGATAACCCATTGCTTCATATGTTAGTGAATTGATTGATTTTTTTTGTTGCGTTTCTCGCAAAATTTCGCCGCAAATGTACAACAAAAATGAAGGGGCAGGGTTTGGCTCTGGCCTCCGCTCATCCTAAAAAAAGGGCTTTCTGTAGAATCAATGGCAACCCCATGCCTTAAAAGTTGTTAATTTTTCAGACATTAGTAGTGATCAAAAAATAAGTTGTCGATCTGAATTTCGGCGATCAGTCAAAGGCTTCAACCCTTTCATGGGTTTCCAGCCATTGACCGATCGCCGAAACCGGCAACTTATTTTTTGAGGTTAACTTTCTAAAAATTTTTTCGCAAAATGAGTCAAGGAAATAATATTAAGAATATGGGACAAGGTAAATTAATCACCACAGGGATCGTCGTTTTCGTAGCATTGATCGCGATCCTGATCTTCTCCAACGCTACATTCCTAACCATCGAAGCCGGCGAGCGCGGTGTGCTCTTTCAGCGGTTCGGCGGCGGCCTGGACAAGGAAAACATCTATGACCCGGGCTTTCACGTTATCGCGCCCTGGAACATCATGTATGTCTACGATATCCGGGAACAGCAGATCGATGAAGACATGTCGGTGCTTTCCAGCAACGGCCTCAATATCAAAGTGGACGTGACCGTGCGGGTCAATCCCAACTACGGAAGGATCGGCGACCTGCACGAAAAGTTCGGGCCGCAGTATGTCGACCGCCTGGTCCGGCCCGAGATCCGCTCCTCCGTACGGGAGATGATCGGCCAGTTCACGCCGGAAGAGCTGTATTCCACCAAGCGGAACGAGGTGCAGGCCCTGATACAGACCGACCTCGAAAAAAACCTGGGCGACAACTTCGTCGACCTCAAGGCGACGCTCATCCGCGACATCGCCCTGCCCGACAAGGTGCGGGAGGCCATCGAAACCAAGATCGAAGCGGAGCAGTCGGCCCTCAAGTACGACTATATCCTGCAGCAGGAACGCAAAGAAGCGGAGCGCAAGATCATCGAGGCGGAAGCCAAGGCCGAGTCCAACCGCATCCTCAGCGCCAGCCTCACCGATAAAATCCTCAAAGACAAAGGCATTGAAGCCACGCTCGAACTGGCAAAATCCGGCAATTCAAAAGTGGTTATTGTCGGAGGCCAGGGCAGCGACGGCCTGCCGTTGATACTCGGGGGGAATTAAATTAGCCTGCGGCAAGACTTTATGTCTGCCCTGCCTGCCAATTTGACCCGAACCGGGACGTGGCACTGTTTTGGATTTGGATGCTGGAAAAAATCACCAAACTATGGTACAATTCCTTTCTGATCATTCCCCCCCGGTTCACAACCAGGACGACGGTGCCTCCCCCGCCAATCCCGATGCCGAAATCCTGGACGCCTATTCCCGCACGGTCGTGAGCGTAGCCCAAAAGGTGAGCGATGCCGTGGTGCAGATCAAGGTAGACAAACCAGGCGGCCGCAGAGGCAGCCGCCGCCCGGCCCGGCCTTACGGAACAGGTTCGGGCTTCATCATTTCGTCAGATGGTTATATCGTGACCAACAGCCACGTGGTCAACGGCGCACAGTCCATCGAAGTGAACCTGCAGGACGGCAGGCACTTCAACGGCAGCCTGGTCGGCAACGACCCGGCCAGCGACATTGCCGTGGTGAAGGTCAACGCCGATAAGCTCTCCGTGGCGCGTTTCGGCGACTCGGGCCGCCTGCAGGTCGGGCAGCTGGCAGTGGCCATCGGCAACCCGTTCGGGTTTCAGTATTCCCTGACGGCGGGGGTGGTCAGCGCCCTGGGGCGCACCCTGCGCTCGGAAAGCGGGCGGCTGATCGACGACGTCATACAGACCGACGCCGCGCTCAACCCCGGCAATTCCGGCGGGCCGCTGGTCGACTCCCATGGGCGCGTCATCGGCGTCAATACGGCAGTGATCCTGCCGGCGCAGGGCCTGTGCTTTGCCGTGGCGTCCAACCTGGCGGCCTATGTGGTGGGCAAACTCATCATCGACGGAAAGGTGCGGCGCGGTTACATCGGCATTGCGGGGCAGATGATCCGCCTCAACCCGCAACTGGTCAAGCGGTATCAGCTGGATGTCAACTCCGGCATCCTGGTCCAGCAGATCGAGCCCGACAGCCCGGCGTACAATTCCGAGCTGCGGCAGGGCGACGTCATCGTCGGCTTCAACGGGCAGCCCGTCCATACCATCGACGACCTCCACCGCTTCCTGGATGAGGATTCGATCGACAAAGCACAGGAAGTGCTGGTGCTGCGCAACCACCGCAAGGAGCGGGCGATCGTGATTCCGGCAGAGTTGTCTTAGAGCATGTTTGGAGGGGCGAAGTTTTGGTATAAGCTTCGCCCCTGTTATTTTTACGGCATGATAAAAACTGACGCCTGTATTGTGGGGGCGGGCCCCGGCGGCGTGGCGGCGGCCCTGAAGCTGAGTTATCTGGGCATCCCCTCCGTGCTGCTTGACAAGGCCACTTTTCCCCGGGACAAAGTCTGCGGGGACGCCATCAGCGGCAAAGTAACCACCCTGCTCAACCGGCTGGACCCCGCCATCCTGGAGCGTTTCAACCGGCAGCCGATACAATCCGACGTATGGGGCATCCGCTTCGTGGCGCCCAACCTCCGGGAGCTGGACATCCCTTTCCAGCCCAACTACGTGCGCCGGGCGCGCAGCGCCCCGGGCTATGTCGCCCGGCGGTACGACTTCGACAATTTCCTGGTGGAGGAAGTGCGGCGGCGGGAGAACATCCGGTTCGTCGAAGGCCTGGCGGTGGAGCAGTACGCCCGCACCGAAAGGGGCTGGCTGGTGTCGGGCAGGGGAGGCGCCTTCGAGGTGGACTGCCGCATGCTGATCGTCGCCGACGGTGCGCATTCGGCCTTTAGCCGCAAGATGGCGGGCCTGGAAAAAGACCCGCAACACCACGCCGGCGCCGTGCGAGCCTACTTTGCCAACGTGCGCAACCTGAACCAGGACAACTTCATTGAGCTGCACTTTATTCGTTCCATCAGCCCCGGCTACTTCTGGATTTTTCCGCTGCCCGGCGGGCAGGCCAACGTAGGCCTGGGCATGCGCAGCGACATCCTGAGCCGCCGCAGGCTCAACCTGCGCAAAGCTTTGTTTGAGGTCATTGAGGAAAACCCGCAGTTGAAGGAACGCTTCAGGGATGCCGAACTGATCGGAGAGGTCAAAGGCTATGGCCTGCCGCTGGGGTCCAAAACCAGGCCCATCTCCGGCAGCCACTATATGCTGGTGGGCGACGCCGGCCACCTGGTGGACCCGCTGACCGGGGAGGGCATCGGCAATGCCTTCTACAGCGGGTTCATCGCTGCCGAACAACTGCAGCAGTGCCTGGAAGCCGGCGATTTTTCGGCACCTTTCCTCAAAGCCTATGACCAAAGAGTAAACCGGGTACTGGGTTCGGAAATGCGCCTGAGCTACCGCCTGCAGAAAATGCTGGCCTACCCCTTCCTGGTCAATTTACTGGCCAGTTTCATCGCCGGCAACCAAAAGGTGATCGCCCTGCTGTCGGGCATGTACAACGACTTCGCCCTGCGGGAAAAACTGGCCAAACCCTGGTTCTGGATGAAACTGTTTTTCAAGCGGTAATTTTTTTTGATTTTAACTTGTTCTTTTTGAAACTTTTTAACAAAGATCGCCGTATACTATATTGCAATTGCCATTAAAGGATTTTTAACAGAAAAATCCTCATTTCAGGGCAATAAAGAATTGAATACTTAGGTTAAGTGAATAATAATTGTTTTTGACGTTGGCTTAAAGTTTCATAAACTAGTGAGTGTAAAGTTGCAGCCTCCGGCATCCGCCGGAGGCTGCGTTTTTTTTGGGCGGGCCACCCTCCTGTTCATCAGGGCAGGCTTTAATGTGGCCCGTAAACCAATACATCAAGTCAACGTTTCCCCTTCACATCCCGCCCGGCCGCCTTGCGTTTTTTTATCCTGAAAGCCTGTCTGTTTACCACCGGAACCCTTATTTTTCTGAACTTTGCTGAATTGCAGGAGAACAAAATCATGCCGGTATGAAATGGAACGGTTCTGCTGAGCAGATGCTCAGGCTGGACATTGGGCGCACCCCCCGGGGGACAATCCGCCACTATTGGTTGCACATCATCAACAACGGCATCGGCGAGCCGGTGCGCATTCCCATTATTGTGGCCCGGGGCGTAAAAGACGGCCCGACCCTGGGCCTGACGGCGGCCATTCACGGCAACGAGCTCAACGGCATCCCCGTCATCCAGCGCCTTTTCCGGGAACTGGATGTAGAACACCTGCGCGGCACAGTGGTCGGCGGCCTGGTCATGAACGTGCCCGGCCTGCTGCTCGAACAGCGCAAGTTCAACGACGGGACGGACCTCAACCGCATCGCTCCCGGCAACGAAGCCGGCAGCCTCAGCGAGGTCTACATCTACCGCGTGATCGACCGCATCCTCAAACCGATGAACTACCTCATCGACCTGCACACCGCCAGCTTCGGCCGGGTCAACTCCTGGTACATCCGCGCCGACATGTCCACCCCCGAAACCGCCCGCATGGCCCGCCTGCAAAACCCGGACCTCATCCTCCACAACCCGCCCGGCGACGGCACCTTCCGCGGCGCGGCCAACGGCCTGGGCATCCACGCCATCACCCTGGAGCTGCGCGATCCCCACGTCTTCCAGTCCGGCGTCATCGAAGACGCCCTGCTCGGCATCCGCAACGTCCTCTGCGACCTGGATATGCTGGACGGCGAAATCCTCTGCCCCACCGCCCACACCACCCTCTGCGAACGCTCCTACTGGATGTATACCGACGAGGGCGGCATCCTGGAAGTGCTGCCCAAAGTGCGTGAGATAGTCCCTAAAGGCGCCCGCATCGCCGTGGTCCGCAATATCTTCGGCAAGGTCAGTCGGGAATATTTTGCCCCCGACGACGGCATCGTCATCGGCAAGAGCATCAGCCCCATCAACCAGACCGGCAGCCGCATCCTGCACCTGGGCATCAACCCCCGGCAAATCCCCTGCGTGACGGACGACGAGCGGGATGTGTATTTTTGAGGGCTGATGTGGCAAAGTATACTCGACGGCAACAGGTTTTGTGCATTGCCATCGCCGCCCCTCAATCCCCTAAAGGGGAAGTAGTCCATTCCCACATGCACAAAACCTGTTGCAGCGCAGTATAGAAAACCCTGCTTCATAATTTTCCTCCAAAAAAAACCGATCCCCGTTCCGTTTTCTTAACTTCACTCCCGAAAGTATTAAACCTTTTGGCCATACTATGAAAACCTTTAAGCCATACCTGCTGATCCTCGGCGCTTTGCTGCTCCATTCCTGCGCCGATTACAAATTCCATTATTCCCGCGATGCCCGGGGGTGGGAAAGCAATACGCCGCCGGCGGGCCTGACGCCGGCCCATTCCGTTTTCCTGGTCGGCGATGCCGGCTATCTGGTGGACGGAAAAACCTCTCCCGCCCTGATCCTGCTGGGCGAAAAGCTCCGGCAGGCCGGCAAGAACAGTACCGTGGTCTACCTCGGCGACAACATCTATCCCGACGGGCTGGAACCCAAAGACAGCCCGGGCAGGGAAGCCGACGAGGCGCGGCTGAAAGCCCAGCTGGACATCCTCAAAGGGTATAAAGGCAAGGTGTTTTTTATCGTCGGCAACCACGACTGGTATGAGCATGGCCTGGACGGGCTGGACCGGGAGAAGAAGTTCATCGAAAAATACCTGGACCGGGACGATGTCGTATTGCCCAAACCCGGCTGCGGCGATCCCGAAGAGATAGAACTCACTGACAACCTCACCCTGATCCTGATCGACTCCCAATGGTATATCGAGAACTGGGACGGGCACAGCGAAATCAACGACGGCTGTGAGGTCAAAAGCCGGGAAGTCTTCCGGGAATACGTGGAAGAGGCCATCAAGGGTAACCGCAACAAAAACATGATCATCGCCATGCACCACCCGCCGTACACCAACGGCCCGCACGGGGGCGATTTCACCCTAAAACAGCACCTCTTCCCGCTGACCGACCTCAACGACAACCTCTGGATTCCGCTGCCCATACTGGGTTCGGTGGTGCAGTTCCTGCGGGGCACCGTCGGCCACCCGCAGGACGCCAGCCACCCCAAGTACCGGGAACTGGCTAACATCGTCATCGGCGCCGCCCGCAAGAACGGCCGCTTTTTTTTCGCTTCCGGCCACGAGCACAACCTGCAATATACCGAGCAGGACGAGCAGTTCTTCATCGTCAGCGGCGCCGGCTGCAAGGAAAGCCCCTCCCGCCTGGGCAAGGGCACGGAATTCGCCTACGGCCACCTCGGCTTCGTCCAGCTGGACTTCTACCAGGACGGCTCGTCCTGGATGCAGTACTGGGTGCCGGAAGGGGATGGCAGCACAGGCCAGGTGGTATACCGCAAGCAGGTGAAAGGCCCCTTGCCGGATATCGTGGAAGAGGTGGCCGACGATTTCCCGCCCATTCCGGACAGCGTGGACATGCCGATCAGCCAGACCGACTTTAAAAAAGGAAAACTCTGGAGCTTCTTCTGGGGAGAACACTACCGGGATGTTTATAACGCGGTGGTAAAAGTACCCAGCCTGAAGCTCGACGAATTCAAAGGAGGCTTAAAGCCGGAAAAGCGGGGCGGAGGATACCAGACCAACTCCCTGCGGTTCGAAACCGAAGACGGCAAGCAGTACGTCGTCCGTTCCATCGACAAGGATCCGTCCCGGACGCTGGGCTACCCCTTTAACGAGTCGTTCGTCACCGAAGTGGTGAAGGACAACTTCAGCGCTTCCCACCCCCTGTCGGCTATCCCCGCTGCCCGGCTGGCGGAAGCGGTGGGCATTTATTACACCGACCCGAAGCTCGTCTACCTCCCTGCTCAGAAAGAGCTGGACATTTACAACGACGAATTTGCCAGATCCCTGTACCTGTTCGAAGAGCGGCCCGACGACGACGTCTGGGGCGATACCCCGCAGTTCGGCAACTCCAAAGAAATCCTGTCCACCTCCGACATGCTGGAGGAAGTGCTGGGCGAGCACGACCGCCTGATCGACTACCGCTGGGTGGTGCGCTCCCGCCTGTTCGACGTGCTGATCGGCGACTGGGACCGCCACGACGACCAGTGGCGCTGGGCAGAGATCGACGAGGGCAAGTACGAGTACTACCGCCCCATCCCCCGCGACCGCGACCAGGCCTTCTGCAAGTACGACGGCCTGCTGCTCGGCATCGCCCGCGGCACCGCGCCCGACATCAAGAAGCTGATGGTCTTCAAAGGCAACACCAAACGGATACAGTGGCTGGTGTACAACGCCCGCCACTTTGACAAAAGCTTCCTCACCGGGGCCGACTGGAGCACCTGGGAAGAAGAGGTGCGCCGCATCCAGGCCGCCGTGACCGACGAACGCATCGAGGCGGCCTTCCGCCAGGCCTGGCCCCCGGAGGTGTATGCCCTCAACGGAGCGGAAATTGTCGAAAAGCTCAAATCCCGGCGCGACAACCTGATGGAGATGGCCCGGGCATACTACAAGTACATCTCCCAAAAAGTGGAAGTGGTCGGCACCTCTGAAAAAGACCTGTTCACCATCGAACGCCTGGTCGGCGGGCAGACCCGCGTGCGCGTTTACGACACCAACGACAAAGGCGAGAAGGAGTTCCTCTTCTTCGGCCGCACCTTCGAGTACGACGAAACCAAAGAGATCATTTTTTACGGCCTGGACGACGACGACATTTTCGAAGTCACCGGCAAGGCCGAAAAGGCCATACCCATCCGCATCGTCGGCGGGCTGGGCGACGACACCTTTACCGACGAGTCGGAAATCCCGGAGACGGACCGGCAGATTATCTACTACGATACAGGCAAGGAAAACAATAAGGTAAAGCTGGGCAAGGAATCTGTGGCAAAGTATAAAAAGGATCCGAAGTACAACATCTACAACCGGCGGACCGTCGACCACAACTTCAACTACTCCAGCATCCTGCCTTCCGCCGGCTTCAACCCCGACGACGGGCCGCTCCTGGGCCTGTTCGGGCAATACACTACCTATGGCTTCAAAAAGTCGCCCTACGCTTCCCAGCACAACCTGACGGCCAACGTCGCCCTGGCCACCGGCGGTATTGCCATCAATTACTACAGCGAGTTTATCGACCTGTTCGGCAAGTGGGAGCTTTCGCTGGATGCCGCTTATCAGACGCCCCTGTATTCGATCAACTACTACGGCCTGGGCAACGACAGCGTAAACCCGGAAGCGGAGGTCGACGACGGCTCCCTGGACTTCAACCGCGTCAAGCAGCGGCTGTTCCGCCTGGTGCCGGCCATCACGCGGCGGCTGAACAGCCAGTCCCGCTTTGCCATCGGCCCCACTTTCGAGTCCATTCAGATCGAACGGACGGGCGATCGCTACATCGCTGTGGACAGCGTCGTCGCCGAACTGGGAGAGGGCTTCTTCGACGGCCAGGAATTCCTGGGCGTGCAGATGGTGCTGGACTACCGCAACATGGACAACCCCGCCCTGCCCGCCCGCGGCATCGGCCTGTTCGTCGATGTCGGCTACAAACACCGCCTGGACGACATCGACAAGAGCTTCCCCTACCTCAACGCATCTTTCTCCGCTTATCAGCACCTCGACCGGGCGCGCCACCTCGTCTTTGCCACTCGGGTGGGCTTCCAGCACCGTTTCACCGACGAGTACGAGTTTTACCAGGGCGCCACCCTCAGCGGCCCCGGGCCGGATGCCAACTTCCGGGGCTTCCGCCGCAACCGCTTTATCGGCAATACCGCTTTTTACCAGAACATCGACCTGCGGCTGAAGCTGGTCAGTTCAGAAAACCCGACCCTGCCTTTCTCGGTGGGCATCACCGGCGGCTTCGACCACGGCAGGGTATGGCTGGAGGGGGAGGATTCCGATACCTGGCACTACGCCTACGGCGGCGGCCTGTGGTTCAGCCCGTTTGATATGTTTGTGGTCAACGCGAGTATATTTCGGGGGGATGGCAAGGCTAACCGGATTAATGTGACGGGGGCGTTTTTCTTTTGAGTTGTTATTGCTTTTTCCGGCTGGGCGTTTTTTGCCACGAAAACACGAAGGCACGAAATCCGCACCAAATTTTGCGAAATTTCGCGCCTTCCTGTTTTCGTGGAGAGCAGCGTATACAATGAGGAAGCTTTTCTTAAATTATACTCCGCTGCAATAGGTTTTCCCGACACTTTGTGTGCGGGACAGGTAGTGCATTTGCCCGCCCCGCCCCTTAAATCTCCTAAAGGGGAAACCCTCCCGTAAATGCACAAAACCTATTGCCGTCAAGTATAATTATTTTTGATTTCAATCAAATTTTCCGACATGCTCCCCTGCCAGAAATCCCTCTTTTCCCTCCCGGACGAAATAACCTACCTCAACGGCGCCTACATGTCCCCCCTGCTCAAAAGCGCAGAGCAGGCCGGCTTCGAAGGCATAAGCAGGAAGAGCCGCCCTTACGAGATCAAACCGCATCACTTTTTCGGCCAGGTACAGCAATTGAAGGAAAGCTTCAGCCGGCTGGTCAATGCCGGAGAGCCGGGGCGCATCGCCGTGATCCCATCCGTTTCCTACGGCATAGCCACCGTTGCCCGCAACCTGGAGCTTCGGGCAGGCGGCAATATGGTGCTCATGCAGGAGCAGTTCCCCAGCAACGTCTACGCCTGGCAGCGGCTGGCAGACGAGCAAGGGGCGGAGCTGCGCTTCGTGCCCGCCCCGGAGGGAGGGCCACGCAGCCGGTTGTGGAACGAACGGATACTGTCGGCCATTGATGAACGCACTGCCCTGGTGGCCCTCGGCAACATCCACTGGGCGGACGGCACGCTTTTTGATTTAAAAGCCATCCGCCAGAAGGCGGACGCGGCCGGCGCCTGGCTGGTGGTCGACGGCAGCCAATCCGTCGGCGCCCTGCCTTTTGACGTTCAGGAGATCCGCCCCGACGCCCTCATCTGCGCCAGCTACAAATGGCTGCTGGGGCCCTACGGCATCGGGCTGGCGTACTACGGCCCTGCCTTCGACGGCGGCATCCCCATCGAGGAAAGCTGGATCAACCGGCTGGACAGCGAGGATTTTAAGAACCTGGTCAATTACCAGCCGGCGTACCAACCGCTGGCGGGCCGCTACTCCGTGGGAGAGCAGAGCAACTTTATCCTGCTTCCCATGCAGCTGCGCGCATTGGAGCAACTGCTCGAATGGGGCGTGCCCAACATCCAGGCTTACTGCCGGGAGCTGATGCGGGGCCCGCTTCGGCAGTTGGAGGAACTGGGCTGCCGGGTAGAGCCGGAGGAAGGCCGGGCCAGCCACCTGGTGGGCGTGCGCCTGCCGGGCGGGGTGGATTTGGAGCGGTTGAAGGCTGCTTTTCAGCAACAGGGCGTATATGTCTCTCTGCGGGGCAGCGCGGTGCGCGTTTCCTGCCATTTGTATAATGACGAGAAGGATTTGGAGCGGCTGGTGGCTTGTTTCCGGCAGGTTTTGTAGGATTGGTTTCCAGCGGCTTTTAATCCTTCACCAGTTGCCTTATATCTTCCCAGCGCACCATCACCACGCCCCACAACAGCAGGATGAAAATAAAACGCGCCTCGGCCAGCGACAAGGACAGGTACTGCATGAAGCCGGCCCAGAAGCCTGGCAGGTGGTAATGGCCAAAGACCGTCGTATCCAGGTGCATCTGGTAGAGGAACTTGGCGTACAGCAAAAGGAAGGACAGCGGTATGAACAGCAGCACAGCCACGAGCAGCGACCGGAGCCGGTACCGCCACGAGGCCGGGTAGGCCAACACGAGGGAGATGAGGAACAGCAGGGGGAAAAGCTCGATCCGCATGAAGTTGTAAGACCAGCCGAAGACGCTGAGCCGGACGTCGGCCTGGCCGCTGCGTTTGGCCTGTTCGGTGAGGCGTTCCAGCTCCTGTTTGTCGATGAAGCGGTATTCGACTTCGGTAGCGTACCGGTTCTCCGTAGCCTTTGGCCCGACGCAGTCGATCCGGGCTACGGCGGTGGCCTCGCCCCACAGCGCTCCGGCGCAGCCGCAGTGCCATTTCAGGTAGGCGCCGGCGAAGCCGGTGGCAAGGGTGAGCGCCATCAGGCCGATGTAGAAAAGCAGCAGCTTGCCGCCGAAGCCGAGCAACAGTTTCAACCTATGATCCATGAGGCGCCGTTTTTTTGGTCGCCCAGCCGAGCCAGTACACCCAACCCAGAAAACAGGCGGCGATGAAGATGGCCTGCCAGATTTCGATATGCGCCAGCTCGAAAAAAGAAGGGGCATAGATGCCGGTCAGGAAGAGGCTGGCAATGCGCAGGAAATTGAGCAAAGCGATGCCCAGCGGCGCCAGGGCCAGCGCCGGCCATTTGACGCGAAAACTGATGGGAAAGATCAGCACCGCCGCCAGGAAGAGCGCTGTAGGGGTGAGCGCGTCGCAGCCTTTGCCGATGTTGATGGAAAAATCGGCATTGGCGATGAGCGCCCCGTCGCTGGAAGTGCCCTGCCCCAGCAGGGCCAGCAGGCGGCTGCCCCAGTCGGCGTAAAATTGCACCACGGGAAGGTACAGGTAGGTATTGAAGAAATCCTGATGATATAACCAGAAATACACCGCCATGACGAGGGCCAGCCCCAGGCAAAACAGCAGGATGGGCGAACGCGTGGCCAGCCGGCTCCGGAGCCGGGAAAGGCTGTCCGTAGGTCGCGGCCGCTTTTTCTTTCTCTGCGCCATGTTTTGGTCTTTTGGCAAAGATGATAAAAAAACGGGCTGGAAAAACGGCATTATAGGGTTTTTCTTTCCTGGTAGCGGACGAAGATCTCATCCTGTCCATAGCCCCCCTCAATCCCCCCGAAGGGAGGAGGTAGCAAAATCAGGGCTGCTGAATCCTGTCCATCGTGTTAATCCTGTCTATAAAACGCACCACCCTTCTATCTCATCAGGGCAAGCTTAAAAGTGGTACGTCCAAAATTCCAACTGAAAAGTCCCATTTCATAATTTGCAACCAGTTATCAGCCCTTATTTTGCCCTGTCCATCCCCTGTAACCATTTCCTTTATTATTTTTGGATGGATCACCATTTTTGAAATGTAACTATTTAGGTGGGCCTGATGCCTTTGCCACGAAGACACCAAGACACCAAGATCGCACCAAGGCTTTGTGGAATCTTAGTGTTTTTGTGTCTTCGTGGCTAAAAAGCGGAGGGCTGCTAAATAGTAACTTTGAAATAATAAACTGCCCGGTTATAAATGAAGGTTACTTTTTTTCGCAAAGCAATATCGACTTTTCTCCTTGCCCATTTTTTCGTGAACCCAGGCAACGCAGCCGTCTTCGGTTTTCCGGAAGGAATGCCCCCCCGCGTGGAGGCGGAAGTGCTGATGGACAAGGTGACTTTCCGGGTGGACATGACCGGCCAGTCCGTAAACCCCTCCGGCGCCTATCTGGCCAGCGACTTCTTTGCCTCCGTCGGGCTGACCAACTGGAACCCCATGCCCATGTGCAACGTGGGCGGGGGCGTCTGGGAGATATCCTTCTGCGGCATCCCCCCCGGAACCTACCAGTACAAATTCCTCAACGGCCCCGGCGGCTGGGAGTTCGACGGCTTCGGCGGCCCCTGCACCAACCCCCTCGACAACCAGAACCGCTTTGTCACCGTCGTGGGCGGCGCTCAGCTGGAGGGCCCTTACGGCTTCAGCAACTGCGCCAATACGGGCAACCCCGGCGGGGTGGACAATACGCCGCCCACCATCCTCGGGCCCGTTCCCGCCAATGCCACCGTAACCTGCGGCAACCCGCTGCCCGTGCCGGCGCCCCTGGCCGCTTCCGACGGCTGCGACGCCAACTGCACCATCACCACCGGCATGCCCACAGACAATACCAGCGGGCTGAACCCCTGCGGCCTGGGCACCGTCATCCGCACCTGGTCCGTTTCCGACTGCGCGGGCAACACCACTACCGCTTCCCAGACGATCACCCTGGTGGACAATACGCCGCCCACCATCAACGCTCCTGCGCCCGCCCCCGTCACCGTGGGTTGCGGGGCGCTGCCCCCTGCGCTGCCGCTGCCCGCTTCCGACGCCTGCGACGCCGGGGTGACGACGACCGGCCCGCCGGTGGATAATACGAGCGGCCTGAATGCCTGCGGCGTCGGCCTCATCCAGCGCACCTGGACGGTGACGGACTGCTCCGGCAATACCACATCCGTCAGCCAGGCGATCACCCTTCAGGACAATGTGCCTCCGGTGATCACCGGCGCTCCGCCCGCCAGCATCACCGTGGGCTGCGGTGCCGTGCCGCCCGCCGCCCCGCTGGCCGCTACTGACGCCTGCGACGGCGGGGTGACGACGACTGGCCCGCCGTCGGATGACATGAGCGGCGTCAACGCCTGTGGCGTCGGTCTCATGTTACGCACCTGGACGGTGACGGACTGCTCCGGCAATATGGCCTCCTTCACGCAAACCATCACCCTCCAGGATGGCGCTCCGCCGGTGATCAACGGCCCTGTGCCCGGCAACATCACGATAGCCTGCGGCGGCGCTCCTCCCGGCGCTGCGCTCCCGACTTCCGACGACTGCGACGGCAGCGTGACGACGACCGGCCCGCCGTCAGATGACATGAGCGGCCTGAACGCCTGCGGCGTCGGCGTCATTTTGCGCACCTGGTCCGTGACCGATTGTGCCGGCAATACCACCACCGCCACCCAGACGATCACGATTACCGACGCCATACCGCCGGCGATCACCGGCGCGCCGGCCAACCTGACCATCAACTGCAACGGCCCCATACCCCCCGCCCTTCCACTGGCGGCTTCTGATAACTGCGACCCGGCGGTGACAACCACCGGCATGCCGGCGGAGGACAACAGCGGGCTGAACGCCTGCGGGCTGGGCACCCTCATCCGCACCTGGACGGTGGCGGACTGCTCGGGCAATACGGCCTCCGTCAGCCAGGCGATCACCCTGGTGGACAACGCGCCGCCCGTCATCGCCCAACAGCCGCCGCCGAACCTCTTCCTGGACTGCAGCGACCCTTTCCCCCAGGCAGCGCCATTGCCCGCCTCCGACAACTGTGATGCCGGCGTGCTGCTCACCAACCCGCCGGTGGACGACTTCAGCGGGCTGGACGCCTGCGGCACGGGAACTGTGGTGCGCACCTGGACGGTAGCCGACTGCGCCGGCAATACGGCTTCCGCCACCCAGTTCATCACCTTGTCCGACCAGCAACCGCCCCTGATCGCAGATCAAATACCGGCGGACGTGGTGGTCGCCTGCGATGAAATGCCGCCGGCCGCTCCCCTCGCCGCCTTCGACTTCTGCGACGGCAGCGTGGCCTCCACCGGCATGCCCGTCGACGACCTCGGCGGAGTGGGCGCCTGCGGCGCCGGCCAGGTCGTCCGAACCTGGGCGGTCCAGGACTGCTCCGGAAACATAGCGGTAGCTTCCCAGGTGATCACCCTGGTGGACGACGGGCCGCCCACCATCGACGGCCCGGTGCCGGCGGATGTCACGGTCAGTTGTGGCGCGCTTCCGCCCGCCCAGCCCCTGGCCGCCTCCGACGACTGCGACGGCAGCATCTCCTCCACCGGCATGCCGGCCGACGACACCAGCGGCCTGGACGCCTGCGGGGTAGGGGAGGTGGTCCGCACCTGGACGGCGACGGATTGTTCCGGCAACACGGTTTCCGTCAGCCAGGTGATCACTGTGGTGGACGATGCCCCGCCGGTCCTTGCCGTTCCGCCGGATACGACCCTGGATTGCAACAACATCCCTGCCGCCTCCGCTGCCGACGCCACCGCGACGGATAACTGCTCGGTGCCTGCCATTGCCTACGACGGGGAAATGATCATCGGAAGCGGCTGCTCCTACGAGATTCACCGGGCCTGGACGGCTACCGACGCCTGCGGCAATGCCGTCAGCCTCGCCCAGGTGATCACGGTTCAGGATACCGCGGCGCCCGTATTTGGCAATGCCCCGGCAGATATCACCGTCTGCGAAGGCGCTTTGCCTCCGATGGCGGATCTGGGCTGGACGGACAACTGCGACGGGGCGGGAAGCATATCCGGTTCCGAGTCCACCGACGGCCTGAGCAATCCCGAAACCATCAGCCGCACCTGGGCGTACACCGACGGTTGCGGCAATGTGGCAAGTTATACCCAAACCATTACCGTCGTGGCGGCCCTGGCCCTCGACGCCGGGCAGGACAGGGCCCTCTGCGCAGGAGAAGAAGCCAGCCTGTCGCCATCTCTTTCCGGCGGGGTGGATTCCACCTTCTGGGTAAGCACGGGCGACGGCAGTTTTGACGACCCCTCCAGCCCGGATGCCGTTTATACCCCCGGCGGCAATGACCTCTCTGCCGGCCAGGCCACCCTTATATTTACCGCCCTGCCGCTGGCGGCCGATTGCCTGCCGGTAACCGATACGGTGGTTTTGAATATCCTTTCCCTTCCGGTTGCCGATGCCGGCGCCGGTCAGCAGATCACCTGCGGCGACCCCGCCGTTGTGCTGGGCAGCCCCGGCGGCGGCGCGGGCCTGCTGTACGAGTGGAGTGGCCCGGGCATCGACGACAGCAACCGCACCGACCCCATGCCGGAAGTTGGCGTGCCGGGTACTTACGTCCTGGCCGTCTTCCTGGCCGGCGCCGGTCCGGGTTGTACCGTCACGGATACGGTTGTCGTCACTACCGACACCGGTTTTCCGGTGGCGGCAGCCGGCGAAGATCTGGTGATCAACTGCCGGCAGGCGGTGGTTTCCCTGGATGGAAGCGGCTCCTCCATCGGCGGGGATTTTAGCTACATCTGGTCCGGCCCAGGGATTGATGCCTCTAACCAGGATGCGCTGAGCCCTCTGGTTTCAGTGCCTGGCGTTTATACCCTTACAATCAGCAACACGGCCAACGGATGCACGGCAAACGACCAGGCCGAAGTCCGCCTGGATACGCTGGCCCCGGCGGCCGATGCCGGCATCCCGCAGGTGATCGACTGCAATGACCCGGTGGCCTTGCTGGACGGGGGCAACTCGTCGGCCGGGACAAACATAACCTACCAGTGGCTGGCACCCGACGGGGTGCCGCTGGGTACCGGCAGCCAGCAGAGCGCGCCGGTGGCCGGCGTTTATACCCTCCAGGTGACGGATACCCTGAACGGCTGTGCGGCAACCGCCCTCGTGGAAGTAACCGCCGATACCCTGCCTCCTGCCATCGACGCCGGCCCCGGCCGGGCGCTGACCTGTGCGGTGCCTGCTTTCACGCTGAGTGCCGGCAGCCCTGGTACCGGTGGAAATCTAACCTACTCCTGGACGCTGGGCGGGGTACCCATCGGCAACGATTCTACGCTTGTCGTTTCCGTGCCGGGCAATTACGGCCTTGTCGTTACCAACACCGCCAACGGTTGCGCCGCTTCCGATGAGGTGTCCATAACCGAAAACACGCAGGCGCCGGTGGCCGATGCCGGCCCGGGCGGGCTGCTCACCTGTACGGCCAACTGCCTGGATCTGGGCGGCGCCGGCACCTCGATCGGGCCTGATTACACCTATCAGTGGACAGGAAGTTCGAATGCCGTTGCGGATGCCGGCGTCCCAAATCCTGAGGTCTGCGCGCCCGATACCTATATCCTGCTGGTGACGGACACCACCAACGGCTGTACCGCCCGCGATACCGTTGGCGTGGCCGAAGACGCCAGCCTGCCCGCCGCCGAGGCGCAGAGCGCCGATACCCTGAGTTGTTCGGTATCCGTGGCCGTCCTTTCCGGGCTGGGGTCCAGCACGGGAGCGGAATTTGAATACGAGTGGCGGGACGGTGCCGGGCAGGCCATTTCCAGCAGCATCGAAACCACGGTATCCACGCCGGGCTTGTACACCCTGGTGGTAATCAACACCCAGACGCAGTGCCGGTCCGTCGCTACCATAAATGTCCCGATAGACACCATCGCCCCCGTTGCCGACGCCGGCGCGGATGCTGTCCGCGACTGCGCCAACCTGAGCGTGGAACTGGGCGGCAACTCATCCGCCGGCCCCGGCATCCGGTACGAATGGCGGGATGCGCAGGGCAACACCCTGGGCACAGCCCCCCGCCAGGTGGTATCCCTGCCGGGCCTGTACACGTTGCTGGCCACCAACGCCAATAACGGTTGCACTGCGGCCGACGAGGTGATGGTTGTTGACAACATCGCCTATCCGGAGGCGGATGCCGGCGCGGATCAGGTTCTGGACTGCGTTAATTCCGGCGTATCCCTCGATGGCAGCGGCAGCAGCGCCGGCGGCAACTTTATCTATGCCTGGTCCGGGCCCGGTTTCAATTCCGATACGCTGACTCCGGTAGTGACGGCTTCCGGCCTTTATGTCCTGGCCGTAACCGACACCTCGAATTTCTGCATGGCGGCGGATACGGTAGCCGTGACCGTCGACACCATTGCCCCCCTTGCCGACGCCGGCCCTGACGGGCTGCTGACCTGCGCTGACCCAACGGTTCAGCTCGACGGCAGCGGCTCGGCCCAGAGCGGGCTGGCCTACCAGTGGACGGATGCCGCCGGGGCAGCGCTGGGCGGCGGGTTGACCCTTTCGGTAAGCACCCCGGGGTTATATATTTTACAGGTTACCGATCCGCAGAACGGCTGCAGTGCCGTTGACGAAGCGGCGGTCGCCATAGATACGGTTGCCCCCGTTGCCGTTGCGGCAACCGGAGGTATGCTGACCTGTGAACGGACAACGGCCACGCTGGACGGATTCGGGTCTGACAGCGGCGGAAATTATACTTATTTATGGTCCGGCCCGGGCCTGGCGGGGGACAGCACCTCTTTGCTGGCGGAAGCAACTGTGGCCGGCGTATACACCCTTACCGTGGCCAACCTGGACAATGGCTGCGTTGCTTCGGAGGCCACTGAAGTGCAACAAAATACGACGCCCCCGGCAGCCTTTGCCGGCCCGGATCAGGCGTTGACCTGCCGGGAACCGGTGGCCAGCCTGTCGGGCAGTGCTTCTGCCGCCGGGGCGCTTTTCCGCTGGAGCGGGCCAGGCATTGACGTCTCCAATGAAAACCTGCCCAATCCCAATGTCGGCCAGGCCGGGCAGTACAGCCTGGTCGTCACGGATACCGCCAACGGCTGCGCCTCTGCGCCGGCGAACGTGATCGTAACCGACAACCGGGAACTGCCGCCGGCCGAGGCGGTGGCTACGGACAGCCTCGATTGCCAGACAGCGAGCGCCCGGCTGGACGGCGCCAACTCGGCCCAGGGGGATACCATCTCCTATCAGTGGTATTTCCAGGGCCAGCCCATCAGCGGGGCCACGGCGGTGGAATGGGTAGCGGAAGAAGCCGGGATTTATGTCCTGGAAGTATTGAATACCAGTACGGGTTGCATCAATACCGATACGGTTATCCTGGCAGAAGATTTCGCTTTGCCGCCGGCGCAGATCGGGGGCGGCGGAACCCTCAGTTGTTATACGCCGGAGTTGGAGCTGGTTGAAACGGCGGCGGCGGGGCTGCCCAACCTGTCGCTGGAATGGTCGACGGTCGGCGGCAACATCATTACCGCCAACCTGAGCGGAGCAGCGGTGGAGGTGGACGCCGGCGGCTGGTACATCGTCACGGTACGCAATACCGAAAATGGCTGCGAGCGGGCGGACAGCGTGCTGGTCGGGGAGGATTTCGAGGCGCCGGCACTGGATTTGGAAGATACTTACCAACTGGACTGCCAGGGGCAGGGCATAGCAGTGGCGCCGGACTTTGCTCCGGGTATCGGCGAGTTGAGTTTTGAGTGGGCCGGTCCCGGTTTTTCGGCGGCCACTCCGGAGGTATCTATTACTGCCCCCGGCAATTACACCCTGGCGGCCACCCTGCTGCGGACGGGCTGCCGGGCTACGGCTGCCACGGTGGTCCTGGAAAGCGATGGGATCAGCAGTGTAGCCGCGCAGGCCGTTCCGCCTCCCTGTTTCGGAGAAGCGGGCGGCTTCATCCAGGTAGATACCGTGATCGGCGGAAGCCCTCCTTACCTCTTTGCGCTGGACGGCGGGCCGTTTGGCTCCGGCTCTTCTTTCGGTTCTCTGGCCTCCGGGGAGTATACCCTAATCGTTCAGGACAGCGAGGGGTGCGAGCAGGAACAGGTGCTAACCATTCCGGAAGCGGAGGTTTTTGAGTTGATCCATGAAGCGGCAATAGAGCTGGCAGCCGGCGACAGCGCGCAGTTGTCGGTTGAGCCCACCTTGCCGGTGGCTGTATATTCCTGGGCGGCGGCCGGCGACAGCACGCTGAGCTGCCGGGATTGCCCGTCGCCGGTGGTATCGCCGGGCCTGACCACGGTGTACACTCTGGCCGCCGTTTCGGAGAGCGGGTGCCGGGCGGAGGGCCGCATCACCGTGCGGGTGGTTCGCCGGGACGACATCTATGCCCCCAATGCTTTTTCGCCCAACGGTGACGGCCGGAATGACCATTTCACGCTTTATCCCCGGCAGGCGGCGGCCCGGATCAGATTGCTCCAGGTGTTTGATCGTTGGGGAACGCTGCTGTTCGAAGCAGAAGGCATTCCCGGCGGCGTGCCGGAGCTGGGCTGGGACGGCCGCGCCAACGGCAGCGAGCTGGACGCAGGCGTTTATGTATTTTGGGCGGAAGTGCTTTTGCCGGACGGGCGGACGAAGGTGGTCAGCGGGGATGTGGCGCTGCTTAGGTGAGCGGGGGGAGAGGGGGAGAATGGGAGAGGGGGAGAATGGGAGAGGGAGAGAGAGGGAAAGAGGGAGAGAATGGGAGAGGGGGAGAGAATGGGAGAGGGGGAGATGCCTCTTGATGTTCATGATTCGGCGAACAGTGGCCAATCCCGGGACTGTTCAAACCACTGTGTTTCCCGCCTGCCTGCCTGCCTGCCTGCCTGGCAGTAATGGCAGGCAGGCTGTGCTGCCGGCCGGCAGGTTTTGTTTAAACCGCAGGGGGCGCAGGGGGCCGCAGAGGAGAGCAGTGCAGCTCCGCTGCGCTGGCCGCATGCATGTACGCATAGCTCCCGGAAACGCCTCATGCCATCTTCTCTCTGTGGTTCCCCACGCCCCCTGCCTGCCGGCCATTTCTGCCATATCGCCAGGATGGCAGGTAGGCGGGCGGTTGGAAAAATGCGGGTCGACACGGTTTTTTGGTAACTATTTACCACATAGGCCATATCAGGCAGTTCACATAGGCCACAGTAGCCGCCGCCTATGTGCTCTACTGTGAAAACGCTATGTGTACTATGTGGTTAAACAAAAGACCTAAACAGTTACCACAGCGGTTTGAACACTCCCAATGGGTGATTTAGCCATTTGACAATTCCCCCTCTCCTTCACTTCTCCCCAACCTCCGCCATCAAAATCTCCCGCACCACCGCCGAGGCCTTCCGCCATTTCTTGCCCGCCGGAAAGGACAGCGTCACGCCCTGCCCCTCGAAGCGGGCCTCCAGCCCCTCGCCGGCCCGGAGCATCGCCAGCAGGGCAGGGTAGGGGAGTTGGGTGGAGAAGCGGGCGTGCCAGCACCCTTTGGCCTGTTCGAGGAAGAGCAGCTCTGCGCCGGAGGCCTGGCCGAGGAGCTTGCCGTCAGCGTGGAAGGACAGGCTGGCCATCTCCCGGACGGGCGCCTGGGAGGACAGGGAGAACCGCAGGTCCACCACCTCGGGGGCAGCGTCGCCGTGCTGGAAGGTAAAGTCCGGGACCAGCCGCGCTTTGGCGCCTTCGGCTTTGAACGGTACCGGTTTGATAAAATATAAGGTATAACTTTCCTGCTGCATCGAGCGGAGGTATCGGGAGGAGTTCTGGGCGTGGGCGCCCAGGCAGAGGGTGCAACTCATGGCCAAGGCCAGTAGCGTGTTCAGAGGCATTTTTCGATCTTTTGGATGAAGCTTTCGGTTTCGAACTGTTGCCGGAGCCGGCTGCTGTCTCTACCCGGTTGGTCGGCCATAGTGACCGTGCTGAACCGGCCGGCGTCGATCAGGTAGCGCAGAAAGAACGTCCCGTCGGGCGAGCGGGCCAGCATCTTCAGGGCGGAGGCGCCCCCCGCTGCGGCCCGTTCCCGCCGCAGCGGCTCAAAGCCGGCGCTGAGCAGCATTTCCTGGGCCGTTTTGAGGTTGGCGTTGTTGAATACCGACAAAAAGAGCGTATCCCCTTCCGGCCCGGCCAGTGTTTTGGAGAAAAACTGCCGGCTGCTGTCGGCCCAGAACCGGCGGATGTACTCCTGGCGGAGCAGAGAATCATGGGTGACCGGATGGTAGCCCGAGCCGGCGGCCAGGCAGATGTCGTAGCTAAGCGCAAGCTTATCAGGTGCCCCCCCGCTTTCCTGTCGGCTGAAGAGCAATACGGCGGCGGCAATAAGGACGGCCAGGCCGCCGATGAGCAGTGCTGGTTTCATAGCAAGGGAGGAATTGCTTTCGGGATTCCTGTTCAGTACAAAAAAGGGTGGTGTATTAAATCCGTTGAACTTTCGGTGCAAATGGAGAGCGGACCTCCAGGTCCGCTGAACGGATCAACGGATTTAATACACTACCCAAAAAAGAATTAGCCCCAGGGGCGATTGCTCATGAGGCTAATTCTGTTTCGGTTTTTACTCTCGCCTATTCGCCGTAGACGTAAACGGTAAACTTGGCGAAAACGCCGAGGACGCTGTTGGCCTCATAGTCGACGTGAGAAATGCGGGTGATGCCCGCTTTCTTGGCCGCCGCTTCGATGCTGGCGTCTCCGGTGGCGACGATGCCCAGGATGGACGTAGCTTCAGCCGTGCCCACCTTGCTGGCGACCGGGTTGGAGGTAACGCCGAGCGGGGCTTTCACGTCAGTGTAAATAAAGCCCGTTACCGGGGTAGCGACGTAAGCGCCGCAGCTGGAAACGAGGAACGCGATAACGGCAACAAGGAGAAGATTCTTCATGTTGGTTGAATTTTGTTTTTGATTTAGAGTTTTCTAGGTGCCGCTAAAATAAAGGAATCTTTCTAACTCCAAAAGAATTTTAGACAATACTCCGGTTTTAAATTTGCCCGGATAAGCTCAGCTTTCCTGGCGTTCTGCCTGGGGCTGGCGCAGATAGTCGCCTTTTTCTTCCTTGCTGTGGCTGCGGTGCGTCCGTTCGTTTTCCTCGAAGGTAGACCAGATGAGCGCGGCCCAGCCCAGCATCAGCATCAGGCCGCCGATGGGAGTTACCGGCCCTAGAAAAGAGCGGGGTATGTTCAGGATGTCGCTGGCCGCCAGCAGGTAAAGCGATCCGGAAAAAAGGGCGGTCCCACCGAGGAAGAGCCAGCCGGCCCGGGGTAACATTGGCGTTTTCCGGAAATAGAGCAGGATGCCTACGGCCAGGACGGCAAAAGCATGGTAGAACTGATACCGGACGCCTATTTCGTAGGCGTCGAGGTCGGAAGAAGAAATAACGCCCCGCAAGCCATGGGAGCCAAAAGCGCCCAGTGCGACGGCGAGCAGGGCCATCAAACTTCCCAGGCGAAGAAAGGTTTTTCTCATTAGCGTATGTTTTTATATTTTTTGGAGTTTCATTATCGTTACTGCTTATACTGCAAATTGATGGAAATGATGCGATCAAAGTCCAATTTGTTGCTAAAATACCGATGGAGGATCACCAGCGCCGTTTTGCTGCTCACCATCCTGGGAGTAGTGACGTACCGGATGTGGTGTTACCCGTACCGGGCTTCGCATGCTGTGCCGGGTACCACGGCGGCTGTTTTCAGCATTCCGGCGTATAAAGCTAAGGATTCCTTCAGGGATTCTGTAGAAACAGCGTCATTTTTTCAGGCATTTCCTGAACTTGAGCAGGATTACTCGGCCTTCCAGTCGTTTTTCCGGCAGGCCGGGGGGGGTATCCCCGTGGATGCCGAGTGGATGGTCCATAACCTGGGCGCCGGGCAACTGGCCTTGTCGCTGGCCGTTGAAGCGCCTGCTTTCCCGCTGGACAAGGCGCTTTCTCTATACCAGCGGGAGGCGACCCTTTTTCGCGGAGAGCCCATCTGGCGGCTGTCTTCCCCGGAAGGCGCCATGCTGGCCCTTGCCCAATACCGCAACCTGTTGCTGCTGGGGCGCCTGCCGCTGCAGGTGGAGGCCAGCATTACCGAGCTCAAGGAAGGCCTTTCCGACTGGGAAGCCCCCCGGGCAAGCAGCCCCGTCCACCTGTACCTTCGGGTCGACAACCTGTCGGGCCTGGGGGCCGGCATCTGGGCGCCGCCCCTCGGCCTGGCCCTTAGGGCGTTCGAGGATTACTGTGAAGGCGTAAACCTTTCTTTTGAAAAAAGGGGCGACACCCTCGATATCCGCGGCGCCGTGGAAGGCCGCAAATTTGCGGCCAGCCAGGAACCGGGGGAGGTGTCCGACGGCGCCCTACTGAACTACCTGCCCGACAACCTGGCCTGGTGCTACCGCAAGTCGGTGGACAGCCTTTCGCCGGGCGGCGCCGGCGAACACTTCGCCCGGTACATCGCCTCCTGGGCGGGGCAGGAACTGGCTTTCGCTTCCATGGCCCTGCCCGGCAGCGAAACCGAGAACCAGTTCCTGTTGCTTTCCGTGCGCCCCGACGCGGACGCCCAGGCCCTGATGAAGGCTCTGGCGCGGGAACTGGGTTCGCTGGGGTCCTATGACTTCAAGTCTTTCCGGATCACCCGCCTGCGGGCCGACAGCCTCCTGCACCCACTGGGCTTTGAGATGGGCAACCCTTATTTCACGATCCTGGGCGAATATGTGGCCTTCTCCACTTCCCGGGCCGTGCTGGAGCAACTGGCCAGCAGCCTCCTGGCCGGCAAGGCCCTGGTGCAGGATGAGGCATTCCTGCGGCTGTGGGCCAGCCTGCAGCCCGGGCGGCAGACGGTTTGGGCCTATACCAATACGACATTGCTGCGCCTGCGCCTGCCCGCCTACCTCGAACAACAGAGAGAATCCGTCTCCAGCCTCCTCGACCCTTTTGACGCCCTGATGGTGGTGGTCAACCCGGACGGGACGATCTCGGGGCGGGTCCTGCCGAAGGGCGACGGCAAGGCCAAGCCGGCATCGGGCATGGCCTGGATTGCCAACCTGGACACGGTGGCCGCCTCGGCCGTCAGCTTTTTCCCTTTGAGTGACGAAGAGCAGGCGTTTCTTATCCAGGACGCCGCCCACGCGCTTTATCTCATCTCCGAAAAAGGCGAGCGCCTCTGGAAACGGCCGCTGGAGGGCCCCATCCTCGGCGGGGTCGCTTACCTGCCTTCTCCCCGGCAGGGCCGCCCGCGGATGGCCTTTGCCACTTCGGCCCGGATTCATGTCTGGAATGCCAGAGGCGAGCCGGCGGCCAACTTCCCGGTCCGCCTGCCGGCGCCGGCCAGCAGCCCTCTGCTGGCCGTAGACTTTGAGGGCCAGCAGCGCTATCACTTCTTCATCGGCTGCGAAAACGGGAAGGCCTACGGCTACGATTTCCGGGGCCTGCCCCTGGAGGGCTGGAGCCCGCAGGAAAACCTCGACAGCCTGGTTCGGCAGCCGATGGTGCATTTCCAGAAGGAGGGCAAGGATTTCCTGCTCGCCCTGACCGAGGCGGGCACCTTGTACGTTTTTCGCCGCGACGGCAGCTACCGGTTCGATCCCGTAGAAACAGGGGCACACTTCCAGTCGCCGCCCTTCTTTCAGGCCGATGGGCCGGCCGAACGCATCGCGCTCGGCGACGAACGGGGCATGGGCCATATCGTCAACCTCCAGGGCGATTACTTTCGCCTCAAGCTGATGCCCGAACTGGCAGAAGGGACCCGGTTCCTGTTCGTCAACCTCGCCGGAGATGGCCGCCGGGACTACCTGGCCTACCGGGGTGAAGAACTGGTGGCCCGCTACTACGACGGCCTGAAGTTCGTCACCCACTTCTCGGAGATCCTGGATATGGCGGCCGATACGGCTTTTATCCTTTCTCTGCCCGGAAAGGAAGGCGTCGGCTTGCTGCACCGCAAAGAACGAAAAGTATCCCTGTTGGATGAAACGGGCGCTATGCTGCCCGGTTTCCCGCTGGCGGGCGATGTGCCGTTCGTCCTGGCGCCACAGCCGGAGGGCGGGCAGATGGCCGTCACCGGATACGGCGCCACGGTTTACGCCTATCGTTTGTTCTGACGGCATGAAAATGCCGTTATTTCTTCTCATCTTTGTTATCCTTGCCTCAATTATGACACTGCGTTTACTCAAATGAGAACAAACGGGAAGAGTTCAACGTATCTTAAGAGGAGAAAAGCCGGTTGAGCCCTGCCGGCCGGCCGTCAGTGGCGAAAAGCCAGCAACAGGGGAGTTCCTGTCGCATTGCCGCCCTGAAATAGTGGCTTTGTGCAGCCTTTGGAGTCTAAAGGCACAGTAGTAAAAAAGAGTAGAATGGCGATTTGGATTGGATTTTTCGTTCTGGTTTTTATTTTGCTTGCTCTCGACCTGGGGGTTTTTAACAAGACGCCGCATGCCATAACCACCCGGGAAGCGATGGGCTGGACGGCACTGTGGGTCACCCTGTCCCTGATATTCAGCTTCTTCGTTTTTTTTGCCTACCGGGACAACTGGGTGCCGAATGCCGACGAGCTCAGCGGCCAGGCGGCCGTGTTGAAATACCTGACCGGCTACCTGGTGGAGCAGTCGCTAAGCATGGACAATATCTTTGTCATCGCGATGATCTTCGCCTACTTTAAGGTGCCCCGGCAGTACCAGCACCGGGTTCTTTTCTGGGGTATTCTCGGCGCTCTTTTCTTCCGGGGCCTCATGATCGGCCTGGGCGTGGTGCTCATCAAAAAATTCGCCTGGCTGACTTACGTCTTTGGCGTTTTCCTGCTTTATTCCGCCTACAAGATGTGGACTGCCGACGAGGGGGTGCATCCCAATAAAAATCCGGTGATCAAATGGGTGAAGCGGTTTTTCCCCGTGACCAAAAACTTCGAAGGCGAGCGCTTCTTTGTGCGCCGCCGGCATATACTTGCCGCTACGCCCCTTTTTATCGCCCTGCTGGTGGTGGAAACCACCGACGTGATGTTCGCCTTTGACAGCATTCCCGCCATCTTTGCCATCACGACCGACCCATTCCTGGTCTTCACGTCCAACATATTTGCCATCCTGGGCCTGCGGTCCCTCTATTTTGTCCTGGCTTCTGTTATCGATAAGTTTCGTTATTTACAGCACGCCCTGGTCTTCATCCTGGCTTACGTCGGCGTGAAGATGCTGCTGGTCCACCACGTCGAGATTCCGGAGTGGTTGTCTCTGGCCGTCATCGCTCTGTCGCTGAGCGTGGGGGTGCTGGCCTCGGTGCGGGCCCGGCGCCGGCAGGAGCGCATTCCGCCCGGGGAAGAGCCGGCCGGCCCGGAAGCGAAAGACCAGGAAAACGGGGCGCCACCCACCGGGGAGGGCAGCCCAAAATCAGGAAAATCAAAGATGCGTGCAGGTTCTTGATAACATAGAATCGAACGGCCCGCCTCCGAAAAACTTCGATGTTCTGCTGGGTATCGCCTTGTGCAGCCTGTTCCTGGGCGCTTCCCTGGGCGTCCTGGCGGCATGGTTCAACGCCTGGCTGAGCCCGGAGTATTTCCAGGAAACCATGGGGTGGAACCCGGAAGAAGCCCGCCCGGCAAGCCTCATTCAGGGAGGGCTCGGCGGCCTGGCCTACGGCTTCGCCTTCGCTGGCTTCTTTGCCGTCGTATGTGGGTGGGCGACGCAGTTTCGCTGCACTTTTTCCTTCGCCTTCCGGCAATTGGCCAAAATCGTGCTTTTCGTCCTCTTCGGCTGGGCCTTCGGCGGGCTGGCGGCAGGCCTCCTGTACCAACCGCCGGAAAGCCCCGCGGCTTTGTCGGCTATCTCTTTTTTGCCCTCTGCCCTTTCTTCCGCCGACTGGCACGACCGCTGGGTCGCAGGCACCATCCTGGGGCAAAAAGCAGGTTTCCTGCTGGGTGCCGCCTTCTGCCCGCTCATCGTTTGGCGTGCGTGGAAAGGAAGGAAGGAATGAAGGAAGGAATGAAGGAATGATGGAATGATTAGGGCTATGCCCTGCACTCCCAATCCTCTGGCCCCGGCCGGGTCACATCCACTCAGTTATTCCTTCACTCCCTCGAATGCAGCGCTACCCGGTTGCCCTCCGTATCCCGGATGACGGCCATGAATCCGTAATCTTCCGAAATCTGCGTCCTGGGCACCAGGACTTTGCCGCCGTTGGGTTCCACGCGGGCCAGCTCGTTGCTCAGGTCTCCCGACGGAGCGGTAAAATAAACCAGCGTGCCGTCCATGGAGGGTTTATAAGCCTCAGCATGGTGAACCAGGGCGCCGGCAGTGCCCATGCCATCCTCTTTGGATGGGAACCAGGCCATGTCCAGCGGCCCCATCTGATGGCGTTCCAGTTTGTGGCCGAATACGGCTTCGTAAAACCTGATGGCCCTTTCCATGTCGCTGGCAGGGATTTCGAACCAGCCTACTACGTTTTTGTCCATGATGGTTTGAGGTTTAAGGTTTAAGAACACTTCCGTCAAAGATGCAGCACATCCTTCACCACCCCCCAGACGCTGAACTCCATATCCGGTTCGATCCCAATACTGCCCTCATCCGATTCCAGGGCGGGCATGTCGTCGATGATCTTCAGCCGGCGGATGGTAAATTCTCCTTCAAGATAGGCAATAATGACGTCTTTTTCCCGGGGGCTGGCCTGGCGGTCGACCAGGGCGATGCATCCCGGGAGGTACCCCGCAGCCGCCAGGTGGCCTTCGGTCAGTTGGATGAAGAAGGTCTGCGCCGGGTTGCGGATGACGGCCCGGCTGAGGTCCAGGCGCATGAACGTAAAATCCTCCCCCGGTATGGGAAAGGCCTGCCGGCTGTCTTCGGTGGTTTGCATATAAGGATTCATGTCGCTAAGGCTAACCACGGGGACGGTCTGAAATTCTTCGAAAACAAATGTGTTTGCCATTTTCGAATTTTTTGTTTTCCGATGTAATGTTAAACACAATTCGTTTTAAAAACAACAAAACGGGCAATTTTTTTTATCCCGGGGGAAGGAACGGAGGTCAAAGGGCGGGCCCGGTGGCTTGCCGGCGTGCTTTTTTTGCCGGCGGCCGTATTTGCCGCCCTCATTTTTTCGTACGGCTTCGATAAAAGTCTTTTTTTTGTGGTGAACTCCGGGAACGGCTTTGAGCCAGAGAACCTGGCCCCTCTGTCGACCGTTACTCAAAAAAAAACCGAAAAAACTGATCCATGATATCAACAGACACTTCGATTGCCCGGCGGGCAGCCGACAACATCCGGGCGCTTTCCGCCGCCATGCCGGAGCGTGCCAATTCGGGCCATCCCGGCGGCGCAATGGGCGGCGCCGATTACATCCACGTCCTGTTCACGGAATTTCTGAATTTCGACCCCGAAGACCCACAGTGGCCGTTTCGGGACCGCTTTTTCCTGGACCCTGGCCACATGTCCCCCATGCTCTATTCCATCCTGCACCTCTTCGGTTTTTACAGCACGGAAGAACTGATGGACTTCCGGCAATGGGGCAGCCCGACGCCCGGCCACCCGGAGATCGACGTTTCCCGGGGCGTGGAGAACACCTCCGGGCCGCTGGGGCAGGGCCACACCTTCGGCATCGGCGGCGCCATCGCCGAGCGCTTCCTGTCGGCCCGCTTCGGGGAAGTAACGGAGCACAAGACGTTCATCTACATTTCCGACGGCGGCATCCAGGAGGAGATCTCCCAGGGGGCAGGCCGCACCGCCGGCTTCCTCGGCCTGGGCAACGTCATTATGTTCTACGACGCCAACGATATTCAGCTGTCGTCCGAAGTGTCGGCCGTGATGGATGAAGACACGGCCAAGAAGTACGAGGCCTGGGGCTGGCACGTGCAAACCATCGAAGGCAACGACCAGGACGCCATCCGCCAGGCCCTGCGGGCGGCAGTTGCCGAAACGGGGAAGCCGTCGCTCATCATCGGGAAGACCATCATGGGCAAAGGCGCCGTAACGGAAGATGGCGAATCCTTTGAACGGGAAGTGGAAACCCACGGCCAGCCGCTGAGCAAGGCGGGCGCTTCTTTTGAAAAAACGATACGCAACCTCGGCGGCGACCCGGACAACCCCTTCCAGGTATTTCCGGACGTGGCCGAGTATTACGCCAAAGTCAGAAAAGACAAACACGAGGCGGCCAGCCGTCGCCGCAGCCGCTTTGCCGAATGGCAAAAAGAGAACCCGGCGCCTGCGGCCCGGCTGCAGGGCTTCCTGGAACGCCAGCTGCCCGAACTCGATTTCAGCAGCATCGAACAGAAAGCCGGCAGCGCCACCCGCAACGCTTCGGGCGCGGTGCTGTCCTACCTGGCCGACCACCTCGACAATATGATCGTCGCCTCGGCCGACCTGTCCAACAGCGACAAAACGGACGCCTTCCTGAAGAAGACGACGTCCTTCACCCGGAACGACTTCAGCGGCGCCTTCCTGCAGGCCGGCGTCTCCGAGCTGACCATGGCCGCCCTGGCCACCGGCATGGCCCTGCACGGGGGCGTGATCCCGGTTTGCGCCACCTTCTTCGTCTTTTCCGATTTCCAGAAGCCGGCCATCCGCCTGGCGGCCCTGATGGAGCAGCCTGTGATCTTCATCTGGACGCACGACGCCTTCCGGGTGGGCGAGGACGGCCCCACCCACCAACCCGTCGAGCAGGAAGCGCAAATCCGCCTGCTGGAGCAACTGCAGACGCACGCCGGCCGCAACAGCTTCCTGGCCCTCCGCCCCGCCGATGTCGACGAAACGACCGCCTGCTGGCAGATGGCCCTGGAGAATACGCACGGCCCCAGCGGGCTGATCCTCTCCCGCCAGAACATCCCCAGCCTGCCCGCCAGGCCGGGATCTACGCGCTACCAGGACGCGCAGGAGGCCCGCAAAGGCGCCTACGTCGTCCAGGAGGTTAAAGGAGGGCAGCCCGACATCATCCTGGTGGGCAACGGATCCGAAGTGGCCACCCTGACCGAAGGGGCTGAGCTGCTGCGCGGGAAGAAAAAGCTGAAGGTGCGCGTCGTTTCCGCCCCCTCCGAAGGCCTGTTTCGCAACCAGCCGCTGGCTTACCAGTGGGACGTGCTGCCGCCCGACGTGCCCACCCTGGGCCTGACCGCCGGGCTGCCCTCTACCCTCCAGGGCCTGGCCGGCCCCCTGGGCAAGGTGGTGGGGCTGACGCACTTCGGCCACTCGGCGCCCTATACGGTGCTGGATGAGAAGCTGGGGTATACGGGAAAGAATGTGTACAAACAGGCGCTGGAGTACCTGGAGGAGTTTGAGGATTAGGGCTTAGAAGAAAATAACTGTTACATTTTGGCTGGTCTTTTTCCTCCCATGCTTCGTTGGCAAATCAGTCACGTAGCTAGGCTATGCTCCTGATTTGCCGCCTCGCCTGGAAGGAAAAATCCTCACCCAAATTTGAAACACTTATTTTCTTCTAAGCCCTTAGGGCTTTAAGCTCCCGAACTCCACCAGCTCATACTCCGGCGAACATTCAAACAGCCATTTCAGGATCTGGATGTGGCCGGCGCCGAACAACACCATTATGCGGTCTTCCGGGCCGGTGGTGATGCGCTGCAGGTTGCGGAAGATGCGCAGGTTGCGGTTGAACCAGAAGATGGAGAGCATGTCCGGGCCGCGCTGGCCATCGGATTTGAAGTGGCCGGCCAGGTAAGCGCCGAAGCCGCGCTCCAGCACCTTGTCGGAATTGATGTAAAGGAAATTTTCCAGCAGGGAATGCTCGACCGTCATGCTGTCTTTATACTGGTAAAAGGCCTTGTATCGCAGGGAGGCCTCATCCTGCCCATCGAAGGTGAAACCCAGCCAAAGGGAATCGATATAGCTGGGAGGCTGGGCCGTGTCCCGCTGGCTGCTATATTCATTGATCAGGCTCCAGTCGTCCACACCATAGAGGGTGTCCAGCCCGAACCTGTCCATCAGCCGTATGGCTATCTGGTCGATCTCGGAGGCGCCCAGGGGCTGTGTGCCGTCCTGCCAGCGTTCGTAGCGGCGGATGAGGTAGCCGCTGTTGCGCCCCCCTTCCACGGCGATCTTGTTGGGCTGGAAGCGGGCGATATAATCCAGTAATTCCGCCAGTTCCCTCTGCCTTTTTTCAGAGAAGATGTTCATTTTGTGTTCTTCGCTGGTGACGTGCGCATCCAGCCCTGGATAGTCGAAGTGCCAGGTGCCCACGAGCAGGACCCTGGGCAAGGGGCGGCCGCCGGCCAGGATGGAATCGGGATCGGCGAAACCTGCCGGCTGCGAAAGCAGGCTGATGGCGCTGCAAAGCAGCGTCAAAAAGGGGAAAAGCATTTTCATGGCTGTTTACTTTTGTGGATGGAATAATTGTTTTGCTGCCCCTGGTCGGTCGGCGGGATGGCCACCCAGTCGAAGTTTTCGGACAGGAACTTAATCCTGTTCAGGGACGGGCCCTCGGGAAGGATCAGCTGCCGGCTGGCCAGTTGTTCCCGTAGGCCGGACAACTCGATGAGGGCCCACTGCCCGGGGCGGCCCATGGCGCGAAATGCAGATTCCGGATGCTGTGGTTGCTCTTCCAGGGCATCTTTCTGTACGCCTTCTTCAATGGAATAGCGGGGCATGCTGTAAATGTGGCAGGAGGAAGCGCCTTTGGCCTCGGCCAGTTCGTGGATCAGGTTGCCCACGTCATACACGCCGAATTCGTATCCTTTGGCAGCGTGTAAGGCTCCGATCTGGACGAAGACTTTGGGCTGTTCTTCTTCAGCCGCCTGATAATGGTGCAAGAAATTCTGTCGGATATACGCAATGCGGTGGGCGTGAGAAAATCCATCACGCAAATCATGCCTGTCGTATATGTCCCAGCTTGTATAGAGAGCGGAAATGATCTCCTGCGCCTGTCGGTTATTTTCAGGAAATGAGGCGAAAAAGGCTTTGGTGACAGGGCTTTCTGTTAACTCCTGAAACATGCGGTATCCTTTAATACCTTCCTCGTCCTTTTTCAGGGCGGCTTGAAATAAGGAGTCGAAACTGTTTTTCGCCTCCAGCACCTCTGCGTAATCCTCCTGTCCTCTGGCCTGTTTCAGGAGCTCATCGGCCAGCATTAAGGGGGCGTCGAAGTACTCCTGGTCCAGCCCCCACAGCCGGAAGCCCAGGCGCGAGGCTTCGGCCAGCACTTTCGCGCCCTCTACTCCATCATAAAAGGGGATGGGAATATCGCTTCGGGCCGCGTAATGCGAATACAGCTCGTACAACCGCTGGGCCGTAGTGGGCGGATCGGCGGAAAGGCTGTCCAGTATCCGCGCGGAATAAGGCCCCACTTCCAGCGCCAGGTTATGGTAACCGCTCTGATGCAGGTGCGGCAGAAGGGCCGTAGTCAGTTTGGGGAGCTGATGCGAACCGTGGTATTCACCCAGAATGGCGAACCGGGCTTCTGCTATAGCTGCTTTCAGCTTATTGGCGCCTTCTCCGTAGAGCGTGTCCTCCTGCAATTGAAAGTAATAGGTGTGCTGCTGTAAAAAACCGGGGTGAAAAGTATCGGGAATCTCCGGCTGGCCGTTCAGTTGCAGGGCGATCTGTAGCAGCAGATAAAGCATGATTGCGTCTTTCATGATCTATGGTTTTATATCGTTGATGGGCCAAAGTTGGACGTCGGCGGCGGGAAAAGAAAAAGTTTGGGACGAACTCCCGGAAATAGATTGCATCCGCTGTAGGCAGGGGAAATAGCGCCTTGCCGCCCGTTGGCGTAATATTTGGGCGGTTTGGTGTAAAAAAACCGGCCGTTGGCGCCGGGCTTTTTATCTTTCGCCCTGAAGCTGGAGCCATAAAGCTTGGGAAAATCATACCTGGTTCATGAAATGGAGTAAACGCGCCAAAGGGCACATCATAGGCTGGGCGGCATTCCTGCTGTATCAGGAACTGGAAGAGCTGGCCACCCGCGGGCTGGCGCCGGGCGACCTGGCCTTCTTCCTGTCTCTGGGCAGTGTGCGCATAGCGGTTTTTTACCTGTTTTACGGGTGGATATGGCGCCGCTTCCTCCAGCCGGGGCGCTGGCCCTATCTGCTGCTGCTGGTTCCGCTTGGCGTTCTTTTGTTTCCCGCATTGCGCTATGCCATTGAAGAGGTGCTTTATCCGGCAACCCTGGGGTTTGGCAATTACATCGACCCTACCTTTTATGGCTATCTGAGGGACAACTTGTACTGGCGGGGCATACCGGTGGTGGTGGCCAGCCTGGTGGTGTGCCTGCTCGAACAGCGCTCGGAAGCAGAGCGCCGCCACCGGGAACTGCTGGAGCAAAAGGCCCGGTCCGAACTGGCCTTCCTGCGGGGGCAGCTCAACCCACATTTTCTGTTCAACACCCTGAGTTACCTGCACACCGAGGCCTTTCGACTGGACGCCAGCCTGGCCACTACCGTCCTGCAACTTTCGGACATGCTCCGCTATGCGCTGCAAAGCACCGAAAAAGAACAGGTGCCGATAAGGGAGGAAGTGCAACTCCTGAAGAATTACATGGCTATCTTCGAGAAGCGCTTCAAGGGGCGTTTTTTCGCCAGCTTCTCGGTGGAGGGGGAGGGCATGGAGCAAAAGGTGGAGCCCTTGCTGCTCATGCCCTTTTTTGAGAATGCTTTAAAACACGGCCTTACTTCCGACCCGGCAAGGCCGGTGGCGCTGGCCCTCAGCGTGCAACCCGGCAGGCTCCATTTCAGCAGCCTCAACCACCTTTCGCAGAAGGAGAAGGACCAGGGGGCGGGCATCGGGCTGGACAACGTGAAGCGCCGGCTGGCCCTTCGCTATCCGGGCCGGCATGAATTGCAGGTCCGGGAAAATAAGGATACTTTTAGTGTGGTTTTAACTCTGGATTTATGAGCAGCCTGTTGAAATGCCTGGCCGTAGACGACGAGCCCCATGCTTTGGAGCTGCTCGGCCTTTACATCGAAAAGACGCCTTTCCTGGAGCTGGCAAAGGCCGCTACTTCTCCGCTGGAGGCCATGGAGTGGCTACAGCAGCATGAAGTGGGCCTGCTCTTTCTCGATATCCAGATGGATGAACTCACGGGCCTGCAGTTGCTGGAGGTCGCCGAGCCGAAATGCCCGGTTATTTTAACTACCGCCTATTCGGAGTACGCCCTGGAAAGTTACGAGCATCAGGTCAGCGACTATCTGCTGAAGCCCTTCTCCTTTGAGCGCTTTCTCAAAGCGGCCAACCGGGCCCGCGCTCGTCATCGCGCTGTTTCACCACCGCCCCCCGACAATCCCCCCCAGCCCGGCTATATCTTTATTAAAGGAGATGCCAAGCACAAATACCACCGCCTGCATCTGGGCAGCATCCACTACATCGAAGGCCTGCGCAATTACGTGCGATTCATCGGTGAAGATGGGCGTATCGTCAGCCTGCAGAACCTCGGGGCCCTGGAGGAAGAGCTGCCGGGCCAACAGTTTGCACGCATTCACAAATCCTATATCGTCAACCTCCGGCATGTGCAGGAGGTTGATGGCAATTCGCTGCTGGTGGCCGGCCGGCGCCTGCCCATAGGCGGCAGCTACCGCGCTGCTTTCCACCGGCTGATCGAAGCCTACCGCCTGGGGCTCTGATCACTCCACTTTGGCGATCTTGCCGGAAAGCAGGGGCGCACCGCCTTCTGCGGGTTCCAGAAAATAGAAGTACAGCCCGGCGGTATGTCCGTTTGTGTTCCATTCCGCTGTTCCCGTTTCCGGAAGGAGGATTTCCGCTTTGACGCTTCCCGTCGCGCCGGATATGCGCAGCCGGTATCTCTTTCCGGGCTCGGCCCCTTCCAATTGAAAACGCACGGCCTGACGGAACGGGTTGGGGAAAACTGGAAAGCAAAAGCCGGGAAGAAGCCAGCCTGGAAATTTATTTTTTCAGCTTTGCTTCTCCTTCAGAATCAATTCAGAATCCCCTCCCCAATTTCGCCTCACAAATTCAACCTTATTTATGAAAAAAGCACTGAGGAGCGCTGCCCTCTTGTTTCTGGCAGCTGTTGCGGCCCCGGCCCTGGGGCAGGATTCGGTTGTCCCCAAAACCATTGCTGAGGCCTTCGCCAAAAAATATCCCCAGGCCGAGGATGTCAGCTGGGAAGAACTGGACGAGGTGTACATCGCCAGCTTCCTGAAAGGCGACTACTACTGCGATGCTTATTTCGACAAGCGGGGCACCTGGAAGGAAACCTCCACCATTATCGACGAGGCGGACCTGCCCAAGGTTGTCGTTTTGGCGGTAAAAGGCAAGTACCCCAGCCTGGATTATTTCACCTCGATCGTACAGTCCGAACGCCCGGAAGGGACGCTCTACTACCTGGGTTTCGAAAGCGGTTATGATTACATCACTTTGACCCTCGACGAGAAGGGTACCATTCTGGGCGAGGAGGTGGAATCTTTTGACGGCAATGATTAAAGGTATTTTGGTGTTATGGTATTATGGTATTGCGGCTGCAATACCGAAATACCATAACACCGGAATACCGTAAAACCAGCAAGAAATTAATTGTTTCGTTTGTTAATCAGTCTAAAGGTATTGGGAGGATTCTGCCGCCCGATACCTTTACTTTTTGGAGAGGATTCTGCATTCCCGCCTTTCCCGGCTTGACAATAACCGAAATTATTTGTAAAATTCATCTTTCTGAGTAATCCTTAAAAAATAACTTCACGATCCGTCGTTGTAGTGAAGTGAATCAGCCACGTAGGATTGTCGCGGGGTTAGGCTGATAAACGAGCTACAACGACGGATCTCAAACAGTGAAGTTGTTTTTTAATCACTACTGAGAGGTGGCCCCTCCTCGTTTCGGCGTCTATATGCCAGTTAAAAAATAAAAGCAACAACAAGTAGCAATGCAAGAACCCAACCAACCTGTTTCCCTGCACGAACGCTACAATCTGCAGGCCGAGTTGGAACAGCAGTACCAGCTCCTGCTGGATAAGGAACAGAGCCTGGAAGACCGCCTCGAAGCCTTCGAATTTATCACCGACAGCGAGGTCGGCGATACGCCTCTGATGCGGGGCCGCAATGTGGAGCGGGAACTGGGTTTCCGGCAGGTCTACCTCAAGCTGGAAGGCAGCAACCCGACCGGCACCCAGAAAGACCGCATCGCCTTTGCGCAATGCGCCGACGCCCTGCGTCGCGGGTTCGACGGCATCTGCCTGGCCACCTGCGGCAACTACGGCGTTGCCTGCGCCCTGGCTGCCAAATATTCCGGGCTGGACTGCATCATCTACATCCCCGAGGCCTACCACTCCCGCCGCAGCGACGAGATGCGGCAGCTGGGCGCCAAAATCTTCACCGTCAAGGGCGATTACGAGGATGCGGTCGCCGCTTCCCAGCTCCATGCCGGCCGCATCGAATACTACGACGCCAATCCGGGCAGCGACAACACCATGCTGCAGCTCAAAGCTTACGGCGAGATCGCCTATGAGATCTACGACGAACTGCGCGACGCCCCCAAAGCCGTAGCCGTGCCCGTTTCGAACGGCACCGTGCTCGCCGGGGTGTTCAAAGGCTTCCTCAGCCTCTACCGCCGCGGCAAGACCTCGCGCATGCCCATCATGGTCGCGGGTTCTTCGGCCCATAAAAACCCGATCATCACTTCCTTCCTCAAGGGCAAAGACCATTGTATCGACCTGGCGCCGGGCAGCATCCGGGAGACGGAAGTCAACGAACCCCTGATCAACTGGCATTCCTTCGACGGCGACCACGCCCTGCGCGCCCTGTACGAGACCGACGGCTGGGCCCGCGACGTGTCGGACCGCACGATGCTGCGCCTGGCCAAAATCCTCAAGGAAAAGGAAGGGCTCAACGTGCTGCCCGCCGCTACTGCCGGCCTGGCCGCCCTGGCGCAGCCGCCCGACCCGGAATTGCTGCAGAACGACCGCTTCGTGGTGATCCTGACCAGCAGGAGGTGAGCGGTTCGCGGTGAGCTGTTCGCTGTTCGCTGTTCGCTTTGGGGAACAGGCGCGTTTCATTTTCAAAACAAAAAGAAAAGCATGTCATCAAAGAAAGTGCTGGACGGCAACGCCATCGTTTACTGCGAAGGCGCTTTTAACACGCCGGAAGGCAAAACCGCCCACGGGCTGGTGCGTTTCACCGAACGCTACCGCGTTCTGTCTGTGATCGACAGCCGCCATGCCGGGCAGGACGCCGGCGAGGTCATCGACGGCCATCCCAAAGGCATTCCCATCTTTGTCAACCTGGAGGAGGCGCTCGCCGCCGCCCGGGAGAACGGCACGCCTGCCGAATACTTCGTCGTGGGCCTGGCGCCCGATGGCGGCCGCCTGCCCGCGCCGGCCCGGGAAGACGTGCGCCTGGCTATACTCGCCGGGCTGCATATTGACTGCGGGCTGCACGACTTCCTCTCCGAAGACTCCCGCATCAGCCGCCTGGCCCATGCCCACGGGGTGCGCATCCGCGATATCCGCAAGACGCCGCCGCGCAGCGAGCTGCACAGCTTCACCGGCAATATCGAAAAGGTGAAAGCCCTGAAGATTGCCGTCCTGGGCACCGACAGCGCCGTGGGCAAGCGCACCACCGCCTGGATCGTCGTGCATGCGTTCCGCCAGGCCGGATACAAGGCCGAAATGATCGGCACCGGCCAGACCGCCTGGATGCAGGGCGCGAAATACAGCATCGTGCTGGACTCGCTGATCAACGACTTCGTGGCCGGCGAGCTGGAACACGCCACCTACCGGGCCTGGGAAGAACAGCAGCCCGACGTGATCGTCCTGGAAGGGCAGGGCAGCCTCATGAACCCGGCTTACCCCGGCGGCCATGAGATTTTGGCCGCCTGCCGCCCCGACATCGTGCTGATGCAGCACGCTCCCAAACGGGAGGAGTACGACGGTTTCCCGGGCTACCCCATCCACCCCCTGCCGACGCAGATCGAAGCGGTGGAGTTGCTGTCGGGCAAGCCGGTAGTGGCCATTACCATCAACCACGAAAATATGTCAGCCCCGGAGGTGGATGCCGCCGCCCGCCGGATCGGGGAGGAAACGGGCCTGCCCGCTTTCGACGTGCTGCTCAATGGCGCCGATGGCCTGATGGACGTATTGATCCCGTATTTAGAAGCTGTTAAAAAATAAAGCAGATGAACCTGGAGGAGCCTTTCGCCGGCAATTCAGATGCCGGTCAGCCCCGGGGCGCCCACGCCCGGCTTGTCGTTTTCGACGAGTTGCGCGTGGGGCCGGTACGCCTGGAAAAGAGCCGCCTCCTGGCGCCCTACACGGTGGTGGCCAACGGCCAGGAGCAGAGCAAAGAGCTGATCTATTCCTACGGAGAGGCCGTGTTTGATCCCAATCTCCCGGAGGACCGCAACCTGGCGAGCGTCATGGCCGCCCAGCTGGCCCTCAACTACGGGCTGTTCTGCCGGCGTATTGTGCTGGACGGGCCCTTTACCGCCGCCGACCAGCGCTTTCTCGGCAGCATGCTGGAAAATACGTCCCGGGAAATATATGTCAAGAAGCTCCTGCAGCCCAATCCCTTCCTGCGGGGCGCGGCAACCGGGTTGACGGCGGAAAAACGACAGCGCTACACCAACGCCCGTCTGGTGTTCCGGAACAGCCGCCCGGAAGGCTTTGACGGCAGAGAAAAACCATGGGCTAATTCTCCCGATTCCTACTGCGTACTGTCGAGCGGCGGCAAAGACAGCCTGCTGAGCTATGCCCTGCTCAAAGAGCTGGACAAAGACGTACACCCCATCTTTGGCAACGAGAGCGGCCGCCACTGGTTTACCGCCGTCAACGGCTACCGCTACCAGCAGGCCGTCGAGCCCAACACCACCAAGGTGTGGATGAATTCCGACCGCCTCTTCGCCTGGATGCTGCGCCACCTGCCCTTCATCCGCCCGGACTTCGCCACTGTCCGCGCCGACGACTATCCCATCCGCCTGTGGACGGTGGCGGTCTTCCTGGTGGGCGTGCTGCCCCTGATGAAGAAGCGCGGCATCGGCCGGCTCATCATCGGCAACGAGTACGACACCACGCGCCGCCTGCACCACGAGGGTATCCCCCACTACGACGGCTTGTATGACCAGAGCCGCTTCTTCGACGAAGCTTTCAGCCGCTATTTTTCAACCAAAGGCTGGGGCATAGAGCAGTTTTCCATACTGCGGCCTGTTTCGGAGTTTATGATCCAAAAAATACTCACCCAGCGCTATCCGGACCTGCAGGCGAACCAGCTCTCCTGCCACGCCGCCCACGAAGAGGAAGGGCGCATGCGGCCCTGCGGGCGCTGCGAGAAATGCCGCCGCATTGTCGGCATGCTGAGCGTCATGGGCGGCGACCCGCGCCGCTGCGGTTATACCGGCGAACAGATCGAACACGCCCTGAAGGGCCTGGCCGCCAACCCGCATACCAAGCAATTGGGGGCTGACGCTTCTCAGCTTTTCTATATGCTCGATCAGGCCGGGATCATATCGGCCCCGAAGGCCAAACCCCACCCCGAGGTGATGCGCCTGCGCTTCGACAAGGAGCGCTCACCCGCCGATGCCGTGCCCGAGGATATCCGGGAAGCATTATATGGAATTGTTCTGCCGTATACGGAGGGGATGGTGCGGTGGGAGAAGGGGCGGTGGGTGGATTGCCACGGCCGGATACCCGGCAGCTAGTGCTTTGCGCACTAAATAGCGTTTTTTTTGCAACTATTTAGGTGGCCTGCCATCTAGACGGCTTTATTGCCACAAAGACTCCAAGGCACAAAGATTGCACCAAGGCTTTGTGCCATCTTTGAGTTTTTGTGTCCCTGCCTACCTGGCCAGCGTCAGATGGGCAGGCAGGTTTGTGGCAAAAGCCTATTGACCCAGCTAAATAGTTACGTTTTTTTTAGAAAAAACTTCTCCACGTTTTTGAATGCCTTGCCTTACATCTCTTTTAAAGTTCAAGAGCAAAGTTCAAGGTCAATGCCGGCACCGCCCTGCTTTTGGCCTTGATACTTGCGTTTGAATTTGAACTTGAACTTGCGCTTAAATTGGGGTTTTCCGCTTTACCCTGTAAAGTAGCTTGCTATACTTCACAGCGTAAATCCTGTCTGCTTTCGGCCTTTTTTCACAACCCTTGGCGGGCAGGCCGTAATGAGAGCAAGATAGCAGCGGGCCCGCACCACCTTCATCTCCTACTCGATTAGGGAACTATTTTTTTAATCCAAGCAGTACTTCAGCTTTCAGGATCGGCAGGTGATTTTTTAGAATTGCCCAAACTATGGTGTCATCGACATTGTCATAGGAGTGGATTAGCCGGTTCCGGAAATCAATTATTTGTCTAACATGGCTCAATTGAAAATGCCTGTTCCTCCTTTCTGAATTTATTCACAGCTTCACCCACTATACCTAATTGTCTTTCCACCGCGCTTTTCGTCTTCTCATCGGTTTGATACTGAACGAATTCATCCACTCCTTCCAAAAAATCTTCGATCAACCCGATAGCGATCTCGATATCAGACAAATACTTTTTCGCTTTCTCGGTCATAGATCAGGACTTTAGTCTCTTCCAGAGACTTTTTGAAATAAGGATTTTTCAGGGGTTGATCCGTGACAAGATCTACTTTGCGTCCAAATAACGTTTCCAATTCTTCCCATAGCCTGATCAAGGTTTCTCCTTTTTCCAAAGGGGGCAGGTCAACCAATTCAATAATAATATCAATGTCGCTCTTTTCTTTACTGAACTTTGAAGTCGTTACGGATCCGAATAAATAAGCTTTTGACACGTGGTTTTGCCTCAAAAGCTGAAAAAGCTTTTCAGTCTCGATTTCCAGCAAATTTTCCTCAATAATGTTTGTCATAATTAATCGTCTGGCAACCTGCCTCTTTTAAAAAGACAGTGAATATTCTAAATGTAAATCAATTCTTCCAATCTTACAACAATTTATCGGGAGTTGTTTAACTTGGCCAAGAATGGGCAGAGCGTGGAAATGCAGGGAAATGTATGGAAATACGTTGAAATACATGGAAATACGTTGAAACCCAGGCAGGTTCTGCAATTCGGTGGTGTATTAAATCCGTTGATCCATTCAGCGGACCTGGAGGTCCGCTCTCCATTTGCACCGAAAATTCAACGGATTTAATACACCACCCTGCAATTCAACCTTATGTGCAGTTTTTCAAACACATTATGAAAACCATTCTAACCACTTTTTTTCTGGTCTTTGTTTTCCTGGCTTCCGCCCAGCAACTGGACGCCGACATCGACGCCCTCAACCAGCAACTCGCCGAGCTGGCCCGGCAGCGCCAACAGCTCGAAAGCCAGCTCGAAGAACTGAAACTGCAACGCATCCAACGCGACCTCAGGGCCATCGGCCTGCCCTCCGAAAACTACATCCTCCACTCCGCCCTGGCGCTGGAGTACGCCGAGGAGCACGAGCAGGCCCGCTGGGTGGCCCACATCATCCTGCCCGACATCGTCGGCGGCTCGGTGGGGCGCACCAACGACTTCCGGCCCGACCCCCTGGTGGCCACCGGCACCGCAGTGGAGGCGGACTACTTCCTGAAATACCCGAAAGCGGATGGCACTTTTGACTACGACGGCTTCGGCTACGACCGCGGCCACCTGGCGCCGTCGGCCGACTTCCGCTGGTCGGAAAAGGCGCTGTCGGAATCGTACTACTACTCCAACATGTCGCCCCAGGTGGACGCCTTCAACCGGGAGGGCTGGGCCGAGCTGGAGTCGCTGATCCGGGGTTATGTGTTCCGCAACCCGGGCAGCCAGCTGTACGTCGTCACCGGGCCCATCCTGCGGGAAGGGCTGCCGGTTATAGAAAGAAGCGTCAACAAGGTCAGCATCCCGGAGTATTTCTACAAGGTAGTGCTCGACCGGCAAAACGGCAGGGGCATCGGCTTCATCCTCCCTCACCAGGCCATCAACGCGCCCCTGGAAACCTTCGCCGTCCCCATCGACGCGGTGGAGCAACGCGCCGGGCTGGACTTTTTCAACCTGCTGCCCGAGGCCGAAGAGGCCGCCCTGGAAAGCCGCCTGGACAAAGCCGCCTGGATCCCCGAACTGGCGGGAGGCGATGTGGAGCCCCTCCACCCGCCCTCCCTGCCGCCCAACCACTTCAATACCGTGCAGGCCCGGCTGTACATGGGCAAGGGGGAGGAAATCACCGTCTGCGGAACGGTGGTGGGCACCCGCCGCAGCCGCAGCGGCAACGCCTGGCTCAACCTCGACAAGCAGTTTCCCAACCAGATCTTCTCCGTCTTCGTCCGCAAGGAAGACCTGCCCAACTTCACCTACGCGCCCGACGAGTACCTGCTCAATAAAAAAGTATGCTTCACCGGCAAGGTGGAGAACTTCAACGGCACGCCGACGATGAATGTGGAGGTGGAGGAGGCGGTGGGGTTGGAATTGGGGGAGAAGTAGGGTCAAATTGTTTTTGCTTCTCAAGACTTGAGGAATAATAAAAATTTGGCGAAATTCACCTCTGGAATATCCCTATTGCCTATGCAAAAATTTGACTGGGACGATAATAAGAATCGCTCTAAGGGATGATAAAAGAATAACTTGTAAAGAAATGACGCCGTTATTTTGATCGTAATCGAGGCGTTGGAAAGGGAGCATACCCCAAGGTACGTGACCTTTCCAACAACGAAGAGTACGGGCAAAAGAACAAGTCAGGATTTATAACTTATTCTTTTATCATCCCTAACCAGGAGAAACACGAAATATCCTTTGAGGACGCTATTGATGTATTCAATGATAAAGATAGGATCAACTACAGGTCCGATCGTAATGGAGAACAGCGATTTAAGACAATAGGCAAAGCCTTTCAGGCGATTATCAGCGTTATCTATACGACCAGGGATTTGGTTATTAGGATCATTTCTGCCAGAAGAGCAAGAAAAGAAGAAAGAAGAGCATATTTGACAAAAAAACTAAGCAAACAAGACGATGACAAATAATAAAATTTCTGTTGCCGAAGCATTGAAGAAAATCGAGTCTGGCCAATCGTTAGAGGGTTTTTCGATTGACTTTGACCACATCAAGGTTGAAGCTTTACATGTTATGAAACTATCTAAAGGGGGGGGTACATGTACCTGAAGAGGCCATTTATTATGAGGAGGATAGCATAGCATTCGATGAAGATCAGGAAGGGGATTGGGAAAGGATCGATTATGACCCGGCCCAGGAAGCTGGAGTGGAGAGAGAAGTAAAAATTACCCTTAGAAAGGATATCCAAAAGTGGATAGAGGCAAAAAACATACGCCTGGACAAACTGCTTGAAAATCTTCTCGACGGGTTTTATCAGTCTCAGAAGGTTGTTAAAGAAGAATAAAATGAGCGCGGACATTCCTTTGAGTTGGCAATAATGAAAAAAGAATAAATCAAAAACTATAAAAAACGAACAAAATGGGAGTAGCGCTTTACGTTCAAGGTTACAAAAAAAATGAGGAATCTATAACTGGACAAATTAAAGTTCTTGGCTGGTATGAAGTGAATAAGAATAAAATTGAAAGCCATCAAATTGACAACTCGTTTACGGTGTTACACGATGATTTAAAGTCTATAGAATTAGTTGAAAAAGAGTTTTACAGATATGGTTTCGATGATCCAAGTGAATTGTCTTTCTATCGAAACTTAATGAATGGAATGACGGGTGGAGGGTTTAGACAAGAGAACGGAGAATCCTATGCACTAATGTTTGATGGAGAAAGAATTTATACCGCAATCAGTAAAATTTTAGACTCCTTTAATTCTGTTCCTTTGCAGGCAGGGACAAAAGAAACTGAAAAGAAAAACCTGGAAGAACTCCAAAAAACACTCAAAGTGATTGCAGAAAATGATGGATTAGTTGGTATGATGTGGGGTTAGAAAAGAATAAACACTACCGACAACAATAAAGGCTGAAATATCTGGTGCAACTGACATTTTCAGTCCCGCATAAAGATACCCCTCCTGGCGAAGCTCCCGAAAATCCTGTATGCCGATAGGGTGCTTTTTTATACCGATAAAGATAGCAAAAAAGGGGGGCCGAGACGGGGGCATGGCAGGGTTTTATTTGCTGAAATTACCGGAACCGGTTGGAAATGGAGGAAGGGGCTACCCGTCTGACGTTGGACACTCCATGCCTCCTGCACACGCTCGGCCTCGACTCCGCTCGGCTTTCCCCTTTCTGCTGTCCAGCCTAATTAGAAATCCTCATAGGGTTATCTAATGCCATTCTTACAGGTTCTAAATCAGGCGGTCCCGGGGCTGTATAACTAACATTTGGATAAGGAGTCGGGCCTGGGCCCCCGGGATTATAGAATGCGGAATAACCACCAGCGAGACTGGGAATTTCTACATGAGTAATGTTTCTCATGGCGGCATCGTCACCCGTTAGAATGATATCGATGTAGTTGTCCCCATCTTCATCGTAACAATCATCATACAGGACCCCATTCTCTCCTTCTTTTCCACCTAGATCAGACAGGCCAATTACTTTCAAAGTGCCACCTTGTACGGCATAATTAACATTCGTTTGTTCCAGCATTACCGTAGCGCCATTTGCACCAAGTGCATGGATTCTAAAGAATTTTTCATAATCGGTTGGCAATACGCCCCGAATGCCATCTGGCGAAAAACCTCCTGAGGTTAGTACCCGTATTCTACAGGATACCTCCCCGTTTGCTTGTGCTTGTGCCAGGATGTCTCCGTAGAGGGCATATTCATCATTGCCTGGCCGCTGTATTGGAAGTTGAATGGACGGCCCATCAGCTACATCAGGATCACAATAGTTTATTTTTGCACCGACTAAAACAGGACCATTATTGGCATCATAAGGACTTGAAAAGGTTTCTTTAAATAATCCTTGCGCATTAAACTCCTGACCATCAGGGCTAATAAGTATCAACTCCCCTACAATTTCAACTTTGGCAACATATCTTGACCCTGGGTCGCTACTTGGCCTTTTGTTGGCAAACTCTCCAACGAGGACGATGGTATTTCGCTCATTGATCTCCACGTTTGGGAAACAGCCGACTGCAGAAGGGGTTATTTCTTCCCCGTTACTCACGGTAATTTTGAAGTCGCTCAGGTCAATCGTACTCGTTTTACAAGGCCAACTCAACACCATGGGCAAAGCATCGAGCCCGATGGCTCCTTCTTTAAATGCATCGTTATAAGGGTTTTGCACACAAAATACGGACTCCAGATTGGCCCTTGTATTCGCGAATGTTCGATTATCCGTGTCTGCACAACTGATATTTGATGCCCAGGCACCACCGATACTTTCAACTAAAGCTTCTGTGATCTCATCTACTTCTATGCCTACAATATCAGCAAAACCTAAACCTGCTGATAGAATTTCGGGTTGATCGGACCAGTAATCCGCATCTGCCAGTTGTCCATCAAAAAAAGAATTGCCGGGGAAACCAGGACAACTGATCGTTGCTTCTGCCGGTAGGACCGTTACGGTAATGTTTGCATTGGCACTGCTCTCCTCATCAGAGACTTGAACTACTAGCGTATAAGAAATGGTTGTTTCAAAGTCCAGTACTTTTGCAAGACTTAGTTCGCCTGAAAGACTATCCATTTGAAACGTTTCGTCACTATTTCCATTGGTAATGCTAAAGGTTATTGGGTCCTCATCCGCATCTGAAGCCACTACGGTTCCGAGAGACGTGCCTACAGGGGCCTCTTCTTCAATTGAAAAAGATTGATCGGAAATGGTAGGCGCTGTATTTGTTGGTACAAGCACTTCCTCATCAGAGCAGCCTACGATGAAGGCCAGCAGGAATAAGATGATGATGATTGTTTTATTTTTCATTTTTTATTAAAGATTTGATTGTCAATAGTGAAAAAGTCATTCGTTTTTATTGCTTAATGAAGGTGGTAGATTTGAACATTCCACCATCATAGGCTGAAGAAATTACGTAAATACCAGTAGGAATACTTCTCACATCAATCTGAATTTTTTCATCAAAAAAACTTGTAGGAAGATTAAATTCTTGACCCAAGTAGTTGTACACCCTTAAATCTTTCCCAGGGTTTTTAATTTCGATGGTAATGTATTCTTGAGCAGGGTTGGGATAAACAGATATTGTCGAGAAACCATTTATCAGTCCTGTACTCAAAGGAGAGCCAATGAATCCATTAATATCAAACCTTGAGAAAAATTTCCAAATTTCTACGCAGCCATTAATGTCCCTGTTTACCCCTTGAGCATTGGTATTCTCATCTGGCCATGTATGGCTGCCTCCAATTACCTTTAAGTGCTCAACCGTTGTTCCATTATCACCGTTTGCATAAACATAGTGCTCAACAGTACTGCCATCATTGGGATTGATATCAGGTAAGGGCGTGATTGAAGGGATTGCATCACAATTATTGTGGTCAACGAACAGGTCAAGCACATATTGAACGGATTTTGAAGCTATACACCCGATCAAGATTGATGTTAAAATCTGCAGCTAAAGTGTCTATCATTTCAGAAGTAAACAGCACATCATCAGGTAGCAAGCCATTGCCGAAATTCCAACCACGAGCAGGACCGACAATTGGTTCACCTAAGGGATATGCTACAATAAACCCTGCTGTATCAGCCACGGGACGAAAATCATGGTCTTCCATTTGCGCCTGAGCATTGCCTCCCAAGCCATGAAAACTAAAAACAAGAGGCACACTGGTGTTTTCATTATATGAATCTGGAACATAAATAATGAATTCACGCTGTACGGAATCAACTAAAATGCTGTAGTTGATTGTTTGTTGAGCCCTTGTAAAAAAGGGGAGTAACATTAGAAACAAAAAGAATATTTTATTCATGATTTTTAAATTTTATTTTGAGTCGGTGGTTATGCCCACGTGGCATAACCACCTTACAATTTGGCCCTTTCGGTGTTGATGCCACCGCAGGCATTAATCGATCACTGAACGCCAATTGCCACTTTCACTAATCATCTCATTCACCCAGGAACGTACGCTGGTGTTGCTCACCTGAAAAGTAAAATCTCTGATGAGAAAGGTATGGTCATCACCGTTTGCAATCAAGCTGTTAAATCGATCCGGGAACGCTGCCTTGAGTTCATTTGCCGCCTCGATCAGTTGTGCTTCAAACGCTGCTCCCCCACCTTGAATTAAGGCTGCAAAGGTGGCATCTTGCCTGGAGCTGATGTATGCCATACGTACATTAGGATCTTGGGCCAGTTGATATTTGTGGTAATCGGTCAGGTTGCCGTCTGCTCCTATACAATCGGTGCAGCTCGAGGGGAAAAATGCGCCGGCATTCCAGTAATTAATCAGCGTTTGCATTCCTCCGGGGCCGAGAATACCCACGCCAGAGTCATTGATCACTTCAATCCGAACATCCGGGTACAGTTTTCGAACCAGAGGCAATGCTGCATGTACGGCAAAACCGCCCGCACTATTCCCTGCGAGCACGATCTTATCGGGAGCAGGATAGGTTTGAGCAATCACATCGAGTGAAGCGGATAAATTTTGAATCCCTTTAAAAAATCGGTCATTCACGCCATCGCCATCACTATCTACTTCATTATCGCCCATCATCCCGGAGCCATCACAGTAAGGCACATAGCCTACATTAAAATTTGCAGTAGGATTTTGTGGGTCCGCAGGGCTCAACATTCCAAAAGGAACGAGTGGAATTCCTTCTTCCACAGCTTCACAAGCAAAGGGACTGCAAAAACCGCCGCCTTGCAGGAAAATCAGCAGGTTGTTGCTGCTTCCATCTCTGGTAAACATGGAGAATTGGTTGCCGGTAAAGCAGATTGGCCCATCAATCCCCGTAAAAGTATGTTCGGTAACGCCTGGCATCACCACATTTGAAGAAGCTGGGGTAAACACGCCGAGGTAATTGTCGATTCCCTGGTCATAGAGTTCCTGGAAAGGAGTTGCTTTTTCATTGACGGTAATATAGCCCGCTTTGGTTTCCGTGTCTTCTGCATCTCCATTGGAGACCGTCAGGCTCACTTCATAGGTGCCTGCAACGGCATAGCTCACGGTAGGATTTTGCTCGGTAGAGCTGGCCGGTTCTCCACCTTCGAAGGTCCAGTTCCAGGAAGTCGGATCGCCTGTTGAAAGATCGGTAAAATCGATGCTACCACCTCCCTCTACTGCAAACTGGTTCGCCGTAAAATCAGCAGTGATGGTAGCAGGTACTACATCATCGTCCTGGTTGCAACTGGTCGAGAAAAGTGAAAAACTGATGATTAGAGAAAAAAAGAATAACCTTTTCATGGTGCAATTTTTTTGTTGATGGTTAAAGAATAGCCAGTCTTACAGGCTTAAATTGTAAGAATTGGTCTATATGTCCTTTTTGAAATTAGCGTGGATCGACCTAAGGAATCGACTTAGAGTCGATAATGATGTGGTTCTTAAAGGTGTCTGGGGGGCATCTGGTATGGCACCGATGTAGGTTCTGGTATTTCCATTGCTGGAGAAACTTCCCGAAATGCTTTGCTGGGCAGACAAGGTTGAGCAAAGTGAAACACTGATAAGTAGCGTAAATATGGACAAGCTTTTCATGATGCTTTTTTTTAAAAAATTTGGATGTTTTACAGGCTCAAAACTAAAGGGATGATCCGTATGCCATTGAGGAAATTGGAGTGAAGCGGCCTGTGGGTAAGGTGAAGTCTCCTTAGAGGCAGGTAAAGTGATTGGAGGGTAATTGGAATAGATATTCGGGAAGGTATTGGATAAGAAAGGACTTCACATCCCGAAATGGTCGTTTCAGATCCGTCCCCGGTTAATTCAGGTTGATTTAAGCGGTTTGCAGCAAAACTTCTCTTAAATTTGAATGCCCAAACCAAAGTATAAGCCCTTAACCTTTTGAATAAACAACGATATGCTTGAAATATGCTAAAAAATAAAGCTCAAATAATCATCCCCGGCGCACTGGCGATCACCATTTTAATGCACTTCCAGCGCGTAATTATGGTGTTTGCAGACCGCGAGGGTTTCGCTGCAAAGATAGGAGTGACCATCGAAGCACTAATATTAAGAATGCTTCTCTTTTTTGTTTATGCCTGTTTATTATTGAGTTTTAATATAATCTGGAAAGATAAATGGCATCCCCCTCGCTTAGGACGCAAGGCATTCCATATCGCCACAAACTTTGGGCTATTCCTATTGGGGGTCATCACAACCACCTTAATAATGGCGAATTTTTTATCCGGTTCTTTAGAAAACAAGCAGGTGTTTGCGATAATAACAACCGACTTTTTGATCGTTCATCCTATCTTATTATTACTAGCTCGCTTCACCAATCTAAGTTTTCAACAACGACAAATCATCCTGGAAAAGGAACAGGCAAAACAAAGTGCCCTACAGCATCAGTTAGAAGCTTTACGTTCCCAGATCAACCCTCACTTTTTATTTAATGCTTTAAATTCGCTTACGGTATTGATTCGCAATAAATCCGATCGTGCTTTACCGTTTGTGGATCAATTATCCTGGCTTTTACGGGCTACTTTGCTGAGAAGCGAAGATGACTTCATTACGATTCAAAATGAATTGGAATACCTGGAAAGCTACATTTTTCTACAGAAAGAACGGTTTGGTGAAAAATTCAAGGTCGATGTTCAAATTCCCGAAAATTGGAAGAAGGAGTTAATTCCTTCTTTTTCGTTGCAACTATTGGCAGAAAATGCCATTAAACATAATGTCGTTTCAACAAATCAACCGCTCTTATTAGAGATCTATCCGAATGGAGAATACCTAATCATTCGAAATCAGATTCATAAAAGAAGAGATGCAACCGAAGGCACAGGGTTAGGCTTACTCAATTTGTCCGTGCGATTTAAACTTTTAAAAAAGAGAGACATTCAAATAAATCAGGACGAAAACTATTTTTCCGTAAAATTACCCATACTGAAAAATGAAGGCTATAATCATTGAAGATGAGCAATCAGCGGCAGATAACCTGAGGTTCTTACTACAGTCTGTAGCATCCGATATTCAAATTTTGGAATCGATCGAAACCGTATCGGATGCTATTGCTTTTTTTAAAGAAAACAAAGCGTACGATCTTGTTTTTATGGATATCCATCTGGCAGATGGAAACTCTTTCGAGATCGTAAAGGAAGTGGAACCGATAGCCCCCATTATTTTTACAACTGCGTATGACCAATATGCCATCCAGGCTTTTAAGTTAAACAGCATCGATTATTTGTTGAAACCGATCCGGGAAGCAGAACTGAAAAATGCTATACACAAATTTAAAGACAAGCACCGGAAAACGCTTGTTTCTACTCAACAAATAGAAGCGCTGATGAGCCTGGTAAATAGTCCGAAAAAGACATTTCGAAATTCATTTCTGGTTCAAAAGAAGGAAACATTCATCCCTATTGCGTCCAGTGACTTTGCTTTCTTTTTCATCCAGGATGGGATTGTAAGAGGTACGACCAATGATAATCAGACTTACAGCTTTAATGAGAAGCTGGAGGATTTGGAGAACGACTTAAATCCGGAATTGTTTTTCCGAGCCAATCGGCAATATTTGATCCAGCGGTCTGCTATCAAGTCCCTTCAAACTTACTTTAACGGCAGATTGGTCGTCAACCTACAGCCCCAGGAAAAGGACAAAATCGTTGTTAGTAAAGCCACTGCCTCCAGGTTAAAGGCATGGTTGAGTGATGCAAAAAATGTTAGTTCTTAGTGAGAATTGTAATAGCCCGCATTTGATCTTACATGTACAAATCCAAAAGAAAATAAAAAAGGACAAACATAGACGTCCAGTCAGGTAGTAGGCTGGCCCTGCTGCGCAAAATTGCGGAGCCGGACAAAGTCTTCAACCACTCCTACCCAGCCCAGATGATGGTGCTGGCTGTTTTTATCGTCGTGCCGGCGGCGGATCCTTACGGTGCGCGGCCTTGCACAGTAGCCTTTTTTGCCAGGATGATGGGCTGGGCTTACGAAAAGCCCAGCCCCACGGCCATCCGCAACTGGGTGATCCGCTGTGGCTATTATGCGTTAACGTAGGGTGTGTAATCTGATCCCTTTAGCCCTCCCCGCTTTTGAGCTCCCGTTCCATTCTTTTACGCAGGCCAAACCTGTTGTGGCAGATGTTGCCTTTTTGCCACTCTTGGAGCTGCGGCCCGGTGGCCGCCCGCATAGCCTGCTGAATGAACTGCGGGCTGACAGGCTGGTTGTACAGGGCGATGGACAACACATCGGCACTGATCGCCTTCATGCCCCCTTTGTTCTTGTAGCGCCCGAAGATGCTCTCGATGATGTCAGAGCAGCAGAGCAGAGGCTTCGTCCTGGTAAGTACCGGTACCAGCATAGGCGGCAAAAGTAGGCGCCCATCGCATCAATAAAAGCGGTAGCCTGGCGGGTCATGACGTGTTGCGTAATGCGGTAATCGTTGACTTCCGCGCGCCACTCCGCGTAGCTGTCCGGGCTCAGGCCCCGGCTTTTGAGCACACAGGCCGTAATGGCGAGCAGGCGGTAAAACTGGTTTAGGCGAAGCCGGAGCCAAACGCCCCGGCAAAATGAAAGCCTGGCGCGCATGGAGGCTGGGAGTGCCGGCCAGTAGCCGTCGACACGGCCCATCCATCCTGCCAACGTGAAAATACGCAAAAAACGGCCTTTATCTCTTCACGATCATCGCATCACGGTGGCATGGCAGGGTTTTATTTGCTGAAATTACCGGAACCGGTTGGAAATGGAGGAAGGGGCTACCCGTCTGACGTTGGACACTCCATGCCTCCTGCACACGCTCGGCCTCGACTCCGCTCGGCTTTCCCCTTTCTGCTGTACAGCGTTCGGTCGAGTTCACGCCGATGCCCTCAGACGGGTAGCCGGGGAGGGCATATCCATCTTGGTACGCCGGCAAAGTCTCAAATAAGGCCATTCTCAAAAAAATTGGAGGAAATGGTTATTATATTTGCGCTACAGAACACCCTACAATTGCTCATCATGAAAACCTGGCTCCTCCTCCTCCTCCTTTTCGCAACCCTCCCGGGGTTTTCCCAGAGCATTAGTTTCGACCCAGGTACGACCCGCGCGGTCATTATCGGCATCTCCGATTATCAGGATCCAGGCATACCGGACTTGCTGTACGCCCATAAGGATGCGCAGGCCTTTGCCGCTTATCTCCAGTCTCCGGCGGGCGGCAGCCTCCCGGATGAGAACATCCGGCTGCTCATCAACCAGCAGGCCACCATGGCGGCCATCGCCGGAGAGCTGGACTGGCTCGTGGAGGCCAGTGGAGAAAACGACATAGCCATTATCTATTTCGCCGGGCACGGCGACGTGGAGGCCAAAACGGCGCGCCAGCCGGGATTCCTGCTGGCCTATGATTCTCCCTCAAAGATTTACATTGCCGGCGCTTATCCTCTTTTTTACCTGCAGCTGATCATCGAAACCCTGTCTACGGATAAAAATGTGCAAACCATTGTCATTACCGATGCCTGCCGCGCCGGCAAACTGGCCGGCAGCAAGATCGGCGGCGCCCAGGCCACAGCAAGCAATCTCGCCCGGCAATACGCCAATGAGGTCAAGATTCTCTCCTGCCAACCCGATGAGTATTCGCTGGAAGGCCGGCAATGGGGCGGCGGCAGAGGCGCCTTTTCCTACCACCTGGTAGAGGGGCTGACCGGCCTGGCGGATAAAAACGCCGACCGGCAGGTCAGCCTGCTGGAACTGGAGAACTACCTGGAAGATATGGTCCCGGCAGAGACGGCGCCCCAAAGCCAGATCCCTATGGCAGTGGGCAATAAAGGCACCCTGGTCGCTCTGGTGGACAGCGATATCCTCAGCGGCCTGATAAGCCGGAAAGAAAAACAATTGCCTGCTTTAGAGGCAATCGCATCCAGGGGTATCGAGGAATCGCTGCTGGCCGATGTGGACTCCGCCCTTCAAAAGAAATACGAGGCATTTATCGCCGCTCTGGACAGCAAAAACCTGCTGGATGCACAGGACGGGCAGCCCTCCGCCGACGGCCTCTACCGGGAGTTGAGGGAAGAAGAAAGCCTCGCTTCCCTGCACCGTTTAATGGCCCGCAAGTTTGCCACGGCCCTGCAGGACGGTGCCCAGCAGGCCATCAACGCCTACCTGCTGGCCAACCCGACCGAACTCGAAAAGCGCTGGAAGGGGGATACCGCCTATTCGCAGTACCCCCGCTATCTCGGCAGGGCGGCGGAGTTGTTGGGCGAAAGCCACTATATGCACGACTACCTGGTTGCGAAGCAACTGTATTTTGAAGGTCTGAACCTGCGTTTGCAGATAGATCACGGGAATGCCGTCAGAAGTTATGAGGAAGCGGCAGAAAAGCAGGAAGCGGCGCTGAAGCTGGAAAGCCGGGCGGCCTATATTTACAATGAGCTGGGGGTTTTGCACACTCGTTTGAAGCTGGGCGAAAGAGCCATCGCTTACTATGAAAAAGCGATTGAACTGGCGCCGGAATGGGGCTTGCCTTATGTCAACCTATGTCTCGAACAGTTTTACAATAATGATACGGAACAAGCAATGCAGGCCGGTGAAAAGGCTGTCGAGTTGATGCCGGATTACCCGCAGTTGTACAATTTGCTGGGCTGGGTCAATGCCAATCCCTACGAAAAAATTCATGATATGCGAAATTGGGAAAGGGAAGGTGTAGAATTAAAAGAAGATTTTTTTTACCGTAAAGACAACCGCAGCACGTTGTCAGAAATGAAAATCAAATTGGAGAAAACGGTCCAATTCCTGGAAAAAGCGATTAGCCTGGATACTACTTATGCTTCGGCGTATAGTAATTTAGGAAAGACGCTTAGCCAGATGGGATCATGGGATGAGGCCGCATATTATTCAGAAAGATCAATCCGGATAGATTCGACTAACGACATTGCGTTTTTGAACTTTAGCAGAGTCCTGCGGCAACAGTCCAAATTTGAAGAAGCGGAAGCAGCTGTGCAGAAAGCCATAGAATTAGCGAAGGCCCATGCCCCGGATAGAGTTTGCTGGTGGTACAACGATTCAGGGATTACGTACAGGATCTGGGGTAAAGAGGGCAAGGCACTGGAAGCTTTTCAAAAGGCCATTGAGCTATGTCCGCACTATGGGTATCCCTACAGCAATGCCGCCGGCATTTATGCCTCCGGAAAAGATTTCCAAAAAGCCGAGTGGCACTATCTCAAATATCTGGAGGTCTATTCTGCGGCGCCCGAAGCTTATCTTGAGGCAGGCCAGTTTTACCAATCGATGAACCGCTTTGAGGATGCGGAAAGGATGTACATAAAGGCGATAGAAAAATTGCCCGGTTACGTAAGGGCCATCAATCAGTTAATTAAGCTTTATCAGGAAAAAGGCGATAGCAAGTCAGCCTCAGAATGGGAGGAAAAGTTGCTGGAAGTCGCCCCGAATGATTATTTGGCCCGCCTCAACGCAGGCAAATCGGCCTATAAAAGAAAACAATACGGCCAGGCGGAAACCCACTTCAAAAAGTTAGTCGAACTCGATACTGCCAATTGGCGTTATCTGAACTTCGTAGGTTTCTTTTACCGCATCCACAGTGAATACGAATTGGCTGAAAAATATTTGAGGACAGTTTTGGAGATGGACTCTTCCAATACATCTGCCACCTGGAACCTGGCCTGGGTGCTTTTTTCAACAGAAAGGAAACCGGAAGCATTTGAACTGCTCGATAAGTGCATTGAGTTGCAATTATCTACAGACAAGAAAGCCGAGCTAACCTGTTTGAAAGGGCTTTTCAGATATTATTCCGGGCAACCGGAAGAAAGCCTCGAATGGTTTGGCGAAGCCGCGGGTTTAGATGAAAAATACGCCTCACTGGCACAAGCGGTCGAAAAAGTCATTGGATCTGATTTTTCAGCAGCTTCCATCTGTTTCGAAGCGGCCATGGAAAAAAATCCCGGATCGGATAACATCAAATACATGTTTTGCCAACTGAAGGCCGAACAGGGTGACCATGCCGGCGCCTTGGGCCTGTTGGAAAAGGCGCTTGAACTCAGAGGCCGGACTTATGACCTGGTGGCCAATGACCCAAAACTAAAACCGTTGCGGGAGCTGTTTCGCTATCAGGAATTGATGCGGCGGAATTTCCCGGAGAAATTCGACGGCCCGGATACGTCTGAGCCTTCGGCAAAAGAAGCCCTGTACTATCCGGACAACTGTGTTATGCTGGCCAAATATTACGAAAAGCAGCAGGAGTGGGATCGCGCCAATTCCCTGTATGAAAAAGCCATCGCCCTGAAGCCGGATACCCCGAGCAACGAAATGGCGCTCAGCCTGGCCGAAGCCTACCTGAAATTGGGCCGCATGGAAGAAGCCCGGGCCATTTGCCCGGATTCCATCTCCACCCATTACCGGTGGGAATACCTGGAGGCTGCGAAAATCTTTCATCGGGTACAGAAAACGGAGCAGGCGGAAGCATTGGTCCAAAGGGCCATCGCTATGGACCCGGCGATGGCTTACGAAAGCACGTGCCTCATGGGCGCGTTCTATACAAGCTGTGGCGATTATAAAAGGGCGGAACAATATCTCAACCTCAGTATTGGAGAGAAGAAGGACTATGCTGCACCTTATGTCAGCTTTGCGTCCCTCTATCTGTCCTTCGATCAACCGGAAAAGATGATGGCCATTCTGGAACGGGGCCGGGCCGGCAATCCAAATGACAAAACGTTAAGAGAGCTGGAAGTCATACTGAGTTACTTTGCATACCCTCCTCAGGAAGCGAAAGCGAAATTTGACGAAGCCGCCCGGTTGGAGCCTGCTTTCCGGCAGGCCTGGGAATATCTCGAACTGATCCGGCAAAAAGAATTTTCAAAAGCCACTCTGGCCTGGAAGGCGTTTGAAGGAAAGGTCAGTACCGCCTTTATTCTTCACACCTACCTCGGCGCGCTGGCGCAAAGCGGTGAGCTGGAAGCCGCTATTGCTTTGCTTGAAGAATCGCCGGCCTATGCTTTGCCTTATCAACTGCTCAGGGCCTATCCTTTACTGGAACCCATGCGTAAAGAGCCTGCCTTTAACGATTACTTACTGAGACACTTTTTAATGGACAGCAAATGAAATACCTGGCATTGGTCATCGCGACATTGATATCGGCCGGGCTGCAGGGCCAGCCAATATTAGATGATAACGCCCTGCTGATACCTCAGAATCAAATATTGGTTTTGGATCAGAAGAGTGGGGAACTGCGGAAATCCACTGTTGCACCGTGTATCGTCGGCAGATACCCGGAATCAAATTATCAATATCAGGCCTATCTCCAAGATCTGTTGAAGGAGGGTGAAATGGAGAAGTACAACGAAGCCCTGCCGAAAAGAGAATACCTGGAATCATTGGGGTTGCAGGAGGAAGAAGCCCGTTTTCTTGAGTGGGAATATTGGAACGGGGAGGAATACAGGAATTACCCGATGTTGGGATTCGATCACAAGCAGTTATCAGCTTATTTTGCCTGGAAATCGGAGGAATTGGTTTTCGCCTATTTAGAATATAAAGGAGCATACCACAGAAGAAAAGAGGGCCCTGTCGACCTGCAAATCCTCCTGGGCCGCTTTGGCATTGACAAAAAGCAATTAAGCGCATATAAAGTGCCAATTCAGCCCATAATATTGTCCGGATTAAAATCGGGGTACAATAGGGATTTCAGGGCGCAAAGCCCGCCAGATACGGATTTCATCAAATGGATAAGAACAAATGGCGACTATGGCCACCTGTCGGCCGCAGGTTTAAACCGGAAGGTGGTGAAGAATGAGGTTTTGAGAAATTACCGCATCAAACCGAGCAGAAGCTATGATCTGAAACGGGCAAAAAAAATATTAAAGAAGGAGTATGAGATGGTAGTTATTTGTGCTGATTTGGCGGAAATGGGTGAAGTGCCAAAAGAAGGGGTAACTTTACTTGAAACAACAGGAATACTGGCCATTAAGGCCAGGCCAGATGGTTCATTGCAAATCGCCGGCGAGGAAGCGTTGCTGATGCCGGTAAGATATGGGCGGGCTGATTTGAACCCGGGCTTCAAAAAAAAAATGGATTCCCAGGATTTTAGTACTTTTAGGTAACTAAATTCAGCTTGGCCCGATAGGCAGGCGCCACAGCAAAATGAGAATAAATCTATATCTCTGGGGGTTTCTGTGCATACTTTTAGTTGCCGGCTGTAAAACGGACGGCTCACCGCTTTCTGTGCCCGACGCGCTTACTGAAGTGTGCATCCTGAAAAACGAACAAACCGATTACCGGCTCCAAAGGTACGTCCAGGTTTTAAAGGACACCCTGCCGGGATATGCCATTCAGGATATTCTTCAGCCCGCGCGGCAAAGTCAGTTTCAGCCTTATCCCGAATATGCCCAGCCTATTGAGAACTATCAGTACTACTGGGGCAAGCTCCAGGTGGAAAACCGCCTGGACGACGCGGATCAATATACCGAATGGGTGCTTTCCTTCACCGGCTCCTGGACCACCCTGGAGGTTTTTACGGAAAGGGAAGACGGCTCCTGGAGGCGGGAACAAAACGGGACGTTTACGCCAGAACAGTTGAAAAGGTTTGCGCCAACCGCCAAGGGCAATCTGGTGAAACTCTTCCTGCCTCCGCACAAGGCCGTGACGGTCTACTTTCGGGGGAAAAGCGAGCGGACGGCTATCTACCCTTCTTTCTACATCCGGTTGAAACACATCGATACGTTCTATGGCGACTTGCTGGAAAGCAAAGTAGCCAATGCCCTTTTCATGGGCTTTCTGCTGATGATGTTCTCCTACAACCTGATCGTCTATTTTTTTGGCAGAGACCGCAGCTTTATTTTCTATTCCGGCTATTTGATCATGGTGGTGATCTATGCGGCCTATTCCTCCGAAGACCTGGTGGATTGGTTGGGCTTGTTTGCCGATCATCCCGCATGCCAGGGGTTCATGAAATTGTCGCTCTATCTGGCGATGATGTGTTACCTGGCGTTCATTCGTACTTTTCTGGACCTGGAGCAGCTCCTGCCGAAATGGGATATTGTTTTCAAGGCCGTTATCTATCTGGGGTTCCCCCTGATTGCGCTCGATGTAATCGTATTGCTGGCCACCAATTTCAGCTATGTGGTGGAAGACCGGATAACCGTGCCCTACATTATCCTGGTGATCATCCTGTGTTGCTCCCTGCTGTATCCACTGTTCAAAACCAGAGATAAGAAGGGGTATTTCATCATTGCCGGTATCACAGCGATATCCCTGGGCGCCTTCCTGACGGTCATTTCCCGGGTATGGGCGCCTCCTTTTTCCATTTTTTACCTGAAAGCCGGGACCGTTGTGGAGGTCCTCATTTTCTCGCTGGGTTTGGCCTATCGACAAAGGCAACAGAAGCAGGCCCAGCAGGAGGCCGACTTCAAACTCAAAGAGAGCCAGCTGATCCAGGAAAAGAAAGAGGTCGAAGCCAGCCGGCTGAAAGAGCTGAATGATTTTAAAGCTCGTTTCTATACCAACATCACCCACGAGTTTCGCACGCCCCTGACCGTGATCATGGGCATCGCCGATACCCTGACCGGCCACCAACAGGAAAAAGCGCTCATTCAGCGCAACAGCCAGAACCTGCTGCGCCTCATCAACCAGTTGCTGGACCTCTCCAAACTGGAGTCGGGGACGCTGGCTTTAAACAAAGTACACCAGGACATCATCGTTTATTTGCAATACCTCACCGAATCCTTTTATTCGGCGGCCGCGCAGAAAAATATCCGCCTGCTTTTTTATACGGAAGAAGAGACGGTCATGATGGATTATGATGAGGAAAAGATCCAGCAGATCGTCTATAACCTGTTGTCCAACGCGCTGAAATTCACCGGGGAGCAGGGGAAGATCATCTTCCATGCCAGCAAAACGGAACAGGATGGGCAGCCCTTCCTGAAATTAAAGGTCAAGGATAACGGCATTGGCATTGCCCCGGCGGACCTGCCGCATATTTTCAACCGGTTTTATCAGGCTCAACCAATCCCCCCTCAACCCCCCGCCCTCCTTCGCCATGCTTCGGCGGGCGGTGAAAGGGGGGAGGTTCCGGCGGAGAGCCTGCGGGAGCCTGCCTTAAGCAGCCCTTCTTCTGCCAATCCCCCCCCCTCGGGGGGGCTAGGGGGGGGGGGCACGGGCATCGGCCTGGCGCTCACCAAAGAACTGGTGGAGTTGATGAAGGGGCGGATAGCGGTGCAGAGCCGGGCAGGAGAGGGGACGGAATTTACCCTGTATCTGCCCATTGAAGCGGAGGTGGCGCCAGCTGCGGAGGCATTGGCGGCGGAGCAGGATGCCGTCCGCAAAACGGAACAGCTTACGCCATCAGGCATGAATCCGGCCCTTCCGGCTGACGGGTTGGACGAAGAGGAGGCATCGTACCGCTCCGCTCTGCCGGAATTGCTGATCGTTGAAGACAACCCCGACATCGTCACTTATATCAAAACCATTTTAAAGGATAAGTACAAGTTCCATACGGCCGGGAATGGCGCCCTGGGCATCGAAAAAGCTTTGGAGGTCATTCCCGACATCATCATCAGCGATGTGATGATGCCCGGAAAAAATGGCTACGAAGTCTGTGAAACCCTGAAACAGGACGAACGGGCCAGCCATATTCCCATTATCCTGCTCACCGCCAAGGCCACGCAGGCCGACAAGGTGGAAGGCCTGAAATACGGGGCGGATGCTTACCTCACCAAGCCTTTCGATAAGGAAGAACTCTTCGTCCGGCTGGAAAAGCTGGTGGAGTCCCGCCGCCGGTTGCAGCAACGCTATGCCAGTGGCCCCAAAGCTTCCTCGACTGCGGCGCCTTCAATAGATGATCTTTTCCTGCAAAAACTATGGGCCCACATCCAGGACAACCTGAGCGACGCCGAATTCGGGGTGCCCCAGTTGGCCGTTGCCGTTCCGATGAGCCAGATGCAGTTGTATAGAAAATTAAAGGCCCTGACGGGCAAGACGCCCTCCCAGTTCATCCGTTCCTACCGCCTTCAAAAAGGGCTCGAACTGCTTCAGCAAGGCGAACTCAACATTTCTGAGATCGCCTACGACGTCGGGTTCACCGACCCCAGTTACTTCTCCCGGGTATTCCAAAAGGAATTTGGCAAGAGCCCGAGCGATTTTTTAAGGTAACGGGGCTTTTTTAACCACATAGGCCATACCTGTGTACGCAAGTATTTGATAATCATCATCTTGGCACTTATTCTACACTCCTTTGCAAGATAAGTCCTGCCATTTTTTCTTCGCCTGCAAGAAAAGTCCATGCTTATGTAAAATAGGTGAAAGGCACTCTCCGGCCCTGCCCGCATCTTTGTATCAGTCAATAACTCAAAATCCATATCGTATGAAACATCTATTCCTGGGCATAGCCCTGCTGCTGGCGGCTACTGCCGCCGCCCAAATAAAAACGGGAAACTGGCCTGTAATGCGCATGAGCAACTCCAGCCAATACCTGGAGCTCAAGTTTGGTACTGCCCCCTCTGCCAGGCTTGCTCCGGCGGAACAGCCACCACGCAAATTCGATGCCGATAAACCCGAAGCTGAAGAAAGAGACCTCCTGGCCGAATACCTGCTGCACCTGGCGGACTGGGAAGCTTGCTGTCCTGACAAGTACGCTGAAGAAATGGAGTACATGTACACGTACCTGTACAAAGGAGAGACGCCCCTGACGGCAGACCAGCTCGAATACCTGATCCGGACACGCCGCATGCGGGATCAGGAAGCCGGGAAGTAAGGGCCGTACCAACCTGCTGCGAGGCTGCTGAGTACTCCACTTTCATCGTTCCTGTTCATTCTCCTATTCATCCAAATAACATCAATCATGAAAAAAGTAGGCATCATCGGCGGCGCCGGGTTCATCGGCAGCTACGTCACCCAGCAATTTTTGAAAAACGGATACCGGGTCAAAGTCTCGGCCACGGATATTTCCAACCAAGAGAAGTATACACACCTGTCCGCTCTCAAAAATGCGGAAAATATGGAGCTCGCTCCGCTGGACGTGCAGCACCTCGGCCAACTGAAAGCATTTGCCGCGGGCTGCGACATCCTCGTGCATTGCGGCACGCCGTTCCAACTGGAGGTGGAAGACCCGCAGCGGGACTTGTTAGACCCCACCATCAAGGGCACGGAGAATTTCCTGCGGGTCGTCAGTGAAACGCTTACCGTGAAAAGGTGGTGTTCGTCGCTTCGGTGGCGGCGCACAATACGGACTTCCAATGTCGGCGCGGGCTTTGCGCCAGCCATGTACACCTGAAAAGACAAGCCCTATTGCAGCCAGGAGAGCCACCCCTACTGTCAGGCGAAATACTACGCCGACCAGGCTGTCCGGAAATTCACACAAGAAAACCCAGCGCCAGGATTTGACATTGTGACGGTTTCGCCGGTTGGGGTGATGGGTATGGCGCTGTCGGCACGGGCAGATTCCACTTCGATGGGTGTACAGTTTTTATTCAAAAATAAAATCGCTCCCAATCCATTTATCCAAATGTTTTATGACATGGATGTGAGCTGGGCGCTCGTGGATGTAGCAGATGTGGCCGAATCGGTGTACAAGGCGGCTACCCTCCCCAACCTGCATGGCAAGAACTACCTGATTACCAGCGAGAGCTGCCGGATATCGGATATCTCCTTGATGCTCAACGGGAAAGAACCTGCCGGAAAACCCAGCATAGGGTACAGCAATGCGCTGGCCACGAAGGAGTTGGGGGTGCAGTTCAAACCGGCGAGTGTGCCTTTGGGCCAATGGGCGCAGGTCATGGAAGAGGCGGCCGCCAGTTGACCCTGGAGCTTTTCGGAAAAAAGGTGTCGGGCACCTTCGGTATGTGTTTAGCGCTAAACCCGGCTACCCGGCTAAGGGCCTCGGCGTGAGCCCGGCCGAACGCTGGACAGCAGAAGGCCGAGCGGAGTCGAGGCCAAGCGTGTGCAGGAGGCATGGAGTGTCTAACCTCAGACGGGTAGTCGAAAACGATCTGTTGAAATTGGAGAAGGAGCCGGACGAAAGTGCCGGTCTCCTTTACTTTTTGTTTGCAATTGCATTGCAATCCCCGCCCTCCGACCTTTGCCTGAAAAACACCATGGCAATTCCTGAAATCTGGCTCTTCGTTTACATCCTGACCTTCCACTTCCTGCTCTTTGGCCTGCGCTCCTGGCTGCTCTGGCGGCGCACCGGCGTCAACCCCGTCACCTTCCGGAATAAGGATAACGCCCACGACTGGAACGGCAAACTCTTTACCATTATCACGCTTCTGGTTACGCTGACGGCAGCCCTTTACGCCTTCGGCGGCCGCTGGTATGCATTTCTTGTCCCGATTCCCTACCTGGAAACGTCCGTTCTTCACCTGGCCGGCTGGGCGTTGATGCTGTCGGCCCTGCCCTTCATTTTCATCGCACAGTTGCACATGGGCGATTCCTGGCGCATTGGGGTCGATGAGCGGGAAAGGACGGCCCTGGCCACGCACGGCCTGTTCCGCTATTCCCGAAATCCCATCTTCGCAGGCATCCTCGTTTCTATCCTTGGTTTTTTTCTGGTGGCGCCCAATGCCCTGACGCTGCTGCTGGCCGGCTTGTCCTATGCCTCGGTGCAGATACAGGTTCGCCTGGAGGAGGAATTTCTGCGGGAGCAGCACGGGGCGGCTTATGAATCGTATTGTAAGGAGGTAAGGCGGTGGGTATAAAAAACCAATACCGCCATTTTCCTTATCTTGGGCGAAAAAGAAGACCCGGCATGAAAGCTATCCTCACTATCGCTCTCGCCACTGTACTTTTCCTGCCCCTAAACGCTCAGAAAGGCCTGGAGGGCCTGTGGGAGGGCACCATCACCAAAGGCGGCATCCATTCCGATAAAGGCCATCGCTTCCAGCTCTACCTGGAGGTGAACGACAAATACATCAAGGGGCGGTCGTACATCTACGTCAGCGCCGACAGCATCGTGCAGATGGAACTGCGCGGGCAGCGCTACAACGACAACTCCATCTACCTGGAGGAGGTAGACCCCACCTGGACGCAGGCCGAGGAAGAGGCCATCAGTCAGGGCGCTCCCCCGGCGCAGTTTTCCCGCAAGTACCAGTTCATCTACAAACGCAGCATCTGGGATCCCCGCCTGGAAGGGTACTGGCAGGAGGTGACGCCCACGCCGTTTAAGCTGAAACGGGAAAGGGGAAGGATATTTTTGGAGCGGAAGAGTACGAAGGCATGAAGAGGCGTTTTTGTTTGTGCTAAAATCCGGTAAATTGAATGTCCTCTTTTGAAAATAACAGAAATTTAAAGAAGGCAATGTGCAAATTTAGAATGATAGCTGCCGATGATTCAACCAGGCGCTCAGTCCAGCACATAGCGCAGGTAGGTTTTATGAAGGGCAATGGTGTCCCCCACTTCCAGGCCGTAGTCCTCCACGATGGTTTCCAGGAGCGAGTCGACATCCTCCAGTTCAAAAGCACAGAGGTCGATCGTGCTGGCGGAAATCCTCCGTTCCTGGAAAAATGTATTGAAGTAGCTGTAATAGTAGCCTTTGAGGCAGGCCTCGGCCTCGTTGAAGGCCAAATCCCTCTTTAGCACAAGCGGCTGGGCAAGGCCAATATCGAGAGACATCAGGGTGGCGGCGTTCGTATACGAGGTGGAAACGTGCTGGAGGTTGCCCGGCTCGAATTCGAAGCCTACCTCAACGGTAGAATCGGACAAAAAGTTGAATTCCTTGAACGGAAATTCCAGCCATTCGTATTGCATTGTAAAGAATGAAATTTATTTGTGAATGCGAATAAGTTTGCAGCTATTGGACTTCATGCCATTGGCTTTTGCTTGCAAATAGTAAATGCCGTCCGGCACATCGTCCGGAACTTCGTAGCTTGCCCTGTTTTCTCCGGGAGAAAATTCAAACACTCTGGAACAAACTTTTTCTCCGATAATGTGGTTTCTCCATCCGCCGCATTGGAAAACAGGCCCCCGGTGGCCAGGATTTCAAAATCGGGTAAGTTGGGTATTAATCCGGGGAAAATGTAACAACTCTGAAGGCTAACCGTCCGGGCCACGCTACACCCTGCTGTGTTTGTAGCTGTCACGCTGTAATTTCCAGGACTAAGCCCTTCGACAGATGCTCCCGCAGCGCCATTGCTCCAAAGGTAGGAATAGGTTCCTGCCGGATCAGTTGTTACTACAACGGCCCCGTCGGTTGTATTTTGCGTAAATGGCGCAGCCAGGCTGGATATCAATATTTCGAAAGCATCCTCTTCGTCGACGGGGACGGCAAAACTCTGCACCACCGAACAGCCATTGGCGTCGCTAACCGTCACCTGGTAAGCCGCGCCGTTGACCAGCCCGGCGGCGGCAGCGCCCGTTTGGCCATCGCTCCACAAATAATTGTAAGGCGGAGTGCCTCCCGAGGTTTCAAGCTCGATCATGCCCGGGCAGCCGCCTTCGGACACTATGGCATGGGTTATTTCGGCGTAGCTGGGCACGAAGAGGTTGTTGTGGGCGATCTGCCGCCCGCAATCGTCGGTAACAGTCACCGAATAACTTGCCGGAGAAGGAAGGGAATGAATGCTTTGGGTATGTTCGCCGTTATCCCAATTATACGTGTAAGGCGGGTTGCCCCCGCTGGCATTCAGGGCAATGCGGCCGGTATTGTCGCCATAGCAGGTGGGCGTAATTTGGGGTGTCGCTATGAACGGCCCCAGGCTCAGGCGCTCTTCGACGAAGAACGTGGCGGAACTGCTGCAGCCTGTAGTATTCGGGTTGTTGTCTTCGTCCGCCTCCACGATGGCCGTATAATTGCCGGGAGGCAGGCCGCTTATGCTGCTGTCAAAGCCGTTGTCGATGTCTTGTTCGGAAACCAGCTCTCCGGAATCGTTGTACCAGCGGACGATATAATGGCTCAGCCCGCCATTTTGTATATAAAAAGTAATTTCTATAGCGCCATTGTCTTCTCCTTCACAGGATTTCATGATCTCTCCTACCAGGGCTATCTGGGGGCTTCCTTCCGGCGCCAGGTTAAAGGTGAAAGCCTGGGCGCAGCCTTCCGAGTCCGTGATGGTCAGGATATAAGTTCCTGCCCCTAACTCGTAAATATTAGCCGTTTCCTGTCCGGTGCTCCATTGATAGGTATAGGGAGGGATACCGCCCTGGGGGTAACTGCCGTGGCTGGCAATGACGATGTCTCCGTTATTAGCATTGCAGGAGGAGGGGGGCTGTACGTAATTGCCCAGGGGAGCGCTGAGGAAGATGCCGACATCGAAGGATTGGGTTTCTGAATTGCCGCAGGCGTCTGTGACGGTTACGGAATATATGCCGCTTGAGTCGATATCGCTGAGGTTTTGAGTGGTGTCTCCAGTATTCCATGCATAGGAGAAGGGAGGGACTCCGCCTAAAATATTTAATTCGACAGAACCCAATTGGTTGTTTTCTGAACAGGCGGGCTGGACTGATCCTAATATGGTAGGAGGGGTTTCTATTAGGTAAAATTCATCTTCGAGGGTGCAATCGAACCCGTCTGAAATTGTTAAATAATAAATTCCTGGAGATAACCCTTCAATATGGCTTCCCTCATAGAAGTTTCCTTCTGAATCACTCCATTTAATATCGAACAAAGGTGCATTAACTCCCAAAGGGGAGATGGATATCATCCCCACTCCGTCTTCATTTTGACAGGGATATACAATTTCCTGAAGTTGATAATCTATATCACATTCGACTCTCTCAATATAGTAACATTCTTCTGCTATGCAGTTATTTGCGTCTTTAACCTTTATGCAGTAAAATCCGGGTTCAGTTATGCCTGATAAATTATAAACTATGTTAATAGAATTAATATTCGTAAAATCTTCAACAATTGAAGTTGTGTCACCTTCTCTATAAAACTGATAAAAGAATGGAGGCTTGCCTCCCTGTATTGATATGTTAATATATGTTGAGCCTACATTCGGGGTTAAATTATTTTCATTAAATTGAAAAGTCTCGGAAATTTTTGTTATATGACTATTGTTTTTTGTAGCGTCACTCATATTGACTGAAGAACTCAATAACATAAGGTCAAATAAGCCCCTTTTCATTTCTAAAGTGGTGTTGTCATTTGACAACCGTATACGGGAGCTATAAGGAACGAAAACGGTATCTGAAAAAGGGTTCATTATTTTTAACCTATCAACATAATGAAAGTAAGTAATCAATCCGCTTCCATCAACGCCCTGTGCAATTGAATCTATTCGTAACGCATGGTTTTGCCCTAATACATGACCAAGTTCATGCAATATGGTGGCATTAAAATCTACTTTTCCAGATGCTACATTAGCTGTTGATGAAAACTCCCAATTTTCATCAGTATCAATTTTTAAAGTTTTTTTGTTGATAAACAATGTGCTGTTATCATTAGAACCCGACCCAAAAATAAAATTCGGCAAGGCTGCAGCCAGATATGAAGAATTATTTGTAGCAAAAATTAAATTCTTATCTCCTGTATAAGTATTTAAGTCAATATTCTCATCAAAATATATATAATTACCATTTTCATCCTTATCGATATTTATTGTAAGGCCTATAGTGTTAGACAATTCTTGGAAAACAGAATCTAATGACACTACGATATTAGATTCAAATAACTTTAAGTTTTCATGTAAGGAGTAGGTTATTCCATCACAATGGGTTTTGCAAATATGCCCATGTGAGAAAGAATCTTGAGTTACTTCTTTATTCAATAATGAGTAATCTATTTCTATGGGTTCAGAGGAATATACTGAAGTGCTTAAAGATGGCATACTTCGGACAACTCTAAAAAGACCAGATCCAGGCACTTTATCTGCTAAGGCAACTCCAGGTACTTCAAGAATTATTGTATCCGGTGTCCAAGAAATAATATAGGAGTGGGGATAAACATCACAATAACTAAAGCCTTCTGTCTCTGCATCTAAAAATCTAACATTACCATTCGTTCCAAAATTTTGTCCCACAATTGTAAGTGTATCTTTTACACCACCGTGAACAGTTTTAGGAAAAAAGTCTGTAATAATTGGATCAGGGTCGGGGCCAACTTTTTTTATTGACGTTTCAATTTTTTTTTTAAAATCCCTGGGCTATTATTTAGATATTTTAACATTTCTCCATTTGTTCCAAATACCTTTCCATACAATCCATGCCAAATAGATTGAGTTTCATAATTGTCCAAAGGGGCTAGAATGGAAAAAATATCATCTGTAAGTAGAGAAAAAAATTGTTCGGGATTTATATTTCTTTTTAAGGGGAACGAGGGGATTGTTTTTTGACAAAAAACAATCCCCTCGTTCCCCTTAATTAAAGGTATATTTTTATCTCGAACGCCACAAATTTCACTCTTTTTTGGAAAAAGTAACCAAATTGTATCTGAAGTAGGAGAAGCATTTTTAAAAACATGTGTCACTAAAAACTTCACTAATCGTTTATTCTTTGGAATATTATCTTGTTCTTTAATAAATGTTTCTTCACTGATTACTTTTCCTTCAAAAATAAAAGGCGATTTAGTTATTATCTCATTCGACAAAGAGTCTCTTTGGTCTTCTTTTAGCCCTCTTTTTGATGTTGTAAATAAAAACTTTTCTTCTAATAAAGAACGGGTTTCTTCCCAGCTGAGTGTCTTTTGAGAATATCCCAACTGAGGCGTTAAGCCTAAACCAAAAATCGATGCGATTAAGAATGAAATAAACCATCTAGATTCAGTCCTTGCTTTACAAGGAAGCTTTTTCATAAGGCCATTCATGTTTTGAGGAAAAACCACCATAAGTTTAAAGTTTTTAGGATATTCCAAATGCTTGCCATCAGCAAGGATTCTTTTCCAGGATCAGCCCATCCTTGCAAGCCAGCAAACGAAATGCTCAAAAATTATTCACAGTGGTTTGTTTATCGAAGGGCGCGCAAAATATTCAAACGAGTGAAAAGCGCATCTGGATACAAAGCAAATCCTTTTTTGCGGAAAATACAAATCTTATTTTGTTAAAGTTGCCATCTGGGAGGGTGAATGCAGTAGGCCAGGGTGTGAATGGCGCTGATACATGGCCTTCGGCTATCTGTCTAACGTTGGACAAAGGGTGCCGGGATCGTGTACGATGTACGAGGCCAACGGCAGTCCTGAGTGCTGTGCGGTGTACGCAGGCTCAATTGGGTATCCAACGTTAGACGGGTAGCCTGGCCTTACTCTAAGCCCCTGTTAATCAGTCATTCACTACTTCACTAATTTTTACCCGGCTCGAAAGAGACGGGCAGTCCATGCACTTACTCCATTTTATGCAATGTTTTCGTTACACCCTCCACCCATACCTTTCCCAATCCTCCGCATAATCAATATCCGACAGCTCCGGCGCCAGGGCGCAGGTTTTGCCCATGCCTTCAATGATGGCTATGGTCTCTGCAAAAACGGTGGTCGTGCTCCATTCGATCCCCTGGAAGAGGGTAGGGGTGGGGGCCTTCATGCCCAGCAGGTAATACCCCCCGTCTTTGGCCGGGCCGACCACGAAATCGTGCGTTTGCAGTTGCCGGAAGGCATCTTCTATGATCCGGGCGGAAAGCTGGGCGATGTCGCTGCCGACGATCAGGGCAGAGCGGGCCTGCCGCAGGGCCACTTCAAAGGAGTGCTGCATGCGGGCGCCCAAATCTTCGCCCTCCTGGAGGTGTTTCTCAAAATCCGCTTCCTTCCACGCATCGCCCCGGTTGATGTAATCAGCGTAGAACAGCAGGCGCCGGGCCCTCACGGCAAGGGCCTGCCGGCGGGTATGCTCCAGCAGGGCCTGGTAGATGCGTAATGCCTTTTCTTCACCCACGCCTTTTGCCAGGCGGGTCTTGACCTTGCCTTTTTCCGGGTTGCGGATGAATAGGATCAATGTTTTGTCTTCGATGGCTGGATGTGGATGTGTCATTTTTAAAACCTGGGCATGGTAGTTTTGTCCGGCTGCGAAAATATAAAGTGGTGGGCATCTCCGGAAGAGCGTTTTTTTGCCGCATAACCCTGTGCTATGTGCGCTATGTGTACTATGTGGTTCAAAAGCGTCGGGCCGCCGGGGTTGGGCCGCAAAGGTTTTTTTATCACATAGGCCACATAGGCCTGTGCTATGTGCTCTATGTGGTTCAGAAGCGTCGGGCCGCCGGGGTTGGGCCGCAAAGGTTTTTTTATCACATAGGCCACATAGGCCTGTGCTATGTGCTCTATGTGGTTCAAAAGCGGGGGGCATCCGCGGAGCAGCGTATTTTGCCACATAGTCCGCATAGGTCGAACGCTCGTAGAGACGGCCGCACATTGCACATCAAATGTCGCAAATTCTGTTTGGCTTATTCTTTCTTATACAACTCCTCCTCCTTCACCACATGCACCTCCCCCCCCGGCTCCAGCTTGCGCGCAATGGCGGCGTAGGGCGCGATGACCACCTCTTCCCCTTCCTCCAGGCCGGAGGTGATCTGGATGTAGGTATCGTCCTGGATGCCGGTCTTGACCTCCGACATGTGGACGGTGTCGCCCCGGACGATGAACACCACCTCGATCAGGTCCTTTTCAACATCCTCCTCTTCTCCCTTGTCGGCCACCTGCCGGGCCTTGGCCTTCTTCTTGTCGGCGTCCTTCTCCCGGGTAGTTACCGCCTGGATAGGCACAGACAGCGCGCCGGCCACCTTTTCCGTCTTGATGTCTACCGATGCCGACATGCCGGGCCGGAAAGGGTAGGGGTTGTTGGCGTCGATGAGGTCTTTGTACGACTCCTGCTCGATGTTGATCCGCACCTCGAAGTTGGTCACCTGGTCGCTGGTCAGGGCGGCCGTGGTGCCGGTGCTGGTCGAGGAGTTGGCGATCTGGGTGACCCGCCCCCGGAAGATGCGGTCGAGGTAGGCGTCCACTTCGATCTCCACCTCGTCGCCGAAGGTGACGCGGGGGATGTCGTTCTCGCTCACCTCCACCCGCACTTCCATGGCGTTGAGGTTGGCGATGCGCATCATTTCGGTGCCGGTCATCTGGATGGTGCCCACAACCCGTTCCCCTTCCTCCACGTTGAGGCGGGAGACGATGCCGTTCATGGGCGCGAAGATGTCGGTGCGCCGCAGGCTGGTGCGCAGCTCCTTCAGGGTAGCCTCCGAGCTTTCCACCTGGAATTTGGCGGCGCGGGCGCTCTCCTCGGCCGCCTTGATGTTGGCCTGGGCGGCGCTGAGGTTGGCCTCCAGCGCCCGCAGGTTGGACAGCGACTGCTGGTAGTCCGCCTCGGCGATCACGCCTTCCTTTTTGAGCTTGACGTTGCGCTCGTGGATTTCGCGGGCGTTGATCAGCTGCGCCTCGATCTGCTTTTCCTGGGCCTTGAACTGCTCGATCTGGGAGCGGGCGTTGGCCATCTGAGCCTTGGCGGTGTTGACGCCGGCCACCCCGCGCTCTACCTGCGACTGGTAGGCGTCGGGGTCGATCCGCGCCAGCAACTGGCCGCTGACCACCGAGTCGCCCTCTTCGACGAGCAACTCAACGATCTCTCCGGACACGTCGGAGCTGATTTTGACCTCCGTCTGCGGGAATACTTTACCGCTGGCGGACACCTTTTCGGTGATGGTCCGTTTTTCCGCCTTTTCGACGGCGACTTTTTCCCCCTTCGGTTTGCTCTGGTTGCGCCAGATCAGGAAGCCCACGAGGGCGACGATGACGGCCAGCAGGACAAAGATGAGGGCATTGTTGCGATTCTTCGGTTTTGCCATGTGCTTTGAGAGCTTTTCTGAATGGAATTTGCACCGTGAAGTTTTACCGCACGGTGCATGCTGTTAATCTAACGTGATCGGCCGGCCGAGGTAGAAGTCTACGGTTTTCAGGTTAAAAATGTACTGGTACTTGGACCGGATGAGGTCCACCTGGGCGCGGTCGAGGTTGTTGCGGGCGGTGGTGTATTCCAGGGTGTTGATGGCGCCGAGCTGGAAGCGCTTTTCGGCGTTGTCGAAGGCGGCCTGGGCGGCGTCGACGGATCGCTGGGCAGCGAAATAGCTTTCGCGGGCGGCGCGGGCGTCGGCGATGGACCGCTGCACGTCGGTTTTCAGTTGGTTGCGTTGTTGCCGGTTGACGACTTCGGTATTCAGGGCATTGAGGCGGGCGCGTTCCATCTGGATGCGGTTGCTGTGGTTGCTGTAGATGGGGATGCGCAGGCTGGCGCCTACGGTCTGGCCGAAGTTTTCGTTGATCTGGTCGGAATAGGAAACCTGTTCGAAATCTATGGGGCCTTCTCCTCTGAACTCGATGTCGACCGGCATGCCGTTGATGTAAACGGTTTCCATGCTCGAAGTGGGCCCTATGATAGGCGCCTGGAAGGCGCTGGAATAGTTGGTGTTCAGGCTGGCGAAGACGGAGAGCGTGGGCAGCATGCCTGAGCGGGCGATGTCTTCCTGGATCTGGGCGCTCTCCAGCCGCAGGTCGGCGGCGCGGATCTGGGGTTGCGTCTGCAGGGCGGCGGTGTACACTTCGTCGAGGCGGTAGGCGCGCGGGTCGGCTCCGGCTGGTACGTCGATGCTTTCCGGGCGGACGATCCGGATGTCCTCGTTGGGGTCTACTTCCATCAGCTGCTTGAGGTTGAGGTAGCCGATGGCTACCATGTTCTGGGATTCGACGATGGCCTGTTCGTCCAGGGCGATCTGGGCCAGGAAGTCCAGCCGGTCGTTGGGCGGCAGGGAGCCGGCCTGGATGAGCTTGTCGGTTTGCTGCAGTTGCTCCTGCGACAGCTCCAGCCGTTTCCGGGCGTTGGCCAGTTGCTCTTCGGCCAGAAGGATGCTCAGGTAGGCGGAGGCGATGTTCAGGGAGATGTCGTTGGTGGTGGCCTGGGCGTCGAGGCGGGCGGCTTCCAGGTCCTTTTTGCTTTGCTTGACGGAATTGGTGATCCGGCTTCCGTCGTAGATGGTCAGGCCCGCTTCGACGGCAAAGCTGTTGAAGCCGATGCGCTGGTTGTTGAAGGAGTTGGTGGTCGGGTCGATGGTCCGGCCGAACTGGTAGCCGGCGCTGGCGCGGGCGCTGACGTTGGGCAGGCGGCTGAACTGGTTGAGCTTCTCCACCAGCTGGGCGTCCTGGATGTTGTACTGGGCCTGCTTGGTGCTGAGGTTGTTTTGCTGTGCATACTGGATGCACTTTTCAAGCGGCCAGGTGTTTTGAGCATGAACGGCCTGTGCAGCAAAAAGCACCAGGCCGGACAACAGTAGGGTAATTCTGACTAACATAACCGATGTTTTTTTAGTAAGTGCAATAGTAACATAAGGTAGGCTTTTTCCCGAAATATTTTATATCAACGGGGAATTCTATCGGATGAATAGCGGCGTGATTTGGTGTTTCGGCGTTGCGGTATTGTGGTATTGCGGTTTTGCGGTTTTGCGGCCTGGTGTTTATGAAGGCTTGCTCCAATGGAGTCCAGGTTGGGGCGAATGCAGGGCTTGCATTAGGCCAACCGCAATACCATAACACCGCAATACCATAATGCACGATCACAAGTTCGACGTAAAAGACACCGAACCGATTACCTGATCATAGCGGCTGCCGAAGGGGCGGTAGTAGATTAGAATAGTGTACTGGTTTTCCGTCTCGTGCCAGGTGCCTTCCACCTCCGTGATGTCCGGGACCGGGATGTTGTCTTTTTTGCGGTCGTTGGACGGCAGCGGGAGGGTGGCGTAGGCGTAGTCGTAATAGCCTTGTTTGAGGATGGCCTGGCCGACGTAGGCGCCGAGCTCGCTGTCGTATTCCATGCGGTATTCCGGCAGGATGGTCCAGTCGGTCAGGCCGCCGAAGAGGTACACTTCCTGGCCGGGGTATGGATAGGGAACCTTCAGGTAGAAGACCACTTCGGCGTATTCGGCGGAGAGTTGGTTGTTGGCCTGGTCGGTGGTCTCGATGACGAAATTGCCGTTCAGGTCCTGGAAGGTAGTGTAGGATTGCCCCGAGCGCGGCTCGTCGTATTTCAGCTGCACGAGAAACCCTTCGTCCGTCCTTTCGATGGAATACACATTAAAAGAAACCAGCCGGAAGCTGCGCAGGTCCAGGAACCGGAACTCCTTGCCGCCGGGAAAGACGACCTTGTCCTGATGGTCGAAGAGCAGGGAGTTGGCGCGGATGAACTTCGGCGGGATATCGGTCAGGGCATTGTCCCAGCGGCCGTTCTGCAGGACGGTCGCCCGCACTTCCAGCATGGGGTTCTGGATCTTGAGCTGCTCGTGGTTGACCACGAAGTCGATCTCCTGGTGGGTCCGGAATTTTGAAACCTGGCTGGCCCTCAGGATTTGGGGCGCGATCGAGACCTTGGACTCCACGACGACGAAGCGGCGCGCCAGCACCAGCTGGCGGTCGTAGGTGTCGTCGTAGATCAGCAACATGTAGTTGCCCGATTTGGTGAAGCGGGTATCCCGGTTGGGCAACGTGAGCTCGTAGTGGGTATAGGGCCAGAGCGTCTTAAACGAAAACTGGAAGTTCTGCAGGCGTTCTTCGGTGTATCCGTCCACGTATTCCAGCTCTGCCAGTTGGGACGGCTTCCAGTCGCGGTCGCAATGGACTACTTTATAGAAATAGTCTTTGGTGTCTCCGTCCAGGTCGTCAAAAGAAAGGTTGAGCCGGGCGGCGCCCCCCAGTTCGATGATGGGGTAGGAGAGGAATATCCCTTCGATGTGAAATTTCACGGACCGGATATAATCCATGTAGATGAAATCTTCACTGGGGAAGGCCGCCTGATCCTGGGCCGGCAGGAGAAGGGGTTGGCAAATCAGCAGCAGCAGAATGTAAAAGTGTGTTTTCTTCATCATAGTTTCCTTGGTAACTGAACTGTTAACGACAGAGATTTACTGTGGATTGCTTCATTCACTCCTTCACTCCTTCACTCCTTCACTCACTCCTTCACTCACTCCTTCACTCACTCCTTCACTCATTCATTCACTCCCCCCACTCACCCACACATTCCCCTTCAGGAAAAACCGCCATTCCCAGGCAGCGCACTCTTCGGCATAGCCGACCCCGATGCGGGGGCTGGCGGCGATTTCCTCCGCAGTGGCCGGCATATCCCGGTCTTCAATCCAGATGGGGCTTTCGGGATCCAGTAAATCAACACCCGTAAAGTGCCGGGTAATGCCCAGGGCCTGCGACAGCACCCCCGGGCCGGCAGTGAGCCGGGGCGCCAACTGCTGCATGCGGCGGCGCTGCAGCATCAGGGGGATGTTCTCGGCCGGTTCCAGCGCCCGGATCAGCACGGCATGCGCCATTCCTTCCCTTCCGGACACTACGTTGAACAGGTGGTGGATGCCGTAGCAGAGGTAAATATAGGCGTGACCGCCGCGGGCGAACATCACCCGGGTGCGGTCGGTGAGGCGGTTGCCGTAGGCGTGGCAGGCCTTGTCATCCGGGGCGCGGTAGGCCTCCGCCTCCACGATGCGCCCGGCGGTGCGGCCCTGGCCGAAATCCGTCACCAGGTATTTGCCCAGCAGGTCGCGGCTAACCTCCAGGACATCGCTCCGGGTAAAGAACGATCGCGGCAGCTTCCTGTTTTTTTCACTTATTCCATTAGCCATTTATGTAGGTTTGCCTGGATTGTCATTTAAATTACATCAGATTTTCCGAAATTGTGGCCTGAATAGCGGATATTAGCCCCAATTTGTGCCAAATCCTTTAATCCCATCAATCTTGACATAATCGTCCTGCTGCATCAACTTGCCGGCGGCACGGCTCAGCACATGGTGCCGGCGCGCCGGTGCCAATATAACATTCTAAGCCGCATGAACGATAAAAGTGGCCTGGAAAACAGAGAAAACCATGCGGTTTTTCACCGGAAAAGCAATCAATCGTTTTTAATCATCTACTGAAAAATAATTTATGAAAACACGATTTACCATTACTTTGTATTCCTTAGCCTTTCTGATGATGGGCTTTTCCTTTTCTGCCGGGGCGCAGTGCCTGGACTGGATAAACCCCTCGCCAACCAGCGGCTGGAATGATTTCAATACCTCTTTCGGCGGCGCGCCCGTCGACGAAGGCATGGGCTGCCCCTTCAATGAGATCACTGCTTTCCAGGTATGGGCTGCCGAAGCCTATGGTGTGGACAATTTCGTTGCCGGCACGACCTACGCGTTCAGCATGTGCAACGGCCCGGGCGCCGGCTCCTGGGTGCCGGAGTTTACGATCATCGCCCCCAGCGGCGCGGTCGACGCTTTCGGCCCCGGCGACGGCGACGGCTGCACCATCACCTGGACGGCCTCTGAAGACGGAACCTACCTCATCGTCATCAACGAAGCCGGCCAATGCGGCGGCGGCGGCAATTTGAATACCGACAACGGCTTCCCCGCCCTGACCTGCGTTTCTGGCGAAGAGGTGATGTGCGATGAACCTCCGATGACCGGTTGCAGCGTTGGGAATCTGGTGACCACCGGGATCACTTCCGTCTGCGGCCCGGATGAAACCTTCGACCTGGCCACCGACGAAACGGACTCCATCCCGATGGGCGGCGGCTTCGCCTGGAGCTTCGATGATGTTTTAGGCGGTACCGGCGGCATAGCCGGCGGCTTTATCCTTACCAACGCCACCCCGGTGTCCTCCTTCGATTCCGACTTGAACGGCGTCCTCAGCGCTAATAACTTTGACATGCTGGGCGGTGTTTGGATTATCCGGGCCGCCGTTTACGAAGATGCCTCCAACGCAGTGGGTTCCATCTGTGAAGTGTCGACAGACTCCCTGATCGTCCAGTTCGGCAACATCCCGACGATCGACGAGGCCATCAACAACGGCGACGGGTCGGCCTTCGTGTCGGCTTCCGGCGGCGTGCCTCCCTATTCTTACGTTTGGGACGATGGCCAGACGGGCAATATGCCGACGAACCTGTCGCCGGGAGAACACTCCTTTACCGTTACCGACGCCATCGGCTGCTCCGTAGAAGGCACCATCGATATCATCCTGGGCGCCGGGGAGATCAAAGGGCTGGAATCGCTGTTTATTGGCCCCAACCCAACTAATGGGGCCTTCCGCCTCCAACTCTCCCTGAATAACCCGAAGGACATTCAGGTGGAAGTGATCAACCTGACCGGCCAGAAGCTGCAGGTGCTGCGCGAAACCAATACCGCTACCCTGAACCGGACGCTGGACCTCAGCGCCCAGCCCGACGGCCTCTACCTGCTGCGCCTGATCGTCGGCGACGACGAGATCAGCCGCCGCATCGTCAAGAGCAACTGATGAACGTGTTTGATGTGAAATAGAAAAGCGCCCTGGACTGTCGTCAGCCAGGGCGCTTTTCTCCCCCATCTCCCCATCTCCTCATCTTTCCCTCTCCCCCCATCTCCTCATCTTTCCCCGTCTCCCCGTCTCCTCATCTTTCCCCGTCTCCCCGTCTCCCCATCTTTCCCCGTCTCCCCGTCTCCCCATCTTTCCCCCTCTCCCATCTTTCCCCTCTTCCCCATCTCCTCATCTTTTCATCATCTCTTCTTCCCATCCCCCCTCTCCCTCTCTCCCCCCCCCCTTCCCTCCATCTCCATCCCATCTCCCATCTCCCCATCTCCCCTCCCCCATCCTCATCTCCATCTCCCCTCTCCCCCCCCCTACCTCCGGCTATAATTCGGCGATTCCTTCGTGATCGTAATGTTGTGCGGGTGGCTTTCCAGTATCCCGGACCCGGTGATCTTGATAAACCGGGCTTTCTGCAGGGCAGAGATATCGGCCGCGCCGCAATAGCCCATGCCGGCGCGCAGGCCGCCCAGGTACTGTACCATCACCTCCGCCACGGTGCCTTTGTAGGGCACCCGGCCTTCGATCCCCTCCGGCACCAGCTTCTTGATGTCGTCCTCTACATCCTGGAAATAGCGGTCTTTGGACCCCTGCTGCATGGCCCCCAGGGAGCCCATGCCGCGGTAGACCTTAAATTTGCGTCCTTCGTAGATGATGGTTTCGCCCGGCGCTTCTTCCACTCCGGCGAAGAGGCTGCCCGCCATGATGGTGTTGGCGCCGGCGGCCAGGGCCTTGACGATATCCCCGGTGTAGCGGATGCCGCCGTCGCCGATGACCGGGATACCCTGGTCTTTAACGGCCTGTGAAGCTTTATAGATGGCGGACAACTGCGGCATGCCTACCCCGGCCACCACCCGGGTGGTGCAGATCGACCCGGGGCCGACGCCTACTTTGACGCCGTCGGCGCCGGCCTCGGCCAGTGCCAGGGCACCCTCGCCGGTGGCCACGTTGCCGCCGATGACCTGCAGGTGCGGGAAATGGCCCTTGACGTCCTTGATGGCCTGGAGGACACCCCGCGAATGGCCGTGGGCGGTATCGACGATGACCACGTCGACGTCCACCCGGACGAGCGCTTCCACCCGCCGCAGCATGTCGCTGGTAACGCCGACGGCGGCGCCCACCACCAGCCTGCCCAGGGAGTCCTTGCAGGAGTTGGGGTAGTCCTGGACCTTCATGATGTCTTTATAGGTAATAAGGCCGACGAGCTTTCTGCTCTCGTCTACCACCGGCAGCTTTTCGATCTTGTGGGCCTGCAGGATTTCGCGGGCCTGTTCGAGGGTGGTGCCCACCGGGGCGGTGACGAGGTTCTGGCTGGTCATCAGTTCCCTGACCGGGCGGTTGAGCTGCGTTTCGAAGCGCAGGTCCCGGTTGGTCAGGATGCCGGCGAGCTTGTTGTTGTCGTCGATGATGGGAATGCCGCCGATCTTGAACCGGCGCATCAGGGAAAGGGCGTCACCGACGATGGCGTCCTGGGTAAGGGTTACCGGATCGACGATCATGCCGCTTTCCGAGCGCTTGACGCTGCGTACCTGCTCGGCCTGTTCTTCGATCGTCATATTCTTGTGAATAATGCCGATCCCTCCCATCCGGGCAATAGCGATGGCCAATTTGTTTTCGGTGACGGTATCCATGGCGGCGGAAACGATGGGCGCATTCAGCCGCAGGTCCCGGGTGAGGTAGGCGGAGACGTCTACCTCGCGGGGCAATACTTCCGAGTAAGCGGGAACCAGAAGTACGTCGTCGAAGGTCAGGCCTTCTCCTAAAAACTTATTCTGCGTTATTTTCTTTGTTTCCATGTGCAAAGGTATACAAATTGATGCCAAAAAGAAAAGGCGGTTCCGGATTTTCCGCGTTGGGGATTTCTGGCGTTCTTTGTGGGGGCGGGGGGATCGGTGTCTGTTGTTTGTTGTTTGTTGTCTGTTCCCTCCAGGCCAGCAACCCAAAACCCAAAACCCACAACCCACAACCCAAAACCCACAACCATGCTCACCATATTCAGCGACGAACATTTCATGAAGCAAGCCCTGCTGGAAGCAGAAGCCGCTTTAGAGCAGGGAGAAGTACCCGTCGGCGCCGTAGTGGTTTGCCGGAACCAGGTCATTGCCCGGGCGCACAACCAGACGGAGCAGTTAAACGACGTCACGGCCCATGCCGAAATCCTGGCGCTCACGGCGGCGTCCCATTTTCTGGGCAGTAAGTATCTGCCGGAATGCACGCTTTTTGTGACCCTGGAGCCTTGCGTGATGTGTGCCGGCGCCCTGCAGTGGGCGCAGCTGGGCCGGCTGGTTTACGGCGCTCCGGACGATAAGCGGGGGTTCATGGAATACGGGAAGCGCCTGCTGCATCCAAAAACGCAGGTAGAATATGGAGTGATGTTCGGAGAATGCAGCATGCTGCTGAAGGAATTCTTCCGGAAGCGCCGGAAGTGACTCTTGTTAAAATTAGTTAAGCCGGGTTAAACTCTCTTAACTTCGGCCTCCCAACGGCGTCAAACTGTTTACTTTATAGCGGGTAATCCTCAAGTTTGTAAAAAACGATCTGCAATGAATGCTGTGAAACTATTCCTGTTCGCCGGCTTTTTCCTGCTGGCCTTCAATTCCTGCGGGCCGACGCTGAGCCCTTTCACCGAACAACTGTACCGCCAGAACGGCTGGACGGAGAGCCAGCTCAAACGCATACAGTTCTATCTTTCCGAAGACATCGTCATGCGCCGGGAACTATCCGGCTCCCGGTCGGAGATCACTTCCGGGGAGATCAAGATGGTCGACGGGCGGCAGGTTGAGGAGGTCGTGATCCGAAAAGGCACGCCGGGCGTCCTGTTGTTCCTGCCGGAAAAAGACCGTTTTGCCGTCAGCTTCGAAGATGGCGGCCGGGAGCGGTTCCTCGTCTTCGGCCCCAGCCCCAAGGTGGACGGCCGGTACGTCCTCCTGGCTTCGGAGTGGAAGCGCCGCTCCGGAATGGTCACGTACGAAGGGAAAAAATGGCGGGTTGACGACCGCAGCGCTTATGCCAGCCTGCTGGTCGACCTCAAGAAGGTCAACAGAGTATCCGTAGATTCCCGGACGGCCACCGGGCGCCGAATAGATTGACCGGGAGTGAAACTATTTTTTGCCTGCCGCCGTACAATCTTTTCAACTTTTCGTGTTGAGCCCCTTCAATAAGGGGACAAAGCGGAAATTGGCCAGCACCCGGTCGTCGTATTCCTCTTCGGAGATGCGGATGATGCGGTGCATTTTCTGGACGGGTTCGCCAACGGGGATGACCATGATCCCTCCGATGGCGAGCTGTTCCAGCAATGGCTGCGGGACTTCCGGGGCACCTGCCGTGACGATGATCTTGTCGAAGGGGGCAAATTCGGGCAGGCCCTTGTATCCGTCGCGCAGGTAGCAACGGATATTGCCGGGTTGGAGCTTCGAGAGCAGTGCCTTTGCCTTTTCGTAGAGCATTTCCTGCCGTTCAACGGTATATACCCGTGCTCCGAGCATGGCCAGCAATGCCGCCTGATAGCCGGAGCCCGTTCCTACTTCCAATACCTTATCCCGTTTCTTTATCTGAAGAAGGCTGGTTTGGTAAGCAACTGTGTAGGGCTGAGAAATGGTCTGGTCATTTCCGATGGGAAAGGGTTTGTCTTTATAGGCCCATTCTTCGAAGGCTTTGTCCAGGAAAAAGTGCCGGGGCAGGGCGCCAATAGCGGCGAGCAAACGCTCATCGGTGATGCCTTTGCGGCGCAGTTCTTCGACGAGTCGCTTTCTCATGCCTTTATGGCGGTAGGTATCTTTCACTATGGTTTGATAATTAGGATTGATATAAGTATTGGCAAATTACTAATTTAGGGCCAAGCAGTATACTAAGCCCAAAAATAATAACACCACATGAGTAAAATTAAGTTTGGCACCGATGGCTGGAGAGCCATCATCGCAGAGGATTACACCGTTGAAAACGTGAGGCGGGTTGCGGAAGGAACGGCTCGCTGGATGAAAAAACAAGGCGCCCGGCAGGCCGTCATCGGCCATGACACCCGCTTTGGCGGGCAGCTCTTTGCCGAGACCACCGCCGGCGTTTTTGGCGCCTACGGTTTTAAAGTGAAACTCGCCCGCGGTTTTGTGTCGACCCCTATGGTTTCCCTGGGCGTCGTTAAGACCAATTCCGATATCGGCGTGGTCATCACCGCCAGCCACAACCCGCCTTCCTACAGCGGATACAAACTGAAATCCAGGCTGGGCGGCCCCATGGTGCCCGCCCAGGTCGCCGAGGTGGAGGAAGAAGTGCCCGAAAAACCTACTGTAGAACCAGCCAGCCTGGAAGACATGGAGCAAGACGGGTTGCTTGAATACGTAGACCTGGAACAGATATATGTCGACCACATCGCGGCGAACTTTGACCTGGATGCCATCGAAAAATCAGGGATCCGGATCGGCTATGACGCCATGTACGGCGCCGGCCAGAACGCCATGCGCCGGCTCTTCCCCAACGCCACCCTCCTGCACTGCGATTACAACCCCTCCTTCATGGGGCAGGCGCCGGAACCCATCCACCGCAACCTGCAGGAATTCTCCCAGCTGATAAAAAATAGCGGCAATATTGACATCGGCCTGGCCAACGACGGCGACGCCGACCGCATCGGCATGTACGATTCCGAAGGCAATTTCGTCGACTCCCACCACATCCTGCTGCTCCTGCTGCTCTACATGCGGGGATACAAAAAGGAGACAGGCAAAGTGGTCATCACCTTCTCCGTGACGGAAAAAATGAAGGAACTGGCCGAACACTACGGCCTGGATTACCAGGTGACCCCGATCGGTTTCAAATACATCGCCGAAATTATGGCCGAAGAGGACGTGATCGTCGGCGGAGAAGAATCGGGCGGCCTGGCGGTGAAAGGGCATATTCCCGAACGGGACGGCATCTGGATCGGGCTGACGATCGTCGAGATTATGGCCAAAACCGGCAAATCTCTGCAGAACTCATTCATGAAGTTTATGATCTGGTCGGCTCCTTCGCCTACGACCGCGACGACCTGCACCTGACCGAAGAGAAAAAACAGGCCATCATCAGAAAGTGTGAAGAGGATGCCTATCAGGCTTTCGGAAAGTACGACGTCAAGCTGATGGAAGACACAGACGGCTACAAGTTCTACTTCGGCGGCGGCCGCTGGGTGATGGTCCGCCCGTCCGGCACAGAACCCGTGCTTAGAGTGTACGCACAGGCACCCGATGCTGCCGAGGTCCGGGAAATACTGGATGCTGCGCACGAAACGTTGCTGGGCGAGGCTCTGAGCCCGCAGGCGTAGGATTTCGGGTTGTGAAAACAAGGAATGGTACACTGATTTCTTAGGATGAATTAAGATTTTTAGGAGAATAACCACAACCGGTGGCAATCTTATCGAATCCTAACCATTCCTAATACATCAGTGTACTATCCGTACACCCCTTCCAAACATGCCCTATTTTCGATGTGCGATATTTGATATGGCTACCATCCTGACGTAGCCTTTGACAGGGCTATCTCACCCCCTCACCATCCCAACGTGCGGGATGTCATCCTCCAAATACTCCTCTCCAACTGTATGGAAACCCAGTGATCGGTAAAAAGGGATGAGGTAACACTGAGCGGAAATCTTAATGGCCCGCCGCCCGTAGAGGCGTTCCATCCATTCGAGCGTTCTTTCCATAAGTTCCCGGCCCCGCCCCTGGCCACGAACAGCCGGGGCGGTCACCACTCTGCCGAAAGAAGGATATTCCTCATAGGATATTCCCATAGGGAGGAGGCGGCTGTATGCGGCCAGGGTTCCTCTCTGGTCGTACCCCAGCAGGTGGTGGGCTGGCAGGTCCTTGCCGTCGGCGTCCAGGTATGGGCAGTTTTGCTCAACGACGAACACCTCCTGGCGCAGGGCCATGACAGAATAAAGCTCTGCAAGGGATAATTCGCGAAAAGGCAGGCAGTGGTAATGTAGGTTTGCTCGGTAAATCATGGCCTTTTGGGCAAAGATAGCCCTTTGCCGATGCATCGGGAATTTCTCATGTAGAGCTCGCACGTTTTGCCACTAAAACACGAAGGCACAAAATCCGCACGAAGTTTCGTGGGATTTTGTGCTTTCGTGGCATCTTTTCGCCACGTGCGTACCTTACATGAGAAACTGCTAGTCGAGGGGAACCATCAACCGCATTCCGCCCTCGGCGGGAAAACAACTGCCCCGTTATTTAGTGCCAACAGCACTAGAAATCATAACACTGCACCCTGCCTTTCCTGCCGCTTCGGAATTTGCCATCCTTGCGGCTGTACCCCCTGTCTCCTTTTCCGAAAAGCTGAAAGGGCGTGACTTTGACGGCGAAGTAAAAATCGGCCGTATTCAGGTCCGAACGCCGGAGGATGCTGCCCAGGTGGCTGGTGCCGACGGTGAAAAAAGCCAGGCGCAGGGCCATGCCTACCCTCAGCTCTTCCCAGTCGTATACCGAGATCGGGAGGGAAGCCTCCGCCCATCGGGTTTCCACGCGGGGCGCCAGGGCCAGGTGGCTGCCGCGCTGCAGGGCGCCGGGGCCCAGGGGGAAACCCTGCGTAAAGGCGGCGCCCACGAAAAAGGGGCCGCCGAGCGACTTGTCCACCTGCAGGCTCAGGGCGCTGGGCAGCCAGATGGCAAAGGAGGGCCCGCTGAAGGAAGCGGCCGAGTCGCCCAGGGTCTGTTCGCTGAAAAACTGTATGTACTCCTCGAACTCGTCCGGTGCCTGAAAGGATTGATACTCGGATGTGCCGATGATCAGCGGGGCAGTTGTCTGGACGACGTGTTCCGAGGCGTTTCGCCGGTAGGTGAGCCGGCCGATATCAATCAGGGATACGCCGAATTTCCAGTCATAGGGAGCGCCGTTCTGCGAATAGGAGGTGTAGACAAACCCGAGGTCGGCAGCCAGGCCGCCGCCGTTGCGCTCCGCCTGGTAGTCGCCGTCCCGGAGGTTGCTGGTGGTGTAGCCGAAGCTGAAGTCGATGGGAGAGCCGCCGAGGGAGTCGTTGGGCACTTTTTGCAGTTGAAATATAGAGGCGTTGCGCAGGTAGGCCCCCTCATAGGCCTGCAGCATTTTCAGGGTGGCGCCGACGGCGACGGTGCCGTTGGCCACTTCCGCCTGGTAGGCGTAGTTGATGCCCACCTCCGTCCAGCCGGCAAAAGCGCCCCGGAAGGGGTCGACCGGAAAAGGGTCGAAAAATGGCCGGCTGTCGTAATCGTAATAGTTGAAGGGGTCGGCAATACCCCTTCCGGACAACATGCCCCGGGCGCGGGTGATCAGCCCTATCCGGTGGTTCTCCGCCACCTGCACGTAAAAAGAAGGCCCCAGGATGCTGCCCAGCCCCAAGACTTGCCGGCGGTTGCGGCCCCTGAAAAAATCGACGGCGATGACCCCGTCCTGTTCCAGGCTCCCCGGCGGAAGGTCGGGGCCGAACTCGAAATCGAGCTGGGCCGGGTCTTTCATCAGGTCCGGCAGGCGGGTATTGCGCAGGAAGGCGTAGTCGTTGGAAAAGTGCCCGGCGCCTTCCAACAGGTTCACCTCCCAGGTGAACGGCGTGGTGGTATGATAGGCTGGGTTGAGCAGGGTGCTGTTGATGCCTCCGTAGTTGGAAAGGCGAATGCCCAGTTGTTCCTGAGCCTGGATGGCCAAAGCCGGCAAAAGGAAAAGGGCCAGAAGTCGGAGCTTCTTCATTTTAAGAGATAGTTTGCTTTTATTCCAATCCTATAGCTTCGAAGGTAGTTAATTTTTTTCCTGCCCCCAAAGTGTTTCGGGAAAGTATACGAGGGCCGTTTCCGGATTATTGCCTCCGCCGAAGGCCAACCTCCGAATTTTATCCTCCGATGATCGCCAGGAAACGGGGAAGGAACAGGATCAGCCCAATGACGGCAGCGCCCGCCGCCGAGAAAAGGACGGCAGCGGCGGCAGCGTCTTTGGCCCTGCCCGCCAGCTCGTGATATTCAGGGGAAACGAGGTCGGTGAGGTATTCCAGAGCGGTATTGAAGGCCTCGGCGGCAAAGACCAATGCCGCCGCCAGCGCCAGCAGGCACCACTCGCCGGCCGAAAGCGAAAAAGCCCAGCCCAGGAAAACGGCCAAAGCCGCCAGCGCCAGGTGAATGCGGGCATTCGGCTGAGTCCGGATCAGGTCCGCTATGCCCTGAAATGCATATTGGAAACTCTTCAGGCGGCTCTTTATCATTCGCTTTTGGTTTTGTGTCCATTCACTCATTCACTCATTCACTCATTCACTCATTCACTCATTCATTCCAACCTCCCTGCCAAAACCACCACCTTCTTGTCCCGCTCCACTTGCCCGTCCGGCAAAAACACCTCGAACCAAACCACGTAAATGCCGATGCGGGCCCGGCTGCCGTCTTCCCCGGTGCCGTCCCACTTCAGGCTTCCCCGGGCCGGCAGGGTTTCATTGTTGGCCAGGCGCCGGGCCAGGCGGCCGCTGCTGTCGTAGATGTGCAGGTTGAGGGTATAACCCGGTTGTTCCGTTTCGTAATCGATGAGCAGGACGTCGTCGAAGCCGTCCCCATCCGGGGAAAAGGTGGGGGTGAGGATGGTGAACATCTCATCGAGCACGCCGGGTTTGTCGAAAAACTGGGAGTTCTCATAGGTCGGCGTGGCGAACCCCACAGTGGAGGCGGCCGAGTGCCAGTTGCCGCCGTCCTGGGTCGGCGCTTCGGGAGAGATACGTTCCAGGGACACGCCCTCCTTGCTGTCGAGCAGCGGATAATGCAGGGATTCCGCGTAATCGAAGGCATCGATCACCCTGCCGCCGAGGCGCAGGCTAACATTTCCATTTTTGTCGTCCAGGGCCGGCAGGCCTGCCTCCAGCAAAGCCCTGGGAAACCGGACGGAAAAGCGGGAGGCGATGTCATCCGGGGCTTCGGTAAGTACGGCGTAGGCACCCGGGAAGAGCAGGAAATCCTCCGTCACTTCTCCGAGCGAATCCCGGGTTTCCTTTTGGGTGTTGGCGATGGCCAGGCCATTCAGGTTGGCCACCTTGGCGCTTCGGTTGTACAGTTCGATAAAATCAAATCCGTTGGGCTCGGGGTTGAACAGCACCTCGTTGATGACGATGTCTAAAGAGTCAATTGGTTCCGCCAGGCCGGTGGCTACGGCGGTGCCGGGTGGCAGCGGGTTGCCCATGCAGTCCGTCACCGCTTCGGAAACCTGGAGTTGGTAGGCCGCCCCGGGCTGTAGGGTGCCGTCGAGGACGAGGAGTATCTCCGTCCGGCCGGGCTGGGGGATAGCCGCAATTGCCGGCAGGGGAGGCGACAGGGTATAGTGCCCGGGATTGCTGAGGGTAGCCTCGTCCATCACCTCGCTGAAAGTAAGGCGCAGTTCGAATTCGCTTTCGGCAATGGCCTTAGCCAGGAAGGGCGGCGCCTGGTCGGGTGTTGTCCCAAGCAGGCTGTTGGGCCGGCCGGGCGTGCCGCCTTGTGCCGCAGCCGAGGCGCGCCAGTTGCCGGGGCAGTCGTAGGGCCCTTCAGGTTGGATCAGCTCGATGCTGAAGCCTCCATTTGAAGGCGTTTCTGCCCGGTACCAGCTCTCGTCGTAGGTTATGGCGGCAATGGGCACGCCGGCGTTCCGGATGGTTACGTTGCCGCCTTCATCGTCGAGGCTGGGCAGGGCGGCCTCCAGCAGGTACTGCGGGGAAGGGACGGAGAAACGGGTTGAGATATCCCCGGGTTGTTCGGTAAGCACGATATATTCCCCGGGGAAGAGCAGGAAATCCCGGCTCACGCTTCCCAGCGTGTCGCCGCTCTCCTTTTGGGTGTTGGCGATGGCCAGGCCGTTCAGGTTGACCGTTTTGGCGCTTCGGTTGTACAATTCTATAAAATCGCTGCCTCCGACATCCGGGTTGAACAATACTTCATTAATGATGAGGTCCAGAGGTTCGATGGGTTCGGCCAGGCCGGTAATGATGGAGGCGCCCGGAGGGAGGGGGTTGCCCATGCAGTCCGTCACTGCTTCGGAGGCGCCGATCTGGTAAGCCGTCCCGGGCTGCAGTACGCCATCCAGGACGAGCACTACTTCGGTATTTCCGGGCTGGGGGATAGCTGCGGTTATCAGCAGGGGAGGAGTGAGGGTATAATGGCCCGGGTTGCTGAGGCTGGCTTCGTCCATCACTTCGCTGAAGGCGAGGCGCAGTTCGGATTCGCTGTCGGCAACGGCCAGGGCCAGGGCGGGGGCTTCTTCGTCGGGCGAAGTGCCGAGCAGGCTGTTGGGCTGGCCGGGCGTGCCGCCTTGTGCCGCAGCCGAGGCGCGCCAGTTGCCGGGGCAGCCGTAGGGGCCCTGGAGCCGGATCAGCTCGAGGCTGTAGCCGCCATCGGCCTTGCTCTCGTCCTGATACCAGCCGGCATCGTAGAAAACCTCGAAAATAAGTTCTCCGTCCGTACTGGACAACCGGATCTCATCGCCGTTATTGGTCAGGGCCGGGAAGGTGCCGACCGATACGGCGGGCCCGAAGGTGCTGAATGCTGCCTCGTAGCTGTCGTCACAAACCGTGACATAAGCGCCGGGCAGCAGCAGGTAATCGGGCAGGGGGGCGGGAGTGCTTCCGGAGCTGATCGCCAGGCCGGACAGCTGAATCACCTTGTCGCTTCGGTTGTAAAGTTCCACGTACTCTGCATCCGGCAGGCCGACGGAGGGGGTGGGGTCGGGAAATATCTCGGAGATGATCACGTCGCCAAAGGCCGCCGGCTGAATATCGTAAAAGGTGAATACCTGGCTCTGAGGCGGCGCGGCGTTGCCGGCCGTATCGCGGATGCCGGTAACCGTGAGCGTGTAAGATTGCGTATTCTGCAAAGGCGTATCGAAAAGAAGGCGTACCTCGTCGGGCGCCATTTCATCGAAGAGGGCCTCTGCCGGCTGGCCGATGCCGTTGTCCAGGCCGTAGTTTCCCGTCTGGGAAGCGGAGGTTTCGCCCAGCGGCTCGTCAAACCGGGCGATGACTTCCGTGGCGCTGATGGCTTCGGCGCCCAGCAGGAGGGGAGGCTCGGTGTCCTGAAACAGAGGGTCGACCAGGATATCATCGAAGAAAAAAACGTCGTTCCGGGTGCTGGTGTACTGGCAATAGACGCCAAAGAAGGCGCCCATGGGATAGGTGTTGTCGGTTGCGGTGCCTTCGGGTTGGAGGCTGGTGCCGCCGCTGTAATCGGCCAGCAGTTCCCATTCGCCGTCAGCGCTGCGGTTTACCTGGAGGCGGGCGACGACGGGGTCGGTTCCGGCCGCCCCAACGGTTCCGGAGAGGAGCAGGGTGGCGGCGTCGCCGTCCTGCCGGTAGAGCTCGACGGCGTCGTCGCTGCCGGAGATGCCGCCGATTTTGAGGTAGTATCCTTCCTGGGGGCCGGAGAGGTCGGCGTTGGAAGCGCTGAGGTAGATGCGGGCGAAGTTGCTGGCCGAGGGGGAGAATTCGAGCCGGACGTAGGCTTCCCAGCGGGTGTCGTCGCCGGTCGAGGTGGGAGCGGGAAGATAGAGGTAAGCGGTGTTGCCGGCCCCGGGGCTGTTGTCCAGCAGCTGCAGCTCTCCGTCGGTGACGGTAAACTTATCGGTGTCGCCAAACCAGGCGGGGTTGCTGGTGAAGTCGCCGTCGGAAAAGCCATCCTGCAGCTGGGCGGCCAGTTGATGAACGGACAGGGCGAGCAACAGGGCAAAAAAGCTTTTCTTTTCCATAACCTCAAAAATAGCCTTCCGGAAGAAAAAAGGAGAGGGGCGGGGGGTAAAATTTCCGGATTTCCGGCCACAGGCAGGCCGTTTTTGGAAAAATTGCCGCATGCTTCGGGCAAAAGGTGGCAATAAAAGCAGATTGCTGTTATCTTTGCCCCCTCGTATCAATGAAAAAAAACATCCATGAGAATAGCAGTAGTAGGCGTGACCGGCCTGGTGGGAAATGTCATGTGCCGGTCCCTGGAAGAACGCCGTTTTCCGGTGAGCGAATTTCTGCCGGTAGCCTCCGCCCGTTCCGTTGGCAAGGAGGTTCGGTTCCGGGGCGAGAACCACAAGGTGATTGGTATGGAAGAGGCCGTTGCCGCAAAGCCGGATGTGGCCATTTTCTCCGCCGGCGGCGGCACGTCCCTGGAATGGGCACCCCGGTTTGCTGAAGCGGGGACCGTAGTGATCGACAATTCTTCCGCCTGGCGGATGGACCCCGGCAAAAAGCTCGTCGTGCCGGAAGTCAACGCGGAGGTGCTCGGTAAGGAGGACCGCATCATTGCCAACCCGAACTGCTCGACCATACAGATGGTCATGGCGCTGGCGCCATTGCACAAAGCATACAAAATATGCCGCCTGGTCATTTCCACCTACCAGTCCTTTACCGGCACGGGGATGAAAGCGGTCAAGCAGTACCAACTGGAAAAAAAGGGATACGAACCGAAGCAGGAAGAGATGGCCTACCATTATCCCATTTTTGAGAACTGCCTGCCCCACTGCGATGTCTTCCTGGAGAATGCCTACACGAAGGAAGAGATGAAACTGGTTCATGAGACCCGCAAGATACTGGGCGACGCGGCCATTGGCGTGACGGCGACGGCGGTGCGTGTCCCGGTGCACGGCGGGCACTCCGAGGCGGTGAATGTGGAGTTTGAACGCCCATACGAGCTGGAAGGCGTGCGCCGCCTCCTGGAAGCCATGCCGGGGGTGGTGGTCATGGACGATGTGGCCAACAATAAATACCCCATGCCGCTGTTTGCCAAGGACCGGGATGAGGTTTTCGTGGGCCGCCTCCGGCGGGATGAGTCCATAGCCAATGGGCTCAACCTGTGGATCGTGGCGGATAACCTGCGCAAAGGCGCCGCTACCAACGCCATACAGATCGCCGAATATTTGCTGGAGCACGACCTGATCGGTTCGAAAAAACTGATCGCGTAATCGAAGGAAATGCCTTTTTCCTGATCACTTAGTAATCCTTAAAAAATAACTTCACGGCCCTTAGTTGTAGTGAAGTGAAGCAGCCAGTCAGGGTTTCAGCGGGGTCAGGCTGCTGAACGAGCTACAACTAAGGGCCTCAAACAGTGAAGTTATTTTTTAATCACTACTCAGTATATTTCAGAAGTTGTTTTGAGGTTTGCCAGACAGGGCTACCCGGCCGCCAAATACAGGGCCGTCAAAGGATGAAACAGAGGCTGGCGGGGCATGCTGTCCAGAAATTGCCGGTAAAAATTGCCGTATTCGGCGGCATTTTTGTTATTTTTGAAGAGCCATTGGCACGACAACCGGTATCCCCGTTAGCCTGCAGGGTAAAGGAGGATGTCCAGGAACCCCGTTTGCAGAGGTTTTTACCTGGAAAGAGCGCGCGCTATCAGGGATACGGCGCTCCTCTCCCGCACCGATTGTGAATGAAAACCAGTTAATTACCGTTATGAAGACCAAGCTTGTACTTTGGGGGGCGAATGCCCAGGACGAACGAATCTTAGTGGCGCTTGAACTATTGGCCGACGACAATAAGGTGAAGGTCTACACTTTTCCGGAAAGTGTTGCTACAGAAGAGTTTAGCCAAAAAATGATGAATGAATGGAGGGATGGCCAGCCGCTGGATTTTCCGGAAGGCTACACCGAGATGGAAAGGCACCTGAATATTTCGGAGAGCATGTTGCCCGAGGAAATAAAGGTCGAGCGTGCCGACCTGATCTCCCGGGCCCAGACCGAGTGGCAGTTCATCGTTTTGTCTTCCAAACTCAGCCAGGCGTATCAGTCCGAGCTGGAAGACCTTAAAGACCGCATCGGCCGGCTCAGCCGGTTCGACGATAAAATGTGGGAAGAACTCAAGGGGTTCTGGAATAAAGTGCAGGGGCAGGTGCGCGACCGCAACCTGTTTCGCGACCATGCGGATTTTTTGCGGGAAAAAACCAATGAATTGTTCGGGGCGCTAAAGGAGCTGCGGTCCAAAATGGACGATGAGTTCAAGGATCACTCCAAAGGCAATTTCGAAGAGTTCATGAGCCTCCTGGAGGACGTGGAAAACCGGATGAAGGAAGGGGCGCGCCTGCAGCCGCTTTTCGAAGAATTGAAAAAGATACAGCGCAAATTCCGCGACGCCAAGTTTACCCGCGACCACCGCTCCAAAATATGGGAACGCCTCGACGCCGCCTTCAAAATCGTCAAGGAAAAACGCTTTGGCTCTTCGGGCGATGACCGGTCACCGCTGGACCGTATCAACCGCCGGTACGACGGGCTGCTTTCCGCCATCGGGAAAATGGAACGGTCGATCAAACGCGACGAGGATGACCTCGAGTTTCAGAACAGGAAGATCGCCCGGACCGACGGCCAACTCGAGGCCCAAATCCGGCAGGCAAAGATCAAGATGATCGAAGAACGCATCCGGTCCAAAGAGGAAAAACTGAACGAAATGATGCGCACCAAGTCCGACCTCGAACGCCGGATCGAGGGCCTGAAAGCCAAGGAGGAAAAACGCCTGAAGCGGGAGCGCATCGAACAGGCGAAAAAAGAAGCGGAAGCAAAAATCCACGAACAGATAAAAGCGGAAGCGGAAGCCAGAAAGGAAAGTTCCGAAGAACTGGAAAAGGCCGCCGAAGCTATCGCTTCCGAAGGCAAGGAGGACGAACCCGGACCGCAACCGGCCCGGGAAGCCAAAGCAGAGGACAGCCTGGAAGAGGCCCTGTCCAACACCCTGGGCGAGTCCCTGGAGGATGTCGTCGATACCATCCGGGCAGTGGCGGAAGTAGTGGCCGACAAGTTCGAAGACGCCATCGCGGACATCAAAGAGCAATTGGAAGACACAGAGGAAACCGCCGGGCCGGAAACTTCCGGGGAAGCTGAAAAACCGGCCGAAGAGGAACCGGCCGAGGCCGAAAAGGTGGAAGCGGAAGCGGACGAAGGAAAAGAACCCTGAGTCTTGTTTGGAGGTGTGGCTTTTGCTGCCAAAACAGCCCGATCCTGTATGCGTGTCGGAAACTACCTCCAAACACGCCCTGGCCAAAGCCCTGAAAGAGCAGTGCAGGTAACATGCCGCCTTTTCAGGGCTTTTGTGTTTTTGAGCCGCAGGCGTGTTTCCTGCTTTGCGCCACTTGGGGTATAAGAGGAAAAGGGAAGCCCGATTTTTTAAAAAAAAGTGGGGAAAGGGAGGGAAAACGGAAATGAAATTTTCACAAAAAGCAGAAATTTTTCGACTTTAAATTTTTGTTGGTCAGGCAGTTGCGGGGTTTTGGTTCTTAAATTATTTTTTCACAATGCTTGAATTTTGTCTTTGATTTCCCAAAGGTATCGTTGCATATTTGTATTGTGATTGGTAAGCAACGGAGGACGCAAGCGATTAAGTTGATTGAAATAAGCTAATTTGAATATGTTCATGGGATTATAATTTGTTAGTGGTTATGCTGTCCCGAAATTCCGTTTCGGGACGCATTACACACTACGAGAACACTCATCCCATTTAAGAATAAAAAAGAGGCGAACAGTAGAGTTCGCCTCGGAATTAGGTCATGTTCATGGGATTAAGTCGTCTTAGTTAAGTTTTTCCATAAGATTACAATTTGTTATTAGCCAAGTAAAGTAGTATTCTCTTTTTTCTTAGCTGAGGCGAAGTTAGCCCAAATGTTTGTCATATTCAAAAAAATGACAAATATTTTTACAGGACAAAACGATTAATTTTGGATATGTTCATGGGATTATAATTGAAAGGGTCGCACACAATTGAGTGTGCGACTTTTTTTTTGCCTTCTTCTCTGCCTTTCCACCCGTCAGTTCCATTCATTGCGCATTTCAGTTCTTCAGAAAAACAGTTCCTGAGCCAGCCGATACGTATTAGCATGTGCTTCGATGATGTGGGCCAGCCGTTCCGAATAGCCGCCGCCCATGCTGATGGCGACGGGCAGGTTGTTCTTCCTGCAGGTTTCCAGCACAAAACGGTCGCGCTCGCGGCAGCCGTTGATGCTCAGGCTGAGGCGGCCCAGCTTGTCGGAGTAGATCACGTCCACGCCGGAGAGGTAAAAAACCTGTTGGGGCTGCACGTCGTCGATGAGGCGCGGCAAGGCCTCCCGGAGCGTGCGGAGGTAAGGTTCATCTTCGGTTTTGTCGGGCAGGCCGATATCCAGGTCGGAGGGTTCCTTGCGCAAGGGGTAGTTTTTTGCTCCGTGCATGCTGAAGGTAAATACCCGGGGGTCCTGCCGGAAGATCTGAGCGGTGCCGTTGCCCTGGTGCACGTCGAGGTCGATGACCAGTATTTTTTCTGCAATATTGTGGTGGAGGAGGTAATTGGCGGCGATGGCGATGTCGTTGAGCAGGCAAAACCCTTCTCCTTTATAAGTAAAGGAATGGTGGGTGCCGCCCGCCACGTTGAGCGCTACGCCGTATTTCCGGGAGTAGAGGGCGCACTGCACGGTGCCGTTGGCGATATGCCGGCCTCGTTGTACCAGTTTGTCGGACATGGGGAAGCCGATAGCCCGGATCTCCCGGCGGCTCAGCTGCTGGTTCTTCAGCTTTTCCCAGTATTCCCGTTCGTGGGTCAGCAGGATCGTCTCTTCCGGGAGGGCTTCAGGGTGGAAGAAGTTTTCCTCCTTCACCGTCCCTTCGTAGAGCAATTGCTCAGGCAGCAGCTCATATTTTACCATGGGGAAACGGTGCTTCTCCGGCAGTTCGTATTTGTATACGGGCGAATACGCGATCTTCAACATTATTTCCGCAGGTTATAGCTGAATTAGAGAACTGAAAACAGGGCGGTAAGGTTTAGAGTATGCTTAAATTCAACGGCCTGGTTTTAAGGACTTGCCCAAAAAAACTATTTTTGCATCGCTTAAGAAGCTGTTTAAATTTAAACAGCCTCTAACATTCGAAACAAAATCAAAATATGCAACTCAGCGAACAGGAAACCATCCGCCGGGAAAACCTTCAGAAACTCCGGGATTTGGGCATCGACCCCTATCCGGCCGAAAAATTCGAGATCACCGCCTATTCCAGGGAGATAAAAGAGGAGTTCAGCGAAGAAGGGGAGGCCCCCAATTTTCAGCAGGTCAGCCTCGCCGGCCGCCTGATGAGCACCCGCGTTATGGGCAAGGCTTCTTTTGCCGAGTTGCAGGACAGCGCCGGCCGCATACAGATCTATGTAGCCCGGGATGAGATTTGCCCGGGAGAGGACAAAGAACTGTACAATACGGTTTTTAAAAAACTGCTCGACATCGGTGATTTCATCGGCGTCAAAGGCTTCGTTTTCCGCACCCGCATGGGCGAGATCACTGTCCACGTCAAGGAGCTCACCGTGCTGAGCAAATCGCTCCGCCCGCTGCCCATCGTCAAGCGCGATGAGGAGGGCAATGTCTACGATGCCTTTACCGACCCGGAACAGCGCTACCGGCAACGCTATGTCGACCTGGTGGTCAACCCCCACGTCCGGGATATCTTTCTCAAGCGGTCGAGGCTGATCAGCGCCATGCGCCGCTTTTTTGACGGCCGGGGCTGGCTGGAGGTGGAAACGCCCATCCTGCAGCCCATCCACGGGGGCGCGGCGGCGCGGCCGTTCCGCACCCATCACAACACGCTGGATATGCCCCTCTACCTGCGCATCGCCAACGAACTCTACCTCAAGCGGCTTATCGTCGGCGGTTTCGAAGGGGTTTACGAGATCGGCAAAATGTTCCGCAATGAAGGCATGGACCGCACCCACAACCCGGAGTTTACTTCCATGGAGATTTACGTGGCCTATAAAGACTACAACTGGATGATGGAGATGGTGGAGCAGTGCCTGGAATACGTCGCCCTGGAAGTAACCGGCACTACCCAGGTGGAATACGAAGGCAAGGTGATCGACTACGCCGGGCCCTACCGCCGCCTGACCATGTTCGAGGCCATCGAACAATATACCGGCGTCGACATCTCCGGCATGGACGAGGCCGCCCTGCGCGACGCCTGCCGGAAACTGCACGTGGAAGTTGACCCCACCATGGGCAAGGGCAAACTCATCGATGAGATCTTCGGCGAAAAGGTGGAGGACCACCTCATCCAGCCGACCTATATCATTGATTACCCCATCGAGATGACGCCCCTGGCCAAGAAGCATCGCTCCCGCGAAGGCCTGGTTGAGCGCTTCGAGCTGTTCGTCAACGGCAAGGAGATCGCCAATGCCTATTCCGAGCTCAACGACCCCATCGACCAGCGGCAGCGCTTCGAGGATCAACTGCGCCTGGCCGAAAGGGGCGACGAGGAAGCCATGGCCCTGGACGAAGACTTCCTCCGTTCGCTGGAGTACGGCATGCCGCCTACCTCCGGCCTCGGCATCGGCATCGACCGCCTGGCCATGCTGCTCACCAACCAGCACTCCATCCAGGAAGTCCTCTTCTTCCCCCAGATGAGGCCGAAGGCAAGCCTGCACGAGCGCCAGCAGGATAAAGAACAAATCAGCGAGTAACCAGTAACCAAAAACATACCATAATGACAACCCAGAAACTGATTATCGCCTGCCTTAGCTTCTGCTTCCTGTTCTGGCAGGGCTGCGGCGGGTCTTCCGGCACTGACGGCAACGCCAAAGATGCTCCCGGACAATCTGCCGCCGAAAACGGGGGCGGCGCTTCCGGCGAACCCAAAAACATAGAGGAAGCGATGAACGAAGTCCAGAAGGCCCTTCAGGGCGACGGCGAAAAGAAAGAGGTCGTCGACTTCCGGGAACTGAAGAAACTGCTGCCCGGCAAGCTCGCCGGCCTGGAGCGGACTGCCCACAGCGGGGAAAAAGCCGGCGCGATGGGCTTCAACATGTCTACCGCCAAAGCCGAATACCGCGACGGCGACAAAGAGCTGGAGGCTGTTATCGTCGACTTTGCCGGCGTCGGCGCCGCCCTGATGGGCATGGCCGCCTGGGCTACCGTCGAGATCGACCGCGAAGACGAAAACGGGTACGAGCGCACGACCACGGTCGAAGGCTACAAGGCTTTTGAAAAGTTTAACAGCCGGAACAAGTCGGGCGAGCTGAGCGTACTGGTCGGCGACCGCTTCATCGTCACCCTGAAGGGCCGCAACATCGAAGAGGCCGACTTCAAAAAAGCGATCGAACAACTGGAGGTCAGGAAGCTGGCCAGGATGGAGTAGAGTGGGGGAGGGGGGCATACGCATCAGGTTGATGTGTTAAAATCCGCGAGGTGGCCAGCCTTTGGAGACGCTCTGGCAGCGGCTGCCCTGTGGGTAGGGCCCGCCGGGTGAACTCACCCCCATCTGAAGGGAAGCCAGGCGCCCCCTCTCTTACGCTGCCGGCGAGCAAAAGGGAAGAGAGGGGGCAGGGCGACATGCCCTGGAAGCCTGCATTAGCCAGCTGCGGGGCCGGCATTACCCCCTCTCTTCCCCCTGCCCCCGCGGTGATAAAGAGAGGGGGGGGGCGATCTCGGATCGGCCGGGGGTGAGTTCTTTGCCGGCTGCCGGGTGAACTCACCCCCGCCTCAGCGGAAGCCAGGCGCCCCCTCTCTTGAGCTGCCGGCGAGCAAAAGGGAAGAGAGGGGGCAGGGCAACATACGCCGGGAGCCTGCGTTGGCCAGCTGCGGGGCCGGCATTACCCCCTCTCTTCCCCCTGTCCCCGAGGTGATAAAGAGAGGGGGTGGCCGATCTCGGATCGGCCGGGGGTGAGTTCTTTGCCGGCTGCCGGGTTCCCCCGGCGAGGAAGCCTGTAAAGACCCCATTTTAACATATTAGCCTGATGCGCATGGGGGAGGGGGGGCGTGCATTGGTGCATTGGTAGGGCAGGCATGAAACCATAAGCCCATCCCGCTCACCCGCCCGTACCCCCTTCCGGATGGCGCCCCCTTCCCAATACGTGGTGGAACCTAAGGAGGTGCTGCGGGTCCTGCTCGTTGTAGAGGCAGAGGATGAGGGTGGACCTTTTCCTGCGGTCCAGCGGGAAGAGGATTTTGACGGGATTGTGAACGTAGCCGTTGTCTTCGAACAGCAGGATTTGTTTGTTGCGGGTAGGGAGGCGGAACAATTTCAGTTCTTCGGCATTGCGGGGCAGCGGGACATCTTTATAGCCCTCCTCTTTGAGGAACTGGCGGACCATCTCATAAGTCGATTCCAGGTTGGAGCCGGCGAAGACGGTCCGGTATTCATAACCATCGCTTTCGCCGCCCATGTAATCGGAGCCTGCCGGTGGAAAATCTTCGCGCAGTGCCATGGTTCTTTATTTCTGATTATCTGTGAAGCTGTTTAAAACGGCATGTAAAGTTAGGCGCTTTGCATTATTTTTTGCCAGGAAGGGGCGGCTTTTTCCGAAAAAGCGCCCCTTCCTGGTGTGCTTTCCGCCCCCTTTCCGGGCAGAGCCCTTTTTTTGTTGTCTTATCAGGCTTTTACTAACGGACAAACCCTTTGACGCCGCAATGCAGGCCGTTGCCGGCGTCAGGTTCATTGCCCTTTCGGCGGGCTATAATAAAATGATACAGGCGGAAAGCAGGCGTTTTTAGCTATATTCGCAGTTCTATGGATCAACTCTCTTAAAAATGGAGCCCATTTCCCATGAGCGGACCACTCTTTAAAATACGGGAAGACGGCAAGTTCGGGTTTATGGATGCGGCAGGCCGGGTAGCTATCGAACCGCAGTACCTGGAGGCGGAAGACTTCTACAATGGCTTTTCCCGGGTGCGTTTCAACGACAAGCTGGTGCACATGGACACCCTGGGCCGGCTGTTGCTGAAGCACCTGTTCAATTTTGCCGGCCTTTTCGAGGAGGAGCTCGCCCGGGTTCAGCTGGTCAACCGCTGGGGCTACATCGACACGCGGGGCAACCTGTCGATCGACATCCAGTTCGAAGAGGCCGGCGATTTCAGCGGCGGCCTGGCGCCGGTGGGCCAGCATGGGTATTATGGATATATCCGGCATGACGGCAGCTGGGCGATCCGCCCGGGGTTTGAAGGCGCCCGGGAGTTCGCCTGCGGCCTGGCGCCTGCCTGCCTGGCGGGAAAGTGGGGCTATATCGATGAAGAAGGCGGGCTGGCCATTGCCCCCCGGTTCGACGACTGCCGGGCTTTCCAGGGCGAAGTGGCCTTTGTCCGCGAAGGAAGCCTGTGGGGCCTGATCAACCGGCCCGGCGAGCTGCTCGTGGAGCCGCAATTCGAATTTCTGGACGGATATGCCAACGGCGAATTTTTCGACGGTATGGCCATCGTGCTGCAGGACGGCCTTTTCGGGTTCCTAGACCAGGTCGGCGAGCTGGTAGCCGAACCCGCCTTTTCTTTTGCCGGCGATTTTGGGGACGGCCTGGCGCCCGTACAGCGACACAGCCGTTTCGGCTTCCTGAACAAAGCCGGCGAACTGGCCATCCCGCCCCGCTTCGAAGACGCCGGCATTTTTTCGGACGGCCTGGCGCCGGTCAAAACCAACGGGCACTGGGGGTTCATCGACACAGAAGGAGAATGGAAGATTCCGCCCAAATACCAGGAAGCGCTTCCCTTCCGGCAGGGACTGGCCCTGGTGGTCGAAAAAGGAATGTGGAAGTACGTTGCCGACGATGGAGAGGTGGTGTGGGAGGAGGGGGGGTGAGCGGGAGATAGGGAGAAAGGGAGAAAGGGAGAAAGGGAGAAAGGGAGAAAGGGAGAAAGGGAGAAAGGGAGGCGGCCCGGTGTTGCTCGGCCTTCGCTGCGCTTATATAGTGCTGTTGGCACTAAATAACGGGGGAGTTATTTTCCCGCCGGGAACAAAATACCGTTGTTGGTTGCTGGTTGACAATCAACGGCTTAGGGGCTGCGGATGGGCAATAACCAACAACCAACAACTGCCCCGGGACTTCGTTCCGGAAGCAATAGTCCCCTGAACCTGTAGCTCACTCCCCCAGCCTGGCGATCACCGTCTTATTACCTTTCACCTTATCCCCGATCTTCACTTCCACCTGGGCGTCGAGCGGCAGGAACACATCCACCCGGGAGCCGAACTTGATGAAGCCCATTTCTTCGCCCTGTTCCACTTCCTGGCCCACCTGCAGGTAGGTCTTGATGCGTTTGGCCATGGCGCCGGCGATCTGCCGGAGGAGGATTTCGGCTTCTCCGTTGTCGATGACGACGGTGGTGCGTTCATTTTCGGTAGAGGACTTGGGGTGCCAGGCCACCAGGTAGCGCCCGGGGTGGTACTTGAGGTAATTGACCGTGCCGCTTACCGGGTTGCGGTTGACGTGGACGTTCATCGGCGACATAAAGATGGATATCTGGAGGCGCCGGTCTTTGAAGTACTCTGGTTCTTCGGCCTCTTCGATGACCACCACTTTCCCGTCCGCCGGAGCGTAGATCAGGTTGTTGTCCGGCAGGTGGATCTCCCGGCGGGGGTGGCGGAAAAAGTGAATGACCCAGGCATACAAAGCCACGGAGGCAATAGTGGCGAGGGGAAAAGCCTTCGGCACCAGATAGATGAACAGGAGGTTTAGCAAGATCAGGACAATGCCCACGGCGAAGATGATAAGGCGCCCTTCCTTATGTATTTTCATCAGCTCGATATTATTTAAGAAGGTTCCTGCAAATTTACACCCCTCTTTTGTCTTTTTGTTAATGGATAATTAAGAATTTCTCTGTTGATTGTCAATCTCAAAAGAATTAACCCCTTCGATTAAAGTTTGTTCAAACCCCTTCCAGGCGAACCCAAAGCAGGTAAGCGGTGGCGAAGGGCAGCAAAAAAATAAAGGCGTCGAAACGGTCCAGCAGGCCGCCATGGCCGGGCAGCAGGGTGCCCGAGTCTTTTATCTGGACGCTGCGCTTCAGCATGGACTCGACCAGGTCGCCCAGGTTGCCGAAGACGGCGACGATGGCGGCCAGCACCAGCCAATCCAGCAGGCGCAATTCGCGGGAAAAGGCGAATATCAGCCCGGCGGCGACAAAAGCGGCGACGGCCCCGCCGGCTGCCCCTTCCCAGGTTTTCTTTGGAGAAATGCGCGGGAAAAGCGGCGTTTTCCCGATCCTCGACCCCACCATGTAAGCGCCTGTGTCGTTAAACCAGGTCAGCACGAGCAGGCCGAAAACCGTATTGGCGTAGAAAAAGCCATCCTCAAAAGCGACGAATTCCAGCAGCGCAAAAGGCACTCCGATGTAGGCCATGCCCAGCACGATGTAAGCCACATTGACGAACGGATGTTCGGACTTCGTATACAACTCGTAAATAAAAGCCGAAAAGATGAACGGGAACAACAGCAGGGTAGCCATGGCAATGAAGAGGCTTTTGTCGTTAACCAGTTCCAGCTGAAGCACTGCCGCCAGTAGGAAGGGGGCCAGGCCCAGGCCCAGGCCCAGAAACCTGCGGATGAGGTCGATGCGCCGGTTTTTCGACAAGACGATATCAAAAAACTCCCACAGGCACAGGGCGGTGATCAGTGCGAACAGAGAGACAAAGGTATAGGGGCCGCCGTAGATGCCTCCGAGCATCACAACTCCGAAAACGAGTGCTGTGACTCCCCGTTGAAGTAGTCCCTTCATACATTTTTTTTATGTTGCCGGTAAAGATAAGAACTCAAACCGGCAACTAATAGGACTGCCACCGCTATAGCGGGCCAGTTGACCTCCTGCAGGCTCGTTTCCGGCAAGCTCTGACGGCGGTAGTACTGGCCGGCCACCTGCATGCCGTTGACCACAAAATGGGCGGCAACCGGCACCCATAGGCTCCGCGTCCAGTAAAAGAGGTAGCCCAGGCCGGCCCCGAGCAAAAACCGGGGCAGCAGGCCGGCGAACTGCAGGTGGAAGACGCTGAAAATGAAGGCGCCGATCCAGATGGCCGCCACCGGTTTCCCGCTGCCTCTTTCCAGTTCCTGCTGGAGGATGCCCCGGAAGGCCAGCTCCTCCCCGACGGCCGGCAATACGGCTATGACCAATACGGTAAAGGCCATTTCCCAGGGGCTGTCCATAACCAGCAGCCCCTCGATCAGCCGGCCGGCGGAGGATTCCATCTCCGAGGCCCAGCCGGGCAACGGGAGTTGCCGGTTGAGCCAGTAGGCAAACTGGGAAAGCACGAATACCCCCAACAGGAAAAAGATGCCCGCGGTAAAAACATTAAGCGAAGGGGCCCGGCTTATCCTCAAATAGGAAGCCCACCGCCGCCGGTGCAGCAAAAAGGCCAGCAACAGAGCGGGAACAGTGAAGGTGAAAAGGTGGGAAAGCAGGTTGGTTGCCCGCAGGAAGTTGCGCTCCGCCGGCGCGCTGTCCCGCCCGAAATCCTGAATAACCCCGGTCAAAGACAGCCCCATGCTCTTTCCCAGGAGAAAGGCCAGGCCCTGGCCGATGGCGCTGCCCAGAAGCATGAACAATACCAGCAGGAGCAGCGCCGCCATGGACGAAAGCTCCGGGCGGAAAAGCAGGTTGGGTTCTTCGTCTCTGTCCAATGATCCTTTTTTAACTCTATTTTCTTGTTAAATTTACCGGCAAGATAATAAACTAACGGTTCAGGTCAGCAGTTGTGCCGATCTGTTTGCCGTTCCAAATTTTCCGGCATGACAAAGTTAAGCGTCAATATCAATAAAGTGGCCCTGATCCGCAACTCCAGAGAGGGGAACCTGCCCAACCTGGTTCAGGTTGCCAGGGACTGCGAAGCCTACGGCGCCCAGGGGATCACCGTCCACCCCCGGCCCGACGAACGGCATGTCCGTTATTCCGATATCCCCGCCCTGCGGGAAGTGGTGACGACCGAATTCAATATCGAGGGCAACCCCACCGAAAAATTCCTGGAGCTGGTGCTGGCCAACCCCCCGGCACAGTGCACTCTGGTGCCCGACCCTCCCGGTGCGCTGACCTCCAGCCAGGGCTGGAACACCCTGGCCCATAAAGCCTTCCTCACCGAGGTGGTGGCCCGCTTGCAGGAAAGCGGCATCCGCGTTTCCATTTTCATCGACGCCGAAGAGGCCCACGTGGAAGGGGCCAAAGCAACGGGGGCCGACCGCGTGGAATTCTATACTGGCAACTACGCCCAGGAGTTCCCGGGCAACCCCGGGCGGGCCATGGCCCCTCATGCCCGCTGCGCCAGGCTGGCCGGCGAAATAGGCATCGGGGTCAACGCCGGGCATGACCTCAACCTCGACAACCTGCAATACTACCGGCAACAAGTGCCCGGCCTGCTGGAGGTGTCCATCGGGCATGCCCTCATCTGCGACGCGCTCTATTACGGGCTGCAGAATACGATACAGATGTATCTGCGGTTGCTTTCCTGGTGATTCGTTAAAATAATGTTAAGTTTTCATTTTTTACTTCCTCTCAAAAACACTATATTTAGCGGTAATAATTTTTAGATTTTTACAAAAAACAGATTAGAATGAAAAAACTCTCACTAGTCCTAGGGCTAATGCTCTATGCTATTGGCTCTATCTTTGCCCAGCAGACAATTACCGGCAAAGTCACCGACCAAAATGGCGACCCCCTCCTGGGCGCCAGTATCCTGGTAAAAAACACCACTTCCGGCACCGTTACGGACCTCGATGGGAACTTTTCCATCCAGGTTCCGGAAGGCGGAACGGCAATCGTGGTGAGCTACACCGGCTTCGATACTCAGGAAGTCGAGATTGGAAACCAGACGACCTTCCAGATAACGATGGTAGAAGGGGTGACCCTCACCGAGGCGGTTGTCACCGCTCTGGGCGTACAAAGAGACAAGAAATCCCTCGGCTACGCTACCCAGGAAGTGGAAGGAGAGGAAGTTTCCAGAGTAAAAGACGTCAACTTCATTCAATCCCTTTCCGGCAAGATCGCCGGCCTGGATGTCAGGCGGAGCAACCAGCTGGGCGGATCGGCCAACGTAATCATCCGCGGCTACAAGTCCCTGACCGGCAACAACCAGGCACTCTTCGTTGTAGATGGCACTCCCATCAGCAATGACAACACGAACACGGACGACCAGAAGACCGGCCGGGGCGGATACGACTTTGGCAATGCCGCCATGGACGTCAACCCGGAAGACATCGCGTCGATCAACGTACTGAAGGGCGCGGCAGCAACGGCGCTCTATGGAGCGCGGGCCGCCAATGGCGTGGTGCTCATTACCACCAAGAAAGGTACAAAAAGAAAAGGCCTGGGCGTGACGGTCAATTCCGGCTACACCCTGGGGCAGATCGACAAGTCCACTATGCCTGTATACCAGAAGGAATACGGCCCGGGTTATGGGGCTTTTTATTCAGCAGGAGAGGGAGACGGGCTCGATTACTTTGACTTTAAGGGTGATGGCAGCGAAACCCTGATCGTTCCTACCTACGAAGATGCCTCTCAGGGCCAGCGTTTTGACCCCAGCCTGATGGTGGCCGACTGGCGCTCCCTGTACCGGGATTGGGAAAAGTACTCTTATGGCCAGTTATTCCCCTTTGTTGCGGGAGCGAACGACGCTACTGAATTTTATGAGACCTCCACCACGTTCAATACCAACGTTTCCATCGATGGAGGGACCGACCGCAGCCAGTACCGTTTGAGTTACACCTATTTTGACCAGGCGGGCATCCTGCCCAACAGCGAGCTCAACCGGAATTCGGTCTCTTTCAGCGGCGGATACGATATGTCGGACAAGCTGACGGTTTCTACTTCCGTCAATTATGTATTTACAGAAGGCCTGGGCCGCTACGGTACGGGTTATGACGGCGCTAACGTCAACCAATCTTTCCGCCAGTGGTATCAGGTTATGACCGACATGCAAGAGCAAAAAGAGGCTTATTTTGATACCGGGAAGAACATTTCCTGGAACCCTAAAGGCGCTTCGGAACCGGAAAACGCGACTGTGGCCAACTTTTTTGACAACTACTACTGGACGCGTTACAAGAATTATTCTACTGACGAGCGCAGCCGGATTTTTGGCAATATCCAGTTGGACTATGACCTTACCGATTGGTTGAAGATCACCGGCAGATTGTCGACCGACCGCTATTCCGAGATTCAGGAAGAGCGCATCGAGGTGACTTCGAACGAAGTTTCCAGGTACGAGCGCTTCAACCGCTCCTTCTACGAGAACAACTTCGACCTTTTTGCCAACATCAATAAAGACCTCTCCAGCAGCTTTAACCTGGGCGCAATGTTGGGAACCAACATCAGAAGGTCGGGCGTCGAATCCGTCCGCGCGCAAACGAACGGCGGGTTGGTCGTTCCCGGTGTTTTCTCCCTGGCAAACAGCATAAGCGCCATTGAGGCGCCAACCGAAGAAAAGAGCGAGCTTGGCGTCGATGGCTATTATGGCCGCCTGTCTTTCGGATATAACCGTTTCCTGTATCTCGACCTGACCGGCCGCTACGATATTTCCTCAACGCTTCCGAAAGACAACAATGGGTTTTTCTATCCCTCTGCTTCTCTGAGCTTTGTCTTCTCCGAGCTGATCGATTCCAGGGTGCTGGACTTCGGCAAGTTGCGCCTGAACTACGCCGAGGTAGGCGCCGATGCTCCGGTTCAGAGTATTTTTGACACTTATGTGTTGAACAGCCCGTTCAGCGGCGTTCCGCTGGCTTCCGTCAATGCTACAAAGAACAATCCTGACCTCAAGCCCGAAAGCACCGAAAGCTGGGAGGTCGGCCTGGAAATGCGCTTCCTGCGCAACCGCCTCGGCCTGGACTTGTCGGTCTACGAGTCCAATTCCTTTGATCAGATTATTCCCGTAGCGGTTACCGCAGCAACCGGCAATACCTTTAAGTATGTCAATGCGGGCCAAATCCAGAATCAGGGCGTTGAAGTGGCTTTGAACCTGGGCATCCTCCGCCTGGAGGACTTCAGCTGGGATATGAACATCAACTGGGCCAAGAATAAGAACGAAGTGATCGAGCTGTTCGGCGACCAGACCAACCTGCAGTTGGCCAGCGCACAGGGCGGCATCACCATGAACGCTACGGTTGGCCAGCCTTACGGCACCATTTGGGGCAGCAACTACGTCTTCGACGATGATGGCCACCCAATTGTCACGGACTACCGCGGCGGGGTAAGTTACGTCAAGACCAGCGCTCCGGAAGTGATCGGGGACATCAACCCCGATTGGAGAGGTGGGGTCTTCAACCGCTTTGCCTACAAAAATATCGCTCTGAGCTTCCTGATTGATGTTAAAAAAGGCGGAGACTTCTTCTCGCTCGATACCTGGTATGGTTTTGGGACGGGTATCTACGATATTACTGCCGGCCTCAACCGCAATGGCGTGCCGGTGCGTGCCAAGCCGGAAGAGGGCGGCGGCATTTTTATCGATGGCGCAGTTGTGCAGACAGGCACCGATGCAGACGGCAAACCCATCTCAGACGGCACGCCCAATACGCAGGCTTTCTATGCATCTGACTACCGGTCCGCTATCGGCTGGGTAGCCGCTCCGAATGCTTACCACATTTACGATGCTTCTTTTGTAAAGCTGCGGGAATTGTCCCTGACCTACAGCCTGCCTGCTTCTTTTATTAAGAAGACCCCCTTCCAGGGCCTGGATATTTCTCTGATCGGTAGGAACCTGTGGATCATCCATAAGAATTCCCCATATTCTGATCCCGAATCTGGCCTCAGCGCCGGCAATATCCAGGGGAATCAATCCGGTGTTTACCCGGCCGTCAAAGAGTACGGGTTTAACGTAAGGCTCCGGTTTTAAAACCCGCCAGGCATTTCTGCCGGGCTGGGGGAACCCAGCAGAGCAGGAAATGCCCGGCCATCTTTTATTTGTGTGTTTGATCACTTAAAAACGAAATCAATGAGAAAAGTATATATTTTAAGCTTGTTGCTGTTCGGGATGTTCTCCTGCAGTCAGGATTTAACGGATTTGAATGTAGATACGAAGAACCCGGAAACAGTGCAGGCTGGTACGCTTTTTGCCAATGCTACCGTTGAATTGATGGACTTCATGGCCAGTACCAACGTGAATGACAACAACTTCCGGTTGTGGGCACAACAGTGGGCCCAAACCCAGTATCCGGATGAATCCAATTACGAATTGGTGGAAAGAAATGTGAATGGCAGAACCTGGAATAAGCTGTATGCAACCGTGATCCGCGACCTTATAGAGGTGAAAACCCTGGTAGGCGAAACTCCGATAAGCCCGGTATTTTCGGAAGAGAATCAACGGAACCAGGATGCCATGGCAGAAGTCCTGGAAATCTTCGCCTGGCATTTATTGGTGGACATCTTTGGCGACATCCCTTATTCTCAGGCATTTGGAGATGACGTTACTCCTGCTTATGACGACGACGCCTCCATCTACAGCGACCTGGCCAGCCGCCTGGATGCTGCGATCGGCAAGCTTAGTGGTGACAGCGGCGACCTTGGAGATTCCGACCTCATCTATCACGGCGACGTGAGCAAGTGGAGGAAGTTTGCCAACTCCCTGAAGCTTCGCATGGCTATCCGCATGGCCGACATGAATAATGCCAGCGCCAGGAAGATGGCAGAGGATGCCGTTAACGATGGTGTTTTTGAATCCAGTGACGATGATTTCAGGATTTACTATACCAGTTCTACGCCACATACTAATCCGGTTTGGGTTGATATCGTCCAGAGCCTCCGCAACGACTTTGTCGCTGCCAACACAATTGTGGATTACATGAACGAACTGAAGGATCCCCGCTTGCCCTATTACTTCCAGAATCCAATCGAAGTAACGGATTCCATAACCGGCGAAACCACCACCATGTATGTTGGCGGAGTATATGGCACGACCAATTCCTACAATGCCTATTCCCAGCCGGGAGCACTTCAGAGAAATCCAACTTTGCCGCATGCTATCCTGGACTTTACGGAGGTATCCTTCCTGCTTGCCGATGCGGCTGAAAGAGAGTACGCTGTTGGCGGCACGGCGGAAGACTTCTACAAGCAGGGTATCATGAGTTCCATCCTCCAATGGGGCGGGACCGAAGAGGAAGCCAATGAATATCTTGGCCAGGACAAGGTGGCTTATGCTACCGCGGAGGGCGACTGGAAACATAAGATCGCTCTGCAGAAGTGGCTGGCCTTGTATAACCGGGGCTTTGAAGCCTGGACCACCTGGAGGGTATATGACGCCCCCGAGTTGAATATCGCACAGGACGTAGGTACTTTGCCTCCTACCCGCTTTACGTACCCCGTGACCGAGTTCTCCCTGAATGGCGAAAGCGTGGAAGATGCCGCCGCCGCCATCGGCGGGGATGAATTGACGACTAAAGTTTTCTGGGATATGCAGTAATATCCCCTCTAAGTGAGTGTAGTATTGAAGAGAAGGGTGGTTGCCTCCCTGGTGGGGAAACCGCCCTTACTCTCTTTTTAAGGCATAAACGATATCTGGAAGCGGCGCTTTGCCCACTTCAAAGAGTGATGGTGTAGGTATATCCTCCCCCTTTACCGGAACCCGGTTTGCCTCCGGAATCTTCCGCTTTCTTCTCTGTGTACGAATAGGAATAGGCTACCGCCGGCACCGCCTCTTTACCGGAGGAGGCCTTCTGTTTCGGCAGCCGGAAATGAATCTTGATATCCTTGTGGAAGAGGACTTTCACCCCCCGGGTTTTGGGCACTTCGAATTTCAACAACCGGGCGAGCCGCCCGGCCTCCTCGTCGCACCCATACCCCAGTCCGGAAATGACCTTCGTATCCACCACATTTCCCTTGTGATCAATAGAATATTTGAGCACGACCGTGCCTTCCACCTTCGCCTTCAACGCCTCTTCCGGATAGCGCAGGTTCTGACCGATAAAAGCCTTCAGCGCCCTGGGGCCACCTTCGTAAATCGGCTTTTTGATAAAGTTCTTGTCCTTCTTTTCTTTCGCCATGAGTTCTCGGGTAAGCTGGCGAACGGATTTATAAATGCCGCCGCAGCGCTCCCCGGCTGTCGCGGCATTTATAAATCCGTTCAAAAAAAATTCAAGCGTAAAATATAAAAGTTATTTACCTTTGCGGGCTAAAATCAAAAAATTATCCCTCTTTGACAAATCCTGTGGACAGTGCGTCATGTGCAAACAATTCGACGCCCCTAAGCCAGCGATTCAGCCAGGGAGCAGTGGTTGTGCATGACGCACTGTCTCTAAATCACAGGATTTGTCAAAGAACCAAAATTATCTGAACCATGATCATCGTTGACGTCCGCGAAAACGAATCCATCGACAAAGCACTGAAACAGTACAAGTTCAAGTACAACCGTGCCGGCATTATGCGGGAGTTGCGCAACCGCCAGCAGTATAACAAACCTTCAGTGGTTCGCAGGAACGAAAAGCTCAAAGCCGTCTACCGTCAAAAGAAGCAGGTAGAAATGGGGTGACGCCAGTTGACAATTTCTCCTTTTCTCCCTAAATTGTAGGGGAAAGTTTCTCCATGACAATTTAGAACGGGAATGAGAGAAAAGTCCTTCCTGCAATATCTGCAATTCGAAAAACGGTTCTCACAGAACACCCTCACTGCTTACCGGAAAGACCTGGAGCAGTTCCTGCATTTCATACAAGAAGAACTAGGCCTCGCCTCCGTTGAGGAGGTGGGGCATTTCCACATCCGCTCCTGGATCGTCCACCTCATGACGCAGGGGCGTTCTTCCCGGACGGCCAACCGGAAGCTGTCGACCCTCAAGGCCTACTTTAAATTCCTCATCCGGCGCAATTACCTGCAGGCCGATCCCACCGCCAAGGTGTCGGCGCCGAAGGCCGGCAAACGCCTGCCCGGCAGCCTCCGCAAATCCGAACTGGGCCAGCTCTTTCAACAGGTTGAATTTGAAGGCGGCTACACCGGCGCCCGGGACCGCATGATCCTCGAGTTGCTGTACGCCACCGGCATGCGGCGGTCGGAAGCCATGGCCCTGGAGCTGAAAGACATCGACTTCGACAGCCTGCAGGTCCGCATTATGGGAAAGGGCAGCAAGGAACGGCTCGTGCCGGCCAGCCCGGCGCTGGCAGACAACATAAAAGCTTACCTGGAGGAGCGCGAACAGGCATTTCCCGCAGCAGATTGCCCCAAATTATTCCTCACCGGCAAGGGGAAGCCGATATATCCCAAACTTATGTACAACATCGTTCATAAATACCTTTCTCTGGTAACCAACAACAGCCGGCGGGGCCCCCATGCCCTTCGGCACTCTTTTGCCACCCATTTATCGGAAAACGGCGCCGGCCTGGATGCGATAAAGGCGCTGCTGGGGCACTCCAGCCTCGCTTCCACCCAGGTTTATACGCATAATTCCATTGAGCGGCTACGGCAAATTTACCGCGACGCCCACCCAAAGGCTGGCCCGGACAAAGGCTAAAGGCCAGCCGCCATTCCTCATATTATTCTTAATTCACCAAAAAGGAAAGATTATGAGAGTTCACACCGAATCTGTTCAGTTCAAAGCAGACCAAAAGCTCATCGATTACATAGAAAAGAGGCTCAATAAAATGGACCAGTTTTTTGACCGGATCATCGAGGCGAGGGTAACTTTGAAACTGGAAAACTCCGGGCAAATCAAGGATAAGATCGCCGAGGTGCGCCTCAACGTACCCGGAGAGCAACTCATCGCAAAAGAAGCCAGCAAAACCTTTGAAGCCTCTGTCGATGCCGCCGCCGCCGCGCTGAAACGCCAGCTCATCCGGTATAAGGAACGGCTGCGCAACGCCTGACCGCCACTGTCGAGGTGGGCCTGTCCGAATAAAGATTTCCATCAGCCTTTACTCCCTTGCCGGCTCCGGCAGGGGAGTCTTTTTAGCCCCGCACCCCACCGGTGGGAGGAAATGGCTGAAGCAGCCCCGGCGCCTTGCCGAAACCTGTTGATCCTGTTCACCCCGAGGAATAATTGGCAGCTCCCTCCGGGCTATTTCACAGGGTAAATCCTGCCTGCCAAAACGGGCCTGTGGCTTTGCCGGAACCTGTTAATCCTGTTAATCCTGTCCATAAAACGCGCCACCTGAAGGCAGCACGTTGGACCTGTTAATCCTGTCTGTTAATCCGCGCCGCCTGAAGGCAGCAAGTCCGGTAAAGCCTGCCCATCCTGTCTGCCAAAACCGGCCTGGCACCTTGCCGGGACCTGTTGATCCTGTCCATCCTGTCTGCCTTAGCCCGATCCTGTCCATCCTGGCTAAAAAAAAGGCGAAAAAAGAATAGCACTATTTTTTCTTTTGTTAAAATGTTCTATCTTTGCAATCGCTTTGAGAAAATGATCTCAGGCAACTATTGAAATGCCTGTAATTATTGGCTTTCCGCCTTCGCCAAAAAAGAGTTGCCCCTTGAATTTTTCGGGAACTTTTTCCCCTCCCCAAGCTTTTATCAGCCGGCATCTGCTGCGAAAAGCCCAAAGCCAGCATAACTTCCCGCTTTTTCAAAGCGGGAGCCAGAGCAGTCCTGCTTTTTTAGGCTGCGATAGGACGACTGAGTAAGGAAGCTCGAATGATGTTACGCTTTTCAAGCTCAAAAAAGCCAGCATAGCTCAGTTGGCCAGAGCAGTCCCGCTTTTTGAGGCTGCTGTTGGAAACCTGAGCCAGGAAGGCACGTTGAAATACCGCTGAATTACATCAGGCCAGCATAGCTCAGTTGGCCAGAGCAGTCCCGCTTTTTGAGGCTGCTGTTGGAAACCTGAGCCAGGAAGGCACGTTGAAATACCGCTGAATTACATCAGGCCAGCATAGCTCAGTTGGCCAGAGCAGTCCCGCTTTTTGAGGCTGCTGTTGGAAACCTGAGCCAGGAAGGCATGTTGAAATACCGCTGAATTACATCAGTACCAGCATAGCTCAGTTTTTTTTCAAAGCAGTCCCGCTTTTTGAGGCTGCTGTTGGAAACCTGAGCCAGGAAGGCACGTTGAAATACCGCTGAATTACATCAGGCCAGCATAGCTCAGTTGGCCAGAGCAGTCCCGCTTTTTGAGGCTGCTGTTGGAAACCTGAGCCAGGAAGGCACGTTGAAATACCGCTGAATTACATCAGGAATAGCTCAGTTGGTACCAGAGCAGTCCCGCTTTTTGAGGCTGCTGTTGGAAACCTGAGCCAGGAAGGCACGTTGAAATACCGCTGAATTACATCAGGCCAGCATAGCTCAGTTGGCCAGAGCAGTCCCGCTTTTTGAGGCTGCTGTTGGAAACCTGAGCCAGGAAGGCACGTTGAAATACCGCTGAATTACATCAGGCCAGCATAGCTCAGTTGGCCAGAGCAGTCCCGCTTTTTGAGGCTGCTGTTGGAAACCTGAGCCAGGAAGGCACGTTGAAATACCGCTGAATTACATCAGGCCAGCATAGCTCAGTTGGCCAGAGCAGTCCCGCTTTTTGAGGCTGCTGTTGGAAACCTGAGCCAGGAAGGCACGTTGAAATACCGCTGAATTACATCAGGCCAGCATAGCTCAGTTGGCCAGAGCAGCTGATTTGTAATCAGCGGGTCGGGGGTTCGAATCCCTCTGCTGGCTCAAAAAGCGGGATAATCAGCGGGTCGGGGGTTCGAATCCCTCTGCTGGCTCAAAAAGCGGGATAATCAGCGGGTCGGGGGTTCGAATCCCTCTGCTGGCTCAAAAAGCGGGATAATCAGCGGGTCGGGGGTTCGAATCCCTCTGCTGGCTCAAAAAGCAGGATCATCAGCTAGTCGGGGGAATCCCTCTGCTGGCTCAAAAAGCAGGATCATCAGCGATCCGGCTCAAACAAAGCAAAAGTTATTTGAAATTCGAGTTTTATTCTCCCGGGGGTGCGCCGGAGTGGGAGAGCCGGGCCAGACTGTAAATCTGGTGTCTCTGACTGAATAGGTTCGAATCCTATCACCCCCACTTATTGAATGACTGAATGACTGAATGACTGAATGATGGAATGATTGAATGAAGTTCCTAATCATTCCATCATTCCTTCAAAAGCGGGCGTAGCTCAGTTGGTAGAGCATCAGCCTTCCAAGCTGAGGGTCGCGGGTTCGAGTCTCGTCGCCCGCTCATAATTAAAAGAAAAGCCGGGCGATAACAGTTTCGTTCCAGGGCTTCTGTCGGGCATTGCTCAACAGATAAGCCCATACGGAGGCCAGGCCAATGTAGCTCAGGGGTAGAGCACTTCCATGGTAAGGAAGGGGTCTGGGGTTCAAATCCCCACATTGGCTCAACTAATTATTGTTCGGCACTTTGTTTAACCACAAGAATTTCATATCAAAAAATTTGATTACCGATGGCTAAGGAAACATTCGAAAGGACCAAACCGCACCTTAACGTGGGGACAATCGGCCACGTAGACCACGGTAAGACTACTCTTACTGCGGCGATTACTTACGTCCTTTCTCAAGATGGACTTGCAGAGAAAAAAGACTACGACTCTATCGATGCTGCTCCGGAAGAGAAAGCCCGGGGTATCACCATCAATACTGCACACGTAGAATATCAGACGGCGAGCCGCCACTACGCCCATGTCGACTGCCCGGGCCACGCCGACTACGTAAAGAACATGGTAACAGGTGCTGCCCAGATGGACGGTGCTATTCTTGTGGTTGCCGCCACTGACGGCCCGATGCCGCAAACCCGCGAGCACATCCTTCTGGCCCGCCAGGTCGGCGTTCCCAAGATCGTTGTGTACATGAACAAGGTGGACCTGGTGGACGACCCCGAGATGCTCGAACTGGTGGAGATGGAAGTCCGCGAACTGCTCGACCAATATGAGTTCGACGGCGACAACGCCTCCGTGATCCAGGGTTCCGCCCTCAAGGCACTGGAAGGCGACGAAGCTGCCGTTAAGTCCATCCGCGCACTCATGGATGCCGTTGACAACGACATTCCGGAGCCGGAGCGCCTGGTCGACCAGCCTTTCCTGATGCCGATCGAAGACGTGTTCTCCATCACCGGCCGCGGTACGGTTGCTACCGGCCGTATCGAGCGCGGCGTCATCAAGACCGGCGAGAGCGTCGAGATCATCGGTATGATGAAGGAGGGTGAAAAACCGCTGACATCAGTGGTGACCGGCGTGGAAATGTTCCGCAAAATCCTCGACCGCGGCGAAGCCGGCGACAACGCAGGCCTGCTGCTCCGGGGTATTGACAAGGACGCCATCCGCCGCGGACAGGTGATCTGCAAGCCGGGTTCCGTAAACCCGCACAAGCACTTCAAATGCGAGGTCTACGTTCTGTCCAAAGAGGAAGGCGGCCGCCATACCCCCTTCTTCAACGGTTACCGCCCGCAGTTCTACTTCCGCACCACCGACGTTACCGGCGATGTGACCCTGCCCTCCGGCGTAGAAATGGTTATGCCGGGTGACAACGTTACCCTCGAAGTGAAGCTGATCAACACCATCGCCATGGAAAAGGGCCTCCGTTTCGCTATCCGTGAGGGTGGCCGTACGGTCGGCGCCGGCCAGGTTACTGAAATCCTGGACAACGATACCAAGAAGACCACCAAGTAAGCGCTTGAACATAAAATGATGGAGAAGATTAGGCATAACTATGCCTAATCTTTTCCTCATATACATACGGGCATAGCTCAACTGGTAGAGCGACGGTCTCCAAAACCGTAGGCTGGGGGTTCAAGTCCTCCTGCCCGTGCTCATTCTGCGGGAAAAAGGAGGACGCAGAAATTTATCCCGTCGATGCAGTTGTAGGTGAGCGAAGCGAGCCGTACAAATGCACAGACGGGAAGTCCTCCTGCCCGTGCTCATTCTGCGGGAAAAAGGAGGACGCAGAAATTTATCCCGTCGATGCAGTTGTAGGCGAGCGAAGCGAGCCGTACAAATGCACAGACGGGAAGCCCTCCTGCCCGCGTAAAAAACCGCGTGATGGAAAGATTGAAATTGTACGTTATTGAAAGCTACAATGAACTGATCCACAAGGTGACCTGGCCGACCTGGGCCAATCTGCAAAGCAGCACCGTGGTGGTATTGGTAGCCTCGCTCATTCTCGCGTCGATAATCTTCCTGATGGACGTGTTCTCCCGTACCATCCTGGATTTTGTCTACAGCCTCTAATAAAAAATTAACAAGGGATAAAGGATTGTGATGTCAGAGGATAAAGAAAAGCAAATACAGGAAGAGACTGAAGCCACTTCGGATGCTGCGGCAAGCGACAAGAAGTGGTATTCCCTTCGTGTGATCAGCGGGAAGGAGCGGAAGATCAAAGAACGCATCGAGATGGAGATCGAACGTTCCGGCTGGAAGGATTTTATCTCCCAGGTGCTGGTCCCGACCGAAAAGGTTTATAAAATAAGGAACGGGAAGAAAGTCATCTCCGAAAGAAATATCCTGCCCGGATATATCCTCATCGAAGCTATCCCCTCCATGCTGAGCGGCGAAGTCATCCAGGCCATTTCCAATATACCCAATGTCATCCACTTTCTGGGGCGCAACAACCCCATCCCCATGCGCCCGGCAGAGGCTAACCGCATGCTGGGCAAGGTCGACGAGTCGCAGGAAGCCGGAGAAGCCATGATCGAGCCCTTCATCGTCGGGGAAACAGTCAAGATCATCGACGGCCCCTTCAGCGAATTCGTGGGCGATATCCAGGAGGTCAACGAGGAGAAGAAGAAGCTGAAAGTGATCGTGAAGATCTTCGGAAGGGGGACGGAAGTGGAACTCAACTTCATGCAGGTAGAAAAAACATCCTAGTTGTCCTAACATATTATTTTCAGTATCGATTCTTTGCTTTTCAGCTTTCGTTCCGGTTTCCGGAAAACGCTTCCCTGAAGCTGTCGGCAATACAATTCGAATAAAGCGAAAACAATGGCTAAGGAAGTAGAAGCTTTTATAAAACTTCAGGTTAGAGGCGGTTCGGCCAACCCGGCCCCTCCCGTAGGCCCGGCCCTCGGTGCCAAAGGGGTGAACATCATGGAGTTCTGCAAGCGTTTCAATGCCGAAACGCAGGACAAGCCGGGCCAACTGCTGCCGGTCGTGATCACGGTATTCAAAGATAAGTCCTTCACCTTTATCATCAAGACGCCGCCGGCTGCCGTGCAGCTGCTGGAGGCCGCCAAGATCAAGAAAGGATCTCCGGAATCCAACCGCAACAAGGTCGGTTCGGTTACCTGGGATCAGGTGAAGGCCATCGCCGAAAACAAGATGACGGACCTGAATTGCTTCACCGTCGAATCGGCGATGAGGATGGTGGCCGGCACTGCCCGCAGCATGGGCGTGACCGTCAAAGGCACGCCGCCCTGGCAGGAACAGGCCTCCAGCGACAATTAATCCTGGAAATGACGAAGGGAGTCTCACCGCTTGCGGTGGGACGTTAACTACCTCAAAACACGATAACAATGGCAAAAAAAAGCAAGAAAAGATCGGCTGCCGAGAAAAAAGTGGACAGAGAGAACTTTTATTCACTTGATGAGGCAATGAAACTCGTCAGAGAGGTGAACACCACAAAGTTCGATGCTTCTGTCGACCTTCACATTCGGCTCGGGGTAGACCCCCGGAAAGCCGACCAGGCCATCCGGGGCACAGCCACGCTTCCCCACGGCACTGGTAAAACCAAACGCGTGCTCGTTTTCTGCACGCCCGACAAGGAAGAAGAAGCCCTGGCCGCTGGTGCCGATTATGCCGGCCTGGATGAGTTTGTCCAGAAGGTTCAGGGGGGCTGGACGGACGTCGACGTCGTCATAGCTATGCCGCAGGTCATGGCCCAGGTGGGCCGCCTGGGCAGGATACTCGGCCCCCGCGGCCTGATGCCCAACCCCAAAACGGGAACGGTCACCCAGGATGTTGCTGCTGCTGTCAGCGACGTCAAAGGTGGGAAAATCTCCTTTCGGGTCGATAAATATGGTATCATTCATTCCTCAATAGGTCGGGTATCCTTCACGCCGGAGAAGCTGGCGGAAAATGCCAACGAACTGATCACGACCCTGGTCCGGATGCGGCCTTCCTCCGCCAAGGGGGCCTACGTGAAGTCCGTGACAGTGGCCAGCTCGATGAGCCCCGGTATCCGCCTTGATGCGAAGGCATTGGTTAAGTAAGTAACTTTTCAAAACCTGAAAAGCAATGACAAGAGCAGAAAAAACCGCTACTATTGAGGCATTGAAGGAAAAACTGTCCGGCATAGACCATTTCTATCTGGCGGACTCTTCGACGCTGACAGTAGAGCAGGTCAATAAATTCAGAAGATTGTGCTTCGAGAAGGGCATCGAGATGAAGGTGGTGAAGAACACCCTCGTCCAGAAAGCCCTGGAGAGCGCCCCGGAAGAGAAGAACTTTGCCGGGCTCTACGAAGCGCTCAAAGGGCCTACTGCCCTGCTTATCGCAGAGAAGGCCAACGCCCCGGCGAAGTTGATCAAAGAATTCCGCAAGGACTTCGACAAGCCTACGCTGAAGGCTGCCTATATCGACACGGATGTTTTCCTGGGAGACGACAAACTGGATGCATTAGCCAACCTCAAGTCCAAGGAAGACCTCGTTGCCGAGATCATCGCGCTTCTGCAGTCTCCCGCGAAAAACGTCGTCGGCGCACTGCAGTCTGGCGGGCAAACCCTTATGGGCATACTCAAAACGCTGGAAGAGCGCAGCGAGTAGTTTCCGGCTGTTCGCTTTTCGTCATTCGGTATTCGCTGTTCGCAAGGCTATGAGCTGTAGCTGCGAAAATGCGAAAAGCGAAATAGCCCTCAAATACGGCTTCCAAGCTGTACGCACAATATATTTTATCAACGTACAACTTTTCAAAAATTCTTACAATGGCAGATCTCAAAGCATTTGCAGAACAGCTGGTCAACCTCACCGTTAAAGAAGTGAACGAACTGGCTGGCATACTCAAGGACGAATATGGCATCGAACCGGCTGCCGCCGCAGTAGCTGTTGCCGGCCCCGCCGCAGGCGGTGGCGACGGCGCTGCCGCCGCCGAGGAAAAGACGGAATTTGATGTCATCCTCAAATCCGCCGGCGCGGGCAAGCTGAAAGTGGTTAAAGAGGTGAAAAACCTGCTTGGCCTGGGCTTGAAAGAAGCCAAGGATCTCGTCGACGGTGCCCCTGGAACGATCAAGGAAGGGGTGCCCAAGGATGAGGCGGAAAAGATCAAAGCAGCCCTCGAAGAAGCCGGCGCTGAAGTAGAGGTCAAGTAACCGCCTCTTGCTACAACCGTTGAAAAAACAGCCCCCCGGGCTGTTTTTTCGGCGCAGAAGGCTTAGCCAGTTGTGTCACAACTGGCTAAGCCTATTGTCGTATAATAAAGTTTAGCAATATTGAACTTTTTCGGATTTTTTGGGTATTATTACAGCACAGGCGATTGTTAGAAAGCTAATTGTTGCCGAAAAAATAAACATTTTTTGCCAATGACGTCAAACGGTAAGGTACAAACCGCCGAAGAAAAGCGAGTGAACTTCGGCAAAATAAAGCTCCCCTCACCATACCCTGATCTTCTCGAAATCCAGTTAAAGTCCTTCCAGGAGTTTTTCCAGTTGGAAACGACTCCCGAGAACCGTATGAACGAAGGGCTTTACAAGGTTTTTCAGGAAAATTTTCCGATCACAGATGCCAGAAACATCTTTGTATTAGAATTCCTGGATTACTTCATCGACCCCCCGCGCTACACCATCGATGAGTGTATGCAACGGGGGCTGACTTACAGCGTGCCCCTCAAGGCCAAATTGCGGCTGTCCTGCAATGACGAGGAACACGTGGATTTCCAGACCATCGTACAGGACGTCTTCCTGGGTAATATCCCATACATGACGCCCAAAGGTACGTTTGTGATCAATGGTGCGGAGCGGGTGATCGTTTCTCAGCTCCACCGCTCTCCGGGCGTATTCTTCGGGCAAAGCTTCCACCCCAACGGGACCAAGATTTATTCCGCCAGGGTGATCCCCTTCAAGGGTGCCTGGATGGAATTCGCCACCGACATCAACACGGTCATGTACGCATACATCGACCGCAAGAAAAAATTCCCCGTCACCACCCTGCTGCGGGCCATCGGCTTCGACACGGATAAGGCGATCCTCGATATCTTCGGCCTGGCCGACGAGGTGCCCGCCACCCGCGACGCCCTGGAAAACGCCATCGGCAGAAAACTGGCCGCCCGCGTTCTGCGCAGCTGGACGGAAGATTTCGTGGACGAGGATACCGGCGAAGTGGTCACCATCGAACGTAATGAGATCATCCTGGAGCGCGACATCGTTCTCGATGAAGACAATATCGAGCTGATCCTGGAAGCAGACACCGAGATGGTGATCCTGCAGAAGGACGACATCGACCAGGATTATTCCATTATATACAATACCCTGCAAAAGGACCCCTCCAGCTCTGAAATGGAGGCCGTTCAGTATATTTACCGGCAGCTCCGGGGCACAGACCCCCCGGATGAAGAGACCGCCCGCGGCATCATCGACAAGCTCTTCTTCTCCGACAAGCGCTACAACCTCGGAGAGGTCGGCCGCTACAAGATCAACCGCAAGCTGGAACTGGACATCGACCGGGATGTGCTCGTGCTCACCAAGGAGGACATCATCGCCATCGTCCGCTACCTGGTCAGCCTCATCAACCAGAAAGCGGAGATCGACGACATCGACCACCTGAGCAACCGCCGCGTCCGCACCGTCGGCGAACAGCTCTACGCCCAGTTCGGCGTAGGCCTGGCGCGCATGGCCCGCACCATCCGGGAGAGAATGAACGTCCGCGACAACGAGGTGTTCACGCCGATCGACCTGATCAACGCGCGCACTCTGTCTTCGGTGATCAACTCCTTCTTCGGTACGAGCCAGCTTTCCCAGTTCCTCGACCAGACCAACCCGCTGTCGGAGATTACCCACAAGCGGCGTATCTCAGCCCTCGGGCCGGGCGGCCTGTCCCGGGAACGTGCTGGCTTCGAGGTGCGCGACGTCCACTACTCCCACTACGGGCGCCTGTGTACGATCGAGACGCCGGAAGGGCCCAACATCGGCCTGATCTCCACCCTCTGCGTTCACGCCAAAGTGAATAAAATGGGCTTCCTGGAGACCCCCTACCGCCGCGTTTCCGATGGCTCGGTAGAGGTTAAGACAGAGCCTATTTACCTTTCTGCCGAGGGGGAAGACTTCATGAAGATCGCCCAGGCCAACGCACCGATCGACGTCAAGGGTGCCTTCGAATCCGACCGGATCAAATGCCGCGAGCATGGCGACTTCCCGGTGCTGACCCCGGAAGAGATCGAGTACATGGACGTGGCGCCCAACCAGATCGTCGGCGTTTCGGCTTCCATGATCCCCTTCCTGGAAAATGATGACGCCAACCGCGCCCTGATGGGGTCGAACATGCAACGCCAGGCCGTGCCGCTGCTCCGCCCGAGCTCGCCGATCGTCGGCACCGGGCTGGAAGGCAAAGTGGCCCGCGACTCCCGCATGCTCATCAACGCCGAGGGCGACGGTGTGGTGGAATACGTCGACGCCAATGAGATCATCATCCGGTACGACCGCACGGAGGAGGAACAGCTGGTATCTTTTGAAGACAACCGCAAGGTCTATAAACTGATCAAATTCCGCCGGACCAACCAGGGAACCTGCATCAACCTCAAGCCCATCGTCAAGCGGGGGCAGCGGGTGGCTAAAGGGCAAATCCTGTGCGACGGCTACGCTACCGATAAGGGCGAACTGGCCCTCGGGCAAAACCTGAAAGTGGCGTTCATGCCCTGGAAAGGCTACAACTTCGAGGACGCCATCGTACTGTCCGAACGGGTCGTACAGGAAGATGTCTTCACTTCGGTTCACATCGAACACTTCGAGCTGGACGTGCGCGATACGAAACTGGGCGAGGAAGAACTGACCAACGACATTCCGAACGTCAGCGAGGAAGCGACCAAAGACCTCGACGAAAACGGCATCATCCGCGTCGGGGCCTGGGTCCGGGAAGGCGATATCCTCATCGGCAAGATCACGCCCAAAGGAGAATCGGACCCGACGCCGGAAGAAAAGCTGTTGCGCGCCATTTTCGGCGACAAAGCCGGCGACGTGAAGGACGCTTCCCTCAAGGCTCCCCCCTCAACCTCGGGGATCGTGATCGATAAACAACTCTTCGCCCGCGCCAAGAAGGACAAAGTCCAGAAGGTCCAGGAAAAAGAGTTGCTGACCAAGCTGGAAGACCAGCACAAGATCGCCCTGAACGAACTGAAGACCATCCTGATCGACAAGCTGTTGGTTATCGTGAAGGACAAGGTCTCCCAGGGCGTGAAGAGCATCTACAACGAGCCGCTCATCCCGAAGGGGACGAAATTCACGCAAAGCGCCCTGCGCGAAGTGGATTACACCAGCGTCGACTACAGCAACTGGACGGATAACGCCGCCGGCAACGAGCTTATCGCCAAGCTCCTGCACAACTACAGCATCAAGGTCAACGAGGAAGTTGGCCGCTATAAGCGGGAAAAATTCAACATCAGCATTGGCGACGAACTGCCGGCAGGCGTGCTCAAGCTGGCCAAAGTGTATATGGCCAAGAAGCGCAAGCTGCGCGTGGGCGACAAACTGGCCGGCCGCCACGGCAACAAGGGGATCGTTTCCCGGATCGTGCGCATCGAGGACATGCCGTTCCTCGAAGACGGAACGCCGGTAGACATTGTCCTGAACCCGCTGGGCGTACCCTCCCGGATGAACCTGGGCCAGATTTTTGAAACCGTACTGGGCTGGGCGGGCGAGAAGCTGGAAACCAAATTCAGCACGCCCATTTTTGACGGCGCCAGCAAGGAGGAGATCGATGAGTACATCCAAAGCGCCGGGCTGCCGAGCCTGGGGCAGACGTACCTTTCCGACGGAGAGACCGGCGACCGCTTCCACCAGCAGGCAACCGTTGGGGTGATCTACATGCTGAAATTGTCTCACATGGTAGACGACAAGATGCACGCCCGCTCCATCGGCCCGTACTCGCTGATCACCCAGCAACCGCTCGGCGGCAAGGCCCAGTTCGGCGGCCAGCGCTTCGGCGAGATGGAAGTGTGGGCGCTGGAAGCATTCGGCGCGTCCAATATCCTGCAGGAACTGCTGACGATCAAGTCGGACGACATCAACGGCCGGGCCAAAGCATACGAGGCCATCGTAAAGGGAGATCCGCTGCCCAACCCGGGCATCCCGGAATCCTTCAACGTACTGGTCCACGAACTGCGCGGGCTGGCGTTGGATGTGAAGTTTGACTGATGCTAATTTGATTGTTTCACTGGGGTGACGGTTTTTCGCCACCCCATACCAACAATACTCATATATGCCATTTAAGAAGAGTAATAATATTCAATCCCAAGACTTCGACAGCATCACCATCAGCCTGTCGTCTCCGGATGAAATCCTGGAGCGCTCCTATGGTGAGGTCCTGAAGCCGGAGACGATCAACTACCGCTCTTACAAGCCGGAACGGGACGGCTTGTTCTGCGAGCGGATTTTCGGGCCGGTGAAGGATTATGAATGCTACTGCGGCAAGTACAAGCGCATCCGTTATAAAGGGATCGTTTGCGACCGCTGCGGAGTGGAGGTTACCGAGAAGAAAGTGCGCCGGGAACGGATGGGGCATATCAAACTGGTCGTTCCGGTTGTGCACATCTGGTTCTTTAAGTCGCTGCCCAACAAGATCGGTTACCTGCTGGGATTGTCTTCCAAGAAACTGGAGTCCATCATTTACTATGAACGCTATGTCGTCATCCAGCCCGGCGTCAAGGAGGCGGAAGGCTTAAGCCAGGTCGACCTGCTCACCGAGGAGGAATACCTGGAGGCGCTCGACACCCTGCCGGCTGACAACCAGATGCTGGAAGATGAGGATCCCAACAAGTTCATCGCCAAGATGGGCGCTGAAGCTATCCGGGACCTGCTGATGCGCCTCGACCTGGACCAGCTGTCCTTTGCCCTTCGCCACCAGGCAGCCAACGAGACTTCGCAGCAGCGCAAGTCGGAAGCCCTGAAGCGCCTGCGCGTGGTGGAAGCATTCCGCGACGGGCTGGCCCGCATCGAGAACCGCCCCGAATGGTCCATCATACAATACCTGCCGGTAGTGCCGCCCGAACTGCGGCCATTGGTGCCTCTGGACGGCGGCCGCTTTGCGAGTTCCGACCTCAATGACCTGTACCGCCGGGTGATCATCCGCAACAACCGCCTCAAGCGCCTGCTGGAGATCAAAGCGCCGGAAGTGATCCTGCGCAACGAGAAGCGGATGCTCCAGGAAGCTGTCGACTCCCTGTTCGATAACTCCCGCAAGTCCAACGCGGTGAAAGCCGAAGGAGGGCGGGCACTGAAATCGCTCAGCGATATCCTCAAAGGGAAGCAGGGGCGTTTCCGCCAGAACCTCCTGGGTAAGCGCGTCGACTATTCCGGCCGTTCCGTGATTGTGGTGGGCCCGACCCTCAAACTGCACGAATGTGGCATCCCCAAGGCCATGGCCGCCGAGCTGTTCAAGCCGTTTGTCATCCGGAAGCTCATCGAACGCGGGATCGTCAAAACGGTGAAATCGGCCAAGAAACTGGTGGACCGCAAGGACCCCGTCATCTGGGAAATCCTCGAAAATATCCTGAAGGGCCATCCGGTGATGCTCAACCGGGCCCCGACGCTGCACCGCCTTTCTATTCAGGCTTTCCAGCCCAAGCTGATCGAAGGCAAAGCCATCCAGCTCCACCCGCTGGTCTGTGGCGCTTTCAACGCAGACTTCGACGGCGACCAGATGGCCGTACACGTGCCGCTGAGCCACGCCGCCATCCTGGAGGCCCAGGTGTTGATGTTGTCTTCCCACAACATGCTCAACCCCCAGAACGGCTCCCCGATCACCCTGCCGTCGCAGGACATGGTACTCGGGCTGTACTACATCACCAAAGAACGCCGCTCGGAGGGAGACATCAAGGTGAAAGGCGAAGGCCTGCGGTTCTACTCGCCTGAAGAAGTGCTCATCGCTTACAACGAAGGCAAGGTCGACCTGCACGCCATGATCAAAGTGCGGGTTAACGTGGAAGACGAAGAAGGCAAACTGGTCAACAAACTGATTGAGACTACCACCGGCCGGGTGCTCTTCAACGAAGTGGTGCCGGAAGGGGTGCCCTACATGAACACGCTGATGACCAAGAAGAACCTCAAAAAGGTGATCAGCGATGTGATTGAACGCACCGACTTCGCCGTTACCGCCGACTTCCTGGACAATATCAAGGAAATGGGCTTCCTCTGGTCCTTCAAAGGCGGCCTGTCCTTCAACCTGGGCGACCTGATCACGCCTACCGTGAAGCAGCGCACCCTGGAAATGGCCCAGGAGGAAGTGGATGAGGTCTGGGACAACTACAACATGGGCCTCATCACCAACAACGAACGCTACAACCAGATTATCGACAAGTGGACCTACGCCGACAACCGCATCACCGACGTGCTGATGAAGGAACTGGCCACCCACAAACAGGGCTTCAACTCTGTATACATGATGCTGGACTCCGGCGCCCGGGGTTCGAAACAGCAGATCAAGCAGCTGTGCGGGCTGCGGGGCCTGATGGCCAAGCCGCGGAAGTCCGGAGATACAGGGGGAGCGGTTATTGAAAACCCGATCCTTTCCAACTTCGTCGACGGCCTGTCCGTACTCGAATACTTCATCTCGACCCACGGCGCCCGCAAAGGCCTGGCAGATACCGCCCTGAAAACGGCAGATGCCGGTTATCTGACCCGCCGCCTGGTAGACGTCGCCCAGGATGTGGTGATCCACGAAGAGGACTGCGAAACGCTCCGGGGCATAGAAACGGAAGCCCTGAAGGACAACGAGAAGGTGATCGAAAACCTGGCTTCCCGCATCGAAGGCCGGTACACCCTGCATGATATTTACCACCCGGTGACCGACGAGGTAATCCTCAAGGCGGGCGATTATATCAGCTCCAAATCTGCCGAATACATCGAAGAGGAAGGCGTGGAATCCGTAACCATCCGCTCGGTGCTCACCTGCGAAACGAAGCGCGGGGTATGCGCCATGTGCTACGGGAAAAACCTGGCTACCGGCCGCCGCACCGAGAAGGGAGACGCTGTGGGCATCATCGCCGCCCAGTCTATCGGCGAACCGGGTACCCAGCTGACGCTCCGGACCTTCCACGTCGGGGGTATCGCCTCGATCTCCAAGTCCGAATCGGAGATCGTCTCCAAGTTTGTGGGCAAGATCGAGTTTGACAGCGTCCGGACTACAGAATACACGGATGACGGAGGCAATGAGACGAATGTTGTGCTCTCCCGGACCGGCGAAGTCCGCATCGTGGACAGCAAGACGGGCAAGCAGTTCGTATCTCACCACATTCCTTATGGCGCCACGCTGCACGTCAGGGAGGGCCAGGAAGTCCAGCGGGGTGAAATCATCTGCGAATGGGATCCGTTCAACGCCGTTATTATCTCCGAGTTCGGCGGTATTGTGAAGTACGACTCCGTCGAAGAAGGGGTTACTTACCGCGTAGAGCGGGATGACCAGACCGGCTACGTCGAAAAGGTCATCATCGAGACCAAGAACAAGCGCAAGATCCCGACCATCAAGATCATCGATGCCGATGGGGAGGAACTCCGCATCTATAACCTGCCGGTAGGCTCCTACCTGTCGATAGAAGACGGCGAGTCGATCCGGGCGGGGCAGAAGATCGCCAAGATTCCGCGCAAGCTGGGTAAGATCGCCGACATTACGGGCGGCCTGCCGAGGGTTACCGAACTGTTCGAAGCCCGCAACCCGTCCAACCCGGCCGTGGTTTCCGAGATCGACGGCGTGGTTTCTTTCGGCAAGATCAAGCGGGGCAACCGCGAGGTGATGGTGGAAGCCAAGGACGGCCAGAAGCGTAAGTACCTGATCGGCCTCTCCAAGCACATCCTCGTGCAGGAGGGCGACTTTGTACGCGCCGGCACGCCGCTCTCCGACGGCGCCATCGCTCCCCGGGATATCCTCAACATCAAAGGGCCGTTCGCCGTGCAATCGTATCTGGTCAACGGCGTACAGGAAGTATACCGCTCCCAGGGTATTACCATCAACAACAAGCACATCGAGGTGATCGTGCGCCAGATGATGCGCCGCGTTCAGATCGAAGACCCGGGCGATACGAGCTTCCTCGAAGGCGAAGCCGTCGAGAAGTACGAATTCCTGGAACAGAACGACTGGATTTTCGACAAGAAAGTCGTCACCGAGGCCGGCGATTCCAACCGCCTGCGCCCCGGCCAGCTCGTCACGCTGCGCCAGCTGAGGGAAGAAAACTCTTTCCTGCGCCGCAACGACAGCAAGCTGGTGGAACACCGCGACGCCGTCCCGGCAACCTCCAGCCCGCTGCTGCAGGGGATCACCAAGTCTTCTCTGGGTACGGAAAGCTGGATTTCCGCCGCTTCCTTCCAGGAGACGACCAAGGTGCTCAGCACGGCGGCCATCGGCGCCAAGAAGGACTACCTCAACGGCCTGAAGGAGAACGTGATCGTCGGGAAACGCATCCCGGCAGGCACCGGCCTTCGGGAATATCAGGATCTGTTCGTTTCCTCCATGCAGTCGCACCTGGAGCATGAAGCCCGTCGCGCTCATCTGGAGGAAGTGGAAGAGGATTAGGAGTGGAATTGGTTGTTGGTCCTGAATAAACAACAGACAACAGCCATCCGCTAAAACGATACACAGCAAAACGCCTCTTTTCGGTTTCGTCCGGGAAGAGGCGTTCCATTTCGGACGGGGTGCTTTTTCGCCACAAAACCAGTTGCAAATCAGCATAATAAAAACAGCCATGATTAACTTAGTCAGCGATACCGTGACCAGGCCCACCTCTGGCATGCTGCAAGCCATGCTGCAGGCGGAAGTCGGCGACGATGTCTTCGGGGAAGACCCCACGGTCAATGCCCTGGAAGCCAAAGCCGCGGCCCTTTTCAACAAGGAAGCCGCCGTATTCTGCCCGTCAGGCACGATGACCAACCAGATTGCCATCAAGGTGCATACCCAGCCGCTGGATGAGGTCATCTGCGACGAATACTCCCACGTCTACCAGTATGAGGCGGGAGGTTACGCTTTCAATTCCGGCGTGGCGATCAACCTGCTGAAGGGGACGCACGGCAAGATCGATGCCGGCCAGATCGAGGTGGCCATCAAGCCGGAGTTCGACTGGCTGCCCCGGACCCGGCTGGTGGTGCTGGAAAACACCTGCAACAAAGGCGGCGGCAGTTATTACACGCTGGATGAGGTGCGCCCCATCAGCAAGCTATGCTGGCACTACGGCCTGGCCCTGCACCTGGACGGCGCCCGCATCTTCAACGCCCTGGTGGAAACCGGAGAGGCGCCCCAGGCGGTAGGGGAGCAGTTCGACAGCATTTCCATCTGCCTCTCCAAAGGGCTGGGCGCGCCGGTGGGATCTCTGCTGATCGGCACCGGGGATTTCATCAGGCAGGCGCGGCGGTTCCGCAAAGTGATGGGCGGCGGCATGCGGCAGGCCGGATACCTGGCCGCCGCCGGCATCTATGCCCTGGACCACCAGGTGGAGCGGTTGAAGGAGGACAACGAACGCGCCCGGAAGATCGGCGCCGTCCTGGCCGAAATGCCCTACGTGAGCGACGTGCGGCCGGTAAAAACCAACATCCTGATCTTCGACGTGAAACCGCCGCATACGGCTGCGTCCTTCCTGGAACAGTTGGCCGCCTACGGCATCAAGGCATCTCCCTTCGGCCCGCAGACGGTCCGTTTCGTCACCCACCTGGATTTTACGGAGAAGATGATGGAGCGGGTGATTGGGGTGCTGAGGGGGTTGTAGTAAGTAATCGGACGCGATTATTTTGCCCAATAAATTTTATCGCAGATCGCAACGAGCATTCCAGGGTATTTGCAAATTGAATTTGTCCGGATTTTCCTATTACTCGCCTTTTATAATTGTGAAAATTTCTTATATTGCATTCGTCAATGTTTCATTGGCAAACCGCCATCTGCCCCGGTAAAAAAGCGTGGTGCCACAGAATAGCAGCCCACGCAAATTATGATCCTTTAAAACAAAAAAGATGGCTAACCAACTTTCGCTCCCGCGCTTTCCGGCACCGTGCTTCCTCCTGGCGCTGCCAATATTGCTGATTTCTTCTTACTATGTACCGGAGCCGGCCGGAAAAAATGCCGTTTCCGGTGTTTGGGCGGCAGATTCGCTGGATTTACAGTGCCGCTCTGGCCAGGCCGTAGAATTACTCCCGGTGGATACGGATGGCGACGACATTCCCGATGAAGGCGGGTGGGCGTTATGGGCGGGCGACATGGTGGACACAGCCCGGGTTCAATGCGGGGAAGAACTGATTTTTTCCATCAACCGGGAAGGGGAAACGCCGGATTCGGCGGCAATAGTTCTCCTTCTGGGGTGCGACGATACCGATGGGGGGCTTGGTTTTGTCAATATTGAAGTACACGCCTGGTGCGCGGGGGAAATCGTTGCCTCTTGCCTTACCTATGTTGGCGTTTTTGATAATTTTTCTCTTTGCGGGCATGGACCGCATTCTCCCGCCGCTGTCGGCCGGATCATCCGGGAAGATGGTGTTCCGGTAGAAGATGTAGAAGTGAGCCTTTCCGGCCTTTCGCCTGCTTTTACTCTTACGGATGCTCAGGGGGGCTTTCGTTTTTTGGGTTTGTCCCCCGGGGATGACATCACAATCACGCCGGAAAAAGATGCCGGTTATCTTGGCGGGTATACTGAAAATATATCTACGCAGGACCTGGTGCTGATCAGCCGCCATATCCTCGGTGTTCAGCCGCTGGGCAGCCCTTATAAGCTCATCGCTGCCGACGTAAACAACTCCCGCCGCGTTACAACCCTGGATCTGATTGCCCTGCGCCGCCTGTTGCTGGGGATCGACATCGAATTTGAGGACAATACGAGCTGGCGGTTTATCCGGCTGGATTATACTTTCCCCGAGCCTGCCAATCCGTGGGCTGAGCTGTTTCCCGAGCGGATCGACATCAATGGCCTGCCAGCTACCGGAGCAGCAGATTTAGACTTTATAGCGGTGAAAGTGGGGGATGTGAGTTTGGATTGAGTATGCCTTCATGAGTGGTTGCTCGTTGTTTGTTGCTTGTTTGCGGGAACCCCCGGTCGGACAACAAACAACCGGCAACAAACAACAACACAACCCTGCCTTTGCTACGACGTCTGCTCCCTCCTCCGGATTTCGTCCCGGATTTCGGCGGCGCGCTCGTAGTTCTCTTCGGCGAGTACTTCTTCCAGCATTTTGTTCAGGGCGTCGATGGAGTAGGAGGAGAGGGCAGCCGGCCGGCTTGCCGGCTGGTTGCGCTGTTCTGCCGGGGCGCCTTCTTCTTCCGTTTCTTCCAGGACGACGCCGGCGGCGTCGAGGATGAACTCGTAGGTGTAGATGGGGCAGTTGAAGCGGACGGCCATGGCCAGGGCGTCGGAGGTACGGGAGTCGATCTCGATGATCTCGCTGTCTTTGATGCAGATCAGGCGGGCGTAGAAGATGCCGTCCAGCAGGTTGTTGATGATGACCTCTTTGAGTTCTATGTTGAAGGTCTCCAGGGTATTTTTGAACAGGTCGTGGGTCAGGGGGCGGTTTGGGGTCATGCGTTCCATAGCCACGGCGATCGCCTGCGCCTCGAAGCTGCCGATGACGATCGGCAAGCGGCGGGAGCCGCCCTGCTCGCCCAACACCACGGCGTAATTGTGGGATTGAGTAACACTATGCGACAACGCGACTATGTCCAGTTCTATTTTTCTCATAAAGAAGGCCAGTAATTAAAAAATACTGTAATCTCAACAAATGGCGCTAAACGGTAGTTTAGGCAAAAAAACAGATTCCAGAGGCGCAAAGGTAAGAAATTGCCGCTTAACAGTACGGGCGATGGCCAATTATTTGCCTTTGGCCTTCTCCCACAGGGCATCCATTTCCGCCAGGCTCATCTCTTCGAGGCGCCTGCTGGCGTTGGCCTCGATATATTCGAACCGCTTTTTGAATTTCTGGTTGACGCGCTCCAGGGCGGTCTCCGGGTCGATGCCCTGAAAACGGGCGTAATTGATCAGGGAAAAGAGGACGTCGCCAAACTCTTCTTCCTTTTTTTCCTGCGGCAGTTCCAGGTCCATGGTTTCCCGGAATTCCGCCAGTTCTTCCTCCACCTTTTCCCATACCTGCCCGCTGTTTTCCCATTCGAAGCCCACCTGTTTGGTTTTCTCCTGCATGCGGTAGGCCTTTATCATGGCGGGCAGGGAGCGGGGGACGCCGGAGAGCACCGATTTCTTTCCCTCCCGGAGCTTGAGCTGCTCCCAGTTCTTTTTCACATCCTCCTCATTGTCGACTTCCACGTCGCCATAGATGTGTGGGTGGCGTTGGACCAGCTTGTCGCAAATATGGTGCAGGGCGTCGGTTATGTCGAAAGCGCCTTTCTCGTCGGCGATCCTGGCGTAGAACACCATGTGCAGCATCAGGTCGCCGATCTCTTCTTTGATTTCCTCCAGGTTTTCGTCCAGGATAGCGTCCGCCAGTTCGTAGGTTTCCTCGATGGTGAGGTTGCGCAGGCTCTGGAAAGTCTGCTTCCGGTCCCAGGGGCATTGTTCCCGCAACTCGTCCATGATGGTGAGCAGGCGGGCGAAGGCATCGAGTTTGCGCTGCATTGGTTTCGGTTTTTATTTTAATTTTGCGCCGGTTCCGTTGGTTCCCGGTTTGCGTTGCAAAGTAAACTAATATAACGGAACCGTTGTTGAGTAAGCGTACTTTTGACAAAACATAAACCTGGTTTTTATGGAGTTCCTATATGTCTTAGCCATCATCTTTTTTGTCTTCGGCCTTTCTTTTGCCCTGATCAATATCCGGCAGATTTTTACCGGCCAGGAGTTCAGGGGCACCTGCGCCACCAACAACCCTATGCTGAAAAACCAGATCGGCGAGTGCAGTGTTTGCGGAAAAAAGCCGGAGGAGGAGTGCAAAATGCCGGAGGTCGGCCAGCAGGGGGCTAAGGGCTTGCAAAACAATAAGTACTCCATTTAGACTCGTTCTTTTGCGCGCTAACTGCCCCGACACTCCCCCGACACTTTGTGTGCGGGGCAGGCAGTGTACGGGGTAGACTGTTACCAAGCCTCGCCGTAGCTCCGGACCTCGGCGTGAGCTCGGTCGAACGCTATGCCTGCGTTTGGCGCCTTGTTAGCACACAAAATAACTTCGTCTATTCTGTACCACTTATTATTTTGCAAGCCCTAAGGCATAGGGGGCAGGCCCATGGGTTCAGGGTGCCCATGCGCCCGTGAACCCATCCTAATACTGCCCCACGGCAAGCATCACCAGGGTGCAGGCCATTTCCACTTCGATACCTTTTTCCTGAGCCAGCCGCATCAGTTCCGGGTTTTCGGCACCGGGATTGAAAATGATGCGCCGGGGCTGAAGGCCGAGGATGTAGCCGTAATATTCCTTCTGGCGCTGCGGGTTGAGGTATAAGGTAATGGTATGTATGCCTTCCAGCAGGGGTTGGCCCTTTTGAATGGGCACGCCCGAGATTTCTCCTTCCCGGACGCCTACCGGAACCACTTCGAACCCCTCCTTGGCAAGCCGCCGGACGGCGGCGTTGGAGTACCGGATGGGGTTGTCCGATGCTCCCAGAACCAGAGTCTTTTTCATGTTTATTTTTTTTGCCCCGAAGCCGGAAAGGCGGCCAGGGGTATTCCTTCTGCCTTTACGCTTTTGGGGTGGGCCGCCGGCCTGTTGCCTGGAATCATCTGCCAGGCAGGTGCCGGCGTGCGGTTTAATTCCTCCCGCCGTAGAATAACAACAAGCAGACGAGAAGGTTGAGGGCTGGGCAATGAGTTGGAATTGCTATTGGAACGATGGAACTTTACCCGGCCGAGGAACGAGGACGGGGATGGAACGATGGAAACTATAATTTAATAAATACTTACAATAAATATTTTATTGGCTACCCGTCTGATGTTGGACACTCCATGCCTCCTGCACACGCTCGGCCTCGACTCCGCCCGGCTTTCCCCTTTCTGCTGTCCAACCTTAGGTCTCTATCCCCCTCTCCTTCGCAATGCTTCGGCGAACCGGGAGAGGGGAACCTGTAAATCCTGTAAATCCTGTCTCTATACCCCCTCTCAATCCCCCCTCTCCTCCGCAATGCTTCGGCGAACCGAGAGAGGGGAGCGGTTTCCGGGCAACGCAACGCTGCCCTCCACAAGTCCCGTTTAGCCTGTAAATCCTGTCCAAACTTGTTCATCCTGTTCAAATCATGCGTATCTTGCCGGGGAATGCAAAAAAGCGTCATGACGAAACGGTATCCAAAGACATTATCCCGCGGGGCAAACAATACGGTCATAGCTTTGTCTGAGACGGAAGTGGCCAAGTTGTTCAGCGGGGATACCCGCTCCGATATTGGTTCTGAAGCGGAAAAGTTGAAATTTGCCAATGAAGTGAACGGCCTGGTCGTCCGCTTCATCCGCCTGGATTTCGATGAAAACCTGGACACCGATATGCTAGTCATGGAACGGCTCTATCCTCTGGATTTCCGGGCCTATGAATACGAACGGCGGGAACTGTGGCTGGACGTTTTTGAAGACGAACTGGGGCAATTGCACAGGGCTGGTTTCGTTCACCGGGATTTGCGCCGCCCTTCGGATATGCCCGGTTTTTCATTTGACAACATATTTCTGACGGAAAAGGGGTTGCGATTGATTGACGTAGGGATTTCCGCCCTGCGCCATCAGGTTGGCGACCGGCTGTTCGGCCGGTTCGTGGAACAGGAAATGCACGAACTGGGGCGCTTCCAGGAGTTTTTCCTGACAAGGTGAAACAATACCCTAAGGGAGCGATTCCTTTTTGCAGCCCTCCGCTTTTTAGCCACGAAGACACCAGGCCCACCTAAATAGTTACTAGAAATACATAGAAATACGCAGTAACGGGCTGTCCGCCGGGCCCGGCTCGCAGCACATTTCCTCATTTCAACGTATTTCTATGTATTTCAGCCAGGTATATGCTGTATCGGCTGCCCGTCTAATGTTGGACACTCCATGCCTCCTGCACACGCACGGCCTCGACTCCGCTCGGCTTTCCCCTTTCTGCTGTCCAGCGTTCGGCCGAGCTCACGCCGAGGCCCTTAGACGGATAGCCGCTGTGCCGGCTCACACCAGCAGCCGGATCGGGTCCTCCAGGATTTCCGCTACCGTTTGCAGGAACTGGGCGCCGGTAGCGCCGTCTACTACGCGGTGGTCGCAGGAGAGGGTCACCTTCATCATATTGCCGACGACGATCTCGCCATTTTTTACGATGGGTTTCCGGATAATGGCGCCCACCGCCAGGATGCAGGCATCCGGCGGGTTGATGATGCCGGTGAACTCTTCGATGCCGAACATGCCCAGGTTGGAGACGGTAAAGGTATTGCCCTCCATCTGGTCGGGCTGCAGCTTGCGCTTTTTGGCCAGGCCGGCCAGTTCCTTGACCTCGACGTTGATCTGGGAGAGCGTCTTCATGTCCGTATATCGGATGACCGGCACGAGCAGCCCTTCGTCGACGGCGACGGCGACGCCCACGTTGACATCCTTATTGACGCGGATCTTATCGCCCATCCAGGAGGAGTTGACCGCCGGGTGGAGGCGCAGGGCGGCAGCCACGGCTTTGATCACCAGGTCGTTGAAGGAGATTTTCGTGGGGGCCACTTCAACGAGGCGTTCGCGCAGTTGCACGGCCTTGTCCATGTTGATCTCGCGGGTCAGGTAGAAATGCGGGGCGGTGAACTTGCTTTCGCTGAGCCGGCGGGCGATGGTTTTGCGCATCTGGCTGATGGGCTTTTCCTCGTAGTTGGCGCCGCCGCCGGAGAAAGCGAAGGGCGCGACTTTGGGTTCTTCCCTGGCCATCGCCTCCTGTTTTGCCGGCTGTGCCGGCTGCGGTGCAGGAGCGGCGGCGGGCTGGGGAGCGGATTCCTGCTGTTCTATGGCTTCTTCGACATCGCGTTTGACGATGCGGCCGCCGTCGCCGGAGCCGGAGACGTTGGCCAGGTCGATGCCGGCTTCTTTGGCCATGCTGCGGGCCAGGGGCGAAGCTTTGAGGCGTTTGTCGCCGGAGGCCGCTTCGGCCGGCGCTTCCTCTTTGGGGGCGGCAGTTTCCGGTTCCGGGGCTTCCTTTTTGCCTTCGCCGGATGGAGCGGCGGCTTCGCCGTTGCTTTTGCCGTTCTCGCTGCCTTCGGCTGCTTCGATGGCCTTCTTCCAGTCTTCGCCCTTCTTGCCGATCACTGCGATGATCCCGTCGATAGGCACCGGGCCTTCTTTGACGGCAATGTGGAGCAGGACGCCGTCAAAGTAGCTGTCCAGTTCCATCGTCGCCTTGTCGGTTTCCACTTCCGCCAGGGTTTCGCCGGCTTCCACTTCGTCTCCTTCGGATTTTAACCAGCTGACTATATTGCCCTCTTCCATTGTGTCGCTCATGCGGGGCATGCGTATGACTTCTGCCATGATCGTTGATTTTGAGTGTTTTTAGGTCTCGTGCTTTGGTTTTGTAAATGGCCGGGACTACAAAGAAAATGAATATTGGCCGTTTCCCCAACCCCTGAAGGTTCCTAATGCAGGGATTTAGTGTTCGCACAACAACTTTTTCCCTGTATAACGATTGAACAGCCTGGCGGAGGGAAGGTTTACAGGCCAAGGGCACAGTCTCCGGCACAAATCTGCGGCTCTGTAGTTTAGAATATCTTATCCGCTTAATTCCCCGGCATTATTCTTATTTTTGCCGTCATGAATTTCTCGTCAAAACTTATCGAAGAAGCGGTCCATGCCTTTGCCAGCCTGCCCGGCATCGGCCGGAAAACAGCCCTCCGGCTGGTATTGCACCTGGTGAAGCAGCCTCCGGAAATGACGCAGCAGTTGGCCGGCGCCCTGGTGAAGATGCGGCGCGACATCCGGGAGTGCGAGCAATGCCACAATATTTCCGACGACAAGCGCTGTGCCATCTGCGCCAACCCGCACCGCGACCAGCGCCTGGTCTGCGTGGTAGAAGGCATCCGCGACGTCATGGCCATCGAGGATACCGGCCAGTACCGCGGCCTGTACCACATCCTGGGCGGAGTAATTTCCCCCATCGAGGGCGTCGGCCCGGCCGACCTGAATGTCGACTCCCTCATCCAGCGGGTACAGGCTGGAGGCGTCAAAGAGGTCATCATGGCCATCAGCCCGACTATTGAGGGGGAAACGACGATTTTCTACCTGTCGAAAAAACTGCGGGATTCCGGGGTGCAGGTCAGCACCATCGCCCGGGGCATTTCCTTCGGCGGCGACCTGGAGTATGCGGACGAGCTGACGCTGGGAAGGTCGATTGTGGCAAGGGTGCCGTACAAAGGAATGAGTGAATGAGTGAATGAGTGAATGAGTGATTTCCGGGGCTTGGCGGCCATTCTATTTAAACTATTGGAAAATGAAGATCAAACATCTTAGCCTGGAGAATTACAGGGGTTTTGGGAAGCTGGAGGTGGAGTTTCCCGAAGCGGGTAGTGTTGTGTTTATTGGGGTGAATGGTATATGAAACTCTCCATCATCATCGTCAACTACAACGTCAAGTACTTCCTGGAGCAGGCCCTGCTTTCGGTGCGGCGGGCGTCGCAGGGGCTGGCGGTGGAAGTATGGGTGGTGGACAACAACTCGGTGGACGACTCCGTGCCCATGGTGCGGGAGAAATTCCCGGAGGTGAAGCTCATCGCCAACCAGCACAATCCCGGGTTTTCCATTGCCAACAACCAGGCCATCCGCCGGTCCTCGGGGCAATATGTGTTGTTGCTCAATCCGGACACCGTCGTCGAAGAAGATACCTTTGAAAAGTGTCTGGCCTTTATGGATGCCCACCCGGAGGCCGGCGGGCTGGGGGTGCGCATGATCGACGGGAGCGGAAAGTTCCTGCCCGAATCCAAGCGCGGTTTTCCCTCCCCCTGGGTGGCTTTCTGCAAAACGGTGGGCCTGTCCCGCCTTTTCCCTGCCTCCCGCCTGTTCAACCACTACCACCTGGGCTACCTGGATGAACAGGAGATACACGAGATAGAGGTGCTGGCCGGCGCCTTCATGCTGCTGCGGCGTTCGGTGCTCGACGAGATCGGGTTGCTGGACGAAGCCTTTTTTATGTACGGGGAAGACATCGACCTGTCCTACCGCATCATTCAGGCCGGCTATAAGAACTATTACTTTCCGGAATCCACCATCATCCACTATAAGGGGGAGAGCACCAAAAAGGGGAGCCTGAACTACGTCAAGGCCTTCTACACGGCGATGATCATTTTTGCCCGCAAGCACTTCCGGGGCAAAAAGGCGCGGCTGTTCGTCCTGATGCTGCAGGCCGCTATATACTTCCGGGCCTTTCTGACCGTGGGCGCCGGTTTTGTCCGGCGGGTATATCTTCCGGTTCTCGATGCCGCCGTCATTTTCGGCGGCCTGGTGTTCCTGAAGAACTTCTGGGCGGCGTACCACTTTCGGGATCCCGATTATTACGACGACGCGTTCCTGTATTTCAATGCGCCACTGTATATTGCCATCTGGCTGGGCACTGTTTTCTTCAGCGGAGGCTACGACGCGCCATCCGGCCTCGGCCGGCTGGTCCGGGGCTTGTTGGCGGGGACGGTTTTGCTGGCCGCCGTTTACGGGTTTCTGGACCTGGAGTACCGTTCTTCCCGGGCACTGATCGTCCTGGGAGCGCTGTGGGCCATCTTATCTACGGCAGCATTGCGTTTCCTGATCCATTTTTTGCAATCCGGCAATTTTAACCTGAGCCGCGACAAGATGAAAAAGCTGGTGATCGTCGGATCCCAGGAAGAAAGCGAACGGGTACAACGCCTGCTCCATCTTGCCGAGGTGCAGAAGAATTTCATCGGCACGGTGGCGCCCAGGGCAGCGGCTGATACCCGGATGTACCTCAGCTCCCTGCCCCAACTGGCGGAGGTCGTGCAGATTTATAAGATAGAAGAGGTCATCTTTTGTTCCAAAGACGTCAGCGCCCAGGATATCATGAGCTGGATGGCCCGCCTGGGCCCTTCGGTCGAGTATAAGATCGTGCCGCAGGAAAGCCTGACCATCATTGGCAGCAGTTCCAAAAATACGGCCGGAGAGCTGTACACCATCGACATCCGCTACGGCATAGCCCAACCCCGGAACCGCCGGAACAAGCGGACTGCCGACGTCTTCATAGCCGTTGCGTTTTTCTTCCTTTTTCCGGTTTTGGCCTTTGTCGCCGGCCGGCCGGCCGGGCTTGTCCGAAGCATTTTCCGCGTGCTGGCCGGCCGGCGCACCTGGGTGGGCTATGCCGCTACCGGGCAGGGCGACAGCAACCTGCCGCCGCTCCGCCCGGGCGTGCTTTCTCCCCTCGACGCGCTCCCCATGAAAAACCTCGATGAACGGACCATCCAGCGCCTCAACTTCCTGTATGCCAAAGATTATCACGTCAGCAAGGATGTGGATGTCATCTGGCGGGGCCGGCGGTGGCTGGGGCGGGAGTAGGCGAAGGGATTGCCAGATGGGGGCGGTTTGTTGTTTGTTGATCGTTGTCGGCTTGGCCTTGGGGCCTCCGGAACAATTGGGTTCCCTAACTGACAACTGACAACCGACAACAGCTTCTTAGGCAGATACCCCCCGAAGAGGCAGAAAAATGAACACTCGTTCAAATTGCGCTCATGGCTCTCTCCCTCTTCCTACTCCTCCTGATTTTTCCTCATCTGCTTCTCCGCCTTTTTCTGTTCCTTCGCCGCCTTCTCCTGTTGCTTTTGAGCTTTCTGCTGCTGTCTGGCGGCCTTTTCCAGTTGTTTCCGGGCTTTTTGCTGCTTCCGTTGTTGCCGGGCCAGTTCTTTCTCCTGTTTGCGCAGTTGTTTTTCCTTTCGGGCCAGTTCTTTTTCCTGTTTCTGCAATTGCTTTTCCTGTTTGGCCCTTTCCTTCTCCAGTTTTTCTTTCATGGCCTCCTGCTCGGTCTTTTCCTTGCTTTTGACTTCCTGTGCGGAGACAGTCATGGCGAAGAGGGGCAGGCCAAAAACGGCGGCCAGCATGATTAGCTTTTTCATGGCTTTTGGTTTGGTTATGCAATAACGGGATGCGGGCATCCCTTTCCTAAAGGCGAGATAAATTAATGGTTTTGCTCGGACCAGGCAATGAGGAAGGTCAATGATAGGTAAAGGGCTTAGAGAAACATACAATAAGGTTCCGGAAGACCGGGAATTTCCGTTTCCGGCCCGGAAAAGGCAACTCGATGAGCCGGAAACGGAAATTCCCGGCTACTCAATCCGCCACGATCGCCAGCTTGAAATCCGGGCTCACCTCCAGGTCGTAGATATTGCGGATTTCGTAGAAGCGCAGGTCGACCGCCTCTTTCCAGGTGTCGTCGATAAATTTGTTGTATTTGTACAGCTTGCTGCCCTTGCCCATCAGCATGGTGCCGTCGGGCAGGATGGCGAAATGTTCGGCCCCGGGCAGCGTTTCCACCAGGGTCCGGGGCGCTTCGTTTTTCCGGTAGAGGTTCTTTTCCATGATCTTCCACCCGTCGTAGCGGCTTTTCTGGACGAAGGCCAGGTTGCCGTTGGGCAGGCGCGTGAAGCAGCGGCCGACGTTGGTGGCGATGGTGGTGATCTTGTCGTCGTCCGTATTCACGATGGCGAGCGTGCTGGGGGTTTCGTCCTTATACACGACGACTTCCTTGCTGTTCAGCCAGAAGTAAGCCTTTATGCCGGTCAGGTATTTAAAGACCGGTTTGCCGTCGACCAGTTGGTTGATGGGGAACTGCCAGAGGCGCAGGACGCTGTCCCGCCCCTGCTGTTCCAGGCGGATGGCGGAGAAGGTGTAGTATTCCGGCATCCGCTCGGGCGCAAATTCGTTTTCGGGGGTCTCCGTCACCCGCTGCTTGGCCTTTTTTTCCAGGTCGAGGCGGAACAGGTCGGCCTGGGCGTCTCCCGGCCTTTTCACAGAGATGTACAGCTCCGTGTTGCTGAAGAAGGACGGGTCGCCGTTGTAGCCGTTGCGGTTGAAGTCCGTCAGGAACCGGGGCTTGGTAAAGGAAAGTTTGCCTTCGTCTCCCTGCTTGACGTCGAAGAGGTAGATGTTCGTCCGCGGAAGCTGGGCCAGCGCGCCGAAGGCGAGGCTTAGGGCTAAAAGGCAAAAGAGGATTTTTTTCAACATCTTGGTAATGCTTTAATCGGAAATTGCATAGGTGTTGTGGTTTTGTGGTGTTGCGGTGGTATGGTGTTGTGGTGTTGTGGTGTTGTGGTGCTGCGGCCACCACACCAAAACGCCGAAACACCGAAACACCAATCATACATGCCACATCCTGTCAAAACCCGGCTCAAAGGTAGTCACTTGTCCTGGCTTCGCCAAGGAAGAATGCCAAAGGCTTTCCGGCAGCTGGCGTTTGGCTGACAAAATGGCCGTGGGATTTCCCCCCGCTTTTAGGTATATTGCCGCCCAAAAAACGATGAGGCCCCTTTTAATATTTGCTTTTCTCTCTTTTAACCTCCTGATTTGCGCCCAGCCCAACCTGCAGCTGGAGCTGTTTGTTTCGGGCTTCAGCCTGCCGGTCGACATTGCCCATGCCGGCGACGGGCGCCTGTTTGTTGTCGAAAAAGCGGGCCGCATCCGCATCATCGACAGCAACGGGGAGATACTGCCGCAGCCCTTCCTCGATATTGACCCCAGGGTCAATTCTCAGGCCAGCGAACGGGGCCTGCTCGGCCTGGCCTTCCACCCGGAATATGCGGAAAACGGCTATTTCTTCGTCAATTACACCAACAATTCCGGAGACACCCGGATTTCCCGGTTCAGCGTCCTGGCGGATGATGCCAACCGGGCGGACCCCGGCAGCGAGCTCATCCTCCTGGAGGTGGCTCAGCCTTTTGCCAACCACAATGCCGGCGACCTCAGCTTCGGCCCCGACGGCTACCTGTATATCGGCCTGGGCGACGGCGGCGCCGCCAACGACCCCGGCAACCGGGCGCAGAACCGGCTGAACCTCCTGGGCAAAATGCTGCGCATCGACGTCGACAACGGCAGCCCCTACAGCATCCCGGAAGACAATCCCTTCGCCTTTGACGACTTCACCCTCGACGAAATCTGGGCCATCGGCCTGCGCAACCCCTGGCGGTTTAGCTTCGACCGCCTGACCGGCGCGATGTGGATCGCCGACGTCGGCCAGGATACCTGGGAGGAGGTCAACTACCAGCCGCCGGGAAGCCCGGGCGGGCAGAACTACGGCTGGCGCTGTTATGAAGGCGACCAGGCGTTCAACCTGTCCGGCTGTGCTGCCCAGAGCGAATACACCTTCCCGGTAGCCACTTACCGCAACAATACCAGCACCGGTTGTTCGATCACCGGCGGGTATGTCTACCGGGGCGCCGAATATCCGGACATGTATGGTTATTATATCTACGCCGATTACTGCACCGGGCGGTTCTGGGCCCTTTCCCCCGACGGGCAGGGCGGCTGGCAGAACGCCGACCTGGCCAACCTGAACAACAACCAGTTTGTGACGTTCGGGGAAGACGCCGCCGGCGAGCTGTACGTCGCCGCCATCAGCGCCGGCGATGTCTATCGCGTAACCGCCCCCTGCGACTCGCCGCCGCCGCCGGCCATCGAAGGGGAAGCCTTAACCTGCAGCCCGGACCAGCCGGCCGTGCTGCAGGCCAACGCGGCGCCGGCCGGCTATGCTTACGCCTGGTACCGGAACGGCCAGCTGACAGCTCTCGGCGATGAACAGAGCTACTTCGCAACCGAAGGGGGCGTTTATACCGCCGCCTTCTGGGCCAACGGGCCGGAGGGGTGCAATTCCGCCCCTTCCGAAGGTTTCGAAGTGGCCGCTCCCGATTGGCCGGACGAACTTATCACCGTGAACGGCTTCGAACTGGCCGCGCCCGCAGGCTATGCCGATTACCGTTGGTTTTTGGATGGTACCCTCATCGATGGCGCCTTTGGCAACACCTATACTGCAACCGAAAACGGCGCTTACGCCGTCGAAGTGACAGACGAGAACGGCTGTATCCGGCTTTCCGGGTCGGTGGCCGTCATGGTGAACGCCATCGAAGAAATCGGGCTGGAAAAGCTGGCCGTTTACCCCAACCCCTTCCGGGAGGGCATCCAACTGGAGTTTCACGCCGCCGGGCCCGGGAAATTCCGCATCTGGCTGGCGACAACCGACGGGAAGCTGTTGTTCGAACAAACCCGCTATGTCAGCCGGCATTTCAAAGAATGGATAAACAGCCCGGGTTTGGCCGACGGCACGTACCTGCTGGGGCTGGAACGGGAAGGGAAACAGGTGGTGCGGCAGGTGGTAAAAAAATAATGCGTCACACAATCCAACGACCATGACAAGGCCAAGCTTATTCTTCTCAATGGTATTGCTGGCATTGACGGCCTGCCGTTCCGATCCAAAAACTGCTGAAGAAAGCCAGGGGGAAGCCGCCGTACAGCCGGCTGCCGGGCCCGGCCCGCAGATCACCACTATCGGTTTTACCCGGGAGGACACGGTGCTGCATTACGCCCTGGATATCAAATATCCCGCCATCCGCGAACACGAGGTGTTTAACGGGGCGGTGCGCGCCGGCCTGGAAGCGGCGATCGACGAATTTACGGAATTCATCAAGGATTTCAACAGCGAAGGGCGGGAGATGCGTTCGGAATACCAGCTGGTGCAGAATACCAGCCGGGTAACCAGCGTGCGGCAGATGTATGAATGGGCTGTCCCGGGGGTATCCACCTTGCTGTACCGGTTTCACAACGTCAATTACAATGCGGAGGCGAAAGAGCTGATCCCCCTGGAAAGCCTGTTCCGGGATGGAGTGGGCCACCGGCCTCTTTTGCGGAAGCGGCTGGCGGAAAAGATACGGTCCCGGTTCAAAATAGAGGCTGAAGTGACGGACGATGACCTGCAGGCCTTCGTCATCGGCCCGGATTATCTGGAGTTCTACAAGGTCCTCTATCCGGAGGTGATGGATCCGGAACCGAAAGCTTTTCAGGTGAAGTTTTCCGAGCTGGAAGGCAGGTTGAAGTAGGCGGGCCGGCCGGGCGCTTTTGGGATTGGGTAGGGGCACTCCGGAAACCCTGGAAAAGGAATGCCCGTCTCTGCGAGCCGGGTAAAAATGACTGGAGGCCCGTCCTCGTTCCTCGGCCGGGTAAAAATGAAGGAATGAATAAAGCGAAGATGTATTTTAAATTGATATTCATTAATAAACACATGGTGGTTTGTATTCATTCCATCATTCCTTCGTTCCATCATTCCTTAACGGAGGTTTCCGGAGTGCTCTCATAGGTGTATGGGTTGTATTAGGTGTTTAGGTGGGGGTGCTCTGGAAAGTCCAGATTTGAATCCCCGGTATTAAAAACGTGAAATTTTATTTGGAATCCACCCCCTAACCCCCGCCAACGGGGGAAAACGCACCTCCGAATCGGGAGAAATGTCCCCCGCTGGACGCTTGCGCCATAGCTGGCTAGTTCGGGCAGAACGCCATTTCCACCCATTTCCACGTATTTCCACGCATTTTCACGCATTTCCACGTATTTCCATGTATTTCCACGTATTTCCACCTATTTCCACCTATTTCCACCTATTTCCATGTATTTCCACCTATTTCCATGTATTTCCACGTATTTCCACCTATTTCCCCCCATTTCCCCTACCCCCGTACCTTATCCAGCAGCCCGCTGAGCAGTTCCGCCTCCTCTTCCGTGAGGTTGTCCAGGATCCCGTCCAGGCCGGGGTTGATGTTTTTCAGGCCAGCCAGGAGTTTTTCGCCCTCCGGGCTGATGCTCACGTCCACCAGGCGTTTGTCGTGTTTGCAAACCTGGCGCAGGACGAGGCCTTTCTGGTGCAGGCGGTCGACCATCCGGGAGGTATCCGCCATGCGGTCGAGCAGGCGCTCCCGGATCACCGAGGTGCTGATGGGCCCTTTGGCGCCTTTGAGCACCCGCAGCACGTTGTATTGCTGCATGGTGATCCCGTAGGGCTTCAGCTCGATTTTGATCTGCTCCTGTATCCAGTTGTTGGTAAAAATGATGTTCACTGTAGCTTTATGCCGCGCATTGCGGAAGGGCCTGGTTTGTTGAATGGCGTCCTCGATCCTCATTTCTTGTGGGTTTTGTTTTTTAGCAAAGTTGGTAGCCCTGCCTTCTCATATCCTCTTTCAGGCCGTAACTAACAGCTCTTTACTTCGGGCTTCATGAGCCATTATCCCCAATATGATACGCTTAGTGTTGCCACATTGTTTTTGCAGTGCCGTCCTTCCTGCCGGGTATTTTTGCGGCCCTGCGGATCAGTGCGCCGGAAGAAAGAATAATTCGGGAAAGTTGTCCCCCCCGCCTGTGTCAGCAGCCCGGAATCCCCTGTGTGCCATATAAGATTCGGATTTTTGGGCGAGAAAATAAATCAAATTTGGTAACTTTGCCCAAAACAGCCCGGCGCGCAAACGTTCGGAAAACCAACGACCTCACTATATGAACACCCTGGATTACGTTATTGTCATCGTTTATGCCGTGGGCTTCCTGGGCCTCGGTTACATTTTCAAAGACCAGAAAGACGGGAAGGACTATTTTCTGGGCGGCAAAAGTTTCGGCTGGCTGCCGCTCGGCCTGTCGGTCATGGCCACTCAGTTGTCCGCCATCAGTTTCATCTCGGCGCCGGCCTTTGTCGGCATCCGGGAGGGCGGCGGCCTGGAGTGGCTGAGTTACGAGCTGGCGGTGCCGGTCGCCATGATCTTCCTGATGGCCATTCTCTTCCCGCCGTTGTACAATTCCGGCGTGGTCAGCATTTACGAATACCTGGAGCGGCGTTTCAGCGCTTCGAGCCGCCTGCTGCTCAGCTTTGTTTTTCTGGTCAGCCGGGCGTTTGCCACCGGGGTCATGATCTATGCCGTTTCCATTATCCTGGAGAGCGTGCTGGACATTTCTTTTTTCAGCACCCTCGCCCTCATCGGCGTGATTACGTTGGCCTATTCCCTTCAGGGCGGGATGAAAGCCGTGGTATACGGGGATATGATCCAGATGATCATCCTTTTCATCGGGATCATCGCCTGCATGGTTTTCGGCCTGGTGGAAGTCGGCGGCTGGGATAACTTCCTGGCCAACCTGGACCGCAGCCGCCTGGAGGCCGTCGATTTTTCCTCCCTGGGATTCAGCAAAGGCGAGGAGTTCGGCTTCTGGCCGATGGTCATCGGGGGTTTTTTCCTTTATGTATCTTACTATGGCACCGACCAGTCGCAGGCCCAGCGCATGCTGTCCGCCCGCGACCTGGCCACCGTGCGCAAGACCCTCCTGTTCAATGGCGTTATCCGCTTTCCGCTCACCTTCGCCTATTGCTTCATGGGGCTGATCATCGGCACCATGGTGGCCATCACCCCGGAATTCCAGGCCGAAGTGCCGGCCGGCAAGCCGGACATGATGATCCCCGTCTTTATCCGCGACTACCTGCCCCACGGCATGATCGGGCTGCTGATCGTGGCCATCCTCTCGGCCGCCATGTCTTCCCTCAGCTCTGCCATCAACTCGCTTTCGGCGGTGACGATGGAAGATTTCATCAGCCGCGGGCGCGACATCCCTGCCGGGCGCTACATGGTGTACAGCCGCTTTACGGCCTTGTTCTGGGGGCTGGTTTGTATCTTCCTCGCCATTTTCGCCGGCAACATAGCCGATACGGTGATCGAGGCCATCAACAAGGTCGGCTCCGTGTTCTTCGGCCCCATCCTGGCTACTTTCCTGCTGGCCATCATGACCAAAAAAACGCATGCCCTCGGCGCGAACATAGGCCTGGCTGCCGGTGTTGTTGTTAATGTATTCTTATGGCTGGCAGTAGAAGATATCTTTTGGTTCTGGTGGAATTTCATCGGCGCAGCCATCACCTTGTCCCTGGGCTATGGCCTGAGCCTGTTGCTGCCCGGCAAGCCCAAAGAGGTGGCCATCGACTTCACCGTCGACCCCCGATGGCTGTTCACCCGGGAAGCGAAAATCCTGATGGGGTTCTTCGTAGCCATCATTTTGTTCAGCATGTATTTCAAGTACATGATATGAACAGCCCGGCTCTACCTGCCGGGTTCAGCAGTGTGAGAACTTGCGCGAAACCCGTCAGGTTGAGCCCGCCGCAAAGCAAAAAGGCGAATTTCAATAGCCTCCCGCCGGGACTTGCCTTTTTGTTTTAAATTTTTTTTTCTACGAAAAAATAGCTTTCTTTGGTGGCCAGTACAAATAATGCTATTTGTAAAGCAGCCAACAAAAGGCAAACATTACCTATAAAGCCCATCCCGGCAAATTCGTATCTTCACCGCCAAGTAACATAAAGTCTCGGATTAGTATTGTTTAACCAAATAGATTAGTTTATGAAATTAACTCGACTCCTCACTATGGTGGCCATCTTTGCCATGGCCTCGAGCGTGACTGTCTTCGGCCAGTCCAAGCTCAAAAGGAGCAGCCTTATGAAGCCGGCAACCGCCGAAAGATGCGTGGAGCCGTTCCTGGACGTGCCCGCCGACGCGGTAACCGCTAACCCGGTGAACGTTCAAATGCCCGTTTCCTTCCGCGCCGGGTCTGAATTCCCGATTGGCGCTACCACTTACGACCTGCAGTCGAACAACTCGGTGGACGACCGCATCTCCCGCAGTTCCGGCGGCGAACTCCACGGTACCTGGACGTTCAGCCTCAACGGCGACGTGGCGGCACCCGACCGCGGTTCCGGTTATAACTCAACGACCGGCGGCGTATGGGGCGACCAGCCCACACAGCGCGTCGAAAGCGTGCGCATCGGCTGGCCCAGCCACGTGGTTACGGAAAGCGGCACAGAATGCCTCATCTCCCACATCGGCGCACCCGCTGTTCATGTTGCCCGCCGCACTGCCGGCAGCGCTACCTGGAGCGAGGCTGACATTCCTTCCGGCATCCTGCCCGCCAACGGCGGCCCCGGCATCCTGTGGCCCCGCGCCACGGCCAGCGGCGAGAACATCCACGTTATCGCCATTTCTTACCCGATTGCCAACGGCGGCGCCGTGTATGAAGGCGTCGACGGCCACCCGCTGTACTACCGCTCGACGGACGGCGGCGCCACCTGGGATAAGGTGGATGTCATCCTGCCCGGCCTGGATAATACGGTTATCAATTCCGGCACGGCCGACGGCTATGCTATCGATTCCCGTGGCGATGTTATCGCTGTTGCTTTCTTTGAAGGCTGGAGCGATGTTATCCTCGTGAAATCGGAAGACAATGGCGAGACCTGGACCCAGACCCGCCTGCACGATCACCCGCTGGACCTTTACGAAATTGATGCAGGTTATAGCATCGAAGATGTCCTCCCTTACCCGGATGACCACCCCGCCGTAACAAATGGCGCACTTGGCACCTTCAACCTGGCGGACTCCCTGGCCATCCTCTCCAATGATGAATCCGGTGCCGTAATCATTGATCCTTCCGGCATGGTCCATGTTTTCTGGGGCAGGATGTACGTGACGGACGCCGACCTGACGGACGGCAACTCGAGCTACTATCCCACTACGAGCGGCCTGATGTACTGGAACGAAACTTTCGGCCCGGACAGCAGCCGGATCATCGCCGACGTCGTCGATATCGACGGCAACGATACGCTTGATATCGTTGGAGACAATGTTTCCTTATACTATTGTTCATTGACCGGCCAGCCCAATGCCGGGGTCGATGAGTTTGGCAACATCTACGTTGCTTATACCAACGTCATGGAAACAGACCGCTACCTCGCCATCGAGGACAACCAGTACTACCGCCACATCTTCGTCATTACCTCTCAGGATGGCGGAGAGACCTGGAGCGATCCCTACGACGCCATTAACCCGGACGTGGTCTTCGAACCGGACCTGGTCGATTTCTACGAGGCGGTCTTTCCCTCGGTTACTTCCAATGTCGATACAGGCAGCATGGACATCCTCTATCAGCAGGACTTCCGCCCGGGCCTGGCCGTCCGCGGCGACATGGACCCGTTTGAAACTTCTTTCATCAACCACATTTCGCTGTCTCCGAGGGAAGACCTGGGCGTTGAATTCATGGGCACCGGCACCAAAGAAGAAACGGTGCAGGCCGACTACTTCAGGCTGGAAGTCCAGCCCAACCCGGCCCGGAACGAAGCGCTGGTTTCCTTTGAGCTGGAAAACAACGCCCAGTACAACCTGAGCCTGCTCAACCTCATGGGCCAGAAAGTAGCCGACATCGAAACGGCCAACGGCTTCAGCGCCAACCAGGTGCGGATCAATGTAAGCAACCTGAATCAGGGCGTATATTTACTGCGCCTGCAGGCGGACGATAAAGTTGCCGTTACCAAGTTGATGGTGCAGTGATGGAGGAGTTATTGGCTGATTGTTTTTGATTTGGATAACAAACAACTGACAACCAATAACCAAAAGAAATGGCGTTTCCACGCATGTCGCAGGAGCGCCATTTTTTGTTTTGTTTAACCTTTGTATATTGATCACTTATTAAACCAAATAGATTAGTTTATGAAATTAACTCGACTCCTAACAATGGTAGCCATCTTTGCCATGGCCGCGAGTACTACTGTCTTCGGGCAGTCAACGCTCAAAAGGAGCAGCCTCATGAAGGCACAACCCGCCGAAAGATGCATAGAACCGTTCCTTGATGTGCCGGCAGACGCAGCAACTGCGAATCCGGTAGATGTTCAAATGCCCGTTTCTTTCCGCGCCGGATCTGAATTCCCGATCGGCGTTACCACGTACGACCTGCAGTCCAACAACTCGGTGGACGACCGCATCTCCCGCGGTCCCGACGGCGAGATTTATAGTGTCTGGACGTTTAGTTTGAATGGCGACTTAAGCGCACCCGACCGTGGTTCCGGCTACAATAAAACCACGGGTGGCGTATGGGGTGACCAACCATCGGCACGCATCGAAAGCATCCGCATTGGATGGCCCAGCCACGTCATTACGGCAAGCGGCACGGAAATGAGCATCTCTCACGCCGGAACGCCGGCCATTCATGTAGCTCGCCGCGAAGCCGGCGCCAGCTCCTGGGAGGAATACGATATTCCCTCCGGTATCCTTCCCGCCAACGGCGGCCCCGGGCTCTTGTGGCCCCGGGCTACTGCCAGCGGTGAGAACGTGCATGTTGTGGCCATTTCTCAGCCTGTTGGCAACGGCGGCGCTGTTTACGAAGGCGTAGACGGCCACCCGCTGTACTATCGGTCTACGGACGGCGGCGCCACCTGGGATAAGGTGGACGTCATTATGCCCGGATTGGACAACTCTTCTATTGTTGCTAGTAGTGGAGATGGTTACGCTATCGATTCCCGAGGCGATGTGGTGGCTTTCGCTTATTTTGACAACTGGAGCGATGTCACCCTGATGAAGTCGGAGGACAACGGAGAGACCTGGACGAAGACCATTATGCACGATCATCCTCTGGACCGGTACGTTGCCGATGCCGGCTATACTTTTGATGACATTCCTCCTTATCCGGAGGACCACCCCGCTATAAATAATGGCGAAAACGCCAGCCTGGCCGATTCTTTGGCTATCCTAACTAGTGATGAAGCAGGGGCAGTGATCATTGACCCTAACGGGATGGTTCACGCTTTTTGGGGAAGGATGTATGTTACAGATGGTGACCTGACTGATGGGACAACCAGTTTCTATCCGACCATTAGCGGACTGATGTACTGGAACGAAACCTTCGGCCCGGATAGCAGCCGCATGATTGTCGATGTCCTCGACCTCAATGGTAATGATACCCTTGATCTTGGCACTGGCGACATTGCTGCTTACGAGTGTTCCCTTACCGGCCAGCCTAATGCAGGGGTCGATGAATTTGGCAATATTTACTTGGCTTACGCCAGTGTGATGGAAACGGACCGCTTCCTCAACCTGGAAGACAACCAGTACTATCGCCACGTATACGTCACTACCTCTCAGGATGGCGGAGAAACCTGGTCCGCCCCCTACGACATCATCAACCCGGATGTCGTTTTCGAACCAGACCTGGTCGATTTCTACGAGGCGGTATTCCCCTCGGTTACTTCTAATGTCGATACCGGCAGTATGGATATAGTTTACCAGCAGGACTTCCGCCCTGGCCTGGCCGTTCGCGGTGATATGGACGCGTTTGAGACGTCCTTCATCAACCATGTTACGCTGTCTCCGAGGGAAGATTTGGGTATTGTGTTCCCTACTACCGGAACCAAGGAGGAAACGGTTCAGGCCGACTATTTTAAGCTGGAAGTACAGCCCAACCCGGCCCGCAATGAGGCATTGGTGAGCTTTAAGCTGGAAAACAACGCCCAGTATAGCCTGAGCCTGCTCAACATCATGGGCCAGAAAGTAGCCGACATCGAAACGGCCAACGGCTTCAGCGCCAACCAGGTGCGGATCAACGTAGGCAACCTGAACCAGGGGGTTTACCTGCTGCGCCTGCAGGCGGAGGATAAGGTGGCGGTGACCAAGTTGATGGTGCAGTAATCCTTCGATGGTTCGCGTTTCGCTGTTCGCTATTCGCATTCAGCTGCGGTTAGCGAATCTCGAATCGCCACAATGGCGTTCGGACGCATGTCGTTCGAACGCCATTTTTTTTTGTTGTTTGTTGGGCGGGCCCTTCGTATATTTGAGGCGGAATTCTTCACGTCAATACAAGCCTAATCATCCAACTTTTTTCTTATCAGGCACCTCAGGCACCTAAACTTTGGACGGTCCGGGGTTGAAGGCGGAAATCGGAAAAGCAGGCGCTTTGCGCCCATTTGGAGCCCCATTCCGCCTTCCGACTTAAAACAGTGGCACGTCCAAAGTCCAGTCAGGCACACCTATCACCCGGCGATAAAAATCAAGATTTTTCATCAACCAATTCTAAATTCATATGAGACTAGTACGACTATTTACGCTGCTGGCCTTTTCGGCCTTCTTTTTCACCCGCTCTGTGCAGGCGCAGGTCAAAGTGGCGGTGACGCCCTACGGCCCGCAAACCGCATTCAAACAAAAAGAATGCCTGGATCCCTTCCCCGCGCAGGATGTCGGCGACATTGCCGTCAACCCGGTTAACATCGACCTGCCGGTCTCTTTCCGCGCCGGGTCTGAGTTCCCGATCGGCACGACCGTCTACGATTACCAGACCAACGCCAGCATGGGCAACCGGCTCTCCCGCGGGGCAGACGGCAGCCTGATGGGCGTCTGGACCATGGCGCAGGACCCTGCCCTGGGAGACCGCGGTACCGGCTACAACCGGCAGGTGGACGGCGTATGGGGCGACCAGCCCGGCGTTCGCCTGGAGAGCGTCCGCACCGGCTGGCCCAGCCATGTGGCCACTGAAAACGGAACCGAACTCACCATCGCCCACGACGGCACCAACCAACTGGTCACTATGCGCCGGGAAGCGGGCAGCAGCACCTGGACGGAAGGGGTTATGACCTCCAATATCTATCCGGCAGCCGGCGGCCCAGGCCTGCTCTGGCCCCGCGCCGCCGCCAGCGGCAATACCATCCACGTCATCGCGCTGACTACCCCCTCGGGCAATGGCGGTGCCATATATGAAGGCCTCGACCCGCACCCGCTCTACTACCGCTCCACCGACGCCGGCGCTACCTGGGATAAGGTCGACGTCATCCTGCCCGGCCTGGACTCCACGGAAATAACCGATATGGCCGCCGACGGATACTCCATCCACGCCAACGGCCAAACGGTGGCTATCGCCTTCTTTGACGAATGGCAGGACGTAATCCTGATGAAATCCTCCGACAATGGGGAAACCTGGACCAAGACTGTGGTCAACGACCATCCTCTCGACCGGTACGTCATCAACACCGGCTACAGCTTCGAGGACCTGCCGCCTATGGACCCGAACTCTCCGGACTCCCTGGCCATCTTTACCAGCGACGGCACCGGGACGGTGCTCGTCGACAACGACGGCATGGCCCATGTCGCCTTCGGCCCCATGTGGGTGGTGGACGACGACCTGACCGACGCCGGATGGACGTTCTTTCCCGGCACCAGCGGCCTGCAGTACTGGAACGAATCCTTCGGCGCCGACAGCCTGATGACCATCGCCGATGTGGTGGACCAAAACGGCAACGACACCCTGGATATCGGAGGCATTGACAACTATGAGAACAGCTATGGGTTCTCCCTGACGGCCCAGCCTACCGCCGGGATCGATGCCGATGGAAATATCTTCATTTCTTATACGGCTATCATGGAGAGCGACCTGTTCCTCAACCTGGAGGACAACCAGTACTACCGCCACGTTTACGTCGTCGCTTCCCAGGATGGCGGCGCAACCTGGACCGAACCCTACGATGTGATCAACCCGGATGTCGTCTTCGAGCCGGACCTCGCCAATTTCATGGAAGCCGTTTATCCCTGCATCAGCGCCAATGTGGGCGAAACGGTCGACCTGCTCTATCAGCAGGATTTCCGGCCGGGCAACGCCCAGAACGACGGGGACGCCCGGGAGACGAACTTCATCAACCACATTTCGCTGGACCCCATGGAAGACCTGGGCCTGGTCAGCAATACGGAGGAAGCAGTGCCGGCCGACTACTTCAAGCTGGAAGTACAGCCCAACCCGGCCCGCAATGAAGCTTTGGTTTCCTTTGAGCTGGAAAACAACGCCCGGTACACCCTGAGCTTGCTCAATATCATGGGCCAGAAGGTGGCTGATATCGAAACGGCTAATGGTCTCAACGCCAACCAGGTTCGCCTCAACGTAAGCAACCTGAATCAGGGCGTATACTTGCTGCGCTTACAGGCGGGCGACAAAGTCGCTGTCACTAAATTGATGGTGCAGTGATGAGTGTGGCGGTTCGCTGTTCGCTGTTTTTACCCGGAAGAGCGTAGCGAAGACGGGCGGTATTCGCCTGGTTGGCAAACGATTGTAACCGCAGGCATATAAAGCGAACACCGAACAACCACAAATGGCGCTCCCACGCATGTCGTGCGAGCGCCATTTTTTATTTTGCTTGTTTTGCAAAGCCGGTGTATATTAATCTGCGGCAGGCAAATCAAATATCAAAAATCGCAAATCAAACATCAAAAATTGATTTTCCAAAAGCAATATTTACCTGAATACAGCCCCACCCCCAAATATCATAGAATGAGAAATGTATATGGCTGGATACCCCGTATCTTTTACACATTCGCACATTTCCACTTTTACACGCCCGGCAAATGTTCGATAGTGTAGAGCAAGATTTTGATTTTTCACTAATCCTTAATATTTATGAGACCATTACAACTACTTGCTTTGTTAACGCTGCTGGCTCTGTGTCCCGCCCTGGCAGTCCATGGCCAGTCCCGTTTGGCCATAAAGCCGGCGCTGCTTAAGGCGGAACCCATGCGAGCTGATATAGGCGCCGAGCCGGTTTCGCCCGGCCTTCATGAGGTTCTCTACTCCGGCAACCCCATACCCCCGGTGTCTTTCCGCTCGGCGGTGGAAGTGCCCATCGGCCTTTCAGACTATGACCTGCAAACCAACGGCTCGAACTGCGCCAGGATTTCCAAAACCGCCGACGGGCAGGTCATGGCGGTTTGGACGCAGGGTTTTGAAGAAACCGCTTATCCCGACCGGGGCACCGGATACAACCTGTTCGACGGCGCGCAGTGGGGTGCTCAGCCCACGGCCCGCCTGGAAGCTGGTGTTCGCACCGGCTGGCCCAACCATATGGTGACGGCCAGCGGCAAGGAGTTTATTGTCAGTCACGTATTTACTGCCGGCGAATACCGTTTGCACTACCTGAGGCGTAACAATACCGGCGAAGCATGGACGGAAGGAGATACGCCTACTGACATTCCCTCGGGTTCCCTCTGGCCGAAAGGGACGGTAGGCGGGCCGGATGGGGAATCGGTGCATCTGATTTCAATTACTGGAGATGCAGCCACCGGCACCGGGTCCTATTTGGGGGTAAACGGCCATATCGTTTACCACCGCTCTTTGGACGGGGGCGCAACCTGGGATATCGTAGACGGGATCATTCCTGGCCTGGACAGTACCTTAATGGGGTTTACCCTTACCGACGCCTATACGATCGCGGCCCGGGGAGAAACCGTAGTCATTGGCGTTTTCAGCGGTTTTAGCGATACCAAAATATTCAAATCCACGGATAACGGCGACACCTGGGAGTCTTTCCGGCTTCGGGATTTCCCGATCGATGGCTACATCCGCGACTCGGGCTACGACCCGGCAACCCTGCCTCCCGACCGGGATACGCTGGCAACCCAACCCTATGCCATTTTTACTTCCGACGGTTCCGGGGCTATTGTTATCGACCACGACAACAAAGTGCATGCTTTTTTTGGGGATATGTTTGTGAGCGATGAAGACCTAACGGACGGCAACACCACCTATTACCGGTTCACCAGCGGCATGAATTACTGGAACGAGTCCTTTGGCGAGGATTCCACCCGGTTCATTGCGGATGTCCTTGACCTCAATGGCAACGATACCATCGATGTAGACGACGCCGGCATTTATAACGGCGGCATGACCTCCCATGTTTCCGCAGGCATCGATGCTGCCGGCAACCTTTTCATAGCGTACAGCGCCCTTGTGGAGGGGGAGGATTTTGCGAATATGGAAGATGGCCAAAATTACCGGCATGTTTATCTGGTAGCCTCAGATGATGGAGGGGAAACCTGGACGGACCCCTACGATGCGATCAATCCCGATGTGGTTATCGAGCCATCCCTGGTCAACTTTATCGAAGCGGTATACCCTACCATGGTTGCCGATGTAGGCGAAAATGTAGAATTCATTTACCAATCCGACTTCCGGCCTGGCACGGTCATTGGCACAGATGGCGACCCCGTGGAAGGCGTTTTCATCAACTATGTCAGCATTCCTGTAACTGATCTCATTACAGTGGGCGAGAAGGTGGTGCAACCGGCCTTCTTCCAGCTCGAGGTGCAGCCCAACCCGGCCAGCAACGAGGCCTGGGTGAGTTTCGATCTGGAGCGAAACGCCCGTTATGCGCTCAGCCTCCACAATATGATGGGGCAAAAGGTGGCGGATGTGGATATGGACAATGCTTTTGGGAGCAGCATACAGCGCATCGATCTGGCTGGTTTGCAGGCTGGCCTGTACCTCGTCCGCCTGCAGGCGGAGAACAAGGTTGCGGTGGCGAAGTTGATGGTGCGATAAGCGTGTGTTCGTGCATTGGTGCATTTTTACCCGGACGAGCGCAGCGAAGACGGGTGTGCATTCGGTACGCAAAAGAAGGGCTGCCGAAAGGGCCGTCTTTGGCAGGGGGCCCTGGCAAAGACGGATAACCCATTTCAACCGCCCCAAAAGAGGCAATAACAAATAACAAATAACCAAAAATGGCGCGCCCCCGGTAAACTACCGGAGCGCGCCATTTTTCCGTTTGGTCATTTCAATAAGCCTTCCTATCTTAGAGCCTATCCGAAAACTTCCTGTATCATCACTTCCCGGATTAGTATCTGTAAAACTCATTCACTCCCCGTCCTCGCTTCGGCTCGGCCGGGTAAAATTCACTCATTCACTCATTCATTCATTCACTCATTCATTCATTCATTCCCCGTCTCTACCGAGCCGGGTAAAATTCAATAACCAAAATAAACTGTCCTATGAGGCTATTAAAACTCACCATCTTTTTGTGGTTGGCTGCCTTTGCGTTCCATCCCCGTTCTACGGCCCAGTCCCAGTTAAAGCGCCACCCGGCGCTCAACCAGGCTGTGCCCAAACCCGCGGTGGCGGAGCTGTGCGCCGAGGGCGAGCGGGTGCCGGCCGGCGACGCTGTTTCAAACCCGATCCCCCCTGTATCCTTCCGGGCGGCCACCGAGTTCCCCATCGGCTCAACATCCTACGACCTGCAGACCAACTCCAGCATGGCCCGCCGCGTCAGCCGCACGCCCGACGGACAGGTGATGGCCACCTGGACCATTGGCCTGGAGCAGGCACCCGCCTTTCCCGACCGGGGTACCGGCTACAACCGGTTCGACGGCGCCGGATGGGGCGACCAGACTACGGCCCGCCTGGAAGCATCCCTTCGCACCGGATGGCCCGCCCATGTCGTGACCGCCAGCGGGAAAGAGCTGATCGTCTGCCACGATTTCTCCGCGATAAATCCGTACAGCCTGCGCCGCAACGGCCCGGATGAACCCTGGATAGAAGCGGATGTGCCCGTCACCGCCGGGCCGGGCACCGTCTGGCCGAGGATCGCCGTTGGCGGCCCCGATGGGGAAACCATCCACATGATCGCCATTACTTTCCCGATCGCTAACGGAGGAGTTGAGTACGAAGGCGTCGACGGCCACATCCTCTACTACCGCTCCCCGGATGCCGGCGCCACCTGGGACGTGACCGACGCCATCATCCCCGGCCTCGACAGCGGGTTCATGGGCTTCATGACTGCGGACGCCTACGCCATCGACGCCCGGGGGGAAACCGTAGCCATCGCCGTCTTCAATGGCTGGGCGGACGTCAACGTCTACAAATCTACCGACAACGGCAACAGCTGGGAAACCATCACGGCTTATGATTTTCCGCTGGAGCGGTACGAGATCGACCAGGGGTATACCGTGGAGGACCTGCCGCCCTACGATCCGGCTCAGCCGGACTCCCTGGCCATTTTTACCAATGACGACTCGGGTGCCCTGCTGCTCGACCACGACGGAATGGCTCATGTCTGGTTTGGCCAGATGTACCTCCAGGACGACGACCTGACCGACGGCAACTGGACGTTTTATCCCGGCACCGGCGGCATCGCCTACTGGAATGAATCTTTCGGCGAGGATAGCATCCGCACAATCGTGGATGTGGAAGACCTGAACGGCAATGACACCATCGATATCGCATCGATCGATAATATTGCCAATTACGGTTTGTCCCTCACCTCTCACCCCAGCGTCGGCATCGACACCTGCGGCAATATTTTCCTGGCTTACAGCTCGGTGATGGAAGGAGATGCGTTCATTGCCCTGGAGGACAATCAGCACTACCGCCACGTATATCTCACCTCTTCTACAGACGGCGGAGAAACCTGGGCCGCGCCTTATGACATCATCAACGAGGACATCGTCTTCGAGCCGGATCTGGTTGCCTTTTACGAAGCCGTCTTTCCGGCAATAGCCAGGGACGTGGGCAGTAATGTGGACCTCATCTACCAGCAGGATTTCCGGCCCGGCCTCGCCGTACAGGGGGATATGGACCCTTTTGAGATCAATTTCATCAATTTCGTCAGTATCCCGACCGGTTATTCCTGCATGGTGGGCGCAGAAGAAACGGTATCGCCCGAATATTTCCAGATGGAAGTCCAGCCCAACCCTGCCCGCAGCGAGGCCTGGGTGAGCTTCGAGCCGGAGCGCAACGCCCGCTATGCCCTGAGCCTCCACAACCTCATGGGCCAGAAAGTAGCAGATGTGGATACTGATGAGGCATTTGGCCACAACCTGCAGCGTATTGATCTGAGCGGCTTGCCGGCCGGCCTGTATCTCGTCCGCCTGCAGGCAGAGGACAAGGCGGCGGTGGCCCGGTTGATGGTGCGGTAGGGAAAGGGAGGGGCGGTTGTTCGGTGTTCGGTGTTCGCTGGCCTCCCGCAGGCCTTGCGAACCTGCGAACCCCGAACAACCGAATCCCGCCCGTACACTCCGTCGGGCTCCCGTCAATTTCCCGAATTCGTTTGCGCCTTAAGCGCAGCCTGCCTATATTTCCCTTCTGAACCCGCAAAGTAAGAACAGCTCTCTTTTCCGTTACTCCATTTCCTCGCACAAACATCTCATTTAAACTGTAAACCTACCTATTCACGGCACTGGCCTTTGAGAGTATGTTTGGAGGTAGTCCCCGATAGGCATCGGGGCAGGCTATTTTGGCTGCAAAAACCAGCTTTTGGAACCCTGCCTGCTCGGCCGCGTGGCCTCGCGGGCAGGCAGGCTCACTTTGCCATTTTTTCGCCCCGTAGCGCTGCTATGGGCCGAAAAAATACCTTCGTGAGAACCCAAAATCTGATTTTTTCGCTTCAAAAGCACCACCTCCAAACATACTCTGAGCCTGCATGGTATTCCCATGCCCAAAGCATCCAGGAAATATTGCTGCACGGCTGCCGCTGGCCCTCCGATCGAAGTTGCATGCGCAGCTGCTTCCCCAGGTTCCCGCTGCGCATGCAACTTCAAACATTATTAACCAAAATTATTTGTGATGGAATCAACTCGACTGAAACTCTTTTTGATGGGCCTGGCCCTCATGCTGGCCAGCGTTGCGCCGGCTCAGAAACAGCTGGCCCGCAAGGCCGGCGTTACTGTCCCGGCCCTGGCCTCCGAATGCATCGACGCCCTTCCTGTGGCGCCGGAAGGCCCTGTGGGGATACACCCCTTGAATGTCCAGTCTCCGGTGGGCCTCCGCAGCGGCAGGGAGTTCCCGATCGGCACCACGATCTACGACCTGCAGTCCAACAACTCCGTGGCAGACCGCACCTCCCGCGGCGCGGACGGCAGCCTGATGGCCGTATGGACCATGGGCTTTGATGATGCCGGCGCTTATCCCGACCGGGGCACCGGCTACAACCGCACCGTGGACGGCGGCTGGGGCGACCAGCCCGCCCAGCGCCTGGAAGCCTCCACCCGCACCGGCTGGCCCAACCACGTGGTGACAGCGAGCGGCACCGAGGTTATTATCTCCCACTCCTCTGCCACCAAGCTGCACGTGCTGCGCCGGCAGGCCGGCGGCAACGGCTGGGAGGAGTATGACATCCCCTCCGACGTGTATGAAGACAACGGCGGCCCGGGCCTGCTCTGGCCCCGCGTCGCCGTCAGCGGCGAGGTTATCCACGTATTGGCCATTACCCAGCCGATTGCCAACGGCGGCGCCGAGTACAATGGCGTCGACGGCCACCCGCTCTACTATCGCTCCTCCGACGGCGGCGCCACCTGGGATATGGTGGATGTTATCCTGCCCGGGCTGGACAATACCGCCCTGGTGGCCAACTCCGGCGACGCCTACGCCATCGACGCCAGAGGGGACGTCGTGGCCGTCGGCTTTTTCAACAACTGGAACGACCAGATTCTGATGAAATCTACCGACGGTGGCGACAGTTGGGAGAAAACCATTATGCACGATTTTCCCCTGGACCTCTACGTTCAGGATGCCGGCTACACTGTCGAAGACCTGCCGCCCTATGACCCGGACCAGCCCGACTCCCTGGCTATTCTCACCTCCGACGAATGCGGCGCCATCCTCATCGACCATGATGGCATGGCCCATGCTTTCTGGGGAAGGATGTACATCATGGACGACGACCTGACTGACGGCAACACCAGTTTCTTCCCCGGCACCAGCGGGCTGCACTACTGGAACGAATCCTTCGGCCCGGACAGCAGCCGCGTCATTACCGACGTGATCGACCTGAACGGCAATGACACGCTGGACATCGAGACTGCCGACAATATAGCCGGTTACGAAGCCTCGCTCACCTCCCAGCCCAGCGCCGGCATCGACGCCAACGGCAATATTTTCATGGCCTACGCCGGCGTCATGGAAGGCGAGCGTTACCTCAACATGGAGGACAACCAACACTACCGCCACGTCTACATCATGGCCTCGCCGGACGGCGGAGAAACCTGGACCGATCCCTACGACATCATCAACGAGGAGGTCGTTTTCGAGCCCGATCTGGTAGACTTCGTGGAGGCGGTCTTCCCCACTATGGCCGGCGATGTTGGCGAAACCATTGACCTGACCTACCAGGGCGATTTCCGCCCCGGCATGTCTCAGCGCGGGGATGAGGATGCCCCCGAGACGAATTTCATCAACCATGTGCCCCTCACGCCGGAGCAGATCGGCCTGGTGCGAACCGAAGAGGCCGTCCCGGCGGATTTCTTCCGGTTGGCCATCCAGCCCAACCCCGCCCGCAACGAGGTGGTGGCGAGTTTCGCGCTGGAGGGCAATACCCGTTTTTCGCTAAGCCTCCATAACCTGATGGGGCAGAAGGTAGCGGATATAGCTGCAGCCCAGGGTTTTGAACAGAACCAACTACGCTTCGGCGTCAGCAGCCTGCAACCCGGCGCCTACATCGTTCGCCTCCAGGCGGACAATAAGGTGGCGGTAACGAAGCTCGTGGTGCAGTAAATCAAGTCGGAAGTCGGAAGTGGGAAAATGGGTGCCCGGCGCTTATTCTGCTTCCCGTTCCGGCTTCCGGTTTTTCCCTCTTAGGGGCCGGAAAAATTAAATCGTTACTTTAATAATCGTTATGAATGTCATTATTATATTTATAACGATTATTAAAGTAATTATTATTTTTGTAACGGTTTCCTGCGGTTAGAAAAATGGGAGTTGACACAGTTCTTTGAACACTCCCTCCAAATCCAACACTCCAACACTCCAACACTCCCCAAGCCCCGCCATGCCAACAATATAACATTCCAGCAATATAACCATCAACCTCCCAAAAACCCCTATCTTGCCCCCAAAACGCTCCACCGTGAGTGAACGTACCGCTACCGAACAATTAAAGGCCCTTTTTTACCGCTTCCAGCCCATGCTGGTGGCCTACGCCCACCGGTATCTCCGCTCGGAGGAAGACGCCCGCGAAGCGGTGCAGGATGTTTTTCTGGGGGTTTGGAACAACCGCGGCCATCTTCAGCTGGACGAGGGGTTGCGTTCGTATCTTTTCACAGCCACGCGGAACAAGGCGCTCAACTACCTGGAAAAGCGCAGAATCGAGGCCGTTCCGCTGGAAGCCGTTTATCAGCAGGAAAGCCGAAACCCGGGGGTGGAGGAGCAGCTGCAGGCCGACGAGTTGCAGGCCGTCATTTACGACGAAGTCAACCGCCTGCCCGAGCGCTGCCGGGAGGTGTTCCTGCTGAGCCGAAGCGAGGGCTTGTCTTACAAGGAGATCGCCGAACGGCTCTCCCTCTCCGAAAAGACGGTGGAAAACCAGATCAGCATTGCGCTTAAACGCCTGCGGGCCAGGGTTTACGGGGAGGGGGAGGGCGGCGCCCTGATTTCCCTGGCTTTTTTGTTGTGGCTTTTGTTGTTTTTGGCAGAAAATCTGGCCTGGCTTTAGGGGAAGCTGGCCAAAATCAGGTAGTAATAATGGAGGGTGGCATTATTCAAAAAATGGTGCCAGGATATGCCACGAAAGCACAAAAACACAAAATTCCACAAAAGTTTTTGTGCGGATTTGGTGTTTTAGTGTTTTCGTGGCGAGAAAAAGCCATAAAAAAGGACTATTATGACTGCTTTTCATTTTAATGGCAATGAATAAAAACAATGACATAGAAGCCATCATCATCAGGTCCCTGGAAGGGCAAACCAATGCCGAAGAGGAGCAGGCCCTGGAGGATTGGCTGCGGGAAGAAGCGCACCGCCGGCAGTACGACCAGGTGAAGAGCCTGTGGGATGCCGCCGCCGGGGTAGACTTCGGCCTGGACCCGGAAACGGACCGGCGTTGGGAAAGCCTGGAAGGCCAGCTGTCGGGCGGCGCCGGGGCACGGCCGGGGCGGGTGATCCGTTTCCAGTACTGGCGCTTTGCCGCCGCTGCTGTCCTTTTGGCCGGATTGCTGGGCCTGGTCACGCTCTACTTCACCGGGCGGGGCGGGCCGGCCATCGCCCGGGAATACGCCAGCCCGGCCGGGGAACAGCAGGAGGTACAGTTGCCGGATGGTACGCTCGTCGCGCTAAATGCCGCCAGCCGCCTGCAGGTACTACGCGGGTTTGGCGAAGCCGAACGGCGCATCCGGTTGGAGGGAGAAGGGTATTTTCGGGTGAGCGCCGATGCCGGCCGGCCGTTTATCATCGAAACCGAAAGCGCCCGGGTGCAAGTCACCGGCACGGCTTTTAACCTGAAGGCCTATCCGCAGAGCAGTACGGTCCGGCTAACCGTCACCGAAGGCAGCGTGCGCTTTTCCTCCGCGAAAAAGGAAGCCGCCCGGCCCGTCGCCGCCGGCGAAGCGGCAGAGATGGACAAGGCCTCCGGCGCTATCCGCAGCCTTCCTTATGATGAAAGAGCCGCCGCCTGGCAGCAGGGCGTCCTGTTTTTTGACGATACCCCCTGGCCGGAAGTGGTGCGTTGCCTGGAGCGCTTTTATGCCGTTGAAATTTCAGACCAAACCGCCCTGCAGGAAAAGCGGTACACCGCTGCCTTCGACAACCAATCTCTGGAAGAATGCCTGAAAGTTATGCAGGCTACTTTGGGGTTTTCTTTTGAAAACAAAGGAGGACAGGTTGTTTTTTACTGATCGGCAATTTAATATTTTTCTCTTGTATTTCCCCCGTGCGCCACACCCTGCCTTTTCAAAGTGGCCTTATATTTGCATGTGCTTAAAATTCCCGACATGCAGTTTAGGAAGTGGTTCGTGCTATGGTTCTGTTGGTTTGCCGCCCTTTCCCTGGCAGGGCAGCCGGCTTCCTTACAGCAGCCGGTGAGTGCTGTGTTGCAAAACGCCACCCTCTCCGATGCCCTTAGTATCCTCGGCCGGGAAAACCGGCTGAAGCTCAGCTACAGCAACAATACTTTGCCATCGGATCAACACTTTTCCTATCGCTTTGAATCCATTCCTTTGGAAACCGTCCTCAATATTCTTCTTCGCGGCACGCCGCTCCTTTATTTTCAATCGGGAGATTATGTGATCATCCGGGAACTGGAGGCGGGGGAAGCGCCGGCGGCGCCCCTCCTCTATACCCTGAGCGGCCGGGTGGAGGATGCTGCGTCCGGCGAACGCCTGATGGGCGCCAACGTATATCTTGCCGGCTCCCAGAGAGGCACGGCCACCAATGCCGACGGCTTTTTCAGCCTCTCTTTGCCGGCCGACTCCCTGTCCGTCGTGGTTTCTTATGTGGGTTATGAATCCGTCGTCCGCCGGATAGGGCTTTTCAGCCATCAGGGGTTCTACTTTAAACTGCAGCCATCTGCCCAGCTGGCGGAAGTAGAGGTGAAAGCCACCCCGCTGGTCGCTGAGCTGCCTGTGCCCAACGCCGATGTCGGCCGGCAGCAAATGAACGGAGCGACCATACAGTCCGTGCCGGCCTTCCTGGGAGAGCCGGACGTGCTGCAGGCGCTCGACCTGCTGCCGGGCGTACAGTCCGGCGCCGCCAACCTGGGCACCATCAACATCCGGGGGGCCAGCGCCGGCCACAACCACATCCTGCTGGACGGCGCTCAGGTCTATAACCCCAACCACATGGTCGGCCTGTATTCGGTATTTAACGCCTCGGCGGTTAAAGACGTGGAGCTGATCAAGGGTGCCGTGCCGGCCCGCTACGGGGGGCGCCTGGCGTCGGTCATCGAAGTTAACGGCCGGGAGGGCAACTTCAACCGCTGGACGGGGGAAGGCGCCCTGGGCATGGCCGTCAGCAAAGCCCTCGTCGAAGGGCCTATCCTGAAAGAAAAGCTGTCTCTGCTGGTTTCGGGGCGGCGGACCTACTGGGACCTGCTGCTGGCGCCCCTCTTCAAAGCAGTGGACCCGTCGCTGAAGGTGGGCTATCATTTCGGCGACCTCAACGTCAAGCTCAAGCATAAACTGAGCAGCCGCGACAGCTGGGAGGCCAGTTTTTATGCCGGCCAGGACCGCTTCAAGTACTTTCAGGACCAGGACACCTCCGACGGCGTCTTCGTGAATTACAACCGCGACGGCGACAGCATCGAGGTGTTTCGGCAGTTGTACGACATCGACCTGTTCTGGAAAAACCTGGCGGCTTCCCTGAAGTGGAACCGCGCCTGGAACCCCAGCCTGTTTTCCCGGGCTGTCCTGTATTACAGCGAATACCGCTTTCAGCTGGGCATGCTGGCCGAAGAGGAAGGCGTCCGCAACGGAGACCCCTACGAGCGCTATTTCAGCGCCCTGTACTATTCCGGAGTGAAAGACCTGGGGCTGCGCCTGGACGTCGACTGGGCGCGGAACCCGGAGCAATCGTTCCGCCTGGGAGGCGTGCTGACCGCCCATCAATACCAGCCGCAATCGGGCGGCAGTTTCCTGGGCGCCGTCCAACTGGACCCGCTGACCGGGGAGGAACCCGAAGATCAGGATATCCGCCTGCGCCCGCTCGACCTGCGTGCCCTGGAGTCGGGCCTTTACGGCGAAGCCCAGTTTCGGTATGGCGCCTGGGCCCTGGAGCCCGGCTTTCACCTGGCGGGTTTCCTCAGCGGGCAGCGGTTCTGGTCCTCTTTGCAGGGGCGGATGAGGGCGGTGTACACTACGAAGCGAGGGGCAAAATACTTCCTTCTTTTTTCCCAGAACCAGCAATACGCCCATCTTATCGGCAATGAATTCATCAACCTGCCGACCGACCTGTGGGCCCCGTCCACCGCAGCGGTCAAGCCCCAGAAAGCCTGGCAGGCCTCGGCCGGCGTGGAGCGCCGCTGGCCGTACTGGGCAGCCACCGCCGAGGCCTACTACACCAGGATGGACAACCTGACCACCCTCCTGCCCGGCAGCGGCTTCGCCGAAGGGCAGCGCTGGGAAGACAAGGTGCTGCAGGGCAGGGGAGAGAACTACGGCCTGGAGCTTTTCCTGCGCAGGCACCGGGGTGCCTGGACGGGACTGCTGAGTTACCACCTCTCCTGGGCCTGGCGGCAATTCGACGAACTGAACCGGGGAGAGGTTTTTCCCCTGCGCAACAACCGCCGGCATCAGCTGGCCCTCGCCTTCAACCACCGGGCAGGGCGAAAGTTCAGCTGGTCGGTTTCCTGGACGGCCCTGAGCGGCAATTACATCACCGTGCCCAACCGGTACGTCCTGACGACCGTACCCGGCCTGGGCGGCGGCCGGCCGCAGCAAAGCGTTGTGGCGCTGAGCGAAGTGGCCAACAATTTTCAAACGCCGGTTTACCACCGGCTCGACGTGAGCTTCGATTTTATCAAGCGCCGGCGTTCCTATTTCCGAAAATGGTCGATCGGCTTTTTCAATGCGTACAACCGGCGAAACCCGGCCTTGTATTTCGACCGGTACAACGGATCGGAGCGGAGGTTGCTCGGCATCGCCTTGTTCCCGTTGATCCCATCGGTCAGTTATCAAATGAAATTCTGAGGTATGGAAAGATGGCAGTATAAGGGGGGGGCGGCGGTTTGCGGTTCGCTATTTGCTGTTCGCTATTCGCTATTCGCTGTTCGCTATTCGCTATTTGCTGTTCGCTGTTTTTACCCGGCCGAGGCACGAGGACGGGCGCGGTTCGCCTGGAGCATGTACACTACTTTGCTTCTTTTTTCCTTTTCTGCCTGTACGGTCCGGCTTGATGTTGAGCTCGAACCGGAAGAGGAAATCCTGGTAACCTATGCCCTGTTCAATTGCCTGGACAGCGCCACGACGGCCATTGTCGAGTCCAGCATCGGTTTCGAAGAGACGTTCAACCTGAGCCGATCCAAACTGGACGGCCCGGCTACGGTGCAACTTTTCCGGGCCGGGGAGCTGTGGGCGGAATACGGGCAGGAAGGGCAGAGCGTTTACTATTCCGCCAGCCATCCGCCGATCGGCCTGGGACAGCAGGAGTGGGAAATGGTGGTTTCCCATCCGGACTTCGGCGAGGCCCGCGCCAAAGGGCGGCCGCCCGTACCGGGGTCGGTGCTTTCCGCCCGGTTGCTGCCGGAATATGTGCTGCCCGACGGCAGCCGGCGCAACGGCGTGCTGGAAGTTAAAATCCAGGACCCGGCGGGCGGGCGCAACTACTACGAGCTGGCCCTGCTCAACGGGCCGCCCGACTCGCTGCAAGCCGTTTTTCTTACGTCTCATTTCCTCATACAAACGGCGGACACCTCCTTTTTCCCGGCTTCCTCCCTCGGCATTGCCGACCGCTGGCTCTTCAGCGATGAGGGCTTAGATGGACAGGCCATGGCTCTCGCCTTTCAAACCCTTTATCCCATTCAGGACCTGGAACAACCCCGGCTGAGCATCCGCTATATTCCGGAGGCCTACTATCTCTACTTAAAGAGCCTGTTGAATTCCGGGGAGCCGCTGCTCGAACCTTTTCAGGGCGGGCGGGGGCGGTATTCCAACTTCGACCGGAACTTCGGGGTTTTTGCTTTGTATGTGGAGGAGGTGTTGCCGGTGTCGAACTGAGGACAGGATAGACAGGATGACAGGATAGACAGGATTAACAAGATTGTCAAGAGGGGAACAAGCGCTGCGGCTTTCCTATCTTTGCCCTTAAGCCCGAGTTGGAATGGAGCGATTTTTGGCCGCAGATTCCGCCTCTCCATTCCAGCTCAAAACCTCTAAAAAAATGAACATCGAAGAATTCCGCGAATACTGCCTTTCCAAAAAAGGCGTGGAAGAGACCTTCCCCTTTGGCGAAGACACCCTGGTTTTCAAGGTGATGGGCAAGATATTTGCCATCACCGGGCTGGACAGCGCCGAGTTCGCCGTCAACCTCAAGTGCGACCCGGACCGGGCCATCGAACTGCGGGAGCAGCACCCGGAAGTCCGCCCCGGCTGGCACATGAACAAACAGCACTGGAATACCGTGGAGTTTGAAACCGGCCTGGCGGATGGTTTCCTCCGGGAGTTGGTCGACCATTCTTATGAGCTGGTGGTCAACAGTTTGCCGAAGAAAAAGAGGGCGGAGCTGGAGGGGTTGTAATAAGGGCCCGCAGAATTGATATTTCCCTGGTAGGCCTGATAAGCAAGGTTTCCTACTCCGCCAATAACAGCGCCTACCAATCCCACGACTACCAATGGCGCAATATCCCCCTCCGGGGGCTACCCGTCTAAGGTTGGACACTCCATGCCTCCTGCAAACGTTTGGCCTCGACTCCGCTCGGCTTTCCCCTTTCTGCTGTCCAACCTTAGGCGGGTAGCCCATCCGGGTCATTATACACCTGCGGCGAGTTCATCATTGCCGTGTAAGGAGAGTGGCCATACAGAACTTCCGCCTCCGGGTCCACCTGCCACCCTGCCTACCAGGCAAAACCTGTTTTGGCAGGCAGGCACCGCGCAATGGCCGGGTCCAGCGTCCGGTATAAAGCATTATACACGCCCAGGCCCAGCTCCGGGGCGTGCTCGATGCCGTTGTAGCGGCAGGCAGATTCCGGAGAGATGCTGGAGTACCAGTTGCCCTCCCTACGGATACTCCACCGTCCAGTCCAGCGCCTCCAAATCCTCCAGTGTCAGGTCATAGCGCCGCAGCACCAGATACTCGTCCCGGATGCGTTGCCAGGGGACTTGGCCGATGGTGTCGCGGGAGAAGAGATAGAGCATTAAATGGTAAAATGAGAAATATCAATTTATTCATAACACTTTTTATTCAAACCATTGTGTTCCATTTTTATCTTACTTCCCTTAGCTGCACGCAATTCCATTCTGGTCCATGTATGGCTTCCATAAATATTCCAGATAAAACGAAAATACCTTATTATCTAATACCATTTTTTTATTCATTCATGTTGTGAAAAAATTCGAAGTCCATACTAATAACATGTAGGATTCAAATAATCCAATAATCTGGAATTCAAAATATCTGCGTCTTTATAGTGAAACAGGGTATCAGTCATATTGAAAAATTTCTCGGGAGGGTTGCCTAGTTTATAAATGTACAGGCTGTTAAATCCCGTATCAGGAGGAGTATTTTCATCTAAGAGCAAATTACCACTGATTTGCAGTATTTCTTCTTTAGACAGCGTCTCTGCATGATTAAAAAATAATTTGTTAAAACTGATGAATACTGGCGTGTTTCCCAGAATGAAATACCTGAAAATGGATTCTTGTGAGAAACCCGTGATATGATTGACATTCTCAATTTCTAAAAACTCAGCCTGGCAAAAATAGCTCATCCTTAGGATAAAAACACCAGGATGTCTTTTATGTATACTATTTCTCTTTGAATACGTTATCCTATCCCTGAGTAATTTTTCAACATTCTTATCTGTTAGTTCAAGGGTACCTTTTTGCCGATTTCCATTTTTATCAGAACATGCGAAGATGAAAAGGCAAATAGCAAAAAAGACTATTCTCATGTCAATGGTTTTTTACAAACACTTTTATTCGAAACAAGATATTTAGCAACACATCAGCCGTACTTGAATCACGGATTAATAATTTTTAATTTCCCGCTAAGCAGTCTATGGGTAGCTCCAAAATAATTCATAAAATAATTTTCTCCTGTATAAAAACCTTTATGCACTTTTGATGGTCCAATGGTGTAAACAGGGTTTCTTTTGATTGTTCCAATCAGTCCTTTATCGGCTTTGCTTAGTCCAATGTCTAAAGTTGGATGAGTATGTATCTGTCCAATAATATTATATCTTTTCCCCAAAAAGTGCGCAAACAATTTTTTCCCACTAATAGTAACTTTATAAAAATTATTGGAAGACTCTCTAGCTGTGTTCTTGTATTCAGGCGTTTCGATTGGGCTAATCAAAACGCCCCGATCTGTTAGCCATGCAGCCGTTTCAACTCCAAATCCTTTTGTTTGCTCAACCATTACATTGTAAGCTAAAGTCTCGTCCTCATATAATCCGGTATTACCTTTAACTATTCCATTTGCTCCACCTTGCAATTCTCCATAAGTTCCCGACTCATTAGTGACGCCTGGGTTTAGAGCCCCCCACATATAAATGCTGGAAGCGCTTGCGTTAAAGCCTAGCCCACCTTTACCATAGCTCAAACCAAACGAACCAGCATAGCTTCCATTGTTCTCGCCATAACTTACGCCAAAAGACCATCCTCCCTTCCCGTAGGTTAAGCCGGCTTGAAAGCCTGCATATTGATATCCAAATCCTGCGAATGCTCCTTTAGAGCCGTATCCTGCATAAAAACCACTAGCATAGCCCTGCACTGACCAATAACTTCCTGAGCCCAAAGTATATCCTCCAGATAGCGATAAACTTGAGACTCCTGGTATGCCAATTCCTAGTTCTATTCCAATGCTTAATCCTCCTTTTCCTATCCCTATTTGAGGAATTACAAAAAACAAATCCCCCTCCGGGTCGCTAAACACCGCCGGGCTATTCCCCATCGCATTGTACGGCGTCATACCATAGAAGCTCTCCGCCGCCGGGTCCACCTGCCACCACCGGGCAGTAGCGGGGTCCAGCGTCCGGTAAAAGGCATTGTACACGCCCAGGCCCAGCTCCGGCGTATGCTCAATGCCATTGTAGCGATAAGCCGACTCCGGAGAGATGCTGGAATACCAGTTGCCCTCCATGGCCATGCCATAGGGATAGTAATGCTGTTCCTGAGTCACCTCTGATATTTCAATGAACCCGTTGCCATTAATATCGCTGAAAAAGAGGCGGCTATTGCCCAGGTGGTCTTTTAAAACGTATTCGTGCCGCCAGGTGCCGCTCTGCTTCACATAGCGGCCCTCCTCGTGGTAGATGGCCTCCAGGCTGCCATTTTTGTACTCTATGCCGTTCACATAGGCTGTCACCGTAGTAGAAGAGGAAGGGTAAGTTTGGGTGACGGTGCGCTGCAGCAGGTTGCCGTCGGCGTCGTACATATTGGCCCGCGCTATATTTCTTATCTTTGCCTTTTGAGCTGGACTTTAGACGGCCTGGCGTTAAAGGCGGAAGTCGGAAAAACAGGCTTTGAATGCCCATTTGTTGGCTGTTTCCGACTTCCGGCTTTTTAACCGGCTGACCAGACGGTCGCACTTCCGACTTCAACTAGAGGCACATCCAAAGTCCAGTATTGAGGCTACGCCCAAATATAGAATTTCATTCATCCGGATTAATTGATTAAAGCTTGAGCAAGCCACACGATTATCTCCTCATCGGCCAGGGCCAGGCCGGCACCCTTCTGGCCCATTTCCTGGAGCAGGCCGGCAAAACGGCGCATGTCGTGGATCAGTACAATCCGCGTTCCGCCACCCAGGTGGCCGCCGGCATCATCAACCCCATCACCGGGCGGCGGTACGTCAAATCCTGGCGGGTGGACGAGCTGATCCCGTTTGCGAAAAAAACGTACCGGGACTTGGAAAGCCGCCTGGGCATTCCCATCTATCACGAGCGCCCAATCCTGCGGGCGCTGTTCAACAGCCGGGAGGAGAACGACTGGCTGGCGCGCACCGCCGAGCCGGGCTACGGGCAGTATATGCTGGATGCGGCCGGCCTGGAGGAGTATGCGGAAAAAACCGTCCCGGCCTACAGCTATGGGGAAGTACGGCACAGCGCACAGGTAGACATCGGCAGGCTGGCCGACGCCTACCGCGCTTACCTGCGGGAAAAAGGTGCCATCACCGAAGAGGTATTTGACTATGGCAAACTGGAAGTCGCCGCCCAAGGTGTCCGGTATAAAGGCCTGGAAGCCCAAACGGCCGTTTTCTGCGAAGGCCAGCACGCCCGGCAGAACCCCTTTTTCAATTACCTGCCCTTCGGCGGCGCCAAGGGGGAGGTGCTGATCGTCCGTATCCCGGGCGCCCGTTTTGAGAAGATTCTCAAGCACCGGGTGTTTATCGTCCCCCTCCAGGATGGATTGTACTGGGTGGGTTCGACCTACGGATGGAAATTCGACAATGACGGCCCTACGCCGGAAGCCCGCGCCTTCCTGGGGGAGCGGCTGGAAGACATCCTCAAAACCCCTTTCGAAGTCGTGGAACACCGCGCCGCTATCCGCCCTACGGTCAAAGACCGGCGGCCCTTCCTGGGGAGGCACCCCGAATTCCCCAGCCTGGCCCTCTTCAACGGCCTGGGAACGAAGGGGGCGTCCCTCGGCCCCTTTTGGGCGAAGCACATGGCGGATTTTCTGGTGAAAAACAGTACATTGGAGGAAGCGGTGGATATTGGGCGGTTTGGAGGGGAGTAGTGCAGCCGGAACGAAGTCCCGGGGCAGTGTTGTTGGTTGTTGGTTATTGCCCATTCGCCGCCTCTAAGCCGTTGATTGCCAGCGAACCCGCCCCCGAGCTTGTCGAAGGGAACCAACAACGGCATTTTGATCCCGGCAGGAAAATAAGGGCTTGCACAGAAATAAATGGTACAGAATAGAGGAAGTTATTTTGTGCGCTGGCAAGCCGCCAAACGCAGGCATAGCCGGAGCTACGGCGAGGCTTGGCAACGCCGCCAGCGTGCAAAATAACGACTCTAAATGATGTTTATTTTTGGATTACCCTAACTGTAATGGTTATTTTTATAATGATTATAAAAGTGAGAGAGACTGTTCAGCCGTCTCTGCCCGCCGGTTAAAATTGCTGGATCATAGAGGAAAGGAGAGGGAAGCCGTTACAAAAATAACGATTACTTTTATAACGATTACAAAGATAATGATTATTTTTATAACGATTATAAAAGTAACGATGACATTTATAATGATTATAAAAGTAACAATTTATTTGCCCCAAAAGGACAACAATATAACAATCCGCCAAACATGCTCTAGCCAGCAATATAACTTTAACCATTTAACCAACACCTTCACCTCCTGGACTTTGGACGGTATGGTGTTGAAGTCGGACACGAGCGAAGCGATTGACGAAATAAATCGGTATCCATCCGACATAGTCGGCTTCGGTAAACGAAAGGCGGAAGGCGGAAAATCGGCACCGAACGCCCATTTAGCTCCGCATTCCGACCCCGACAAAAATCAGGGCGAGGCTTTCTGACTTCGCACTTCCGACTTAAGACAGCGGCACGTCCCCAAAGTCCAGTTCACCCCATGCCAACAAAAAAAAACACCGCCGATATGTAATTCGCCATATATCTGCATCGTATTAAGTGGGTATGTAACCGTTAATCACGACCAAGTCAAAAACTTTGCCGTTTTTAGCATATATTAAGCATATTGCTGTACATGAAGACGCAAATCCTCTATAACCACAAATACGCCAAACCACTAATTTAGTGCCGTCTTAGTGTTTTTTTAATCTTTGTGGCAAAAAAGTGCCATGTACAGTATTATGCATATTAAGAAGCTAACCAACGAACCATGAAGAACCGCATCTTCCCAATCCTGATCCTTCTCTGTTGCTCCACCGCGCTGCTGGGCTTTCAGAATAACCGGAAAAACCAAACTATGACGAAACAAGGCCCCTACGAGGCCGAGTGGAAAACCATCGACTCCCTCGAAAACGAAGGGCTGCCCCGCTCCGCCCTCGACAAGGTGAACGCGCTGTACGAACGCGCCAAAAAGGACGAAGAACCCGCACAGCTGGTCAAAACGATCGTCTACCGCAATAAATACCAGAGCCAGCTGGAGGAATCCGGCCTGGCAAAGGCTATCCGGCGCATGGAGGAGGAAGCAAAAGCGGCGGCCTTCCCGGTGCAGCCCGTCCTTTATTCCCTGACGGGAGAATTGTACCAGAACTACGTCAGCCAGAACTACTGGCGGCTGGCCAACCGGACCACGACAACCGGCGCCCTGCCCGACGACCTGGAAACCTGGAGCCTGGACCAACTTGTTCAGCAAGCTTCCCGCTATTACCTCCTGTCGGTGGAGGACGAACGGACAGCCGCCATTCCGATCGCGGAATTTGACGCCATTACCTTTACGTCCAAAGAAACGAAAAATACGGACGCCCTGCGGCCGACCCTCTACGATTTCCTGGCCTACCGCGCCATCAGCCATTTCGCCGACGAACGGTCCTACCTCACCCAGCCGGCCTACCGCTTTTACATCGACCAGGAAGAAGCCTTCGCCCCGGCGGCGGATTTCGTGGACGTGGCCTGGAACACCCGGGATACCCTCTCCTTCAAGTACCGGGCGCTCGAATTGTACCAAAACCTGCTCCGGCTCCGGCTGGCTGACGACAACGACGCGGCCCTGGCCGAGGCCGACCTGGCCCGCCTGAAGTTCGTCCGCGACAACGCCGTCCTCGGCCATAAGGACAGCCTCTACCTGGGCGCCCTGAAAGCCCTGGAGGGCCGCTTCGCCGACAAGCCCCAACTGGCAGAAGTGTGGTCCGCCATCGCCAGCCTGTACGCCGAACAGGGCAACGCCTACGTGCCGGGAGAGGCCGAGCAGTACAAGTGGAAACTCAAAGAGGCGGTTGAGGTTTGCGATAAAGCCATCGAGCGCTTCCCCGACACCTACGGCGCCCGCCAGTGCGGCCAGCTGCGCAGCCAGCTGCTGCGCGAAACCCTGGAGCTGAAAGTCGAGGAAGTCAACCTGCCGCAGCAGCCGCTGCTCGCCTCCGTGGCCTACCGGAACGTCCCGAAGACTTTCTTCAGGGTCATTAAACTGGAGGAAAAGGAGCGGTTCGAGCTCGACAACAACCGACCCGAGGAGCTGTTCCAGGACCTGGCGGCCCGCAAGCCGCTTAAGGAATGGGCTGTTGAGCTGCCGGACGACGGCGACCACCAGGAGCACGTAACAGAAATTGCCGTCGAAGGGCTGCCGTTCGGCTTCTACGCCATCCTGATCGCCGACAACGACCGGTTTGCCTTCTCCGAGCAGGCGGTGGGTTATCTTTTTACCAACGTTTCAGAACTAAGCTACTTCAGCCGCCACGGCTCAGAGGACGGCGTGGAGTTCCTGATGCTCCACCGGGAAACCGGCGCGCCCCTGGAGGGCGTCCTGGCCGAGTTTTTTACTACCAAATACAACCGGGAAGCGCGGCGGCAGGAACGGATAAAGATCGGCCAGTCCCGCAGCGACAAGGAAGGCTTCGTCCGGCCCGACGTGTCCGAGAATACTTACTTCCAGGTGCGTTTCTCCAAAGGGCAGGACGTGCTTTTCTTCCAGGACGGCTTTTCCAGTTACCGCGGGTCGCGCAACCAGCCCAGGCGCAACCTGGCCACCCACTTTTTCCTCGACCGGGCCATCTACCGGCCGGGGCAGACGATCTACTTCAAGGCCATCGTGCTGGACCGGGACGACAAGAGCATCCCCTCCATCGTGCCCAAACACCAGTTTACGGTGACCTTCTTCGACGTCAACGGGCAGGAGGTGGCCAAACAGGAACTGACCACCAATGAGTACGGCACGGCCAGCGGCGCCTTCACCGCCCCTCAGGGAGGCCTGCTGGGGCAAATGCGCCTGTTCTCCGACGCCGGCAACGGCTTTCAGTATTTCTCTGTCGAAGAATACAAGCGGCCCAGGTTCGAGGTGGTCATGGAACCCCTGGAGGGCAGCCCCGCCCTGGGCGATACCGCCACCTTCAAAGGCAAGGCCACGGCCTTTGCCGGCAGCAGCATCGACGGGGCCGGGGTGCAGTACCGGATCGTCCGGGAAGTCCGCTACCCCTGGTTCCCCTGGTGGCGCTACGGCGGGCGCGGCTTTCCCCGCCCCGGCGAAAGCCAGGAGATCGCCACCGGCCAGCTGACGACGGCAGCCGACGGCAGCTTCTCCTTTTCGTTCGTCGCCCAGCCCGACCTCAGCGTCGACAAAGCCGACAAACCCGAGTTTGTCTTCACCGCCTATGTCGACGTCACCGATATTACCGGGGAAACCCATTCCGCCGCCAAGAGCCTGAACCTGGCCTACCTGGGCCTCAAGGCCGACGTCACCATCTCCGAAAGCATCGGACGGGAGGCCGGGCTGATCCCGGTGGGCATCGTCACCCAGAACCTGGACGGGGCACCCCAGCCGGCCGAAGGCACGCTCGCCGTCAACCGCCTGGAAGCGCCCAAACAGGTGTTCGTCAACCGCTACTGGAACCGGCCGGACCGCCGGGTGATCGACGAGAAAACCTTCCGGCGCGATTTTCCCCACTTTGCCTATACCAACGAAGACGAGCCCGCCAACTGGCCGGCCGGCAACAGCGTGCTCAGCCAGCCCTTCAACACGGCGGAAGAAGATACCGTGTTCGTCAACGTATCCGGCTGGCCGGTGGGGCATTATGTGCTGAACCTCCGGACGCAGGACGACAAGGGCAATGCCATCGAGGTGAAAAAGTTCTTCCTGGTCTACGACGCCAAAGAACGGGCTTTCCCCGGCGGCGTCATCGCCTGGAAAAAACAGCCCGGCAGCGGCAGCTACCAGCCGGGAGAGGAGGCGACTGTCCTGCTGGCTACGGCCGCCGGCGAGCTGAACGTGCTCTACGAGCTGGAACGCCGCATGGAAGTGGCCGAGCGCAAATGGCTGCAGGCCAAACCCTGGCAGGCCATCCGCCATACTGTGGGCGAGGGCGACAAGGGCAACCTCTACGCCCAGATGAGCTTCGTCAAATACAACCGCCCCTTCACCTGGGTGGAGACCTTCGCCGTGCCCTGGAAAGACAAGCAGCTGAAGATCGAATACAATACCTTCCGCAATAAGCTGCGCCCCGGAGAAGAGGAAGCCTGGCAGATCAAGGTCAGCGGCCCGGGCAACGACAAGGTGGCCGCCGAGATGGTAGCCACGCTCTACGATGCCTCTCTCGACCAGTTCCGGCCCCATTCCTGGGATTTCAGCCCCTTCCCGAACAACTACTTTGCGCGGGCCTGGCGCAGCCAGCATTTCGGCAGCGCCAGCAGCAATACGTTTTACTACTACCCGCAGTCGCCTTTCGACACCCCCGGGCGCACCTACCGCAGCCTCAACTGGTTCAACTTCAACTTCTACGGCGGCGTCCGCTCGCGCGCCAACTACCTGGCAGCGGATGCCCCGGCTATGGCGGAAGATGCCGTCGCCCTCACTTCCAGAGCCGAAGGGCAGGGCATGGCCAAAATGGCCGACTCGGCGGAGGCGGTAGCCCCCCCGCCCGCTCCGGAACCCGTGCCCGGGCAAAAGGAGGAAGCCGAAACGCCACCCGCCCCCCCGGTGCGCACCAACCTCAAAGAGACCGTCTTCTTCTTCCCGGAGCTGCGCACGGACGGGGAGGGCAATATCATTATCCGCTTTAAAATGAACGAAGCCCTCACCCGCTGGAAATTCCTCGCCATGGCGCACACCAAAAGCCTGCAGTACGCCCTCAGCGAGAACGAGGTGATCACGCAGAAGGAACTGATGGTGCTGCCCAACCCGCCCCGCTTCCTGCGGGAGGGCGACGAGATCGAATTTACCGCCAAGGTGAGCAACCTGACGGACGAGAAGATGGCCGGCACGGCCGAGCTGATGCTCTTCGACGCCCTCAGCATGCAGCCCATCGACGGCCTGTTCGGCAACGACAAAAAAACGGTTGCCTTTGAAGCTGAAGGCAAGCAGTCGGCCCGCCTGGCCTGGACGCTGAAGGTGCCCCGAGGGGAAGTCCTCGCCGTCACCCACCGCGTGGTGGCCCAGGCCGGCAACTTCTCCGACGGCGAAGAGAGCGCCCTGCCCGTCCTGACCAACCGCACTATGGTCACCGAAACCATGCCCATGCCGGTCAAGGGCGGCCAGTCCCGGGAATTCAACTTCGAAGCTATGGCCAAAGCCGGGAAATCCAATACCCTGCAGCACCACAACTTCACCCTGGAGTTCACCTCCAATCCGGCCTGGTACGCCGTCAAGGCCCTGCCGTACCTCATGGAGTTCCCCTACGAATGCAGCGAGCAGATCTTCGCCCGCTACTACGCCAACGCGCTGGCCGCCTCGGTGGCCAACTCCAACCCGGCCATCCAGCAGGTGTTCGAGCAATGGAAAAACTCCGACGCCCTGATCAGCGAGCTGGAAAAGAACGAAGAACTCAAAACGGCCCTGCTCGAAGAGACGCCCTGGGTGCGGCAGGCGCAGAGCGAAGCCGAACAGCGCAAGCGCATCGGCCTGCTGTTCGACCTCAACCGCATGGGCTACGAACAGGATAAGGCCCTGGCCCAGCTCGGCGAACGCCAATCCGGCGCCGGCGGCTTCTCCTGGTTCCCGGGGGGGCAGGACAGCTGGTACATCACCCAGTACATCCTGGAAGGGCTGGGCCGCCTGCGCGCCCTCGGCGTCCAGGACATCCAGCCCGGCACCCAGGCGTGGAACATCGCCCGGCGGGCCGCCGAGTTCATTGACGGCGAGCTGTCCGAGCACTACGAGCGGCTGCTCTACGAGGTGAAACAAGGGCGGGCCAAGCTCGAAGACGACCACCTGGCCGGCATCGCCGTCCACTACCTGTATACCCGCAGCCTGTTCCAGGACATTCCCGTCCAGGGCAAGGCTGCCGAAGCCCAGGACTACTACCTCGGCCAGGCGGACAAATACTGGCTGAACAAGGGCATCTACCAGGAAGGGCTGCTGGCCATTGCCACGAGCCGCCACGGCCAGCAATCCACGGCCGACAGGATCACCCGCTCCCTGCGCGAGCGCGCCCTCTACAACGACGAGCTGGGCATGTACTGGAACTACAACGCCGGCTTCTTCTGGTACGAGATGCCCATCGAGACCCACGCGCTCATGGTCGAAGTCTTCTCGGAAGTGGCGCAGGACGCCGAAGCCGTTGAGCAGCTCAAGATCTGGCTGCTGAAGAACAAGCAAACCACTCACTGGAAGACCACCAAGGCCACCGCCAACGCCGTTTACGCCCTGTTGCGCTTCGGCGACAACTGGCTGGAAGGCACCCGCCTGGCCGAGGTGAGCTTCCCCCGGCTGGACGAAGAGACCTTCCAGCCCGCCCTGGTCGAAGCCCGGCGCTCCGCCGAGGCGGGCACCGGCTATTTCAAAGCCAGTTGGAGCGGCAAGGAAGTCACGCCGGATTTCAGCCGCGTGAAGGTCAACAACCCCAACAACAGCATCGCCTGGGGCGCCGCCTACTGGCAGTACTTCGAGGATTTGGACAAGGTGGCCATCTTCAAGGAAACGCCCCTGACCCTGGACAAACAGCTCTTCAAAGAGGTGATCGGCGACCGCGGCCCGGAGCTGAAGGCCATCACGGCAGACAGCCCGCTGGAGCCCGGCGACAAGCTCACCGTCCGCATCGAGCTGAGGGCCGACCGCGACATGGAGTACGTCCACCTCAAAGACATGCGCGCCAGCGGCCTGGAACCCGTCAACGTGTTCAGCCAGTACAAATGGCAGGGCGGCCTGGGCTACTACGAAAGCACGCGCGACCTGGCCACCCACTTCTTCATCGGCTACCTGCCCAAAGGGACGTATGTGTTCGAATACCCCCTGCGGGTGGTCCACCGGGGCGATTTCTCCAACGGCCTGGCGAGCATACAGTGCATGTACGCACCGGAGTTTACGAGCCATTCGGAAGGAGTGCGGGTGGTGGTGGAGTAGGGGGCAGGTAAATCAAAAATCACACATCAAAAATCGCACATCGCAAATTGTGCGCCCCCGGGGATTTATGAGGTTTGATGTGCGATGTGTGATTTTTGATGTTGCAGGGCAGGCAGGCTGCATTGCACATCGCAAATGGCGCGTCCCGGGGATTTATGAGGTTTGATGTGCGATGTGTGATTTTTGATGTGGGCCGGCGGCAGCTGCATTGCACACCGTGAAGTAGGCCGCCTGGAACTGCTGGTTGAGCTGCCCCTGCAGGGATTTCAGGTCCTGGCAGGGCGTTTCGATCCGGCGTTTCTCCCCGTTGGGCTTGGGGATGTAAAACTGCAGGTACTGCCGGTTTTTGACTTTCTCCTTCAGCGTATCCAGCTTGATGTTCAGGTAGCCGGCCAGGGCGGGCAGCGTGCTGGCGGCGATGAAGCGGCGGCCCTTCTCTTTGAGCTGGTAGGAAATGGCCTTGTCCAGGCTGATGTCGTAGATGATCCAGGTGTGCATAAGTCGTGCATTTGTGTTTTGGTGCATTCGCTTTTATCCTATCATGAGGCGAATGTTTGTGTATTGGCATTATATCAAAGGCAGTGAAATGGTTGGGGCCTGCAGAGGGGGCTTTTATGGGGGTACCCGCCTGATGTTGGACAGAATGGGCCGGAGTTGTGTACGATGTACGAAGTCCCGTCGGTTGTCTAACGTTGGACGGGTAGCCTCTTCTGGAAAACGTCCCTCGATTTTCAGAATTTTGCGAACAGCGCCCGTCTTCGTGCCTCGGTCGGGTAAAAACAGCGAACAGCGAACAGCGAATAGCGAACTGCGAACAGCGAACAGTTCCGCCCTGACCAGACACCCATTGAACCGCGCTTACCCCTACGCCACCTCCTTGGCATCTACTGCAATGCTTCTTGTTTCCCGCAGCAGCGACTGCGCCAGTTGGCCTGCCCGCCGGCGGATGTGTTGCTCCTCGGTGAGGCGCAGGCCGTCCCGGGGTTTTCGTTTTTCCTCGTATTCTTTTTTCAGGCGGGTGAGGAGCAGTTTTTTACCCTCCGCCGTGATGCGGATGCTCCTGTCCGGTTCGGCGTGGTAGTGTTTTTGGGAAATCTTCTTGCGGGAGAACAGGCGGTATACGCAGGCGATGGCTACCCGTCTAAGGTTGGACAGCAGAAAGGGAAACGAGCGGAGTCGAAGTTCGACTAAAGAGCGGAAGGCATCGAGTGTCCAACCTTAGACGGGTAGCCCAGGCGATGGTTTTCACCCGGAACGGCTCGATGAAGTCGTACACCAGGCTTTTGAAGCGGTAGCCGTCGCGGTGCATCAAGCCGAGGTAGGGGCTAAGGCCGGCCCGGAGCAGCGCCTCCTCCACGCGGCCGTACAGCACGGCGTAGGCGTAGTTCAGGAAGGAGTTGAAGGAATCTTGTGCCGGGCGGAGGCTTCGGCGGGCAAAGCGGTAGCGCTCCGGCAGGGATTGGCCGGCCAGCAGGTAGAAGATGCGGCCGGCGCTGCCCTCGATGCCCCGGAAGGTGGCGGCGGACGGCGGGCTGGCCGCCAGCTTTTCCTGCAGGGCCTGGTGGCGTTGCAGCCGGGGCGCCCATTTGTCCTTGCTGGCCCGGGGCTGGTGCCGGAGCAGCTTTTCCATGAATCGGTGCTGTTGTTGGCGCTTCTTTGGCAATAACCAAAAACATCTTTCATTCACAGCCTGGAAACAATAACCAACAACTCCACTCCCGCCCCGGCAGTGCATAATGCTCCCCCAATCATTCCTTCATTCCTTCATTCCCTCATTCCCTTCTTCCCTTCCTTCCTTCCCTCCCCCAATCCCCCCTTTTCGTCGAGAAAGCTTGCACAATCCGCCGAATGCCTTTAATATTGGAAAAATTTTGACTTTCGTGGAACCGAAGAAGCTAATTGACTACGCCGCCAAAACGATAAAGGACAAAATCATGAGCAACCAAACCGAGCGCTCCAAGCACGTCGACACCATCATCCGCAATCACGTTATCTGGTCTATGGGCGCGGGGCTGATCCCGATCCTCATCGCCGACATTTTCGCCGTCAGCGCCCTGCAGCTGGATATGATCCGGCAGATGTGCAAGGTGTACGACCAGGACTTCTCCGAGACCCAGGGCAAGGCCATCGTCACCTCCCTGACCAGCTCCACCCTGGCGCGGGTCACCGCCGGCAGCATCGTGAAAATGATCCCGGTGGTGGGGTCCATTATCGGAGGCGTGACGGTCTCCGTTTTTGCCGGCGCTTCCACCTACGCCCTCGGGCAGGTCTTCAAGCGCCATTTCGAGTCGGGCGGCACCATCCTCGACTTCGACCCGGCCCGCCTGAAGAAACTCTACAAGGAGCAGTTCGAAAAGGGCAAAAAAGTAGCCGAGCAATTGCGCAAGGACCAAAAGGCCCGCAAAGAAGCCGAAGCTGAGAAGAAAGCCCAGGAAGAGGCGGAGGCCAAGGTGAAGGCCGCTGCCGAAAAAACGGCCGGAAAAGCCGCTGCCGCTCCCGAAAAAGAATCATCGGTCATCCAGCGCCTCCGGGAGCTGGCTGAGCTGCGGGACAAGGGCGTCATCTCCGAAGAGGAATTCCAGGAAATGAAGAAGAAGCTGATCAGTGAGTTCTAGGAGGGGTAGGGGTTGATTGTTGTCTGTTGATTGTTGTCTGTTGGTCTGAGCAACAAACAACGATCAACAAACAACAATCCCCCAGACTCCGCCAAGCCACTACCTCCCCCCTACACCTTCCACCTCGCCACCGGGGCCACCTCCTGCCCTGTAAACTCCCCTTTGAGGTATTTGTAATAGCCCGTCACGGCGATCATGGCCGCGTTGTCGGTGCAGTATTCGAATTTGGGGATGTAGGTATTCCAGCCATTTTCTCTGCCTGTTTTTTCCAGGGCGGCCCGCAGTTCCGAGTTGGCGGAGACGCCGCCCGCGATGGCGACCTCCCGGATGCCGGTTTCCCCGGCTGCCCGGCTGAGCTTGTTGAGCAGGATTCTGACGATGCGGGCCTGCACCGAGGCGCAGATGTCGGCCATATTCTTCCGGATGAAATCCGGGTCTTCCTTTTTATGCCTTTGCAGGAAATAAAGAATAGAAGTCTTGAGCCCGCTGAAGCTGAAGTTCAGCCCGGGGATCTGTGGCTCGGGGAAATCGAAAACGGGCTGGCCCTGCTGCGCCAGCCGGTCGATGATGGGCCCGGCGGGGTAGTCCAGCCCCAGCAGTTTGCCGGTTTTGTCGAACGCTTCGCCGGCGGCGTCGTCCAGCGTTTGGCCGATGACTTCCATGTCGAGGTAATCGCGGGCCAGGACGATCTGGGTATGGCCGCCGGAGACGGTCAGGCAGAGGAAGGGGAAGGGCGGTTTGGGGTCTTCAGCGAAGTGGGCTAGCACGTGGGCCTGCATGTGGTTGGCCTCGATCAGCGGGATGCCGAGGCTGAGGGCGTAGGCCTTGGCGAAGGATACGCCTACGATGAGGGAACCGATCAGCCCCGGGCCGCGGGTAAAAGCGACGGCGTCGACCTCCTCTTTCTTTATGCCCGCCTGCCGGATGGCCAGGTCGACTACCGGGATGATATTGATTTGGTGAGCGCGCGACGCAACCTCCGGCACGACCCCGCCGTATAACCGGTGGGCTTCCTGGTTGGCGGTGCAGTTGCTGAGTACCTTCCCGTCGCGCAGCACGGCCGCCGAAGTGTCGTCGCAGGAAGATTCAATGCCGAGGATGGTGATGCTCATGTCAGGAAAACGAGTTTTGAACCGAATGGATTTGGGGTTAGGGTGGTGTACGGTGTACGGTGTACGGGTCATGCTGGGGTTAGGGCGGTGTACGGTGTACGGTGTACGGGTCATGCCATTCCGGCCGGAAATCCGGGCAAAAAGCAAAATTAACCGATCCGGTTTAAAACCTCACGGTAATTTTCCCTAAATTGACCGGAGCCACGGTGTGGTAAGAATACAACCGCTAGCCCCGGAGAGTTCGCTTCCAGGTTGCGCAAATTACAATTGACCATAAAACAGAAGAGAAATGGCTGCGATATCCATGCTTTCCAAACCGAAAACGAAGGCCGACAATGCCGAAGCGCCCCGGATGGCCGCCGCCCGGGGGAGCGACGCCAACTGCGTCGTGGCTAAAGGCACCCGCATCGAGGGCGATTTTTCATCGGCGGAGAGCATCCGCCTCGACGGCATCGTTGTCGGGCAGTTGAAATGCGACCGCCGGCTCGTCATCGGAGAATCCGGCAGCATAGAGGGCAATGTGACGGCTTCGGAAGCGGTGGTGATGGGCCGGGTCAAAGGCAATGTGGTGGCAGCCGGCACCCTGCACCTCATGGGGACAGCCCATGTCGAAGGCGATATTCAGGCCAAATTTCTTATCGTTGATGAAGGCGCCGCCTATATCGGCAACTGCCGGGTAGGAGCGAATTGATGCCTCCGCAACGGCCGGAACAGGCGCCCCCGGCCCGGAAAAGATGTTAAAAGGTTAGGGGCGGACTGTATTTTTCAGTGCGGTTTGTTTTTTCGTCTCAGGTAATTGTGTTAAAATTGCTTCAGCCTTTACCTAAAAATCTTTATTATTGCGTCAAAACAAACCGAAAAATGAGAATGATAATCAACTTAGTTCTGGCCGCTATCATCGTAGGGTTGGTGTGGGTGCTCATCAGCAGTATCCGCGAGCCTATCGCCTTCAAAGCCGAGAAGGAAAAGCGGGAACGTGCAGTGATCGACAAGTTGATGAAGATCAGGACTGCGCAGGAGGCCTTCCGCAATATCAAGGGAGGGTTCGCTCCGAGTTTCGACTCCCTGTCCTATGTCCTTAAAACCGACAGCTTCATGATCGTGAGTGTGATCGGGGATCCGGATGATCCGGACTTCACCGGAGAGATCATTTACGATACGACGTACATGCCGGCGATCGACTCCATCAAGGCTATGGGCATCAACCTGGATTCCATGCGTTTCGTACCCTATGGCGGCGGGGCTGTGTTTGATATTCAGGCCGACACCATTACTTACCAGAGTACCAACGTCCCGGTGGTAGAGGTAGGCGTTCGCCGCAAAGTATTTATGGGGCCGTTCAAAGACCCGCGATTTGCGCGTTACGACAACGGCTATGACCCCAACAGCATCCTCAAATTCGGGAATATGAATGCACCAAACCTTGCAGGAAATTGGGAAAGATAGTCAAGGATCTCATAGAAGATACCTTTGTTAAAAAAAATACCAATATCTATGAACTGTCCATCCTGATGGGGGTGGACAGTTTTGATTTTATGGTTCTGGACAGCCGGCAACACCTGCTTGCCCTGCGGTCGTATTCGGTAGGGCCGCAGCTCATGGCGCAACCTTCCATCCTGCAGTCGCTGTCCCGGGGAGACGACTTGCTGTCCCAGCCCTACCGGACGGTAAGGGCCGGCTGGGTCAACGAAAGGGCTACCCTGGTGCCGCAGCGGCTCTACAACGAGAAAAAAAAAGCGGCCTACCTGGAGCACGGCGCGGAGATCGGCCAGGATGAAGAGGTACTGGCGGATTCGCTTCCCGACTATGGCTTTCAAAATATCTATGCCGTCCCCCGGGCCATCGAGGCCTTCGCCCGCCAGGCTTTTCCGGGTTGCCGCTGGTTTCACGCCAGTTCGGCCCTCCTGCAGGGGTTCCGCAAACTGGCCATCTCCCGGGAGGGGCCGCAGGTGTTTGCCCATCTCGGGAAAGGATTGGTGTTCATCCTTGCTTTTGAAGGGTATAACCTCTTGTTCTCCAATGCCTTTTCCTATAAAAGCGCAAAGGACTTCATCTACTTTCTGCTGTTGCCCTACCAGCAGCTCGGCTTCCGGCCCGCCGCCGTTCCGGCTTACCTGTCCGGACAGCTGGTGGAAGATTCGGAGATTTACCGGGAAGCCTTCCGCTATGTCAAATACATCCACTTTGTTGAGCCGCCGGCCTTTTTCCAACACGGCCCGAAAACGGGCGGGGAGCCCGGCCACTTCCACTTCGACCTGCTGGGGCTGAGCCTTTGTGGGTGAGGGGGGGATGGTTATATTCTCATATTGTTATATTGTTATATTGTTATATTCTCATATTCTCATATTCTCATATTGTTATATTGTTGGTGTAGGGGGGCTTGGAGGGAAGGTTGTATTGCTGATGTTGTTGGATTGGCGTAAACCAGAGGACAGTTTTGAACAGTGCCCGCAGCAAGCAATATAGCAATATAACCATCTCCTGGCACTCATATTGTCAGCAATATAGCAATATCATCATCTAGCAATCCAACCCCCATGCGCATCATCGGAGGAAAATTCAAAGGCAGGCGATTCAACCCACCGGCGACAAACTGGCCGACCCGGCCGACCACCGACTTTGCCAAAGAAGGGCTGTTCAACATCCTGGCGAACCACTGGGACTTTGAACGCATCAGGGTGCTGGACCTCTTCGGCGGGACCGGCAGCCACAGTTACGAGTTCATTTCCCGGGGGTGCTGCGATGTCACCTATGTGGATAAGTTCCCCGGCGCCGTGGCCTTTGTGCGAAAAACGGCGCGGGAACTGGGCATCGAGGACTGCATCCGCATTGTCAAAGGAGATGTTTTTAAGTTCATCAGCTACGCCGGGGAGCAGTACGATTATATCTTCGCCGGGCCGCCTTACGCCTTGCCCGCCATCGACGCTATCCCGGGGCTCGTCTTTGAGCGCCGGCTGCTCCGGCCCGGGGGCTGGCTCGTGCTGGAGCACAACCCCAACCATTCCTTCCGGAATGCCCCCCACTTCTTTCAGGAGCGCAATTATGGCAAAACCTTGTTCAGTTTTTTCGAAGAAGCGGCCGATGGGGAACAGTAACGGCATTTAATTGGTTGGTTTGTTTTATATGGATCAAAATATATGGTGTTATGAAGTTGTGGTTTTACGCCTTGCTGTTCTTTTTCCCGCTGCTGGCAAGCGCCCAGAAAGACTTTTCCGGGGTGTGGAAAGGTACGCTGACCCAGGAACCCGGCGGCTTTGCTCCGGTCTACGAATTTGAGCTCTATCTCCGGCAGGACGGCAATAAGGTCACCGGCCGCTCCTATGTCGCTATCGGCTCCATCTATGCCGTCATGGACCTTAAAGGGGTGCAGGAGGGCAATACCGTGCACCTGACGGAGACCAATATCGTCAACAACTGGAAACGGGAAGACATGGAGTGGTGTTACAAAAAGGCCGACCTTACCATGTACATTCAGGGCAAACAAGTAAAGCTCGAAGGGCCCTGGTCCGGAAATACCGGCCACAACGATTGCATTCCCGGCAAAATTTACCTGAAAAAAGAAGCGCCGCGCGCCTGATCTTTTTGTGAAAAACACAGCGCTTTGAGTCAGCCTGCTGTCCTACCCGGCTTTCTTGCCGTGAAGGTGCCAGAGCACAAAGCAGGCCGGATGGGGCTGCATATGGCTTTGTGCCATCTTTGAGTTTTTGTGTCTTTGTGGCAAAAGCATCCTGGCCTGGCTGAATAGTTGCCAAAAAACAATAAATTTGCCCCCCAGGAAAAAACAGGCTACCCGATAATGAATATCATCGAGATCATACAACAAGGCGTCATCAAGGGCATAAAGAGCCTCTACGGCGCGGACATCACCGCTGAGCAGGTAACGATGAACAGTACCCGCAAGGAGTTCGAAGGCGACTACACGGTCGTCGTCTTTCCCTTTGCCCGCCTGGCCCGTAAAAAACCGGACCAGATTGCCGAAGAGCTGGGGGAATATCTCGTCCGGGAAGTGGCGCCGGTCGAAAAATACAATGTCATCAAGGGTTTCCTCAACCTGTCGCTAAGCGAGGTCTTCTGGCGCGGTTTCCTCTCCGGCATGTATCAGGACGAGGCCTACGGGCGGCAGCCCGCCAACGGGCAAAAGGTGATGGTGGAATTCGCTTCGCCCAATACCAACAAGCCCCTGCACCTGGGGCATATCCGCAACATCCTGTTGGGCTGGTCTTCCTCCCGGATCCTGGAGGCCGCCGGCTACGAGGTGGTGCGCGTGCAGATCGTCAACGACCGGGGCATCGCCATCTGCAAAAGCATGCTGGCCTGGCAGCAGTACGGCCAGGGCGCCACCCCTGCATCGGCAGGGGAAAAAGGCGACCACTTCGTCGGGGATTATTACGTGCTGTTCGAGAAAAAGCTCCGGGAGGAGTATAAAGGCTGGCAACAAAGCGAAGAGGCCCGGGAACTGTTCGAAAAAAAGGCAGAAAACGGCCAGGGCGAGGAGGCTTTCTTCAACTCCTTCAAGAATACCTACTTCAATGAATACAGTCGCCTGGGTGCCGGGGCTAAGGACATGCTCCTGCGCTGGGAGGCCGGCGACGAGGCGACCGTCAGCCTCTGGAAACAGATGAACGACTGGGTGTACCAGGGATTTGACGAAACCTACCGGCGCCTGGGCGTCGAATTCGATAAACTCTACTTCGAATCCGATACCTATCTGCTGGGCAAAGACGCCATCCGGAAAGGCCTCGAAAAGGGGGTCTTCTACCAGAAAGAAGACGGCTCGGTATGGATCGACCTGACCGGCGCCAACCTCGACCACAAACTGGTCCTGCGCAGCGACGGCACCTCCGTATACATGACCCAGGACATCGGCACGGCTCAGAAGCGTTACCAGGACTTCGGGGTGGATAAAATGGTCTACGTCGTTGCCGATGAACAGAACTACCACTTCCAGGTGCTGTTCGAGATCCTGAAGCGGCTGGGCGAACCGTATGCCGACGGCCTGCACCACCTGTCCTACGGCATGGTCGACCTGCCCACCGGCAAGATGAAATCCCGGGAAGGGACGGTGGTAGACGCCGACGACCTCATCGCCGAAGTGGTGGAAGAGGCCCGCAAGAATACCGCCGACCGGGATACCGTCAGCGGCCTGTCGGAGGAAGAGCAGGAGGCGGTTATCCGCCAGATCGCCCTGGCGGCCCTCAAGTTCTTCATCATCAAGGTGCAGCCCCGCCGGCGCATGGTCTTCGACCCCAAAGAGTCGGTCGACCTCCAGGGCCAGACCGGCCCCTACGTGCAGAACGCCTACGTGCGGGTGCAGTCGGTGCTGCGCAAAGGCGGAGAACAGGACCTAAGCCCGGCAGCGGATTACAACCGGATCGAACCCCAGGAAAAGGAAATGCTGAACATGCTTCATGCCTTTCCCGGCCTGATACAGGTGGCGGCGGAAGAATACGACCCCTCCGGCATCGCCAACTTCTGCTACGACCTGGCAAAGGCGTATCACCGCTTCTACCACGACCTGTCGATCCTCAGTGCGGACACGGCGGCGGCAAAGGCCTTCCGCCTGCAGCTGAGCCAGGCCGTGGCCAACGTCCTGCAACACGGCATGAACCTGCTGGGGATAGAAATGCCGGAGCGGATGTAACGGAATGGATGAAGGTCCGTAAACTATTATTAAATACATGGAAATACATGGAAATACATGGAAATGTGCAGAAATGTATGGAAATGTGGGGAGATACATGGGAGATACATGGAGATACATGGAGATACATGGAGATAGTCCGGTGCTTTTCGCCATATCACAACATCACCATATCACAACATCACAACATCGCCATATCACACATACAATGATTATATAACATGAGTGATCTCAACAGGAAAGAAGAAGCAAAAGAAAAGGAATCCCTCAATTTCATCGAGCAGATCATCGAGGAAGACATCCGCAACGGCAAGCACGGCGGCCGCGTCCACACCCGGTTCCCGCCCGAGCCCAACGGTTACCTGCACATCGGCCACGCCAAGGCCATCTGCCTGAACTTCGAGATTGCCCAGAAATACGGAGGAAAGACCAACCTGCGCTTTGACGACACCAACCCGACGACCGAAGAGACGGAGTATGTGGAAAACATCAAGCGGGACATCCGCTGGCTGGGTTTCGACTGGGACGACCGGGAGTACTACGCCTCCGACTATTTCGAGCAGCTTTACGAGTTTGCCGTCAAGCTGATCAGCAAAGGGCTGGCCTACGTCGACGATTCCACGCCCGGGGAGATCGCCGAAATGAAGGGCACGCCTACCGTTCCCGGCAAGGAAAGCCCCTACCGCAACCGGAGCATCGAGGAGAACCTCAGCCTGTTCCGGGGCATGCGGGCCGGCGACTTTCCGGACGGCAGCAAGGTGCTACGCGCGAAGGTCGACATGGCTTCCAGCAACATGCACATGCGGGATCCCATTATGTACCGCATCAAGCGCGACCATCACCACCGCACCGGCGACGAGTGGATCATCTACCCGATGTACGATTTTGCGCATGGGCAGTCGGATTCTATCGAAAAGATCACCCATTCCCTTTGTTCGCTGGAGTTCATTCACCACCGGCCGCTGTACGACTGGTTCATCGAGAAGCTGGAAATCTTCCCTTCCCGGCAGATCGAGTTTGCCCGCATGAACGTCTCCTACATGATCACCAGCAAGCGGCGATTGCTCAAGCTGGTCAAAGAGGGATACGTCAGCGGCTGGGACGACCCCCGCATGCCGACCATCTCGGGCATGCGCCGCCGGGGCTTCCCGCCCGCCGCCATCCGCACCTTCTGCGATAAGGCCGGGATCGCCAAACGGGACAACCTCATCGAGATCAGCCTGCTGGAGTTCTGCGTGCGCGATGAACTCAACCGCACCGCGCCGAGGGTGATGGCCGTGCTCAACCCCCTGAAAGTCGTCATCACCAACTATCCCGAAGGCAAGGTCGAACATATGGAAGTGGAGAACAACCCGGAAGACGAAAGCATGGGCACCCGGACAATGCCCTTCTCCCGGGAGCTGTACATCGAACGGGAAGACTTCATGGAAGACCCGCCCAAAAAGTACTTCCGTATGGGCCCCGGCCGCGATGTGCGCCTGAAAGCGGGCTATATCCTGCGGTGCGAAGGCTTCGAAAAAGACCCGGCGACCGGAGAGGTCGCCGAAGTCCGCTGTACCTATTACCCCGACAGCAAGAGCGGGGAGGACACTTCCGGCATCAAGGCCAAGGGCACCTTGCACTGGGTATCCGTCGCCCACGCCCTGGAAGCGGAAGTCCGCCTCTACGACCGCCTGTTTGCCGACCCGCAACCCGACAACCACGAGGACAAGGACTACCTGGAATTTTTCAATGAAGATTCCCTTCAGGTTGTGGAAAAAGCTTACATTGAACCGAGCCTCGCCCAGGCAAAGCCCGGCGATACCTTTCAGTTCCTCCGCCTGGGATACTTTTCCGCCGACCCGGACAGCACGGAGCAAAAGCCCGTCTTCAACCGGACGGTCACGCTGAAGGACACCTGGGCGAAGATGCAGGGGCGGTAGGCCCGGGCGGGGCGGAGCTGCGTGTAAGTGTTGAAGTGTTGAAGTGTGTGGACAGAAATATTGAGACAGGAAAACGTGGCTAAGACCCCGGATATTCACTCATTCACTCATTCACTCATTCACTCATTCACTCATTCCTTCATTCCTTCATTCCTTAACGAAGGTTTCCGGAGTGCCCTCAGAAATGCACACGAATGCACCTTAAAACCACCTCAATATGGCTTCCGAACTCGACGGCTTACAACAGCAGGCGGAAACCCTCATCCGCAAGATCAACTTCTTCCGGGAGGAGCTGGCCCGGGCGTATGACGCTGAAAAGAAGTTCGGCCTGGGCGAGGACATCCGGGAAGCCGAAGAGCAACTGGCCGCCGCCCGGCGGCGAATGAAGGAACTCACCGGGCTGGATACCACTTCCGGAGACTCCCTGCTGGACGATCAGATCCGGAACCTGGAAATCAGCAAGGAGATCGGGGCGGTCTATCTGGTCAATTGCGACCGCGAGCCCCACGTCGACCACTTCTGGGCCGCCTTCGACACTTATCTGGAGGGCGAGACGCCCTACCAGTTCTACTTCGTCCTGGCCTGCCCCACTCAGCAGCCCCACCGTTTTTCCGAACGCATGACCTATGAGCTGGCCATCCAGGAGCTGGAGGAAGAATACGGCGCCATCCACTACGTCCGGGAGCCGGATAGCCAGCGCGTCAGGGTCGAGGATTTGCCCCTGGGGCGCAACCTGCGGGTGGCGCAGCGCGAGTTCCGCAAGTATTTTGGCCAGCGCTTCCAGCTGGGCGAAACCTCCTTTGAAGAATACCTGAAGACGGGCCTGCCCCGCCTGGAGTACCAGTATGTGGCCACTATCTTTTACGTCAACGACAGCCAATGGAAACAGGAGCTGATGCAGGAGTACCTGCAGTGGCTGGTCGACAGCTTCCGGCAGAGCGCCACCCATGAGGATGTGCCCATCTTCCTGTTCTTTTTTGCCGTTTATCTGGACCATGCCCACCTGGAGCCGGCCAGCGAATTTGTCCGGCAGTTTGAAGCGGATATCTCCGGCATCGTAAAGGCCAATTCCGATTGCAGCACCCTGATCAACCGCCTGCGGCCCGTGCCGGCCCACCTTCTGGCCGACTGGATTCGCGGGCTGGGAGAACAGAACCAGACCCGGATCGACGATGTGATCAAAGCCCTGGCCAGCGGCCTGCCGGCAAATAAGAAGGAACAGTTCAAAAAAGATCAACTGCTGGATATGGCCGATATTGAGCTGTTTCAGCGGCGGGTTTATGAGATTGTGAATAAATAACCCAAATGACAATGGAACGTAATTTGCATATTAATGTGACCGGACAAGTTTTATTTTCGTATAACTTTTTCTTCCAATCACTAAATCGAAGAACGTTCGCGAGAGACTGAGTCTCGATGCGCAATAATTTTCCAGTCTCCGACTGGCGCAAATCAGCATTTTTTGCGGCTCACGCAAGTCTGGAGACTTGCAGGTTATGCCGCATCGAGGCTATAGCCTCTCGCGAACGGATATTCCTTTGAATTTGAAATAGATTCATCATGAGCTTCTACGTCTACGGCAATGAAGACTTCCGCCGGCAGAATCTGCCGGCCTTCGAATACAACCAGAAGCTGGACGACCCCTCCCGGTACCTGCCTTCCGAAGGGCTGACCGACGCAGTCAACGTCGCGCTGTCCCTGGGGCAGCCCCTGTTGCTGACCGGCGAGCCCGGCACTGGCAAGACCGCCCTGGCGCGCCACATCGCCTGGTTTTTCAACCTGGGCAAACCGCTGGTCTTCAACGCCCAGACGTCCTCCACCGCCACCGACCTGTTCTACAAATACGACGCCCTCGGGCACTTTCAGTTCAGCCAGAACAGCGCCCAGAGCCTGACGCCGGAGCAGGTCGAGGAGCGCTTCATCCGCTATCAGGGCCTGGGCGCGGCTATCCGCTCCGAAAAGCGGCAGGTGGTGCTCATCGACGAGATCGACAAGGCGCCGCGCGACCTGCCCAACGACGTGCTGGCCGCCATCGAGGAGCTGGCCTTCACCGTGCCGGAGATCGGCAAATCCTACGAAACGACGGCCGAGAACCGCCCCATCATCGTGATGACCAGCAATTCGGAGAAAAACCTCCCTGACGCCTTCCTCCGCCGGGTCATCTACTACCACATCCCATTTCCGGACAGCGACATGCTGCTGGAGATTCTCAGCGGCAAGGTCGAAGGGTATGATCAGGAACAGCTGAAACATATCGTCGGGCACTTCGAGGACATCCGCTCCAACACGCGCCTGAAGCTGAAAAAGAAGCCGGCTACCGCCGAGCTCATCTTCTGGGCCATGCTGCTCTACAAGCTTGGTTTCGACCCGGCCCGGCTCGGCAACGTCAAAGCCCTGGAGGGCGACGCCCGCCGCCAGTTGCTTACGTCCTACTCCGTCCTGGCCAAAACCCAGGACGACCTGGATGCGCTGCAGGGGATGGTGGAGAGCCGGAGGGGGCGGGGGATGTAATGTGCAATGTGCGATGTGCGAGGTTTGATTTTTGTTGAGCCTGGCACTGACCTCCACCGCCGGAACCATCAACGCAACGCCTCAAATCAAAAATATTACCCGTATGCACTGACGGGCGCAAATCAAAAATCTAAATGCCCACTCACCTGCACTACCAACTGCTCACCGAACTGCTCGCTGCCCTGCGGGCGGATGGCTATCCCATGGGTACGGGCAAGCACTTGCAGTTGCAGGAACTGCTGCGCAGGATACCGGAAGATACCCCGCCGGAGCGCCTCCGGACCCTGCTGGCGCCCATCTTCGCCACCAGCAAGCAGGAGCAGGCCTACTTTTACGAGGTTTTCGAAAAAAGCTGGGCACGGGTGCAGGCGGTGCAGTTGCGGCCGGAAGCGCCGCCCCCGCCGCCGGATAAGGCGGCGCGCTGGCGTTATGCATTGATCGGTACGCTGGCTGCGCTGGCCGTATTTCTGGCTTTCCTTTTCCGGCAGTATCTCTTTCCGCTGGAAACAGTGCGGCTGGCGCCGGAAACCTATCAGCTCACTGCCCGCCCGGGCGATACCGTTCGCCAGCAAATCCGCCTGCTGGATTCGGATTCCCTCTATTCCTATACCTTTTGCGACAAGCAAACCATTGGCGTCGACAGCTTCTTCGGGCACTACGCCATTGACAGCATGGGGTTGTTTAACTATGTGGCGCGGGATACGGTGGGGCCTCATACCCTCAACCTTTGCGTTATCGGGGAATATGCGCCGGAGGTTAAAGACACTAATTTCATCACGCTCCACTTCCCGGCGGCGAGCGAGGAGCCGGTGCTGCCCGACGCTCCCGTTGCTGAACTGGAAGTGCAGCCCTTGCCCTACCCCCGTACGCTCGACCGCCTGCGGATCGACCCGGCGCAGGAAAAGCGGGCGCAGCTGTACCGCGATTACGGCCATTGGGCCAAACTGGCGCTCACCCTGCTGCTGGGTGCTTTGCTCTACGCCTTCCTGCAGTGGAGGGAGCAACGCCGCCGCAAGCTGGTGGCCGAGCTGGAGTCCCGCACCGCGCCGCCCTACGTTTTCAATATCGAGGCCAAACAGGAAGAACCCATTGCCTGGAGCGAGCAGTTGCAGAGCCTGCTCAACGTCCTGCGGCGGCGCGCCCTCGGCGAGGCCGTCCGCCTGGACCTGCCGGCAACCATCCACTCCACCGTGAAGCAGGCCGGGCGGCTGTCCTTCCGCTACCGGCAGCAGACCCGGCCGCCGGAGTACCTCTTCCTGGTGGAGCGCCACTCGCAGTACGACCACCGGGCGCGGCTGTACGACCTGATCTACCAAAAGCTGCGGGAGAACGAGGTGTACGCCCTGCGCTATTTTTACGACGGCGACCTGCGCCTGTGCTTCAACGAGCGCGCCCCCCACGGCGTAGGGCTGAAAGAGCTGGCGCAGAAGTACGGCGCTTCCCGCCTGCTCATTGTCGGCAGCGGCCACGGCCTGCTGAGCCCCCTGACGGGCAAGCTCAGCAAGTGGACGAACGTGTTCAGCAACTGGCGGCAGCGGGCCATCCTCTCGCCCCTGCCTGCCGATACCTGGGGGCGCCGGGAGGAGCGACTGGCGGAGCAATTCCATCTGGTGCCCGCCAGCCTGCAGGGGCTGGAAGTGCTGGCCGATCAGTTTGACGCCAAAGAAGCCAGAACTTACGATGAACTGCTGCCCAAAGTGGAGGACGCTCCAAAAGAAGCCATCCTCATCGAAGGCGATTTTATCCGGAGCCTGCAGCGCTACTACCCGCCCCGCCTGCTCGACTGGATCGCCGCCTGCGCCGTTTACCCCAGCCTGGAGTGGGACCTGACCCTTTACCTGGGCGACGAACTTTCCGGGGAAGGAGGCAAGCTATTGACGGTGGACAACCTCTTCCAGCTTTTCCGCCTGCCCTGGTTCATTGACGGCAAAATACCTCCCGGCGCCCGCGAGGCCCTGCTCGGCTACCTTCGGGAGCGGGGGCTGGAAGAGCGCATCCGCCGGAGCATCCACGCTTTGCTGGAAAGCCAGCAGCCCAACCCCGCCTCCGCCGCGTACGACGACTACCGCATGAACGTGGTGCTCAACGAGCTGCTCTTCACTAAAGATGCACAGCGCAAGAAAGAACTGGAGGAAGAATTCGCCCGTTACCTCGCCGCCGGCCACCAGCCCGACTTCGTCACCTTCAAGTACCTGGAGCGCGAGCAAAGCCCGCTCGACCTGCTGGTGCCGGACAGCTGGAAAAAGTACCTCTACCGGGACGGCCTGCGGCACCTGGGCTGGCAGCACTGGCTATGGGCCCTGCCTGCCTGGTTGCTGCTGAGCGGCCTGCTCTGGTGGTGGCAGCCCGCCTTCGAGCTGTGCGACGGGCAGGAGGTGGAATATAAGGAGCAGCGCCTGTGCCTGCGCAGCGAGGCCGACCGGCTGCTGCTGGGGGAATTCAGGGTGCGGGACCGGATTCCGGAGGTGCCGCTGGAGGAGGTGGATAGCCTGGTTCGGGTGGAAATAAGTGCCGCCCCTTCAGCAGATCAATTGTCAGTTGATACTTTTTACCGGAATGTTGCTTTTGCTTTTTACAACCAGGGAGTGGGGCTGTTTAACCAGGCTTTGCAGGCCGGCGCTAATTTTCCGTTGCCGGATTCCATTTGCGGTTATTTCAGCTATGCTGTTCGTTATGATTCTTCAGGAAATGATTCTGCCTCCCTGTTCCTCCAGGTGGCCCTGCGGGCCTGTGCTGCCAGTCCGGACACAACCCTGGCCGAAGCACAAGGGAGTAAAGCGGATGCTGCCCGCCGGGCGCCGGCCCAACAGCAAGTTCAGCTGCAAACAGAGATTTTTACAGATAAAACCGGCCTGAAGGGCTTGCGGCAGAAAGATGGAACGCTCGTTGCCAAAGCGGAGTACCGGGAGCTGGACAAGGACCCGGAGACGGGGTTGTACCGGTTCGTCCGGGACGACAGGTGGATGGGGTATCTCAATTCGCGGGGGCAAGTGTTGTTTGAGGACGCATACGGCTTTCTGGGTTTTTTCAGCCAGAGCCTGGTTGTGGCGGCAAAGGACGGATTATACGGCTACCTGAACAGCAGCGGGAAGCAGGTTATTCCTTTTCAGTATGTTGCTGCCGAAGGTTTTAAAAATAACCGGGCAGAGGTAGTCGAGAATGTCGAAGGCAAATCGTACCCTTACGTGATCAATAAGTTTGGGACATGTATTCAGGGCTGCCTCTCGTTCTCACTCCAGGATTTGCCATTGCCCATTGTTCTTTATTTTGACGAAGGCCTCCCTGCTTCGTATAATGGTCGACAAAATCAAACCAGGCAGCGTTTTCCGGACGCTCTTGCCCAATATTTGTCAAACCGGAGGGATTATTTGAAAAACAACGATCCCTCGGAAGCGAGAAGGGTCGACGCATTTTTTGACCGGGAAGTCAGCGGTGGCTTGAGTACATTGGAAAATCTGTGCGAATCTTTGCTGGAGTACACGAGTTTTATGAAGGATAACGAACAGCTGTTGATAGAAATTCAAGGATACGACAGCCCGAGAGGGACGCCGGAGGAAAGCAGAAATGTTACTTTACGCAGGATACAATGCGTCAGGAACTTTATGGAAAGTTACGCCTATGAAGGCTGGCGGCTTAAGGATTACATCGGAAATAAAATCATCATAAGGGAATTGCCTCTGGGCGAATCCCAAGCCTCCAGCTCCTATCCCGATAACGACCCCAATTCCATCTGGGGCATCGGCCCGGCGCTGGACCGGCGGGTGGAGATCGTCGATTTATCCAGGGGAGATTTATCAAAAGAACCTCCACAGCAAATCATTCTCGATGAAGAGCCCGAACAAAAAACCGGCTCCGCAAAACCTGCTGCCAACAACGATTACGCTACATTGACTGACCCCCGCGACAACCAAACCTACCGCACCCTCACCCTCAACGGCCTGGCCTGGATGGCCGATAACCTCAATTATGCCGGGGAAAAGCAGTCCCTGGGTGTTTGTTACAACAACGACGAAAAGAGCTGCGTCCAGGATGGCCGCCTCTACACCTGGCAAGAGGCCGGAAGGGCCTGCCCCGACGGCTGGCGCCTGCCCACCTATGATGAATGGCGCAGCCTGATCGCCTCCTTCGAGCAGCCCAAAAAGGCGGGCAGTCCGGCCTACGAGGTGCTGCTGGATGGCGGCGAAACCGGCTTTGCCGCCCGCCTGGGCGGCTACCGCTATGCCGACGGCAGCTTCGAATACCTCGGCCTGCGGGGTTATTACTGGACTGCTACGGAGTACGGCCCGGACAATGCCTGGGGTTATGTTTTCGATGCGGCTAAAACGGGGGTGGAACGGGTCAACGGGACAAAATCCTGGGGCTTTTCCTGCAGGTGCGTGAAGGAGTGAAGGGGTTGGTATACTTCCGGAGCAACAGTTAAATTAAAGGAAAAAGGGAGGCGGCAATAGCACAAAATTGCGTAAATTGCAGTAAAGCTAAATAAAAACTGATATGGAGGAAAAAGATTTGTTAAGCCGGATAACGATAAACCCCAATGTGTGCTTCGGCAAACCGACCATCAGAAACATGAGATACCCTGTGGAAGTCATCCTTGACCTGCTGTCAGCTGGCATGACTACGCAGGAACTGCTGGAAGATTATCCCGACCTGGAAGAAGACGATATCAGAGCCTGCCTGGCATTTGCTGCCAAGTTGATGAAGGTACAAAGCATCATGCAGGTGAAAGCTGCATAGGGCATGAAATTCATAGTTGATGCCCATTTGCCAATGGCCCTGAAAAATTGGCTGACAAATTGTGGCCATGATGCTATTCATACCCGGGATTTGCCGGAAAAAAATCTCACTGATGACCAGGAGATAATTCGTGTTGCCGAAAAAAGCGGGAGGATCGTGGTTTCCAAGGATAGTGATTTTCATAAACAACATGTTTTGTTTGGACGGCCAGAAAGAGTATTAATGATCACAACCGGAAATATCGTAAATAAAGAATTGATAAAGCTTTTTGAAAATAATTTTGATGCGATCCGCCAGGCATTCGAAGATGAATACAAGCTCGTAGAATTAAGCAATAGTTCCATAATAATTCACGAATAAAAGGTGCTGATGCAACAGGGCAAAACCGGTTTTGCCGCCCGCCTGGGCGGCTACCGCTATGCCGACGGCAGCTTCGAATACCTCGGCCTGCGGGGTTATTACTGGACCGCTACGGAGTACGGCCCGGACAATGCCTGGGGTTATGTTTTCGACGCGGCTAAAACGGGGGTGGAACGGGTCAATGGGGTGAAATCCTGGGGTTTTTCCTGCAGGTGCGTGAAGCACTAGCAACTGGCAACAGCCACTTGTCCAGCGTTCGACCGAGCTCACGCCGAGATCCTTAGACGAATACCCCTGTCCGGCAACCGGGTTCTATTTCCCGATCATTTCCACGTATTTCCATGTATTTCCATGTATTTCCACCCATTTCCCCCTCTATACTTCCCGGAAGCCCACCTAAACACCTAACCTGCATTAGGGACAGGTTTTGGGGGGGTAGGTTTTGGGTTTTGGGATGGGAGCAATTTGGCCTACAGAGCCTAAAGCCTGCATCCCCAAGGCCTGCCGCCTAAAACCTAAAGCCCTAACACCTACCTCCCCCTCACCACGGCAACACCACCCGCTCCATCCTTACCGGCAGGCTCACCTTGTTCTCTTCGGTAGCCACAACAACCCGCACCCGTTCCTGCCCGCCGAGCGGGGCGTCGTACAGCTGCTGCAGGTGGAGCGCTCCCTGGCTGTAGGCCCGCCGGTCCTTGTAGGGGATGGCCTGGCCGTCCGGGCCGATGGTTTCTACTTTAAGCACCTGCTTGTCGGGGTCGTCCAGCAGGAAGTTGGTGTTTTCCGGGAAGAGAGGCTCCTCCAGGTACATGCCGTAGGCTTCCAGGAAATTGTTGAGGCTTTCCTGGCCTTCCGGGCTCATGTTGCCCAGGTTGGCCATCTGCTCCATCAGGCTCCGGCCCTGAGCGGCAAACACGAGCCGGATGCCGTAGGGGAGGAGCGCCTCGTAGAGCGACTGCCAGTCGAGCGTGCTGAATTCCCGGATGGAATTGGGGTCCCGGGAGGGAAAAACGGCGTCCAGCCGGCCGGCGATGGTGAAGTAATCAACATCCTTTTTCGCATCTTCGATCCGCACCCGGAAGCGGGGGGCGGCCTCCCTGCCCTCCTCCTGCTGCAGCAGGCGGTAATCCCGGTGCAGGCTCTGCTCGCCGGCAGAGACGGGGAAGGAACTGGCGTTGTATACCCTGCCGTGGTTGTCCTTCACTTCTATCCCTTCCAGGCGGAAGCCGTAAGCCCCGGCCAGGGCCTCCGCCGGCAGGGCGAACTCCAGCATGCAGAAATCCCGGACGGTGGTGTCGCCGTTCTCGGCCTGCCACGACCAGTTGATGAGGATGGAGGTGACGTCGGGGGTGATGCTCTTGCGTTCCTCCTGCGCAAAAACAGAGCAGCCTGCGGCTAAAACCAGCGCCAGGGGCAAAATAGGTTTTGGGTTCATGATTATAATTTGTTTTGCAGGCAAAGATGAGAAAGTACGGGGCGATTTCAAAATGGGAAAGAAGTGTATAGGTCAGGGAAGCGGAGGGATTGACACCCAGGAGGTGCCCTGCCAGAGACATTGCTTTTCCCTGAAAAAAGAGTTACCTTTAATTGTTGTGCAATTTGTATCGTACCTGACGCTTTTTCTGGCCGCTAAGAGCTTGTTTGGAGGTGGTGCTTTGGAAGCGAAAATGACTGATTTTGAGCTTCTCATGAAGCTCGTTTTGGGACTCATAGCAGCGCTACGGGGCCCAAAATAGCTGAAATGAGGTTCCGAAAGCGATCATTTACAGCCCAAATGATCACCTCCAAACAAGCTTTAAGTTTTCCCGGTCGGATAGAGGCGGGCTTGCCCAGCTAAGTGGACGGGGAGCACGCTAAATCTTTGGGAATTTTTGCGGCAAGGACGGAGCGCAGGTAAAAAATAAGCCTCATGCCCTCAAAACCTGCTCCATATCGCCAGCGAGGCATCCGCAAAAAGATGCTGATCTCTGCGGAAGACTATCAGCGCATGGGTGCTGCCGGCATCTTCGAAGGCAAGCCCCGCGTCGAGTTGATCGATGGGGAGATATATGCGATGAGCCCGCTTACGCCTTATCACAACGGGCATGTCGATAAAATATCTCGTTTCTTCAACAAAGTTTTATTTGAGGAAGTATTGGTAAGAACCCAGGGTTCAGTCCGGACTGACGAATACTCCGAGCCGGAGCCGGACATCGCCATCCTCCGCTTCAGCGAAAATTTTTACAGCGACCGGCAGGCCACCGCCAAAGACATCCTGCTACTCATTGAAGTGGCTGTAAACTCTGTCGAAACCGACCGGACAACCAAAAAAAAGAAATACGCAGCGGCCGGCATCCCCGAGTATTGGATCGTCATCCCTAAAAAGGGCATCATCGAAGTTTACCGAAAGCCGGATGGGGGGGCGTACCGGGAAAAAAACACTTACGCGAAGGCTGATGAATGGGTTTTTGGGGCTTTCGGCTTGTCCGTGAGCGGAAGCGATTTATTGATATGAAAGTAAAATCCGGCCCAAACTTTCAGAACCGCAGGCTCAGGCCAACCTTCAGCAGCGAATCGCCCATCCCGATTTCAGAAAACAAAGCCAGGTTTTTCCTCAGGCAATAGCGGGTGCCGAGAAAACCGGTGGCGTAGAATCTCGACTGCCGGCTGTCAAAGCCGTGGCGGTGTGCCTTCTCCCGCGCTTCCGGTTCCAGGATATCAAAACGGCTGCGGTGCAGGCCGGCGGCCATCCCCCCGTAGAATTCCCAGTTGCCGACGGGGTTGGAATGGGCGGCAAAGCGCAGGCCGGCGACGGTGGTCCGGTTCTGCCAGGGGGCGGAGGATTCGCTGCCGGCAAACACGCGGGTGCCCTGGGTGGTGGAAAAACCGGCAAAAGCGCCGAGGCTGAAGTTTGGCTGCAGCCGGTAGTTGAGGCTGGCGCTGAGGGGCGCGCCCACCGGGCGGCCCGCGTCTTTGGCGTAGGTAGGCAGAAGCCCGATGCCGATGTTGGCGTCGAAATAGCCTGCTTTTTGCCGGGCTTTCCAGCACTGGGCATCCGCCGGGCTGATGAAACCGGCAAAAAGGGCGATCGTCAAAAGCGTGCTCAGGATCGTTTTCATTTTATAAGGTGTTTGCGGGCGGAGCGGGCATAAAATTCCAGCTTCACCCAGGGTGAAAAAGAGTGTTTAAGTGCTTTGGCGCAGTTGCTCTTTGGCAGTGTATCTGTAATACCGGAAAAAGGGAGAAGCCCCCTATAGAAGGATCAGATTTTCAAAAAAATATCAAGGAGGCGATTCCAGTGCAGGGGCTCATTGTTCAATAATCGAACGGCAGCCCGCCGGCGATGAACTCATATCCCCCTGAAACTATTAAAACCCATATCCCAGGTTTATGCCGAACCGGAACTTGGCCCCGTCGCCGTAGCGCCCCGGATTGAAGAAGTAATCGCCGCCGGCGAAGAAGCCCATTTTGATGCGGCCGAACAGGGCGTGGCTGTAGCCCAGGGTAAACCCGGTGGCGACAAGGCTGCCCGGCCCGGTGTCCTGCGGAGGCGCTACTTCATTGCCGTCCTGCTCATAGCGGTAGTTGAACTTGTTGTAGCCGAGGTGCCCGCCGAGGAAGAAGCCCCGGAAGGATTCTTTCAGGTAAAACCTGAACTCGGGCTGTACATTCCAGACATTCCGGATGTCCTCCAGCCCGGCCTGGCCGCCGACGGCTTCCCGGCTGTGGAAGTAGTCGACGTCCAGCCCAAGGGTAAAATGCCGGGAAATCCGGCTTTCTATTCCTGCTGTAATGCCGGTATATTCCCGGTCGTGATTGGCGAAGCCCTGGGCCAGGGCGCCTAGCCTGACAAGGTTCTGCTGGGCGCCGAGCGTGGAGGTAAACAGGAGGGCTGCAACGGAAAAAAGGATTCTGGCGTTCATATCGGTGATCTCTTTTTGATGGAGACGGTAGTTGCCGTCTCGTTATTAATAATTACTTTCGCTCATCAATATGGCGCCCAGCCCTCCGGATGGAATTTTCCGGAAACCTTTTAAACTTTTTTTAACAGAACGGATCGTGAGCGAGGACCAGAACACCCGGGAAACAGCGTGGCTGCGCCAGGAGCCGGAGAAGCTCCTGGCCCATTATCAGTTTATCATCGAAGCCACGGCGGCTCGTTTCATCAGCCGGGGCTTTTTCCGCCCGGAGGAAAAAATGGAGCTGGTGCAGGAAGTGAACGTGGAACTGCTGGAACGGAAATTGGCAAAAATGCAGGAACAGTTTAACGGCAGCGTCTACCTGCGCACCTATTTTTCCAAAGTGGTTTACAATTGCTGCCTGGAGACCGCCCGCCGCCGGCAGCGGCAGCCGCAGGTGTTCTCCGCCGAGCACCTCCGGGAAGAGGCCGCCCGCCAGCGGTCCGCTTTCGAAGACCTGGCCATCCGCGACGAGTTCCGCCGCCTGGAAGCTTTGCTCCGCGGCCACCGGCAATCCTACAAACTGCGGCTGTGCTTCAAATTGTGGTGCCGCTGCCCCGTCCGGAAGGCCGACTGGCAATTCTTCGACGGGCCCAAAACCAGAGATGCCGTCGCCCGCCTGCAAGAACGGGGAAACCGGCCGGACCTGGCCGAAAAGGAGTCTTTCGAACTGGCCAACGGGCTGTTCAACCTGCTCGAAGGCAAAAACTCCGAGGCCGACTCCCTGCGCCGATGGGTACAGCAACAAGCGGACTACTTCGTCGACCGGCTGAACGGCAACCCGCCCTTGTCTTCCTATAACCGGGATACTTTCAAGACGTTGCTTCGGTTTTATTTTGACGCAGAGGAGGCACCGGAAGGGTAGGGGAAGGGGCAGTCCCCCGGCCGGGGCATTTCGGTGGTTGGTTATTCGCCGGAGCCTCCGGGCCGTGCAACCAGCAACTCCGGGCCCCGATGTTCTTAAATGTTAAAATCCGTCTCCCACAGTCCACTTTCACCGCTAAAAAGCATATTCATCAGCAGAAACTATCATTTAAAATATGTCCTACTTCGATCACCAAGGCCATCTCACCGACGAAGGGCTGTCGCTCTGCGCCGATGCCCTGAAGCTGGGCCGGCAGGATCAGCTGCCGGAAGAATTGCGCGGGCACCTGGAGCAGTGCGCTTCCTGCCAGGAACAAGCCATGGCCCTCTACGCCCTGGTCGCCGATGAGGATTACAGCGGCCTTGGGCCGCACCCGGTACTGGAACTGGCCGGGGAACCCACGCCGGCCGCCACCCTGAAAATGTGGTTCCGCCCGTTGCTGCTCCTGCTGATGGCTGTGCTGGCCTTTTTCCTGTTCCTGCAGCAGCAGCGGGAACGGGAACAGCCTTCGCCAGGGGAGGAGCATGCGCCGGCTGCCGTGCCCCCTTCAGAGGCAGGCAGCGCGGAGGGAACGTCGCCCCTGAGCCCGCCGCAGGCAAGCGTGGAAAGCAAGGATGGAAAACCGGGCCCTTCCCCGGCTCCCGATACCGCCGGGGCCGGCGCAGGCCGAAATTCAAAAACCGCAAACCGAAGATCGCAAGTTTCATCCGGCCCGCCGGAGACGGACGCAAATCCCGTCCTGGCTGCCAGCTTTACGCCTTCTGAAACGCTGGACCCCCTGGCAGGCGCCATTACCCGCAGCGGTGGCCTGTCTGCTATCCGGCCGGCCAACGGGGCGGATTTTGAAATTGGGCAGCGCGTCGTATTTTCGTGGCAGGCCCAGGCGGAGCAACCCCTGACGTTGCGCCTCCTGAACAACCGGGAGGAAGAGGTCTTCAGCCGTACGGCAAAGGGCGGCCGCCTCGAAAGCCCGGTAGGCCTGGCGCCGGGGCTCTACTACTGGAAACTGGAGACGGAGGATGACCTGATCTATGTCGGGAAATTTTTTGTCGGCAATCAGAGACAGGATTAACGGGATGGACAGGATAGCACAGCCTTTTTTGGCTCTTCGTGCAGCCTGGCCTTATTGCCGGGTAAAATTTCGTTTCTTTGTGCCAACCCCCTCAAAACCCCATTCAGGAAAAGATAAAAAACGAGTATGAGATACCCCCTCATTATTCTTTTGCTCACCTGTTTTTATTTCGGTGGAGCGCAGCCCGACAAGTTGCTGAGCGAAGCCGAAGCGCTTTCTGCCGCCGGCCGCTACACGGCGTCCAATGCGGTGCTGGATGAGTTCATGGAAGCTTACCCCACCCGCATGTACGACCAGGGGGAGGCCCTCTTCCTGAAGAGTTACAACCACCTTCAGCTCGGCAACCTGGAGGCCGCCCTGGCCGAAAATGCCGCCTCTCTTGAACTGCGGCGCGAGTTCGTCCCCGAAGATGCCGCCAAGAACTACATGCGGTTCGGCGCCATCTACCTGATGCAGGGGCAGTACGAACAGGCGCTGGACTACCTGTTTCGCTCCCAGGAATTTCCCCTCATCGACGACCCGCAGACGGCCGCCCTGATCGAGGGGTACATCGGAAATGCCTATACCGAGCTGAAACAATACGAACGGGCCCGCCGCAATTACCGCCAGTCGCTCGATGTACTGCTGATCGAAGAAGGGGGGGATTCGCCGGACGTATCCACCGGCTATTACCACATCGGCCGCACTTACCTGCTGGAAGGAAAATCCGGCCCGGCCCGGGAGTGGTTTGAAAAGGCGCTGGCTGTCGAGGAGGAACTGGAAGGCGGTTCCGTGCGCAAGGGGCAGCTCTACAATGCCCTCGGCCAGGTGGCGGAAGCTGAAGGCAGCCTGCCGGAAGCGGAAAAGTATTACCGCCAGGCCGTGCAGTTGTACCGCGGGCCAGAGGATCCAAACCGGCGCGAGCTGGCCCGCAGCCTGATCAACCTGGCAGCCTTGAAGCTGGGCGGGGAGAATCTGGCAGAAGGCGGGGAGATGGCGCAGGAGGCCCTTCGGCAGCTCTGCCCGGGCTTTGCCGGCCGCTGGCCTGGAGGCAACCCCGGGGAGGATGCCCCGGTGCTCAGCCGTCCCCTGCTGGCCCGGGCCCTGGAAGTAAAAGCGGCTGTCCTGCTGGAGGATTACGAAAAGCGGCGACAACAGGAAAGCCTGGAACAGGCGCTGGCTGCCGGCCGCCGGGCCGCCGCTGCCCTGGAAGAGGAAGTGGCCCTGCTCAGCAGCGAAACGAGCCGCCTGCTGTTAATGGAAGCCTATGCCGGCGTCTACGAGGCAGGCATCACCGCCGCCTTCCAATTGTACCAGGCTACCGGCAACCTGGCCAATGCCGGGCAGGCCTTCGAGTTGTCAGAACGCGCCAAAGCCCTGCTGCTGCGCCTCAACCGGCTCGGCAGGCATGCCCTGAGGCAACTGCCGGAGGGCCTGCAGGCAGAAGAAGCCCGCCGGCGCTATGAACTGAAGGCTGCCGAAGTGGCCTTCGGCCTGAACCCGGACGCGGAAGGGCCGCAACGCGAACTGGCCCGCCAACGGGAGGCTTACCGCTCCCTGATGGAACAGATTCGCTCATCGGCTCCGGAATATTACCGGCAGCGCTTTGCCCCGGACTGGGCCACCGCCCAGCAGATACAGGAACGGTTGGGGGAAAAACAAGCCCTGGTAAGTTACTTCCTGGGGGCTGCCCATTACTTCATTTTCGCGCTGACGGCAGACAATTTTCGCGTCCTCCGCCTCCATAACGAACTGGCCCGCCCGGAACCGGAAGGGGTAGGGTGGGGTGCCCTCCTCCGCAAAGAACCGGAAAAAAGCACCGGCATAAGCGTATACAGCAAGCTGGACCTCAAGCTCGGCCTGCCGGCTCTGCCGCAGGCGGTCGAAGGATATTTGCTCGCCATCCGGAAGGCCGACAGCCAGCGGTTCACCTTTTACAGCCACAGCCTCTACAGCCAGCTCCTGTTCCCGGTGCAATCTCTGCTGGACAATAAAGAAGAGCTGATCTTCATCCCCCACGGCCGCCTCAGCTATATGCCTTTTGAAGCCCTGATCACTGCCGAGGCCGACAAGCCGGAGAAGGGCCGTTACCAGAAGTACAACTACCTCATCGAAGATTTTGCCGTGTTGTACCATCATTCCGCCAGCCTCTACGCTCAGGCCGAAGCTGAACCCAACTACGGCGAGGGCCTGCTGGGTTGCGCTCCCGTTTTCGATGAGCAAGCCGGCAACGGAACGGTCTGGAACAGCAATGAATTTGTTTTTGACACCGCCTATCAGCAGGAAATGAGCCTGCGCGCCGCCGTGCCCGGTGGCCGACAGTTCGCCCCGTTGCAGTTTTCTGAAACCGAGATGGGCAATATCCTGGAACAATTCGGAAAAGCCGGCCGGCCGGCAGTGGCCCTGATCCGCGCCCAGGCTACGGAATCGGCTTTCAGGCAACAGGCCGGGCAGTACCGCTACCTCCACCTCGCTACCCATAGCTTCCTGGATGAATCCAACCCAGCCTTGTCGGGCATCGCATTCAGCCAGCCGGACGCCGCCGCCACCGAGGACGGTATCCTCTACAGCGCCGAAATTGCCGCCCTGGAGCTGAACGCCGAACTGGCCGTGCTCAGCAGTTGCGAAAGCGGTATCGGCCCCCTGGCTCTGGGCGAAGGGCCCCTCTCCCTGTGCCGTTCCTTCCTGGATGCCGGCGTTCCCAATGTCGTCGCCTCGTTGTGGAAGGTCTACGACCGCTATACCGCCGAGATGATGGCGCCTTTCTATAAAGAACTGCTTAAGGGAGAAAGCCCGGCCGCCGCCCTGCGCCAGGCCAAACTGAAGATGATCCGCAGGAAAGCCACTGCCGCGCCCCGGATATGGGCCGGCCTCCTCCTCGTGGCGCGATCATCCTGATCGCAAGCCCAACCCTCTGCTTCTCGTGGCGCGATCATCCTAATCGCAAGCCCAACCCTCTGCTTCTCGTGGCGCGATCATCCTGATCGCAAGCCCCCTCTCTGCGCCTCATAGCGCGACCATCCTGCCGTCGCAGTAGCCTGCTTTGGCAGGCGGAGGCCTAATCGCAAGCCCAACCCTCTGCTCCTCGTGGCGCGATCATCCTGATCGCAAGCCCCCCCGATTCCATGCGCATCAGGCGGATGCGTTAAAGAGCTGTCCAGCCTTTTAAGGGGCAGCGGCTGGCCTGTGGGCAGGCCCGCCGGATGAGCTCACCCCCGCCTCCGCCTTCGACGGACCGTAGTCCGCTTCGGTCTCCGGCGGCCATAACATTTGGCGACGGACGCGGACGGAGGCCGTGGGCAGGAGCCCAACTTGCTCCTACGCGTTCCGCGTACGAAGCCGCGCCTATGGCGTACGAAGTACGCTGAAGCTTCGGCCTTCGGACGACTTAGCCGCCTTCGGCAGACGAAGTCAGCGCAAGCGTACGGCGGGCGGAGGCCCGGCTAAACAGAAGCCAGGCACCCCGGTCTTGGTCTGCCGACAGCCAAAGGGAAGAGCGGGAGCAGGTCAACACGCACTGGAAGCCTGCGTTGGCCGGCAGCCGGCATTACCTGGCTCGCTTTAAAACACCTTCCCCAACAAACCCAACCCCATTCCTTTTGTTCCTATAAAAAAGTTGGAGTTTATGCTCTTTCCAACCTGGGCCCGGCGGCTTAGCCCATAACCTTCAGTAGCGCAAAGCCCCGCTCCTGGTTCCGGGAGGCACTTCAACCAGAACATTGTCTAACCAAAAACGAGCCAACATGATCAAAAAGATCCTTTTTGCCCTGATCCTGATTGTTCCAATCCTGACGGCCCACGCCCAGGGCCTGACGGCCGACGACATCGCCCGCCTGCAGACGGTCAGCAGCGCCGTTATCTCAGCTGATGGCCAGATGGTGGCCTATACCGTCTCCGTGCCGGCTGACCCCTACAAGGAAAACAAGCCGGCCAGTTACCACCTCTACCTGTACAACGTGAAAACCGGGCAATCGCTTCCCTTTTTCACCCGGGGCAGTGTGCGAAATGTCAGTTTTCGCCCCGGACACCAGAGTGTTACCTTCCTGGCCAAGATGGACGGAGACGGGGTGACGTCCCTCTACGAAGCCTCCCTGTCCGGCGGAGAAGCGCAGAAGGTTTATGCATTTGAAACCTCCATTTCGCAGTATCAGTGGTCGGCCGACGGCAAAAAGCTGGCTTTCATCGCCGCTGAGCCCAAAAAAGAGGAAAAGGAAGAAGGCAAACTGCCCTACGAACCCATCCTGTACGAGCAGAACCTCACGTATGCCCGAGCCTATACCATGGACTGGGACAAAAAGGAACCCCAGGCAATCGACATCGCCGGCGACTTTCACGACATACAGTGGAACCCCGACGGGCAGCGTCTGGCAGTAGCTGTAGCACCCACTCCGCTTATCGACGACGAATACATGAAACAAAGGGTTTTTATCTTTAATATCGACACGCCGGGCAAGCTGATGCCGGTAGAACACAGCGGCAAGCTGGGCAAGCTGGCCTGGAGCCCCGGCGGGGAACAGCTGGGCTTTATCGCCGGCGCCGACATCCACGACCCCACCGATGGGCGCCTGTTTGTCGTATCCGCGCAAGGGGGGAAGCCGAAGAGGCTCGCTTCGGATTTTGAGGGCCATTTCGACGGTTTCGAATGGGCGGATGATAAAACCATCCAGTTCATCGCCAGCGAGGGGCTGTCTTCTGTTTTGGGAACCATCCCAGCCGGCGGCGGGGCCCTGAAGCGCATGGGCAATACCGGAGGGCTGAACTTCACCGGCCTGGGCCGGGCGACGAACGGCAACCTCGTCCTCATTGCCAATACCGCCTGGTTTCCCGATGAAGCTTTTCTTCTGACGCCCGATTTGAAAGAGCCGCAGCGCATCACCGTCAGCAACCTCTGGCTGGCCGACAAAAAGCTGGGCCGCCAGGAAGCGGTCGCCTACAAAGCCCGCGACGGGATGGAGATACAAGGCGTACTCATCCACCCCCTGGATGAAGAAGCGGGCAAGGCCTACCCGCTGATCACCGTGGTGCACGGCGGCCCCGAATCGCACTACGACAACGGCTGGCTGACCTACTATTCCACTGTCGGGCAGATGGGGGCTGCTGCGGGTTACCGAGTGTTCTACCCCAACTACCGGGGCAGCACCGGCCGCGGGCTGGCCTTTGCCATGTCCAGCCAGGGCGACCTGGCCGGCAAAGAGTTTGACGACATCGTCGACGGGGTGGATTACCTCGTGGACAAAGGGCTGGTCGACAAGGATAAGGTCGGCGTTACCGGAGGTTCCTACGGCGGTTACGCCACCGGATGGATGGCTACCCGCTATACCGAAAAGTTTGCCGCCGGCGTCATGTTCGTGGGCATCAGCGACAACATTTCCAAATGGGGCACCAGCGACATTCCGGAAGAGCTTTATCTCGTCCACGCCCGCAAGCGCGTATGGGAGGACTATGAGTTTTTCCTTAAGCGCAGTCCCGTCTACTATGCCGGGCAGTGCGAGACGCCCCTGCTGATCATGGCCGGCGCCGAAGATACCCGCGTCGACCCCAGCCAGTCGATGGAGCTGTACCGCCACATCAAGACGCGCACCGACACGCCGGTCGGGCTGGTGCTGTACCCCGGCGAGGGCCATGGCAACCGCAACGCCTCGGCCCGGCTGGATTATACCCGCCGGCAAATGGGGTGGTTTGATAAGTATCTGATGAAGGAGGAGGCCAGGCCGTAGAGGCGTGCATTTGTGTTTTGGTGCATTCGTGCATTCGGGATGGGCAACTTCGAATACACCAATGCACCAAAACACGAATGCACGAGTCCTTACAACCAACCCATCCGGTCCAGCGCCAGGTATCCGGCATCCACATTGACGAAGCTGGTGTCTTCGGCCCGGCGCAGCAGCTTGCGGAACTCGGGCAGGGGCAGGGTGAACACCTCGATGAATTCCGTGGCGTCGAGTTTTTGCTGGGCCACTTTATGGCAATCGCGGGCCAGCAGCATGATCTGCCGCTCGGTGGTGTAGGCGCTGCGCACTTCCTTGAGCAGGGAAATGTGGCCGGCTTCGAAGCCCGTCTCTTCCAGCAGTTCGCGGCGGGCGGTCATTTCCGGGGATTCCCGGGGGTCGACCAGGCCCTCCGGGAAGCTGGTCAGGACCATCTCCGGCCCGGGCCGGAACTGGCGGACCATGATTGCCTCCCGGTCGGTGGTGAACGCTGCGATCGTCACGAAGGTGTCAATGCCAACGACGTCGAAATCCGCGTGTTGCCCGTCGGGCATTTCAAAACGCTTCTGTATCATGTTGCGCCAGCCCCGGTAGGCAAAGCGCTCGCTTACTTTTTTCCAGTCAATCATTTCATCTTGTGTTTCTTGCCGGGCTTCTTTGCCACAAAGTTTACCCGTGTCTGAGTAGCACGGGACACCATGGCGCCAAATTTCACTCTCAAGCTCGATATGTGGCCCCCAACTTTCTATTCTGTGGGTACGGCATTTCGGTTTTATGGTATTCCGGCCGCAAAACTTTAACTCTGAAATACCATCAAACCGGAGTTGGGGGCTGCATATCGAAGGCCGGTTACCCGGCCATAAGGACGGGCCGTTCGGAAGTTTCAGGGGGAGAGCGGGGGCCGGGATGTAGATTTATACTTAACGGCAATAGGTTTTGTGCATTTGCCCTCCCCGCCAATCCCCTAAAGGGGGCAACCCGTAAATACACAAAACCTATTGCAGCGGAGTATAATGTCACACATTTTGTCGTCACAAAGTCCAGCCGTGTCAGTATTTACCGGCACCGCTGGTTATGTCAGGAACGAAATCAAGCGCCCGGCCGCATAGCAGCAGCTTTCTGAAAAGCCAGCCATGGCATACTTCTCCGGCGTAAAGTTACAAACTATACGCGAGCAGGGCAGCTTTGTTCCTAATTCTACTTTGTTGAATCTATTTAGCAGCCCTCCGCTTTTTAGCCACGAAGACACCAAGACACCAAGATCGCACCAAGCCGATAGCTATCGGCTTGTGCAATCTTAGTGTTTTTGTGTCTTCGTGGCAAAGGCATCAGGCTCACCTAAATAGTTACACTTTGTTACTTTAATAAGGGAGCAGCGAAAAATAACTTCACTGTTTGAGGCATCGGGGTTTTGTGGAATAAAAATGTAATTATTTTGATTAAATTTTGTTCTTTTTTTGGTGAAAATTAAACTTAAAAACTTGCAAAAGTTTCGATTTATCACTTATTTTGTAACATCGACAAACATTAGTGGAGGCCCCGAAAGCCAATAGGGGGTAGTGTTGGCCTGGAGTACAGCGCTGCCCTTGCCCAAAGCCAAATGGAAACAGCATATAGTTTTGAGTAGATAGTTTTAGGGAGAGGCGCTGTCACCTGAATGCGCCTCTCTTTTTTTTGGGCGGGCTGCCCTTTAACGTGACGTAACTTTACCTATGCGCCAGCAGCCAGTCGATGTCCTTCATAAACTCGTCCACCTTTTCCGGTTCGGTTCCGTTGCAGTAGGAGCGGATATGGCGGTCCTGGTCGACGAGCAGCAACCAGCCGCTGTGGTCGAAGCCGCCGGGAGCGTTGGGGTCTTCCACGGCGATGCTCATGTAGTCGTCGGCGATCTCATAGATTTCGTCCTTATTGCCGGTGACGAAGCGCCAGCGGCCGGTGTCGACGCCCAGGTTTTCGGAGTAGGTTTTCAGGCGGCCTACCGTGTCCCGCTTGGGGTCGATGGAGTGGGAGAGGAACATCAGGCGGGGTTCATCCTGGTACTTCTCGTAAATGCGCAGCATCTGCTTTTTCACCTTGGGGCAGATGGTCGGGCAGGAGGTGAAGAAAAAGTCGGCAATGTATATTTTGTCGTCGAAGGTAGCGTTGGTGACCACCTGGCTATCCTGGTCGATAAAGGCAAAATCGGGAATCTGGTGGTAGATCGTGTCTTCCCCCTGAATGTCATGGTTGCCGATGATGGGCAGGGCCTTTTGGGGTTCGGAATTGTTGCAGGCAAGGGCCGCCAGGGCGATCGCTGCGAAAATCCAGTGTCTCATGGCTATTCTTCTTTTTGATTACGGATGGAGAGTTGGGCATATTGCCTTTCAATCATTATTTGTAATGTCGGCGAGTACGGCCTGGCCGTTTTCCAGGCTATTTGTCATTTCCTCGCCGATCTTATTGATGTTTTCCTCCTCGTTTTTCAGCAGGGCAATAATCTGATCGTGCTGCAGGGTGTCGCGCAGTTTGCCCAGCTTGGGGCTGTTGGCCATCCACTCCATCATGGCCTCGTCGGCGGTTTCGAGGCGGGTGATGGCGAGGTTGACCTCTTCCAGTTTCCGCTTGTCGTCCAGGGAATCCAGGTAGGGTTTGAGGCTGCGGGCCACGCGGTTCATTTCGATGATCTTTTCCATGGCTACGTCGTGGACGTCCATCATCTTTTGGAAGGCCTGCTGCTGGGCGGCCTGTTGTTCCGCCGTGAATTTTCCTTCTTCGCCTTGGGAGGGTTGCCCGCCTCCGGTGCAGGCGGCTGCCAGGAGCGCCAGGATAAGAGAAAATATTTGTATTCGCATTTTGAGGAATGGTTTATTGTTGGATAATGAAAATTTCGTTCGGTAAAAACCATGCAATCATAAAACAGTTAATCTGCCTGCTCGTTGAAGCGGCATGGCCAGGCGCCTGTCTTTTTTTGCAAAGATAAACAGGCGAGGGCAATAGGGGAGGAGGGAATGAGCAGGCGGTGCGGATTATTTATTGGCGGGAAGTACCAGTTTGGGTCTTTTTTTAGCCACATAGGAAACATAGCGTTTTCACAGTAGAGCACATAGCCGGCGGCGGCTATTGTGGTCTATGTAGCAAATAGTTGCTGCGGGAAAAGGATTCCTGTCATAAAGGGCCGGCAGTTGTAAATGCCTATCTTCACCGGAAACTATCTGAAGCGGCCTATGGCATTTCATGAACTGAGAACCCAAATCACTGCTCTGGTTTCCAAAGACCAACTGGAAGAAGCTGTCAGATTGCTGGCCGGGTATTATGACGGCCAGGAAAAGGCAGCTGCCATTGCTCATATCTCCGGCCGGCTGGCGGCGTTGAACCAGGGCCTGGCCAAAGGCCTGATCGGCTTTCCGGAATACTACCAGGCCCGCAACCAGCTGCGGGCCAGCATTCTGGAACTGGTGAGGGAGGAAGGGGAGGGGCCCCGAAAAAACGACGCCGGCGGGAAAGTAGATGCCTCCGGCCAATACCAGGCATCTCTGGCCAGGGTGGCTGTCGTGCTGATCCTGTTTCAGGAACAGGGGGCAGGCCTGGCCATCACCTCGATTCACCAGGCTTCAAAAATAAAGGGCCGGAAGTATGTGGTCGCTGCGCTGCAGGAAATGGAAGCCAACGGCTGGGTGGAAAAAAACAAGAGCGGAAAAATAAATCACTGGAGGCTCACAGAAGAAGGGAGGAAACTAGCCGGGGAGTTCAGTTTGTCGGTGCGGGCCATCCTGGGGTTGGCATAAAAAAAGAAAGCTTAGCATCCTCCTCCTGTTTTTCGTCCGGAGCGCGACGGCGGATGGTAAGCTTTCCTGTGGTTAAATCTGTCCGTACGGTTTTCGCGAAATCGTGTTCTCCTTCGCCGCCGGGGAGCGGCAATTCGCTCCAATCCGGATCGGGAGGGATTTTCGGGCGGTTAACATCCACCCTGTTTTCTGAACTGGCGTACATAACCAAAAAATTTGTGGTGAAAAAATCAGGAGCCTGCGCCAATATGGCCCGGAATAAAATTCCATCAGGCTCCGCGATAAGCAAATCAAAGCATAAAAAATTGCTTTGACGAAGCATAATCAGTTACATAATGCGGACTAGTACCCATTCGTTACGGGTTTTTCTATCAAGGACCGGTTTTTTTCTATTAAAAATATGTTAAATCGGAATTTGTCTCTTTCCCACCCCATTTCCCCATTTCCACCCCATTTCCACTCCATCTCCACTCCATTTCCACTCCAGCTCCACCCCATCTCCCCATCTCCCCATCTCCAACCCCATCTCCACCCCATCTCCACCCCATCTCCACACATTACCCGCCTTTCCCCATTGTTTCCGGAAATCCCTATCTTGCCTTTTCCCATTTCCCTTTAATCCATGAGAACTGCCCTTGTGCGGGTTATTCGCGTTTACCGTTCCGCCTACGCCGGCCATCCCCGGGAGATTTGGGCGCTGGCCGTCCTGACCATCATCAACCGGATGGGCACCATGGTGTTGCCCTTCCTGACGGTCTACCTGTCCACGGTGCTGGGCTATTCCCTGGGCGACGCCGGCCTGCTGGCGGGCGCTTTTGGCTTCGGGTCTCTGGGCGGCGTTTACCTGGCGGGCCGCCTGAGCGACCGTTTCGGCCCCAACCCGGCCATTCTGGGCAGCCTGCTGGCCAGCGGGGTATTTTTTATCAGCCTGCAGTACGCTGAGGGTTTTTACGGCCTGTTTGCCCTGATCTTCTGCGCCGGGTTGTTTGGGGAGGCGTACCGTCCGGCCGTAATGGCTTCGGTGGGCAGTTATGTGCCGCCGGCTCAGGTGGGGCGCAGCATGGCCTTCCTGCGGCTGGCCGTCAGCCTGGGCATGAGCGCGGCGCCCGCCATCGGCGGCTTTGTGGCGGTGGCCCTGGGGTACCGGTGGCTGTTCTGGATTGACGGGCTGACCTGCATTGCTGCGGGGCTTTACTTTTGGGCCAGCTCGCGGAGGTGGGGGAAGCAGAGGGGTGGGGTGAAAAAGAAGGGCGACAGAGGACAGCCAAAAGGGCAGGCGCCGCAGTACAACCCTGCCTACCTGCGTTTCCTGCTGGCCACCTTCCTTATGGGCTTTGGCTTCATCCAGTGGTTCCAGAGCGTGCCGGTTTTCATCAAAACCGAATGGGGCTTCGACGAGCGCTACATCGGCATGCTGATGGGCGGGAGCAGCCTGCTGATCATCCTGGTGGAACTGCCGGCCATCCACGCCATCGAGCAGGCGGGCAGGATGAGGGCTTCCATCCTGGCGGGCCTGGCGCTGGGCGGATTGTCCTTCCTGCTCTTCCTGCTGCCGAAAGCCCTTGCGTTATGCTTCCTGGCCATGATCCTCTGGACGCTGGGCGGCGTTTTTTTCCTGCCCTTCAACAACGGCCTGCCCCTGAAGACGGCCCCCGAATCCCGGCGCGGCGAGTACATGGCCTGGTACTGGATGGCGTGGTCGCTCAACGGCATCCTGGGGCCGGTGCTGGGGCTGGCTTTCGTGGAGCAGTGGGGCTGGGGGCTTTTCTGGGTGGGGCTGGCCGGGCTGGCGGGGGCGAGTTGGTGGATGAATTGGGGGTGGGATAGTTAGGGCTACTTTTCATCTACAAGAAATAAAGATGGCGCTCATTTGTATTGGTTTTGGACAACGGATGCATTTTGGTATAAATAGCACACCGGGGATCCGTCTAAAGTTGGACAGAAGTTGCCGGGGTTGTGTACGGTGTACGGGGTCAACCGCAGCCTTGGGTTGTGTGCGGTGTACGAAAGCTTCCCGGGCTGTCCAACTTTAGAATGGTAGCCAGCACACCTATTCCCCTCCCCCCCCAATCTTCACCCACTGCAGTATCGCCTTGGCCGGCGTCGGGGAAGTGATCCGGATGTCGTGCGTTTCGCCGGTTTCCATGGCGATGTAATCGCCCGGGCCGAGGCGGACGGTGCGGGTATGGCCGTCCGCGCCGGTGATGAAGCACTCGCAGGATCCTTCCAGGATGAGGAAGCTCTCCAGCAGGTCGTGGTGGACTTCTTCGGGGACGAATTCTTTGACCCAGGCGACGAACAGTTCCCGCTTTTCGTTGGATTCGAGTGTGTGCAGGTAGATGTTCTCGTAATCTTCGGGCGGGGCGATGCCTTCGGCCACTTCTTTCCAGTCGAGCCAGTTGGATAACGCATCGAGCAAAGGCAGGTTGCCGGGCTGAAGTCGATGCCGCTGGTTTTTCTGTTCGTTGAGCGTTCTGAGCTTATCGAGGATTTTTTCCCGGAGCGGCGCCGGAGGAGGGGCGGCGTGGCTCTCGGCAAAACGGAGCAGGGCTTCTTCTGCCTGTTCCACCTCTTCGCCCGGGGGCGGGCCATCGGGGCCTTCGGAGAGCCATTCCCGGATTTGTTCCGGCGTGATATCGTGCTTCTTATCCCTCATCTAATCGGATATTTCCTTTTTTTCCATAAACAGGGCCCTGAGTTCCTTCATGGCCTTTCGGGTGTGTGATTTTACGGTGCCCAGGGGGAAACCGAAATTGTCAGCTATTTCCTGCTGCGTGTATCCGTCGAAGTACATCCATTCGATGACCTGCCGGCAAACGGGAGTGAGCTTTTCCACTGCCTGCCGAAGCCCCAGGGTTTCTATGGGCAGCCGGATGGAAAGAGGCTCCGTTCCCGAAACTACGAAATTTTCCAGCCTTTGGTTTTTGCGCTTCTGGGAATAATATTTCGAGCGCGTAAAATCGATGGCCGTATTGCGGGCGATGTTGATCAGCCAGGTGGCCAGCCTGCCCCGGCTCGGGTCGTAGCTGTCCAGGTGTTCCCATATTTTCACGAAGCAGTCCTGGAGCAGGTTCTCCGCCTCTTCCCGCTGCCCGACGATGCGGAGGATGACCCCGAAGAGCAGGTTGGAATAAGCATCGTACAGTTTGGCAAAAGCATCTTCATGGCCCGCTTTCAGGCCGCTGATCAGCTCGGCGTTCCGGTCCTGCTCTTTGTTTGGCATTGGGTTCAGGCTTCATTACAGCAAAAATACTTTTTTTTCAGTTGCTGTGATCCAAAATTTCGGTGCATATACCGTTTTCCCCGTCTTTACCTGGACGTTCGACGAGCAGGGCAAAGCCTGCGCCCTGCGCGCCGACGGCGACATGACGGCAGCGGAAGCTGCTTTTGGCAAATAACACGGCCGGAACGGGGGGCGAGGTGGAAAACCCACCTCTCTCCCTTTCCCTCTCTTCTCCGTGCCTCCGTGGTGTTAAAGAGAGGGGGGGCGATCCTGGATCGGCCGGGGTTAGTTCATAATGGCCGGCAGCCCGGTTCCCCCGTCGAGGAGGGCTGCTAAAGGCTACGCCGCAGCAGGCACTCCTCCCCCCTTTGGGAGGATGTCCTGCGACATAATGTTATATGCCATAAATCGACAGTAAGCTACCCACTTCCCATTTCCCCTTCCCCCTTCCCTCACGCTCCCCAAACCACCTCCCCGCTGATCTCCTCCCTCATTTCCAGCATCGTCAGGTTTTCATCATACACTGCGTCCAGGGCGAAGGGCTGCCCTTGCAGGAGGTACTGGTAGATTTGCCAGTCGGTTGGTGGGGTGGGAATGCCGGGAATGTCGTGGAAAGGTATCCATTCGAGGCTGCCTTCGTCGCAAGGCGGAGGCGGGATGCGGCTGATGTCCACCACGTAAATGAAGCAGAGCCAGTTGTAGTTGGTGGGAGAACTTTCCGCCAGCACGCCGGCGTATTGCAGCTGGGCTTTGCCGACGCGCAGGCCTGCCTCTTCGTAGGTTTCGCGGATGGCGGCGTCGATGGGCCGTTCGTAGGGTTCCAGTTTGCCGCCGATCGGCACGTAGCGGCCCGCGTTGGGTTCTTTATTGCGTTTGAGCAGGAGGAATTCTTCGCCGTGGCGCAGGACGACCATGGCTGCTGTGCGTTTGATGCCGGGGTGGACTTCCATCTCAGGGTTGGATTTTTTCGGGAAAAACGGTTTATCAGAAGGGTAAGTTCTGAAAAAATTTCTTCTTTTGAAGGAAAGCAGAAAAATTAGCTATAGAAGATATCCACTATGAAAGTAACGATCAGGGCGGAGGATCCCCGCGATTACGGCGCCATCCGGCAGGTCAACGACGAGGCGTTCGGGCAGAAGAACGAAGGGCGGCTGGTAGAAGCGCTGCGGGCCATGCCGGATTATATCGCAGGGCTGTCGCTGGTGGCGGAGGCCGGCGGCGAGGTGGTCGGGCACGTTTTGTTTTCTCCGGTGGAGATCATCGGCAAGGAGGCGGTGCACCGGGCGATAACGCTGGCCCCCATGGCTGTTTTGCCGCAGTGGCAGGGGCGCGGCATCGGCAGCATGCTTGTGGAAGAAGGCCTGCGGCGGGCGCGGCAGCTCGGGTACGGTGCGGTTATCGTGTTGGGCCATGAGTGGTTCTATCCCCGGTTTGGTTTCCGCCCGGCGAAGAAGTGGGGCATCCGCTGCCCGTTCCCGGTGCCGGAGGCGGCGTTCATGGCCCTCGAGCTCTGCCACGGGGCGCTGGACGGCGTTAAGGGCACGGTCCGGTTTGCCCGGCCTTTTGATGAGGTGTGAGGGGTCAGCAACATTTTTTCTATAAAACACGGCGACAGCTTTCCGGAATGGAAGGAAAACCGTATATTTGCACCCTTATTCAGAAGAAGTAAAGCAGAGAGCCATGAAAAAAGATATTCATCCCAATAATTACAGGATGGTCGTATTCAAGGATTTTTCTTCGGGCGATTCTTTTGTGACGCGCTCCTGTGCGCCGACCAAAGATACCATCACCTGGGAAGATGGCAAAGAATACCCGCTGGTGAAGCTTGAGATTTCCAGCTATTCCCATCCTTTCTTCACAGGAAAGATGAAATTTGTCGACACGGCCGGCCGTATCGACAAGTTCAACAAGAAATTTGCCAAGACCCGCTTTGCCAAGAAGGATACCGAATCCTAGCCCTTGGACGGGAACAGAGAAAAAGAGCCCCTTTCCTTGCGATCGGGGCTTTTTTATTGTGCGTTGCGCATAACTTATGCGGCCGGACTCTATTAAGGCTGATTCAATGCGCTTATATTTGAGGGCCAGAGCAAACAGAACGAACAAAGCCTGTTTTCCCGGCAGGGCGACCTGCCGGGGAGACAGTGCCCTAATCATCGGCACCTATGGTTAGAATCATCCTCTTTGACAACGAGGTCAGAGACCGGCTGCTGCCGCTCACCTTTATCCGCCCTGCCTGCGAGATCCGGCTGGGCATCCTCACGATCCGGGAAAAGTGGCAGCGCTACCTTCAGGGTAAGGTTTCTTACATTACGCAGGATTACCTTGCCGAGAAATATCCCATCGACCACAGCAAGGTCAATTACATCATCAACGGCTCGGTGCTGCCCTCGCCCCAGTTGGTGCGCCTCATCCAGCAGATGGATTTCAACGAGGCTTTCCTTCGGGGAGAAGAACTCATCGCCGCCAAGCTGGATGAAGAACAGATCGAGAACCTCATCCGGGATGAAGACATCGGCGAACTTCGGGGCTACGACCTGGAGGACACCCCCTACATCAAGATCGACAACCTCTGGGATATTTTCATGCACAACGCGCAGGCGATCGCCGAAGACTTTGAGCTGCTGACCAAAGGGCGGCAATCCCAGCCGGTTAGCGGCACCAACCAGATCCTGGGGCCGGCCGGCCAGGTTTTTCTGGAACCAGGTGCTCAGGTGGAGTGCGCGACCCTGAATACGACTTACGGCCCCATCTATCTTGGCAAGGGGACGGAGGTGATGGAGGGCAGCCACATCCGCGGCCCGTTTGCGCTGTGTGAACACGCGACCGTGAAAATGGGCGCCAAAATTTACGGAGGCACGACCGTCGGCCCACACTCCAAAGTGAGCGGGGAGCTCAACAACTGCGTGATCCTGGGCTACTCCAACAAAGCTCACGAAGGGTATCTCGGCAATTCAGTGATCGGAGAGTGGTGCAACATCGGCGCCGACGCCAACACCTCCAACCTGAAGAACAACTACGAGAAGGTGAAGCTGTGGAACTATCCCACCGAGAGCTTCGTCGATACGGGCCAGCAATTCTGCGGCCTCATCATGGGCGACCATTCCAAATCCGGGATCAACACCATGTTCAATACCGGTACGGTTATCGGGGTGTCTTCCAATGTGTTCGGCGAGGGGTTTCCCCGCAACTTTATCCCCTCCTTCTCCTGGGGCGGCAAGCAGGGCTTCCAAACTTACCGGACCGACAAGGCCTTCGAAACGGCGGAACGCGTCATGGCCCGCCGCGGCGTCGATTTTGACGTCCAGGAACGCCTCATCCTGCTCCGGGTTTTTGAGGATACCGCCAGGTTCCGGCGGTGGGAGCGGGAGTGAGGAGAAATGGATGGAAATGGATGGAAATGGATGGAAATACGTGGAAATACATGGAAATACGTGGAAATACGTGGAAATACATGGAAATACATGGAAATACGTGGAAATACATGGAAATACGTGGAAATACTATAGAAATGGATGGAAATACATGGAAACGAGCACTGAAGCCCTGGTATTCAGTCATTCACTCATTCAGTCATTCACTAATTTTTACCCGGCTCGGAAGAGACGGGCAGTCTATTATACTTATGTCAAAGTATTTCCTGCTTCCAACTTTTGCCTCCCAGTATTTTCAATAAATAACTTTCGCTTTTGAAACCTCCGTTCTGGAAAAGCCTGCTGAGTTACCTGTTCGAATGGCACATCGAAAGCGCGCCGAGCGAGGCCAACCCTCACCTGTACGTCAGCCTGAAGAATGGCCGGTACCAGCTCTGCACGGCCAACGCGGTATATTCCTACGAAGACCTCTACACCAATTTCCTCTGGGCATTTGAGCACATCCAACTGGACGAGGTGCCGGGAGAAGACGTGCTGGTACTGGGGCTGGGGTTGGGAAGCATACCGCTCATCCTGGAAAAAAAGTTCGGCCGGCGGTACCGGTACACGGCGGTGGAACTGGACGAGTCGGTGGTCTATCTCGCCGGGCGGTACGGGTTGGGCCAGCTCTCTTCCCCGATCGCTACGATCTGTGCCGACGCCTACAGCTTCCTGTTGCAGAATGAGGAGCAATACGGCATGATCTGCATGGACATCTTCCTGGACGATGTGGTGCCCCGCCAGTTTGAAAGCCCCGAATTCCTCGAAGCCCTGAAGGATGCCCTGGCCCCCGGCGGGCTCCTCCTCTACAACCGGCTGGCAGACAACCCCCGTGACCTGAGGGCGACACAGTTTTTCTTCGAACGGCACTTCCTCTCCGTTTTCCCGCAGGGCGCCTATCTGGACGTGGGCGGAAACTGGATGTTGATCAACCACCGGGAAGCCCTGAAACGTGCCAGGCGGCAGTAAAAAAAAGGCACCGGGTAATACACTTCAGCATTATTTCTTTATATTTGGTCTTTTCACGAGAAAAACAAATAGTGCTGATTACCTCTAAGTAATTCATTCCCAGCTACTTAAGAATACGCGTTCATTGAACATTGACCCATTCCCGAAGGGAAGGGCCGTTTTTTCGAAGAACTGCTGTTAAACGCCCATCTCTTCAAAAAGAAACAGTCGCAAAAAGCCTCGATCCCATTAATGAAAAACAGGTTTTGTTATTTCATCAAACTCCGCCGTTTCCGGCCCGGAGCCGGAGTGCTGCAACGGCAACACAAGTAGTAAAATTTAACATGAAAACGAGTCTGAAAAATTCAACTATCGCTTACAAGCAGAACGATCAACCAAAGATCACTTTTGACAAGAAGGAAGTTGCCGATTTTTATCCCGAAGTTAGAAGGCGGGTTGACGCCTATTTCAAAAACAAAAATATCGGCAAGCACGCCAATGGCACCATGATCGCCAAAACGGTATTTATCCTCACGGTCTTTATCGGAAGTTACCTGCTGCTGTTGAGCAACCTCTTCAGCCCGGGCGTGCTCCTGCTCCTGGCCGTTGTCAATGGTTTCTTCACGGCGCTCATCGGCCTGAATATCGGCCATGACGCCATCCACGGGGCCTTATCCGGCAACCAGCGGGTGAACAAGGTCATGGGGCTCTGGTTCAACATCGTAGGCGCCAACGATTACGTCTGGATGATCACCCACAACGTCATCCATCATACTTATACCAATATTCCCGACCACGATGCAGACATCGACCAGATACCCATCATCCGGCTGAATCCCAATCAGGAACTGTGGCCCATCCACCGCTTCCAGTATATCTACGTATTTTTCTTTTATTTGCTGGCCTCCCTGTCCTGGGTATTTCTCAAGGACTATAAGAAGTTCTTCCAGAACAGGATCGGCGGTTACGACAACAGCCAGCATCCCCCCCGGGAAGTGTACCGCTTGTTCTTTTACAAAGCCCTGTATTACACCCTGTTCCTGGTGTTGCCTTTCACGCTGATCGAACTGCCCTGGTACTATATCCTGCTGGGCTTTATCGTTTTGCACTTTGTCGAAGGGATGACCCTGGCTCTGGTCTTCCAGCTGGCTCATACGGTAGAAGGCACCGCCTTCCCGTCGCCGGACGAAGAGGGCAAGATGGCCAATTCCTGGGCGGCTCACCAGATGTACACCACCGCCAATTTTGCCCGCAAAAACCCGCTGGCGAACTTCCTTTTCGGCGGGCTCAACTTCCAGATCGAACACCATCTTTTCCCGCGCATCTGCCATATCCACTATAAGCACATCGCGCCAATCGTGAAGCAAACGGCCGAAGAGTTCAACCTGCCCTATATCGAGAACGATACCTTCATCGGCGCCATCGGCTCCCATATCGAAGTGTTGAAAAAGTTCGGCAGGGGGGAGATACAGCCGGCCTGAGGGGGCAGGGGGCGGTGTTGTTGTTTGTTGTTTGTTGTCCGTTGTTCGTTGTCTGTTGTCCGTTGGGGGAACAAACAACAGGTAACAGACAACAAACAACAAACAAGCCCCCCCTCACTCCAACCTCCCGATATTGTGCATGACCGCTTCCAGGTAGGCGGCGCACTGTTGTTCTGCATATTGCCGGTAGTAGTTGTCTTCCGGCAGGGTGCGCAGTGCTTCCTGTGCTTCTTCCAGGCATTTACGGGCTTCCCGGAGCAACGCCAGTTCTTCCCCGGCGCTATCCACTTCGTCCGACAGCTGATTGAGGGCGACCGCCCGGTTGGCGAGCAGGCCGGCGAAGAGTTCTGTTTGCCAGGGCAGGGGAGGGGCCAGCGCCCGGGCCTGGCGGCATCGGAAGATAGCCTCCTGCTGTCGTTGCAGGAAAGCCTTCAGGGAATCCTGTTGCAGGAGGCGTTCTGCCTGCTCAGACAAGCCTACGGCGTAGTCGGTGATGGCCTGGGCCCAGGCGGCCCGGTTGCCGGCGGTGGGGTGGAAGCGGTAAGCTGCCTCCGCTTCGGCCAGCCTTTGTTCTTCGGGGGGCAGGCGGAGGAAGGCGCGGATCGTATCGGCGAAATCGAAGCAGGGGCCTCTTTCATCGGCGAGCGGGAGCAGGGTTTCGGCAGGGCGGGAATATTCTTCCGGGCTGACGGGGCAGGGCAGCAACTGCCACATGGGCATAGCCGGCAGGTGGTTGAGGAGGAACAGGCGGGGGGGCGTCAGGAAGTAACCGGTGCTGTATTCAGCCATCAGTGCATCCTGGCCCGGCGCCGCGCCCCAGGTGGCGTCGAGCAGATGCCACTGCCCGTCCAGGAAGACAGCGTTCCAGGAGTGGTCGGGAACGGGGGGCACCTCCAGGGCTCCGAGGCCCTGCCGGGCGTATCCGGAAACGGGCATACACAGCAGGCCGGCCTGGCGGCAAAGGGCCGCGTAAAGGAGGGAATAGTCAAAACAGGTGCCGCTCCCCCGGCGCAGGATGTCACTAAGGGACTGGTTGATGCGGCGGCCCTGGCTGCCGGCCTCGCCGTCATAAGTAATGTTGTGAACAACCCAGGCATACAGGCTGTAGGCCTTTTCCCGTTCGTTCCCGGCGGGTTCCAGCAGGTAATCGACCAATTGGGGGAGGTTGTGCCGCAGGCTGTCCGGCGCCTGCCGGGCGTGGCGGGCGATGGCCTGGCTCTGAGCTAAAACCGGAAGGGCTGCAAGCAGCAGCGCTTTCAGCAGGACAAGGCGGAAAAAGGTGCTCATGGACGCGAAATTTTTGTAACTATTTAGGTGGCCTGCCATCTAGACGGCTTTATTGCCACAAAGACTCCAAGGCACAAAGATTGCACCAAGGCTTTGTGCCATCTTAGAGTTTTTGTGTCCCTGCCTACCTGCCCAGCGTCAGATGGGCAGGCAGGTTTGTGGCAAAAGCCTATTGACCCAGCTAAATAGTTACAAATTTTTTGGACACAGAGGTACGCCGACCTGCCTGCCTGCCTGCCTACCTGGCAGTAATGGCAGGCAGGCTGTGCCGCAGGCAGGCAGGCAGGCAGGGAAGACACAGAGCCACACAGAGGCTTGATTATCAACGGAAAAACTTTGCGTGCCTCTGTGTTGGACACACTGCTGGACATTTGCCGGGGCGTGTAAAAGTGTAAGTATGTAAAGGTGTAAAAGAACGCGGGTTCCCAGCCATTTAAACGTTTATACTTTTACACATTTACACAAGTGGGACCATAATGTCCAGTAGTATGGCCGGCTATCCGTCTAAGGGGCTACCCGTCTAAGGTTGGACACTCGATGCCTTCGGCACACGCTTGGCCTCGACTCCGCTCGGCTTTCCCCTTTCTGCTGTCCGACCTTAGACGGCTATCCGTCTAAGGTCGGACACTATTGATAGCCAAAGGGTTGCGGAAAGCCTAAAGCCATTCCGACTTTTTACCCGGCCAAGGCACGAGGACGGGCCGCGTTCCGGCTTCCGACTTTGTCCAGGTATCCTCACCAAAACGTAAGTTACGTACTTTTCTGTGCATTCTTGTGCCCGGGGCGGGTACGGCCTATATTTGCTCCCGAAGAAAAAACCTGCGATGATCGTTAAACGCAATTTCCATCCCTTGCGGGTGTGGTCCTACATCTGGCGGGAGGTGGTGTATGCCTTTGCCATCTCTGTGGCCGTATGGGCGGCGGCCGGGCTGCTTCCCGGCGGCGCCCGCCTGGCCGTCAGTTTCACGCCCATCGGGGTGCTGGGGTCCGCCCTGGCCATTTTTGTCGCCTTTCGCAACAACTCCGCCTACGGGCGCTGGTGGGAGGCCCGCCAAATCTGGGGAGCGCTCATCAACTGGAGCCGCATCTTCGCCCGCCTAATCATCACTTTTGTAGACAGCCACCGGCATACGCCTCAGTACGATGCCGGTTCGGCGCCGGCTTTCCAGCGGGAGATGGTGTACCGGCACATCGCTTTCGTCCATGCCCTGCGCTTCCACCTGCGCCGGGAGGAACGCTGGGAAGAGCTGCGGCCCTTCCTGCCCGAAACGGAATTTCAGCAGTTGCTGGCCTGCCAGAACAAGCCTAATGTCCTTTTGCAAACCCAGGGCCGCCGTATCTACGACGCCATGGCCGGCGGCACGCTCCAGGGCTTCGACAGCTTCCAGCTGGAGGGGTGCCTGGCGCAGTTCGCCAACCACCAGGGGGCCTGCGAACGGATCAAAAATACGCCCCTGCCCCGGCAGTACGACTTCTTCACCCGGCTTTTTGTCTGGGTATTTGCCACGCTCCTGCCCTTTGGCCTGCTCAGCCTGTTCCTGCAAGGAGATCAGTTCAGCCCGGCAGCCTGGCTGGTGGTTCCCCTGTCGGTGGTCATTGCCGCCGTTTTTACCATCATGGAGAAGACAGGCGCGGCCAACGAAGACCCCTTCGAGAACCGGGTGACCGACGTGCCGCTCACCGCTCTGTGCAACACCATCGAGCGGGACCTCAAAGAGCAACTCGGGGAGGCCGCCCTGCCGGAGAAACTCCTCCCGGTGGATGGGTATCTCTGGTAGATGCTATGGTATCGGCAGGCGCGGCTGTCGTCGGCGACGGCATCCATAGCCCGTCCTCGTGAACTTACGTTCAATAATATCAATAACACCCATAGCACCAATGCCGCCACTCAGAATTTCCCCCTTTCTGATCAGCCTCCTGCTTTCCGGCGCTTTTCCTGCCCACGCACAGTTGCTGGAGTCGGACACGGTCCGCTGGCAGGTGCAGGCCAGCTCTTCCCTGTACCTCAACCAGGGCAACGTCGACCGGCTGTTGTGGCGCAACGGATTGATGGCCAAGCACCTGCGGGATCGTTGGGGGGTCTCCTCCCGCCAGCAGTACCTGCGCGGCACGTTCTCCGGCTTTAAGACGGAGAACGACTGGTTGTCCACCAATTTCCTTTACTACAACCCGAAGCAGCGGTTCTATCCCTACGTCATGGCGTGGATGGAAACCAACCTGCGGCGGCGGATCGGCTTCCGCTACCAGGTGGGGCCCGGGGGCAGCTGGCGGGCCTGGCAGTCAGCAGGCCATCTCATAAAGATCTCCCTGACGGGAACCTATGAACTAACCCGCTACGATGCCGTGCCCTTTCCGGTGCCGCCCGACGGGCTGGAGGGCCGCCGCCTGGGCCTCTTTCGGCTTACCGGGCGGCTGTGGGGGCAGCACCGCCTGGCCGAAAACCTGTTCTTCCAGTACGAATACTGGTGGCAGCAAGCCTTTCGCCAGGCGGAGAACCACCGCTGGTTGCTGGACTCGCAGTTGAAAACCGGCCTGAAGAAGGGGCTGAGCGCGGTTGCCAGCTTACTGTATACTTATGAACCTTTCGTGCCGGAAAAAGTCAGGAAGCGGGATTTGTTCTTCACGTTCGGCCTGCAGTATGGCCTTTCGGTTCCCTGATCTCCTGCAATAAATCGGTGCCGGGCTTTCACTTTCCGCCTATTATGCTGTTTCTTTGATGAAGGAAAGCTTTTACCTGTTATGGCGTATTACCTGGAAAAGAACGAGCCTTTCTCCGAAGGTATCCGTCGCATCGGCGCGGAGCAGAACGACATGGCCATCGAGGCCCTTGCCGGCGACGACAATTTGCACAATGGCATCCACAAGGCACGGAAACATTTCAAAAAGCAGCGCGCCCTCTACCGACTCGTAAGGGATGAGGTAGGCCATAAGCTTTATAAGGAAGGCAATGTTTTTTACCGTGACCTGGGCCGGAAGCTGGCGCCCCTGCGGGATATCACCTCCCGGATCGAAACGGTCGGCCTGCTTCAGGAACAGTTCGGCAATATGGTCAACGGCGAGGCTTTCGACGTTTTGCACAGCCTGCTCGAAGAAGAGCGGCAGGCCATCCGGGAACGAGAGCTGAAAGAAGGCAACGAAGTTGAAGAAACCGTTCAGTTGCTCCGGGAAGAAAGCGGCCGGCTGCTTCACCTGCCGGTGCGGGACCGCTGCCTGAAACAAACCATCGACAGCCTGCAAAGGGTTTACTCCCGGGGGTATAAGGGCTTTCAAAGATCCCTGGGCGATCCCACCGTGGAAGAGATGCACGAATGGCGCAAACGGGTGAAGTACCTCTGGTATCACTACCGCCTGCTGCGGCAGGCCTGGCTTCGGGTTTTCCGGGCTTATAAAAAAGAAACCAAGGTGCTGGCGGATTACCTTGGGGATTATCACGACCTGGCCCTGCTGATGGATAAAATGGACAGTTACGGAGAGCGGCTGCCCGGAGAGGCCCACCGCGTCCTGTCGGCCATCGCCCAGGGCCATAAAAGCAAGCTGCTGGAGGATGCCCGGGAACTGGGCGCGCTGGTCTATACAGAATCTCCCGGCGCCTTTGCCGGGCGCATGCGGGGGCTGCTGAAGGACAATTTGTTGTAGGGGCCGGGGATTCGCAGAAAAAATACAATAAACTCCCCGGATCGCCAACCTTATCCTTTTTCGCTTGTAATTATTGACATTGAAAGATAAAACAGGACACCTGCATGAGAATAATGGCGCCCTTGATGCTCCTCTTGCTGAGCTTTTCCGCGAAAGCGAACGACCGGATACCCGAAAGGGTCAAAACGGCATTTGAACAGCGGTTCCCCGACGTCCACGAGCTGGATGTGCACTGGGAAACGCGAAAGGACGCCATCGTGGCTACTTTCAGCGAAGGCGGCGGGCTGAAAAAGGCGTTCTTTGCCGAAGACGGCGAATGGCTGGAAACCCGGGTGCGGCTCTATCCCGGCCAGTTGCCCCGCCCCGTCCTTCACTATATGGAACGCTCCCACAGCAATTCCGATATTACCTTCCTGGCCAAAGTCCTCCACCCCGGCGGCTTCCTGTACCGCATCGAATCGGAAACGTTTGAAGAAGTGGTCATCGACCTGGTGGACCGGCACGGGGCCTTGCTGGAAACCAGCCGGATTCCCTTTACGGAGGGACTGGAGTTATACTAGTGCCGAAGGCACTAATGCCAACAGCACTCATCCTCCCACCGCGAAGTGGTATCCCACCCCTTTTAACGTTATGATCTCCACGGATTCATCTTCCTTCAGATAATCCCGCAACTTCTTGATGTACACATCCAGGTTGCGGGAGTTGAAGAAGGAGTCATCCCCCCACACCCGCCGGAGGATGTCCCGGCGTTCCACCGTGCTGTTCCGGTGTTCGGCGAGGATGCGGAGCAGTTCGGCCTCGCGGTGGGAGAGCTTCTGCACCTGTTCGCCCAGGCGAAGCTCGTAGCGCAGGAGGTGGAAGGTGTAACGGCCCAGTGGGATTTCGTCGCCGGCAGCCTGGCCATTGGTGGCAGGCGCCTTGCCCCGGGCCAGCTGCAGGAGGTTCCGGATGCGGGCGATAAGCTCCTCCAGGCTGAAGGGCTTGCGGATGTAGTCGTTGCCGCCGGAGCGGAAGCCTTTGAGCACGTCTTCCGGCTGGTTTTTGGCGGTGAGGTAGATGATGGGGATGTTTTCATCCAGGTCGCGGATGTCTTTGCCGATGGCGAAGCCGTCTTTTTTGGGCAGCATGACGTCCAGGACGCAAATGTCGGGTTCGAACTCCCGGAAGGCGGGCAGGGCGGCCATGCCGTCGGTTTCCATGCGCACCCGGAAGCCGCGGCTCTCCAGGCTCTCCTTGACGATCTTGCCGAGGTAGACCTCGTCTTCTACGTAGAGTATTTTGATGTCTTGCATGTTCCCTGAGTTCATTTTCCAGGCGTATACATTTTGGGCAAAAATACCATGAACCGGCTGCCCTTGCCGGGCGCGCTCTGCACGGTGATCCTTCCGTGGTGTTTGTCCACTACTTTAGCCACATAGCTCAGCCCCAGGCCGTAGCCTTTGATGTCGTGTTCATCGCCCTGCGGCACGCGGAAGAACTTGTCGAAGATCCGGGACTGGTACTCCGGGGGGATGCCCAGGCCGGCGTCCTTTACGGAGAGCTGCAACTCTTCCGGTCCGTTTTGGAGGCGGATTTCAATCTGCGGTTTCCCGGTGCTGTACTTCAGGGCGTTGTCGATCAGGTTGTAAAGCACGTTGGTCAGGTGGATGCGGTCGGCCTGCAGGGTGAAATCCTCCCCTTCGCAGGCCAGCCGTACGCCGGCGCCCGTTTTTTCGAAGTGGACCTTCAGGTAGGAGAGGGTTTCTTCCGTGAGTTGCCGGAGGTCCAGCGTTTCGGGCTGCAGTTCCAACCCCTGCTGTTCGAAGGCGGCCGTTTTCAGTACTTTGTCCACCAGGATAGACAGGCGGTTGAGTTCGCTGCGGGAGATGTCGAGGTACTCGCGGGTGCGGGCGGGGTCGTTGAGGGCGTTGAAGTTCTCCAGGGCTTCCATCGCGACGCTGACCGTTGCGATGGGCGTTTTCAGCTCGTGGGTGATGTTGCTGATCAGGCCGCTGCGCATCTCGGCCAGGCGCTGTTGTTGCTGCAGGTTGCGGTAGATCAGTAAGAAGGCGCCAACGGTCAGCGACACCAGCAGGAGGGAGAAGAGTATCTGCGGGCTGATCTTTTTCAACAGGTAAGGGCGGTAATCAGACAGCCTGGCCTGATAGCCGGGGCTGGAGGGCAGGATGGACGAGGCAGTGGCGGTAACGATGGCTGCCTGTTCCTCCCGGCTGTTCTGTTCCGGATTGACAATGGAAAAGGGCAGGGGGGAGCCGTTTTTTTCCAGCGAGTCCCTGAAGGCGGCGGCGATGCGGCTTGTAAGCAGGCTGCTGTCCACCTTCTCGAACGGCAGCAACCCCGAGCTGTCGCGCGATTGCACCTTAAGGATAACCGACTGCAGCAAGCCGGGCGCCCAGTCGGCTCCTTCGGGGCCGTCGATCTCCAGCCGCAACTGAGTATCTCCCATGCGGATCGCTTTTTCCTTTGCCGGCCCGCCCGTGATGATCCTGGTTCTGCCCTTTTCTTTTCCCCGGTGCCCGATGATGTTTTCCTGATACTGAAATACGGCAACCTGAACACTGTCGGTTGATTCCGGGGCTGGGCCCTCTATCCGGTGCTCGATGATATTGCTCTGGTGATGCAACAGGGAGGCATGGACGCTGTCTGGCCGTTCGGGCATTTGCGTTTCCACCCAATCCTGCAGGATCGAATCCTGCACTTCGATCACCGACCGGGCGAAGAGCCGGCTGGCTTCCTTCTGCAGCAACTCGTACTGCTCGCCCCAGCTCTGGTGCAGCCAGAACGCCTGAAAGCCGCAGAGCAGGAGGATGCTGGCCAGCATGAGAGGAAAGGCAAGGCGGTGATGCATTATCTCGGTTTTTTATGATTGGGCCGTAGGTTTTTGCCCATCTCTCCAGTTGTGTACAGTGTACGGTGAACGGGCTTTCCCGGGGCTGTGGTGTACGGTGTACGAATTGCCCGGCAATTTAAATCGGGTATAAAGTTAACCTTCCCAAAAGTACCATGCATGGTTCATTAACCTTAATTAACCTTAGATCAAGGGTAATTAACCTGATGGGGAGCCGTTTCAGCCTTTCTTTGCAGGGGTAAGGACAAGAGGATGTCCGGCTTTTTTTGCCACGAAAGCACAAAAGCGCTAAATCCGCACAAAGCTTTTGGGGGTTTTCGTGTCTTGGTGTTTTCGTGGCAGAAGAGTACCTAATTGATCATAAAAAAATCAATCATCATGAAAAAGCTGTTATTATTTATCGCCCTGGCGCTACCCCTATTGGCCCTCACCCAGCCGGCGGGCAGGATCGTCTACCAGGAAAAGATCAACCTGCACCGCGGCCTGGGGCCGGATCAGGAGGAACACAAAGCCATGATCCCGGAATGGCAAACGTCCAAAGCCGTCCTGCTGTACGATGGGGAGGCTTCCCTTTACAAGGGTGTAGAAGAAGATGAAAGCGAGATCAACCGGGAAGAAGGCGGCGCGCAGATCAACATCCGCATCCAGCGCGGGTCCAACGCCCTGTACCGCCACTACCCCGGTAACCGGCAGGTGGAAGTGCGCGACTTTATGGGCAAGAAGTTCCTCATCGATACGGAGATGGAGAGCCGGGAGTGGAAGATAATGCCGGAACAAAAATCCATCGGGGGAGATGTCTGCCAAAAGGCCACTTTCACCAACGAGGAGGGCGTGGAGGTGGCGGCCTGGTTTGCCCCTTCCATCCCCGCGCCCATAGGCCCGGGCGAGTTCTGCGGCCTGCCCGGCGCCATCCTGATGGTGGACGTGGACAATGGCCGGCGGTTGTACCAAGCCCTGACCGTGGATTTGAACGGCGAAGCCCCCGAGATCGAAGTGCCGGAGGAAGGCAAGAAGATCAGCAAGGAGGAGTACGACAAGATGGTGGAGGAGCGCATGCGCGAGATGGGGGGCAGTGGAAGGCATGGGATAAGGATTATCCGGCAGTGAGCATTAGTGCTTCGATGCCGGCACCATTGATGATAGGCTTAATGAAAGCGAGGAAGATGAGCCGCCCATGGCGTTCCAGGAAAGCAAGGTCTTTTCGGCTGTGCTGTTCTTTCATAAAGATTTGAAAGCGTTCCAGGACTTTGGGCAAGTCGAGGCGGTTGCCTGGCAGGATAAAATTATCCCGGAAGTTATACCCGGCGGTCCGAATCTCCCTTTTCACTTTGGAAACCATGTAATTGTAGATCACCTCCTCATACACCCGGTTGTGTATTTTAATCCCCCTGCCATTGCCGAATATGCCGTAGAGCATACCCATATTAACTACCGGATCCAATATATTGTACATTTCAACCTTGCGTTCCTTTGCATAATCTTCCAGCATGGGGATGATCTCTTCGGGCTGCAGGCTCATCACCACTTCAAAATCGGCAGCAATATTCCATGGGCTGTTGTATTTCTGCTCTGTTTCAGAACGGATTTTGACCTTCAGGGTCTTGATATCATGAACGCCGGCAAGCACCACGCTGTGGAAGGCTTTCTCATACCCCAAGTGGCGCCGCAGGTATTTTGCCCTTAAAAAACTGAGGTTAAATACGAGATGTTCTTTCGAATCTTTCAGGCGTCCAAAAAGCAGGTAAAGAATAGTTGTCTTGCCATATTGCCGCGGCCGGCTGATGATGAAATAGTCTCCTTCTTCGACCATGGCCATGGCCTGATCCACCTTCCCGGAGATATCCGCCATGTAGTGCAGCTCGGGAAAACGGCACCGGTGACGTTGAATTTTTTGGGCATATTCTTTAGCCGTTTGAGCTGTGCAAAGATAGCAAAAGTTTAAGTTCCCGTTTTCTGGTTTGATCCTGAATTAGATATGCCCTTAAGCTTCCACCAACAATTGCTCATAAGGCATGTCTTTCCATTCCGCCACTGCCTTTAGTTTTGAGCTGAAATTGATGCCTATGGCCAGCACTTCTTTTCCCTGGCCCAGATATTTGCTGCCATATCGCTGCTTGCGGATTTGAGCCAGGGCTTCATCTGCAGATTCGTCCAGTTTGAATTCGATGATATAAATATAAGAATCGGTGTGGATGATGGTATCTACCCGCCCTTTGGCAGTGCTTACTTCCGATTCTATGTGCATTCCCGTCAAATGAAGCGTTATGTGCAGGATCGCATGGAAAAAAGCCTCCTGGTTTTTAATGAAAATTTGATAAGGGAGCGTTTCGAACAGAATGTCAATTTTGATAAAAGCGGCCAGGTCCTTTGCGTATAGCGCATGTATGATCTGTTCTACTATGGGATTCGAATCCACGGAAGAACCCTCGCGAAAAGCGCCCAGCAGGTGCTGGTACATCGAATCGCGGACTTCTTTGTTGGGATACCCCGGGGTAAATGTGCCTAAGCTCGAAACCGAATGAATGGTCAGGTAGCCCGTTTGAAATAACAAAGAGCGGAATTCCAGGTTGCCCAGCGTATAACTCTTCCTGAGTATAGCCGGTCAGCGTAGCAAATTTTCGGATAAGCGTAATGTCTTCGAGGTTGTTCAAGTCCGAAAACAAAGAAACCCTGCTGAATTTAGACACACCAGTCACCAGGAAAAAGCGAATATAGGGATTTGCGCTTTTGATGATGGAATAGAAGTTTTTGAGTATGTCCCGTTGTTGGTCCGCCGTTTCCAAATCATCTATGTAATCAACGATCGGTTTATGGTCATTGTGCCTCAGCTGGCAATACAACTTACCCCCCTTTCCCCAACTTCCGCAACTCCCGCTGAATGCCCTCCTTCAGCGACGCCTGAGACAGCGTAGCGCCTCCCCTGGCCATAGCCTCCAGGCAACAGTAATGCATGATATTCATAATATCCGCCCCGGAGAGTTCGTACTGGCTGGCAATGGCTTGCAAATCCACTTCTTTCCCAAAGGAAACCGGATCGGGCAGGGCTTTCTGCCAAAGCAGCAGGCGCTCTCCCGGCCGCGGCAGGGGGAAGTGGATGATGGACTGGAAGCGGCGCAGGAAGGCCTCGTCGATGTTCTGCTTGAGGTTGGAGGCCAGGATGGCCAGGCCGTTGTAGTCCTCCACCCGCTGCAGCAGGTAGGAGATTTCCTGGTTGGCGTAGCGGTCGTGGGCGTCGCGCACGCCGGTGCGCTTGCCGAAGAGGGCGTCGGCTTCGTCGAAGAAGAGGATCCAGTCCTTGTGTTCGGCCTTGTCGAAGAGCTTGGCCAGGTTTTTCTCCGTCTCGCCGATGTATTTGGAGACGACCATGGAGAGGTCGACGCGGTAGACGTCGCGGCCGGCGTGCTTGCCGAGCAGGGTGGCGGTGAGGGTCTTGCCGGTGCCGGGCGGGCCGTAGAAGAGCACCCGGTAGCCGGGTTTGAATGTGCGGGCCATGCCCCAGTCGGACAGCAGTTTGCTGCCATATGCCAGCCAGTGTTGCAGGCTTTGTACCTGCTGCCGGGTATGGGGGTGAAGGACAATGCCTTCCCAGTTTTGTTGGGTAGTGACGCGCTGGGCGGGGAAGTCTGTGCTGAAACGGGGCGGGCTGATTTCACCGGTAGTGAATAGCTCCACATATTCCGGGTTCATCAGCAGTTTGCCGCTGAGGCGAGGTTCGCCGGGCAGAGGAGATTCGAGGCGGAGGATTTGATCCTTAAAAAGCCAGTAGTTGGCAGACAGATATTTTTGCTGAATGTGCATCCGTTGCTCGGCATCGTCTCTGGCCAGGAGGAACAGGGCCGTTTCTCCGGTCGGTAGGATGCCCCGGTGTTGCTTGCCGCGCACGCCGCCGAGTTGAGGGAAGTTGCCTTCGCCGAGCAGTTCGGCGAAAAGGCGGTCGAGCAGGGCGGGGTCAAGATGGGGAATGAGGGGGAGGGTGAGGAGGAAAATGTCGGGTTCTTCGAGAGCCTGGGTGGGAAAGTGGCGGGAAAAATACTGCTGCAAGCCTTCGATGCCAACGGATGCATAATCAAACTCCTCGCCTGCTCCTGCCGGCTGGAATTGGCGGAGGAGAAAGGATTCGAAGTGGCGGGTGTGAAAGCACGGAGACATTTTTGATGCTTATGGTTATATAACTGGACGAAAAATCACTTTACAAATTCCTCAGCTCTATATGTCCTGGTAATGGGCTTTCTTCCGGCTTCATGTATTTCGACTAAAGTATCGGATAATGGGTTGTTAGGCTCAACTACTTCCAATTCAATAATTAATCCTGCCTGGATATCTGGATTGCCTAGCGCAGGCCGGTCAGATATGCGATAAGTTATTGTATGCAAAAAATCTGCCTCGCTAACTCCTGAATCTGATGAAATAGAATGTGTTTCTTTTTTTACCAAAGCCGAAAGAAAACCCTCATTTCCTTGAAGAAAATCCTGTCCTTGGATGCTAATAAATTTTTCAATGCCATCTTTTTGCAACACATGGTTTACATATCTAGGCCCCAGATAAATACCGAATGGGCTTTCATGCCCTAATATTTTTCCTAAAGCATGTAAACGTTCAAACCCTTCCATGCCGGTTGGAAGTCCCAAACTGCCAGCTGATAGCAGGAAATTTTGATAGTCAGCTCTTTGGGTAGACTGGCCAAACCTGGTTTCAATTAAAACCGTGTCAGAATCAATTTTAGTTACCCTGCCCAAATTACCTCCTTCATCTCTATAGACAAGAGAGGAACCAATGTAAGGGTCATGTCTAAATCTTGGATTGGAGGAGTCAAGCACTTCTTGTATGCCATTGCCAAACAATCTTCTAGTATCCCGAAGTACTAACTGTTGCTGGGACATTTTATAAATCTTCACTAAATCAGACAGCGCTTTTTTATCCCCCTCTATTGCCTTCTTTACTTTATTGGCCAGACCGTCAGCGAATCCCAGTTTTTCAAAATCCACGCTCAGGGCTTCTTCAAATTCCTTTTGAAATTTCCGGGCAACAATTTGAGGGTCAATTTTTTGGCTAATGGCTTCCTGAATCGCTCTTGAAATATAACAATTAGGCGGAGAGGCAATCCGGCACCATTTTGTTGCTTTTTTATTCAAGCCCCAGAATTTTCCATTGCCTATGTCTATTTTAAAGAAATAGTCTCCTTCTGAAGAGATTTTTATGCTATTTACATGTGTTCCGATCTCTTCCGTAATGAATTTAAGTTGGCTGTCTTTAATCGCATCAATAGCTTGTATTCTGATATTTACCTTCTTTTTGGTTGCTGTATCCAATTGCCCGATCAAATCTGTAAAACTTTCTGAATTAATCCCGCGCGCAGGCACGATCTTTGTCGATTTGGCAACCTTCAGGATTTTGACGATATCAGCTACATCGAGTCCCAAACCAATCAAATCCATAGCCAGCCAGGACAAGGAGGGTTCCTGGTGAATAATAGCCCTGGCAGGGTCAAAATCGGTCCCGTAGAGGGTCTGTTCCCACTGGTATTTTTCCAGCTTTTTGAGCGTTTCATACCCTCCTACTGCTGCGCCTGCCGCTGTCAGGGCCAGGCTTGCGCCGCCTGTAAGGGGCGCGGCCAACGCTCCTAGGGAAATTGACAGGACAGAAAGAAAAGTATCCCAGAACTCTTTATCTTCCCGCTTTCGGCGCAACGTGTCATTGACCCAAAAATCGTAAATCGAAAATTCGGGAACCCTCATGGCTTGCTTGGCACCCGCCATGATCTCGCCCATTTCCCAAATGATACTCTTGTCCGTGTCTACTCTATGCTCAACTACTGCAATATTTTGAAGTTTTTCCCGTATTTCCGTCCCTAGCATTTGAGCCATTCCCAGGTCTTCTCCGACACTGCTCACCCCTCGGGAAATCCTTTCCAATCCTTCCCTGTCGTTTTTCGCAGCCCAGCTTGCAAGAATGGGGTATTCTTTTTCTATAACAGCCCTCAGATAAAGATACTCTTCTTCTTTTTCTTTGATTATTGGTTTGGCATTGAGGAGAGCTTCCAATGGCTTTTGGTAATCAGGATGATACTTTTTTAATAAATATTCGCTTCCGCTAATCGTTCCTTCCCCCCATAAACACCCTACAATAGCTCGATTTTTCGGCCCAATCAAATCAATTTCATTTTTCATCTTTTCTTTGTGATCCTCGATCTCTTTTCTTTTTTCGGCCAGCAACTGCGCCCCGGCGGCCATTCCAATCGTCTCCAGCGGATCAGTGGCGTTGGAAAAAGAATGTTTATAATATTCTACATCTGCTTTTAAAGCGGCCTCTATTTCAGGCCTGCCCAACCTTTTAGCGGCTAAGGCGCCTGCCAGCTTGGCTTGATCCGATTCGGTTAAGTCCTTAAAAGACAGGGCTTCCGTTTTTATCTTAAACCGCTCTCTTTCATTTTCAATAATCTTTTTGCTTACCGCTAATCTTCTTTTTAACTCTGCCCTGGCTTCTGTTTCAAATTCTTCGAGGAATCTGGCCTTTTCAACTTTTAACAGCGCATGCTGTTCCTCGAGCAATTGAATCAAAGCTTCCTTTTCTGCGGGAGGGCGATCTCCTGCTTTGATTTCTTTTTTCAGGTGATTTACGCGAAAGTCTATGGGCTTTTCATTTTCCGGGATGTTCAAATCAACTTCTAGTCCAAATAAAGCAACATAACCGATGTATTTGGGAACGTCCAATGCGGCAGGCGCATCAGAGCCTAATGCCTTTCGAACTTCATCGGGCACAGCATCTGCTGCTGCTGCGCTTAAATAATTCTTGTCGCGCCTCTTGAAGTAATCCTGTTTGAACATCTCTTTTAATTGCGCGCGAATCCCCAAAGCATGGGGTGCCAAATCTGAAGCAGCAATGGGTTCCCGGCCCAAGGGGCTCAGGATTGCATCTTCATAGAATTGCCCCCTCTTGTTATATTCCCATTGAAGCATTCGAAGATTGTACCGGAGGATATTTTGATTTTCGCTTCCTTGGCTGATTTCATGTTCTAATGCAAACAGGTATTTTAAGAGTTGATCCTCCGTAAGCCGTTCAAGCCATTGTTCGTCCTGAGTAGTGAGGGAACCACCCTTTCCAGGAGATGAACGGATGGATAATAGTTCATTTGGAGCATGCCCAAAATCTGTTTTTTTGTTTGCTGGAAGCAGGTAGAGCTTATCGTTGAATAATCGGGCTGGAATATTATGCTTCAAACCGGCATACATGTTTTGCCACATATCCCGCATAATTATTTTCACGCTTTCTTTTTCACTTTCTTCGGCAAAGGAATGAAGAAAACGGTGGGCTGCCAGTAGTTCTTCATAGCTTTCGGCAAACTCATAGGTGTCGCCGGTCAAAGATCGTTTCAAAGATTTTGGGGCAGCCAAATTCTTTTTCCGGCTATATATTTCCAGCCATAGGTTTATTTCATAAGGCTTTTTGAAAATGGAATTTATTAAATTCCCAAAGGGTTGAGCTTTTTTAAGGGGCGGGAATTCGCCATTGCCTATATCCTCCAGGATAGCCCTTCTGTCCAGTAAATCCTGGAGCGCCAAATGTTTTAAATTGAATCCAAAGTAACTGGATGATTCCGATTCAATTGTTTTTAATCTGTTGTTTAATTCTGTATCGATTGAATTTAGGTGTTTTTCCCAATTTGTACAGTCATTTTCCAAGGACGCTCCCGGTTCGGATGCTGGAGAAAAACTTTCTTCGAGCATGATCTTTCTTCGGGCTTTGAGGATTTCATAGGGTATCTGGCTTAATCCATGACAAGCGCCATCCATATCCTGTTTTTCGCCTGTGTGGCTATGGCCAGGCTGCCTTTTCAGCCCAGCCCCCCCCTGCTGCAATTTGGGTTGGATGACCGGGGGCGGCTGCCGGGAAAGGAAGGGCGCTGCCCCGGCATGGCGCTGCCGGTTCATCCGCTGAATGAAAGGGCCGGATTGGCGGCGGTTCCTGTTCTTGTTATGTTCTTTCGAGGTTTTCATTTCAGGCAATGCGTTATTAGCGTTTCCCGGCCTCATCACCATTCCACCCAAAGCATCTCCGGCATCCAAGGGTGCAAAACAGGCGACAATCCCCAGGGCAGTTGGCCCAACAATATATCGAAGGCTTGCTGCTCAACTTTCAGTTGCCAGCCCATCTCGTTCTTTTGAAGCTTGCCGGCACGAATCAGGAAGCTGCCCCTGAGATCGTCCGGGCAGCTGCCTTCCAGGGCGTCCCAGTTTTGGATCATGGATTCCAGCAGGCGGTTCGCTTCGGCCTTTTCGGTTTCGCTCAGGGCTGCTTCTTTTTCAATGGGGCGGCCCAGTTCCATGCCGCAGAGCAGCTTCAACAATACGGTTTCCTGCTCAGCGGGGTTTTGCCGGCCGGCAGCCAGGAAATACAACAGATGGACGGCCCGTTCCCGGGCAGCTTCATCCTTAAACTGTTCTCCTTCCAGCAATTTCAGCCGCCCGAAAAAGGCGGGCAGGAAAGGGTGAGCCATCACAATGCCGGCCAAGGACACGTAAATGCCTTGCTCATCGATGGGCAAGGGCGGAAGAAAAGCTCCTTCTTCCAGGCTGGCAGGCAGAACAGGTAGCTGCCGGCCGGCAATAGCTGCCTGCAACTGGTCTTTTTGAGGCCCGGAAAGCGCCGGAGACTGCCGGACGGTTTCCATTAACGCGGCCCAGCCGCTATCGCCTAATCCTGCCAGCATCGTTTTTCGGACTAATAAATCCACCCAGTTTTGCCGGAAATCAACCGGCGCAGTTTTCGCCTCCCGAAAGGCTTCCCAATAAACCTGCCTGGCTTTTTGGCGGGGCAAGATCTTTGCCCATTGTGCCGGCGTGAACGGAAAAAGCTCCTGGGCTATTGAACATAGCCGGTGTAGGGGCGCCGCGTTTTCATGCAGCGCAGAGAGCTTCCGCAGCGCTTTATCTGCCGGCAACAGGTGCAGGCTTTGCAAAAGCAGGTTCCTCATCCAATTTTCGGTGAAGCTGCCGGGTTGTTCCCGGGCTTCCCATATCGTTTCCCAGTACACAAGGCTCGATTTTTGAGCTGTCAATTCGGGAAATAAGTCTCGCCATTCGCGTTGCGATAAGAATGGATTTTTTCCTGTGGCTCGAAGCAACTGCTCCTGAATGGCCGGGCCAAATTGCCGGGCCCATCGCTTTTGCGCGTTAACGGGCCGCAGGAGCTTCAAAATGGAAGGGGCCTGCGTTGGAATGATATTTTGGACAGCTGCTTCCAGCTCGTAATCTTCCACCCACCAGGGCAGGTGGCCCCGTTCCAGAAAGCAGGCCAGCACCGCCAGTGCATTTTCCGGCGAGCCGGACCGCTTGGTGGCCGCCGGCTTTTGCATTTCCTGCTCCAGGGCGCCGATACAGGCCCGGCACGTTTTTTCCAGCCAGTCGGCTTCGGAAGCCTGCGGGTCCAGGCGGCTGAGGGGGACTTCCAGTTGGCTCAATTCAATCCATGCTTCCGGCCCGGCCAGGCGGTCAAAAACAGGTTCGAGGCGGGGCAGCAGTTGCTCTTCCAGCATGCGTTCGAAGCGCTGCTGGAGATGCAGGGTGTTTTCTCGCTGTGAGGCCGTAAGGGACACCTGTAGTTTCTGGATGATATGGGTGTTTGGGTTCATCAGCGTAGGGTGAAAGTTTTGTAACGGTGTGACAACCTGACTTGGCCGGAGCGAATCAGCATGTTGTAAGCCCTTGCCAGTTGATCCTGCAATGGCCCTCTGTTTTCAGTGTGGAGGTTCTCCAGCCAGTTTTGCAGGGCGCTTTCAAATTGCGCGTACGCCGGCGGCACAAAGCCCGTATCCGGATCGGCTTCTTCAAGCGTTCTGACCCAATAAATCCAGGGGAAAATATGGGCCGGAAGCTCCTCTCGCAAGGTGCGTTCTATTACTGCCTGGAACTCAGGGTTTTTAAAACGCGGCGCCCATTCCGGCAAAAAAATGCTTAGCTGAAAAGAATAAACATCCTGGATAAACGGCTCACCGCTTTCAAAGAGGACGGGCAGGAGGCGTTCGGCGGCGTCTCCTGACGGGCGGAGAAGAACATGTTCCAGCAGTTGCATGCCTTCTGCCGGCCGGCCTTGCATGAGGTGCATAATTTGGCGGGCTCGTTCTTCTGCCTCCGCCCGGTTGCTAAAAACATCCGGCGATTGAACGACGGGGTTGCCTTCTTCATTCAATGCGTCCAGGCGGAGCAGGTAGCGGCACGCTGCCTGCCGCGTGTCCTGATCCGATACGATGCTGAAGGATTGAGCCTGGCTGCCTGCTTCTTGAATGACAGCTAACACGGTTTCCAGTTCCTCTGCCAAAACCTGCTGGGTACTTTCGAGCAACACGGAAAACGGGCCGATGCCCGGCAGCATTAAGGCTACCGGGCCACTCCAGATGCGAAAGCGGGCAGTAGTGACGGCACCAGCGCTTTGCTCGTCAAAAACTTCCACATAATCGCGCAATACGGGCACGGAACTCAATGGCCGGCGGTTTGGATCAGGCATGCCGAGCAAAGCCGCCACCCGCTTTTCAAAACCGGACACATTATTGGTGTTCCAGGTATCTGGTTCGGCGGTTTGTCCGTTGCCAGGCCGGGTTGACGTGTAATCAAAAGCCCGGGCTCTTTGACTGCTCAGGGATGGAAAGTTTTGTAAAAAATCCAACTTGTCAAAGAGAAGGGCTGGTGAAAGCGTGCCGCCATTTTGGGCAAAAGCCCAGGCGGAATAGTCTGTAAATTCTTGGGCAAACCGCCCCAGGAGGTGGTCGAGAAACTGATGGCGCCGCTGGAGAAAGGCCGAGCGGTTTTCGGTAGCCTCTTCCAACCCTTTGACATAGGCGTTGCAGTTTTGTCGGAAAGCTTCCCAACTCAAAGCCTGTTCCTCAACAAAAGCAACGTAGAGGGCTTGAACAGCCGGCACGCTGTAGAGGGGTTGGTAAAAATAGGTGCGCTCTACGTTCCTGCGGATTGAAAAAAGCTCCTGAATGTTGGCCAGTTGTTCGCAGTAGTTGTTGAGGAGCTGCTCGAAAAAAAGCAAATAGGCTTTCAATTGCCGGGCCTGCGCTTTGCGCAGCGGAGGTGCCGATTTAGCAATCTCGCCTTCCTTTAAGCCATAGGCTTGCGGAAGCTCGTTCTGGATAGAATAGAAGGTGGCGATATCGAGCTGGCCATCACCCTGGGGAATGGGCAAATCCCCGGATTGGCCAGCAGCCAGGGGCGGAGAGAGCGCTCGCTTTTTGTTTAGCCAAAGTGTTTTTATTTTGGCCGGGTCTAGTTCGATACGCACCCCTCTTTTAAACACCTTTATCGCTGAATCGTGAAAACTAAACCTGGGCTTGTAGCGCCTGGAATCGCGCAATTGAAGACAATTGGCCACTCCGGCGGCCGCTTTGATGCGGTCGATATAATGAACGAGGCTAAGTTGTTTGACGCCGATGACTTCCGGTTGTTGCATGATGATCCGGATCAGGTCGGAGGTGTAAACCTTGTCCGCTCTTTCCAGGCGTTGCAAATCTTCTTTTGAGATGAACCCGTTTTCGAGCAGGGGCCCGTCAAAGATTTCATCTGCTGTTTGCCCGGATGCCCGTAGCGCTTCAAATGATTGAGGTTGGATTTGTGGGTGAAGAAACAAATCCATCTCGAAAAAAATTTGGGCAACTACCTCTTCCGGGTTGGCGCCGGGTTGCAGCTCTAGTTCCTCTATCAGCAAACCGATTTGCTGAATGCGGATCGTGTCGATGCTTTCCCAGTCCTCACAAAGGTTTCGGTGTTGCAGGATAAATGCTTTTTCATCAGCTATTCTCTGGGCTCTTAGCCGAACCCGCTTTTGGTACTTTTGGAAAAAGGCGGGGTTTTCGTTTAACAGGTTGACCAAAACCTGTTCGAATTCCGTGACTTCCTGTGTGTTGGGGTTGCCATTAATAGCCGTTTTTGGAATGCCATTGGGCAGGCGGATGAGTATGCCCATCTCTTCCAGGCGGAGGGTGCCATCGCCTTCGCCAAAGAGAAAAACAGGTTCTGCAAAGAACAGGTCGAAGGTGTCTTTGTTGGCGTCATCCGCCCGCCGAACCGATTGAATGCTAACCTGGCTGAGGTCAAATTCACTGCTCCATACGGCGGGAAGATTCTTCCAGTATGGAAATACGACGTAAAATTCGTAGGTGCGAGAACCGATTTCAACAGCGCCTCTCAACCAGGCTTCCTGAAGCTCCAGGGGTTCCTCTTCATATTCTTCTTGCTCGGGTTCTAAATCCAGCAATACCTCGTAAAGCCCTTTTGGGCCGGCCGGGGCCTTCTCAAAAAAGGCGTTGCGGATTTTGGGCCGGCTGATCAAAAGGCGGCGGTAATCGGATGGGGTATAAGGAGCGGAAGGAAGCACCTCCCTTGCCGTGAAAAACGGGTTTTCCTCTCCCTTGGCGATCAGGTCCTTTATTTCCAGGTTGGCCCTGAATCCCAGGTCGGTGATGGCGTAGGCCAGCAACTCCAGTATGGTGATTCCCGGGTCGTGGATGTTGTAATCCGTCCAGTTTTTGCCGGCCAGTTGCTCAATCCGGCGGCGCGCTTCTTCTTCGAGAAAGCGAGGATTGAGGCTGGGAGGCAGGTTTTGTTGATCCAGAGAAAGAAGAACTGGTGGCATTATCTTATTTTTTGATCACTACTTATCTGTGATTATTTCTGTTTTTTCCCCTCCAGCGCTTCCAGCCGTTTGTCGAGTTCAATAACGGCATTCAGCAAAATGAAGGCCAAAGGAGTAGTGTCTATTGAATACAATTCCGTTTCTTGCTCGTCTTCTTCATTTAATTTGGCCCGATAGGTGCTAACCATAGAAGGGTAAGCCTGAAGGACCTCCTGGGCAATAAATCCGACGTACTCTTTCTGGTGGCGTGGAGTGCCCCCTTTCCCATTGTATTTGAAGGATTTTGGCTGTAAGGTTTTCAGGACGTTCAGCCCGTCCTGGAAATCACGTATGCCTTTTTTTACCCTTGAGTCGGAACTGCTGCTCCAGTGGCCTCCGCCTGGCTTTTTTGCCTCCCCGTTTGATTCGAACAGGTATTCGATGCCATTAGCGGCACCATCGAAATCGAAGAAAATTTTGGATTTGGAATTAAGGCCAGTGCCGGGGCCGCACCCAAGTGCTGCTTGCCACGGCGATGAGCCGGAGCTAATAAAATCTATTAGAGCGCCTAGTTTTCCTGTTAATTTAATGGAAGTGGAGATTTCGCTTTCCGCGCCGATAATGGATGCCGTACCTCCTGTATATCTCCATATCTGCCTGGGCAGGTCAATGTCATCCGGTTCCAGGGTCAGCGATTTCCACCCGTCGTTCGTCATTCCCTCGAAATCGCTTCCTGTCCATCGAATGGTTCCGGGGGGCGGGTCGGCGTTTTCCGGATTATTGCCCACCTTTAAAGCTCCGTTCACGTCCAGTCTTACGCCCTCTTCCATAGAAGCTGGAGGTTGGCCTCCGCTGCCGACTAACAGGTTCCCCGCTTCGTCCAAATATAAGCCGTCCTGGCTTTTGTGTATAAAGGCGTCCCAGGCTTCGCCAAATTGGTTCTCAGTCGGCCTGGCACCAGATGAAAAATAACCTTTTAAAGTTTCTCTTGAGGTAGTCATTTTAATTGGTTTAAGAAACAACAAAATCAATGTCAATATACCAGCAGCCCAACCCCTGGCTACAAATTTCCGGTTCGTCGCAGGGGTAAGCGCCTGGTTGCAATACTTCGATAATATGCTGATCGGCAGACACCAAAATGGAAGCGGCGGTAGACGCTTCGGCTATGTCTTTATCTTCTCCAAAAGCATCGCTGCGAACGACGAAATCGATTTCCACGCACATCTGGCCCAGGCCCGGGCCAGTATTGCCATGCAGCATCCTGAAATCCGCCACATAATCCACATAGGCCTGGTCTTCCACAAAAGCCAGCAGTTGCGATTTGTACAATTTCCCGCCAAAGCGGACATCGGCACCTGCTTCGAAAGCCCAGGGCGAAAGGTGGCGGCGCAGCGCCTCGTTTAATTGGGCGGCGCAATAACCGGCGTCAACACCCTCCCGGAAGCCCACGCGGCAGGAGATTTGAACGGGTTCGTAAAAGGGATTGACGACGTGCAACGCCTTTTCTTCGCCTCCGACAAATCGTGTAGCCAGGGGAGCGAGGTATTGTTTTACTTCCTGCAGCAAAGCCACTGAGGCGGCAGGCTGCAACGGGTTGGCCGCATTTTGGTTGCGCAGTTGGGGAATGGCCACCACCGTCACCTGGCCCGGCAGAAATTCAGAATAGAAACCGCTCGGGCCGAAACCGGTATGGGGAATGGCTTTGGCCTCGTACAGGGCCGGAAATTGCTGCAATGCCAGCCGCTCTATGTCCCAAAAAGTAATGGCCCGCTGTTTGTGCCTCAGGCGTTCGCTGACGCGGGCATAAAAACGGCAGTCCAGTTCGGCCGGCAAGCCGCCAAAGGAAGCGTAGGGTTGTTCTACCTTCCGGATGGCGCTGTTGCTTTCTGCCAATGCCGTAATGCGGTTGGCCGGCAGAGGTTGCAGCAGGTGGTTGGGGTCATTGCCCTGATCCTGGAAGACGGCGGTAGTAACCTGCGGGTGAATGTTTATAGCGCGGGCAACGCCAGCGGGGTTTTTATCTATGGTGGCACGCAGCCAATGTCTGCCGGCGGGCAACAAGCCTCCTTCTTTGGTGGCGTCCTGGCCAATATGGAAAGCCATAATTCCGGATTTCCGCAGCCCAAGGGTGGTATCGATAAAGATTTCGGCACCTCCTAATGGCTTCTCCCGCCAGCCTTTGTCTGTCAGGTAGTCCCATCGAATGTCTTCCCTCCCGACGATATGAGGGGATGCGGCAGAGCCTTCCGCCATTTGGAAAAGCAGTTGCAGGCTCTGTGGGGGTTCCAGGCCTTCGAAGCCGAGGTACAAAGCGCCTCTGGATAATTTGGGAAGCAACGGCAGGGCCGGTTGTGGTTCGGGTTGTTCGCTCCCAAATGGCTGAAGGTGAAAAAAGGAAGCCCCAGGTTTTTTGTGCCGGAGGCCAATTTTTTGCGTAGCCACATAACCCAGCGAAAGGGATTGCAGCGTGGGGGTATAGGGCAGATTGGGGAACTCGCCGTTGCCTTTGGCTACCTGGGCAAACAACCGCACATAACTGCTGTGCCCGAAATCCTGGTTCAGGGACAGGCGGATAAACCCCTGGCTGCCCGTGATATCGAGTTCTTCTCTGGCCTGCAGCCCGGGGTTTAACGGAAGCTGCTGCAATTGGTTGCCGGCCAGCTCCAGCCTGGTTTCCGGGATCAGCTTGCCATCCGGGACAGGCTCAAAAAGATGAACGCTTCTGGCCAATGGCACCGCCCATTGCCGCTTATTCAAAAGTTGGACATCGGCGGTGAATTTGTCATTCCCTTTGTAGGCGCCATCGTATTGGCTGGCGTAGTGATCGGCAAACCCATTAGCGACATCCGGCAGGCCGGCCCAGCGCAACTGTAGGCTTAGCCTATCCAGGGGTTTGCTGAAAACCTCCCGGCTTCCGATGTAAAACATGGCGTTAGTAGAAGGTTGGGCCCCGAAAGGCTGGAAGGCGCCTTCGGCATCCAATTGACCGGCATCATTTCGGAGTTGCAACTCCTGCACGCCGGCAGCGCCCTCGGCGGCGGTTACTTCTACGACGAGTGTGATTTCCTGAATTTTCAGGCTGCTCAGCTTGTCGTAGGCTGGGCTGCCGGGATTCAGCCGGAGCTGAAGGACGGGAAAATCGGTGCGCAGCCTGTTGCCTAAGGTGCTTTCCCGGTATGCGACAATGGAACCCTGCCCAGCCTGAGCCGCCATTTTAAAATGAAGGGACCTCTTGCTGCGGTCAATGCTCGCAGGGTGGGCCATATCCAGTTGAATCCATGCTTCCTCGCCACTTCCATAAGCGATAAAGGACTGAATATCATTTTCAGTAATGTTATCTGGAATCTCTTTTAAGCTTAGGGTCAAATCGATAAAACGCTGGCCTTCCTTCAGGAGAAGCAAGGGCGAGGCGACGGCAAAACCCACTGTACCCGGCTGCATGTTTGCTGGATGCCCAAAGATAGGCCAACTTTGGGATTCGCCTTCCAGGGGAGTGCCCAGCCCGTCGGCAGAATTGGCCACTTCTGCGGCATAGATTCTTCCGCTTTCTGCTTCCGCCAAAGTCGTTTTAATATCGCTTAAGCGGGCTTTATTTACAATAATCTCCCGGCTGGTCAGGTAAGTCAAGGGATTTCCCAGGGCATCATTTCCCGCTTTCAGGGCAGTGCCTGCCGAAATTCGATGCTGCCCGGCCTGAGGAGAGAGTTCAAAAAGGAGGTGAACCACATCCGCGCTGGGAGGAAGCCGCTGAAAACCCAGTACTTTTTCATAATAAAAATCCAAATGCTTTTTGGTGAGGCTATTGATGTCTTGCTGTACATGGCCAAACATCTGCAGAAAGGCCAACAGAATGCTCATAAAAGCGGAGTTGTCCTGCCGTTGTTCTGCTTTTGCCAAATACCGGCGAATGCTGTTCAGGTTCGCTTCCTCGTCACCGTCTTTCAGCTCGTCAAAAAAGGGCTGCCAATGGCCGTCGACCTGGTTGTGTTCGTTGTAGTAGGCAAACTGTTCAGACAGTTTGTACAGGAAAAGCAACAGGTCTTCCGTCCGCCGGGCGTCGATGGGGTTGCGCTCCGGCCGCAAGGCATCCGGCAACCGCTGGGGTTGGCTGGTGCCGTCTCGTTGTATGGGATGGCCTATTTGCCAGGACATATAAATGGTTTTATCGCAATCAAAAAATCAGGGCGTGTTCAAAAAAGCAGGCCGATCCAATTACTGCCCATCCAGGTCCGTGCCTTCTTCCAGGTAAAACGGATAGACAAAATTGAAGCGGGAATTGGCGCTGGGGATTTTATAGTCGACGTTGATCAGGAGCAGCCCTTCGTTGTTGCTGTCTGGTTCAATATTCACCCCTTTTACTTCTATCCTGGGTTCGTAGAGCAGTAGCGCGTCCTCTACCAGGTTTTGTAGTTTGGTAATGAAGCTTAAGGTTATGGGTTCAAAAAGAAGCTGATCCAGGTTGCAGCCAAAGGCGGGCGCCAGCGGGCGTTCCCGCTGGCGGGTGGACAGGATAATCTCCAGGCTCTGCCGGATGTCAGCGGGGCCTTCCACCATCCGCAGGTCTTTTGTGCGTTTGTCGAAAGCGGGAGGGAAGCTAAGGCCCCGGCCCAAAAAATGGCAGTCTTTTTTTTCTGCTTGTTGCATGTAGAAAGCGTTTTATGCCGTTGTCTTATGTTTCATCCAATATTTACGGTTTCCAGGCCCTGAACGACAATCCCGCCGTGGGCCGTGCGATCTCCCATTCGGGCGGCGGGCCGGCCGTTGATGAAGACAGTGGCCGATCCGCCCACGATCAAGTCGGGCGGGCCGGAGCAACTGGCCATATCACCCGAGCGGGCAGCCGGCGAGCCTCCGAAATTGACGTCGGGCGAACCCGCCGGGCCAACTGGCCCTCCGACGTGGGGCGTGTCCCCGCTGTACATGGGGCATAGGTGCATATCGCCAATGCGAGCGGCTGGTGATCTCATTGTTCAATTGATGTTGACGGGCTTGCCTTTCACCTCGTTGAGGCTTGCCGCTTTTAGCCTGACCTGTCCGTCGGACACAGTTTGCCAGGCCCTGCCGGTTTGGGTTTTCATGTTCCTTTTTGCCTCTACCTTTATGTCTTTCGCGCTGCGGATGGATATGCCGTCCGCATTCATTTGCAGGCTGTTGCCGTGTTGGTCTGCCAGAAGGAAACCTTCGTTTTCGTCGGAAATGGCCATTCGGTTGCCGGCGGGAGTCTGTAAAGTGATGGACTTTTCTCCCTCGTGGAAAATGATTTTCAGGCCTTCCCTGGACACATAGCCTTTTTCTTCATTTTCCTGCCGGGCTTCAAAGGGCGCCGCCTTGCTCCGGCTATGCAGCATGCCCAGCACAACGGCATCCCGAGGGTCGTCGTTGAGGAACCCGAGAACCACCTCGTCGCCGGGCTCAGGCAGGAAAAAGGCGCCCCGGCCAGCGCCTGCGTCGGGCCTGGCAACTCTGGCCCAGATTCCCGGCGCTGCCGCGTCGATGATGGGCAGGCGAACCTGAATTCGGAATTCTCCTTTCGGGTCATTTTCTATCTGCGTAACCACTCCGATCTGCAAGCCACTAACCGGCGCGAGCAGGCCAGCGGCGGGAGGGGCTTCTACGGTAAAAGCCTGAGCGAAGCACCTGGGGGAAAGGCCGAATTCAATGTCCGTAATCCACTCTCCGTTATGAAGATCGTGCCTGAGGCCGGCCACATACACCGGGCCGTTGAACCTGTTTCCGAAACCAGCCAATTCTACGATATCTCCGGGCTTGATCCCGGCGAAGCCTTTAAACTGTACCCGGCCGCGAGCGCGGGACAAGCGGTTGCGCAGGAGGCGGGCATCGGCCCAGGCTTGAAGCTCCCCTTCCACAATGGCGCCTCCATGCCGGTAAACCTGGGGTTCGGGCTGATTAGCAGCAGCTATTTTTTTGCCGGGCAAATTGCCATTTTCCTTTATTTTGGGTTCTGTAGCTTTGGCTTCCAGGATACTGCGGCTGCTGTAATCCCAGCTTAGGGTGCGCTCTTCGCTAAACTGCGTCCGCACCTCCAGTTCCCCTTCGAATTCCAGTATTGTGGCGCCATACAAGAGGCGAAGTGCCGGCTTCTGATCCAAATCCGGCTTTAGGGCTTTTACCATTCCATTGCCCAGTATGGCTTGAAGCCCGTTGGCTTCCAGGCGCATCATCAAAAAATCCCAATCGGTGCAATTGTACTGCACCAGCTCCGGGTGGGTAAAGGCAGTGGCCTCTACCGCAGCCTCCAGGCCGTATTCTTTAAAAAGCAGCTCAGCCAGTTGGCTGTCTTTAAGGTTTCTAAAATACCGGCATTTGGGGCGGAGGGCCATTTGGTAAGCGGCATGGCGGCAATCGACCTCCAAAAAGGAAAATCCTTTTAGCATCCTAATCTGGTGCTTCACGATTTTTCCCCGGAAGACCAGAACCTCTGCATGGAGCTGCCCCAGATAAATCTCGATATCGTTGCCCGGCAAAAACCAGTCTTCATTGCTCAACGCAAAATCCTGCATGGCCGCATTGCCATCCGGCGCTACTATTTTCGCTGTGGGAATGCGATTGACCTCCTGAGAAACAGCAATGCTCAGCACGCCCAGCCGGCTCGGGAGCTTCCGCCCGTTGACCACCAAGCTGTATTCAATTTTTCCGGGGTTTCCCGGCGTCGGTATTTGGCTGTCGCTCCTCATGTCGTTTTTTGGATGGGATAAAGAAAAATCTTGTCTCCGGCGGTTAAATTTCGAAACTGGATCAGCTTGTTGGCCTGGGCGACGGCCACGTAATAATTGAGGTCGCCATATTTAAGCTCTGCCAGGTCGGGCAATTTGTCGCCTTCTTTAACGAGATGTACTTCTGTAATGTCAGGAGACCGGTTTTTCTTTCTTTTGGCTTCTCTGCCATCGGGAACTACCTCGATGAAGGAGGCTTTGATCATCGCCCGCAACGGCTTGCCCTCCCTTGAAAACATTTTGTAATTGATGGCCATGCTTTCCAGGCGGCAGGTGAACATCAGCATGCCCCAGTTGATCTGCAAATAATTGGGCGCGTGGATGTCGCCATTTACATTAAATACAATGGCTTCGAATTGCCGAATCTGGAGATCGACGCTCAAATCCTTGCTCAAATCTTTCAACATGGCGCCTAAAGGAGAATCCGGCTTTGCCCGTTCTTCTTCCTTCTTTGCCGCAGCATTATTCAAGGGGATGGCCCCCGTCCCATCAAACAGGAACTCAAAGTTCATTTTTCTGGGCGCGTTCTTATCCCAGGATGGGTCATAGCCCGATGTGCCTGGCGCCTGTGCCTGGTTTTTGTACTGCACCGCGTAAGCAATGGAATAACTAGTGGGGTTCACTTGTACGGTGAACGTCCCTTCGCCTACTTTTTTCCGGTCATCGAAGTCTGAACTCTTGAAGGCCGTGATCTTTAGCTTTACCATTTCTCCGCCACTCATCGTTCTTCCTGGGTTTTAAGTATTCTTAAAACTTCCGCCACTACTTGCCTGGCGTCCGCATTTCCCGGGGCCTGGGCCGGCGGCTGCTCGCCGGCTTCTTTTGCATCGGCTATTAAAGCGGTGACTACTAACTCTCTGATCAGGATCGGCATAATTTATGGTTTCGCAATGTTGAAAGAATCATAATGCAGTTCCATCGTTTCAATGACCACCTGGCTATTTTGAGCATCAAAGTCAGAGATGGACCACTTCAGGGGCCAGGCGCGTTTCACGGCCCAGCTCATGCGTATCTTTGTTTTTCTTCCTGATGGGTTTAAAAGGTTGATGATCAAATTTTTGGGATGAACCCTCCGATGCTGCATCATGTCGTGGAACCAGGCTTGGATTTCGCTCTCATCGGCCTTTGGGTTATCTGGTATCCAAAGGCCTCGCTTGAGGACGAGAGAAGGATACTGGGTTTTTACTGGCAGTATATGGTCGAAGTCATTATTTCCACCTTCGCTGTAGGCCTCGGTGACGACTTCGGCGTTTAGCCCGGATACCGATTGAAAACTCATTCCGCTTCCTGCCTTTGAGGCACCGGTTGCCTGGCTTGGGTTCTGAAAGATGACTTCAAAATTAAATCCGACAGGAGGATAGTAGTGATTCATATTCTACTTATTGGTTTTCTATTTCGAAACCTTCGTGAGCCAGGACGATTTTTTCGATGGCAATATCGTTGGACTCTCCGTCCAGGTCAGTCGACGTCACCTTTGTCGGAACGGCATTCTTGATCTTCCAGGTGACAACGGTTGCGTTTTTGGCATTCAACAAGCGCACAATGACCGTTCTTCTGCCCGGCTCCGGCTCGCTCCACCATGTAAATAACAGGTTGTCTCCGGCGAAAGTCCCTCTTTCCATTGTAATTTCACCAGCCGTTTTCAATCCCAGGATTTGCTGTTTATAGCCGCTGGGGTCCAAGCCTCCTCTGTATTCGGTTTTTTCGATGTTGAGGTCTCCAAAAGACACCTTTTGAAAACTCAGGTCTTTGCCGTCGCCGAGGTCGACCGCAAAACGGAATTTTGTCAATGGATAATCATTGGAAATAGCCATAAACGATAATTTTAACCTTCTTGTAATTTGTGAGAAAATCTTAGGACGATAAATTCAGCCGGGCGCACAGCCGCCACGCCCACATCCACGACGAGGCGGCCTTCCAGGATGTCTTGCGGGGTCATGGTTATCCCGAGCCCGGCATGGACAAAAAAGGCTTGTTTGGCGGTGTTTCCCGCCAGCGCTCCGGCCCGCCATTGGTCGCCCAGGAAATTTTCAATCGTTCCTTTTACTTTTACCCAGGTGCCTTCGTCATTGGGCTCGAAAACAAAGCGCTCAATCGCTTTGCTGATGGATTCTTCCAGGAAAATGAATAAACGCCGTACCGAAATGTAACGCCACTCATTGCTGTTCCCGTCCAGGGTGCGGGCCCCCCATACCATTACTCCCTTGCCTGTAAATGAGCGGATGGCGTTGATGGACTTACCGGTCGGGTGAAGGTTAAGGCCTTCTTGTTTTTCATTGCTGACCTTGACCGCAGGGCGGGCAACATTATTGAGGCTCACATTAGCCGGCGCTTTGAACACTCCCCGGCTGCTGTCCACCCGGGCATAAATGCCGGCTATGGCACCGCTCGGAGGCAACGTGACCTGGAAACTATCCAGTTCGGTTTTTATCCGGCGGTAGGCTTGGTTGTCGAGATGATAGAGCGAGCGGCTTTCGTAATGATTCCTCTTGGCATCCTCATCGGGAAAAGGGGTTCCATCCCCATCCGGGTCGTCAGGCAGGGCGGAAAGGCTGCTGGTGTCGTATTTCAGTTTGATGTCGGCTTGAGGCAGATCTGCTCCGGCGATGGCAATCCTGGATTCCTCATAATGATACTCTAAAGTAGTATGAAGCCATGGAAAGTAAGTCGCACCATAACTTAGGAAGTTGCTGCCGATCTTGTTGCGAAAATCAGCAATGGCCGTATTGGTGGCTGAAAGTTCTTCTGTCCCTTTGTGAATGTCTATTATGGCAAAGCGGTCTTTCATGCTGGCACATTGACTCAAAGCATTTTTGTACAGGCCGTAATAGTTGGATAAACTGATGTCATTGGGGTTGGCCGGCAATACGCCTATAGCGTCCGGGATGAGTATTAAAGTAGGCTCATCTTCTTTCATCAATGCATTAATCCCCTTGTCCAGGTCGGCTTTGTCTACCCCGCTTCCGTAGGTTTTTACCGAAACGATATAACAGGCGCCGCCCCCGTTGGCAAAGAACATTTGCAATTGATAGTAGAGCCAATAGGTGGGCTGTGCCGGCGCGGAGGGCAGCTGGTTTACTTCGAAAAAATCGCCTGCTTTGCCGACTTCGACATTGGGGAAGGGCTCGGGAAAAGGGCCCCCAAACAGCGCGAGGTATTCGGCCATGGAGCTGATCTTGTAAGCTTCTACAGAATTGGAGGGGCGTTTTTCGGTGTACCCTATAAATGCCGGAATGGCAGTATCCAGGGCAACAACCGATGGCAGCAGAGAAGATACCTCTTCCGGATATACGCCTGGTGTTTTATAAATTCTCATCGACTATGGTTTTATTGACTTAATTAACTTTATCGAGTTCTATGTCTCCCATATGTATTTCGGAATACAGGCCCGTTTCTTCCGGATAAATATGGCTGGAATCTGGATTGGGCAACCTGATTTCTCCATTCTCCGGATCATTCTCCGCGTAATAGCTGATCTTCCGGTAGCGGCTAAGCAGAGGTTGCGGTTCCTTGCTGATCAGGTTTTTATCCCCTTCCGCCCTCACCTGGCAGTCAGGATTATCAGTGCTGGGGGCCGGCTGGCCTTTATTGAAAATATACCGCCAGTAAGTGGAGCGGTTCTGCCACCAAAGCGTATAAATGGGGCTTTGCAGCAGATTATCGGCGCCGAGAAAAGCATATTCTTCCAGGCCGGCTCCGGAGAGGTGAAATAGCTCAATAACTCCCAGGACATCCGGGGGAAGATCCCCCGGGTTCCAAAATAAGGTGCGTTGCAACTCCGGAATTTCGCCTTCTGTCTCCGTATATGCTTTCAGGCCATAACGCCCGGAAGGCAAATGGATTAACGAAGGGCTAAAAAGGCCGGTTTCCGCTCCTGCTTCCGGCTTTTGATAAATGGTTTCAAATTGCATTAATGGGTTGGAGAAGGCCAGTTTCACTCTTGAAAGATTCGTATCGACAACCAACTTACGGTTGTATGTGAGAAGCCGGTCATTAGCGGAAACGTAGTTTTGTGCAGGTTCGAGGCCTTGAGGGCTGGCATTGAGGAAAAGCGAATTTGTTCCATCCCGGTTGCCAGCAAGGTTCGAAAAGTAAAAGATAGATTGGCGGTTAGCTGAAAAGTCAATAGCAGTATAATTAAAAAACGCCGGTTTCCTGGCCCGGATCACAAACGCCAGTTTAAAGCCTGTATCAAAAGGCATAAATGGCCGGTAGCCTTCTGACCCTTCCTGCTGGACGCGCACCAAGATGGCAAATCCGGTTTTTTGAGGCTTGATGACCATCTTCATCTTTTGCATAAATGCGGCTGTTTGAGGAGTGGGGGCAAAACTGAGGTCGTCGGCGATCGTATAGGTGCCTGACTCCAGGGCCCGAGATGCCAGTTGTTCCAGCACATTGGCATGCAACGCATTGGGGCGGTTTTCCGGATCGATCCAATCCTGCTCCTCGCCTTCGGCAGGATGCAGATAATAAGCATGCCAAACATGGACTGAGCAGAGCGGACGGTATGTGATTATGTTACTCATTTATTGGAAATATATTTACGCCGGCTTCTGCAATCAGCCCGCTCCTGCTCAGGGGCTGCTGCATCTGAACGGGCACCAGCCTGGCCCGGTATAACACAAAAGGCATTTGTTTGCCTCCAAGGGCACCCCACAGATCGTTTAATTGTTCAAAGCTAAGGGTGTGCAGTTCCACCGTCAGCTCGATTTCTTCCATCCGCTCCGGGCTGGCGGGAAGGGTGCCGGCGGCTGGCGCATTTCTCAATTTGAAGATTTTTCTTCCCTGGAAAAACTCCAGTACCCGGAACAGGTAGTTGACAGCCGTATCGTAATATTCGAAGTTGGCGGTGAAGAGCAAGTACAGGTTCACATGCACTACCGGATTATACTGAATGGATTGGCGGCCAGCCTGGCGGTTGGCCGTATTGTTTTTCAAGCTACCTTCCTCGGCAATGTTGACCAGCGTAACAACCACCTTATCGCTTATGCTCTCCTCTTCTCCTCCGGCAAACCTGGAGGCGGCAATGTTGCCCAGCACCACCCGGCTGTTGGCCGTGTCGTTGACAGGGGCCTCCACTGAGCGGATGTATTGATCGAGTTGGCCGATGATGATCTTTAGCAACGAGCTTCCCATCAGAATCTTATGGATTGGTTTTTTAGTTCAAATCTTCTCAAATTGCAGCGCAAGTGCTTCAAAGTTTAGATAATAATCCAAGGGGGACAATAGAGATTCATTTAACGGCAGGGAATCCCGGATAATCGGCCATGATGAGGAACGAAAGGCTGGGAAACCAATCAACTGCCCCATGCCTTGCTACAAACGCCTCACCTGATTCAAAAAAAGAGCTTTTCGCCGCCGGGAGACCGGCACCGAAGAGCCATCTTGCATAACAATAGTACCTTCATGGCTGTACCGGCAGAGGTGCTGTAAGTTGATCAGATGAGATTTGTGGGGAGAGAAAAAGCCATAGGGCCGAAGAAGCTTGTTAAACTTGCCGATGTTGTACGAGCTGATGATGCTGCGCCCTTCTGTGGCCACTACTTTGGTGAACCGCTGCAGGCCTTCGCAGCGGCTGATATCCACTATTTTAAGGAATTCTATGCCTTCCATAGTAGGGACGCCGATCAGGTTGTTTGGCGGGAACTGTTGGACAAGCCTATTAAGGAGGCACCGGCTTTCCTCCTGCGCTTTTTTCCATTGCAGCCGGGGTAGGATTTGGTAAACGGCTTTAATGAAGGCTTCGGCATTTATGGGTTTGAACAGGTGAGCGCCAACTTGAAAAGAGGCAGGTTCGAGGCTGTAGCTGTTGTTGGAATGCAGGATAATGGTTTCAAACTTTTCGGCAGAGTGCCCTAAAATGCCACTTTCTGCACTGGAAGCCACTTCCATGCTCAGAAAAACGAGTTCGGGATCCGTAGCTCTCAAAAGCTGGACAGCTTCTTGTCGAGAATTGGCCACGCCGCAAACTTCAATATGTGGGCAATAGGTGCCTAAATGGCTTCTTAACTTTTCAACGGAATGGGCTTCTGGTTCAATTAAGAGCGTGCTAATCATAGATGATACAATTATAAAGCTAGATGGTTTTAGCCGTTAATTCACAAAACGGCTCTTTTGTACATCATCTTATAGTCGCATAAGCACCAAAAAGGTTACCGCTTGCCCGTGCCAGGTTAGGTTCTTCCTACATCCTATCTCATTAGAACAACACGCCTACCCCCAACCGAATCTGTGTCCGCTTGGGCAGCCATCTCACACCTGGTTGATGAACCCGCTTAACAGCTTCCGGATTTCCTGTTGGGTCCTCTTCCAGTGAATGCGCTGGCGGATGCGGTCGACGGCCTCTATCAGAGCCGATGGTCGGACAGGCTTGAATAGATGAGCGTAGGCGCCAATGTGAAGGGGTAAGGTCTTCGGTATTGTTCTGTTGCAACCATTCTTTTCCATTCTTGAAGAGGATGTGAAATAACACAATGATTTTGAGATTGTTTCTGGCAATAGAGGCACCCGTCTAAGGCTGGACACTTCATGCCTCCTGAACGCGCTCGGCCTCGACTCCGCTCGGCTTTCCCCTTTCTGCTGTCCAACCTCAGACGGGTAGCCAATTTTCCGTGTTCCGACTTTATATCGCAGAGGATCATGCGTGATTTTCCAACCATCATTTTCCAAAGCCTCCCGGACGTGGTTATGATAAATATCTTTTGCCATAAGTTCCGCAATCTTTTTGCATCATGCCTACCCATAAATGACGGCTTTTTATTTGATTTTGTTCGGAATGGTCATCAATCAACCAATCAACGAATAACCCTAATCCCCCCCTTGCTCTCCCCCAACCCATTCACCGAATACGTAAAGCTCACCAGAAAATACCGCCCCAGCACGTTCACCCGTTCGTCTTCCACGTAGTTGAGCTCCGCCCGTCGGCGGATGCCCTGGTTCTGGTTGAGCAGGTCGTAGGCGGCCAGGCGGACTTCCGCTTTGTTCTCCCAAAGCGACTTGGCCAGGTAGGCGTTCCAGCGGGCGATGCGCTGGTTGAAGCCGGCGGTGCGCCCCGTGAAGACATCGTAGTCCAGGCTGTTGTAGAGGGTGAAGCCCAGCGGCAGGTTGAGCTGCAGGCTGGCGTACCAGGTTTGGTTGAATACATCCTGGTTGAGGCCTTCCTGGATGGAGTAGCGGGCCTGGGTATATTCCAGGCGCAGGCCGCCGGCCAGGTCGAGCTTTTCCTTGAAGCGGTTCTCCAGCCGCACGTCAGTGGAGGCCATGCGCTGGTCGGTGCGGTTTTGGCGGCCGTTGATCTCGTTGAAGCTGCGGCTGTAGGCCAGGGCGGCTTCTATGTTTATCCGGCTCTTCAACGGCCTGATGGGCGTGCTGTAGTTGGCGCTGTTGCGCAGGCTCCAGGCGTAGGGGGCGTTGATGGGCTGGGTGGTTCGGACGAGGTCGCCGTCGATGTCAAAGGCCTGGCTGATGGGGTTGTCGGTGTAGTTGAAGGATAGGGTATTGAAGAAGTTGGACAGCAGGGCGCCGTTGAAGGTGAAGTAGCGCAGGCTCAGCTCGTTGGCGTACTCCGGCCGCAGGCGGGGGTTGCCGGTGTAGATGTTGAAGGGGTCGCTGTTGTCGGTGATGGGCTGTAGTTGCTGGACGCTGGGTTCGCGCACGAAGGTGGCGTAGTCGAACTCCAGGCGCTGCGACTGGTTGAACTCGTACTGCCAGCGCAGGGCGGGCAGCAGGTTCCGGAACTCCTGGCGGATGGCCGTGTCGGCGCTGACCAGCTCCCCGTTGAGCGTAGCGTGCTGCAGGGCCAGGCTGGCCCCTATCGATTGTTTCTTGCCGTTGGCGCGGAAGCCGCTCTGGAGGCGGTGGTAGGTGTAATCGCTGCCGAAGGCGTTGCTGAGTGCCGGGTTGAAAACGGGCTGGCCGTCGCTGATGTCGAAGGCTTCCTGCCGGAAATCGGACCGGTTGCGCTGGAAGGCGTAGCGCCACTCCAGGTAGCTGCGCTTGCCGAGCGGTTCGGAATAGGACAGCTGGGCGCCCAGGGAATGGGATTCGTCGTCGCGGGATTGCTCCTGCATCAGGGTGTCCACGGTATTTTCAAACCGGTTGGCCGCCTCCACCTGCCGGCCCTGCCGCAAATCCCGCATGCCGAAGCTGGCGTCGGCGGTGAAGACGCGGCCCGGGCGCCCCAGGCGCTTGCGGTAGAGGAGGCTGGCGTCGAAGTTGGCCTGGTGGCCGTCGGCGCGGTTGAAGCGGTCGCTGCTGCTGCTGAGCCGGCCGCCGCTGAAGTTTTCCGCGAAGCTGTTGGTCTCCAGCTCGGTGGTGTTGTAGGCGCCGGCGGCGCGGAAGCGCAGGGCCTGGGTGGAGTCGATGTCGTGGTCGAGGCGCAGGTTCAGGCGTTGGTTTTGGTTGAGGGTGCGCTGGCGGCTTTCCTCTTCGGTAGTGAAGGCGCTGCCCTCCAGGAAGCTCTCCCGCCGCAGGCTGCGGCTGAGGTTGTTGTCGAAGCGGTTGAAGAGCAGGCTGCTGTTCAGGGCCGTATTTTCCGAAAAATCCCGGTTGTAATTGACGCCCCCCGCCTGGGCGCCGGCGATGCCGCTGTTGCCGCCGATGTTGAGCGGCAGCCCCATCTCTTCCGGGTTGATCTCGATGCGCACGCTGCCGCCCCCGCCGCCCCCCCCGCCGCCCCGCATCAGGCCCTGCAGGCCGCCCATGAAGCCGATGTAGTCGTCGAGGGAAAAGCCGGGTTCGTTGACGTTGTTGGCCAGGCCCAGGATGGAGAGCTGCTCCGTGGGCGAGAAGCGGTTGAGGTTGCCCTTGGCCTGGTAGCGGCCCTGGTCGCCGTAGCCGGCATTGATGCGCCCGAAGAAGCCTTTCTTTTTGTCTTCCTTCAGGGCCAGGTTGATGGTCTTCTCGCGCTGGCCGTCGTCGATGCCCGAGAATTCCGCCCGGTCCGACTTTTTGTCGAACACCTGTACTTTATCTATGGCATCGGCGGGCAGGTTCTGGGTGGCCAGTTTGGGGTCCTTGCCGAAGAACTCTTTGCCGTCGACGGTCACCCGGCCCACTTCCTCGCCCATGGCGCGGATGCTGCCGTCGCGGCCGACCTCCACGCCGGGCAGCTTCTTCAGGAGGTCTTCCACTACGGCGTTGGGCTGGGTTTTGAAGGCATCGGCGTCGAATTCGATGGTGTCCTTCCGGATGGCCAGGGGAATGCGCTCTTCCTTGACGGTGACCTCGTCGAGCAGCTCGGCGCGGGGCTGCATGGCGATGGCGCCGATGTCGGTGGACGGCTGCCCGGCCTGCACCTCCAGCGGCTGGCTGTGGTTTTCGTAACCGAGGAAGGCGGCCTGCAGGAGATAACGCCCCGGCCCGGCGCCGTTGATCAGGAATTGCCCCCCGGCATCCGTCAGGGCAAACTGCTGGAGGACGGAGTCCTGCGCCCGCAGCAGCATGATGATGGCGGCGGGCAGGGGTTCGCCCGATTCGCTCAGCACCTGGCCGGCGATGGCGCTCCCCTGGGCAGGCAGGGGAGCGTGGGAAAGGGAAAAGAGGGCGATCAACAGGGAAAAAAGAGTCAGGTGATTTCTTAGTAAAGGCATTGTCGGGTGGTTTTATCCTCAAAAAATAAGGGGCCGGAGAAAAATAAGTTCCCCATTTCAGGCTAGAGATTTTGTCGTTGGACAAGGCGCGAAGAACGCGCATAGCCTAGCTACGTAAGTGATGAGCAACGCAGTACAGCGACAAAAGATCAGCATCAAATGGGGAAGTTATTCTTCGCCGGGCCCTAAGTTCATCGATCATGAAATGTGGGGAAATCCGCGAGCCTTAATAAAGGCGAAGGATGAGCCACATTTCATGATCTCTGGAGATGAACTTATTTTTTGATCACTACAAAGTTAGGGGGCGGGGAGGGGGAGGTAGGTTAAGTTGGGTTGAAGTAAGGTTAAAAAAGGTTAATGGGGGGGCGCCTTCCCATGTTCCTGCGAAGGAGAAGGTGTCGCCTCCCGGAACTGTTCTATATCCTGGCTGCTTGTACCTTATTACTGTACATGTTGCCTTTTTTTGCCACTAAGACACGAAAACACAAAGCCGATAGCTATCGGCTTTATGGGGCTTTGTGGCTATAGGCGTTTGGGGACCTCATGTACAGTAGTATGCCTTAGTTGAACAGCAATTTCTCGTGTAGTGAGAGCATGCACGTATCGCCACAAAAACACAGTGCGCACCAAATCCGCACTAAATTTAGTGCGGATTTGGTGTTTTAGTGCTTTCGTGGCATCCTCTCGCCGCGTGCGCACCTTACATGAGAAACTACTGTTAGTTGAAAGGATTTGGGGCTACCAGCCTAGCGCTGGACAAAGTCGGAAGTCGGAACGCGGAAGTCGGAATGGCTTTAGGCTTTCCGCAGCCCTTTGGCTATCAATAGTGTCCAACCTTAGACGGGTAGCCGGCTTCGGGTTCAATAATTTGGCAATCAGCATGTTGTGTAAAAATTGTTGATTTAGTAATCGCTTTACTGAAGAAAAAATTAAAAAAACCGCTCTGCAGGCTTGCATTGTTTTGGCCCCTGCCTTATTTTCGTACTCTGATTACTGAATAAAAAATTACAGATAAATTCTGTGAACCCATCACAAATGACCAAAAAACTGGAAGACATAGCGGTTATCTCCACTGGAGTTTTTAAGAAAGGGAGCCCTTCCGGAACGGTTTATTATCTGCAGGCCAAACACTTTGATCAGGATGGAAGGTTCCATCCTGAAGGAATTATTACTCCCGAAATTTCGATGGATGAACGGTTGAGAAAGCACCTCCTTCAGGATGGAGATATTTTGCTCGTTTCGAAAGGGTTTAGCAATAAAGCTTGCCTGTATCCAGCAGAGGTGGGCCCGGCACTGGCTTCATCAACTTTTTTGGTTATCAGCGTACAGGATGAAGGGGTGTATCCGGAATATATTCAATGGTACCTCAATACTTCCGCTATGCAAGCCATCCTTTCCAGCCTTGCCAGAGGGACCCAGATCCCTTCCCTTTCCAAAAAAGCGCTGGCAAAAGTCGAAGTTCGAATACCCTCCATCTACCGGCAAAAACAAATCCTGGAAGTGCAGCGGCTTTGGGAAAAGGAGCGGGCGCTTACCTTCGAGTTGGTGGAATTGAAAGAAGCGCTGTACCAGAGCTTTTTATTTGGCCTGACAAAATCGAACACAAATGCATAAGACCAACAAAGAGGACGTTTTCAAAGTCGTCTGGCGCGCCTGCGATACCTTCCGCGGCGTCATCGACCCGGCACAGTACAAGGATTATGTGCTGACCATGCTGTTCATCAAATACGTCAGCGATGTGTGGAGGGACAAGATGGAGGCGTACCTTGAAAAGTATAAGGGAGATAAAGAACGCGCTGAGTGGGCCATGCAGCGGGAACGCTTTATCGTCCCGTTGAATTCCCGCTTCGATGAGCTGTACCAAAGCCGGAACGAGGCCAACATCGGGGAACGGATCAACCAGGCGCTGGAGGGCCTGGAGGAAGCCAACCCGGGCAAGCTCTCCGGAGAGGACGGCTCCGGCGTTTTCCGCAATATCGACTTCAACTCCAGCAACCTGGGCGACACGAAGGACAAGAACACCCGCCTGAAAAACCTGCTCATCGATTTCAGCGACGAGAAACTGGACCTGCGCCCTTCCCGCCTGGCGGGCCAGGACGTGATCGGAGACGCTTACGAATTCCTCATCAGCCTGTTTGCTTCTGACGCCGGAAAAAAAAGCCGGAGAGTTCTACACCCCCGGCGAAGTGTCCGCCCTGATCGCTAAACTGACCCGCTCGCAGCCCGGCGCCCGAATCTGCGACCCTACCTGCGGCTCTGGTTCCCTGCTGGTCAAAGGTACCAGTAGAAGTAGGGTCGGACAATTTCTCGCTCTACGGGCAGGATACCAACGGCAGCACCTGTAATTTCTGGCGGTGATGAATATGTTCCTGCACGGCATGGACAACGCCACGATCCGTTGGGGAGATACCATCCGCAACCCCAAGCTGAAAGAAGGGGACGCCCTGATGAAGTTCGATACGGTGGTCGCAAATCCACCTTTCAGCCTGGACAAATGGGGCAAAGTACATGACGACAAGGAAGCCAAGGGCACAGATTTCGACCCGGAATCTGATCCTTACAATACTTCTGGCGGGGCGTGCCTCCCAAAAGCAAAGGCGACTGGTACCCTTCATCACCCACATGATCGAAACCGCTTACGAAGGTAAGGGCAAAGTTGGCGTGGTGGTGCCCCACGGCGTCCTCTTCCGGGGTAGCTCGGAGGGCAGGATCCGCCAGAAAACCATCGAGGAAAACCTGCTGGAAGCCGTGATCACCTGCCAACCAACCTCTTCTTTCGGTACGGGCATCCCGGCACCATCCTGGTTTTCAACAAAGGCAAGGGAGATAACCGCAACGTCCTTTTCATCGACGCCAGCGAACGCTACGAGCCGGGAAAGAACCAGAACAAGCTCCGGGAAAAAGACATCGAAGCGATTGTTGCCACCTACCGCCGGTTCAATGCAGGCCAACTTTCACCCGGCGTGGTGGAGGATAAATTCTCTTACGTGGCCACCTTCGAAGAGGTGAAGGAGAACGACTTCAACCTGAATATTCCCCGCTACGTGGATACCTTCGAGGAGGAGCCGGAGGTAGACCTGCAGGCGGTGCAGGAGCGGATCGAGGCGATAGAGGCGGAGTTGGGGGCGGTGCAGGAGGAGATGGATAGGTATTTGAAGGAATTGGGGGTAAAATGATGTAACTATGGCAAAATCAAAAAAATCAACTATCAATGTACAGGGTACGGCTATCACTATCCTTAGCCAGGAAGAAGATGATTATATCTCGCTAACGGATATGTTGAAGGCAAAAGACGGAGATTTCTTTATTTCAGACTGGTTAAGAAATAGAAATACAGTCGAGTTTTTGGGTATTTGGGAAAGCGTTTATAACTCTAATTTTAATTATGGCGAATTTGCCATAATTAAAAGTTCCGCAGGCCTGAATAGCTATAAGTTAAGTGTGAAAGAATGGGTGGAAAAAACAAATGCTATTGGCCTAAGAGCTACGGCAGGTAGATATGGCGGCACATACGCTCATAAAGATATTGCCTTTGAGTTTGGCATGTGGATAAGCCCTGAGTTTAAAATATATTTGATCAAAGAGTTCCAGCGCCTTAAAGAGGACGAAAACAGGAGGCTTTCATTGGAATGGAACCTCAACCGCACCCTTTCTAAACTCAATTACCGCATTCATACGGACGCCATAAAAGAAAATATTATCCCGGAAAACCTAACCAAAGAACAAATAAGCTTTATTTATGCCAGCGAAGCGGATGTGCTCAATGTTGCTCTTTTCGGTAAAACGGCAAGACAATGGCGAGAGGAAAACCCTGGTAAAGAAGGCAATATTCGGGATTATAGCACCGTAGAGCAATTACTTGTATTGGCCAACCTCGAAAGTATGAACGCCGAATTCATCCGGATGAACCTTCCCCAGACGGAAAGGCTAAAAAAATTGAACCAGATCGCTATTCAACAACTGAAATCCCTTACTGTAAGCCCCAATATCCGAAAGCTTGGCGAAAAAGATAATAGATAATGGGCAGGGCAAATAAACACTGCTTCGAACCGTTGCAATTTTTGCAACAGTTGGGGGAAGCTCCTGCAACCATCAAGAAATTCATTACAGTTAGCCTTCAAATCGTAAATTAGCCTATGCCCATACCCGAACTCATCCAACAAGCCGACGCCCTGAAGGCGGAACTCGACCAACTGCGTCCCCTGGACGAAACCCAGGAATCCAGGATCTGGCAGCAGTTCCGCCTGTGGTGGAACTACCACTCCAACAGCATTGAGGGCAACTCGCTGACGTACGGAGAGACCAAGCTGCTGATCCTGCATGGCCTGACGGCTAATGGTAAACCCCTGCGCCATCATTTTGAGGTGGTGGGGCACAACGAAGCGCTGAAATGGCTCCTGGATGTGGTGAAAGGCGACTATCCGCTGACCGAGCAGTTCATCCGGGAACTGCACCAAATGATCCTCAAAGAGCGGTATCTCAAAAAGGTGATAACACCGGATGGCCAGGAAGCGACAGCCTGGGTGGAAGTGGGGCAGTATAAAAATAAACCCAACCACGTCCTGAAAAGCACAGGGGAAATATTCTACTTTGCTTCGCCGGAGGAGACGCCGGCCAGGATGGAAGAACTTATTAGCTGGTATCGCGAACGGCAAGAAAAAAAGGACCTGCATCCCATCTTACAGGCCGTTGAAATGCACTACCGCTTCATCCGCATCCATCCCTTTGATGACGGTAATGGCAGGGTGGCGCGCCTGTTGCTGAACTTCATCCTGCTTCGCCACGGCTATCCCCCCGTCATCATCCGGAAAGAAGACAAGGAGGATTACCTGCTCGCCCTGGAACAGGCTGACGCCGGGCAACTGGAAGCCTTCAGCCGGTTTATCGCGCAAAACCTCATACAATCCCTGCAGATCATGCTGCGCGGCGCCCGGGGTGAAGACATTACCGAAGAGGACGACTGGGAAAAGCGCATCGAATTATTGCAGCAGTCGCTGGAAGAGGAAGATGCCCCCACCGTCGAAAAAACCAACGAACTCCTCTGGCAGCGCTTTCAGGACAGCTTCCTGCCCTTGTTCGAGCTGCTGGAACAGAAGATGAGGCGGTTTGATGGGTTTTATGCCAATCACAAGCATGGCCCTAAATATGCCACGCTGGAAGCCATCACCGGCAAGGAAGAAAAGGAAACCTTTGAGGCCTTCATCCGGCGGGCAAACGAACAGGAAAACCTGCCCGTTTTTCAGGAACTGGGCTACCGCTTCCATTGGGAGGGGTTGAAAAACAGTGGGACGCAGCTCTTTGAACTGGCCTTTTCCGTGCGCATCAACCTGGAGCACCGGTTTAAGTACAGCGTCTCCGTCGCTTTTCCGGAAATACCGGATATGGAAAAGCTGTATTCGCAAACCATTTCGGAAGAGGAGCGCAGGAACCTGGTGCGCCAGGTGGGCGATAAACTGGTGGAAATAGTGGAGAACCAGGTGAAAAAGGCAAAAGAAGAAGGATGATGGAGAAAAGAAGAAAGGCTCCCCGCTTGGGAAGCCTTGTAGAAGTTAGGCAGGAGGGTCTTAATGGCGCCCTTTCGGGTCAAAACGCATTAAGTCTGCCTGCCTTTTTATCTTGAGTTTTTCTTGAATTCTATGGTGCAAAGTTATTCGAATATTTGTGGGAAGGCAAGCATATTTCCCAATTTAACAAATTTTTGACCACTTAAATGGATACCGTCAGCCAAAAATTTTTTGTTGAACGTTTGCTGGAGCTTTTACACCGGGAGACCATAGACTCTTATCGTGTACGGGTACTTAATCCGTTATTGTCTGTTAAAGAGGTGCTCGAGGTTTACAAGGGATTGGTCGAAGGAAGTGTAAAGAACTATGAGACATTGGAATTATGTATTGCTGAGGCGTTATCCTTGTTGAAAAAGGATGATACAGTAGTTTTTCAGACTATTCAGAAAAAGTTCTTTGAGGATGAGATCCTTAGAAAAGTAAATAAAGAGACTTTTACAAACTTGTATACTGATGTACGAAATGCTATAACAACCATATTAAAAGAGAATCCTGATTATTCGAAAAGGGTCATAGCATTACTATGTGAAGCAATTGACACTCCTTTAAAAGATGATCCTTTTCCACAACTGGATAACATATATGGGCTTACAGGTATATTGGCGACGGAATTGCTTAGACGGGGTTATGATAAAGGCTTTTTATACCCAATGTGCTACCGAATATTTGTAAAAAATCATCCTGAGGATTTTCCAAACGCATTTAAACAGTTTTCCGGCTTACTATCCTCTCCTGGCACTGACTACCATGTATGGTTCAAAATATACGCTCCCAGGCTAACTTCTGAAGATTGGCCTGTATTCCCAACTTGGGAAGTTAAAACCAGTCTCGTGTATCTTTCAGATTCGGCAAAGCAAATCAGCCATAATTTTTTATCAGAAAAGCGCGGCTATTTTTTCACAGGCGCTACTTTCCGCGCACAAGACCATTTTGCAGCCTTGCAGTTAGCTAAACAGTCCTTAGCAGAAGTCCTTGACCTCGTTGGTTTAGCTCATCACCAGAACAGAATAGAATTATATGGAGTGGCATTGGTTTTTCCTGCTGATAGGCCATGGTTGGCTGGGATGCAAAAAGTAAAGTATATTCCTGACGGCAAGTTTCCCTCTGGAGAAGGGGTTTTGAACCAATTACAGCAGAAAACACCAGCTATTTTAGATAATTCCGGAATAGCGCCGGAAACAAAAGAGAAAATCAAATCGGCTCTGCGTTACCTGCGTTACGGTAACGAATCTCTTGAACTTGAACACCAACTGATCAACTATTGGATTGGATTGGAGTATTTGTTTTCAAATGACAGGGACAGTACCTTCACCCGGATCAAAACAATTTTCCCCGTATTACAAGCATTAGCGTATATACAGCGAAATTTCCGCGATTTCCATGCCACACTTTGTCAGATTAAGGCAACGGCTCTTTTGAAAGGGTTCGAGGAAAGTAATGTGAATTGCCTGCTTGCCAGAGAATGTCTGGAAAGTATCAGAGACGATGTTTTTGATGATTACCCCCTTATATCTTACAGGGCCTGGAAAATACTAAACCGTTTAGTTCGAGATGAAAAAAATGGCACTAAGGAATACATTCAGCGCCATCGTATGCATCTTGAGTGGCACCTTGCCCGTATTTACAGAGTACGGAATGAAATTGTTCATGAGGCAAAACATAGTTTTGACAATCAGACATTGACCTCCAACCTGCGCTATTATCTGGCATTTGCTCTGAGTATGGTTATTGACCATTTCTCTCAACCGGAACCGGATACCCGAAGTATGGAGGAGTTCTTTTCCCTGCAGCAGCTGCGTTATCGAAGCCTGGAATACCAGGAATTCCCTTTGGAGGCAATGCTAAACCTGGATCATGACTTCGAACTGTTGTCTTGACAAAAACTGGCAAAACGAACCGCTATGGCAATGAAAAAAAGAACAGGTAATATGCCTCAAAGTCCTCCCGCCGAAACCTCGGAGCAGGGGACTCCCTCTGCCAAAGATTCATCTAAAGCGGGCTTGTCCGCTGAAGCTTTAGCAAAGGTGGGCTACAAAAAAACACCTCTGGGGTGGCTGCCGAGGGAGTGGGAGGTAGCCAACATAGATAAAAGCTGTAGAATTTTGTCTGGAGGTACGCCAAAAAAAGATGAAGAGAGATTTTGGGGAGGGGATATTCCGTGGTACTCAGCTAAAGACCTGAAAAGTTTTTTCCTGAAAACTTCCATCGATCAAGTAACCCAGGAAGGTGTCCAAAATGGAACAAGGCTAATTCCCAAGGGGACGATATTAATACTCGTAAGGGGAATGATGCTAAACAGAGATTTACCTCTCGGAATAGTGATAACAGATTCGACATTCAATCAAGACTTAAAAGCGCTAATTCCAAAAAAAAATGTTGATGTAAGGTATCTCGCATATTCATTAGTCAGTCGAAAAAGACGCCTATTAGGGCTCGTCAACCGTTCAAGCCATGGTACAGGCAAAATAGAAACATCAACCCTGCGGTCCTTCAAAATTGCACTCCCCCCCCTCCCCGAACAACAACAGATCGCCGCCATCCTCTCCGCCTGGGACAAAGTTATCGAACGGACGCAGGCGCTCATCGCGGCGAAGGAGGAGCGGAGGAAGGGGGTGATGCAGCGGTTGCTGAGGGGGAAGGTGCGACTTGACGAATTCATCCAGAGCAAGGGCACTTTTAAAACCAAGTTTGGAGACTATCCAACGGATTGGAAATATCCAAAGTTGTCTCCAGAGGACAATTTGCATACGCTACTAACCATATTGAAGAAGGGTCGATTGGCTATCAGAGCTTATATGACAAAGCGCTTATTAGTCCGATGTACACTGCTTTTAAGACGAATTCGGCAGTGAATGATTATTTCCTTTTTAAGCTGTTGAAAACGCCTTTATACATTCATATTTACCAAGCCAGTACTTCTGCTTCTGTAGATCGCAGAGGAAGTTTGCGATGGAAAGAGTTTTCTAATATTCATATCCCGTTACCACCAATCGAGGAACAAAAAGCTATTGCAAAAATATTGATGGAAGCAGACCGCGAAATAGAACTCCTCCACGCCAAACTCGAAGCCCTGCGAGCCCAGAAGAAGGGGTTGATGCAGCGTTTGTTGACGGGGCGGGTGCGGGTAAAAATTTGATAACGAATAAAAGTAGAGACTATGCTGCCACGCGCCGGCCGCAAGGCCGCAAGGCCTGGAGTACCTTTACCCCTGGCGATAGCCCTCGACAGGGCAAGCGGAGAAATAGGCCTGGCGGGGCAGCATGCCAGGGTGCGCCTTATTGCATCAGCCATTTGGCTGGTGTTCCAGCGCGTGCCCTGGCTTGAGCAGCAGCCAGAGGGCCAGCTCGCTTGCCTATCCTGAGGCGGTTAGCCGGCCATTGAAGGCGGGCAGCAAAAAAAGCTTTGGAAAAGCTATAAAAAAAGGGCGAAAAGCCGTAGCTAATGCCCTGTGAAAAAAATAACATTACAAGCAAAGATAAGCTTTGAGCTGGAAGAAATCAAGCTCAGCCATGTAATGCGGGTATTCTTGCGGGGGCTGTGCGGGCTGTTTGCCAGCCTATTGAGCCAGGCCCTGCGCCATTATGGGGCGGAATATATGCGCTCAGGGCGGCTGGGAAAGTTGTTGGGCCATGATGGGCCATTGACATGGAAGAGCCTGCATGGCAGCCGGCAAACGGTGTTGTACACCATATTCGGCAAGGCCTGGGTGCCGCAGCTGCAAGTGCGCTTGCACTATGCAGATGGCAGCACCAGCACGCGCAGCGTAACGCGCTTGCTTTTAGGGGTGAGCCGCTTTCAGCGCATCAGCGATGAGATGAAGTATTGGATGAGCTTGCTGAGCAGCCTGTGCAGCTACCGCACGGCGCGCAAAGTATTGGCCGGCCTGGGCTTTCGCAGCTATGCTTTGGGCTCTTTCCGCCGCTCTGTGCTCTGGGTTAGCCAACGCCTTGAGCTGGGCATAAGCAGCGTGAAGGCCTGCCTGCTGTTAGCCGACGGCACAGGCATAGCCACGCTAAATACCGGCAAGCGGGGCAGCGAGCTTAAAGTCATTGCCGAGTGGGTAGCCGGCAAGCTGCGCCTGGTAAATATAGGCATTGGCAAATATGGGGAAAAACGGGAATGGCAAGCCTTATTCCTGCCCATCAAGCAGTGTTTTGAACAGGCTGGGGTAGAAGTGCGCAAGGAACTGGCTGCAGTCATAGACGGCTGCAAAGCTATCCTGTCCGGGATAAAAAACCTGGATCGGTTCATCCGTATTCAGCGAGACATATGGCACATCACCCACCAATTGAAATACTACCTGTGGAAAGACAAGGTGGTGGAGCTGCACAAGGCCACGCTGTTCAAAACAGTGTTTAGCGCCGCTTTCCCGGAAAATGGGAAAACCATTGAGCAGCGGCTGGAAAAGCTGGCAACGGCTATTTTGTTGTGTAGCCAATTCAAGTACACGGCCTGCATGAGCTACCTGATGAACCTGGCTGGACACTTGGCTGCCCACCAAGAGGAAGCTACCTGGGAAATGCCGACAGCCTACTCTACCAAGATAGAACGCATGATGCGCACCGTCAACCAGCGAATGGACATTGGCGTGTGGAGTGAGCCAGGGGCTTTGGCTGTCGCAAAAATCAGGCTGGCTCATTTTTATAATGGGCAAGGGCTGTCCAGCGGAGGTTGAAAACCAAAAGAAACGGAATAATGTCCTTCAAATCCACCTAAAGCAAAATAATATTCCGGCTCATGCCCGCCTGGGCCGGCTGGGCACGAACTGCTCGAAAGGCAGGCAGCTTATTCCTGGCTCCTGGGGCTAGGTCTCTACTTTTGAACGTCATCAAAAATTTAACCAATGGCGGCAAAAGAAGAAAATATATCGACAATACACCGCTATTTGGATGAAGCGGGCGACACTACTTTTTTTGGAAAAGGGAAGGCGAATATTATTGGCCAGGATGGAGTATCCAAATGCTTTATTTTGGGATTGGTCAAGTTTAAAGAGCCACTCAAAGATATTAGAAAAAAAGTCCTTGATTTACAACATACTGTCTGCCGAGACCCCTATTTTCATGAAGTGCCCAGCATCCAGAAAAAAATAAAAAAAGGCGGGTATTATTTTCAAGCTACAGATGATGTGCCGGAGGTGAGAAAACTATTCTATGATTACATCAAAACCATTAATTGTAGCTTTGAGGCAGTGGTAGGGAGAAAAATAATGGGAATTTACACGCTTAAGCACAACGGAAGGGAATCCGAGTTTTATGCGGACCTGTTATCTCACTTGATTAAAAACAAATTGAATAAAGGAGGAAAGTTGATCCTGGATATTGCCGGCAGAGGGAATAGCACGAAGAACCATAATTTACAAGCTGCTCTACAAAAGGCAATTGCCAGGAATTCCAAAAAAGGAAAATCAGCAACGACAAAAGTGGTTTTTAACGTTCAAAACCATCAAACGGAACCACTTTTGAACGTCTCGGATTATTTCTGCTGGTCAATTCAAAGGTTGTTTGAGCGGGGGGAGACGAGATATTATAATTTCTTAAAAGACCAAATATCTCTGGTAGTGGATTTATACGATTCTGCGAATTATAGGAATTCAGGCAACTATTACACAGTGAAGAAACCGTTGACAAAAGCCAATATGCTGAAATAAAAAATGCCCGCGCTTGCACTAAGCAGGATACCCTGCAACGACCTGAAGTCGGAATTCATGCAGCGAAGGCATGACAAAGGTACAGGAAATGATTCAATAAAGCAAGTGTTGAAACCAACTCAGTTGCCATTATGGATAAGTTTAATCAATTGGCAAACAGGGTTTTGTGGCGATGTGCTGTTTAAAGGGTAATTTCATCTCAGCAGTAGCCCTACAAACAGAGTGAAAGATATTCTGCTGGATGCCGTTTGCATAATTTACGCGCGTCGTTTACAGAAAACAGTTGGGTTCAAGCGTAAAAAACGTTGAATATTAACGCTTTATTGGATTTCTGTCCTTTGTTTTTCTGTTTTTCGTTTGCATAACCTAAACCATGAGAAAAACCATCAACCGCAGCGTACTCACCATCATCCCCCGGCAGCCCTTCTACGATTGGGGCCGGCAAGTATTCGGCGGGAGGGCTATGGAGCAGTCGGACGAATGCGGCGCCTACCTGCTGGATGACGATTGGGGTCTCGATGAGGTAGAGCGCTACCTGAAGGCCAACTACGACGGCATCTTCAAGGATATGCTCAACGGCATGTGCACCTTCCCGGAAGCCTGGCCGGACAAACGAACCTGGAAAATGTTTCCTTAAAAAAATAACTTCACGATCTGTAGTTATGGTGAAGAGAAGAAGCCAGATGATAGAACCGCCAGAGTAGGCTGATAAACGAGCCATAACTACAGATCTCAAACGGTGAAGTTATTTTTTTATTCACTGCTGAGTAGATGGTTTGAATGGCATTACAGCTCCCTGGTGTGGGATCTGTTGCCAGATAAGCGGATACGGAGGGAGGCATATTAAGTAAAAGATACTCCAAAACAACAAAAAACCGTAACTTCGGAAGGCATAAAAGACACGACACCATGATCGGCAAGATAACCATACGGGATTTCAAAAGCTACCAGCAGGCGGAGCTTAAGCTTTCGCCCCTAACGGTGCTGGTGGGCGCCAATGCTTCGGGAAAGAGCAACGCCCTGGAAGCCATTCGCTTTTTGAACTGGATGGCGCAGGGGCACAAGCTGTCTTCTCTGCAGTACATGGTTAATGAGAACGATCAGGTCGTGCGGGGCAGGGTTGCCGACCTTTCCCGGCGCGGCACAAAGGAATTCGGTCTGGGGTGTACGCTTTCCCATTTTAAAGTTAAAGGTAAAATTAGGTTTTTTAGAGAGCATGATGATCTCTACGATACGCTCGAACTGAGCCTGAGGCTGCGGGAAAACGAGGAATTGCACATCGAGCGCGAGACGGTTTATGCCCCCGGGCAGGAAGGCTATAACACTTTGTATCGAACAATCGAACCCAGCAAGGGAGCGAATACCCAGATCAGTGTAGAGTACAACAATTTTGCGAGAGGTGGAAAGAAGCCTCAGATCTCCTGTACGGACCAGATTACCTATTTCTCCAACTGAAAGCGCCGCACGTTTCGCCGACGGGCATACAAAGTACCAAGCAGTTGATCCGAAGGTGGCTAAAAATTTGAGGACCTGGCAGGAGTCTTATTTTGGACCCGTTTCCTCAGAAAATGCGGGATTACAGCTTCCTGTCGGAAAAGAAACTGTTGGGAGATGGAAGCAATTTGTCTGCCGCGCCTACCACCTATGGAATGATGAAGAGGAAAAGAGAAAAACAGAAGCGCTATAGTGGACTTCATCCAAAGCCTGCCGGAGCAGGATATTACGGGCATTGATTTCCTTGAAGGTACGCGGCGAGGTGATGATCCAATTGAAGGAAACTTTTGAGGAAGAACACTACTGCGATGCCGCTTGCTTTCCGACGGTACGCTGAGGGTGCTGGCGCTGGCTGCTGCCTTGTTGTCTGCTGAGCCTGGAAGCCTGGTGATCATCGAGGAAGTGGACAACGGCGTCCATCCCAGCCGGGCGGGCAAGCTGCTGAAATCCATTAATGATATTGCCAAAGAAAACAGCTGTACGTGTTGATCAGCAGCCACAACCCGGCGCTTTTGGATGCTTTGCCGGATGAGGCAGTTCCCGACGTTGTTTTTGCTACCGCAACCCCAAACCGGCTGGAGTGAACTGGTGCGCATGGCGGACTTTACCGACTACCGGAACTGATCGCCCAGGGCGCTCTCGGAGAACTGCTGACCAGGTTATTGACCGTTTTGTGAAACACCACCCGGGTTCGGAGGAGAAAAAGCAAAAGGCATTGAAGTGGTTGGAGTCCATTAAATAATATTGTCGGGCATGCCTGAAAACCTATAATCTGGATCGTTGACACGGTGATACTCCTCAATGTCCTCGATGTCCCTGGAAAAACCAGGATCAGGTACGGTTTTGCGGGATTTTCAAACCAGGATTGAACGAGGGATACATTGCTTTTGCCTTTGGGGCTATAATTGAAACCGGCAATCACATTGCCTGTTTAACCAGTGGGAACCATAGAAGAGAATATGCTCAAAGTTCTCCGAACAGGTAAAGAAAGCGATCAAAGGAGAATCTCCCTGGATACCCTTAAACTTTCCAAAACGGGAAGATATGTTCGTTTGGTTAGATGATTTTCCCAGCAGCGCTACCCGGCAGCTCAGCCTCGTAGATCATTCCATAATAAAGGAATGGGAAGAGCAGTGCCAAATGTATAAGAAAAAATATCAGGTGAGAATATGGAGCCTGGATGGAGGGCTTAGGATATGAATGCAATGGATAATTTATGAAAAACGTACCCTCATTCCAGGAAGACACATCTCCCAGCTCCCCGCTCTCCAGTTCCTCCAAAACCTGGGCTACGCCTACCTCTCCCCGGAGGAAGCCCTGAGCTGCGCGGCGGGAAAAGCTCGGCGGTGTTGCTGGAAGGGGTGCTGGAAGCACAGTTGCACAAGATCAACCACCTTCAGTACAAGGGCGGCGAATACGACTTTTCTCCCGGCAACATACAGGTGCCATTTATGCCCTGAAAGACGTGCCCCTGCAGGTATCATTGCCGCCAACGAGGCCTGTTTACAACCTGCTCACCCTGGGTAAAGCCTTTGAGGAAACCATCGAGGGCGACAAGAAGAGCTACACTCGCAGTACATCGACTGGAAACACCCGGAGAACAACACCTATCACGTCACCGAAGAATTCAGCGTGCAGCGCGCCGGCAGCCATGAGCGACTACCTACCTGACATCGTGCTGTTCGTCAACGGCATCCCGCTGGTGGTGATCGAATGCAAGCTACGGATAGCAAGGAGCCGATCAGCCAGGCTATCTCCCAGCACCTGCGCAACCAGCAGGAAGACGGCATCCGCCTGCTCTATGCCTATTCGCGCATCCTGCTGAGCCTGGCTACCAACGACGCAGTACGCCACTACCGGAACGAAGGAAAAGTTCTGGTCGAAGTGGAAGGAGCAGTTTGACCTGGAGGCGGAAGGACAGCAGTTTGGTCAATCGCTAAGCGAGCTGAAGAATCGCCCCTGGCGGACGAGCAGATGCAACAACTGTTTGCCCAGCGTTACGCTTATGTACGGCGGCATTTTGAAAAAGCGGCGGAATACGAACGGGCGGTCACCGAACAGGACCAATACCTCTACGCCCTCTGCCGCCCCGCCCGCCTGCTGGACCTCACTTTCAACTTCATTGTTTACGACGCCGGTGCTAAAAGGTCGCCCGCTACCAGCAGTATTTCGCCATCAAAAGGACGATGGAGCGGCTGCGGGTGCTGGAACACGGAAAGCGCCGGGGCGGCGTCATCTGGCACACCCAGGGCAGCGGCAAGTCGCTTACGATGGTGATGCTGGTACAGCCATCGCGCTCGACAAGGCCATCCGCAACCCCAAGATCGTCATCGTCACCGACCGGGTGGACCTGGACGACCAGATCTACCAGACGTTTAAAAATGCCAGCTGCCCGTCCTGCAAGCCCGGACCGGTAAGCATCTTTGGAGCTGTTGGGCAGCAAGAGCGACGCTGTGGTAACCACCATCATCAACAAATTCGATACGGCGGTCAACCATACCGGAAGCCTTTCGAATCGCCCGATATATTTGTGCTGGTGGACGAAGGCACCGCTCCCAGCACGGCATTTTAACATCAGTATGGAAAGGTGTTTCCCAATGGTTGTTTCAGTGCTTTACCGGGACGCCCCTGCGGAAAAGAGAAAAGAATACCGCAAAGAAGTTCGGCGGGCTGATCGACAAATACACCGTCGATCAGGCGGTAAAGGATAAAGCTGTGGTGCCTCTGCTGTACGAAGTACCGCCATGCCTTACAGGAGGTCAACGAGCGCCCGATCGACGCCTATTTCGCCAAAGTCTCCGAGCCGCTGACCGAATACCAGCGGGTGGACCTGAAGAAGAAATTCAGCCGCGCCGATCAGCTGAACGTCGCCGACCAGAAGATATACGCCATTGCCTGGGACATCAGTGAGCGACTATCGAGACGCCAGCGCAGCACGGACTGGAAGGGCAGCTCGTCTGCCAGAGCAAGCTTACCGCCATCAAATACAAAAAGTACCTGGATGACATCGGGCGGGTTTCTTCGGAAGCGCCATCTCTCCGCCCGATATGCGGGAAGGGAAGACAGCGCGTACGACGAGTCCAGCGATGAGGTCAAGCGCTTCTGGAAAAGTAAGATGGACGAGTTTGGGGCAGCCCTAAAAATACGAAAAGCACCTCATCAACCGCTTCAAGTACGACGACGAGCCGGAGATCATCATCGTGGTGGACAAACTGCTGACCGGCTTCGATGCCCTCGCAATACATTCCTTTACCTTACCCGCAGCCTGCGGAGCATACCTTGTTACATACATTGCCCGTGTCAACCGGGTGCATTCCGGCAAGGATTACGGTTTCATCATCGACTACTACGGCGTGCTGAAAGAGCTGGACGAAGCTCTGCGCACCTATTCCAGCTTCCAGGAATTCGATGCCGAGGACCTGGAATTTACCCTGGTCAATATCGCGGAGGAGGTCAAAAACTGCCGCAGTCCCATTCCGAACTTTGGGACATCTTCAAGGTCGTGCCCAACAAGTACGATGAGCCAGCCTTCGAGGAAGCCCTTCGCGATGAAGCCAAACGAGCGGCATTCTACGATAGGCTCAGCGTTTATGCCCGGTTGTTGAAGCTGGCTTTATCCAGCATCGAATGGAATACCGAAACGCCGCAAAAGGAGATCGACCGGTATAAATATGACCTGGGTTTCTTCTCCCGGCTCCGCCTTTCCGTCCGCCAGCGTTTTGCCGATGTGGTGGATTTCAAATCCTACGAAGATCAAATCCAGAAGCTGATCGACAAGCACGTCACGTCCCATGAAGTGAGGTACATCACGGAGTTGGTCAACATCTTCGACAAAGAAGAATTTGAGCAGGAGGTGGAAAAGATCACGGGCGTGGCGGTCGGGCGGATACCATTGCCCACCGTACTGCGAAGCACATCAATGAAAAGATGGACGAGGATCCTGCTTTCTACAAAAGTTTTCCGAGCTGCTGAAGGAAACCATCCGGGCGTATGAGGAGCGGCGCATCTCGGAAGCGGAGTATTTGAAGCGGGCTAAAGATATTGAAGAATCCGTGCTGCATCGTACAGGCAGTGATATTCCGGATAGTTTGAGAGGTAGAGAAGTGGCTCAGGCGTTTTACGGCATTACATTCGAGTCTGTTAAATCGAAGTTCGGGGATGAGGGGCATGCCCGGTTCGTAGCTGCCGAAGCCGGCGGGGGTATCGATGATATAGTACAACAGCTCGTCTTTGATAATGGCAAACCAAAGGTGGAATGGTGGGATAAATCCGACCTGATCGGCCAGATGGAGATCGCCATCGGCGATTATCTGATGGACGACATCCGGGATAAATACGGCGTCAGCCTTTCTTTTGGTGATATTGACGATATTGCCGCCCGGAGCATAGAGGTGGCAAAGTTGAGGTATCGGTGAGGAATTGAGAATTGACAATTGACAACTATTCATTCAATAAAATTCGGCTCGAAAGAGATCGTATTTGACCTGAAGTACCAGAACCGAAAATCCCTGGGCATCACCGTCCACCCCGATAGAAAGGTGACGGTCAAAGCGCCGGTGGACGCCGCATTGGAAAAGGTACTGGAAAAGGTCCGAAAGCGTGCGCCCTGGATACTGAAGCAACAGAGCTATTTCCTGTCTTTTGAGCCGCTGACTCCACCCCGGAAATACGTGAGCGGGGAAAGCCATTTGTATCTCGGCAGGCAATATCGTTTAAAGGTCATCGGCGCTCCGAAAGAGGAAGTAAAGTTGAAAAGAGGTTTCCTGGAAGTTTATACCAGCGATAAGTCCAGGGCAAAAAAGCTGGTTCTGGACTGGTACAAGTCGCGTGCAGAGTTGAAATTCCGGGAAATAGCGGAAAAGTGGATAGGCCGGTTCAAAAAGTATGGAGTGGAACCTTCCGCCATGGTTATCAAATGGATGGACAAGCGCTGGGGCAGTTGCACACCGAAAGGAAAGATCATTTTGAACATTGAGTTGATGAAAGCCCCGAAGGGTTGCATCGAGTACGTAATCGTCCATGAGCTCTGCCACCTTGTGCATCACAACCACAACGCCGCCTTTTTTGAGCTGCAAACCCGCGAAATGCCGGAATGCCGGAAGTGGAAGGAACGGCTGGAGCATATTTTAGCATAGACTTCGCCGCAAGCTCAGTCGGGCGCCGGAGGATGGACGGGCTTGCCCGAAGGAGCGCAACCCACATGTCAGACGCTCAATTCTAATAGCATTTTAATCCCGCCGGCAGCAAAATCCAACCGAATTTTCCTTTATTGTAACGAGGCCCCTTCCTGGAAGCTGAACTGAAGAATATCCAATGAACATTCTACTCATTGAAGATGAGCCAGGCGTCGCCGGGTTTTTAAAAAAAGGCCTGGAAGAACAGCAATTCGAAGTGTCTGTCGCTTATGATGGCCACCTGGGCATGGAGATGGCCCTGGGCGGGCAATGGGATGTGATCATTCTGGACGTGCTTCTGCCGAAGATCAACGGATGGGATCTGTGCCGGAAGCTCCGGCGGGAACACGGCCTGGCCACGCCGGTCCTGATCCTGTCGGCATTGGGCGAGACGAGCCACGTCATCAAAGGCCTTAACGAAGGGGCCGACGACTATCTGGCCAAGCCGTTCAAGCTCGACGAGCTCATCGCCCGCCTGATGGCCCTGCACCGCCGGAGCAACGGCATACTCGCCGAGCGGAACCGGCTGTCATACGAAAGCCTGGAGATCGACCTGGACTCCCTGGAGGCCTTCCGCGACGGGGAGAAGATCAAGCTTACCGTCCGGGAGTTCCGGCTCCTGGAGTATTTTATGAGGAACCCCGGAAGGGTGCTTTCCCGGATGAAGATCATGCAGGCGGTCTGGGAGGTGGATTTTGACTTGGGTACGAATGTGGTTGATGTGTACATTAATTACCTGCGAAAAAAAATTGACCGGAATTACAATCCGAAACTGCTGCATACGGTAATTGGAATGGGGTATGTTCTCAAAAAAGATGACGCTGAAGAATAAAATCGCGGCGACTTTCGCGATGATCACTTCCTGCATCCTCATCGGTGTTTGTTGCCTGATATACTACCTGTTCCAGCAGTACACGCGAAACGACTTTTTTCAGCGGCTCAACGAACGGGCCAACATCGTGGCCTCTTTCCTGCTGGAGAAAGACGAGATGAACTTCAAAGTGTTCAGCGAAATCCGGAAAGAGTACCTGCGGGTGCTCCCCCTGGAAAGGGAATTCCTGGTCAGGCTGGATGAAACGCCCCGTTGGGATACCCTGCCTGCCATCGTGGATGAGCCGTTCATTGAAGCTGTGGGCCGTCGGGGCAAGGCAACCCGGATTTCCGGAGATATTTCCATACTGGGGATTCGTTACGACGACAACCAGGGAATCTATGCTATCGTCGTATCGGCAAAAGACCAGCCGGGCCTGAACAAGCTCAATCGCCTGCGGATGATCCTGGTCATCGTCGTACTTGGCTCCATGGTTCTCATTTTTGCCCTGGGGCGCTGGTATGCAGAAGAAATGCTTTCGCCCCTGAAGGTGATGATCCGGCAGATGCACGACATCGATACCAACAACCTTTACCTGCGGATCAGCGAGGGGGAACAAAGGGACGAGGTAAGCCAGCTGGCCCGAGCCTTCAACAAGCTGCTGAACCGGATCGAAACGTCCATCGAGTCACAGAATAACTTCATCAGCAACGCCTCGCATGAGCTGAAGACGCCCCTCACCGCCATCCTCGGCGAGCTGGAGGTCGGGCTGCGCGGAAAGCGCTCGGCAGAGGATTACCGGCAGTGTTTGCTGCAGGTGGAGAAAGAGGCCGAACGCCTCAGGGCGCTCACCCTTCGCCTGCTGCACCTGGCGCAGGCAGGGGTTTCGGAAACGGGCAGGTCGTTTGCTCCTCTGCGGATCGACGAGCTGGTGCTGGAGGTGGCCGAGGGCATGGGCCGGAACGGTTCCGGGGCCAATATCCTGCTGCATTTCGAGGGCCTGCCCCCGGACCCGCAGGAGCTGGAAATCATGGGCAACGCCAACCTGCTGAAAATCGCCTTGTCCAATATCCTGGGCAACGCCGTGAAGTTTTCCGGAAAGAAGCCGGTGGAGGTTCTCTTTTCCAACCACAGCGGCTTTATAGAAGTAAGCGTGCGCGACCAGGGGATCGGCATTCCGGAAAACGCCCTGCCGCAGGTGTTCACCCCCTTCTTCCGGGCCGGGAACGCTCTGGATGTGGAAGGGTTCGGAGTGGGTTTGCCCCTGGCAAAAAAGATCATTGACATACACGAAGGGCAGATCGAACTGCAGTCGCCGGCCGGCCGGGGAACAACCGCCACCGTCCGCCTGCCGAAAGGAGATTTCTAACGGGGTTTTAATCCGGCTTTTATTTCCTTTTAATCTGGTGCGCTTACTTTTGCATTAAAAAAAAAGCAATGCATCGAGCACTCGCTGCAAGCCTGGCCGCGCTCCTCTTTTTCGCCGGAAGCGCCTCGGGCCAGTCCCAGGAGCATCAACCGGAAGAGGCCGGGCAACCCCTGAAAATCCTCCACGCTGAACCGTTGTACATCGACCTGATACGGGACCTTGGCGCCCGGAAAGGAGAAAGGGAATGGAACATCGGCGGCGCGCTGGTCGACAGCGACCAGTTCGACAAGTACGAATTTCTGGTAGAGTACGAATGGGCCGTAAAAGACCGGTGGGGGCTGGAACTGGAGGTGCCGGCTACCATTTACACTATGAATAAGCGAAACGGGAGTGAACCCACCCGGCCTGTCGAGAAGCCATCAAACCGGATAGAGAGCCTGAAGATGGCTACCCAGTACACCTTCCTGGTTTCGGAAAAAGCCAGGGCTTCCCTTGCGCTTGGAAGTATCGTTGAGTGGGAGCTTAAGAGTTTTGATGAAATTCAGCTCAGCCGGCCGCTGGAGGGAGTGCTTTTCAACCCCTTCCTGGTGGCCGCCAAGTGCCTGGGAAGCAACTGGCATTCTTTGATCTACACAGGGCCCCGTTTGCGCAAACATTTTGGCCACAACGAAGTGGATGTGGCTTACGAGATTAATACCAGCGTACATTACATGATCCCATTCAGCCGCAATTTCGTGGGGGTGGAGTTCAATAAAATGTTCGACAATAAAGCCTTCAGCATGGTCGTGCGCCCGCAAATGCGCCTTATGATCAACGAGGGCCTGATGGTGGGTATTGTGCCTGGCATCCCCGTCAATATAGAGGGGGAGCGGCTCAGCGCTTTCATGCGGCTGATCTACGAACCGGGGCATCACCGTTGAAGGGAAATAAACGTTGCATATTTATTGTCCGAACCCCAATGAGTAAGCTGTTTCAAATGTTAGTGTCGTGAAGGGTTTCTGCCCCTCCTGTTGTGGAGGGGCTTTTCCCCTTCATTCTTTTGAGAGCGTAAATGTAGCAACGCATACAGAATTCCGGTGCTTTCGCAGCCCGAAAAGCAGATTCCCCGTTTCCGGCCATCAGCCCTAACCCTCCGGTGCAGTGGAATATGCCGGAGGCAAGGCAGTACTACCCTGCACGGCGGCTGTTTGGCTGCCGGCAGCATATTGGCTTCTAGTAGTGTTTTGTCCTAATCCAATCCTTCTTATTGGCTTGCCGCTCTGTGGCAGGCCTTTTTTTGGGGCGGGCTACTGCTTCCGGCAGTAAATAACGGGGCAGTTATTGGTTAATTAGTTATTTCCAAACCAGAAACCTAAGCTGTTGATTACCAGCGACAACCAATAACTGCGGGCTACCCGTCTAAGGTTGGACACTCGATGCCTTCGGCACACGCTTGGCCTCGACTCCGCTCGGCTTTCCCCTTTCTCCTGTCCAACCTTAGACGGGTAGCCTAACTGCGCCCGACTCAAGGTGGCGTTAATAAATGCCCCGGGACTTCGTTCCGGCAGCACTGCCTTGTCCCGGCCGTTCCAAATCACAACCATTCAACACCCCGCCGATCATTTGAAGTCCAACGCCGGCATTTCCCCGGCAGCGTGCCGGTTAAAGCGGAAGGACAAGCTGAAGTTGATCAGGTAGTCGGCAAAGGCGGCGTCGCCGTTGCGTTCCTGGCCGGTGGCCTGCTCCGTCTCCCGGTCGGTCAGGCTCTGGGGGCGGTTGCGGTACATAGCCACCGGCACGGCGAGGCTAAGGGCGGCATTGCCCTTCGTATAACTCACTCCCGGCTCCAGGGACAGGGCTTTGCCCGGGCGGCGGAACCCGCCGCTGCCACCGAGCAGGTCTTCCACCGGCACGCCCTCGTAGCGGGCGCCCAGGGAAAGGCCGACGGCGGGCAGGGGAGATACATAGTTCAGCCCCGCCCGGATAGCGTACTGGTCGGGTACCGACATAATGGCTTCGTTCTGCAGGATAGGGCTGAGGGTCTCGCGGAAGGTGCGCACGCCGTTCGTCTCCCGGGGATTGGCCAGGTAGAAAAGCGTGCCGTAGGCAAACAGGCCGTCGGCCAGCTTCTGGAAGGCCTGCACGTCCAGGGTGATCCCGAAGCCGCCGTCGCCAGGTTGGATGGACTGGTCGACCGGGCGGGTTTGCGGGCTGCCCTCGGGGCCGACGTTGTAAAAAATATCAGAAGCGTTGTAGTTGCCGGTGGGCAGCTTGACGCCCAGGCCGAGAGCCAGGTTGCCGCCCGGCGCCTTCTCCGGATTGAACAGCCAGTAGCCCAGGCCGATGCGCAGGTCGGCCAGGCCGCGGGAAAAGGTAGTGTTGCGTTCTTCCCGGCCGTGCTCGTAGAGGGAAGAGCGGGTGTTGATGACGAAGGGGAGGGTCAGGGTGAGGTAAGCCCGCGGGCTGATGCCGTAATTGAGGCCGAAATCCCAAGCATGGGCGTGGTTGATCACCTCGGTGGAATTGGCTACCCGGTCCGGTTCTTCGTGGCTGCCCCGGAAGTGCCGGAAAGACTTGAAGTAGCGGTAGTTCATGCCGAGTTGCCAGTCGCCTTTCGACAACAGGTTGGATGCCAGGTTGTTGCCGCCGCAGCTGGAGAAGTGGCGGATGGCCACGCAGCCCTGGGCGGAGAGCTGCTGAAAACACAGGATGGTAAACAGGATCAGTATTATCGGTTTAATATTGAGTTTCATGTTGTGAGGTTTTGTGGAATGGGCGGATGGGATGCTTTGGATGCCGGAGCGCAGCGGAGGGCCCGCGCCGGGGCCGCAGATGTTGCCTCTGGCGATCCGGGGTTAAAGGGGTATACAGGGAATGATTCGCATCCCCGTTTGCCGCCGGCAGGCGCTGCGGCATCAATCGGCAAGCTGTTGTTTCCGGCCATTCCAATGATAATAGTGAGGTTTGATTATTGGGCGCAGAAAGGCGCTAAGCCTTCTCCCGGGGCGGGGGCGTCAGCACTTCCGCCGCAAACAGGTCGTGCAGGCGGGGGGTGATAAAATTGGGAGACAGGGGCCTGACAGCTTGCCGCTTCAGCGCCATAGGCACTTTGGAAACCGTGAACTTGGAGAAGAGCCGTTCGAGCAGCGCCTGTTTCTGCGGGCCGTCTTCCGGGCCATGTCCCAGCAGGTAAGTATATTCGCAGGTATAGGAAGTATCCGGAGTGATGGAGAACAACCCCTCCTCTTCTTCCAGGAAAAAGAACTGGTTGCCGTAGCCGATGAACCTGGGGTCGAACTCGGCCTTGTCCAGCTTCCGGAGGCGCAGCTCGAAGCCCATTTTTTCTTTCAGCTGTGCGGCCAGGCGGGCTTCCCGTTCATCCATCCGGTGTTCTGTTTCGATGGAATAAGCCACCCGGAAATAGAGATGGCCCGCCATCCATTGGAAGGCCAGGGCCAGTATCATCAACCAGGTGACCAGGGTTCGCATGAGTTGTCGCATGATAATCGCAGTGAAGATAGAGAAAATTTTTAGTGGCGCATAATCAATTTCTTATGTGCCAGGAAATATGGAAACGGCCCGTGTTTGAGCACGGCGGGTATTTCCACGGTATCTCTATGTATTTCCATGTATTTCCATGTATTTCCACGTATTTCCAATTCACCCTCATTCAATTGTTTTTCATTTAAATCAGTGACCTGATCCAGTTTCTCCGTCTACTGTTCGCACAAAAAGCTAACATCCATGCTCGACCTGTTGATCCTGCTGGCAGGCTTCGTCCTGCTCGTCTACGGCGCCAATATGCTGGTGGACAGCGCTTCGGCCCTGGCCCACCGCCTGAAGGTGCCCAATATCGTCATCGGCCTGACCATCGTGGCCTTTGGCACCTCCTCGCCGGAGCTGGCCGTCAACCTGATGGCGGCGACCAGCCACAACGCGGGGATCGTCCTGGGCAACGTCGTCGGCAGCAACATCCTGAACATCCTGCTCATCCTGGGCATATCGGCCCTGTACGCGCCCCTGGCCGTCAAGTCGAACACCACCTGGATCGAGATCCCGCTGGCCTTCCTGGCAGCCCTGCTGGTGCTGACCGCTGCGGCCGACGTGGCGCTCGACCAGGCCGGAGGCAACGTCATCACCCGCTCGGAGGGCATTGTGATGATCTTCTTTTTCGTCATCTTCCTGGTGTATACCTTTCAGCTCATCCGCAGGGCGCAGGCCGACGAGCCGTTGGAAGTGAAGGCCTACAGCACCCCCAAATCCATCCTGTTTATCGTGCTGGGGCTGGCCCTGCTGGTCCTCGGCGGCCGCTTCATCGTGCAGGGCGCCACGGCCATCGCCCTGCTCCTGGGCCTGTCCGAGCGCATCATCGGCCTGACGGTCGTCTCCGTCGGCACCTCCCTGCCCGAGCTGGCCACCAGCATCATCGCCGCCCGCAAGAAGAACACGGACATGGCCATCGGCAATATCGTGGGGTCTAACATTTTCAACGTGTTCTTCATCCTGGGCGCTTCCGCTATCGTCTATCCCGTGCCGGTACCCGGCCCCGCTTTTTTCGACCTCGGCATGCACATCCTGGCCAGCGCCCTGCTCTTCCTCTTTATCTTTACCGGCAAAGGGCACCGGCTGGAGCGGTGGGAAGGAGGGCTGTTCCTGGCCCTTTACGCCGGTTACCTGGCGTATCTGGTGACAGGATAGGCAGGATTTAGACAGGATGAACATGATTGACAGGATTGAGGAGCGCCGCAGCGCCACTTTTGCCGCTTCTACCCTCGGGGATCAAGGGAGGCTGGACAGGCAGTGCCGGGACGGCCTTTTCCGGCAAAAAATTGGCAGTATCCAGAATTTGCCTATATTTAAGCTTTTAAAGTAAACTTCTTGTTACGCCCTGCCATCAACTCCGCTGCTCTTGTACCGATGAACGGGAGCAGCCCCGGTTTTTAATCAGATTCCTGGCTGTTCTTTCAAGCAAGATCATCAGAAGAAGCACAGATAAATTTTATTAAACAAAAAAGGATTAGTATGACTCGGAAACTCTACAACTTTCTGCTTCTGGCAGCGGTATTCCTGCCGGCTGCCCTTGCTGCCCAGACGGATACCTTGCTTTTTGAAGATTTTCAGGGTAACTGGGAAGACCGGTACATTCAGTTTTATGACGATGGCGTATACGGGAATGACAGCATCTGGATCAACTTTGACCTCGATGGCGCGCCGAACGCGCAGAATGATTTCCAAAACTGGTACATCGACCTGGCTTTCGAGTCTCCGGATTCTATCGGCCCTGCCGACTCCAATTTCGTTGCTGCCAGCGTATCCTGGATGGCAGATCCAACGATCCCAAACCTCAACTGGATGATCCTTCCGCCGGTCGAAGTGTTGAACGGGCAGGTCACGCTGAGCTGGAAGTCTGCTCCTTTTCAGGGGCCCCGGTATACAGATGGGTATAAAGTGCTACTCTCCACAGAGGAGATAGATCCCCTTTTCGGTACTTATACGGATACGCTTTTCGTAGCAGCTGAGATGCTAACGCCCTTGCCCGACGGGGCGTATGACATTAATGATGATGCTCTTCAGGCAGACAGCTTTTTATGGTCGCCCGGCTACATCCATGCCGACAGGTATATGCTGACCGAATATTTTACCTGGGATAGTACCTCCGATTTGTTTGACCCTCTGCTCGAACCGCATACGGTTTCTCTGGCTGCTTACGCCGGGCAAACGGTATACATAGGCTTCCTGCACGATTCATTCGACGACAATATCCTCGAGATCGACGATATTCTGGTTGAAGGAGCAATAACCGGCACTCGCGAGGAAAACGGACCTATCCACGCCTTGTTTACTTATCCGAACCCGGTGGACAACTTCCTTAATGTACTCTTCGAGCTGGAAACCTCCGCAAGCGTGCGCTTAGGCGTTTTTGATATGAGCGGCCGGCAGATGCTCGCTATGGATTCCCGGGGCCGTTTGGCAGGTGAACAAAACCTTAAGCTCGACCTTCGGCGCCTGCCTGCGGGAATGTACAACCTGGTGCTGGATGTCGAAGGGCAGCAGTATTCCAGGAAGGTGGTGAAGCGGTAGGGGGCGCGATTCCTTTTTGTACCCCTTGCCCGGCTTTAGGCCTTGGGTTTTAGGGGCAAACCCTCGTCCTGATCGGCCCCAGCGGCTGCGGCAAGACGACCACCCTCAAGATGATCAACCGGCTGGTCCGCCCGACAGAAGGATCGGCCTGGGTCGAGGGGAAGGACGCGGCCGGCCAGCCGCTGGAGGCCCTGTGCCGCCGGATGGGCTACGTCATCCAGGATGTCGGCCTGTTCCCGCATTACACCGTCGGGCAGAACGTGGCGGTGGTGCCCCGCCTCCTGCGCTGGCCCGCCGGCAAGATCAGCGGCAGGGTAGGGGAGCTGTTGGAACAGTTGGGCCTGCCGCCCGGCCGGTTTCTGGAGAAGTACCCCACCAGCCCAGCGGCGGGCAGCAACAGCGGGTGGGCATCGCCCGCGCCCTGGCTGCCGACCCACCCATTATCCTGATGGACGAGCCCTTCGGCGCGCTCGACCCCCTCACCCGCCAGCAGGCGCGCCGCGATTTCCGCGAAGTGGAAGCCCTCCGCAACAAAACCGGCATGGAACGAAGGGATGATGGAATGAATACACTCATACACTCATCCATATTCCCCCTCCAAATCCCTATCTTTGCCCCCGATGAATTTCGAACGTTTCCTTGCACGCCGCGTTGCCGCCTCCGGGCAGCAGTCCTTTTCGCGCCTCATCCTGCGGATAGCGGTGGCTGCCGTGGCCCTCAGCGTGGCGGTCATGATCTGCTCCAACGCGCTGATCTCCGGCTTCAAGAGCGAGATCAGCAATAAAATCTTCGGCTTCTGGGGGCATATCCACATTACCGATACGGACATCAACCGCTCCCTGCTGGAGGCTTACCCCATCAGCAAGTACCAGCCTTTCTATCCGGCGCTGGACACCATCCGCCGCGTGGCCTACCTGCAGGAGGAAGAGTGGTTCGGCTACCGGGTGGAGCGGCTTAAGGAAACCAGGGGCGGCATCCGCCACGTCCAGGTGTTTGCCATCAAGCCCGGCATCATCGAAGCCGGCAAAAAAAAGGACAAGGAGATCGAAGGCATCATACTGAAAGGGATAGGGGAAGACTTCGACTGGGCGTTCATGCAGCAGTACATCAAACGGGGGCGGCCCATTGCCCTGCCCGATACAGCCCTGTCCGACGAAATCCTCATCTCCGATCAGACGGCGGCGCGCCTGCAGGTGGATACCGGCGACGCCTTCATCATGCATTTCGTCGAAAAGGGAGAACAGCTCCGGCGGCGCTTCCGGGTCAGCGGCATCTACCGCACCGGCCTGGAGGAGTACGACCGGAAATTCGCCCTCGTCGACATCCGGCAAATCCAGCGCCTGCTGGGGTGGGACGAAAGCCAGGTCAGCGGCTTTGAAGTGTTCATCGACGACATCGACGACCTGGAGCCCATCGCCGAGTATATTTACTTTGAAGAACTGCCGGCCGAACTGTACGCCGAAACCATCCGGAAAAAACTGCCCGAGATATTCGACTGGCTCGACCTGCAGGATATCAACGAGGTGGTGATCCTCAGCCTGATGATCATCGTCGCCATCATCAACATGGTCACTGCCCTGATGATCCTCATCCTGGAGCGCACCAATATGATCGGCATCCTCAAAGCGCTGGGTGCCGCCAACTGGGGCATCCGCAAGATTTTCCTGTACTACGCCGCCTACATCATCGCGCTGGGCCTGTTCTGGGGCAACCTCATCGGTATCGGCCTCTGCCTGCTGCAGGACCGCTTCGAGTTCATTGCCCTCTCCGAGGAAAATTACTACCTCACCACGGCGCCCATCGACCTCAATTTCTGGCCTATTTTGATGATCAACCTCGGCACGCTGGCTATTACGCTTTTCTTCCTCGTCATCCCTTCATATCTGGTGTCCAGCATCAGCCCGGTGAAGGCGATACGGTTTAAGTAGCAGGACATATTACTTAGTTTAGCATCGCCCTTGCAGGCGTCATTGGTTTTTAAAAATCAAACAGGTGGTTTGCCGTGATAGTCAACAGGCGACATCACATCCCCGGCTAAATGTGTAAAAGTATAAACGTGTAAATGGCTGGGAACCCGCGTTCTTTTACACCTTTAGGCTACCCGTCTAAGGTTGGACACTCCATGCCTCCTGCACACGCTTGGCCTCGACTCCGCTCGGCTTTCCCCTTTCTGCTGTCCAACCTAAGACGGGTAGCCCACCTTTACACACTTACACTTTTACACGCCCCGGCAAATGTCCAGCAGTGTGACAGGTGGTTTGCCGTGATAGTCGCCAGCCGACATCACATCCCCTTATTAATATTTGAAACTCAATCGCGCCTGTGAGTGCTTCCGGCAGCACGGCAAGCAAAAGGTGCTGATCTGCGCCCAAAAATCAAACCGCAGGCAGGCGCAGAGGGCCACAGAGACGGCTGATACGCTGCGGCTCTCCGCGCTCCCTGCGGTTAATTTTCTAAAGCAGCATTAAAGGCTGCCGTTCTGTTCGCGGGCCCGGAGGCCCGCGCTCCTCACCTACGTTCCACCACAAACCTCCCGGTTTGAACCTGTTGCCCTTCGACAAAAAGGACTGCGAGGTACAGGCCGTTGCTGTAATTTTCCAATCGCCATTCCAGGGGGCCGTCCGGTATTTCCGCCATCCGGCGCTCTTCCACGAGCTGCCCCTGCAGGCTGTAGATGCGGATCACGGCCGGTTGCCCGCTGAAAGCAGCCAGGTTGAAATGGGCCGAGTTGCTTGCGGGGTTGGGATAGATCGCCAATCCTCCGGTGGCCGGGCCGGCGGGGCTTCCGCCTGCGAAGGCGATACGGGGCGCCTGCTCGTCTCCGCAGAGCGCATGCCCTTCATTGATGCAATGCAAGGCATCCGTCAGGAGCCCGAACGGCACCGGGCCCAGGATGTTGCCCAGGGCCAGGTTGGCCAGGCGCAGCAGGTTGTTGACGGACGGGTTGTTGCCCAGGAACTGGCTGAGGGCCGGGTGGAAGGCGCAATCCAGGTTGGAAAGCCGGGTATTGCCCAGTTGCGGGTCCAGGCGGATTTTGACCGTCAGGAGCAGCGCTTCGGCCAGCAGGGGGTTGTTTATTTTGCCATCCGCAGAAAGCTGGATGCCGCTGCGGCAGTTGCTGCCGTCCACTACGCGCTGGGCACGGGGCAGGGACGCCGGGCTGCCGCCCGAGCCGGGCAGCCAGCTAAAAATGCAATCGGCGCCTCCATCCAGGATAGTCAGGGTGTTGCGGGAGTAGCCCAGCACGATGGGGTCGTTCAACCCGTCTCCATCCAGGTCCGTCGACAAGGCATCTTCGAACAAACCGGCGGCAGATTTGGTGATCACCTGGATGCAGGCCGAGCGGTTGCCCCGGGCATCGGTAGCGGTGAACGTCCTTTCAATGATACACTCATAATCGCAGCTGCCGTCGAGCAGCACGTCGGAGAAGTCGATAAGCGGGGCCGGATCGCAGTTGTCGGTGGCCGTGGCCATGCCGTCCAGCGCCGGGGTGCCGCTTTCGTTGCACGGCACAACAGTATTTTCCGGGCAGCTGATATGGGGAGCGGTTTCGTCCCGTACTGCCACCGTGGCCGTACAGGAACTGACGGCACCCTCGCTGTCTTCGATGGTCAGGGTCACCACATGGTCTCCTATGTGGCTGCAGTCAAAGCGCTCCTGGCTCAGGCTGAAGGCCAGTTCGTCGCCGTCGGGGTCGAAGCTGCCGCCGTCCAGCTGGCCGGGTTCGAGGGCCGCCGTCCCGGCATCATCGAGCAGGAGGGTGGCCGGCGTGCTGACACAGAGGGCTTCCGGCGGAGCGTTGAGCTGGATGCACCGGAAGCTGGCCAGCCCGTCTTCCGTGGCCAGCGAAGAGCCCCCTTCGGAAACCGACGGGTTGATGGCCATGGGGTGGATGTAGCTGCCGCCGCCGCCGCCGCGGCCGGTTGTGCCGCCGCCGCCGCCGCCGGAGTAGCCGCCGCCGCCGCCGCCGGACCCGAAGCCGGCGCCGCCGCCGCCAAAGCCGTAGCCGCCGGGCCGGAAATCGAAACCGGTGCAGCCTTCGTCCTGCCCACCGTCGCCGCCGCCGGGCAGGCCGGCCAACCCTTCGCCGACTTCGGTAACGGTGGGCGGGATTTGGATCGTGAGGCAGGTGACGCCATTGCCGTCCGTTTGGGCACCGCCGCCGCCGCCGCCGATCTCGACGCCGAACAGGCCGCCGGCATCGCCGCCCTGGCCATTGGCGCCGCCGCCGCCTGGGGCGATGTCTCCATTGCCGTTGCCGCCGCCGGTACCCGCCCGGCCGCCCTGGCCGTTTTCATTATCGACACAAAAAGTGAAAGCCATACCCTGATAGGCACCGCCGCCGCCGCCAGCGACCATCAGGATTTCCCAATCCGGGCTGCCCGGCCGTTGGAGGAGGATGGCCGTCCCGCCGCCGCCGCCGCCGTACTGGAAGAAGTTGCCGGTCATGATCCGGGCGTCGCCATCCTGGCCCTTGCCGCCTACGATGAACCGGAGGACAGAACCCGGCGGGATTTCATCCGCGCCCTGCCCAACGGCAAAAGCGGCGGTGGCGGTAGCGCCCTGCCCGCCTTCGGAGGAGCACAACTGCACGTCCCCGAGTATGGGTATGGTGTTCCTGATGCGGGCAAAGCCCCCGTCCCCGCCTTTGGCCGTCAGCTCGAGCTGCGCGCCCTCCAGGCTCTGGGGTATGGCGAAATCCTGGTAGGTGCCGCTGTAGTTGACCTGTACGGTGTTGCCGTCGCAGGCCAGGCCTGCCTGCCCATAACCGGAGCGGAGAAAAAGACAGAGTGCGGAAAAAAAGAGGAAGAGGCGGGCCATGCGGATTGCCGCTCCCTGTCCCCGGGACAGGTAAAATTCATTTCTCATAGTCCTGTTTTTTGAATGAAGGAATTGACGCTTTCGTAAGCGCGGTTACAAAAAGGCAGGGTGTGAAAAGGGCGCGGGGGGAAAGGATAAGTAGCAGAAGGTTCCCAAAAGTAACTATTCTGGAGAAGATTGCCTAAAATGTATGGAGAAATTTTTTATTATGTATCTTTCCATTGCTAAATGTTCTATTCCGGCCCAGGAGGTTCATAGGGGTTCATAATCCCGATCAAAGAAACTTTATACTTCGTTGCAATAGGTTTTGTGCATTAGCCCTCCCCGCCCCTCAAATCCCCTAAAGGGGAAGTCCACGCACAAATGCACAAAACCTATTGCAGTTGAGTACATCTGGCAGAAATAAACCATTGGCCATGAAGTTCTCCGGCAAGGCCTTACATGTTGATATCAGCGGGCAGTACCTGCTTCAGCTGCTGTTGTTGAAGCTGGCAGCCGTTGTGCTCCGCCTGGTGGATGCCCTGCGGTACCTGCCGGCGCGCGGCCGGCGGGTGGGCAAACATCTGTTCCGGGGCACAAAAAACCTGAAGCTGGCCTACGAAGAAGGCCTGGTCAGCCGCATCCTGGGCGGCCGGATTGCTTACTGGTGGCTGGAATTTGCGTTGCTCCTGCTGGATTGCCTGGCCATCGGCGAGCTGTACGAAACCCTGATCGACTTCGCCAAATTTAACAGCCGCCCGCTGAGCGCCTGGGAGAAAAAACTGGCCCGGCCGATCTTCGGCAAGTCAATCAACTACCAGCGCGTCCGCATCGACGAATATTCCGTTGCCGGGCCGCGCCAGTTCAACCTGTGCTACGTCAGTTTTTACTGCATCAATTCCTGGGGCCGGATGGACAACAGCCTGCTGATCCACGAGCTGGTGCATGTCTGGCAGTATCAGAAAACGGGCATTGTCTATATCCCAAGGGCGCTGGTGGCCCAGTGGAGCCCGGAAGGGTACAACTACGGCGGCGCCGAAGGCCTGGCCGCCGCCCAGCGTGCCGGCCGCCGGTTTAAGGATTTCAACCCGGAACAACAGGCCGATATTGTCTCCGATTATTACCGCATCCGGGAAGGGTATCCGCCGCGCTGGGGGAATGGCGGCGTGACGGCCCTGCCGCTGTATGAGCATTTTGTGGAGCAACTGCGGGAGTGAATGGAGTGGTTCGGGTGCGATGCTAAATTGTGCCCCATTCGGTGTTAGGGCTTTAGGTTTTAGGCGGTAGGTTTTAGGCGGTAGGCCGTGGGGATGCAGGCTTTAGGCTCTGTAGGCCAAATTGCTCCCATCCCAAAACCCAAAACCTACCCCCCCAAAACCTGTTCATCCTGTACATCCTGTCTGCGGTTCGCTGTTCGCGGTTCGCTGTTCGCATGGGGCCTGGGGGGGTAAGGGCAGCCAAAACCTGTACATCCTGTACATCCTGTCTACTGTTCGCGGTTCGCATGGGGCCTGGGGAGGTAAGGGCCGCCAAATCCTGTACATCCTGTCTGCGGTTCGCTGTTCGCATGGGGTCTGGGGGGTTAAGTAGCAAAACCTGTACATCCTGTACATCCTGTCTACTGTTCGCGGTTCGCATGGTACTGGGGGTAAGGGCTGCCAAATCCTGTACATCCTGTCTGCGGTTCGCTGTTCGCATGGTATAGGTAAGGGCAGCCAAATCCTGTTCATCCTGTACATCCTGTCTGCTGTTCGCTGTTCGCATGGGTATAGGGGTAAGTAGCCAAATCCTGTACATCCTGTACATCCTGTCTGCTGTTCGCATGGTATGGGGGTTAAGGGCAGCCAAAACCTGTTCATCCTGTCTGCGGTTCGCTGTTCGCATGGTATTGGGGGTAAGTAGCAAATCCTGTACATCCTGTTTGCTGTTCGCATGTATGGGGTAAGTAGCAAATCCTGTACATCCTGTCTGCTGTTCGCTGTTCGCTGTTCGCTGTTCGCATGGGTATGGGGGTTAAGGGCAGCCAAATCCTGTGCATCCTGTTCATCCTGTCTGCTGTTCGCATGGGTATGGGGTTAAGGGCAGCCAAATCCTGTACATCCTGTCTGCCTCCCCATCAAGCCCCAAAACCTGTTCATCCTGTACATCCTGTACATCCTGTACATCCTGTCTACTGTTCGCGGTTCGCATGGGTACTGGGGGTAAGGGCTGCCAAATCCTGTACATCCTGTCTGCCTCCCCATCAAGCCCCAAAACCTGTTCATCCTGTACATCCTGTACATCCTGTACATCCTGTCTGCTGTTCGCTGTTCGCATGGTACAGTTAAGGGCAGCCAAGACCTGTACATCCTGTACATCCTGTCTGCTGTTCGCATGGTGTCTGGGGGTTAAGGGCAGCCAAAACCTGTACATCCTGTACATCCTGTCTGCAGTTCGCTGTTTGCTGTTCGCTGTTCGCATGGGGCCTGGGGGGGTAAGGGCCGCCAAATCCTGTACATCCTGTCTGCCTCCCCATCAAGCCCCCAAAACCTGTTCATCCTGTACATCCTGTCTGCCTCCCCATCAAGCCCCCAAAACCTGTTCATCCTGTACATCCTGTACATCCTGTCTGCTGTTCGCTGTTCGCATGGGGCCTGGGGGGGTAAGGGCCGCCAAATCCTGTACATCCTGTCTGCTGTTCGCATGGGGCCTGGGGGGTTAAGGGCAGCCAAGACCTGTTCAACCTGTAGATCCTGTCCGAACCCGCCTAATCCTGTCCATCCCGTCTGTGCTTTTCAAAAAACGCTTTCCCCTTCTCGAACTCCTCCTGGAAGAGTTTTTTGATCTCCTCCATGTCCACATTATCCAGGCCCCCGTATTTGGAGAGCAGGAAGTCGAACACCTTGCCCAGGCTGTAGGTATTGGCTGCCGAGAAAGCCGCCATGGAAATGCCCCCCAGCAGCGTGCCGATGCCGGGTATGATCTTGAAGGCGCTGGCCGACAAGCGCGCCATCATGCTGCCGCTCAGGGCGGTGATGATGGCTTTGCCCTCCAGCTCTGAATAGTTCACTTCGTGCAGTTGGCACAGGGCCTTCAGCATGTCGAGCTGCACCAGGGTGACGGCGCCCACGTCGAGCACCGGAACGGGGATGGCGCCTCCGGCTGCGGCGAACAGGGCGTTGGACTGGATGATCTTCCGGGCGCGGGATGCTTTGTCTGGCATAGGAGGTAGGATTTTGGCGGATGCATTTTGGTATTCGCGGTTCGCGCTGCGTCCAGGAGCCAAAGATACCCTTTCTTTTTATGGCGTTCAACCCATCCGGCACATTTCACTCCAACTGTCGCAGGAACCACTCCCGCTCCCGGAAGGTAATGGCCGCCTCTACTTCTTTTCTCAAAGCAGTTTTGCCCTCCCGGTCGGTGGGCGCCAGCTGCAGCAGGCGGCGGGCGAACTGGGCCAGCAGGAGGTAATGCTCCCGGTGGTAGCCCAGGTCGGGATGGCGCTGCAGGTAGACGCGCAGGCTCTCCAGGAGGCTGTCCAGCGCATCCCATTCGCCGAGTTCGTAGAAGGCCTTCAGCTGCAGGGTCTTGGCGCCGAAGTATAGGAAGGGCTGCCGGGCGTCCACGGTAGCCAGCAATTGGAGGGCTGCGGTCAGCCGCCCCTGCTCGTAGGCCAGCTTGGCGGCCGCGTAAGAGGGGAGGGATTCCTGAAACTCCGGCCGCAGGAAGCGGGCCCGCTCCCGGATGAATTGTTCTACCCAATCAAACCGCTGCAACTTGAGCCCCAGCGACACGATATTGCCGAAGGTGCTTTCCGGGATGTGCCCGTCCTCCATCAGGTACCCCTGTTCCAGGCTCTGCTCGTAGAGGGTGAACGCTTCCAGCGCAAACCCCTCTGCCCCCCGGTTGAGGGCCCGGATGCAGTAGTTGATCGCCAGCAGGTAGAGGTCGCGGATTTCCTGCTTCGGGAATCCCTGCCGGTGGGCCGCCATGGCCTGGCGCAGGTTTTGGAAGGCCCGTTTGTCGCCTCCGCGCACGACCGCCCGGTAGCAGGCATGGTAGACCTGTATTGCAGGTACGGCGAGCAGGGCGGGGCGCGATTGCAGTTGCTGCTCAACAGCTTCCAGGAAATGGATGTCATAAGCCTCCTGGCTGGCGATGCGGCGGCTGTGCGCCAGGCAGGCCTGTTTGAGCTTTTCGGCGATGAAGAACTCATCGAGGCGGTCGTTCATCGCCTGCAGGTTGGTGGGTGCCTGCCGGTTGTGGCTGGCGATGTAGTCGTAGTACTCCTGCTCCAGGTCGTAAGCCTGGTAGAGAAGGTGGGCGGTGTGTTGCCCGTGGTTGTCCAGCAGGGCGCGGGCCTGCGCCATGCTGCGCCGGAAGAGGCGCGCTTTGCGGCGGCGGCGCAGGCTGCGCAACAGGAATGGGTACTTATCCAGGCCATCCTCCTGTAGTTCCTGCCACACGATAAAGCCTTCTACCAGTTTGGCAAACCGGCTCAGCAGCAGGTACCAGTCGCGGCTCAGATAGGTCTTGCCCGGTTCTACCTGCCGGAAAACCTTCTCCTTGTCCAGGGTTTCATGCCGGTTCTCCCGCCACCAGGCCAGCAGGCGCGCCATCTCCGGCCGGCGGTTGAAAGCCGGGCTGGACAGGAACAGTTCCAGCTGGTTGAGTTCTGCGGGGGATAAAATCCGGAGCAGTTGAAAGGCAATCGGTGTTTTCAAAAATTAGAAAATTAATGTTAAATATTTGATTTACATGTGTTTGCAATTTTTGCCATTGTATAAATATAGAAAAATGTTCTTGTGCCCCGGCAGGATTTGCCTCATTTTAGCAGCATGAAAACATTTACCATGAAGTATACTTTTTTGGCGGCTATTTTCGGGGCAGTGCTGACGCTGCCTGTACAGGGGCAACTGGAGCGCGATTCGGTGCGGGTCATCCTGGAGGTGCAGGAGTTGCGGGAGGCCAAAGCCGCTGACCTCGATGGAGACGGCGACGAGGACCTCATCGGTTCCCGCCTGGGATGGGACGGCCACCTCGCCTTTTTTGAAAATACCGACGGGCAAGGCACCCTGGCCTGGCCGCGGGTATTCGGCGATTCCGTATGGGAAGAAACGGCTACTTCATTTTATATGCACTTCGAACTGGGCGATATGGACAATGACGGGGACCTGGATATCGTAGACGGCCGCCGCGCGCGGCAGGCCTTCCCCTACCGGGAAAACGACGGCCAGGGCCATTTCAGCCTCATCGGCCCGCAGGCGCCTGCCGGCAACTGGGTGCGCGACTACGACCCTTTCCGGGTGGGCGACCTGGACGGCAACGGCTGGCAGGACGTGCTGCACTTCAATGTCAGCAACCGCCGCCTGTATGTCAACTGGAATCCGGGGGCGGGGCAGCCGTTCTCTTATGAAACGGCCGGCTTTTTTGACTTCCTGGATTTCAGTGAATTCCGGGGGCTGGAACTGTGCGATTACGACCTCGACGGCGACCTGGACGTGCTGTTGATCTCCACCGCCCAGCCCGATCCGGACGGCCTGAAAGTCCTTTTGCTGGAGGTGCTCCAACTGGAGGGCCGCAGCTTCTCCCGGCAGAACAGCGTTTTTCTGGAATATTATACAGATTACCCTGATTACCTTATGGAAACTTCCGTGGCGGACTTCGACCAGGACGGTTTTCCCGACCTGACGCTGAGCAAAATCCCTGCCACCGTCCGCCCAGCAGGGCATGATGCTGGTGCGCAATGCCGGCGGCACATCCAGTTTTCCCTGCAGGCAGAATGTCGGATTACGCGTCCCATACGCTGGCGGATGTCGATGGGGATGGCGACCAGGATATCCTGGCTTTGAAACGTACGGCATCTCCCGGAAATGGCGATCTGTACGCCTGTGAATGGCTGGAGAACAACGGCAGTTTTAACCTCACCCCACACCCGGTCGATTCCATCTATGCCGGTTTCCAACTCACCACCGGTGACCTGAACGGCGACTCGCCCCGACCTGCTGTCCTCCCGCCTGGACGGCGCGTACTGGACCTTACCCGCGACAATTCGCAGGTGTTCTGCCGGTTTGCTTTGGATAATGCCGGAAACTTCACCTTGCCCTCCCCGCTGACAGATGCCTTCAGTTACATCAGAGACTTCACCGCCCGGGACTGGAACGGCGACGTACTGCCCGATATCCTGCTGGCGGCGGAAAGCTATGCGGTGGATTGAGAACCTGTCCGGTGGCAATGTTTTCTCTGCGCCCCGGCATGTATGGAGATTTCGGTAGTTTAGGTACCATTTCCAGTTCACTGCTTTGAATGGCGAGTACTGCCGGACGGCGTGGGCACCCTGCCCGATGACGGGTGGATGCCTTTCCAGCTCTTTGCCTGGCTGGGAGACACCGTTAGCGGTGCAGGTACTGTTATCAACTTTCCGGGACTTGAATCGGTTGCTTACCACTTCGCCACCTACGCCTGGACGGAGATGACGACGAGGACATCGTGGCGGCTACCAGCGACGGGGAACTTGCCCTTACTGAATGAGCTGGGCGCCGGCGGAGGATTTGCCGTGGCGCCTGTTTCCATCCGTTGCCGGTGGAACTGCCCTACATCCGGGAATTGCTGGTTGCCGACCTGAACCAGGACGGAGCGGGCGACCTCCTGCTGCGCACCTCCGTACTTACGTATTACGCCCTGCACCGCGACGGCAACGGTACTTCGAAGACTGGGCGTCATTCCCGGAATGGACGATGCCATCAGCCTGTTTGCCGGCGATTACAACCAGGATGGGCGGCTGGATGTGCGGTCCATTTTATTATAACAACAGTATGGGTACTTCATGGCGATGGCCAGCTTCGATACGCTGAGCCAAAGCTTTCCGCGCCGGTGTTGCTGGGGAATACGCGGCTATTACCGGCAGGAGGATACTTGCTCAACGGGGATCCCATCCCCGACCAGTTACCTAAGGGCTTTGCGCTCAGTATTGGAAACAGCGGCTATCTCACGCAGCCCTACCTTCCCGCGCCTTTTACCAGTTCCCTGCCCGGCAGCCTGTACCTTCTGCCCGAGCGGCTGACCTCAACGGGGATGGTAGGAGGAACTGATCACCGTACCAAAGCATTATTGCCTATAGCCTGGATTTTCTGCAAGGCAGCGCTGTGGACTACCTGGTGTTGTGGGACACCACCGCCAACTGCACTTTCGATTCCTGTATCCTTCTCTGCCCGGCGCCAGGCTGGTGCTCAACAGCGGAATTTCGGAACAGTTCACCACTCCGGCACCGGACTACCACTACGGGTTCTATCTCCCCGATGCCCCGCAGCACCTGCTCTCCGCCGTTCCCCGAGCGATTACTGGGATTTCTGCCCGGCGGATACCACCCTTTCCGGCGATGGCCCGCATACCGTTCACTTTGCCGCTTCCGCCAATACGTCCTGCCCGCTGATGGAGCTGGATCTGAGCATCAACCCCATCCGGCAGTGCTTCCCGTCTATGGTGAGCATGGCTTACCGCAATACAGGAACCGTCTCTGCATCGCCGGTTACCGTGACCCTCACATTTGATGAACGCATGACGCCTCTGCAGGCTACCCCGCCCTGGGCGAGCGCAACCGATACCAGCCTCATTTTCGAGTTTGCGGCGGTAGGAGTAGGAGCGGAAGGGCAGATTGTGGTGGAGATGGAACCCGACTGCCAGAATCTGGTGCTGGGCGAAGTGCTGTGTTATATTGCCCGCATTGCCCCCGATACCCTCTGCAGCCCCATGCAGGCGGATTGGGGCGGCGCCAGCCTGCGCGCCTCTTCCTTCTGTGCGGGAGACTCGTTGGCGTTCCGGGTAGAAAATGCGGGCAACGGCCCGATGGCTGTCCCGGAAACCTACCAGCTCAACATCGTCAACGACGACATCGTGCTCCTGGAATCGGGCAGCATCCAGCTGGGCCCCGGAGCGGCGGACACCATCCGCGCTCCGGCCGGCATGGAGGCCATCCTGTTTGAGGCCGGGCAGCCGGCTGGCCACCCCAACCCCGAGCCTATCCGCCTGCTGGCTGCCGGCTGCCTGTCGCCTCTGGATACCGGCCTGCTGAATGCCTTCCCCGGCAGCAACGGCGACGGCTTTGCCGTGGAGCGCTGCGGCCCGGTTATCGGCCCCTATGACCCCAACATCAAGGTGGCCGTGCCGGAGGGTTATGGCGAAGAGCGCTTCGTCGCTGCCGGCCAGCCCATTCAATACACCATCCACTTCCAGAACGTGGGGACGGATCTGGCGCGTACCGTCACCATCCGGGACCAGCTATCTCCGCAGCTGTCGCTGGCGAGCTTCCGGGCGGGCCCGGCCTCTCATGCCCACGAATGGATCATCCTGCCGGACCGCACCCTGGCCGTTACCTTCCGGGAGATCAACCTGCCGGACAGCACCAGCAATGAGCCCGGAAGCCACGGCTTCTTCTCCTATACCATCCGTCCGGCGGAGGGTATCCTGCCCTTTACCCGCATTGAGAACGAAGCAGCCATCTACTTTGATTTCAACCCGCCCATCATCACCAACCGGACGGAGCACCTCATTGAAAAACCGAGGGTCGCCACAGCGGTTTATGTCACCCTCTGCCCCGGCAGCCTTTACCTGGGCCAGGCGGTGGGGCAGGACACCATCCTCCGGCAGCTGTTTGAAATGCCGGAGCAGGACAGCGTCGTCTGGCACCACGTCAATGTGCTCACCGGGGAAGACACCACAGAGGTGGCCGTCTCATTGGACGGCCCCGGCGAGTGGCAGGGCATTTCCATCAGCCAGGATACCGCAGTTGTCGCCACGCTGGAGAGCGCCCTGGGCTGCGACAGCATCGTGCGGTACCACGTCACCCTGCTAACCGGCCTGGGCGATCCCTTATGGGCGGAGGACGTCCGGCTTTCGCCGAACCCGGCGACGGAGCTGGTGACGCTTTCCTGGCAGCGGTTTTCCGCCGGGAGGGGCAGGGTGCGCATCTTTCATTCCACTGGGCAGCTGGTAGCGGAGAGGCCTGTTGGCCCCGGCATTCAATCTCTGGGCTGGGAGGTTGACCATTGGCCCTCGGGCATCTATTGGGCAGAGCTGGAGGTTGGCGGGCAGCAGGCGCGGCGGCGGTTTGTGGTGGAGTAGGGGAGGCTGTTGGCTGTTGGCTGTTCGCTGTTCGCTATTGGCGGTTCCCCTCTCCCCCTTGTCACCCCCTCTCCCCCTCACTCCCAGCCTGCCCCCTCAGCCGCTTCATTCCATAGCTCACCGCGATCATCACCGCCAGGCCGATCAGGTAAGCGGCGATGGCCATCAGCCAGTCGTACTGGTCGCGGGAGAGGGCTTCCCGTTTGGCGGCCAGCCCCCAGAGGTTGACCAGCCCTTTTTTGACGAAAAATTTGGAGACCAGGGAGGAGGCGGTCAGGCCGGCCAGGTAGCCGGCGGCCAGGTTGAGGGCCTCGGCGGCGAGGAAGGAGGTGAATCTGGACATGTTGTTTTTTGAGGGGAAAGCTACGGGGATTTGGGGAATCATATTCGCTGATTCCCTAAGATTTTTTTTAGTTCTAAAGACGTATCATACTGGGAGATTTTTTGGTAGAAGCATCGACCAATCAACCCCCGTCTTCGTCCCTCAGCCGGGTAAAAATCAACCAATCAACCAATCAACCAAACCACTTCGAAGGCGTAGCCCCCTTACACCTTTACACTTACACTTTTACACGCCGCAGCAAATGTCCAGCAGTGTGTCATCTCACAAATACCCCCTCACCCCATAAGCCACATACCCCACCCACTCCTTGATCAGCAGTTCCCAGAGCGACAGGGTGCGGGCGTTGGGCGCCAGCAGCTTTTCCGGCGTGAACTGCCAGCGTTCGCTGAGGTAGTCGACGGGGAAGGGCACCACTGCCAGCCCTGCCTTTTCGAAGCAGGCCTGAGCCCTCCGCATGTGCCAGGCGGAAGTGAGCAGCAGGCAACGGGCGTTGGGGTATCGTTCGTCCAGCAGTTGCCGGGTGAAGAGGGCATTTTCAAAAGTATTGCGGCTTTCGGGTTCGATGAGGATATCGCTGTCGGGGATGCCCAGGCGGAGCAGGAACTGCCGGGCTTCGGAGGCTTCCAGGGGGCCGTCCTGCAGCAGCCTGCCGTTGCCGCCGGTGACGAGCAGCCTGCGGACCTTGCCGGTGCGGTACAGTTCCAGAGCGTTGACGAAGCGGTTGGCGCGGTCGTTGACGTTGAAGCGGTCGGCCCCCGGCTCGATGTTGGGGTTGGAAAAGCCGCCCAGCAGAATCCCGATGTCGTAGGGTTCGGTGATCTCGCCGGCGGTGAGCAGGTCGGGTTCCCAGGCTCGGACGGCGAGGTTGAACACCATCTGGTTGGAAAAGAGGAACAGCAGGGCGATGGCGGCGGTCAGCGCCCGCCGTTTCCGCAGCGGCCGCTTTCCCAGCCAGGCGTAAACCAGCAGGAGCAATACCCAGGTGATGGGCTTGATGAGGAACTGCAGGAGCTTGGAAAGGAAGAAGAACATGGTTGTGGGAATGTTATAGTATTATATTGTTGGCTATGGCTGTGTTTGGGGGATGGTTATATTGTTGGCACGTTAGGAAGCCTGGTGATTGTTATATTGCTGGCCAACCGGCAATCTGGGAATGGTTGGATTGCCTGAAGGCTGGGAGTTTTCAAAGAACTGTGTCAACCCGCATTTTTCTAACCGCAGGGAACCTGCCCGCCCTGCCGGCACGGTAGGCGGGCGTAGAGGGCCACAGAGCGATTTCCTCAATAACAGTCGCTTGCGCGCCCTCTGCGTATCCCTGCCTGCAAGGCCGCGCCTCGCGGCAGGCAGGTCAGCGCCCCCTGCGGTTTAAACCAAAAACACAACGGTTTAAACAATCCCTGAAGGCTCTATAACAATTCCCCAAGGCCACCACGCAAGCAATAGGGCAATATAACCATATAACAATCCTCTCCGCCTTGCCCCGCCAGCAATATAACAATATAGCCATATAATAATATCCCTCCAGCCACCATCAAAACCTCGGCGCCTCCGGCCCGTCCAGCAGGCGGGCCAGGAAGAAATCCAGCAACTCGGGCTTGAACAGGCCGGCAACGGCGATCATAAAGACCACGCCGTAGACGGCCCCCCACAGGTGGGCGTCGTGGGCGATCAGGTCGCCGCCGCGCTTTGCCATGTAGGAGGAATACCAGAGGTAGCCGACGGCAAACACGATGCCGGGCAGGGGCGGGAAGATGAACCACCCCCAGGGCGCGAACAGGATGTAGGCCATCATCAGGGCGGAGGTAGCGCCGGAAGCGCCGACCGACGAATAGCCGGCGTTATCCTTGTGTTTGAAAAAAGTGGGAATGTCGGCGGCGATGATCGCGCTGATGTAAAAAAAGATAAACACCAGGCGCCCGATGAGCGGGTCGAAGATCACCTGAGTAAAGACGGGCTCCAGGGCCGAGCCGAAGAGGTAAAAGACGTACATGTTCAGGATGAGGTGCGACCAGTCGTTGTGCACGAAACCGCTGCTCAGGAAGCGGTACCACTCCCCGAATTCGGCGACCGAAGAGGGGTGGAAGGCCAGCTTGTATTTCATGTCCGGGTTGTTGAATGCCTGGTAGGAAATAAGCAAGGTCAGGCCGATGAGGATGAAGGTCAGGCTAATGGTCATGATCAGGCGTTGTGATAAGGTTCGTTATTGAGGATGGTCATCGCGCGGTAGAGCTGCTCCAGAAAGAACAGGCGTACCATCTGATGAGAAAACGTCATTCTGGATAAGGATAGCTTGCCGTCGGCCCGGGCGTAGAGTTCCGGCGAAAAGCCATAGGCGCCGCCGACGAGGAAAACGATGCGCTTGTAGCTGAGCTGCAGCTTGTGGCTCAGGAATTCGGCGAAGCTTTCGGAGGTATACTGCTTGCCGCTTTCGTCGAGCAGCACCAGGTAATCCCCTGTTTTGAGGCGTTGCAGCACGGCTTCTCCTTCCTTGCCTTTGAGTTGCTCCGGGCCCAGCCTGCCCGCCTTTTTGACGTCCGGCAAAATCTCCAGGCCAAACCGGAGATAGTGGCCCAGGCGCCGGGAGTACAGCTCCATGCCTTCTTCCAGGTAGCGCTCGCTGGTCTTTCCGATGGCCCACAGTTCGGTTTTCATGGGGCAAAGATAATTACTGGTTTTAAGAAATTGGTATTTAAATTGAGTTTATTCTGTTTTTTCCGGAATATTTTAAAAAAACACGATTTGCACCCATGCACTCAGAACAACGCCAGTTCCTCCATCAGCGAGTGCCGTTCCGGGTATTGCGAGCGGAACTCTTCCACCAGCAGCACGGCCAGGCTGCCGGCGCCGATCTCGTGGAGGCGCTGCAGGGCTTCGCGGATGCGCTGGGAAGTCTTGCGGCCCAGGTGGTTGCGCAGGAAGTCGGTAAGCAGGCGGCGGTACAGTTCGAGCAGGCGTTCGCGGTGGCTGTCGATGAGGTAGGGGGAAAATTCCTGGATCAGGTCGAGCGACTGGACCTGCTCGGCGTAGTCCATCAGGCGGCCGAGGAGGCCTTCTTCGGCGAGGATGCGGGCAATGGTATTGCGGCGGCTGGGCGAGTAGGGGAAGCTCTGAAAGTAAGCCAGCGTTTCTTCCACCTGGCGGGGCCAATCGGGCCCGGCGGCCCGGCGGGCTTTTTCGAGGTAGGCAAAGTCCTGGGTATCCAGGAACCGCTTCAGGGCGTATTGGTTGACCTCTTCCGGCTCTTCGTCCTGTTCGGCCAGTTGGAGCAGCATTTCCTCCAGGCGGGCCTTCACTTCGGCGGGCAGGTCAAACCGCAGGCCGGTGATGGCCAGCGCTTTGACGCGGGGCATCTGCCCTTTGGCGATAGCCTGCTGGATGGCATAGAGCAGGACGTCGGGCTGCGTCAGGTTGCTTTCCATGAGGCGGCGGGCTTCATCGGGCCGGCCGGCTTTTTCCAGGGCGCTGAGTTCCAGGAGCATTAGGGGCGCCAGGGGGCGGCCTTCTTCCTGGTATTTTTCCTGGTAATTCCGGAGGGCTTCCAGCAGGGTTTCCTGCTGGCCAGCCTCCTGGGCCAGTTCCACCATCAGCTTGAAGAACAGCAGGTCGGCGCCGTTGCTGCGGTACACCAGCTTGTCGTATTCCTGCAGGCTGTATTCCCACAGGCTGCGGGCCAGGGTGGGGGCGGGGTTCTTTTCCAGCAGGCGGTGCAGGTTTTCGAAGGCCCGGCCCACGTCCCGCTTCAGTTCCCGCTGTTTGCCCCTGGCCTTCTTCAGGATGGGCGTTATCTTTTCGATGATGCTCTGGGAAATGAAGGCCACCTCCACGAAGTCCCTTTCCAGGATGGCCTGTTCGGCCTGCTGCTGGAGTTCCTCCAGCACCTTGATCAGCCGCTGGCTGCCCCGCACGGAGATGCTGCGGTCGGTCTTTCGCACCGCTTTGATGGTGCTTTCCAGCAGCTGCTGGTATTTCTCCTTGCCGTCGATCCCGGTGACGGCGGATGCGAACCGGGCCTTGAGGGCGATGGCGAAATTGCGGTTGGCCTTGGCGTAGTCGCGCACAAAATCGGCGAGTTCTTCCAGGTTGACATTGTCCAGCACAATGCCGGTGGTGAGCTTCCGGGGGCCCTGGGTTTCCTTTCTGGCTTTCTCCTTGTGCTGTTTTTTTGCCTGTTGTCGGCGGCGCAGGGCCATCATCATGGCGGCCAGGTGCTCGCACATCCCCTCTTCCGCAAACCGCTCACAGTCGCATGTGCCGCCCAGCACTTTCGAAGGGCTCACTTTGAGCTCCACCTCATAGCCTTCGACGGTGGCCAGCCACAGGTGCTTCTCCAGCTCGAAGAGGCCGTCGACAGCCCCTGCCTCCAGCAGTTGCTCTCCCCCGAACAGCGCGCCCTCATCCAGGTGTGATTCCAGTTTTTGGAGTAAAAAGTTCATTGCGTTTTCTCCTACTCTTATATCTTGGCCAATATAGGCTTGACTATGCACAAAACTTCAAAGTTACGGGAAATCGGATTTAAAATCCACAGCCGCAGGGGCCGAAGTTTGGCAGGCACATGCCTTCGTTCCACAAAAGCGCTTAACTAAGATATAAGGAGCGAAAAGGGTAGAATGTTCTCCTGTAAAAGTTTATTTTTGGGCCGAACACAAATTCAAGGCTCATATGATCAAAAGCATTGAATCCCTGCCGGCAGAAAAACAAAAGGCTCTCTACGACGCCATACCGTACGTCACGCTGCTGGTCGCAGGCGCCGACGGCATCATCGAGGACGCCGAGCTGGAGCGGGGAGAAAAGATCGCGCGCATCCGGGCATTCCACTTTCACCAGGAATGGCAGGAGTATTATCAGAAAGTAGACGGGCGCCTGCACGAACGGCTGATGGAACTCATCCGGACCTTGCCGAGATCGCCGGAGGAACGACAAAAAACCATCGCCGGCGAACTGGAAAAGCTCAATACCGTCCTGCCCCTGCTCGAACCCAAACACGCCAAACACTTTTACGAAGGACTGCTCAGCTTTGCCCGCCACGTCGCCAAAGCCTCCGGCGGCATCGTCGGCTGGATGAGCATCGGCCCCAAAGAAGCCAAAGTCGTCGACCTGCCGATGATCGAACCGGTCGACGTAGATTAAGCAACCCAATTCCTCACCAAAATACCGATCCAATGAGACCTTCCTACCTCCTCGCTGTTTTCAGTTTTTCCCTGCTGCTCAACATCCAACCCGCTCAGGCCGTCGTCCACGTCAGGGCCGGCGACAAAACCGAGCACCGGGCTGAAGAAACCAGCACTCTCAGCAAAAAAGAACTGCGGAAAAACAACCGCCAGCAGCGCAAAGCTTTCAAAAAGGAAATCAAGGCCAAGCTGAAGCAGCTGCGCCAGGAAACGGATACCGACCTGCTGCTCCTGGTCATCATCGCTATCCTGCTCCCGCCCCTGGCCATGGGCCTGTACGATGGCATCACCACCCGCTTCTGGATCTCGCTCCTGCTGACCTTGCTGTTCTATCTTCCGGGATTGATCTATACGCTGGTGGTCATTTTGGGAGAGAATTGATTGTATCGGGCAGGGGCCTCGCGATCAGGATGATCGCGGCACGAACCTCACCAATTCGACGGGCATTGTATACAATCCCGCCTATCCCCGATATGGGCCTGGACTGACAATTCCAGCGCCCCGGCCAGCCGCGAAACATCGACGAGGGGCGAAACATTTACATCGTAAGACACGCCAAAGCTCCAGTCGCCGTAGTCAACGCGGATATAGGGCGTGACGGCGTCGAAGGTGGCCGCAGCGTCGCCGGCGCGCCGCCCCACCCGGGCGTACATCCCCAGGAAAAAGGCGTTCCCCTTGTGGCTCTCCGCCAGTTGCCAGAGGGCGCCGGCTGACAGCATCCGCTGTTGGCTGTTCTTAAAAAGGGCCTGCTGGCGGTAGAAAAACTGAAGGGCAAGCTCTTTGCTTTCCGGCCGGTGGTCGGTAGACAGGCCCAACTGCCCCTGGAGCGACCAGCCCATCCCCACCCGGTTGCCGTTCTGGGCATCTTCCAGAAAAGAGTACAAGGGCTGGTTGATGTGGAGCAGGCTGGCGCCGATTTGCCAGGCCGCCTCCGTATCGTACAACAGCAGGCCGGCGGACAGGCCGAAGACGGTGCGTTGCAACTGGTCGAAAGACTCGAAATTGTCGAGGCCCGAATCGTAGCCGATGCCGTCGAACTGCTCTTCAAATTGCAGCTGGCCCTCATCGATGCGGTAATTCCAGGCGCCGCCGCGGACGCCCCCCGCCAGGAATAAGCCCCGCTCGACTTGCTGGTGATAGGCTACGCTTAGCAGGGCCTGCCCATCGGTATAGCGGGAATCGCCGGCCCGGCTGGCCTGGGCGCTGACGCCAAAGGCAAAAAAGCTGAGCCCCAGGCAGTTGCGCCAGTCAAAAGCCGCCAGCGCAGAATGATAGGATTGCCCCGCCAACACACTTTGCCACTGGTTGCGGTAATGCAGGGACAGGCGCGCCGGCTCCCGGCCAAGGCCGGTAAACGCCGGGTTGGCATACGACTGGGTCCGGCTGAACTGGGAGAAATGGGCGTCCTGTGCCAGGCAGGGCCGGCTGCCAAAAAGCAGCATGCCAGACAAGGAAACAAAAACGGTCAGGATCTTAGCATATTTCATGATCTGTGGCTTGTGAGTAGTGTGATTCATACTGTTCTGTGCCGGAGGCAGGGTGTAGGGGAATCAGGTTATATTGCTATATTGTTATATTGTTATATTGCTATATTGTTATATTGCTATATTGTTATATTGCTATATTGTTATATTGCTATATTGTTATATTGTTGCCTTGCTTGACGGACAGGACACCCTAACACACCATGCCAGCCCGTGGAACAAGGGCCTCGCCAAAGAACCGAAAAGGAAATTTATTCGAATCCGATACCATGCATTTCCTTTTCCTCACCGGATCAACGTCACATTCCCCTTAACCACCCGGACAAACCCATCCGTAAACAACAGTTCAGCGTAGTAGGTGTATACGCCCTGCTCGGCTTTCTGCCCCTTGAACGTGCCGTCCCACCCGCAATCCTGCAGGCCGGAAGCCGGGCAATCCAGGGATTCGAACACCAGCTCTCCCCAGCGGTCGAAAACGCGGAAAACCGGGGCGCTTACCAGGCCGTTGTTGGTATTCATGATGCGGAACAGGTCGTTGTGCCCGCTGCCGTCCGGCGTGAACGCATTCGGTATAAAGATCCCCCTTTCCCGGTCAATGGCAACCCGTATAAAGGCGGTGTCCCGCTTCACGCAACCTTTGGCATTGGTGATTTCCACGATGTAGGTGGTCGTGTAGAAAGGCATGGCTACCGGGTTGGCAATGGAAATGTCGGACAACCCTGCCGCCGGCGACCAGCTCACGACTGTTCCGGCCTGATTGACATTAACGGCCAAATCCACCGATTCTCCCAGTTCGATGGAAAAGGAGTCGCGCAGCAACCGGGCGATAAGCTCCTGAACCTGGGGCACCATGACGTCTATGGATGTCAGGCACCCCTGGGGGGATTCCAGTTCGAGGGTGTAATTGCCGGGCGCCAGCCGGCCGTGGCGGGTGCCGGCCTGTGCATAGTTTTGCCCGGAGAGGAAAATAAAATCTTCGGGCGCTGCCTCGGCTACCAACGTATATCCTTCCTCCTGCGTGCAGGTTTCGATCAGCTCAAAACTGCCCTCCGGCGAACCATAGATGGTAATTAGCTGCGTGGCCGTGTCCCGGCAGATCGACTCATTGCTGGCAATCAGTTGCACCTCGTATTCTCCCGGCAATTCATAGATATGGGTAAATTCAGCGCTGTTGGCAGTGCCGCCGTCTCCCAGCGCCCACCGCAGGCCGGTTGCCGTCGCAGAATTGTCGGAAAAGCGAACCACAGCAGGCGCGCAGGCGTCTTCCATCTCCAGTTCGAAGGCCGCCGTCGGCCGGGGGCGCACGTATATCGGCTGGGAGGTCGAATCCCGGCATCCCACGCTGGAAATGGCGGTTAACGTGACGTTGAAAACCCCGGAATTTCCATAGACATGGCTGGCCAGGCAATCGTCGGAGGCATTGCCGTCGCCAAAAGTCCAGAGACAAGAGACCTCATCCGTACCCAGGTTCCGAAAGGTAGCCGGAGCGCCCAGGCAAACCGAATCCATCTCAGCTATGGCCACGATCGGCAACGGTAGGATTTCTATAGGCTCCCCCTGCCAGGTGTTGCGGCACCCCTGCAGGTTTACGGTTGTTGCCGCCGGCTGGTAAAATCCGGGGGATTCGAAAATGTGGGTGGCAGAGGCCGCCAGCGTACTGTCGCCATCCCCGAAATAGAGTACCTGCCCATCCCCATCGGAAATGACCCGGAAATTCACCGGGTTTTCCGCACAGGCCGTGGGGGAATAGTCCACGTCGAGGAACGGCAGCGGCAGGGCCAGTATCTGAACCGACATGCTATCAAACCCACAGCCCTCCGTATAGAGCGAGACGGTATAGAGGCCGGGGGCCGAGAAGCTGTGTTCCACCACCTGCCCGGTATAGGCGTTGCCGTCCGAGATCACCCACCGAACCGGCGCGCCCGGGGTGGAGAAGCTCTCCAGCCGGACGGTTTCGTTGACGCATACTTCCCGGTCAGAAACATTGATCAGGGCGCTCACGTCCGTCGGGTTGATGGTGACCTGCTGCTCCAGCGTATCCATCCCGCAGCCGTTCTGAGCAATCAGGGTGATGAATAAGGTATCGGCTATGCCATCCGAGAAGGGGACGATCGGCGGAGGGGTGTCCATGCTGTATATGCGGTCTATGGTTCGGCTGTTTAAGAACCAGAAATACTGATCGGGGTCTCCTGTGCTGGTATTGTTCAGATAGAGGGTGTCGCCGCTGCACAGCTCGTCGTAGGTCAAGCCGAAATTGGCCTGGGGCTGCGGAAAAACGGCAATCTGAGTCGTATCGGCGGAATCGCCGCAGCCGTTCTCAACCGATAAGATGACGGTGTAGGTAGTATCTCCGAAGAAACCCTGCGGGAAAGTGACCGTTCCCGGCGCGCTGAGCAGGGAAGTGTCGAGCCCGCCAAAATCCCAGATAAAGGAAAGGTTGTCGCCGATGCTTTGGTTGTCGAAGGTGACGGAAAGCGGCGCGCAGCCTTCATCGACATCCGTATTGAAGGCGACCAGTTCCGGCGCCTGGGAAACGTAAATATCCTGCGACAGCTCGACGGCGCATACCACGCTGCTGTCGAGGGGGCTGAGGCTTTCAGCCGTAAGCGTAATGGTATAGTTATCGGATTCCCCGTAGGCATGTTGCGGGTTTTCCTCGGAAGAAAGCGGGCTCATGTCGCCGAAGTCCCATTGGTATACCTGGGCGTTGGCGGTTTCGTTGCTGAAGGCCACCGGCGCCCCTTCGCAGGCCAGGGAGTCGAATGTGAAAGCAGGCTCGGGGACGGGCAGGACGGTGAAGGTTATTTCGGCAGAATTACAGGCTTCGGGCAGGGCATCGACGGTATAGATGTAGGTGTAATCGCCGGGGCCGGCCAGCAGTTGCACATCCACCTGATTGTTGTTTGTCAGGCCGGGCCCCTGCCAGTCGCCGCCGGCGGGATTGGCCACCGGCAGCGCCAACTGCCCGTCGGAAGCACAGGCGTAGACATCCTGCCCGGCCGTGACGCTGTTGGCGGCGTCGAGCACCGTAAGCGTTACGGTATCCCGGCTCTCGCAGGGCGTATCTGGGTCGATGGTGTAAACGTAGGTATAGGCCCCGGGGCTGAGCTGGGCGACGGCCACCTCGCCGGTGCCGGGGTTGGCCTGCGGGCCCGCCCATGTCCCTCCCGAGGGGGTCGCCGCCAGGAACAAGGGGTCGCTGCCCGAACAGGCAGTCAGGACGGGTTCCGCCGCCTGCGCTTCCACGTAATCCCGCAGTTGAAGGGTGAAGGAAATCGTTGTATCACATCCAAAAGGGCTGGTGCCGGTTACGGTAATATCGGCAGTAGTAGCGCCGAACAGCAAATCGGCATTGAAGGTTCCGCTGGCTTCGTCCACCACGCCGTCGCCGCTCCAGGCCAGAACAGTGCCCGGCGTAGCCTGAAAACCGAGCACCTCCGCCAGCTGAATGTCCTGGCTGACAGCACAAGTCGAGGGGGCGTTGCCGACGGAAAGGACCGGCAGGGCTTCCACCCGTACCGTTTTCGTGGTGCGGATGATGCAGCCGATGGCATCGCCGTAGGTATACGTCAGGTTGAACTCGCCGGCACCTGCCAACATGGGGTCAAAGATGCCCTGGGTGCCGTCTGCAATGCCCGTCCCCGTCCAGGCGCCGCCGGCCGGAGAGAAACTGAAGGTGGCTTGCCCGGCGTCTATACAGAAGGTATCCCGAGGGGCGCCGATGTCCACCTCTGCGGCCTGTTCAACTTCGATGACAAGTTGGCCGGTGGATTCGCAGCCGACAGGGCCGGCAGAATAAGTGAGGGTATTCTGCCCGATATTGGCGGAGCCCGGGCTGAACAAACCGCCAGGGCTGACACCAGGGCCCGACCAGGCGCCGGAAGGCGGGCTGGCCTGCAATTGGAAAGGGCTGTCGCTGCTGCACACCAGCCCGACCGGGTCAAAACCCACCGGCTCCAGTTCGAGCACCTGCACCGTATCCCGGATGAAAAGGTCGCCGCAATGCCCGGATACATTCAGCGTAAAAGGGAAGATTCCAGCTTGAGTATACGTCGCCGTTGGGAAGGAATCCGTGGTGAATGGGACATCAGAACCGGGAAATTGCCACTCGATGCTGGCAATGGAACCGCCGTAGGTGATGTCCGGCGCAAAAACCAGCGTATCGCAACCTACGGGAGGCAACGGCCCCAGCATCAGGCTCGGCTCCTGGAAGATTTCAAAGTTCAAAGTTGCCGTGTCGATGCCGCAGGTGTTCTCGGCAATGAGCAGCGCCTGATAAGCGCCGCCATTTGGGAAGAACCCCTGCTCTGTGGAGTCGATGAATACGACGCCATTATTGGGGAAGAACTGCCATTCGTGGGAATCGTCGTCTATAGAATTGTTGAAGAACTCGATCAGGGCGGGGACGCAGGCGGAGTCGTTGGGCAGTTCGGAATCCGCCATAGCGATCGGCACGTCCCGGATCTCGATGGTCTCGTCGGTGTAATCGGATCCGCATTGGTTCGTCACAGTCAGCCCTATATTGTAAAAACCGCGTTGATCGTAGACTACCGAAGGGTTTTCCTCCGTACTTGTCCCGTTGTCTTCAAAAGTCCATTCATAACTCACCGTTTCGCCGTTAGGGCAGGATGCGTTCATAAAGGAGGCCACTTCGCCGACGCAGAGGGCGTCCGGCTCGTCAATTATGGCGACCGGCTCTACCCGGATACGGACGAAGATGATCAGGCAGTTCCGGCTCACCCCGGCAGGGCAGTTGTTGACAACCGTCATCCGAATGGGAATGGTTACTGAAGTAGAATTGACCAGGCAGGTATCCGAAGGGAAATCGTACGTATGTGTAAAGCTTGGAGTGCCCGGCGCCCTGTCAACCTGGCCGTCTCCCCAGTCGATATACGTGGAATCTACCACATTGGGGTCAGAATTATTGAGGAATTCAACCTCTTCCCCTTCGCAGAAGAACGTGGGGCTGTCCGGGCTGAAACCGCCCTGCGGCTGCAGGTCGCCGCATTGATCGGCCAGATCGCACTGGCCATAGAGGGAATTGATGGACAACAACAAGGCAGCCGTCCAAAGGGCAAATCGGATTCCGGGCGCTGACATAATTTCTGGTAGTGTTGGTCAAAAATAACAAAGCCCCGGTGTGCGAGCCGATAGCTCGCCCGGCGGGGCTACTCACACGAAATATAACTGTAGGTTCAGCAGGTTTTCAAAAACGGTCGCCTAAAGATAGGAATAAAATGTATATATCCAAGAGGGAAATGATGGTTCCATGGCTTTTTGCCCGGAAGCGCGATGGCGAAGATTTGTCCGGTTGGCCAGAGAGACGGGCATAGGTTTACCGCCTGCTCGCCCGGGAACAGTGAACCCAGGAAGCCATGAACCAATAAAGCCACTTTCCCGTGGCTTTACGCCAGTGCCTTATTTTTCGCGCGCTTGCGTTCGTGGTCTTTGAGCAGGGTTTTCCGCAGGCGGAGGGAGCCGGGTGTCACTTCCACGAACTCGTCTTCCTGGATATACTCCAGGGCTTCTTCCAGGGTGAAGCGTTTGGGAGGGACCAGCCTGAGCTTGTCGTCCGAGCCGGAAGCCCGCATATTGGTCAGTTTCTTGGTTTTGGTCAGGTTGACGACCAGGTCGCCCGGGCGGCTGTTCTCTCCGACGACCTGCCCTTCGTAGACTTCCTCGCCGGGCGCTACAAAGAACTTGCCGCGGTCCTGCAGGTTGTTGATGCTGTAGGGGATGGCCATCCCGGTTTCCAGGGCGATCAGGGAGCCGTTGATGCGGCCGGGGATGTCGCCTTTGTGAGGTTGGAATTCCAGGAAGCGGTGCGACATGATGGCCTCGCCTGCCGTGGCGGTCAGCATCTGGCTGCGCAGGCCGATAATGCCGCGGGAGGGGATTTCAAAGCGCAGTTGCACGCGTTCGCCCTTAGGGTCCATCGACAACATGATGCCCTTTCGGCGGGTGATCATGTCGATGGCTGTTCCGGAGATTTCGTTGGGCAGGTCGACCGTCAGTTCCTCCACCGGTTCGTGGGCGGTGCCCTCGATGCGCTTGGTGATCACCTGCGGCTGGCCGATCTGCAGCTCGTAGCCCTCGCGCCGCATCGTCTCGATCAATACCGAAAGGTGCAACACGCCCCGGCCGTATACGCGGAAGGTATCGGCGGAGCCGGTTTCTTCTACCCGCAGGGCCAGGTTGCGCTCCAGCTCTTTCTCCAGGCGTTCCTTGATGTGGCGGGAAGTGACGAATTTGCCTTCCTTGCCGAAGAAGGGCGAGTCGTTGATGGTAAAGACCATGCTCATGGTCGGCTCGTCGATGCTGATGGTGGGCAGGGCCTCGGGCGCTTCCGGGTCGGCGATGGTGTCGCCGATCTCGAAGCCTTCCACGCCGAAGATGGCGCAGATTTCGCCGGCCTGCACCTCTTCGGTTTCCAGTCGGTTGAAACCATCGAAGACGAAGAGGCTGCGGATGCGGCTTTTCTGAATGGTGCCGTCTTTTTTCACCAGGGATACCTGCTGGCCATTGCGCAGCTTTCCCCGCTGCAGGCGGCCAATAGCGATACGGCCGATGTAGGCGGAATAGTCCAGCGAGGTGACCAGCAACTGAGGCGTGCCTTCCTGTACGCGGGGCGGCGGAATGTGTTCGATAATGGCGTCGAGCAGCACCGAGATGTCCGTCGTCGGCTGCCGCCAGTCGGCACTCATCCACCCCTGCTTGGCGGAGCCAAAGAGGGTGGGGAAATCCAGCTGGTCTTCCGAAGCGTCCAGGTTGTACATCAGGTCGAAGACGGCTTCCTGCACCTCTTCCGGGGTGCAGTTCTCCTTATCTACCTTATTGACCACCACGATGGGCTTCAGGCCCAGTTCGATGGCCTTCTGGGTCACGAACCGGGTCTGGGGCATAGGCCCCTCGAAGGCGTCCACCAGCAGCAGCACTCCGTCGGCCATGTTGAGCACCCGCTCCACTTCGCCGCCGAAATCGCTGTGGCCCGGCGTGTCGATGATGTTGATCTTGGTGTCTTTATATCGGATAGATACGTTCTTGGACAGGATGGTAATGCCCCGCTCCCGCTCCAGGTCGTTGCTGTCCATGATGAGGTCGCCCGGACGCTCGTGGTCGGCAAACAGCTTGCCTGCGTGGATCATCTTGTCGACCAGGGTGGTCTTGCCGTGGTCGACGTGGGCTATAATGGCTATATTTCTTAGATTCATAACTCTGCAAACACTTCTGTTATGGTATAGTTTCGAAAGGGCGCGCAAAGATAGACAAAAATTGGACAGGGTGTGTGAAAATTTAATTGGGAGGGGGGGAGGTAAAAACCAGACGGGATTTGCCGGGGGTGCGGCTTTCAGGCGAGGTGGAATAATAGACAGGATTAACAGGATTGACAGGATTTGCCCTGCGGCTCCCGCCTATGTGCCCTATGCGAAACCCCGCTATGTGCTCTATGTGATAAAAACCTCTGGCGCCACAACTCCATCGCCCCATGCGCATCAGGCTGAAATGTTAAAATGAGGCCACTATTTAGGTGGGCCTGATGCCCTTGCCACGAAGACACCAAGACACCAAGATCGCACCAAGGCTTTGTGCAATCTTAGTGCCCGCCTGCTGTGCCAGCGGCCGGCAGGTTTTTGTGTCTTCGTGGCTAAAAAGCGGAGGACTGCTAAATAGTTGCAAAATGAGGCCACTTTGCCCTTCAGGAGGATAAGCACCTGGCAACGATCAGCCCTTGCCTTTCTCCTACAAAAAACGGCCTCTCTGCTACAACAATTTTCTTTCCTCCCCGGATACCGGTAAATTATGGGGTCATCAAACTCTGGTTATTATGAAATCCGATATTCAAAAAGAAAATTGGAAGGACAAACTGATCGGCGGCATTGCCGCTTTCGCAGCTATGATCGCCGCCAGCCGTTGGTTCATGGGGCAATTGGCCAGAAGAGCCGCACGCATGTGGTTCTGGTAGGCGACCAAAAAAGTTGCTAGATTTGGGGCAAAAAGCAGATGCACCTCAGTGAAATCCTCAATCACCTCGGCGAAGAAAGAGGGCAATACTTCAATGCCGTTTCTCCTCCCGTTTTTCAGACCAGCAATTTCACCTTCTCTTCCCTGGACGAGTTTCGCCAGGCTTTTACCGATGAATTAGCGCACCACATCTACAGCCGGGGCAACAACCCCACCGTTGCCATCCTCCGCCAGAAGCTGGCGGCACTGGAAGAGGCGGAAGACGCGCTCGTCTTTGCCAGCGGCATGGGTGCCGTCTCGGCTGCTGTGCTGGCCAATGTACGGGCCGGCGGCCATGTCGTTTGTGTGGAATCGCCCTACTCCTGGACGAAGGCGCTGCTGAAGGATTACCTCCCCCGCTTTGGCGTATCCACGACTTTCGTGGACGGGCGCGAAACGGCCAATATCGAACGGGCGATACAGGATAACACCACCCTGTTGTACCTCGAAAGCCCCAACTCGCTCACTTTCGAGCTCCAGGACATCCGCGCCTGCGCCGGGCTGGCGCGCCGCCGGGGAGTGGTCACCGTCCTGGACAACAGCTATGCCTCTCCCTTTTTCCAGCGCCCTATCCCGATGGGCATCGACATCACCGTCCATTCCGGCACGAAGTACCTCAACGGCCACAGCGATGTGGTCATGGGGGTGTTGTGCACCAACAAGGTTATGGCCCGGAAGATTTTCGAGGGGGAGTACATGACCATGGGCGGCATTCTCCCGCCCCACGACGCAGCACTGGCCATCCGCGGGCTGCGCACCCTGGAGCTGCGCATGCGCCGCTGCCACGAAAGCGGCCTGGAGGTTGCCCGCTACCTGGAAGGACACCCTAAAGTGGAGCGCGTCCTGCACCCTCTGCTGCCGTCGTTCCCCCAGTACGAACTGGCGCGGAAGCAAATGGAGGGCGCCGGCGGGTTGTTCTCCTTCTATCTCCGGGCCAGCCGGCCGGATCAGGCAGAGGCCTTTTACAACAACCTTAGCCGCTTCCTGCTCGCCGTCTCCTGGGGGGGGCACGAGTCTCTGGCGCTGCCCGCCGTGGCGTTCTACAACATACCGGGAAGGGAAAAGCCGGCCATGCCCTGGAACCTGGTCCGCCTCTACATCGGGCTGGAAGACCCGCAGTGGCTCATCGAAGGGTTGGAGCAGGCTTTAGCGCACGTCTAAACTTTTTGTAGCTTTAAGTGTGAATATAAAATACCCGGAAAAAATAAACCGAAAACAAATGAAAAAGATAGTTGTGCTTACGGGAGCGGGCGTCAGCGCCGAAAGCGGGATCAAGACGTTCCGCGATGCCGGCGGACTGTGGGAAGGCCACGATGTCATGGAGGTCGCCTCGCCCCAGGGATGGCAAAAGAACCAGTCGCTCGTCCTGGATTTTTACAATCAGCGGCGCCGGCAGTTGCATACGGTAAAACCCAATGCCGCCCACTTCGCGCTGGCCAAACTGGAGGAAAACTTCGAGGTGAGCATCGTCACCCAGAATATCGACGACCTGCACGAGCGCGCCGGCAGCAAGAATATCATCCACCTGCACGGCGAGTTGCTCAAGGCGCGCAGCACCCGGGACCCCAACCTCATCTACGAATGGCCGGACGACATCAACCCGGGCGACACCTGCGAGCTGGGCAGCCAGCTGCGCCCCCATATTGTCTGGTTTGGCGAAGCCGTGCCCATGATCGAGACGGCGGCAGTGGAAACCATGACGGCCGATGCGGTGATCATCATCGGCACTTCCATGCAGGTATACCCGGCGGCAGGGCTGGTGGGGTTTGCCGAAAACGCCCGGCGCATCTTCTACGTCGACCCCAAGCCGGCTATCAATTACGAACTAAGCCGGGCCGCCAGCCTATCGGTAGTAGCGGAACCGGCTACTATCGGCGTGCCTAAGGTGGTAAGGGAATTGCTGGGGCAGGAGTAGGCAGCAGGATAGGCTGTTCAAAATAGGATGAAAAAAATTCCCCGCATTTTTGTGGCGTTACAGCAATAACCACAACCATGGGGGGAACCGTTGAGCCATTAAAAATACTAAATTGGTGGAAAACAACCAATTCAAGCGCAAGTGCAAGCTCAAGCGCAAGTATCAAGGCCAAATTCAGAGCGGCGCCGTTCTTGAACTTGAGCTTGACACTTGCGCTTGTACTTTAAAAAATACCGCAGGGTTTTCCGGGTAGTTGTCGGTTGTCGGGCGCGGGGCCACCCTGAATGAGCAACAAACAACCAACAACAAGAGTATCTATTGATCGCCAAAAGCCGTGCCGGGGCCTTTTCGGGAAAGGCGCCCACACACGGCTTCAACCTTAAACCATTAAAGTAAGTAAGCGGACACAATTAGCGTAACCATATAACAATATAGCCATATAACAATTGCCCCAGGAATAGAGCTGCCCGGCCACGCTTTCGAAGCAGCATTAGTTACAATAAATGAGTCCAACTCCTTAATTGCCCGCTACCGGATGCGATACAGGAACATGGCCCCTCCGAAGAGATACCAGTCGTTCGTTTTCTTGCCTCCGGGATTGCTCACGCCGTCGATGTAATCCGTAAACGTCTTGCGCATACCCAATTCCATGCTCAGCGACATCAGCTCGTTGATACCCAGCCGCAGGCCCAGGCCTATCGGCAGGGCAAGCTGCACCTTGGAATAATCAGCGCTGAGGTTTTCCTGTGCCCGATCGTCCGGAACTTCCCCGAAGACGGGCTTTGGGTTGATCATGGCCAGGCCCAGCCCGCCGAAAAAGTAGGGCGAAAGCCGCTGGCCCAGCTCGAGCGTCAGGTCGGTGCGATTTTTCCCGAACGGTTCCCATTCCCCCACGACGGATAACTCGGCCACGGTTGTCTGGAAGCTGGACCCCCTTCTTTCCCGGACTTCGAAGTTGGCGTCATCACCGGTGAGCTTCCCGTAGAACAAGTTGGCGCGAACGGCATGCGTGCGGCTGAGCGGATGGCGGACCACCGCTCCTACCGCCAGGTTGCTCTCCCCCAGGGCCGGCGCTGTGTTTAAAGTAAAATCTCCCTGGTAATTGGCCACGCCCAGGAACAGCCCCCCTTCCAATCCGGAGGTGGAGGTTTGGGCGAGCAACCACAGCGGGCATAGCATAATGATGGACAGTACATTAATGATTCTCATGGGCTGTAACGAGTTTTAAGGAAAAAGAAAAGGAAAAGCCGCGTCAACAAAGCTTCAGCGGATACTGAAAAGCTCAAGCGACACGGCTTCACTCCCTATACTATGAAAAAAACTACTTGATCCGAATGAAGGAGGGGGATGGGTCGTGTGTCAATTTTAAAAAACACACAGTAGGGCGGCGTGAAATTTCACCCTGCGCGGGTGCGCAGTTGGAAATCAAAGTGCCTGTGCCTCTTAAAGCTAATTTGAAAATCGTTTCGGTGTAGAGTTTGGAGGGGGGCTGTTCAGAGATCGTTCTATTCAATACAGTATACGTGTACGGAGCTTTCAGGTTAGGGTTTCAAAACAAATAAGATTTTTTTTAATTTCTATAGGGTGACAGCAGCAGTTGTCGTTTTGGCATGCCACTAAACCACGAAGGCACAAAATCCCACAAAATCCGGTTTCCGGATTCCCACTTCCTCTATTTCTCCTCCTTAGTAGTGATTAAAAAATAACTTCACTGTTTGAAGCCCTTAGTTGTAGCTCGTTCAGCAGCCTGACCCCGCTGGAACCCTGACTGGCAGCTTCACTTCAATACAACTAAGGGCCGTGAAGTTATTTTTTAAGGATTACTTAGCTTTAACTTTGGCTATAACCTGCTCAAAAGCAGCGACTTCCTGGTCTTTGCGCTGTTCGTACTGGCGCTTGAAATTGCGGCCGCTCATGAATTCCCCGCTGCGGTAAATGCTGCGCAGGAAGGATTCGTAACCCTTTCCGTGGTGATAATAACCCAGAGGGGCCAGCACATAACTGGCCACAAAATGCCCGCAATCCTGGCATTGGGCGTACACTTTGTCGGGCTCGCCCGCCTGGCGGAAAAGGATGTTTTTCAACTTATCCGAACCGCAGTGCTGGCATTGTTGGACGTGGAGTTCCATACTGTTCGATTTAGGAGGAAGGCTCGTCATAAAAACAACGGAAGATAGAAAATACTGGCCAAAATTGTAGCCGCCAGGGCAAATACCGTGATCCATAACCCCGAATTGAACATATCCCTGGCCGGCAGCAGGCCCGAACCGAAGGCGATGGCGTTGGGCGGCGTGCTCACCGGCAGGGCCATCGAGGAAGAACACATGATGGAAATGGCGACACAAAGCACCAGCTCGTTTCCGGGCAGCGAAACGGCCACGGGGATGAGCAGGTTGGCCGTGGCGGTGTTGCTCATCACGGTAGTCATGGTTGCCGCCATGAGGAGCAGGGTCCCGAAAATGGCATAAAACCCGCCCCCGGCCGGGATGGCCTGCGCGATGGTATCGGTCAGGCCGCTCTTGTTCAGGGCTACCCCCAGGCACAGGCCGCCGCCCAGCATGAAGAGGATGTCCCAGGAAATATTGCGGAAATCCGGCGTCGTCAACAGGCCGCTCCCGAAAGCAGCGATGATGGCGAGCAGGCCCACCGTCCCGGTACTCAGCCCCGACAGGCCGGCACTCAGCCAGCCCAGGATGGCCAGCAGAAAGAGCGCAATGACCAGATACTGGCGGACGCTGAAGCGGTCCTCCTCCTCTTCTTCCCCCAGCTCGATATCGACGCTCCCCGGCGGGTAAGTCCGCAGCAGCAGCCACCAGAGCAGCCACAACAGCAGGGCCATGACCGGCACGGCGATCAGCATCCAGGTAGAAAAGGAGACGGCAATGCCCGCCTGCTCCAGGTAACCGATGGCGATGGCGTTGGGCGGCGTGCCGATCGGCGTGCCCAGCCCGCCGATGTTGCAGGCGAACGGTATGGCCAGGGCCAATCCCTTGGAAAAGGGCGATGTTTTGGGCAGTTGCAGGATGACCGGGGAGATGATCGCAAACATCATCGCCGCCGTGGCCGTGTTGCTCATCCACATCGACAGCAGGGCGGAAATCGCGATGATGCCGGCCAGCACCCGCGGCGGCGCCGTGCCCGTCTTGCGGATCATCCAGCCGGCCAAACGGCGCGCCAGGCCGTATTTGTTCAGGAGGGCGGACAGCACAAAGCCGCCCATAAAGAGCAGGGTGATGTCCCCAAAAAAGGCCTGGTAAAAATCGCCCTTCTCTACCGCCACGCCCGCGCGCTGCAGGATGGGAAACAACCACAGCAGGCTCAGCAGCAGCACCCCCAGGCTGGTGACGTAGAGCGGGATGGCCTCCGTCACCCAGAGCAATGCCGTGCCGAGCAGGATGAGCAGGGCGGCCTCTTCGGCTTCGGCCAGGCGCAGCCAGTGCTGCAGGGCATGGAAGTGGTACGCCAGAGCGAGCAGGATCAATACGGTTATTGTCGGGAGGTTGGCTTTGAGCAAGCCGGCGATGGTTTTCATCTGTGTGTATCGAATTAGGACGGGTGCAAGTTTAGGGTTTTTGGGGGGGATAATTGAATGGTTGGCTGAATTCCTGAAAAAATCGCCTCCTTCCCGCCGGACTCTCCACTTTTTGCCTCGCCCTACCTGAAAACCCGTACGCCCCCATCCCGAAAACCGGGGATTCCCCGCAACAAAAGCCGGCTTATCTTTGCATCCAAGACCCCATTTCCCGAATACCACAACGACCCTTTCATAATCCCCATGACCGGCCGGCAGCACTGCTGCCGGTTTTTTTGTATAAAAACCACCGCCACAGCCGCCGAAAACAGTTAAATTCTATATTTTTAAGGACAAACACCTGGACTTCCGCCTTCGACACCAGGCCGTCCACAGTCCAAAAACACTACCCCTATGAGAGACTACACTTACTTTCGCTGCGCTTTATTGCCGGCCCTGCTGGCACTCTCCCTGTCTGTCCATGCCAACATCACGTTCCGGGTTTTTACCGGCGGCCCGCAGGCCGGGGAGGTCCATATCGACAGCCCGGAGGGCCATTACATTTACTTTCGGGCAGACTTCCGGAACGACGAGGCGCCCGGCGGCTTCTGCGGCATCCGCTGGTCGGCCCCCGACGCCGGGGAGCTGGCCTGGTACTGGGGCAACCCGGGCCGGATGGCGATGCCCTCCAACGGAGCGCCCACCCGGGAACTGTCCTACACCTCGCGCTACAGCAGCTGTAGCGAAGAGCTGAGCCACAGCCTGTTCCACACGCCCAGCACGCCGGACGGCCAGGCGCCTCCCGGCGCTCACCTGCTGGTCGTCGAGGCCGCCGGCTGGGAAAATGTCACCTTTACCAACCACCGCCTCCAGCCGTTGCCTTTTCCCGAACCAAAAAACGAAAGCGGAACCCCGGACATCTGCCGGCGATACCCCGGCTTCTGCGAATACAGCCCCTGCCTGGAACGCGCCTACGACGACCCCTGCCAGCACGCCACCTACGGCAACCTCATCTGCAAGCTGCTGCCCGCCGCTCAATCCGGCCTCATTCGCACCATCGACCTGGCCAACTCCATGGCGGGGCTGCAGGATCAGATGGAAGAAGACATCCTGCTCATATACAGCAACCGCGGCCTGAAACGCCTGCAACAGGCCGCCGCGCAAAGCCAGGAACGCCTGGCCCTGATCCAGCACCAGTTCCGGCAACTCCACGATATTTACCGCCAGCTCGACGTGCCGCTGAAGCAGATCAGCAACCTGCCCTTCAGCCACTACGCCCACACGACCCTGTTCACCCACCTCGACCTGGCCAAAGCCTGGCTCGGCCGGTGCCAGGAAAATTTAACGGCCATCCGGGCCGCTATGGAAAACAAACAGCCGCCCCACCAGGCGTTGGAAAGCCTGAAAAGCAGCCGGCAGCGGGCCTGCCACCACCTCGAAGAGGCGCAGTTCTGGATGGAAAGGCAGTATGCGTGGGTGGTGCCGATGGAGCGGTAGTGTGCGTTCGTGAATAAATTGAAATGCAGGGAAATGGGGGGAAATGGGGGGAAATGAGGGAATTGGCGGTTTGTAGTCAAATCCGCACATCTCAAAGTCCCGCGACGGCACTTATTTTGCATTTCTAGGCATTTCTGCCCGGGTCGTACCCCGCCTATAGCTTCCTCAGCCGCCTGGACGCCTGCTTTTCTCCCCGCATGGCGGAGAGGATGTATTGTCCGGAGGGGAAGCTGCCCGTTTCCCAGCTGATGGAGGAATTGGGGCGCAGCGTCACCTCGTAGAGCGGGCGCCCCTTGATGTCGGTCAGGACGAGCTGCAGGGCGCGGTTTTCGTTGTTGGTGATCTTCAGCGAGTCCTGGAACGGGTTGGGCAGTATCTCGACTTCCAGGCTGAAGACCTCGGTGCCCAGCTCGCTCATTTTCAACTCTGGCTGAAAACCGTCGGAGGGCAGTTCCGGCAGGGCGTCGGGGAAGGGCAGGCCGGCAATGGCGGGGGATAGGATCGAAGGGCTTGGGGGTATTCCGGTGTCTGCCAGCGCCTCTTCCGGGACAGCGGGCGCAGGCCCGTAGAGGGCGCTGTGGACGGTAGCCAGCAGGGAATGGCCATCGTAGGCATCTTTGCCGAGTTCCCAGAGCATCACTCCTCCGGCTTGTTCCCTGGCCAGTTCGGCTTTCGCGGTTGCTGTGACGATACCGTTGTAGTAAATCTTGCCCACCTGGTCGACGTGGGCATAGGCCGGGTTGGTGGCCACGATAACACCATAGGGCACCGGAGACACCCGCCCCGGCTCCGAAAAATCCCAGCCGTAGAGCGGGATGCCCAGGACCAGCTTTTCGGCCGGCATCCCCTGGTTCTTCCAGTAGGTAAGAGAGGAGAAGGCCATCGCATAGGGCGAATGTGGCCCCGGGCGGTCGGCAGTCCACGGGCCGGTAAGGTCGTAAGCCATGAGGTTGATGAAGTCGAAGGCCCGCAGGGCAGCGTCGGACAGATGCTTGTACCGGGTGGTGCCGGGCAGGGCGGCGGTCAACAGTTTTCCGCGGGCGCGGAGCGCTTCGTGCAATTCCAGGACAAATCCGCTGTAGTTGTGGTTGACCTGCTTCCACTCCAGGTCGACGTCTACGCCGTCCAGTTCGTTCAGCTCCACAAACAACAGGATCTTCTCGATGAAAGCCCGGCGGTTGCCGGGCGACAGCAGCCGCTTCCAGGCTTCCTGCCATTCGGGTTTCATGGCGCCCCCGGCCAGGGAGATGAGCACTTTTACGCTGTCCTGGTGGGCGCGCCGGGCTACCGCCCGCAGGTCGGACCCGCCGGCGCTGAGGTAGCCCTGCTCGTCCGGGTTGGCAAAAGCGATGCAGAGATGGGTCAGCTTCTCCAGCGGTATGTCTTCGAGCAGGTAAAAACGCTGATAGGGCAGGTATCCGACAATCCGGGGCGGTTGGGCGGCCAGGGCGGCGGCAGCCAGCATGAAAAGGCAAAACAGTGTCGTTCGCGAGGCCATCAATCGGTATATGTTTGGCTCAAATATAGGTAATTTTCGGATGCGGAGGGCGGTTGGCGGTTGTCTGCCGAGGCTGTTCGCCTCCAGCCCCGCAACAAACAACAGACAACTATCACCCACCACTCCCCCTTCACCGCTCCTCTTCCTCGCTATAAACGTCCATATCTACCAGGACGGTGCCGTCCTGTTCCTGTTGTTCGGCCATCAGTTTGCTGAAATCTTCCCAGCTGTGCCGGTCCTCCAGGCGATGGCCATTGGCCGCTTCTTTGTACAGCCCCACGTAAAACGCCTGGCCGCGCTTTTCGAACCGCTCGTAATCAAAAATTTGATAGCCGCTTTTCTGCCGGTAGGCCCGGTCGGCCAGGAAATCGCCGGGATCGTGAGCGCGGTAGTAATACGTCCGGAACTCCGGCCCCTGCCATTGGTAGAGGGCGAGGTAATGCGTCGTCCCGTCTTTGGCTTCGAAGCCTTCTATATCTACTATCTGCTGGTCCCGGCGGCTCATGTTGCCGAAGTCGTTTTCCAGGCCTTCCCAGGAGGTCAGCTTCCGGATTTTGTGCGTCCTGTCGCCCGGAACCCAAACGGCCAGATAGTACTCCTTGCCGCCATAGGTATAGGCCTCGATCTCGTCCATGACGAAGGAATCGGCCGCCATTTGCCGTTTCATGATCACCAGAGAGTCCCAGCTTTCAATGCATTTCAGGGTGCTGGGCGCCTCATCTTTTTTCCAGATGCCCCAGAAATAGCGGTGGGCGCCGGCCTTGGCCGTTTCGATGTCGATGAGCCGGAAGCCTTCGGCGCTCAGCTCTTCGTGCTTTTGTTGCAGCTCCTCCCAGCTCAGCTGGTGGGCGTACTCGCAGGCTGCCTCCGCTTTAGTGAAAACACCGGAAAAGGTGAACTGGGCCGAAAGAACAGAAAAGTTGAACAGGAAAACAATGGCAGGAAGGATGTTTCTCATGAGTACTGTTTTAGGGAGTGAAGGGTATGGCATTTGGACGTTTCGGGCATCGAAGCGTCACGTCAACGGACGTTTATCAATACGCCGGGGCGGGGAGTATTATTGTGCGATATCGCGTTCCTTCATAAAGTCTTCCTTCCGGATCCCCAGCTTTTTCATTTTCGCGAAAAGCGTCTTGTCCTTCAGCCCCAGGATGCGGGCGGCGCCCTTATTGCCGCTGACCCGCCATTTGGTTTGGAAAAGAGCTTTGATAATGTGTTCCCGCTGCACTTCTTCCAGGGTCGGCAGTTCGGAGCGGGGTGGGGCGCCGGGTTTGCCGGCGGGCAGCCAGTCGCCGGGCGGGAGGGCCGGAGCGCTTCGTTCCAGGATGACCGCCCGTTCGATGAGGTTTTCCAGCTCGCGGACGTTTCCGGGGAAGTGGTATCCCAGGAGGGCGCTCACTGCCTTTTTGGAGACCCGTTTGAATTCCTTGCCGGCCCGGGGGGCGTATTTTTCCAGGAAGTGCCGGGCCAGCAGGGGGATGTCCTCCCGCCGTTCCCGCAGGGGGATGCTGTGGATGGGAAAAACGTTGAGCCGGTAGAAGAGGTCCTCGCGAAAGGCCCCGTCTTTGGCCATGAGTTCCAGGTCGCGGTTGGTGGCGGCGATGATGCGCACGTCCACCTGCGTGGGGCGGGTGTCGCCCAGGCGGTCGAACTCGCCTTCCTGCAGCACCCGCAGCAGCTTGGGCTGCAGCTCGAGGGGCAGTTCTCCGATCTCGTCCAGGAAGAGGGTTCCCTTATCCGCCAGTTCGAACTTCCCGGTTTTGTCGGCGATGGCCCCGGTGAAGGCCCCTCTTTTGTGGCCGAACAGCTCGCTTTCGATGAGCTCCCTGGGAAGGGCGGCGCAGTTGACCTTGATGAGGGGGCGCTCCCGGCGGCGGCTGGCCTCGTGTACCGCCCGGGCGAGCAGTTCCTTGCCGGTGCCCGACTCTCCGGTGATGAGCACGGTGCTGTCGGTGGGGGCTACCTGTTCTACCTGTTTCAAAACCTTAGCGTAAGCTGCGCTCTGGCAGATAATATTATCAAACTGGAAATCGCGGTTGATCTCCTCCTGGAGGTACTCGTTCTCTGCCTCTACCTGTTGTTTGAGCTGTTTGATCTCGTTGAGCGCTTCGACCAGGGCCAGTTGCTTTTTTTTCCTTTCGGTAATATCGCGCACGATGGCGCAGTTCAGGTCCTGGTTGTTGAACCGCAGGTGGTTTACGGTCACTTCGATCGGCATCTGGGTGCGGTCTTTCCGCACGGAGGTGCGCTCGAAGGTGAAGGATCCCTTTTCCAGTATTTCTGCCCAGTGCTGGCGCCACAGCGCCGGCGTCATGTTCACGTCCAGGTCAAAAATGCTCATCCGGCGGAATTCTTCCCGGCTGTAGCCCAGTTCCCGGAGTACCGAGTCGTTGAAACGGGTAAAATGGCCGCTCTCGTCGATGAGGTAGATCAGGTCTTTGGCCCGGTTTATGATCTCGTCGGATAGCTGCAGGGATAATTCCTGTTCCTTTTGCCGGGTGATATCCTGGTAGGTGCCCAGCACTTTGATGGTTTTGCCGTTTCTGGCCACCGGCCTGCCGATGCAACGCACCCACTTCAGCTGTTGATCCGCATCCCGTATCTGCAGGTTGAGGTCGTAGGGGATGCCTTCCTGTACGCACTGGCGCAGGGCGTTCCGGGCCGGCTCCTGGTCCGCAAAGTGATGGATAACCCGGGAAGGCAGCAGGCCCTCCGCTTCGCTCAGGCCAAAAATGCAGAGGGCTTCATCGGAGGCAATGATCGTCCCATCTTCCAGGTTCCATTTCCAGCCGCCCACCTTCACCGCCTTCTCGGTTTCCTCCAGGATGGTTTTGTAGAACTGCGTCTCGGTAATGTCCCGCACGATGGCGCAGATCAGGTTTTTTCCATTATTTGAGAAAAAAAGGGAAAATACCTCTACCATGTAAGCCTCCCCCTGCTTTTTCCGGTGCGTGGTTTTGAAATGGTCCACCTTTTTCCGGCGCACGATGGCCCAGTGGCGCTCCCATTTTTCCGGGGTCAGGCCGGGGTTGATGTCGTACATCGTCTTGCTTTCCATTTCCGCCCGGCTGTAGCCCAGGCTGTCGCAGAGGCTTTGGTTGGCAAAAACGATATTTCCCTGCTCATCGATCCAGAGGACGTCGTAGGGCAGCTCCTCGATGAACCATTGGTTTACCTCATGGAAGGCGGTTTTGCTCGGCATGGTTTTCTTTTTTAATCACTACTTAGTGGCGGGCCTTGCGCTTTTTTGCCACAAAGACGTAACTATTTAGGTGGGCCTGATGCCTTTGCCACGAAGACACCAAGACACCAAGATCGCACCAAGGCTTTGTGCAATCTTAGTGTTTTTGTGTCTTCGTGGCAATAAAACCGGGTTAGGTGGCAGGCCTCCTAAATAGTTGTCTTTTTTTCCAAAATAACAGAAAATTCTAATTATTTAGAAAAATTTTCTTCCTTCGTTTATTTTAAAATATTGATAATCAATTAGTTGTTTTGTTGGCACGGCAATTGCCTAATAAGTATCAGAAATAAGCCCCGATTGCCCGGCAACTTTCCAATAGGCTTCGGGCAGGGGCATTACAAAAAACTAAAAACCTGATACAACAATGAGTACAGCAACCGAAGTAAAGACAACCTGGGGCATTGATGCATCCCACTCCGAAATCCAGTTCAAGGTGAAGCACATGATGGTCTCCACCGTTACCGGCGCGTTCAATGAATTCGAAGGTACGGTTGAAACCGAAAACGAAGATTTCGAAGGGGCCGACATCCGCTTTACCGCCAATATTGCCAGCATAGACACCAACAACGGCCAGCGGGACGAGCACCTGAAGTCCGACGATTTCTTCAACGCCGCCCGGTTTCCGAAGCTCGCTTTCGAGTCGAAATCCTTCACCAAAAAATCCAACGGCAACTACCGCCTGCTCGGCGACCTGACCATCCGCGACCACACCCATGAGGTGGAAATGGACGTGGAGTACTTCGGCACGGCGGTAGACCCCTACGGCCAGACCAAAGCCGGGTTCGAGATCAACGGAAAGGTCAGCCGCAAAGACTTCGGCCTGAAGTGGAATGCCGTAACTGAAGCCGGCGGCGTAGTGGTCAGCGACGAAGTGCGCCTGGCGCTGAACGTGCAGCTGGTGAAGCAGTAATTCTTCTTTGCTATTTAGAGCGTAGAGGGCGGGTGGCGAGCCGCGATTGCCGGGAAGCAGTTGAACGCTCAACTCTGCGCAAAAAAATCAAACCGCAGGGAACGCAGAGTGCCGCAGAGACGGCTAATACGCTGCGTCCCTCTGTGCCTCTGCGGTTAACTTAACCCAAGTTCGATTTATAGACCCCAACTTTTCATCGACCCATTATTCGTTATTGGCCGTCCGCCGTCTGCCGTCCACCGGAGTTGGAGCCTACATATCGAAAACCGTTTAAAATACAATATCCATGCACTATACCAGGCTCTACGCCGGCACTGACGGGCATTCTTATTTCGAAGACGTTTCCGTCCCTCTGCTGGACCGGGGAACCATCGGCGCCATCTCCGAAGGTTTTCCCGTTGACCAGCTGATGTTCCGCGAAAACGAGCCCGGATACGATTACGATTTTCACAACGCGCCCGCCCGGCAGTTCATCATCCTGCTGGACGGCGAGATCGAGATCGAAACGAGCCTTGGGGAGAAGCGGATCTTCAGAGGGGGAGACATCCTCCTGGTGGAAGATACGGAAGGAAAGGGGCACCGGACCCGGCATACAAAGCACGAGAAACGCCGGTCTGTTTTCATTACACTAAAAGAATAGAGGCTATGGACAACCAACTGATCAAAGGCATCCACCACGTCACCGCCACGGTGAACGATGCCCGGGAAGATTACGATTTTTACACCCAGCTGCTCGGGCAGCGGCTGGTCAAGAAGACGGTCAACTTCGACAACAACCGGGTCTACCATTTTTACTACGGCGACGAGGTGGGAACGCCGGGCACCATCATGACCACCTTTCCCTACAAGGGGCAGGGCGTCCGGCAGGGCGCCGTCGGTACCGGGCAGGTGTCCATCACCGGGTTTTCTGCGCCCACCGGCTCTATCCCCTTTTGGAAGCAGCGGCTGGAGCGCGCCGGGGTGGCGGTAACGGAGCGGTCGAAATTCGGCAACCCCACGCTCCAGTTCAAAGACCCCTCCGGCCTGGCCCTGGAGATCACCGGCAATGAGGAAGACGGGCGAGAACCATGGGTGACGGGTGAGGTCAGCGAAAGAAATGCCATCCGGGGGTTCTATGCCGTCACTCTTTTGGTGGCCGGGGCCAGTTCAACTTTTGATTTCCTGATGAAGGAGTTCGGCTTCGCCCAGGTGGGCGCCGAGGGCAATACCACCCGCTTTGCTGCCCACGGCGGCGGCCCCGGGCAGTATGTAGACGTGCGGGAAGACAAGGATGCGGAACGGGGCATCAACGGCATCGGCACCGTCCACCACGTCGCCTGGCGGGTGGAAAGCGACGAGGCCCTGCTGGCCATGCGCCGCCGCCTGGCCGATGAGCTGGGCTTCCAGGTGACGGAGGTGAAAGACCGCAAGTATTTCCACTCCATCTACTTCCGCATGCCCGGCGGGGTGCTGTTCGAAATTGCCACCATACCTCCCGGATTTGCCATCGACGAACCGGTAGAAAACCTGGGGCAGGTCCTCCGGTTGCCAGACTGGGAAGAGCCCAACCGGGAGCAAATAGAAAAAGGATTACCGGAAATTAAAGAACCTGATCATGTCTAAGCAACTCATAACCGGGCTGCACCACGTCACCGCCATGGCGGGCAGCCCGCAGCAGAACGTGGATTTCTACACCGGCATCCTCGGCCTGCGCCTGGTCAAGAAGACCGTCAATTTCGACGCGCCGGATGTCTATCACCTGTACTACGGCGACGAGACGGGGCAGCCCGGAAGCATCCTGACCTTTTTCCCCTTCCGGAACATCCGCCCGGGCACGACGGGCCTGGGGCAGGCGGCCGTCACTGCCTTTTCCATACCCAAAGGCTCGGTTGAATACTGGCTGAAGCGCCTGGAGCAGTTTGGCATCGGGCACGAAGCGCCCCGGCATCGCTTCGACGAAACAGTGATCTCCTTTGCCGACCCGGACGGCCTGAAGCTGGAGCTGGTGGCGAACGGCCGCGACGAGCGGGCGCCCTTCACCTATGGCCATATCCCGCTGGAGCACTCCATCCGCGGCTTTTACAGCGTCGAGCTGTGGGAAAGCGCCTACGAGCGCACCGAATCCCTCCTGGCGAACCAGCTCGGCCATCAGTTCGTGGCGGAAAGCGGGCCTCGGCGCCGTTATTCTACCCATGCCAAAGGCAAGCCCGGGCAGATCATCGATATCCTCTGGGACGGGAAGAAAACTTTCGGCTTCGGCGGCAGCGGCACCGTCCACCACATTGCCTTCGATACCCCTTCGGATGAAGACCAATTGGTTGTGCGGGAAAAACTGCTCTCCGCCGGCCACCAGGCCACGCCGGTGCTCGACCGGCAGTATTTTCACTCGATCTACTTCCGCGAGCCGGGCGGCGTGTTGTTTGAAGTGGCCACCACACCTCCCGGCTTCCTCTATGACGAAGACAAGGCCCACCTGGGCGAAAGCCTCAAACTGCCGCCCTGGGAGGAACACCGCCGCGGCTACATCGAAAGTTTACTGGAGCCGATCACGCTAAACCTGGAAAAATATGCATCGCCATCATAAAAATGTCGCAACCGCCGGAACGCCCCTGAAAGAGGCCGAAAAGGCCATGATCCTGATCCACGGCCGGGGCGCTACCGCCGAAAGCATCCTCGAACTGGCCGGCCACCTCCGGGTGGAAGGGTTCGCCCTGCTGGCGCCTCAGGCTACCGGTTATACCTGGTATCCCTACAGCTTTATGGCGCCGGTGGAGCAGAACGAGCCGGGCCTGTCTACCGCCCTGGAAGTTATTAGCCAGATCGTGAAGGACATTACCGATGCCGGGATTGCCCCGGAATACATCTATTTCCTGGGTTTCTCCCAGGGTGCCTGCCTCACCTCCGAGTATCTTGCCCGCAACGCGCAGCGCTACGGCGGCGCTTTCCTCTACAGCGGCGGCCTGATCGGCGACGAGATCAACCGCTCAAATTACCAGGGCGATTTCAACGGCACGCCCGTCCTGCTCGGCTGCAGCGACGTGGATGCGCATGTGCCGCTGCGACGGGTAAAGGACACCACCGCCCTCTTTGCGGAGATGGGTGCCGACGTTACCGAGCGCATCTATCCCAACGCGCCGCATACGGTCTTTGACGATGAGATCGAGATCACCAACCGGATCCTGGTGGGCGGCAAGGCGGTTGTTTAAATTCGCCGCTTCACCAGAACAGCGGATGAAACCTCACCCCCCCCCTCGTATCCACCTCCAGGGCCGGCGCCGGGATTTTGATCCAGTTCAGCGCGCCCAGGGCGATGCGGAGGAAGCGGCTGCGGGTAGGGAGGCGCTTCAGGTCAACGTCCAGCGACAGGTAGAACTGCCGGTAGCGGGGAAAGGCTCTGGCGTCGAGGCTGTAAGTAGCCCCGTTTTCGCCTTCCCAGGTATTGTCGAAGCCGCCAAACATATTTTCCGAGCCGTAGCCTGCCGCCAGGTTGAGCCAGCGGGGCAGCCAGCCCGGCCGGTGCCTGCCGGCAAAGGCTGAGAGGTTGAAGGAAGCCCAGAGGGCCTGTCCATTGTAATCCTTGAGAAAGCCTTCGGGGTAGGAGGCGCCGTAGAGATCCCGGGCCCGCCGGCGGAGGCTCATCGGCGGCCCGCCGTCGTCGGCCGGCACGGGAAAGTCAGGGTACGACGGGCGGGAGTTGGATACCTTCAGAAGGATGCGCTGGTCCTGCCAGGCCAGTTCCTGCCCGGCGAAAAGCCCGACGCCCACCGTATTGAAGGCGATATCCGCCCAGGAGAAGCCCCACTTCGCAGAAAATCCGTCCATCACTTCCACTGTCCCCTGCAGCAGGGTGCCGACGCCGGCAGCCAGGGCAATGGATTTGTTGCGCTCCAGGCCCGTCCAGCGTATGGCATAAAAAAACAGGGCGCTCTGGTTGTAGGCGGTCATGGCGTGGCCAACCTTGTCCATGTCGTTCCATTCGCCCAGGTCGTCGAAGGTGTGAAAACCGGTGAGTTCGTAGTTTTTATACCAGAGGTGGTACAGGCCGAAGGCAGCGCTGCCGTACAGCCCGGCGGTCGTCGCCATGATGGTGCGGAAGCGGCCGGGGTGAAGGGTGTCGGACGGTTCCAGGAAGGGGCGGCTCTGCCCCGGAAGGGAGGCAGGCAGTATGGCCAGAAAGAATAGTATTGGGATTATTTTTCTCATAGTTTATTAAATGCGCATCAACCTGCCGGGTTTCGGATTAGTCCTGGATCGTTAAACCCGGCAGTGTTTGTCGAAGACGATTTTTGCCGACAGCATTTCGCAGGCCATGCTATTGCGTCTCTGATAAACCTGCCGGCGGCTGGCACAGCAGGCGGGCGCTGCCGGGTTCAAACAACCGGAACATAACTGAAACCCGGCAAGTTGAAGGCTCTTTTATATAAAACAATCGTATCTGTTTACCTATCCGGCCTGAAATGCCTGGCTTTGCCTCGATCCTAAAGGATGACCGGGCATTCAGGCAGGCGAGGCGTTTCCTGGTATTTCCACTGTATCTCCACTGTATCTCCACTGTATTTCCATGTATTTCCATGTATTTCCATGTATTTCCATGTATTTCCATGTATTTCCATACATTTCATTTCAGTATTCACCCATAAACCTTTACCCCTTTCCCGATCCCCTCCCTTTCCCCATCCCCTCCGGCATCAGCACTGCCACCACCTCGCCCTTCGCGCAGGCCTGCCCTTCGGCGTACAGCGTAATATGCACCACCACCTTCCGCTCTTTGAGTTCCGCCACCGTTCCCCGCAGTTCCAGTTCCGGCCCCAGCGGGGTGGGGCGCAGGTAGTCCACTTTGAGGGAGGCGGTGACGAAGCGCAGCAGGCCGCTGTCCATGTCTTTTCCCCGGGCGCGGGTGGCCGCTGCGGCAGCCGTCCCGGTGCCGTGGCAGTCGATCAGGGAGGCGATCAGCCCGCCGTAGACGTAACCGGGGATAGCAGTGTGGTAGGGTTTGGGGGTGAAACGGGCCACCGTCTCTTCCCCATCCCAGTAGCTCTTCAGCTGGTGGCCGTGTTCGTTGAGGCGGCCGCAGCCGTAGCAGTGGCTGACGTCCTCGGCGTAGAAATCCTGAAAGGCTTTGTCCGGCATTTTTGGCGGGAAGATAAGGAGTTTGCGGCCTATGTGAAAACCTCTGTGTGCCCTATGTGGCAAATCGCCGCATTTTTTCTTAATTTGGACCCTTCAAACGAGCAGGATCACCAAACCCCCTTCCGCCATGGATACGGCCCTCCAAAAAATCATGGAACTCGCCGAACAGGAATACCGGCAATGCGCCGGCCTGCCCTTTGCCGTATATCTCGCCAGCCGGGAGGGCGTTTTTCTAAAGTATAATGCTGAAGCGCAGGCCTTCTTCGGGCTGCCCGCCGAGCCGGATCACCAAGCCAGGGTCGCCGATTTTTACAACCATCCTGCCGACCGGGAGGACAGCCTGAACCGGCTCCGCCGCCTGCCGAAAGGAGAATGGCTGAAGAACACCACCATCGACCTGAAGGTGGGCGATAAGATGCGCTACGTGCGGGATTACACCAAAGCCATCTGGAGCGAAGACGGGCAGGAGGTCGTGGCCTTGCTGTGCCTGATGGCGCCGATCAACAAGGCGAGCCGCTACCACCGCCTGTTCAACGACCTGCCGGTGGGCATTTTCAGCTTCCGCAGGGACAGCGGCCTGGCCAACGCCAACCCCCGCTTTGTGGAAATGTACGGTTATGAGGCGTTGGAAGATGTCTTGTTCAAAAACCCGGCGGATTTCGTGAAATATCCGGAAGACCTGGAAGAGATGGAGCGGCGGATCTGGGAAAAGGGCAGCGTTTCCAACGAATATCAGGAGCATCTGCGCAAGGATGGTTCCGAATTCACCGCCGCTGTCAGCGCCCGCGGCGTTTGGGACGGCGACGGCAACTGGGTGGGCACCGAAGGCATCGTGGAAGACGTGACCATGGAGTCCATCTACTTCCGGCTGGTCAACGACGTGCCCATCGGGCTGTACAAGGTACGCATCAACGAAAAGGGAGAACACATCCTGTTGCACTGCAACCAGCACTTCGCCAACAACCGGGGCGTGGAAAGCCCGGAAGGCATCATAGGCAGAGACCTGCGGGAATGGCACACCTCGCCGGAGGCCTTCCAGGCGTTTCACGAGGCCCTCGTCCGCAAAGACAGCGAGGGCCAGAGCCTGGTCGATTACATCCTGCCGGCCTACAACGGCAAGGGCGAGCTGCGCCGCTTCGAGGTCCACGTCAAGCTGCTGAAGGATGCCGCCGGCAATATCATCGGCAGGGTAGGGGCGGAGCGGGACGTGACCGACTACCTGGACACCAAGCAACAGCTGGACGAACTGACCACCGACATCGGCAAGGTGCTGCATTCCTACTCCTCCACCCTCATCCACGTCAAACACACAATGGATGCCGTCATCCGCTCTTTTGTCACCAAAGACCTGCTGCTCCGGGAGAACGGGCTGCTGGACGAAAACAAGGCCCTGGAGCAGATCGGCCGGCAAACCGCTTCCCTGCAAACGTCCATCGGCAACCTCCTGGAGAAAAACCGGGAAAGCCGGCAGTTTGACGACAGCGCCGGGCAGCAGCTGGAGCGCCTCACCGGCCTGCTGGATCGATTCAGCAAAGAACCCGGCGGCGCTCAGAAACTGGCCATCATCCGGGACGGGGCGATCAAGATCCGGGAGGTCATCAACGACACCGTGGCCAGAGGCAACTTCCCGCGGGAACTCATCAAAGAGATCCGTCGCCAACTGCGGGAGATCCTGCGCCTGTGCAGCCTGGCTTCCCTGCACCGGGGGGTGGACACCGTCCTGGAGATGGAAACCGTAGTCAACAACCTGCGCAGCTACATCCTTACCCGGGTGAAGTACCAGGAAGAACCCCAGCGGCTCGACCTGTACGACATCCTGGTCGGCGTCGTCCGGAAAATGGAAGAGTTCGCCGCCAACCGCGGGGTGGAACTGCGGGCCAACTTTAAGGGCCTCCGCCACGTCCACATCGACGGCTTCGAAGACGACCTGGCGCGGGCCCTGCTCAACATCCTGCACAACGCCGTGAAGTACAGCTGGACCCGCAAGGGCCCCAGCAAGGCCTTCGTGATGGTCGAAGGGCGGATGGATCCCGACTGGATTTATATCAGCATCGAAAACTGGGGCGTGGCCATCACCCGGGAAGAACTGGAAAAGGGCCTTCTTTTTAAAGTCGGCTACCGCGGCGTCAATGCCAGCGACCGCCGCCGCCCCGGCACCGGCCTGGGCCTGTACGACTCTCTGAAGGTGGCCGAAAAGCATAAAGGAAAGCTGAGCATCACCAGCAAACCCTCCCTGGGCAATGCCCGGGATGATTATTCTAACCCGTTTATTACGACAGTAACTATTCAACTACCCCGAAACGAACAACTCCCATGAACGCATATAAAGTGCTCTGGATCGAAGACGACGCCGACAGCGACCTGTACCACCTGGCCAGCCCGGTCTATATCGAAGGAAATTACCACCTCGATATCGCCTCCAATGCTTCGGAAGCTTTCTTCTACCTCAATGAGCGCCGTTACGACATCATCATCGTGGACATTCGGATCCCGCCCGGCAGGAACCCGGAGTGGCTGTCCAGATACGAAGAACTCCAGAGAAAGAACAACGCCAACTCCAGCCGCCTGGGCCTGGAGCTGCTGCGGCGCATCTTCGGAGAGAACGGCAATAAGCCTTCCCTCCGGGTTGCCCAGAACCTGGCCGCCGCCCGCTACGGCGTCTTCACCGTCGAGCGCCTCGAAGAACTGAAGGCCGACCTCACCGAACTGAACCTCACGAGCCTGAAGTACAAGCGCAAGAACGCTATGATGCCGCATACGGCCCTGCTGGAGTTCATCCGGGAAATTTCGGAGGGGATACCGAATGGGGTGTATTGAACACAGCAGTCCCTTAGCCGGTGTTCGGTATTCGCAATTCGGTGTTTGCGCATTCGGGAGCTATCCTGGAGCAACCAAATGCCGAATGCTGAATTATAGGTTAGGTATTTATGACGTTTGATGTGCGATGTTTGATTTTTGGGGAGGCCAGGGGCGGGATGTTTTCGGGCACATCAAAAATCGAAAATCAGAAATCGGATATCCCAAATCATGTACACCGACTACCTCAGCCTCATCGTCGAAGTCAGCGTGACGGTTTACGTCTTCCTGCTGGGCCTGCCCATCCTGGTCAACCAGATTTTCCTGCCGGAAGACCTGCGGCGGATGAGCCGGAAGAACTACGCTGCCAACCTGATCAACCAGTTGCTGGTGCTGACGGTGTTGTTGCTGCTCATCATCCTGACCGCCTATCCGCGCACCCTCTTCTGGCTCATCCCCTTCCCTCCGGAACAAATACCGGGGCGGGAACTGCTCATCACCCTGCTCTTTTTCCTGATGTTGTTCTCCACCCTGGCCTTCCTCTACATCCACCTCATCCGCTCCCAGGGTTACCGCGCCAAAGTGGTGCATATCATCAAAAAAAAGCTGCTGGATTCCTACCGCAAAACCGGCAAGCTGGACCGCGCCTACCTCGACGATATCGAATACCTGGGCATCTACTCCAAAGGCGGCGCGGAAACCCGCATCGTCATCCAGGCCCTGGAGGAAATCCTCCAAAACCTGAAAGTTGACACCACCCCCGGCAAGAACGACGACAACCTCATCCAGCTGGTCGAGATTCTCTGCAATTCGGTGGCCAACTCGACCGAGCCGGGCAGCCGTTCCAACATGATCGAGGTGCTGGCCGCCTACAAAGATATCCTGATGAGCCTGAAAATGCAGTCTACCCCGGACAATCCCCTCATCTACGGCAACGAAACGCGCAAGGTCAAGGACTGCACCTTCAAGATCGCCCTGGCCTCCCTGAAAAAGGACTACTCCGACATGATGCCCCGGGTGCTCAACGTGCTCAGCCTCATCCCCGGCTCTTCCGACAAGCTTTTCGACATCGGCCTGCTGGCCCTGGAGAAAAAACAGTTCCAGGTCGCCACTAACGTACTCTCCGAAATGATGGACCGCGACAACCAGGACGCCGTCACCATGAACAATTACATCGGCCTGATCGCACGCTTCTCCTTCTCCGGCCAGGCAGCGCGCCAGTGTGCCCGGCGCTCCCTGGAACGCAACGGGGTGGCGATGAGCGGAAAAATGCTGAAGGAAGCCTATGGATACCATTATAACCTCTGTAACTTCGAGACGGCCGGCCTGATCGCTCAACTGGACGCAGCAGGTTCATCTGGTGCGTAACTTAGCCCGTCCCAAACGGCTTTCGGTGTTCGCTATTCGGTATTCGGAAGCATCCCGGAACAGCAAACTACCGAAATTGGGGACTACCAGTCGAACTTGGGTTAGGGTTGTTTTTCGCTGCTACATTGGCAACGTTTTGATATAAAATAAAATAAAATATGATTGCAAATATGAATCTGGCCCCACAAATCGCCAAACAGTTCCGGGAAGTATACCTGAACGGCACCTGGGTTGCCACCACTAACCTGAAAGCCCAGCTGTCGGATGTCACCTGGGAAGAGGCCACCACCAAAGTCGGCACCCTGAATACCCTGGCTGCCCTTGCCTTCCACGTCAATTATTACGTCTCCGGCGTATTGAATGTGCTGAAAGGCGGCTCGCTCGATATCCGGGACAAATACAGCTTCGACATGCCGCCGGTCGAATCTCAGGAGGACTGGGAAAAACTGCTGGACAAGATGTGGAGCGACGGCGAGGCGTTTGCCAGCCTGGTGGAACAGATGCCCGACGAAAAACTGGCAGCGGGCTTTGTCGATGAAAAATACGGCAACTACTACCGGAATATCCTTGCCATGATCGAGCATAGCTATTATCACCTGGGGCAGGTTGTTTTGATTAAAAAAATGATCCGGCAGGAGGGGAAAACAGGGTGAGGGGCCACCCGGGATGAACAGTCCCCAAATGTGTGTAAAATGCAACGGCCCACTTAAAAGCGGGCCGTCCTGAAAAGCCGCCGCCCGGCGGCGGCGGCGGGTTCTGACAGTATTTTTGGAAAATTACAGCTATACTTCCTGCATTTTGGGCAGCGGGGCAGCGGGAACGGCGTTGCCGGTTGGTTGGTTATTCCGGGGGCAGCCGGCATTCCGGGATAACCAACCAACCAGTAGTAGCCCTAATCCTTCACGATCAACTTATGCACCCGCGTGCCTCCCGCCCGGATGCTCAGGATGTACGTGCCGGCGGGCAGGCCCTGCAGCGAGATGCGGCGGTTCTCCTCCTGGGGCGCGCGGACCGTCCTGCCGTCCAGCGTCAGCAGGGTCAGCTGCTCGGGCTGGTAGCCGTATTTGGAGGCTACCGTCACCCAGTCCGTCGCCGGGTTGGGGAAGACGGAGAAGATGCCCTGGGCATCCGGCGCCGGCGCCTCTTCCTTGTACTCGAGCTCAAATTCTGTCGACCGGCCCTGTATGGGTATCCGTACCTCTTCCCGGCTGATGGCCAGCACGTCCTTGATGAGCACCTGCGAAGCAGGCTGGAAGCCGGCAATGTCGTCGATGATGCCGATCAGGTAGGCAACCGCCCCGTGGCCGGAGACGTTGTTCTGGTCGATGCGGGTGATGGCCACCTCGATGCGGCCTTCGGCGGCGTGCGTCCGGTCGATGGCGAGCGTGTTGACGCCCGGTTCGCCGAACCAGCTTACCGGGTAGCTGATCTCGAACGCATTCGGGTTGAATATCTGGGGGTCGAATTCCACCGTGAAGGCAATGCCGTACACATCCTGGATGGGCTGGCTCCGGGTGCCTATTATTATGGGGAAGCTGAAGGAAGTGCCAACCGGCACCGTGGCCGGAATGTCGATATAACCCGGCGGGTCGGTATCGGTGCCGGGCAGGTCCGGCATATCGATCCGCGGGCCATGCGTCAGGCCGTAGTTCTGAACGAGTACCTGGCGGTCGGCCAGGTCCACAACGCCATCGCCATTGCAGTCGGCGTGCTTGTAGTTGGTGCCGTTGGCGAAGGCCTGGGGCCAGTCGGCGGCGGTGACGCCCATCCAGTTGGCGCCGTCCTCGAAGCGGGGTGCCCCCTGGTAGCCGTAGGCCAGGCCGATGCTCAGCAGGTCGATGTAGTGGGCGAGGTTGTCGGCGTTGGCGTCGCCGGGCCATACTTCTTCTTCCTGCATGGGCGTATCGAAGCATACGTCGTCGATGGACAAGCTGCTGCCGCCGACCTCGAAATTTTCGACGGTTCCTGCCAGTTCTACCTGCCAGATATTGCTGTTGTCGGCGAACCTGGAGGCGCTGACGGCCACGTTCGACAACATGTCCGGCAGGCCGGCGATATCGCCCCTGTAGTCGTCTCCATTAACGGAGAGGATGATATCCTGCGATTGTCCCTGACAGAAGGCCAGTCCGAAAGAAACGCGCACCGGCAGGTTGGGCAGCCCGGCGAAGTTGAAGCGCAGGGCGCCGCCGAATTCAAGGGCTGCGTCGTCGTCGCCAAACCCGCAGAAACTGTTTTCAAACACATACACGCCGGCAAAATAGTTGGCCGTGCCATTCCACTCAATGCTGCGGGCGGTGACCACCACGCCATCTTCCCTGTACTCCATCTCCTCCGGATGGCCGTAATTGGCCAGGGTGTCCGCCAGGACGCCGTCATAGGCATCGAAGCTGACGCAGTCGTCGCCCGCCTGCGGCCCCGGTTGGTTGAAGCACAGGTTGTCGATGAACAGCCACCGGCCGCCAACGATCAGGTTTTCAACCGCCCCCCTCACGATGACCTGCCCCTGAGCGAAGGAGTTTGCCGCCGGGACGAACTCCAGGCGGATGCCGCCCGGCAACTCAACCGGCAGCCCGGTGAGGGGGCCGCTGTACAGTTCCCCGTTGGTGCCGAGGACGATCTGCGGAATGACGGTGGGAGAATTACAGAAGTATACATCGAAAGTGATGGCAGTGGGCAGGGTGGCCAACGGGCTGAAATCCATTTCGATCCCGCCGTTCATATACAGGTTGCCGCCGGCCGCCGTCGTGCCGCAGGGCGAAACAGCGGCGCCCGTCACCCATTCGAAATAATTGATATTGTTGCCCAGCGGGACGGCCACCGCGTTGAAAATTATCCCATCCTCGTCGTAGATGGAATCCAGGGGGCTGCCGAAAGCCAGGTTGATGGTGTCGTTCGGGGCGGTTTCAAACTCGTCGAAGGTGATGCACACCAGGGAATCGGGGTTGCAGTCGAAAGCGCCGAATTCCACGCTGCCGCGGCAATCGGGGTTGCCCAGGTCGGCCACGATCAGCTCGTAGGCCAGGGCGCCGGTGGGCGCAATGGGCCCCACGGTTACGGGGAAAGGCATGGTGTAGCTGTACGTACCGTAGTCCTGCCCGTTGCCGAAGACCCGGAAGCCGTTGCTGTTGCTGGCGACATTGTCAAAATTGAAGTAGAGGCGCACGAAGTAATTGCCGTCGGCATCACAACTGTCCGGTTCCACCCGGACATCGTAGATGCGGCAGGCGTCCGTGCAATCCGGCTCGAAGAATTCGATGTCCTCGCAGCAGTTGGGGTTGTCGTTGATGCAAACCCGCAGGTACCCTGTGCCGGAACTCACGGGGTCCAGCCCCTCGATCCGCACGGGTCGTTCGTCCAGCCGGTAGAAGCCGACCAGTTCTCCGTTGCGGCCATAGACATCGAAGAAGTCGTTGCCCGGGTTGTCCGCCTCAAAATCGAGCAGGACATTGTAGGTTCCGTTGGCGTTGCAGCCGAGCGGGTCCACCCGCAGGCTGTGGATGCCGCAGAGCGCTCCGCAGTCGACGGGCCCCACCTCTGCATAACCAAAGCAGGAGGGATCCTCGATGTCCAGGATGAGCAGGTCGTAGACGGTAAGCCCGTCGCCGTCGAATGGCCCGAGGGTGACGAAGGGCTCGTTGTAGGAGAACGGCCCGTTGATCTGGCCGTCGGCAAAGATGAAGTACCCCAGGGCGCCGGGATTGACGGCCCGCACCTCCACGTCGATCAGGAACTGGCCGCCGTCACAGCTGTGGGGTTCAGCGGTGACGCTGGTGAAGGCGCAGCCGCCGTTGCCGCAATCAGGGGTTATGAACGTAACCGTCGTTTGGCAGTCCGTGCCAGGGAAGAGGACATGCACCGTCCGCGGCCCGCCCGTTCCGGGGAAGGGGCCGATCTCCACCGGCAGGTCGGCGATGCTGAATTCTCCCCGGTAATTCTCCGATTCCACAACGAAAATATTGCCGATGGCGGGCGCCGGGGTCGTGATGTTCAGCGTGGCGGTGAACGTGCCGTCGCTCCGGCAGCCGTTGGGCGTGATGGTGACGCCCGTTAGCCAGGGGCAGGGGCAGTTCACGGCAAATTCGGCCGTGACACAGCAATCCGGCTGGTTGAGGAAGCAGATATTCAGGATTTCCCGGCCGTTGGGCGGCGCCGGCCAGTGCGACAGTTGCAGCACCAGAGCGCCCATCTGGCCATAGGCAAGGGTGTCGGAATATCCGGTAACGGCGGATTCCACCAGGAGCAGGTCGCCGGTTTGGGCATTCTCAATGCTCAGCGGGATGTTATACGTGCCGTCAGGGTTGCAGCCCGGGCCGGCAATAATGGGGGTTACGGCGCCCAGCACGCATCCGTCAATGCAGTCCGGCGTGATGAAAGAGCCGGAGGCGCCGCAGTTGCCGGACATTTCCGTGAGCCAGTAGTCCAACTGCTCTCCCAGCCCGGGGATGGGGCCCATCGTCAACGGCAGCTGGCTGTAGAGGAAGTTCTGCTCAAAACCGTTGGAGAGCTGGAGGGTGAACGTATCGCTGAAAGCGCCCTGTGCATCAAAATCGACGGTGAAGAAGAAGGTGGTGTCGGCCGTGCAATCCAGCGGATCCAGGCGGAAATTGAAAATGTCGCAGGGCCGGCAAATGTAATCAAAGGCGATGTCGAGGCAGCAGAGCGTATTCGTCGTGGAAAGCGGCAGGCAAACCGTCAGCTCGTCGTAGTTCTGGCCGGTGTCGGGCATTTCCACTACGACCGGCCCGCCATCGTAGGCCACCGTCAGGGAGAAATTGGTGACGGAGGAGGTGACGATCAGCACGTCGCCGACGGCAGCGCCTTCGACGCTCAGCTTGGCCCGGTAGAAGCCCGTCGCGTCGCACTGCACATCGCCGGCCAGCGCGACAGACTGCAGGGGGCAGGCGTTGTTGCATTGTACCGGTGCGGTAATGAAGCGGTAGGCGCAATCGGTGGTATTTTGGGTATAAATGGCCACCTCGCGGGCGGTGCCGTTGCCGGGGTAGGGCCCCAGCTCAACGGGCAGGCTGGCGGAGGAAAAGCTGCCGGCGAACACCCCGTCGACACTGGCCGAGAACAAGAAAGCCAGGTTAGGCGGGTTTGGGAATAACTGTTCAATGACGATGAAATAGTTTCCGTTGTCATTGCAATCTGTTAGATAGTAGGCCACGCTGTCGATCAGGCCGTTGCAGGGGTTGCCGCAGTCGTAAGCCGGCAGCACGGCGGAGGCGCCGCAATCCGGGCGGCTGGCGTCCACCACCGCAAACTCCAGGTCGTTGGTTGGGGCTACGAAGGGGCTGACCGACACCGGCAGGTCCGCATAGGCGAAGAAGCGCCCGGTGGCGTTGCCGTTGAGCCACAGCTCGAAAGTGTCGGAGGTGTTGCGGTAGTCGAAGTCCAGGGTGACATCGAAGACGTTGTTGGGGTTGCAGGGGCCGGGCCGCAGTTGCAGGTTGGCGATGGAGCAGGGCGCCGGGCAGGGTTCCAGGTAGATCAGGGGCAGGGTGACGCAGCAGCGGTCTTCCCCTTCGCAGACGGTGATCTCCCGCACCACGTCATTGGCGGAATTGCAGGGCACCAGCAGGCGCGCCGGCACGTCGTTCCAGCTGAACCGCTCATAGAGCTGCCCGTCGAAATAAACGCTGAAGAAATCCGTAACGGTGGGGCCAACCAATTCAAAGTCGATCTCGATGGCGTTCTGCCCGTTGGGCGCCAGGCCAAGGTAGTTGACCGTCAAGCCTTCGAAGGCGCAGCCGGTACAGGGCACAGCCTGTATGGTATCGCCCAGCCAGCATCCATCCTGCGCCAGGTCGGCGGCGAAAAAGGCATAAATGCCCGAGTTGTTGTTTGGCACTGGCCCCACCGTCACCGGCAGGTCGGCGTAGGCGTAGTTGCCCTGTACGCCGGGCCCGAACAGGTTGAAGCTGTCGGACGTGCCCTGGTAATCGAAATTGATGGTGGCGCTGAAGCCGACGGTGTCGTCGCAGGGCCCCAGTTCGATGGACATGCCGGCCAGGCGGCAGGGCAGGGCAACCGGGTTGACGCACAGGTTGTCGATGCGGAAGTCGCCGGCGCCGCCGATGAGCAGGGTCTGGATGTTGCCCACGAAGATGAGCTGGCCTTCGGTGGCGCTTGTGTTGTCAAAGACGACGCGCAGGGTGATGCCGGGCGCCAGGGCGTACAGGCCCGGCAGGAGCGCATTCTGGATGAGGATGTTGGATCCGTTGGCGGCCAGGTTGACGGTGCCGCCGCTGTAGTAGAAGTCCACCACCACGCTGTCCACCGGATCGGGATAACCGGTCAGATCAAAGACGGCATTGACGGATTCGAAGCCGAGGTACTGGCCGGAAGCGGCCGTCATTTCGGGGGCGGCGGCGGCGTCCAGCACGAGGAGGTCGCCGTAGGTGGTTGTCCAGAACAGGCTCTGGAAAGGGATCAGCAGCAGGCCGATATCGCTTTCGTTGTAAAAAGGCGTGCCGGGCGGTGTGCCGGCGGAGTTGCCGTAAACGGTTTCCGCCAGCCCTTCGAACTCCATGCAGCCGCCGGCCGGGCACTGCTTTTGCAGGATCAGGGATTCGCAGCAATCGGGATTGTCGCTCTGGCAAACGGCCAGGGTAAATTCCAGGGCGTCGGTAGCCGGCTGTACGCCTTCCAGCAGGTAGGGCAGGTCGGCCTGGGTGATGGTAGCGGCGCGTTCCCCTTCGATCAGGATATCAAAGTTGACGATCACCGTCAGGGGGCTTAGCCAGTCGAAGTCCACCTCGATGTTGTAGTCGCCGTTGTCGTCACAGCTGACGATCTCGGCCTGGAGGTTGGCGATGGGGCAGGCCAGCACGGCGTCGGCGCAGACGTTGTCGATGCCGAACTCCTGGCCGCCGATCAGCAGGCTTTCGATGTTGCCGGTGATGCAGACGGTGCCTTGTTCCGGGGAATTGGTGTTGCTAAAATCAACTTCGACGGTGACCCCCGGGAAACTGAGGCTGGCCACTTCCGCGAAGTCGTCCACGACGGCGACGGAAGAGCCGTTGACGGCGAAGTTTTCCACCCCGCCCCCGTCGAAGAAGTCAAAACACAGCTGGTTGAGGGCGCCGTCGGCCTGCGACAGGTCGAAGCGGAGGCTGTTGTTGCCCATAAAGAAGAACTGCCCGTCGAGCCAGCCGGTGTTGTCATCCAGGATTTGGGCATTCGCGAAACCCGTCGTCCCATTGGGATACAGGATTTCCTGGATGCTAACCTGGATGCCGGCCTGGGAGAAGAGCACATCTCCGGGGCTGTTGCCGGAGGCCGGGCCGATCTGAGTGCCGGCGGGGATGTCTTCAAAGTTAAAACAAGGGAGGGGTTGGCCCATCATCTGGATGGACAGGAAAAGGACTGAGGCGGTCAGAAGTAAAGTTTTGTTCATGGCGGCGCGGTGGTTTAGGTTTTGTTACGATACAAAAATGTCACATTATCCGCTGGAGTAAAAGAACTATTTTTGTCAATTTTTGAGTTTTTTTATCTAAATTTATGGCAGTAAATCTATTTAAAATATTAAAAATGAGTTGATTAATAAGTTTTTTGAAGTCAAAAAAATTGATTTTTTATGTACAGCAACAAGCTGGTCAGCCTGGTGCGAAGTTTTGAACGGCGGGAGATGACCCGGTTTCGGGAATTTGTCTTTTCGCCCTACTTCAACAAACACGAAGGCGTGCGGGCGCTGGTGGCATACCTGAGCGACATTTTTCCCCGGTACGACGAGAAAAACTGCAGCCGGGAGGCGGTCTTTCAGGCCCTTTTTCCCGGGCAGGCGCACGACCAGGGCAAGCTGGCCCTGCTGTTCACCTACAGCCTGCGCCTTGCTGAGCGCTTTCTGGCCATCGAACAGGCGGAAAAGCAGGAGGATCTTCAGTCCATATACGTATTGCAGCAATTGCGGGCCAAAAAGCAGTATCCGCAATACGAAAGGGTGCTGGAGAAAGCTATCGGCGCCGGGAACGGAGCAGGCACTCAGGACAGCAACTGGTATTACCGGCAATACCTGATCGCCCATGAGGCCGACCAGTATTTCAACACGATCTCCGAACGGCGGACGGACGACAGCCTGCAGCAGAAACAGCATTTTCTGGACCGCTTCTACCTGGCGGAAAAACTGCGGGATGCCTGCGAGATGAAGGTGCGCAGCCGCATCCTGAAGGTTTCCTACTCCAACCCGCTGCAGCGAACGGCCCTGGGCGCCGTAGAAGCGCACTTTGAAGAGCTGGCCGGAGAGCCCGCCATTGCCATGTATTACTGGTTGTACCGCATGGTGTCCGCCCCGGATCCCTCCTTTTATTTTGAGGCGCTCAAAGTGCTGAACCAGCATCAGGCGGCTCTTCCTGCCGTCGAGCAAAAGGCCATTTACAACTACCTGCAGAATTATTGCATCCAGAAGATCAACGAAGGAGAACCGCGCTTTCTGGCGGAGATTTTCGAGCTGTACAAGGCCCAGCTCCACCGGGGCTTGCTGTTGGAGGACGGCCTCCTTTCGGAATGGCATTACAAAAATATCGTGACTACCGGCATCCGCCTGCGGGAGATGGAGTGGGTGCGGGAGTTCATCGAACGCTACCGGGAAAAGCTGCCCGAAGAGGCCCGCGAAAACGCGTACCGCTTCAACCTGGCCTCCTACTTCTACGCCGCCCGCCAGTACGATGAGGTCCTCCGGCTGTTGATCCAGGTAGAATACCGGGACCTGCGGTACAGCCTCGGCGCCAAGGCCCTGTTGTTGCGCACCTATTACGACCTGGACGAATACGAAGCCCTCAGCTCCCTGGCCGATTCCTTTAAGCAATACCTGCATCGCAACCGGCTCATGGCCGACATCCGCCGGGAAGGCTACCACAACCTGTTCAAGCTCACCCGCCGGGCGGCCGGCCTGCGGGCCAATATCGGCTACTGCACCAAAGAAAAAAGCCGGAAGGAACTATCGAAGCTTCAGCAGAGTATTGAGAAAGCAGGGGCTGTTTTCAACAAGAGCTGGTTGCTGGAAAAGGTTGAAAACCTGGAAGCTATGGTAGAGGGATGATTTTTCCTCCAAAAAATAGTTGGAAAATCCGCTAAAAAGGCGATTTTGTTCGTTATACACATATTAATAATCTTTACCCCCCTCGTGCCGAGATCAAACGATAGGAAACATAATATCAAAAACCTCCTTCAAAACCAATTACTTATGAGAAAGGCCACACTAATCCTGGCATCCTTGTTTCTGTCTATTTTCAGCCTGAACGCTCAGGTGGAAACCGGTACGGCGGTGTACTACGCCGATGCGCTGAACGGCCAGCGGACGGCCTTCGGCGAGGTCTACCGGATGGATGGATATTCCGCCGCCCACAAGAGCTACCCGCTGGGCACGGTGGTCCGCGTCACCAATACGGCGAACAACCGCTCCGTCAACGTCCGGGTCAATGACCGCATTGCGGCCAACAGCAAGGACATCATCAGCCTGTCCAAAGCTGCCGCCCGGCAGATCGGCCTGGTCGAATCGGGCCGCGCTACGGTGCGCGTGGAAAGGGCCGGATATTCACCCGCCAACCCCTATGCTTCTGCCGACAGCCCCTACGCTTCCGCCCCGCCGAGCAGCTACAACTACTACGGCGATGCGCCTAACCCGTATTCGAACATGTCTCCCGACGTGGCCCCCAAAGGATACGGCAACCCGGAAACCAGCGCCAGCCTGCGGGCAGCCAGCTATATCCTCCCGCCGACGACCTTCGGTTTCGGCATCCAGCTGGCCTCCTTCAAAAAGGTGGAAAATGCAGTCGAACACCTCGAAAAAATGAAAGCCAATAACATCGAGAACGCCTACATCTGGCAGAAAGACGGCAACAACCGGGTGGTGATCGCTTCCTTCCCGGACAAGGTAAGCGCCGGAAGATACCTCGACGCCCTCAAGAGCCGGTACCGGATGAACGGGATCGTCGTCCGCTTTGAGTAGCAGACAGGATTGGCAGGGCTGGATTTCGCTGCTTTGCCTGGGTTGAAACAGACAGGATTTGCAGGGCTGTGCGCCACTGCCCTGTCTTTGTTGTAATAGACAGGATTGACAAGATTTACAGGATCGCGTTCTGCTGGCCTGCCGTTTCTGTTCATCCAGCCAATTCTGTCTATCCTTTCTCTAAACCCGGGCAGGCGCTGTCGGCATGTCGTCTCCTTTCACTTATTTACCACATTGTTCCTCAACCTCCATAAACTACTCAGGCGTATGAAAATAAAAATTACCCTATCCTTCTTATTATCCCTTTCTCTGGCAGGCCTTTATGCCCAAAGCGGCGGCAACAGGCCCGAAACAGGCATCGCCGTTTACTACGCCGACGACCTGCACGGGCAGGCGACCTCCTACGGAGAGCTGTACCGAAGGGAGGCTTTCACGGCAGCGCATCAGCATTACCCCTCCGGCACTATGCTCCGGGTCACCCGGCTCGACAACGGCCAGTCCGTGGAGGTGCGGGTCAACGACAAAATGGGCGCCGACCCGGAGCGCAGGATCATCCTTTCCCGCGCCGCAGCCATGCAGATCGGCCTGGTCGCCGCCGGAAAATTGCAGGTGCAGATCGAACGGATTGACGGCGGTCGCCTCCCAGCCGAATATTCCGCCGGCCAAAACAATAACTACTATCCCGCCGGCAGCCGCTCCGGGCAGCTGCGCGCCCGGTCTCCCTTCGAAGAGCCCCGGAGTTATGGTTTTGAAGATGCCCGGATGCGGCCTGAAAGCGGAGGGCAGAACACCTACTCGGCTTACGCCGGCCAGCCGGCGGCTGCTTCCTCCGGCGTTGTGCTGAACAGCGGCCGGGCGCTTGCTCCCGGGCTCAGCGGTTATGTCATCCAACTGGCTTCTTACGATGAGGGCGCCAATGCGGTAAGCTACGTCAACCAGCTCCTGAAGCAAGGCCTGCAACATGCTTACATCTGGGAAAAAGACGGCGTGAACCGGGTGGTCATCGCCCGCTTCCAGGATAAGGCCAGCGCTACGGATTACCTCAATGAGCTTCGGCGCCAGTATTTGCTGGACGGGATCGTGGTGCAGCTGAAGTAGGAATGGAATGGGGAAATGGGTGGAAATGCGTGGAAATACATGGAAATGGGTGGAAATATGTGGAAATACGTGGAAATACATGGAAATACGTGGAAATACGTGGAAATACATGGAAAAAGATCAGAAATCATGAAGTATATCTCTCTCCTGGCAATACTGTTGCTTTGCGTTTGCCGGATTTATTCTCAGTCAGGCTACCAGTATCATTCCAGTTCTGTGAACAATGGCGTCCAGGAAGGGGCTGCCGTTTATTACGCCGATTACCTGCACGGGCAGCGTACTGCCCTGGGGGAAGTCTACCGGATGGAAGCCTTCACTGCCGCTCATAAGACGCTGCCTAAGGGAACGTTGGTGCGGGTTACCCGCCTGGACAACGGCCAATCGGTCGTCGTCCGCGTCAACGACCGCGGCCCGTTTGACCCCGATGTGATCATCGACCTGTCCAAAGCCGCCGCGATGAAGATCGGCCTGGTGAAAAAGGGCAGAGCGCGGGTCCGCCTGGAAACCGTAGGCCAGTCCGATGCCAACCCGGTAAACGGCACGCTGGGCGGAGCGGCAGCCTATTCGTACGCCAATTCGCCGGCGCCCTCCGGCGGGGCGCCTGCCGGGCGCGGCTACGGGCAGCCCGGCCCTTCCGCTTACAATTACAATACCTCCCCCAGGGGCAATGTGGCGCCATATCCCATGCTTCCTCCGAACACCGCCGGCTACGGGGTTCAGCTGGCTTCCTACCGCCAGCTGGACAACGCCGGGAGCCAGCTCCGGCAACTCGGGCAGCGCGGCGTGCAGAACCTGTATATCTGGCAGAAGGGGGGCTACTACAAGGTCCTGATTGCTCCCTTCGCCAGCAAAAGCTCCGCTGCCGATCACCTGGAGCAGCTGCGCCGGCAGCACCTGCAGGATGGGATTGTGGTGCGGATCAGGTGATATCGATTGGTTTTATGCAAACGTTGCTGCGCAAGCCCTAAGCCCAAAGGCCGTATTTTCAATTTCCGGCCTGCTCATACGAATAGCTCTCCATCCCCAAACAGCGCATCCATCGTCAAAGACTGGCGGACGAGGGATTGAGCGTGGACATTCGTCGTCAATCCGAAAGTGGTGATAAACGTCAGCCAGGCGGCTTTGGATGTTTTGGTAGATGCCTTGAAGATGCCGATCTTCCGCCGCAGGTTTTCGGCATAGGTTTTGTCGATAGTAAAAGGCCTGATCGAGAATTTGATCTCGCAGAGGTTCACTACCTGGTCGCGCCGGTCGATCACGAGGTCGATCTGCGCGCTTTCCGTGCCGTCGCTGCCCGACCAGACAGAAGACTGCGTCTGCACGCTGCCAATGCCCAGCGCGTTCTTGATCTGGCGGAGATGCGAAAGGCAAACCTGCTCGAAGGCATAGCCGCTCCAGGCCCGCACCTCGGGCGTATCGACGCCTTTGATCCAGAAATCCTCGTCCAACCGGTTCCGGTTCTTCAGAAAACGCAGGTAGAAAAAGGAATAGAAATCGGCGAGCTGATAGATTGCTTTCTGTTTCTTCTTGCCGTAAGCTTGGTATTTCCGGATGAAGTTGCTCTCTTCCAACTCGCGCAGGATGGCGGTAGCGCTTCCTCCGTCCGGCAAACGGGCGGCTTTTAGCAACTCCCCGCGCTGGAGCCCTTTTGACTTTTGGGCCAGCGCTTCGACGACCGCTATGTGTTTGTCCGCCTTTTTGAACAGGGAAGCATATAGCCGGCCAAATTCCCGGCGCAAACGGCCCTGGGGCGCAAAACACAGGTCGTTGATGTTCTGCGTAGCGCTTTTTCCGGGATCGATTGCTTCCAGATAAAATGGGATGCCGCCAAAAACCATGTATAACTGCAGAAGCTGGTAGCGGTCAAAACCTGGGGATTTTGCCCGGAAAAAGGCTTCGCACTCCGCCAGGGTAAAAGGTTCCAAGGCGATTTGGTGGGTCACCCGGTTGTACAGCCCGCCGGTATTGTTGATCAGTTCGTTGATCATCCAGGAAGCAGCAGAGCCGCAAACGATCAATATCACATCGCTGCGTGCGCTGGCCCAACTGTTCCAGAAGTGTTCCAAAGCGGAGATGAATATGGAGTGGGGGGTGTCCAACCAGGGCAGCTCGTCGAGAAACACGATTTTTTTTCCCGGTTCCTGTATACTTTCCAGGGCACTGATCAAGTATTGAAAAGCCTGAAACCAGTCGTTGGCGACCGGCCGGTCCTCAAAAAGCGGAAAATACCGTACCAGGCTTGCGTGAAAGTTGGCCAACTGTTGCTTGGTCTCCACCTGCGCGATACCCGTCAACTGAAAGGTAAAGCGGCCTTCAAAAACCGAACGGATCAGAAATGTTTTCCCTACCCGCCGACGGCCGTAAACTGCGGCAAATATGGATCGGTCCATTTCGGTGAAGGAGCGTAATAGTGCTGCTTCTTTTTCTCTTCCGGTCATTTCCGCCATAAACAAAACATTATTCCAGCGAAATATTAGTTCAAAAATACGGTTTCGCTAAAAATAATGTAATTTTTTGGCGAAAACAAACGGAGTTGCATAAAAGCGGTTAAAACAATTAGCCTCTTTCACTAAGTAGTGATTAAAAAATAACTTCACTGTTTGAGGCCCTTAGTTGTAGCTCGTTCAGCAGCCTGACCCCGCTGGAACCCTGACTGGCTGCTTCACTTCACTACAACTAAGGGCCGTGAAGTTATTTTTTAAGGATTACTAAACAACCCGAAACGCCTTTCGAACGCGGCCAGTTTGCCGGAACGGTTGGCCTATCCCGGTACTTTCCAGATGAAATAAGAGGCGATCGCCCCCACTGCCACCGCCGTCACCCCAAACAACACCGCCGGCCCCAGCTGAAACCACACCAGCCCCGCCAGGGCACTGGCCAGCAGGGCTGCGGCCGACCTCAGCCCCTCGTACGTTCCGATGGCGGTGGCCCGCTCTTCGGCCGTCGCCAGGTTGCTGATCCAGGCCTTGGCCACCCCTTCGGTCAGGGCGGCGTACAGGCCGTAGAGCAGGAAAAGCAGGCCGAACTGCCACCAGTTGTCCGCCACCGCTATGCCGCCGTAGACGGCAGCGAAGATCAGCAGGCCGCTGACGAATGCCGGCTTCAGCCCCCAGCGGTCGGCCAGGCTGCCCGCCGGGAAAGCCGCCAGAGCGTAGACGAGGTTGTAAAAGATGTAAAAGCCGATGAGCACGGAATCGCTGATGCCCTTGTATTTCAGCAAAAGGAGCAGGAACAGGTCGGAACTGTTCACCAGGGCAAAGGCCAGCAGGCCCCACAGCAGGCGCCGGTAGGCCGGGCTGCTCGCCGGGATGTATTTCAGGAAACTGAAAAAACCGGGGCTGCCCTGGGCTTTGACGGCGGCGGCTTCTTTCGGCTCCTTCAACAGGAGGGTGACCCCCACTGCTGCCAGGCCGGGAAAGAGCGCCAGCAGGAAGAGCGTGCGGTAGTGTTCCGGATAGTACCACAGGAAGAGCAGGGCCAGCAGCGGGCCGATGGCTGCCCCCAGGGTGTCCATCCCCCGGTGGAAGCCGAAGATGCGGGCGCGGGTGGCGAAGGTGGCCTCCGCCGCCAGGAGGGCGTCGCGGGCGCCGGTGCGGACGCCCTTGCCCAGGCGGTCCGTGGTGCGGGCAGCCAGCACCCAGAGGGGTACCGTCCAGGCGGCCATCAGGGGTTTGGACAGGGCGCTGAGCAGGTAGCCCAACTGCACAAAGGGCACTTTGCGCGCCCGGTGGTCCGACAGCTTGCCGAAGTAGCCTTTGCTCAGGCCCGCCGTGGCTTCGGCAATGCCTTCCAGGACGCCAATGCCCAACACCGAAAAGCCGATGCTCTCCAGGTACAGGGGCATGATGGGATACAGCATCTCGCTGGCCATGTCGGTGAAGAGGCTAACCAGGCCGAGCAGCCAGATGGTTCGGGTGAGGAGGGGGGACATGGAGTGAAGGAATGAGTGAATGAGTGAATGAGTGAGTACGCCGGCAAGTTACGGTTTTCTGTACAACACTCCATCCTTCATCACCAGCCTCACTTTTCGCAAGCTCGAAATATCATCCGCCGGGTTGCCTTCCAGGGCGATGAGGTCCGCCAGGAAGCCTTCCCGGATGCGGCCCAGCTCCGGGAGGTGGAAAGCTTCGGCGTTGACGGCCGTTGCGGCCCGCAATACCTCCAGAGGGGGCATGCCGTATTCCACCATCAACTCCAGTTCGCGGACGTTTTCGCCGTGTTCGAACACGCCCACGTCGCCGCCGGCCAGGATGGTGACGCCCGATTCCAGGGCCAGTTGAAAGGACTTTTTCTTCTGTTTGATGCGCTCCGGTTCGGTTTCCGGGCGGCCGTCCCAGCCGCGGTAGCGCAGGATGGCGTCGCCGGCGGCCAGGGTGGGGCAGAGGGCTACGCCTTTTTCCTTCATGAGCTGAAACACCTCGGCGGTGCCGCCGTCGCCGTGCTCTATGGTTTCCACGCCGGCCAGGGCAGCCCGGCGCATGCCCTCGGCGGTGGCGGCGTGGGCGGCGACGCCTCTGCCGCTGCTGCGGGCGGTGCGCACCATCAGCTCCAGTTCTTCCTGCAGGAAGGTGGGTTGGGCTTCCCCGTCCGGCCCCCAGCGGTAATCGGCGTACACCTTGATGAAGTCCGCCCCCTTGCCGATCTGGCCGCGCACCACCCGGATGAGGGCGTCGCCGTCGGCCGGCTCGGCGCCCAGGGGCACGTCGAAGTCCGGCTTGAAGCCCTTCGGCCCATAGCTGCCGGTGGCGACGATGGCCCGGCCCGAGACGATCAGCCTGGGGCCGGGGATGATGCCCTGTTCGATGGCCTGCTTGATCGCCACGTCGGCATAGCCGGCGCCCTCGGTGCCCAGCTCGCGCACCGTGGTGAAGCCCGCCATCAGGTTCTCCTCCGCTTGCACCGCCCCGCGTATGGCGCGCAGCTCGTTGGATTCCTTCAGCACCTGGTCGTTCCAGTCGGCCCGGTTGTACGGGTAGAGCAGGAGGTGGGAATGGCCTTCGATCAGGCCGGGCATCAGGGTGTGGCCGGGCAGCTCGATGGCCTCGGCGCCAGCCGGAATGGAAAGGGCGGCCAGGGGCCCGGCGGCAGTGATGCGGTTGCCTTCTACCAGGACGGCCCAGCCTTCGTGCATGGCCTGGCCGTCGAAGGTGCGGGCAGGGAGGAGGAGGCGGGGCTGTGGAATAGCCGCTTGTGGCCGTGAGGGGGTGGTGAGGCTTATCTCATGGGCCTGGGAGCGTAACCCAGCCGGGCTGGCCATCGCAAAAAGCGACAGAAGAACGATCATGCGGAGGATTTCCATGGCTGCTTTTTAGACTCAATAAGGGGAAAAATAATGAGATGGGCGGGAAAATGGACGGGCTTTTTATGGGAGGGCAGGGAAATGATAAGGGGAGGTAAAGAGAGCCTCCCCCTATCGGGCGTATGCAAGATTAGAGGTTAATCCCGGGCTATAATTATTTTCTGACGCTGTAAAACCTGCCCCGATCCATCTTGAACGACTAAAAAATAAATACCTCCGGCTTCTTCCGATAAATCGAAATCCAGTAAGGCAGTGCCTTTTACCAATTCTTGCTCCCGGACCTTCCTCCCTGACAGGTCAAAAATGCTAATTCGCAAATTTTCGCCTTCTTCTTCCTGAAATTTCACGTTGAAAAATCCAGGATTGGGGTTGGGAGAAACACGCATGCGCAGATCAACGAAATGTACATCATGTGTTGGGACAAGGCAGCATATTTCTTCTATAGATAGTGGGCCGTTGTAAACTCTGAGGTCATCAATCCACCCCTTGAATCTATTTCTGAACTTGCCATCCTCCGCTACCCTGCCTCCAATGCTTACCGTATCTGAATTCTGGATGATCTCCGGAACATTATCCCTTGAAGCAACCAACTCGCAGTTGACATATATGTATGCACTACCTTGATCGCGCACCCAAGCGATGTGGAAAGTTGAATCCTCGGAAATTATTGGGGCCGATACTAACCATTCATCCTCTCCTTCGCCGTTTCCAACCAGAAAAACGACTTCCCTGCCCCGTAATCCACACCAAAATGGACCGCCAAGTAGGGTCGAAGCTTTAACAAACACAGCCTGAAATCCTGCCAATAGCAGAGGGGGTTCTGCAATTGTATCGACGTTCACCCAGGCTGAAACCGTAAAATCATTTGGCAGTTGGAATCCTGTATCAATAGTTACATAGTCTCTTTCGCCATCAAAATAAATGGCTTGTCCAAGTTTGCCATCTGAAAACCGGGGGGCTCCGCGCAGTCTTCCGGGCCAATTGCCGCCACTTTCATCATTGGCGTCCCCGTCGAATGGATAGTATGCCAGAAGCCTGTCTTCATCATAGCATTGCCCGAAAGCAAAGGAAGAACAGAAAAGAATGGCAGCGGCGATTAGGCTTTTGACGGGGTAAATTTGAATGGAGAAATGACCCATAGTGTAGTAATTTTGATGGTTATAGGAAAATAATTTGGATAGGTCTCTGAATTGATTTGCCAGCATCTGATTTTTTAAAAAATATACATAGAAGGTTGAACCTCGATAACAGCATCAGTGGCCTCAAAATAAAAGCCGATCTGTATGTTTTGGCCAGCGTAATCGCTCAGGTCAACCGATGGATAAGTCCACATGTTGCTGCCGGTGTTGTAATAGGTTGGAGAGGCGTTTACCCATTCTGTTGCGCCTTGGGGCAAGACCTGTACCCGGCCCAAGTCGCTGCTTGAGAAGCTAAACCAGTGCCAGAACCGCAGGCGGGGGTTGTCGGTGGGTACCAGAAAGGAGTGGGTGGCCAGCCGGCTAGAAACACCATCAGGATAATTTCCTCCTGGAGTAGTTCCTGCTGAGCGTTGACTTTCATGGCCAAATTCAGTCTCATGCCCCCAGACCCCATTTGAAACAGACCAGCCGGGCGGCGGCCAGGCTCCTTCAAAGTCCTCACTCCACGCCTGAGCAAATGAATTTGAAACAAAAGCAAGAACAACTAATCCAGTGAGTAAGTATTTCATGAGAAAAGGGTTTTATCGGTCAGTAAACCGGACGCGCCAAATTCATCTGGTGCGTTTTGCGCCAGCCATGCCTGCCCCGTAGCCAGCCTTCATGGATAGTTTTTACTGACTGAAAATGTGATAACAGAATAGATGCAGAGGTTAGAAGTTCGGCAATAAAAAACCACCCCTGATACCAAGGGGCCTTCAAATCGATTTGAAGTATTTTCCAGGGAAAGATAAAGACAGGCCGAAAACTTTACCCGCACTATAGTCCCTATTTCCCGCACTATAGTATCAAGTAACCAGACGGATTTAATTTGCGTTTAGATTTCATTGGCTTAGATAAGCCTTCCCCCAGCCCTCCCGCCCCTTCGGGTGCGGGACAGGCTCTCCAAGGGAGGGGGAGTACTTCTGCGATTTAATGGGTTGAAGAAAAAGTTATACTCAATTTAATTATGTTCGACCACTCAATACTACTTTGTTGCTTCATCACACTCAAACCTCACGTTAATCTAAACCTGTCCGATTACTCACCCCCTACCCCTCCTCGTCTCCGCCGGCGCCTCCCCATATTCTTTTTTATACTTCCTGGTAAAATAGTCGGGATTGCCGAATCCTACCTGATAAGCCACCTGCGAGATAGGCAAAGTCGTGTCTTCAACCAACGGCCGGGCCTTCCGGAGGCGGTACAGGTTGATAAATTCATTGACACTTCTTCCGGTTTTCGCTTTCACCTTTTTGAACACCTGGGCGCGGCTGTAAGGTACGGCCTGGCACAGCTGGGGAGCGCCGAAATGCTCATTTGCGTATTTTTTCTCGATGACGGCCAGGATGACCTCCATGAACGGGTCTTCGGCCAGCCCGTTCTCCTGCTCGGTAAACCGGATGAAGACCGTTTTGGCGTATTTTTCCTGGAGGATTTGCCGTAGGCGGATCAGGTTGCGGAGGCGGGCGAACAGCTCTTCCGTTTCGAAGGGCTTGGCCAGGAAGGCATCCGCCCCTTTTTCCAGGCTGAGCTTCTTCGGATTCGGACCGTCCTTGGCGGTCAGCAGGATGACGGGGATGTGGTTGGTGATTTCGTTGGCCTTCAGGGTTTCGCAGACTTCATAGCCATTCTTCTCCGGCATGATGATGTCGCTGATGACGATGTCGGGCACCGACCGGATGGCCTTGTCGATGCCGGACTGGCCGTCGGCGGCAAAGAGCAGCCGGTAGTCCTTTTTCAGCAGGAACTGGAAGTGCTGCAGGATGCCGGGGTGGTCGTCGATGATCAAAATAGTGGGCTTTTTGCCGTTAAGGGTTGTCTTGTCGTCTGCCGGTACAGCGATAGGCGATACGGTTTCTGCTTCCGGGAACGCCAATTCGGCGGCCTTCCTTTCCGCGTTTTGCGCTATTGGCAGTGCCACCCTAAAGGTTGATCCCGCTCCTTTTTGGCTTTGTACGCCGATATGGCCGCCCATCAGCTCCACCAGCCCTTTTACCAGGGAAAGCCCGATGCCGGCCCCGGGCTGGATTTGAATCCCGGAGTTGCTTTCCTGAAAGTACCGGTCGAATATTTTATGCTGGTTTTCTTCCTCGATTCCGATGCCGGTGTCCTGCACGGCGATTTTCAGCCAGGGCCCGGAATTTTCACTGGCCTTTTCGGCGCACACTGTCACGGCGCCACCTTCCGGAGTGAACTTCAGGGCGTTGCTCAGCAAGTTGCTGATCACCTGCTGGAGCCGTTCCGGATCCAAATCCATAAACAGCTCCTGTTCATTGGACTGAAATTGAAGATCGATCTTTTTCCGGCCCGCCAGTACGGCGAATGAAGCGCAGGTATTTTTCAGGAGGCTGATGACGTCGTCCTGGATCAGGGATAATTCGATCTTGCTGGACTCCAGCCGGGCGAGGTCCAGGATTTTTCGCGTTTGGTTTTGCAGGATTCGGGCATTGTGCAGGATTTGGCCCCGGAATGCGCCGTTGCCCCGGATCATCTCGGCGCTTCCGTAAATTAAGGAGAGGGGCGTTCGCAGTTCGTGCGAGATATTGGCGAAAAACCTCGATTTTAATTCATCGTGTTCCCGGAGGCGACGGGCTTCCCGTTCCGCCAGCCGGCGCGACAGTTGAAAGCTGTAAAAGCCATAGGTAGCCAGGGCCAGGAAGAGCAGGTAAAAAGATTGCGAGAAGGCATTCCAGTACCAGGGAGGGCGAATGATAATGGTCAACTGCCGGGCCTGCTCATTCCAGACACCGTCGTGGTTGCTGCCTTTGACTTCCAGCGTATACGTTCCCGGCCTCAGGTTGGTATAGCTGAAGAAGCTGCGGGTCCCGCTCTCAACCCAATCTTCGTCATCAGGCAATAACCGGTATTTGTACTGATTTTTTTCAGGAATGTAATAGTCCAGGGCGGCTACTTCAAAGGAGAGGTTGTTTTGCCGGTGCCTTAGTATTATGGTATCGGTGAAGTTGATGTGTTTTTTCAGGACGGATTGATCGCCGATCGGCACTGGTTCATTGCCTATCCGGAAATCGGTAAAAGCGACTGGCGGTCGATAAGGGTTTTCTGCGATCTGATCCGGCCGGAAGGTATTGAGGCCATTGATCCCGCCGAAGTACATCCTTCCGGTTTTGGTTTTAAAACAAACGCCGGAGTTGAACTCGTTGCTCTGCAGGCCATCCCGGTAGTCGAAGGGCCAGGCGCTTAGTCTGTCGGGGTGGAACCGCGTAATGCCCTTATTGGAGCTCACCCAGAGGAAGCCCTTTTCATCTTCCAAAACCCCGTAAATGATATCGTCCGGTAAATCGGTATTGGAAGAATTGAAAAAGGAAAATGTATCGGCCTCCATGTCCATTTTTACCAAACCTCCCCCGTAAGTGCTCAGCCACAGGTCTCCCGTTGGGCTGCAAAAAATGTGGTTGATCCGGTTGTATTCGCCGTAGTCAGCGCCTTTGCCCCGGACCGGCACAGGGAGGAGCGTTGGGTTGGCGCTGTTGATGGAGTCCGGGTTGAATTGAAACAGGCCCGATTCGAACGTCCCGGCCCAGAGCATGCCGGCGGAGTCCTGGGCTATGGAGCGGATGGTTACCTTATTGTCGGGAGGGGCTTTGGCGTATAGGAATGCCTCCTGGTGCGGATCATACCGGAAAAGGGCACCCTCTCCTCCAATCCAAATAAAACCTTCCCGGCCGACCAGGACCGAGGTGGCCAAATCGGGCCTTGCGCCGGTTTTATCCCAAATGTTTTGGGGGAAAACGACTTTCGCTGCTGCCCCGTTCTTTTTGTTTAGCCTGAACAGGCCGTTGACATTGGTTCCTACCCAGATTTCGCCTCCGGGAGATGCGGCAATGGCTTCAATAACTGCGGGAGCCGGCATGCCGATGTCGAAGCGCTTCGGTATTAATTCGCCTTTTCTCAGATGATACAGCCCGGCAATCTGGGTGCCAAACCAGGCTGTTCCCTCATTATCTTCGCAAACGGACCGTACGAATCGGCTGCTTCCCTCCCGGGCCTGCGGCGCACGAAGATGGATAAACCGTTGTTCGCTCAGGTTTAACAGCCGTATGCCTCCGTAAGCGCCGATCCAGAATACCCCGGAACGGCCCTGTATCATTGTCGTGTATTGGGGTAGAGCCAGCCTCTGCTCCGTGTCGTATTCTTTAATTGTTTTTGTAATATTTCTGCTCCCGGGGTCGAACTGAAACAGTCCTTTTACCGTAGCTGCCCAGATACGGCCCGATGCGTCTTTGCACAGTGGAATATTGTATTCAAAATTTATGCTGTCTCTGTGGATGACCGGCTCGACGTCCATACCCAGGCTGTCTTTGTGAAATACCCTGACATCTCGGTTGGAACTGCACCAGATATAGCCTTCGCTATCTTCAACTATGTCGAATATAAATTGCTTCTCCTCAATAAAAGGATAATATGCTTTTCCATCATCCCGCTCCACCTTGCCAATCCCGGATGCTGTGCCAAACCACAGGTCGTTTTCGGAATCCAGGAACAAGCGCAGGATAACCGTTCCGTTTATGCCTGGCCCGGTAAAAGGCGGGAGAACAACCAACAGAGCGCCCTCCCGCCGGGCGGTGAGCTTTAATTGCCGTAAGCCACCGTTCGTGCCGATCCACAGCAGGCTGTCCGCCGCGTCATAAACGAGGTGGCGCACCCGGCAGAGCCGCCGGCTGACGGAAGCTGAGTCGGTCAGGAACACCCGCCGGACGGTTTCTGTCTCCAGGTCAAACTGGTTCAGGCCGTAATCCGTCCCCACCCACAAATTCCCGAACCCGTCCTCCACAATGCTGTTGACACTGCTGTTGCTAAGCGTATGGGCATCGCCCGGCTGATGCGCAAAAACCGTAAAGGTGTACCCGTCGTACTTGTGCAGGCCGTCTTCGGTTCCGATCCAGATGATGCCGTGGCTGTCCTGAAATAAAGCCAGGATGGAGGACTGGCGCAGGCCGTCCTTCAGGGTGAGGTGTTTGATGGTGGGGTTGACGGATGCTTGTGTAAAAACGCCGGCCGGAAGGAGGGCCATTAGAAAAAACAGGAGAGCCGGGCATACGGCGGGACGGATTGTTTGTCGATCGGGGGAAGGGGCCATTGGCGTTGGTTTAAGGTGCGTGAGAATAATGCCCGAAAGAAGTAATTTGCGGTTTCCGGACATCAAAAACCGCTCGTCGAAGTCTCCAGACTTCGACGAACGCTCAAAACCCACTTCGCGCATCAATATTATTCCTGTTATACGGTATCCGCAAAAAGTCCATCGTGCCCGGCCGCACCTGGATGAAGAAGCTGTAGGTACCCCGCGTAGGCTGCCAGTTCATGCCCATCTCCCAGCAGTGGAGGTTGCGGGAGAAGCCGACGGAAGGGTAGGTGATGCCCTTGCGGACGAAGTCGTAGCCGAAGTTGCCGATGTTGACGTTCCAGTTGTCGGTCAGGGCGATGTTGCCCTGGCAGTTGATGGAGTGGGTAGTGACTTTGAAGGTGTCGCGGCCGTCGGGCAGGCCCTCCCAGTCGAAGACGAGGTTGTGGCCGATGCGGAAATTCTCGAACAGGCTGAGGAAGTCGGTCTCTTCCGGTTCTTCCAGCCTCCTGGCCTCTTCCTCCAGGGGATCTTCGATCACCTCTTCCTCTTTTCCCATAAACAGGGCGCGGATTTTGCCCACGGTAATGTTGGTCGTAAAGCGCGCCTGGGCGTTGACGAAGCGCAGCAGCTTGCCGTCGCGGTTCCAGGCAAACTGGTTGACCCGCCGGGCCCGGCCGTTGACCTCGTCTACGGCGTAGGGGTCGAACTGGGCGCGCAGGCCCACGGTGGTCATACCCTTGGCCAGGCGGGTGGTGCCGCTGATGTTGACCGGGCTGAAGTTTAGCGAGTCGGCAGCGAAGTTGTAATTGCCGGACACGACGATGTTGTCGAACAGCTTGAGCTTCTTGTCCGTGGAGTCCTTCCTGGAGAAGTACTTGGCCTCGAAGATGTTGTTGATGCTGTAGCTCATGGCCATCTGCCTGCCGCCGGTGGACGGGCCGCCGAAGATGGCGCCTTCGAAGATGGAGTATTCCCGCAGGCCGTCGGCAGTGCTGGAGTCCTGCACCGTCCGGAAATAACCCAGCTCCGGGATGGTGTAATCGGGGGTATAGCCGAAGGAGACGCTGGGCTTCATCACGTGGCGGATGCCCCGCAGCCAGCCTTTTTTGAACTGCATGGTGCCGAAAAGCTGGGTGTTGAGGCTGATGCTGGCGCTGAACTCGCGGAAGTTTTCGAAACCGGTGATCAGCCTTTCGTTAATTTCGCCGTAGGCGGTGGTATCATAGGTCTCAACCCCGTTGTTGAACATAGTGTCGATCTCCAGCCCGGGGATAAAGTCCTTGCGCAGGGATTTGAGGTACCACACCTCGTCGTAGTTGACGCTGGGGTTGAGGTTGAAGTAGCGGAACAGCTTGAAGGAGGTCCCGGTATTGATGGAGTGCTGGACGCCGAACTGGGCGTCCTCCAGGGTTTGCTGGGTGAACAGGGTAGTATCTTTCGCTTCGAAGCGGTTGCGGGCGTCGCCCTGGTAGCGCAGGGTGATGGTTTCGAACCATTTCTCTTTGCCGCTGCGCTCTTTGCGCTTGAAGGGGTAGAGCGCCTGGGTCTGGAATTTGACGTTCGGGAAGTTGATCGTGACGTTGCGTGTGTTGGAGTTCTGGCTGTGGCTGAGGCTGGCGTTGAGGTTGATGGGTTTGTCGCGCCAGTTTTTGCTGAAGGCCAGGTTGGAGTTGAGCTGGTTGTTGGTAACGTTGTTGAAGTCGTTAAACACCCGGCTCTGGTAGTTGTTGGTCTGTATGTTGATGGAGCCGCCGAAGGTGTTGGTCGGGTGGGCGGACCGGTCCTGCTGGTGCGACCACCGGAAGCGGAAGGATTTGGGGCGGTTGATGTTGCCCTCGTCGTCCTCCTGGCGGCGCACGTCGTAGCCGAGGTCGAAGCTGCCGTTGTATTTATAGCGCTTGCGGTACTGGGAGATGGCGTTGACGCCCCAGGTGCCCTTGATGTACAGGTTGGTGGTGAGCGACAGGTTGAAATGGTCGCCCAGGGGGAAGAACCAGCCGATGCCTTCCAGGCCGAAGCCCCACTGCGGGGAGTACTGGTAATCGCGCGGGAAGAGCAGGCCGGTGCGGCGCCCCGAGGAGATCGGAAAGAAGCCGAAGGGCAGCCACAGGGGGGTGGGCACGCCCATGATCTCCAGGTTGGAAGGGCCGACGACTACCAGCTTGTTGGGCACCACCTTCTGGCGGCGGCTGTGGATGCCGAAGTGGGGGTCGTCGTGGGTGCAGGTGGTGAACAGGGCGTCGGAGCTGAAAATGACGTTGTTGGTTTCCTGGGTGGTGTCCTGCGCCGGGCTGCTCACGAATTTTGAGCGGGCGCTGTGTACGACGACGTCGTTCTGCGTCGTTGTCACATCATAAACGACGCCTTTGCGGGTCTGGAAGTTATAGCGCATGCTGTCGGCCAGGAAACTCTGGTCGCCGTCGGAGAATTCCGGCTTTCCGGCCGGCCGGCCGAGGCTGTCCGGCATGCCCTCGGCGGTGACGATGTTGGTCGCCCAGTCGAAGATAATATGATCCGCCTTGAGGTTGATGGTCGTGTAGGTTACGGAAGCGTTGCCGTAGAGGTGGATTTTTTGCCCGCGGATGTCATAGATCATGGAATCCGTGGCGGTATATTCCACGGGGGCGTCCAGGGAGTCCCGGGAGAAAGTTACCTGCTGCAGCGGCCTGGCCAGGCTGTCGGCAGCTGCGGTGACGGCGGCGGAGTCCACCCGCAGGCTGTCCGCCGCCAGCGGCGGCAGCGTGTCCTGTGCAACGGGGGGGAGCCTGTCCCGTGCAGAGGGGGGAACCACCTGCGCCGACAGATTCAGCAACGGCCAGATGAAGGATACAATTATTATTGGTAACTTTGCTCTCAAGGATTAAATATCATTAAGTTGTGCTATGAAGAAAGCGGTAACCATCCTACAAACGATCCTGTTTTGTTTTTTGCCATTCACCCACCGGGGGTTTAACACTTTGTTATCTTTTGAGCTTTCCTGCCCCGGGGCGGGCGGGCTGCATGAGCCCGGGGCCCGCGCTGCTTCCTTAGCTGCTGCGAAAGTAAGCTTTGGCGGCGAGATGGGCAAAGTTATCAAAGAAAGAAAAGATTACCGGATCAAAACGGTGGTCATCGACCCGGGCCACGGCGGGCACGACCCCGGCTGCCTGGGGAGCAGCTCCCGGGAGAAACACCTGGCCCTGTCAGTCGGCCAGGCCCTGGCCGCCGCTATGCAGGTTCGTTTCCCGGACGTGCGGGTGATCCTGACCCGCAACGAGGACGTTTTTATACCGCTCTACGAGCGGGCCGCCATTGCCAACCGCAGCGAGGCCGACCTGTTCATCTCCATCCACTGCAACTTCATGCCCGGCTCGGCGGCTACGCACGGCACCGAGACCTACGTCATGGGGCTGCATACCGCCGAGCACAACCTGGAAGTGGCCAAAAGGGAGAACGCCGCCATCCTGCTCGAAGACGACTACCGCCGCAATTACGACTACGACCCCAACTCTCCGGAAGGCCACATCATGCTGACCATGTTCCAGAACGCTTACCTGGAGCAGAGCATCCTCTTTGCCGAGCGGGTGGAAGCCAATTTTTTCCACCAGGCCCGGCTCAAAAGCCGGGGGGTTAAACAGGCGGGGTTCGTAGTGCTCAAGGAGACGGCTATGCCCAGCGTGCTGGTCGAAACGGGTTTCCTGAGCAACAAGGAGGAGGAAGAGTTCCTGAAGACCGAAACGGGGCAGCAATCCGTTGCCGGCGCCATCCTGAAAGCCTTTGAGGAGTATAAGGCCATTGTCGAAAGCGGCCAGTACCCCGAACTGGCGCTGGAGAAGAACGTCCAGGCCAACCAGTCGTATTCCTACCGCGAGCCGGAAGGCCCGCCGGCCTACCAGCCGGTGAAAACCAGGAATGTCTCCCCGCCCTCCCAGCCGGCGGATTACAGCCGCCCCAACCGGCAGGTGGAATATTCTCCCCCGGCCCCGCCTGCCCCCCGCGCTTACGATTATGGCGCCACCGGCGAGAAAGGGGCACCCGGGGCATGGCCGGGGCCTGCTTCCGGTTCCGAAAATATACAGTTCAACGTCCAGCTGGCTGCTTCCTCCAAACCGGTGGACACCAGCAACAGCAAATGGCGCAATACCGGCTACCTGATCGAAGTGGTGAACGAAGACAACCTCTTCAAATACCAGGCCCGCAACTTCTCCACCCTCCAGCAGGCCTTCGAAGCCCGCCTGCTCCTGCAGGCCCGCGGCTTCCCCGATGCCTTCATCGTCGCCTACAAAGATGGCCGGCGCATTTCCGTGGAGCAGGCCAAACGGGAGTTGGGTATTCCTTGACCGAAGGCACTAGTTGCAGCGCATCGCAGCGGTAGTTGCTTAGAATAAGTGCCGGGGATATTTTCTTTTTTTTACCTTTGCGGCGCTTAAACCCGATATACCATGTCAAACGAAGTAAAGGTAGGTATCCTGGCAGTGGTCGCCATTGCCCTTTCGGTGTGGGGCTATAAGTTTATCCGCGGGAAAAACCTGCTGCTCCAGGCCAACACCTACAAAGTTTATTACCCCAGAGTGGACCGCATGCAGATCGGCACCCAGGTGTTCATCAACGGCGTCGAGGTGGGAAACGTAGCCAGCGTAAACCTGCTCAGCGACGTGGACCGGACCGTCGAGGTCGTCCTTGACCTCAAGCCGGGCATGACCATCCCCAAAGACACCAAGGCGGTCATCGTTTCCACCGGCTTCATGGGCGGCAAGGCCATCATGCTGGAATACTCCCGGCCTTGCTCCGGCGACGATTGCGCCAAAAGCGGCGACGTGCTGGAAGGCGAATTCCGGGGGCTGCTGGGGTCCATGGTCGGAGAGGATAATGTGGAACAGTATGTCGGCATTATCAAAGAAGGCCTGCTGGACGTGATCGACACCCTGAACCAGGCCTTGCTGGAAGACCCCGACTCCCCGCTTGGAAAAAGCCTGAGAGACCTGGAGTCTACCCTGGCCAACCTCAATTCCGCCACCGGCCAGCTCGACGGCCTGCTGCGTTCCTCTTCCGGCAGCATCGACGGCACCCTGTCCAACCTGAATGCCATCACCGGCAACCTGAAACGCAACAACGACAAGATCAACAGCATCCTCGGCAACGCCGACTCCCTGAGCAGCCAGCTCGTCGCCGCCGACCTGGAACAGACCCTCCGGGAGGTCAACGAGGCCATCGCCGGCCTGAAAACCACCATGGAGTCCGCCAACAGCGCCCTCGACGGCGTCTCGGACGTGGTGGGCAAGATAAAGAACGGGGAAGGCTCCCTGGGCAGGTTGATGTCCGATGAGGAACTGTACAACAACATCAGCGAACTGAGCCAGCGTGCCGATTCGCTGGTCAACGACTTCCAGGATCGCCCTTACCGGTATATGCCGTTCAAGAGCCGGAGCAAAGTGAAGAAGTTCGACCGGAAGGATGCGGCGGCAGGGGGGCAGTAACGGAGCGGGAGGGAAGGCATTGGAATATTTTTGAAGTTTATACTCCGCTGCAATAGGTTTTGTGCATTTGCCCGCCCCGCCCCTTAAATCCCCTAAAGGGGAAATCCTCCCATAAATGCACAAAACCTATTGCCGTCAAGTTTAATGTGCGATTTTCGATGTGCGGTTTGCTCGGATGAGCCGCTGCCAAACCGCAGCCGCAGCCGGGTGGAAACAGGCAAAAATCGCAAGCCCTTCCTAACTTCCGGGTTTTATGTGACAAGGGGAATTTTCAATCCGCCCGGTGCTTCCGGGATTTCATTCAAAAACCTGTTGCACTTCCAGTTCCCAGCCTCCTAAGGCCGGAGATTGAACGGTGCCCTCCTGGGCAGCAAAACCGGCGATCTCCAGCTTGTCGTTTTGCAGGGTATAAACTTCTATGCTGCTGTTGGCGGGGTCGACGATCCAGTACTCAGGGGCTTTGAACCGCTGGTAAACTTCCATTTTTTCAAAACGGTCCCGTTTGATGGAACTGGGAGACAGAATCTCGATGACCAGGTCAGGCATACCCATCACAGCTTCTTCGAGGTTGACAATTCCCAGCCGTTCTTTTTTTATAAAAATGAGATCAGGTTGGGGGACATTATAATCGTCCAGAAAAACATCAATGGGAGCATAAAATAATTCTCCGAGATTCTTTTCTTCAATCCAGGCTCCTATCTTCCGGGAAAGCCTGCCGGAGATGCGTTGGTGGAGGGGAGAAGGTGCTGCTCTCTTCACTAGTTCGCCATTTAGGAGTTCATACAGAAAGCGGTCGTCATCGTCAAATTCCATCTGGCGAAATTCCTGATAAGTTATCTTCTTCGTGGTGGTTTCCATACGTCAAGGTTGTATCTTCGCAAGATAAGGGTTTTACTTTTTTGTTTCAAGTATAGTTTTGTTTTAAACAAAAAAGCTATAATTTTGAAACAAAAAGTGGGAAGGAATGAAATGCATTGCCAACCCAGGCTTGACGGATATTTCGAGGAATTTCAATATATTTCTACGTATTTCACTATTTCAAACCAGGCACCAATACACCAATACACATTTTCACAACCAAATGATCCCCACCACCGCCACCCAAACCTACGTCACCGTCATCCTGCCTCTGGCAGTGCCCAAGCCGTATACCTACGCCGTGCCTGAGCAACTGGTGCCGGACGCCACCTTCGGCAAGCGGGTGGAGGTGCAGTTCGGGAAGGCCAGGCTGTACACCGCCCTGGTGGTCGAGCAGCACCGGCGGGCGCCGGAGGCCTACCGCCCCAAGCCCATCCTTTCGGTGGTGGACGACGAGCCGATCATCAACCAGGTGCAGCTCCAGCTCTGGCAGTGGCTGGCCGACTATTACCTCTGCACCCTGGGCGAAGTGATGCACGCCGCCCTGCCCGCCAACCTCAAGCTGGCCAGCGAAACCCGCCTGACCCTCAGCCCGCTCTTCGACGAGGATTTCGGCGGGCTGGACGATAAAGAGTACCTCGTCGCCGAAGCCCTGACCATACAGAAAGAGATCAGCATTGAGGACGTGCGCGGCATCCTCCAGCAGAAAACCGTCTACCCGCTGATCCGCCGCATGCTGGAGAAACGGATCATCTATCTCAAGGAGGACCTCAAAACCAAGTACAAGCCGAAGACGGTCTCCTGCGTGCGCCTCCGGGAACCCTACGCCTCCCGGCCGGAACGGCTGGCGGAGGCCTTCGAGCTGTGCAGCCGTTCCACCCGCCAGGTGGAAGCGCTGATGGCCTACGTGCAGCTGGCCAAACAACGGGAGTTTGTCCGCCGGCAGGATATTTACAGCAAGGCCAACGTGGATGCCTCCGTGCTGAAGGCCCTGGAGAAAAAGGAGGTTTTCGAACTGTACGAACGGGAGGTGAGCCGGCTGGGAGGATATGAAGAAGACACCGTGCAGGCCGATGTGCTCTCCGGACAGCAGGTGCGGGCCCTGGCGGAGCTGCGCAGCCATTTCCGGGAAAAGAACGCCGTGTTGCTCCACGGCGTGACCGGCAGCGGCAAGACCCGCGTTTATGTGGAACTCATCCAGGAAACCATCCAAAGAGGAGAGCAGGTACTCTACCTGCTGCCGGAAATCGCCCTGACCACCCAGGTGACCGGGCGCCTGGAAAAAATCTTCGGCGAACAGATCGCCATCTACCACTCCCGTTTCAGCAACAACGAGCGGGTGGAAATGTGGAACGGCGTACTGAAAGGCAAACCCGTGGTGCTGGGCGCCCGCTCGGCCCTGTTCCTCCCCTTCCGCAAGCTGGGGCTCATCATCGTCGACGAGGAGCACGACAACTCCTACAAGCAATATGACCCCAACCCCCGATACAACGCCCGCGACGCAGCCGTTTACCTGGCCCACCTGCACGGCGCCAAAATCCTGCTGGGAACGGCTACGCCCTCCATCGAATCCTATTTCAACGCCAAAACCGGCAAATACGGCCTGGTGGAAATGCCGGAGCGCTTCGGCGGCCTGCAGCTGCCCGCCATAGAGGTGGCCGACGCCAAACGGGCCATGCAGGAACAGAAACTCCATTCCCACTTTACCGCTACGCTGCTGGACGAGCTCAAGGCGGCCCTCGAAAGGGGCGAACAGGCCATCCTGTTCCAGAACCGCCGCGGCTACTCGCCTACCTACCGCTGCCTCACCTGCGACTGGCACTCCGAATGCATCCACTGCGACGTGAGCCTGACCTACCACAAGTTCAGAAACGCCCTCAAGTGCCACTACTGCGGCTATACCGCCCGCCTGCCCGACGCCTGCCCCGCCTGCGGTGCCAGGCAGCTGGTCCTCAAAGGTTTCGGTACCGAAAAGATCGAAGATGAACTCAAGATCTACCTGCCCGATGCGAAGATCGGCCGCATGGACCTGGAGACGGTGCGCGGCAAGAACGCCCACGCCCGGCTGATCAACGACTTCGAGGAGGGCCGCCTGGACATCCTGGTCGGCACCCAAATGGTCACCAAAGGGCTGGATTTTGAGCGGGTGGGCGTCGTCGGCGTGCTCAGCGCCGACCAGCTGCTCCAGTTCCCGGACTTCCGCGCCGGCGAGCGGGCCTTCCAGCTCATGCTGCAGGTGAGCGGCCGGGCGGGGCGTAAGCACAAGCAGGGCAAAGTCATCATCCAGGCGTTCAACACCACCAGCCCGGTCCTCCGGGAAGTGCTGGACAACGACTACGGTGCCTTCTTCACCCGCGAGATGACGGAACGGCAGCAATTCCACTACCCGCCCTACTACCGCCTCATCCGTATCACCCTGAGGCACAAAAAGCCGAAGACCCTCAACGAGGGCGCCCGGATTTTCGAGCAGGTGCTCAAAAGCAAGCTGGGAGAATGGGCCATCGGCCCGGCCGAGCCCTACGTCAACCGCATCCGCGGATACTACCTGCTGGATTTCCTCATCAAGATGCCAAAAGATGCGAAGAAGATCCGCTACGCCAAAGAAACCATCCAGGAGGCCATCGATGCTATGCAGCAAACGTCGGGCTGCAGCGGGGTAAGGGTGAGCGTGGATGTGGATCCGTATTGATGTCGAAGCCTGACAGTACAACGAACGCTCGTCGAAGTCTCCAGACTTTGACGCGCTCATAAACAACAACCATGATCCGAGCCGTCCTCCTCTTCACCCTTTCCGCCATCCTTTCGGTCGTTACCCTTTACCATAAATCGGAGCACAGCCTGGATCTCGATCTGGCCATCCCGGTAGGCTTGTATTTTATAGCTGCTATGCTACTGAGTTTTCGGCCTCGGGCCAGATGGGACGCACAACTGCAATTTGCCGGCCTGGCCCTGCTCGTTTGGCTGGTGTTGTTCAGCCTCTCTTACAACTTGCTCTTTTTTATAATAGCCCCTATTTCCGGAGGCTTGGGGGGGTGGCTGATCTGTTGGCTGGGCCGGCGGTTCCTGGCGCTCAGCTGGCCGCGTTTATTGCCGATTGTAATTACAGGGATAGGGGCAGTGCTGCTGGGCGTATTGTTTATGGTCGCAGGAAGAGCCTTGCCTAAAGATACTTTCACTATCGGGCTGAAAGCGGGCATTATTGCCGGGTTGTGGCAGTTGGGGGTGGGGGTGCAGTTGGCGCGAAAGTTGGAAAGGTTACAGGATGCCTGACACCTCCAACAACACTTTCATTTTGTCCCCTTTACAATATTACTTATCTTAACCAGCACTTGGCAAAACCATCTGCTTCATGTCTCTAAAATCAAGGGTGCCGCTTATCTTCCTGGCCTTTGCCAATTCTCCGGGTGAAGCCTATCTTCGACAGTTGAAACGGGAGAGCGCTGTTTTAAGAGACCTGTTCCTGCCTTTGGCACAGCGCGGCCAGATTGAGCTGCTCCGGGAAGAAAGCATTGAAAACAAGGACCTGCCCAAGCTGCTGAGCCAGTACCGGGGCCGGCTCTCTGTTTTTCATTACGGAGGCCACGCCGGCGGCAGCCAGTTATCGTTGGAAGATGGATATGGGTACGTAACCGGGTTGGCGGAAATGCTCGGCCTCCAAACCGGCCTTCGGCTGCTATTCCTCAATGGTTGTTCCACCCAGGCGCAGGCCCGGCCCTATCTGGAGGCAGGTATCCCGGTTGTGCTGGCTACTACCCGGAGCATACCGGACGAGGAAGCTACCTGGTTTGCCGAGCATTTCTACCATGCCCTGGTAAACGGCCACAGCATTGAGGAAGCGTTCAGGACTGGGAGTGGGGCTTTGAAGGCCAGGTCGGCTGATCTGGCAACCCATTCGGGCCGGGAGGTAGCCGTTTACCGGGATGTCTTTTTTTCAAACTTAGAACCGGAAGAACTGGATATGCCCTGGAGGCTCTATGTCCAGGAAGGCAAAGAAGATGCCCTGGGCTGGCACCTCTCTGATAGTTGGGGGAACGGCCATACTCCTGCAACGGATAAGACAAGCGCAGCAAGGAGAAAAAAGCCAACGCAAGAACTGTGGAAATGGGTAACCGGCGCAGGGCTGATCGTTGGGATTTTAGCAGTGATATCTGGCATATTAGGCGTCGATTTATATGGAATGTTCTCAACTACCTCTTCAGCATCCAATACAGTAACGGTACTGGTGCACGGCAAAAAGGGAAAAGACGAGCTGGTATTGCCCAGCCGGGGCGTTGTGAAGCTGATCTACGGAGACGCTATCGTGTCGAAACAGGTCAACAATGAAGGGGAAGCCACCTTCAAGCAGGTCAGCGACGACTTTTTCGAAGCGGGCAGGAAAGTGGAAATTCTCTTCAGGGACCCTGAAGGGGAACCCTACCGGGCCGTCCGCCCCGACTCGGCCTATCAGCTGACGAGGGGGGAATATATTGCCCTGGAAGTGAGGCTGGAGGGCCTGGGGCAAATCCGGGGCATCGTCGAAGACCACATCACCGGCGACCCGGTCGAAGGGGTACGTGTCAGCGTGCAGGGGGAAGAGGCGTTTAGCGACCAGAACGGGGAGTTTGCATTAATTATTCCGGAAGACAAGCAACAGAAATTCCAAACCATCCGGGCGTTTAAGGAAGGGTATGAGGCCTTTGAAAGGTCGAACGTGCCGGTGCAGACCCAACGGGAAATCCCCATCCATCTGAAACCTAAATAACGCTCGTCGACCGCTGGTCGAAGTCTCCAGACTTCGACCGCCTGTGTCTCCAGACTTCGACACGCTCGTCGAAGTCTCCAGACTTCGACGCCATAACAACAAACACAAAACCCAACCCTATGAATAAGCAACACCTACTCCTGCCCCCCCTCTTTCTAACCTTTACCCTGGCCCTGTCCGCCCAGCAGCTCACCCTGCGCGGCCAGGCCTCCATACACAACAGCCGCTACAACACCGGCGAGATCGCCTACGTGCAGGACGCCTATGTGAGCGCCCCTTTCACCACGCCGGACGACACCGACGAGCAGGGCCGGTTCCAACTGGAGTTCGTAGGCATCGACGGCGGCACGGCCGTGCAGTTAGCTGTGGAAAAAGCCGGCCTGGAAGTGGTCAACGCCTACGACATGCAGCGCGTCATCATCGGGCAGAAGCCCCTGTTGCGCGTCTACCTGGCTAAAAAAGGCCAGCTCGCCCAGGCGCAAACGGAGCTGTACAACATCAGCAAACAAGCCCTCTTTGCCCGCAAGGATGAGCTGATCGCCCGCCTGCGGGCCAGCGAGGCAGAGAGCCAGGCGGCGCTGGCGGAATTGAAAGAAAGCTTTGGGCAGGAGATCGCCAACCGCTTTGAGGCGGAAGAGTTCTTGAAGAAACAGGTAGAAGAGCTCGAAAAGCACCTGCCGGCCTTTGCCCAGGAGCTGGCGGCGGTCAACCTGGATTTTGCTTCCGAACTCTATCAGGAAGCTTATGAGCACTACCAAAAGGGTGAAATCGAGAGGGCTATTGAAGTATTGGACGATGCCAGGCTGGATGATTCTTATGAAGGAGCTATGGCCGCCATACAGCAAGCCAGGGAGGATATGGCCAAGCTGGAAGAGGCCATAGCGAACAGAAAGCAGGCAATTGCGCAGGTGATAGAAAGCTACAAACTGAAAGCAGAAGCTCATAGCCTGCTTTTCCAGTACCGGCAGGCAGCAGAAGCGTATAAAAAGATCATCCGGATACTCAAAGAAACAGAAGAAGAAGAGGGGCTGGAACTGGCCGATGCGTATAATCTGTTGGCACTTGTCTATGCCGCGCTACAATCCTACCCGGAGGCGCTTGAATGCCTTCAAAAGAATGCGGATATAAAAGAAGGCATACTGGAAGCCAATGACCCTGTCCTGGCCAGGGCATACAATGACCTGGGCCTGGTTCATCAGGAGATGGGAGCGTACGAAAAAGCATTGGAGAACCAGCAGAAAGCATTCGCCATCATAGAACAGGGCGCTTTGCCGCCCGGCGATCCTGCAGTCGGCACAGCCTATAACAACTTATCCCTGACCTATCGGGATATGGGGGAGTATGAAAAAGCACTGGAAGCTGGACTAAAAGCGCTCTCCATCTGGGAGCAAGCTTTCGGCTCCATTCATGAAAAAACCGCCGTCGCTTACGACAATTTAGGCCTTATTTACAGGCTCCGGGGGGAATACGAGAAAGCGCTTGAAGCTCATCAAAAAGCCATTGCGCTATTTGAGCAGGCTTTAGGGCCCATTAATCCCGACATTTCAATAGCCTACAGCAATTTGGGCGTTGCCTATGATGCCATGGGGGAATATGAAAAATCCCTGGAAGCTTATCAGAAAACAATTGCTATCGAAGAACAAATTTTTGAATCTGGTCATCCTACCGTTGCCGGTTCTTTCTACCAAATCGCGGTTGCTTATGGCCGGTTAGGAGAGTATGACCGGGCTCTGGATGCCCAACAAAAAGCACTTGTTATTTTTGAAAAAGCCTTTGCTCCTGAACACCCTGTGATTGCAAATTCTTATAACACCCTCGGTGTCATTTACGCTCGCCTGGGAGAGTACGGCAAGGCGTTGGAAGCCTTTCAAAAGGTCATTGGCATTCAAGAACAAGCCCTGCCGCCCAACCACCCCCATTTCGCCCTTTCTCATAATTCTCTGTCTGGTATCTATATCTCTCTGGGAGAGTATGACAAGGCACTGGAAACACAGGAAAAATGCCTGTCCATCCTGGAAAAGGCCGTCCCTCCCGGGCATCCTTTTGTGGCGCTTGCCTACAACACCCTGGCCCGTATTTACCAGAAAACAGGGCAATTCGAAAAAGCGCTGGAAACACAACAGAAGACGATGGCCATTCAGGCGCAGGCCCTGCCGCCCAATCATCCTTACACAGCAGATTTCTATAATACTTTAGCCGGTATTTACAAAGGAATGAAGGAATATGATAAGGCCCTGGAAGCGGCCCAAAACTCCATTGTCATCCGGGAACAAGCGCTGCCTTCCGGCCATCCGGATATCGCCGGCTCCTTCCATACTATAGCTGGTATTTATTACGATAATAAGGATTTTGGCCAGGCTATTTCCTACGAGGAAAAAGCCTATTCCATTGAAAAGGAAAAACTTCCCGCCACCTACCCTGGCTTGCAGGAAACTTTGAATGCGCTTGCCCTCTACTACGAAACAAGAGCCCGCCAGCGGCAGGAAGCAGGCCAGCTCCAGGAAGCTGTAGCAGACTGCCGCAAGGCGCTGGAATACCGGCCGGATAACGAAGAGGCGAAAGCGCTGCTGAAAGAGCTGGAGGGAAAATGAAAACTGGAAAATGAAAAACAGAAGTCATCCCGGATTTTTTAATCACTACTAAATGCGAAAATTTGGCTTCTGAGGCCAAATTCGCGAAGCAGAAGCCGACTGACTGCTGATCGTCGAAGCCTCCAGACTTCGATGTCCAATGCCACCTATCTCCTTAAACCCTCCCGCCGCCCGCTCATCCTGGCCACTTATCAGGAGGCTGTTTACAGAAACCCAAACAGGAAATAACTTTGTATAAAATTTGTTGGCCAGTAGGCTCTGGCCGGAATGCTATAACACCCAACCAGATGACTGTTCAACTTCCATTTCTAACTGCCCTTTGTTTCTGCCTGGCTGTCGCTTTACAAGCTCAGCAGATTACCCTCCGCGGCCGGGTTTCCATCCACAACAGCCGATACCATGCCGGCAATATAGAATATGTGGCGGGCGCCTGTGCGAGCGCCCCGTTCACAACGCCGGTTTCTACCGATGAGGATGGGTCTTTTCAGCTGGAGTTTGTGGGGTTAGATATCAATACTGAAGTACAAATAACGATAGAAAAAGCAGGCCTGGAAGTAGTCAACGCCTCCGAACTGCAGCGCGTCATTATCGGGCAAAAAACGCCGCTGCGCGTATATCTGGCCCCTAAAGGCCAGCTTGCCCGCGCCCAGACGGAACTCTACTATGCCGGCAAAAAAGCTTTCTATGCCCGCCGGGATGCCATGCTTGCCCGCCTTCGGGCCAGCGAGGCGGAACGCAAAGCCGCCATTGCCGAACTGGAAGAAAGCCTCGGGCAGCAGATCGCCAGCCGCCTGGAAGCCGAAGAACACTTTAAGAGCCGGATAAAAGAACTCGAAAAGCGCCTGCCGGCCCTTGCTCTGGAACTGGCGGCCGCCAACCTGGACTTTGCCTCCGAAGCATACCGAAAAGCTTATTAACATTGCCAAATGGGAGCTACAAGTTAAAGGCGAGGTCTCATTACCTGCTATTCGAGTATCGTCATGCAGCGCAGGCATACGAAAAGGCTATCCGCTTGCTCGAAGGAAGTAAGGAAAACAAATAACAACGCGCTCGTCGAAGTCTCCAGACTTCGACGAACGCTCACAGAAGTCTCCAGACTTCGACGAACGCTCACAGAAGTCTCCAGACTTCGACGAACGCTCATCGAAGTCTCCAGACTTCGACGTCAGCCCACAACCTGCTCCACCCCCGCCGCCACAAGCTCCCACTGCAGCCGCATCTGATCGGCCACCGGCATGGCGCGCAGGCCCAGGTGATGGGCCTCCTGCAGCGCTTGCCGAAGCCTCCAGTCTTCGGGCGCTTGCCGAAGCCTCCAGTCTTCGGGCGCTTGCCGAAGCCTCCAGTCTTCGGGCGCTTGCCGAAGCCTCCAGTCTTCGGCATCATCACTCACCAACCCCATCTTCCACCTACTCATCAACCGCCGCCATTTCTCGTAGTCCGGGTTGGGCCAGGCCAGGCTGCGGCTCTCGTTGGGGATAGTGAAAAAGGGCATTTCCGAGACCAGCGTCAGGCAATCCCCGCCGAAGCTGCGGATGCTCTCCATGGAGCTGGGGTGGAAAAAGGCTGCTGTCTTGGGCATATCCCGCTCCAGGAAGTGAGCCTTCATGGCCTCGGCGCTGGGCCGCGTACAGAAGCCCTCGCTGATGCGGTGGAAGCCCTTTTCGCCGCCGCGGTCGATGTCGTTGAGGGCGTAGCCCAGCCCGAGGGCTTTCTGCCGGCACCGTTCCTGGATGATAGCGGACCGATCCACCCAGCCCGGGTCGATGAGGAACCAGGGGCCGAAGGAGTAGGCCATGCTGTGCAGCGAAGCGTGGAGGTGGAAAGGGGCGCCTGCCTTTTTCCAGAATTCGTAGATGAAGGCATTCTCCGGCCGCAACGGCCCGGCCTGCCCCTCGATGGGGAACCCGTACTCCATATCGTCTCCCGGCAGCTCCCGGACGGTGTGCTGCAGGTAGCGGGGCAGGCTGTAGCAGTCGTCGGTTTCGCTGTACCAGCGCCGGTTGGCTGCCTCGCCGTCGGGGTTGGCGTGGGGTACGATCCACCAGCTGAAATCCTGAAGTAATGGGTGGCCTTCTTCCTGCCGGCCCAGGAAAGACACCAGGTGGCGCAACAGCCGCGGGCCCGTCGGCTCGTCGGCGTGGCAGCCGGCAAGCAGGCTGATGCGGAATGGGCCCCGGCCGAAACGATAGGCTGCGACAGGCCTGCCTTCCCGGCTGTTGCCCTGGAAATGGGGTGGCGGCGGGGAGAGGGGCGCGGATAGGATGTCTTCGATATATGATTCGAGCATGATGAGCGGGTATAATGGCAACTTTGAAAATGACAAAAAGTACCTGGACAGCAATATTATTTGTGTCCAAATTCTTATTTCAATATATTTCTACGCCTTTCGCTGTTTTGGCCCGGGTGTTTCACTTTAATTGATTCCGCAGCACCACAAAAGGAATCCCATTCTTCACCCACTTTTCCACCTCCCCTCCATCCGGGATCACCTCGAAGGCCAGGCTGCCCAGCACGATGTCCTCGTCTCCGTCCCGGTCGATGTCGCCGGCATCCATGACGATCCAGCGGCCCAGGCCGGCCTGCGGGAATGTGTGGGGCCTAAAGTTGCCCAAGCCGTCGTTTTCCAGGAAGAGGAAGCTTTCGTTCGGCTGCTTTTCAAAGTTAGGAAAAAAAGAGATGGCGGCAATGTCCAGGGTGCCGTCCTGGTTGAAGTCGCGGGCGACAGCCCCGTAGGTGCCGGGAATGGGGTAGAAGAATTTTTCTTCGAACTGCATCGAGCCGTCATTTTCGAAAATGCGGACACCGTGGTAGGGTTTGAGGACGGGCGGGTAGTCCGCGTTGTCGCCGGCGGTATAGAGGATGTCGGGGTGGCCGTCGTCGTTGTAGTCGAACAACCGGAAGGAACTGGAGCCATAGGAAGGCGGGAACCGGAGCGCCGGCGCTTCGCGGAACTGCCCCTGGCCTTCGTTGTAATACAGGTAGAAACCTTCGTCGCCCTGCCCGAAAAGGGCGAGGATGTCGGGGCGGCCGTCCCGGTTGAAATCCTGCACTTCCGTTTTTATGGCACCGGGTTTGTTGCGCAGCAGGTGTTTTTCGTAGCTGCCGTTTTCGAGTTGTTCCCACCAGGCGAGGCATCCCGTCCACTTGGCGAACTCGCAGACGACGATGTCCTCCCGCCCGTCCCCGTTGAGGTCGGCAAAGGCGCTGTGTACCGGGCGTTGGAGGTTTTGCAGGAGGAAGGAAGGTGCCCGCCCCCCTGCTTTGGGCAGTTGCAGGATGAAGCCGGAGGGGGCGTCGGTGGGAGAGAAAGAACCCATTACGGTGACCCGCAGGTTTTGTTCTGTTTCGTCGAGGCCGACGGCACCCTCCCGGACCTTGGCGGCCTGCTGGAGGGTCAGCTGGCCGTCGAACCGGTAAAGCCCGCGGCTGTTGGCGTCGCCGATGTACAGGCCGTTTTCCGTGCAATGTGCCAGCGTGACGCTGGGCGGAGAGAGGTGGTAGTCCGGGAATTCGGCCTGGAACAGGCTCAGCTCTTCTTTGATGCGGTTGGTTTTCGGAAGGGGAAGGGTGTCGGGCGCCTGGTAAGGTAGAAGTCCTGGATTTTTGCCAGGCGGTAGTGTCGATAAGGGGCTCTCCGGAAAAATCCGGGCGCCAGGATGGTATGCCCGCCCCGCCAGGCCAGATTCGATGATAGTAAGCGCGGGTGTGCCCGTCCGGATAAATGCCCAGCATGTAGCCCATGCGGGGCAGCACGTGTCCGCCCAGGTGGCGCGGGGCAGCAGTTCCGGATCGGGGTATTGGTGGCAGGCGGCGCAGTGGATCCTGGCCAGGGCTTCTCCGCCGGGGGGGGTGTTGCCGCTGCTCCCGGGGGAAGGCCGACAGTGCGCCAGCAACAAAACAGTACAGAACAGAATGAACGGAACCGAAATTTTTTGCATCATTGGGAATGAATATTTTTGTGGGGCAGGGGGTATTGGGGGAAATGCGGATTTCAGCCTAAGAAGCTGTTGTCGGTTGATAGTTGTCCGTTAGAGAACCCAAGGGCGCGATTCCTTTTTGTACTCCTTGCCCGGTTTTCGGTCTTAGGGGCAACCCAGGCCTAATCGGGTACTCAACAGGCGCCTAAAACCTAAAACCTAAAACCTAAATCCTCCTAACACCGAATGGGGCACAATTTAGCATCGCGCCCGAACCCAATTGTTCCGGCGATCCCATACCGTCGCAAAAGTAAGTTTTCAATGTTAAATACGCTTTAAATAAAATACCGGCGGCCCCTCGTGCCGCGATCATCCTGATCGCGAGGCCTCCGGCAACAAGGAAAATGCCCGCAGGGAAACCCATAATGGGGCATATAACGTATTGTATTACAATATCAAAGATTTGAAAATTCAAGTCATGCGATTCTTCCAATTCTATTTATTGATGATTTTTTGTGGATGTTCTTGTGTCGGCAGGGCGCAGGTCTTGCCCCAGCAATTGTTCAGCGACATCAAGCTGCGGATAGACACCAACCTTTATTCCTGGAAGGGCAATCAGATAGAAGTCCGGGGCACTCCTCACTTGTGGTTTGAATATCAGGAGGAAAATCCGGTGGTCGAGCTGCAGGTTTTCCCTAAATACTGGGCATTGGAAGGGCTGGCCCTGCAGCCGGGAGACGGCTACGAACCCCTGGACACCTTCCGGATGGCGAACGGCGCCTACTACCGCGCCAAGCTGCGCCTGCGCGACATTACGACAACCGATTTTCTCACCCTGGCCGTACAGGCCCGCCTTCGCTATCAGAGCAAGCCGTTCCTGTACGAATTGCGGCTTTTTCCCGTCACGAAAACGACCGCATTTTTGCCGGACGGGCAGGAAGAGCTGTTCATTGGCGAAGAAAAAACCATCCCGCTGGAATCCAATAATTTTCAAAACATCAAAGTGCCGGAAACCTGGTCTGTCAACCAGCCCATCAATTACAAGCTGAGCCGGGAAGGCGGGCGCTTTCAGGTTCATCTCCTTCCGAACGAAGTGGGCCGCCAGGAGCTGTCCTTTTCCCTGTCCCTGCGAAAACCTTTCCTGAACGAGGAGGGCACGCCCGTATACCAGTTGCCTCCGGTCAAAAAATCCTTCACGGTGAAACCAGCCAAGCTCGTTTTTCTCAGCATGGACCGGCGGGAGGCCAGTTATAACCAAAGCGCCCCCCGGCAGGAAACCGAGATCGAGTTGAAATACCACCCCCAGCTGGAAATGCGCAAGACCTACCGCCTGGAAGCGCAGGAAGAACCGGGCGGCGCCCTGATCGCGGAAATCTTTACCCGTAGCGTGCTGGGCAATGGCCGGGTGCTGTGCTGGCTCCGCCTCTACGGCTATCACCGCCGCTCCGACGGAAACCTGTATATCAAAGACGGAGATAAGGCGGTATTCATCACCAACCTGGAAATCATTCCCAAAACAGAAGTGCAGAAGGTTAGCCTGCGCCGGGAGGGCCAGGACTGGCAGCCCTCTCCGGACGTGTTTCCCGGCGAACAGGTGGACATCCGGGTGGAGGGCCTGAGCCTGCACCGGGCAGAGCTCCGCTTCGACGGGCTGGCGGAGGTAAAAAAGGACACCCTGGCCAGCAATGACACGGAGGCAATATTCAGCGCCAGTGTGCCGCTGAGCATCCCTCAGAAAAAAATACGCATCTACAACGGCGCCGAACAGGCAGAGCCGGCCCTGCGGGTGAAGGAGTACGAACGGGCACGCCCTTTTGACTTCATCAGCCTGCACTATGCCGGAGACTCCGTGCTGCTGAGAGACGCCCCCCTGCTGATCTTTGTCGCCGGCGGGTTGGGCGACATCACTTTCCGCTTCGACCGCGGAAAAATAGATCAGGGCCGCCTCCACGGGCCGCAGGAGCTGGAAATCGACATCCAGGTCCTGGAAAAGGGCAAGGCGCTGCTGGACCAGAAGGAAATCCGCAACCTCCTGATCTGCCCGGGGGCGGCATCTCCCCGGTTCGCCGCTTACTCCGAAGAAGGCTGCCGGCAAACCGAACTCCGGGTCAACGAATACCTGCGGCAGAAAACCTTCGAACTCGACACCTGGTCCACCATCCGCCTGACGGTGCGCCACAAGGGGGAAAAGTACGGCAAAGCGGCCTTGTCTAAAACCGTCGAATTCGTGCTTTTCCAAAAGTCGGCCTTCGATATCGACGTTTCCTTCCCCGCCGGCTTGCTGGTCAAAAGGCTGCGCGAACCGGGCTTCGGCAACCTCGGCGGCATCAGCATGGCCATGATCGCCCAGTTCAGCTTTTTCCGCGACAACCAGGTCGCCAGGGCCAAGCCGTACCGGTTCGGCTTCGGCTTCCTGGCCTTCGACGCTTTCAACTTCAGCGACAGCAACGATAAACGCGACGTGGGCATCGTCGGGCTGGCCAGCCTGTATCCCATCCCCACCAAGGAACGCAGCCGGCTGTCCTTCCCCCTCTATGCCGGCGGCGGGTATTTCCTGTCAGAGTCGAAATGGTTCCTGCTCTTTGGGCCGGGCATCCGTATTCAGTTGTGAGGGAGTCGGTTGTTGTTTGTCCCCAACAAACAACAGACAACAGACAACAAACAACAGACAACAGACAACAAACAACAGACAACAACCCTTCCCGGCACGCTTTTTGCTGCCCATAAAAGATAAAATTTTTTATCATCTATTCGCAACCCTCCTTGCCCGTTTCCGTAAACAGGATAAACACGGGGAAACGGCATAAGCAACGTGCCACCGGGTAAAAACAAACAGCATTAGCGATGGGATGCCGCTGGAAAGAGCCGGCATACAAAGCCCGAGGCTGGCCCGGCTGCCCGGGGCCCAGCACAATTTCACAGACGATGAAGCACTTGTTACTACTGATGTGTACAGCTCTTATGGCTGTCTCCTGTTCCAGTGATGAACTCCCCGACCCCCTGGACATTCAATTGGAAAACAGGCTGCAACAATTATCGCCGGATGGCGATATCCGCCATTTTATCCTGCCCGAAAGCGGAAACCTGCCGGCTATCCCGCAGGGTATCGGCAACCCGCTGACACCCGAAAAGGTAGAACTGGGCAAACTGCTGTTTTTCGAGACCGGCCTGGCAGAGGATGCCGTTTATGAAGAAGGGAAAGGCACCTATTCCTGCGCCACCTGCCACCTGCCCACCGCCGGCTTTATGCCGGGCCGCGTACAGGGCATTGCCGATGGTGGCGTGGGCTATGGCTCGAACGGCGAATCCCGGGGCATGATGAACAATTACGAGGAAGACGAACTCGACGTGCAGGGTGCCCGGCCGCTGAGCCTGCTCAGTGTGGCCTTCGTGACCAACACCACCTGGAGCGGCAAGTTTGGCGCCCGGTTTGCCAACGAAGGCACGGAAGAGCTGTGGAAAGAAGATACCGAAGTCAACCACCTGGGCCTGGACGGGCTGGAGGCTCAGAATATCGAAGGGACGAAGATCCACCGCATGCGCATTACCCGCGGATGGCTGGACACCCTGGGCTACCTGCCCCTCTTCGACGCCGCCTTCCCCGATTTTCCGGAAGCGGAGCGCTACAACCGCCTTACCGCCAGTTTTGCCCTCTCGGCCTACCTGCGCACCCTGCTGCCCAACGAAGCGCCTTTCCAGCGCTGGCTGAAAGGCGAAAGGAATATGCTTAGCGAGCAGGAAAAGCGCGGCGCCATGCTGTTCTTCTCCAAGGCCGGCTGCTTCCGCTGCCACAAAGGAGGCGCGCTCAACTCCGTAGAATTTCATGCCATCGGCGTACGTGACCTCTACGAAACCGGCGGGTTCAATACCGGGCCGGACGATATACGCAACTTCGGCCGCGGCGGCTTCACCGGCCGGCCCGAGGATATGTTCAAATTCAAAGTGCCGGGAATATACAATATGAAGGACTCGCCCTTTTACTTCCACGGTGCCAGCCACCACAGCCTGCGGGCCGTCGTGCAGTATTTCAACAAAGGGATTCCGGACAACCCCAACGTGCCGGAGGAAAATATCTCGCCTTTCTTCCACCCCCTCAACCTTACGGACGAAGAGGTGGACGACCTGGTGCAATTCCTCGCCCACGGCCTGTACGACCCCAACCTGGAGCGCTACGTGCCGCAGGCCGTACTGTCGGGCAATTGTTTTCCGAATAACGACCCCTTGTCCCGCGCCCACCTGGGCTGCGATTAGTGCCTCCGGGACGAAGTCCCGGGGCGGGTATCGCGCTGACGCAGATGGGCTTTAATGGTTATGCATGGACAAGCAGCGTGTCGACAACTTATTTTTTGATCGCTACTAATCGAGTTTTTTTGGGATAATAGCACCTTTTTCGCGCCCCGCCTCGGCGGGGCGCTTTTTGTACGGGATTGACAAGATAGAAACAGGATGGACAGGATTTGGCGGCCCCGCCCCATGCGAACCGCAGACAGCCAGCGAACCGCGGATAGCGAACCGCGGCCCGCTGACAGGCGGCTACCCGGTTCAGGTAGACAGGATGAACAGGATGGACAGGATTTGGCGGCCCCGCCCCATGCGAACAGCGGACAGCCAGCGAACCGCGAACCGCGAACAGCGAACCGCCAACAGCCAACAGCTGGCTACCCGGTTCAGGTAGACAGGATGAACAGGATGAACAGGATTTGGCGGCCCCGCCCCATGCGAACAGCGGACAGCGAACCGCGAATAGCGAACCGCCAACCGCGGCCTGCTGACAGGCGGCTACCCAGTTCAGGTAGACAGGATTAACAGGATGAAAAGCCCCAAACCCCATGCGAACCGCGAACCGCGAACTGCCAACCGCAAACCGCCAACCGCCAACCGCAAACCGCCCACCTCATCAACATTTAGCTCCCCCGGCACGTTCTAAGATATCAAACTGTACCATTCGCTCACCGAAAACACACCCATCCATGAACCACTGGACCCTCCAAAGCAAAACCGCCATCGTAGCCGGCGCCAGCAAGGGCATCGGCAAAGCCACTACCGAAGAATTGCTGCGCCACGGTGCCGAAGTGCTCTTCCTGGCCCGCTCCGAAGGACTGATCCGGGAAGCGGAAGAGGCGTTCCGGGCAAAAGGCTGGAAAGCCTATGGCATGGTGGCGGATATCGGCGAAGAAAAAGGGCGCCGGGCTATAGTGGAAAAAGCCGGATCCCTCTGGGGCCGCCTGGACATCCTGGTCAACAACGCAGGCACCAATGTGCGCAAGCCTACTCTGGAAGCCACCTTCGAAGACCTGCAGCACGTCATGGACATCAACGCGGGCACCGCCTTCGACCTGTCCCGCCGCCTGTATCCTCTCCTGAAGAAAGACGGCGGGGGCTGCATCGTCAACGTCGCCTCCATCGCTTCCATGACCGGGGTGATGTGGACGACGGGCATCTACGCCATGTCCAAAGCCGCTATGAACCGCATGACGAAATACCTGGCCATCGAGTGGGGGCCGGACGGCATCCGCGTCAATTCCGTCAATCCCTGGTTCATCAACACCGCCCGCGTGGAGCGGGTGCTCAACGACCCGGAGAAAGTGCAGCAAATCAACCGGGCTACTCCTCTGGGCAGGGTAGGCGAACCGGAGGAAGTGGCCCGGGTGATCGCCTTCCTGGCCATGCCGGCGGCCTCTTACCTGACGGGGCTGAACCTGCCGGTGGATGGTGGGTTCGCAGAGGTGGGGATATTGTGAAGGTATTGGGCACGGGAGTGTTCACCACAAGCACTCAGCAAATTGTATCCTTTTTGGGATAACCGTTTGACGGCCTCGGCGTGAACTCGGCCAAACGCTGCGCTTTATCTGCCTTTTATCATTTGATTGGCTGAATAAAAATCATGGATCAATTCTCTTTTTCTTGCCTGCCTCGCTGAAATTATTCTCAACAAACCTGATCTGATAGTGTAAACGACAGCTATGATGAATTTGATTACTTTTCCAATAGTGATGAATCTCCTTTCATTTCCAAGAGAATTGATATATTGTATCCGATCGGGATCATCGAAATGTTCCCTCTTCCGCATGGCCCCATTTCGTTTCCGTGTATTTCTATTTCTACCCATTTCCACGTATCTCCATGTGTTTCTACCTATTTCCATCCATTTCCATATATCTCCACGTATTTCTACCAATATCTCCCTGATTTCCACTCATTCCCCCCTCTCGACCCTTCTTCCTCAACCCACAACTCCTCCGGCATTTCCACCGGCAACCACCATTTCCCTTTCACCGGCGGGGCCATCGACAGCCGGTCGAAGCACACCTCGTGGAAATTGTTGTAGCGCCCGGTAGCGGCGGTCACGCCCCAGTATACCACGTCGTTACCCTGGAAGATGGCGTTGATCAGGTCGGCCTGGGCGGCGATCACCTCCTGCTTGTCGATCTCGACCGAGAGGCGTTGGGTGGCGGGGTCCCAGCGGATGGCCAGCTGGTGGCGGCGGCAGTCCTCGATGTTGGGGATGGCTACAGGGCCGGCCAGGTCGTTGTAGTGGCCGACCTGGCCGTTGGCCATGATGGCTACATGGTCTTCCCGGGGGTCGTTGAGGTGGTAATTGAGCCAGGTGTCGACCTCGATGCCGATGGAGGGCTGCAGGCCGCCGAAGCCGATCCCTTCGCCCCGGTAGCCGACTCGGTTGGCCTGGGTGGTGAAGACGAAGACCATGCCGTCGGCGCCATCGCCGTCCTTGCAGCCGGCCAGGATGCTCAGCTCGATGGAAAAGGGCGCGCTCAGGCTGATCGGGCGCCGGTACCAGATGGAACCGGAAGAATAGTCCTCCTCTTCGGTCAGCCGGAAACAGTCGTCTTCAGTGCGGTAGGTGTCGCCCGACATGGTGAAGTCTTCAATGGAAGGGCGCTGGGCAGCAGCAGCCACGCAGGCGGATACTGCGAGCAGGGCAGTGAGCCATAGGTGCGGGGGGAGAAAAGCCATGATATCCGGGTGTTTTGACGTTATCGGATACAAGACTAACAACCGGAGTGCGGGAAGGTTCCGGGCTCCGGACAGCCTGATGTTGAAGTCGGAAGTCGGAAGGCGGGGAACTGGCAATTTCAGCCCGATGCGCCTGCCCCGTCGTATTGGGGGAATCAATTCCCGGTAATGTTCTGGAGCAACTGGCCTGTTTTCACTGCTTCACCACCCTTTCTACCCAAACCTGCTCGCCACTGGCCAGCTGCAGGAAATACATCCCCCGCGGCAGGGCGGAGAGGTCGAGCTGCCGGTCGGCCTTCAGTTGCTGGCTGCGGACGAGGCTGCCCCGGCTGTCTGTTATCCGTATCTGCATCGGTTCCTGTCCGGCACCTTCGATCCGGGCAAGGCCTCGGGTGGGGTTGGGCAGGATGCGAATGGCACCCTGGCTGCTCCAGGCTTCTTCTGCCGGTTGTAAAATGCAGGCCGTTATGGCTTCATTTATGCTGTTGCAGCCGCCGGCATTGGAATTGATCTCGGCCTGGCCTCCGCCGGACAAGTAATTGCAGATGCTTCGCACCGCACAGCCGGACAGGCTGCCGGAATTGCGGATGGTGAGGAAGGAAATGGTCGTGTGGTCGATATTGTCCAGCCCGGATAAAGACGGCAGGGCGTCGTTGTTCGTAATCCGGAGTTCGCCTCCGATAGAGGCGAGGCCGTCCAGCCCCTGCAGGAAGATCAGAGCCGGGTTGAATTCGATGAACAGGCTGCCTCCCACAGCGTTAAGGCTGTCCAGGCCAACCAGCGCCGACAGTTGGTCATTTCGCCGGACGAAAAGCCCGCCGCCGACGGACCGCAGTTCTTCCAATCCCAACAGGGAAACCAGCCGGTCGTTGCTTTCGATCGTACAGGTGCCTCCGACAGCACTCAGGCTTTCCAGCCCGGCCACAACTTCCAGGAAATGGTTGCGCTCAATGGTAAGGTTGCCGCCTATGGTAGCCAGGTTTTCCAGGCCTTCCAAAGAACCGAGGTTCGGGTTATTTCCGATGTAAACATTTCCATTGACGGCGGTCAGTGCCTCCAGCCCGGCCAGAGAGGGCAGGGCGTCGTTGCCTTCCAGGGAAAGCTCCCCTCCGATAGAGGACAACAGGGACGGCCCGCTGAGGGAAAACATCGATATATTATCTTCGATGACCAGGTTTTCGCCGATGTAGGCGAGGCTGCTCAGGCCGTTCAGCGACTGCAGGGCGTCGTTGTCGTTTAGTGTGAAGCTCTGTCCTATGGAGGACAAGGCATTCAGCCCGTTCAGGGAAACAAGGGCGCGGTTGTTACTGATTTCGAGGTTACCTCCTACAGAAGAGAGGTTATTCAGGCCGATCAAGGAAGCCAGCGCATTGTTGCCCTGGCACTCGAGGTCATCTAACACCGAAGTGAGCCGCGACAGCTCTGCCAGCGAAGTCAGCAGGGGGTTATCCTCAATGCGCAGGCGACCGCCCACCGACGTGATGTTGTCCAGCCCGCCAAGGGAAGGCAGAGCGTCGGTTTTCTCGACGTGCAGGTCGCCCCGGACTTCCTTCAGGCTGTCCAACCCCTCCAGAGAGGCCAGCGCAGGGTTGGTGTCGATGTACACATCTGTGCCGACGGAGCGGAGGTTGCCGAGGGCGCGGATGGAGGCCAGGCCGTCGTTGTCGAAGAGGTCGAGCCGGCCCCCGATGGAGGCCAGGTTATCCAGCCCTTCCAGGGCAACCAGTGCGTCGTTGTTTTCCAGGATGAGGTCTTCGTAGATGTTGGTGAGGTTTTCCAATCCCTTCAGGGAGGACAGTGCACTGTTGTTGACGATCTCCAGGTCTTTGCCGACAGTGGTGAGGGCCTTCAGCCCGTCCAGGGAGTCCAGCTGGCTGTTGAACCCTGCCTGGATGCTGCCTCCGACGGAGGTGATGTTGTCCAGCCCTTTCAGCGTCGTCAGGTTGGCGCAGTCCCATATAGTGAGGTCATCCTCGACGAAGGTGAGGGCCAGCAGGCCGTTCAGGTTGGTAATGCCGGGGCCGGTAATATAAACATCCCCCAGTATCCGGGTGCAGTCCGGATAATTGGACTGGAAGTTGTCGACTTCTTCCTGCGCATTAAAGGTAATTCCTTCGGACAGGCAGCCCTGCGCGCTTAGCTGGTGAATGGAAAAAAGAACGGATAGGGAAAACAAGAATACTATGTTTCTCATGGCGCCGGTTTTGAGATTTTCGCGAAAACTTCTCAGTTATACGGCCTTTTTCCGGAGAAGTTCGGCATTCGGCGCAGTTTTTGCAGGTGGGGCCGGCAAAAAAGGGTAACCGGTTAAATCCGTCGTGGCTTCTGCCCGGATGGAGAGCAGGCCTCGGTGCCGCCGGGTAGGGCAACGGAATTGAGCCACTGCCCCCAAAGCTGCCGCTGCCCGGCGGAGGATATCCGGGCGGCGGCAGCTTTGGGGAACCGGCTCACTGAATCTTATAAGGCTTGGCGAAGAAGATAGCCCGCAGCTTGATGGGTTCGTCCACGCCCGGAGTAAAGGATTGGGTGGAGCGGTTGTAGATGATGGTGTAGATATTGGCGATCAACTCGTTGATGTCGTTGAACCGCTGCTGTAGTTCGAAGGCGTTGTTGGCCTCCACGAAGAAGGTCTCGTTGCTGGCCAGGCCTTTCAGGTAATTGGTGTTGTATTCCAGGCCTTTGCCCTTCAGGCCGATCATGTACCGGGGGAAAGGGGATTCCTTGATGATCTGCTGGTTGGTCGTCGGGTTGTTGGATCCGTTGTCATTGCCGTCGGTGAAGGCGACGAGCACCTTGTTGGCCACATCGAGGTCCGCTTCTTCCAGGGCATTCAGCCCGGCGATGATGCCGTCGCTGAGGCGGGTGAAGGTCTGGGCGTCCAGGTCGGGGTAGGGGAAGCCGGCGATGGCGTTCTCGATGTCTGTGATGTCATTGGTGAAAGGATAGGCGATCACCGTATCGGCAAACAGGACCAGGCCCACATAACTTTCGTTGCTGGTCGTCTCGAATATCTGGCTGGAAAAATCGATGGCGTATTGCTTGACCTGTTCGCGGTCGGCGCCCAGCGAGCTGCTCACGTCCAGGCAGAGCATGGTGGCGATCTTGGTCTCGGAGAACTCCCGCTGGTTCTTGAACTCCGTCTGTTCGAACCAGCGGTCGTTGCTCGGCCGGTTGGCGTCAAATTCTTCGATGGTCACGCACTTGGCGATGTAGTTGTGGTCCCGGTCGCTGAGCTGGATATTGGGAATGGTGATAACGATCTTGTTGCCCTCCCGCACCGGCGTGTAACGGGCGGTGTCGTACTTGACCCGCTTGTCGGTTTTGTCCGGGATGATGGTCACAGAAGGCTGCTCGCCCTGGTAATTGGTGTATTCAAAACGCAGGATGATGCCATCGTCGATGGTCACGTCCTCACATTCCGGAAAGGGAATTTCGTCCGGGTTGGCCTTGGCCGGGTCGTCTTTTTTACAGCTGGAAAAGGTGAGTGCAAAAGCGGCGAGTAACAAAAACGGCAAGCGGTAAATAGCGAGTGTTTTCATGATTATCGTGGTTTTGATAAGGGATGTTTAAATTTGAATAGCAATCAGACTTAAAAACCGGGGCAGTGTCACGCTTTTCTAACCACTATTTCCGGCAAATTATTCTGTCGGGATTCTTAAAGTTTGCTTAAAGTTAGATGGAGGTGCGTTCGAAGGCTGAACTGGCCCCACAAACGCAAACGCGAATGCACGAAAGCACAAAAAAATAGTAACTATTTAGGTGGGCCTGATGCCTTTGCCACGAAGACACCAAGACACTAAGAGCGCACCAAGGCTTTGTGCAATCTTAGTGTCTTGGTGTCTTCGTGGCTAAAAAGCAGAGGGCTGCTAAATAGTTACAAAAAATAATTAATTTCCCCTCCGCTGTTGATGTCAACAATCAGGCTATGTTCTACACTATCCTCTACCTCGCCATTGTCCTTGTTCTGGTGTTCCTGCTGTTGCTGACGGGGATACGGCCCACACGGACCATCGGCTGGGTGCTGGTCATACTGCTGATCCCCATCGGAGGCATCCTGCTGTACCTGATGTTCGGCGTCAACCGGCGGCGCTACAAGTTCTACCGGCGCCGGAAAACCCGGGAGATGGCCGAGTATCAGGAGCGGGTGTCGCGTTTCTACCGGGAGTTTGAAGAGGAGACTACGACCTATCCGCCGGAGGTGAAGCAGCACCGGCGCCTATCCAAGCTGATCATCCAGAATTCCAGTTTCCTGCCCCAGGCCGGCAACAAGGTGCGGTTGCTGCGGGACGGACCGGCTGCCTTCGAAGCCATGTTCGAGGCCCTGGAGCGCGCCCGGCAGTTCATCCACTTCCAGTTTTACATTTTCGAAGAAGGGCAGCTTGCCAGCCGTTTCATGGACATTTTCGAACGAAAAGTGAAAGAAGGAGTCGAAGTCCGGATGATCTACGACGGGGTGGGCAGCCGCAAGCTCAGCCGCCGGTTCCTGCGCCGCCTGGAGGATATCGGCGTGATGGCCTACCCCTTCATGCCGCTGCGCTTCGGCTGGCTGACCACTACCCTGAACTACCGCAATCACCGCAAAATCATCGTCGTCGACGGGGAGGAGGGGTTCACCGGAGGCATCAACATAGCCGACAAATACCTGCGCGGCGACCGCCTGGGCATGTGGCACGATATGCACCTCTATCTGCAGGGGCCGGTGGTCAACAGCCTGCAGGCCATCTTCGCCCTCGACTGGCACTTTGTCAGCGGGCGGGAAGACCTGCTCAGCCAGGCCTACACCTTTCGTCAGGAACCGAGGGGCCATTCCACCGTGCAACTGGTGAGCGGCGGCCCGGATTCCGACTTTCCGGCCCTGCGGCAGCACTTCTTTTCCCTTATCAACCAGGCCAGGGACTATGTCTACATCACCAATCCCTATATCATCCCCGGCGAGCCTCTGCTGGAGGCCCTGCAGTCCTGCGCCCTCAGCGGCGTCGACGTTCGCATCCTCACCCCGGTGCGGTCCGATAACCCCATAGTCAAATGGGGCATCCGTTCCTATTTCCAGACCCTGCTCGACGCCGGCGTGCAGATCTACCTCTATCCCCACGGTTTCCTGCACAGCAAGATTATCGTCGCCGACGACTCGGTGGCTTCCATCGGCACGGCTAACCTCGACATCCGCAGCTTCGAGCAGAACTTCGAGGTCAACGCCGTCATCTACGACTCCGGCATCGCCCGCGAGCTGAAGAGCCTCTTCCAGAAAGAGTGCTGGATCAGCAACCAGCTCAACCCGGCCTCCTACGCCGAACGCCCCTGGACGGAACGGCTGAAGGAGGGGGCGGCGAAGGTGTTCAGCCCGATATTGTGAGACGACGGATGCCTTGGGAAAAGTTGAAGAAGCTTTTTTATTTATTGCGGGCTGTATTGAATATCTTTACAGGCGTGAAAAATATGAAAGAAACATACATTATCGACGCCATCCGCACCCCCATCGGGAAATTCACCGGCGCCCTTTCCACAGTACGCACTGACGACCTGGCCGCCCACGTGCTCCGGGCCCTCGTTGCCCGCCACGGGCAAATCCCGCCCGAGGCTTACGAAGATGTCATCATGGGCTGCGCCAACCAGGCCGGAGAAGACAACCGCAACGTCGCCCGCATGGCCCTGCTGCTGGCGGGCTGCCCTTTACCGTGCCGGGAGAGACGGTCAACCGCCTCTGCGCGTCCGGCATGTCGGCGGCCATCCATGCCCACCGGGCCATCAAAACCGGAGACGGCGACTTGTTCATCGCCGGAGGGGTGGAACACATGACCCGCGGGCCGTGGGTTATCTCCAAAGTGTCCAAAGCGTTTGGGCGGGATGCGGAGATGCACGATTCCAGCTTCGGCTGGCGCTTCGTCAATAAAAAGATGGAGGCCTTGTACGGAACGGACGGCATGGGGCAGACGGCGGAAAACCTGGCGGAGCAGTTCCGCATCAGCCGGGAGGACCAGGACCGGTTCGCCCACTGGTCGCAGATGAAAGCTGCCCGGGCCCAGCGCGCCGGCCGCCTGGCCGAAGAGATCGTGCCGGTGGAAATCCCCCGCCGCAAGGGCGAGCCTTTCGTCTTCGACGCCGACGAGTTCATCCGCCCCGATACCACGCCGGAAGGGCTGGCCCGGCTGCGCCCGGCATTCAAACCGCCGGATCAGGGCGGGACAGTAACGGCAGGCAATGCCTCCGGCCTGAACGACGGGGCCGCCGCCATGCTCGTGGCTTCGGAAACAGCGGTGGAAAAGTACCAGTTGAAGCCCTTGGCTCGTATCCTTACCTCCGCCGTGGTGGGCGTGGAACCACGCATCATGGGCATCGGCCCGGTCCGGGCTTCCAACAGAGCGCTGGAAAAGGCCGGCCTGACGATGGCCGACATGGACATCATCGAGATCAACGAGGCCTTCGCCGCCCAGGTGCTGGCCTGCACCCGCCAGTGGGGGCTGGCCGACGACGACCCCCGCCTCAACCCCAACGGCGGCGCCATCGCCCTCGGCCATCCGCTGGGCATGACCGGCACGCGCATCCTGCACACCGCCGCGCTGGAGCTGAACAAACAGCATAAACGCTACGCGCTGGCCACGATGTGCATCGGCGTGGGGCAGGGGTACGCGGTGGTTCTGGAGCGGGCGTAGGGGAAGGGGGTGTTGGTTATTGTCAGCGCAGGAGCCTGGGGGGGGTATTGGTTATTTTTCAGGGAGGGCAGAGAGCAGTTATTGGTTATTTCCGGGGCAAGAGCCGGGAAGGGTTGTTGGTTATTTCCGGAGGCAAGGCGGAAGAGGGTTACCCGTCTGATTTAACATAGCCGGATGGATCCCGTACAACGTACACCACCCAGAACTGCCGTTGGTCCCGTACAACGTACACGACCCCGGCAACTTTTGTCCAACCTCAGACGGGTAGCCCAACAACAAATAACTGCCCTGCCCCTCACAACCGGAAATAACCAATAACCGGCTTGCCAGAGGCGAACCCTATTCCTCCTCCACGATCTGCGAAAGCATCAGGCCGCCTTCTTCGATGCGGACCACCTGGCTGCTCACCCCGTCCTTATGGCTGACGCTGATGACATAGCTGCTTTCCGGAAGCTCATCCAGGTGCAGCACGATGCTGTAACCATTGTGTCCTTTGATGCTTTTTTGGTAATAGACCTTTCCTTGGCGATCCTGGACCTCGATGGTTGTCTTTTCCTGCCCCAGGTTGTAGAGTTGAACAGCTATGGATTTTTGTTCAACAACCTTAGTCTTGAAGGTGATCTCCCCGGGGGGGGCGCTGACAGAAGAAGACGCCCAGGCGGGGAAGCTGATGGCGGCGAGCAGCAGTACTGCTCCCAATTGTTTAAGGATAGACATAACAGTCGGGTTTATGTGATAAAATAAAGTTCCCGGAATCAGGGAGTTTTAAGGGTGATAACCATCGGACAGAAAGACACAAAAGAGCGGGCGGTGTTGCTTTTTTCCGAATCGGATCGATGAATGCCGGGATTTTTTCGATGGAGGTTGCGCCTTTTTGCTACATATCCCACATCAAAACCGGTGCCCGATCGTCAGGAAGAACCGCAGGTTGCGGGGCACCGCCCCATCCGTATCGAACGGGTACATGAAGGTGAATTTTGCCGGGCCGAGGAAGGAGCTGTAGCCCAGGGTGGCGCCCAGTCCGCCCAGGAACTGCCGGGGTTCCGGCAGGTCGCCGGAAAACCGCTCCGGCTGGGCAAAGAGGCCGGCGTTGGCGTTGAGGGAGAACATCATATTGTCCCGGAAAAAGTGCTGGTAGCCGATGCCGCCGCCGACGGCCACCTGGGCTACCAGTTGATTGGCGTTCAGCCCGTAGAACGGGATGGAGCGTCGGGTGAGGGGTTCGGGCGCGCCGACCAGGTAAAAATCGCCGAAGGTGTTGCTGGGGTTGAAGACCAGGCCGGCAAACGGGTTGAAGGTGACCGAGGCCCGCTTGTGCAGCGGGAAATAACACCTGGACTGGAAAGTCAGTTTGGTGTAGGGGTTGAACGCAAAGAGGGAATCCAGCGGCACAGGAGAGTGGGGGCTGAGCTGGCGGACGTTGTAGCTGGCGTTGTTCAGCCCTTTGAGTTCCAGAGAAAGGCGGGTGCCCCGGGTAGGCAGCACGTTGCGGTCCAGCGTATTGAGCTGCCAGAAGGCGTAGGCGTTGTAGTTGGTATAATCCAGCCGTTTGAAGAGCGGGTCGCTGCTCACGGTGGGGCGGAAGAAGAGTTGTTCCCGCTGGATGCCCATCCCGACGAGGTGGTTCCTGCCCAGGCCGGCGCTGCAGGCGCAGGTCGATGAGCAGTTCGAAGAGTCGGAATTCCTCATTTTGCAGGCCGTCCTGGAAGACGGGGATCTCGTCCCGGGTTAGGGCGATGGTAGCTGCTCCGGACGAGCGCTGGGCCTCGTCGGCGAATTTCAGGTAATCGAGCTTGAACCGGTAGTTCTCGGCAATAGTGCCGGTGAACATCAGGCGGGAGGCCGGCAGCACGATGTTGCGGGTGCTGGCATTGAACAGGAAGCCCGCCCCGAGGTAGTTGTCGTAGTTGATGGCGCCCCGCAGCAGGGTAGGGGCTTTTTCCACGACTTCCAGGGTCAGTACGGTCAGGCTGCCCTCCGGGTGCAGGCGGTAACTGACCCGTTCGAAGTAGTTGGAGCCGAACAGGCGGTTGATGCCCTGCTCCAGTTCTTCCAGGCTGGCCGTGCTCTCTTCCTCGATGCCGAACCGGCCGATGATCTCTGCCTCGCTGAAGTATCTGTTGCCTTCTACCTCGATGCGGTCGAAACACAGTTCTTCCAGGGGCGGCAACGCTCCAGGCTGGCGAGGCGGGCCCAGGGCATTCAGCGAATCCGCCAGGGCTTTCAGTCGGCCGAACTGCGCCCGGGCAGCCAGTTCCCCCCGGTACATGATGCTGTCGGCGCGTTTGAAATCCTGGGCCGAATAATCGCGCAGGCCCGGCTCGATGTAGATGTCCACCATCGGCATTTGTTCCTCCGCGTCCTTAATGCTCATCAGGAAGGCGGATTGGAGGAGGATTTCGGAAAAGCTCCTGAGCTCTTCCAGCTCGGCCCTTAGCCGACCGGTGTAGACGCCGATGATGATATCCGCGCCCCATTCTTTGGCTTCCACTACCGGAAAGTTGTGAACGATGCCGCCGTCGATGAGCAGCATGTCCTGCAGGTGGACCGGCGTGAAGACGCTGGGGATGGCCATGCTGGCGCGCATGGCGCGGGGCAGGTAGCCGTGGTCGAAGACGAAGGGTTCGCCGGTCAGCAGGTTGGCGCCCACGCAGCGGAAGGGGATGGGCAGCTCCCGGAAATCCATGATTTTGTATGCCGGCAGGGCGAACCGGGACAACAGGGCGGAAATCTGCTGGCCGTAAATGAGGCCGCCGGGTGCCTGCACCTTGCCGTCCTCAAAGGGCAGTTCGATGAGCTGGTTCTCGAAATAGTCTTTTTCCTCGAAGATGACCTCGGAGAGCGGTATGCGGTCGCTGAGCGCCCGGTCCCAGTCCTGTTCGACCAATAACCTTTCCAGCGTGTCGGCCCGGTAGCCGATGGCGTACAGCCCCCCGATGATGCTGCCCATGCTGGTGCCGGCGATGAGGTCGGGCTGGATGCCGGCTTCCTCCAGCACCTTCAGCACGCCCACGTGGGCCATGCCCTTGGCGGCGCCCCCGCTGAGCACGAGGCCTACTCTGGGGCGGGCAGCGGGGGCCTGGGAAAGGGTGGGGGAGGAGAGGGCCAGCAGGAAGGCGGCCAGCAGGATGGAGGGTTTCATAGCGTTGGGGTTTTGGGGCAAAGATAGGGGTTTTGGGGATGTGGCGCTGATGGGACTTCAAACCTGGCCCTACAGCGAGCTACGTGGGGTTGGTTTTTGATGAAGAAGGGGTAGGGCGACAGCGTGGTATTTTTAGACACCCTTTTTGACAAGGGGGTAGAGGAGAGGGTTTTGCTTTGTTTTGTAGGGCAGAAGCCCTGTACTTTAGGCCGTGTACGACGATACGTCGTAACGAGCAAGGTGATCGCACCCCCCGTATACTCCGCCACCATGCGGTCATCCGGGGCGTAGATGGCCTCCAGTTTCCCGTCATGGTACTCGATGCCCGAGGCGTAGCCGGTGACGCCGAACTCCCCGTATTTGAACCACTTGCGGCCGGTAGCGTCGTAGATCAGCCTCATTTGGCTGATCTCGGAAGGCAAATTAAGGAAATTGTACTGCATCGACAAGCCCTTGTGGGGGTCATAGAGCATGTTTGGAGGCCGGGTTTGATAGCGAAAAGAGCCAATTTTCTGGTGAAACGACTTGTCCCGTACACTCTGTGTGCAGGGAATTTTCAGGCATAATTTGTTTTAGCCTTTTCAAATTACATCCATTATCCGTAAATTTACGGCACAGCGGCACAATAATTTATTTTGAACATATGTGTTTCGTTCACATTATTGCTGTTTTTCATCAAATCCTCATTGCCAAATAGTTAGCCAATTTTGGTGTTTGGCGTTTAAGTATGTATATTTTATATATGTTCATATTCGATTAGTTTTCCAACCCTATTGCTTATGCCTCCTGCCTCCCATTTGCCTGACAGCTCCCTTGCTAAAACTTTAAACCTTCGCGAAGACGACTTAGCGGGCAAAAAATTGCTCATGCTCGCCGAAGGCGCCTCTGGCTTAGGCCCGAAGGAAGCCGCACAAAGATACGGCTATTCCGAGCAGCGCTACCACCAATTGCTCAAGGCCTTTAAGGCCGAAGGCTCCCAGGCTTTGGTTAACAAAAAACCTGGCCCTAAAACGAAGCCAGTGCGCACCGAGCCAGTGAAGAACCTTGTCATCCGCTACAAGTTTTTAGATCCGGCCCAAAGCACTGAGGCGATCGCTCAAAAGCTTCGCCAAGAGGGCCATAAAATCAGCCGCAGCAGCGTACGGCGCATTTTAGCCGAATACGGGCTGGAAAAAAAAATTGTTTAAGCACCCGCCGCCTCAACCAGGCCAAACAGTAGTGGAGCAACAGGTAAGCAAGCGCCGCAAAGCCAGGCTAAAAATAAGCCCCTCGTCTAACGAGCGGCGTTTGCGCCAGCAGTTGGCCCAGCGCGTTTCCGGCACTCACCTGGGCTTGATGCTCCTGCTTCCCTTCCATTTAAAGCTAGGCGCCTGGCCCATGCTGCAGCAATACTTGGGGACAGGAGATAGCCTGGCTTGCCGCATGGCCTTGCAGATGGTTCATGAAGCGGCTATTTGCACCAACCGCATCAGAGCCAAGAATACCCTGTGCAACCAAGGCTTTGCCCTCGCCAACGGGCTTTCTTTCCTGCCAACCGACAAGCAAATCCATGAGCTGTCCTATGGCCAAAACATCGAACAATCCCAGGCTTTGCAATTGGCCCTCTGACCAGCGCAGGAAACAATTAGGCCATTACAACGAAGCAAACATCCTGGCCCTGGACCCCCACCGCATCGTCACCCAGTCTGGCCGCATCATGCCGCGCAAGAAGAAAATGCCCAGGGAAAAAGCCGCTAAAATGATGCAAACCTTCTTTTGCAACGATGCCTTGTCCGGGCAGCCTTTTGGCTTCGGCATTGCTTCGCCGGGGCGTTCCTGTACCAGGGCAAGCACTCAGCTGCTTTCTTTTTTAGAGCAAATTGCCTGCCTTCGGCTTTGCGCTTTGCCGATACGGAACATTATACCGTAGAGTTGCTAAGCACTATCCTGGAGCACCCCAGCTTCGACATTATAGTGCCTGCCCCTAACGCCAAGCACGTCCGACAGCTTTACCCGGCCATGGAGTTCAAACAACATTGGCCTGGCTATGCCCTGGCCAGCGCCCCTTTTCAATTCAAGGGCCATGAGCAAACCTTTCAGCTTATCGTTCAAAGAACCGGGTTGACCAAGTTTTCCTATAAACCTTTTGTTTCCACTTCCAGCCAAGAGGCTTTCTTGCAAGTCAGCCAACACTACCCCAAACGCTGGGCTATTGAGGACTTCTTTAATTTTGAAGGCCACATGGGATGGAACCGCGCCGCTACTATGAACCTCAATGTCCGCCTGGCTAAACAAACGGCTGCCCTGTTAGCCCAAGCCGCCTGTTTCGAGCTCAAGCAATTGCTGCCTCAGCCTTTCAGCCAATGGACGGCTCAACACTTGGCCAAAAGCGTCTTCCTGGATTTCGATGGCAGCCTCAAAGTCAAGGACGACACCATTGTCATTACTTTTTATGGCGTGCCTGAAAAATTGGGGCTCCACCAGCATTATACCCGTTTGCCTCAACGCTTAGCCCGCAGCGGCATCGACCCCAGAGTCCCTTGGTTATGCAATTTCAAAGTAGATTTCGTTTTTAAGTGAAACTATAATAAATTATGCCTGAAAATTCCCTGTACACGAAGTGTCGGGAAGGCGCCTTTTTGAAGAGCGTACTGGAGGTACGGTCAAAAAAAGCAACGCAGTGTCACCAGAAAATTGGCCTTTGCAGCTCAGCGGCTGCTCGTAGCATCATAGGTGAGGCTCAGGTTATCGATCATTTTCGGCTCGAAGCAATTGGCGCCGTCTACCATGCCCATGCGTTTGATATACTCCCCTCGGGCATGAGAGGTGAAATTTTGGCGATTTTATTTTTGTGGCCTGCAAGGCGAAAAGCGCAGGCATAGCCGTAGCTACGGGGAGCATTTTCAACGCAGCAGGGCGCAAAAAGAAAGAGACAAAAACCACTTCTAGTGCCCGAGGGGAGTATTATGGTGATATTGCCCACCGCGTCGTAGCCAAAGCTGGGGGCGGCATACTGGTTGGACTGTACAGCCAGGATGCCCTGGCTGGGGCTTCTGTACAGGAACCCATAAGGGGCGCCGGTTACCCGGTTGAGCGCATCGTAGCTGTAGGTATAGTACTTAGGCGCCCGGTTGGTGATTTTCCAGCGCAACTCCTTGATATTGCCGTTGGGCTCGTACTCTTCGAACTTCATGGCGAACAAGGGGCGGCGCTGCGTCACCACCACGTCGAATTCCTGAGCCGGCGATTCGATTACCAGCTCGTCCAGGATGAGGTAGGTGCCTTCTAGCTGGGACAGCAGGTTGGCGCCCAGGATATACATCCGGTTGCCGTCGCACAACTGCACCAGGTACATCGTCACCGGGGATGTGTACGACGATACAGCCTGTGCCGCTTATTGCGGTATTCTAATGAGCCGTGCAGGTAGAGTGTTAGTAATAGTCGATACCAAATAGATAACACGGAGGGGGCTTAGTCAATCCGTTTCCATCCCCATCCAAGGATTAGTTTCTTTTATGTGTTTTTCAATTTTTTTCAAGCTATCTAAGTTCAAGTCACATTTATTTTCTTGAAGCCAATTCCTCCATCTCACTATATCATTATCAATTGAGTCTTGATTTTCATAATATGAAATATCTCCATAACTGGCACTACTATTAGCATTTGTAACTGTTTCAAGAAAAAAAAGAGAAAAATAAACCTTGCCATCTATTGCTTGCCCGGCTTTATGTTTTTCAATAGCCCTAACGTGCTTATTGAAGGTTTCCACTGCATTTCGGTTACCGCAATTATCACTTGTTCTACAAGAAAAAAGAATAATAATCAAAAGAATTGCCCCATTGATGAATCCTTTCATAACATTATTGTTTTAGCACCTTGATGACGGGTCTGTTCTGGAAAATTATCTTATTCTTGACTGTCCCTCCAGGACCTGTAAAAATCTGTGTAGCCGAAGTTCTATCACTTCTCCCCTCACTCCTGATACTTAGGTTTACATTATTCTCTGCCTGAATGCCCGATGCATGAGCCGATCTAAAATGCCCCCTTAATATTTGTTTGCCATACTGCTCTCTAAATTCATGTATCAGTTTCCCAGCTTGGGTGCCACCCAATTCTGACAATTTTTTGTTGAATTGTAACACATCGGCTACATCAATTGTCTCCTTGTCAAAATTGCCAGTATGTACGTCAGATCTTGCATAGTCTATATTTATCTTAACGTTGCCCTCACTATGTGCAATTTCTGTTAATTCCCTATGAAACTCTTGCCCATGAAGCGACATTTCACTCAAGTTTCCACCTCCCTCCGCTGGCAATATGACCATAGTACCCGAAGTTATTTCATTATTTTTGTCATAAGTGATATTCCTGTAGGCTACTCGAAATTGCCCTTCTAAGGCATTATTTATGATTCCAGAAAGCTTGTTTTGTGCATGTTGAGAAAAATTACCAATGAAGTTAACTTTTATTGAATCTCCGTTGATATCAATGAACCTGATTGGATTATTAGCGGCGTAGGAATAAGGTGACTGGAAAGCATACTTTTCCGCGAACCTGTCGATGGAAGTGAAGCGGGACGTGGCCGGTTCGTACCACCTTGCTCCATACTCGTAGAGGTTGATCTCGTAGTCGGCGCTGAGCTCCTTGCCATTATACAGGTACTTGTTCTTCCCGACCTTTCAGGTACGGGACCTTCGCTGCGCTTCGGCCGGAGCCACCGTCTCGTACTACGCCTTCGCCGAGGCTACGGTGCACGAAGCCCGCCTTCGCCCTTAGGGGCTATGGCGGACGAAGCACGGCCCCAGGTGGTTCATGCCAAACGGATAGTAATGGCTTTTCCCGGCGATAAATTCCGGGACTTCCGCTCTTTGACCGCCATAGCCTCTGGCGACGGCGGTGCGCTCCAGCCTGCGTAATCTCCAGCTCATTCAGCGGCGTAGCCGAGTCGTCTTCTCCCAGGCCCACGATGCCGTCCTGGTTGAAGTCGGAGAATACGAGCCTGGTGTTACCAAGATGGTCCTGGTGGAAGTACTCCGCCCGGTACCTTGTTATCTGCCCACCGGTATATTCCGCCACCATGCGGCCGTCCGGCGCATAGATGTGCCGACGATAATTGTCGGCACATAGTGACTGGCAAGGGTTGGCCATCAATCCTTGCCGCGTCAGCTATGCTTCCAGTTTCCCATCGAGGTACTTGATGCCCGTAGCGTCGTAGACCAGCCTCATTTGGCCGATCTGTTTTGGCAAATCAAGGACACTGTGGGGGAAAAAGCGCGTGCTATTTTTCTTTTGGGTATGCCGGGAGTAGATGGCTGGCCGGGAATAGTTGGGGTCATTCCTTAAACTGGCTATCAATCCACTGCGGCCCTCTGGCGCTGTGATAAACCTGAACAACGACCACTTCCTGCAAATCTTTATTTACCGTAAAGACTATCTTGTAATCCCATTGTAGCATACGGCGATAAACGGTTTGCTCATCACTGATCTCCTCAAAAACCTGATGGGATTCCGGAAGGGTTCTCAGTTTGCGTATGGCTTCCATAAGGCCCCGGCGGACTTTTCGGGCAACCGGCCCGGATGCTTCCGTTTCCAGCCGGCTGATGATCCTGGTAATGCTGGCCCGGGCCCTGGGGGTAAGCTGGGCCTTGTATTTTTTCATCGGGACTCCAGCTCTTTCTCAAAATCCTCCAGGCTCATGAACTCATCTCGTTTCCGGAGGTCTTCAGCAAATTGCTGGCGGGCTTCACTCGCCCGGACTGGGGCGCCGTCTGCCTCGTAGCCGATGACCGGGTCCTTCTGTTCTTCCAGATAAGCATTCAACATGGAATGCACTACTTTCAGGAAGCTTTCGTCTACTTGGTCCAGGAATAAATCAATCTCCGTCCTGATCTCAACAGTACTCATAAGCCTTATTTTTTTGCATCCTAAAGTTAACGGTTTTCTCCGGATTATCGTTTCTCCCCAGGCGGTATTTGTGGAGGGAATGGGCAGGGCAGGCCTGTTAGGCTGCGTTGTTCACAGCTGTAGCTTGCCTGGGGTTCCTCTGCCGGTAATACTTTCCAGACAGGGCAGGAGCCCTGTACCTTGGGCCGTGTACGACGATACGTCGTAACGAACTGTGCAAACAAGTGGGGCGCAAGCGGGTGGTTCATGCCGAACGGGGAATAAATTCCCTGCCTCCGAAGGACAAGGAATGTATCCTGTACAATCTCGATGCGGTGCTCAGGGATGTGAAAACGAGATTGGCGTATTCCTAATTTTCAAAATTTGGGGGTGGCGGCGCAGCAGGGATTGGCCATAATTCTGAAAAATTCAAATCCTCTCTAACTTTTTTGATCAAATCGGGTTTCCAATTATCCACTACAAAATATTCACCCTCGCTTAATTTAATCATGGCTATGCCGTGATTTTGTACCCAAAATACAGTCGAGCTCTTGAGATCCGAAGAACCAATCTCATTGTATAGTTTAAAAACAGTGTATTCTGTGTCACCTGTAGAGAATAACTTTTTGTCAAGTACGGTGACCCTTTCACCCACGAACGGGAATATTGGCTCGCATTCAATATCTCTTACCTCTCCAACCTTAAGGGCTATTTGCATTTCAACTTGGCAATGCTCAGGTTTGATACGCAATCTTTCTTGGTTATCATCAATTTTAAAGCAGTTTAGCGAATTAAGCTTAAGTGTTTCATAATCAACACAATAAACATCTCTCTTGATGTTCACGACCATTGTGTCAAGTGGAATAGGGTTGCCTATCTTATATTTCATAAAAGTGTAAGTACGATCTCCTTGCGTACTACAACCCATTATGACTAAACAAATGATTGCTATTCTTAATCCCAAAAAGTCCATATCTTATTCCATAGTTGAGTTCTTGAATATCCCAGGTTATTTCGGCTGTTGACGCTCTCTAACACCCTCAGTCCCTTTGTTGTCAGGGGGTGAGTTGTTGAAGCGTTCGGCTTATGATGAAACATCAAATGATGACGGCTGCTCGGGCTATTATTCTTGGTTTTATTGTAAAACGGATCATGGGAAAAATCCAATTTCCTGTTGTCCGAATAATCAAAAGAATACTCTTGAACATGCAAGAAGGATTCATGAGTAACAGCAGTGACCCTATCAATAAGCGATGTTTCTTCCGCTGTAGTATTTATTGATACCCCAAGCTTTAGCCTACCCTCAATAAACGTCCCCCCTTTAGTGCCACCTGTTGTTTCTGCACCTGTACTTTCTTCTCCTTTTCCAAAATCTCGATCACTGTATACCAAGTCTATACCTTGGGTATGGTATTTGCCATCGGCCTTGAATGTATAACCGTTTACAGTTTGCCCTTTGGCCGCAAATTGACCAATAAATGCTTTCCCTTCCTTGGTTGCAAAAAAGGCGTCAAAACCTTCTTGGGAAGCACTATTTAATAGGTTAACCCCTATACTATCCCCATTGACATCGATGAACTTGACCGGGTTGTTGGCGGCGTAGGCGTAAGGGGATTGGAAGGCATACTTTTCGGCGAACCGGTCGATCGAGGTGAAGCGGGACGTAGCCGGGTCATACCACCGCGCCCCGTACTCGTAGAGCTTGATGCCGTAGTCCTCGCTGAGCTCCTTC
>JACJXZ010000019.1 GCA_020636375.1 Lewinellaceae bacterium | reverse complement strand
CCGTAACCGTCACGGTGGCCTGGCAATCATCAGACTGCCCGTTGGCGTCGGTTGCCGTCAGCGTCACGGTATTGGCGCCCAGCTGGGTGCAATCAAAAGTCAGGAAAGCCTGGCCGTCGGCCAGGAAAAAAAGGGCCGTGCAGCCCGAGCTGCCGTTGTCGAGCGCTTCGACAGGAACGGTGGGTGCGGACAAATAAACCTCCAGGTTTTCGACGCATTGGGCTACCGGCGGCAGGCCGGTAGAAATCGTGATCACCGCATCCGTGGAGCAGCCGTTCGCATTTTCGATGGACAAAGAATATTCCGTAGTGTTCGCCGGGGCGACGGTGATACACGCGTCATTACCCAGGTTGCCGGAAGAGCCGGACCATTCGAAGGACACACCTGGCACATAGAGGAGATCCCACGAGCCCAACGCAGATATATTCTGATAGCTGCCGGTAGTCAGGTCAACCACCCGCCCATTGAATCCCAGGTAAAGTTTGTTGTTGCCAACATATTCTACGCCCAGCGGGCGTCCCGGCACTGAATACAGCAGGTTGCTGGTTCCGGTTACGGGGTTGATCTCAAATATCGTGCTGGTAACACCACCGGTGGCGTAGATCAGGCGATTGTTGTCAAAATCGTAGGTTAACCCTTTAAGCGAGAAGGATGAAGGAACCGGGGATAGCGGCAGATCCGTCGGGGTCAGGGACGGGCTGTTGTAATCGATTTTGTTGAATACGCCATTCGAGAAGACGGCAAACAGATTCCCTGCATGATCGAAAGAAATGGATTCGAGGTTATTGGACCCATCTGTGGAGAAGACAGGCCCTAACTCAACAAGGGCATTGCTTTGGAGGTCAAGGGTGTATAAAGCCCGCTCTCCATCAGCGTTTAAGGCAACCACATATACCTCTTTGGTAATCGGATTCATGTCTATGCTATAGCTGAACGAAAGAGAAGGGCCGGAATAGTTGGCTACCTCCGTGAGGGTATTCGTATTGAGGTCTACGTCGTATTTCCTCATTAAACCGTTGCTGCGCAGCACGTAGATCAATCCGGGGAGCCAAGTGACCGAGGAACACAACTCCACCTCCGTGCCGGGGCAGGCCGTCGTGGGCCCGTCCGGAACGATCGAGAGCGGGGGCAGTTGCGGGTAGCTGTTGATGGTGAAGCATTGGCTAACCGAAGAGCAGCCTCCTGCGGTGGAGACCGTGACACAGTGCTCCCCGGCGGCAAGGCCGGAGATCGTCGCCGTTTGCTGGCCGTTGCTCCAGGAATAGGTTGCCCCCGGAAATCCGGAAGCGGAAACCGTACCATCGGAGGCGCCGTAGCAAACGTTGAACGTCCCCGTCAGTTGGACGGCGTAGGCCTGGAAGGAAATAGCGCCATCCGATTCTCCGCTCCCTTCAGTGACCCGGAATTCCACCTCATCGTCTGGGCCCAGCTCACCGGTCCATACGCCACTGTGGGTATCGCAGCACTCTATATGCTCCCATACCATCAGGCCGTTGATCCACAACTGCGCCGCATCATCGTGACTGTCGATGTTAATGGAATAGATGTCGCAGGGGAAACCTCTGCGCCTGGCGCTGAAAGAATGATTGTTGCCGTCTACCGGGCAGCCCTGGTAGCCGGGCGCCGAGGAGGGAGAAGCCAGCGTATGCCATTGGTCCTGGCTGTTAAAGTTCAGGCTGTTCACCGTATAGTAGCCCGAGTAGTTGGTATTCCAGGAGTCGCCGGTGTCTGTCTGGCCACCGGCGTTCCAGGCATAGATGTTCCAGACGTTGTCGCCGAATTCTTACCGGGTCGCTTAGCGGGAAGGTAGTGGTGCCCGCTGCCTGAATGGCGCACCGTTGCCGTCGCTGATCGTCACGCTGTAGTCGCCCGGGCTGGTAATGGTTATGGTGGGGTCCGTTTCCCCGGTAGACCACAGGTAATTGCCCGTCAGGTTGCCGGTTACGGAAAGCGTTGCCGAAGGATTGCCGCACAAGCCTTCCAATCCTTCCAGAGCAGGCGATAGCGCCTGGAAGGAAATGGCGCCGCGCGAAGCCTCTCCGCCTTCCGTCACCCGAAATTCCACCTCGCTGTCAGCCCCAGAAAACCTTCCCAGGCGCCAGGGTGCTGATCGCAGCAGCCGATGTGTTCCCAGGCCTTCACGCCGTCGATCCAGAGTTCACCGCATCGTCATGCGAATCGATATTGATGCGGTAATAGGCGCAGGGGAACCCCGGCGTTTGGCGCTGAAGGAATGGTTGTCATTCACGACCGGGCATCCCTGGTAGCTTACCGCTGAAGAAGGAGAAAGCAGGGTGTTCCACTGATTCCCGGCATTGAAATTGATGTCCGTGGCAATATAATAGCCCCGGTAATTTTCATTCCATGCGCCCTGGTTCGGCTCGACGCCGCCGGCATTCCAGGCATAGACATTCCAGGCGTTGTCGCCGAATTCGGAGGGGTCGCCGGGGTGGGGATATGCTTACCTGAATGGGATTGCTGGTACCGCGAGCGCCGGATTGGCGCACGGATCTGAGCCTCGTCATGGTACAGCTCACCACATCGCCGGTATTCAGGTTGAGGGTAGAAAACGTAGGGCTGTTGGTTCCCACATCATTGCCATTGACTTTCCACTGGTAGGTACGGCGACGAACCGCCGTTCACCGGAGTAGCTGTATAAACGGGAGGCATTTGGCAATCCACCAGTTCCACCCCATTGATGCTTACCGAGGGGTAATGAAAGGCACTACTACTGCTGGTGTTCCCAGGCGCCCATATCCGTCTGGTATGGGTCAGGCTGGTAGCGTTGAACGGGCGCGGGCGCCGTCAATATCCAGGCCTGGCGGCGCGCCGGCGTTCGTGCCGACGTCAATGGTAGGGAGCATTCCCCGCGGGCGAAGGTCGCCCGCTGTGCCGAGAGCCACCGGCGGCTGGCTGACAAAGAGCGGGTCGGCGTTCAGGTTGCCCGTGCCGCCAGCCCCTCCTGGATAATGGAATGATCGGCTGAATAGGCGTTGCCACTCACCCCGCTGCTGTTACCCCAGAGGATGCTGTTGCTCACGCTAACCTGCGCGGAACTCCCAAAGACGTAAATACCTCCACCAAGCGTAAAGCCGCCCGCCGCATTACCGGAAAAGCTGCGAGTTTTTCACGTCAAGGCTGGAAGTCCTTCCGTGTTGATGCCGCCGCCAATGTAAGAGAGGTTGCCGATGAAAACACAGTTGGACACATCCACATGCCCATTGAAATTATAGATGCCTCCCCCCTTTGGTGGCATGATTACCCAGAAAACGGCAACGGTCAAGGACTGGAGAACCATCGCCGGTGGAGAACCCGCCGCCGAAACTGGCGACATTCGATACAAAGGTGCAACGATTCAGCAAAGGACTGGCAACGCTGTTGAAAATGGCTCCGCCGTTGCCCCTTCGTTACCCGAAAAGAAGCAGTCGTTCAGGATGCTGCCGGACGACCCATTATACAGGGCTCCGCCTAATTGGGCAAAGTTCTCCGTAAAACTGCAGTTGTTAAGGATTGCCGAAGAATTGTTGTGGATGACCATAGCCCCTCCATTCTGCGCTACATTTCGGATGAAAGAACAGTTAGTAATTACCGGATAGGCATAATAGTTGAAAATGGCGCCTCCGCCATTGGCTGAGTTTTCTATAAAAATGCAATTATTGATGGTAGGAGAAGATCCATCGATCCTCATACCGCCCCTGATTTGGTAATCGGGAAACAAATTGGCATTCCCTTGCGTGATGGTAAAGCCATCAAAAATAACGGAGTTCAGGTTGTTGCATCTGACAACGTGATAGGAATTGTCACTCTTGTCATCCGGCGTGCCGATCTCCCCGCTGAGGATGGAGGGAAGGCCGCCCAGTCTCTGTCAGTCATATCCGGATTCCCGGAAGCGGGGAAGCCGCCGTACAGGGACAAGTACCGTTCTTCAGCGAGAAGGAGATCGTGCGGTCGGTACCGGTGGTGGGTTTATAGGTGCCCGCCGCCACCCACACCTGATCGCCGGAAGCGGAGGCATTGATCATCGCCTCGCGAGTACTTTGCCGAGGCGCGTTACCAGGAGGAGCCGTCGCCGCTGCTTAAGCAGCCACCGGTTTGACGTAGCGAATGGTTTGCGCCTGCGCCGCTATGCCGGAAAGAGCGCAGAGAAAAAGGAAGGTCCGATCTTTAAGGTGTTCATTTTTTAGGTTTAGTTTTCCCCGGGAGGAGGGGCCGGTAAAAAATCCAGGAATTACAGTGGCACATATCTTCAGTAAAGCCGCAGGGCTGCTATGTTTGCTGCCGCCGATTACCGGCCATGTTGCATACCTTGCCGGCCTCTAATGACACGTTTAAACTGATAAGGCAAAGATGGGCTCCCGGAGGGCAAAGGGCTTCCAATAGCTGGTCAAGGATCACCGATTATGTTGCAAGGGCTGGAAAAACGGTCATTTTTTGAGCTGGCTGGGCCTTACCCCGTAGGTTTCCGTGAAGGCATCCGAGAAGTAGGCGGGCGTGGAAAATCCCACCTCGTAGGCCACTTCGCTCACGTTCATTTCCGTGGTTTCCAGCAGTTCCTTACCGCGTTGCAGGCGGATGGCGCGGATGAACAGGGAGGGCGACTGGCCGGTGAGGGCTTTGACCTTGCGGAAGAGCTGGCTGCGGCTCATGCCACCAGGCGGGCGAGCTGGTCAATTTCAAAAGAGGAATCGGAGAGGCGCTCCTCCACGATGCCGCGAATCCGGAGCAGGAAGGCGTCTTCTATCTGCGGTACTTTGTCGTCCGTGGGTTCGGGCGGCAGCAGGGAGGCGTAGCGTTCGCGCAGGCGGCGGCGGCTTTCCAGCAGGTTGCGGATACGGATGAGCAGTTCATCGCGGTGGAAGGGCTTGGCGAGATAATCGTCGGCGCCGCGCTCCAGCCCGGCGATGCGGCTCTCTACGTCGGTACCGCAGTGAGCAGCACGATGGGGATATGGCTGGTGCGCTCGTCCTTCTTCAGCGTTTCCACTACTTCAAAGCCGTCCTTTTCCGGCATCATCACATCGCTGAGGATGAGGTCGGGTACGATCTCCAGGGCCAGGCCGATGCCGGCGCGGCCGTTGTCGGCAAAGTGAAGGGTGTAATGCCCCTGCAGACACAGGCGCAGGAAGGCCGACACATCGGGGTTGTCTTCAATAATGAGCAGGGAATCGCCGGTTTCGGGCGGTGGGGAGTCGGGGAGGAGCAGGTTATAGGTTTCAGGTAGCAACTGCTCGCCCCTCCCTGCCTGCCATTCACTGTCCATATCCCACAAGGCGCTACTGTTTGATATAGGCAGCCTCACTGAGAAGGCAGCGCCTTTCCCCAACTCGCTGGTTGCCGATATGCTGCCTCCGAGGAGTTTCACCAGTTCCCGGGTCAGCGCCAGGCCGATGCCGGTGCCGCCAGCCTTATTGGCGTTGTGCTCAGCCTGGTAAAAGCGGTCGAAGATGCGGGGCAGGTCTTCCGGCGCGATGCCCTCTCCCGTATTGCTCACTTCGAGGATCATGAACCGGACGCCGTCGCTTTCTGCTTTATCCAGGCACAGCACGATCTCTCCTCCGGAGGGCGTGAATTTGAGTGCATTGGAGATGAGGTTGCTGAGGATCTGCCGGATTTTTTCGGGGTCGAAGTCCATGACCAGTCCGGGCAGGCGGGTTTCCGAACGGAGGATCACGTTGCGGTGGTTGGCCATAGAATGAAAGCTCTCGGCAATATATCGGACATAATTGGCCATATCCCCCTGCACCAGGTTGGTCTTGAGCTGGTTGTTTTCTGCCTTGGCCAGGTCGAGCAGTTGGTTGACCAGGTCGAGCAGGCTGCGGCCGTTGCGCCGGATCAATTGCAAAGGCCCGGAGGCGGCGTCACCGCCCTCACTCAGCAACTTTTCCGTCATGCCCAGGATGACGGTGAGCGGGGTACGCAGTTCATGGCTGGTGTTGATGAAAAAATTGGACTTCACTTTATCCAGGCGCCGCAGGCCTTCGGCCTGCTTTGCTATGATCTGTTTGTCCTGCTCGATCTGCTCGGTCGCCCGGGCCACCAGGGTTTGCAGCTTTTTCTGTTCCCGGATGAGCTGCCGGTTGCGCAGCCAGATATAGGCCAGTACACTACTGATTGTCAACAGGATAGAAAGCGCCAAAAACCAGCGTTGCAGATACCAGGGCCGGAGCACGCGGATGTTAAAGGCCAGTTCATTGTTCGACCATTGCCCGTCGGCGGCCTTGGCTTTGAGGAGCAGGGTATACGAGCCGTAGGGCAATCCGGCGATATTCAACTGCCGTTCATTCTGGTAATTCCAGTCCTTGTCCAACCCTTCCATTTTCCAGGCATACTGGATCAGGGTCGGTTCTTCAAAACTCAGCAACGCCAGTTCTAGATTGAAAAAACGGTCGCCGGGGCGGAGTACGATCTGCCGGGTGTCCAGGAGTTCTTTCGTGCGGTCCATGATCCGGCCCGAACGGCCGTCCATTTGCTGGAAAGCGGTGAGTACCAGGGGCACGTCGGCCCGGGCGTCCAGTTGTTCATTTAATTCCTTCGGGTCAAAGGCCGTGATGCCGTTCAGCCCCCCGAAATACAGGTGTCCCTTTTCGTCACGAAAATGAGCGCCCCGGTTGAATTCGTTATGCGTGATGCCGTCAGAGACAAAATACGTTTTAACGGCTTCCGTTTTTTTGTCCATTCGAATGATGCCCATATCGGTGGGCATCCACAATTTGCTCTGGCGGTCTTCGTAAACCGCGTAAATAAAATCGTTGGGAAGGCCGAAGGCCCGGTCGAATACTTTGCCGGTTCGCTCGTCCCATACCGGCTCCAGCGACCCGCCGTCCCGGGATTTGGAGCCGGCCCGCAGCAGGCCGTTTGCGGTGGCGAACCAAAAAGTGCCCCCGTTATCCGTATAAAAATGCAGGAAGTTGTCGGCCGGCAGAAAATAAGGCCCCTCTCCACCCGACCAGTATCGGGCCAGAACGCCTTTGTCGGGGTCTATTTTGTAAAATCCGTTGTTAGTGCAGGCCCACAAGGTACCGGACTCGTCTTGCCGGATATACAGCACAAAAGCGGAAGACAGGCCGTCGAATCCATTGTACCGGGTGAAGGGCTCGGGCACCGCAGCGCCCGGGGCGAGGGTGAACAGCCCCTTGTCTGAGGTGCCGATCCACATTATTCCCCTCTCGTCTTCGCAAAAAGCCCAGGAATTGAAAGGCACCTCCATTCTTTCCATCGCCGGGCGGGCGGGGCCGATGCGCACCAGCTCGTTTTCGGCACCCGACCAAAGGCTGCCGCTTTTGGCCAGAGCCAGCCCGCCGACGCCCCGGCCCGGCCCCGCCGACGCGATCAGGCGGCTTTGCCCGCTTTGAAAGTCGATGCCGAACAAGCCGTTGTCTTCCAGGTTGGCGTAGAGTTGGCCCGCCGTAGCTAAAATGCCCCGAACGGCCTTCCCCTGCCCCGGTTCCGCTCCTTTGCGGTGAAAAAAGTGTTGAAAGCGGTTCTTTTTCAGTTGCAGCATATAGCAGCCGAAATCGTCGCCCAGCCAGTAGCGGCCGGCGCGGTCTTTGTAAAAACAGCGCCAAAAGAAGTTGTTGGGGCCGTGATGTTCAAACGCCCACCTGGCCAGCTCGTTGCCGCGGGCATCCATGAGCCGGTCATAGATCACAAAGGTCCCGGAAGTGTCGAATGGGAAAATGGGCGAGGGGAACGCCCCTTGCACGCTCGCAAACCCCCAGGGACGGTAGGAGACAGGGACTCCCTCCGTATCGAAATAATAACAATCCCGCTTCGGCTCATCGGTTCTTTGATAACCCAAAATGCCATTTTCACTGATGCCCCAGATGCTGCCCTGCCGTATTTGGTCTAAGCGCTGAAGCACCTCACCGGTAGGGTTCAGCCGAAGGGGAATGCCATTTTCTGTCAATGCCCATATCGTCTTATCGGAAGCAAAATAAACCGGCTGGATATTTTGGACTCCCTGAACGGGTATGGCCCGGATACCGTCGGCCGGATGGTAGCGGTACAGGCGCCCGGCACCCAGAGCCGACAGCCAGACCGCCCCGTCGGGGGCCTGGACGATATAACTTATAAAGGTATCGGAGGCAAATTCCGGGCCGGTTTGCCCGAACTGCGCCGCCAGAGATCGCCCTTCGCCCCGGTCGGGATGAAAAAGGTAAATGCCCTCGCCCCGCTTCCCGGACAACCACAGCCAGCCGTCCGCATCTTCGGCGATGGCCAGGATCTCATTGAACGGCAGGCCGTCCTTTTCTTTGGTATAGGAGCGAAAGCTGTAGCCGTCGAACCGGTTCAGCCCGTTGAGTGTGCCCATCCACATATAGCCCCGGCTGTCCTGGAAGATGGCATTGACCTGGCGGTGCGACAGGCCGTCCTCCACTCCGAAGTATTCTACCCGGGCAATATACTCCTGGGCTGCAAGCGGCAACACTCCGATGGCCAACAACAGCAAAATGCTTCGGGCAGCCAGATATACTGAGGCACACCCGGTTTTTGCTTTGCAAAAACCAGCAAGGTTAATGTAATATGCGTGAAATGGGGTTTTCAAAACCATGTATCCAATGCTCTGAACAGGAGCAAATTTAAACTAATTTGACGTGAGGTTTTACCTGAATGCGTTGCCATTCAGCAAACCGAGGGCAGTTGAGATTGCTTTTGATGCTCCATCACAACGGGGAGCAGTGAAAAACACCCTGCACAATGGCCCGTTTCCGGCAAATTTTGCACCCCAAAAAAATACTTTGTATCTTACCGGCTTTATTCCAATCGCCGGGCACCCTCCCCCCAGCCGCCCCAGCCAGCAACTAAACCCCTATGAAAAAGAAAAAAAGGCTCTGCCTGCTGTTTGTATTTTACCTGCTCTCTATTCTTGATGCCCCCGCGCAAAGCAGCCTGCTGCCGCCGGTGCGCTGCAACACCACCCAGGCCACTACCGACGCCCGAATGGCCGCCGACCCCGCCTACCGGGCCTACGTCGAACAATACCGCCGGGCGCTCGCCAACCACCTCTCCACCCGGAATCCGGACTGCAGCGCCGGACCCGTCATCATCCCCGTCGCCGTCCACTTCAACAGCGGGGTGGTGCCCGCCGGGCAGGAACAATGCGCCATCAACCTGGCGCTGGACCAGGTCAGCGCCCTCAATGCCGAGATCAACGGCAACGACCCCCAGAATTCCGCCTTCGCTAATTTCACCTCCTGCTTCGGCAATGTGCTGGGCAGCGCCTGCGTATCCTTTTGCCTGGCGCAGTACGGCCACCCGGCGGGCTACGGCCTGGTGGAAGGCAACTACGCAGTGACCTTCGGCCAGGTCAACTTCAGCAATACCTCCGGCCCGGGCAGCAGCGTGCCGCAGGACAACAACTGGGCGGGCTACCTCAACATTTACGTCAGCAACGGCCTGGGCAACCTGCTGGGCCAGGCGGCCGGCATCCCCGGCGACTTCAGCGGCGAAGGCGTGATCGTCGCCGCCTGTTCTTTCGGCACCGGCAACCTGAGCTGCTCCGGCATGAACAGCAGCGCCTCCTGCAGCAGCATCTACGACGAAGGCAATACGCTCACCCACGAGGTGGGCCACTACCTGGGCCTGTACCACATCTGGGGCGATGACGGAACGAGCTGCAGCGGCTCCGACCAGATCAGCGACACGCCCAACATGGGCGGCAATTATTCGGGATATACCTCCTGCGGCAGCCACAACTCCTGCAACGATCTGCCGACAAGCTGCAGCTCTGAAGATATGTATATGAACTACATGTCCTATGCCGCCGATATTTGCATGTACATGTTTACCTCGGGCCAGGCCGACGTCATGTACCTCACCGCTCAGAATGCGGGGTTCACCACCGCCACGCCCGGCCAGTGCCAGGCGCCGGTGTTGCCGGTGGCCGGCTTCAACCATTCCGGCGGCACGGTTTGCCTCAGCGACTGTATCAACTTCACCGACCAGTCGCAAAACTTCCCCACTTCCTGGTCCTGGAGCTTCTCAGTGATCAGCGGAGACATCACCACCGACATCACCTCTTCTACCCAGCAGAACCCCGGCGTGTGCATCACCGGCGGCAGCAGCGGCATACTGCGCGCTACCCTGACGGCGAGCAATTCGGCGGGCAGCAGCAGCCCGGCCACCACCGACATCAACGTCACCGTGCTGCCGGATACCGACCCCCTCTGCATCGTAACCCCCTGCACGCAGTACGACGGCGGCCTTTATGCCGACCTGTACAGCGCCAGCGCCTGCTTCGAGGGGTGCCCCACCGTGCAGCCCGGCTACCAGGTCTGGCAGAACGAAGCATACCTGCTGCCCGGCCTGGACGGCGGCGCTACCTATACCCTCGATTTCTGCAACGGCTACAATGCCGGCACCTGGGAGGCGGTGATCACCATTGCCACCTTCTCCTACTCCACCGGGACAGCGGGCACGCCGATCGCCCAGACAGCCGGATGCAGCCTGACCTTCACCCCAGGCGCTTCCGGAGATTACATCGCCGTCATTTCCGGGGATGGCAACTGCGGGGGCGCCGAGGTGCAGCAAAACAACGGCCTCCTCACGTTCAGCTGCACCGGGGCCGGCTGCAACCACTGCGGCAATACGTTCACCGACGACGGCGGCCCCTCCGCCCAGTATCCGAACAACGCCAACAAGACCTACACCATCTGCCCGAGCAACGCCTCCGACGTGGTCACCGTCACCTTTACTGCCCTGGATATCGAGCCGAACGGAACGAGCAGTTGCTACGACCTGCTTTCTGTTTTCGAGGGCACTTCCACGGCCGGCCCGCTCATTGCGGCCTTTTGCGGGACCAGCGTGAGCAGCATCCCCAACAACGGGATATTCTCCGGCGCCGCCCCCGGCGCCTGCCTGACGTTCCTCTTCCAGTCGGACGGCAGCGTGCGCGCCCAGGGCTGGCAGGCCAGCATCTCCTGCTCGCTGGCCCTGCCGGTGGAGCTGAGCGCCTTCCGGGCCGAAACAGAGGAAGATTACGTCCGGCTCCGCTGGGCGACCCTCAGCGAGTCGGGCAATGAGGGGTTCTACCTGCAGCGCAAAGCCGGAACAGAAGAAAAATTCACGCCGATAGCCTTCATCCCCGGAGCGGGCGACAGCCAGGAGAAAAAGGAATATCAATACGCAGATACCGAAGTGCTGCCAAATACTTTGTACTACTACCGGTTGCAGCAGGTGGATTTCGACGGCCAGTTTGAGTTCTCAGATATGGTTAGTGCCCGGGTGGAGGGCGACGAACCCTTTGCCATCCGGGTGTATCCCAATCCGGTGAAGGACAGGCTGAACATAGGTTATTATCATCGTTCCGGGAAAACAGCAGCCCTCTCCATGTACAATGCAGTGGGCCGGTTGGTGCTGGAACAGGAGATAGCGCCGGGAGCGCAGCCGGTGGATTTGTCGGGATTGGAGCGGGGGGTGTACTGGCTCCGGATAGCGGTTGGGCGGGAGCAGATTGAAGCGGTGCGGGTGGTGAAATTGTGAGGTTGAGGTTGAGGTTGAGGCGGAGGTTAAGGTTGAGGCGGAGGCGTTTTTGGTTCGCCTCCGGGCCTCAGTCTCACTTTACTTCACAACAACTTTCTCTACAAACACCCGCTCGCCCTGGCTGATGTGCAGGATATAGCCTCCTTTCGGCAGCTTGCCGAGATCGAGTGCCTGGTCGTAAGTGCCTTCGAAACGGCTAAGGGTTTCTCGGACGACCTCCTGCCCGTTAGCATCGAGGATGCGGATGGTGGTGGGCGCGGGGGCAGCTTCAAACCGCAGGTAGAGCAAGCCGGTAGTGGGATTGGGCGAAGCCTGGAAGTTGTGCAGTTCCAGGCGTTCTTTCCCCACCTGGCCGGCCGGGGCACCTTCCGGTTGGCTGCCGAAGCCGATAATATGGGCTGCGTTCCCGGGCAGTTGCTCTTCCGCTCCGGCAGCCTCCTCCTCCGGCAGGGCGAACTTCACCGGCAGGTTGAACTGTACGTTGGCCAGCTTTCCGCCCTGGCGGCCGGGTATCCAGCGCTCGTCCATCTCGTTCATGAGCTTCACCACGCGGGCCACTTCGGCATCGATGCTCTCGTGGATGCCGCGCACGATCCTGACGTCCTTCACCCAGCCTTCCTTATCGACGACAAAGCTGGCAACGGCGGTACCCTGGATGCCCGCATTCCTGGCTTCCTGGGGGTATTTGATGTTGTTGTAAATGAACTCGAGCATTTTCTGGTTGGAACACTGCACCAGCTCGCCCATGGAGAGGCCTTCTTCGCCGCAGCCGGGAAAACGGGGCATCTCCTCCACGACTTTGAATACTTCTTCCTGGCTTTCGCCAACCTGAGCTTTTTCCCGGGGCAGGCTGAACGTAAAGGGCAGGGTCATTTTCAGGGCCACCGGCTCGCCGTTTTTCATGGCCGGGGTCCAGTCCGGCATTGCCTGCACGACCGCCAGGGCCGCTTCGTCGCAGCCATAGCCGATGCCTTTCAGCACTTCGGCGCCCTGCACGGCGCCGTCTTTGGCGATGGTAAACTGTACCAGGACATTGCCTTCCACCTTGGCCGCCCGGGCCGCTTCCGGGTACTTCAGGTTGTTGATCATGAACTCCACCAGTTTTTTCTTGGTGCAGGCACCCTGCGCTTCTTCCGTTTCTTCCGCTTCGCAGCCGGCGAAGAGCGGCATGCGGTCCACGTCGCCCCGTTCCAGTTCAGGGGCTGGCGCTTCGGGTGCCGCCAGGGTGCGGAAAGGGTCGGAAGCCGCCAGGCCGGAACCGGCTGTGCCGGCAGATGCAAAGATCAGTGCCAGGGCCGGGATCAGGGGCAGGGCCAACAGGTATCGGGTGAGCATATGGCGCCTGGACTTTGTTTTAGTCATCATAACAATTCGCTTTTTCAATTGTGAGTTAATGAAATGGTTTGCCAGTACAATCGGGGGTCCGGACTGTGATTGACTGAGCAACAAATGGCCATATTGTTTCTTTTTCCCGGTCATCCGGAGTACGGCTGCGTCGGCCAGGTATTCGTGCACCACGCGCAGGGACCGGCTGTAGAGGTATATCATGGGGCTAGGCCAGAACAGGACGCTCAGCGCTTCCAGCAGCAGCACATCCAGGCTGTGCCAGCCGTCCATATGGGCCCGTTCGTGGCGTATGATCTTCTTTTCGTCTTCCGGAGCGTACGGCATCTGCCGGCTCCAGAACAGGTAATGGAAGAAGGAAAAGGGCGGGTGCCACTCCGCTGTGGCCACCAGGGTGTACCCGTCCTGCCTGCGGCGTTCCGACGCCCGGAACAGGCGCCAAAGCTTGCGCAGGCCGTAGGCAAACCGCAAACCGGCGACCACCACGCCCAGCCAGTATATCGTTTGGAGTACTTCCCACCAGCCCGGCCCCTGCCCGGAAGCATCGGGCGCCGCCGCTACCTGCAGGTTTTCCAGGCTCAGGGTTATAGGCTGAAGCGTCACCGCCAGCAGCTCCGGCCGTGCGGCGGGCAACAGCAGCTGCCAGTCGGCCAAAGGCAGCAACAGCCCCAGCAGCAGGCTGCCCAGGAGGTAGGCCCGGTTGTGGTTAAAAAAGGTGACGCGGCTCAGCAGCCAGGCATACAGGCCGTAAAAGGCGGCCCAGCAGAGGGTGGTTTGCAGGATGTAGGGGATCATAGGATTGTGTATTCGTGTGTTTGTGCATTTGTGCTTTCGTAGCGGGAAACATTCACAGGAAGCAGGTACCGGGGTACGAATGCACGAATGCACGAATGCACATATACACGCCCTTTGCTCCCGTCGAGCCTCATTCCTCCTCCTCCAGCCGCTCCAGCAGTTCGTTCAGTTGCTCCAGGCTCAGGTCCTTTTCCTGCACCAGGAAGGAGACCAGGCGGTTGACAGAGCCTTCGAAGTAGTCGCTCACCAGCTTTTTTATGGATTGGCGGCTGTATTCTTCCTTGCTCACGGCCGGTTCGTAGACGAACGTCCGCCCGTAAGCGGTGTGTTTCAGGAAACCCTTCTTGTCGTCCAGGATGCGCACCATGGTGGAGACGGTGCTGTGGGGCGGTTTCTTCATCCCCAGCTCATTTTTCATGTAATTGCGGATGTCGGCCACCGTACAGGGGGCAATCTCCCAGATGATCTGCATGATCTCCTCTTCAGCTTTGGTGAGCTTGGTCATATGCCTCGGTTGTGATGTTTTAGCTCTCTGATTAAAAAAAGCCGGGTGTTTCTTACAGGCACAAATATATAACGTGTTTTTTAGTTAAACAATGTTTTTTCCGACATTTAACTAAAAAATACGTTATTGCTGTTTTTCCCCCATCGGTTGATCCCGCTGATAAAAGGCGGGGTGTGCAATAAGTATATGCCGACAGGATTGACAAGATTTTCAGGATATGCACGCCATTGTAACGCAAGCCCCCACATCTTGTAAATCCTGTCAATCCTGTCTTTTTTGGCCTTTTGCACAACCCCCACATCCTGTAAATCCTGTCAATCCCGTCTTCTTTTGCCCTCTTTGCACAACCCCTGCATCATGTATATCCTGTCAATCCCTGCCGGCCTTGCGGCCACGCAGGCGGGCTGTCTTCTTTTGCCCTCTTTGCACAACCCCTACATCATGTATATCCTGTCAATCCTGTCTTTTTTTGCCCTCTTTGCACAACCCCCACATCCTGTAAATCCTGTCAATCCTGCCTTCTTTTGCCCTCTTTGCACAACCCCTGCATCCTGTAAATCCTGTCTTCGATTTGTATTTTTGCCCAGCCCTTGCCATCTTGCGCCAGTTTGAGAAGAATATATATGAGCAGACGGATAACAGCATTTTTCCCATGGACACTGTGGCTTTCCCTGGCCGTTCTTTCCCTCTCCACTCCGGGCGGCCACAAGGCGGCATTCAGGGCCCACTACAAGGGCATGTTGCTCTACGGCGAGGGCCATTACCAGCGGGCTGTCGGGCAATTTGAGCGCGCCTACGGCATCCTTCCCGGCAACTACAACTTCGGGCTCTCCCTGGCGGTGGCCCTCAGCCAGGCCGGGCGGGCCGCCGAAGGGTTGAACATCCTGGACAGGTCTGGCCGGTTGCTCAACGCCAGGGACCCGGAATACGGCCAGAAGCTGGCCTATCAGCAGTTCTTCCGCGGCATGATCATGATGTACGACGGGCGCTACGGCGACGCCATCGGCCCGATCAGGGAAAGTATCGAGCTTCAGCGGGCGGTCGGCGAGCCCAAGCTGCTGAGCATATACAACAATGCCCTGGGTTACGCCATCCTGCTGAACCAGGGCGGCGGCAGCCATGCCCAGGATACCCTCGGGAAGCACTACCACGTCCACAAGCGGGACCTGCTGCGCGCTTTCGACTATTTCGACCGCGCGCTGACCTACGACCCCGGGAACAGCGCGGCCCTGTACAACTACTTCCTCGTCCGGGACACGCTGGGCATGGAGGCGCTGGAGGACTTTTTCGACAACCGCGACGCTGCCGCCCTTGCCGAAGGCCGGGCCTTGCCCGAGAACAGCGGGCGGGCGCTGCAATTCGCCGAATACGACGAGTTGTTGCTGCTGCTCGACATTTCCGGCTCCATGGTCATGGAGCAGGTGCCCTGTATGGGAACGACCCGCTTCGATGTGATGCAGGAAACCGCCCTCCTGGTGCTCGACAGCCTCCCGCCGCATACCCGGCTCGGCCTGGCGACCATCGACGGCGACTGCGGCACCGAACCCGTCGCCTGGGAACCCGTCGGGCGGCTTAGCCGTTACGATATGCGCTACCGCCTCCGCTTCCTGGTGCCCAACGGCACCACGCCCCTCCTGGAAAGGCTCCGGTATTGCCCGGAGCTCTTCCTCGATGCCGACAGCACCCGAAAAGCGATCTTCCTCATCAGCGACGGGGCCAACATCTGCCGGATGGGCGGGGAGGATGTGTGCGACTGGGCCGAAGAAATGGCCAGCCGAAACATTACCGTCAACATACTGACCTTCCTCGGCACCAGCTCCGACAATACGAATGCCTTTGCCGAGTACGGATGCCTGGCCGACATCACCGGCGGGCAAATCCTGTATATGGATAATTACCGCTGCAGCTATGAATACTACGGAAACAGCCTGATCGAAAGCTGCCAGCCCAAAATTCCCGGCCTGCGGCGGGTGCAATGCTGGGGACCCGCCGTGAAAGAACTGTGGGCTGTAGTTGTGGAGTAAGCGGCGGAACTTCGTTCCGGAGGCACTAGTGACAATTATCACCCCGCCGATGACAATTATCATTGTAAACCCCTCCTGCTCTTTCCTAAATTTATATATACCCAACCCATATTTACAATATTCGAAGGAATAGGGCATTTTTGTTGTTAAGAACGGGACCGGGCCTTGATAGTCGCAAAAAAAAGATTTATTTTGTGTAACGGTTAGTAAATACCTAATCTCACAATACGAACGGCCTAAGTTCAAATTGTACTATTCCACCCTCACGATTTGGTGCTACAGGTAGGTAATATTTGCCTGTGACTGCATTTACTGGAGTTACAATCATTTTGCTGACAATGACATCCGGCAAACCGCTTTGATGCAATGCGGGTACAAACCGGTTTAAGTAATCCTTAAAAAATAACTTCACGGCCCTTAGTTGTAGTGAAGTGAAGCAGCCAGTCAGGGTTCCAGCGGGGTCAGGCTGCTGAACGAGCTACAACTAAGGGCCTCTCAAACAGTGAAGTTATTTTTTAATCACTACTAAGATATGTTTTTCACCCGGCGTGAAAAGCAGCGAGGCTCAAATTGTATTTCATAAACAGACAATCAACAAAATTCAACCAAAATGACGTCCCTGACCACCACTTACAATCCCATCAACGAAAGGCAACTACTCAGCAGCTTGCGGGATGAATTGGCGCTTTATCAGGAGGAAAGCCGCTTTTTCCATAAATTACTGCGCAAAGCCCTCCTCTCCGGCAAAGGCGCCCATGACAAGATCGAAAGCCTGATCAGCCGCCTGGCGGCCTACCGCCAGGAAACCCTGCCCGGCCTGCAGAAAGCCCTGCGGTCCCTCGACTCCCAGAATTCGAACAGCACGACCGCCGACCGGGGGCTGAGCCAGGTGTCCCTCTTTTCCGAAGGCATGGAGGAAGCCCGCCGCAAACTCAACCTCATCAAGCGGGAGGCCTTCCGGGAACTGAGCTCCGATTTCATCCTCACCCCCATCTGGTAATGCCAAACGCCCGAAGATTCGTTCCCATGAAAGCGGACAAGCCCCGGAGCAAACCCTCCGGGGCTTGTCATTTCAATTTCCCGGCGCACCAGTGCGCCGGGAACGACAGGTTTTAGGTTACCGTAATTTTTCCTAATTTCGTGGGCTAATCACTCCCCGTCCCTGCTTCGGCCTGGCCGGGTGGCACCCATTCACCCATTCACTCATTCACTCATTCACTCATTCACTCATTTTATACCCGATATGAAACAAATTACTTTGATCGCCCTGGCCATAGCCACCATTTGGGGCACAGGCCTCTCCCAACAGAACATCACCCTGGAAGCCATCTGGAAAAACTACGAATTTTTCCCCCGCTCGGTGCCGGGCTTTAACTTCCTGAAAGACGGCAAGCACTACACCCGCCTGGAAGACAATAAAATACAGCAGTACGACCTCACCACCGGCACCCTGGTCGCCACGATCTTCAACCCGGCTGCCACAGAAGGCGACAGCGGGTTCGATGGCAGTGTGGACGGATACACCTTCAGCGAAGACGAAAATAAAATCCTCATCGAGAGCGGCACAGAACCCATTTACCGGCGGTCGTCCCGCGCCAATTTTTTCGTGTATGACCGCTCCACCCGGAAGCTGACAAAACTCTTCGACCGCGGCAAGCAGCTCTACGCCACCTTCAACCCCCGGGCCGACAAGGTCGCTTTCGTATTTGAGAATAACCTGTACTTCCGGGACCTGGCCACCGGCAACCTGGCCCAGCTCACCGAAGACGGAGAGCAGAACAAGATCATCAACGGCTCTACCGACTGGGTGTACGAAGAGGAACTGTCGTTTGCCCAGGCGTTCTCCTGGTCGCCCGACGGGCAGCACATCGCCTGCTACCGCTTCGATGAGAGCGAGGTGAAACAGTTTACCATGACCAACTACCACGACGAGCTCTACCCGGAGTACTACACCTTCAAATACCCGAAGGTGGGAGAGGCCAATTCCAAAGTTGACATCTTCGTTTACAACCTGGAAAGCGGCAAAGCGGTAAAGGCAGATCTGGGAGCGGAGCAGGACATATACATTCCCCGCGTCAAATGGGCCGGCCCCGGACAGCTTTGCATCTACCGCCTCAACCGCCACCAGAACGAGCTGGAGCTGCTGCTGGCCGACCCGGAAACCGGCAAAACCAGCCGCCTGCTGTACGAGAAGAGCAAATACTACATCTCCGAAGAACTGTACGACGACCTGGTCTTCCTGGAAGGAGGCAAACAGTTCGTCTGGGCCAGCGAGAAGGACGGCTGGAAGCACCTCTATCTTTATGATATGAACGGCAGGGAGGTGCGCCAGCTCACCAAAGGGCAATGGGAGGTGGACGCCTTCTACGGCGTGGACGAAAAGAACGGGCGCTTGTATTACCAGGCGGCTGAAAAATCCCCTCTGGAGCGGCAGGTATACAGCATCGGCCTGGACGGCAAGGACAAGCAGGTGCTGGCCGGCGCTGCCGGCTGGAACGCTGCCCAGTTCAGCAGCACCTATGATTACTACGTCGTGACCCACTCCACCGCCAACAGCCCGGCGTCCTACACCGTCTACGATCGCAAAGGCAAGCCGCTGCGGGTGATCGAGGAGAACCGCCAGCTGAAGGAAAAGATGCAGGCCTACGGCGTACAACCGGTGGAGTTCTTCCGTTTCACGACCGGCGACGGCGTGGAGCTGAACGGCTGGATGATCAAACCCCGGGACTTTAAGGAAAACCGCCAATACCCGGTGCTGATGACCCAGTACGGCGGCCCGGGCAGCCAGGAGGCCATCGACCACTGGCTGGGGCTTGATTACTGGTGGTACCAGATGCTGGCCCAGGAAGGCTACGTGGTGGCCTGCGTGGACAACCGCGGCACCGGCGGGCGCGGCGAGGAGTTTAAAAAGATGACCTACATGCAGCTGGGCCACTACGAGACCATCGACCAGGTCGAGGCGGCCCGGTACCTGGGCAAGCTGCCGTATACGGACCCCGCCCGGATCGCCATCTTCGGATGGAGCTACGGCGGCTACATGTCGTCCCTCTGCATCCTCAAGGGCAACGACGTGTTCAAGGCCGCCATCGCCGTCGCCCCGGTAACCAACTGGAAATGGTACGACACCATCTATACCGAGCGCTTTATGCGCACCTACAAGGAGAACGAGGACGGATACCGGAACAACTCCCCGGTATATTTCGCCGACCGCCTGAAGGGCGACTACCTGCTCGTCCACGGCATGGGCGACGACAACGTGCACTTCCAGCACACCGCCGAGATGGCCAACGCCCTCATTGCCGCCAATAAGCAGTTTGAGACCTATTTCTACCCCAACCGCAACCACGGCATCTACGGCGGCAACACCCGCCTGCACCTGTATACCAAAATGACCGGATTCCTGAAGGAGAGCATCGGCCCCGGGCAGGAAAGGCCGGAAAAGGGACGGGAGGTAAGCCCGGTCAAAAAGGAATACCTGAAATCGGGGCGGCAAAAGGAGAAACCGGCGCTCTCGCCGGCTATTAAGCAGTGAGTTATTGGGGGGCGGCGTTCGCAACCCCACCCGGAGAAATCAGAAGTACTAAAAACATAATGGATTAAGCCATGCTGATCACAACCACTGACTTCATTCCCGGGCAGGAGATCGTCGAGGTGCTCGACGTCGTCCGGGGCAGCACCGTGCGGGCCCGCAACCTGGGCCGCGACATCTTCGCCGGCCTGAAAAACCTGGTGGGCGGAGAAATATCGGAATATACCCAGCTCATGGCCGACGCCCGCGAGCAGGCCATCGACCGCATGATCGCCGACGCGGAGGAGATCGAAGCCGATGCAATTATCAACGTCCGCTTCGCTACGGCGGCAGTGATGCAGGGGGCTTCGGAGATACTGGCGTATGGGACGGCGGTAAAATTGAAATAGAATAGGCGGGTATATAGGGAGACACATGGAAATACATGGAGACACATGGAAATACATGGAAATACATGGAGACACATGGAAATACATGGAGACATATGGAAATATATGGAGACATAATGGAAATATATGGAAATATAGGGAGGTCGTGGAAATGGATGGAAATACCATTGGTGGTGTATGCCGGCTATTGCGAACTTATCTCCGGGGATGAGGGTTAAATTAGGGTTATTGATTAGGACGTACGGGCGTTATTGGCCGGATGAGGGCCGCCCAATAACCAGCAACCAATAACGCCGCAGGATTCCATCCAAGACATCAACACCATGGCTATAAAGAAGACCAAAGAACATAAAGTAGAGATCGTCAACCGCAAGGCGGATTTCGAATACAGCTTCATCGACACCTATGAGGCGGGCATCGTCTTGACCGGCACCGAGATCAAATCCATCCGCGCCGGCAATGCCAACCTGCGCGACGCTTACTGCTACTTCAGGAAAGGAGAGCTGTACATCAAGAGCCTTTTCATCGCCGAATACAGCTTCGCCAACCAGTTCAACCACGACACCCGCCGGACCCGCAAGCTGCTGCTGCGGCGCGGCCAGCTGCGCAAAATGGAAAAGCAGGTGAAAGAGCGCGGCTTCACCATCGTGCCGATACGCCTGTACATCAACGACCGCGGTTTTGCCAAACTGGAAATCGCCCTGGCCCAGGGCAAGAAGGTGCACGACAAGCGGCAGTCCATCAAGGAGCGGGATGTGAAGCGGGATCTGTCGAGGATCAAGAAGATGTATTAACGGTTGAGATTTTCCGGATTTTTGACCTGTGCGCGGCCTGCGAAATCCGGAAAATCTCAACAGGCCTCATACTACCGGGCATTTTCCGGGCTGTGCATTTGTGCATTCGTGTATTAGAGATTGGCCCCAAACACATGCACGAATGCACAAATGCACCTATACACAATGCCCCCCAAATATCCAGCAAGCAGTATGAACGGGCCTCAGAGCTTCGCCTTTATCCGCTGATACTCCGCATCATAGCTTTTCTTCCCCTGGCAGTTCAGTTCCCTTGCTTTGGCATCGATATTTTCCACGCGGTTGCCCGGGTTGGGGTGGGTGCTCAGGAACTCGGGCGGCGTGGACTGGCCTTCCATCTTTCGGAAGAAGCCGGCGGCACCGTTGGCGTGGTAGTCCGTCCCGCAGAGGTAGATCACGGAATAAGTGTCGGCCTCGGTTTCGTGGGTGCGGCTGAATTTGAGGTTGATCAGCCCCAGGGCGACCTGCTCGATCATTCCCGGCTCGGCACTGCCGGTGGCGATGGACGCCAGGGCCGACAAGCCGTAGATCTTGGTCATCTGCCGGGTGGAGTGGCGCTGGGCGGCGTGGGCGATCTCGTGGCCCATCACGCCCGCCAGCTGGTCTTCGGAATCGAGGAATTTGATCAGGCCGGTGTAGACGTAGATGTGGCCGCCCGGCGTGCAGAAGGCGTTCAGCGTATTGTCGTCCTTGATGATCTTGACTTCCCAGGCAAATTCATCCTTGTAGGCCACCTTTCCGGTATTGAGGATTTTGTCTCTGATCTTACGGATGTAAGCGTAGGCTTCCTCGTTGCCCCGCTCCGGCAGCACCGGGAACTGGGCGGGGTCGTCCGCGATTTGCTGGGCTACCTGTTGGCCCAGCTGCATGTCCTGTTCGGGCGTGAAGAGGTTGAACCCGCCGCCCGGCTTGCTGGTGGTGCCGCAGCCGGAAAAGGACAGCGTTATGGAAAACGCGATGGCGAGGATGGGCAGTTTTTTCATCGTCATGAGTTTATTTTTTGAGACGGTTGTTTCTGTGCAGGTAACGCCGGGGCGGCCCCGCTTGGTATATCCCGGCCGGGAGATGGGGCCGGGATTTCAAAAATATTAACTATTTGGTTAAGGGGGGGAAAAAACTGCCATTTTATTATTCTCTCACTTTAACCACCCAGATATCCGTCTCTCCATGGTGGTTTGCTGCGACATCCCCATCTGTCGAAAAAAATGATTTGCTTGGTTTCATGATCAGTATTTTGATTGGATTGAAACAGAAAATTATTCTGGCGATTATTCAGGGCTTGAAAATGTACACCACATCCGCATCGCCCTGGGCTTCTCTTTTTCCGAAACCTAAAAAGGCAACTTCCCCATTTGAGCAGCTTGTGCCATACGACATTCCATAGGAAAATGGGGAGGGCAATTCTGTCCATGTATCCGCCGTCGGGTCGTACTCCCAAAGGTCGTTTACAAACTTATAGTCGTAATAATCATATCCCATTGCCACATAACCTTTGCCTTTTACAGCAAAGGAAAATGCCCCTTCCCGTTCGGTGCCTGGAAAATCTGCCTTTTTTTCCCAATCGTTGGTTTGAGGGTCATACTCCCATAACTCCTTGAACTGCCCGGCGGGGCCAACCCCAAAATAACCTTTGTTCTGAACGGTAAATCCTACATCAGTTGGCTGGAGGGTCATTGGCAAATCCAAAATGTCGCCTTTTCTTATCCATATATCTTCTACAGGATCGTATTCCCAAAAGTCGAGGTAAATCGAAAAAGCGTACCCTTTCCCATTAATAGCCAAACCTGTTGTGCCGGCAACATTGCCTTCAGGATAAGCCGCTCGTTCCGTCCATGCCCCTTCCTGGAGGTCATATTCCCACAAATCCCGGCAAAGGCCTGAACAGGAGCCTCCGCCCACGTAGGCTTTATTACCTATTGAAAACCCAAAGCCCTGATCCCTGCCCTGGCCCGGGAAATCATCCAGCTGAACCCAATTTCCATTGTTCACATTATACCTGTAAAAGTCTTTCTTATTGTTATAGCCGAATCCGACAAATACTTCATTATCTCTCATAAACCCTATTGTTCCCCATCTTCCCGAACCCGGGAAACCATTATCGGAATTCCAGCCTGAAATATTTACTCCACAAGGATCGCAGCTTCCTCCGCAATCGGTGCCCGTTTCCTCCCCATTTTGTATGCCATCGACACAAGTAGCCAACGGCTGCGGTTCATCGGCTGTTTCTTCCTTGCTGCACGAAACAACCAGAAAAAGGGATAAACAGGAGGCCAAAATCAGATAGAATTTCATAGAAATAGGTTTTTTATGTTCTTAAATTCCATAAAACTTCAACTTCCCTCCCGCCGCCCGCAGGATACCCCCCAGCTTCGGCTCAAGCAAAAACTGGAATTCTTCATTCGTGGAGAGCCAGATCGTTTTGTCTTCCTGCAGGGAAGCCAGGTCGAAAATGCGCAGGCCAAAGCTATTGTTGTCGAATTTATCCCTGACCAGCCACAGGTTTTCAAACTTTTGAAGAATCTGCTCCTGCTCTTCCTTGCTGTTTCCCTGCAATAAACGCCCGGCAAAACTGCCGCCGACCAGGCCCGAGCCTACCCCTTTGTAGGCGTACATGGCAAGGGCATTATTCATATATTCTTCGCTGTCGATTAATTGGGATTCGTACAAGGAACGGTTGAGCGCGGCAACCTCTTCCGGGAATATTGCACCCAATAAAGTACCGGCCAATGCCCCGATCACTCCCCAGGGATTGAATGTGGCCTTCTCCGGATAATACTTTTCAAAGACCAGCTCGCCCTCCGGATTATGTACGATCAATTGGCGCTCGGAAAGCAAAGCATATCCGGAAGGCAGGATTTTCAGCGCCAGCGGCTGCGCATCTTTTTCCCATTTCATTTTATCAGCTATCCGCCTCCAACTGCTATCCGCATAATTTAAGCCGAGGAGTTGCCCGCCGCTGTAAAAAACAATCTGGTTATTCAGGGTGTCAAGTGCATAAGGACAATTGATACAAGGCAATTCTCCTGTCATCCTTTTCCCCGTTGCCATATCAATGGCCGCAACCTCTGCATCGGTGGCCAGCACCAGGCGATCCCCGGCCCTCTTGCCCATCCGAAGGTGCTTCCCCGATACGGCAACCGGCTGCTCCCACAGAATATCTTGCGAGCTGTCGAGCCAGTTGAGGAAGTAAGACGTATCGTACATTGCCTTGTTGTCTTTCTCGACGATTTTCACATCCCTCATCCAAACCAGGTATTCCCCGCCTTGCTGGTACAGCTTTTCAATGTCGTGTTTGAATTCGGGGTTTTTCCGCCACCGGGGCTTCCCTTCGTAGCTGACGTAGTTAAAGGCATTTCCCATCCGGGCAAGTATTTCTTCGGCGCCGAACTTGACGTTATACTTTTTGCCTAAAGGGAAAGTCGTTTCCCAGGCCGGGGAAAAGTCTTCCAGGCGGTAAGCATTCAGGGCCATATCCTCTCCGGATTGTTCAGTGGCATAAAAAATATCCGAATCCGGTTCATTTTCTCTCTGGGTAAAGTATGTTATGCCGGCTTCTTTCTCCGGCCGCTCCCATGCGATTTTGCCATCCTCCGTGTTCAGCGCAAAAAGTATATCGGCATAGGCAAAAACGAGCCTGCGCTCATTGGCGATAGGCCCCATTTTGAACTCGTTTTCAAACAGCAGCTTATTTAAGCCTTTGAAGTCGTCTTTGCTAACCGGCATTTCCCGTTTCCACTTCGGTTGCTTTTCGCCAAGCTTCACCAATGCCATGATGTTTTCCTTTTTCTCTTTACCTTTCAGCAGGACCAACCCGGCATTGGCCAGGAAATAGGTTTCTTTGATGTTCTCAAAATCTATCCACTCCGCGTCGAAAAGCAGCTCGCCCGTAAAACGGTTGACGATGACCGTCCTTTCTCCTTTCCGTTTTTTTTCGGAGAAGGCAGCCTTGCCGAAACGGATGTATGGATGCCCGTTAACATAACTTAAGCTCGCGCCCTCGAGTCCGGAGATTTTTTGCTTCCAAAGCTCTTTTTGCTCGCGGTAATCAAAGGCCACCAACGCCTCGCTGCCATAACCGTAATTGATCTGGAAGACTTTGTCGGAAGACTGCCACTTTGCTTGGTCAGGGAACAGGTATTCCCAGTCGGGGTTATCCTGGGCTATGGCCAGGGAAGAAAGCAAAATGAAAAACGGAGCTATGAGGTTGATTTTCATGGTTGACTGTTTTGATAATAGAATCTCCAGCAATTTCTCGTGTAGAGCATGCACGTATCGCCACAAAAACACAAAGGCACCAAATCCGCACTAAATTTAGTGCGGATTTGGTGTTTTAGTGCTTTCGTGGCATCCTCTCGCCGCGTGCGCACTTTACATGAGAAACTACTGAGAATCTCCTGTCTGGTTGGCGCCAGATTGCCTATGTTTTGTAATACTGGTGGGATGGGGGAAGTGGAGCCCAGCTTATTTTCCTGTCTTGGAAAAAGGTTAATAGGACCAATCGAGAACATACTATTTATGCTTCACTATCCTGTTCAAATAAGCTGTGCCTTTATACAATATCCGGCATAGGTAAATCCCGTTAGGTAAATCCCGGAGGTTGTACTGGAATTCGTGGTAAGGGCCTTGAAGCGTATCGGGTTTTAAATTTAATATCGGCTTTCCTAAAGGATCAAAAAGGGTGAATTCAAATCCGGAGGGCGTTTCAAAGGAAAGGCCAAACCGGGCTATATCCGAGGTTGGGTTAGGATAGATTTTTATTTCTATGCCCGGAGGAAGGGTGCCCTTAGCTTCTGTAGTAATATTAACAGTGCTGTCGGCAAATACGCCATGCTGAATGGTCGCCGCAAAAATAACTCCTTCAGAGTTTTTGACGAACTTCTTCACTTCTACGGTTTCATTTATTCCTGAACTTCGGGGAACCCAACTCTCGCCACCATCAGCAGAAACATATATGCTTGGCCCCAGGACAAACCCTCCGCCGTAGTATATTTCGTCTTCTCCCTTTGTGACCAAAGTGTTTATCCGGTCATTTACGCCCAGGTCTACCAGGGGTTCATAGAGGTCTTCCGTTTCATTATATGCCCAGATTTTGTCTCTCCCGGCAATGAGCAATTGGTGCTGTCCGTGAAGATCATGGATTCGACATCATTGTTCATGTCGTTGCCAGATAACTCAATCCAGGTGTTAGAGCCATTTTCGAGTTTGTATACCTTTGAGTTCCAGGTAAATTGTTTGGTGCCAAGATAAATTGTGCCGTCCTACTTTGTGCCAGGACGTTGAAATCATAACGGCTTATGCCATTATTGACCTGTTCCCAGGTTTCGCCGTTATCGAAGGATCTGTATATGCCATTTAAATAAACCGCAATGTAAATGGTAGACTCGTCAACAATTAAAATATCCGGTATGGATCTGTTAGGTAAAACGCTTTCGGGATAATGGGTCCAGTTTACACCTCCATCCACAGAATGATAAAGTACTTTACTTGGTCTCCGGCGAACATTTTTCCGGACGGGCTTTTTGCTAACGACTGGAAACCCCACGCGCCAAAATCATCAGCAATTTTCCCCCAATTTTCTCCCGAATCTGCGGACTTAAAGAGCCCTCGCTGGGTATGGTACCAGATAAATATTGTCTTCGTTATCAATTATTATATCGCCAAAAAATTTCCACCGCCAGGGCTGTTGGTACTCAGCCAATATTCATCCCAATGCCAAATGGGCGGAAATGGCCAACAAACAAATGTACGGAGATGGTCAGCAAAAAAATAATATACCGGACGCCTGATTCGGTTTCATAAAAAATGCGAAGATTGAATTTCAAAAAAATTCCATATGCAGTTTGTTATTTCAAAATTCAGTTTATTTACCAAAATTCCAATACCTCCGACAATATTACCCGGATTCCTCCACCCGCCCCAAAATCCAGGCAACATATTAACAGCTTTTTATTCGTTAAAAAAAAGTTATTAAATACATTTATAGTCATTAATTTGGTTAAAACTAAAAATTGATTATCAAATATTTAACAAGTGTTAAAAAAAAAGCTCTTAACACCTGCCTACAAATCCATGCTCTGCTTGACGAACAGCAAAGCACACGCTTCATCGCACTCGTCGAATGCGGGTTTTCCCAATCGGAGCGGGCGACCCCCTGCTCTCCAAACTGGCAACCGCCTTCTTTTCGGGCGACTCGGCAGGCGAAACACCTGAAAAATCCATAGCGCCCTTTTCCCGGACCTTTGCCTTTTCCGATACCGGATCAACCTGCTTTGCCGGAAACTCCTCAAAGCCCTGCGGCAGTTCCTCGCTTTTTCGGAATTCATGGAGGACAGCCTCCTCGCAGAAACGACTCCTTACCAGGGCGTTGTCCCGCCACGGGGATTATGCTTTGTTCAGGCGCGCTGCCCGCAGGCTGGAGAATACCGCCCGTACTTCAGCCCTTCCTCGACGCTTACCATTACCGCAGCCTGGCGGACGCCTATCAGGCTGTTTATGCTCACCCGGACACGCCGAGGATACAGCCGGAACTGGCAGGCAGCGAAGCCTTCGAAGAGAACCTCGACCTGAGTTACGCCCTGCCAAACTGGCACTCATCGCCGAACAACGCAACCGGAGCAAAATCCTGAAGGTGGATTGAACCCTCCTCGTTCGAGGAAATCCGGCCGTTGGTACCAACCGCCTCCGGAAAACACTACCGCAACCCGCTGATCTACTTTTACCTGGACCTCATCGGGCTGCATGCTCCCGAGCCCAACCCCATGCTCTTCGAACGCGTAAAATGTTCTTTTTACCTCAACTGGCACCTGTGCAATGAGCCGGAGCGCTTTTCCATTTTGTGCAGTTGGTCAACTACACCAATTCGGCTCACCGGCAGGGCATAGCGGGAGCGCTAAGCGATCAGCTGTGGTTGTACAAAGCGGCGGCGCAGCACGGCTGGCTCTTACCACCTACCGGATATCGGATACCACTTTCCAGAATGCCGTCGTCGTTGCCGTTCATTTAAAAGATTTTGAATTTGCCCACTGGTTTATTGGCCGCTATGAGCCGTTTTTGCCGGAATCCGAAAAAGAGTTTGCCGTGCATTTTGCCACTGCTCACTGCTGTTTTATCAGGGCAAATTTTCTGAAGCCCTGGAAAACCTGCGAAGCATCCACACTACCAACCCCTGAAAGATTTGATGAAAACGGGTTTTCAAATAAGGTGCCTTTTCGAGTTGTCGCTTCAGGAGGGTGCCTACACGGCTGTCTTTAGCAAAAGCTGAACAACTTTTACCGGCAACTCGGCAGAAACCGGATCGTGGCAAGCAGCCACCGCATCGGATACCGCAACATGGTAAGGATTCTGCGGCAAATCAACAGGAAGCGGCTCAATATCCACCGGGTTACCGGTAAAGAGAATACCTGGCCCGGGACAAAATCGTGTCCTTAACCCCGCTTAAATCAAAGGGGTGGCTATTGAAAAAGCCGATGGTTTGTAGTACTACTTTGTTAACTTAAAGAATTAACCGCAGAGGGCGCTGTGGTACGCAGAGAACGCACCCTCCTCTGCGGCTCTCCGCGGACTCAGCGGTTGAATTTCCTGGGTACGCAGAGGGCTGTCAACTGCTTACCAGCAGTTGAACGGCTAACTATCGGCGGCTGTGTTAAGTTAACAAAGTATAGCACATTGATTTATTAGGGGTGGTGGTTGTGCAAAAAAAGCCCTTCGGGAGGATAGCACATTGATTTATTATGAGTTTGATCTTGCGAGATCAGTGTACTATACCTTTTTGCACAACCCCGGAGCCCCGTTTATGAGTCAGGGGTCAGTGATATCTTCCGTAGCAAACGGCGGCTGCTCGCCGCCGCCGCCTCCTTTTCACGTGTTTTTGTTGTTCCGCGGTGATGACGGCAACCTTTTTCCCGCTCAGAAAATCCGATAAGGACAGCCGGTTTTTCTCTAACCGTTTCATAATCGTTAGTTTTGTGTACTGGGCAGCAGGCCGGTTCAGGCAATAGTGTTCCAGGCACTGGGTACTGACTGCCGAATGGGCGAGGAAAGCAGCGCATCATCCGCGGCTGACAGGCGCCGTTCCTCTTGGAAGCTGTTTTGTTTTTTTTCCTTTATTAGAGTTAGTAGAGGAGGGGAGGGAAAAGTAAACGGCAGGAGGGATTTTTTTCGGAAAAGTTTTACAGTTGGGGTTTTTAAGCAGTTTTTTTGAGGGGCATAATGCCTTTTGTGCGTTTTTTTTTTCTCGCCACAAAACACAAAAACGCTAAATTTTACCTTACCTGAAGGACGTACCGCACTAAAAACTTTCGTGGAATTTTGGTAACTGTTTAGCAGCCCTCCGCTTTTTGTTGCTTTGACGTATTCTCTTACAAACCTAAAACCAAAAGAGATGAAAAAAAAAGAGGATTATCTGGTGGTTAGCGATTCTGGCTTTGGCGGCTTTTTGCCGTTTCCCGTTGCCAGCCATACCCTGAAAGCGAAGCGCTTCTTGTAGATTGCCCGGAAGGCTTGCCCGTCCTGTCAGGCTGGAACCCCGAAAATTGTGAATACCCCCGCCCACTGCCGCCTGGGCTGGCTTGGTTTACCTGCTGCTTCAGCCTTTCTTCGATTCAATTATGCAGAATGACGCTTATGCCAGCGTTTCGGAAGACACCTTAATATTGCTGGACTCCGCCCTTGTTTTGCTTGAACCCTATGCCGGGGGGGCATATAACTTCACTAAAGCTCACCTGTTCTTCCTGAAGGGCGATCTGGAGAACGACTTTCCTGAAAAAGCCATAGCAGAACTGCACAAGGCTGAAAAAATGGCTGGAGCAATCTTCTGCTCTTCTTAAAGATTCCTGTTACCGGCACTACCAATCCAGCTTGCACAACCGGATCTACCTGGTTTACACCGAACTCTCCGATTTGGACAATGCCGTGGCAAACTTCAAAAAGCCATTCAGTTAGCGCATCTGACAGGGATACCCAAAGAACTTACTCCAATTACACACAAACATGGGGAATGCGTTCCAAAACGCAGGGGAGTTTTCGCAAGCCATCGAATGGCATGAAAAAGCGCTTTGCACCATGAAAACCTTGCGGGAATATTCTGCTGTAGATACCGCTGATCTCGCCTGGACCCATAATAATATTGGCGTTGCGCTTGGATATAAGGCAGACAGCCTGGAAACAGTCGGCGCCCGGCATACCGCTGAAAACTATAGAGAACAGGCGTTCGCGCATCCGAGGCGCTGCCTTACCATTAGGGGAGGAAAAACAGGCAACCCTTCCCTGATATCGGCGCATGCCTTTGCCCGGATCAATATCGCTTTCCAATTCACCAAGCTCCAAAGCCCTTCCGCCCCGGATAGTATCCGCCATTACACCGAAAGTTGCCTGGAATTGTGCCGAAAGTACCTGGGAGGCGTGCCTGAAACCTTCAGGCTGTCGCCAACCGCCATCTGGCTTACGCTTACATGCTTGAAGGCGAATGCGGGAAAGCCGTTGAACTGATAGATACCGCGATAGAAATGCAGAAGTGGCGCGAGGAAGAAACCGGGCGCCTTCTGATAAAGAACAAAGACCATTATTCCAATTTCCTTTTCTCCAAAGGAGCGATCCTGACAAAATGCGCTGAACAGGATCCCGGCGAGCTTTCCTACCTTCAGCAAAGCCTCCGTACTTATTTGGATGCGATAACGTTTTCCGAAAAAACCCGCCGCGAACTGGCGACGGATGTTTCGCTGGAGGGGTTTCTGCGGTGAGAATCTACCAGTTTTCGCTTACGTTCGAAGTACCGTGAAGCTCCACGAGGCTACGGAAGCTCCGGCTACCTGGACAGCGCCTTCCAGGTCGCGGAGCGAAGCCGGGCTTCACCCTGCGGCAGGGCATTATCCGGCAGGTCCTGAAATGGCAAAATGACGAGCAGTCAGTCAACCTGCTCCGGACAGAACTTTCTTTCCGAAAAAAATACTGGCTTTGGAAAAGGAGGCGGCAAACAACCCCGGCAACCTGACATCCTTTCTGCTTTGTATACCGAAAAGGAAAAATTCGCCCGCTTCGTCAACGAAATAAAGAACAGCACGGACCGGAAAAAAGGAAGTTCTACGCCAACCGCTTTGACGACTCGGTTCCTTCCATCAAAACCGTCCAGGATTTATTCCTCGACGACAGCACCGCCGTTGTGGAATATATGATCGGTTTCGAGCGATTATGGAGCCTTACCATCACCAAAGATTCGGCATTGGTGGCTTCCACTACCATTGATTCCTCTTTTTACGGGCTTATTGAGGACTACGTGAACTACCGCCATGGACAAAGGCGACCACAGCGGCAACGCCTGGAAAATCTACTATACCAGTATTTCAGCAGGTCGACGCGCAGCTTACGAGCCTGGGCATTAAAAATATCCTTATCATTCCCGACAAGCAATTGCAGGAGGTTCTCTTTGAAGCGATGCTGGATGCCCCGGACGCAACGCCCGGCGCCTTTGGCAATTATGGCTATCTCATCAAACGCTATAACATCGGATACCACTATTCCGCATGGCTACTTACCTGCTCAGCAACAGAAGACTGGCACAAAGCCGCCCCCTGCCCGGAAACCCTTTGCCGGGTTTACGTCAGGATTGCCGGACCCGACGCTGGGTACCGTTTCCTGCGGCAGGACAAGGCTGTCAGAGTTGGAAAAAGTAACGGAGCAAACCCGTATAAGTTATTTCCCGGAATCCGGCGATTTTTTTGCTTACGCCCAGGATTCAGCTTTTACAACTCAGGCGGGGCAATATTCGATCCTGCAACTGGCGCTCCACGGTTGCTCTTCTCCTGGCAGCAACTCAGAGTTTTTTCTTGAATTTCGCCCAAAGCCCGGCAATGAGGAAAACCACCTTGAGCTGCCGGAAATATACTCGCTCGACTTGTTCAGCCAACTTACTGTATTGAGCAATTGCCATACCGCCCGGGGGCAGGCATGTTTCCGGGGAGGGCATCATGAGCATTTCCAGTACTTTTGCTTATGCCGGCTGCCCCAATATCATCATCGGACGCTAAGTTCCGTTCCGGACCAATCAACCGCACAAATACTGAATTTTTTTATGAATATCTGCTGGAAGAGGGCGACCCTGCCTTTGTCGCTTTAGCGAAGGCAAAAAGAAGATACCAGGCACAAAACAACCGGCACGCCTGGTATTGGAACAATTTGATCCACCTTGGAGACATTTTGCCGATCAAGCTCAAAGCGACAAATACTCCCGGATAGATTGCGGCAGGGCGCCGGGGAACATTGTACCGGACCAGCAACGCTTTGGCCTCCCTGGCTTTTCCCCTTAAGGCTTTGGCAATAGCCAGGTGCTCAGGGACATCCGCCCGGTAACTCCTACCGGGCGGTTTCTCCTAAGGCGCATACCAGGCTGCTTTCTGCCTTCCGGTAATCCTGCCTGTGGTATAAATAAAGCATGCTTACGAAATAATCCAGGTAAGGCTCGGAGCATGGAGCAGCAAATTCATTTCGCACACTATCCAGCACAGACAGGGCTTTGTCCAGCGAATCCTGGGCAATCAGCCCAAGCCAGTCTGCTGGGCTGCCTCCGGCAGTATTTAATACCAGTGCTTCCTGCTGTTTCCATTCTGCAATACTTACTTCCTTCTCTCTTCCTCGTCCAGTTGCGGCTTCCTGAAAGGCTGGAAAATAAAAAATAGTACACTGCCGGCAAGCAATGCCGCCGCCACATATATCATTGGGTTGCCCCAAACTGGTTTTGATGCAGGTTTCGCCTGCCGCAGGATTTGAGTTATTTCCTCGTGGCGGATATCTTTTAATGCTTTCCTGATTGCCATGCGCCCCGCCACTTCCTGAGCAAAGGCGTCATCCCGGGCAATCCGGCGGTTAAACGCTGCCAGTTCCTCCTCCGACAATTCTTTTCGGAGGAAACGGTCGATAGATTCGCTGTCTTTTGATTCTCCATCATGGTTGGCATGCTTTCATTCCAAAACTAACTCCGCCGTCTTTTTCCGGCATTTCCAGGCTTGAGTTTTGATGCTGTCTGTGGTAGATTTCATAGCTCTTGCTATTTCGGCATAACTCATTTCCGACACTTCATACAGGTAAAGTATTTGATAACATTTGGGATATTCCTTTTCAGGATACCTAATTTCCGTTTCATTTCCTCCTGGTAAGCCTCATCGAATTGGTTTCTCAGCTTTTCCAGCGCATTGGCTTCTAAAGTTGCGTACTATACTTTCCAACTCAAGTACCAGGGTTGGGTAGGCAAACTGCTTTTTCTTCTTTTTGTTTCTGTACTTGCCAATGCATGCCCGTTTGAAAATGGAATGAAAATAAGTGCCCAGAGCGGCGTCTTTTTTATATTTGCTTGACTTTATACTTTAATCAGCGCCAATAAGGAATCAAAGAACGCCTCTTCCCGATCCTGCCGTTCAGGAAGCATATTTCGGAACTTCCGATGATCGATCACGCCTGCCAGGCGCTTTACCAGGTAATTTTCCGCCCTCTTGGTTGCGGTGTAATCTCCTTTTTTAGTACTTCCGATAGCCCTTCTGTTATTTTGTGGTCAAAAAACGTTTCAGAGCAACTTTACCTTCGGCGGAATCCCGGGTCATTTCCAGAAGAGCCTGGAATGCCTCCCCGAATACGGACGAGCTGGCAGGTCCGGTTTTTATTTTATGTTCCTCTTCCCCAATAAAAAATTCACGCTCGTATTTTTGGCGCAACCATGCTTCGGTTTCCATTCTCTTCCCCGGTCTTCTGACCGCAACCCGTTGACGATCTGAGTTTCTTTGGCGCCAATAAAAGGAAGATTCCACTTCATTTTCCGAGACAGGTTTTCAGCTCTGAGGTATTTTAAAAGCAAAGCCCGATAAATCTTGCCTTCTCTGCAACGGTCAAGATAACTAATTCCATGCAAACAGCAGTATGCCTCAACCCGGCACGTTCTCCCGCAAAAACCTACCGTCCTCTCCATATCCTCCCGCAGCACCCGATCTTCCTCCAGCGCTGCACCACTCCCCGGTACTGTCGCAGCAGATCCTCAATGGTAACGACGACTGCGACGGTACTTTACGGAACTCCATACTGTACCGCCGTCATCCATTCGATGGCGAGGATGCGCTCCAGGTTCTGCACTACGCGGCGGCATTTGGTGGCGGCATTGGCGGTACCATGCTGACGTGGTCCTCCTGGTGTTGCTGCTCACGATGCTGTCCACCGAAGCGGGGGTACAGAGTTGTTTGTTCTGGCTTACGATGGAGGCGGCGGTATACTGCGGGATCATCAGGCCGAATTGAGACCGGCGTGGGCGGTCAGGAAGCTGGGCAAAGCCGCGGGCGCCGGAGATGAGCTGGTAGGTGCGCCGCTCCGAGATGCTGCCCAGTTCTTACCAGGGCGATGGTAGGTAGTCGAGCACCAGGTACCAGGGGCTGGGCGTGGAAGTTGCCACCGGAGAGGATGGCGTCCGAATCGGGGAAGATGTTGGGGTTGTCGGTCACGCCGCCGTTACTCGGTGAGGAAGACGCGCTCGGTATGCTTGATGGCGTCCCAGCTGGCGCCGCGCACCTGGGGCGCGCAGCGGAAGGCGTAGGGATCCTGCACGTAGTACTTGTCGCGCACGGTACAGGCTTCGCTGCTGCCGCCCAGCCATTGGCGGATGTCGCCGGCAACCTTCTGCTGCCCTTCGTGGGCGCGGATGGCGTGCAGGCGCTCGTCGAAGGGTGACAGGCGGCAGTCGAAAGCATCGACGGAGGCGGCGGCGCAGAGGTTGGCAATACCGGACAGGCGGTGGGCTTCCAGCAGGCACCAGCCGGCATAGGCGGCAGAGAACTGGGTGCCGTTCAGCAGGCCAGGCCTCTCCTTACCTCGCAGGCGCAGGGGTTCAATGCCCAGGGCAGACAGCACTTCAGCCGCCTGCCGCTTTTCATTGTTATAATAAACCTCGCCCAGCCCGACCAGCGGCAGGTTGAGGTGGTACCAGCGGCGCCAGGTCGCCCGAAGCGCCCAGGGAGCCTTGCTCGTAGACGACGGGCAGGATGCCGAGGTTGAAAAATTCCACGAGGCGCTCCACCAGATCCAGGCGCACGCCGGAATAGCCGTGGGAAAGGCTCTGCACCTTCAGCAGCAGCATCAGGCGGACGATTTGCGGCGGCACTTCCTCTCCCATGCCGCAGGCGTGCGACCGCACCAGGTTGTACTGCGGGGCTTCCGTCTCTTCTTTGGAAATCTGGATGTTGCACAGGGCGCCGAAGCCGGTGTTGATGCCGTAGAACAGCTCGTCGGATTGCTGTAGCTTGCCGGTGAGGTAGTCGCGGCAGTGTTGGATGCGCTAAGCGGCTCTCTTCGGAGAGGGTGAGTTGGCAGTCGTCTTTCAGCGCCCGGGCTATACGCTCGAGGGTCAGTGTCCCGGCACTGATGTAATAGGTTTTATCCATCTTAGGGCTTGCTTTTGACACCGCCAATCCAGTTTCCGGCTATGGCGAAGCCGGGGTAGAAACTGGATTGGCGGTGTGCGTAACAGGGGCGAAGTTAAGAAAAACTGGGTTTGGCAGGATAGGCCGGGCGGCTACCAGCCTAGGCAGAAATTATTTGTTTACCTCTATCGCCATCCCTTCATTGCCCACAAACAATACTACATAAGCCTTTAGATTCTCGAGATTTTGCAGGTAATCGTCAAACCGCAGATAACGCTGAAGCTGCCCGGCAGCTTCTTTTTTCACCGCTTCGGCTCTGGCGTCCAACATCCCTACTTCCCCCCTCCATATCAAAATCCAGATACTCCTCTTCCTTCCCATGGTTATACTCGGGAATATCCTTCCAGTCTTCCGGCTCGTCGAGCAGTTGCACGATGCCGAAGGCCTGCTCCATACCCTGCTGGATTTCGCGCTTGCGGATCTCGCTCTGTTCGAAATCCGACTTGACGCGCCGTTTGGAGGATTGAATGTTGTACTGGTCGATCGTGCCGAGGATGGCGTAGTAGAGGTTGAAGGTGCCGCTGCGGCGGGCTTTACCGGGGTTTCAGGCTGGGGTCGTAGCGCCTGAAGCGGTCGGTACCAGCACCTGCCCGGCATTGACCTTGATGTTGTACTCGATCTCGTTGTTGAAGGTGTGTTCCCCGCTGATGGTCATGTTGAGGGCGTTGCTGCGGATGAACATGGCGGGCAGGTAGAGCCGCTGTTTGCGGATTTCCAGGAAGTTCTGCATATCGACGAAGCGGATTTGCTCCAGATCCTTGATCTTGACGAAGGTGGAGAAGGATTCCAGCATCCCGAAATCCCGCAGCTCGCCGTCCTCCTTGATACACGCCCGCCAGTACGCGAAGCTTGTCCATGTCGAAATTGCCCTCCTCGTCCCAGTAGGCGTAGATGGCGATGAGGGCGTCGAGTTTGCCCTTGAGGTTTTCGGCTTTGAGGACTTCCTACCGAAGTTTTCCGACTGGCGGAAGAACTCGGTCACGTCGATACTACTTTGCAGGTCAGCTTACTTCCAGGCGGGGCTCGTCCTCGAAGTAGGTCTGCCCGTCCACCTGGAGCCTACCCCTGAAGGCGTCCACCTCGCCGCGGATGCCCATGATGTTGTTGTCGAACTCCAGTTTGCCTTTGAAGTTGCTGCCGTCGATGAGGTTGTAGTTGAAGGCCTCCACATCGGCGTTGAAGCTGCCCTTGAGGAAGCTGGTCACGGCTTCCCGTTTCTGCACGACGACCACCTTGAGGGAGTCCTTCACCTCCTCGGGCGCCTGCTCCTCTTCCGGAGAAAGGGCGGAGAATTTCATCAGCCGGTCGAGGTCGAGTGATTTACCACCACCAGGCTGGCGTCGAAGAGCAGCTCCACGTTCTGGCTGTTCACCGAGTCGGCGAACAGGACGGGCAGGATGTTGTAGGCGGAGCCCTGGAAGGAGATGTCGCTGCTTACCTTCGATGCGCAGCCCTTCGACGGTACCATGCGGTTGCCCTCCAGGCGCAGCTCGCCCCGGTCGAAAAGAATCTGTTCCTCTTTGACCGCGAGGGAGGCGTCGTCAAACGCCAGCGATCCGCTGGTATGTACGCGGGAGATGCGGTACCGGGTCGATCATGTCCCGGTAAGCGCCGTTCAACTGTAGTCTTTTGATCTCCACCTCGCCGCCGCCGCCGGTGATGTTGGGGTTGCCCAGGAACTTATAAACCGACTCGAGGGGCACCACCCCGTCCAGCGAAAAGTCGATCACCGGCTCGTCGAGGTTGGTACCTCCAGGCGCATTTCCACCAGCTCGCGGTTGAAGTAGCCTTTGAAGCTCTCCAGGGTAAACACGGAGGAGCTGTTGTCGCGGTACTTGCCGTTGGTGAACACGGCGTTGAAGCTCACGTCCTTCAGCGGGTTGTCGAGGCGGGGGCTGGACAGGCGTCCGTCCTGCGGTACCGAACTCCACGCGGAGTTCCGGGCTTTGCTGCTGGTTGTACTGCCCTTTGACGAGGGCGTTGAAGTTGAACTTGCCCGAGCTGGAAAAGTCCGCCAGGCTATTGGCGTACTGCTCCGGCAGCAGGCCAGCACCCCTCCAGGTTGCCGTTGTCGCTGCTGGCGTAGAGGTCGAAGTAGGTACCGCTCTCCCAGCTTTCGATCGTGCCGTCCACCTTGAAGGCGTTGCCCTCCACTTCCAGGGCGGCCTCCTCGATGTCGTAGCTGCCCTCCTCCAGGTTGACGAGGACGCTGGCGTCGTAGGCGATGTTTTTGCCCGGCAGGTAGCGGACGCCGTCGATGTCGGCAAAGCGGGAAGTGATGTCCGCCTCGCTCTTCAGAAAAACTGGCGGGCGGAGAACTCGCCGGAGAAGGTGGCGTCGTTGACCAGGGCGGAGACGGTACTGGCGGGCACTCTGGTCGGCATAGATCAGCTCGACGTTGCGCAGGCGGGCCAGTTCGATGTCGACGGCAGTAGAGCTGGACTCCTCCTCCCTTCCGATTCCACGAAGATGTCGTAATTCGGGTTGCCCTGCCGGTCGATCTCGATATTCAGCGCCCCGTTGCTGACGACCACCGAGCGCACTTTTATTTTAGAACTGAAAAGGCTCATCAGCCCGAAGCGGAAGGAAAGCTCCTCTGCTTCCAGCAAGGCGCGCCGCCGCGGGTGTCTTTCAGGGTGACCCCCTTCAGGTTAATTTCGCCACATTGGGGAAGGTGCGGATGACGGTCAGCTCGAAATCCCGGATCACCAGCTCCGATTTGAGCTGCTTGTTCAGCTCTTTGGTGATCTGCCGCCCGACCTTGTCTTCGAACAGGTAAGCAATGACAGCCACCGCCCCGACCAGGACGGCAAAAAGACGAGCAGGATGACGGCGAGGCGCCGGAGGAACTTCTTCATGGGGCACGATGGTTTAATCAGAACGCCAAGTTAAGGGTTTTCAAGGGTTATCCCAGAGCGTCCTGCCATTGAACGCCGGCGGGCGGCCAAATATTTTTTCAAAATTTTCACTTGGAAAGCTTGCGGTGGATGGGTAAAGCATATATATTTGCACTCGCATTTGAAAGGAGGGCGCATAGCTTCCCGCTCCCGGAGCGGGATTTAGAGCACCCTTTCATAAAAAGGGCGCATAGCTCAGTTGGTTTAGAGCACCTGCCTTACAAGCAGGGGGTCGTTGGTTCGAATCCATCTGCGCCCACACGAAAAAGTAAGGGAATAAAACCACACCTGGTATTATTCCCTTTTTTTATTCCCAAAGCCCATGTACCTGCTATATATCCTCTACTCTAAAACCCTGGGCCGCTACTACGTCGGCCATTGCGAGGCACCGCTGGAGGAGCGCCTGCGGCGCCATTTGTCCAACCACAAGGGCTTCACCGGCAAAGCTAAGGACTGGGAGGTAGTTTATACGGAGAGTTTTGCCAGCAAGGAGGAAGCCTATGGCCGCGAGCGGGAAATCAAGGGCAAGAAGAGCCGGAAGTATATCGAGTGGCTGGCCGAAAGCAAGGGCGCATAGCACAGTCCCCGCTTTGGCTGAAGCTGCAGCGGGCGAAGGGTTTAGAGCATCCCGGCGCATGCCGGGAGGGTCGTTGGTTCGAATCCATCTGCGCCCACACGAAAAAGTAAGGGAATAAAACCACACCTGGTATTATTCCCTTTTTTTATTCCCAAAGCCCATGTACCTGCTATATATCCTCTACTCTAAAAACAGTCCCTGCCTGCTACGGGCGAAGGGTTTAGAGCATCCCGGCGCATGCCGGGAGGGTCGTTGGTCGAATCCATCTGCGAGGCAAGGGAGTATAACCGCTGGAGGAGCGCCTGCGGCTATATCATTTGTCCAACCACAAGGAAACGCTTCCTGCGGCGCCATTTGTCCAACCACAAGGGCTTCACCGGCAAAGCTAAGGACTGGGAGGTAGTTTATACGGAGAGTTTTGTCAGCAAGGAGGAAGCCTATGGCCGCGAGCGGGAAATCAAGGGCAAGAAGAGCCGGAAGTATATCGAGTGGCTGGCCGAAAGCAAGGGCGCATAGCACAGTCCCCGCTTTGGCTGAAGCTGCAGCGGGCGAAGGGTTTAGAGCATCCCGGCGCATGCCGGGAGGGTCGTTGGTTCGAATCCATCTGCGCCCACAAGAATTAATCGCAAGGGAGTATAACCGCCAGGCTATACTCCCTTTTTTATTCCCAAACCCATGTACCTGCTATATATCCTCTACTCTAAAACCCTGGGCCGCTACTACGTCGGCCATTGCGAGGCGCCGCTGGAGGAGCGCCTGCGGCGCCATTTGTCCAACCACAAGGGCTTCACCGGCAAAGCTAAGGACTGGGAGGTAGTTTATACGGAGAGTTTTGTCAGCAAGGAGGAAGCCTATGGCCGCGAGCGGGAAATCAAGGGCAAGAAGAGCCGGAAGTATATCGAGTGGCTGGCCGAAAGCAAGGGCGCATAGCACAGTCCCCGCTTTGGCTGAAGCTGCAGCGGGCGAAGGGTTTAGAGCATCCCGGCGCATGCCGGGAGGGTCGTTGGTTCGAATCCATCTGCGCCCACACGAAAAATCGCAAGGGAATAAAACCGCCAGGCTATACTCCCTTTTTATTCCCAAACCCATGTACCTGCTATATATCCTCTACTTAAAACCCCTGGTATTACCGTTCCCAAGGAGCCCATGTACCTTCACTATATATCCTCAAGGAGGAAGCCTATTTAAAACCCTGAAGAGCCGGAAGTATATCGAGTACTGGTACGTTTACGCATTGCGAGTCACCGCTGGAGGAGGGTTTAGAGCATCCCGCCTGCGAATCCATCTGCGCCCATTTGTCCAACCACAAGGGCTTCACCGGCAAAGCTAAGGACTGGGAGGTATGTATTCGAGATCCACGGCCCCTTTTACAAGGGTATTGTACTTTTATGTCTTATGCCATTATTTCAAAGGTTCTGGTGCGTCTTTAAAATGTTTGTATTTACCTAGCAAATGACCAATAACTACCGTAATGGGAAAGATTACTTTCTTCACGAATGGAGGAATTACCTTCACATCATATTCCGTACGATACCTGTTAACCAGAAACGCACTGTCAAAAGGGTCGCCTTCGGGTTTGCCGGTTTTATCCATCGAAGCATATAATCCTGTAAGGAAATAGTCCAGGGAATTAGCGGGTTTAACCCAGCCTTCGCATTCCAGTATGTCTTGTCCGGCATTCCAAAAGCGGTGCATTTGTCCTCTTAGAAATAAAACAGACTCTCCTTCCTGTAAAAATTTTTCTTCCTCGCCATCTACCTGATAGCCCATCCTGCCTTTCAGGACAGTCAGGCTTTCATCCTGCTTAAAGTGGACATGAAAGACAGGGCCGGCACCGGGCTGAACTTTATTGTAAACAATCATTTTGGATACACCGTCTTCTTCTACTACCGAATGGAAAGTGAGTTCCTCGCCAGTGAAGTTTTTTATGGTGTGCGGATAGTTAAATGGATATTTCATGATACAAATTTTTGCCAAAAATAGTACGTTGTACTATTTTTGGCAAGGATTTCGGCGAGAAAAATTGTACATTGTACTAACCAATTTAATAAATGACAGATTTAGAGATACTTAAAAAGGCCCTGGACTTGTTTAACGAGAAAGGTTATGCCCATGTCGGGATGCGGGAATTAGCCCGTGAGCTGGACATAAGCCCGGGAAACCTGACCTATTATTTCAAGAAGAAGGAAGATGTTCTTGCTGCTCTGTTGAATCAGTTTTCAACCCTGAATACGCACACCCTTGAATCTTACTTGCAACTCGAGCCTACAAATGCCAATTTTCTTCAGCTCATGCGCAATATATTTGATAATCAATTCAGGTTTCGCGGAGTATATGTTGGCAATCAGTTTTTTCCGGTGGCCGTAGTAGAGAAGAAAATATTCGATTACCAGAGTGTAGTAACAAAACGGAAGGCTATCTATCAGGAAATATTTTCTTCATTGAGAAAAGCCGGCCAGCTTGATTTGGACGATCAAGATATTTCATTTTTAGTATCCTTTATCACACTTTTTGGCAGATTTTGGATAACAGAAGCTACCCTTTTTAATAAATCACCAAATAAAGACGAGGTTATTCAACATTATTTGTTCTTGTTGGCAAGGCAGTTATCACTATTCTCAACTGAAGCCGGCATAAAATCTATTGAAGAGTATAGAATAAAAAATAGAGGGTAAGTCAGTAGTGCTCCCAGAACGAAGTCCCGGGGCAGTTGTTGGTTGCTGGTTATTGCCCATCCGCAGCCCCTAAGGGATTGCGCAACAATAAATTACCCATTTATACTCGTTCTTTTGCGCGCTGGCGGCGTTGCCAAGCCTCGCCGTAGCTCTGCTATGCCTGCGTTTGGCGCCTTGCCAGCACACAAAATAACTTCGTCTATTCTGTGTAACTTATTATTGCGCAATCCCTAAGCCGTTAATCCTGCCCGACCACCAGCCGGCCACTCCCCCACCGGCCCTGCCCGTCCACAATCCTGAAAGCATACAGCCCTGCGGGCAGCCCCCGCCGCTCAAAGCGGAAGGCCGCCCCGCTGAAGCGCTGCTCCCGCAACCGCCGCCCCTGCAGGTCGAACAGCTCGAAGAGGCCTTCGCCGCCCGGCCAGCCGCCGAGCTGCAGCAGCGCCCATTCCGTCATGGGGTTGGGCGCCACGCTGATGTCCAGCTCCGGGATGCCGGCCTCCGGGATGAAGCTGATGGCCTCGATGAAGCCGTATCCCAGGGTGTGGAAGGTGGTGTTGGTGATGATCGGCTCGTTGATGTCGAAGTAGATGGCGGCGCTGTTTTCGATCACCGTGCCCAGGGGCAGGCTGTCTTGTTGCGACACCTTGAACTCGACGAAGCCCTGGCTGCCGGCCAGGTTGGTGGTGCTGTCGGGCAGCAGGATGTCCTCGAAGGTGAAGACGAGGATGTTGTTGCTGTCGATGTCCCAGGCATAAGGATGGCTGGCGGCACCGGGTTGTACGCTGGTGATGTCCAGATATTCGGAAAGCGTATCGCGGATGACGACCAGGAAGGCGGTGTCGTTGCCGGTGTTCTGGAACTGCACCAGGTACTCTATATCGGTGCCGGGGTAGATGAAGTGTTCGTCTCCGTAACCGCGCGGGAAGCCGTGTTTGTCGTTTGGATCGTAGGAGCCGACCACTTCGCGGCATTCGATGTCGATAAAAGGATCGAGGTCGTCCAGTGCCAGTTGGTTGACGAAGCCGGTGCTGAACGTGCCCTGTCCATTTTCACCGCAGCCCTCCAGAACGGCCACCGGCATGCTAAAACCAGGGTGGAAGGGTTCCTGGCCTACTTCAATGCGGTAAGTAGACCCGTTGGCGGAGAAGCTGTAGGCGAATGCCTCCCCGCTGTTCAGCTGGATGCTGTCCGGCGCGATGAGCAGCATCACGCCGTCTTCGATGACGATGCAGGGGCGGGGCGCGGGCATGTCGCCGGCGCCGATGTTTTCTACCCGAAACTGCACCTCGCCGCCCTCGCAGGCGCCCTCCACCCGCAGGCTGGCGCCTGACCAGTTGGGAGAGGCCGGGAAGCAGGGGGCGTTGGGGAAAATCTTGGCCTCGGCGCAGAGGGTTTGGCCCACCAGGGCATCGCAGCTTACCTTTACATAAACGATGAAACTGCCGCACTGGCCGGGCGCCACGTCGCCGATGCCGAAGGTGTATTCGTTCCCGTCCTGGCCGAGCAGGGGAGCGGTGGCAGACTGGAAGGCGAAAAAGTCGTCCAGGGCGGCCACCACGTAGGCATCCTCGGCGATGGCAGTGCCGTCGTTGCAGTAATTGAAATGGAGGGAGCGCTCCCAGCAGCGGCGCAGGAGGGGCATGCTGAAGTCCACCGTGAGTTCCGGACAGGGTTCCTGCCCTTGTACGGGTATATCCAGCATGGCCATCTCGCCGGGCTGCTGCAGGCTGACGAGGTAGCGGTCCTGGCAGGGCAGCCACAGCGGGCCGGGAATGAGGGGGTACACCTCGTAATCGCCGACGGGCACGCTTTGCTCATAGTAGCCGCCGGGCTGGGTGACGGCGTAGTACACTTCGCCATTGCCCTGTATCACTATGAGCCAGTTGGCAAGGCCGGGTTCGTCGGCGTCAGGGATACAGTCGGCCAGGGTGTCCCGCACCAGGCGGCCCTTGAGGGTGGCGCAGGCGCCGGGGTCGATGTCTACCAGTATCTGCCCGGCAGCAGTGCAACCGTTGGCATTATCGGTAATGGTAAAGGAGTAGGCCCCACTTTCCGTTACCCCCAATACAGGCCCGGTGAAAGCGCCGCCTCCCGGAAGCTCCCAGCTTATCGACATTCCCGGAAAAAGGGGGTAGGAAAGGACGGCCGAATCGCAGGAGACAAAATCAGGGCTGATGGAAATGAGCGTTGGAGGAATAAGGTCTTCGGTAACGACCACCATATCCATAGCTGAGCAGCCGGGCAGGGCGGTGTCAGTTACCTGGAGCGTATAAATACCCGGCTCTGATACAACGGGATTTAGCTGTGTGGAAAGAAAGCCGTTCGGGCCAGTCCACTCATACGCAATAGTTGGCCCAGTAGCGCTGAGGCTGCCGTCCAGGGCCACAGTAAGGCCGTAGCAATCGAGGGTTTGCTCCGGGCCGGCGTCTGCCGTCACCCTCGGATGCAGGGTGATGCCCAGGTTGATGGCACAACCGCCGTCATCGGTTACGGTAACGATGTAAAGCCCTGGCTCAAGGCCGGCCAGCATAGCCCCTGTGGAACCGGTGGACCATTGGTACTCATATCCTCCCTGCCCGCCGCTGGCCACCGCCGTCAGGATGCCGTTACTGGAAGATGGGCAGTCCGGCTGCTGAGTAACCTCGATGTCGAGGGAAAGCAGGTTGCCAATAGTATAGTCTATGATCTCGGTTACCGAACACCCGTTGACATCCGTTACGGTAATTTCGTAGGTGCCCGGTGGCGGGTTCATTATCACCGCCGGGACAGGCCCTGTTCCGGCAGGGCCAATGACAAAGTAAGTATACGGAGGAATGCCGCCGGTTACAAAAATTTCGATGCTTCCATCGCTGCCGTCCGGGCAAAAGGCCGGGGTGGTTGTAAATTGCAAGGCCATCAGCGGCGGCTCTGCCAGCGTGACCGACCCGGTGACCTGGCAGCCTAAAATGTCGGTCACGGTCAGGCTGTAACTCCCGGCCGGCAGGTTGAGGTTGGCGGAAGTAGTCGCGCCGTTCGACCATTGATAGGCGTAGCCGCCGGCGCCGCCTTCTACAATCGCAATGGCCTCTCCATCCGCAGCCCCGAAGCAGGTAGGGAAAACGACATCGAAGTTGAGTATAATCGGATTCTGCTGGCAATCAATGATGCAGGGCACCGGAGTGTATAAATCAAAAATATCAAAACAGGATGGATCGCCGGCATCCACAAAGATCAGCCCCACATGGCCGTAATCCGCCGGGTAGGGGCCGAAGGTGAAGGGTATGCCGTAATCGCCGCTTAAACCAGAACTATCTTCCACCCAACCACTGCCGAGGCCGCCGGTTACCAGAATTTCCAGGGTAAAACTGTCATCTGTGGTGTCCGCCGGCGTGCCGTTGTCACTGCAAATGACTTCCTGCACTACCGCCTGTACATCACAGGCAAGGCCGCAAAAGGCCGGCGCATCTATCAGCAGGGTGGTGTCGCAGCCAGGGTCGTCCTGGTCAAAAACGTTCAGGCTGGCTACGCCGTCGGCGACAGCAAAAACCAACTCGGCCACCGAGTTGTAAGCGCCCGAGCCATTGGGGTGGCTGCTGTTCCAGCCACTGCCCGGTCCGCCCTCCACTGCCAGGAAAGCGTGCAGGGAATCGTCCGCCGGGTTGCCGGGCGTGCCATTATCGGAACAGAAAAAGTTGGTGACTTCGGCCGTGATGTTGCAGGATATGGGTATCGAACAGGGCGCGGGCGGCTGCACAACCACACTGGTATTGCAGGATGGATCGAGCCCATCCACCACGGTGAGGGTGACGTCGCCGCCGGAGATGGAAAATGGCCCGAAGGAGGCGGTTTGGCCGTAGCTGCCCGTCACCCCAAAGTTGCTGAACCAGCCGCCGCCGGGGCTGCCGTCAATGGTAGCCTGGAAGGTAAAGGTGTCGTCACCGGGGTTGGTGGGGGTGCCGTTGTCGTCGCAGATCGGGGAGGAAATATCGAGGTTTTGGAGGCCGACATGTACTACAACGGTATCAGTGGCCGCGCAGCCCGAGGAATTGGTGATGGTGAGGTAGTAGGTGCTGGTTTGCAGAGGCTGGACGATTATTGTTTGAGAGATCTGCCCGTTGCTCCAGTCATAACTGGCGGCACCGAACGGCCCGGAAAGAACTACCTGCTCGGGGGTACAGAGGTAGTGGTCGGGGCCGAGGTCGAGGGAAGGAGGGGGGTAAACCACTACGGTTACGGAGTCCGTCCCGTTGACGCTGAGGCAGCCGTTGGCGTCGATGACGTCGAGGAAGTAGGTGGTGGTGGTGGTGGGTGATATAGTTCGGTTGGGGTTGAAAGTAGTTGGCCCGTCTCTCCAGATATAGGTATAAGGCAGTTGCCCGCCCGCTCCATTCGCCCAAAGGGTAATACTCTCTCCAGCACACAGGAAGGGCTGCGGCAGAAAAATATCGGCGACAGGGGGCGGAGTGTTTGCAGGCGACACTTGGGCCGACGCCACCCCGGCACATCCTTCTGTAGAGGTAACTGTCACTGTGAAATCTGCCGCAGTATCGGAAGAAAATAAAAAGATGCTGTCGGTAGTGGTGCCGTCACTCCATTGGTATGTATAAGGCCCGGTGCCCCCCGAAATGGCCGGCCGCAGGGTAATGGGTTGGGCCAGGCACGGAGGCGCGACATCCTGGAGTTCGACACCGATGCTGTCGGGCAAAAAACGGACTTCCATTTCGTCTTCTGCCCAGCAATCAGGTTGCGAAATACTGGAAACCCGCAAAGTATATATGCCAGGTTCGGTAACTGAAGGGGATACCTCGGTGGAGATGAAATCGTTGGGCCCTGTCCACTGGTGCGTGAAATCAGGGCCGATGGAGGATGCAGAGTTGGGGGCGGGAATATCCAGCACATCGAAGCAAAGAGTGAATAATATGCTGCCATCCGGCAGGTTGATGCCCGTCATGTCATTATTGAAATAAGCCACTGTAATGAATCCAGGGTTAATGCCCATATTGGGAGTGCCGACATTTGCTGCTTCGTTAAATCCTGGAACATTGGTATTGAAACCTATGGCATCTACAAAAAAGAGATGGGAAGGATTGTAGTTAATGGTAAAAAAAACACCAATTATATCTGTAAAATTATATACGCGAATGGGTAGGCACACCCCATCTCCTTCTTGTGCCTTTGCCGAACCGATCTCTACAAATAATTCACCTGAAGCGGAGTCAAATCCAACAGGATTCGGATTACTTCCCACTTCGCCAGCGACACCGTTGAACGGCACAACCTCGAGATTGGAATTGGCGGCTTCGATCCGGACTATATCCCCTGAAAAATAAACTTCCGTATTGGCTTCCCATCCAATGGTTACGGTATCCGTGCCGCAGTAGGCGTTCACATCCGGCCCGGCATCCGCCACCACATCCGCCGCCAGATTCACCTCCACCACATCCTCCGCCCAGCAGTCGGGCCGGCTGGTATCCGTCACGCGCAGGGTGTAGGTGCCGGACCGGGCAACCTGGGGGAAGGGCTCGGTGGAGGTGAAGTTGTTGGGGCCGGCCCATTGGTAGGTGATGCCGGGGCCTGTGGTGGAGGCAGGAGGCGGGTTGTCTTTTACTTTGAAGCAAAGGGTGAAGAGGGAGGTTCCGTCAGTTAAAAAGCTAGGCATCAAAGCCATGTCAAACCAGTTCATAGTGATAAAGCCAGGGGGAGTCGTGTTCCCCTGTTGGCCGGGATAACTGAAGTTTCCAAATAGACTAAGGTTGGGGATATTAGCCTGTATGTCCTTGATCTCAATAAACTCCAGCACGCTTGTATCATAATTGATCGTAAAGGCGGCTCCCACAACATCCAGGAAATTATACACCTGCACCGGCAGGCAAACTCGTAAATGCCGCTCCACTAATATTGATGAAGTTGTATACCCTTACTGGAAGACGAACAGTATCACCTACACCAGCAGTAGCTGATCCTATAACTGCAAAAAGTTCGCCGGAACCAGTATCGAAGCCAGGCGAGTTAGGGTTGGAACCTACCTCTCCGGAAATGACATTGGATGGAATAGGCCCCTGGCCTGATTCAACAAACGCAATGGAATTTATATCCTCCGAAAAATAGACCTCCGTATTGCCCACCCCGCCAATGGTTACAGGACCTGCTCCGCATTCGGCACCCACATCCGGCCCGGCATCCGCTACGATGTCGTTTACCAGGTTCACCTCCACCACATCCTCCGCCCAGCAGTCGGGCCGGCTGCTGTCCGTCACGCGCAGGGTGTAGGCGCCGGACCGGGCAACCTGGGGGAAGGGCTCGTCGGAGGTGAAGTCGTTGGGGCCTGTCCATTGGTAGGTGATGTCGGGTCCTGTAGTGGAGGCGGAAGAGCCTGTCACTGTAAACTGAAGCAAAGCCAGCAAATGCCCATCCGGCAGAGAATGGCCGATGGAGGGAACCGGGCTGTTCCAGCTCAGGAGGAAAAAGCCCTGGGGCCAAATCTGCGGATCTCCCGGAGAGACAGCAAAATTGGGAAGCGCGTTGGTGGGAATAACCATTCCTACAAGCTTCAACATAGTGGTGTCAAAACTTATGCCAAACTGAAAAGAGATCATGTCATCAAAGCCTTGTCCTACATAAATGGGCAGGTACACCTGGCTTCCGGATTGCCCGCTCAGGTTCCCGAATTGTACAGATACCCCATTATCGTTTGCCACATATTCCGCCGTATCCCGCACCGGCCCGATGAATATGCCCCCGGGCGTCCCATTAAACGGAACTTCTTCGGAAGAGGCATTGATGAACTCAATAGTCTGGAAACCTTGCTCCGCAAAAACAACAGGCGAAAAAACGGCCCCTCCGAGGGTTACCGCATCCGTGCCGCAGGAGAGGGACAAATCCTCCCCCGCATCCGCCACCACCGCCGCCGACAGCACCACCGTCTCCACCGCCTCGCACCCCGCATCATCCGTCGCCGTCACCGAGTACACGCCCGGCGCCAGCCCGTCTATCGTGGGGCTGTTCAGCCCGGCTTCGCTCCAGGTATAGCTCACCGTTCCCTGGGCGCCGGCCGCGCTCAGCGTGATCGCCCCATCGCTGGAGTTGGGGCAGGAGGGAGGTTGCACGTTGTCAACTGTCAAAGTAAAATCCCCGCACTGGGCATGGGCGATGCCGTGCAATAAAACGAGAAAGAGAGCAGAGTAGAAAATCTTCATGAGATTGAGTTTTTTGCCGCCGGTTTTCCGCAACCGGGAGCCTGGCATAGGAAAACCGGCGGCTGCCGACTATGTCGCGGCGATTTATGGGATTTATTTGAGTTTAAGCTGGCAAACATATTCAACTTGCCAATAACTTATTATTCGAAGATGCTCGTTACGGCCGGCGGCCGTAAGCGGTCCATGGTTCCGGACTCCTGTCCGGAGCGATTTGAAAAATATTCTCGCCGGGCAGCATGCCTTCACTATGGCTACGGCAGCCAGAGAGAGCCCGGCACACGATCACAGATCGTAACGAGCATTCCTGTTTATTAGTAGTTTAAATATGTTCGGCTACTTAATACTCTGGACTTTGGACGTGCCCTTATTTGAAGTCGGAAGTGGGAAATCGGAAGTCGGAATTTGGCTCCAAATGGGCGCTCAACGCTCACTTTTCCGCCTTCCGCCTTCCGCCTTCCGATTTCCGACTTTACCCTGGGACCGTCCAAAGTCCAGTTAATACTATGTTGTTCAAACTGCCCGGCCACCCGCCTTACTGTGGCACTTTACAAAAATTCATCCTTCTACTTAGATTCGCAAACACATTTTTTACAGATTGTAGAAATTTTTTCTGAAAAAAGCTTTTAAAAAGCTTTTTTTTAGGCATTATATTCAATTTATTGTAGAATAAAATAGTTCTTGACAGCTGAATAAAACAGATAGATTATTCCAGGCGAACGAACGAAAAGCATGCCTTCCTCCATCACTCCGGCAACCGGGAAAGCTGCCAACTGAAGGAGGCGGTATTTCCATGTATTTCCATGTATTTCCATGTATTTCCACGTATTTCCATGTATTTCCATGTATTTCCACGTATTTCAGTCCAAGTTTATACACAACACTTTCTCCCATGCAAAACACCCTCGCCTACCAACTCCTCCGCACCTTCACCAAACAGGACATCCGCGAAGCCCGAAAATGGCTCGCCTCGCCCTACCACAACCAAAGGCAAGACCTGCCCCTGCTCTTCGAACAACTGGCCGCCGCCGCCCCGGAAGGGCAACCCCTCCCCCGCGAACAGGCCTGGCAAGCCTTGTATCCCAACCAACCCTATGACGACCAGCAACTGCGCCTCCTGCTCAGCTACCTGTACCGTTGCCTGGAGGATTTCCTGCGGCAGCGCGAGGCCGAACAGGCGCCCTGGCTGCAACAGCACCTGCTGCTCGCTGCCTACCGCAGGCGGGGGCTGGACAGCCACTTCCAGAAAGCCTACCGCAAACTCCACAAGCAGCAACGGGCGGAAACCCAACGCCCCCCCGAATACCACCTCGCCCAGTACTGGCTGGAGCAGGAGCGCTATCAGGAGGAATCCACCCTGGGCCGCACCCGCGAACACAACCTGCAGGAACTGGAAGACCAACTCACCTGCGCCTTTCTAAGCATGAAATTGCGGCAGGGCTGCTTCCTGCTGGCCCACGAGGCAGTCTACAAGGCCAGCTACCACATCGCCCTGGAGGAGGCCCTGCTGGAACTCGCCGGCCAGGCGCCTTACCGCGATGTGCCGGCGGTGCGCGTTTACGCCCACTGCTTCCGCATGCTGCGCTTCCCGGAAGAGGACCGGCATTTTGCCGATTTTCAAAACCAGCTCTTCCAATCCATCGGCCGGTTCCCCAAGCCGGAGCTGCGCGACCTCTTCCTGCTGGCCATCAACTTCTGCATCCGCAAGATCAACCAGACGGCGGAGGGTTACCTGCGCGAGGCGCTGGAGCTGTACCAAAAGGGCCTGGAAACGGAAGTGCTGCTGGAAAACGGTGCCCTCTCCCGCTTCACCTACAACAATGCCATCGGCATCGCCCTGCGCCTGCAGGAGTACGGCTGGGCAGAACGCTTCCTCAACCACTACCGCCCTTACCTGGAGACCGGCCAGCAGGAAGCTGCCTACAGCCTCAACGCCGCCCGCCTGGCCTTCGCCCGCCGGCAGTACGGCCAGGTGCTGGCCCACCTGCAACGCGCCGACTACCGCGACCTGATCAACAACATGGTGGCCAAAACCCTGCAGATGAAAGCTTATTACGAACTGGAGGAATTCGACCTGCTGGAAGCCCACCTCCGCACCATGCGGGCCTTCCTGCGCCGCAAGCGCCACATCGGCTACCACCAGCAGAATTACCTGAACATCATTCGGCATACTCAAAAGCTGCTCGCCCTCAACCCGATGGACAAGGATGCAGCGAAGGCACTGGAAGAGGAAATCCGGAACGCGGAGCCGCTGACGGAGAAGGGGTGGCTGCTGGGGAAGGTCCGGGGGGGGTAAACGTGTATTCGTGTATTCGTGTATTCGTGTTTTAGTGCCCGTCTGGTCAGCCGGGTAAACTTTCGTGGCATCCTCTCGCCGCTTGGTTTCAGCAGATAAGGCCTTCGAAAAGATTTCCGAACTCCAGTTCATTAAATACGAAATATAAAAAATCGGTGATGGAACAGAATTTTTCCTTTGTCTGCCGACGGGGGACTTCGACCGCCTGGCCCAACGCAGCCTCTCCGCCTTCAAGCGGGACTTCGGAGCGGCGATCAAACTGCCCTATCCTAACTCAAAAAGGTATACGGCATAGTCCGGATTTTCGGCACCCAACCCCTTTTCGTAGAGGCTTCTGGCCTGGAGGCAACACTTTTCCGCTTCTCCGGAATTATTGAGGTAGCTGAGGATTGCCCCGTGGTTGAGGCAACTCCGGGCGAGTGATGATTTAATGGTGATGGAACACGGCCATTGAGAAATTGCCGGAAGTCAGGGTTGTCGGTTGTTGTCCGGAGGGCATGGATTCCCGGGCAAACAACAAACAACCATCAACAAAAAGAGCCTTTCACTTATCCGACCAAACCGCCAGCTCGTTCCCCGTCGGATCCAGGAAGTGAAACCGGCGGCCGCCGGGAAAGGAAAAAATGTCTTTTGAGATTTTCCCGCCGGCTTCCATGATCCTGCTTTTGGCCGCTTCCAGGTCCTGGTGATACAAAACGACAAGCGCTCCGTTCACGATTTTTTCGTCTGTTTTTTCAAAACCTCCCGCCAGTCCGCTGTCGGAGAAAGCCACATAGGTTGGCCCGTAGTCGGTAAAACTCCAGCTAAATGCTTGCCGATAAAATTGCTTTATTGCTTCGAGGTCGGCGGCTTTAAACTCTATATAGTTGATGTAATTGTTTTTCATAGACATTGTTTGTTGAACTTATTTTTTGCCGGCCCGTAAACGAGTATTACAGCAACACAAAAATAGGATGAAAAAAGAAAAATGCAGTATCCCCGTCAACCTTTTCACCTTCGGCTTTGCTGACGAGGTAGCCCAGGGCCAGCAATTCGACGATGAAGTGATCGGCCGGTGCATAGAGGCCGTAGAAAACATCTTCGAACCCGCCGGGGGCATCAACCGGAATATCACCTCCCATGCCCTGCGGGAGCTGATGGAAAAGCATCTTGGCGAAAAGCTCAGCAATGGAGAGTTCATTATGGCTATGCTTAGGGCCGGGTATGCCTGCGAGAGGGTAAAATGTACGGCCAACTGCTACTTCAACGTCTCCCCGGAAGGCGTGAGCGCAATCCGGGAAATCAACAAAAAAAAGGCAGGGGCAGGCGAGTAACCCCCTCCAAGCATGCGCTCAAACGCCAACCTGCCCGGCTGCCGGCGCCAACCCCATTCCGCGAAAATTCGCTCCCCGGGAAACTCTAAACCGCAGAACCGTGTTCTTGTAGCATTACGTGTTTTTTTATTCCCCTCGATATGAAGAAGTTGAAGATCGCAGAATGGTTGCGGCGCCAATGGCCCGGCTGGAAGAAAAAAGGCGCTGAAGAAGGCAAGAAAGCCGGGCAGGAGTTTATGGACCAGGCCCGTAAAATGCTGGTGGGCGCTATCCTGGCGCTTATCCTGGTGGTCCTGGGGTTCCCCAGATTGGTCGCCTGGTACAAAGCCTATGAGGAGCGCCAGATGAACCCCGCCCGGGAAGTGTTTATCGATATCCAGGTGCTGGAAGCCCGTACGCTGGTCCCGCTGGAAGGGGTATACGTGCAGGTCGCCGGAGACGGAACAGCCACCGGCTACACAGACGCAGACGGCAGGCTTACCCTGCCTTACGAGGCGGAAAAAGGGGAGAATACCGTTACCCTGATCCTCAGCAAAGACAATTACCAGGAAGAGACAGAACCCGAGATCGCCCTGCCGGAAAAAGACGGCGACACGACCCTCCGGCGTACCTTCCAGTTGTTCCCCAAGGCCGTGCCGAGAAGCGTTAAAGAACAGGAACAGCTACAATTAAATTGAACGGCATTCGTTTGTGCCCAAAAAACCGCGAGGTTCAAAAATGTTTTTACCATTACTTGCATAAAATAATGAAATTCAATATATTGCTCTCTGTTTTTCCGCACCTGAATCCTTTAACGCCACAATCCCAATAACACCATGCAAAGTAAGAGGCTGCCAATCCTGTTATTTTCCATATTGGTCATTGCTACGTGCGTCCTGTTGTTTTCCACGCATTCCAAGAAGCAAAACTACATTCTGGAAGGCCAGGTGGCTTTTCCGGAGGGTTCAGCTGTGAGCCTGGATGTCTACGTTACGCAGGAGCGGGGATTCCCCCCGGACTTTTCCGCCCTCCACCGTGTGCGGACGGTCCAGGAAGGCCGGTTCACCACCGAATATTATGCCGAGGTGAATGTGCCGATTCATTTTTATGTGAAAAAAGACGGGTTTACGCCGGTGCGGCATACGCTCTATCCCCGGTCGGAAAACGGAAAGTTCCAACGGCTTAGCCAGCCCATCCTGTTCGCCTCCCTGCACGAGAAGCTGGGAAGCGAACATTACTACGGCGATAAAGGAATACCCAAGCTCCCCACCTACGGCAACAAGTGCGGCCAGACGCCGGACAGCCACATTCCCGTCAATGAAATCCAGTACGTCGAAAACCTCTCCTACATCTCCTGCCCCGAAAATACTGCCCCCAACCTGGCAGGCGACATCAAAACCGACAAGAAACTCTTCCTCAATACCTTCTTCCGCCAGCTCCCCCTCGGGCAGGTATACAATGCCGCCTCTTCTTTGTCCGAGAAAAGGAATTGATTAGTGCTTCGCGCATTAAATAACGGGACCGTTGTTCTCCCGCCGGGAACAACATGCAGTTAGTTGTTGGTTGTTAGTTGGCAATCAACCTGGCCCCAAGCCTGTCGAGGGGAACCAACAACCAGCAACCACATCCTGCCCCCGGCAGGGAAATAACCGCTTTCTTATCCAGAAAGAAAAAATCAGTGTGCCTTCTCTTTTAACATAACCCGGTTATGCTCATCCGGGAATACTACTTTCGGCTTGAAGGCCCTGGCCTCAACTCTACGGATGCGCCGCTACCCACACTTCCCCATCTTCGAAAATCTCCTTTTTCCAGATGGGGACGGTCTCTTTGAGGGTGTCTATGGCGTACTGGCAGGCTTCGAAAGAGGCTTTGCGGTGAGGAGTGGAAACGGCGATGATGACGGCGATTTCTCCGGGGTAAAGGATGCCGGTGCGGTGATGAAAGGCCACTTTTTCTGCCGGCCAGCGTTTTTGCACCTGTTCGGCGATCTTGCGCATCTCGGATACCGCCATGGGTTCGTAGGCTTCGAACTCCAGGCGCACGACCGGTTTGCCCCGGGTATTGTTGCGCACCGTGCCGATGAATACGTCGATGCCGCCGGCAGTCTTGCTGGCTACGAAATCGATGCACTGCTGGGGCTGAAGCGGGCTGGAAAGCAATTGTATGTCGATCATGTATCTTTGTAGTTAACGTGTGGTTTGACCTGGATGTGTCGCCATTCAGCCTGCTGAGGCTGAGGTTAAGGTTAAGGTTAAGGTTAAGGTTGAGGTTGAGGTTGAGGACCTTGAAGGCTGGGAGTCTCGGGAAAACCAAGCCTTAGCCCAAGCTCGATATGTAGACCCCAACTTTTCAGTGGCTGCAGCCGCCGTCCGCCGTCCGCCAAGGTCGGGGTCTACATACCGAAGACCGGTTAGGCATACTTGCCACAGAATGCCGGGATTGCGGCTGCTATCTTTCGCCCCCAGCCTCCGCCTTAACCTCAAACCTCACGTTAAGTTAATCAAAATAGTGAGGATTTGATTTGTTAAATTATCTCAAAGAATTCTTTATTTTTTGAACGGCGTTGCTTTTTCCGGAGTTTTGCAGCCTGGGAACAGCAGAGGCCTGTTCATTCGCCGTACACCGTACACGCCCGCGATCCCAGTCAGCTGCGTACACCGTACACTTGCATGAACTTCTATGTATTGCCTGAATGTTGGCACTTCTGTTTAAGTGATTTAATGATACTCCAATGCCATCAGATTGTATTTTTTGCCGCGTTATCGAAGGCAGCCTGCCGTCCAGCGTCGTTTACGAAGACGAGCTTGTGGTCGCATTTATGGACATCATGCCGGTCAACCCCGGCCACGTGCTGGTTGTCCCCCGGAAACATTGCCCGGAGCTTCAGGGGCTGGATGAAGAAACCGGCGCGCATCTCTTCCGGGTGGCCATGCGGGTAGAGCGGGCCCTGCGCGCTTCGGGCCTGCCGTGCGAGGGCACCAACCTGTTGCAGAACAACGGGGCCGAGGCCTGGCAGGAGGTGATGCACGTCCACCTTCATGTCATTCCCCGTTTTCGGGGCGACGGCGTGAAGGTGCAGTTCGGCCAGCAGCCGGCACCCCGCGCCGACCTCGACCAGTGGGCCGAAAAGATCAAAGCCGGCCTGTCGTCATGAGCCGTTTTGCCATCTCCGACATACACGGGTGCCGGCGCACCTTGGAAGCCCTGCTCGACCAGATCGCCTTCAGCACCGAAGATGAGCTCTTCCTGCTGGGCGATTACATCGACCGGGGGCCGGACAGCCGGGGCGTCCTCGACCTCATCCTGAAACTACGGGGCGAAGGCTACCGGCTGCGCTGCCTGCGCGGCAACCACGAAGCGCTGCTGCTGGACAGCCTGGGGGGGCTGGCCGATAAGCAAGACATCTGGATGGGGAATGGAGGCGGCGCTACCCTGAGCAGCTTCGGCCTGCCTCCCTCCGCTTCTCCCCGAAAGATTCCCGCAAAGTATGTCGAATTTCTCGATCAGCTGGAATGGTATTTCGAGACCGATGGCTACATCCTGGTTCACGCCGGCCTGGATTTCGGGATGGCCGACCCTCTGGAAAACCGCTTTGCCATGATCTGGATCCGGAATTGGCACGGGCAGATCAACCCGGCGTGGTTGCAGGGCCGGGCCGTGGTGCATGGCCACACCCCAACCCCCCGGCCAATGATCGTTAAACAATTAAAAAACCTGGAAAAAGTACCCGCTTTGGATATTGATGCGGGCTGCGTGTTCAAAAGCAATTATCTGAATCAACTCTGCGCTTTCGACCTGGACAACCGCCAGCTCTTTTTCCAGAAAAACATCGAAAACGAATGAAAGCAGAAATCCTTGACTTTATGAAGTCGACGGCCCGCCAGGCCGGCCGCATCATGATGGAGCAACTCCATGGCGACTATAAGGTGTATGTCAAACCGGACCGCTCCCGGGTGACGGATGTCGACCTCGCCATTTCCGAACTGGCCCAGGAGGCGGTGGCCCGCCGGTTCCCGGAAATTGGCCTGTACAGCGAAGAATACGACAATAAGGAAATATTGCCCGGAAGGCCCTACTTCATCGTCGATGAGCTGGACGGCACAAGTTCTTTTATTGACGACAAGACCGGCTTCTCCCACCAGGCGGCGTATTACGAACCCGGCAAGGGCCTGGTGGCCGGGCTAATCTATTATCCCTGGAACGATGCCCTCCTCTATGCCTGGAAGGGCGAAGGCGCCTACCTGGAACAGAAAGGGGAGGCCCGGCGCCTGCCGCCGCCCCCCTCCAAGCCATTCCACCAACTTACCTATTATCACTCTGCCCGTTACCGCGGCGAGAAATATATGGAGTTATTCCGCAAACTGGGGGTGGGCGACAACCGCATCATCCGCACCGATGCCCGCCGCAGCCTGCTCCTGGCCCTGGGCGAACTGGATGTGTGCCTGTTCCTCCGCCCGCGCATTGCCATCTGGGACCTGGCCGGCGAGAAAGTCATTATCGAAGAACTGGGCTTCAGCCATTCCTACCTCGACGGCAGCCCCGTGCGCTTTGGCAACGAGCCGCCCCGGGGCAACCGCGGCTACCTGATGTGCCCGGCCGGCTGGAGGGAGAAGTTCCTGGGGGAGTTGCCGGGGTTGTTGCCTGAAGAATATAAAAGATAACCATGGAACGCTACTACGCCAAACTGCTGCTCTTCGGAGAATACACCATCATCAGAGGCTCGCAGGCGCTGGCCATGCCCCTGCGGCAGTACAGCGGCAGCTGGCAATTTGCCGCCGATGGCCAGCCCGTCCCTTACAGCCTGGAAGAATTCGTGCAGTACCTCCTGCGGTTGAAAGACAAAGGAGAACTGCTAACCGGCCTCGACCTCCGGCGCTTCGAGCGGGAAGTCAACAGAGGGTTGTACTTTGAGTCAGACATCCCGGTGGGCTACGGCGCCGGCAGCTCCGGAGCGCTGTGTGCCGCCGTTTACAGCCGCTTTGCGTTCGATCCCTTTGCCAGGGGCGACGAGGCCCACTACGTGCGCCTTAAGCAACAGCTGGCGCAGTTGGAGGGGTATTTCCACGGCGCCAGCTCTGGTGTCGACCCGCTGATCTGTTACATCGATCACGCCGTGCTGCTCTTGCCCGACGGACAGGCCCGGCTGGTGAGCCCGCCGGAGCAGACGGTGCCGGGAAAGGGCGCTTTTTTCCTTTTGGATACGGGCATCAGCCGTAAAACGGGGCCCCTGGTCGAACAATTCCTGCTGCAGTGCGGGCAGGCCGGCTTCGCCGAAGCCCTGCAGCAGGAGCTGGTTCCCGCCACCGAAAATGCCATCCGCTTGTATCTGGCTGGCCGCCGGGAGGAACTGCTGACGGAGGCCCGGCGCATCTCCGCCTTCCAGTACCGGCACTTCCAGGCCATGATCCCCGGGCCATTCCGGCAACTCTGGGAAAAGGGGCTACAGTCAGATGCGTTTTGCCTGAAGCTTTGCGGAGCCGGAGGAGGAGGTTTCCTGCTGGGCTATTGTGAAGAAGAAAACAAGGCGAGAGCCGTCATCGATACCGGCCGGTTTATCCCGCTGCCAAAAATTTAGGGAGCTTCCCAGGGTGGAGGGAAGCTCCCTTTTTTTCATACTAATCCAGTTTCTGTAAAAAGCGAGCGTAAAATGTACAGTTTTAAACACTCTTGTGGCAATACCTTAGTGGTATAGAGATAACCTTTGAAAACGATTGACAGATATCTTTACAGTGGGGTGGCGGCGCATCGGCCAGATACGCACGAAAACAGTGCCGGGTGAATGGAATTATTGCGTGTTGTTATCTAAAGTCAAATCAAAGTTAGGAATTTTCTATTCATTTCCAATGTTTTGCCGCCTGTTTTTCTGCCACGCCGGCTTACCTATGGCCGCATAAGTGTTTGAGATCGTAGTTTAAACGATTTTTTTCGCCCGTCCGCTGCCCTGATTTCCAAAGGATCAACGAGTAATCGTATATTTGGGCTATCCGTCTAAAGCAACTGCCTGATCATTTTGGAGAATCCAACTACCATTACTGTTCACGGAGCCTTCAGCCAGGAGGAGGTGCTACGAGATTACTACACTTGTGCCCTTAGCCGGGAGGTAAGCCTTCTGATCCGCAAGGAGACGCTGGCGGGCAAGGCCAAATTCGGCGTGTCCGACGACGGTAAGGAGCTTTTTCAGGTCGCCCTGGCGAAGGTGTTCCAAAAAGGGGATTTCCGCTCGGATTACTACCGGGGGCACACCCTGCTGTTTGCGCTGGGGCTGGCAGGCGCCGAACAACACTTCGCCCAGCTCTACACCGACGCCGACAACGATCCCTTCTCCGGCGGGCGGCAGATGAACAACCACCACTCCACTCCCCTGATCGGCCCGGACGGCCAGTGGCTGCCTGCCCTGGGCCGCTACAACCTGTCTTCGGACATCTCCACCACCGCCGGCCAGATGGCGCGCGGCATCGGGCTGGCCATGGCCTCCAAAAAATACCGCCAGTGCCCGGAATTGGGCGATACCCCCTTCTCGGACCAGGGAAATGAAGTTGTTTTTACCAATATCGGCGACGCCAGCACTTCCGAAGGCGCTTTCTGGGAAGTGATGAACGCCGCAGCTGTTCAGCAGGTGCCTATGGTGGTTACGGTTGTGGACGACGGGTACGGCATATCGGTGCCCCGGCACATCCAAACGGCGAAGGACAGCATTTCCCGCGCCATGGCAGGCTTTCAGGCGGAAGAAGGGACTAATGGCATCGAAATTTTTCACGTGAACGGCTGGGATTACCCGGCCCTGTGCGCCGTTTACCGGGAGGCCGCCGCCCGGGCCCGCCGCCGGCACCGGCCGGTGCTGGTCCACGTCGACGAGATCACCCAGCCGCAGGGGCATTCCACCTCCGGCTCCCACGAGCGCTACAAATCGCAGGCGCGGCTGGAATGGGAAAGGGCTTATGACTGCAATGTGCAGTTCCGCCACTGGATACTGGAAAACGCGCTGGCCGGCGAAGGAGAACTCGAAACCCTGGAAGCCAAAGCCCGCAAACAGGCCCGGGCCGCCCGCAGCCGCGCCTGGAAAACATACTATGAACCCATCCGGCAGGCCTGGCAGGAGATGCGGGAAACCTTTACAGATGTAGTTGCCCAGGCCCGCAATAAAGATAGGGCAGAACGCATCTGCCGCGAACTGGAGCAACTGTACACCCCCTTTCGGGCAGACATCGTGCGTTCCGTTCGCCGTATGTTGTACGCCACCCGGGGCGAAGACAATCCCGCCCGCCGCAAGCTGGAGCAGTTTCTGGCCTCCGTCCGGGAAACCATGCAGGAACGCTACCACACCCACCTGTACAGCGAAACGGAGCGGTCGGCCCTGAAAGTGCCGGTTGTCGCTCCGCAATACTCAGAAGAAAGCCCCCTCCGGAACGGCTACGAAATCCTGAACGCCTTCTTCGATAAAATACTGGAAAAACACCCCACCCTCTTTGCTTTTGGGGAAGACGTCGGCCAGATCGGCGACGTGAACCAGGGCTTCGCCGGCCTGCAGGAGAAATACGGCGAGGCCCGCGTCTTCGACACCGGCATCCGGGAGTGGGCCATCGTCGGCTACGCCATCGGCATGGCGATGCGCGGCCTGCGGCCCATCGCCGAAATCCAGTACCTCGATTACCTCATCTATGCTCTTTCTCCCCTCTCCGACGACCTGTCCACCCTGCGCTACCGCACCAAAGGCAGGCAGGCGGCGCCGGCCATCATCCGCACCCGCGGCCACCGCCTGGAGGGCATCTGGCACTCCGGCTCTCCGATGAGCGTACTGCTGGGTTCGCTGCGGGGCCTGCACATACTGGTACCCCGCAACATGGTGCAGGCCGCCGGCCTGTACAACACCCTGCTGCAATCCGACGACCCCGGCCTGGTCATCGAATGCCTTAATGGCTACCGCCTCAAGGAACGCCTGCCCGACAACATCGGCGAATACACCATACCGCTGGGCATGCCGGAAATCCTGCAACCCGGCGACGACCTCACCCTCGTCACCTACGGCGCCTGCGTGCGCGTCGCCCGGGAAGCTATCCGCCTGCTGGAAGAAGACGGCATCTCGGTAGAACTCATCGACGTGCAGACCCTCCTGCCCTTCGACCTGGAACACCGCATCCTGCATTCCCTGAAAAAAACCAGCCGCATCATCTTTCTCGACGAGGACGTGCCCGGCGGCGCCTCCGCCTACATGATGCAGCAGGTGCTGGACGGGCAGGGCGGCTACCGCTGGCTCGACGCCCCGCCGGTGGCCATCAGCGCTCACCCGCACCGCCCGCCTTATGGGACTGACGGGGATTATTTTTCGAAGCCGAATGCGGAGGATGTGTATGAGAGGGTGGTGGAGATGGTGAGGGAGATGTGGTAGATATGTGGAAATACATGGAAATACAATGGAAATACAGTAGAAATAAGGTGGAAATACAGTGGAAATGTGACCCGTCCTGATGTAGAAACATGGTGGAAATATAGCAGAAATACAGAAATGTAGTAGAAATGCAGGGAAATGTAATAGAAATGCTGAGGGAGCGTTCAAACCGCTTTGTTTGTTTAAACCGCAGGGGACGCTGACCTGCCTGCCGCGAGGCGCGGCCTTGCAGGCAGGGATACGCAGAGGGCGCGCAGGCGCCTGTTATTCAGGAAATCGCTCTGTGGCCCTCTGCGTTCCCTGCGGTTAGAAAAATGCGAATTGACACAGTCGTTTGGACACGTCCAACTGCACCTGGTTTTGTGCATTGCCCGCGCCGCCCCTCAATCTCCTAAAGGGGAAGGCCACCCAAAATGCACGACTTGTCCCGTACACATCGTGTCGGGAAAACCTATTGCAGCAGAGTATAATCAAAGGAACCAATCAAGCCATATACAGGTTTAAAGATCAAAACTGCAAGAATGAGGGCATTAGAAGTAACCGGGAAAATCAATGAGGAAGGCTTCCTGAGCCTGGATCAACCGCTTAAGTGCCACAATAAGCGGGTGAGGGTTATCATACTCATATCAGAAGAGGAAGAAATAGAAGATCAGATGTGGTTGGAAAGTATGGCTTCCAACCCGGCTTTCGACTTTCTAAAGGAGCCGGATGAAGACATTTACTCCGTAGAAGATGGCGAACCGATAAGAGATGAAGCATAACATTGTACTCGTGCCGCGATCATCCTGATCGCAAGGCCTGTCGCCTGGTTTTCACAGTCGCCACAGTTGATATTAACCGTTCTAAAAGAGAAAAGCAGCACTAACCCGACAACGCCACTTCGTGTACCAATTTAAAATGTATAGCAAAGTCACAAGCCTCAAATTTTTCGATGGGGCATGCATGCATTTTCCGGTATTGTTCAATTTTCTGTGTCTTTTCACTCCCCCCCCTTGATTTTCCGGGAGTTGCCAACAGCGAAGAGCCAACAGCACCCCTTTTCCCAATTTTAATCCCCCCTTTTCTGCGACAATTCCCCATCTTGCCGCGAAAAACACATCATGAAAAACTACGCCACTACCCTGCTGCTATTGCTCGCCCTGTCTTTCGCCGGCAGCTCGCTTCGCAGCCAGCCCGCTCTCCAAAATCTCCAAACCACCCTGCGGAAAAAGCTTGAAGCCATCGTCAAAGACAACTCCCTGCCCGGGGCTACCGCCGCCATTGTGCTGCCCGACGGCAAACTGCTCAGCCTGGCAGCCGGCTACGCCGACCGGGAGGCCGATATCAGGATGATGCCCGGCGCCCAAATGTTCTCCGGCAGCGTGGGCAAGACCTTCGTCGCGGCCCTCGTCCTGAAGCAGGTGGAAGCAGGCAAGCTGCGGCTGGACGAAAAGCTGGAAGGCCATTTCGGCCGGGAAAGCTGGTACCGGCAACTGCCCAACGCCTCCGACATCACCGTGCGCATGCTGCTGCAGCACACCAGCGGGCTGCCCCGTTATGTGTTTCAGCCGGCTTTCATACAAGCCCTGAAAGAGCAACCGGACAGAACCTGGGAACCGCAGGAACTGCTCGGCTTCGTAGCCAACATGGCACCCCAGCACCCCGCCGGCCAGGGCTGGGCCTATTCCGACACCAACTACCTGCTGCTGGGCCTGCTGCTGGAGAAAATCACGGGAAAAACCTACTATGCCCTGCTGGAAGAGCAAATCCTCGGACCGCTGGGCCTGGAAAAGACCTACCCTTCCGACAAATCCAATCTGCCGGGCCTCACCCAGGGCTATATCGGCAGCCAGAACATCCTGGGCCTGCCGCGCAACAAGACGGTACAGGACGGCCGCTACGCCATCAACCCGCAGTTCGAATGGACGGGCGGCGGGCTGGTCACCAACGCGGAAGACCTCGCCCGCTGGATGTACCGCCTGCAGCGGGGAGAATTCCTCGGCAACCGGATACTGCAGGAAATGCGCCTGCCCGCAGCCTTCGGCTCCGGCCTGCCGGCGGAAACGGGCTACGGGCTGGGCTGCTTCGTCTGGCAGGCAGGCGAAGGGCTGCACTACGGCCACGAAGGCATCATGCCCGGGCACGTCACCACCGTGGAATACGCCGCAGCGGAGGGCCTGGCCATCGCCATGCAGGTCAATACCGACGAGGGCTTCACCCGAAAGCTGCACGGGTTCGTGCTGGAACTGAAAGCCATAGTTCTGAAAGAATTGGAGAATCTGGAGCGGGACGCCATCCTGGAGAACTTCCGCCAACAGGAAAACTGTTGGAACGCCGGAGATATTGACTGTTACATGAAAGCCTACCACCCTTCCGACAGCATCCGGACGATCTCCAGCCAGGGCGTCACCTTCGGCTACGAGGCCATCCGCCGGCAGTATCAGGCCAACTGGCCGCCGGAGCGCATGGGCCGCCTCCACTTCGACCAGATGCTGCCGGAGCGGATCGCCGCCGATACCTGGTCCGTGCTGGGGCGGTTCAACCTGCAGTTCCCAGGGCGGGAGGAACTGGTACAGGGGTGGTTCTCGGTGCTGATGAAGCGCATCGGGGGGCACTGGTATATGGTGAGCGACCACTCGGGTTAACTGTTCAATTCCGCCAGCCTTTCCTGTATGCGGCGCCACTCTTCCCGTTTGTTGACCACGGCCGGCGGGGCGGCCCGTTCTGCGCAGTCCGTCAGCGGGCACCGCTCGCAGGTCTTGTTCACTTCGCGGAACTGGATGGCGGGGTCTTCGTAGAACGCGATCTTCTCCCGCAGTTCGTCGCTCATCAGCAGGCCGATGGTGACGCTCACGTTGCGGTTAGGCGACGGGTAGGCCGGGCGGGCGATGGTCAGGCAGAGGTACTCGTCTTCCGTCCCGATGTACTGGGAGCGCTGGGCGCGGACGAAGGTGTCCACGTATTTGCCTTCCCGTTGCATCTGGTGGAGGTCCCGGAGAAGCGAAAGGGACACCCAGCGGCGGCAATAGTGCTCAAAGAGAGCATTGCCGTGCGGGTGGTGGCGGCGGCTGAGGTGCAGCTCCTTGTCAATCTCAAAGGTATCCTGCGCCGGGTCGTGGATGAAACGGAGGAAAAACAGCTTATTCATGCCGAAGAATCGCGGCAGGATGTTGGTCAGCCGGTGGTAGAACATCTCCGGGGTGGCGTCGTACTTTTTCATGATGTTCAGGAAGGCTTCCCCGTCCCAGCGATCCTTTTTGAAAAATGCCTCCACCTCCTCCATGAAAGGCCGCCGGGGGATGTGCAGGGCCACCGAGAAGTAGATGGCCTTGCTGTGGTTGATCACTTCTTCGAAGACGCGGCTGCGCAGGAGGCTGGAGGTGTTGGCCCGCTCCTGGATACCCAGGAAGTTGAAGCCCAGTTCTTTGCCGAACTGAAAGGCGCGCTGGCTGGGGGTCAGCCGGCTGTTGAGGAGGAGCCGCTTTTCCTTCGGAAGATAGACCGAGCGCAGCTTGAGCAATTCCGGGTACGCATCCAGCCCGCCCTCTACGATCTCATAACCAAAACTTTCTTCCAGGATCTGCTTCAGCCGGGCTTCGTTGATGGGGCGGGCAGGCGAGATGTCGTGTTGACGGATAAACTTTTCCACCGCCTCCTCCAGCTCCTCGAAGTAGTTGTTGTGTAGTTCGAGGTAGGCCCGCAGGGCACCGAAGTAGAAGTTCTCCTCTTTGAGCGCATAGTTCCTCGACAGTTCCAGCAGGGTGGAAATGAAGGCCCCCACCCGCACCGGAGCGCTGGCGATGATCTCTACCACCTTGGACAGCTCGATGCCGAACAGGTCGAGCGGCAGCTCGTTCAGAAAGTTGGACTGGAGCAGTTCCCCCACCGGCGCCAGGCTCTTGCTCAGCTCGGTGGAAACCAGGCGGTCATAACTTGTGCCCAGGGCATCAGCAAGTGCCTTCAGTTTGTCCTCCTTCGGATACTTTTTCCCCTTCTCGATCTCGTTCAGGTAGGAGACCGACAGGTGGGAGGCCTTGCTGAGGTCGGCGAAAGAAAGCCCTTGGTCCTGGCGCAACTGCTTCACTTTCAGGCCAAAAAGTATTCGCTCGTTCTGTGTTTTTACGCTCATAAGTGCGCTAAAATAACAGTTTTCAGCGAATTTTCGCAGAAAGTTGTGTGGTTGTCAACCGTCTTCGGGGGCATGGCGGGAGCGGCGACGGTTGACAACTTCCAACATAAGACATGCACAATCACGTCGAATTCCTCTGATCTTCTTATTTTCCCGCCTCAATCGTACCCGACAACATGAAACAACAATACCTGGAACGCGCCGGGGCTTTCGAAACAACGGCCGAAGCGCTCAAAAAGAAGTACAACCGGTACTCCCTGGTACGGCTGCTGCTGTTCGTCGCCGCCGTGGGGCTGGGCATTTACCTCTGGACGGGCGTGCACCTGCTGGCCGGCGCCGTTTTTACCCTCGCCTTCCTGTACGCTTTTTACCGCTTCATCCTCTGGCATCAGGACATACAGCAGGAGGAGCGGCACCACCGGCGGCTGGCGGCCGTCAACCGGCTGGAAGCCGGCGTGTTGGATCACGAATACGCTTCTTTTCAGAATGGCGGAGAATTTTCCGACCCGGAGCATCCCTACTCCCTCGACCTCGACCTGTTCGGCGATTATTCCTTTTTCCAGTATCTCAACCGGGCGGGAACCGCCCTGGGCAGGGAACGCCTGGCGGATTATCTGCGGCACCCCGCCGATCCGGCCGCCATTCAGCAGCGGCAGGCGGCCATTGCCGAGCTGCAGAAAATGCTCGACTGGCGGCAACACTTCCAGGCCTTCAGCCTGGAAACTGAGGACAGCCTGGCCCACCTCCAACTGCTGAAGCGCTGGCTGGAAGAGCCGCCTTTCGTCAGCAACCGGCCCTGGCTGGTGGCGGCTTTGTATGTGTCGCCCTTCTGGGCCCTGGCCGGCCTGGTGCTTTTTATCCTGTACCTCCCCTGGTATGTGGCCATCCTCTTCCTGCTGCCTCCCGCCTGGATCCTGAAGGCGACCAAAGAGCAGGTAGACAAGGCCCACGTCCAGACCACGCAGGCTGAAGGGACCCTGGCCCACTACGCCCGCCTGCTGCGGCACATTGAAGGGCAGGGATTCGAAACGCCCCTGCTTCAGGAACTCCACCGCCTGCTGGAGCTGCCGGGCGGCAAACTGGCCTCCGATGCCATCCACCGCCTTTCTTACATCATCGGGCAGCTCAACGTGCGTTATAATTTTTTTGCCATCTTCCTCAACCTGGGTGGCCTGTGGGACCTGCAGTGGGCCTTCCGCCTGGAACGCTGGAAGGGCAGCCTGAAGGAAAACCTGCCTCATTGGTTCGAGGCTATCGCCGAATTCGAGGCACTGAGCAGTCTCGGCAACCTGTATTGCAACAATCCCGAATGGGCCTTCCCTATCGTCCACGATGCTCCCCGGCTGGAAGGCGAGGCCCTGGGCCATCCTCTCATCCGGCGCGACAAGCGGGTGAGCAACGACATCACCGTGCCGACCGACGGCCACATCAAGCTGGTGACCGGCTCCAACATGGCGGGCAAGAGCACCTTCCTGCGCACCGTCGGCATCAACATCGTGCTGGCCATGGCGGGGGCGCCGGCCTGCGCCCGCCGGCTGGCCCTGCCGCCCCTGCAGGTGTATACCAGCATGCGCACCCAGGACGCCCTGCACGAGAGCACCTCCTCCTTCTACGCCGAACTCAAGCGCCTCAGGCTTATCATCGAAGCAGTGGAGGCCAGCGCTGACAAGCAGCCGCCCGAGCCGCAGGCCTTCTTCCTGCTCGACGAGATCCTTAAGGGAACCAATTCCAACGACCGGCACACCGGCTCCAAGGCCCTGATCAAACAGCTGATCCGCAGCCGGGGATCCGGCATCATCGCCACCCACGACCTGGAACTGGGACAGCTGGAGGCCGGCGCCAACGGCGCTGTAGAAAACCTGCGCATAGAAGTGGAAATAAAAGACGGGAAACTGTATTTTGACTATAAATTGAAAAAAGGCGTCAGCCGGAGTTTTAACGCTACGCTGCTGATGCAAAAGATGGGGATCAAAATCGGACAGGATGGGCAGGATGGGGAGGGAGGACAGGATTGACAAGATTTACAGGTTTTGGGGGGCCGACGCTTTAGGAAGACAGGATGAACAGGTTTTTGCAGCCAGGAGGGCTAAGCAGACAGGATGAACAGGATTTACAGGTTTTGGGGGGCCGACGCTTTAGGAAGACAGGATGAACAGGATGGGATGGGCAGGATGGGCAGGGAGGACAGGATTTACAGGATTTACAGGTTTTGGGGGCCGACGCTTTAGGAAGACAGGATGAACAGGATTTACAGGTTTTGGGGGGCCGACGCTTTTGGAAGACAGGATGAACAAGGTGGGGTGAGCAGGATGGGGAGGGAGGACAGGATGGACAAGATTATGGAGATTTACAGGTTGGAGGGGACAGCATGGAGAGGCATTGACAAGATTTACAGGATGGGGGGGAAGCGGCACTTCCTTGTAGAAATTTTACATATCAACTTTATTGCAGAAGAAACATGAGGGCTTTCGACCTGCCAACTGCGCTGAAGCATCGGGAAGAGATCACGGAATTGTCGCTGTACAATTGCCGGCTGGATGCCCTGCCTCCGGTCGTCTTCGGTATGCCCAGGCTGAGGAAGCTGGAGGTTAGTGCCAACCAGCTCCGGGAGATTCCCGCCCAGATCGGCCAGTTGAAGGGCCTTCGCGTCCTCAACCTGATCTCCAACCGGATCGCCGAGCTGCCGCCCCAGCTCTTTGAACTGACTCAGCTTACCGAACTCGACCTTCGCAACAACCAGATCAAGGCCCTGCCGCCTGCTATCGGCCGCCTGAAGGACCTCCAGCGCCTGTACCTGGGCGGCAATGCCCTGGAGGAGCTACCGCCCGAGATCGGCCAACTCAGCGAGCTCACGCTCCTGGACATCCAGAAGAACCGGATCAAACGCCTGCCGCCCCCGTTATCCCGGCTGGCGAACCTGCGGCAGCTGCGCGCCGCCCATAATCGTATCGGGCGGCTGACAAAACCGCTTTTCCAGCTCACCTCCCTCGACGTGCTGGACCTGAGCCACAACCGCGTCCGCACGCTGCCGCCGGACATCAGCCGGTTGCAGCGGCTCACCGAACTCCACCTCAGCCATAACCTGCTGGAAAAAATACCGGAAAGCATCGGCCAGCTGCCGGTCCTGCGCCGCCTGCTGCTCAGCGGGAATAAGATCGCTGCCCTCCCGCCCTCCATCGGCCAGTTGCAGTGGCTGTCCCTGCTGTCCCTGGAAAAAAACAGGCTGGCGGCATTGCCCGAAAATATCGGTCAATGCCGGAGACTGGAAAAGCTTCTTCTCAGCAACAATCAACTATCGGCATTGCCCGCCGCTGTCGGTGCCCTGGATATGCTGTCTCAACTGCACATCGACGGCAACTGCCTGGAGAGCCTCCCGCCTCTGCCTTACCAGATACGGGGGCTTTCCATCCGGGACAACCGGTTCGCCGAGCTGCCGGGCCACATCCGGCACCTGGACAACCTGTGTTCTTTCAACGCTGGAAAAAACCAGCTTAGCACCCTTCCGGAAAATTTCGGCGAGCTGTACCGCCTGCAAAAGTTATGGCTCGACGGCAACCCCATGCCCGATCTGCCCCGGCCCCTGTTCTTCTTGTCGGCACTGGAAGACCTCAAAGGGCCCGGCGACGCCGAGGCCCGGAAAAGGCTGCTGCGGTTCCTGAAATTCTGCCGTTCGCATGACATCCCCGCCCGGATGCGGCTGGTGGTTTACAGGGTGCTGGAGGAAGACGGGCGCGGCCTGAACGACTTTTCTATCCCTTTGCTTCTGGAGGCCCTGTCCTACGGCATGACGGACGTGGCCTACGCCATCCGCAAACACCTGCTGGAGGAACGCAACGGGGTGCAGCACCTGTCGCCGCCCTTTGCCGGGAAGAAAGCCTACCTGTTCGGAGAGACGGGCTTCGACCCCCAGCACCTTCGCCTCCAACTGGAAAAACTGGGCATGGCTCTCAACGAAGACCCGGAACAGGAGGCAGATTTTGTGGTCCTCGGCCGCTTATTGCGCTCCATGAAGGCCCGGCCACCCCGGAATTGCCGGTCCCTCATTTCCCGGCGAAGTTTCTCGGCGTTCCTCAACCGGGAAATGGGGCGGGCATTCGCCCTGGACCCCTCCGCCCGGCAACTGGACAACCTGCGCCTGATGATCTTCAGCCCGGAAAAGGCCCAACGCCAGCTCGCCCTCCAACTGCTCAAAACCAACGGCGTTCCCAATCCGCTGCTCACCGACCTCTTCCTCGCCTGGAAACTGGGATACGGCCACCAGGAAAGCCTGGAAAAGCTCCTGTTGCAGAATACTTCCGAAGAAGCCCTGCGGGCCATGTATTATCCATTGGGCCTCACCGGCCGCACTTCCGAAACCACCCTCACCAGCAATATCCTACGATATACCGAAGACAATGAGTTCGACGGCAGGCGCATCGCCCGGTTCCTGAACGAGCTGTACGGCACAGCGCGGTTCTATCTGGAGCAGTATGGATAGGAGCGTCGGCAGGTTGGCTGAATGATTACCGGCTGGACAAACGAGATTGATTGGTTGGCGTGACGGTTGTCACTACCGCCGCCGGCTTCCCGAAATGGCGGAGCTGATATTGTTTGGGCGTCATACCATACCGCTCGCGAAAGAGGCGGATAAAGTAGGAGCAGCTTTTAAAGCCGGTGGCCAGGCAGATGTCCTGAATATTCTTCCCCTCCTCTTCTTCCAGCATGCGCGCCGCTGCTTTCAGGCGTTCACCGTTGATGAACTCCAGCGGGGTGAGCCCCAGCTTATCGCGGAAAAAGCGGTAGAAGGAGGCCGGGCTCATGCAGGCCTGCCGGGCGAGTTCCTCCACCGGGAAGTCTTCCGCCAGCGACCGGCGGATATAGTCCAGGACGAGGGCCAGTTGCCGCTCTTCCTGTTCCCGGGCGTCCGTGAAACCACGGCGTTCCTTTTCCTGCATTAAAAGTACGGTCAATTCTTTGAGCCCCATTTCCACCAGAGGATGGCTGGCCCCTTTGGGGTGCGGTTTCGAAAAAAAGCGGATGAGCTTTTCTACGGAAGAAGAAGGCTCATTCGGCGTATCCAGGAAATGCCAGTCAAACACTTCATCCAGGAGCATTCTCATTTTGGGGCTGTCCAGTTGAGCGTGCGAAGCCAGCTGCAGGTGTTCCTTAAGGCCTATGTAGAGGATGCCCTCGATGCGGCCGCCCAGCTCGAAAGGCTCGTAGACAGAAGCGTACCAGTTGTTCATCACGAAGGCGCTGCCCCGGTAGGTTTCCCCTTTCAGTACCGCCTGGATGACCGGCGAGCTATTGGGGATGAAGGTCCCGACCGCCCGTCGCCCGTCCATAGTTTCTATGTTGGTGGAAATGCGCAGAAACCCTTCGGGAATGCGCTGGAAGATGGTCGCCTGACAGTTGGTGTGCTGTCGGATACGGTCTACCAGTTCCGTGCTGTGATGTACCAGCCGCCGGCCGAGATGCCAACCGGGAACCACGGCTCTGACCTGGTCGTGCGTCACCTGATTGATGGCATGGATGCGCAGTTGGTTGTCGGGCCGGACAACCAGAGGCCCCGCCTCCTCAAAGAGCTGGCGCGCTTTGTCGAAAGCGCGGTTGACCTCTTCCTGTATCTCTTCCCGCTGCCGGTGAAGGTAAGCCGACATAGCATTGACGCCGGCGTCGATGCTCGTATCTTCTCCATACAGCCTCAGCCGCCATTCGATATCTTCGGTGTGTTGTTTTAGGTCCTCCCGCCAGGATGCGGCTAAGGCCAGCCCCTCCCTGCCCTGCTCCAGAAAAGGAGCGCCATCCAGCATCTGTTGGTGGTAGCTGCTCAGCAATTCCGCACGTTGAGCTTCACTGATCTGGGCGGCAGCCGCCAGTCCCTCGATGGTTTTCTGGAACAATTGCATCGATCGCTCGAGGCTGTTTTGCAGTTGGCCAACTGCCTGTTTCAGTTTTTTTGGCATAATTGCAGGGCGTTGAAACGCGAAAGAGTCCACCCCTGGCGGAGGCGAACTCTTTCACTGCGTTATAGTTGCTGACCTTGTCAGTTGAACAATGCCATCGACTTGATAAGCGTCTGTGACACGCCCCAGATCAGGGGGAGTCCGACAAAGAGCCAGGAGAAAAGGGCTGTTGCTTTGGAATTATTCTTCGCCTCCATAAGCACGATGTTTTAACATTGAAAAATAGATTTCGTTCACGCAGGGGAACCATCAGTCTTTTTTCCCCAAACGAACCGCTGCCGACGCCAACTGGCCGGTGGATACCGGCTGCCGGGAGGGAACGGCCTCCTCTGCCGATTTGTGATGGTACTGCTCTCCCACCGGGCGGATGAGGATGTTGCACACAAACCCCAGGAGAAGGAGGCCCGCCATGATGTACATGGTGATGGAATAGGCCTGCGCCGCCGGCATCTGCAGGGTTTCGATCTGGTAGGCCCGGATGTAGTTTACCAACACCGGCCCCAGGATGGCCGCTGCCGACCAGGCCAGCAACAGGCGGCCGTGAATGGCGCCGACCTGCATGGTGCCGAACATATCCCGGAGGTAGGCCGGAATGGTAGCGAACCCGCCGCCGTACATGCTCATGATGAGCCCAAAACAGAGGACAAAAAAAACGATGCTCCCCGCATCCCCGATGGAGGGTATGGCGAAGTACAGCAGTGCCCCCAGCAGGAAGAAAATGTTATAGGTATTCTTGCGCCCGATATTGTCGGACAGGGACGACCAGAAGAACCGCCCCACCATATTGAACAGGCTCAGCAAACCTACGAAACCGCCGGCTGCCGCAGCGCTCACTGCCATTTGTTGCCCGACCGAAGCGGCCGAGAACATTTCCTGGATCATTACCGATGCCTGGCCCAGCACACCGATGCCCGCCGTGACGTTCAACATCAGTACCCCGAAGAGCAGGTAGAACTGCGGGGTGCGGATGGCCGTATCGGCATCGACCTGGCCGCTGGATACCAGGTGGCGCCGGCTCGCCGCCGGCGGCGTCCATCCTGCCGGTTTCCAGCCGGCGGCCGGCACCCGGACCGTAAAGACCCCAAACATCATGAAAACAAAATAAAGCGCGCCCATAATGAGGAAGGCTTCCCCTACACCCGTTGAGGTAGCGGATTTGAAGGCGTCCATGAGCGCTACTGACAGGGGAGAAGCGATCATCGCGCCGCCGCCGAAACCCATAATGGCCATACCGGTAGCCATGCCCGGCCGGTCTGGAAACCATTTGATCAAAGTTGAAACCGGAGAGATGTACCCCAGGCCCAGGCCAATACCGCCGACGACCCCGTGTCCCAGGTAGACAAGCCAGATCTGATGCAGGTGGATACCCAGGGCGGCGATGAAGAAGCCGCCGGAAAAGCACAAGGACGAAGCGAACATCGCCTTTCGGGGGCCTACCCGTTCCAGCCATTTACCGAATAAAGCGGCAGAAGCGCCCAGGGTGAACAAGGCAATGGAAAAGATCCATCCCAGGGTGGTCAGCTTCCAGTCCTGCGCGCTGGATTCCGTGATGCCGACCAGTTGAGTCATCGGCTTGTTGAATACACTGTAAGCATAAATCTGCCCTATACATAAATGTATAGCCAGCGCTGCCGGTGGCACCAGCCACCGGTTGTAGCCAGGTTTGGCAACGGAGTGCTCTCGGTCCAGAAAAGAAAATAGTGCCATCGTTGTTTATTATTTAGGTGTTCAGCAATAAGGATTCGGCTCGCCATCGAAAGGAGCCAAATAATCATTTGCAAATATTCGGCCGGCTGGAATAAAAAAATGCCCTGATCCTATCAACTTGGCTGAAGTTTTGAAAAAATCGGAGCATTTAATCCTGTTCGCCCCTCCTACCTTTGTGAAGCTAATACGCACATCCCATACCATACAAAACTGAACACCATGAAAGAAACCGATAGCCGATCCGCCAAGATTGACAAAGAATCGGCAAATGCCGCCGCCCGGCAGGCCGATGCAGAGCACAAAGGCCACGACATTGCCGTTATCACGGAAAACGCCGGCGCGCAGCCGCCGGAAACGTTCACCGGCCTGCGGCTGGGCAAGGCCAGGAAAAAGGCTGCCGGCTTTCCCGCACTGGCCGCCGCGCTTACTCAGGCCGGCCGGTACATGGCGCCCGCTGACGCTGTGCGCACCATGTTCCGCCTCAACCAGAAGGGCGGGTTTGACTGCCCGGGCTGCGCCTGGCCCGATCCGGACGACGAGCGCTCCGCTCTCGGCGAATATTGTGAGAATGGCGTTAAGGCCATCGCCGAGGAAGCTCAGAAAAAGACCATAGGCCGCAGCTTCTTCGCCCGACACAGCGTATCCGAGATGCTTCGATGGAGCGATTTTGAGATCGGGAAGAAAGGGCGCCTGGCCGAACCCATGGTGCTCCGGGAGGGCGCCACGCATTACGCACCCATCAGCTGGGAGGCGGCCTTCCGCCTGATCGCCGAAGAACTCAACGGGCTGGCGTCTCCGGATGAAGCTGTCTTTTACACCTCCGGCCGCACCAGCAACGAAGCGGCCTTCCTGTACCAGCTCTTCGTCCGCGAATATGGCACCAACAACCTGCCCGATTGCTCCAACATGTGCCACGAATCCAGCGGCATGGGGCTCTCCCAGACTGTTGGCATCGGCAAGGGATCCGTTACCCTGACCGATTTCTATGAGGCTGAAGTCGTCATGGTCATTGGCCAAAACCCGGGCACCAACCACCCGCGCATGCTTAGCGCCCTGGAAAGATGTAAGGAGAACGGGGGCCGGATCATTACCGTCAACCCGCTGCCCGAAGCGGGCCTGCTCAACTTCGTCAACCCTCAGCGTCCTCTGAAAATGCTGAGTGGCGGCACCCCCCTTACCGACCTCTTCCTGCAGGTAAAGGTCAATGGCGATATCGCCCTGCTCAAAGCCATCATGCTGCGCCTGCTGGAGGAAGAGCGCAAAGCGCCCGGCACCGTTTTCGACCTCGAATTCATCCGGGAAAAAACAGAAGGCTATGAAAGCTTTATCCACGAACTGGAAAAACACGGCCTGGAACGCCTGGTGGAAGAGAGCGGGGTGGAACGCCACCTGATCGAAGCAGCCGTAGCGATGATCCGCGATAAGAAGAAGATCATCATCTGCTGGGCTATGGGCCTGACCCAGCAGGAAAACGGGGTGGACAACATCAAGGAGGTGGTCAACCTGCTGCTGCTCAAGGGCAGCATCGGCAAGCCCGGCGCCGGCACCTGCCCGGTGCGCGGCCACAGCAACGTGCAGGGCGACCGCACCATGGGCATCTGGGAGGCGCCCAAGCCTGCATTTCTGGACAAGCTGAAGAGCACTTTCGGCTTTGAGCCGCCGCGCCGTCACGGATACGCCGTGGTGGACGCTATCAAGGCTATGTACCAGGGGGAAGCAAAAGTTTTCTTTGCCATGGGCGGCAACTTCCTCTCTGCCACCCCCGACACGGAATATACGGCCCGTGCCCTGAAAAATTGCCGCCTGACCGTCCACGTCTCCACCAAGCTGAACCGCAGCCACCTCATCCACGGCCGGCAGGCGCTCATCCTGCCCTGCCTGGGCCGCACCGACCGGGATGTGCAGGCCGGCGGCGAACAGCTGGTCAGCATTGAAAACTCCATGGGCGTGGTGCAATCTTCCCGGGGTGTGCTGCCCCCTCCTTCCAGCCACCTGCTCAGCGAGCCGGCCATCGTTGCCGGGCTGGCCAGGGCCACCCTCGGGCCCCGCAGCACCGTCCACTGGGATGCCATGGCCGCCGACTACGACAACATCCGGGACGCCATAGAAAAGGTGATCCCCGGGTTTGAAGACTACAACCGCCGCGTGCGCGAACCCGGCGGCTTCTACCTGCCCAACGGCGCCCGCGAGCAGCGCTTCGACACCCCCGGCGGCAAGGCCGTCTTCACGGTAACCAAGGTGCCGGATAACGAAATCGATCCCGGTCAGTTCGTTATGATGACCATCCGCAGCCACGACCAGTTCAATACCACTATTTACGGCCTGGATGACCGCTACCGGGGCATCTACAACGAACGGAGGGTGGTGATGATGAACCCTGAAGACATGGCTGCCGACGGATACCGCCTGGGGCAGGTCGTCGACCTGATCGGCGAATACCGGGGCCAGGCCCGGGAAGCGAAGCGCTTCATCGTGACGCCCTTCAGCATCCCCCGCCGCTGCGTGGCCACCTACTTCCCGGAAGCTAATGTGCTGGTGCCCATCGACGCCGTCGCCCGCGGCAGCAAAACACCCGTTTCCAAACGGGTTGTCATCCGGATCGTGCCCACCAACGAACCGGATGTGGCGATGGGATAATGCGCCCCTGATCTGGAAACCCGGAAAACAAAACCAATATGCCTGCTCCATACCTGTACGACAACCATGGCCGCCGCATCAACTATCTGCGGCTGGCCGTTACCGACCGCTGCAACCTGCGCTGCTTCTACTGCATGCCGGAGCAGGGGATTCGCTACCTGCCGCGGGAAGCCCTGCTCACTTATGAAGAAATGGCCCGCCTGCTGAGGATACTGGCCGGCATGGGCATCGACAAGGTGCGCATCACGGGCGGCGAACCCTTCGTCCGGAGAGACATGATGGATTTCCTGCGCGAGATCAGCCGGTTAGAGAAATTGAAAAGGATCAATATCACGACTAATGGAACGCTTACGGCACCGCTTGTTCCCGAGCTGAAAAAGCTGGGTATCCATTCCGTTAACCTCAGCCTGGATTCCCTCGACCCCCGGCGGTTTTTCAACATCACCCGCCGCGACGTATTCCATCAGGTATGGGAAACCTTCGAAACACTGCTGGCTCATGGAATAGACACCAAGATCAACGCCGTGGTGATGGAGGGAAAAAACACGGAGGACATCGTCCCGATGGCGGAACTCACCCGGCACTACCCCGTCAGTGTGCGTTTCATCGAGGAAATGCCCTTCAACGGGGAGGGCAGCCACTATCCCGTGCTCACCTGGAATTACCGGCGCGTACTGTCTCATCTGCAGGAGCACTATCCCGGCATGGAAAAAATTCCCGATCCGCCTCACTCCACTTCCACCAATTACCGAATCCCCGGCTACCAGGGAACCGTGGGCATCATCGCCGCCTACAGCCGGACCTTTTGCGGCACATGCAACCGCATCCGCCTTACGCCCAAAGGCATGCTCAAAACCTGCCTCTACGATGACGGCGTTTTCAATGTGCGGGACATCCTGCGCGCCGGCGCCACCGACGAGCAAATCCGGGATACTTTCCTGCAGGCCCTCGGCAACCGCGCCCGCGATGGGTGGGAAGCTGAAAAAATGCGTACATTTGGAGTGCCCGTCCAGGAGTCCATGGCGACAATCGGAGGGTGATCAATTTTGAAAATGCACAGGCCATTCACGCTAAAAGAAAAATTGTGGCAGCAACAGCGAATTACAGCCGAAAAAGCATCCGCGAGGTTGAAATGACCCGCGTGGAAGGAAGAGAATCCTACGGGCGCACCGACCTGTTGGCGCGCGAAGAGCCTCTGGAGATCAAGCTTGCCTATGGCCCGCGGGGGCAACGCCACAGCCGCAGCCTGGCCGTCACCATGCGTACCCCCGGGCAGGACGAAGAGCTGGCCGCCGGCTTTCTCTTCACGGAAGGCATCATCGGAAAAGCCTCGGATATCCGGGGCATGCGCCACGTGGGCCAGGCCCTGGCCCCGGAAGCCCGCGAAAACATCCTCCTGGTGGAACTGGACGAAGAACTGCCCGTGGACTTTGATAAGCTGAACCGCCATTTTTACACCTCCTCCAGTTGCGGCGTGTGCGGGAAGGCCTCCATCGATATGGTGCGTTCCACTTCCTGTTATTTTCCCCGCCGCGCTTTCCCCGAGATTTCCGCCGGGACGCTGCGATCCTTACCGGATAAATTATCGCAGGAGCAGGCCATCTTCGAATGCACCGGAGGCATCCACGCCGCCGCCGCCTTCACCCCACAGGGCGAGTTGCTGATGATGCGGGAAGACGTAGGCCGGCATAACGCCTTGGACAAGCTCATCGGCACAGCCCTGCTGCAGGGGCAAATCCCGCTGCGCGGCAACGCCATCCTGCTCAGCGGCCGGCTCAGCTTCGAGCTGGTCCAGAAGTCGGTAATGGCGGGCGTTCCTGTACTGGCCGCAGTGGGCGCTCCTTCGAGCCTGGCCGTTGAACTGGCAGAAGAATACGGGATGACGCTGGTGGGTTTCCTGCGGGGGCGGGCTTTCAATGTATACTGCGGAGCAGAGCGGGTAGTATTCTGAATTCGCGTATTTGGGTGTCCTTGCATTTGTGCATTTGTGAGGTCACTCCGGAAACCCTGGGAAAGGAGTGAAGGAGTGACTTAGCGAATGAGTGAATAGAATCAGCTATGTAATAAGGTTTGATTTTAAAAACAATACATATTTTATATTTATTCGCTCATTCAGTCCCTCACTCATCCACTCATTTGGGGGGACTTTCCGGAGCTGCCCCACGGATGCACAAATACACTCTAAAACCCCTATCTTCGCGCTCGCCGATGAAGCGTGAATTTCTCATAAATATCATTTTCCTGCTGGCGGTCAACCTGCTGATCAAGCCGTTCTACCTGTTCGGCATCGACCGCACGGTACAGAATACGGTGCCTATGGGGGACTATGGCATCTACTTTGCGCTGTTCAACTTCACGTTCCTCTTTCAGATCGTCAACGACTTCGGCATACAGAATTTCAACAACCGCAACATCGCCCAGTACAACCACCTGCTGGGCAAGTACTTTCCCAATATCCTGATCCTGAAATCCCTGCTGGGCACCCTGTACCTGTTGCTGGTCTTTCTCACCGCCTGGTTTGCCGGATACGGCCTGGATGTGCTGCCGTTGCTGGCCATCATAGCCGTCAACCAGGTGCTGAATTCCCTGGTGCTTTTCCTGCGTTCCAACGTATCCGGGCTGGGTAGGTACCGCCTGGACAGCCTGCTTTCCGTAACGGACCGCCTGCTGCTCATCCTGGTGTGCGGCGTACTGTTGTGGGCACCGCCGTTCCGGGGGGCGTTCCGGATCGAGTGGTTCGCCTGGGCGCATACGTTCGCCCTCAGCGCTACGGCGCTGCTGGCATTTGGGGTCATCCGCGGCCGGCTTCCCACGTTGCGCTTCCGCTTCCGCTGGCCATTCCTTTTACTGCTGCTCCGGCGGAGCGCTCCCTATGCGCTGGCGGTTTTCCTGACCTCCATCTACAACCGGATCGACGGGGTTATGGTGGAGCGCTTGCTCCCGGACGGGCAGGTGGAGGCCGACATTTACGCCTCCGCCTTCCGGCTCTTCGAGGCCAGCAACATGATCGGCTTTCTGTTTGCCGGCCTGTTGTTGCCCATCTTTTCGGGAATGATCCGGCGGGGCGAGGCGGTGGGCGGCCTGGCACAGCTGAGTTTCCGCCTGGTTGGTGCCGGTGCCCTGGCCTTGTTCTGCGGCATCTTTTTCTATCGTACGGAGATCATGATCGCCCTGTACGACAGCGGCTCGGTTTACTCCGGCCGGGTGCTGGCCTATCTGATGGGCGGGTTCTTTGCGGTTTGCGGAACCTATATCTTCGGGACGCTGCTGGTGGCCAACGACAGCCTGCGGCAGCTGAACTACGTCTTCGCTGTCAGCCTTTTGTTTAATATTGTCCTCAATTTCCTGCTGATCCCCCGGTACAAGGCCGAAGGCGCCGCCATAGCCACCTGTATCACCCAGTTTGGCGTGCTGGCCTGCGAGCTGCTCCTGGCCCACCGCCTCCTGCGGCCGGGAAATACAGGGGGCGCCATTTTTCGCTTTTCAGCCCTTCTCGCCCTGGCCTTGGCCGCCGGACTCCTGATACAAACCTGTTCGGGGCTGGGCTGGCTGTGGCGCTTCCTGGCGACGCTGGCCGCCGGCGGAGTGTTTGCATTGATATTGGGATTGGTGGACGTGCGGGGGCTGGCGCAGTGGAGAAGGTAGGCGCACCCGGAGCAAACAATTGCTCAAAAGTTTAAAAAGAACCGTCAAAGGTTTACTTTTGCGGTGTTTATTCATGGGAGGCAAAAACATGAACGGGCGGGCAATACGCGCGCCGGGCTTCCCCGATCCAAACGCACAGGAAAATAGCGATGAAGAACAACGATAACCTGATCGACGTACTGAAGACCCTCTTCAAGTGGAAAAAGCCCATCTTTTATGTCTGCCTGGCCGCCGGCCTGGGCACTGTGGTCATCACGCTGTTGCTTCCCAACTATTATAAGGCAACGACTGTTTTCCTCGCCGTCAGCCCCGACCAGGCAACGGTGGAAAACCTGTACGGCGGCGGGCAGACCCGAAGCGAGTACTACGGCAATGAAAATGACATCGACCGCCTGATGACCATCGCCGAATCCAGCGAACTGGTCAATTTCCTGATCGACTCCTTCAATTTATACGAACACTATAATATCAATCCGGATCATCCCCGCGCGGCTTTCAAAGTGCAGGAGAAGTTCCGCAGCCTGTATGAGGTTACCAAAACCAAAAGGGATGCCGTGGAATTGTCTATTGAAGACAAAGACCGGGAGCTGGCGGCCCGCATGGCCAACACTGCCCGGGAGAGGATCGACGAAGTTGCCCGGCACCTGATCCAGAAAGGCCTGGGGAAAACCATAGAATCTTATGAAGAGAACATCAAGGCCAAGGAAGAGCAATTGGACCGCCTGAGCGACAGTATGAACATGCTGCGCGAGCAATACGGCATCTTCAACATCGTAGGGCAGACGGAAGCCTTGCCTACCCAGCTTTCCGAGGCCGAGGCGCGGATGGTGCGCAGCCGCGCCAAGCTGGAAGCTTTAAAGGAAACCAAAGGCATCCCTCAGGACACTATCCGCCTGCTGCAGGCCAACGTCAGGGGCCTGGAAGAAGAACATAAAAGCCTGCAGGAAAAAATGGCCCGCCTCAACCTGGGCCTCTCTCAGTTCGGCATCATCGAGCGGCAGTACCTGTCTGCCAACCAGACGCTGAGTTACGACAAGGAGCGCCTGAAGCAGGTCCTGGCTACTTATAACACCATCATCCCCGCCATGGTCATTGTCGAAGAGGCCCACATTCCGGTCGTCAAATCGCGCCCCAAGCGCAGCATCATCGTCCTGGCGGCAACGGCCATTGCCTTCCTGTTCAGCCTGATCGGCGTACTGCTGTTCGACACCTATAAAGATGTAAACTGGAGGGAGATTTATGATGCGAAGTAAGTTGACGCAACTGCTGGACACTTCCGATGCCTCCTTCTTTCTCTTCCGGGTGTTTGCGGCAGTATTATTGCTTTGCCTTTTTGCGGGCGTTGCCTCGGAGTTGTACTTTCTGGCGGGGATACCGGCTTTCCTGCTGGTTGTCTATCTGACCATTGTCGATTTCAGGAAAACATTCCTGCTGCTGCTGGCCTGCATCCCCCTGTCCACCGAGCTTATATTGCCCAACGGGCTGGGCACAGACCTGCCTACCGAGCCGCTGATGATCGGGCTCATGCTGGTTGGCTTGGCCTATGTGGTGCGCCACGGAAAGGAGGCTGACGGCCGTTTCGTCCGGCACCCCATCACGCTGTTGCTGTTTTTGCACCTGGCCTGGCTCGTGGTGGCGGCTATCCATTCCCAGGAATGGGTCGTTTCCGTAAAATTCCTGCTGGCCAAGACGTGGTATGTGGCCACCTTCTTCTTTCTGGCGGCTCATCTGCTCGACGGCGAGCGCGAGATCCGCCAGTTTTTCTGGGCGGTCTTTTCCACCCTCCTGCTTACCGTGCTGGTAGTCATGGCCCGCCATGCCACCTATGGGTTCTCCTTTGCCGACGTGTACCGGGTCCTTCACCCCTTCTACCGCAATCACGTGGCCTACGCTTCCATAATTGTCGTTTTCCTGCCCTTCATCTGGTATTTCAGGAAGTGGTATCCGGCTTACAGCCGTACCTGGTGGTTACTGAGCATCAGCCTGGCAGTCCTGCTGCTCGCCATACAGCTTTCGTACACCCGGGCCGCCTACGTATCGGCCGTCATTGCCATTGGCGCTTTTTACGCCATCCGCTACCGCCTCACCCGGTACATCCTGCTGCTGGCCCTGGCAGGCGTTCTCGGTTTGGTAGCCCTCATGGCCTACAACAACCGTTATCTGGACTATGCTCCGAACTACGAGACCACCGTCTCTCACCAGGATTTCAACAACCTGCTCCAGGCCACCTATACCGGGGAAGACATTTCTACCATGGAGCGCGTCTATCGCTGGGTCGCCGGTTTTCACATGGGCGCTGAACGGCCCGTTTTCGGTTTCGGCCCCGGAAACTTTTATAATTATTACAAGTCCTACACCGTCACCAGCTTCCAGACGTATGTCAGCGACAACCCCGACAAATCAGGCATTCACAGTTATTACCTGATGACCATGGCCGAGCAGGGCCTGCCCGGCTTGTTTTTCTTCCTGTTGCTGTCGGCTTACGCGCTGATCCGGGGAGAAGTGATTTACCACCGGGAGCGGACGGAGAAAGGGCGGCACATCATCATGATGGCGCTTTTGTCGCTGGTTATCATCCTTTCCCTGCTCATCATCAATGACCTGATCGAAACGGATAAGGTGGGCCCTTTCTTTTTTATGAACCTGGCCCTGCTCATCAATATGGACCTGCGGCAGCAAACCCAAGCGGCCGATGCATAAGCAGCAGGCATACCTTCAGGCGCTGGCCGACGCCGAACGGGCGGCCCGGGGCAGCCACCTGCAGCGCCTGGCCTTCGCCCGCGGGCGTTATGTCCTGGGCATGATCCACAGCAAACTGCTTTATCCCCTTGGAGTGCGCCGCCTGAAGCGAAACGCCCCCCTCTTCTTTGGGGGGGCCATGGAAGTAGGGTTGCCTGCCGGGCTCGACCTATACCTGCTGGGCGCCAAGTCCCACGAGTCGGAGATCCGGCTGGCCCGGTTTATGATACGGCATATCCGGGAGGGAATGGCCCTGCTGGACGTAGGCGCCCACTTCGGCTTCTTCAGCCGCCTGGGGGCAGCCCTGGCGGGCACCGCAGGCCGGGTAATTGCAGTCGAAGCGGCAGGGGATACTTTTGAGGTTCTGAAGCGCAACATTGAGGGCCATCCCGCCATCGAGGCCGTCCGGGCGGCCGCCAGCGACGCCCGGGGCACAGCCACTTTTTACGAGTTCCCGCCCCTGTATTCAGAATACAATACCCTGGAAAAAGACCAGTTCGGGGAGGCGGCCTGGCGCCGGGGCATCACCCCCCGGGCAGTAGAAGTGCCCGCTTACCCCATGGACGAATTGATGGAAGAAAGGAACTGCTTCCCGCAGTTCGTCAAGATCGACGTAGAGGGCGCGGAGGCGCAGGTGGCCGCCGGCCTGATGCGCTGGCTGCGCCGCCCCGAAGCCCGCTGGCTGGCCATGGAATACCTCGCCCCGGAACGGCATAACGACAGCCACCGGCAAGCAGCGAGCCGGCTGGCGGAAAATGGATGGCGGCCCTGCTGTATCCGGGAAGACGGTACCCTGGAAGCCTGCCCTGATATCGAAGCTTACCTGAAGAAGAAGAGGCTGGATTCGGATAATATCGTATTTCAGCCGAAACCTTAGCCCAAGTTCGGTATGTAGACCCCAACTTTTCACTAGCCCAGTGTTTGCGGCCCGCCGTCGGCCGTCGGCCGTTAACCGTCCGCCGAGGTTGGGGCCTACATATCGAAAACCGGTTAGGCACTACCCTGCCACCCGCTCCTCCTGGTGCCGCCAGAGCGCCTGAAAGACCGGGCTGTTGGCGCGCAGGGACTCGAAGTCTCCCTCGTCTGCTACCCGCCCGTTTTCCAGGACGTAGACGTAGTCGAAATAGCTCAGCAGGTGCAGGCGGTGCAGGGAGGACACAATGGCCTTATCCCGGAACTCCACGAACAGGCGCTCGTAAATCTCCATCTCCGTTTTGGGGTCCACGCTGCTGGTCGGCTCATCCATCAGGATGATGTCGCTGTCGCGGGCCGCAAGGATGCCGCGCGCCAGGGCCAGGCGCTGTTTCTGCCCGCCGGAGAGGTTGACGCCCTTTTCTTTAATGCTGGACTGCAGCCCGTTCGGCAGTTGTTCGATCACGCCGTCAAAATGAGCGGCCCGGCAAACCTTCTGCACTTCGTCGGCGCCAAAGGGCAGGCCAAGGGTGATATTGTATTCGATCGTATTTTCGAATATCTCCGGCTCCTGCGGGAAGAGGGTTACCAGGCTGGAAATGTGGCTGATATCCGGCGCCGGTTCGCCGTCCAACAGCAACTGGAGGCCCGGCGCCGGAGGATAGAGCCCCCGGAGGATGGCCATCAGCGTGCTCTTGCCGCTGCCGCTCTCGCCGATCAGGGCGATGCGCTTGCCGCGCTGCAGGCTGATGTTCACATCGGAAAGGCCCTGCGGTTTCTCCACCCATTCCGACCCCTGGTTGTGAATGAAGTTGAGCCGGCGCAGGTCCAGGCGGCTCCAGTTTTCCGCAAGGCGCTTGTCCGAATCCGGCCGGTGATGGCGGCTGTAGGCGTCGATGATGTTCTGAGCGGTCTTTACATCCGTATCGTAGCGGACGATCTGGGTGTACTGCCAGGCCATGCCGTGGAAGACGCCCGTAAACCGTTCTACATAGGCCATGAGCGTCACCAGGGTGCCGATGAGGAAGGTCTCGCCCGGTATCCAGTTCTGATAGATATAGCCCACCAGGATCACGCCGTAGATCATGGCCACGCATATTTCCATGGTGAACCATTTCCACTCGTTGACCATGACCTTGCGGCGGAACGGCGGCAGGATGTCCATCACGCGCCCGAAAAGGCCCTTTTCCATCCGCTTTTCCAGGCGTAGGGTGATCACCGTTATGATGTTGGAAAGGCTGTCGAACAGGGTGGACGAAACGACGTGCTCCTTTTCGTTGACCTCGCGGGAGGCGGCGATGAAGGGTTTGTCGAATTTCAACAACAGATAGATGACGCCGGCGCCCATCACCGCCGCTATGCTGCCGAAGAGCGGAGAAAAGTAGATCATCGCTCCGAAGGAAAAGGCAAAGCTCAGGAAAGTCTTCAGGTACATGAACCCGGTGTCGAAAAAGTCTTTCAGGGCCTCATAAGCCTTCCGGATGCGGTTGATGGTCGCCCCGCTGTGGTGGTCCTGGTGCCACTTGACCGGCAGGTGGAGCGCTTTGTGGTAGAGTTCCTGCAGGAAGTTGCGGCTCAGGTCGAAGGCCAGGTTGCGCTCCAGGATGCGGGCCGGGCCGTGGAATACCCAGTCGAGAAAACGCAGCAGGATGTAAGCGCCGGCATACATCCAGGCCGAGCGCAGGATATTCATGCCCTGCTCCTGGATTTCGTTGATGAATACGCCCCAGAGAATAGGAAACAGGGCAACGATAATGTTGCTGAGCAGGAACAGGCTGTAGATGAGCAAGTACCGGCGCCGTTGGCCCCGGGCGTACGTCCAGGCCGTGCGCAGAAGGGAAAGGTAAGGGTTGTTCCAGATGGAAGATTTCGAACTCATAAGCCGGGGATGTTTTGCTACGCTTAACGTCACTGGTTTAAAACGCAAGAATAGGATAACCCCCGAAGGGAGGGAAGCGTTCCCTTAAAAAACTGTTTAAACATAAATCATTTTCCGGGTCATTCCTCCGTCGATGATAAAGTCCTGCCCGGTGATGAACCCGGCCTTCTCTGAGAGCAGGAAAGCCGCCATCTCCGCTATGTCCTCCGGGCGGCCGATGCGGCCGGCGGGGTGCTGTTCGTGATCTTCCCGGCGCCACTGAATATCCTTCCTTTCGCTGCGCTTCTGATGGCCCGTCACGTCGATCCAGCCGGGGCTGATGCTGTTCACCCGCACTTCCGGCCCCAGGCTCATGGCCAGGGCGTGGGTGAGGGCCAGAATGCCTCCTTTGGAGGCCGAATAGGCCTCGGTATGGGGTTCCGACATATAGGCGCGGGTGGAGGCGATGTTGACGATGGCGCCCCGGCTCTCCTTCAGGGCAGGAGCGCCGTATTTGGCGCAGAGGAAGGCACCGGTGAGGTTCGTGCCGATCACCCGGTTCCACTCCTGCAGGCTGAGCTCGCCGATGGGCCTGGTAATGCCGAAGCCGGCGTTGTTCACCAGGCCGTCAATCCGGCCGTAGGCATCGAGAACCGCTTCTACCGAAGCCCGGACATCGGCCTCCAGAGATACATCGCAGGGCAGGAAGTGCAGGCCTGCCATCCCGGCGGCGGCTTCCCGGCCGGCTTGCTCATCGGCGTCCAGGATCACGGCCTGCCAGCCCTTATCCATCAGGCAGGCAGCTGTCACCTTGCCGATGCCCTGGGCACCGCCGGTGATCATAATTACTTTCTTTTTCATATCTGCACGGATTTGTCATTTTTTTTCCCGGAAAAGACTTTGCCGGCTCCCGGCTTTTCTAAACCTGGCCTTTTTATTAGCTTTGCGGCAAATACAAAGACAATGGAGACAACAAGTACCAGCAAAAATTCCAAAGCCATGGACTGGATCCTCTTCCTGGTGTTTTTCGTCCTGTTCGTGGCCATGCTGCTTTTCGCCGATGAATGGTTCTGGATTCCTATGCCGTTCATGCTGACCTACCTGGTCCGGGCGCTGAATGCGATGTAGGAAGGTGTTGGGTGTTGGTTGTTGGATGCCGTGCCGCTAACGAACAACCAACAACCCGCAACACGTATACTCCCCTCACCGCAGCCCTGCCGCCGCCGCCTGGTCGACGAACCAATGCAGCGCGCCATGCGCCGGCCCGATATGCGCGGCGGGATACTCGTCGCTCCCCTTCTTCCCTTTTACGATCTCTCCCAGCTTCTGCGCCTTTCCGGAGCCGGTCACCAGGAAAGCCACTTCCGCCGCATTATTGAGTACCCTGCCGGTTAGGGTGATCCGTTTCTGGCCGCTTTCCGGATGGGTGGCCACGCCACACAAAGCTTTTGCCGACAGCAACTCCATCTGGTGGGGAAAAATGGAAGCGGTATGCCCGTCGTCGCCCATGCCCAGCAGGATCATGTCGAAGGACGGGAGGCCATGGCGGGAGGCGACGGTTCGCAGGATGTCTTCCGCATACCGGCGCGCCTCCGCCTCCGGGTCGGCCTCGCCCCGGATGCGGTGGATGTTCTGGGGCGGAATCCCGATTTCGGACAGCAGCAAGTCATTGGCCATTTTAAAGTTGCTCTCCTCATCCCCGGGCGGTACGCACCGCTCATCCCCCCAGAAGAAGCGGGTTTTCTGCCAATCGATGCGGTCGCGGTATTGCTCCGCCCACAGGCGGAAGAGCACTTTGGGGGTGCTGCCTCCCGAAAGGGCCACTGCCGCAGAGGGTTTATCCTTAATCCATTCTGCGAAGTAGCGGGCGAAATCTTCGGCTACCTGCTGCGGCGTTTCAGCGATGTGGATTTGGGTGAGCATGATAGTGTTGCTTTTTATTTCCTTACGTGTACACAAATGCCTGCCTGCGTCCCTACAGCAACCGGTAATCCGACGAATCCGTCAGGTTGCTGCACGGGTTGCGCCAGCTGACGTTGTCGCCGTCGATCAGCTTATTGGCCACTTCCGGGCCCCAGGTGCCGGCGGGGTAGCCGTACAGTTTGATGTTTTCCTGGTTTTTCCAGGCATGGAGGATGGGGTCGACGAACTTCCAGGCCACCTCCACGGAGTCGCCCCGGGCATAGAGGGTGGCGTCGCCTTTCATCACGTCGATGATGAGGCGCTGGTAAGCCTCGGGCACCGTGGCGTTGGTGAGGTCGGAATAGTGGAAATCCATGCCCACGTTCTTCACCTTGAAGCCGGCACCGGGCACCTTCATCCCGAACTTGAGCAGGATGCCTTCGTCCGGCTGGACGCGGATGATGAGCTGGTTGTTCATATTCATCAGGTCGAGCTCGCTGCGGAACAGGTGGTGGGGCGGCGATTTGAAGTAGACGACGATCTCGGTGGCCTTGGTCGGCAACCGTTTGCCGGTGCGGATATAAAAGGGCACGTCGGCCCAGCGCCAGTTGTCGATGAAGAACTTCAGGGCCACGTAGGTCTCGGTCGTGGAGTTCTTGTCCACGCCTTCCTCTTCCCGGTAGCCCGGTACCCGCTGGCCGTCGATGGACGCACCGATGTACTGGCCCCGGATGGCGAACTTTTCTACCTCCGATTCCCCGATAGGGCGGAGGGATTGAAAGAGCTTCAGTTTTTCGCTGCGGATAGAGGCGGCGTCGGCAGTGGTGGGCGGCTCCATGGCGACGTGGGCGACGACCTGCAGCAGGTGGTTCTGCACCATGTCGCGCAGCGCGCCGGAGTGGTCGTAGTAGCCGCCCCGCTTGCCGACGCCGATGTTTTCGGCGGCGGTGATCTCGATGTGGTGGACATAATTGCGGTTCCAGAGCGGCTCGAAGATGCCGTTGGCAAAGCGGGTTACCAGGAGGTTTTGCACCGTTTCTTTGCCGAGGTAGTGGTCGATGCGGTAGATCTGGTCCTCATGGAAGTATTGCTGCAGGGAATGGTTGAGCTCGCCGGCCGAGTTGCGGTCGTAGCCGAATGGTTTTTCGATGACCAGCCGCTTCCAGCCTTTTTCTTTGTCGTTCAGGCCATGCTCGGAGAGGAAAGCCGGAATCTTGGTGTACAAACTGGGCGGCACCGACAGGTAAAAGATATAATTGCCGCCCGTTTTCCGGTTCTCGTCGATCTCTTCCAGGCGCTTGCGCACCTTTTCGTAATCGGCGCTGTCCAGCGTGTCGATGGATTGGTAGAAGAGCATGCGGGCGAAGCCCTCCTCTTTGCCGCTATCCCCGAGGTGAGGATTCTCCAGAAAGACTTCCTTTCGGAACGCCTCATCCGAGTAGTCGGTCCGGCTGACGCCGAGCACGGCAAAATGCTCGGGCAGGAATTGCCCCTTGTAAAGATGATAAAGCGCGGGGATCAGTTTGCGCTGGGCCAAATCGCCCGAAGCGCCGAAAATGACAAGCACCTGTGGGTCCATATTGGGTTGGGTTGTTGTGTTGCAGGCCTGGCTGGTTTTGAAGGAAGCCGGCCCTGAAAAACTTGTCAGGCCTTCGAAGAAAACCTAAGTCTTGAAACATCTGTTAAGTTAAAAGTTTGCATGACCGGCAAAGTTTTTCCAAAATACCACAAATTGTGATGAAAATCGGCATTGCCGCCGACCACGGCGGATTCACCCTCAAGCAGCACCTGCTCCGCCTTCTGGAAGCAGAAGGCTATCACATCACCGACTTCGGCGCCGAAGCGCTGGACCCTAAGGACGATTACCCCGACTACGTGGCGCCCCTGGCGCGGGCCGTGGCGGCGGGCCTGATCGACCGCGGCATCGCCATCTGCGGCAGCGGCGTGGGCGCCGCTATCGTTGCCAATAAGTTCAAAGGCGTCCGGGCGGCCCTCGTCACCGAAACCTATTCCGCCCGCCAGGGCGTTGAACACGACCAGCTGAACCTGCTCTGCCTGGGCGGCCGCGTCATTGGCCCGGAATTGGCCAAAGAGCTTATCTTTGCCTTCCTGAACGCACATTACAGCGGCGATGCCCGCCACCAGCGACGGCTGGACAAGCTGAAAGATATTGAAAATGAGTATTTTAAATAACTTTCAGGCATTTCCACAAAAGGGCACATAATGCCCGGCATTTAAAATTGCACTCTATGATTTCCACCTATGATTTTGGCATGATCGGCCTGGGCGTGATGGGCCGCAATTTTTTACTGAACGTGGCTGACCACGGCTTTTCTGCCGCCGGGCTGGACCTGGACGCGGAAAAGGCTAATGCCTTGGACGAAGAGTCCGCCGGCCGGCCGGTCAGAGGCACTACCAACACCGCCGAATTTGTGGCGATGTTGCGGCGCCCCCGCAAGATCATGCTCCTGGTGCCGGCCGGGCGGGCGGTGGACAGCGTCATCGAATCGCTCCTGCCGTTGCTCGACAAGGGCGACCTGATCATCGACGGCGGCAATTCCTACTTTGAGGATACCAATCGGCGCCAGGAGTACCTGAAAATGAAAGGCGTGCAATTCCTGGGCGTGGGCGTTTCCGGAGGGGCGGAGGGCGCCCGCCGGGGGCCGAGCATCATGCCGGGCGGCCATGTCGGCGCCTACCAGTTGGTGGGGCCGATCCTGGAAGCCGTTTCCGCCAAGGTGAATGGCGTGCCCTGTGTGGCTCACCTCGGCAACGGCGCCGCCGGCCACTACGTCAAGATGGTCCACAACGGCATCGAATACGGTCTGATGCAACTGATCGCCGAAGCCTACGACATCCTGCAAACCATCGGCGGGCTGAGCAACCCGGAACTCCACGAGGTATTCCGCCGCTGGAATGCGGGCGCCCTCGAATCCTTTCTCATTGAGATCACCGCTGATATTTTCGCCAAACGAGACGACAAAGGAGATGGCTGGCTGGTCGACAAAATCCTCGATAAGGCCAAACAGAAGGGCACCGGCAAATGGACCTCCCAGAACGCCATGGACCTGGGCATCGGCATCCCCACCATTGACGCCGCCGTGACCCTGCGCGGCCTGTCGGCCCTGAAGATAGAACGCAAACAGGCCGCGCCCCACTATGCCCGCGCAGTGGAAGAAACGCCCCGGGTGGACAAGGAACAGATCGTCGCGCAAGTGGGCGAAGCCCTGCATTTTGCCTTCATCATCACCTATGCTCAGGGCATGCACCTGCTGGCGGAAGCCTCGGAAGAATACAGCTATGGCCTGAACCTGGAGACGGTGGCCAAAATCTGGCGCGGCGGCTGCATCATCCGCGCCAGTTTGCTGGAAGATATGCGGCAGGCCTACCAGGAACAGCCGGCCCTGCGCAACCTGCTGCTCGCGCCGGCTTTCCACGATGCCCTGCTCCACGGCCAGCACGCCGCCCGCGCCATCCTGAAAACGGCTATCGACTTCGGGGTACCCACCCTGGCGCTGAGCTCCGCCCTGGCCTACTTCGACGCCTACCGCAGCGAGCGCCTGCCGCTCAACCTGGTCCAGGCTCAGCGCGATTATTTCGGCTCGCATACGTACGAGCGGGTAGACCAGGAGGGGGTGTTTCATACGGAGTGGTGAGCGGGTATATTTACCGGACGGCAGCCATCCGCACTATTGTGCCAAAACCCTCCCTCGCGCCAGCAGCGCTCCATCTGCCGACAGGTGAAAAATATACACACCCGGCGGCAGGCCCTGGCGCGCCAGGAACAAGCTTTCGGCAAAGGGCGCCCTATGGCGGCGGGCTAACCTGCCCTGGGTGTCGAACAACTCCAGCTCCAGGGTTTGCCCGCCTGCCCCTTCTACCCTGAAGGTAGCCTGATCCCGGAATGGGTTGGGGAAAACGTCAACCTGTGCCGACTCCGCCAATACCTCTTCCACCTGTACGATCACGAAGTCTTCTCCTATAGTATGAAAGGACGGCGCGGCCTCCACCCGGCGGCCAAAATCATGCTGAATGGAAGCCCGGTTTTCGATCACCGTCCCGGCCGGAAGGCCCGGTTTTTGACGGACCCTGAATTTCACATAACCGCCGGATTCTTCCGCCCCGGAAAGAGCAGGGGGCAACACCAGGTTGCGGAACGTGAAAACCAGTACGCCGGAAGGGTCGATCCGAAAAGAATAGGGGTGGCTGGCGACACCCGGCCGCACCGAAGACAGGTCGAGAAAGGCCGATAACGTATCTGCGACCACCAGCTGGAAAACGGTATCCCTCCCCAGGTTCCCGAAATAGACCATATACTCCAGTTCCTCTCCCTGCCGGATGAAGCGTGCATCGCCGTACCCCCGGGGATGGGCATCCACGACGTTGGCCGGCAACGCGAGCGTATTTTCCTGGTACAGTATGTCCACGGCGGGGGCGGCGTCGCCATGCCCGAACTGGTTGGCGAAGCCGGTACTGAAATCCCCGTCCTCATCCACTCCACAGCCTTCCGCCAGGGCGCTGACCACCGGGCTGCCGGGTGCGCCCGGCTCCTGCGGCGCCGCCAGGAAATAGGTGGCGCCGTTGGTGCCTACCGCGATCTCCACGGCTTCCCCTGCTCCCAGTTGGAAGGGGCCGTTCAGGTACAGCACCGCATCTTCGATGACGACGTATTCCTGAGGAGCGGACATCGGAGCATCGCCCGTATTGGTAATACGAAACCGCAGGCTGTCTCCTTCACAATCGGCCGCCGCTTCCAGGAAGGCGCCGGAGTAGCCGGAGGAAGGCGACAGGCACATGGTATCGGGGTAGATGTGGGCCAGAACGGGATGGGACTGGCCGGGCGCGGCGTCGCAGCTCAGGCGAACGCTGATCTTGAAGAAACCACAGGTGTCTATGCTCAGATTGCCCAGCGGGAAAGTATAGTTATTCCCGTTGTTCGAAGACCAGGGAATGGTGCTGCCGATCACTTCGAAGAGGCTGTCCAGTTCCACCTCCACGTAAGTATCGGCGGCGGGTGCCGTCCCCTCATTGCAGTAGTTGACTACGATGGTGGAGTTCCAGCAGGGGCTCAGGGGAGTAGTGTAGGTACTGACCTCCGGATAGGGGCAATCGACGACAGGCTGGGCAAGCAGAGGGGTAAAGCTGGTGTCGTTGGGCAAAATGGTTACCGGAACGAGGCTGTCGCAAGCCTCCCAGTAGCCGTTGGGCGGGATGAGCCGGAAGTTGTACAGCCCCGTGTCCAGGGCAATAGCATACTGCCCCTGTTCATTGCTGATGCCGTACAGGGTTACCGGGCCGCCTTCGGCCTGCACGATCCACCCGGAGAGGAGAATATCGGCAGTGTCGAGGGTGCAGCTGAGGTTGGTATCGAAAGCGATCTGGCCGGTGGCCCAGCTTTGATAAGTTTCGCCTTCGGCATTGGTATTCAGGAAGTAGATATCCCAGTCGCCTTGCCCGAAGCTCAGCGTCCAGCCGGCCAAGGCAAAGCCGCTGTCAACTGTTTCTTTGACCTGGTATCCAAAATCCCTTTCCAATCCTCCATAGTTCCGGCGCCACAGCGTATTGCCATTTTCATCGAACCGCAGAAGGAAAGCGTCGAAATCACCGCCGGGCGTATTTTCAGTACTGCCGGCCATGATATAGCCCCCATCCGATACCGGAATGATCTGGTTGCCATACTGCTCGCCCGGCTCTTCGAAAACCTGCCAGTGCTGAGGTGTACCGGTGTTGCGGCTCAGCTCCAGCAGGTAGGCGTCTTTGTCTCCCGCCACGTTGGTTACGCCGGTGATCCAGAAGTTGCCACCGGGTTTCTGTACGACGTCATAGGCGTCGTCGAGGCTCCCGGGAACCGGCGCTACGAAATACTGCCAGGCCACTGCTCCGTCGGGCTGAAAGCGCATGACAAAACCGTCGGCGCCGGAGTTGCCCGGGCCGGCATATTGGTACGAAACGCCATTGAGTACATAATGGCCCTCATCATCTTCGATGCAGTAGTAAAAGTAGTCGTTCTCATCCCGGCCGTAGCAGTCCCACCAGAGTACATCGCCCCACGGGCTGACCTTGGCCACAAAAGCGCAGCCGTCGGTATTGTAACTGTCGTGCCCGCATAGCAGAAAATTGCCGTCGCTGGTGGCAATGGCGTGCCTCAGGTCGAAGCGCAGGCTGGGAAACAGGGTTTCGGAAAGCAGGTTGCCCTGAGCATCCACCCGTAGGAGCACCAATTCATCATCATCTGAGCTCGGGACACCAGCAGCGCGGTTGGCCAGTAGCAGGAACGTACCGTCGGCCAGCTCAAAGGCAGACTCTCCGAACAGCTCGCGGTCTTGGCTGCCACTGGTAGGCAACAGCCACTCTTCGTCTCCCGCAGCATCCAGTTTGAGCAAAAAAGACCGGCGCCGATCAGAAAAACTGCGGGTGATCGCCGTGAGAATAAACCCTCCATCAGATGTGGGGCGCATATCTTGCAGATAGTCGCCGCCCGGGCCGCCAAAGGCTTGTTCCCGGGTTTGAGCGTTTAGGGAAACCAAAGTGCCAAGACTTAGAAAAAACAGCAGGAAAAAGACAAATCTCATGGGAATGTGGTTTTATGGACTACTGTCTAACGTTGGACACCCAGTTGAGCATTCGTACACCACCCGGGACTGCCGTCGGCCTCGTACATCGTACACGCCCCAGGCACCCTCTGTCCAAAGTCAGACAGATACCCGTTTTATGGACTCCAAGTTTCCCTTTTTATCCAGTTCCGGCAAAAACAAATATTGTATTTTGTGGAATAAAAAAGCCAAATCAATGAGCAATAAGCTTTTTTTAATAGGCTTTACAATCCATTTTTTGTGGAAAAATTCAACACATCTAAACTCTGGCTACTCTTTGAAACCCTATCTGAAAAAGAGTTGCGGCAGCTACGCAACTTCCTGCGCTCCCCCTTCTATACCCGCCGGGAAGATGTATTCCGGCTATACGAACACCTGCGCCGACACCGGAAAAAGGGCGTTGTCGCCCTCACAGCCGAGGGCGCCTTCGCCTATACGTTCCCGGATGAAGCCTACGACAGCCTGAAGCTGCGGGGCACGATGAGCGACCTGCTGGAGTTGATCGAACAGTATATGCTGAGCAAGCACTTCGAGAAAGGCAAACTGCCGGCTGATTTCGCTCTCGTTTCCATCTACAGAAGCCGGGGCCTCGACAAACACTTCCGGTGGGCCATGAACAAGTTGAAGCAGAAAGTCAGCCGCTTCCCTTACCAAAATGCAGATTTTCATAGCCACAAGCTGGCGTACCAGATGGAACTGATGTACCACCAAACCCGCAACCGGCGGACGGGCCGGCTCAACCTGCAGGCCGTATCGGGACAGATGGACTGCCAGTACCTCGCCCAAAAGCTGCGGCATGCCTGTACTCAACTGAGCCACCAGGCAGTATATCAAACGGAATACGACTTCGGGCTGCTCTCCCCCATAGTGGCACAGGTTGAAGCAATGGGCTTTCTGGATGTCCCGGCTATTGCCATCTACTACTATTGTTACCGTTTTCTCACCGAAGCTTACAGCCTGGAGTATTTTCAGGCGTTTCGCGAGCAGCTGGCCGGTCATGCTGCCCTCTTCCCGGAAGAAGAGCGGAAGGACCTCTACCTGCTCGCCATCAACTTCTGCATCCGGCAACTCAACCGGGGCAGTGCCCCTTTCGCCCGGGAAGCCTGGGAGATGTACCGCATCGGCCTGCGGGAGGGCTTCCTGCTGGACAACGGCCAGTTGTCGCGCTTTGCCTTCAACAATATCGTCGGCATAGCCCTTAAACTGGGAGAGACTGCCTGGGCAGCCGATTTCATCGAACAGTACCATTCCTCTATCGGCGACGATTTCCGGGAAGCGACCCTGAGCCTCAACCAGGCGCGGCTGGCTTACGCCCGGGCCGATTTCGGCCGGGCCCTGCTGCTCCTCCAGAACGTAGAATACGAAGACCTCGTCACCAACCTTATCGCCCGCATGCTGCTCCTCAGGATCTACTACCTACAGGGGGAACTGGATGCCCTCTCCTCCCAGCTGTCCAGCCTGGAAAATTTCGTCCGACGGGCTTCTTTCAGCCAGTTTCATAAGGAAAACTACCTGAATATCGCCCGTTTCGTCAAACGCCTGATCAGCCTGCCGCCATACGACAAGGAAGAGCGGGAAAAACTAAGACAGGATATCGAAGCCGCCGACCCGCTGTCCGAAAAAGAATGGTTGCTGGCACAACTCCCTACAGGATGAACAGGATGGGCAACCGGATCGGCCCTGGACAGTGCAGCAGTGATCGTTCCGTTACCTGTGATCTCTGCTGCCCGTCCAGGATTGGGCAAAACAGAGTCGCGCACATGGCTATTTCACAGGGTAAATCCTGCCTGCTCCGCCAGTCCTGTCCGACGGGCACGGGCTCTTTTCGCCTACGGCCCGGGAGATATTACAACCCCGCCGACAGCCCCTGCCGCTCCAGGCGGAAACGCCCCAAAAGATGCATGAAATCGAGGGAATACCTATAGTTCCCTCACAGTTCCAGCCCTCCCAAATCCCCCAGATTCTCCTGCTTGTAATACTGTTTGGTGAACGCCCGCTGCTTCTGCCGCTCCAGGATGAGTTTGGCCAGGGCGATGTTCGCCGGCTCCTCGCAGAAGGGCGACAGGGCATAGTGCACTTTCTTTTCGTCGATATCGAGGCGGTACATCAGGCTGAGGAGGAACTCCAGCCGCTTTTCGATCATGTCCGCTACGACCTCGGACAGCAGTTGCAGCAGTTCCTCTTCCGTCAGGGTTTTTTCCTGCGGCTCCAGTTCGAAGTCCCGGTTGATCAGTTCCGCGGTGGCAGCAAGGTTGTCTTGGTTCATAAAGGTTCTTGATTCGGATTTGCAAAGTAGTGATTAGGAGAGATTTTTCCAAATAAGGCTACATCCGCAAACAGCGAACAGCGAACCACCAATACCCCCTCTACCGCCCCCCCAGCCCCTCCAGCGGTATCGCCACCGGCAATTCAGCGGGAAATGCCGCCAGGTTGGCCAGCCAGGGTGCCGCCTGTTCCTGGGGGGCGGGTGGTTCCTGTTCGTTCTCCCGGTAGACGGCCAGGCCCGGGCGGAGGTAGGAGTAATTGTATTCGACGCCTCTGTCGCAGTACACTTCGCGCAGGGCGGGCATCCGCAGGAACCAGGGCGGGAGGAAGCTGATGGGGTTGTCCCGCAGGTCGACGTACGCCAGCCGGGGGAAGCGCCGGATAGCGTCGGGCACCGAGCGGAACCCTTTTCCGGCGAGGTTGAGCACCAGGCGGCTGCCGGCTTCGTACGTCCAGTTTTTCAGGATGCAGGCCACGTCTTCGTTATTGAACTGGCTGAGCGGGAACCCGGGTTCCATCCGGAGGTTCACCAGGATGATCTCCCGGAGCGGGTGGCGGAGATAGTCGAAAAGGGGCACCTGCAGGCTGCCCATCCGGAGGTCCGCCTCCTGCAGGCGGGGCAGGAGGGGCAGCCCGTCGGGGATGCGGGCCATGCGGTTGAAGCGAAGGTCGAGGAAACGGAGTTTACGGAAACGCTCCAGGAAAAAGACGTCGGTAGCTTCCAGTTCGTTGTGGCGGAGGTTCAGGGCCTCCACGTCTTTGTATTGCCCGGCCTCTTCCGGCAGCCGGGCGAGGCCCAGCCGGCTCAGGTCGAGCGTCCGGCCCCGGGGGCCGTCATAGCACCGGATGGCCAGCAGGGCATCCCTGTCAGCGGGCGTTCCCCGCCGAAGAAGAAGCTGGGCGCTCTGGCCGGACCGGGAGAAAAGGAAACGGGACAAGGCCAGAATGTCCAGCCCCAGGGCGTCTTCCAGAATGAGCAGGAACCGCTCCGGCTTTGCCTTTTCCCGGGTGGGGTCATAATTGAGCAGCCACATCAGGCCATCCTTCTGCTCGGGCGTACATCCTCTTTCCCTGGCTGCCATCCGGAGCAATGGCCGCAGGCAGCGGCGCAACGCCAGCCGCTGCTCCCCTTCGGCCACCAGAAAGTGGCCGCAGAGGCTCAGCAGGAAATCTCCGGCAGCGCCCTGGCTGTTCAGCAGGCGGAAGGCCAGCAGGCTGTTGCGCTCCTCCTCCGTATCGAGAAGCCGGAGTATGTTGGTGGCTGCTTTGTCGGACAACGGCATAACATCAAGGTTAGGATAGCCACAAATTACAGGTTTATGAGCGAAATAAGTAGGCTACCCGTCTGAGGTTGGACAGCAGAAAGGGGAAAGCCGAGCGGAGTCGAGGCCGAGCGTGTGCAGGAGGCATGGAGTGTCCAACCTTAGACGGGTGGCCAATAAGTAAACTACTTTGCTGGTTTCCATTGTTTTAACAAAGCGGGGGCACAACCGGAGATGCGGCGTGCCGGAAAAGAGGGTAAAAAAATCCGGGAAGAAATATTTCTTTTTTTAGAATATCCCCTTATATTTAGTTGCGATTATTCGGACGGCCGCCCTCTTTTCTTCCGGCCAAATTCTCTTTTATGCCCCTGCCGGCAAACAGACCGTAATCTAACTTGAAAATAAGGTTGAACCCAAAGATCCCAAGCTATGAATGCGACAATTGCAAAGGTAAACAAGACGATCTGGCCGCTCAATTTCGATCAGCTCCATCGGGACTACTACGATTGGATGTCCATGATGGATTACTGGAAATACGAAGTCCGGTATTTGGAGAAAACCATGCGGCGCTATCTGGCTTATCCGCTATCCCGGCACCAGGCGTTCGAAATGCGGGAAGCCTTCAACCAACTGATGTGTTCCATCCGCCCGGAAATCCGCGAGATCGAAGGATGGCTTCGCTCCTTCCACCGCCAACTGGCGAGGATCGCCAATCCCAACACGAATGACTCCTTCCTCAAAAATGGGGCTGAACACCGCCGTATTTACCGCAAGATGGACAGCTTCCGGCGGCGCCTCGCCCACCTGAAAAAACAGTTGTACAGCCTGCTCGTTGAAGTGATACGCGAAGAAAAAGCGGCTCAGGGGCAACACCGGGCGCTGTGGGCCTACGATTACCAGGCGCAGCTTCGGCAGATCGGGTGAGGAGGGCAGGTAGTTATTTCACCGCTGCAGGCACACTGCTCTGCCGGGCGCTCCCGCGCCGGGAGCCTGCTATGGATTGATTCCCAAATCACCGGTTCTTTCCGGTAAACGAAGATTTATGAGATATCTGCACGGGATCGTGTTGGGCAGCCTCTGCCTGCTGCTGCTCAGCGCTTGTAAAAAGGAAGATGACACCACCTTTTTCCGCATTTCCCAGGGTACCTTCTACTGCGAATGCTTCGGCGAATGCCTCACCCTGGTGACAGCCGCCGAAGGCACTTTCGAAGTGTCTACTTACCAAACCTGCTCTCCCTCCTCCACCATTCAACTCGACTGTGGCATTTTCCTTCCCGCCGCCGAGTTTCAGTCCCTCGCCCGCCTCGTGAACTGGGACGCCTTCCGCAGCCTGGAAGAAACCATCGGTTGCCCCGATTGCGCCGACGGCGGCGGCCAGTGGGTCGAGATTTCCCGCGGAGGGGAAGTACACCGGGTGACCTACGAATACGGCAGCCCTCCAACCGAACTGGCTGAGCTCGTCAGCGAACTCAGCCAGCGGGTGGTGGAGGTGTTAAACTCCGGGTGCTGAGGGTTTCCCTCCTTCATTCCCTCATTCCCTCATTCCCTACAACGTCCCCCTCAGCTCCTGCTCCCGTTCAATGGCCTCAAACAAGGCCTTGAAGTTGCCCTTGCCGAAGGAGCGGGCGCCCTCGCGCTGGATGATCTCGTAGAAGACCGTCGGGCGGTCCTGTACCGGCTTGGTGAAGATCTGCAGGAGATAGCCTTCGTCGTCGCGGTCGATCAGGATGTTGAGGCGCTTGAGCTCCTGCAGGCTTTCATTGATCTCTCCGACCCGTTCCAGCACCGTATCGTAGTAGGTGTCGGGAACGTAGAGGAACTCGACGCCGCGGCGGCGCAGTTCATCCACCGTGTAGATGATGTCGTCGGTGGCCACGGCGATGTGCTGCACGCCGGCGCTGCGGTAGTAATCCAGGTATTCTTCGATCTGCGATTTTTTCAGCCCCTGGGCCGGCTCGTTGATCGGGAATTTGATGAAGCCGTTGCCGTTGGAGACCACCTTGCTCATCAGGGCGGTATATTTGGTGGAGATGTCCTTGTCGTCAAAGGTGACCAGCAGCTTGAAGCCCATCACTTCCTGGTAGAATTCCACCCATTTGTCCATTCCTCCCAGTTCTACATTGCCCACGCAGTGATCGACGTATTGCAGCCCGATGGGCTCTGCTTTCATGAGGCTTTCCTTAGCCTGAAAGCCCGGCATGAAGGGGCCGCCGTAGTTCTTGCGCTCCACGAAGGTGTGGATGGTCTCCCCGTAGGTGTGGATGGAGGCCACCGTCACCTGGCCGTGATCGTCCTTCAGGGTTTTGGGTTCCATGGCGGGCTTTGCGCCGCGTTCGACGGCCTTTTTGAAGGCATCGCGGGCGTCGTCCACCCACAAGGCCAGCACCTTGACGCCATCGCCGTGCTTAAGCACGTGTTTCGATACTTCGTGGTCCGGGCTGAGGGCGGCGGTCAGCACGAAGCGGATTTTGCCCTGCTGCAGCACGTAGGAAGCCGTGTCACGGGTGCCCGTTTCGGGCCCGCGGTAGGCCACGAGCTGGAAGCCGAATGCCGTCTGGTAGTAATGGGCGGCCTGCTTGGCGTTGCCGACGTAGAATTCGATGTAGTCCGTCCCGTTGATGGGGAAGGTATCCTGGTGGGTATCTGGTTTGTTTTTGGTTAAAGTGCTCATCTTATGATTTTTTTATTTTTTGATTGAAATGGGTTGGGGATGGTACACTGATCTGTTAGGATCGGTTAGTATTTTTTAGGATTCCGGTGCCGGGGCTTATAATCGTTGGTTAGCACTCTCTTCACGTGCTCCACCTTCTTGCCAAAATTGAGCAGCAAGCCAACTTCCAGGTCTGTTGCCCGGAGATAATTTACCAACTGAGCTTCATGTCAGGTAAGAGAGCTTCGGCAGCTTTGAGCTCGACAACAACCTGATGAAATCTTAAGAAATCCTAACAGATCAGTGTACTATACCCCAAGTGCCGGAGGCGCTAATTCCTCGCCGGCTCCCCCTCGGGCAGCCAGCTCTTGAAGTACTCCTTATCCTCGATGCCCACGGCGTGGTCCGTCAGCTTCAGCGGGCGGAAGGTATCGACCATGACGGCCAGCTCTCCGGTCTCTTTGGCGCCGATGCTCTTTTCGACGGTGCCGGGGTGCGGCCCGTGCGGGATGCCGCCGGGATGCAGGGTGATCATGCCTCTCTCCACGTGTTTGCGGCTCATGAAATCGCCGTCGACGTAGTAGAGCACTTCGTCGCTGTCGATGTTGCTGTGGTTGTAAGTGTACCGGATGGTACCTGCGGATGGTAGTCGTCGTACAGGCGCGGCACAAAGGAGCAGATCACGAAGTTGCGGGCGGCGAAGGTCTGGTGTACGGGCGGCGGCTGGTGTACCCGGTACCGGTGATGGGCTCGAAGTTGTGAATGCTAAAGGCGTAGGGGTAGACGTAGCCGTCCCAGCCGACCAGGTCGAAGGGGTGGTTGAGGTAGTAGTAAGGATAGACCTGGTCCTGCTTTTTGATGTAGAACAGGAACTGCCCCTGCTCGTCGTGGGTTTCCAGGGCGGCGGGCTTGCGGATGTCGCGCTCGCAGAAGGGCGCGTGTTCCATCAGCTGGCCGTACTCGTTGCGGTAGCGCTTGGGCGTGGTGACAGGGCTGTAGGATTCGACGATGAACAGGCGGTTGTCCTCTCCGTCGAACTCCAGCTGGTAGATGGTGCCGCGGGGCACGACCACGTAGTCCCCGTATTCGAACTCCACATTGCCGTACATCGTCTTCAGCCGGCCGCTGCCCTGGTGGATGAAGATCACCTCGTCGGCGTCGGCGTTCTTGTAGAAGTACTCCGTCATGCTCCGGCGGGGCGCCGCCAGGATGACCTTGCAGTCGTCGTTGACGAGCACCGGTTTGCGGCTCTTGAGGTAGTCATCTTCCGGCGGCACGCCGAATCCCTTCAGGCTGCGGTGCTTGAGCTGTTTGTCTTCTACCACTTTCGGCGCCACGGAAAAAGGGGCACCGACCTGCACGATCTGGGTGGGCGGGTTGCAGTGGTAAAGCAGGGAAGACAGGTCGCTGAAGCCTTCGGTGGAGAAGAGCTCCTCGTGGTAGAGCTCGCCATTGGCTTTGCGAAACTGGGTGTGCCGTTTGGCAGGCACCTGTCCAAGGCTATAGTAATGCATAGGTTTTGGTTTTACGGTTAGGCAATTTTGGGCTGGTTTTATTTGGCTTCCTCAGAGCTGAGGTTGTTGAATACGTCGTTCAGCACATCCACGAGCCGGTCGATCTCGGTATCTTCGATGCCCTGCCAGGCCTGTCGGCGGGCATCCCGGATAATCGGAAGCGTGGCATCGATTTTTTCCCGGCCTTCGCCGGTCAGCTGGATTTTGAACCGGCGGCGGTCGGCCGGGTCGGTAACGCGCTGGGTCAGGCCCTTCCGGCAGAGGAGGTCGATGATGCGGGTGATCGTCGGGGCGTCCTTATAGGTTTCCCGAGCGATCTCCAGCTGGCTGAGGCCCTCCTGGCGGTCGAGCACCTGAAGGACGACCCATTGGTCGATCGTAATGCCGGTATCGGCGGCGGTAAGCTGCTGCTGGAAGAACTGCTTCAACCGCTTGGCGGTGCGCTCCAGGATGAAGCCGGAGCTCTCCGATTTTTTGTCCAGTTTCTTCGATGTGATCAGTTCTGCCACAGACAGTTTCGTTTTCTGCCTGCAAAAATAGTTGTTATACTAATTATTTGCAAGTAAAACAACTACTTTCTTGCCAACTCCTGCTCGACGAGCGCTCCGACGGTGCCGATTTCCTGAAGGGTGCGCTGGTAGAGTTGCGCCTTTTCCTCCATGATGGAGATAAACAGGACGATCTGGTTGTGAAAGGTGTAGCCGAACAGGCCGTCCGGGTCCATCACTTTGTACGGCTCTACGCGCAGGTACTGGCTAAGGGCGGGGATGGCGAAGTTGATGGCGGCGTCCAGGTGGTTGCTCTCCAGGCGGTTGATGTAGGTATTCAACTCATCCAGGTACTGGAGTTTATTGGTCAGGTCCCGGTTCCTGACCAGCTTGATCTTCTCGCTGTTGATCAGGTTTTCGTAGACGCTGTGGTTCCGGTGAAAATCGGATACATTGCGCAGCTCCATGGCCAGGCGGCCGAGGGTATCCGCCTGGCTTCTGTCGCCATCCAGGATAATGCGGTTGGCGATTCGGGCTCTTTCCAGGAAATGCTGATTGTATTTGCTGACCCCCTGCAGCTCTTCTTTGTCTTCCTGCAGTTCCCGCAGGATGTACTCATAATTCTCCCGCTCGGCGCGCTTTTCCAACCGGTTATCATTCCAGCGGTCCAGCAGGAAAGGAACGGAAATCCCGACGGCAACGATGAAAAACTCGTACACGTAATGAACCCATTTGAGTTCGACAAATCTTTTAGCCTCCATAGTTTTTCTTTAAACCGTAAAAACAAACCAACTGACCAGCCTTCAACCCTATATGTAGCCGGACAGGCTACCCGTCTAAGGCTGGACACTTCATGCCTCCTGAACGCGCTCGGCCTCGACTCCGCTCGGCTTTCCCCTTTCTGCTGTCCAACCTTAGACGGGTAGCCGCCGGACACAATTAGCGCAACAATATGGCAATAGATATAACAATATCGGACACAATTAGCGCAACAATATGGCAATAGATATAACAATATGGCAATATGACAATATGACAATCCCCCCTCCCCTCACTTCACCACCTTCCCCTTCTTCAACGTCCGTTTGACCTCCTCTTCCTGCATCTTCACGATGAGCTGCCCGGCGTACAACAGCAGTTCCTGCTCTTCGTCCGTGATGGTGAGCTTGGTGCCGATGTGGGTGAGCAGTTCGTAGAGGATTTGCCGGTCGCTTTGGCCAAAAGGCTGATTGCGCCGGATCATCCAGATCAGGCGCTTCTGTTCTTCTTTGACCATGATTTCCTCCGGCAGCGGCGCTTCGGTGCCGTCCAGCAGGGCATTGAAGCTGAAGAAGACCGGAGTGATGCCGTACTGCCGACAAACGTCCCGGATGTCCCGCACCAGCGTGGCGCGGCGGGCATCGAGGCCGCTGGACGGCAGCCTGCCCATGACGCGGAGGGAGAATACGGCCCCCTCTTTTTTGGAAAAAGTATAGCGGTTGCCCGCCGCGTCAGCATCGACGATGAGCAGGACCTTGCGCGGCGCCCGCTCCTGCTTGAGCACCTGAAGGGCGGTGTAGTACCCGATATTGTCGGTCATGGCGCCATCGATCAGGGGCAGGAAGGGGCGTAGCGGCGAGTATTTGCTGCAGAGCGTAGTATTGGAAATGAGGACGGGGAAGCTGGCGCTCGATTTGATGCCTACCGCCAGGGGAACGCTGAACGGGTCCAGCGTATCCCGGATTGTTTTGTTCAGGCGGTGGGTATAACCATTGATCCGGTACCGGGATAGGATATCGGGGGTGAAGGGAAAAATGGTCATGGTGTTCAGCGTGGAGCTGTTGGTAATGTGCATGGGGAATCGCACCGGTGCCGGGCTGCCGGCGGGAACGAAGAAATCGCTCAGCTGCAGGCTCTGCGGTTTTTTGCGGGTTTCCCGGGCGCGCCGCCGGTAACCGAGCACATGTTCGTCGATGGAGCGCTCCAGCGCGTCGCCATCGTCGGCCAGGGAAAACCACAGGACCGGGTTGAAGTTGGCGCGCACCAGCACGCCGGTATACGGATAAGCCATATCCTCCCGGATTTGCCGGCCCAGGTATTGCTTCAGGCTGAACGGTTCGGCGCGGTTGAAGAACTGGTGGTCGTAGAGGGCGGATACATACGCCCCGGCGGCAAAGCCCCCGCCGGAAACGGTCGACAGGTAGTCCACCTCGTCCAGCATGTCCTGCCCATCGCCGGTGCTGATCTGCTCCAGCCCCAGCATGATGCCGATGCCGAAGTTGGAAGCCCGGGAGCCGCCCCCCGAGATGGCCATGGCTACGGCCAGAGTGGAGTCCTGCCCCGGGCGCTCCTGAACGCTTTTGTAGTAGTTCAGGTCGACGGTAGGCACCGGGTCGCCGTCTTTGAGGAACTGGCCGCGGTCGGGGTAAATCCTTGGGGAGCAGGAGGTGAGGAGGAGGAGGGCAACAATGGGCAAAAGTCGGAAATCGGAAGTCGGAAATCGGAATTGGCAAGCCGGGCGGCCTGTGTTCACTTCTATCCCTGTTCCGGCTTCGCATTTCCGCCTTCCGACTTCGACAAGGGTTCGCCCAAAGCCCAACATCGTCCAAAGGTTACTGTTTTTATGCATGTTTTCTCGTTGTATGATGACCTTTCTGATTAGTTTGCATTCGACTCCATCGTTGTCTTTGCCAGAGACTCTTCATCGACTATTTTGAGTTCCGGAATGAGCATTTTCAATTTGCTTTTCATCCGGTTCCTAATTCTACTTTGTTAACTTAAAGTTTCGAGCCATCTGGAGCGCGGGCCTCCAGGCCCGCTGCCTTCTAAAAGAAAGGGTTTTATGAAATTTTAAATCTATTTTTTTTGCTGCTCGCGGGTATGGATACCTTTCCTCGCTAAGTTAACAAAGTAGAACTAAGATATTGCAATATACAAAGCAAAAGGACAAACAGTTACTACCGTAACCGTTTACTCCTTCCCGTTGTTATTTACCAACGACAAAGCCGTTCCCGTTTTTATGCTGGTATACGGCAGGCGGTGACGTCCCTTTCAAAACCTGCCGGGCCAGCATATACTGCCTTGCCTGGCTTTTGCTTTACAAAAACCAGGTGCGCGTCAGTATACATCTCGTTTTGTCCGGTTATATTTGCCGTTGGCGGCTACCTGTTTGCCGCCCCAACAGCGAACAGCGAACAGCAAACAGCGAACAGCCAATGACCACCGACGACTACAAGGCAATCTCCGACACCATCCCCCGCCAACCCGGCGTCTACCGCTTTATCGACAAGGAGGACACCATCCTCTACGTCGGCAAGGCCAAGGACCTGCGCAGCCGCGTGGCCTCCTACTTCGGCGAGCGCCGCGACCGGGCGCACAAGACCCGCGTCATGGTCAAGAACGCCGGCCGCCTGGAATTCACCGTGGTGGAAACGGAAGCCGACGCCCTGCTGCTGGAAAACACCCTCATCAAGAAGTACCAGCCGCGCTACAACGTGATGCTGCGCGACGACAAGAGCTATTCCTACATCTGCATCAAGAACGAGCGCTTCCCCGCGTGTTCATCACCCGCCGCGTCATCAAGGACGGCTCCACCTACTTCGGTCCCTACACCAGCAAAGCCCGCATCAAGATCATCCTGGAGCTGATCAAGCGGCTCTTCCCGCTGCGCACCTGCCATTTCAACCTGTCCGCGGACAACATCGGGGCCGGCAAATTCAAGGTCTGCCTGGAGTACCACATCAAAAACTGCCTGGGCCCCTGCGAGGGGCTGGAAAGCGAGGAAGACTACAACGCCAGGATCGACCAGTGAAGAACATCCTGAAGGGCAATTTCGGAGCGGTGAAAACCCACTTCAAAGGCGTGATGGAAAAACACGCCGAGAACCTGGACTTCGAAAAGGCCCAGCAGATGAAGGAAAAGCTAAGCGCCTTCGAGGACTACCAGGCCAAGTCGACCGTCGTCAACCCCAACATCCGGGATGTGGACGTCTTCTCCATCGCCTCCGAAGAAAAGGACGCCTACGTCAACTACATCAAGGTAGTGAACGGCGCCATCATCCACACCCACACCCAGGAACTGGTGAAGAACCTCGACGACGACGACGAACCCGCCCTACTGGCCTACGCCATCCCCATCATCCGGGAGCGCTTCAACAGCATCTCCACCGAGCTCATCCTGCCCTACGAGGTGCAGCTGGAGGGCGAAGGGCTGAACATCACCGTGCCCAAGATCGGCGACAAGCGCCGCCTGCTCGACCTGTCGGAGAAAAACCTCAGATACTACATCCTGCAGAAGCAGAAGCAGCGGGCCAGCCAGACGCGCAAGCAAACTTCGGCCGAGCGCATCCTGCGCACCCTGCAGCAGGACCTGCAGATGGACGCCCTGCCCCTGCACCTCGAATGCTTCGACAACTCCAACATACAGGGCAGCCACCCCGTGGCCTCCTGCGTGGTGTTCAAAAACGCCAAACCCAGCAAAAAGGACTACCGCCATTTCAACATCAAGACCGTCAAAGGGCCCGATGATTTCGCCTCCATGAAAGAGGTGGTGCACCGCCGCTACCGCCGCATGCTCGACGAGAGCGACCCCCTGCCCCAGCTCATCATCATCGACGGCGGCAAGGGCCAGCTCAATGCCGCCGTGGAAAGCCTCGAAACGCTGGGCATCCGCGACAAGGTCACCGTCATCGGCATTGCCAAGCGCCTGGAGGAGATTTTCTTCCCCGGCGACTCTATCCCGCTCTACATCGACAAGAAATCCGAATCGCTCAAACTCATCCAGCAGGCACGCAACGAAGCCCACCGCTTCGCCATCACCTTCCACCGCGCCAAGCGCTCCCAGAACTTCACCACCACAGAGCTGACCAACATCCCCGGCATCGGGGAGAAGACGGCGCAGAAGCTGCTGAGCCATTTCGGTTCGGTGAAGCGCATCAAAGCGGCGCTGGCATCGGAGATTGCTGAAGTGGCGAGCCTGAAGGTGGCGGAGAAGATCAAGGGGTACTTTGGGGCGCAGGAAGAAGAAGAATGAACCCGAAATATTCTGGCACATGATCGGAACCTTCTCAAAATACAGCATAAAAAAGACAGAGCGGGCATTTCCGCTACCCAACGGCGAAATACTCCCGCAGACAGCTACTGTTTCCCTGCTGCATGAGGATGGCAAAATCGTTTCAACGCTGGAACTCGGGGTAGTCGATGTTGAAAATTTGTATGCGCAGATAGCAAATGGCCAGGCGATAAACCTGGACAAATGCTTCATCGAAAATTTCTCCCTGCCGGCCCTCCGGGCGGAAAACCACATCAGGAAAAATCAACTGCTGGACATTAACGGGTTTGTCGCCACGAATTCCGTTTTTTATTCTGAAGGCCAAACCGACTTCACCTTCGCCCGGTTTCCATCCGGAGAGCTGGACCTGAGCAATACCCTGTTCCTGAAGGGCGGCGTCAGCTTTGCCCACAGCCGCTTCGGCAATGGAGATTTCAAACTGGATAATGCCTGTTTCCACCAGGGAGGCGTTATCTTTTCCAGTGCGCGCTTCGGCAAAGGGCTGTTGTCCTTTAAAAATTCGAGGTTCAATGACCGGAAAAAAGGGCCGCGCCCGGAACGGGGAAGCGCGGGAAGGAACAGTAAAACCATTTTGAACTTCGAAGAGGCCTCTTTCGGAAACGGGAAAATTGACTTCACCCGCGCTAGCCTCGGAAGCGGGGACATCACGTTTTCCAATGCCCGCCTGAATGGACGGGACGTGCTCTTTGTCAGCGCAGAATTCCACAGCGTGCGGCTGGCTTTCAAGTCGGTAAATTTGAAAAATGGGAAGCTCGATTTCCGTTTCGCCAATTTTCAGCAAGGAGACCTGCTCTTCGACCGGGCTGCTTTTTATCAGAGCACGCTCGATTTTAGCGGCACGGAGTTCGACCGGGGGAAGATCAGCTTCAACCGGACCGAACTGGACAAGAACGAGCTGATCTTTGAATCGAGCGAAATGGGAAAGGGCAAGATCGTCTTTAAAAACAACTTCTTCGGCGCGGGTGCCCTCGATTTCAACTCGGTGCAGTACCCGGCTTCCGATATCCTGTTTGAAAATGTAGATTTCGGAAAATCTACAGCTTCCTTTTCCAAAGCCCGGGCCAACATCCTGGCTTTCAGGTCCTGCCAGGTGAATGCTTTTTTCAACTTACAGCTTCAGCAGTGTCAGGCCCTGGACTTCTCCAACTCCGTAGTGCGGGACATTGTGGATATCAAGCCCTATGGTTTTCAGACAGAGATCCGGGCATTGGACCTGACCGGCCTGCTTCTGCTCGGCCAGTTTTATATCGATTGGGATGCCAATGGGGTCAGAAAGCTGATCCTGGATCAGCAGACAAGCCATCGGAACCGGTCAGAACAATTCAGGATCTTAAAGGAAAATTACCATTCCCTGGGCCAGTACGATGCCGAAGATGAGGCCTACGTCGAATTCCGAAGGTCGGAGGCAAAGGCAGACCTGGAAGCCGCGCTGACGGGAGGGGGCGCCTTACGCAAACTCGATGCCTGGGTTGTATATGGGTTTAAATGGCTGATCTTCGACAAAATAGGGCTATACGCCACCAGCCCGGTCCGGGTGCTGATCAGCATGGTAGTAACTTATTTGTTTTTTGTGCTCATTTATTTTCTCATGCCGTTCCTGGTCGGCAACGAAATTATGCCATCCCTGGATCACGGAGATGACCTGTCCCAATTGGAAATAGCGTTCTATCACAGCATCGTCACTTTTTTGACTATCGGCTATGGCGATTACTACCCAACCGGGATATTGAGGTGGATTTCCGGCTTTGAAGGGTTTACTGGTTTGTTCTTAATTTCTTATTTTACGGTTGCTTTTGTTCGAAAGGCGTTAAGATGAGCCGCAGGGCTAAATACCTGCACCCCATGATCACAAAAACGGCATGCGGTTATTTTTGATCCATATTATTCTCACCATCTCCTTCCTGCCGGCGGCGCTTGCCCAGTTGGCGGAGAACGTGGTCAAAGCGAATTTTATCCTGAATATGGCCAAGTTCGTTGAATGGGAGGACGAAGACACCATCGAACGGTTTCATATCGGCGTATTAGGGGGGGATGAGATATTTGAAGCCCTGCGCAACAAATCCCGCGAGAACTCACTCAAGGACAAAAGGTTCGATATCGTTCAATTTAAGCGGATCAACGACATCGGCGGCGTCCATGCCCTGTATGTGGACAAAAGGAGAAACCACGCCCTGAAGAGAATCCTGGAAATTGCGATTGCGGACCAGATATTGATGATCTCAGACAGTTGCCCGAACTCCGAAGACATCATGATCAACCTGCTGGCCCTCGACATGCCGGGCAGCCAGTTTGAAATCAATAAGGCCAATATGGACCGGGCCGGATTGTACGTGCCCCCCAAACTGCTCTATCACGGAGGGTCGGAAGAGGACCTGCGGGAAATGTACCAGGCTTCGGAGCGGGAATTGTCCAATGTGCAAGAGGAACTGGAACGACAAAAAGCCGCTCTGGAAAAACAGCGGGCAGAGCTCGAATTAAGGAAGCAGCAAATCCTCGCCCTGAATGCCGAAACAGCCCGGCAGGAAGAACACCTGAAATCGATGATCGCCCAGGCAGCGGCTCAGCAGGACTCCCTGGATCAGAAAACAGCGCTGCTCGAAGAACAAAAAACAAGGATCGGAGAACAGCAGGCCGATATTGAACAACAAAGCGGCCAGTTGCAAAAACAACGGCGGGAGATTGAAGCGGGGGAGGCCTTTCTCCACCGGCAAAAGCAGGAAATAGAAAGCCAGGAACAAAGGCTCAAAAGCCAACAGGCTGAAATCCGGGCGCAAACACAAACGCTGGACCTCCAAAACAGGGAGATCGAACAGCACACCCTGAAGATTGAAAAGCAGCAAACCATCCTCTACCTTTTTATCGCCCTTTTCGCCCTGATCGCCGCCATGATCTTTTTTATCCTGCGCGCTTACCACATCAAAAGACAGGCCAACAAAAAACTGGAAGAAAAAAATGCCGCCATCAGCCGGCAAAAGGAAGAAATACAAGCCCAACAGGAACAACTGAAGGTCATCAACCGAAAGATTGAACGGCAAAACGAGAATATCAAAAGCAGCCTTTATTATGCCCTGACTATCCAGCAGGCCTTGCTCCCCCCCAAAGCGGAAATGGGGAAATACTTCGAATCCTTCATCCTGTACCGCCCGAGGGATATCGTCTCCGGTGATTTCTACTGGATGAGCGAGGCCGCGCCCGAGGATGGGGGCAATGAGAAGGTCTTTGTCGTTGTAGCCGATTGTACCGGCCACGGCGTTCCGGGCGCCTTCCTGTCTATGATCGGCATTAAGCTGCTGGCCAGTATCGTCAAGGAAAGAAAGGAATACGACCCGAGCGTGATCCTCGGAATGCTGGATGCCTCCATCCGGGAGGCCTTGCAGCAGGAGAAAAAAGTGAGCGATGATGGAATGGATGTCTGCATGTGCCGCATAGAAAAAGCCGGCGGCGGAAAAATAAAACTCCTTTATTCCGGCGCCAGGCGGCCGCTTTACTTCAGCAGCAAACAAAAAATAAATATTTTGCCCGGAGACCGGAAGACAGTGGGCGGCAGGTTCTTTAAAAACCAGGTTTTTACGAACCGCGAATTGTGGCTCGAGCCAGGCGACAGGATCTACCTGTCCAGCGACGGCATTGCCGACCAAAATGCTCCGAACCGGCAGAAATTTGGAAGCAAAAGGCTGGCTAAACTGCTGGAAGACAGCCTCCACCTCCCCCTGGACGAGCAGAAACAGGTGTTGGAACAAGCGCTGGCCGACTTCCAGCAAAACGAAAAACAACGCGATGATATGGCATTGATGGCAATAAAACTTTAATCCGGTATGGAACAAAACAACAAATTCAACCTGGTGGAGTACCACTTCCGGTCCCAGCACGAGGTGGTCGTCTCCTATAAAGGCCCCTTTGACAAGGACGCCATGAACATGATCGGAAACTACATCCGGGGCCTGATCTCGATGAATCCCCAGGCCAGCAAAAAAGTGTTTAAGGTTTTTATTGAACTGGCGCAGAATATCGCTCAATATTCAGCGGAGAAAAATATCATCGGAGAATATGTCGGGGCAGGGGTCGGGTCGCTGGTCATAGTGGATTATCCGGAGTACTACCAGGTCGTTACCGGCAACCTGATAGACAATGAGGACCTGGGGCCCGTGATCGATAAATGCGAACTGATCAACACCCTGGACAAGGAAGGCCTCCGGAAACTCAAGCGCGAACAGCTGAAGCAGAATGACTACGAACGCACCGGTGCCGACATCGGGCTCATCCAGCTGGCCATCACTTCGGACAACCCCCTCGATATCGAAGTCAAGCCTATTGACCAGAAATGTTCTTTTTTTACTATTCGCGTCAAAATAAATAAATAAACCCTCTGATATGCAGAACCTGGAAATAAAAGGCAGCCACGGCGATTACGATGTCCCAACTGTTTCTTTTAATGCGGAAACCGGAGTTTGCGAGCTGAAAGGGGAATCTTATCTGGAAAAAACCGCTGAATTTTACGACCGCCTGCTGGCCTGGCTGGACGAATATATGGCCGGGGGTAAACCCATCACCTTCAATTTTAGGCTTTCCTATTTCAACACGAGTTCTTCCAAACGCATTCTCTACATCCTGCTCAAACTCAAGGAATATGAAGACAATGGAGGGCAGGTGGCCACCAACTGGTACTACGACGAAGACGACACCGACATGGAAGAGGAAGTGGAGGACTTCCGGATCATCTCCAACCTGGAGATCAATGCGATTCCCGACTCCAGTTTGAGGTGGGAATGAGTAGGGCCCCGCTCTCCACCCTCCGCAACACCTTCAAAAATGAAATGCCTGCTTCAAAAGCTCCCACTGTTACACCGTCCCCGGATAGGCCCGAGGCCTGCGCCAAATCCACCTGTATATGCGCCCACATCCGGGTGTTGACCATAATGGGAGAAATGATTTTTTGTCAACCTATTTCAGGCGTGGACAAACAGCAAACCGCGAACAGCGAACAGCGAACAAGCCATCATTTGCCCTCCACAACCGGCAACCTTCCCTCCGGAACATACCATACACCCTCCTCCAGGCCCACCCCGCCCCCCATTTCCTCCTGCACTACCCGGTCTGTAATAAAGACCCCCTTCATCGCCATATTGTGAAAATTGTCCACACCATCATTGGGGAAGCCGGTTCTCGTCCGGTGAATATTGAACTTGTCGGCAAACTTACAGCCAAAAGCCTGCTCCACCCCGCTTTTCCCGAGCATAAACCCCAGCAACCCGCCCCAGGTGGCGGTGGGGTTGTCCGAATCCCAGCCGGCCAGGGCACCGATCTTTATCGTCTCTTTGATGTCGCCCTCCCCGTACAGCAGGCTGATGATGCTGGCGGCGAAGTTGATGCCGGCGGCGAAGCAGCCGTTGCAGACGGTATCCCGGGTTGCCCAACCGTAGCCGTCCTCCTGCCGCATCTGGTATTTTTCGTGCAGGGCGTCCCGGGCTTCCTCCCAGGTGGCACCGGAATGGTACTGATCGTTCACGAAATCGTACATTTTGGCGGAATAGGAATCACCGGGTAAGTGTTTACGGGCTTTTTCTGCCATCCAAAGCACCCGTTCTTGCATAGACAGTCGCTGATCCACAGAAGACGCCAGGGCGTGCATGATGACATAGAATTCGGCGATCCATTCCGCATTCTCCCGTGCCGTCGTCTGTATGGGCAGCCGGGCCATCTTCAGGGCCACATCGGGGCGGCCGGGGGCGAACAGGCCGAAAATCTCGGTGGTCAGCTGGGCGTCGATCATCTCGTAGTAGGGGTTGTTGTCCGGATGGCCGGTGGCCGGAGGCGCCAGCCCTTCCCGCATGAGGTCGAATGCCCGCTGGTTGGATACCCAGAGGTAGTTCTCCTCTTCGGCTTTGATGTGCCTGAGCCAGCCGGCCCGTATCTGCTCTCCGGTGAGCAGGGCCGTTTGGTTGGCATACAGCAGGTGCTGGTAGATGTACTCGATGTCCGTATCGTCGTCGGCGCCCCATACGCCGCCTTCACCTTCGAAATAAAAACCGATGGTATCTGAAAGATTGTTGGAACCCCAGATGTTGGGCTCATCGGGGCCGCCCCAGTTTTCGCGGGTGTAAAAACCGGCACCCCTGCCGTCTTTGCCTTCCCCGCCGATCTTGTCCATCTCCGTGATCAGGCCCGTCCAGTTGGCGATGCACTGGCCGAGCCAGAAGCCCTGGAGCTGGCCGAGGTAGGCGGTTCGGGAGATGATCTTGTCTTCCGGGTGAGGTTTGTATTTTTTGTAGTTGAGTTGAGGGTCAGCCAGGATGGCGGGCTGGCGGGCCAGGCGGTTTGCCGCCAGGTTGCAGGAGGAGAGGGTTAACACACCCAAAAAAATGGCGGCAGCCGCCCGCGCTCTGTTCCATTGGTCCATCATGGTCATCCTGATTCAGGTTAGGTTATTGGGCACCCCCCTGACGGTTTCAGGATGTTTAGTGCGCCGGGATAAAAATAAAAAAACGCTTCGTTTTCACCTCATCTGAACAATGCACCCGTACCACTTCCAGTTTTGTTAAGACATACCGGCAAAAATGCGCAATAGCGCTTCGGGCTACTCTCCTGATGTTGGCCGTTGCTGGTTGGAGAACCCTCGGCGTACGCGCCGTCGAACGCTCAACAGACAACAAACAACAGACAACAAACTCCCCCCGAAAGCGTTAAACCCTCCCTCATCCCGCCAGAGTTGCGTATATTGATGCCACAAAACCAGACAAACCAGCTTATGGCACGCTCTATCGCAACTGTTGCTTTTTTCCTGCTGCTCTTTTCCGGTTACCTCCCCGCCCAGAAAGAAGCCGGGAAGAATGACACACCGCTTTCCCTGGAAAAAGCATCCCTCCCAGGCCTTTCCTTCCGGAGCATCGGCCCGGCGGTGACCGGCGGCCGGATCATCGACATCGACGTCAACCCGGAAGACCACAGCGAATACTACGTGGCGTCCGGCCACGGCTCGCTCTGGAAAACCACCAACGGCGGGGTTACCTTCTCTCCTCTGTTCGACGGCCAATCTGCCTTCGCTATGGGCGCCGTCACGCTGGACCCCAACAACCCCAACGTCGTCTGGGTCGGGACCGGAGAGAACAACGCCCATTCTTATGTCATTCCCGGAGATGGGATCTACAAAAGCGAAGACGGCGGCAAAACCTGGGAGAACAAAGGGCTGAAGGAGTCCCAGCACATCGGCAGCATCATCGTGCATCCCGATAATTCCAATGTGGTTTGGGTGGCCGCCTACGGCCCGCACCGGGCTTCCGGAGGGGAAAGAGGCGTCTACAAAACCACCGACGGCGGAAACAGCTGGGCGCCGGTGCTGTCCATCAGCGAGCATACCGGCTGCTGGGAACTCCACAGGGACCCCCGCGACCCGGATGTCCTGTACGCAGTAGCCCACCAGCGCCAGCGCTACCTCTACACCATCATCTCGGGCGGCAATGAAAGCGGCATCTACAAAACCACCGACGGCGGCGCCAACTGGAAACGCCTGAAAGGAGGCCTGCCCCAGGAAAACGTCGGCCGCATCGGGATGGCCATCTCTCCGGTGGACCCGGACGTGCTGTACGCCGTGGTGCATGCCCAGGAGGAGGGCGGCATTTACAAAAGCACCGACCGCGGGGCGAGCTGGGCCAAACAGAGCAGCTACAGCACGGCCTATCCTTTTTACATGCAAAAACTGTTCTGCGACACGCGGGACGTCAACCGGGTATACGCCATGGACATCTTCACGCAGGTGAGCGCCGACGGCGGGAAAACCTGGGCCAACCTCGGAGAAGACAAAAAACACGTAGACAACCATACCCTCTGGATCGACCCCACGGATAACCGCCATATGCTGTCCGGTTGCGACGGGGGTGTATACGAGACCTTCGACATGGGGCAAACCTGGGATTTCAAGGCCAACATACCCATTGCCGAAGCGTATAAGGTCACCGTGGATAACGCCAGGCCCTTCTACAACGTCTATATCGGCACCCAGGACAACCTCAGCCTCGGCGGCCCTTCCCGGACCGTCAACTCCGGCGGCATCAGCAATTCGGATTGGTACTTCACCGTCGCGGGTGACGGGTTCGAAACTCAGGTGGACTGGAAAGATCCCAACATCGTCTATTCCCAGTATCAGTTCGGCGGCCTGTACCGCTACGATAAAAGAAGCGGGGAACGCCTCTTCATCAAAAGCTTTGAAATGGGCGACACCGCCTACCGCTTCGACTGGGACGCTCCGCTGCTGGTCTCCCGCCATGACAACAAACGCCTCTACCACGCCGGCAACAAAGTGCTGCGCACCGACGACCAGGGCGGCGCCTGGCGGGAGATCAGCCCCGACCTGACCCGCGGAGTACCTCAGGAGATGCACCGCCTCATGGGCCGCAGCTGGAGTATCGATGAGCTGGCAAATAAGGGTTCCTTAGCACAGATCGCCACCCTGGCGGAGTCCCCCCTCGACGAAAACATGCTCTATGCCGGCTCGGCGGACGGGCTGCTGCACTACACCCACGACGGCGGCACCTCCTGGCAACGGGGCCGGCTCGACGGCCTGCCCGAATACGCCCGCATCCACCACATCGTCGCTTCCCATCACGACAAGATGGTGGCCTACGCCGCCTGCCACGACTTCTTCGCCGGCAACTTCGAACCCTATTTATACAAAACCACCGACGGCGGGCAATCCTGGTCCCGGATCAACGCCAACCTGCCGGAGCGTGGATGCACTTTTACGGTAGGCGAAGACCACGTCAACCCCAACCTGCTCTTCACCGGCACCATGGAGGGCGTGTTTGTCTCCAATACGCCGGCACCCAACTGGGTGAAGCTCAAAACCGGCATCCCCGGCGCCGTTGCCGTCATGGACCTGGAGCTGCAACGGGAGGAAAACGACCTCGTCGTCTCCACCTTCGGCCGGGGGGTATACATCCTGGATGATTACTCGCCCCTGCGCCGCCTCACGCCGGAACTCCTGCAACAGGAGGCGGTCCTGTTTCCCATCGAAGACGGCCTGATGTTCATTGAAGCCGACCCCTTCGGTTTTCCGGGGGTAGGGTTCCAGGGCGCCGGCTATTACACCGCGCCCAACCCGGAGGTGGGTGCCGTTTTCACCTATTACATCAAAGAAAAGCCCAAATCCCTCAAAGAACAGCGCCGGGAAGCCGAAAAGGAGCTGCAGGAGGCAGGCGAGGACATAAAGCATCCCGATTACGAAACGCTCCGGAAAGAAAAGGAAGAGGAAACGCCCTTCCTGCTGTTTACGATCACCGACGAAGAAGGGCGGATGGTGAGAAAGATCAAACAGCCCCTGGCCGGGGGCGTGCAGCGCCTGGTGTGGGACTTCCGCTACAGCCCGGTTGCAGCGGTTTCGCTAAAACCATTCGACAGCTCGGTCCCCTGGAACAGCCCGGACCTGGGCTATATGGCCGCGCCGGGCACCTATCAGGTGGCCCTTTCGAAATACGAAAATGGCGAGATGAAACAACTGGCCGGCCCCCAATCTTTCGTTTGCCGGCCGCTGAACCTCAACAGCCTGCCCCCTGAAAGCCGGGAAGCCCTGGACGCCTTCAACCGCAAAACCGCCGCGCTGGCCCGGGCAGCCATGGCGGCCGACGCCCACCGCCGCCACCTGCAGGACAAACTGCCGTACCTCGAACAAGCTATCCTGGCCGTTCCGGCTATGGAAGCCCAATGGATTGCTGCCTTCTCCACCGTATCCAAAGGGTTGAAAGCCCTCAACGAGCAATTGAACGGCGACCCGCTGCGGGCGAAGTACGAAGGCCAGGCCCGCACTTCGCTGAAGGGCAAGGCCGAACTCATCACCGCCAACTTATGGACGACGACTTCCGGCCAGACCGCCACTTTCGAGCGGGCCTACGAGGAAGCCGCCAACGGGCTGAAGGACATCCTCTCTGCCCTCGCTGTGATCGATGAAGAGATTTCGCAGTTGGAGAAGGCACTGGAAGCAGCCGGGGCGCCGTATACGCCGGGCCGGATGCCGGTTTGGGAGAAGTAACAGAACTTCATTCTCCGACAGGCTAAGCCATAGAACCCGACAGCGTTCTTGTCGGCGAAGACAAACGGCTGGCGGTCCTGGTGTGCAACCATTGCCAACCGGTACCAGCAATAAACCTCACGTTATTCTAATTACGAGCTACTTAAAAGTGGCCCGTCCAAAAAAAATCCCCGGCGCGAAGAGCTGCTTCGCGCCGGGGAAAGGACAGGAGCAAAGATAAAACCCCGCCCCTTCAACTGAACCTTGCTCGTAACTACATCATGTCGTCATACATGCCGGCGCCGGCCGGTGCGCCTTCCTTTTTCTTCTCCGGCGCGTCGTTGATGGCGCATTCGGTCATCAGGACCATGCCGGCGATGGAAGCGGCGTTTTCGATGGCCACGCGGGCTACCTTTGCCGGGTCGATCACGCCGGCGTTCTTCAGGTCTTCGTATTCTTCGGTGCGGGCGTTGAAGCCGAAGGCACCCTTGCCGTCCAGTACTTTTTGCAGGACGACGCTGCCCTCCACCCCGGCATTCTCAGCGATGGTGCGCAGCGGTGCCTCCAGCGCCTTGCTGACGATGCCGGCACCGGTGAATTCGTCTTCGTTTTCGAATTGCACCTTGCGCAAGGCGTCGATAGCGCGCACGTAGGCTACCCCGCCTCCCGGCACGATGCCCTCCTCGATAGCGGCGCGGGTGGCGTGCAGGGCGTCGTCAACGCGGTCTTTTTTCTCCTTCATTTCCACCTCGGTGGCGGCGCCGACGTGCAGGACAGCTACGCCACCCGACAGCTTGGCCAGGCGCTCCTGCAGCTTCTCGCGGTCGTAGTCGGAGGTGGTGTTGTCGATCTGGACTTTGATCTGGTTGACGCGGGCCTGGACCATAGCCTCGTCGCCCGTACCGCCGACGATGGTCGTATTGTCCTTGTCCACCTTGATCTTTTCGCAGCGGCCGAGCTGCTGGAGGGTGGTGTTCTCCAGCTTGTAGCCTTTCTCCTCGCTGATCACGGTGGCGCCGGTCAACACGGCGATGTCTTCCAGCATAGCCTTGCGGCGGTCGCCGAAGCCGGGGGCTTTAACCGCCACCACCTGCAGGGTGCCGCGCAGGCGGTTGACCACCAGGGTGCCCAGAGCGGTGCCTTCGATGTCTTCGGCAATGATCAGCAGGGGCCGGCTGTCCTGAGCGGCAGCTTCGAGGACGGGGATGATGTCTTTGACATTGGAAATTTTCTTGTCATGGATCAGGATGAGCGGGTCGTCATACTCGGCGGTCATTTGCTCCGTATTGGTAGCGAAATAGGGAGACAGGTAGCCGCGGTCGAACTGCATTCCGCTCACTTCCTCGACGTAAGTCTCCATGCCTTTGGCTTCCTCTACGGTGATCACTCCGTCGGTACTCACCCGCTTCATGGCGTCGGCGATCAGGTTGCCGATCTCGTCGTCGTTGTTGGCGGAGATGGAAGCCACCTGGCGGATTTTGTCGAAATTGCCGCTCACGGCTTCCGACTGCTCTTTGATGTGGTCCACGACGATCTTCACCGCCTTGTCGATGCCCCGCTTGAGGTCGATCGGGTTGGCGCCGGAGGTGACGTTCTTCAGTCCGGCGTTGATCATGGCCTGTGCCAGCACGGTGGCGGTGGTGGTGCCGTCGCCCGCTACGTCGCCGGTTTTGCTGGCCACTTCTTTAGCCATTTGGGCACCCATATTTTCCAGCGGGTCGGGCAGTTCGATCTCCTTGGCCACGGTTACGCCGTCCTTGGTCACTTTGGGGGCGCCGAAGCTCTTCTGGATGACGACGTTGCGTCCTTTGGGGCCAAGCGTCACCTTGACGGCATTGGCCAGTTTGTCAATACCTGCCTTGATATGGTCACGGGCGTGGTTGCCCAGTGTAATTTCCTTTGCTGCCATGAGAATGGTCTTTTTTTCAGGTTAGTGAACAAATGATTTTCTACAGGAATACATTAGTTTTCGCTTACGACCACCAGGATGTCGTCTTCGCGCAGAATGAGGTATTCGTCGCCGTTGTAGTTCAACTCCTGGCCGGCATATTTGCCGTAGAGCACGCGGTCGCCAACATGGACATTCAGTTTGACGCCTTCTTTACCCGGCCCGACGGCGACAATTTCACCCTGCTGCGGTTTTTCCTTGGCCGTATCCGGGATGATGATACCGCCCCTGGTCTTTTCCTCTGCCGGGAGCGGTTTGACGACTACCCGGTCGTTAATCGGTTTGAAATTCACTTTGCTCATGTCTGAACTTTGATTTTAAAGGAAGGTTAAGTTTTGTTTATAAATCAAATACGATATTGGCGTTGACAGCCAACCCGGCAGCCGGTATCCTGCCGGCGGCTGCCGGGTTGTAAGCGCAGGCTCGTTCACCTATTTGATCTCAATTTTCCGGGGAGCGGGCAGCTTGGCTTCCTCCCGCTTCGGGATGAGAATCCGAAGAATGCCGTTTTCATAGCTCGCTTTGATCTTAGAATCGTCGACTACGCTTTTGGGCAGGCGGAACGTGCGCAGGAAGGACTGGTAGCTGAACTCGCGCCGGGTGTAGCGCTGACCCTCTTTAAGTTCATTTTCCACTTCCTTCCGGGAAGTGATCTTCAGGACCTCATTTTCGAGCTCGATCTGAAAATCCTTCTTGGTCATGCCGGGAGCTGCCATTTCGACAGTGAAACTGTCATTGGATTCGATGACGTTCACGGACGGAATGGTCGTCTCGGTGGCAGAATTGTTCTGGAAACCCCAATCGAGGAAATCTTTGGTAAAGAAATCGTCAAAGAATTGGGGAAGGCTCGGAAAGACATTACTTCTCATCAGTTTCATAATTACCTTCTTTTTAAAGGTTAAACAATAGGATCGTAAAACAATTAAAAAGCGGTTTTTAAAAACCGATTTTCATCACGCATTTTCCTGTAGCACAAATTCGATGCCAGACTATCCGCCATGCCCGGAAAAACAGAACCCGACTGACAAGTTGGCATCCGTGCTGCCTGGCCTTCATTGAGAAACCTGCCTGCGGCGGCCATTCAGTCAACCCTGATTTCCTTTTCGCGCCTTTTTCCTCTGCCAGCCGGAGGCACGGTGCCGCCCTCTTGAGCCAGGCAGGAAGATTTTCGCGCAAATAATTGATTATCAAAATTTTAAAAACGAAAGCAGCTTGCTGTTCCGGAAGCTGTCCGGCAATGGCTTTTAGAAAGCTGGGAAGAAAAATGAACAAACTTTTCTGTATTGTGGACAGCCCTTAAAACCTGGTCTGTTTTCATCCGGAATGATGCGATAAGTCAACCCCCTTTTTTTCAGTTGCGCTGCCGTTGTCTGCAGCGGCTTTTCTACTTTAGTAAATTGGTAAAGTCTTTTGTATTTCGCCTTTCAGGCAGACAATGATTTTGTTTATCACAAAAAAACCGAAAACTTTTTCACCATGAAGAATTTTAAATTTCTCCTGCTGCTTTTCGCGCTCACAGGAATGGTTGCCACCTGGCAGAGCTGTAACAACGACGACGAGAACCCCACCCCGGAAGCAACCTGTACAGATGGGATTCAAAACGGAGAGGAAACGGGCGTGGACTGTGGCGGCCCGGATTGCCCGGCCTGCGAAGTTGGCATTCAGGGCAAATGGCAGTCTTCCGGCACCAACGTTGCGCCGCTGCTGGTCAACCTGTTCGGCACCGACAGCATTTACGCCGAGTTCAAGACGGATTTGACTTATCTGGTCGAACAATACGACACTTCCGGCACCAAGTTGACATTGGTGGGGACTTACACCCAAAAGGAAAGCGGAGTCGGCAACATCTGGGAGATCGAGGTCAGCCAGACTTCTCCTGCCGCCCTTACCTCGGAAGGCATCTTTGAGATAACGGACAAGACCATGAAGTACGAGATAGCCCAGACGTCGCCGGACATCGGCGCTATACCGCCCACGGCTGCCGGCGGTTTTGGCAGCACCAACGGAGGGGCCTTCGGCATGCTTAACGTACAGACCTATGTGCGCATAGAGTAATCCGATTCGATCGGCAAGGGCGCGCGCAGAGAAGCAAAGGCGCAGGGGCCGGCAAATCCCTGCCTCAGGCTGTGCCCCGGTTCCTCTGCGTGCCCCACCAGTTTTTTCTCCAGTTCAGATCGTAAAAACCAACCCTGGCATGAAAAACCGACACTTCTGGCTTTGGTTGTTCCTTTTGGTTTCGACTTCTGCCCTTGCCCAGTTCCCTCCCTATTTCGAACGGTTGGAAAGGAAGGTCCCGGAAAAGGCCAATAAGGAATTCCAGTATATTGCCTTCTTTTACAACCACTACGTCAACAGCAACATATACCCTACCAACGACTTCCTGCGAGGGCAGGTGATCGGCCGGTTGTACGGCCAGAATACGACCACCACCAGCGATACGCTGACCTCCTCCTACTTCGAACAGCGCATCCTGCCCTTCTTCATCTACCAGCCCAAGCTGTTCGATGGACGGGCTATCCTGCGGGCCTCTTTCGAGATCGACTTCACCTGGGGCGACGTGGCCTACGGCACCGGCGGCAACTTTGGCGGCGGCCCTTCCGCCGACCAGGTCAACCTGCAAACCCAGAATGTCGAAGTCGAACTGATACCCGCCCCGGGCTGGGCCGTCAACATCGGCCTGCAGCGGATGTACGACACCTCCCACAACCCCTACCGCACCTTCTTCGACCAGATGCTCCACTCCGCCTACCGCCTGAACTACTGGGGCACCGACGGCGTCGGCATTACGCTGCGCCGCGACGCCGATTTCTACAAGTTGAAAGCCGGCTTTTACCAGCTCTATGAGAACAGCATTCAAAACGACGATGACGTTCACCTCCTGGAGCTGAATTACCGGCAAGCCCTGGGCAGGAAGTGGCACTGGGGCGGCTCCGCCTATTACGTCCGCGACCGGTCGAACGGCCAGGGCGGGCCCTCCATCCTGGGCCAGGGGCTGAACAGCACCCTGAACGACTACAACGGCACCTTCCGGTTCCGGTTCGGCAGTTCCGAATACCGGGCAGACGTGGCCTGGCTGGGCACCTACTTCGGGTATAACGAAAACCAGATGATGGACCACTGGACGCTGACCGGCTACCTCAATTACAATCTGGGCGCCACCCAGCTCAAAGCCAACGACATCTGGGAAGACGGCCCCACCATCGGCGGCCTGGGCGCCAACCTGCGGGCAGCCTACCGCTACGGAAAAACCCCGGACGACGCCATCTCCGTGGACCTGATCTACACCACCGGTGACGATAACGGCATCACCGACGATAAATACAGCGGCGTAATGACCGGCAACACCTGGGGCACCCCCGCCGGCCTGCACGTCAGCCACGGCGCCTACCTGCTCTTCCCCCACGCCAATGTGGTCAACCGCTACGTTGCCGCCGTGACCGACCTTTCCAACCTGGGTTATGGCCTCACGGCCGGAACCATTAATCTCAGCCGGGATTTTATACCTTATAAGCTCTCCGGCAAAATCGGAGCGGCGGCAGCCCTGAGCAACGCCGAACCCCTAAAGGGCGGCCAGGTGATAGGGCTCGAATCCAACCTGAAACTCGGCTATCAGATCGGAGTCTTCATGCAGCTGGAGCTGCATGCCGCATACCTCTGGCTGGGGGATTTCTACGACAGCCCGCTGGTTAACGGCGGCGCCGCAGAGCGCCCGGCCAACCCCTACACCGCGCTGATGGTATTGAAATGGTTGATGTTCTGAGCCATGCCCTGAAGTAAGCCCACCGTTCGCCTTTCGGTGTTTGGTGTTCGGTGTTTGCAGTTCGCCACGGCCCGAAAAGGGTTAAATAAACGTCTCTGAAGGTGCTTATATAAGAAAGAAACCATGAAAAACCTCTTTGCCATACTGGCCGCCCTGATGCTGGCCGCGTGTTCCATCCAAAAACAGGCTCCCGCAGTCCGGACTTTCGATGAACTACCCTATCCTTTTCCCGTACAAAAAGCAGAGCTGCCGGATGGGTTGTCCGTAGCCTATTTCGACGAGGGAAAGGGAGAGGAGGTAATCCTGTTCATCCACGGGCTGGGGAGTTATGCGCCGGCCTGGAAGAAAAATATCGAGGCGTTGAAGGCGGATTACCGCTGCCTGGCGATAGACCTGCCGGGCTACGGGAAATCCAGCAAGGGAAAGTACGAGGCCAGCATGACCTATTATGCTACAGTGGTCAGGGATTTCCTTACGGCGCTGGGCATCGAACGGGCGACCCTGGCCGGCCATTCCATGGGCGGGCAGATCGCCATGACTACCGCACTGGCCTACCCCGGCCTGGTGAAGCGCCTCATCCTGGTTGCCCCCGCTGGCTTCGAGACCTTTCATAAGGGGGAGCGGCAGTGGTTTCGGGAGGTGCTGACGCCAACCGCCGTCAAACTGACCACTGTCGAACAAATCCGGGAGAATATTGCCTGGAATTTCTACAATATGCCTGCCGATGCCGAATTCATGATCTCCGACCGCATCGCCATGCGCTCCGCCGAAGGCTTCGACGCCTATTGTTACATCATTCCCGAATGTGTAAAAGGCATGGTCGACCAGCCTGTTTTTGACGAGCTGCCCAACGTAAAACAGCCGGCGATCGCCATCTTCGGCCATCAGGACAACCTGATCCCCAACCGCTTCCTCAACGGCGGCAAAACGGAAACCATAGGGCAGCAGGGCGTCGCAAAAATGCCCAACGCCCGGCTGCTCATGGTCGACAAGGCGGGCCATTTTGTCCATTTCGAACGGGCTGGGGTCGTCAATGAGGCCATCCGGGAGTTCATGCGCACGAATTGACGGCCCGGTTTGGTAAGCTTCCTGCGGCTGGTTACATTTGTAGCCCACCAAATGTTCGGAAGCCATGCTCGCCAAAAAAACATACCTCCTGCTTTTCCTCTGCCTCCCGGCCTGGTTGTGGGGGCAGCAGGCAGGGGAAGTACCGGTTACCCTGGAAAACCCGTTTAATACCGTACTGGTCCACCTCCACTACCTCCAACCGGACACCTACCGACCGGAATTGGCCGCCCGTACCCTTTATGGGGTAGAGGACAGCACCCGCGCTGTCCGGCTGGCCATTCAGCTCAAGCAGGTACTGGATGGCAAAGGGCTGAAAGTCATCCTGAACCGGTTGCCACAAGACCCCAACTACCTGGAAGACAGCACCGCCAACCGTTATGTCTACACGCTTTTCCCGACGGAACTTCCGGAGGTGTATCTCGAAAAAACCGGCGGCCGCTGGTATTATTCGGAAGAAACGGTTCAGCTCATCCCCGAACTGCATAAGGATGTCTATCCCTTCGGCGCAGACTTGCTGTTGAACCTGCTGCCTCAATTCGGCCAGCAGGAAGTGCTCGGCATGGCGCTCTGGCAGTATATCGGTTTGCTGGCCATCCTGTTGCTGGCCATCCTCCTGCACCTGGCGCTGAGCCGGCTGCTCCTCCCGCTGGTGCGGCGCTTCACCCGCCGCCGCGCTCATGCGCAGCGCGTCTCGCCGGATTTGGTGGCCAAAATTGCCCGCGCCGCCAGCGTTTACATCGTGCTCCGCCTGGTAAAGGCATTCCTGCCGGTCCTGCAACTGCCCATCGAATCCGCCAGTTTCGCTATCGTCGTCATTCGAATCCTGTTGGTTGCGTTGGTCGTTTATATCCTTTTGCGGATACTGGACGTATTCCTCTTCTACGCCGGCCGGTTCACCCAGCAGACGGAAAGCAAGATGGACGACCAGCTGCTGCCGATGTTGAAGCGCAGCATCCAGTTCATCCTGCTGGCGGGAGGGGTGATCCAGGCCCTGCGGGTATTGCAGGTGGATATCACGACGCTGATCGCCGGAATCTCCATCGGAGGGCTGGCCATCGCCCTGGCGGCGCAGGATACGCTCAAGAACCTGTTCGGCTCATTGACCATATTCATGGACAAGCCCTTTCAGATCGGCGACTGGATTAATTTTTCCGGCGTCGACGGCACAGTCGAGGAAGTGGGGTTCCGCTCTACCCGGGTGCGCACCTTTGCCAATTCTCTGGTTTACGTGCCCAATGGGAAGCTGGCGGATATGGTGGTCAATAATTACGGGCTGCGGGCCTATCGCCGTTTCAACACCAAGATCTCGATTACTTATGATACCCCTACTGTCCTGATCGACAAGTTTGTGGAAGGGCTTCGGGGGATCGTCGCCGCACACCCGCATACCCGGAAAGACTATTTCGAAATCCACCTCAACGAGATGAGCGGCAGTTCCCTGGATATATTGTTCTATATCTTTTTTGAGACGCCCACCTGGTCCGGCGAGTTAAAGGCCCGCCACGAAGTGCTGCTGGGCGTCATCGACCTGGCGCACAGCCTCGGCGTTCGCTTCGCATTCCCCACGCAGACGATGCATATCGAAGAATTTCCCGGCACAACGGCCACCACGCCTCACTACAAAACGGAGGCCGGGGCCATGGACCAAAGGCTGGAGGGTTTTCTGTCCGGCTACCGGGCCAGGGTCAGCGATGGCAGTTAGCCGGAATCCGGCAGCAAGGGATAAAAGGTACGGTGTGCGAGGGGGAGGGAATGCCGACAGGTGCCGGCGCGGGCCCAATGGCGGGGCCTATAAACGGAACCCGGCAGGACGGCCCAAACCATGGAACAAATCAGCCAGGAACCCATGAAACCAGCGGCAGGCCCGGGCAAAGAAAAAGCCCTCCCCCGGATCACCCGAAGAGGAGGGCTTTTTCTTTGCAAGAGAACTGCGGCTTAGCCGTTCATGGAGGTGAGGAACTCTTCATTGCTGACTGTTCCCACCATGTGTTTGCGCAGGAATTCGAAGGCCTCGTCGGGCTTCATATCCGCCAGGTGGTTGCGCAGGATGAACATGCGCTGCAGCGTATCCTTGTCCAGCAGCAGGTCTTCGCGGCGGGTGCTCGACCGGGTGAGGTCGATGGCCGGGAACATCCGCTTGTTGGACAGGTTGCGGTCCAGTTGCAATTCCATATTGCCGGTACCTTTGAATTCTTCGAAGATCACGCCATCCATTTTGGACCCCGTATCGATCAGGGCGGTAGCCAGGATGGTCAGGGAGCCGCCGTCTTCAATGTTGCGGGCAGCGCCGAAGAACTTTTTGGGCTTATGGAGGGCGTTGGCTTCCACGCCGCCGGAGAGCACCTTGCCGCTGGCCGGCGCCACGGTGTTGTAGGCCCGTGCCAGGCGGGTGATGGAGTCCAGCAGGATAGCTACGTCATGCCCGCTCTCCACGAGGCGCTTGGCCTTTTCCAGCACGATACCCGCTACGCGAACATGGTTGTCAGCAGGTTCGTCAAAGGTCGATGCGACCACCTCGGCGTTTACGCTGCGTTTCATATCGGTAACTTCCTCGGGGCGTTCATCGATCAGCAGGACGATCAGGTAGCACTCCGGGTGGTTCTTCGCAATCGCATTGGCGATATCTTTGAGCAGGAAGGTTTTACCCGTCTTGGGCTGCGCCACGATCAGGCCGCGCTGGCCTTTTCCGATAGGGGTGAACAGATCGATCATGCGGGTGCCGATGTCCTTGCCAGTCGGGGAATTGGTCAGTTTGAATTTTTCGTGGGGGAACAATGGCGTCAGGTAGTCGAAGGGCACCCGGTCGCGGATGTCCTGAGGATCCAGGCCATTGATCTTGGAGACGCGCAGCAGGGCGAAGTACTTCTCGCCGTCCTTGGGGGGGCGGATAGCGCCGCGGACCGTATCTCCGGTACGCAGGCCGAAGAGTTTGATCTGCGAGGGCGAGACGTAGATGTCGTCCGGCGAAGTCAGGTAGTTATAATCGGAAGACCGCAGGAAACCGTACCCGTCGGGCATCATTTCCAGGATGCCTTCGCCTTCGATAATGCCGTCGAGTTCGATGTCGAAGGTTTCTTCTTCTTCCCGCTTCCGGGAGTGGGTTCTGCGCCCGCGGTTATCTCCCTCCATTTCCCGGGGGGGGCCTTCATTGCCTCGGGGGGGGCGCCTGCGCCTGTCGTCGTCGTCGTCCTCTTCCTCGTGATAGTCCCGGTTGTCTTTGTCGTCGCTTTTCCGGGCGGAAGGCGCGTCCTCTTCTACCTTTACCACCCGGCGCACTCTCCTGCGGGAGAGGTCGCCGCTATCGTCCTGCCCGTCGTCATCGTCTCCTCCGGTATCCTCCTCCTCCGGTTCGGATGAAGCGTCGGCTTTTTCGGAAGGAGCGCGGCGTTGGGAGCGCGAATTTGCCTGCTTGCCGTTGGGGGAGTCGTTATTGCCGTCATCGCCCTCTCCCTTGTCGGCATCGCCACCGTCAGCCTGGTGATCCAGGATCTTGTAGATGAGTTCCTGTTTGTTCAGCCTTTTGTAGCCTTTAAGCCCGATTTGCTCAGCTAATTCTCTTAGCTCGGGCACAAGCATGTAGTTCAACTGTGATATATCTAACATAATATACTTGCTTGTATGTTTTTTAGTAAGAATCTTGTTCTTGTGAAATAAATGAAATTGATGTCAGAGAATATTGCGGGAAAAACGCGGGGATTTGTGAATTCACAAACCATTGAAATACCTCCAGAACTTTTCCTCTTGTGGCCTAACAACCCTTCTTGATCAAAGTGGGAAATAGCAGGATAGAGCGTGAAAACACCTCAAGAAATGCTATAAGGCGTTAAGACGTTATGGTGTGCCATTACGCTTTCGTCGCTACAAAAATACATTTAATTTTTAAATCCAAATAGTATCTTTGCAAAAAAAGTAACCAAAACTTTTCTTAAAAGTTCAATTCCCCAGCTTTTTTAATGAACCAAACTGTAACCGACACTGCATTATGCTTGAACTCCACTACATCCGGGCGAACAAGGAGCGCGTTCTCCAGGGGCTGAAGACCCGCAACTTTACGGAAGAAGAACTCGGCATTATTGAACAGATCATTCAGCTTGACGATACCCGCAAGGACACCCAGACGGAACTCGACAGCCTCCTGGCCGAGCGGAACCAGCTGTCCAAAGAGATCGGCAGCCTGTTTAAACAAGGCAAAAAAGAGGAAGCGGAAAGCCAGCGGGAGCGGGTGGCCAGCCTGAAAGCGCGCGCTTCGGAACTGGAAGAAAAACTCAGATCCACCCAGGAAAGCCTGGCCGAGCAGTTGTACAAAGTGCCCAACATCCCCCACGAATCCGTGCCAGCCGGCAGCACCGAGGAGGACAATGAAGTGTTCAGGCCCTGGCCGGGCGAACTGCCGAAGCTCCCGGAAGGCGCCCTGCCCCACTGGGAACTGGCGCAGAAATACAACATTTTTGACCTCGACCTCGGGACCAAGATTACCGGCTCGGGCTTCCCGCTCTATCGCGGCAAAGGTGCCCGCCTGCAACGCGCCCTCATCGCTTTTTTTCTGGACGAGGCGGTGAAGGCGGGTTACGAAGAGATCATCCCCCCTCTGCTGGTCAATGAAGATACTGCCCGCGCTACCGGCCAGCTGCCGGACAAAGAAGGGCAGATGTACTACGTAGAACGGGATAACCTCTACCTCATCCCCACAGCGGAGGTGCCGCTGACCAATATCTACCGGGACGTCATCCTCGACGAAAAAGATTTCCCGATCAAGCTGACGGGCTATACGCCCTGCTTCCGGAGGGAAGCCGGCTCCTACGGCGCCCACGTCCGCGGGCTCAACCGGGTCCACCAGTTCGATAAGGTCGAGATCGTGCAATTCCAGCATCCTGATAAATCTTACGATACCCTCCATGAAATGCTGGCCCATGTGGAAGGGGTGCTGCAAAAGCTGGAGCTGCCTTTCCGCATCCTGCGCCTGTGCGGCGGAGACCTGGGCTTCACTTCCGCGCTGACTTTCGACTTCGAAGTATATTCCGCCGCCCAGCATCGCTGGCTGGAAGTCAGCTCGGTGTCCAACTTTGAGACTTACCAGAGCAACCGCATGAAGCTCCGTTTCCGGGACGGGAAGTCCACCCGCCTGGCACATACCCTCAACGGCAGCGCTCTGGCCCTGGCGCGCATCGTCGCCGCCCTCCTGGAAAACAACCAAACTCCGGAAGGGATTGTTATTCCAAAAGCTTTACAGGATTATACAGGATTTGGCCTGTTGGACTGATTTGCAGGCCCGGCTGGGAAAGCAGACAGGATTTACAGGATGAACAGGATGAACAGGATTTGGCAGCCCTAAACCCCATGCGAACAGCGAACAGCGAACCGCAGACAGGAGGCTACCCGGTTCAGGTAGACAGGATGAACAGGATGAACAGGATTTGGCAGCCCTAAACCCCAAGGCCCATGCGAACAGCGAATAGCGAATAGCGAACCGCAGACAGGAGGCTACCCGGTTCAGGTAGACAGGATGAACAGGATGAACAGGATGAACAGGATTTGGCAGCCCCAAACCCCCAGGCCCCATGCGAACAGCGAATAGCGAATAGCGAACCGCAGACAGGAAGCTACCCGGTTCAGGTAGACAGGATGAACAAGATGAACAGGATTTGGCCGCCCTAAACCAAACCCCATGCGAACAGCGAACAGCGAACCGCAGACAGGAGGCTACCCGGTTCAGGTAGACAGGATAAACAGGATTTGGCAGCCCTAAACCCCATGCGAACAGCGAATAGCGAATAGCGAACCGCAGACAGGAAGCTACCCGGTTCAGGTAGACAGGATAAACAGGATTTGGCAGCCCTAAACCCCAAGGTACCCATGCGAACAGCGAACCGCAGACAGGAGGCTACCCGGTTCAGGTAGACAGGATAAACAGGATGAACAGGATTTGGCAGCCCTAAACCAAACCCCATGCGAACAGCGAATAGCGAATAGCGAACCGCAGACAGGAAGCTACCCGGTTCAGTAGACAGGATGAACAGGATGAACAGGATTTGGCTGCCCTAAACCCCAGGTACCCCATGCGAACAGCGAACAGCGAACAGCGAATAGCGAACCGCAGACAGGAAGCTACCCGCAGGATGAACAGGATGGACAGGATTTGGCCGCCCTAAACCCCAAGGCCCCATGCGAACAGCGAACCGCAGACAGGAGGCTACCCGGTTCAGGTAGACAGGATGAACAGGATAAACAGGATTTGGCAGCCCTAAACCCCCAGGCCCCATGCGAACAGCGAACAGCGAACAGCGAACAGCAGACAGGAGGCTACCCGGTTCAGGTAGACAGGATGAACAAGATTAACAGGATTTGCAGGGCCGGGCTGGCGGGCAGGATGGCCAGGATTTGGCAGCAGGATGTTATCTTTTTTACTTTTTTGCGTCTAACGATTGGATATAAAAAACTAACCGCAAACCATCATGGGAGCATATTATGGATACTTCATCATTGGCGGCATTCTTTCGGTTGTCGGCATGGTGATCAGCCAGAGGTTAAAGAGCAAGTTCAACAAATACAGCAATGTGCCGATCCGCTCGGGCCTGTCGGGGAAGGAAGTTGCCGAACAGATGCTTCGGCATTTCGGCATTTCGGACGTCAAAGTAGTCGAAGGGCAGGGGGTCCTGACCGACCACTACAACCCTGCCACCAGGACGGTCAGCCTCAGCGAGGGCGTCTTCCGGGGCAGGAACATTGCAGCGGCAGCCGTCGCTGCTCACGAATGCGGGCATGCCGTTCAGCACGCGGAGGCTTACGCCCCGCTAAAAATGCGCTCGGCTCTGGTGCCTATCGTCAACCTCTCTGCCATGGCGCAGCAGTGGTTGCTGATCCTCGCCTTCATGACGTTGTCGACCATGCCTTCGCTCATGCTGATCACCATCATCGCTTTTGCGGTGACCACCCTGTTCAGCTTTATCACCCTGCCGGTGGAATTCGACGCCAGCCGGCGGGCCCTGGTATGGCTCGACAACAGCGGCGTAGCCCGGGGGCAGGAATACGACGGCGCCAAAGACGCGCTGTGGTGGGCGGCCATGACTTATGTTGCCGCTGCGCTTTCCGCCCTGGTCATGGTCTTGTATTTGATAATGCAGTACAACCGTTCCCGGTAAGCTTCCCGAAGCTTTGCCGGCGGCGTAAATGCCATAAAAATGCCAAACGCTCGCTTTTTTCTTTGAAAAAGAGGGCTTTTGGCTTATTTTTGGGTGCTTTTAGCGGTTACCTGCGGGCAATTTTAAAGAAAAAACAAGGAGTTATCATGCAAGAAGACATAGACGAATACATAGAGATAGCCCAAATATCCATGGAGGCTTCCATAGAACACCTCCAGAAAGAGCTGGCAACCATCCGTGCCGGGAAAGCTTCCCCCAATATGCTAAGCGGCATCATCGTGCCTTACTACGGATCGCCTACTCCCCTCAATCAGGTAGCCAATGTGAGTACTTCCGATTCCCGCACCATTACCATTCAGCCCTGGGAAAAGAATATGCTCGCCCCCATCGAGAAAGCAATCTTTGAGGCCAACCTCGGGGTTACTCCGCAGAATAACGGGGAAATCGTGATCATTAACATTCCGCCACTCACTGAGGAACGCCGGAAGGAGCTGGTGAAGAAGTCCAAAAGTATTGGAGAGGACACTAAGGTCGGCATCCGCAGCGCCCGCCGGGAGGCGATGGACCAGATCAAGAAGGCCGTAAAGTCCGGTTTTCCCGAAGATATGGGAAAACGCAAGGAAGAAGAAGTCGAAAAATTAACTAAAGAATTCGTAGAAAAGATCGACAAGCTCATCGAAACAAAGGAGAAAGACATCATGACCATCTAAGGCTGCTATTTTTTGCCAAACATTGGACGGGATATTTGTCTATTTGTCCAAATAGCTTTACCTTTGCCGGGCTTTTCAGAATTTTGAGGAATAGAAAAAGCGTCAATAATGAAACGTACATTTCAACCTTCCCGAAGGAAGCGCAAGAATAAGCATGGGTTTCGTTCGCGAATGAGCTCCAAGAACGGCCGCAAAGTACTGGCCAGCCGCCGCGCCAAAGGCCGCCATAAACTGACTGTATCGGACGAAAAGCGGCTCAAGTAAGGCCGCGCGCGTCCCGCCGCGATAAGCTTATCAGCTAACGCAAAAGGTGAAGTAAGAAAACGAGCTTACTTCACCTTTTTTTGCGTTTCCGGTTCTGTTCCTGCCTTGGAAAAGTATCTACTGCACATTATCTCCCCGCAGGATACGGTAGCGTTTGCGCGCTTCTACCGCGAAAGTACTTCCCGAGTAATCGATGAAGAGGGTCTCGTATAGGGCCTTGGCCTTTTCGGTATCTCCGAGTTGTTTTTCGTAAAGCTCGGCCAGCTCGAATAGGGCGTTGTCTGCCCGGATTTCTTCCTTGTGGTTATCGATGATCGTCTGAAGCAATTCGGCGGCTTTTTCGTATTCCCGCTTCTTCCTGTAGATTTGCGCCTCCAGATAGTAGAGGTCATCTTTCAGGGAATGATCCGGAAAGCGCTGCTGCAGGGTGTCCAGTTTACTGAAGGCGTCGTCGAAACGGTTCTGGAAAACCAGCAGTTCTGCATCGGCGTACAGCTGAAGCGCTTCGGCGGTAGTATCCAGCCCCAGGTTATCCATAATGAATACGGACAGGTCGAGGGCATCGTTGGCGATGAGCTTGGACGTGGAGGCCTTCAGGATATCAAACTGTGCCTGCGCCCATTGAAAGTCGCCGGTATAGTAGGAAAGTTTGGCATTGCGGAAGCGGGCTTCGTGCCCCAGCTGGTCTTCCTTGAAGGCTTTGTCGACCTGTGAATACAGCAGGGTGGCTTCCCAGCGCTCTCCCTGCATGAGGTAGTAATCGGCCAGGTTGATCTTGCCCAGGGCCTGAATGGCGGGGTTGACATTGGGGTAGGCGATCATCTCATTGAGCAGGCGGATGGCCTTGTCCAGGTCGTTGATGTAAAGCGCTTCCAGTTCGGCGAGTTCCAGGATGATGTTGGCCGTCAGTTTGGAGCGTCCGAATTCGCCGAGAAAGGATTCGTATTCCTGCTCCAGTTGTTTCAGCTCTTCCGGGCTGTAATCGTAGCCCTCGACCAGTTGCCGGCGCTTGCACCGCAGGGATTCCCGTTTGGCGTCGATATAGAAGGACGAGGAGGGCCCTTTTTCGGCTACGATATAGTCGTAGGCCATAATTGCAGCATCGTAGGCTTTGTCATTGGCGGCGATCTCTCCCAGCCGGAAAACCCGGCCTCCATTTTCGCGCAGGCGGCGGTCCATGGCGCGAACCTGGCGGAAGGCGTTGCTGTAATCCTTTTGCTGGATGAATACCCAACTGAGCATTTCCGGATAAAAGATGGCGTCAGGGTTGGCCTGTATGCGGGTATAGAGCTGTGCCTGCAGTTCCTGGTAGTCTTCCGGAAGCAGGTACCGCTGAAAAATGGACTTGACGCTGTTGGTGCGGCCCGGGTTGGCCTCTATGCTGTTGAGGTAGCTTTCTATCATTTTGTCCGAATCGCCTTTGCGGCGGTACAATTCCCCCAGGTTGTAGGCAAAGGCCTCTTTATCTTTGAGCACTTCGGAACCCTTTTCGTAGGTTTCGATGGCCAGGTCATATTTGGTGAGCACCATAAAGGCATTGGCCAGGCGCGTGATGGCGAACTGGTCCCGGGGCAGCTTTTCTATGGCCAGGCGATACTGTTCTTCCGCCTTGTCGTCGAGGACCTGCCGCTCGAAGAGCTTGCCGTAGGTGACATAGAGCTGCACGTTGTCGGGATCGCGCCGCAGCTGTTTTTTAATAACCTGCTCACATTCGTCGAAGTCCTCCATCGCCAGCAGCGATTCTACGTACCGGTCAAAATAAAAGTCGTTGAAATTGCTTTGCTTATATAACTTTTCGTAGAGGACGGCGGCTTTCTCGAATTCTCCGTCGCGGAAGTATTGCTGAGCCAACTGGGCTTCCTGGCCCCAGGCCGTCAGGGCGGTAAAAATAGCTGCTATAAGAATTAGGCTCCTCATCATCGTTGTACAGTTTTTGTATTCATCGGGCCGGTCCTGTCCACATCAGTATAAAAACGTCCGTTTTTCTCAAAAGTTGTCTGGCATCAATGCCGAAACGGCTAATGTCCATCCGGGAACATTAGCCGTTTCGCCAAGATTATTTTTCGCGCTGAAGAAGCCCAATGAGCGGGCAAAACTGGCAGGACGATTCCCGAAATCATGTCAATCCGGTAAATCCTGTCTGCTTCACCCTCGAAGACGGCCCCAGGGCGTAAATCCTGTCTGTTATTCGAGCCGGAATTTAACCGGGAGGTTGAACTGCACCCGCACGGCGCGGCCGCGCTGTTTGCCGGGCGTCCACTTCAGGTTCTGGCTATTCATCAGGTTGACCACCCGAAGGGCCTCCTGCCCGCATTGAGCGCCGATATCGCGTACGACCTTGGCGTCAGCAACAGATCCATCCTTTTCTACGACGAACTGTACCACGACGGTGCCTTCCACGCCGTTCTCCCGGGCAATAGCGGGATAGTTGATGTTTTTGTAAATGAACTCCAACATCTTTTTGTCGGCGCATTGTTTCTTTTCCTCTTTGGTCGGCAGGTCTTCGCAACCCGGGAACCGCGGCATGTCTTCAACCACTTTGAAAATCTCTTCCACTTCCGGTTCCGGCGGCGGGGGCGGCGGCGGCGGCGGCGGCGGCGGAGCGCTCTCCTTGACCGGAGGGGCTTCCACTATCGTCTGGTCGTCAACCGATTGGTCGACAAATTCAACTTCTTCTTCCTCCAGGATCTCTTCGTCCGGCACCTCTTCGATCACGGGCGGCGGCGGGGGAGGAGGAGGGGGCGGCGGTTCGGCGGTACGGGGCGGTTCGATCTCGATCTCTTCATCGAAAACCAGTGCATCATCCGGGATGTACACTTCTTCTTCGTATTGAGTCCAGCCGAATGCCAGTACCGTCAGGCCGAGAGAAAGCACCAGGCCGAGGTTGAAGAACGTACCGCTGTATTTGAAGGCATCTGCCCACGGGTACTTCGTCCTCGAATCCAGGGGGGATTTGCTCGGCTGGTCTGCCGCATCTTGAGGGCCTTTGGCGGAACGCTGGGCATAGATGGACTTCATCACGATGATAATCGCGACGACGCCCACAGTTATAGCCAGCAACAATCCGGCCAATGCTCCACCGGTAATTGACACATCCATACTGACAAGGTTTTATTTTATCAAAAAATATAAGCCAAAAATTCCTGAAATAGAGCCAATAATATTAGCAATAATGTCCAACACTTCAAAAAACCTGTTCGGAAAAAAAGCATACTGGATGAACTCCATGCCTATTCCGTACAGAATGCTGGCTGCCGCTGCGGCCACCATAGTAGCCGGCGATATGCCGACGGTGCGGTAAAAGCCCCAAAGGAGGGACGCGCTCATGACAAAGTAGGCGGCGGCGTGCCCGACCTTATCCGGCTCCAGGATATTGGAGAACCGGGGCACTTCTACAGCCTGGCCGGTTGACAGTGTGAAAATCAGCGCTGCCCACAGCAGGGCAGGAATGAAATTCTGCAGATTGGCTCTTTTGCTAGGAATAGATGCAGGCTTATTTGTTTTTGGTGTGTCGAAGATAAGAAAAATTTATTTTTTTTTCAGCCAACGACTTCTTTATAGGCTTCGGCGTCCAGAAGGCCGTCCAGTTCCTCGGGGTTGGAAATTTCCATCCGGATGATCCAGCCCTCGCCGTAAGGGTCTTTGTTTACCAGGGTGGGTTCGTCGCCTTCCGATTCATCGAGGGCGGGATTGAACTCCAGCACTTTACCGGAAACCGGCATGAAAAGGTCTGAAGTGGTCTTCACCGCTTCCACCGTGCCGAATACCTCACCCTGTTCAAGGGTTTCGCCTACGGTTTCTACCTCGATGTAGACCAATTCATCCAATTCGCTCTGTGCGAAATCGGTAATCCCGACATAGGCGATGTTGCCGCCTTCAACGCGGATCCACTCGTGGTCGTTGGTGTACTTCAGGTTGTCCGGAAAATTCATGCTTAAGGGTAGTTTGGATGATGTTTTGATGAACGCCCAAAAATAAAGGATTTTTGCAGACTGCCATCAATTTGGAGAAATTTTCTTTACCCTTCTTTCACGCCGGCCTCCTGTTCCTTTTTCAGGTAGTTTTTAACCCAGTTGGTCGTCACCGATTTGGGGCGTTCCAGCGGGAAGCCCAGGGCCCGGGCCCAACACAGGGAGGAAAGGACGCCGAGGGCGCGGGAAACACCGAACAGTACCGTGTAAAAACTGTACTCTTTCAATCCGTAATGCACCAGCAGTGCCCCGGAATGAGCGTCAACGTTCGGCCATGGGTTTTTGACCTTGCCCAGGTTTTCCAGGATTGGAGGCACGACTTCGAAGACCTTCCAGACCACGTTGACGATGTCATCGTCTTCGATATAGGCTTCCGCGAAGCGTTTCTGAGCCATAAACCGAGGATCCGGCTCCCGGAGGACGGCATGGCCATAGCCCGGGATGACCTGCCCGGCGGCCAGGGTGCTGTCTACATAATCAGCGATCTGTTCTTTTGTTGGTTTGGTGGTGCCCAGCGCATCGAGCATGCTGAAGATCCACTTGATCACCTCCTGGTTGGCCAGGCCGTGGAGCGGCCCTGCCAGCGCCGTCATGCCGGCGGCCAGCGACAGGTAGGCGTCGCTGAGGGTCGAGCCGACCAGGTGTGTAGTATGTGCCGAGGCGTTGCCGCCTTCGTGGTCGGCGTGGATCGTCAGGTAGAGGCGCATCAGGTTTTTGAAATCCGGCTTTTCGATACCCAGCATGTGGGCGAAGTTGCCGGCCCAATCCTGCGCGATATCGGGAGCGATGTGCTTGTTGTCATGGTAAGTCCGCCGGTAGATGTAAGCCGCCACCCGCGGCAGGCGGGCGATCAGGTTCATGGTATCCTCGTAGGTGGCGTCCCAGTAATCCAGTTTATTGACCCCTTCGTCATAACGGCGGGCAAAACAGCTCTCCGTTTGCATCGCCGTGATGGCCGTGATAAACTGGGTCATGGGGTGGGTCGAGGGAGGCAGGCTGTCCAGGATACGGAAAACATGTTCGGGCACGTTGCTGCGCCGGGTCCATTGCTGGGTCAGCCAGTGAACTTCTTCATCCGTCGGGATTTCCCCGACAAGCATCAGCCAGAACAACCCTTCCGGCCGGGGCTCTTTCCCATCGGGCCCCTTGGGCAGCTTCTCCCGAAGCTCCGGTATGTAATATCCCCGGAAGCTGATCCCCTTGACAGGGTCGAGCTGAGAGGTTTCCCAAACCATCATCTTGATGCCGCGGGCGCCCCCGTAAATCTGTTTGAGTTTTACTTCATCGACTTTTTTGTCGCCATGTTTTTTCAGCAATTCCCGGACCTCTTCTCGCAGAGCGGATGCTTTATCGTTGAATTTTTGTTTTAGAGGATCCATGTATATGTTCGTAATTAAAATGTGTATGAATAGTTGAAATACTTATCCAGCCGATGAAAAGATAACAGCCGCCCACTGCCAATGTTCGGGGGGCGCCGGAAAATCGGCACAGCGCCTAACCAGTAAAGGCATCAATTCCCCGGAACTTACTTTGCCCGCCGCCCCTTCTCGCTGACGATTGTTTCGCCGCTGGCCAATAATACGGATAATTCATCTTTAAATTGACCAGAAAAGAAAAAAGCGGCCCTTGACGAACCGCCTTCCGGAAGCTTATTCCAGTTCCCACAGCGCTATCTGGATCTCCTCCCGGGAGGCGCCTTCCGCCTTGAGCCTTGCCGCCACCGCCGCCTCTTCCTTCCGGCGGCTGGCGAGCTGCTGGTTGAAAATTTCCATCTGGCCCTCCCGCAACAATCGGCGGATCGAAGCCATCGCTCCCTCGCGGGCCGAGTTCTTCTTTTGCAGGAAACGGTAGTAATCGGCCTCGCGCAACTCCTCAATGGAAGCCAGGTTGCGCAGCCAGCGCTCCTGGATAACATACATCTCCGTTGCTTGCTCTTCGTCGAGCTGGTAAAGTACCCGGGCCTCTTCGGTAGCCCTGCGGGCCCCGGCTTCGCGTTGCTGCGCAAACAGGCCGGAAGCCAGAGCAAGAAAGAAAAAACAAAAAGTCAATCTTTTCATAATCTTGTTTTCGGTTATGTCGGGACAAAATACAATTTTCAGGCGTTTTATAGAGCATGCCACCTTTACTTTCAATGGTTTTGAATTCCAGGCGACGGCGAATAAAGTTGCACGCCCGTGGCCCGCTATTGGCCCTGATCTCTTATTTTTGCAACTGTATTAAGGGGGTTGACTTTGATGCAGCCCGATTGATCAAAAGTCGATGATTGCTATGTTAATGATTGGCGATGTCCTCATCAGTGACGATATTATCCGGGAACAGTTTCTCTGCAACCTCAATGCCTGCAAAGGCGCCTGTTGCTGGGAGGGCGACCTTGGCGCTCCGGTGGCGCCGGAGGAGCGATACACGCTGACGCGGATCTTCGAAGCCGTCCGGCCTTTCCTCCGCCCGGCCGGCATCGCCACCATCGAACAGGAAGGGCTCTGGACGCACGATGAGGAAAGCGGCCATTACGCCACCCCCCTGATTGACGGTGGCCCCTGCGCTTATATGGTATACGACGACAACGGCATCGCCAAATGCGGTTTAGAACAGGCCTACAACGCCGGGAAAACGGATTTCAGGAAACCCATATCCTGCCACCTCTACCCCATTCGGGCTTCCGTAGACGAGCGGGCAGGCATGCAGGCCCTCAACTACGACCGCTGGGATATCTGCTCGGCAGCCTGCGAACGGGGCCGGCAACAGCAACTGCCGGTTTACCAGTTCCTCCGCGAAGCCCTCATCCGAAAGTTCGGAGAGGATTTTTATGAAGAACTGGACGCAGCAGCGAAAAACCTCCCGTAGGCACTGCGCGGAATGAAATGGAGAAATGCCTGGAAATGCGTAGAAATGCCCGCCGGCCCCCTCGGTATTATGCCGGCAAAGAAGCTGATCCGGCCCTTGCCTTAAAACAAGTTGACTTTTGTCAGGAATTTTGATACCTTTGCTTTCTGAACTGGCTGATCAGTAAAAAAGCCAGCCTTTCCCAAAGCCGATATATAGTTTTAATCTTCGGAATAAGAGGATACACCCTGATTGTCCTCTGAGCAACTATCAAACCTTTTGCCCCGTTTCTTCCGGGCTTCCGTACATGTGCTGCTCCTGTGCGTAGCTGTTGCATGTTATCGGCTATTTCACTTGATATTAGTAGATGCTGTCTTAGTAACCCTTAAAAAATGAGGGTGAAGTTATTTCTTAATCACTGCTTAGTACCGTGATTCCGTTTTTGCCCTATAACATTAACGAGTCACGCTTAACCCCCTTTTGAAGTTGGTTTTCTGCAGCTCCGGAGGCTCCTTCGGAGCTGCTTTTTTTTGGCCGGGAAACCACTTTCCGCAGGGGAGGAACCCGGGGAAAAGTGCTTTCCCGGCCTGCCGGGCCCTGGTTGCCGGAATAAGGACTGAAGGCAGGTGCCTTGTTCGACGGGCCCATAACACCCTTGCTCCACCGCCGGCATTTCCACGCATTTCCATGTATCTCCATGTATCTCCACGTATTTCCATGTATCTCCACGCATTTCCATGTATCTCCACGTATTTCCATGTATCTCCACGCATTTCCATGTATCTCCATGTATTTCCATGTATCTCCACGTATTTCCATGTATCTCCACGCATTTCCATGTATCTCCACGTATTTCCACGCATTTCCATGTATCTCCACGTATTTCCATGCATTCCCACGTATCTCCATACATTTCCACATATTTCTACAATACACCTACCCCTGCTCCTCCACCTTCTTCCTCACGATCTCCAGCACCTCCTTCTCCAGCCGGTCGGCTTCTTCCGCCATTTTCTCTGCCTTGGCGGTAATATCTTCAGCAAAGGCCTTATCCCTGAGCCCCTTGGCGTTGATCTGTACGTTAAGTAGTGCCCCGAAGACGGCGGCGCGGGCACACAGCGCCCCGACGCCGGCATCGCTGGCGGAGTTGGGGTTGCCCTCGGTAGCCATTGCTTTGGCCACCTCGAAGGACCGCAGGGCCAGCTCCATGGTCTGGAACGGGACTTCCGTGGCGTATTTGGTAGCCTCCTGCATGGCATTTTCCCGGGCGGCTTTTTCCTCTTCGGTTCCCTTGGGCAGGCGCACCGCCTCGATAATGCGGTTGAAGGCGCGGGTGTCTTCATCCACCAGCCGAAGCAGGGCATCTTTGATATGCTGCCCCTTCTCCGCCCAGGCGGAGAATTCCTCCCAGCGATGGTCCCACACCCGGCGGTGCGACGACAGGTTGGCCACCATCGTGCCCAGGGCGGCACCCAGCGCGCCAACATAAGCAGCGATGGAGCCTCCCCCCGGCGCTACACTTTCAGAGGCCGTCTCGTTGGCGAACGCCCGGAGGTTCATATCCAGCAGAGGAGTAGGGGTGTCGTCTCGCAGTTGGTACTCAATGATCTTTTTTCGGGGGTCGAAAGGCGCCAACTCGTCCAACCCCAGTGACTTGACGGCAATTTTGATCACTTCCTCTTCCGAAACCCCGAGGGACCGTTGCTGCTGGCGGAGGAAATAGTGGCCGGCATCGAGCATGACCTGTAGCGGGACGAGCCCCACCAGCTCCGAACCGGTGACTCTCATACCCCGCCGGTTGGCGCTTTTACGGCATTCTTCAAAGGCGATGTGCAACGGCGTCTCTCTGATCTTGGTGATGTTCATCGAGATTTGGGCAATGCCATACTCCTCGATGAACCAGCCAATGGCCTTTACCCCTTTACAGGCGCCTGGCTCGCGCAGGGGTTCCCCTTTTTCATCCCGAAGGATAGCGCCATTCACTTTATCCCTTCCCGTTTCACCCACCCCTGTTCTCGTATATCGAAGGTACCACCGAGTTGGCGCGGCGCACCGAAGTGGTGTTGAGGTTGACGTTGTAGGCGATCAGGAAATCGCGGGCGCCGATGGCGGTGGCGCCGGCGCGGGCGTTGAAGCGGGCGGGGCCGTAGTCGGGCTTCCACTCCGGTTTTTCCAGTTTTTCAGGCAAAGCCTCATATTCTCCGGCGCGGATGGTGGCCAGGTTTTTCCATTCCGGTTTACTGGCAGCGTATTCATACATATATAAAGGTATGCCCAGTTCCCTGCCGGCCATTTCGCCCAGCTTGTGCGCCCACTTCACTGTCTCCTCCATGGTGATGTTGGAGATGGGGATCAGGGGGCAGACGTCGGTAGCGCCCATGCGGGGGTGCTCGCCCTGGTGCGTGCGCATGTCGATCAGCTCGGCCGCCTTTTTGATGGCCAGGAAGGCGGCCTGCACGACCGGCTCCGGCTCGCCCACGAAGGTCACCACCGTTCGGTTGGTGGCCTTGCCGGGGTCGACGTCGAGCAGCTTGACGCCTTCAACGCTTTCAATTTCGTCGGTGATCTGCTTGATGATGTCCATGTCGCGCCCCTCGCTGAAGTTGGGCACGCATTCGATGAGTTGTTTTGGCATGGTTAGGTTGTTTTGTTGTGGTTTCTGGCATTCCGGCGGTGTGTGGGCCGGGCAGGAATGCCGGAAACCACGACGCGGCCGGAACGGGGGGCTTTCCCGGAAGCGTGATGCCCGGGGGTATGCCCTGTGTCTGCACGCCCCTCTCCAGGTTCATGAAAAGGGGGCGCGGGGCGAAAATATAGTTTTTTATAAGGACCTGGCCATTATTTTCCGGCAAAAGAGGCGGTTTTCGCCAGAGCGGCATTGCGATAGCCATGCTGTTGCGTCTTCGATAAACCTGCCTGCCGTACTGCCAGGCCCGCCTGCTGTGCCAGCATTGCCTGCAGGTAGGCAGGCGCTGCCGGGTTCAGCAACATGGGAACTTGCGCGAAACCCGGCAGGTTGTACCACCTCAAAAATATGGAAAGGTTTTTTTCATCAGACCCCGTAATCGTCCAATAGCCAGGTGGCGGGTTAAATCCGTGAATGTTGCTTTTTTCCTTCCTTCATTGAAGGGGAATTTGCAATTTCCTGCGTAAATTTAATGAAATAAAAAATTTGGCGATAATGAATATCCAGATTGCCCGGGAGAAAATAATTGAAAAAATAAAGCAGACGGAGGAGGAATGGGTGTTGCGAAGCGTTCTCAAGTTACTTGATATTGATGAGGATTTCCCTGAATCAGAAATAGAAGAATGGCGGCAAGGGGCTTCCGTTTCTTTAAACAGGGCTTATGGGGAGGATGAGCCGGATTATGGAGGCTGAACTTCATAAAAAGTGCTATTTGACTCTCACTGTTGCAAGTGGAAGTCATTCTGAAATGAATCTGCTGAATGCCCAAAATACCTGGCTCATATATATTGATTACCCAACCGTGAGAGCTCCTTTCGAAAACGCTGTACGAATTCCTCCAGCCTTTGCTTATTTCGGCCTGTACTAAAGTTTCTCTGGTGCACTTCATCCACATTGGCATGGCACAGTACACATAAACATTTGAGATTACGGGGGCTGTTGTTCGTTTTTCTTCCACTGATATGGTGCGTGTCCAGGTACCAGCCATTGGCGCCGTCAAGACGGATGCCGCAGGACTCACAAGTAAACTTTTTCTTTTGCCGGTATTCCTGGCTTTTTTCGTACCAATCCGGAGTGTAGCCCCAAAGATTGGTTTCATATTCTTTTGGCAGGTCATTGGCTTTCAGGTTTCCAGGGGTCTCATCATTCTTTATGAAGTTGTTATAATATTCGGTAGTGTGCATTGATGAAAGGCCTGTTTCCCGGCCACAATTTTTACATGAGCGAAGATCCTTTTCTATTCCATCAATGTCTTTCATGAAAACGATCGTATTTTCGAAGACATAGTGGCCATGAAAATTATCCCTTTTCATTTGGTTTATGATCGTTTGGCACTTTGCAATGTGGAAGGTTGGTAATGTGTTCCACCCTTTTTCTGCTGCAGCCCTTTGGTTGAACACCGGGATGTATAAAAAGCCTTTATAATACACTCCATCCTCCTCGTAAAATATGCCTTGCTCCCCATCGCGCTCAAAAGCCACCTTGTATTTGATGTCTTTTTGCTTTAGCTGCCTCTTGATCCGCTTGAATTCAAAGGTGGATTCGACTTTGTCGGGGTCGACGTTGAATGTTTTTTTGACTTGTTCTTTCAGGCTGGAAAAAGCATACAGTTCCATACTCATTCCTTTTTTTGTGCCATAATATTCTGAACCAACTCATCTGTTTTCATCACAATGCGGAATTCCACTCTGCGGGAGGTAGTGAAATCTTCTTCCTTTCCGGAGTATAGCGTCAACTTCCCGGAATCATCTATTGTCCGCCCGGAGGAAAACCCATTCGCAGTAAACCAAAATTTAACCAGCTCTTTATTTTTCTCCGGAAGGTTGGAAAAAGCACTATCGTTATCGAAGAAAATATAGCCTAATACATTAGAGGTACGTTCCTGCGATAAGCGGAGGTTATCCATGTAACCGCCTCTGGAATTGGTATGGCCTTCGATCCGGACTTCGGCAATCTTATTCCTGTATTCCGGCTTGAGCAAAATATTGATGTAACGGGGGAAGAAATCATCGAGGATAGCCCGAAAACGGGTGCGCACCCTAGCGTCTCCCTCGTAGAAAAGCACCCGCTCGTTGAGAAAGCGGATGGACAGGTCATCTTCCAGTTTGGCGTTCCAATTTTCTTCCGTAAAGTCTTCTTCGAATTCTACTTTAAGTTCCTCGTACAGTTTTTCAACTGTCTTACTGTAATCCTTGAGAAGGTCATCAACACTCTGCTGCTGTCGTTGGACCTGCAGGATATAGCTGATGGCTATGAACATGAAGATCACCATCAGCCCGGTCATTATATCGGAGAGGGAGACCCAGTAATTTTCGTGATTATTGAACATCAGTTAACAGCTTTGAGGCGGTTAGCATATCCCATTACCATTGATTGAAGGATTTTATCGAGGCTGTGAAAGCTTTGGTCCAGCCTCTCATAAAAGGCATTGTTCAGCGTATTTACCTCTTCCAGTAGCTTCTCATTTCCCCCTTGTAAGATCCTCACTGATTCGGAAAGCTGCTCCTTGATGTCATTGAAGAACCCTTTCGTTTGATTGCGTAGTGCTTCGATCTCCCGTAGGCTTTCGATTAGTTCTTCAACAGATTCTATAAACCCTTGGTGTTTTTCCATCCATTGATTTGCTTTATCCCAGGTGGACTCATAGGAACTGGTCACCCGATGTAACTGCTCAATGCTCTGGCGGAATTTTGTTTCTTCTGTCATTACCTTTTCAAGCTCTTGAATGAGCTTGGAAAGCCGCCCATCGTCATCAACCAACTGCTTTGTAGAAGCGGAAATATCTTTGATAGCACTTGAAGAAGTAGAAAAATCTTCCGACACCTTATGGAACTGTGTCACCAACTTCTCTACCATTTCTTTATTTTCCATCTGCCAGGTATTGAGCTGCTGAACACTGTTGTTGAGCTGTTCAAAGTTCTCCTTTACGAGGCGTTCCAGAAGCTCATTCAACCGTTCATTGAATCCGCCGATAACATTTTCGATAGCCTGGACCAATGCCTCAGTATTATTCTTTGCCAAGAGGTCCCCAAATTTATCCAGCTCTTCCTGGATGAAGAGGTTGTTGTTTTTTAGCTGAGTGAATATCTGCCGGTACATTTCTGCCTTTCCCGCCTCTGCATTGTTCTGGCGGTTACTGAACTCCTGTAACAACTCCATTTGCCGGGTTACGTATGCCGGAGCATTTACAGCTTCACCCAATTGTTCAACACTTTGCTTAAGTTTCAGTAGTTGCTCATGGTTATCATTCCTAAATAAGATGGTTTGCGAAAGGAGGCTAGTATCCCCATCTCCACCCAGGCTTTGCTCCACCGCAGCAATTTGGCCGGCAATGGCTTTACTCTCATCCCTAATGGCTTGCCGCATTTTCACAAGGTGGGTAGAGAGGCTTTCGTCACTGTCGCTGGAGATCAGTTTCTGCAGGCGCTCCACCGCCAGGGTAAGCTCATAAATGGCTTGCTCTTCACCACTAATTTTTTGAGGTTGTTTTTTAGAATAAACTCTCTGAAGATACTCCACAAAGCGAGCAGAGATTAAAGACAACCCAATTCCGATGATAGAGGAGTAAAAAGCAGTTTTCATGCCTTCCAAAAGCGCAGGTATGCTGTCATCGATGTTATTGACATCAAACTTTTCCAATCCTACTGCTATGCCGATGAAAGTGCCGAGCACTCCAAGAGTTGTGAAAACTGAGGGGATAGCACTCAGTAAAAATGGGTTGATCCTGTCTGGCTTCAAAATGCCCCGAATGAGGTACACTATCGAAAAGAGCCCCCATATTCCAATCAATAGATATGGAAGCCATCGGAGAAAAGCGCCTGTTTCCATAGGTATAATTATGTTGGTAGTTTTCTCAATTTTGTACTAAAGTTTTACTGAAAAACAATTCTTTATGTTACATTCATGAGGGAGTAAAAATAAGCGACGGCCGTTTTGAAAATGCAATCTCTTATATTTGATGCTTCATATTCTATTTGGACATCTGTCTAAAAAACTGGAGTTATTTTCGTGATTAAATCCTTTTTTAAAGCTAATTTCTATGAAAAAGGAAAAAGGCGATGATGTATACGAGTTCACCGATATGTTTGAGAAATCCGACACGGTTGAGATAGATACGCTGAGAAAATTAGCCTATCACGAAGCTGGGCACTTTGTAATGAATGCACTATTGAGAAGAGTTCCTTTTACAATTGAAGTATCGCTATTTTTTCCGTCTCCGAAATCAATGTGGGTGTCAGAAGATTCTCATTCTGGTCAAGTGGAAGGAGTTGGGCTTCCAATTTATAGTAGATGGTCGGACTCTGATTCCGGGAATCAGTTCATTGATGGATTATTTTCTTGGCCTAATCCATACTCATTGAATACAAAATTGGCGGTTGCCAACGTTTTCCTTTCAGTTGCTGGCTTTGCTTCAGAATTTAGTTTCGTTCGCCCTGATAGAGCAATCAGCAGCTTTGGAAGTGAGAAAGGCGAACATCCAGATAGGAAGAATGCCCAAAAGTTATTAGGGCTAATTTTAAGACGGGAGATTGATGACCGTATAGAAAAGGAGAAAGCTCATTCTGAATTGTTAGGCCTTTTAATTGCAGAAGTAAAAGAGATTTTCAACGCTGAAAAAGTATCTGAAGCTATTCATCAGGTGGCTGACCTTCTAATGAAACGGGAGCTTGACCAAAAAGGTAATCGAGTTATTAGTGGAGATGAGCTAAACCGGCTTTCTCAGAAAATCATGGAAGAAGTTGATGAATATGACCTTCAGGTTAGATTGAATAAATACGGGTAAGAGCACCCCAATATCTTGACATTCACCCATTAACTCCATTATTTTGTTACATTAGTGCAAAAAAGCCGCAATATGCCGGTTCTTGCGAAGATAACGCCAGATTACTTACGGGATACGATCGTTGAAGTGCGCTACGAAGCGGAGTTGCCTTATGAAATTCTGAAGGGATTACTATACAAAGAGTTGGTTGACGACTTTCAACTACTTTCGGAGATCAATCCATTGGGCGTCCTCCATCTGGGGCCACAACAACAGCTGAAGTTGGGCGGAAGTAATGCCCTGGATTTCACTGACGAAAAGATAAAGATTCGTGTACATGAAGAACGCATCATCTTTAACTCCCTTGACGCCTATCCCGGATGGAAAGACTATTTTCCAGTAATAAAGAGAGTACTGGATAGACTGAATAAAGCAGGATATATAAAAAGGTTCAGTAGAGTTGGCATTCGATATATCAGTGAATTTCAGAATATCCTTATCTTCGATCATCTACGGATGGACTTGAATTTTGCTTTTACAGGCCAGCACGCACACAATACTTCCGTAAGAACCGAACTAATCGAGAATGGCGCGAGGGTAGTTCTGAACCTGGTTAACAATGCAAAGCGTACCCCTCCACATCAGGATGATTTCTTTTCTATCATTGATATCGATGTAATTGGGGAGCCTTCTCAGCAGGCAAATATGGAAGAGTTTTTCGAACACATTGACCAGCTTCATAGCGTTGAAAAAGACTTTTTCGTTCGCATCCTTAAAAAAGAGTTTCTCGATACCCTTAACCCTGAATACGAATAATAGTTATGCTAACCATCACTCCCGATCTGCCACCAACCGGAACCGAAGGGTTAGAATACTTCTTTCAGCAATCTCCAGAGCCTGAGGCAAGGGGAGAATTGTTTGTATTCAACACTACTGAATACTTACAGGCGGGAAGTTTCTCTACAGATATAGCTCATCAGGACATTCTACGCCAGTTTCAAAGAAGATATGATCAATTGACGCTGCTGTTCAAGAAACGTTGGGAACAAGGGCAATCTGCATTTTCAGGTATTTCTCATAAGGAAGTATTTAAAAGGTCGGTTTCACTGGCTGTCTTTATATTACTTACCAATCCTGAAAAGATATCAGTTGATGTCACTCCTGATGCCACAGTTTTTTTCACAGCCCTTTATGCAGAAGAAAACGCTTATGTGGAAGCACACTTCGCTCCTGACGAGGAAACGGAGGTAGTTTTTAACATCTACAGAAAGGGCGTTCCCGTTTTGGCTCATGGTGGGGAATTCGATCCTGCTGTAAATCAATACATCCAATACTTTGCTAAAAAGTAGATCGCACTTATGGTTTATCCGGACCGACTACTGCCCCGGCCGAACTACCGCCTAATCTCTGATATTGAAGCACTGGATTCTTTCTTCCTACAAAGAGGTACTCCTGATACTGATATTATTGACCCAATTACTCATACCATAAAGCCAAAGTATATATCCTTTCAAACTGGACATTTGCATGACCTTTCCACAAACCTCATCGGGATTTTTTTGCCTGAAGACCGCTTCTGGCGAATAATTGGAGAGAATAAAGAATACTTCACCAGAGAACTTTGGCCTGTAGGAGAAGCTATTGAGGCTCCATCTTATCCCGATGATTTTGAGCACGTAGATACCTTGGGAGCCATCTACCTCCCTATCAACAAGCTAAATGGCTTATCCATACCATATGATAAGGAAGGGCAAGACGGCTTCACGGCTATATGCAAAGTTCTGCATACCCCTGTACGCTCAAACTTCTGGCATTTTTCGCTTCGATGGTTTAATGAAGAAGGAGATGCATTGCATCAAAAAGGCAGTTGGAAAAAAAGGATGCTTACTTCCGCCAGAGCGGCACTGATCGAGTTTGGAGCAATTTCTGAACCAGAAGTTCAAAAAATAGACATTCCCCTTTACACCTAAAGGCTCTTGGCTGAAACAAGGCCTGGCAAGTTTCCGGTCAGTTCCCCGCTGAAAAAACTTACCAAGTCTCATCAACCCAACGCCCCCCACAACACCTCCACCGGATGCACCGCCTCCCGCCCCGCCCCATCCCGGATCTGATGGCGGCAGCTGGTGCCCGGCGCCGCAATGATAGCCCCTTTTGAAGCCTTCCGCACTGCCGGAAACAAGACCTCCTCCCCCACCTTCATACTCACCTCGTAGTGCTCCGCCTCGTAGCCGAAGGAGCCGGCCATGCCGCAGCAGCCGGAAGGAATCACCTCCACCGTATAGTTTTTGGGCAGACTGAGGGCAAAGGCGGAGACATCCACGCTAGCCAGCGACTTCTGGTGGCAGTGGCCGTGCAGCAGGATGTGCCGGGGTTCGGTAGTGAACTGCTCCGCCCGGATGCGGCCGGCCCCGATCTCGCGCGCCAGGAACTCTTCCATCATCAGGGCGTTCTGGCCCAGGGCTTTGGCGGCTTCGCGCTGTTCCGGGCGCACCAGGCGGGGATACTCGTCGCGGAAGCCGAGGATGGCGGAGGGCTCTACGCCGAGCAGGGGCGTATCGGCGGTAACGATGTCTTTGAATATTTCCACATTTCGCCGTGCCATGCGCTGGGCGGCTGTCAGCATCCCTTTCGAGAAGTGAGCCCGGCCGCTCTCCTCGTGATCGGCCATCCGCACCTCGTAGCCCAGGCGGCTGAGCAGTTCGATGGCCTTGATGCCGATGGCGGTGTCGTTGTAGTTGGTGAATTCGTCGCAGAAGAACCACACGGCGCCCACCGGATCGGTAGCGGGCAGCAGCTTCGCCCGGTTTTGGGCAAACCAGCGGCGGAGGGTCGTGGAGTGGAGCAGGGGTAAGGAGCGCTCGGGCGCGACGTTCAGGAAGCGCTTCAGGAGGCCGCTGAAAAAGGCATTGCTCAAAAAGAAGTTGCTCAGGCCCGGCGCCAGGGATGCCAGCCCGTTCAGCCTGCCGAAGTTGGCGAAGGCACGGGAGCGCAAGGGGATACCGTTCGATTTGTAGTACTGGTACAGGAACTCCGCCTTGAGGGTCGCCATGTCCACGTTGGAGGGGCACTCGGCGGTGCAGCCCTTGCAGGACAGGCAGAGGTCCATCGCCTCGTGGATCTCGGGATGGTTGAAGGGGTTTTCCTTCACGTTCATGGTCAGAAACTCGCGCAGGGCGTTGGCGCGGGCGCGGGTGGTGTCCTTCTCGTCGCGGGTGGCGCGGTAGCTGGGGCACATGGTGCCGCCAGCAAGGAGAGCTTGCGGCAGTCGCCCGAGCCGTTACACTTCTCCGCGGCGCGCAGGATGCCCTGGGTTTGGGAGAAATCGAAAACGGTGTCGAACGCCGGAGTCTCCTGGTAAGTACCTGGTAGCGCAGGGAGCTGTTCATGGGCGGCGCGTCGACGATCTTGCCGGGGTTGAAGATGTTCTGCGGGTCCCAGGTGCGTTTGACCGCTTTGAGCAGTTCGTAGTTCTGCTCGCCGATCATCAGGGGGATGAACTCGGCGCGCACCCGGCCGTCGCCGTGCTCGCCGCTCAGAGAACCGTCGTATTTTTTGACCAGGCGGGCGACGGCCTCGGTGATGTCGTGAAAGAGGCGCTGCCCTTCGGCCTCCTTGAGGTTGAGGATGGGCCGCAGGTGGAGCTCGCCGGCGCCGGCGTGGGCATAGTAAACCGCCTGCTGTTTAAAGCCCGCCATCAGCTGGGTGAATTCGCGGATGTAGGCGGGCAGGTCCTGGATGTCGACCGCCGTATCCTCGATGCAGGCCACCGGCTTGGGGTCGCCTTCCATGTTGCCCATAATGCCCAGGCCGGCCTTGCGCAGGTCCCACACCTGCTTTGTCTTCGGCGCCGCTACGATGGGGTAAGCGTAACCCAGGCCTTGCTTTCTCATAGCGGCGATCATAGCCTCTGCCTGTTCGGTGGCCTCTCCTGTCGTGTCGCCCCGGAATTCCACCATGAGGACGGCGGCGGGGTCGCCCTCTACGAAGAAGCGGTTTTTGCGCTGCTCGATGTTGTGTTTGGTCAGGTCCATCAGGATCTTGTCCATCAGCTCGCAGGCGTCGGGCCGGAAGGACATGGCCACCAGGACGGCCTCCATAGATTCGTCGATGCTGTTGAAATGGGCGCAGACGACCACGTCTTTGGGCTTGGGCAAGGGGTCCACATGCAGTTTGACCTCGGTGGTGAAAGCCAGGGTGCCTTCCGAGCCGGCGAGCAGCTTGCACAGGTTGAAGGGTTCGCCTTCCGGGCGGAAGGGCTGCCCGTCCAGCAGCACGTCGACGGCGTAGCCCGTATTGCGGCGGTGGATGCTGGCTTTGGGGTAGTTCTCCCGGATCAACTGCTGCTGTTCCGGGCGGCTCAGCGCTTCGAAAAGCTGCCGGTAGACCTTGTTTTCCAGCTTGTCGCCCTGTAGTTTCTGCTCCAGCTCTTCCGGGCTTAGGGCGTGGAAGGTGGCGCTGTCGCCGTCGCTGAGGATGGTTTGCAGCTCCAGCACATGGTCGCGGGTGGCGCCGTAGACGATGGACGTGGTGCCGCAGGAGTTATTGCCCACCATGCCGCCGATCATGGCGCGGTTGGCGGTGGAGGTATTGGGGCCGAAGAACAGGCCGTGATCTTTCAGGAACAGGTTGAGCTCGTCGCGGACGACGCCGGGCTGCACCCGCACCCAGCCCTCCCGGGCGTCCACCTCCAGGATGCGGTTCATGTATTTGGAAATGTCGACCACGATGCCGTCGCCCACGCACTGCCCCGCCAGGGAAGTGCCCGCCGCCCGGGGGATAACGGACAGGCCGTGCTCGCGGGCAAAGAGGATCACCCGGCGGATGTCTTCCGCGTGTTTGGGCAGGGCGACGGCCAGCGGCAGCTCCCGGTAGGCGGAGGCGTCGGTGGCGTAGAGGTGGCGCATGAGGCTGCCGTAGTGGAGTTCTCCGTCGAGGGAGGATTGTAGGGCGTGGAGTTGTTGTTGCATGTGGCTCAGGCGGCTGCGAATTCTTTAAGGGCTCGGTAATTTTTTATTTTATCCATATTTCTAACGATTGAGCGCCCTCTTAATCTGGTAATACAACTTATACCAGTCCAGATGCTTAAGGTGGCGTATTTGAGAAAGCAAACTGAACGTCATCAAATCCAGGGCGCTGCCCTTACATTGCCTGACCTTCTCGTAGGAGAGGCGGATAGTCAGGTAGGTTTTGCCATTTTCCTGTTTGATCCCTTCCGGCGTGTAGTTGTCCTTTAATGCTACAAAGGTTATGACCAGGGGGGCATCCAATGGCTTTAAAGCATCATCCAGGGAATAGCTATCTACCTTATCCACCAAGTCTGAATGTATCATCCTTTGCACTAACATACACAAGGCTATTTTAAGAATTCCTGCAATTCCCCGGAGGCCTAACCAACCGTTTAGCAATCTCTCTTTTCCTGTTTTCAGCAGAAAATTTATACATCCGGATTTTTCTTATTTCTTCTTTTCGGCAAGCCGTTAAATCTCCTTCGAACTGCACAATATATTCTACCTTGTTCTGCTCCAGAAAACTTTCAGGATAGCGATTTTTCTTAATTGTTGATCCATATTTCCAAACCTCGCTCCTTAGCAAAAATACTCTTTCAGCAGGACAATTACAACATTCATACCATCCATCTCTACTGGCCAGCAAAGCATATTGTTCAGCTTCCTCATAAGGTTCGAGTTGCTTTTCCAGTAAACCTTTTTCTTTTTCAAATGAATACCATCTTCCTCCAATTTGAACACCTGCGGCAGCAATAACAATAAGGAGGAAAAGTGAAAATGGATTAAGAGGTTTCTTTTTCCGGGGCGTGGATGGCTTCTTCTTGCGAACCGGTGGTGGGATAACATTCATACTCCCTTTTTAGGTGTTAAAATTCAAAAATAAAACTTTTTTGATTACAATGCCAATATACAACACCATCATCCACATCGACATCAAAGACGGCAAAGTCTGGGTTCAGCAGGACTGGACGGACGCCGTCATCGTCGACCGGCTTATGGAGAAGGGCATTTCGCAGGAAGACATCGTGCTTGGTTTTCTGGCACCTTATAAGCGGCAGTATTCGGGCTTTCCGGCGTCCTGAATTTTTGCCGCATAGAACACATAGGAGTTTTCGCATAGGGCACAGTAGCTGGGGGGGTCCGCCGGGTATCTGTCTAAGGACCTCGGCGTGAGCTCGGTCGAACGCTGGACAAGTGGCTGTTGCGAGTTGTTAGTTACCAGTTGAGGAACCCAATTGTACTGGCGACCATGAAGCCAAACCGACAACAAACAACATATCCCGCTTTTAATACTGAAAAGCAGGATCCAACGTCAGACGGGTAGCCGTCCCGCCCTTTTTAGCAATATTACCCACTATCCCTTGTCCTGTTCCCCTCTACCTTTGTGAGAAAAAAATGAAACTGATCTACGCCTTCGCCTTCCTGCTGCTTTCTATCCATCTCTGCCACGCCCAGCACATCCAGCGCCGCGGCCGGCTGGGCGTACAGTTAGAGCCTGCAGCCGACAGCCTGGCGCAGGCACTGGGCCTGAAAGAAGCCCGGGGCATGGTCATCCGGCAGGTGTTCCCTGGCGCCACCTACGCCAATGCCGGCGGAAAGAGCGGGGATGTGCTGCTGGCCGTCAACGGCTTGCCGGCCAACCCCGGCAACGCCTTGCAGGAAGCCCTGCAGTCGGTGCGGGAAGGGCAGCCCGCCCGGTTTACTGTCTGGCGGGACGGCAAAATAGCGGAGTTGGAAGGCGCCGTGGCGCCCATCCCCTACGAAACGTCTGCCACCTCGGAAGTCCTCTACGGCGAAATCCCCTATAAGGGCGGCTGGCTGCGCACCATCGTCAACAAGCCGAACGCGCCGGGGCCGCACCCCGCCATCTACTTCATCCCCGGATATACCTGCAGCTCGGTGGAGAGCTTCTCGCCCATCCACCCCTACCGCAAATTGCTGGACAGCCTCAGCGGGCTGGGCTACGCCATCTTCCGGGTGGAAAAGCCGGGCATGGGCGACAACGTCAGTACCGGCAACTGCCTGGAACTGGGCTTCGACAACGAACTGGAGGCTTACCGCGTAGCTTACGATGCCATGCAGCGATACGATTTCATCAACACGGACAACATCTTCATCTGGGGGCATTCCATGGGCGGCGTCTACGCTCCGATCATCGCCGCCGAAACGCAGCCCAGGGGCGTCGCGGTGTACGGCATCACCCACGAGGTATGGGTGGAGTACCTGCTCAAGATGGTCCGCTACCAGAACCCCCTGCTCGGGCACGACTACGCGGAAACCGACCGCGACGTGCGCACCCTCTACGCCCTGTTGTACGAGCATTACTACCTGGGCAAAAGCTCCAAAGAGCTGTACCAGAACCCGGATTACCGGAAAATACTGGACCGCGACTTCGCCTTTGACGGCGAGGACCAGATCCTCTACCGCCACGAGGACTTCTGGCGGGAACTCAACGCCCACAACCTTTCCGAAGCCTGGGCGGGTTTCCACGGCCAGGTCCTTTCCCTCTACGGGGAGGCCGATATGGAAGCGGTGAACGACGAGGCCCAGCGGGAGATCGCCCGCATCGCCAATACGGCCAACCCCGGCCATGGCGCCTTCAAACTGGTGGAGGGGACCGACCACTCCATGATCAAAGTCGGTAGCATGGAGAAGGGGGCTAAGCTGCGGTCGGCGCCGGAATACCGGGAGTATCTGGAAACTAAATTTAATTACGATATTGTGGCGATGACGCACGAGTGGATACAGCGCGTCATGGGGACCGAACGATAAAATTTTTACCATGCCCATCACCTCCGCCCGCTACGTGCTCGCCGTGCCCGACCTGCAGCGTTCCGCCGCCTGGTACCGGGACGTCCTGGGATTCGAAATCTTCGAAGTGGGCGACCCCGGCTGGCGCTTCGCCCGGCGCGGTGCCTGCTACCTCATGCTGGGCGAATGCCCGGATGCCATCCCCCCTCGCGAGTTGGGCGACCATTCATATTTCGCCTATCTGGTTTGCGAAGACATCGACGCCTTGTACCAGGAGTTTGCTGCCAAAGGAGCGGCCATCCGCCAGCCGCCTGTGGACAAGCCCTGGGGGATGCGGGAGTTCCACCTCACGACGGTTGACGGGCACCGGATTACGTTCGGGCAGGCGGTTTGAGTTTTTTATTCCAGGGTTGAGCGGAATTCACGACGTCGTGATAGTCGACAGGCGAGCCACAACACAGAGCAGGCCGGAGTCGCCAGCCGACATCACTTCCGCTTATTAATTCATGAAATTCAATCAGGGGCGCTGGATAAGTAAGCGGACACAATTAGCATAACAATATAGCTATATAACAATATAGCCATATAACAATATAACAATTGCCCCAGGAATAGAACTGCCAGACCACGCTTTCGAAGCAGCATTAGTGACAATAAATATGTTCAACTACTTAGATCAACAGATTTAAGCCTTTACCTGATTGCATAACGGCGCGGCTCCCCGGGGACAAGGAATAAAGGATTTTCGCCCGGCTCACCCCTGCTTTTCAATCCATTTCAAAAACGCCTCCTTATACGTCCGCCCGATGGGAATCTCGAACTTTCCGATCTCCACGTCCACGGCGGTGAAGGCGTCGATCTTGTCGCGCGGCACGATGAAGGAGCGGTGGATGCGGAAGAACTGTTCCGGCGGCAGCCGCTGTTCGATGTCGCCGATCAGCTCTTTGGTCAGCAGGTTTCCTTCCGGCAGGATGATTTTGACGTAGTCTTTCAACCCTTCGATGTAAAGGACATCCGACAGGCGCACCCGGACGGACTTGCGGTTGGCGCGCACCAGGATGCCGGGTTCCACGGCAGGTTTGGCAGCGGCGGATACCGGCGCCGGCGGCAGCCGCTCCAGGAATTTGTCGATGGCCTTCAGGAAGCGCTGGAATTCGATGGGCTTCAGCAGGTAATCCACTACATCCAGTTCGAAGCCTTCCAGGGCGTACTCCCGGTGGGCGGTGGTGAGGATCACGGCCGGCTTGCGGGCCAGGGCTTTCAGCATCTCCAGCCCGGAGAGCCCCGGCATCTGAATATCCAGGAAAATGAGGTCCACCGGCGCCCTTTTCAAAGCCTGAAATGCCTCCAGGGGCTCTTCGAAGGTCCCTTTGACTTCAAAATCGCTGAGTCTTTCCAGGTATCGGCGGATGATGTCGATGGCGATGGGTTCGTCGTCTATGATGTAACAGGTGGGCATGTTAAGTACAAGGAGTGAATGAGTGAATGAGTGAATGAGTGAATGAGTGAATGAGTGAATGAGTGATTAACAGGGGCTTAGGTGGTTAGGCGGTCACCGCACGACCAGCAATGGCAGGCGGTTGAACCGCTCCGCCATTTTTTCGGTGATGCTGCCGAAGAGGAAAGTCTCAAAAGGAGAATGGCCCTTGGCCCCCATGACGATCATGCTGTTGGGTTTTGACAGGGCGAAGTCCTCAATATGGCCGGCAATATCGTGCTGTTTATTTTCGAGGAAGTGCATTTCGATATCCGCCCCGGAGAGGTTGTTGTCTTTGACGAAGCTATCGTAGGCCACCTGGGCAGATTCCATGAGTATCCCGCGATACCCGGTGCCGGGCCGCGAGCGCGAGTAGTAATCTTCGGGAGGCAGGTCTACGATGTACAGGCCGTTTATAACGGCCTCTTCTTTGCGGTTTTTAAAATCCAGCGCAGCCCGGATGGCATGGAGCGAGTGGGCAGAGAAATCGAGCGGCACGATCAGGTTGTCGATCTCGCTATACCCGTCAGCCGGGATAAAAAGGATGTTGCACCGGGCGTTTCGGGCTACCCGCCTGGCCGTGATGCCGCTCCCTTCGCTCACTTCCTTTTTGCCGACGACCAGCAGGTCGGCTTCCTTCACTTTCGTCCAGTGCAGCAGTTTTTCATAAGGTTTTCCTTCGATCACCTCGATGGAGTACTCCAGCCCGACGTCGTCGCCGAAGGCCTCCTGGATGTCGAACCCCAGTTTATCTCTAACTTTTTCATCCACCGGGTATTCCGGGGCGAAGAGCTTTTGAAATTCGACGTCGACGTGTTTGGGGACGGTAAAGTCCGGCATGATGTGCAGGAAGTAAGCCTTTTCGATTCCCATCAGGGCCGCATTGGCCGCCAGGAATTGCAGGATATGCCGGTCGGTTTCTGACAAGTCGAGCGCTACGATGATTCGGCGAAATGCTTGCATGTGGTTCGCTTTTTAATCCAGGCTGTAAAGTAGGGCATAAATAAGTAAAAGCGCAAAGAGAGGGTACCTCTTTTGCGCTTTTACCGGCTTTTCCACCCCTTTCCCCTCCGTACATACTAACCCGCTGTATCCACGGGGAAACGGGTGTATATAGCGTTTCGGGCGCCTGCGGGCTTCGGAAACCCGCCGCCTTGCGCCTGAAATCAATTGCGGGTCACTCTACAGCCACTTTCTTGTAGGCTTTTTCCTCTTCCTTCGGCACGTCGACGAAGGTCAGCCGCAGAATGCCATTGTCGTATCGGGCAGTGATCTTTTCGTGCCCGATGGCATTGGCCAGCCTGAACTTGCGTTCGAAGGAGTCGAAGTCGAATTCTTCCAGGATGTAGTTATCTTTCTTATCCCCCTTCGTGGCCGACTTCTCCCCGCGTATCGTGAGGATGTCATCTTTTACGGTAATCTCCAGCTCCTCTCGCGTGAAGCCCGGCACCATGACTTCCATTTCAAAAAGCGCGCCATTCCGGAGAATATTCACCGGCGGCACATTTCTGTAAGGGATGTCAAAGGCGCTGCGCCCCAGAAAGTGGTTGGGGTCTATCAACCTGGCATATTCTTCGCCCATGCGGTCGAATGCACGGTTTCTGATCTTTGCGCGCCACATAATCGGATTGTTTTATGAAAAAACACACTTCACTGCTTGCTAAGATACAGGCAAAGAAGCTACTCTGTACTGCACTTTGTCATGGCCGTGCATTGATTTTTATCACTCCCGGGATTACCCATGCACCCATAAGGCCATCCTCACACCACACTCCTAAAAAACCCTCTCACCCTGGCCACCATCTGGTTTTGGCTCATGCTGTCGGCGGTTTCGGTACTCAGCAGTTGAGGGCGAAAGGCTTTGGACGCTCTGATGGTTTTTTCCAGCCCTATCTTGGCCTCTGCCGGCCCGAAGATGAAGAGTTCGTCGGCATCGCCCACTTTTTCCATGATGCGGGCATAATAGTGTTTGATCTGGGTGGCCCGGCGGCCGAGGTACTTGGTGTCGGAGGTTTTGTCCATCGGCCCCCAGGGTTGTTTGGTGCGGGATCCCCCTTTCACGTGGAAGTCTTCCACCTCAGAGGGGATGTGTTGCACAGAAGCTTCGCTGTCGTTCAGTTCGATGAGGAAAGCTTCTTTGTAGTCGAGCCAGATACCTGTTTGTTTTGCCATAGGATATATTTTAGACCACCTGGCTGAACAGCTGCCCTTCCGGTTGTTTTCGCCAGTAGCGGGCATCGAGCGCCAGGCAGATGTTTCGAATGAAAGGCCGCCCTTTGGGCGTTACTTTAAGCTGGAAGGGATAGCGCCGGATGAGGCCGTCGGCTTCGAGCGGCGCCATGCGGTCCAGCCCTTCGTAGAGGGCGTCGCATTGAAACTCGGGCAGGTACCAGATGGTCTCATTGCGGCACATGATGTTGAGGATGTGGCCGCGCAGCACCACGTCCTCCTCGTTGAGCAGGTGCCCTTTCACGAAGGGGAATTTCCCCTGGGCAACCAGCGCCTGGTAAGCTTCGATGCTTTTTTCATTCTGTACGAAAGCGTTCCAGCAATCGCTGATCGAGGAGGCGCCCAGTGCAATGGCCAACTCCGTGAAATATGGCGTATACCCCATAAAATTTCGGTGTAGCGAGCCGGTCTCCATCGCCTTGTACAGGCTGTCGGAAGGAAGGGCAAAGTGGTCCATGCCGATCTCGGTGTATCCGGCGGCGGCCAGCAGGCTGCGGCCCAGTTCGTACAGTTCCCGCTTTGCCTTGCCCTGCGGCAGGTCCGCCTCCGAATAGGCCCGTTGGCTGGGTTTGATCCAGGGCACGTGGGCGTAGCTGTAAAAGGCAATGCGCTCCGGCAGGAGCATTTTCACCTTGCGGATGGTTTCCCGAATGTGCTGCCTGGTCTGCAACGGCAGGCCGAATATCAGGTCGTAATTGACGGAAGTATATCCCAGGCGGCGGGCCTGCCGGGTGACCCGGTGTACTTCCTCGAAATCCTGCTTGCGGTTGATGATCTCCAGGATCTCCGGAGCGAAGTCCTGGACGCCGATGCTGATCCTTCGGAAGCCCAGCCGGCGGAGGGTTTTCAGGTGCTCCAGAGAAGTTGAATTGGGGTGGGCCTCAAAGCCGAACTCATATTCCTCCGCCAGTTCCACCTTTTCCAGGATGCCTTCCACCAGTATTCTGAGATTTTCCGGAGCGAAAAAGGTCGGCGTGCCGCCCCCGAGGTGAAGCTCCCGGAGGATCGGCTTCTCCGGAAACAGATCGAGATAGAGGGACCACTCCCGGAGCACGCTTTTAATATAGGGCAATTCAACCGAGTGGTTCTTCGTGATGCGCTTGTTGCAGCCACAGTAAGTGCAGAGGCTTTCACAGTAAGGCAGGTGGACGTACAGGCTGACCTCGCGGCCCCGCTGAAAAGCATTGAGCACCCTCGCCTTCCATTCGCTTTCCGGAGGGCACTCGTCCTCCCAGTACGGAACGGTGGGATAACTGGTGTATCGGGGCGCCGGAATGTTGTACTTTTCGAGCAGTTCGGTATGCATGGTTATTAGCTTTAGTGAGGTGGTTAGAATAGGACGATTAACGACAAGAAGCGAAGAAGCGAACTCGCCTTCGCTCTTCTCTTCAAAAGTAAGGGGAGAACCCAGGGTTCGAAATGATATGCATCACTGAAACGAGTGATATATCTCAGCCATTCAGCCGTTCGATCAGTTCATGCTTGCTGGAAACCCCTAATTTTTTATACAGCGATTTGACGTAATGCCGCACTGTATTCAGGCTGATGTGGTGGGTTGCGGCAATTTCCTTATAGGCCATTCCGGCGGCCAGGCCCTCGGCAATTTCCACCTCTCTGCGATGCAGGGCGGCCTCCAGGCGCTTAAACTTTTCCGGCATACGGGGCCGGACAGTGCCGGGCTTCTCCCCTTCCTGCCGGAAGCTGTCGAGCAGATACGCCGCCATTCGGGGTTCGATGAATGCGCCGCCCTTATGGGTTTCCCGGATCACATCCAGAATGCGCTCCGGCCGGCCACTTTTTACAAAATACCCGTGAGCGCCGTTCCGGAGCGCTTTGGTCAACAATTCCGGTTCGGTGTGGCCGGTAATAATAATGATCTTTGCTTTGGGCAACAGCCGTTTGATCTTCCCGATCTGGTCCAGGCTGTTCTGCCCTGCCAGGCTGATGTCCAGCAAAATGATGTCTGGTTTCCGGTCCAGTTGGAGCCGCTCAAAGAACTGGCCCATGGAAGCAGCTTCCAGGGTGGCCTCGAACTCATCAGGGTGGGTTTGCAGGAGGAACATGACCTCTTCCCGAACCAGAGGATCATCGTCTATTATGCCTGTGCGGATCATGTTAAATACTGGGGTTTAGGGGTTTGGAAATAAATAAGCTACTCAAAATGGCGCAGTTATTTTTTCGCTGGGCAAGGCGCGAAGAATGAGCATAACCTGTTCCGACGAATGTCGGAAGCCTAGCTACGTGAGTGATAGCCTGCCCCGTACCCGCAGGGTCGGGGAGCAACGAAGCCCAGCGGAAAAAGAACAAGCCAGGTGGGTAGGTTATTTTTTTCCAAACCCCTTAATTATAAAAATTTCATGCTGTAGCCAGGGCACCTTTGCCCCGGTGCCTTTTGCCCGGAACACACAGCCCTCACATCAATTTTACATCACAATGCTATTGGGGAAGAGAGTGAAAAACCTTTTATTTGCATATTATTTTAATATGTTATATATTTGAAATGTTTTTCCCATATTCTTCATTATCCTTCCCAAATTTCGTTTATATATAGTTCCTGACGGACCAAATGAGCCGGCATGCCGGGTGCCTGTCGGTCATTTCAACTTAGCCGGAGGCTACAAACAAGAAAATAAGAATAAGGAATAAATTCTTTTGTTTTTCATATTCCTTGTTTTTATTGCTAATTAATGAGATATTTATGAGCAAATAGCTGTTAGCACCCAATTTCAGCGCTTTTATTCGCGCTTTCCTTCCTCCTGCAACACTTAAGGGCAACACTTTTCATCCCAAAACTACTACATCCATTTCCCGGAGCGCCTTTATCGCCCCGTGTTTCCGGATTGCTCCGTTTTTTTTGCCATCGATTGACAAACGAATGGCACTGAGCTGATATACAAACAATAATGCACAATTAATACTACATGAATCAGATGGCCAGTGTACCCAACAAAAGGGCTGTTGCCCTACCCAAAAAGAACGACCGACTTTCCCTCCGGCGAGGGCCGATTTGGCACGAGGTGCCTGTTTGCAGCGGATGGCTGTAAGGCTTAGGTAATCAGAATCATTTACCGTACTCAAAAGCCAACAGGCATGAAAGACCTCATCGACCTCACTCAAATCGTCACGAAGACGAAGCTGCGATCTGTGGAATTGATTGGCGATTCCGGAGACGGCGCCTCCAAGCTCCAGGAATTTTACGACCTGGTCTCGGAAGGGCGCTTTGTTGATGATGACGAAGCCGCCGAATATTTCTACGGAAAGGCCAAGAATTATCCCGGTTATCAGAAGCTGCGCAAGACCCTCAAGGACCGCCTCGTCAACTCCCTCTTTATCATCGACCTCAAACAGTCGTCCTATACCGACCGCCAGAAGGCCTACTACGAGGCATACAAAGAATGGGCCGCCGCCAAAATCCTCTTCGGCAAGAACGCCCGGACCGCCGCCGCCGGCCTGGGCCGCAAGCTGCTCAAGATCGCCCGCAAATACGAATTCACCGAACTGATCGTAGACATCTGCCACACCCTCCGGCTGTATCACGGCACCATCGAGGGCGACTACAAAAAGTACCAGCAATACAACGAGGAATTCAGAAAATACGAACAAATCTGGATCGCCGAAAACCGGGCAGAGGAGTTCTTCATTGACCTCAGCATCGGTTTCATCAACAGCAAGTCGACCAAAGCACCATTCAAGGACAAGGCCATAGAATATTACGGGCAGGTCAAAGACACACTGGAACAATACGACTCCTATCAGTTGCACCTCTGCGGCCGGCTGATCGAAGTGAGCATCTACACCAGCGTCAATGAATACGAGGAGACCCTCGATGTCTGCGACCGGGCGATCGCCTTTTTCGAAAAAAAGGACTATATCGCCTCGGTCCCCCTCCAGGTTTTCCTCTATCAAAAATTCATCTGCCACGTACAACTGCGGCAGTACGAGGAAGCCAAACAAGCCGCCCAGGCGTGCCTGCCCTACCTCGAAGAAGGGTCTTTCAACTGGTTTAAGCTCTACGAACTGTACTTCCTGCTCTACACCCACAGCGGACAGTACGAGCAGGCCAATGAAATCCTGAACACCATCATGGGCCACCTCCGGTTCGAAGACTTGCCCGAAAACATCCAGGAAACCTGGAAGATTTCCGAAGCTTACCTCTATTTCCTGGAATGCACCGGCCACCTCCACGCCAGGGAACAGGAAGAACAGGAAAGCAGAAAGTTCCGCCTCTCCAAATTCCTCAATGAGATGGCGGTGTTCTCCAAAGACAAACAGGGCATGAACATCGCCATCCTGATCATCGAAATCCTGCTGGGCATCGCCCAGAAAAAGTACGACGAGCTGATCGACCGGGTGGAGGCCATGGAAAAGTACCGCAGCCGCTACCTCCGGGAAGAGGGCATCGAACGGGCCAACCAACTTCCTGCGCATGCTGCTGCAGCTTCCCAAAAATGCCTTCCGCCGGGATGAGGCCCTGGCCAAAGCTAAGGAAGACCAACTGGCCCTGGAGGCCATGCCGATCGAAATGGCCAACCAAACCTATGAGATCGAGATCGTGCCGTATGAAAAACTATGGGAGATCGTCCTGGAAATCCTGCCGGAATAGAGGCCCGGGGGAGGCTGAGAAAATGCCGTCCCGAATCCCTCCATTCTGACATGCTTTAGTATTCCCCACCCATTGCACACAAAATCGTATATTAAAATAAAATAATCTGTAACACTTTTGTAAAATAGCCGTTTAAGTAAAAAACTATTCCGGGTTTGATTTTTTAACTAAACACTGAGTAAATATGCACAATTTACATCCACGCTCCCGCCTTGAAGGGGAAAGAGCGGCTCGTTGCCTTTCCGCACAGTCCCCCGTTTTCCTTCCGCATTTTCTTAGAGTGGTCAATGTAGACATCATTGGCCCGGACGCGCAGGTCGACACCGGTTTTTAACCTGCCCAACGAACACAAGCACTATTGAATGACACGTATTGGCCTTGCCGGCGCATTTCTCCCCTTTCCGGACTGCGCTGGCAAGGCCTTTTTTTTGCGGGCGTGACACCCTTAGGCCCACCGCTTTTGAACCACATAGGACATATAGGACACATAGGACACATAGGACAGCCGGCTCTATGCGGCCTATGCGAAAACCCCTATGTGTACTATGTGATTATAAAAACCGGAGGCCCACCGCTTTTGAACCACATAGGACACATAGAACAGCCGGCCTATGCGAAAACCCCTATGTGTACTATGTGGTTAAAAAACACCGGGGTATGTAAATCCCGAAAACTGTCCCGCCTATCTGCTCTTCCCTGTCCTATCTTTGCTTCAACAGTACTTAATGAAAACGAATAGTAACCAGGAAAAATGAGATTGTTAAATTAGTGTTTGTATGCCAGGATGGCCTGCTTCGGATTGGGAGCGGGCCTTTTTTTTTGCCCGGCTTTCGGCAGTATGCTCCCATGAAAATTGAACTATCCCTCGCAGCCGCGAACCGGCTGCCTCCCGTATCCCCTCCACCGTATCCCTCTGAAACCGCGAACCACGAACTGCGAACAGCGAACAGCGAACAGCGAACAGCGAACCACTCCCCCCGGGGGTATGTAAAATCCAAAAACTGTCCCCGCCTTTCGCCCCCCCCTGCCCTACCTTTACATTATCAACTACAGAGAATTACACATCACACCATTCTTTCCCAAAAACGAGCCCCGATAGCAAGGGGGTATGTAAAATCCAAAAACTGTCCGCAAGCCCGGAGGGAAGCTGAAGTACCTTTATAACAACAAAGGAAAAGAAAGCTACCTCCGAGACAACTGCCGAAAAGACTTCTTCCCGGCAGCGCTTTCGGAACCAACAAGCGGAATCAATAACGAGTGAGTAATGGCTACCGGCTCGAGGGGGTGTCCTGTGACACTACCCAATGGCAGAGTACTGCCTGATCCGCTCCAATCCGCACCAGAGGAGGCCGAACAGAACCACCATTCTTCATCATCAAAATCAACGACAGATGAAAGCGAACGGCATTCAACTGAACGGTACCTCTGTGCAATTTGATAAAGGAATCATCAACGTAGATATCATAGGGCCCTGAGCTGAGCGATAAACGACCAACTTCAATTAGAAAAAGAGCGAAAACAACACGCCATGATTCAGGGACACCCCCTTGAGAAAAAAAATTCGCAGCCTAAAGGGGCTCCTGGAAAACAAGCAGTGGAAAAAATCCTGGTCGCCGATGTACTCTTTGGTTCTCCCAACAAGAACTGTGCCGGTGCCGGAATTTGCAAAGTGATCGCGCCCGTGGCTCAGGAAACGAGCCCCAACGGGCGCTGGGAATGCAACCGGGCGATAGCCCTGGTGAAAATCGATACTTCGGATACCCTTGTTTTCCAGTTCGTCAAACATTCGATGTGCCGAAAGGCCATCTCCAAATATTTCGGTACAGGAATCTTCCTGGTGGAAGACCCCTTCGAGTTTCGCCAGAACTTCTGGTCGGAGGGGTCCAGAACGATCAGGCCGGGCGCCTACCCGATAGCACCAGGCGAGGACTACCTTACCGTAAGCTTCAAAACGCAAAATATGATTTGGGAATAGTACATTTTTTCAAATGGGTTGTAATCAGTTTGTTAGGAAAGCGAGTATAACAACTTGCTTACATGAGCTATTGTCCTGGACATGATTGCCAAAAGTGGGCAAATATGTCAGGATTCCAACAGTGCTTTTCCATACGATTACATATAGTTTTTTTATTAGGTTGGAAGGCGCTAAGTTAAAAGCTCAGTGTCAGTGGGGGCCCTCGGCGAAGTGCCTCGCGTGCGGCGCAAGAGGGCCTCAACCCATTTTTTTTTCTTACAGTCATCGGTTTATAGCCACTAAGACACTAAGACACCAAGATGGCACAAAGTCCTGGTGTATCCTTTGAGTCTGAGTGGCTATAAAAACAGCACAATAAAAAAAACATAATCTATCCATGAAACACTGGGCTTTTCATGCGAGCATGTTTGGAGGTAGTCATTTGGGCTGCAAATGCCCGCTTTTGGAACCTCATTTCGGCTATTTCCTCGCCCATAGCGCTGCTATGGCCTCGAAAATGAGCCTCATGAGAACCCAAAATCGACCATTTTCGCCTCCAAAGCACCACCTCCCAACATGCTCTAAGGATAAAATCCCAATCCACAGCAACATTAGCCTGGCCAACCCCGGCATCGTATCGGAAAAGGAATGGATTCCCCGAGCCGCAGCTTCCAGGGGGCGCCCAATGGCGCTCCCCCGGAAGCGCCTCGTACAGGCGCTCCTGGCCTGCCTGCTCTGCATCCTGGGCATTGAGCCTCCTCAGGCTGAGGCGCCAGCCCGGCCGCGCAGAAACCGGGAGCAGAAACCGGCCCCGCCTTATTGGCTCAATGGGCTGGCCATGCTCCCGGGCCTCTTAGGGCGGCTCTTTAAAACCCGGGGGCCTTAGGGATATGATAGTGGTGATATGGTGATATGGTGATGTGGTGATGTGGTGATATGGTGATGTGGTGATGTGGTGAATGCTCGGGTGATCCGTTCTCGCATTCAGGGCTTTGCCCTCTCACCCTCTCACCCTCTCACCCCTCTCACCCTCTCACCCCTCTCACCCCTCCCCCTCTCACCTCCGGGGGTATGTAAAATCAGATTTCTGTCCGCAAGCTTCACGGCCGGCGGCAGTACTTTTAGGACATCAAAAGGCGAAAACAACCCTGAACAGGCGGGAGGAAACGGCTCCCGGCTGAACGTGGTTTATTTGCCGTCACAACATTGCCCATAAAGGAAAAAGACGACGCGCAAACCGACGGGCTATCGCCATACGAAACAAATCATAATCGATCCATGAAATACTGGGCTTCAGACATTGCTGTTATCCCGATCGAGGGCAGTCCGGGCCTTGCCGAAACCGGCATCGCACCGGAAAACGAGTGGCTCTCCTCCGGCATCGCCTCCTGGATGCTTTGTGGGGAACATCACCGTCGGCTTTTCCTGCAATTGCTGTTCGGAAGCCTCTGCCTTATTATAGGGCACCAAACCGCGCAGGCAACGCCGATTCATCCGGCGCCTTACCCAAAATTCACGTTACTACATCATCCATATAGAGGGGAAGCCGTGCATTTTTACCCGCAACTGCGGGCCCTGTTGAATTTGTATGGCAATTATTCCGCAGGTTGGGCAGAAGCCGCTACATGGAGCGAAAGCCCGAATGAGGCAGGAACAGAGAGCCAGGCCCCAGGCCCCGGGCAATCAAAAATCGAACATCAAAGATCAGGCATCAAAAATTATAGCGGACTTCCCCAGCCGCCCAACGCCGCCAAATCAAACATCACAAATCCCCCTCTCGTCTCCCAATCCCAACCTGCTAAAACAAGTACGGGCAGTTATTCATTCCTTCACTCCTTCACTCCTTCATTCCTTTCCCCCAACGGCGCCCTCCTCGCCCACCAAACCACCAGCATATCTAAGTGCTTGTTTGGAGGTAGTCCCCGACACTATGTGTGCGGGGCAGGCTATTTGTGCTGCAAATTGCCGCTTCTGGAACCTCACTTCGTTATTTTTTCGCTCCAGAGCGCTGCTATGAAGCTCAAAAATGACTTTGTGAGAACCCAAAATCAACAATTTTCGCTCTCAAAGCTCCACCTCCAAACAAGCACCAACCCCTCCCCCACCGCCCGCAACGGAGTAGCCGCGCGCACCCCGTTGCCGGAGGCCGGGGAACGTGATAAAAAAATGAACCATCATTTTCAAATATGCACAAAGGGATATCTGGCCGGGCCGGGTATCCCTGTACCCGCCTCCGGGCTTTTCATCGGGCATTCAGAGGGCAATCATCGTGTAAATGTGGAAAAGTGGAAAAGTGGAAAAGACGGCCAACAGGCCTGTTCGGAATTCGGTATGGCGCTGTTCGGTTTTCGGTATTCGCCCGTTCGCGAGCGCCTGAAAATCAGCATTCAATTTTTCAAAAAGTACGGTCTATTGAACAGTACCGCCGCAACCCCGGGGGCTGTTCGGAATTCGGTGTTCGCCTGTTTGCAAGGGTCTGAAAATCAATACTCAATCTTTCAAAAAGCACGGTTTACTGAGTCCCTAACCCCCCAACACCATAACACCATAACACCGCAACACCACAACACCCCAACACCGCAACACCATAACACCACAACACCCCAACACCGCAACACCATAACACCACAACACCCCAACACCATAACACCGCAACACCGCAACACCACAACACCCCAACACCCCTCCATCCACCCCCTAAACCCGGAAAACCATGAGCAAAATAACACGAACCATACAACATCCTTTTTCCAATACCAATACCAACGCCATTATGAGACCTGAATACTCCGGCAACCGCCAATCCAACATCCATCCGGCCAGCAACGCCGGAGCAGGGCACTCTCATAATTTATCCAGGACGCAAACCATCGGCAAAAACATGATCGAAATGTCTACCTATCCTTATCCACAACACGCAGCCTCTGATCACGCTGCCAATCTTACTACACCTAAAAAGAAAAGCTGGCTGGGCAAATTCCTGCCCCTCCGCCTTTTCTTACTGAGCTTTTTCCTGCTGGGTTTCAGCCAGGCATCCTTTGCCGTCAATGAGACCGTCTCGGCAGGCTCCTATATCATCAACATGGGCGTCACGCCGCAGACGGTCGGCAACGGCCTCAAACCCTACGGCCTGATCTACGACCTGCTCAACAACTATCAGGTGCCCATCAAGTGGGTGATCAACCCCAGCAAGGCCAAGGATGGGATCGACTTTTCCCACAACGGCGTCGACTACAGAGGCAGCGCTTTCATCATCCCCGCCGAGTACCGGACGCCGGCGGTCAACGCCGCCATCGCTTCCTGGGAAGCCCAGGGGGTGGTCGGCGCCACCACCGTCTCCGCCATCATCGTCCCGGTCTACATCACCATAGATTATGTGATGAACTGGACGCTCGACGAACAGAACGGCGGCATCGCCGAGGGATACCTCGAAGCGGCCGGCATCCCGGAAACCGCCTACAATTGGGTATTGCCCGGCGACCTGACCTGCTGCAACGACATATTCGTCATGCCCCACGCCGACCCCGAGTGGGTCGACGGCGTCGACCTGGCCCACGGCCGCCTCTTCAGCTGGAACGCCGACATCGGCAGCGCCACCTCCGATGGCCTGGGCGGCTGCGACGGCGCCATCTGGGCGGCCTGCCACGCCGTGAGCGCCCTGGAACTGATGTTTAACCCCAGTAACCCCAGTGAACAAACGAATTTCCTGTCCGTCAAAACCGGTACTGCCACCGGCGGCGGCCCCTACTCCGACCCCAATAACTCCCTTGTGGAATGGGGCGACCACGGGGAAGCGGGCGGCCCTTACAATGCTTTTTTGCCTACCCACCCCGTCATGCAGTATATGGGGGTCATAGACGGAGCTTTGCAAAACGGCTCCGAGCAGAGCTACCTTCCCGTTATCGGCGGAGGATGGCGGCCCACCACCCAACTGGGCGTGACCATTCCGGCGCACCCGGATGTGCCTTCTGTCTCCCTCGGCCTTATGGTGAAGATAGCCTTCGGCGACGCCTTCGGCGATGCCACCCGCGGTAAGGTCATGTACGATACTTACCACAACCACGGCGGCAGCGGCACCGCCAATATCGCCGCCCAGCGCGCCTTCCTCAACTTCAGCATCTGGGCTGCCCAGGGCAAAGCCATTAACGTAGATGTAAGTGGCGTGGCGCCGACCGTAGAGGGCGGCTCCGACGCGCTTCATGCTTACCGCCAACGCTACCGGCGGCACCGGCGTGTTCACCTACCAGTGGGTGACCGATTGCCCCGGCACCTTCTCCAACCCCCAACGGACAAACGACCATCTTTACCCCGAGCTTCGTATCGGAAGGCGTGGAATGCTCCATCCGCTGCATCGTACAGGACGACTGCGGCACCCGCACCGCCTTCGATAGCGAATCGACCACCATCGTACCGGCGCCGGTGCCCCTGGTACCAACAACAACGACGCCGAATTTACCAACCCGGCGTGCTGGTTACCCTGCCGCCCCTACCAACGATACCGACCTCAACCTCGATATAGACCCCAGCAGCCTCGCCTTCTGGGACCCCATGACGATGATGACCATCGCCAGCCCCTTCACTACGCCCAACGGCGGCACCTTCACCATCAACTTCGACGGTACCGTCACCTACGTCTCCGCCCCTGCCTTCATGGGGACCGAAGTGATCTACTACCGGATCTGCGACCTGACCGACCCCATGGACGGCGGCCCCTTCTGCGATGTGGCCACCATTACCATTACGGTGGATGAAACCGATGAATTCGGCTGTACGCCCCTGGAGGAGTACCGGAAATTGTATACGGCTTATGGGGTGGCGGAAGCTTCCAATGCTTATGTTTCCAATCCATATTTTGCTTTGGGATACCCGGAAGGACGCGCCCGCCAAAAGTTCGCAGAACTCAAACATAATTCAAACCCTGCACAACGGGGCGTAATGACTATCACGTTGGAAACGACTGTACTACCTGGCGATGTAGTAAGCATTTATGGCTGGTCGAAGGACGGCAACCCGACGACCTTCTCGGCCTCCAGTTCGGATGATGGTATCACCTTTTCCGATGTGCAGAATTATACCGTGCCCGACGATGATCAAACGTATACTTTTGATTATACAGTGACGAACCCGAACGGGATTTTGTTCCTTCGGATCGCAAATACCAACAGTAATAAAGAGTTCCGGCTCGACGGAATCAGCTACGAGGTCAAAGCCTGCCAACCAGATTGCGTGCTGCCCGAGGTATCTCTTGTTTTGAACGGTACCGCCGATGCCTTTGACGGAACCAGCACTGCCGGCAACGAAAATAAAGCGCTTGGGCTACCCAATTTTGAAGCAGCTGATATCAATGCCGGCCAGTTTCTCATCCTCGACCTGGGCGACACCATCCCCAACGGATCGCAAGTGCAGCTTTTCCTGGCCAATGATTCCCAAAGCCCACAACCTACTCTGGACGTCTCGGGTTCGCTGACGAATAGCTCTTTCACCGGTTCGGTTAATTATATACCCGAAACGGATAAGGATGAATCCTACACCCAATTCTTTTACACCGTCACCCAGCCCACGGGCCTACGCTACCTGCGTTTTAGCGGAAATATTAATAAAACCTATGTCGACGCTGTCATCTACGAAATAGAAACTTGTATAAGCGGCGAGCCGGTTGCCATTGATGACGTTACCTACGGGGTAGAAGGCATCCCGGTTACTTACGAAGTACAGGTCAATGATTACGACCTACAGAACGACCCTCTTACTACTACTGCCATCACTTCGCCGCCCTCCAACGGTACGGCCGTGATCAACGCCGATGGCACCATCACTTATATCCCCACTGCGGATTTTACAGGTACCGATGTACTGACCTACCAAATCTGCGACCCGACCAACCTTTGTGACGAAGCAACCCTGACCATTATCATCCCGAATGACAATTGTAGCGGCGACCCGGGCGAGTTGCCCGCAGCGATCGGGACAGGTTATGGTTTTACTGTATCCGACCCCCTCAATAAAGTCGCCAATGAAGAAAGAGCGATCGGCGTGCCCGACGGTTTATTCGCCGAATTGGACAAAGGCGCCAGCGCCCGGCTGGAGATCACCCTTTCCACTACCGTGTTGGCCGGAGATGTGATTACTTATTATATCAGTGCAGAAGACGCCACCCCCGTAGATTACACCGTCGAAATCTTCAACGGTTCTTCCTGGGTAGGCGCCCAAAGCCTGACGGTTTCCGGAACAACCCTCACCGCTTTTAATTACCTCGTTACAGACGCCGCCGGCGCACAGCGGATTCGCTTTTTCAATAATGATGCCGATAAAAAGCTGCGGGTAGATGCCGTAGAATATACTATGCGCCAATGTATCGCCGGATGTGCCGGAGCCCTGCAACTGACCCAGTCCAGCGGATTTGGAACATCCATTCCCGGCTCTCCTTCCAGTACGGCTAAAGACCCAACTTTTGCAGTGGGCGCTCCGGATCAGAATGGTTCGGAAGTGGGAAGCGGGCAATTCCTGATTGTCGACTTCGGCCAGATTCTGCCCCAAGGTACTTTCTTCTATTTCTACCTGGCGGAAGACGGCGGAACGACCATCACCGTTAAAACCTCCACCACGACTACCTTCGGTTCGGGAACCTCTTTTTCACCGACTGCTCCTGAACCCAACTACCAGCAATTTAAATTGGAGATTACCGCCCCTGCCGGCGCTCGTTATGTGCGCTTCGATGGGACGAACAATAAAATATTCGTCGATGCGGTCGAATACGTCAGGACCAGTTGTGAAAACGGCGCTCCTATTGCTGTTAATGATATGACGGCAACGCCCGAGGAAACCCCGGTCACCTACCCGGTACAGATCAACGACAGCGACCCGCAAGGCGATCCGTTGAGCACCACCCAGATTCTGAGCGGGCCCTCCAATGGTTCAGCCGTCATCAATCCCGATGGCACCATTACTTATACGCCCAATAATGAATTTACGGGCACAGATATGCTGACCTACCAGATTTGCGACCCCTCCGGCCAGTGCGACGACGCCGTGTTAACCATTACGGTCGTGAACGATGGCTGCGCCTCCGGTGAATCCACGGTGATTATCGGCACGGGTTATGGCTTTAGCGTTTCGGATCCCTTGAACAAGGTAAAAGATGAGCAAAATGCGATCGGCGTACCCGATGCGTTATTTGCCGAATTGGACAAAGGCGCCAGCGCTCGTTTGGAAATAACCCTTTCCCAAACCGTGGTGCCGGGCGATAAAATCACCTATTATGTAAGTAGTGATGATCTCCTCTAAAGAGCAGACTTTACGGTGGAGATTTTCAATGGTTCTTCCTGGGTTGGCGCCGAAAGCCATTCGGTGTCCGGGTTAACCTTTACTACCTTTACTTATACTGTAGCAGATGCCGCCAGCGCTCAACGAATTCGTTTTATCAATAATGATGCTGATGAAAACTGCACGTCGATGCCGTCGAATACAACTTGCGTACCTGTTCGCCCACCGGTTGCGTGCAATCTGAAACCGCTGTGGTGCAGTCGGGTTATGCTATTGACAACCCAACTTCGCTTACCAGTACTGCCGATACGCCATCAGAGCCTTAGGGCGCCGGATCAATTGTTCTCATTAGTAGACAATGGCGATTTCCTGATCGTCGACTTCAGCCAAATTCTGCCGCAGGGTACTTTCTTGTTTTTCTACTTTCGTCGGACGGCGGAACTACGATCACCGCCAAAACTTCGACCACGACGACTTTCGGCTCCGGAACTTCTTTTTCCATTACCGCGCCTAAGCCCAACTTCCAGCAATTCCAACTGGAAATCACCGCTCCCGCCGGCGCTCAATATGTGCGCTTCGACGGTACCAACGGTAAAGTTGAGGTCGATGCCGCTCAATATTCCCTTTACCAAACCAACTCCCTCTCCGGTTTCGTTTGGGACGACAGCAGCAACGAAAATGGCACTTTTGAGACTGGTTCGGAAAATCCATTTGCCGGCGTTAGTGTCAAGATTTACCGGGATGAGGATGCCAGCGGTACGGTCACTACGGGTGATGTGCTGTTGACGACGAAGATTACGGACGCCAACGGCTTCTACAGCTATCAGTTCTTCGCCGGCAGCCTGCCGGCCAACTATGTGATGGCTATTGATGAAGCTACGCTGCCTGTTTCGCCAGCGAATAATTACTATACCACCGCGCAATACCAGACGGCTACCCTCACCAGCGCTACCGACTCGGATTGTGACAACAACTTCGGCCGTTCCTTCGACAATCCGCCGGTAGCCAATGATGATGTTGCCACTACGGAGCAAAACATACCTATTGTCATCGACGCCATTGGCAACGATCAGAACCCTGATGTAGACGGCGAGGTCACAACGGTTACCTCCATCACCTCTCCGCCTTCTTTTGGCGGTACGTACAGCATCAACCCCGACGGCACCATCAATTACACGCCGCCGGTCGGCTTTACCGGCGTGGAAACCTTCGTTTACGAATTGTGCGACGAAGCTAACCCCGGCGTACTCTGTGATGAGGCTACTGTGACCGTTACGGTGAATCCATTCACCAACGACCCACCGGTAGCCAATGATGACGCTGCTACTACCGAACAAGACGATCCCGTCTCCGTCAATGTACTCGCCAACGACAGCGACCCGGACGGAGACCCCATCAGCCCGCCTACCTGCGTGGGTACGGATGCCTCCGCAGCAATGCCTGCCGTTTGTAATGGTGCGACCACCAACGGCGGTACCGTGACGATATTACCCAGCGGTGAAATATACTATGTGCCGCCTCCGGGCTTTACCGGAACTGACCAAACCACTTACGTCATCTGTGATCCAGGCGGACTGTGCGATGACGCAGTCATCACCTTCACCGTCAACGCGGATACCAACGACCCGCCGGTGGCCACCGATGATACGGAGGTGGTTTACCAGCCTTGCGGGGCTACGACATTCAGTGTACTGGGCAATGATTACGATCTTGACGGCAATTTAGTGCCCAGCTCAGTCACCATCACCATGCCCTTGTCGCCGGCTACCGGTACGCTGGTCAATAACCTGGACGGCACCTTTACCTATACGGCGGCCGGAGCAGGCACGTTTACCTTCGAATATCAGGTGTGTGACGACGGAACGCCTCTGCCTGCGCAGTGCGACGTGGCGACGGTAACCATCACCGTGCCGGTATCCAATACGGCGCCCACCGCTAATGACGACGGCGACGCCATTACCTCCGGGGATCAGCTTACCACGCCAGTGCTGAGCAACGATAGCGACCCGGAAGGCGACGAGTTGACGGTCACCCTCTGCGACCCGAACAACCCGCTGACGGCCTGTGGGCTTAGCAGCAGCACCAGCACCCAGGGTGGAACGGTAACCGTCCTGCCCTCCGGCAAGACACAATACACGCCGCCCGCCGGTTTCGCCGGTACGGACACCTACTTCTACCGGATCTGCGACAACGGCTGCCCCAACCTGTGTGACTTCGCCACGGTGACGGTCACTGTCGAGAACCAGCCGCCGGTTGCTGTCGACGACGCGGATGTCACCGCCATCAACACCGCCATTCAGGTGGATGTACTGGTCAATGACTTCGATCCGGAAGGCGAGAATATCACCCTTCAGACTGCCGGCGTCAACCCGCTCAACCCCACTGGCGGCGGCACCCTGCAGGGCGGATCCGTCAGTGTGAACAACAACGGCACCCCCGGCGACCCGACGGACGACTTTATCGACTACACGCCTCCGTCCAACTTCATCGGGCAGGACACCTTCTACTACGAGATCTGTGATGCGAACCTCTTCGACCCGCAGTGCGATGTGGCCAGGGTGATCATCACCATCACTTCCCCGGTCGATATCGAACTGACCAAGACGGTATTCCCGGAACAGCCGGATGCGGGCGATAATGTCACCTTCACCCTCACCCTGTCCAATACCAGCTCGGCCACGGCCACCGGAGTGGTGGTGAAAGACCAGCTGCCCTCCGGGCTGACCTATGTCAGCGACAACAGCGGAGGGACGTACGACCCCAACACGGGCGTCTGGTTTATCGGAACCGTGCCACCCGGCAGCTCCGTAGAGCTGCAGATCGTGGCGATGGTCGACAACTTCACCGACGCCACCAACGTCGCCGAGGTGACGGCTCAAAACGAGGTCGACTCCGACTCGACACCCAACAACAATATTCTGGGCGAGGATGATCAGGATGCGGTAATACTGCAATGTGTTCTGAAGCGCGAGCCCATTTCAGTAACCCAGAATCCCTAGATCCATGAAGAGCATGAATAATAAGCAGAAACCCAGATTTGTAACCACGGTATATCCACATATTCTCATGATACGCACATTTACACTCCACACGGCCCTTACGTTATTGACGATCTGTTCGGCAGCCCTGCAAGTGCTGGCCCAGCCCAGCGCCCCCGAGCTGCCACCATGGGTGATCGAGGATTCCCCACCCACCCTGGCCATGGCCGATCCGCCGGGCGCAGGCGGCCCTTCCGCCCTGATCGACCAGGCACTGGGCAGCGGCTACCTGGAAAAGCTGGAGAACGCCAGCCCCCCGGCCGAGCGGGGGCTTCTGGCTGACGCCACCATCTGCTATGCTATAGATGACGGCGGGAACAATCTGGTGAGTATCAAACGCGACGGGCTCACCGCTTCAACAGTCATCGGCAATACCGGCGTCAATGGTATCGAAGCCACGGAATTGTCGCTGGATGGCAATACCCTTTACGCCGCCAACTTCGGGACCTTCGGTACCATCAACCTCACCACCGGAGCATTTTCCGCCATTGGGGTGGCCGGTGTGGGTGGCGGCGCTGCCGGCAATATCAACTTTTCCGACCTCGACGGTTTGGCCATCGACCCCCAGACCGGGGTGATGTACGCCACCCATCGTTATGGGGATGGCACCCCGCCCGAGGATGTGCTCCTGGCCATCAATACAGCCACCGGCAACCACATCCCGAACTTCTTCGGGCCGAACATCGACTATGTGACCATCAATACCGCTTCCCTCTCCACTCCGCTTTACGATGTCGACGACATCGCCATCAACCCGGTCGACGGACAGATGTACGGCGTGGCCAACAACAGCGGCACTGCTGACCGCCTGATCCGGATCAATAAGGCGACCGGCGCCGTGACGGATGTGGGCCGCATTACCAAGAGTACGGGTGGCAACCTGGACGATGTGGAAGGTTTCTCCTTCTATAACGACGGTACCTTCTACATCACCACCGGCGATGGCGCCGGCGGCGCCGACGCGGATGCCTTGTGGACCATCAACACCACCACGGCGGTAGCCACCAAGGTGCGCAACTTTGACAGCGGCTCCGACTACGAAGGTGTCGGCTGCCTCACCGGCGGTAGTAACCTTATCACCGGTAAAGTATTCGATGACCAGGACGGCGACGGCCTCTTCAACGGTACCGATGTGGGCCAGGCCGGCGTGCAGGTCATCCTCTATATTGACCAGAACAACGACGGCCTGGTGGACGGCGGCGACACCCAGATCCAAACGGCCACCACGGACGCCAATGGAGATTATGAATTTGAAAAATCTTTTCTGGACAATTTCGTCATGGCAGTAAATACCGGCACGCTGCCGGCTAACTCCGTATTGACGACAGACAATGTCGAAGAAGCTGATTTCGTAACCTTCGGCAATATCGACCCCAACAACAACTTCGGCTTCGCCCGCAGCGCCGACTTGTCGCTGGACAAGACGGCCAGCCCGACAGTTGCCAATGTGGGCTCCAACGTCACCTTTACCATAACGGTGGCCAACACCGGCCCGGCGGAAGCCAGTGGTGTGTCCGTGCGGGATATCCTTCCCGCCGGCGTAGCTTATGTGTCGCAACTGGGCGATGGATCGTATAATGAACTCACGGGGATCTGGACGGTACCCAACATTCCCAATGGGGGCTCCCGATCCATCGACATCACGGTCACCGTCCTGCAGTCCGGCCCCATCACCAACCGGGCGCAGATCCTGACCAGCAACAACCCCGACCCGGATTCCACGCCCGGCGATAATGCACCCGGCGACGACGATGACGACAGCGTCACCATCACCGGCCTTTCGGTGGACCTTTCTCTCAGTAAAACCGTGGATAATGGCATGCCAACTGTAGGCAGTACGGTTATCTTTACCCTTACGGTTACCAATAGCAGTGCCGGGGCAGCCACCGGTGTAACCGTCTCCGACCCCCTGCCTGCGGAATTTACTTTCCAATCCGCCAGCGGCGATGGGACCTATTCTGCCGGCACCGGCATCTGGAACATTGGCACAGTAGCCGCCATGAGCTCCGCCACCATCGACATCACGGTGACGGTTACCGGCGGTTTTGCCGTGCCCAACGAGGCCCAGATCGAGACGGTGAACGAGCCCGACCCGGACTCCACGCCCGGCAACGATGACCCGGACGAAGACGACCAGTCCTTCGCCTGTGTGGTCATTCCGATAGAACTGAATGGGGGGCCTGGTTATACGCTCAATGCTCCGGCCGGCCTGACGGATTACCAATGGTATCTGGATGGAAACCCCATCATGGGCGCCACCAGCCAGTCCTACGTGGTGCAGGCCCCCAATACGGGAGAATATACCTATACCGCTATGGATGCGGCCGGTTGTGAATACAATGAGGATTGTCCTATTGTATTTATTCAGCCGGCAAACGATATGCCGGATGCCGTCAATGACCCCAATGTGATGACCGATGAGGATATGGCGGTCAATATCAATGTGTTGGCCAACGACGACTTTGGCAACGATGGCCCCAGCTCCAGCGCGATCACCATTATTAGCCAGCCGGCCAATGGTACCGCATCGGTGGACGACAACGGCACGCCCAACGATCCGACCGATGACACCATCGATTATATCCCGGATCCCAACTTCAACGGAACCAACACCATTATTTATCAAATTTGTGACTCCGATGGCGATTGCGACCAGGCGGTGGTGACAGTCACGGTGGATCCGGTGGATGATATGCCGGTAGCAGTAGATGATACCAACATGACGGACGAAGACACGCCGGTAAGCGGCGATGCCTCGACGAACGATACGCCGAGCGGTGATGGTGGTAACGTCTGGAGCCTGGTAGGCCCGAACGGCGGCGCCGCGAACGGCACAGTGACAATGAACCCGAATGGTACGTACACTTACACGCCGGGCCCGGAGCCCTGCGCTGGGGCATGTACCTTTTTTGCGCCTTGCCAGGATGGTAGTTGTCCCGTTTTAACCGATTATCCTTCCGCTCTATTGCCCACCGGCCCTCCGGCGGGAGGCGTGCGTGGAACGGATGCTAACATCAACCTGATTGTTGAGGGCGACTTCACGGTAACCAATGGCGGCGGCGCGGAAACGGAAGGCCGTATTGCTGTAGGTGGTAATTTTATAATGGATAGAAGTTTCTACGGCACGGCAACCTCCGGCGGCGGTACTTATGTGATCGGGCCTGACGGCGAAAACAACCTGATCGTAAGGGGAGATATCCAGCGCAATGAGGTAAGTACCGGTACCCTCGGAAATGCTCAAGGTGGATCTTCTATTGTGGGTAACATCTTTGTCGGAGGTTCCGTAGCCGCGAACATTACGACCAATAGCGGTAATCCGGCTACTGTTATCGCTAATCAAGGAGCCGCAGCGGTAGATGCATTAGTCAATTTCAATTCCATTTTTGCCCAACTGGATATAAAGAGTGATTGTTTTGCCGGGCTGCCTGCGACGGGTACTTTTAATGCCGGGTCCTTCACTTTGGAAGGTGACGGCTCTTCCGATGTGCAGGTATTTAACCTCAGCGCTTCGGACCTGACTACCCTCAGTGGGCAGAACCTGCTGATTGATAATATTCCCGCAGGCGCCACGATCATAGTAAACGTTACGGCGAGCGGCACTGTAAACTGGGATGTGGCCAATGTTATTGCCGGGGTAGAAAATGACCCGGGATATACCACCTTTGGCGCTCCGGATGGCGATGTCAGAGTATTTAATTTGCTGTTTAATTTTAACTCGGCATCCCAGGTTAATTTTAATTCTAGTATCAACGGCTCCATACTGGTAAAGGATGGAGACGTCAATTTGTTGGGTAACGTTAATGGCCGCATGGCCATAGGCGGTAACCTGACCCACTCCGGTAGCGGTACGGAGATCCACAACTATCCCTTCCTCGGAGAATGCTCCTGTCTAACGGGCGGTACTTGTACGGACGTCTTCACCTACGAGGTATGTGATGCCGACGGCGATTGCGACCAGGCGACGGTGACCATTAATATCACTGCTTTAAACGATCCGCCGGTAGCCAACGACGATACGGACACGACGCCGGAAGATACGCCGGTGACCACGGATGTGGTGGCCAACGATACGGATAGCGATGGCAACATCGACCCGACGAGTGTCACGATCGTGACGCAGCCGAGCAATGGTACGCTGACCAATAATGGCGATGGTACGGTAACCTATACGCCCAATCCTAACTTCAACGGCACCGACAGCTACGTGTACAACGTCTGTGATGACGGCACGCCGCTGCCGGCGCAGTGCGACCAGGCGACCGTGACCATCACCATCGACCCGGTAGATGATGCGCCGATCGCGGTTGACGATACCAACACGACGGACGAAGACACGCCGGTGAGCGGTGATGCTTCGACGAACGATACGCCGAGTGGCGACGGCGGCAACGTCTGGAGCCTGGTCGGCCCGGACGGCGGCGCGGCCAATGGCTCAGTGACCATGAACCCCGACGGCACGTACACCTACACGCCGGATGCGGACTACAACGGCACGGACGTGTTCACCTACGAGGTATGCGACGTGGACGGCGACTGCGACCAGGCGACAGTGACGATCACGATCACGCCGGTGGACGATCAGCCAATAGCCAATGACGATACGAATACGACGCTGGAAGATACGCCGGTAAGCGGCGCGACGGCGGGCAACGACATCCCGAGCGGCGACGGCGGCAACGTGTGGAGCCTGATAGGCCCGAACGGCGGCGCAGCGAACGGCACGGTGGTGATGAACCCTGACGGGACGTACACCTACACGCCGGACGCGAACTTCAACGGCACGGATGTCTTCAACTATGAGGTCTGCGATATAGACGGCGACTGCGACCCGGCGACGGTGACGATCACCATCGACTCGGTAGACGACTTCCCGGTAGCGAACGACGACGTATCGACGACGGACGAAGACACGCCGGTGAACATTCCGGTGCTGCCCAACGACGACTTTGGCGGCGACGGCCCGAGCATGGCCCCGATCACCATCGTGACCCCGCCTGCCAATGGTACGGCTATGGTGAATGACAATGGCACGCCCACCGACCCGACCGATGACACCATCGATTATACGCCGAATCCGGATTATAACGGCCCCGACCAGATCGTTTACCAGATTTGCGATGCCGATGGCGACTGTGACCAGGCGACTATCGATATCACCGTTGATCCGGTTGATGATGTGCCCAATGCCGTCAATGATCCAACGGAGATGACGACGGAAGACACGCCGGTCAACCTCGATGTGTTGGCTAACGACGATTTCGGCGGCGACGGCCCGAGTATGACCCCGATCACTATCATTTCACAGCCGGCAAATGGTACGGCAACGGTGGATGACAATGGCACGCCGACCGACCCGACCGATGATACCATCGATTATGTGCCCGATATGAACTTCAACGGCGCCAATACCATCGTATACGAAATCTGTGATGCCGACGGCGATTGCGATCAGGCCGTGGTGACGGTAACGGTAGGCGCAGTGGATGATATGCCCGATGCCGTAGACGACCCATTGGTGGCCACCGATGAAGACACCCCGGTGAACATTGATCCTTTGGTGAATGACGACTTTGGTGGCGATGGCCCGGGTACCGGCCCGATCACTATTGTCACGCCTCCTGCCAATGGAACAGCGACTGTCAATAATGGCGGCACCCCGACCGACCCGACCGACGATACCATCGATTACAATCCTTCCCCGGATTTCAATGGTACGGAAACCATCGTGTACGAAATCTGCGATGCCGACGGCGATTGCGACCAGGCGACGATCACGGTAACTGTGAATCCGATCAATGATGTGCCAACTGCCATTAATGACCCGAACGAGATGACCGATGAGGATACGCCGGTGAACATCGATGTGCTGGCGAATGACGATTTCGGTGGCGACTACCGAGCATGAGCGCGATCACCGTAGTCACCCAGCCCACCAACGGTACGGCTGTAGTAGATGACAATGGCACGCCCACCGATCCTACCGATGATACGGTAGATTATACGCCGGATCCCGATTTCAACGGTACCGATACGTTTACCTATGAGATCTGTGATTCCAATGGCGATTGCGACCAGGCGGTAGCCACCGTAACAGTCAACCCGGTAACGACCTGCCGGATGCGGTCGACGATCCCAATGAGATGACGGATGAAGATACGCCGGTGACGATTGATGTACTCGCCAATGACGACTTCGGCGGCGACGTACCGAGCATGAGCGCGATCACCGTAGTCACCCAGCCCACCAATGGTACGGCTGTAGTAGATGACAATGGCACGCCCACCGACCCGGTACCGATGATGTGATTGATTATACGCCGGATCCTGATTTCAACGGTACGGATATGTTTACCTACGAAATCTGTGATTCCAATGGCGATTGCGACCAGGCGGTAGCCACCATCACGGTGAACCCGACCAACGACCTGCCGGATGCGGTCGACGACCTGGCAACCGCCACGGAAGATACGCCCCTGAATATCGATCCGCTGCCCAACGACGACTTTGGCGGCGACGGTACGGGCATGAACCCGATCACCATCGTGACTCCACCTACCAATGGTACGGCAACGGTGGATGACAACGGTACGCCCACCGATCCGACCGATGATACGATAGATTATACGCCAAATCCGGATTACAACCGGTACGATGCGATCGTCTACGAAATCTGTGATGCCAACGGCGACTGTGATCAGGCGACCATCAACATCACGGTGGATCCGGCGAACGACCTGCCGGATGCCGTCGATGATCCCAACGAGATGACCAATGAGGACACGCCGGTGAACATCGACGTGCTACCAATGACGACTTTGGCGGCGATTACCGAGTATGAGTGCGATCACGGTTGTCACCCAGCCTGCCAATGGTACGGCAGTGGTCGATGACAATGGCACGCCCACCGACCCTAGTAGATGATACGGTAGACTATACGCCGGACCCCAATTTCTTCGGTACGGATATGTTCACCTACGAAATCTGCGATTCGAACGGAGATTGCGACCATACCGTAGCCACCGTCACGGTGAACCCCACCGATGACGTGCCCAATGCCGTCAATGACCCGAATGAGTCGACGCCGGAAGACACGCCGGTCAACCTGGACGTATTACCAACGACGATTTCGGCGGCGACGAGTACGGGCATGGGCGATGATCACCATCACGGCGCCACCTACCAACGGTACCGCTACGGTCAACGATAATGGTACGCCCAACGACCCGACCGATGACACCATCGACTATACGCCCGATCCGAACTTCAACGGTACGGATCAGCTGACCTACCGGATCTGTGATGCCGACGGCGACTGCGACCAGGTACCATTGCAACCATCACCATCGACCCGGTTGATGATCTGCCAACTGCGGTGAATGACCTGAATCAGATGACAAATGAAGATACGCCGTTGGATATAGATGTACTGGCGAACGACGACTTCGGCGGCGATACCGGGTATGTACTTCGATCACCATCACAGTGCCTCCGATCAACGGTATGGCTACGGTAGATGACAACGGTACGCCCAACGACCCGACCGATGACTCCGTCCTTATACGCCGATCCCAACTTTAGCGGTAACGACATCGTCATTTACGAAATTTGTGACGCCGATGGCGATTGCGACCAGGCGACCGTCACCATTATAGTAGCTCCGGTGGACGACATGCCGGTTGCTGTGGACGATATGGCAAGTACGCCGGAAGACACCCCGGTCAATATCGATCCTTTAGTGAATGACGACTTCGGAGGCGAAGGCCCTTCCAGCGGTACCCGATCACCATCGTGACCCCGCCCACCAATGGTACGGCGACGGTGAACAACAACGGCACGCCCACCGATCCGACCGATGACACCATCGACTATACGCCGAATCCCGATTACAACGGTACCGACCAGATCGTTTACCAGATCTGTGATGCCGACGGCGATTGCGACCAGGCGACGATAGGCATTACGATCGATCCGGTCAATGATGTGCCGGATGCAGTGGATGACCCGAACGAGACGACCGATGAGGACACGCCGGTGAACATCGACGTACTGGCCAATGACGACTTCGGCGGCGACGGCCCGAGTACGGGCGCCATTACCGTAGTTGCCCAGCCTACGAATGGTACGGCGGTGGTTAATGACAACAGTACGCCGAACGATCCTACGGATGATACGGTAGACTATACCCCGGATCCGGACTACAACGGAACCGACATGTTCACCTACGAAATCTGCGACAGCAATGGCGACTGCGACCAGGCGGTAGCGACCGTGACCATTAATCCGGTCAATGACCTGCCGGATGCTATGGACGACATGGCAACCGCAACGGAAGATACCCCGCTCAACATCGATCCGCTGCCCAACGACGACTTTGGCGGCGACGGCCCGAGCATGACTCCGATCACCATCGTGACTCCGCCTGCCAATGGTACGGCTGTGGTAAACGACAACGGAACGCCCACGGACCCGACCGATGATACCATCGATTATACGCCGAATCCCGATTACAACGGCCCCGACCAGATCGTTTACGAAATCTGCGACGCAAATGGAGATTGCGACCAGGCAACCATAGATATCACGGTTGATCCGGTTGATGATGTGCCGACGGCGGTCAATGACCCGAACGAGATGACGGATGAGGACACGCCGGTGAATATCGACGTGTTGGTACTAATGACGACTTTGGCGGCGATTTACCGGCATATACCGATCACCATCCTTACCCCGCCGACGAACGGTACGGCGATGGTGAATGACAATGGTACGCCCAACGACCCGACGGACGACACCATTGACTATACGCCCAATCCGAACTACAACGGTACCCGACCAGATCGTGTACCAAATCTGTGATGCCGACGGCGATTGTGACCATACCATAGCGACCATTACCGTGGTACCGGTTGACGATATGCCCGATGCTGTCGACGATATGGTAACGGCTACCGAGGACACCCCGCTCAACATCGATCCGCTGCCCAACGACGACTTTGGCGGCGATTACCGAGCATGTACCCCGATCACGATCGTTACCCTCCGGGTAATGGTACGGCGACGGTGGACGACAACGGTACGCCCAACGATCCGACGGATGATACGATCGATTATACGCCGAATCCCGATTACAACGGTACCCGACCAGATCGTTTACGAGATCTGCGACGCCGATGGCGATTGCGACCAGGCAACGATAGATATAACGGTTGACCCGGTCAATGATGTGCCGGATGCAGTGGATGACCCGAACGAGACGACGGATGAAGATACGCCGGTGAACATCGATGTACTGGCCTAATGACGACTTTGGCGGCGATTACCAAGCCTGAGCGCGATCACGGTAGTCACCCAGCCCACCAATGGCGCCGCCGTAGTGGATGACAACGGTACGCCCACCGACCCGACGGACGATACGGTAGACTATACGCCCAATCCGGACTTCAACGGCACGGATATGTTTACCTACGAGATTTGCGACAGCAATGGCGATTGCGACCAGGCGGTAGCTACCGTGACCATCAATCCGGTGAATGACCTGCCCGATGCCGTCGACGATATGGCAACTGCTACCGAGGACATTCCGCTCAACATCGATCCGCTGCCCAACGATGACTTCGGCGGCGACGGTGAGCATGACCCGATCACGATCGTTACCCCTCCGGGTAATGGTACAGCGACGGTCAACGACAACGGCACGCCCACCGACCCGACCGATGACACCATCGACTACACGCCCGATCCGAACTACAATCTACCGGACCAGATCGTTTACCAGATCTGTGATTCCAATGGCGATTGCGATCAGTACCACCATCGATATTACGGTTGAGCCGGTCAACGAATTGCCCGATGCCGTCGATGACCCGAATGAGATGACCGATGAGGACACGCCGGTGAACATCGATGCGCTCGCTAACGACGACTTTGGCGGCGATTACTACCGAGTATGGGCGCCATCACGATAACCACGCCTCCTACCAATGGTACGGCTGTGGTGAACGACAATAGCACGCCGAATGATCCGACGGATGATACGGTAGACTATACCCCGGCTCCGGACTTCAACGGCACGGATATGTTTACCTACGAGATTTGCGATAGCAACGGCGATTGCGACCAGGCGGTAGCCACTGTGACCATAAATCCGGTCAACGACCTGCCCGATGCAGTCAATGATCCAACCGTAACGGTGGCTGAGGATACGCCAACGAACCTGGATCCGCTGATCAACGACGACTTTGGCGGCGATTACCGCGGCATGCATACCGATCACCATCATCTCCTACCCGATCAATGGCACGGGAACGGTGAACGACAACGGCACGCCCAACGACCCGACCGATGATACGATAGACTATACGCCCAATCCGGATTTCAACGGTAACGACATTATCGTTTACGAAATCTGCGATTCCAATGGCGATTGTGACCAGGCATTCATCACGATTACCGTGACCCCGGTGAACGACCTGCCGGATGCCGTGGATGACCCGAACGAGTCGACTCCTGAAGACACCCCGGTCAATATCGATCCTTTGGTGAACGATGACTTTGGCGGCGATTACCGAGCATGTACTCGATCACCATCATCACCCCGCCCACCAATGGTACGGCTATGGTCAATGACAATGGTACGCCCACTGATCCGACGGACGATACGATAGACTATACCCCCGATCCGGACTTCAACGGCACCGATGTGATCGTCTACGAGATTTGCGACGGCGGCGGCGACTGCGACCAGGCTACGATCACCGTAACGGTTGATCCGGTCAACGACCTGCCCGATGCGGTGGATGACCCGAACGAAGTGACCGATGAAGATGCGCCGGTGAACATCGACGTACTGGTACCAACGACGACTTTGGCGGCGATTTACCCCAGCATGGGCGCCATCACGGTTGTCACCCAACCTACCAATGGTACGGCTGTGGTGGACGACAATGGCACGCCGAACGATCCGACGGACGATACGGTAGACTATACGCCCAATCCGGACTTCAATGGCACGGACAGCTTCGACTACGAAATTTGTGATTCCAATGGCGATTGCGACCAGGCAACCGCTACGGTCACGGTGAACCCGGTCAATGACCTGCCCGATGCGGTTAATGATCCGCTGGTAAGCACTAATGAGGATACGCCGGTGAATATCGATCCGCTAATCAACGACGACTTCGGCGGCGACGATTACCTGGGCATACCTCGATCACCATCATCAGCAGTACCGCTCAACGGTACGGGTACGGTGAATGACAATGGCACGCCCAACGATCCGACGGACGATACCATTGATTATACGCCCAACCCAAATTACAGTGGCGCTGACATCATTATCTATGAAATTTGTGATGCGAATGGCGATTGCGACCAGGCGACGATCAATATTTCGGTAAATCCAGTGGATAATTTCCCGGATGCGATAGATGATCCGAACGAGACGACGCCGGAGGATACGCCAGTCAACATCGACCCATTGGTGAATGACGACTTTGGCGGCGACGGTACCGGCATGAGCGGTGATCTCCATCATCACCTTGCCGGCGAACGGTACGGCGACGGTCAATAATGGCGGTACGCCGAATAACCCGACGGACGACACCATCGACTATACGCCTAATCCGGACTTCAACGGTACGGATATGATCACGTATGAGATCTGTGACTTCGATGGCGATTGCGACCAGGCGGTGGTTACGGTGACGGTAACTCCGGAGAACGACCTGCCGGACGCAGTAGATGATATGGCCTCCGTACCGGAAGACGGTTCGGTGAACATCGACCCGCTACCGAACGACGACTTCGGCGGCGACGGCCCGGCAACCGGCCCGATCACCATCGTTACGCCTCCGGGCAACGGTACAGCTACGGTGGATGACAACGGCACGCCCAACGACCCGACCGACGACACCATCGACTACACGCCCGATCCGAACTACAACGGCCCGGACCAGATCGTGTACGAGATCTGTGATGCGGATGGCGACTGTGTGCAAGCTACGATCGACATCACGGTTGATCCGGTGAACGATGTGCCCGATGCGGTTGACGACCCGAACGAAGTAACCGATGAAGATACGCCGGTGAACATCGACGTACTGGCCAACGACGACTTCGGCGGCGACGGCCCCAGCATGGGCGCCATCACAGTGGTAACGCAGCCTGCCAATGGTACGGCTACCGTGGATGACAACGGCACGCCGAACGACCCGACGGATGATACGGTGGATTATATCCCGAATGCCAACTACAACGGCCCGGACCAGTTCACCTACGAGATCTGTGACAGCAACGGCGATTGTGACCAGGCGGTAGCGACGGTGACGGTCAACCCGGTCAACGACCTGCCGGATGCAGTAGACGACCCGAACGAGACGACGCCAGAAGATACGCCGGTGAACATCGACGTACTGGCCAACGACGACTTCGGTGGCGACGGCCCGAGCATGGGCGCCATCACAGTGGTAACGCAGCCTGCCAATGGTACGGCTACCGTGGATGACAACGGCACGCCGAACGACCCGACGGATGATACGGTGGATTATATCCCGAATGCCAACTACAACGGCCCGGACCAGTTCACCTACGAGATTTGTGACAGCAACGGCGATTGCGACCAGGCGGTAGCCACCATCGACATCACGCCGGTGAACGACCTGCCGGACGCAGTAGATGATATGGCTTCTGTATCGGAAGACGGTTCTACCAATATCGACCCACTGCCGAACGATGACTTTGGCGGCGACGGCCCGAGTATGACGCCGATCACCATCGTGACGCCTCCGGCGAATGGTACGGCAACGGTGGATGACAACGGTACGCCCAACGATCCTACTGATGACACCATCGACTACACCCCGAATCCGGACTACAACGGCCCGGACCAGATCGTGTACGAGATTTGTGATAGCAATGGCGACTGTGACCAGGCAACCATCGACATCACCGTTGATCCGGTGAATGACCTGCCCGACGCAATGGATGATCCGGTGACAGCCACCGAAGATACGCCACTGGCCATCGACCCGCTGCCGAACGACGACTTTGGCGGCGACGGCCCGGGCATGGGCCCGATCACGATCGTCACGCCTCCGGCGAATGGTACGGCTACGGTGGATGACAACGGTACGCCGAACGACCCGACCGACGATACGATCGACTATACGCCTGATCCGAACTACAACGGCCCGGACCAGATCGTGTACGAGATTTGCGATAGCAATGGCGACTGCGACCAGGCTACCATCGACATCACGGTAAATCCGGTGAACGACGTGCCTGACGCGGTAGACGACCCGGTTACGGCACTCAACGAAGATTCACCGGGTGTGAACATCGATGTGCTGAACAACGATACCTTCGGCGGCGACGGCCCGAGCACGGGAACCATCACCATCGTGACCCCGCCGGCCAACGGTACGGCTACGGTCAACGACGGCGGCACGCCGAACGACCCGACGGATGACTCGGTAGACTATGTTCCGAATGCCAACTACAACGGCATGGATCAGTTCACCTACGAGATCTGTGACTCGAACGGCGATTGCGACCAGGCGGTGGCTCCGATAACGGTGAACCCGGTCAACGACTTCCCGAATGCGGTCAACGACCTTGGCCTCACCACGATGGAAGACGTGCCGCTGAACATCGACCCGCTGATCAACGATACCTTTGGTGGCGACGGCCCGAGCACGGGAACCATCACCATCACGGCCAACCCGCTCAATGGTACGGCTACGGTGAATGACGGCGGCACGCCGAACGACCCGACGGACGACACCATTGACTATACGCCGAATGCGAACTTCCATGGCAACGACCTGATCGTGTACGAGATC
>JACJXZ010000018.1 GCA_020636375.1 Lewinellaceae bacterium | reverse complement strand
CGGATCGTCTAGCCCCGTTTCCGGCATCCACCGGTAGCAATACTCCAGGCTGTCCAGCGGATGTGGCGAGGGCAGGCAGCCTGTGCCTACCTGCACCGTGTCTCCCTGGCAGATCTCCACATCCGGCCCGGCCACACTCGGGCATCCGTCCACCCGCCGCTCCAGCACCATATCGTCGTACCTGGCCCAGCCGCCGGGGCTGTCCCCCAGTGCCTGGGCAATTACCCAGTAGTTGCCGCCCGCATTCACCGTAAACGCAGCGGAAGCAACCTCCACCCCGGGCATGCCGGGATCATCGGCGCCGATAGAGGGTGCCGGAATATCCGAACCTATCGCCGCGCCGCCGCTGCTCGGGGCGCAAATTTATTGCGGGTTTCGGACATTACACTCCTTTTCGGGGCATGGCAATACCCTCCTTTTGCGGCTAATGCCGCCTGCCACGTTGGTTTGGTTTGAACTCTTTTGCGGAACTAAATGATAATCTGCTTAGTATTGCCTGTGGTTAGATAAGCGCTGTGTTCGGTAGAACTTGACTGTAAGAAAAAGCAAAATATGAAAAAGTGCATAAATCTATAAAGTGGGAATAAAATACCGGTGAATTCCTTATTATTGTAAAGCAAGCGGGTTTAGGAATAACAGGAACCAATCCACGGCTGCACTCGTTTTTCAAAATACATCAACTTGAATAGGGTAACCATGATCATCGAAATATCTGACCAGATCCTAGATAAGCTTTCCATCACCAGAGAAGAAGTAAAGCTTGAAGTCGCAGTAGCCTTGTATGCCCGGGCGATCCTAACTCTGGAACAGGCCAGCAAAATGGCGGAGGTAGACCAGCTGAAATTTCAACAGATACTGGGTGAAAGAAAAATTCCCATACACTACAGTAAGGAGGACTTTGAGGAAGACCTGAAAACGCTTTCACAGTTAGGAAGGATCTAATGATCATTATCAGTGACACTTCTCCGATCACCAGCCTGCTGGCGGTTAACCATATTCACTTATTGCAAGATTTGTATGGCTTGGTCACCATCCCTGAAGGAGTGAGGCAGGAACTGCTGCGCGTGAAATCCAGGAGGCCGGAAATAGAGAATCTGTTATCGGAGGGTTGGCTCCAGGTTAAACCTATTACAGACCAGGAGTTATTCAAAAAGATATTTGTCGATTTGGATCAAGGAGAGTCTGAAGCGATTACATTGGGCTTGGAGTTATGTTGGTTGTTGGTTATTGCCCATCCGCAGCCCCTAAGCCGTTGATTGTCAGCGAACAACCAACAACTGCATTTTGTTCCAGGCGGGAAAATAACTCCCCCGTTATTTAGTGCCAACCGCACTAGTACAGCCACAGGCCGTAACGAGCGTAGGGCAGCCCAATCAACCAATCAACCAATCAACCAATCAACCAATCAACCCAATCAACCAATCCACCAATCAACCCAATCAACCAATCAACCAATCCACCAATCAACCAAAAAAACCCATCCTCCAGGGCTTCCACCCCGACCGGACAACCGTAAAATGCTCCTGCTCCCGCTGCTCCTCCCGGAAGAACAGCAGCCCGAGGTGAAACAGGTCCACCGACAGGCTCACCCGGGGGTGGCTGCGCATGGCGGCCCAGGCCTCCTCCATCTCTGCCGACCAGTAGATGTCGGCGATCACAAAGACACTACCGGCATGGGCGTAGGGAAGGCATTGCCCGAAATATTCAAGGGTCGCCCCCCGGCGGTGGTCGCCGTCGAGGTAGAGGTAGTCCAGGCGCTTTAGCTCCCGCAGCGCTTCGGGCAGTTTTTCCCGGAAGGTGCCGGCGAGCAGTTGGACGTTGGGCAGGTTCAATTGCCGGAGGTGCTGCTGCGCCAGAGCCGCCGTCGCCGGGCAGCCTTCGATGGTGATAAAAGGGGCATGGAGGGCGGCGGCGGCCTGGTAGGCGGTGGAAATGCCCAGCGACGTGCCCAGCTCCAGCAGGGTAGCGGGCTTGATGAAATGCACCAGCCGGAACAACAGCCGCCCGGTGGCCGGGCTGACAGCGCTGTGGCGGGCCAGGCTGCGCACCGTCCGCCGGGAAGAACCCTCCACCTTCGAGCCGGCGCCATGGTCGGCGACGGCGATCCGGGTGTCGTCCCGCAACAACAACCCCCGCAGGCTTTCAATGATGGGGAAGGCGTAGAAGGTGCGCTTGTCTTCCAGCGTTTTTTCCACCAGCTCGTACACGAAAGGGGAGTGCAAGCCGTAGCGCGTCTCCGCCCGCCGGTAGTACTGCAGGTACTTCCAAACCAACCTGAGGTGTATGGCGATCCAGTTCATTCCGATTCCTTGTGGGCGGGAAAATAGGGATATTTAGGGAGATAGGACGTGGATTTTCGTGGATTTGGCGGATTTTTGAGGTTAAGGTAGAGGCTGAGGTTAAGAGGCAGGGCGGGCGCGATGCTAAATCGTGCCCCCTCCGGTGTTGGGAGGATTTAGGTGTTAGGTTTTGGGCGTTAGGTGCCTATTGAAAGCCCGATTAGGCCTGGGTTGCCCCTAAAACCTACAGCCTAAGGCCTAAAACCGAGCAAGCGGTACAAAAAGGAATCGCGCCCGGCAGGGCCGTAGCTCTGGCAGCCTCAACCTCAACCTCAGCCTCAACCTCCCGTTACTCAGCAACCCCACCCACTCACGAAGCAGAAAGCAGCCCTCCCGAAACCAGCCTTGCAATAGAAGCCAGGACAGCCCATCTTCTTTCGGCAACTTAAAATAGCCCGATGAAGACAAACCTGCCGCTCTGTTTCTTCCTTTTTGCCTGCTTGCCCGCCCTCTGCGGGCAGGATTGCCCCGTGCAGGCCCGGGCCGATACGTTCATCTGCGGCTTTGCCGCCAACCTCTACGCCTTCCCGCCGGGCGGCGGCTGGGCGGTGGATTGCTCCGCAGCGCCCGGGCCGGCCGACTTTTTCCGGATAAACGACAGCACCACCAGCGTTACCGTGACGGAATGCGGCGCCTATTCCTTCCGGTACCATATTATCGAGGTGGATACTACCTGGAGGCTGGACACCCTGGCCACCGAACCCGTCCTGATCATCGACACGACGCTCCTCCTGGATACCCTCTGCCTGGCCGCCGACACGGTAGCCCTTTCCTTCGAAAACCCTGCGCAGGCCATTTACGATTTGTTCATGGATGTTACCATTGCTTACCCGCCTTCCGCCTGCCCGGCCGGCGATACCATCAACTGCCGGAACAGCATCGAGGCAGGCCAGCAGCCCGACCCCGTGTGGACCTTCGTCGTAGGGGGGCTGTGCAGCGCTTCCCGGCTGACAGCGGAAACTATCGGCGGGGACAGCTGCGTGGCGGAACAAATCCTGTTCCAAAGCGAAAACCTCACCGGCAATATCCTGGATACCATACAAGTGCCGCAGAGTGCTTTCCTCCAAACGGATTCTCTCACCGGCGAGATTCTCGTTAATGAATATCCCGCCATGATCCAGCAGGTGGTCCGGCAGGCCATTGCCGGCAGCGGCGAGGCCTGCCCCCTGCCCGAAAACTGCCTCAACGCCCCGCCCTGGTGCTATGATACCCTCTATGACACCACCACCGTGGTGCTGCCCGTGCGAACCGGCGGCCAGTGGGCGCTGCACGCCGGCACAGGCATCCCCATACCGCTGCAGGACACCACCTCCTTCATGCAGGACGATTCCCTGTACCTGGTAGTGGCCCGGCCGTCGCCGCGCCTCTATGCTGCCGGCTTCGATTTTTTCCAGGTCAATTACCGGGGCGATACGGTTTCCATTTCTGCCCTCGACAGCATTGGCCTGCAGTGGACGGAGGAGTGGGGCGTCGACACCATCACTCATGTGGGCTTCAACGTCGTAGACACCTGCTGCGGCGGCGGGCTGAACCTGAGCATAGACCTGCTCGGGCAGCCCCGGCCCCCGGTTTTCGATTGCCCGCCCGCCGAATACGTTTTCCTGCCGCAGCTCTCCGCCGGGGTGGCCTATCCGCTGTGCCAGGACACCTTTTACGCTCTGGCCGTCCGGCTGGACGGCGGCCGCCCGCCTTACCAGTTCCAGGGGCTGAGCGGCACGCTGACGGATTCGGTTTTCACCAGCGATCCCCTGCCCATTTCCGAAGGTTATTCCATCCTCTTTTCCGACCAGGACAACTGCGCCCTGCGCCTGTCCGGCGACGCCTGCCCCTGCGTAGGCCTGGCGGCGGCGGCGGCCGATACGGCTTTCCTGGATTGCCAGACCCACTGCGTTTCCCTGGAAGGGGCAGCCGCCAACAACCTCGGGCTTGCTCCGGATCTGGAATGGCAGGACGCTGCCGGCCAATTGCTCCAGGAAGGGCCCGCTGTGACGGTTTGCGATACCGGGCTGGCCCGCTTCGTCGCCCTGGAACCTGTCTCCGGCTGCCGGTCCGTGCAGGATGTCGTCGTGCTGGACGGGGCGCCCGTCGCGGATGCCGGCGGGCCGTTCGTCCTGAATTGCCTGGACTCTACCGTCGTTCTCGGCGGGGCCGGGCTCAGCCAGGGCGCCGGCGTGACATACCTGTGGGCCGGGCCGGGCATAACGGACAGCAACCGGTTTGAGCCATTTCCCGTGGTTGATATGCCCGGGCAGTACCGCCTGCTCGTCCGCCGGCCCGGGCCGGGCTGTGCCGACACGGCCGATGTTGAGGTCCTTCCTGACCGGGTGCCCCCGGCCGCCGACGCCGGGCCGGATATCCACCTGGCCTGCAACGGGCGGGGCGCCATCCACGCCGGCAACAGCGCTGCCGGGCCGGATATCCTGTACCGGTGGGCGGGGCCGGACAGCGTTGTGACCACCTCTGATCCGACGCTGATCGCCGAAGCGCCCGGAACGTATTACCTGACGGTTGTCAACCAGCGCAACGGCTGCGCCGGGCGGGATACGGTCGTTGCTTTTCCCTCCGAAGGCATCGCTTTTACGGCGCGGACAGAGCCTTCCTGCTTTTCCATGCCGTCGGGCAAGGTCATTTTTGAGGACGTCAGCGGCGGGCAGCCGCCGTATTCCTTTTCGGCGGACGGGGCCGTTTACGTCCCCGCCTCCGTCGTCGGCAACCTGACGAGCGGGCGAAGGCGGGTTTATGTAAAAAGCCAGGACGGCTGCCTGGCCGAACAGGAGGTAGAGATTGGCCTGGTTGAGCCATTCAGCCTTTCCCTGCCGGATGAATTCCGCATTTGCGGGGATACGCTATTGGTGGACGCCACCGTCGACAGCCAGGGCGAGGACATCGAGTACCTCTGGGGGCAGGGCCTTCCCCTGGGGCCGATACAAAAATTAACCGAAGGCGGCCGGTATACGCTTAAGATCGTCAGCCGCTGCCAGACTTTACATCGTCAGTTCACGGTTTTCGATGAGGCTGATCTCGACAATTTCCTGGTATTCCCCAATGCTTTCACGCCCAACGGCGACGGCATTAATGACCGTTTCCTGCCGGTGGAAGGCTCGGCGGCCGGCATTGAAGGCTATCATCTGGCGATTTTCAACCGCTTCGGGCAGAAGGTTTTTGAGAGCCGCCGCCCGGAAGCGGGGTGGGACGGCGCCGTCGGCGGGAAAGCCGCCCCCTCCGAGGTGTATTTCTGGACAGCGCGGGCCAGGCTCGCCGGTTGCGACAGCGGCGCGGCGGAGGTCGGGCGCAGCGGCGACGTGACGCTGCTCCGCTGATCCGGCGGCAAAAAAAACCGTTGCCTGCGCAACTATCGCCGAAGGCATGACGTTAAAATAGTCGCCTATTACCCTTCCTGATCTCGTTTCAATTTTAATTATTTGCAATTTTGTGCCCCCATTTTTAAGGGATCGGGGCTTATTATTGCATCATAGTAGTGGCCAGAAAACAAGTTGTCGTTCTGCATTTCGGCGGCAACTTGTTTTTTGAGGTTTATATTACATTAAAATCTTTAAGCAAAACTTTGCATTTGATGAATCTGAGAAGAATAATGACGGCCGGCAGCCTGATGCTGTGCTTTACTTTGGCGTTTGCCCAGACCAGCGCTCCGAAGAATTGGTTTAACCTGGACCCCTCGGAGGACCAGGTGCCGGGAGTGAGTACCGAGAGAACCTACGAGCAACTGCTTGCCGGCAAAAAAGGCAAAACAGTAATCGTGGCCATCCTGGATTCCGGCGTGGACTACGAACACGAAGACCTGAAGGATATCATGTGGGTCAACGAGGATGAAGTCGACGGCAATGGATTGGATGACGACAATAACGGTTATGTCGACGACATTCACGGCTGGAACTTCCTCGGCAACAAAAACGGGGAGAACATCCAGTACGACAACCTGGAAGTGACGCGCCTGTACCGCAAATACGACCGGATGTTCGGCGGCAAAAGCCCGGAAAGCCTTTCCAAAAAAGAGAAAGAGCTGTACAAGACATACCAGGAGTACGGCAAGGTGATCGAAGACAAGCGCTCGGAGCTGGAAGAAGAGGCCGGCACTTTCGTAGCGATAGCTACCGCCATCAACGCCCTGGCCGAGGAGATCGGCAAGGACGTGATCTCGCTGGAAGACCTGGCGGCATTCGAATCCGACAACCCCCTGCTGATGTACTCCGCGCAGATGGCCCAGGCCCTCATGCAGGAAGGGCAGACTTTCGAGCAGTTGCAAACCGACATCAACGACTACGCCGAGCACCTCGCCGCCGAGTACCAATACCATTACAACCTGGAGTTTGACCCCCGCTCCGAGGTCGGCGACGATTTCTCCGACCCCTACGACCGAAACTACGGCAACAACGACGTGCGCGGCCCCGACGCCAAGCACGGCACGCATGTCGCCGGCATCGTAGCTGCCAAGCGCGACAACGGCCTGGGGATGAGCGGCGTGGCGGATAACGTACGGATCATGTCCGTCCGGACCGTCCCCGACGGAGACGAGCGCGACAAGGACGTCGCCGCCGCCATCATCTATGCCGTCGACAACGGCGCTTCGGTAATCAACATGAGCTTCGGCAAAGGCGCTTCGCCCCGCAAGGACGTGGTGGACGAAGCTGTCAGATACGCGCTGAAGAACGACGTGCTGATCGTCCATGCCGCCGGCAACGACAATAAGCTGATCAGCGACGAGAACAACTTCCCCACCGACAAATTCGAAAAGCGCGGCGGCTTCCTGGGGCTGTTCGGCCCGAAATACGCCGAGAACTGGATCGAAGTGGGGGCCCTCAACTGGAAGGACGACGAGACCCTGGTCGCGCCCTTCTCCAACTACAGCCCCGATTTTGTCGACGTCTTTGCCCCGGGGATGGCGATCTACTCCACAACGCCGTTCAACGGGTACGAAAACCAGCAGGGTACCAGCATGGCGGCGCCGGTGGTCGCCGGCGTGGCGGCGGTGGTCCGCTCCTATTTCCCCGACCTGACCGCTCAGCAGGTCAAGCAGGTGATCATGGAATCGGCAGTGCGGCAGAACAAGAAGGTCCAGGAACCGGGATCCAAGATGCTGGTGCCGTTCGGCCAGCTCAGCGTTACCGGCGGCATCGTCAACGTTTATGAAGCCGTCAAACTAGCCAGCCAGGTGAAAGGGAAGAAGAAAGGAGGCGCTTCCGGCACGGCGGCAGGCAGCAGTGCTGAAGAACAAAAGCAGGATAAGAAATCGGTGGCGGTGCCGTAGGGCCTCCGGAACGATAGTGCCGCAGGTTGAAAACTTATTTTGCAACCTGGAGCGCAGACTCCGACAAAAATCGGGGCAGGCTTTCCAAGTCCGCGAATACACTTAATGCAGCGGACCAGTAGGGCGGCAGGTTGAATACTTATAAGGCCTCTTCTGTTCGCGAGCGTCTATGACGCGATGCGGTTCAACTTGCAAGTCTCCGACTTGCGTATTTCTGGCCTTCTTATCCACGTAAGTCCAGTAGTTTCTCATGTAAGGTGCGCACGCGGCGAGAGGATGCCACGAAAGTTTACCCGGCTGACCAGACGGGCACTAAACCACCAAATCCGCACTAAATTTAGTGCGGATTTGGTGCCTTTGTGTCCGTCTCTTTGAGCCGGATAAATTTTTGTGGCGATACGTGCATGCTCTACAGGAGAAATTGCTGACGTAAGTCGGAGACTTACTCATTATCCCGCATCGAGACACAGTCTCTCGCGAACAAAACATGTTTTTATTATTTTTCAACCTGCGGCACTAAAGTTTCGGGGCAGTTGTTAGTTGTTGGTTGTTCGTTGAACGGGTAACCAACAACTGACAACCTGCCTACCGGATCACCACCTCCTCTATATACTCCCCTCCCAGTTTCTCATTGAGCATTTTCCTGATCTTTTCCCGGCCGTAGGAGAGTTCCTGCCGCAGCGGCGCCGATTCGATGGTGATATACAGTTTGTTTTTGGACAGGCGGATTTCTTTGGTATAGCCGGCGATGGAAGGGCCCATGAGCTGTGCCCAGAGCGATTTGATGCGGCTCTGGTTGAGCTTGCCCCGGAGCCGGTAGTGTTCGATCATGGCCTGGAGGGCCTGCTTGAGGGTCATTTCGTTGTTCGGCTTGTCGCTCATGCGCCGTTGATTTTGTGGGCGGTCCCGTTCTCGATCCGGTATTTCAGGTACTGCCGGTTAAATTTCCCGATAATCGCTTCCAGGCGCTCCTCGTCCGTATCGGTGACGAATACCTGCCCGAAGTCTCCCTGCATCAGCAGGCTCAGGAGGTGGTTGGCCCGGTCGTGGTCCAATTTATCAAAAATGTCATCGAGGAGCAGTATGGGAGGCACGCTTTTTTTTTCCATCAGTTGCCGGTACTGCGCCAGTTTCAGGGCCAGGACAAAAGACTTGAGCTGCCCCTGGGAGGCGAAGCGCTTGAGCGGGTAGCCGCCGATGGTGAACTCCAGGTCGTCCTTGTGCGGGCCGGCGGTCGTGCGCTGCAGCACCCGGTCTTTTTCTGCGGCCTCCCGCAGCAGCACGCCGATCGGGGCCTGCTCCATCTTCGACACGTATTGGCAATCCACCTCTTCCGCCTCGCCGGAAATATCCCGGTACAGTTGCCGGAGCAGTTGCCGGAAAGGCGCCATGAATTCCTTCCGGCGGCTGTAGATGGCCTGCGCCGGGCCGGCCATCTGGCGGTCGTACGCTTCGACCAGGGCGGAATTGTACCCACCATTCTCCCCGAACTGTTTGAGCAGGGCATTTCGCTGCTGCAGCACTTTGCCGTAGGTGATCAGCTGCTGCAGGTAGTGGTTGTCGAACTGGGAAAGGGTATTGTCCAGGAAGCGGCGCCGCGTCTCGCTTCCTTCGTTGATCAGGTTGGTGTCGTCGGGGGCGATCATCACGACGGGCAGCAGGCCGACGTGTTCGGAGAGGCGGCGGTAGGGGGTTCCGTTGCGCTCCAGTTCTTTCTTTTTGCGGGGGATGACCTTGGCAACGATCCGTTCCGTTTTCCCTTCTTTGACGAAATGCCCTTCCAGGCGGAAGAAGCCGGCGCCGTGGTTCACCGCCAGGCTGTCCGGCATGTTGAAATAGCTCTTCCCCATACACAGGTAGTAGATGGCGTCCAGCAGGTTGGTCTTGCCCATGCCGTTCCTGCCGATGAAGCAGGTCAGCCCGGGCGAGCATTCGATGCGCTGGTGGGCATAGTTCTTGAAATTGGCCAGAATGAAGGAGTCGAGCTGCAAAGTATTGTGGCTTTCCTGCAAAAGTATGGAAATTGCAGTTATACTTCATGCTGTGCGTTCTTCATGATGTTTTCCAGGGTCCACTCCACCTTCAGTTCGCTGGGCGCCTGCCGTTCCGGGCAGCCTTTCATCTGGCAGATGCCGCAGTTGCGGGGCGGGTCGCAGGGGTCGGCATGGATGAAGAACTCGACGGGGACGGAGCTGTTGGCTTTGAGCAGGTCTTCGAAGTTTTTGACCTCGGCGTGGGAGCGGCGGGTATCGTAGTACCAGGGCACGGTCATGTGGCAATCGATGTGCAAGGTGGGCCCGTATTTGATCACCCGGAAGTTGTGGACGTCGATCCAGCAATCGCGGCGGTGGCGCTGCAGGGTGGCCACCATGTCGTCGATGAGTTGGTAGTCCGCCTCGTCCATAATGCCGGCGACCGACCGGCGCACCAGTTGGTAGCCGGTGAACATGATGATGCCCCCGAACAGGATGGCCAGCAGGTTGTCGAGCAGTGGTATGCCGGTGATCAGCACCAGCCCCAGCCCGATCAGCAGGCCGGCGGAGGAGTAGGCGTCGGATTTGAGGTGCTTGCCGCTGGCTTCCATGATCAGGGAGTTGGCATGCACGCCCCGGCGCTCCAGGTAATGGCCAAGGCCGAAGTTGACCAGCCCGGCAAAGGCGGCGAGCGCCAGGCCGAGGCCCAGCTGGTAAAGCGGCTGTGGGTAGAAGATATTATAACCGGCCTTGAACCAGATGGCAAAACCCGCCAGGAAAATGAGCGCCCCTTCGAAGCCCGCCGAGATGAACTCCACCTTGCCGTGGCCGTAGGGGTGGTTGCTGTCCCGTGGCTTGGCCGCCAGCAGGAGGCTGAACAGGCCGAAGGCCGCCGCTACGACGTTGATGATGCTCTCCAGGGCGTCGGTGAGTATGGCGTTGGAATTGGTGATCCACCAGGCCAGGAATTTGATGCCCATCAGCCCGAAGCCCATCACCAGGGCCAGGGTTTGCATGCGGACGTTCTGGCGAAGCGTATATTCCCTCAAATCGGTTGGTTTGAATTCGGTGCGGAAAATACGGGGTTGTTCGCTTACCTCCAAGCAAGTAGCCTTCAACTTCCGGTTCGGCTGCGGAAAAACCTCGTTCGGCTGCCTTTTTTTGCGGGCATCCCAAAAGCAGGGCATCTTTGAAAGGCAAACAAAAAATATTCACGTTAAAACACCCGGCTATGAAACGATTGTTCTACATCACCCTGGTTTTGTCCTGCCTGTTTGTTCAATTGCCCTTCACCGGAACGGCTCAGAGCAAAAACGAGCGCTACTGGAAGGGCGGCCAACTGGACGCCCGCTTCGGCATCGGCCTGATTTCTACCTTTGCGGCAGACAAGGCGCGGACGGTGACGCCCCCCCTGGTCGCCGGCGCCGATTATCTCATCAACGAAAAGGTAAGCGTTGGCTTTCAGTTCGGTTATACCGCCGCCGAAAAAACCCGCGAGGTGCTGGGGCAGAAAATTTCCTGGCACAACAACTTCTACACCTTCAGCCTGCGTACCGGCTTCCATTACACCCGGATCAGCAACTGGGATGTCTACGGCGGGCTGGCGCTTTCCTGCAACCATTCCCGGATTTCGCAGCTCGGTGAGGAAAAGGCCCGGCTGGACGTCAGCCTCGGGGTCCAGGAATCGTCTTCCCAGTTCTCCTACACGGCTTTCCTCGGCAGCCGGTACGCTGTGGATAAGAGGATGAGCCTCTTCGCCGAGGCTGGCTTCCTCACGTCTTTCGTGACGGTAGGAGTGGGATACCGGTTGCTGTGAAAAACTGCCCGGTGCTGAGGGGGGGAGTTGTTCGTTGCCAGTTGCCAGTTGTCCGTTGTCCGTTGTCTGGCCGGGCTGGCAACCAGTAACGGGCAACCAACCTTTTAGCGAAACGCAAACAGCGAACAGCGAATTGCGAATTGCGAACGCTCCCCTGATGACTGGTCTGGCATCCACCCAACACCCAACCCCAACCCCCAACCCCCAACCCCCAAACCCCAACCCCAACCCCAACCCCAACCCCCAACCCCCAACCCCAACCCCAACCCCCAACCCCCACCCCCAACCCCCAACCCCAAAACCCCCAACCCCAACCCCAACCCCCAACCCCAACCCCAACCCCCAACCCCCAACCCCCAACCCCAACCCCCAACCCCCAAACCCCAACCCCAACCCCCAACCCCAACCCCAACCCAACCCCCAACCCCCAACCCCAAAACCCAAAACCCAAACCCCAAAACCCAACCCCAAACCCCAACCCCAACCCCCAAAACCCAAAACCCAACCCCAAAACCCAACCCCCAACCCCAACCCCAAAACCCAACCCCAACCCCAAAACCCAACCCCAACCCCAAAACCCAACCCCAAAACCCAACCCCAAAACCCAACCCCAAAACCCACCCCCAAAACCAACCCCAAAACCCAACCCCAAAACCCAACTCCCCAAAACCCAACTCCCCAAAACCCAAAAACCAAAACCCAACTCCCCAAAACCCAATTATCCCCATTCAGCAAAAATTTTTTCCCGTTGGGAATGTTTTATTTCCTAAGCAGGGCATTTTGCCCTAAACTTCACCTTTGAAATAAAGACCAGGAAATGAACCTACAAAAAAGCAGCCCGATCATGGCCTTGTTCTGCTGCCTGTTGATGTGGAACAGCGGTGCCGGGCAGGGATACTACCAGATAGGAGAAGGGGCGATCTATTTCAAGTCCGACGCCCCCCTGGAGCTGATCGAAGCTTCTTCCGATAAGCTCAGGGGACTGATCAACCCGGCGGACAATTCCTTTGCATTTGCGGTAAAGCTCAATACCTTCCAGGGGTTTAACAGCCCGCTGCAGCGGGAACACTTCAATGAAAATTACATGGAAAGCAAGAAATACCCGGAGGCCACCTTTTCCGGGAAGATCATCGAAAACGTCGACCTTTCCCAGCCCGGAACCTATACCATCCGGGCGAAGGGGAAGCTGAATATCCACGGAGTGGAGCAGGAGCGGATCATCAAGAGCGAAGTGGTCTCCGGAAAGAAAGGGCTGGAGGTCGTTTCCTCCTTTACGGTCCTGCTGGAGGAGCACGACATTACCATCCCGAAGATCGTTTACCAGAAGATAGCCGAAGAGATCGAGGTGCAGATCAGGGCTACGTTATTAAAATGATTGTGCTGAGGGTTCATGTCTTCATATTATCCTTTTGGGCCCTGGCCACCACGGCCGGCGGGCAAACCCCTTTTTTCGTGGAGCACCTGCCGGACGAGGTACACCGGGATGTTAAGATGTCTCTGGTCTACGAAGCATCGGACGGCTTTCTCTGGTTCGGTTCCGACGAGGGATTGTTCCGGTACGACGGCCAGCAGTACCAGCAGTTTCCGGTCCCGGATTCCCTGGGCAGCAATACCGTCACGGCCATTTTTGAAGACGAGGGCCGGCGCTTCTGGATCGGTTACGAAGACGGGCGCATCTTCCACCTGGGGCCGGCCGGCCGGCTTCAGTTATGGGAGCCGGAGGAGGGCCTGCCCGCAGCCCGCATTTCCGGTTTCGGGCAGGGAAAAGACGGCATAATCTGGCTGGCCACTTACGGCGAAGGGCTCTACTGCTTCGATGGCCGGAGAATGTACAACATCGCTACCGAAGACGGCCTGCCGGGCAATGATGTTTACGTGGTGGTTACCGATGAGGAGGGGCGTGCCTGGATAGGAACGGACGGCGGTATCAGCGTCTGCTCGGTGGAAGGCGGCGAAAAGAACGTCCGGAACATTACCCGGGCCGACGGGCTGCCGGATGAGATCGTCCGGGCTATTATACCCGATAGCAAGGGGAATTTCTGGATCGGGACTTACGATAAGGGTATTTGTTACTACGATACCCGGAAGCAGGCCTTCAGCGTGGTCCAGGAAGACTGGCCGTTTGGGCCGGTGAGTACCCTGGAATTGTTCGAAGGGCTGGAATTGTGGGCCGGCACCGAAGGCCAGGGCCTTGTTCGCTATTCGCTGTCCACCGGGCAACTGTCGGCAATAGAATTTGAAGGCCTGGCCGGCAAAAAAATCTACGGCCTGCACAAGGACTGCGAAGGCAATATCTGGGTAGTGGGCAACCACAAACCGGCCTATGCCGCCAACCGGCAGTTTGAATTCATCAAAGAAACAGCAGACAATATTCAGGCCGTGCTGGCCAGCCGCAGCGGCCGGCTATGGATAGGAGGGCAGGACGGGCTCTACCGCTACGATGAGGACAAGCGCGTTTTCCGTTTATACAAAAAGGAAAATGTCATCAGCCTTTTCGAAAGCCAGGCAGGAACTATCTGGGTGGGCACCTTCGGCAACGGCCTGTTCTGCATCGACCCCGCAACCGGCAGGGAACGCCACCTCACCGAGGCCGACGGCCTGTCCAACGGCAGCATCCTCGATATCGACGGCAGAGGGCCCTACATCTGGCTGGCCACCCTGGGCGGCGTCACGGAATTCATCTGCGATACGGATGTCTTCGCCCCCGGCCACCTTCAGGTGAAGCGCTTTGACGAAGCCAGCGGGCTGGGCACCAACTTTATCTACAGCGTCTTTCTCGACAGCAAGGGGCGCACCTGGTTCGGCACCGACGGCGAGGGCCTGAGCTATATCGAAAACGGGCAAATCCACAACTTCGCCGAGGCGGACGGCATCGCCCTCAAGGCCATTTATTCGATCACAGAAGACAGCCGGGGCCACATCTGGTTCAGCTCCGGGCGGGACGGCGTTTTTGAATGGGACGGCCGGCGCTTCCAGCGGCTCTCCGTCAAGGAAGGCATCCGCGACATGGCCATCACCAGCCTCATTACCGACGACAAGGGAAACATCCTGATCGTCCATCCTTCCGGGATCGACCTGCTCGACCCCGCAACCCGGCACATCATCTATTACGACGACGAGATCGGCCTGAAGAACATCGAGCCCAACCTCAACGCCGTATGCCATGGAGCGGACGGGGCCATCTGGATCGGTGCCCAGAACCGGCTGATAAAATACACTGCCCTCAATGAAAACCTATGCATCCATCCCCGGGTCAGCCTGACCAGCGTCTCGGCCTTCCTGGCGCCGGTGGATTTCCGGCAGCGCCAGGTGTTTTCCTACAACGAGAACAACCTGGTTTTCGAGTATGTCGGATTGTGGTACACCGCCCCCTCCAAGGTCAGGTACCGCTATATGCTGGAGGGGTTTGACCTGGGCTGGATCTATTCCCGGGACCGGCAGGCCAATTACTCGAACCTGCCTCCCGGCGCCTATACGTTCAAACTGGCCGCCACCGAGAATGAGGCTTTTGACGACGAGCCGGTACAATCCTACAGCTTTGTGGTCCAGGCGCCTTACTGGAGGCAGTGGTGGTTCATCCTGCTTTGCCTGGCCGCCTCGGGATCGGGCATTGCCTGGTTCATTCGCCAGCGCGACAACCGGCTGAAGCGGGAAGCTACCCTGAAAAAGGAAAAGATCGAAAGCCAGTTCGAGGCCCTGAAGAGCCAGATCAACCCCCATTTCCTGTTCAACAGCTTCAATACGCTGATCACCATCATCGAAGAAAACCCGGAAATGGCCGTGGAATTCGTCGAGAAGTTGTCCGACTTTTACCGCAGCATCCTGCAGTACCGGGAGATGGAGGTGATCAGCCTGGAAGAGGAGGTCGAGCTGGTGCAGAATTACGCCTTCCTCCTGAAAAAACGGTTTGGGGACAACCTTTCGCTCACCGTGCGGAGCGGCAGCCGGCAGGCCTATATTGCGCCGCTGACCCTGCAGATACTCGTGGAGAACGCCGTGAAACACAACATCATTTCGAAATCCCGCCCCCTGAATATTGAAATTTGCGCTGAAGAGCAGTACATCACCGTGCGCAACAACCTCCAGAAGAAGATCGCTATGGAAATATCCACCGGCTTTGGTTTGCAGAGCATCGTCAACCGCTACGCCCTGCTCATCGACCGGGCCGTCCGCATCGAAGAAACAGAGGGCTATTTCAGCGTCAGCATCCCGATCATAAAAAACGGAAAAGAATGAGAATACTGATCATCGAAGACGAAGATGCGGCGGCCCGCCGCCTGCAGAAGCTCGTTAAAGAAATCATTCCCGAGGCGGTTATGGAAGATCCGCTCGACAGCGTGGAAATGGTGCTCAACTGGATGGCCAAAAACGAGATGCCCGACCTCATTTTCATGGACATCCACCTGGCCGACGGGTCCAGTTTTGAAGTGTTCAACCACGTAGAGGTGGAAAAACCGGTCATCTTCACCACCGCCTATGACCAGTACGCCATTCAGGCATTCAAAGTCAATGCGATCGACTATTTGCTCAAGCCCATAAAACGGCCCGAACTGGAGCAGGCCATCGAAAAATACCGTAAATGGAGCGGGGGCGGACAGGTCGATTACGCTCAGCTGGCACGGGCCCTGCAGGGAGAACAGTTCAACCGGCGCTTCCTCATTCGCATCGGGCAGAGCATCCGGGTCGTGGAAATGAAGGAAGCCGCCTATTTTTATACGGAAAGCAAGATCACCTTCGTGGTTACCCGCGAAGGGAAACGCTACCCGCTGGATTATTCCCTGGAAAAACTGGAAGAGATGGCCGACCCCCAGTCCTTTTTCCGGATCAACCGGCAGTTTATTGTCAACATCGACGCCATCCGGGAGATGTATGCCTATTCCAAGTCGCGGGTAAAGGTAGAACTGAAACCCGAATGTGAGCTGGAGACCATCGTGAGCACGGAGCGGTCGCCCCACTTTAAGAAGTGGCTGGTGGGGGATGAAGGGTGAGGGGCTTGGCGGAGAGGGCTTTTAGCTGACAGTTGTCAGTTCCCCGGGCGGAGTTGCCTTCAACAAACAACCGGCAACGAACAACTGAACCCCTGGTTTCCGGCATCTTCTCAACGCCCCCGGTTCCCACCAGGCAAGCGCTGACTGCCCGGCCTTCCCTACGCCCGCATCTTACTCCGCTTCACCAGGAAAGACTGCAGGATATTGCGGAAGCCCTCGTTGATGTCGGCTTCCACAAAGTCGATCCGGTACTGCAGGCATTTGAACCGGAGTTCTTCCTTGAATTTTGCCATCTGCTGGATGTAGTAGTCCCGGACCTGGTTGGACTGCAGGCGGACTTTCTCGCCGGACTCCATGTCGATGAACAGGTACGGGCGGTTCTCAAACTCAAAGTTGATCTCCTTTGATTTATCGACCACGTGGAAGAGCACGACTTCGTGCTTGTTGTGTTTGAGGTGTTGCATGGCGGCGAACAACTGCTCGGTATCCTCCGTTTGTTCGAACATATCGCTGAAGATGATCACCATCGACCGCTTGTGGATGGAGTCGGCGATCTGGTGCAGGGCCCTGGCGGCAGAAGTGGCCTTGTTGCGAACCGGGTTGTTGATGATCTGGTCGAGATAGGTCAGGAGCAGGCGATAATGGGACGTGCTGCTCTTGCAGCGGGTATGGATATGTACATCCTCATCGAAGACGCTCAGCCCGAAGGCGTCGCGCTGCCGTTGCAGCAGGTTCATCAGCGCGGCGGCAGAGAGGGCCGAGAAGCGCAGCTTGTTGATGTAGTCCTTGCCGGTTGTGGCCACCTCGGGGAAGTACATAGAGGAGGAAGCGTCGATGACGATCTGGCAGCGCAGGTTGGTTTCCTCTTCGAACCGTTTGGTAAACAACCGGTCCGTCCTGGCGTAAACTTTCCAGTCGATATTCCGGGTGTCTTCCCCCGGGTTGTAGAGGCGGTGTTCGGCAAATTCAACGGAAAAGCCGTGAAAGGGGCTTTTGTGCAGGCCGATGATGAATCCTTCCACTACCTGCCTGGCCAACAGCTCCAGGTTGCCCAGGTCGCGCACATCGTAATTGTCTGACAACTTCATGGATGAGGATGATTATTTTAAAAAACACAAAAAGCCCTTATTCTTCCGGGAAGGAGAGAATAAGGGCTGCCGGCATTTCAGGCATCTTTACAGGTGCGATTCGATTTTGTCGACCAGCACCTTTTTCGTCGTTACGCCAACCTGCTTATCGACCACCTCTCCTTTTTTCAGGATGAGGACGGTGGGGATGCTCCGGATGCCATATTTCATGGATACCTCCGGATTGTGATCAACGTTGACTTTTCCTACGACAACTTTTCCTTCGTATTCCTTTGAAAGTTCCTCGATGATCGGGCCGATCATGCGGCACGGGCCGCACCATTCCGCCCAGAAGTCCACCACGGCAACACTTTCTGTATCTAATGCTGTCTCTTTGAAATTTGCATCAGTGAACTCGAAAGCCATATTTATCGCATTTTGCGGGTTAGTTAAAAAATTGCACTAAATTGAGTTAACAGCGCCTGGCTGCAAAGAGTTGCAAATATAGTTAAACTCCTCCTTTCAATTGTCCTGGCCAGGACACTGCCAGGGCGGTTTTTTTACCAAGAAGAGAACAAACAAAGATGGGGAAAGTTTCTTCTTTGTGAGACGAACCTGCCCCTGCATTCCGTTTGAGAAAAAAAAGCCAACAAAGAGCCTATGTCGAACACAAAAACAAAGCTGGCCTGGATCGCGCTGGGTCTGGGTGCCCTGGCTTTGCGCTTTGCGCTTTCCGGGCACCCCGAAATCATCGAGCGGTACTACAGCCGCCTGCTGTTCCCCGCCCTGCGCTGGCTGATCGATTACCTGCTGGCCTGGTTCCCGCTCCCGCTGATCTACCTTTTTCTTCTGGGGCTGGTTTATTTTCTGGGGCGCGGGCTGGGCCGGTGGTGGCGCCGGAAATACCGCAACCTCTGGCTGAAGGCCCTGGATGGGGTTTTGGGCACCGGCGCTTTCCTGGGCGGGGGCGTTTTCCTTTTCCTGGCCCTTTGGGGCTTCAACTACGGGCGCCTGCCGATCGAAAACCAGCTGGGGCTGGAATTGAAGCCGCTCACTTTTTCGGAATTGAAGGAAGAATTTGCCCATGAAACCGAAACCATCAAACGGCTGAGAAACGAGATACCGGACATCACCCGCGAACCGGTCAGCGAAGAAATGCTCCCCCGGGGACTGGAGAAAAAACTCCGGGCGGAGCTGGAAGGCTGGCTGGCCCAGCATGGCTTCTCCACGGCAGGCAGGGTGCGCGGCCGCTATGTGCTGCCCAAAGGGATCTTCCTGCGGTTCAGTTCCTCCGGGCTTTACTTCCCGTTTACGGGTGAAGGCCACATCGACGCCGGCCTGCACCCCCTCCAGAAGCCCTACGTCATGGCCCATGAACTGGCGCATGGTTATGGGTTCGGAGATGAGGGAACCTGCAACTTCCTGGGCTATCTCGCCTGTATCGGGTCCGACGACCCCGTGATCGCCTACATCGGCCACCTCAACTACTGGAGGACCCTCGCCGCCGACTACCTGCAGTACGAACCGGAAAAGTACCGGGAGTTCAGAGAAAGCCTGCCTCTCGGCATCCAGTCCGACCTCGACGCCATCAACGAAGTGCTGCGGCGCTACCCGGATATCATGCCCCGCTTCCGATACTACGCCTACGATGCTTACCTCAAATCCCAGGGCATTCACGAGGGCATCAAAAACTACGACCGGGTGACCATGCTGGCGCGGGCCTGGAGGCTGAGCCAGCGGATATGATAAGGAATGAGGGAATGAAGGAATGAGGGAATGATTTTGCCCCCCAATCCCTCATTCCTTCATTCCTTCATTCCTTCATTCCTTCATTTTTACCCTCCCGAAGCCTTCGTATTCGAATACCCTTCCTCCTTCAACAGCTCGACCACCCGGTCCCGCTGGTTGCCCTGGATGAGAATCTCGCCGTCCTTGACCGAACCGCCTACTCCGCATTTGGACTTGAGGAACTTCCCCAGTTCTTTCAGGCTGTCTTCCGGGCCTACGAAGCCGGCGACCAGAGTGACCTCCTTTCCCTTCCTCTTTTTGCGGTCGATCAGCACCCGGAGCTTTTGCTGCTGGGGAGGGAGCGCTTCCCCCTCGGATGCATCCTGATACTGGTATTCGAAATCCGGGTTGGTGGAGTAGACTACGCCGCTTCGGTTCTTTTTGTTCTTCTTGCTCATCTGTGGTGGTATTTAATATGGGAGGATCAAACATAATGCTTCTTTCCTGGCTTTTTTCGCCACGAAAGCACAAAAGCACCAAATCCGCACTAAAGGGCTACCCGTCTAAGATTGGACACTCCATGCCTCCTGCACACGCTTGGCCTCGACTCCGCTCGGCTTTCCCCTTTCTGCTGTCCAACCTTAGACGGATACCCCACTAAAGACTTTTGTGCTTTAGTGGCAGCTTTTAACAGATAATGCTCACCCTTAATAGATCGAACGAACCGTTGCGATTATTGTTCTCTTTCACGGTTCAGAAGCTCCGCGAATAACCCACGCCGGGGCTGCTGACCATGCCGGTGCCGAAGGTGGTGAAGAAGAAGTAGCCCAGGTCCAGCCGGCTGTTGCGGCGGGCGTAACTGAAGCCCATGCCGGGGTACAACTTCCGCCCTTCGGCATCGGGCAAATACAGGTTGTCGATCAGCACTGACCAGGGGCCGGACAGGCGGAAAGCCCCGCCGGCACTGAATACGAACTGGGAATTGCTGTTGGACGAAAGCCCCAGGGCATACCCCCCGTTGAAGTTGATGTACTTATCCCGCTCGCCCAGGGTAGCGGCCAGGTAGAAGTGGGCCGTCCTGGGAAAATCGGGTTCCGGAGACAGGGAGAACAGAAAGTTGATCCCTCCTCCGATATTGAACCGGCTCTCCGAGCTGCTGGCCAGGCGGGTCCGGACAACCAGGAAAAAGGGGAGCACGTAGCCCACGCCGATGGAGTAATGGCCGGTTGCAGAAAAATCCACATGGTTCCAGGCCAGCTGGGTATTGCGGAATTGGCGGCTTCCGCGGGGAGCGCAGAAAGCGGTATTGCTGACGAAGAGGTCCTGGTAAAGCCCTTGCGGCCCGGTGCGGGGCGGCAAACCGGGCAGCCCGGCGTTCTCTCCGGTAGCAATGGCCACCCCCTTTACCGCGCTGAAGTCGAAATAGAGGGTGTCGCCGCTCCGCAGGCGGAACCCCAGTTCCGGAGGCTGCACGTAAAAGAGCGTCCCCAGGAAGCGGTCGCCCCGCTGGGTGAGGAGCAGGTGCAGCCGGCTCGTGTCTCCTGCCTGCACGTCCGGAGAAATGATCTCCTGGCAGTGGAGCACGGTGCCTAAGGCCAACAGTAGGATAAAAAAAAACAGGCGCATGGGCGTTTTTTTCGCTGGCCTGTAAAGATAGGCAGGAACGCCAGTTTTATAAAACGAAGGCGGAGTATTGTCAATTCTTCCATATAACCTTACCTTCGCAACATCAAATTGCTAACCAAACCGATCCAAATTGAAACCTACCCAACAGATCGCCCGCCACATACTGATGGTGCGCCCCGCCCACTTCGGGTACAACCCGGAAACCGCCGTCAACAACGCCTTCCAAACCATGGACGAATCCCTGGCCCCTAAGGAAGTCCGCCGACAGGCGGCCGAAGAGTTCGATGCCTTCGTCGGCAAACTGCGCAGCGTAGGGGTGGACGTCATCGTGGTGGAAGATACCGACATTCCCGCAAAGCCCGATTCCGTCTTTCCCAACAACTGGGTCACCTTTCACGAAGACGGGCGGGTGGTGACCTACCCGATGAACGCCCCCACCCGCCGCCTGGAACGCCGGGAGGACGTGCTGGAGTTGCTCGCGGGCAGGTTTGAGCTGGGCAGCCACCTCCGCTTCGAGCATTACGAAGAGATGGATATGTACCTGGAGGGCACCGGAAGCCTCATTCTCGACCGCCCTAACCGCATTGCCTACGCCTGCCTCAGCCCCCGCACCAACGAACACCTGCTCGACGATTTCTGCGATAAGTTCGGCTACGAAAAAATGGCCTTCATCGCTGTCGACGGCAACGGGCAGGAGATTTACCACACCAACGTCATGATGGCCCTGGGAGAGACCTTCGTGGTGGTCTGCCTGGATTCGGTTCGGGCAACAGGGGAGCGGGAACGGCTCCTCGGCAAATTCGCCGCCACCGGCAAGGAGGTGATCGAAATCTCCCTGGATCAGATGATGGCTTTCGCCGGCAATATGCTGCAGGTGCGCAGCCAGGACGGCACGCCCTACCTCGTCATGTCGGAGCAGGCTTTCCAGTCCCTGCGCCCCGAACAGGTGCAACAGATCGAAAAGCATACAAAAATACTGTACAGCCCCCTGTACGTGATAGAGAAGTACGGCGGAGGCAGCGCGCGGTGCATGATGGCGGAAGTGTTCCTGCCGGAGAAGCAGTAGCTCTCCCCTGATTCAAAAGAAGCAAGCGAAGAAAAGGGCTTGTGCCGCAAAGCGGCGCAAGCCCTTTTCTTTTGGACGGTCCACTTTCAAGTGGCCCGTAGTCTGCCATTTAGAAGATATACCTCACACCCATCTGCAGCCGCCAGGCATTTCCGAGAACATTGGTAGAACTCCGGAACGTTTCCGTGGGGAAATCGCCGGTGCCGGAAATGGTGTTCAGGCGGTAGATCGGCTGGCCGTTGTCGCCCACGCCGCGATAGTTGAGCAGGTTGGGCTGCCAGGCCACCTTGGGGATTCCCCAGTCGCTGTTGAACATGTTGCCGAGGTTGATGAAGTCCAAGGAAAGCTGGATCTTGTTCTGGTCTTCCTTGGTGAAGACAATGTCCTGCAGGATACGCAGGTCAAAGCGGTTGACCCAGGGCGCGACGGCGCCGTTGCGTTCTGACACCTGTCCTCTGTTGCTGCTCAGGTAGTCATCCTGCTCAATGTATGCATTCAGGAGATCCTGCTGCATTTGAGCCGTGATGGTTTTTTCGCCGAGCGTAAACTCCTGGAACTGCAGCTCGCTGGCGTTATTCGGAATGTACATCAGGCGGTTGGACGCATCGCCGAAGTTGCCGGAGTACGTATAGGAGAACCGGCCGGCATTGCCGCCGTCATAGAACAGGCTGATCGTGGTTCCGCCCTTCTGGTAGGCCAGGTTGCCGATCACGCGGTTGGGCTGGTCGAAGCCGGCAAAGCTCAGTTCCGGGTTGTTCCGGTCGGATTGCACCGTTGCCGTCCAGAGCGAAATGGCCTGCGAGCCGCCTGCGGCGTCCAGGTCTCTGGCGCGGGAACGGGTATAGGCGGCCATAACGTAGAACCCGTTGTCGAATTGCTTGGACAGTTGGGCCGTGATGGAGTAGTAGTCGGCCTTTTCATTAGCGTTGGTCAGGTAAAAAACGTTGCTGAAATCCGGGTCGTTGCTGTAGCCGGACAAGCCGGGCTGCGAAGTCCAGTACCCTCTGGTGTCCGGCCCGGAGAAAGTCTCATCGGGAGCTCTCAGAACCGGGTTGTAGGCGATAGGCGTGGAGATATCCCGGTTGTACATCAGCTCCAGGGTAGCCTGAATGCCCAGCGGCAGGCGCTGGTCGAGGCCGATATTGGTTCTCCATACCTGGGGCAGCTTGAAGTTCTCGTCGGTCAGGTTGAGTTCGTTGGACAGGGTGACCTCCGGGTTGTCCGGGTTGTAGGCCGTCACGTCCGGGTTGAACGTAATGCCGTTGTCAATTACGTCCTGGCCTTCATAGCCGAGGCCGCCCCGGACAACGCCGGATCCGTTCACCTGGTTGGACAACCATACAAACGGAATCCTTCCCGAGAACAGGCCGGATCCGCCGCGGATAACCGTACTCCGGTCGCCGGTTACGTCATAGTTGAAACCGACGCGCGGGGAGAACAACGGATTGACTTTGGGGAAAGCGCTGACATCCGGGGTGAACGTATTGCCGTCGGCATCGGTGAACGTCTTGTTGAGGTCGTCCAGCAATTGGTTCCGGGGGATGTCGATGGGGTAGAACGGCAGGTCGACCCGCAAGCCGCCGGTCAGCTTGAAGTTGCTGTTCACCTGAAATTCATCCTGGATATAAATCCCGAGCTGGCCGAATTTGGTTTCGTCCAGAGGCGGGGTCGTGGAACCGTCCAGCGCGTATCCTTTGGCGAAAGCATCCGGATAAACGTTCGGGTTCTGGTTGATGACCGCATCGACGAACTTGTCGTAGCCGATGAACCGGTAGAAGCCGTTGAACACCGGGTTGAAGGCGTTCACAAACGTCATGTATTCCAGGTTCACGCCCGCCGTGATGGTGTGTCGCCCCATGAACAGGGTCGTGTTGTTGGTGACGTTGAAGATGTTGTTCTCCAGTTTGTTGCCCACGGTGAACAACTCGTTGCCCATCGACATGTAATACAGCAGGTTGCCGGACTCGTCCGGCTCCAGCACCTCGATGAACGGGAAAGCCTGGCCGCCGGGGATGCCGCGAGTCGGGTCCGCGATCTGAGTGTAGCCGACGTTGAACTGGTTCGATATGTTGCTGCCCAGGACGGAGTTCAGTTCGGCGACATAAGACCGCACCTTCCGCTCGTTGGTGTAGTTGTTGTTGCGGAAGTTGATGTTCTCGACGCCGTCTCTGAACGTGTTCCGGTATCTGGTCTGGATGTAACGGATGGAGTTGCCGTTCGTCGGCACGTCCGTAAAGGCGTTGTAGTCGTTAAAGCGGACCGACACCTTGTGGTTGTTGTTGATGTTGTAGTCCAGCCGGACATTGATGCGCTCCTGCTCGGAAGCAAAGGGGTAGCTGTCGGGCGCGCCGGTGTCGTAGCCGTACAGGTCCTGAATCCGGTCTCTTACGAAGTTGGCTTCCGAAAGGGGCACCCGGGAGATGATCAGCCCGTCGGGCGTTTCCCCTTCTCTGGCTGCTCTTTTGAGGAAGGACGGCACGGCTTCGGTTTCCTTCTCGTAGGACGCGAAGAAGAACAGCTTGTTCTTGATGATCGGCCCGCCGAAGGTGACGCCGTAGATTTCGTTTTTGGAGTCCCCCCGGTCGACGGACAGGTCGCCGGCCTTGTTGCCCTGCATCTGGTCGTTTCGCAGCAGGTAGTAGACCGAGCCGGAGAACTTGTTGGTACCCGATTTGGTCACTGCATTCACGGCGGCGCCGGTGAAGCCGGAGTAGCGAACGTCGTAGGGTGCCAGGTTGACGCTGACGGCCTCGATGGCATCCAGGGAGATCGGGCTGCCGCCGGCGAACTGGGCTGACCCCAGGCCGAAGTTGTTGTTGTAAATGTTACCGTCGATGGTGTAGTTGTTGAACCGCGAGTTGGTCCCGGCAAAAGAAGTGCCGTTGGACTGTGGCGTCAGCCGCGTGAAGTCGTTGATGTCCCGGTTGATGGTCGGCAGGCTGGTGATCCGCTTGGAGGTGATGTTGATCCCCGCGCCCGTTTTCTCGTCGGCAAATTCCGAATCCTTGATAGCCGTAACCACCAGTTCATCCAGGAGGACAGCGCTTTCCTTCAGGTTGAAATTTACCTGCGCAGGGGAACCCAGGTTCAGGAAAAGGCCGGTTTTCTTTTCGCTCTCAAAACCGGTGTAGCTCACCTGAATCTCGTAAGGGCCGCCGACGCGCATGCCCTGAATGGTGTAGTATCCCGCCTCGTTGGTCGCTGTGCCATACGACGTTCCGGATGGAGTATGTACGGCCAGCACGTTGGCGCCGATCAGCTCCATGCCAGCCTCGTCGACCACCCGGCCGCTGATGCTACTGGTAGTGATCTGCGCGCTCGCCAGCATCCCCATAAAGAGAAATGCACATAAAAGCGTGAATTTGGTCTTCATAAAATTGTAGTTTAATGCCCTGCTGCCAGGGCCTAGTGAGTAGTAAAAATGAATCTTTACATTATCTGCTTTTGGCGACAATGGATATTAAAGATTTTTTTATTCATGGGCGGGCTTTTTGCCGGTATGTCCGAACACTTCCTCCTACAAGGAAGGCCGGCAATTTCGGCCGGCGCCTGATGCACAGGCTGCCGGAACTGTTCTCTGTCTCCGGGGGCGATGGGTTCTTTCCCAGGGCAAAAATAGAGCAAAAACCCCAAATGCAATAACTCAATCGTACTTTAGATAAACTGAATCCGGCGGCAAATGTAAGCAGCAGATGTTAAACGAATATTAAATGTAATCCGGCTTCGTACTTTGAGAACTTTGCTTTTTGAGATTTATCGGCACAAATTTATCCAAAGCTTCCGGCCTTTTCTTGCCAATAGCCTATTTTTGTTATTATTAGCCCTTGCAGTTCCGTATTTCTCAAAACCAAAATATACCACATGAGACTATTTACGTTTTTAGCTTTATCAGCGCTTTTTGTCGTCCCAAACCTGGCCCCGGCCCAGCAGGAACACGAAGTAGCCTTACAGGATTTTACCTTCAGCCCGGCGGATCTGACCATCGCGGCCGGCGATATGGTTACCTGGAACAATACCCAGGGCGTTCACAATGTAAACGGCACGACGGCCACCTTCCCCGACAACCCCGAAGGTTTTGGCAACGGGGTGGCTACCCTGGCGCCCTGGACGTACTCCTTTACTTTTACCCAGCCGGGAACCTATCAGTATCAGTGTGACCCCCACGCCACCCTCGGCATGACGGGTACGGTGACCGTCCGGCAGGCCACCGACCTGCTGCTGACCGGCATCTATGACGGCCCGCTCAGCGGAGGGACGCCGAAAGGGGTGGAACTCTACGTGCTCAACGATATCGCCGACCTCAGCGAGTATGGCATCGGGTCCGCCAACAACGGCGGTGGATCCGACGGCGTGGAGTTCACCTTCCCCGCAGTGGCCGCCTCGGCCGGTTCTTACCTCTACCTCACCAACGTGCAGGTGGAGTTCAGCGCATTCTTTGGCTTTGACGCCGACTTCGTCGACGATGCCAGCAACTCCTCGGTCTCCATCAATGGCGACGACGCCGTGGAGCTGTTCCGCAACGGCGAAGTCGTGGATGTCTTCGGAGAGATCGACGTCGATGGCTCCGGCCAGCCCTGGGAATACCTCGACGGCTGGGTGTACCGGGTCAACGGCACCGGCCCCGACGGCAGCACTTTTGTGCCATCCAACTGGATTTACGGCGGCATCGACGCCCTGGAGGGCGGCATGACGAACAGCACCGTGGCCAACCCCTTCCCGGCAGGCACCTATGACCCCTCGGGCAGCGGTGCTTTGGCCGCCAATGACGACGTGGCTGTCACCGATGTGAATACGCCGGTTACCATCGACGTGCTCGGCAATGATTTCCTGCCGGGGGCTCTGGAAAGCCAGGACATCGTTGCGAGCCCGGCGAATGGCACTGTGCAGATCAATATGGACAATACCATCACCTATACCCCGGATCAGGATTTTTGCGGGACGGACGAGTTCGCCTACGAAATATGCGCGGGCGGCGCCTGCCAGTCTGCTGGTGTGAATGTGACGATCAACTGCCCGGTATTTTATCCGGACTATACCATCGGGCAGGTGACCACCATCAACGCCGACGGGGAGGTGGATTCCCTGGGCGTCAGCTGCCGCCTGCGGGGCATCGTCTACGGCGTCAACCTGAGCTCCGGCGGGCTTCAGTTCACCATCATTGACGGCAATAACGACGGTATCGGCGTTTTCAGCGGACAGAACCTGGGATACACGGTTCGGGAAGGGGACGAGGTGGTCGTCGAGGGCGTTATCGGCCAGTTCAACGGCCTGACGCAGATCGAGCCGGACCGGGTGCAACTGGCCAGCACCGGCAACACCCTGGTGACGCCCCAGACCGTTACTGCTCTGGGCGAAGGGACTGAATCCCAACTCGTCCGCCTGGAGAATGTGTCGCTGGTCAACCCCATGGACTGGAGCACCGGCGGCTCAGGTTTCAATGTTGATGTGACTGACGGGACGAACACCTACGCGGTAAGGATCGACAACAACGTGGACCTGTTCACCCTGCCGGCGCCTACCGGGACGTTCAGCGTGACCGGCATCGGCGGGCAGTTCGACAGCAGCCTGCCCTACGACGAAGGCTACCAGTTACTTCCGCGCTACATGGCCGACATCGACCCCTACACCGATGTCCTCGACCCTGCCCGGGGCAAGGATGTCGCTTTCTTTCCGAACCCGGCGAAGGAGTGGTTGCAGGTGCTCAGCACGGAACCCCTGGGGGCCGTCCGCATCCATAACCTGACGGGCCAGCTGGTGATGGAATGGAAAGCTCCCGGCACCTCGGCCAGGCTGGATATTTCGAAGCTGGCGGCCGGAGCGTATGTGATTACTTTCGTGCAGGATGGAAAGGCCCGTGCACAGGAGTTTGTGAAATTTTAAGGGTTTCAGGGGTGCATGGGTGAGGCTGCTCCGGAAAGTCCGGCAAAGGAATGAATGACTGGAGGAATGAAGGAATGAATAAAGTGGAAATGTATTTTAAATTGATATTCATTGATAAACACATGATTATGTTTATTCATTTCATCATTTTTACCCGGCCGAGAAACGAGGACGGGCCTTCGTTCCATCATTCCTTAACAAAAGTTTCCGGAGTGCCCTCAACCATGAACCCATCCAACCATGAACCCATCTAAACGCATCGGGCTCGCCCTCTCCGGCGGAGGTGCCAGAGGCATTGCCCACATCGGCGTCCTGCAGGCTTTGGAAGACCAGGGAATTTTCCCCGAGGTGCTCTCCGGGGCCAGTGCGGGCGCTATTGTGGGCGCCCTTTACGCCTCGGGCAAGAAGCCGGCGGAGATCATGGAGTTTGTGCGCAAGGCCAGCTTTTTTAAGATGTTCAAGGTGGCCCTTCCCTACTCCGGGTTGACCAAACTGACCTACCTGCGGGAAAAGCTGGCGGAAAGCATTGCCGAGGACCGTTTCGAGGCCCTGGAGAAGAAGCTCTTCGTCGCCATAGCCAATCTCAATACCGGCGAATGCGAAATGCGCAGCTCCGGGCCGCTCTTCGATGTGGTGACGGCTTCGTCTTCCATCCCCCTCCTCTTTCAGCCGGTGGAGATCGGAGGGCAGCTCTACGTCGACGGCGGCCTGCTGGACAATATGCCGGTTGGGCCCCTCAAGGCGGCCTGCGACATAACCATAGCGGTGAATGTGATGCCCCATGTAGAGGTTTCCACAAAGAGCGTGCAGAATGTGCTGGGCATTGCCCAGCGCTGTTTCGACCTTTCCGTCCTGGCCAATACCCGCCCCAATATGGAGCTTTGCGACCTGTTGATTGAGCCGAAGGAGGTGCATGGGTTTAATATCTTTCAGCTCAATCGGTATGAACCCCTGTTCGATATCGGCTACAAGGCGGCGATGGAGCGGATGGGGGCGCTGCGGGAGCTGATTAATTGAGACGGGGAAGGGTGAGTTGATTGGTGGGGCTGAGCGGGCGCTTTCGGCGCCATATCAACCCAACCTGAATCACCAACTGGCTAATTCAAAAACACGGCCTGCTCCTCAACATCCAGGATTTGTACGTCGATGTTATCCATCAGGGTAGTGGCCAGGGACAGGCCGAAGTAGTCGACTTTCACCGGGAAGGACTTGTGGGTGCGGTCCACGAGGACGGCAATTTCCACTTTTCGGGGCAGGACGCTGAGGATGGGTTTCATGGCGTAGAACAAGGTCCGGCCGGTATTGGCCACATCGTCGGTGATGATGATGGCTTTGCCCTCCAGTTGTTCGGGAGGCAGCTCGATCCTGATTTCCTGGCTGAGCGGGGCGGCGGGGTTGATCCGGATGCGGGTCAGCGTGATGGGAATAGCTGTGATGGATGTCAATTCGCCGTGCAGCATTCGGGCGAAACCCAGGCCGGTGGTATTGATGCCCGCCAGGATCAGTTCCTTTTCCTCAAAGTTGCTCTCGAGAATCTCGATGGCCAGGCGCTTGATCTTTTGTTGTATTTGTTTCTGGTCGAGGATTTTCATAAGGTTATGGTTTATACTGCTATGCATAGCGCTTTCTGCCACGTGGCTATTGCCGTCAGCTTCAAAGGCCATCTCCGGATCAAAATTAGGGATAAAACCAGCAAATTCCACCCACTTGAGAAAAATCATCCTATTTTAGCTTTTTTACTTCGGGCGCAGCAGTTAATTTAGCGAAAATTCGCTGTAGCACAATCAATAGTAAAATATGATACAACAGATCGCTTTTATCCTGGTTACGCTGGGGGCTTTCGGGTTAGCCTGGCGCGCCTTCTCCCGGGTGCGCCGGAATATCCTGCTGGGGCAGGATGAAGAGATCAGTGGAGACACGGCTCTGCGCTGGCGCAACGTCCTTCTGGTCTCGTTCGGCCAGCAGAAGATGTTCAAGCGCTGGATTTCGGCCGTCTTTCACTTTTTTATCTACGCGGCGTTTCTGATCACGCAGGTTGAGCTAATCGAGATTTTTATCGACGGCGCATCGGGGCAGCACCGCTTCTTTGCGGATAAGCTGGGCGGTTTTTACACCTTTGTCATCAGCTTCATCGAGGTGCTTTCGATCCTCGCCTTCATTGCGACCATCATTTTCCTGGCCCGTCGGAACCTGCTGAAAGTCCCCCGCTTCTGGAAGCCGGAGATGAAGGGCTGGCCGCGCCTGGATGGCAACCTCATCCTCATCTTCGAGATCATCCTGCTCATCGGCATCTTCAGCATGAACGGGGCGGATGTGCTCCTCCAGGATATAGACCCGCAGCACTACCCGGAAACGGGCCAGCTGGCAGTCAGCACCTGGCTGGGCCCGGCTCTGTTTGGCGGGTTGAGCGAGGGCACCCTGCAGGTTCTAGAGCGCTTCGGCTGGTGGCTGCACCTGGCGATGGTCTTCGTCTTCCTGAATTACCTGCCCTATTCCAAGCACCTGCACATCCTTCTCGCCTTTCCCAACACCTACTACGCCCGCCTGAAGCCGCGCGGCGAGATGGACAACATGCCGGAGGTGATGAATGAGGTCAGGAGTATGATGGGGCTGACGGAGGGCGACGGCGAAGGGGCGGCAGATATGGAGGCCGACCTGCCCGAGTTCGGCGCCAACGATGTATTCACGCTGAGCTGGAAGAACGTCATGGACGCGTATAGCTGTACGGAATGCGGACGCTGCACGTCCGTCTGCCCGGCCAACATCACCGGCAAGAAACTGTCGCCCCGCAAGATTCTCATGGATATACGGGACCGGGCCGAGGAGATCGGCCGGAACATCGACAGCGGCGATGCGCAGTTCGCAAAGGATAAGGAAAAGCCCGTAAGCCGGGACAACTACGACGACGGCAAGTCCCTTTTCGATTACACCACCCCCGAAGAGTTGCACGCCTGCACCACCTGCAACGCCTGCGTGGAAGCCTGCCCGGTGCTGATCAACCCGCTGGAGCCCATCCTGAAGATGCGCCGCTATGAGATCCTGACCCTCTCGCAGGGGCCGCAGGAGTGGGTGCCTATGTTCACCAGTATGGAAAACAGCGGCTCCGCCTGGGCCATTCCGGATGACCGGGATAAGTGGGCGCAGGAGGCGGTGAAGGGGTAGGACGCCGGCTCGGCAGGCGTGACAAAAATAATGACTACTTTTATAATCGTTATTTTTGTAATGATTATAAAAATAATGATCAGTCTGAAAAAGAAATAACAATACATGAGCCAACTCAACATCCTCAACATGGCTGCCCTGGCCGCTGAAGGCCGCGAGCCCGAGATCCTCTTCTGGGTGGGCTGCGCCGGCAGCTACGACAACCGCGCCCAGAAAGTGACCGTCGCCTTCTGCAAGATTCTCAATGCGGTAGGGGTGGACTTCGCCATCCTAGGCAACGAAGAGCAGTGCACCGGCGACCCCGCCCGGCGCGCCGGCAACGAGTTCGTCTTCCAGATGCTGGCCCTGCAGAACATCGAGACGCTGAACATGTACAACGTCAAAAAGATCGTCACGGCCTGCCCGCATTGTTTCAATACTCTGAAGAACGAATATCCGGCCCTGGGCGGCAACTATGAGGTGATCCACCACACCCAGCTGCTGCAGCAACTCATCGACGAAGGGCGCATCAAAATGAAAGAGGGGGGCGAGTTCAAAGGCAAGCGCATCACCTATCACGACTCCTGCTACATGGGCCGCGTCAACGGCATCTACGAGGCGCCCCGCAAGGTGCTGGAGGCTCTCGACGGCGACCTGGTCGAAATGAAGCGCTGCCGGTCCAACGGCCTGTGCTGCGGCGCCGGCGGCGCCCAGATGTGGAAGGAGGACGAACCTGGCAACAAACGCATCAACACCGAGCGGGCGGAGGAAGCCCTGGAAACCGGCGCCGCCGTCATCGCCGCCAACTGCCCTTTTTGCCTGACTATGATGAGCGACGGCGTCAAGGACAAAGACAGACAGGATGACGTGATGGTGTACGACCTGGCGGAGTTGATCCTGAATAATATGAAATTGAAGCAGGAGGGCTGAAGCAGACAGGATGAACAGGATTTGGCTGGAATTGCTATATTCATTGATAAACACATGATTATGTTTATTCATTCCATCATTTTTACCCGGCCGAGAAACGAGGACGGGCCTTCGTTTCATCATTCCTTAACGAAGGTTTCCGGAGTGCCCTCACTTGTACATTCGTGTATAAGGAGTTGGTTTCCAAACACATGTACGAATGCATCCATGCACATATACACGATGGCCTCAAAATGTCCAGTAGTATGGCCTGAAATGCGAAAGCAGGCATAAAAACTACCAAAGGACTGAATTGTTACTTTAAGTAAATCACCGAGTACAAAAGGCATTTGCAACCATGACAACATACGACACCCTTCCAGACACGACCCGGGTCTGGGTATACCAGGCCAACCGCCCGTTCCGGCCGGAGGATGTGCCGGGCATACGACAAAAAGCACAAGCGTTCGCCCAAAGCTGGATCAGCCACAACCGGCAACTGCGGGCCCATGCTGACGTATTGCACAACCGCTTTATCCTCCTCATGGTCGACGAAAGCCAGGCGGACGCCAGCGGTTGCTCCATCGATAAGTCCGTTTATTTTCTGAAGCAACTGCAGGCAGAGTATGGCGTTGACCTGTTCGACCGCATGGTTTTCTCCTATAAACAGGGAGATGAAGTTTTCACCGTACCCCGCGAAGAGTTCGCCCGCCTGTACCAGGAAGGCAAAATAAACGACGATACCCTGGTGTTCGACACGCTGGTCAACACGAAAGAGGCACTGGACCAGAGCTGGGTAAAACCCCTGAGCCAAAGCTGGCATAAGCGGATGGTGTAAGGATAAAATGTACAGCGAGTTCGTCCGTGAAAAGCTTAGTGTACTTTGTGTTTTGGTGTCTTTGTGGCAAAAAAGCGCCGTGTACAGCAGAAGCGCAAAACGGGGATAAAATTCCACAAAAAAAACAACTATGTTAGGGAAAGTAAAGAAATGGCTGGGCATCGAGGGCGTGAAGCTCGAGCTTATCCTCCCGGAAGAAGTGGATGCCGATTCCGGGGAGATTCTCGGCAGCATCCGCTTCCAGTCGCTCAACCCGCAGACCGTTACCAGCATCAAGATCGCCTTCATTGAAAAATACGCCCGCGGCCGCGGCAAGGAAAAGCTCATCGATGAATATGAACTGGGGGCTTCCGAAATCCATCAGGTTATCGAAGTCCCGGCGGAAGAAGCCGTAGAGGTACCCTTTCAGCTGCCCTTTAGCCTGGTGCGTTCCAATGTCGATGAGTTCGGCAGGAGGAACTTCCTCTTCGGGGGCCTGGCGCTTGCCGCCAAAGCCTTACGGGGCGTCAATTCTGAATTCCGGGTGGAAGCAGAAGCGCAGGTTGCCGGCGTAGCCCTTAATCCTTTCGACCGGAAATCCATCCGGGTCAGGTTGTAGAAAAAAGAACCGGAGCGGACGTGAAGGCCGCCCGGGCCGGCCGGCCTGATTGCTGCCCATTTTCCTTCACTCCACCTCGCCCGCTTCGCCCTTCTCCGTGAATGACCGGATGATCTCCTCGTCGTCCTTGCCCAGGTTTTCCAGGAGGATTTGCGCATCGTCCACAAAATCGTCGTTGGGGTATTCCGCGATAAACTTCTCGTAGAGTTCCTTAGCCTTATCCAACTGCCGGAGGTCCGAATCGAAGGTGAACGCCTGCATGAAAAGGGCCTGCGGCGCTTTGGGGCTCTCCGGGTACTGCTCGTTGATCCGGGCGTAGAGTTCCAGTGATTTGTCGAAAGAACGAATGGTCCTGGCTATTTCAGCCCCCTTGTACAGCATTTCCGGCGTTTGTTCTGAACGGGGCAGGATCAGGGCATACAATTCGGTGGAGGTGATAAAATCGTTGGCTATCCGGTATTCAATGCGGCCAGTGGAATCGTCGAACATCCGGCCAGCCATCTCCCCGATCCTCCCCTCCAGCGCCAGTATGCCTTCCGGCAGCTTTTCGTGGGCGGCTTTGGCTTCCTCCGAGTCCGGAAAAGCCCGGATCAGCGCCTGGTAGGCCGTGATGCCGTTTTCTTCGTTGCTCAGCTTTTCCTGATAAATATCCCCCAGGAAAATGACGGATTTGGGGGTATTGGAGGAATTGTAATAATCCTCGATGGCCTGAGTGAGGGTAGCTGCCGCAGCGGAAAAGCGGTTCATCCGGTATTGCAGGGCCGCAGTGCGGTACAGATAACGGGGGGTTGTCTCCGCGTCCTCCGGGAATTGGGCGGCATAGCCCTGGTAGGCTTCCAGCACCTCCCCGGCTTTTTCGGCGGTGGGATCGTCCTCGAAATGCTTTTCCAGTTCCGTGATCCGGGCCTGGGCCTTTTCCTGTTCAGATTGACAGGACATCAGGGTGAAAATGGCAAAACACAAGAACAGATAGACGTATTTCATATCTTTTGTTTTTGAACCCATCAAAATTTGTCCAAATTTAAAAGACTTTGGGCTGAAAAGAGGTTCTTAGAGTCAAAAAGATCGTACTGTTTCGTGCCGGGCTTATATTTCCAGGCGGGATCGACAGGACAGACAGGAAAAATGGCCTTCATGGCTGCGGGCGTTTTTTGGACAGGATTGACAAGATTTACAGGATGAGCACACCGCATACTGGCAAAAGCCGCCAAATCCTGTCAATCCTGTCTACTTGAGCCGGGTCCGCAGTCCGCAGTCCGCTGTTCGCTGTTCGCATGGGGTTTGGTTTAGGGCGGCCAAATCCTGTTCATCCTGTCTACTTGAGCCGGGTCCGCAGTTCGCAGTTCGCTGTTCGCATGGGGTTTGGTTTAGGGCGGCCAAATCCTGTTCATCCTGTCAATCCTGTCTACCTTCAAATCCTGTCAATCCTGTCTAACTTTCACCTTCCAGAAACCAACAAGTGTTATCCCTGTCCGTAAACAATCCCAATCCTGTCCTGTTTCCCTTCAAAATACCTGAAAATCATGTCCGATGTCTGCTTTTTCTGGTTTCGCCGGGACCTACGCCTGCATGACAACGCCGGCCTGTACCACGCCCTGAAGGGAGAACGCCCGGTCGTCCCCCTTTTTATTTTTGACCGGGAGATCCTCGATGAACTCGAAGACAAGAAGGATGCGCGGGTGGAATTCATCCACGACACGCTCCGGGAAATGCGGCAGGAACTGCGGGGCCTGGGCAGCAGCATGGTGATCCGGTACGGCCATCCGCTGGAAGTCTGGAAAACCCTCCTGGAAGAGTACGACATCGGGGCCGTTTACGCCAACCGGGATTACGAGCCATACGCCATCCAGCGGGATGAAAAAGTGCAAAAGCTGCTGAAAGAAAAAGGCGCCGCCTTTCATACCTTCAAAGACCATGTGGTCTTCGAAAAAGACGAGGTCCTCAAAGACGACGGCGAGCCCTACGTCGTTTTCACCCCCTACAGCCGCAAATGGAAGGAAAAGCTGGATAGCCGGCCAGCCAGGGCCGCCAACGGGCCCGGAGAGGAGGAAACCATATCTTACTACTTAAAACCTTACTCCACAGAGGATTACTTTGGCAACTTCCTGAATATGGAGGAACAACCTCTGCCCGGGCTGGAAGAAATGGGTTTTGAGCGGACGGACATCGGAATCCCTCCCAAAGCCGTCAGCCGCGGCCTGATCCGCAATTACGACAAAACCCGCAATTTCCCGGCACAGGACGGCACTTCCCGCCTGGGCATCCACTTCCGGTTCGGCACCATCAGCATCCGGGAGAAGGCCCGGCGGGCCAGGCAGCTCAACGCCACCTTCCTCAACGAACTCATCTGGCGGGACTTCTACGCCATGATCCTGGCGCATTTCCCGCATGTCGTCGGCCGTGCCTTTCGCGAAAAGTACGACTACATCGAATGGCGCAACGATGAATCGGAATTCCAAAAATGGTGTGAAGGCAAGACCGGCTATCCCATCGTCGACGCCGGGATGCGGCAGCTCAACCAGGCCGGCTACATGCACAACCGCGTGCGCATGATCACCGCCAGCTTTCTGGCCAAACACCTGCTCATCGACTGGCGCTGGGGAGAGGCCTACTTCGCTAAAAAATTGCTCGACTACGAGCTGGCGAGCAACAACGGCGGCTGGCAGTGGGCAGCCGGCTCCGGAACTGATGCAGCGCCTTACTTCCGCATTTTCAATCCCTATTCCCAGCAGGAAAAGTTCGATAAGGACCTGAAATATGTAAAAAAATGGGTGCCGGAATACGGCACTTCAGACTACCCGGATCCGATCGTCGACCACAAGGAAGCCCGCGAGCGCTGCCTGGAAACATACAAAGCAGGGCTGAGCCGGGCGGAGGAAGGATAGAGGCTTTACCTCCCGGCATAGAACAAGTAAAGGCAATTATTTTGATTTACTGGGCAAAACGCTTTATTTTTGAACGAACTGCGCCCGGCCCCTTTGCCGGGCAAGCCTGTGTATTTCAATCAGATTAAATGAAACGGCTTTACTTGCTCCTGGCTTTTTTCGTGCTTGCAGCCAACATTCGGGCTCAGAGTGTGTTGGAGCAGCCGGTTTTCCTGAGCGGCCAAGGCCTGTCGCTGGAAGAAGCCCTCTACCGGTTGTCCGACCTGCCAGGCGTCAGCCTTTCTTTCAGCAATGATATTCTGCCGCTTCGCCGTTTCGACCTTGACCTGAAAGGCCGGCAACTGAAGGATGTGCTGGATGAGCTGCTGCGGGGTACCGCCCTGGAGTACCGGGAGGTCGGCGGGCAGGTAGTCGTTTTTCTGGCTCCGGGCCGCTCGTTCACCATCAGCGGGTTTCTGAAAGATGGCCGGACCGGAGAGCGCCTGATCAATGCCAGCGTCCAGGAATTGCTTACCGGCAAAGGCACCATAACCAACGAATACGGCTTTTATTCCATTACCCTGCCGGCTGGCCGGGCGAAACTCTCCTTCTCTTATCTGGGATACGGCGCGGAGCAGCGGGACCTGTTCCTTCAGGAAGACAAAGAGCTTCACCTTTCCCTTCGGCCCTCCCTGACCCTGGATCCTGTGGAGGTTGTTGGCGAGCGGCTGGAAGACAGGCAGGGCCCGGCCGCCGCTCCCTCGACGCACCAGTTCAACCTGCAACAAATAGAACGCCTGCCCGCCCTGGCCGGCGAGACGGACCTCATCCGCATAGCTCATCTGCTGCCTGGTGTACAGACCGGAACGGACGGGGTAGGGGGGCTGCATGTCCGCGGCGGCGATAACGGGCAAAACCTCATCCTGATCGATGGCGTTCCGGTTTACAACATTTCCCATGCCGCCGGCATCTTTTCCGTCTTCAACACCAGTGCGGTCAGTTCGGCCCGCCTGATCAAGGGCGGCTTTCCCGCACGGTACGGCGGGCGGCTTTCTTCGGTACTCGATATCCGTACCCGCGAAGGCAACCGCAAGCAGTTCGGCCTGCGGGGCGACGTCGGGCTGCTGTCCGGCCGCCTGACGCTGGAAGGGCCCATCCGCAAGGAAAAGAGCAGCTTCCTGCTCTCCGGCCGGTGGTCCTTTGTCGACTGGTACCTGCAGCCCCTGACCCGGAGCCTCAAAGCGGAAAAGGGGGAAGACGGTTTCGTGGGCTACCGCTTTCACGACCTGAACGCCAAACTGAATTATTCTCTTTCCAAAAAAGACCACCTCTACCTGAGTTTTTATTCAGGAGGCGACCACTATTCCAACAGCGGAAGGTCGACGGATACGCTCCAGGCCAGGGACAATAACATGGGGCAACCTTCCTTCTTCCGTTTCGAAAGGGAGTATTCCGACCGCATTCACTGGGGTAATACCGTGGCATCCCTGCGGTGGAACCACCTCTTTACCGATAAGCTGTTCGCCAACCTCGCCCTCACCTACAGCGGGCTGGGCGTGCACATCAGTTATCAGGCATCGGACTCCCTGGTGGCCCTGGCCAACCAAAACACCCTGGACCGCTACATCGATGTCGGGCGTTATGCCAGCAATATTAAAGACCTGGGCGTCCGGCTGGATTTCGATTTTGTGCCTGTCCCCGGCCATTATATCCGGTTCGGGGCCAACCTGACGCATCACAGTTTTCTGCCAGGAGTCTTTGCCTTCGACGTCATCGAGAAGTCGGGCAACGGCAATGTCCTGCCCGATGAGCCCGAAAGCGAAAGAAGGACGTTTGGCGCTATGGAATACTCGGCCTATGTAGAAGACGAAGCCCGCCTGGGCCGCCGTACCGTATTGAACTTCGGGATGCACCTGGCCGCTTTCGCAACCCGGCAAAAGGTTTATTTTTCTCCGCAGCCCCGTTTGTCGGTGAGCTGGCAGGCCGCCCGCAGCTGGCGGGTCGAAGCCTACCTAAGCCGGATGCAGCAGTTTATCCACCTGCTGTCCAACTCCGCCCTCGGGCTTCCGACGGAGATATGGGTGCCCTCCACGGAGGAAGTGGCGCCCCAGGATGGCTGGCAAACCGGCGGCGCGTCCATCTGGAGCCTCGGCAAAGGCTATGAGTTTAGCCTGGAGGCGTATGCTAAAGATATGGGCCGCCTGCTGTCTTACTCGGAAGGCACGTTGTTCCTGAATAATTGGGAAGCCAATGTGACCTCCGGCAACGGGCAGGCCTTCGGATTGGAGGCCATGCTGAGCAGAGGATTCGGCAAGACGACGGGTTGGGTGGCTTACGGGCTGGCCTATGCCGGCCGGCAGTATGAGCTCATCAACAACGGGCAGCCCTATCCTTACAAGTACGACCGCCGGCATGACTTCAAAGCGGCTGTCAGCCACCGTATACAGGACTGGGTGGAGGTTTCCGCCAACTGGGTTTTCTCCTCCGGCTTCGCCTTCAGCTTGCCGGCAGAGACCTACGACCTTATCCTGCCCGGGTCGGGCGAGCCGCCGGTTACCGTCCTGGAATATGGCAGCAAGAATGCGTACCGGATGCCTGTCTACCACCGCCTGGACCTGAGCGCCCGCTTTCACTTCAGCACCGATCGCGTCCACCACACCATCAACGTAGGGGTGTATAACCTTTACAACCGGAGAAACCCGCTCTACTATGACCTTCGCAACCGTTATGTGGAAGAAAACGGCCAACTCAAACAAAAAAAAGAGTTCGTGCCGGTATCCGTAATTCCCATGTTGCCTTCCCTGAACTATTCAATAAAATTTTAATTGTATATTTGTAGGTGTTTCTCTTTTTCTTTCCCCGGGATTGGCCCCCGGCCTACAATCCAATAGGGCAAATCTCCGGAAAAGAGAATAGTATTTGCCATCGGCAGAGCCGGATACAGGCTGTTTCCGGCAGTTTAGTATGAAATTTAAACAGGTAAAGGCAAATGTTCCGGCAACTTTCACACCTGGCAGTCCTCTCCGCGTTCCTGGCCGCTTTTGGTTGCGAACAACCGGCTTCTTTCCAGTTGGAAACCCCGGACCCCAGGTTGGTCGTCGTCAGCAATTTCACCCGGGATAAGGCGGTCCAGGTGTTCGTCTCAAGATCGCAGTTTATTCTGGACGAACAAAAAAAGGAACCCGTGCTGGATGCGGTGGTGGAAATCTACGAGGACGGGGAACACCTCGAAACCCTGGAATTGGTTGACGCCAGAACCGACTCCAATGCCGTCCCCTACTACACGACCCGCTCGCTGGTGCCGAAAGTGAATACGACTTATACTATTGAGGTGGAGGCCTCCTGTTGCGCGCCGGTTATGGCCAAGAGCCGCATCCCCAACCCCATCGGCTTTTCTTCGGCAGGCATATACGATTTTTCGCTGGAGGAAAATCCGGAGACGGATGAATTGCTCGCCTCTTACTGGGTGAGTCTCAGCTTTGAAGACCCCAGCGAGGAGAAAAACTATTATCACATCAGTATCCTGCAGCAAGTCTATGAATACGCCTTCGTCGAAGGGGATACCGTTATCACCAGTTCTTATCACCGCTCCCTCGTCTTCAACCCCGAGGAAAACGAAAATGGGCGGGTTGCCCATATCGACGGCGGCCTGTTGCTGGAAGACAACATGCTCAACAACGGCGAAATGATCCACCTTGATGTGCCCCTGACGATCAGGCTGGACAAAAACCGGGAACTGTTGGGCAAGCTTTTCCTGGAATTGCGGGCCGTTACCGAAGAATACTACCGCTACTTCTCCGGCCTGAGCCAGCAAAACCAATCCTCGGGCTCTCCTTTCAAAGAGCCGGTTATCATTTATGACAATATCGAAGGTGGCCTGGGCGTGTTTGCCGGCTACAACGCGTCTTTGGATTCCCTGTATGTCCAGTGACCTCTCCCTCACCGGTATCCTCTTGCCGGCCTTGTAAAAAAATTATTTCTTCTATAGGGGGACGGGCAATAATTAGTGTCTTCTATGGTACATAAACGAAACAAAAGGGCACCTCGCCGGCTCTTTCGGGAAATCTTTTGTGAGAGGATTCCCGTGCACGGCCTCCCCTACATACCATAAAAATGTAACGTTATGAATGCTGAAGCTAAAACATCTTTTATCTGCCTTTTTCCCTTGTTTGATATGCTCCCGGAGGAGGAGAAGGCTCGCCTGGCAGAAATGATGGAATTTAAGGTCAAACCCAAGTATAGTTTCGTCTATATGCCGGGAGATTCTTCGGATTATATTTACTTCCTGGCAAAGGGCACCGTTAAAATCGGAACCCATTCCAGTGATGGAAAAGAAATCATCAAATCTCTGATCCACCCTACGGCTATGTTTGGCGAACTGGGCCTGATCGGCGAAAAAGAGCGTTCGGATTTTGCCCAGGCCCTCAAGGAAGACGTCCATTTGTATCAGCTTAAAGTCGAGGACCTCAAAAAGCTGATGCGCAACAACTTCGACCTGTGCAATTATGTCATGAACCTCTTCGGCGGCCGCCTGATGAAAGCCGAAAGCAAACTGGAATCGTTGATCTTTAAGGACGCCCGCACCCGGATCATCGAATTCATCAAGGAGTCCGTCAACAAGCGGGGCCGCCGGGTAGGCTATGAAATGTTGCTCAAACACTCCCTGACCCATCAGGATATAGCCAACATCACCTGCACATCCCGCCAGACCGTTACCCTGGTGCTCAACGAACTGAAAAAGTCTGACCTGATCTATTTCAACCGGGGTAAAATCCTGGTCCGGGACATGGCTAAGCTTGCTTAGTAGTGATTAAAAAACAAATAACAAATTCGACAATTTATTTTTTAAGGATCCCTTAGCAACGTTTAATATACTGGCCCGGCGGGTTTTTCAGTTACAAAACCCGCCGGGAGTCATTATAATCCCAGGTCTTAGGGGCCGGAGAAAAATAAGTTCCTCATTTCAGGCGAGCCGTATCAAATGGGGAAGTTATTCTTCTCCGGGCCCTTAGCCTGAAATCCCTGTTTTTCCTACTTGCTTCCGTTCGTAGGCTTCACCGTTGATTTCTTCATCTCTTCGCCCATCTTCTGAGCGCTGATGAAGGACGCCGTCATTTGGGTAAGCATGTCGCTTCCGGAGGAGGGCGTGTTCGGCAGCATGATCAGGTTGCTGTTGGCGTTTTCACCCATGCTTTGCAACGTATCATAGTGCTGGGTTACTACGATCAACGCGGAAGCTTCCTGGGAGTTGATGCCAACATTGTTCAATACTTCTACCGATTCTTCCAGGCCCCTGGCAATCTCGCGCCGCTGGTCGGCGATGCCCTGTCCTTGCAGGCGCTTGCTTTCCGCTTCGGCGCGGGCCTTTGCCACAATGCGGATGCGCTCGGCCTCGCCTTCATATTCAGCGGCGACTTTCAGTCGCTCGGCGGCATTGATGCGGTTCATAGCATGTTTGACCTCCTGGTCGGGATCGATGTCGGTGACGAGGGCTTTGACAATGCCGTAGCCGTACTCGTTCATGGATTCTTCCAGCTCGCGGCGGATGGCCAGGGCGATGTCGTCCTTGCGCTCGAAGACGTCGTCCAGCTTCATCTTGGGCACTTCGGCGCGGACGGTGTCAAAGATGTAGGCCGTGATCTGCTCGGTGGAATTTTCCAGGCGGTAGAAAGCGTCGTAGATCTTTTCTGGAAGGATAAAGTACTGGACTGAGACCCTTAGCTTGACGAAGACGTTGTCGCGGGTCTTGGTCTCGACGTGTACGTCCAGTTGCTGGACTTTCAGGCTTACCCGGCCGGAGATTTGGTCGATGACCGGCACTTTGAACTGCAGGCCGGAGCGCTTGATGCTGTGGAATTTCCCCAGGCGTTCGACAATCGCTGCGGATTGTTGCTTAACGGTGAAAATGCCTGAAAAAACAATTACCAGCCCGAGGAAGAGGATGAAAATTAAAAATGGGGTTGCCATCATGTTGATAATTTTTAGGATGTGATATTTCGCTGCTTCAGGATGGCGGGTTCAGGGTATCCGGAATCCTGAAGCGTGGCCCGGTGCGCGCGTCCTTTGTGGATTGTACTTGGAACAGGACGGCATTTGGGCGGACGATAATTTAAACAAATTACTAACAATTCGGCAGCTTTGCCACCTTTTAACGATAAAGAAGCCAAAAAAGTCGAGTAACGTCAGCGAAACGTAAGAGTCAGTCGGTAAAGCAGGCGGTGGCGGCGGTTGCCTTCTGCGTCGCTGCGGCGGTTGCGCCACTCCAGGCCGTTCTCGAGTTTGTAATGTTCGTTAATCTGCCAGCCCAGGCCGGCGTACAGGCGGGTTTCCCGGTAGTAGAGCGGGCTTTCTTCGAATATGTTGGTTAGCCATTCGATCTGGGCGTTGAGGTAGGTTTCCCGGGGGTCCAGCCGCTCGCCCTGGAGGGGGAAGTCCAGGCTGGGGCGCAGCCGCCAGCGGTGGCGCACGCCCCAGTTGTCGCTGCGGAAGAAGCGCTGTTCGTACGGCCGCAGGCGCGCCCGGTATTTGCCCCAGCGCCGGTACAGGAGAGCTGCTGGAGCGCGCGGTGTTCGATGTCTCTTTCGCCTTCGTCCAGATTCCGCCAGCCGAACTGGTATCCGCCGGAAAGGTTGACGTCGTTGGTCAGCTGGTAGGCCAGCCCGCCCTGGAAGTTGTAGGTGTGGGGCGAAAATTCGCCGACGGCATCCCGGCCCTCGACTTTTTCGGAAAGGCCCGACTCCAGGGAGGTGTTCAGCGACCAGCCCCAGCGGCTGCCCAGCTCGCCGTTCCAGGATAGTTGGGGGAGCAGTTCTATCGTGGTTCGGGATTGGCCGAAGATCGGCCGGCCGGCAAGCAGGCCCAGGCAAATCGTGGCAAGATATATTTTTGTTGTCCTCATGTCTCTTTCAACAGAATGGCCTTCAATCTGCCGGGTTTGCGGGGTGATCCCACCTGGCTGAACCCGGCAGCGTTTGTCGAAGACGGTTTTCGTCGGCAGCATTTCACAGGCCGTGCTGTTGCGTCTCTGATCAACCTGCCGGCCGCTGGCACAGCAGGCGGGCGCTGCCGGGTTGCCCATTCCCGAGCCAAGCCGAAACCTGGCAGGTTGACCCTGTGGAATAGTCGCCTTGCGAATAATTCAAAAGAACAGATAATCATTCGGCGGCTGTTCGATGGTGCGCAGGCCCTGCTGCCGCCCCTGCGCATCGAACTGCCCTTCGAAGTAACCCAGCTCGCCTCCTTTTTTGCCCTTGATCTCCAGTTCGTAACCGGCCACCCGGCCGCCTTCCAGGATTTCCTGGGTTTTTACCACCTTATACCGCTGGAATTGTTCGCTGAGTTGCCGGTTGATCTGTTCCGACAGTTGGGCTGGAAGCTGCCGGAATTTCACTTTGCGCTCCGTGTCCACCAGCTGCCCTTCCGGAGTGAACTTCACGCTGTAGCGCAATTTGTCGAAGCAGAACTTCGCCTCGAAGAAACGGCCGGACTCGTTGCGCTCTTCGTAGTATTTCACCCGCCGCTTTTCCGGGTATTTTTCCCGGAGGAACTGCTGCATGAGAGCGGGCGCTTTTTCCGGGGACACGCGCTTTTCCACCTCTATTTTCTGGGCGGAGAGGCCGGCCGGCAGGAGCAGTAAAAACGCAAGCGCTGCCAGGAAAAAAAACGGTTTCATCATAGTTGGGTATGGCTGCGGTTTTGGTGCAAAGTAATTATTTATGCATAAATCTTGTCGATAAAATAAAAGCTTTCTGTATATTTGGTCATCAGGATATATTGTTCCTGCTTTCTCCCGGTAACCATCCTGAAAATTCCTTTTTCCATCCCCCCGAATTTGATACCCTCCATCTGTTGAGCCTGTCGGGCTTAATGCCTGATTTGTATGGAACAAGAAACCATGCTGCGTCGATATCATCTTACAAATAACTAAATTTTCTGATTGTAACAGATTGCGTAGCTGCCTTTGGTGATCCGCGGCCCGACATTGGAAGGCCATAATCCCGTAGGGATGTTAGTCCATTGCCAGGGCCGTGAGGCCCTGGTTGTCATAGAGGCGTTCCCAGAGCTCTGTAAGAGCGATAGCCCAAAAGGCGCCAGGGCATTGCGGCGATTGGCTGTCGTCCTTACCACATAGTGGCCCCTTTGGGGCAGGACTAGGGCGTACATGGCCATTAATCCAGGGCCTATCGGCCCTGGCAATGAGCCATCGTCCCTACGGGACTAAGGAGACACGGCCGCTACCCTTTGCCCCTTCCAGCTACGCAATCCGTTACAATCAGTAAATTTTTAAAACAAACCACGTTTAATTATGAACCTACTAAAACACCTTCCGCCCCTTCCTTTTGGCAGTTCCAATCGCCATTCCTGCCGCCCAACTGGAAAAAGGCAGCGCGCCCTTTCGCTTTTCCAGCCCCTGCTTGTAATGCTGATGCTACTTGCCGCAATGAATGTAGATACCCTCAGCGCCCAGGTTACCTACGATGGAAACGGGGCAGGCGCCTCTGCAACATCCCTTCCTTTTACCGTCCCGGCAGGAACGGATAGGTTATTGGTGATCTCTCTTTCTTACACTGCTATTTCACCGCTCACCAATGTTTCTTATAACTCGATAAGTGCTACTTTAGCTATTGCTCAACCATTCTCGCCGGGATTTGCCGTAAGCTCTATCTACTATATCCCTTTGGGTAGCGGAGCGAGCATAAGTTCTGTCATTACTATTACCGGGGGAAATTTCGTAGTAGTAGGCGCCGCCTCTTTTCAGAACATTGACCAGGCCAGCCCTCTCGGAAATACAGCTGGTATTGAAAACGTGAGTACGAGCACCCCTTCTTTAAATGTATCGAGTACAGCCGGCAACCTGATAGTGGACAACCTGTTTTGCTCTTTCGAGGCCAACCCAGTTACAGCTACTACACCTATATTTAGCATAGACAACAGCCCTGATGACGTTACAGCCAGCTTTCAAATCGCCACATCAGGGACAACAACCATGAGTTATACTTTTGCAGCGGCAACGAATCAATATGCCTACGCCGCCGCAGAATTTATCGCCAGATCATCAGAAACCAACATCAGCCAGGCTGTAGCCAGCCTGAAAGATTACATCAATTCCGCCGGTATCAGCGGGAGTATTGCCAAGGCCATCACCCGGAGGCTTGATCTCGCTGCATATAAATACTGCACAGGAGGCAGCATAAGTAGTGTGATCAGTGCTTTGAACAATATAATCAGCTACGTGGAGTACCAGAGTGGGAGCGGCGTTCCGACATCCAACGCCGACTATATCATTGCGGAGATCCAGGCTTTGATCGATGCCATCAACAACGGCACGGCCGTGTGTGAACCTGAGCCAAACAGGCCTGGCAGCCCCGGCCTGATTGATGCCGGGCCGGAGCTGGCCACAGGCATAAGCCTTTTTCCCAACCCGGCAGCTAACTCGATGAATGTGTCCCTGAAAGAGCAGCTGGGTAAGCCTGCCCTGATCCGCATCTACAGCATGCAGGGGCAGTTGATGGCAGAGCGGAATTACCTGAGCCTGGAGCAGGGAGAGCTTGCTTTTGATGTTAGCAGTTTTGCCAATGGCAATTATACCATTGTGGTTTCAATGGATGAAGAGGCCTCTGTTACGAAGAAGTTTGTCGTGCAAAAATAGAACAATTTTTGAGAGCGATGAATGAGGAAATTCACTCTTCATGTAACCAGGCAGGCAGGCTGTTCAAAATACGGGGCTCAGCCTTTTTTCAGCTGCCGAAGCCTTGGCGAAAGAGGCTTGCTTGCTATAAACTCTTAATCTCGCTGACCAGCTTGCTCAGCGTCGCTTTGGCGTCGCCAAAGAGCATGTGCGTCTTTTCCATGAAGAACAGGGGGTTCTGGATGCCGGCGTAGCCCGGGTTCATGCTTCGTTTGAGCACGATGGTGTTTTTGGCGTCCCAGACCTGCAGGACCGGCATGCCGTAGATGGGGCTGCCGGGGTCGTCCAGGGCGGCAGGGTTGACCACGTCGTTGGCGCCGACGACGACCACGATGTCGGTGCTCTTCAGGGCGGCGTTGGCGTCCTCCAGGTCCAGCAGTTTGGGGTAGGGGACGTCCGCCTCGGCCAGCAGCACGTTCATGTGGCCCGGCATGCGGCCGGCGACGGGGTGGATGGCGTACTTCACGTCCACGCCGTTGGACTCCAGCAGGTCGTCGATCTCCTTACAGACCTTCTGGGCCTGGGCCACGGCCAGGCCGTAACCCGGGACGATCATCACCGATTTGGAGTAGAACAGCTGTATGGCGGCGTCGTTGAGGGTCACTTCCTTGACGACCTGCTCGCCGGCAGCGCCCTTGGAAGCGGTGCCGCCCCCGCCGAAGCCGCCGATGAGCACGTTGAGCAGCGAGCGGTTCATCGCCTCGCACATCAGCACGGTGAGGATGGTGCCGGAAGCGCCCACCAGGATGCCGCCCACCAGCATGAAGTTGTTGCCGTAGATCAGCCCGGCGGCTGCCGCCGACAGGCCGGAGAAGGAGTTGAGCAGAGAGATGACCACCGGCATGTCCGCCCCGCCGATGGGCACGACGAAGGAAACGCCATAGAGCAGGGCCAGCAGCATGAAGAGGGCCGCCAGGCCGATGCCGGCGTCGATCTGCTGGATAAAGATATAAATACCTGTGGCCAGGATGACGGCCAGCAGGATCATGTTAAATATGGAGTGCTTGGGCAACACCAGGGCGTTGTCCCGCAGCCAGTCTTCCAGCTTGAACCAGGCCAGCATGCTGCCCGTGAAGGCGATGCCCCCGATGAAGAGGGCCGTCAGGGAAATGGCGACCTGCCCGCCGGTCATGGCGCTGGCGCCGGTGTAGTAGTGCCGCAGCTCCACCATGGCGATCAGCACGGCGCAGGCGCCGCCCAGGCCGTTGAAGATGGAGACCATCTGCGGCATGGCGGTCATTTTCACTCTTATGGCCATGAGATAGCCGATGATGCCGCCGATAGCCAACCCGGCGATGACCCAGCCGTAGTTGTTGTCGCCCTGGTTGAGGGGCGCGAAAATGATGGACAAGATGGCCAGGCCCATGCCTACGCTGGCGATCATGTTGCCCCGGCGGGCGGTGTCGGGCGAACTAAGCCGTTTGAGGCCCCATACGAAACCCACCGAGCCCAGCAGGAAGCCTACGTCTGTCAGGAATTTGATATCCATGATTTACTTCTTCTTTTTCTTTTTGAACATTTCCAGCATGCGGTCCGTCACGGCGAAACCGCCCGTGGCGTTGATCATGCCCATGATGATGCCGAACAGGCCCAGGCCCAGGGAGAAGTAATCTCCTGCCTCCGCCTGCCGGACCAGCAGGATGCCGCCTACGACGACCACCCCGCTGATGGCGTTGGCACCCGACATCAGGGGCGTGTGCAACACCGTGGGCACCTTGGAAATGACCTCAAAGCCGAGAATGATCGTGAAAACCAGCAGGTAGATGAGGAGTTGGTAATCCTCGAAAAATTGAATGAAACCGTCCATACCGGTGGTTGTTTTGTTTTCTTTTCTTCAAAAAAATCTGTGAGGCAATGCCTACTTTCGATTTACTTCGTCAGTCGCTTCGCTCGTGTCCGATTTCAACACCAGGCCGTCCGCAGGCCCTGGGCTTCGCAACCTGTAAATCCTGTTCATCCTGTCTCCTGTTCACCCTGTCTCTTGTTCACCCTGTCTCTTGTTCACCCTGTCTCCTGTTCATCCTGTCTCCTGTTCACCCTGTCTCCTGTTCACCCTGTCTCCTCTTCACCCTGTCTCCTCTTCACCCTGTCCAGCTATTGCTTCTGCGCTTCCGTCTCGGCGGTAAAGTAGGCGCCGCGGATGATCTCGTTGTCCATATCGAGCGTCAGCTGTCCGTCCTTGACCAGGATCTTGAGGAAGTTGAGTACGTTGTTGGCGTAGAGCAGGCTCGCGTCCTGCGGCATCAGGCCTGCCAGGTTGGAGTTGCCGATGATGGTCACGCCGTTGTGGACGACCACCTCGTTGTCCTTCGTCAGCTCGCAGTTGCCGCCGGTGGAGGCCGCCAGGTCGACGATGACTGAGCCGGCCCGCATCTGCTCCACCGTTTCTTTGGGCACCAGCATGGGCGCCTTGCGGCCGCGCACCTGAGCGGTGGTGATGATGATGTCGGACTTTATGGCGCGGTTCTGCACCTCCTGCCGCTGCCGCTCCAGGAACTCCTTGGTCTGCTCAACGGCATAGCCCCCGGCGTCCTTGTCTTCCCGAGCCCCTTCCACCTCGACGAATTTGGCGCCGAGGCTCTTCACCTCCTCCTTGGCGGCCAGGCGGGTATCCGAAGCTTCTACCATGGAGCCGAGGCGCTTGGCGGTGGCGATGGCCTGCAGGCCGGCCACGCCGGCGCCCAGCACCAGCACCTTGGCCGGGCGTACGCTGCCGGCGGCGGTGATCATCATGGGGAAATAGCGGGGCAGGTAGCGGGCCGCCTCCAGCACCGCCTTGTAGCCGGCAATGGAGGCCATGGAAGAGAGGACGTCCATGGCCTGAGCCAGCGTGGTGCGCGGGATCATGTCCAGGCTGATGCCGCGCAGGCCCATGCCGCGCAGCTTGTCGGTGACCTCCGGGTAGAGGAAGGGCTGGAACTGTGAAATAACCACTGTTCCTTTCTTCAGTTTCCTGTACTCCTCGTCGGAAAGCGGGTTGATGCTCAGCAGCATGTCCGCCTCCGAAAGCAGCTTTTCCCGGGTGGTTACGGTAGCCGCTGATGCATAATCCTGGTCGGAGTAAAAAGAAGAAGCCCCGGCGCCTTCTTCGATGAGGATCTCAAGGCCGAGGGCCTTCGCTTTTTCGGCAACTTCAGGAACCATCGCTACGCGCGTGTCCTCAAGCTCCCTGGGGATGGCAAGCTTCATATTGGAATGCTTCTGTTTTTCGTTCGCCCGAAATTACTAGATATTTTCATATTTCCAAAGAAATGGGAGGAAAGGGGGGGAGATACCTGGAAACATGGAGATACCTGGAGATACCTGGAAATGGGGAAATGAGTGGAAATACATGGAAATGGGGGGAAAGGGGAGGAGATACATGGAAATATATGGAAATGTGGAAATACATGGAAATACATGGAAATACATGGAAATGGGTGGAAATACCCTGGAACATGCCAGGGAGTGTTCGCAATTCGCCGTTCGCTAACCTCTGAAAACCAGGGGGCGTTTTTTAAAAGGGGCTATCTGCTTAACGTTAGACAAAGGGGCCGAGGTCGTGTACAGCCTGCCCCAACTCGATTCGGGGATGTACGAGGCCAATGGCAGTCTTGGGCGGCGTACGGTGTACGCAGGCTCAATTGGGCGTCCAACGTTAGAGGAATAGCCTATACTTAACGGCATAATCTATGGCGTCTTTTGCGGCTGCTCTTCGTTGAAGAACCGCCTTCCGTAGCTCCACTATGGGCGGGAACCTTCGCCTCAATCAGCACCCTACCCAGCTGGATGTCATTTCTGCCGCCCAGGAGGCCTTCACTCTGGAAGGAGTTTCTGCCGTACCTAGGTTTATACAAGGTACGGCAGAAATGCCCCAAGGCCAGCAAGAAGACTGGCAGCAGGCCGCCTGATAATAGCAAAACTAATGTGTAGGAATTCTTTTCTCCGTCGCTATCGGTAAACTCGACGGTGACACTGGCGTTAATCAGTGTTTTTGCAGCCGTTCTGTAATCATCGTTCCAATTCTCCCAGGGGCCACTGTTTACAAAATGAGAAGAGAAAGCAGTTTGATTTTGGGGGTCGGTCGAACCCAACCTCAATGTTAAATCGGGTGCGCCTGTATCAACGGTGCACATCAGGCCGTCAGCAGTTTCAATGCTTTCCTCTACATCAGAAAAATGAATCTTGATTTTAAATCCTGGTACTGCTTCGGGATAAAAACCTGTCTCATCGCTTGACCAGTTAGGGACGTCAGTACGCCAATTCAGTTCATTGGAAATATCCGGGTCGATTCCTATCTGGAGGTATGACTTGAGGGAGGCCCAGTCCTCTTTGATGTTATCTAAACAATCGGAAACGATACCTAATCCCAAAGCATCTGACTTGTACTTTTCCGCTATAGCATATGGAAGTGAGGGCAAATTGTCGCCGTAAGGTTCTTTGCTGGGGAAAGCTCCCATGATTGATCCCGATCCGTAATCATTTTCCCGGTCATCGGGTAAATATTCCCTGGTGGTTTCGTCTTTTGTGGCAAAGAATATATAATCGTCGATTGTATACTTGGTTCCGTCAACACTCTCTAAAATCAACTGGCCCGAGACTTTGTCTGCTAATGTTCCCCACGGATCCCTGACATTTTCTTCCAGAACCTGTGCATGGATATCATTGATGTATCCGGTAAAAAATAAAAAGGAAACGAGAAGAATAATTGTCGGTCTCATGGTAAATTGCTGATTTTGAAATGTATATGATGTTTGCAGCGGCAGGTTAAAATTGTTCAGTGGTTATTGCCTACGTGCTGTCTTTCCTCTGCTCCGGTTCAATCCTGGTAATGCCGTATCTGCCTCGCCCCGATGTCCGCCTGGGGCCGGTAGTTCTTGGGCATGAGGTCGCGGAAGCGCAGGATTTGTTCGGTGGAGGCTTCCACCGGGTGTTCGAGCACGAACCAGGTGACGTTTTCTTCGTAGTTGGGGGTGGTCAGCGAACCCGGATAGGTGAAATAATCGCGGTCGGCGGGAAAGGCCCCGGCGGGGTCGAAGCTGGCCGGCGAGGTGTACGGGGGGGCGCCGTGGTGCGGCAGGTGGTTCATGAACGGTTTCAGGAAGGCATTCTCGGCCCCGTCTTTGAACATCACGCCTATGACGGCGCGGTCGCCGGTGGCGGCATTCGCATGCACGAAATGGGCTTCCATGTGGTGGGCCGCACCGCCGATGGTATGCTCGCTCTGGGCGTGGAAGTGGAACTGGAGCAGTTCGTATTCCTCTCCGTTCAGCTCCAGGGCGCTGGTGCCTTCCTCCACCTCGAATTCGAGGGTGTGCCCGTTGTGTATGATGTGGGTGCTGCTGGCCGCGTAGATGGTGGCCAACGCTTCGAGGGAGGCATCCGGAGCCGCGCCGGTTATGTCGACCGGCGACTGGGCGCTGCCGCCACAGAAGGCGTATTCCTGGCAAACCGGCGCCAGGTTTCCCCAGTGGTCGGGCCCGTATTCGCCTTCGTATTCCCAAAGGCCGCATTCCTCTGCCGGCTCTGCCTTGTCTTTTTTGCAGGAAAAAGCCAGCGCCAGGAGGGCTGCCAGCAGCCCCAACCCGAGCGGGCCGGCCGGGTTGAATTTTTTGGTTACAGGAGTAGTCATAGAATCGATTGTTTTTTGATGGTAACTATTTCAACTTTGAACTTTGAACCTTAAACTTCCGGGTATTCCAGAGCGCGGCCTCATTGAGTTTCACGAATTAATAAGGGGAAGTGATGTCGGCTGGCGACTCCGGCTTGCACACTACTGGACAAAATGGTTTTGGACACAGCGCGCACTGAGTCCAACACAGCGATACGCAAAGTTTTCCGTTGATAATCAAGCCTCTGTGTGGCTCTGTGTCCAAAAAATGTCCAGCAGTATGTCCGGCTTGCTCTACGTTGTCGCTCACCTGTCGACTATCACGATTTAAATGAACCCCCTGTTTATTTTTAAAAAACCAATCAGGCCCGCGGGCTATATGAAAAAGCTCAGTTCGCCGGTGTCTCGATATTCGCCACGGCCACCCACTGCTGGTTCCAGTTGCCGAAGGGGAATTTGGCGAAGGCTTTACCATAGCCGCCCGGCCCATCCCAGTTGCCGTCGGTGCGCGAGGCGGTATATTTCGAGTTGCGGCCGTGCATCAGGGTGTAGCGCACCACGTTGCCCTGCTCGTCTCTTTCTACGTTGGTCACGACGCCGACGTGGTAAATCTTGCCTTTTCCGGCGGCGGCATCGTGTTGAAAAACTTCGGCATTGGTGAGCGTGGCGATGTCCGGGCCGTTGAATTTCTCGTCCGTGCGGCTGAAGAACATCACGCTGCCGGGGCGGATTTTGTTGCGGTCGGCCAGGGCGTCCTTCACGATGTACAGGTTGTTGTGTCGGTGGTACCAGTTGGCGATCTGGCGGGTGTTGCGGTCCTCGGTGAAAACAGGGTAGGTGTACTTCGACTTGTCTCCCAGGTCTTTGATCCGCTTCTGGATCAGGTCCTTGATCTTGTGGTAGATGCCGGAGCAGTCCTGCCCGAGGTCGCTCCTGTACTCCAGGTTCTGGGCTTCCAGCTCGGCGGCGATGTTGTCGAGCACGACGGACAGCCTCTCTTCGCTGACGGCGTGGTCGGCCAGGCCGTTGCCGCCGGGCGGGGCGGGGGCAGGCGCCTCAGGAGCAGGCTCGGGGCTTTCCGGCGTGGTGGCCTCTCCTTGGCCGGCGTTGGAGGATTGGGGAGCGGCGGCGGTATCCGTCGTTTCTTCGGCTGCCGCCGTTTCTTCTTTGGGCGCAGCCGGCACGCTGGCTTTTTCATCCGCTGTTTTGGCGGTTATCTGGTCGGAACCGCCGGAACAGCCTGCGAACAAACACAGGCCGAGAGACAGGAACAGGGCGAGGAGGGTGGGCAAATGGGAAGGTATCGATTTCATTTTACTGGGTTTGGTTCTCACAATTTAAGTTAAATTCTCGGCATATACATTTGAATGGGTTGTTAAAGGTTACCATTGTTCCAAGCTATGTACATGGACTGAATTAAGGAATGACTGAATATCCGGGGGCTTATAGTCGGTTTTATGTAACATTATTACCTTTTCGCTGCCAAATTCGTCCGCCTCCTCCAAACCTTCGGCGAGGCGGAGATCAGGGATTTCGAAGCCTGGCTCCGGTCGCCCTGGTGCAATTCCAATAAAAACCTGCCCCGTCTTCTGAGCAGGCTGAAAAAGTATTATCCGGATTTCAACGATGAGAAACTGACCAAAGAGAAGCTGTTCCGCCAGGTGCTGCCCGGCGGGAAATTCAGCCACCGCAGGATGAACAACCTGCTTTCGGAAGCTTACCTGGCGGCGGAAAAATTTCTCGCCTTCCAACGCTTTGCGCAGCAGGAGCGCCTGCAGAAGCGGCTGCTGGCGGAGGAATTCCAGGCCCGGCACCTGGATGAATGGTTGTTCAAATGCGCCCGTAAGGAGGTCGGCGCCCTGGAAGAAAAGCGGGTCAAAGACGGGGAGGACCACCTCGGCCTGTTCCTGCTCCACAGCCGCATCTACCATCACCCCAACCAAAGCCTGCGCATGCAGCCGGGCGGCTCTGCGATTCTGGAAATGAGCAAACAGCTCGACCTGCTCTATGCGCTGGAAAAAGCCGCCATCATCAACGAGATGATCTCCCGCAGCCGGCTCATCAAAGGCGAAACCTACGAAGTACAAACCGAATTGAAAAAATGGGAAGCGGCCAGCGAAGGCATTCAACATCCTGCCCTTAGGCTTTACCGGATGCGGTTGGCTGTTACAGGTGGAGATCGCATGGCCCGGTACCAGTCATTGCGGGAAGCTTTGCCGGCCAACCTGGAGCAGCTCAGCGAGAAAGATCAGAAGCTGCACCTGCTGGCCTTGCTCAACGACACCATACTCAGGTGTATTTCGACCTGTACCTGAAAGATGATTCCTACCAGGCTTACCTGTTCAGCTTTTTTGATGCCTTCGAAAAATGGCTGGGCCGGGAAAAAGTGTGGTCCGGTCCCGCCAGAACCTCCTTCCTGCGGTTTGTGCAAAAATGCCGGCAACTCGCCAGGTATTACGGCGATGCCGATTTTAAACCAGATAAAGTAAAGAAACTGCTGGATGACGAACGCAATGTCCAGGCTTTGAACTGGCTGAATCAAAAAAAGGAGGAGATCCTGCGGTTAAGAACAGGCGGGCCGGCCGGTAAGTGAGTTTTTTTCCTTGCCTTGGATAAGGGGCGGTTTGCTGTTCGCTGTTTGCTGTTCGTTGAAAATCAAGGGCGCTTTTCAGAAGACACAGAAAAATAAATTATCCCTATTTCCATTGCATTTCCACTGTATTTCCATTGTATTCCCCCTACATTTCCACTGTATTTCCATTGCATTTCCACTGTATTTCCATTGTATCTCCCCTACATTTCCATTACATCCCCCCCAATTCCCCCAACGCCTCCTCCATCCCCCTCGGCTGATACCCCAGCGCATAAGCCCTTTCGCTGCTCAGGCTCACATCGGCGGGTCGCGGCGCGGGCATGGCCACGTCGGCCTGCCGGGCGGGCTGCACCAGCCGCTCGTCGATGCCGAAGGCACGGGCGATGTGGGTGGCCATATCGAAGCGGGAAGCCGGCTCCGGCCCGCCCAGGTGGAAGAAGCCGGCAGCGCCCAGGTCCAGCAGCATCAGCAGGCCGTGGGCGGCATCCTGCACATAGGCGGGGCTGCGGAATTCATCGACAAAGGCGGGCAGGGGCTGGCCGGCTTTCAGGCTTTCTAGCCATTGTTTCAGGAAGTTGTTGCCCCAACCGTAGAGCAGGGGCAGGCGGACGACGGCCGCTTCCGGACAGGCGAGCAGCACGCCCTGCTCCGCCGCCGCCTTCTGCATGCCGTAGGTGCAGATAGGGGAGGGGGCCCATTCTTCATCGTAAGGGGCGCTCTGCCCGTCGAAGACCAGGTCGGTGGAGGTGAACAGGAAGGGGATGCCGGCCTCGCGGGCGTAGTTGGCCAGCGCGATGGGCACGTCCACGTTGATCACCTGCGATTCCTTGGGGTGCAGCTCGCACCAGTTGGGGCTGGCCGCAGCGGCCAGGTGCAGGATGGCGCTCGGTTGCAGTTCTTCCAACCGCTGCAGGACTTCCTTTCGGTCGAACAGGTCGAGCTGCTCGGCGGGGATGTCCGGCTTTTTCATATTGTAAAAACCAGTAAAAGGCCGCCTCCGCTCTTCCAGCAGGCGGGCGACATGCGAACCTAAAAAACCGGAAACCCCGGTGATGAGTATCGACACAGGCCTATTGTTTTACGATCTTGTACGCAAAGGTACGCTTTCCGGTTGTGCCCCGGAGGAAATAAATTCCCGGCGGCAGGTCGGATAAGGAAACATCCCATGGCAATTGCAGCGCCCGCCACTCCCGGGCCGGCTGGCCATGAACGTTGCACAGGACAAACTCCAGAGGCATCCCGGATGCCCCATCCAGCCGGAGCGTGCCTGATACCGGGTTGGGGCTTGCCCGGAATAACCCGGGATCGGCAAAAAAGGACAGCCCGGTAGCCTCCTCGATGAGCACGTGGAGCTGGATAAGCCTTTCTGCAATGGGAATCCCATCCCGCCATTCTGTAACCGCTATCCCGAAAGCGTAATGGCCGGGCAGGCAGGGGGTGTCCCATCTCAGGTCTCCGGTGACGGGATCGATGTCAAGGCTGTTGGTACAGTTGTCAAACTCCTGGGGGTAGAGATAAACCGCAGGGTCTGTAAGTTCTGCAAGGCGATAACTGAGGCTGTCGCCGTCGGGGTCGTACAGGTTGGGGTTATGGTTGAATACCGATCCGGACAGGCCTATGTCTACCGGTGGCTGCAGCGGCATAGCCTGGCCGTTACACCCCTGAAACACAGGGCTTAGAAAAGTGTAAGTGTTCTGTATGCTCGCCGGAATATCCGGCTCAGACTGAAAACTGAGAATATCGTCGGGATAGCAACATTCTTCAATACTCAAAACGTATGTCCCTCTGGAGGGATAGGCATGCTCGGCCAGGTAGAGTGCCCGGACGGTTTCCCATTCCAGTTGAACGGCAGAGACGAGCGGTGCCTGCTCGCAGTTGCCGTCGCCCCAGCACAATTCTACGGAAGCCGGAACGACGGAAGGTTCCTGGCCGTGAAAATAAAGAACGGCCTGCGCCCTTAGCGTCAAAGAGCTGACGCAGTCGCCCACCTGCTCAACGGAAATATCCCCGCCCCGGATTTCGGGCTGGGAAAAAGCGGAGGCGCAAAGGGTTAGAAACAGAGCAGTAATCATAGCTTTCATAAGGAGTGGTTTAGGTTGAAAAATGAACGCAACCTGCCGGGTTTGTCAGGTTGAACCGTTTTTTACATATATGCTTCTTACCCCAAAAGAAATACCCTACATTTGCGTTCCCTGAGAAAAGCGCAGGCGGGAACCGGACAACAACGCAACCTACCCCCCGAAGAATTGTTGTTTAATTCAGTTTAAGTGCTCGATCTCCCGACAGCCATCAGGATTCGTGGGGTTTTGTGCTTTAGTGTTTTCGTGGCAATACAGGCATGCCCCGGAACACCCTGGGATAAAATGCAACAAAAATTCAACAAACGCAACAGCAACGATAGCGCATGCAGTTCTTATATCCGACATTTCTGTTCGCCCTGGCCGCGCTGGCCGTCCCCATCATACTCCACCTGTTCTACTTCCGGCGGTTCAAGAAGGTGTATTTCACCAACGTGCGCTTCCTGAAGGAAGTGAAGGAAGAGACCAGCGCCCGCTCCAAGCTGCGCAACCTGCTGGTGTTGCTGATGCGCCTGCTGGCCATCGCTTTTCTGGTGCTGGCCTTCGCCCAGCCGTTCCTCCCCGCCAAAAATGCCGAGGTGAAGGCGGGCACCAAAGCCGTCAGCATTTTCATCGACAACTCCTTCAGCATGGAAGCCCTCAGCCAGGACGTGCCCCTGCTGGAAAAAGCTAAGCAGCGCGCCCGCGAAGCCGTGCAGGCCTATGCCCCCGACGACCAGTTCCAGGTACTGACCAACGACTTCGAAGGCCGCCACCAGCGCCTCGTCGGGCGCGACGACGCCCTGGGCCTCATCGACGAGGTGGCCATCAGCCCGGAAGTGAAGGCCCTCTCCCGGGTGCTGGCCCGCCAGCAGCAGGCCCTCCAAACCGCCCGGACGGACAACCACGTGGCCTACATGATCTCCGACTTCCAGCGCAACATCACCGACATCGAAAATTACGCCGACACTACCCTCGAACTCAACCTCATCCCCCTGCAGGCCGTCCAGGAACGAAACATCAGCATCGACTCGGCCTGGTTCGAAGCCCCGGTGCCCGTGGCCGGCCAGTCCAACCCCGTGATCGTCAAAGTGAAAAACCTCACCGGGGAAGACGCCGAGAACATCCGCCTGTCCATCCGCTACGAAGGGCAAACCAAACCGGTAGGGACCCTGTCCATCCCCGCCGGCGCCTCCGTCCTGGATACCGTCAACCTCTCCGTCCAGCGCACCGGCTGGCACGAGGCCGTGCTGGCCATCACCGACTACCCGGTACAGTTCGACGATACGTATTATATCGCCTTTAATGTCAGAGACCAGATCAACGTGCTGTCGATCAACGAATCGGCGCCCGACCGCTATCTTACCGCCGCCTTCAACGGCATGGACAACTTCCGGATCGACAACCTGCTCAGCCAGAACCTGGACTATTCCTCTTTTTCCAACTACCAGCTCATCGTGGCCAACGGCCTGAACAACGTCTCCACCGGCCTGGCCTTCGAGCTGGCGCAGTACGTCCGGGAAGGCGGCAACCTCCTCGTCTTTCCCGGCCGCAATGCCAACCTCGAAACCTACCGCAGCTTCCTGGCGGCCTTCCCGGCCAACGAACTGCTGGCCTTCGAAGAGCAAACCCGCATCGTCGGTTCGGTGAATACCGAGGAATTCATCTTCAACGACGTCTTCGAAAACAAAAGCGCCAACCTGAAGCTGCCGGCTACCCAGGGCAATTTCCGCCTGGCCACTTCCGCCAGCCGCGGCGAAGAGCGCCTGCTAACTTACCGCGACGGCAATGCCTTCCTGTCCAAATATCAGGTGGATAAAGGCAACCTCTACCTCTGTGCCGCCCCGCTCGACGAGCAGTACAACGGCCTGGTGCGCAACGGCGAAATCTTCATCCCCATGTTGTACAAAATGGCCATCTCCTCCGGCAAAGGCCAGAAGATCGCCTATTCCATCGGCAAGGACGAGGTCATCGAGGCCAACCACCAAACGACCAGCTCCGACATCGTGTACAAGCTCAAGGGGCAGGGGCGCGAATTCATCCCCGAGCAGCGCATCATCGGCGCGAAGGCCTTCCTCGGCGTCAACAACCAGGTGCGCGACGCCGGGTTCTATACCCTGTTCCTCCGGGAGGGCAACCCGCTTGGAACCTACGCCTTCAACTACGACCGCCGCGAGTCGGCCCTCGATTACTATGCCCCGGACGCCCTCCGCGAACGGGTGGGGGCCCAGGCCAACATCATCAACATCGCCGATACGGCGGTGCTAACGGCCCGCATCGAAGAGCAGAGCCAGGGCACGCCTCTGTGGCGCTGGTGTTTGATCCTGGCGCTGGCGTTTCTGGCGGGGGAGGTGCTGTTGCTGCGGTTGTGGAAAGTGTGAACGAAATAAGAGGCCTTTCTTTTGTGCCCGGGTCCTCTGGGCCAGGGGCCAGGCTTTTTTCTATCTGTCAATTTTTCGAAATTTGCCCCGATGGCACTGCGCTTTACGGCCTGCACTTTTTTATGTTTATTGCTCCTCCCCCTTGTTGCCGGCGGGCAGGATTGGAGAGGCTTTCCCAAACTTTATCCTTCCAACATCACCCAATTCACCCAGGAAGACGGCATGCCCATCACCTGTACCTGGAACGGCATGAAAGACCAGAAGGGACGCCTGTGGATCAACCCTTGTTTCGGACAACCCGAACATCAAACCATTAATTTTTATCAGTTCAACGGGCGCAGGGCGGAAGAAATCCATTGGATCAACCAGCCGGAGGGCGCCACCGGCCAGGCATGTCTGGCCGGAATGCTGGAGTCCGGAGAGCTGTATGGATATTTTCGAAAAACAAACCATTTATTTTGCTTCAACCCCGACACCCGCGAAACGCATTTCTACCGGCTGGGCCGCGAACAGGCGGAGATTATGTTTATGGGTTTTGCTCCGAAACACGGGCTGATCGTATTGGCCGGGTATGCCAACCGCCAGCTCATCTACCAACTGAAACAGGATAAACCAGAGTTGCTTCTGGAATACGAATCCACCATCGACCACGACCAGGAAGTGGAAAAAGACCGGTTTTTCCCCAATTTCCAGTTGCTCGCCGGGGACGACCTGTGGTTCTGTGAAGCGTGGGATATGGTCTTTAGCGGTACCCTGCGCGAGCGGTTGAAGATACTCCGGTTCAATCTTCAGAACCACAGCCTTCGGCCTTATACCTTCGACGAACTGTTTGCCGGGACGCCTCCTCCTCCGGAACTATTCCGCTACCGGGCCAACCTGGTGGAAGGCCCGCATGGGCAGGTTTTGCTTGCCGATCGGGACCATGTATATCAAATTGACACTTCGACGGGAAAGGCTGCGCTGCGGTGGGTTTTCCCCCACGCCATGGACCACAACAGCTACATTTTCAATTACCGCATTGCACAGGATTTGGCAGGCAATCTCCTGTTTCTTTTTCCGGATAACAGCAACCATTATGTCGGTGTGCTGATGGATACAAGCGGCCAGTTGTTCGACTACAGCGAAGTGCTGAAAGCCACCGTGGAAGCATCCCGTTTTGAAAACCTGCTGCATTACAATGTGTGGAGCCGGGATTTCCGGCGCAATATACTGGCGTTTCAGCAGGGGGGCGTGCTCGCAGCCGATCTTAAATTTTACGGCGCCATCACTACTTCCCTGACGGGCTCCGCGACGCGGGGGATCGTTGAATGGAAGCCCGGCGAATATCTGGTAAGGCCGGAAGAAGGCGACCGGTTTGCTTTTATTGGGCTTCGGAATTTTCCCGGCCAAAACCATGCACAAACGGACAATCCGATGGTTGGGCCGCTCCTGCATCCTGTTTCCATGTCTAACCTGGTAGCGGAAGGCGGCTATTGGTGGTACAGCAATGGCGAAAACCTGGTTCGGCTGGATGCTAACCATACGCCCACCGCTTTTCCGGCCGGGTCTTATTTTGCCAAATTCACCTTTCTCGATAGCCGGACAGTTGCCCTTTTCACGGAAAAACAGGGCTTGTGTTTTTTCGACCTGGCCACACAAAAGCTCAGGCAGGGTGCAGGTGATCGGCCGGGAAGACGGGCTGTCGAACAATACCGTAGTTGGCATTCTCCGCGACAAGGACGGTGTGCGCTGGGTAGCTACCTACAACGGGCTTAACCTGATTTCCGCCGAAGGCGAAGTACTGGCGCAGTTGTATGAAGAAGACGGGCTTTCAACCAATGAATTTAACCGCTTTTCCTATTGCCAGGGTTCCGGCGGACTGCTGTTGTTCGGTAGTGTAAAAGGTATCAATATCATTGATCCGGAAGCGCTTAAAAAACAACTCCAGCTTTCTGATAAACTGCGCATTTACCTGGCCGGTATCACGCGATACGACTCCCGGAAAGGAGCTGACAGCACCTTGTATTTCGGATTCGATCAACTGGGCGCCCTTCATTTGCCGGCGGCCCACCGCTATTTGAACCTTAGTTTTTCACTGTCCAGCCTCGTTCGGATAGCGGACCACAGTTTCGCGTACAAGATCGCGCCGGCGAACGCCCCCGATGCTTCGGAATGGATTTACATCGGCAAAAAATCGCAACTCGACCTTCCCAACCTTTCGCCGGGGCACTATCAGATCCGCATCCGGGGCTACGATCACCGGGGCATCTGTACGCCGGAGCCACTGGTGATCGAGGTGGACGTAGCCGAATTTTTCTATAAAACCTGGTGGTTCTACGTATTGTGTGCCTTGCCTTTTTTGCTGGCCGCTTTTTTCTGGATCCGCCGCCTGCAGACGGAACGCGAACGCCTGGAGGCAGAGGTGGCGGCGCGAACCGAGCAGATTCGGCGCGACAAGGAGATGATCGAGCAGCAGGCAGCCAAGTTGCGGGCACTTGACGAATTCAAATCCCGCTTTTTTACAAATATATCCCACGAATTCCGTACTCCGCTCACAGTCATTTCCGGTATGGCCACCCAAATCCGGCAACAACCCGGACAATGGCTGGAAAAGGGCATGGAACTGATCCAACGCAACAGCCAGCAGCTGCTCTCCCTGATCAATCAGATCCTCGATCTGCGCAAACTTGAATCCGGCGCGCTGACTATCAACCTCGTGCGCGGAAACATCATTCCCTACCTCCGTTACATCGCCGAATCGTTTGTCCAACTGGCTCAATCCAAAGGCCTGCGCATACATGTGCTGGCCAACCCTGACACTGTAGATATGGATTATGACCCGGAGAAAATGATGCACATCCTGTCGAACCTGCTGTCCAACGCCATCAAATATACCCCGGGTCCGGGCGATATTGACCTGCAAATAGACCGGCAGCACAGTGAGGCCGGCCGGGAACAGCTGCTCATTCAGGTAAAAGACAGCGGCCAGGGAATTTCCGCTGAGGCCTTAACCCCATATCTTTGAATTGTTTTATCAGGTGGAGGATTTGGCAACGCAAAAACAGCAGGGGTCTGGCGTAGGCCTGGCGCTGACAAAAGAACTGGTGCAACTCCTCAATGGCACAATTGAAGTGTCCAGCAAGCCCGGCGCGGGAACCAACTTTTCGCTGGCTTTCCCCATAACCCGGGAAGCCAAAGTCCAGGAAGGCGAACTTATTCCGACAGCAGAAAGCGCTGCTCTGGCGGCCGTTTCTCCGGAAATTTCAAAAGTGCCGGCAGCGCCCGCCGCACAAGCGAGTCTGGCAGGTTCCGGCCAGGCAAACGCCGGGCTGCCTACCCTCCTGATCGTGGAAGACAACGCCGATGTCCGCCTCTACCTGACCGCCTGCCTGGGAACCCTCTACCATCTGCTGCTGGCCAAAGACGGTCAGGAAGGTATCGAACTAGCTATCGACGAAGTGCCCGATCTGATCGTGAGCGACGTAATGATGCCGGTAAAAGATGGCTTCGCCCTGTGCGAAACCCTTAAGAACGATGAACGTACCAGCCACATCCCCATCGTACTGCTGACCGCCAAAGCGGATTTTGATTCGAAGATAACCGGCCTGCGGAAAGGCGCGGACGCCTACCTGCCCAAACCCTTCGAGCAGGAAGAGTTGCTCGTTCACCTGGAACAGTTATTGATCCTGAGGAAGAAACTGCAGGTGACATACCGCAACCTGGCGGCTGCCGACCAGGCTTCCGCTTCTGAAGCCCCCGAAATAGAAAATGTTTTTATCCAAAAACTGCGGCAGGAAGTATTGGCACATATTGCAGAAGAGGATTTTGGCATCGTCCACCTGCAACGGGCGCTGGGCATCAGCCGCACCCAGTTGCACAATAAGATCAAGGCGCTGACCGGGCAGTCGACCACCGAATTCATCCGTTTGATCCGCCTGAACAAGGCCCGGGAACTCCTCCTCACGACCGATCTGAATATCTCCGAAGTCGGTTATGAAGTGGGCATCGGTAACCCCGCCTATTTTTCCCGCATCTATGCCGAAACATATGGAGAATCGCCCCGGCAGACGAGAAAATAGGGCTGCTTTGATCCTCTTCTGAACAATAGGTAAAGCCTTCCGAACAATAAGTAAAGTGCCTTTACTGCCAGCCCTTCATCTTTGTGGTACACACACAAAGTAGCGGATCATGGATCTCACAGGAACTGGCCAGACGCAACTAAGAACTGAAGGGGCGCATCGCCGAACTCAAAGAGCAACCCATGGCCCTTATAAAACTATTTCACCTGACCCCTGCTTCCATTGCGGGGGTAAAACTATCTTGTCATGTTGAGAAATAAGCTCAAGTGGATACAAAACCCACAAGTTGATTACTTTTTGAAGGCCTTTGCTTTATTTGCAGGGCTTTTACTGCTGGTTTCTGAGGCAAGTGCCGCCACCTGGTATGTCAAACCCGGAGGCAACGACGCCAATACCGGCAACTCCTGGGGCGCGGCTTTCCAGACTTTGCAAAAAGCCCTTTCGGTAGCGGCTTCCGGAGATGAAGTTTGGGTAGCGGCCGGCACTTATTACCCTGACGAAGGGCCGGGACAGACTGACAATGACCGGTTCGCCAGCTTCATATTGAAAAACGGACTGGCCATATACGGCGGTTTTAACGGAACGGAATCCCTGCTCCCGGAAAGGAGCCTGGCATCCAATGCAACCATCCTGAGCGGCGATATCGGCCAGGAGAATGTGGATGCGGACAACAGTTACCACGTTATTTACAGCGAAGGTTTGAACAGCACCGCCGTGCTCGACGGCTTCACGATAACCGGTGGGAATGCCAACGGGTTATTTATGTTTAGCGACATTGGGGGCGGGATGTTCAATAATATCTCCAGCCCGACGGTGGCCAACTGTGCCTTTAGCGGCAATAGGGCATTGGTTGGCGGCGGGATGGGGAATTTTGACGCTAATCCGACGGTAAGCAACTGTACCTTCACCGGTAATGGGGCGGTCGATGGCGGTGGGATGGTCAATTATAGTTCCAATCCGATGGTGGCCAACTGTACCTTCAGCGGCAATCAGGGAAGAAATGGAGTGGGAATGTACAGCAGTAACTCCTCTCCATCTGCGATCAACTGCATCTTCTGGGGCAACAGCAGTGAGATCTATACAGACAACAACAGCCTCCTCACCATCACCTATTCGATCGTGCAGGGCGGTTACAGCCCCTGCTCCAACTGCCCCAGCGGCGACGGCAACGTGGATCCGCGCTTCATCAGCCAGCCCATCTACCTTGTTGCGGACGGCGACCTGCGCCTCGAGCCCTGCTCGCCGGCCATCGATGCCGGCGACGATTCGGCGCCTGCAACAGACAAAGACGGGCTGGCCCGGGTAGACGCCATTAGCGGCGGCAATATCGCCGACATCGGGGCCTATGAATACCAGAGTTCGTTCTCCGACATAACCCGCTGGTATGTAGACGCGGGCGTGGCCGCGTCGGGCCCCGGAGTAGGTTGGGCATGTGCTTTCAAAACCCTGCAGGAAGGGCTTGATGCCGCTGATGACGGCGACGAGATCTGGGTAGCGGCCGGCATTTATTACCCCACCGCCGATGCCGCCGGCAACCCCAACCCTGCCAATCCCCGCGCCAAAACTTTTTACATCGGTAAAAATATCCGGATCTACGGAGGCTTTGCCGGCGGAGAGACTACGCTCAGCGAGAGAGGCTGGGGGGCTAATCCAACCATCCTCAGCGGAGACATTGGTGTGGCGGATGACAACTCGGACAACAGCTACCACGTGCTGCACCTGTTCCGCCTGCCTTCCACGGCCACCCTCGACGGCTTCATCGTAAGCGGTGGCAATGCAGATGGGGCCTCTACAGCGGGGTTCGGCGGCGGCATCTACAACAACGGCATCAACAATGGCAACCGCTCGAACCCCACTATCGCTAACTGCGCCTTCGTTGGTAACCATGCCAATTCCGGCGGGGCGGTCTTTAATGACGGCTCCCTCGGAGGGACGAGCAATCCCGGTTTTGTCAGCTGTTCCTTTTCCGGTAATACGGCCGGCGCAGGCGGCGCCGTATACAACAGCGGAGCATTCGGCACCTGCAACGCCACCTACACCAACTGCACTTTCTTCGGGAATTCTGCCGACAACGGCGGAGCGCTGTACAATGATGGTTTTGGCGGGATTGGCAACCCCGTTTTCACCAACTGTTCCTTTTCCGGCAACTCCGCTATGAATGGCGGTGCGGCCAACAATTACGGACAAAACGGCGCTAGCAATCCCACATTCGTCAACTGCATCCTGTGGGGCAATACGAGCCCCAACGGCAATAGCCTGTTCAACAACCTGGCCAGCTCGCAACTCAGCTACACCCTGCTGGAGGAAGCCGCCTGCCCGGCGGGCGCAGCCTGCGGCAGCGGGATGATCTTCAACCAGGATCCGCTTTTCACCGATCAGGCGGCTGGCAACCTGCACCTTGAGCCCTGCTCACCCGCCATCGACGCCGGAACCAGCGACGGCGCGCCCACCAGTGACCTCGAAGGCAACCCCCGCCCCGCCAACGCCGCATACGACCTTGGCGCCTTTGAGTTGCAAACCGCGCCGGCATCCGTGTCTCCTTTGTGCCAGGATCAAACGGTACAGCTGGACGCCACCGGCAGCGCTACCTTAGCTGTCAGCTTGCTGGATAATGGCAGCACGGGCTGCGGCCCACTCGGATTTACCGTGGGCGGGGAAACCTCGCTGAGCTTTACCTGTGCCGAGGCCGGGGCCAACAGCGTCACCCTCACCGCGACAGATGCGAACGGTACGTCTTCGACTTGCACGGCGACCGTAACGGTTGAAGATAATATAGTGCCCACCGCCCTGTGCCAGGATGTCATCGTCCAGCTCGGCGCCGGCGGCTCGGCCAGCATCACCGCCGTACAGGTGAGCAATGGCAGCAGTGATAATTGTAGCCTGCTCGGCCTGAACCTGAGCCGGACGAGTTTCGGATGCAGCGACATAGGTATGCACACCATCCTCCTTACTGCTACTGACGCCGCAGGCAATGCTTCTTCCTGTACTGCAATGGTGATCGTCCAGGATAAAATCGTCCCGACAGCTTCCTGCCAGGACGCCACCGTGCAGCTCGATGCCGGCGGCAACGGCTCGATAACAACCGCCGACATTGACAACGGTTCCAGCGACGCCTGCGGCATCGCCGGCCTGCAACTCAGCCAAACCAGTTTCAATTGTTCCAACGTGGGCGCCAACACCGTCACCCTCACCGTGACTGACGTCAATGGCAATACCGCGTCCTGCCCGGCAACGGTGGAGGTGCGTGACGATGTATACGCCTCCTGCCCTGATCCCTGCCCCAACGATCCCGATGACGACATCGACGGCGACGGCCTCTGCGGGGATGTGGATAACTGCCCCTTTGTGTACAACCCCGGCCAGGAAGACCTCGACCAGGATGGAGTGGGCGATGCCTGCGACCAAAATATGTGCATCAACACCATTGTGAACAACTTAAATGCCTATGTAAATGGATTGAGCATCGGCTTCTCAATCAAAAGAGCCATCACCGGAAGGCTGGATCTGGCCGTCAACAAATTCTGTTCCGGGTTCAGCACAAGCACAGTTATTGCTTCCCTGGAAAACGTCATCAGTTATGTGCAATACCAAAGCGGCAGCGGCATCCCGGTTGATGCCGCCGACCACATCGTCTCCCAGGTGCAGGCGCTGATCGCTGCGCTGAACGCCGGCGTGGTGGTATGTTGCCCGGCCAGTCCCATCCCGCCTGCCAATCCGGGACAGGTGGTGAGCCTGGCGGAGGCCACCCCGCAACTGGAAGCCAGCCCCAACCCGTTCAGCGAGCAGGCCTCTATCCGTTTTTACCTGCCCAAGGCCGGGCCGGCCTTGCTGGAAATATTCAACCTCAGCGGACAACGGGTGTGGGCACACGATGCCGGCCAGCTGGATGCCGGCAGCTATGAACAACTCTGGGATGGCACTACCGGCACTGGCCAACCGCTGGCCTCCGGCATTTACATCATCCGCTTACACCTGGGGGAAAAAGTGCTCACGAGCAAGTTGAGCCTCGCCAGGTAGGGTCGCAGCCCATTTTCTAATCAGAAGCTACAATTAACCACCCTCCTCTCGCCTTCTGCCGAGGGGAGGGTGCTCGTTGAGGGCGAACAACATGGAGGCAATGGATTTCAGGCCCTTGTCCGGGCTGATTTCTCCCTGCGCTACGCCCCGTTGCAGGTGTTTGAGAAAAAGCGCCCCGATAGGGTCGATCTCGAGATCAATTCCTTTCTCACCATGCCCCGGGACCGTTGCGCAAGGGCTTCTATCTTTTGAGGCTAACTTGATAACCAACTGAAATGCTTCAAACCAGCTTGAAGGCGGTGAAGAACCGGCAAGGCCAGGGTCAATACCCAGCATGGCCGTATGAAAATTCAGGAGCTGCTGCTTCGTCGTGGCATTGGCCAGGGCGGTCATGCGAAAGGTGAACCGGCCGTCAAAAAACTGATTGACGAGGAACGTCTTTCCCACCCGCCTTCTTCCGCACAGGATCAAAAATTCCGATTTGTAACTGTCCTGTACGCGCTTCAATACCTCAGCTTCTTGCTTTCTGCCGATCAAAATGGGTTCCCGGAGCATGACACAGCGTTTTTTTAGCGGTTATATACATGAAAATATTAATAATCGCGGAAAATTGAAAATTATTTCAGCGATTATTGATACAGAAATATTAATTGCCGCCGGATTTGTTCTGCCAAGCCAGTTGGGCCGCCCGCCCCGGTCATTTAATAGCAGGTTAACATATTCCTTTTACGTTCTTTCTTGATATTCGGGCCTGAATGTTTAATTTGGGCTTCGTATGGAAGGGGGAACAATGAAATCTTCTGTTCTGGTAATGATATGTACATTGTATGCCGGTTGCCTCCTCGGCCAGCCGCCTGCCAAGGCCACGCTGCTCTCTGTCAACGAAGGATTGTCGCAGGGCATGGTCTTCGATATCCTGCAGAGCCGGGACGGTTTCCTGTGGATTGCCACCAAGGATGGCCTAAACCGGTATGATGGCTACCGCTTTGAGATTTTCTCCCACGACCCTTTCGATCCCTTTTCCATTGTTTCCAATGAAGTATGGAAGATCTTCGAAGACAGCCGGGGGCGGCTCTGGCTTACCTGCCCGGGAGGGCTCGACGTATTCCTCCCCAAACCGGTGCTTTTCCCACGTCATCCCCGGTATCCAGGGCTACAATGGCGATTCCGTTTCCTTTACCGAGACACCCGATGGGACAGTTTGGGTGACTGTCGCCGGGAAATTCTGGCGGGTGGAAGTACCCGACAGTACCTGTTCGCTGAAGCTGCCAGTACCGGCAACGCTTTCCCGGATTCGCCGATAAGGCCGATTGAACTGCCCGGCGTCTTGTTCAGCACGGTTTTTTTTACCGGAAATGGAACGCTGCTGGCCGGCTCCTCAAAGGGGGTTTTCAGGATTGATCCGGCCGATGCGTCCCTGCAGCAGGAAGCCCTGGCCGGCACATCGGTTGACATCATCGGGGAAGACGGCCGGGGCAGGATCTGGCTCGTTGCCCTCTCGCCTGCACTAGAGGGGTTGTACCGCCAGGCAGAGTATGGGATGTGGCGGTGGGGGATTGATGAAGGGCCGCCCCGGCCGATACCTTGTCTTCCCTACGGCCGCTACCGGTTCGATCACAGCGGCTTTCTGTGGGCCAGGAAACATAACGATAATATATTTCAAAAATGGGACCCGGAAAAATTCGCAAACGGCGAATCTCCGGAGCTGATATGGATCAACGATCAACCCTTTACCCAAAACCCTGCTTACTTCCCCACCACCATCGCCTTCGACCAATCGGGCAATATGTGGCTGGCCACCAACGGCTTCGGCGTGCTGAAGGTCAGCTTCCAAAGCCTGGGGTTTCGCAGTTACCTGCCGCTCACCTCCCAGCGCATGATCGCGGAAGGTCCCGGCGGTTCTCTTTATCCGCAGTCGGATTACGGAAAACGCTATCCTTCCTCCCGTTTCCGGGAAGGCCTGCCTACCCCCTGGACGATCCCCATTTCCAAAACGGAAAGAAAAACCGTCCTTGCTTTCGGCCGGCAGGGAAACGCCTGGGCAAATAAAGATGCCGACTCCCTCTTCCTCCTCGGATCGCCCTCCGGCCGATACCCCTGGAAAGCGATGGGCCTGATCAGCTGTAAGAATGGAAAACTGCTCAGCGTGAGCGAAAAAGGCTTGCTGCAGTTCGACCCTGCCACGAAGCAAAGCCGGCTGATCCCTTTTGATCAGGCCCCGGAACCATTGCCCAACTTCACCTATTCGCACTTTTTATACGAAGACGCTACCGGAGCGATCTGGATTTTCGCCTTCGAAGGATTGATCGAGGCTGCGCCGGCAGGCGACGGCTATCGTTTCCGCTATTTCAAGAATAACCCGGCAGGCCGTACCTCCCTGTCCCACAACACCGTGCTCAGCGTAGCGGCCGACCCGCTCAAGCCCGGCCGCTACCTCTGGGCAGGCACGAAAGGTGGCGGGCTGAACCGCCTGGACCGCCAAACCGGCACATTTCAACACTACAAAACCGAACAGGGCCTGCCCGACAACGTCATCTACGGCATCCTGCCCGACGACCAGGGCCATCTCTGGCTGAGCACCAACCGGGGGCTGTGCCGCTTTCACGTACGGGAGGAAACCACCCGCAATTTTACGGTGGCCGACGGCCTGCAGGACAACGAGTTCAACCAGTCGAGCTACCTGAAAACCACCAGCGGCCACCTGATCTTCGGCAGCGTCAACGGCCTGACGGTATTTCACCCCGACAGCCTGCAGTTCAACGAACGAAAACCCAATACGGCCATCACCCACATCCGGGTGAATAACCACCTGGCAGCTTTTCGCAGGCCGGAAGGATCCGCCCCCGACTTTCCCGTATTGGAACAAAAGGATAAACAAACCCTTGGCCTGGAACTGGCGCACCATCAGAACCTGATCTCTCTGGAATTTGCTGCCCTCGATTTTTCCAACCCCGCCCAGAACCAATACCGCTACCAGTTGCTGCGGAGAAATATATTCGGGCAAAGCGAAAGAGAAGCCCGGGTAGAGTTGGGCTACCGAAACAGCGTACAATTCGCCAACCTGCAGCCCGGCCGCTATACTTTCAAGGTGCTGGGCAGCAACAACGACCCCGATGGCCATCGGGGCTGGAGCGAGCGCCCCGCCGTGCTGGAATTTACCATCCGCCCGCCCTGGTGGGCCGCCTGGTGGGCCTACCTGCTGTACGCCCTCGCAGTGAGCGGCATCGTCCTGCTCGGTTACCGGTATCAGCTGCGCCAGCGGCTGCAGGCCCAGGAAGCCCTCCGGCTTGTGGAACTGGACGACTTCAAGAACCGCTTTTTTACCAACATCACCCACGAGTTCCGCACCCCACTGACGGTGATTCTGGGCGAAGCGGACAGGCTTCAGCGTGGGGGAGCGGCGCCGGAGCAATCCGCCACCCTGATCAAACGCAGCGGCGAAAACCTGCTGCGCCAGGTCAACCAGTTGCTCGACCTGGCCAAACTGGAGTCGAACAGCCTCAAGCTCAACTATGTACAAGGAGACGTCCTGGCCTATCTGCGCTATATCGCGGAAAGCCTGCGGGGGCTCGCCAACAGCCGGGGCGTCCGGCTGCGGGTGGAGAGCCCGGCGCCGGAAATTGTCATGGACTACGACCCGGAGCGCCTGTTGCAGATCGTGTACAACCTGCTGTCCAATGCCCTCAAATTCACGCCTGCCGGCGGAGAGGTGAAACTGCGGGCGGAGGTGGCACCCGGGCAACTGCCGGAACCGGGTTCTTCCCATTTGGCCCTCATGGTAAGCGATTCCGGCGTGGGCATCCCGCCGGAGGAACTGCCGTTTATTTTTGAACGTTTTTACTCCTCCCCCCTGGGAAGAGGGTGGGAGGGGGCTTCTCGCCCCCCTTCGGGATTCCCAGGGAGGGCTATGCCCGGCGCCGGCATTGGCCTGGCGCTCACCAAAGAGCTGATCGCTGCGATGGGCGGCGGGATAGGCGTGGAAAGCGAAGTGGGCAAGGGAACGGTTTTTACCGTCCGGCTGCCTGTTTCCAACCGGGCTGAAATTAGTGAAGTAGCCGTTGCGATCCCGGAGACGGCGCCTGGGTATCCGGCTGAGCCGCCTGTAGCAACTCCGCCGGATGCCGCCACCGTTCTGATCATCGAAGACCATCCCGACGTCGTGGAGTACCTGGCTTCCTGCCTGGGGGAAAAATTCGTGCTCCACCTGGCCTACAACGGCCGGGAAGGCATCGAAAAAGCCCTGGAAACTGTGCCCGACCTGATCGTCAGCGACGTGATGATGCCGGAAAAGGATGGCTTCGAAGTCTGCGATGCGCTCAAAACGGACGAGCGCACCAGCCATATTCCTATCGTGCTGCTCACCGCCAGGGCTGGCGTGGAAAGCCGCATTGCCGGGCTGCGCCGGGGCGCCGACGCCTACCTGGCCAAGCCTTTTCACGAAGAAGAACTCCTGGCCACCCTGGACAACCTGCTCGAAGGGCGCAAAAAACTGCGGGAAAAATACCGGGCCGCCGCTTTTCAAACGCCGGTGGCCGCTTCTTCGGAGGCGCCCGACCCCGAAGAGGAGTTCCTGCAAAAGGTTAAAGCCGTCGTATTGAACCACCTTTCCGAATCTTCCTTCTCCGTAGACGGTCTCTGCCAGGCCCTTGCCATGAGCCAGCCCCAGTTGCACCGGAAACTGACGGCGCTGACCGGTAAGAACGCCACCCTTTTCATCCGCTCCATTCGCCTGGCCAGGGCCCGGGAGCTGCTGCTGGCCGGCGGAATGAATGTCAGTGAGGCAGCCTACGCAGTGGGGTTCTCCGACCCCAAGTACTTCAGCCGGGTATTCATCCAGGAGTTCGGCATCCCGCCGAGCAAGCTCTGAGACAAGCGATTTTTCTCGCCTGAATGGAAAATCCTCCTTTATGAATGGAGAGTGGGAATCATCCTGTTGAAGCCTGGATAAATTTGAGCGTTCCTATTCGGTTAAACGATTTAGTGGAAGGACGCTCAGTCGGCCAGAAAAAAACTCCATGCTATGTTCCAAAATTTTACGGCCTATTTAAGGCTTCGATCAGCCTTCAGCCTTGTTTGTGCTGTCTGTTGTTTATCTTCCGTTAGCGCCCAGACCCTGGAATGGGCAGCTCATACTCCGGCCTCTTTTCCCACTGGGACAAATGAAATTGGCGAGGACATCGCCCGGGATGCATTGGGTAATGTATACGTGACCGGGAGATTTCGGGAAACAGTCGATTTTGATCCCGGGCCGGGCACAGCAAATCTAAGCAGCACGGAAAACGATGCGATCTACGTGGCCAAATACGATGCGTCGGGCGCTTATCAATGGGCTTTCCAGATCGGACCCAACTCCAGTAACCATGGTTTTGGAATCGCTATAGACGGCCAGGGCAACGTGCTGGTAACGGGCGGTTTTGGGGGCACGGCCGATTTTGATCCCGGGGCCGGTACGGCCGGCCTGACCAGTAATGGGGGCAGAGATATCTTCGTGGCTAAGTACTCATCCGCCGGCGCCTATCTATGGGCCATCAATATGGGAGGCGCCAGTAATGACAGAGCCTTTGCTATCAATGTAGACGGCTCGGATAACGTGTTGGTTTCGGGCAATTTTCAGGGCACAGCCGATTTTGATCCCGGGTCGGGTACGGCCACCCTGACCGCAGCAGGGGCATTTGATAGTGATATTTTTGTTGCCAAATACTCCTCTTCGGGAGCTTATCAATGGGCTTTCAGTTTGGGCGCCATCGGCTCCGATCAAGGCGGTCGGGCGATCGCGGTGGACGGCTCCGATAATGTGTTGGTGACCGGAGATTTCTATGGCACGGCCGATTTTGATCCGGGAGTGGGCACAGCCATTCTGTCAAGTGCAGGGGACAGTGATGCCTTCGTAGCCAAGTATTCTTCTTCAGGCGCCTATCTATGGGCATTCTCGCTGGGAGACGCCGGTTTCGACCGGGGCCAGGGGGTGGCCGTGGACGGCTCGGACAACGTGCTGGTGACGGGTACGTTCCAGGGCACCGTTGATTTCGATCCCGGGGCCGGTACGGTCAACTACACCAGCGCAGGTTGGGATGGTTATCTGGCCAAATATTCTCCTGCCGGCACCTATCTGTGGGCTTTCCCCCTGGGAGGGACAAGCTCCGATGATGGCAACGGCATCGCAGTGGATGGTTCGGACAACGTACTGGTGACAGGGAGATTTGTCAACACGGTCGATTTTGACCCTGCCTCCGGCCTGGCCGATTTGACCAGCGCCGGTTCTGGCGACATCTTTCTAGCTAAATACGACGATTCAGGCGCCTATCTGTGGGCGATTTCTATGGGAGGCGCCAGTTCGGACCAGGGCAACGGCATCGTTGTGGACGGCTCGGGCAACGCACTGGTGATGGGTACGTTCCGGATCGCTGCCGATTTTGACCCCGGGCCGGGCGATGCCACTCTTTCTATTTTCGAAAATGATAATAACGACGATGTCTTCATTGCCAAATATAATGCGATGGGCGCCTACCAATGGGCAGGCCAGATCGGATTTTATAGTACATCTCCCAAATTTATTGAAACCAATTCTGTTGCCGCTGACGCTCTGCATAACAGCTATATCACCGGTTATTTAAGAGGCGGCACGGCCGATTTCGATCCCGGTCCGGGTACGGTCAGCCTTTCCGCTACAGGCGATGATATTTTCGTAGCCAAATACGACGCTTCAGGCGCTTATCAATGGGCTTTTAAGTTAGGAGGCAATTCAAGCGAACGGGGCCGGGGCATCGCGGTGGACGGATTGGGCAATGTATTGGTGACGGGCGGTTTTAGCGGTACGGTTGATTTTGATCCCGGACCGAACACGTTCAGCCTGACAAGTATCGGGCTTAATGATGCATTCATTGCCAAATACGACGCTTCAGGCGCTTATCAATGGGCCATCAACATGGGGGGAGCAAATGTCGGCGTGGATGGTTACGGCATCGCAGTGGACGGTTCGAACAACGTGCTGGTGACCGGCAGCTTTACTGGCACGGTCGATTTCGATCCCGGCCCCGGCGTAGTCAACCTGACCAGCGCCGGGATCTCTGATATCTTCGTGGCCAAATACAACCCTTCCGGCAATCTTCAGTGGGCCACAAAGACGGGGGGCGCCGACAATGACCAGGGCTTTGCCATCGCCCTAAATAGCTCGGGCGAGGTGCTGGTGGCGGGCCGAAGCGCAAATGAAAGCTTTGTTGCCAAATATGATGCCTCAGGCGTCAATCAATGGGCCTTCACGATGGTGGGATTTGGATCCGCCGAGGGCGTTGCAGTGGATGGTTCCGGCAATGTACTGGTGACAGGGGATTTCGATGGTACCATTGATTTCGACCCAGGGACAGGTACGGCTAACCTGACCAGTTCTGGATCCCAAGATGCTTTCGTCGCCAAATACAGTGGTTCAGGCTCCTACCAATGGGCCTTCAGTATCATCACGGCAGGGGTATATTCGGCATCAGGTTCCGGCATTGCTGCGGATATTTCGGATAAGGTATTCGTTACGGGGTGGTTCTCCGGCACAGCCGATTTTGATCCTGGGTTGGGTACGGCCAACTTAACAAGTGCCGGCGACTATGATATATTTGTAGCCCGATACGACGCCCTGGGAAATTACCTGGACGCTTTTTCAGTGGGAAACACGAAAGAGGATCGAGGAAAAGCGATCGCAATGGATGGTTTGGGCAATCCATTTGTGGCGGGCTTTTTCGAAAAGTCCGCAGATTTCGACCCTCAAGCGGGCACGACCAATCTGGTCAGCCTTAACCGTTCAGACGGTTTTCTGGCCAGGTATTCGTACTGTACGCCCAGCGGAGATCCCACCGTCTTCGGCGACAACGTCTGGAACGTCTACGCCTGGAACGCCGGCGGACCCAGCATCACCGGCAACGCCTGGAACCTGAATTACGCAGGCTACTACGAAGAAACCAATCTCAACATCAATACCGAAACCAGGTGGAATGCAGCGGGCGCCCCTTCGGATGCCTCCGGTTATGCCGGCTGTGCGGTGGGTGCCGACAACCATTCCTACAGTTACAAGCGCAAGGGTTTTCCGCAGGATGTCTATTCCCTGAGCATAGATGGGCATGACGATGCCGCTCAACTCTGGATTAACGGAACCATGGTTTGGGAACACGACGGCTGCTGCGATGCCCATCCCAATGTCTGGCTTGGTACGCTGGGCGCCAACGACGAAGTGGAGTTCCGGGTGACCGAAGGCGGTGGCGGCAGCGCCGCTTATTTGTCTTTCGCTACACCCTGCCCGCAAGGGAACATCGTGTACGTCAACGACGACGCCCCTGGCGCCAACGACGGCTCTTCCTGGACGGATGCCTTCACCGACCTGCAGGATGCCCTCGCCCTGGCCAACTCCTGCCCTACGGTGACGCAGATTTGGGTGGCGGCGGGCACATACAAGCCGACCTCAGGTACCGATCGAAGTATATCCTTTACAATGATCAACGATGTGGCCATTTACGGTGGGTTTATCGGAACCGAAACCCAGCTTTCGGAAAGGGATTGGGTCGCCAACGCAACCATCCTCAGCGGCAATATCGGCGGAGCGGGCAATGCCGATAATTCCTACCGGGTCATCGACAACGATTTCACCGCAGGCGATCCGCTCAACAGCAGCGCCGTGCTCGACGGGTTCACCCTCCAGGGCGCTTACGCGGACGGCTCATTCCCCCTAAACCTCGGCGGAGGGATGTGGAACAGCTATGCCTCGCCCACTATCCGCAACTGCATTTTCAGGAACAACTATGCCGTAGCCGGCGGCGGGATGTTCAACGCCAACGCCGCGCCAACCGTCGTCAACTGCCTGTTTACCGAAAATACTGTCACGGCAGCCGGCGCCGGCATTTCCAACGGTGGCGGCAGTCAACTGGCCAAGATTACCAACTGCACTTTTTACGGCAATACCGGCCCCAACACCATCAATAACCAATCCAACGCGGTTTTCACCAACTGCATTGTTTGGGGCAACGACGGCGGGATTTCCGGCGGCGTGGTCAATTACTCCATTGTGCAGGGCGGCTACGGCGGCACAGGCAATCTCGACGCAGACCCGCTCTTTGTCGATCCCGCCAACGGCGACTTTACCCTGCAGGACTGCTCGCCTGCGATCAACTCAGGGTACAACTCAGCAGTTCCGCCGGGCATTACCACCGACCTGAATGGTGACCCGCGTTTTTACAATAACGGCCCAGTCGACAGGGGGGCTTTTGAGTATCAGCCTCAGAATCAGGTTGTGCTTTATGTAAATAAGCTTGCCTCCGGCAACAACGACGGAACATCCTGGGCCGACGCTTTTACCGGCCTGCAGGATGCCCTCGCCCTGGCCGCTGCCTGTTTCAATGTTTCCGAGATCTGGGTGGCTGAAGGAACCTACTATCCTACGGCCGGCGCCGACCGGACCATCTCTTTCTCCATGGTCAACGGGGTGGCCATTTATGGCGGTTTCCCTGATACAGGTAATCCCGGTATGCAGGATAGGGACTGGACAGCAAATCCGACCATCCTCAGCGGCGATATCGGTACCGTTGGTGTAAACACAGACAATAGCAGGCGGATCATCTATAACATTAATTTGGATAATACCGCAGTACTGGACGGTTTTACGATCCGGGATGCCTATAACGAAGTTTTCTTCAATGGAATGCAGGGCGGCGGCATGTGGAATAATCTTGCATCGCCCCGCATTTTGAATTGCACTTTCCGTAATAATCATGTTAGCGATCATGGCGGCGGCGTAGCCAACGACTATTCATCACCTGATTTTATGAATTGCTTGTTTGTTGAAAATTCTGGAACCCATGGCGGTGCTTTTCGCACCCAAGTTGGAACACCAACTTTGACTAACTGTACTTTTTTTGGCAACACGGCATCATTAGGAGGCGCCATTGCCGCAAATTTAAGAAGTACAAATAATATTTTGACAAATTGCATTCTCTGGGGCAACGGCGGCGAAACAGCGAACTTTGATGGCCAAACCACCATCAGTTATTCAATTGTACAGGGAGGATATCCGGGCACGGGCAACCTTAATGTTGACCCTCTTTTCGTCGATCCCGCCGCCGGCGACTTCCAGCTGCAGCCCTGCTCCCCCGCCATCGACGCCGGCGACAACGGCGCCAACACCACTTCCGAGGACCTCGCCGGCAACCCGCGGGTAGTGGATGCCTCCGGCTCGGCCACGGTGGACATGGGCGCCTACGAATTCCAGGGCATGCGCCCCAACCCCGCCCCCGTATGCCAGAACATCACGGTGCAACTAGGCCCGGATAATACCGTTACCGTCCTCGCCTCCCAGCTGAATGACGGCAGCACCGGCTGCGGCCCGCTCTCCTTCCTGATCGATGGGCAGGCGTCGCTGTCCTTCGACTGTGGCGGTATGGGGCAGCATACGGCAACGCTCACCGTCACCGACGCTTTCGGCAGCCAGGCTAACTGCAACGCTACCATCACCGTAGCCGACGACGACAACCCCTGCTGCGCCGCGTGCAACGTACCTGCAAGCCCTTCACGGCAGTCGCTGACGCCAGCGGTTCGGCTACGCTCACCGCGGGCGATGTGGACGGCGGCAGCACTTACGCGTGCGGTATGCAAAGCATAGCGGCGTCGCCCAATACCTTCTCCTGCGCCGACGCGTACGCAAACCGTAACCCTGACGGTAACAGACGTCAACAACGAGCAGCTCCTGCAACGCTCAGGTGACGGTGAAAGACGAAATGCCGCCGGTGGCGCGCTGCCGCAACCGCACTATCGAGCTGAACGCCGCCGGTTCGGCTACGCTCACCGCCTACAGGTGAACAACGGCAGCAGCGACAACTGCGTATACTCGGTACCTGAGCCTGAACCGGACGAGCTTCGGCTGCGCCGACGTGGGCATGCGCACCGTGCTGCTCACCGCCACCGACGGTAAGCAACAGCCACAGTTGTGTGTCTACGGTGACCGTCCGGGACAATACCGATCCGGAGGCGCTTTGCCAGAATGCCACCATACAGCTCGGCACCGGCGGTTCGGCTACGCTCACCGCAGGCGAGGTGGACGGCGGCTCGGCCGACGCCTGCGGCATCGGCGGGCGTGCCCTCAGCCAGACGGCCTTCAGCTGCGCGGATTTGCTCATTACGGTATCACCCTCACCGTGACGGATGTCAACAACAATACGGGCAGCTGCACGGCCAGCGTCTGGGTGCGCGACGACCTCTTCGGCGCCTGCCCCGACCCCTGCCCCAACGACCCCGACGACGACATCGACGGGGACGGCATCTGCGGGGATGTGGACAACTGCCCCACGGCCTTCAACCCCGGCCAGGAAGACCTCGACCAGGACGGCCTGGGGCTGGCCTGCGACCCCAGCATCTGCATCAACACCGTGACGGGCAACCTGAACGCCTACGTCGATGGGTTGAATATCAGTTCTACCGTAAAAAGGGCCATTACCCGGCGGCTGAGCCTGGCGTAAGCAAATTCTGCGGCGGTTACAGCGTTGGTTCGGTGATCAGCTCGCTGGACTACGTCGTCAGCTACGTGCAGAGCCAGAGCGGCGGCAATATCCCAACCGGCGCTGCGACCTACGTCGCCGCCCAGGTGAACGGCCTGATCGATGCGCTGACCGCCGGCACGGTGGTTTGCTGCCCACACATGCCCTGCCTGCCCACCCGGGCCTGGCGGTGGAAGCGGCCGAGGCCTTCCTGCAGCTGGACGCCAGCCCCAATCCGTTCCGCGAGCAGGTAGCTATTCGTTTTTATCTGCCGGAGGCCGGCCCGGCTGCGTTGGAGGTGTACAACCTGAATGGGCAGCGGGTATGGCGCCTGGAGGCGGCTTTGTTGGATGCCGGCCGCCACGAGCGGGTGTGGGACGGTAAGGCCGGCGGCGGGCAGGGCTTAGCCCCCGGCGTTTACCTGCTGCGCCTGCAAACGCAGAGCCAGGCCCTGGTGAAAAAACTGACGCTGGTGCGGTAAGCGCATCAGGTTACTGATCATTTTTTATTGTGCATATTTTTTTCATGGGAGCGGCGCCTGCGGGCGCCGCTTTTTTGGCGTACCGGTGAGTTGAAGCCTCCGATTTGTAAACGGCAGCAATACCGCTGGGATGGCGCGGATGGCAATATGGCCAGATTATTTCTTTATTGCACCTTCTCAGAACTTAGTCAGGGAACAGGCGAACAAATCTAAATTATTGGGTGTATTAACTTTCCTCCCTGCTCCCAACCCATTAACTTGTAGTGAATTTACAGGTAGGTATAAATACACCCATGAAGACGCTCCTGTCAAGCCACTTTTTTCTTTGTCTTCTAGCTGTTTCCGCGTTTTCGCAAGCCGGCCATGCGCAGCCAACGCCGCTTTATTTCAGGCAAGTGTCAAAAGAAGCCCGGGGAATGGAAGACTATCAGGGATTGGACAATTGGTTTGAAGACCAGGACGGGTTTATCTGGTTCCTTACCGACCACGGGATGTTTCGCTACGACGGTGCCGGGTTGATGCCCCTCAAGTCCGATCCCATTGACCTGAATTCTCTTTCCTCCAACCGGATCAAGGATGTGATACAGGATGAACAAGGTGTTTTCTGGATCACGACCCGCAACAGCGGGCTGAACGCCTACGACCCCATGGAAGGAAAGTTTGCGCACTACCGCCACGACGCCAATGACAGCACATCCCTCTCTACCGACAACCTGTTTTTCCTGCAAAAGCCCCGGACGGCAAGCTCTGGATAGGAGCAACGTCGGGATGAATATTTTGACCGGATACGGGAAAGAATACCCGCGTATTGCCCGTACGGCGTAGCTACGAGTTGCAGGGCAGCCCTGGTCGCCTGTCATTGTGGAGCAGCAACGGGTATATGTCCTGACAACCGCCGGGTTGGAATTTTTGACCAAAAGAACAGAAATGGCATTATTTCCCTATACCGGACGAAAAGGGCGATACCGTCCGGATTGGCATCAGCAACTCTTTCTCGACCCCAAAAGTATTTGCCTTGACCGGGAAGGTATACTTTGGCTGGGAATGCCCAACCGTAAGGGCTTTGGGTGTTCGACCCCAAAACCTCCCGCCTGACTGATTTTGTATCGCACTGCTGCGGGCGAACGGATACCTGTGCCGGAAACTATTTTGGAAGACCGGTCGGGGCGGCTTTGGATCGCTTACAGAACGACATTTGGCGAATACAGGCGAACCGTGAGGCGCTGGAACGATGCCGGGCGGTGGATATAGAAAAACAACAACAACTGAATAAGATCACCACCCTTTCCAAGACCGGAATGGATTGATTTGGACACGTACGCATCGGAAAAACTCCCTTTTATTTTGATCCCAACCAGGAAATGGTAGTGTACTGAAGTTGCCAAGGGTAAATAACCAGCCCGTTGCAACCAATGATATAGCATTCGGCCCCGGCGGCCTTATCTGGCTGGCTAACCAGTCGGGCGTACTGCGCTGCAACCCTTTGTCGGGCGAAACCAGGTATATGATCGAAGGCGCCGTTTGTTATAACGCCCTGTTTTGGGATGATACTTATTTGCTGGTAGGCAGCAATGAAGGGCTGCTCATTCTCGATACCCGGTCCGGGCGTTCCTGGCCGGCCCGGCTGGGAAGCGCAACCGCTGAACCAATCCCGGAAACGGTGTGTGCCGCCTTGGACCACGACGGCGGCCTGTGGTTTTCCACCTGGGGCAACGGTCTGTACCGCCTGCCCGGGGATTCATTCAATATCCGGACTGGCGTTGCCACGGCGTTTGAACAATGGAAATACGATCCGTCGGAACCAGGCGGCTTGCCCTCCAACCTACTGGCCGGCATCGCCGTGGATGCCGGCAACAAGATCTGGGTTTGCGGGGCGGAAAACGGGTTGAATTCCGTTGACAAAAACACGGGCAAAGTTCAGCGCTTCATGTACGAGCAGGGCAACGCCAACGGCATTGCGAGCAACTACACCTCGGAACTGCAAATAGACAACAATGGAGATATCTGGGTTTCGTTGGGATTGAAGTTGATTGAGCGTTTTCTCCGGAAAGCGGGCATTTTAAAAATACGATTCTTCGGACTACTGCCCAATTACAACATCTCGCAGATAGCAAAGGACAGTACCGGCAAAATATGGATAAACCAAACGCAGGCGGTTTCCTGTATCGACCAATACCAGGGGATGTCGCCATCTTTCCACAAGCCGCTGCGACTTCCTTATACCATCAGGCAATTGCCGTACACCCTGTAACCAACGAGGTCTATTTTGCCTGCCAAGGCGAAGTGAGAAGTTTTGATCCGGCAACTTTCAAGAACCAACGCTATGAAGCTTCTCCCATTCGATTGTCGGAAGTGTCCCATTATGACCCGGCGGGAAATGGGGCATGCTCGCAATGCCGGAAAACCGATGGAAAAAACGGCGCTTTCTCTTTCCCGCCTGGAAAACACCGTAGAAATCGGGTACGCACTGCTCGACTACCGCAATCCGCAGTCACGTGAATATATGTATTCCCTGGTAAAGAGCGGCTAAGCCCGCTGGATCTATGCGGGCAGCAAAAACACCGTAAGCTTTGCTAACCTGATACTGGCAGTTACTTGTTTTCGGTAAAGGCAGGAACAGCTACGGCGTATGGAACGAGCAGCCTGCCACCCTGCTCATCACCATCCGCCCGCCCTGGTGGGCGGCCTGGTGGGCCTATCTGCTCTACGCCATGGCAGCCATTTCTGTATTAATCGCAATCAGAAATTATGAAATTCGACGAAAGCTGGCCGCCACCGAGGCCCTTCGCCTGAAAGAGCTGGACGAATTCAAAAACCGCTTTTTCACCAACATCACCCATGAGTTCCGAACGCCGCTCACGGTCATCCTGGGTACTTCGGAACAGGTGGAGGAACAGGTCGGCGACGGCCTGAAAAGCAAGCTAAGGTTGATCCGGCGCAACGGCGAGGGCCTCCTGCGCCTCATCAACCAGATCCTCGACCTGGCCAAACTGGAGTCCAACACCCTGAAGATCAACTACGTCCAAGGCGATATTTTGCCCTACCTCCGCTACATCAGCGAAAGCCTGCATTCGGTGGCCAACGCCCGGAACGTGATGCTGCGCTTGGAGAGCAACGAGGCTTCCATCGTCATGGACTATGACCCGGAGCGCCTGCTGCAGATCGTACACAACCTGTTGTCGAACGCCGTCAAGTTCACGCCGTCGGGCGGTAAAGTGGCGCTGAGGGCGGATATGGCAAACGATCGGGGGGGGCCATATCTGCGCCTGAGCGTGGCCGATACCGGAGCAGGGATCCCCCCCGAAGACCTGCCCTACATCTTCGACCGCTTTCGCCAGGCGAACAACCTCGAAAAAGCCGGGACGGGCGGCACGGGCATCGGGCTGGCACTGACCAAAGAACTGGTGAACGCCATGAACGGGGACATCAGCGTGGAGAGCGAGCTAGGCAAAGGCGCCGCCTTCACCGTGCGATTACCGGTAACGAACAAAGCGGAAAGCTTGAAATCCAGCGAATTATCTCAGGCGTTAGCCGAAACACCCGCCAGGCCCCGGCAAGCCCCGGCCTCCACCCTCAACCCTCAGCCTTCTTCCGTCAACCTCCTCATCATCGAAGACAACCCCGACGTCGTGGAATACCTTACCGATTGCCTGAAGGATAATTATGCGCTCGACTTCGCCTACAACGGCCGGGCCGGCATCGAAAAGGCGTTGGAGAACATTCCCGACCTCATTGTCAGCGACGTGATGATGCCCGAAAAGGATGGCTTCGAGGTGGTGGAAACCCTCAAGCATGACGAACGCACCAGCCACATCCCCATCGTGATGCTCACGGCCAGGGCGGATGTGGAGAGCCGCATCAAAGGCCTGCGCCGGGGTGCCGATGCCTACCTCGCCAAGCCCTTCCACCGGGAAGAACTGCTGGCCACGCTGAACAACCTGCTCGAATGGAGGAAGAAATTGCAGGCGAAATTCAGTGCCATGGTACTTTCCCCTTCATCCCTGACTTCCGGCCCCGAAGACGCCTTTCTGCAAAAGCTCCACACGGCTGTGCAGGAGCGCATCGGCGATGCCGGGCTGAAGGCGGAAGACATCTGCCGTGCAGTCGGCATGGGGCGCTCCAACCTTTACGCCAAACTTTCGGCGCTCACCGGCATGTCGTTCAACATTTACCTGCGCTCGTTGCGCCTGCACAAGGCAAAGGAACTGCTGCAGACCTCGGACCTGAACGTTTCGGAAGTCGCCTACAAGGTAGGCTTCAACGACCCGAAATATTTCAGCCGGGTTTTCTCCGAAGAGTTCGGCTTGCCGCCAAGCGAACTAAAACGTTGATTTACAGCGTCATTTTACAGTCCGCTGGAAAATAATCCACCCATTTCGGAAGATAGTCCACCCTGTCTGTACACTATTCCACCCTCCATGGAAAATAGTGGGAATGCTTCTGCCCCTGTTGCCTGCACATTTGTCGCAGGCATTTTTTACTGAAAGGAGCTACACTCGCAGACCCTTCATCCTGGACTACCTGCCCGCTCTTTTCAGGAAAAAAAGGCTTGTCCACTGTCGCTACATTTTAGCGATAAAACCGGCGTCAGTTCTTTTATACCACGTAAATTTTATCGTTATGAACAAGCACTTTTTTTCCAATTTCAACCAACAATGGCCATTTATAACCAAATGCCTGCTTTCCCTGCTGTTGCTATGTGCGTTACACGCAACGGCTCTGGCACAACTCGTGCCGCCGACTAATGTAAGTGTGGTATTATTTAAACCAGTTACCCCTCCTGGTTCTACGACTCCTGCACTACTTTCAATTAGAGTTTCCTGGACACCCATCAGTTATACCGGCGACGGCCGCTACTACGAAATCCTTAGCGCTCCAACGCCCGGCGGGCCTTACACCTCCCGCAGCGTTACCGTTGATGAAACGGCCTCCCTTTGGGAAATCCTCAATACGGACCTGCCCGGCGGTGAAAATTATTTTGTCGTACGCACCGTCCTGCCGGCAGATGCCAATAACCCGAACGGCCTGGCGAGTGCGTACAGCGAAGAAGTGACTTTCCCGCAGGTTGGCGGCCTTGGCCCGCCCGACCTGCCCATCATGCAGACCCTGCGGGAGGATTATGGCTGGAATTCGGCCTTCTTTTGGAGAAACAGCAATCCGTGCCCCCCTGGAAATCTTGCGTGGCCGGGTGTTACCTGCGACCAGGGAAGGGTGATTACCATTCAAGGCGTCTGCGGTACTGCCAAACTAACGACAGCCTTCCCGGCCGAACTGGCCAATCTCTCTTCTCTGACCACTTTCGACATTAAGGATTGCTGGACTGATACGAACAACCCGGTCATGGCCAACAATGTGCTGGGCGGGCTGACACAACTCAATAGAATAAGGCTGGATGACAATACCGGGCTGACCGGCACTTTGGGCGATTTGGCCCCCAATTTTTTAACAATGTCAGTGATTAACTTTTCTGTAATCAATTCCGGTTTAAGCGGGCCCATTCCGTCCGGTTTTCTCCAAAAGCCTACTGTGGTAACCTCTTTGAACCAATGCCACTTCAGCGGCGCCCTTCCGGCGGACGCAAAATCACTTTTCTTTTTCAATGTAAGCGGCAATCAACTGGAAGGCATTTTGCCCAACGACCTGGTCAATACGAACAGCAACAACGTCAGATTACGGTATAACAAGTTCGATGTCGTCAACACCCCGGCAGGGAACATTGACATCAAAGACCCCCAATGGCGCAACACCCAGACCGTGCCGCCCACCAATGTGCAGGTGGCGCCCACAGGGGCAAACTCGGCCAGCCTCAGCTGGACGCCCATCGGCTACACCTGGGATGGCGGCTACTACGAAGTGCTGGCTTCCCAAACCCCCGGCGGGCCCTACGCCTCTTACGGAAAGACGAGCGACAAAACAGCCGCCGGGCTAAACGTCACGGGCCTGCCCGGCGGCACGAATTATTTTGTCGTGCGCACCTTCACCCCGGCGCATACAGGCGATTTCACCGGTAGCAATCCTCAATTAAACGACCGGGACAATCCTAACGACCTGACGAGCGTGAACAGCGAAGAAGTGAGTGCTTCCATTATGTCAACTGTCATCGGCGTAGCAAAAAACGCCACGCTCAACGGTACCGAGGCAACATTCGATTTCTACCTGGAGAACTTTGGCACAGAGAGCCTGGGCGGCCTTTCTTTGCCTGAAGACCTGGACGCGGTTTTCGGCGCAGGGAACTACACGTTTGTGAGTCCTCCCGCTTTGGTGAACGATCCGGGCACAATCACTCTGAACGGCGGTTTTGACGGGAGTTCGGACAAGGAGATTTTCGCCTCAGGGAGTAGCCTGCCAGTTGGCGGGACGGCGCAGATCCGGATGGTGGTCAATGTCACGGCCGTCACCGATGTTGGCTTTGGTTGTGGTGTCTATTCTAATCAGGTCACCGCCTCGGCTGAAGGGGGCACGGTATCCGATCTGTCCGACAGCGGGACCGATCCCGATCCCAACGGCAATGGTGATCCTACCGAATCCGGTGAAAACGACCCCACCGTTTTCACAGTGGTACGTCCCCATTGCTGACTTGTCGATTACCAAAACCGACGGTGTGACGACCGGTGTGCCGGGACAGTCGGTGACGTACACCATCACTACCAGCAACGCAGGGTCTTCCAACGTGACCGGTGCGGGCTTCAATGATATTTTGCCGTCAGCGATTACAGCCGCAGCAGCGCCGCCAAATCAAACTGGGGCGGCAGTGGCCACACGGCCTCCGGCAGCGGCAACATCAACGAGGTTCTCAATCTGCCCGCCGGTGCTTCGGTAACGTACACCGTCTCTGCCAACATCGCCCCGTCGGCGACCGGCTCGCTGGTCAACACGGCCACCGTCACCGCTCCCGTCTGTGTTACTGACCCAATCCCCGGTAACAACACCGCCACCGACTTTGACAACCTCCTGCCACTGGCCGATTTGTCGATTCTGGTCGGAGATTCCGCCGACCCAGTGAGCATAGGTGCAGGTTTCAGTTATTCGCTCGATGTCAACAATGCAGGCCCCTCCGCAGCAACGAGCATCACCGTCAGCGATAACTTGCCGGGCGGTGTCGGGTTTGTGAGCGCATCAGGGGCCGGTTGGAGCTGTGGCGAGTCAGGTGGCGCAGTCACTTGCACGTGTGCCAGTTTGGGTGTGGGCGCTGCCCCGACAATCACAATCAATGTGACTGCGCCAGGGTCGGTTGGCAACATCACCAACACGGCATCAGTCAGCGCCGGGGTGATGGACATCAACCTTGGCAACAATAGCGATTCAGAAAGCACGGCCATCACTACCCCACCAGGCTTTGCCAAGGCTTTTTCGCCCAACATCATTGGCAGTGGAGGCGTCAGCACGTTGACTTTTACCATCGACAATACCGCCAACCCGGTGGCGGCTAACTCTCTCAGTTTTGTGGACAATCTACCCGCTGCCATCACAATCGCCTCCCCATTAAATGTTTCGTCGACCTGTCCTGGAGCGACGCTGACGGCTGTGCCTGGAACCTCTTTGATTTCTTACAGCAGCAGTGCACTAGTGGGAGGGGTGAGTTGCACCTTGCAAATCGACGTAACCAGCAGCACAGCGGGAATCCACGTCAACACGACCGGCGACCTCACCTCCTCCCTGGGCAACAGCGGCACGGCCAGCGATATGTTGACGGTCGAGCCGCCTCCGACCTTTGCCAAAGCCTTTTCGCCAGACCAAATTTTCGTCGGCAACCCGAGCACGCTTGTGTTCACGATTGATAATTCGGCCAGCACCCTGCCTGCCACCGGGCTCAACTTCTCCGACTTTCTACCGGCGGGCATGGCCGTGGCGGCGGCGCCGGCAGCTTCGACAACATGTACCGGCGGCGCCCTAACCGCCCCGGCGGGCAGCGGCACGATTTCCTACATCGGCGGGACAGTAGCGGCAGGGGCGAGTTGCACCGTGCAAGTCGATGTGACCAGCAGCACGGCGGGAATGTATGTGAACACGACCGGCGATCTTACCTCCTCCCTGGGCAACAGCGGCACGGCCGGCGATTTGTTGTATGTCAACACCATTTTATATGTGGACCGGGACGCCATGGGCGCAGCCAACGGCCTATCCTGGGCCGATGCTTTCACCAACTTGCAGGACGCCCTGGCCATTGCCCAGAGCGGCGACGAGATCTGGGTGGCGGAGGGGGCCTACTACCCGGATCAGGGAACAGGGTACACGCCAGGCGAACGCGCACATTCTTTTGTGATGAAAAACGGCGTGGCCATCTACGGCGGCTTCCCTAATACCGGCGACCCTACTTTTGCAGACCGGAACTGGGCGACCCATGAAACCATCCTCAGCGGCGACATCGGTACAGCAGATGATAACAGTGACAATAGCTATCACATCATTTTTAATGATAATAATGGACTAAATAGCAGTGCGGTGCTGGATGGCTTTATTATAAGTGGGGGAATGCGAATGGCGGCGGAAACAACACCAGTGGCGGCGGAATGTATAACTATAGAACCTCACCGACCGTAAAAACTGCATTTTTCCGGCAATTCGGCTGTAAACAAAGGTGGCGGAATCTATAATTACTTTCCGTCCTCACCCACAGTGACCAATTGTACCTTTTTCGACAATTCAGCAGGCTTCAGGGGCGGCGGAATATGTAACGACGTCAAAAAATTTTATGTAACGATGACTAACTGTACCTTTTCCAATAATTCAGCCTATCAAGGTGGAGGAATATACAATGATGGCAACTCCTCAATAACGGTAACCAACTGCATCCTCTGGGGTAATAGTAGCGAAATCGGGAACACGAATAGCAACCCTACCGTAACCTACTCAATAGTACAAGGCGGCTATACTGGCATTGGCAATCTGGATGCCAACCCGCGCTCTTCGTCGATGCCTCCAAAGGCGACCTGCGCCTGCAAGCCAGTTCCTGTGCTATTGACAATGGACTCAATAGCGCCGTACCAATGGGCATCACAACCGACCTGGGTAGTAATGACCGATTTTTCAATAGTGGAACGGTGGATATAGGCGCCTACGAGTTTCAGGGCGTTTATCAAGCTCTGACTACTCCCACGCCTTCCGCCACCGATAATGGACTGGATTTCGATGGCGTGGATGACCATGTGGAACTCTTTACAGGTTGCCCTGCTGACAACCTTTTCCCTGGAGGGGATGCTATTACGGTAGAGTACTGGTTCAAGGGCGCCAACAGCCAGTCGGCAGTACGGATGCAAAATGAGGGCGGTTACATCGTGACTGCCTGGCAGAACAATGTTCACATCCTCTCCAATGACGGAGGCGCCAACGGCATTTCTATCGGTACAGGCTTCGATGATGGCAACTGGCATCACATCGCCTTTACCTGGCAACGCAACACTGCCAATGGCTTCAAGTCCTATCTCGACGGGCAGCTGGTAGCGCAGCGACAATCTTCGGATGCTCCAATCCCTTCCTTTAACAGTGGCGCCTATCTTGGCGCTTACAATGGCACTAGCGAGTTTATGAATGGCAAGCTCGATGAAGTGCGCATCTGGAATATCGCTCGCACCCAGGCAGAAATACAAGCGAAGCCTCTGCGGTGAACTCAGCTTACCACAGACAGGACTGCTTGCCTACTACCAGTTCAATCACGGCGTGGCGGATGCCGATAATACGGGCATCAACACCCTGGTAATAGTGTCAATACCGGCGCCTACCCCGGCATTCTTAACAACTTTGCTCTCAACGGCGCCGTCTCTAACTGGACGGAGGTATCCAAATATACTCCCATCCGCTACGTCAAAGAAGGCGGTACAGGCAGCGGCGTCTCCTGGGCAGATGCTTCCGGCGACTTGCAGGCGATGATAGAGGCTTGCAATGTGGAACAGGTCTGGGTAGCCCGCCGGCGCCTACAAACCCACCGCCGGCGCTGACCGCACGATTTCCTTTGTCATGAAAAAACGGGGTGGTAATTTACGGCGGCTTCCCGGACACGGGCAACCCCGGCTTGGCGGAGCGGGACTGGATAGCCAATGCGACCATCCTCAGCGGCGACCTGCTGGACGACGACGTACCCAATTTCACCAACCGCAGCGACAACAGCTACCACGTCATCAACAACAATGGGCTGGACAATAGCGCCCTGCTGGATGGTTTCATCATCTCAGGCGGGAATGCGGACGGCGCTGTTTTTACGGAACAAACCGGCGGCGGAATGTTCAACTCCTCCTCCTCTTCCCCTACGGTACTAACTGCCGCTTTACCGGCAATTCAGCCAGCGCGAGAGGCGGCGGGATGTTCAACTATATTTTCTCTTCCCTAAGGTGACCGACTGCAACTTTTCCGGAAATTCATCCGGTCAAGGCGGCGGCATCGCAAACAGCAACACATCTTTGGTCAGTCTGGCCAACTGTGCCTTTGACCAGAATTCCGCTCTTGGGGGAATTGGCGGCGCCATCCACAACACGGAAAGCTCTCCCTGCACCGCCGTCAATTGCTCTTTTACCGGCAATACTGCCCTAACTGGCGGCGCCGTTTTTACCCGTTCTTCCGCGCAGTTTACCAATTGTACCTTCCAGGGGAATATGGCATCCGGTTCGGGCGGAGGCATTTTCAGCGAGAACAATGCTTCCCCCACTGTAACCAACTGCATTTTTTGGCAAAACACGGGCAATGGAAATAGCATGTTCAATGTTGCGGCCACCCCGCAACTCACTTATACCCTTTTGGAGGAAAATACTTGCCCGTCAGGGGCGGTCTGCGGGGCAGCTGTCCTCTTCGCTCAAGACCCGCTCTTCGCCGACGCTACCAACAGTGATCTGAAACTGCTGCCCTGCTCTCCGGCCATCGACGCCGGCGACAACGGCGCCAACACCACTGCCGAGGACCTCGCCGGCAACCCGCGGGTAGTAGACGCCGCCGGCGCTGCTGCCATCGACATGGGCGCTTACGAATTCCAGGGCATGCGCCCCAACCCCGCCCCCGTATGCCAGAACATTACGGTGCAACTTGGCCCGGACAATACCGTTACTGTTCTCGCCTCCGAGCTGAATGACGGCAGCACCGGCTGCGGCCCGCTCGGCTTCCTGGCCGACGGGCAGGCGTCGCTGGCCTTCGACTGTGGCGGCCTGGGGCAGCATACGGCAACGCTCACCGTAACCGACGTTTTCGGCAGCCAGGCTACCTGCAACGCCACCATCACCGTAGCCGATGACGACAACCCCTGCTGCGCCGCGCCGGTAGCGGCCTGCAAGCCCTTCACGGCAGTGCTCGACGCCGGCGGTTCGGCTACGCTCACCGCGGGCGATGTGGACGGCGGCAGCACCTACGAATGCGGCCTGCAGAGCATGACGGTGTCGCCCAATACCTTCTCCTGCGCCGACGCGGGCCCGCAAACGGTAACCCTGACAGTGACAGACATCAACAACGAGAGCAGCTCCTGCAACGCCCAGGTGACGGTGAAGGACGAAACGCCTCCGACAGCCCGCTGCCGTAACCGCACCATCGAGTTGAACGCCAGCGGTTCGGCTACGCTCACCGCAGGCGAGGTGAACGACGGCAGCAGCGACAATTGCGGCCTGCCCGGCCTGAACCTGATCCGGACGAGCTTCGGCTGCGCCGACGTCGGCATGCGCACCGTGCTGCTCACCGCTACCGACGGCGCCGGCAACCAGCACAGCTGCGTGGCCACGGTGACCGTGCAGGACAATACCGATCCGGAGGCCCTTTGTCAGAATGCCACCATACAGCTCAACGCCGGCGGTTCGGCTACGCTCACCGCAGGCGAGGTGGACGGCGGCTCGGCCGACGCCTGCGGCATCGGCGGGCGTACCCTCAGCCGCATGGCTTTCACCTGCGCGGACCTGCTGGGCCCGCGGGCCGTCACCCTCACCGTCACCGACGTGAACAACAATACGGCCAGCTGCACGGCCAGCGTCTGGGTGCGCGACGACCTCTTCGGTGCCTGCCCCGACCCCTGCCCCAACGACCCCGACGACGACATCGACGGGGACGGCATCTGCGGGGATGTCGATAACTGCCCGGCCGATTTCAACCCCGGCCAGGAAGACCTTGACCAGGACGGGCTGGGCGACGCTTGTGATACCGAGGTGTGCATCAATACAGTGGTAAGCGGCCTGAATGCCTATGTCAACGGATTGAGCACCAGCCTTTCGGTAAAAAGGGCCATCACCCGGCGGCTGGATTTGGCGGCCAGCAAATTCTGCAGCGGATACAGCGTTGGTTCGGTGATCAGCTCGCTGGACTATGTCGTCAGCTACGTGCAGAGCCAGAGCGGCGGCAATATCCCAACCGGTGCTGCGACCTACATCGCCGCCCAGGTGAACGGCCTGATCGATGCGCTGAACGCCGGCACGGTGGTTTGTTGTACGGCACCTGCCGCCCTGCCAGCCGCCCCGGGCCAGGCGGTGGAAGCGGCCGAGGCCTTCCTGCAGCTGGAAGCCAGCCCCAATCCGTTCCGGGAGGAGGTGTCCATAAGCTTTTACCTGCCGGAGGCCGGCCCGGCTGCGTTGGAGGTGTACAACCTCAACGGGCAGCGGGTTCGTAAGCTGAAAGAAGGGCTGCTGGATGCCGGCCCCCATCAGGTGGAATGGGACGGCACAGCCGGTAACGGCCAGCCGCTTGCCGTCGGCGTCTATCTCGTCCGCCTGCGGGCGCAAGGCGGGGTAGCGGTGAGCATGGTTGCCCTGGTCCGGTAAAGGGGGAAGCGTGAAGCTGGAAGGCGGAAGTGCGAAGCCGGAATTATGGCCCGCCCTCCGCCGTCCAGCTTCCCTGTTTCCGGCAGTTTGAGTTTAGCGGCCGGGATGGTTATGGATGGGGGACAGCCGGGGACGGCAGCCCAGGGGAAGAAGGCTTACAACCAAGGAGGGTGATCCTGGCGTGGTGAGAAACAGCTTCTCAGTTTTGAGTATGTGTAAATTTCATCTTTCGGCCCCTAACTCAGATAATCCCCGGGCTTTTTGCCGAAATGTACCTGGTAGACTTTAGCCAGGTAGCTGGCGGAGCCAAAGCCCGATGCACGGGCCACCTCCGTGGTGGTGGCATAGATCTTGTTTTCAAGCAGGTGGCGGGCTTTTTGCAGTTTGACCTCCAGGATATAGCTGTTGGGGGTAAGGCCGGTCAGCGCTTTCAGTTTTCGGGCAAACTGCCGGTCACTCAGGAATACTTTGCCGGAGAGGTAGGCCGTGGTCAGTTTGATCTCCTTTTCGAGGGCATCCCTGGCAGCATCCTGCACTTCTTTCAGCCAGGTGGAATCGGCAGAAGGGGCGTCTTCTAAGGTCACATCGGGCGCCATTTTTGACGGCACCGGTTGTTGCTGCAGTTGTTTTCGCACCCGGTAATTGCCGATCAGGTTGGTCAGCCGGGCTATTAGTTCTTCCGGGGAGAAGGGCTTGAGCAGGTAGTCGTCGACGCCCATCCGGAGGGCATGGAGTTTGTCTTCTTCCGCTGCCCGGGCAGTCAGCATGATAACCGGCAGTTTCTGCCAGCGCGGATGGCCTTTGATCTTTTCCAGCAGGGTGTATCCGTCCATTTCGGGCATCATCACATCGGAGAGGATGAGCTCGATATCCTCGACGGCGGTATTTTCTGCTTCCAGCAATGCCCAGGCTTCAGCGCCGTGGTTGGCGAGGATACAATCATATTCGCCCGCCAGCAACTGTTTCAACAACTGTTGCATATCCCGGTTGTCTTCCACGATCAGTACTTTGGGCCGGGGCGATTCATCGTCATTATCGGGCACCGTAATGGCCGGGCTTTCCGCTTGCTGCCCGTCCGGGGCCGGTAGTTCCGCTACAGGGTCAAAGGGCCCCATTCCCTTTTCCGGACTTGCCTCCCGCGCCGGGAGGCGCAGGCAAAAGCGGGCGCCCTGCCCCCATTCGCTTTCCACGCTCAGGCTGCCGTTCATCAACTGTGCCAGTTCCTTTGACAAGGCCAGGCCGATGCCGGTGCCGCCTTCCGTAGCAATGCCTTCCCTCCGGGTCTGAAAATAGCGGTCAAAAATATGGGGTAGGTCTTCCGGTGGGATGCCGCGCCCCGTGTCGGTGACGGTGATCAGCAGCTGAGGGGTTGGCCCATCTTCCTCCTGAATGCTGACTGTCAGTTGCACACTTCCTTCTTTTGATGTAAACTTCAGCGCATTGGACAGCAGGTTGTTGATGATCTTTTCCAGGCGGTTGCGGTCCACCCGGAAGTGGGCGCCCTCTGGCAGGTCGGAATGAAAGGAATAATCGATCGCTTTGAGGGCTGCACCCGAATGATAGGCGCTGAACAATTGCCGGCAAAAGGGAACGAGCGGGGTGGGTTGTTCTTTCAGGCTGGCTTTTTGGGCTTCCAGGCGCGACAATTCGAGCAGTTCTTCCACCAGCCTGGCCAGCTTTCGGCCGTTTTTCAAAACCAGTTTGAGGCTGCTCCCGATGCCATTGTTCAGGAAAGGCCCGTACTTGCGGATGAGGTTTTCCAGTGGCGCCGTGACCAGGGTGACGGGCGTCCGGAGTTCGTGGGAGATATTGGTAAAGAAGCGGGACTTCATTTCGTCCAGTTGCTGAAGTTTACAGGTATGCTCTTCGATCAGTACTTTGTCTTCTGGATCTTCCGGGTGCGCTTTGCCACCTCCAGTTCAAGCCGCCGGTATCCAGTTGTTTGTTGTTGCCCAGATCAGATCAGGTAAAAAGCCAGGAAGGGCAGGCTGGTACCAGCAGGTAGAACCAGGGCTGTTTGTAAAAAAAATCGCGGGCATGAATGTCAATCGCTAGCGGTTCTACCGTCCAGTTATTCCGAAAATCTGCGCCTTTGACCAGCAGGCGGTATTTGCCGGGCGGGAGGCGGCTGACGTTGAGTTCGGTATGGGCGCCCAGGTAGTGCCAGTCTTCATCTATGCCCTCCAGCCGGTAGGCGTAGCGGTTTTTGTGTGGCTCCAGATAGCTCGACAGGGCAAATTTCAAGCGGATATAGGGGCGGTCTACCGGGATGGAGATGGTCCCGGTACTGTTCAAGCCCGCTGCGCCGGATAAGCTCCTTGTCTGCTTTCTTGTCGAAATAGTACCAGCTCGGTGAGGATATACTTTAACTTTCTCTTTCTGCTTCAGGGCTGCCTTCAATGCCCGGGGCTCAATGATGCTGATGCCCTCGCGGCTGCCGAAAAGCAGGGTACCATCGCTCGCTTTGAGGGGGTCAAAGCGCTCGAAAGTTTTTCATAACTGGTACCGTCTTCCCGGTAAATGCTGTTTAACACGGTTCCCGCTTTGGAAATGATATTGATGCCGTGTTCGGTAGCCACCCAGATGTCGCCTTCATCATCCGGCAGGATGCTCATCACGGCATTGTTGGACAAGCCTTTTCGCTCATCAATGATGGTAATGGACCCGATGCGGGGATCGTAAATATGCAGTACCGCCAAAATAGCTGCCCAGCCACGACCTGCCCTGCGAGGCCTTCATAGATGGAAGTGAAGCGAAAGTCGGAAAAACCATCTTCCGACCCTAGCTTTTGGCTTTTCCCCCTCTCGATGTCTATCCGCCACAAGCCATTATTGGTGGGAATCCAGAGTATTCCATTGGAATCGATAAAAATGTCCCTGACCAGGTCTTCCAGGTTTTCCGGGATGCCGGTACCCGGGAGAAGTAGCGCTGAGTGTTGAGGTCGAAAAAAGCGATGGAATTGCGGCTGTCCTGGACAACCAGCCGGCTTTTGTCCAGGAAGCCAAAGAGCTTGATATTCTGGTACAGGTCATAACAGGAACAGGCATTGGTTTCAGGGTGGTATTGAACCAGATAGTTGTTGGAAATAAACCAGAGCTGGTACCTTCGTCATCCGGGATGAGCTGTTGTTTCATGCCCTTGCCAAAAGGCGGGGCGGCAGAGGGGGGCAATCCACAGCCGAGGCCTGGAAAAGAGCCACGCGCCCCGGGCTTCGTCCAAAAGGAACCAGCCTTCGTTGACGGTATTGACGAGAAAGCGCCCGTCCGGCAATTCGGTATGGCGCTGATCCACTTTCGGGCAGGCCTTGCCGGATAAAGTACCTGCCTGCGGATGCCGGCGCTGAAAAATCCGTTGCGGGTGGTAATAAAAATACCTGCCTGCGAAAATCCTGGCCTTTCAGGCTGATGATACGGTAGGTACCGGCTACCACATCCGAATAGTCAAAGCGGCGCCCCTTGGCATCCATTAAAACCGCCCGGTACTACCCGTCCTTTTTTCCTGAAAAAGGAAACAGAGGTTTCGGACTGGTCCTGGAAGATATCCCGGGGCTCCATTACCGGGGAATTGGTACCTCTATCGCGATAAACTGATCCTTTTCCCGGCTGAACTGGAACAGGCGGTTCCCATAATATTCCGGTAAGAAAAAATAGAGCTGCCCGGCCGGGCTTTGCAGAAGGCGGGGGCTGGCATCCGACATGTCCTTCAGCGTCAGTTGCCGGTTCAGGTTATGCCCGATGAAGTCAGGAGGATAATAAGCCCGGACGGATTGGCTTTTGCGATCCAGGCGGAAAAGCGGCAGGGTTCCGCCCATGAACCATGTTTCCCGTTCATTGATCAGCAAAGGGTGGTCATTGCCAGTTCCCCATAAACCGTCCGGGTAATTGAGGGAAAATTCTTTTTTGAGGGCCTTTCCTTCTATCGTGAATAGTTGTAGGGTATGTGCTTCGGTGTAGCCAAGTAAATAGGCCTTGCCGTCGGCTTCCGAAACGCCCTTCGGAGAAAAGCTTGCAAAAGAAGGATCGGTTATTGCAATAAGCCGAGCTTCATGGCTATCCGGATCGAGCAGGAAAAATTCTTTTTCCTCGGCCTGGCCGAATAACTGGCCTTGTGCACTCATCCCCATAATGGCCAGCCGTTCCAGCCGGCCTTTTTCCGGGGAAAAGAACTCAACCGGATGGAATTCATACCCGTCGAACTGGAATACACTGATGCCGTTGACCAGCCGTTCCAGCCCGCAATAGTCCAGCCATAAGCGCCCTTCCCCGTCCAGAAAAACATTGCGGATACATTTATTGGTGTAGGGTGTTTCCTCCTGGCGGAAATCGCTGAGGTAGGAACGCTCCAGCCTGGGCCATTCCGCTGCCTCCTGGGCGCTGGCCGAAGGTAGCGCACCCAACAGGGCAAGCAGGATGGAAAAATAGAATAGTCGGACCACTATACTTAAACCAGGCATTTTTTTGAAAAACGAATAGATGAAAATAAAGATTTGAAGAAAATATACAAGAAGAAAAAGCGGAAGTTTCGGCCAGACGGGAAAAAAATACAAAGTGGCGCTTGGGCATAGTGAGAAACAGGGTGTTTCTGGCTTTTGTCCGGATTTTAGCCTGATATGTCCGGATTTTGGCTTTCCCTTTACCCCACCTTTGCAGCGACAACCAACAGAACTGTTCACTCCAAATTATTTCAATCATGCAAACAGAAAACACAGCTCAAACTAAACTGCAAAAGGGCCTGGCCTGCGTGGCTTGCCTTATTTTTTTCCCCTTGCTTTATCTGGTGGGGAGTATGGTAATGGCATTCTTTCGCTGAAAGGATGCGCTTAATTATTCGTGAATACCCTAGCGCTGTCGGCACTAGCTAACAAATTTTAATCCACATGAACTTGAAAAGTTCCCTTCATCGGGCATTCTTTATTCTTTTTCTGCTAGGCAATTTAATGGCCGGTCAGCTCACAGCCCAGAGCAACCTCTCTACCTCCCAGTACCCCACGCGGATAGATTACCAAAGTGGGACGGATTACACCGATTATATCATCCCCAATGTGGGCGGATCCATCTCCTTCACCCTGAATGGAGGGGATGGCGGTCGCCGGAGGGTACCCGATCTATGCACCAGGAAGGGAGGGCAAGGTGCAACGGTGCAGGCTACCTTTTTCATTGGCCCCGGATCAGGGCAACTAGCGCCGGGCGGACGCTTGCGTTTTATTCCGGGTGAGCGGGGAGAAAGTCGGGGTGGTAACGGAGTTTATGGCGCCGGAGGCGGTGGGGGCTCTGGTCTGCTATACACCACGGCGAGCGACCCCAGTACCTTAAGCAATCTCCCATCTCTTGACTTTGCGGACGCCGGTACTTCCTGGGTCATTCTGGCGGTAGCCGGCGGTGGCGGCGCCGGGCTGAGTGGTGTTTGTGATGGAAATGCCGGTCGTGGTGGCGTAACGACGGAAGATGGAGGCGGGATAAATGGCGGTGTGGACGGAAATGGTGGTAATACTAATGGTAATGGTGGCTTTTGCGGTGGTGGTGGTTACAGTACCAGGGAGGAGGCGGGAAATCAATGCCGGGGCAGGTAGAGTCTCTGGTGGCGTGGGTGGCTTTTGGGTGGCGATGGTGTTTTGGGGGTATGGCTATGGTGGAGGCGGTGGCGGAGATGATCTTTCCGGCGGCGGCGGCGGCGGCGGTGGCTTTTCCGGTGGCTCTGGCGGCGGCGGTGATCTTTTTAACCCTAACGGCGGCTATGGCGGCGGCAGCTTCGTCAATGCAGCGGCCTCAAGTAGCGCCAAACAGGGCGGCGGCCGCACGAATAACCCCCGCAGCGGTTATATCGAATACGTCCTTGAGGATTCCGAGTCCCCGTAGCCGTCTGTCAGGTACGTGAACGTAGAACTGGGTACCGACGGTATGGCTACCGTCTATCCCGCTGACGTAGATGGCGGCAGCTACGATCCCAACGGCGATGATGCCGCCCTGGAAATGGTCTTCGTCGGGTTTACCGGATTTGGTTTTGCTGAGGCCAATGAACTTAATTTTGATTGTTCCGAAACAGGCGTTATTGAAAACGACTTTTGTGGTTGCGCGTAACGGATGCCCAAAGCCTGGAAAGTTATTGCTCGGTGTCCCTGAATATTGAGGACAATAGCCGCCTACGGCGCTTTGTCAACCGAGTATAACGCTCTTTCCGGATGAAACGGGTACCGTTTCCTTACGCCAACGGATCTGGACAATGGCTCCTTTGATAATTGCGGGATTACCAGCCGGTCGATCAGCCAGACGACGTTCACCTGTTCTGACATCGGCACGTATTCGGTTACGCTGACCTTGGGGGATGCCGAGGAAAACTACGCCAACTGCACCACGGAAGTCATGGTGAAGGCGTACGAGCTGGACTGCCCCGATGATTTTTGTGTCAGTATTCCGCCGGGCCAAACGGAGGCCTACGTCGATCTTTCTTTCCCTGTCGGCGCCTTCACCTGCGGCTATTTTGTAGAAAACAGATTGGAATGTGCAGATTGTGATCCCTTCGCCGGTTTTACAACTACGGATAAAAGCGGCAACTATGGCCCCGGCGAATATAGGTTGCGATACAGGGTATTAAGTGGACCCAATGCGTCCGTGGATGTTTGTGTTATTAATTTCCGGGTAGCGCCCAATGAGGCCGATTATGACTTTACCTGTGCACCCGATTTTGTGGTGGATATTCCTGATAATAGCTGCGAAGCTTACGTGCAGATGCCGGAGCCGGCCGGTGTTATTCCCTGTGGATTTGAAATAAGCAGCCGCATTGGCGGGGCGGTGAGTATTCCATTTTCATCGGAGGATAAAGCGGGCTGTACGGACCGGGTGAGTACACCCTCTCTTGGCGTCTGTCAGAAAATAACCAAATATCGGATGTCTGCATTACGAACTTTTCCGTCAGGGCGATGAGATCCTGCCAACGGTAATTTGTCCGACAAAAGTAGTGCAGTTGGATGAAAGCGGCTCAAGTATGCTGGCAGCCAATGCCCTAGTAAGCTTTTCCACTGATAACTGTGCCATACAAAGTGAAACCAGCCCGGAAGGCTTTTTGACTGTGACGACCTGGGTACCCAATGGGTAACCTTAACCGTGGTGGATGAACATGGCAATGAGAACACGCGCGATTGTGAAGTAAGTGTGGAGGAAGAAGTCCCGCCTACAGCCCTTTGTCAGGATATCACGTTGCAACTGGGGGTCGATGGCACGGTCAGCATAACCGCCGGAATGGTCGATAATGGCTCTTCCAGTGCCTGTGGCATTCAATCCCGGTGCTGGATAAAAGTTCCTTTTCTTGTTCTGACACAGGTCCGAATACGGTGACCCTGACGGTCGCGAATGTTGCCGGACAAGAAGGTAGCTGCAACGCAACGGTCACCGTAGAGAACAACGTTCCTCCCACCGCAAAGTGTAAGTTCGTAGCTACCAACTTTAATGAAGAGGGAATCGCAACCATAGCCCCCCGACAAGTCAATAATAAATCGGTAGATGCTTGTGGAGTTCTGATTCCTACGGAAGCTCTTTCTTTGGATGAGGATACGTTTCTGGCTACGGATGGAACCGAACCCCGTACGGTCACCCTTACGGTTACGGATGTCAGAGGAATGATCGATCAATGTACCGCAACTGTATATTTTAATGACAATGTAGATCCGGTGTGCAGAAACATCAGCGCCCTGACGATTTACCTGGATGAAACGGGCGCCTATGAGCTTTTTCCGGAAGAATTGGATAATGGTTCCTCCGATAATACCGGATAATCAATTTTACCTTTGCCGATGGAGACGTGCCTCCGGAAAGCTACCTCATAACCTGTGATCAAACTTTTCTCTTGCCTTTTGAGGGTGACGGATGGGAATGAAAATGAAGATATCTGTAATGCCACTGTACTAACCATACGGGATGCCATCCTCCGGTGGCCCGTTGCCGGACGTGACGGTGCAGCTGGACGCTAACGGCAACGGCTCGACGACGGCCTGGCGGTGGATAACGGCTCTACGGATGCCTGTGGTATTGATATACGAGCTGAGCCGCACGGCCTTCACCTGCACGGACGTGGTTGATGTAGCGGTCGTACTGACGGTCACAGACGTCAATGACAACCCGTCGACTTGTAATGCGACGGTAACGGTAGAAGATAACGTGCCGCCGGTAGCGCGCTGCCAGGACGTGACGGTGCAGCTGGACGGTGATGGCGCGGGCTCAACCACGGCCGCGGCGGTGAACGGCGGCTCCACGGACGCCTGCGGCCTTGCGAACCTGTCCCTGGATCAAACGGATTTCGACTGCTCGCAGGTGGGGAGCAACACCGTAACGCTGACGGTAACGGACAACAACGGCAATACAACGACCTGCTCGGCCACTGTGACGGTGGAAGACAACGTAGCTCCGGTAGCTACCTGTACAGATATTACGGTGCAGCTGGACGCCAGCGGCTCGGCTACGCTCACCGCCGGCGAGGTGGACAACGGCTCGAGCGACGCCTGCGGCATCCAGTCGGCAGTGCTCAGCCGGCAGTCGTTCGGTTGTGTGGATGTGGGGGCAAACACGGTCACCCTCACCGTGACGGACGAGAACGGCAATACGGCTGCCTGCCCGGCGAAGGTAACCGTTGTGGATAGCAAAGCGCCAGCCATCACCTGCCCAGCGAACATTGTAGTGGGCGCCGATCCCGGACAGTGTAGCGCTGTGGTGGCCTACACGGTCAACTTCACCGATAACTGCCTCGGCGGAAGCATCAACCAAACGGCCGGCCTGGGTAGCGGGGCTGCCTTCCCGATCGGAACCACTACCGAATCTTACACCGCTACGGATGCCGCCTACTTATGTCCCATTGCTCCTTTACCATAGCGGTCAACGATACCGAAGCCCCGGTGGCGCGCTGCCGCAACCGCACTATCGAGCTGAACGCCGCCGGTTCGGCTACGCTCACCGCCGGCCAGGTGAACAACGGCAGCAGCGACAACTGCGGCCTGCTCGGCCTGAGCCTGAACCGGACGAGCTTCGGCTGCGCCGACGTGGGCATGCGCACCGTGCTGCTCACCGCCACCGACGGGGCCGGCAACAGCCACAGTTGTGTGTCTACGGTGACCGTCCGGGACAATACCGATCCGGAGGCGCTTTGTCAGAATGTCACCATACAGCTCGGCGCCGGCGGTTCGGCTACGCTCACCGCAGGCGAGGTGGACGGCGGCTCGGCCGACGCCTGCGGCATCGGCGGGCGTGCCCTCAGCCGGACGGCCTTCAGCTGCGCGGATTTGCTGGGCCCCAGGGCCGTCACCCTCACCGTCACCGATGTGAACAACAATACGGCCAGCTGCACGGCCAGCGTCTGGGTGCGCGACGACCTCTTCGGCGCCTGCCCCGACCCCTGCCCCAACGACCCCGACGACGACATCGACGGGGACGGCATCTGCGGGGATGTCGATAACTGCCCGGCCGATTTCAACCCCGGCCAGGAAGACCTTGACCAGGACGGGCTGGGCGACGCTTGTGATACCGAGGTGTGCATCAATACAGTGGTAAGCAGCCTGAATGCCTATGTCAACGGATTGAGCACCAGCCTTTCGGTAAAAAGGGCCATTACCCGGCGGCTGGATTTGGCGGCCAGCAAATTCTGCAGCGGATACGGCACCGGTTCGGTGATCAGCTCGCTGGACTATGTCGTCAGTTATGTGCAGTACCAGAGCGGTGGCGGCATCCCGGTTGATGCGGCCAGTTATATCATAGCCCAGGTGAACGGCCTAATCAACGCCCTGAACGCCGGCACCGTGGTGTGCTGCCCGTCGCCTGCCGCTCTGCCCGTTAATCCGGGACAGCCGGCGACCGCGGAAGAGGAGCTTGTGCAACTGGAGGCCAGCCCCAACCCGTTCAACGAGCAGGTAGCTATTCGTTTCTATCTGCCGGAAGCCTGCCCGGCTGAGCTGGAGGTGTTCAACCTGAATGGGCAGCGGGTGGCGGCATTGCTGTCCGGCTATGTAGACGCCGGGCGGCAGGAATATTTTTGGGACGGCACGGATGGTCGTGGGCTGCAGCTGAGCGCGGGTGCCTATCTGGTGCGGTTGCGCACGCAGAGCGAATCTGTCACCAGGAAGCTGAGCCTGGTGCGGTAGGGGTAACGGTGTGATGTGACAAGGGCGTTGAGAAAACGCCGGAAACCAGGGGTGCCGGTTGTCTGTTGTCTGTTGTTTGTTGTCTGTTGTTGGGCAGAAGGGCCCCGGGTTTCCGGGCCGACAACAAGCAATCAGCAACAGACAACCTGCCCGGCCTGGATCGATGACTGGAGTATCGCTTTTCTCATGGCCTCCGTTACATCACAGGGTAACGGGTAAATTCAGGAAACCTTTGCCGAGCGGTCTTGGAGGGGTTCCTGAACTTAGCGTATGACCTTCTCCACCAGCAACCGCCTCCCGTTCGCATCCAGCAGTTCCAGGAAGTAGAAGCCGGGTGCAGTGCGCCGCATGTCCAGGATGGCCCTGCCGCCGTTCATGTCCAGCCGCGCCTCCAGGACCGTCCTGCCCTCCCCGCTGTGCAGCCGGGCCGTGACGGGGCCGGAGTAGGAAGACTGCAGGATCAACTCCTCCCGGACCGGGTTGGGGTAGAGCTTCCAGCTTTCTGGTTCCGGTGAAGCCGTGCCGACCAGCCCTTCGTCGACCATGCCGTTGCAGTTGTTGTCCAGGCTGTCCAGCACTTCCATAGCGTCCGGGTTGATGGCGGAGTCGCTGTCGTTGCAATCGCCGTCGTTGTCGACATAGCCTGCCGGCGGGACGGCCAGGCAGGTATCCAGGCCGAGGCCGGCGTCGCCGAATCCGTCGCCGTCAACATCGGGGAAGTAGCTGGCCAGTGGCAGTTCATCATCGATCATGCCGTTGCAGTTGTTGTCCAGGCCGTCGCACAATTCGGGGGCGCCGAAATAGACGGTGGCATCGCCGTCGTCGCAGTCCTGGGCGTTGTCGGCGTACCCGTCGGGCGGGGCGGCCAGGCAGGTGTCGATGGCGAGGTCAGCGTCGCCGAAGCCATCGCCGTCAGCATCGAAGAAATAAGTCGTGAAGGCCAGGCCGTCGTCAATGGCACCGTTGCAGTCGTTATCCAGGCCGTCGCACAGCTCCGGCGCGCCGTTGTACACATTGGGGTTATTGTCGTTGCAATCCTGGGCATTGTCGGCGTATCCGTCGGGCGGGGTGGCCAGGCAGGTGTCGATCACCTGGGCGACGCCGCCGAAGCCGTCGCCGTCCTGGTCGAGGAAGTAGCTGTAGAGAGGAATGCCGTTGTCTATGGTGCCGTTGCAGTCGTTGTCGATTCCGTCGCAGGCCTCAACGGCATTGGGGTTGAGGCTGGCATCGCCGTCGTTGCAGTCGAGGCTGTTGTCGACAAAGCCGGTTGGCGGGGCAGCCAGGCAGGTGTCAATGGCTGTAGCGGCGTCGCCAAAGCCATCGCCGTCGGCGTCCGGGAAGTAGGTATAGATGGCGATATTGTCGTCGATGAAGCCGTTGCAGTCGTTGTCGATGCCGTCGCAAATCTCAGCGGCTTCCGGGTTGATGGTGGCGTTGTCATCGTCGCAATCTTCGTAGCTGAAGTAGCCGTCGTTGTCCTGGTCGCGGTAGAAATACTGTCGGGCGTAGTAGAAGGCCTCGGGCCCGAGCTGCTGGCCGATAATGCGGCCGGGGATGTCGTCAACCGGCGGGTGGATGCCTCCCCAGATGCGGGAGAGGCTGGTCTGGTCGGAGGCGTCGCGGTAGGTGGCCCACTGCAGGGTGATGTCTACGCTGGGGCCTTCTTCAAAGACGAGGAATTCGTTTTTCGGGGCCACGAATTCGCCCATTCCTCCCGGAAAGAAGGGGTCGCCGGTGAGCAGCGTCATCACTTCGGCGGCAGTTCGGGAGTAGGTAGAATGGCCGGAAATATAGCCGGCGAAAGGAGGAGTGACGAAGGAGGGGCGCTGGTAAGGCCACCAGTTTTCCGCCCGGATCCAGCCGACGCCTGCCTCGTCGACGGCGGGGTCGTCGATGTAGTCGGGCCCGCGCCAGGCGTACAGTTTTACCTTGCCGACGTGCTCATTGTTGAAGCCCCGCAGGAGGAGCGGGTCGCTGGCGGTGACCAGCTCCACGTAACCAGGCACCAGGGGAATACCCGCCGGGTGGTAGTTGGGCAGGTTGGGGTCGGAGCTCTGCCCGTTGTCCGCCATCCAGCGGATAGCGGATATGGGGCGCAGGTAGTCGTACCAGCCTTTGATGCCCCAGGCGGTGATGGCGGCGTCATGCATGGCGCCGCCCATGGTCAGGTAGGCCTTGACGTCCCACTCCAGATCGTCCAGGACCGGCCCCTGTCCGTTATAGCGCTTGACGAGGGCCGGGTGGTCGTTGACGTAGTTGAGGATGGTGAACCAATGGCCGGGAGGCGTTTCGGAGTCGGGGCCGTCGGCCCAGAACTCCGCCAGTACGCGGGTATAGTCGCCTCGGGGCACGATCTGAGGTTCGTAGGGCTGGCCGGTATAGGGGTTGACCGGGTGGCCCTCGCCGGGTGTTTGGCCATCCAGGAGGCCATAGTATTCCTGGTATCCGTCGAAGTCCGTCGGCAAATCTCCCTGGAAGTTGCCGCTGGCGCCGGGGGAGATGTCCCACATTACGCCATCGCTGGGGTCGAGATGGGCCGACCAGATGGACACCAGCAGGAAATTCCACATGTATTCTTCGGTCCGGCCGCCGCCGTCGATCTCATCGATATGGGGTGGCGCGCCGGGGTCGTGGTAGACCCAGTATTCGTTGCCGCCCCGGTAGTTGATCGTCAGCTCCCCGGGCTGGAGGGAGAAGGGGACCACCTTGCCCCATTCCGGGCTGAGGAAGGGCGGCGTGCTCAGTGGGATAGGGTTACCGCTCTGGTCGATGAACACGTCGAGGGTCAGCGGCTGCCAGCGGTTGGGGTTCAGCAGCAGCGGGTTGCCGGGCGCCACGGGGGCGAGCGGCGGGTTGGCGGAAATGTAGTATTGGTTGGCGTAGCCGTTCTGCTCGTTGGCGCCGTCCTGCAATCCGAAGTTGATCAGGTTGTCGGCGATGTAATTACCCAGGGCCGCCGGTGAGCCGGAAGCATAGTCCCTGGACGTAAAATTGGTATCGTATCCCAGTTGGACGAAGAGGCTGTTGGCCAGCGCAAACGTCTCGTCCGCGCCCGGCGAATTCTGAAAGCGATGGCGCAGCAGGCGGTAAGCGGCGTAGCTGATCGCTTCCTCCCGGGCGGCCTGCACGTCTGTCGGCGCGCTGACGCCGTCAAACGGGCAGGTAAAGCCGCCGACGGTCTTGCCCAGGAAAAAGGTTTCCGCCTCGCCGTCGTAGGCTGCCCAGGCGTCGTACATGGCCACTGAGGTATGGAAGAGGTTGCGGGCGTGAACGGTCGGCCGGGCGAAGTCGTTGCGGATGGCTTCCAAAAGCACCTCGTTCCACTGCCGGGCAACGGAGTGCTGGGCTTGTGCCGGCGTAAATCCGGAAAGAAGGAAAGTTATTCCCAGAAAAAGGCTAATGCGTTTGGTAAAGTTTTGCATGGTGGTGATGGGATTATTGTATTAAAAAAAAGCTAAGTTAAGAAATTTGGGCTGGCAGCTCGTTTTTTAACACAGCGTCGGAGAAACACATTTTCGAAGGAAGGGGGTGAAAATTGCCGGAAGTCCTTATTTTGCATCGTTAGGAAGATGAAATTTGGTTAGGTATAAATGGGGTGGAAAAAACCGATTCAAGTGCAAGCACAAGCATCAAGGCCAAATTTAAACAGCTTCTCAGAAAAAAGCGACATGCACAAAATGCTCAACTCCATGAAAAACACATCTTATCTCCTGGCTTTGGCCCTCCTGGCCGGCGCCTTTCCGGCCTTTGCCCAGCCAACCGCCGAAGTCCTGCCCGAAAGGTTCTTTCTGTATAAAGACTTCCCCTCCCAATACGTCAGCCCCCGGCACGTCGAGGTGTGGCTGCCGGAAAAGTACGAGCAGCTGGACGCCCTGCCCGTCCTCTACATGTTCGACGGGCAAAACATCTTCCACCCGTTTCAGGGCTGGGGCGGCGAATTCAACCCGGGCTGGCGGGTGAATGCGGTGCTGGACAGCCTGAACAAGGCGGGTTCGGCCCCGGAAATCATGGTGGTAGGCATCCACAACAGCGGTGCCAGAATGGCCGAATACATGCCGGAAAAACCCAGAGAACTGGTGGCGCAACGCATCGCCGAAACCGATCACGACTGGTACAAGGTGTTCAAAACCGACCCTCCCCGGTCGGATAACCAGTTGAAATTCATCGTGGAAGAGTTGAAACCTTTCATCGACGCCCATTTTAAAACCAAAAAGGACCGAGCCAACACCTTCATTGCCGGCGCCAGCATGGGCGGCCTGATGTCGGCCTACGCCATCTGCGAATACCCGGACGTGTTCGGCGGCGCGGCCTGCTTCTCCACCCACTGGCCTCCGCTCGACGGCGTTTTCCTGGAGTACATCAAGGCCAACCTGCCGGACCCGGCCACCCACAAAATCTATTTCGACTTCGGCACCGAGGGCCTGGACGGCGAGTACGAACCCTTTCAGTTGATCGCGGACGAAGCGATGCAGTCCCGGGGTTACGAAAAGGGAAAGAACTGGAAAACGCTGAAATTCGAAGGGGGCCGGCACTATGAGGAGGACTGGCACGCCCGGTTCCACATCCCGATGGCGTTCCTGCTGCGATAGGCGGCGAACCGCGAACCGCGAACCGCGAACCGCGAACCGCGAACCGCGAACCGCGAACCGCGAACCGCGAACCGCGAACCGCGAACAGCGAAAAGCGAAAAGCGAATAGCCAACCGCGAACCACCAATCACAATCACCCCTCAAACAAGTCATCCAGCCCCAAAACCTGATCGATCAGCCCCAGGCTATGCTTGTTGGCCTTCAGCCCAAAGGCAGTGATCAAGGTCAGCATGATGTGCTTCCTGGTGTTAGTCGCTTCCTGGAAGATGCGTATTTTTTCGCGCAAGGCTTGCGCATATTCGGCGGAAAGGCTCAGTTCGGCGTTGTAGTATTTAATTTCAACCAGATTGATGACCTTATCATTGCGGTCGATTAGCAGGTCGATTTGAATACCTTTTTCCTCTTCAGTTCCTTTTTTCACAAAAGAAGAAGATTTTGAATACACGCCGGCGATGCCCAGCGCTTTTTTAACCTGCGGAATGTGTTTCAGGCAAATGTTCTCAAAAGCATAACCGCTCCAGGTTTTGTAAGCCTGGGTTTGGCTCAGGTGGTGCCAGGTTTGGCTGCCTTCATGGGATTTATCCTCCATGAATTGAAGGTAGAAGAGGGAATACTCGTCCGTGAGGCGGTACAGTTTGCCTTTTTTCTTTTTGCCGAAAGGGAAATAAGAGGATATGAACCCCGACTGTTCCAGTTCCTGCAGCACTTTGGTGGTGTTGCCTCCTTCCGGGAGGTCAGATAGTTGAAGGGTTTTCTGCCGGGTAAGCCCTTGCCGGGAAGTCGCCAGGGCGCGGATGATGGCGATGTGTTTTTCCGCATTGGCAAAGAGAGCAGGGTAGAGCCTTGAAAATTCATCTCTCAGCAGGCCTTCTTTGGAGAAGCAGATGGTGTCGATGTTCTGAACGGCACTCTTGCCCGCTTTGACTTCTTTCAGATAATGTGGGATACCTCCCAAAGCCATGTACAACTCGACGATCTGATACCGGTTGAAATGAATGTTGCGGCTGTTTAAATAAGATTCTGTCTCAGCTAAATTGAAGGGCTCCAGGAAAATGCGTTTCGTGATCCGGTTGTGCAACCCTCCCCGGTTGTTCACCACTTTTTCTATCATCCAGGAAGCTGCCGAGCCGCAGATCACTACAACGATATTCCGGTTGACGGCCCAGCTGTTCCAGAAAAAGCCCAGGCCGGTCAGGAAGTCCGACTTTTTCGTAGCCATCCAGGGGACTTCGTCAAAGAAAACCACCTTTTTGGCGTCATCGGATATCTGGCTCAAATGAAGGACGAGCATCTGGAAAGCTTCCAGCCAATCGGCCGGCGTTTTGAGTGGAATCCGGCTGCCCGAATGCCGGGAAAGGGCAAAGCTGAAGTTGGCCAGTTGTTTTTTCAGGTCGCCATCCTGCAACCCCGTTACTTCGAACAGGATATGCTCCTCATAAACCTGCTTCACCAGGAATGTTTTCCCCACCCGCCGCCGGCCAATGACGGCTACCATTTCCGGCTCATCCGACTGAAGCGCCTCTACCAGGATTTCGCGTTCTCTTTTCCGGCCAACCAGGCTTTTTTTCATGCAGTTTGTTTTATCGGCGGAATGTTGGCAAAGTACAAAGATTTCGCCGAGAAAACAATATCGATTTCGGCGAAATGCATGTTTTTTTCCTGGTTTTCGCCAATGTGCTATTCGACGAAATTTTGTTTCAGGGGTTTAACTGGACTTTGGACGGTCTGGCGTTAAAGACGGAAGTCGGAAAAACAAGTGCTGGACGCCCATTTGTCGGCTGTTTCCGACTTCCGACTTTTTAACCGGCTGACCAGACGGTCGCACTTCCGACTTCAAACAGAGGCACGTCCAAAGTCCGGATTTAAGGTACGACGAAAGAATAAACCGTCCATTCTGGCTTTTCTTTTTTGCGCCATGCTGCGTTGCTCCCCGACCCTTCGTGTATAAGGGATTGGCTTCCAAACATATGCACGCCCGTCTTCGCTGCACTCGTCCGGGTAAAAATGCACCCATGCACATATACACGATGGCCCCAAAATGTCCAGTAGTATGGAGGCTGGCATGAACTTAAGTGCAAACCTTCCATCCATTTCCATGTATTTCCATCCATTTCCCTCATTCCACCTTCGCCTCTTTTTCCAAAACTTCCAGCGCCTCTTTGATCTGCTCCTTCACCCGGTTGTGGTGCAGGACGACCGGCGGTATTGCCCTGGCCTCGCAGTCGGTGATGCCGCAGCGCTCGCAGGTGGTGTGCACATCCTTGATGGGCAGGTTGGGGTCCGCCAGGAAGCGGAACAACTGGCGAAGCTTGTCGTTGACCAGCAGGCCAATGGTGACGCTGGTGCTGTTCTGGCTGTTGTTGTGGCCCTCCTTGGCGAGGCTGATGCAAAAGTAGGCGTTGGGCGTGCCCCAGTACCGGGAGATCTGGGCGCCGGCGATGGGCCGCTCCTGGTCCTCCCGGCCCTGCAGGGCGCTCAGCCGGCGGATGACGTCGATGGAGACCCAGCGCCGGCAGTAGTGCTCGTCCAGCTGGTTGGCGTGGGGGTTGTGCAGTTGCGACAGGTGCATCTCCTTGGTCATTTCGTATTTCTTCATGTCCGGGCCGGTGAAGAAGCGCAGGAAGAACAGGTCCTGTATGCCGAAGTGGCGCGGCAGGATGTTGGCCAGGCGCTGGATGAGCATCTCCGGCGTGACGTCGTACTTCTCCAGCAGGCCGAGAAACCGGTCGCCGTCCCAGCGCTCCCAGCGGGCCATCTCTTCAATGTCTTTGACGATTTCCAGTTCGTCCATCAGCAGGGCGACGGAAAAATAGGATGCTTTGAAGTTGTTCAGCAGCTTGTCGAAGGAATCGGCCTCGGCCATGCGCGTTTCGTAGGGGCGTTCTTTCAATTCCAGATACTGGAAGCCGAGCTCTTTGGCCAGCAGGAAGTTCTCCTGGGCACTGGACAGGCCCGAGTTGAGGAAAAGCACGCGGCGCCCGGGCGAATAAAAGGAACGCACCTCTTTCAGGGCGGGGTTGGCGGCCAGGAACTCCCGGTCCACTCCGATCCCGTAATGCCGGGCCAGGAGCCGTTCCAGTTGCCGGGGCAGGAGCGGAGGGGACTGCAGCTCCTGTTTGCCTTCTCTGAACCGGCGCACCGCGTTCTCCAGATCTTCGAAGTAGTTGTCGTGCAAATCCTGGTAAGAACGCAGGGCCGCCTTGTAGAAATCCTCCCCCTGCAGGTGATAATTGCGCACGATCTTGATCACCGTGCTAATGAACGCATTTACCTTGTCGGGAGCGGCCGACAGCAGCTCCACCAGTTTGGGGACGTTGATGCCGAAGAGCTCCAGGGGGAATATTTTCAGGAAGTCGGAGTGCAGCAGGCTGACAATGGGCTTCAGCCGCTTGTCGGCATCCAGAGATACCAGGTAGTTGTAGTCCGTGTCCAGGGCCCTGGCCAGGGTGATAATCTTGTCGGCTTTCGGATACTTCCTGCCCTTTTCGATGTTGTGCAGGTAGGAAATGGCCAGGCCGGTCCGGTCCGACAGCTGCTGGTAGGAAAGGCCCTGCTGCTGGCGCAGATAGTGTACTTTTAACCCAAAGATCAGCTTGACCGTGTTCAGTTCTCTCATCATGCCGCAAATTTAATATATTTAAAAAAAATCCCGCAGAGAAATTTTCTCTAAAGGAGAAAACCGTTACTTTTGCAAAAGCTTTTGCCATTTTTTTTCGTTCAGGCAGAGCAAATAAGGAAAGCAAAGCCCTGGCGGCCGGATAGAACCAAATTACAAATCTGCCTCACTCGGCCGGCGCCCGCAGCCGGGAAATTCCCATCAGGGCCTGTTTAGGTTTTGGAACAACTATTCATAGCAACCCCCGTGGGCCAGCCTTTTCCCCGGCGCCACGGCTATTTAAAAACTGGCAAAAAACATTTATTCCAATGGAGAGATTTGAGATCAAAAACCCGGCTGCCGACCTGGGAACCCTCGGCATCCGGCGCGTCAGGAAAGCCTTCTGGAACCTCAGCCCCGAAGCCCTCATGGAAGAAACGATTAAACGGGAGCAGGGCTTTCTGGCCGACTCCGGCGCGCTGGCCGTCCAGACCGGCGAATTTACCGGCCGTTCCCCTATGGACCGCTTTATCGTAAAAGATGAAAATACGGCTCAGTCCGTCGACTGGGGCGCCATCAACAAGCCCATTGATCCTAAATACTTCCAGCAACTCTACCAAAAGCTCACCTCCTACTTTCAGGGCAGGGATATTTTCGTGCGCGACGCCTACGCCTGCGCCGACGACAACTACCGCATGAACATCCGCCTGGTGAGCGAATTCCCCTGGAGCAACCTCTTCGCATACAATATGTTCCTGCGGCCGGATGAAGAGGATTTGCTGCGGTTCGAGCCGGACTGGTCTATCCTCTGCGCGCCCGGCTTCCATGCCTACTCCGACGAAGACAACACCCGGCAGCACAATTTCGCCATCATCAACTTCACTAAAAAGCAGATCATCATCGGCGGCACCGGCTACACCGGCGAGATCAAGAAAGGCATCTTCTCGGTGCTCAATTACGTGCTGCCCAAAGAACGCGGCGTGCTCGCCATGCACTGCTCGGCCAACGTGGGCCAGGACGGCGACACGGCCATCTTCTTCGGCCTGTCCGGCACCGGCAAGACCACCCTCTCCGCCGACCCGGACCGCCCCCTGATCGGCGACGACGAGCACGGCTGGTCCGACGAGGGCATCTTCAACTTCGAAGGGGGCTGCTACGCCAAGACCATCGGCCTGACCGAAGAGAAGGAACCCCAGATTTACCGGGCCATCAAACACGGGGCCATCCTCGAAAACATCCACTTTTTTGAAGGCACCCGCACGCCCAATTACGAGAGTGACGCCATCACCGAGAATACCCGCGTCTCCTATCCGATCTACCACATCGACAACGCCCTGGAGCCATCCGTGGGCGGCCACCCGAAAAATATCTTCTTCCTGACCTGCGACGCCTTCGGCGTGCTGCCGCCCATCAGCCGCCTGACGCCGGAACAGGCCATGTACTACTTCATCTCCGGCTACACCGCCAAGGTGGCCGGCACCGAAGAAGGCGTCACCGAGCCGCAGGCTACCTTCTCTGCCTGCTTCGGCGCGCCCTTCCTGCCCCTGCATCCCACCCACTACGCAGAAATGCTCGGCAAGAAGATGCAGGAACACGACGCCAGCGTCTGGCTGGTCAATACCGGCTGGACGGGCGGCGCCTACGGCACCGGCTCGCGCATCAACCTGAAATATACCCGCGCCATGATCGGCGCCGCCCTGCGCGGCGAGCTGGAGCAGGTGGCCTTCCACCCCCATGAGGTGTTTGGCCTGCAGATGCCCGCTTCCTGCCCCGGCGTGCCCGCCGAAGTGCTCGACCCCCGGCAGTCGTGGGCCGACAAGGAAGCCTACGACGCCAAAGCCCAGGACCTGGCCGCCCGCTTTGTCCTGAATTTCAGGAAGTTTGAAGATAAAGCCAGCGAGGCTATCCGCGAAGCGGCGCCGCGCGTGCTGGAAATAGTTAAATAAAGTTCTTTCCGCAAGCCTTAACCAATAAGATTGCATGTCGAAGTCTCCGGGCCTCGACATAAGCCAGAGCTGCCTGCCGCCCGCAGGCAGCTCTTTTTTGGACGTGCCGGCAATCAACGGCTCAAGGGCTGTATACAGGCACCAACTAATAACCAACAACTGCCCCGGAATCCCGCCCTATGTGCCCTATGCGAAAACGCCCTATGTGCCCTATGCGATAAAAAAAGCGGATGCCCCCCGCCGCCCCGCCCTATGTGCCCTATGTGAAAACGCCCTATGTGCCCTATGCCATAAAAAAAAGCGGATGCCCGCCCCCCGTGCGCCCAACGCGAAGACATCCTATGCGTCCTATGCGATAAAAAGCATCCGGCCTCCCCCTACCGAAACACCACCCTTCCCGTCCGTACCATTCCATCCTCCCCTTCCAGCCGATAGAAGTACAACCCCGCCGGCAAGCCTTCCCGGCGGACGGCAAAATCCGGCGCCCGCAGCCCGCCCTGCTGCCGCACGGGCCTGCCTGTGGCGTCATACAGCCAAAGCCGCACTTCGCCTGCGGCGGCAGGCAGGGCGAAGCGGACCTCGTCCTGCGCCGGGTTGGGGTAGGCCAGGGCGTCGTCGGCCGGCTGTGCCGTTTCCCGGATGCCGGTCACCACGCCGGTGCTGTCTTCGGTGTACATGACGATCATGACCATCATCTCGTCGTCAGAAGTCGGCCCCCAGCCGACAGCTTCCGGGCCGTCGTTGAGCCAGGTGGCCTCGTGGATCAGGCCGTTGAAGGCGTTGAAGGTGATCGGTTCCAGCGGCAGGAAGTAGCGCATGGGGATGTGCTGGTAGTCAAAAAAAGGAGAAAAGCAATCGGGCACGCCGCGGGGGCAGGCGGCGTCGTAGATCAGCTCGCCGCGCTGGCCGCCGGGCAGGCGCCTGAAAATCTTGTAGCCTGTGCCGTATTTGTGGGTATGGCCCATGAGGCCCCAGACGAAGACTTCGCCGATGTTGAAGGTCAGGTGCTGGGTGTGGGTCACCGGCGAGCCGTTGTTGGGGATGGGGATATTGGGGTTGGCGATCAGCTCGGTCTTCATCTCCTGGGCGGCGGTGCCGGGCGCCTGAGTGTAAATGTTGACGTAGGTTTCCGCCTGGTAGACGTTGGTGGAAGAGTAGTTGATGTAGTGGGAGTTGAGGTCGAGCACCAGCTGGTTTTCCCAGCGGAAGGCCGTGCCCTGCGGCAGCTTCAGGTCGGTAGGTTCCTGCACGGCGGCCACCAGGCCGATGTCCGAATGGTTGGCGTTGAGGCGCAGGCCGGGAGGGATGTTGTTGCTGCCGCCGGGGTTGAAGTCATAGAGGATAAAGTGGTGGGAGTAGGTTCCGATCTGCACGTCCACCCGGTTGACCTCCACGTCGGCGGGCAGGTCCAGCTCGTGCTTCTGGTAATACTCCACCTCGTCGCCCGGCGCCAGGTAGAAGGGGCCCATTTTGATCTGGAAGCCTTCGCCTTCGGCGGGGGCAGGGGGCGGCCCGTCCGGGAAGGCCATCTGGGCGGTGCCGGCGTAGTAGGTTTCCAGCAGCGTTTCGTCGACAACAGTGGCGCCGGCCGGCGCCCCGTAGAGAATCCACTGGCGGATGAGTTCTTTTTCAACGTTGGTCAGCTGGGGCTGCCCGTAGGGCGGCATGGATTGGTTCTCGCCGGGATCCAGCCCAAGGGTGGGTTCCAGGCCCTGGTTGACCTTGCGGAAAAGCAGGCTCTTGTCTGCCCGCCCGGGATAGACGTACTTGTGCCCCTTGGCAGCGGCGGCCTGGTTGGCGGGAGTGATGTTGTACAGGTTAGCGCGCACTTTGAAGGCGCGGGCCGATTCGGTGGTGCCCTCCTCCTCCAGGTCGAGGCCCGCTTCCGGGCTGGCGTGATCGTGGCACTGCACGCACTTTTCCTGGAAGATGCGGTAGACGCGCAGGGTAGTGCCGGTTTGAGCGCTGAGCGCCGCTGTAAGGAACAAAAAGGCGATCAGTGAGGTAAAGATTCTCATGACAAATAGGGATTTGGGTGATGGTTAATAAAAAGCACAATATACAGATGTTTTTGGGAGGGGGCTACCCCTATGGGATGGGGTTGGGGTGTTGGGGTGTTGGGGTGTTGGGGTGTTGGGGTGTTGAGGTGTTGGGGTGTTGAGGATACTTTAAGGCAGATGAGGAAAATCATTGTTACAAATAACAGAATAAGCCACCTTGAAGCGCGGATTACAAGTGTTTTAAATCGCTCCCCCTTCCACCTCCTGCTAACCTTCCATCCAGGCTAACCCACTTTTTAGAAAAGACCGGTAAGTATTTCTGGTTTCTAAAAAATATCCAGCCATGAAAATCAATTGCCTATCGATGGTGTTTTTCCTGGCAGCCTGCTTCCTGATGACAACATGCCAAAAGGACGACGTGGGCGCCTCCCTTTCAGATTACAATGGAAAGGCGGCTCTACGGCTCAATTGCGACCCCTGTGAAGCGGATTTCATCTTCGGCCCGCAAACCTTGGAGCGCTCCGCCGGCAAGCCGGTGAATATCGTTCGGGTGTTCGACATGGGCGAAGAAGCTGATGTATGTTTGACGGTAACCAACGACAGAGTGGCTTCGGCCCGGATAATGATCGATGAGGAAGAAGTCTTTTCGCCCAACGACTTTAACCAAAATGTGCCCACCCTGCAAGTGACGACCTTCCTGGGCGCCGGTACGCACCAGGTGGCCGTCATGATGAATGGCCAGCCCGGCGGAACGGTCACCCTCACGCTGAGAGGGTGCATCTCTGAACCTCCGCCTCCGCTCCTGTGCTCGGAAGTCGCCGCGAACGATTGCGTGGGTAAAGGTTGGTATATTGTGGCGGTCTATCCTGATGAAGGGACGTTGTACTGTACCGCCGATGGGCGGTCGGAAGCTAACAACTGTGACACTTACTCCTTCTACAACATTTACATGTGGAAAGACGGAGCCCCTGAGCATTTTTGCCCGGAAGATGGGACGTTTGAGTATTCCACCCGGGCAGGGGGGATTTATGCAGGGCATAACCCGTGTATTTGCGGAGATAACTTATTCAGTGGCCTGACCTGGGACATGAGGGGCTGCATCCCGGATTAACTGCAATAATTTATACGGAAAATTGCAATAAACATAACGGTTGGCCAGAGCAAGCTGTGCCTGGCCGGCACAATCGTCGGGAAACATGCTGTACTCCATGCTTTCCTGCTCCAAATATTTTCTGTTTTAGGCTGCCAATAGGTATTTTACGCCCCTGAATCAAGGGCATACAGTAAGATGAACACAGCAACAACAAGCAGCCCGGGCACATGGCGCCAGGCCTGGGCACAGCCCCGGTTCCGGGTGGCCGCTGGTTTTTCCCTGCTCGTCCTGCTGGTGAACCTGTTCCTCCTGCCCGGCTACTTCCAGTTCCTGGAGCACCGCCCGGGGGCGGCCCTGGACGACCCGGTGCTGCGCCTGCTGCCACCCCGGGACTTTTCCGGGCCGATCTTTCTCCTGATCTACTGCGCGCTCTTTTATATCGTCGGAAGGAGCGTTTTTTCGCCGGGCATTTTCATCCGCTTCCTGTCTTCCTATGCCCTGGTCCTGTTGATGCGGGTGGCGACCCTTTACCTCACTCCGCTTGCTCCCCCTGCCGGCCTGGTGCCGATGCCGGACCCGCTGACGCCGTTCTTCTCCGGGGCGCCGGCGCTTACGCAGGATTTGTTCTTTTCCGGCCATACGTCCACCGCTTTCCTGATTTTCCTATCCCTTACCGGCAAGGTGGAAAAGCGGGCCGCCCTGGCCCTGGTGGCCGTGCTCGCCGCCTTGCTGTTGTTTCAGCATATTCATTACACCATAGATATCCTCTCGGCCATCCCCTTTGCTTATCTCGGCTACCGGATAAGCAAAAAAGCCATTCCTTAACTACAAACCTGAACATCATGCCTATTTCCCTTAAGGAGGTTACCGGTAAAAAAGAACAAAGGGTTTTTATCTATCTTCCCGAAAAGATCCATGCCAAACACAAGAACTGGCTTCCTCCGATCTACATCGACGAATGGGACTTTTTGAACCCGCGAAAGAACAAGTCTTACGCCCATTCCGACACGGTGCTCTATCTGGCCTACCGGGATGGCCAGCCGGTGGGCAGGATCATGGGCATCATCAACCGGAAGTACAATGCCCTGCACCAGGAAAAGGCCGTCCGGTTTTTCCATTTCGATTGTTTCGGGGATGAAGCCGTGGCTTTCGCCCTGCTGGATGCCGTCGAACAATGGGGCAGGCAGAAAGGAATGGAGGAGATCGTCGGCCCCTTCGGGTTCTCGGAAAAAGACCCCCAGGGGTTTATGATCGAAGGTTTCGACGAATTGCCCGTCATCGCCACGAGCTGCAACCTGCCGTATATGCCCCGCTTCGTGGAAAAAAAGGGATACGGCAAAAAGATGGACTGTTTCGATTTCCTGATCGACCTGAAGGAAGGAGGCATCCCTGCCCATTATTCCCGGATTTATGAACGGATAAAGCGAAATACGAAATTCCGGCTCCTGGAATTTGAAAGCCGAAAGCAGATCCGCCCCTATATCGTCCCGGTATTTGAACTGGTCAATGAAACCTACAAGGGCATCTACGGATTCCAGCCCCTGGACGACGGGGAGATTAAATTCCTGGTGGACCGCTACCTGCCGCTCCTGAACCCCCGCTACGTCAAGATGGCGGCGGACGAGACGGGAAAGTTGATCGCCTTTTTTATCGGCGTCCCGAACATGACGAAAGGCATTCAGCGGGCAAAAGGGAAACTTTTCCCGTTCGGTTTCCTGCACATCCTCGCTTCCGCCAGGAAAACCAGGCAGCTGGACCTGCTCCTCGGCGCCATCGACAACAACCACCGGGGAAAGGGGATCGACATCCTGATGGCCTGGCCCATGATCCAAAGCGCCCGGCAGGCCGGCATCGAAACCCTGGAAACGCACCTGGTATCAGAAGACAACAAGCCCATGCTCGCCGAGTACCAGCGGATCAACGCCCGCATGCATAAGCAGTTCCGGGTCTATGGGAAGCGGCTGAGGTGATAGGACGGCGGACGGCAGACGGTGGACGGCGGACGGCAGACGGCGGACGGCAGACGGCAGACGGCGGACGGCGGACGGCAGACGGTGGACGGCAGACGGCGAAATGCGAACAGCGAACAGCGAAATGCGAACGGCAAACAGACAACAAACAACAAACAACAACCTCCTCACCCCCTCACCAACTCACCCCGCCGCCACCGCCGCCGGAGCTTCCGCCTCCCCAGCCGCCGCCGCCGCCACCGCCGCCAAAACCGCCGCCACCGCCGCCACCGCGCACCTTTTGCGGGATGATCTCGGTCCGCACGTCGATGTAATTGCAGTTCTTGCAGGCGTAGGTGACCTCCCGTTCGCCGCTGTGGGAGTAGGTGGCGCTGCGCACCACCCGGGAGCGTTGTTTGGAATAGGTGAGATAGCGGCATTTGGGGCATTTGTCATATTTGCCCCAGCGCCGGGCGTAGCGCAGGATGAGCACGTCGTCCCCGTCGTCGGTCACCCAGACGTCGTAGTCGACCGAGCCGAGTTCTTCTTCTGTAATTTGCCCCCTTTCCAGGAATTCGTCGTCTGCCTGTTCGTCCAGCTTGTGCATGAGCTTTCCGTTCACCTTGCTGTAGCGGGGGTGGTTGCGGAGGTATTTCAGCAACCATCGCAGGTAGAAGTAAACCAGGATGAAGGGAAGAGGAAAGAGGATGATGAAAATGAAAGAATACAGGGGCCGGACCGCCCGGTAGCGGTCGTACAGCTCCTGTTTGCTGAACCGGGTGTAGAGCAGCCAGATCAGCAGGAAAAAGTGGAAAATGATGTTGGCGACGATGTACCATCCCAGAACTGCCGGCAACCCGGCAACCGGCCTTGCCGGTTCTTTTCCCCGCAGTTCCGAGCGGATTTCTTCCAGGGCCTGCGGGTCCTCCAGCGTTGCTTTGATCTTTGCCGTGGCGGCGTACAGGCCCTGGCCGTACTGCCCCTCCCGGAAGTAGGGCACCAGTTCCTGCATGCCGATGCGGTAGCAGATGATATCGGGCAGCACGCCCTCCAGGCCGTAGCCGGTCTCGAACTCGGTGCGCCGCTGGTCCATCACCGTAAAGATGAGCAGGCCGTTGTCCTTGTCGGCCTGGCCGATGCTCAAGCGGGCGAACAGGCGGGTGGCGAACTCCTTGGGGTTGTCCTCCCCGATGCTGTTGACGATCACCACGGCCACCTGGGCGGTGGCGTTGCGCTCCAGCTCGCTGATCAGGGTATTGAGGCTGCCAACTTCCTCCGCCGACAGGATGCCGTCCGGGTTGCTGACGTAGCCGCCGCCGCTCTGCTTGGGGTCGGGGATGGTTTCGACGGTATAGGCGGTTTGGGCCCGGGCGAGGCTGCCGGGCAGGAGGAACAGGAAAAGGAGCAGGGTGCGGTGCATGGTCGGGTTTTGGTTTCAGGTGCTAAGATAGCTCCTGAAAAAGAAAAAAGCGCTAACAATTGTCAGCATTTGGGCCGGGGCGGAGCGGAAGGCTGGCCTCCTCTGTCCTCTAATGGCCGGCCCGGCTTCCGCCCCAAACCCGCCCCCAGGCGTTAATAATTGTTAAAAAATGGGTCATCCTGCCGGATAAGGCTATTTTAGCCTCGCTGGAATGCACAAATGCACGAATGCACGAAAACACAACCAACATGCCGACACCCGATACCAACTTTGACGAGCACAACGACGAAGCGCCCCCGGCGCTCTTCCGGTCCTGGAGCCAGATGTACGCCTTCGTCCTCATCCTGCATGCCATCATCATCGCCTTATTTTATATCTTCACCCATGCTTATTCCTGACCCGGGCGTTGGCGATAAGCCACAGCATTACAACAATACAGCCATAGCCATATAACCCGCATTACAACATGAGCACCCTGGATTGGACCGTGATGTTAGGGACGCTGCTGGGCATTGTCGCCTACGGCGTCTGGAAGACCCGAAATATAGCCAGCGTACAGAGTTACCTGCTGGGCGACCGCGACCTGCCGTGGTGGACGATCGGCCTGTCGGTCATGGCCACCCAGGCCAGTGCCATCACTTTTTTGTCGACGCCGGGCCAGGCCTACGAAGACGGCATGCGCTTCGCCCAGTTCTATTTCGGCCTGCCGGTAGCCATGGTCATCCTCTGCATTTTTGTGCTGCCTCTTTACTACCGCCTCAAGGTATATACGGCCTACGAGTACCTGGAAGGCCGGTTCGACCTCAAGACGCGGACGCTGACCGCCCTGTTCTTCCTCATCCAGCGGGGGCTGGCGGCGGGGCTGACCATCTACGCGCCGGCCATCATCCTGTCCACCATCCTGGGCTGGAGCCTCAACTGGACCATCTTCTTCATCGGCCTGGTGGTGATCTTCTACACCGTGGCGGGCGGCACCAAGGCAGTGAGCGTGACCCAGAAGCAGCAGATGATCGTCATCCTTTCCGGCATGTTCATCGCAGCGGTGATCCTGATGCTCCAGCTGCCGGAGAACGTCAAATTCGGAGATGCGGTGGGCATGGCCGGCAAGATGGGCAAGCTCAACGTGGTGGACTTCGAGTTCGACCTGAGCAACCGCTACAACTTCTGGTCGGGCATGCTGGGCGGGGTGTTCCTGTTCATGTCCTACTTCGGCACCGACCAGTCGCAGGTGCAGCGCTACCTCAGCGGCAAGTCGCTCACCGAGAGCCGCCTGGGGCTGCTCTTCAACGGCATCCTCAAGGTGCCCATGCAGTTCCTGGTGCTCTTTGTCGGCATCCTCGTATTTATCTTCTTCCGATTCGAACAGCCGCCTATCCATTTCAATACGGCGAATATGGAGAAGCTGGAGAACACCGTCTACGAGCCTGAGCTGGAGAACCTGCAGGCCCAGCATAACACCCTCTTCCTGGAGCAGCGGCAGGAATCGGAGTACCTCATCGAAGCCCTCCGGAGGGAGGACGAAGCCGCCGTGGCCGAATCCCAGCAGCGCCTGCAAAGCCTGATCGCCAAGGATAACGAAATCCGGCAGGGCGTCGACGCCCTCATCCGGCAGGCCGACCCCAATGCCAAGCTGGAAGACCGCGACTACGTCTTCATCACCTTCGTTACCGAATACCTGCCCGTCGGGCTGGTAGGGCTGCTGCTGGCGGTGATCTTCTCGGCGGCCATGTCGTCTACTTCTTCCGAGCTGAACGCCCTGGCCACCACCACTGTGATCGACATCTACCGCCGGAGCTTCGTCCGGAAAAAAACGGACCGCCACTACCTCAATGCTTCCAAGTTCTTCACCATCCTGTGGGGCGCCATCGCCCTGTTCTTTGCCGCTACGGCGGGCCTGTTCGAAAACCTGATCCAGGCGGTCAACATCATCGGCTCCCTCTTCTACGGGCCCATCCTGGGCATTTTTATGGTGGCCTTTTTCATGAAAAGCATCGGGGCGCGGGCCGTGTTCATCGCCGCATTGGTTGCCGAAGCGCTCGTCCTGGTCATTTACTGGGCCAACGGGCAGGGCTATTGGCTGCTCGTGGGCGACACCTGGCACCTGATGAAGATCGCTTACCTGTGGTTCAACCCGATCGGCTGCCTGCTGGTGATGGGCATTGCGTGGGTGCTGGAGCAGGGACAGGCTTCCAGGGCGTAAGTAGGTGCAACAAACAACGAACAACACCCCGGGTTCCGACGTTCACGCCCTTCCCGCAAACAGAAAAAGCCCCGGTTGCCCAGAGCTTTTCTGTCAAATCTCTATAAGGTGACACGCATTCGCCGAATGCGCTTTTTCATCAATACCTCTTGTTGTATCCACCGCCGCCGCCGCCGCGGTTATATCCGCCGCCGCCGCCGCCGCCGCCGCGGTATCCGCCACCGCCGCCGCCGCCGCGGTTGAAACCGCCACCGCCCCGGTTCTCGCGAGGTTCGGCTTTTTTGACAACGATGGTGCGCCCGTCGAACTCCTGGCCGTTCAGTCCGTCAATGGCGGCCTGAGCAGCCTCGTCGTCGGGCATTTCGACAAATCCGAACCCCTTGGATTTTCCGGTGAACTTGTCCATAATAATTTTTACGGAATCCACCTCGCCGTATTGCTCGAAAGCATCCTGAAGGTCCATCTCCTGGGTGTCGAAGTTTAATTTAGCAACAAAAATGTTCATAAAAAAATGAAATTGAACTCCGCTTTGCGCGGAAAAGTTAAAAAGATTAAGAAAACGGAAGAAACTAAGGAAGGATAATGGAAAGGTTAACATTCAATTAGCCTAAGAACTTAATTTACCTGGATGCAAAGATAATACAATATTTTAACAAACGCCAGATTGAATGGGTATATTTGATTGAAACTATAATTCACAGCCGGAACTTTATGAAACTCTACCACGAACTGGCCAGCTGGTGGCCCCTCCTGTCCGGCCCTGCCGACTACGCCGAAGAAGCAGGGCTCTACTGGGAGATCATCTCAAAATACAAACCCGACATCCGGGATGCCCTCGAACTGGGCAGCGGCGGCGGCAACAACGCCTTCCACCTGAAGAAAAAGTGCCGGTTTACCCTCACCGACATCTCGCCGGAGATGATCCGGGTGAGCCGGGAGCTGAACCCGGACTGCGGGCATTTCGTCGGCGATATGCGGGAAATTGACCTCAGGCAACAATTCGACCTGGTGTTCATCCACGACGCCATTATGTTCATCACCACGCCAGATGATCTGGAAAAGGTGTTTCGCACGGCAAAAAAGCACCTGAAACCGGGCGGCCTCCTGTTCATCGCTCCCGATTTTTTTGAGGAAACCTTCCGGCCTTCCACCAGCCACGGCGGCCACGACGACGGCCACAGAAGCATCCGCTACCTGGAATGGACCTATGATGCCGATCCGGATGACGATGTGGTGGAAACTGAATATGCCTATCTGATAAAGGTTAAAGGCCAGGCAACAAGGTGTGAATACGACCGGGCGGCAGAGGGCATTTTTCCTAAAAAAACCTGGGAGGCCTTGTTGCGGAAGGTAGGGTTTGAGGTGTCCTTTGAGTTGATAGCGCACAGCGAACTCGAACCGGGTTCCTATTTTGGGATTGTAGGCAGGATGGCAACATAGGGTATTCCTGGTAATTGACACCGTGCCTTCGCGAGGCTGCTGCGGAAATCAGCAATACACCAATACACCAACATATACACAAATACAGCCTATCTTTACCCCCATGAACGCCCTGCAACTGATCTTCTCCAGGCTCCGCTACTTCGCCCCCGCCTGGGTATTCGCCTCCCTCAACATCCTGGTCGGCACCTGGGTGCTGTACATCCCTTACGTCAAACAGAAGCTGGGCCTGGACGACGGGCAGGTCGGCATCGCCCTGTTCTGCTTTGCGCTGGGCACCCTGTCCATGATCCCGGCCTCGTCGGCCATCATCGGCCGGGCGGGGCTGGGGCGGGCGACGCTGGCCGGTATTGTGGTGCTGTCCATGGCGTTCTTATTGCCGTTGTCGGTTGGCAGTTATCCGTTGCTTTGCGCCGCCCTTTATGTCTGCGGCCTGTTTTGTTGCCTTACCGATATCGCAATGAATGCGCTGGTATCGGAGGTCGAGCAGGAAGACGAGGTACATTTTATGTCGGCCTCCCACGGTTTCTTCAGCCTGGGCGGCGTGATCGGCGGCGGGATCGGCAGCCTGGTGATCACCTGGTTTGAGCTGCCGCTGGCCCACATGGCCTGGGTGATGGCCGGGGTGATACTGGCCAACGTGCTGTTGGCCAAAGCCTACCTCGGCATGCCGGGGAAAAAGATCGAACGGCAGGAGAACCCCTTCCGGATAGGCCTGCTGGAGCCGCTGCTGGGGCTCACCGTCATCGCTTTCCTGATCATGGGCAGCGAGGGGGCCATCGAACACTGGAGCAAGCTGTACCTGCAGGATGTGGTTTTGATCGCTTCCGAGCGCGCCACCGGCCTGGGTTTTGTACTCTTTTCAGCTACGATGACCCTGGGGCGCTTCTTCGGCGACGCCGTCAGCCGGCGCTATGGGCCCACCAACATCATCATCGGCGGCTGCCTGATCAGCATGGCCGGTTTTGTGGGCATACTGACGGCGGAGTTCACCCCCGCCCTGATCGGCTTCGCCCTGGTGGGCCTGGGATTCTCGGTGGTCATCCCGGAGCTGTTCCGGCTGGCCGGCAAAACGGAGGGCGTCTCCTCGGCGGAGGGCATCTCTTTTGTAGCCGGCTTTGGCTATGTGGGCTTCCTGATCAGCCCTGCCTTCCTCGGTTTCCTGTCGAAGGTGGATAGTTTGAAGCTGAGCTTTACTGCCCTGCTGGCAGCGGCGGCATTGGCACTGGTGGTTACGGTTTTTCAGCAGAGGCGGAGGAGGAAGGGGGCTGCTTATGGAATGAAGGAATGAATGATAGAGGGAATGATTGTAGCCTGCCTGCCCTTCATTCCTTCATTCCATCATTCCATCATTCCATCATTCCATCATTCCTTCACTCCTTCACTCCTCACCCCTCCACCAGCAACTCCTCATAAGGCACCGCCTGCCATTCCGCCACTTTCTTGTCGGCTGAGCTGAAGTTTATCCCCAGGGCAATCACCTCTTTATCCTTTCCCAGAAAGGGGCTGCCGTAGCGTTTTTCCCGGATCTGTTGCAGCGCCGACCCTGCCGAGCCGTCGAGTTTGAATTCCATGACGTAGGTCCGGTTTTTGGTGTGGACGATGGTATCGGCCCGTCCCTTGGCGGTGCTCACTTCCGACTGCACCAGCAGGCCGATGCCTGAGAAGGCCAGGTGCAGGATGGCGTGAAAGAAGGCTTCCTGCCGCTGCAGGAAGATCTGGTGGGGAATGGAGGCGAACAAAGTGTTAACCAGTTCAATGAAGTGTTCCAGATCACCCTTATCCAGCGCTCGTTTGATACGGATGAGCACCGGCTGGCTATCGGTGACAGGCGTTTGGCGGAAGGCGGCCAGTAGATGCTGGCGCATCGTATCTTTGACTTCCAGGGTGGGATAGTCCTGTTCCTCCGCCTTGGCCATTTCCCGGAACGGTTCTTCAAAATGGTGCTCCAGCTCCGCCTGGGTGTAGCCGGTAAGGGTGGCGGCCGACGGCGCCAGGGTGATGTCTTCCAGGTTGTTCAAATCCGAAAACAAGCTCACTTTGCTGAACTTGGAGACGCCGGTGATCAGGAAAAACCCCAGGTAGGGGGCGGAATCCTTCAGAACGGAGAAGAAGCCCTTCAGGATGTCCCTGTTCTCCTCCGCCTTTTCCAGGTCGTCTATATAATCCACCAGTGGTTTGTCGTATCCTGAATGCCAAGAAGCCTATCCAGATCGTTGGTCTTTCTCGTTGCGTTCTTTAACCTTTTTTCTCAGGAAAGAACCGGGGTTGACATAAGTTTACTGACGTGTTCGAGTGGTAGTGCCTTGTACTCCACTTTCGGGATTCGTTGGTTCGTTGATTATAAAAACCGTATTTTGCAGGCCATCAACCTGGCTCAAATGAAAAACGAGAAGAACTGTACTCCGGCAATTTATGGCTTGTTTATCCTGATGACTGCCTGCTGCTGCTCTCCCCGGCCGGACGGCGGGCAAGGTACGGCTGAACAGGCCGCAGCGGAAGAAACCCGTTCGGCAAACCGGGCTGCGGAGCCGGAAGAAGAAGCCTATCCGGAGTTCTCTGCCGGCACTTCGAAAGACTACGCCTTCGTTTTTAAACCCGATGCCGGCCTGGTAGCAGTGAATAAAGCAGGCGAAACCCTCTATCAGGTATTCCTCTACGACAATGGACCGGACTACCCCAGCGACGGCTACTTCCGCATCGTGAAAAACGGGAAGATCGGGTATGCAGACGAAGAGACAGGAGCGGTTCGGATAAAACCACAATATGCGGCAGCATACCCCTTCGTGAACGGCTATGCCCCTGTCTGCCCGGATTGTATTACCGAGGAAGATGGAGAATATTCCCGCTGGGTGAACGGCAAATGGGGGCTGATCGACAAGGAGGGCAGGGTAGCACTGAGGCCGGAATTTGAAGAGATCCTGGAGGTGGGGAAAGATGGCAGGGCATTGGTTGCTGTCAATGGAGGGCAGAAGTGGGTAAGGATTGAGTAACGCAAATGATAAACGATCAATTTAAAAATATCAGACATGCCGGTATCGAGAAAGAGAAAAAAGAAGAAGGGTAGGAAAAACCAGGCGCCCGAAAGGCAACCCACCAGGCCTGACTTGAACAGGAAGTTGCTGGAAAAACTGGAATCCTTGGAGGTGCTGAAAGGCGCGAAGATAGAATCTGGGAGTTTTGAGGTCAAAGTATCTGAACTGATCCTGGACTACGGAGCGGACCTGATCGCGAATTGCAAAACGGAATCGGATTACAAAAAGTATGTGCCCTTTTTGATCATGTGCTGGAATACTGCCAACCTGCCGCCGGAAAAACGGGAAGAGTCCATAAAACAGATGGTGGAAGAGCTAAACGCAAAGGAAATAGAGGCAGATATCCGAAGTTTGATCGACCGGAAAGTTAAATTCTATGGGGCTGATAAATATTTTATATTGGATTATGTAATCACCATGCTGGAAGATGGCGACATACACTTGTCAGTCGCTTCTACAGAGGTGAAGTAAACGTATGGACGCCAATAAATACGGCAGTTACCCCCTCCCCGCCTGGCTGCAGTCGTACATGGAGCGCAACATCGGCCGGCAGCCGTTGTGGGCGTTTCCCCGCATCCCGGACACTCCGGATGGCCTGTCCTTTGACATGCTGGACTTCGAGAACCGGCGCCTCGTGCTGGATATGTTCGAAAACGATCCCGATCCCTGGGTGGACGAGCGCTTCAAGGACCCGCAGCAGCTCTACGAATACGTGGCCCATCTGCGCATCGTCATGCCCTATTCCCCCAAACACGGCGGCGCCGACTGGCTGGTGAGAAAAGGCAGGGAGCATGTCGGCCTGCTGCACGCCTTCGACTTCAGCCGCGAACGCTTCGGCTACAACCACCGCCAGTGCGCCATCGGTTTCGCTTTCGTCGACAAATACCGGGGCACAGGCCTGCCGTTCCGGACGGTGCAGTACTTCCAGGAGTTCCTCTTCCGGAAAATGGACCGGCTCTACCTGTTTGCAACAGTAAAGCGGGAGAACCGGCGCAGCATCGCCTTTCTGAAAAAACTAGGCTTTGAAGAACGGTACCCCGAAGAAGATCAGGATACAAATGAGGAACCGCCGGAGGAATTGTTCCTGGAAAAATACCGCTCTTCGCAGGCGCGGGGCAGGATACGGAACTATTAGAAAAGGATGATGGAGAAATCGCTACTAAGGAACGTTTAAAAAACAACTTCATAAATGTCCAGTAGTGTGAATAAATCCCTCACCCAGGCAACCGGGAAAAAGCAGAAGGCGAGACGCCTATCCGCTGCTTGAATATTTTCGCGAAAGCCCGCCGGTCAGTAAAAGAAAGCCGCAGGGCTACTTCCGTTGGGGAATGGCCCTTGCGCAGCAATTCCTTCGCCCGCTCTACCCGCAGTTGCAGGATGTGCTGATGGGGTGTCAGGCCGTAGATTTGCCGGTACATCCGGATGATGTAATACTTGGAAAAAAACGCCACTTTTTCCAGGTCTTCGAGTGAGATTGGGCCGTCAAAATTTTCCAATATGTAGCTATGAGCCAGGCTGATGCGGCGGTAAACCTCCTGCTTTGTCAGCGTGCGTGCCGAGGGGATGGCCTGCAGGTGCCGCCCGATCTGCCGGTGCGCCCGGAGGAATTCGGCGGCCATTTCAAAATACAAGGCGTCCCAGTCGATGAATTGCTTTTCCGGGCCGCTGAGCAGGTCCTGCCGCAGGCGGAGCAGGAACTGCCCGAAGGCGTTTTCGTGCAGCCGGTAGCTTTTCACCATGAACTCCTGCTGTTGCCAGGAGTAAGCGAAGGGCGAATCGAGCAGCTTTTCAGCAGGCCGGCCGATGGCATGGGCCGTTTCCCGTATCGTTTTCTCTGTCAGGAAAAAGCAGTAACCCTCCACCGGCGTTTTAAAAAAACCTTCTGCCCGGACGTGCTGACGAGGATTGAAAATGAAATACTCGCCTGCCTGCGCAGAAAACGGTTTCCCATCCACCAGAAAGGTTTCCGTGCCGCAGGCCGGCACCGCAATATGAAACCTCGAAGTATCCAGCGTAATATCCGCTTCGGAAATCGAGGAGAACCTCATTTCATTGCCGGCCCAGCGCACGGGTCGCCGCCAGGCCAGCGCCGGGCCGCCGGGTGTCGCCTGCCTGACCATTCCTTTATAATACTCCGCCATCTGTATCCTGTTCAATTTTTTACCCCCTGCCAACAGCGCCTGGCGATAAATTAGCCGGGTATTCAAAGTTATTCAAACTTAAACCATAACGCCATGTGGAAGCGGTACTGCCTGCTGGCTTGTCTGCTGGCTGCCCAAAATATCGAAGCGCAAACAGTGGAAACGGTGGTTTCACATCCCCGGATCGTCGACGGAATCCATGTCGATGCAGCGGGCTTCATCTACACCACGCCCGGAGGCCTGATGCAGGGCCTGGCCATCGGCAGGGCTACGCCTGAAGGCGGTTTTGACCCGAATTTCAGGACGGGATTCAGCGGCCCCATCGATATCGACGAAAACGGCGCCGGATTGCTTTTCGTGACCAATTACGACGACAACACCTTGAAAAGTTATGATCCGGCGACGGGCGCTGTGGCCACCGTCCTCTCCGGACTGGATGGCCCGGCAGGCCTTGCCCTGGATAGCGAAGGCAATATTTTTGTCACCTGTTTCGGGGCTTTCCCTGCTTACAGCGGCAATCAGGTCATTAAGGTAAAACCGGATGGCAGCTCGGAAACATGGCTGGAAACAACCGATTTTTTCCGCCCCCAGGGCGTTGCTTTCGACGACGAAGGCCATCTCTGGGTCGCCAATACGCCCACCGGCAAAATATTCAGGATAGACACCACAGCAAGAGTGCCGGAACTGGTGCTGGAACTGGGCGCTAAAGCAGGCAACCTCGTTTTCCGCAAAAAAGACCGGCGACTCTACTTCCCCTCGCAGGGCAACCACCGCATCTACCGGATGGACCTGCAGGGCAACCTCGACACCCTCGCCGGAACGGGCACCCCCGGCTCTATAGACGGCGACGCTGCAGGCGCGCGGTTCAACCGGCCGCTCGGCCTCGGCTTCACTGTTTCGGAAGATACGCTGTACGTGGCCGAAGCGGGCCGGCTGCGGCGCATCACTGGGCTGGACGAGCAGCCGGCGCAGGCTGGCGAAAAGGCTGTGGACTGGAAGCTGAGGGTTGCTCCTAATCCCAGCACAGGTTCTGTAAAAGTGGAAATCCCGGCAGCCCTGGCCGGCCGCCCCTGCATCCTGGAGGTCTCCGATGGCTCAGGCAGGGTGGCGTTCAGGCAGGAGGCTCCGCTTTATGGCAATGCAATATTTATAGATGGATTGAAGGCAGGTGTCTGGTATGTCCGCTTGTTTTCTGACGGGATATTATTGTTGGAGAAGATGTTGGTGATTTAGCGTATAAAATTTCAAATAATCAAAAAATGAAACCAATTCGATTTTTGTTTCTTCTGGTTTTTTTCTCCCTCTTTTTGCTGGGGAAAACGACGGCCCAGGACGTCGATCCCAAGTTAGCAGAAGCCCTGCAAAACGCCCTCGACTCCACGCATCAGGTGCTCGGCATAAAAGGCTTAGGCGCTGCCCTGCAGCTGCCCGACGGCGCCGTATGGGCGGGCGGCAGCGGCGTTTCCTCCCTTTCCCCTCCGGACAGCGTCGGCCCGGAGCACGCCTTCGCCATCGCCAGCGTGACCAAGACTATCACCGCCGCCTGCATCCTGCAACTGGCGGATGAGGGCACCCTGGCCCTGGACGATAGCCTGCACCAATGGCTGCCGGCATTTCCGCACGTCAACCCCGACATCACCATCCGCCAGTTGCTGCGGCACCAAAGCGGAGTATACGACATCCTGCAAAACCCCGGTTTCCAGCCGCAGATGCTGGCCAATGTAAACCGGATCTGGACGCTGGAAGAAGTGATCGCTGAATTCATCCGCCCGCCGGCATTCCAGGCCGGGACGAGGTGGGGGTATTCCAACACCAACTATCTGCTGTTGGGCATGGTCATCGAAGCGGCAACCGGCAACCCCTACCGGCAGGAGTTCGATCAGCGTTTTTTCACGCCCCTCGGCCTGGAAAGCTTTTCCCTGCCTGCCTATGATCCCTTGCCGGAACAGGTAGCCCACCTCTGGCTCGACATCACGGGCGATGGGGTGGTGGACGACGCGCACGCCTTTTTTTCCAACTGGCGATCTTTTTTCAGCGCCACCGGCCCGGCCGGCGCCTACTTCGCAACCCCTGCCGACATGGCCCGCTGGATGCGCGCCTGCATGAGCGGCAGCCTGTACGCGCCAGAAACCTGGGATGCCGCCCGGCAAACCGTCGGCACCACCATGCCCGGAGGCTCCCGCTACGGCCTGGGATTGGTGGAGCGCAGTTACCTCGGCCTGGCCAGTTATGGCCACGGCGGCGACGTGTCTTACTCCTCCAGCGTGGTTTATTTCCCCGGCAAAGATCTCAGTATTGCGGTGCATGCTAACGATGCCAATATCAATTCCTGGGCGCTGGCCTCAACGGTGCAGGCATTGCTAAAAGTATACCTTGATTGCGAAGAGGCCATCAGCAATGCAGGGGAAGCGGTTTTTCCTGTAGTTTCTGCTTCGGTTTTCCCCAATCCGTTTTTTGAAAGTATAACGGCCGCAGTAAAGCTTCCGGGAACCATTAGCCATCTGGATTTGGCTTTGGCTGATGGTTCCGGAAAGGCAATCCGGTCAGCCCGGTACCAGGGCTTGCCGGCCGGCGAGCAGCAAATGACTCTGAGCAACCTCAGTGGGTTGGCGCCGGGCGTTTATTTCCTGGATGTTATTCTGGATGGGGAAAGGGTGAGGACGTTCAAAATAATCAAGGGTAAGTAGTCCTGAGGTTGCCCATCTCAAAGCCGATACCTGTTCCTGTACTCCATAGGCGAAAATCCCGTATATTTTTTAAACAGCCGCCGAAACGTTTTGGCGTCGCTATACCCGGCGGCGGATAACGCTTCCCCGATGCCGCCGAAGCTGGTTTCCAGGTTGCGCTTGGCGGCTTCGATGCGCACCCGTTGCAGGTACTCGATGGGCGTGTTGCCGGTGGCTTCCTTGAACCGGCGCAGGAAATTGCGGCGGCTGAAGGCAAAGCGGCCGGCCAGCCCGGTGACGGTCAGCCCCTCCCGGTAATGCCGTTCGATGTGTTCCTGCACGCGGGCGATGGCCTCGTCCTGGTGCGCTCCCTGGTTGCTGAAGATCACGAACGGCTTTTGCGACCGGCGGCCGGGGTCGATCTGGAACACCTTGGCTGCCCAGACGGCCGCCGCCTTGCCGCTGAATTTTTCCAGCAGATAAAGCACGAGGTTCAGGGATGAGTAGGCCCCGCCGCTGGCGTAAATGCCCCTGTCGTCGGTGACGATTCGCTCTGGCATCAGGTTGGCCCGGGGGAAGCGCGTCCGGAATTCGTCGGCATAAGCCCAGTGGGTGGTGCATTTTTTCCCGTCCAGCAGGCCGGCAGCGGCGATGAAGAAGGCGCCGCTGCACAGGCTCGCCAGCTCCGTCCCATGCGTTTCGCGTTGCTCTTTCAGCCAGGCGATGAGCGGACGGTTGGCCGACAACATGGCTGCTACCTCGCCCGTAAACCCGGGGATTATAGCCAAATCATACCCTGCAGCTTCGGCCAATTGGCGGTGCGGGCTTACCCGGAACGCCCCCTCTTCGAAGGACGGGGCCGGCTCGCAACCTACCAGTTCTACTTCGAATGCAGGCGGCTGGCCCTGGCTCGCCATAAACTCGTTGACCCTGGCGAAAATGGCATAAGGGCCAACCACGGCGCTGCCCATGGTTTCGCCACGGGGAAGGAGAAGTGCTGTTTTTTTCATGTACGGTGTTGTTTGTTAAGCCCCCCTCAATCCCCCGAGGGGGGGAAGTTGCCAATGCGGAGCCGCATCCTGCAGCTCCGCATTGGCAATTCCTGTTAATCCTGTTCACCCTGTGAAATGAACCCCGGCTCCTTCCCAGCTATTTCACAGGGTAAATCTCGTAAATCCTGTCTATCCTGTCCCAAATACCCCCTAAAAATGGCTTTTGCGCACGTTTTTTCCAAGCCTTCCCGTCTGTATTTTTGTCAGAAACAATCGTCATGACAAAATCATCCGTACTGTTATTTCCCTTTTTCTTATTGAGCCTTGGAAGGGGAGGGGGGCAGAGCGCCTCCGTTTCCCCTGCAGGGCAAAATCCGGATGCGGAGGCCTCAGCAGCTTTTGCCAGGCTCCAGCAACATTTCCATCAAAAAACGGACGGCGGCTTGCTTTCCGGCACAGTCATCCTGCTGGCGCAGGGCGAGCGCACCTGGCTGGACGTGTATGGAAAACGGGAGATGGAAAGCGGAGCGCCCATGCAGGAAAACACCATTTTCCGCCTGGCCTCCATGACCAAACCCATTGTCAGCATGGCCGTGATGATGCTGGCGGAACAGGGCAAACTAAGCCTGGACGGGCCGGTGGAGCAGTTCCTTCCGGCCTTCGGCAAGGTAAAGGTTATTGCCGAAGACGGCGCCCTGGAAAAACCGCGCCGTTCCATGACCATTCGGGATTTGCTTACTCATACGGGCGGCATTGCCAACACCCTGTTCCGGAACACGCCTGCCGAGAAAGCCTATGCCGAGGCGTTTAAAAGCAGGCATCCCGGCGCCCTGCCGGAAGTAGTGGATTTGCTGGCGGAACTGCCCCTGGCGCACCACCCCGGCGAGGGTTGGACGTACGGGTACAGCACCGATATTCTGGCGCGTATCGTGGAGGTCGTATCCGGGGAGCCGATCGAAGGTTTTTTGCAAAAAAACATTTTCGAAACCCTGAAAATGAAGGATACCGGCTTCCAGGTACCTGCAGAGAAGCTGTCACGTTTTGCTGCCGCGTATGGCAAGGATTTGAAACGGGAGGACGGAGCCGACGCTGACAGCCCCTATGCCAACGGCAAGAACTTCCCCCGGGGCGCCGGCGGCCTGGTTTCGACCGCCCGGGACTATATGCGCTTTTGCCGGATGCTGCTCAACGGCGGCGAGCTGGACGGCGCGCGCCTGCTCAGGCCCGAAACTGTCGCGCTGATGATGCAAAACCACCTGCCCGAAGGCGTCTTGCCGCATACGCCTGGCATGCCGGCCATCTGCCACGGCTTCGGGCTGGGTTTTGGGGTGCAGACGGAAGAGCCGGCTTTCGGCAGCCCGGGCGATTGCGCCTGGCCCGGCGCTTTTCTCACTTACTTTTTCATCAGCCCCTCCCGCGACGGCATCGGTATCCTGATGACGCAATGCACCGATCTTTCCAATCTGCCCATGCTGGGAGAGTTTCATGGCCTGGCGGGCAAGGTGTTTGCAGTTGCCTCAATGGCCGGCGGCGGAGTAAGCGATTGACTGTAACTGCGAAGTGGGCCCTTCTGGCTACCCGTCTGGCGTTGGACAACCGGATGGATCCCGTACAACGTACACCACCCAGGACTGCCGTTGTTCCCGTACAACGTACACGACCCCGGCAACTTTTGTCCAACGTTAGACGGATACCCGCCCTTCTAAAGTTTTTCCTTTTCAAAATTGAGTAAATCCAGGGACTTGATTAAATTGAGAGCGCTGTTGCTTTTCAGCATATTGAAATCACCCAAAATTTTAAGAAAATGACAAAGCCCCTTCTCTTTATTGGCTTGCTCCTGGCCTCCGCAGCTCCCAATGCCCAGGAAATTCTCAGCACCGAAAAATTGCCGGAGGTTGTCGTCAAAGGAAATGGCGAAACGAAATTGATTGATCAATATGGCCTGCAGGAGATAACGGCAGTGGGCCATTCCTGGGGCTCGATGGTTGCCGTTCAACTGGCTGCCAAAAGGCCGGACGTAATCAAAAGGCTGATAAACGTGGACGGCTCTATTGAAAGCACCTCCTGGACGCCGGACGACCAGGAAGAAAGGTTAGCACAGGCCGGCCAGGTGATCCAGGACTGGGAGCCAAAACTCCGGAACGCCGAGGAATGGAGCAAATTTAATGGCGCCGCCGTAGGGCTGACTTTGGGAAATAAAGACAGCGTCAGCACCGAAACCATGCTGACCCGGATAAAATTGCTGTCCGGTTTCATGGCTACCGACCGGGAAGCCATGCTGCAGTACTGGCGGGAAAATCCGCTGATTGACCTCACCGCCGACCTGCAAAAACTCTCCATACCTGTACTGGACATTCAGTCCTTCACCGGCGCAGATCAAAAAGGCCAGAAGGAACAATACCTGGAAACTCTCCGGGCAGCGGGCGCGCCAGCCGGCGTGAAAGCGGTTTTCATGTACGATACCAAACATTTCATCATGTACCACCGGCCTGCGGAGTTGGATTGCCTGATCGAAAGTTTCATTGCAGGAAAGGAGGTGGTTGATTTCGCTCCGGCAGAGAGCGAATACTTTGAAGAAGAGGCGATGAATTGACTGCCGGGACTGCCATTCTAACGTTGGACAGCCCGGTGGGGCATCGTACACCGTACACAACCCCGGACCGCCGCTGGACTCGTACACCGTACACAGCCCCGGCCACCTTTGTCCAGCGTTAGACGGGTACCCGACTGCCGGGACTGCCGTTTTCGCCGGAGAAAGTAGCGTGAAGCGTATTTCAGTTATTGGCAACTAACTTACTTTCAGGCCATGAGTAAACAAGCCCTCGCTGTGCTGTTCCTTTCCCTTATTTCAATAGGTTGTTTCTCCAATGACACCATTATCGATCCAACCGAAGCGAGATCTCTCCCGGAACGGTTCGGCCTGCTGGAAAAAAAGCTGGAAAACATCGAGCTGCAGAACCAGCTGATCACGCAGAACAGCGAAACGGCCCTGCAGTTTTCCCAGTCCGTCGTCGACTGGACGGCCATGATCTTCGGCGCCATCACGCTGATCTTCCTGATTGCCGCCGTTATCGGAATCCGGGAGCTGAGCCAGATTTCCAAAACCAAAAAGGAGTTGCTGGACCTGCGCCAACGGCTGGATGCGGAGCTGAAGGAAATTGAGAGTTTCAAGGAAGCCAGCCAGAAAAACACGGCGGCGATCATCGAAAAGATCGAATCCGAGAGCAAATCCTATCTCAAAGCTATTTACTCCCTGAATTCCGGAATAAGGAATTTCCGGCAGGGCAACAGCTTTCTGGCGGAGACGGAGTTCCGGGAGGCGTTAAAATTGTTTCCCAACGACTATATGGCTAATTGCTACCTGGCGCGGACCTGCTTTTCCCAGGGCAAATACCTGGAGGGCAACCAAATCCTCAACAAGGCCATCGAGCTGGACGACCGCCCCCACTTTGCCTATTACCTGAAAGGCGAAAACTACCGCCGCCTGGGCGAATACGACCTGGCGATCGAGGCATTGACCAAAGCGGCGGAGATCGAAAAAAAGACGACCATCTACAACGGGCTGGGCTTTGCCTACCTGAAAAAAGGAGAATACCAAAAGGCTAAAAATACCTTTGAGAGCTCCCTGAACATCAACCGGAACGATTCTTCAACCTGCGGGATTGCCAAGACGCTGCTGATGATGGGAAAAACCAAAGAGGCCGGAAGGTATTTTGAGGAGACTATCCTGCTTGCCGAAGAGTCGACCAACAAAAACCGGAACCAGACCTACGCTTACCTCAACCTGGCCTTTGCCCACAGCTTCTTTGACCGGAGCGCCGAAAGCGCCAAAAGCTTAAGCCGGGCGATCGAAAACAACGACAGCTCCGCCATACTGAACGAGCAGTTGTTTGATTACGACATGGTCATGAACGCAGAAAACGTGCGGTTTTCGACGGCAGCTATGCGGGAGAACAAGCGGATACTGGAAAGCAAAGTAGCCGGGGGGTAGGGCACAAGGCACCGCATTCGTGCCGCGATCATCTTGATCGCAAGGCTGCCTGCTCTGATGAAGGCGGAACGTTTCAGGCATTTTTATGCCCACTCCGTATTCGTGTCGCGATCATCTTGATCGCAAGGCTGCCTGCTCTGATGAAGGCGGAACATTTCAGGCATTTTTATGCCCACCCTGCATTATAAACACCACATCATGCGCGAAAACAATTCCTCTCCGTTGCCCCGCCTGTTCACCGGCCGCTTGTCGCTGCGGCAGTTGGAGCTTCGGGACGCACCGGAAATCAGGCAGCTCCGCTCCGACCCCCGGGTAAATGAGTTCATTGCCAGGTCCGGCGCCATAACGCTGGCAGAAGCCCGGTCGTTCATCGAAAAGATCAACAAAGGGATCGCAAACCGGGAATGCTGCTACTGGGCCATCACCCGGAAGGGCAGCGATGCTCTGATCGGTACGATCTGTCTGTGGAATTTCACGGCAGACAGGGTACAGGCGGAGATCGGCTACGAACTCAGCCCGGCCTGCCAGGGGCAGGGCTTCATGCCGGAGGCTATCGAAACAGTATCAGCTTATGGTTTCCAGGCTCTGAAGCTCGAAGCTATAAAAGCATTGTCCAGGGCGGATAATGTCCGTTCCCTGGCCTTATTGAAAAGGACCGGATTTCAGCCCGGCGCTGCCTTTCGACAAACGCCCGGGGCAGCAGAAAGCGGCCTGGTTGTATATTTTCTCACCCCTTAGGCATGGGCAGGATCGTTTCGGCCACCCGGGCCTTGTGGGGGGGTATCTTTGCGCTGTTTGCCCTCTCCGCCTGGCAGCTTTGGCGGATCGGGCGGGGGCGGCCTCCGGCAAACGGCGGCTGGCGCCTCTCGCCAGGCAGTATCGGGGGCGGCGGCTGGCCCTGGCCGCCCTGGCCGCCGCCCTGGCGGCTACCCTGTTGTGGGCTGTGGGCCAGGATTACCTTTTCATCGCATCCGTGTTCCCCATAGCCGCCGGGTGGCTGGGGTGGGGCTGTTTTCGCAGCGGCAGCGGCCTCGCTGGCCCCGGCGCTGTTTCCGGTGATGGGCCCTGCGCCGCTGGCACGGCCTCTGAACCCTGGCGGGCAGAAAAGGCACTAACAAACGTTCGTTTATATTTTTTAATCCAAACGCCGTTTTCTTTGTGAAGCTATTTATAAAAAACGCACTTATTCGGCGAATTGATAATTTTTTTGGACCAAATAATAAAAAATTAACCACCCTGGCTTGCGCCTTAAGAAATAAATCTTTACGTTTGCAACTATCAAATACGTACGAGATGAAAGTTCAATTGGACAATTTTTACTTTTTCAGCTTTTACTTTTATGGCCAACCATAAGGGGCTGAAGAGTTTTGTCCGACTGACTGCAAGATAAACTTCAAAAGCCCCGCTCGCGGGGCTTTTTTTTTGACCAAACCTATTGCCAAGATGCAGCGCCCTGGCCAAGACAACAAAAAAAACTATTTCTTTTTCTTTTTTTATGGTCCGCCATGAAGGGGCTTCTCTTTGCATTCAATGACTAAAAAGAGCCCCGTTTTCCGGGGCTTTTTCATTTAACAACGACAAATTATGATCACGACCGCAACTGACAGCAGCATTCCTCCATCCCGGCCGGCCTCGCCGGTGCGGGTGAGCATCCAGGGGTACTCCGGCGCCTTCCACGAGATTGCCGCCCGCCATTGTTTCCGGGAGGCGCCCCTGGAGATCGTCCCGGCCCATACCTTCGAAGACCTCGTCGAGATGGTCGAACGGCAGGAAATGGCGGACGTCGGGCTGATGGCCATCGAGAACACCCTGGCCGGCAGCCTGATGCACAACTATACGCTGCTCAACCAATCCAGGCTCTCCATCACCGGAGAGATATACCTGCGCATCAAACAGAACCTGATGGCCCTGCCCGGGCAGCGCATCGAAGACCTGCGCGAGGTGCATTCCCACCCCATCGCTATTGAACAATGCCGGGCGTTTTTTGCCCGCTACCCGAAAATCCACCTGGTAGAGACGGCAGATACGGCCTGGAGCGCGCGCAACATCCGGGAAAAAAACCTTGAAGGCATCGGCGCCATCGCCAGCACCCTGGCAGCCGAGCTGTACGACATGGAAGTCCTGGCCGAAAGCATAGAGACCAACAAGAAAAACCACACCCGCTTCCTGGTCCTGCGGGGCGACAACCCGGAACCGGATCAGGATGCCGAAAAAGTATCCCTCTCTTTTGCTGTCGACCACACGGTGGGCAGCCTCTATAAGGTGCTGGCCGTACTGGCCGCCTACAACGTCAACCTGACGAAAATACAGTCGGCCCCTATCATCGGCCGCCCCTGGGAATACCTCTTTTTCCTGGATTTCGTAACGGAAGGCGCCGTGAGCCACCGGCAGGCCATCGAGGCCATCCTGCCCCTGACCCACAACCTGCGGGTGCTGGGGGTGTACCGGAAGGGAGAGCATTTTGAGGAGTAGTAGCCCGTTATTAGTTGTTGGTTGTTGGTTAGGGCAACCAACAACCAACAACAAATGCTGACGCTTGCGGACAGCATCCTGACAATGCGCAGCATTCGTCAGGACAACCAACAAACCAACAACCAACAACCAACAACCAACGCCATGACCAAGCCAACGACCATCCAAAACGACCTGATCATCCGGCCCGCCAGCCGGCTGGGAGAGGTCAAGGAATACTATTTTTCCATGAAGCTCCGGGAGATCGCCCGGATGCGGGCCGAAGGCAAGCCGGTGCTCAACCTCGGCATCGGAAGCCCCGACCTGCCGCCCGCCCAGGAAGTGGTGGACGAGCTTTCCGGCTGGCTTGGCAATAACGACGTACACGGATACCAGAGCTACGCCGGCATCCCCGAACTGCGGCAGGCCTTTGCCGGTTGGTACGCCCAATGGTTCGGCACGCCGCTCGACCCGGAGGGAGAGGTGTTGCCGTTGATGGGATCCAAAGAAGGGCTGATGCACATTGCCATGTCTTTCCTCGAGGAGGGCGACGAAGCCCTCGTCCCCAATCCCGGATACCCGGCCTACCGCGCCGTCTCCAACCTGGCCGGCGCGACGGTCCGCGAATACCCACTGGAGGAAAGCCTGGGGTGGATGCCCGACCTGGAAGCCCTGGGGCGGCAGGACCTCAGCCGCGTGAAGGTCATGTGGGCCAACTATCCCAATATGCCGACGGGGACGCCGGCGCCGCAATCTTTCCTGGAAGAGCTGGTTGCCTTTGCCCGCCGCCACCGCATCCTGGTGATCAACGACAACCCCTATGCCTTCATCCTGAACCGGGAGCAGCGCAGCATCCTCAGCGTTCCCGGCGCCCGGGAAGTGGCCCTGGAGCTGAACTCCCTGAGCAAGGCCCACAACATGGCCGGCTGGCGGATCGGCATGCTCGCCGGGCGGGAGGACTACCTCAAGGTCGTCCTCCGCTTCAAAAGCAATATGGATTCCGGCATGTTCAAACCGGTGCAGCTGGCCGCCGTGAAGGCCCTGCAAAGCCCCCCGGAGTGGTACGCCTCGCTCAACGCGGTTTACGGCGAACGCCGGGAATCGGTGTTTCAATTGCTGGACCTGCTGGAATGCCGTTATGATAAAAACCAGGTGGGCATGTTCGTCTGGGCAAAAGTCCCGGATCGCTACGCCAGCGGATACGAACTCTCAGACGAGGTGCTCTATAATCACCACGTTTTCCTCACGCCAGGCGGCATCTTCGGCTCGCAGGGGGACCAGTATATTCGCATTTCTCTGTGCAGCGACGGCGCACTGTACGAGGAGGCGATCAGGAGGATAAAAACGAGAACCCCGCAACATAAAGGAAAGCCCGCAACACCATAACACCGCAACACCACAACACCGCAATACCATAATACCATAATACCGCAACACCATAACACCGCAACACCGCAATACCATCATGACCATCACTATCATCGGCATTGGCCTCATCGGCGGCTCCCTTGCCATCACCCTGAAGGAGAACGGCTTTGCCCGGCGCATCATCGGGGTGGACGCCAGCCGGGATAACCTGGACAAGGCCGTCCGCCGCCGGCTGATCGACGAGGATATGGGGCTGGAAGAAGGCGTCGCCGCCGCAGATGTCATCGTGCTGGCTACGCCGGCCGACGCCATGCTGGAGCTCCTGCCCCGCATACTGGGCCAGGTGAACGGCAAGCAAACCGTCATCGATGTCGGCTCCACCAAGGAGCGCCTGCTGGAGGCCGTTCAGCGCCATCCCAACCGGGGGCGTTACGTTGCTACCCACCCCATGGCCGGCACTGAACATTCCGGCCCGGAAGCAGCCATCCCCAACCTGTTCGATCAGAAGTGCACGGTGCTGGTCGACGTGGACGACAGCGACCCGGACGCCGTGAAACTGGTGAGCGGCTCTACCGCTCTATCCCGATGCGCATAGTGTGCCTGGACCGGCTGTCGCACGACGTGCGCTGGTATACGTTTCCCATATCTCCCACATCAGCTCCTTCGCCCTGGCGCTGACGGTGCTTACCAAGGAGAAGGACGAAAGCCGCATCTTCGAGCTGGCCAGCGGCGGGTTCAGCTCAACCGTCCGCCTGGTACCAAGAGCCTCGCCGGATATGTGGGTGCCCATTTTCCGGCAGAACCGGGACAACGCGCTTCGACGTGCTCGACGAGCACATCAACCAACTGGCGCAGTTCCGGAGCCTGCTCATTAAAAAGGATTTCGAAACGTTCTATCAACTGATACAGGACGCTAATCAGATTAGAAGAATACTTAAAAGTTAAACAGAAAAATAACATCGACATGGAAATGACTTTTCGCCCCATCCTGGACGGCAAAACCCCCAACGACCCCCTGATCATCGCCGGGCCCTGTAGCGCCGAAACGGAAGAACAGGTTATGGAAACGGCCCGCCAGCTGGCCGGGCAGCAGGTAGACCTTTTCCGTGCCGGCATCTGGAAGCCCCGCACCCGGCCCAATGCTTTTGAAGGTGTCGGCACGCAAGGCCTGGCCTGGCTTCGGCGGGTCAAGGATGAGACGGGCATGAAGGTGACGACCGAGGTGGCCAACACCCAGCACGTGTTCGAAGCCCTGAAATACGGCGTCGACGTCGTGTGGCTGGGGGCCCGCACCACCGTCAACCCCTTTTCCGTCCAGGAGGTGGCCGATGCCCTGAAGGGCGTCGACATCCCCGTCCTCATCAAAAACCCGGTCAACCCGGACCTCAAGCTGTGGATCGGCGCCATCGAGCGCATCTACAAGGCCGGCATCACCCGGATCGGGGTTATCCACCGGGGGTTTTCCTACCATGGCGACACCAAATACCGCAACGTTCCCCGCTGGCAGATCCCCATCGAGCTCAAGCGCCAGTTCCCGGGCCTGCCCATCCTCTGCGACAACAGCCACATCTGCGGCCGCCGCGACACCCTCCACGCCGTGGCCCAGAAGGCGATGGACCTCAACTTCAACGGCCTGATGACCGAGATCCACCCGGATCCGGACAACGCCTGGAGCGATGCCGAACAGCAGATCACCCCGGCCCGGTACCGGGAACTGATGCAGCGCCTCGTTTTCCGCCAGCCGACTACCGACGATATGGAATTCCTGGAAAACCTGGAACACCTGCGCCATGAGATCGACGAGATCGACGAGGAACTGCTCAACCTGCTGAGCGCCCGCATGAAGGTGGCCGAACGCATCGGCGAATACAAGAAGCGCAACAACATCGCCATCCTCCAAACCACCCGCTGGAACGAAATCCTGGAGCGGGGCGTGGCCAAAGGGCAGACCCGGGGCCTCAGCGAAGAGTTTATTTCCCATTTCCTCAAAGCTGTCCATCAGGAATCCATCAACCACCAGGAAAAGGTGATGAACCGCGCGGATGTGGCGGGGTAGAGGGTAGGGGAGTGGCGGCCCGCCTTCGCCAAAGGCTGCGGACGGGCAAAAGTGGTGGAGTGGCGGGGACTGTTCAAACTGCTGTGTGTTTTTGTTTTGAACCGCAGGGGGCGCTGTTCGCTGTTCGCTGTTCGCTGTTCGCTGTTCGCTGTTCGCTGTTCGCTGTTCGCTGTTCGCTGTTCGCGGTTTGCGGTTCGCGGTTTGCGGTTCGCGGTTCGCGGTTCGCGGTTTGCTGTTTTGCTGTTCGCTGTTCGCTGTTTGCTGTTCGCTGTCCGCCGTCTGCCGTCTGCCGTCTACCGTCTGCCGTCCGCCGTCTACCGTCTGCCGTCCACCGTCCACCGTCCGCCGTCCACCGTCCGCCGTCCACCGTCCGCCGTCCACCGTCCGCCGTCCACCGTCCACCGTCCACCGTCCACCGTCCGCCGTCCGCCGTCCGCCGTCCGCCGTCTGCCGTCTGCCGTCCACCGTCCGCCGTCCGCCGTCTACCGTCCACCGTCCGCCGTCCGCCGTCCGCCGTTTATTGTAGCCTACCTATCGAAAACCAGTTGAGTACAGGGTTTTGAACACTCCCCGTTTAATTCGTACTTTCGCTCTTCGAATACAAGTAAAACCGAAAATATGAATTACGAGAACTTACTGGTCCAGGATAACGATGGGATCCTGACGGTAACCATCAACCGGGAGCGGGCCCTCAACGCGCTGAACAACCAAACCATGCTGGAACTGCAGCGCTTTTTCGGGGAGGACGCGCCCGGCCGTTCCGGGCTGAAGGGCGTCATCCTGACCGGCGCCGGCGACAAGGCTTTCGTCGCCGGGGCAGACATCAAGGAGTTCCTGGCGCTCGACGCGGCCCAGGGGCAGGCCATGGCCCAGCGCGGGCACAACATCTTTTTCTCGATCGAGCGTTTCCCCAGGCCGGTCGTCGCTGCGATCAATGGCTTTGCGCTGGGAGGGGGTTGTGAGCTGGCCATGGCCTGCCACCTGCGTGTCGCAACCGAAAATGCCCGTTTCGGGCAGCCGGAAGTCAACCTCGGCCTCATTCCCGGTTATGGCGGCACTCAGCGCCTGATCCAGTACATTGGCAAGTCGAAAGCGGTGGAGTTGTTGATGACCGCCGACATGATCGATGCGGAGGAGGCCTACCGGCTGGGGTTGGTCAACTACGTTGTCCCTCCCGGCAAAGAGGTCGAAAAGGCAGCCGAACTGATCGGGAAGATCGCCTCCAAAGGGCCGGTGGCTATTTCGAAAATCATCGAAAGCGTCAACGCCTATTTCCAGTACGACGCGGACGGGTTTGCTGCGGAGGTCCGGGCATTCGGCGCCACCACCGGAACGGAGGATTTTCGCGAGGGCGCTGCTGCCTTCATCGGAAAGCGGAAACCGGAATTTAAGGGGAAATAAACGGAATGTAAAACGCAGCCCTGTGGAATGCCCGCCGGGCTTGGAACTGCCCATCGGGCAAATCCCACAGGGGTTGCGCATTGGAACGTTCGCCGCATAAGCCGGAGAACGAAATCCACACGGTTGGCTGATCGTTTTGTCCTTGCCGGCCAGGAGAAGGGGTTCAGGGGCTGCTCAGAAAGCAGCTCCGGTTCTCCCGACGAACCTTAAGAGTATGTTTGGATAACTCCAGGTTTGCAATAACAGGCATCCGGCTGAAATTCAGCTTTCCCTCTGGTGGTTGCCGGATAGTTGCTTTTTGTATTTTACGAGTTGCCTCCTGGCTTTTTCGGCGGCGCCGGCCAGCGCTTTTTCTATCGCGTCATTCCTCGACTCCGCAAAGAGCGTCGTTCCCGGAACATTCAGGCGAATCTCGACGATCTGCTCGCGGTGGCGGTGCCGCTTCTCTCCAATTTTCAGGTACACTTCGGCTTCTACGATTCGGTCAAAATAGGTCTTAAGCTTTCCAACTTTTTCATCGATCACTTCTTGCATCTGATCGGTGACCTGGAAGGGTGCATTCACTAATATTTTCATAGTTTCGCATTTTCCGGCGCACGGAGAGAGCGTCGGCTCGGTTAGTTTTACCCGGCTTCGGCGCGAACTCGGCGTGAGCGTAGTCGAACGCCGGGGTTCGTACACTGAACAACCGGAATAGCAATATAAAATAAAACCGGCTTTCCGGCATTATTTTACCTTCCGTATTTTGGTTTTTGGCTCTTTTTCTGTCTACAAAATAGGAGAGAATATCAGGGGAAGGTATGATTTTTATCAACAATACGAATGATCCTTATCAGTTTGGCGGTATATCCCTCAGATTTCCGTATTTTTGAGCATACGCACAACATATTATGAGGTTTATCAGCTGTATTTTGTTTCTTCTCCCCCTGCTTTCCCTGTGCGCGCAGGATCTCTCCGGCCATTGGGAAGGCTTCATTTCCCAGGATGGCAAAACCGATACTTTCCTCTATCAGGTGGATCTGCAGCCCGGCAGCAAGGGCTATCCCGGAACCTCTTTTTCACAGACGAAGGACGGCTCGGCCTCGGCCACCTTCCAGCTCACCGCCTATCTCGACGGGCGGCAGCTCATCCTCCAGGAACTCGGCCAGCTCGAACCAGCAAAACCGAAATGGTGCCTGAAATACGCCAACCTCACCCTCGAACAGTTTCCCTTCCACGACCGCCTGTCCGGGCCATGGAAAGCCGATGGGTGCAAGCCGGGCCAGATGTTTCTGGAACGGCGGAAACTGCCGGCCGGCGAAACTGCCGAAGAAATTATCCCCCCTACCATAACCGGCAAATGGACCGGGACGCTCTCCCAATCCGACCGCGATTATGGGTTTTATTTTGAAATGGACCTCGGAGCAGGCAGGTCCGGACAATCCCACATTGTCTCTGATGACGACGGGGGCAGCGCCTCCCACCGGCTGGAATGGCAATACGATTCCATCTTCCAGTTGCTGGCCTTCAAGGAGCTGAAAGTAGCCACCAGGACCGACCCCAGCTGGACCTGGTGCATCAAATCGGGAACGCTGAACTTCCGCCGCGAACCGGCCCGCCTGGTCCTGGAAGGCGAATGGAACGGCTTCCTCGAAGGGTTCGACCTGCAAACCGGCCCCTGTGCCAACGGCAGCCTGTACCTCGAAAAACCCATCCTCACCCGCGCCCTGGTGCAGAAACAGTCTATGCTGCAACAGCCCTATGAGGCGGAAAGCAAGCGCAGCATCAAACTGGAACGGGTGCTGGAAGTGCACAGTTCCAGCATCAAGATAAAAGTTTGGGACAATGGCACCGTCGACGGCGACGTGGCCACCGTTTTCCTCAACGGGGAACGCATCCTGAAAGAACACCGGGTGGATAAACGCAAACTCGGCATCCCCGTCAAACTGAACCAGGAGGACAACTTCCTCGTCCTCCACGCCGAAAGCCTGGGAGACATCTCCCCGAATACCGTCGCCATCTCCGTCGACGACGGCGTCCGGGAACAGATCATTATCCTGAGTTCCAACCTCAACGAAAGCGGGGCCGTGATGATCCGGAAGTTCCGGGTAAAAGAGTGAGCCACCCTTCACCCTCCCCACCTCCTCTCCATGCGCGCCTTAAACGCATTCCGGTACTTGGGGCCGATGCGCAGTTCGTGCAGCTTTCCTCCGGTATTGTCGGCGATTTCCACGAAAGTGTAGTTGCCGGCAAAGCTTTTAACGTAGTCCAGGTTGATGATAAAACTGTCGTGGATGCGCATGAACTGGCCGGCCGGCAACAGTTTGACCATGTTTTTCATACGGTCGCGGGTAATGTAGACGGTAGTGGAAGCCACCACTTTGACGTCGACGTTGGCGCCTTCGCAGTACAGGATCTCATCGTGGTCGACTTTTACCCACCTGCCTTTTTCCTTGATCAGGATGTGCCCTTTGGCCGCCGGGGCGGGGCCGGCTGGCGGCGGGCCCTGCAGGCCGGCAATCGCCTTGTCGATGGCGTGGTTGAGCTTTTCGGGCTCAATGGGCTTTAACAGGTATCCGGAGATGTTGTACTCATAACCTTTGATGGCGTATTCGGCGAAGGCGGTGGTGATGATCACCTTGGCTGAAAGGCAGAACCTGCTGACGGCGTCCAGCAGGTTGAATCCGCTGGCGCCCGGCATCTCGATATCCAGAAAAATGAGGTTAGGGCGGCGGTGGCTGTTGCCGGCCAGGTAGTGATAGGCATCTTCTGCGTTTTCAAAACTGCCGATCAGTTCCAGGTCCAGCCGGGAGTGCAGCAGCTCGATCAGGTTTTCCCTTTGCAGTTCCACATCCTCGATGACGATATATGTAAACAGGTGCTTCATGAAAGCGGTACTTGTAAAAAAACGGAGTAGACCCCCGCGTCGGCCCGGATGTCCAGCGTGTAATTCTTTTTGTAAACCAGGTCGAGGTTTTCGGTCGCGGTGCGCAGGCCGACGCCCTTCCCGGCCTGGAGGGCCATGGTGTCCTCGTTGCGGAAATTGGCCTTATAGCTGTTGTCGATCCGGGCGTGAAACTGGCCGTTTTCGGCCCGGAAGTGGAGGCGGATAAACTTTTTTTTATCTGCGTTGACGCCATAGTGCTTGAAGCAGTTCTCCACGAAAAGGAGCAGGACCATGGGGGGGATGCGGTGTTTGTGCAGGACTTCGCCCTCCTGTTTATAGGCCAGTTCGGTATTTTTGGATATTTGCAGGCGTTGCAATTCCAGGTAGCTTTTGATGAACCGCAGCTCATCTTCCAGGGGCACCAGTTTTTCGTTGGTCTGGTAGACCAGGTAGCGCAGCAGGCGGGACAGCTCGCCGATCAGGGCCGGGAGGTATTCCGATTTGCGGTGGGCCAGTACCTGCAGGTTGGCCAGGGTATTGAAGAGGAAATGGGGGCGGATTTGCTTTTTGATGAAGTGCAGTTCGCGCTCAGCTTCCCGGCGGCGGCGGTAGGCTTCCAGCCGGGCCTTCCGCTCCAGCTCCCGGCTCCGTTCGATAGCCTGCTTGGTGTAGGAGACGCCGGTCGTGCACAATATGAAAAAGAGGATCACCAGCGTCAGTTCGTACCATTCGTGGTTGACGATATCAAAGGCCGTGCGGATGATCGGCACGTAGAGCAGGGAAAACAACAGGGCCGTGATGGAACTCAGGAAAAGGAACAGGTAGAACGACCAGTCCTTCAGCCTGGCCCTGGGGAAGATGCTCCGGCCGAGCAGGGTCTGCAGCCTGCCCTGATACACGAAGAAGAGATTGAAATAAACCGGCAGCCCGAGCAGGAGCGTGTATCCCAATGCTTCCCGGAATACTTTGAAGAAGGCCTCCCGCTTGTATCCGAACGTTTCCAGCAATTCGGCCTTGCCCTGATACCAGGAATGAATGGCAAAATAGCAAAAGACGACTGCCAGCACCGTGGCCCCGAACATCAGGTGCTGGATGATGTCCTTGCGCAGGAGGCGGTAGAGCTTTGCTTGTGCTTTGGTCAGTGTCATGGCGCAGAGGCTGTGATAAACTGGTTGTCGGTTGTACGTTGTTTATAAAATCAACGATGGAAAATTAACGATAAAATCCCTAAATTCCTGCCGTATCCGCCTTGCCGGCAAGGCATGCCGGCGAGACACAACCGTACCTGCGAAGTTATGAAACTTTTCCGTGGTGTTCCTGTCGCGTTCGTTTTGTCGCTCTTGTTCCCTATCCTGCCGGCCGGCGCCCAGGGGTGTTATGCCGACCCCATCTACGGCGTCACGCTGGAAAGAGACGTCGTTTACGGCACCGCCGTCAATTACTGCGGTTCGGAAGTGCAATTGCTGATGGATGTCTACCGCCCGGTGGGGGACGGCAATGCCCGCCGGCCGGCCATCGTGCTGGCCCACGGCGGCGCCTTCCTGTCCGGCGACAAGGGAAGCTACGACATGGCGGAGGCCGCCGCTGCTTTTGCCGCCAGGGGCTACCTGGCGGCAAGCATCAACTACCGCCTGGGCTTCCACAAATCGGTATTCCATACGCCCGATGCGCAGGGTTGCGCCCTGGTGGGCGCCCTGGCGGGGGTGCCGGCCGCGCAGTGCCTGTACGCCTATCCGGCGGAGGTGGAGCGGGCGCTGTACCGCGCCGTGCAGGACGCCCGGGGCGCCATTCGCTTCGTTAAAACGCAGGTGGATTCGGTGGATGCAGGCAATGTGTTCATCGGTGGCGGCAGCGCCGGAGGGTTTATCGCCATGGCAGCCGCCTATATGGAGGATGCAGAGGCGCCGGCTGCGGCCCTGGCCCAGGGCGCGGTGTCGGCCATCCCGTTTATTTACAGCGCCTGCCATTCGCCGGGCTGCAGCACTGCCCGCCCGGCCCTGGGGCCGCCGCAGGGCGATCTGCACCTGGGCCAGGCCGACGCCTCGGTGAAGGGGGTGCTGAACATCTACGGCGCTTTGCTGGACCCCTCCTGGATCGATGCGGGCGAGCCGATGTTGTATGCCTACCATAAAGACAACGACCTGGTGGTGCCCTGTGGCAACGGCCGGCCGTTCCGCGGCCTGGTTGGCCGTTGCCTGAACAACGGCGCCTGCACCGCAGTGCCCAACACCTGGCCGGAGGCCTTCGGCAGCTGCCGCCTGCAGGAGTATCTCGACACCCTTTCCGGGGCGCCGGCCCACGCCTTTCAGATCGAAAGCTGCCCGACGCCGGCTTTTCCCTGTTCTTATTCCTGCCACGAGGTGACGGCCGAAGAAGTGCGCCGGATCGTCCAGGGGGCAGCGGAGTTCTGGGGCTGCACGATCAGCAGCCAGCAGGAACAGGAAAGCGCATTGCCGGCCATCGCCTTCCCCAACCCGGCGGCAGGCGAGGTTACCCTCCGCGCCGGCACCTCCGGAGAACCGGCGGCGGCAGAACTCTACAGCCCCGACGGCCGGCTGCTCCGCCGTTTTGCCATCCGGGGAGCATTGAGGCTGAACCTGGATGGCTTTCCTCCGGGCGTATACCTCTTGCGGTGGAATGCCGGGGGCAAGGCCCGTGTTCAGCGGATCGTCATTCGTAGATGAAGTAGGACGTGCTGATGCCGATCGTGTCGCCTACCTCCAGGTTCAGGTCGTTGCGGATGCTGTCGAGTTTCGCTTCGAGCGGAGCTTCCCAGCAGGTGGTGCCGGTGACGCCCGTCACATCCCGCCGCTGGAAGAAATCGTCGTAGTAGGCCCCGATGTAGGAGAAGATGCACAGGCGGAGCTCGTCGAAGGCACCGTTGCGCTCGAAGGCGATCTGGTCGCCGCCCCCGCTCAGGACGATCTCGCCGCCCTGGTCTGCATAGGCAACTTCTATGAACTCGGAGGACCCGCTGCTGAAATCGTAGAACTCCACCCGGGCCACCGTGTCGCTGAGCAGTTCCAGGCTGCGGAGCTCGAAGTAGTCGTCCGCTTCTTCCTGGAGGTCTTCCTGCAGGAAGGTTTCAAACTGCGTTAACTGGCCGGCGGGCTGCACTTCCGGGAAAGCATTGGCGCCAACTTCGTAGAAGGATGCCGGGTTGAATTCCACCCGGTTCAGGGTGAAGGCTACAGGATAGGCCAGCTGCGGCTGTTCGTCATCGTTTTTGCAGGATGAAAAGACAGAGATGGAAATGAACAGGCAGGCAAGGCTTGCTGAAGAGAGTACGCGCATGGTTTGGTGTTTTTAGTGAAAACAAGTTTCCAAAGATAGTCATTCACCGGAAAACCCGTATTTTGAACAAATAAAAAAGCCCCCACAGGGCCAGGCTGTGCGTTGCCAGGGCCAGGAGCAGGGCCGCCCCTGCCGGTTTTCCCGCCAGTATATTGCTTACGTAGTGCAGCGTCCAGTACACCGGAATAATCCCTAACGCATGCTGCGCCCACGAATCGATAAAAAAGCTGCCCGCCGGGAGGATCAGGATGATGCTGAGCGCCTTGTACACGGCCAGCCCTTCTACTTTATTGCCGGACAAGGCGGTCAGGGCCAGCGTCGTGATGGGCACGGCGCCGGCAAAGAGGAAGGCCGCCGTCAGCCGGGCCGCCCCGCCCAGGCCTTCCATGCCGGGCGCCGACAGCATGCAGTAGCTGAACACTACGGCCATGAAGGTGCCGGTCGACAGCCGGTAGAACAGGAAGGTGTTGACGCCTATGGGCATGGTGCGGAGGGCGTTGAGCACCTGCTCGTCCCGCTCGTCGAGCAGCATGGAGGCCAGCACAAAGCCGATGCTCGTCACCACCTGAAGCGTCATCAGCATCAGGATCAGCGGATGGTACCCCGCCATCGCAGGGAACTGCACCTCCAGCCAGGGTAGCAGCAGCAGCGCCAGGCTGAACTGCAGGGCCGGCACCACAAAGAGCATGAACCAGAGCATCTCCTCCCGGAGGATCATCCGGAGGTCCAAACGGGCTAATCTGAGGAGTTTTTGCATGGGTTTGGATAGGTTGAGGTTAAGGAATTGGGGGCAGTTAGCTTGCCTCCTTTCGCAGGTTGCGTTTCGCCAGCCAGAAAGCCCCTGCGTTCCAAAGCAAAAGATACAAAAAGCCATAGATTATTTGCCAGCCCTCTGCCGGCAGGAAAGCGGCTTCCAGCAACAGCAGCCCCCCCTGGGAAGGCAGGAGGTACCACCACAGCGTATCCGTGATCTCAAAAAAGTTCAGAAAGGGGAGAGCGGTGGGGACTAAAATACCCGCCATCCTGAGCAAATACTGATTGAAATTCCGGCAGGAAGCTACCGCTGCCAGGCCCAGCAGGGTATACAGGGAAGCGGTCAACCCGATGCCGGCGGCGAAATACAGGTAATGGAAGCGCCACCCATAGCCGGCGAACGCCATGGGCAGGGCGGAGAGGACGGCCACGAGCGTCAGGGTAAGGGTTTTGGAAAGGATATAATGCTCCGGTGCCAATGGCGTCACCCTCAGTGCCTCCAGGGTGTTTTCGCTGCGCTCGAAGAGGACGAGGGCGCCGATGAACAGCATGCCCAGCGCTGCCGGGTCGTTGAAAATGAGGAAGATCAGGATTTTCTCCTGGTAGGGCCCCTCCGGCAGGTTGAGCAGGATCAGCATGTAGATCAGGGTGACCAGCCCGGCGGCATAAATGATGTTGTACCGGAACTGGCGGATGAGGTCCCATTGCAGGGCGGCGGCGAGGTGGCGCATGGGCTGTTTGTTGTTTGCTATTCGCTGTTCGCTATTCGCTGTTTGCTGTTCGCTGTTCGCTGTTCGCTATTCGCTGTTCCGGCAAGGCTTGTCCCGGTCACTTTGATAAAAATATCGTCCAGGGTGGCTTCTTCGGTATGGATGGTTTGCACGTTCTCTTCCCTAAGGAGGCGCAGGAAGGCGGCGTTGTTGCCGATCCCGTCGAGGGGGAATTCTGCTTCGCGGACTGTGCCGTTAAGGTATTCCACCCGTACCAGGCGGCGGCCGTACTTCAGTTTCAGGGCTTTGGGCGAGTCGATCAGGGCTATTTTCCCATCCACGATGAAGGCGATGCGGTGGCAGAGCTCGTCGGCGTCGTGCATCAGGTGGGTGGTCAGGAAGATGGTCCGGCCCTGGCTGTGCTGTTCGAGGATCAGGTCTTTGATGCGGCGGGCGTTGGCGGGGTCGAGCCCGGAGGTAGGCTCGTCGAAGAAAAGCAGCTCGGGGCCGTGCATGATGGCGCGCACGAAATTGAGCCGCATCTTCATGCCTTTGGAAAAATCGCTCACGCGCTTGCCGGCGTGTTCCTCCAGGCCCACCCGGCTCAGCAATTCCAGGGGGTCGTGCCCGGAGCGGGTGTAAAAGGCGCCGAAGAAGCGCAGGTTTTCCAGGGCGGTCAGCTTGCCGAAGTGGTTGGGCAGCTCGAAGCCGACGCCAATGTGGTTGTAATACGACTTATCCCATTGCTCCAGCGGTTTGCCCATCACCCGCGCTTCGCCCCGGAAGCCTTCCAACAGGCGGATGAGGATTTTCTGGGTGGTGCTCTTGCCCGCTCCGCTTGGCCCCAGAAAGCCGAAGATTTCCCCGCGGGGCACTTCGAAGCTGATGCCGTCGACCGCCGGGCTGCCTGCCCCGCGGTAAGTGTAGGAGAGATTGGAAACGGATATCATCGGGTTGTTTTTTTAATGTATCTTAACCGCCCTGCCGGATCCAATCTGCCATCCGCTTCAGCGGCGCCTCCTCCACGTTGTGTTTTCCCTCGAAAGGATGCTCCCGAACCTGCAGGCCATTAGCCTGGATGAGTTCCCGCTGCCGGGCGATCCTTTCCGGGGTCAGGAAGGGGTCCTGGTTGCCATAGGCGACATGCAGGCCCTTATCCGAAAAATAGCCCAGGCGGGGGCGGTAGTCCAGGTCCTCCGGAATGCTGCCCGCCCAGAAGATGAGGTGGTGGAAAGCCGGGAACGTGCGCATGACCCAGCGCATCTGGGTGGCGCAGCCCTGGGAGAACCCCAGCAGGATGATGTGCACGCGCGCCGGCATCTGCGCCAGGAACAAGTCGTACAGGGTAGTGAGGTAGTTGGAATAGTCGGCAATCTCGTGCAGGCGGCCCTCGCGGGTCATCCAGGAGGCTGCCGGCTCGCCGGCGAAGCCGCCCCAGTAGAAGCGCGACAGCCCTTCCGGGGCGAGGATGAACGTGTCGTCGGCGGCGATCGCCTCAAAGGGCCGGATGAACTTGCTGGCCAGCTGCCCGTAGCCGTGGCAGGCGATCCAGAAGTAACGGGTGCCGGGCCCGGCCTGGCCCAGCGTGCTGTAGTGGGCCGTGCGGGGGATGGTGATGGTGTGGTTGGAAGGCATGGGCGTGGTTGTGTATATGGCTCTGAGGAATCAAGGTACAAAACCGGTGTGGCAAACCATAAAAAAAGCCGCTCATTTGAGCGGCTTCTTTTTTTGGGTGGAAGACGGGATTTGAACCCGCGACCTCTGGAACCACAATCCAGCGCTCTAACCAACTGAGCTACAACCACCATGATGCAGGAAGAATCCGTTTTTGAACCCCTCTTTTCTAAAGCGATGCAAATATAGGATAAGTTCCAAAAAGAGGGAAATTTTTTGCGGGGAAAATGCGCTGCGTTTTTTACCTGTCCGGTTGCATTTTCCCCGCCCAATGAGCTATATCCAGGTACTCAAAAAAACGGGCCTCCTTTCCAGCCAGCGCTTCCGTTTTAATCTTCTCCTTAAGAGCCGACAATATCTCTTTCTTCTCTTTCCTGCCCGCAGCGTTGCCCAGCCTCCGCAGTGCATCGACCAATAAATTTTCCGCCTCGTAAGCCGGCAGCATCGCCTGATGAGTTCGCCGGGTGGAAGCGATGAGGTAGGGGAGGAGTTCGTCGTGGCCCAGTTCGTAATGCAGCAGCAACTGCAGCAGCCGGGCAAAGCGGAACAGCTCCTCCAACAGGCCCTTCTGCTGGCCCTGCAGCACGCCGTTGAGAAAGCCGAGGCTGCGGTTGAAATCGCGGTTCAGGAAGTAAATGTAGGCCAGCAAGTACTGTATGATAAGGTGGTTGTGTGGGGGCATGCGGGCAGAGAACCGGGCCAGCCCCTCTTCGGTGGAGGAGGCTTTTTGATGTGCCTGTTCGTACTTTTTCCGGCTGATCAGCATGTTGAGTTCCAACAGGGCGCCTTGTTCGAATATTTTTTGCTGGAGGTCCTTTATCCGGGCGAAGGCAGGTTGCCCGGGCAGGCGGCGGAGTTTGGCCAGCCCTTCTTCCACTGCGCTCCAGTTTTTTACCTGATAATTGTCGATCAGGAAATTATTCAGGGCGGCGACATAACGGGAGGGGTACAGTTCGCGCAGGAAGGCGTTTTCTTCCAGCAAACCGAGCAGGGCTTGGTTGCAGCCCAGCGCCTGTTCCGGTTCTCCGGCCATGAAGTGGTAGGTGGCCAGGGCGCGGAAATAATCCATTCGGGCCTGCAGGCTGAGGGCGTTTCGGCCCTGCCTGAAATCATTGCTGCCTATGACCTCCAGCAGACCGGCTTTTTCCTTTTCGCCGGAAAGGCTCACTTTTTGGTATTGGCGCCTGGCCAGCAGCAGGTTGTAATAGGCAAACCTGCCCTCCTGCCCGAGGGTGTTCAGAACTTCGCGCCATTCTTCGGCCCACCTGTCCAGTTCGCGGGTGCCGGCAAGGCGGGAGGCCTCCCGCTCCAGCAGGCCCTTCTCCAGGTGCAGCAGCTCCGGCAGGTGCAGGAACAACTGATAGCGGGAGATGAGTTTCCGGGCCGATTTCAGCTCCTGCCGGGCTGCTCCGGGCAGCCCCTTTTCCCGCAAGATAGCAGCCGCCTGCATCTTTCTTTTAACCCGCTCGGAAGGGTGGGCGTTGCGGTGGTACTGCCCCAGGCAGTCCAGCAGAAGCTGGTACAGCTGCCGCTTCAGGACGGGGAAGTGTCCTTTTTGTCCGGGGCCGGGCAAGGCCTCTTTCAGCGCTTCTTCATCGTAAGCCTCCTGTTTGCTGAGCAACTGAAACAAGGCCAGATAGTTGTTCTGCCCGCCGATCACATGCCGCCGGGCGTATTGGTGGAAATACCGCTTTTCAGATGGGGTCATGGCTTTGGCCAGGCGGAAAAGGGCATCGCTTGGTTTTTTCATTTGGACTTTTAATTTACTGAAAATTAAGCACATGGTTTATAGCCACGAAGACACAAAGACACGAAGATGGCACAAAGGGTGTGGGTTAAATCCGCTGCTCTATCCAGCGGACCTGGAGATCCGCTCTCCATTTGCGCCAAAAATTCAACGGATTTAACCCACCGACGGGGGAAAGGGCATTTTCTGCCTTTGCTCCCTTTGCGCCGTCGCCGGAGCGGCTTTGGCGCATAGGCGACAGAGTTGGGGCAAACAAAGGTAGGAAATGCAGATGTTGCGGAAAACTACAAAATCTTTTCAGACTTTTAATTTAAGCCTCAAACTCCGTTTGCAAAACCGTCGCACAAGCCCGAATTTCGCTGCAAAACAGAAACGATACGCATGAAAAACTTCATCCTGTTATTGATACTCCAGTTTTGCGGATACGCTTTATTCGGGCAGGTCAGCCATTGGGAGTCTTATTTCAAGCCTACACGCGCCCAGAATGTGCTGGAGGAAGAAACTACGCTCTGGCTGCCCACTGATGCCGGCCTGCTGGAAGTGGATAAAGAAACCGGAGATTATACCCTGTGGAACAAATTAAACGGCGGACTCTCCTCTAATACTATCGAAGCGGTAGCCCGCCATCCTCAAACCCGGGAACTCTTTATCGGCACGTATGACGTCGCCCTGATGGTCCGGGAAGAGCCGGACGGGCCGTGGGCGCCGCTGCCTTACCCGGAAAGCTGGGCTGCTCCTTTCGGCCAGCCCCTGCAGACGTACTGCCTGGAATTTGACGCCCAGGGCATCCTCTGGGCCGGCACCAGCTGGGGGCTGGCGCGCTACGACGGCGAGAGCTGGGAGTTGTACAACCAGGAAGACGGCCACGAACTCCTGAGCTGGGTGAAAGCCATCGAGCCGGCGCCGGACGGAGGGATTTACGCCGCCAGCCACGTCGCTTTTCACGTCAAAGACGGCGTTTTTACGCCCCTTAGCTCTGCCGATTTCCAGTCGGAGGACTTCATTTTTTCCTACGGGGATGCAGCCATGTGCCTGCAGGCGGACGGCAACCTCTGGTTCTTTACGGATGTTGGCACGGCAGGCCGCTACCAGGATGGCCAATGGCAGGTTTTTCATCAAATCGACAGCCTGAATTTCTTTCCCTCGCCGCCCCGTTTCCTCACCGAATCTCCGGAAGGCAACCTGGTAGCCTGTTTCGGCCCGGATATCTGGTACCAGTATGCGGAAGGGGGCTGGTCGGCCTATCCCGGCGCTTCCGGGTTGGGGCAGCCCTTGTATTTTTCCTTCCTGGAGGACGGAAATGTCTCCATGGACGCTGAGCAGGTGATGCTGCAAACCGCCGGAGGTACCCAAACGATCTCCTTTCCGGAATATCCCTTTTCCACCCAGCTGTATTACCTGAATCACGACCAGCAGGGGCAGCTCTGGGCCAAAGACGGGACTGTCCTGCGCAACCTGGACGCCGGCACGGTCATAACAATGGAAGGCGAGGATGCGCCGGCCTATTTTGCGGATTATGCGTTCACCAGCCAGGGCAGCCTGTGGGCTACCCGGCATGGAGCCGTTTTTCAGCAGGTGGGCCAGGGTTGGAAGCGTTATGACCATGCCAACTCCATCCTGCCGGACGCCACTAATTCCTGGCAGATTGCCATCGGCGAGGACAATACGGTTTGGCTGAGCATTTACAACCACGGCCTGTACAGTTTTCGGGACGGCGCCTGGCAACGGCACCTCAACCCCGTCTTCAGCGCGGCGAATATCAGCGAGATGATCCCTTATCCCGCCGGCGGCCTGTGGCTGCGGCTGTGGGGCTGGAGCAACCAGTCGAGGGTCGGCTACTGGGACGGAGCGCAGGTCAACCTGCTGAGCGACGGCGAGCAGGGGTTCCGCGCCGGCGGCGCCGGCCAGCGCCTGAGCTACGACCCCGAATCGGGCCTGCTGTGGGCCCTGGACTGGCAGGGCCTCCAGGTATTCAACGGGCAAGGCTGGGAACAGGTGCTTTTTCCCTTTGAACAGGAAACAGATGAATATGAGTGGATTTATACTTTTTCTGTTCGGAACGGGAGGCTGCTTGCCGCTTCTAATCTCCGGGTTTTCCTGTTTGATGGCGGCGAGTGGTTTTCTTATTCATCCGAAACCGCTCCGTTGGCCAGCGAGGACATCCGGGAAGCCGGCCTCGGCCAAAGCGGGAAGCTTTGGGTCTTGCACCAAAGCACCCCGTTTGTGGAAGTGGGGCAGCTGAGCCTGTCTTCTGGCCTGGATGATCCTGAAAATGTGGAAATTACCCCAATTGCTGTCTTTCCCAACCCGGCAGAAGAAGTTGTTTTCCTGGCTGGGGTGCCCGGCACGGGGCGCGGCGCCATCCATTTCTTTGACAGCCAGGGGAGAATGGCCGGCAGGGCGCAGGTTTACTTCGCGGAAGGGGCGCCGGCGGAGGTGCCGGTGGCAGGCCTGGCACCGGGGTGGCATGCCGGCAGGGTTTATTTCAATGGAAAGAGCTACGGGTTCAGGCTGCTGAAGAATGATTGACTTCCGCCCGGGCATCGCACCCCGAAGCATTATCCAGGATGGAAGCCTGCTCCGGGGCGAAAAAGTGGCAAAGTGAGAGCCTCTCCCGTACCCGCAGGGTCGGGATTCCAAAAGCTGGGTTTTGCAGCCAAAATAGCCTGCCCCGCACACATAGTGCCGGGGACTGCCTCCAAACATGCTCTTATTCTATCAGGGGCAAACCGGCTTCGCGGGGCGCATAGGGATGTTCTGTGGGCGGATCAGCCTTGAAACGGTTATAATATATGATCATGGAAGGGAGGTTTTCGAAACGGAATCCATTGCGCCCCAGCCTGCGATATAATTCCGGCGCATTTTTTAAGTATTGAGGGATTAAATCTTTGTAATTGCCGCCGTTAATAGCTTTGGTCCCTTCGCTGTTGCCAATAAAGTAGAGGTATTTGGTTTCATAAACCGGCGACAGTATCCCTAAGGTTTCAAAAAGATCTTCATCCTGATAGGCCAGCCGGTAAAGGGCAACCACTCCATCAATAACCTTCTCTAAAACTATTTCATTTCCATCTATGACCATTTTTGAGATAGAATCTGAGGCGCCGGCCTGGGAAAAAACGGCGGCAGTTTGTAAGGACAGGAGGGCCAGGAGGCTAAAAACAGTATGGAGTTTCATCTCGGATATATTTCAGCATAAAAAATTTACAACCAATTATTCACGAATTCAATTAAATGCCCGCGTTACTTTTTGGCCGATTCCTGAAACGGCCGTTCCGACAATCAAAAAAGAACATATAAGGAGCTTTGTCATCCTGCAAGATTTCTTCATTTGCACCCAATAATTTCTTTATCCTAAAATCCCTGGGCAAACCTATGAATCAAATCTGCATAAATTTTTGATTTTGCGGTATAACGGTGAGGAACCCAGGCTGGTTGATGGTGGGCGTGGCTATTTTTTTGCGCGCGCGGGAAATCGGGATCAGCTACCTGAAAAGGAAGCACGGCAGCAAATGGTTGCGCTACTATCCTTAGGGCCCGGATTACGACGACGAGCATGGCAATACCTATGACTACGGCTTTGGAGATGATTGGGAGGAGGACGACGATGATGATTGGTGGAAGAGATAGGCAACGTACCACATGAATGTGGCACGTCCGGTCAGCCGCTTTCCGAAGGTTTCTCGTCCTCGTCAGGCGCCGCCTTTTTTTCCAGTGCCTCCAGCCGCACGTCCCGGTAGTGGCGTTTCAGCCACCGGGCCAGGCCGTCCAGGCCGGGGAACAGCACCCGTTCGTTGATGTTGGACTGGTCCAGCTTGTCGCGGATTTCCCACTTCAGGGCAGCCGGGATGATGATCTTAAAGTAGCTGACCTCTGTTTTTTTCAACCAGTCGCTGATCAGGATATTGGGGTTGGACATCATAGAAAAGACGGCGTACTGGTTGACAATGCGGTCGTCGATGGAGGGAGGTTCGAAAAAAACAGCAAAGTCTTCCTTTTTCAGGTTGCCCAGGGCGGGAAGGGAGGAAGCTTCCCGCTCCAGCATTTCAGCGGTAAAAATATGAGAACCTTCTTCTTCGATGACCCTGGCCAGCTGGTCGGGCAGGTAGGCTTTTGAATCTACGTAGTTGGCTGCCCAGATGGCCCCGTCTTTGTGGTATTTGGTAAAATCAGCGGTGGCAAAATGAAGCGCTATGTAGGGCGAATAGGTCCAGTCGAGCAAGCGGGTAGGCAGGCCGTGGTGCTGCGCCAGGGCCAGCCAGTTCCAGACAGAAGTATATTCGGAGCTGATCTGCTTCTGGCTGTATTTGCGGAAGTTGCGGAGCAGGTGTTTTTCGAGGTGCGATTCTCCCAGCCGGTTGAGGGTTGAGCTCAACGGATAGCTGCTGTCTTCCAGCCCCCGGTAAACATAAGCGGAGCGGAAACGATACAGCTGTTCATTCCAGGAATCGAAATAAAGGGCTTCCTGTAACTGTGCCCAATTATCGATGACGATGTTTTTGCCTTCCATGTCCCAAAGGTAAGAAAAACCGGGGCGGGCAGGAAACAAAAAAGGCGGCTCAGCCTCCTGGGAGAGCTAAGCCGCCGTGTGCCACATCATCATTTTTCAGTCGGGTGATTCTTTACCCTGAGCGAAGCCGAAGGGTTTACCCTGGGCGGAACCGGGTGTTCGTTGTTCGTTGTTTGTTCATGGGAACCTTTGAGCCGGACAACCAACAACCAACAACAGACAATCAACAACAGACAACAGACAACCCCACCTTACTGCATTCCTCCGCCCTACGGCTTCGGCGCTTCATATTCCACGCCCAGCTGCGCCAGCAATTTCAAAGAATTGGCGCGCACATTGTCTGGCGGGTCGAGCGACAAGGATTTCTTCAAGGCTTCGATGGCTTTCTCTTTTTGCCCCGTATTGACATAACCCTCGCCGAGGCTGTCCCATACGTTTGGGTCCTCCGGATGTTTTTCGGCATTGGCCCTGAATATTCCGATGGCCTCTTCGCCCTTTCCGCCAAAGAGCAGTTGGTAGCCGTAGGTATTGAGTTCAGCATTGGTGCCTTTAGCGATGGCCTCTTTTTTTGCCTTTTCCGCTTTGCCTTTTTCACCGGTGGCTGCCAGTGCCTGGGCATGGGCCATCATCGTGGTCATATTGGGCGCCATGCCGGCAGCCTTTTCCGACCAGGCCAGTGCCTGCTCGTACTGTTTGTGCTTCAGGGCCAGATTGGCAGCGGCGCTGTATTCCTTCCAGGTGCAGGGCATGGCCTCCAGGTCTTTGCCGATAGTTTTCATAGCTATTTTGACTTCCTTTTCGGCGTCGCCTTCGCCTTTGGCCTTAGCGGCTAACTGGGCCTTTACCGTCAGGTTCTGCGGGTTAGGAGACATGAATACAGAACGGCTGGCCCAGCCCAGGGCCTCCTCGTGGTTGATGTCGTTCTTCAGGCAATAGCTGGCCGCTTCGTGCCAGGCCTGCCAGTTGAATTGCTCGACATTGCGCAGTTGGTTGCGCATGCTGGCCAACACCACCTGATGGACGTCGGTTTCAATTCGGAAGGGAATGGATTTATCTGCCCATTTGAGGGCGCATACGGCGCCGGACTCGCCCACGTTGTCAAACTCATAAGTGAGGTGTTCGTAGAACCGGCCTGCTTTGCCGGGCGTCACTTCCACCCGCAGGGCGTCTTCTTCCTGGTCGTAACCAAAACTGCCCCAGGAGTTGGTGCTGTTGGAAAAAATAACTGTCCATTTGTCTTCTGACGGGATCATGTGCAGGCCGTAGGCGCCGGCCGCCAGGTCTTTCCCTTCGATCTTTACATCGGTCGAGAACTTAATGACGGTATTCTCGTTGGCGCCGGCCCGCCAGATGGCGTTCATCGGCACGAGCTTGCCCCATACTTCTCTGCCTTTTGCAGCTGGCCGGTGATATTTAACCATGACTTCCGTCAGGCCTACGGCCTGCCCGACAAAAGCTTTCGGGCTTACCTGCGGGGTTTCGAGGACGGGCTGGGCGCGAAGGGATACGGCAGCAAGAATCAAAATAAAAACGGGCAGGAGCGAAAGGTGTACTTTTTGTTTCATAACAGTCGGGTTTGCCTGTTGCCCGGCGAAGAGAAAATGGAAGAGGCCGGGGCTCTCCATTCTCTCTTGTTCGCCGGTCTAACAGTTTGTGGGTGATTTCTGATCACTAAATTAAGGCGATATGGCAAACAATCCAATTTAATTGTGGCAGGAGGGGAATCTTGTGACAGATGGTTAGGGCAGAGAGAGGGTTGGCGGAAGAAATGATGGTTAAATGAGTGTATGTGTGCATTCGTGCATTGGTGCATTCGTGAGGGGGCTCAATGGAGGGTTATAGGCCGACGACGTATACACAAATACACAAATACACAAATGCACGTATACACATTTATCCCTTACAACCCCCTCCGGATTTCCTCCTCGTCCAGGTATCGGTGGATTTCATCCCGGTAGCTGCGGCTGGAGGCCAGGCACCGGCCGTCTTTCATGTGGAAAGCGTACTGGTTGTTGCCCTCATATTTCACCTGCCGGATGAAGTTGGTGTTGACCAGCAAAGACCGATGGATGCGGAGGAAGAGGCTGTTGTCGAGCTGCTCCTCGATGGATTGCAGGGTGCAGCGGATGAGGTAGGCCTTATCGGGCGTGTGTACGTTCAGGTAATTGCCATCAGCTTCTATGTAACGGATATCGAGCACATTGACCAGCACGGTACGGCCCTTTTCTTTAACTTCCAGGTGCTGGAGTTCGTCTCCCTGCCCGTGCTGGTGAGCCTCCAGCATCTTCATCATCTTCTGGTGCATGACAGCATCTTCTTTGAGGTTGATCTGCCGTCGGGCGTGTTCTACAGCCAGCAGGAAGCGTTCGTCGTCATAGGGTTTCAGGAGATAATCGACAGCGTGGACATCGAAAGCGCGGAGGGCGTACTGGTTGAAGGCCGTCACGAAAATAATAAAGGGCAGCGGGTGGAGTTCCTGGCGGGAAAGGACCTCGAAACCGGTGAGGTCAGGCATTTGAATGTCGAGAAAAACCAGGTCGGGCCGGTACTCCGCCATTTGCCGAAGGGCCTCGGCACCATTTTTGCACTCCCCGACGATGGCGATGTAATCGACCTGCTCCAGCAATTTGACGATGCGTGCCCTTGCCAGCGGTTCGTCGTCGACCACCAGGGTGCGGATCTTCTTCATATACGCTGACGTTGGAATGGGATAATGATAGTGGCTTCAAAACCTTGGCCTTCCCGGGATTGGACGCTGAAGATGTAGTTTTCCCGGTAGGTCAATTTAAGCCTTTCCCGGACATTTTTCAACCCGATCCCGGAAGCGGCCAGTTCCTCTACCGGCCGGGAGCTGCCCCTGCCGTCGTCTTTTACGGTGACCATCACCTGCCCGCCATCGATCTTTTGGCAGGCCAGGGTGATCTTGCCCGGGCCCGTCCGGTTCGCAAAACCGTGTTTGACGGCATTTTCAACCAGCGGCTGGAGAATTAAGGTCGGGACCTGTGCTTCCAGGGCCTGTTCGTCAATTTTGTATTCAATGGTCAGCCGGTCCGGGAAACGAGCCTCTTCGATGTTGAGGTAATTCCGGATGAATTCGATCTCTTCCCGCAAGGGGGCGAGGTTGTGCTTGTCCTGGCTGAGCACGAACCGCAGGAGGTTGCCCAGTTGGGAGACGACCTTCTGCGCCCGCTTCTTGTCAAATTCCATCAGGGAAGAGATGGTATTGAGGGTGTTGAACAGGAAGTGAGGCTGGAGTTGCAGGCGCAGGGCGTTGAGCTGGGCGCTGGACAGCTGGCCTTCCAGCCGGGCGAGTTCCAGCTGTTTGTCCCGGTATTTCCGGCGCAGCTCGATAGCGGTTATCACGGCAAAGATGATACCAAATTCGATCAGGCGGGTGATTATGGCGGCAGGAAGGACGCTGATTACGTGCCTGACCGTCTTCATGGTTATTTTTTCGACGCCCAGGAAGTGGAGGGGAGGGTAGAACAGAAAATTGGAGATCGACTCGTGCAGCAGAGCCAGTAGAGTCCCTCCCAGCAGTATCCGGAGGAAAATGATGCCATTATTCGCGCTGGGGTGTTCCTGGATGCGGTTGAAGACATAGTATACGAATGGCAGGATGAGCGCCCAGGTGAGATAATTGACCACGTGAATAAACCAGCCCCGGTCCCACCTGAAAGCCTCCATCTTGTCGTAATACACCATGAACATCAGGTAATTGCGCAGCCCCACCAGGGAGCCAAGCGCAATGCTCGCCAGGATGGCATAGAAATACGGTATGGGTAATTTGCGCGAAGCCATGCTCCAAAGTAATTAAAAAAGAAGGAAATAACCGCCGGCTTTGGGACAGACGGATAGAAAAGTGGCCGATTGGTTTTTCCGTAACGAAAAGCCGTTTATCTTGGGAGGGAAATGCCAGACAGCCGCAAACACAGAGGGCAGCACCCTTCCGACGCCAGATTGTTCGGCGAGAGCCAGGTGCCGAAGCTGCAGCAGGCCGTCCGGGATCTTTCCTGGTTGTTGTCCCGGGGGTATGCCGAAAAGTCCAGCCTCAAACTCGTAGGCGACCGCTACCGCCTGCAGAGCCGGCAGCGCCTTGCCGTCGCCCGTTCTTCCTGCTCCCGCCAGGCCGCTTCCCGGCGGCGGCTTCATGCTTTGCCGGAAGAAGCCATGCGGGGCAATACCCTCTTCATCGATGGTTTCAACCTTCTGATAACCATTGAGAGCGCCTTGTCGGGAGGTTTTATCCTGGAGGGCGTGGACGGTTGTTACCGGGACATGGCCAGCATCCACGGCTCCTACAAGCGGGTCGTGGAAACCGAGGGCGCCCTGCTGCTGGCCGGCCATGCCCTGCAGGAACTCGGGGTGGCAAAGGCCGTTTGGTATCTGGACCGCCCCGTCTCCAACAGCGGCAGGTTGAAACAGATGATCCTGGAAACGGCGCAGCAAAACAACTGGGACTGGGACGCCGCCCTGTACTACAATCCGGACAATGTGCTGGCCCATCAGGCGGCCCCGGCCGCTTCTTCGGACAGCGCCATCCTCGACGCCGCCGCCCAGTGGTTTAACCTGGCGCGGTTCGTGGTATCCCGCTTCGTGCCGGATGCTTTGATCCTTCCTTTAGGGCCCGGAGAAGAGTAACTTCCCCATTTGATCCGGCTCCCTGCCTGCTCGCCAGCCCGCCTGCTGTGCCAGCATGGCAGGCAGGTTTTTCCGCCAGGCTGCCCCGACACTTCCCCGACACGCTGTGTACGGGGCAGGCAGTGTGCGGGGTAGACTGTTGCGGGATCGGTTGCGTAGCCCGGCTATGCTCCTTCATCACGCCTCGTTCAGAACAATATTTGCTCGTTCTCGCCTCACCAACACTTCTCCGACAAGCCTCCTAGGCATTTTCTCCCATTTCCACTGTATTTCCTCCACTCCGGCTTACCCCAATCTGCCGCCTTCACTCCAGCGCCGCCCTCACACACTTCTTGATCGGCGAGATATTGTCGATCAGGATGTTGCCCTGGTAAGAAAAAGCGCCGTCCTTGTAATACGCTTCGATCAGGATGTAACGGATGTGTTGTTTGGGCACGAACTGGACCTCGTGTTCTTCCCAGTCCGTGTTTTTGATCAATCCGGTTTTGAACAGGAGCTGGCCTTTCTGGCATTTGGAGGCGCCACCCCAGATGCGGACGCCCAGCGGCTTGTTGTAGCCGGCATAGGTATTGGAATGGGCCAGTTCGAGCGTGAACGTATAACATTCCTTCGGTGGGAGGGCCTGAGGCAGTCGTTGGCCGATGCTTTCCCAGGTGCCGTCTTCCCGGGTGATCAGCCCGACGTAGGTATCTCCTTCGGATGCTTCCTGATAGACCCCCCAGGGGCCGGGCATGATGTCGGGGGTGGTCCCCAGTTCGCAGGGGAACCAGCCTGCCGGCACGGTGGCATCCTGGGGCGGGCCTTCGAAAGAGGCATTGTTCAGATAAACCTGCCCGAGCAGAAAAAGAGGCACCGTAGTCAGGGAAGCCCAGATAGTTAGCCGTTTCATATCCTAGATTATGGTAATCCTTAAAAAACGAGTTCGGCTTCTAAAGCATTTACTCAAAATGCCGGACTTGTTTTTCAATCACTATACAGCACGTAGTTTTCCTGATATAACGCTTTTAGACGCAATAAATTGAATACAGGTAACCTTTAAAGCTTTACTCCGTAGTATTTGAGTGTATATTTTATAATTTTGCGCTGCAATGGAAAGACTATGGTCGAAGGCAGTGTAAATACGATGCGGCGAACCCGGCCCAATTACCTATACTCCATCATCAGCGTGGCGCTGGTGTTGTTTGTCCTTGGGTTTTTCGCCATGGCCGTCTTCAATGCGCGCCAGCTGGTGCGCAGCCTCAAGGAAAAGGTGAACCTGATCGTCGAGTTGCAGTCCGGTGTGCAGCCTTCGGAGATCGAAGGCATCCGGCAATGGATCGAACAGCGCGCGTTCGCCGTCCCGGGCTCCATTGAGTTCACCAGCAAGGAGCAGGCGGCGGAGCTGATGCGGGAGGAATTCGGAGAGGACTTTCTCAAGTTGGACCTTCCCAACCCGCTCTACGATGTTTTTACGTTCAACGTGCGGGCGGATTACCTGGAAGCGGACAGCCTCCGGGACATCCGCGGGCAGCTCGTCGAACAGGCCGGGGTAGCCGATGTGTATTATCAGGAGGGGTTGATCAATGAGATCGCCGGCAACATACGTTCGGTCAGCCTCATAGCGGCGGCAGTGCTGGTGTTCTTCGTTTTTATTTCGGTGGCCCTGATCCACAATACGGTGCGGCTGGCCCTTTATGCCAACCGCTTCCTGATCAAGAACATGGAGCTGGTAGGCGCTTCCTGGGAGTTCATCAGCCATCCGTATATCCGCCTCGGCGCCTGGCACGGGCTGCTCAGCGGGCTGCTGGCCTCCGCCGGCCTGCTGGTGCTCTTCCTGTGGATACAAAGCGATATCCCGGGGCTGCGGAGCCTGGTAGACTGGGCGGGCCTGGCCATGCTGTTCGTCCTGCTGCTGGCCCTGGGAATGGCCATCAACACGCTGAGCACCTACTATGTGGTGCGGAAATATCTGAAAATGAGAGTCGACGATCTGTACTAATACAAACAATAAAATGAGTAAAAGCAGACCACCCAAGAAAAAGGTTGTTGTAACCACCCAGAAAAAAACCAGCCCGACGGCTCCCCGGCGGCGTTCGGCGGCTACCGAAGCAATCGGCAGGGACGAACTCCTGTTCGGGCGCCAGAATTACCTCCTGATGGGCGCAGGCGCCCTGCTGATCGGCATCGGGCTGGCCCTGATGGCCGGCGGCGCCATGCCCGGCCCCGAAGTATGGGACGACAACATCATCTACAGCACCCGGCGCACCCTCATCGCCCCGATGGTGATCCTGGCCGGCCTGATTGTCGAAATTGTAGCCATTTTCAAAAAAGGATAAATGAGTGACTTATTGCGGGCAGCCATCCTGGGCGTAATCCAGGGGCTGACAGAATTCCTTCCGGTGAGCAGCAGCGGGCACCTGGAGCTGGCCAAGTACTTCCTGGGCGATACATCCCTGGCCGAAGAGAGCCTGCTCATGACCGTTACGTTGCATGCCGCTACGGCGTTGAGTACCATCGTGATATTCCGCCGCGATATTGTTGATATCTTCCGGGGGCTTTTCCAGTTCCAATGGAATGAAGAAACGCAGTTTTCTCTGAAGATCATCTTGTCTATGATACCGGCAGCGGCCGTGGGTCTGTTGCTGGAATCCTACCTGGACCGATTGTTCGAACGGCAAATCCTGCTGGTCGGCTTTATGCTGATCATCACCGGCCTGCTATTGTTCCTGGCCGACCGGGCCCGGGTTACCAATAAAAAGGTCAGCTTCAGCAATGCCCTGGTGATCGGCATCGCGCAGGCCATCGCTATTCTTCCCGGCATTTCCCGGTCGGGCGCCACCATCTCTACCTCCGTCATGCTGGGTATCGACCGGGAACGGGCCGCCCGGTTCTCCTTCCTCATGGTCGTGCCGCTCATACTTGGAAAAATGACCCTGGACATCCTCAGCGGAGAACTCGCCCATGCCCGGATCGGGTTCGTGCCGCTGGCCGTCGGCTTTACGGCGGCTTTCTTTACCGGCGCCCTGGCCTGCGTCTGGATGATAAAACTGGTCAAAAATAGCAAGTTGGCATATTTTTCTTTATATTGTTTTATTATTGCGGCTATTGCGATTGCAGCCTCCGTTTTTGATTATTAAGCTATCTTCCATCCACATCGCCAAACAGAAATGTAATGAATGCAGAAGACAACCCTCTTCCGCGATATGACTTCCTGACGGGAGCTATGCTCCTTGTTGACAAACCGCAGGGATGGACGTCCTTCGACGTCGTCAACAAGATCCGTTACAAACTGAAGCACTTGCTCGGAGTAAAAAAGATCAAAGTGGGGCACGCCGGCACGCTCGACCCCATGGCCACCGGCCTCCTGATCGTCTGTACGGGCAAGTTCACCAAAAAACTGGGGGAATACCAGGGGCTGCCCAAAGAATACACCGGCACCATGCGCCTGGGCGCCACCACGCCTTCCTATGACGCCGAAAGCGACGTGGAAGAGTCCTTCCCCACCAGCCATATTTCTCCACAACTGCTGGAGCAGGCCCGCCGCCGGTTCCTGGGCGATATCGAACAGGTGCCGCCTATGTTCAGCGCCATAAAGGTGGACGGGCAGCCGCTCTACAAAAAAGCCCGAAAGGGTGAAATGGTGGAGGTCGAACCCCGGCCGGTAACCATCTATGATTTCGGGTTCACCCGCGTCGAACTGCCCGAGCTGGACTTCCGGGTGCGCTGCAGCAAGGGCACCTACATCCGCTCCCTGGCCCACGATTTCGGCAAGGCCGTCCAGAGCGGCGCCTACCTTACCGCCCTCCGGCGTACCCGGATCGGACAATTCCGCATCGAAGACGCCTGGCAGCTGGAAAGCCTGGTGGAATTCCTGGAAGAAGTTCCGGCAGGGGCCAGGGGGAAGTAAGGGCAACGGCTGTACATACTCCTTGTTTCTGAAAAGGAAAAAACCTTGGAATCGATGAAATACCCCCCGTTTTTCCCCTGCTGTATTTTGCTGCCGCTCCTTTTGCTGTCCGCCTCCTGCGGCCGGCAAGCCCCGCCCGAAGAACCTGAAAAAAGCGGTGCCGCCCACGCTCTGGAAGCCTGGGCCCTGTACCGCTCTTATCCCGATGGGCGCATCTGGCAACGCAACCTCAGCCAGGCCTACGAGCAGCAGCAACTGGCCGTTGGCTTTCGCGGTGGAGACAACCCGGACTGGGAACCCATGGGTCCGAAAAACTTCGGCGGGCGAACGCTCTGCCTGGCTTTCCACCCCAGCGACCCGAATATCCTCTACGCGGGCTCTGCCGGGGGCGGGTTGTGGAAATCCACTACTGCCGGCGTGGGGCCGCAGGCGTGGGAACGGGTGCCGCTCGGGCATCCGGTGATCGGGGTGAGCAGCATCGCCATTGACCCCTCCAACCCGGATGTGATGTACGTCGGCACAGGCGAGGTCTATAACTACACCATCGCCACCCCCGGCGTGTATAACCGCCTCACCCGCGGATCCTATGGCTCCGGGCTGCTTAAGACTACCGATGGCGGCCTTAGCTGGGAAAAATCAATCGACTGGAGCTACGAAGAGATGACGGGCGTCTGGGATGTGGTGGTCAACCCGCAGAATCCGCTGACCGTGTTCGCCGCCACCACCGAAGGCCTGTTTCGCACCCACAATGCCGGAGACAGCTGGGCATTGGTTCACGATTTCCCCATGGGCGTGGATATTGAAATACACCCCGTCGACTCCAGCATCATCTACGTATCCCACGGCGGCTACCTAAGCCCCGCTGCCGGCATTTTTAAGTCGGCAGATGGCGGAAACAGCTTTTCCCTGCTGCCGGGCCTGCCCGATGATTTCACCGGCCGCTCGCTCATCTCCATCAGCCCTTCCAATCCCGATATCCTGTATATCTCCATGGCCGAGGCCCTGACGGGCATCGGGCTGTTCCGGTCGGACGACGGCGGAGAAAGCTGGGTGCTGGCCAACCCTTCCAATGTGGCCACTTACCAGGGCTGGTATTCCCACGACGTGGCCATCAAGCCCGACGACCCCAGCCAGCTGATCTGGACGGGCATCGATGCCTTTAAGTCTACCGATAGCGGCAATTCCATAACACAAAAGTCGAACTGGTTTGCCTGGGACTTCGGCCAGACGCCGGTCGGCGGGCCGGAAGGGCCGCCCAACTACGTGCACGCCGATATCCACGCCGCTTATTATTCTCCTTTCGACAATAATGCCGTATTCCTGGCTACCGATGGCGGCATCTTTTATTCTGGTGACAACGGAGAGAACTGGGAAGGGCGCAACGGCGGGTACCAAACCCTGCAGTTCTACGCCAGTTTTGCCTGTTCGGCCACCGACCCCAGCCTGGCCATAGGCGGAATGCAGGACAATGCTACCGCCATCTACGTGGGCGACGACGCCTGGGTGCGCGTGATCGGCGGCGACGGCATGAGCGCAGCCATCGACCCCGGGGACAACAACATTCTCTACGGCTCCTCGCAGGGGCTCAACATGCAACGCTCCGATAACGGGGGGCAGAACTTTGTCAGCATCACTTCGTCCGGAAGCTGGCAGAACGAACCCCGGAACTTTAGCAGCCCCTTCATCCTGGACCCGCAATCCCCCAACATTATCTACGCCGGCGCCCAGCGCCTGCACCGTTCTATGGACAGGGGAAATACCTGGAACGCCACTTCCAGCACCCAGGTCGACCCCAACCTGGGGAATCCCATTCTCGCCATTGCTGTATCTCCTCTGGACAATGACATCCTGTTTGTCACCACTGCCCCCTTGCTGGGGCCCGGCGCCGGAGTATTCCGCAGCACCGACTCCGGGCAGTCCTGGCAGGCTATGGCCGGCCTGCCCGACCGGGTGGCGATGGACATCGTGTTCCATCCCGATGATGACGATATTGCCTTCGTCGCCTTTTCCGGTTTTGGGACGAACCATATCTACAAAACGGAAGATGGAGGCGACAGCTGGGCCCCTTCCGACGCCGGCCTGCCCGATGTGCCCACCAACGCTATCGCCATCGACCCCGATCAGCCGTCGGATATGTACGCCGGCAACGATCTGGGCGTGTATGCCTCCTTCGATGGGGGGCAAAACTGGGAACCCTATTCCATAGAGATAGCCGAAGCGGTAATGGCCTACGACCTGGTTGTTTCGCCTTCGGACCGGAAGCTGTGGGTAGCGACTCACGGCCTGGGCGTTTACCGGACGGCCCTGCGGGAACTCGTCGCCAGCCGCGAACCGCCGCAGCCGGGCTTAACCCTCTATCAAAACCATCCCAACCCGGCGCAGGATCAAACGACGATCCCTTTCGAACTGCCTGAAGCTGCCGGGGTGACTCTTCAACTGTTGAACAGCCAGGGCCAGGTAGCCGCAATCCTTGCCCGGGGCCGCTTTGCTGCGGGCCGGCACCAGGTGGAAGCCCGCCTCGGCCACTTGCCGGCCGGCGTGTATGCTTACGTGCTGGAAGCCCGCTTTCCCGGCAGCCGGCAACCGGCCCGGGCAGTAAGGGCTTTCGTGAAGCGGTAGACATCCCTTTCAGTTATAACGTGAGGTTTGAGGTTAAGGCTGAGGCTGAGAGCAAGAGATGGCAGCCACAATCCCGGCATTCACTGACAAGTATGCCTCAAGCCTGGCTTGCCTGAGACTCCCAGCCGCCAAGGTTCTCAACCTCAACCTTAACCTCAGCCTCAACCATTTGCCCGATCTCATTATGGCCCGGATATAACAATCCACATCCTCCTCTATCCTTGCTATACTGAACGGCAATAGGTTTTGTGCATTTTTGGGTGGCTCCCCTTTAGGGGATTAAGGGGCGGGGAGGGCAAATGCACAAAACCTATTGCAGCGGAGTATAAATACCAGAAAAACAGGCGGAATGATACCTAAAGTTTGGTACCGGCCCACAAAATTGGGTAGTAGCCCTTAAGGTTTCGGTATTGTTTTTTTTATCGGTGGACATTAGTTTTGCGCCAGCCTTTATTTAGATTTAATCTAATTTAACTTACGCTTAACATGAAACCAACAACCTCTCTGCACTTGCTGGCTGCGATTTGTATGCTCTTCCTTTTTTCCTGTAATAAAGATGAGGAAGACAGCCTGGTTATCCCCGACACCTACAGTTTCGACAATGTGAACTACGACGGGCAAACCCAGCGCCTGGCCATGCTTCTGGAAATCAAGAACTACATCACCACCGCCAATACGCCCGGGGTGGCCCTCGATGCGCAGCGCCTCCGGGCGATGTATGCCAACGACGCTGCCAGGGCAGGATGGCAGGGGGCCTACGAAGCCTCCAAACAGCTCAAAGGAAAGACCTTTGAATTCCACCAGGATTTATTTGAGCAGTTGATGGACGTCATTGCCCAGGCCAGCACCTCGGCGGTTGCCGGCGCCCCGGGGCAGGCCGGCGTAGTGGCCAGTGCCGACGGTGCCAAACAATACCTGCTCAATGAGAACGGGGTGGAATATGCTCAGCTGATCGAAAAGGGCCTGATGGGCGCTTGTTTTTACTACCAGGCGACGGCCGTATATATGGCGGATGAAAAGATGAATGTGGACAATACAGACGTAACGCCGGGTGAAGGCACCGCTATGGAACACCACTGGGATGAAGCCTTCGGGTATTACGGCGTGCCGCGCAGTTTCCCGGCGGACACCGAGCCGGTTTTCTTCTGGGGAGTCTATTCCAACCGCCGCGACCCCCTTCTCGGCGTCAACCGGAAAATGATGGACGCCTTCCTGAAAGGGCGGGCCGCCATTTCCGCCGGCAAGCTGGAGGTGCGCGACGAGGCCATCGCTGAGGCCCGCGCCAACTGGGAACTCATCTCCGGCGCCACCGCCATCAGCTACCTCAATACCGCCCTGGAGAACTTTGATGATTTTGCCCTCCGCGCTCACGCCCTCTCGGAAGCCATCGCCTTTACCTACGCCCTGCAGTTCAACCCCGAACGCAGCTTCTCGGTGGAAGAGGTCAACCAGGCACTGCGCCTCATCGGCGGAGGATCGGAAGATTTCTTCGAGATGAACCTCTACGAGGTAGAACCCGCCGGGCTGGAGCAGGCCCGTACGCTGTTGTCGGCCGGCCTGGGGCTGGAGGAGGTGATGATGGATTTGTAGGGGTGTTGTTGTTGTTGGTTGTTGGTTGTCTGTTGTTTGTTCATGGGAAACCTCGGGCCCGCAACCAACAACAAACAACAAACAACAGACAACAGACAACAAACAACTGACAACAAACAACAAACATGCTCGCAGCACTCCTGTTACCTCACGGATTAATTATCCATAAACGTTTGATCTGACACCCAAATACAACATCTATGCAATTATCCAATCGCCAATTTTATCTGCTGGCCTTTCTGTTGGGCATACTCCTTTTCCCGGCCTGCGATGAAGACAAGGGCGGCAACCCCTGTGAATCTGATTTCGACCAGAAGAGCCTGTTTGCCAATGTATCCGACAACATCATCATCCCTGGTTACAGTGGGTTGAACAGTGAACTGTCGAACCTTCAACTGGCAGTCGAAGCCTTCACGCAGAACCCCGGCCTGCCTCAGCTGCAGAGCCTGCGCAGCGCCTTCGAAAGCGCCTACATCCAGTGGCAGCAGGTTGCCCAGTTCGAATTCGGCCCGGCCGAGCAGCAGATGCTTCGCTCCCGGTTCAATAACTTCCCTGTCGATGAGGCGGAAGTCGAAGCCAGAGTTCAATCCGGAGACTTCAGCCTGGACAATCCCGATGCTTTTGACAAAGGCTTTCCCGCCCTGGACTACCTCCTCTACGGCATCGCCGAAACCGATGAGATGGCCCTCAGTTTGTTGTCCGCCAACCCCTCCGGATACCGGGATTACCTGGCCGCTATTGTGGATGACCTGCAACAGCGGGGGCAGGCCGTGCTGAAAGCCTGGCAGGACGAAGGCTACCGCGAGGCTTTCATCGACAATACGGGCACGGCCGCCGGCACTTCCCTCAGCCTGCTGATCAACAACCTGAATGAACACTATGAATTCATTAAGAGGGACAAGATCGGCATCCCCGCCGGCGTAACCACCCTCGGCATCACTTTCCCGGAAAAGGTGGAGGCTTTTCATTCCGGCCTTTCGCTCCGCCTGGCAGAAGAAGCCCTGAAGGCGGCGGAAGGGCTCTACCTGGGCCGCAACCTCCAAAACGGCGCCAACGGCCCGGGCCTGGACGATTACCTGCAGGCCGCGAACGCCACCAAGGAGGGGCAAAACCTCAACAGCCTCATCGAAGAACAGTTCGGCAAGGCCCTGAGTGCGCTGAGCCAGGTGGAAGCACCCCTTTCCACAACCATTGAGACGGATAATCCAGGCGTCGTGAACGCCTACAACGAGATCACCCGACAGATCGTCAACATCAAAACCGATATGCCCTCCGTGCTCTGCGTGGCCATCACGTACGTGGACAACGCGAGCGATTCGGATTAGCGCCTGGCAGCAATATGACAATATAGCAATATAACCATGCAGCAATATAGCCATGCATCCACTGAACCCCGGCCTATCGCCCCCCTCGTCACCTTCCGCATCCTCTTTGGCGGGCTGATGGCGGTGGGGGCACTGCGCTTTATGCTCAGCGGCTGGGTAGAGCGGCTGTATGTGGAACCCCGGTTCTTCTTCAAGTTCTACGGGTTTGAATGGGTAGTGCCCCTGGGGCAGGTCGGCATGTACGCGCTGTACGGGCTGATCGCCATCAGCGCCTCCATGATCATGCTGGGGCTGTTCTACCGGCTGGCGGCGGTGGTTTTCTTTCTCGCTTTCACCTACTCGGAACTGATCGATCTTACCAACTACCTCAACCACTATTATCTCGTCTGCCTGCTGGCCCTGCTGATGATCTTCCTGCCGGCACACCGGCGCTTCTCCCTGGACGTATGGCGGCGGCCGGCACTGGCGGTTACGCATGTGCCCGCCTGGGTGATCCATATCCTGATGCTGCAGGTTGGGCTGGTGTACTTTTTCGCCGGCTTTGCCAAGCTCAGCCCGGACTGGCTGCTGCGTGCCATGCCGCTGGCCGTCTGGCTGCCGGCGAAGGCGCACTGGCCGGTGCTGGGGCCTTTGTTCGAACAATCCTGGGTGGCATATACCTTCAGCTGGGGCGGCGCGCTGTACGACCTGACGATTCCCTTCTGGCTCTTGTGGCGGCCGAGCCGCCCGTTTGCCTATGCGGCCGTCCTGGTTTTTCACCTGCTGACCAAACTGCTCTTCAACATCGGCCTGTTCCCCTTCATCATGATCTTCAATACGCTGATCTTCTTCCCGCCTGCTTTTCACGAGCGGTGGCTGGGCCGGATCGGTTACCGGACGGGAGAGGAGCGGGTGCTTTACCGCTTCCCGAAAACCGGAATCCCGATACTGCGCCCGGCCCTGGCCCTTTGGTTCGCTTTTCAGCTGCTGTTCCCCCTGCGCTACCTGCTCTATCCGGGCAACGTGCTGTGGACGGAGCAGGGCTACCGCTTCGCCTGGCGGGTGATGCTGGTGGAAAAGGCGGGGCAGGCCACCTTCTTCGTGCACGACCCCGAAACCGGCCATAAGGCGGAGGTGGACAACCGCCGCTTCCTGACTTCCTACCAGGAAAAACAGATGGCCATACAGCCGGATATGATCCTGCAGTACGCCCATTTCCTGGAGGAGCAATACCGCCGGGACTACGGCCTCGATTCCGTAAAGGTGACGGTAGATTGCTTCGTCGCCCTCAACGGGCGGGCAAGCCGCCGGCTGATCGACCCCAACGCCGACCTGACGCAACTAAAAGATGGCTTCGGCCATAAATCCTGGATCCTTCCTTACGAAGGCAAGGGTACCGGCCTTTCTTCCGGGTTAACTACTGCAAACGACACGCAATGAAAAAGATACCGGCCTTATTGGCTATTCCTCTTAAGCTCCTTATCGTTTTTGCCGGCCGACACTCGTGCCGCGATCATCCTGATCGCAAGGCTGCCTGTTCAATTTTTTTGCGCCTCACGGCACGTTTGATCAGAATGATCGAACAGCGAGCAACGCCATTGACAATGGCAAGATATTTAATTAACAGAGCCTTTGGAATCCGGACTTCGGACGGCCTCAATGCAAAGGCGGAAATCGGACAGCGGAAGCTTGCCCGGCCGAGGCACGAGGACGGGGCGGAAAAGCAGGCGTTTTGCGGCCATTTAGAGCCCCATTCCGACCCCGACAAAAGATCGGGGCAGGCTTTCCGGCTTCGCGCTTCCGACTTCAAACAAAGGTACGCCCAAAGCCCGGTTAGAATGGCAGCTGCTTATATCCTTGTGACAGCGGGCCTGCTGTTTTCAGTTCTCCCTATCTGCGCGCAATCCTCAGTTTCCGGCCTGGTGTTCGACACCGAACGGTTGAAGCCGGTGGAGAACGCCAGCATCTTCGTCCAGGAGACCGGGCAGATGGTGGAAGTCGACAAAGGCGGCCGGTTCGAGCTCCCGCCTGTGCCGGCCGGCAAGCTGACCCTGACGGTCTTTGCCGAGGGGTATACGACGCAAATCCTGGAAACCAATGCAAAGAATAAGGGGATCCTGGAAATCGCGGTCACTCCTCTGTCCATCGACATCGAAACGGTGGAGGTGAAAACGGAAGCGGAAAGCTTCGGCCTGCGCCGCCTGCGCAACGTCGAAGGGACAGCCATCTATGCCGCCAAGAAAAGCGAAGTGATCGAACTGGAAAACATACTGGGCAACCTGGCGGCCAACAACGCCCGCGAAGTGTACAAGGGCATCGCCGGCCTGAACATCTGGGAGAACGACGGCGCCGGCCTGCAGCTGGCCATCGGCGCCCGCGGGCTGGACCCCAACCGCACTTCCAACTTCAACACCCGGCAGAACGGATACGACATCAGCGCCGACGCCCTGGGTTATCCCGAAAGTTACTACACTCCCCCTGCCCAGGCCCTGCAGCGCATCGAGGTCGTCCGGGGCGCGGCCTCCCTGCAGTACGGCACCCAGTTCGGCGGCCTGCTCAATTTCGTTTTTAAAAAAGGCCCGGAGGACAAGCCCTTCGAATTTGCCACCGAGAACACCTACGGCTCCTTCGGCCTGTTCAATACCTTCAACAGCATCGGCGGCACGAAGGGGCGGGTCAACTATTACGGTTTTTACCAGTACAAGCGGGGAGACGGCTGGCGCCCCAATTCCGGATTCAGCCAGCATGCCGCCTTTGGCAACGTAAACATCAAAGCCACGGAAAAGCTGGACATCGGCCTGGAATTCACCCACATGAACTACCTGGCGCAGCAGCCGGGCGGGCTGGCGGACTTCGAGTTCGGGCTGGACCCCCGCCAGTCCAAACGGGATCGCAACTGGTTTCAGGTCGACTGGAACCTGGCGGCGCTCACCCTCGACTACCGCCTGTCGGACCGCACCCGCTTCAACCTGCGCAACTTCGTGCTCGCCGCCGGGCGGGACGCCCTGGGCGAGCTCGGCCCCATCAACCGCCCCGACCCTGGCCGCGAGCGCGACCTCATCATGGGGAAATACCGCAACTTCGGTTCCGAAGCCCGTTTGCTGCACCGCTACGCCCTGAACGGGCAGTCGTCCACCTTCCTGCTCGGTGCCCGCTTCTACCAGGGGTTTACCACCAACCGGCAGGGCGACGCGAATGACGGCAGCGGACCGGACTTCCAGTTCCTCAACCCCGGCGACCTGGAGCGTTCCGACTATGAATTCCCCAGCCGCAACCTGGCGCTCTTTGCCGAAAACCTGTTCAACCTCAGCCCGCGCCTGTCGGTCACCCCCGGCATCCGCCTGGAATACATCCGCACCGCTTCCGACGGCTACTACAAGCAGCGGGTATTCTCCGGCGGCCAGGTCATCTTCGAACAGCGCCTGGAAGACGCCCAGGTCAACGAGCGGTCCTTCCTGCTGATGGGCCTCGGCCTGGGCTACCAGCTCAAAAAAGGACTGGAAGCCTACGCCAACATCTCCCAGAACTACCGCGCCATCAATTTCAGCGACCTGGCCGTGGTCAACCCCAACCTGGTCGTGGATTCCCTCCTCAAAGACGAAAGGGGCTACAATGCCGACATCGGCCTGCGGGGCACCTTGCTGGGCAACCGCCTGCGCTTCGATTGCAGCGCTTTCTACCTGCGTTACAACGACCGCATCGGCCTGTCGGAGATCGCCGTCCCCGATCCCATTACCGTCGAGCGGCAGTCCGCTTACCGCACCAACATCGGCGACGCCCGCATCCTGGGCCTGGAGGCCTACGCCGAGGCGGACGCCTGGCGGCTGGTATTTGGGGAGCAATCCCTGCCCTCGCTGCCGGTATTCCTGAACCTCAGCCACCTGCGGGGAGAATATGTCAGCGGCCAGCGGCAGTTCATCGGCAACGAGGTGGAGCTCATCCCGCCCATCTCCGTCAAGGCCGGCCTGGCCTTCCGGCTGAAGGGCCTGCGCCTGAGCTACCTCTGCACCTACGTCCGCCGCCACTACAGCGACGCCACCAATGCGGAGTTCGTGGCCAACGCCACCCGCGGCCTCATCCCGTCCTACACCGTGATGGACGCCTCGGCCAGCTACGAGTTCAGCCGCTACCGCCTGCTGGCCGGCGTGAACAACCTGGCGGATGCGGCTTACTTCACGCGGCGGGCGACGGCCTATCCCGGGCCGGGCATCATCCCGGCGGAGGGGAGGAGGTTTTATGTGGGGGTAAGGGTGCGGCTTTAATTTAGGTTAAGGTACTACTTGAAGTTGATTTGGGAGCGGAAAAAATTATCGGCGCGGAAAAGGGCACAGAGAAAATCGCGGTTGAGGTGAAAAGCTTTCTGGGGCCATCAATGCTGCATGATTTTTACAAAGCGATCGGACAATTTGGGTTTTATTATCTGGCACTATCAGAAGAAGAACCGGATAGAACGCTGTATCAAGACAGCACGGATTATATCGTTGCCGATATGTTGCTTGATAAAGGCATTCCGAAGAAGGATATTGTGCTGGGCTTTCATGCGCCTGTTATGCGTGCGGATACGGAATTTTCCGTGGGCTGAGTTTAAGAGCATGTTTGGAGGTGGTCCCCGACACTATGTGTGCGGGGCAGGCTATTTGGGCTGCAAAAAGCAGCTTTTGGAACCCTGCCTGCTCGCCAGCCCGCCTGCTGTGCCAGCATGGCCGGCAGGCTCGCTGGCAGGCAGGCTCACGGCGGCTATTTTTTGGCCCTTAGCGCTGCTAGGCACCAAAAAATAGCCTGCCCCGCACCCGAAGGGTCGGGGAGCCTTGTGAGAACCCAAAATCAGCTTTTTTCGCTTCCAAAGCACTACCTCCAAACAAGCACTAAAACATACCTAAACGGTTTGAAGGAAAATCGGGTTGGGGGGAGGGAGGGAGGATTTTTATTGCTCTGGTTGCAGACAAAAATATATTATTTTTTTTTCAAAGGAGTGCGGTTAAATTTTGTAAAAAACAAAAAACTTGCCGCCCATTTCATTGAAAATGCATAGTGATAGCATTGTACTGGCTACCCGTCTAAGGTTGGACACTCTATGCCTTCGGCACACGCTTGGCCTCGACTCCGCTCGGCTTTCCCCTTTCTGCTGTCCAACCTTAGACGGGTAGCCATTGTACTGCCAGGATGGTTCCTCGTAGTTATCTGTAGATCGTCGTCTGTTTCCGGGAAGCAAAAACCAACAACGCAGAACAACATCAGGGTTCCGGGCCTGTATGTCCTCTGGCCAATCCTGTACGCACATTGAATTAAGGGCGCAGCCGGACAGATTTACTTTACTAATTAGCCGGGATGTTCGCGAACCGCAGGGAGCGCAGAGTACCGCAGAGCTTGCCTGGACTTCGGCGTGAGACTTCGGCATTAGCTCGGTCGAACGCTGGCTAGACGGAGGAAGGCAGCATGGGGTGTTTCCAGGGGTTCAAGTAGGCAACTAAAATGAATGCCGCAAGAAAAAATTCCCCATCTTCCGGAAAAGCCCTATTTTCCCATCAAATAAAATGCGGAAACTATGAACGGCGGCCAGATCATCGCACAGGTCCTCAGAAACCACGGCGTTCAACACCTCTTCACCCTTTGCGGCGGCCACATTGCCCCCATCTACGTGGAAGCGGAAAAAGACGGTATTCGCGTGACCGACGTGCGGGATGAAGCCTCGGCCGTTTTTGCCGCCGACGCCATTGCCCGCCTTACCGGCATCCCCGGCGTGGTGGCGGTGACGGCCGGCCCCGGCGTCACCAACTCGATCACCGCTCTGAAGAACGCCCAGATGGCCCAGTCGCCCATCCTGCTCCTGGGCGGCGCTACGGCCACCCTGCTCCGCAACCGGGGCGCATTGCAGGACATCGACCAGATGGCGCTCGTCCGGCCCCACGTCAAGTGGGCAGGGCGGGTGAAGCGCCTGCGGGAGATCGCCCCGGCCCTGAACAAAGCCATGCGTTTGGCCCGCTCCGGCGTGCCCGGCCCGGTGTTTGTCGAACTGCCGGTCGACCTGCTGTACGACGAAGAGACGGTACGGGAGTGGTACGGGAAAAAAAATACCGCCGGCGCCTCGCCGGCCGAAAAAGCGATCCAGTGGTACATCAACCGGCACGTTAACGGCCTGTTTAAGGGTATGGAGGATTACGCAATCCCCGGGCCGGAAGAGCCGCAGGTTCCTGCCTTTACCCAAACACAAGTCCGTACGGTAGTCCGGGAACTGAAAAATGCCCAACGCCCGGTTGTGGTCATCAGCAGCGGCGCCATGATGGAGGCGGAAGGTGCCCGTACGCTTGGCGCCGCCGTAAAGCGCCTCGGCATTCCGGCTTACCTCAGCGGCATGGCGCGCGGCCTGGCCGGCCACATCAGCGCGGTGCAGTACCGCCACAAGCGCAAAAACGCCCTGCGCGAAGCCGATTGCATCCTGCTCTGCGGCGTGCCCGTCGACTTCCGCCTGGATTACGGCAGCCACCTCAGTCGCCGCGCCCGCACGATCGCCGTCAACCGCAGCCGGGAGGAGCTGAAAAAGAACATAAGGCCGCACCGCGCCATCCTGGCGGACCCCGGTGCCTTCCTCATTGCCCTGTCGGGAGAAGCGGATGCCTTTCCGGGCTGGAGCGAATGGAAACATCAGCTGCAAGAACGGGAAGATGCCCGCGAAGCGGAAATCCGGCAAACGGCGGAAACGCCCATCGAGGGCATCAACCCGGTCGCCCTCTTCCTCAGAATGGAAGCGCTCATCCCCGACCATTCCGTCCTGATCGCCGACGGGGGCGACTTTGCCGCTACGGCCGCCTACACCCTGCGCCCGCGCCGCCCCCTGGCGTGGCTCGACCCCGGCGTGTTCGGCACCCTGGGCGTCGGCGGGGGCTTTGCCCTGGGCGCTGCCCTGCGCTATCCCGACGACTACATCTGGATCATCTACGGCGACGGCAGCGCCGCCTACAGCCTGATGGAGATGGACACCTTCCGGAAATACGGCATGAAAGTATGCGGCATCATCGGCAACAACGGCTCGTGGGAGCAGATCGCCCGCGACCAGGTCACCTTGCTGGGCACTGACACGGCCACCGGCCTGCCCCGGTCCGACTACCATCGGGTAGCTGAAGCCTTCGGCGGCGCCGGCGAGCGGGTGGAAAGGCTCGGTGATTTTGAGGGGGCGCTGCAACGGGCCATGGACAGCATGGACAAGGGCATCCCCTACGTGATCAATGCCATCATCGGCTCGACGGACTTCCGGAAGGGGAGCATTTCGATGTGATGCGGGGGTATGGCAGGCCTTTTTTAATCACATAGGCCACATAGCGTTTTCACAGTAGAGCACACAGGCGGCGGATATTGTGGCCTATGTGGTTAACCGTTACAATAGTTGTTGTCATGCCAAGAGCCTAAGTAGTTGATTGCCAGTAATAACAAATAATGCCATCTGGTTATGGCGACATTAATAACTGGTCAATAACCTGCTTGCCAAAACTACCAACCATGACCCTTTTCGAAAAAATAAGCCTCGTTTTCCACATCCTCCGCTGGCGTTTCACCTGGTCGAAGCGCAACCTGAACTACCGTCTCGAAGGCCCGGTTTCCGAAAAATTCATCACGGCCCGCGAAGCAGCGAAGAAGATTCCGGACGGCGCCTGCGTCACTTCCAGCGGCATGGCGGGCAATGCCCGCTGCTCCGTCTTTTTCTGGGCCATCCGGGAAGCTTTCGAAACGACGGGCCACCCCCGGGGCCTCACCTGGATGAACGTGGGTGCCCAGGGCAGCCGGGGCAAGGTGCCGGGCACGGTGGAGGAGTTGGGCCTGCCCGGCCTGCTGGCCCGCTACATCGCCGGCCACCTGGAGACAACCAAAGAGCAGCTGCGGCTGGCAGACTGGGGGCAACTGGAGCTGCACACCATGGCGCAGGGCGCGATGGCCCGCCTGTTCGAAGCGCAGGAGCAGGGCCAGGCTGAGCTGCGCACTGAAGTGGGGCTAGGCACTTTTCTGGATCCCCGCGTTGGCAACGGCTCCCGGGTGAGCCCCGATGCGAAAGAGCAGTTTATACGGGCGGGCGGCGATGCGCTCCTTTATTCCTTGCCGAAGGTGGAAGTAGCTCTTTTCAACGCCCCGTACACGGATGCCGAAGGCAACATCTATTTCCACCACGCCTCCTGCGTTTCCGAAAATGAATATACGGCCCGCGCCGCCCGCGCCAACGGGGGGCTGGTGATGGCCACCGTCAGCGCCCTCATTCCCAGGGATGAGGCCCGGATCAGCCTGCCGGCGGGCATGGTGGATTACATCGTCGTCCACCCCTACAACGAGCAGACCGCCAGCGTCCGGCAGTCCCGTTACTGGCCGATGTTCACCCCCGGCGGCAACGTGGATACGGAAGCCGCCGCCGCCCGCCTCCGGTTCATGAACACCCTGCTGAAGATCACGCCGGTCCGCGACGAAGTAGGCGCTGCCATGGCGCGCCTGGCGGCAACGATCTTCGCCCGCGAGGTGCCTCGGGGCGCAATGGTCAACATCGGCGTTGGTTTTCCGGAAGAAGTGGCCCGTTACGTTATCGGGCAAGGCCTGGGCGAAGAGCTGACTTTTACCACCGAGGCGGGCGCCTACGGCGGCCTGCCGGTGCCCGGCGTCTTCTTTGGGGCGGCGGTCAACCCGGAGAAGCTCATTTCTTCCACGGAGATGTTCCACCTCTATCTGGAAAAGCTGGGCGCCTGCGTGCTCGGCTTCCTGGAGGTGGACGAGCAGGGCAACGTCAATGCCTCCCGGCGCGGCCCCCGCATGCTGGATTACGTCGGCCCGGGCGGCTTTCCGGATATCGTCTACGGCGCCAAAGTCGTGATCTTTATCGGCACCTGGATGGCCGGGGCGGAATTCAGGGTCGGGGAGGGGCGGCTGCAGCTCGTCAAGGCAGGCAAGCCGAAGTTCGTCCAAGCGGTGGATCACATCACTTTCAGCGCTAAGGAGGCGCTGCGGTTAGGCAAAAAGGTGTTCTACGTAACCAATATCGGAGCGTTTCAGCTTACTCCCCAGGGCCTGCGGCTGACCTGTATCCTGCCGGGGATCGACCTTTATAAAGATATTCTCCATACCTGTCCTGCCAAAATACATCTGCCGGAAGGAGCGGTGGCGACAGTAGACGAGTCGGTCGTCACGGGTGAGGGCTTTCGGCTGGAGTGGCCGGGGTGAGGGGGAGAAACGTGTATACGTTCATGTGTGCATTGGATGAGTGGATTTATTTCCTGAAAAACAGCGAAATAAAAAGCGAATTTTCCGCAAAGGGCATTAAATAAGCCAACGAAGTACTGAAGATCATCAACATGACAGACCAGGAGCGGAGGGAATACGACCGGTTCGTAGAGGTCTTGTCGGATAGGGCCAGCATCGCGGAGACGATTGCATTTGAATCGGAGCTTATAGCCGAAGAAAAGCTGGAAAAAGAAAGAACGGAAATCGTGATCAATCTGCTGAAAATGCAAAATCTGACGGATAGCCAGATTGCTGAGGCGGCAAGGGTAACTGTAGATTTTGTCAAAAAAGTGAAGGAAAAAATGAGATAGGGAATTTCCCGGTAAAGCCTCGGAACGAGTTGAAATGAGAAAGCGGGTGATTTGCTCGTTTTTATCCTGTCAGTCGTACGTTCTCCTTCATCCCCCTTTTCCCGCTCTTCGTCGAAAGCCCGGCAATTTGGCCTTGCCGGAATGAGGCCCCCTGCCTCCTGTTTGCATCTCATAGTAGTGATTAAAAAGTAAATTTGACATTTCACTGGCGTCGAATTTATTTTTTAAAAGCTCCATAACAGATTACAATAACCGTTTAACCACATCAGCATGAAGCCTTATCAATTCCTGCTCGGCCTGCTGGCCGGCGTCTGCGTCGTCGTCCTCACTGCCAGCACCGCTAACCTCAAGCCCAACACCCAATACGAATTCACCCAGGTGACCGTCATTGAGTCGGTCGTGCCGGCGGGCATGGGCCGCTCCCGCATGATCACCATCGGGCCGGACGGCAAGATGGAAGAGATCAAAATGGAAAACTTCTTCAGCCTGACGGGCATCAACTTCTCCAACGTCCGGGAAAATGACCAGGCCATCACCAATAAGGTCAGCCAGATGTATGCAGAAGGCTGGGAACTGCAGGACGTCACCTCCGGCGTCTACGGCTCCGGCGCCTTCGGCGAGGCCGGCGGCAACAATACAGGGATATTTATGACGAGGTATTTGTTCCGCCGGGCGATGTAACAGGCTGCCGATTGGTTATATTGTTGGATGACTGGATGGCTATATTGTTGGATTTTACCCGGAAGAGCTTTAGCGAAGACGGAGGTTATTGTGTTGTGCCAAAAGCTGGCTCCTGCCTATCCCTATAACAATATAACCCTATAACAATATAACCCGCTCACTTCCCCGTCAATATCTTCCGCATATCCTTTTCTAAACTAACGTCGGGAGATTCCACGATGCGGCCCAGCTCTTTGCCGTTTTTCAGGAAGATGAAGGTGGGCACGTACTCGATATTCCAGCCCTGTTCTTCGTGCTGAGGGCTCTGCTTGTAGTTATCCGGGTGGTTGCTCAGGGCAACGAGCTGCAGGCCGTTCAGGTCATACCCTGCCAGGTCCAGGATTTTGAAAAAGTGAGGGACTTCCCGCTGGCTGTCCGAGCACCAGGTGCCCATGAAAGCAAGGATGTCGACGCCCTGGAGGGCCTCTTTGATCCCCTGCAGGCTGGTTTTGTCCACCTCATAGTCGGTATAGCCGTCGTTGAACCAGAAGCCGAAGGGTTCCTGCTGCAGGCCGATACGGTTGATCCGGCCCACCAGGATGGTTTCTCCTTCGTGGTTTTCCGTCCGTTGGTTCACAGGAGCAAGGTATTGGGCAGGGATGGCATGCTCTTTCGTCTCGTTGTTCCAGAGGATATTGGCGATCCAGAAGCGGCCGCTGTGTTCAGCCAGTTGGATGCTGTTGATGCCCCGGGCAACGACTGGCCCATCTTTCTCCTGGCGGGATTCATAGGTGGAAAAAACCTGGGTGACGAGCCCGAAGCGGTCGGTTTTCCGGCTGAGTTCCCGTTCGAAAAAGCCATTTTCCCGGAACTGCCGTTCCACGCGCTTGATGTAGTCCTCCACCGTCATGGTCACCATGCCGGTCAGGCCATCCTGGTTTTTGTAGACATTCATCAGGCGCGCTTCCCGGGTAAACAGGCTGCGCAGCCGGTTCCAGTCGCGCTCCTGGCCCGCCGGCCCGCTGATGGCCTCGTAAAGGGCCGCAATGATGGCGTCGGCAGACTCTACATCGGCCGGCCGGGGCTTTACCCGAAGCTGGCTGTAGAGGGGGGTAGAGAGGAGCAGAGCAAGAAAGATCAGTAGTTTGTTCATGTCGGTTAGTATGTTGTTGTTCGCTGTTCGCTATTCGCTGTTCGCTGTTCGCTATTCGCTGTTCGCTGTTCGCTGTTCGCTGTTCGCTGTTCGCTGTTCGCTGTTCGCTGTTCGCTGTTCGCTGTTCGCTGTTCGCTGTTCGCTGTTCGCTGTTCGCTGTTCGCTGTTCGCTATTCGCTATTCGCTGTTCGCTGTCCGCTGTCCGCTGTCCGCTGTCCGCTGTTCGCTGTTCGCTGTTCGCTGTTCGCTGTCCGCTGTTCGCTGTCCGCTGTCCGCTGTCCGCTGTTCGCTGTTCGCCCCAACACATAAACACATAAACACATAAACACATACACCCACTCCCCCTAAGACTCCACCTCCACCTCCCCGCTCTTCGGCACCCGGGGGCGGATGATGAGGCGCAGCGACTGGTCGTAGGTCACGTAATTCCAGACCCAGTTCAGAAAGATAAAAACTTTATTTTTAACGCCAAGGATTTGGAAGAGGTGGACGAACAGCCAGATCAGCCAGGCGAAGGCGCCCTGGAACTTGAAGCCGGGCAGGTCGGCCACGGCGCGGTTGCGGCCGATGGTCGCCATCGAGCCCAGGTCTTTGTAGGAAAAGGGGGTGAGTTCCCGGCCGCGGTGCAGGTTGCTGAGGTTGTCGGCCAGGCAGACGGCCTGTTGCATGGCCACCTGCGCCACCTGCGGGTGCCCCTGCGGGTAGGCCTCTTCCTCCATGTAGGCGATATCGCCGATGGCGTAGACGTTTTCCAGCCCTTCCACCTGGCTGAAGCGGTTCACCCGGATGCGGTTGCCGCGGGTGAGGGCCGATGTCGGCACGCCCTCCATTTTGGCGCCTTTGACCCCCGCTGCCCAGATCACCTTGCGGGCGCGGATGGTTTCCCCGTCGTTCGTATGCACGCACTCGCCGTCAAAGTCCGTTACCATGGTTTTGAGGCGGACTTTGACGCCGAGATTGGTAAGGAACTCCAGCGATTTCCGGGATGATTGCTCCGACATTCCCGCCAGCAAGCGGTTGGCGCCTTCCACCAGGTAGATGTCAATCTCGTCTGTGTTCAGTTCCGGATAATCTTTGGGGAAAACGTACCGCTTCATTTCCGCCAGGGCGCCGGAGACTTCCACGCCGGTGGGCCCGCCGCCGACCACCACGATGTCCATCAGCCCCTGCCGCTCCTCGTAATCGGTAGTGGAAAGGGCTTTTTCGTAATCGGACAGGATGCGGTTGCGGAGAAACAAGGCCTCGGAGACAGACTTCATTGGGATGGCCAGCCGGGCGATCTTCTCATTGCCGAAAAAATTGGTGTCGGCGCCAATGGCCAGCACCAGGTAGTCGTAATTGCATATGCCCAGGGAGGTTTCCAGTTGTTGCCTGTCCGGATGCACCGCCAGGACTTCCGTCACGCGGATGTAGACGTCTTCTTTTTTTCGGAAGGCTTTGCGCAGCGGGAAGACGATGGAACTGGGTTCCAGCCCCGACATGGCCACCTGGTAAAACAAGGGTTGGAACTGGTGGTAGTTGTTCTTGTCCAGCAATACCACCTGGTACGCTTTGCGCCGGGCCAGTTTCAAAGCCAGCTTCAGCCCGCCAAATCCGCCGCCGACGATGACGACGCGCTTTTTGTCTGTTTCGGGGATGTTGATCTTCATTGGGTGTCGGTTTAATTAGTCGGCTGGGTTGATCAGCATCCCGCAGCCCCGGGAAATCAGCCCAGCCAACTTATCAACACCCTGGGGCTGAATAAAGATCATAGCGCTTTCCATTCAATATGCCATATAGCCATTCCTTTCCTTCCTGCCACCTGGCGTTTCCGCCGACATATACACAAATGCACCCATGAGGGCACTCCGGAAACCCTGGGAAAGGAGTGAAGGAGTGACTTAGCGAATGAGTGAATAGAATCAGCTATGTAATAAGGTTTGATTTTAAAAACAATACATATTCACTCATTCAGTCCCTCACTCATCCACTCATTTGGGGGACTTTCCGGAGTGCCCTCACTCATACACCCATACACTTTCAAACCCCCTGCCTCCTCAGCTCCATCTGCGCCTCCATCACGTCCTCCAGAAACGGCTTGCACTTGCGGAAGTTGGCCCGGTGCAGGTAGTGGAAGATGTTGTCGTGGATGAACAGGAAAGCCCCCTGCAGGATAACGGACCAGCCGAAGCCCAGCCACAGCTCCGGGTAGGCCATGCCGGGGATGGCAGACAAGGCCTTCAGCCACAGGCCGGCAAAGACGTAGGCCGTGTCCAGCCCGATATTGAGCAGTAGCATCTGCTCGACGTGGCGCTGCACCTCGAAGCGCTGAAAGACGTTGCCCTCCACGAACCGCCGGAGGAAGATGTGGTCGAAGATCCAGAGGATGATGGCGAAGTTGATCACGCCCCACGTCATGTTCATCAGCATGAAGTACCACAGCCAGCCTTTGAGCAGGAACAGGCCCGGCACGCCGACGGCCAGGCTGAGGAAACACCACCAGCCCAGCAGGGCCAGGTGCTTGCGCAGGATGATGCCGAAGCGCTCGTCGAAGTCGCGCACCTCGTCGACGATCTCTTCCAGTGGGAGGTCGACCGCCAGGGTGGTGAAGAAGAAACGCCAGGAGAGGGATGCCATAGTTTGCGGGTTTTGCCGTCCAATTTGCAGCCTTTACGCCCCGTGGTCAATGAGGTTTGTCAGTTTCTAATTATTGCAGAGGCATCTCCCCCCATAGTTTCAGGTATTTTTCCTATTTTCCAGCCCTCAGCCCTGCAAATCGTTTCTATGCGGCTTTACAGCCTGTTCTTACTACTGTTGTCAGCGCCGGCTTTGCTTCCTGGCCAGGATCACGTTTCCGCTTCCGGTGCCGCCCTGGCGCTGGAACAGGCGGATTCCTGCATCCTGTCGGAAGACTACCCGGCGGCCCGCGCCCTCTACCTGGAGGCGTTGCCTTACTTTGCTGCCGAAGAAGACTACCGGCAGCTGTCCTATATCTACCTGTGGCTTAGCGAGACGTCCTACTACGCCCAGGATCTCGGGCAGGCCCTGGAGGAAGCCCGCCACAGCCGCCTGCTGGCGGAGTCCTGCCTGGAGCCCGACACCCTGCCTTTTTATTGCACCATCCTCCAGAACCTGGGCGTCTTCCATTCGGCGCTGGGCGATTTTGACGGCCAGATGCGCTATTACCAGCTATCTCTGGAGGCGGCCCTGCGGCATCACGGGCGCCGGAGCCCGAGGGTTGCCGACGCTTATCTGAGCGTGGGGGTGGCGCACGGGCGGCGGGGGCGGTGGAGCGACTGCATCGCCTTCACGGAAACCTCCCTGGAGATTGCCCGGGCGGCCCGGTATCAGGGCGGCATAGCCTCGGCCCTGCTCAACCTTTCCTACAGCTTTGCCGAACAGGAGGACTTCGAAAAGGCCATCCAGTATCAAAAACAGGCGCTGGCCCTCACTGCCCGGCAGGAGGAGCAGGGGCGTGGGCTGAACAACCTCGGCGCTTATTACATCGATATCGGCGATTATGCCGCCGCCCTGGAAAACCTGCGCCGGGCCCTGCAGCTTCGCCGGGCTTTGTCTCCGCCTTCCGAGAGCGATATTTTTTCCACCCTGCTCAACATTTCCCGGGCCCACTCGGAAAGCGGGCGGCTGGATTCTGCCCGGTTTTACCTGCAGCAGGCCATTCAGGGGCTGCAGGCGCACGGGCAGGAGGCCCGCCGCGACCTCCTGCAGATCGCTTTCAATTACCAGGGCAAACTCCTGCTGGCCAACGGGATGCCGGAAGCCGCCGAGCATACGTCCGCCAGTACTTTCCCGGCGCGTACTTCTGGCGGGATGTCAACAGCAGTTCCTTCATGTTGCTGGGAGAGACGTTGCTGTACCAGCGGCGCTACGAGGAGGCCTGCATACGCCCGGGAAGGGCTGCGCTGGGCGGCGCCCGGCTTCGACGCTCCCAGCCTCCCGCTTACTCCCCGCTGGGAGGCACTGGAGAGCATTGCCCAGGCCCGGGGGCTGCTCAAGCTCCGGGGGGATATCCTCCGGGAACTCGGCCTGGCCCGGGGAGAACGGGCCCTGCTGGAAGCCTCCCTGGCGGCCTTCCAGCAGGGCGACTCCCTGGTGATGTGGCTGCGCAGGACCTACCAGGGCCGCCTGTCCCGCGACCAGATCGCGGCGAACGCCAACGAGCTGTACGCCGGCGCCCTGCATACCTTGTACCACCTGTATGAGGAAACGGGGGAAACCCGCTACTTCGACCAGGCCCTGGCCTTCTCGGAAAAGAACAAGGCCCTGTCCATCCTGGAAAACCTCAACGGCCTGTATGCCCGGTCGTTCTCAGGCGTGCCCGACGCGGTAGTGGAAGCCGAGCGCAAACTCCTGGAAGAGATCGAGTTTTATTCTACCCAGGTGAAACTGAACCGCGGATACGCCAGCGCGGGCCAATTGGCGGACTGGGAGCGCCTGGTGTTCGAAAAACGCCATCGGCAGGACAGCCTCCTGAGCCGCGTCCGGGAAGAATACCCCCGCTATTACCAGATGAAGCACGGCTTTCAGCTGGCGGACGTGGCCCCCTTGCAGGAAGAACTGCTCGGGCCGGAAGAAACCCTGCTGGAATACTTCCTGGATGGGGATTCCATGTTCGTCCTCCTGCTTTCCCGCGATCAGCGGCGGTTCTTTCGCCTGCCGGCCCGGCAACTGGAAGAGAAAGTGCTGGGCCTGTGCCGGGCGGCCGTGCAGCGCACCCCGGATTTTTACGAGCGCAGTTTTGACCTGTACCGCATACTGGTAGAACCGCTGGCGCCTTACATCGAAGGCGAAGAGCTGGCCATCGTCCCGGACCGGGCGCTCGCCTACCTGCCCTTTGAATTATTGCTTTCCGAGCCGTCGCTTGCCGCCGGACTGCCGCAGGCCCGGCGGGCCTACCTGTTGAAAAAATACTCCATCCGGAACTTATTCTCCGCCAATGCCGCCCTGCAGGCCCGGCACAACCGGGCGGCCGTCCCTGCCCGGCGGGAGGTCCTGGCCCTGGCGCCCTCCTTCGAACAAGGGGAGGGGCCGGCGGCCGGCGGCAGCTTGTCCGCCCTCCCCGGCGCCCGCCAGGAACTGGAAAGCCTGGAACGGAGCTTCCGGGGCCTTTTCCTGCGGGATGAGGCTGCTTCGGAGGCCGCCTTCCGGAAATACTGCCGCCGATATGGCGTATATCATGTAGCGACCCACACCAAAATAGACCAGCGCCTGCCGGCTGCTTCCCACCTGCTGCTGGAAGCCGGCGGCGGCCAGGACGGGCGGCTGCACGTGTACGAGCTGTACAGCATGCGCCTCGACGCGGAGCTGGCCGTGCTCAGCGCCTGCAATACCGGCATCGGGGAGATCAAGATAGGGGAGGGGAGCGCCAGCCTGGCCCACGCTTTTGCCTATGCCGGCTGTTCGGACCTGGTGATGTCCCTCTGGCCGGTAAAGGACCGGACGACGCCGGTGCTGATCGGGCGGTTTTACGAAAATCTGGCGGAAGGCATGGGGCGGTGCGAAGCGCTGCGGCAGGCCAAGTTGTACTGCCTGGAATACGACGAGCTTTTTGCGCACCCGTACTTCTGGAGCGGGTTCACCTACGTTGGCAGCCGGGATCCTTTGCGGCTGAAGCGGCGGGCGGCCCTGCCCCTCTGGCCTTTTCTCGTGCTGGCCGGCCTGTTGGCGGCGGCCCTCACAGTTGTCCTGATAAGGCGCGGGAGGCGGTAGCGTAGCGGTCGTTCCCGTTTTTCAATGCGGCGAGCAGCGCCCGGGCCTGTTCGGGCTGGCCGTTGCGGAGGTAGGCCAGCGCCAGGTACCAGCGGGCGGGCCGTTCGTAGGCAGGCTGGGGCAAATTGGCGAGAGCCGCTTCCAGGTTGTCGATGGCCCCGGCGGGGTCTCCCTCGCCGAGCAGCACGATGCCCAGGTACAGGCGGACCTCGTTGTCCCTTTTGTTTTCGGAAAGGTATTCTTCCATCAGGCGCCGGGCCTGCTGATATTCTCCGGCCTCGTAAGCCTGCATGGCCTTGTCGCGGGCACCGGCGGTTTCTTCGTAGGCGGCGGGCCCGTCAGCACGCGCTCCCCCCCTCGTTTCGACGGCGCTGGGCAGGTAGTCGAAGTGCCGGGCAAAAAGCGCTTCGTGGCCGGGCGGCTGCTGGATCAGGAAATAACCGCCGATCAGGAGCAAGGCGGCGGCAGCGGCGATGCTGAGGAACTGCCGGATGGGGAAAGAACGCCCGGCGGCGCCGCCCGTCTTCCGGTCGATGCGCCGGAGGGTGGCTTCCAGGGGTTCGTCGCCGGGGTGGTACTGCAGGCCGGCCAGCGCGCGGCGGGAAAATTCGCTGAGTTCGTTGCCGGAGTCCTGGTAGTCCTGGCGGCGATGCCGCTCCAGCATTTCTTTTCTGGACAGTGGCCGTTCGTTTCGGGGTATATCTTTTTTCATGGTAGCCTGAGATTATACTTTGATAAAACTACATCACCCCAGCAGGTTCTTCAAATTGCGCCGCCCGTTCTGGATGTGGCTTTTCACTTCGTTGAGCGGGAAGGCGGCCAGCTCGGCAATTTCCTGGTAGCTTTTGTTTTCCAGGTAGAACAGGATGATGCATTTCCGTTGCGGCCCTTTCAGTTGGTCGATAGCGTCGCTGAGGGCTTCGTAGCGCCGTTCTTCTTCCTCTATAGTATGAAGAGTCACATCGTGGGCGGATTCCACAAAAACTTCCCCGCAAATTTCGTCCAGCCCGTCGGTGCGCAGGCGGGCTTTGTCCTTCAGCAGTTTGAGGCAGTAGTTGCGCACCACCAGGAAGAGCCAGGATTCGAAGTCTTCGATGTCGTATTTCAGGAGCTTGGGCGGCAGGTCGGCAAAGCAGTCCATGACGGCGTCCTCGGCGTCCTGCGGGTTTTTCAGGTAGCTCAGGCACAGGCCGTACAGCTTGTGGGCGTGCCGCCGGAAGAGCTGCCCGAAGACGGCTTCGGAGGGCCGGCGCTTGTAGGCGTCGAGCAGCTCTTCGTCCGTCCGGGTATCCGTCCGCTTTTTGAATAGGATCATAGATAAGGCCTGGAGTTTGGTGCGGGGGCTAAATTAGGGCTTTTTTTTGGACTGAGGGCATGCCATTTTTGGGGCTTTTTCTTGCCACTAAGACACAAAAACACTAAGGCGGCACGAAGAAGCAGATGGCTGAGCAGCCAATTTGCTCAACGGGGGCGAGGAAACATGGGGAAAGGTGTGTATTATGCATTTCTTTGCAAGTGTTTCAGGCAGTTTCACGCAATTTTCCCCCGATTAGCCGTATTATAGCATGGCAAGCCTGTACCGCGAGCCTGGGCTGGAGGCAGCCGTCCGATCCTCTTGAGCGCTGCTTAAAACCCAGCTCAAAAAAACTACCTATGATCCGCAAAGAGAAGCACCTCATCGAATCCTCAAGGTGCTGGTGATGATCGCCTCGCCGGAGGACGACAGCGCCCGCCTGTCCTACGAAGCGGAAGAGGACCAGGTCATCCGCGCCTTCCAGCCCCTGTACGAGCACGGGCAGGTGCAGATAGACTTCACGGAGGACGGCGCCCTGCCGGGCCTGAAGCGCAAGCTGCGGGAAAACCACTACCACATTCTGTATTTCAGGGGGGAATGGCGCCTAAAAATTGCTGATTCTTCGCTCTACTTCAAATGAGTTCCTCTACAAAAAAGCTAACTTTGTTAGAAAAGACCATTTTTGATGAAAAAAGCATTCAAAATGGATGAAATAGATGCCGCTGTGGACAAATTTAACCCCGTCACACCGGATCATCCATTCTACACGGATTTTAAAAACCTTCGAGGAGATTTCCAGGAACGGGAGGTCATGCGTATACTAAATGTCAATAGGGTTGATGGGAAGTATGTTTTCAACCAGAAGGCCAATCAATACAATAAGACGCTGCTATTCCTCGCCGGGATGCGGGGCTCAGGAAAAACCTCTGAGTTGGCCAAATACGCTCAACGCTGTTTGATTCGAAGAGCACCATACATTTGGCTATAGAATACAGCGGGGGCTCGCCTCGACAGCTATTACGCATTATCGAGCAGGCCAGCTGGCAAGTAGAATCCGGACAGGAAAAGATCACAGAAACGGATATGAAAAAGGCTATTAGCCGGCTGGGCAACAGTATGGCCCATATGAAAGAGGGGGCATGATACTATCGGCCTATTCCGAAGACCTTCAATTATTGGCACGGGCGCTACGCGTGAAGGCTTTTCGCTTTATTATTATTGGGCATAACCGCCCGATAATGTACATGGAAGTGGCCAATTGGCTCCACAAAGAGCTGCCCGATAGGTCAATATTTGAACTGCGCCTGGAAGGCAAAGGCTACAGGGATATTTCCAATGGATTGAACCATCATGAGCGAGATATCGTCCTCATACCGGACCTGGACCAACTTTTCCTTGAAAAAAACCAGGCTGCTTGCGTGGCCTTTAACCAGAGAAGGGATTTTTTTGCCCGTAGAAAATTAGCTTTAGTTTGCTTCGTACAACCAGGCAGTTTCGCTAAAATTCCGGAAAAATTACCTGATCTTTGGTCGCTTCGCTCTCTTGATCTGGATTTTTATATTTCTGATGAGGAACCTTCACAAATGGAGGCCCTTCCATCGTCAGTAACATCCACTTTGGGCGGAAGCACCCTTCAGGAAAAAAAACTGGAAATCGAATATTTGCTCCGGCAACTGGAGCAGGCGGATAGCATAGTGCTACAGTGCAGCCTCAATAACCAATTGGGGAAGTTGTATTTTGAATTGTCAGAATATGAAACGGCATTGTCTTACCTGGAAAAGAGCCTGGAACTTGCCCAAAAAGCTGGAGACAGGAAAACCGAGGGTGATGTCTTGAACAACATTGCGGGAATATACATGGCGCGCGGGGACTACGGAACGGCCTTGAGGTATTTGGAGCGCAGTTTGAAAATTCAGCAGGAAATCGGGGACCGCTCGGGGATGTGCGCTACTTTACACAACATGGCGCACATTGCTCTGCAGGATAAAAAGATAGAACTGTTTTTTGAATATGAAATGAAAGCCTATAAAATCGCAATGGAAATCAAAGATGCCACCGCCTTATTTCACATCGGGCGCGACTTGGGCGTTAATCTTTGTCAGTCTGGTCAAAAAGAAGAAGGGCTGCCCATGCTACAACGCAGTTATGAAATAGGCCGGCAATCCGGTATGCAAGGTACAGATCAAATCGCTCAATACATCCAACAATATTCCCAAAACGAATAGCCATGCCCTTCCGCTACAGCAAGCAGTCGCTGGAGGACAAGACAATGGCTGGGTTGTTATATTGTTGTAAGGTTATATTGGGGCCGGAAAACGGCGATATATGGATCGAAAAGAATCCGGCGCCGGCAAAAAACCTTTATATTCGCCTTATGCTACCAAAGCTTCCCATCGGCCAGCAGGATTTTCGGGGCATCGCCGAAAAAGGCTACCTCTATATATACTCGGCTGCAATAGGTTTTGTGCATTTGCCTTCGCCGCCCCTTAATCCCCTAAAGGAGGCCTAGCCCATAAATGCACAAAACCTAATTGCCGTTAAGTATAGACAAAACCCGCCTTATTCACCGGCTTGTCACGAGTGGGAAGTACTACTTTTTGTCTCGTCCGCGCCGCTTTGGCAAATCGCTGACTTTGTCAGTAATCAAGGAGCTGTTTTCGGGCAGCCGGGAGCTGTTCAAAGGGCTATGGGTGGAAAACCACTGGGACTGGAGCATCCGGCTTCCGGCCATACACCTCAGTTTTGGCAGCATGGGCTATAAGGAGGTCGGCCTGGAGGCGGCTGTCGAGCGCACGCTTGATATGAAAGCCTCAGAAATGGGAATCGAGCTGGAAGGCGAAGGGATCAGCCATCGTTTTCAGGACTTTCTGAAGAAGGCCGCCCGTAAGGGGCCGGTTGTCCTTCTGATCGACGAATACGATAAACCGCTGATCGATTATCTGGACAAGGATAGCCTGCCCATGGCGCTGAGCCACCAGAAAATCTTAAAATCCTTTTACAGCATCATAAAGGCATGAGAGCTACAACCTGGAAAAGCTCGAAACGGTGCCCCTGCTTTTCCAAACGGGCTATCTGACCATTAAAGAATACGACCCCCACCTGCTGCTGTACACGCTTGATTATCCCAACCGGGAAGTCAAAGACAGCATGTTGCAACACCTGCAAGCAGGTGGTGGCGGTGGGCGTTAATTTCAGTAGCGAACAAAAAGCCATTAAAGAGTGGGAGATGGCCGAACTGTAGATTCGTAAATGTATACCTACGCCTTTCCTATCGCGATTTTCGCCTAAAAAACACAAACCCGTTCTTCCTCCCCACCTCCTCCAGCGTCTCCATTTCCTCCAGCGTTTTTGCCCGGTGCACCTTGGTGACGATGTAGGCCGGCTTGTCCAAAGGTTCCTGAAAGAGGCGGTTCATGCAGGCCGTATCCTTGAAGCAGGCCTCCCCTGGCCCCTGCGGCTGGCCGTAGAAGAGGTGGGCGTAGGTCTTGTAGCCGTGGGCCGCCAGGTAGCAGTCCTCCTGCGCCTTTTCGGCGAAGAAATCCACAGCGGCGCGCTGGGAGTAGCCCTCAATGCGCTTGATGAAAAAGATGAGGGTGAGCATCACGAAGACGGCCGTGCCGCCGTACAGCGCCAGGAAGGAGCGCGGTTTGTCTCCCCGCCGATAAGTAATGAAAAAGTAGGCCAGCAATCCCAGCAGGAACAGGCCGGGCAGGATCTCGAAGCCCGTCCAGTTCACCTCGGCTTCCAGGTTGGCCCGGGCGAAGGGGTCCTTGAAGAGGGGTTGGAGGACCTCGGCGTTCATGCCGACAAAGGGCAGGGCGATGGTAGCGAAGAGGAACAGCCCGCCTGTGAACCACAGCCCGAAGGCCATCCAGCGGCTGAGCCGCACCTGCCCGTCGAGCATCTTTTCCATGGCCAGTGCCGCCAGGTAGGTGAGCGGGAAGTAACATAAGGAGGAGTAGTGCACGATCTTGGACTGCACGATGCTGAACAGGAGTAGCACTACCCAGAAGAGGTACTTCATCCAGCGGCGGAAGTCGTTCTGGTAGGGGAGGGGATCCTCCGGCATCCTGAAAAAAGAACGGATGGCAAAGATGGACGCCGGGAAGCAGCCCACCAGCAGCACCGCAAAGTGATAACCCGGAAAGCCGGCGTGCCCCGCGTCCGGCGTGCTGAACAGGCGGTACTGGTATTTGTTGAACTCGATGATGAACCGGGGTCCGTTCTGCAGGGTCTCCGCCCCGTACCAGAGCAGGCTGACCAGCGTGGCCGAAAAGGTGAAGAACAGGAACTGCGGCACGTTGACGTAAAAGCGGAACCGCTGGTACACCCAGTACACGCCCATGGTGAGCACCGCTATGAGGTAAGCCACCTGCCCCTTGGTCAGGATGCCCATGCCGATCCAGAAGCCGCCCAGGAAGAGATACCACCACTTGCTTTTATCCAGCACGATGTTGCTGTACTGGTTCTTCTTCCAGTGGAACAGGATAAAGTAGTACAGCCCCAGGAAGATGAACAGGTTGAACCAGGGGTCGATGATGCCGGATTTGAAATAGAGGAAGGGCAGGATGGAACCGAAATAAGCGCCTGCCCACAGGATGCCGAAACGGGTGCCTTTGAGCCGCTGCCCCATGCGGAACAGCAGCGGCAGCGTGATCACCCCGCAGATGGCGTTCGGGAAGCGGGCGGCAAAGTCGCCGACGCCGAAAACGGCCATGGCGCCGGCCTGCAGCCAGAAGAAAAAGGGCGGCTTCTGAAAGAACGGCTCGAAGTTGACGTGCACCCGGGTATAATCCCGCAGGATCAGCATCTCCCGGCTGATCTCCGCAAAGTTGATCTCGTCCCAGTCGAACAGGTGCACCCCTCCCAGGAAGGGGATGAAGAACAGGGCGCCTAAGAGGGCGAAGCCCAGGCTGTATCTGGTGTTGTCTTGCATCATTTTTCAGGTTTAAGACCTATCAGAAGGGGGCCGGAAGGAAGGTTCTCAAACCTCGTCCCCCCACAATCTCCCCCTCTCCCTCTCTCCCCATCTCCCCATCTCCCCATCTCCCCCTCTCCCTCTCTCCCCCTCTCCCTCTCTCCCCATCTCCCCATCTATTTCTTCCTACTGAACCAATTCAACACCTTACTCACAAAATCATCATTAATGCCGAGCGTCCCTTTGATCTTCGTATACACGTTCACCGCCTGTTTGTCCAGCCAGATGAAGAGCGCCTTGACGCCGTCGGTGGGGCGGGCGCGGTAGTTGGTGGCCCGTGCCCGGGGCGCTTTTTCCTCTTCGGTGAAGTAGTACAGGGCGATGGATTTGCGGGTCATGTCCTCCGGGCATTCGATGGGGTCGGGCAGGCCGTGGAAGGAATCCTCGTCGGTATTGAAGATGGCGCAGCGGTTGAAGACGGGGCTGATCTTCTGCACGCATTCCTTCATGTCGCGCGACCACAGCTCCAGGTCGCCCTTGTATTCCGGCAGCCAGCCTTCGTTGAGGTAGACCAGCAGGTTGACCCGCCGCCGCCAGGTGCGCTTGTGGGGGTGCACGGTGAAGTCGGCGTGGATGTTGAGGTAGCCGCCGCGCTGGCTCTGGTGCAGGCCGCCGCCTTCCAGGGTGGGGTCGGCTTTGAGGCCGGGGATGCCGGTCAGCTCGCTGAGGGCGGCGACGAACTCGTCGCTGTTGAGGGCGGTGATGACCTCCCGGATGAAACCGGGGATGAGGTCCATCTTGTTGAGGCCGTGTTTCTTTTCGTTGACGTGCACGTAGTGGATCCAGCCCTGGTCTTTGACCTTAGGGAAGGCGTTCATGGCTTCGCGGGCGGCCCATGGCTCCAGGAAGCCGTCGAACCGGGCGTGCGGATAGGGCGCTGCCTGCTGGTAAGAGGAGGCGTGTTCCCGGAAGGCGGCCTTCCACTTTTCCAGGTCGATGATCTGTTGCTTGGTGTCTTGTTCTACCATTGTTAATAGCGATTGAGATTGGAGGGCAAAGATAAGGCAATTTGGGGGCTTTGCAAGGGGGGATGCCGGAGCGCAGCGGTCGGCCGAAGGCCGAGGCGGGCAAAAAGGGCCTGTCCCAAACCATTTTGTCCAGTAGTGTGGGGAACGCAGAGGATCGCAGGGCTGTACAAGTTGCTGTTGTCGGTTGGTAGTTGTCCGTTAGGGAAGCCAATTGTTCCGGCGGCCCCAGGGCCAAACGGGCAACAAATGCTGACGCTTGCGGTCAGCACCCTGACAATGCGCAGCATTCGTCAGGACAACATATCCCGCTTTTAATACTGAAAAGCGGGATCCAACGTAAGGCAGATAGCCGGATCACAGTTTAGGGTGTAGATCTACAGCCGCTTGCGCTCTCTGTGGGCTACCCGTCTGAGGTTGGACACTCCATGCCTCCTGCACACGCTCGGCCTCGACTCCGCTCGGCCTCGACTCCGCTCGGCTTTCTGCTTTCTGCTGTCCGGCGTTCGGGTGAGCTCAGGCCGAGGCCAGACGGGTAGCGTCTCTGTGGCTGTCTGCGCCCCCTGCGGTTCAAAACAAAAAAACACAGCAGGTTGAACATCCCCGCACCCAGCCAAAAGCGAACAGCCAACAGCGAACAGCGAATAGCGAACAGCCAAAAGCGAACAGCCAACAGCCAACACCCCCCCCCTCACCCATACCTCCACTGCCGGAAGAACTCCCAAACCACGATGCCCAGGCAGACCGAGATGTTGAGCGAGTGCTTGGTGCCGAACTGGGGCACCTCTACGCAGCCGTCCACCGCCGCCATGGCGGCATCGCTGACGCCCTCCACCTCATTGCCAAACACCAGGGCATATTTTTGCCCCTTTTCTACCTGAACCTCCTGGAGCCAGGCGCGCTCGTCGGCCTGCTCGACGGCCAGCACCCGGTAGCCCTGCTCCTGCAGGCGCCGGATAGCCGGCACGGTGTCCTCCTCGTAGGCCCAGTCCACCGACTCGGTGGCGCCGATGGCCGTTTTCAGGATTTCGCGGTGGGGCGGGGTGGCGGTGATGCCGCAGAGGAAGATCTTTTCCAGGGCGAAGGCGTCGGCGGTGCGGAAGGCGGACCCCACGTTGAGCGCCGAGCGGATGTTGTCGAGCACCAGGCAAACGGGAGCCTTTTCCTGTGCCCTGAATTCGGCGACAGAGGGGCGGTTGAGTTCTTTCAGGCTTAGTTTTCGCATGCTGCTAATGAGCTGGTCAAATGAAATGACTTTTTGTCGTGAAAGTTCTATTATTTTCTAATATGCTTCGCATTACTGAAAATCTACCGGATACGCTTTTTTAAACAATCCTGGTTTTTCCAAAAGCAATATAACCATCCACGAGCCCTCGCTGTGCCAGCAATATAACCATCCACGAGCCCCGCTGTGCCAGCAATATAACCATCCACGAGCCCCCGCTGTGCCAGCAATATAACCATCCACGAGCCCCCGCTGTGCCAGCAATATAACCACCCACGAGCCCCCGCTGTGCCAGCAATATAACCATCCCTACCGCGTACACAAATACTCCAGCTCAAACCCCTCAATCTCCTCCAGCCCGTCCACTTCTTCCAGGTAGACGCCGGCCACGGCGGCCTTCAGGCGGCGCAGCTTATCGGCCACCTCGCTCTGGCGGATAGCCAGCTCGACGACGCCGGTATTTCCGAAATCCTGGCGGGCCATCTCCAGGCCCAGGCTTTTGATGCTGCTCATCACCTGGCCCATCAGGGCGTAGTCGAACGTAACCCGGTAGACGTCTTCGACCGTCCGTTCGACGGCTTCGGCCCGCCCCAGGGCGTCGGCGGCGCTTTCCCGGTAGGCGTTGATCAGGCCGGAGGCGCCCAGGAGGGTCCCCCCGAAGTAACGCACGACAATGACGATGACATTGACCAGCCCGAAGCTGTCGATCTGCCCCAGGATAGGGCGGCCGGCGGTGCCGCTGGGCTCGCCGTCGTCGTTGGCGCGGAAGTTGTTGCCGTCCAGCCCGAGGCGGAAGGCGTAGCAGTGGTGCCGCGCTTTGGGATGCTCGCGGCGCACCTCTTCCAGCTTTGCCTGCCATTCCTCCTCGGAATAAACGGGAAAAGCATAGGCCAGGAACTTGCTGCCCCGGTCCCGGAATTCCCCGTAGGCCGGGCCGGCGAGGGTTGTGTATGTGTCTTTGGGGTTGGGCATGGATAGGGTGGTTTTGTGGTGATGTGGGGTTGGGGTTTGGGGTGTTAGGTTTTAGGGTTTAGGTTGTGGGTTTTGGGGTTTGGGTTTTGGGGTTTGGGTTTTGGGTTTTGGGGTGTTATGGTATTGCGGTGTTATGGGGTTTAGGTTTTGGGTTTTGGGGTTTTGGGGTTTAGGTTTTGGGTTTTGGGTTTTAGGTTTTGGGGTTTAGGTTTTAGGTTTTGGGTTTTGGGGGGCGTTCCACTCGTAGGGCAGGTGTTGTGGCGCAATATTGAGGTTGCGAAGGTAAGGATTTCCGGGGATTTGCATCTCCTTAACAAAGCTTTGAGGGCTGTTAACAGGGCCTCGGTTCTTTGTTCGTAATTTGGGGTGAGGTTTTAATTCTGCCCGGCCAGGGTTAAAATAAATCCATCCGCCTATTTGGTTGTGCTGCCAAACTGCGAACTGCGAATTTACTATATTTGCCCCAAAACCACACTGGCGTGAACCGAACCCTCGAGCAGTTTGACCAGATCCTTGTTAAGTGCCGGGAATTATTTGAGCAGAAAACCCGCGATTACGGCACCGCCTGGCGTATCTTGCGGCCCTCTTCCCTGACCGACCAGCTCTTCATCAAGGCCCGGCGCATCCGGAGCATCGAGGAGAAGGGGCGGCAGAAGGTGGAAGACAGCGTCGAGGGCGATTACATGGGGCTGATCAACTACAGCCTGATGGCGATGTTGCAGCTGGAGCTGCCCGAAAGCGCCCCGCTGGAGCTGCCGCCGGAGGAAGCCCTGCGGCTGTACGGCGAAAAGGCGGCGCAAACGCGGGCCCTGCTCGAAGCCAAGAACCACGACTACGGAGAAGCCTGGCGCGACATGCGCGTCAGCTCCATGACCGACCTCATCCTGATGAAGCTGCTGCGCATCAAACAGATCGAGGACAACGAAGGGCGGACCATCGCTTCGGAAGGGCTGGAGGCCAATTACCAGGATATTGTGAACTATGCTATTTTTGCACTTATTAAAAGACAGGAACTATGACCATTGGAACCCTCGTTATAACGATCGCTGTTGTCGCCCTGCTGCTGACGCTGGCCATCGGCTTCACTACGCGCCGCATCAACAACTGGCTGGTCAGTTTCCTGCAGAACTTCTGCGGGGCCCTGTTCATCTTCTCCGGATGGGTGAAGGCGGTCGACCCGCTCGGCACCGCGTTCAAGATGGAACAGTATTTTGCGGAATTCGAGTCGACCTTCAGCGGGTCCTGGTTCTCCTTCCTGGCGCCCATGTTCCCCTGGCTGGCGGAATACTCCATCGCCTTTTCGGTGTTTATGATCGTGCTGGAGATCGTGCTCGGCATCATGCTGCTGATCGGGTCGGCCCGCAAGTTCACCGCCTGGGCGTTCCTGATTATCGTCGTGTTTTTTACCTTCCTCACCGGCTTTACCTTCCTGACCGGCTACGTGCCGGAAGGGGTCAACTTCTTCCAGTTCGGCCAGTGGGGGCCCTACGTGGAAACCAATATGAAGGTGACGGACTGCGGCTGTTTCGGAGACTTTATCAAGTTAAAACCCCGCATCTCTTTCTACAAAGACCTGTTCCTGCTCGTGCCGTCCATCCTCTTTGTTTTTACCCATAAAAAGATGCACCAGCTGTTCGGCGCCGGGGGGCGTACCGCCACCGTCCTGATCAGCACCGCGGCCATTACGTTCTACTGTTTTACCAATTTCATGTGGGGCCTTCCTCATACGGACTTCCGCCCCTTTAAGGTAGACCGCAACATCCGCCTGGAGAAAACGCTGGAAACCCTGGCCGAGACGAACGTAGACCTGGAAGCCTACCGCATGACCAACAAAGCCACCGGCGAGGTGGTGCAGCTTCCCACGAAAGAGTACCTGAAGCAATACAAGGATTATCCCAAGGAAGAATGGGACCTGGAGCAAATCCAGAGCGAGCCGAAGGTGGTGCTGGTGCGCTCGGCCGACGCCCCCGAGGGATATGCCATCCCCAGCGCCGAAGGCGAACCCTACGAACAGGAGCTGGTGGCCTACCTCAAAGAACGCTGGGGCGGCCTGGAAGGCGACACCATCACCCGGATGATCGAGCCCACCAAAGTCAGCGACTTCGAAGCGACAGGCCCGGAAGGTTCGGATATCAGCGAGGAACTGCTCTCCAACCCGAACTACAGCTTTATGGTCATCGCCTACAAGCTTAAGGCGGCCGGCGAAGAAAAGGTCACAGAGGTGCTGGCAGACACCATCTACGCTGTCGATACCGTAGCCGTGGAAGACACCATCAAGCTGGTGCGCCGCGTCGACCGGGTGGACAAGAAGCAGGTAGAAAAAACAGTGTATACCTGGAACCAGGATTACCTCGCCCCCTGGGTGGCCAAAGTGAAGCCCCTGGCCGAAGCGGCAGAACAGGCCGGGTATGAAACCTTTGCCCTGACCGCTTTCGCCGGGGAAGACAAGCTGGCGAGCTTTAAGGCCGCTGCCGGCGGCGGTTATCCGTTCTACACCGCCGACGATATTCTGCTGAAGACCATCGTGCGGTCCAACCCCGGCGTCGTCCTGCTGAAAAACGGCAGGGTCATCCAGAAATGGCACCACAAACGGCTGCCTTCCTTTGAGGAAATCAAAGAAAAATATATAAAATAACGATTAATTGTCATGCTTTGCCCCTCGCGGTTTGCAATCCATCTTTAAAGGACTATATTTGCATCCTGTAATAACAGGGAATTTTGAAAACATGCTGAGTAGAAGGAACGTCCGCATTAAAGTAATGCAGATGCTATATTCCATGAGCAGGGATAGCGAGCTCGGGGTCAACGATGTGGTCAATCGTTACCGGGCAAGCATACAGAAATCCTTCGAGTTGTACCTCTTTTGCCTGCTGAGCCTGATCCGCATTACCGGATATGCCAAACAGGATGCAGCCAAAAAGATGGCCAAGCTGCTGCCCACGGAAGAAGACAAGCAATTTACCGCCAAACTTGGGGACAATGCCCTTATGAAGTCGCTGGTCATCAACGAAGGCCTCCAGCAGCTGTTCCGCAAGTACAAGCTCAACCCCCGCTTCGATACCGACCAGGTGCGCTTCTTCTACACGGATTTCGCCAAAACCGACGAATACCGCGACTATGTCATGCAGGATTCCGACGACCCGGAAAGCCACCGCGAAATCCTCCTTGCACTCTACAAGCACCTGCTCAGCCTCGAAACCTACGACGACTTCATCGAAGACCACTTCTCCAACTGGATAGACGACAAGTCGCTGGTGGCCGGCGCCATCAAAAAGACCATCAAAGGCCTGCCCGCCACCGAAGATTTTTACGAAGAATACCGCCCTACGGCCGAGACGACCGAAGAGTTCGGCGAAAAACTCCTGCGCAAAGCCTGTGAAGAAGATACCGAACTGCTCAGCATCATCGAACCTACCCTCCGCAACTGGGATGCCGACCGCGTCGCCGTCATCGACATGATCCTCCTCAAAATGGCGCTCTGCGAACTGATGAGCTTCCCCACCATCCCCACCAAAGTCACCCTCAACGAGTTCGTGGAGATTTCCAAACTCTACAGCACCGACAAAAGCAAAGACTTCATCAACGGCATCCTCGACCGCCTGATGAAACAGCTCAATAAGGACGGGAAAATTGAGAAAAAGGGGAGGGGATTGCAGGAATGAGTGAATGAAGGAATGAGTGAATGAAGGAATGAGTGAATTATAGTTTAATTTTGATGATCACTATTAAATATATGGTTCTCGCTAATCATTTCTTCACTTTTTTGTTCCATTGCGCAGGTTTCCGGAGTGGCCGCAGGGAAAATTTGTTCTGTTCCATTGGAATTTTTTTTTATTTTGGGATCGGAGGAATGCTGTATCGGTGCATGTGTATGTAAATGTGGATAGGTATAAAGGAAGGCAATTCATGAGCAAATCCCGGACACCCCCTCATTTACAAACTTACACACTTATACCCCAGAATTATGAGAAAAACTATCATCCTCTTTTGCCTGCTCTTCGCCCTTTCCCTGCCGCGAGCCGAGGCTCAATACGCTGGCGCCAAAGACGGCATCGGCCTGCGCTACACCGCGCCCAACCACGTGTTCCCGCTTACCGAGAAATGGGATTCGGAAGACCTGGGCAGCGGCCTGGAAGTGGAATACATCCGTCACCTGGCGCCCGCCCTCAACCTGGGCGTGCCGTTCAAGATATACAAGGCCTTCCTGCCCACCGACGAACAGGGCAATGATACCGATCAGGAAGGCGTGATGAGCCTCGACCTGCTCCTGCAGCTCAAACTGTTCCGGGAGCCCAACTTCATTTATCCCTACCTTTTCGCCGGCTTCGGCGGCAACCTGGAAGCCCTTAGCGACCTCAACTACTCGGTGCCCCTGGGGCTGGCCCTCAACTTCCGCATGGACCGCCATGCTTACCTCTCCCTAAAAGGCGAATACCGCATCGGCCTGGATGACCTGCGCGACAACCTGCAGGTAGGCGCCGGCCTGCTCTTCCTCCTGGGAGAAGGAGCGGAGCAGCCCGCCAAAGTCACCGACGCCGACGGCGACGGCATCCCCGACAGCAACGACCTCTGCCCCACAGTCGCCGGCCTGGCCGCCTTCAACGGCTGCCCGGATACGGACAAGGACGGCATCCCCGACGGAGAAGACGCCTGCCCCCAGCAGGCCGGCACGGCTGCCCTGAACGGCTGCCCCGACCGCGACGGCGACGGCATCGCCGACGATAAGGACGAGTGCCCCGACCAGCCTGGCCCCGCCGAGCGCAACGGCTGCCCCCTCGATGACGCCGACGGCGACGGCATCGCCGACAGCGTCGACGCCTGCCCCAACGAACCCGGCCCGCGCTCCCTCGGCGGCTGCCCCGACCGCGACGGCGACGGCGTAGCGGATAAGAACGACCGCTGCCCCGACGTCAAAGGCGCCCTGGTGATGGCCGGCTGCCCGGACACCGACGGCGACGGCCTGGCCGACCCCGACGACCGCTGCCCGGAAACCGCCGGCCCGGCATCCAACCGCGGCTGCCCGGAAATCAAACAGGAAGACCGGGAAGTGCTGGATTTTGCCATGCAAAACGTGCAGTTCGAAACCGGGAAGGCAACCCTGACCCAGGGATCGCTGGCCATCCTGAACCAGGTGGCCGACATCCTCAACCGCTACCCGGACTACAAGCTGCGCATCGGCGGCCATACCGACAGCGTGGGCGACGCCGCCTTCAACCAGAAATTGTCGGAAAGCCGGGCAAAGTCCTGCTACGACTACCTGGCCGGAAAAGGGATAAGCGAGGCGAGGATGAGCTTCGTCGGATACGGCGAGTCCCGCCCCATCGCCAACAACAAGTACGCCGCCGGGCGGGAGCAGAACCGGCGGGTGGAGTTTGATATTTACCTGGATTGAATGGTTATCCTGACGCCTGTTTTGCCACCGGTTCCGGATAGCGACAAAATGTACTGGCCCGCAGGCAGCCCGCCCGGCAGGTTGATGGTTTCTTCCTGCGCTCCCGGCCCTCGCCGCTCATTTTCGGCAAAGGTTTTCAAGAGCCTCCCGTTCATGTCCAGCAGTTGGATGGATATGCGGCCTGGCGCCGGAAGGGCATATCGCAAGGCAACCGTTTGCCTGGCTGGGTTGGGATAGGCCAGGGCGGCTTCTTGGGGAATGGGAAGGCTGGAAGTAGCTACTTCCAGGCCGGAGAGATAGCGGGCAATGACAAATTTATTGCCGGCTCCGACAACCTTCCCATCAGGTTGGATAGCAAGTCCTTTAATCAAGTCACTTGACGAAGTGATTTCTGTAGTCACTACACCGCCATTGCCGAATTCCTCGTCTAATATCCCTTCTGAAGTGTATCTCATCAAACTAAAATCGTTGCCGACAGCCCCGCCGACCAGGACTTTGCCATCAGGTTGCAAAACAGCAGACGACCCGTATGTCGTCAAGCCCTGGATTTGTGTCAAATTCACTCCATCAGTGCCAAAGCTATTGTATAAGCTTCCATTAATATTGTATCTGGCTAACGCCATTTTGTTGCCCGCGAAACCCGTAGCCAGTATCTTGTCGTCTGGTTGTAGGGTTAAAAAAGTAATCCGGTTTGACTCAGAAGACACTTGGGTAAGGATTATTCCCTCTATTCCAAAACCAGGATCAAGCGAACCGTCGGAATTGATCCGAGCTAACGCAAAATCATAAAGGGGCAACGCGGGCCTTTCCAGCGAACCGGCTATTATTATTTTCCCGTCAGGCTGTAATGCCATAGAAGTCAAAAATTTTTTATCCTCTCCGAAAGAGACCAATTGAAACCCTTCAGCGCCAAAACTGCTGTCTAATGTGCCGTCTGCATGGAATCTGGAGATTAGCAATTTCCAGGAAGTAGTGGAGTTATCCGCTGTTGTTGCGACGATGATTTTTCCATCTGGTTGCAGGGCCACGGCCCTGCCTATTTCAGTATGAAAATCTGTATCCGCAATAATGTACCCATTTTCGCCAAAAGTATCGTCAAGAATACCATCGACATTATACCGGGCTACGATCAGCTCAGCATAATTGGTGAAGATAGTGCTTCCTCTAATAACGGCAACAATTTTTCCGTCAGGTTGAAGGGCCATAGCCTCTATGCCATTAAAATCAAACCCAAAATCAGAGGCAACTTTTCCTTCTTGTCCAAAACTATAGTCCAGGCTGCCATCGGAGTTGAGGCGAGCTAGAGCCGCGTCGGACCCTACATCGCCCGCTAAGACAATTTTCCCATCGGATTGCAGAGCCATAGCTTTTAAATGTTTGTTGCCCGGACCCAATGATAAACTTACGATGCCCCCTGAGCCAAATTCTTCGTCCAAAGCGCCTGGCTGGGCCATTGTGGCAAAAGAAAATAAAGCGCACATAACAGGCATTAAAAGTTTTATCGGCTTCATTTTTTGGAAGTTTATTTGACAATCACTTTTTCAAAGCAGATAACCTTACCCTCTTCAAGATACTGCAAAAAATACACCCCTTCCGGCCAGCCCCATACGGATACCATATAAGTGTCAGCCAGGTTGCCTGCCTGGAAGGTTTTTACTATTTTCCCCGTCATATCCACGATGCGGAATTGCCCGCCTAGCCACGGCACAGCGCCTCTTAGCTGAAAATTCAGGAAATCCCGGGTCGGGTTGGGGTAAATGGCCAGCTCTGCTTGCCCACTTTCCAACTCTTCTGCGTCATTCAGGAGGTGGCAGCCGGGGATGAGGCAGCCATGCTCGTCTACTTTCAACATCCAGGCTCTTTGGATTTCGCCAGTAGGCAACTGGGGGTGGGTTTGCCCGACAACCGCGTAACCGCCATCCGGTGTATTTTTTAGGTCGAATGGCTCAGCCCAATTCGCTACTCCATCCAACAAAGTATAATACCTTGCCCAACCTCAACACCTCAACACCTCAACACCTCAACACCAAAACACCTCAACACCTCAACACCTCAATACCAAAACACCGCCCCTCCTACACCCAATCTCCCCTTTTTCGGTATATTTGCGCCATGAGCGAAAAAATCCTGATCCTGGATTTCGGCTCCCAGTACACCCAGCTCATCGCGCGCCGGGTCCGGGAGCTGAACGTATACAGCGAGATCGTGCCCTTCAACAAGGTGCCGGAGCTGGACGACAGCATCAAGGCCGTGATCCTCTCCGGCAGCCCGTTCTCGGTGACGGACGACATGGCCCTGCACCCCGACCTGAAGGGTTTCATCGGCAAACGGCCCGTCCTCGGCATCTGCTACGGCGCCCAGTACATCGCCCAACATTACGGCGGCAAGGTGGGGCGCTCCCAGAAGAGGGAATACGGGAAAGCCCGCCTGAGCCACATCCACCAGCCGGACCCCTTCCTCGACGGCGTACCGCTGGAATCCCAGGTGTGGATGTCGCATGGCGACACCATCCTGGCCATCCCCGAGCAGTTTGAGCTGCTGGCCGGCACGGAGAGCATCGACGTGGCGGCCTTCCGTTCCAAAGAAGGGGCCTTCCGCCAGCCGGTCTATTGCATCCAGTTCCACCCGGAAGTATCGCACAGCCTGGATGGCATGACACTGCTAAAAAATTTCGTTATAGATATTGCCGGCTGCCGGGGCGAGTGGACGCCGGCCTCCTTCGTGGAGCATACCGTAGAGGAACTGCGGCAGCAGATCGGCGGCGAGCACGTGCTGATGGGCCTTTCCGGCGGGGTGGACTCCTCGGTGGCGGCTACCTTGCTGCACCGGGCCATCGGCGACAATTTGATTTGTATATTTGTGGACAACGGCCTGCTGCGCAAGAACGAATATGAGGAAGTGCTGCAATCCTACCACGGCCTGGGCCTGCGGGTGGTGGGCGTGGACGCCAAAAAGGAGTTCTACAGCCAGCTGCGGGGCGTGAGCGATCCCGAGAAAAAGCGCAAGGCCATCGGCAGGGTGTTCATCGAGGTGTTCGAGGACAAAGCGCTGGAGCTGGAAGAGCAGGACAAGGCCATCCAGTGGCTGGGGCAGGGCACGATCTACCCCGACGTGATCGAGTCGGTCTCCGTCCACGGCCCGTCGGTGACCATCAAATCGCACCACAACGTGGGCGGCCTGCCGGAAGTGCTGAAGCTGAAGATCGTGGAACCCCTGCGCATGCTGTTCAAAGACGAGGTCCGCAAGGTAGGCCGCGAGCTGGGCATCCCGGCGGAAATCCTGGGGCGGCACCCCTTCCCCGGGCCGGGGCTGGGCATCCGCATCCTGGGGGAAGTCACCCCCGAAAAGGTCGCCTTGCTGCAGGAAGCGGACGCCATATATGTCCAAAACCTCAGGAAGTTCGGCCTTTATGATGAAGTTTGGCAGGCAGGCACTATCTTGTTACCCGTTCAGTCGGTGGGCGTGATGGGCGACGAGCGGACCTACGAGCAGGCGGTGGCCCTCCGGGCGGTAGACTCCCGGGACGGCATGACCGCCGAGTGGAGCCGCCTGCCCCACGACTTCCTGGCCGCCGTGTCCAGCGAAATCATCAATAATGTTAAAGGAATAAACCGTGTCGTATATGATATCAGCACCAAGCCTCCTGCTACGATCGAATGGGAATAGGCTGCTACTCCTTTCCATCCTGGCCTTGCTGCTCTCTTCCTGCGCCCTCTTCCGCCCGGCCGACGCCGACGAAAGGCAGAAAACCAGGAAGGAAGAAGAGAAAAAGAAAGACGAACAGGTGGCCAAAAAAGAAGAGGATGAACTGCTCGACTATGTGCCGGGCAAGAAAATCTATGACCCGGAAACGGGAACCCTGATCGTGGTAGACCAGACGCCGGTGGAAAGCATGGATACCATCCGCTGGAGAGACATCCCCTACGATTCCATCCCTCCCATCCAGTCGACAAAGCTGGCTTCCGACGCCGAAGAGTCCAGAGGCAATACCCCTGAACTGATCCGGAGGGGAGAATTCGGCACCGAGTTCTACTCTGCCTACAATGTAGCCCTGATCCTGCCTTTCCTCTCCAACAACTTCGACCCCAATGGCAGCGCCATGCCGGAAAACTCGGACTGGGCCCTGCACTTCTACGGCGGCGCCCGCATGGCTTTCGAGAAGCTGGAGGAAGAAGGCGTCAGGCTCAACGTGACGGTCATGGACAGCAAGGCCGACCAGCGCCAGGTCGGCAGCCTGCTCAACTCCCGCCCGGAGCTGGCCCGGGCCCACCTCATCATCGGCCCCTACCGGAAGGACAACGTGGAAATGGTGGCCAACTTCGCCCAGGCCAGGGGGAAGACCTTCGTTTCTCCCCACAGCGCCGCCGCCGGCATCGCCACCAACAACCCCAACTACATTCAGGTGAGCCCGACCCTGGAGTCGCACTGCAAGGCCATCACCCGCCACGTGCGCAAGCGTTTCCGGCCGGACCAGGTCGTCCTGGTTGCCCGTGACAAGCCCGCCGAAAAGGCACGCTTCCAGTACTTCCAGGAAGAAAATTTCCTGATCCAAGGCAAACGGCAGGACTCTCTGAAGTTCCGGGAATACCTCATCAAGGAGGAATCTGCCGATTTCCGGAATATCAACCTCGTGCCTTTCCTGCCGCACGGCGACACGGCGGTGTTCATCCTGCCGTCCTGGTCGAACGAAACCTTTATCATCTCCTTCCTCGCCCGCCTCAAGCTGGCCCGCCAGGCGGACAACTACGTGGAGGTGTACGGCATGCCCCAGTGGATGCGCTACGAGCGGATCGATTACGACCTGTACGAGGACCTCAACGTCCACGTCAGCAGCGATTCCTACATCGACCCCTATACCCAGGACATCCAGTTCTTCCGCCGCCGCTTTTTCGACCGCTACGGCGTGCCGCCCAACGACGAGGCTTATCTGGGCCACGACGTGGTCCTGTACTGCGGCCGCATGCTTAAAAAATACGGGACCAAATTCCAGTACGCTTTCGAGAAGGATCCCCAGCAGATGCTGCACACCCGGTTTGAATTCGAGCGGGTGGTCCGCCAGGCCCGGACGGCCGGCTGGGAGGGGGCTTCCATCGAACGGTTTGAGAACAAGTTCGTCAACATCCTGAAATTCGAGGACTATCAGTTTCAAGCCGATTACCGATGACGCCGGAACGGGTGGAAAGGCTGAAAGAGGTAGCGTTCCGCCGGCAGGGCGACCTGGCGGTTATCCTCGAGAACGTGCATGACCCGCACAACATCGGGGCAGTCATCCGGTCCTGCGACTCGGTGGGCATCCCGGAGATTTTCGTCCTCTACACCGAGCCGCACCTGACGGAAGAACGCATCCTCATCGGCAAGAAGTCCTCCGCCGGCGCCCGCAAGTGGGTGGACGCCCATTACTACACCGACCCGGAGGCCTGCTTCCGGCATGTGAAAGAAAAATACCGCCGCGTGCTGGCCACCCACCTGGGCGAGGCCGCCCGGCCGCTGCACCGCCTGGACCTGACCCAACCGACGGCCTTCCTGTTCGGCAACGAGCGCGACGGCGTCTCCGAAGCGGCCCTGGCCTATGCCGACGGCAATTTCGTCATCCCCCAGGTGGGCATGGCCCGGAGCCTAAACATCTCGGTCGCCTGTGCCGTGACCCTCTACGAGGCCCTCCGCCAGCGGCAGGAGGCCGGCATGTACGGAGAGAACAACCCCACGCCCGAGGCAGGGCGGCAGGCCTTGTTCGAAGAATACCTGGAACGGGCGGATACTAAGAACAAAAACCGGACGGTGCGGCGGAAGGGAGAGGGGTGAGGGGTGATGATTGCCCGGAAGAGCGCAGCGAAGACGGGTGAGATGTGTGATTTCCTGAACACTCCCAAATCAAACATCGCGAACATTACCCGACTCGATATACAGCCCAGGCCCTCCTTGTTTCCGGGGCCCTTCCCGACATCAACCTTTCTTCCGCTGATGATAAAAAAAACCTTTCTTTTCATCCTTGCCCTGATTGCCGGCCTGCTCCTCGCCCTGGCCGCCGTCCACTACCATTCCGACATTCCCCTGGAAGAACTCAAAGCCCGGTATGCCTATCCGGATTCCCGTTTCGTGGAGGTTCAGGGCATGGATGTCCATTACCGCCGGAGCGGGTCGGGAGCGCCCTTGCTGCTGCTCCACGGCACCGGCTCTTCATTGCACACCTGGGAAGGCTGGACGGAAGCGCTCCGGGACAGCTTTGAGGTGGTCAGCCCCGACCTGCCTGCTTTCGGGCTTACCGGGCCCCATCCCCGCCGCGACTATTCCATCGGTGCCTATGTGGATTTCCTGGACGATTTTGCCGAAGCCGTTGGGCTGGACACCTTCTATCTGGCCGGCAACTCCCTGGGCGGCTTCATCGCCTGGGAGTATGCCCTGGCCCATCCGGAAAAGGCCCGGAAGCTGGTGCTGATCTGCTCAGCGGGCTGGCCGCGGCAGCAGCGCCTGCCCCTTGCCCTGCGCCTGGCGCGGACGCCTGTAGTGAAAGACATCATGAAACGGGTGACGCCCAAACCGATGTTTCGGAAAACCCTGCGGGAGGTGTACTACGACGACGGCAAGATCGCCGACAGCACAGTCAACCGTTATTTTGAGCTCTTCCTTCGCCCCGGCAACCGGCAGGCCTACATCGACCGCATCGCCCAGCCGCAGGAGGCGGCGCCGCAGCGCCTGGCCCGGCTCGATGCCCCCGTGCTGATCCAGTGGGGCGAACACGACCGCTGGATACCGCTGGAGGACGCCCGCCGCTTCGAAGCCATCCTGCCCCATGCCCGCCTGATCATCTACAACGACGCCGGCCACGTGCCTATGGAGGAAATCCCGGAGAGGACGGCGGCGGATGCGCGGGCGTTCCTGCTGAGGTAGATTCTGTTTTTGCCACATAGGGCACATAGGCGTTTTCACATAGGGCACATAGAGGATGCCACTCTTAATGCCGCAATAGCCGCTGCCGGCTACCCGTCTAAGGTTGGACACTCCATGCCTCCTGCACACGCTTGGCCTCGACTCCGCTCGGCTTTCCCCTTTCTGCTGTCCAGCGTTCGGCCTAGCTCACGCCGAGGCCCTCAGACGGGTAGCCCCGCTGCCTATGTGCCCTACTGTGAAAACCCTCTTTATGGCCTATGTGGCAAAAAAAACCAACGGCATGCCGGCACAGCGCAAAGTTGCCCTTTCCCGGACGTGCCCCATCCGGAAATTTTGCAGGAATATTTTTTTTTTGAAATAATCGGGAAACAGAAAAATGCGTGTCAATTGAGTTTAATTAACTGGTATTCAGTTTATAAAAAAGGTGAGAGTAACTATTGTCTATCCAGTAATTTGCTGAATTGTACTTCATGCGCCCTGCTTTTTTCCTCACCTTTGTATTGTCAACGATGATGAACGACAGTTGACAGGTTCCTTCGGAAGCGACGGAACGAAAAACGACTTGCTACAAAGGTTGTAATCCCACGAACATCATTATAATCCTATGAAAGATTATGAGGGCCTCAAAGGATGCCCTCAGTTTTGGTATGTAGATAGCCTCTCAAAGCTCTTTTGGAAACCGGCCCAATGCGGCCGGTTTTTTTTTGGAGGCGCCACTTTCAAGTGGCGCCTAAACATCAAAACGCGTATCCAATCGAGAACGAAAACCTCGGCAGCATCGTCGTCAGGTTATCGATCGGCGCCTTTTCCACTTCCCGGGTGCCGTCGCTGTACGTCACCTCCACATCGTTGAAGCGGTTGCGGTTGTATCCCCACCCGAACTGGGTGTCGATGGAGAAGCCGCTCTGGGCTACCCACTGCCAGCCCAGGGTGAACCCGGCGCCCAGGCTGGAGCCTCTGAATTTCACGTTGGCTGTTTGGTCCGTGGCGCTGTTTGTTTCCGCCTTGATGGTGGTCAGCCCCGCCTTGAGGTAGGGCGCCAGGAAGAAACCCTGGGGTATGCCTTTCCGGCTGGCCAGGTAGAAGCGGGCTTCGGGCATGATGCGGTAGTTGTTGAACCCCAGGCCGGCGTCGCCGTCGCTGTTTTCCCCTTTGATGCCGATGGGCAGGAAGCGGGCGGTAGCCTGGAGCGACAAAAAGTTGTTGATCACCCGCTCGTATCCGAACTCGAAGGACAGCGGCTTCACCTTGATGATGTTCCGGTTGGCGAATACGGGTTCTTCCTGGGTTTGGGCATGAGCGGCGGCCAGGCTAAACAGCAGGGCAGCGAAGACAAGCATTCCTTTTTTGATCGTTTTCATGACAACATTTTTGGTTGGTGAATAATGGTTAATTATTCCCGTATACCGGGAGGAGAGGGGCTGCCCCCAAACGGAGGGCAATCTTTAGAAAACCTTAACAAATCAGAAACGGGTGGAGGGCGCCCTGGGAATGTACGACGTACGCGGCTGTCCAACCTTAGAATGGTGGCCGGATGCACCAATGCACCAATGAGGTCACTCCGGAAACCCTGGGAAAGGAGTGAAGGAGTGACTTAGCGAATGAGTGAATAGAATCATCTATGTAATAAGGTTTGGTTTTAAAAACAATACATATTTTATATTTATTCACTCATTCAGTCCCTCACTCATCCACTCATTTGGGGGACTTTCCGGAGCAACCTCACCAATGCACAAACACACACCCTCCTTCGCTGCGCTCATCCGGATAAAATGCCTGAATCTCCCTTCCCAACACCTCCTGTGTATATCTTCCCCCCCATTTGTGGATAAAAAGGCCGGCCCGGCCTGTCGCTCCCGCCTTTAAATGCTTATTTTTGCAAGCTATGAGATTGAAGCAGCTGGAAATAAAGGGGTTTAAAAGTTTCGCCAACGAGACGGTGATCAACTTCGGCGAAGACGTCATCGGCATCGTCGGGCCCAACGGATCTGGCAAGTCTAACATCGTGGACGCCATCCGCTGGGTGCTGGGCGAACAGAAGAGCCGCGAACTGCGCCTGGACCAGATGTCCAGCGTCATCTTCAACGGCACCAGGCGCCGCAAGGCCGGCGGCCTGGCCTCTGTTTCCCTCACGTTCGAGAATACTAAAAACCTGCTGCCCACCGAATACCACACGGTGACCATCACCCGCATGCTCTACCGCAGCGGGGAGAGCGAATACCGCCTTAACGGCGTGCCCTGCCGCCTTCGGGACATCACGTCCCTCTTCCTGGATACCGGCATCGGCTCCAACTCCTACGCCATCATCGCCCTGGGGATGGTGGACGACATCCTGTCCGACAAGGACAACTCCCGGCGCCGCATGTTCGAACAGGCGGCCGGCATCTCCAAATACAAGGTGCGCAAGCGCGAAACCCTCAATAAGCTCAAGAATACCTCCGACGACCTGGAACGCGTCGAAGACCTGCTCTTCGAGATCAGCAACAACCTCAAATCCCTGGAAAAGCAGGCCAAACGCACCAGGCGCTACTTCGAGCTGAAAGCCAAATACAAGGATTACAGCACCAACCTGGCCATCCTCAAGATCTCTACCCTGAAAGAACGGCAGAACGAGCTGCGCCGCAAGCTGGAATCCGAAGAGGACCGCTACCGCCAGTACGAAGTGGAGATCAGCAAGCTGGAATCCGCCCTGGAACGCGAACGCAAGGAGAACCTGGACAAAGAGAAGGCCCTCTCCGACCGGCAGCGGGAGCTGAACAACCTGGTGGGCAACCTCCGCGGCATGGAGAACGACAAGCGGATGAACCAGCAGAAGCAGCAGTTCCTGGAGGAAAACCAGTCCAAGCTCACCGAAGACATCAGCAATACCAAAGCCCGCATCCGGCAACTGGAAGAAGACATCGACTACTACCGCTCCCAGCTCAACCAGGAGAAACGCCTGGAAGCCAGCCTGGAAGAAGGCCTGGCGGCCGCCGAGCAGCGGCTGGCAGCCATCCGGCAGAGCCACGGCGCCCTGAAAGCCGGGCTGGACGAGGTGGTGGCCAAACAACAGGCCCTGGAACGGGAATCCTTCGAGCTGGAAAAGCAAAAGGCCATCAACACCAACCAGGCGGAAAGCAACCAGAACAGCCTGGAGCGCTACCGGCAGGAGATCGGACAGCGGCGCGGCGAGGTGGGCGGCCTGCGCGAAAAGATGAACGCCCTGGAAGCCGAAGAGCGGCAGAAGGCCGAAGCCCTGGCCAACCTGGAGCGCGCCGAAGAGGAACGGCAGGAACGCCTGCAGCACGCCGAGGCCGCCCTCGAAGAGCTGACCAAAAAGATGACTCGCGTCAACCGGGAGATGGACGCCAAGCGCAACGAATACAAGCTCACCAAAAGCATGGTCGAAAACCTGGAGGGCTTCCCGGAGTCGATCCGCTTCCTGAGCACCACCAAATCTTCGGAATGGGATAAGGATACGCCCCTGCTCTCCGACCTGATCTACGTGAAGGAGGAATACCGGGTGGCCATCGAAAACTACCTGGAACCTTACCTCAACTACTACGTCGTGCGGAACATGGAAGCCGCCTACCGGGCCATCCAGCTGCTGAGCAAAACCCAGAAAGGCAAGGCCAACTTCTTCCTGCTCGACGCTTTCCAGGACTACGTGGCGCCCATGGCCCTCCTGCCCGAAACCACCCGGGCCATCGACCTGGTGGAGACCGATCCGGCCTACCGCAGCCTGTGCAGCTACCTGCTGGAAAAGGTGCTGCTGACGGACAAAGAAGAGATTCAGGGACAGGTGCCCGACGGCGATTTCGTGCTGCTCTCCAAAAGCGGCCGCTACATCCAGCGCCGCTACAGCGTCTCCGGCGGCTCCATCGGCCTGTTCGAAGGCAAGAAAATCGGGCGCAAGAAGAACCTGGAAGTGCTGGACAATGCGATCAAAAAACTGGAACGGGAGGAAAACCGCCTGTCTACCGAATTCTACAGCCTGAAATCGAAGATCGAAGGCCTCAAAGCCCAGCGCACGCCCGCCGAGATTCAGCAGGAACAAAACCAGCTGAACCGCCTGATGCAGGAAAAGGCGGCCCTGAGCACCCGCCTGGAAAACTTCGAGGCTTTCATCCAGGAGGCGGACGACAAGCGGGCCGTCATCGAGAAAACGATCAACAAGCTGGAAGAGGCCAATGCCGGCATCGAAACAGCCCTGAAGGAGAAGAACCGCGAGATCGCTTCCATCAAGGAAAAGATCGCCAATACGGACGTCAACTACCGGCAGGTGGCCGAGGAGCTAAGCCAGGCCTCTTCCGCCTTCAACGACAAGAACATCGAGTTCGTCCGCCAACAGAACAAGGTGTCGTCCTTCCAGCGGGAGCTCAGCTTCCGCGAGAAGCAACTCGAAGAGGCCCGCACTGCCGTAACCGCCAACCAGAAGAAACTGGAAGGCGCCGGCGAGGAGATCAAAGCCATTCAGGAAGCGGTCGACGCCCTGGAGCAGCAACTGCAGGAAGCTTACGCCCAGCGCAAAGAAAAGGAATCCCTGCTCACCGAGGCCGAACAGCGCTACTTCCAGGCCCGGGGCGGGATCAACGAGCTGGAAGACAGCCTCCGCAAACAGAACAAACAGCGGCAGGACGCCCAGGTGCTGGTCAACAACCTCAAGGACAAGGCCAACGACCTCAAGTTCGAGGTCAGCTCCGTGGCCCAGCGCCTGCGCATCGAGTTCAACATCGACATCAACGATATCATCAACCAGGAGGCGCAGACAGATGTCCCCCAGGAAGAACTGGAGATGAAAGTCGAGCGCCTGCGCGGCCGCCTGGAAAACTACGGCGAGATCAACCCCATGGCGGTCGAGGCCTACGACGAGATGAACGAACGTTTCGAAAGCATCACCCGGCAGCGCGACGACATCCTGCAGGCCAAAAAAGACCTGGAAGAAACCATCAAAGAGATCGAGGAAACAGCCACCGTGCAGTTCCTGGAAGCCTTCGAAAAGGCCCGCCTGTACTTCATCGACGTCTTCCGCAGCCTCTTCACCGAAGACGACGCCTGCGACCTCCTCCTGCTGGACCCCGACGACCCCCTGGAGTCCCGGATCGAGATCGTAGCCAAACCCAAAGGCAAGCGCCCGCAGACCATCAACCAGCTTTCCGGAGGGGAGAAGACCCTCACCGCCACCGCCCTGCTCTTCGCCCTCTACCTGCTCAAGCCGGCGCCCTTCTGCATCTTCGACGAGGTGGACGCCCCCCTCGACGACGCCAACATCGAGAAGTTCAACCGCATCATCAAGAAATTCTCAAAGGATTCGCAGTTTATCATCGTGACCCACAACAAGCTCACCATGGCAGCTGTGGACACCATCTATGGCGTCTACATGGCCGAGCAGGGCGTGTCCGGCGTCAGCCCGGTGGATTTCCGGGACTTTGAGCATACGGCGAGTTTTGAGGTGGTGGAGAATTAATTACCTCCATCCTTTTTCTTCTTCCCGAACGGGTTCCACTTATCCAGGTTGTCCTTGATTTTGTCCGCCCCTTCCTTGGTGGCGCCTTCCAGAAGGTCTTTGGCCTGTTGCTGCTTGGTGCTGTCCACCAGGTTGCCCAGGGCTTTTTCCGCCTCTTCCTTAGCCTTTTTTTCCAGCTCCTTCCGGGCTTTCTCTGCCTCCTGGGCAGCCACGGTTTTCAGGGAATCGACGGCCTTGTCGGCGGTTTCCTTCACCACCTTTTTGCCTTCCTCGATCGCTTTCTGGGCTTCGGCCTTCACCTGGCCCTTGGCGGCGTCGGCGGCGCTGCTCTCGCCGTCCATGCCCAGCAGCCTGAGGCCTACATTGGGCTTCTGGACGTCGCCGGTCAGGTTGATGAGCACGTTGACGAACTCGCCCTGCTGGATGTTGAGGCCGAGTTTGGAGGCCTCCTTCTGCAGGAAGTTGAGCCCGCTGCTGGCCGCTGCGCCGATGGCGTTCTGCTCCAGCAGCTTCCTCGGGATCTGGGCTTTGATGTCGAGGTCCATCTTGTTGGTGATGTTGTAAGTGCCGCCGATCTTCATGGCGATGTCTTTCACCTTGGCGTCGTATTCCTGCAGCGTCAGCGTACCCTTCTCGATGGTAAACCAGTTGCGGCTGTTGGCGATGTTGATGTTATTCTTCAGGTAGTCGACGTTCAGCTTTTCGCCGATGGCCTGCAGGGGCGTGAAGCCGGTGATCATGCCGTTGAGCGTTTCCAGGAAACCTTCGGCGTTGATGCTTTCCAGCTTGGGCATCAGGTCGCTGCCGAGGACACCGTCCATGATCAGGGTGCTGCTGAAGGCGCCGTTGATGAACTTGCCGATCGGGGCGAACTGTTCAAAGGTATTGAAGGTGTTGAAGGCCTGGCGGAAGTCGAGCTTCTGCAGGTCGTATTTGAAGCGGAAGGTGGGGTTGTCGACGTCTTTGGTGTCGTAGCTGCCGCTCATCGCCATGGCGCCGCCCAGGCCGCGGGCGGTGACGTTGTCGAGCACGATGGCCTGGTCGGCGATGGCCAGCCGGCCGTTGATGTCTTCCAGTGTCATATTGGTATACACCACTTTGCCGATATTGGCGTCGACCGTCATGTCGATGTTGGGTGGCACGGGGATCACGGCGTAGGCTTCGGTTTCCGTGCTGCTGCCTGCCGCCCCTTCTTCTTCTTCCATGAACTGGTTGAGGTTCATCAGGCGGCTGTTCAGCTTGATGTTGCCGCCGAGCACGCCGTCTTCGAAGAGGTAGTCGAACACGTTGAGGATGGTGCCCGAGGCGTTGAAGTCGCTGTCGCCGATCTGGCCGGACAGCTGGCTGACGGTGAGGCGGTTGGGCGTCATATTGCCGCGGGCGACGCCCTTGCGGATGGTGTAAACGTCGTAAACCAGCTCCTCGATGCCGGCGTCGAGGGTGAAGTCGAAGCGGTCGAAGATTTCCGTTTCTTCAGTTGCGGCGGGCGCAGCGGCGGGTGCTGGCGCAGCGGTTTCCTCGGCCGGCATCCACTCGTCGGCCAGGAAGTAGTTGGATGTGACTTTCAGGTTGCCCTTCATCGTCTTTTCCGGAGAGAAGTAGGCCAGGATGTTGTCGATCGTGCCCTGGGCGGCGATGTCGCTCTTGCCCAGCTGGGCCTGGAAGTTGTCCAGGCGCACGTTCTGCGGGGTGAAGGCCATCTGCATGTCCTTTATCTGCACGGCGGGCAGGCCTTCGCTGCGGTAGGTGATCTGGTTCACCTGCAGGCGGCCGTCCATGTTCACGCGGTCGTATTGTTCCTGTTCGATATAAGAAAGGCGGGTGTCGACCCGCAGGTCGGCGTTGATGATGCCGCTGAGTTCCTGGATGCCTTCAACCGGAAAGGCCTGGGCCAGCTCCTTCAGGTTGATGACGCCTTTGGCTGTCGCCTTCACGTCCGGGTCCGAAATGGGCGTGCGCAGGGCGAAGCTGCCGTTGAACGGGTTTTGCCCGACGGTAAAGGCAAAGCGGGGGACGTCAACGGTGAGGTCGTTGAAATCGCTGCTCGGGCTGTTGACGTTCACCTGGCTGTTGATGTTGCGGATGCCCAGGGGCAGGCCCGGGTATTGGACGTTGCCCTCCGAAATGGAGCTTTCGACGCGGAAAGCCGGATATTCTTCCCGGTCGCCGTTGTAGGTTCCCGATACGTTTCCGGAAAGGGTGAATTTGCCGTCCGCTTTCACGTCCTCATAGCCTTCGATGTAAGCGTAGGGGACCATGGAGAGCAGGCTCTTGAAGTCGTTCTGCGGGCTGCTGAATGCCAGTTCCATGTTGATGTCGTCTTCCACCAGCTGGACGAAGCCGTCGGCGGTGAGTTTCAGGTCGTTGATCGCCAGTTCGTTGTCCCGGAGGTTGTACTTGCTGATCGCCTGCTCGATGTTGAAGATGGCGTCGAGGGTGGCATGCGCGTCTTTGAGGTAGGTAATGCCGCTCTGCGTCACGGTCAGCGCTTCGATGTCGGTGTAGGTGTCCAGGTCGTACACGTCGATGGTAAAGTCGCCGGCACCCTGGTGGTTGATGTTTTTGGCGTCGACGAACACATCGATGCTGCGGTCGTCGTAGATCAGGTAGCCATTGTTGATGCTGTACTCCTGGAGCTGGACCACCACGTTGCCGTAGTCTGTTTCGGCAGCGGCCGTATCTGCCGCTTCTTCGGCGGGCAGGGCGATGTCATAGTTGGCGCGGCCGTCTTTGAGGACGAGCACGTGGATGTTGGGTTCTTCCAGGGTGACGGATTTGACTTCGACCGGCCGGGTAGAGCTGATCACGGACATCAGGTCGAGGGTAAACCCGATGCTTTTCCCGCCGGCGAGCCGGACGCCTTCAAAGTCGCCGACGCCCTCGACGGAGTAGTCCTGCAGTTCCAGGCTGAAGTTGGGGAAACTGCGCAGCAGGGATAAGTCGACCCCTTTGAAGTCGACTTTTGCCGTGACGTTTTTGTTGATCTCTTCTTTGGCCAGGGCCGTGAGTTTGTCTTTGAACAGATAGGGAAGCGCGACGGCGCTGCCGGCCAGCAAGACAACCAGGATCAGAAGCGCGAGGAGAAGCCTTTTTACGATTTTCATATAGATGTGGTTTCCGGATACTTTTTAATTGGCTTTGAATGAGGAAAGTTACTACAACGCAGTTAAGGAAACAACCTGCACGCCGGAAAAAGTCGTTCCCGGCCGGGTGTTGGGGTTGTGGGTTGCTTGTTGTCAGTTGTCGGTTGTTTGTTGTCAGTTGTTTGTTGTCGGTTGTTTGTTGGCCGGCCCAGAGACACCCGTGAACGAACAACAATCAACAAACAACAAACAACATAAATAAGACGAGCAGGGCCCCTCCGAAGGTTTACCAACGGGGGGTATTTAACAAAATATTACGGCAGCAAGGGCCTGTACTTGCTCAAAAGCTTCCTAAAGTGCAGAATAATTCTTATTTTGATTAGCGCTTTCGATAGAAGCGAGAATAAAGATTGCGATTTCGACTTTCTTTTTGCCGGTCTTTCTTCAACTACTGCCTGAAGAAAGACTTTTTTTTGCGTGCGGCCCTCCCCCCGTGCCGCGATCATCCTGATCGCGAGGCCCCCACCCTGTTAATGCCGTAACAACCCTCCCCCCGTGCCGCGATCATCTAGTGCCGCAGGTTAACTATTATATATTTTGGAGTGCGGTTTCTTGATCCGCTTAATCAATACTGTTCGCGGACTTGGAAGTCCGCGCTCCAGTTCACAATATAAATTTTCAACCTGCGGCACTACCTGGTCGCGAGGCCCCACGAAACAACCTCTCAGTATACATCCGAAAACACACAAGCTCAAAACCCCGATTTTGTTGACGGTTGTTGATTGCCTGTTGGCCGTTGCCGGTTCCTGGGAACAAACAACAAAAAAAGGGGCATCGCTTAAAAATATTCCCAAAAAAACAATAAGAAAACCCGCTTCCGGTTCGTTGTTTGCAGGAAGATACAGCAACCCGCTTCCAATACCCTGCCCGGCTTTTGGCCGCATCCGGCCGGCGCGCTGTTGAGATACCGCCAAAAGCCGGGCCAATATAAACTATCGTCCACATGAAAAAGCCTTATGTCTATGCCGCCATCCTGTTGATGGCCGCCCCGTTCTGTATTTCCGCGCAGGTCGACAACCAGCTGATGCAGCTCAAGTCCGAACAATCCGTTTTCGGCACGGCTGACCTCGACCAGATCAGCCGGCTGATGTACACTGTGCCGGGCATCGGCCGCGACCCCCGCGACATGCTCGAGCGGCAGAGCATCAAACCCTACATGATGCCCGTCCGCAAGATCGGCCCCCGTGGCTCAGAGCTGAGCTACATCCTGGCCAGCTGCCTGGAGTACTACGTCAACCTCAACCAGAACTACAAGGACAACCTCAGCCCCGACTTCCTGTCGCTCAACCTGGAAGGCGCCGGCAAGCGCCTCACCCCCCAGGAAGCCTTCCGCTTCCTCGCCGACCAGGGGACGGTCAGCGCTTCCATCATGCCTTTCGGCTCGACAACCATCCCCAACGCCGTCTACGCCACGAATAAGTACCAGATCGCCAACTACCTGCACGTCGTCCGCGACGTGATGAAAGGCCGGCAGAAGGTCTTCGAAGTGCGCAAGGCCATCATCCGCGGCAACCCGGTGGTCGTAGAACTGCTGGCGGACGGCAGCATCCGCAGCCTCATCCGGCAGGATACCTGGAAGCCGCCCAGCCAGCCCACCGAACTTTTCCCCCTCATGGTCGTTGGTTATGACGAAACCCGCCAGGCCTTCGAAGTGATGGGCTGCTGGGGCAGCACCTGGGGCGACAGCGGCTACCTCTGGATCCGGTACGACGATTTCGAAAAGTATGCGCAGGATGGGTATGTGATGGTGCCGCAGGTGACTTATTAGGGGGCGGTTTGCGGTTCGCTTTTTGCGGTTTGCTTTTCGCGGTTTGCTTTTCGCGGTTCGCTGTTCGCTTTTCGCTGTTCGGGCCTCGACGGCCCCGGCTTGCGCCGGGATGTCGCTGCCCTCCACATCAATAGTATTCATCCATGAAACGCATTGGCCTCCTCTCCGACACCCACTCTTTCCTGGACGACAGCATCTTCCGGTACTTCGGAGAATGCGATGAGGTCTGGCACGCCGGCGATATCGGCGATGCTGCCGTCGTGGACCGCCTGGAGGCCTTCCGCCCCCTGCGCGCCGTATACGGCAACATCGACGAACCGGCGATGCGCCGCCGCTACCCCGAGGACCTGCGGTTCGAATGTGAAGGCGTCGACGTTTTTATTACCCACATCGGTGGCTACCCCGGGCGCTACAGCAAACGGGCCGGCGCCATCATCCGGCAAAACCCGCCCCGCCTGTTCATCTGCGGCCATTCCCACATCCTGAAAGTCATGCCCGACAAGAGGCACGGCCTGCTGCACATCAACCCCGGGGCCGCCGGCCGGCAGGGCTTCCACAAGGTGCGGACCGTCGTGCGGTTTACCCTGGAAGACGGGGATATCCGGGACCTCCAGGTGATTGAACTGGGGCTTAGGGTGGACAGCATGGCCGGATTGGAGGATTGACAGCAGGGGTGGGCTTGGGCTGTGCCGGAGGGGGGGGATATTGTTATATTGCTGGCACAGCGGGGGCTTGAGGATTGTTATATTGTTATATTGTTGGCGCAGCGGGAGCTTGAGGATTGTTATATTGTTGGCTTTGGCTGTGCCGGGGGAGGGTTGTATTGTTGCTCCGTCTACAGTTATCTGGCCGCTGTTGGGCGTGTTCAAAGTAGGCCTGTTCAGGACGCTGTGTCTTCCCGCCTGCCTGCCTACCTGGCAGTAATGGCAGGCAGGCTGTGCCGCAGGCCGGCAGGTTACTCAAACCACAGAGGTACGTTGCCTTTCTCTGCGGCGCTCCGCGCCTGCCTGTCCGGCGACTGGCCAGGCAGGCAGGCTCCCTGTTTTTCAACCGCAGGGGGCGCGGGGAACCACAGAGCTTGCCCGGACTTCGGCGTAAGCTCAGTCGAACGCTGGCTACACGGGAGAAGATGCCTTGATGCGTTTCCGGGAGCTTTGCGTACATGCATGCGGCCTGCGCAGCGGAGCTGCACTGCTCCCCTCTGCGGCCCTCTGCGTTCCCTGCGGTTAAAACCACAGAGCTGCCCGGACTTCGGCGTAGCTCAGTCGAACGCTGGCTACACGGGAGAAGATGCCTTGAGGCGTTTCCGGGGCTTGCGTACATGCAGCGTATGCGCAGCGGGCTGCACTGCTCCCTCGCACCCTCTGCGTTCCTGCGGTTAAAAACACAGACTGCCCGGACTTCGGCGTAGCTCAGTCGAACGCTGGCTACAGAGGTACGTTGCCTTTCTCTGCGGCGCTCCGCGCCTGCCTGTCCGGCGACTGGCCAGGCAGGCAGGCTCCCTGTTTTTCAACCGCAGGGGGCGCGGGGAACCACAGAGCTTGCCCGGACTTCGGCGTAAGCTCAGTCGAACGCTGGCTACACGGGAGAAGATGCCTTGATGCGTTTCCGGGAGCTTTGCGTACATGCATGCGGCCTGCGCAGCGGAGCTGCACTGCTCCCCTCTGCGGCCCTCTGCGTTCCCTGCGGTTAAAAAAACACAAGAGTTTGCCTGGACTTCGGCGTGAGACTTCGGCGTGAGCTCAGCCGAACGCTGACGATACGGGGCGCGGAGCGCCTCCGCGGTTCAAAACTTGGGGGCGGACACACATTACTGAACAATCTCCTCAAAGTTCCGGGTTCAACAAAAAACACAGCAATTTGAACAGTCCCTTGCTTATTCGCAAAGTCCTGCCCGGTAACAATATAACAATCTCTCCCAACCCCCAGTGCCAACAATATAACAATATACCGCCTCCCAGCCCGCTCACCCCTCCTGCCAAAATGTCACCATACGTTAATGAAAATTTAAAACCCCACCCGCATACAGCCTTGGCATTTTCTTTGAGTTTTTATAGGAAGCAGGTTTAACCTTTTTTCCAGTGGCACCAACTAACCAGTGCGACAAAATAGTTGAAATGACACCATTAAAAAGTTACCTCAACGAAATGATGGGCAGCATGCCCAACCCGCCGCCGGAAAACCCGGCCGCCGGCAGCAGACACAGCAGGCAAGCTGTGCCCGCCCTTTCCTATTGAATCTGACAATCTTTCAAAAGACAAAACTCAAACAGCTATGAATAAGGATCTCTTATATTCCGCCCTCGTGGCCTTGCTGGTCACCGGGACGACGCTCGGCATCTACTCCTGGTTCCAGAACGACAGCCGCACCGTAAAGATCGAGCACATTAACGGAAGCCCGTCGAAGAGCGTAGCCTGGACGGTAGGTGAGGACGGCGAAGTAGTGCCCCTCGATTTCACCCGGATCGCCGGGCAGGTGGTCAATGCCGTGGTACACATCAAGTCGACTCAAACCTTCTCCGGCCGGCAGCAGGACCCCAACGCCTTCCGCCAGTTGCCCGACCCGTTCCGGGAATTTTTCGGCAACCCGGAAGACAGCCCCTTCTTCCGTTTTGAAAACCCGCGCGGCAACGGCCCGCAGGTGCGCGTAGGCACCGGCTCCGGCGTGATCATCAACGAAGGCGGCTACATCGTGACCAACAACCACGTGGTGGCCGACGCCGAGGACCTCGAAGTGACCCTGTACGACAACCGCACCTTCAAAGCCACAGTAGTCGGCACCGACCCCAACACCGACCTGGCCCTGATTCAGATCAAAGCCAAGGGGCTGCCCACCCTGCCGCTGGTCAATTCCGACGAGGTGAAACTCGGGGAGTGGGTGCTGGCCGTCGGCAACCCGATGGGGCTCAACTCCACCGTCACCGCCGGCATCGTCAGCGCCAAAGCGCGCAACATCAACATCCTGCGCGAGCAATACGCCGTGGAGAGCTTCATCCAGACTGACGCGGCCATCAACCCCGGCAACAGCGGCGGTGCCCTGGTCAACCTGCAGGGCGGCCTGATCGGTATCAACACCGCCATCGCCAGCCCGACCGGCGCCTACGCCGGCTACGGCTTCGCCGTGCCCGCCAACATCGTCAGCAAGGTGGTCGAAGACCTGCTGCAGTACGGCGTGGTGCAGCGCGGCGTGCTCGGCGTCATGATCCGCTCGGTTGACGGCGCGCTGGCCAAGGAGAAAGGCCTGGACGTGACCCAAGGCGCTTACGTGGACAGCCTGATGGAAAACAGCGCCGCCGCCGCCGCCGGCATCAAGGCGGGCGACGTGGTGCTGGAAGTAGAAGGCCGGCCGATACAGTCCTCTCCCGAACTGCAGGAGATGATCGCCCGCTACCGCCCCGGCGACAAGGTAGCCGTCAAAGTAGACCGCCAGGGCAAGACGAAGTCCTTCGAGGTAGTGCTGAACAACCGCCAGGGCAGCACGGCCATGGTCGAAAAGCCGGAGCAGAAAGGCACCCTGGGCATGCTCGGCGCCGAATTCGAAACGCTGAGCGCCGATGCCGCCCGCAAGCTGGACATCGACGGGGGCGTTAAGGTCGCCAAGCTGTATTCCGGCAAGCTGCGCCGGTACACCGACATGCGCGAAGGCTTCATCATCACCAAAGTGGACGGCCGCAACGTGGCCAGCGTCGAGGATTTCACCAAAGCTCTGGAAGGCAAGTCCGGCGGCGTAATGCTGGAAGGGGTGTATGAGGACATCCCCGGCACCCACTACTACGCTTTTGGCATGCAGTAGCTTCGGACGGGCCACTTTCAAGTTTACCCTGATTTGAAGGGTGGCCCGTTAATAAAAGAAAAATAGGCCGGGCGCAATCAACGCCCTGGCCTATTTTTTTTTCAGGCTTCCCAACTTCTCCGGGTTCGCCATGGCATACACCTCCCGGATCCGCTCCCCGTCGTGGCTGATGGCCAGGATGAGGTAGGGGCTGCCCCGGTGATAGCCCACCAGCGCCGGCGCCCCATTGAGTTCCCGGAATTCGAAGCTGGCCCCTTCCGGCCGCAGCTTGCGCGTAGCGCCGAGGATGAACCGGGCAGCTTTTTCAACACCGTGCAGGACGTGCTTCGCCGCTCCCCGGGCCTTGCCGCCGCCGTCGGCAATGAGGCGGGCGTCTTCCACGAACAGGTTCGCCAGTTCCGCATACTGGCCCTTTTCGGCATAATCCACCAATTGCTGCAGCAGATCCTGTGTTTTTTGGTTGTCAGCCTGGCGGGGACGAGCCTTTCCTTTCAGGCGCCGCCGTGCCCGGCTGAGGAGCTGCCGGCAGTTTTCCGGCGTTTTGTCCAGGATGAGCCCGATATCCTCATAGCTGTGGCCAAAGGCCTCCCGCAGCAGGAACGCGGCGCGCTCCACGGGGTTCAGGTTTTCCAGCATCAGCAGGTAGGCCGTGGAAAGGGATTCCCTGCCGCCGGGCGGCGCGCCGTCGCCGGTGGGCAGGGGTTCCGGAAGCCAGGGGCCGTCGTACAACTCCCGCTCCCGGCGCAGCTGGGCCAGCCGGCCCAGGCAGAGGCGGGTGACGACGGTGGCGAAGCAGGCCCTCGGGTTGCCGATCTCTTCTGCATCCTTAGCCCGCAGCCGCAGGAAGGCGTCCTGCACCATATCTTCCGCTTCCTGCACTGAGCCCAGCATCCGGTAAGCGACGGCAAACAGATAGGAGCGGTACTGCTGGAAGAGGTTGGTCATTGGCATGGTTTTAAGATTCTTTGTTTGCACACACCCCTCGGCGCCATGTATTTCCACTGTATTTCCACTGTATTTCCACTGTATTTCCACTGTATTTCCACTGTATTTCTACTGTATTTCTACTGTATTTCCATGCATTTCCACTGCATTCCCATCCACTCCCCGATCCTCCGGGCCATCCATTCCGACTGCCCCTCGTGCGGGAAGTGCTCCTCGCCCGGTACCAGATGCGCCTCCACCTGCCCCAGCGTGTCGATGATCCGTTGATAGCCCCCTAATTTAACCAGTTTATCGTTCTCCCCGCAAATCAGCAGGGCCGGTTTGTGGCGCAGTTGGCCGGAAAAAGCAGCCGTTATGCTTTCCATCAGGGTTTTCTCCCGCCGCAGCGCGGTGAGGACGCGGATCACGCTGCGCCGCCTTTCCGCAGTACCGGCAGGCTGCAGGTAGCCTTGCTTTTCGGCTGCCGTCAGCTTTTTGGCGGCAAAGCCCAGGTGGATGGTGATGCGCATCATGAGGTTGAGTTGTTCATTGAGCAGGCGGAAGGGCCAGCTGCCCAGCACCGCCAGAAAGCGGTTGATGTGGGGGAAGTCCTGCACCGGAAAGATAATGGTGTCGGTCAGGATGAAGCCCCTGGCCAGTCTCGGGCGGCGGGCAGCCAGGGCGAAGGCGGAAGCCCCGCCAGTGTCGTGGCCCAGGAATACGGCTTCCCCCAGTCCGAGGTGGTCGGCGAGGGCCTCCAGCGCCTCGCTCTGCGCCTGGAGGGTGAAGGGCCAGCCCTCCGGCGTGCCCGACAAGCCGAAGCCCGGATAGTCGATGGCGATGCAGCGGAAGCGCCGCCGCAGAATCCTGACCATCTCCCGGTACATAAAGCTCCAGCCCACCGCCGGATGGGAAAACAGGATGGCCGGGCCCTGCCCTTCGTCCACATAATGGAGGCGGGCGCCCCGGTGGGCAAAATAGCGGGAACGGAATGGGTAGAGCTCCTGGCCTAGCCAGGCCGGCCGTTGGGGCAGCTTGGAAACGCTGCCTAACGGATACGCGATCGTTTTCATGATCTTTTTGATTTTGGTTCAAGCGGTAGACAGGCGGAGGGGGCGTTTTGTGACAAGTGGTAGGGATTTTACCCTCAATCAATACGGTTTCGGGCAGTTCGCCACTAACAACTGCCCCGGAACTTTAGCGCCGCAGATTGAAAAATAATAAAAACATGTTTTGTTCGCGAGAGACTGTGTCTCGATGCGGGATAAAAAGTAAGTCTCCGACTTATGTGGATAAGAAGGCCAGAAATACGCAAGTCGGAGACTTGCAAGTTGAACCGCATCGCGTCATAGACGCTCGCGAACAGAAGAGGGAGTGACTGGAGAGTGGGAGAGTGTTATCTTGTTGGCCTTCGGTTATCCAGGATAGTAATTATTTCCAACTCATTATTTGCTTCGTCTACCTATGGCCCAAAGATTAGCTCCTCATGGTATTAGATCAAACTCTGGATACCAGTTTTTCTACAGATGATATTTCAACCCCGTTTTTCCAGAGTTCATATTCACTCAGGTCGATCCTGTCGTTCCATACTACGCCATAGCCGCCGCTGGCGGCATGGGCCTTATTGAAAAGCGTTATGTCATGCAAAGGTCGAAAAGCAGGGGATTCCAACTTTTCTTTCATGGAATATACCTTGATGACTCCATTATCAAAGATGACAAAGAGGCGGTAATCCGAGAGGGGTTCGATATACTTTATGGTTGGGTAAGTTTCCATTTTGCTCAATTTATTCAATTTCGTGAATATCCTGGCGGTGTGTGGTCACTGAAGAACATGCGCAGAATGATCCCTTTGATTTTTCCGATAATGGGCATAAGTTTATTCTTTTATTCCAATAATTGCGCAATAATAAAGTTTTAAACTTACTTTTTCGAATATTTTTCTGTTTTTTTGGCATAAAAGCCCATTTTTTATCTTTTAGCCCGATTCGTTGATGTTTTACCCCTCGCTGCCTTTTTGGTTGGGGTAATCAGTCATTTTATCCGTCAGAGCCCAAAGAGCCTGCTCCGAACTCGATTCAGTCGTTGGTGATTTTTTTATTTTGCTTTTCATCCCACTGCCGGAAACGACAGGTTATCAGGTGAAACTGCGGGAAAAGGGGGTGGAGCAACGGCAAGACAGGAGAGAAAGCAAACGGGATTATTCAAAATTCGACGTAACCGTCAACGGTAAGTTGGTGAAGGAGTAGGCTGGTGGAAGTTTTCGGCTGAGTCAAACGCCCAGGATGAAGGGGCAAATAATTGGTTGCAATAATAGAGTTTCACCTGAAGGCAAAGGCGCCATCAGGATACCGCATAATCAGAATACTCCCGAGTCTTGGGAGAAAGAAACCCGAGGACAATATCCGACTTAGGGACGCCCATTTCCATCAGTTTCAGCCCCAGGTCGATCTCCGTCATATTGCGCTGTATCCAGATCTTGCCGTTGATGATGTCCATGTGCATGGGGCAGTCATGGATGAATTTTTTTCCTTCCCAGCCAATCGTCACCACCTGATAACGGTGGTTTTCCTTATCTGCAATCAACTGGTTTTCAGCTTGTAAGTTGGAGTATCTTACTTTTGAATATTCCATAAGTATCTGAAGGATGGCTTCCTGGTATTTTGCTATTTTATCCATGATTTAATTTTTTCTGTGTCCGGCTCGATATGCACCGGAATACGCCCGACTTTGAGGTATAAGGGGTCATCGGTTATGGCCCACCCTTCATCCTGTAGTGCCGTTTTGACTTCTTCGTGGAATTTGTCCTTGGCCATACTGTAAGCTTGGCCTATAAAACTAAACCATTCTATGCTGAATTGCAAACAGGCGCCTTATTGAAGTGAATAAATCCTATGGGGGGCTGTATACGGTTATGCTGGCGGCCTGGTTTGACGTTTTGGGCCTGCCGGCGGGGGCTTATGTGGTTCGGGTGCATTCGGAGCGGGGGATTTGGATGGGGAAGGTGGTTAGACTGTAAAATGCGATCAGATTCTTGTACGGGATAGGCCTTCTTTCCATCGAATAGATTTTAGGCTTTTGCAGCATCATTCCGCTGGTCCCTCACCAACAAATCACACACATCCACCTCTAACAGCTCAGCAACTAAAAGCGGCATCAGGGGGATGCGAGCGGGCAAAAACTCAGAAATAACCGTC
>JACJXZ010000017.1 GCA_020636375.1 Lewinellaceae bacterium | reverse complement strand
GGGGGGGGGAGAGGGGGAGGGGGGGGGAAGGGGGGAGAGAGGGGACAGGACAACACGTTGCTCAGTGCTTGGTGAGCCGGTGGAAACGGAAGCTCAGCAGGGCGGCGCTGGCACTGAGGCCGCACACGAAGCCCGTCCAGATGCCGGCTATATCCCAGCCTGCCTTAAATGCCAGGGCATAGCCCGCCGGAATGCCGATGCCCCAGTAGGCCAGGGCTACAAAGGCGGTGGGGATGCGCACATCCTGGATGCCGCGCAGCAGCCCGACCCCGACGGCCTGCACGGAATCCGAAATTTGAAATACCGCTGCAAAAAGCATTAGCATGGCCGCAAATTCCAGGACGGGCGCTTCGTCGTTGAACAACAGGGGCAGATGATGGCGGCCGGCGATGAAGGCCAAGGCGCAGGTTAAACCATAAGCGACGGCCATGGCTATGGTGGTCGTGCCGATGTGCCTGGCCTGCTTCCAGTTGCCGCGCCCGTGGGCAAAGGCCACCCGGATGCTGCCGGCGGCGCTGATGCCCAGGGATACCATAAACGTGATGGACGCGTAGCCCAGGGCGATCTGGTGGGCGGCCTGCTGGATGTATCCCAGCCAGCCGGCCATGATGCCGGAGAGCGCGAAAGAGGCCGACTCCATGCCGTACTGCAGGCTGGAAGGAACGCCGATGCGGATGACGTCGCGCATGCGGTCCGCCCGGAATCGCAGTTGTTCCCTCAAATGCTGCCGATAAGGCGCAAAATCCCTGCCTCTGAAAATGAGAAGGGCGATGCCGATCATGATCACTACCCTCGACACCAGCGTTCCTACCCCTGCTCCTTCCAGTTCCATGCGGGGGGCACCCCACTTTCCGAAGATGAAGGCGTAGTTGACCAGCACGTTGATGGGGATCGACAGCAGGGCCAGGTACATGGGCAGTCGCGTTTTGCCCAGGCCGTCGGCAAACTGCTTCATCGCCATGAACAGGGACATGGGGACCATGCCCCAGGCCATCCATTTCAGATACGGGCCGGAAAGGTCGGCAACGATGCGGTCCTGCCCCATATGATAAACGATGCCCTCGCCCAGGTGCAGAGCCAGCGCCATGGCAAGGGAAGCCAGGCCCACGATCCACATGCCGTTGTAGAGGATGCGCAGGGGCTTGTCGGTATCGCCTTCGCCCAGGGCGTTGGCCACCAGAGGGGAGATGGCCATCGTCAGCCCGATGCCAAGGATGAGGGGTAAGGTGATGATGTTATTGACAAACGAAGCGGCGGCCAGCTGGCTGCTGTGGATGGCACCCACCATGGCGCTGTCGATGACGCCGAGCACCATCTGGGAGAGGTTGCCCAGGATGATCGGCCAGCCCAGTTTTAAGGTTTGCCGGATTTCGCGCCACATCGGTCAGGTTGTTTAACGTGAGTTCGGGATTAGTAGCCTATTTATTTCCAAACCCCCCAAACCCCTTAATTTGAAAGAGGCCGCAAGTTAGTACAAAAGCAGGAGGGAGGCGAATTTTTCTGGAAGATCGGCGGTTTCTAAAATGCATTGCAACATGATCATCTTCATCAAAAACAGAAAGCCTATGATCTCCCTCCAAAACCCCACCCTCTTCCAAAACAAAGCCTTCATCAACGGTGGCTGGGCCGATGCCGAAAACGACAAAACCTACCCCATCCGGAACCCCGCCAACGGCGCCCTCATCACGGAGGTGCCCGACATGGGCGCCATCGAAACCAAACGCGCCATCGAAGCCGCCAACGCCGCCCTGCCGGAATGGAAGGCCAAAACAGCCGGCGAACGCGCCGCCATCCTCCGCCGCTGGTACGAGCTGCAAATGGCTAATGTGGATGACCTCGGCCTCATCCTCACCACCGAGCAGGGCAAGCCGCTGCCGGAAGCCAAAGGGGAGATCAAATACGGGGCTTCCTTTGTAGAGTGGTTTGCCGAAGAGGCCAAACGGGCCTACGGCGACGTCATCCCCGGCCACGGGGCCGACAAGCGCATCGTGGTGATCAAACAGCCTATTGGCGTGGTGGCGGCCATCACGCCCTGGAACTTCCCCAACGCCATGATCACCCGCAAGGTGGCACCCGCCCTGGCGGCGGGCTGTACCGTGGTGGCCAAGCCGGCACAGGATACGCCCCTCTCTGCCCTCGCCCTGGCCGAGCTGGCGAGCCAGGCGGGCTTTCCGCCCGGGGTTTTCAACGTCATCACTACCAACTCCCCGGCAGAGGTGGGCGGAGAGCTGACCGCCAACCCCATCGTCCGCAAGCTTTCCTTTACCGGATCCACCAGGGTCGGCAAGCTGCTGATGGAGCAGTGCGCCGGCACGGTCAAAAAGGTCGGGCTGGAGCTGGGCGGCAACGCCCCCTTCATCGTCTTCGACGACGCCGACATCGACGCCGCCGTGGAGGGCGCCATCGCTTCCAAGTACCGCAATGCCGGGCAGACCTGCGTCTGCGCTAACCGGCTCTATGCCCAGGACACTATCTACGGCGAGTTCGTGGAGAAACTCGCCAAAAAAGTCAAAGAACAGAAGGTGGGGCCAGGTGTGGAGGAGGGCGTCGTCATCGGCCCGCTCATCAACCAGGCGGGGCTGGAAAAGGTGGAAACGCTGGTGGCGGACGCCGTCGAAAAGGGCGCCTCCGTCGTCACCGGCGGCCGGCGGCACGAGTTGGGCGGCACCTTCTACGAACCCACCGTGCTGGCCAACGTCAACGCCGGCATGCGGGTGACGAACGAAGAAATCTTCGGCCCGGTCGCTCCGGTCTACCGCTTCCAGGACGAACTGGAAGTGGTCGCCGCTGCCAATGCTACCCAGTATGGCCTGGCTGCCTACTTCTACGGCCGGGACGTAGGCCGGGTATGGCGCGTGGCCGAAGCCCTGGAATACGGCATGGTCGGCATCAATACCGGCATGATCTCCACGGCGGTGGCGCCCTTCGGCGGGGTGAAGGAGAGCGGCATCGGCCGCGAGGGCTCCAAATACGGGCTGGAGGAGTTTATGGAGGTGAAGTACCTGTGTTTTGGGGGTATTTGAGGCGTTGTTCAGAATTCGCTGTTCGTTGTTCGCAAATCATCAAGCCATCCAACAATTGCCCTGAAAACTGCCCCCTCACTCATACCGCAATTCCTCCACGATGTTTTCCCGCATAGAGCCCCATACTTTCAGGAAAACGGTAAGCACAATGACGGCGCCCAGCAAAACGACCGGCATCAGGACGGACAAAACGCTCACATGGATGCGGTAGTCAAAGTTGTCCAGCCACCTTTCCATCAGCCACCACACTGCAGGGATGGCAACGATGCCGGTTATGACAGCGGCCCGGATAAAATTCCGGGATAAAATCCGGCCGAGGTGGTAGGCCGAGCAGCCCAGTATTTTCCGGATGGCGATCTCCCGGGTCCGCTCGTTCACTTCGAAGGTCAGCAACCCGTACAGGCCGAAGGCTGCCAGGAGGATGCAGATCAGGGTGTAGAAAGAAATGATCTTCCGGGCTTGTTGCTCGGCGCGGTAGAGGGCGGCAAACTCTGCGTCGAGGAACTCGTATTCGAACGGCAGCCCCGGCAGCAGCCTGGCCAGTTTCTGTTCTGCCGCCTCGATGGTTTGGCGGGCCTGAGCGGAGGAAATTTTCAGATACAGCTGGCTGGGCCGGAGGTCGCCGACCACCAGCAGGCAGGGTTTTACCTGGTTGTGGAGGGACTGGAAATGAAAATCCTCGATGACGGCGGCAACGGGCCGCCGCCCTTCGTCGCCAAAAGCGGTGAACATTTTGCCGACGGCTTTTTCCCATCCAATATGTTTTTTGGCAGATTCATTCAGGACGTAGGCGTACTGGTCCGTGATATTGTTCCGGATCAGGCCGGGGTCTCCTTCCAGCAATTTCAGGCCCACGGTTTCAAAAAAAGCAGGGTCTACCGAAATGATGTACATGCTTTCGCTCTCCTCCTGTCCTTCCCACCAGACAGTCTGGTTCCAGTTGACTGTGCCGGGGTTGAAGCTGTTCAGGGAAACTTCGCGGATTTGGCCGACACTGCGCAGTCCGTTTTTCAGCAGTTCCCTTTTTTCCTTTTCTACTTCGACGTAGAGCGGTATGTTGATGACCTGGTCGGGGTTCAGCCCCAGGTTCATCTCCGAGATGTGGTTCATTTGCCGGGTGATGGACAGGCTGCTGCCGATCAGGATGATGGACACCAGGAACTGCACCCCCAATAAGGCATCCCGTATGCCCATGTTTTTCCCGCTGCCCGTTTTTATCTGGTTTTTCAGCGCTTCCGCCGGGGAAAAAGAAGTGACGAAAAAGGCGATGTACCCACCCGCAACAGCACTGGATACAACCACGAAGGCCAGCCCGGCAGCCAGGCTCACCGGGTGGAGGAAGTCAAAATCCATGTCGGAGCCGAACAAGTTGTTCACGTAGGGCAGCAACAGCAGCTTCATCAGCCCGATGGCCAGGCCCAGCGAAACCAGGCAAAGCACCAGGGCTTCCGCCAGGAACTGCCCCATCAGCTGCGGGCGGCTGGCGCCTATGGTTTTGCGGACGCCCACTTCCCGAGCCCGCCTGGACGACCCCGCCGTGTTCAGGTTGATGAAATTGACCAGCGAGATCAGGATCAGCCCCAGGGCGGCAGCGCCGTAGATGTAGAGATACTTCCGGTTGTAGGAGGGCTTCAGGTTGCCCCGGTTGTGGACGAAGTGGATGTCGGCAAGCGGCTGTAGGCCCAGGTTCTCAAAGGTATGGGTATAATCCCGGAGCGGTACGCTGAGGGACTGGATTTTGCGCACAGCGGCATCCGCATCCGCACCGTGGCGGAGCAGGGCGTAGGCGTAGTAATTGTACTGCCCCCAGTTTCCCTCCAGGCTGGTGCCCGGCAACAGGGTCTCCAGGTTCTGGAAGGAAACGACGTAATCTATGTCCAGATGGGAGTTGGCAGGCACGTCTTCCATGACGCCGGTCACCTCGAATTCAAACGCGTCGTTGACTTCGACGATTTCCCCTATGGGGTTTTTGTCCCCGAACAATTTCCGCGCCTCCGTCCTGGACACCACGATCCCGTTCAGGGGTTCGAAAACCCGGCTGGCGTCCCCCTGCAGCAGCGGGAAGTCGAATATGGAAAACAGGGAGGCGTCCGCCAGGAAAAAATCCGCTTCGTTGAAGTATTGGTTGTCGTAATGTACCACAACTTTTCCCTGCCTGCGTAGCTTGGTGAGGCGCACATAATCCTCGATTTCCGGCACATCTGCCTTTATCCTGGGAGGTATGGGCGCGGAAATGCCGACCCAGCCCTCGCCGGTATCTACGTCGCCGGTCACGATGCGATAAATCCGCCCGCTTTTGGAATGAAACCGATCGTACCCTTTTTCATATTGGATATGAAGGTAGCTGAGCAATCCGCTGGCCATTCCGACAGATAGGCCCAGGATGCTGATCAGGGTGACCCATTTGTTTTTGGCCAGGTTGCGGAGGGCGGTTTTGAAGTAGTTCTTCCACATGGGCTTAAATTTTTGTGTATATGTGCCTTCACCAATGCACGATTTATTCGCTCCTCAGCGCCTCCACCGGATTCGCCAGCGCCGCCTTCACGCTCTGGAAGCTCACTGTCAGCAGAGCCACCGCTATGGCGATCATTCCTGCCAGGGCGAACACCCACCAGCGAATCTCGATGCGGTAGGCGAAATTCTCCAGCCATTGATCCATGAAGTAGTAGGCCAGGGGCGAGGCCAGCAGGAGGGCGGTCAGCACCAGCTTCAGGAAGTCTTTGGACAGCAGGGCGACGATGCCGGCGGCGCTGGCGCCCAGCACTTTGCGGATGCCGATCTCCTTGGTGCGCTGTTCGGCGGCAAAGGCAGACAGGCCGAACAGGCCCAGGCAGGAGATAAGGATAGCGATCAGGGTGAATGCGGCGATGATGCGGGACAGTGCCTGCTCCGCCTGGTACATCCGGGCGATGTCGGCATCGAGGAAGGAGGCGTCGAAGGGCAGGCCGGGAACCGCTGCCGTCCAGAGCGCTTTCGCTTTTTCCAGGAAATCAGGGTAATTGGCGGTATTGACGTCGGCGACGAGGTTGCGGAGGTTGCGGGGCGGCTCGGCGACCACCATGAACGGGCCCAGCTCGCTGCTTTGTTTTTCGAACACGATGTCCTCCATGACGCCGACGACGGTGGCTTCGATATGAATATCCTCAAAATCGGAGTACAACACCATGCCGGGCGCTTCTTCGGCAGGGATGTCCAGGCGTTTTACGGCCGACTCGTTCAGCACCACCCGGATGATGCCGCGGCTGCTCGCCGTATCCGCCAGCGTGGGCGCCCGGCCCGCCAGCAGGCCGATCTTCAGGGTTTTGAAAAAATGGTCATCTACGTAAGCCATCCGGACGTCGGTAGCGTTCTGCATATTCCCGCCCTGTTTGTACAGCGGTATGTCCCGGATCAGGGGTTGGCCCGGCACCTCGCTCATGGCAGAGGCGGCGTTGACCTCCGGCAGGCGCATCAGTTCGCTGCGGAAGGCCTCCAGGTTGCCCGAGCCTCCGCCGGAATGAAAATGGAAGACCACCTTTTGGTTTGGTTCGAACCCCAGGTCGTTTTCCAGCATGTGGTTCAGCTGCAGGCGGATGACCAGCGCGCCGATGACCAGGGCAGAGGCGAGGGCCAGTTGGCCGACGATGAGGCCCTTGCGCAGCCAGGCCACGCCTTCCTTCCTGCCGGCTGCTCCGGTTTGCTGCAACACGCCGATCGGGCGGAAGGACGACAGGTAGAAGGCAGGATAGCTGCCGGCCACCAGCCCGGTGACGAGTACGAGCGCCAGGGCTATGCCCAGGTAAATCCCGCCCCCGGAAAAGTGCAGGCTGACGTCCGCGCCGGTCAGGCGGTTAAGGAAGGGCAGGGAATAGGCCGCCAGGGGCAGGGCCAGCCCCATGGCCAGGAGCGTCAGCAGGAAGCTTTCGGTGAGGAACTGCCCGACCAGCAGGCGGCGCGGCGCACCGACCACTTTGCGGACGCCGACCTCCTTCGCCCGCCGGGTGGCGCGGGCGGTGGAGAGATTCATAAAATTGATGCAGGCCACCAGTTGTATGAAACCGGCGATGAGCAGCAACAAATTGAGGAAAGCAGCACTGGTGTTGGTGGGCATATCGGCGTTCCGGCCGCTGGAGAGATGGATGGCCGAAACCGGCTGCAGGTGGAGCTGCTTGTCCATGCCCAGGTCGCGCAGCTGGCTGGCGCCGTGTTTCCGGAGGAAAGCGGGTATTTTGGCTTCCACTGCCAGAGGGTCGGTGCCGGGCCGAAGGCGCAGGTAACCGTAAACGAAGTTGTTGCCCGCCCAGGAGTTGTTCGAGCGGATGTACTGCCCGATGCCGGAGGAATTCATCGCCATGAAAAACTCGGGCATGAGGTGGCTCTTGCCCAGGCTGCCGTCGAAAACGCCGGTAACCGTATACGGGTGTTCTTCCTCTCCACCTCCGATCCGGATCGTTTGCCCGACAGCCTCTTCCTCCCCGAACAGCTTTCGGGCGAGTTGCTCGGAGAGAGCCACCGAGAATGGCTCGTCCAGGGCGCGTCGGGCATCGCCGGCGAGAAAATGATAGTCGAAAAGCCGGAAAAAGGTGCTGTCCACGTAATAGCCGGCTTTTTCGTAAAAAACCTTTTCCCCCACCCTCAGCAGGTGCTGCTCGACGCCGGGCGGGTTGCACACCCGGGCAGCCATTTCTGCTTCAGGGAACTCCGCCTGCATGGCCGGCGCTATGGGCGGCGAGCAGGTGGCCATCAGGTGCGGGGCCTCATTGCCGAACTGGAGGTCGCTGACAATGCGGTAAAGGTTTTCCGCCTGTCGGTGATGGCGGTCGTATCCCCGGTGTTCCCGGACGAACAGCAGGATGTAGAGGCAGCATGCCGTGCCCAGCGCCAGGCCGGCCAGGTTGATCAGGCTGAAGGCCTTGTTGCGGTAGAAGCTGCGGAGGGCGGTTTTGAGGAAGTTGGACAGCATGGTGGTACGGGTTGATTTATGGGAGAAGGTATTTACAGAGTTGTGTAAATGTGTAAGCGTGTATACGTGAGGGAGCCTGCGGGCTGGGTGGCCGACGCCTTGCAGGGGGCCACGCATACAGCCCTTTTTCGCTGAGCTCGTCAGGGTAAAAATGGACAAATACACGAATGCACAGCCCGGAAAATTTTCAATAGTATGCCCAAAACTCATGCCAGGTAGGCATTAGGTTGTTTGTCAGGCATTTATGCGGATTGTGTTGGCCAGAGCACCTTGGTTTGTGTTCAAAACCGGACAGCAGGTGTATGGGAATGGACAGTGGAATGCAGGAAGGTGGAGTTTTCTTCTACAGATGTTTTGAATTATATCTCCTAGCTCATGAACGGAATTCATGAATGCCACGCGACACTGTAGTATGTGTCGAAAAACTTTTGAAGGATGAAAGTCAAACTGCTCCGATTGAGATAATTTGGGGATTTCAAATGTAAATGGTAATTTAGGGAATCTTCATAAAGCTATTTTAGCGAGGTTCAGAATATTAATGAACTTCTATCATACCGCTTTCGCATATGAGTCAAACCATAAGAAATAAGATTCATTCGCTCATTGAGGAAGGCAAAACCCTGGATGTACTTCAAGATTTCAAGGAAATTTTCAGTAAGAGTGACCAGGTTATTTTTAATGAAATTGTTTTGCTCATAAGCCGATGGAATGACATTGAAAAAAGGCTGAGATTGGATACTATTTCTCCTTCTGAAGCAATGAGGCAAAAAACCAAGATCAGTAGCGCAACGCTGGAATATCTTGATAAACTCCCAATTACTCCGAGTGAAAAAAAGAGCGAGGTCGAAAAAAAACTCGCGAGAAGAAAAAGCGCATTATCCATCACAAGGTTTCTTTTGTTTTGTGTTATTCTTATTATTTTATGTCTCCTGTCCTATTTACATTTCAAGGGCAGTTTGGCAAGCGAACTTTCCTACCCTCAGGAAAGTATATTTGGGATTCTACTTTATGGGCAATTTGCAATCCTCCTTGTTTTGTTCTTGGTTTTTTATTTTTTCCACAAATCTTGGGCTAAGTTTTCGAGGCTTCAAGGCCTCTATGAATCCCTCGTTTTTCTCTCCTCTGAAAAAGAAGGGCCGGAAACCGTCATTTCTCCTTATGAAAAATATTCGGCAAAAATCAAGGAGGTAGCACTGGAACTGGAAAACTACGAGTTTTTTCACAGCCCATATGCTTTTGACAAGCCAGACCAGAAGTTTCTCGGGAGGAGAGACGTTGTTGACCGGCTTAAGATGATCTTGACAAAATCCGACACCAAATCAGGGGCATATCTGGTAACCGGTTTTCGGGGAATGGGAAAAACGAGCATTGTCCGTAAAGCAATAGCGGAAATAAATTGATGCGCGGTCGGGCGTGACCAGGATGACGGAAGGCTATTTGTGCAGTTTGCTGATACCCTCTTTTTATCTAAAGAGGTTGGATCCCACCCTAATGCCGCCAGAAAACGGGAATGGCGCGTTCGGTAAGGCCCATGAGGACAACCAGAAAGAAAAGCTGTATAACCTCAAGGTATATTTTCAGTTTTTGACAGACTTCTACTGTGGAAACTCCATTGCGAATTGTAATGGAGAGAACCCAGAAAACGGTTTCAGCCATTCCCTTCCGGCAGAGCTTTCTGAAGAAGACAAGGAAAAGGCTTATAAAATAACCTTTCTGCTTCAGAGCTTCATCATTTTTCTTACCTTTTGCGCGGCAAATGAACGGTACCGGATCAATTCCGGCCTGATCAGGGAAAAAATCATCGATCTGAAGAAAAAAGTTAGAAAATCGAGATTATACGATTTTGACTCCTACGCCGGCTAACACCGCTCCTCCTCCCGATCCAGCAACTTCCCGAACCGCCGCGGCGGCTCAATCTCCACCACCACCGCCTCTCCGGTCGCCGGATGCTCGAATTCCAGGCGGCAGGCGCAGAGGAACAGCCCTTTGCCCAGTATCGTCTTCTGCTTGCCGGCGTAGGCTTTGTCGCCGATAATGAGATACCCCTGCCGCTGCAGGTGGATGCGCAGCTGGTGCGTCCGGCCCGTCACGGGGCGGAGCCGGACGAGGGACAGGTGGCCGAAAACGCGGGAAGGGGCCGACCGCACGGTTTCGAATTTCGTCACCGCCTCTTTCCCCTGTATCGGCTCATCGATCACGCCTTTTTCCGGCGGTTTGCCATGCACCACCGCAACGTACTCCTTTTTTACGGCATTCTGCTCGAAAGCCTTGCTCAGGCGGATCAGCATGTCCTTGGTTCTGGCCAGCAGCACCAGCCCCCGGGTTGGCACGTCGATGCGGTGTACAGCCACCGGGCGGGGCAGGGCGCCAGGCTGGCTGCTGGGGGGGATGGACCCCGCCACGGCGTTTTCCACGGTCTTGACCCGGTTGCCGTTGACGGCGATGCCGGCCGGCTTGTTGACCACCAGCAGGTGTTCGTCTTCGTACACGACGGCCAGCTCCATGTCGAAGTCCCTGGCCTGCGGCATGCCGGCACCCGCCAGCTCCAGGCGGTCGCCCGGCCGGACGAGGGCATCCGGGCGGGCGGGCCTGCCATTGTGCAGCAGGCGCCCGTCGGCGATGGCCTTCTTCACGGCGGTTTTGCTGCCTAGTAAGGGGAAGGCGCGGCGGCAGTAGGATGCGATGCTGGTATTGGGTTGTGCTTTCCCTACCATATGGGTGTGGTTCCTTTTTCCTTTTTTTGCCATTTAGTATGAGGTTAATTCCTGTTTTCCAGAAGGTAAAAAAATCTTTTAATTTTTCAGAGGCTGGATAAGAAGGGATAATATACATATATTTCAAGTCTAATAACCCAAATCCCAGTGATCTTCGCTTTGGTATAATGATGCCTTAAATTCTGCCACAAAAGCACGAAAACACGAAATCCGCACTAAATTTTGTGGGGTTTTGTGCCTTTGTGTTTTAGTGGCTTACTAAAACCAGAATCGCAGATTTAACCACCCAAATCCCAAAAACGATGCGCACCGTACTCGGAATCCTCCTTCTCTTATTTTCTGCCCAGGCGAATGCTCAGCCTACGGCCCGTTGCAACCTCAACATCGGCATCAACCTGGCCGGCCCCACCGATTACAATGCCGAATGGCCCTTTGTGGACATCATGCGCTACTGCCGCGCCTGGGAGACCACCAATGCCGCCTGGACCGCCGGCGGGCAAAACCTCTGGAATACCGAACTGATCGACCACTTCGAGTTCGACGAGCAAGGCTACCCCCTCGAAGCGCCCCTCGACATCGACCACCCCAATGCCGATACCGAACAGGTCATCCGCACCGTCTGGGCCAATACCAGTGCCCTGCCGGCCGGCACCTACGTGCTGCTCTACGAAGGCGAAGGGGAGATCGACTTCCGCTTCGACGCCCAGGCCGTCAGCCAGTCGCCGGGCCGCATGGAGGTAGCCGTCATCCCCAACGACGACATCATGGCCCTGATGATCATGCGCTCCAACCCGGGAAACCCCATCCGCAACATCCGCTTCCTGATGCCCGGCACGGAGGCGACTTACCTGGACAACCCCTGGAATGAGGATTTCCTCGAAAAGGTGGCCCCCTTCAAAGCGCTGCGCTTTATGGACTGGGGACTGACCAACAACTCCCGCCTGCAACACTGGGCGGACCGGCCCCTGCCCACCGATTACACCTACACCCTGGCCGGCAACCCCTACGAACACTGGATCGATCTGTGCAACCGCAACCAGTCCGACGCCTGGGTGTGCGTACCCCACCGGGCCGACGATAACTACATTGAACAACTCGCCACCCTCTTCCGCGACGGGCTGGACCCCGGCCTGAAGGTGTACGTCGAGTACTCCAACGAGCTTTGGAACTGGATCTTTGACCAGGCCCACTACGGCAATGACGAGCTGGACCAGAGCCTGCCCTGGCCCGAGCGCCTGGGGCCCCGCATTGCCGACGTCATGCAAATCTGGACGGACGTATTCGGCGCCGGCAATCCCCGCCTGGTGCGGGTGATGGGCGGCCAGCACGCCTGGCTGGACATCGGCACGCGCATCTACGCCCAGATCGAAGCCGAAGGCCGCGGCCACCTGATTGACGCCATCTCGCCGGCCGGCTATATGTCGTACGACCCCGAAACCATCGCCTCGCTTGGCGCGGCGGCCACCGGCCAGGATGTGGTTAGCAGCGCGCACGTTTTCACCTTCGACGAAAATGAATACGCGATGGAGGGCTGGCGGGGCCACGCCGCCCTTGCCGCCGGCAACGGCAAGCAACTCCTGTTTTACGAGGGCGGCCAGCATTTCACCCCTCATCCCTGGGGAACGGTGCAGCCCTACAACCTGGCCCTGCTGGAAGCCCAGGCCATCCCGGAGATGCACGGCCTGTACCTGGAACTGCTCGACACCCTCTCCCGGCTGTCCGAAGAAGAGATGCTGTTCATGCACTTTTCCTTCATCAGCCCGCTGGGCGACACCCCCGAGGAAGCCCGTTGGGGCAGCTTCGGCGCCCTGCCGCACCAGTTCGGTATCCAACCGCCTTATACCATTGACAACGCCCCCAAATACCGCGCCCTGCTCGACCACATCGGGGCCTGCAACATCAACTCGGCGAAAGCTGCCTCGCCGGGCGGCCGGATCAGCGTTTCGCCCAACCCCTCCGGCGGGCGGGTCCGCCTGGAATGCACCGGAGGCACCCCGGAAAAAGTCGCATTGTTCAGCCTTGCCGGCCGGCTTTTGATGCAAGCCCCCTGGCCTGACTCGTGGCGCGATCATCCTGATCGCGAGCCTGCTGCCTGGCCCGAAAGCGGCTGGCTGGATTTGTCCGGCTTACCCTCCGGCACGTATCTCCTTAAAGTGACCGGCGGGGAGCGGCAGTGGGTAGAAAAAGTGGTGCTGGTCCGGCCCTAGCTCGTGGCGCGATCATCCTGATCGCAGGCCCACCCCATCTCGTGGCGCGATCATCCTGATCGCAAGCCCACTCCAGCTCGTGGCGCGATCATCCTGATCGCAAGCCCACCATTTTGTGTAACCTCACAGGCTAGCTCCTGATACAGTTCATCCAAAACAGATAAGGCCAATCAGATAAAAACCAAAACCAATGACAAAGAACGATTTTTTCCAACTCATGACTTCCGCCGGCATTAGCCCGGCCCTCCGCAAACTGCCTGCCGAAGAACCTGGCGTCCAGCTTCTGCTCGGGCGGATAGAACGGCTGCGGAAGAACTTGAATGCAGGCCAGGCCACGACAGAAACCGCTTATATTGAACGAAACCGAATTGCTTTTGCCTTAATGCACTGGCTGAAGGACGGCCCGCCCGAAGAAAGCCCGGAACACGGAGAAGGCCTGAAAGAAATCTCCAACCAGCTTCGCGGCCTGTTCGGCATTTCGGCGGAAGAAGAAGCCGCAGCGCTGGCGGCGGGAGAAGGATCGCGGAGGTTAGCCGAAGAGGCGAGGGCAAAATACCTTCAAAGCCTGCCCGAAGACGACCTTTCTCCCTTGCCCCAAGGTACCCTTTCCGGGACAAACGAGATACGCCAACTGGTCGGGCAGAGCGAGCTGGCCCTGGCGCTCCGGCACCTGCTGGCCCATGCGGAAGGCACGAGCCGCAACGCCGAAGCGGCGAAGCTGGCAGAAATGTTCAAAACCCTCCGGTTCAATGAAAAAATGGGACTTATTGCACCGGAGTCACTCTCCATGCAGTACCATCAAATTGCCGGGGAAATCCTCAACTTGCTGGATGGCCCGGAATCCCATCCTGAAACCAAGGGAAAAAGCTGGTGGCGGCGGCTTTGGGGGTGATGTTGGCTTCCGCATTAAGCGACGTGAGATTAATAAGTGTCGGGTTTAGTAGGTTAGTGATTTTGGCTTTAACCGAGGCAAAGAGCCTGCCCCGCAGAATTGCGGGGTTCCCGACCTTAGCCTAGCTAAGGGAGGCGGTTCTTTAACAGTCTACCCCGTACACGTAGTGTCGGGGAAGGGTAAAGCCAAAAGCGCTCCTAGGAAATCTGACAGTTATTGATCGCACGTCGCTAAGCATCCCTGGGCGGTTTTTTACCACATAGGCCACATAGCGCTGTCTATGCGCTCTTTGTGCTAAGAACAGCCCATTTTTCCGCCAATATTCCCTATTTTTGAACAAACCACGCCCATGCAGGAACGCTCCTCCTCCCGCCTGTCCGAATGGCTGGACAACCTGGCCCGCGAGAGCTGGCAGCTCGAGCTGATCCTCTCCGGCTTCGCCATCTTTTTGCTGATCGGCATCTACGAGCCGCTCGACAGCCTGGGCAGGGCCCTGTTCGCCAGCGGCCTGAGCCAGCGTTTGCAGACAGCGCTGGGCCTGGCCTATGGCATCTTTATCGCCGCCTGGTTCATCCTGCTGGTCAACCTCTGCATCCATGTCCTGTTCCGGGGCCTGTGGATCAGCACCGTCGGGCTGCGCTCTGTGTCCGACGACATCGACTTCGAAAGCCTCCGCTTCCATCCTCGCTTCGACCGCTTCCTGCGGGACCAGGTGGGCAGTTTCGACCGCTATATCGAACGCCTGGAGAAAATCTGCAGCGTGTTGTTCGCCTTCACCTTCCTGATCCTGTTCATGTTGCTGTCCGTCGGCGGGATAATTGCCCTGGTGGCCGCGGCCAACCTGTTCTTCCAGGAGTTGCTCGGCCTGGGGAAGCATCCCGTGCCCAGGGTCTTTTACCTGCTGTTTTTTCTGGGCAGCCTGCTGTACTTCCTCGATTTTGTAACCCTGGGCTATCTCAAAAGAATCCGGTGGCTGGCGCCGGTTTATTATCCCATCTACCGCTTTTTCAGCCTGATCACCTTTGCGCGCCTGTATCGCCCGATCTACTACAACCTGATCGACAACCGCTTTGGGCGGGGAGTAGGCTTCTTGCTGGTTCCCTACATCGCCATCCTGCTCGTCGGTTCCTCCCTCAAGTATGTGAGCGACACCTATTTTCCCAAAGCTCCGCCAGCCCACATCACGCTGAACCCCGGCTTCTACGACGACCTGCGGGCGGAGGATGCCCTCTCCGACGCGCCCGGCATCCCCTCCCGTTATGTCAGCAACGGCTTCCTGGAGGTGTTTATCCCTTACCTGCCGGAAGAGGACGACAAGGCCATGGAGTCCCTCTGCCCCGGCCTGGACATCGCCCGAACCACCGGCATCACCCTGGAGGGTGCCGTCACCATCCAGGAGGACCGGAGCGGCATCAACGCCGACTCCATACTGCTCTGCATGGGCGCTATCCATCAGCTTTTTGTGAATGACAGTTTGATCGCCGATCCGAAGTTCCGGTTTTTCGCCCACCCCCGGCGCGAGGACAACGGCCTGTCCGCCACGATGGACGTCCAGTACCTGCCCCGGGGGGAGCACCGGCTGCGGGTGGAGAGCCGGCGCATCCGGAAGGATTCCCTGGTGTGGGTGGAGGTGGCGCATGTGCCGTTCTGGAAGGAGTAGGGGAGCGGGGTAGTTGTCTGTTGTCCTGACGAATGCTGCGCATTGTCAGGATGCTGACCGCAAGCGTCAGCATTTGTTGTCTGTTGTCTGGAATCAAAATGCCGGACTTGACAAGGTTCCCGGCGGGCACACTTCTGAAAACCTGTAAAGCCTCACCGGCCCCGCCACGCCGAAGGCGAACGGCCGAATTGCTCCCGAAAGGCCTGGCTGAAATGCGACGCATTTTCGAAGCCGCTCTCCCGGGCGATTTCCGAGACGGGGCTGTCGGTGGTTTTCAGCAGCAGGCGGGCGTGTTGGAGGCGGCGCTGGCGAAGCCACTGGCCGGGCGGCATGCCGTAGGCGGCGCGGAAGTCCCGCTTGAAAGCGGAGAGGCTGCGTTGAGCCAGGCGGGCGAAGGCCTCCATTGGCAGGCGGAGGAAGAAATTCTGTTCCATCACGGAGCGGATGTTGGGCTTGCCCTGCAGCAGGCTGGACAGGAAGGCGGCGAAGTGCCGGTTGGCGGGCTCGGCGATGAGCGTAAGCAGCAGCTCTTCGAACTTCAGGCCCAGCGCCCGGCGGCGCGCCTCGTTGAGCGGCAGGTTGAAGTAGGGCAGGGCTGTGTAGTAAAACTGGCTGATGGGCGCCGTCACCCGGATGGGGATGCCGGCGTGCTTGGGTTCTCTAACGGTCCGGGGCAGCAGGGCGGCGTGCTGCCGGGCCAACTGTTCCAGGAAGGCATCGTCGATGAAGAACAGCAGGCTCTGGAACACGCCCCGCCCTTTCGGGATTTCCGACATCAGGTAGCCGCCCCGCCGCAGGAAGAGGGCCCGGTTGTAGCTCAGCTTGTAGGTTTCTTCAGCGGTGTGGATTTCCTTGCGCCCCTCCAGCACAAAGACGATGAAGTTGCGGTCGACCCACACCCGGTTGCGCGCCGAAGTTTCGTAGGAGCGGTATTCCACGAAGCGGAAGCCGGGCACAGCCTCTATTTTGGGAAATTTGCCGGAAGAACGGAAGAATTCGTTGAGTTGGATCATGGAGGTAATATAGGTGCATTGGTTCAAAAGTCCGGAAAAAAGCATATTTTTACAGGATGGAGTACGTCGAAAGAATCAATACAGAGCTTAAGCCAAAGATTGATAAAAACCTGGACAAAACGGTTCTTGACCTGTTTGCAGGATGCGGCGGACTGTCGCTCGGTTTTGAATCGGTTGGCTTCAGGACTATCGGCTTTGAAAAATTAGAGGATGCCGCGCAAACGTATAGAACCAACCTTTTAGGTGATTGCCATACCCAAGAACTGGATGTCAATACGGAATATCCGGATGCGGATGTCATCATTGGAGGCCCTCCTTGCCAACCTTTTAGTGTAGGCGGGAAACAATTGGGCCTAAAAGATTCCCGGGATGGATTCCCAATATTTTTATCTGCTGTTGAAAGGGTCAATCCGGAAGTTTTCTTATTCGAAAATGTAAGAGGCCTGTTGTATAAAAACAAATGGTACCTACAGGAAATCATTGAACGCTTAAAGCAACTTGGTTATAATGTTTCCTACCGGCTAATGAATGCCAAGTTTTTCGGAGTGCCCCAGAACCGGGAAAGGGTCATCGTAATAGGGGCTAGAGAAACGATCCATTTTCCCTCTAAACTCCAGTACAAAGTAACCGCCGGAGAAGCATTGGGAGAATTAGCTGCTCAGATTCCTGAAGACGCGAAATTTCTCACCCCTAGCATGGACAAATATATTGCAAACTACGAGAAGGCTTCTCAATGTATAAATCCAAGGGATTTGTATTTAAACAGGCCTGCCCGTACTTTAACCTGCCGCAACCTGGCAGGGGCAACTGGAGACATGCACAGAATAAAGCTGCCCGACGGAAGAAGGCGGCGCCTGACTGCCAGAGAGGCGGCCAGGCTTCAGAGTTTTCCGGACTGGTTCGAATTCCATGGAAATGAGACGGGCGTATTCAACCAGATTGGGAATGCAGTCGCCCCGTATTTCGCCATGAACCTGGCAAAAGAAGTCAAAAAATACTTCCAGCCGAATTACAATGGAAATGCCCGCCCGATGAAAGACGAAAACGGACAATTACTTTTAAGGAGTTTTTTGCAGATATCGCCTGGGAAACTGAGGTATGGATTGCCGAAGCCCCCGACCACTTAATCCATTTTGACGGCGATAAATTCTTAGGCCCATATAAAGAGTAAAATTGGCGCAGGCTTTGCTGTTCCCAACAAGGCCAGGCAACCTCTGCCAACAATATAACAATCTGACAATCTAACAATCCAACCCATGGCCTCCCCTCTCCCCTCCCCCCGCGTTTGCGTCATCGGCGCCGGCTGTTCCGGGCTGACAGCGATCAAGAATCTCGTGCAGGCCGGCGTGGAGAACGTCACCTGCTTCGAGAAGAACGGCCAGGTGGGCGGCAACTGGATCTTCACTGCCGGCGAGTCTCATTCCAGCGTGTGCGAGACCACCCACATCATCTCCTCCAAGAGAATGTCCGAGTTCCTGGATTTCCCCATGCCGGAGCATTATCCGGACTATCCTTCCCACGCCCAGGTGCTGGCTTACTTTCAGAACTATGCCCGCCACTTCGGGCTGGAAAAACACATTCGGTTCAATACCCCGGTGGCCAGAGCGGAAGAAACGTCGGATAAAAAATGGCGCATCACCCTGGAAAACGGCGAGGTGCTCCATTTCGATTTTCTCTTCGCCGCCAACGGCCACCACTCCGTGCCCCGCTGGCCGGACATTCCCGGCATGTTTGACGGCGAGTACCTCCATGCGCACAACTACAAAACCAATGTGCCCTTCGCCGGCAAGCGGGTACTGGTTGTCGGCGCCGGCAATTCGGGCTGCGACTGCGCCGTGGAGGTCAGCCGGGTGGCCCGCCATACGGCCATCAGCATGCGCCGGCCCTACTACATCATCCCCAAATTCATGATGGGCAAGCCGACGGATACTTACAATAAACTACTGACCCGCCTGCCTCACTTCCTGCGCCAGCCTATTCAAAAGCTGAGCCTCCGCCTGCAGGTGGGCGATTATCGCGATTACGGGCTGGAGCGGCCGGATTACCCCATCACCCGCTGCCATCCCACTCTCAATTCGGAGCTGCTTTACCGCATCCGCCACGGCAAGGTGCATCCCCGAAAGGGCATTGAACGGTTCGAAGGCAAAAAGGTACACTTCAAGGACGGAAAAGTAGAAGAATTCGATGCGGTGATCGCCGCCACCGGCTACAAGATCGCCTTTCCCTTTTTCGATGAGCGCTTCATCAATTTTGAGGACGCAGAGCGCATTCCCCTTTACCTGCGCATGATCCATCCCGGGCACCCCACGCTGTTCTTCATCGGCCTCACCCAGCCGCAGGGCTGCATCTGGCCCTTATCCGACCTGCAGGCCAGGCTGGCGGCCAACCACGTGGCGGGGCGCTGGCCCATGCCGGAAAATGTGCGGGAACTCGCAGAAGATGAATGCCGGGAGATCGAAAAAGACTTCCTGCATACCAAGCGGCACAGCCTGGAGGTACACTTTCATCCGTTTTTTAACAAAATCCGGCGGCAGATTCCTGAAGATGCGCCGGAGTGGGCTGCCCGGGTTGCCAGCTTTTGAGCAACAGCATCAACATCCCGACAGTTATTGATCGCGCGTCGCATAGCATCAATCAACCAGCCCACTACTCCCGATCCGGCTCCCTCCCCCCGTGCAATTCGGCCTGGTACTCCTTCAGGACGCCCCACTCGCCGTTGGCGGCCAGGCGGGCCTGTGCGGGCCAGGTCGAGGGGTCGTGGATGCGGTAGGTCGGCCCGGCAGCCTCCAGGATGTCGCGCAGCAAGCCGGCATCGGCGTTGGCCAGGGCTTTCCAGTTGTTGATGCCCGCTGTTTTGAGCAGTTCTTCGATCTTGGGCCCGATGCCTTCGACGACCTTCAGGTCTTCCGGGTCGTTGGACAGGGCGTCGGGCCGCCCTTTGAAAGCCTCCGGGTTCTCGTGTTTCTTCAGGGCCAGGCGTGCTGCCTGTTCCACCCATTTGTCGCGTTCGATACGCCCCTCGAAATATTGGATGGCGTGGGTAACTTCCCGGGTGCGGGCAGTGTCCCAACTGGAGATTTCGTCGTAAGTGAACACGCCGATCTCATTGAGTTTCTTCTCCAGGAAAGGGCCGATGCCGTCGATGAGGGTCAGGTCGTCCTTTTCGGGCACTTCTGCCGCTGCCCCGATTTTGTCCTGGAGGAAAGGTTTGTCCGGGTTGGTAATGACCACCGGTTCCTCTTCGACAACCGAGGCGTCGGGCAGGCCCGGTTCGGGGTGGAGGCTCCGGGGCACGGCAGGAGGCTCCTCGCGGGGGGGCACCACCGTGGGCGCTGCCGCAGCGTACAAGGCCTTGTTTTTCAACCCCTCCAGTTCTTCGCGGAGGTGGGCATTCTCGCCGGCCAGCAATTCCAGCCTGTCCTCCACGGCTTCCAGGCGCTGGCGGGTAGCGTTGTAGGTGCTCTGCATCTGGGCCAGGCCATCGGCCCCATCGTCTTCCGTTTCCAGGGTTTCCGTCAGCTGTTCATTCCTGGACTGCAGGCCGGCGATAGCTGTGTTCAGCTCCTCGATGGTAGCCTCCTGGGCCGTTTTTGCCGTTTTCAGCTCATCGATCTGGCGGTTAAGGTTGAAAATCTCCCGGTGCAGGGCCCCCTTCTCTTCTTCGATGCGCTCTGCCCGTGCTTCGGCTTCCCGGAGGGCGAATTCCGCCTTTTTCAGGTCTGCTTCCTTCAGCCCCAGCTGTTCTTCCTGCGCCTCAATCTGCGCCTGAAGGTTGTTTATTTCTTTTTTTTTCTCCTTCAACTCCCGCCTCAGCTGCATCACCCGGCGGCTGCGCAGGATGTATCCCAGCAACAGGCCAAATAGGAAGGCGATCAGTATGATGAACAGAATAGCATAACTGTCCTGGGTGTTGAACTGGTCGAAGAGTTTGCTTAAGTCCATGGTTTGGTAGGATGAGGTGAATGAATATTATTTATTGGGGAGGCGCCCCTCAGTTCAGGTCGGCGGCGTCCTCCAGGATTTTTTTGTTTTCTTCCAGGGCATTCTGATATTCTTCAGCCGTATTGAGGATGAAGTTTACGCGGCGGTTCTTCTGCCGCCCCTCCGGGTTGTCGGAACCATCCGGGTTGGAATTGGGGGCTACCGGCCGCTCTTCGCCCTGTGATTCCACGACGATCTTGGCTTCTATACCCAGGCCCCGGAAATAATCGCGGGCGCTTTGGGCCCGGCGCATGCCCAGGTCGAGGTTGTAATCGGCAGAGGCGATGCTGTCCGTATGGCCGACGATGCGCAGGATGCCTTCGGGGTTGAGGTCGAAGTACGTTTTGACGGAATCGGCATACAGCTTGAAGGGTTCGCCGGGTTTGAACACGTCGGAGTTGTACTCGAAGTTGGCGTCGGAAAAGGTCATGTTTTTGAAGGTGAAAACGACCTTTTCAAAGTCCCGGGGGATATTGTTGGGGTCGTACAAACTGAAGAGCAGGGGTTCTTTCAGCCCGGCATCTTCGCTCAGCCCGTGGTCCAGAGAGATGCGGGCCTGATCGACGCCTCTTTTCATCAGCAGTTTCCGTATCTGGTCGGCGCGCGCCAGGCCGATATTTTCAAAGAAACCCGGCTTGATGTCCCGCTCGCTGTCGCGGTAAAAGGCAGTGATGGTCATGTTGCGGCCCGGGTTGGCCCGGAGGATGGCCGCAAGGGTGTCCAGGAAGGCTTCGTTGTTGCGGTTGAGCCGGGGCTGAAAACTGGCCGAGTCGAAGGCGAACTGGTCATATCCCTGCAGGATGACGGAATCGCCTTCGGTCAGTTTCAGGGTTTTCAGCCGGATGTCCTCCACCTGCTGTTCTTCGCCGCAGAGCCCCCGGATTTGGCAGACGAAATACCAGCGGGCGACCAGCGCGTAAGCGCAGAATAACAGGAAAATGAAGAGGGATAGAAACCTCATTGTAAATGGGCATTCGTTATTAATCTCCTAAATGTAGGTAATATTGCGGTTTTTTCAATGAAGCAGTTTATAATTTGATCGTTGGGCAGGGATAGTTGTTATAATTGGAGTAAAATTGCTGAATAAAAAAAGACGCTATATGAAAGTCCGTTGCACGGCCAACCACCTGCGCTTCCGCCTTCGCAAATCAGACGTCGAAGAACTCTCCAGCCGGCAGAGCGTCCGGGAAACCATCCACGTCGCCCCTGGCCAGAGCCTGGCCTTTGAGCTGGCCATCGCCCCGGCAGAGGTTGCCGCGCCTTCTTTCCTGGAGGGGCTGCTGCGCATCGCCCTGCCCGCCGCCGCCGCCCGGCACTGGATAGAAACCGAAGAGGTGGGCATCGAACTGCAACACCGGCTGGACAATGGCGACGTGCTGGACATCCTGATCGAAAAGGACTTCCCCTGCAAGCACCAGCCGCAGGAGGATAAAGGGGATACGTTTCAGGAATTGGCGAAGAAGCACTAGAACTCAAACCCCGGTATCAACAGCCCCTGCACCCGCCACCCGTCTTCCCAATCCACCTGGCTGATGCCCATACCTTCGTAGCGTTCGGGCTCGCCGCCCTGCAGCGGGCGGCCCTCCCAGGCGATGCCGAAAAACAAGTAACTAGACTTTGGGCAGTCCGGGGTTGAAGGCGGAAATCGGAAGGCGGAAGGCGGAAAAGCAGGCGTTTTGCGCCCATTTTGCGCCCCATTCCGACCCCACAAAAGATCGGGGCAGGCTTTCCGACTTTTTAACCGGCTGACCAGACGGTCGCACTCTGACTTAAAATGGCTGTACGTCCAAAGTCCAGGGTTTTAATGTTAGAAAAATATTGACAACATGGTGCTGATCCCGGTACAGTCTTTACAGATTCCCTTCAGCCTTGCCACAAAGACAGGCTATCCGTCCAGCGTTGGACAATGGTTGCCGGAGTTGTACGACGTACGGGGCCAGCGGTGGCGTAGCACTATGTACGATGGAAGACACCTCTCCTGGCTGTCCAGCGTTCGGGCTTCGGCACTTGCCCTGCCAAACGCCGGATAGCCTTGCACACTGTACATATGAGGATTCCCCATGTGTCCGTGCCAGGGCAGGCGTACACAATCCCGCCTCATTCTGCCCAACGTTAGGCAGATACTCGCGAAACATCTCTTGCGGAGCTGATTTGATTTAGGTTGGTTACTCTTAAGCGCAGAACTGTAAATATATGGTTTATTTTGGACAGATGCAATCTGCTTTACAGGTGGCCCACTTCATCTGTTGAAGCAAAAGGGGCGTTTTGCCTACGCCTCTGGCACCGATGAGAGAGATCAGCCGTCACTTCCACTTGATGGAATGTAAAATGTCTCTTTGAAATTCCAGCGTGACATTCTCTATCAACCGATTGGATTTTTCCTTCAGCTTCTCCATTTTGCTGTTTTAACACAGCAAAAATAACAAAAAATGCTGCCTTAAGACAGCATTTTAGGCGAAACCTTAGCTCGCCATCCAAAAATCTCTGTGAATGGCAGCGCAAGGGAAAGGCGGAGTTCATGAAATCGGTTTTGATACGCCTATCCCGGACGGCTCGCCCTACCCCAAATAAGCCGAATACATCCACACCAGTTTTTCCTGCTCGCGTATGTAGTCGCTCATGAGTGCATTGGTGCCTTCGTCGCCGGATTCCCCGGACAGTTCCAGCAGTTCGCGCTCAAGGGGGAGCAGCACTTCGTAGCCTTTCAGGATCTCCTTCACCGCTGCCACGCCATCGGAAACATCCTTGGCTTCCCTGATGCCCGAAACTGCAGAATAGTCGGTGTAGGTGTGCAGCGGCGTGAAGCCCAGGGTGAGAATGCGTTCGGCAATTTCGTCAATTTTAATGAGCGAGTCGTTGTACAGCTCTTCAAATTTGGCGTGCAACTCGAAGAACTTATTGCCTTTGATGTTCCAGTGGAAACCCCGTGCGTTCATGTAGAACAGTTGGTAATTGGCCAGCAGCAAATTGAGCTTTTCCGACAATATTTTTGACTGCGCCTGGTCCAGGCCGATACGGCTTAATGTATTTACCATTGTACTAATGTTTTTTGGTTACTTAACTACCTGCAAAATAGTTGAATCAGGCCGGGAGTTCAGTGAAGCCGATCACTTTGGGAGCATAGGCTGGCGAGATAGGAACACCGTGAAGTTTGACAAGGCTATCAAATACCTGGAGAAGCCGGACAAAGGGCGCGGATGCCCCGTGTATCACCGGAGAGACGGACGTGCAGGCGGAGTTCGATTTGGTGGTACGGTAAATGATTCGGGCAGCGAGGGAAATTCGCCGCCCGGATTGCAAGAATAGGAAAAAAGCGTATTTTGTCCTAAACGAAAAAGGATCAAAATGAAAGTCGGCGAATTGCGTACGAAGTTATCAAAGCTCAAAAAAGAACAGGTTGTTAAGTTGGCCGCAGAATTTTACAAGCTTATTCCGAAAGAAAAGCGGATGGATGCCGGTATCGATACCATGGTAGATAATCCGGATGGGAGTTTGAGTAAAACTGCAAAAAATAAGAACATAGCCCTCAGCCTCGATGAGATAGAGCTGGATATCGAGAATTTTCTCACCGATGCCCGCGAACAGTACTATCTGGTGCCGAATCAGGTTATTCCCAAGCGGGAGCGGCCCAAGTGGCGGTTTAAGGTTATGAAATGGTACAAAGAGCTGATCAACCTGAAACGAGCGGATAAGGACGTTGAAATGCAAGCCGGCCTTTTGTCAGACCTTTATGAATTGATGTGTGAGGCTTGTGGCTATCAGTATTTCTCGGCGTATGATCCTTTTCAGTCGATTGGTATCGAGCAAACCGATTTTTACAAGGCCGTATTGGATATAAGAGAAGAGGCAATGGGCAAAACAGGGCTTGTGGACAAAGGGATCAGCCTTATCATGGACAATTACCTCGACCGGAATACACTATATTCCGATTTAATGATGGTGCTGGTTGAAAAGCTGAGCACGCCTGACCTGAAATACGCCGCGATCGACAAGTCCAAACAACTGCTGAAGGACAACGGGTTCGATCCGGAAAAACGAAAAAAAGAAGTTTTCTCTTTCTCAAGCGATTCGTTTTACAAACAACAACAAAACAATAACCTGGCCGAATTGATTTTCAGGTTGCATATCCACCTGGATGAGCGCGAAGAGGCCATACAGTTCTTCAAGGGCCATCACTATGAGCATAGCGAAGAGGTCAAACTTTATGTACTGATCAGAACATTGTTTGAATACATGGAAAAAGATCTTATCGTGAGAGAATTGGAAACCGCCATAGAAAATGGCATTCAACCCAGGGAGAACCTTTTGGAGCTGCTGAAGCATGCGCGTACAGAAGGAGCGTTGCCCAGATATATGAAGTAGAGAAGCTTGGGGCGGGCAAGGCGCGGCCCATTATTTCATTTAGCCGTATTATCATCGCAAAACGATCAAACCTTTCACCGTGGGCGAATTCCAATGCTACAAATTCAAAACCATCGGCCGCCTTTTAGGGAAAAGAAGCCGCTTTCCAGGCTAAGGGCTTGCCCTAAAATGGAGGAACTCTGGCACCAGTATGCCCGGCGGGGGGCATTGATCAAACGGTGGGAGCAAGCCGGGTTGTAGGGCGGCGGGTTCCTTCAAAAGAGCCTTCTGTGTTCTTACGGCGAATTGTTCTCTCCACCAAATAAAGTCGGAGCGCAATGGGCATACTTTCGCTGAAGCCTTCGCATAAAGCTTCGGCTTCTATAGATAGCTTCAGCAGCCGGAGAAAATGGCACCCCGACAACCAGGCATTAAAACTCAAACCCCGGCATCATCAACCCCTGCACTCTCCATTCTCCATCCTCCCAGTCCACCTGGCTGACGCCTATGCCTTCATGGCGCTCGGGCTCGCCGCCGTTTGGCGGGCACCCCTCCCAGGCGATGCCGAAAAACAGGTACATGGCATCGTGCGTCCGCCGGGCCTCCTGCGGCTGGAAGGCGATGGGCGTGATCGACGCGTATCTGGAGCGGAAGAGGTGGATGCTTTCCAGCGCCTGGGCTTTGGTGATGGCTTCCGTCTGGTTGCGGCAGTGCTCGCTGAGCCACCGGCCCTCGAATTCTCCGCCGAGGTTCAGCAGGTCGAGCAGCGTTTCCTCCACGCGATCGCGGATGAACTCCGGGCCGTCGTGCCGAAGCTCACTGTACAGGAAGCCGTGGATCATGCCCGGCACGGCGCAGTTGGTAACCTCTTCTTTCAGGAACTCTTCGGTTAGAAAGTGGTAGTAGCCCCGGGCGCTGAGGTGCTCCGGGCGGTCGATCGAAATGCCTTTGGCTTCGAGCTGCCCCAACAGGGCTTTGATGCGGGGTTCCAATTCCGCTTCATCGAGTTCTTCGGCGGCAGGGAGGGGGCCGATCTGTGCGAATTGGCGAACAGGCACGCGCTCGCCTTTGGCGTGGGCCTCTTCGAATTGAGCGACGTTATCCAGGAACTGGCTTACGAGTTCCGGCGGCGCGTCATCGCTGGCGAAAAAGTGGGTGGCGCCATGGTTGAGCTCCAGGTTGAGCGCTTTGAGTTCGTTTTCTACGCGCTGCTCGTCTTCGGGAGTGAGTTGTGGATTTTTCATAGTAAGGGTTTTAAAGTAAGAAAATACGTCGGCCAGGCCATGTTGGCGCGCAACCGCAGGCTTAACGCTTACTGCGATACAGGTATAGCGTGAAGCAGCCCTATGGAAAGAGCAATAAGCCTGTCTGCTGACGTAATGGATTTAAATAAGGTTGGTCCTTACTCTAAAACGCGATGGTATAAATATAGGGTTTTTCAGGGGGAGATGCAATTTTGCTGAATGGGTCAAGGAAAAATAACAAAAAATGCTGTTTCAGGAAAGCATTTTACAAAAAGGCTGGTTGTAAGTGGCTGGACACAATTAAATTACGTTTCGTTCGCGAGAGGCTGTGCCTCGATGCGGTGTAACGGGCAAGTCTCCGACTTGCGGATGTTGCCAAGATAGCTTGTTCACGCCAGTCGGAGACTGGAAAATTATGCCGCATCGCGTCGGAGACGCTCGCGAACACTCCGATTTTATTAGTAATTTAATACTGTCTGGCTATATAATAATAGGCAGGTACTCAAAAGGGCAATGCCCCCTCCTTTCGGAGAAGGCATCGCCTATTCATTCATACCAAAAAAACAGTGCTGAGAATTAGTTCACCTCAGCCGGCTCTTCCTTCTCTTCCTTCACGATCGGGTTGGCGTTTTGCACCCATTCCTCAAATCCATTCAGGTAGTTCTTCACGTTTTTGAACCCGTGCCTGGCCAGGATGGAGTAGCCGATGGCAGCGCGGTCGCCCGTTTTGCAGTGGATGACCACATCCTTATCTTTGCTGACCTTATCCAGGTTGTTCTCCAGGGTGCCGACGAAGACATTGTCGGCGCCTTTCAGGTGGCCGCTCTTGTACTCGGCGGCGCCGCGCAGGTCGACGATCTGTACGTTACCCTTCTTCAGCATGTCTTTCAGTTCGCCCAGGGAGATGATCGTTTCGGTTTCCAGTTTGTTGCCCAGCTCTTTCCAGACGCTGACATCGGGCACATAGCCATAGATGTTGTCCAGGCCGATGCGCATCAGCATGCGGGTGAGGGTTTCTATCTCTTCCTCCGGCGCGATCAGGATGAAGGGTTCGTCGTAGGAAACGAACCAGCCCATCCAGGTCGGGAAAGCGTTGTTGTTCTGAATATTTAGCGTACCGGGAATATAGCCGGCGGCAAACTCCCGCTTCTGGCGGGTGTCAACCACCTTGACGCCCCTGGCCATAGCGGCCCGGAATTCTTCCTTAGAGAGATGTTTTGGCCGGGGCACTTCCGTCAGCAGCGGGCGCTCCACCTTGTTGAGCTTTTTCATCATGGCGAAGTACTTCGGCGGCTCCGGCTGGTCTTCCAGCAGGAAATTGACGAAGCCATCCTGGTCATTCTCAAACTGCAGAGCCCAGTTGCGGATTTTCTCGTAGCCTACCGTCGTACTCGGCACGGCGCCCAGCGCTTTGCCGCAGGCGGAACCGGCACCGTGGCCCGGCCATACCTGGAGGTGATCCGGCAGGCCGCGGAAGCGCTCAACAGAGCGGTACATTTCCTTCGCGCCGGGCACTTTGGTGTCTTTGATGCCGGCAGCCTCTTCCAGCAGGTCGGGGCGGCCGATGTCCCCGACGAATACAAAGTCGCCCGTAAACAACATCACCGGTTCTTTGGTCGCCGGGGTATCCGTCAGCAGAAAGCTGATGCTTTCCGGCGTATGGCCGGGGGTATGGATCACTTCAAACTTCAGGTTGCCGACATAGAATTTGCTGCCGTCTTTCAGCCCCACGTGCGGGAACTCGTATTCCCAGCCTTGCCCGCCTTCGTCCGACAGGTAAAGCTCAGCGCCCGTCAGCGCCGCCAGCTCCCGCGAACCCGACAGGAAGTCGGCGTGGATGTGCGTCTCGGCAATGTGGGTTATTTTCATTTTTTGCTCCTCGGCGATCTTGAGGTAGGTATCTACGTCGCGCTTAGGATCGATCACAATGGCAACGCCTGCCTGCTGGCAGCCTACGAAGTAGCTCGCCTGAGCCAGTGTCTTATCATAAACGTGCTTGAAAAACATATTTGGTTATTATTTGAATGGTTGTATGTAATTGACTTGTCGGTACAAAGGTGCAGGATGTTCAGCGGCTAAACAGTGAATTGGATCACAGAAGGTGGAAGAGGTATGTTTTTCCAGCAATTTCTCATGTGGTTCACAAGGTGACATCTTTTTTCGGAGGTACGGAGAAAAAAGGTGTCATCTTGTGGGACTTCCGAGATGACACCTGCCTTTTTCGTTCCTCAAAAGCCAGATGTCACCTCGTCATTGCCTTACATGAGAAATTGCTGATGTTTTTCAGGTTTGGCGCCTGTTTAGCTGTCTATTGAACGGATAGGATTTGTTATTTGTTTGCCCGAGCAAGGGGTACAAAAAGGAATCGCGCCCGGATTCAACCTGGAATACCCTCCAGCCCTTTCATCCATTCCAGTTCTTCTTCGGAAAAAGCCGGCCGTGGCGGCGCTTCGCTGTAATCGATCGACTTATCCAGGGCGCGCTGTTCGTAGAGGTCTTTCAGGGCTTTGCCCAGGTCGAGGTAAGTATCTTTGTCCGGCGCTTTGAGCGGTACGGGGATGACCGGCAGGGGTTCCTTCACATTCACCGCCCACACCTGCGTCTGCCCCTGCCCTGCCCGGATAAGCGTGATCAGATAGTGCGATTTGGGCAGGTAGGGGTGTGCCAGGGGGCGCTCGCCCCGCCGCAGCAGGTCGATCTCAATGAGGTGGACGCCGGCATGGTGCAGGCGAAGCCGCTTTTCCCGGTAGGGTTGCAGGCCTGGCCGGCGCTTATTCACCGGCGACAGGATTTCAATCGCCGTAATGAGCTTGTTGCTTTTCCGGTCCTTGATCTCCACGACCGGGATGCGCACGTCGACGGGTTTGATTGCCGGCAGGATCATGGTTTCCGGAGTGGTCGCGCGGTTGCCATACGCCTCGGCGGGTTCCTTCAGTTTGTCTGCTTTTCGGAATATTTCCACATCGGGGTACATAATGCCCACGTCTTCCTCCGGGGAAGTATCCTCTACCGTATAGTTATTGAGGTGTACGACATAAGGTTCGCCCAGCCGGGGCGTCAGCTGAACGCTGATCAGGTACGCCAGGCTGTTGTGGACATCCGGCCAGAGGTGGCCTTCCAGGTAGGGATCCATTCCGGGGAAAGGGGAAGGCATGGTGTTTTCTTACAAATATAACCTTTTAGGGTTGTGGAAAGAATAAGTTATGAATAATTGGGTTGCTTATTTTGGTGCTAGACGAGGCACAAAATGCAGGCATAGCCAAAGCTACGGCGAGTATTTGTAACGAAGTATAGCGCCAAAAGAAGCAGCCAAGTGTTATAAGTTATTCTTTACACAACCCTTAGAGCTTCACTTCCTCAATACCCCCGCCCGGTTATACTCAAAATTCATCCGGGCAATATGGCGGATGGATATTTCCTGGGGGCATTCCACCTCGCAGGCGCCGGTATTGGTGCAGTGGCCGAAGCCTTCGTCCTCCATCTGCTGTACCATTTTCCGGGCCCGCTCCGCCGCTTCGGGCCGGCCCTGCGGCAGCATGGCCAGGTGGCTGACCTTTGCCCCGGTGAAAAGGGCCGCCGAAGCGTTCTTGCAGGTGGCTACGCAGGCGCCACAGCCGATGCAGGCGGCCGCGTCGAAAGCGGCTTCGGCCACCTTATGCCCGATGGGCAGGGCGTTGGCCTCCGGCGCATCGCCCGTGCGGGTGGAGATATAGCCGCCGGCCTGAATGATGCGGTCGAACGCGGAACGGTCGATGCGCAGGTCTTTGATCACCGGAAAGGCACGGGAGCGGAAAGGCTCCACGTAGATGGTGTCGCCGTCCCTGAAGTGGCGCATGTGGAGCTGGCAGGTAGTGGTGGCCGCCTGGGGGCCGTGTGCGCGCCCGTTGATGAACAGGCCGCACTGCCCGCAGATGCCCTCGCGGCAGTCGTGGTCAAACTCTACCGGCATGTCTCCCCTTTGGATCAACTGCTCATTGAGCACGTCGAGCATCTCCAGGAAGGACATCTCCGGGTTGATATCGGCGAGTTCGTAATCCACCATCCGGCCCTGGGCGCGGGCGTTTTCCTGCCGCCATATTTTGAGTTGTATTCTCATTTGTAACTTCTTACGCTTGGTTGAATGGTTTGAAAAACAAGGCCTTCCCGGTGCAGTTCCGGTTCCTCTTCCGGGCCCGTATAACCCCAGACGGAGACGAACTGGAATTCGCCGTCGCGGCGCTGCGCCTCGCCCTCTGCCGTCTGGTATTCCTCCCGGAAGTGTGCGCCGCAGGATTCCTCGCGGGTGAGGGCGTCGTAGCACATCACTTCCGCCAGCTCCAGGTAGTCGGCCACGCGGCCGGCTTTTTCCAGTTCGGAATTGACCTGGGCCGCACTGCCGGGTACTTTCAGGTTCTGCCAGAAATCGGCCCGCAGGGCGCGGATGTCGTCGATGGCCTGTTGGAGGCCCTCGCGGGTGCGCAACACGCCGCATTTATCGTACAGCAGCGCGCCGAGTTCCTTGTGGTAATCGGTAGCGGTGCGGCTGCCCTGAATGCTGAGCAGGCGGGCCAGCTGATCGCGCACGGCCTGTTCGGCGGCGTCGAACTCCGGCGCTTCGGGGCTTATTTTGCCCGTGCCCAGCTCGCCGGCCAGGTAACTGCCGATGGTGTAGGGCAGGATGAAGTAGCCGTCCACGCAGGCCTGCAGCAGGGAGTTGGCCCCCAGGCGGTTGGCGCCGTGGTCGGAGAAATTGCACTCCCCGATGGCGAACAGGCCCGGGATGGTGGTCATCAGTTCGTAATCCACCCACAGGCCGCCCATGGAAAAGTGGGCCGCCGGGGAGATCATCATCGGGCGTTTGTAGGCGTTGTGGCCCGTGATCTTTTCGTACATGCGGAAGAGGTTGCCGTAGCGCTCGCGGATGGTGTCGATGCCGTATTCTTCGATGGCGTGAGCGAAGTCGAGATACACGGCATTGCGCTGCGGCCCTACGCCGAAACCGGCGTCGATGCGTTCTTTGGCGGCGCGGGAGGCGATGTCGCGCGGGGCGAGGTTGCCGAAGGCGGGGTAGCGCCGCTCCAGGTAGTAGTCGCGCTCCTCTTCGGGAATCTCTCCCGGTGGGCGGTCGTCGCCGGCCTTTTTGGGCACCCAGATGCGGCCGTCATTGCGCAGGGATTCCGACATGAGGGTGAGCTTGGACTGATAGGCGCCCGACTGCGGCAGGCAGGTGGGGTGAATCTGCGTCCAGCTCGCCGCGGCAAAGCCTGCCCCCTTTTTGTGGGCCCGCCAGATGGCCGATCCGTTGCAGCCCATAGCCAGGGTGGAGAGGTAGTAGATTTTGCCGTAGCCGCCGGTGGCGAGCACCACCGTGTGCGCGGCGTGGCGCTCGATTTCGCCGGTGTCGAGGTTGCGGGCGATGATGCCCCGCGCTTTGCCGTCGATCACCACCAGGTCCAGCATTTCATGGCGGGCGAAAAGCTGCACATTGCCCTCCGCCACCTGCCGGCTCAGGGCCGAGTAAGCGCCGAGCAGCAGTTGCTGGCCGGTCTGGCCCCGGGCGTAGAACGTACGGCTCACCTGCACCCCTCCGAAGGAACGGTTGGCGAGGTAGCCGCCGTACTCGCGGGCAAAAGGCACGCCCTGGGCTACGGCCTGGTCGATGAGGTTGGCCGAGCACTCCGCCAGCCGGTATACATTGGCCTCGCGGGCGCGGAAGTCGCCCCCCTTGAGGGTATCGTAGAACATCCGGAAGGCACTGTCGCCGTCGTTCTGGTAGTTCTTGGAAGCATTGACCCCGCCCTGCGCCGCCACGGAGTGCGCCCGGCGGGGGCTGTCCTGAAAACAAAAGGTTTTCACCCGGTAGCCCATCTCCGCCAGGGAAGCGGCGGCGGAACTGCCCGCCAGGCCGGTGCCCACCACGATGATGTCGAGTTTCTTTTTGTTGTTGGGGCTGACCAGCCGGCAGGTGGCCTTATAGCGGCTCCACTTCTCCTGCAGGGGCCCTTCGGGTATTTTTGCGTCTAATTTCATGGTTATGGCATCGGTTTGGTGAGGAATACCCAGATGGGGATCAGAATAAAGCCGGCGGTGATCACCAGGGTGTAGGCCTGGCCGGCCCACTTCACCCAGCGCCCGTATTTGCTGTGGTACAGGCCGAGCGACTGGAAAGCGCTGTAAAAGCCGTGCAGCAGGTGAAAGCCCAGCACCAGCATGGAAACGACGTACAGGGCCACGTACCACCACTCGCGGTACGCCAGCACCACTACGCGGTACAGGTCTTTGCGGCCGGCAGCATCCACAGGCACTTCGCCGAATTTGTACGGATACCAGAAGTTGGCCATGTGAAAAATCAGAAAAGCGAGCAACAATGCGCCGAGCAGGCCCATATTGCGGGAATACCAGGTGGAGGCAGCCCCACGCTTGTCATAGGCGTAGCCCTGCCCGCCCTGCGCCGTCCGGCTATTCACGGTCAGAACCAGCGCATAGACGGCATGGGCGATGATGCTGGCATACAAAACGTAGGATACCACCTTGATGAGGATATTGTGCGAAAGCAGCTCCGAGTAGTGGTTGTACTGCAACTGGGCGCGCTCCGCCGGCAGCAGCAGCTGCAGGTTGCCCGCCAGATGGATCACCAGGAAAAAGCAGAGGAACAGCCCGGTCAGCGCCATGAGGTTTTTGCGGGCCAGGTTGTTGGGCAGTGAGAGCGTACGGTTCATTTGTCTATTTAAGTACTGGTTAATTGTTTTTCCGGAATGCCAAAGTTAAAGAATGAAGAGCGGAAATGTAAAGATAAACATCACAGGCGTGGGGTGAGGAATATCATTGGGCATCCTGCAGGGCGCAACATTTTCGGGGCGGCGATAGGGGTTCGGCTGTCGGCAAAACCGGCAGTTTTTTCTTATTTTGCAGAAATTCCGCCTGGGTGAAGAAAACGGTATGACATGACATCCTTTTCCCGATATGCAATCCTTTTCCAGATAACCTGGGCGCTTACCATCCCTGCCTTGCCCCAGGTGCGCCCGGAAATCATGGAGTTGGCCAACGGTGTCAACACGGTGGCCATTACCTCCAGCAGAGCGAACATCGGGTTGAAGGCACTGAAAGACAGCCTCGCCATAGCGCTCGCCCAAGCCGCCACGGCAGAAGAACTCGTGGAGTTGACGGATCATGCCTCTCCAACCGTACGCACCACCGCCCTGTTTGCCCTCCTGGGCCGCCCGGAAAAAGACAGCCTGGAGCTGCAGGAACTCGTGCCCCGGCACTTCCACGACACCGCCGGGGTGCAAATTGAAATATGGGGAGAATACAAAGACAACTGGAGGGCCAAAGCCGGAGATGTATTTTTGTATACCATCGGCGGCTATACCAACCGCGTTTTCTGGGAAAATGATGGCTTTGCCCTTTCCGATGCCCGGCAGCAGTGGCTCGACAGCGTGTTCATCTGCTCGCTCACCAGCTTTGAAGATTTGAAAGAACACCTGTTCTGGAGATGGGAACCCAGCGCCGGTATGTACCCCTGCATCCGGCCACTGGCAGCATCCGGGCAGAGCCGTTTCGCTTCCGCATTTCTGGCCAAATACCAGAATGAAGCTGACATTGAGCTGATCACCGCTCATCTGCCGGCTGTGGATGGGGAATGGGGTAACCACGCCTGGCTGCCGTTCCGGTTCTTCCGGCATCCCCGGATGTTTGATTTCCTGGAAGACAACCTCGACAAGGGTTGGCGCAACGCGCAGTACCAGGGAAGGGTGGCGGATTATAAGAACCGGCAGGCCACCGTTTTGCTGGATACGCTCTATGCCAGGATCATGCAGTTGGACGAAAAAGAGCAATTCCACCCTGTCGCCACACTTGCCCGAACCATCGAAGGCAATTACGACAGCGTTTATGCCACGCTCTGTTTGAAGATTATTACGAAACATTCCGACAACCCCAACGTCCGCGTGCCGGAAAACCTCTGGCTAACTCATGCCGACACCCTCTACCGCCTCTCGCTGGCCTGGAAGGACGGCGGCAGGGCCGAACGGGAGCGCTCCGCCCGGATGCTGCCGGATATCATCCGTTACCTCGAAACCCACAACCGGGACAGCCTCATTGCGGAGATCGTCAGCCGCATCCAGCCAGGGCTGGACATGCGCTACTACGTCGAACACCCGGCTGAAAAGAACGCAACGATGAAGGCCTACCAATACATTTACCAAACCCAAAACCCTGATTTCGTCGATCCCCTGATCGACATCCTGAAAAGGGAACCCCTGGCCAAAAACCGTTTCTTTATCGCCAAGCTCCTGCACGAATACGGCGACTCCGCCATCGACGAGCGCCTGGCCCGCCTCTTCCGGGAGCGTCCGGAGCTGGCGCCCGGCATCAGAGCAGCGGAGGAAGGCGGCGGCTTTTTTAAAAACCTCACCTATTACGCCGACAGAAAATGAAACGACTACCCCTTCTTGCTTTTTTGCTCCCTCTGGCCTTGCAGGCCCAAATGGAAACCCGCGTCCGCCCGGATAACCTCCGGGAAAAAATGGACGTGGTGGCCGTTCCCCGGGACATGACAGCCGATTCGCTGGCACATTACATCTACAACCTCGATCCCGATGATTACGGCATCGAATACCGGCAGAAATTCGGCTGGCTGAAGCTGTCCGACAAGTTCGACACTGATGAATTCTACCAGTGGACGAAGCAGTACTGCATCGGGCGGGTAGGCGAGGAGTATTTCTACGACAATTTCCGGTTGGACTGGCACAGCTTCAAGGATGAGGCCGCTACCGAAATCTACGAAATCCGCTATTACTTCTTCCCGCCCGGTTTCCAATTTGCCCACCAGCGCATCACCTTCAAAAAGTTTGCTTTTCTCGGTATCGAAGAAGTGGAAACGCCCGCCAACCTGCCCGACTGCCGGGAAAACGCCGCAGCCTGTATTTTCCCGGTCACCTACGAGGAAGCCAAACGCATCGCCGCCGAACAGGTCGTAAAAGGGCGCGACATGCAGTTGTTCGTCCGGGAGCTGAACGCCGATTATGAGTGGGAATGCGCAGCTACCGATGCCAAAGGTTGGTACAGTGAAAATTTCACCGTCGACGCGCGCACGGGGGAGGTGTCGGCGCCGACGAAGTGGCATCGGATTGACTGAAAAAAGAAGATGGGTTTACAGGCTGGCACCGAACAATTTCTCCACCTCTACTTCCATGCCAAAAGGCGGGATTTCCACTTTTTCATCCGGAAGGCAGATCCGGCACAGCTTGTACTGATCCTTTGCAGGTTGGGAATATACCTCAAATAATGTCCAGGCCGTTTACCAGCTTTCTGCAAAGAAGCCCAACCCCCAAAGCAGGCGGTTAACCTGTAGCGCTTCCGATGGGGCGCCGAGCGCAACTCCATAGGAGAAGCTGGGCCGGATCGCCAATGCCACGCGTTTGTAGACGGGACGCCGGAAACCGAGCGAAAGCTCCGTCCTGAGCTCCTGTCCCGGGAATATAACCCCTTTGGGCGCATTCAGCGACTTCAGGTAAATGGCGTCCAGTTGGGCGTCCACGGTTCCGTTGTTTCTTCCGAACAGGCGATAGCGCAGCCCGCCTCCCACGCCCAGTTGGTGGAACCCGCCCGCTATTTCCTCCGAACGTCGGCTATAGCCCTCAAAGAAGAGCGGTTCCGCGCTGTTTCGGGGTTGGATGAGCGCCAGGCCGCCCTCGACTTTTTCGATGTGTTCCAGCCGGGCGGTTGTTTGAGAGAAGCTGTATCTGGCCTGTATGCCCAGGGAAAGGTGGGAAGATAGCGCCCAGCGGGCCCCGACCAGAGCGCCCAGGCTCCAGTCCTGGCGCACATCCTCCAGGGCGTAGAAGTGAATATCGTCTCGCCGGTCCGGAATGGCGTGATAAAAATGGGCTACTGGCAGTAAGCCCCATTCCCAGGAAGGTTTGCCGGAGCGGGCGGATTCGGGGGCAGGGAGGGCAGGCAGGGGCCGAAACGGGGAAGGCAGGGCAGGGATGGCACCGGCATCCTGCAAACCGGCGACGGGGCCAGGGGAAGCGCCCGGCAAAAGCGCTACCCTTTTTTCCGTTTTTTTTTCGGATAGCCCGGTTATCGCTATATGCCTTTCTTCCGGAGCAGGGAAAGCGGGAGCATTTTGGGCAGCGCGGGATTCGTGCAGTTCCGGTTTGCCATTTTCTTGCACTATGATGCCGGGAGGCACCGGTGCAGGATAAAGGGGGAGGCGGGATGGAACCGGCGTTTCGCCCTTTGCCCGGGCAGGCCCGGCTGCGGGTTTCTGCCCGGGTATGCCGGCGGGCGAATTTTCAGGGCCGTTGTTCGCATCCGGGCGGGAATCCTGCCCGGCTTTTGTTGCTACAGGGTGAGAGAGCGAGGAGGCTTCGGCTCCTGGCGGGATAGCCGGATCAGAATCCTGCCAGCTCTGCCCTCCCGTAGCCAGCGCCAGGGCTGCCAGGATGAGCAGGCGGATAAACCGCCGTTTCCTCCGCCGGGCTGCCAGGCGCTGCCGGATAGCGGCAAAGCCACCGGGGGGCAGCGCCGGGGCCAGGCCGGCGAGCCGGAGCCGAAGGCCTCCTTCGAAGAATTGATCATACTCACTTTTCATAGCTGTGTATTCCGAATTTTTCCACAATGGTTTTTTGCAGCCAGCATTTTGCTTTGTGAAGCTGGCTTCTGGAGGTAGCCTCCCGGATGCCCAGCATCCGGCCAATTTCCCTGTGGCTGTACCCGTCCATGACATGGAGGTTGAACACCAGCCGGTAGCCGTCGGGCAGTTGCTGCACCAGGGACAGCAACTCCTCCGCAGAAAGCGCCTGGATGATCTCGTGTTCCTGATAGCCGGGAGCGGGGCCGTGCATATTCCATTCTGTAACTTCCACCATCTGCACCCGCTTGCGGTAATACCGGATGACTTTGCTGACCACGATCCGGTAAATCCAGGAGACAATGCGTTCCGGATGCTTCAGCGACCTGATCTGCTCAAAAATGGCGATGAACGACTCCTGAAAAATATCCTCGGCGTCTGCGGAATTGGATGCATACCGGAGGCAGGTTGCCATGACGAGCCGGCCAAAATGCCTGTACAGGGCTTCCTGGGCTTGAACATCTCCCCGTTGGCAGCCTTCAAGGACCCCGGGGGCGACCAGCTTATGTCGGGTGTTTTCCGGCATGCTTGCAAAACAAGTGCTGTGAGCGTTTTTCAGGTCATCATTCGGTGACCTCTATTTCTACATAAGTATACAGAAAATATTTGCAGGACTGCGGATAGGAAGGGCAGTCGTGGAACTGCATCTGGCCCAGGCAGCCCTGGTCCTGCAGGTCGTAGCACAATTCGTAGACCTTCCCGCTTTTGCCGGTAAAACCGGCCGGAGGAGTAAATTCCAGCCGGGCGGATTGCGTGCTGATGTAAATTTCGAAACCTTTGTCCTCCAGTTGCGGATGATCGAACTCGGCTACCCCGGCGTTGCCGCCCCGTTCATAATCGCAGAACAACTCCAGCAGCTCGGCTTCGAAGCTTTCTCCTTTTTTGATGGAATAACTCAGCGGCATACCCAGGTAAACAGGCTCGAATTCATTGACGACACAGAACAGAGAGGGGTCCGAGCGCACCACAACCGTGACGGAAACCTCCCGGCCCGGTTCCCGGGCATCGGCCAGCCGGATTTCCTCTTCGTAGTTTTTCCTGCTCTCCAGCGGCTGGTATTTGAGGTACCGGCCATCCAGCACCGATAAGGCGCCAAATTCGGGCTGTTTGGCCACTTCCACATCGCCGGTGGTGATATCGGGAGACAGCAGCCCGCGCACGTCGATCAGCCCGGCGCCGGTGTTGAGCGTCATTACCACGTTGCCGGCCTCAATCGCAACCGGTTGCCCGGATTCCGGCAGAGGGTCGTCTTCCAGCACATTGCAGTGCCAGAGCAGTAAAGAGAGGAGGCATAAAAAAACGTAATTTTTCATGGCTTAATATTTTTTGGGCAGTAAGAGACAGGGCGGCGGCAAAACGTTGCCTGGGGACTGGATTTTTATGGATTTAAATTCAGGAACAGTTAAAAAATACGTTGTCGAACTTATTTTTTAACCACTACTTCACGTAAAAAACTGTTCATTTCCAGACACCAACTGTTCGCCTGCGGACAAAAGCGGTGTGCCTGCATAGGGAATCCTGGTTTAATCATTTGATTATCAGACTCAAAATACCCAGGCATGGTTTTTGGCTGAGACACCCAAACGTCTATAGCTACTAGAAAAAGTGCCATGAACGACAGTATGATTTTGGGCCAGAATAATTCACCCTGACGAATGGAAAAACCGCAACACCGCAACACCACAACACCGCAACACCACAACACCGCAACACCACAACACCGCAACACCACAACACCGCAACACCGCAACACCACAACACCGCAACACCGCAACACCACAACACCACAACACCGCAACACCGCAACACCGCAACACCACAACACCATAATACCACAACACCATTATGCTATCCAATTACTTCAAAATCGCCCTGCGCAACCTCCTCAAATTCAAAGGGTACGCCGGGATCAATATCCTGGGGCTGGCCATCGGCCTGGCCTGTTGCCTGCTTATCGTTCAGTACATCCGATACGAATGGAGCTACGACCAGCACCATCAGAACGGGGAGGATATCTACCGCGTATCGACCACCTTCCGCGTGGGCGAGCGGTCGGAAAAAACGGGCACTACCCCCTCTCCCCTGGCGTTTGCCATTAAACAGGATTTTCCGGAAGTGGTGGAAAGCGCACGGGTTTTCAAGGCACCGGGCGTGGACAAATTCGTGCTGAAAGCAGGCAACAGGACATTCACCGAAGAAAAGGGCGTATATGCCGACAGCACCTTTTTCCGCCTGCTCACCTACGATTTTATCGCCGGCGACCCCGAACACGCCCTGGACGAGCCCTTCTCGGCAGTGCTTTCCCATCGCCTGGCCGGCAAGCTCTTCGGCGACGAGAATCCCATCGGCAAAGCCGTGGACATTGAAAACCTGTGGGGGGAAGACCCCTATACCGTAACGGGCGTTTTTGACCAGGATGCGCACCAGTCGCACATCGAAGCCAATCTGTACATTTCTTCCATGAGCGGCGACGTAGGCCGCCGGTTCTACCGCTTAGAGGAGTGGGGGGGCAACAATCTCTTTTATACTTACGTTCAATTGCGCCCGGGCGCCAGCCCCGAAGCCCTGGAAGACAAGCTTCCCGCCTGGCTGGAAGGCTATGCCGGCGACCGCCTCCGGCAACTGGGCTTCGGCAAGGAACACTTCCTGGAACCCATCGGAGATATCTATCTGCGGTCAGAGGCCAGCAACCCTGTCGGGCCTGTCGGCAGCCTTTCCTATCTGTACATCCTGGGGTCTATCGCCGCCTTTATCCTGTTCATCGCCTGCATCAATTTTATGAACCTGGCCACCGCCAAGGCCACCGTCCGGGCGCAGGAAGTAGGCATCCGCAAGGTGATCGGCGCCACGCGGGCTACCCTGCTGAAGCAGTTCCTGTGCGAGGCTTTCCTGTACGCCTGTTTCGCCATCGTGCTGGCCTATGCCGTTGCCAACCTCGCCCTGCCCGTTTTCAACCAACTGATGGGCCGGGAACTGACGGCCAACCTGGCACAGGACCGCGTTTTGCTATTGGTGCTGCTGGGTTTTGTCCTTCTCACGGCCGGGCTGGCCGGCGGCTACCCTGCCGCATATCTCTCTGCCTTCAGCCCCACCCAAATCTTCCAGGGCAACCTGGGCAGCCAGCTTTCTGCCCAGCGGGTGCGCAAAGGGCTGGTGGCCGTGCAGTTCGTCGTCTCTATAGCCCTCATCCAGGGCATCCTGGTGATCCATCAGCAGATGCAATACATCCGGGACAAAAACCTGGGGTTCGACAAGGAACAAAAGATCATCATCCCCTACCACAGCGAGGCTTCCTACGCCAATTTCACAGCCTTTAAAAACGAAATCCTGAAGGAGGGCCTGGCCACCGCTGCAGGAGGTACGTCCAGTTATCCTGGTTCATTTAATATTGAGGACATGATCATGTACGGCGAAGGGCAGGTTTCCGAAGAAGGCCACCACGCTTTCATGACGTATATCGACCCTGACTACATGCGCCTCATGCAGTTCGGGCTGGCAGAGGGCCGCTTTTTTGACCGGAACCGCATTGCCGATACGGCTCAGGCAACCGTCATCAACGAAACGCTGGCCCGGGGCCTGGGTTATACGCCCGAGTCGGCAGTCGGAAAGCGGATGTTCTTCAACTGGGGCGAGGAGCAGTACAGCTTCCGCATCATCGGGGTGGCAAAGGACTTCCACGCCTCCTCCCTCCACCGGAAAATCGACGGTTGCGCCTTTTTCTGGGATAACCGCGAGGCGCACAATTTCCTGGTAGCCAACGTGCAGATAGACAGGCTGGACGAAACAACCGGCCGCCTGGAGGCCACCTGGAACCGCCTCAACCCGGATGCCCCCTTCGAATACTACTTCCTCGACGAAGAGCTGCAGCAAAACTACCTGGCCGACCGGCGCATGGGCGGGCTGGTGTTGTGGGGCACTCTGCTGGCCATTTTCGTCTCCTGCCTGGGGCTGCTTGGGCTGGCAACCTTTTCCGCCGCGCGCCGCGCCAGGGAGATCAGCATCCGCAAGGTACTGGGCGCTACGGTGGCCGGCATCGTGGCCCTGCTGTCCAAAGACTTCCTCCGCCTGGTGCTGATCGCCTTCGTGCTGGCCACGCCCCTCGCCTGGTATTTTATGAACGGCTGGCTGCAGGAGTTCGAGTACCACGTCGCCATGCCGTGGTGGGCTTTCGGGCTGGCCGGCGCCCTGTCGGTGGCGATTGCTTTTGCGGCTATCGGCTGGCAGGCGCTGCGGGCGGCGAGGGCTAATCCGGCGGAGGCGTTGAGGAGTGAGTAGAGATGGCGGAGAGGTGGGCGGGGTGTTATTGGTTATTTCCGGGCAGTGCAGTTGGTGGTTATTGTGTGATGTAACGAAGGCTGTGAGAAAAAGCAACACTCAGTCATCAATCCAGGCCGGGCGGGTTGTCCGTTGTTTGTTGTTTGTTGTCTGTTGTTAGCCCGGGAACCCAGGCCCTCCGGACAAACAACCGGCAACAGACAACCAACAACCCCGGCTCCCCGCATTTTCTCAACGATCTTGTTACATCACACCATTAATTTCCGGGGTAGCGAGTAGCTATCAGGTATTGGTTATGTTTCGTTGCTGCGCAATAGCCAAAATTTGACCATACGGTTCAACCAATGCACACTCTGACGTTAGAATGGCAGCCACCCCTAATGATAAAACACTAAAAATCATCAACTTATGCAAGACAGTTACACGGCCATTATTCTAAGAGCAAGAAGGAAACGTAGTTGCTCTCAATACCATTCTGATCGACTACATAGGCGCTTAATTCATAAGAAGCCCGGCCATACCACGAGACGCAAATGGCATGGATGAATTGATCAGCCGTGATGGTATGGAAAGGGTCTGATTCTTGCAAAGGAAAGGTTAATATCCCTTGCTGGCCAGCGTTATCCCGCCACAACAGTGTCATTTCAGCTGGCGTAGCTAGTCTGTCGCCGGATTGATCTTTGTACTCATAACTGTAGGTCAGGTCATAAAGGGCATCGAATCCCGCTCCACATACGGACCAAGGGTCGCTTTGAACAAACTGGACCGTCGGCTCACCTATTTTCAAACGCGAAAGCTCACAGCCGCCTTCGGTTTCCCAGATGACGCTACTCGGGCCCTCAATCCTGGTGGATAGGTCAAACAGGTCGAACATTGTCTCGCTGAACGCGAGGGTAAAATCTATACCCGCCTCCAATTCCGCACAGATGTCGTTCGGGCCGGTTCCTCCTGTAGCCCGTCCATAAAAATCTAAATAGGGTTCTGCTTTAATTGCGCTCGACAGGGCGCTGTAAAATTCGACATATATCTGAGGAATGAGATAGAAAATGGTTTGCCCTTCTGCCTGAACATTCAACTCATTCGCGAGCGTACTCTCATTGTCAAAATTTTTAATAAACTTAGCTGTGCCGTTGATGTATTCAGCCCCGAAATCCAAATTAGAACGGTTGTTATAAGAAATGGACATATCTACACCTCCTTCAAAGCTCGACCGTACTGACCCGATAAGGACTAACTCCAAATCCATTACCACAGGAAGAAAACCAATAAAAAACAGGTAACGCTTATCTACATTTCCGAGATTCTTTTCCAGAGAGGCCTGGAGCCTGGCCTGCGCTTCCAGGCTCAATGTCGTATTTACCTCAAGTACAGTATTTTCAATGGCTATTTTTACTTCCTTGAAAGCGCCGTCTTCAATATCGAAAACAAAATTAAAGTGCGGATTGAATTTAATATTCCCGGTGAGCGCAATTTCGTCCGTGAATTCTGTGTTTAGGTGGTATTCAATATGGTCGCTCGTGCTGACGCCATCATCAAGACTTTGTTGAAGGATTTCTTCCTCTTCAAAATCCTTTCCTCCCCGCCCCATGTCAATAAAGGAAAAATCCAGGGTTATTCTGCCATTTTTGATGACATCGGTCAGATTGCCCTGTTCAGTAATTAAAGTAGCCACATTTCCGGACTCGCTAACACTTAGAACCCGACGCAAATATCCGCCATTTTCAGCGCTTACGAGTACTGAATTGTGGTCCCAGGCCGGAAATTCCCCATTGGAGCTTTGGAATTTGTATATCCCGTTTTCCAGTTCTTCCGGTGAACTGATCAGGGTCAGGCCGGTAGAGGCTTCATCCATATTGACGACATGTTCAGAGATTTCAATATCCTCCTCCTGAATCGGAAATTCTTCAGGCGCCACATCTTTATCTTTCTGGCAGGAGACGAGCCCCATCAGGCCCAGCAATAGCGTAAAGAGAAAAAGTTTGCTTTTCATGTTGAATAGAGTTTACAGGTTACGGATAAAAAATTATTGAAAATGCAGAACAGGCAGGGCATTGGGCTACCCTGACCTGGAGTGAAGTCAGTAAGGTTTTGCATTAGGATTCATTACAATTCTACCCATTTCTTCTTAATCCTCCAAACACGCCCGAATGCTGGCATAACTCGATTTCTGAAGTAAACCGGATGGCTTCAAAACTTCAAAGAATGCCCTAAAACTCTGTATATTAGCGTTTGCAGGATTAAGAAAAACATTATTCGAATCCACTGAAATAACTTTGCTTTCGCTTCAAAAAACTACTTTTCCAGTGAACAGAAGGCTATTCGCAAAACAAAAAATCAATGTCTATATGCGCGATAACGACCTCCTTCGTTATTTGAGAATACTCAAAAAGGACGAGATCAGCGAACTCAGGAAACAACTCAGCCAATATAAACCGAAATTGGCAGGCCTTCTGAAGGCATTGACCCGGTGGGGACCAGGTTTCAGCCCGCCTGAAATTGATGAGCAACAACTTTTTGAAACAGCTTTTCCCGGAGAAAGCTTTAACCTGCAAATCTTACGCAATCGAAATAGCGAACTAAAGAAAAAAATAGAAGCATTCCTGGTAGGCGAAGCCATATGGGAGCGCCCGGGGCTCCGGCTGTTACTGCTTTCCAGCCAGCTTGGAAACCGAAAAGACAATGCCGCTTTCACGAAAAATCTCCAGCGCCTGCAAGAACACCTAAGCACTACGCTTCATGGCCTGGACTCTTTTTTCCTGTCCTTCAACGCTCATCTGGCCGAGTTGGCAAACCAAGCCACCATCAAGAACCAAGCAAAACTTCCTCCCTTATTCCAGGCACGGCAAGCTTTGGACCAAACTTATCTCACCTGGCACCTTTTCTTTGAGTTGGAGTTCGACAGCCGTAGCCGGTATATTGTCGAAGAACGTCCTTTTGCGCCTATAGATTTGCGCAACCCTTATTGGATAGCGCTCATCAATGGTGAAGGCGGAATGCCAATACTCTCGCTTTATTACAAACTGTATTCCTTGAATACGGCCAAAACCGTATCCATCTCTGCTTTTGAGGATGCTTTTATATCTCTGCGCAGCCATGCAGAAATGATTCCAAAATCAGATTTGCAGGAATTATTCCGAGTGCTAACCAATTTTACGATCAACAAGTACTTTGAGCCGGATAAACGCTTTGGGGTATTTTTATTGGACTTATACAAATGGGGAGATCAACAGGGTTTATTTATTAAAGACAAAGTAATCAGCCATACTACTTTTATCAATATCACCGTTACGGCGGGCATTAACAAAGAATTGTATTTTGCCGATCAATTTATCCAAAAAAACAAGGCGTACCTTTTACAAGAGCTCCGGGAAGAAACCTTACAGTTCTGCTACGCCTTGCTTGCATTCTATCAAGACCGTTATGATGATGCCATTCAATTTTTAGAGGAAACGGATGTTCCCAAAAGCTTTGATTTCAGCATTCGGCGACAATCGCTACTCATTCGTACACGGTATCGGCAGTATGTTACGGGGGCAGTCGACGCTTCGAAAGTTGAAGACTGCTGTAAAGCTTACCGACAATTTTTCGCCCGCAATGCCTACAAAATCAGCGAAAACCGGATAAATAAGTACCTGAAACTGGAGTATTTCATCCGCCAAATGACCCGTTACAGTGTTCAGCCTGTTCAAAGCACGGCATTTAAATCACTCTTGAAAGAATTCCAGGATACAAAATGCATCGCCAGCGAATGGGTGGAAGAACAGCTTAAAGTTCTTTGATGCAGCAAGAAGCAATTCCTGGAACCGGCCTGGGATAGCTGCCTGCGCCCGGGAACAAGAAATCCGGAAGGTGGTAAAGGCACCGGGGTAAACGGTATTCCGTTATTCAAAAACTTCTGCCAGCGGAAGGGAAATATCCAGTGCGGGATCTTTCAGCGTCTCCGTCGCCCGGAACATCTCATAGTCGTCGGGCGAAGAGAAGACGTAGATGTTGCCCAGCGGCAGCAATACGATCCAGCAGGAGCGGACGCCATGCTCGAAATATTTGCCGGCCTTGTCGACCAGTTCGTTGAGGGTCTGGCTGGGGGAGATGATCTCGATAGCGCAAAGCGGCGGATCGGTCATGGTGGTTACATCCTGGCGCAGGTCGAGCGGCATTTTGGGGTAAATGCAGATATCCGGAACGGAAGGCCAGTCGGAAAGGTCGAGGCTTAGTTCTGAGGCGATACGGTATTTTTTTTTGTAGGAAAGGCCCAACTCTCTGATGAGGTTGGCCTGGATGATGCTATGGTTCAGAGAGGGCATAGGCTTATGGCGTTCGGTTTCGTATTCGGAAAGCTTGACTTCTGGCATGGTTTGGTTTTTGTCAAAGATACGGAATTGGAGGTAAATATGCCACTCATCTGATTCTGAGAGGAGTGGCACAGCTTTGGTTTCAGCTGACAATAGTCATTGCTTCCCAGTAGCATATCCTCTACTTTGACCTACGGGACGGCCTGCACAAAAAGGAAGGATAAATTCTTTTCCTTCACCAAAGGGCGGATACTGACCCTGGATTACTGAGTCAGTAACAGCCACAGTTGGGTCGTAAAAAAGCAAACCACCAGCCCCATTACAATCGGCAAAAGGGTAGCCACCAGCGTCCATTTGGCGCTGTTGGTTTCTTTGTAGATGGTGTAGATCGTCGTCGAACAGGGGTTGTGCAGGAGGCTGAACAGCATCAGGTTGACGGCTGTGAGCAGGGTCCACCCTCCGCCCCGCAGGATGTTGCCGGTGTCGGCGATAGAATCCAGTTCGAACATCACGCCCGCCCCTTCGCCGGCGCCGGCCATGCCTGCGCTGAGCACCGTCAGCATCAGGATGGTGGGGATGACGATCTCGTTGGCAGGGATGGCAATGACGTAAGCCAGGAGGATCACCCCGTTCAGCCCGAAGAAAAAGGCAAATGGATTCGTAAACCGGATGAAGTGCTCGGCCAGGCTGAGCTCGCCAATGTGCACATTGGCCACCAGCCAAATGGCCAGCCCGGCCGGGACGGCGAACACGATGGCCCGCCACAGCACGAAGATGGTCCGGTCGATCAGGGACGTATACAGGGTTTGCAGGATGCGGGGCGGCCGGTAGGGCGGGAGTTCCAGGCTGAAGGCGCTGGCCTCTCCCCGCAGCACGGTCTTGCTCAGCCCCCAGGAGACCACCAGGCTGAACAGGATGCCCAGCACGGCGATGCCCACCACCGCCCCTGCCGAGACCAACCCTGCCCAGTGAGCCGGCACCGCTCCGCCGATGAAAATGGTGGCGATCAGGATTTGGGTGGGCCAGCGGCCGTTGCAGAGGGAAAAGTTGTTGGTGATGATGGCGATCAGGCGCTCCCGCGGGCTGTCGATCACGCGGGCGGCGATCACGCCGGCGGCGTTGCAGCCGAAGCCCATGCTGAGCGTCAGCGCCTGCTTGCCGTGCGCGCCGGCTTTGCGGAAGAGGTTGTCCATGTTGAAGGCCACCCGGGGCAGGTACCCGAGGTCTTCCAGCAGGGTGAAGAGGGGGAAGAAGATGGCCATCGGCGGCAGCATGACCGAGATTACCCAGGCCATGGACAGGTAGGCGCCGTCGATCAGCAGGCCGTCCAGCCACCAGGGCAGGCCAATGGAGGCGGCCAGGCTTTTCAGGGCGGGGTGGGCCATATCGATCAGCAGGTTCGCCAGCAGGCCCGAGGGGTAGTTCGCCCCCGAGACGGTGATCCAGAATACGAGGGCCAGCAGGAGGAACATGATGGGAAAGCCCAGCCAGCGGCTCGTCACCCAGCGGTCGATCTTCAGGTCGAGGCTGTAGGCGGGCTTGTCGCTTTCCATCCGGGTTGTCTTTCGGGCGATCTTGGATGCCTCCTTGTAGATGGACTCGATGATCGTGTCGTGAAAGTCCATGCCCAGGTCCCAGCGCAGGTTGTTGGCCAGCGACAGTATTTCTTCGCTTTGGGATAAGGTTTTCTTTTCCATCAGCTGTTTGAGGTTTGAATAGGTAAAGAGGCGGAGCTCAACAGCCCCAGTTCGCCGGTCCGCACTGCTTCTACGATGGCCTGGTCGCCTTCCAGCAGCCGCAGGGCCACCCAGTTCAGGTTAGGCAGGCCGGGGAATTGCGATTCCAGTTTTTTCGCCAGGGCGGAAACGGCGCGGTTCAGTTTGGGAGAACGGCTGCGGACGCGGTGAGGCTTGCAGAGGTACTTCCCGGTGGCCACCTCTTCGATGGCGGCGATGAGCTGGGGCATGCCTTCCTTCTGCCGGGCTGCCGCCGGGATGACCGGGATGCCCAGCTCCCGCGAAAGGGCCCGGTCGTCGATCTCGATCTTGTTGCGATGTGCTTCGTCCATCAGGTTGAGGCACAAGACGGCGCGATCGGTGATTTCCAGGACCTGAAGCGCCAGGTTGAGGTTGCGTTCCAGCCGGGTGGCGTCAGCAACAATAACGGTAACGTCAGGCCTGCCGAACAAGATGAAATTCCGGGCCACTTCCTCGTCGGTACTGGTTGAAAGCAGCGAATAGGTGCCGGGCAGGTCCACTACCTTGTAGCGGGCCTCTCCGTAGGAATAGCCCCCTTCGGCGCGGGTAACCGTCTTGCCCGGCCAGTTGCCGGTATGCTGGCGGAGCCCGGTGAGGTTGTTGAAAACAGTGCTCTTGCCGGTATTGGGGTTGCCGGCCAGGGCTACGACGTAGTCCACCCGATCCATGGCAATGCCCAGCCGGATGAGGTTTTCTTTATGATGTATCGGGCAGTTTTCACAATCCTGATGCCTGTTCATTGGTCGAGGTTTCTTTTTTGTTGATAAAAATGAGGCTGGCCTGGTCTTTCCTGATGGCGATGGTGGCGCCCATGATCCGGTATGCGACGGGGTCGTTGGAGGCGCTTCTCAATTCGGCGGAGATGATGGTTCCGGGAACGACTCCGAGGTCCATTAGCCGCCTTCTTTGCTGGCCGCGGCAGTTGGGGGAGATGCCGGCCACTTCCGCTTGTTCCCCTAACCGGAGGGAGGAGAGGAGTTCATATTTAAACGGCGGCAAAGGCGGCCTTTCCGGCAGCAGTTCCACCGTAATGCTGGCAGCAAAGAGGGGTGTGAGGGTGCATTCCTCCCCATTGGCGGCAAAGGTGATCTTACCCTCAGCCACGTCCATGACGTAAACCTCCATGCCGGGATAAATCCCCAGAGCCGTCAACTGTTCATAAATAGTACGGGGTTCGTCTTCGATATGCAGGATCTGGGCGATCTCTCCCTCCTGCAGGTTGCTGAGGGGTTGCCCCTTGTGGGCGGGCAGTTCGCCCCGGGCAGAGGGTATGGGGTCGCCATGCGGGTCAAATACCGGGTTGCCGATCCGGGCGGCGAGCTCGTCGGCCGCCTCCGGGGTCATATGGTGCTCCTGGCGGTCGGCCTCATCGTGCCATTCCATCGGCCCCACCCCCGTTTCGTCGGCAAGGTAGCGCTCCCAGATGCGGTGTACGCGGATGATGCGCAGGGCATACGACCGCCCTGTGTCGGTCAGGTAAAAAGCCTGGTCTTCCATCCTGATCAGCCCTATAGCCCGCAGGCGGTTCAGCAGGTGAGCCGCCTTGTCGGCAGAAATATTCAGATTGCCGGCAATGCTGTTCAACCCGCAGGAGATGCCCTTATACTCACAGTCAAACAGGAATTTGAGCGCATCTTCCAGCAGTATTCGCTGGCTGTTCATCCGGGCTTTGTTCAGTAAGGAGAGGAGCCCCCGCTTCGGCCAGAGGGCCCAGAGCAAGGCAGCCAGTATTCCAGCGCCGATCAACAGAGCAATCCCGGGATTTATTGAATTCATAACTGCAATTCATTATTTAAATTCCCAAAAGGACAAGATTTTTTATAAATCTAATCACTTTTTTAGTTAATGCAAATATAAAAATTTAGATTAGTCTAAAAAAGTTTCGGAGCATTTTTTTTCACATGCAGGCCGATAGCCGCTTCGGCATTAATTAGAAGGGGCCTTAACAAACTATTAACAGAGAAAAAGGATTGTGTTAGTATGCGCTATCAGTGATTGGCTAACCAAAAGCAAAAGCTATGAAAAACAAGAAAATATTCTTTCCTGTCCTCGGATTGCTCTTCTTCGCCGCTTTGCCGGCATTCGGCAACAATTCCTGCCCTGGCTGCCCGGATAATGAAGAGCTGGCCGTACAGCGTATTGAGGTGCTGCAGCCCAGGGCCGTAACTTCGATCAGCGAGGCCACCGCCGCCATCACGCTCCTGTCTCCTGCCCAAAACAACGGCTATCTCCATATCGCCGAGATGATACAGGGCCGGGTTCCGGGCGTTTGGGTGACGGGTACGTACAATACCTACTGCATCCGTATCCGCGGCGCCCTGGGGCCGCCCCTGCTGGTCCTCGACGGCATGCCTTTTTACAACTACGATGACGCGGCGCTCAACAACCTGCTCTGGAGCATTGCCCCGGCCGACGTCGAGCGGATCGAGGTTCTCCGGAGCCTGGCTGAAGCCAGTTTGTACAGCCAGGCCGGCAATGGGGTGATCCGGGTAGTGACCCAAAGAGGCAGAACTGAGTAGTGATTGAAGAGAGGGTGTGATGAGACAGGTTGTCCGTTTTTTGTACTACTTCCGATGCAGGGTTCAAAAAGTTTCCCCTGCTCGGCATATCTCAGGGCGCCTCCGTTTCCATTGCCTATGCAGCCAGGCACCCCGAAAAAGTATCCCACCTCGTATTATACGGCGGCTATGCGAGGGGCCGGTTCAAACGGGGGCTGGCTCCCGCCGAAAAGGCAGAGGCGGAAACATAAAAAAAATTTTCATTGTATTTCTCCCCAAAAAATACTATATTGCCTCACCTGAATTCGAAGCACAACTCACGCGTTCGCCCTATTTTTCCTCATAGCTGAAGCACAACTCCAAAGACAGTTTTTCAAGCCTTTTTCAGTCGCCATCATTCTGTAGGCGCCTTCTTTCCCATTTCGGTTAGGGGCGGTTCTGTGGCCGTGCCTTCTATTTCTCTTATCATAAAACTGTTTGAATTATGTTGCCAAAAACGATGAAAGCTGCCGTAGTTCACGAATTCGGCAAGCCCCTGAGCATTGAAAGCGTCAGTGTTCCCCGGCCCGGCCCGGGGCAGGTCCTGGTGCGGGTGGCCGCCTCGGGCGTCTGCCATACCGACCTCCACGCCGCCGACGGCGACTGGCCGGTAAAGCCCAAGCTGCCCTTCATTCCCGGCCATGAGGGCGTCGGTTACGTGGCGGCGGCAGGCCCCGGGGTCAGGCACCTGAAAGAAGGCGACCGGGTGGGCATCCCCTGGCTGCACAGCGCCTGCGGCTCTTGCGAATACTGCTTCACGGGCTGGGAAACGCTTTGCGAACAGCAGCAGAACACCGGCTACTCGGTCGACGGCGGCTTTGCCGAATACGTGCTGGCCGACGCCGGCTATGTCGGACGGATCCCCGACGGGCTGGATTTTCTTTCCGCCGCGCCGATCCTGTGCGCGGGCGTTACCACCTACAAAGGGCTCAAAGAGACGGATACCAAGCCCGGCGAGTGGGTAGTTATCGTAGGCGTCGGCGGCCTGGGCCATGTGGCTGTACAGTACGCTAAGGCCATGGGCCGGCACGTGGCCGCGGTTGACGTTTCCGACGAAAAACTCGAACTGGCCCGAAGCCTGGGTGCCGAGGTGACGGTAAATGCCGCCAAACAGGACCCCGCCGCCGCCATTCATAAGGAGACGGGCGGGGCGCACGGCGTTCTGGTGACGGCCGTTTCTCCCGGCATCTTCCGCCAATCCATCGATATGCTGCGCCGGGGCGGCACCTGCTCGCTGGTAGGGCTGCCGCCGGGCGACTTCCCGACGCCCATTTTCGATGTTGTGCTGAAACGGATCACGGTCCGCGGCTCCATCGTAGGCACCCGGAAAGACCTGGAAGAAAGCCTGATGTTCGCCGCCGAAGGCAAGGTGAAACCTACGGTGGAAATCCAGAAGCTGGACGCGATCAATGACATCTTCAGCCGCCTGAAGGACGGGCGGATCAACGGGCGCGTCGTACTGGACCTGGAAGCGGCTTAAGAAACCAGCCTTGCCGCCCATTTGCTTCCTTACATGGAGGGAGTTGTGCAAAAAGGAATGGTGCACTGATCGGTTAGGATAAATTTAGATTGCTTAGGATTGTAACCATCGAAGGAGATGATCTTAATAAACCCTGATGAATCTTAATAAATCAGTGTGCTATCCTCCCTCTGGGCTGTTTTATCCTTCCTTATCTTTAATCATACTTCAGCCGCAGCCCCACCCTCATCCACAAGGCATAAAATTCCTGTTGCTTGATCAGGTCGATTGCTGCCGCCCACGATGGTAACCCGGCGCCCGTTCCAGTCCACCTCCTGCCTCAGGTCCACGTTGCTGATCCTGCCGAACGGGTAGCGGTGAACGGCTTTGCCCTGCGCATCGTAGACGATCAGGCCTTTTTGCTTGTCCGTCCCGATAATGGCATTTTTGGAGGCGTCGCCGGGATGAATGAAAATGGCGGTATCGTCGGCGGCATCATCTGGGCTGGCGACGGGGTCGGTCTCGAAGGCCGGGTAGACGATGAACGCCTCCGGGCGGCAGGAAAAAAGAAGGGCCGAGGGGAAGATGGCTTGAAAAAGGTGTTTAGGTTCCATTTTTTGTTCGGTTGGGTGTTATGGACTGATGCCGGCAAAAATATAAAATGAGAGTTAACCCAAAGTTAAAAGGAGCGATACCCAGGCTTATACTTTAACCATCCTCCCGCCCTGGTGGGCGACGGATGCCGGCTACCATCATCCACCTTCCCCCAAAACAGTACTTTAGTAGGTTTACACCAATACCTTTCTGCCGGTACATTTGCAGTATAAAAAAACGAGACGATGTCAGTCAAAAGCAAACCGGCCCTCAACTTCGACCAACCCCTGGTATACCATATCCGGCTCCACGGACACCTGGGCCCGCAGTGGGCCGGCTGGTTCGACGGCATGGCCATCACCCTGGAAGCGAACGGCGACACGCTGATTGCCGGGCCGGTGGCCGACCAGGCGGCCCTGCACGGCCTGCTCCGCCGGGTGCGCGACCTGGGCCTGCCGCTGCTGCTGGTAGCCTGCGTGGAGACGGCGGAGTAGAGGGTGGCCGTTCGGTTTTCGGATTTCGCCATTCGGCGGGGTATGGCTCTCGGCCCACGCAGATATTTTTGTGCCTTTTTAGTGCTTTGGAGCTTTTGTGGCAAGAAAAACCCAATATTTCAACAGAAAAAAATGAATATAATGAAAGCAATTATTGCAACCGGATACGGGCCACCCGACGTCCTCCGGCTTCAGGAAGTAGAAAAGCCGGTGCCCAAAGACCAGGAGGTGCTGGTAAAAATCCATGCCACGGCTGTCAATTCCGGCGACTGGCGCATCCGCAGCCTGGAAGTGCCGCCCGGCTTCGGCATCTTCGTCCGCTTAGCCTTCGGCTTTTCCCGCCCGCGGCAGCCTATACTGGGGGTGGTGCTGGCCGGCAAAGTCGAAGCAGTGGGCAAGGACGTAACAAAGTTCAGGGCCGGCGACGAGGTCTTCGCCATGGATGGCAACAAAATGGGTTGTCACGCCGAGTACAAAACCATGCCGGAAGACGGCGTCATCGTCTTAAAACCAGGCAACCTGAACTTCGAAGAAGCCGCCGCCATCACTTTCGGCGGCATGACGGCCATAAACTATCTCCGCGAACGGGCCGGGATAAAAAGAGGGGACAAAGTGCTGGTCAACGGCGCTTCCGGCGCCGTCGGTATCGCTGCCGTGCAGGTCGCCAAATACTTCGGCGCGCAAGTCACCGGCGTGTGCAGCACGGCAAATGTGGGATTCGTACAATCGTTCGGAGCGGATAAAGTCGTCGACTATACCCGGGAGGATTTCACCGGCAAGGGCGAAACCTACGACATCATCATGGACAACGTCGGCAACGCGCCGTATTCCCGCGTCAAAAACGCGCTCCGGGAAGGCGGCCGCCTCCTGGCGGTAGTGTCCGGCCTGCCGGAAATGGCCCGTATCCCCTGGGTGGCGCTCACGAGCAGCAAAAAGGTCATCGCCGGGCCTGCCGACGAGCGGCCGGAAGACCTGCGCTTCCTGGCGGAACTGGCTGAAGCGGGCCAATTCCGGCCGGCGATCAGCCGCCGCTATCCGCTGGAGCAGATGGCGGAGGCGCACCGCTACGTCGATACCGGCCATAAGCAGGGAAATGTGGTGGTAACGCTGGAGGATTAAACGCAGGTCTCGTTTGAATTGCTTACCTTCAGCGGAGCAATTTCAAAACGAAAACTATGCGATACGTATTCATGCTCCTCCTGCTCAGCAGCTTCTTTTCCTGTAAAAATTCCGCAAAGGAAAAAACGACAGATATGCCAAAAGAGGATTCTCTCAGCTACAAAACCATTGGCGAAATAATTGTGGTCGATGCGAGGTTGTCCGCTGTCCTGGATACCAGTGCTCCGGTCGAGGTCATCGCCGAAGGCTACGAATGGGCCGAGGGGCCCCTCTGGCTGGAGGCCGAGCAGATGCTGATCTGGTCGGACGTGCCGAAAAACACGGTCTACCGCTGGAAAGAGGGCGAGGGCGATTCAGTGTACCTGCAGCCTTCCGGGTACACCGCTGATTTGCCGAAGGGCGGCGAAACCGGCTCCAACGGACTGATACTCAGCCCCGGTGGCAGGCTGGTACTCTGCCAGCACGGCGACCGCCGCATGGCCATGATGGACGCGCCGCCCGGCGCGCCCAGGGCAGCGTTCATCACCATCGCCGACAAATACGAAGGCAAGCGCTTCAACAGCCCCAACGATGCCGTCTACGGCCCGGGCGGCCACCTGTACTTCACCGACCCGCCCTACGGCCTGGAAAAGCAGGTGGACGACCCCGGAAAGGAAATCCCCTTCCAGGGCGTCTACCGGGTGTCGCCGGAAGGGGAAGTGTTCCTGCTGACGGACGAGCTGTCGCGGCCGAACGGCATCGCTTTCAGCCCGGATTACGCCAAATGTTACGTCGCCAATTCCGACCCGGATCGGGCCATCTGGATGGCGTATGATGTGGATGAAAATAAAAACTTCGCCAACGGCAGGGTATTCTTCGACGCGACGGATATGGTACCCGGCAACAAAGGCCTGCCCGACGGCCTGAAAGTCAACAGAGCCGGCATCGTTTTCGCTACCGGGCCGGGCGGCGTCCTCGTGTTCACGCCGGAAGGGGAACACCTGGGGACGATCTCCACCGGGCAGGCCACGGCCAACTGCGCCTTGAATGCAGATGAGTCCGTGTTGTACATGACGGCGGATATGTATATAGCCAGGGTAGCGTTGAAATAGCTACACTAAGGGATTGCGCAATAATAAGTTACACAGAATAGACGAAGTTATTTTGTGCGCTAACAAGGCGAAAAACGCAGACATAGCGGGGCTACGGCGTCCCGCTCAATCTGAGCGGGATCAACGCAGTTAGCGCGCAAAAGAACGAGTCTAAATGGGTAATTTATTTTTGCGCAATCCCTAAGGCTGCGCCCCTTTCCGCTCCGTCCTTTCCCGCCAGCCGTTGACGCTCTCCACGACTAAGGCGGCGGCTTCGCCATCCTCCATTTCCACGGTGAATGTCAAATCGGGGTCATCTGTCAGGGCGAAGGACGTAGAGCTAAGTGGGACCAATGCCATTTTTGGCCGTCCGGTGCGCTGGTAGAAGAGCTGGCCGTCTTCCAGCAGGATGTTGCGGGCACCGTAGTTGCCGGTGCAGGCCTGCATTTGCTGCCTGCTGAGGGCCGGCGGTTCGTTTTTGGACTTCAGGTAGGTGGCGAACCATTCGAAGTAGCGCCTGGTTTCATCCGATTCAGCCTTTTCCGCCAGTTTTTCCAGCGCCATCTGATGGGCGGTGCCGAGGGCTTTTTCCTTTTCCACTTCGACGTGGGGGCTTACCCCCGTGCCTTCCCAGTTGGTGTTGGTGATGGGGTTGATCGCCCGGCCGTTCGGGATGAAGGCGACGAACTGCTGTGCGATCGGCATCATGCCGCCGGGGTGGGCGCCGCCGCCGGTCGTTTCCCCGACTATGGTAGCCCGCTCCAGGTTCCGGAGGTTATAGGTAAATTCTTCTGCTGCCGAGAAGGTGGAGTTGCTGGTCAGTACGAACACCTCGGCATCCGGGTTGCGTTTGCCGGGCACGTAGGGCAGCGTCCAGGTCTGGCTTGTATCGTTGGAGTGGCGGTGGTAGAAGCTATTCAGGTGGACGTCTCTGCCTGCCGGGTAAAGATAGGACGTCAGCAGCTGGATCATGCCCGGGTCGCCGCCGCCGTTCTGCCGCAGGTCGAAAATGATGGCGTCGGTATTGGACAGCATGTTCATGGCGGCAGCGGCGGTTTCTCCGGCGTAGGCCGCCGGGAAAAAGCCCCGCAGGTCGAGGTAGCCGACGTTGCCTTCCAGGATTTTTGCCCCCTGGAAACCATAATTGTCGCGGGCCATCTGTTTCAGCCATTCGGGGTCGGGGCCGTCGTCTTCGTTTTCGTCGCTTGCGGCATGCGCCCGCATCCGGGCAGCGCCCTCGGGGTCGAACCGCACCCGGAGGTGCTTGTCTTTGCTCACATACTGGATCTCTTCCGTCAGCCGGTCGGCGAAGGCGACCGGTTCCGTCAGGTTTTTGAAGGCGCCTGCCTTTTGCTTCTGGCGCAGATGCTGGCCCATCTGTTCCGCCAGTTTGGGGAAAACGTAATTTTCCTCCAGGCTGTGGATCAGGCTGTCAATGGCTGTCGACTGCTCGGCGGCCGTCAGGGTTTCCTGGGCGGAAACAGTGGATAGGAAGAAGCCCGGGAGGGCGAAAACGCAAAGAAGAAAAATCAGTTTACGCATAAAAGAAAGTTGGGTGATTGAAATGTAAAGTACAGTCGGGTGATGAAAAACACAGTCGGGTAATAACTTGAAAAAACTTACAAGAGCAAAAGTTGCAAATGCAATTATTGGGCGAAAAAATTTAATCCAGGTTTTTCAGCATGCGCTGCAGCAGGCCGATGAGCTGCTTCTGTTCGGCGGGCGAAAAGCCCTTCAGGGGTACCTGCCGGTATTCCTGAACCACCGGCAGCAGGCGTTCGATCAGTTGCCGGCCTTTTTCCGTGACGAAGACCATGTACCGCCGCCGGTCTTCGGGGTCCAGTTGCTTGCTTATCAGGTTTTTAGAAACCAGCTGGTCGATGATCCGGGTGGTAGTCGGGGCATCTTTGACGGTAGAGCTGCCGATCTCCACCTGGCTGCTGCCGTTGTTCTCGCTGATCTGCTTCAACACGACCCATTGGTCTACGGAAAGGCCCGCGTGATGGTTTTTCAGGGCCTGAGTAGCCATCTGCCGGTACCGCCTTACGATCTGCTCCATGTAAAATACAGGTAATTGCTCCAGGCGTTGTTCTTGAATCCTGTTTTCTTGCACTTGCAACTATTTTAAGTGCAATTAAAATCTTTTCAGGAAATTATGCAAGGGAAAGCGGGAAATAATTTGTGGCGACTTGTCCGGGAACCGGCAACAAACAAATTTGCCTGAGGGGAGTATGTCAATCGCCGTTGCCATTTTCCGATCCACAATAGGGGAAGGCGGCCGCATTTTGCATCCTAATACATAGGCAGGCTACCCGTCTAAGGTTGGACAGCAGAAAGGGGAAAGCCGAGCGGAGTCGAGGCCAAGCGTTTGCAGGAGGCATGGAGTGTCCAATCTCAGACGGGTAGCCCATAGGCAGGAAAATTTAACCACCTGACATACATCAAAAAATAAAAATCGCTTATCATGAAAACGATCTTGAAAACAACAGCAGCGCTGGCATTTTTCTTCACACTTGGTTCCGCCAATGCTCAGGATGAGCGCAAGCTGGATTATTTCGACGCCATTACCGTCGCCGGCGACGTGGAGTTGATCCTTACGCCGGGGGAAGAGGCCCGGGCCGTGATCACTGCCGAGGGGGTTTCTGAAGACGACGTCACCTTATACATCAAGGGCAAAACCCTGAAGATACAGCTCATCGAAGGTTTGTTCCAGGGCGACGACCATGCGCGGGTGGAGGTTACCTACCAGCAACTGCGCGCGCTGAAAGCCAGCGCCGGCGCCAAGGCGTTTGCAACGGCGCCTGTTACGGGAGACCAGCTGGACCTTCGGGCCAGCAGCGGCGCCCAGATGGAACTGGCGGTAAAGGTCAACTCCCTGGTAGCTACGGCCACGGAAGGGGCGGTGATCAATATGGAGGGCATTGCCGAAACCCAGGAAGTCGCCGTTTCTACCGGCGGGCAATACCGGGGGCTGGATTTGCAGTGCGAGCGCACCTACGTCAAGGCCAATACCGGCGGCCAGGCGGAAGTGGTGGCCAATAAAAGCCTCGACGCCAGCGCCAACACCGGCGGGCAGATCGATTATGCCGGCGACCCGGAAGAGAAAAATACCCGCTCGCTCATATCCGGCGGCATTCAGAAGATTCAATGACCCGGGTATGTTTATATCACATAGCGGGATTTACATCAATAAAAACTAATCCTGAATAGGGGTATGCCGCTCCTTCGCGCATCAAACGGATGAATTCTTGATACAGATCAAGGATCGCAGGAAAAAATACACCGACTTTTGTAAAAAATGGTAACTATTTAGGTGGTCTGCCATCTAACCGGTTTTATTGCCACAAAGACTCCAAGACACAAAGTTTACCCGGCTGGCTAGACGGGATTGCACGAAGCCTTGGTGTAATCTTGGAGTTTTTGTGTCTTCGTGGCAAAGGCATCAGGCCCACCTAAATAGTTGTAAAAAATGCCTTGAAAGTGTAACCTGAGGCCCCGAACACCCGACTTAAAGATAACAGCGAAAAACAGCCACCCGGCAAAAGAAACAGGAAATCACCCAACACTTAATTTTGTTTTGATCACCCGGCTGTTTTTGTTGTTTCGCACCAAATCCATATGAAAACGATCTACATAATACGGTAGTTTTTAGGGTGTTTCTTATCAGGGGGGGGAAGGCTGATGCTCTTCCCCCGATTTTTTTGAATATTAGAACCAAATCGCCCCTATGACCGCCATTCACCCGACATCACCAGGGCCGGCTGTGCAGCCGGCCGGCGCATCAACTCCGGAAACAGGTACAGCCCTGGAGATCATGCCCTATGCCTCCCGCCTGAGTTTCCTTCCGCTCATCCATCATTTGAAGGAGCAGGCCAGCCGGGAGGAGCGCCCGGGCCGGGCCTCCCTGCTTCAGTTCATTCTCGACAAGGTGGAACAGGCGCCGGTATTGCTACAGCCGGTGGATAACCTTGGCGCCCTCGAGAGCCATGTCGATTTAGTAGATTTATTGTTGTCTACCGTCTTCCCGGACGGGCAGGAAGCGTTCAGCCTGGGGCGGGCCTTCAAGCCGCTGGACGTCAATGCCATCTATCAGACCGAAGCGCTCCGCCGGCTGCTCCGGGAGGACGGGTGCTTTGAGTACTGCCTGGACGGGCAGCCCGACCGGGTGTCCAGTTTTATCATCAATGCCGCCTGTTCGATCATCCTCAACAAATTTTACGGCCAGGCGCTCAAGGTGGAGGCGCCGCTCACCGCCACCCTGCGGCTGCCGGGGCAGGCCCTGGAGCGCCATTTCAAGTGCGTCCACAACCTTTCCTTTATCGATGTCCTTCCGGTGAAACCGCTGCCGAAGCTGAGCAGCCGGCAGATCAACCAGCTGGTCAACGATCCCATGAACTGGAGGCAATGGCTGGAGTACCTGCCGCCGGACCGGTTTGAATTTCAGGGGTTCATCGCCGAATACCACACCGAGATTACTGAAGAGGCCGCCCTTTCCCGGATCAGGTATCAGTTGCTGGAAAAAGACGTGGTGGTCGACCCGCAGAAGATCGCTCACCTGGAGGAGCTGGTCCGCACCGCCCTGCAAAAGCCGGCCATCCGGCTGGGGTTGTCGGCAACGAACGAGAAGGGCAACCTCTGCTCCGCCCGCAAATACAAGGTAGCTCACCCCCTTCTGGGGCAAGTGGAGGAAGATTTCTTTCAAACTGAGGATTGCATTTACCAGCAGGCCCTGCAACAGCAAGAGCCGCTGTTGGTGGAGGACCTCACCCAACTGGAAGAGGCCACGGAAGTAGAGGCCGAGCTGCTCAATTCCGGCATCCGCAGCATCATCATCTTTCCCCTCAGGAACAAAAAGGGAAAGCTGGCCGGCTTTCTGGAGCTGGGTGCCGCCGAGGCCCACGCCCTCAGCAAGGTCACGGCCCTGAAGGCCGCCGAACTGGCGCCCTTGTTCACCCTGGCCATCGAACGGCGGCGGGAGGAACTCAACAACGAAGTGGAAGCCATTATCCGCGAGCAGTACACCACCCTGCACCCCAGCGTGGAGTGGCAGTTTTTAGAAAACGCCTTCGCCCTGCTCGAAGAACGCAGCAAAGGGCGGAAAGGCACCGCCCGGCCGATCGTGTTCAAAGAGGTATATCCGCTGTATGCGCAGGCGGATATTGTCAATTCCAGCAATATTCGCAACGCCGCCATCCAGGCTGACCTGCTGGACAACCTGCGCCGCCTGGAAAAAGCCCTCCTGGCCATCTCCGGCCTGCTGCCCTTTCCCATCGTGGAGCAGTTCCTGTTCCGGGCCCGCGAGTATGCATCCTGCCTCCGCGAGAGTTTTTCCTCCAATGACGAAAGCCGGGTCATGGAGTTCCTGCGCCAGGAAGCTCACCCCCTGCTCCGGCAGATGGGGCAGCACTCGCCGGAAGCCGTGCGCCTGGCAGAGGCGTACTTCCGTCAGCTGGACCCCCGCCTGGGCGTCGTCTACAACAAGCGGAAAGCTTACGAGGACAGCGTCGCCATGATCAATGAATACATCTCCCGCCATCTCGAACAGGAGGACGAGGCCGCTCAGGAAATGCTGCCGCACTATTTCGAAAAGTACAAGACCGACGGGGTGGAATTCGAGATCTACGCCGGGCAGTCCCTCCTTCCCAAAGGACAGTTCGACATCCTGCAGCTCAGCAACCTCCGCCTGTGGCAACTCATGGCGATGTGTACGGTCACCCGACAGCTGGCGGAGTTGAAAAAACAACTGCCCCTGCCGCTGGATACCGCGCAGATGATCTTCGTTTACAGCAACCCCATCGACATCCGTTTCCGGATGGATGAAAAGCGCTTCGATGTGGACGGCGCCTACAACATCCGCTACGAGATCATTAAAAAGCGGGTCGACAAGGCCCTGGTCGACGGCACCGAAGAGCGGCTCCGCGCGCCCGGCAAGCTGGCCATCGTCTACGCTGCCGAAAAGGACCGGATAGAGTACATGGAGTACCTGCGCTTCCTGGCCAGCCGGAAGCTCATCCTGCCGGACATCGAGGAGCTGCCCATCGGCAAACTACAGGGCGTGGAGGGGCTGAGGGCTCTGCGCGTGACGGTGGATGTGGGGGAGCAGTGTTGTGAGGGCTGACCGGCCTGGTTGTTTGGTTATTAGCGGTATGGAGGGCGTTGGTTGCGCATGGTGGGCGCAGTTGCGATTTGTCTCCGTGTAAAAAGCTCTAAGATGCAGGTTTCAGGTAGCGCCACATAGCCGGCTCGGCCTGAAAAGCCTGCTCCGGCGCATGCCGGAGGTCAATATGTTTTAGCATGGGGCATCGCCCCGTGTATCATGATGAAAGTTTACCCGGCTAATGGACAGACGGGACCATCATATTCCAGCTCAATGATGCTGCCCTTTCAGTGCGCCGGCTACGGTTGTGCGTCTTTACAGGTGGCGTTGCCCCCTGCTTAGTTCTACTTTGCGGCCTCTGTGTTAAGTTAACAAAGTAGTATTAGATAGGCTTGGCAAATTCATCGCTTTCTCACGCTCACCTTCACGCCATTCCGCGGCCGCAGGGTGATCAGCGGTTGCAGCTCCGGCTCGCAGCCGGGGGCCGGTTCCACTACAAATCGCTGCAGCATTTTCACCAGGACCAGTTGCATTTCCATCAATGCGAAATTATTGCCGATGCAGAGCCTCGGGCCTCCGCCAAAAGGCAGGTAAGCGAAAGGATGGTATTCTTTTTTCTGTTCCCGCCCGAAGCGTTCGGGCCGGAAGGCCTCCGGGGCCTCCCACAGGCCGGCCCGGCGGTGGATGCCCCAGATATAAACCACTACGCGGCTCCCTCCGGGCAGGGGCAGCCCTTCATATTCATCGTCTTCTACGCAGAGGCGGTCGGTGATCCAGGCGGGCGGATAGAGGCGCATGGCCTCGTCGATCACCTGTTGGGTGTACTGTAGCTGAGGCAGGGTTTCGAATCCCGGTTCGCGGCCGCCCAGCACTGCCTGGTGTTCCCGGCGCAGGCGGTCGGCTGTTTCCGGATGGTTGCTCAGCAGGTGCCAGGCCCAGGAAAGGGCATTGGCGGTGGTCTCGTGCCCGGCGGCGAAGAGGATCGCGCTTTCTTCCACCAGTTGCCGGTCCGTCATGCCCTGGCCGGTATCTTCGTAGCGGGCGTCGAGCAGCATCTGCAGCAGGTCGTCCTGCCGCTCGCCCGATTGCCTCCGTGCCTGGATGTAATTCAGGATAATGCCGTCAAAATTATCCGCCAGCCCCTCGTGTTCCCGGTACAGCCCCCGGAAGCGGAACCAGGGGATCAGGTAAGGCTGCCGGAACGTGCGGGCGATGAAGGCCTGCACGGCCGACACCGCATCGCCCATCAAGGAGAGATCTTCTTCCCGGAGGTCGGTGGTGAAGAGCGATTTAGCCACCACCCGGAAGGCCAGTTCCATCATCAGGGGCGCCATATCCACGGGCTGGCCGGCGGACAGGGCGGGTTCGAACCGCCTGTCCAGGAAATCGTCGATCTCCCGGTTCATGACGGCCGTCAGGGCAGCCAGTCGATTGCGGTGAAAGCCCGGCTGGATCAGGCGGCGCTGCCGCAGCCAGTAGTCGCCGTCGCTGGTCAGCAGGCCGTTGCCCAGGAAGTGGCCCATGCGCTCGGTCTGGATGGGCGACTTCCGCCACTTGCGGTGTTCCTTCTGCAGGACGTGCCGGGCCAGGCCGGGGTCGGTGGTGAGTATGCCCGGGACCATGCCGCCCAGGTAAAACCGGAAGGTGTGCCCGTATTCCGCCACATACTGGTCGAGAGCGGCGATGGGATTATAGCTGAAGCGCAGGGAATTGCGCAGGGACTTCCAGCGGGGGATGAAGGGGAGGGCTTTGTCCATGGCTTTTTAGGGGGAAGGTAAGGAAAATTGAGCGCTCGGGGAGATGGGCGGGTGGGCGGAGTTGAAAAACTGAGGAGGGAGCATTATCTTGGGTTGGGGTTTGTTATGGGCGTAACTTAGTTTAAATTTGTTGGATGGACAAAGCCATTAAAAAGAATTTTTGTGATGTCTCAGGTAAAACACGCGCTCGGCATATCAGGGGTAAGGACAGCGCTGCTTTGGCAATCTACCTAAAAGATAAGCATCCGGACCTCCCGGTTGAATACTACACCTGTGATACAGGCAAAGAGCTCGACGAGACCTACACTTTGATCAAAACCTCGAAGTTTACCTCGGACAATCTATTGTCAGGCTTGAAGCTGCGAAAGATAGTCCGGAACCCCCTTTCGACCATTTTCTAGAAGTATACGGTGGTTACCTACCCTCCGCAATGGGCCCGTTGGTGTACGAAAAAGCTGAAGCTTGATCCCTTCGAAAGTTCATTGCCGGGGAGTACCCGGTCATATCTTATGTAGGCATACGGGGCGATGAAGAACGCGAAGGCTATATTTCCAAGCGCCCTAATATTCAGTCCATCTTCCCTTTCCGGAAAAATATCTGGAGTGAGGATGTGGTACGAAAAGTATTAACCAATGCGCAAATTCCTTTTATAAAGGGTTTATATGTCGAATACGCCGGCGAATCTCCCCATACCAAACGCCTGATTGAGGTTGCGGAAGAGCCCATTTCGCTCCATTTCTCCCAGAAGCAAAAGCTGGAGCAGTTACTGGACCTGGACACCAAAGCCTTCAATCGCGTAGTTTTCGCCTTTCTGAAGACTACCGACTTTCCGCTCGCACAAGTTGATCACTTTCCCCTCGTGGATAACGATGAGGTTCTAGTGCGAGACGACATCTTCCGCATTCTGCGCGACAGTGGAGTGGGTGTCCCCGCCTACTACGAAAAGCGGGAATACCAGGTGGAGATCGATCGGGGGAAATCAAAACCGGACATTATTCCCGGAGCCGGTCGGGTTGCTACTTTTGCTTCTTTCAGCAAAAGATCGAATGGGTGTGGCTATACGAGAACCACCGGAAGTTGTATGAAAAGGCAATGGTATACGAAAAGGATGGCTATACCTGGCAGCCGGGCGAAACGCTTGAAGATCTCTCTCAACCGGAGCGCCGACAGGCAATTAAACAGGAACATTACCTGCGCATGGAGCGCCAACGGAATAATGCACAGTCCGACAGCCTGATCGATATCCTCGGGGTGGAGGATGCGGAAGGGTGGGGTGTGCGGCTTGTTTTTGTAAAACTATTCGATGAAAGAGATACTTGACCGGTTTCAAAACCTGGGGCGTTATAAGGATTTAGCTCCGCACAAGCCCTTGTTGGTATTAGCGGTATTAGACTGGATCGAGGAACTGAAGCTCCAGCGAAATGAGATTCCCATCGACACCGGGCTCTATACTTTTTGATGCTTACTGGGATAAACTCTATGACCCGAAGAAAACCAAGAAGATTCACTATCCCATCCGGTACCTGCAGTCCGACGGTATGGGGTGGAAGGTGCTGGTAAACGGAAGGTTGCTCACCGAAGAGAAGAGTAAGGGCTATCTCAGGAAAAATCAGTCAGTCGCTTCTTTTGATGATACCGTCTGGGCGTTTTTGCAATCTCCGGAAAACCGGGATCTGGTACGCCTGGCTATTCTTAACACCTACTTTCCCGGAAAAAGGCAGGATGTGTTTTCCGGCAAACCATATTCTCTTGCCGAATACGAATACGAGTTCTTCGAAGACCGGCAGGCGCCCGTACAGGACAACGACAGCTACCCGAAGCAGCTTCGTAAGGGACTCCTATTTCAGGCTCTCTCTGCTGGAAATTTACGGCAACACCTGCGCCATGTCGCGCATGTACGTGAATCCTCCCGGGCAAATCCTCCAGGTATGCCACATTGCCCCGTTTTTCGAAACAGGAAACAACGGCGTAAAGAATGGCATCGTGCTATGCGCCAATCTGCACGCCGCCTTTGATCATGGCTTTGTCGGGATTGGGCAGGACTACGAAATATTGGTGAACGATAAGTTATTTGAGGAGCGGCCCAGTATTTACAGCCTCGACAAACTCCGGGGAGAACGAATATGGCTGCCGAAGGATGATCGGTTGTGGCCGGCACAGGAGTTGCTGGCTAAGCATCGGGAAATCTATTTCGGTTTAAAGCCGGATTAGCCTGGATGTACAATTCTCGAAGGGACGCCACTGAGAAATATCATTTGTCAAACCGCAAAGGGTTCCGTAATTTGGGTGATCTTCAAGACCAACCACCATGGCAGAAAAAGAAAAGTCAACCGACCCGGAGCTACTGCGCAACATCGGCATTGCCGCCCACATCGACGCGGGAAAGACCACCCTCACCGAACGCATCCTCTTTTATACCGGCCGCACCCACCGCATCGGTGAAGTGCACGACGGCACCACCATCATGGACTTCATGGAGGAGGAGCGGGAGCGCGGCATCACCATCACCGCCGCCGCTACCCAAACCTCCTGGCCGTGGCGGGAAACGGAATACACCATCAACATCATCGACACGCCTGGTCATGTCGACTTCACCGTAGAGGTCGAGCGCTCGATGCGGGTGATCGACGGGCTGATCGTCCTGTTCAGCGCAGTGCACGGGGTGGAGCCTCAGTCGGAAACGGTCTGGCGGCAGGCCGACCGCTACCACGTGCCGCGCCTGGCGTTCGTCAACAAGATGGACCTGCCCGGTGCCCACTTCGAAGAGGTAATGGAACAGATGCGCCGGCGCCTGGCCGCCCGCCCGGTGGCCCTGCAGATACCGGTGGGGGAGGAGGAGTTCTTCCGGGGCATCGTCGACCTGGTGAGCCAGAAAGCGACCATCTGGGAGGAGGAAGAGCGACACGTGTTGCCCATCCCGGAAGAAATCCGGGAGGCGGCAGCGGCGGCGCGCCAGCAGATGCTGGAGACCCTGGCCGAATACGACGAAGGCATCCTGTCCAAAATATTCGACGAGCCGGAGGCCATCACCGAAGCGGAAATCCGGCAGGCCATCCGGCGGGCTACGCTCCGGCGGGAGATCGTGCCCGTGCTGTGTGGCAGCGCCTATAAGAACAAGGGCGTACAGATGGCGCTCGACGCCGTCTGCGCCTACCTGCCCTCGCCCAGGGACGTGGGGGCCGTCCGCGGCACCCACCCCCGCAGCGGACAGGAAGAGACGCGCTCCCTGACCGGCGGCGACCCCTTCGCCGCCCTGGTCTTCAAGATCGCCCTCGACGACCAGCACCGCAAGATGGCCTTCTTCCGCGTCTACTCCGGCCATGCCCGGCGGGGCCAGGGCGTATACAACCCCCGAACCGGCGAGAAGGAACGCCTGTCCAACCTCTACCAACTGCACGGTGGCAAGCGCAACGCCGTCTGGGAGGTAGCCGCCGGCGACATCGCCGCGCTGGGCGGCGTGAAGGATATTGCCACCGGCGACACCCTCTGCGACCCCGACAAGCCCATCGTCCTGGAGTCCATACAGTTTCCGCAGCCGGTCGTGGGCATGGTCATCGAGGCCCGGCACAGCCGCGACATCGACAAGCTGCACGAGGCCCTCCACCAGATCGAAGAGGAAGACCCCTCCTTCCAGGTGCTCGAAGATGAGGAGACCGGCCAGACCCTCATCCGGGGCATGGGCGAGCTGCACCTGGAGGTCATCTCCCACCGCCTGCGCGACGATTTCAAGCTCGACGCCAACCTGGGCCGCCCGCAGGTCAACTACAAAGAACAGCTGAGCCAGCCCGTCAGCGCCACCTACGAGTACCGCCGCGAGGTGGGCGAACCGCTTTACGCCCAGCTGGCTTTCGAGCTGGGGCCGGCAGGCCCGGCCTTCCTCGACGGGCCCGAGTTCCAGGGGGGGCGCACCCGCCTGCAGTTCGAAAGCCGCCTGCCGGAAGGGGCCCTCAAACCGGAATACCTGGCCGGCGCCCGCCGCGGTTTCGAAAACATGCTGCAGGTGGGCATTTTCGCCGGCTACGAGGTACACAGCCTGAAAGCCGTCATCACCGGCGCCCAGGCGAGCCACGACTCCAGCGAGCTGGCCTTCGAGCTGTGCGCCCGGGAGGCCTTCCGCGCTTTTGCCTCACAGGGCGCGCCCATCCTGGTGGAGCCCATCATGTCGATCGAGATCAGCACCCCGGAAGAATACATCGGCGCCCTGATGGGCGACCTCAACCGCCGGCGGGGCATCCCTCAGGGCATGGAGCCGCGGGCCAGCCATACGATCGTCAAAGCGCAGGCACCCCTGGCCGAGCTGTTCGGCTACGCCGCCCAAATCCGCACCCTCACCTCCGGGCGGGCGGGCGCGGCGCTGACATTCTCGCATTACGCGCCGGTGCCGGAGCAGGTGGCGAAGGGGTTGCTGGAGAAAAGAAAGGGGTTTATGTTGAGGTAACTTTTATTGATCAAGGCTGCTATACTGACCCGACCGGTTTTGTAACGGACAAAACCAACCGTGCGTCAGTATAATACAAAACCCTCCTGTCCAATCAGGCGTTTGAATTGGGAAAAGGAGGGAGAAAGCATCGGTCGTATAAAAGAATTATGGTAAATTAGACATTCAAAATGAAAGTAGTAAAACATGATTGCTGATGTCATCACTATTTCACCGGAAATTCAAAGCGGTACGCCCGTTTTTGCAGGTACGAGAGTGCCTATAAAAATCCTGTTCGATTACCTTAAAGGAGGAGATACCATTGGGGAATTTTTGAATGACTTCCCTTCTGTTAGGAGGGAACAGGTGGAGCAGTTATTAGATTTTGTTGAGCATTAGATAAAATTATAGAAGTCGATTTAAGGATAAAGAGATAAACGGCTACCCGTCTAAGGTGGGACAGCAGAAAGGGGAAAGCCGAGCGGAGTCGAGGCCAAGCGTGTGCCGAAGGCATCGAGTGTCCAACCTTAGACGGGTAGCCAGATAAACCGCTGGCCGAGCTGTTCGGTTACGCCGCCCAAATCCGCACCCTCACCTCCGGGCGGGCCAGCGCGACGCTGACTTTTTCGCATTATGCGCCGGTGCCGGAGCAGGTGGCGAAGGGGCTGCTGGAGAAGCGGAAGGGGTTTATGCTGAGGAGAATTTTTTTGCACATTTATCTGTTTGGCATGTGAAAAAGCGCAGGAACTAAGGAAAAGCCTACCCGTTTCGTGCTACTCAACGCTTCAACACCCGCAGTACCCGATAGGCCTCTCCCAACCGCACCTCCACCACATACCATCCCCCCGGCAACCCTTCCAGCCGCAACTCATCCGTCTTCCCCCATTGTCCCAGCCGGCGCCCCCGGTCATCATAGAGAACGACATCGTACGGCAGCCCCGTCGGCCGCAGGTAAAATCGGCCGCTGCCCGGATTGGGAAACACCTCCACGGCCAACTCCTGCCGGCGTGCTTCAATGACGGGCGTCAGCGCCGGGTCCAGCTGCCCCACAAAGGCGCCGGTGCTGCCGGCACAGGCCAGTTCTTCTTCGTCAAAAACGGCCGTCCGGGAATAGCTGCCGCCGACGGTTACCCGCCCGCCCGGGCCGATGTCCAGGCAACTGGCCACCAGGGCGGTATTGGCAGGGATGGGGACGAGCCACCGCCCCTCGCCCGCCGTATTGAAGCCGGCGGCGAAACCGTGGGGCAGCCCGCCGCTGTCGGCCGTCAATCCGTCCACCTCGAAGCTGCCGGTGAAAGCGCCGCTGATGGCAACCAACCCATCGAGGACGTCGATGGCCAGCCCCCGCTGAATCTGGGCGTTGCCCAGCGTACGGCCGAAGAGCGGCTCGCCCGCCGCGCTGTATTTCAGCAGGAAGAAATTGGGGTTGCCGGACGTGGTTTGGAGGACGATCTCGTCGCTGACCGTCATCACGCCGATCATGGAACCGGTAGCATAAACCGAACCGTCGGCGCCGGCGGCCAGGCCGCGAATCTCGTCGTCGACCACGCCGCCGGCCTTTCTCGCCCAGCGCAGGCTGCCGTCGGCAGCATAACTGGCAATAAAGGCGTCGGGGTCGAAGGTGTTGGCGGTGAACTGGATGTTATCAAAGCGGGCCGTATCGTTGAAGAAGCCGCCGATGGCCATGCCGCCGTCCGGCATCAGCGCGATGGCGTTGGCCCGGGTGTCGTTGCTGTGGCCTGCCTGCCGGGCCCAGAGGGCCTCGCCCTGCCCGTCGAGGGCGGCAACGAAGGCGAAGGTGGTGCCGTCGGCCCTGCCCGATTCCAGGAAGAACGGGCTGAGATCGAGGTCCCGCTCGAAATAGCCGGCGAGGGCCAGGCTGCCGTCCGGGCGGGCCGCCAGGCCGGTGATGTTCTTCAGCCCCTGGCCGGGGATGCTGCGCGCCCAGCGCAGCTGCCCCTCCGGGCTTAGGCGGGCGACGAAGAGGCTGCGGGAGGTGCTGCCGCTGCCCAGCAGGGTGTCGCCCAACTGGACGCTGAACCAGAAGGCGCCGGCAAAAGCGATATCTCCGCCGGGCAGCTCGGCCAGAGCGGTGGTTTCGTCGTCCTGGCTGCTGCCGGCAACTACAGCCCACAACAGCCGCTGATCGGCGTCCAGCCGCAGGAGGTAGAGGTCGTCGTTGCCCAGCCCGTCGATCCCGAGCCCCTGCACGTCGAGGCTCCCGCTGAAAGCACCGCCAACGGCCAGCCCGCCGCCTTTCAGCGCCTGTACGACTTCGCAACGCTCTCCGCCGCTCCCGTCGATGGGCGCCACCCACGACCAGGATTGGGCCGCGAGGGTAAGGGGAAGGATGAAAATGCCTGATGTAATGGCTGTAGTCAATCTTTTCATAGGATTGGACGTTAGGGTAGTTGAGTCGTACATTGGTGAGGGCACTTATACACAAAAGTCGTGGCCCTGCTTCCGCAGTCCACCACGCTAATTTCCGTATCTTTGCACCCGATTTCAGTTAAACCGATCACATACGTTATGAAAACTAAAATTGGAATGATTGGGTTGGCCATTGCCCTGAGTTTCGCCCTGGCCGGCTGTGGCGGCAACAGCCAGGGCAAGCAGGAGGGCGATGCCGATGCCGTTATGACGACCGGCAACCCGGCTATCGACGGGCTGTCCACCGAAATATCTCAAAACCCCAACGATCCGGAATTGTATGCCGAGCGGGGGCGCCTGTTTTACGAAAACGACGGTTTCGACGAAGCCATCCGCGACCTGAACAAGGCTCTGAGCATGGATTCTACCAATGTGGAGTACCTGCACCTGCTGGCGGATGTGTACCTGGACTATTTCCAGTCGCGCCGCGCCCTGAAAACGATGGAGCGGGCTGCCGAGCTATACCCCGAGCGCATCCCGACCCTGCTCAAGCTGAGCGAGTTCCAGCAGCTCCTCAAGCAACACGAAGAATCGATGAAGACGATCAACCGCATCCTCACGCTCGACCCGCAGAATGCGGAAGCCTATTTTATGTTCGGCATGAACTTCAAGGAGCGGGGCGACACCGTGCGCGCCATCAACAGCTTCCAGAAAGCGGTGGAGCTCGATTCCGAACTGGCCGACGGCTGGATCAACCTGGGGCAGCTCTACGCGGCTATCGGCGACCCGCTGGCCCTGCGCTATTTCGACAACGCCATCCGGGTGGCGCCGGACAATATCTACGCGCTGCACGCCCGGGCCGATTACCTGAGCGACATCGGGAAACTGCCGGAGGCCATCGAGATGTACCGCCGCATCAGCCGGGTGGACCCGCAGTACGAGGAGGCCTACTTCAATTCCGGCCTCATTTATATGGATATGGATTCCATCGAGCAGGCCCGCCAGCAGTTCGACATTGCTATTGAAACCTCTCCGACCCACATCCGGGCGTACTACTACCGGGGGCTGGCCCAGGAAATGCTCGGGAATGCCGCCGCCGCAAAAAAGGATTACGAGCAGGCGCTGCGCCTGGCGCCTAATTATGAGAAGGCACAGGAGGGGTTGGAGCGGGTGAAGAAGGCGGGGTAGGCGAGGGATGTCATTACAATCCCATGAGTTATACTACGCTGCAACAGGTTTTGTGCATTGCCGCCCCCGCCCCTCAATCCCCTAAAGGGGAAGTCTCCCCCAAATGCACAAAACCTATTGCGGTTGAGTATATCCAATGAGGAGGAATCAAAATTTCCGGTAGTTTTTTCTCTTGGGAAATTGTAAATTTGGAAAAAACGAATCAGCCATGACGGTAAAAGAAGCCATACATGTCGATCCTGAAATTTTGAGCGGCACTCCCGTATTTACAGGAACACGCGTACCGGTCAAAACCCTGTTTGACTATTTGGAGGAAAGCTCTTTGGATGAATTTTTGGCAGGCTTCCCTTCAGTCAGGCGGGAACAGGCGGAAGTTGTGATCGAATGGGCAGGGGAATTGGTGCAAATGATAAGCCGGAGGTATGAAAGTGCTGCTTGACGAGAATGTCGATGTCCGTTTCAAGAAAGAATTTTCAGATACAGAACACGCTGTTTTTACGGTGCGGGATATGGGCTGGAATGGTCTGAAAAATGGCGCTTTGTTTCGAAAAATGCAGGAAAACGGCTTCGATGTACTAGTAGCTGTCGATAAGAATATTCCCTATCAACAAAACGTGGACACGCTGCCGGTTGGAGTGTTTATCCTGGATGTCAGGCGGAATGTGTTGGCAGGTTTATTGCCTTTTGTTTCCATTTTGTTAGTGGAGTGGGAAAAGGCAGTTCAGCATAAAGTATATATTCTTTCTCCTCTGGAAGATTAACTTTTCTTTTCGAAAAACGAGCGATAATCTACCAAGCCGCATGCAACCCTTTCCCCCCGGGCCTGTCCCTACAGATGAAGCTGAAGTCCAGGAAGCATGCATGCGATAAAAAAATCACCCGCTGTAGAATACAATCACCTGAAATTGGATTACGCAAGCACACACCGAGACATTGTCGAAAAATGTAAGCGTGGCAACCGAAGGGCTCAGTTTGAGCTGTACCGCTTATATTCGAGGGCGATGTATAACGTGTGCCTGCGGATGGTCCGCAGCGAACAGGACGCGGAGGACCTGTTGCAGAACTCGTTCGTCGATGTGTTTTCCAAGCTCCACACCTTTCGGTACCAGTCATCGGTAGGAGCGTGGATCAAACGCATCACGGTCAACAACTGCATCAACCACCTCAAACGCAACCGCCTGTTCTTTGAAGAACTGGAAGAACGGCACGCCGAAGTACCGGCTACCGCCGAACAGGTAATGGAAGACCCGCCGCCGGGCCTGGATGTAGAATCCGTAAAAAAAGCCGTGCAGGACCTGCCCGACGGCTACCGGGCGGTATTTACCCTGTATCTGTTCGAAGGTTATGACCACAAGGAAATCGCCGAGATCCTGGAGATCACCGAAGCGACTTCCAAGTCCCAGTACAGCCGTGCCCGAAAGAAGCTGAGAGAATTATTAGAGTCTAGTCATTTAGGGATGGCGGGAAAATAGGACTGTACCCCGCCGGCAAAGAGAAAACAAAAAGTACGATGCAGCGAGATTATATCGAGCAGTTCATCCTCGAACAACGGGAAGCTTTTGACGGCCCATCCCCGGGCCTGCGGGTGTGGGGGGAGATCAGCCACGAGCTCGACCGCCGGCAATCCCGGCGGCTGACCCTCTGGAAAGCAGGCCGGGCGGCTGCCGTCGTGGTAGTGTTGCTGGCCTGCGGGGCCCTACTCGGCGTTTATCTTTTCGGGAACCGCCTGCAGCCGGCCGCTTCGCTGGAAAGGGTCGCCCCGGAATATGCCAAAGCGGAGGAATACTACCAGCAGCAGATCCATCAGAAATACCAGCAGTTGGCCGCTTACCAGCGGGACAACCTCGTGGATAAAGACCTGGCCCGGCTGGATGAAGTGATGCAGGAACTCCGGCAGGAATTGCTCATCGCGCCCAAAGGAAAGGAGGAGGAGATCGTCGAAGACCTGCTCCGGAGTTATCAGGCGAAGGTTTCCATCCTGGAACGCGTCCTGGACCGCCTTCAGGACGCTGCCCCGGAGGCCGAAAACCCAGAGGGACATGAGGAAACCAGCATTTGACCAGGCGCTTGCCGCTATGTGGGACAAAAGTTGCGAGGGGGGGGGGCAATGTCCGGGGCCGGCACCTGTACTGGGTTGCGCAGGAGGTACGAAGCCTCGCCGGTTGTCCAACGTCAGGCGGGGCACCGCCATGCATTTTTGGGTATTAGCCTTCCTGGCCGTATGTACCCTGGCGGTCTATCCCCTCCGGGCGGGCACGTGCCAGGAGTTCTCCAAGGTGATCAAAAAGGAATTTGCCATTTCCCAGGAAGGAACCCTCGCCCTCAGCAATAAATACGGGCCGGTGAAGGTGGAAGGATGGGACCGGCAACGGGTGAAACTGGAAGTGAATATCCGCGTCCGGGCCTCCGGAGAGGCCAGCGCCCAAAGGGTATTTCACCGCATTCAAATAGCTTTCAGCGAAAGCAGAGATTACGTGTCGGCGGAAACGGAAGTGGCCCGGCCCCAAAAGGAATGGTGGTTCTGGGGAGAAGAGGAGGCCGACTATTCCATATCTTATACGGCATACGTTCCCTATCGCTGCCGGCTCGTCGTGGAGAATAAACACGGCGACGTGTCCGTCGAGGAAATGGCCGGGCCGGTAGAACTCAAAGTGCGCTACGGGAACCTGCAGGTTGGCGAGTTGAGCCAGGACGCCGACATCCGGCTCGAACATGGCACGGGAGCCATCGAAAGGGCCGGGCGCCTGAAGGCCACCCTCCTGCAGGCTCGCCTGCGGGTGGAAGAGGTGCGACTGGCCGAGATCGACAGCCGCTATTCCCGGATTTGGATCGAAAAAGCCGGGGAGGTACTGAGCCGTTCCCGGTACGACACCTATGAGCTGGAGCAAGCCGGCCGCTTCGTCAACACTGGAGAATTCGACAATATCGAGATCGAAACGGCGGATGAGATTTCGGTGAACAGCACCCTGAGCAACCTGTATGTAGAACGGGTCAACAAAAGCCTGCAGCTTCAGGTAGACAGCAGCAGCGTGAAGATCATCTCGATCGGGCGGCATTTCAATGCGGTGGACATCACCGGCAGCTTTACCGATTTCCGCCTGGGCGTGGAGGACGGTACCGCTTTTCAGATGGACGCCATCGCGGATTTCGCCGGCATCCGGTACCCGCGCGCGCTGAACGTCACCTATGAACGGGAAGCCGGCACCAACCACGAGATCCGGGGACATGTGGGGGCATCCAAAGCGCCCCGCGTCATCCGGGCAAGGGTCAATTACGGCGCCCTGAGGGTGGTGCAGGATTAGGGGGAGTTGCCGGGCGGTTGCTGGTTGTTAGTTGTTTGTTGTTTGTTAGGGAACCCAATTGTTCCGACGGGGACTGTTCAAAACGCTGTGTCTTTTGTTTAAACCACAGAGGCCGCGGAGACACGCAGAGAGGTCACAAAGTATTCGCTGTCAGGCGATTACTCTGTGTTCCTCTGTGGACTCAGCGGTTCAAAACTTGGAGGCGGACACACATTTCTGAACAATCTCTTCCGACGGCCCCAGGGCCAAACCGGCAACCAACAACGGACAACCAACAACGGACAACGGACAACCCGGACACAACTTTGGCTTCATACTAATCCAATTTTTACGAAAGTTTACGGCCACTCTTGCAAAATATCTTCTTGCAAGGGTGGCTTTTTTTTTGTCAAACCTTTTGAAGTCGGTATATTGTCTCCATGAAGCTACAATTCTGTGGAGCGGCCCGGGAGGTAACGGGTAGCGCTCATCTCATCACGCTGGAAGACGGGTTCAGGATACTGCTGGACTGCGGGCTCTATCAGGGAAGTTCCGACGATATGTCGGAGTTTAACGAGCACTGGTATTTCTCTCCGTCGGAGATCGATTGCCTGATCCTTTCCCACGCTCATATCGACCACAGCGGCCGCATCCCGAAATTGGTAGCCGATGGGTTTAAGGGAGGCATCCATTGCACCTATGCCACGCGCAACCTGTGCTCCATCATGCTGCTGGATAGTGCCAAGATCCAGGAAATGGATGTGAAGTACTACAATAAAAGGCAGCTCCGGCGGGGCCATAAGGATCGGTTGAAAGAACCGCTGTATACCACCCGCGATGCGGAACTGGCCTGGAATCTTTTTGAGGGCCATGGTTATGGCCGCTGGTTTCGCGTCCATGAAAATGTCGAAGTGCTCTTTCAGGATGCGGGGCATATTTTGGGCAGCGCCAGCGTCACCCTGCGCATCAGGGAAAAAAGCCGCACGGTTATGTTCGGCTTTACCGGCGATGTGGGGCGCCCCAGCCGGCCGATCCTCCGCGACCCGGTCCCGATGCCGGCGGTCGATTACCTGATCTGTGAGTCCACTTATGGCGACCGCGACCACGAAGCCGCGCCCAATGAAATGGAGCGTTTTCTCAGGATCATCCTGCACACCTGTATCGAAAAACAGGGAAAACTCATCATTCCGGCGTTCAGCGTCGGGCGCACCCAGGAAGTCGTTTATATGCTCGACCAAATGGAAAGCGCGGGAAAGCTGCCCCATATTCCCGTTTACGTAGACAGCCCCCTGGCGGTAAATGCTACGATGATCTTCGGCGCCCATCCGGAGTGTTTCGATAATCAGCTGAATGAGTATCTGCTCGCCGATGACGACCCCTTCGGATTCAATTCCCTCCGGTACGTCCGCAATGTGGAGCTTTCCAAAAAGCTTAACCATTCCAGCGAACCCTGCATCATCATCAGTTCTTCCGGCATGATGAATGCCGGCCGGGTGAAACACCATCTGTTCCACAATATTGATAATGACCGCAATACTTTTCTCATTGTCGGCTACTGTGCTCCGGGAACGCCGGGCGGCGCCCTGCGCGACGGGGCGAAGCAGCTGAGGGTATTTGGAGAGGAAAAAGCAGTCCGGGCGGAAGTAGAAGTTATGGATTCTTTCTCCGCTCATGCCGACCGGCACGAACTGGCCGCCTTTTTAGAAAATCAGAGGAAAGGCCTGCGCAGGCTCTTCCTCGTCCACGGCACACTGGACCGCCAGGAAGCGTTCAGGAACCTGCTCCTGGAGAAAGGCTTCGCAGATATAGAAATTCCCGAACTGGGAGCAGAATACCGGTTGTAGAGGGGAGGAGGGAATGAAGGAATGATTCAGGCAAATCATTCCTTCATTCCTCCAATCATTCATTCCTTTATTTTCACTCCTGCGACTTCGTATTCTGAATCTTATTCAACACCAGAGCCGCCTTCATCAGGAAGTCGTCATGATATTCCATATATTCATTGTGCACCATCATGAGGCGGGCCGCATCATAGGCAGCTGATTTTGGAACGATCTGACGGTCGGCAATGGGGTGAAGCCAGTATTCCAGGTTGTTGGAACGCAGGTAGCTCCGGTCGTGGTCAAAGCCGATCACAACGGCCAGCTTATTCAGCGAGAACAAGTAATCGGTTTCTTTATTCAGGTCTTTCTGAAGGTCTACGACATTGTGTCGGCCGAAATTCACCCCGGAGCGCTCGCAGAGGAATACGTCGCGCCGCCCGTCGAAGGTGACGATGTCGCGGAAGCGATACTTCTTCAGGTTTTTGAGCAGGAAGTTCTTGATCGGCATTTTGGTGGGGCGCAACTGCTGGAAGGAGTATTTCAACTGCCGTTCGTCGAGGCGGAAATCTTCGCGGTACGGTTTGCGGCGATGGGTGCGCATGTTGATCACTTCCTTCACCCGTCCGATGGTGTGTCCCAGTTCGTTGACTTTGGAGTAAACGCTCACAATGTCAACATTAGCGTTGTTGAGCCAGGTTTCGATAAAGATCTTGTTAGATCCATGCTCAAAGACCAGGAGGCATATTTCACTAATTGCGTAGAAATTGGGGTAACCGCCGTAAATATTGCCATACTTTAATTCTAAAAATGCAGTACTACTGTTCACGGTTTAAGGAGATTAAGTTGTTGGTTTAATAATGTTTTCTTCAGCTTTCTATTGTCCGTTTCGGTTTTGGTCCTTCGCCGTTTTCATTTGGGTTTGGGATTACGGCATTTACCTTGCAAGTTATGTAGAAAAATCAACACCCGTAAAAGTTAAGGCAAAAAATCGCGCTCTAAAATTCATCTTAGATACGAAATTTTCTGTGCAATACCTAACTTTTGTGAAGGCGCCCTCCGGCCGACGCGCCCCCTTTGCAGTTCTCCCGGCCGGGAAAGAGGAAGGCAGGATCACGAAAAGCAGTTCTGCTTTTCCTGTCAATCCGGCCCTGTCTTTTAACTCACGAACAGAAATCGTCCGTTCTCGTAAATTTTTTCGCCATCGGCGTAAATTTCTCCTCCGTCCTGCATATCGGTTATCATATCCCAATGCACGGTGGACTGGTTTTTGCCGCCGGCCTGGAGGTACGATTGCCCGATGGCCATATGGATCGCCCCGCCCATCTTCTCATCGAACAGGATATTCTTGGTTAAACGGTCGATGTTGTAGTTTGTTCCAATAGCGGCCTCCCCAAATCGCCTCGTCCCTTCGATCTGGAAAATCTGGTCCAGGAAATCTTTGCCCCGGCGGGCTTCCCACTTTTCGATATAGCCGTCTTTAACATAAAGCGTGACGCCTTCGACTTCGTGGCCCATATAAATGGCGGGGAAGGAAAAGTGGACCACGCCATTGGCGGAATCTTCGACCGGAGAGGTATAAACTTCACCGGAAGGCATGTTGGTCCGGCCGTCCGAGTTGATCCACGTCCGCCCCCGGGTGCTGAAGGTGATGTCCGTTCCGCCGGCCTTGTACCGCACCGTTTCCCGGCTGTTGAGCAGGTCGACGATCTGCTGTTGCCAGGCCCGGACCTGCAGCCAGCTCTCCACCGGGTCCGCCTCGAAGAGCTTGCATGCCCTGAAGACGAATTCTTCATATTCTTCCAGCGACATGCCGGCTTCCTGGGCGTTGGCCAACGTGGGATACTGGCATAAGCTGCGTTTCAGCTCCCGCGTGGCGGTGCGCTCAAAATACGTTTTCAGCACGGGCTGCTGGGCTTCCTGCCGAATTTTCCGCTTCGCCGGATCGACATTCTGGTCCTCCCGCAGGTTGAAAGGCGCCATGATATATAAATAGGTGTCAAACTCGGCCATGGCCTGCTGGTATAAAGGCGAAACGTACCGGAGCTGGCTGTCATTGCCGTGCGACAGGAGAATGCGGCTCTTCTCCCGAAAGTCCAGGTCCACTTCTACATGAGCGCCGGCCCTGACCGCAGCACGGTAGACTTCCCGCACCAGGGGCTCGGCCAGCGTAGTGCTGCGCAGGTAAAACCGCTCGCCCGGCTGCATCTCCAGGCAGTAATGCACCAACAGGCTGGCATATTTTTCGAGCATTGTGTTCATTATATCCAGGATTTATTCATTCCTTCGCTACCAGTGCTTCGCCTGATACGGATACCGCACCAGGTATTGTTCTTTAACCATCTCCTGTAACTTGTCTCTAAGCTCGCCCAGGTTTTCCTTCGTCCTGGCGGAAATGAAGACCAGGTCGGTGTCGAAGGTGTGGCGCAGGTTGCCTTTCAGGCCCTCTTCGATCTCCAGGCGGGCTTCCTCGTCCACGTAGTCGTCGTAGTTGCGCTCCCGGTAGAGGTCGATCTTGTTGAATACGAGCAGGGTGGGTTTGTCGATGGCCTCCAGCTCTCTGAGGGTCTGGTTGACGGTGCGGATGTGGTCTTCGTGCTGAGGATGGGCAATGTCTACCACATGCAGCAGGATATCGCTTTCCCGGACCTCATCGAGGGTGGATTTGAAGCTTTCGATCAGGTGGTGGGGCAGCTTCCGGATGAACCCGACGGTATCGGAAAGCAGGAAGGGCATGCGCCCGAAGACGACTTTGCGCACGGTGGTATCGAGGGTGGCGAAGAGCTTGTCTTCGGCAAAGACGTCCGATTTGCTCAGCAGGTTCATCAGGGTAGACTTGCCTACGTTGGTGTATCCGACCAGGGACACCCGGATCAGCTCGCCCCGTTGTTTGCGCTGGGTCATGTTCTGCTGGTCGATCTTTTCCAGTTTTTTCTGGAGCAGGGCGATCTTGTCCCGTACGATCCGGCGGTCGGTCTCGATCTCCTTTTCACCGGGTCCCCTCATGCCGATACCCCCCCGCTGCCTTTCGAGGTGCGTCCACAGGCCGCGGAGGCGGGGCAGCAGATATTGCATCTGGGCCAGTTCCACCTGCGTCTTCGCCTGGGCCGTCTGCGCGCGGCTGGCGAAGATGTCCAGGATGAGGGTACTGCGGTCGATGATCTTCACCTTGAGGGTTTCCTCCAGGATGTTGACCTGTTTCCCGCTGAGGTCATCGTCAAAAATGGCCATGCTGATGTCCTCGTCATTATCGATATAGGCTTTGATCTCTTCGAGTTTGCCTTTGCCGATAAAGGTTCGGGGATCGGGGTGGGGCAGCTTCTGGATGAAGCGCTTTTTGGCCTCCGCGCCGGCGGTGAGGGCCAGGAATTCCAGCTCGTCGAGGTATTCCTGAACCTGTTCCTCGGCCTGCATGTTATGCACCAGCCCGATCAACACAGCGGATTCCGTGCCTCTTTTTATTCCTTTTTTGTCCTTTTCTCCTATTATCCAGTCATTTGCCATAGGCTCTACGCTTAAATTACTTGTGTATGCACAAATGCACAAATGCACGAATGCACAAATGCACTTATCCCTATACACCATTCCTCCTCCAATTGTTCCCCTCCTTCACCGTTCCGCCACCCACTGTACCGGGTTTAGGCGTTTTTTTTCCAGCCAGACTTCGAAGTGGACTTCCGGTTTATCCTTGCCGAGCTTGCCGATCGGCTCGCGGGTGCTGACCATGTCCCCCCGCTGCACGAAGGCTTCTTCCAGGTTGGAGTACACGGTATAGTACCGGCCGTGCTGGATGATGACGGTATTTTTATAACCCGGGATAAACTGCGTCCCGGCGATTTTCCCTTCAAAAACGGCGTAGACGTTGGCCTGTTCATCCGTCCGGATGTCAATGCCGTTGTTGGTGATCTGAACGCTGCGGATCTGGGGGTGGGGTTGCTTGCCGAACTGGCGGGTGATGTATCCGTTTTTTACCGGCCAGGGCAGGCGGCCCTGATTGCCTTTGAAGCTGTTGGACAGGGGGAGGTTGTCGTCCGGCGCTTCCGGGCCGCCGCCGGCGAGCGCATCTGCGGCGCGGGCTTCGCGGCGTTTCCTGGCCATTTCTTCCCGGATCACTTCCTCGATTGCCTGGTTGAGGGCATCGTGGGCTTTCTGCTGCTCGTCCAGTTCAGCAACGAGCCGCCCTTCGCTGGTCTTGAGCTCCCGGAGGATGCGGTTTTTATCCTGCAACTCCCGGTTGAGCAACTGTTGTTGTTGCTCCTGTGAAGCCAGGAGTTGCTCCTTTTCCTGTAGTTTTTCTTCGAGCTGGCTGGCCTTCCTGGCCAGCATTTCCTGGGTCTGGACAATCAGGCGCGCCTGTTTCTTCCGGTAGCGGTCGTACTGGCGAATGTACTGCCAGCGGCGGAACGCATCGTTGAAGCTGTCGGCGGAGAAAAGGAAAAGCAGGAAACTGTTCTGGATCTTGTGCCGGTAGGCCGCCCGGATAATATTGGCGTATTCTTCCTTGAGCCGGATTACGTCCTTGCCGAGAGCATCCAGTACTTCATTCGCCCGGCTGATGCTGGCATTGGCGTAATCGACTTCTTCGTGCAGGGTGGTGATCAGTTGCTGGCGTTTGCGGATTTGGTTCTGGAGGGCCAGGTACTGGTCCAGGGTAGCGGCCTTATTCTCCTTGGTCTTTTTCAGTTGCGACTCCGTATCCCGGATTTCCATCAGCAGTTGCTGGCGTTTGTTTTCCAGGTCCTGCCGGTTTTGAGCGGCCAAAGGAGCGGCGAGGGCCATGCTCAGAAGCATCAGAAGGGCTATTCGCTGCCGGAACGGGGAGGAACGCAGCAGGGCTTTAGCGGAAACAGCGCGCCGGGCGTCGTTTTTATTTTGTCCGTGTATATCGATCCGGGATTTCAAATCTGATGCTCTTTGGGATCTCTGTGTCTAATTTCGAAAATTTCATGGAAACAGCCGCCTTTCCGGAATTTTGGCTGTTCATTTCGAGCCTGCGAAGATACGAAAATTTCTGATTGTCCGGGGTTTCCCCATATTCCTCAAAAAGCATATTGACCTGCTGGCTGTTCTTTTTGTCGTTAAAGGCCATTTTGCGCAACACAAATCCGTTGGGGTCGATCCAGTAATCGCTTTCGATGGCCAGCCCTCTGCCCATCAGGTGGTAGGAGGGGCCCAGAGGTTCCACCTGCAGGCCTTTGCTTTCGAAAAAAACGGGATTTCCGAGGATGACGTCCTGCAAATGGTTAAGGTCGGCGGGCAACCCGAAAGATTGCGAGAGGTACTCCAGGCCTTCAATGGCGTATTCGTTGTTGATCCGGTCCAGCACATAAACCGAGTCCCGGGTCACCTGGACGCGGGCCAGCTCGAAGCCCAGCTTTTTGATGCTGATCCAGAGCAGGCTGTCCCGCCGCATGCGGATGGTAGCCGAGGCGGAGAAGGACTGGCTGCCATCATCGTAATCGATGTTGGTGCGGGCGCTGAACCATTCGGGCTGGAGCTTCTGGCGCGCCATCTGTTTGAGCAGGAAATCGGCATTCACCTCTTTATTCGCCACTCTGCCTCCTTTGCGGGTGGCCGAGCAACTGTTCAGGGACGAAAGCCCGAGCAGGAAGGCAAAGCTGATCAGTATCTGAGCGGTTATTTTCATAGTTTCACGGTTTCATTTGCCTGGAGTTATTCATACAACTTTTTATCAGCGATCTTTTTATCCAGCAGCCCGGAATTGCCCCCCAGTTGGCGGGCCTGTTTCCAGTACTCCATGGCCCTGTCGGCCTCATTGAGCTGGAAGAGCACGTCGCCGTACCTTTCGAGCAGGCGGGGGTCATCCTCGCCGCCGTTCTCCAGGGCCTTGTCCATCCATTCTCTGGCCTTTTCGTAGTCCTTCAACTGGTAGAGCACCCATCCGTAGGTAAACAGGTATTCTGCCTGTTTCGGGAAGATGTCGTTGGCCAGGGCCGCCATTTCGCGGGCTTTCTCCAGGCGTTCCCCCCGTTCCGCGAGCGCGTAGGCGTACTGGCTCAGCACGGTGGGCGACTTGGGGTTCAACGCCAGGGCGGCTTCAAATGACTGGTCGGACAGGCTGTACTGGCCGGTGCTGTTGTATACGAGGCCGAGTTGGGATTGCACCTGCATCTTCAGCCTGCCGTTGTTGCCGGCCATCAGGAGGGCTTGCTGAAGGACGGGCAGGGCCTCCCGGTCATCTCCCAGTTGATGGGCAGCCACCCCGTGCAGGAAGGGCGCGATGGCCTGATTGGGAAAGTAATCCATAGCGCGTTCGCTGAACTCCAGCAATTCCCGGTATTGCTTCTTTTCGTTGTAGATGTGCAGGATCTGTTCCCAGGCGGAGAAGGCCGTATCGTCCAGCTTAAGGGCCTTCTGGTATTTTTCCAGGGCCTCCTGTTTCCTGCCGGAATGGTAGAGCAGGTCGCCCGAAGCGGAGAAGGCCCTTGCTTCTGTCGGGTGCGCCTCTTCCAAAATGGCGGACAGGCTCAAAGCGGCATCAGCCAGCTGCCGGTCGCCGGTATCGGCAACCCGTTGAATGAAGGGCATGAGCTGGCTCAGCTTGAGGTCGATGCTCACCCCTTCCTGGCGGAATACCGGTTTGAGGGATTCGAGGAACTGCCGCTCTCCGGCGGGCTGCTCCGGGTTGCCGGCCAGGGCCAGCTGCGCCCTGGCGTTGTTGGGGTCGAGGCGGAGGATTCCGCGAAAAACCTCTTCTGCCTTGGCCTCTTCGCCAATCTGGCGGTAGAAGTCGGCCAGGAGGTGCCGGTATTCCATATCTCCCGGATAGGCTTCGATCAGCCGCTCCAGTTCCCGGGCGGCCTTTTTGTTGTCGCCGGTACCTACGTAGAGCGAATGCTTGCGCCGAATGACCTCCTCGTTGACGCCCATCCTCTTTTCCAGTTGGTTATACACCTTGAGGGCGTCGCCGATCTCGTCGGCGCGCACCAGGAAATAAGCCCACCGGAAGTAGTTGAACTCGTCGTCGGGTTCCAGCTCGACGATGCGTTCATACGCCTGGGCGGCTTCTTCGTTCTGGTTGAGCTTCTGATAGAGGTCGGCCAGGAATTTGAGGTACCAGCTGTTCGCAGGCTCCCATTCTATGGCATTTTTGATCGCCCGGACCGCCTTGTCGTCCTCTTCAATAGCTTCGTAGGACCGCGCCAGCTCGAAGGACGCAGCGGCATTTCTGGGGTCTTTTTTCAGGACTTCCCGGAGCAGGGCTATGGCATTATCGTAATTGCCCAGCAACTTCTCGCGGTTGGCGTCGATGAACAGTTTTTCCAGGTTGACGGCATCCTCGCTTACCCGGCCGTCCTGCCCGGCGAGCGCTGAAGGGAGACACCCGGCCAGCAGGAGCAGTATCCCGAGTATTGGCAGCTTTTTTTTCATCATATTGTCGTAGTATCCTCTAATCAACACCCACACGGGTAGTTTTTGTTCTTTTAGAGCTTGTTTGGAGGTGGTGCTTTTGTAGCGAAAATGGTTGATTTTGGGTTCTCATGAGGCTCATTTTTGAGCTCATAGCAGCGCTATGGGCGAGAAAATAGCCGAAATGAGGTTCCAAAAGCAGTCATTTGCAGCCAAAATGACTACCTGCAAACAAGCGCTCACGGCCGGCGTTCGGAATAATCGCCGATGCTAATTTCCGACTTTTCTCCATGGTAATCAACTTCATTGCCCAGCATAGAGTTGCTGAGGTTGGCATGTCGTATCCGGCTGTTGTTTTGAATAACGCTATTGCTAATAACGGAATCTTCAACCGTCGAATTGTTGCCCAGGGATACGTAAGGGCCCACGATGCTGTTGCTGATCACGGCGCCCTCGCCGATATAGCAGGGCGGAATGACGACGGCATTTTCGATGGTGGCGCTGTCCGCTACGAGCTTTTCGCTGCTCTTTTTGAGTTCCAGGATGCGTTGGTTGGTCGCCAGGACGTTGTCCTTGTTGCCGCAATCGAGCCATTCTTCGATCTGGGAAGAGCGAAACTTCACTCCGCTGTCTTTGAGCAGGGCCAGGGCCGAGGTCAGCTGGTACTCCCCTTTGTCTTTAATGTCTTCATCCACCATCTTCTGGAGCGTGTCCCGCAGCCCTTCCCCACTGTTGAAATAGTATATGCCCACGATGGCCAGGTCGGAGACAAAAGTTGGAGACTTTTCCACAAAATCGGTGATAATGTTGTTTTCGTTTGTCTTGACTACTCCGAAAGAGGAAGGGTCTTCCACTTTTTGCACCCAGATGATGCCGTCTTCCCGGGGGTCAAACGTGAAGTTTGCCTTGAAGAGCGTATCGGCGAAGGCCACCAGGCAATGGCCCGAGAGGCTCGGCTTGGCGCACAGTACGGCGTGGCCCGGCCCCAGGGGTTCCTCCTGATAATAGATGGAACATTTTGCTCCGATGCTATCCGCAATCTTGTGCAGTTGGCGTTCTGCTTCGGGGCCAAAATCGCCGATGACGAAGGCGACCTCTTCTACCGTTTCATCCAGCGCCGCTTTGAGGTCCTCGACGATCCGCCGGACAATGGGCTTGCCGGCTACCGGGATCAGGGGTTTGGGGACGGTCAGGGTGTGCGGGCGTAAACGGGAACCGCGGCCCGCCATGGGAATGATGATCTTCATGGATTCAGTTCTGTTTTTTGTGATGCCTATATGATAAAAAGTATTTCTTGCTGTCTTGTTCTGGAATGCGGCAGTTTTGAACCGGCCCACGCCGGCATCCGGGGCCTTTGCCGCAGCTCCGCCGACGCAAAGGTAAGGTATAGAAAACGCTGTTCAGAATGTTAAATGCGGGAAATGTAAATATATCAGGGCCGGGGCATGGGTGTAGGCTGCCCGGGCTTTAAAAAGTAAGCCATGCCAGCCCGAGCCGGCATGGCCACGCCCCGTTGATTCCTGTACGAAGGGAATACAGTCAGGGGCGCTGAGCTTTCTGGCCCGGGGGCCTTACTCCACAACGGTTACCTTGAGCATATTCGTCCGGAAGCGCCGGTGCAGCGGCATGCTGGCGGTATTGATGATGATGTCTCCGGTCTGTACGCGGCCCTCCCGCTTGAGGATGTCCGTAACGTCCTGAATGGTTTCGTCGGTCGTTGTAAAGCGGTCGTAGTAGTAGCAGCGCACTCCCCAGACGAGGTTCAGGGTGGACAGCATGTGCATGCGGTCCGAAAAGATATAAATGTCTTTCTTGGGCCGGTAGCTCGACACCTTGAATGCGGTGTATCCCGAGCTGGTCATGCCCACGATCGCCTTGGCGCCGATCTCCATAGCCGTTTTGCCGGCATTGAAACAGACGATGTCCGACTGGAAAGTACGGGATTTAGGGCTGGCTACCGGGCGGCGGCCGTCGAAATTGAAATGAGTTTCCGCCACTTCGATGATCTTGTTCATGGCCTCCACGACTTTCACCGGGTGTTTGCCTACCGATGTTTCGCCGCTGAGCATGACCGCATCGGCGCCGTCGAGAACGGCGTTAGCCACGTCCGTAATCTCGGCCCGGGTAGGGCTGGGATTCGTGATCATGCTGTCCATCATTTGTGTGGCGACGATGACGGGGCGGGCCCTTTGGATGCACTTGGAGATGATGTCCTTTTGGATAAGGGGCAATTGCTCCATCGGCACCTCGATGCCCAGGTCGCCCCGGGCGACCATGATGGCGTTGGAGTGTTTGATGATCTTGTCGAGGCGCATTACCGCTTCCGGCTTTTCGATCTTGGCGATGATCTTGGCCGGGTGGTTTTTGGCGGCGATGCGCCGGGCCAGGTCTTTCACATCCCGTGAAGAGCGGACGAAAGACAGGGCGATCCAGTTGACCGGCTGGGTGAGGATGAAGTCGAGGTCGGCCAGGTCCTTTTCGGTCAGGCAGGGCAGGGAAATCTTCGTTTTAGGCAGGTTGACGCCCTTGTTGGAAGAGAGCGTGCCGCCGAACAGGGTTTTCAGGCGTACCGTATCTTCTTTATTTGTCTCGACCACCTCAAAGACGAGTTTGCCGTCGTCGACCAGGACGCGTTCCCCCACTTTCACATCCTTGGGGAACTGCTCATAACTCATGTAAATCTTTTCCATGGTCCCGACGCATTGCTCATTGACCAGGGTGATCACATCGCCCTCCTTGAGTTCCAGAGCGTTGTCCTTGATCTTCCCGACCCGGAGTTTCGGCCCCTGCAGGTCGGCCAGCAGGCCGATGTGGAGGTTGTACTTCTCATTGATATAGGTGACGTGGTTGATCACCTCGAGATGATCTTCGTGGCTTCCGTGGGAGAAGTTGAGCCGGAAAACATCGACTCCGGCCTTGACCAGCTCCAGCAGATTAGCGTAGGAATTGGAGGCAGGCCCTACGGTAGCGACGATTTTTGTATTTTGATGGTCTACAACTTTCATAGACATTGGTGATTTTAATTTGAGTGGGCGTAATTTTTGATAGGGGCTGGCAGCAAAAGTAAGTGTAAAAAATACAATAATTGGTATTGTAAATGTACAGCTATCTCAAAAATATTCAAATATATGTTCGGGAAAAGTAGGTGTATTTTTATTCAGGAGGGGAGGCAGGGTTAAATAAGGCGGTCAATACTCCCCTGGTTCTTTGTGCCCGTAACGCCGGGCCGGGCGGCGTCGGCGCCGGCCGTTCAAACACGGCGAACCCCAATAATGATGGGGCATCAGGGGCGGTAGCCCGGCAATTTTTTTCTCTAAAAACTTTGGTTATCAGGGGAGTTCTATGTTTCTTTGCATCGCAATCGTAAACCAATAAAGCGAATTCACTATGTCTAGCATTGCAGAAAGAGTAAGTAAAATTATCGTCGACAAGCTTGGCGTTGACGAAACTGAGGTTACTCCAGAGGCCAGTTTTACCAATGATCTGGGGGCCGACTCTCTGGACACCGTGGAACTGATCATGGAATTTGAAAAGGAATTCAACCTCTCCATCCCGGACGAACAAGCCGAAAACATCCAAACTGTTGGGCAAGCGATTGAATATCTCGAGGCCAATTCCAACTAAGGTTAAGTTGATCCGGGAGTATTTGGATCAACCGTTTATATTCTGCAAATTAGAGGTATGCCATACCTCTAATTTGTGGTTTTAAGAGGAGGGGGATATTCCTGAATGATTTTTTGAAGCCGTTTCCGGCTCCTCCGCCTCAATTGACATAACCTTAGCTTTAAAACCACGATATAAAAGTCACTACTCTGATTCAGAGCGCCGCGAAAAGTAAAAAATTCACAAGCAAATGAAAAGGGTTGTTGTAACAGGAATAGGGGCCATCACCCCGATCGGCAACAATATCAAAGCTTACCTCGAAGGCCTGCAGAACGGCGTGAGCGGCGCCAACCTCATCACTCACTTCGACGCGACTAACTTTAAAACACAATTTGCCTGCGAGGTCAAAGGGCTGGATGCCGAACAATTCATCGACCGCCGGGAGGTGCGCCGCATGGACCTGTTCTCCATCTACGGCGCTATTTCTGCGGACGAAGCAGTGACCGATGCCGGCCTGGATCCGGAGCGCCTCGACCTGGACCGCGTGGGCGTCATCTGGGGCTCCGGTATCGGCGGCCTGAAATCGCTGGAAGCCGAGATCGAAGCGTTCATCACCGGCAACGGGATTCCCCGGTACAACCCCTTCATGATCCCTAAGATGATCGTCGACATCGTCGCCGGCCAGATTTCCATCAAGTACGGGTTCCGGGGCGCCAATTTCGCTACGGTCTCCGCCTGTGCTTCCTCCTCTCATTCCATCGCCGTCGCCGCCGATTATATCCGCCTGGGCCGGCAGGACGTGGTCGTGACCGGAGGGTCGGAAGCAGCCGTCATCAAAGCCGGCGTCGGCGGGTTCAACGCCATGAAAGCCCTCTCCACCCGCAACGACGACTATAAAACGGCCTCCCGCCCCTTTGACCTGGACCGCGACGGCTTCGTCCTGGGAGAAGGCGCCGGCGCCCTGATCCTGGAAGAATTGGAACACGCCCAAAAAAGAGGCGCCAGAATATATGCAGAATTGGTGGGCAGCGGAGCTACCGCCGACGCCCACCACATCACTGCCCCTCATCCGGAGGGCCTCGGAGCGAGCAATGTCATGAAAATCGCTCTGAACGAAGCAGGCCTGAACCCGGAAGATATTGACTATATAAACGTCCACGGTACTTCAACTCCTCTGGGAGATATTGCCGAGGTCAAAGCTATTCAACAGGTATTTGGCAGCCATGCTTATCAGCTGAATATCAGCTCCACCAAATCCATGACGGGGCACCTGCTGGGAGCAGCAGGGGCGATCGAAGCGATCGCCGGTATCCTCAGTATTGTGCATGGCTTTGTGCCGCCCACCATCAACCACTTTACGGACGATCCCGGGCTGGACAGCAGGCTCAACCTGACCTTCAATGAAGCGCAGGAGCGAAAAGTCAGGGCCGTCCTGAGTAATACCTTCGGGTTCGGAGGGCACAATTCCTCGTTGATCTTTAAAGAATTAGAATGATAAAGCGGGCGGACGGCACCCTCCAGAACGGCTGCCCTCCGCTCCAGGGGTGCTTATGACTATATTCCCCCTTGCTCTCCTACGGTAAAGCGGCAATGCCTTCCCCCGTTCCGGGCGATCCCAGAGGTATTACCTCCTTACCTTACAGAGCAGCTGTTTTTTACATTTTCGGAAAGCCGGCACGTTTGCCCGTGGAAGCTGGCGCTCCGCCGACCGGCGGCGCCCATCGCCCAGGCAGCAACGCTGCCGGTATTGTTTAATGTTTATCTAATTCAATTGCTTTGCTGCGGCTCGTATTAAGGTTTTACAACTTTCACTTCTCGAAAGACAAGGAGTTCGCCCGGCGCCTGCGCCAGCTCATCGGCTTTACTCCTTCCAACATGGGGATTTTCCGGCTGGCTTTTTCCCACAAGTCCACCTCTTCGGAAAAAGCCTACGCGATCCAGAACAACGAACGTTTGGAGTACCTCGGCGACGCAGTCCTGGGGACTATTGTGGCGGAGTACCTCTTTAAGAAGTACCCCAACAGCAATGAAGGCTTCCTGACCAAGATGCGCTCCAAGATCGTCAAACGAAAATCGCTCAACAAGATCGGAGATAAAATGGGGCTGGATATGTTGCTCTCCGAATACAACCAAACCCGCCTCAGCCGGTCCATGTTGGGCAATGCCGTCGAAGCGCTCGTCGGCGCCGTTTACCTGGAAAAAGGATACGTCGGGACCAAAAACTTCGTCGTCAATAAAGTCCTGCGCAACTATGTGGACGTGCATGAACTGGAAAGCTTCGACGACAACTACAAAAGCCAGCTGCTGGAATGGTGCCAGAAGAACGGCCAGACCGTGAGCTATAAGTTGCTGGCCCGGTATAAATTCGAAAAGCGCGACCGCTTCAAAGTAGCCGTCATGGTCAATGGCAAAAAACTGGCCACCGCCGACGATTTCAACAAAAAAAGCGCCGAGCAGACGGCTTCTGAAAAGGCGATGGTCGTCCTGGGTATCCTCGAGCCGGAAGAAGAAGAGGAGGAGGATTGAAATGGGGTCACTGGTTTGTGGTTCCATGGGAGAGGTCACTCCGGAAACCTTCGTCAAGGAATGATGGAACGAAGGAATGATGGAATGGATAAACATCATCATGTGTTTATCAATGAATATCAATTTAAAATACATCGTCACTTTATTCATTCCTTCATTTTTACCCGGCCGAGGAATGAGGACGGGCCTCCAGTCATTTTTACCCGGCTCGCAGAGACGGGCATTCCTTTGCCGGGACTTTCCGGAGCGGCCTCAACCATGAAATCATGCTCTGGACCTACCAAAAAATAACCGCCCTTGCGCCCAACAGCCTGGTCCTGGAAAAGGCCCGGCGCCTGTCCTTTTCCCGCCGGTGGGCCAACATCGCCGGCGATGGGAACCTGCTCTGGGGCGAATGCCGGAGCAGCGGAGAAAGAACCTACCGCACCGTTATCCGCCTGGGCGATGAATCCTTCCGCTGCGATTGCCGCAGCCGTTATTTCCCTTGCCGCCATATCCTCTCCCTACTGATGCGTTTTGTGAAGAAACCGGATGTGGCGCCCGGCGCCCCTCCGCCCTGGGCGCAGCAACTCCTGAAAGAACCTCCCTCCCGGCCGCCCGGCGGGGAAGAGCAGGCAAAAAGAGAGGCCGGGCGCTCCCGCCGTTTTGGCCAACGCCTGGAATTGATGGAGCAGGGCGTGCGCGAACTGGAGGAATGGCTGCTCGACCTGGCCCGCCACGGGCTGTCGGCCAGCGAGGAACAACCTCCGGGTTTTTGGGATGGCTTCGCTGCCCGCATGGTGGATGCCAAACTGGGTGCTGCCGCCCGCCGCATCCGGAATTTCAAGGCGTTGGCCGGCAGTAAAGGCGGATTCGAATTGCTGCTGGAAGAAATGGGGGAGCTTTTCCTGTTATCCCAGGCCTTCCGGCAACTGGAAAGCCTGCCGGAGCCCCTGCAGGAAGAGGCCCTCATCCAAATGGGCGTCAACCGGAAAAAGGAGGAGGTCCTGCGCCAGCCCACCGTGCAGGACATCTGGCTGGTGGCCGGCCAGATCACAGGCGAAGGGGAAGAGGACAACCTCCGGTACCGGCGCACCTGGCTGCTCGGCGAAAAGAGCAGCCGCTTCGCTTTGCTGCTCGACTTTGCCTGGGGCAGGCAGGGATACGATAAGCACTGGGCCGTGGGCAGCAGCGTGGAGGGCGAGCTGGCCTTTTACCCGGGAGCTTATCCGCTCCGCGCCCTCTTTCGAAACGATAAGCCTTGCGTCCGGCCATTCCGCGGAAAATCCGGATACGCTACCCTCAGCGATTTCGCTCACGCCTATGCCGGCGCCCTGGCTGCCAACCCCTGGCTTAAAGCCTTCCCCTGCCTGCTGGCGGAGGTGTTTCCGGTTCAGGACGGCGGGCAGCTGTGGCTCGTCGATAGAGACGGCAAACAACTGCCGGTATCTTCAGACGGCATTGCCCGCTGGAACCTGCTGGCGGTGAGCGGCGGCCGCCCTCTGCAGGCTTTCGGCGAATGGGACGGGAAAGCCCTCACCCCCCTCTCCGTGGTGGCCGACGGCAGGGTGGCCCCTCTGGCCGGCGGAGCAGCGCCGCCGGAGGACAGCGTATAAACCTATCGGCTGGTTGAAGTTGTTTAATAGTACCGGGTACGGGCTAAAAAATGACTTAGCGCCCGATTGTCCGTCAAAAATATAAACAGCAACTGGCAATAATGAGAAAGCTGACATTCGGACTCGTTTTTCTGATCGGTTATCTGGCACTGAGCGCCCAGGAGGGCCGCCCCGGCGCACTCCCGGAGGAAGTCAACTCCGGATACGACGAATGGTCGCCCGTCATCTCCCCGGAAGGAAAAACGTTATATTTTACCCGCCTCGGCCATCCGCAGAATATGGGGGATGCCGATGCCGCTGATATCTGGGCAACCTACCGGTATGCCGACGGGCACTGGTCCGGCGCGGTCAACGCCGGAGCGCCGCTCAACAGCCGGGGCAATGACCAGGTGGTGGGCGTTCACGTTTCGGGGCGCAGGATTTATCTATACCGTCCGGATACCCACACGCTTTATTACAGCGACCGGCAGGGGAGGGTCTGGCAACCCCCCATGCCTCTGATGATCGACAGCTTCAGCCTGGAGGGCAGGAATGCTCACTTCGCGTTCAGCCCCGAAGGGGAAACTTTATTGCTCTCCTTTGCCGGCCCGGGCAGCATGGGCGGCAGAGATATTTACCTCAGCACTGTTAAGAAAAACGGGCGCTACACCCAGCCGAAGCCGCTTGGCCCGCCGGTTAACTCCTCTGCCGATGAGGCGGGCCTTTGGCTGGCCGCCGACGGAGAAACCCTCTATTTCTCCTCCGGCCGCCCCGGCGGCCATGGTGGGCAGGACCTGTACTTCAGCCGCCGCCTCGATGGCGGCTGGGAATACTGGACGCTTCCCCGCAACCTCGGCCCGGTTATCAATACCAGCGAAGACGACCTCTTTCTGAGCCTGCCGGCTTCGGGTTCTCCGATCTATCTGCTCCGGCAGAGCGAAAATGGCTCTTTTGACATCTTCGAGGCTACCCTTCCTGACAGCCTGCTTCCGGAGCCTTTGGTCCTGCTGACCGGCACCGTCAGGGATGCGGCCTCCGGGCAGGTGGTGAGCCGGGCCGAAGCGCAGGTCTATCCTGCGGAAGGCCGTCCGCCAGTATCGAATGCCGGCCCGGCGTGCCAGGATGGCGTATTCCAGTTCGTCCTGCCGCTGGGGCAGGATTTTCAGCTGAGTGGAAAAATGGATGGATACTTTCCGGTCAGCAATCCGGTAGAGCTGTCCGGGAAGCCTTTGAAGGAGGCGGACCAGGATAACCCCCTTTTGCTGGCCTCGCTGAACCGGGATCCCGCCTATATTCATCGGAACGAAGAGATCATCGGCCTGCAGCTTCATCTGAGAAAACTTGACGAAGAGCTGATACAGCTTCAGGAAAAGCGGGAAGCGCTGCGGCAGGAGCAGGCCGTGCAGCGCCGGGAAGCCCCGGAATGGCGCCCTCCTTCCGACCCGGAATCGGAGGCGCTCCGGCACCGGTACCAGCAATATGCAAGGACCAGCCGGGATACGATCATTCCGGATGCTTATGAAGCGCCGGCCAGCAGCCCCGGCGAACTGGAAGATATGAAAGAGCGGTACCTGCGCTACGTGCAGCATCAGAAAAAGCAGCAACGGCAGGCGGAAGCTGCGGCTCAGGGCAGCCCCTATCTGTGGGATGAGGCCGAAGGCTTTGAGTATATGCAGGAAGAAGTGCGGCAAGGCCTGGAAGCAGGCCTGGCGCCAAAAATAAAACAGGAACTCCGGGCAAGCATGCTGGACTCTGTGAAACGGGAGGTAGCCGATTCCCTGAATGATGAACGGGAACGCCGGCAGTTGGAGTTGAAAGAAGACAAACTGCGGCAGGAAATCCAGCAAAGCTTCGGCAACTCCGCCGGCCGGCCGGAAAACTGGTCGGCCAAAGGGGGGCAGCCCGAAACAGAATGGGAGCGCCAGCTCAAAGAAGATATCCGGAAGGCCATGGAACCCGGCGTGCAGGCAGAGCTGCGCCAGCAGATGAAGGATGACATCCGCGCCGCGCTGTCCAACGACATCACTTACTGGGCAAAAAAAGAAACCAGAACGGAACTGCAGGAAGAGCTGAACCAAAAGCTTCACCTGCAGGTCGAGCAAGAGAGGCGTAAAGCATTGTCCGTACCTGCTGGCTCCGATGCCGTAGCGCCGCTGGAACCGGCTTCCGATATTCCGGCAGGCTACCGCGAAATCAACCGGGACCTGCTGTTGATCCGGGTGGAAGCCGGCAGCATCATCCCCCTCAACTCGGTCGTCTTTGAAGCCAATAAGCCCACGCTTAAACCGATGGCCTATGCCGAACTCGGCCGCGTGCTGGAGTTCCTGAACCAGAATGAGGGGGCAGTCGTTGAGATAGGCGTTCATGTTGGCCAGCAACTCAGCCACTCCAGTGCATTGGCGCTGACCACCCAACGCGCTCAGGCGATCGTCAACTATCTCATCGGCCATGGCGTCGATGCGGCCAGGGCCATACCTAAAGGGTACGGCAAAGCACTGCCGCCCGGCAAGGACGGAAGCCCGCAGGGGCAAAATCGGGATCAGCGCGTGGAAATGCGGATCATCAGTATAGCCGATTGACCCGGAAACAGCATTTAAAAAGTGTTTATGAAACTAATCAGCGAGAACCTGATCGAACAGGCGGCGGAACTGCTCGATGGCCCGGAAGAAAACTACGAGCGCGCCATTGAGGAAATGAGGAAAAAACAACCCGTCCTGTTGTCCTACTTCTTTACGGAGAACTTTCAGGTTTTTACTCAAGGCGAGAAGGAATACCTGTTTTACCTGATGCTGGTCATCTGGAAAGCCATTACGCTGAACGGTGAGGCCGTTCCCCCGGTGACGGAGCAGCAGCTCAGCCAGGCCGAGGACGACAACTGGGAACGGCTGCAAGGCGTAAAAGCAAGGGGTTTTCACGAACGGTTGAATGTGTTTTTCAACAACTACCCGCAGGAAGACCTGCTTGCCTTCGTAGAAGATGCGCTGGCCGAGGAAGAGGGGGAGGAGGGGGAGTTAGTCACCAAAGAGGGGCGGGAGGCGATCTTTATTTGCCTGAAGACGGCCATCGACTGCCTGACGGGGGCAGCCCGGTAAATTGTTCGTTAACAGCCCCTTGTGGCAAATATTATAACAAAACTTCCATCTCACCGTTATTATTGCTATTTTTGCCCCCGCGATTTGACTGCAAACGTCCTTTTTTTCGCGGGAAAAGCCAGAAAAACGAACAAAATACATTACCCAACCTGCTAAAAAAAATATATGAACCAAAAGGCTGAAAAAACCCGGTATAGCGACGAAGAGTTGGAAGAGTTCAGGGTGCTCATCGAAAAGAAGCTGGAGCGCGCCCAGGAACAACTTCAGTTCTATCTGGACCAGCTCTCCGAACTGGCGGACAACCCGGATGCCAAGGTCAAAGGCCTGGACGATGGCATCGGCACTGCCGAGAGCGAAAGGCTGACCAATATGGCCGGCCGGCAGCGCAGGCATATCCAGCATTTGGAGAATGCGCTGATCCGCATCCGGAACAAAGCCTACGGCGTTTGCCGGGTTACCGGCAAACTGATCTCCAAAGAACGCCTGAAGGCGGTCCCGCATGCGACGCTTAGCATTGAGGCCAAACAGAACCGGCAGCGGAAAAGCTAAAAAAGAAACCGAGGTTTGAAGAAATCATCATTAGTCCTGGCGGTTATTTTTTTGGTCCTCGTCCTCGACCAGGCCCTGAAGATTTGGGTGAAAACGCAAATGAACTACGGCGACGAGATCAAGATTATGGGGTTGGACTGGGCGCTTATCCACTTCGTAGAGAATAATGGCATGGCTTTCGGCATCTCCCTGGGAGGAGAATACGGGAAGCTGGCCCTGAGCCTGTTCCGGATCATCGCCGTAGGTTTTCTGGTCTATTACCTGCGCCTGCTGGTGCGGTCCGGCGTATCGGCCGGGCTTCTGGTGAGCTTTGCGCTCATCCTGGCGGGCGCCCTGGGCAATATCCTCGACAGCGCCTTCTACGGGCTGATCTTCTCGGAGTCTCCATATCACGGCGGGCTGGCGGAGCTTTTCCCGGAGGAGGGCGGCTACGCCACCTTCCTGCACGGCAAGGTGGTGGATATGCTCTACTTTCCCATCATCGACACGTATCTGCCGGAATGGGTGCCCTATTGGGGCGGAAGCCATTTCATGTTCTTCAAGCCCGTCTTCAACATCGCCGACCTGTCCATCACGCTCGGCGTCATAAATATCCTGCTTTTCCAGCGCAGTTTCTTCAGTTCGCCTCCTGCCCGGGAAAATGCCGCCGAAGAACAGGAGGAAGAAACGGTTCCCCTTTCTGAAACCGCCGCCGGAGAAACGACCGCACCGGAGGCTTCTCCGGCCGACACCGGCTCGCCGGAGGATGCCGGCGATGAGGACAAATTGCCTTCTGCCCGGGAAGGGATCGACTGACCTCTGCCGGTTAAAAGGACGACGGGGATAACAGCTTTCGCAGCCGTTATCCCCGTCGCCTTTTCAGGATCGAAGGAATATCCTTACTTTCCCGATTCCTGTAGGAACCTGTGGATGGCATTTACCGAATCCCCAAGTTTTTCGTAGTCGATACTGTAGTGGATGTACTTGCCATCACGCTGGGTATTCACCAGGCCGGCAGTCCGCAGGATGCGCAGGTGCTGTGAGGTGATGGACTGTTCCAGGCCGAGCGTGTTGTAGATCTTGTTGACGTTGATCTCCTCATTCTGGTCGATGAATTCCAGAATCTTCATCCGGAGGGGATGCGCGACAGCCCGGAGGATTTCGGAGGAAGCATGCAGCTTCTCATTGTTGATGCTTACTTTAGTTTTTCTCATAGAAGTTTGTTTTTAACAATATGTTTGTTCAAGCGTCTGCTTGTATTAATACTTTGCAAATATGCGTTTTTTATTTATTTTTTCCAAGGCTATAAATGAAAAATGCCGTAGCATTGACATGGCCACAGCATTTTTTGGTTCCGAAATCAGCTTGTTGGAAAAATCCGGCTTCAGGTAGTCAGTTCATCCACCAGGCGGGAGATTTGAGCCAGGCGGTCCCGGTTAAGGGAATAGTTGATGAATTTGCCTTGCCGTTCGGTGTTCACTACTCCGGCCCGACGCAGGATAGCCAGGTGCTGAGAGGCCACCGACTGTTCGAGGCGCAGCTTGATATAAATATCCGTCACTGTCATGCTTTCACTTTCCTCCAGCAGGTCGATGATACGCTGCCGGAGTTTGTGGTTGACCGCCCTGAGTACCAGCACCGCTTTCCTAAGTTCAGCATAATCCAACTTAATATCGCCATCTCCTTTTTTCAGGGTGACGGTTTCATTTTTCTGTTTTCTCATATCAAGATGTTTTACACATTAAAGAATTTTCTCATAACCCAAAGGTGCAAAGACTGTGCCAGAATTCAAGGGGTTAATGGAAAATTTTCAGTATTCTTAAGCAAAAATAAAAAAATATTCACATAAAAGAAATGTGTTATAACCATAATTCGCACAAAAGCAACTTATTAAATCACTGCAAGCGCGGCCGGGGCTTAGTGATATTGGGCGGTTTGAGGTAAAAAGGGCTGTAGTAAGCCGCGTCCTCAAATTTTTCCCGCTCGAAGGCGGTCAGGGCCAGCGGGAGCAGATGCGCCGCCGAGCAGGTTACCGGGCTGTAGAGGATATTGCCGCCGGGCAAGACCGGACGGCATTTTTCGGCGCCGTTGCCCGACAATACGATCCGGTGGCCGGCCTGCAACTGTTCGCTGAAGACGTGCTTTTCGATGACCAGGGCCTGCGGCGGCGCTATCTGCTCGTTCGATGCATCGAAACCGGCCGTGTACACTTCCATCCGGCGGGCATCGATCATGGGATAATACAATGCCTCTTCCCGTTCCTGCCGGAGGGCCGCCAGGGCCAGGGCCTGCAGGGTGTCTACGACGATGAGGGGCTTGTCCAGGCTGTAGCAGATGCCCTTCGCCGTAGCAGCGCCCACCCGCAGGGAAGTGTAGGAACCCGGCCCGCTGCTCAGCGCAACGGCGTCCAGCCCGGCCAGGCTGGCGCCGGCTTCCTCCAGGCAACGACTGATGAGCAGCGTGATCTGCCCAGCGTGCTGATAACCGGCCTCCGCCTGGTGGATGCTTAGCAAACGGCTGCCCCGGCTCAACCCTATGGAACAAATATCGGTCGCGGTTTCTATGAGTAAGATGAGGGGCATGGAGTGGTTTTGTATGGCTGTATTGTGGTATCTTTGTATTGTCGGCCGCACAGGCTTATGCTCACCCGAACCGGCAAGATAGCAAATAAAGCGTTTCCTTTGTTTTCGCATTATTCGGATAATGTTAATTTTGCTTAGAATAAACCATGGCCACAAAACAACTCATACCGCAACAATTCATGTAGCGCCCTTTGCCTGCCCTTCGCAACCGGCCCCCCGGGCCCATTCCATTTCCTTTTCTTTATCCTGAAAATTCAATACAGACATGTTAGACAAGCTCCAAGCTATAAAAGAACGGTATATCTACCTCGAAGAACAAATGGCCGATCCGGAACTCATTGCCGATATGGGCCGCTATGCCAAGGCCAGCAAGGAATACAAAGACCTGCAGCCGCTGGTCAAAGCCTATGAGCAATACAAGCAACTGCTGGGCAATATCCAAACCGCCCGGGAAATGCTCCGGGACGAAAGCGCCGAGATGCGCGAAATGGCCGGGATGGAACTGGAAGAACTCGAACCCCGCAAGGAAGAAATGGAAGAGCAGATCAAAGTTTTGCTCATCCCCAAAGACCCCGAAGATTCCAAAGACGTGATCTTCGAGATACGCTCCGGCACCGGCGGCGATGAAGCCAGCCTTTTTGCGGGCGATCTCTACCGCATGTACACCCGGTACTTTGAAGAACAGGGTTGGAAAGTAGAAGTGGTTTCCGTTAACGAGGGCACCGTCGGCGGATATAATAAGCTCGTACTGGAAATTTCCGGCGATGATGTCTACGGCAAACTCAAATTCGAGTCCGGCGCCCACCGCGTACAGCGTATCCCCAAAACGGAATCGCAGGGGCGCGTTCACACCTCGGCAGCCACCGTCGCCGTCATGCCGAAACTGGAAATGGAAGACGTCGACATCAACAAGGCCGACCTCAAGATCGATACCTACCGCTCCAGCGGCGCCGGCGGCCAGCACGTCAATAAAACGGAATCCGCCGTCCGCATTACCCACCTGCCCACCGGCATCGTTTCCGAAAGCCAGGACGGCCGCTCCCAGATCAAAAACCGGGAGATCGCCCTGCAACGCCTCTACGTCAAGGTCGCCGAGGTACAACGCGAGAAGTACGAGTCCGAACAGGCCGCCAAACGACGGTCCCTCGTCGGCTCCGGTGACCGCTCGGGAAAAATCCGAACCTACAACTTCCCGCAAAACCGGGTCACCGACCACCGCCTGGAAGGAGACAACAAGAACTTCAACCTCCAGGCAGTCATCGAAGGGGATCTCGAACCCATCATCGAAGCGCTGCAGGTGGCAGAAAATGCGGAGAAGATGAAAGAAGGCGCCATGGGATAGCGCCTGCCGGAGATGGCGCCGCCGCAACGATAGTGCCGCAGGTTGAAAAATAATAAAAACATACGTTGTTCGCGAGAGACTGTGTCTCGATGCGGGATAATGAGTAAGTCTCCGACTTAGGGATTGCGCAATAATAAGTTACACAGAATAGACGAAGTTATTTTGTGTGCTGGCAAGGCGCCAAACGCAGGCATAGCAGAGCTACGGCGAGGCTTGGCAACGCCGCCAGCGCGCAAAAGAACGAGTATAAATGGGTAATTTATTGTTGCGCAATCCCTTACGTGGATAAGAAGGCCAGAAATACGCAAATCGGAGACTTGCAAGTTGAACCGCATCGCGTCATAGACGCTCGCGAACAGAAGAGGGGTTATAAGTATTCAACCTGCGGCACTAAAGTTCCGGGGCAGTTACCAGTTCCCCTCGACTCGCTCGGGGTGAAGTTTGTTGTTGGCCAGCTGTAACCGTTATCGCCGGGATAATATCCCCGGATAACCGGCCCGGTACTTCTCCATTCCTGAAAACTAATGCCTCAGGTATGAAACCCGCCCTCTTTCCACAACGTACACCAATTTAGCCTGCCTTTTAGGTTAAGACATATCGGATCTCTCTGGTCGTGGCTTTGGAGAGATACAAATTAAAACCCAAAATCGAACCCTATGGTGTATGTTTACCCTCTTCCCCGGGCTGTAGCCTTTCTGGCCTTTATGACTTTTCTTACTCATCCCCTTCTTGCACAGGACACCCGGGAGCTCTTCCAGGGATTCGAAGGCGCTGCCGGCGATACCTGGAATTACGCCGTTTCCCCGCCCCGTTATGTCGCCGACGGTGGAGATGACGTGTGGGCCGACACCTCCTCAACGGAGGATATCCAACCAGCTACCGGCCAGAAATTCTGGTTTATGCGGGACCTGGATAACGACAATGGCGGCTTTCCCGGTTTCCATACCCTGGATTTCGAGCCGGTGGATCTCTCCGGCTTCGCCTTCAATTCCGTTTCGTTCAAATATTACACCGTAGAATACGATGACAACGATTCTATTGGTTACATACTGGAAACCGGCGCCGGCACCGGCTTCGATATGGACAACTATGTGTCCCTCGACCGCAACACCAATGCCTGGACGACCGTTTTCCTGAACCTTCCTCCCGGCGCTGCTGTCGCCCGGTTGCGCCTGATGGCCAAACAGAACGGGACCAATGACCTGGCCGGCTTTGATGATGTGGTCATTTTCAGTAGCACCATGGATGTCGTTCCTCCGGTGGTGCTTGGCGCTGAACTGACGGGCCCTAATTCCGTACGGGTCAACTACAGCGAACCTATGGATTTGGCCAGTGTGGAGGATCCGGCCAATTATATGTCAAACACCGCCATCAGCAACCTGGCCTATACCGACCCCGGAAGCGGCGCGTCTTATGTGGACGTCACGTTCACCGAGGAATTCGTGGCCGGGCAGGCGTACTCGCTGTCCGTGGGACTGGTCACGGATGCTGCCGGCAACTTTCTGGTCGCTCCCTTTACCTTTGATTTTATCTATAATAATACCCTGCCCACCCTCGTCATCACGGAAATCTTCTACCACCCGCCTTCCGACGAGAGCCAGGAATTCATCGAAATTTACAATGCCGGGGACAGCCCCGCTGCGCTGGGGGGGCTGCAGGTCAGCGGAGAGTTCAGTTTCGCTTTCCCGGCGGGCCTCGTCCTGCCGGCCGGCGAGGTAGTGCTGTTGGCCTACGACGAGGCCGTAGCCGAGGCCTTTTTTGGCGAGGATTTCCTCAGCTGGGGCGCTACCAATAGCCTCGGCAACGGAGGGGGGGATATCATCATCACCAATTTTAGCGGCGCCATAATTGACCAGGTGAACTACGAAGATGGCCCGCCCTGGCCGGAAGCGCCCGACGGAACCGGCCCGTCCCTGGAACTGGCCTCCGTTACCCTGGACAACAACAACGGGCTGAACTGGCGCGCTTCCATTACCCAGGTGGGCAATTCGGATGTTTTTGCAACCCCGGGTATTACCAGCGAAGACCTGACGCCAATCATCGGTTTCACCGAGGCCTCGGTGGCCTGGGAGGAGGGCACCGGCGGGCAGTCTCTGTTCCTTTCCATCGATAACCCCGATGCTGAAGCTTCGCAGGCCATCCTGACGGTGGCCAGCGCTTCTACCGCTCTAAGCGGCGTGGATTATATCCTGGGGCAGGACACGATCACCTTCCCGGCCAGCAGCGCTGATCCGCAACCCGTCAGTATAGAAATCTTAGACAATGCCGATCCGGGCGGCCGGTACCTGATCCTCGAGATTGCCGAACTCATCAACGGCGAGCCAGGTTCGAACGACAGGGTTGTCGTTTTGATCAAAGACAATGATATCGTGCCTCCGGCAGCCCCGGCTTCGCCCATCCTCAAACTGGCTCACCTCGGCAGCTACGAGTCCGGCGCTTCTGCCGGGTACGTGGCGCACGATCCCGGTTCCCAACGCCTCTTCGTGGCAAATTCTGCGGAAAATCGCCTGGACATCATTGATTTTTCCGCACCGGCCAGCCTGGGACCGGTGAATTCCATCGACCTCTCCGCATTGTTTAACGGGCGGGCCAGTGCCATTGCCGTTCACGACGGGATCGTGGCAGTGGCCATGGCAGCATCGGCACCCGGGGATAATGGCGCCGTGCTGTTCTTTGAAACCAACGGCTTCCTGCAAAGCACCGTCAGGGTGGGCGCATCGCCGGATATGCTCGCCTTCACGCCCGACGGCAGCCGGCTGGTCGTGGCCAATGAGGGGGTGCCAGGCAGTGACTATGCGGTTGACCCGGAGGGATCGGTGAGCATCATCGACATTACGCCGGGGGTGGGTAATTTGATGAACTCGGATGTGACGGCCGTGGGCTTTGCTGCCTTCAACCCCGATTCCGCCAGCCTGGTTGCCCAAGGAGTGCGCCTGTTCGGCCCGGGCGCTACGGTAGCGCAGGACCTGGAGCCGGAGCATGTCGCCATTTCCGATGATGGCGCTACGGCCTTTGTGGTTTGCCAGGAAAACAACGCCCTGATCGTGGTGGACCTGGAAACGGCAACCGCCACGGACATCCTGCCGTTTGGCTTCAAGGACTGGTCGGAAGAAGGGGTGCTCTTCGACGCCTCGGACCAGTCGCCGGATATCTTCTTCGCCAACTGGCCGGTCAAAGGCATGTATCAGCCTGGCGGCATCGATTACTTCACCGTCAGCGGGCAGGCTTACCTCATCACGGCCAACGAAGGGGATGCCCGCGATTACGATGCCTTCAGCGAAGCCGTCAGGGTGGGCGATATCGCCCTCGATCCCACTGTTTTCCCTCATGGTGCCTATCTTCAGGATGACGCCTTGCTCGGCCGCCTGCACGTGGCCGGCACTCATGGCGACCCGGACGGCGATGGAGATTACGATGAGCTGTACGCTTTCGGCGGCCGCTCCTATTCCATCTGGAACGCCAGCACCGGCAGCCTGGTGTACGACAGCGGCGGCAGCCTGGAAATGGCCATCGCCAATGACCCGGACTTCGGGCCGCTCTTCAACACCGCCGATGATGAGAATAGAGCCAAGGGGCGTTCCGACGAGAAAGGGCCCGAGCCGAAATCCGTCGCAGTAGGCCTGGTCAATGGCGTGCCTCACGCTTTTGTCGCTATGGAACCCATTGGCGGCGTTATGGTATTTGAACTGAGCGATCCGGCGGCGCCGAAGTACGTGCAATACATCAACACCCGCAACCTCTTTTTCCCCAGTGGGGACCTCGGCCCGGAGAGCATTGTTTTTATTGCTGCCGATGACAGCCCCAATGGGAAGGCCATGCTGGCTGTCGGGCATAAGGCCAGCGGGACCCTGGCCATCTTCGAAATCGGTACCGGCCCGGCCGTCGCCTTTACTGCCTCCAGTACCATCGTTCCCGAGGGGAGCGGCCGGCTGGAGGTTGAAGTACGGGTTGAGGTAGAAGGAGCGTTGGCGGGAGAAGTTGCGGTCAGCATCATCAGCGCTTCCACCGCTGTAGAAGGGGAAGACTTCACGCTGGCCAGCACCACCCTGTCCTTTCCGGAAAATACGTCGGCGCCCCAGGTGGCTGTTCTGAACATCCTGGATAATGACGCCAGGGGCGGGCGATATCTCATCCTCGAACTCGAACGGCCGGATGGCAGCCAGCTTACAACGGGAAGCAAAAACCGCCATATCGTTCTGATCCAGGATACGGACGACGCCCCGCCGGCGCCGCAGGATAGCCCCAGGGCCTTATTGTCTCCTGTCGGCAGTTTTGCTTTTCCGGCCGGCGCTTCCGCCGGGGCCATCGCGTACGCCCCCGGCACGTCCCGCTTGTACGTCGCCAATCCCGGCGAGAACAACCTGGAGGTCCTTAATTTCAGCAATCCGGCGAGTATTCAGGTCGTTGCCCGGATCAATCTCGATGCGTACGGGGGAGCGATTCGTGCTGTCGACTTCCACGACGGTATCGTGGCCGTCGCCCTTCAGGGCGATATCGCCACCAACCCTGGCCAGGTAGTTTTTCTGGATGCAAACGGCGGCTTCATCAGCTCGGCAACCGTCGGCGTCCTTCCCGGCATGCTCCTGTTCTCGCCGGACGGGACGAAGGTGCTGACGGCCGACGAGGGGGAACCCAGCGATGATTACGCCATCGACCCGGAAGGTTCGGCCAGCATTGTGGATATCAGCGGAGGGGTTCTAAACCCGGTTGTCACTACCCTGGGTTTTACGGCATTCAATGCGCAGCGGGCGGACCTGGCCGCGCAGGGCATCCGCCTGTTCGGGCCCGGCGCTACGGTAGCTCAGGACCTGGAGCCGGAACACATCGCTATTTCCGATGATGGCGCTACGGCCTACATCACCTGCCAGGAGAACAACGCCCTGGCCGTGGCCGACCTCACCGTGCCGGAGATCAGGGCCATCCTTCCTTTGGGACATAAAGACTGGTCGGCCGAAGGCGCCACCCTGGATGCCTCGGACCGTTCCGGCGACATTTTCCTCGCCAACTGGCCGGTCCGGGGCATGTATCAGCCGGATGCTATCGATTACTTCACTGCCGGGGGGCGGGCCTACCTGATCACTGCCAACGAAGGCGATCCCCGCGATTACGGAGGTTTCAGCGAAGAAATACGCGTCGGCGACGATGCAGCCGTACTCGACCCCGGGGCTTTCCCCGATGCCGAATACCTGAAGGAGAACGTCCTGCTCGGCCGCCTGCGGGTCAGCCGGGCTGCCGGCGATACCGACGGCGATGGCGATTATGATGAGCTGTACGCTTTCGGCGGCCGCTCCTTTTCGATCTGGGACGCCACGGCCGGCACGCTGGTGTATGACAGCGGCAACAGCCTGGAGCAGGTCACCGCCGCCGATCCTGTTTTCGGTTCTGTTTTCAATGCCGATTATGCCGGAAACGAGCTTAAAAACCGTTCCGATGACAGAGGCCCGGAGCCGGAAGCGGTAGTCGTTGCCGAGATTGGCGGCAGGCCCTATGCCTTCATCGGGCTGGAGCGCATAGGAGGGATTGTGATGTACAGCCTTGCCGACCCGGCGGCTCCGGAATTTGTCCAGTACGTCAATACCCGCACCGCCAACGGGCTGGGCGGCGACCGCAGCCCCGAAGATATTATCTATGTCGCTTCGGAGGATAGCCCCACCGGGAAGCCCTATGTCCTGGCCTCGCACGAAGCCAGCGGCAGCGTTGCCGTTTTTGAAGTGAACACCGCAGCCACAGCCGGCTTTGCCCGATCCGGCGCTGTGGTGGAAGAAGGCGCGGGCGAAGTGGAGATCGAGCTGGCGGTCGGCCGGGCAGGCGTGCTCAGCGGAGAGGCCGTCATAAGGATAGCCGGCGCTTCTACCGCACGGGAAGGAGGAGATTTCGTCCTTTCCTCCAATACCGTGTCCTTCGAAGCCGGCGCCGGCGCATCGCAGGTGCTGCGGGTCGATATTCCCGACAACGCGGAACCCGGAGGGCGATACCTCATCCTGGAGATCGATCCGGCCAGCTCTTCGGTCATCGTCGGCGACACCAGCCGCTACATCCTGCTCATCAAGGACAACGATGATCCGCCGCCGGCCGCCCAGCCGGATCCTTATATGCAGCTGGACTATCTGGGCAGTTATTCCACGCCCTACAGCTCCGCGATGGAGATGGTAGCGTACGACGCACAAAACCGGCGCTTGTTCGTGAGCAATCCCGCGGCCGCCCTCGTTGAGATTCTCGACTATTCAACTCCGGGCAATATTATGCTGGCAGACACCATTTCCATTGCCCCCTACGGTGCCGGCCCCGGTTCCGTGGCCGCCCGGGATGGCGTGGTAGCTGTCGCGGTGCCCGGCCACAATACCGGGGACAACGGCAAAGTGGTGTTCTTTGATGCCGACGGCGTTTTCCTCCATGAAGTCCAGGTTGGGGCAATGCCCGGAATGGTGTGTTTTTCCCCCGACGGGTCCAAATTGGTAACGGCCAACGAAGGAGAACCCAGCGCCGACTATTCCGTCGATCCGGAAGGGTCGGTCAGCATCATAGACATCAGCGGAGGAGTGGCCGGGGCTACGGTAGCGACCCTGGGGTTTGAGGCGTTCAACAGCCAGCAGGCCAGCCTGGAGGCGCAGGGCGTGCGCATTTTCGGCCCCAATGCCACGGTCGCTCAGGACCTGGAACCGGAGTCCGTCGCCATTTCCGACGACGGAAGGATCGCCTATGTAACCTGCCAGGAGAACAACGCTTTGGCAGTGGTCGATCTGATCGGAGGAACAGTAGCTGGCATCTGGCCGTTGAGAACCAAAGACTGGACAAGGCCGGGCACCACCTTCGACGCCTCTGATGAGTCCGGCGATGTTTTTTTCGCCAACTGGCCGGTGAAGGGCATGTATCAACCTGACGGTATCGATTATTTCTCCGTCGGTGGTGTGGGCTACCTCATTACCGCCAACGAGGGCAACGCCAGGGCCTACGATGCCTTCAGCGAGGAGCTCCGGGTAGGCGATGACGAGGTCGTGCTTGACCCCACCGCCTTCCCCGATGCTGAGTATCTGAAGGAAGACGCGCTTCTGGGGCGCCTGCGCATTACCAGCGCCGCCGGCGACACGGATGGCGATGGAGATTACGATGAGCTTCACGCCTACGGCGGCCGTTCTTTCACGATCCGGAGCACGCTGAATGGAGGCGTGATTTACGACAGCGGGAATGACCTCGAGCAGATCACTGCGGCTGACCCCGGCTTCGGTGCCCTGTTCAACAGCAATGACGAGGAAAACGAGTTCAAGGGGCGTTCTGCCGATAAAGGCCCGGAACCGGAATCGGTGGTTGTCGCCGAGGTCGACGGGCGGCAGTTTGCCTTCATCGGACTGGAGCGCGTGGGCGGCATCATCGTCTATGAGGTCACTAATCCTGTTGCGCCGCAATTCATCCAGTACATCAACACCCGCAGGGTGGATGGTATTGGCGGGGATCTCAGCCCGGAGGGAATCTCTTTTATCCCGGCATCCGCCAGCCCTACCGGGCGGCCTTTGCTGGCCGTAGCTTACAAGGTAAGCGGGACGGTGGCCCTGTTTGGCCTGCGGCTGAGCTGCCCCATCGTTTCCTTGCCCGGCGAAGTGTCCTTCTGCGAAGGGGAGGAGGCCACCTTGCAGGTCAGCGGCGTTTATGATGAGTTCCTTTGGTCTACCGGGGAGACATCGCCCTTCATTTCGGTAAATGAGCCCGGTATGTACACCGTATCGGCCACTACCCCGAGTGGATGTGTGGCCATGGATACCGTGCTGGCTACCATCGTTCCTCCTCCGGCAGTCGGCCTGGGCGGGGATATTTCCGCTTGTGTCGGGGAGATGGTCATGCTGGATGCCGGCCCGGGTTATTCTTCCTATTCCTGGAGCAACGGGCAGGTTGGGCAGTCGATCAGCGTTACCGCCGGCGGCACCTACAGCGTGACGGTTACCGATGCCCTTGGTTGTACCGGCGGCGGTTCGGCGGAGGTCGTGTTCCACCCCTTACCGGTGTTGGGCTTTCCGCAGGATACGACGATCTGCTCGGGGGATATTACCGTTTTCAGCCCGGGCCCGGGCAATATTTTCCTCATTGACGGCGTAGCGCAGGATGCCTTTGTCGTTGCGGGGTTCGCGCCGGCGATTTACAGCGTCGAGGCAGTCGTTGTGAGTGCGTTTGGCTGCCAGTCGCCGGTAGTGCTCAATTTCGAGGTGGATGTTTGTGTTGGGGCGGAAGAAGCGGAAGAAGCGGCGGGTTTTGAATTATTCCCCAATCCTGCTTCCGGGGCGGCTTTTGTGCGTTTGCGCCACCTTAAGGAAGCCATCTACCGGCTTCAGGTATTCGATGCTGCTGGCCGGCTGGTTTACCAGCGCAGCGTTTTTCCGCTGGCCGGCGAATACCGGGAGGAGATCGCCCTGGCCGGCATGCCGGCGGGCATCTATCTGGTGCGGCTGGCTGGCGGCGGCGGGTTGGTGTCGAAGCGGCTGGTGGTGGAATGAGCGTGGCAGCGGCGGAAACAGGGGCATGAAGCATGAAGGGGGTGCGATGCTAAATTGTGCCCCCTCCGGTGTTGGGAGGATTTAGGCATTAGGTTTTGGGCGTTAGGCGCCTGTTGAGTGCCTGATTAGGCCTGGGTTGCCCCCCTAAAACCTATAGCCTAAGATTTACCCGGCCGGCCGGACGGGCCTAAATCCAAGCAAGGGGTACAAAAAGGAATCGCGCCCTGAATATTCAGGCAACATATCTGTTCTTTTTCCGTATTTCCATTCCGGGCCGGCCGGCCAAACTACCCCTCTTCCGGCCGGCGGGCAAAACGTATTCTCCCCTTTCATCCGATCAGGGCTATCGTCCGCCTGCACGCATTCAGGCGGCACAAAATTTCACCTATGAGACGTTATGACCTTCATGCGAAAGCAATGCTGCTGGCCGCTTTGCTGGCACTCTTATCGCCCGGCTTGTTTGCCGGCCATGCGGTGGGCAGAGGCTGCTTCCAGGATACCCTGGCCCGTGTCGCTGTCGGCTTTGCGGAGTCCAGTACGATTGTGCCGGAAGGTGCCGGCAGGATTGACATCCAGGTGGTGGCAGAGGCCGGCGGGCTGGCATCCGGCACGGCTGCCGTCCGGGCTGCTCCGGAGTCTACGGCCGTAGAAGGCGTCGATTATACGATCGCGGACCGGTCGCTGCGCTTCGCGGAAGGCGGGCCGAAAGCGCTTCAGGTAAGTCTCGACATTCTGAAGAACGGCGTCGTTGGCGGCCGTTACCTCGTCCTGGAGATCGTCGTGCCGGAAGACGGCCGGCTCGTTCCGGGCAAGAGGGCGCAGCATATCGTGTTGATCCAGGATAAGGATATGCAGCCGCCGTCGCCGCCGCCGGCTATCCGGGCCAGGTTGTCTCATGCCGGCAGTTACTTTTTTGAAAAAGGGGCTTCTGCCGAGATCGTGGCCCACGACGCGGCTTCTTCCCGCTTGTTCGTGACCAATTCCAGCGAGAATAAACTGATGATACTCGATTTCAGCGACCCGGCGCGGATAAAGGAGATCAGGAGCGTGCACCTGGATGTGTTCGGCGGGCGCATCAACTCTGTCGCCGTCCGGAATGGGATCGTAGCCGTAGCGATTCAGGGCGTCGAAGGTACCGATCCGGGCAGGGTGGCTTTTCTGGATGTCAACGGTATATTTATCAGCGCCGCCACCGTTGGGGCCATGCCTGATATGATCGTTTTTTCGCCGGACGGCAACAAGGTCCTGACGGCCAATGAGGGCGAACCCAGCGATGATTACAGGGTCGACCCCGAAGGGTCGGTCAGCATCATAGACATCAGCGGGGGGATTGCCAGCCCGGTCACCACAACCCTGGACTTCACCGCTTTTAACGGATACCGGGACGAGCTGGCAGCACAGGGGGTGCGCATCTACGGGCCGGGCGCCACCGTTGCCCAGGATCTCGAACCTGAATACATCGCCGTTTCCGATGATGGCACGACGGCATACATCACCTGCCAGGAAAACAATGCGCTGGCCGTGGCCGACCTTACGGTGCCGGAAATATCGGCCATTATTCCTCTGGGGTACAAGGACTGGTCGGCGGAGGGCCTGACGCTGGACGTTTCCAACAGCTCTGGCGGCATTTTCTTCGCCAACTGGCCCATCAAAGGCATGTACCAACCGGATGCGATCGACTTTTTTACAGCAGGGGGCAAGCCTTATCTGATCACGGCCAATGAGGGCGACGCCCGCGACTACGAAGGGTTCACGGAAGAATACCGGGTGAAGGATAAAAAGATCGTCCTGAATGAACGGTTCTTTCCTGGTGCCGCCTTGCTCCGGGATGATGCCTTGCTGGGCCGCCTGCGGGTGAGCAGCGCCACCGGCGACGTTGACGGCGACGGCCAATTTGAAGAACTCCACACTTTCGGCGGGCGGTCCTTTGCTATATGGGATGCCGCCACCGGCGCGCTGGTATACGACAGTGGCAACGCGCTGGAGCAGATCACCGCCGCCGATCCCGTATTCGGGCCTTTGTTCAACTCCCAGAATAAGGACAACGATTTCAAGAGCCGTTCGGATGACAAAGGGCCGGAGCCGGCCAGCGTCAAGGTTGCCGAACTCAACGGCGTGCCCTTCGCGTTTGTCGCGCTGGAGCGAATTGGCGGGGTGGTGATGTACTCCCTCGAAAAGCCCGCTTCGCCGAAATTCGTCCAGTACATCAATACCCGGGCGGTAGACAGCCTGGGGGGCGACCTCAGTCCCGAAGGGCTTATCTATATCGCCCCGGAAGACAGCCCTACCGGCACCGCTTACGTATTGGCCGCCCATGAGGTCAGCGGGTCGGTAGCCGTATTCGAACTGGAAACGGCCCCGGCGGTCAGCTTCGCCGAGGCCAACTCCGTTGTAAAGGAAGGCACCGGGAAGATGAATATCGAATTGATTGCCGAAAAGCCGGGCAGGTTGTCCGGCGAGGCCAGAGTCAGAGTGATCGCGCCCTCCAGCGCAAAGGAAGGAGAGGACTACGTACTGGCCAATACTTCCGTTTCCTTCGGAGGGGAAAATGAAGGCCCCGGAGTGATCGAAGCCGATATCCTGGACAACGAGGCCCGGGGGGCGCGCTACCTCATCCTGGAGATTGACCCGGAGAGCAGCACGGTAAACGTAGGGGAGAAAAGCCGGCATATTATTCTGATACAGGATAAGGAGGAGGGGCGGTGAGGGTATTGCCAACAGCATTACTTCCCCTTCGACAGCACCCATTTAAAATTCAGCCCGCCCTCTTCTTTTTCCGTGGCGCGGAGCAGGATCGCCGGCCCGCGTTTCTTGCGGTGCAGCTTTTCCAGCGCGTCCACCTCTTTGCCTTGCCAGAACAGGTTGGCCACCGGCACTTCGAACAGGAGGTCGGTATCTGAACCTTCGCCGAGAGCATAGCGGCCTTCCACGCCAAAAGACAAGGCGGTGGAGGCGACGAAAAAATGGTCGACCAGCAGGTTCTGTCCCTCCAATTCAAAGGCATTCTCCAGCGTGGCGAACTGGATGTTGGACAATCCCCGGCCCCGAAGGAGAAAGTTCTGCAGAGAATCCAGGGCGGGGAGGTTGATCAACGCCCCGTTTTGCACCTTCACGCCGAACTGCCCCCTCATAGAAGCCGGGAGCAGGTCGTAATTGGCATTGGCGCGGGCGCTGAACCGCACATCCGCATCCAGCCGCCCTCTGATGTTTTGGAACGTCAGGTCCTGCTGGCCGAAATTGTCAAAAGACCGGAAGACCTGGCGGATATCAGTATTGCGGAACTCCACCCGGACGTCGATGTCCGGCCGGTTTTCTTCCAGCCCTTCGATCCGGCCGCTCAGGCGGAAGTCGCCGTCGCAGAGGTCCATCCGGGTGTCGTCAAAACGCAGGGCTCCGGGCTTCATCGCCAGTTCACCCTGCACATTGGCGGCCCGGAAGTTGCGGTACCGGACGCTATCGATCCGCAGTTGGAGGCGCGCGTTGATCTTTTCCAGCCCGGCATTGACCAGTCGGGTCACAACAGTCGAATCCTGGGGGCGGCCCGCCGACGGCTGCAGGAACTTCTGCGGCGCTTTGAAGTTTCCCAGGTCGAACGTCCGGGCGGTTACTTCCAGAGAGGTCTCCAACTCCCGGCCGGGAAGGAAGAGGAAGGGCAGGAAGCCATAGAATTTTCCGTTGCCCTCCATCTCGTTGTCATTCAGCAGCAACCGGATTTCTTTGATGAACAGATCCTGCTCGTCGAAAGAAAACCGGGTATTCACTTTTTCAAACCGGTATCCTCTCGGCTTGTAGGCAAAGGCGCCGTCCGTGATGTGCCCCTCCCCGCTCAGTTTGGCGTCAAGCAGGGCATTTTCCACATCGAAGTGCCCTTTTGGCCGCCCTTCGTAATGGAAGTTGACGGCAATCATGCCCCCGCCGAAGCGGAACTGGCCGGGGGCAAACATCCGGTTCAGTTCCTTCATCGGCATATTCACCTGCACATCGGCGACAAAAAGGGGTCCTGCAGGTTGGTCACCTCCAGGGTGGCATGAAAAGGCGCCGTCCCGAAAAGCCGGGCGGACAGCCGGCCGATCCGTGCGCAGCCGTTGGGGCTATCCTGCCCCTCGCAGGCTGGCAATAAGCGCCCCTCGAAAGCCACGTCATCCAGGCTCATGCCCTGGAAGAGGAGTTTCTCCGCCTTCACCGAAAGGTTGCCTTCGACCGACGCCAGCGCCGCCTCCAGGGCGCGGGCGACGCGGGCCGGGCCGGAGGGGCGTCCCCTTCGGTGAACCTCTCCTTTTTTGCCTGCCGGAAAGCGGTTGAGGTCCAGTTCCGGTGCAGTGAGGTTCAATACGGCGCGGAGTTTCCCTTCCGTATGGAAGAGGAAGGGCAGGAACCCTTCGATGCGGCCCCTGGCTCTGGCCTGGTTCCCGTTCAACAGGAGGTCCAGGCTGTCGATCATCAGGGCCTGGGCATCAAAATGGAAAGCGCCGTCGAGGCGGCGGAATTCATAGTGCCGGGGCAGGTAGTCGGCGCCGGCGCCGGTTACAGATGCTGTGCCCTGCCAATTGCCCCGGAGCGCGTTGGCGCCCAGCTCTGAATAATCGTCGAGCCGCCCTTCGTAGCGCATCTCCAGTTTCAGCTGCCCTCCGTTCAGGCGCAGCTTATCCGGCGGCAACATGGGGTTGAATTCCAGCAGCGGGGCATCCAGCTGAAGGGCCAGGACAAGCCGGGGGTTGTCTAATTGATCCAGCCGTATAGCGGCGCGCACCGGAATGCCTCCGAAGATCCGGGCGGAAAGGCTGTCGATCCGGATGCAGGGCCCTGGCCCACTTTCGGCGCAGGCGTTCAGCAGCCGGCAGGTAAACCTGGCGTCCGAAGCCTGTAGCTTGCGGTAGGTAACTGATCCGGCGCTTACCCGGATTTCGGCCTCCAGGCCGCCCGGGATGCCGCCTGGCCGCCCGCCTTTTCCGGCGCTCCGGGTTTCGGGTGCCCCGGCGTCCAGGAAAGAATCCATGGCCAGGTGAGGCGCCTGCACGTCCAGGCTGGCGAACAGCCGGCTTTTCTCCTCCAGAAGAGAAGCCATGAACCCGAAGATCGTGCCCCGCGCCTTGCAGGGGCTTTTGCCCAGGCGAAGCTCCAGGTTGTGAATGTTCAGGTCGGACGCATCGAAGCTGAAATCCCCGTTGATGCTTTCCATTTGTATCCTGCGGGGGAGGTAATCCAGGGCAGCCCGCCGGACGCGCCCCGTACCCTGCAATGTCAACTCCGGCCGGGCGGCGGAGGCGGCCAGGGGGTTGTCCATCCTGCCGGACAGCTTGAAATCCACTTCTGCTTTTCCGCTTCGGAACCGGAACCCGCCCGGCGGGAGATGGGCGTTGATATCCGGCAGGGAAGCTTCGAGGCGGCCCTCGACCGTCGCCACCGGCGCTTTCATATCCTCGGCGTGATAGGAGGCCTCCACAGGGATCGTATCAAAAAGCCGGGCGGAAAGCAGTTCGATGTCGAGGCAGTCGCTGTGGGCTGTGATCGGCCCGGTGGAGTCGCAGTTGTTGACGTAGCGCCCCGCAGGGTACTGCCGGCAAACCGCAGGGTGTTGGCAGACAATACGGCGCTGTCCGCCTGGAATTCCACCTCCATCGGCTGGGGCTTGCCCGGCAACAGGGGGCCGTCGATAGTGACGGTGGTGGCCGCCGGCCGGGTCAGGGAAAACGGCCGGAGGCTCTTTTGTAAATTATCGGCGAGCAGGGGGCGGGCGTTTTCCAGCAGGATACCCCGGCTGCGGATGGACAGCCGCAGGTGGCTGGTATCCCCAAACTCCAGCGTTCCCTCCAGTTGCAGGCTATCCTGCCCGAACACGGCCAGGGAGGGCGCCAGGCGGACACCTCCCTGCGGGCCGCCCCATCGGGCATTCAGGGCCAGCCGGCACTCCTGGTTGCGGAAATAGGGACCGTTCTCTACCTTGAAGTAGAGGCCGTGAAAGAACCAGTTGCCCCGCAGTTTCATGCGGATGCCGCTTTCCGAAGAGGAAAGGGCAATATCGGAATGCCGGATTTGAAACCGAAAATGCTTGCCCCGGAGCGCATCCTGAAAATCGAAAAATATGTTTTTCAATTTTATCTTATCCAAAGAAAAGGAGGCTGTACTGTCCCGCCGGCTAAGGGCAGCGAGGGAATCCTCCTCCAGGAAAGCAGCGTTGAAATACCCATCCTCCGTGCGGTAGAGCTGTACGCGGGCGGTGTCGAGGGTGACGGACTTCAGTTCGAACTCCCGGCGCAGCATTTTCCAGGGGCGGAAAACGGCGTTCATTTCTTTGATGCGCAGCAATTCCCGGCCGTGGTCTGAAAAGCAGGGGTCGCGGAGCACCACATCCTCCAGCGCCAGGGACAAGAACGGGAAATGCTCCAGGTATTGAAACCGGTAGTGGGAAAAAGTAGCCTCTGCGCCCAGGTTCTTCCGGCAGATCTCCTCGACAAGGGCCGGCACCCGGTCCTGATCCGAGACGGCGATATAGTAGGCCAGGCCGGTCAGGAGGGCCAGCCCCAGGAGCAGGGTTCCTGCTGCCAGGAGCAGGTAGTGAAGCAGGGAGCGGAGTTGTCGGGGAATTGGCATTTTGGTTGATTCCGTTGCCGGCTTGGGAACCGATAAAATGAGCTGGCAGCAGGTCCGGAAACGACATTACAGGCCGGCTGATAACCATGAAAACTACTATATAACGTCCAGGGGCGGGTGTTTGCTCGAATTGGAGCGTGGGTTTAACATGGTTGCTGGCGCAAGATAGATAATTGGCGGAGGCTCGGCAAGTTTCCGGGCAAGCTCTCTTGGCGTTAATTGTTAAATAATGCTCTTTTTTTACCCGAAAACAATTATTGACCAAGACGAGTTGGCAAAACTGTAATGCTTTTTCATACTGTACAACGCCTCCTTGAAGAAGGAACCCCAGCCCGCCGCTTGGTTTATCTATCTATCGAAACACCCATCTATACTGGTATTGCCTTAGAAAGCCTGCTTCGGATAGCATGGGAAGCTAGCGGTGAACAAGTCGAAAAGGCGAGCGAATGGGCCGTTTTTTTCGATGAAATCCAATATTTGAAAGATTGGGAGATTCATTTGAAATCTCTTGCGGATAGCTTCCGGAATGTCAAGTTTGTAGTATCAGGATCGGCTGCCGCTGCACTGAAACTGAAAAGCAGGGAAAGCGGAGCGGGCCGATTCACAGATTTCATGTTACCTCCTTTGACCTTTAACGAATTTATAGAACTAAAAGGAAATAACCACCTTATCAAGCAGGTATTCCTGCAAATAGGAGGAAAAAATGTGCCTTACTTCGGCGCTACTTTTGAAAAGGAACTTAACGAACAATTTATCGAGTATATCAACTACGGTGGTTACCCTGAAGTTATTTTCAGCGAGATAACTTCTTCAAAATTTACCTGACCAACCCATCTTTGCGGAGCGCTTTGTTCTCACCGGTACCCGCTACTGATGACCGAATGGGCAATCTGGTAGAAACAGCCATAATGGCCCAATGGCTCCACCGGGATTGGCACACACCTTTCTATGCCCGTTGGAAAAGTGGTGAGGTGGACATGGTGGGGTTGAGCGAAAAAGATCAAAAGCCCAAATGGGCAGTGGAGGTAAAATGGAGCAACCAGTTCTATCATCATCCCGAAAAACTATCCAATTTAATCTGGTTTTGCCAAAAGAATAAATTATCTAATGCTCTTGTCACAACAATTGACAAATCAGGCAGCAAAATGATTGATGGGGTAAACCTCCATTTTCTTCCAGCCGCAGCTTACGCCTATACTGTCGGGAAAAACACTTTTTACAAGAAGCAGGAGATAGAGTAAACCCGGTCATGGATCGAGTGCAATCCAGAAGATTCGCAGGCTGTCTTTGATCAATCTACACCCGATGAATTCGGGATACTAAAAGGCCCCGGCAAATGTCCAGCAGTATGAGCGGCGGCCTAGCGCACTAAATAGCGGGGGAATATCGCGGCCTCTTTTTCCGCTAAGCGGCGTTGCTCGTCAGTCACGTAGCACCGCTATGCTCCCTCCTTGCGCCTTGCCCAACGAAAAAATAGGCACCCGCTATGCTCCCCTTATTTAATGCGCGAGGCACGAGGCACTAGACACTGACAATAGTCATTGATAATCAGCACCATAGCTATTATCTTATTTCCTTGCCAAAATTTAATTGCCCGACAAAACCCGGCGACAATGAAAAAAACACACGGCTTGCGCTCGCAGGCGGGATTAATGGCGGGTATTTTAATTGTCTTTGTTTTGCTCGCCTGCCAAAAAGAAGAAGCTTCCTCGCCCAACCCCTTCCTGCCCTCCCAGGAATTACTGGGTTCTTACGACCGCAGATTCAAAGAGTGCCTCCAACTGGCCACTGCCGAACTGGGCAAGGAGGTGATGCGCTACGAGGCCATCCGCCCCGGCCTGCTGCCCAAAAAGATAAGTATCGAAGCGACCCACTACGAACTGGGTTACCTGCTCGGGCGGATCAATCAGGCCAGGTTCGGCTTTCTGCAGCCGGGCCGGACGGCGGAAAACGAGGCCATCAACCAGCAGATCGAACAAATGTACCTGGAGCTCTACCCGCCATATCTCGAGCTGTTGCGCGGCGTCGCAGAGGCGAGGGGGCTTACCCTGGACGAACTCGACCTGCGGTACATGGAACACGAATACTTCATGGGTTCCTGGTGGTACCTCTTCAATTATCAGAAATTCCTCGACGAGACAGACTTTTCCTGCAGCCTGGCCTCCTACTATCTGGAAAACGAAGGGCGGCACCTGGTTGGCCGCAATTTCGATAACCAGTCGGACCGCCCCCATTTCCTGGTGAACACCAAAATGGAAGGCAGTTACCAGGTGCTGGGCAATTCCTGCTATATGCCCTACCACTGGGTGACTGACGGCATGAACGAAAAGGGGCTGTTCATCGGCGTCTCTACCAACGGCAACCCGGCCCGTTACAACCAGAAGGAAGGTTATGCCTACCCCGAGGTGCCCGCCGTGCAGGTCATCCACATGGTGCGCATCGCCCTAGAGACATGCGCTACGGTAGAGGAAGCCGCCGCCCTGTTCCAGTCCGTCCGCATCTGGTTCCCGGAGGAGTTCAACCATCTGCTGCTGGCTGACGCTGGCGGCGATGCCGCCGTGCTGGAGTGGGATCCCGATAAAAACGCTCATGTCTTCCGGCGGGACAAGCCCTACCTGCTGCTGACCAACACCGCTTACCTGGAAGGGCTGGATTTTGTAGAGAGCAACTGTTCCCGTTACCGGAAGGCAAAGCCTATGCTGGAGGCCGGCATCGGCGACATCGGCCAGTTGCTGGACGTCATGGAAGCCATACGGTTCACCTCCGGCGAAACGCGGACGTTGTGGACGGCGATGTTCGACCTGCCCTCGCTGGAAATGGACGTCTGGTATCGGGCGGAGGGGTTTGAGGTCGGGCATGGGGAAGGGATAAAAGAATGAGGGATTAAGTATATGGACTGAATGAGTGAATGAGTGAATGAGTGAATAGAATCAACTATGTAATAAAGTTTGATTTTAAAAACAATACATATTTTATATTTATTCACTCATTCAGTCCCTCACTCATCCACTCATTTGGAGGACTTTCCGGAGCGCCTTCATAAAGGCATCACTTCACCGTTATTTCCAGTTCCTGTACGATATTGTCAGAAGCAGTGCCCACGAAAAGGATGTAGGTTCCCCTTTCCAGTTTCCACCCGGAGATGGATTCATCGTAGAAGGCGAGCTTGTCCATCTCTATGGGAATCTCCACACTTGTCTTTTCCCCTTTTGTCAAATGCACTTTGCGGAACCCCTTCAGCTCCTTCACCGCTCGTTCTACCCTGGAATCCGGCTTTCCGACGTACACCTGCACCACCTCCGCCCCGTCGGCATCGCCGGTATTGGTTACCTCGCAGGATATGATAGCCTGCCCGCCGGCGGAATAGGATGGTTTGTCCGTTTTGATATCCGACAGTTCAAAGCTGGTGTACGACCGGCCATGCCCGAAAGCAAACAGGGGCCTGATCTTTTGGATGTCGTGCCAGCGGTATCCCACAAAAATGCCTTCTTTGTAATGCTGGTTGATGCTGTCTCCGGGATAGGAAAGCTCGCCGAAATGATGGGCGGCGTTATCGCTGAGCTTTGCCGGAAAGGAAAAGGGCAGTTTCCCGGAAGGGTTGACATCACCGCTGATCACATCCGCCAGAGCATGGCCGGCCTCGCTGCCCAGGTACCAGCCCTGCATAAGGGCTTTCACTCCGGACAACCAGGGCATGGCCACGGCGTTGCCGCTGATCAGGATCACGCCGATATTTTCATTCACTTCTGCCAATTGAGCCAGCAGCTCTTCCTGTCCGAAGGGAAGCCCGAACTGCCGGCGGTCGCCTCCTTCGCAATCCTGAAAGTGGTTTTTGTTCAGCCCCCCAAAAAACAACACCACATCGGCCTGCCCGGCGGCCTTTACTGCCGCATGGCGCAACGAATCGGCGTCGAGGGCCGAGGGCACTTCCCGGCCATACTGCGGCGGCCCGGAGGCATAGCCCATGGCATGAATGATGGTGGCATTCCTGAACCGCTCTTTTAGCCCTCGCAGCGGCGAGACCTCATCCCTGGCCTTGAGCTCCGAGGAGCCGCCGCCCACCGTCATGGCGCGGGTGGCGTTCTCCCCGATTACGGCAATGGTTATCTCTTTGTCCGGATTGATGGGAAAAAAGCCATCGTCATTTTTCAGGAGAACAATACCTTCTCCGCCAACGGCCCGGGCCACCTGCAGGTGTTCCTCGTTGTTCATTCTGCCCGGCGGCCGGTTGGGGTTCATATTGGTGCGGAACATCAGGCGGAGTATCCGGCGGACCTTCTCGTCCACGACCGATTCCGGAACCGCACCGCTTTTGATCATGCTGAGGAAAGGCCGGGCGAGATAGTAGTAATCGTAAGCATTCCGGGTAGAGGTGGTCAGCCCGTCCGTCCCGGTGCCCATTTCGATATCCAGGCCGTACAGGGCCGCCTCGCGGGTGTCGTGGGCACCCCCCCAGTCGGTGACGACTACCCCGTCGAAGCCCCAGTCTTCTTTGAGGATTTGGTTCAGCAGGATTTCATTATGGCAGCAGTGCTGGCCCCGGAATTGGTTGTACGCTCCCATAACCGACCAGGCGCCGCCTTCTTGCACCGCAGCTTTGAAAGCGGGCAGGTAGATCTCGTAGAGGGCCCGGTCGCTCACTTTCACGTTGATGTGATCGCGCCAGCGTTCCTGGTTGTTGAGGACGTAGTGTTTCACGCAGGCCGCCACCCCATTTTGCTGTACGCCCTGGACGTAGGGCACTACCAGGGTGGAAGCCAGGTGAGGGTCTTCGCCCATGTATTCGAAGTTGCGGCCATTAAGGGGAGTGCGGTAAATATTGACACCGGGCCCCAGGAGGATATCTTTTTTGCGATAACGGGCCTCTTCCCCTACCGCAAGGCCGTATTGATAAGAAAGCTCCGGGTTGAAGGTAGCCGCCAGGCAGGTCAGCGCCGGGAAGGCGGTAATCGAGTCGTTGGTCCAGCCGGCGTACCCCCAGTTGTCCCAGTTGATCTCCGCCCGGACGCCGTGCGGGCCATCCGACATCCAGAGTTCCGGGATGCCCAGGCGGGGCACGCCGGGGGAGCTGAATTTGGATTGGGCGTGGCATAGGGCGACTTTCTCCTCCAGGGTGAGGAGGGGGAGGATGCTGTCGATTTTGGCTTCTGTTTCTTTTCCCGAGGGCTGAGCTGCTGCACCAATGTTGATAAAAACCATAAAAGATAAAGCCAGCGTGATCTTTTTCATTACCATTGTGTTTTCAATTCCTTTAGGTCAATTTTTGCTTCCCATCTGTTTTTTCAGCCGCATCACCCGCTCATACGCCTCTTCGATCCGCTCCGGCCTGATCCTGCCCTCCTCCACTGCCTTCAGCACGATAGCCTGGAATTTCTCCGGTATTTCCTCATCGTAGCCCAGGTTGTTGCCAAAGCAGAGGACATCCACGCCGGCGTTGATGCAAAGGATGATCGCCTCCTCCAGGCCGTACTCGCTGGCGATGGCCTCCATCTGCATGTCGTCGGAGAAGATGACGCCGTCGTAGCCGATGCTGTCGCGCAGGATGCTGATGGCCTTTTTGGACAGGGTAGCCGGGTATTTGTCGTCGATCCTCTGATTAAAAACGTGGGCGGTCATAACGGTGCCTTCGTAGCCCTGCCCGATGATGCGGCGGTAGGGTTCCAGTTCTGTCTCGCTCCAGGTGTCGGTCACGTCGGTCAGGCCTTTGTGGCTGTCGTTGCGGGCGCTGCCGTGGCCGGGGAAGTGCTTGAGCACGGGGATCACGCCGTTGGCCAGGTGAGCTTTGATCACAGCTTGTGCCTGCTGCGTCACGATTTCCGGATTGTCCGAAAAGCTACGCTCCAGGCGGCCGATCACGCCGGATTCCCGCTCGGTGTTCAAATCCACTACCGGGGCGAAGTTGAGGTTGATGCCCAGGCTGGCCATGGTGCGGGCGTTGAGTTCGGCATTATAGCGGGTAGAGTCCAGGTTGTTGAGCTGGCCCAGGTAAAAAGCGGAAGGGATAGCGGGGAAGCCATACTTTGGCTTCAGCCGCAGCACCCGTCCGCCTTCCTGGTCGATGGCCACCAGCAAGGGCGTGCCGGCGTATGCCTGCAGGGAATCCACCAGCGCTTTCACCTGCGTAGGCGATTTAATGTTGCGCGCCGCTTCCTTTTTCATGACGTCATAGTCGAACAGGATTACGCTGCCCACCCGGCCGGCTTCGATGTGCTGAACGATGGGGCTGGAGGCGCCCACGCTCATGCCGCGGAAGCCGAGCAGCAACATCTGGCCGATCTTTTTCTTTAGCCTTTTCTTTCGCCAGCGCGCTCCCAGTTCCCGCCAGGTGGTGAGTTGGATGTTCTCCTCTTTCAGCCCCTTTTCATAGTAATTGAACATGCCGGGGTCGTCGGCGTGGAGGAGGAGGAGCTTGCTGCCGGCGGGGTAGCCGGGTTGTTCGGACAGGGGGGGCAGGGCGCAGGCGGTAAAATGGAAACACAGAAAAACCAGGAGGAAAGACAGAAAGCGTTTCAGGTAAGCCCGTATCGTTGAAAGAGGGGGGAGTATCTTTCTCATGTTTTTTTTGGTAAAGTTAGGGAAATGTATTGGAAGCCGGGCGCAACGGGGCACAAGCCTGGTGCGGCTTTCGCCAATGCCTGATGGAAAAAGAATACCTCCAAAAAGTTTGGGGACTTTTCTCATTGCATATATGCCTGGGAATTGGTAATATTGTGGAAGCATAAGGCAGGGAAGCCATAATCATTCCTTCAATCCCTCGTTCCTTGTGCACATAAGCGGCAGTAGCTCAGTTGGTAGAGCATCAGCTTCCCAAGCTGAGGGTCGCGAGTTCGAGTCTCGTTTGCCGCTCGGAGGAAACAAGCCCCTGCCCCAATTGGGCCACAGGGGCTTGTTCGTTGTTGGTTATTCGTTGGGCTTAGCGTTTTTTATTGAACCGCGGAGACCCGCATTTGCAACTCTTTAGCGACTGTTTCATTCATCTCTTTGTCAAAAAAATCAAAGATCACACAAACGCTTTGTGCTATTTTGGTGTTCTCGTGTCTTTATAGCAACAATAGTTACCGGCATTTCATATCATTAAAACCACCTTGCTTTGCGACATCTGCTACTCCTCGTACTCTGCTTACTTCTTATCCCGGCCCTTGCCCAGGGGCAGATCATTGCCGACAATTTCGAAGGCGGCGGCGCCATTGCCACCTGGTACGGCGACGATTGCGGGATAGACCCTTTCGTTGCCAACCCTTTCCCGCAGGGCATCAACCCCTCGGCTACAGTCTTGAAATACACCGATACCGGCGGCGCCTACGCCAATGTGGGCTTTGATATTCGCGGCCACTTCGACCTGTCAGAACAGGCTGCCTTTTCCCTCAAGGTTTATGTTCCTTCAAACGGCCTTACCGGGGATCAGCCCAATCAAATCTCCCTGAAATTGCAGAACGGCGGCCTCCCCGAACCCTGGTCCACCCAGAGTGAGATCATCCAGCCGCTCGCCCTGGACCAGTGGCAGTCCGTCACTTTTGATTTCGCGAATGACCCCTTCCTGAACCTGGACGCCAATTCCCCACCGCCGGTGAGCCGCACCGACTTCAGCCGGGTGATCCTTCAGATCAACGGAGAAAACAACAATAGTGCAGTAACCGCTTATCTGGATGATTTTTCCTTTGCGGGAAGGACAGTGAATGATTCTGGCTTCAATCAGTTGGTTTGGTCAGACGAATTCAACGAAGCAGGGGCCATCGACCCGGAAAAATGGCACCATCAGACGCAGCTGCCCAATGGGGTGAGCTGGTTCAATGGAGAATTTCAGCATTATACCGACCGATTGGACAATTCCTATGTGGAGCGCGGCCTGCTGCACATCGTGGCCAAAAAGGAGAACTTCACCGACCAGGGGCAAACGAAGGCATACACCTCGGCGCGCCTGAATTCCAAGTTCGCCTTCACCTACGGGCGGGTGGAAGTAAGGGCCAGGCTCCCCTTCGGCCCGGGCACCTGGCCCGCCATCTGGATGCTGGGAAAAAACATCACCGAAACGGGAGGATACTGGGCCAGCGAGTACGGTACGGTCTCGTGGCCGGCCTGCGGCGAGATTGACATCATGGAACACTGGGGAAACAACCAGAACTATATCCAAAGCGCCCTCCACACCCCCTCCTCCTCCGGCGGCACGGTCAACCACGGAGGGATCATGGCGGAGGATGTCTCCAACCTCTTCCATATTTATGCTCTGGAGTGGACCCCCGATGAGATGCAGTTCAGCATTGACGGCAATGTATATTACACCTATGCGCCCGATACCCAAAATGCAGCAACCTGGCCCTTCGACGCCGACCAGTATCTGCTGCTGAATGTCGCCATGGCGGGAGAGATCGACCCCGGTTTCACTCAAAGCCCTATGGTCGTCGATTATGTGAGGGTGTATCAGCAAAGCCCTGTCTCTTCCTCCGGCGTAGAGGAGGCGTATCCCTTTGAATTATTTCCCAACCCCGTAAAGGACACGCTGAACATCCATGCGCCGGAAACGCTTTGGGGAACGGCTGTTAAGGCCTACTCCCCCTCCGGAGAACTGCTGCAGTCCGCTACCCTGGAAGGCGGCCTGCTGTCGCTCAACTGGGCGGCTTATCCCAAAGGGGTTTACCTGGTCACCTTTGAAGTCGACGGGAAACAGGTGGCGTATAAGGTGGTGAAGATTTGAGGCGTTGTTCTTGTTTTGGGATTATTGATAGCCATCGATAGTCATTTGTTTAGTGCTATTTATAAATATATATTGCGTTTCATTGTTCCTTAATTATCGCAGCAATAACCCAGCCCCTGCGCTCGCCTACCGCCCCATTCCATCCACCAAGGTCCGCACCAACTCCGGAAAATCCTCCAACTCATCCGTATCCCAATCATATCCCTCATATTGAGCGATCAGGCGCACCGCCACCAACTCCGCCGCCGGCCAGACGATGAGGTGCTGCCCCAGGTAGCCCAGCCCGGCGAAAGCCCACTGTTCTCCCGTTTCCTTGCGGCCCAGGTGCAGGCCGGTGGGCCAGAGGTGGCGCCCGAATTCGGCCTGCCAGGTTTCTTTGCCGAATATTTCCCGCACTTTGTTGTAATAGCTGCGGTAGCCATCGTACCGGCCCTCCATCTGCCGGGCCCGGGCCAGGAAGTCCGGGTGAACGCCGGCGGCTTCCAGGGCCTGCAACTGGGAAGCGTCTACCACGAATTCGAGCTTGTCCGTATACAACTCCCACAAGAGGCCGTAGTCGGGCAGGAAGGGCGCTGCCGGGCGGGCAGCCTCTTCGATGAATGCCGGGCTGATGAGCTGCCGGCCGTCCCATTGCCCTTTTTGCAGGAGCAATTGCCCGATCTTTGCCAAATCCCGGGGGCGGATTTCCAGAAAGGCCATGCAGTAGGGGTTGCCCGCCGGGTCCTTGCGCCAGTAGGTATCCGTAATGCCGAGGGGCTCGAATAGTTCTTTTTCCACCAACTGATCCATCGGTATGCCGGCGGCTTTTCTGATGATGCCTGCCAGCAGGTTGACGGCCTTGTTGTTGTACACGTGGTATTTTCCCACCGGGTGCGTAAGCGTGGAGGCCAGCGCATACTCAACGGCGTTGGGCGCGTTTTCCACCAGGCTGAACTCGCTGTCCAGCAAGCCGGAGGTGTGCGCCATCAGGTGGCGGATAGTGATGTCGCGCTTGACTTCCTGGTTCCAGGAAGGGTAAAATTCCGCCACTTTCTGATCGACGTCCAGCTTGCCCTGAGTGGCGAGCAGGCCCAACGCCAGCCCGGTAATGGATTTGGTGACGGACTTGCAGTCGACGCGCCTGGGCTCTTTGCCGAAGTACCATTCGCCCACCAGTTCGCCTTTGTGGTATATGACTACGCCGTCGGAATGGGCGGCCTCCGCCCGCTGCAGCAGGCTTTGCAGGGCTTGCCGATCAATTTCCTGAGCCGGGCCGTTTAGCACATGGGATAAGAAGAGTAGGGTGATGACGCATCGTAAGACCATAGCTTTGGTATTGAGTTGTTAATGGAATCAACAAACAACAGGCAATTTGCCCCCCGCGAGCCATTCCCCCAACAACATTCCGAAATCAGGAATACGGGTTTGCAAATCAGGAAATGCCGTTGGCGTTGCGGAATTCGGCAGGCGTCGTTTGCTTGATCTTTTTGAAGGCGGCGTAGAAGGCGGACAGCGAATTGAAGCCGCTGTCGTAGGCGATGGCCTCGATGCTGAGGTGGTGGGCGTCCGGGCTTTGGAGTAACCTTTCCGCTTCCCGGATGCGGTATGCGTGCAGCAGTTCGGGAAAGGTTTTCCCGAAGTGCAGGTTCACAGCTTTGGAAACGAGGTAAGCCTGCTCCTGCAGGTGAGCCGCCAGTTTGGCGACGGTGAGGTTAGGATCGGTGTACAGCTTTTGTTCTTCAAAAACACGCTGGATGCGCCGGCCCAGGCGGAGCAATTCAGGGTCATCGGAAAGCAGTGTGCCGGATGGTGGGTGTAAGGCGCTTCGCCACCGCAACGCCAGGAAGCTGAGCGCGTAAAGTGTAGCGGCGGCGAGAGCGGTTACCGCCACATAAATACTCATGCTATTGATGAACAATTGCAAAATAAAAACCAAAAGGATCGGGAGGAAAGCAAGATGCAGCCAAAATAACCACCGGGCGGTAATGGCCGCCACCGCTGTTCCCCGAGTATTTCGAATACTGAGCAGCCAGTAGGCCAGCAAATGGCTGTTACCTAGTGCGTAGGCCCAGAAAAAAAAGGCATCCGGCATCCAGGGAATAACAACAGCCAGCAGGCCGGAGGGAAGAAAATGCAGATAGCAGGCAGCCTTCCAGCGGAAAAGCGATGATGTCGCTGCACGTGAGTACAACCACAGGGCAGGGCCGATGCCAAATAATCCCACCAGGGCAATGGCCGGCCAGGCCTCGCTGCTCTCCGGAAATAATGTAATGATCACCGATTTGCCAATACGCACAGCCAGGGCCAGCAACAACGCCGCCAGCAGGCGGTTGGGCAGGCGGCGGCCCTCCGCATAGCTCCACAGGTAGGCGGCAAGGAAAAGCGCATGGCCGGTGGCCAGGGCACTGAGGATGGCGATGAGCGTGGTTGGTTGCAAATCGGTTGATTTCTTGATTCGGCAATGGTAAAATACAAAAAAGATCAGAACAGGTTGCAGGAAAAAAATAGTTAGTGTGCTAAAAATTAGTGAAACAATGACAAAAGTCCTTTCCTCTTATCCCCAACTGCTGTAATATGGCCGCGAAGCCCGATTGCGTAACCACTTCGGTACTTCGGTATTTCGGTTGGCATACCGCAAGCCCGGGATAGCTTCAATGCCCCCCCGGCCGCAACACCGAAAAGCCATAAAACCGGAATACCTAATTTATACAACCAAACAAAACCATATCCATGAGCCCACACCGTTTCAAAACTATGGGGGAACAGGCCGGGCGCCGCTCCTGGGCTGAACCCTGGAAGATCAAGATGGTCGAACCCATCCACATGACGACGCGCGAAGAGCGGGAAAAGGCGATCCGGGAGGCCGGCTACAACACCTTCCTGCTGCGGTCGGAAGACGTCTACATCGACCTGCTGACCGACAGCGGCACCAGCGCTATGAGCGACCGCCAGTGGGCGGGCATGATGCTGGGCGACGAGGCCTACGCCGGCAGCGTCAATTTCTACCACCTCGAACAGGCCGTTCAGCAATACTACGGTTACAAATACCTGGTACCCACTCACCAGGGGCGGGGCGCCGAGCACCTCATCAGCCAGGCCCTCATCCGGAAGGGGCAGTACGTGCCGGGTAATATGTACTTCACCACCACCCGCCTGCACCAGGAACTGGCCGGCGGCATCTTCGTGGACGTCATCATCGACGAGGCGCATGACCCGGCCGACCTGCACCACTTCAAAGGCAATGTCGACCTGAATAAACTGGAAGATCTCATCAAAGAAAAAGGAGCTGAAAACATTGCCTACGTCAGCCTGGCCGGCACGGTCAACATGGCGGGGGGCCAGCCGGTGAGCATGGCCAACGTCAAAGCCCTGCGGCAACTATGCGACAAGTACGGCATACTGCTGATGCTGGACGCTACGCGCATGGTGGAAAACGCCTATTTCATCCAGGTCAGCGAGGAAGGCTACGCCGACAAAAGCGTGGCGGAAATCCTCCGGGAATTCTCGCAGCTACACCGACGGCGCCTGGATGAGCGGCAAGAAGGACCACCTGGTCAACATCGGCGGCTGGCTGGCCGTCAACGACGAAGAACTCTTCGACGAGCTGCGCAACATGGTGGTCGTCTACGAAGGCCTGCACACCTACGGCGGCATGGCCGGCCGCGACATGGAGGCCATGGCCATCGGCATCCGCGAATCCGTGCAGGACGACCACATCCGCGCCCGCGTCGGGCAGGTGCTCTACCTGGGGCAACTGCTCACCGACTGGGATATCCCCATCGTGCGGCCGGTGGGCGGCCACGCCATCTTCCTGGACGCCCGGGCGTTCTACCCTCACATTCCGCAGGATCACTTCCCGTCCCAGATGCTGGCGGCCCAGCTGTACCTCGACTCCGGCATCCGCAGCATGGAGCGCGGCATCGTCAGCGCCGGCCGCGACCCGAAGACCGGCGAGCACCGCCATCCCCGGCTGGAGCTGACCCGCCTGACCATCCCGCGCCGGGTATATACCGAAGCGCATATGGACGTGGTAGCCGAGTCGGTTAAGGAGGTGTACAACCAACGGGAAAAAACCCGCGGGCTGAAGATGGTGTATGAGCCGAAGCGGTTAAGGTTCTTTCAGGCGCGGTTTGAGCCTCTGTGAGGGAGAGGACAATTATGGGTTAGTTGAGGGTGTTTAATAAGAACTTACCAAACGACCAACCTTCCACTACTCCCAGCGCTGCCTTCCAGCACAACCCGATAGAAATACACCCCCGCCGCCAGCCCCTGCCGCCGCAGGGTAAAGCTTGGCGCGTCCAGGCCCGTATGCGCCTGCAACAGTTGCCCCTGAGCCGAGAAGAGGTACACTTCCCGGATCGGCGCGCCGGCCTGCAGCAGCACGCTTTCCCACATGGGGTTGGGGCTGAGGCGGATTTCGCGGGAAGGTTGGGCAGGTTCTCCCGGAGTCGAAACAAGCAGGCTTTCGTAGAAATTTTCCACTGCCTCCGCTTCTGCTTCCAGGGCCGTCAGCCCCGGGCAGGGGTAGGCCTGGTTTGGCACCCAGACCACGGCGAAGGCGAACTCCCGGATCTCGCCGGGCTGCAACGTAAGCGGGCCGAAGTTCATCAGGAAGCGGCGGTCGCCGGGGGCGGTGTTGGCGTTGCACTCCGTCCAGGGCTGGCCGTTGGCCAGAGAGCCGTCGAAGGCGTAGGGATAAGCGGAGGCGCCAGGCTGGTAACCGTTGCCCCCCCGGGCGAGGGAAGAGCCGTCGCGCCAATGGCCGGTCAGGTAGCGATAGAACTCCAGAAGGTTGTTGGGGTCGGTAGCTCCGGAAGGAGTCCCGCCGGTGGCCGCGTTCAGGTAGTACATGAAGGAACTCAGAGGGGCGGCATCCTGCCCGTTGGGGCGCTCCAGGGGCTTCAGCACCTTGATGCCGACGATCGGTATCTCGTTGCCGTAGCCGCTGACGCCGGAGCAGTCCTGGTCGAACGCGTCGCCATTATAAGCAAAACCCAGCAAATCCTCCGGCCGGCAACCGATGTAGTCGTCGGAGTAGCAGCCCAGGTCGGGGTCAATCCACAGGCCGAGGAAAAAACTGTCGACCGGCGCGGTGCCCCGGTAGATCAGCCGGTATTCATAAAAAGTAGTATTGTTGAGGTAGCCCACCCCGCCGGTGTAGGCGAAGGCGGTGGCCTGAATTTCCATTTTCAGGGGCGCGCCGTTCGACTGGGAATGAATGTTGCCATTGTCGTTGTACACCCACCAGTTGGCCTCGTCGCCCTTCACGTCCGGGTAGTCGCCCTGGCGGGGGTCGTAAATGCCGTCGCCGTCCCGGTCAAAAAAGGGGGCCAGGAATTGATTGGTATTCGGCAGGGAAAATCCATGGACATCGGGAAAGAGCGGATTGCCGCGCCCGGGCCAGCCGCGCAGGCTCGCCGGGATGGGGTTGTCAATCTGGCCGTTGTCGGCGAAGTCGGCGATATGGCCATCAATGTCATCCCGGCGTACATTGAAAAAGCGGTCCCAGTTGTTGCAGTTGTTCTCGTTTGTATTGCCCAGGGCGGGGTCGAGCGGCCCGGGCCAGTAGTCGGTCCTGCCCGTAGCCCGGCCGTAGGTTTGAGCCGCCACCTTCAGGTTGCCGGCCTGGTCCACTCCGCCAAGCCACAGGGATCCGGCGAAGAGGGCAGCCACTTCCGGGGTGCCGATGGGGGGTTTGGGCACGATATAGCGGCCGCCGCTGCCGTCCCACCACAGGTCGCCTCCGGTGAGCAGGCGGGCGCGGACATTATTGGCGGCCAGGTCGCGCTGAGCAATTGCGCCGTCGCAGTTCTGAGCGGCAACGGCAGCGGAAAACAGGGACAGGGAGCAAATGAGGAGGATAGGTAAAATGGTTTTTCTCATGGAGACAGGGTTTTGGGTTTGACGAATTATTCCGGTGACTGGACGAGGAAAGATACGCTTTCTGGGGCAAATCGCAACTGGGGTTAACCTTCTTCACCTCCCCGCCCGCATCCTGTATGCCTCCGCCTGGTCACAGCTCTGGCCGTAGTATTCACACAGGTATTTATAGGCATTGGCGATTCGGGTGACGGGCTCGGTGGCGTCGGGGAAAATATCCAGGGCTTTAGAGTATTCTTCGATGGCCCATTCGAACTGCCGTTTTTGGAAGTATTCATCGCCGGATTTCAGCAACACGAGGTAGGCATTTTGCCGCTGTTCGGCATTCTGTTGGCGGACAGCTTCCCGGTGGCGGGTTTCCAGGTGCGCATCCCGGCTGTACGCCGGGGCAACGGGGGCATGATAGACGTCATACGCCAGCCCGCCCAGCATCATGGCAATGCCCAGTAATGTCATCAGGCTGATGTAGCGGGCCCGGCGGGACTGTTGGAAGTATTCCCGGACGCGCTTTCGGGCATCCCGGGGGTTGCCCGCCCGCCCGGCGACCTTGGTGCCACTGTCTGTGCCGATATCGAAGCTGTTGCCGGGGTTGGTGCGGTCTGTGCCGAAAAACTTACGGGGCCGCTGGGTGTAAATCCATCGCTGTAGGCCAGATCCCATGTATCCCATGTCGGATGGTTTTTTGGATGAATAATTTACTTAGTAGTGATTAAAAAATAACTTCACTATTTGAGATTCGTTGTTGCAGCCTGCCCGGCCCAATATAGCACCAACAAAGCCGGGCAGGCTGCAACAACGAATCGTGAAGTTATTTTTTAAGGATTCCTTAATTTCGGTATTTTTTTCCTCCCGTGCTTATTTTTTCGATGAGGAGCAGGTCACGGCGGGCGCATTTCCATGCCTTTACGCCACTTCCTGCAACTCCCCCCGCAGCCGCCGGTACAGCGCTTCGTCGTGCAGGATGTCCCAGAGTATGTCGTGGTATTCCGGGAAGTCGGGCAGGTTGTTGTGGCCGCCGCCCTCGACGGGGATGAGCTCGCCGAAGGGCGCCGTCTCGGCCAGCATGCGGCCCTGGCGGAAGGAGATGAGGCGGTCTTTGGTGCCGTGGATGACAAAAGCCGGGCATTCCACCTTTTTGATGAAGAAGTCGGTGCGAATCTGGTAGCGCAGGATCCACTTCAGGGGCAGCCAGAAGCCGTACCGCCGCACCTGGTAGAGGAAGCTGTAGTAAGGCGAGTCGAGGATGAGCATCCGGGGTTTGTTCCAGGAGGCGATGCGGGCGGCGATGCCGCTGCCGAGGGAGCGCCCGTAGATGACGATCTGCTCTTCCGGGTACTGGGTGCTCAGCCATTTGTAGACGGTCTGGGCATCGTTGAAGAGGGTGGCCTCCGTTCGCTTGCCGGAACTCTTGCCGAAGCCGCGGTAGTCGATCATGAAGAAGTCGTAGCCCTTGCTGACGAAATCCCTGGCAAACTTGCCCCAGCCTTTGATGCTGCGGGAGTTGCCCTTGAGGTAGAAGACCACGCCCTTGGCGTTGGGCACCTTGAAGTGCAGGCCGTTGATGTAGCCGCCGTCCTCCATTTCGAAGTCCACCTCGTCAAAGGGAAACGGGTAGCGGTATTCGAACGAACGGGGCAGGATCTCCGGCCGGAAGAAGAAGTAATGTTGTAAAAAGTAGAAGATGAGGCAGATCAGCGCGTAGCCCCCCGCGATGTATAGCAGTGTTTCTTGCCAGCCTTCCATAAACCAGGGTTGTTTCTGTTGGTTCAAAGAAAAAGGAACAGCATCAGCAGCAGCGGAGGTTGCCGCTCCTCCCGCTCTAAGGGATTGCGCAACAATAAATTACCCATTTATACTCGTTCTTTTGCGCGCTGGCGGCGTTGCCAAGCCTCGCCGTAGCTCTGCTATGCCTGCGTTTGGCGCCTTGCCAGCACACAAAATAACTTCGTCTATTCTGTGTAACTTATTATTGCGCAATCCCTAAGGTACAGCTTTTTTGCAACTGTTCAATCCGGATCAGGCTGCGAAGTTCAAAAGTGTGCCCTCACCGGGCGGAAACATGGCCTGTAATAAACGCTAATCCCAGATTCGAACAGCAAGCAGCCCCCAACTTTCGGATGCCAAACACCCGGATAACCGGAGTTGGGGGCTACCTGTCGAAAACGGGCTACAAGCCCAATTCAGCCGGCTATTTCAACACGACCAGTTTTTTTACGCCGGCCTGCTGCTCATTGCTGACGACAAGATGATACATCCCGCCCGGCAAATGCGCTAAATGAAGTGTTTTTGAAAATGCCGGGCCCGGGGCTTGATGCACCTCGGCATAGATTAGCTTCCCGGTGACATCAAAAACTTTAAAACTCAGCTCCGAGGCCGTTTTCTGTTGTATGGAAAGGTGGAAATCGCCGTTGCCCGGGTTGGGATGCACATTCAGGGCAAGATCAAAATCCAAACCGCCAACTCCCAAAATGTTGATGGAAACCGTGTCGGTTGTTTCGCATCCGTTGGCATCCTGCACATAAAAAGTGTACACGCCATTTTCCAGGTTCAGGAAGGTATTTTCAGCGCTGTAGCCGACGCCGTCTATGCTGTACAGGTAGGGCGCCGTTCCGCCCTCGGCGTTGAGCGTCACGTCATTTTCGTCATCAATGGCTTCCAGCACCAGGGGGGCAGGATTGGAAATGGATATGGTGCCGGAAGCAACAGCAAAGCCGCCGGAATCCATGGCCGTGACGACGTAATCCCCTCCGCTCAGGCCGGAAAAACTCATTTCATCCTGGAAGTTAATGCCGTCGATGCTGTATTGATAAGGCGGAACCCCGCCCGTAACGTCAACGGTAATGAGGCCGTCGTCCGCATCGTGGCACGACAGGCCCTGGTGGGTTGTGGCGATGCTCAGCGCCTCGACATCAATCGTCGCGCTGATTTCGATCCGGCAACCATTTTCATCCATAACGGTAATGGTATAAACCCCATTTGGATTTCCGGCAAACACGTTGCCACTCTGGAACGGCCCGCCGTTTAAGCTGTACTGTAAATTCCCGGTGCCTCCGCCCGCATTCACGGTGATATCATAACCAATTACTGTCGAAAACCCTGTGATTGCTTCCGGGTTTTCGATGATTATCTCCTCAGTATCGGCCGTGAACCCGTCGCCGTCCATTACGGTAATGACATAACTGCCGGCGCCCAGGCCATCGAAAACCGGGCTGCTCTGGAAGGGGCCGCCGTTCAGGCTGTACATGAAATCCGGCGTTCCGCCCCCGACGCTCACCTCGATGGAGGCGTCCGTGTCATCATTGCAGTCCAGATCATTCGTCAGGGTGGCCGTTACCACCAAAGTGTTGACGAGTACCGTAGCTTCCGTTTTCGCCAGACAACCGTTTTCGTCTCTCACGTATACGGTATACAGGCCATTGGCCAGGCTGGTAAAGACGTTGCCGCTTTGGTAATTAACGCCATCAATACTATAGGCCAATCCGCCGGTGCCGCCGTTAGCACTAATTATAATATCGTTTTGGACAACATCGACTGAGATCGTCAGTTCCGGCGGGTTGCTGATGGTTATCTCCTCGGTATCGGCCGTGAACCCGTCGCTGTCCATCACGGTAATGATATAGCTGCCGGCGCCCAGGCCATTGAAAACCGGGCTGCTTTGGAAGGGCCCGCCGTTCAGGCTGTAGGTGAAACCGGGCGTTCCGCCTCCGACGCTCGCCTCGATGGCCGCGTTCGCATCATTGTGGCAGGCCAGGTCATTCGTTAATGTGGCCGTTACCACCAATGTGTTGATAAACACCGTAGCTTCCGTTTCCGCCACACACCCGTTTTCGTCTATCACGTACACGGTGTAAACGCCGTTGGCCAGGCTGGTGAAAACAGCGCTGCTCTGGAAATTAAGCCCGTCGACGCTGTACATCAGGCTGCCGGTACCCCCGTCGGCGTTGACCGTAATGTCGTTTTGGTCAACAGTGGCCGAGGCCGTCAATTCCGGCGGGTTGCTGATGGTTATCTCCCCGGTATCGGCGGTGAAGCCGTCGCCGTCCATTACGGTGATGACATAGCTGCCGGCGCCCAGGCCGCCGAAAACCGGGCTGCTTTGGAAGGGGCCGCCGTTCAGGCTGTACATGAAACCGGGCGTTCCGCCGCCGACGCTCGCCTCGATGGTGGCGTCCGCGTCGTTGTAACAGGCCAGATCATTCGTCAATGTGGCCATTACAATCAGGGTGTTGACGGCTACGACAGCTTCCGTTTCTGCCACACATCCGTTTTCGTCCGTCGCGTACACGATGTAAAAGCCATTGTCCAGGCCGGCGAAGACATTGCCGCTCTGGTAATTCACCCCATCGATGCTGTACATCAGGCTGCCGGTCCCCCCGCCGGCGGTTACGGTAATGTCGTTTTGGTCAACAGCGGCCGAGATTGTCAACTCCGGCGGGTTGCTGATGGTTATCTCCTCGGTATCGGCGGTGAAGCCGTCGCTGTCCATGACGGTAATGATGTAGCTGCCGGCACCCAGGCCGTTGAAAACCGGGCTGCTTTGGAAGGGACCGCCGTTGAGGCTGTACGTGAAATCGGGCGTTCCGCCGCCGACGCTCACCTCGATGGCAGCGTCCATGCCATTATAACAGGCTAAATCAATCGTCAATGCAGCGGTTACGGCCAGCGTGTTGACGCGTACCGTCGCTTCCGTTTCCGCCACACACCCGTTTTCGTCGGTCACGTATATGGTATAAACGCCGTTGGCCAGGCCGCTGAAGAGGTTGCTGCTCTGGTAATTCACTCCGTCGATGCTGTACATCAGTCCGCCGGTTCCCCCGCCGGCACTTACTGTAATTTCATCATCGGTGACAGTGGCGCTGACAGTCAGTTCATCCGGATTGGCAATGACAACTTCGTTGGTCTGGATGGTAAAACCGTAAACGTCTCTCACCGTAAAAATATAGGAGCCCGGCGCCAGGCCGCTGAAGATGTTTTCAGGTTGGTAATTAATCCCGTCGAGGCTGTATTCAAAGGGCGGATAGCCGTCAGCAACAGTTACGGAAGCTTGTCCGTTATTTGCGTTGAAACAATCAATTCCATTGTCCAGGCCTGCTGTGGCGGAAAGGATGTTCTCCAAAATATTAATGTTGAAAGTGCTGCCATGCAACCAGCCGTTTTCGTTGTTAACGACTTCAAAATCAAAGGAATCGGAAGTCGTGCTGCTGCCGTCGTGGGTATAGGAAAGCAGGTTGTTGTTGATGTCCGCCTGCGTGAACCGGCCTCCTATGCTCAGAGCGGCCGGCATGCCCAGGATATCCAGGTAGAGCGTCCCGTTCGCCGGAACGGAAGTGATGGTGTAGGCGATCTGATCGGCGGTGTTGGCCGGGCTGTTCGCTTCCAGGTAAGCGCTGGTGACAACCTCTGCTGATCCTTGCGGGAGGGTCAGGATCGTATTGGCCAAAAGGGCAGGAGCTTCCGGCAAAACCACCGGCCTGCATAACTCCAGACTCCAGGAGGCGATGGCGCCCCCATCATCAGCGACATTATCCGTAACCGTCAGCGTCCAGGTGCCGGCGCCGTTTTCTCCGTTCAGGCCAGCTAAGGCGCCGGCAGGCTGAAAATCGCCGGAGATCGCCGGCGTTCCCGGCCCGCAGGTGTTTTCAAAGTCGGAAGCGGAATTGGGTGCCTCGTCATCAAAAGTGGCCAGGATATTATTTTCGCCACAGCCAAAGTTGCTGCCCGGGACGCCGGGCCGGTTGAACAGTTCGACCGTGGTGCCGGAAGGTGCCGACAACCTGGCTATCAAATCCCCCACCCAGGTATGCTGGATAAACAAACTCGCTTTCACCTTTTCGAGCACAAAATCGTCACCGACATTGATAATTGATGTGACCAAATTTCCGCCACTGGTAGAAATAGGCACAGGAACATCCGTGCTTTCGTAGGTGGTACAAGCGGACTGGGTGGTCTGAAAAGCAAATACAGTTGAAAAATCGCCCTCCCCGCAAATGTTGATGCCCTTTACCCTCCAGTAGTAAATCGTGCGTTCCTCTAAATTCTGTGGGCTGTATGCGTTTCCGGATTCGGTGAAAGATTCGATCACGCTGTTGCCAAAAACAGGGCTGGTGGCGATTTCAACAAAATAACTGCTTGCCGGGGCCTGGGCTTCCCATTCCAGCGTTGCCGACAACTCAACCCCGGTGGCGCCGTCGATGGGCGCATTTAAAGCGATTGTTTCCGGAATGGCCTCCGTAAGCACCATTTCAATGCCGGAAGTTGCATTCAGGGAGTTGGATGCCGCATTGATGGTTAAGGAATAGGTTCCTGAAGGGACAGCGGACAAGTTGCCGATCGTCAGCTGCACCGTTCCGGTGGGCGTCACCGGGTTGTTGTCAAAGGCAGCTGTCGCGTCGCCCGGCAATCCGGTAACGGATAAAGCAACCGCTTCGTCAAACCCTAAAACAGACGTCAGGCCGATGGTGTAAACCAGCTCTTCAGAATTGCAGATAGATTGTGAAAATGGCGTTACCTGCATCAGGAAAGTGGGCGTTGGCGGCAGTTCGATGGCGAAGTTTTGATTCGAAACATCGAAAAAGATATTGTCCGAACAAACCACTTTTACCCTGGCGGAATTCGTAGGGGCGTTGGGGACGGTAATGTCGAAACTCCCCGTATTAGGAACGCCGGAGGCCAGGGTGACGGGATAGGTCAGGCCGCCGTCCGTCGACAGAAGGATATCCACGTCTGAGCAACTGACCGGAGCGGCATCGGTATTCGCCACATCCCAGGATACGGTTTCCGTCTCTGCAATCACCCAGGTTACATTCGTATTCGGGCTCAGTACCAGAAACGGCCCGGCAGCCCCGTGGAAGCGCAGGTCGACATCTACTTCGGCCCGGCAACCGCCCGGAGGAAAATTGTCGCGGACGGTACACCGGAAGGACATATCCCGGCTGACGGAAGGCAGGACCTCCCAGGTGGGCGTAGTATTGTTGTTGATGGCATTCAGGTTCGGGAAATACCGGGTTGGCGATTCCGCCGGGATATTGGACCGGAACGCCGGCCCTCCTGTGTTGGTCGGCACCGGCGGCATGGTCGCCACCTCATTGTCCATTTGCTCCCAATTGTAGGTCAACGCATCGCCGTCCGGGTCCGTGGCGATACAGGTCAGGGCAAAAGGGGTAGAAACCGGTAAATTGTAAAATGCAGCAGCTACGGCGGCTGTCGGTGCCGTATTGCCGGTATTGGTGACGATGGGGCATCCACTGCTGTTCCCGTTTTCTATGTTATCGGTAATTTCCTGGATGCTAATCGCATGAAAATAATCATCGCCATTGTTCTGCACATTCGGAGCGCAGATTCCTGCATACCCCATGACGGTGGAAGCGCTTCCGGGTTCCATCGCAGTTGCGCTGTTTCGGCCGCAGGAGTTGTTCTGAGTGTGATTGGCGCCGAACTGGTGCCCCATTTCATGGGCGACATACTCGACGTAAAAAGGGTCGTTGACCGGCGCAGGCAATCCGGTGACTCCTCTTGCCTTGTTGCTCGTGCAGGGAACGGCCAGGGAAGCAATGCCCCCGCCGCCGGTGCTGAAAACGTGGCCGATGTCATAATTGGCCGGGCCGATCACGTTATCGCAGTTTGCCTGGTTTTCGCCCAGCATGGTCCCGCCACTCCCGTTGGTATATGGGTCGGTCGCGGCATTTAAATAAATCAGCTCGTCCGTATCCGGGATCAGTTCCATCGTTACCGTCAGGTCTTTTTCGTAAATGCCGTTGACGCGGGTCATGGCAACGACATATTCGGCCATCACAGAACCAACTGTGCCTCCGTGAAAATTGGCATATTCTCCGGTGCAGGCCAACGCCAGCCGGTACGTTCGCAGCTGGCAATCGCCGGACAGCCTGGATGAGGGAAGGTTGCCGGCATTTCCATCCGGTCTTTCCGGGTTGGCCCTTTTAATGAAATCATCATCCGGCGCTGCTACGCCGCAGGAAAAAGGAGCAGCGCGTTGCGGAGCGTAATCTTTCTTGTAATAGCTGACATAGTATTCGGTGTCTCCTTCCATATAAGGGTCTATGAACACCGTACTGTGTTTTGCGGAAATGACCATTGCGTTGAACCCTTTGGTGGTAAGGCTAAACCTCAGATAAGCGGTCGGGTCGTCTATGCCTTTTCCGGCGAAAGATCGCAGGCCGGGGTATTTCGCCTGAAGGGCAGGGTGCATCACGGGCGCGTTGACGATCTCGAATTGTTGCAGGGCTCCGTCCGGCATAGGAAGCATCAGCGATTGCGGCTGCGCCCGGGCAGCTGCGCTGAACCGCATCGGCGCTTCATTTAAAATAGCCTGTAAAGCTTCTGAATCGAGGCGGGCCGTGCGGTAGGCTGATGGGACGATGGGCCGTTGAGCGTCATTTCCCGGTACGCTGGCTTCTTCGATAATCGTCCATGGATTGCTTTCCTGAGCAAAAAGCCCGAGCAGGCAGACGGAAAAAAAAACGAGCGCGGTTAATTTTTTGGTTGTTGTTTTTTTCATTGTGAACTATTGATTTGGTAGTGGGCAAAATGGCCAAAAGGGATTTATGTCACAAAACAGCAGCCTCCTTTGGGGCAATAATAAAAGCCTGAATGGTTGAGGCTGCTCCGTCTCCGCCGGCTGTGGCGGAAAGGGGGCGGAAAGCCCTGCGGCCTGGATTAATGAAGGTTTGGAGTTTGTGGGACTTTGGACGTTCCGGGGAATATCCTCTGGAGGCATTGGTTAAGTCGGAAGGCGGAAGTCGGAAAATGGGCGCCTGGTGCTTATTTGCCCCCTATTCCGGCTTCACCCTCAGTTCGTCCGCAGTCCAGCTGCGTATTACTTCCCGAACGTCCCCGCGTCCACATCCCGGATAAACTGAATCACTCCCCGGAAGTAATTGTCCGAATCGTCGTACATCGCCCAGTGGGCGCCGTTGGGGCAGAAGTGGTAACGGCCGTTGGCGAGCTTGCCGGCCATCATTTTCTTGTATTCGGGGTCCATGGTGTCATATTTGGCGCCGACGGTGAGGGTGGGCACGGTGATCCGGGCCAGGTCCCCGGTGCGGTCCCAGTCCTTGAGGGTGGCGTCGCCGACGACGCCGAACTCGCTGGGGCCCTGCATCATCAGGTAGATGTCGTAATTCGCATTTTCCGACGACCGCAGGACGGGTTCCGGCCAATCTTCCAGCGGCTTGCGCAGCACGTGCTCGGGGTAGTAGTAGGTATGCACCAGCTCCAGGTAGCGCGGGCTGGTGTAATCTCCCGCCGCCTCCAGGGCTTTGATCTCCTGCAGCACGTCCGGCGGCAGGGCCGGCCCCAGCACCTCTTCGGCGTACTTCACGTAAGCCGGAATGGAGGACATCATGTTGGAAATGATCAGCCCCTTGAGGTTGCCCTGGTACTTCAGGGCGTATTCGATGCCCAGGATGCCGCCCCAGGAGTGGCCCAGGATGTAGAAGTTGTCCTTGTTGAGCCCGAGTGCCCGGCGGACCTGCTCCACCTCCTCGACGAAGCGTTCTGTTTTCCACAAAGACGTGTCCTCCGGCTGGTCGCTGTAGGAAGAACCCAACTGGTCGTAGTAGTAATACTCGATGCCGGCCGCCGGGAAGTAGCTGTCGAACACCTCGAAATACTCATGGTTGAAGCCCGGGCCGCCGTGGAGCAGCAGCACCTTCTGAGTGGGGTTGTTGCCTACCCGCTTGGTCCATACCCGGAACTCCCCGGAAGGCGTGGAAATGGGGATCATCCGGACGCCGCCGGTGGTGACGTCCTCCCTGCCGGTAGTGTCGAAATAGGAGGCCAGCGTGGGGCCCTGCTCTTCGGCGGCGGCTTCCGGCGGGGAGGACGGCGCACAGCCCTGGAGTAAGAGCGCGCCCAGGAACAAAGCGTAGGTCAGGTTTTTCATTTTGACGGAGTTTTTATACTTGCGAATGTTGTTTGGATCGTTTTGTTGTCTGTTGTGGCCGGGAGATTATCGTTCTATCCCGAAAATACGCGTTTTCCTGAAACTTTTTCTCAACTGCTGCTGCCTGCCCCCTCTTCTACACCCCATGGTTGGTAAAAATATCCACGTTTTTTCAATTATTCAGTACCCAATACCCATCTCATTCGGCTTATTATCGGGATGATGACAAGAATCATTAAAATCAGTCAAAAGAATTTCAATCTTTGCGGTAATCACGGCGGGGCAATTCACTCATTCAATCACTCATTCACTCATTCACTCACTCACTCACTCCACACCATGAGCGACACCATTTTCTCCAATACCGACATCGCAGCCATCGAGACCCGGGAGCAGCTCCTGTCCTTTCTGTTAGAAAAAGAAGTGGACCTCCAGAAGGTGGAAGAAAGGCTCATCTATAAGAATGAACTGGAAAAGCTGCAGATGGAGCTGCTGAAGCTTCAGAACTGGATCCTGAAAAACAAAAAACGGGTGGTGGTCATCTTCGAAGGGCGGGACGCGGCCGGCAAGGGCGGCGCTATCCGGCGCTTCCGGCGTTACCTCAACCCCCGCTCCGCCCGGGGCGTGGCCCTGGGCAAGCCTTCAGATATTGAAAAAGGGCAGTGGTACTTCCGCCGCCACCTCAAAGAGATGCCCAACCCGGGAGAGATCGTCTTTTTCGACCGCAGCTGGTACAACCGGGCCGTGGTGGAGCCCGTCATGGGCTTCTGCAGCCAGCAGGAATACGAACGCTTCCTCCGGCAGGTGCCGGAGTACGAACACATGTTGTACGAAGACGGGGTGAAGATCATCAAATTGTGGTTTGCCGTCTCCAGGGAGGAACAGAAAAAAAGGATACAAGCCCGGGAAACAGACCCGCTCAAGCAATGGAAAATGAGCCCGGTCGACAAAAAAGCGCGGGAGCTGTGGGATGAATATACCCACTATATCCGGGAGATGCTCTTCAAAACCCATACCGACTTCAGCCCCTGGATCATCATCAAAACGGACAACAAGATGGAAGCCCGCCTGGAGAGCATCCGGTACGTCCTTTCCCTGTTCGACTACGACGGCAAAGAGAAGGCGGAAACCGTGCTGTATCCGGACCCCAATGTCGTCCACCGGTTTTACCGGGCTATGTTGTTTGAGGAGTGAAGGAATGAAGGAATGAAGGAATGAATACTGCCTGGTCATGAAAAACTTACAAACTGTGGATAATAAATTTAGCGATAAAGAACTCAGCCTGCTCAGCTCTTCGCGCGGCATCGAATACCTGCTGATGTCCAGCAAGCCGAATTTCCGGGAGGTAGCCGACCAGTTGATATACGAAAAGCAACTGATCAAATTGCAAGCCGAGCTGATCAAGGCCCAGAACTGGGTGGTGGAACAGGAAGAGCGGGTGATCGTGATCGTCGAGGGCCGCGAATTTGCCGGCAAAGGGCACGCTGTGCGGGCCTTCACGGACCATCTCAACCCCCGCTCCATGCGCGTGGTGGCACTGCAGAAACCTACCCCCAAAGAGCGGGGGCAGTGGTACTTCAAGCGGTACGTCCAGCAACTGCCCGAAAGGGGAGAGATCGCCTTTTTTGACCGCAGCTGGTACAACCGCGCCATCGTGGAGCCGGTCAACGGCTTTTGCACCCCGGATGAATACAATCGCTTCATGAACGAGGTCAACCACTTTGAGGAGATGCTCATCGGCGACGGCATCCGCCTCCTCAAATTTTACCTCTCCATTTCGAGGGACGAACAGAAAAGGCGCATCGAGGCCGTCCGCAAAAACGCCCTGCGCCGTTGGGAGCTGACGCCCGTCGACCTGGCCGCCCTGAAACTTTGGGACGAATACACCCGCTACAAAAAGGCAATGTTCCAGCGCACGAACGGGAAGATCAACCCCTGGATCAAGATCAAGGCCGACGACATGCGCCAGGCACACCTGACGGGGATCAGGAGGATACTGAAGGCGCTGCCGTATAAGTGATTCAATCCGGATAAAGCGGCAGCCGCTCCCCCCGGTAAATGATATCAGAATGGGCCCATCCGCCGCCGGTAGAGAAAGCATTGCTGTAGCGGACCACAGCCTCAAAGACAACGTCCCCCCCGGGATAAGCCACTTCTATGATTCTACCCTGCCGGATGCCCAAATCCTGGATGTTGCCCGAGGTGAGCAGGCGGTTGCCGGTCGCCGGCAGGTAGTCTACATCGCTAATGTTCTCAGAATGGATTTCATCTCCTCTCTCTTTGCCGTATTCCCAGACTTGCCGTACGGTTCTCTGGCCGGGGTCGATGCGGTATTCCACGGCGCGGATAAAAGGGGCGTTGCCGCCAAAGTTTTTCTTCCAGCTGTTGTCAAAGCAGAAAATATTGCCTCCGGGAACGATCATGCAGGCGTGTTGCCCCCAGGGCCAGCTGAAACCCGGAGCATCCACTGTTCCCTGTTGAGCGGCCTGCCCGAAGGGGGTGCCCGCCGCGTTGAGGGCCGTCAGTAAATAGTTGGCAGTATTCACCCCATTGCCATTTGGCCCGGCATTTCCCCACCCTTTATGCGGTGCCAGTATCCATTCCAGCTGATTGTCTTTGCTGACCTTGACAACACCCTGGTGGCGGGCGGAGATGACCAGCCCCTCGTCGGTTTCGTCGTACCAGACGGAGTTGACGTGGGCCCAGTCCGAACTATTCCAGGTCAGGTCAAACCGGTCGACATCCATGACCTGCCGGAGGTCCCATTCTTTTATGACCGCTCCCGTGTTTCGGCCCAGCTCGATAATATAGTCCAGGCGGGTATCCAGTCCTTCTTTGGATACGCATACGATGAGGTTGCCATCCGGCTTTTCTATCTGGTCGTGGTGCTGGTAGTAGCCGGGGAGATCCCAGCGGTTGACTTCTTTCCCGAGCATGTCGTATTCGTAGAGGGCCTGGCTGTGCGCCCACAGCCAGTTGCCGTTCCGGAGGCGCTCGAAGGGGCCGATCCAGCCCTGGATGAAGTCCAGGTTCATGTACCAGCGGATTTGCCCGTCAGGATCGAAAATGAGCGGGTAAAAGCGGAAGTATCCCTCGCCGCCCAGGCTCATCTCGATCAGGTTCCAGCCCGGTTCCATCCGGCTATCCTGTTTTTTGACGATTTCTATGTCCGGCAGGAAATCGGGCAGGGGCGGTGTTGCCACCAGCAGGGTGTCGTAACCAAAACGGGAATCATCCTCATTCGAAATTTTGACGATCACCTCATTCTCCCGGCCGGGGTAAAGCCCCAGGACCATGATCTCATGGCTGAAAGCGGCGCCTGCCGACGTTGCCGTCACCGGATGTTCGCCGGCTATCCGGATTTCCACCTTTGTTTTCTGAGGGCTTTGGATCCGGGCCACCCCCGCCAGGGGCGTCAGGCCAGTGGGGTTCATCCCGATCGTGATGGGGCTGCTGAGGAGTTCGGCAGCCGGTATTTCTACCGGCCCGGAAGGGCCGTCCGGCACCGGCTGGTTGTCGTCTTTCTCCTGGCAGCCGATGGCGGCGAGGAGCGCTAAAGTAGTCAGGAGGATAAGCTGTTTTGGCATATTGCTGCAATTTTCTTTGGGCCCACAGTTTTTCGGCACCAGGGTAAGGTACAAAAAGCGGCGCGGCACGGGGTGGAAAACTACTGTTTTTTCCCTAAATTGAAGCTGCATAACCCGATTGTTCCCCCAAGCTGTTGGGGAGGGCCTTTTAGTTTCCTGATAGCGGCCCTCGCCAACAGCTCAAAACAACTGCTATGGCCAGCAAGAACACCTTATTCCTCAGCACCCGCAAAGGCCTGGTCGTCTGCACCCGCCGCCCTGCCGGCTGGGCCGTTGCCGGCAGCCATTTCGACGGCATCCCCGTCACTTTCGCTTACGAAGACGAACGCCACGGCGCCTGGTGGGCCTGCCTCGACCACGGCCACTGGGGCGTCAAGCTGCACCGCTCGTACGACCGGGGCGCCTCCTGGGAGGAAGTCTCCGCTCCCGCCTACCCGGAAGGGGCGGAAGTGAAGGAGGGCGTGCCCGCTGCTACCAAATACATCTGGAGCCTGCAGCCGGGCGGCGCCGGCCACCCCAACCGCCTCTGGCTGGGCACCATCCCCGGCGGGCTGTTCCGCAGCGAGGACGGCGGCAGCAGCTTCGAGCTGGTGGAGAGCCTCTGGAACCACCCCACCCGCCCCAAACAGTGGTTCGGCGGCGGCTTCGACCAGCCGGGCATCCACTCCATCATCGTCGACCCGCGCGACGAGGACCACCTCTACGTCGGCATCAGCGTGGCCGGCGTGCTGGAGAGCCGCGACGGCGGCCAGAGCTGGGCCTTCCGCAACAAGGGCCTGCGCGCCGACTTCCTGCCCGACCCTCAGGCCGAGGTGGGCCATGACCCTCACCTGTTGGTGGCTGCTCCGTCCAACCCCGACGTGCTCTGGCAGCAGAACCACTGCGGCATCTTCCTGTCCACCGACGGCGGCGCCAGCTGGGCCGACGTCTCCGAAACAGAAGGCCCCGCCCGCTTCGGCTTTGCCATTGCCGTTGCGGAAGACAACCCCATGCAGGCCTGGGTGGCGCCCGCCGTCAGCGACGAAGTCCGCACCGCCGTCGGCCACGCCCTCTGCATCTGCCGGACGGACGATGGGGGCAAAACCTGGAAAACACTCCGCCGGGGGCTGCCGCAGGAGAACTGCTACGACATCGTCTACCGCCACGCCCTGGCTGCTGCCGGGGATGAGATGGTATTTGGCACGACGACGGGCAATGTGTTTTTTTCCGGAGACAGGGGGGAATCGTGGGAGGTGCTGGGTAATTATTTGCCGATGGTGCATGCGGTCACGTTTTCTCCTTAACCAAAATTTTCTGACATGAAGTACCCCCTGTTACTCCTGTTCATCAGCCTTTGCCATTCGTGCGCCGCGCAGCCTGCCACCGAGGCGGAAGCCATAAAGTTCCTGGAAACGGCGCAGGCAGTTTATGAAACCGGAGACAATAACAAACTGTCGCAGAGCCAAATTGACGATTTAGGCCTTGCCATTGATTTTTTTGGTCAGGATAAAGGCAAATACCTTCTCCAGTGGGGTAAATGCTTGTATCTCCGGGCCAACCAATACTATATCCTGCTGAACGAAACGAAGGCGCTGGATGACATTTTCCGGGCGGTCGACGGACTAACCGAAAGGGCAGAGACAGATGAACACTACAAGCTGATCGGCGAATGCTATAACCTTGCGCAGATCGTCTACACGGAATTGCTTTTCAACCTGGACCAAACCAGGGCCATGCTCGATTTTTCTCTGGAATACTATGAGAAGGCCGGGCACCATTACGGAGTGGCCGAATCCTGCCTGAACGGAGCGTTTGGGCTGACCAGGCTGGGCCGGTGCAAACTGGCAGAACAGTATTTCCGCAGAGGAGTTGAGGTGATGGAACAGCACAAAGGAGAGAATTTTGGGCCGCTGCCTTATTATATGATATACGCCAAGGGAGCAGTCCACCTATGCCTGGCGGAAGCACTGTATTTCGACGGCGAAATCAGCCGGGTAGGGCCCCAACTGCAGTTGGCGCGGGAAAATTTCCACAGCATAGCTCCTCTACTGCAACCCGGCCCGGAAAAAATGGCGGTTCACTTCTCCCTGGGTTCTACCTTTATCAGTTTTGATGAATGGAGGAACCTGGATTCGGCTGCCTACCACCTCAATCAGGTGCTGGAAGTATTCAGCGACTCTCCTTTTATCGACGAATACTTGTATACCCTCTGGATCAACTTTCCCAGGTTCTACGAAATGGCAAATGAAACCCCGGATGCATTGCTGCGGTTTGTTGACAGCACGGACCGCGATTTGCCCATTTCAATTTTTACTCCCACAGAGGAAGCGTTGCTGAACGCCCCTTACCGGAAAAGGATCAGTTATGCAAACTCCCTGACACATATAGGGGTAGTCTTTCAATATGCCTATGAAAACACAAAGGACATCCGCATCCTGGAGGCGGCTCTGAAAATCTACCGGAGTTTTATCAAGGTGGCCTTTTTCAACCGGTTTGTCCTGGCGACGGATGCTTCCATCGAGGCGTATGACAACCGGTACTCCGAGGTTTTCCCCAGCGCGGTTCACCTGGCGCTGCGGCTCTGCGAAATTACGGGAGAAGAAGCTTACCGCGAAGAAGCTTTTCAGATTTCGGAGCAAAGCAAGAGCTTTGCGCTGAAGCGCCACCTGCACCATGCCTTTTCTGCACCCCAATATGGCGGGGAGCAACGGGCTTTATGGGAAAGGGAAGAGGCCCTGCGCCAGGACATCAACAAACTGGAAGCTGAATACCTTCGCACACAGGACACCCTCTTCCTGAGCCAGGCCGCCCGTAAGCGGGTCGAGCTGTGGGCGTTCATACAGGGTTTGCAGGACGGCAACGCATCCGGGCAGCGATACTACACCGAGCGCTTTGACACGGACGTGCCCTCCATCCAGGAAATACAGCAGTCGCTCGGCGCCGAAGAGGCGCTGATCGAATTTGATGTTTCTCTTTCTCAAAACCTGGCCTTCGTGATAACCCGGGGAGGCGTTCAGGTTGTCCGCCTGAAAGGCCTGAAAGAACATGCAGCGTTAATTGACGAATTCGATGACCTGCTGCGGAACAATGGCGCCAGGTTCGACTCCGTTTCCCATCGGTTGTACCAGAAAATATTCGAACCCATTAAAAAAGCGCTGCCGGACGGCATCCGGCACCTGATCATTGTCCCGGACCACAAATACTGGAAAATAAACTTTGATGCCCTGGCCGTCCAGGCGCAACCCCGGGAATACCTGCTGGAAGACCATGTCATTTCCTATTCTTATTCGGCCGCCATCCTGCACCAGTTGGCGAAGGCTCGCGAGTCGCGCAGGAAAAAAGGGCATTTGGGATTCTTCTTCGGCGGATATCCTGAAAAAGACAGCCTGCCCAGCCTGGATAGCCTGGAGAGAAAAGCCGATTCGCTGAGCCGGGCCCTGAACATGGCAAAGGCTTATCCGGAGGCGTCCAGTCAGCATTTTGCCGGGGCCCTGGGCGATCTCGATGCAGCCGTCCTGGCCGTGCATGGAGAACTGGGCGGGAGAGGAGATATTTCCGGGATTCACCTCGTTTTCCCGGCGGCGGAAAGGAGGTTGTTTATTCAGGAAGCCTACGGCTTGCCTATGGAAGGATTTCATTTCCTGTTCCTTGCCGTTTGCGACGGCGCCTGGGGCAATTTTTCCAGGGGAGAGGGGATTTCCAGCATCGCCAGGGCATTTCACTATGCGGGATGCCCCAACCTCATTGCGGCGCAAATGAAAGCCCGGGACGATCCTTCTGCCGACCTGATGGCTTCTTTTTTCAAATACCTCAATGAAGGGTTCACTTACGCAGAAGCTCTGAAAAAGGCAAAAGTCGACACAATGAAAAAGGCCAATTTCCGGTCTCCTATCTATTGGGCGCCTTTTATCTGTATTGGAGATGGGTTCAGCCGTTACCGGTAGCTCAGTCAGCAAGCAAGGCACGGAGGCTGTCGACTATGCCGGGATGAGCCTCCCGCAGAGCCTGCGCCCGCTCCAGGGCACTTTCGCCGCCCAGCCTGTTGTATGCCAGGTAGCGCCACAGGTCGACATCTGCTTCGATCCAGGCATATTTGCCAGGTGCCAGGTTTATGCCCTGCCGGGCCGCATCGAGCAATCTCGCGCTGGCATCATAATCTGTGCCAGGCAAATGGAGCAGTTTCAGCAGGCCCAGGATAAATGCCTGTTCCGGGAAATCAGCGGCCCGCCTGGTTTCGAAAAATTCTTCAAGCAGGCGGGTGGCCTCTTCGTACCGTCCTTCTGCATAGGCATTCTGCCAGTTGCCGCCGGCGGCAACTAATTGCCGGCGGTATCTTTGCCGGGCCTTTTCCTGGATGGCCGGGTTGGGGGGCGGCAGCTGGTTTTTATTTACAGCTGGTTCTTTTTCGGTAACCCCGGGAGTGGAAGGCAGGCTCTCTGGTTTGACAGCCGGCGGCACCGGCGAAGTGGGCGGGGCTGTTTGGCCCAGGGCGGTGTCCGGACCTGGCGTGGCGGTTTCTCCGGTAAGGCCGGCGCCATTTTGTTGCCTTTCGAAAACCTCCGGATTACCCTCAGGGGGAGCGTTCAGCATGAGCGCGGCTCCAACCAGGAAGAGCAGGCCAAGCACGCCCGCCCCCCCCAGCCACCATCTTCTCCGGCGCACCTGGCCGCGGTGCGCCTGCTCCCAGCGGCGCATACGGGCTTCATCGGCCATTTCCTCCAAAGCCTCTTCTATGGCCAACTGCTCGGCCAGGTACCGGGCGGCCTCCTCGTTATCGCGGACGGCCTTATCCACTTCTTCCCGGCCTTCCCGGTCACCGCTTTCCAGCCACCGGTTGATGATCTCTCTGAATGAACTCATCGCTTTTTCTTTTTCCGGTAAATCAAATTAAACACAGGTTTGAGTTGCTCGTGCAACCGGTCCCGGCATCGCCGCACCCGGCTGTTGACCAGGTTTTTCATGCTCGTTTCATCCGCTGCCGTCTCTTTCAGCAAGCCTTGGCTGCCCAGGAAAGCATATATTTCCCGGTAGCTATCTCTTTTAACTTTCATGACAAACAGCTCTACGCAGGGATTTCCTTCCTTCTCCATCTTTCTCAGAGCGCCGATTAGCGACGCCAGGTCCGACAACAGGTCGCTCCGGTAATGCTGTACGGCCATCCGGGCTTCCCGGGAAAGCTGCTCCAGCAGGCCGGGCCTATCGGGATCGAGGAATGCCCTGAGCCGCTCCGCTAACAGCAAATCCGGATTTTCCGACGGCTCTTCAAACTGGTTGAATACCGATGCCTTTTCGTATTCAGCGGGCGTTTCTGCCGTCTCGCTGTCGAGCGATGCCGGATTGTGCAAGGCGCTCCTCTTTTCTTTATTGGATGCATCCAGCGCACGGTATTTAAAGATATTGAAAAAGAAAGCGCTAAGGCTCCTTTTGGAGGCGAAGCCCTCCTGGCTGATCTTTTTCAGGAGTTCCTCAAAACTCGGGATAAAGGCTTCCTCGACAGCCATCCTTCCGTACTTTTGAGTCAGTTGCCGGCTGTTTTTTAGCGGTGCCAGGTGCAGCATCAGCTCCTGTGTGGCCTGGGTATATGCCGGCTCTTCTCCGGCACGGATTGCCCTGGCCCACAACACTTCCTTCTGGGCTGTTTCGAAAAAACGTTCGATAGCCGGCCCGAGGCCTCCCGTTTCGGCCCACTTGCTGCCCTGGTGCGGCAAGCATTTGATAAAGTCGAGAAAAGCCGACTTGTAAGCCTGCTCCCGTTCTTCCTTCGAAAGGCGGCTGTCTCCATTTCGGACAAGCCTTTGGTATTTGCCGAAAAGAAGATCTTCCTCAGCTCTGGCCTGCTGCCGGTTTCGGCTTAGCAAGCGCTCCAGTAAGTCCTTGTCCTGCCGGCCGGGCGTTCCGGCCCTTCCAAAAAGGCTCATATCTGTTTCATGATTAAAATTTCGCTCTTTTTTCCGTCATCTTTTCATTTCGCCATCGACAGTAACAGTGAAAGTAAAATAAAACGACTAATCAAGCTCTTGGCGGCACGATCCAGGCGCTTTTTCAAAAAATATCATCCGGAACAACCTGAAGCTTCGGTTGCCGGGAAGGCTTTTTGCCCTTCTCCGGCCTGATTTTCCATTGCTATCCGCCAACGGCAATGGCTACAGCGCATGGCTGCTGTCAGCCGGGGCCGGCGCATGCATTGTCCTGCGGGCCGGGATATGGGCTTTTTCCTAACTCAAAATCCTGATTTATGAAAAGCTCGCAACTGAAGCTCGACGATTTCCGCAAAATTTCCATTACCCGCCGGCAAAGCCTTGCCATAAAAGGAGGCAACGGCGGCGGCAACGAGCCGCCTCCGCCTCCGGAAGAGTTTATCGGCTCGACCGACATCATGGACGGGTAGGCCGCCGGAGCGAAGTTCCAAAGCAGTTTTTGCGTCGCCGGGCGCCAATAGTTGTTACTGGTTATTATTAACAGCCATAGTGTGAGACAAAACACTTGATAACCAATAACCGCAGTTGGTGCCCGGCGTGGTTAATAACCCCCTGCTAACTCCCTGCCGAAACCCCGGCGCCCGACAGCCGCCCGAGTTCTTCCCTGACCCAGCCTGAAGCCGCCGGCACCTTTTCAGCTAACTCCGCCCTCAGTTCCTGCGCCGGCTTTGGAGGTTCTTTTCGATAGTTGTAGTGGTGCGCCGCCATTTCTTCCACGTAATAGGCCAGATGGAGGTAATTCGCTTTCCGGCTTTTCGCCAGCTTATAAGTATCTCGCTCAAAAAACTCCCGATAGGTGCGGCAGCGGTCCTTTACGTCTTCTATATCAGCTTTGTCCTGCTCGAATAATTTATACGCGGCGCGCAGCAGCAGCGATTGCCGCCGTATCGCAAAGTCGAAATCCTGCGCCAGAAGGCTGTCAATCTGCTCAATGGCTTTATCGTATTTTCCTTCGTGAAAGTAAATGTAAGCCTTTGCCATGCGCACGGCAGCGTCTTTCCTGGCAGGGGTGATGCGCGCTTCGTTCTTCTCCACAAACTGCCAGGCAAAGGTGAAATCGCCGGCAGTAGCTGCCGTGACGACGGCATTCAGGTAAATGCTGTCTTCGATCATGCCATCTTCGACGAACGCCTCTTTTTCCTCCCCCCATTTGTAAAGCTCCAGCTGCAGCCCGAGAAACTCCCCGGCGCCCTTTGAATAGCGGTCGATACAGTGGTTCAACAGGTAGCGCAAAACCTGCAGCTTCGCCCCGGAGGACAACTGTCCGGCGGAGGCGCGAAGCGCCTTCCACGCCTCGTCGAAGTATTGCCGTTCACCGGGCTGCGAACTCATTTGGAACAGCTTCAGGTATAACCGGATCATAGGGCGCTCTTCAGCGCCTTCCAGAGCTTTAACGAGTTCTTCGAGCAGCTCCGGCCGGGGAGGTGGAAGCGGGCTGCGGATGTATTTGCTGCGCGCCATCCGTTCCAGTTCAAAGAACAATTGCCAGGCCAGGTTCAGCTCGTTCAGGCGCTGCCGGGCATCGTGCAGCATCGCAGTATGCGCTTCTTTGTTTTCATGGGTTCCATGGTGATCCAGGCATTGGATGCCAAACAGGAAACGGGGGAAATAGGCAAACAGAGAATCCCCCTCGACCTCCAGGGCCGACTCCCATTTTTTCATGGCCGCCTCGTAGCAGCGGCTGTCCTTCCGGTGGCTGAGCGAACAGGCCAGGACCTGGTATTTCAGCGATTTGTCTTTTTCGAGTTGCTGCTGCACCAGGAAGCTTTCTATACAGCTCACCAGTTGGCTCGCCAGCTTGTCCAGCCGGCCAGCGTTATAGGCTTTGTTGGAGAAAATCTTGCTGAAAACATGCTTTTTTCCCAGCCTGCTCGTCTCTTTTAACGGCAATTTTCCGAGGAAGAATTCAAACAGCCGGAACAGATGGGAAGGCTTTTCACCGGAAGGAGGCCTGAGCAGTTTCTTCAAAGATCTTAATTCTTTGTCTTTCAGTGAATTGAGATAAAGGTACAATCGGCTGTTCTTCATGGTGCTGGGTTTGTAAGCGGCGTATTCCGAAGATACGGTTTTTTGCTGAAAAACGGGAAGGATGCCAGGACTTACGTAAGGTAAAGCGGGGCGGGGCCTCTATCATTGTAATAGAAATTGACGACAGTGCCATTGGAGCTGTAACAAAAAACAATGATACCCCATGGAGGAACCGAAAAAGGAAAATGGCAACGCCCCGGAGTTTACCGCCCACCAGCTGCTCGTCCTGAAAACCTGGGCCGAGCAACCCAGTATCAAGCAGGTAGCGGCCGAACTCAACCTGTCGGAAAACACCGTACAGACGCACCTGCGGCGGATGCGCAGGAAGCTGGGGGTCAGCCGCACTTTTGATTTGTGGCAGTACGCCAGCAACGAGGGGCTCCTGTAAGACAAATCTATTGTATACTTTAAAAACGTAAATCATGAAGACGCTTTTGACCACCTCCATCGCCTTATTCCTGCTTCTTTTCTCTGCCGAAATAAAGGCGCAGTTCAGTTTAGGCCCCGGCCTGGCCTTTGGCACGGATGTCGATGAAATCGGCATCCAGGTGCGCGCGATCAATTCTTTCACGGATCAATGGCGCGGCAGCGCAGACATCATTTACTACCTCGACGGCATTAAGGATTTCTCCATCTGGGAAATAAACCTGAACGCCCATTATGTGTACGCCGGCGCCGACAAGTTTAATGCTTATGCCCTGGCCGGGTTCAATATCCTGCTCTTCAGCACCAGCATCCTGGGCGAATCCAGCACTGCTACCGAAGCAGGCCTGAACCTGGGCACCGGCGGCCAGTACTTCATTTCTGAAAACACCAGCCTGCTTGCCGAATTGAAATATACCATCAGCGACCTGAACCAGCTCGTGATCGGGTTGGGGGTGCAATTCAACCTTTGAAGTAAGGAAATCCTGGATAAATTCAACGAAGGGGCTACGCTTCTCGCCCGGACGAAACGGTGAGCGGATAAGATTCCAATACGCTCTTACTTAGTGGGCGGCTGATCGCTTACCCGGCAGCCGCCCGTTTTACCTCACTTTTAATTCTTTTCAGCTTATGAAACCCTTTATATACACCAGATTGCTGCTGCTTATCGCACTTCTTTTTGCCGGCGCGGGGCTGGCAGCCCAGCAGCAGGAAACGGAACCGAATAACAGTATAATGACTGCAGACACCGTACAGTTGGGAGGGGAATTCTCAGGAATGTTGTCTGATGATTCCGATAGGGATTTTGTGACATTTTTTGTGCCGCGTCCGGGAGTCATTGAGGCTTCAGCTCTTTTGAACCAGGGAATAGTTAATGCCGAGCTGAGCTTGTTTGACGCCAGTCCCCCGGTAGGCACAGGCCTGGACCTGAATGTTTCCAACCAGGAGTCAGCGGGAGTCGTAAGCCTGGCATACCTCATCTGCGTTCCAGGTTATTATGTACTCAGGATTCGCAGAGGTTCTGGAGGGACGGCGAACATGTCTCCCTATACCCTCCTGGTCGAATTGAACGAAAGCGACCAGCATGAGTGCAATCAGAATAATAATACCGCCACGCCAATAACCGCTGGCCAGACTGTGACGGGTGCCGTTTATCCGCAATCACAGGACAGGGATGTTTTTAAAATGACGGTCAGCGTGGCGGGTACTTTCAAATTCCGGGCGACAAACATCGCGGCTGGATATAATATGGCCGTTGAGGTATCCGGCCCGGGGCTCAGCAGTAATTTTTTCAGGAATTCCTTCGGCGAATTATCGTTCGACCTGCGGGCTTGTCAACCGGGAACCTATTATTTCGAATTGGACAGAGGGGCCGGCTCCAGTCCTGGCACTACGGGAAGCTATGAACTTCAGATCGATTATTATACCGATGACGTTTTTGAATGCAATGACGACCTTTCCAGTGCAGTAACTATAGTCGATTGCGATACAATCTACGCTTCTATATTTCCGGAGGGCGATGACGACTACTTTCCTTTTCAGGTGCTCCGGGAACCTATAACATTATTGTCCGCGACCTGAAGCTCCGGTTAGAATTGTAGGGAATGTCATTGACGAATTTGGGGATGACTCCTTTAGCCCAACCATTACCGCTAGTTTTGCAGGTGCAAGTATCAGCATTCCTGTTACGATCACCGATGCTTCAAAGACTTACTATTTGCATTTGAGGGATAATTTTGCACCTGGCTCTTCGGAAGACTTATATCAGATAATTTTTCCATTTGGAAATGATTGCAGCCAGGGTCAGCCTATATCAGATTGTGGCCTCTCCGTCGATGCTCTCACCCCCCCCTCCTGCAACCAGGCCGACGGCGCCATCACCCTCTCCGCCACCGGCGGCGCCTCCCCCTACACCTTTGAGATCGACGGCCCGGTGGCCGATATCATGGCCGGCAACGGCCCCGCCACCTTCACCGGCCTGCTGGCCGGCAACTATACCGTCACCCTCACCGACGCATCCGGCTGCACGGCCGAAGCCTCTTTTGACCTGATCAGCGATGACGCCCCCCAGGCGGATTTCCTCTTTTCCACCAGCCAGCTCACGGCAGTCTTCCAAAACAACTCTGCCGGCGATATTGATTCCGTGCTCTGGGATTTCGGCGACGGGGAGATGAGCAGCGAACTCAATCCCGTCCATGCCTTCGCCCAGCCCGGGACCTACACGGTCGCCCTGGCCGTCTTTGGCCCCTGCGGGATGGATGTCACTGCCCTGCTGGTTTCGGTGGGCAATATTAATGTGGATCCGCCGGTTGCCGCTTTTACGGCCAGCGCCGCACAGGGTTGCGCTCCTTTAGCCGTCGCCTTCGACAATGATTCTCAAAACGCCGTGCGGTACTACTGGTTCTTCGCCGCCGGAGACCCGCCCTTCTCCCTGGACGAAATACCCCCGCAGGTCACCTTCGACACTCCAGGCAGCTACACCGTTTTCCTGGTGGCGGAAAATGCGGCGGGGGAGCGGGACACGGCCTCCCTCGCCATTGAGGTGCAGGAAGCTCCCGCTGCCGCTTTTTCCAGTCAGGTAGCCGGCAATGTGGTTACTTTCGACAACCTGAGCATGAATGCAGTTGATTTTCTGTGGGAATTCGGCGACGGGACGTCCTCCACCCTTTTCGAACCCAACAAAACCTATAGCAGCCCCGGTGCCTATACCGTCCTCCTGATCACCTCCAACGGTTGCGGGGCCGACACTGCCTCGCAGACAATACAGATCGGTGCGCCGCCGTCCGGCGGTATCGTCCTCGACCTGGGAGAGGCGGAGGGGCCAGCCGGCGAAACCGTGCTGGTGCCGGTTATCATCCGGGGCGTTTTCGACACCCTGATAAGCGTTCAGGGCACGGCAGAATTTCTGGCCGCCGGCGTGGGCAGGTTCGCCGGTTACGAACCCGGCGCCCTGGGCGGCATTATTGCTGTCAATCAGGGCCAATTCTCAGCCTTAACCCCCCAGGGAATGCCGGCCGGCGCTGCGGATACCCTCTTCTACCTCCGGGTAGAACTCATCGGCAATCCCGGCGACATGTCGGAAATGGCGATCACCGGCAATCCGACACCCCTGGAAATCACCATATTGGAGAACGGGGTGCTGGCCTTTCCCGACTACACGACGGAAACCGGGAAAGTGACAATCCTGGAAAACGCCATTATCGACGGGAACATCGCCTTCTGGAGTACCGGAGCGCCGGTCAGGGATGTCAGCGTCAGCCTCGATATCGCTCAGACTCCTGCCGGCCCGGACGCCCAGCAGGTTACCGGCGCCGACGGGCAATACCGCTTCGACGACATAACCCTCGGCAGCGACGTCACCCTATCCTGCCTCAAAGATATCAACATCCTGAACGGGGTAACGACCGCCCCGCTCTTTTACGTCCAGGAATACATCGTCAACAACAGCAGCCCCAATATCAACTCCCCCTACCAGCTGATCGCCGCCGACGCCAACTGCGACGACAACGTCTCCACAGGCGACCTCGCCATCATCCAGCGGGTGATCGTCGGCCTGGCAAGCGACTTTTCGCCCTGCAATTCCTGGGCCTTTGTGCGGGCCGACGCCAACCTGACGCTGAGCAATCCTTTGCCGTACCCTTCCCTGTACAACCTGCCCGTCCTCGACGGAGACATCGCCGTCGACTTTATCGGCGTCAAGGTCGGCGACATATTTGGGGCGGCTTCCCCGCAGAACCGGGGCATGGGGCCTCTTGACCACCGTAACCTCAGCACGCTGCCGCTCCTGGCAACCAGCCGGCCGGCACCGGCAGGGGAAATATTGACGCTGGAACTCCGGAGCGGCAGTTTCCACCAGATAGGCAGCCTGCAGTTTGCCCTGGAGTACGATCCGCAGCAACTGAAATTCCTGGGTTTTGATGCGGCGGAGGGGGCCCTGCTGCCCGTCCACCACGCCTCGGGGGATGAGGGGTTGATCCGGTTGTCCTGGCTGGACCGCAGCGCCCGGGGGATTAGCTTCCCGGCGGATCAGGCGGCCCTGCGCCCCCGGTTCCGCGCCCTGGTGCCGGTCGCCTCGCTCCGGGAAGCCATCCGGATCGCCCCCCTGGCGATGAAGCCGGAAGCCCTGAATGCAACCGGAGAGGAGTTTGCAGTTGAACTGATCTGGGAATCTGTTTCCGATGCTGCCGGGAAAGAGCAGGCCGCCGGTTACCGGCTGTATCAGAATGTGCCTAATCCAGCCCGGCACAGGACCTCGGTCCGGTTTTTGCTCCCCCGGGCGGAAAATGGAGCCATCCATCTCATCGGGCCTCTGGGCCAGGTGGTTGCCGAATACAAAGGCGGATTCCGAAGCGGATATAATGAGGTAGAGGTAAACACCGAAGGCCTCCGGGCCGGCGTCTACCACTACCGGTTGACAACCCCCCATTTTACTGCTGCCGGAAGCATGGTGGTACAGTAAATGCTCCCTGCCGGAAAACAAAAGCGCTATGGCCAGTAAAATGATCCTGTTGTGCAGCATGCTGATCGCCCGGGCCTTAACTGTCGGGGCGCAGCCGGTCATTGTAGAAGTGGCTTCCGTCCCTGCCGTCACCGGGGAGGTCGTCGGCGTACCAATATTAGCCCGCAACTTCACAGACATTGCCAGTTTCCAGTTTTCCCTCTCCTGGGATACCAGCAAAACCGTGCTGGTCGGAATCACGGATTGGCAGGTCGCCGGAGCAGTTGCCGGGCTGGATGCCGGGCGGGCCAGCTTCTCCTGGTTCAGCGCCGACGGGCAGGGCGTTACGCTTGCCGACGGTGCCAGCCTGGCCCGGCTCTCCTTCCTGGTCAAAGCATGCCCCGGCGACAGCGCCAGGATCGTTTTTGACACGGCGCAGGTTTCGATAGAGTTTACCCAGGTGAATGGAGGGCAGCTCCAGGCCGTACCGGCAGAAGTGATTCCTTCCAGGCTGGCTTTCCGTTCTCCTGCTTTGCTTCCGGTGCAGGATACCTTTTTCTGTGCGCCCGGCGCGATCAGCATAGAGGCCGGCTGTGCCGGGTGCATCCGTTTTTTGTGGAGCGACGGCAACCTGTCGCCCGCCAACACTTTCGAATCGGCGGGCCACTATGCCGTTACTGCTGAAAATGCGGATGGCTGTATTTTTTCGGATTCCCTGTTCCTGGAGGCCGATACCTTCGGGCTGCCGGCCCTGCCCGACACCGCCGTATGCCCGGAGACGTCGTTGACGATAACGGCGCAGGCGGGATTTACTCATTATATATGGTCGACCGGCGACACGCTGCCTGCCGTACAGGTATCCGGGCCGGGAGAATATGCGGTGACGGTGGTGAATGACCGTGGCTGCACTGCTGCCGACACGGTGAAGGTGGAAGAAGCGGGCCTGCCGCTCGCCCATGTAATTGCGGACCCTTCCGGCCTCTGCCCCGGCGATTCGGCCCGGCTCTATGCCGACGTGACGGATGTGGATACCTTAATGTGGCTGGATGCAGCAGGCAGCCTCCTGCTGCAGGGTGCCGAGATGATGGTTGTTGCTCCGGACTCTTCCACCTTCTTTCTGCTGGCCGCCCGCAACGCTTGCGGAGCGGATACAGTACAAATCGAAGTAAGCGTCATCCACTTCGAGGCCGGCGCCGGCGCCGACACCTGCATAGCAAAAGGAAGCAGCCTGCAGCTGAACGCCGGCGGGGGAACAGCCTATCACTGGTTCGGCAGCGAATACCCGGTAGAGGATCCGGACATCCCCAACCCGGCCGTTCAGCCCGAAGACAGCACTTTTTTCATAGTGGAAATCACCGGCCCTGGTGGTTGCACTATAACAGATACGGTTCACGTCGCTGTTGCCGACGGCCCTCTCGCCACGATAAAGCCCATCAACCTGATTACCCCTAACGGGGACGGAAAAAACGACGCCCTGTATTTTCCCGGCCTGGGCAAGTTTGCCCGCAACCGCCTGTCCGTCTGGAACCGTTGGGGCGTACTGGTATTTCACGCAGAGGGCTATCAGTTATCGGACGGCGAATTATGGGAAGGGACACACAACGGCAAGCCCCTTCCGGAAGGCGATTATTACTATGCCCTCGATGTCGATGGCCAGGTTCTCCGCCAGCACCTGATGATTATCCGGGAATAAGGCGCCCCGTCTGAGGTTGGACAGCAGAAAGGGGAAAGCCGAGCGGAGTCGAGGCCGAGCGTGTACAGGAGGCGTGGAGTGTCCAAACTTAGACGGGTAGCCGGGAATAAACCAAATCCGATGAAGAACAGCATTTTTTCCATTGCGGCAGCTCTCCTTTTGCTTTTCGCCCGTGCCGGCAAAACTCAGCAACTGGCCTACCACTACGGCCTGGATGGCAACGCCTTCGCCTGGAACCCGGCCATGGCCGGCAAGTACGACTATCTCAGCGTCGGTGCCGCCTTCCATCAGCCCTGGTCGGGCTTTGAAGGCGCTCCCGCCCAGTTGAACGCCTTCTTTGAATTTCCGGTAACCCTCAAAAAGATGGGCGGCGGCTTTGCCGTCACGGCGGAGGAGATCGGCGCCAGCCGCACCCTCGCTATGGTTTTGGCTTATAATTACAAGCTGCGCTTCGGTTACCGGGGCCGGCGGCAGCTCTCCCTGGGCCTGGCGGCCCGCTATAGCCGGCTGGATGTGCGCCTGCCTGATCCCGTCGTCAACGCGCCCGACGATCCCCTGATCGGGCTGAGCAGGAACGCCTATAAAACTATCAACCTGGGGGTGGGCCTCTTTTTTTCCAGCAGCCAGGAGTATTTTTCGGAAAATCTGTTTTTCGCGGGCATAGCAGCCATCCCAGCGATCCCCTACGTGCCGGAGGAAAAGATCAGCCCGGCCGTCCACGCCAGCGCGATGGCCGGCGCCAGCCTGAAATTTGACGATGACAGCTGGTTCTTCGAACCCGTAGTGTGGGTGGATTACAGCGTTGAAAACCTCTTCTACCCCCAACTGAGTCTGAAAATAGAGCGCGACCTGTATTACTGGCTGCGGCTTCAAATAGCATCCAACAGCATTGCTCCCGGTTTTGGTTACATGGTCAATCTGAACGATAATACCCAAATCCGGATCAGCGTTTCGGGGCGTTTCTTTTTCGGGCGCCTGAGTGCTTACGTCCAAAGGGGGATGGATGGGGCGGTGGCATACCGGAGCCAACCGGGGTATTACTAAGGGATTGCGCAATCCCTAAACGTCATATCCGCGCCTGATAGGTATACAACTCATAATACCTCCCCTCCCTCTCGATCAACTCCTGGTGATTGCCCCGCTCCACGATGTATCCATTTTCAACAACCAGGATCTGATCCGCCTTGCGGATCGTGCTGAGGCGGTGGGCGATGACGAAGGTGGTGCGCCCCCGCATTAGGTCGCTGAGGCTCTTCTGGATGAGGGATTCGCTCTCGGTATCCAGGTTGGAAGTCGCCTCATCCAGGATGATGATCTTCGGGTCAGCTAATATGGCGCGGGCGATGGCGATACGCTGCCGCTGCCCGCCCGACAGCTTGACGCCCCGCTCGCCGATCAGGGTGCCCAGCCCGTCTTCGAAGCGGTCGGTGAACTCGTTGACGTAGGCGGCCCGGACGGCCTGCTGCAGTTGCTCTTCCGTGGCATTCGGCCGGGGGAAGAGGATGTTCTCCCGGATGGTGCCCTCGAACAGGAAGTCGTCCTGCAGCACGACGCCCAGGTGGCGGCGGTAGCTGCTCAGGGCCACTGTCGACAAGTCGGTGCCGTCGATGGTTACCCTGCCGGAGTCGGGGGTCAGGAAGGAAGCCGCCAGCCCGGCGATGGTCGTTTTGCCCGAGCCGGAAGTGCCCACCAGGGCGGTGACCGAGCCGGAGGGGGCGTCGAAAGTGATGTCGTGTACAACCTCCTTGCCCTCGATATAGGCAAAAGAAACCTTGTCGAAGCGGATGTCGCCTTTGACAGACTGAAGCTGCGTCGTCCGCACCAAAGGGTTGTCCTCCGGGTCCATATTCATGATCTCCTCGGTGCGGTCGAGCCCGGCGAAGGCCTCGGTCAGCTGGCTGCCGATGTTGCTCATCTGCACGATGGGAGCGATCATAAAGCCGAGGTAGAGCGTGAAGGCGAGGAAATCGCCGAAGGTCATATTGCCCTGGATGATCTGATAGCCGCCGATGCCCATGATGCCGGTGCTGGCCATGCCGAGCAGGAAGGTGGCCGAGCTCGTCATCAGGGAAGTGGAGGTGAGGCTCTTTTTGACGTTCTGGAACAGCATTTCCACGCCCTGCTCGAAGGTGGCATTCTCTTGCTGCTCAGCATTGAAGCCTTTGATGACCCGCACGCCGTTGAGCGTCTCCACCAGCCGCCCGGTGACCTGGGCGTTCAGCACGCCCCGCTCCCGGAAGATGGGGCGGATGTAGCCGAAGGCCTTCAGGGCGATAAAGGCGAAGATACCCACCGGCACCAGCACGTACAGCGTCATCATGGGGCTGATGCGGATCAGCAGGAAGAGGGAGGCGACGGAGGTGAGCGTACCGCCCACCAACTGCACCAGCCCGGTGCCGACGAGGTTTCTGACCCCCTCCACATCACTCATGATGCGGGACACCAGCGCGCCCGATTTGTTGTTGTCGAAATAGCTGATCGGCAGGGAGAGGATCTTCTTCTGCACCCGGGCCCGCAGTTGGGAGATAAGGCGCTGGGCTTCTACGCTCAGCAACTGGGTCAGCCAGAAGGACGTTGCGGCCTGTACAATAATAGAGCCTGCCACGACCGCCAGCAGGATCTTCAGCATCTGCATGTCCTTCTCCACGATCACATTGTCGATCAGGTATTTGCTGGCGCCCGGCAACACCAGACCCGCCAGGCGGCTGACGACGATGAGCAGCAGGCCGAGAAAGATGAGGCCTTTGCGCGGCCAGATAAAGTCCTGGAAGGCCTGCCGCAGAGTCACTTTTTTCTTTTGCATAATAAGGTTTAGGGTTTTCTGGAATGCATAGAGATTGAAAACGCCGGGCGAGGCACAAAGGTTTGATAACCTTCTTTATATCCCATCGTGACAGGTTCTTAAACCTGGCGGGGCCTATGGACTCGCGAAACAAACAACCGACAACGGGCAACGTGGAACTACAAGCGCCCCCTTCACTCTAGCCCGATCTCACAAATCTCAAAATTATCTCCCCGGTAGCCGGTGATCAGCAGTTTCTTCCCATCCGGATGCCAGTGGGGCAGGGTGTCGCCGTCCTCGTTAAAGGTGACGCGCTGCTGCCGTTTGCCGTTTTTGTTCATAATATAAATCTCCGGGCGGATATCCTCCATAGAGGTGGCGTAGGCGATACGTCGGCCGCCGGGGCTCCAGGCGGGGCAGAAGTTGTGGCGGGGCCAGTGGGTCAGGCGCTTTAGCTTACCGGACTTCAGCTTCAGGCGGTAGATCTCGTCGTCCTCGTTATTGGTTTCGTGGCGGGAGAAGAAGAGGATTTCCTTGCCGGAGGGGTGCCATTGGGGGTAGACGTTGCGGTATTCATCTGTGAAAAGGGTAGTGGTGCGGTTCTCCGTCGGCGTGTAGAGGTACAGGTTGAAATTAGTCTCGCTTTCCTGCAAGGTGTAGGCGATTCGGCGGCCGCCGGGATCATAGCAGGCAAACAGTCCGGCGTCGGTTTCTTCATTCAGCCGCATCACTTCGCGCCGGCCGCTGCCATCGGTATTGACCTCGAATAATGCCGAAACGCCATCGATGGTTGATTCGAAAAGCACCTTCCTGCCGTTGGGGTGCCAACTGGGGCGGCGGCAAGGAGCGGGCAGATCAGTCAGCTGCACAACCTGCTCTCCTTCGGCGTCCATGAGGAAAATATTCCATTGGCCGTTGCGGTCCGATTCGAAGACGATCCACTTTCCGTCGGGGGAGTAGCTGGCGTAGCGGTCATTGGCAGGATGCCTGGTGAGAATGCGTTCGGGGAAAGGGGGCTGAGCGGCAGCCTGGATGCAAAATGCTACGTGGAGCAGGAAGAGATATAGTGGCTTGTGAAATGGCATAGAAACGGGCCTTGGCTAGTGGCCAGGCGACTTGCTCTGCCTGAACTCTGCGCAGTTCGCCTGGCCACTAGCGGCGTCCCTAAAGTTACGGATTTTTTCTCGAAAAAAACAGGACAGATGGACACCCTTGCGTCCACTCCTTTTTTCTGTTTTTTACTTCGAGGAAGGAATGTAATTTGCTGATTTTCAAGATTTAATTGGTTTTCTAATCGGCGGATTTGTAATGTCGGGAGGGGCAGCAATTTTGAAGCCGGCTGTCGGGCTGTTATCTTCAACCCAAAATACTTTATGAAATTTGACAAATCCAACGCTCTTTTCACTTCCCGGGAGGAGGCTACCTTTATCGGCCACTGCAGTATATCCCCTCTGTACAGCAAGGCGGCAGATATTGCGGTGGAGTTACTTCGCGCCCACCAGCAGCGGGGTGGGGCGCCGCTGATCGAGGCCTACATGGAACAGCTGAATGAGCTGAAGGCCCATGCCGCCGCTCTGCTTCACACCCAACCGGAAAATATTGCTTTCGTCAAAAACACTTCCGATGCGCTTTCCATGGTGGCCAACGGATACCCCTTCGAGCCAGGCGACGAGGTGGTCACCTTCGTCCAGGAGTATCCGGCGAATTTTCACCCCTGGCGCCTGCAGGAGCGGACGCGGGGGGTGGAGCTGAAGCTGCTGTCCAGCCGGCCGGCGCGGGAAGATATCCCGCCTGAAGTGGTCGGCGGCTGGAGCATGGAAGAACTGGAAAGCCTGATCACCCCCAAAACCAGGGTCGTCGCCCTCAGCCATGTCCAGTTCACCAGCGGGTATGCCGCCAACCTTCGGGAACTGGGGCAGTTGTGCCGGGAACGGGGCATTGATCTGGTCATCGACGCCGCCCAGAGCCTGGGCGTGCAGCCCATCTATCCCGAAGAGATGAACATTGCCGCCGTGGCGTCCGCCGGCTGGAAGTGGCTGCTGGGGCCGATGGGTACCGGAATACTGTATACATCTCCCGAGTTCCGGGAAAAGCTGCGCCCGGTCCAGGTCGGCGCCGAGGCCATGGTCCAGGAATTTGACTTTATGAACCTGGAGTGGAACCCCGTCGCGACCGCCCGGCGCTTCGAGTTCAGCACATCCCCCGTTTACCTGGTGGCGGCGCTGGCCACCTGCCTCCGCGACATACACGCCCGCTATGGGGCCGATGCCATCTTTAAAGAAGTGATCCGCCTTCAGGAGATTTTTTTGGACAAACTGGATAACCCCGGCCTCCGGCCCCTGCTGTTCGGGCCGGAACACCGCTCAGGAATCCTCTCCATCCACTGTGAGAACCTGAAATCGGCTACGGCAAAACTGGCGGAAAACAAGATCGTCTGCGCGCCCCGCAGCGGCCTGCTGCGGGTAGCCCCTCATTTTTATAATACAGAGGAGGATATGGTGCGGCTGGCGGACGTGCTGAATGGTGTTACAGGCCCGGGAAAATAGGAATTGGTTGGCGCCAAAAGGGGATTTGCCCAATCGGTTTATTCGTTTATTAAGTTGATTAGGCAGGCAACCCAATCAACTTAATGAACAGAATAAACTATTAGCTCTTCAAGCTAGCCTCCAGCGTGATCTCGGCAGCCTTCAGCACCCGGGATACCGGGCAGTTGGCCTTGGCGCCGTTGGCCAGTTCCATGAATTTTTCCTGGCCGATACCCGGCACGCTGGCCTCCAGCGTGAGGTTGATCCGGGTGATAGTGGGTGCACCGTCCACCATATCCAGGTGGAGCCTGGCTTCTGTTCTCAGCTCATCCGCTGTAAAGCCGGCGTTGCTCAGCTGGACGGCCAGGGCCATGTTGAAGCAGCCGGCGTGAGCGGCGGCGATGAGTTCTTCCGGGTTGGTGCCCATCTTGCCGTCCTCGTTTTCGAAGCGCATGCGGAAAGAGTAAGGCTGTTCTTGAAATACCCCGCTTTGAGTGGTCAGGGTGCCTTTGCCTTCTTTTCCGGTGCCTTTCCAGACGGCGTTTGCAGTACGTTTCATATAAAATTTTGTTTTAGTTGCTTACCTAAACAGTATTCCCTTCGGGAGGTTCGCGGTTAAAATGCCGGAAGAAAAAGATTTTGGGATATGGATTGTGACCATTAACTTTATTGTCGTCAAAACGACTGATAACCAACCAAACACAGGACTATGTTAAAAGAATTCAAGGACTTTATTATGCGCGGCAACGTGCTCGAACTGGCCGTTGCCGTGATCATCGCCGGCGCCTTTGGCGCGGTGGTCGCCTCCTTCACCAACGACGTCATCATGCCGCCGATTGGCCTGGCATTGGGCGGCGTGGATTTTAGCGACCTGGCCATCACGCTGGCCGGTGCCGAGATGAACGACGCTGGCGAAGTGGTCAAAGAAGCTGTTCAAATACGCTACGGTGCCTTCGTCCAGAAGGTGATCGACTTTGTGATCATTGCCTTCATCATCTTCATGCTGGTGCGCACGTACAACAACATGCAGAAGAAGAAGGAAGAAGCGCCGGCACCGCCTCCCGGGCCTTCGACCGAGGATTTGCTCGCCGAAATCCGCGACCTGCTGAAGAAGCAGTAAACTGCGGGTTGCTTCAACGAAAAAACGCCACCTGGGCAATGCTCCGGGCGGCGTTTTTTCGTTTCCGGACGGGCCGCTTTATGGCGCGTGATGGCCTCTTCACCGATAAACAGCCACTTTCCCGCTCCACTTCCATTGGCTTCCGAAGACATTCATCACATAAAGCCCCGGGCCGAGCCCCCGAATATCTACCTGATGCAGGCTTCGCGGCGGCACATGCGACAGCAGCCCCTTCCACGCCAGCCGCCCATCCAGCGCAAACAGTTCTGCCTGCAAAGTGGCTGCCGTTCCGGAATCTATCAACAGGCTCACCTCTTCCCGCGCCGGTTGCGGGAACACCCGGATTTGCGGGCTTTCGCCGTTCTCGGTTGCCACTGTCGGGATATCGGGGTAGAGCTGTCGCTTGGGAATGATTTCCTTCGGCAACCGCCCGGTGCGCCAGAAGAGCTGGCAAACGGCGCCGCCGCCATCTTCAAAGTATTCGAGTTTTACAGGATACTGCCGCCCTTTTTCCAGGAAGAGGCTGCCCTGGGTTTCGGTGGGCGCCTGGGGCACCCATTGGTCGATGATGAGCTGATCATCGACCCAGAGCCGGACGCCGTCATCAGAAATGATAAAAAACTCATGTTCTTCGGAGAAGAGCGGTTCGATGCCGCCGGTCCAGCGGATGGAAAAAAAATCCTCCCCGATCAGGTTGGGCGCGGCCGAAGAGCCGCCCCAGCTGAAGTTGATGGCCGTGTCGATGCGCCAGAAGGCCGGCGTGCCGCTGAAGTTGTGCTCGACTTCGTCGTAGTAGGCGCCGGTCAGGCCGGTGCCGCTGCCCAGCTGAGCTTCCTCGTAGTAGGCGGTGAAGCTGAGCGGGGTTTCTTCCGCCTGGAAGGAAATGGTAGATTGGCCGGCGCCGCCTTCCCACTGGCCAAAAATAAAGAAGGCCTCGCCCTGTTGTTGGGTGACGGGCGCTTTGATGCTGCGGAGAATGCCGACTACGCTGGTAACGGTGTGAGGGGTGGTTACCGTTTGGCCGTCGACCCGCAGGCGGAGGCCGGGAGGCTCAGTGAAAACCGTAAAGGTGGTTTTTTCGGGGAGGACATCCCGGTACACCGTTCGGCTCAGCCCTTCCTGGTCGGTGGCCGTAAGGTAGACCCGGTACCAGACGTTGTCGCTCGTCTCCCCGATGATGGGGATGAGGTAATAGCCGTTGCTGATCCCTGCTGTCGGCGCCATCGCCGGGTGGGCGTGGTCGTCGTGGTGGAAGTCGATCCGCCAGGTCAACTGGCCCGCTCCCAGGACGCCGTCTTCGGCGTCGGAGGCCAGGCCGCTGAAAAAGAGGGTGTCGCCAGCCCGGTAGGTGAGTCCCTCTGCCGGGCCGGAGATCACCGGGGCGGGGCGGGTATTGGCGGTAACGGTGAGCAGCGCCGCTTCACTGATGGCCTCCCCTTCGTCATTGCTGACCCGGCAACGGAAGAGGCTGCCGTCATCGGCCAGGCTGGTGGTGAGGGTATAGGCCGGGGCGGTAGCACCGGGGATGTCTGTCCCGTTGCGCTGCCACTGGTAGGCGAGGGGAGGGGCACCGGAGGCGCTAACTGCGAAGGAAGCTTCTTCTCCGGCCGGCGCGAGCACCGGGCCTGGGCTGGAAGAAATGAAAGGCACCCCGCTGCCGGTGAAAAAGATGCGCCACAGCACGCCGTTGGACGTGCTGGTGTTGTCCTGTTGGGAGCCGCCGCCCAGCCCCCGCCGCTCCAGATAGTAGAGCGAGCCGTCGGGTGCGGTGAGCAGGCCTATCGGCCGCTCGATGCCGGCGGCGAAATCCTCGATGATCTCTCCGCTGCCGGGGTCCAGCACCCGGAGGAACCCTGCGCAGTAGTCGCCGAAGAAATATTTGCCCAGGTAGCGGCCAGGGAATTGTTGCACCGGCGGATCGTAGAAAGCGGCACCGATAACGGCGCAGCCCTCCTGGTGGCTGTAGGCATATAGCGGATCCTTATAGTTGGGCGGTGCCGGATTGCCGGACAGGAACCCCTCCACGTCGCCCCAGCCGTAATTGCGGCCGGCGAGGATTTCGTTGACTTCTTCAAAATCGCCGCCGCCGACATCGTTGGCGAACAGGCGGCCCGTGCCCGGCTGCATGGCTGTGGTGAAAGGGTTGCGGAAGCCGTAGGCCCAGATCGCCCGGTTGTTCCCGGAGAGCTGGCCGTAGAACGGATTGTCCGCCGGAATGCTGCCGTCCGGATTGATGCGCAGGATTTTGCCCAGGGTAGTGTTCAGATCCTGTCCATTGGCGGCGTTGGCCCCGTCGCCAACGGCGATGTAGAGCTTCCCGTCAGGGCCGAAGTGCATGGCGCCGCCGTTGTGAATGGTGCCCGAGAGGGCCTCCAACTCAAACAGGATCACCTCGCTGTCCGGCAGGGCATAGTTGCCGTTGGCCGTGAAGCGGCTGATACGGTTGTTGTTCGCTCCGGCGACGGTATAGAAAATGTAGAGGTAGTTGTTTTGTTCGAAGTTGGGGTCGATGGCGATGCCGCCCAGCCCTCGTTCGTTATAATTGTCGACTTCGATCTGGAGAAAAGGGTCGGGCAGCAATGCTCCATTTTCTACGATCCGGACGCTGCCGCTCTTTTCCGTGAGGAGTATCCTGCCGTCCGGCGTTACGGCCATGGCCGTGGGGTCAAGCCCTTCGGCGATCTTTTCTTCGGCAAAACCCGGGGGCAACTGGGCGGCGAATAGCGAAAAGGAGAGCAAAAGCGAGAATAGGAAGCAAGCACCTTTCATGAGGATATTTTTTGTTTAGCCAAAGATAAATATAATCCCCGGGAGCAAAGGTGGAAGGACGGCGGGTTGGGAAAGGCGTTTTTCCCGTTCGGCAAAAAAAAGGGGGGCGGTCTGTTCCGGGAGCTTCATCCGCAGAAAGCGCATTCATCATAAGTACCCGTCACGGGACAATGCTCCGGATGGCCCCGCTGCACAGTAGTGCGCAGGTAGTGAAATTCCAGGGCAGTTATTTTCCTGCCGGGAGCAGGTGAGCGCTATCCGGAGCGCGGACCTCCAGGTCCAGGTCCGCGCTCCGGTCTTTCTAAGGTTCTTAAGCGCTATACTTAACGGCAATAGGTTTTCCCGACACTTTGTGTGCGGGACAAGTAGTGCATTTATGGGAGGATTTCCCCTTTAGGGGATTAAGGGGCGGGGAGGGCAAATGCACTACCTGTCCCGCCATGCGGGAAAACCTATTGCAGCAGAGTATAAACACATACTTTTATAAAACCAAGCGTGCATCTGAACGGAAAAGTAACTATAGCAGCTCTCCGCTTTTTAGCCCATCTCAATAGTTACACGGAAAAACTATATCGGCAGGTTCAGCTTGTCTGCCAGGTAACGATGATAAATGAAAAGCACCAAAACTGCGCCGCCGGCAGCGATGAGCAGGCTGCCGATCAGGCCGGTACTGGCAATTCCGACAAAGCCGCCGATGATGCGGCCTACGAAAGAACCGACAATGCCTATGATGATCGAAGAGATCCAACCGCCTTTTTCTTCCTGAGGAGTTACCATTTTTGCGATGGCGCCGGCGGCAAAGCCAATGAGAAGCCAATAGATCAGTCCCATAGTTTAGTTGGTTTTAGTTGAGTGAAAATCACTACTAAGGTACATTTAAAAAATAAATTCGACGCCGGCGAGTCAGGGGCAGCCTGGAGCCTTTATGGGCGAAGGCTGCCCCTGACTCGCCGGCCCAAAATGTCGAATTTATTTTTTAATCACTACTAAGGTAATAAAAATTGTTCCCAAATGACTCAACTTGGTAAGTCATAGTTCCTGTCTTATCTTTAAGCCCTGCAAAAAAGAAAACCATGAAACTTGCCGCCATCGATATCGGCTCCAACGCCATCCGCCTTCAGGTCATTCGCATTATAAAAGAAGGGGAGCGGATCAGCTTCAAAAACCAGGAATATATCCGCTTCCCGCTCCGCCTCGGGCGGGATGTATTCTCGACCGGAAGGATCAGCGACGGTACCATCGTCAGCTTCGAGAAGCTCATGCGCACCTTCAAGCTGCTGCTCGAACTGTACGATGTGGACGGCTACATCGCCCGCGCTACTTCCGCCATGCGCGAAGCGAAGAATGGCAAGGACATCATCCAGCGCATCGCCACCTACTACGACCTCAAGATCGGCATCATTAGCGGCAAAGAAGAGGCGGAGTACCTTAGCAAAGCCATCGTGCCTTACCTGAACGATAAGACGTATATCCACATCGATGTGGGCGGAGGCAGCACCGAGATCAACATCTACGACGGGAAAAACCGCGTTACTTCCAAATCCTTTAAAATGGGCTCGGTACGGCAACTGGAAGGCCACATCCGCAAGGCAGCCTTCAAAAGCATCGCCAATTGGCGGGATAAGGTGGCAGAGGCCATGAAACCGCCGGTCGTAGCCGTGGGCACCGGCGGCAACATCAATAAACTGTTCAACCTCTCGAACCAGAAATACCGCAACAGCATCAGCCTGGCAGAACTGCAGGCCCTGCGCGCCTACGTCGGCGAGTTTACCTACGAACAGCGCATGAATATCCTCAAGATGAACCCCGACCGCGCCGACGTGATCATCCCCGCCTCCGAAATCTACGCCGAAGTGATGCGCTTGTTCGGCTCCGATTACATCATGGTGCCAGGGGTAGGCCTCAAAGATGGGCTGCTCTACGCCCTCTACGAAGATGTCGCCCAGGAACGGATAGAGGATATCCAGTTCCTGGGTCAGTTCTAACTAGCCCCGCCACTTTATTGGTTTTTATAAAATAATCAGGGGGTTCATTCATCCTGTACATCCTGTCCCCCCAAAGCATCCAGCCCCTAAACCTGTAAATCCTGTACATCCTGTCCCCCCAAAGCATCCAGCCCCTAAACCTGTAAATCCTGTTCATCCGGTCCCCCTTCCATCCTGTGAATCCTGTATCAAAAACGCGGGCACAATATCATATCCACCGGCTCTTCCGGCAGCCGGTCCTTTCCTGTAAATCCTCGTCCGAAAAAGTAACTCCACTCCAACCCGAAAAGGCTGCCGTTGCTGCGGAAGGGTACAGCCGGTTCCTGGCGGGGAGTTGACAGCTGCCCCTGCACGACAGCAGCCAGGCCTATCCGGGCGAAAACCCCCACGGAAGAATGGCTGTCGTTGCTGGTTTTGCGCAACAGCCCACTGCTCAGGTGGAGGGCGGCGCGCATCCCTCCAATGCTGGCTTCCTCTGTCCGATCTGCAGCCGCTTCCCGGATTTCACGGGGCAAAACCAGGCCAAAGGCCGCTCCCAGCCGGCAGTAGCCGTGCATCCGCCGTTTCCGCCACCAGGGGAAACCGCGCACATCGGACAGCAATACCAGATGAACCGGGGCTTCCAGGCTGATATAATCCCGGGAAATGACTTCCTGGCCGGTATCATAGGAATACGCCAACCCGTCGGCCCTAAGCCCGGTTTCCCAGAACAGGTTGATGCGGTTGCGCAATGGGCCCCACTGCCAGTTGGTTCTTCGGTTCAGGCGGTAGCGGGCCAGCGCCGACAGGCCCGGGCGCAGCACTATCTCCGAAGTAGCGGCCGGCGCTACCTGCAATTCCGGGCTGGATAAATGTACGCTGGTGCCTGTACCCCATTGCCAACGGCCAGATTGGGCGGAGGCAGCAGTAACGGATACCAGACAAAAGATAAAAAAGTATGGTTTTTTCATATGGCAAAACGGCATACAGGTATGTTGGAGATAAATATCGGTTACTTTTTTGTGGCTGTTCCTGGGTTCTTAGCCATATCATGTTAATCCTGTTAATCCTGTCTATTACAACCAGCGCCATACTTATTCTGACCTAATCCTGTCGTCTGTTTGCCCCCATCTCCCGTTCGTCTACTTTTCAAAACCAGCTATTCCCCCTGTCTTATTTTAACCGGAAGAAAAATCATCCATTGTTGAAAACTAAAAATTAACGCTTATGAAATCCCCGGCTGTTTTATTTTTTCTCGTGATGCTGGTCGGCGCCGGCCAGTGCCAGCCCGCCGATGACATTCCACGCCTGGACGCTGCCGGCCAGGCCACCCTCCGTTTATTTCAGGCCCTGCCGCCTTCCTGCCAGGTACGGCCTGCGCCGGAAGGCGAACCCGGTATGCCGCTGCTCATCTGCGGCAGGCTGCTCCGAAAGGAAAGCCAGGCACCTGTGCCTCATGCTTCCGTACTGGTATACCATACGGACATCAAAGGCGACTACCGCCAAAGCAACCCGCGCCAGCCCGAAACCGCCCGCATCAGCGGCACGGTGCAAACGGATGAACAGGGGCGCTTCCTCATTTCCACTATCCTGCCCGGCAAATACAATAGCAAGGGAGAAGGCGGCCACATCCACTTACAGGTTGAAGGAGCTAAGCCAAAAGGTTACACTTTCCAGTTCAGCCAGTACTCCACCCTTAGCGACAAGCAGTTCATCAATGGCAATGACCAGTTTTTCCTGGTGGACCTCCGCCGGGATGAGCAGGGGCGGCTGGTAGGTTTTCTGGATGTGCCGGCAAGGGGCATGTAGGCTGCGTAAACCGAAAAAATTACCAGTTCCCGTGTGGGCCCGGTAATTTTTTCGGTTAAAACATATAAATCCCCCGGATGGTCACGGTGCGGCCGATGAACCGGCCGGACTGCTGGCTGGGCAGCGGGCTGGGCTCGTTGCCGTCGCTGATGAGCAGGTTGTTGATCCACCTCGACCATTGGATGTTGATGCCCAGGTTTTCCTGGAAGAAAAACGTCCCGCCCAGGATGATGGAGTAGAGGTTGTCTTTCAAAGGGTAAGACCCGGTGGCGTCCTCACCGGTAAAGTCGATGATCTCCGCGTTGATCACCCGGGCGTAGGACACGCCGGCGCTGGCCTGTATCTTCCAGTCCTGAAAGTGTACCATCACCGGCGCTTCCACCAGGTTGAGCCGGATCTTGTCAAAGACGGAAGCCGGATTGTCCAGCTTGTGGCGGCTGGCGCCCTGCTGGGCGTAGAGCATCTCCAGGCTCAGCCGCCAGCGCTGGGTCAGGATGGCATCGACCCGCCCGCCGACGTTGACGCCGATCTTGTTGAAGCCGGTGAGGTCGTCCCCGTCGACCTGCGAGAGGTTCATCCCCGCGACGATGCCCGCTTCGAAGCGGCGCTCCGGGCCGGCATTCTGAGCCTGCAGCTCGCCCGCGAGAAGAAATAGGATGGCTATGAGTTGAAATTGAAGCTTCATGTTCCTGTATTTTTTAGTGCTTTACGCTTTCTGGGCCAAAGTTAGAAAATTCCGGCCTGCTTCCCGCCTAATGTCCTGATCACTATTCGGCCCCCTCTTTGGCGAGCATTTCCAATGCATAACGCCAATTTCCCCGAAAACATATTTCTCCCCAGGCTGTAACTTTTGTCAGGCCCTGGCATTATCAGGATACTTGCACATTCATGAGATCCACTTATCGCGCCTCTCTGTTTTTTCTTTTCCCGCCAAGCCCTATATTTGCCGGGGTCAATAAAAAATTATGTTCAAATACACGCGGCACAGCCTGAAGAAGCTGGAAACCCTGCTCGAAGAGCTCGAATATACGGTGCGCTACGAGAAGGGCAACTTCAATTCCGGCTATTGTATCGTAGAGGACCGAAAGGTGGCGGTGATCAACAAGTTCTACGACACCGAAGGGCGGATCAACTGCCTGATCGACATCCTCGGCAGCCTGGAAGTGCCCGTAGGACAACTCAGCGAACCTTCGGCCAAATTCTTCAGGAAGATCAACGAGCTGGCGGCCGGCGACGAGGAGGAATGATTGATAGGCTTCCGTGCGGGCAGGGTGCGATTCTAGTTTGTACCCCCTTATGTTTCTGGGCATGAAAACACCCGGAATCATTCCCTCGAAGTACTGTTACATGGTTTCCCGGTTCCATTGTTGAGGCCGTAGGCTCCATAACAGTGGAGCAAGGGGACTGTGAAACCGTGTTTTCCTGAATTTTAGGGGCATTTCCCCACGCTATCTGCTACATGGGTACAAATGGGAATCGCACCCGCAGGCACCGTGTTTTCATTTATGGCCGTCTCTACGAGCCGGTTAAAATTTGCGATTTATGATATGCGATTTTCGATGTGTGCCTCGCAGCCCGGCGAGTTCCCGGCGGCAAATGAAAAATCACACATCGCAAATGAAAAATCACACATCACACTGGCTACAGAACTGGAAATAATTCTGACCGGCACCGGAACCTCCCAGGGCGTACCCGTCATCGGGTGCGAATGCGAGGTGTGTACCTCTGCGGACGAGCGGGACAAGCGGCTGCGCACCGCCGCGCTCATCCGCTATGGAGATACCCGCATCGCTATTGATTGCGGCCCGGACTTCCGGCAGCAAATGCTGCGCAGCCAGACCCGTCGGCTGGACGCGATCCTGATCACCCACGAACACAATGACCACATCATTGGCATGGATGACGTCCGGCCTTTCAATTTTCAAAACTGGACGGATATGCCTGTGTATTGTACGCCTCGCGTCCAGCAATCTCTTATCCAGCGCTTTGCATACGTGTTTGCCGCAGAGAACCGCTACCCCGGGGCACCGATGGTGCGGCTGCACGCCATCTCGAAAGACGAGCCCTTCAGGGTGGCCGGGCTGGAGGTGCAGCCGGTCGAAGCGATGCACGGCAGGATGCCCGTCCTGGGCTTCCGCATCGGGCAGTTCGCCTACCTGACGGATGTGCGGTCGATCGCTCCCGAGGAACTGGAAAAGGTGAAAGGTGTCCGCAAGCTGGTAATCAGTGCCTTACACCGCCGGGAACACCATTCCCACCTCAACCTGCAACAGGCCCTGGAGCTGATCGGACAGCTCGGCCCGGAAAGGGCCTATCTCACGCATATCAGCCATCGCATGGGCCGGCACGAAGAAGTGCAGCAGGAGTTGCCCGAAAATGTTACCTTGGGCTACGATGGGCTGAAGATCGCCTGCACCTGAATGCGATGAAATAGCCTCGGCCTGCCGGCGAAACGGCCTGGGCCGCGAATACCACAGAACGAGAAAATATCAACCTGATGTCCCACAATTATTTCTACTTCTTCTTTCTCCTCCTGTTTGCCGCCTGCCAGGGCGGCGGCCCTCCCGAAGGCCCTCCCATTGAGCCGCACCAGGAGGACTGGGCGGTATTCCTGCGCGAAGAAGCCGCCGGCCCTTCAGTGATAACGACCGACCTGGGCTGGGCCCGGGTAGCGCCGCTCCCGTACCACAACAAGCTGCTGGTGCTGAGCGTCCTGGCCGAAGGGGAATTGCCTTCCGGCTTCCCCACTGAACGGGAGATCGGTATCGCCAACCGCCTGCAAGACCAGCTCATCCGCGCCCTGGAGAAACCCGGACAGGGGATTTTCGTGGGCAGCAGTACTTCTTTCGGGCGGAAAACATTCTTTTTTTACCTCAACGACAGCCGGGACCCGGAGCGCATCACCGGGCAGGTCCTGGCAGGCTTCCGGAGCCGGAAGGTGGAGCAGGAAGTCCGCAAAGACCCGCAGTGGGGCGCCTACTTCAACATTCTTTTCCCTTCCTCCGGGGAAATGCAGGAAATCCAGAACGAAAGAGTCCTCCAGGGGTTGCAGAGCGCCGGCGATGCCCTTCGGCGGCCCCGCCCCATCGACCACTGGATTTACTTTCCCGGCCCGGAACAGCGCGATAGTTTCCTCCGGGAAGCCCGGGCAGAGGGATTCGGGTTCGTAGAGATGAACGAAAAGGCAGAGGGAGAAAACCCCTACAGCCTGCATATCATCCGCGAAGACAGCATCCACGTCCCCCGCATCCACGAACTGACCCGCAGCCTGCAGGAGAAAGCGGAAAAATACAGCGGCGAATATGACGGGTGGGAAACGGTGGTGGTCCGGGAGTGAGGGGGTATTGCTATATTGTTGGATTGTTATATTGTTGCGGGGGGCACAGGCCTGGAGCCATTCGTTGATTGTTCCCCGAAACAGACAACGGTCAACGGACAACCAACAACGAGGAACAAAATCAGGATTCTGTGCCTGTGTATGCTCAAATCAATCCCAAACTCTTATCAGCGGTATTTTTCCAGCCATATTATTGCTACAGGCGGGCAAAAAAATACTTATTTTAAACCCAGAACAGAAAAATCGGTATGAAGAAATAGGGCACGGCGCCAATTCGTTGTACTGAAATACCTTGTACCAAACCACAAAAGGCTATGTCACGACTGGATTATGTTACTATTGCCATCGTTGCTGTTTGTGTTGCAGCACTCGTTTATCTCATCTATATGACCACCAACCTGCTGGGAGAACCCGGCAGCGACTCCGGAACGACGACGGAAGTGGCGCCCCCGGGCAACAACGAGGACGCCGGAGACGACACCTATTACTTCAACGAAGAAAACAAAGCAGAAGATATAGAGAGCCAGGCGGATGCCGGTTCTGCCGACGCCGGCAGCCGTTCGGATTACGATTACCAGAATGGTGAAGGCCTCGATAAAGGGCGTTCCGCCTCCGGTACCCCATCCACTGCACCTTCTTCTACATCCGAAGAGACGGACACCCGGAGCAGCAGCGTTGCCCGGGAGGAATATACCGCGCGGGGCGGCGCCACTTCTGGCAGCCCGGCCAGCAGCGCTTCGGGAGATTTTATGGTTATGGCCGGAACCTTTACCGTAAAAGCCTATGCCCAGGACATGGAAAAAAAACTGCGGTCCATGGGCTACAACAACGTCATACTGGAACCTTTTGACCGGGGTAAGTATACGGTCGTAATGGTTGACCGCTTCAGCTCCCTAAGTAGCGCCCAGTCATTAGTCAGCGAGCTGAAAAGCAAGGGCGTCGATTCGTATGTGAAGCGGAAGTGAGGCGGGCGGGGAGTTGTTAGTTATCCGGGATAAGGCCAAAGAACCGGGCCGCCCAATACGAAGAAAAGAAATCCACATCCTTGGAAAAATCCCCTTCCGCGCCGCCCTGCATAGGCCCCTCGCCCGGGTCGACGGCGATGGCGTGGCCCAGGCCGTCGAGGTCGTAGCGGAGGAGGACGGTAGCGCCGGCGCTGTCCTGATAGGTGGTGCGTTTGACTAGCGCTGTGCCGTTCATCGTTTTTACTTCGGCGGGCGCCACCGGATCGAGGTCATAGAGGCTCAGCCATTGTTCGGCCAGTTCGTCGGCGTTGACGCTGCTGACGATGGGGTCGTCCGTTCCGTGGAATATGGCCAGGGGAGGATAAGGGGCGGCGTAGCCCGCATTCTGCCGGCGCACCCGGCTTTCCCACTCCTCCGCCGGCAATGCGGCCTTCCCTTTCATAGCCTGTAAGCCGGCGCTGAGCCCGTCGGCGGCGGCATAGGGAATGCCCGACATGACTGCTCCTGCCCGGAAGCCCTCCGGATATGCCGCCAGCATAACAGCGGCCATGGCGCCGCCGGCAGATATGCCGGTGACGAACACCCGGTTGCTGTCCAGCTCCAGCTCCCGGGCCAGGTGGGCCGCCATCTGCCGGATGGAACGCGCCTCGCCGCTCCCACGGCTGATGTCTTCCGGCACAAACCAGTTGAAACAGTTTTTGAGGTTGTTGGTGCGCTTTTGCTGCGGGTAGAGCACCGCAAACCCGTTGTCTTCCGCCAGCTGGTTCCAGCCGCTAAGGTGGGCGATCCCGGCGGCGTCCTGGGTGCAACCGTGCAGGACGACGACGAGGGGGGCGCCCCCGGGCATATTTTCCGGGGTATAGTAGTAGCCGCGCAGGTTGCCCGGGTTGTCGCCAAAATCCCGAATTTCAATTAGTCCGGTATCTGCGGCGGGCTGGCAGGCGGCCATGGCGGCGGCCAGATAAAGGCTGATGGTGAAGAGGCGGTACATAGTGGTTGAGTTTTCTGGCCTGGAAGAGGCTGGATTGCTAAATTGTTATATTGTCATATTGTTGGCTGAGCGGAGCTTGGAGATGGTTATATTGTTTGCTGTTTGCTGTGTAAATTTCTGAAAATCAGGAGATTTTTTGGGGCACTCAACAGGCGCCTAACGCCCAAAACCTAATGCCTAAACCCACCCAACACCGGAGGGGCACAATTTAGCATCGCACCCTATCCGTCTAGCATTGGACAGCTTCGTACAGCAAGCATACACTCGAAAGTTCCCGCTGTGTCAACAATATAGCAATATAACAATATCGCAATATCGCAATATAACAATATAACCATCCTCCCCCCTCACCTCACCAACTCCGGCCGGTAAGCCTGAAAGCTGACGGTTACGCTGTCCCCCGGCTGCAAATGCTGGATATCCCGGGGCATGGCGGGCACCCGTACGACGTTGTTGCCGATCAGCACGTTGACGGCGAATCCGGCGCCGTCCTCTTCTATACTCAGCACCTCCCCGCTGAGGCGGACGTCGCCGTCCTGCCCGGTAGAAAACAGGACGGCGGTGGGCAGGTCCGGCTGGTCGATCCGCCCCTGCTGTAGGGCGACGACGCGGCTGGCCAACTTAAAGATTTCCCGATAGTCATGGCTGACGAGCACGGTGGTGAGTTGGAACGCTTCGTGGAGTCTGAGGATGTAGTTTTGCAGCTTGGCGCGAATGCCGGCGTCCAGGGCTGAAAGGGGTTCGTCGAGCAACAACAGGCGGGGCTTGCGCACCAGGGCCCGCGCCAGGGCCACCCGCTGCTGCTGCCCGCCGGAGAGCGTGGCCGGAAAAGAGCCTTCCAGTTCCGTCAGTTCCATAATAGCGATCAGCTCGTCGACAATGCGTTTATTCTGTTTCCCGGATAGGGCAAATTCCAGGTTTTTCCTCACCGTCATATTCGGGAACAGGGCGTAATCCTGAAAAACCAGCCCGATGTTGCGGGCCTGCGGCCGGACATTTACGCCCCGGCGGGTATCGAGCCATACCTCGCTGTCAAAGCGGATGAAGCCCTCGTCGGCCGCCATCAGGCCGGCCAGCAGGCGCAGCAGGGTTGTCTTGCCGCTGCCCGAAGGGCCGGTAATAGCCAGAAACTCCCCCTTCCCGATCTCTAGCCGGATATCGAGCGGCAGGGGCCCGTCGCCCGCGCTCAGCAACTTTTTTAGTCGGATCTCGATCATATTCATTCTCGCCGGATCAGGTGGAAAGATACGGCATTGAGATGGAAATGTGTATGTGTACGGGGAGCATGATGAAGGGCTACCGGGTGGACGGACTCTTTTAAGGCACGTCGTACACACCAATGCACCAATGCACCAATACACCAATACACCAATACACCAATGCACGCCTATCCCCACCCCGTCCTGAGCAACCTCCGGTTGATGCTGTACACCAGGGCCAGGATAGCGAAAGCAAAAGCCACCAGCACCAGGGCGTACTGGTTGGCCAGGCCGTAGTTGAGGGCTTCCACTTCGTCGTAGATAGCGATGGAGGCCACCCGGGTCTGGCCGGGGATGTTGCCGCCGATCATGAGGATGACGCCGAATTCCCCGACGGTATGGGCGAAGGCCAGCACGATACCGGTCAGCAGAGCCGGCTTGATGTTGGGGATTTGGACGTGAAGCAGGGTCTGCAGGTGGGATTTTCCGAGGGTGTAGGAAGCTTCTGACAGGTTGCGGGGCAGGTTCTCGAAGCCGGACTGTACGGGCTGGACCATGAAGGGGAGGCTGTAAAAGATGGACCCCACGACCAGCCCCGAGAAGGTAAATACCAGCCTTAGCCCCAGCGCCTGTTCCAGCCAGGCGCCGAACTGCCCTTCCGGGCTAAAGGCGAGCAACAGGTAGAAACCGAGCACGGTGGGGGGCAGTACCAGCGGCAAGCTGATCAGCGCTTCCAGAAAGGGCTTCCAGCGGCTGCGGCTCCGGGAGAGCAGGTAGGCGACGGGGATGCCGAGGAGGATAAGAAAGGAGGTCGTAACCGCCGCCAGCTTGAAGGTCAGCCAGAGGGTTTGCCAGAATGCCGCCTCCATATCAGGCCTTTTGGTTGATCACCGCCTTTACATCCTCCATCTCATCCGGTTTGTTCACGTTGCGCAGGGCTTCCGGGCGTTCCGCATCCAGGAGTTCGACGTTGGAGTTGATGAGGGCCTTCCGGGGGCAGGAGTATCCCTGGGCGAGGAACTGCAGCAGGATCGGATATGCCCGCGGTTCCCAGATGGCGATGAGGGGTTCCGGAAATTCACTGGCCGGGCTGTTGAAAGCCGTCGCCACTTTGGAAGGGTTGCGAAAGCCCGCCAGTTGGGAGATGGTATGTTCGTCCAGCAGGGGCAGGTCGCAGGCGACAACCAGCCAGGCGGCGTCGGGCTGCTCCCGAAAGGCGGTAAGGATGCCCCCGAAAGGCCCCAGCCCGGTGAACGTGTCCGGCAGCGCCTTGTCGATCTCTCCGGCCTGGTCGGGCCGGCAGGAGATGAACGTCTCTTTGCAGAAATGGCCGAGCAACTCCGCCAGGTGCTCCCGCTGGGGCTGGCCATGGTATTCGATCAGGCCCTTGTCGCGCCCCATCCGCTCGCTTTTGCCACCGGCCAGCACCAGCCCGTATAAGGGGGGCTTGGCAGCCGCCAGCTCTTTTTCGACCAGTATGGAGATGCCGGCCTCGTCCTGAAGCTTCATCAATGGAATGTTGCTGAACCCCTCCAGCTTTTCCCGAAGCCAGGGATACACTTCGTTGACGCCTTCTACCAGAAGGATCAGGCGCACGTCCGTCAGCTGGCCCAGGCGGCGCTTGAGCGAATCTTCCTTTTTAGGGTCGATCACCACGATCTGCTTGCGGGCAGGAAAGTGGTTGCCATTGACGATCACCGCATCCTGCTCGTTGAAGTACATCCGGTAGTGGTAACTGTCCAGTTTGGCCTGGAAGTCCAGACGGTGGTAGTTGATCTTGTCGGTGTATTCCATTTTGGCGCCGTGGCCCATCGCCGTTTTCTCATCCTTGCCCTGTTCTGCCTCTTCATCGGCAGCGGCGTGGTCGGCATCGGCATACCCCACCCGGTAGCTGTCGCTCAGTCGGTCGATAATGCCGAAGGCCAGCTTCTTGATATTGCCGCAGGGCGTTCCCAGGATGGCCCACTCCTGGCGGTGGAAATGGCCAAATTCCGGCCGGTTCAGCTTGGCGTGCTTCTGGTGGCCTGGTTGTTTATCTGAAGGCATAGTCCGTTTTTTAAAGTTTGTAGCCTGGCCGACGTGCCGATCCTGTCGGAGCACCGGGCTTTTTTATATGCGGCAAATCAAAAGGGCCTGCATGCTGCAGGATATTTTTTTGGACACAGCGTACAAACTATTCCTCCCTCCTGAAATCCCGCTTCCCCCCTGTTTTTTCCATAAGCCTGACCTCCTTGATCACGATATCATGAGAGAAAGCCTTACACATATCGTAAATGGTAAGGGCAGCAACAGTGGCACCCGTGAGCGCTTCCATTTCCACCCCCGTCCGGGCAGTGATGCGGGCCGTACAATCTATCACGACCTCCCTTTCCTCATTAACATGGATTTCCACCTGGCAGTTGTCCAGCCCCAGTGGATGGCAAAGCGGGATCAGCTCTCCCGTTTTTTTGGAGGCCATGATGCCGGCCAGGATCGCCGTTTGAAAAACCGGGCCTTTTGGGGTATGGATCTCTTCGCGTTCCAGCCGCCCCATGATCTCGTCGCCGAGTACGACGACGGAGCGCGCCCGCGCCAGGCGCCGTGTTGCTGCTTTGCCGCCGACGTCGACCATGGCCGGGTTGCCGGCGCTGTCGAGATGGGTGAATTCCTGGTTCATATGTTCGGTTATTTGTTGTCCTGGTGAATGCTGTGCACCGATGGACAAGTTGCTGGTGCCAGCCTTTATCGCCAGTGGGCCGGCATTCGTTGGTCAAGGTACGAAGATGAAGGGAGGCGGGCAAGCAGACACGAAGGAAGTTCGCAAGGAGGGATAGACTTGACAAGTTTTCCCGGTGTGAGCCAACTGGAAACTTGTCAAGTCCGGGGCTAGGAGCCTGTCGGAGAAGCACTTGATGGGCTGCGAACGGCAAATATTGTTCTGCACTTCGTTGCTCCCCGACCCTTCGGGTGCGGGGCAGGTTGTCAGTCGCGTAGCGCCACTATGCTCCTTCATCGCGCCTCGTTCAGAACAATATTTGCTCATTCTCGCCTCACCAACACTTCTCCGACAGGCTCCTTGGTCAACGGTAAAAGATCAGCGGGAATACCTTGCCTTTCTTGAACTTGTCCTTTTCGCGAGGCAGTTCCAGGAAGCCGTCGGCGTCCACCAGGTTGGCCAGGTCGCCCGAGCCGTGCCCTTCGACGGGGATAGCTATCAGGCGGCCGGTTTCGGGATCGAAGGAAGTGCGCACCTGCAGGAAATAGGTCAGGTCGGGCTTAAACTTAAAGTCCTCGGCCAGTACGGCATAAGCGTAATCCATGGGCTCCAGCTCGAGGCTCTTCCTGATCCAGGGCCGGATGTAGCGCATGGTGCACATGAAGGCCGACACGGGGTTGCCGGGCAGGGCAAAGATGACCTTGCCGTTGGCAGATTCGCCGAACCAGAAGGGCTTGCCGGGGCGCTGTTTGATCTTGTGGAACAGCTTTTTCGTCCCGAGGGCGTTCAGCGCCGCCGGAATGTAATCGAATTTCCCCTTGGATACGCCGCCGCTCAGGATGAGAACGTCGTATTGCTCCAGGCAGGCGGACAGTTTGGCGCGGGTGGCGTCCATATCGTCGGCAATGTGCAGCTTATCCGTCCGGATGCCCCAGCGGGAGAGGGCGGAGGCGATCGTGTAGACGTTGGACGTCCTGATCTGATGCGGTTCCGGCGTTTCTTCAACTTCCACCAGTTCGTCGCCGGTGGAGATAATGGCCACTGTAGGCAACCTGGCTACTTTTAAAGAAGACAAGCCGACGGTGGCTGCCACGCCAACCTCTGCCGGAGAAATGATGGCGCCGGCCCTGACGATCCGTTCGCCCTCCCTGCGGTCGAAGGCACGCAGGTGGGCGTTCTGCCCTTTTTTGATATCGTTGGATTGCAGCCTTGCCGAACCATTCTCTACTTTAACATCCTCGTACCGGATGACCGTGTCCGTATTCTCCGGCAGGATGGCGCCGGTCATGACTTCCAGGCAGCCGTCGGGATTGTGCAGCGTACGCTGGGGCGATCCGGCCGGCTGCATGCCTTCGATCGGGAATTTCCGCTGCCCGTTGGCATAAGCGTTGAAGCGGATGGCGATGCCGTCCATCGTGACGCGGGTGAATGGAGGAAAGTCCCGGTCGGCGAGAATATCCTGCCTCAGTACCCGGCCTATGGCCTCTGCCAGGGGCACAGCCTCTTCGCCGTAGCTCTTGCTGTGCTCCAGGACAATTTTGGTTGCTTCCTCAATGGGAATCATAAGCCGCTTTACTTTAATCTTGAGCCAACGCAGGTTGGGCATAACACCTTCAGCCCATTTCTACTCATCTCCATGCATCTCTTCCTCTCTTTACAGGTGCGCTTCAGCAACCTGGCGTTGGTTTCTGTTTTGGGAAATATGATTATTGGTTATCCGCCAATCGTCGACATCGACTCCTGCACCGGCAGCCCGAATTTACGGTTTTTTTCAGCTTCCCAGCCATCTTTGGCCCGATTTCCTAATGCCTGGAGGAAAGTTTCCCGCACCTGCCCGTCCGTTGCGCCTGCCCGCATCAGGTCGCGGATATTAAAGACTCCGTCGTCATACAGGCAGGTTTTGAGCATGCCCCTGGGAGTAATGCGGATCCGGTTGCAGGTTCCGCAGAAGGTCCGGCTGTAGGCGGCGATGATGCCTACCGTCCCCTGATGCCCGGGAATGCGGTAGTTGTAAGAGGTGGAAGACGGCGGGTCTGGCAGCTTCTCGATACCGGGATAATGCGACTGAATATGTGCCAGTATCTTCCGGTAGTTCCAGGCAAGAGAAGGGTAGTTGCTGCCCTCCCCGTTGAACGGCATCTCCTCGATAAAGCGGACGCTGACCGGATATTGCCTGGTCATTTCTACCATGGGCAGGATGTCTTCCGTGTTTTTGCCATCCATCACCACGGCGTTGATCTTGGTGGGGATGCCGTGTTCCAGCAACGCATGGAAGGTTTCCATGACCTTGTCGTATTCGTCGCGGCGGGTAATTTGGTGGAAGCGTTCCTTATCGAGCGTATCCAGGCTCAGGTTGATGGAACTGATGCCCAGCCGCTTCAATTCCGGAATGAGTGGCGCTGTGAGCGTGCCGTTGGTGGTGATGTTCACCTTTTTCAGGCCTTTGATCTGGCAAAGCGCCCGCAGGAAATCCATCATGTCGCGCCGCACGAAAGGCTCGCCCCCGGTGATGCGCAGTTTGTCGATGCCCATCCCTGTCAGCAGGCGCATCAGGCGGAGCATTTCCTCGTAGGACAGCAGTTCTTCCCGGGGCACGTACTTGATGCCTTCCTCCGGCATGCAGTAGAAGCAGCGCAGGTTGCAGCGGTCGGTCACTGCCAGCCGCACGTAGTTGACCTGGCGGCCGTGGTTGTCGTATAGTTTATGGTTTGGCATAGCCCTGTTTACTCGGTCAGGATGATCCAGGCTGGCTTTCCGGGGAATTGAAATGGCTAAAATATGAAAGTTTGTTCATGTTATGGGCAGCCGGCCTTATTTTTCCGATGAATGGCCTGTTTTTTGCCCGAAACTCCTGCCATTCACAACGGGTGAAAGCGGAAATGGTTGTAAAATGAAGCGGCTGGAGTCATTTAATTGCTACATATACTCCGCCGCAATAGGGCTACCATTCTAACGCTGGACAAGTTGCTGTTGTCGGTTGTTAGTTGTCCGTTAGGGAACCAATTGTTCCGGCAGCCCCAAGGCTAAACCGGCAAGAAATGCTGACGCTTGCGGTCAGCATCCTGACAATGCACAGCATTCGCCAGGGCAACAAATCCGTTTTTAATACTGAAAAGCGGAATCCAGCGGGTAGCCCCTACGCCAACTCGGCCAGCTCCATCCACCGCCCTTCTTTCTCCTCCAATTCCCCGTTCACAACGGCTAACTCCTTCGACAGCTCGGTGATCTTTTCCGGGGACAAATCTGTGGAGTTGAACTGCTCGGTGATCTGCTGCTTGCGCTCCTCCAGTTGCAGGATTTGCTTTTCCAGCCGTTTGAGTTCCTTGCGTTCCTCCTGGCTCAGGCCTCCGGCCTTTTGTTGTTGCTGCCGTTGCTGTGCCTGCTGCTGCTCGCGTTCCTTTTGCTGTTCGGCCCGTTCCTCCCGGCGCTGTTCCCGCTCGCGTTCTTTCTGGATTTCGCGGTAGTCGGAGTAGGCGCCGTTGAAGTCGCGGATGCGGCCTTCGCCCTCGAAGACGAAGAGGTGTTCGACGATCTTGTCCATGAAGTAGCGGTCGTGGGTGACGATGAGGACGCAGCCGGGGAAGTCCATCAGGAAGTCTTCCAGCACGTTGAGGGTGATGATGTCGAGGTCGTTGGTGGGCTCGTCGAGGATGAGGAAGTTGGGGTTCCGCATCAGGATGCAGAGCAGGTGGAGCCGCCGGCGCTCGCCCCCGCTGAGCTTGGAGACGTACACCTGCTGCTGTTTGCGGTTGAACAGGAAGCGCTCCAGCAACTGGGGCGCCGTCAGTTTCTGGCCCTTTTCCAGGGGGATGTATTCGGCGATGTCCTGTACGACATCGATGACGCGCTTGTCTTCCTTCAGCTGCATGCCATCCTGGGTGTAGTAGCCGAAGGCCGTATTGTCTCCAATGACGACCTTGCCGCCGTCCGGGCGAATCTCCTGGGTGAGGATTTTCAGGAAAGTGGTTTTGCCCACGCCGTTCGGGCCGACGATGCCTACCCGCTCTTTCCTGCGGAACTTATAGGAGAAGCCCTCGACTATCTTCTTGTCGCCATAGCTTTTGCTGATATTGTGCGCTTCCAGGATTTTTTTGCCCAGGCGCTGCCCTTTGATGTCGATCTGGACCTCGCTGTTTTCCCGTTTTTCGGATACCTTTTCCTTCAGGTCCTCGAAAGCATCTACCCGGGCCTTGGCCTTGGTGCCGCGTGCTTTGGGCATTCGCCTGACCCATTCCAGTTCTTTATTGAAGAGTTTTTTGCTTTTTTCCAGCTCGGCGCCCTCCGTTTCATGGCGGGTAGCCCTCTTGTACAGGAAGTCGGAATAATTGCCGGAGTATTTATAGAGCTGCCCGTTTTCCAGTTCGATAATGGTATCGCAGACGCGCTCCAGGAAGTAGCGGTCGTGGGTGACCATGAGCAGGGTGATCCCGGGCTGCTGCAGGTATTCCTCCAACCATTCGATCATGTCGAGGTCGAGGTGGTTGGTGGGTTCGTCCAGGATGAGGAAGTCCGGCTCTTCGATGACCAGCTTGGCGAGGGCCAGGCGTTTTTTCTGCCCGCCCGACAGGGTGCTGACCAGGCTGTCGAGTTCATCTATATTCAGCTTGTTCAGGATTTCCCGGATGCGGGCCTCGAACTCCCAGGCTTTGAGGTCGTCCATCTCAGTGATGGCCTTCTGCAGGTTCTCGGCGCGGTCCGGGAAAAGCATGGCGTGTTCGTACCGGCGGATGGCTTGTATGATATTGTTGTCCGAGTCGAGCACCGCGTCGAGGATGGTGTGTTCTTCCAGGAAATCCGGTTCCTGCTCCAGGTAGCCGAAGCGCACCTCGCGGTAGGGCAATACCTGGGCTGCCTCTCCTTCCGGGGCCTCCTGCCCGGCGATGACCCGCAGCAGGGTCGTCTTGCCGGATCCGTTCTTGGCTACGAGCGCCACTTTCTGCCCCTTGCTGATTTGCAGGGAGATGTTTTGAAAGAGGATTTTCTCGCCGTAGGTCTTCGTTACATTCTCTAAGGTTAGGTAATTCACTGCTGTATGCTTTCTTTTTAATGCTTCGGGTGGTGGACTTGCCGAGCAGGCATGCAAGTTACAAACATGCGCGCATAAAAAGCACGGCCGCCCAAAGCAAAACGAGCCATGCCGGGAATCCCGTCCGGCATGGCTCGTTTTAACCGATTGGTTGCGCAATCCCCGGTTGCGCCCCGGGTCAATTCAACGCAATCAGGTCGTGCATGATGTTCAGCGTCTCCTTGATGTATACATCTTTGGTGACGGACTTGATCCAATCATCATTCCGGGCCGTGCGCGATTCGTCCGACTCGATATGCGGCAGGTCCACTTTCAGGTTGGAAACGCCGTGGTTGACCTCTGCGTCGAACAGGCCGTCGAATTGCTTGGCTTCTTGCTCCCGTTCTTTGACCAATGACCGGTATGCGGACAGCTGAAGCGGGTATTCCGAAAAATCCTGCTGGTCTTTCAGGCGGCGGGCGTTGGCCAGCACCTTCTGGAAGGTGGTGTCCTGAGCTACGCGCGCTTCGCTGCGCCGGCGGAGCTCGTCCATGTTATTGACGTGCATCACGCCCTGGCTGTATTCCGCCGGGTCGATCTCCGTCCATTCCATGGCGTACTCGCGGTCCCGTTCGCCGGTTTCGATGAAGTGGAAGTTATCCGGCAGGACGATGTCGGGCTCGACCCCTTTCAACTGGTTGGAGCCTCCGTTGATGCGGAAGAATTTCGAGATGGTCAGCTTGATCTCCCCCAGCGGCTTGATGTCGTTGTATCCGCTGATGGTGCGGTCCAGGTCGAGGAATTGCTGGACGGTGCCCTTGCCATAGGTGGACTTGCTGCCCACGATGACCGCCCGGTTGTAGTCCTGCAGGGCGGCGGCCAGGATCTCGGAAGCAGAGGCGCTGTAAGTGTTGACCATGACGATGAGCGGCCCGTCATACTGTACGCGCGGGTCGACATCCCTGAGTACCTCCGGCTCCCGCCAGCGGCTTTTCACCTGTACCACCGGCCCTTTCTCGATGAAGAAGCCGGTCATTTTCTGGACGTCGCGCAGGGAACCGCCGCCGTTATAGCGCAGGTCGAGAATGATGCCGTCGACCTTTTCGTCCCGGAGCTTTTTGAGTTCTTCCTCTATGTCCCGGGCGCTGGATTGCCCGTCCCGGTTCTGGAAATCGGCGTAGAAGCTCGGCAGGTTGATATAGCCGATCCTTTCGCCCTTTTCGGGCCCTTCCAGGATAAGGGACTTGGCGAATTGCTCTTCGAGGATGACGATGTCCCGCTCGATGGTAATATTTTTCACCGTGCCGTCAATCTTCTTGATGGTCAGAGTTACATTTGTGCCCTTCTTGCCCCGGATCAGCTGCACCACGTCGTTGATCTGCATCCCGGTGATGTCGATGGGGTCTTCTTCGTCCTCCTGTTTGACCTTCAGGATGATGTCGTCTTCTTCCAGTTCTTTCTGTTTCCAGGCCGGCCCGCCTACTACGATACGGACCACCTTGGTAAAATCCTTCTCGGTGCGCAGGCTGGCGCCGATGCCTTCCAGCCGGCCGGAGAACTGGATGTTGAAATTCTCTTTATCGATGGGCTGGTAATATTCGGAATGGGGGTCGAAGATGTGGGTGATGGTGTTGAAGTATCCGCTGAGGTAATCCTCGCGCTTCATTTTTTCGATGCGGTTGAACCAGTCGTCGTAGTATTCCAGCACTTCCTTCCGGGCTTCTTCCTCCATCTCTTCGAAGCTGCGTTGTTCTTCCTCTTCTCCTTTTTCTTCCTGCTCCTCCAGCATTCGTTCCAGGCGCTGCATGGTTTCATACTTGGCGTACCGGCGCCAGAATTCGCGCAGCTCCGCTTCGTCCCTGGCGAAGTGGCGCTTTTCGCCGTCGAGCTCGATGGTTTCTTCAACATCGTAGTCAAACGGCTGGGCCAGGGCTTCCCGGTAGAATGCCTGGGCCCGCTCGAAGCCGGCTTTGCGGATTTCCTGCGACAGGTTGAAGAATTCGAAAGAGCTGGCGTTGATCTCGTCGTCCAGTTTCAATTTGAAGGGTTCCAACCGGGCGACGTCCTCCTGGGTCAGAAACCGGCGGCTGCCGTCGATCTGGTCGAGGTAGAAATCATAAACGTCCTGGGAAAAGTCGTCATCAATGGCCTTGGGCCGGAAATGGAGCTGGTTGAATCCGCTGATGATGCTTTGCATCAATACAGCTTCCTTTTCCCCATCGTCCACCTGTGGGTAGATGGCGGCGGCCAAAATCGCAATGGCTATTATGGAAAAAAAGATCGGTCTTCTGAATTTCATAAAAAATGACATTTTAAACGCTGTCTAAGTGTGGAACAAGCTTGAAAGCCCTGAAGTCTGCCTGTGCGGCCAAAGTTAAAACAGCTTCCCAGCAAAAAATATTCGATAAATATACTTTTTTATAACAAAAATGTTGGCCGCTGCTTTCATTTCCCTTCCTTTTTAACGAATCGGTAACAGCTAAGCCGGTTTTCGATATGCAGGCTTAAGGACGGCGGACGGCGGACGGCCCAAATGGGCTGATGAAAAGTTGGGGGCTGCGTATCGAACCCGGGATAGAATGGTTTTAAAAAAACGCCCCGCTCCGGAAGAACCCGGGGCAGGGCGTTTTTTCCTGCGAAACCACAGACAATCAAAGTGAGTTATTTTGAAACAGTCGGGTCACAGCATTCCCCCTTTCGGGCGCACTAGCTCACTTCCCTCCCGAATGTTTCCATGTATCTCCATGTATTTCCTTCCCTATAACAGCGGGGCGATCACCAGTGCCACGACCGACATCAGTTTAAGCAGGATGTTGAGCGACGGCCCGGAGGTGTCCTTGAAGGGGTCGCCGACGGTATCGCCCACGACGGCGGCCTTGTGCGGGTCGGAGCCTTTGTAATACATCTTGCCCTGGATGTCTACGCCTTCTTCGAACATCTTCTTGGCGTTGTCCCAGGCGCCGCCGGCATTCGACTGGAAGATGGCCATCAGCACGCCGGCAACGGTGACGCCGGCCAGCAGGCCGCCCAGCATCTCGGCGCCGCCGAGGAAGCCGACCGCTACCGGAGAGCCTACGGCGATGATGCCAGGCATGACCATCTCGCGGATGGAAGCTTTGGTAGAGATTTCCACACATTTGCTGTATTCCGCTTTGCCGTCGGCGGCATGGAAGGTATTCTTGTCAGCATTTGTCCATTCGTTCATCGGCTTGTCGCCATTGCGCTTCATCACTTCCAGGGCGGCTTTCAGCTCGGGGATGTTGGCGAACTGGCGGCGTACCTCCTGGATCATATCCATAGCGGCCCGGCCCACAGCGCCCATGGCCAGAGAGGAGAAGAGGAAGGGCAGCATGCCGCCGAGCAGCAGGCCTGCCATTACCTTGGGGTTGGCGATATTGATGCTGTTTATTTCCGCCGCAGTCATAAAGGCAGCGAAGAGCGCCAGGGCGGTCAGGGCGGCAGAGCCGATGGCGAAGCCTTTGCCGATGGCGGCGGTGGTATTGCCCACGGCGTCCAGCTTGTCGGTGCGGCCGCGCACTTCTTTGGGCAGTTCGCCCATTTCGGCGATCCCGCCGGCGTTGTCGGAAATGGGGCCGTAAGCGTCGACGGCCAGCTGTATGCCGGTATTGGAGAGCATGCCTACAGCAGCGATGGCGATGCCGTACAGGCCGGCGAATTCGTAGGCGCCGATGATGGCGGCGGCCAGGATCACGATGGGGATGGCCGTAGACTGCATGCCCACGCCCAGGCCGGCGATGATGTTGGTGGCTGAGCCGGTCAGCGATTGGTTGACGATGCCTTTGACCGGCCGCGTGCCGGTGCCGGTATAGAACTCGGTGATCAGGCCGATGAGCAGGCCGGCGACCAGCCCGAAGATGACGGCCAGGATGACGCCCAGCGTGGAGTATTCGTAACCGCCTTTGTCGGTCCACCCTTCCGGCAACATCCAGTTGACGATGCCGATGGTGGCCAGCAGCATGATGCCCGAAGAGATGAATTCACCCTGGTTGAGCGCCTTCTGCGGGTTGCCGCCTTCTTTCACCCGAACAAAAAAAGTGCCGAGGATAGAGGTGATAATACCCACGCCAGCCAACACCAATGGCAGTAAGACGGCATTGAGCCCGCCAAAGGCATTGTCAACCTCAAAACCCGTGATGCCAATGAAGGTAGCGCCGAGAACCATGGTACCGATAATAGAACCGACGTACGATTCGAAAAGGTCGGCGCCCATGCCGGCCACGTCGCCGACATTGTCGCCGACATTGTCGGCAATAGTGGCCGGGTTGAGCGGGTGGTCTTCCGGAATGCCGGCTTCGACCTTGCCGACCAGGTCAGCGCCAACATCCGCTGCTTTGGTGTAAATGCCGCCGCCCACACGGGCAAAGAGGGCGATGGAGGAAGCGCCGAAGGAAAACCCGGTAATCACGGTGATCACTTTGTTGACGTCCCAGACATATTGCTGCATCTCCTCTGCGCTGGCAGCAGCCTGCAGTGGAGTGATGAACAGATTGGTATAGAGTAGCATCAGCAGGCCCAGCCCGAGCACGCCCAGCCCGACAACGCCCATGCCCATGACCGACCCGCCGGCGAAGGCGACTTCCAGCGCCTGCCCCAGGCTGGTGCGGGCGGCGTTGGTGGTCCTTACGTTGGCTTTGGTCGCTACTTTCATGCCGATAAACCCGGCCAGAGCCGAGCAGATGGCGCCCATGACGAAGGAAAACGCCACCAGGGGAGAAGAGCCTTCCGTAGTGCCGCTGATTCCTAACAGGATCGCTACTGCGATCACAAATATGGAGAGGACCCGGTATTCCGCTTTGAGGAAAGCCATAGCGCCATCCGAGATGTTTTTCGCTATCCTGGCCATGCGCTCTGTGCCCACTTCCTGCCTGGACACCCAGGCGGAGCGCCAGAAAGTGTACAGGAGCGCCAGCACACCGAAAACGGGAATTGCATAAGTAATTGTTTGACCCATGATTTTTTCGTTTGTGAATAGATGATACGTTTACAGCAAAGGCTTCACCAACAGCGTAGTGAAGCCCTCGCCGGCTTGGTTTTTTCGTCAGGGCTGCAAAGCTAAGGCAAATTTGCTTTTTGTCCAACTAACTGTATTACAGAGTTGTGACGAAACAACCGGCTGCCCGCCTGACGTTGGTCAGCGTTGGCCGCCGGCAGGTTGCCGAAATCCCGCCGAACCCCGAACCTTTTGGACTTTGGCCGAACTGATGTCAAAGTCGGAAGCCGGAAGCCGGACACGAGCGAACCGACTGACGCCTGCCTGCCCGCCAGGCAAGCCTTGGCGGCTACGATGTGCGAACTCCCAAATGGAAATCCGGCCCGGAAAGGCAGCCGGCGAGCCTTTGACGGCGCAAAAGTATATAAAAAACTATATATTTAGATAAAAAGCCGCTACATCTTGTACGGTGCCTTTTTTTAAGGGTTGCAACCTGTCTTATTTATTCTGCCTCACTCCGCATCCAGCCCCCTCTCCCCATCACTCCCTGATCCACTCCACCTTCTCTTCCACCGGCCGCCGTTTGCCCGGAAGGTCGGGCATGTCGTGATATCCCATGTAGAACAGCCCCAGGCAACGCTCGCCCGCTTTCAGCCCCAGGAATTCCTCCGCCTCCAGGATGGACTGCGGAGAACTCCAGTAGCCGCCAATGCCGTAGGCCGTGCAGCTGAGCCACATATTCTGCACCGCGCCGGCAACTGCGGCGAGTTCTTCCCACTCGGGCACGCGCTCCTCCGGGTCGCGTTGCATGCAGATAGCAATGACGCAGGAGGACCGCTGCGGGTTGGCCAGCGCCTTGTCGTATTTCCTTTCCAGAAATTTGTCGGCGGGCGTGTTTGCCTTGTACCAACCGGCCAGATACCGGCCCAGCCGTTCCCGGGCTTTGCCGCGGAAGACCTTAAACCGCCAGGGTTCCGTAAGCTTGTGGGTGGGCGCCCAGTTGGCGTTCTCCAGGATTTCCCGGATGACGCTGTCCGGTATAGGCTCGTCGGTATAGGTATTGGGAAAAATGGCGCGGCGGCGCCGGATCAGTTCGCTGGCTTGTTCTGCGGTTATGGGCATGGCCTTTTTGCGGCAAAAATAGGAGGCCGGGGCTTCTTTACCAACCTAATGCGATGCTTTCCGAAACTTTTTGCAGCGGAAGCGGCAATTGGGAAAAATGTTTTTCATTTATTTCAATAAATATTGAAAGTTTTGAATAAATGCCTTATATTTGTAAAGAGGCATACAATGGAGTAAAAAATGTTTGGAGAGGCATCCTGCCGGGCCCTTCAAACGATCTGAACACCTTGAAAACCAGGGAACTATGAGTCATTTTCTTTTAAAAGCCGATTCAACCATTCAGGGGTTATTATTGCTGGGCATCTTCGTTCTGGCACCCACGATTATTTTTCCTTTGCTGCTGCTGCTTCCGCTGGGGGCCTGGCAATTGTCCAGCGCCCTGGTCAAAGGAGTGGCCTGGCGCAGCCGGCTTCACCTTACTTACTTCGGGTTGGCTGCCGCCTACTGCCTTGCCTTGTGGGCCTGGTTTTCGGGAACGGTGGAGGTCAGCTTTTCATTCGCGCCGGTAGCAGATTTCTGGGATAATGAGGCCTGGGGTATTTTCTTTGTGGTGGTGGTCCCGTTTGCTGCGGCTGCCATGTACTGGAAGATTTCCTGTGACGATATCGGCCGTTGTGAAGAAAAACTGGTATAGCCATGATTAGCCGAACGAGAATGAAAAAAGACCTGGCGGGCCAGGCAGTCATCGTAACAGGCCTGGCCGTCACCGGCATCTGCGGCTTTCCCGGGGTTTTGCCGGTTGCTCTGGCCGGGGCGCTGGGCTTGTGGCAGGGTGCCAGCGCGCTGCAACTGGCCCTGGCTTACGAATATCGGGAGCGCTATCCTTTCCTGTGGTTTTTCCTGGGCATGGGGCTGGCGCTGCCTTTAGGTATATGGTGGATGGGAAACTGGGCCGTGCTTCCTGTGGCTATAGGCCTGGCAGCCTACTTTGCCATCACTATCCGCGATACGTTGTATGTCATGAAACGGCCTCGTTCGTTTTGGGACCTCTAACGCTTCATTCCTTAGTCTTTCCTCAACGAACTGGGCGCGACGCCAAATTCCTGCTGGAACGACCGGGAGAAGTAGTTCGGGTCGTTGAAGCCCACTTCGTAAGCGATTTCGGAGACGTTCAGGTCGGTGGAGTGCAGCAGTTCCCGGGCTTTATCCAGGCGTATAGAACGGATAAACTGGGAGGGCGTCCTGCCGGTCAGGGCTTTAAGTTTCCGGTAAACCTGGGTATGGCTGAGGTGAGCCGCCTCGCAGAGGCTGGCGATGGACAACTCCTGGTTGCCGATGTCTTCTTCCACCAGAGACCGGATTTTTTGCAGGAAGGCGTTTTCCATTGCCGCTTCTTCCTCCCGGCCGCTGTTCGGGCGCGCCCCTTTCGAGAAAAACTGCCGGAGGCGTTCCTGCTTTTCGATGAGTTTCCCGATGCGCACCAGGAGTTCCTGTTTGTTGAACGGCTTGGTGAGATAGGCGTCTGCTCCTGTTCGCAGGCCAACGACCCTGTCCTCGTCGCTGGCGCGGGCCGTAAGCAGGATAATGGGAATATGGCTGGTGCGTTCGTCATCCTTTAGGCGTTGGCAAAGTTCGAAACCATCCATATGCGGCATCATCACGTCGCTGATGATGATGTCGGGTACCTCCTTGATGGCCAGGGCCAGGCCCTCCTCTCCGTTGCGGGCAAAATGGATGGCGTAATCTTCTTCCAGAATGGACTGAATATACAGCACAACGTCCGGGTTGTCCTCTACCAACAGCAGAATAGGCGCTTCCGAATCGTAAACAACAGGCGCTCTGGGGCCTTCTGCCGGCAAAGTGTAATCCTGCTTTTCCCACTCTTTGCGCAGGGCGGGCGCCCGTCGTTCAGCTTTTCGGGTAACCGGAAGCCGGGCGATAAATTTACTGCCTGAACCGACTTTGCTTTCCACCGTAATCGTCCCTCCTGCCAGTCCCACCAGTTCTTTCACCAGGGCCAGGCCGATGCCGGTGCCGGCCATAGCTCCTCCCGGGGGGGCCGGGGGTCCCGGGGGCGTTCCGGAAGAGGGCCTGCCTGCAGCCGATACCTCCTCTCTAGGGAGGCTGGAGGGAGCCTGGGGGCTGTAAAACCGGTCAAAAATAAACGGCAGCTGCTCTTCGGGGATGCCCACCCCACTATCCTGGACGATGATCTGCAGATGAGCCTGCCCGTTCCGCTCTTCTTGTCGGGTGTGAAAAGTCACTTTGCCATATTCCGGGGTAAATTTGATGGCGTTCGACAGCAGGTTGTAGGCGATATGCTGGATCTTTTCCTCGTCGAAATCCATCCACAATTCGTCGGTTTCCGAGTAAAAGGCCAGGCGGATGTGTTTGCCGGAAGCCATGGACTGGAAAGATTCGGCCAGATATTGCAGGTAGGCAATGATGTCCGCCTGTATCAGGTGGAATTTCATCTGCCCGGATTCCAGTTTGGAGAGCGCCAGCATTTGATTGATCAGCCGCAGCATGCTGTCTCCATTCCGCTGTATGATGCGGCGGATTTGGTCATGGCCCTGGATTTCTCCCGCCATCCCCAGGATGACGGTCAGAGGGGTGCGGAATTCGTGGGTAATGTTGGCATAAAGTTTGGACTTCAGGTCGTCCAGTTCTTTGAGGCGTTCGGCCTCCGCATGTTCTTTTTCCTGCAACAGGCGGCTTCTTTCCAGTTCGAATTCAGACTCCTGGTGCCGGCGGGCTTCCATCCGGCGGCTGTAGGCAAGGCCCAGCGCAAAGGCGACGATCTCCAGCACCGAACCTATTTTAAAATACGCCAGGCCATATTCGATACTTTGAAGGCGCTCGATCATGGTAAACAAAATGCCAAGGCCCATGAAGACGATGCCGGCAACCACAAAATACCCTTTCCTGTTGCCTGTCCGGTAGAGCGGCCAAACAAATAAAAAGGTCGAGGCCAGGAAAATAAAGGTGAAGGGAAGGGTCGTCCAGTCCGCTATGTCGGGGCTGTAGTTAGAATACCAGATCAGGAAAGCATCGGCCAGCATTACAGGTACAGCCAGGGCAATCAGCCCCCGGAACAGCCGGTCCCAGCCGGGAAGCAACCTGCCCAGGTGAAGGAACGACCGCATGAAGCCCAGGTAGGCCATCAGGCCGCCGTAAGCTACCAGCTTGAAGAAATACAAATACTGTGGGTGCTCGGTAAAAATCCGGGGTGCCAGCCAGTCGGCCAGCAAACGGGAGGCGTAGAGATGGTATCCGATAATTGTGAGCAGATAAAACGAATAGAAAAAATGAGCCTTGTCTCTCACGAAAAGAGACAGGATGAGATTGTACAGCAACATCATCAGCACAAACCCCAGGAAAAGGCCGCTGCTCCAGTGCTCCTTGCTCAGCGCGCTCCAGAAAACATCGGCGGGGATGACCTCTATCCAGAACTCAGGAGGCATCCCCATCCGCTCGGCCTTGGCCCGGAAATACAGCGTGGCCGTTTCGCCGGGCTCCAGCGTTATTTTGATCAGGTTGGGCTGGATGCGCGGGCGGAACTCCTTTTCATAATAGGGCCGGAAAAAACCGCTCCGGTGCCGGGAAGCTACCCGCCCCCCCTGAACAAGGTACGCATCGATATAAGTGAGGGAAGGGGCAAAATGGAACACCCAGCCGGACTGCTCGCTGCCGGGGCCGAGGCGGTTCGCAAGCCTGGCCCTCGCCCAATACAACCGCCCGGGCGCCAGCGCGCCTCCTGCCTCCGATACCGGCACAAAACCGGAAGGGCTTCCCGCCGCCAGGATATCTTCAATGGCAAGATCACCCGCCTCGCTTTCCAGGATTTCAACTTCTTCTGTCAGAAGATAGGAAGGCGCTATGCTGTCGATCGCAAATGACTGCCCCGATAAACAATACGCCCCGCTCATGGCCAGGTATGCCGCAGCTAGTATGGTTAGCGTTCCTTTGTACAATTTTGATTCCCCGGTGTTTGTTGTTTGCCTGGATTCAAAGTTAGAGTTTTTAAACTGCAATTTGGCAGCTTCTCCAGCATAAGAGTTTTTTGGCTGTAAAAATATTTTTTTAAGTTAGTCTAAAAATGTATCTTTGCCAGGGTCAGAAATGGCGCAGAGCAGAATCCTAAATTTCGTTTTTAACATCCCTTGGCATGGACATCTCGCATACCGAAGAAAATTACCTGAAAGCGATATTCAAGATTTCCGAGCGGGACGGCAAGCCGGCCAGCACCAACGCCATTTCTACTGAAATGAACACCAGCGCCGCCTCGGTGACCGACATGGTCAAGCGCCTTTCCGACAAGGCCCTGATCCACTACGAGCGCTACCGGGGCGTCACGCTTACGGAACTGGGAGAAGAGACCGCCACCCACCTCATCCGCAAACACCGCCTCTGGGAAGTCTTCCTCGTGGATAAGTTGCACTTCTCCTGGGATGAGGTACACGAGATCGCCGAGCAGCTGGAGCACATCAAGTCGGCAGGGCTGGTAGAACGCCTCGACGAATACCTGGGCTTCCCTAAATTCGACCCCCACGGCGACCCCATTCCCGATGCCGACGGCAATTTTGTCATCCGCAAACAGGTCTTGTTGTCCGAACTGAAAAGGGAAGAGCAGGGGGTTGTCGTCGGCGTTCAGGATCACACCACAGCTTTCCTGCAATACCTCGACCGCATGGAACTGGTGCTCGGCACGCCGGTTAAACTCCTGGAGTATTTTGACTACGACGAATCCATGCGGGTGCTGATCAACGGCGAACGCGAACAGGTGCTTTCCAAAAAGGTGTGCCAGAACCTGTTCGTCCAGAAACAGTAGGCCTCCGTTATTGGTTGTTCGCTTCCCGGCTCACCGCAGTTCCAGCCCCTCCCGCCAGTACATCCAGTACTGAATGCCTCCCCGGGCCAGGAGGAAAAGAAGGAGTGTCAGCCACAGGCCGTCGTTGCCGAGAGCAGAGGTGGCGAAATAGGCGGCGAGGAAGATGATAAATGCCAGGATCATACTGTTGCGCATGGCGCGGGAGGCCGTCAGCCCGATGAAGACGCCGTCCCAGATGTAACAGGGCGTACCGAAGATGGGCAGCAGGGCCATCCAGAACAAATAGGGGCCGGTGGCGGCCAGCACATCCGGCTGGTTGGTGAAAACCCGAAGCAACGCAGCGCCAAAGAGCCCGTATCCAAGGCTGAAGGCCAGGGCCAGCCCCATGCCCCAGGCAAAGGACAGGCGGATGGCCCGGCGCGTCCTGGAAGCATCGCCGGCACCTTTGTACTTGCCCACCAGGCTTTCGGATGCAAAAGCAAAACCATCTACCCCGTAGGACATCCAGTTGAGGAACTGGAGCAGGATGGTGTTGGCTGCCAGCACCATCTGCCCTTCGGCGGAAGACTGGCTGTAGAAAAAAGCAAACGCGCCGGTAAGGGCCAGGGTGCGGATGAAAATGTCGCCATTGATGCTGAGAAACTTTTTCAGCTTGCCCCATTCCAGGATGGCTGCCCGCCGGAAATGCGCCTGCAAATGGCCGTATTTGTAACAGAACATGCCCACTGCAAGGATCAGCCCGGAGTACTGTGCCGCGGCCGTGCCGTAAGCCACCCCATCGACATCCATGCCCTGGTACCGGACCAGATAAAAGCTCAGCACGATGTTGACCACATTGATCACTACCGTCAGAATAAGCGGGTAAATGGCGTTCTGCATGCCGAAGAACCAGCCCATGAACGCATACAGGCCAAGGGTGGCCGGCGCTGCCCAGATGCGGATGTGGAAGTACTCGGCGACCAGCACCCGTTGTTCGCCGGCCGTATTCATCAGGAAGAAGCTGGCCTTGCCAAAGGGCCATTGCAGCAGGAGAAGGGCCGCCGCAACGGCCAGCGCCACCAGCAGGGCGCGCCCCAGGGTGTGTGCCACCGCCCCGTCATCCCGCGCGCCGAACGCCTGGGCCGTCATGCCGGTTGTGCCCATGCGCAGAAAACCAAAATTCCAGTAGATGAAATTGAATATCATGGCCCCGATGCCCACCGCGCCGATGTGCAGCTCGGACAGGCGGCCCATCAAAGCGGTATCCACGCTGCTCAGCAACGGCACCGAAATGTTGCTGATGATGTTGGGAATGGCCAGGCGGAGGATTTCTTTGTTCATAGCTCTTTGGCTGCCCATCCATACCCGATCAGGTAAGGCAGAACGACGAACAGCAGGAATAGCGGCCAATGCTTCATCTTAAGGAAAAATTTCATAGGCGGTGTTTTTTGCCTGGCATACTTTATTAAAAAACCTGGCCATGGGCAGAAGTTCGCGGCCACCAGCGAATACGAAGCCGGGCGGCCCTTTTAATCGGCCAAGCTATGCATTTTCTCATTCCCTCCCGTATTCCCGGCCAGATTTCGGAAGTTGCCGGCAAAAGTTTAAAAATAAGGCCCAAACAACATACCTTTGTACCCCTGATGCCCTGACATCGGAAGTGGCCGGCTCGCCGAATGTTCCGCGGCGTTCGCCCGATGTTGCCGGTTGATGGTTAGTTTCCAATCCGGCGCAACCAAGAACCGGCAACCAACAAACTGCGAGCCCCCAAGCAAACATTTATGAAAGTAGGTATTCTCTTCGGCGGCCCCTCCCGCGAGCGCGAAATCTCCTTCGCCGGCGGGCGGACAGTTTACGACAACCTCGACCGCAGCCTGTTCGAGCCTGTCCCCCTGTTTGTAGACAGCCACCGGAATATCATCCTGTTGGATTGGCACTATATCTATAAAGGCGGCATCCGCAATTTCTATCCGCCTCCGGCTACCCGGCCGCCCTCTCCTCACCATTTTGACATCTACCTGGAAAGTTTAGGAGAGTTGTCTCCTGAAGAACAGGACGGGCTCATCCGCCAGGTGGGTGCCCGGGTGGAACCCGAGGAGTTGCCCGGCCTCATCGATATCGCCTTCCTCGCTCTGCACGGCCCTTACGGGGAGGACGGGGAAATCCAGCAGCAACTGGCAGCGCTGAAAATCCCCTATACGGGCAGCGGGGCCCGCGCCTGTCAGATCGGCGCCGACAGGTCGCTGCTCGGCGAACTGCTGTCCGTCCGCGGTTTTGCCCGTCCGCGGTCTATGGCCCTCTACCGGGAGGAATGGCTGCAGGGCAAACCCGCCGCCCTCTATCAGGAAGCCATCGAGAAAACCGGCTTTCCGATGTGGATACGCCCCGTCAGCGAGGGCCCGTCCATCGGAATTTCCGTCATCCATGAAGAACAAGGGCTGGAAGGCTTCGACCTGGCCGTCAACCGCGCCTTTTTCCGGGAGGTGATTCCCGTGTATGAATGGAAAGACCGCAGCAAGTTCGAACGATCTGAATACATCCGCCTCCTGACGGAACTGCGCGACGGGCTGGGCTTCCCGGCCGATGTCACTTTCCAGGGAGAAACCCATACCCTTTACCACCCGGAAGGCCTGCTGGACTACCTGAACAAAAAAGCGGCGGAAGCGCCGGATGGCGAGGCCTTCCTGCTGGAGAGCCGCCATCTGGAGGAGAAGATACTCATCGAGGCTCGTCCGGCAGGCAAGGAGTTCTCCTGCATCGTCCTGCAGGATGTCAACCGGGAACCAGTCGCCCTTCCGCCAACAGAGATCATCCGGGGCAGCCACGTTTTCGACTACAGCTTCCGCTACATGCTTGGGCTTTCCCAGAAGGTGACGCCCATCGCGCTGCCGGAAGGCCAGGTGGAATCCATTCGCAAAACCTGTGTCCGCTTGTTCCGGGAGATGGGCTTTGCTGTTTATGCCCGCATCGATGGCGTCGTTTCCGCCGACGGCAGCGTAATCGTTACCGGATTGAAGACGACATCGGCCATGCTGCCCTCTTCCTTCCTTTTCCACCAGGCGGCGGAGATCGGGCTGAACAGCTCTCAGTTCCTGTCCTATATCCTGTATGCTTCCCTGGAAGAGCGCCTGGCAGAGGAGCCGGAAAACGAAGATTACCGGCGCCTCCTGGCCCGGTTGAAAGAGAAGATGGCTGCCGCCCGTGCCGCAGCTTCCCGGAAACGCCGCATCGGGGTACTGTTTGGCGGCAATTCCTTTGAACGGCACCTGTCCGTTCAGACCGGCCGCAATGTGTTTGAAAAGCTGGCCAGCTCCACTCAGTATGAGCCGCTGCCTGTTTTCCTCGACCAGAAAGGGGTGGAGTACGACTTGTATCAGCTGCCGCTGAACCTGCTGCTGACCGACAACGCCGACGAAATACGGAAAAGGGCCGTTTCCTATCAGGCCCACCCCCTGGTGCGGGCCATCTGGGAAGAATGCGCCGCATTGCGGGCCCGTTTCGGTTCTCCCGAAATCAGCCAGGAACCCCAAAAACGGACGAATGACGAACTGGCAAAACAGGTAGATGGGGTATTTATAGCCTTGCACGGGCGGCCGGGAGAAGACGGCACGGTGCAACAGGAACTGGAAAAGCGGAATATCCCCTATAACGGGTCGGGCGTTTCTTCTTCGGCCGTGACCATCAACAAATACCAGACCCTGCAAACCCTGAAGCGCAACGGCTTCACCGTGGCAGACCAACTGGTCATGCGCCGGGAAACCTTTGAGCAGAACCCCGGAGAATTTTACCAGCGTATTGAAAATCAGCTTGCTTACCCCCTGGTCGCCAAGCCGGTGGATGACGGCAGCAGCTCCGCGGTGAAAATCCTGAAGTCCAGAGACGAACTGGAGGCATATACCCGCCTCATGTTCCGGCCGGCCGGAGAGGAAGGGCAGGAAGCCCGCCACAAACTGCGGCTGAAATCCCGGGAGGAATTCCCCCGCAAACCGGAAATTCTTTTCGAAAACCTGATCGGTGCCCGCGGTGCCCGCCTGTTTATGGAGGTGACCGTCGGGCTGCTGACCCACTACGAAAAAAGCGGAGCGGTCCGCTACGAGTTCTTCGAACCGTCCGAGATCATTGCCACCGGCGAAATCCCAACCCTGGAAGATAAATTTTTTGCCGGGGAGGAACAACACGTCACGCCGGCGCGGTTCAGCAGCCGCCCGGAAGCCTATCAGGCCGTCGCCGGGCAGGTCAGGGAGCAGGTGGAACGAGCGGCCCGCATCCTCAATGTGCAGGGCTACGCCCGCATTGACGCCTTCGTGCGGGTTTTTTCGGACAACAGCGTGCAGGCCATCATCATCGAGGTCAATTCGCTGCCTGCGCTGACCCCCGCCGCCGTCCTCTTCCAGCAAGCTGCCATCAACGGGTATACTCCTTTTGATTATATCGACAAGATCATGACGTTCGGGTTCGAGCGGCAGGCCCGCAAAACGCCGCCGCCGCCGACAGCCCCCAAAGTGGAGACACCGCCCGTAGACCCGCTTCGCGCTACCAAAGCCACAACCGCCATGTCAACTACCGAAGATCAGCCATACCGAGCCGGACTGGAAGAAAGGGCCCGCCCTGCGAGAAGCCTGGAGCCGCCGTCTTTCTGGCAGGGCTTGCTGGAACGCGCCAGGGCTGCCGCCATCGAAACGGGCAGGTTCCTGTCGTCCACTATTTTTCTTCGAAACTTCGGCGCCATCCTTGCCGTGCTGTTTCTGTTTTTCTTCCTGTCAACCCGCATCCTCCGCCTTTACACCCACCATGGAGAGTCCCTGCAGGTGCCCAGCTACCTCGGCATGGATATGAAAGACGCAGAGCGCAAGGCCCGCCGGCAGGACTTCAAGCTGGTCGTTATCGACTCTTTTTTCGATTCCGGCAAGATTCCCAATACCATTTACCAACAAGACCCCAACCCCCTGCAGCGGGCCAAGCGGGGCCGGACGATCTACGTCAGCAAATACCGGGTAACCCCTGATTCCGTCATCCTCCCCACTCTGGTCAGCGCCGGCTACAATTATATGCAATACGCGGCCAAACTAAGGCGCCTGGATATCGGGACGGCCATCAAGGAAAAGGTGTTTGACAGCAAACAGGAAGAAAATTCTATCCTGCACTTCTACCACAAAGGGCGAAAGATCACAGACGATATGCTCCGCCGCGGCGTAAAAGTGCCCAAAGGGGCTACGCTGGACTTTGTCGTCACCGAACGCATCACTGGCACCGTTCCCATCCCCGATCTGGTGTGCCAGCGCTACGATGCGGCCATCTTCCTGATCGAAGGCTCCAGCCTCACCCTCGGAGAGGTCCTCGGCGATGCCTTGTATCAGGAGAGTGCCTATGTATACAAACAGGAACCGGAATACGTCCCTGGCATGCAGATGGCCGTCGGCCAGAAAGTGAACATTTTTCTTACCGATACCCGCCCCGCCGGCTGCCCCGATGACCTGGACCCCAGCAGCCTCGACGGGGATGGCGGCGAGGGGATGGAAGAGGAGGGGTTTGAGTGAACAGGTAGGGGTGCGATGCTAAATTGTGCCCCCTCCGGTGTTGGGAGGATTTAGGCATTAGGTTTTGGGCGTTAGGCGCCTGTTGAGTGCCTGATTAGGCCTGGGTTGCCCCCCTAAAACCTATAGCCTAAGATTTACCCGGCCGGACGGACGGGCCTAAAACCGAGCAAGGGGTACAAAAAGGAATCGCGCCCACAGGTAGATGGATGGGGCTAAATGGGGGTGAAATGCATAGAGAAATGCATAGATATGAATAGAGATGCATGGAAATGCCCGCCGCCTCTTGTCCGCCCACGGTGCCTTTCCTTCCCGGAACGTCTTTTGGCGCTCAAACCGGCGTCTTTCCGGGAACAACAATTTTTTTACTTTCCCGTTCTTGGATCAAAGGCAATCGCCTTTTGGGTTTCTACAAAGATCGACACATGAAGCATCTGTTCTACCTTATCCTTTTTCTTTTTGTTTCGCGCTCTGTCAGCGCCCAGATAGAAGTTCCGTTGCAGGGCAACCGCACGTTGCAGCGCTATTATGCCCAACGGGAGGCGCAACTGCCCGGAAGCCAGGGGGCGGCGTTTCGCGGGCCTGCCCAGCGCTGCACGCCGGAGCAGGAAGGCAGGATATACGTCAACGTCGGGGAAACCCGTTATATCGATACCAACATCGACACCTCCGGCCTGGGCGCCGGGGGCCAGCTGAGCTGCCTCAATTGTGACGGCAACCCCATCGGGCAAACAGCCATTGAAGACGACTCCCTGGTGGTCACCGCCGCTTCCGATATCGTGGGTGCCATATACAGCTTTACGGTAGAATACTGCGCTGCCGGCGGCTGCCGGCAGGCAACCTTTACGGTGGTTGGCCGCCGGGCGGGGAGGGGCTACCTCCAGCCGGTTATCGAGCTGCCGCCCGGATCGCGGGCGCAGGCCGACGGGCAGGCGTCCTTCCTGCCAGCCCCCCTGGCCTGCAGCGAACTGATCGACGTCGACGACCCGTACGAAGGGCGCGACCAGCGTTTCTTCTTCACCACTTATGCCCGGCCGGACAGCAGCTTCTTCTACGATGCCAGCCGCTATGCCGGTACCGACCGGGTGTCTATGGTGCTGTGCGACACCTTTGCCATTTGCGACACTTTTCACTTTACCTTCGACATCATCCGCGACACCATCAAGCTGGAGGTGGGCGGCCGGGAGGTCTTCATGGATGACTTCTCCGGCGAAGGCCCGCTGTCCGACCCGGCGCTCTGGCTGGATGCCGATACCTATATCAACCGGGAGTTCGGCGTTGCCCCTCCCTCCGTGGGAGTGGCCACCTTCGACGGCCTGGGGCCGAAAGGCCAGCCCTTCGGCGGCGGGCTGGGCGCTGCCGACCGGCTGACCTCCACTTATCTCGACCTGACGGCCCTTCCCGGCGATATCTCTATCTCCTTCTGGCTACAGCCCGGCGGGCTGGGCGAACGCCCCCGGCCCCAGGATAAACTGGTGCTGGAATACAAGGATTTCAGCGGGAACTGGGACGAGTTTGCCTCGATTACCATTAATGATTTCACCGTCACGCCCGGGCAGGTGCCTCCTTTCCGGTTTTTCTCTTTTCCCATCCCATCCCCTTACAAACACGGCGCCTTCCAGTTTCGCCTCACGAATTACAACAACCGGAACGGGATCAACAACATCTGGCACGTGGATTACGTGCGGCTGGGCCAGTTTGCTTCCAGCGAGTCGATCCGGGACCTGGCTTTCACAGCGCCTCCGAAAACCATTCTGGCCAACTACAGCAGCATGCCCTGGCGGCATTTCAAAGAGGTCGAATCGGCAGAGCTGGATCCCGTCATAGAAGTCCGGGCCCGCAACCTGGACAACCAGGGCGGCCGGAATGTCGAACCCTCTTTCGTACGGCTGGAAGAACTGTCCACCGGCATTGAGCTGTTCAACGAAAGCCTGTTCGGAAGCGGACAGGAACGCAACTTCCCGCCGGGGACGTACAAGGAGCGGGAATATGACCTGACCGGGGCAGGCGTTTTCGAGGCGAATATATACCCCAGCTACCTGGCCCTGATGTCGGGGCCTACCTTCGACGGGCCCGGCCGGCTGGAGTTCCGGATGGAGTATGGCCTGACTACCGGCCAGGAAACAGGGCCCGGCTACGAGTCCGTCCTGCGCAACGACCGGGTGGCGGCCACCACCGTCTTTGATCAATACTTCGCCTACGACGACGGGAGCGCCGAGAGCGCCCTGGTAGCCCAGGAAGAAGACCAGATCGCCGTCAAGTTTACTTCGGCAGTCGACGACACGCTGCGCGCCATACGCATGCACTTCCCTCACATGATCAGCGACGTCAGCAACCAGGAGTTCAACCTCAAGGTCTGGATCGATGTGCTGGACGGAGAGCCGGAGTTCGTCATGAACTTCCTCCGCCCCCTCTATCCGGACCAGGTGCTCGACACGCTTCAGGGCTTCACCACCTATGTGCTGACGGGCACCGACGGCAACCCCCGCCCGCTGTATCTTCCCGCCGGCGACTTTTACATCGGCTGGGAACAACTCACCAATTGTAATTTTACCGATTGCATTCCTTTCGGCCTGGATAAGAACACGCCGGAAGGGCAGGCAGTGAGCTACTTCAAGCAAGGCAATTCCAACCAATGGCGGGCTTTTCCCGACCTGGGTGTTCCCGTTCCGGCCGGCGCGTTGATGGTCCGGCCGGTGGTCGGCAGCGAAACGCCGGACCCGACGACGCCGGCTGGCGAGGTAGCCCGGGAAGCATTCCAGCTCAGGGTTTTCCCCAACCCGGCCAGGAACGTGCTGCACCTGCTTCCGGCAGACGGCCGGTTCGGCGACTACCGCATCGAGCTGTACAATGCCTTCGGGCAGCTGATCTGCCAGGGGCCGATGCAAGCTCAGCTGGATGTGGGGCGGTACGAAAGCGGCCTGTATTTCCTGCGGGTTACGGAGGAAGGCAGCGGCCGGTGGATTCAGCGGAGGGTAGTTTTAATGAAGGAATGAAGGAATGAAGGAATGAAGGAGAGGGAATTCGCCGGTTCATTCCCTGCCATTCATTCCATCATTCCTTACCAAACAGTTGCCATTTAGTGCCTATCCTCGTACTTTTGCATCAAAAAGAACTCAATGGCCAAAGATATCAACGTAAAAGAGCTCAAAGAGAAGATAGAGCGGGGAGACGACTTCCTGCTCATCGACGTGCGGGAGCCCTATGAACACCAGGAATTCAACGTCGGGGGGCAATTGATCCCATTGGGGACGCTGCCGACTAAGATCGACGCTCTCCGGCCCCATGCCGAAGACGAAATCATCCTCTACTGCCGCTCCGGCAACCGCAGCGGCGTGGCTAAGGAACTGATGGAACGGGCCGGCTTCAAGGTGGTCCGAAACCTGCTGGGCGGCATGCTCGACTGGCAGGAAGAGTACGGGGTGCACAGCTAAGTAGTTGGACACATTTATTGCACACCCTGTGCAAGGTGAAATTTTATGCGAAGGCGCAGCCTCCGTCGCGCTCAAACATTTGTGCCTCAATTCCTTGCGCTCTGTCCCGTTAGCCGGGCCATACTGCTGGACATTTTTTGGACACAGAGTACGCCGACCTGCCTGCCGCGAGGCGCGGCCTTGCAGGCAGGGAAGACACAGAGCCACACAGAGGCTTGATTATCAACGGAAAACTTTGCGTATCTCTGTGTTGGACTCGGTGTGCTCTGTGTCCAAAACCATTTTGTCCAGTAGTGTGCAGCCGGGCAAGCTTCGCGCCACGGCCGCCGCCAAAGGCTATGGCCGACGGAGGCTGCGTGAGGTATCACAACCTACAGTGTCCGCAATTTCGAAATCAAAGCACCAGTTAGTCACAACCGTCAACCAACTTTACCCCGGGCAAAGCCGGGGGGAACCGACAACAAATCAATGAACAGGCAACTCATCTTCGGCGCCCTCATCGGGCTCATCGTGCTCTCTGTCACGCTCCTCCCTATTGACAACGACGTCCGGGCCTTCCATACCGAAGCCGAGCGCGCTCTTTTGCGGCAAATCCTGCAGGGGCCTATCGATTCCAGCATTATCTTCCCTACGGCAGTGCATTGTGAAGGCTGCCACGGTTTCGATACCAACGGTTACGCCATGGTCGACTTCTTCGGGAACGATGTCAACATTCAGGACGACTGGCGCGCCACCATGATGGCCAATGCTGCCAAAGATCCCTTCTGGCGCGCCAAGGTAAGCCACGAAATCCTGGTGACGCCCCCCGAGTTCCACGATGCCATCGAAACGAAATGTACTTCCTGCCACGCTCCCAACGGCCATTACACCGCCCTGCTGCGCGGGCACGAGAAATATACCATGGAAGACCTGCTGGCGGACACCATCGGCCTGGACGGCGTCTCCTGCACGACCTGCCACAAGATCAGCGCCGAGCAACTGGGCCAGACCCACTCCGGCAACATCAACTTCGACACCAACCGGGTAGTTTACGGGCCCTATTTCCTGCCCTTTGCTCCGCCCATGGCCGAATTTGTGGGCCTGGAGCCCCTGTTCGGCGACCACGTCACCGACGCCGGCATCTGTGCGCCCTGTCATACGCTGCTCACCGAACCCATCGGGACGAACGGCGAGTTGCTCGGAAAGACCTTCGTCGAACAGGCTACCTACCACGAATGGCTCAACTCGGCCTACGAGCAGGAACAGAGCTGCCAGGGCTGCCATATGCCCCGGCTGGAAGAGCCCATCGTCATCTCGGCCAACTACCTCTTCCTCGAAGGCCGTTCGCCCTATGGCCTGCACGAGCTGGCCGGCGCCAATACCTTCATGCTGCAACTGATGAAGGAGTACCGGCAGGAACTCGGCATCGACGCCCTGCCGGAGCATTTTGACGCCACCATCGAGGCTACCTTCAATATGCTGCAGAACCGGTCGCTCTCCTCCAGCCTGGAGTGGATGGGCGTGGAAGAAGACACCGCCTATTTCCGGCTTAAGCTCACTAACCGGGCAGGGCACAAACTGCCCTCCGGTTATCCCAGCCGCCGCCTGTTTATCGAATTTGTGGCGGTTGCCGAAACGGGGGACACCCTCTTCCACTCGGGCCGTATGAACGAAAATTACGAACTTGTCGACGAAGATGCCGGGGTAGAGCCTCACTACGCCGTCATCAACCGCCCGGACCAGGTGCAGATTTATGAAATGGCCGCCGGCGACGATACCGGCGCCTTCACCGTCGTCCTGGAACACGCCGAGCGCATGCTCAAGGATAACCGGCTGCCGCCCCGCGGTTTCCGCACCGACGACCCGGCCTACGACACCACCCGCATCGTCGGCCGCGCCCTCTCGGATGAGAACTTCAACTATGACGGCGGCGAAGAAGGCTCCGGCGGCGATATCCTGGAATTCCACATCCCCACCCTGGGTTACGAAGGGCGGGTGGAGGCCACGGCCCGCGCCTATTACCATTCCCTGCCGCCCCGCTGGCTGGCGCCCATATTCGCGGAAAGCACTCCGCAGATCGACACCTTCCGGCACATGTTCAACAGCATGGACAACGCCCCCGTGCTGCTGGCCGAACACGTGCTTGCGGATGTCGAGTTCCCTTCAGTAAGCGCCGTTTCAGAAACGCTGTCCGATCAGGTACGGGTATTTCCCAACCCGAGCCATGGGGGCTGGGTTCAGGTGCGGCCGGCCGAAGGAATTACGCTGTGGGGCGCGGTGTTGTACAATGCGCGGGGCGAAGTGGCCCGGGAATGGAGAGGCAATGTCCTGCGCTTTCAGCTGCCGGAAGTGGGGTTGTACTACCTGCACCTGAGGACGTCAGCGGGCGTGGTAGTGAAGAAGCTGTTGCGGGGTAGTTGAATGAATTAGTGCCCAGCGATCTTCACAAACCCGTCGATACCATTCCTGCGCACCCTCTCCAGGCAGCCCTCTGCTTCCTCCTGGCTGCCAAACAGGCCGAGGAATACCTTGTAGCGGTTCTGTCCGTTGAGCTGGCAGGGAGAGATTTCCGTCCTGAGCTTTACGCTGTCCTCCAGCGCGGCGCAGTGACGGACGGCGTTACTGTAGGAAGAGAATACGCCCACCTGAATGGTAAATTGGGAAGGCGGGACGGAAGGGCGGGAGGGCGAAGCTGCTGTCGAAAACAGAGCTGGGCGGGAGGGCCTGGCAGAAAGGGCGGCCGCTGGCGTTCCGGCCGCGGCGTCCGGGATCAGGGCCGGGCGCGACAGGGCGAAAACAGGGCGGGGGCTGTCCAGGATATCCTTTCCTCCAGCAAACTGTCGGCGGTTATCCGGGATGGGGTAGGCCTTTAGCTGCTCCTGCAGGGCTTCCGGCCCTATAGCGCCTTCGTGGCTGCCGAGCAGTTGTCCGCGGGCGCTGAATACCAGGACGGAGGGCAGAATGCGAACCGCGTACCGCTCTTTTAATGATTTCCCTTCCGGCAGGTCGACGTCGGCGCGCAGGGCCAGATAATTTTTCTCCAGGAAGGCGGCGAGCGTTTCATCCCTGAAGGTTTGCTCCTCCATCCACTGGCTGGGCATACACCAATCGGCGGCAAAGAAGATAAAGTACAGTTTACCTTCCCGGGCGGCCATCCGTTGCGCTTCGGGAGGGGACCCCTCCAGAAATCCGGGAGGCGTGCTGTGGGCGGCCGACAGCAGGAAGGGCAGGCAGGCCACGGCCAGGGTCGTCAGATACTTCATGGGATCGTATTTTTTAGCGCTTGCCGGCGGAATTATCCGCTGCCTGACAGGCGGTCGTTTTCCGGAAAGCCGCCGGATGGCAGGGCTGCCGGTTCTTTTCTGTTGTACGACGAATGGGGGAAAAAGTTATATGAAGCGGCAGGTTTTTGCCGGGGCGAAAAAAGCTTCCCGCAGGCAGGCTAAGTAGTTTGGACACATTTATGGTAACTAATGGTGCTTCGGGAGCGTGGCTTGGCAGCTCTATTCCTGGGGCAATGGTTATATGGCTATATTGCTACGCTAATTGTGTCCACTTACTTGAAAGTGACCGAATGTGATTCTACGGTCTTAATTAGTGCCTGTTGGTTGAAATTAAGGTTCAGGAAAGTCATTGCCCAAAGCGGCAATTGACGAAATCGATGAGGGCGCGGTGGTTGTGCATGAGTTCCTGGCAGGTGTCGAACAATTCTTCGAATTTCATGGCAACCATTTGCATTTCTTTGGAGTCTTTAATATCCTCATCCATTGATTTTGCTTTAAAAAGAAAGCAGGTGTGGATGCTCTGGAATACCTTTTCCAGTTCTTCTGCCCGGCGCAGGAACTGCTCCATCAGCTCCAGCTCGTTGGAAGACAGGCTCTGGTAGGTGCTGTTGGCTTCGGCCAGCGCGTTCTTCCGGGAAAGGTCTTTCTGGGTGATGTCAATGATGGAAATGCCGAACAGGTTGGCGATCTTGAGCAGATTGCAAATCTTGGGTTCGGCGGTGCCGTTTTCGTAGGAAGCAATATTCCCGCGATTGAGCCCAACGCGGTTGGCGAGTTCTTCCTGGCTGAGTTTAAGCCGCTTCCGCAAAAGGCGGATGTTCTGCTGTAAAAAAATTGTTGAGGTGTTCTGTTTTACCACATCCATATCCATTTTAGCTATCCTGCTTTTCCAAAAAAAAACGATAAAATTGGACAAATACTCGATAACCAGCTTACAATAAGTACAAATGAATTAAAACTTAGTTTAAGTATGTTAATTTTTTTAACGTTTATCGGGCCAGAAATGCCATTGAAGTGTAAAAAGGTTCCCGTTGCGACAATAACAAGTCTAAATAGGAAATTTTTTTTGCAAAATTGATGTTCAAACTGTAGATTTGTAAATAATAATTACAAAACCATCGGACAAATTCACAAATCACCGGCTAATATGATATATGCAATTCAGAATCAGATTCAGGAACAACTGGACAACATCAGTGGTTCACTGAGAGCCTTCTCCCTCAAGTTGACCGGCAATACCGTCGACGCCGAAGACCTTTACCAGGACACGGCACTGAGGATCATCACCAACGCGGATAAGTACCGGCAGGGCACCAACTTCAAAGCCTGGGCGGTGACCATCATGCGCAACATCTTCATCAACAACTACCGCAAGAAGGTGCGCCGCAATATGATCATCGACCAGACGCCGAACAACTATTACATCAACTCCGGCGACAAGCTCGTCGAAAATGACGGGGAAACGAACGTCGCCTACAACGAGCTGATGAAAATGGTCAACACCCTGCCCGATGATTTCCGCCGCCCCTTCCTGATGGCTTACCAGGGATTCAAGTATGACGAGATCGCTGAGCAGTTGGGTTCTCCCCTCGGCACCATTAAGAGCCGCATCTTCTTCGCCCGCAAGAAGTTACAGAAGATGTACAAGGATGCACAGAAGGAGCGGAGAGCTTGAAACCAGACAGGATTGACGGGATTGGGGCGTCAGGGGTTGAAGGTAGACAGGATTTACAGGTTTGGCAGGCTGGATGCTTTTGTAGACAGGATTGACAAGATTGACAGGATTTAGGGAGTCAGGTTGCTGTGGCAGGGGCTTGAAGGTAGACAGGATTGGGGAGGTAGGTTGGTGTGTACCCTTCCTGAATGCGTCATGTCTTTCATAAGAGTTTTCATTTCATCTATCCTGTTTGGTGGATGAACGAAAAAGGCCGGGCGGGCATACCGCCGCCCGGCCTTTTTCGTTGTATAGGGATAAAGAAGTATATTTTCTCCACATTCAAACAGCTTCTCAGGCATTTTGTATATTTAACCGGAAAAAAATCATCCACCTAAAGCAGCCACATGAGCAAACTGACCATAAAAAGCGGCAAGGGCGAACTGAGCCTCAAAAAGAGCAACTCGTTGGTAGGCCTGAAAACCACAACGGAAAAACCGTCGGATCAGGAGGACTATGTCGAGTCTGAACTCCGCAGTAACCTGGGTGGTTTCCAGGTGGTGAGCCTCCGGAAAGAGGGGGAAGATATCGACTCCAAGCTGGATGAGGTCCGCCAGCGGGATGAAGTGGAGGTTGGCACGCATGTCTACTACGCCGAGGGCAGCAACAAGCCGCTGATCGCCACCGGCGACATTTACATCACCTTTGAGGATGGGGTCAGCGAAAGCGAACAGGCCATTGTGCTGGAGGAATACCATTTGGAAGTCGTCGAACGCCGGGGCAGCAACCGCATCGTTGCCCGGGTGACGCCCCGGTCGCCCAACCCGATCAAAGTGGCCTATATGCTGCAGCAGATTTCCCTGGTGAAGTTGGCAGAACCGGACCTGGACACCATCCTGGACGAGTATGAATTCCGGGAACCTACCGATGACCTGATCGGCCAGCAATGGCACCTGCGCAATAACGGAAATGTGCCGGGGACCAATTACCGCCTCCGCCAGGGTGCCGACGCCAAAGTGGCCGACGCCTGGCGCCGGCTGGGCGCCCTGGGGTCGGAGCGGGTCGTAATCGCCATTATCGACAATGGTTTTGACATCAACCACCCCGACCTTAGGACCAAGGTCTTCCGCCCCTTCGACCTGTGGAATCAATCGCCCAACCTCAGCATGGGCGATCCGCGCTTTACACACGGCACGCCCTGCGCCAGTGTGGCCCTGGCCGTCTCCAACGGGCGCGGGATCGTCGGCGCCGCTCCCAACGCCATGTTCATGCCCATCAGCGGAACGTCCTTCAGCAATCGGGCCACCGAACAGATGTTCGACTATTGCATCGACAACGGGGCGGACATTATCAGCTGCAGCTGGGGCACCACGGATCCCAGTTTTAGCCTGGGTTCCATAAAATCGGAAGCCATCACCCGCGCCGCGACGAAAGGCCGCAACGGCAAAGGGTGTGTCATTCTCTTTGCCACCGGAAACGACGATTTCGATTTCGTCAATTTTTACGCCGCCCATCCCGATGTTATCGCAGTGGGGGCGTCTACCAGCCAGGACACCTACGCCAGCTACTCCAACCGAGGGCGGGAAGTGGCCGTGGTGGCGCCCTCCAACGGCGACTGGCCCATCCTGGCTGCCCGGGCTTCCTGGGATGAAGGCATCTCCTGGGAAACCGGCGTATATAAATATTACCGCGACGGCCAGGACCGCGGGCCGCTGTACAAGCATTTTGGCGGCACCTCCAGCTCCACCCCCCTGGTAGCGGGCGTTTGTGCGCTCATCCTGACCGCCAACCCCGACCTCACTGCCCGCGAAGTAAAAGAGATCCTTCAATCCACTGCCGACAAGATCGGCGCACCTTCCGAATATAACGGAGGCCATTCTCCCAAGTACGGATACGGCCGCGTCAATGCCGACCGGGCTGTGGCCGAAGCCCTGCGCCGCCGGGAGAAACAGCCCGAGCCGGCAGAAGTGGAAGAGACGGTCACCTCCGGCCAGGGCCTGTTCCGCTTCAGCGTCCAGCGGCAGCCTTCTGCCGGGTGGGGCGTGCAGGCCGGCGTGTACAAAGATTACGGCAACGTGCTGATCCAGGCGGAGAAACTGCAAAGCCAGTTCAACCAACCTGTTATCGTCAACATCAACCAGCTGGGCGGTGAGACGGTTTACAAGGTTATCCTCGGCGCCTTCGGCTCTCTGGCGGAAGCCAAACAACTGCACGAGAAGGTCAAGGCCGCTGGCATCAGCTCCTTCCCGGCCGACCTGTCGAAGCTGGGGTAGTGCTGCCGACGGTGTTCCGTCCAAAGTCCAGGATCATGTAACCGTGAACCTCACTCCAGCCTCCCCCAGTAAAAAGGCACCCACCGGTAGAAGTACGCTTCCTCGACCACCCGGAACCCCCCGGTTTTGAGAAGCTTGTCGGTGGGGCGGTTGAGGTGGCAGCCTTCCGCCAGGTGTTTCCAGACGGGGGTGGCAGCGCTTTGCAGCCAGCGATTCGGTTGCCGGTTGTCGTGGATATGTTCTATCACCAGCAGTTGCCCTCCGGGGCGCAGCCACTGCCGGAAGCAGCGAATGGCGCCCTTCAGGTCGGGGACGGTGCAGAGCACCAGGGTGCACACAATGAAGTCAAAACCACCGGCCGGAACAGCCTCGGCAACCCGGCGCTCCTCCACTCCTGCTTCGAGCAGTTCGATCCGGGCGCCGCTTTTCAGTTTGTTCAGCTTTATACGGGCATGCCTCATCATCGCGCCGGAGGGTTCGATGGCCAGCACCTCCGCGCCGGGAGGGTATAATTCGAAATTTGCGCCGGTGCCGGCGCCTACCTCCAGTATCCTGCCGGAGGTGCCCGTCAACAGCTGCCGGCGCTTTTCCCGGAGGAAACGCTCTTCCATACCGCGCATGACGGGGTCGTAAAAACGAGCCACCAGGCGGGCGTACAGCGAGTGGGGGAAGGAGTAGGAGGAAGGAACAGGCATTTTGCTGAATTTATTTTTCTCCGGCCTTGGTTTTGGTGGCAAAACGGCCGTTTACAGACACACGGCCCCGAAGGTACATAGAGACAAGACATTTATTATCTGTAAATGTTCCAATACTTGCGGGAAGCCGGACGGAATGGGCCGGGGCCTTTTTATGCAGGATGCCCGCAGAGTGCCCTATTCCTTAAAAGCATTAAAAATACCTGAGATGCTATAAAGGAGATCGTTGCATAGAGCTGACGTTTTGTCTACTTTTGTCTTTTGGCAACAACTTCCAGTGCGTTTTTTTTCTTTGGCACAGAAGTTGTCGATAGGAAAAGATGTTCTCAGAAAAAGAGACACTGTCATCTTGACATTGACTGCGTATACAGGTATTTTAATGATCCGGCGGACGCCGTAAATGATAAAGCTTATATGTTTGAAGAAATTTTTTCGCACCAGCGGTTTGATGATGATGGAGATTTTCTTCCTCTTCTGTCGGTCGAAGAAGAAGAAGAGGACGATTTTGATGAGTCATACCCCGACGTTTTACCCCTTTTGGCCCTGAAAAACACCGTTCTCTTTCCCGGGATCGTCATTCCGATCACGGTAGGCAGGGACAAGTCCATCCGGGCTATCAACAAAGCGTATAACCAGGGGCGGATCGTAGCCGTCCTGTCTCAGCGCGACAGCAATGTGGAGGAACCGGACCTGAAGGACCTCTACCAGATCGGGACCATCGCCCGCATTCTGAAGCTGTTGCGGATGCCCGACGGCACGACGACTGCCATCCTTCAGGGCCGCAAACGCTTCCTGGTCGAAAAGCTGACCCGAGACGAACCGTATATGGAAGTCAGGGTGCACCAACTGGAATACACCCAGCCCCGGAACTCTCTAGAGTTTGAAGCGATGGTCGCTTCCATTCTCGACCGGGCGCGGCAGATCATCGAGCTGTCGCCCAATATCCCTTCGGAGGCGAACGTCATGTTGAAAAACATCAACAACCAGTCCTTCCTGCTCAATTTCATCGCATCCAACCTCAGTTCCAAGATAAAGGTCAAGCAAAATATCCTGGAGATCGACGACCTGCCCAAGAAGGCCCAGGTCATCCTGGAGCAGATGAACAACGAGCTTCAGCTGCTCGAATTAAAGGATCAGATCGAGAGCAAAGTCCGGGTGGATATTGAAAAACAGCAACGCGACTATTTCCTCAACCAGCAGTTGAAGACCATTCAGGAAGAACTCGGACAGAACCCGCAGGAAGAGGAAATCCAGAAGCTTCAGTTGCGCGCAAAGAGCAAAAAATGGAGCGAAGAGGCCCGGGGGCATTTCGAAAAGGAACTCAAGCGCATCCGCCGGATGAACCCGCAGGTGGCCGAATATTCCATTCAGCTCAACTACCTGGAGCTGATGCTCGACCTGCCCTGGGAACAATACACTAAGGACAATTTCGAGCTTAAAAAAGTCAAAACCGTCCTGGACAAAGACCACTTCGGCCTGGAGAAGGTCAAGGAGCGCATTCTGGAACACCTTGCCGTTTTGAAGCTGAAGGGAGACATGAAGGCGCCCATCCTTTGCCTGGCCGGCCCTCCGGGCGTGGGGAAGACTTCGCTGGGCCGGTCTATCGCCCGGGCCCTCCGGCGCCGGTTCATCCGCATGTCTCTGGGCGGGCTGCACGACGAGTCGGAGATTCGCGGCCATCGCAAGACCTACATCGGCGCCATGCCGGGCCGCATCATACAGTCGCTGAAGCGGGCAGGTTCTTCCAATCCCGTTTTTATTCTCGACGAGATCGACAAGGTGGGCAAGGACTTTCGGGGCGACCCCTCCTCCGCCCTGCTGGAAGTGCTCGACCCCGAGCAAAACTCCACGTTTTATGACAATTACCTGGAGATGGAGTACGACCTGTCCAAGGTCTTGTTCGTCGCCACGGCCAATAGCCTGAGTACCATCCAACCCGCGCTGCTCGACCGCATGGAGGTCATCAACATCAGCGGCTATTCCACGGAGGAGAAAATAGAGATCGCCCGGCGGCACCTCATCCCGCAGCAGCGAAAGGAACACGGCCTGCAGGCCAAGCACGTCCGGCTCAACCGGAAGGCCATCCGCCAGATCATCGAGGAATACACCCGGGAATCCGGCGTGCGTTCCCTCAACCGGCAGATCGCCGGCGTCATGCGCAATATTGCCAAGAAAGTGGCGATGGAGGACCCCTACAACGTGACTGTAAAGCCGGAGGACATCAAGGAGATGCTCGGGCCGCCCCGCTTTACCAAAGACCTGTATCAGGAAGTCCGCGTTCCGGGCGTTGCCGTGGGGCTGGCGTGGACCCAAACCGGCGGAGACATCCTCTTCGTAGAATGCAGCCTGAGCCGGGGCAAGGGAAAGCTCACCCTGACCGGCAACCTGGGCGACGTGATGAAGGAATCTGCTTCCACTGCCCTGAGCTTCATCAAGGCGCACAGCGAAGCGCTGGGCATTCCGGTCCAGGCTTTTGAGGAGAAGGACATCCACCTGCACGTCCCCGAAGGCGCCATCCCCAAAGATGGCCCATCGGCCGGCATCACCATGCTTTCTACCCTGACCTCGGCGCTTACCGGCCGGCTGGTCAAACCCTATGTGGCCATGACCGGCGAGATCACCCTGCGCGGCAAGGTGTTGCCCGTCGGCGGGATCAAGGAAAAGATCCTGGCTGCCAAACGGGCGGGCATGCGGGAGATCATCCTCTGCCGGGAGAACAAGAAACACGTCGAAGAGATCAATAAGGAGTATATCGAGGGGCTGGAATTCCATTACGTGCGGACCATGCAGGAAGTGTTAAGCCTGGCCCTCGAGCCTTCGGCTGCCTGAAATGCCTGGGCCGGGTGTTAAACCTTTGTTAATCGGGCCGGCCGGGCCGCTCATCCTCTCCTCCCAGCCGTTTTTCTCCCAGGCAGGGCGCTGCGGCCGGTTTCTCCGGGAAAGGAAATTATCCGAAAATTCCTACTTTTGAGGGAAAAGGACAAACCTTTGCCCGGTATGGCCGGTCTTAATTACAGGTTGTGCGTAAACCATTAAACTGATCTTCCATGAAACTCCGCCTCGTATTGATACTTTTCGCCTTGATCATTGCTGCCGGCACCTGGGCTCAGGATAATAAAAGCGGGCGCCTCGTCCAGTTTTCCGGAATGGTGCTGGATGGGTCTGACGAGCAGCTCTACCCTGTGCCCTACACCAACATTCTGGTGAAAGACAAGGGGCGGGGGACCTACTCCGACCTCCGGGGCTTCTTCTCCATCGTCGTGGAAAAGGGGGACGTGATCGTCTTCTCCGCGATCGGTTATAAGACCGTGGAGTACAAAATCCCGGAAGACCTGGAAGACGACCGGTACTCCATCGTGCAGCTCATGACCCAGGATGCCATCAACCTGCCCGAAACGGTAGTCTTCCCCTGGCCCAGCCGCGAGCATTTCAAGCTTGAATTCCTGGCTATGGACGTCACGCCCGAACTGCAGGAGCGCGCCGCCAAAAACCTCGCCAACGAAACCCTCCGGCGCATGCGCAACGATGTCAGCGTCGATGGCAACGAGCATGCCGATTATTACCTCCGGCAGCAGGCCCGGGAATATTACTACATCGGGCAGCAACCTCCCATGAATATCTTCAACCCCGTGGCCTGGAAGAAATTCTTCGATTCCTGGAAAAACGGGGATTTCAAAAAGAAAGACGACAAATAGGGGCGGAACATCAGTTGTTGCCTGACCCCTAACCTTTCCTTCCAAATACCTTTCTCCCCCAGAACAGGACCTGAAAGCCGTAGGTGCCCAGCCAGAAAGCCAGGGCGGCAAACGACAACATCCCGAGGGCTACATACGGCTTTACGGAGCGGAGGTTGATGTTCAAAAATTCGTAACACACAAAATCGGTGACCACAAAAACGAAGTGGATCACGAAGAGGAAGAACAACACCCGGATCAAGGTGCGCAGGTAGAGCACCTTTTTCAGCTCCGGCGACCGCTTCCGCCGCAGTTCCAGGCGCTTCGCCCGAATGTACCGGTGTGAGAAGTAGAGGTAGGCGACGAAAGTGGACAGGTAGAGGAATTGTTCGAAAGCGCCGTAAAAAGGGTTGTAAAAAGACCGCCCCCACTGGCTCTTGAACGCTACCGGCATAAAAAAGAGGCCCAGGAAGAAGAGGAACTGGAAGACGGGCAGCATAAAATGTTTGACATCCGTCCACCGCAATTCATAGGCGGGGTAGAGGCTGAGTTTGACGTAGTAAAAAAGCAGGGTCGGGAAAGCCAGGGTGTAGTACAGGGGCAGGAATTTGATCCCCGGGAAATATTCGTATACCCCGGCGAAATCCAGTATGTTGTGTAAGAGGGTCAGGCCGAAAGCAATAAGCAAAAGCCCGTAGAACGCATTGGCTTTCCGGCTGCCGGACCGCTTGAAAAAAAAGAGGCTGCCGACAGAGAGGCATTGAGCCGCTGCTATCGCCAGCAGAAAGATCAGGATGTAAAAAAATACGCTCTTGTCGCCGATGTCCAGAAAGTCCATCGTTACATTTTTAAGCTCTTAGAGGCGTGGAGGCATCAAGTTGTCGTAACCCGGCACTTAACGCCTCAGCGCCTATGCGGGAGGCCCGGAACAAATTCAATCCGTGCAAAGAGCCGGTTATCGCCCGGCCGCTGCATGCCCGAAGGCGACTTTCAGTTTTCCCTTCAGGCTTTTCATTTCATTCAGGAATTCCTCCGGGCCGGTGACGGTCAGGATGAGGTAAACATCCCCCTGGGCCTGCATTTGTGCATACTGATAGTAGCTTCCGGCTACGAGGAGCGCGTCGAATCCCTGGCTGGTGACCTGGGATTCCCTGGCCGCTGCTTCCAGGCCGATGACGTCAGCAAAATCTTCTCGGGTGAAATCGAGGATTTTTTCCGGCGCCCAGTTCATTACATTATAAGAACCCGAAACCGAGACCTGTATCCCGTTGCCTGCTTCCAGGACCACCCCGTCTCCGTTGGTTGGCCGTTCGGCAGAAACCTCCAGTTCCGCCGGATAATGGAGGCAAAATCCAAAGCGGTTGTTGCAATAATTTTTCGATGCCTGGGCAGCCAGGGTAGAAACGGCGGCCAGCGATAAAAAGATCAATGTTCGTACAGATTTTTGCATAACGGTCAGTTTTTCCTAAATATAAAGATAATTATTGTCAGCGCTAATGGCGGGCATAGTATATCTGTTCCTATTGTCTTATCTTTATTTCATGATCGCTACCATGAGAACAAGAAGAAAGGGCATATTGCTCATGCTGTCCCTGGCATCTGCCCTGAACCTTTTTGCCCAGGAGCCGGACACGGCCAGCCTGGGATACCAGGTCGGCTACCACATCGGGAGCTGGCTTCCCTTCAGCATCATCGCCCTGCTGGCGGTCCTGATCATCCTCAAGTCCAGCCGGCAAGGCCGCGACTCCTAAAACGGCCCTTATGAGCAAAGCAGACACCTGGGCCGATGCCGCCCTGGAGCAGTTCCGGTACGTAGCCGACCCCCTGGCGGACGAGGCCATGGCCCGGGTCCTGGAACGCAAAGGCAAGGAGGAGGCCTACCGCATTTTCGACTTGCTGATCCGGAATATCGGGATGCCAACGGCTCAGTTGCCGGCGGAGGTGCAGCCGCTCCTGGAAGCCACCCCGGCCCTGCCTCCCTTCACCGACGCCGACGCCGTCGCCGATGCTCACCGTTTCTTCCTGGACCACGGCGCCAAGTGCCTGTTCCTGCTGTACTATAAATCCCTGCCCCTGCTGTACTGCATGCACAAGGGAACCCCCGTGCTGGCCCGGACCAGCCGGCTGACCAACCAGGACCAGTCGCTGCGCATCTTTGCCCGGCGCATTGCCGAAACGGGGCAATTCCTCATCGACGTGATGACCCCGGGGGAATTATCCCTCCGGGGGCGGGGCATACAGTCAATCCAGAAAGTTCGGCTTATCCATGCCGCTATCCGGCAGTTCCTGCTGGCCGAGGGCTGGGACGAACAGCGGCTGGGCCTGCCCATCAACCAGGAGGATATGGCCATGACCCTCATGACCTTCAGCGTGGCCGTGCTCGACGGGCTGGAGCAGTTCGGCATCCATGAACCACAACCGCTCCAGGAGGCTTATCTGCAAACCTGGAAGGGCATCGGCTACAACCTGGGCGTCGCCGAAGCGCTGCTCCCCGACAACGTGGCCGAGGGGCGCTTTCTGATGAACAAAATCCTGGAGCGGCAGGCTGCCCCTTCCGAAGAAGGCCGGCTGCTCACCCGCGCCCTGATCGAATTCGCCCAGGATGTGCTCCGGAACGAGAAACTGGCCCTCGCCCCGGAAACCATCATCCGCTATCTCGTCGGGCCGGAGCGGGCAGCCATGCTGGGCATCCGGCCGGCCGGCGGCTGCCTCACTGCCATCCTGCCTCACGCCATACAGGCCCTGTTCCGCCTCGGCGAACGACTGGAGGACAAGGTGGATGGCCCGCTGGACGACGTGCTCGCCTTTCTCTCCCGGCAAACGGTGAAATCCATGGTCGGCTATTTCGATACGTATAAAGGCCGGAATTTTCAAATCCCGCAGGCGATGCAGGAGGGTTGGTTGACGGGGCAGGGGAGGGAGGGGTGATGGGTGTATTGTTGAGCGCACTCCGGAAACCCTGGGAAAGGAGTGAAGGAGTGACTTAGCGAATGAGTGAATAGAATCAGCTATGTAATAAGGGTTGATTTTAAAAAACAATACATATTTTGTATTTATTCACTCATTCAGTCCCTCACTTCTCATCCGCCGAAGCCTGGCGAAGGCAGACATCCACTCATTTGGGGGACTTTCCGGAGCAACCTCATTGTTATATTGTCATATTGGTATACTGTTATTCAAAACCATAACTACCCGTGCAACCACTACATCACGTCCCCACAGCCGAAGACATCCGCGTTACCCATGAGGCCATCCGCCCGATGATCCACCGCACGCCGGTGCTTACCTGCCGGAGCATCGACGAGATGGCGGGCGCGCAGCTGTTTTTCAAGTGCGAGAACTTCCAGAAAGTCGGCGCTTTCAAGATGCGGGGTGCCGGCAGCGCCGCCCTCCGCCTGAGCGACGAGGAAAAGGAGCGCGGCCTGGCCACTCATTCCTCCGGCAATCACGCCCAGGCGGTGGCCCTAAGCGCCCGGCTGCTGGGCATTCCGGCCTATATCGTCATGCCGGATACCTCGCCGGCCATCAAGAAGGCGGCCACCGAAGGGTATGGGGCGGAGGTCATCCTGTGCGAAAACACCCTGGCGGCCCGGGAAAGCACCCTGGAGAAAGTAGTAGCGCGCACCGGCGCCACCTTCATCCACCCCTACAACGACTACAACGTCATCGCCGGGCAGGCCACTGCCGCCAAAGAGCTGATCGAAGATACGGAACACCTGGACTGCATCATCGCCCCCATCGGCGGCGGCGGGCTGATGAGCGGCACGGCCCTCAGCGCCCGTTATTTCTCGCCCGGAACCCTGGCCTACGGGGCGGAACCCGAGGCCGTGGACGATGCCTACCGCTCCTTCAAAAGCGGCGCCATGCAGGAAAATAGCTCCATCGACACCATTGCCGACGGCCTGCGCACCAACCTGGGCGAAAAGACGTTCGACATTATCCGGCGCGAACTGGAAGACATCTTCACTGTCAGCGAGCCGGCCATCGTCGCCGCCATGCGGCTGGTGTGGGAGCGCATGAAGATCGTCATCGAGCCGTCCTGCGCGGTGCCTTTGGCTGCCGTGCTGGCCAATCCGGAGGTATTTGAAGGGAAGAGGGTGGGGGTGATTTTGACCGGAGGGAATGTGGATTTGGGGCGATTGCCGTTTTAGGGCTTGTGATAGAATAGTGATATTTTTGTGAACAAACAAATATAACAAAGCCCCCTGCCCTCGTGTTAGGAAAAGAAAAAACATGAAAAAGATAACCCTTTTGTTCGCCATTGGCCTGTTCAGCTGGAGCTGCGCCAACTCCCAGAAGGCAGACATGCCCGCGCGGGAAAAGAACATTGACTATCCCGAGGGCGTAACCGCCGTTTCTGCTATCGAACAGCAACTGGACAACAGCCTGTCGCGCGCCGTCTTAGCCGGCGGCTGCTTCTGGTGCGTGGAAGAAGTGTTCGAGCGCGTCCGGGGCGTGGAAGAAGCGGTGTCCGGCTATGCCGGCCCGGAAGCGCCCAGGCCCACGTACGAGCTGGTGTGTACCGGCACGACCGATTACGCTGAGGCGGTAGCGGTATACTACGACCAAAGCAAAGTCAGCTATGAAGAACTGCTCACCGCCTTCTTTGCCGGCCACGACCCCACGCAGGTCAACCGCCAGGGGCCGGATGTGGGCCCGCAGTACCGGACTGCCATTTTTTATCAAAACGAAGAAGAGAAAAAACAGGCGCAGGCCTACATCGACCAGCTGAACGCCTCCGGTAAATACGACGCCCCCATCGCCACCACGCTGGAACCCCTCGGCGTCTTCTACGTAGCCGAAGGGTACCACCAGGATTATTACCCGGATCACCTCAGCCAGCCCTACGTGGCGAACGTGTCCCGACCCAAGGTGGAAAAATTCACCAAAACCCATCCGGAGCTGCTGAAGGAAGAGTATAAAAGTGACAAATAGAAAAAAAAACGTCAAGAGCAGGAGCAGATTCCTGCCCCCATGAGCAATGTGCCGCAGGCGAAGGCGCAGCGGGCTTAGCCAAATACTCCACGGAGGTTACTAAGCCCGCTGCGCGTTCGCCTGCAAAACAAAAAACGAAAGCCATGAGCGAATTCAAACAAGTCGTCAACGAAGGCGTGAAAAAAGTAGGAAGCTGGGTCAAGCGCTTCTTCCTCATCCTGTTCCTGCTCGCCATTGCCGGCGGCGGCGCTTACGTATGGGTATCCAGCTGGACCTACAGCGACGGCACCCGCGCCGGCAACCTGATCAAAATCTCCAAAAAAGGCGTGGTATTCAAAACCTACGAAGGGCAGCTCAACCTGGGCGGCTTCCAGCAGGACGTCGACGGCGTCAGCGGCAATATATGGGATTTTTCCGTGCCCCAAAGAGCGGTTTACGAACAGCTGCAGAACTTTGAAGGCCAGCAGGTGAAGCTCTTCTACAAGGAGCGCTACAACGCTATGCCCTGGCAGGGGAAGACGAATTACTTTGTGTATAAGGTGCAGAAGGTGGAGTAGGGGGGAGGTGTGTATTGGTGCGGGCACTCCGGAAACCCCGGAAAAGGAGTGAAGGAGTGAGTTGGCGAATGAGTGAATAGGATCAACTATGTAATAAAGTTTGATTTTAAAACAATACATATTTTATATTTATTCACTCATTCAGCTGCTCACTCATCCACACATTTAGGGGACTTTCCGGAGCAGCCTCACACATACACCAATGCACGAATACACAACCTTCCCTGCATTCCTGCGCCCGATTCCCAAATTTGGCTATCTTTCCGGCAAAATCCTTTGCCATGAAAAGCCAACTCCCCTTGTGGCTCGGCCTGTCGGCGCTTGCCGTATGCAGCTGCGTTTCCCGGGAGGCGCCAACCGCCTCCGGGCCGGCTTACTTCTCCATTACCTACAACGCTGCGGACGACAGCCTGCTGGATGGCCGCCTGCTGCTCCTGCTTTCCGTCGATGACGAAGCCGAGCCGCGTTTCCAGGTCAGCGACCGCCCCAACACCCAGCTGGTGTTCGGTATTGACGTCGACGGCTGGGCACCTGGCAGAGCAGCGGTTTTTGACAGCGCTGCCTTCGGCTACCCGATCGAAAGCCTGGCCGATTTGCCGGCGGGCGAGTACTACGTGCAGGCCTTGCTTCACAAATACGAAACTTTCCGCCGCTCCGACGGGCATACCGTCGAGCTGCCGATGGACTGCGGCGAGGGACAGCACTGGAACCGCGCTCCCGGCAACCTGTACAGCCGCCCGGAAAAGATCGCGTTCGACCCGGCCCTGCCCGCCGCCATTGACATCGAACTGGACCAGGAGATACCGCCGATCGAACCTCCGGAGGACACCAAATACGTCAAACACGTCCGGATACGCAGCCAGCTGCTGAGCGATTTCTGGGGCCGGGATATGCACCTGGGCGCCCATGTGCTGCTGCCCGAAGGCTTTGAGGAACATCCGGACGTTAAATACCCCCTGGCCATCATGCACGGCCATTTCCCCTACGACTTCGGGGGCTGGCGCACCGAACCGCCCGACACTACGGAACCCTGCGAATACAGCGGCCGTTTCCAGGTGGACTGTTACAACCGCATTGTGCAGCAGGAGGCCTACGATTTTTATAAAATGTGGACGGGCCCGGGGTTTCCCCGGGTGATCGCCATTGAAATCCAGCATGCCAACCCCTATTACGACGATTCCTACGCCGTCAATTCCGCCAACCTGGGCCCTTACGGCGACGCCATCATGACCGAGCTCATCCCCTACATCGAAGCGCAGTTTCGCGGCATCGGCGAGGGCTGGGCGCGCTTCACCTACGGCGGCTCCACCGGCGGCTGGGAAGCGCTGGCCGTTCAGGTGTTCTATCCCGATGAGTTCAACGGCTGCTATGCCGCCTGCCCCGACCCCATCGACTTCCGCCACTACGTGACGGTCAATATCTACGAAGACAAAAACGCCTACTGGATCGACGGCGGCTTCCGCCGTACGCCCCGCCCGGAACGGCGCGATTACCTGGGCCATGTCTCCACCCTGATGATTGACTACAACCACATGGAGCTGGCACTGGGCACCAACGGCCGTTCCGGCGACCAGTACGACATCTGGCAGGCCGTCTTCGGCCCGGTGGGCGACGGCGGTTATCCTAAGCCGATCTGGGACAAGTACACCGGCGAGATCGACCACGAGGTGGCAAAGTACTGGAAGGAGAAATACGACCTGGCCTACATCATGAAGCGCGACTGGAAGACCCTGGGGCCGAAACTGAAGGGCAAAATCCACATTTACTGCGGCGATATGGACAACTACTACCTCAATAATGCCGTTTACCTGACGGAAGAATTCCTGGAAAGCACCGACCCCTACTACGACGGCGAGGTGGACTACGGCGACCGCGCCGAGCACTGCTGGAACGGCGACCACACCCAGCCTAACCACATCTCCCGCCTGCGCTACCACCGCATGTTTATCCCGAAATGGGCCGAAGAGATGAAAGGGCGGGTGCCGGGAAGTGCAGATTTGGTGGGGTGGAGGTATTGAGAGGGGGAGAAGGGGAGAGGGGGAGAGGGGAAAGCAGCCAACAACTGGGCGAGAGGGGGAGAAGGGGAGAAGGGGAGAAGGGGAGAAGGGTGGGGTTGTGGCCATTTACATATGAGTCGATTCTCTGCTGTATTTCTTTCCTAACCCAGAAGGTATCGCGATATCAGAGGATTAACTTATCATCGGGTCGCTTCTTAAAGCCTTCCACCAAGGTTTGGCTTTAAAAGCCTTAGTTGATTTGAACCCAAACAGTTCCAGGATTCGATTTGAAAAGTGAACCAGTTGTGTCCATCAGGCAATCATGAGCATAAAGCATGCATGAACGGTGAGTTTCATCGGTTCATCTTGAGCGTCGATGGTTCGCTTGAACAAGATTTCGATAATCCGCAGGATAGAGCATTTTGCTATCTACCATTTTCGGGATATTAGTGAGAATTGGCGCAACACACAGGCGGCCAAAGGTCTGCGCTTGTTTGTTGTCCGTTTGAGTTGTGCCTTTATGTCTACTGCCTGTGGCACTTTTGCGATCAGCAACTCAAACAGGTGTGCATATAAACCTTGAGCTATTTCGTTTCAGCATGGCAGCAAATGGCAACAACCATTCTGCTTTCCTCGGCGTCGTAAACATTGACAGGCATCAAACGCGACGGAAGAACGACCAGCCGCAACAGTTTGAAATCGCCACCAAATAGCTAAGTCTCGCAAAGCAAGGAGCCTTTGGGCATCTTTGTTGCATGATCTGAACGCGCTGTCTGAAGCGCACTCAGTGCCCAGCGCAGCCAGGCGTACAAGCCCGCCCGGGCGCCTCCGCTGCCTTGTATAGGTTTTGGACAGCAGCAACCCAGGTTGGTGCTGCTTCACACTTAAATTCTTCCAGCAGTTCATCGGGGTTTGCCGCAGTGCAGGTTCATCGCCGTCCAAAAGGTAGGCATTAATGCTCGCTGCTTGAAGCGTTCGTCGCTTGGGGGTATTTCAATGCCAAGTTAGCCTTCAGCTGGCGCAGTGCTAACCTTTTCCAAGCGCGCAGGCACTGTGGGTTTGCCAGTTTTCCTCTGGTAACCCGGAAACCCAGCTTGCGAACGGAAATATTTCGAATCGGCTTACCGTTACTTTGTTGCTTTTAAAGCAGGTGTTTCATCTTTTTGTTTGCGACACAAGATGGAATTTTTATTCTGCGCATTAGCCCTGCTTTATTTTCTGGCAGGCTTGCCGCAGGTGAGGCTTAGCGCCGACAAGCGGGCGGCGGCCAACAGTGCTGAGCGGGCGGCTCACAGCCCGCCAACCTTCTGGCGAATAGCGAAAATCGATTTGTTAATTTCATAACCTGATGCATGGGGAAGGGAGAAGGGGAGAAAGGAGAGGGAGAAGGGGAGAAGGGTGGGGTTGTGGCCATGTTTTCCTGTTAATCCTGTTAATCCTTTCGATATGCTTTCCTGTTAATCCTGTTAATCCTGTCCGATGTTAGCCAAACGCATCATACCCTGCCTGGACATCAAGGACGGGCGCACTGTCAAAGGAGTCAATTTCGTGAACCTGATCGACGCCGGCGACCCGGTGGAGCTGGGGGCTCTGTACAGCGAAAAAGGGGCGGACGAACTGGTATTCCTCGACATTACCGCCACCCATGAGCGGCGCAAGACCCTGGCGGCCCTCGCCAAGGATATTGCCCGCCACCTCAACATCCCCTTTACCATTGGGGGGGGCATCAGCTCGCTGGAGGACGTAGACGTGTTGCTGTCCTCCGGGGCGGATAAGATTTCCATCAACTCTGCGGCGGTGCGCCGGCCGGAGCTGGTGGATGAGCTGGCCCGGAACTTCGGCAGCCAGTTCGTCGTCGTGGCCGTTGACGCCCGGCTGATGAACGGCGACTGGTACGTCCACCTCAGCGGCGGGCGCATCCCTACGGAAATCCGGTTGCTGGATTGGGTGAAAGAGGCGGAAAGCCGCGGCGCCGGCGAAATCCTGTTCACCTCTATGAACCACGACGGCACCAGGGACGGCTTTGCCAATGAGATCACCGCCCGGGTTTCTGAATCCCTGTCCATTCCGGTCATTGCCTCGGGCGGGGCCGGGGCTATGGAGCATTTCTACGATGTATTTACCAAAGGCAGGGCCGACGCCGGCCTGGCCGCCAGCATCTTCCACTTCCGGGAGATCGAAATCCGGGATTTGAAGGAATACCTGCGGGGCAGGGGCGTGACGGTGCGGCTTTGAGGGGAAGGGGCGGTTGAGAGAAAACCGGGCTATAGGCCTAAGAGCGTGTACGGTGTACGGGCCCGACGGTTGGACAGGGCTGTGTACGGTGTACGAAGCTCCGCCGGACAATCCAGGGTTTTAATTTCACAACCAAAAAGCCGAAATTACGTATAAAACCATTATGAACATCGAAATAGGAAAGATCGATTTTGCCAAGGGCAACGGCCTGGTGCCCGCCGTCGTACAGGATGCCGACACCGGCAAGGTCCTGATGCTGGGGTACATGAACCGCGAGTCCCTGGAGAAAACCCTACAGGACGAAAAGGTCACCTTCTTCAGCCGCAGCCGGCAGCGCCTGTGGCAGAAAGGCGAGCGGTCCGGCAACTTTTTGCGGCTGGTCGACATCCGCTCGGATTGCGACCACGACACCCTGTTGGTGCTGGCTCGCCCCCGCGGCCCGGTCTGCCATACCGGCACAGACACCTGCTGGGCGGAGGCCAACCGCCACGTCAACTTCCTGGGCCACCTGGAGCGTACCATTCACAGCCGGAAGGGCGGCGACCCGCACATTTCCTACACCGCCCAACTGTTCGCCCGCGGCCTCAACAAGATCGCCCAGAAGGTGGGGGAGGAAGCAGTGGAAATGATCATCGAGGCCAAGGACGACAACGAAACCCTGTTTCTCAACGAGGCGGCCGACCTGATGTACCACTATCTGGTGCTACTGGCGGCAAAGGGCTATCAGTTGGAGGACGTGGTGAAGGTGTTGGAGGAAAGGCATAGATAAAAAGAACCTTTCAGGAACTCGGGGCAGTTATTTTTTGTCAATTATTTGTTATCTTTAACGACTACAATCGATTAACCATGACAAAGCTCGTCCTGGAGATAAAGAGCGATAAGGATGTTGAACTGATCCGGGCAATACTCCGGCATTTTGCGGTCCAGATAATTGAAGAAGATGTTAAGGCAGAACAAGCAGAACCTTCTTTGGAAGATTTTTATGATCAGTTTCATTTCGATTTGAGCAATTTCAAATTCGATAGAGAAGAAGCGAATGCGCGATAGGATTTTTATAGATAGCAATATTTGGCTATATCTTTTTGATGTTGAGGCTTCAAAGAAATCAAAAGCACTTTCTCTTCTGAAGGACAACCACTTCATCAGCACCCAGGTCCTGTCTGAAAATGCCAATGTATGCCTTCGGAAATTCAAGATGGATATTGAAGATGTTCGACACCATGTTGAAAATCTATCGCATCAATGCCAGGTATTGGAAATCACACAAAAAATAATTTTTCAGGCATTTTCTATTCACAAGGATTACCAATACAGCTATTACGATAGCTTGATCATTAGTGCAGCCCTTGAGCATGATTGTAACATCCTATACTCAGAGGACTTGCAAAGTAGACAAATGATTTACGGCAAGTTGAAAATAGAAAATCCGTTTTTATCGTCCTGATCGCCCCTCACTTTTCGAAAAAGCAAACCACATATTCGAACTCGAATAAAGTTGGAGTTCCTATTGCTGATAAGCCGGCAACATAAACCAAAACGCCGCCCCCTGCCCCGGCTTGCTCTGCACCTGAATAGCCGCATTGTGGATTTCCAGGATTTTCTTTACGATGGCCAGGCCCAGTCCTGTTCCCACCTTCTTGTTTTCTGTGGCTTCTGATTTCCGGTAGCGCTCGAAAATATGAGCTTGTTCGCTCTCGGGGATGCCGGGGCCGGTGTCTGATACGCGCACTTCCACCCCTTTGTTGTGGTTCCTGAGCTGAATGGCTACCTTGCCGCCGGGCGGGGTGAACTTCAGGGCGTTGTCCATCAGGTTTTGCAGGACGCGCTCCACCAGGGCCACGTCGGCGAAGACCAGGGGCAGTTCCGGGGGGGTGTCCAGCCGGATTTCGATGTTCTTTTCCAGGGCCAGGATCTGGTACTTCACAGCCACATCCTGGGCGAGTTCGGACAGCAGGAAGGGTTCCTTCTCGGGCTGTATCTGGTCGGCCTCCAGTTTGGAATATTCGAACAGCTGGGCGACGAGCCGGGACAGTTTGTCCGAGCTGTCCATCACGATCTCCAGGTATTTTTTGCGCTCTTCGGGCAGCAGGCTGTCCTCTTTCATCATGAGGGTCTCGATATAGCCCTGGACCAGGGCCAGGGGGGTGCGCAGGTCGTGCGAGACGTTGGCGATGAGTTCCTGGCGCAGGCGGTCCATGGATTGGAGTTGCTCGATGTTGGCTTCGATCTTGTCGGCCATGGCGTTGAAGGTGTCCGCCAGGATAGCCAGGTCGCCCTTGTCCTTTTCGGGGATGCGCGCGTCGTAGTCTCCTTCTTTGAAGCGCCGGACTGCCACTATGATCTGCCGCAGGTTGCGGGTGATCAGCCCGATGGCGATCAGCCCGATGGCGAGGGCTGCCGCCAGGGCCAGGAAGAACATGCCGGCGCCCAGCCGGAGCATGTAGCTGCCAAAGAGGTTGGACGTGACGGCGGCCTGCTCCTCGCCGGCCAGTATGATATAAGCATAGCCGGTAAGCCGCCCGCTTTCGATAACCGGGGCGGCGGAAAAGGCATTCTTCGCTCCCGGCTTTTTGGGGTCGTCGCCCAGCACGAATGCCTGCCCTTCGCTGTCGATGAATTCGCGGACCGGCCCGAGGCCGACCCGCTCCAGCTTGACCGATTTGTAGGGGACGACGTAATCGATGATCCTGCCCGCCGTATCCAGCAGGTAGACTTCCACGCTCGGGTTGATCACCATCATGGAGTGCATGATGTCGTGAGTGGCCGCAGTGTCGGGCTGCCCGTTTACCAGGGGGCGGGTTTCTTTCACGAGCTGCTTCGCGATGCTGCCGTACAACCGCTGGTTGACCTCCTGCAGGTACTGCCGGGCCGTGTAGCTGGTGATGAGGATGTAACCGATGCCCACAACTGCGAGGACGAGCAGCAGGGTGGCGGATATCTTCCAGTAGAGGCGGTTCAGGCCGGTGTGTTGAGGCATGTTGTATGGCTATATTGTTATATTGTTATATTGTTATATTGTTATATGGCTATATTGTTGAAAGGCGTGGCAGGGCAATACAGTCATTTCAGGCCGGGGTGCGATTCCTTTTTGTACCCCTTGCCCGGTTTTAGGTCTTAGGCTATAGGTTTTAGGGGGGCAACCCAGGCCTAATCGGGCACTCAACAGGTGCCTAACACCCAAAACCTAATACCTAAATCCTCCCAACACTGGAGGGGACACAATTTAGCATCACACCCCCAGGCCTTCCCCGCGGCCAGCACTGTAACCAGGTTCGGGTTTCCAGGAGACGGCAATCCCTTTCCCCTCACAGTTCCTCATTAAACCGGTATCCCACCCCCCAGGTCGTCAGGATGTATTTCGGGTTGGCCATATCCGGTTCTATCTTGCTGCGCAGGCGGTTGATGTGGGAGTTGACCGTATGTTCATATCCGTCGAAATCGTAGCCCCAGACCAGGCTGAGGATGCGGGAGCGGTCGTAGCTCTTTCCGGGGTTAGAAGCCAGCAGGGCCAGCAGTTCGAACTCCTTTCGCGACAGGTCCACCCTTTTCCCTTCCAGGGATACTTTCCGCCGGTCCAGGTCAATGTCCAGTTCATCGAATGACAGGCGGGAAGGAGAAGAACCGGGGGAAGCAGGGACGGCGGCCATCTCCATGCGCCGCATCAGCGCCTTGGCGCGGGCGATGAACTCGCGCACGCTGAATGGCTTGGTCAGGTAGTCGTCGGCGCCCAGTTCCAGCCCCAGCACCTTGTCGATCTCTTCCGATTTGGCGGTCAGCATCAGGATCGGGGTGTGAATTCCCTCCGCCCGCAGTTGCCGGCAAACCTCCAGCCCGTCCAACCCGGGCAGCATAATGTCCAGGATGATCAGGTCGAACGCGCCGGCCCTGGCCCTGTCCAGCCCCTCCTGCCCGTTGTGGCATTTTTCCAGGCTGAAGTTCAGATCCTTGAGATGGATTTCCAGCAGGTCGACAATATTCCGGTCATCTTCGACCACCAGTACATTTTTCATAATCGGGAGGATTGTATGTAAGCATAAATTTAAAGGCCAGGTATCACAAAAGCATCACGAAAGCTTTGCAATTCTAATACAATACTGTCCATCTGTGGGTTGAACTCACTGCACCTGTGTTGGCAACAAGAGCTTAAAGTGTCTTGCTCAAGACTTTCTAACGGAAAGCACACATTTGATTAGCTTACAAAAAGCTGATTTACAGCGGGGTAATCACAAGTTTTTCAGTTGTGATATTCATGTGAACCTTTCGTGATTCCCACAGCCGGATCATCCGCTAGTTTTGTGGGCAGCAATGGATGAGCATTCATCCTGGCATTCAAAAATAAGTGCAACCAAAATGCTTTAACTATGAAAAGATTAACCATTTTGTTTTTTGTCTCTGTTGCCTTGTTGCTGTCCAACTGCAACAACAACGATGAAAACATCCAAACCATTGATTCCAGCCAGCCGGTCGGGGAGCTGACGGTTCTTCGCTCCGGGTCCTTTACGGCTCAGAACGGGACACCTACGGCCGGCATGGCCTTTCTGGGCACAGATGAGGAAGGCACCTATTTCCTCCGGCTCGGCTCAGGTTTTACGACTGAATTGGGCACCGGCACCGTGACGGCCTTTCTCTCCACCTCCGACACCTATATGGCCGACCCGCCCAACGGCAACCCGGACCTTCAGCTGATCGGCGTCGTTGACGACAATGGAGAAAGCTTTTACAAACTCGACAGCGCTGTGCCCGCCAAATTTACCCATGTGATCATTTGGTGCGCTTCCGCCGGCATACCCTTTGGGTATGCTCCGCTTCAATAGGTGTATTTACCGCAAGAACGCCGTTCTCCAATCTTTCTTTTGCCATGAGAATCGTCCTTTTCCTTATTTTAACTGCCTTTCTGTTATCGGGCTTCCCGCTGGCTTCTCAAAGCGGGTGGGCCCGGGAGAAAGGCCAACTCTATGCCCAGGCAGGTTTATATACTTTTTCTTCAATGGATTATTACAGCGTAGATGGGCAATTATTTGACGAAGGAGGCCGCCTTACCAGCAGGATATTCACCGTTTATGGGGAATATGGGCTGGGGGGCGGCTTTATGGCCATTGGCAGTTTTCCGTTGTTGGTGCAGAATAAGTTTTCTTCCACCAATACGGTTTCCAGTATCGGAGACATTCGCCTGGACATAAAATACGGAATCAACCAGGGCAAGCTTCCTGTGTCTTTCGCTTTGGGCGTCGAAATGCCAAGCGGGCGGAAGAATCTGTTTGCTACAGCGAAGGAGCCCAATGCTTTTGGCGTTGTGGAAAGGATCAACCTGCCTGCCGGCGATGGCGAATGGAATTTCCTGGCCACTGTGGCAGCGTCGAAATCATTTTGGGCGGGGCGGGGGTATGGCTCTGCTTTTGCCGCTTACAATTTGCGCACCAGGAACTACTCGGGCCAGGTGCGGCTTGGTTTGGAATTCGGCGGACAACCCTTATCCGGGCTCTGGCTGTTCGGCAAATTGTTCGCCCAGCTCAAAGGCGTAAAAGGCAGCACCGACGACGTTTCTTTCTTTCGCGGCGAAGGCACTACCTTCACGAGATTGTCTTTCGGCGGACAGTACATGCTGTTGAACCGCTGGGGTGTCGCCGCTTCTTTTTTCCTGCCCGTTAATAACTTCATCACCGAGTTTAAAAATGTATATGCGGCTCCGGCTTTTTCGGTAGGAGTGGTGTATCAGGGGGAGGGGAAGGAGTGAGTGAATGAGTGAATGAATGAATGAATGAATGAATGAATGAGTGAATGAGTGAATGAGTGAATGAGTGAATGAGTGAATGGACAGCTGATTGAAATCAATTGATATATGTGGAAATAAGGAAATGCGTTGCTGATCCACGCCTGGCGAGTTGCCCTGCATATTTCCACGTATTTCCCTATTTCTGTAACATGAATTTGACAACATAAAAAACACCATGAGGTTTACTATCGCATTATCGGCCATCCTGCTTCTGTTTTCCGGATGCATTGGCGACGACGTCGTTTTCGATACCGTTCCCGAAGCCGTCCGCATCCTCAATCCGGTAGATTCGATCATGGTGGGCAGCACCCGCCAGTTCGAAGCCCGCTATACGAACAACATCGGCGAGGCGGAAGAGCAGCCCGTCATCTGGACCTCTTCCGATGCAGGGGTGCTGGCTGTCGACAATACCGGCCGGGCGACCGGCCTGGCGGCGGGCAAGGCGACGCTCACCGCTGAAGTCCTGCCCGACGGCAAGGCGCCGGTGTCCGACGCCATTGAGGTCGTCGTAAGTGAAGACGAAGTGGTTGGCGGCCCTTCAGCGGAACGGAGCGGCACGATCCGCACTACCAGTTCGTACCTGCTGGAGGGGAGCTTTACCCTTCGGGAAGACGGCAACGATATCGTACTGGAATTCGCCGGCGATTACCGCGCCTCCACCAGCCTGCCCGGCCTGTACGTCTATCTGACGAACAACCCTTCTACGGTTAACAATGCCTTTGAGATCGGCCGGGTGGAAACCTTCAGCGGCGCTCATAGCTACCGCATCAGCGGCGTAGGGTTGAATGATTACGGCTACCTGCTGTACTGGTGCAAGCCGTTCAGCGTGAAGGTGGGGGATGGGGAGATTAAGTAGGCTGCGGGGAAATGGGAGCGTTGTTGAATGGCTATATGGTTATATTGTTAGCATACCCAGCAAAAAAATTATGAAAAAAAACATCTTTCTTGGCATTATCTTATTCCTGTCCGTTCAGGCTGCCTACGCCGGCGGCGGCTGGCCGCAGCCCAGGGGCGGGGGCTTCTTTAAGCTCAGCGAGTGGTGGGTCATTTCCAACCAGCACTTCACCGATGTCGGAAAATTAGACCCCAACGTGACCACCGGCATTTTCAACACCAGCCTCTATGCCGAATACGGTTTCACCGACCGGCTGACCGGGGTGTTGTACTTCCCCTTCTTCAGCCGTGCTTACTTCAACAACACCGTTTCCGGCACCACCGGCGAGGTGATCACCCCGGGCGAGGCGATCAATACGGTCGGCGACACCGACGTCAGCCTCAAATATGGCATCCTCGCCAACGGGCCGGTTGCGCTGAGTGCCACCCTTACCCTGGGGTTGCCTCTGGGCAACGACAGCGGCGGCAGCGCCGGCAACCTGCAGACCGGCGACGGCGAGTTCAACCAGCTCCTGCAGGTGGACGCAGGCAGGGGCTTCCGCATCGGCAAAGTCGGTGCCTATGCCAACGCCTATGTCGGCTTCAACAACCGCACCAACGACTTCTCCGACGAGCTGCGCTTCGGCATCGAGGGCGGCGCCACGTTCTGGGACGGCCGCCTCACCGCCATCCTGCGCCTCTACGGCGTACAGAGCCTCAACAACGGCGCGCTGCCCAGCGAGCTGTCCAACAGCACCAGCATCTTCGCCAACAATACCGAACACCTGAGCTATGCGCCGGAACTGGCGTACAACATCTCGGATAAGTGGGGCGTATCGGTGAGCACGGGGAGGGCGTTCTCGGGCAGGCTGATCTTTGCGAACCCGTCGTATAGCGTGGGGGTGTTTGTGAAGTTGTAGGGGGCGGAAGATGTTCTGCTCCACCGGGCGGCGGCCGCCTTATGGTATTTAAAAAATTCATTTGAAACTGAATGCACGGGTTCAGCGTTTTATTGAAAATGATGCCAATTCGTGGTATATTAGTCAGACCAAAAGTAAAAGCTATGTCTATTGAGGCGTTAAGGTCGGAAATCCTGAAGCTGAGCAAACCGCAGCGGCTGGAGTTTGCCCATTTTATTCTGGATACGCTCGTCGAAGAAAACGAGGGGGGATTTTCCCTCTCTGAGGAGCAGAAACAGGAAATGAACAGGCGTATCGAATCCATTAAAGAAGGGACTTCCAGTACTTTTAGCTGGGAAGAAGTAATCGCCTACGCCAAATCCAATGCCTAAGCCCACCCTCCGGTTCCACGACCTCGCCCGGGAAGAGGTGCGGGATGCCTACCAATATTATGAAAGCAAGAGGCCGGGGCTTGGCGATGAGTTCCTGGAAGAGATTGACAAGGTTATCCAACGAACGCTTGACAGCCCCGAAATCTATCCTGTCGAGTTTGGGGAAGCCCGGAAGGGAGTTGTAAGAAAGTTTCCCTATATCATTATCTACACCGTCCTCGATCAAAGTATCTTTATCGTCTCCGTTTTCAATACCGACCAGGACACGAGCGCCTGGAAAAGGAGGGTCAAGAGATAATATTTTCCAACTCCAACTCACTCACTCCTCCGGCACGGACACCAACTCTACCGTCACTGGGCGGTCGGGCAGAGGGTAGCCTTTCTGGTTTTTGCAGGCGTAGACGATGTCCCCTTCTCTGATTAGGCCATACGAGCCTTCTGAAAGGCCCAGGCCTTCTTTAGAAAGAGGAATACTGGCTTCCCAGTCGAACACCAGCATAGTAAAGGCGCCGGCGATCTCATAAGTATATCCATACCCAATGATCGTGGCCGACTCTTCGGTGACCACCAGTTGCATTTCCGCCCAGGTGTTGATGAGATCGTAGAAGCCATCGGCTTCGAGCTGCATTTTTTGGAAAGCGAATTTCATGGTTGTTTTTCTGTTCCTTTTGCCACAAAGACACTAGTGTGTCTCATTAAAAAGCTCCCGATGGTGCTGCACCCTTTTCGGGGAAACGGCTTCTCCATAATGAAACACCTTCAGCTCTTTGCCCCCCTTGGCATTGGGAACCGGCACCGCCTTTCCTCCTTTATACGAGGCATCGGCAATCCGGTATTTGGAACTGAACCGTGTGCTTTCCACCCAGTGCAAGCCTATCCTGGCTTTGTCATTGAAGACATCTTTATCTATTCTGTACAGTAATCTGCGGCTCCCTCAACCTCAACCTCAACCTTATTTCAGTCTCAACCTGGCCCAACTTGCTGAAAACAAGCTAATCCAGTCAAACCTCACGTCGTTTCAGGAAATTAGTTACACTTCCGTCACGGGCAAATTCGGATGGAGCCTTGGTTTGATAAGTTTTAACCTTTAATGTATTCGGAGAAGCATCGTATCGAGTGCAATTCTATGAATAAAGTTGGTTTTTTGCAAGTTTTTGCCCATTTTTATAAAATATAAGTTTACTAATCCCAAAAAACTCACTCCCTTTACGGGAATAATCTTTAAATTCATGCGCCAGTGAACAGCACTGCCACCGATTGGATTCAAATCGCCAAACGAGCCTCCGCCAATCCCTTCGTGAAAATACCCTGCCTGGATCATACTGGAACTAATATGCAACCCGGCAGGGTGTAACGCGATAGGCGAGCCTCCGGCCTAACCCTGGATTTAAATTCCGCAAGCCCGGCTTAATCAATCTGGTTTTTCTTAAAAAAATAAGATCAAAAAAACAATTTAAAGCTTTGTTTATTGTTGGAGTTTATTAACTTTGATCCTGTTGTTAAGTGGAAACCAACTTGAATTCAAATGATGTTCTTTATCCTGGCATCAAACAAGCCAAATTCAAATTTAAACCCGAATCCAGGCAAGCCGGGTAAAAGCGGCGGGCCTCCCGCCTGGCTTTTTCTCCTGATCCTCTGCCTGGCCGGGTACCTGGTTTATAACTATTCCCGCTATGAAGAAGTCGTGGCCGCCGATCCCGACGGAGCCCCTGCCCTGACGCCGGAACGGGAGGCGGAAATCGCCAGGAGGCAGAAAAAAAACGCGGAGGAGGCGGAGCAATATGTGTTGCGGGCTGTTGGCCCCGGTTATCGGGAGTGCTATCTTTGCCCGGAGGGAAAAGCCTGGCTGGAAACCGGCGAAATTGCGAAGATCGGGGTTTCTACTGATGGAGAGGACAGATATTCTTTGAAGTTCTATGAAAAACACGGAGTCTATTACGATATGGAATACAGAGGAAATCTGGCAATTGCCAAAAACAGGGAGATAGCCCGCCTGGGCGGTTACCCTCTTCTGCCTGAGAACCAGAAAAGAGAGCGGAAACTGCTTTATCCTCCCTTGAATACAAAGCTGGATTAGCCTAAAAACTAAAGAAATGGAAATCTTCGTCAATACAATTGTCGACCATCCGGTTTATTCTAAAATAAACGTGGAGGAAATCAACAAACTGTTGGCGTCCAGAGAATACCTTAAGCGGTTCCAGGGCATCGATAAATGGAATGTCACCTTCGTAGCGCGGGAGCCCAATGATTATGTGTTTGATACCTGGAGGAAAAACGGAGAAATCTACCTGACTATACCGTTGGTTTACGAAGATGTCGTGAGGGAACCGGAGGAGGAGGTCACCCGCTTGTGCGGCGAGTTGTTCGATCAATATGTGAAAGAGCTTCCAGCAGATTAAAATTGGAGCAATGGAATTCTTTGTTACGAAAATTGTCGACCACCCGGTTTCGTCCAAAATAAACCTGGAGGAAATTTACAAGCTGCTGGCGTCGATGGAACGCCCCCGGAGTTTCCGGGGCGTGGAGAAATGGGTCGTTGCTTTTGTCGCCCGCGAACCGGACGATTATGTATTTGAAACCTGGAGAACAAGTGGGAAGGTTTATCTTACTATCCCACTGGCCTATGAGGAGGTGTTGATGAAAACGGAAGAGGAGGTCACCCGCTTGTGCGGCGAATTGTTTGGCCGCTATCTGAAGGAGCTTCAGGAGGAGGGCTAGTCCTTTCGCCGGTTTGCTCCCCCGCTGTCAGGCAACAATTATTTCCCCGCCGGTTCCGAAAATATCCATAAATATCGTATCTTAGATTTTCCGGGCCCACGCCCTTGCATGCCATTGCTCAGTGCCCCCCACCGGGCGCTGGCTGCGACACCTGTGGGCCCGGGCCTTTAAGGCTCCGGCCCCTTCCAGCTTCAGCCTCCCTCAGCCCCTCCGATAGCGCCGCAGGCTTCGGCGTGAGTTCAGCCGAACGGTTGAAAATTTATAAAACCAACAGGCTGGCCTAACCGTTGAGCTATGCTTATATTTTAACCGCAGGACCTGTTCCGAACTCGTTTCGGAAGAACGCAGAGGGCCACAGAGAAGGGCAACTCGCTCCGCTTCGGTTCGGACATGGTTTATGGGCTGAACCCCTGGAAACGCCCCATGCCGCTTGGAACTGTCTTTTTAAATAACTATTTGCATAACCCCGGACGGCAAATCCAGCCTGCCTCAGGCGCCTCCGCCCGGGGACAACACTCCCGAGGTAAGCCGCCAATCGCGGACAGCCGGCAGCGCCCCTCTTTCGGCCAAAAAAACCTGCCGGGAACTTTTGCAGAAATGATTTTCGTTGTATCTTTGCACTCGCATCGCGAAAAACCGGTGCGTTTATCGCAAAAGTAGGCAGACCCATGGTGTAATGGTAGCACTCCGGATTTTGGTTCCGTCAGTCTAGGTTCGAGTCCTAGTGGGTCTACAAATTAGCAAACATTCGGCAACACTTGGCGAAGAATGCCCAGCAAAAACAGGCATTCCGGCGCTTTTTGATAGCGGGTGTTGCCCAAGTATATGCGAATATTTTGTAGTGATTTTGTAGTACTGTAATAGGTTTAACGGTCGTTT
>JACJXZ010000016.1 GCA_020636375.1 Lewinellaceae bacterium | reverse complement strand
GCGCTGTTCCTGCCGGGTGGGAGGCAGCTGTATGTACTCCTCGAAGTTCTTCTGGTTAAGGGCCATCCACAGAGTGCGGAAAGTATAGGTTTGCAGGCTTTCGGAATAGCCGGCGGCCACCTCCTCGCAGCGGAGGTCTTTATGGTTCAGTGGATATGTCTGCCCGTCGATGTCCAGCTCCCGGATGCGGAGGAACAGCTCGATGAGCAACTGCGCCCCCTCCCCTATCCCAACCAGAACGGGCAGGCCGCCGAGCACCTTGTACTGCACCAGCGGATAGGCGTAGCGCAAGCCACCGCCCTCCAGGTGGTTGTGCAGCAAGGGGCTGTGCTCCTGAAACAACCGGCCGAAATAACCGCGCAGGTGGTGGGCGCTGCGGGTGGGGAGATGGAGCTCGGGGAAGGTGAGGTGGGTGAGTTTGGGCATGGGGTCAAAAAAATTCTACGTGATTGATCATTTCTTCCGCTTCCATTACTTCGTAGATCAAAAGCAAGGAACGGATCGTCTCGCCAATGCTCATGGGCCGGTTGAAATATACAATGCCGGTATGTTCAACTCCTTGGCCGTGCAGAATTAGAAAATCACTGTCGTGAGTAACCATAACACGTTGTTCTCTCGTTGCGTAGGCTAGCAATTCGTCATCGTCAGCATCTCTTTGCCCATTGTCAACACAACTCAAGACATCAACCCCACGCCGCGTTAACCCATGCATGACTGCCTTCGCAACATGAACATCGATGTAAAATTTAACTCTGGCCACCGGCTAGCTTTTGTTTGAGCTTAGAAGGAATATTTTTCTGAAGCTCCTCAACCCATTTCTCTTCCTTTTCCCATGCTGCTCGCAGGCTTTCCCGGTTGGCATGATAATAGGCTAATGCGGCAAATACGTCAGCCAGTTCCAGGCTGTACTGCTCTGCGATCTCATCGGCGCTTTGTCCCTGGTATTCATACCACATTACTACGTCGCGAACAGTGATGCGGTGGCCGGCAATGCGGGGCTTGCCTCCCATAATATTGGGCGTGGAGATGATTCGGGCATCTAAAGAAGCGGTTGGCATGGCGGTTGTTTTTTGCAAGATACGGAAAATTTAGAGTCAGGTTGTCGCACAATCGGAAGATTAGGAAGTAAATGTCAACCGGGTATTACCGCCTGGTTCTCCCCCGGCTCTTCATAAACGCCGTACCCGGTTTCCAGGCTGTAATAAGATGGATACTCTTCTTTGTTCAGAGGAATTATCGGCCGTTCGTCTGTTTGGTAAGCAGCCGGCAATGCCTTTTCCGGGAATTGGACGACGTATTATTAGCAGGCAGGGATTAGGATTCATGGTCTTGGACTTATACGGATTTTGATTTATGACTTACTGCCTGCCGATCATCAGGAGAAAATTCAAGGCCTTTTTCTATAGAATATTTCCCTGCTACAAATATATGCCCCTGTTCATCTTTAGGACTTGACCTCAGAGTAAAGAACCTTTTCCTTCTAATCGAAAGAGTGTATTTTTCCTTCTCTTCCAGGTTATCTGAATTCCACAATTCTTCTTGGAACTTATCAGGAATCACAGTTACCGAGTCCAGGCCTTCTCGTGTAAAAATACGTTCATCTGTATTCAGATCCATAATGTATCGGTGATCACTTTGAATATCACCGTATTTGAACAGGCCCTTCTGATAATTTTCCTCCTTCTCTATCTCATAATCCTGATATACCTGGTCAACAAGCTCAATAAAATCTTTCTCGGTTAACCTTTTCTTGTTATGCGCTCTTAGTACAGACAACGTATTTTTCAGAATTCCGGGGACATCATATATTTTTTCCGATATATCTGAATGAGGAAAGACAACCATCTTCGTCTCAGATTTCCCTCCTTTACGATTCACTCTGCCAGCTCTTTGTATTATGGCATCAATTGGAGCATTTTCTGAGTACAACAGATCGAAATCTATATCCAGAGAAACCTCGACAACTTGGGTAGCAATAAGAATGCCTCCCTTTTCAGATTTTTCGAGTTTAAAAATATTGGCCTCTTTCTCTTTTCTGTCCTTCTGAATAAACCTGGAATGATAGCAAATGATATTCAAGCCGCGTCTTTTACTGAAATCTTTATAGGTGTCATAAAGCTGAATTGCCCGATCTACCGTATTTACTACTATCAGCAGTTTTAAATTAGGTTTGTTGTCAAATTGCTCTTTAACTTCTCCTTCTAAAGATTCTATTTGCTCGTCTCTAACTTCAATAAAATTTCGGGCTCTTGAAAGTAGTTCGGTATCTTCAATGACCTGTACTTCACCCAATGTCTTCTGAAGTAAAGCCTTCAATTTAGAAGGCATGGTCGCCGTCATCAGATAGAACTTCGTACTGAAATTTTCTTTTAAATACTCTATTGTCCGAATAATGAGTGCTAAAGTATAGGGAGTGTAAAGGTGGATTTCGTCAATGATCACTCGTGCCTCTAGTGCGTGAAATGTCTTCAGCTCCCAGTGCCCTAGGTTGAAGCCTTGAGTCAGCATCTGGTCAACTGTGCAAACCGTAACATTTTTGAAAAATGTCTTATCCCACAAGTATTTTTTCTTGTCGAAATCCCGGTCACCTTCGTCCTTTCGAAAAAAAAGCGCAGAGGAGTGAACCAGGGCTACATTATCTTCCTGAAAATATTCCCCAAGCCTTTTGAAAATAGCATTAGATGTTACTCGGGTTGGAAGCAGGTAGATTATCCGGTTTTCAGGCTTCTTTCCCGACGCCCAAAGCAAAGAAGCTTCTGTTTTTCCACTACCAGTAGGAGCAATAGCAATAATGTTTTCTTCTCGTTGTTTCCAACTGGCTTCCTGAAATTTTCTCCACTTAAACTCAGAAGGGGTAACCACCTTCTTTTCTTTTAAAAGCTTTTCAACTACTTTTCCAGTAAGTGTATCTTTATCATACAAAATCCCTTTGGGAAGTGCAGTATGGCCAGAAGCAGCCCAGTCACTTTCATGTAGGACGGCTTTATGCCAAATATAGAGCCGCCTGTCCTGAGGTTTCATCCTGCTATCTGTAAGCATAAAATCACGGATTCCATTTTGATATTGTTTCAATAAAAAATGATAATCCTTCTTCAAGAACTCAATAGCCCTTTCAATTTTAGCAAATGGAAAACTTTCTTTCCATTCTTGTTCATACATTTCCTTAGCTTCAGAAAGGAAAGGCAAAATATTATCTTCCAGTATTTCTAAGTCAACTACCTTGGTAAAAAGATCACTTCTTAAGGCTTTATGATGTGCAAAAACAGCAAACAGGCTGTGGGGGCTTTCGCGGTATTTAGTAGGATCATTTGCATACAGAAACAAGCCGGAAATGAATTCATGCCTCAAATAGTTGCCAGGCATTTTACCTTTATACCTTATCTGTCTTTGAAAGTTTGAGGACACCTTGCCAAAGTCATGAAACAATATGGCCAAGAAAGATTCCTTCCAGAACTGAACATCAGGATAGTATGAAAAGTATTGTCGTTTAACTTGCCTCCATACATCAATAGCATTAATCGTATGTTCGAGCAGCGTCTCCTCGGGTTCTGACTTAGCAAGTATTTTATCGTACTTCATATCAGATCTCAACTAATGGTATGAAATGATTTTCAAACTGCAAGCCTTCAACAGAAAAATTCAATTTCATAGGTTTACCTACCAAAGAGTATATCCCGACCTTACTCACTTGTCTCTTCCCATAATCACCATCATAACTGAAACGAAGAGGAAATTGGTGGGCAATTGGATCGGAAGTCTGATAAATCGAAAAATTCAGATGGGTTTCAGCTCTTTGCAATACTTCCCCAATCACATCTCCCTTTAACAGACAGTAAGCAACTTCACTACTTTGGGCGCCGACCAGATTTCTTTCAATGCAGAGTACCTTTGCCAAAGAGTCGCTATTGCCCAAAGTCAAAGCAAATACGGGTGACGCGAAAGCTTCACAAAGCTGATCAATTGCTTGTGGGTTTTCCGATTGAAAGGCAAAAAGAAAATGGTTGAACATCAAAATGTCCCGATGTACAATGCTTCCATCAAAGTTGGGATGGTGCAACCACATTTTGTTTGTGCGGTTATTGTACTTCCAAAGGTCTTTCGCTTTTCCCTTCGACTTCCCCATAACCCCTATCCTGAGCTTGTTCAGATCAAAAAAATCCTGAGCCATTGCCGGAGATAGGCCAAGAGCTGCTCCCACCATACCAATGACAGTAGTTGGCGGCGGAAGTTCCAATGACCGATGGTAATTCTGAAATTCCGGGTCGCGAAAAGATGCAGTTTGAGCTTTTAACTCGACAACACAATTTACCATGGATGATATTTTCTAAGCTTCATAGTAATCCTTCACCCACTGTTCTATTTTCTCAAATCCTTCACTCAAAGTACTCATGCCCGATTGTTTTTGGAAAACAGCTTCCTGTATTGCAAAAACATAGGAATCTATATATTTCTGATAATCCATCACTACAGAAGCCAATTCTTCCATTTTGATCTGGCCATCTTCATCCAAATTCACAGCCTCCAGGAAAATGGGGTTCTTGCTAGACATGAGTGCAGCTGCAATAAACTTTGGAGAAATGTCGGCTAAAAACCGGGATTGACGCCCGGAACTCCACATTGTCCGGAAAGAATCTAAGAAAGCAATCACACGCCCAGCCTTTTCTTCAGCAGATACCAGGTCAACCTTCTCCAGTTTTCTTTCCTTAGTATCTACGAGCCTCCACTCAACCCCAACGCGATCCAACTCTATCAATATCGACCCCCGGTAAACACCTGAGTGAATCTCAGTTTCGAAGATATTTGGATCCAATCCGATTTTTTGGCCGGTAAAATTCGTGGCGTAGTCCAGGTCTCCCTTGTAAGTGGCCAGGGCTAGTAAGGAATCTACCCGAATGGGTGAGGTGCGGGTATTAGACGTTCCTTTTTCGCCATCTGAACCAGCCTTCGCGTCCATGTAACCGAATAGGTCATCGTCCAGGTACCTGATAGGGTCAAGCGCCGTTTTGGGAGCGCCTTTACTTGTGCTGGATTCCTGCACCGGTGAAACGGAATGGCCTAATTCTTCCAACTTGTCCCTCAATGCCCGGCGAATTGCCTGGGACGAAACGTAAGGAAGCTGTTCTCCGTTTGGAAGTGTCACCTTTTTAATGGGGTTGATGTTATCTACTTCCTTATCACTGCCATTCAGGCTGGCAAGAGAAACTTTTGACAGGTATGTAATGGTAAGACTGTTCGCCATGATCACTTAATTTTGAATTTGTTTTGAAAGAATTGGGTTCAATTGGTTCAATGCAGATATCACGGTAAATCTCTTGATCAACTTGAAATTGCGGTCGTTTATCTTATTAAGTAATTCACGTTTTACACCGATCTGGTACCGGAACATTATCCGTTCAATTGCCTTCAGGAACTGTTCCAGTGTTCTGGAATTCCGAAGATCGATAATATATTTTCGACCGCCTTTTGCAAGCGTTTTTGGATCTTCGCCGCTTTCTCCTGACCTCAAAATTCCCTGCCCTATGGAAACGCCAAGATTTATGGCGTATTCCTGGATATCATTGTCTAAGTCCATATTGGTGATATTTTCGTATATGGTTAAGAAATCAAAAAGGCTCTTATAATTCCGAAAACCAGATTGCTCCCCCGCCATTAAGTAATTGAAAATATCGTAATAAAACTTCTCTATAGCCGATAGGATACTTCTGGCATTCATGACCGATTCTAGCACATCTGCCCGGACTTGCCTCTCCAAAGCCCTCCCCTTCTGTAAATTCTGCCGCTTAAGGGTTTTTGCTCTTGGAGAGTTGAAGCGCAAGCTGTTCCATAATTCCGCCAATGAAATGTGTTTTCCTTCTTTTCCTGTTTCCATCAAATGGATGAGGCTCAACACAAATTTTATTTGATTGTACTCTTCATAAAAACTAGGCCTGAGCGTGGAAGCAAATTTGTCCGCTCTGAAAGTGATCAAGGTGATTGGCTTTCTGAGGATAGGTGCTTCCTCAAAAAAATCAAGAATATCATCTTCACTACTGTTTATTTGAGAGCTAAGATGGTTCTTGTAAAAAGTATGAATAAGCATAAATGCTATTTCCGATGGCCAAACGGCATCTTTAGCTGTATCAATGACCAATCCTTCTGCGTCTTTCCGTGGATAAGAAAACTTACTCAACTGAATATTCACCAGGTAATTTGTCCGTTCCAATTCATCTCTCGTTACGTACATATCTCCGGAATACACAACATTCAGGTTTTCCAGTGTATTAGATTCAAACAAATGGCAGATCAGTGTTTCATAACTGTTGTGGTAAGAATAAAAACAAACAACAGGCGCAAATCGAATAAGAAAAAGAGCTTTCCAACTAATCTTTTTCTCTGAACTGGAAAGGAAAGTATTGAAGTTTGAGAGACCAGAAAAGAAAGGAGATACATTCTTTGCCTCAACTAATGCCTTGAAACTTTCCCCGGTCAAAGGGCATATTTCGCTGCCTTTAGCTAAATATTTTTTGTTTATTTCCAGCCTTGTTGCTTTGGTGTAAGGCTCATTCAAGTAAACCTTCTTCAATAACTTTAAGCCAGACTCTTTGAAGTATTCCTCAATGAACGAAGCATATTCAGGCTTCTCTTTTTTGAGGGTAGCAAATTTATAAGAATTGGAATCCTTAGTGGTTACACCTTGTGCATTATTGGTAAACAGATGAGTTAGGCCATAAGTATTCATCTTCGCAAAGCGATGCGGAACCAACTTTCCTCCCTTTTCTTCGAAATACACATTTTCACTTTTATCTTTCTGCTTCGTTGTATAAGTATCATAATATTCATTCCCCATGAAGTAGTACACTTCTTCAAGATAGCACAGCAACTCTTCCTCAGTATCTGCTGAAATGTGAAGTTGGTTATCAGCTAAGCCACTGATTTTAATTGAAGGGAATTCTATCCTTTTCCTTTCCAGGAATTTCTGGCTCATTCGGTACAGGCCAATAATACCTGAATTGACAAAGGGGTTAGCCGTTTTCTTAAATATGAGTTCCTTTATCGGTTCCAAAGTATCATCATTTTAGTTGATTCAAGCTCAAAGATCTCCTCTCTGATTGACAACTACCGTCGCTGCCCTTTAAATCTCGCCATTGCCAGGCCAACAAGTAAATTAAGCTGAGGGAGATTTATTTCTCTCCCCCAAACTCAATTTTGAAAGAGTACACGTTGAGGCTATTACTCTCGGCTGCTATTGACAAATGAGGTCAATTATTGCCCGTATAAACTTTCATAACACATGTTGAGGCTTCTAACCTCGGCTACTGTTAGTTAATGAGACTAACCATCTCCCATGTGTTTTATTTTGTACGGGAGTAGGCAAATGCAAAACCTTCTTTTGATGGATCATTTTGCCATTCTCTGCACACAATTTAGTTTCCATCCTTCTTTTGGTGGATTCTATTAGTATTTATCACACTATTTATAAAACAGAAACAAAGGTACGATAAAATTTAACTTACAGTCAAGTCAATTTGGATTTTTTCGTTTTTTTTCAAATGGGTCCTTGCCCTTTTGCTAGGAACCATCTTTCTCTCTTTCGCCTTTATACACCGGAGGCTTTGACGGGCGCCCGCCATTGCCTTTTCTTTTTTCAAGTCGATTCAGCTCAACTGCCAGCCTTGCCCTTTACCCCTATTTTCTATATCTTTGCGGCACCAGAACCTCTCCGGAGATAGCATCCCCGGACCGACGCGCCGCCCGGCGCGTTTCTTTTTCCCATTCCCCTCAAGTCCGGGCGCAATAGCAAATTGCGCCCCGACAATGCCGGCCGGCACCGGCTCCAACCACCCCCAACATGCCCGCCTGCCCGAAACAACCCGCAGAGCCCTCATCTCCCCTCGCCAAGCCTCCCGGCCTCCTAAAGCTACGAAGCACACCTCCGCTGCATTTCCACTTCATTTCTACTTTATTTCCACCGCATTTCTATCGTATTTCTTTTGTCCACCCCCTCACCACTTCCCCTTTCCCGCCCTCTCCCGAAGGTATTCCCGAAACGCCTCCGGCTCCGCCACCTCCACCTCCCCCGGCAGGCCCAGCACGAAGCGGCCGATGCCCCGCCAGTCGCGCACGATGCCGTCGAAGATGGCCTTTCCTTTGAAGGTGCGCACGAAAGGGCGCGCGTCCGGGTATTCCTCCAGCAGCAGGTTCTGGGCGTAGGAGCTCAGGCGCAGCTTGACCGGCAGCCAGGCCGGCCCGGTCCAGCCGAACAGGTCGAGGGCGTGGCTCTCGTGCTCGCCGGTGATGGGCTCGTCGAGTATTTCCACCTCGCCGATGCGGTCGAGCTTGAACTGCCGGTAGCCCTGCTTATCCAGGTCGTAAGCCCACAGGTAGGTGTAGCCTTGCATGAACTCCACCGGCTCCAGGTAGCGCGGGCCCAGAGTCTCGCTGGACGGCGCGTAGTAGTTGTGGAGGATCACCCGCCGGTCCGTCTCGATGGCGGCGCCCAGGGCACGGATGTGTTCGTAGACGTTGAACTTGGTAAGGCTCTGCGCCAGCGGCGCCAGCATGTACTGCCGGTTGAGCTTGTGCAGCAGGCGGTCGCGCAGGGGATGCCCGGAAGGGGCCTGCCAGAGGAGGTCCTGCAGGAAGCCTGCCTCTTCGGTGTCGATCAGTTTGTCGTCGGTGGAGAATTCAATGTGCAGGTAGTAACGGTCGCCGGGCTTTTTGTCCCAGGCGTAGCCCAGGCTCTCCAGTAGTTGAAGGTAGCGGTAAACCGTCCTGGGGTCCACTTCCAGGATCTCCGCCAGCCGTTTTACCGTGCGGTACGGCGGCTGGCTCAGCAACTGGATCAGGCGAAAGACGCGGTAGAGTTTCTGCTGGTCGGTCATGGTTTGGTGTTGGGCATTTTCTTCGGCAGGTAAAGCTAAGGAATTCTGACGGGGTATGCAATGGCAATTTTAGCGCAAAAAGGCCAACCCACGGCCGATTACTACGCCCACAACCTCGATCCGGCAGAAGAGATCATCGAAGACATCAAGGAGGAAAAGCAGATTGACAAACTGCCGCTCCGGCCGCTTTTCGACGCCCTTCTGATCCTATGCAAAAACCCCAATGTGCCCTATGTGATAAAACCCCACCCGCCCCCAACTATGTGCCCTATGTGAAAACCCCTATGTACCCTATGTGATTAAAACCACCCGCCCCCAACTATGTGATCAGCGGCCTTAAAATCCAATTCTTTCAGGTCAGTTCCTTGTTGTTCGTTGATTGTCCCCGGCAACCGGCAACGGCCAACAGGCAACCAACAACGATCAACGGTCAACAAAATCAGAGTTTTGAGCTCTCCCCCGGCTACCCGTCTAAGGTTGGACAGCCGCAGACGGCGGAGCTTCGTACATCGTACACAACCCCAAGTCCCTGCTGTGCCCGTACATCGTACACAACCCCGGCCCATTCTGTCCAACCTTAGAATGGTAGCCCTTCCCCCTCACTTCTTCTTCTCAATCGCATCCCGTATCCTTGCCGCGCTCTCGAAGTCCTCCTTCTTCAGCACCTGTTCCAGCAGGCGTTCCAGTTCTTCGAGGGAGTAATCCGACAGCTGGCCCCGCTTGCCGGTGAAGGCCTGGCTGGGGCTGTCCAGCACGATGCCGGCGGTGGAAAGGATTTGTTCTGTGGTGTAAATGGGGCAGCCGAAGCGGACGGCCAGGGCGATGGCGTCGGAGGTGCGGGCGTCGACACTGAGAGGGCTGCCGTCGGCCTTTTTGCCGACCAGGGTGGCGTGGAAGGCGCCGTCCACCAGGGCGGAGATGATCACCTCGGTGATCCCGACGCCGCTGGCGTCCAGCGTGCTCTTAAACAGGTCGTGGGTCATGGGGCGGCTGGGCTGCATCCGCTCCAGGTAGATGGCGATGGCCTGGGCCTCGAACGGGCCGATGATGATGGGCAGGCGGCGGAAGCCCTCCTGCTCTTCCAGGATGAGGGCGAAGTTTCCGGGATTGGACTCGCTGTTGGCCAGGGCGATGATATTCAGTTCGATCTTATCCATTTGCGTGCAGGGTCAGGGCCAGTTCTCCAGGAACACGAAGGCGCCATAGCCGATACAGAGCAGGGAGGAGGCCACGATCAGCCCGAGCTGCAGGCTCTGGTTGCCGGTGATCCGCCGGGAAAAAGGAAGGCTGAAGATGCCCGCCGCCACCAGCATGCCTGCGATGGAACCGATCCCGAAAATGAGCAAATACATCATGCTGCTAAAGTTACTCTGAATTTCCGTCATCACCAACAATATCATGGCGCCGCTGCCGGCCAGGCCGTGCACCAGCCCCACGCCGTAGGCCAGGTGGTGGCTGTCGGCGGCGTCCATCAATTCGCCGTTCTGGCGCCGGGTGCGGAAATAATTGTAGAGGCGCCAGGCGCCCAGGGCCACGAGCATCAGGCCCACTGCGGCTTCAAAATAACTGAAATATCCGTCCGGAAAAGTGACCCGCCCGACGATGATGAGCAGGCCGATCAGGACGATGGTGGAAGTATGGCCGGCGCCCCAGTAGATGCCGTCCTTGACGGCCAGGGCCAGCTTGTCTCTCCTGGTAACGATGCTGCTCACCGCCACCAGGTGGTCGGCCTCGAAAGCATGGCCGAAACCGACGACGGCAGCGAAAAGGAGGGGAAAGGAGAATTCCATATTTGGTACGTTGTCGTGTTAAGTGGAACAGGCCTGACAAATTTCCGGGAAAACCTGTCAGGCCTATCTGTTAAGCTCATTGATGACGATCCGGTGGTTGCCGGTATCGGCGGCCACCATGGTGCGGCCCTCGGTGCAGACCTGGAAGGGCCAGTACAGGCTGCCCTCGGTAGTCCGAATCGTATTTTTGTTTTCACTTCCGGTATTGAAGTCGTCCTGCCCGAGCACCTCATCGGCGGCGGCGTTGTGCTGTTCGGGTATGGTATTAAACCACAATATCCGGCTGTTGCCGGTATCGGCCACCCACAGGCCGTCCTGGTAGAAACAGGTATCGTAGCACCAGTTAAGGGTATTGGCCTGCGGGAACCAGCCAAACTGGTTCTGTCCGTTGCTCCCGAAGGAAGGCTGGCCGATGATCACGTCCGCTTTCTGATGGAGGGCGGTTGCCCAGTCGCGCCACAGCAACACCCGGTAGTACTGGGTGTCCGTTATGGCCAGCTCGCCGTTGGGGCCGATCTTAACGGAGTAGGGCCAGATGGGATCCTCGTGGCTGTAGTCCCGCTCCTGGAAGCCGGGCTTGCCGATCACGCCATTGGCTGCCGCGAAGTTATCCGCAGGAATTTCTTTATAATGCAGCACCCGCCGGTTGCCGGTATCGGCGATCCAGAGCTGCTGCCCGTCGGAAAAGACGCCGTAGGGCCAGTTCAGCGACCGGGCCGAAGGGGGGCTGCCGATCCCCTTCACATTGGGCTCGTTGCCGGCAAAGTCCGGCTGGCCGACCACCACGTCGGCGGGCTGGCCGTCGCGGGTGGGCATCGCCAGCCAGATCAGCACCCGGTGGTTCCAGGCATCGGCGATGATCAGCCTCTCGCCATCCGACCAGATGCCCGAAGGGTAGAACAAGCTGGAAGCGCTCGCCTTGCCGCCGGCATTCCTGCCGGTTTCTGCCCGGGCCGGCTGCCCCAGCACCACGTCGGGCGGCTGAAGAGCGGAATCCGGCAGCTCGCGCCAGAGGAACACCCGGTTCTGGGCCGTATCGGCCACCATCAGCTGCCCCCCGGCCAGAAAGACGCCCCGGGGCGCCAGGAAAGGGCTGCCGGCCGGCCCTTCGAAAATCCGGGTGGCGCGCACCAGCGGCACAGCCGGCTCAGTTGCCGAATTCGAGGCGTTTTCTTTCGAGGTCATCGATTTTCATTTTTATGACCGTAGAAGTTGTCGACCAGGATTTTGACGGCTTCTCTGCCTTGAATGTCTTTCTTCTTCACGGTACCGGATTATCAGCTATACTCCTCCTTATCCGGCAGGAAATCCGAAATATTCAGGTCCTCCTCCACTTCGCCCATCTCCTCCAGGTAGCGAAACGTCTTTTTGGCCTCCTCCTCGTCCACTATGCTGATGGCTACGCCGACGTGCACCAGCACGTAATCATCGACCCGGGCCTGAGGCACCATCTCCAGGCTGGCCTCCTTGATGATGCCGCCGAAAGAGACTTTGGCCATACGCACCAGGCCGCCGAACTGTTCTTCGATTGATTTGATCTTACCGGGAATGGCTAAACACATGGTTCTCCGTTTTAGGGGTTAATGCTTCGGCTTTTTTCTCCTGCACCTTCTCCAGCAGCCAGGCGCACCATTCGTCGATGCCGGTGTTTTGCGTACTGGAGACCTGGAGCACCCCGATATTGGGGTTGATGTCGCGGGCGTCGGCCACCACGGCATCGACCGAGAACGGCAGGTAGGGCAGCAGGTCGACCTTGGAGACCAGCATCAGGTCGCTGGTTAGGAACATGCGGGGGTACTTCTTGGGCTTGTCGTCCCCTTCGGTGGTGGCGATCAGCGTCACCCGGTAGTCCTCGCCCAGGTCGAAGGATGCCGGGCAGACCAGGTTGCCTACGTTCTCGACGATCAGCAGGTCCACGCCGTCCAGGCCGAGGTTTTCCATAGCCTGCCAGACCATCTGGGCTTCCAGGTGGCAGATGCCGCCGGTCACGATCTGCAGCGCGTCCGCGCCCACGGCGCGGAGGCGGTCGGCATCGCGCTCGGTCTCCAGGTCTCCGACCAGTATTTTCATGTTGACTTTGTCGCCGATCCGGCGGGCCGTCTCCTGGAGCAGGGTCGTTTTCCCGCTGCCGGCGGAGGAGGTGATGTTGATCAGGAGGATATGCTGTTCGGCCATCTTCCGGCGGATGCTCTCCGCCACAAAATCGTTGGCCTTGAGAAGGTGCATGGTGGTATTGTCACAGGTGACGGTGCCTCTCGCCGCCCTGGTCGACTTTTGCGCTTTTTCCATATTATCCGGGTTGTTTACCGGAAAGGTAACAAGATGAACGGATTTAGAAAAGGGATTCTAATGTTTAGAAAAAATTTTCTACTCCCCGAAGCGCACCCGGTGGATGAGCAGTTCCGTCCCTTTTACCACATTATTGTTGGGCCGGCCGCAGACAGCACAGGCGAACTTGTAGTTCTCGATGGTGGAGTTCACGCCGCAATCGGCACAATAGATCTCGACCGGGACGGCCTCGATGTTCAGTTCCACCTGCTGGTATTTCTCCTCGGCAGTGGTCACGGCGCGGAAGGCATTCTGCATCAGGACGGGCTCGACGTTGGACAGCCGGCCCACCCTGAGGTCAATGGCGGCCATCCGCTCCAGCTCTGCCGGGGAGAACTCCGCCTCCAGGGTGTTGAAGATAGTCCGGATGAGAGATATTTCGTGCATGAGTTAGTTGATTGCCCCTCGACAAGCTCGGGGTACGCCCCCCGACAAGCTCGGGGCGAAATTGGTTGATTGGGTTGATTACTCACCTGTTTCAGGCGTACGCAGCCTTCAACATGGCCAGCCGTTCCAGGTGCTCCCGGGCTTCAGCCTGAAGCTGGGGGTCGGAGCTGAGGGCGAGCACCTCTTCTGCCTTTTGAGCCATATCCAGGTAGCGATCCTCCTGGAACTGGTCTTCGGGCATGCCCAGGTTCCACTGTGCCTGCAGGTAATTCAGCAACGACAGGCAGCGCTCCAGCGGGTAGGCTTCGGGGGTTCGGACCGACAGGGCCTCCTGGTAATAGAACAGGGCTTTTTCGAAATTATCGCTCAGCACCGCCGCCGGGTATTTGGTGAGGGCGTTGCCGTAGTGGTTGCAAACAGCGGCGTACTCGTAGGGGTAAGCCTCTTTGGTATAAATGCCCAGCGCTTCCTGGAATGCCGAGGAAGAAACCGCTGCCCAGATGCTTTTCTTTTTCGCCTCATCGGGTATGTCGGCGTAGATGATGCCCAGGTGGTGCTGGATTTCGGCATACACATCCGGGGCGGCCTCCCGGGAGAACACCCGGACCGCCTTCTGGTAGCTCTCGGCGGCGCTGCGGTAGAACTGGGGGTTGCCGTTCTGCGCCCAGGTGAACAGCAGGACGCCTTTGCGGTAATGTACGTTGGCCGCCAGCTCGGGCAGGCCCGCTTCGTCGAAGATGGCCAGGGCCCGGTTGAAGTAGCCCAGGCTTTCGGCCCAGCTTTCGGAATAATTGGCGATGATGCCGGCGTCGGTGAGCACCAGGGCCTGCTCCAGGGCCCGCTCCTGTTTTTCGTAGGCCTGCAGCACTTTCCAGAGGGTATCTTTGAGCTGCCCGAGCAGCGCTTCGTCGTACGGCGCCGAAAGCTCCTGCATCCAGCTCTGGCAGAGGGTATGGCGCAGCTCCGTCCGGGCCTCCTCGGAAATGTCCTGGCCCAGGGTTCCCTTCAGCAGCCGGACGGCCTTTTCGGTTTCGCCCAGGTCGATGAGCAGCAGGGCGTACTGGCGGGCCGTGAAAACGCGGTACTCGTCGTTGGGAGCGCTTTGGATGGCTTCGATATAAAAGTACTGGGTTTTCTCCGCGTCAAAATCCTGCGGCATGGCGGCGTAATGGTGGATGACGGCCTGGTTGTGCATCAGGCGGTACTCGTCGAAAGGGGTATACCGGGAAACCAGCTCTGCGGGGCTGATGGGAATGCCCTGCTGCAGGCGGTTGATGAAATCGAGCTCCAGGTACAGGCTCTGCGACTTGCCGGCCAGGTATTCGTGGGTTTTTTCGTAATTGCCGAGGTTGGCGAAAACCAGCCCCAGCAGGTGCGCTTCGTCCAGAGGCACGTTCTCCGGCAGCAGATAGGGCGGCCGCACATTGTGCCAGTCGATCAGTGGCCAGATTTCTTCCTGCTTCACCAGCAGGTTGGCGCCGCTGGGCACGGGCCGCTCCTCCAGGTAATCAACGATGCGCACCAGCTCGTTCAGGCGGTCTTCTTTCCGGATGATCTCCCGGATCTGTGCGTGATATTTAATTGGCGCAAATATTGAAAGCATCGCGGTCGGTTTTTAAAGTGCCCCGGGCATCTTTTCGGATGCCTCGCTGCAATATTTTGGCAAAGGTCAGAGCCTTCTGCCCGGAATGATAAGCGTCGATCCGGCGGCAGATCAGCTTGAAAGGGTTCTCCACGGCAATATATACCATCGTCAGGTGCCACCGGCTGCGCCGTTCCTGTATCCAGTAGCGCACCTCGGTGTTCATCAGCCACCGGCCTTCCACGAGCAACTGCAGGTCCTCGCGCCGGCCCCGCCCTTCGGGAGAAAGGTGAAAGGGAATATCCGGTGAGCAGTACATCACAATTTCACGTTTAAAACCCCCAATCCCGGCGGCAGTTCGTATTCCAGGCTCCGGTCGGTATCGTTGACCTGATGGTCGATGAGGATGCCGTGCAGGGCTATGGATTTATCGCCCCGCAGGTTCCGGCTTTTCAGCATTTGCTGGCTGGCCTTGTGCAGGCTCTTGAAAAGCTCATCGCTCACCGGCGCCAGCATCAGGGTTCGCCGCTCGGGATAGTACACCACGTAAGCATTTTGCTCCTCCCCGAAGACTTCCGACGCTACTTCGCTGTCGATCAGCAGGTGAGAGCCCTTCAACTGGACTTTGCTCCCGGCGGCAGAATCCGTTTCGATGTTTTGCTTCAGATTGCCTGGTGGAATGAACATAATTTTCTGGATTAAAATACCTTCCGCACCTTAAAGGTAGGGAAAACTTATTGCCGCGCAGGTTGAAACAATATTGCAATGCAGCAATATACCATATATAACAATATAACCATATAGCCATATAACAATAAGTATCTGGACACAAATAATGACACACAAAACCGACTCTAAGCCCCCGTTAATCAGTCATTCACTAATTCACTAATTCAGTCCATGTACTTATAACCACTCACCCCTCCCCCACCTCATCCAGCAACAACCGCACCACCCTGTCCCCGCCTTGTTTCGCCGCTTCCGTCATCCCTACATTGAAGCGCGTATCTTCAATGGCGACCAGATACACCTCGATGTCTTCCGGATATTCCGCTCCCAGCATCTTCCGGGCGTACGACAGGGCCTGGTTCCACTTCAGGCCGTGCAGGAAGACCAGAGGGTCATCTTCGATCTGCCCTTCTACCTCCGAGGCGGGCAGTTTGTAAACGGCGCCTACCTCTCCGCCGGCATTGACCACCGCGTCGACCAGGATCACCCGTTCGTGCCCCCGGAGCCTGAACAATACTTCGAAGGCGGAGGTGCCCATATCGAAGAGGCTGACGTGCTCCGGCTCGCCCAGCGCTGCCCGCAACTGTTCGATGACGTAGATGCCTACGCCGTCGTCGGCGCGAACGGGGTTGCCGAAACCGAGGATGGCGGTCTTTTTGGTGGTGGTGGTCATTTTTTTTTAATTGTTTAGGTTTTTGGGGGCCGGGGGTTTTGGGGGCCGACGGTTTTTTTAACACATAGGGCATAGAGGCGTTTTCACATAGGCCACATAGGGCGGGGCGCGGGGCGCCTTTGGCGTTGGGGAGGCAGCGTTTTTTATCACATAGGGCATATAGGCGGTTTCGCATAGGCCACATAGGGGCGGCGCGGGGCATGCGCATCAGGCTAATATGTTAAAATGGGGTCTTTACAGGCTTCCTCGCCTGGGGAACCCGGCAGCCGGCAAAGAACTCACCCCTGGTGATCCGAGATCAGCACCATCTCTTTATCACCTCGGGGACAGGGGGAAGAGAGGGGGTAATGCCGGCCCCGCAGCTGGCCAACGCAGGCTCCCGGCGTATGTCGCCCTGCCCCCTCTCTTCCCTTTTGCTCGCCGGCAGCTCAAGAGAGGGGGCGCCTGGCTTCTTCAGATGGGGGTGAGTTCACCCGGCAAACTACCACAGGGCAGCCGCTGCCAGAGCGTTCCAAAGGCTGGCCACCTCGCGGATTTTAACACATCAACCTGATGCGTATGGTAGGGTTTGGGGTCCGGCGGTTTTAACGCATAGGGCATAGGGTAACTATTCATCAGGCAGGGCGGCGTAATATTCGTTGACGAAAGTTTGCTGCCCTCCTTAAAAATATTCCGGACGTTGAAATTGAATAATATTCCTTTTGGGGCTTTCAGGTGTTTCATATAAGTCAGAAGAGTGGCGGTGAAAATGGGTTGCATTTTCTGAACGGCTTTATTCTCCACGATGATCAGCTCTTCTACCAGGACATCATACCGAAGTTCGCAATCGAGGAGGATACCCTTGTAGGGTACCTGAACGGTTTGCTGAGCGCTCGTTTTCAACCCCCGTGACCACAACTCGTGAATCAGGGCTTTCTCATAGTTGCTTTCCAAAAGCCCCGGGCCTAGAATTTTGTGCACCTCTATTGCCGCTCCGATAATCTCATATGTTAAATCATCGACCAACTTTTTGGTAATGCGCTCTTCCATGTTTCCGGGTTTTAGGCTTATTCACTACGATACGCCTTTCTACCCCAAAAATAGAAAATTCAACTTATTCCATTTATTATATACCCTACCCGAAAGCCACGCCAACTTTATGCCCCATCCGGTAAAAACCACTCGCCACGCCACGCGCCACCCCACCCACCTATGTGCCCTATGCGAAAACCCCTATGTGTTCTATGTGGTAAAAAACCCTCAGCCACACACCATCCCACCCACCTATGTGTTCTATGTGAAAACCTCTATGTGTTCTATGTGGTAAAAAACCCTCAGCCACCCACCCCTCCCCCAAAGCGTAGCCCCCCGGCAAGCCGGCGGGCTACATGTGTACAATACCTTGATATGGTTACAACTTAAATTTTGCCAGTTCTTCGCCCGTCTTATTGTCGTGGGCATGGACGGTACACACCAGGCAGGAGTCGAAGGAGCGGGCGACCATGCCCACCTCCACCGGGTCGTGCGGGTCTTCGATCTCGGTGCCTTCCAGGGCGGATTCGATCGGGCCCGGGTTGCCCTCGCTGTCGTTCGGGCCGACATTCCAGGTGGTCGGCGCGATGATCTGGTAATTTTCAATGACCCCGTCCTTGATCTTGATCCAGTGGGCGAGGGCGCCGCGGGCCGCCTCGGTGGCCCCCCATCCGATGCCGTCCTGCTCTTTAGGTTTGATGTAGAACTCGTCGTCCAGGCTGACCTGCCGCAACCATTCGTCGATCATGGTGTATATCTTGGGCGCCTCGTGCATGCGCGCCAGGACGCGGGTAAAGACGGATGGGCCCATCTTTTCCATGATATCGCCAAAGAGGGGATCGCGGAACTGGTGGCTCTTGTTTGCGGGGTTGGCCGCCATGATCACCCGGGCCAGAGGGCCGGTCTCGGCGGCATGGCCCATAAAGCGCGGTGCCTTCGCCCAGCTGTACTTGCCGCCAAAGTCGGAATCCTCCAGGTTCTTGGGGTCCGCAGAAGTAACCGGCACCGGTTCGTCGAAGGGGTGCAGCGCGTCGGCCTGCTCAGTGTACCAGGCGTGTTTGATGTGCTCGGCGACCTGCTTCTGGTCGGCCTCGTAGTATTTCCTGCCGTCCCAGAAACCGGCGGGGCTGATGGCTGCGGCGTTCCGGGCCTCGATGGTAGGCTGGTTGTACATGTCCTTGTGCAGGTAAGTGCCCCAGGCGAGGAACTTGCCCACCCCCTGGCCGAATTTATCCAGCCCGAATTCCAGCCCGGCGCGCAGGAACAGCCCCAAGTCGCTGTTGCGGTGGGATTCGTTCTCCTCCAGCCACGCCATCATATCGTCCCACGACTGGATCTGCATGTACCGTTCGATGGAACAGCCCAGCCAGACGGTTTCCAGCCAGTCGTTGCGGAACTGGTTCATGATGGAATGCGCCCGCGTGATGTCCTTCAGCGTCGGCGCACACATGACGCCGCCGGGGACCATATAACTGGAGTGCGGCCACTGGCCGCCGAAGAGGGCGTACACCTCTACCGGGCGCCCGCTGGCGGTCACGCCCTGCTGGAAGGAGGTGCCGACGTAAGCGGCGAAGCGCTTGACTACTTCCTGGTAAAGCGGCTTGTTCGCGAATTTCTTATTGGCCATATCGGTAGCGAATATGGCGTAAAACCAGCGGGGAATGCTCTGGATCGTTTCCGTTGCCTGGCCGATGGCCCGCAGCAGGAGGGCGTTGGGCGGCAGGGTGGTCTTCCAGGCTACATCCAGGGCCGAAGAAGCACAGTACAGGTGAGAGCCGCCGCAGATGCCACAGGCGCGGGGCGTGACGATCAGGCCCGCCTGGGGGTCCTTGCCGGAGAGGATCTTTTCGAAACCCCGGAACATGGCAGCCTGCGTATGCGCACGGGTAACGACCCCGTTCTCCATGTAAACCTTTACATCCAGGTCGCCTTCTACCCGCCCGACCGGAGATATGTTGAGTTCTTTGTATTCAGACATGATACATGCATTGTGATGATTAGGAAAGAATTGAAGGAGCGGGAAGGGCCGGCCGGCCCTTCCCATATCGGCCGGAGCCGGTCATTTGGATGTTTCGAAATGTTCTTTATTGACGCCGGTGACATTTTCGAACGTCCCCATCACCTTTTCGAAACCGGCACGGGTGTAGTACGCCAGTTTATTGGTGCCGGCTGGCACGTCCCTGGGCAGGAATCCCAGGTATTTCATCGTCTTGAAGACGCTGCCCTTGACCAGGTCGTGGTGCGGGAATCCCGGCTCAGTACACCCGAGGCAGGGGTGGTTGGCGCGGGTCTTGCTCGACTGGCGGTTCCACAGGATGCGGTTGCAGCTGGCACGGGTCATCGGCCCCCGGCAGCCCACCTCGTAAAACAGGCAGCCGCCGCGCTTGCCGAAATGGCCGTCCACTTTCTGGGCGAAGCTGATGGCGTTGGGGCAGCCGGTCTGCACAAAGTCGGTGAAGAACGTCTTGGGGCGGTGGTAATCGTCCAGCAGCACATCGCCGATGCGGCCGGTCGAAATGGCCACCAGGATCTGGGTGATCCAATCGGGGTGAGCCGGGCAGCCGGGGATGTTAATGACGGGCAGGCCTCCTTTCGAAACGAAATCCGGCCCGAGGTAGCCCCCTTTTTCTTTTTTGTGGAACTGCATGCCCGTCGACTCGCTCGGGTTGGGCGGAACGGCAGGGATGCCACCCCAGGTAGCACAGTCGCCAATAGCCACGACAAACTGGGCGGCGTTGGAAAGCTCCCGCACCCAGTCCTTCATCGGGCGGTCGGCAAAATAATTCATCTTGCCGGTCCCGTTCGGCCCTTCGATGACCGAACCTTCGAAAACGAAAATATCCAGCTGGGTTTTTCCCGAAACGCAGTCGTTGAGCAGGTCCCCAACCTGATGGCCAATTTCCAGGCCTACGGTCGGGTGCCAGAGAATATTGATGCCAAAATCGACGATCAGCTCGACAACCGTCGGTTCCTGGGCGTCGAGGAAGGACATGGTGTTGCCGCTGCAAGCCCCTCCTTGTAACCAAAGTACATTTGCCATGGCGACCAGATGTTTTTTGTATGTGAAAAGAAAATTTTCGGTTTCCCGAAAGGACAAAATCCTGTTCCAGAAAAAACCGCACACAACAAATATAAAACCCCGAACGGTATTAGAAAGAATTTTCTAAACTTTTTTTGAAAAAGTTTTCTAATTTCTTGAAAACACTTACTAAAAGTAGAAAAAATACTCTAATTTAGATTTAATCCAGATGGGATGAGGGGAAGGGAATGAGTCATGTACAAACCCAACAAAGAATTGTTCTTTTTAGATGGGAGACTAAGTAAACGGATACAATTAGCGTAACAATATAACAATATAACAATATAACAATATAGCCATATAACAATTGCCCCAGGAATAGAGCTGCCAAGCCACGCTTTCGAAGCACCATTAGTTACAATAAATGTGTCCAACTACTTAAAAGTTATTGATGTGCGCCCCACCTATGTGGCCTACTGTGAAAACACCTATGTGCCATAAGTGATCAAAACCACCAGCCCCCAACAGGGCACCCCTCACGGCGCGGTTGCCCGGAACAGGGGGAGGATCAGTTGTTCATATTCGGCGATCCCCTTATCGGTGAAGTGGGGGTAGACCTGGTTCCAGATCGCCTCTTTGAAGTTTTGCTGGTGCAGTGGCAGGGCCTTGCCTCGGGCCAGGCTTTGGGTGACCCAGAAGGCGATGAGCACCCAGATGGATTCGGCGAGGGTATCGTAAAAGCCCGGGCGGGGTTCTTTGCGGATCAGGCCGCGGCTGATGTTGAAGTCGAACCGCTTTCTGATCTGGCTGATCATTTTAGGGATATGCTGCCTGCGAAAGTTGACGATTTCCGGGCAGGTCCGGTCAACTTCTACGCAATCGACGTAGTAGAAGGCATATTGCTGAACGAAACCAAAGTATTTGGTGAGCTGATTGTCAAAATCCAGCAGGTTGGGGAAGATGCGGTAGGTGGAGAGGATTTCGGAAATTTCCCCGGCGAGTTCTTCGTGAACGGCGCAGACGATGGCTTCCTTGTTCCGGAAGTGGTAGGCCAGGTTGCCCACGCTGATGCCGGCCTCGTCAGCAATCTGCTGCAGGCGCACGTTGGCCAGCCCGTGCTCGTTGAAGAGCTGGATGGAGACGCTGACAATCTTCTGTTTAGTGCTCAATTCGGGCATAGGTCCACGAAAATTGGTTTTTTGACAAATGCTGCAGGCACCTTTCAGCTGGAGCACAAGCCGAAATCCCGGATATCCACCGCGAGGGTGCCCCGCTGGTCTTTTGCCGCCAGGCGCCTCATGTATCCGGCCATCAACTGGGCCTTCTTCTGAGAAGGATGGCGGGCAATCACCCGCTTAATCAGTTTTTGCGGCGTCCGGAAATGGGCGAATACCAGGTGTATCTCCCACATCCCTTTTCTTTTGACGACGTTCTCGACCACGGCGGTATCCTGCAACCAGCGGTCATCCAGCAGGAAATCCATATCGGAATTCTCCCCCGGCTTATCTGTAAAATGCTGGTTGTTAAGCAAGTCCAACAAGGCGTTGTATGCCTCATTACCGAGATGAAACCCGACCATAGATCTGTAGTTTTGTTTAATCTATTGGACTGAAGCTTTCAACAAAGCTACAGGAAATAAGATAAGATTAAAAGAAAAAATCATACGGCGACTGCAACATTTGTCCATATTCCCGCCTGCCCATCTCGGTAAAATACGGGATCAGCAAGGCCCAGACTGCCTGCTGGTAGCCCTGCTCCTCAAATTTTCCGATGCCCCGGGTTAATTGTTGCGTGAACCAAAAGTCGGAAGTCATCCAGAATTGAAGGGCCAGTTGCCCGTACAGGCCTTCTATGGGTTCGGCCACCATAGCTCCCCGCGCTACGTTGAAGCTGAACATCGTCTCCAGCTGAGCCACCTGCCAGGAAATGTGCTGCCGGTGGGCTTCCGCAATGGAGGCGTTCGCCCGGACGAGCTCCAGGGTGTCGAGATAAAAAAATATGTAGGCCTGCTGCAGGAGAAAGGTGCGGCGGATGAGCCGGCCGATATTGTCGAAGAGGGGCACTACCCGGTATTCGGCCAGCAACTCTTTTTGCTTCCGGGCCAGCTCCTCGTATATCGCCAGCAGGATGGCGTCCTTGCCGGGAAAATGATAGGCTATGTTGCCCACGCTGACCACCGCTTCGTCGGCAATGTGCTGCAGCCGCACGTTGACAAAGCCGTCGCGGTTGAACAGCCTCAAAGCTGCTTCCAGTATTTTTATTTTGTTGGACATGGGAGGAGGGGGTGAGGGAATGAATGAGTGAATGAATGAATGAGGGAATGAGGGAATGAGTGAATGAGTGAATGAGTGAGTGAGTGAATTTTACCCGGCTTCCCCTACCTCACCAGCATCACTGCACCTCGCACCCGGTGTTCTCTTCCATCCGGGGCCCGGACAACGGCCTGGTAGGCGTACAGCCCGGGCGGCGCATCTCTGCCGGCAGTTTTGCCATCCCAGCCGCTGCCGGGGTCGCCCGGCGGAAGCATCTCCGATTCGAAAACCAGGCTGCCCCAGCGGCTGAACACCTGAAAACGGAGCACGGCGTCGATGTCTTCGCCGGCAAAGATAAAAAAGGTATCATTGTAGCCGTCGCCATTAGGGGAGAAAGCGGAGGGGATATAAATTTTGTAATGATCGAGGAAGAGATAAACCAGGCTGTCGCACCCCTGGCTGGACGTGAGGGCCAGGAGATATTCCCCCGGCCGGGAATAGGATTTGCCTGCAACTTCCCAGTTTTCCCCTTCGAATATTTTTATATAAGCCGTATCTACCGTCTCGCCGGCCACCTCCAGCCGCAGCCGGACGATGCTGTCGCAACCGTCCCGGGTTTGCAGGGTATCCAGGTAGGTGCCGCGCTCGGACAGAACCCGGCCGCCAAAGCTGTAGGTTTCACCCGGGCAGATCACGCGGGCCAATTCCCCGGCCTTCGCCGGCACCTGATGCCGGTAGGACGGCGTAACCCGGCAACTGCCTGGGCCCAGGAGGCGCACCTGGTAGACACCCTCTTCAGCGATGCCGTTCAGCTGATGCGCCGTCTCTCCCGGCAGGGCCAGGCCGTCGCGGTACCACTGGTATTGGAGGGTGTCGTAATACGGAACCCTCAGGCCGAAATCTCCGGAACAGGGGTGTGCCAGTGGGCCCGGCTGGAATTCGAACTCCCGCGCATCCGCCAGCACCAGCTTGTCAAAAAAATAATAGAGGCTGAATACCGATACTCTGGGGGCACACCCCGGGCCAATGGCTACGGCGTGGATATCCTGTTCCGGAACGATATCGATCCGGACCGATTTCCACTCGTTGATGCCTTCCACGGTCACAGCCCCCAGTTCTAACCAATCCGGGCTGTTAGCCGGGCAGCCGAAATCCGAGTCGCCTCCGCCAAAGGGCAGGCTGGCGCAATCGGCGGCGCCGAAGAAACTCAGTTTGATCGACGGGGAGTTGTCCAGGTGGGTAAAGCCGAGATAAAATTCAAACCGGTAATGCGTTCCGGCCAGCAACGGGCTGGTCAGGCACGCGCCGGCGTACTCCTTCCAGTTGGGTTGTGCGGCTTCGCCGTTGTCTTCGGGGGGCCTGCCGTCCCGAAAGCCGATGCAGGCGTCCCCGTCGGGAAAGGGCAACGGCGGCGGCAGGCCGCCCCAGCCCATCCATCCGCAGGTGTGCAGGTAATCGGTGGTGGCAGAAGACGCCTGAATCCAGTCGGCAGCGCAGTACATCTGAGCGCGAAAGGACGGACAACAGGACTGCTCCTCAAACGAAGGGTTGGGGATCAGCGACACCGGGACGGCCAGGGCGCAGTCGCAGTCCGGGTCGTTCAGGTCCGCCAGGCCGTCGGCGTCGTCATCCCGGGCGTTGTCGCAAATCTCTGCCATATTGCCCCCCGTAAGGAAGGCCGCTCCGGAAAAGCTCAAAACAGCCAGAAGGGAAAGAGTCGGCAATATATTCATGTTCGAAATGGAGTCTGGTTCGGCTGGAAAATAAACAAAAATTTTGAGCAATCATTCAATAAACAGGCTTGATGATACTTATTTTTGCATAGACAAAATCTATCTGAAAATGACTTTACAACAACTGGAATACATATCCGCCGTGGCCACGCACCGGCACTTTGCCCGGGCGGCCGAGGCCTGTTTCGTCACCCAGCCCACCCTGAGCATGATGATCCAGAAACTGGAAGAAGAACTGGGGGTAAAAGTGTTCGACCGCAGCCGCAAGCCGGTGGCACTGACACCGGTCGGAAAAATGATCCTGGAGCGCGCCCGGAAGATACTCAAAGAGGCCGAAGGGATTCCGGAGCTGGCCCGGGCCTACAAAGGGCACATCGAAGGCACTGTCAATATGGGGATCATCCCTACCCTGGCGCCCTACATCCTGCCGCTTTTTGCCCGCCCCTTCCTTGCAAAGTACCCCGGCGTCAAGCTCAAGATCTGGGAATACACCACCGAGCAGATCGTCCGCCACCTGAGAGCAGGGACGCTGGACGTCGGCCTGATGGCCACGCCGGTCAACCACCCGGGCATCGAGGAGCATCCCGTTTTCTACGAACCCTTCGTCGTATACACGACCAATACCTACGACAAGGAATTCCTGCTGCCCCGGGACATCGACCCCAACCAGTTGTGGCTGCTGGAGGAAGCCCACTGCTTCCAGTCGCAGGTCATCAACCTGTGCGAGCTGCGCCAGAAGAGCAGCCAGCGGCTGGACTACGAGGCCGGCAGCATCGAAACCCTCATCCAACTGGTCGATTCCCAGCAGGGCATCACCATCCTTCCCCAACTGGCTACCTTGTCCATGCCCAAAAGGCAGCGCCGCCGGCTGAAGCCCTTCCTGCCGCCGGCCCCCGCCCGGGAGGTCAGCCTGGTGGTCTACCACGGCTTTGCCCGCGACCGCATGCTGGAGGCTGTCCGGGAAGCCATCGTCGAATCGCTGCCCAACAGCCTGAAATCCGGACAGGATTTTCTGCGGGTGGATGTTGACATACGGATTGAGGATAAGTAGGCAGACAGGGACCGGGCGTGCCGCCAGGACGTGTCACTTTTAAGTGGTGCGTAGGTATGGACAGGATGTACAGGATGAACAGGTTTGGAGCCCGGACGTACCGCTTTCAAGTGGTGCGTAGGTATAGACAGGATGTACAGGATGAACAGGTTTGGGGCCCGGACGTACCGCTTTCAAGTGGTGCGTAGGTATAGACAGGGTGAACAGGATAAACAGGTTTGGGGGCTTGGGTTGCCCTAAAACCTATGGCCTAAAACCAGCCAAGGCTACAAATGAAGGAAAAGGCGGTTGCCCTCGCGGCCGGGGATACCACCCCTAATCCTGGCAGCGCTACCGCGAGGAGTGGTATCCCTGTCACCCCTGCCGCCCCAACAAAAAAGCCCGGACGCCCCTTTCGGGACGCCCGGGCTGAAGATCAGTACATGTCAGTTTATGTCGTGGAGATTACCCATCTCCATGCATTTCTACGTATCTCTTGGTTACTCCACAATCACCATCTTTTTCGTCGCCGTGAAACCGGAAGTTTCGAGGGTGTAGTGCAGCACGCCGGAGGCCGGCAGGCCATTGGAGTTCACAATGAGATTGTTGTATCCCCTGACGCCATCCAGGCGAACCAGCTTCAGCACCCGGCCCGTCACGTCGCTCACTGTCACCGTCACCGGGCCGTCGGCCGGCAGGTGGAAGCCGATCACCGTCTCGCCCCGGAAGGGGTTCGGCGTGTTCTGATACAGCTCGAACCGGTTCGCCGAAGCGGCAAGGGCAGCAGGCTGCCCGTTGAAGCGGACCGCCACGTCCAGGAACTCGCCCCGGGTGTTGTAGGCCTCCGCCGGAGTGACCTGCGAACCTGCGCTCAGGAACTGGCTCAGCCTGCCCTCCGTTCTTGCCCGGAATACGAGGCTGAAGAGCGCAGTGCTCGCTGTTCGCTTTTCGCTATTCGCCAAATGGTTCCAACTAGTGGTGATCAGGCCTTCGCCAAGGTGGGTCAGGCCGAAGTTCTCCTCTTTCACCTCCCCTTCGATGATGTCCACCAGTTCCAGGGCGTTGTGGCTGAACGCCAGGGTGGCCTGATAGCCTTCGACCGAGGCGATGTCGGCGGCGGCAAAGGCAACCGTGTACTCATTGCCGGCCTTCAGTTCGACATCTTCCAGGTCGAAGGTGAAGGTGCCGGCCACCGTGCGGCCCTGAACGCGGGCAAGGCTGTTCGGGCGGGCGTCCAGGTTGATGTCGCCGATCTTGATGGCCACAAAATCCGCGTTGCTGATGCCGGTTCCCGGGAGGTCGTTGATGTTGATGATCTCCGGGAAGGGCTCAAACCACGGGTTGTTTGGCTGCGGGAAGACGTAGGACCGCCGCACGAAGCGCCAGCTGGTGTTGTTGCTCATCTGGGTGTCGATCGACAGGATCAGCTTGCGCAGCTGGATCAGGTCGAGGGTCGTGATCGAACGGCTGTTGTTCACGTCGGCGGCGATGATCTTGTACGGGCTGTTCAGCGGCTGCACGCCCAGGATGTGCTTGCTGATCAGCACCAGGTCGAACGTGGACACGCCGTTGAGGTAGCCGTCATTGCGGCGCGGCGTGACCGTGTAGTCGTAGCCTTCCAGCAGGTTGCTGAAGCTGTAGGCGCCGTCGCTGCCGGTCATCATGCTGGCGGTAGCCTGGCCGGAGAGGCTCACGCGGACATCTTCGACTGCATTGTTAGCCTCGGTGGCAATGGCCCCGGCAATGCCAACGGTGAGGGAATCTGCGCCGCAGGTGCCCATGTTGTCCTGCACCAGGATGTAGGTCTCGCAGAAATCGCCGTTGCCGGTTTGGTCATACGCCCAGATTTGCACCACCAGGGTACCGGTGTCGGCGCAGGTGAGCATGATGCCGGTGGAGTCCACATTGGCCGGATCGCCCACGCGGTTGATCGAGTAGGTGACCGGGCCGGTGCAATCGGCTGACGGGCTGACGATGAAATCGCTGGCCCAGATCGCCATGCGGCCTTCGTCCGGGATGTCGTCCCCGTTGTTGTCGAACGGCATCAGCTCGATGGCCAGGCCGTTGATGCAAATTGGCGAGGGCGCCTTGCAGTCGACGACGCAGAAGTCCAGCCGCTCGCTGTTGGCATTGCCGCAGCCGTCCTTTACGTGCACTTCAAAAGCATGGCAACCGATCGGGAAGCGGCCGTTGAGCTGGTAGTTCGGATAAGAACCCGTCAGGCGGAAGTCGTCAAACAAGCCGTCTGTCAGGTTCTGCAGGTCGGCGTCGATGGTGCCGTTGTCGCCGGCATCCAGGAACACCTTGATCTGGAGGTCGTTCGGCGTGCAGTTCTCGTCGATGCGGAAGGGCAGGCCAACCAGGCCGGTGCAGTTGACGTTGTCGTACGAACAGAAGTCCTGCGCCGTGGCGATGACCTGCGGCTCGATATCGTCATAGACCTTGATGATCTGGGTGTACTGGTAGAAACCGCCGTTGTAATCGATCTTGCGCCAGAAGTCGTCGATGCCGTTGCAAATGTTCTGGAAGGCCAGCGGCACGTTGTTCGGCTCGGTTTCATTATTGTCGCGGTCGATGTAGGTCTTTCCGCCGGGGCGGTGCAGCACCCACACGGCCTCGTCGCCGGGCCGGCCGTCGCAGTCTTCGTCGCGGCCGATCACGATGGGTGCGGACTGGCCGTCGTACTGGCACCAGTTGAGGACCTTCCACTTGCGGAATACTTTGTAACACTCGGTTCCGGAAGCGGAGAACACCTCGTCGGTATGGCTGACGGCCAGCAGGTCGCAGCCGATCTCGTTGTAGGTGACGCTGTCGGCGTCAGCCACGCCGCAGTTGGCTTCAGCGTCGGCCGGGAAGCGAATCTCGTAGTTGTGCACTTCGCGGATGGTGACTGTCTGCGTACAGAGGTTCACGCTTTCGTTGCCGTTGATGTCTCTGGCGCGGAAGCGGCGGATGATGGTCCCAAACCCGCACTCGAGGTTGGCCACCGGCGGCAGCTCGCGCTCGTAGGAGCTGCAGTTGTCAACCGAAGTGGCGTCGCCGAATAATTGCTGCAATTGCAGGGTGTCGGTGGCATCGAAGTTGTACGGCAGGTCGTCGCAGTCGATGGACACGGGGTGCGGCGCATAGCAATAAGGCTTCACTTTCTCCTCCGGCGTGATGGCCAGCCAGCAGAGGTTCTCGTTGCCGTACTCGTCTCTCACGCGCAGCTCGATGGTGATGCTGCGGCCGATGTCGCAGCAGTAGAAGTCGACATACGGTGCCCACGGGCTCGTCTGGTTTCCGCAGACGAAGGGTATGACGCGCCCGAACTGGTCCAGCACGACCCCGGTGCGGCGCACGGCAATGTCAATTGTGCCGCAGTTGTCGTTGGAGCCTTCATCGATGTCAGCGGCATAGATGCGGGCAAAGTCAGCGCCGCCGATGGAGACGTTGAGGTCGTCGTCGCAGATGGCGGTCGGGGCCACCTGGTCTCTGACCGAGAACGGGCAGTATTTAATCACCGTGTTGCCGCATCCATCCTCCACGGTATAGCGGAAGTAGTGGTCGCCGGCGGGAATGCCGCTGACCAGCCGCGAAGGCGCGTTCCAGGGGATGAGGCGAACCACCACTGTGTCGATGCGGGTGCCGGTCACCTGGCCGTACTGGTTGGTCACCTGGACGGCAACCTCTGTAACGATCTCGGTTTTCACCTGATAGTTGGAACAGTTGTCGGTCACGCCGGGCAGCGGCACGGAGAAGGCGGCTGTACAGCTGAACGGGCTGGTGGAGAACACCAGCGGGTCCAGGTCGCCGTCCCAGTCGTAGTCCTGCCCGGGGCAGGTAACTACGGGAGCGGTGAAGTCGCCGACCTTGATCACCTGGGAATCTTCGCCCAGGTTGTCGCCGTTGCACCAGTCGATGACCGTCCAGTCGCGGACGAACTTGAAGGCGCCGGCGCAGACGTTGACGCGGGTGCGGTCGACGAAGCTGGCGCCGATGTTGCAGTAAGACTGGGCAAGGTTGCGGATACCGCCAACCGTGACGATGAAGGGGTAGCCTGTATGGCTGGGCGCCGGGTTGCCGTTCGGCAGGGTGGCGAACTGCTCGTCGCATTCTATAGGCACCGTGCGCGGCGGGAAGTCCACGTCCAGCTCATCCGGCCGGTTCAGGGTGATCACCTGCTGGCAGGTAGAAACCTTGCCCACGTCGTCGATGGCGCGGAAGGTGCGGGTGATGATGATGGGCGCACAGTCGCCGGCGCTGGAATAGGTGTCGGTGAAGGTCACCTGCACGTTGTTGTCGCAGTTGTCGTCAACCGTTGGCGAGCCGGTGATGGACAGGCTGGCCGGGTTGTTGAAGATCAGGTCGAAGTCCTCGCAGAACAGCGGCAGGGTCAGGCTGACGTCGCGCCGCGGCCAGAGGACGGTGGTGTTGATGGTCATCGGCTCCCAGGTGGCGGGGTTCAGCACGGTAGTGGAGGAGAACAAGCCGATGCGGCCGTTCTCGTCCGGGCAGATATCTACGGTATAACTGCCGGTGGCCAGGGCGTCGTCGGAGGTGACCCACAGGTAGTAGGTCTCGCCGGCGATCAGGGGCAGGCTCAGCCGCAGGTTGGGCTCGCCGGCCGCCAGCGGCGGAGTGACGTTGTCGATGGGTTCGTCCTGAAAAGCGATGATGTTCTCGCAGGGGTTCGTGGGCGAGTAGCCGCCCTGGAACAGAGCGATGGCGCTCTCCTCGGCGGAAGCGGCGCCGGTCGACGTCACGAACTGGTCGCTGACCAGGATGGTATAATAATCCGTCCGGTCTACCTGGAACGGGATCAGGTCGTAGAAGTGGACGCCGGGGTCAATGCCCGCCTGCCCGTCGATGAAGCAGGAAAAGTTGAGCGGCTGCATCGACAGGTCGGTGGTGGCCAGGGCGCCGGTGGTGGTGAAACAGTCGTACACGACGGTTCCCTGCGAAGTCGGCGCCGGGCAGCTGAGGGAGGGCGCCGTCTTGTCTTCGCCGGTGATGAAGCCCCAGCAATCCTGCCAGTTGAAGTTGGGGAAGTCCGGCCCGACATAGGTCACCTCGTAGATGAACTGCCCGTGGCCGTCCAGGATGTTGCCGTTGCTGGGGTTATCGTCGTTGACGATGCGCACCCGGAAATCGGCCTCGTCGGCGCAGCCAAAACCGCCTTCCAGCACCATATCGGCGGTGATGAAACGCTGGCAGTTGCCGTCGAGCGTCACGTTGAGGTCGACGTTGCAGGCCAGGTTGACGGTCGGCGCCGGATTCTGGTTGACGATGATGAAGAAGTCCTCGTCGCGGCCGTTGCCGGCGGCATCCTCCGCCGAAACGACGACCTGATACACGCCGGGCAGAAGCTGCAGCTCGAAGGTCTGTCCGCCGATCAGCACGGGGGAAACCGTGCCCTGGCCGCCGCCGTTCGGGCTGAGCTGGGTGACCGAGACCGTATAGTTGGATCCGGGGACGAGCGTATTGGCAAAGGTGTGGTTGCCGTCGCAGTTGTCGGTAACGGTCACTTCGAACCGGGCTGTGGCCGGCCCCGTGTCACAGGGATCGAGCGTCAGGTTGATGTCCTGCGAAGGATAAATGATGAGGGGTGCCCAGGTGTCGGGCTGGCTGACGACCTGCAGGGTGGCGTCCACGATGCGCAGGTTGCCGGCGTTGTCGCGGTAGGAAGCGGTGATGACGGCGCCGTCATCGTTGGCCCTAAGGATGCGCTCAAACTCGAAGTACCCTTGTGCAGGATCAAAGCCGGCGAGGGGAGTGAGCGCCACCGGGCCGCTGCCGTTATTATAGGTGAAGGACAACCGGTTGGGGTTGGTGTTGATCACCGGGTCGCAGTCGTCATCGATAGTGATGGCGAAGCGGGCCGGCACCTGGTTGGTACAGGCCGGCAGCAGGTAGGTGAGGTTGCCCGGCATCGTGATGTCCGGCAACTGGTTGGCGTCCTGCACGACGTTGAACAGGGTGGAGACCGTCACGCCGCCGTAGGACACCTGCACCGGGTAGATGTTGGGCGCGAGGTTGCCCACCGCTTCGAAGAAGGCGAAGCCGTCTTCTTCCTGGATGTACACCACGGTGAGGGGAGCGCCGGAAACCGTTATCTGGCCGGTCAGGTCATCGCCGGCGGAGATGCCGCAGGCGTATATGTTGCCGGTGAAGTAAACCGAAGCGCTGGGCTGGCAGGCGGGCACGGTGAACTGCCCGTTGCCGGAAACATCGACGATGGGGTCGGGATTCGGCGCCTGGTTGACGGTGATGGTAAAGCTGTAAGGGGTGGTGTTGCCGTCATCATCGGTAGCGGTATAACTGACCGTGTAGGGGCTGCCGGCGGCCGACAACACCGACCCGCTGGCCGGGCCGCCGGCATGCACCAGGGCCGGCGCCAGGTCGCAATCGTCCACCGCCGATACCGTCCAGTTGACCGGCACGCCGTTGGGGTCGCAGCTCGGCACTTCCACCACCATGTTCCCGGGGCCGTAAACGACCGGCGCGCGCACGTCGTCGACGATGATGGTGTACGTCTGCGTTACGGAGCCGCTCGGGCCGTCCTTGCGGATGGTGAGGGTGTTCGTGCCGACGGCGGCGATAACGTCGAGCAGGTAGGTTTGCCCGGCGCCCATCTGCATCAGGGAGGCGCCCGGGTTGACGGACGTGGAGCTGGTGCTGGTGGAGATGTAGGAAGTTGCCGATGCCGGCCCGGCGAGGTCGAAGACGGCTACCGTCCACTGGAACTGATAGCCGCACTGGCCTTCGGGAAGCACCTTGACCATGGGAGAGGAGGGCGGCAGGCCGCCGGCGTCAAATACGACCAGTTGCGGCTGCGCATAGGCCGACAGGCTCCCCAACAGGCCGAAAACCAGCAACAGGGCCGGAAACTTCAGCCACCGGAAGGGAGAAGCGTTCGTAAAATTCGTTTTTTCCATAAGATCACAATTTGTTTAGAATGCTCATATTAGGATTGCAGTCATGCCAATGGCATAGAAAACCCATTCTTCCGGCAGGCAGGTTACTGCCCCGGAACTGCGTTCCAGGGGTATGCGGAAGGCATAGCCCGGGTGCTCACTCCTACAAGGGAAGTGGCAAACGAGATGGGGGCGCAGGTTCACAAGCGCCGGCAAGCCTACAGCTGGGCCGCTCCTGACGGCAGCAGCGCAGGCGCGGGATAGGCATTAATGTCGTCTGGGAAATGTTCGTGAAGAGATAAAGGGAAAGTAACCGACAGGGCAACGAACACCCTGTGTTGCGTGTGTTTTTAATTTTTCGTTCATGGGATTGTTTTGTTAAACATCAAAAAAACGCACAGTAATTCGCTTCTTCGGACTGCCTTGCCGCCAGCAGATTATTTTAGTGCCAACAACGCTAACTTCCCCTGGCGGGCCGCACCTGTATTGGTAGCTGCCGCTTTATACTCCGAGCTACCGGATGGTACAAATATATGTCAACTTTCTTAATGCCACATACCCTGTGAAGGGTAATTAATGACTTCTAATAGTATTCTAATTTTTAAAAGGAATGAGGGAATGATGGAATGATTTTGGATGCCTATTCATTCCTTCATTCCTTCATTCCTTCAATGATCCCCCTTCCCGTCACGCTATGGCGTGCGACGTCAGCCGGCATTTCACTTTGAGGATTTGCCGGACCTCTTCCAGTTCCACGTCATAGGGTTTGTAGACATCCCCGTTATCGGAGATGAGGCGGAGGCGGACAACTTCGTTGCCTTGCCGGATCTGCTGGATGCGTTTGGCTACCACCGCGTCGGTTACGATGACGTAGACGTGGTTGTCCCGCAGCGGAGTGCCCCGTTCGATGGGTTCGCAGACCACGACGTCGCCGTTGGTGATGGTGGGCAGCATGCTGTCGCCGTTGATCTCGAAGGCGACCAGTTTCCCGTCCAGCCCGGGGATGGAAAATTTCTGCAGGTTATCCAGGAATTGGCGGTCCTGGTGTTCCAGGGCATAGCCGGCCAGGGCCCTTTCCGGCACGAGCATGATGTTTTCCCGGCCGCCGCGCTGCCTTTCGCTCAGGGGCCGCGCCGGGATCTCTCCTTCCACCCCGTACCCTTCCAGGAACATATCTTCCTCGATCCCGAAGACGAAGTTGGCATTGATACCGTAAATTTCAAACAAGCTGGTGAGCTGGTCGACGGTGATGTTGCGCTGGCCTTTGAGGATGCTGTTGATCACGTGGTTGTACGTTCCTAATTTCTTGGCGATATCTGATTTGCCTTTAATGAAATTGTGTTTCTCCAACTCGTGATACACTTTCCTAAAGCGCTCATTTACAATGTTATCTGAAAAATTTCCCATTTTTGAATAAAAATGTTTTGAAAAAAGTTGAAAACAAACAACTTTTTGTTTTATATTTGTAGCCAACGGATGGCATTGGCAACAAGGAAATGTAATTTCGCAGCTAAAGATACAAAAAGTTTCTCAAAAAATAAAGGTTTATGTACACCGACCGGTTAGATCATACGCAAATCCGCCCGAAAAAGGAACAGGGCAGCCGCCTCTCCCGGCAGGCCCGGCACATGCGCCGAGGCAGCGGCGGCATTCACCTTGAGGACATTACCCTGAGCGACATCCTGCACAAACTGTGGCTGGGGCTGAGCAAACTGCTGGTCGCCCTCCGGTACCAGTTTCACCGGCTGACCGCCGGGGTGTTCAGCAACGTCAGGCTCCCTTGGTACAAAATCGCCGGGGTTGCCATCGTCCTGCTCATCGTCACCAAGAAGGACATCCAGTTCTCCATCAATATGAAAGCGCCCCTCTCCGGCCTGGCCGAAAGCAACAGCAGCCAGATGAGCCTGGCACAGCCTATCGCCCTCCGGGCGCCGGGTGCCGTTCAGATCGACGAACAACGGGCGCACGCCTATATCAAGCGCTTCAGCAAAGTGGCCGCCGCCGAAATGGAGAAGTTCGGCATGCCGGCAAGCGTCAAAATGGCCCAGGCCCTGCTCGAAAGCCTGGCCGGAGAACACCCCCGGGCCCGACAGGCCAACAACCACTTCGGCGAGCCCCTGTCCGGCCAGCACTACAACAGCGCCTGGGAAAACTGGAGGGCGCACAGCCTCCTGCTCCAGAACGAATACCCCGGCCTCTTCGACGCCGGATCCAACTACAAACAATGGGCCAGAGCCCTCGAGAAGTCCGGGTATTCCAACGACCATCAGTACGGCAGCCGGCTGATCGAAATCATCGAAAAATTCCAGTTGTATAACCTGGACCAGTTTTGATTCTCTTTTCCTCTTCTATAAGTGGTTTTCTCAAATTTGTTCCGGGGGCCGTCTTGACGCATTCAAGGCGGCCTTGCTTTTGTACTCCTGTCAGACAGGTTGCCGGCAAGCCGCCGCCAAATAAAAACAATGCTTAACTTACCGTGTTGACACTAGTAATTTTGTGGCGCAACCAGGCAACCATTACTGCAAACAGCGCCCCTGTCCGCCGGCCTGGCGCCCGCGCCAGAGACTTGCCGGCAGCCAGCTGAACCAACAACTGAACAAAAAAATCTCCTCATGAGCCAGCCGCCAGCTTTCCACTACTCTTTCTCCCCGGGCATACAGTGCCTGATCCCTTTATTGTATGCCGCCTGGGCCGACCGGGTGCTCACCCCGTCCGAAATCGGGTTCCTGAAGGAAAAAGCGGCGCAGGCCGGCTTCCTGACCGAAGCGGACAAGGCAGCCCTGCTGCAGTGGGCCAACCCCCGGCGCCCGCCTTCCGCCCAATTGTTCAAATTCTGGGAGATTGAGCTGCGGCGGGCTGCCGCCCGTTTTCCGGAAGGGGCCTCCCCTACTCTGGCTGCCCTGGGCATCGCCATGGCGGAATGGGCCGCCCAAAACAGCCCGGGGCCGGATGCCGGCCAGTGGGCGTCGCCCTTGTTTCGGGCCCAGCTGGCGGAGCTGGAAGAACACCTGGGCAGCATCGGCATCGAAACCTACCGCTGGCTCTTTCCCACCTCCGCTCCCTGGCAGGAGAAGGCAGAACAATCCCAGGCCGGGTTTTCCCCTTCAGAAATGATGATGTACCTCGACGGCGCCCGTGCCGGGCTCGCCAACCGCATGCGCATTCTGCTGAAAGACGCTTCCTTTCAAAACTCAAAGCCGTGGGACAAGGAGGCCTACCGCCAAAAAGTGCTGGACTGGGTGGGCCTGCTGGCCGAACAGGGGCTGGGCGCTCTGAGCTTCCCTGCTCGATATGGAGGACAGAACGATATGGGCGCCTACGCTACCGCCTTCGAAATGCTCGGATATCACGACCTCAGCCTGACCGTAAAGTTTGGCGTACAGTTCGGGCTGTTCGGGGGCAGCGTACACCAGCTGGGCACAGAACCTCACCACCGCCGCTACCTGAAATCCATCGGCCGGGGAGAATTGCTGGGCTGCTTCGCCATGACCGAAACCGGCCACGGCTCCAACGTGCGGGGGCTGGAAACAACAGCGGTTTACCTGCCCGGCACCCAGGAGTTTCTCGTCCACACGCCTCACGATGATGCCGGCAAGGAATACATCGGCAACGCCCTCCACGGCAGCCTCGCCACCGTCTTCGCCCAGCTGATCGTCGGCGGGGAAAACCACGGCGTCCACGCTATACTGGTGCCCCTGCGCGACGAAAAGGGGCGGCTGCTCCCCGGCATCCGGATTGAAGACTGCGGCTACAAGATGGGGCTCAACGGGGTGGACAACGGCCGCATCTGGTTCGACGAGGTCCGCGTGCCACGCGAAAACCTGCTGAACCGCTTCGGGGACGTCAGCCCGGAGGGGCAATACAGCAGCCCCATCGAGAACCCTTCGCGCCGCTTCTTCACCATGCTGGGCACCCTGGTCGGCGGCAGGGTGTGCGTGCCCCGGGCCGGGCTCAGCGCCGCCAAAGCCGGCCTGGCCATTGCCGTGAAGTACGCCCTGAAACGGCGGCAGTTCGCGCCCAGCTTTCACGAGCCGGAGACGCTGCTGCTCGATTACCCCAGCCACCAGCGGCGGCTGATGCCCCTGCTGGCCAGAGCCTACGCCCTGCACTTCGCCCTCCGCTACCTCACCGAAAGATACCTGCGCCGCAGCCCTGATGACATCCGCGAGATAGAGGCCATGGCCGCAGCCCTCAAAGCCCATGCCACCTGGTTCACCACCGCCTGCCTCCAGGAATGCCGGGAAGCCTGCGGCGGCAAGGGCTACCTCGCGGAAAACCGGTTCGACAGCCTGAAGGCCGACACCGACGTGTTCACTACTTTCGAAGGGGATAATACCGTCCTGATGCAACTGGTGGCCAAAGGCGTGCTCTCCGAATTCCGTAAGGAGTTCAGCGAGGAAGGCAATACGGCCGTGCTGCGGTACCTGGCCGGAAGGGCCGTCACCGCCTTGTCGGAACTCAACCCGATCGTCATCCGCAATGCCAGCCGCAACCACCTGCTGGATGAGGAATTTCACCTGAACGCTTTCCGCTTCCGGGAGCGCCGCCTGCTGGAAACCCTGGCGCAGCGCATCCGCGGCTGGGTCCGGGAAGGCCGCAGCGCCCATCAGGCCGCCATGAAATGCCAGACGCATATGATCGCCCTGGGCGAAGCCTACGCTGAACGCCTGGCCCTGGAACAGTTCACCGAAGCCGCGAGCAAAGCACCGGATGAAGGGGTAAAAGCGGCATTGCAGCGCCTCTGCCGGCTCTACGCCCTCCATACCATCGAACACCATAAAGGGTGGTACCTGGAAAACGACTATATCTCGGGCGGAAAAAGCAAAGCTATTCGCCGCCTCGTAGAGGAATACTGCGGCGCTGTGCGGCAGGATGCCGGGGCGCTGGTGGATGCCTTCGCCATTTCGCCGGAAAGCCTGCGGGCAGAGATAGTAGACGGGAGAAAGTGAATGTGCAGGATTTTGCAATATAATCAACCACTAAAACCGGAAAAAAGCCGTTATTAAGTAATATTTTTAGATTGGCGGCGGCGGATAAGCATCCCTTTCCGCTTCGCCATCGAAGAGAACCTTAAATCACCGGAATTATGAGGAACATCTTTGTGACTGCCCTTGTCGCGCTGATCAGCAGTGCGTTTTCTTTTTTCCTTTTCCAAAATTACTACGTGCCGACGGCACCGCCGCCGACCGACCAGCCACCGCCGGCACGGCTGGTGGATCACGGAGAAGCGCCCGTCAACACCAACCCGAGGGCATGGGCACAGGTTCCTCCCGCTGACTTTGTCGCCACCTCCAAGCTGGTCACCGCCGCGGTGGTGAACATCAATACCCTGAGCGCAAGCGGTTACCGCATATCCTCCGGCTCGGGGGTCCTCATTTCGGCGGACGGGTACATCATCACCAACCACCATGTAGTGGAAGACGGGTCCAGATTCGAGATCACCCTCTCCGACAAACGCAAGATGGAAGCAGCGGTGGTAGGCTCCGACCCTACGACGGACCTGGCGCTGCTGAAGGTGGATGCCCGCAACTTCCGACCCCTCGCCTACGGAGATTCCGATAAAGTGGAGGTGGGCCAGTGGGTCATGGCCGTGGGCAACCCGTTCAACCTCTCTTCGACCGTCACCGCCGGCATCGTGAGCGCCAAAGCCCGCAATATCAATATTTTGCGGGGCTCCTACGCCATCGAATCCTTCATTCAGACCGACGCAGTGGTCAACCCCGGCAACAGCGGCGGCGCCCTGGTCAATGAGCAGGGGGAACTGATCGGGATCAATACGGCCATCATCAGCGAGTCGGGCGGTTACGAAGGCTACTCCTTCGCCATCCCCGCCAACCTGGTCCGCAAAGTCATCCGCGACATCCGGGAGTTCGGGGAGGTCCAGCGAGCCGTCCTGGGCGTGGGCATCGCCGACGTGACCGACGAGCTGGCCGCCGACCTGGCGCTGCCGGTGGTCGCCGGCGTACACATCACCAGCGTGAGCCAGGAAAGCAGCGCCGCCGAAGCCGGCCTGCGCTCCGACGACGTCATCGTCAGCATCAACGGCGTCAGGACCAACTCGGTGCCCGAACTGCAGGAACAGGTGGCCCTTTTCCGCCCCGGCGACCGCATCAGCCTGGAATTCTACCGGGAAGGGCGCAAATACCGGCGGGATAATATTACATTGAAAAGCCTGAGCAACGCCGTTTCTTCGTTCCGGACGCACTAAGGCACCAGCGCCTTAAACAACAGGCTATCCTCTTCCGCAGCGAGGGCGTAACCGTTGCCGGCCGGCACGAAGAAGGCCTCGCCTCCGGCGTAGGCGCGCCCGTCGCCCTCCACGCTCACCCTGCCGCTGATGACCAGCACGATCTCCGGCCCTTCCGGCGCCGCCGGCTGGTACCGCTGCCCCTTGGAAAGCTGGATGCGGTTGAGCTGAAAATCCGGCGCCGGGGTGCGGTAGGCCCATTCGGCAGCCGATACGGGTTCCCCAGTCAGGATATGAGGTTCGACCGGACTGAACACCAGGTGGCGGAGCAACTCCGGCACGTCCACATGCTTGACGGTCAGGCCGCCGCGGAAGACGTTGTCGGAGTTGGCCATCAGTTCTACATTCACTCCCTCCAGATAGGCGTGCGGGATGCCGGCGCCCTGGTAGATGCCCTCTCCCGGCATGACCTTCACCAGGTTAAAGAAAAAGATGGAAAACACGCCGCGGTCGTAGTGCCCGCCGTCGAGCATGTGGTTGTCGAAGGCCTGCATGGCCCAGTACCCGGGCTGCGATTTGGGCAGCTCGCCTGCTTCCGCCAGAGGGCGGAGGCGTCTGGCCATGGGCGCCAGCAGGCGGTCCACTTCTTCCTGCGGCATCTCCATGACGGCCTTGTACAGCTCAAAGATGCTGCGCCCGGCAAAGTGGGGCTGCAGGCCGGCAAACTCCGGCACTTCGGCCAGGCAGCGGGCAATTGCCTCTTCGCTGCGGAAGCCGTGCAACAGCCAGAACTCGGTAAGGGCGACCATCACTTCCGGCTTGTGGTTGTCGTCCTTGAAATTGCGGTGGGGGGCGTCGAGCGGGATGCCCTGCTCGTTTTCCCGCCGGAAGCCGGCCTCTGCCTGGGCTTTGGTGGGGTGCGACTGGATGGAGAGCATCTGCCGCACGTCCAGCACCTTGAACAGGAAGGGCAGCCGGCCGTCGAATTTTTCCTGTACCGTTTGCCCCAGCCAGCCGGCATGCTCATCGAGCAACTCGTGGAGAGGCAGGGCCTTTCCGTTCTGCTGCACCAGGGCCGGGCCGCGGTGGTGGGCGCCCATCCACAACTCGGCAAAGGGCTGGTGCTGCTCATTGGGTATTCCCAGCAATTCGGGCAGGTAGTCGAAGCCGCCCCAGGCATAATGCTGCACGGCGCCTTTTAATGGAAGTACTTTCTGGTTCACTTTGATCATTTTGTCAACGGAATTTCAGGTTTTTTGTGTGGAATTCAAAGTTTTGCGGGAGGATGAAAAGGGTATACGATGAAAGGCGGGCGAGGGTTGCTTTTAGGGAGTGGGAAGGCGTAAGGCATAAGGCGTAAAGCGGAAAGCTTTTGAGATTGTTCAGAAATGTGTGTCCGCCTCCAAGTTTTGAACCGCTGAGTCCGCTGAGTCCGCAGAGGAATACAGAGTAATCGCTTGACAGCGAATACTTTGTGACCTCTCTGGGCTACCATTCTAACGTTGGACAGCCCGGTGGGGCATCGTACACCGTACACAACCCCGGACCGCCGCTGGACTCGTACACCGTACACAGCCCCGGCCACCTTTGTCCAGCGTTAGACGGGTACCCCCTCTCTGCGTGTCTCCGCGGCCTCTGTGGTTTAAACAAAAGACACAGCGTTTTGAACAGTCCCCGGAAAGCGGGCTATTCCGACTTCCCATTTCCCATTTCCCATTTCAGCTCGTCCAACGCCAAAGTAACCTGTATCACTGACGGTGCCCCTCCCCTGCCCTTATCTTTGTTCCATCAATTGTTTGTTTTGTCAGTCAACAAAAAAATATGTTTAACATCATGCAGAAGTTATTTGGAGGAAGCGGCTCCAGCGCCGCCGCTGTCGATATGAAAGCACTGATCGCCAATGGCGCAAAGATCGTAGACGTCAGAACCCCGGCGGAATTCGCCGAAGGGTACGCCGAGGGCGCTGTCAACATACCCCTGCAGGCCCTGCAGCAACATCTGCCGGAAATAATGAAGTGGAACGCACCGGTGGTAGCCTACTGCCGCTCGGGTAACCGGAGTGGCATCGCCGCCCAGATCCTCAAGGCCAGTGGCGTTGAAGCCTACAATGCCGGCAGCCTGGGACAGATGAATGCGTTGTTGAAAGGATAAGGGGCCGGCAAGAAAAAACAGGAGTCATCCCGGATTTTCGAAATAACCAAATTGGAAAATTCGGGATGGCGCCTGTTGGCAACCTAATTATTGGCAGCAATCTTTCTATTTTATCGTACCTGTGTAAAAGTCATAAGTTGCTTTTGCGATGTCTGATATGATTTTCTCGTTTGTTTCAAAGTTTTCCTTTGATTCTGTTACAAAAACACTGATGACAAAATGCTCTCCATTTGGCAAAAAGACAATGCCAATATCGTTTAGCGCAGCCGTGATGCCCGTTTCTTTATTTGTTCCTGACCAACCTGTTTTGTGAGCTACAATTGCTTCAGCCGGCAATTGTCCTTTCAGCCGGTTTTTCCCTGTTGCAGTTTCCTTCATTGTTTTCCAAATGAATTCATAGCTGTCTTTTGAGAGCAAGTTGCTTTCATTGTTATAAAACATTTTAAGTGTCTCGCTTGCAGTTTTGGGCGTTGTCCAGTTTTCAAACATATTCTCCCACCTGGCTTGCATATCTTCTTCGTTGAACCTTATTGCAATGTCCTGGATATTGTTCTTTTTAAAATATTCTTCAACTGTTTTAGGCGTTCCAATAAGCCGAATTAAAACATCGCAAGCATCGTTGTCACTTTGAGAAACAGAATATTGAATTAATCTCGCAATCGTAAAACTCCCTCCATTTGGATTGTCATCTCTTAATGGACTCCAAAAACCTTCGGGTAAAAGTTCATCTTTACCTATCTCTATTTCCTGGCCTAATGAAAGTTTCCCTTTGTCAATCTCCGACAAGACGGCTAACGCTATATGGAATTTAAATACACTTTGCATTGGAAAACGCCTGTCTCCGTTTAATGAAATAGTGTCTTTACCATTATCCCCGATAATGGAAACCCCGACTACTGCGTTTTTGTCAGAAACGATTTGCTCTATTTTATTTCGTAGTACATCAGTCTTATTATTTGATGTCTGGCAGCTTAATAATAACAATAAAGTGCCTAATTGAAATAATCTTTTCATATTTGACTGATTTCAAGTGTTTATGGTGTTCTTAAAAATTGCCAAGATACTCGTTTTTCTTCCTTGCCATTTCATCCCGCCCGCCGCCACTCCCACGCAGCCACCGAAAAAACGGCAACATACTCCCCCCCTACCACCCACATGTTTTCGGAATACCCGGCGTAACTGTAGTTGACATACGTCAGGCTGGCCAGCGCCGTCCACAGCACCGGGAACCGGAAGCGGGTAAATGGGGCCAGGGCCAGCGGCAGGGCCGTATACCAGGGGTGAACTGTGGGGGAAAGGAACAGGTAGAGACAGATAGCGAACAGCATCAGAGGGGGCAGGCTGCACCAATCCTGCCGGCGATCCCGCAGGGCCGCCAGGGTGACGCCCAGGAAGGTACAGGTGGCCAGAGCCATGCCCAGGTACTTCATGGTGTGGTATCCCCAGAACTGATAACCTGCCCATTTCAGAAGATAATAAAGGCCGGCGTTGAACTCGAAATTCCGGAAATACAGCCCGAGGCTGCTGCCCATGCCGGAGAAGAACGCACCGCTCAGCAGGGGAGAGAACAACAGGAGCAAAACCAGCCCCGCCAGCGCGAAATACCCAATACTGCGCCGCCACCCCAGCCGCCGGATCAGAAAGAAGCCAAAGAGCAGGGGCAGCAGCTTGGACGCCACCGAAAAAGCGAAGGCCACAGCGGATGGCCCGTACCGCTCCGACGCCAGCCACCACAGGCTCAACAACAGGAAAAAGATCATCGCGCCTTCGAAATGGAGGTTGCCCATCACTTCTACCAGGATCATGGGGTTGAGGGCGTAGAGCAGGACGCCCTTTTCCGGCAGGTGCCAGCGCCGAAGCAGCTTCAGCATCAGCGCCAGGGTGCCCACCTCTGCAAAGAGCAGGAAGAGCTTCATCACCGCCGCCGCCCCGTACAGGCTGTGGGGAAATGCCCAGGTGCCTGCGGCAAACGTAAACTGCGCCGCCGGCGGGTAAACGGTGAAGTACTTCTGAGAGTTGAGCCGGGAGAAGAGTTCAGGCGTGAGACCCGGCAGTTGGTGGCCTTCCTGCATGTAATAAACCGGCGCCTGAGCAAAGGGATTGACGCCCTGGTTGATCAGCCGCCCGTCCCAGATGAAGCGGTAGACGTCGTCCGACAACTGCGGGAAAGCGCCGAGCAGCAGCAGGCGGGCAATGACGGCGACGCCCAGGAAGAAGTACAGAGCCGGCCGGTTATCGGCCTTTTTATAAATAAACAGGTAAAGCAGGAAAGCCGCCAGGTGCAACCCGGCGATCCAGCCGAAATCACCCTGTGCCGGGCCGTAGCCGAGGCCAGCGATAAGCAATAGGAAGAATAGCCCGCAACCCCACTGCCAGAGGGGAAAAATTGCCAATGATTTCATTTTCCTCCGACCAGCCACAATGCAGGGGTTAACGGACGGCATAAAAGGCCGCCCGCCTTCCTGTAACTACCCAATGGACGAAGGCGGGCGGGCTTTTATGCTACCTCAGGCTCAGGTGGCGCACCGTATAGAAGAAGATCGCTCCGTACCCCAGGGCCAGCATCAGGTGGAAGACCACGAAGGTGGTGTTCTGGATCAGGAAGCCGCCGACGACGGCAGCCAGGAAGTACAGGGCCAGCAGGCCTTCGAAGAGGGTCGTCCAGGAGAGCTTCTTGCTCAGGTAATTGCGCTTGGCGAAGTTGTCCTTGATGCTCTGGATGTTGAACTTGGGCGTGCGCACAAACGCCGATTTTTTGCCCAGGTACCCCTGGACGACCGCCACGGTGTTGTGCAGGGCAAGCCCCATGGACAAGGCCAGGAACAGGGGGAAGAGAACCAGGAAGTTCCACAGGGCCTTGCCAAACGGCTTGTTGTGCGTAGGCGCCTGCACGTTGGCCGCGTAATAGACCGCGATGATGGACAGCAGGCCAACCAGGAAGTAGGCGAAGAAGTTCTTGCTGAAGCCCATTCCGATCAGCTCGCCCAGGGAGAACAGCAGCGGCACGCTGGAGACCCCGGTGACAAAGACAAAGACGAAGATCGTACTGGCCAGCAGGTGGGAAGTGGCGTGGATCTTCTGCCGCAGGTTGAGGCCGGGCGAGCGCCAGACCGTCGGCAGCATCTTCCGGGCCGTTTCAGCTCCGCCCTTCATCCAGCGGAACTGCTGGGACTTGAAGGCGTTCATCTCCGCCGGCAGCTCCGCCGGGGAGCCCACCTCTTCCAGGTATTTGATCTTCCAGCCTTTGAGCTGGGCGCGGATGCTGAGGTCGAAGTCCTCGGTCAGGGTGTCGGCTTCCCAGCCGCCGGCGTCGTCGATGGTCTCCCGGCGCCAGACGCCGGCCGTGCCGTTGAACTGCAGCATGTAGTCGCCCGCCATCCGGCCGACCTGCTCGACGGTAAAGTGTACGTTGAGCTGCAGGGCCTGCAGCTTCGTGATCAGGGAGTAATCCTGGTTGATGTGTTCCCAGCGCGTCTGCACCACCCCGACGTTGTCGTCCTCGAAGAAGGGGATGGTCCTTTTCAGGAAATCGGGGCGCGGCAAAAAGTCGGCGTCGAAGATGGCGAGGAATTCGCCGTTGGCGTACTTCATGCCGTCGCGCAGGGCGCCGGCCTTGAAGCCCTGCCGCTTTTCCCGGCGGATTTGTTCGATCTGCAGGCCTTTGGCCTTGTACTCGGCCACTTTGCGGCGGACGATGTCGACGGTCTCGTCCGTAGAGTCGTCCAGGACATGGATTTCGAAGCGGTCGCGCGGGTAGTCGAACCGGGCGATATTGTCGATAAGCCGCTCGATGACGTACATTTCGTTGTAGATCGGCAGCTGGACAGTCACGAAAGGATAATCCTGGTTTTCTTCCTCCTCGGCCAGGAGCAGGCCCACATCGGCCGTTTGCCGGCTGCCGTTCGCGTGTCTATGGTTAGAAGCGGCCGCCAGGGCCATGCTCCGGGAATTTTTCCGGTTGTGGTTTTCCGGGACTGCAGGCGCTTGTTCGGCCTCGCGTTGATGTTTTTTATAGTGATACAATAAGTTGAACTGCATCAGGCAGTAAACCGTGATGTACAAAAGGGCCAGCGTGTAGATGGCCAGAACCAAATAGGCAATCACAGATGTCATTGCAAAGGGTTTTGTTTAAAGAGTTGAAAGCAAATACCTTCCTTAGTAGTGATTAAAAAATAACTTCACTGTTTGAGGCCCTTAGTTGTAGCTCGTTCAGCAGCCTGACCCCGCTGGAACCCTGACTGGCTGCTTCACTTCACTACAACTAAGGGCCGTGAAGTTATTTTTTAAGGATTACTTATAACAGTTTAAAAATCGTCCATAAAATCTTGTATCCGGCTAACACCGTACCCCGGATCGTGCCCGACACTTTAGACCGGCCGACCCGTTTTCGGTAACGGGCGGGAACCTCCATACACTTGTATTTTTTTTTTGCCGCCTTGACCTGCATCTCCACCGTCCATCCGAAATCCTTATCCTGCATGTCCAGCTCCAATAGCTTATCGAACCGGATGGCCCGGAAGGGCCCCAGGTCGGTAAACTGATAACCGTAAAATAGTTTTATGAGGTTAGTGGCTAGCCAGTTGCCGAAGAGCTGCTGGGGCATCATAGCGCCCCGCTGCCGGCCCCCCAGGGTGCGGGACCCGATAACCAGGTCGTACCCCTCTTCCACGATCGGGCGGATCAGAGCCGGCATTTCATCAGGGTAATCAGAATAGTCGCCATCCAGGAAAACGATTAAACCGGGCTGTTCGTTGGCCGGTTTCTGCAATAAATATTCCATGCCTTTCAGGCACGCGCTTCCGTAGCCCTTCCGGGGCTGGTCGACAACCGTCGCGCCCCCGCGCCGGGCAACCGCCGCAGTGCGGTCCGTGCTGGCATTATTACAGACGATGACTTCCCGCACCAGCCCCGGGGGCATTTCCGCCAGGACCAGGCCTATGGACTGTTCCTCATTATAGGCAGGAATGATTACGTCAATTACCGGTTTATTCAAATCTACATCCCAGTTTTGCCCCACAAAGTTAGAAGAATTATGAACAACTTTGATCCCCGAAGCCAAACATTTAAGGATTGACCGAATCTGGCAGGCTTATCAGCTATTCTGGTTCATTTCTTCCGGCTGTTTCCTGTTTGCTGTTTTATTGTTTTATTTTTAGGCCCGCAAAATGCGACGAGCTTTTTATCGTTGCAGTATGGGCATACAAAAGACTAGCAACATGAAATTCACTTACCTTTTCGGGATCGCTCTGCTGGGGCTGGCCTTTTTCTCCTGCGATAAACAGGGGGATTTCATCACCGATGGCAATTTCACTCTGGAATTCTCGCTGGATACCCTCCGCTTCGATACCGTCTTCACAGAGCTGGGCTCGGCCACCCGGTCGTTTAAAGTCTACAACCGCAACGACCGCCCGGTGCGCATCGGCAAGGTGAGCCTGGCCGGCACAGCCGGCGCCAAATTCCGGATGAACGTCGACGGCAGCCCCGGCGACGAAGTGGAAGGGGTCGAAATCTGGGAAAACGACAGCGTCTACGTTTTTGTGGAAGTGACCATCGACCCGGACCAGCCGCTCTCCGTCAGCCCGTTCGTCATCGAAGATAAAGTCGTTTTCGAAACCGGGGACAAGCGCCAGGAGGTCCGCCTGGAAGCCTGGGGGCAAAACGCCAACTACTATCCCAGCCGCTTCAACAAGGGCGTGCCGGTACAGCTGAGCTGCAATAACGGCACCTTCGTCTGGGACGACCCCAAACCCTACGTCATCTACGGGGAAATCTTCATCGACAGCTGCGCCCTGGAGGTGGCAGCCGGCACGCAGATTTACGTCCACGGGGGCATCGCCCGGAACGACCTGCTGGGCGTCTTCAACGACGGCATCATCTGGACGCTGGAAAACGGCAGCCTGCGCCTGCTCGGCACCCGGGAAAACCCCATCGTCATCCAGGGCGACCGCCTGGAGGAACCCTTCCGGGAACAGCCCGGCCAGTGGCAGGGCATCGTGCTCGGCAAAGGCAGCAAGGGCAACGTCATGGAATGGACGACGGTCAAAAACGCCATCTTCTCGGTCTACGCCGACTCCCTGGCCGAACTGACCGCCCGCAATTCCCGCTTCTACAATACCAACAGCAGCGGCATCATCGGCTTCCACAGCACCATCCGCCTGGAAAACTGCCTGGTGTACAACAACCTCAACACCTCCGTGCAGCTGATCCTCGGGGGAGACTACACCCTGGACTACTGCACCGTGGCCAGCTACGGCGTCGACGCCTCCGCCATCAGCATGAGCAACTTCTTCTGTTACGACGACTTCCTCAACTGTCAGATCCTGGAGGAGAACCCGCTGCGGGCCCGCTTCCGCAACTGCATCTTCTTCGGATCCCGCCGCGACGAGGTGAGCCTGAGCGACCTCTACGCCGGACAGAACCCGAACGCCTTCGACGTCGAATTCCGGAACTGCATCGTCCGCGCCGACCGCCTGCTGGACCAGCAGGATGGCCTGTATGCCGACTTCTTCGAAAAGCAATGCGCCACCTGCATCAATGCCACCCGCGACGACGCCCTCTTCGCCGATCCTAATGAAGATGACTACCACCTCGATACCCTCTCCATCGCCGAAGGCATGGCCCTGCCCATCCCCGGCATAGAGATCGACCTGGAAGGCAATTTGCGCGACGGAGCAGCGCCGGACATCGGGTGTTTTGAGTATCAGTAGGAGAAGTGTTTATGTGTGCGAGGCACGCACCATTCTGTATCAACTCGGCAGTCGGGACTTATACGCTTTTACACATTTACACTTTTACACGTATATTCCCCCCATGATCAACCGAATCTCCATACTAGGCTGCGGCTGGCTCGGGCTCCCGCTGGGAGCAGCGCTGGCGCAAAAGGGTTACGAAGTGAAAGGCTCTACCACCCGCCCGGAAAAGCTGGCGGCCATCCGGCAGCAGGGCATCGAACCCTACCTGATCCAGGTGAACGAAGAAGTGGAAGGCCCCCAAAAGGAAAGTTTTTTCGACGCCGGCCTGCTGATCCTCAACATCCCGCCGGGAGGGAGGCGCAACCCGGAGGTAGAGCAACAGTACCCCCAACAGGTGAAAGCGGTGGTAGAACACATCCACTCCGGGGCAATCGAATACCTGATCTTCGTCAGTTCCACCAGCGTGTACGGGGATGAGAACCGGGAAGTAACCGAAGCAGACGAGCCGGCCCCATCTACCGCTTCCGGCCGGGCGCTGGTAGTCATCGAGCGCTACCTGGCCCTGCTGGAACGGCCCCGGGCCACCATCCTGCGTTTGGGCGGCCTGGTGGGCGGCAACCGCCAGCCCGGCCGCTTCCTGGCCGGCAAAAAGGACGTGCCAAACGGGAAAGCGCCGGTCAACCTCGTACACCTCGACGACTGCATCGGCGTCATCGAGGCCGTCATCAGGCAGCGCGCCTGGGGCCAAACCTTCAACGTGTGCGCAGGCCTGCACCCCACCCGCGCGGAATTCTACACGGCCCAGGCAAAAAAACAGGGCCTGGCGCCGCCCACCTTCCGCGCCGGAGAGCAGCTGGCCTATAAGATCGTTTCGAACGGGAAGGTCAGAAAGGCGCTGGGGTATGCGTTCCGGTGGCCGGACCCGATGGGGTTTTAAGCAATGCTATGGGTGCGATGCTAAATGGCAACCCCTCCGGTGTTGGGAGGATTTGGGCGTTAGGGGCCTGTTGAGTGCCCGATTAGGCCTGGGTTGCCCCCTAAAACCTATAGCCTAAGGCCTAAAACCGAGCAAGAGATACAAAAAGGAATCGCGCCCTTGTTCATCCCAATATCATAAATCCCTCGACGACGGCCGATACATCTACTTCAACTCCACCCGCACCGGCCCGATGGAGCTGTTGCGCAGGAGGCCCGTCGGCAGTAAGCCGGAGCAACTCACCGACGACGATTTCCAGAACTGGTTCCCGCACTTCTCGCCCGACGGCCAATGGATCGTTCTCCTCTCTTGCCTGCCCGAGGTGCCGGCAGCGGAACACCCGTTTTACAAACAAGTATATATCCGGAAAATGTCGGCAGAGGGGGACAGGCCAAGAGACATTGCCTATCTTTATGGCCGGCAGGGCGCCATCAACGCGCCGAGCTGTTCGCCGGATGGAAAGCGGATCGCTTTTGTGAGCAATACGGTGGTGGAGTAGTGGCCCCGATCCTCCGGATCGGAGGCCGTGGTAAGGTAGGGTTATTACTCTGTTAATTAAAAGCCTTATCGTTTTGCCGGTGAGCATTCGTGCCGCGATCATAATTACCGGATGCGGAAAACCCGCCGGGTGAATGGAATACACTCGACCTCTACTGCTACGACGGCACGGCAGTGCATGTGGCGAACGGCAAGGGGGTGATGGCATTATACAAATCGCGCTACCCTGTAGATGGGGAAGAAACACCAATTCCTGCATTGCCGCCGTCCTTTGCCAGAACAACCTTCCGTCCGACATTATTATTAAGAAAAACCCATCAACCCCAACCCGCTCAAAACCTGCGCGCCGGAATATCCGCTCGGAGGGCATATTGCCTTCTGAGATGACCGCCCGAACTTTCCGATACCCCTGTTCGGCAAGGCAGTACAATATTTGTTTCAAGACGACGACGCCCAGCCCTTTGTTCTTCCACTCCGCCCGAACCATCACGTAGGCGATCCCGCTTGTTCCAATAGGTCAGTAAACAAGCTGCAACAACCACCTAACGCCCATCCCCTTTAAGGTGTTTCGTAAACATGGCCAGCAGCCACTCCCGCTCGAAAGTCTCCGTCGCCGGCGGCAGGCTGTCGGCCAGCGCCTGCCGTTTTTCCGTTTCGAACAGCGCCAGCTTGGCGAGCTTGCGGGTAAAGTCGATAAAGTTGCGGGCCTGCTCCTTGAGTTTGGGTTTGACCAGGTCCTGCCGGTACAGGTAAATGCGGTAGGCCTCCAGGAAGGAAAGCAACAATTCCGTCTGGCCTGTCTCATAATAAATTTTGGCGAGCAGGTTTTTGGCGCTGATGGCGAGCAGAGCATCCCGCAGGTCGATCTGGTTGAGCAGCACCTGGGCCCGGCCGTAGTCTTTTGTATAATACAGGTGGTGGGCCAGGTTGAAGTGATATATATCGTCGCGGAAATCTTCGGGCAGCAGTTTTTTGTACTTTTCCAGGAAGCTCTTGGCCCATTCCGGCCGGCCGGTAGCCAGGCCTGCGGTGATGAGGTTGGTGTAACGCCAGGGTGCCAGGCGGCCATTTTCCAGCAACATCCCCTTGTCGAGCAGGTACTGATTGATGTCCAGGAAATGAGCCAGGTAGGACTTATCGCGGTAGTGGTTGATGCGGCGGGTGCAGTAGTTGAGCAGGTAGGCGTAGAGGTTTTTCACTTCTTCAGGCGGCAGGATAGCCTCGTTGTCCCGGAGCAGGCTGTATAACTTATGGTAATATTCCTGCTTTTCCGGTTGCTGCAGCATCAGCAGGGCGTTGAGGTATATGTCCACCCTGGGGGCGTCGTGGAGAGGGTTGTCCTTCAGCCAGCCCAGCACGGCCTCGCCCAGGTGGAGGCTGTATTGGATGTCGAGCATCTGGGCAGCGTTGACCATTTCCAGGCTGTAGCGGAGCTTTTCCGCCAGATAGGCGCGGTCGAGCGCGTCAGCCGCCTGCTGCAGTTCCTCCCGGTAGCGGCGCTCGTACTGCTGGGCATAGCGATCTTCTATATCGGCCAGCCGATACCGCGCCTGCAGGTAAGCAGCGTCCTGGTACGGATACTTTTTCAGCAATTTCCGCGCTCTTTTCCGGACGGTGCTGTAGTGTTTGTCCAGCCCCATCTGATGGTAGGCCTCCATGAGGGCGAACTGTGCCTCCAGGGGCTGTTCCCGGAGGCGCTCTGCCGCCAGGAAATCCTCCAGCAACTGCATCAGCTCGTTCATGCGGTAGGCCAGCGCCCCTTCGTCCAGGCCACTCTCCGTAGGATTGGCCCGGATCACGGCGCCTTTTTCCAGCTCCGGGTGGTCAAAGCCGGGGACGAAAGCTTGTAAATAGTTGAAAAACAGCTTATTTTCTGTATTTTTATTAAAGTAAGGCGATTGCAGGAAATCTCCAAACCGGCTCAGCTGCCGGGTGGAAAGCTTGCGCAGTAATTCTATTAATTTGCTTTGATGCATAGTATTTCTATCCTGATCCTTTCCTGGCTCAATATTACAAAAATGAACCGTTTCTTACCACTCGCCCTTGCATTAACCCTCGCCACCTCCGGCACCGCCCAGGTCATGTTCCCCGGCGACCTCAACAACGACGGCACCGCCAACCACATCGACCTGCTGCCGCTGGGCGTAGCCTACAACCGCTTCGGCCCGCCCCGCGACCCGGCTTCCCTGGAGTGGATCCCGCAGCCCAACCTGCCCTGGGCCGACGCCCTGCCCGTCAGCGGCGTCAACCTGGGGTTTGTGGACGCCGACGGCAACGGCCTGATCGACAGCCTGGACCTCGAAGCCATCCCCTTCAACTACGACAGCACCCAATTCCTTTCCATCCCGGAACCCCGCCCCTATCTCCTGCCCGACACCCTCTTTGTCGAAACGCCACCCGAGCTGCAGCTGCGGTTCGAGCCGCAAACGGCCAGCCCCGGCGATACTGTCCGGCTGATCGTGGAGTACATCGTGCCCGACCCCAACGCCTTCCCGCCCTCCGGCCTGCCCCTGGGCATCGCCTTCAGCATCGGGGGGCTGGACACCCTGCCTATCGTGCCGCCCATCCGGATTTTCCCCGATACCGTGCCCGGCGACCTGATGTTCGTCGCCGCTACCGAAACCCAGGCCCGCTTTTGGCGGTCGGCAGGGCCCGGCCGCATCGAATTCGCAGCCGCCGGCCGGGGAATGGGCGCCCTGAACACCTCCCGCAAACTCGCCGAGATGTTCATCGTCATGGAGGACATGATCATCCTCCGCGAAGCGCCCGCCAACATCGACAGCGCCCTGCTCATCAATACCCGCGAGCAGGTGATCGCCCTGAAAACGCGGGGAGATACGCTGATGGTCGGAAGCCGGCAGCCGGCAGCGCCCACAGCCTTTGCCCGGGTTTTCCCCAACCCTGCCCGGGATGAGCTGCAGGTGCGGCTGGAACGGCCGGCCCGTTTTGAACTGGCGCTCTTCAACGCGGCCGGGCAGGCGGTGCGGAAAGGGCGGCCCGGGCTGGCCCGCGAAGGCCGCCTCAGCATTGCCGGCCTGCCCCCGGGCGTTTATCTTCTGGAAATACGGACAGAACAACGGAAACAGGTGGAAAGGGTGATGGTACACCGTCCCTGAATTACCTGTTAAGTACCTGGACACAAATAATGTTACATAAAACAGACTCTAAGCCCCCGGATATTCAGTCATTCACTCATTCATTAATTCAGTCCATATACTTAGCGTTCATCAATATAACTTTTTGATCCGCACCGTCGGCCCGGGGCAGAGTGCCTGGTGGCAGCCCATACAGCTGTTGACCATATTTTTGTAGAGGGAAGCCGCCTGCGGGGCGTCGGCGCCTTGCAACGCCTTGATGGTTTGCAGGTACGACAGGGCGTGTACCTTGTATGTGTCGGAAGCTGCCTTCTCCGGCTCCGTGGCCTCAGCAGTGAGGATCTTCTGGTAGTCGAGGGCCGGTCGGGGCTGTTCGCCCTGTTCGATCTGCTGTTTCATGAGCAGGGCGTCGTCGAACATGGCGCGCATGAGCAGGGCCAGCTCGCTGTCGCCGTTGGGGTTGAGGGGCGCAGCGGCCGCCTTTTTGTCCTGGGTGTGGCAGGAGAGCAGGTATCCGATGAGCAGCAGGGCCATAAACATGGCGGGCTGGCGGAGGGCGGCATGGAGGCGAGGTTGAGACATGTGCTTTTTGAGGGTAAAGATAAGACAGCGATTCTCGCTTTGGCAAAATGATGCCTGAAATTCAGCCACAAAAGCACAAAAACCTGCCTGCTCGGCCGTGGCCTCACGGGCAGGCAGGCACGAAATCCGCACTAAATTTTGTGGGATTTCGTGCCTTAGGGTTGTGGAAAGAATAAGTTATAAATAATTGGGTTGCTTATTTTGGTGCTAGACGAGGCACAAAACGCAGCCATAGCCAAAGCTACGGCGAGTATTTGTAACTGCCTGCCCCGCACACGCAGTGTCGGGGAAGTATAGCGCCAAAAGAAGCAGCCAAGTGTTATAAGTTATTCTTTCCACAACCCTTAGTGGTTTAGTGGCATTCTAAAACGAGAACTGCTGCATAAAAGATCAGAATTCCAAATCCTTTCCGTTCTTCCGGAAAGAAACCACGTTGTGCACGACGTCCACCGCATTCAAGGTGCCTTCAAAAGACCGCACGTCGCCCAGGCCGTTCGACACCTTGACGGTATATTGCGTCCCCGGGCAGAGCGATTCGTCGCAGCCGTAATAATGGACCTGCACTAGGTAGTCCCCGTCCGGCGCGCCGTTGGCCCAGTAGATGTTTTCCGGGCCGAAGCCGTCCACGTCGTCCAGGTCGAGGTAGCCGCCGGAAGCGGAGGAAGGGTATTCGTAGTAGATCCGCTCGCCAAAGGGGTCCGTCACCCACAGGTCGATGTCTGTCAGGTTGGTGTTCCAGGAGAGGGCGACGTGTACGACGCCTTCCGTATCGGGCAGGTCATCCAGGTCCTCCCAAAAGGAGGGGATTTCATTTTCGGTGAAGTTGTCGATCAGTTCCCGGACAGTAGGGAAATCGCTGAATTGGTTCCAGTATTCGTCCAGGGAAAAATCGTAACCCTGGAGGGTTTCGACGATTCCGTCGCTAAACTCCCGGACCTCCTGAGTGTACTCGTCCACATGCTGGCCGATCTCCTGCATGAGGTTATCCCAGGCGTTGGTTTGCAGGTATTCCACGGCATAACCCACGGTTGTGAGGGCAAAGCCGCCGATCAGGATGACCCCGGCGGCCGGCGAGCCGGCCAGCGTCCCGATGCCGCCGACGACGAGGCCGGCAATGCCTACCGACTGGACCGTTTCGCTAAGGAAATTGCCGATGTCATTCTGCACCAGGTTGTTCATGCTCTGTACCCAGTCGTCCAAAAGCCCGCCGCGGTTCGACACCTCGTATCCCCCCCTGCGTAGCTCTTCCAGGCGGCGGATAGGGGCAGCAAAGCTGCCGCCTTTCCGGCTCGGCCCTCTGAGGCCTTCCAGGTTGGCGTTGTCGGTGAGGAAAGTGGTGGTGGTGATCCATTCATCGCCCTGGCGTTCCACCATCATTTCCATCAGCAAGGTGCCGATGCGGTTTTCCCAGTCGTAGTAATAAAAACGCATATAAAACATTCCGGGCGCCGCCGGCTCGAACTCGACCATGGCCTGGCCCTTCTGCCCGGTCTGAGCGTCGATATCGTACACGAAGGCTGGCTGGCCGACGGGGTCGAGCAGGAGGATGCTCTCCTGCTGTGCGCTCTCGTCCTCAAAGGAGACCTCATCCGCCAGGTAGAGGCTGGTAACCATTGAGGGGAAGCCATTGTCATTGAAATAGCCGAACGTACCGAAGTGGAACCCCTCCCCTACCTGTATGGAGGATTGGAGGTAGTTGCCCTGTCCGGAATCCGGATCTGCCGGCCGGAAGAAACTGAGATGGAAATCGGGCGCCGAAAACAGGGGCGGCAGCTCTCCCTCCACTTTGAAACAGGCGGGGAAGAGCAGCAGGACCAGGGCGGCCAGGAGCCCTGAATTCAGGTTGAAAGCATTTATTTTTTTCACAGGTGCTTATTTTTTCAGGTTGACAAATAACGCTTATTGGTTGCCCGCAGGCTGAAGCAGCTGGGCTTTGACATAACCGAGGCGGCCGTCGCAACGCACTTTCCACCACCAGTTGTTGGTTTTTTCCAGGACTTCCACCCGCTGGCCCTCCGCCAGCCGCTGCAGCACGGCCGACTCGTGTGTCGCCTTTTCGCGCAGGCTGGTCCGGCCGGTCAGCTGATGTATCCCCTGCTGGGCCGGCGTTTCGGGGCCGGCCGCCGGGGCTGCCGGAACGCCGGGCTGGCTGGCAGCATTTTCAGGCGCGGGAGCAGGCGCGGGCCGGGCGGGTGCCGGGGCTGCCGGCTGCGGGCGGGGTGGCGCGGCAGGTTCGGTCGCCGGCTGCGGGCGGGCGGGGGCTGCAGGTTCCTGTACTGGCTGGGGGCGGGCCGGTTCCTGCGGTTTTGTTTCCGGGACCGGCTGGCTGGCAGGAGGCACTGGCTGGGGTTCTGCCTGTTGCTCCCGCTCTTTGCGGATGAAGAAGAGCTTCGCAAAGCTGTCGCCTTCCTGAAATTCAGCCGATGGTTCAACCTCGATCTGAAGCGGCTCATACCCGTGGACCTTGAAATCCAGCAAATAGCGGGCATCTCTTTCCAGGGTAAGGTTAAAGGCACCGTTGGGGAAATAATCCCGGCGCTCAATGGTTTGCCCTCCCCCCGGTTCTATTTTGTAGACGTCGAGATAAACAGGGGGCGCCATTTCATCGGTTTCGTAATCCCGGACATTGGCTACGAGGGTAACCCGGTTCGGGTTGGCGGGCGGCGCCTGTACCGCCGGTTGGACTGGTGTTGCCGGAGCGGCAACGTCCGGTTCCTTCTCTTTCTTTGCCTTAGGCGGGCGCCGTTCTTTGCGGGGTTTGCGCGCCGGCGCTTCCGCCGCGGCCACCACGGGTTCTTCGCTGGCAGCCGGCTGGTTCTGCTCAGCCCGGGCAGCTTTCTCCGCTTTTTTCGCCGCGCGCCTTTCCTTCCGGGACTGGAGCGCAGGCTCCTCTGCAACGGAAGCCGGGTTCATGTCCGGCGCAACGGCCACCTGCTCCTCGTCTTTCAGCATGGTTTCTTTCGGGTGCCACCCGAAGGTGAAGTTCACCCCGGCGTGGGCGTCCAGGCTGCGGCCGGTGCCCAGTACGCCGAAGATGTTGTCGGAAACGGCAAAAACCTGCAGCGGCCCGAGGTTGAGCGACAGGCCGGCGCCGAGGTTGAAGAAACGCCGGTTGTAGGCCGAGGCGTTGAGCGACAAGCCGATCCAGTTGCGCAGGAAGGTGCTGAATGAGAAGCTGAGGGCATTGTCCGTCGCCCCCTGGATGACGCGGGCATTGTAGAGCAGGCCGAGGCTGGTCTGGGAGGTGAGGTGGTACTGGCCGCCGAGGTATACCTTGAGCGGCAGGGGCGTGGTGTAAACGACGTCGCTCTCCAGCCCGCCGTCGGCCATTTCCGATACCGATTCCTCCAGTTGGTCAATGGGGTCTCCGACGGTCTCGGTAAACCGGATGCCGGCGACGTCCGTCTTCCAGCGTATGGACCCGAGGTCCAGGACGCTTGCCGAGAAGGACCATTTATTGGAGTAGCGGTAATTGACGCCCAGGTCGACCGCCATGCCGGAATTCCCCGACCCCAGCAACTGGGAGATGTCCGGCCCGTCGGCAAGGCGAATCAGGCCTGCCGAATAGACGTCAAAGCCGCCGTCAATATTGAAAACCGATCGGTCGCCCACCGCATTCAGCCGGAAGCCGTTGTTGACCGTCCAGAGGTTTTCCTGCCCCATCAGGTAGTTGAAACGAGCGCCGGCGGAGAGGCGGGAGGTTATTTTTATCCCTACTCCCAGGCCAATGCTGCGGTAGTGCAGCAGGCTGAAATCCAGGTTGGAAAAATCATAAACCTTCCCGGGCACGAAATTCTCCCGGCTGATATCGTCGGACAGGACGAATACGCTTCTGGGGAGGCTGCCCCTGGCTTCGATCCGTTCCCGGACGCCCAGGCCGATAAATACCTTGCCGTTCGCCGCCGAAAAGCCCAGGCCAAACAGCTGGACGCTTCCGTCGAGGCCTAAGCGGTTGTCGTCGTTTGCCTTGGCCAACAGCGTGTCCAGGCTGATGCCAGGGTCGAAGTCGGAAATCTTCAGGCCCAGCTCTTCCAGGCCGAAGCTGTTGTTCCCCACGCCCACGCCAATGCCGGACAAGCCGGGCAACTGCAGGTAGCCTTTGACCTTGGGCAGGCGCCCGGGATTGAGTTCGAACGACTGGGGTAGCGATTGCATCTGGTAGAGCGCCAGGTTGTGCTGGCCCCGCAGGCCGGGAAGGAAAAGGAAAACGCCGAGCAGGGTTGAAAGCAACAGTTTCCCCGGCAGGCGAGGTGGTTTCAGTGTAGTTCTCATGCCATAGTATTAGTTGAGGTTAATGAATGAGCACGGTTGAAGCCCTGAGTTCCTGCTTCAATGGAGGGGGGGAGAGACAGAATCCTGAGCACCGCATCAGGAGACAAAGCCTGGCAGAACAGCCCGGATTTCGAGCCGCGGTGCCTGCTCTTACTGAGCGCTTATACTTCGAAAATCCTGAAGGAACAATTGTGTCTTACGGAATGAGGGAAAACTTGTTTCACTGGGAATGGGGAATTTGGCTGCGCCGGCCGATCCATTGTGCCAACGACGAACCTGCCGCCCAGGCGGTGATGTCCTGGCCGGATCACTCCAGGGTTCTCATTTCTTTCCATTTCGTCCCATCATCTCCAAAACCGCCTCCACCGGCAGGGCCTCCACCGTATGTCCGTTGGCCGTCATCGACTCCGCCATGAAGAGCGAATTCAGGATAGCCTCCTCGGTAGCTTCGATGGCCGCCAGGAAAAGAGGCGTCATGGCACTGTTGTCCAGCACTTTTTGCTCCAGCAGGGGGCTGGCGGGAGCGTAGGGCACACGCAGGCCCCCGGCGGTGGAAAAGGCGATGACATAATCCCCGCTGCCATTGGAAGCAATGCCGCCCGTACGGGCCAGGCCCAGCATCGCCCGCTTGGCCATCCGCTTCAGGTTGCGGGCGTCGGCCGGAGCGTCGGTGGCCACGACGATCATGCAGGAGCCGTCGCCGGAGCCGCCGGCCGCCTTTTTCTTCCTGAACTCCTCCCCTACTGGCAGCCCATCCACCTGCAGCACACCGCCGAAGTTGGCCTGCACCAGCACACCAACGGTATAGCCGCCGTCTGGCGCCGGCAGCCGGCGGGAAGCCGTGCCGATGCCGCCCTTGAAGCCGAAACAGATGGTTCCCGTACCGGCGCCCACGTTGCCTTCTGCCACCGGGCCGGAGGCGGCCGAGGCGATGGCCTGCCGGACGTGCTCCTTCCTGACATGCCGGCCTCGGATGTCGTTCAGCACCCCGTCATTGGTTTCTCCCACGACGGGGTTGACCGAACGCACGCCGGCATTTTCCGGGTGGCCGAGAGTGAAGTCGATCAGCGCATCGGCGGCGGTGGGCACGCTGAGGGTGTTGGTCAGGATGATGGGCGTTTCGAGGTTGCCCAGCTCTTCCACCTGGCTGTAGCCCATGAGCTTGCCGAAGCCGTTGCCGATGTAAATAGCGGCGGGGACTTTCTGTTGGAAAATGTTGCCCTCGTGGGGCAGGATGGCAGTAACGCCGGTCCGGACGCTGTCGCCGGCAATAAGGGTGAGATGCCCTACCCGGACGCCGGCTACGTCGGTGATGGCGTTCAGGGGGCCGGCGGGCAGGATGCCCGGCTCAATGCCGTGGGCGCGTATGCGGTTTGGTTGTGCCATAAGGGTGGTGGTGAGCAGTGCCAGTACTGTTGCAAAGATCAATTTTGTGCCCATGATTGGTGTTTTGAAAAAGCAGGAGAGCGCTTTGGAAATATAGGGAATTATGGGGAAATGGATGGAAATATGGGTGAAAATGGGTGGAAATATGGGGAAATGGGTGGAAGTGGGTGGAAATGCCGGCGCTCTCCGCCTTCGGGTATGTTAAAGCCCTTAACGAAGGGGCGTTCCAAATGTTTTACTTACGTTAAGCTATGGGCCAGAGTTGCCTGGCGTGCCGATAAGTGTATAATTTAGCGCGGAAATATAGTGGCCCTGCGATCAGGATGATCGCGGCACGAGGGACAAAAACCTGAATAACATGACCAGAAAACTAGGATTATTGCTGATCTGCGCGCTGGCGCTCAACGGGCTCCATGCCCAGAAGTGGCTGGAAAAAGCCAAACAAGCCAAAGACGGCCTGCTGGGCGGCGGCCTGAGCCAGGAAGAAGCCGGCAACGGCCTCAAGGAAGCCCTGAACATCGGCGTGGCCGAAGCAGTGGATTTCCTGTCGGCCGAAGACGGCTATTACAAGAGCGCCTATAAGGTGCTGCTGCCGGAAGAAGCCCAGGCAGTGGCCGGCAAGCTGCGCGCCGTGCCCGGCTTTTCCAACGTAGAAGAGGAGATCGTCCTGAAGATCAACCGGGCAGCGGAGGACGCGGCGGAAAAGGCCAAGCCCATCTTCGTCAGCGCCATCAAACAGATGACCTTCCAGGACGCCATGAACATCCTCATGGGCAATAAAGACGCCGCCACCCGCTACCTGGAGAAAACGACCTACGACCAGCTTTACTCGGAGTTCAAGCCGGTCATCATAACGTCGCTCGACAAGTTCAACGCCCGCACCTACTGGCGCGACGCGGTGACGGCTTACAATAAAATCCCCCTCACGGCCAACGCCAACCCGGAGCTGGACGACTACGTCACCCGGCAGGCGCTCCTGGGGCTGTTTGGCCTCGTCGAAGTGAAGGAGAAGGACATCCGGGAGAACGTCGGGGCGCGCACGTCGGAACTGCTGCGCAAGGTGTTCGCCAAACAGGACTAATGCGCCGGGAAATAATAAAACGGCACTCCAGGCAGTTTATTAAGGGTAACTAACCAAGCAACTCCTATGAAAAAACTGCAAGTCCTTATGCTCAGCCTGGCGCTGCTGCCCTTCAGCGCCTGCAACAAAAAAAAGGTGGCCGCCCTGGAAAGCGAGCTGGCCCTGAAGAACGAACAGATCGAACAACTGGAAGCCCAGCTCAGCCATGCCCAGAACACACAGGCCAGCCTGCTGGACCGCATGGCGGACCTGTCGGTGGTCAATAAAGACGGGGCAGAAAGCATCAAGAAATCGCTGGAGAACATTACACAACAGTACTCCTTCATCCAGGACCTGACCACCAGGGTGCAATCCAAGGACAGCCTCAACCTCGCCCTGGTGATGAACCTCAAGCGCTCCCTGAGCAACATCGACGACGAGGACATCCAGGTGGAGGTCAAAGGTGGCTTTGTCCACGTCTCGATTTCCGACAAGCTGCTGTTCCAGTCGGGCAGCTCCCGGATCAACCAGGCGGCCCACTCAGTCCTGGGCAAGATCGCCACGGTGGTCAACGACCACGACGATATGAACATCATGGTCGAAGGCCATACCGACGACGTGCCCATATCCAACGCCTGCACTGCCGACAACTGGGATCTGAGCGTGAAGCGGGCCACCTCCGTGGTGCGCATCCTGCAGCAGGAACACTACGTGGCCCCGGAACGGATGACGGCCGCCGGGCGCTCCCAGTACGTGCCCAAGGCGAACAATACGACGGCGGCCGGGCGCAGCCTCAACCGCCGCACCGAGATCGTCATCATGCCGAAGCTGGACCAGTTCTTTCAATTGCTGGATCCGGTGGCGGTGAGGGATTGAGGGAATGAAGGAATGAGTGAATGAGTGAATGAGTGAATAAGTGAGTTTGGATCCGGTTATTGTATCGTTAATAATATCCACGTACTTTTTTTCCGGGGTGTCTCGGCTCTCAGATAGTATGTGCCGGCGGGCAATCGGCCCCCATCAACTGAATACTCTTCTGCGGGCGGCAAGGAAAAGGGTTGTAATGCTTGTCCCTGTGGAGAAAATAAGGTCACCATGCTGGGGCTGCCCGTTAGATTGCGGATGAAGAACCGGCCCGGGGCAGGGTTCGGGTAGGCAGAAATCACGGCATCGGGCGCCGGTTCAATGGTTAAAGTCATTACCGGAGTGGCAGTGAAGTCGAAAGTCACGGCCAGCGAATCCGCGGGGTTAGCGACGGGAAAGAACCGGAACTTCATTATCAGGTTGCCCGCTTCGTTATTGGGGAAAAGCTGGAGGATAAAATGGTCGGTGCTGCTGGTCGTTGGCGGCAGAAAAAAATCGGCGCTGTCGAGGCCAATGGCGGGGTTGTAATACGCATTGGGGTCCTGGATGGCGATGGCCCAATTGCCCATCGGCCCCGTCCCGGGGGTAGCCGACCGGTTGCTGGCGACAACCTCAGTCCTGACCCACCGCATCTGAAGTGTGTCGCCCGTCAGGTTCCCGAACTGAGTATAATTGTAAAAGACCAAAATATCGGAAGGCTTGACAGCAGTGACCACTTCCGGCGTTGCAGTAAAGCCCGGTTGCGCTACAGATGAAAACCCACCCTGCGATACAAAGAACAGTATCGCGACCCATTTAAAAGCCCTCATTAATTTGGTTTCTGATCCGGAAAAAAACAGAGCGACATCGTTGTCGATCGTCCCGCCCTTTATTTTATTGGTTTTTTCTTTGTCTAATTGCCCACTCATCCTTTCCCCGCCAGCGACCGGTACAACTGCTCCACCTGCCGGGCAATGGCCCGCCAGTCGAAGTGATCTTCCACTCTTTTCCGGCCTTTCCGGGCCATAGACGCCCTCAGTTCCGGGTCGGCGATCAGTTTATTGATGCCGGCAGCCAGGTCTCTGGAGAACTTGTCGGGGTCGACCGGTTCGAAGGGGGCAGCATTTTGTTGTTCCAGAGGGATTAACAAACCGGTTTCTCCGTGGACGACCACTTCCTTGATTCCTCCCACTGCGCTGGCCACCACGGCGGTATGGCACGCCATGGCCTCGATGTTGATGATGCCGAAGGGTTCGTAGATGGACGGGCAGCAGAATACGTCGGCGTGGGAATACAGTTGAATGACGGCCTCCTTGCTCAGCATTTTATCGATCCAGATCACGTTATCCCTGTTTTTTTTCACCTCCCGGACGCTATCCTCCATCTCTTTGGCGATCTCGGGCGTATCGGGCGCGCCGGCACACAGTACGACCTGGGTTTCGGGATCGATATATTTTATAGCGTTGACCAGGTGGATGATGCCCTTCTGCCGGGTGATGCGGCCCACGAAAAGCACGTAGGGCCGGGAGGGGTCCACGCCGTATTCCTCCAAGGTTGACGCAGCTTCCGTGGCGGCATACTGCTGCAGGTCGATGCCGTTGTAGATGACTTTAATTTTCTCCTCGCCGACGTCAAAGAATTTCAGGACGTCCTGTTTGGTTTCTTCGGAAACGGCGATTATGGCGTCCGCCATTTCGATAGCCGTTTTTTCCACCCAGGAGGAAGCGTCGTACCCCCTTCCCAGTTGTTCCCGTTTCCAGGGCCGCAGCGGTTCCAGGGAATGGGTCGTAATGACCAGAGGGATGCCGTAGCACAATTTGGCGACGATGCCGGCAAAATGAGCGTACCAGGTATGGCAGTGCACGACGTCGGCATCTGTCGGCGCCGCGTTCATGTGCACGCAGGTACTCAGGGTTTGCAGGACGGCCTTTAGCTTGCCGTCGGCCCGGCTGAAAACCGGATTGTCATAGGGAAAACCTTTGACGGTTAAGGTTCCGGCAGTTTCATCCTGGTCGCCGAACGAGCGCACCTCCACTTCCATCAGTTTGGCCAGTTCGGCCGCCAGGTATTCGACGTGGACGCCGGCGCCGCCGTAGACGTAGGGCGGATATTCCCGGGTGTAGAAAAGGGCTTTCATCTGTCTTTTAATTATACGTTATCCGCCCAAGTTAAAAGGTATTTTTATTAAAACGCATGATCCGGGTTCCTTTTTCCGCTCCAAGCAGGCGCTAATTGCTTTTCGGCACATAAAATATGATGATCTGGACCAGCAGGGCGGTAAACAAAAGTGCGACCAATTCCAACTGCGAGAAAAAGGAATTGGTATCCAGAGAATCCTGAGCGGCTTGCCGCAGGCGCCCTCCTTCGTTCAATTGAATTTCGGAAAGGCCGTCCAGGCTTTCGTATATCCCATCGATCTTCGCCTTTATCCGGTCGATATCCTTTTCGCCCGGGTCGCTGTCCGGCAGGCTAGCCAGCCGCGCTTCCAGGGCCTTCAGCTCCTCGTTTTTTTCCTCCAGCAACTGGAAAACCCGAGCCTCTTTATTGGTTAACCTTGTAGCTGAAAACAGCTCGAAGTAGTTGTCAATTTGCCGGTTGATATCCCGGGCAGCCTCTTCTTTCAACGAGCCGGGAATGCCCTCCTCCTTCCGGCGATAGAGGTTGTTCAGTTGGTAAATGTAATGTTGAGCAACGATCCTGTCTTCGTAAACGGTGTTGATGATGTGCTGTACATTTTCAAAATGGTGGTTGTCCAGGCGATTGGTGCCATAAATCAACACAAAGACAAAAATCAGCGCTGCTGCGGTTCTTAACTTTGGAAAAAAGCTGGTTTTGGCCATAAACGGTCTTTTTTGAATCTGGCAAGTATTGGGTTGTTGTGCATCACAAGTAGCGATTGCTAGTATAAGTTTACATAACGATAAATTGTTCGTATCGCCGGCCAATGGGAAACGCTTCCGATTAATTAAAAAAATTTGGCAACTATTTTTGTGGGCCTGATGCCTTTGCCACCAAGACACCAAGATCGCACCAAGGCTTTGTGCAATCTTTGTGCCTTGGTGTCTTTGTGGCAAAAGCCTCTTAGCCCAGCTAAATAGTTTCAAAAATTTTGAGCTTTCCGTGAAACATCTCTCTCGCCGCTCCGTAAATTCTGTTCAAATTGACAATCAACTTTGCCACACAAAGTTCTTTATATGAAAAAAATGAACCCAGATCAACACCTGGAAACATTGAGCGAGATTCGCTCTTTGATGGAACGTTCATCGCGGTTTATCTCGCTGAGCGGCCTGTCGGGTGTTGTTGCCGGCGTGGCGGCATTGCTGGGGGCGGCATTGGTTTATGCTTACTTAGGCGTCAGCCCTTTTGACCAGGAACGCCCTTATTACGTCATGGCGCCGGAGATACAGAAGTGGGGGATGGGATATGTCACGTTTTTCATCCTGGACGCGGTGGGCGTCATTGTGCTGGCCCTGAGTTTCGGCATCTTTTTCACGACCCGCAAAGCGCGGCGCAAGGAGCAGAGAATCTGGGATGCATTGACCCGGCGTTTGCTGGTCAGCCTGGGCATTCCCCTGGTGGCCGGCGGCCTTTTCTGCCTGGCATTGCTCAAACATGGTTTGATCGGGCTGGTAGCGCCGGCGACGCTGGTCTTTTACGGCCTGGCGCTGGTCAATGCCAGCAAATATACCCTGCACGATGTCCATTACCTGGGCCTTTGCGAGATCGCCCTGGGCCTTCTGGCTACTTTCCGCATGGGTTTTGGGCTGGAGGCCTGGGTCATAGGATTTGGTTTTTTGCACATCATCTACGGCGTCTGGATGTATTATAAATACGAAGCTGGAGAGAACAAGCGGGAGAGGGTTGGGCCTTAGCCGGAAAACGCGCCAGATATCCAACCTCTAACCTCTTAGACGATGAAAGATTTCATTACCAAGCTCAATAAAATTTTTGATAACCGGTTGCGGCTCGGTATCATGTCCATTCTGCTGGTCAATGACGATGCTGATTTCAACCGCCTCAAAACAATGCTGGAAGCCACGGACGGCAACCTGGCCAGCCACCTCCGGGCGTTGGAAAAAGAGGGATACATAAAAGTACACAAGCAGTTCGTCGGCCGCAAGCCGAATACTACCTACGAAGTGACAGCCCCCGGGCGCAGGGCCTTCAGCGAACATCTGGACGCCCTGGAAAAAATACTGAACACCAGCAGGGCCGAACTGTCTTCTGAGGATGAATAGGACTGCAGGGCTACCCGTCTGAGGTTGGACAGCAGAAAGGGGAAAGCCGAGCGGAGTCGAGGCCAAGCGTGTGCCGAAGGCATCGAGTGTCCAACCTTAGATGGGTAGCCGACTACAGTAATTGCGCTTTGAAGCTGACCAGGCCGGGAAGGATGAATTCCACTTCGCCTTCAACCCTCTCGCCCCCCACCCCCCACTTACCCCCCACCTTTTAATCTGCGTGGCTATCCGTCTGTCTAATTACTGGACAAGTTGGCTGTTGATTGTTGACCGTCGTCTGCTGTTTCCAACTGTTGGCAGCCAATAATGGGCAACAGGTTAGTACCAACCGGCAACGATCAACGTGTCTAACGTTAGAATGGCAGCCATCCGCGGGATGCAAAACAGGCATTTTGGTTGGCCCTCACAGGGTTCTCCAGGAAAGAAACATTTTTCATAACAATCATAACATCATGAAACTACGACTTCTTACACTGACACTCCTCCTCTTTTCCTGCTTTTCCGTTTTCGGCCAATCGTCGGAATTCGACGCCGGCGGCTTCGACGCCATGCGCATCGAGAACGAAATCAAGCTGGCGGTGCCGAACGAGATCGTGGACTCCGTCTGGAACTACCTGAAGGCCCGGTACGACAACGACAACCTTTTCCTGAAGGAATTCGACGCCGGCTTCAGCACCAAGATCGCCGAAGACTTCTTCATCGACCAGTACTACGACAACGAGGAAATGCAGCTGCTGAAACGGCAGTTCGGCGTCAGGCACCGCTCCCGCTATGTGCTCACCGACCAGACTGACCGCAAGAACGGCCGGCAACTCCTCCAGGTCAAAGTCAACGACATCGATGACAATATGCTCAACCGGGCGGAGTACAAATACCCGATCAAGTTCTACGGGACGCCGAACACCCCGATAGAAGGCCACCCCCTTTTCCGCAAAATACACCAGGACCACCGCAAAGCCCTCGCCGAGCGCCTGCATGAATTCGGGATAGATGCATTCAGCCTCTTCCCGACCATCAAGATCGAACAACTGCGCCGGCGGGTATACGTCTCCCTGAACGGCAACTCGTTCGCCACGATGACCCTCGACGGCGTGACTGCCTCCTTTAGCGGCCAGTCGACTCACTACACGGAGCTGGAACTGGAGCTGAACGAGATCAACTACACCCTGGGCGATTCCACCGCCAGAGCGAAGATGGAAGCGATCAACGAATCGATCAAGGGCGACCTGCTGGCCACCTTCCCCTCCATCAAGCAGGACCAGACCCCCAAATACAATAAAGGCTTCGAGGCGCTGGGCCTGAAGGATTTCTCCTCCCGGCCCCTGTTTGGCGTCCAGGAAGAGTACCTGTCCGTCGGCCTGATATTTTTCCTCCTCCTGGCTACCTTCCTGTCCGACCGGCTGGAGAAAAAAGCCTGGGAGGGGCAAGCCGAAGCGCAACTCCAGGAGGCACAGTAAAACAACTTGATTTTTTCCACTCCCTTTACTATGCCCTTTCAGGCAACAGCTGCCTCACCGTCGAAACCGACAACTTGTTTTTTGAGGCTTACTTATTTCAAGAAAACCGTTGCACATTTCAAAAACGACACACATGAAACACTTTATTCGGCTGCTTGCTCTTTCTGCCTTTTTCCTGGGGGTACGCCTCGCTGCTTCTGCCCAGGAAGCCGGGGAAACCCAGAAAGCACAGGAAAGCCAGGTAAGCCAGGTAAGCCAGGAACATACGGACGGCCCGGAGAAACCGGAAGTTGACCATTCCTACAAGCCGCTCGTGCTGGATTTATCGGGAGACGGCAGCAAATATGTCCGCTTCCTGTTCTGGCACCAGCACTGGGTGCAGACCAACAACCTGGCGAACGAAGGCGCCGCCCTGCAGCTTACCCACAGCATCCGCCGTTCGCGGGTGATGGCCTACGCGCAGGTGTCGCCGCGCTTCCTGATCCTGACCCATTTCGGGCTGAACAACCTGTCACCCGGAAACATCACCGGCCTTGGAAACGACGGCGACGGGGCGCAGTTTTTCCTGCACGAGGCCTGGGCGGAGTATAAGCTCACCAACAACGACGCCCTGTTCATCGGCGGCGGCCTGCACTACTGGAGGGGGCTGACCCGTTTCGGCAGCCACGGCACCACCACCTACATGACGCTGGACCAGCCCCGCCCCTTTGTCCAGTGGCACTCCCTGGCGGTCACCGACCAGTTCAACCGGCACCTGGGCATCTATGCCAAGGGGCAGTATAAAAATTTCGACTACCGGCTGGCCTTCAACAACCCCGGCCGGAACGGGCTGCAGGGAAACTACGGAGACAAAGACACCGGCCTGTCCTATACCGGTTTCGAACAACCGGACCAAAACGGCAACCCTACCGGCAATACTATCCTGGAGGGATATTTCCGGTATAACTTCTGGGACGACGAATCTACCTTGCTGCCCAATGCGGTGGGCACTTACCTGGGCAGCAGGAAAGTGCTGGCCGTCGGCGCAGGCTTTTTCGCTCATCCTAACGGCATGTATAACAACAGCAACGGAGCCCATGAAGACGTCTTCCACTATGCCGTGGACGCTTATCTGGACCTGCCGCTCTCGGAAGGCGATTGCCTCAACGCCTACGCTACGCTCATAAAGTTCGACTACGGAAAGGACTTCGTCAGCCGCTGGGCCGGCACCGGCACGGCCTTCTACGGGCAGTTGGGCTACAAACTGCCCCGCTCCGGCTTTATGCCATACATGGCCCTCCAATCCGCCAACTACGAAGGGCTGAACGAAAACATACAGGCGGTAGACTTTGGCCTGAACTACTTCATCAGCGGGCACAACGCCAAGCTTACGCTGGAGTACCACTCCGTATTCAACGACCCCCGCGAAGGCGGCGGCGACCCGGTGACCGGCGCCCCGAATGATGTCAAGGTCATCCGCCTGCAGGCACAGGTTTTCCTGTAGGATGGTTACCCTATACCCTCAAAACCTTAACGCTCGCTTCACTCCCATAAGGCTGCAACATCAGGATAAAGCACCTCCGGCAGCCGTTGCCGGGCGAAGGTTGCCTGCCCCGGCGGCCCCACTACGCAAAAAGCCCATCCGCCGGCGCGGATGGGCAATTTTTCATGTAGAGCGTACACGTATCGCCACAAAAACACAAAGGCACCAAATCCGCACTAAATTTAGTGCGGATTTGGTGTTTTAGTGTTTTCGTGGCATCTTTTCGCCACGTGTGTACCTTACATGAGAAATTTCTGGGCGCGGATGGGCTTTTGTTCTATTCAACTGACAACCAATTCTTTACAAGATTTTCAGGTTACCCGTCAAAGATTGGACACTCCATGCCTCCTGCAAACGCTTGGCCTCGACTCCGCTCGGCTTTCCCCTCTCTGCTGTCCAGCGTTCGGCCGGGCTCACGCCGAGGCCCTCAGACGGGTAGCCGATTTTCAAGTTACTTCTCAATATGGAAAAGCTGCTCTTTGAGGGCGACAAAATGGGTGATGAAGCACCTGGCAAACCCATAATTTTATGCTACCCCTACCGCAGCAGCAGCACCTCCCCCTTGAACAACCGGGCCGTTCCATCCAGGAATTCCACTTCGGCGAAATAGACGAATACGCCTGCGTTAAGCGGCTCGCCCTGGTGCGTGCCGTCCCACCCTTCCGAAGGGTCATTGGGGGGGAACCCGGACTGCTCGAAGACTGCGCCGCCCCACCGGTCAAAAATGCGGAAGGATCGGACCCTGACGGCATCCGCGCCGGCAAAGGCCGTCAGGCGGTCATTCCGGCCGTCGCCGTTGGGGCTGAAGGCGTTGGGGATGAAAATATCGCGGCGCTTCGTAAGAACTATTTCCACCTCGTCGCTTGCGGTGCAGCCGTTCTCATCGGTGAGGATGAGCCGGTAGCGGATGTCTGCCGTCGGTTGTTCCACTACGGGGGAGAGGCAGTCGGTACAGGAGAGAAAATCTGTAGGTTCCCACCGTATGGACGCAGGGGTGATGTTGGTATTGGCGTCCAACGGCACGTCACTGCCAAGCTCGATGAACACGACGTCCCCCAGGTCGAGGAATCGGGCAACAGCTTCCGGCACCGTGCCCGTCAGCACCGTGGCCAACCCCGACCCGTCGCTCACCTCCAGTCGATAGCTGCCGGGCGGCAGGCCGCCGATGACCGCCGGCAAAGGGCCTGCCGCAAAAGGCGGCTGCCCGTTCAGCGCAATGTAATAATTGCCGTCCCCGCCGCTGATGCTTTCGATGATGACCTGCCCGTCTTCTTCGCCGGCACAGGTGGGCGGAACCGCACTGGCCGCCAGGGCCAAGGCCACCGCCTCAAAGGACAGCGAGATGAAGACCATACTGTCGCACCCATTGGCCGCGGCATTGCCCAGCACCTCCGTGCCGGCCGGGTTGGCTTCGTCGTACACCGTACCGTTGACGATAATGCTGCCGCCGGGCCCTAAGGTTTGCACCAGTTCAAAAACAGCTTCGGGATGGAAACTCAGGCTTACGTTCACGATGCTGTCGCAGCCCTGGGCCGAGCCGTTGGGAAACACCTCCGTGCCCGCCGGGTTGGCCGCGTCGTACACCGTGCCGTTGACCTCAATGCTGCCGCCGGGGCAGAGGGTTTCCGCCAGGTCGAAGCTGACGGCGTCGTTAAAGCTCAGCGCCACCTCCACCAGGGAATCGCAGCCGTTGGTACCGGCGCCGGGCAGGAGCTCTACCCCAGATGGGTTGGACTCGTTATAAACTGTGCCGTTGACGATGACGCTGCCCCCGGTGCAGAGCACGGGCGACAATTGCCCAACCGCTTCCGGGAAGAAGCTCAGGCTCACGTTCACGATGCTGTCGCAACCCTGCGCCGAGCCGTTGGGAAACACCTCCGTGCCCGCCGGGTTGGCCGCATCGTAAACTGTGCCGTTGACCTCCAAACTGCCGCCGGGGCAGAGCACTGTCGTTATCTCGCTCACCGCTTCGGGGAAGAATCTCAGGCTTACGTTCACGATGCTGTCGCAGCCCTGGACCGAACCATTGGGAAACACCTCCGTGCCCGCCGGGTTGGCCGCGTCGTACACCGTGCCGTTGACCTCCAAACTGCCGCCGGGGCAGAGGGTTTCCGCCAGGTCGGAGCTGACGGCGTCGTTAAAGCTCAGCGCCACCTCCACCAGGGAATCGCAGCCGTTGGCGCCGGCGCCGGGCAGGAGCTCTACCCCAGATGGGTTGGACTCGTCATAAACCGTACCGTTGACGATGATGCTGCCCCCGGTGCAGAGCACGGGCGACAACAGCCCCACCGCTTCCGGGAAAAAGCTCAGGCTTACATTCAAGAGGCTGTCGCAGCCCTGCGCCGAGCCGCCCGGGATGATTTCTGTGGCCGCCGGGTTGGCCTCGTCGTATACCGTGCCGTTCACCTCGATGCTGCCGCCGGAGCAGAGCACCGTTGTTAACTCGCCCACCGCATCCGGATAGAAACTTAGATTCACGATTACCGTACTGTCGCAGCCCTGGACCGAGCCGGTGGGGATGACTTCCGTTCCTGTCGGGTTCGACGCGTCATAGATGGTGCCATTGACCGTCAGGCGCTCGCCGGGGCAGAGGGTGGGCGACAGGCTGGCGGACGGTGCCGACAGCACTTCGATCGCAATGTCCTGGTTGCCGGGAAACGATACATTACAGCCATTGGCATCTGTCAGGCTGATGGGGCGTATGGAAATCTGGCCGGCAGCCACCCCGAGGGCATCGGGGCAAACGGTCAATTGGGCATTGGGTTGGGAAGCGTCGAGGGTTTCCGTAGTGCTGCCGTTCGGCGTGATGGTTTCATAGGAAAATACAAAGGGCGCCACGCCACTGAACGATAGGTCCAGCTCGAAGCACTCGCCGGTGCAGATGCTGCCGCCGGGGCCGATCCCGGCGGTCACATCGTAAAATACGACTGGCACGCCGCTGGCAACAGAAAGGCAGCCATCTGCGGGGTCGAAGCTGCCGCTGCCGTCGTCATTGCCGGCAACGGCGCTGATGTAATAGGTGGTTCCCGGCAGGCCTCCCGCCGGCAGCCCGAATGTTGGCGTAGCGCTAACCGCCAGGACGTTGCCCAGCGCGCCGCCGGGCGCGTCGTGGAGTACGAACAGCAGCACGTCATTGCCGTCCAGCAAGGCGTTGTTGTTAAAGCTTGCGGTGAAGGCCGCATCCCCGCACACTTCAACGGGGCCGCCGGCCTGGTTCATCGATCCGGCGAAGGTTGCGCAGTCGCAATTGAAACTGCCGGTTACCGCCACCGGCCCGCAGCCGTTGCCGTCATCCACCTGGAAGCTATAGGGGCTGCCGCTGGGTATCGGCGGCGAGGCGAAGGCAGGGCCGCTCGGCTGACCATTCACCACATAGCTGCCCGGGGCACCGCCGCTGATGTTGAAGCTCACGGTGTAGTTTGCGTTATTGGCAGCGCAGGCCACCTCCAGAGCGGCAGTGGCCGGTGGCTGGTTGACAGAGATGATCGTCGTGACCGGCAGGCCGCAGTTGCTGTTTGGGGCAAAGGTGAGGGCCACCGGCCCGCTCTGCCCCTGCGGGTTGAAAAAATTGCCCGCCACGCCGGGGCCGATCCAGGCGCCGCTCGGGAAGGCGGGGTCCTGCAGGGCCGTCAGGTTGACGCCAGAGCCGCTCGCGCAAACGCTGGCCGTACCGAGGCTGGGTGCCGCCTCCGGCAGAACGTCAATGGTGGTGGCCCCGGGTTCAGAGCAGGGCGCGAAAGGCTCGAAGGATAGCGTGATGGTTCCCGTCAGGCCGGCAGGGGAGAAAACGCTGCCGGACACGCCGGGGCCGATCCATGTGCCGGCTGGGAAAGCGGGGTCCTGTAGCGTTGTCAGGTCGACACTGGCCTCGCTTTCGCAAACGGTAGCACTGCCCAACTGAGGCGTTGATGCCGGCGTAACGGTTACAGGTATCGGCAATTGGTTGGTACACCCCGCCCCGTCATCGACGAAGGCGTAATAGATCGTACTGGCCGGCGGGGCGATCACCGATGAGGGCAGCTGATTGGCCGGCGTGGGCGGGGTGGCCGTATGGAAGTTGATGGGCAACCCTGACGGAGTGGACACCACGGTGCTCAGGTCGGATGTTTCTCCGGCGCAGACCGTGGGGGTGAGCGTCAGGACAAGAGTGGGCGGGCTGTTGGCCGAAACCGTGACGGGGATGGGGTTGGAAAAGGCTACGGAGCAAAAGCCATTGTTGGGGACGGAGACGGAAGTCAGCAGGAACTCCGTAGTTTCGTTGATGACGAAAGGCACCGTGCTGCCGTCGAAAACGTTGACGCCGGTGTAGGTTTGAAAGCCGCTGCCGGGGTTGCCGTACTCCATCGTCACCTCAAAAGGCACACCGCCTTCAGGCATACTGAAGGTGATAAGAACCGTACCCGGCCCACAGAAGGAGGAGGGGTTGGGGGAGATGGTGGCGTTGCCGATATTGGGTGTTGGCACCAGGTTTAGCGGGATCGCCGTTGGCGCCGAGGTGCAGGCCCCGTTATCGACCACGGCGTACACCGGCCCTTCGGCCGACTGATAGCTGCCGGGGTTGGCAATGGGGTTGTTCGCTGCCGGGTCCGTAAACCAGCTGACCGGAAATCCCGTGGAGAGGTTGACGAAATTTTCGATGGAAGTCAGGTCGAACGTTCCGGTGCCGCCGCCATTGTCGCAGCCGTCAAGCGGGTAGGGAACAGCGGTTGGAGCGGGAGACAACGACAGGCTGACCGGCGCGGGCAGGGAGCTGCAAGCCCCCTGGTTTACCGTAGCGTAAACGGTGCCGCCGGAGCTTGCGAAGTTCACCGGGTTGGCAATAGGCACAGTAGCGCCGGCGTCCGCCCACCAGGATACCGGGGCACCCGAGCCGCCATTGACGACACTTTCGACCGTGGTGAGGTTGTAAACCGCCTGCCCCGTACCGCCATCGCACTCGTTGAGGGCGGCGGGGTTGGCGCTGCCACTACCCTGCGTTACGGTTAGGGTCACACCCCGGGGAAAGGAAGGGCAGGTGCCATCAAAACAACAGCAAAACCGTTCCACCCCCGAGATATAGGCGGCAGGATTAGCAATGGGAATGGTGGCGTTCTGGTCTGCGTACCAGTTCACCTGGTCATTGGTTCCGAGGTTGACCACGTTGTCGACGGAAGTAAGGTCGAATACGCCCGTGCCATTGCCGGTGTTGCAGGCGGAAAGGGAGGCGTTCGCGCCACAATTGGGAATGACAAGGGTAAAGTCAACCTCCACCGGGGCAGATTCGCAGCTCCCGTCCTGAACAGTGGCCCAGTAGGAACCGCCGAATATCTGTACGGAAGCAGGATTGGGCACCGACAAGGTGGCGTTGGGGTCTGCCCACCAATTGACAATACTGCCGCTGCCGCCGTTAACGGCATTGTTGTAATTGGTCAGGTCGACCTGTGCCCAGCCGGCGCAGTTGTCGCACACGTCGACCATCTGCGGAATGGCTACCGGCCCAGTCCCGTTTGCCGCAAAGGTGATGGACCAGCTATTCAGCGTGCCCACATCTGCGGTGACGTAGTCGACGAGCAACAACTGCCAGGCGCCATCCGCATTTTCGCCGTCGAAGGTATTGGCAAAGGTAAAAGTGCCCTGGGCGTTGGCATTAGAGCAGAAGCAGTTGGTGTCCTGCTGGCGCCCTTCCGGCCGGAAGCCGCCGTTGAATGGCGGGGCGCCGGCCGTGATGAAGGCAAAGGCGGCATCCGAGAAAGTAGTCACCTGGTAATTATCGCCCGCCCCCCCGTTGCCGGAGCTGAGCTCAAGCACCGTCCCGGAAGGGCTGATGAGGAAAATGGCAATGTCGCCCACCCAGGTATGCACCAGGTCGATGGTTACATTATCGATTTGCAGGCAGGCACCCAGGGCACCCACCCCGCTGACCACCGCAAAGGAACTCGTATTGCCGGTGGTCTGTGCCGGGGCTCCCGGAGGAAAGGGGAGGCCGCCCTGGCCGGCAAACGTTTGAGCGGTGGTTTTGGGAAAACCGGAAAAAAGCGTAAGGATAGCGAGGCAGAGTAAGCGGAAGGCGTTCATAATACGGGGTTTTAGCTAGTGCTTTCGGCATTAAGAGCTAAACAAAGGCCCCGCCTTCTGGTTTGTCGCGAATTGAGCATAAATGAGCTTATGGAACAGTTTATGGGCTGAACGCTTAAATTCATCAAAACAATAACAACTACGACGAAGGGGTGTGGGTGGGTGGTAATGCTAGTGCGCCGGTGCAATTATCTCATAACCGCCGGAAGGCTCTTTGTAAGAGATTATGATCTCGTGCCTGGCCAACAATTGCAGGATCTTGGCGGTAAATGCGGATAAAATCGGAAGGAGAAATTTCGATCAATGCTTTCATTTTGCGGAATAGCTGGGAGCGGCTCATACCAACCTGGCTGCAAAGCTCGGGCAAGGCAAAATGTTCATCTTCGTAATTGTCCGCCACGATTTGGCGTACTTTCTGAATGAAGGCATCCTCCAACGGAGGCGGAAAGGTTTGGACAAATAGGCGTCGGCACCACGCCATAAACCAATGATCCTGGAGTCGGTGTCTGCTTTGGCCGTCAATAAAATAATGGGGATATGGCTGGTCCGTTCGTCATTTTTTAAAGTGCCACAAAGTTCATACCCGTTTTTTTCCGGTATCATGAAATCGCTGATGAATGAACAGGCATTCCTTATATTTGCACTACTGAATTACCAAAACAACATGAACAACAAAGAAAAAGAACTGCGGGAAGTGCAGATGCTGGGCCTCAGATTGCCCACCGACCCCCGCTGGGTCAACCTGGCGGAGAAAGGGCTGGAGGAAATCCTGACCGACCATGCCTATTGCGAGCAGAAGGCGGCCACGGCCTGCATCTCCCTCATCCAGGCCTATCCGGAAAAGGAGGAAATGGTGCGCGAACTGGCGCCGGTAGTGACGGAAGAGTGGGGCCACTTCCGCATGGTCCTCAGCGAGCTGGACAAGCGGGGGCTGCGGCTGGGGCGGCAGCGCAAGGACGAATACGTCAACCAGCTGCTCCTATTCCAGAAGAAGGGCGGCAGCCGGGAAGAGCGCCTGCTTGAGAAACTGCTGACCTGCGCCCTGATCGAAGCGCGCTCCTGCGAGCGCTTCCGCCTGCTCTCCCTCCATATCAACGACCCCGCCCTGCGCGACTGGTACCACAAGTTCATGGTGGCCGAGGCCGGTCACTACCGCCTCTTTATCGACCTGGCTAAGCGCTACACCGGCGAGGCCATAGTCCGCCAACGCTGGCAGGAGTACCTGGAGCAGGAGGCGGAGATCATGAAGGAGATGGAGCTGCGGGGGGACAGGATGCATTAGGTTATGCTGGCCCCGTCTGTCCATTAGCCGGGTAAACTTTCAGGCCGCTTGCCCGCACCGTGGAACATTACACGGGGGGTGCCCATTACACGGGGCGGTGCCCCGTGCTAAGTTATGTTGGCCCGTTAGGCCGCCGCAGGCATCCGGGCAGCGGCCTGAAAATCACGCAGGGCCGGGCACAGTGCCAGGACAGGCCTGCCCGTCGACCCGCAACCGCAGGCATCCGGCTCCTCAACAAACATCCTCCCTCCCCCGTTCTATAGCAGGACGCAAGCATTATTTTTAACCCTACCATCTTTCACTTTTATGAACATCCCCGACAGCAGCCTACCCCGGATAGTAGTTGCCGGAGGCGGTTTTGCCGGGCTGGAGCTGGCAAAAGCCCTGCGGAACAAGCCCTTCCAGGTAGTCTTACTGGACAAGAACAACCATTTCACCTTTCAGCCTTTATTATACCGGTAGCCACCGGGGCTAGAGCCAACTCGATCGCCTATCCGCTGCGGCACATTTTCACGGCGCGCCCAACATCGTCTTCCGCATGGCGGAGGTGCAATCGAAGACCCGGAAGTGCAGATCGTGGAGACCAGTATAGGTTCGGTGCATTACGACTATCTGGTGGTCGCCACCGGCAGCGTAACTTCTTCGGCTTGTCTCCGGTACGCCTGCTTCCGTTGAAAACCGTGCCGCAGGCATTGCAGATGCGCAACCACATCCTCCGGGAATTCGAAAAGTCATCGTCGCGGAAGGTAGGGCGGAACAGGATGCCCGGACCAACTTCGTGGTGGTGGGCGGCGGCGACGGAGATGGAGCTGGTAAGCGCGCTGGGAGAGATGAAAAATTCGTGCTGCCGAAAGATTACCCCAACCTCGACTTCTCCTGATGAAGGTCTATTTGCTCCAAGGGCTGGTAGGCTGCTGCCTCGCCATGTCGGAAAAAAGCGTCGGTAATGCCCGGAAGTATATGGAAAGCCTGGGTGTTGAGGTCCACCTCAACACCATGGTGGAGGAATATGACGGGCAGCAGGTACAAGCTGCCAGGCCGCCATCCCTACCCGGAACCTGATCTGGACGGTAAGCGTGAAACAGGAAGAGTGAATTTTCGTAACTATTTAGGTGGTCTGCCATCTAGCCGGTTTTATTGCCACAAAGACTCCAGGCACAAAGATTGCACGAAGCCTGGTGCAATCTTGAGTTTTGTCCCTGCCTAACTAGCCAGCGTCAGATGGGCAGGCAGGTTTGTGGCAAAAGCCTCTTGACCCAGCTAAATAGTCACAATTTTCTTAATTTTCCGCAAAACAAAACAATGAAAAGCGCCATCCAACTCCTCCTGGCAGGGTTCCTCCTGATTGGCAGCTGCACAGGCCGCGATTCCAGCCGGCCGCCAGGGCGGGACGAGGTCTTCGCCGTTCGGGACTCCATGCGCACCGGGCTGCTCCTGCGCATCGGCCGGGCACAGCAGGAGATCAACCGACAGGCCGAAGCTATGCGCAACCGGGCCTACGATGCCGACCGGGCCACCGCCCGCCGCCTCAACGAAAAGATTGACGCCATCGAAAAATCTTATGAAAAACTGGAACAACAAGCCCGCCTCCTCCGGGAAGACAGCCTGATGGGCGACTGGATCCTGACGGAACAGGAGACAGAATTGCTGATCATCGAGGCGGGGAGAGAACTGGGCGTGTCGTTTTGAATGGGGACAGGATTAACAAGATGCAGGGGCCTGCCCCCCAGGACACTGACCTATCCTGTTAATCCTGTTCATCCTGTCTATATTCATCGGTAGACAGGATTAACAGGATTAACAAGATATAGGATGCCCCCAAGGACAATGGCGTATCCTGTTCATCCTGTCTATATTCACCGGTAGACAGGATTAACAGGATTAACAAGATATAGGGCCTGACCCGCAGGACACTGGCGTATCCTGTTCATCCTGTTCATCCTGTCTATATTCACCGGCAGACAGGATTAACAGGATTAACAAGATGCAGGGGCCAGCCCCGCAGGACACTGGCGTATCCTGTTCATCCTGTTCATCCTGTCTATATTCACCGGCAGACAGGATTAACAGGATCAACAAGATGCAGATAGCCCGCAGGTTACTGGCGTATCCTGTTCATCCTGTTCATCCTGTCTATATCCACCGGCAGGCAGCATTTACAGGATCAACAAGATGCAGGGGCCTGCCCGCAGGACACTGGCGTATCCTGTTCATCCTGTTCATCCTGTCTATATTCACCGGCAGGCAGCATTTACAGGATCAACAAGATGCAGTACGCCCGCAGGACACTGGCGTATCCTGTTCATCCTGTTCATCCTGTCTATATCCACCGGCAGGCAGCATTTACAGGATCAACAAGATGCAGGGGCCTGCCCCGCAGGACACTGGCGTATCCTGTTCATCCTGTTCATCCTGTCTATATTCACCGGCAGGCAGCATTTACAGGATCAACAAGATGCAGGGCCTGACCCGCAGGACACTGGCGTATCCTGTTCATCCTGTTCATCCTGTCTATATTCACCGGCAGGCAGCATTTACAGGATCAACAAGATGCAGGGCCTGCCCCGCAGGACACTGGCGTATCCTGTTCATCCTGTTACCCATTTACCTAATCCAATAATCCTGTCAATCCTATGAAAAATTTCTGGAACGAACTACAGGCCCACCTGCTGACCTATCAGGAATCGATCGTCGCCCTGTTGCCCAGGCTGGCCATTGGGGCCTTCCTGCTCCTCGCCTTCTGGTATCTGGCGGGCTTATTCCGGGGCCTGTCCAGGCGGTGGCTCCGCCAGCGGATGGACGACCCCCTGCTGGCCGCCTTCCTCTCGAAGATGGTGCGGGCCGCTTTCATCACCATCGGCCTGCTGGGCTTCCTTCAGGTCGTGGGCCTGGGCAAGGCCGCCGGCTCCCTGCTGGCCGGCGCCGGCATCTCCGCCTTCGTGATCGGCTTTGCTTTCAAGGACATCGGAGAAAATTTCCTGGCGGGCATCCTCATGGCCTTCAAACGGCCCTTCCGGATAGGCGACATCGTCGAGTCCGGAGACATTAAGGGGACCATCGTCGGGCTGAGCCTGCGCGACACGCAGGTCAAGACTTTCGACGGCAAAGACGTCTACATCCCCAACGGCCTGATTTTGAAAAACCCGATCATCAACTACACCATCGACGGTTTCCTCCGGCAGGAGTTCGTCGTAGGGATCGATTACGGCTCGGACATCAGCGCGGCCATACAGGTCATCCTCGGGGCCCTGGCCAAAGTGCCGGGCATCCTGCAACGGGAAAAAGCACCCAGCGTCCTGGTCAGCCAACTGGGCAGCAGCTCGCTCAACCTGACGGCCTACTACTGGCTGGACACCTTTGACAAAGAGGTCTCCGGAGCGGAAGTCAAAAACCAGGCCGTCGAACAGGTTCTCGGCGACCTCGAAGCCGCCGGCTGCTACCTGCCCGGAGATATCCTGGAGCTGAAGAATTACAACGGGCAGGGGTTGAGTGTAGAGGGGGTGGTGTAGGGGGTACGCTGTCTCCTGAGGAGGGTGTTCAAAGAACTTTGTCAACTCGCATTTTTCTAACCGCAGGGAACCAGAGAGCCACAGAACGATTTCCTGAATAAGGGCTTAGAAGAAAATAGGTGTTACAAATTTGGGTGAGGAATTTTTCTTTCAGGCAAGGCGGCAAATCAGAAGCATAGCCTAGCTACGTGACTGATTTGGCAACGAAGCATGAAAGAAAAAGGGCCAGCCAAAATGGAACAGTTATTTTCTTCTAAGCCCTAACAGGCGCTTGAGCGCCCTCTGCGTATCCCTGCCTGCAAGGCCGCGCCTCGCGGCAAGCAGGTCAGCGTCCCCTGCGGTTTAAACTAAAAACACAGCGGTTTGAACTCTCCCCCGGAGGAGAGGCAGAACTCCCTGCGGCCGCTTCCTACTTCGAACATCCCCCCTCCGGCCCTTGTTTCAACAAATGAGAAATAGGTGCCCTGCTAACCATATCGGCCGGGCGCGCAAATTTCAGATCAATTCAATCAAGATACACTGCAATGGAAATTACGACCAAATCACTGGACATCAGGCAAGACACTGCGAACGAGAAATTCCACTTCGACATGAAGGGGGGGGAAGAAGTTTACATCAAGTACAAATTGCACACCAACTCCAACCCCAACGTCATGGAATTTACCGAGACCTACGTGCCGGAAGTATTAAAGGGCATCGGCATTCCCGATGCGATGGCCCTGAAAGCCGTGCGGTTTGCCGATAAGGTGGGGTATCGCATCAGGACAAGCTGCCCCTTCATGTCCGGTTTCCTCAACCGCCACCCCGAGTTTTCCCACCTCCGCGCGAACTGACGCGCCGGCCGCACCGGAGCCTTCAAAATCTGGCCGGGGTAAGCGCCGAATTGGCGATTATTGATTAAATTGTGCCCCCATCAGCAATGCCAAGAAAACCGTGCCGGATAGCCTATTCGCCAGAAATTTAAAATTCCTCCGCACAATGAGGGGTATGAGCCAGCAGAAACTTGCGGAACAGTTGGGCCTGAAGCGCAACAATATCGCTTCCTACGAGGCGGGGATCGTAGAGCCTAAAGCCGCCAATTTCCTGAAGCTGGCCTTTTTTCTCGGCGTTTCGCCCGAGGGCCTTCTGGAAGAGGATATCAGCGCCAGCTTTCCGGCCGCCGCCCGGCATGCAAACAACAGCCGCCCCGCCCTGGAAGAACTGCATGAACACCTGGCTCTCTTTTCGGGCCAGACGGCTGACCTGCAAAAAGTATCCGAAGGCTTCCGGGAGTTTCAAAAGATAATCCCATCCCCTGCCCTCCCCCGCCGGGGGCAGGAAAACGGCGCCGACAAGACAGCCGGAGAACCCGATACTGACCTGAGCAACCTGCTGGACATCACAGAGCAGTTGCTCGATTCCAACTGGAAACTGATCCGGGCGCTGACGAGCAGGGCAACTGAACAGGATTCAACACAATAACCTGTAAACACGCAATAAATATTACGATCATGACAAAACAAGCACTGGTATTTTTGTTTTCAGCGATCCTGCTGGCAGCGATGGCAGCCTGCGGCAGCGACGCCGGCCAGGAAGCCAAAGACATCCGCGAAGAGGCAAAGGATGTCCAGACAGAAGCCGCAGAACTGGCTGATGAGGCCAGGGAAAGCGCTCAGAAACTCTCCGATGCCGCCAAAGAAGAAATCCGGAAAGAATCAGCCGCCATGGTACAGGAGATAGGCAAAACCCAGCAGGCTATTACCCAGCGCATCCTGAGCCTGAAAGAAGAGATCGCCCGGGCCGGCGAGGATACGCGGGAACAGCTGGAAGCGGAAAAGAGCAAGCTGGAAGAATTCAGGGACAACCTGAATGTAAGAACCCAACAGGTACAGCAGGACGCTCAGGAGAATTGGGAAGAGCTGAAAAGCAACGTCGAAAAAGAACTCAAAGCAGCGACGGATTACCTGGAAAAATAATTGTCAACGAAAGAGAAGATATGAATAAGGAGTCAACCATTTCCATACTCACCAATTTATTGCAACGCCACGAGGATGCGGCCCGGAAATACCGGGAAGCCGCCGCTATGACAGAAGACAGGGGGTTGAAAAGTTTCCTGGCCAGCCTGGCGGACTACCGCGAGGGCCTGTACCAGGAAAACCGGCGATGGCTGGAAGACATGCCTCCCTCTCCCGCGCCCATTTCAGTAAGCGCCCGTTCTTACTTCCACAAAAACTGGGAAAGCATCCGGGAAGCCCTGATGCTGGAAAAGCAGGCTAAAATTGCCGAAGCCTGCCGGAGGAGCGAAGAGCAAATTTCTGAATACTACAGAGAGGCCCTGGGCCAGGAAGGCATCCCCCTGCCCCTTCACAACAACCTGGAAGCTCAGCATCAGAAAGTCCTCGGCATGTTGCGAAAAGCAGAGCGCATGGAGAAAGTGCCGGCCCAGCGCGACAGGCCCCTCTGACGCTGCTGCTGCCCCGGGGCATAAACCCCGGATAGCAAATAGCAATCCGTTGCCGGCAATGGCCGGCCACCGTTTTTTCTCACAGCCTTCGTCAGGTCACAGATTCAGATCAATGCGCCCGTGGCGCCCCGGTTATGGAGAAAATCAACTACCCTTTGCTCTATTTCGAGTTCCAGGAAGAAACCGTCCTCGGAATACTGGTCGGCACAGACCTGGAAGTGATGGACAAGGACCTTCGCAGCGTAAAGAGCACGCTGCTGGACCACCTCCAGAAGCGATATAAGAAGTACGACGATTATCCCCTGATGGACATTGCCGACCCCCGGCTGCGCCTTGTGGAAGCGGCCATCCGGCCGGCTTACCGCGACCGAAGCGGTTCGTATCCCCTTTCCAACACGCAGAAGGTTTCTATCCCGGTCATTTTCGGAGAGACGGAACATGGCCATTACGAATGTTACCTGCCGCTTTTCGGGGAGAGCTTCTACTATTATGATTCCCGGCAATTCGACGCACTGGTCCAACACGTCGTCGTCACCCTGCTCAACCGGTACAGCCCGGAAAAAATCTACCGCCTTCAGATGCTGCCCCGCCCCCACCTGGACGTCCTGCCGCTAAAAGTAAATTACGACCGGGACCTGTACTGGAGCGGCATCGAGTACAAGAGGGAATACAAAGTGCTGAACCGCCTGGCGGAACGGACGCCCCAGAAAAAAAACATCCGCCGCAGCATGAGCGCCCTGCCGGAAGCTGCCTGGGAACTGGAGGACAAGGTAACGGAAGTGATGGACAAGCTGATCAGCACCCGCTCGAACGTCCTGGCTGTCGGGCGGCCCGGAACCGGCAAAAGCGCCGTCCTCCAGCAAGCCATCAAAAAGATCGCCACCCGCTCCCGCAAGCAGCACCTGGACTATACCTTCTGGCGCATCCTCCCCCAAAGGATCACGGCAAGCTCCAAATATTTGGGAGAGTGGGAGGAACTGTGCGAACTGCTGGTCGAAGAACTGAACACCGCTAACGGCATACTGTGGGTAGAAGACGTGGTGCGCCTGCTGCAGATCGGCGGCGAAGGGCCGGAGGACAGCGTGGCGGCTTTTCTTTTGTCTTTTCTTCAGCAGGGCAAGCTGCAAATGCTGGGAGAGGCCACCCCCCAGGAACTGGAAAGCATGCGGCGACTCCTGCCCGGCTTTGCCGAAGCTTTCCAAACGGTCGTGATCGAAGAGCTGGACGAGAAAAAGGTGTTCAGCGTCCTCAGCCAGTTTGCCGGTTATGCAGAAACGAGCCTGCGCATGCCCATCAGCCGGGAAGCGCTCCAGCTTTCCTACCGGCTCCTGCTCCGGTACTATCCCTATGAGAGTTTCCCCGGCAAGGGGATCAAGTTCCTGGGCCAATGCGTCAGCGAAGGGAAATTGCGCCAGGCGGAAAAGATCGACAAGAAAGCCGTCTTCGACAATTTTGTGCGGCAGACCGGCTTGCCGGAGCTATTCCTGCGGGACGACCTGCTGCTCGACACCGAAGAACTGCAGGATTACTTCAACCAGAGGATCATCGGGCAGCCGGCAGCCGTGAATAAGCTGTGCAACCTGGTCAAGGTATACAAGGCTGGCCTCAACAATCCTTACAAGCCCATCAACACGCTGCTTTTCGCCGGCCCGACCGGCGTGGGGAAGACGGCCAGTGCGAAAGCGCTGGCCGATTATTTCTTCGGCAAGGGCCAGCGAAAATCACCGCTGGTCCGGATCGACATGAGCGAGTTCCAGTACCCGGGGCAGATCGTCCGCCTCATCGGCGCCGGCCGGGAGCCCGGGCAACTGGTCCGGGAAATCCGCGAACGCCCCTTCTCCGTCCTGCTGCTCGATGAAGTAGAAAAGGCCGACCCTTCCATTTTCGACGCCCTCCTGGGGCTGATGGACGAAGGGGTGCTGGTCGACGCCTACGGCCGGGAAACCAATTTCCGGAACACGATCGTCATCATGACGTCCAACCTCGGCGCCAGCAACCGCAAGTCCATCGGCTTCGGGCAACAGGAGGACGACGGGGCCGTCTACCTGTCTGCTATTTCCCGCCATTTCCGGCCGGAGTTTGTCAACCGGCTGGATGGCGTGGTCGTCTTTGGCAGCCTTAACCAGGAGGACATCCTGGCCATCACCCGGAAAGAACTCGACGAGCTCAGGCAACGGGAAGGGTTCGCCAAACGCCGGATCGACATCGATTTCTCCCCCCGGGTGGTCAGCCACATCGCCTCGGTCGGTTTCGATCCCCGCTATGGCGCCCGCCCCCTGCAGCGCGCCATCGAGCGGCTGCTGGTGACGCCCATCGCCAACTGGCTGCTGCAGCACCCGGAAACGGAGGACTGCCGGTTGTGGGCCGATTACCAGGACCACGCCTTGTCTGTCGAGCAGCAACCAAAGCCGTAAATGATGCCCTGGGCCCTGCTTCAACTTTCCCTGATCGCGCTGTTCCCCTTTGTCAGCCGGCGGTTACATCACCGAAAGGCCCTGCCGTCGTGGCTGAGCCCGGTCGTGCTGTGTTATGCCCTGGGGATCATCCTGAGCAACTTCAGCGTTTTCCCGCTCGACGATAAATTGTCCACTGCCCTCACCGAAGCCACCATCGTCCTGGCTATCCCCTTGCTGCTTTACGGCACCAACCTGCAACAGTGGGCCGGCCACGCCCGGAGCACGCTGCTCAGCTTCGGCCTCTGCGTCCTGGCCGGGCTGAGCGCCACCACCGCCGCCGCTTTCGTTTATGCTCACCGGATCGGCGACGCCTGGCGCCTGGCCGGCATGCTGGTGGGCATCTACACCGGAGGCACGCCCAACATGCAGGCCATCGGGCTGGCCCTGGGTGCCAGCCAGGAGTCCATCATCCTGCTGAATGCCGCCGACGTGCTGATCGGCGGCGTTTACCTGCTCTTCCTCACGTCCGTCGCCCCAAAGGTGTATGGCCTGTTCCTGCCCCGTTTCCGGGAAGCAGGAACAGAGGATGCGCAACCACCAGAAGACACCACAACCAGCCAGAGGATCAACTACCGGGACAGCGGCAAGGCGCTGCTGCTCACCCTGGCCATCATCGGCGCCGCCCTGGGGCTCGCCCGGATGTTCTTCGGCGGCCTGGGCAATATCGCTTTCATCATGCTGATGCTCACCACCCTGAGCATTGCGGCCTCCTTCTCGCCCCGGGTGCGCCGCTGGGAAAGCACGTTCGAAACGGGCGAATACTTCCTGCTAATGTTCTGCGTGGCGCTCGGCATGCTGGCCGACTTCTCCGAAATCCTGGCGGAGGGGCCAGACGTGATCGCCTTCTCCGTTTTCGCTTTTATGGGCACGGTACTGCTCCACCTCCTGGCCTGCGCCCTGCTCCGCATCGACCGCGACACCGTCCTGTTCACTTCCGTCGCCGCCCTCTACGGGCCGGCATTTATCGGCCAGATCGCCAGCATTACCGGCAACCGCCGGCTCGTCTTTTCCGGTATCGCCGCCGGGCTGCTGGGCTACGCCATCGGCAACTATCTGGGGATTGGGCTGGCGTGGGGATTGAAGGGGTGGTTGGATGGTTAGGGATTGCGCAACAAGACAACCATGCCCCCTCAAGCCCCTACCGTTCAAACCGGGCAAGCCCGTTCGGATAGTCCAGCGTCACGCGGAAGTGCTGCAGGGCGTTGCCGCCGATGGCGCCTTCCACCGGGTGGCCGGAAAAGCGGGACCAGTACCGGGCGTATTCCACATCCGGGCGGGAGCAGAACCATACGGGCCCGGCCGCCTGGCCGGCGATAGTGACTTCGGGCACCCGGATCATCCTGATGTTGCCCATTTCGCGGTCGGCCTGCTCGACGACGGGCCACTCGGGGTGGATGGCGCGCCAGGCCTCAAAGAAGGATTCGGTGATGAAAGAGGCGGCCAGGTAGTTCCCGGTATCGTCGTCCAGAGCAACACAGGCGGCCGGCGTGGGCAATAACTTTGCGCCCGTATCCAGGATGACGGAGATTTCCACTCCATCCACTTCCATCGTGATGACCGGCAGGTTGGAGATGCGGCGGCCGGCGGCGCTCTCCCGGAACTTTACCGGTATGGTGTTGGCGCCCAGAGGCGACAGAGGCGGCGCATTACAACGCAATTGCTGGGACAGATAATCGAGCGTCCAGCAGTAGGAGCTGAACCAGCTTTGGCCCAGGGTCCCGTGGGTATCTCCCGGCAGGTTGCCCTCGCCCAGCGGCAGCATAAAAACCTCTTTGTTGCCGGTGACGGGCAGGTTGCTGCCCGACAGGAGTGGGTCCAACGCTACGAACTGGTTGCCGGCCTCGTCGGTCATTTCAGCCAGGCCGGCCGCCGCCGCTGCCTGGGAGGCGACGAATGTGCCGCCGGAAGTGTTGGCCAGGAGATTCAGTTCGGTGCCACCTGCTTCCAGGGTGGCGACGATGAGGTTGTTGCGAAAGGAAACCGGAATGCTGCATTCTTGTCCGTGCTGAGCAAAGCCCATGGTAGCTGCCAGGGCCAGGAACAGGGTGAAAAGGGTTGTCTTGCGAGCCATTTGAGTAGTTACTTTTAGTGTTTCATAATAAATGTCGTCTCTCCGGGCTCACGAACCTTGGGGGTACAGGGACTGAATGACTGAATGAGTGAATGAGTGAATGAGTGAATGAGTGAATATCCCGGTACGGTTATGAAGATTGTTTTTTATTTGATGTAGTGATGTAGTTATGAATTCAATCTTCATATTCATCCATGGCCAGCTGTGCTTCCTCCCATTCGTCCATGGCGTTTTCCAGCTGCTGCTGTTTGTCCTGGTACTGCTGGGTGGTTTTCACGGCGTCCGGGCTTTCGTAGAAGCCGGGCTGGGCCATTTTCTTTTCCAGGGCGCCGATTTCTTCTTCCAGGCGCTCCACCTTCTTTTCGGCATTGCTGATCGCGCGCATCAGCGTTTTGCGCTCTTCGTAGGTCAGCTCTTTGCGGGGGGCGGCTTTGGCGCCGGCTTTGGCCGGCTTGCTGCTGAGCTCCACATCGCGCATGTCGTCGAGTTGCCGTTTTTCCAGGAAGGCGTTGACGTCGCCGATGTAGTTGTGCAATTGACGGTCCCTGAATTCGATCGTGCGGTTCGTTAACCCACTGAGAAACTCTCTGTCATGGGATACTACAATAAGCGTGCCATCATAATCCTGGATGGCTTTTTTGAGCACGTCCTTCGACAGCATATCGAGGTGGTTGGTGGGTTCGTCGAGCACCAGCAGGTTGAAGGGGCGCAGCAGCAGGCAGGCCAGGGCCAGGCGGGCGCGCTCGCCGCCGGAGAGGACGGAGACTTTCTTATCCACGTCTTCTCCGCTGAACATGAAAGCGCCCAGGATACCGCGCAGGCGGGTGCGCATCTCCGGCGGCGAGGCCGCTTCCATGGTCTGCAGCACGGTATAGTTGGAGTGCATGGAGTCGCTCTGGGTCTGTGCGTAATAGCCGATCTGCACGTTGTGGCCGTGTTTGATCTCTCCGCCAGTGAGGGTGAGCTCATCGACGATGAGTTTGGCGAGGGTGGTTTTGCCCTGCCCGTTCTGCCCGACAAAGGCCACGCGGTCGCCGCGGTCCAGCTTGAGGTCGACGTGGTCGAGCACGAGCAGGTCCCCGTATTTTTTGGTCACATTTTTGCCTTCCAGCACGACCTGGCCCGAGCGGGGCGCCGCCGGGAAGCGGATGTTCATGGCCGCCACGTCTTCCTCGTCGATCTCGATGCGTTCCATCTTGTCCAGCTGTTTTTGCATCGACTGGGCCATGCTCGTCTTGGTGGCCTTGGCCATAAAGCGGTTGATGGTGCGTTCCTTTTCGGCGATCACCCGCTGCTGGTTCTGGTAGGCGGCCAGTTGCTTTTCCCGCCGCTCCCTGCGCATCTCCACGTACTTGCTGTAGCTGGCCTTGTAATCGTAGAGTTTGCCGAGTTCCACTTCCACCGTCCGGATGGTGACATTATCCAGGAACTGTTTGTCGTGGGAGATGACGACTACTGCCCCGCTGTAATCTTTCAGGAATCGCTCCAGCCAGATGATGGACTCGATGTCGAGGTGGTTGGTGGGCTCGTCGAGCAGCAGGAAATCGGGGCGCTGCAGCAGCATTTTGGCCAGCTCGATGCGCATCTGCCAGCCGCCGCTGAACTCGTCGGTCAGGCGGCCCATGTCTTTTTGTTTAAAGCCCAGGCCTTTGAGCACCTTTTCCGCTTCGGCCTCCATGGAATGGCCGCCCAGCAACTGGAAGCGCTCGGTGGCTTCCGACAGCTCTTCGATCAGCTGGTGGTAGGCGTCGCTTTCGTAATCGGTGCGGTGGGTGATCTCCTCGTTGAGCTGGGCGAGGCGCTTATCCAGGCGCTTGGCCTCTTCAAAGGCGGTGAGGGCTTCGTCCATGACCGTCTTGCCTTTGGGCAGGCTCATCTCCTGGTGCAGGAAGCCCAGGGTGCTCTCTCCCGGCCGGGCGACCGTGCCTTCGTCGGGGCTCATATAGCCGGCGATGACCTTCAACAGGGTGGACTTGCCGGCGCCGTTGCGGCCGACCAGGCCGATCTTGTCGCGCTCGCCAACCACCATATTGACCCGGTCGAGCAGGATCCGGTCGCCGTACTGTATGTATATATTACTGGCTGTAATCATGTTTGTCTATTCTATTAGCGTGCAAAAATAACGGTTATAAAGGAATTCCGCTGAAAATTCGAGCGCCGGCTGTGACGGGAGTCACAGATGGGGGCGGAAAACAGCTATACCTTACCGAAAAAAGCCATGGACTCGGGAAATACTGTTTTTTACATTGTGGCCACGATCATCATCGCTCACTTCGTAGCGGGTTTTGTTTTTCTGGTTAGAAAGCTCAGCGGCCCGGTTGCGGAAGAATCCGTGGAGGAAGCCGGGCAGGAACCACCCGAAGCAAAAACGGAGGCGGAAAACCGGCGCGGTTAAGCTTTTTGAAGGGTAAAACCGAACGTCGAGCCCAGGTCGGGCGTGCTCCGCACGTTGATGGTCTGCTTGTGGGCCTCGATGATGTGTTTGACGATGGACAGGCCCAGCCCGGAGCCTCCCTGTGCCCGCGAGCGGCTCTTATCCACGCGGTAGAAGCGGTCAAAAACGTGGTTGATGTGTTGTTTGGGGATGCCCAGCCCGTTGTCGGCCACTTCGATGAGGATGTTCTTGTCCATATCATAGAAGCCGATGCGGGTGCGGCCGTTGTCTTTGCCGTATTTGATGGAATTGCTGACCAGGTTGGTCAGCACCTGGCGGATGCTCTCCCGGTCGGCCAGCACGCGGAAGTTCTGGGCGGCGCCTTCCTTGAACTCCAGGACGATGCGACGCTGAGCCGCTTTGATCTCGAGGTCTTCGAACACTTCCTCGGTCAGCTTCCTGATGTCGAACGCCTGCATTTCCAGGATGAGCTCACCGGATTCCAGGCGGGAGATGGCCTCCAGGTCTTCGACGATGGTGTGCAGGCGCTCCAGGTTTTTCGCCGCTTTTCTGATGAACTTGACGTTGACCTCCTCGTCGTGGATAGCGCCGTCGAGCAGGGTATGGAGGTAGCCCTGTATATTGAAGATCGGGGTCTTCAGCTCGTGGGAAATGTCCCCCACGAAATGGCGCCGGTATTCGGCCCAGGCCTTATACTTATCGATCTCCTCCTTCTGCTGTTCCGCCCATTCGGCCACCTGTTTTTCCACCTCGTCGATGATATTGGCGGTGACGTCAATGGACTTGCTTTTTTCCTGTGAGGAAACCTTGTGCTTATGGATGGTCTTGTAGATGAGCTTGATCTTCCGGTAGATATATTTCTTGAGGTAAAAAATAGTGGTGAAGTAGGCGGCGGTGAACAAGCCGACGCCCATAACCACCAGTTCCAGCATCCAGGGCAGGCTCGCCCACTGCTGGACGGCTTCCAGCAAGAGCCAGGCGGTCAGGGCCGCGCCGGTGATATAGAGAGATACGAATAGCGCAATCTCCTGCGGAGTAGGATTTTTCAACATCCAGTACTGTCTTTAGCCCTGTTTAAAACTCAAATTTGTAACCGATGCCTTTAATGGTTTTGATGTAATGTTCGCCGATCTTTTCCCGAAGCTTGCGAATGTGCACATCGATGGTCCGGTTACCTACAATTACATCCGTACCCCATACTTTGTTGAATATTTCTTCCCGGGAGAACACTTTCCCCGGCTTGGAGACCAGCAGGTGGAGCAGTTCGAACTCCTTCTTGGCCAGTTCGATCACCTCGTCGTCCCTGGTGACCGTGACCTTCTCCTTGTCGATGATCAGGCCCGCCACTTCAATGAGGTCCGGCTCTTCAACGATTTCCGCCCGTTCGGAGCGCCGCAGCAGCGCTTTGACGCGGCTGAGGAACACCCGCGGCCGTATGGGCTTGGTAATATAATCATCTCCGCCGACATCCAGGGCGGCGATCTGGGAATAATCTTCTTCCCGCGCCGTCAGGAAGGTGATCACGGTGCGGTCGAACTCCGGTTTGGTGCGCAGCTGCCGGCAGACTTCCACGCCGTCCATTTTCGGCATCATGATATCGAGGATGATCAGGTTGGGTTTTTCGGCCACGGCGAGTTTTATCCCTTCTTCTCCATTATTGGCGGTCAGGACGGTATAGCCTTCTTTGACGAGGTTGTATCTCAGAAATTCCAGGATATCCGGTTCATCGTCAACAACAAGGATTTTAACAGATTCCATCGTTTATGTATTACTGGCGTTCCCCTATATAGCCCAAAGGCAGCGTTTTCGCAAAAAACAAAGTTAAGCCTTTTGGCTGCTCCACCTTAAAGGGCGGCATTAAGAATATGTTAACTCATTCTTCTTCGCCCTTTTTCTCCTGTTTTACCTCCTGGCGTTCCATTTCCGCCATCACCTTGGTATAGAGCTTCTCCATTCGTATGGGATCATTACGGTAGATCTCCATAGTTGTTTCGAATTCTTCCCGGTTGAGCCCGTGGATTTCGCATATCTGATCATAATAAAGGTTGATCACGCTATCTTTGGTGGCGCCGCGCAGGGACTGCACGGCGGCTTCGGCAAAATGCACGTCGATCAGGGCGCCGATCAGTTTATCTTCCGGGATCGGGGGCCGGGCCGTTTCGCGGCCACAGGAGGACCCCCATGCCAGCAACGTCATGATCAAAGCAATGGAAACGAAGCGAAATGCGCGGAAATGAGGAAATGCCTGGAAATGCCCGCCTGGCACTTGTCCCCATTCATTTCTATGTATTTCCATGCCTTTCAACATATTTCTGCCTCGCGGCTCTTTAGCCCGATCCATCAGTCCAGATATTGTTTAGGATAATGGTATTCCGTCAACAAGCCTTTACCCTCCCGAAAATCGGCCCAGGCGCCGACCTCGGCATCAACCCGGAAAATCCCGCAGGTAGGCACGTTCGAGATGTAATCTTCCGTAAACAGGTTGGCCACCCCGGTGAGGGTCGGGTTGTGCCCGAAGAGCAGGACAGTGGCATAATCTCCCGGCAGTTCCTGCAGGATGTCGAGAATGTCGTCAGGGTAGGCGTCGTAAATCCGCGAATCGACGTCAATTTGATCATCCGGTATCCCCAGGGCTTTGGCAAAGTGCCGGGCGGTCGTCAGGGCGCGCGTAGCCGGGCTGGAGATCAGGCGGTCCGGCCGGATCCCTTTCCCGCGCAAGAGTTTACCCATAAACGGCGCATCCCGCTTGCCCCGCTTGTTGAGGGGGCGCTCGATGTCTCTCAGGGATGGATTGTCCCAGCTCGACTTGGCGTGACGGACAAAAAAAACGGTTTTCATAGGCTGCGTTGTTCAGTTTTTATTTCGTACTATTATCACTTCAGGAGGAATTTTTCCTGTCACCAGAAAATAAGCCAATGCAATTTAAAGACAAGGTTGTCTGGATTACCGGAGCTTCATCGGGGATCGGCGAGCATCTCGCCTATGCTTTTGCCGGCCAGGGTGCCCACCTCATCCTTTCCAGCCGCAACGAACGGGAGCTGGAACGCGTAAAAGGCAATTGCCCGGATGGGGCAAAGATCCTGGTGCTTCCCATGGATGTCGCCGATTTTGACAGCATCCCCGGCAAAGCCCGGCAGGCCTTCGGCTGGTTCGGGGCCGTTCATATCCTCGTCAATAACGCCGGCATCTCTCAGCGATCGGCAGTCAAAGATACTCAATTCGAGGTCGATAAAAAGATCATGGAAGTGAATTTCCTGGGCGCCGTCGCCCTGTCCAAGGCCGTGCTGCCCGCCATGCTCAGACAAGGAGGCGGCCAGGTCGTCGTGATCAGCAGCGTCATGGGCAAGCTGGGCACCCCCCGCCGGTCGGCCTACGCCGCTTCCAAACACGCCCTGCACGGGTATTTCGACTGCCTCCGGGCCGAACTCCACGACGAAGGCATCAAAGTATCCATCATCTGCCCGGGATACGTCCACACCAACGTAACCATCAACGCCCTCACGGCCGACGGCTCTCCCAACAATAAAATGGCGGAAGCCACCCGCAACGGCCTGGCACCCGAAGTGTTTGCCGAAAAGGCCCTGCGCGCCATCGCCCGGGAAAAGGAAGAAGCGCTCATCGGCGGGAAGGAGATCCTGGGGGTTTACATCAAGCGGTTTTTTCCCGGCCTGTTTTCCCGCATCGCCAGAGGGATGAAGGTAAGCTGAAATCTGACAATGAATGATTGATTGGGGCAGAAGCATATCGGCCTGAGACCTCGGCGTGAGCTCGGTCGAACGCTCGGTCGAACGCTCGACAAGTTGCTGTTGTCGGTTGTTTGTTGTCCGTTAGGGAACCCAATTGTTCCGGCAGCTCTGGACCAAACCGGGAACATGCAACCCGTCCAACGATAGAAGGCCAGACATAATCACTCCTTCACTCCTTCACTCCTTCACTCATTCATTCATTCACTCCTTCTCCCGCATCTCGATGATCTTATCGATCACCTCCTCAAGTTGTTCGGCCCCGATGCGCTTGGATAGGATTTCCTTGTTGCGGTCCAGCACGTAGATTTGCGGCGTGGTTTTGATGTTGTATACCGACATGAAACGGGAGCGGTGGTAAGTGTCGACGGCGTGGATCCAGTCGCCGATCTCGTTCTCGTCGACATACTTCCAGCAATCCGGGATTTCGTCCGTAAATTTGGTGCAGACGGCGACGATCTTAATGCCCTTATCCTTGAACTTTTCGTAAAACGCTTTCATATCGGGCGTCGACTTCTTGCAATGGCCGCAATCGTACCGCCAGAAATAGAGGATGGTATATTCGGCGTCGACATCATATAGTTCGAAGGGGGTGCCATCCCTTTTCTGGAGGCTGATATTGGGAGCGGTCTTGCCGATCAGCAGCGGCTCCAGGGCTTTGGCGTTCTCGATGATCTTGTCCAGCTGGTCCTCGTCCGTCCACGGCGCCAGGCCTTTGGCGTAGTAATTGTTGACCAGGAAGACGTAGACGGCGTCCATGCCGACGATGTTGGACTTGGCGTACTCGTTCAGGAAGTGGATGAGGTAGAACTTGAACGTTTCCTCGGCTGGCTTCATGCGTTCCAGGACGCGGCCGACGGCCAGGGCGATGGAATCCGGATGCTGCACCTGCAGTTTGTGCACGTAGTAGTCCACGCGCTGGAACAGGAAGGGGGTGCGCAACATGCGGGGGTCGGCCAGGTCGAGGTTGTCAAAGTAGTGATCCTGGGTATACCGCCAGCGTTTCAGTTGCACCTCTTCCTCCGTGCCTTCGAATTCCGGCGTCTCCAACGGCAGGTTGGCCTCGATGATGGCCGCGGTGAGCGACTGCGGGGCCTTCCGGATGAGCTTATCCTGGAATTCCCGCACCTCCTGGTCGATCACCGAACGCTTTTCCTGCAGGGCTTTTCGTTCGCCTTCGTCTTCGGTGGCCTGCATTTTTTCGGCCAGCTCATCGGCCATGGGTTTTTTCTTTTCGAGGAAGGAAAGGTATTCGTAAAACAGCGCATTGTCCGGCGCATTTTCGAAACGGATATCCCGGGTGGGGTTTTCCGCATCGGCGAAGACCTGGAATTTCTGCTCTTCGTTGGTGACCAGCAGCTGAAAATATTTATTGTCGGGGGGCATCACCACCAGGTACACGCCGGGGGGCAGCGGTTCTTCGCCCTCAAAGACGAACAGCCCCCTGGCATTGCGCTCCACCGTGTCCTGCAGGTATTGCTTATCGCCGTAGTGATAGCCCAGGAAGAGCTGCGATTCTTCGTAATTCTTGAGCTTCACGCTGATCTGGTGCCCGCCGTTGGCAACATCCGCGCGGGCGGTAAAAAGGCAAAAGGCAGCAAAGAACAATATCGCCAGGAATCTCATCAGTTTTTGGATTTTTCAGTTAGAAAACGCCCGCAAATATCTATAGATTGTAAGAATTTGACCGGCGTTTTGGCGGGAAAAGCCGTTTTCCCCCTGAAAATTAACGCATCTTTAACGTCTTTGCCGGCAGCTGTTCCATGGTTTTTAACTGGAAGAGCGCAACGAAGACGGGCATGGCTCCTTTACGGCATTGCCTTCCGGGAACTCCAGCAGCCTGTTAATCTTGTTCATCCTGTCTCCCCCTCTCCCACTCCTACCCATCCTGTCCTCAGTTATTCGCCTTTTTATCCGCTTCTGCTTTCAGTTGGCGGAGCCGTTCTTCTGCCTGCCGGACCTGTTCCTGCAGTTCATTCAGGCGGCGTTGTTCCTCCAGGGTTTGCTGGCGGGCCTCTTCGGCTTTTCGTTTTTCGGCGGCGACCTGTTCGGCCGTTGCTTTTTTCACCTCATCCAGCTTGGCCCGTTCCCCGGCGATCTGATTGGCGGTATCCTCCTTCACTTTGGTGATCTGTTTCACGGCTTCCTGTTTGGCCTGGTAGATGGCTTCCGAGGCTTCCTTTTTCGCGGTATTGATCTCGGACAGCGACTGTTTCCGGGCATCTTCGGCCTCTGCGGCGTACTGTGTCTTTTTTTCTGCGGCGTCTTTGCGGGCGGCCTCCACCTCATCGCGGCTTTCGGCGCGGGCGGCGGCGATTTCCGCCCTTGATTTTTCTTCCGACATTTTCACCTGCTGGGCCAGCTCTGCCATCCGGGCATCGGCGTCGGCTTTCGCTTTGGCCACGGCTTCGGCGGCCTGCCGCTGGGCGGTGGCCACTTCCTGGGCGGAGGTTTCCCGGGCCTTGCCGATGGCCAGGGCGGCTTCTTCGCGGGCCTGCAGGGCCTGCAGGGCCAGGGCTTCTTTTTCCTTGGCGACCTTTTCGCGGGCTGCTTTGATTTCCTGGGCTACGTTCGTTGGTGGCGGAGACCTCCTGGGCTACGTTCCTTAGCTTCAGTACCTCGGAGGCCAGGCGCTGGCGTTCGTTAGCGCTGTTCTCTCTGGTACTGGCGGACGGCTTCGGTATCATCTTTTTCACCTGGGCGACATTCTCCGCTGCGGTGCGGCGCGCCTCGGCGACCTGGTTAGTAAACTCCTGCTTGACGCGTTCAGTACCTGTTCCCGGTATAGTAGATCTCCTGTACCGTTTGTTCCCGGAGGCGGGTCAGTTCCGCTGCCGCTTTTTCCCGGGCGGCGGCGATCTCTTCCGCCGACATGTTCTTGATCTCGGATTCCTTGGCGCGGGCGGCGGCCACGGCGGCGGCGGCTTCCTCCTGTATCTGTTTGATGCGCTCTTCCGCAGTCTTCTGGGCCGAGGCTACGTTGGTGGCGTATTCGTCTTTGGCGCGGGCGGCATTCTGGTTGGCTTCCTCCACCTTGTCGGCGGCGGTAGTGCGGGCTTTTTCTATCTCTTCCTGGGCGCGTTGTTTGGCGGCCATCACCTCTTCGGCGGCGGCCTTTTGCACTGTTTCTTTTTGTTTCTGGACTTCAGCGACGGCCGTTTTCAGTTCTTCCTGGATGCGGGCCACCTCGGCGGCGGCCCGTTCCCGGGCGGCGGCCACTTCTTCGGCGATCTTCTTGCGTTCCTCCTCGGATTTGGCCTTGGCCTCGGCCACTTTCGCCGCTTCCTGTTCGCTGATCTCTTTGATGGTCAGTAGCCTTTTCCCGGGCAGAAGTACCTCCTGGCGGAGCCTGGCGGCTTGTCGGTTTCCTCCTGGTAAGCGCCTTCTCGGAAGCTACCTGCTTTTTAATTTCAGTACCTCTTCAGCTACCCGTTTGCGGGCATTAGTACCTCCAGGGCGGAGGCTTCCTTTCCCGTGCCGCATTTTCTTTGATCTCGGTGATCTCTGAGACGGAACGTTCCTGAAGGAGGGCCTTTTCTTCGGCTGCCCGGCGGCGGGCCTCCGCCAGGTCGAAGGCCAGGCGTTCTTTTTCGAGGGCCGATTGCTCGCGGACCTGCCCGATTTCCTGGGCCGTCTCTTCTTTTACCTGCAGGATCTGCTCCGAAGCGGTCTTTTTGGCGGTCACCACGTCCTCTGCCGTGCGCTGCCGTTCATCCTTGGCCTGGTCGCGGGCCTGGGTGATCATCTCCGCCGTTTGTTCGCGGATGCGCTGCAGTTCCGCCGCCGAATTTTCGCGGGCGGAAGCGATCTCATCGGCGTATTCCAGCTTGGCCAGTTCCAGTTTCTCCTTGGTCGCTTTGATCTCGGCGGTAGCCCGCTCCCGGGCGGCAGCCACTTCCTGCGCGGATTCCAGCTGGGCGGCCTGAATGGCCTCGTTGGCCCGCTGGCGGGACTCAGCCACGTCGAGGGTGATCTTTTCCAGTTCGGTGGCGGCGCGCTCGCGGGCCTCCTTTACCTGTTCGGCCAGTTGCGTGCGCGAGGCCTCGATCTCCTCCTGGGATTTCTGCCGGGCTTCGACCACCTCGTCGGCATATATCTTCTTCTGAGTGGCGGCATTTTCCTTGGCCAGGGCTACTTCTTCCTGCAGGACCGACTTGATCTGCTGTGCTTTGGATTTCTCATCGGCGATCTCCTGGCGAAGCTTTTCCTTGACGTCGCGCAGCTCCCGCCGCAGCGACTCCACCTCCTGGTCGTCCGACGGGCTGGCCGCCGCCGTCCTGGCCGTATTCGGCCGGGCCTCTTCGCCGGAAGGTTTCGGCGACGGCTCCACGCGGATCTCGTTATCGGTCAGTTCCACATCGTTCACCTTTTCCTTGTCGATCCGGCGGTTGAAGCAGGTGACCAGCAGGGAAAATTCCGATTGCCGGCTCTCGTTAATGGTGAACTTGCGCATCTGGTTGCTGATGTTGTTCTTGATGTACAGCACGTTTATTCCCGTTCCGGCAAACCACTGGATGGCCGCCAGGTCCAGTTGAAGGATATTGTGGTAGACGGGGGTGCCGCCCTCCCGCTCCATTTCCCCCATGCCGACAAAGCGGTAGGACCGCCGCATGCCGTTCACATCCATGAAAATGATCTCATCGTCCTGGTTGAATTCTACGCCTGCCTTGGAATACACCTTGGCCGTAATGCCCTTGCTGTCGCTCCGCAGCTCCATACTATAGGTATAATTGCCCCTCACGACCAGCGTCTGCGTGGTGGTTCGCAGGATATGAGTCCCATCTATCACCTTGTCTTCGGCAATGAGCGTCTCGCATTGGCTTTGGGCATTTCGGGCCAGACAACAGAAGAATATCAACAGGGCAAATGGGATGGATCTCATATCAGCTTGGATTTTAATTTGTAAGATAATGTTTTTAGGATTTATTTGAAACTATTGTCCGGGATTGGGCAATTTTGGGAAACAAATACTGAAAAAACCGGGGGAAGGATTGGTGATATGTCAGGCGCGGGGTATAATAGAAGCATAAACGAATGCCGCCCCCTGCACATTGTATGGCCCTATCGTTTTGCCGCCAGCAGATAGAGGGCGGCCATGCGGACTGCCACGCCGTTTTCCACCTGTTGCAGGATAATGGAGTGTTCCGAATCCGCCACGTCGCTGGTAATTTCCACGCCCCGGTTGATCGGCCCGGGGTGCATGATCACAATGGGGCGGTCCAACGCATCGAGCAGGGCCTTGTTGATGCCGTAGTACTGGGCATACTCCCGCAGGGACGGGAAGTACTTAATATCCTGTCGCTCCAGTTGTATGCGGAGGATATTGGCCACTTCGCACCACTGCAGGCTGTCTTTCACGTCGTACGACACCTCCACGCCCAATTTGCCGATGTATTTGGGGATGAGGGTCGGCGGGCCGCATACCCGCACCTGGGCGCCGAGCTTCTTCAGGCAAAAGATATTGCTCAGGGCCACGCGGGAGTGCAGGATGTCGCCGAAGATAGCCACCTTCCTGCCGGCCAGGTCCCCAATCTTCTCTTCCATAGAAAAGGCGTCGAGCAGCGCCTGCGTAGGATGCTCATGGGTGCCGTCGCCGGCGTTGATGATGTGCGCGTCGATGTGCTGAGCCAGGAAATGATGCGCGCCGGGTGCCGGATGCCGCATCACGATCATGTCCACTTTCATAGACAGGATGTTGTTGACCGTGTCCAGCAGCGTTTCTCCTTTTTTGACCGAGGATGAAGATGCGGAAAGATTGACGACATCGGCCGACAGCCGCTTTTCGGCCAGTTCAAAAGAAATCCGGGTACGGGTGGAATCTTCGAAGAAAAGGTTGGCCACCGTGACGTCCCGCAGGGAAGGCACCTTTTTTATCGGGCGGTTGATCACCTCCTTGAAGCTGCGGGCGGTTTCGAAGATCAGGCGGATATCTGCCCCGGTGAGGTATTTGATCCCTAGTATGTGCCTGGTGCTCAGTTGTTGTTCGGTAGCCATTCAGGAGTACAGATGATTGATTGAATTTATTCCGCGTCTTTCTTGTCGGCAAATAACAATACCTGGTCTTCCTGCTCCAGTTCCGACCATTTGACCTGAACGTAAGCCTCGTCCAGCGCGTCAATGGTAATGCCGGTGTAGTCCGGCTGGATGGGCAGGTGCCGGTTGAACCGGCGGTCGACCAGGCAGATCAGCTCCACCTGCCGGGGCCTGCCGTAGTGGTTCAGGGCGGTCAGCGCCGCCTGCACGGTCCTGCCTGTATACAATACATCATCGGCCAGCACCACGCGTTTGTTTTCGACCAGGAACTCCATTTCCGTTTTGCTGGCATACAGAGGCTTGGACCGCGTCCGGAAGTCGTCGCGATAAAAGGTGATATCCAGTTTTCCGTATTCGATAGCGGGAACGCCCAGTATTTCGGACAGGCGGCGGTGAAGGCGGTTGGATAGATGGACACCCCGCGGCTGAATGCCCACGAGGCAGGTGTGCTCGAACTGCCCGTGCTGCTCGATCAGCTGGTGGCAGAGCCGTTCGATGGTCAGCGCAAAGCGCTCTTGCCCGATGATGGTCTTTCCTTTGCTCATAAACTTAAAACAAAGATAAAATTATCGGGAGAAAAATTTTCCTCCCGGCGTTAAACCTTGTTTTCTTCTTTCAGTCTACTACACAAATGCCGGTTGAAACGCCTTCGGATTACGAATGTAACCTGCACAGCCGGCACGAGTTGCGCGCTTCAAACTTTTTCCGTTGATGACGAATTCCCGGGCGAACGGCCTCGTGCTTTCCCCGGGCAATATCCCTTTGTACCATATTTTCATTGACCACAAAACAATCTTTAACCATGAAAAAGTATTCTTTCATTCTTATCGCCCTCTTCACTTTTTCGATGGCATTCACTTCCTGCCAGAAAGAAGAAGCGGAAAATCCTGCTTTTGAGGAAGACCTTGCCACCAACGAGGATGTGGCCACTGCCGCCAATCTGTTCCAGGATACGGAAGACGAAGTAGACCTTCAGGTAGAAACCCGCGGAGGCGGGCTGGACTGCCCGGCGGTTGCCGTCAGCCCGGATGACGGCACGTTCCCGCGCACCATCACCATCGACTACGGCCCCGATGGCTGCGAAGGGCCCGGCGGCCGCCTGCGCCAGGGCAGGATCATCGTTTTCCAGACGGACCAGATGGCCAACCCGGGCGCTACCCGTACCATTACGTTCGAAAACTTCTTCGTGGACGGCGTGCAGCTGCAGGCCACAAAAACCCTTGCCAATGTAAGCACCGGCACCGACGGGATCACATTCACCCGCACCGTCGACGGCGGCAGCCTCACCTTTCCCGATGGCGATGTAGCCTACTGGGAGGCCAGCCACACCCTGACGCAGGTGGCCGGCGCCGACACCCCCGCCATGATCGATAATGTTTTTGAGATTGCCGGCGGCTCTTCCGGCGTCAACCGCAACGGCGTGGCCTTCACCGTCGGGATCACCGAACCGCTGACCAAGCGCAAGAACTGCCCGTGGATCGTCAGCGGCGTAAAGGCCATCACCGTCAACGGCCGTACCCGGACCCTCGACTACGGCGACGGCGCGTGCGACCGGATCGCTACGGTGACGTACCCCAACGGCTTCACCAGAGAGGTGCTGATCCGGAACTGGTGGCGGCTCTGAATGTAAGTGAGGCCTCCAAACATCGCCGCCAGTACTGGACAAAATGGTTTTGGACACAGAGCGCACTGAGTCCCAACACAGAGTACGCGGGGGGCTACCACTCTAACGTTGGACACGTTGCTGTTGTCGGTTGTTAGTTGTCAGTTAGGGAACCCAATTGTTCCGGCTGCCCCAAGGCCAAACCAGCAACAAACAACATATCCCGCTTTTAATACTGAAAAGCGGGATCCAACGTCAGACGGAAGCCGGTACACGAAGTTTTTCTGTTCATAATCAAGCCTCTGCGTGGCTCTGTGTCTTCCCTGCCTGCCTGCCTGCCTGCGGCACAGCCTGCCTGCCATTACTGCCAGGTAGGCAGGCAGGCGGGCAGCTCAGCATACTCTGTGTCCAAAAAATGTCCAGTTGAATGGGCAATACCCTGCCCAAAAACGGGAACTTACTTTCAGCCGATTCCTTAGCTTTGCGTGAAAACGCCATGTGCCAGTCCCTAACCTTGTCTGCTGCTTTACTAATCCTGATGAACGCCCAATTGCCCGCCCAGGCCGACCTCCTATTCCGGAACGGCCCGATCTATACCTTCGAAACGCCCGGCGGGCAGGTAGAGGCCCTGGCCATCCGGGGAGAGCGGATCATTTTCGCCGGCACCTGGGAAGGCGCGCGGGAGTTCATCGGCGATTCCACCCGGATCATTGACCTGCAGGGCAGGCCTCTGCTGCCCGGCTTTACCGATTCTCACGTCCATCCCATCTCCGGAGGGCTGGCCCTGCTGGGATGCGACCTCACCGGCATCGGGCAGCCCGACAGCATGCTCGCCTTGCTGAAAAATTATGCAGCAGCACACCCGGAAAAAGAGTGGATCCGGGCCCACAACTTCTGGCTGACGGCATTCCCCGGCGGCAACCCCGGAAAAGCATTGCTGGACAGCATCATCCCCGGCCGGCCGGTTTACGTCACCTCCGCCGATGCCCATTCGGCCTGGGTGAATTCCAGGGCGCTCCAAATGGCAGGCATCACCGCCGAAACGCCCGACCCGCCCAACGGCGTGATCGAACGGGACGAACACACCAGCGAACCGACGGGCACGCTTCGGGAAGAAGCAATGGCAATGGTCAGCAAACTGATCCCTCCTTACACCCGGGAGGAACTGGCGGCAGCCCTGCGCAAAGGGCTGGAAGTCGCCAGTTCGCTCGGCATCACCAATCTGGTGGAGGCTTCCGCCCGGCCGGACTACGCCGAAGCCTACCTGGAACTGGCCAAAAGCGGAGAACTCACCGCCCACGTCAATGTTTCGATTTACGGAGATATTGCAAAAGGAATGGAAGGCGCCAGGCAGGTGCTGGAGCTGAATGAACGATACCAGGCGGCCTTGCCCGCCGCCGACAGCACGAAACCTGACCTTGCCTTCGGCCAGGTGAAGTTTTTCATGGACGGCGTAGTGGAAGGCAAAACCGCTGCCATGCTCAGCCACTACCACGGCGACACCCACAGCGGACTGCTCAATGCCGGCCCGGATACGGCCATGGCCGCTATTGCCGCCCTCGACAAGGCCGGCATGCAAATCCATGTGCACGCCATCGGCGACCGGGCCATCCGCCTGACGCTGGATGCTTTTGAACAAGCCCGGAAACAAAACGGCGCCCGCGACAGCCGCCACCATATCGCCCACCTCCACGTCATCCACCCGACGACATTCCGCGCTTCCGGGAACTGGATGTCATCGCCAATTTCCAGGCCCTGTGGGCTACCCTGGAAGATTCCTATATGACGGACCTGAACTATCCCTTCCTGGGAGAAGAGCGGGCGGAATGGCAATATCCCATCGGGTCGGTAGCCCGCAGCGGCGGGCGGCTGGCCTTCGGCAGCGACTGGGCCGTCAGCACGATGGACCCCTTCGAAGCCATTCAGGTGGCCGTCACCCGCCGCGGGCCGGACAGCCTCGCCCGGGAACCCTGGACGCCGCAGCACCTGATAGACGTGCAAGCCGCCGTAGAGGGCTATACCAAAGGCGGTGCCTACCTGACGTTTCGGGAAGAGGAGATCGGATCCTTGTCTCCCGGCAAGCTGGCGGACCTGGTCATCCTGGACCGGGATATTTTCCATTGCCCGAAATTCGAAATCTACCGGACGAAGGTGGTGGCGACCCTGTTTCGCGGCAAGGTGGTGTACGGGAGGCTTTGAAAGACTCAGCCCTGCAACTTTTCCCTGATCTCCTTCAGTTGCCTTTCTGTCTCGGCAATCTGTTCCCGGAGGGCGAATTTCTGGCCGGCGTCGTAGGCTTTGGCGAGTTCATCGCGAAAGTAATTGAGTTTCCGGGCAAGCGTTTCCGCCTCCCTTTCCAGGCCTTGCCGTTCCAGTTCGTCCAGATAAGCAGCGCTGTTGCCGGCTGACGAAGCAGGCCGTTGAGGTTGCAGGGCGCCAGGCCGAAGGTCATCTTCTTCCAGGTCGTCGGCGATGGAGCTGAGGGCGTAGCGGATGCGGTTGAGCGTGACGGTGGCGAAATTGGGGTCTACCAGGTTGTTTTGTATCTGTTTGGTAATGCCGCTGTACTGGCTGCGCTGCATGATGATGTCGTTCTCCCGGCTGGAGCGGTCGGCGATCACCTGGTCGAACAATTCGAAGGCTTCTTTGAATTCGCTTTCGCCAATCAGGGTTTTCAGCCGCTTGCGCAGGTCGTCGAGGGTACGCAGGGGCTGGGCGGCCGGTTTTTTCTCAACCGGTTTTTCGGCATCCGTGCCCGTCTCCGGGGCGGGCTGGCGGGAAGGCTCACGGGCCGGAGCCGATTCCGCCGCCACTTCTTCTTCGGAGGCCTGATATTTCTGGAGGACAATGTCTGCAATCTCGAAATCGTCCTTTGCCGGTGAACGGAAGCCCGTTCCGGCATTATCTTCGGAGCGCGGCAAGACCTCTACCGGCCGTTCCAGAACGATGTCCCGCGCCCGCTCTTTCCCGTTGACGATCTCTGCCACGGAGAGGGTAAGGATCAGCAAGTGCGCGCCTGTGGCTTTGGGCAACACGTAGTAGGGCCATTCCAGCAGTTCGTCCTCTTCGAGAAATTGGGTCTGGTTGAGGCTTCTGATGGAGAACGCCTGTTCATCGAGGCTTAGGAGTTCGGCTTTTTTGACCCCAAGGATGCTGATCGCCTTTTCCTCCAGTTTCTCTTTGGTTACAGGAAGCCTGTTGAGGAGCATCTCCTTGTCGAAAGCGACCCGGACGATGCATTTGCTCCTCACCCCTTCCACCATCTGAGCGGGGATGTGATACAGGACGCCGCCGTAATTTGACTTGGCCTCCACATAGGTCTTGAGCATAAAGACAAACTGCCCTCCATCGTCGCCCACGCTCTGGATGGCACCGCCGCGGGGCACCTGCTCGTTGTTGTTGCCGACGGAGATAACCACTTTATTTACGAATTCCGATATCAGCAGGTAAGGTTTGTCGTTGCGCTCCAGTTCCTTGATAACCGCTTTCGCGAAGGGGCTGTGCCCGCCCTCCCGCCCATCAGACACAGCTTCTTTGCGGCCCGAGGTCAACAGCCATCTGGACGGCGTGGCCTCCAGTTTGGCCACTGCCGGCGAATCGATGCTGCGCTGCGTGGTGAAGAAACTGCCGGAGTAGCAGGAATCCGAGAGGATAAGCGTGTGGTGAGATTTGATGGCCCGGATCAGCCGCGTCACCAGGTCAAAGGAAATGTAGGAGCCGATCTGCCCTTTTTTTGCGTCGTAGGGTATCCAATAGCCAACATCGTATTTTTTATCGTATTCGCCGTGGCCGGCAAAATAGGCCAGCAAGGTGTCTTCTTCGGTGACTAAATCCGCCAGTTCGCCAAATTTTTTGATAATGGCGTCCTGCGAGGCCTCTGAATCATAAAGGGAAAAGAAATCTTTGCTGTTGAACTGGTATCTTTCCGTCAGCAAACTGGCAACGCGTTTTGCATCGAGCACCGCATTGCTCAGGGGCGGCATATCGGGATATTTGTCAATACCGATGACCAACAGGTAGTTTTTACCGTGCCTGACCTTAGGCTCGTCCGGTTCGATGACAAATCCCCGCTTTTTGTCTTTATTTTCTTCAGGCATCTGGGCTTTGTGTTTCTTTTTTTATTCTTGTCTTGCAGTAGTGGGGGAGGCAGGATGGCACCTTTGGCGCGTTTCCAGCCACAAAGACACTGAGACACTAAGGCATTTTTCGGCCTTTTCGTCCATTCCTGGTGTCTTTGGAAAAACGCCCCTCTCCCTCAATAAATATATGAACATGCCCCAAATATACCGCAAAACAACCGACAGGATTTAAAATTCGCGTTACTTTCAGCCCCTTCACTCCTTCACTCCTTCATTCCTTTCCTCAATCTCCCCTGCAGCGGCGGTCTTCCCACCTTCCGGCACCACCACCTCCAGTTCTCTCACTTTCCTGCCGTCGCTCCAGCACCCCATATTCCGCTGCGCCTCTGTGTTCCCGAAGGCCACTTCGCAGTTCTCTCCCTGCCGTGCGCAGTCCATGAGGGCGTCGAGCAGTTTCCAGTAGCCGTAGTAGTCGGCAGCGTCGAGCTTGGCCACGCCGATGGCCCGACGGTAGGAGAGGTTGTGGATGTTGCCGTCGAAATCGGAGTCGAGGGCGTAGCTCTCATTGTGGCCGGCGGTAATGGCAGGTGCGCCGTGCTCATCGGGGTGTTGGATAATGAGGTTGCGTTGGGGCGTGTTCACGGCTGTTTCGAAGATGATACGCCCCAGTTCTTCTCCGACGACGTGGTCGTTAACGCTGACCATTACCAGCAGGGCGATATCTTCCGGCATGCCCTCGTAGCTGTCCAGGCGGGCGCCGTTGAGCGGCCCGGTGCCGGGGGAGGCCAGCAGCAGGCCCGCCGGTTTGGGGATGTTCAGCTCCTGATGATTAACGCCCAGGTAAGCGGAGATGGCGCCGCCGTAGGAATGGCCGGCCAGGATCAGCCCCTGGCTAATGGGGCGGACATGATCGCCGGTTTTGAGTTCTTCCAAAGCATGGCGGATGGCGGTGGAGGCATTATCGGCAAATTTTTTGGTGCTGGGGCTGAAGAGGTTGTTCTGGTAACGCGGGTAGATGACGATATTGCCCTGCCGGACGATATGGCGCAGCCAGCGCCCGTATATCATGGGGTTGATGGCGCCGTAGCCGTGATGAAAAACGACGACGGGGGCGGAGTCCGGCCGGGGGCTGGCCGGCTCGAAGAGCCAGTAGCCATCGTCTTCTTCGGCAAAATCGCTCATTTTTACGGCGGCGTGGATATAATCGGCGCTGCCGGGCCCCTGCTCCGGCTGGCCGGGGCCGCTGGGCTTGGGTTCTGAAAAAAGGAACATCCATAAGATAAAAAATGGCATCCAGGCCTGCATATTGGGTGGTTTTAAGTAGTAAACGCGGGATAGCGGGATTGGTTGATGGTCTAGGGGGGGTTATGTTGGTGTATTGGTGCATTGGTGCATTTGTGAGGCTGCCTGATTGCCCAAACCGCAGAATTCCAAAAAAAACGTACATTTACGGCGAACCAGAAACAGCAGTTTATGTCATCAAACCAGGGCGGAAAACGGGTTGGGGTCATTGGCGCCGGGAGCTTTGGCACAGCCATCGCCAACCTGCTGGCGTACAATGTAGACGTCTTGCTGTTCAGCCGCAAGCCGGGCATGGTAGACCGGATCAACAACACCCACCGGAACCTGGGGGTGGATTTGTCGCCCAGGATCAAGGCTACGGATGACCTTCAGGAACTCGCCGAATCCTGCACGCTCATCTTCCCGGTCGTGCCGTCCGGCAGTTTCCGCTATATGATGCGGGATTTTTCGCCCTTTCTCCGCCCCTACCACATTCTCATCCACGGCACCAAGGGCTTTGACGCCCACGGGTTGGAAGACCGGGAGGAAGAAGGCCTGCCGCTGCGGCGCGAGGATGTGAGCACCATGAGCGAGGTGATCCGGGAGGAAAGCGTGGTCGTCCGCGTCGGTTGCCTGTCCGGGCCGAATCTGGCCTCCGAGATCATGGATGGGCAGCCCACCGCCACCGTGATCGGCAGCCATTTCGACGAGGTGATCCGCCTGGGCAAAAAAGTGCTGGCGAGCGGGCACTTCCACGTCTTCGGCACTTCCGACCTTCTGGGGGCGGAGCTGGCCGGCGCCCTGAAGAACATGATCGCCATCGGCTCGGGCATCCTCAAGGGGAAAGGGCTGGGCAAAAATATCCAGGCCATGCTCATCACCCGGGGGCTGACGGAAATGGTCCATTTCGGCAATGCCATGGGCTCGTCGAGCAGCGCCTTCTTCGGCACAGCCGGCATCGGCGACCTGGTGGCCACCGCCACCAGCAAGGACAGCCGCAACTACACTTTTGGCTACCGCCTGGGCATGGGCGAAAGCATCGGGGAGATCGAATCTACCATGCCCGAGCTCGCCGAAGGGGTCCGCACGCTGAAAATAGCCCGCCAGTTGGCAAAATATTATAAATTGCGCGTTCCCATTACGGAGATGCTCTACAATATCGTCTTCGAGGATTTTGACATCGACCGCGCCATCCATTTTCTGATCACCTATCCCTATGATGTGGATGTCGATTTCATATAGTTATTAAACGGCAAAGGAAAATAATGAACAACCTGATCCAGAAAGCAATCCCGCACCTCATTGCCATCGCCATCTTCCTGGCAGCCTGCGCGGCTTATTTCAGCCCGCAGCTGCAGGGGAAGGTGCCGCAGCAAGGCGACATCATCCAGTACCGCGGCATGGCGCAGGAGGCCAAGGCGTTCTCCGAGCGCACCGGCGAGCAGACCCTGTGGACCAATTCCATGTTCGGCGGCATGCCGACCTACCAGATCAATACCGTTAGCGCCGGCAACAACCTGAAGGTGCTGGACGGCCTCAGCAGCCTGTTCATCCACGCGCCCATCGGCCGTTTCTTCGCCGCCATGCTGGGCTTTTACATCCTGATGGTGGTGCTGGGCGCCAACCAGTGGCTGGCCGTCATCGGGGGCATCGCTTTCGGCCTGACCACCAATACCCTGATTCTGTACGAAGCGGGGCACCTGACCAAGGTGAAGTCCATTTCCTACCTGCCCCTGGTGGCCGCCGGCCTGATGCTGGCCTTCCGGCACCGCTACCTCCTGGGCGGCATCCTCTTTGCCGTGGGGCTGGGGCTGAACATCATGGCCAACCACGTGCAGATGACCTACTACTTTTTCCTCACGCTGATCATCTTCGGCATCGCCCAGCTGGTATACAGCATCCAACGCAAAGAGCTGGCCCACTTCGGCAAGGCCACCGGCGCCCTGCTCGTGGGCGGCCTGCTGGCCATCGGCTCGGCCGCTTCCAACCTGTGGATCACTTACGAATACGCCAAGGACACCATGCGGGGCGAGCCCATCCTCGAAACGCAAGGCGAGCCCACCAGCAGCAGCGAAACGGATGGCCTGGAATGGGACTACGCCATGATGTGGAGCAACGGCGCCGTCGACCTGTTCTCCTCCTTCATTCCCGGGGTGGCCGGGGGCGGCTCCCAGGAGCCCGTAGGCCCCAATTCGGCCATAGTCAAAGACCTGCAGCGCAAGGGCGCCCGCCTGCCCGCCAACTTTTCCGCCCCCCTGTACTGGGGAAGCCTGCCCTTCACCAGCGGCCCCAGTTATTTCGGAGCGGTCATCTTCCTTTTCTTCCTCATGGGGCTTTTCCTGGTGAAGGGCCCGGTGAAATGGTGGATCGGCCTGGGCACCCTGCTGACCTTCATGCTGTCGATGGGTAAGAACCTGGAGTGGTTCAACCGCCTCTTCTTCGAGTACTTCCCGCTTTACAATAAGTTCCGGACGCCCAACTCCATCCTGAGCGTCACGGCATTCCTGGTGCCCGCCCTTGGCATCCTGGCCCTGCATAAGATCGTCAACGAAAAGGTCACAAAGGAAGAGGGCCTGCGCAGCCTGCAGATCGCCGGCGCCATCGCCGGCGCCATCGCCCTGTTCTTTGCCCTCCTGGGGCCTTCCTTTTTCGACTTCACGACCGCCCAGGACCAGCGCTACGCCCAGGCCGGCTACGATGTCAACGCCATCATCGCCGACCGCAAATCGCTGATGCGGGCCGATGCCTTCCGCACCCTCATCCTGGTGCTGCTTAGCGGCGGGCTGCTGTGGGCCTACCTAAAAGACAAGGTGAAGCTCCATATCCTGCTCCTCGGCCTGGGCGCGCTGGTAGTGTTCGACCAATGGACGGTAGGGCGGCGGTATCTCAACAATGACATCTTTGTATCCAAGTCACAGTATCAGGCCAACTTCCAGCCCAGCCCCGCCGACCAGCAAATCCTGCAGGACACCGACCCCAACTACCGGGTTTACGACGCCACCGTTTCTACTTTCCAATCCTCCAAAGCCTCCTATTTCCACAAGAGCATCGGGGGTTACCACGCTGCCAAGCTGCAGCGCTATCAGGACATCATCGACCGCCACCTGTCGCAGAACAACCAGAAGGTGCTCAATATGCTGAATGCCCGCTACTTCATCGTCAACGGGCAGGACGGGCAGCCCGCTGTGCGGCGCAACCCCGGAGCGCTGGGCAACGCCTGGTTTGTGGATAATATCAAAATGGCCAATACCGCCAACGAGGAGATCGACGCCCTCAACGATTTCGACCCCGCCAACGACGCGGTCGTCCATCAGGAGTTCAGCAGTTACGTCAGCGGCCTGAACCCCGGCAAAGGGGGCAGCATCAGCCTGACAAAATACGAACCCAACCACCTCACATACCAGAGCGACGCCCCGGGCGAACAGTTTGCCGTCTTCTCCGAAATCTGGTACAACAAAGGATGGCAGGCCTACATCGACGGCAGTCCGGTGGAGCACATCCGCGTGAACTATATCCTGCGCGGCCTGCGCGTCCCCGCCGGGCAGCATACGATAGAGTTTAAGTTCGAACCCCGCGCTTTCGAACTGGGCAAACTGGCGTCCGGCATTTTCTCCAGCATCATCCTGCTGGGGCTGCTGGGCTTCGTGGGCTATCGGGGCTATCAGTATGTGCAGAACCCGCCGGAGGAGCCGAAACCGGAGAAGAAGGCTGCTTCGGGAAAGAAAGGGACGGTAGCGCGGAGGAAGGAGCCGAAGGCGGGGCGGAGAAAGAAGGGAGGGACAGGGTAGCATGCCTCGTCCTGGTTTGGTTTTCAAAATGACAGTTTTTTATGTAGGTGCAGACGGATCATGCGCCTTGGTGGCGACATGTACATGCTTTACATAAAAAATTGCTATTTAATACTATCTTATGTCGCACTCTCTTAACTTATTTCGTCAGTTGCTGGGGATAGAGCTTCTGTTTATCACTTTATCGCTTTCCGCACAAAGTGCCTTTCCCCCCTTTTGTGCCAGCACCCAGGCCTTTGCCAGTGCTTTGGAGCAAGACAGTGTGTTACAATTCCGGCACCAAAACGCGGAGAATGCAATTCACCGTTTTTTCACCGGCTCCACCACTGCTTCGCGGGGAACGTTCCCTTACACGCTGCCGGCAACAGTACACATCATCCACAATAATGGGCCTGAAAACCTATCCGACCAATTGGTTCAGCAAGGCATCCAACGACTCAATGAAGCTTTCGCCAATACCGGATACTATGACCAGGGGGCTGGGGTAATTACCGGAATACAGTTCTGCCTGGCCCAGCGGGACCCACAGGGGAATCCCACTACCGGCATTACCCGACGGGCTTCCCCACTGACGGAGCTTACACTGGAAACAGAAGACCTCCCCCTGAAAAACCTCGATCGCTGGAACCCGGAGGAGTACATTAACATCTGGATAGTCCGGGAGATTTGCAGCAATGCTTTCGGATGCGGAGCCGCCGGCTATGCCTACCTGCCAGCCGCCCATGGCAGCAATATCGACGGCATTGTTATTGAGGCCCGGTGGCTGGACGGCTCTCCGGCGGAGGCAACAGTTCTGGTGCATGAGATGGGGCACTACCTGGGCCTATACCATACCTTTGAAGGCAGTTGCCATAATGAGGATTGCCTGCTGGATGGGGACCGGGTATGCGATACGCCACCTGACCAATCCACCGCCACGGTGCCTTGCGGCGCAATGGTGAACAGTTGTACCACCGACGCCAATTCAGGCTTCACCTCCGACCAGCCCGATATGTACTGGAATTACATGGACTACGGAGACCTCAATTGTTATAAAGCTTTCACCCAGGACCAAACTATGAGAATGGGCTGGCACATCGAGAACGTTCGCCATAGCCTGCTGGAATCCCCGGGCTGTTCTCCACCCTGCCAATCCCCTATTGCGCTGGCCATTGCCGATGGAGATCAATCAATACCCATAGGCACAACTCTAAACTTCAACAGCACGGCCAACAATGCCAGTAATTACCAATGGCTGATTGATGGACAATCCTTCAGCACCGGCCCTTCAGCCTCCCTGACATTCAATCAACTGGGCAGCTTTACGATCCGGCTCACCGCTTTCAATGATGATCCAAACTGTGTTGCGGCGGACAGCATTACCGTGGAAGTATATTGCCCGGTTAGCCCCTCTTTTAACTCGAGTAATGGCTATCCTCTGGTAGGTGAAGCCGTAAGTTTTTCCAATACCAGCAGCAACTCCGGACCCTGGCAATGGTTCATTAATAATAATCCTCAAAGTACAAACGAGGATTTCTCCTATACTTTTGACACCCAGGGAATATTCACAGTATGCCTGGCCACCGATAACGGCCTCTGTGAGGAAACCTTTTGCCAAACCTTGTTTGTCAGCGAACCGGTCCCGGGTACTGGTTGCGAAGGTACCTTCATTCAGTCTATCGGCACTGCCGGAGGAGAAGAAGAGGGCCGGCGGATTATCTCCGAGCCAGGTGGTGGCTTCCTTCTGGGGGGCCGCCGGGGCGATAGCACACTGATCTGCCTGCTCGGCCCTGGTGCCGGGCTATCCTGGGCCCGAACTTTCAAATTCACCGACTATTCAGAGCTCGTTACCGATATGCTGATCGATTCCGATGGGTTTCTGGTGGTTATCGGCGAGACAGTACTTACTTCCGAACCCAGGCGCTGCTTCGCTTTGCGATACGACTATCAGAATGACATCCTGCTTTGGTCAAGGGTATTCAACTACGGTTCTGTTGACCAAACAGGGTTCCGCGAGCTTCTGGAAATAGCCCCCGGCGGAAATTTCCTGATCGCCGGACAGACCTGGGACAACACAGGCCCGGGATGGGGTTGCGATGCCCTGTTGATGGAAGTCAACCGCAACGACGGGACAGCTCTCTGGGGAAAAAATGCCCACATGGGAAGTTGCGAAACCTACACCCGCATATTACACCTCGACAACGCTTTGTATGCCATAGGTAGATACAATTTTATCAATTCACAAACCAACCGGTTCCGGGCGGCACTGTCAAAGCTGGAGCTAAACGGGGAAGAGGCCTGGTCGCGCCTGTACTGGGTTGATGTGCAAACAGATGCACGCCTGTACGCTATAGATATAATAAACGATAACGGCCTGGTAATTACCGGTTATGGGGATTTCCAAGGTGATAACCCTGAAAATTCTGTCATCGTTTTGTGCAAGACCGACCTCGACGGCAATGTACTATGGGCCCGGCGCTACGATATCACTGGTGGAAACACGCAGTTTTCCCAACGGGTGCTCAACCTGCCCGACGGCTATCTCATCTATGGCAGTTATGAGGAAAGCGGCCAGTCTGACATTTTTCTGATCAAAACCGATAAACAGGGTAATTTTTTGTGGGCAAAAAAATACGGCGGCCCAGCAGACGAAATCGGAAGAGATCTCCTTTTCCACAATGGCTTTTTTCATCTGGCAGGGACTTCCACTGTTGCGGGTGGCAATAGCGAAATCTTTTTTGCCCGGCTCGACATCAACGGCAATGCGCCCGACGGCTGTTCAATTGTCGAACCGTTGAATATAGACCAATCTACCATTACCAACCCCTATCAGGGATACCATCCCCTGGACATTTACAGCATCTCTACTTCGTTCTTCGGCTCCGTTTCCAGCACTGTTCATTCCTCGCAATTGACGGAAACCCCGGCCTGCCCGCCAGTACCTTGCGTCGATACCTGCGACATCGTTGCCGATGCCTTCTGGGGGAGCCTGGAGGCCTCTTGTACAGGTGAAGGCCTGGAGTACCGCCTGGAGATTTGCAACCAGGGGATGCTGCCGCTTCCGGGAGGCACACCGGTTGCCTTTTATGACGGCGACCCCACAGCTACCGATGCTGCTTTGCTGGGCCAGGGCTTTATCCCGCAGGATATTGAAAAAGACAGCTGCCGGCAGTTTGCGGTCAGTATCGCCGCCTCTGCAATAACGCCGGTTTTCGTGTTGATCAATGACCTGGGAACTAATTCTACTCCCTTTAGCCTTGAAAGCAGCCTTCCCAACACTGAGATTCTTGAATGTGATTTCACCAATAATCTCAGCAGCTTTCAGCAGGAATACATCCCTCCTCCTCTCGACCTTGGCAGAGACACGGCCATATGCGCCAACGGTACTGCCGAACTGAATGCAGGACCTGGCTTTGTATCCTATCGCTGGCAGGATGGAAGTACGCAACCTGCCTTCACGGCCTTCGGCCCGGGAACTTATTGGGTGGAAGCAGCCGATAGCTGCGGCGGGATACAGGTGGACTCCATAATTATCCTGACAGAACCGTCCACCCAGATACAATTACCACCGGATACAGCCGTTTGCCCCGGCTCGACCCTTACATTCTCGCTCGATAGCTTTGCCAGTTACCAGTGGTTCCCGGCAGCAGCGGTAGATTGCCCAAAGTGCCCTGAAATCAATACGACGATTGACAGCAGCCTTCTTATCATTGTAGTAGCAGGTACAGCGGCTGGGTGTTACAGCGTGGACTCCGTCCATATAGAACTCCTTGCCCCGGTTTTCACTACCGACACCATTAACTTTTGCAAAGGGGATACCGTCTATATTTTCGGGCAGCCAGCTACCATGCCCGGCGATTATGAAATGGCCTATACCACCAGTAATGGTTGTGACTCCGTGCATACCATTACGCTGATGGAAACGGACCTTTCGGACATTTCCCTGTTCCCAACAAATGCCAGCTGCTATGGAAAAGCCGATGGAATGTTGTTCATTGAAAGTGAAGACATGAGCCTTCAGTTCAGCCTTGATGGCGCCAATTTCCAGCCCGCCTCTCTGTTCTCCGGCCTGCCGGCGGGTGAGTATCAGTTGTTCATCAGGCATACTGTTGGCTGTGAGAAGCTTGCTTCTTTTCATATCGAGCAGCCTCCGGAGCTGATCCTATTATTGCCTCAGGACACAAGCATTGTTTTAGGCGACAGCTTACTTCTCCCGGCGCAGGTTTTCCCGGCGGACAGCCTGCTGTTCAGCTGGTCGCCGATGGAAGGGCTGAGTTGCACAGATTGCCTGCAGCCGGTAGCGCACCCTGTTCAGCCCACCATCTACAGCCTTACGGCCGAGGATGCCTACGGTTGCATTGTGGAGGGCGAGGTAGAGGTCATCGTACGCCTGGACAAACAGGTTTACATTCCTAATGCCTTCAGTCCGAACGGAGACGGGCGTAATGACCTGTTCCACATCTATGGCGGTCCGGGAGTGTCCGGAATCCGACGGCTTCGGGTATTCGACAGATGGGGAGAACTCGTTTTTGATGGGAGGGACCTCCCACTCAATCAGACAGGTCAAGGATGGGATGGAAGTTTTCGCGGACAAAGTCTGGGGCCCGGCACCTTCGTTTATCTGGCGGAGGTGGAATTCATCAACGGACAGGTGAGGGTTTTCGAGGGGGAGGTGAATTTAGTGAGGTAAGCAATACAGATCACCGCACTCCTCCGGCTATCTCCTCCAAAAACCCCGCCACCTCCCCGGTAAGCTTCTCAATAGAGTACTTTTCGATGGAGGAATCCACCGGCTTGGCCAGTTTTCCTTCCCGGAATTTCTGGTAAAGCTCCTCCAGGATGGCGCGGATGGCTGTTTCGTCATCGTAACCGGCAGTAGTCCCTCCCCCGGTTTCGGCAAGGATGCCCGCCACATCGCTGTCGGTAGGCCCCAGACAGAGGACGGGTCGGCGGGAGGCCAGGTATTCGAACAACTTGCCGGGGATGCGCCCCCCGGCGTTGGGCTGCTGGTTGAGCAGCAGCAGGAGAATGGGGCTGTCCATCGTCAGTTGCAGGGCTTCCCGGCGGGGGACGGCACCGGGCAGTTTCACGTTGCCGGCCAGGCCGGCCGCTTCATAAGCCTCCCTGACCGAATAATCTACCTGCCCGACCAGCTGCAGTTCCAGGTTCTCCCGGAAGCCTTCCACCTCTTCGCACATCCGCTGCAGTACTCGGAACAGGCCCGCCGGGTTGCGGTCGTAGCCCATGATGCCGAGGTGGGTCAGGGTAAACTTCGGGCCCACCTCCTGGCTGATGTCATTATAATCGTCGGGGTCATAGCCCCAGGGGATGACCGAGACGTTCTCGGCACCGATGGCCTCCAGGTCCTTCTTCCAGGTGGGGCTGACGATGGTGATCTTGTCGGCCCGGCGGAAGGCCTCCTGCTCCATGCGGTGGTGGCGGCGGTCGCCCCAGGCCGTCAGGTTCAGGAGCTGGTAGTAGTCGATCTGCGTCCAGGGATCCTGGAAGTCGGCCAGCCAGGGGATGCCGGTATGCTTTTTGAGCAGGGTGGCGATGCGGGTATTGCTGTGAGGCGGGCCGTCGGAGAAGATGGCGTCCACCGGGTTGGCTTTCAGGTAGCGGCGCAGGAAGCGGACGGATGGGCGGATCCACAGCGCGCGGGCGTCGGGAATGAAGAAGTTGCTGCGGATCCAGACGGAGAGGCGGTGGAAGAAGCCCGGGTTGTCGTCCTGCACGTAAAAGACGTTATTGACGTTGGCCTGCGGCGGCTGCCCGGTGAGGAACTTATAGATGTGGTAGGGTTCCCAGATGCGCTGCCGGAGGATGGTGGCGCCGGGCGGCACGTCCTTGTCATTGCTGTGGTCGATGGAGGGGTAATGGGCGCCTTCGGCTGTGAAGATAACGGGTTCCCAGCCGTACTGCCGCAGGTATTTGGCGATCTTCAGGCAACGCAGGACGCCGATGCCGCCGCTCGGCGGCCAGTAATAGGAAATGATCAGTACTTTCTTTCGGTTCATCAATGTCGGTGAATCTAAACCTACTTTTTTAATAACAGTAAATGTATATTTACCCCCCTAAGTAACACATTATCATGAAGAAAATACTGATGTTGCTGGAAAAACACTTTCCGGAAGACGAAAGAGTGGAGAAGGAGGCAATATCTCTCATCGAAAGCGGTTACGAAGTACACATTGCCAGCATGTGCGTCGCCCCTCCGGTTGAATTCGAGATATACAAAGGCATCCACGTTCACCGGAAATACATCGGCCCCTGGCTGAAAAAGACCAGTGTGGGAGCGTTGAAGGCGCCGTTCTACTTCAACTACTGGAGACAGTTCGTCCGGGAGATCCTGGAAGGCAATGGCTTTGACGCCATCCACGTCCACGACCTGCCCCTGGCGCAGGTGGGCTACGAGGCGAAGAAGAAATACAATGTAAAATACATCCTGGACCTGCACGAGCACTGGCCGGCCCTGCTCGATGCCTCTCCCCATACCCACACGTTCCTGGGCCGCCTGCTGAGCAGCAACCGGCAGTGGGAGGAATACGAGGTGAAGATGAGCCGGTTGGCGGACCGCATCATCGTCGTGGTGGAAGAGGCCACCGAGCGCCTGTCCGGCCTCGGCATTCCGGCGGAAAAGATCACCTGCGTGTCCAACACCGTAACCATCGAAGGGGCCGACTGGGGGGAGCCTTCGGGCCGCTCGGATGAGGAGAAGATCATGGGCTATGCCGGCGGCGTGCAGCACCTTCGGGGCCTGCAATACGTAGTCGGGGCCATGCCCATCCTGCTGCGCGAAAACCCGAACATCAAGCTCTGGATCGTAGGCGACGGGCACCACCTGCCCGTTTTGAAGGAGCGGTGCAAAGGCGAACTGGAAGACAGCGTCCGCTTTTTCGGGCACCTGAGCTTCCACGAAATGATGAACAAGATCAACCATTTCGACATCGGCCTCATCCCGCACCTCAAATCTCCGCTGACCGACAATACCATCCCCAATAAACTGTTCCAGTACATGTACCTGGAAAAGCCCGTGCTGACCTCCAACTGCGACCCCCTGCAAAGGATCGTGGAAGAGACGCAGTCGGGGCTGGCCTATCCCTACGATTCTCCGGAAGCGCTGGCCGAACAGGCGCTGGCCATTCTGTCGGATGAAGAAAAAGCCCGGGAATTCGGCGCCAACGGCAGGAAGGCGGTAGAAACGAAGTACAACTGGAAACAGGACTCCGCCCGGCTGGCAGCGATGTACCGGCAATTGCTTTGAACCAAAAGACTTTTTTCGCATGAAGATCCTCCACGTTGTGGGCGCCCGGCCCAATTTCATGAAAGTTGCCCCGCTCAGCCGGGCCCTGCAGCAATACCCTCATATCGAATCCCGGATCGTCCATACCGGCCAGCACTACGACGAGAAAATGAGCGACATCTTTTTCCGCCAGCTGGAGCTGCCCCGGCCGGACTATTACCTCGGCATCGGCGGCGGCACGCATACCCAGCAGACGGCAAAGATCATGCTGGCCTTTGAAGAGCTGCTCCGGGAATACCGGCCGGATATCATCGTGGTAGTGGGCGACGTCAATTCCACCCTCGCCGCATCCCTGGTGGCCAAAAAGGAAGGCATCCGGCTGGCCCACGTCGAGGCCGGCCTGCGGTCAGGAGACCGCGCCATGCCCGAGGAGATCAACCGCATCCTGACCGACAGCGTCAGCGACTACCTCTTCGTTTCGGAAATGGCGGGCATGATCAACCTGAGCCGGGAGGGCGTCCCCGGCGAGAAGATGTTCTTCGTGGGCAACGTCATGATCGACTCCCTGATCTTCTTCCGGCAGAAGGCCAGCCGGCTGACGCTGGAGGGACTGCTGGAGCAGCGCATGTCCTCCGGCGGGGCACCCTCCTCCCCCACTCCATCCTTAAGCGGCGGAGATTACGCCCTGATGACCATGCACCGGCCTTCCAACGTCGATGGCGAAGAAGGGTTGAACAACATCCTGCAGATCATCAGGGATACCGTGAAGCGCCTGCCGGTTATCTTTGCCATCCATCCCCGCACCTACAAGAATTTCGGGAAGTTCAACCTGCTCGACGCGCTGGAGGCCATTCCCGGCCTGGTGTTGCTGCCCCCGCAGGGCTATTTGCAGTTCCTCAGACTCATGGACAGCGCGGCGCTGATCATCACCGACTCCGGCGGCATTCAGGAGGAGACGACCTATCTGCAGATCCCCTGCCTGACCCTCCGTTCTTCGACCGAACGGCCTTCCACCGTCGAGCTGGGCACCAATTTCCTGATGGCCAGCCTGGCGCCCGCCGCCGTCCGGCAGAAAGTAAGCGATATCCTGGACGGCAAAACCAAGAAAGGGATCATCCCTCCGTTCTGGGACGGGCAGGCGGCGGTGAGGATTGCGGAGGTGCTGGGGGGGATTTGAGAGGGGGGCATGGGGACATGGGTGGATGGGTTCATTGGTTCATTGGTGCATTGGTGCATTGGGGCATGGGGGCATGGGTTGCCATGAAACAGTGAAACCATAAAACCATGAAACCATGAACCCCGTCACGCTCCCTGACCCATAACCTTCAGCGCCTCGCGGTAGTACCCGATCAACTGCCGGGCGTGGCTCTTCTTTTCGAAGCCTTTTTTGACCTTTTCCCGGTTTTCCGGTTTCTGGCCCCAGCTCAGCACCTCCTGCATATAATGAGCGTAGGGTGCCACTGCCCGTTCTTCCACCAGGAAGCCGTGGACGCCGTGTTCCACCAGTTCGGGGATGCCGGAATGAATAGTGCTCAATATGGGCAACTCCATAGCCATGGCCTCCATAATAACTGTAGGTAGGCCTTCCATGTCCCCATCTGTCCTGCTGGTAACGCTGTGATGGACAAAGGCATGGGCGCGCTCCATCAACTGGCGGACTTCCGCCGGTTTTACCCTACCCGGGAATTCCACTTTCTCTTCAACACCCAGTTCCCGGCAGCGCTGTTCGATTCCGGGCCGAAGCGGGCCGCCGCCGGCGAGGATCAGGCGGGCGTTCAGGCCCGGCTGAAGCTCCAGCAGGCGGGCAAAGGCCTGAACGGTATACTCGTGCCCCTTTTTCTCGAGAAAATTGGACACCTGGAGGAAAGTGAAGGGTTCAGGCGGAGGCATAGGCACCTGCCGGCTGAAAAAGCTTGCGTCCGTTCCGCAATAGACTACATAATGGCGGGGCACTTCAACAAACCGGGCCACATTACGGGCCATGTATTCGGAAACGAAAATCGGAAAGACATCCGGACGTTGAAACAATTGACCCAGGCGCCGGACATACAACCGGTTACGGAGCATGATAGAAGCGTCAAATCCATGAAAAGTAATAAATATTGGCACCTGTCTTCCCGAATAGTTATCGATGAAATGCAGCGCGTCCGGGCCAAACTGAATATGGATCACGGCCGGCTGAAATCGCGTAACCAGGGTATGGATACCCCTGCGCAGGGGGCCATTTGGGAAATACATGCGAAGGCCCGTCCGGACAAAAAGATTATTCCATATACGCTGCGGAATGCTGAAGGGGAGTATTTCCAGTTCATCCAGCGGATATTGCTCTTCATGGATGCGTTTAGTACAGGCTACTTTCAATTCCTGCCCTTCTTTCATTAACCCCTTAATTTCGTAGTAGACGAAAGTCTGAGAGAGCTCGTTGAAGGTTCGGATAAAATACAGGATTTTCATGGAGCCGGGCTATTGTTTAGAAAAAAAGTTTTGAGGAAATACTTCAGGTGTTCCGGTTTTAAAATAGGGTTATTGCGCCAGTTCAGGTAACGAAATGTCCTTAGCAGGCGCTGCAACCGGGGAGTAAGCCGGGCGGCCTGTCTGTGGTGCCCGATTTTCTGATACTGCGGTTGCCGTTCGATTTGCGCGTGAAAATAGTCATTGGTATTCCAGATTGATCGGTAATGGAATACGGTCAGTTGTCCTTCCAGTGCCCGGGCAAGCGCCTGCATATCTTCCAGGGTGACGTCTTCATCGACCGGCTGCAGCCCCTCCGGAGCATGTTCGCGCAGCCACTGCTGATGAAGGGGCGTGGGGGAAGCGATCAGGATCTGCCCCTGATCAGAAAGCAAGCGTTGGAGGTGGCCATGAAAAGCGGGGCGGTCCGAAACGGGAATATGTTCATACACGTCGATGAGCGTGATGGCATCGAAGGGGCGGCCCAGAGCGAAGGACTCACTTGTCACATCTGCCTTCTGATAAGACAGGTTGGACAGAGCGAACATCCGCCGGGCCAGGCTGGCCAGTTCGGAACTGATATCTACCCCCTGTACAGTAGCCTCAGGGAAAAAACGGGCAAATTCATAAGTAGACCACCCCATACCACAGCCGATATCCAGGATGGAAGAGCAGGCCGGCCGGATGTGCTCCTGCATGAAGCGTATGGCCGCGACGATGCGCGGGTTGCCCAACAGGTAGTCTGTAATTAGCTTTTCCTGAAACCCATCGTAGAAGGCCTCCACCCGTTCGCGTTGTTCTTGTTGCATACTCTGAAGTTTTATCTAACCAGCGCTGGCCCTGCTTTCGCAGGAATGGCTACTGAGTTTGTAGCCCAGTTTTTTCATCCTGCCGCTGCAGATATCCTCAATTCTGCTCAGATTCTCCGCTCCGAAGAACTCCTCCCAGGTGACATTGTGGTTGCCGACGGGCTGATACTGAACGTTCACCCTGGAAGAAATGTCCGTTTCCGGTTGCAGGCCGAGCTTGCGGGAAATGCGGGAGATGCTGCCCACCTTATCATCGAGAAAATCTTCATATCTAAAAACCAGTACCTTTTTCTGATTCCGCAGGAAAATATCGGCGCAGTAGTTCCATCGTGCTGCCAGCACTTCGATGTACTGGCTGCGGTCGGAGCCGTAGCGGGAGGCATCGAACAGTGCCCGCCAGTGGCGGTTGACGGAGCGAAAGTCCCTGGAAGACAAGCGAACCCTGTCGCCGGGCAGGTCCAGCCGGTTGAGGATGCTGCGGATGTTGTCCCTGGGGTCGCGGACGATCAGCAGGAAGGCAGGGTCGTCGTAGAACTGCTCCAACTGCGGGAAAAGCAGGGAGAAGTTGGGCTCTTTCAGGATGGGGCTGGAAAAGAACCTTTTGTTTTTACGGATGGCCTCGCCCAGGCTCAGCTCCCCTTCGAGAATGCGCCGGCAGTTCGGCTCCCACAAGGCCTCAATATCGAGCTGCACGTCCTGGCCGCTGGCCAACCCGATCAGCTTGGCAATAGCCGTCGTGCCTGATTTCTGGTTCCCCAGGATGATTATGGGGTTTTCTTCGATTGCAAAAAACGGGTTTACCGCCTTGTGCCAGAGCCTGGACCAGAGGTGCATGCCAAATTTTCCCATCCTTTCCTTCTTATATCTTTTTTTGAAACCGGGCGCCCTGCCTGAAAAAGAGCAGGCCCTTTCCGTGAGTAAAGCCGGTTTAACCAGTGAGCGGGGCAAAGCTAAGATTTAAATATCAAAAAGCATAAATGTGTATGGTAGTTTTGCTAATTTACGCCCCTTATAAACAAAGAGATGGGGATAATAATCAGGCAAGGCGTTATCTCCGGGATGATCCTGTATGCCGGGGCTGTTTTAGGGTTTGTGATCAGTGTCGTCCTTTTTCCCAAGACGTTGGGCACGGAGGTATATGGCTTTGCCCAATGGCTCGTTTTTACCGCCTACACCCTGTCGATGATCAGCCTCTTCGGGTTGAACAGCGTCACGGTCAAATATTTCCCCTATTTCCGGGAGGAGGCGGACAGCCGGAAGCGCTTTTTCAGCCTCATGCTTTCCCTGTCTACCGCTCTGCTCGCCCTCCTCATTGCCGTCATCTTTTTGTTCCGGCCGTTGATCGTCGACCTGTTTCTCGACGAACGCAGCGAGGCCTTCGTCGGGTCCTACTACTACCTGATCCCGGCCATGGTCGTGATCGTCACCTATTTCGAGCTGCTCAAAAGCTTTGCCAGCGCGCTGTTCCGGCCCCGGTTTCCCATCTTTCTGGCGGAGATTGTCAGCCGGGTGCTGACCCTTTCCCTGATCGGGCTCTTTTTCTGGGGATGGATAGATACCAGCACCTTCATCAAGCTGTTCGCCATCAAGAACGGGCTGAATGTCCTGATCCTGTTGGTTTTCCTGCGCTCCCTCGGCGCGCTGCGCGTCTCCCGGCAGGGTTGGAATATCCTGAGGCGCCCCATCTTCCGGGAAATGATGAATTTTTCGGTATTCACTATCTTTTCGCAGATCGGCAACCGCATTATTACCACCATCGACATCCTTATGGTCAGCCCCCTGCTGGGGTTTCAGCTCGGCGGAGTGTATACCGTTTTCACCCTGATCGCTACGGTGATCACCATGCCGCACATGGGCATCGCCGCCATCACCTCGCCCATCATCGCCCAGGCGATGAAGGACAAAGACCTCAGCAAGGTCCGCCAGGTGTACCGGCAAACCACGATCAACAATACCGTACTGGCCATACTGCTCTTTATCGGCATCTGGTCCAACATCGACAACGCCATCACCCTGCTCGGGCCGGAGTACCAGGCGGGGCGCACCGCCGCCATCCTGCTGGGTTTCGGCCAGATGGTGCACGTGATGAACGGCTACAACGGATACATCATCATCCATTCGCCCTATTACCGGTTCGACCTCATCCTGAAACTGAGTACCTGCGTCATCACCGCTACTTCCAACTATTTTTTCATACAGTGGTACGGCCTCTCCGGCGCCGCTGTTGCCACAGCCGCCACCCTCATCCTGGTCAACCTGATCTCCCAGGCCTTCCTCTACCGGAAGTTCGGCTTCCACCCCTTCTCGGCCAATACGCTGAAAGCGCTGGCGATCGGCGGCGCAGGCCTGGCATTGGGGCTGCTGCTCCCCGCTTTCTCCAACTTCGTCATTGATATCATCGTCCGTTCGGCCCTGATCACGGCGGTTTACGGCATCCTCACCCTGGCCTGGAAAGTGTCGGGGGATATTAACAACCTCGTGGCTGATCAGATACTGAAGATGACGGGGAAGGATCCGGCTTTCCTGCGGGTTGAGGAGTAACTCACTCACCCAAACCACTCATACATCTCCTCCAGCTTCAGTCCCTTCTTCTCCTTTCCCTTCAGGTCGCGGGCGATGCTGCCGCGGGCCATCTGGATGAGGCGGTTGCCGAAGCGCTGAGTTTCCCGCAGGTTGTGGGTGATGAAAAGGGTGGTGAGGTTGTACTGGCCAATGAGGCGCCCGGCGGTTTCCATGACCACTTCCGCCGACTTGGGGTCGAGGGCGGCGGTGGGTTCGTCGAGCAGCAGGATGTCGGTATGATCCATGACGCTCATCAGCAGGGTGAGGGCCTGGCGCTGGCCGCCGGAGAGGGTGCCCATGGGCTGGTGCAGCTTGTCTTCCAGCCCCAGCCCCAGGCCGGCGATCTTTTCGCGCACCGAGGCTTTGAACGGCTCGGTTACCCCGATCGTCAGCTTCTTTCGCCGGGTGCGCAGGGCAGCCAGGCGGAAATTGTCGAGGATGCTCAGCTCGGGCGCCGTGCCGCCGAGGGGGTCCTGAAAGACGCGGGCCACCCAGCGGCTGCGCTTATATTCAGGCAGGCCGGTGACGTCCTCCCCGTGCAGGAAAACGCTGCCTGCACTGGGCAGGACGGCGCCCGCGATGACGTTCAGCAAGGTCGTTTTGCCGGAACCGTTGGCGCCCACCAGCACCACAAATTCGCCGGCTTCGATGGTGAGGCTGACGTCGTCCAGCGCGCTGACCTCGTTGACTTCGCCCCGGTTGAAGGTTTTGGTAATATGTCTGAGTTCGATCATGATCTTTGGAAGGGGTTGGGGAAATGATGATTGTCCGGATATTCACAACTTCTTCCTGCGCACGAGGCGGGGGAGGCCCACGATGGCCAGCACGCAAACAGAAGTAACCAGTTTCAGCATATTCGGGTTGACGCCCAGAGAAAGGGCCACGGCCAGCACCATCTGAAAGAGGATACAGCCGGCCATGACGAAGCCCAGCTGCAGCCAGATATGGCGGATGCCTAGCCAGCTGATCAGGGCGTCGCCGATGAGCACCGAGCCCAGGCCCACCAGCACGATGCCGATGCCCATGTTGATGTCGGTAAAATTCTGGTACTGAGCCACCAGAAAACCGCTCAGGGCAGTCAGGGCGTTGGCGATGGCCAGCCCGGTGATCTTCATGCGGTCGTTGTTGATGCCCATAGCGCGGGTCATCGATTCGCTGTTGCCGGTGGCCCGCATGGCGATGCCAAAATCGGTGCGCAGCGTGTAGGCCAACAAGCCACTGAGCACAACCAGGAACAGAAGGCTCACCCACAATTCATTATAGACCTGCCTGCCGAAAACCGCAAGGCTGGAAAAAATGGTTTCAACATCAATCAGCGGGATATTGGAACGCCCCAGGATGCTGAGGTTAACCGAATACAGGCCGGTCATGACCAGGATGCCTGCCAGCAGGGCGTCGATCTTCAGGCGGGTATGCACCAGGCCGGTCATCACTCCGGCGAGGGCACCCACCAGGACCGTCGCTCCGGCAACCGGCAGCAGGGGCCAGCCCTGAGTGAGCAGCACGGCCGTCACCGCCGCGCCCAGCGTATAACTGCCGTCGGTAGTGATATCCGGGATGCGGAAGATTTTCATGGTAATAAAAATGCCCAGCCCCATAGCGGCGAGGCAGAGGCCCTGGATAAGTGCAGTGAGATAGAAAACCATTGATTAGATTTGTGCAGCTAGTTAGATTGCCAAGCAGCAAAAAAATTTTCACTCAACCGCTTCATAATTCTCCGGCACCTCAATCCCAAACCGCTCCGCCGCCTTCGGATTGTACACCCGCCGGCGCACCTCCACCATCTCCCATTTCAGCCCTTCTGTCGAATTGGTTTTCAGGAAGCGCGCCGCCTGCTGCCCCGCCTGGTAGCCCCACTGGTACAGGTCGGCGCCATAGGCGGCCACTGCGCCGCGCGCCACCAGGCCCGCCTCGCTGGTAAATACCGGCACGCCGGCCTCGTTGCAGGCTTTGAGGATCGTCTCGAAAGAGCCGAAGACGGTATTATCCGGGTTGGCGAAAAAGGCGTCGATGCCTTCATTGAGCAAGGCGCCGGCGACGAGCTGCACGTCGGCGGTGGCGTTGACCGGGCGGGCCGCCAGTTCGGCCCCCAGGGCGTTGGCCAGCCCCCGCAGGCGTTCGTAAGCGTCGACCGACTGGGGTTCGGACTGATTGAACAACAAGCCCACCCGCAGGCGTTCCCCTTTAGGTGCCACCAGCTTTGGAATGATGGAAAAGGAAGTATCGATATAATCCAGCCCTTCCGCTACTCCGAACAGATTAGGCGGGGCATTACCCTGAGCGTCTACTACCTCCATTTGTTCCGGCGTAGGAGAGACCATCATGAAGATGGGGATCTCGCGGGTGTTCTGAATGGCAGCAATGGTCGACAAGGAAGGGCTGGTAGCCAGCAGGCGCACCTCCTGGGAAACCATGTACCGGACGATCTGGGTCAATGTCGGGATATCGCCCTGAGCATTGCGGTAGACCAGGTTGATCGTCTGGTCTTCTTCAGAAAAGCCACTTTCTTTCAGGGCTGCCAGAAAACCGTCCCTGGCCTGTTCGATGGTGCTGTCTTCGAAGGCGTCCACAAAACCTACGGTGGGGAGGCCCGTTTTCTGGTTGTTACAAGAGAAAAGCATGGCTGCCAGGAACAAAGCAGCCAGGGGAAGGTGGTTTTTTCGGTTCTTCATTCGTCTTGTTCAGGTTGTTGATCCTGGTGAAAACGGATGAAGGGGGGAAAGGGTTGTTTGTTGTTCGTTGTTTGTTCTTTGTTGTTCGTTGTTTGTTGCCTCAAACCATCAACAACCCACGAATTCCGGGAAATTGCCCCCTGACAACAAACAACAAACAATCCTTTCTCAGGCCACCATCTCGGCTTCGCGCACTTCCGCCGCCTGTTCCAGGGCGAACTCGATGTCGGCGATCAGGTCCCGTACATTTTCAACGCCGATGGAGAGGCGGACCAGCTTTTCAGAAATGCCCATCTCCGCCATCACGTCTTCGGGAATGCCGGCGTGAGTCATGGTTGCCGGATGCTCGGCCAAGGACTCGGTGCTGCCCAGGCTGACGGCCAGCTTCACCAGTTTGAGGTGGTTGAGGAAAGCGAAAGCTTCCTTTTCGCCCCCCCGGATATCAAAGGCCAGCATGGCGCCGGGAGCGCTGCACTGGCGTTCGTAGATGCGGTATTGCTCGCCGTCGGCCTCGGTGAGCAGGCCCAGGTAGTGGACGCGCTCCACCATGGGGTGGTTTTGCAGAAAGCGGGCGATGCGCTGGGCGTTGCGGGTTTGCTTTTCCATGCGCAGTTTAAGGGTTTCCAGGCTGCGGGTGAGCAGCCAGGCGTCGTAGGGGCTGGCCATGCTGCCGAAGAAGGTGCGCATGGCTTTAATGCGCGAGATGAGTTCCCTGCTGCCCAGCGCGGCGCCGGCGATCACGTCGCTGTGCCCGCCGATGTATTTGGTGGCGGAGTACAACACCAGGTCGGCGCCCAGTTGCAGCGGGTGTTGCCAGAGCGGGCCCATGTAGGTATTGTCCACGACGGTGAGCACCTGCCGTTTTTCGGAAGACAGCGTTTTGGCCAGGCGGCTCATCGCCTCGATATCGATCAGGGTATTGGTGGGATTGGCGGGCGTTTCGATATAGATCATGGCCACCCGGCTGGCCTGGTGGTTGGCCTTCAGCTGGCGCAGGATGTCCTCCGGCCGCTGATCGTAGTAAAAGGGCACGGCCTGAATGCCAAAACGGGTAAGCACCTCCGTGATGAAATGCACGGTGCCTCCGTACAGGGGGCTGCTGTACAGCAGCACATCGCCCGGCTTCAGGAATTCGAATATTGTAGTGGAAATGGCCGCCATGCCACTGGCGAAAGCGGCGCAGGCACCGGCCTCATCCCACAGGCAAAGCCGCTTTTCCAGGATCTCCAGGTTGGGGTTGTCCAGGCGGCTGTAGATCATGCCCGGCGCTTCCCCATCCGCCGGCTCGCGCAGGCCATAGGCCAGTTCGAAAAAATCCTTGCCTTGTTCTGCCGTTTCGAAGGCAAAGGTAGAAGTCTGATAGATTGGGGCTTTCACGGCACCCCTTGCCATGCCTGATTTGTGGCCGTGGGACATCATCAGGCTCTCCGGTTGAAATTTGTGGTAGGGCATCTTATCTTTTTATTTGGTTAGGCAAAGTGTACTACTTGCTTTACAAATGTAGCTTTTAGCAGATAATTTTTCCATGACGAATATCAACCGGAGAAAATAAAACTTAATTTTGCCCCCCAACCGGAAAATTCACTAAAATCATTACTAAAAATAGCCTCAAGGCAGAAAAATATTCGCCTGTGAAACCATTAGACGCCACCGACCGGCGCATCCTGGCCCTGTTGCAGGAAAACGCCAAGTACACCAACAAGGAAGTCGCCGCCCGCCTGGGCATGAGCACTACGCCCGTCTATGAACGCATTCGCCGGCTGGAAGAACACGGGTACATCAGGGGGTATGCCGCCTTGCTGGACAAAGAAAAGATGGGTTTCCACCTGGTGGCCTATTGCAATGTACAGCTGAAGGAACACGCCCAGGCCTTCCTTCAGAAGTTCGAGGACGAAGTGCTTCACCTCGGCGAGGTGGTCGAATGTTACCACATTGCCGGCATGTTCGATTATCTGCTCAAAGTCGTCGCCACCGACATGAAAGCCTACCAGGATTTTATCGTCAACAAACTGGCCGCGCTGGACAATATCGGCAACGTGCAAAGCTCGTTTGTGATGACGCAGGTGAAATGGGGGGTGGGCGTGCCGGTGAAGGCAGGGAAATAGTGCAGTTGTCGGCTATCCGTCTAACGTTGGATTCCGCTTTTCAGCATTAAAAGCGGGATATGTTGCCCTGACGAATGCTGCGCATTGTCAGGATGCTGACCGCAAGCGTCAGCATTTGTTGTCTGTTGCCGGTTTGGCATTGGGACCGCCGGAACAATTGGGTTCCCTAATGGACAACTAACAACCGACAACAGCAACTTGTCCAGCGTTCGACCGAGCGTTCGACCGAGCTCACGCCGAGGTCTCACGCCGAGGTCCTTAGGCCGATATCCCAGTTGTCCGTTGTTTGTTATTGCCCACCCGCAGCCGGCACCCCAAAACCTCAAACCCTTTTTTCCGGACACTCTTATCCCATCACAGGAGTATAATCCCTGCGGATTTTTTAAATTGGGGAAAAATCCACAGCTCTATGAAAGCGGATCGACTCCTCCCCTTCCTGCTCCTGCTGGCGGCCTGTTCTCCCGATCCAGGCAACGACGAGCCCTACCGCGACCTTAATAAGAACGGGCAGATGGACGCCTACGAAGATCCCTCCCGGCCGGTCGGGGACAGGATAGACAACCTGTTGCAGCAAATGTCGCTGGAAGAAAAGGCCGGCATGCTCTTCATCGACGGGGTGGGCATCCCGGAAGACGGCAGCCTCAGCGAAGAACCAACAGTCGTTTTTGGCCAGCCCCGCCCCAGTGCTGCCCATCTGCTGGATAAGCAGCACATGAACCATTTCAACATCTGGGCCATTCCCTCGGTGGAGGCCCTGGCCCAATGGTACAACAACGTCCAGAAGCGGGCTGAAGAAAGCCGCCTGGGCATCCCCGTCACCATCGCGTCCGACCCGCGCCACTATTTCAGCAAATCCATTTTCGCCATGGAAGCCAAGGGCTTTTCGCAGTGGCCCGAACAGCTTGGCTTTGCCGCCATCGGCGATACGGCTTTGATGAGGGATTTTGCCGACATCGCCCGGCAGGAGTATCTGGCAGCCGGCATCCGCGAAGCCCTGCACCCTTCAATCGACCTGGCCACCGAGCCCCGCTGGGCGCGCATCAGCGGCACCTTCGGGGAAGATGCGGAACTGTCCGCCCAACTAGCCGAAGCATACATCCTGGGCTTTCAGGGCGAACAACTGAACTCCACCGGCGTGGCCTGCATGACGAAGCACTTCCCCGGCGGCGGCCCGCAGCGGGAAGGGCTGGACCCCCACTTTGCCTTTCACAAAGGGCAGGCCTACCCGGGAAATAATTTCAACTATCACCTCATTCCCTTCCAGGCGGCATTCGGGGCCAATACCGCCGCTATCATGCCATACTACGGCGTGCCTACTGGATTGGAATACGAAGAGGTGGGGTTTTCTTATAACAAGGCCATCATCACCGGGCTTTTGCGGGAAAAGTACGGCTATGATGGCGTAGTTTGCACGGATTGGGGATTGGTGACCGACGCTCCTTCGGCTGGCGGTGCCGTCTGGAGCGCCCGGGCCTGGGGCGTGGAAAACCTCGATACGGAGCAGCGGGTACTCCGGATCATCGAAGCCGGCGCCGACCAGTTTGGCGGCGAGGCCATCCCGGAAGTAGTGGTACAACTCGTGAAAAGCGGCCGCCTCAGCGAAGAACGGCTCAACACGTCTGTCCGGCGGCTGCTGAAAGTAAAATTCCAACTGGGGCTTTTCGACAATCCATATATCGATATTGACAAGATGAAACAGGTGGTCGGCAAACCGGAATTCCTGGAAGCCGGCCGGACCGCCCAGCGCCGCGCCATGACGTTGCTGAAAAACGAAGCCAACCTGCTGCCCCTGGAAGCCGGGGCCCTGAAAATTTACGTGGAGAACATCGACCCGGAGATCGCATCGCGGTACGGCGCAGTGGTTGACAGCCCGGAAGAAGCCGGCCTGGCCATCATCCGCCTCAACACGCCCTGGTACCCCGCAGACACCGACATAGAGTTCGCCCGGGGCTTTCACCACGGAGACCTGGACTTCAAGGGCGAGGAAAAAGACAGAATCCTCAACCTGCTCAGCAGGGCACCCACTGTCGTAGATATATACCTCGACCGCCCCGCAGTGATCCCGGAGATCGACGCCCGGGCCAAAGCCGTGCTGGCCAACTTCGGCGCCAGCGATGCCGCCCTGCTGGACGTCATCTTTGGCAAAGCCCGGCCGGAAGGGAGGCTGCCGTTCGAACTGCCCTCCTCCATGGAGGCCGTCCGCAACCAAAAACCGGATGTGCCTTACGATTCGGAAGCGCCGCTCTATGAGTTCGGGCATGGGCTGAGCTATTGAACGTAGCCAGGGTACCACTTCAGTTGATGTCTCTGCCTGGCTTGAAAGCAGGTTCCGAAACTACACCTCGGCCAGGGCGATAGCCAGAGTCGCGCATGCCACTTTTTCTGCCCTGGACTGACTCCCCTAAAAAAAACTGTTAAAGTTTTATGGAATTTCCCGGATTCCGCGACATATACTATAGAACCAAAACTTAACCATCATGAATGACGTCAATGAATTATCCGGGATCATCATCGGCAAAGCTATCTCTGTTCACAGAATCCTGGGGCCGGGCCTGCTGGAATCTGCTTACGAGGAATGTCTGGCCTACGAACTTCGGGAGGCGGGCTTCAAAGTCGAGCGCCAGAAACCCTTGCCTATTGTATACAAAGAGATTGAACTGGAATACGGCTATCGGGTAGACATGCTGGTGAACGGACTTGTGGTCATTGAGCTCAAAGCCGTTGAGAGGTTGACTAATGTACACACTGCTCAGGTACTGACTTATCTGAGGTTTGGCAACTTTCCTCTTGGCTTGTTGATGAATTTTAATGTGGAAATGTTGAAACAGGGGCTGAAACGGTTCATTATTTAAAGGTAAAAGTGCAAGGGAGTATTACACGAAGATGCACAGAGGAGTATGGCACAGAGATGCACGGAGAAAAATTAAACTCTGTGTATCTCTGTGTATCTCTCTGTATCTCTCTGTATCTCTCTGTGTATCTCTGTGTATCTCTGTGTATCTCTGTGTATCTCTGTGTATCTCTGTGTATCTCTGTGTGTACCACCTCTGCCCCCCGTTAAATCTATGTTAATCCCCCCTTCCCCATTAGTACAATTTCCCGTTCCGGCGGTCTATTATAGAAAACCCAAGATCATGAGCAAAACAATCTATCTTCTGCTGGGGCTTTTCTTCGCCTCCACCACCCTATCTGCAAACACAAGCGGCCAAAAGATCATGGAACCAAAGCCCCGTGAAACGGAAAAACCAACGCTCCACAACGGCCTGGAGCAGCTCAACCAGGCCATGGAATCCACTTTGCGCCTGAGCGCCGAACAATTCAGGGCCATCCGCAAGGCCAACCGGGCGTTTTGGAAAGAACGGCAGGCCATCCTGGAAAACACTGCCCTTGTCGCCCGCCATACCGCTCTGCTCGCCGCCTGGGATCGCTGGGCCCGCCAACTGGAATCTATCCTCGACAAATATCAGTATCGCGCTTTTCTGGAATGGCAGTATCAGGTCAGCCCGCTGAACGAGCAGCCGTATTGATTGCGCAGGAGAAGTTTAAGAGTGAATTTATACTTAGAGGCCACACTGTCCGACAGGTATGACCGTCTCGTCTTGACCACCTCTGTCCGGTAGCTGAAATTTCTTTTGTGAAGATAAAATTGCTTTAAAGAAATTTTCATCTGAGTAAATAAAAAAACAGGCGGAGTATTAGGCGTCTTTCAAACAGTAAAAACCAGAAATTACCGGGCTACGCAAAGTCTCCGGAATAGGGAGTGCCTCTGCCAGAGAATTCCCGTTAATTCCTTATTTTACCGGCGTACCGAACTACTATGCATGCAAACAGCTATGAAAAAAATCTTTATCGCCCTGCTCGCCGCCCTGGCTGCCAGCGCCTGCCTACCGGTTTTGCAGAGCCGGTTCGTGACGCGGGAGGACGTGTCCGTCATCCCCAAAGAAGATCCCATCTGGCAGGTGCGGAGAGGCCGTAAAGACCCTTGCAATGAATGGGCATCCTATCTGCCGGACACCAACCACCTGGACCATACCCCGCTTCGGCACGTCCGCGTGAACGTCCATTGGATGAATACGCCCGATACCGCCTATCAGCTCCACGGGCGCCGGGCCATCGATTTCACCAAGGGCCTGCTGCACGCCGTGAACTACGACCTGATCAAGAACCGGAAAATGTGGCTGCCCAACGGCAACGACACGCCGGTCTACCCCACCAATTACCGGTGTGTGCTCACGCCCGACCCCGATATCCCGGGTGACGAAGGCATCTATTTCCACTACGATCCGGAACTCACCTACTATGTCCATAAGGGGAAAAACCGCAATTTGTACCGCCGGGAAGTCTTCGACAAATACGGCGTGCAGCTGGATTCGGTACTCAACATATTCATCATGCCCCACCATCCGGACAGCGTGGCCTCTCCCACTTACGGCGCCTACGGCGTTGGCGTGGCCCTGGGCAACGCCATCAAAATATCGGGCATCTATACCAACGTCAAAGAACACGGCGACTACTGGAACTTCCGGGGCGTTTTCAACCACGAAGTGGGCCACATCTACGGACTGTCTCACGCCTGGGTGAACGACGGATGTGACGATACCCCCCTGCACAACAAAGAATGCTTTTCCCGGGGGCAATCCGCCCGGTGCGATACCATGACATCCAACAACGTGATGGATTACGCTGCCGTGCAGCACGCCTGGACGCCCTGCCAGGTCGGCAGAGTGCAGAAGCGAATGGCTCAGGAGAGAAACCGGGCCCGCAACTTCCTCCTGCCCACCTGGTGCGAACTCAAGGACAGCATGGAGATCGTCATCCGGGATACAGTGGAATGGAACGGCGCCCGCGACCTCGAAGGGCACCTGACCATCGCTCCCGGCGGGCAGCTCACCATCCGGTGCCGGGTTTCCATTCCTCCGGACGGCGCCATCACCGTACAGCCGGGCGGCACGCTCCTCCTCGACGGCGCCCGCCTGCACAATGATTGTGGAAAGCAGTGGCAGGGCATCATCGTTCAAAAATTTGCCAATGAAACCGGAAAAGTAGGCTATACCAATGAACCTATACTGGAAAATGCAAGAAACGGATGGCCCGCTCCGAGACCTTAAAAGGACTGTTTCACGGGTTTACGGATCGGCAATCAGGAAATGATGCGGCTACAGAACCATGCCACCATGATGCCAACTAAAGTACTACCGGCTTTCCTGTTTTTTTTCGCCCTGGTGCAGGTATTTTACTTTCCCACCTGGAACGCCGGTTTTGTAACCGATTTCACGGGGTTGTTGTGGCGGCTGGAAGGCAGCGGCGCCGCCGGCATACTGAACAGTTTCGGCTTCCCTGCCCTTCAGCCGGTGCTCAATGCCTTTTTTTTCCTTTTCTATAAAGCCTTTGGGGCCAATCCCCTGCCCTGGTATCTCGTATTCACGGCGATGCATGCGCTGAACGGCGCGTTGCTCTATCGTTTTGGTGCCGCCGCCCTGAACGCCTACAGAGCCCGCGCGCCCCATCTGGCGGCATTTGCAGGCGCTGTTTTTTTTCTCCTGTCGCCGTATCAGTCGGAAGTGGTGACGTGGCGGGTCTGTTTCAATTTTCTGTTATCCTCTTCTCTGATTCTGGGTGTTTTGATCCAGGCTTCGGGTTGGATGAAGGAAGGCCGCCCGCGCCAGCTTCTGGCGGCCCATTTGCTCTTTGTGCTGGCGTTGTTCACCTTTGAGCTCGCCCTGGCGGTTCCCCTGGCCTGCCTGGCCCTGGCGCTTACCTTTCCGAAAGAAGAGGCCATCGAAGGGGGGCGTTCCCGGGCGTTGCGCCGGCTATGCCTCCCACAGTTCGGCATGCTGCTCGGCTATTTTGTGCTCAACCGCCTCCTCCTGGGCGCCTGGGTCGGCCATTACGGCGCGGCGGTGCACCTGAAGTTCCGGCTCGGCGACGTGCTGTCCAACTATTTCCTTTACGGGTTCAAGTTCCTGGCCTTCAGCCGGTACTGGCCACATCCCTGGAAGGAAGGGCTTGCATTGCAGTTAAAAGCGCCGGCTCTGCTGTATCCGCTTGCCCTGCTTGTTGCCGGGGGGCTGATATTTGCCTTCTTCCGCTTCCGCCGCTGGAAAGGCGAAGGGAGGGCAGGCCTGCTGTTCCTGCTATTCTTCCTCTTTGCCCTGGCGCCGGCGATCAACCTGTACTTCAACTATCTGCTGCACATCGAGAACGACCGCTACGGTTACCTGGCCTCCGCCTTTTTCTTCCTGGGGTTGTCCGCCCTGCTCTCCCTGCTGCCCCGCCGGCTGTACCTGCTGCTGGCCGCCGGCTTTATCGGGCTGTCAGCCCTTTTCCTCTGGCGCACCAACCAGTACTGGAAACAATCCACGGCCATCTACTACAGCCTTTTGGAGGGCTTTCAATGGTATGGCGCGCCCGCAGTGTACCTGCTCAACCTCCCCGACAACCTGCAGGGTGCCGTCCTGTTCCGCGACTTTTCCGGGCAGGGCCATGCTTTCCGGGACGCGCTTCAGTATATTCAGCGCAAACCGTATGCAGGCGAAATCTACGAAGTGGCCCAGTATAACCTGGCGTATCCGGCCGACGATGTCAGCGTCAGCATCGAAGCACCCCGGCAGTTGAAAGTGGAATTCAACCAATGGGGCAACTGGTGGTGGCGCAGAGGCATCGGCATGGGAGGGGGGTACGAAGCAGGATCCTATAAGGTTGTCAGCCATGGAAAGTTCTATTTGCTGGAACTGGACAGCATACCGGAGGGCGCCGTGTTCCTCTATCAATCCGCCGGAACGTGGAAGGCGCTTCCCGCCAAAGAGGCCCGGGAGGGAAGGTAGCCTTGCGAAGAAGCCGTGTCAAAAAACATTGTAATGACAAATAAAAAGCAATTGCCATCAGCACAACAGGAAGAACTGATCCGGGTTTTGAAAACCCGTTTCGGGCAAAACAGCCGCCGCCATAAAGGCCTCGGCTGGGCTGAAGTACAGGCCAGGCTGGAAGCCAACCCCGAAAAACTGTGGCCGCTCCACGAAATGGAAAGGACCGGCGGCGAGCCGGATGTTGTCGGCCAGGATGAAAAGACGGGCGAATACTTCTTTTATGATTGTTCGGCCGAAAGCCCCAGGGGCCGCCGAAGCGTCTGTTACGACTGGGAAGGGCAGGAATCCAGGAAAGAAAATAAACCGGAAAACAACGCCGTGGATATGGCTGCCGCCATGGGCATCGAGATCCTGACAGAAGAACAGTACCGGGAGCTGCAGAAACTGGGAACGTTCGACACAAAAACGTCGAGCTGGCTGAAAACGCCGGCGGATATCAGAAAGCTCGGCGGCGCCATCTTCGGGGATTTCCGCTACGGCCATGTATTCGTGTATCACAACGGCGCGCAGTCTTACTACGCCGCCCGGGGGTTCCGCGGGGCGGTGAGGGTGTGAATTCGGGACAGCAAATTCAAATGATGACAACTTCAGATAAGTCCATCGCCGTACTCCCCTTTGTGAATATGAGCGCCGACCCGGAGAACGAGTACTTCAGCGACGGCATCACCGAGGAGATCATCAATGCGCTTACCCGGGTGCCGGGGCTGAAAGTCACGTCCCGGACTTCTTCTTTCGCTTTTAAGAACCGGCATGTCGACGTGCGGGCCATCGGCCGGCAACTGGGCGTAGCTACGGTGCTGGAGGGGAGCGTCCGGAAAGCAAAGAACAACATCCGCATCACTGCCCAATTGATACAGGCCAGCGACGGCTTCCATCTGTGGTCCGAAAACTTCGACCGGGAGCTAAAAGACATCTTTGCCGTCCAGGACGAGATCAGCCTGCTGATCGCGGATCAGATCCGGGAAAATTTCGGGCACCTCGAGATCCGGGAACACCTCATTGAAGCGCCGACCCAAAATGTGGAGGCCTACAACCTCTACCTGAAAGGCCGCTACCACCACCTGAAATGGGATGCCGACGGCATCGAGAAAGGGATTCGGTATTACGAGCAAAGTATAGCGCAAGACCCCACTTTTGCCCTTCCGTATTTCGGCATCGGGTACAGCTATGCCATGCGCGCCTCCTGGAGGGGCGACGAAGCCTATAGGCAAAAGGCGGAAAAATACCTGAAGGAAGGCTTCCGGATTGATGGCCAGTCGTACCTGGGGTGGTTCGCCCGGGCAACCCTCAGTTTTTGGTCGAAGTGGGATTTCAAAAGCGGACACCGGTTTTACAACAAGGCTCTGGCGCTCAACCCCTTCTTCACGGAAGCCGAGGAAGGCCTGGCGGAGCTCTACACCGCCATCGGCGATTTTGAAAAGGCCATGGCCCATACCCGCCGCATTCTCACCCTCAACCCCCTTTCTCCCAATCATTATTATACCAAAGGCGTCATTCACTACCTCTCCCGGGAGTACCCGAAGGCATTGGAAAGCATGGAAGCGGCATTGAAGGTAGACCCGAATTTCGGCTTCGCCATTGAGATGAGCCTGGCCTGCTATATCCTGCTGAAGGATTACGAAAAACTGGACCGCTTTTTGCGCAACCACCCGCAGGCCGAGCGACCGGAGGAATGCCGGGCCCTGTACCAACTGATGCATCCGGATGAAAAAATAAACATCGACCTGAGCGCTATTCCCTCCCGGGTGCGGCAAGGCGCCGATTTCACCCTTTTCCCCTGGCAGTTGTTCCTGCAGGTTTACCTCGGCCATCACGAACTGGCGCTGGACATCCTGGAAGAAGGAGTAAAAAGGAGGATGGGGCCCATCATCAACTTCATGAACATCCCATTTCTGGAGCCCCTGCAGCGCTACGAGCGGTTCCAGCGCCTCGTCGAAACCACTTTCCCTTCGTCTGCATTGCCAAATGGGGCAGATGAGGTCGCCGCTGGCGATGCTTCCTCCGGCAAGGCCCTGCTGAGTGAGCAGGAGGCAAAACAATACCTGGCCGCCCTTTTCGGCCTGCTGGACGAAGAACAACTCTTTCTGGACCCCAGCCTCAGCCTGAAGGCGCTGGCCGCACAACTGGATTTACACCCCAACAAACTCTCCTGGCTGCTCAATGAACACACGGGCAAAAACTTCAACGAGCTGATCAACTCCTACCGCCTCGAAACTTTCAAGCACCAGGCGCTGGACCCCGCCAACAGCCACCTCACCCTGCTGGCCCTGGCCTACGAAAGCGGGTTCAACTCCAAAACTGTTTTCAACAACTTCTTCAAAAAGAAGGAAGGCATGACCCCGCGAGCCTGGATAAAGGCGAATAAATGAACGTACAGGATTTCACCAAAACGTCCGCAATTACATTCGCGGACGATAGGCGCCGGAAGCAACTGCACCTTTGCGGTAACAAAAACAACGTTACCAATGGGACCTTTTGCTTTCGAACCATCAGCGGGCGCTGCCGCCCGGAACAACCATCCGGCCATAAAGGCCATGTGCAACCTGTGCCGGCTGGCTGCGCTGCTCTGCTTTGCGCTCCCCTTATCCGCCCAACCTGCCACCCCCGCTCAGACAGTGCGCGGCACGGTCCTCGACGCCGACAGCAAGGCGCCGCTGACTGGCGTCAACATTACCATCCAGGGTAGTGACCCCCTGGTTGGCACCGTCACTGGCCCGGACGGGGAGTTCAGGTTGCCGAATGTACCTGTAGGGCGTATCGGCCTGAACCTTTCCTACCTGGGCTACCAGCCCCGCGCCATTGCCAATGTGGTGGTCAACGCCGGCAAAGAGACGGTGCTTCAGCTGGAACTGGCCGAGGCGGCTACCGATCTGGCCGAGGCCGTGGTCACCGCTTCTCAAAGCCGGGGGGCACCCCTGAATGAAATGGCGCAGATCAGCGCCCGTTCCATCTCTATGGAGGAGATGAACCGCCTGGCGGCCAGCTTCAACGACCCAGCGCTGATCACGTCCAACTTCGCCGGGGTAACCACTACCGGCGACGGCGGCAACGACATCATCGTGCGGGGCAACTCCCCCAAATACCTGCAGTGGCGGCTGGAAGGCGTGCCCATCACCAACCCCAACCACTTCGCCGACCAAAACGCCGTGCTGGGCGCCACCAGCGCCCTGAACGCCAACCTGTTGGCCACCTCCGGCTTTTACACCGGCGCCTTTCCCGCCGGGTACGGCAATGCGCTTTCCGGCGTGTACGACATCCGCCTGCGCAACGGCAACAACGAAAAGTTCGAAGGCATCGCCGGCATCGGCCTGCTGGGCACCGAACTGACGCTGGAAGGCCCGCTGAAGCAGGGCTCCGGCGGCTCGTTCCTGGCCAACTACCGCTACTCCACCGCATCCATCCTCAACAGCCTGGGGCTGCTCGACGTGAAAGGGAAGCCCGCCTTTCAGGATGCCGCCTTCAAATTGTACCTGCCGACGGAAAAATACGGCGTCTTCTCCGCCTTCGGGCTGGGCGGCCACAGCACCTTTACCCTCGACGACGTGACGTTCGAAGACTGGAATACGCCCGGCGACGACATCATGAGCGGCCAGGTTTTCGAAGCTTATGACAAAGCCACCTACCTGTTCAATACCGGCATCAACCACAGCATTCCCCTGGGCGAACAGGGTTACCTGAAATCCTCTGTTTCCTATTCTTCCGAAGGCATAGACGACGACGTCCTGCAAAGAACCGACTCCCTGGGCACGGGCACGCCCAGCTTCGCCAGCGAGCTGCGCAAAACCGCTTACCGGGCCAGCACCACCTATCACCGCAAATTCAACGCCCGGAATACCGTCCAGGCCGGGGCAGTGTATACCCTGTTCGGCCAGCGGGCGGACCAGGCCCGGAAAAGCGCTGCCGACGCCGGCCTGCAAACCGCGCTGGACTTCGACGAATGCCTCGGCAACCTCCGCACCTTCGTGAGCTGGAAACACCGCTGGAACAGCGCCCTGACGATGGTGGCCGGGCTGCACAACAACAATATCTTCTTCAACGGCGAACATACCGTAGAGCCCCGCCTGTCCGCCCGCTGGCAAATGACGCCAAAGGGGGCGCTTAGCTTCGGCTACGGCCTGCACAGCACTATGGAGAGCGTCCACCACTACTTCGCCACCGTGGAGCAGCCGGACGGCAGTTTTGCCCAGCCCAACCTGAATCTCGGCCTGCTGAAAGCCCACCATTTTGTCCTGGGCTATGACTACCGCTTCACCCCCAACCTGCTGGCCCGGGTGGAAGCCTACTACCAGCACCTCTACAACCTGCCGGTGGAGGACAGCCCCGACAGCTACTTCTCCACCATCAACGAAGGGGCAGAGCTCGACTACGTCGCCCTGGTGAATGAAGGCACGGGGCGCAACTACGGGCTGGAGCTGACCCTGCAGCGCTTCTTTGCCGACGGCTATTACTTCCTGTTCAACACCTCGATCTACGAATCCACATACAAGGCCCTGGACGGGCAGGAACGCAACACCCGATTCAACGGCAATTTCGTCGCGAATGCGATAGCGGGCAGGGAATTCACCAATCTGGGAAGAAAGCGGAATAAAACTCTGGGCATCAACGCCCGGTTCCTCCTGAGCGGGGGGCAAAGGATCATCCCCCTCCTTCGCGATGCCGGCGGCAACCTGACCGTCGACCCGGCCAATGGCCGGTACTGGGACTACGGCCGGGCTTACGAAGACAGGCTGGACAACCTGTACCAGCTGACCCTTTCGGCCAGCTACAGGATCGAGCGCCGCTCCACCACCCACGAGCTGTTCCTCAACCTGGAGAACATCACCGGCAACCAGGGCCGGCTGACGGAGTACTATGACGCCGGTGCGGAAGGTGGAGTGGGCTACACCACCCAGTTCGGCCTGCTGCCCAACCTGATGTACCGGGTGTATTTTTAGAATCTGCGTTACTATTTATACGGACGTGAAGGGCTTGCAAAACAATATTATTTTGCAAGCCCTAATCCATGGCACTGAGCTTGCCGGCCAACTCCCGGGCCTGCCCGCTCCAGCGGGTATCGCCGGCGGCCAGCTGCCGGAGCAGCGCTGTTGCCTCCTCCGCTTTTCCGGTTTGCAGCAAAGCCAGGGCCAGATACCAGTTTGCGGCGGCGGCAACCTGCGGTTCGGCGGCCTTCCCGGCGGCGCGCAGCTCGGGGATGGCTTCCCGGTATTGCCCGGTTTCCAACCCGGCGAGGCCCAGGAACAGGCGGGCTTCGCGGTCCTGAGGGTACTGTTCCAGGTAGGTGCTCAAAGCTGATGCCGCCTCGGCGTAGGCACCGGTTTCATACCGTTGAAGGGCGTCGGCCAGTTGCCGGCTCTGCTCGGCATCCTGGGCGAAGCCGGAGGCCTCCAGCTGGTCGAGCAGGGCGGGCAGCACCGCTGTTTCCGGCCGGTAGTAGGCCTCGTACAAGCCCGCGTAGGTGCCCGTCCCGGAATCCGGCAGGAACAGGTATAGGCCTGCCGCCAGCAAAATGGCCAGGGAAGCAACAATAGCAATGAGGCGGCGGCGGGACAACGACACTACTTTCCCCTTCGGAGGGCTTTCCTGTCCGGGAAAAAAGCCTTCCTCCTGCAGCCGCTGCCGCACGCGCTGAATTTTCTGCGCCTCTTCTCCCCCCGCATACAGGTTGATGCCCTCCAGCATATCCTTTTCCAGCCTTACCTCTTCGGCGAAAGCAGGGTCGTTCTTCAGGCGCTCTTCGAAGGGTGCCCGCAGGCTTTCCTCCAGGTTGCCCCGCAGGTAGTCGCGAATGTTTTCCTCGTTCAGAAAAAAGCCTTCGTGCTTGAGGCGGCCGGCCACAGCCTGTATGGCATGGCGGTAATTTTCTTCTACGAAGCACGCTACGCCAAGGATGGCTTCCTTCTGAAGGCCAACTTCTTTCTGCAGGGCTTCGTCCTGTTCCAGTTCCGCTTCGAAGGCCTGCCGTTCGGCCGGTGCCATGTCGCCTTCGAGGTAGCGGCTTATTCTTTCGGTTTGTTGGTAATCGTCAGCCATGGGCAATAAATTATAAACCTTTGAAATCCGGATGCGCTCTGATGCGCTTTTTGTAGTCGTTCATGCACCGGTGTTTTTTCACCCGGATGTACTGGTAGTCCAGCCCCATTTTTTCGGCGATCTCCTGCAGGGGCTTTTTCTGGTAGTAGAATTCGACGATTATCCGACGGCATTCTTCGCTGATCCCGGCGAAGACGCGGCTCATCAGCCGGTGTTTTTCCTCGAACGCCTTTTTCTCTTCCAGGTTCCCGACGTCGGGAAGTTCGGTGGGGTGGCCTTGTTCGTCGAGGGTCAGGTCGACCCGGCTGTCCTTCCTGAGTTGTTTCCACCATTTCCGTTGGGCGATGGCGTAGAGGAAGGTACAAACGTCGGAGGTCAGTTCGAAGGCCGGGTCGCGCAGTTTGCCCAGGAAGACGAGCAGGGTTTCCTGGAAAAGGTCCTGAGCCTGGCTTTCCGTGCCGCTGTTGCTGCGGGCCATACTGGAAATCTGCCGGTAACAAGACCGGTAGACTTGTTCAAAAGCCCGCTCCTCGCCCCGGCGGAGGGCTTCCAGCAACTTTTTAGGGTCGGTATAGGGAACTTCTTTGCTCATTGATGCCTGGGTTTGGGAAAAGTTATCATTAATTTTAGAGGAATTGCAAAAATGCGGTTTATTTAGTCAAAACAACAACAACCATGAAACGAACACCCGCAATTCTGATCTGTTTGCTGATGTTGGCGCGAATATATGCTTCGGACTGGAAAGTAGCGCTTATCGTAGCCATCAGCAACTATCCGGAGGGGTCGGGTTGGCAGGCCCTGCATGCGCACAACGACGTGGAACTGATGCGGCAGGCTTTGATGAGCCGGGGCTTTGCCGGGGAGGACATCCTGGTGCTCCAGGACGAGCAGGCCACCCGGCAGGGTATCCTGGATGCTTTTCAGCGCCACCTCATCGCCCGGGCCCGGCCGGGAGGCGTCGCCCTTTTCCATTTTTCCGGCCATGGCCAGCAGATGGAGGACCACAGTGGCGACGAGTTCGACCGGTACGACGAAGCGCTGGTGCCCTACGATTCTCCCCAAGCTTACGAGGCGGGCAAGTATGAAGGCCAGCGGTTGCTGCGCGACGAAGAACTCGGGCTGTTGCTACGGCGCCTCCGCCAGCGACTGGGGCCGGACGGGGAGGCTGTGGCTACCCTCGACGCCTGCCATTCCGGAACGGGTACCCGCGGGCGGGGCACGGCGCGGGGCACCCACCTGGAAATGGCAAGCCAGGGCTTCCAGGAACAGGAAAGCAGGCGTTTCGGCACAGGGGAAGGATTGCTGGATGAAAGCGGGGCGGAGGCCCAACTGGCACCCCTGGTGGCCTTCTACGGCGCTTCGGCCCGGGAACTCAACTACGAAACGGTAACGGCGGAAGGGCTGGCCTGTGGATCATTGAGTTACGCCCTCAGCCAGGCCATACAACAGGCACCCCCATCAGCCTCCTACGCAACTTTATTCGACAAGGTTCGCCTGGTGATGGCGGTCCATGCCCCCCTCCAGACACCTCGGGCGGAAGGGCCCCTGCACCGGGCGGTGCTGGGGGGCGGCTTCCTGCCGGGCATTCCCCACCACACCCTCACCCGCGTGGTAGATGAACGCACGGCCTACCTCGACGCCGGCTCCCTGGCCGGCCTTTTCCTGGGCACCCGCGTAGCTTTCTATCCGCCGGACACCCGGGACACCTCCGGCCGGCAACCCCTGGCGGTGGGCCAGATCAACTATACCAGCCTTTTCGGCTCAGAGGTCGTCCTGGAAAAAGGGGTAGCCGGGGAAGATGCCGTTGGCTGGTGGGCTGTGGTGACAAAGGCCAGCCTGGGGGCGGACCCCTTGCTGGTGGAACCTTCCGGAATGCTGGATAGGGGCCTTCTCGACCAGTTGGGCCAGTTGCCGGGCATTCAACTGGCCGCCCGCCCCGGCCAGCTGTTCCTCTCGGAAAACGGCGGCAACCTGAATCTCTCCACCAAAGAAGGCGTCTCGCTCTGGTCCGGAAAGGTTGCCCCCGGCACCCTCCCGGAAGGATTGACAGCAGCCCTCAACGCCTACCAAAAGGCCCGCTTCCTGCGCGGCGTAGACCTTCAGGACCCCTTCCTGAAGGTGTCCATGGAGATAGATACCGACAACGGGGAAAACCGGGCCGCCAGCCAGAACCTGCGGCTGAAACCCGGAGATGTTTTTACCATCCGCGTCACCAATCACGGCACTCACCCCGCCTATTTCTGCATCCTGGATATTCAGCCCGACCATCAGATGAATCCCATCATCCCCTATCCCGGAGATAACCGCACTTCGGAAGATTTCTACATCCTGCCCGGCCAAACCCGGGAACTGGGCTACGATATGGTGGTCGGCCCGCCCTACGGCCGGGAAGTCCTCAAACTGATCGCCACCGACAAACCCCTGGGGCTGGAACGCTACCACCGGGGCCCCACCCGCGGACAGGTACAGGACGACTTTTACGGCTGGCTGCACGAATTCCTGCAACCCGAAGAGGAAACCTCAAACTGATCGCCACCGACAAACCCCTGGGGGCTGGAACGCTACCACAGGATGCGCCCCACCCGCGGACAGGTACAGGACGACTTTTACGGCTGGCTGCACGAATTCCTGCAACCCGAAGAGGAAACTGGGGGCGGCAGTTTTCAGGCTGGACACCCAGCCCGAAGCGGTGCAGGTGCAGACGGTGGTGTTCGACATCATACAGGATTAACCGGACAGGATTGACAGGTACTGGTGCGCAATGGATGGGGGACAGGGTAGACAGGATTGACAGGATTGACAGGTACTGGGGCTGATGGTTTTGGGGGACAGGATGCACAGGATTATCCCGATACGGTCCGCACCCCGGCATACCGGGCGCTTATATAATAAATATTAGCGTGAGGTTTGACCTGGATGTGTTACCATTCAGCGAACTGAGGCAGGTTGAGGCTGAGGTTAAGGTTGAGGGCTTCGAAGTCTGAGAGTCTCAGGCAAGCCAGGTTTGAGGCATACTTGCCAGAGAATGCCAGGATTGCGGTTGCCATCTCTCGCCCTCAGCCTCAGCCTTAACCTCAAACCTCACGTTAATATTACCTTTACAATTCCCAAATCCCAATGCCATGAAAATAAAAGCCGGGCTACCTGTCTGATGTTGGCCAGCAGAAAGCGGAAAGCCGAGCGGAGTCGAGGCCGAGCGTGTGCGGAAGGCATGGAGTGGCCAATGTTAGACAGGTAGCCAAAAGCCGCTTTCAGCCTGGTTTTCACCCTCCTCTTCTGCCATGTCTTTGCCTATGCCTCCTTCCGCCCCGGCCGACATACAGCAAACCGGTATCGAAAGCCTTCGATACCGGTTTGCTGCCTTAGAATCCTGGACGATTCCTAATAGAAATCAGCTCTTCTAATATTTGGCGTTGAGTTTGCTTATTTTCCCCTTATTCCAATTGCCGGTTAGATATTCGTCCTCGCCATTGCCGTGCCCATAAGTTTGTTGGAGGTCGTGGCGGCCATCGAAGTTGTAGTTCATCAGGATAACGTTACCCCGGCGAACGGCCAGCATGTCCTTTTGGGCAAATGCAAACACGGTAGACAGCAGGAGGCAGATCGTGGAAATGATTTTAAAGTTTTTCATGATGCGTATTCTTAGGTTTTGATTAAAGAGTTATTAATGATTACGGTGCAAAGATGCACAGTAAGGCATCCCTAAGAAATGGCGTCCCTCCAGCAGGCAGGTTCCAGGCCGTAACGGGTTTGTTTTGGCAAGTAAGTGGAAGGGTTGTGTGGTAGGTAGAGGCAGGAAGTTGGAAAATGTGCCGCTTTGCCCGAGGGCGCGATTCCTTTTTGTGCCCCATCTGGGCACTTGAAGGGTTTACAATTTGGCATCGCGCCTTTGCGTGAAACACATTCGCGTGAGCAGTCCCGGCATACCAGCATAATCCATCCTGTCTATCCTGTCAATTTTTGCACCTTCGATGATAACATTCCGGCCAGGGGGGCATCAATATCTGTAAATACAGCCGAAACGACTACCAGAAAAGCTATTTCAAACCTAAAAAAACCCACTACCATGAAAAGCCTTGTACTTTTACCGGCCATGCTATGCCTGCTGGCTATTACGGCCTTCACCCAGGAAACCCAATGGTGCGGCACAACCGGCGCCGAAGGCAGCCGGTCATACCTTGAACAGCACCGCGAACAAATGGAGGTTGTTGCCAACGGGCAGCTGTTCAGCCGGCGGGTGGTGTCGCATTAACCCCGGCATGGACGTCGAACTTGTTTTTCAACTATTCCTTTAGTAGTGATTAAAAAATAACTTCACTGTTTGAGATCCGTCGTTGTAGCTCGTTTATCAGCCTAACCCCGCGACAATCCTACGTGGCTGATTCACTTCACTACAACGACGGATCGTGAAGTTATTTTTTAAGGATTACTTAATATCTACATCATGAAAATCCATTATTCCCTTTTTAGCCTCCTTGGCTTTGCTCTGATATGCTTTACCAGTTGCCGGGAAGAAGCCGAAGCCGACCTTTCCGCTGTAGCAGGCACCTATGCCGGCCACTTGTCCGGAGAATTGCACTTCGAAGGCTGGGGCAGCAGCATGCAGGAAAGTTTGATCATCGACACCGTGTTTAACGGCCCGGACACCATAACCGTAGAATTACTCCCTGATGGCCAGTTGAAGATCAACTGGCGGGGAGGCCTCGGCCTGGCTTTCCGGGGAGACCGCACTTTTGATTTCGGGAACAGCTACCAATATTTTGTGGAACGAAAAAGCGGAGGAGGGAATACGCCACCTCTTCCCTTTCCCTGACCCATGACATTCGTTTCAACCCGGCGGAAGAAGTATGGAAGTCTCTGCCCGGCGGGAGCTCTCAATTCCAGCCCTTTTTGTTCGATTACGACATCCTTTTTGTTGCGGAGAAGATCTACCCTGAACAGCGGTTGCCGCCCTTTTTGTTGCGCAACAATAAATTACCCGACATCGTTCTTTTGCGCTGGCGGCGTTGCCAAGCCTCGCCGTAGCTCTGCTATGCCTACGTTTGGCACCTTGCCAGCACACAAAATAACTTCGTCTATTCTGTGTAACTTATTATTGCGCAATCCCTTATTAGCGGGCTTCTCTCAGCGGACTTTGTTCCGGTTACTCGACCAGACCGGAAGTACCGCAGTAATAATAATGCTTCACATACTTTTCCCGCATCTTCTGTTGCGCTGCCCGGAACGCTTCGGCGATATCCATTCCCGCCTCCAGCCAGTAGCGGTAAAAGTTGACCATCATTTCCTGCGCCTGCTCGTCCGGCACTGCCCACAGGCTCATGATAACCTTATCGGTACGGCGATCTGGGAAGGCCCGCTGCGGTAGGCTGTAGACGCCCTCGTTGCCCCTGATATCTCCCATACCGGTTTCGCAGGCGGAGAGGACGACGAGTTCGGTGTTTCTGAGGTCCAGCTGGCTCACTTCGTAAGCGGTAAGGATGCCGTCTTCCAGTCCTTCTGGGGGCGGTTGCCCTGCCAGGCATGGTTGCCGCCTGCCAGGATCAACCCGGAGCGGATTAGGGGATGGTGGGATAGCTTGAAAGCTCCCCAGCCCCCCCAACCTCCTCCGAAGGGGAGGAGTTCCGGTACTCAGCCGGGTCGGGGTAGAAAAAGCCGTGGGTAGCCAGGTGGAGGATGCGGGGGGAGGGTTTATCCCGCCCCAATTGTTTGAAGGACTCCTCAGTCGCGGCAAAGCCGGCCAGGACATTTGCCTGTCCGCCGCCGACGCGGAGGAGTTCTGCAATCTTTGCCACTTCTTCGGCAGCGCCGGGGAGGGGCCCCCATGCCTCCGGTTCGCCTTCGGCCTCGGCGCGGTCCTCGCCGAGCATCACGAAGGAGAACGCTTCAAGACTATTGCTCCCTGCCCCGTAGTCCCGGTTGGCGCCGGCGATGGCCAGGCTGTCCATGTTGTAATAGATACCGCCGTAGAGGGTTGCGAAAATGGGGTGTTGATGATTGGCCATTGCTGGTTGTGGGTTGCGGAAAGCCAGCTGGCGGGTGCTGTTGAGGCGCACCAGGCGGTGAAAGCTGACGAAGGGCAGGCTGCTGTCTGTCATGACGGCCCCCAGGTTGATGCGGTGCAGCAGGCCGGAGGGGGAAGCATAAACTGTTTTGGCACCGGCCAGCAGGCTGTCGAGAGGTTGCCAGACCAACTCATAGAGATTGGGGTAATCATTGCGGGGAGTTGGTGTGATGCCCCGGCTGGCATACGCCTGGGTGAGGAAGGTGCCGGCCTGCGCTTCATCTTTGGAGGGGAACAGGCTGCCGAGCATTTTTTCTTCAAAGAGGGGAACAAAATGAGGCTGCTCGTCGCCCGGCCGGAGGACGAAGGCGGCATAGAGGATGCTGTCGGCCGGGGCGGGGCCGTGGTATTGGTAGTGGATAAATTCTACGGCAGCTTCCCCTTCCTGCAGGGCCGCTTGCACCTCTTGCCAGGTGACCTGCCGGAGAGCTTCGCCAAAGCCGGCCACGGTACGGGCGAGTTCTTTTTCGAGGGCGTTGGCCTTTTCCTCCAGTTCTCCGGTGTTTTGCCGTTCGGCCACGGGTTTGGCATATTCGGCGGCGAGGCGGCGGTGATAGCCTTTCAGGCGGTGGTATATATCCCTGCTTGCCGGCTCGGCCACCGCCAGCCTGCCGACATGCTGAGTAGCGTTCAACAAGAAGCCTTTGTAAAAGAGCGCGTCGTCATAATTGCTTTTGGCAAGCCTTCTTTTCGAATGGGTAAAAGACAGGCTCAGGCCCTGCCTTTGGGCAAATGTATTGGCGTAGGCGGCCATTTCTCTTTCAGAAAGATGGTGTGACGCCCGTACGAGGAGTATCCTTTCGATGGCGCTGGCTTGCTCAAAAAACAGCGCGGCTTTTTCATCATCGCCGAGCATCCAGTACAAGGCGGCCAGGCTATAGAGGCTTCTGGCATAGTAAGGGTGCAACTCGCCCAGGGCGTTACTCCAAATAGCCTTAACGTCGAGGTAAAGCCTTTCGGCCTTTTCGTAGCGTCCTGTAGATTCATACACAGCGGCCAGGTTGGCCAGGCTCCGGGCATATTCGGGATGCGCCTCGCCAAATGCTTTTTTCAGGATAGCCCCGACTTCCAGGTATAGTGCTTCCGCTTTTTCGTAACGCTCCATGGTACCTGTATAAATTGGTACCAGGCTGTGTAAGTTGCCGGCATAATTCGGGTGATCTTTGCCCAGGGCTTTTTCATCAATGTCCAGGGCTTCGAGCAAGAACGTTTCCGATTGTTCATAACTACCCATTTCCAGATACAACAAATACCAAAGCGTTCAAACTTTCCGCATACCGGAAATGGGCTTTGCCCAGCGTTTTTCCCGGATATCCCTGGTATCCAGGTATAGCGCTTCGGCTTTTTCATAATTGCCGATATTCCTGTATAAATCCGCCAGATTGTGCAGGCCGTTGATGTAATAAGCATGTTCCCTGTTGTTTAGTTCAACTTCAAAAAAACTGTTGGCTTCCAGATAAATGGGCTCGGCTTTCTCATATTGCCCCATTCCATAATACAGATTGGCCAGATTGGCCAGACTTCCCCAATACCGGGGATGGCCTTTGCCCGGTTGCTTTTCCATGAAGGTTAGAACGTCGAGCAAGATGGGTTCGGCTTTTTCATATTGTCCGATAGCATGGTATAAGATTGCCAGGTTGTTCAACCCATTGGCATAATAAGGATGTTCCGTGTTATTCAGTTTGTCCTCGAAGATGTGTCTGGCTTCCAGCAAAAGCTGCTCTGCTTTTTCGTATTGCCCTAAGTTTTTATATAAAATCGCCAGGTTGATGAGGCTTCCGCAATAGAGAGGATGCGCTTCGCCCGATTTTCTCTTCCGGATGGCCAGCACGTCCAGCAGGAGCGGTTCCGCCTTTGCGAATTGTCCGGTAATGCTGTATAAATTCGCCAGGATGCTCAGTCCGTTTACGTAATAAGGATGCTCCGTATCGTTTAACCCGGCCTCGAAGATGGTTTTGGCTTCCAGCAAGAGCGGTTCCGCTTTTTTGTATTGCCCTATATTGTTATAGGTAAGCGCAAGATTGATGAGGCTCCCGCAATATTCAGGGTTTTCTTTGCCAAAAAATTTTTCCCGAATGGCTAAATCTTCCAGATAGACCGGCACAGCTTTTTCATACCTGCCGGTTTCATTGTACAGGTCAGCCAGGTTGTCCAGGCTTATCAGGTAATCAGGATGTTCCTCGCCTAAGGCCTTTTTCCGGATAGCCCTGGCCTCCAGGTAAAGCTTTTCTGCTTTTTCAGCATCGCCGGTTTTTCTGTATAAAAAACCCAGGTTGTTCAGGCTCTTAGCGTAGTCGGGGTGCTCTTTGCCCAACAATTTTTCCCGGATGTCCAGGGCCTCCAGCCAGGAGAGTTCCGCCTCCGCGTATTTCTCCAGGAAATACGATACCCGTCCATAATGAAAACAAACATCCCCGTAGGCCAACGATCCTTTGCCCCATTCTTTCAGGACGATTTTTTCGGCCGCCTCGACCCCGGCCCGGGCAGAATCCAGTTTGCTTTCGTCACAAAACCTCCTCGATACTTCCAGTAAACTGTCTACCTGCCTAGCCACCGCCGCCGTGTCTGCCTCCTGGGAAAAAGCAGAGAAAGGAAAAACCACCAAAAAGAGCAAGAGCCAATTTCTCATGGTTTGGTTCGGGTTTTGGTTTAAAAGGACACAACGTAAAAATAATTTTTTTCCCGCAACCATGAATTTCGAAAAAGAAACCGAAACCACGGGCGACTTCGAATGGGTTTTTACCGAAACCGAAGAAGACGGAACCGGTTATACCGAAAGGGAATCCGGGGTTTACGAAATCGTGCAGGACGGCAAGGCCATTCACCTCCTGCCGCTGCAAAGCGGAGAACTGACGGAGGAAACCCTGAGCCTGGAGGCCGAAGAAAAAGAACTCGCAATGCAGGGCCTTGTGGACGGCGGCAGTTCATTGGCTATCAACCGGGCGGTGCGGGATTGAAAACGGACGGGCGGCGTCAGCACTTTCCTGGCCAAACTTTACCGCCCGGCCTGCTTCATCTCCTGGCCATTGACGGACAGGATTTCGGCACCGACAGGCAGCATGGGTTCTTCGGTAAAACTGCCGATGCACCAGGTTTTTCCATCGGAATACCACAATTCACCCGGCAGGTATCGTTTTTCATCCGGTCCATGCCAGTCTCCGGGCGGGCGCAGGCCGGCCCTCAGCTTTCCTTTATCTGGTGGATCGGCCATTTTTTCCGGAAAAACCGGTTGGCGGGTGCCGTCCGGAAAAATGAAGCAGCCGGAAATGGCGGCAGGCCGTTCCCGGTTTATCTGTCCGAAAAAGGGCGTTTCCCTGGCGGGAATGAAAAAACGCAGGCTGTCTCCTTCCATGCGAACTTCCGCCAGTGGGTCATTCTGGAGCTGGGCGCCATCCCGGGATAAAAGGACCGTCCCGGCATAACCACCCTCCAATTCTTTTTTGAAGTCGAGCCTGAGCAGAAAATCCTCCAGGAAAGGGCCCTGCCACGAGCCCTCCAGCGTTATGCCCGCCTGGCCATTAGACGGCGCCAGGCTAATCAGCAAAGCAGCGGCCAGCATCAGCGGCCGTGCCATTTTGGGAATCATGTTTCTAAGAGTTGAGCTGAACTCAAAAGTTGAGCGTTTTTAAATCTACAAGTACTGAGGATTGTCATTCGGAAGGGCTGATTGTTGTCAGCAACCTGAATTCCGGATACTTCCGGATGGCGTCATTTCCATACATTTCCACGTATTTCGCAACTATTTAGGTGGGCCTGATGCCTTTGCCACGAAGACACAAAAACTCCAAGATTACACCAAGGCTTCGTGCAATCTTTGTGTCTTGGAGTCTTTGTGGCAATAAAACCGGCTAGATGGCAGACCACCTAAATAGTTACCGTATTTCTCCGTTTGTGTCCATCCATATACATATACATTTGAACAAACAGGCCCAAACTGTCCGGTATTTTGCCGGCAATTCTTATCTTTTCACCTGTCACACACAATGAAAAACCCGAAGACATGAAAGCACTGCTCTTCACCGGCGTCAAAGAACCACTGGTATATACTGATGTGGACTTACCCGAACACGACGACACATTCGGCCTCGTCCGCCTCCGGGCCGCCGCCCTCAACCGGCGGGACTACTGGATTACGCTGGGCCTGTATCCCGACCTGCGCTTCCCCTCCATCCTGGGTTCCGACGGCTGCGGGGAATACGAGGGGCAGGAGGTCGTCATCAACCCCAGCGTCCACTGGGGCAATGACCCGCGCTTTTATTCCGACGATTATTTCATCCTGGGCATGGCGGAAGACGGCACCTTTGCGGAACAAGTGGCCGTCCGCAAAAAAAACATCTATCCGAAGCCGGCCCACCTTACTGCCGAACAAGCCGCCGCCCTGCCGCTGGCGGGCCTCACCGCCTACCGCGTGCTGTTCAGCCGCTGCCAGGCCCGGGCCAACGACAAGGTGCTCATCTCGGGCGTAGGCGGCGGGGTGGCTTTGCTGGCCTGCCAGTTCGCCATCGCTATCGGCGCCGAGGTGTACGTCACGTCCGGCTCGGAAGAAAAGATCGAAAAGGCCGTCGCCCTGGGGGCGAAAGGAGGAGCGAATTACAAAAGCCCGGAATCGATGAAGGCCCTGCAAAAGCGGTCCGGCGGCTTCGACGTCGTGATCGACAGCGCCGGCGGCGACGGCTTCAACCAGTTGCTGAAAATGTGCCGCAAAGGTGCCCGGATCGGCGTTTACGGCGGCACGGCCGGCGCCTGGAACGGCGTCAGCGTGCCCAACGTCTTCTTCAAACAACTCTCCATCTACGGCAGCACCATGGGCGCCGACGCCGAGTTCGGCCAGATGCTGGACTTCGTCAGCGAATATGAGATCGTGCCGGTAGTGGACCGGGTTTTCGACCTGAAGGACGGCAACGAGGCCCTGCAGGTGATGAAAACCAGCCGGCAATTCGGCAAGATCGTACTCAGAATAGCAAACCTTTAACACCCCCGGTTCTTCCTTTTCTTTTCATTTGTGTTATTTTTGTCATCCGTCCGGAATACCGGGCGGAACCACGGCAGCGAAAAGGGCCCGAAATGGGTCTTAGGAATGAAAAATAAATAAGTTGGTCCAAGTGCCTAAATATTTTTTCGCCAGGCGAGGCATTTTTGAGGCGCATAGCAGCGCTACGCAACGAAAAAATAACGAAGCCTGGTGGAAAAAGATAACGGCAATTGGGCTTAGTTATTTATTTTTCATTCCTTAGGAAGGTAAAACGGCAAACCAAAAATTTCGCGCTTTACTTTCCTTCAATCCCAAGAACATGAAAGAGCTTATGAGGCAAACCATAATCCTGTGGTCCTTTCTGGCCGCCGCCGCTTCGGCCTGGAGCCAGCCCTGCGGCCTGGAAGATACCCTGTACATCAACCCCAACAGCATACACACCTTCAATTTCGAGGTCTTCAACATCTATAACGACGACTTGTCCGCCCCCGACCAGGGCATCTGCGGCATCGAGATCGAGTTCTCCCACAATTATGTCGAGGATATGCTGTTGTCTGTCACTTCTCCCGGCGGGCAAATGGTCACCCTCACCGGGCCCAACAGCGACGACCCGGTGGCCTTTACCAACTTCACCCGCTGGCGCATCACCTTCGTGCCGGATGCCGAAACGCCCATGCCCGACTTCGGCTTCCTGCCCACCTGGAACAACAACCAGCCCAACAACTGGGGGGTCTTCGGCCTGTATACCGGAACCTACCACCCCTACCAGGGCAGCCTCGAAGACTTCGATGCCGGGCCGGTCAACGGCACCTGGACGATCAACGTCATCAACAACCCTTCAGCCCAGATCGGGGCCATCCTGGGCTTCCGCCTCCTCTTCTGCGACGAAAGGGGGCTGGACTGCTGTTTCGCCGCCGCCGGCAACCTCGACACCTTCGAAAACATCCTCGCCTGCCAGGGCGACAGCAGCCTGGCGCTGAGCTTGCCGCCCGACTATTCGGGCACCCCGCCCGACACCAATGAATACGGGTATACCTACCTCATCGGGCAAGACAGTATACTGCTGGCCTATGACTCCATCGTCAACCTCACCGGTTTTGTGCCCGGCCTGTATCAGGTCTGCGGCCTGTCCTATAAACGAATAGATTACGACAGCTTTCCCGCCCCCGACGGGCAACTCACCATCGACAGCATCCGCCGCAACCTCAGCAGTCTGGAACCGGGCTTCTGCGGAGAGGTCACCGACAGCTGCCTGTGGGTCCGCATCGTCCCTCCTCCCGACACCACCTTCCTGGCCGGTTCCATCTGCGAGGGCGACTCCGTGATGGTGGGAGACAGCGTCCTGGCCGTCACGGGCAGTTATGACATCAGCCTGCAGAGCTATGCCGGCTGCGACAGTATCGTCCACTACGACCTCAACGTGATCCCCACCCGGTACACCGCCCTGGCGGATACCATCTGCCAGGGCGATTCGGTGGTGGTAGGAACGACGGCTTACACCGTTTCCGGAACCTATACGGACACCCTGCAGGCCACGACTTCCTGCGACAGCATCGTGAGCCTCGACCTCACAGTGGTGCCGCCGGCCATCGTGGATACCACGGTGGTGCTTTGCCAGGGAGAAGGCTTCCCGGTGGGCGACAGCCTCCTGACGGCCACCGGGAATTATACCGTCATCCTGGCCTCTTCGCTGGGCTGCGACAGTATAGTCAACGTAAGCCTCCAGGTGCTGGATGTTGCCGCCGCCATCGCTTCGCCGGATACCATCACCTGTTCGGCCCCCGCGATAACGCTCGACGGCAGCGGTTCCAGCCCGGCAGGCAATATTTCCTATACCTGGCTGGACACCGGCGGGGCCATCCTGGGCACCTCCCCCACCCTGGCGGCAAATACCCCGGGCACCTACATCCTCGAAGTTGCCCAGGCCCTCAACGCTGTACAATGCCTCAGCCGGGATACCGTCGTGGTGGAGGCCGATACCATCTCCCCGGTGGCCGACGCCGGGCTGACAGATACGCTGACCTGCGAGGTCGGCCAGCTTGTCATCGGCGGCCCCAACACCTCCGCCGGCCCTGAATTCCAGTACAACTGGAGCGCTATCGGCAATGGCAATTTTATCGGGCCTGCCAACAACATTACTGCCGCGGTAGACGCCGCCGGCCAGTACCGGCTTATCGTCGCCAATACCCGGAACGGCTGCCGGGATACCGCCTCGGTGCTCATCCGGCTGGACGAGCGGTCCCCCGTGGCGGCAACCGGGCCGGATACCACCCTGACCTGCGCCCGCACCAGCCTGCTGCTCAGCGGCGCCGGCTCTTCCACCGGCCCCGTTTTCGAATACGACTGGCAGGCCACCAATGGGGCTGTGCCCCAGGATGCCGGCACCCTCACCCCCCTGGTTTCCGTCGCCGGAGACTATCGCCTGCTGGTTACCAATACTGATAATGGCTGCCAGGATTCCGCCTTCGTGCTGGTTACTTACGATACCCTGTCTTCCATAGCGAGCATAGCTGCGCCGGCTATTTTAAACTGCGCTACTACCTCCATCCAGCTGGAAGGTGCTGTTGTTTATGCTGATCCTGCCCCTATCATTACCTGGACGGCCGGCAACGGCGGCAACATCGCCGCCGGCGCCAATAGCCTGATGCCGGTAGTAGATGCTCCAGGCACCTACCAGCTGTTTGTCGAAAATTCCCGGAACGGCTGCCGTGACTCGGCTTCCGTCACCGTCCTGCAAAACATCAGCATTGTGTCGGCAGATGCCGGTGCCGGCGGCCAGCTCACCTGTACGGACGACACCCTGACCCTCGACGGTTCTGCCTCCACAGCGGCACCCGATCTCCTGTATTGCTGGTCGACAACCGGCGGCCATTTCACCGCCGATTCCCTGGGAATGCTGGTTGACGTCAACGCGCCCGGAGACTACCGGCTCATCGTCAAGGATACGGTGACCTTCTGCGCCGATACGGCTTTCGTCACCATTACCCAGGACACCGTGGCGCCTGTATCCGACAGCGGGCCGGACCGGCTGCTGACCTGCGACAGCACTTCCGCCACCCTGGATGGGACCGGCTCCTCCGCCAACGGCAACTATGACTATGTCTGGATAGCCGTAAACGGCCTGACTCCGGTTGCCGCCGATACGCTCACCCCGGCCGTTTCCGAACCGGGTTCATATTTGCTGGTCGTAACCGACCGGGACAATGGTTGTATCGACACCTCTCTGGTCGACGTTGGCATTGATACCATCCGCCCTGTAGTAGCCATCGCCGAACCAGGCGCTTTGAACTGCATCACTGCCAGCCTCACCCTCGACGCCTCCGCCTCCGACAGTGGGCCGCCCTTCTCCTTCGCCTGGAGCGCACAGGCCGGCGGGCAGTTCGGCGCGGGCACGAACACCCTCACCCCGGCAGTGGCGGCCGGAGGGTTATACCAGTTGCTCATTATCAATGAAAATACAGGCTGCCGGGACTCCGCCGCCGTGCTCGTCCGCGATTCTTCCGTTCAGCTTTCGGCGGCCATCGGCCCGGCGGATACGCTCACCTGCGACTCCAGCCAGGTCACGCTGGACGCGGCGGCGTCCAGCTCCGGGCCGAATATCGTTTACGAATGGTTTACCACCGACGGAAATATCGTTGGCGGATCCACGGGGGTGAACATCACCGTGGATATTTCAGGAACGTATCGCCTCGTCGTCCGCGACACGATGGCCTTTTGCGCTGATACCACCGAAGTATTCGTCCCCGTCGACACCTTGCCGCCGGCTGTTTCGGCCCAGGTCAATGCGGAACTCAATTGCACGGTCACAGAGGTAGTATTGAACGGCGCCGGTTCCGATGCCGGCCCCGGTTTTAGCTACCGGTGGGACGGGCCCTGCGTCATTGCCGGGCAGGACAGCATTGCCGCCGTTGCCGATTGCCCGGGGATGTATTTCCTGCAGGTTGAAAATACGGATAACGGTTGCGCCGCCATCGACAGCGTCGAAGTGGCCCAGGATGAGAATGCTCCGGCGGCGAGCGTCGGCGGCCCGTATACCCTGACCTGCGACAGCCTGCAGCTCACCCTCAACGGCAGCGGCTCCGGCATGGGGCCTGATTTTACGTACTCCTGGACAGGCCCGGGAATCACCAGCGGCGCCACATCTCTGTATCCCGCCATCAACCTGCCCGGCCAGTATACACTGACGGTACGCGACACTGTCAACACCTGCCTGTCTACCGCTACCGCTACCGTAGAAATTGACACCGTAGCCCCCATAGCGGAAGCCGGCGAAATCGACGTGATCACCTGCGACAGCAGCATTGTGGCCATCGGCGGTTTCGAAACGTCTATGGGCCCCGGTTTCAGTTATCTCTGGACGACAGATGACGGCCAGTTTGCCGGCCCGGTGAACGGCCCCTTTGTCCGGGTGAGCCGGCCGGGCGTTTACCAGCTGTCTGTCCGGAATATCGCCAACGGCTGCGCATCGGTTTCCTCAACGACTGTATTTATCGACGACCAGCCCCCCAATGTAGAAGCCGGGCCGGACCAGGAACTGAACTGCGCCGCGCCGCAGGCCCTGCTCGACGGTTCGGCCTCCGACGTCGGCGCTTTCCTGCATTACGAATGGAGCGGCCCCTGCCTGATTTATCCGGCGGATACCAGCCGGATGCTGGTGGACTGCCCGGGCATTTACTACCTCAGCGTCGCCAATGCCGCCAGCGGTTGCGTGGGCGTGGATACTGTAGTGGTCAGCCGGGACAGCCTGCTGCCCATCGCCGTCCTGCCGGATAGCCTCGAATTGTCCTGCCTGGATGGCACCGCCCTCATCGATGCTTCCGCCTCGGAAGGGGCTTCCTTCCAGTGGTTCTTCGAGGGGCAGCCGGCGGGCTTCAGCACCCTCATGCCGGTTGTCGATTCGGTGGGCATATACACCCTGGTGGCCGCCAACGCCGCCCAGGATTGCGCCGATACTGCCAGCGTGGCCGTTTTGCTCGATTGCACGCCGGACATCCTCATCGCCGCCCCGGACACCCTGACCTGCGCGGTCACTTCCGTAACGATCGACGCCACCGCTTCCACATCCGGCGATTCCATTACTTACCAGTGGGCGGAACCCGGGCCGAGCTGTATCGTCAGCGGGCAGGGGACGCCGGAACTGGAAGTGCGCTGCAGCGGCCTTTATACCCTCGTCGTCACCAATACTGTCGTGGGCCTCAGCGACACGGCCTCGGTCGAGGTGATTGCCAACGACACACCCCCGCTGGCCGAGGCCGGCCCTTCCGATACGCTGACCTGCGACGAACCGACGGCCATCCTGAACGCCGCGGGCTCCACCCAGGGGACGGGCATCGGTTACTCGTGGACTAAACTGGATGATGATTTCTTCGAAGCTTCGGGCCTGACCGCCGAGGTCAACGACGCGGGCACGTACTTCCTCACCGTCATCGACAGCCTGACCGGCTGTGTGGATGAGGATATTGTAGTGATCGGGCGCAGTGCCGACCTGCCGGACGTCGGCTTCGGGTCCCAGGTTATCCCCTGCCTGCAGGACACCTTCTGGCTACAGGCTTTTGTCGACCCGCCCGGGCAACCTTATGTATTCAGCTGGGCGGGAGACAATGTCATCGGCAGCACCGACAGTTCCGCCGTATTGGTCGACACGACAGGGGTACTCACCCTAACGGTTACCAACACCTCCAACGACTGCAGCACCTTCCGGGAAGTGGAGGTCTTCGAACAATCCTGCATCCCCTGCGTGGAAATAGGGCCGCTGGACAGCCTCACCTGCCGGGTAGACACGGTGGTTATCGAGGCGTCCTTCTGCGAGCCTTGCATCGGTTGTGCCCTGCAGTGGTCCACCCAGGGCGGCCTGATCCTTTCCAATACCGACTCGCTGCGGGTGCTCGCCGGCGCACCGGGCGCTTATACCCTCACTGCCACCGATACGCTGGGCTTCTCCAGGGTGCTTACCGTCAGGGTTGTCGAAAACACCAGCCCCCCGCCGGCGGACGCCGGGCCGGATCAGGTTTTGGACTGCGACACCCCGGAGGTGCTGCTCGGCGGCGGTGCTCCCGATCCGCGCCTTTCCTACCAATGGCTGGACGGGAACGGAGCCCCCACGGGGCAGGATACGCTGCCTTCCCTGGCCGTATCCACGCCTGGAACCTATCAGCTACAGGTGACCGACCGGATAACCGGCTGCCAGGCGGCCAGCCAGGCAGCCGTCACCATCGACACCCTGCGCCCGGAGGCCGATGCCGGCCCACCCGTGACCCTTACCTGCGATATGCCTTCCCGGATTCTGGACGGCAGCGGCTCTGATTTCGGGCCGGAAATTACCTACTCCTGGAGCGGGCCGGCGGGCACCTCCATCGGCGGCACCAATTCCTTCAACCCGACGGTGAGCGATACCGGATGGTTCCTCCTGACGGTTACAGACACGACAACGGGATGCTTCTCCCGGGACAGCGTGCTGGTGACCCGGGACGGCGAACTGCCGCCGGTCCCTATGCTGTCGGATACCAACCTGACCTGCGGCGTTTCTGTGATCCTGCTGATCGGCGAGCTGCCGCCCCAGCCCGGCTTTTCCGCACAGTGGTGCCGCCTCGACGCCAACGGGCAACCCCAGGGGCCCTGTACCAATGACCTTTTCGTCGACGTTTCCAATCCGGGCACTTACCGCTTTGAGGTGCGCAACGACAGCACCGGATGCACCAATTCCGCTACCATAGTGGTGGGAGAAGATTACGCTCCGCCCACCGCCGATGCCGGTCCGGACGGCATTCTGCTGTGCAGCGTGGACAGCCTGCAGCTACAGGGCGGCGGCGGGCCTCCCGGCGCTGCCCTCGCCTACAACTGGACGGCAGTGGGCGGGAGCCCCATCGTGGGCGCCGATAGCCCTACGCCGGTTGTTTTCCAGCCGGACACCTTCCTGCTGGTCGTCACCAACCTGGCTAACCAATGCACGGCTTCCGATACAGTGGCCGTCAGCCAGGACATCAACGCGCCGGCGGCCGACGCCGGGCCCGACACCAGCCTGACCTGCACCCGCGTCAATGTGCGCCTGCAGGGGCAGGGCATGACGGCCAGCGGCAATATGCAGGTGCGCTGGACGACCCCCGACGGGAATATCGCTCTGGACGGCGCCACCCTGACGCCCCTGGCCGATGCGCCGGGTTTGTATATCCTCCAGGTCACTGACCCGCAGAATGGCTGTACGAGCACCGATACGGCGGCCGTGGTTGCTGACCGGCAGCCTCCAACTGCTATTTTGGATTCCTCCACCCTGCAACTGGACTGCCGGACGGATAGCGTCCGGCTCAATGCCGGGGCTTCCACCTCGGCCTCCGGCGCCGGGGTTGCATTCGACTGGCGGCAGGTGCCGTTTGGCAGCATCGGCACCGGCCCGCAGATCACGCTGGGCAATACCGGCAATTACCGCCTGGTCGTAGCTGACCTGGGCAACGGTTGTAAGGATACCCTCGCGTTTACCATACGCTCAGACTATGAACAGCCGGACGCGGCCATCGCCCCGCCCCTCCTGATCACCTGCCTGCGGCCGTCGGTACCGCTCAACGGCGCCTCCTCCTCCGCCGGGCCGGAGTTTTCCTACATCTGGGCCGGGCCGGCAGGAGACACCCTGCCCGAAACCGGGCCACAGGCGGCAGCCGGCGCACCGGGAACCTACCAGCTCACAGTGGTCGACGAAGGCAACGGCTGTTTCGCCACCGCCCGGCGCACGGTGGTGCCGACACCATCCCCGGCGGTAAGCATCCGGGAACCGGAACCGCTGGACTGCGACGTCCGCACAGTAAGATTGGATGGCTCGGCTTCTTCCTTCGGGGATTTCATAACCTACGCCTGGACGACAGACGTGGGTGGCCAGTTGGCTGCCCCGGCCGACAGTAACCGGACCATTGCCGCCGCGCCGGGCTGGTACACCCTGCTGGTCACCGACCTGCGCAATGGCTGCACCGCTGCCGACAGCGTACTGGCCATCGAGCTGGCCAGCCCGGTCGACAGTTTGCTCGCCCGGCCTTTCCCGCCTTCCTGCCCCGGCCGGGTGGACGGGTATATCGAGGTCGATACCGTCCTGGGTGGCACCGGGCCATTCCTCTATGCGATTGAGGGAGGCAGCTTTTCGGGCCTAACCCAATTTGAGGGCCTGCCGCCGGGTTCTTATCAACTAAGCGTCCAGGACGCCAACGGTTGCGAAGCAGAAACGACGATTGACATTCCGGAGGCGGAAAACATCCAGGTTGACCTGGGGCAGGACTTCGTCACCCTACGCCTGGGCGGCACGGACACGCTGGTGGCGGAAGTCAGCCCGTCGAATTACGACACCATCTGGTGGTGGCCCTACGACAGCCTCAGCCCGCTCAACTCCCCCGTCCAGGTGGTCAACCCGGAAAAGACGACTACTTACTTCGTCTGGGTCAGCAACGGAGCGGGGTGTACGGCGACGGACAATATCGAGGTCCGGGTCGTGCGGGAATACCCGGTTTATGCCCCCAATGCTTTTTCGCCCAACGGGGACGACAACAACGACGGTTTTACGCTCTATGCGGGAGACGACGTCGTCAACATTCGCATCTTCCAGATTTTTGACCGCTGGGGAGACCTGGTATTCGAAAGCGCCAACTTCCAGCCCAACGACCCCAACCTGGGCTGGGACGGCACCCTCGACGGCATGCCGATGGACCCGGCGGTATTCGTTTTCTACGCCGAGGTAGAGTTTACGGATGGGAGGACTGAGGTAGTGAGGGGGGATTTAGTGTTGATGCGGTGAGGGGGGGGATGCAGTGGAAATACGTGGAAATACATGGAAATACGTGGAAATACATGGTAACCGATTTCCCCCGCTGGCGGGGGTTAGGGGGTGGATCAAAACCCAAAACCCATGGAAAAAGCATCCCCCCAAAACAATTACCACTACAACAAAAACCTCCAGCCTTTTGCCAACAGCCTGATAAAAAACATGACAAAGGCAGAAGCCTGCTTATGGAAGTACATACCTCGCCAGGCAAACCTTCTATTTCTTGCCTCGTCCCAACAATAATCGCAAGAGCCGTTGCTGTTCCTCAAGCAATTGCCGTTGTTGTTCTGCTAAAGCAGACAATCTTTTACTTTAGGCTGGAAATGGTCTACAGTCAATTCACCTCCGGCATCTGTTTCTGTGACGCCGCAGAATTCGCAAGCGAAATTTGCATTTCGCCGCACTAAATCCCGGATTTCCCTGGAAACACTCATACAGAGGAGGATCCCAGGAGATGTGCCAATTGCTGCCGCAGGGCAGTATTCTCCCGGCGTAGCGCTTCATTCTCAGAGGCTGTTTGTTGTATCCGGCTCGAAATTTTGACAAGCTGTGCCAGGGCGTCTTCGATTTGTGCCTGTAGGTTTCCCTGAGCCTTTTCTCGCTCGTTCGCCCCTAATGCGGCCGCTTCGGCCTGATCCTGAAACGCATACCATTCTTCCAACTGAGCATGCTCCTCTGCCGTCAGGCTTTTTCCCCGCGAGGCTTTGTCATGAAGCTGTTTTCCTTTGTCGTCTGTAATCATTTATTCACCGTTATTCTGCTTTTCAAACAAATTTAAGCGATTTTCTTTTGAAAAGCTATTCGCCAGCGTCAATCTATGCCGTTAGACGGCGCACCCTGGACGCAACGACAGGAGAACCCGACCGCCTTATCGTCGCCGAGCCGGAGCAGATGGCCGAGGCTGCGGAAGAAGTGGTAGCTCCACGCGTGGCTGCCGCCGCTCTCCGTAGCGCTCCAGTAGTAGCCGTAGTCGCCAAGGTAGTAGAAGCTGCCACCGGTGAGCCGCCAGCCGCCAAGGAGCGCAGCGAAACCACTGTTCCCGCCCTCGATCAAAGCTTTATAAGCGCCCTCCATCCCTCCATATTTGTCACGCAAAGCACTCCACTCCTCATCCGTCGGCAGCCGCCAGCGTTCGACTGAGCTCACGCCGAAGTCCCGGCGGGCAGGCCTTTTTTGCCGCTTCCCAGGTATAGAGCCGGCCATATTTTTCGCCGTTCTTCGGGTCATCCTTGTAGAACCAGCAGCCATCGCCCATGTCGAAGTTCAGGTTTTGCGCCATCCAGCGCAAGCCATTAAGTTCGACGGTGCGGCAGATTTGACCGTCTCGGGGGTCGGCGAAGGTGTTGGGGGGAGGTTGAGGTTGAGGCTGAGGTTGAGGCTGAGGTTGAGGGGGTGGGGCGCTTTCCGCCTCCAGTTCCGCGATGCGCTGGCGGGCGGCTTCGGCATATCGGGGGGCAGGGAAGCTGCGCAGGTAATGCTGGTAGGCATAAATCCGGCCGATGCGTTCTGCCCTTTGCCATTCCTGTTCGTCCTCCAGGGCCTGCAGGCGCGCCAGGGCTTCGTCGGCGCGTTTCCCGCGCGGGAAGCGGGACAGGTAGCGGTTGTAGGCCCGCACGTTGTTTTCTATTGCGTCATCTTGCCAGGCCGTTTCCTCGCTGGCCCGCAGGCGGAAGACATACTGGCGGACTTCGGCGTGAACTCAGTCGAACGCAAAGGGACTGTTCTTCCAAGAAACTTTTCCTATACAATTTCTAAAAGCCCATGATCAAGGTTTTCATAGAGCGCTTTAATTTGATCATGATATTGGATGAGCACATCCCTTACGTTTTTCGTGGATTGATTTCCAATCCTTAGCAAAATGACCTTAGGAGGAAACCCTTTTTGAAGGGAGAAATAGTAGTAATCCTCGTCATTGGTCACGATCATCGCATTATTATCCCTTGCCCAGCCCCAAATCTCGGGATCACTGGCAGGTATCGGCAGGCCACACCGCTCGACGTGTTCTACATATTCAAATTTGGAGGATAGTAACCTGATCAGCCGCCAGGAAAGGTTGGCATCGAGCAGCAATTTCATGTCAGGCCGCTATGATTTGAGTGATCTGCTCCCGGCGGGCGGCAAAAGCCAGCGCTGCCAGTATATGTTCCTTTTTCAGTAATGGAAAGTCTTCGAGGATCTCTTCATAAGTCATGCCAGAGGCAAGCCACTGGAGAATATCTGAAACTGCAATGCGCGTGCCTTTGATGCAGGGTTTCCCAAAGCGGATATTCGGATCGATGCAGATGTATTCCAGATAGTTTTGCATTACTTTTAAATTTGGGCGCTTTGAAATAAAACCGCCGATCTGGCAAGATAGTTGTTTTTGGGAAAGGGGGCAACCTGTCGCAATGAGATTCCGATTACAACTTGTGTTTTTTGGGGAAAGAATTTACATTGGGGAGGCTATCGCGATAGTACTTGATTAAATTTAGTTAAATAATCCACCCCCCGGCCCTTCCGGCATAAAGCCGGAACAGGCTCGCCAGCGGGGGAGATAATTACTCCGAAAAAGTATTGTTTCCCCGTCTGGTTCAGTTTTTCCCCAACCCATGGGTAGAATTGACACCCCAAAGGAACCCCAAACAGCCAAGGGTAACCGATTTCCCCCGCTGGCGGGGGTTAGGGGGTGGATCAAAACCCAAAACCCATGGAAAAAGCATCCCCCAAAAACAATTACCACTACAACAAAAATCTCCAGCCTTTTGCCAACAGCCTGAGAAAAAACATGACAAAGGCAGAAGCCTGCTTATGGAAGTACGTCCTGGGCAGCCGCCAGATGAAAGGCTACCAGTTCAGGAGGCAACGCCCGGTGCTCAACTACATTGCCGACTTCATGTGCAAAGAGCTGCTCCTGGCTGTGGCTGACAGCCTCCAGTTCATCCTCCAGCCAGCCGTCCAGCCCTTTGTACCAGTCGAGATGGGGGGAGAACTGGTTGCAACCTCCTCTGAAACCGATGCATTGGGTGTCTTTCCACTGCTTGTGGCAGGCCGGGCAGCGGGCGGCGGTGGCAAAGGTGTTCCAAATATGCCCGCAGGTGCAGGACCAGTAGGCGCCGCCATCGGGCTCCCAGCCGCATTTTGGGCATTCTATTTTGACATCTTCTGGCATTGGTGTATTGGTGTAAGTATATGGACTGAATTAGTGAATTAGCGAATGACTGAATACCACGGCTTTAGACCCAGATTTGTGTTGCACTACAATGGTCCGGTTACTTATTGGCACATTGGTGTATGGGTCTCGGGGGATAGTCCAATTTTCTGTGCCTCCTGAAAAACGCCCTTTTATTTTCAGGGATTTGCGAACAGCGAACAGCGAATGGCGAACAGCGAACAGCGAACGGCTAATAGCGAACTGCCAATAGCGAACAGCGAACAACCCCGGTTCCAGGGATTCCCTGCACCCATGCACCTATGCACCCGCTCCCCCCCTTCACTCCGCTATCTCCCCGACCACCGCGCCTGTAACCTGCTGCAGGGCTTCCGGCGAAAGGCCCACCAGCAGCCCCCGCTGGCCGGCGTTGACGTAAATGACGTCATAGGCCAGGGCGGAGGTATCGAGGTACACCGGATAATCTTTTTTCATGCCGATGGGCGAGCATCCGCCGCGGATATAGCCGGTCAGAGATTGTATTTCTTTCACGGGCACCAGCGTCATTTTCTTGTTGCCGCTGGCCTGAGCCAGGGCTTTGAAACCGAGGTTTTTGTGGCCGGGCACTACGGCCACGGCGACGCCGTTCTTATCCCCTTTAGCGACGAGGGTCTTGAAGATGCGCTCCAGGGGCAGGCCGTTCTCTGCGGCGATATGTTCCACGCTGAGGTCTTCGGCATCATACTGGTATTCCACCGTTTCATATTGCACCTTCCGGGCATCGAGCCGGCGCAGGGCGTTGGTCTTTTTACTCATGGTCCTCGTTGCTTATGTAGAGGGAAACCGCATCGCCCACCGAAATGGTTCCCCCTTCGATCACGCGGGCGGTAATGCCGCCGTGGCCGCGCATGGCGTTGAAGCCGCCGGGGCCGAAGTTTTCCTCCATGCGGGAGCAGGGATGGCACTCGCCGGTGTATTCGAGCAGGGCCTCTCCCAAACGGAAATGCTGCCCCTTCAGCGCCAGCAGGTTGATGCCCGAGACGAGGATGTTGCGGCGGGTGAGGGCGGGATCGACTTCCCCTATTCTCAGGATCGCCGCAACGGCCGGCAAGTGTTCGGCCTGGATGAGCGTCACCTGCCGCTTGCCGCTCCGCCCGCCGTAGTGGTCGCCGGACAGGCCTGCTTCCGGGCTGAGGCGCGCGCTTTGCACGGACTCTACTGCTCCGCGCTTCTGTGGCCGCCGGCCGATCCATTCGACCTTACCGGAATGGGGGATGGATTGAAGGAGGTCTTTCATGGACTTAGGGGGATAGTTTGTGTTTGAGTGTTTAAGTGTGTAGGTGTTTAAGTGTGTAAGTGTTTAAGTGCATTTGTGCATTCGGAGTAGGTACGCCGGAGGGCTACGGGTTCTCCAGGCAACACCTACACACATCTACACCTACACACATCCACACATCTACACCTACACACCTACGCCGCTTCCCGCGCCGTCACCACCTCATCCAGGAACCGCTTCAGCTGCTGCATCTCGTCCTTCCCCAGGCGCTCTCCGGTTTTGGCGGAAAGGTAGAGGAAGATGGCCAGGCCGGCACCGACGGGCAGCACCCAGAGCACCGGGGCAGGGATGCCCAGGCTTACCTGCGAAAAGCCGGTGATGGCCACGAACAGGCAGATGACGCCGATGATGGAATACATAAAAACGAACATCAGCCAGACCGAAGGGCGCGGGCCGAACAGGCCGCGGATAAGGGCGCCCTGCCCGCTCTCGTGCGTTTCTACTTCCAATGCCAGCTGGGGCGACCAGAAGTGCTGCTTGTCGTAGGGGATTTTTAGCGTAACGTGGTGGTCGGCGACGTACCCGATGATGGGGCTGCCCGGCCGCTTGAGGGCAGCCCGCAGGCGGGCCAGGGCCTCGTCCTTGCTCAGGGGTATTTCCTGCTGGAACCGGGGGCGGATTTCTATGGCTGTCATTTTGTTATGTTATCTCTGGATAACCAGTCCACTAATTTAATGATCAATCCGGGGATGCGGAATAAAATGCCGGAAAAAAGAGTGAAGAGTTAAACTTAACGTCCATTCCCGAGTCCAATCTCCCAAAATAAAAACACCAAATCATGAAATTACCAACCACCAAACCGGCAATCTGCATGCTTTTGCTGGCCTCATTTATTTTTGGCACCGCATTCACCCCAACGGCTGAATTGGCTGCCCCGCAGGCCACCGCCGGGCAACCCCGCTGGGAAAAGCTCGGCCAGCGCCGGGTCGACCGCAAAGTGGACCGCGACGAAATCCTGGTCACCGCCCGCGAAGGCGCCTTCCGCAAGATCAAGATCATCGTCCGCCGTTCTCCCATCAACATGCACCGCTGCGTGGTCCACTTCCGCAACGGTGATACCCAAAACGTCGAGCTGCGCAACAACATCCCCGCCGGGGGCGAAACCCGGGTAATCGACATCGACGGCAACCGCCGCATCATCACCAAAGTAGTGTTCTGGTACGATACCAAAGGGCTGCAGGATAAAGCGGTGGTGGAATTGTGGGGAAGGCATTAGGGCGGACGGCGGACGGCGGACGGCGGACGGTGGACGGCGGACGGTGGGCCACCAGGCGAGACGCCAGATGGCCAAACAGGCATACACAGCCCCCGCCACCTCTGTTCAGACGGGTAGTCCCCTCACCATTCCTGCCGCCTTTTCGATAACTTCCATGAGGGCCTCTCCGTGCTGGTGGCCCCTGGCTGCTTCCAGTAATGCCTCCCGTTCCAGGAGGCCTTCCCGTATCAGCCAGGAGGCAGCGGCGGCCAGGGCTGCGCCTTGTTTGCCTGCCTCCTTATGGAAATTTCCGTAAAGGGCATCGGGGAACGCCGCATCCCGCAGCGCGCTGTCCAGCACCAGAGCCGTGTTTGGCTTGACGCGGCTGCGGGCCTTGGCCATTCCGTCTTCGGTAACGGCCACGATCACATCCGGTGCCTCCAGTCCGGTGTAGTGGATCCTGTTTCTGGAAAGGATGACCTCCGCCAGGGAGAAACCAGTGCCGACAGTAATGGGGTATTCTCCTTTCATCGTGGCGTGCAGGCCGGAGCGGATGCCGGCATTGGCGACCAACCGGGCTACCGATTGTACGCCGCCGCCGGCCGAGCCGGCAATGACGATGCCCAGCCGTTCCCGGATGCAGGACGAATAAGGAGCAGGCAGCGGCCCGCCCTTTTCAAACAGCGGGCCGGTGTCCCGGTAAGATGCCCGGGCAGGCGGGCGCTGGCGGGACAGCTTCAAATCTCCGGGGATTACCTCCGCCAGTTCCTTCAATTTTTTCACGCCGTGGGACGGGCACAGGCAGGCCACCTCGATCAGGGAGAAGCCAGGCGTAGCGAGGGCTTCCTGAAAATACGCCTTAAATTCGCCGGGAGCGGATATCCGGGCGCTGCCGGCAGCGCCTGCCTCGTGGGCCAGCCGGACGATGTCGAAGGGCGGCGTATCGTCGTCGACGTGTTTTTCAGCCTTGAACGCTTGAGTGGACAGGCCGCTCATCTGCCCGCCGGTCATGCCGTAGAGCAGGTTATTGAGTACAATAAGAACCATGTCGACGTTGCGGCGCGCCGCCTCCAGCAGGTGCTGCAGGCCGATGGTGGCCCCGCCGTCACCTTGTATGGCGACCACCTTTTTGCCGGGGTTGGACAGCCCCAGGGAAACCCCCAGGGCCAGCGCCGGTGCCCGGCCGTGCAGGCCATGGATGGTGTGGGTGGCCAGGATGGGATCCACCAGCCCGGCACAGCCGATATCGCTGACGATGATGACGTCCAGCGGGCGGAAGCCGGCCTCTTCCAGGGCCTTTGCCAGGTTCTTAACGGCGACGCCATGCCCGCAACCGGGGCAGAAAGGCATGTCTTTGGTGACCAGGATGGGCTGAGTCATACGGCAAATTCTTTTATTATTTCCGAAGGGGCGATCATGCTCCCGATCTTGTTGACGCTCCGGATATGCGCCCTGCGGGCCTGCCCGTAGATCAGCTCCCGGAGCAATCCCGGCAGGTTCTCTTCCACGAACACCTGCTTTTCATAACGTTCCAGGATGGACAGGATGGCCGGCGGGACGGGCAGCAAGGTCTTGATGATCAGCAGGGACACTTTTTTGCCCTGCCGGCGTAGGCCCGCCAACGCATCCCGCGCCGCATCGGCGGAGATGCCGTAGGAGACGATCAGTTGCCCGGCGCCGTCTTCTTCATCCAGTTCGAAGAAGGTGAATTCAGAGATGTTTCCCTCCAGCTTGTCCTGGAGCCGCCTGGTATTGGCCATGGCCTCCGGGCTTTCCTTCTGGATGAGGCCGGCCCGGCCGTGGGTGGAGGCGTTCAGCCGCACCTGATAAGATTCATCCCCCAACGGGATGAAGGGCGGGACGCCATCGGCGCCGGCACGGTAGGACTGGTAGGGCAGCGCTACCTCCGGCTCCGCGTTTTCTACTTTCTTAATTTCCGGCAGGCCGGACAAGTCGAAACTCCGGTAGGTCATCACCATCTCTTTGGAGGTGAGCAGGACGACGGGCGTGCGGTAGTTGACCGCCGTTTTTACGGCCTCATAGGCCAGGTTCCAGCAATCTTCGAAGCTGGACGGGCAGAAAACCGGAATCTGGTATCCCCCGGAGATGGCGCCCCGGAGCAGCAGGAGGTCGCCCTGGGCGCCGGTCGTTGCCGAGCCCGTACTCGGCCCGAGGCGCTGGGTGACGATGATGAGCATGGGCAGCTCCATCATGTGGGCCATGTTGAGGCTTTCCACCATGAGGGCCAGGCCGGGGAAGGAGGTGGCCGTCACCGGCAGGCGCCCCGCCGCCGAGAAGCCGGCCATCCACTGGAGGACGGATATTTCGTCGGGACCGGCCAGAAAGAGGGGGAAGCGCTTTTGGGCATAAGCATAAAACCAGTTGGACGGGGTGATGGGGTAGCCGACGTACACATCGGCGCCTGCCCGCACGCAGGCTTCGGTGATGATCTTAGAGCCGTCGATCAGTTGCATAGGAAAGTTTTTTTGGATAGCCGGGACAGGTTTTTCCAGCGGGCAGCCCCCGAAAAACCTGTCCTGGCATCCGGCAGGCAAGAGCCGATGGGGAGCAGGGAATGGAAGAGCAAGTTATGAGGGTTTGGGGAAAGCCGGGATGATTTTTATCAACGGAGGCAGGCCTGGCAAGTTTTCCAGGGCAGAACCCGGCAACCTTGCCAAGCCTGCCAGGCCTTACGTCAATTCCAGCGGCATCTCCCGGAGCCGCCGCCCCGTCAGCCGGAACACGGCGTTGGCGATGGCCGCGCCGATGGGCCCTAGCGGAGGCTCGCCGACCGCTCCCGGCGCATCGGCATTTTCCAGGATCACCACATCGATCTCCTTCGGAGCGTGCTTCATCAGGGCCATCCGGTACGGCCCATAGATGGTGGGCGTCAGCTGGCCGTCCTTTACCGTCATCTTCTCGTACAAGGCGGCACTGAGGCCCATGATGATGGCACCCTCGCACTGGGCCCGCACCTGGTCGGGGTTGACCGCCAGGCCGGGATCGATCGCGCAGGTGACCTTATGCACTTTGATCTCCTGGCCTTCAACCGACACCTCGGCGACGTGCGCGCAGGGGGTACCGGCATCGGTAGAGGCGGCGAAACCCATGGCGCGGCCGTTGTGGACGCCGTCTTTCCAGCCCGCTTTATCTGCTGTGGCTTTGATGACTTCCTTCAACCGGTGCCCTGCCTCGTCATCCTGGATCTGATCCAGGCGAAACTGCACGGGGTCTTTTCCGGCCTTGATGGCCAGCTCATCCATAAAACTCTCGATGGCAAAGGTATTGGCCAGCAGGCCCAGGCTGCGCCACCAGCTGGTTGCAAAGGGCAGCTTGACCCGCCAGGAGACCGCCCGGTAGTTCGGAATTTTCCCGTACTGGATCATGCCGCCCCGCCAGGCGCCGACGTCAGCCCCGAGGATGGGCTGGGCGATGGCGGGGAACAGCGGAGAGCCGAACATAACGTCGCCGCTGGACACATTGTGCTCGATCGCCTCGATTAGGCCGTCTTCCCGAAGCTTGGCGCGCAGGACGTGATGCGTCGGGGGGCGGAAGGTATCGTTCTGAAACTCTTCCTGCCGGTTGAAGAAGCATTTGACCGGTTTACCGACGGCCCTGGACAATACCGCCGCCTGCATGGCATTGGGGGTGTGCAAACGGCGGCCGAACCCACCGCCCAGATAGGTGGGGATGATGTTTACCTTTTCCTCGTCCAGCCCCAGGCGGCCCGCCACTTCCCCTCTGGTGATCCTGACCACCTGGGTGGAGATCATTACCGTAGCCTTGTCTCCATCGACGAAGGCCAGCGCCCCGTTGGGTTCCAGCTGGGCGTGGGCGCCGATGGGGCTTTTGTATTCCGCCCTAATGATATTCTCTCCATTATCCAGCACATTTTCCGCACCGCCTTCCTTCTGAATGACGAAAGGCTCTCCCTTTCCAACTTTGATCATTTCCTCAATGTCTTCGGACTGCCAGTTTTTCCCGGTTTCCCAGGTTACTTTTATGGCATTCTTGGCATTTTCGGCTTCCATGCGGGACCGGGCCACCACCCCCACGAAGTCCTTCTCCTTTACCACTTTCACTACTCCCGGCATCTTTTCCGCTTCCGTAGTATCGGCGCTTACATACCTGGCGCCGATAGCGGACGGCCTGGCGACCGCCCCGTAGAGCATGTCGGGCATAGTGGCGTCCATGCCGAAGATGGGAGCGCCGATGACCTTATCGCGGAGGTCCAGCCGGGGGATGGGCTTTCCCACAAATTGGTACGCACTGACGTCCTTAAGAGGCGGAGTATCGGGAATCGTCCATTCCGTTACGGTTTTAACAATATCGCCGTAAGCCAGGGATTGGCCATTGCCCGACACAACGCCTTCCTTGACGGTGAGCGTGGCGGCATCCGTTTTCAGTATGCGGGCGGCTTCGTTCTTCAGCATCTCCCGCATGGTAGCGGCCAGCTCCCGCAGAGGTTGCCAAAGGCCGGAAATGGAAAGGCTGCCCCCGGTGGAAAGTCCGTCTATGTTGCCGGTAGCGGTAGCCGCATGGACGACTTTCATCTGGCGGATATCCACTTCCAGTTCATCGGCGGCGATCTGGGCCAGGCCGGTAAAAGTGCCCTGCCCCATTTCTACTTTGGGCGAATGCAGTATGACCTGGTTATCCGCCGTCACTTCAAACCAAAGCTGCGGCGTTTCGGTATCTCCCATATAGGAAGGCTCCATTGAATTGGCCATCTCTGCCAGAGACCGCCGCCAGATCGGGCGGGTAAAGTACCCTGTTCCCAGCAAAACACCGACGCCTACTGCCGACCGGACGATAAATTTTCTCCTGGAAAATGTCTTCTTAGTTCCTGATTCACTCATGATGTAGTGCTTTTAACTGTTGGCATTTTTGATCTCCGCCGCCCGGTGAATGGCCTTGCGCATCCGGTAGTAGGTGGCGCAGCGGCAAATGTTGACGATGTTGTCGTCGATGTCCTGGTCCGTCGGGTTGGGCACCTTCTCCAGCAGGGCGGCGGTGGCCATCATGAAGCCCGGCTGGCAGTACCCGCACTGCGGCACGACCTCCTCTATCCACGCCTGCTGCACCGGGTGCAGTTCATCCCCGGCCGAAAGCCCCTCGATGGTCGTTATGTCCCGGCCTTCCGCAAACTTGGCCGCGAAAGAACAGGAGCGCACCGCCTCGCCGTCGACGTGGATGGTACAGGCGCCACAGGCCGCTTTCCCGCAGCCGAATTTGGTGCCCTTCAGATCGAGCACATCCCGGATGACCCAGAGCAGGGGGGTATTCCCGTCCACCTCCACGCTCTGGGGCATGCCGTTTATGTTAAATGAAATTTTCATAATCTCTGGTTTTGATTTGAGTGTATTCTGCAACTTACCAGACTCGCCTGGATTGTGTATACGTGCATTCGTGTTTAGGCGACCACTATTTAGTCGCATGAACTTATACACATCTTTTATCCGGCTCGCAGAGACGGTCACCTATACGCCTTGCTCCCCAAACGGTCCAGTAGCCTATGTATTTCCACGTATTTCCACGTATCTCCACGTATCTCCACGTATTTCCACGTATTTCCACGTATTTCCACGTATTTCCACGTATTTCCGTGTATTTCCACAAATTTCCCTCCCCTCTACTCCTCCGGTATGGGCGCGCCGGCCACTGCCCATTCTTTTACGGCTTTGATGTACTCTTCCTTCGGGACGGGCGGTTTTTCCCGGGGCACGCCATTGGCGTCTACGCCCGGTTCCCAGGCCCAGAGCACCAGCTCATGTTCCGTCAGGTGGTGTACGGTCTCTTCCAGCGTCCTGCCGCCGTTGCGGGCCGGGTCGAGGATGGACCGGGCAATTTCCACCCGGCTCAGGCCCTCCCACTGCATCTTCAGCGGCGCCAGGCCCCACTCCGGCGCCCCCGGAACGCCCGAATAATCGTTATTCTCCTGCTGATGGCAGGTTGCGCACTGCAGGGCAGGCAGCCCGTGGCCGCCCTCGCCCCGGCGTACGCCGAAGTTGTGGTAGTGGCTGTCTTCCCCCTGCCGGGGGCGGTCGCCGGCAGGGTGGCAATTGACGCAGCGCTTGTGGGTGAGGACGGCCATCATTTTGTCGAAGGCCTGCAGGGCGTCTTCCTGCCCTTCTTCACCGGGCGGCTGCTCCATGCCTTCCCCTTCCTGCAGCTCCGACGAAGCGTAGGCCAATGCCATGCCCGCAGTAAGGAGGAGAAGGGTGTAGAACAGGTAGGCTTTTTTCATGTTAACAGGGTTTTTATGGAAAAAAAATGGCTCTTGTGGAAGCCGGAAGGCTTCTGGGTGCAAGCGGCGCCTTAAAGTCGGAAGTCGGAAGACCTGTAGGTGCAAGTGGCGCCCCAAAGTCGGAAGTCGGAAATGCGAAGTCGGAATTTTTCCAGTGGAGTGCTGCCGGGATGGGGCTGAAGATGCTTCCACCATAAAAAAATAGAGCTTCCTGAACAAAAGCTTCCGACTTCGCACCACCCCTCATTTCACCTGGCTCATGATCACTTTATCGAACGTTCGGTCGCTCACCCAGCGGCGCAGGAAGAGCATGGGCTTGGCAAACTTTCCGGCCGCGTACCTCGTTTTGGGCTTCGAGCTACTGACGGCATTGGAGACCAGGTTGGTGATAACGGAAGTGGGCGAACTGCGGCCCTGCTCATAAGACCCTTTGGTGGCGCGGGCCACTGCCTGAGCCAATTTATCGTACGGGCCGCTGGCAGAGCGGTCCAGCATGGGTTGGATCATAACATCGCCAAATTCGGTGGTTATGATGCCGGGCTGGATGACCACCACATCGATATTAAAAGGTTCCAGTTCCAGGCGGAGGCAATCGCTCCAGCCCTCCAGCGCGTGTTTGGTGGCGTGGTACCAGGCGCCCAGGGGGGTGTAGATCCTGCCGCCCATGGAGGAGATGTTGATGACCTTGCCGGACTTTTGTTGGCGCATGTGGGGAAGCACCTCCTGAGTGATCCGGGCCAGGCCGAAGATATTCACCTCGAATTGCCGGCGGGCGTCTTCCAGCGGAACGTCCTCCACCGCGCCGTAGACGGCATAGCCGGCGTTGTTGATCAGAACGTCGACCCTTCCCTGTTCATCGATCACTCTTTTCACCCCCGCGACAATTTGCCCTTCATCCGTCACGTCCATTTCAACGGCATGGCCGCCGGCCTCCACCAGATCCTGCATTTTTCCCACCCGGCGGGCGGCGCCGTAAACGGTGTGCCCTTCCTCGATCAGTTGAAGGGCCATGTCCTTGCCCATGCCGGAAGAGGCGCCGGTGACCAGGATTATTTTTTTTGAGTTCATACCTGTTCTTTAGTGAGTACTTACTTATCTATGGTTAAAAAAAATTTATACGCCGTATTTTTCCAAAAGAAAGGATTGGAACGACTCCTGCGCGTCCTTGCCGTCTCGCAGGATCTCTGTTGAGATGGAATCGATGATCTGATTGAGCAGAACGGCTTCTTTCTCCGGTTCTTTATAGCCCAGCTCGGTGAACGCCCAGGCCAGCTTGTCGATCAAAGGTTTCATTTTATTGGGGTTGTTGTATTCCTGTTCCCACTTCAATTTAAATTGCAGGCGCCAATAGTCATACTCCGAAGGGTCGATACCGAAGGGCATTTCTATTATCCTGCGGATCACCTTTTTGGGTTCCTCTTCGAAGATGACCGGGGCCAAAAGCTGGCTGATCCGGGCCTCGACATCCTCCATAATCGCCTCCAACAGCCCCTTCTTGCTGCCGAAGTGCCGGAAGATCAGGCCTTCAGATACGCCGGCCTCCTTCGCGATACTGCTGGTGGAAGTGGCGTTGTATCCGTCGCCGGCGAAGAGCTCGAGGGCGGCGCTGAGGATGTTTTCTTTTTTGTTTGCCATTAATGAGTAAGCAATTACTCACAATAATAGTTAAGCTATTTGAAAGATGCAAGTTTTTTGTCGAATTGGTTTTATACTTTGAGATAGCTAATTCAGGAAAAAACCATTCGCCCCGTAAATTTTGCGCTGAAGTCCAGATAACTTGGTGTAAATTACTCCACTAAATCAAACCGTTTGCCAGATTCCGGGCCGCTCAATCCTGAAAAACTCATATCGGCTCTCCAATCCGGGAGCATGGAGGCTTTGGAAAGCCTGTATACGGACTACAGAGAAGCCTTCTTCCGCTGGGCCGGCCGGCGCTTTCAGGCGCCCCGGCAAGATTTCGAGGATGCCTGGCAGGAGGCGGTTTTTGCTTTTTACGAACAAGTGGCTTCCCGCAAACTGACTACTCTGCAGTACAGCGCCCGCACCTGGTTGTTCGCCGTGGGATACCGGCGGTTGCTGAACTACCACCGCAAAACCAGGAGGATTTTCTGGAAAGACGAAATCGACGATGCGTTGGTGAAGGACGCCGTCTTCCAGTCCTTCCCGGAGGAGGAGCCGCAGGCGGAAGAAAGGGCCACCCTGATGGCCGCGATGCAGGAGGTGCCGCCCCAGTGCGGGGAGTTATTGAAACAGCGATTTTTCCTCGAAAGAAGTATAGCGGAGATGCAGGCCGCGCTGGGTTACCAATCCGCCAACGCCCTGAGCGTTTCGTTGTCGAGGTGCCTGAAAAGGTTGAAGGAGATCATAACAGACAAACAAGGACAGCTCATAAGCGAATAACCGAAGCCAAACCTTCGAGAACATGGAAGATAAGGATATCAACCTGATCGAACGCTACTTCCGCAACGAGCTGACCTCAGCGGAGCGGGAGGCCTTTGAACAGCGCCGGGCACAGGACGAGGCTTTCCGGCAAGAGGCCGAGTTGCACGGCAAGGCCCGGCAGGCCATCCGCCTGAAGGAGAAAGCCGAAATACGGCAGATGCTCTCAGAGCGGGGCAGGTTGCTCGATACGCAAAAAAACAGGGCCGGCCGCTCCTGGCCCTGGTGGCTGGGCGGAGGGCTGGCTTTATTGCTGGGCGCCTTTTTCTGGTTGCAACGGGCCGGCGGGCCATCACCCGAAAGACAAAGCCCGCCTGCCGTTTCACCGCAGGAGAGCGCCCAGCCGGCCGTGCCGCCCGACACAGCGCAAGCGCCCCTGCCTACCGAAACGCCGCCGGTAAAGAAACAGGAATGGCAACCGCCCGTTGCCTCTACTTCAGAAAAACAGGAGCTCTTGTTTGCTCAATATTTCCAGCCGTACAAAGACGAGACGCTGGAGCCTTCGGTTCGGGGCAATGAGGAACCCTCGGCATCCGATCAATTTCAGCAACTGTATTGGGACGGCCGGTACCGGGAGGCGCTGGCGCAGTTTGAAAACCTGCCCTTAGTGGCTAAAAGCAACGACAACTGGCTGTTCATCCAGGCGGAATGCCTGCTGGCTACCGGCAAGGCGGCCGCGGCGGTGCCATTGTATGAAGCCATACTGGCCAATGGCCGATCCCGGTTCATGCCGGAAGCCTCGTGGCACCTGGCGTTGGCCTGGTTGAAAAGCGGCAGCCTGGAAAAGGCGAAACGGCAGTTGGCTGTTGTTGCCGGCGATGCGGGCTCCCCCTGGCGGGCAAACGCGGCGGCTGTTTTGAAAGACCTGCAATAATGCTTTTTTATCCTTCAAATTAACCCTATGAAAAAGGTGTTTCCTTCCTTTGGTTTGCTTTTTGCTTTTTGCTCTTCCGGTTTCGGGCAGGTGGATACGGCGGCGGTGGTGCGGGAGGTGGATAGTTTGATCGAGGTATCGCGAAAATTGACAGGCGAACGAAATTACGAAGAAGCGTTAAAGGTTAATGAACAAGCCATTGAATTAACCTTAGAAAAGCATGATGCATTTCAATTATGCTTAGCAAATTGTCAATTTAATAAAGGCAGGATATATCACTTCATGGCAAGTTATAAGGAAGCTGAGTATTATTACCTGGAGGCAAAGGATATCAAAGAAAAACTCCTGGGAAAAAGCCTTAAGTATGCCGACATACTGCACAACCTTTCCATTTTGTATTTGAACATGGGCCAATATGAAAGTGCGATAACCTGCAATGCTGAAGTTCTGCAAATTCGGGAATTTTTTTTGGGTAAAGAGGATATTAATTATGCCAATAGCCTCAATTTTTTGGGTGTTTTGTATATGGATACGGGACAATACGCCGCCGCCGAACCTGCATACCTGGAATCAAACAGAATTCGCGAAAAGCTATTAGGAAAAGAGCACCCACAATATGGCCAGGGCCTGTTAAACCTGGCGAATCTGTATGTGTATTCCGGGCGATTGGAAAATGCAGAATCCCTCTACCTGGAAAATCTATCCATCTTGAAACAAGCCTTAGGAGAAGAAAATACTGATTATGGGCTGGCGTTAAACAATCTCGCTTCATTGTACAGGAATATGGGAAAGTACGAAGCCTCAGAATCATTATACTTAAGGGCAAGAGCCAACAAAGCAAAAACAGTAGGCAAAGAACATCCTGATTACGCACAAACGACTGGTAATCTGGCTACTTTGTACTTGGATTTAGGGAATTTTGAAGAAGCAGAGAAATTGTATTTAGAAGCCATTACAATATACGAAAAGGCAATGCCTGCCTCAGTCATAGACTATGCTGCAAATTTGAACAATTTAGCAAATTTATACATGGATGTTGGGCGTTTTGAAGATTCAGAGATATTTCATTTGAAATCCAAAGAAATTCGAGAAGCAATTCTCGGAAAAGAACATCCTGAATATGCTAGTTCTTTAAACAATTTGGCTAATTTATATAAAGCCTTAAAACAGTACGAAATTGCTGAAAAACTGCAATTAGAAGCTAAAGCAATTTGGGAAAAAGCCTTGGGTGAAGAACACCCCCGCTCTATTATGGTAAGGCACAATTTAGGAGTTTTATACCATCAAATGGGCAAATACAGCCTTGCAAAGGATAATCTTAGCCATGCTATCAAGCTATGGAAAAACACCCTTGGCGAGTTGCACCTTAATTATTCCAATAGCTTGTTTTGCCTTGCAAATTTGGAATATAGTTTCCATAACTATGACGCAGCAGAGCCAGTTTTCAGGGCATGCAATATAATTGACTGGAAATTATTAGTAAATGGAACATATTATCTCAGTACAGGACAATTATTTTCATTTAGTCAAGGTTTTTCATCTTATTTAAATACGTATTTTTCCTTTTTCAAAACACAGCCTTCCTCTTTTGATATTTGTTATGACAACGCTCTTTTTTATAAAGGCTTCCTGCTCACTTCCGCCTCCCAAATCAACAAACTGGCGCTTACCGATTCTTTGTCTACCGAAAAATACAACCTCCTGAAATCTTACCACCGCCGCCTCGCCTCTGAATACTCCCTACCTATCTCCGACCGGGACAGCACCCTCGTCGCCGAACTCGAAACCAAAGCCAACGACACCGAAAAAGACCTCGCCCGCACCGTCGCCGGCTTCGGCGAAGCCCTGCGGCAAGTCAGCTGGCAGGAAATACAGGCCGCCTTGTTACCCGGCGAGGCCACCATCGAGTTCGTCCGCTTTGACTACTATAAGCCCGAACCCACCGACAGCGTCCTCTACGCCGCCCTGCTTTTGAAGCCGGGCATGGAAAGCCCCGCCTTCCTCCCTCTTTTTGAAGAAAAACAACTCGAAGCATTGCTCGAACCACTCGCCGGGCTGGGCAGCGACGGTTGGAACGAACTCTACGCGGGGAAAGCCGGCGAGTCGCTCCACCAACTGCTCTGGGGACCGCTGGAAGCACCGCTGGAAGGCGTAAAAACCGTTTATTTTTCTCCTGCCGGGCTGTTGCACCGGCTGAACCTGGGCGCTATTCCTACCGGCAAAAACACTACCCTGTCTGATCGCTTTGAGCTGGTGGCTATGGGCAGTACCCGGCAGTTGGTAGTGAACAGCAGTCAGGCAGTGGGCAGCGCCGAAACGGCAGTCATCTTCGGCGGCATCCAATATGAAATGGACAGCACCGCTATCGCCCCGGCGGAACCCGACGGCCTGGCCAGCCGCCACCGGGGGCCGTCCTTCAGCCAAACCGATTCTACACTACGGGGCGGCACGTGGAAATACCTCAAATACTCGAACAAGGAAGCCGACAATATCCAATCGCTGCTGCAAACGGCCGGTTTTCAGGCGGAGGTGCGCAAGGGTTATGCCGCTACTGAAGAGGCATTCAAACTTTTGGGGAGAGGCCGGCCTTCGCCGCGGATACTGCATGTTTCGACGCATGGGTTCTTCTTTACGGAAGCCCCCCTAGCCCCAGAGGGCGCCAACTCCCCCCCTCCGGGGGGGGCAGGGGGGGGCTTCAAGTCCTCCGGCCACCCCATGATCCGCTCCGGCCTGATCCTGGCCGGAGCCAACCACGCCTGGCAGATGGGCCAACCGCTTGGCAACCGGGAGGACGGCATCCTCACAGCTTATGAGATCAGCCAGATGGACCTGCGCCATACGGAACTCGTAGTGCTGTCCGCCTGCGAAACGGGGCTGGGCGACATCAAGGGAAACGAAGGGGTCTATGGCTTGCAACGAGCCTTCAAGATCGCCGGAGCGAAGTACCTCATCATGTCCCTCTGGCAGGTTCCCGACTTCCAGACCCAGGAGTTGATGACGGTTTTCTACCAAAAATGGCTGGAGGGAAAGATGACCGTACGGCAGGCGCTGAAGGCAGCGCAGGAGGAGATGAGGCAGAAAAGGTACGAGCCGTTTTATTGGGCGGGGTTTGTATTGGTAGAGTGATTCGTGCCGCGATCATCCTGATCGTAAGGCTCCTAGCAGCAGCTCCTCTTCGCTTGCCATGGCGGGCTACTGGACACTATTGGCAGTCCATGTGTTACGCAGCCGGGCCCGTCTCCGAACGCCGAACCTGCCCAGCCTTAGTACTCTGTTAAATAAATATCTTATGCTTCTGGCCGTGCCTTTTCGCCCTACTCTTCGTCCCGTCCTCGCCTTGATAGCTAAGGCTATCAGGCTCCGGGCGCTCCTCGATTAGAACGAAAATCCATCGCCCAGAAACGACAATTTACTTATTTTACAGAGTACTTAGCCGATAGCAGAAATAACCTTTAGGGGGGAAACGAAGCAACCTCTTCTTCTGAAAGGAGGGCCCTGCGATCAGGATGATCGCGGCACGAGCCGGAAAAGAACTTAACCGATAGCTGTAATTACCTTTAGGAGAAACAAAGCAACCTCTTCTTCTGAAATTAGGGCCCTGCGATCAGGATGATCGCGGCACGAGCGGATGGAAAGGGCGTTCCTTACCGTCTCATTGCCTGGCTCCTGAGACAACAGCCATTCCCCGCCGGCGGACTTGGAGAGTAGCCGGCCTTCGCGCAAGAATGCCAGGACGCGGCATGCATTCAGCACTGAATTCTGGCCTTCAGGGTCGTGGAAGGCGTCGAGAATTTTGGTTTGATGCCATCGGAGCATTTCCAGGAAAGCGTCGGCCAGCAGGTGCTTTTCAACTGGCGCAAAGTACTGGTTGGGCGTTTTTCCGAACAGGGTGACGCCATGCCTGCGGCAAAGTTCGATGAAGATCAACATTTCTTTGGCTTGGCCGGCCTCCCACTCTTCCTGCTTCCAGCTCGCTCCGGTAGCGAACCAAAATTCATAGGGGGGCTCGTTGGTAATATCGGCCACGGCCTCTTTCTTCAACAGCACCAAATCCAGGCCTTTGGCAGGGCAGGGAAAATGTTGGTGATCCAGCTTTTCCGCAAGGCCCTCTTTTTGGGTATCCGTGAGTGGGTTTAATAGTACGCCAACGACGTCCAGATCGCTTTTGCCTTCCTGGTATGCTCCAAGGCAAGCGGAGCCAATGAGGTATAGGCCAATGAGGTTATTTCCCAGCGTTTCCTGAAATTTCAATGACAGTTGATGTAGATATTCATCTTTATTCATAATCCGAATTTATTTTTGGTTCTTTGACAAATCTCTTGGTATTGAGCCAGTTGAAAGCCGGAAACACGGCTTTTCGTAGCTTGTTGGAGTTCGCCTTTGTTCCGGCTTTCAACTGGCCCACGAGATTTGTCAAAGAAGTTTTTTAAAAAAACTTCCCTTCCCTTGCTAAGATTCCCCCTCCTTGCGTGACTACCTCTCGAAGCGCTGAAAAAGCGGCCCCGGCAAGCAGCCGGGGAGGAGGTGGAAATCCTCCATTCGAACATTATCCTTTCACCAGATTCCAGTTCTCCAACCCTGCGCTGCTCATGGGGCGGCCTGGCGGAGCTTTAACCATTAATCAACAAAAACATGAAAAACACATTCAGCTTTCTTCTTTCCGTCCTTTTTTTCATGGCAGCTTTAGCGCCAATTTCTTCACAAATCAACCCCGACGTGATCAACCCCAACCTGCCGGACGTCTTCGCACCGCCGCCGGCCAATGGCCCCAACCTCGTGATATCGAAACTGTCCATTACGGCTTTGAGCGCCAATTTCATCAAATTTTCATTTGACATAACGAATGTCGGCAACCAGGCGGCCAATGTTGACAAAGTGGCCGCCCATGCTTCTGCTAAAAGTATCGAAAAGGGAATAGTAGATATCGGCAGCACATTTCTAACCGGCATTTCCAGCCTGGCGGCAGGCAGTACCCATAGGCAGAGTTTCAGTGCGACACTACACACCGCAGGGTTCTATTCACTTTGCCTGTCCATTGACTATAAAAATGCAGTTCAGGAAACGCAGGAAGGCGACAACGACCTTTGTGTGGCCTGTAAAAATGGGGCCTCTGTAACCAATACGGACCTGCGGGCCGTCCCGAAATTCCTGAACGGCAATGGATTAGGTGTTTTCAGGAAAGCGACGACCCCCAGCCTCGTTTATTTCCAGATCAGGAATAATGGGCCTATGCCTGCGCCGCCGACCAAAACCAAAGTGGCTTACGGCAAAAACGGGCCTGAAAATACCTGGAAAGCGATCGTACTCTCCACGCCCGCTATCCCTGCTTACGGTACCGTCACGCTGTCTTTCCCGTTTGAGAAATTCCACTGCCATACCCATACTATAAAAATTGGCATAGATAACGAGAACGTCATTAAGGAAACCAATGAGAGCAACAATATTGTCTACTCTCAATATTGCGAAGATTGATTGAAAACCATGCTCAAAACCGGCGGGCGGGTTTGCAGCTAAACTCGCCCGCCAGGTTGGGCATGCACCATTTCACGGTTCCACGCCATTTCTAAATCATAAAACAACAGGCCATGCCATACAAACTCATCCTCCTCTTTGTTTTTTGGGCGACTGCGGTTTCCGCCCAGAATTTCCCCGGCAACAACAGCGGTTCCCCGAAAAACAGGGTAGCCAAAGCCACCGAGTTTTCCATCCCCAGCTCGCCGGCTTTTAACCTGCTCAATGAAAACACCCCCTCCCGTATCGAACGCTACGCTTCATTACATGACTTCAAGGTAGACTGGAGCCTCACCAACGGGCAACAAGGCTACACCCTCAGCCCGGGGCTTGCCATCGAAGCGCAGCCGGTTTGGTTGCTCTGTTTCGACCGGGGCGGCGCCCAAAAATACCGCAATGCCAGCCCGTTACTCCGCACGCTTTCCACCCTGAGCCTGAGCATCGGCACCAACTCCTCCAACGAAAAAAACTGGCTGGCTTATGCGGCCAAACTCAGCCTCTACCGCCAGCACGACCCCCTGAATGACGCAAAGTTCTTGCGTACGCTCGAACAAGCGACAGACGGGCCCAAAGATTCTTTATTGTTAAAGATCAAGGTATTGGAAATGCAGCAAATTCGGCTGAGCCGGCGGGACGAAAACTACAGCCAACGCTACGAAATGCTGGCAGACAGCATCATGGAACTGGAATTCGACATCTCAGAACTCGAAAGGGAACAGAGCCAAAAACTGACGGAAGTGCGGGATAACTATATCCAGGAGCATTGGAATTCATCCTATCTGGACATCGCTTTCGGGCGGCTGCTCACCTACGAACAAACCACCTCCGTCATTACCAAAACCATTGAAAGTCTGGCCGTGCCGGGGGAAATGGACACCGTTTCCTTCAACAACAATACGCTGAAGGTCACTAACACCGGCTTTGGCATCTGGGCGAGCGGGGGCATAGGATTGGGAGATCACGCGCTGCTTTCCGGCATGGCCCGCTATGGAAAGAAGCCATCGAAACTCACCGGGACCATCGGGCAGGTATTCTCCACAGGAGCCAGCCTGCGATACGGGGCCCGCCGCTACAACTTTTTCATCGAGGCTTTTTACGACCATTCTTTTGCGCCCCTGGCTTCGTCGCCGGAAACGAAGATGGAGCAAAAATTCTACATGCTCACCATTGGCGGCGACTGGCGGGTCAGCCGCAACGTAATGCTCAGCTTCGGCATCCGCCAAACGAAAGATTTCGACAACGGAACCTACCTCCTACAGCCTTTGATCAATGTGAACTGCCTGATGCGGTAAGCTTTTCCATTTCATCATTTTTTCAACCCCGGCTGCACAGAACCGGCCTGGCGAAGCCATGCCCGGAAGTAGCCGCTAAACCCATTTTTGAGATGAAACAGAAAAAGCAAAAGAGCCTGGATGCATTTTTGCCCCAACAGATCAGCGTGCTCCAGCAAAAACAAGTAAAGGGCGGACAGGATGATTCCATCGTTGCCACAGATGTGATCAATGGGTAGCATCCCTGAAACAAGACGGCAGATTGGGTCATTGGCGAGCCGTCTTTTTCAGCAGAATATCCTGCTTTTCCAGCAGCCAGTTCTTTGAAACCAGTGGGCTTGTAGCCTGGGTTTCTTCCAGGATCAATTGCCAGCGGGCAAAGCTGTCGCCAGCGCGCACCATTTTCCTCATTATCCGGGCAAAATGCAATTCGGCGCTTATCCGCTCCCGGCTGAAGACCTTCTGGCGGCGCAGGAATTTATCAAAAGCCTCGGTTTTTGCCTCCACCAGTTCCAGGAGATCCGGCTTTTCGAGCATCATTTCAAACAGGCATCTCAAGGACAAAGACTGGCGGCGAAGCTGGTACCCCATGTCGGTATCCGGAATGTCGGCCAGCAGGCCATAAGCTGTCTCAAACCGTCCCTGATAGAAAAACAGGAAAGCATTGGCCAGCGAAACGGCGGCGGCGGCAATCTTCGGATGGAGCCGGGCAGCCTGCTCCCGGATGAACTGCTCCGTCCATTCCCATTCCTTGCAAACGGAAGCACATACGGCAATGTTGGTAAACCAGATATCGGGAAAAATGCCATTATCCAGGAACAGGCCGCCGTCAACCCCCAGTCTGTTCAGTTCAAACAGCTCCCGGAAAAACAACGAACTATTCACGGCGGTTAAGCTATTGCCAAAATTCATCAGGTAGATGAGCACCTCCACCTGCATCTGCCTGCCGAGTTGCTCCCGCTGTTCGAGGAAGGTGTTTTTCAGGTTGAAAAACCGCTCCGCCGTCAGGCCTTCGAGGTTGATCTCCAACAGAAGGAGGTAGAAGCGGATGGCGGGGTCAAAGCCTGCAAGCGTCGCCTCCGCATAGTCCATGAGAGGGTTCAGGAGCGGATACTCCGCTTCTTCCGAGAGCAGGTTGGCGCGGGCGGAGAGTTCTACGGAGAGCCTGAGTTTGGCAAAGGCGTAAAATTCATCGAGCCGCCGCAGGGCTTCCCGCAGCGGAAGGCTCTCATTGACAGCCCGTTGGTTTCGGGGTGAAAGTGAAGGTTGACGTTCAGCAGGAAAGCGTGGAGCAGTACTTCCATTTCCGTCCCGGGTTGGGCGTCAATTTTTTCAAAGCCGATCTCGTCGTTTGCACAAACCGGGCGTACAGCTGACGCTGTAGAAAGCTTCAGCCAGCAGCCTGGCTTGCATAATATCGTTGCTTCGCAGCTGCTCTCACTATGAGGAACTGCTCCGCAGCCTTGTGCATGCCTGCCATGAGTACCCGCAGCACGGCGCCTCGAACGGGACGGCGTCGTTGTACATCGCCCGCCAGGTTGCCAGGCGTTCCAGTTCAGGGTGTCCGAAAACAGGGCTATGGCGGTTGAGGTAATCGTAAAACACAGGTAGCCGCTTGTTGGCATTGTGGTAAGGTGAATGGAGGAACTTGCCGAAGGATCTCCATTCTTCCAGGCTAAAACGGCGAAGCAGGCCTAATAGGCCTGATTGGTGCATAGGTTTCAGAGCATGTTTGGAGGTCGCTTTTTTGCGAAAACAAGCTAAGCAATTTTATTCAACTTGCTGAAGTTCAGCTTGATGATCTCAAGGAAACGGTAAAAAAACAATGAAAACAGTCCGAAAAATTTTGCAAAGCTGAAAATTTGTCTTTGCGAAGGTGGCCCGGGCCATGTTCTTTTGTTGAACGTTCGCCACGAAGACACAAGGTATCCGCTCAAAACGTAGTGGCAGCGGCTACCCAAGTTATTGAAAAAAACCGTATACTGTCGTCATCAAAAGATGCTTGACCCGATCCGCCATATCGACCCATCGTCCATTAAGGATATAGATACCTTCCGCGACATCGTGAAGTTGTTGCTCAACATCGTGGAGCAACAATCAGATCAGATCGAGCAGCTCCGCCAAGAGAACCAGGAGTTGAAAGATGAAATTAACCGGCTAAAGGAGAACATTACGTACCTAAGTTTCCTAATGCTTAAGACAGGGAAAGCAAAGATGTCTCGTCCGAAAAACAGCGGCGTAAAAGAACCGCAAAAAGGAAAAAGAAACCTAAAATTAAAATTGACCGGACTGAATATCGCCGGGTGGACAAAACGGTTTTGTTACTGACGCCCAATTCAAAGGTTATGACGAAGTAGTACAGCAAGAGCTATGCTTGGTCCGCCGCAATACCCTTTATAAAGTAGAACGCTATTATTCGCCCAGCCAGGAAGTTGTATCGAGGCAGCCTGCCAGAAGAATACATTGGAGAATATGGCGCGGGCATCCAAAGCCTGATGCAAACCCTGCACCATGCGTGCGACGTGACTCATGGGCGGCTGGGCGTTTTGCTCAAAAGCCAAGGCATAGTGATGTCCGCTTACACAATATCCAACATATTGCTGCGCGGCAAGAGCTGGGCTTTGAAAGAACAACGGAGGTCTTGCGGGCAGGCATACAGTACCAGCCCCTATACCCATACTGACAGCACAAAAAGCAAGGAAAAGGCCAGGCAAAGCCACCCAAATCATTGGCGCAGAATTTTTCACGGTGTTTTATACTATGGATTCCAAAAGCCGCCTGGACGTGCTGCGCGCCTTTTAGGCAACCTGCCCGAAGGCTTGCGGCTGTGCTTGAACGCTACCAGCTTAACAATTGTTACGCGATTTTGGAGTGTCTCAAAGGACAGGCAATTCCTGGAGGCGCATTTTAGCGGCGGGCGCCCGTGGGCATCCCAGCCTTTAGCGCCTACCTCCAGAGCATGCCCCAAATCCGGGCAAAGAAGAATATGTACCCCGGATTTTGGAAAGCCTTGCCTTGGGGCACTATCATGAGCAGGTGGGTTTTCCGGTGGTAAAATCGCTGCTTAGCGACGATGCGCCGGAGTATCTAAGAATTGCCCTGTGGCTTCACGCTTTGTGCTGGATACACGATGCGCGCCATTACAACAAATTAACCCCAAAAATAGAGCTGCACCGTTCTATCAAAGAAGAGTTCCAAAATAAATACTGGCAATTTTACTATCAACTCCTGATTTCAAAGAACTTCCAGCCTCTGGCAAGAGGCGCAAAAATTAATATTAAAACAGCAATTTGAAAGCCTCTTAAGCCTTCTACTAATTATTTCCAGCTTAATGAGTGCATCAGCCGAACCCTGGCAAACAAAGATAAACTCCTGGCAGCCCTAGAGAATCCCGCCTTGCCCTGCACAATAACGGCATGGAACTGGGGGCAAGGCGAGTTGTCCGCAAACGGGATATCTCTTTGCACTCTTGGTCAAAAACCGGCACCAAAGTCAGGGATGCTTTTATGTCCATTGTGGAAACTGCCAACAAACTCGGGGTCAACGCCATGGAGTACATCGCCGACAGGATTTCCCAAAAGCATGACATGCCTCATTTGGCTGATTTGGTGCGTCAGGCCTACGCCTGATTGCCACTACGTTTTGAGCGGATACGACACAAGTCTCTAAACCATTCAAAATCAAACAGCATGAAAACACCTTTCCTGCTCCTGGCATTGCTATGCCTGTTCTCGAACCAGATACAGGCCCAGGCCTGGCAGCAGCAAAACCCCAACTTCTCCAGCTCTACCTTTATCCAGGAAGTCGTTGCCCCTAACAGTTCCGCCGCCTGGGCGTATGGCTTTGTGTACGATTCTACCGGTAACTTTACCTACCGGAGCTACAGCGTTTCCCGCACTACGACGGTGGGGAAAGCTGGCAAAACCTGGCTTTCCCGCATACTGAGCCGGATATTTTTCCAACCTCTCCGCCCTGAGCGCCGAGGTTGCCTGGATCGCCTACGTAGACTACGCCAACGGACAGAAGATCCTGAAAACTACCGACGGCGGGCAAAGCTGGGCGGAGCAGCCCCACGGCATGACGGCCTGGATCAATTTTATGCGACTTCTTCGACAATGCCGCTGGATTTTAGTATGGCGACCCTGATGACCGGGGTTCGGGCTATTTACCAGCAGCAATGGCGGTACTTCCTGGGAACGGGTAGCCCTAGCCGATGTGCCACCGGCCCTACCCGGAGAGTTTGGATGGGCGAGCTTTTATGAGGTGGCGGACAATAAGGTGTGGTTTGAAACCAACCAGGGCGTCATTCGAACGTACAGCTGAAGTGTTCGGAATTCCCGCCGATGATGCGGAATGTCAGGATGTCGCACCGCCTCCGCATAGTCCATAAGGAGATTCAGGAGCGGATACTCCACCTCCTCCGCGAGCAGGCTGGCGCGGGCAGAGAGCTCGACGGAGAGCCGCAGTTTGGCTAAGGCATAAAACTCATCGAGCCGCCGCAGCGCTTCCCGCAGCGGAAGGCTCTCATTGGACAGCCCGTTGGTTTCGGGGTGAAAGTGCAGGTTGACGTTCAGCAGGAAAGCGTGGAGCAGGCCTTCCATTTCCGTCCCGGGTTGGGCGTCAATTTTTTTCAAAGCCGATCTCGTCGTTTGCACAAACCGGGCGTACAGCTGACGCTGGCCGAAAGCTTCAGCCAGCAGCCTGGCTTGCATAATATCGTTGCTTCGCAGCTGCTCGGCCATGAGGAACTGCTCCGCAGCCTTGTGCATGCCTGCCATGAGTACCCGCAGCACGGCGCCCTCGAACGGGACGGCGTCGCCGTACATCGCCCGCCAGGTTGCCAGGCGTTCCAGTTCAGGGTGTCCGAAAACAGGGCTATGGCGGTTGAGGTAATCGTAAAACACAGGTAGCCGCTTGTTGGCATTGTGGTAAGGTGAATGGAGGAACTTGCCGAAGGATCTCCATTCTTCCAGGCTAAAACGGCGAAGCAGGGCCAATAGGCTCGATTGGTGCATAGGTTTCAGAGCATGTTTGGAGGTCGCTTTTTTGCGAAAACAAGCTAAGCAATTTTATTCAACTTGCTGAAGTTCAGCTTGATGATCTCAAGGAAACGGTAAAAAAACAATGAAAACAGTCCGAAAAATTTTGCAAAGCTGAAAATTTGTCTTTGCGAAGGTGGCCCGGGCCATGTTCTTTTGTTGAACGTTCGCCACGAAGACACAAGTCTCTAAACCATTCAAAATTAAACAGCATGAAAACACCTTTACTGCTCCTGGCATTGCTATGCTTGTTCTCAAACCAGATACAGGCCCAGGCCTGGCAAGCCTACGAGCCCGCCCTGCCAGAGCCGGTGGGCGTCTACGACCTCCGTATTGCCGAAGGAGACGAGAACGTGGCGGCCGCGGTTGCCATGAAGTACGCCGTCACGGCCAACAACTACGACTGGCAGCCGATGGACCAGCTCATTTTCGTGAAAACCAGCGATGGCGGCAATACCTGGCAGAGCGGCGCCATCCCAATGGGCGTTGAGCCTTACGCCAGCAACATCTGCCCGGTCAACAACGACCTTCTTTGGGCAAGTGGATTGGATATTGACTTCGCCAGCTGGGTCGTGCGCACTACCGATGGCGGGCAGTCCTGGGAGCGTTTCCTCGAGGACGGTTTCTTCCGTGCCACTTCTTACGTGAACTTCGTGCATTTCTGGGATGAGCAGAATGGCATCGCCGTGGGCGACCCCGCTCCATCCCCAACCGACCCGACGCCGTTTTATGAGATATACACCACCTCCAATGGAGGGCAAAATTGGACCCGTGTTCCCAGTGCCAACATTCCGCCGCAGCAGTTAAGTGAATTTGGCGTAGCCGGAAGGTATTTCGTCGTCGGCGACACGGTATGGTTCAGCACCATCAACAGCGCCAACTTCAAGGGGCTACGGCTGTTCCGATCCGCCGACCGGGGTTTGCACTGGACCGCATCCGCAAGCCCTGCCGTAGAGTGGTTTTCCTTTGCCGATGGGTTGTATGGAATCGGTGCAGAACATGTCAACAGCAACGCCGTCAACCTCCGGCTCACCACCGACGGCGGCGACAGCTGGACGGACCTGCCCCCGCTCCAGATGGGCAGAATCTCATCGCTTGCCATGGTGCCGGGATCCCGCTACATTCTTGCCACCATGCGCACCAGCAACATCGCCCCGCCATTCAAAACCATCCTCAGCACCGACCTGGGGCAGTCCTGGCAGGAGATCGGCGACGGCTCGGAGTTGGCCTGCAATGCGCAATTCGCCAGCCCCACCGTCGGTTATGCCGGGGAATGGCAGCCAGCCAACCACCCGACCCGGATGTATAAGTACGCAGACAACCCACTCTCCGGCCTCCTTTCCGGCAAGCCGCTCGACGCTGAGGTGGCGGTTTCCCCCAACCCTGCTTCTGACTTTGCTTGGGTGGAGGTGAAAACAGCACAGCCTTTCGATTTTCTGCTGCTGCTCAGCGACACCCAGGGCAGGTTGCTGAAGCTGCAGGTTTTTCCAAAAACGGATTCTTTTTCCGCTTCGCTCGACCTACAGGCATTGCCGTCAGGGTTGTACACGCTGACGGTGAGCACGAGGGAGGGGGCGGTTGTCAGGAAGGTTTTGAAGCAGTGAAAAAGGGGACTGAAGGGTTGGGCATTATTGTGAAATGGAACGAGGATTTCTTAAAAAAAAACAGAAAATGAATACAATCACAGGTAAAATTGCATTACTTAATACAGGTGCCGGCATTGCCAATTTATTAGTGGTAGTTTACGATGTTGATCCTGAAACCAAGCCGGAGGAAGTTATTGCAGAACTTGCAAGTACTTCAGCAAAAGCAAAGACAAGGACTAAATCAGGAAACGACCTGGGATTTGTGGGAGACAGGATCGGATCAGTTTTAACTGGGCAGGATGGCTCTTTTACATTATCTTATGAGGATGAAGCATTCCAGATTCACGACTCCAGAGAAGTCCGGCCTGATCTTTTCTTAATGGTATTTGCGCCTGAACAAACGAATAAATCCCTGACAGAGTCATTGCTTTTCTATTCACCGGAAATAAGATATAATGCAGGAAGAATAGAAACCTACTATATCCAAATAACGGGCGATCAACTTAAAAGTGCCAACTTACCAACCACCATACAATCGCCGCAAAATGATTTAAAAACCGTGGTGGATTCTATTCAGCATAATAGAAAATACGCAAAGGAGGTATCTTCAAATCTGGTTCAGGCAGAACGCAAGAAACAAAAAGACCTAGACGGGATTATTAAAAACAAAGTGCTTCCATCCTTTTTCAAAATGGAGCAAGCCCCTAAAAATCTGCCTACAACTAAAGTAGATGTCGAAAAACATATTGAAAGCAATTTAAACAAACTCAACAAAGACATTTTTGCGAATAAGAAGGCAAAAGCAGTACGTCTTTTTGTACAGGTACCAGATTCGGAAGTACCCAAAATGAAGAAAGCTTCCTCAGATGAGTTTGGAAAATTATTACAACCTTATTTATCTGACTTTGAAAAACTGGAAGTAGAAGGATCTGTTTTTAGAAAACAATTTGGTCAAACAGTCTCGATTGCAGGTGTTACGTTACCTGGCAATGATGACGAACCGGGTAAAAAACAAAAAAATGCCAATGCTCCTTCTCTCAGTACCAGGGATGCAGATGAATCCCCTGAAATGTCCAGCGGAGATATTCCGAAATTTGTACACAAACTGATAGAGCATATCATATCTCCTGAAGATCTTTTGTTAAATAATAATACCAATGAGGATAAACAACGACCGGACAATGCTACGGTTTTAGACAATGTAAGGAAGTTGAATTTGACTGGAGGCCCTTCAGATGTACCTGCCTTTTATGATTTTCATTCGCTCCAGATTGCTTTTCCGGATGTGTGGCAGGAATTGGTGGATAATGATGTGATTGTAATTACTGAAAAACTATTGGCGGTATTGGAGGAGATGGGGGTCGATATAGGAGAACTTTCCGACACGGATGATATTCTTGCCATGTTACGCCAACATGTGGATGCAGTCAGCATCGCTTCCACACAAATTAAGGACTTTGCAGCACCTCAGGAAAAAACGAAGGACTCGCAAATCTTTAAGCTAATTCAGAACGGACAAGCAAGTTCCCCAAGCGGTCATTATGCTGAACCAGACAGGGTACCCGATTCAAGAGCCGATACTGCGCCAACCTTATCACCGGGTAAAGCGCTGATAAAAGATTTGGAAGAATTGTTGGCGGCGCCTAATAAGTTTACCGTTTTCAAGGAAGGAATCATCAACTATGGTGTCATGGTGTCTTATCGCCAAAAATGGACTCCTCTGAATTATCAGGTAGGCGATTTGGTGCGTTCCATTCCTTTGTCGCCCAAAGAAGTGCGCAAAGTGACCACCAAGCGGGTGATAAAAACAGACCGAACGGTGAAGGAGATGGAGAATAACCTCCAATCCCGACAAAATGAATCTACAGAAACCGGACGCACGGAATCGGAAATTGTAGACAAAGCACAAAAGAACACCTCTTTTGGCGCGAGTGCTTCTTATACTGCGCCTTTTGGGCTTACCGCCAGTGCGGATTTTAAATCCGATTCCAGCAAGTCATCTGATGCAACAAAAAAGAACTTCCGGGAAGCCGTCGTGAAAGCAGCACAGGAATTTAAAGACGAAAGGAAATTGGAGGTGGAAACCAAAGAAACCTATGAAAATGAGTTCAGCGAAAGCACCGAAATTTCCAATCCAAATGATGAACTGACGGTCACCTATCTTTTTTATGAATTGCAGCGCAGGTTTGAAGTCTCTGAACACCTTTACAAAATTACCCCGGTCGTTTTGGTTCCCATGCCCGTCCCTAATCCGGATAAAAAAGAAATTACCCAACTGATATTAAAATACTGCTGGGTGATCAATCGGGTTTTGCTGGATGACCGATTCCGCCCGGCTCTGGATTATATTATGTCAGGCATGATTGGCGAAGAAGCAGCTATCAGCCAAATGTATTTGAACATAAATAGCGTCCGTAGCAACATTACAAACTTAGGCTCACTCATTACAAAAGCTATAGAAAAAATTGACCAGGCAGAAGCGACATTATTGAATGAATGGCAAGAATTAGATGACTCAGACAACCAAAAATATATTGAAAAAAATAAATTCCAGGTGGAAATGGCCAAGGATGCCAAGGAAAAGGCAAGTCAGCATGAGCAAAAACTAATGGAGCAATTGGCTGCCGAACAATCCAATTTATTAAAAGCGACGCAACAATTAAATGAGCTAAAAACTGCTTTTGAAAAAAAGGTTTTTGAAATAGACATTCTGCGACTGCACATCAAGGAGAACATTTTTTACTACATGCAGGCAATATGGGATTACACCCATAAGGATCAGCTATTTATGACACTCTATGATGATATCGTGCCCATTATTCTTGCCAAAGAGAAAGCATATAGCCTCATAGGAGAAGCCGCTGATGTGCCGCCATCAATCACTCCCTTATCAGGCCATACGACCGTGGAAGCAGAAGTAAGATTCGAATTTGAGGCTGAGCCGATTGATCAGGAGCAATCCTTGATTCAAATCGCCGACTTAGATCGGCCGATGGGCTATAAAGGGAATTATATGATTTTCCCGATGCGTCAATCCAACGCTATCACTGAGTATATGATGACGCCTTATATCGACGAAGAACTGGGCTTACGCGATCCCGATGGCCTGGGACATTGGACACCAGATGAGTTTGTAGAATATGTCAACCACCTGCGCGCCACCAAAGGCAAAGCTGAATTTGACGCACTCGAAGAAGGACTAACCATCCAATACGGCCGCATTTTGAGCGCTTCCCGGCGACTGACGGAAGAAATTATTGTCCCGACTGATTCCCTCTTTATCGAAGCCCTGCCTGGCAAACATCCATTGCTGGAAGACTTCAAACTGATGCACCGTGCCATGGACGTACAAAAAGTACAAGCCGAAGTGCGTGCCCTGGAGCTTGAAAACTTACGCTATGCGGCTCGTTTGCTTAATGATGAGCGGGAAGATCCGAGGATTGAGAAGAAGATTGTGGTGGAGGGGAATGGGGAAAATATTAACCTCAATATGGAGTAAATCTATGAATAGATCAACTAAAGGAAAAGCTCAGGCTCCTAGCGCAAGAGCAACGAGTTCAAGGGGAACTCCTAGCTTTGAAGACAATCTTAAATCTTACAATACCGCCGGAAAATCGTATGTAGAAATTGTCGCCTATTACGAAAAAAACCTGCCTAAAGAAAAGGCAATAATATATTTGAAATTTTTCATTGATATAGGAACAAAAATAGTACCTGATGACAAATATGGGCACCGTTTAAAGGGTTTATTAAAAAAGGATGAGTACAAAAACTTGGATGCTGCTGTTCCATCCCTTAAAAATTGTTTTGTAGGAGCAGGAATAGAAATGCTGATGAAAGTTCTAATTAAGAAAAGCGTTTCATCACTTCCTTCGGAGCAAATTCAACGTTTTTCCCCACCACATTATGCTGATGAGAGTTACTTGGACATTTTAAATTTGGACAAGTATTATTCTCGCGAAATTAAAAAATATATTGGCGGAGGCGAAATTGAAATTAAAAAAATAGTAGTAGAAGCCATTGGGTCTCTTTCTGGAACACAAGCAGGAGTGGCAATATCTCCATCTCCTCTTGCAAGTACCGGAAGTACCACCAAGGCGCCAGTAGCTGATCCTAAATATATCAAGGATGAGTTAGAGAATGAAATAGATAGTTTCTTTGAATTGTTAATTAGTTCTTTTGAAGAATATTTTCGCAAAAGACCTATACTTAAAGGCTCAAATCAAAATCAAAAATCAGCAGTTGAAACTGCTGTAAGATATATAAAATTTGGAGCTGATTTGTTGAGAATGCATCCTAAAGCTAAGGTTGTCGGATTAGCGATAAAATCAGCAGCCAACTTTGTAGATATTTTAGCAAAAAAAATAGAACAGCCACTTTATGTTTCAATTATCGATAAGGAAACCGAACTGAAGACATTGAAAGATTCTATATCTAAAATTAAAAAAGATACAAAAAATAGTATTCTACGGCTTTCATTTCCAGAAATGACATCATTGCGCGAATTTTATAAAGAATTGAATGAAAAACCTTATATTCTAGGTACTGGTTGGAAATTTTTTGACTGGGCCGTATTTCTATATCATTTAGCGGAAAAAGGCACACTAACATTGAATCTAAATATTAACATAAAATTAGACGCGAGGGGTTTATTGATAGAAAAAAACTCAATTTATATTGCTCAGGCTGAAGAGAGTGAATCTTTTCAAGCGTATTGGGTCGGGTTAATTGTTAAATATACGGGGATTAAAAGTAAATTATTAACACTAGACTTATGGACTCGTTGGAGTAGATTTTTACCAGAAGATATCAATGCGGGATACAAAACATTACTTAATATTATGATTAGTTGGCCTTCAGAAGTAGTACCTGGTGGTTCTGTTACTTTTAGTCCTGAGTCTCTTTGGAATCTAGCTCGGCCGCCCAGTCACCTATTACAAGGCGATACAAAATTATTTGCTTCATTTATGCAAGTCTATTACCTTGGTAACCAAAGAGGGAACTCTAATGAGAGAGATAGATGGACTAAATACGAAGCAGGAACTGGGCCTCTTCCAGAAATTCCAATATTATCTCTCATCGATGAGTCATTAATAAAGTTTTATATTATACAAGGTAATGGAAAACTCAAAGAAACGATACCGTAAATTGCTTTTCATTTGTTACTATGGTGTGTCGGAGAAACCTGAGTCATCCTGAACTGGCCCCCGACACTCCATCCCCTTCCCCAACCAAGCCCACGTTTATTTCTCCATCACCACCCACCACCCCCTAACCCAAGCCAATTTCCGCCAACACCTCAACAAGAAAAACCGAAAAACTTCCATTAATTGAAACTAAATGTAAAGTTTAGACATGGAAAACCTAACCACCCACCCCCTAATCCAACCCTCCTGGCATCAGAAAAGCAACCTTTTTAATAATTCAGGCCATACCGATACGTATGAATGGCAATACCTCCTTGAAATCAGAGCCGATACCACTTTTGATTTAACGATTATCAAGTCTCATGTTTATACGAGTATCAAATGGTCGGAAAACCATTATAGCGGCAATTGGGCAATCATTGAACTGCAAGAGGATTTGTTACGCTTAAACTTACATTTTCTTACGGAAAAGGGGTTGCCTGTCAACTTCATTTTTCAATATGACGGCAAATATGTCAAGATAGAAGCTGCCAATAAAATTAACCAGGAACATCTGGCTTGGCTCCTTGATGAAGACAATTGTTTTCCGGCCGCGAATGATTTTGTGTAAACTGATTTCAATGTGTTTTTGATAATTCATAAATTTAACAATCAAAACACTCAAAGATGAAAAAGAAATCACAACAAAAAATACAACCATGAAACTCCACCACCTTCTCCTGTTCCTCTTTTCGGTACTTGCCGCCACCCTCACCGCTCAAACCACCGAGCCGCCGCTGCTGAACAACAAATTCTCCGTCTGGTCGCAGCGTTTGGACATGAGCGCCTATATTGGCCAAAAATACCGCCTCACCGTAGCCATCCGCGCCGAGCCGGCCAAGCGGAAGGCCGCCGCTCATGCCTTCATCCGCAACGAGGGCCCGGAGGGCGGCTACCAAAACTGGACCTTCATGGACAACATGAACGCTCGCCCCGTGCGCAGCCAGGAGTGGCAAACCTATACCCTCGAAGGCCGGGTGGAAAAGGATGCGCCCTGGCTCGGCTTCGGTTTCCTCAACGTACACAACGGCGCCTTTTACTACGATAATGTGCGGCTTTCGGTGGAAACCGAGCCGGGCGCATGGACGCCCCTTCCCGTACCCAACGGCGATTTTGAAGCCGACACCCTTGGCCCCTGGCAGCAGACGAGCATGGGCATACCAGCGAGGACTGCCGGCGCCAATGCGACAATAGACACCGCTAATCCCTTTGAAGGCAAGCATTGCCTGCGAGTGGAGAACAAGCAGAGGAAGAAAAACTGATTTTCAGGAATGGGTGCAAACGATAGTCGTTTACTGGAGTTGAAACTTTGACAAATTTATTTTTTCGGCCATACCGTCCCGCTCTCTCTGAGCGGGATCAACGAAGCACTAGCATGGCCGGCAGGAAATCACTTCTGGTGACCGAGGGGAGTATAACAGGCCAACCTGATGCCTATGCCCGCAAACTCTCAAAAAATTGAATCTATGAAAATGTCCCGTTTTGCTATCTTCGCCCCCTAAATTACTGTCCTATGAATAAATCAATGCCTGTTTTCGCTATGGCCCTGCTGGCCCTCCTCGCTTTCTCCTGCCAGGATTCGGCTGGCTCAACGGAATTGCAGCAGGAAGTGCTGGCCAGCCCCGAATTCGCCGCCTTCGCCGAAGCCTACCAAAACCGGGGCACCGACCTCGTCAAAGAACGGCAGGAGGAGAGCCGCAAGGCCGAAGAGGAACTGGCCGGCCTGGATACCAAAGAAAAAATGGAACGCCGGGAAAAAATGGCCCAACAACGCCGCGCTGAACAGGAAAAAGAACAGGAAATGAAAAAGCCCCTGGACGAGCGCAACAAAAAGATCAGCAGCCTGCTCTCCGGCGAAAAAAAGCTGTCCCCGGAAGAACTCAAAGCCGCCATCCGCGAGATCGACCGCTCCCTGGGCATCACCCAGGAGATGCTCGTGCCGGCACGGACGCAGAAGATGAAAGCAGCGCTGGCCGCCCTGATGGACAGGTTTCCTGAAATCAAAGAACAGGAGGCGACGTTTCTGAAGGATTGCCTGGAAGCTTACGGACAGGATGACAAGAGGTAAAGGATTGGCAGGATCGGACGTGCCGCTTTGAAGCTTGCCCTGATGAAATAGAGACAGGATTTACAGGATTGACAAGATGGAGGATTGAAGGGTGCTAATTAATGCTTTACAAAACTCTGGCTGTAGTGCTGCCCCGCTACCTCATACCTCAGCCAATACTGCCCCGCCGGCCAGCCCCTCACATCCACACTGGCCCGGCCATTTTCTATTTGCAAATGAGCAACGGCCTTTCCTGCGCTGTTCAGCACAACCACCCTGCCTCCCCCGGCCAGCCCCGGTGTTTCGATGCGCAGCGTTTCCGCCGCCGGATTGGGAAAAAGCCGGAGGGCCGCCTTCTCCCCTATCGCTTCATTTGCCATTACCGCCGGGATAAAAAAAAAGAGCTTATCCGGCTGCCAGTGGTTGGCGAAGTACACATCCGGGTGGCCGTCGGCGTTGAAGTCGGCGGCATGCAGGCCGACGCCCCGGTTGTAATTCATGGCAGGAAATACGTCATTGGTGTTCTCGGTAAAAGTCCCGGTGCCATCGTTGAGGTAGGCGAAACAAGCCTGCTGCCCTTCGTCTGCGAACTGGGTGAGGATGATGTCCAGGTGGCCGTCGCCGCTGAAGTCCAGGAAGAGGGCTTCCAGAGAGGTGCCGCCGTTGGGGGGCAGCCGTTCTTCAGTCACGTCGCTGAAATAGCCGTTGCCGTCGTTGAACAGGAGGCGGTCGCGGCCGGAGATGCCGGCCGTCCAGCCCACGTTGGCCAGGTAGATGTCGGGGTGGCCGTCGCCGTTGAGGTCGCCCAGGGTAACTTTCCGGGTTTCCATGAGCTGTCCGAAGTTGGGCAGGCGGCTGTTGTCTTCGGTGAAAACGCCGCCGTGGTTGAGGTAGATGTTGCTGCCGCCCTGTTCGGCGCCCTCCACGACGTCGAGGCTGCCGTTGCCGTCGATGTCGGCCAGCTTGAGGTCCTGCGTGTGGTCGGTATTGGCGGGCCAGCGGCTGTCGGTCTCTTCGGTGAAGGTGAGGTTGCCGTTGTTGATGAAGAGCTGGTTCCTGCCGCGGTTGCCGATGAGGATGTCGGGATATTCGTCGCCGTTGACGTCAAACACCGCCAGGCCGTTGGCGGTGGAGGCGGGGAAGGTGAAATCCGCAAAAGCAAACCTCCCGGTCCCGTCGTTGATCAGCAGTTCGTGGTTGGGGGTGTCTTCGGAGACGAAGAAGAGGTCCGGGTCGCCGTCCAGGTCGAAATCGGCGATGGCGACGTCCTCGCTGTCTTCTCCGGGAAACTGGTCGTTGGGGTTGAATTCGGGCAGCATGCGCTGGGGATCCTGGGAAAAATTGCCGGCCCCGCCGTTGAAGAAGACGAGGTTGGCGCGGGCCTCGCTGGCCAGCACCAGGTCGGGGTCGCCGTCGCCGTCCAGGTCGGCGGATGCCACGTCCATGGTGCCGTTGCCGGTGGCGGCCACGGGCATATTGCCGGTTTTGTCTTCGAAGAGCTGGGCGCGGAGGGTGGAAAAGGTGAGGGCGCTGAAGAACAGTAGGGTGATCTTTTTCATGGCGGTTGTTCTTTTTCTGAAACTATTTAAGTGGGCCTGATGCCTTTGCCACGAAGACTCCAAGGCACAAAGACGGCACCAAGGCTTTGTGGAATCTTGGTGTCTTGGTGTCTTGGTGGCAAAAAAGCGGAGGGCTGCAAAATAGTTACAAAAATAAGGCACAAAAGCGAGGGGCAGGTAGTAAGATATTGCTAAAGATTTTGGATAAAAAAGCGAACCACAACCTGCCGGGTTTTAGCCAGTTCCCTGCCTGAAAAACCCGGCAGCGTTTGTCGGAGGCGCCAAAAACGGAAACTGGTTCCAAACCGCTGCTCCGTCAGGCTGGTTGCTTTGAATGCTTCCGATAAATGCTGCCGGGTTCAGCCAGGCGGAACTCAACAGGAAACCCGGCAGGTAGTATTACCGCAGCAGCGCCACATCTCCGCTGCGCACCTCCGAGTACCCGTCGCGGAAGGCGATCTCGGCGAAGTAGACGTAGACGCCGGTGTTCACGGGCTTGCCTTTGAAAGTGCCGTCCCATCCGTTCTGGTAGTCGTTGGGCTGGATGTTGGTGCGGAGGAAGACCTGGTTGCCCCAGCGGTCGAAGATGGCGAAAGTTTTGATCTCCCGCACGTCGCCGCCGTCGTAGAGGTAAAAGCGGTCGTTGCGGCCGTCATCGTTGGGCGAAAAGGCATTGGGGATGTACACCTCCCGGCAGCTTTCGATGTTCACGTTGACGGCGTCGCTCACCGTCCCGCATTCGTTGGACACCGTCAGCTCGTACCGGCCCGGGTTGCGCACCCGGAACGTGTCGGCCGCCGAGCCGTCCTGCCAGCGCAGTTCACCCTCCTCGAAGGTGGCCCGAAGGAGCAGGTTCTGGCCTTCGCACAGGCTGGTGTCGGGCCCAAGTGTTGCGCTGGGCAGCGGGATTGATCCGACAAAAATGAAATCCTCGGCCACGCAAAACGTATCCGTTTTGGTTACCGTGACGGCATAGCGGCCTGCCTGGCTAACCGTAAGTTGCGGAGCAATTTGGCCGGTGCTCCATTCATAGGAAGAACCGGAGCTCGAAGCATCCAGCACGAGGGTTTGCCCTTCGCACAGGCTGGTGTCGGGCCCGAGGTCGAAGAAGACCGAGTCGCCGGCCACCTCGACGGTAACGTCGTCGTAGAAGGGGATGCCGCAGACGTCCCTCACCTCGACGGTGTAGGTGGTCGTCCGGGCAGGCGAGGCGACGGGGTTGGCCACATTGGGGTTGCTCAGGCCCTCGGCAGGCGTCCAGGAGTAGGATCTGCCGCCGGTGGCCCGCAGCTGCACCTGTCCGCCGGGGCACATCACCACGTCCGGGATTTGATCCAGGAAGCTGGTGTAGTTGAAGCACACCTGGTGCAGGTTGTTGGCGGCGCCGGTGGCGGAGGTGAAGCCCCAGAACACCTCGGGGTCGCCGCCAAAGATCTGGTTGACGATATCCATTTCGAGCGTAATGCGCAGCTCGCAGTCGAAGTAGACCTTCAGGCGCTTGCCCACCGCATCCCAGCTGACCCGCAGGCTGTGGAAGTTGCAGTCTTCGATGTTGGGGTCGTCCGCACTGGCCTGTACGGGCCCGGCCAGGGTGCTGGCGGACGCGTGGTTGAGGTTGCCGTTGCTGATGACGGCGATGTGGTCGTACTCCGGGTCCAGCAGGTTGAAGTTTTGCCAGGTATCGAACTCGATGCCCAGGGAAGGGGCAATGCCCTGGAAGCCGATGCCCTCCCCGGCGGCGCCGATGGAGGTGCTGACCGGCTGAAAGCCGAAGACGATGCCGTCGGCCCCGTCCTGGTCCTTGCATCCCAGGTAAATATCCATGACCACTTCGAAGGATTCGTCCAGGCTGACCTTATCCGGGTTCCAGATCGAGCCCGCCGCCCAGTCCTCGGGCCGGGTCAGGCGGTAGCAGGAGTTGTCGGTCTGGACCGCCTCGCCGTTGAGGATGAACTGGCCGTGGAGGGAAGTGGCGGCGAAGAGGAGGAGGAAGAAGAAGGTGGATTGGGACATGGGTTTGATTTTTCAGGTTTTTTTTGAAGTGGGATTTATGATGGATGATTTTGGATTTTTGATCTGCCTCCAGGCAGCCCGCTCCGACACAGCCTCCGGGCCGCTGTGCTACGTCGCACATCGCACATCATACCTATTAAATCCCCGGAGCAGCTGCATTTGAGACGTTTGATTTGCGATTTTGGATTTTTGATTTATCCCCAGGCAGCCCGCTCCGACACAGCCTCCAGGCCGCTGTGCTACATCGCATATCGCACATCAAACCTCGCAAATGAACCATATAGGGATGGCCACAAAAAACACCTTCTACCCCTTAAATAACGCATTTCAAAAGCCAAAGCTCTTATATTTGCCCCCACCTTAACAAAAAGATAATTCAACTATCTCTTTCTCATGACAAAAGCCAAAACTATCGAAACCGTCCTGTTCGACCTGGGCGGAGTGCTGATCGACTGGAACCCCGAATACCTTTTCCGCGAAGTGTTTGACGATGAAGAAGAAATGCGCTATTTTTTCGAAGAGGTCTGCACCTCGCAATGGAACCTGCAGCAGGATGCCGGCCGGCCGCTGGCGGAGGCCACTGAAGAAAAAGCGCGGGAGTTTCCGGAGTACGAAACGGCCATCCGCGCCTACTACGGGCGCTGGGAGGAGATGCTGGGCGGCCCGATCGAGGATAGCGTCCGCCTGCTGGAGCGGCTGCACGCCCAAAATGGCCGCCGCCTTTACGCCCTGACCAACTGGAGCCACGAGACCTTCCCCATCGCCTGGGAACGCTATGATTTTTTGCGGCTGTTCCAGGGTATCGTCGTTTCCGGCCAGGAGAAGCTCGCCAAGCCGGACCCGCGCATTTATCATACCTTGCTTGAACGCTATCAGGTAAGGGCGGAAACTGCCGTTTTCATTGATGATATCGAGGCAAACGTGGAGGGGGCCCAGGCAGTGGGGATCGGGGCGATCCACTTCCAGGGGGCTGCACGGCTGGAAGAGGACCTTCGGGAGTTGGGCGTGTTGGAGCGATGAATGATTGAGGGCACTCCGGAAACCTCCGTTAAGGAATGATGGAACGAAGGAATGAATAGAAACCACCATGTAATAAAGTTTGACTTTAAAACGATACATATTTTATATTTATTCACTCATTCAGTCCCTCACTCATCCACTAATTTTTACCCGGCTCGAAAGAGACGGGCAGTCCATGTACTTACCCCCCTACGCCTTTACACGCCCCCACCCCCCTGAAAACCAACCCCTTGCCGCAACCTTTCCCCTCCCCTCCCGTAAAACTTCAGGAAATGACATCGGTGGAGGTGTCGGATAGGCAGTGTTATTCTGACGCAGGCTTGGTTTTTGCAACTGACAACATCCTGGCGCGACTCCAGCCAGGACGTCACCGCCAGCTGTGCGTCAGTATAAATAATGACTTGCTCACGCGTGGCTGGAAATTGCAGCAGAAATGCTATCTTTAAGGCCACAAACACTCATGAGAACAGAGAAGCGACCCTAGCTACACGACGGCCTATGCTTCCTGCAAAACATACTACACGTGAGAAAACTATCTACGGGAAAGCGTGCCTCCACCCCCTACAGGCTTTATATCATAAACTCTAAAGGGATGAGAGACCTAATCCTATGGGCGGCACTGCTTTTAATGGCTTTTCCTGGCGGCGCTCAGCCGCCGGCACCCATCGACGAAGCCCTCTTCCAAGACATGCAATGGCGCAGCATCGGCCCGTTCCGGGGCGGCCGTTGCGCAGCGGCCGCCGGCCAACCCGGCGACCCGCTAACCTATTATATGGGCACAACCGGAGGCGGCCTGTGGAAAACGGAGGACGGCGGCCTGAGCTGGTTTAACATCTCGGACGGCCATTTCAAGTCCGGCTCTGTCGGGGCCATCGCCGTGGCGCCGTCCGACCCCAATGTGGTCTACATCGGAATGGGCGAACACCCGGTGCGGGGCGTGATGACCCACCACGGAGACGGCGTATACCGCTCGGCCAATGGCGGCAAGGACTGGCAGTACATCGGGCTGCCCCATTCCCGCCATATCGCCGCCATACAGGTCCATCCCCGAAACCCCGACGTCGTTTACGTCGCCGTGCAGGGGGCCCTGTACGGCCCAGGCCCGGAAAGGGGCATCTATTATAGCAAAGACGGCGGCCAAACCTGGCAACAGCTGCTTTTCGTCAACGAGACCACCGGCGCCTGCGACCTCAGCATGGACCCCAGCAACCCGCGCATCCTCTACGCCGGCATGTGGGACCACCAGCGCACGCCCTGGCAAATCCGCAGCGGCGGGCCCGGCTCCGGCCTGTACCGTTCCATCGACGGAGGCCTCAACTGGGAAAAACTGGTCGACGGCCTGCCGGCAGCCATGGGCAAAGTGGGCGTGTGCGTCTCCCCGGCCAACCCGGAGCGCGTGTACGCCAATATTGAGGCCGAAAAAGGCGGCGTTTTCCGCTCCGACGACGGCGGGCAAAGCTGGACGCAGGTAAACAATGAGCGCCAAACCGTCGCCCGCGCCTGGTACTACATGGAGATCGTCGCTGACCCACAGGACGAAGAAACCGTCTACGTGCTGAATGCGCCTCTGCTCAAATCCCTCGACGGCGGCAAAACCTTCGAAAAAATCCCCAACCCGCATTCCGACCAGCACGCCCTCTGGATCAACCCCAACAACCCGGATATCATGATCCTGGGCAACGACGGGGGCGCCACCGTCACCTTCAACGGCGGCAGGTCCTGGTCGACTCAGTTCAACCAGCCCACCGGGCAGTTCTACCGCGTGATCACCGACAACCGCTTCCCCTACTATATCTACGGCGGGCAGCAGGACAATACCACCATTGCCATTCCCAGCCGGACCCACAAAAGCAGCATTACCGCCCAGGACTGGTATTCCGTCGGCGGCGGCGAGAGCGCTTTCATCGCTTTTGACCCGGACAACCCGGAGCTGGTGTACGCCGGCAGCTACCAGGGCGAGATCACTGTTTACGATCACCGGACGGGGATGAAAAAAGACATTATGGCCCACCCCAGCCTGAACCTCAGCCAACTCCCGCGGGACATGAAATACCGGTTCAACTGGAACGCCCCGCTGGTAGCTCAGCCGCAGAACCCACAGGTGCTCTACCACGGCGCCAACGTGGTGCTGCGCACCGATGACGGCGGGCAGAGCTGGGCGGCGATCAGCCCGGACCTCACCCGCGACGAGCCGGAAAAACAGGGTAAAGGCGGCGTCCCCTACACCAATGAAGGCGCCGGCGGAGAAAACTACAATACCATCAGCTATATCGCCTGTTCGCCCCACGAGGCAGGCACCATCTGGGCGGGCAGCGACGACGGGCGGCTTCACCTCACCCGCAATGAAGGAGCGGACTGGACGGACGTCACTCCGCCCCAGTTGGGCGAAGCCCTGATCAACTGCATCGAACCCTCCCCGCACGATCCGGCGGCGGCTTACGTCGTGGCTGCGAGGTACAAGTTCGACGACCTCCGCCCCCTGGCCTTCTACACCCGGAATTACGGGAAAGACTGGGAGCAGATCACCTGGGGCATCCCCAAGGAGGACTTCCTGCGCGTCGTCCGCGAAGACCCCGTACTGCCAGGGTTGTTGTACGGCGGAACGGAAACCGGCCTGTACCTCTCTTTCGACCACGGGCGCCAGTGGCAGCGCTTCCAGCTCAACCTGCCGGCCTGCCCGGTCAACGACCTGGCCGTGAAAGGCAACAACCTGGTGGCCGCCACCTCCGGGCGCGCTTTCTGGGTATTGGACGGGCTGGAGCCGCTCCGGCAGAGGCCGGGCATAAACGAGCAAAAGGCCTACCTTTTCGAATCCGCCCCTGCTGTCCGCCTCGCCGGCAACACGACGGAAGAGGCATCTGCCGGCCCGGGGCAGAATCCCCCGGACGGCGCCCTGATCTATTACTATCTGCCGGAAGAGCTGGACAGCGCAGGCCTGCAACTCCATATCCTGGACTCCTTTGGAAACCTGGTCCGCTCCTACAGCAACCAGGCCGACGAAACATTCCGCCAATACGAAGGCGGGCCCGGGCAGGAAACCCTGCTCCCCGCCCGGCGAGGGGTGAACCGGTTCTGCTGGGACCTGCGCCGGGAACCGCTCCCGGGCATTCCGGGCGTTTTTGTCATGGGCAGTTACGAAGGCGGCATGGTCGCCCCCGGAACTTACACCCTTCAACTGAAAATGCCCGGCCTGGCCCTGGAACGGCACCTCACCGTCGTGCCGGACCCCCGACTGGACGCCGGCCCGGAAGACTACTTCGAACAACAAGAGCTGCTGGCCGCCATCGAACAAGCCGTGCGCGACATACACCGGAGCGTGCGGCAGATGCAGGAGGTGAAAGAGCAAGTGGAAAACCTGCACGCCACGCTCGAAAAGATCGACTGCACCCAGGAACTGCTGGACGCCAGCCGTAATATCGTCAATAATATCAAAGGGTGGGAAGAAAAGCTGGTGCAGGCCCGGCAGCAGACCTATCAGGATGTCATCAACTTTCCCCACCGGCTAAGCGCGGAATTGCTCCACCTCAAACAAAAGGTGGATGCGCACAACCCGGCAGTGACCGATGGCGCCCGCCGACGCCTGGAGGAATTGCTGAGCGAATGGTCTTCTTTCCGAAGCCAGATGCGCCGGATCATCAACGAAGACATCGCTTCCTTCAACCAGTTGTACCGCGAATATCAGGTGCCGGCGGTCATCCTGCCTCCCGGTGCAGAGTAGAGGGGCGATGGAAAACGAAATGAATGCCAGGAAATTTGAGTTCCGGTAGCAACGGTATCGGAAAAAATCGGTAATTTTATTCCATTCTATGCACAATTGATGCTCTTTTCAAAGTCTGCTCACCCCGGTAAAATCCTTACATTTATGCACTTTCCTTTCAAAATGCGGCCGATGGCATTTTGAAAATCCCGGTTTTCGAAACAACCTGGCACAACCTTTGCACACAATACATCAACACTCCATTAAAAAATTTCCCGGGTGGGGTTGAGGCAACCTTTTTTGGATAACGCTTAATATTGCCAACTATGGACGACAAACTGGACTACAGAGAGACAGAAGGCACCGATGCAGGTTTTTCCGAACTCCGGCAGCCACAGGGCGTTTTCGCTGCGGAGATCATTTTTGGATCGCCCAAGAAAGATTGTGCCGGGGCCGGCATTTGCAAGGTGAACTCCCCCACCGCTCATAACCCGGACGCCCTTGCTTGCCTGAACTGCCAGCGGGCTACTGCCCTGATCAGCCTGGGGCCGGCACCCGAGGCCGTCTTCCGGTTCGTAAAAAGCTCCATGAGCAAAGCGATCAAAGAGAAGTATTTCAGCGATGGCTTTTTCCTGGTGGAAGCTCCTTTCCAGTTTGGAAAGGGCCTCTGGAAAGGGCCAGGGCTATGCATCGTCCAGCCGGGAGTTTATCCGGTGGAAAAAACCGAAGATTACCTCGTAGTCCGGTTTATAGCCGGCCATTCGAACAGCATCTGAGCTATCTGGGCACAGCGAAGAAAATTTTGAAATTGAAGTAAGGATCGACCTTTTGGCCGAAGTTGTGCACCTCCTGCCAGCGCCGGTCCTGGCGATAGATCCCGGATTGGAGCGGTATGGTGGCACCGGCTTCGAGGCCGATGCCGACCAGGGGCGTCAGGAGCCTTTCGTAGCCGATGATGGCGTTGGCATTCAGGCGGCGGTAGTTCAGGCCGGAAAGATGATCTGCCGCCTGCCCGGTGAGGCGATAATTGGCAGCGCCGCCCCTGGCGCCCATGATCAAACGAGAGGAGTTGGACAGGTTCTTGACCGCCAGTATTTTAGCCGGGAGCAACAGGTCCAGTTCCCAGTTTCGTGGCAGCTTTTTTTGATACAGGACGACCGGCATCAAACTGACGCCTCCCAAATAGTCCAGCCCGCAGGATAATCCCAGGCCATACTTGCCGTTGGCCTGTTCCTTCTGCACCAGCAAGGAGTTTTCCCAGAAAAGCGCGTCGCCGCCGGAACTCAGGAAATGGTCCGAGCTGTTCTCCAGGCCAATCTTGCCCAACAGGTTCATGCCATTGCCAAACTTGTGCGATACGATGAAGGACAGGCTGGATTGGTGCAGCTTGATGGGTTCTGCCCCGTCGTCTTCAAGGGGGGAATAAATCCCGAAGATGTATTCGTTGTTGTACTGCAACTCCCCAAAAATGCGGGTACGGCCCTGCAGCTTAATGGGGAATTTAAGTTCCGCTTTGATCAGGTGGTTGGGTTCATAAGCCTGGGCGGGCGCCAGCCCTCCCTGCCGGGGCATCAGGCGGCTCGGCGCGCCCAAAGTCTGGTAATCAATGCTGAAAAAACGCGTCGCCGAGATATCCTGGCATTGCAGCCGCTTCGATCCGAAGATCATCAGAGAGAGCAGGCATACGAAACACACCCTGCTTTTGACCCCAGGGAAAAACCCGGCGTCCTTTTTCCATACTGTTGTTATCCCCATATTCCCAAGCTGAATTTTACCGGTTAATTTGCCGCCCCTCCGGAAGGATACCTCCTAACCACCCCGAAATTTCAGAACCTGCTCCTGAGAACGCCCCGGCCTGCCGGTTGTATTATTTTTTTATGCTAAAATTTTGTTAAACCCGGACAGGGGATGTAGGATGCGCCGCTCGGAAGCGGGCCGTTTTCAGACAGGATGAACAGGATGCACATGCGGCGGCGCATGCTCTCCTGCGGGGGGTGAAGGTTGGGGCCTGCATATCGAACCTGGGCTAAAGTGTTAAAGTACGATGATTATCGTAGAAAAACTTGCAAACTACGATAGTTATCGTATATATTTGCCATACGACAATCATCGTAGTTTAAGGCAAAAGTTATGAGCAAAGAAAAGAAGCCCACCGATGCCGAACTGGAAGTACTGCAGATTCTCTGGGAGCACGGCCCCTCCAGTGTTCGCTTTGTCAACACCGAACTGAGCAAGAACCGGGAAGTCGTCTATACGACGACTTTGAAGATGATGCAGGTGATGGCTGAAAAGGGGTTTCTCCGGCGGGACACGGCCCGGCGCACGCACCTCTACGAGGCCGTTATCGACGAAAAGTCCGTTCAGGAAGATATCGTGGATAAGCTGGTGGACACCGTCTTTCGCGGCTCCCCCCTGAAGCTGGCCATGCAGGCCCTCGGGCACGAAAAGGCCAGCGCGCGGGACCTGGCGGAGATCAAAAAGATTATTGAAGAACTGCAAAAAGATAAGCCATGATTACCATCACCCACTGGATCGACAACAGCCTGGCTGAAGCCCTGGGCTGGGCCCTTTTTCATTCGCTCTGGCAGGGCGCCGCCATCGCGTTGCTCCTGGCCGCCGGCCTTATCCTGGCCCGCAGCCAGCCTCCCCGCATCCGCTACCGGCTCGCTCTGGCGGCCATGGTGGCCCTGCTGGCGGCGTGTGCCGGCACCTTTGCCTGGATTTATGAACCCCAGCCCGGATTAGCTGCCGGCGCTTTTGAAGATGTAACACTTTCCTTTTCTGCAATGCAGGAGGTACTCCCCTCCGCCGCTGCCACAGCAGGCACGGAGGCTGCCGCTGATCCCCCGACTGCTTATTTTTTATACTTCGAACAGCACCTGCCCCTGTTGGTCAACGCCTGGCTGTTGGGAGTCCTCCTGCTTAGCCTGCGGATGCTGGGCGAGATTGCCTACATCCAGCACCTGCGCCATTACCGCTGCCGTAAACCGGATGGCATCTGGCTGGAAAAGCTCTCCGGGCTGAAAGGCCGCATGGGCATCCGCCGGCACGTCGAGCTCCGGGAGACGCACCGCATCCATGGCCCCATGGTTGCAGGCGTTTTCAAACAAGTGATCCTGCTGCCGGCGGGGCTGCTCTCCGGCCTGCCGCCCGAGCAGGTGGAGGCGGTGCTGGCTCACGAGCTGGCCCACGTCCGCCGCAATGACTACCTCGTCAACCTGCTCCTCTCCCTGGCAGAAATCCTGCTGTTCTTCAACCCCATGGCCTGGTGGATCGGCAAAAAGATCAAGGCCGAACGGGAACACGCCTGCGACGACCTCGCCCTGGAAATGACTGGCGACACCCTGTCCCTGGTCCGCTCCCTGGCCCTGATGGAGGAATGGCGCCTCAACGGCAGGCCTTTTGCCATGGCCTTTGCCGGCAAGGACGGCAGCGTGCTGAGCCGCATACAGCGCCTGCTACAGCGCGAAGACAAAAGGCAGGTAGGCCCCAGGGCGTTCTGGTCCCTCTCTGCCCTCTGCGTTTGCCTGGCGTTGTTCGCCTTTCAATCCCAACCCGGCAAGGCCGCGCCGCCCCAATCGTCCAGGCAGGAGGCCGCCGTGGAAGAACCCTCGCCGGGCGCGCCGGCCGAAACAGAACCCATCGGACTGCTCCCTGCCCCGAAGGAACCCGCCCCTCTGCCTGAAACCGAACCAACCGCCCAGCCCGAGTTGCCGGCTCACCCAGCCGACACCATCCCCGCCGGCGCCCGGGAGATCGAAAAAGAGATGCGCCAGCTCCAGGAAAAAATGCGGGCATCCGAACTGGAGATGCGCAAAAAAGAGCAGGCCCTGCGCAGCAAAGAGCTGCAACTGCGCAAAGAAGCTCAGGAAAGCATGCAGGCCCAGCGGAAATCCTTAATGGAACTGGAAATGAAGATGCGCAATAAAGAACACGAGCAGGAAATGCTGCAAAACGAATTCGAACTGGCCGAAAACGAGCTGGAACTGGCCAGGATGAAACTGGAAGAGCAGCAACACGCCCTGGAACTCCAGGAGGAAGCGATGAGAGAGGCAAAGGGCACAGAACTGGAACAAAAGCTCAAAGCCTACCAGCAATCCCAGAAGGAGTTGATGGAAAAAGAAAGAGCGCTGGAACTGCGCCGGTTCGAAGCAGAAAAAAAGCAGCGCACGCAAAACTTCGAAAAGGAAAAGGCCATCCAGGAACTCCAGAACCAGCAATTCCAGCTGGAGCAGGAGACCGCAATGAAGGAGCAGGACCTGGAACTCAAAATGATGGGCCTGCACCACGAGATGCAACAGATGGAAGCCAAACGGCGGATCGTGGAGCAGGAAGTAGAGGCGCGCTACCGGGAGCTGGAGGCTAAGATGATGGAGTTGATGGAAAAAGAAGAGGAGTAACCTTCGTGCCGCGATCATCCTGATCGCAAGGCCATAACCATATTTTGCCTTGCGATCAGGCCTCCGCCTGCCAAAGCAAGCTGCTGCTCAGTGAAGCCCAACGGGGGAATCCCTCAAAGCGAACATTGCCCGCTACGGGTCGTTTTACCAGAAAACCTTCGTATTACAAAACCCAAACCATGGAACCTGCTATCCAGCTTCGCTTACTGCTCGACGTAGCGATCGCCATGGCGCTTGGCAGCGTCATCGGATTTGAGCGGGAAAAAAGCGACAAGCCGGCTGGTTTCCGCACCAATATGGTCGTCGCCGGGGCGTCTGCCCTGTTCGTCATCCTGGGGCGCTCCATTGCCGGTTATATAGGTGCCGGTTTGACATCCGAGGCGATGGGCGTCGACCCCACCCGGATCATCCACGCCATCATCGTCGGGGTGAGTTTCGTCGGCGCCGGCACCATCATCAAAAGCCGGGAAGAGGAAACCATCCATTATCTCACCACGGCGGCCACCCTGCTGATGTCGTCCGCCACCGGAATTTGCGTAGCACTCGGGCTTTACGTCCTGGCGGCCGGCGTTGCCGCGCTTACCGTAATCACCAACGCTTTGATCAAAAAAATTTACGGGTAAAACGAGGAGCCCGCCGAAGTTGTTATAGAAGCACGAACCCTGCGAACACAGCAAGCGCCAAAGCTGTTCAATGACCGCGCCCGGATAAAAAGACAACAAAAACTTCTATATATACAGGGCTGCCGGAATAGTTCCCAAAAACTACCCTCCTGCTTTTTCCTGAATCTTTGCCCAAACTTCGGGGCCCTGTGGCCAGAACATTTACCTTTCGATCGCGAAGGGCAATTACAAATTTCAGCTATGAAAATCCAGGTTGTTTCCAACAGGTTGCCTCTTGAAGTTGAAATCAAAAAGGACAAAGGTGAAATATCGGCAAAGCCGGCAAGCGGCGGCCTGGCGACGGGCCTGTCCGGCCTTCGGCAGGCATACGATATGGTATGGACGGGCTGGCCGGGAAGTATTACGTCGTCCGCAAGGGAAAGAGCGGAAATTGAACGCTTCATGGCGAAACGGAGCCTGTTTCCCGTCTGGCTTTCTAAAAAAGATTATAACGGCTATTACAAGGGGTTCAGCAATAAGGTGATCTGGCCGTTGTTCCACTATTTTTGCCAGTATCCGCAGTACCGGCAGGTGTACTGGAAAGCCTATGTCAAGGCAAACCTGGCTTTCTGCAACCGCATACTGGAAAACGCTTCGGAGGAGGACATCTTCTGGATCAACGACTACCATCTGATGCTGTTGCCCGAAATGATCAGAGAGAACCTCCCGCATGCCAAAATCGGCTTCTTCCTCCATATTCCTTTTCCTCACTTTGAAGTCTTCCGGCAGTTGCCCTGGCGCAAAGAAATCCTGGAGGGCCTGGCCGGCGCAGGGTTGATCGGGTTCCATACGCAGCAATATGCCGATTATTTCCTTCATTGCGTGAACCAAATTCTCGGGTGCGGCATCGATGACGGCACTTTTGAGGTGAAGGGCCGCACCGTCAGAGCCGGGAGTTTCCCTATGGGGATCGATTATCAAAAATTTACAGAATGCGCCCGGCAACCGGATGTCATTTCTACAGTAAGACAATACCGCGAGGAATACCAGGGGAAAAAGATAATCCTGTCGGTAGACCGCCTGGATTATTCCAAGGGCATCATACAACGCCTGCGGGGTTTCGACCGGTTTCTCGAAAACAATCCTGCCCAAAGAGGCAAAATAGCGCTGCTGGAACTGATCGTCCCCTCCCGCGTTGGCGTAGAACAATACCGGCAGCTGAAAAAAGAGATCGACGAGTTCAGCGGAAAAATCAACGGAAAATACGGCACTCCCTTCTGGACGCCGGTCCGGTACTTCTACCGTTCAGTCGATTTCCCGACCCTCTGCGGCTTGTACTACAGCGCCGACATTGCACTGATCACACCGCGGCGGGACGGCATGAACCTCGTCGCCAAAGAATACGTGGCGGTTCACCAGGGCCAGCCAGGCGTACTGATCCTCAGCGAGTTTGCCGGCGCTGCCCAGCAACTCCGGGAAAGCATCACGGTCAACCCCAACAGCATCGATGCGATCGCGCAGGCTATCGAAAAAGCGCTGGATATGCCCGTCGAAGAACAAACCAAAAGGCTGGAAGCTATGCAGAAGGTTATCCGGAAAACGGACGTGAAAGATTGGGCGGCAGGGTTTATTGAAAAGCTGAGGATGGCGGCTGCCCGGACGAAATCCACGCTGGAATCGTAGGTGAATTCGATGGGGCAAGTATCCAGCCCATTAGTTGTTGGTTATAATAGTTATTGGTTATTGCCGGGCGCAATAACCAATAACCGTCGCAGGATTCCGGTCAAAACTCATAACAATTAACTGCCGGGGAACCTCCTTCCCAAACTACGCCGCCTTGATCGAACAGCCCACCGCCTTGGTCGCCGCCGGCTTGGGTTCTTCGCCCTTTTCGATGGCCTCGATGGCATTCTCCAGGAACTTCTCCTTAACGCTTTCCGCATCGCGCACGCTGTCGTCGATGGCGCCGGTGTAGCGAACGGTCAGGCTCTTGTCAACCAGATAAACCTCCGGGGTGCGGGTAGCGCCGTACCTGGGGTATACCTCCTGCCCTTCGTCGAAGAGGTAGAGGAAGGGATAGCCCATTTCCCCGGCCCGCTCCTTCATAGCCGCAAAGCTGTCGCCCGGCTGCACCGCCGGGTCATTGGGCTGGATAGCCACTACCGGGTAGCCCATCGGGGCGTACTTGTTGTGCAGGTCGATGATGCGCTGCTCGCTGGCTACGGCGTAGGGGCAGGTATTGCAGGTGAAAATGACGATGTAACCCTTCGGATCGTTGCCGTTGGCGTCCTTGATCGTCTCGAAAGAATACTCCTTGCCGTCCACGTTCTTCAGGCTGAAGGCCGGGGCTTTGTCGCCTACCCCTACCCCATCGTGTTTAAGGGCTACGGTTTGGGCCGGCGCTTCGCTCTTTTCAGAGGCGGCATTGGATTGCTGTTCGGCGCCGGCGTTGCCATTGCAGGCGAAAGCCGACAGGGCCAGCGCAAAGGTGAAGATCAGATGGAGGTGCTTCATGCTCAAAACGGTTTTTGTTGTAAAATTATAGTGATCGGATAGCCGCTTCCAGCTCGGCCATGCTTTTGACCGAGGTGCCGATGAAGCGGGACTTGTCTCTTTTGTAAACATAGGTGGCCGGGATGGCGCCCGTCCATTCGGTCGACACCTTGTCGATCCAGTCGTTGTACCGGCCGTCGGCCAGGGCGATGACGGCGGACTGAAGCTGCCGTTCCCCGACGAAGGGCGCCAGCTTAGTTTTAAACTGCCTGGGGAAATCCAGGCTCACCAGGATCACCCGTACCGCCTGGCCCTCGTAGGCGCGGGTTAGTTCTTCAAAATAGGGCAGCTCTTCCACGCAGGGCTTGCACCAGGTGGCCCAGAAGTTGACCACATAGGTGGTATCGTTGTCGAAGTGAAAGAAAGGCTCTGCCTGGCTGAACTCCTCGTAGATGGGGATGCCCCCGATGTAGGCGGCCGGCGGCGGCCATTCCGTGTTGTTCTCCTGCGCCGCCGGGGCTGATGAAGCCGAAGCTGCTTGATCCTGCCCGGTAGCCGGGGAGGCGTTGCAGCTGAATAGAATAATAGCCAACCCGCAAACTACGGGCGTTAATCGGGTGAAGTTTTCCATGCAAGGCATTTTTTGCTAATCAGGTATTATAGAACCTGCCAGCAATACTTTGGTTCAATAACGCAGGCTGGGGGAACAAATTATTCTGTTTGACAAAGGATGAGGGGGAAAGAATTGCGAAAAGCAGGAAGGTCTGACATGAGAATGAGTGAATGAGTGAATGAATTTTACCCGGCCGAGGTACGAGGACGGGGAGTAAATATCTTAACCGGAAATCCGGAAATATACTGTAAAATTGCAACTATTTAGCTGGGCTAAGAGGCTTTTGCCACAAAGACACCAAGGCACAAAGATTGCACGAAGCCTTGGTGTAATCTTGGAGTCCGTCTGTTCAGCCGGATAAATTTTCGTGTCTTTGTGGCGACAAAACCGGTTAGGTGGCAGGCCACCTAAATAGTTGCGTAAAATTATCGTTTTAAAATAACAGAAGAGCAGCTGACAATTGTCAACACCATTTTGCGCTTTCTATTGTATATTTCCCTTTCAAAATCCGGCTAACCACCTGGCATGGGATAAACGGGACAGCCGGGAAGCTGTGAAAACCGGCAGGGTTCCGACTTCCGATTTCCCACTTCCGCCTTCCCACTTCTCCCGCCAGCCCGTCAGCCCCAACTACCCTCCAATGAACTGGCACCTCATCAGCGGAGAAGAAGCGCTTGAACTGGCCGGCAGCCGTCCCGGCGGCCTTACGGCGTCCGAAGCCGAAGAGCGCCTGGCCCAATACGGCCCCAACCGCCTGGCCGCCAAAAAAAAGAAGCCCGCCTGGCTGATGTTCCTGGGCCAGTTCAGGGACGTCATGATCCTGATCCTGATCGCGGCGGCCATCGTCTCGGGGCTGGTCGGCGACCTGAAAGACACCATCGTCATCCTCATCATCGTAGTGCTCAACGCCGTGGTTGGATTTGTGCAGGAGTACCGGGCGGAAAAGGCGCTGGAGGCCCTGAAGAAAATGTCGGCCCCTACCGCCATCGTACTTCGGGGCGGCGCCCCCATGCACATCGACGCCGCTCAGCTGGTTCCGGGCGATGTGGTGCTGCTGGAAGCCGGCAGCATGGTCCCGGCCGACATCCGCCTGCTGGAAACCCACTCCCTGAAGGTCGAAGAGGCCAACCTCACCGGCGAGTCGGTAGCTGTGGAAAAGCAGGCCGAAGAACTCCAGGGCGCGGAATTGCCCCTCGGCGACCGCACCAATATGGCTTACAAGAGCACCATAGCCACCTACGGCCGGGGGCGCGGCGTAGTGGCCGCCACCGCCATGGACACCGAGATCGGCCGCATCGCGCAGATGTTGCAGGAGGACGAATCGCTGACCCCGCTCCAGAAGAGGCTGGGCGACTTTGGCAGGAAGCTCTCCCTGGCGGTGCTGGCCATCTGTGCCATCCTCTACGGGGTAGGCCTGCTCCGGGGCGAAGACTCCCTCAATATGCTGCTGACCTCTATCTCCGTGGCGGTGGCGGCCATCCCGGAAGCACTGCCCGCCGTGGTGACCATCGCCCTGGCCCTGGGCGCCCGCCGCCTGGTGCGCAAGAACGCCCTCATCCGCAAGCTGCCCGCCGTGGAGACCCTCGGTTCCGTCACCTTCATCTGCACCGACAAAACGGGAACGCTCACGGAAAACCGGATGACGGCCACAGAAACCTGGACGCCGCCCGCGCCGCCGGCGGGCCTCGCCCTGCCACCGGATCAGGCCCTGCTGCTGTGTATGGCCCTCAACCACGACGTGCAGAAAGATGCCGCCGGCGAGCTGGCCGGCGAATCGACGGAGGTGGCTCTGGCCGCCTACGCGGAGGCCCACCCGCCTGCCCCCGGTTTTTCCCGGGAACAATACCCCCGGGTAGCCGAGCTGCCCTTCGACTCCGAACGAAAAATGATGACTACCGTCCACGAATACGAGGGCCGCTTCCTATCCATCACCAAAGGCGCGCTGGAATCCGTGCTGGCCGCCTGCGAGGATGCCGACGAGGATGCCCTCGCCGCCGAGGCCGAACGCATGGGCCGGCAGGGGCTGCGCACCCTGGCCTACGCCTGCCGCCGCCTCGACCGGTTGCCGGAGGAGATCAGCTTCGCCACCCTGGAGCGGGGGCTGGAAGCCGCCGGCCTGGCCGGCATGATGGACCCGCCCCGGGCAGAGGCCGCGCCCGCCATCGCCGACTGCAAGGCCGCCGGCATCGTGCCCGTCATGGTCACCGGCGACCACCCCGATACCGCCGGGGCCATCGCCCGGCAGATCGGCATCCTGCACCACCCGGCGGACCGCCTGGTCACCGGCGAGCAGCTGCGGAAGATGCCCGAACACGCCTTCGAAGAGGGCATCCACCGGATCAAGGTTTACGCCCGCGTGTCGCCCGAACAAAAGCTGCAGATCGTCAAAGCCCTGCAGCGCCAGGGGCAGTTCGTAGCCGTGACCGGCGACGGCGTCAACGACGCCCCCGCCCTCCGGCGCGCCAACATCGGCGTCGCCATGGGTGTCACCGGCACCGACGTTTCCAAAGAGGCCGCCCATATGGTCCTGCTGGATGACAATTTCGCCACCATCGTCAAAGCCGTCCGGGAAGGGCGCCGCATCTTCGACAACATCCGCAAGTTCATCAAATACACCATGACCAGCAACAGCGGGGAAATCTGGACCATCTTCCTGGCGCCTCTGGCGGGCCTGCCAATCCCGCTGCTGCCCATCCACATCCTGTGGATCAACCTGGTGACCGACGGCCTGCCCGGCCTGGCCCTGGCGGGCGAACCAGCCGAAAAGGGCCTGATGGGCCGCCCGCCCCGCCCCCCGGAGGAGAGCATCTTCGCCCACGGCCTGGGCGTCCACATCCTGTGGGTGGGGCTGCTGATGGGCGCCGTCTGCCTGGGCACCCAGGCCTGGGCCATCGCCGCCGACGACTCCAAATGGCAGACCTACGTGTTCACCATCCTTTGCTTTAGCCAGATGGGGCACGTGCTGGCCATCCGCAGCGAATATTCCTTCCTGTTCCGGCAGGGCATCTTCACCAACCTGCCCCTCATCGGGGCCGTCCTGCTGACTTTTTTCCTGCAGCTGGCCATCCTCTACATTCCCGCCCTGAACGACATCTTCTCCGTACAGCCGCTGACGTGGCAGGAACTGGGCGCCTGCCTGCTGGCCTCCTCCGTCGTCTTTCATGCCGTGGAGGGCGAGAAGCTGGTGCGGGGGTGGAGAAGGAAAGGCGATAGGCTGAAGGAATAGTACTTAACCGGTTTTCGATATGTAGACCCCAACCTCGGCGGACGGTTAACGGCTGACGGCCTACGGCGGGCCGCAAACACTGGGCTAGTGAAAAGTTGGGGCCTACATATCGAACTTGGGTTAACGTGAGGTTTGGCCTGGATGTGTTGACATTCAGCGAACTGAGGCCGACCGAGGCTGAGGTTAAGGTTGAGAACCCTGCTCGGCCGCGCCTCGCGGGCAGGTTGGCAGCAACAACAATACACTCGCCGAAAACGGGACCCCGTTGCGCCACATCAAACATCGTACACCATAAATCATATGCTCGTTACGATCTGCGATCGTATACGGAACCAAGGCACCGGGCTCCTGCCCGGCATGTTCAAATACAATATTGCCTGTTTACGCCGGGCAGGAGCCCGGCACTAAGGATCGTGTACGGCCACAGGCCGTAACGAGCGGGGCCACAGAGAAAGGTTAGGACTCTGTGGTTCCCTGTGCCCTCTGCGGTTAGTTTTTAAAATTAACAAAGCAAACCGCCAACCGCGAAAAGCGAAAAGCGAAAAGCGAACAGTCCCCTTCAACCCCTCACTCCTTCACCAACCCATCCAAATCCACAAACGACCAGCTCAGCTCCCGCTTCCCTTTGTCGTACTCCAGCAGCAGGACCTTATCCGGGCCGAAATCCTTTACGTATTCCGGGGCATATTCCTGGTTCACCGTATTGTTGATGCCGGAACCCAGCATCCAGATGCCTTCGGGCGTGCGGAATTCGAACTGTTTGGCCTGCATGCCCACGTCGCCGCCGATCAACACCACCTGTACGCCCCGCTTTTGCACCTCGGCCAGCCAGGGATAGACGGCACCGGTTATTTCGGAATCCGGATCGCAGGTGCCGTACAGCGGGGCGGCATTGACGTTAAAAGCCCGGAGGGTATCGCCCTTTTCGTCGACTTTCAGGTCATTGAACACGCCCAGGTGGTGCAGGATGACCAGATGAGAAGCTTCCCGGATGGTATCGGTTACCGAGCGGACCATGGCCCACTGGGCAGCCTTCTGTTCACAATCCCGTTGCGGAGGGTTAGAAGGATAAGGCCAGAAGAAGTTGGTATTCAGCACCATCAGGCAATAGCCGTCCTGCCAGCGGGTATAAAAGGAAGGCCGTTGGAGGAAATCCAGGATAACCTGCGGGTCGCCGTAGTCGTAATCGTGGTTGCCCAGTGCCCAGTGCCCGTTTTTCAGGTCGAACAAACTGTCCAGGTAAGGCAGGGCTTCCGGGTGTTCGGCGGTACGGGCGCAGACGTCTCCGCCCAGCCACACCTGGCGGTAGGCGCTGTAGTCCAGCCGCTCCAGCCGGGGGTCGACCCGGTCGGTGGAGTTCCAGTCATAAGGGTGGCCCAGGAAGATGTACCGTTCGGGGGTGGCGGGCCCCGCTTCCCGGCAGGCGACAGCGCCGAAGGCCAGCAGCAAACACGAGGCCGGGAGGAAAAGGCGGCGGCAACGCAGGCGGAAATTCCTATTAATCAGATCGACAATGTGAATCATTGTCCGGTTTTTTGTTGAAAATAACAATATGCTTACTTAGACAAAACAAGTTCTCAATACAGGTTGCTGACGAAATGATGACAAAAGTCACCCCTTTACCTGATAAAGATCATCCGGCTTAAGCCCTTGCGCCTGCTATCTTGCAGCCCATATTGAGTTATTCAATAACGTTCAAGGTAACCGTTAAGAATTGACACAAGGTATGAAAATCATTTTCCTTCTCATCATCGTGAGCCTCATCGTGGCGCTGGGATTCTTAGGGGCCTTTTTGTGGGCTGTCCGCAGCGGCCAGTACGACGACGACTACAGCCCTGCCGTCCGTATCCTCTTTGACGAAGACGGCAAGGCGGGCGGGGCGCCCTCCCACGACACCACTCTTCAACAAACAGAAAACAACCATAACACATCAAAATCTTGACCTAATGGCACAAGTTGAGAAATTCAGTTACGACAATGCCATCGTCCGGAAGTTTGCCTACGCCTCCATTATTTTTGGCATGGTGGGCATTCTGGTGGGGTTGATCGCCGCACTCCAGCTGGTGTTCCCCGCGTTGAACCTCGGCATACCCGAGACGACTTTCGGCCGCATCCGCCCGCTGCATACCAATGCCGCGATTTTCGCATTTGTGGGCAACGGCATTTTTATGGGAGTCTACTACTCCCTGCAGCGCCTGCTGAAAGCACGCATGTTCAGCAAGGCCCTTAGCGAATTCCATTTCTGGGGCTGGCAGGCTATCATCCTGGCCGCGGCGATCACGCTGCCGCTGGGCATCACCAGCGCCAAGGAGTACGCCGAGCTGGAATGGCCCATAGACCTCGCCATCGCGCTGGTCTGGGTGGCCTTTGGCATCAACATGTTCGGCACCATCCTGAAGCGGCGCGAGCAGCACCTCTATGTGGCGATCTGGTTCTACATCGCCACCTGGGTGACGGTCACCGTGCTCCACATCGGCAACAACCTGGAGCTGCCGGTCAGTCTCTGGAAGAGCTACCCGGTATTCGCCGGCGTCCAGGACGCCCTGATCCAGTGGTGGTACGGGCACAACGCCGTGGCTTTCTTCCTGACTACTCCATACCTGGGCCTGATGTACTACTTCCTGCCCAAGGCCGCCAACCGGCCGGTATATTCCTATAAGCTGTCCATCATCCACTTCTGGGCGCTCATCTTCATCTACATCTGGGCCGGGCCGCACCACCTGCTGTACACCTCGCTGCCCGACTGGGCGCAGTCGCTCGGCACCGTCTTCTCGGTGATGCTGATCGCGCCTTCCTGGGGCGGTATGCTCAACGGCCTGCTGACCCTGCGGGGCGCCTGGGACCGCGTACGGCAGGACCCCGTCCTCAAATTCATGGTCGTGGCCGTCACCGCCTACGGTATGGCCACCTTCGAAGGCCCCATGCTTTCCATCAAATCGGTCAACGCCATCAGCCACTATACCGACTGGACCATCGGCCACGTGCACATCGGCACCCTGGGCTGGAACGGCTTCCTGACCTTCGGCATCCTCTACTGGATGCTCCCCAGGCTGTTCAACACCAAGCTATACTCGCAGAAGCTGGCCAACGCTCACTTCTGGATCGGCACGCTGGGCATCCTGTTCTACGCCATCCCCCTCTACTGGGCCGGCTGGACGCAGAGCCTGATGTGGAAGCAATTCACGCCGGACGGCTTCCTCCAGTACGGCAACTTCCTGGAAACGGTCACCCAGATCATTCCCATGTACGGCCTGCGCGCCCTGGGCGGCACCCTGTACGTTGCCGGTTACTTCGTCATGCTGTACAACCTCGTTAAGACCGTACAGTCCGGCGCCTTCATCGGCGACGAAGCCGCCGAAGCGCCGCCCGCCTCCACCTGGGCCGTCCATGCCGGCAAAGAACACTGGCACCGCTGGATCGAGCGCCGCCCGGTCCAGATGCTGATCGCATCCACCATTGCTATCCTCATCGGCGGCATCGTGGAGATCTTCCCCATGGCCATGATCGACGACCAGGTGCCCAGGATCGAATCCGTAACCCCCTATACGCCGCTCGAACTCGAAGGCCGCGACATCTACATCCGCGAAGGCTGCCTCGGCTGCCACTCCCAGATGGTGCGCCCTTTCCGCTCCGAAACCGAGCGCTACGGCGAGTACTCCAAGTCGGGCGAGTTCATCTACGACCGCCCCTTCCTCTGGGGGTCCAAGCGCACCGGGCCGGACCTGCACCGCGTCGGCGGCAAATATCCGGACAGCTGGCATTACAACCACATGATGGATCCGGAAACCACTTCCCCGGGCTCGATCATGCCGCCTTATCCCTGGCTGCTGCGCGACGAACTCAGCACCAAAAATACGGCCGCCAAGATCCGAACCCTGCAGAAACTGGGCACCCCCTATCCGGACGGGTACGACCAGATCGCCGTCGACGACCTGCAGAAGCAGGCTAAAATGGTCGCTGAAAGCCTGCGCAAGGACGGCATCGACGCCGAAAAGCTGGAAGAGAAGGAGATCATCGCCCTGATCGCCTACCTGCAAAAGCTGGGCACGGGTATTAAGCCGGCGCCGCAGGCGGGGAATTAACGGGGATTCACGGTTCGCTGTTCGCTGTTCGCCTGGCATCCCAAAGGCACCGAACCGCGAACAGCGAATAGCGAACCGCAAACCGTGAATCGCGAACAGCAAAACCTTAAAAGCAACAAACCATGTTCAAATACATTCTCGAAAATGCCGGAAACATCAACTGGATGGCCATATCGGCGCTCCTCACCTTCATGGTGATCTTCATGGTCAGCGTCGCTTTGGTGTTCAAACACAACCCGGCCTATATCAATAGGATGGCAAGCATGCCATTGGATGACTCCAATCCTGTTAACTCTGAAATCGACAATCATGAAAAATAAAACCCTTAAATTGATCCTGGCGGCCCTGCCTTTGCTCTTGTTCTCCGCCGACAGTTGGGGCCAGGCGGCAGGAGAGGCGGGCGGTAACCCCTACTTCTACGACAGCCTGTTCTCGTACGGGATGCTCTTCCTGGTGGCTGCCGTCTTTATCGCCGCCCTCGCCGCCCTGTACAACCTGCTCAACATCATGGTGAAGGTGCAGCAAATCCGGATTTATCAGGAACAGGGGATCGAGGCTTATGTAGAAGAGACGCGGAAGCCGGAGCAGTCCTTCTTCGAGCGCCTCTATAAGCGCATGACCAACGTCGTGCCGGTCGAAAAGGAAGAAGACATCCTCTTCGACCACGAATACGACGGCATCCGCGAGCTGGACAACGTACTGCCTCCCTGGTGGGTGGCTATGTTCTACATCACCATCGCCTTTGGGGTGGTCTATTACACCTACTACCACTTCACCGGCGCCGGGCCGAGTTCTACCGAAGAGTACGAGATGGAGATGGAGCGGGCGGAAAAGGCGGTGCAGGCCTACCTGTCCACCCAGGCCAACCAGGTGGACGAGACCAACGTCGAGCTGCTGGCCGACGAGCAGGCGCTGGCCGCGGGCAAGTCCATCTACGAGGGCAAAGGCACCTGCTTTACCTGCCACGGCATGTATGGCGAAGGCGGTATCGGCCCGAATATGACCGACCCCTACTGGATTCACGGCGGTGGCATCAAGGACCTGTTCAAGACCATCAAGTACGGGGTGCCCGAAAAGGGCATGATTGCCTGGAAAGACCAGCTCAAGCCAGCTGAAATGCAGCAGGTGGCCAGCTATATCCTGAGCCTGCAGGGCACCAACCCGCCCAACCCGAAGGAACCCCAGGGGGAACTCTACCAGCAGGTGGACAACGCCGCCCCGGCGGATACGTCCTCCACGGAAGTGAAGCAGGAAGGGGAAGCGATCGGGATGCAGTAGGAAATGAGTGAATGAGTGAATGAGTGAATGAGTGAATGAGTGAATGAGTGAATGAGTGAATGAATGTGGGAGTGGATGTTGTGCGGGATTCACTCATTCACTCCCTCACTCATTCGCTAATTTTATTATTATACCATGAGCGCAACTGAGCCAATAAAAGACACGGAAGCCTATCGCGACAAGATAGCGACCGTCGACGAGGCGGGCAAGCGGGTATGGATTTATCCGAAAAAGCCCAAGGGGCCTTACACCAACGCGCGCACCTACGTGAGCTGGGTGCTGCTGGCCTTCCTGTTCGGAATGCCTTTTGTTAAAGTCAACGGGGAGCCGATCCTGCTCTTCAACGTATTGGAGCGCAAGTTCATCCTGTTCGGCATTACGTTTATGCCGCAGGACTTCCACCTCTTCGTGCTGGCGATGCTCACCTTTATCGTATTCATTGTTCTGTTTACCGTTGTTTGGGGGCGCCTGTTCTGCGGATGGGTCTGCCCGCAAACCATCTTTATGGAGATGGTCTTCCGCAAGATCGAATACGCCATCGAAGGGGACGCCAACGCCCAGCGCCGGCTCGACAAGGCGCCCTGGACAACGGAAAAGATCATCAAAAAGGTGGGCAAACAAGCCATCTTTTTCGTCATCGCCGTGCTGGTGGCCAATACGTTCCTGGCCTACATCATCGGCGTGGATGAAGTGATCAAGATCGCTACCGAACCGCTGTCCCTCCACTGGAAGGGGTTCATGGCCATGCTGCTCTTTTCGGGCGCCTTCTACTTTGTCTTTTCCTACCTGCGCGAGCAGGTGTGCGTGGCCATCTGCCCCTATGGCCGCCTGCAGGGCGTGATGCTCGACCGTAACTCCATCGTGGTGGCCTACGATTTCGTGCGGGGCGAACCGCGGGGCAAGCTGAAAAAATCCCGGAAGGGTAAAGCGGCCGCAAGCCCGCTATCCAAAATACAGGGCGACGTCAGCGCAGCTACGGCAGAGGCCCCGGCGGGTTATGTGGCGAAGAAAGCTTCCAACGGCAACCCGACCGAGGAAATGAAGGCCAAGCTGGGCGACTGCATCGACTGCTCCCTCTGCGTGCAGGTCTGCCCTACCGGCATCGACATCCGCGACGGCACCCAGCTGGAGTGCGTCAACTGCACGGCCTGCATGGACGCCTGCGACGAAGTGATGGAAAAGATCAACCGCCCGAAAGGCCTCATCCGCTACGACAGCTACAACGGAATTATGGAAGGGCGCAAGAAGCTCTTCACCGGCCGGGTGATCGCCTACACCGTGGTGCTCGCCATCCTGGTCGTGGTGAACATCGTCCTGCTGGCCGCCCGTACGGATGTAGAGACCCTGCTGCTGCGCACCCCCGGCGTCATGCCTCAAAAGGCCGACGAGACGCACGTCAGCAACTTGTATAACTATCAGGTGATCAACAAGACCAATGAGGAACTGCCGGTCGAATTCCGCCTGGCGGAAGGGACGAAAGGCAGCATCCAACTGGTCGGGGAAAGCCCCACCGCTGCTGCCGGCAAAGTGGCTGAAGGCGCTTTGTTCATCATCCTGGAGAACTCCGCCCTGCAAGGTTATAAGACCGAGGTGAAGGTCGAAGTCTATTCCAACGGGAAGCTGATCGATAAGGCGAGCACGAACTTCCTGCGGCCGGCGGGGATGGAGTAGAGGGGCTGCATTGTCATATTGTTATATTGTTATATTGTTATATTGTTAAGTGCGTGGACAGAAATATTGAGACATTAAAACGTGGCTAAGCCCCCGGATATTCACTCATTCATTAATTCACTCATTCAGTCATTCACTCATTCATTAATTCACTCATTCAGTCATTCACTCATTCACTCATTCATTAATTCAGTCAAGAGCATGAAATTCAATTGGGGAACCGGAATTGCAGTATTTTATTCCTTTTTCGTACTGGTGCTGGTATTCGCGGTTTACCGCTCCACCCAGTACGACAACAGCCTGGTGTCGGATCACTATTACGCCGATGACCTGGCCTACCAGCAGCACTACAACAAGCTGGTGAACGCCCAGCAACTGGAAGAAGACCTGAAGATTTGGAATAAGATACAAAAGAGGGAAGTGGAATTGCATTTCCCCGCCGATTTCGAAGAAGTATCGGGAGAGGTGTATTTCTTCTGCCCATCCGACAAGCAAAGCGACTTCAGGCTGCCCGTACAGGCCGGCGGCGACCACGTGCAGCGCATCCCAACGGAGGGCCTGCGGCCGGGCCGCTGGAAAGTGAAGGTCAACTGGAAGGCGGGGGGGAAGGAATTTTATAAGGAAGTAAGTATAACCATTTAGGGGGAATGTGTAGAAATACGTGGAGATACATAGAGATACGTGGAGATACATAGAGATACGTGGAGACACATAGAGATACGTGGAGATACATAGAGATACGTGGAGATAAATGGAGATGCATGGAAACGCAATGGAAATTTGATAGAAATATACCTGTTCAGGTATTTATTTCTATTATCTCTCTCCGCCCGGATACAACAATACATAAGAGAATTATTTATGGCATTATGGACGGCATTCACGATCGGATTGTTAGGCAGCCTGCACTGCGTCGGCATGTGCGGCCCGATCGCCCTGTCGCTGCCCTATCAGGGTAGCCGGCGCTGGCAGGCCGGCGTCAATGTGCTGCTCTACAACGTAGGCCGGGTAATAACCTACGGCCTGCTCGGCCTGCTCGTCGGGCTGGTGGGGCGCGGCTTTTTCCTGGCGGGCTTTCAGTCCTATGTTTCCATTGGGCTGGGCGTCCTGCTGCTGGCCATTGCCCTGTTTTCTATCAATGTGGAAAGCCAGCTGCTGCGCATCCCGTTCATGCAGAGGCTGAACGCCTGGGTAAAAAAACAACTGGGCTGGCTGCTGCGGCAGCGGGGCCCGGGCCGGCTGTTCCTGATCGGCATGCTGAACGGGCTGCTGCCCTGCGGGCTGGTCTATATGGCTATTGTGGGGGCCCTGGCGGCAGGCAGCGTTCCCGAAAGCGCCCTCTACATGGCCCTGTTCGGGGCCGGCACCATACCGCTGATGTTCGCCACCGCCCTGGCCGGGCAGTTCATCAACCTACAGTGGCGGGCGCGCCTGCGGAGGTTAGTCCCGATGTTTCTGGTCGCCTTTGCGGTTCTGTTTATCCTCCGGGGGCTGAATTTCGACGTGCCCACCGGGCTGCAGTTCTGGAACGATATGCAGAACGCGCCGATGTGCCATTAAAGCCGGCCGGGATAGTTGACGCGTTTCCGGAGGCCTTCCAATAGAGAAACTCGTCAGTTATCCCGGCCCAACCATCAAGAACTTGTGTCAATTACCTTGAATGTGCTCCCCGGTTGCCTTCGGGTGCCGGGGAGTTCTGTTTTGGGGGAGGATTGATCGGCTCCCATTGTACACCGTACGATTAAAGGTATCGTTGTTAAACCCGGTTTGCTCATACTCATTGGAGAGCGCAATTTTCAGCCAGTTCCTGTTCTTGCTCAGCACTTGAAAAGTGACTCCTCCACCAAGGAGAGAGCGTATATTAATTTGCCTTCTAAAATTGGTACTTACAAAACCCAACAGCAAGGGATAAATTTTTTGCTCAGGATTAAAGTATAAAAAAGAGCAGCGCCAAAAACTGGTTCCAAAAATCAACGCCGATCCCAGCTACTTCCTCCCCGCCTGCCGAACCACCGCAAGCTTCTGAAAATTTCCCTACATTTGAACCCGAACCAATGACCAATCAGATGCCCAGGGCCAAGATCAAATGGAATGCCGACAAGCTGGTCAGCCTCTCCGCCATCAGCATCAGCTTCATCACGCTGCTCATCTTCGTCTACCAGACCAACCTGATGCGGCGGCAGAATTATATCGCCATCATGCCGTACCTGATGCTGTCGACCACCAACGACGGAGAAAGTAATACCTTTGAGATCAACCTGAAGAACCACGGGGTGGGGCCGGCGATCATCGAATCGGTTACCTTAAGGCACAAAGGAAAAACGTACCGGCTGGAAGATTACAACCACGATTTTTTTAATTTCCTGTCCTCAGAAGTATCGGGGTTGGACAGCCTGAAAAATGTGTCTTTTTCTACGCTGGACATCGGCCTGGCCATCCCCGCCAATTCCAGCTACAATATCCTGGCCGTGAAAAATGACCCGCAGGAACACCAACAGGTCAGGGAGGCCATCTCCCGCCTGATAGCAGAAGGGTTCGAATTTGAAGTCGTCTACCGGTCTATACAGGACGAACGCTGGCGCATCCACAACAATTCGCAGGGGCCGGAGCGGGTGAGGTAGGGGTTGAGGCTGAGGTTGAGGCTGAGGGGGCGCAGTTGCGATTTGTCCCCCTCTGCTGATGAAACGAACGGCTATTTGGCGCTACCTGAAACTAGCATTTTAGAGCTTTTATACGGGGACAAATCGCAACTGCGCCCAGGCTGAGGTTGAGGAACTGCCGGGGAGGGAGATACTTTCCGGGGTAAAGAAAAAGCTTCAGTTATAATCCTTGCCTTGCAGGTACGCGGCTTTGCCCCCCCTCCCTGCATATCAAACACCAAAAATCGCACATCGGGCCACCTACTCATTTTGCGCTGAGCTAGTGGCCAGGCGACTTGAAGTTCGCCTGGCCACTAGCTCAGGCGGTTTCAGGCGAAGGCTAAAGCAAAGTTACCTGTTTTTTAAGACAACTTCCAGGACAGTTGACAGCATCTTCTCACCGCTTATTTTTCAGAAAAGACAGCTTTGAATATGATTAAAATATTGGTATTCAAGATGATACAACCTTCTGATTTGTCAGAGGCGCTACAAAGTGCCATTTTAGCGCGGCCTCCCGGATACCTCGCTGCCCTTCTTCCGTATCGTTCGGGCAAATGGGGCGGGATACGCAGTAGCCGTAAACGTAGATTTTATCCGGGTTGAAGCCACATTTCATCACCAGGAACTGTTTGAGGGACCGGGCGCGGTGCAGGGAGAGCTCCTGGTTGCCGGATTCCAGCCCGGAGCCGTCGGTATGGCCCGACAGGTGAAGCACGGCGCCCATGCTGGTGGCGAGCTTGGTCAGGTGGGCAAGATTCACTCATACATCCACTCATCCAGTCGTTATCCTCAAACCAGCACCCCCCTATACAGCGCCTCCCGTTGCCTTTTCACCTCTTCCGAGACCAGGAACTCCTCGAAAGTCATGAGGCGGTCGATGATGCCGTTGGGGGTGATCTCGATGATGCGGTTGGCCACCGTCTGCATCAGCTGGTGGTCGTGGGAGGTGAAGATGAGGTTGCCTTTGAAATCGCGCAGGGCGTTGTTAAGGGCGGTGATGGACTCCAGGTCGAGGTGGTTGGTGGGTTCGTCCAGCAGCAGGAAGTTGGGCTGCTGGAGCATGGCCCGGGAGAGCATGCAGCGCACCTTCTCCCCTCCCGACAGGACGGAGGCCTTTTTGTAGACCTCCTCGCCGGAGAACAGCATGCGGCCGAGGAAGCCGCGCAGGAACTGCTCGTCCTTGTCTTCTGAATACTGGCGCAGCCAGTTGATGAGGTCCAGATCGCCGGCGCCGGCGAAGTAGGCCGCGTTCTCGTTGGGCAGGTAGCCCACCTTGATGGTCTTGCCGAACTCGATCGTGCCGGCATGGGCCCCGGCTTTGCCGGCCAGCACCTCGAAGAAGGCGGTCATGGCCGAAGCTTCGCGGCTGACGAGGGCGATTTTCTCGCCCTGGTTGATGGTGAACGACACCTGGCCGAAGAGCGGGGTGCCGTCGGTAGCGGTACGCCCCAGCTTGTCCACCCTGAGGATTTGCCCGCCCGGCTCGCGCTCCATCTGGAAGTTGATGTAGGGATACTTGCGGCTGGAGGGCTGGATGTCTTCCAGGTTGAGCTTCTCCAGGGCCTTTTTGCGGGAGGTAGCCTGCTTCGATTTGGAGGCGTTGGCGCTGAAGCGCTGGATGAACTCCATCATCTCCTTGCGCTTCTGCTCGATCTTTTTGTTCTTGTTGGCCATCTGCTGGGCCATCAGCTGGCTGGATTCATACCAGAAGGTGTAGTTGCCGGTGAAGATGCGCATGCGCTGGAAGTCGATGTCCACCATGTGGGTGCAGTATATCCAGGAAGTAGCGGTCGTGGGAGACGACGATGACCGTATTTTGAAGTCAGTAAGGAAGTCAGTAAGCCAAGTACCGTTTCGGCGTCCGGTCGTTGGTAGGCTCGTCGAGCAGCAGCAGGTCGGGGTTGTTGAACAGGTATGCGCCAGGAGGACCTTCACCTTGTCCGGAGCTCAGCTCTTTCATCTGTTTGTAGTGCAGCTCTTCCTTTACGCCCATATTGCTCAGCAGCTCGGCGGCATCGCTCTCGTAATCCATCCGCCCATTTCGCCGTACTTGTTCTCCAGCTCGGCGGCGCGCATGCCGTCGGTATCGGTGGCGTCGGGGTCCATGTAGATGGCGTTCTTTTCCAGCATGATGTCGTAGAGCTCGCGGTGGCCCATCATGACGGTATTCAACACTTCCTCCTGTTCGAACTCGAAGTGGTCCTGCTTCAGCACCGCCATGCGGTTGCCGGGCTCGAGGCTCACGCTGCCCCGCATGGCCGGAATTTCCCCGGAGAGGATCTTCAGGAAGGTGGTCTTGCCCGCCCCGTTGGCGCCGATGACGCCGTAGCAGTTGCCGCGGGTGAACTGGAGTTCTACCTCGTCGAAGAGAATGCGCTTGCCGTATTGCAGGCCTAAGCCCTGGACTGTTAACATAGAATGCGTTTTTTTTACTATTTGGGCCAGGCGCTTTTTGCCACGAAAACACGAAGGTCACGTGGTCCCACAAAACTTTGTGCGGATTTTGTGTTTTGGTGTTTTTGTGGCAAGAAAACTGGCATGAGTGAAACCCGATTAAGCAGGTATCGCTTTTTTTAAGCGCGCAAAGGTAAGGGGATTTGGGGAGGAATGCCGGGAAATTGTGGATTTCACAGAAACTTAACATTTGAAAGGGCGCGACAGCCGACCTTCTCCCTGAATGGATACCTCGAAGAGGTGGATGCCAGACAGGTTGTAGTTTCTAATAGATTTCATGAACCAGATACCGGATCAGGCTGCCTCCTTCAACGAAAACTCCTCTTTCAGCAGGCCTTTCAAACTAATATCTTCGTCCACATCTGGCCAGTGGGCGCCTATCCCGCCGCTGATGAGCTGCAGGTTTTGGAGTTGCTCCCGGCTTGCCGATTGCAGCCGTGCCGATGAGCTGATCTTCCGGCGTAAAACCTTTTTGTTATTCAGCACCACCAGCATTAGGTCAAGCTCAGGGTAGCAGTGCACCCCTACTATCCGTAGTCCTTGTTCGAAGATAATCTGCTCTAATGTATCGTAGCGGTTATTTGAAGAAGTCATACCATTTTTCTTTTAGATAAAAGGTGATGACGAGGTGTCATCTAGGGTGTTCATTCTGTGGAATTTCGTTCCCACAGGTTTTAGTCCTGTTGGGATTTGCTTTAAAAAACCCGTTTCAGCGATTTTCGGCCTTTCGACCGGGTTAGGTGAAATCAACAGGAACAAAAGTTGTGGGAATGAAACCCTCGTAAGCAGCTTGTTAATGAACACCCTAGGTGTCATCTGGCTTTTGAGGAACGAAAAAGGCAGGTGCCATCCTCAGAAGTCCCACAAGATGACACCTTTTTTCTGCGTGCCTCCGAAAAAAGATGTCACCTTGTTAACCAAATTTGAAAACTATGATAGACCAAAAACTCACTGCCCGGTCCGTTTCCGCCACCACCTTCTGTTTCTCAGCTCGCTGAACAGGCCATGCCCCAGAATGATTAGTATCCAGCCGGTAGCGGCAATGATCTCTGCTGGCTGAAAGGGTTTGTACCCCAGCAGGGCCATCACGAGGTTGATGGCGCCGCAAAGGTAGATGACAACCAGGATCAGGCCCAGCGGCCGGATAAAGTATTCCTCCGCCATAATGAAAAACCCGGCGGCAATGGCGCCGTAGATCATCAGGAACACGGCCGTCGTCACGCCGACAAAATCGCCGGTGGCCAGGTAGGCGCCGAAGGCCAGCGCCCCCAGGGTGCCGCTGAGGTCCAGGAACAGAAACCGGGCCGCCCTGCCGGTAAAGGGGAAATGCCAGCGATGGCGCGGGGCCACCCATTTGGACCACAGGCGCCCCACCCAAAAGACGAAAAGGGGCAGGTAAACCAGCCAGGCGAGGGCCTGAATTGCCATTTCGGGTATAAACGCCGGGCTTTTCGTGACCAGGAGGAGCAGCAGGAAAATGACAATCGCCGTGGTGATGAATTGAGAAACGGGATTGAACAACATCCCCCCATCCCAACCGGCCAAGGCCCGCCACAGGCGGTTCTGGTAGGCATAGGTTTCATAGTAATTGTAGAGTTCCGCCCGGTTTCCGGGATCCTGCCGGAGGGCGGCCAGGTGGTGTTCCAGCGCCATGTCGATATGGCCTTCCCGGCGGCGCTGCTCCGCCAGGAGGCTTTGCAGGTAGGTATCCTCCGGATCGGCCCGGCCAAGCTGCTGCAGGTACTTTTCCGCTTCCCCGAAGTGAAAGCCCCGCCGGGCAATGGCCGCCTTGTAGCTTAGTGCCGGTGCGTGGCTGGGGTCCAGCGCCAGCACCCGGCCGACGAGCTTTTCCGCCTTGAGGGCATCTTTCAGCCCGCCGGACCGGTGGAAAGCGATGGCCAGCCCGAAGAGAAAGTCGGCATTCTCCGGCGCCCGTTCCACGGCCCACTCAAAATGGCGGATGGCCTTACTGTGTTTTTCCAACAGGCTAAAAACCTGTCCGGCCTCGAAATGGCTGGCCGCATCGTCCGGGCTGCAGCGGAGGGCCTGCCCGATGAACTCCCGGGCGCTGTGCAGGTTGTCCTTCAAACGGGCGCAGGTGGCCAGCCCCCGGAAGGCCAGGGCATTGTCGGGGTCGAGTTCCAGCACGGCCCGGAATTCCGCTTCCGCATCGGCAGGGCGGCGGAGTTCGAGCAGTTGGTGGGCGCGGAGGAGGCGCTTTGCGATAGTAAGAGTATTTTCATCGGACGGGGTGGGCATGGCGCGCTTTTGGGGGTGAAGATAGCAACTTTAAATATGCCCTCTCCTATCGAAATTCCAGAATGTTTGCGGAAACAAACTTTTCAACTGCTCTTCGGTGCAATGAACGAGATTGTTTCTCATCTCTTCAAGATGGATGTCTTCTTTTAAACGCTTATACTTTTCCTCAGGAATATACTCCCTCAAATGAAGCAGGCCGGAAGCAGTAAAGGAGCTTTGCATGCTTCCATATTTATCCGGATCGCGCTTGAATAATTGAAACACCCTTTTGTTTCTGATCACAAGATAGAACAACAAATCCAGGAGGACGTCTTCTGTCATTTCGTCCTCCCGGCGCAACAAAATTCCAAAAAGCAGATAATTGTTTTCTTTGGCTACTTCTTTGATATTGGAGATGACCTGATCCCAGAATGCTTCATCGAGTGCTGCTGGCTCGTTATTATCGATACCGAATTTGGGGGCGATCAGGCTCCAGCATTTGTTCCAGTATTCTTTGTCCAAATTTAAGCGCATTTCTCAATCCTTGTAAGAAGGGTGTCATCTCAGAAGTCCCACAAGATGACACCTTTTTTCTCCGTACCTCCGAAAAAAGATGTCACCTTGTTAACCAAATTTGAAAACTCTGATGGATCGCACAACTCATTGCCCTGTCCGTTTCCGCCACCACCCTTTGTTTCTCAGCTCGCTGAACAGGCCATGCCCCAGAATGATCAGTATCCAGCCGGTAGCGGCAATGATCTCTGCAGGCTGATATATGCTCTCAAATGAAGCAGAGCCTGAATTTGTAAAGGAGCTTTGCATGCTTCCATATTTATATTGCTTATCCAATTTCGGGAATTAAAGTTTTTCTGAACGGCCTTGCATAAGGTCACCAATCTTGGTAGTCCAGTTTGGCTTTTTACAGGGCAGGAGCCCTGGGCTGAGGGCCGCGTACGAGCTGTAGCTCGTAGCGAGCAAGCGGGGATTGTAAACGAGTTATAGTTTATGGGGAGCAAGCTGGGATTTTCATCTCTTCTCTATTTCTCAGGCTCGTTCACCCATACTTCTTCTATTTTTGATAAAGGGGCAAAAAACATCCAGTGAACATATGGAATCCGTTCCTGATCTTTGACTAAGATGCGATCAGTAGCCCAGTCAATCGTCAGGTTATTCTCATCTAGCTCAACGGCTCTGATTTCGTCAAAAACTCGGTAGAAAACAGTATGGCCACTTATCGAAATGACCTCAGCGTCAAGATCACCGGCATCCCAGATGATCAAAGAATTTGTTGGTAGATGGCATAAAAAGAGCTTACCGCATAGAGGGACAAAATCAGGAGGAGAGCCGTATTGTTTACTATATCTATCTTTGTATTTATTATAGAAGTACATTACTGAGTCCTTATAGGAAGGGTTTTTACTGAGATGATAACTGGATTTTAATATGACACCATAGAGCCAATCTTCATAGTTCATAAATTTTGAAGTTCCCAAACCAGGAAGGAGAATTGACTTCCAGGATGAGCGCCTTTTATCATACACCCATAGTTCCCTAATAGAATCAGAGGCCTCAGTATAGTTTATCGTTCCTGTCCCTAAAAAGTAACGTTCATTATTTATTAGTACCCAAACATGAGGGTCATTGTAATTTTTCAAACTATCTGGCAGCTGTATATTCGCCGCAGGCATCCTTGAAAAATTCAAAGTCCTGGTGATTTTCATTTGACTGAAATTGCCCTTCACAAAACTATAGGCGAAACCGCCTGGTCCGCTCCGCTGTAGGCCTGAAAATCCAGGCATTACAATATTTTGAAAATCCTGAGGCGCTAATCGGTACTTGTTGAAAAACCGGTCTCTCCCATAATCTGTATAACTATTATTCCTCCGAGTCCTTTCATTATTGAAAACCAGCTCATTATTTAAGAGGAGTGGCACAATGGCCAGCGTATATCCTTGAAAAGTAGTATCCCAATCGGGCTTAAACCGTCTGAGTGCCAAGCCTTCCTTATAGTCCAGAACAGAGATAACCTCAGCCTCACGACCTCCCAACAAATCTATCTCTTCAAAATATATAAGCTTTTGTTCAGGGTAGTGCATTAACATTTTCATCCTCAACCCATTTGTTGCATTGAGTGTATCTACCAAAGCTAGGGTGTCGGCATCCAGACGGTACAATATCTTATCGTATTCAGAAAAAGAAGTTTGATACCGGTTAGGAACCCGCTCGAAGTCATCTTCGAAAGCCATGATAAAATAAAGGGCGCTATCGTTTTGATTGTGCCCTTTTTTCCAGATAAAAAAGGAAAAGACTATGAGAAGGTGCAAAATGCGAAAAGACATAATAGATGAATTGGTTTAATGATTGGGAATTTCCTGTTCAGCTACACTTTCAACATAAAAATTAACACTATTTCCATAATGGGCGTCGACATCAATTCTCCACTCAGGTATCTGACTGGGATTACCTTCATCGTAAAAAATGTAGTAAAAGTTCTGGTCATAGTGGGGGGAGCCAACTGTCCCAATCCCGTTGTAAGCTTTTAGAACCATAGCATCCAAGAATGAATGTTCACCTTCCTCTAATTCCACATCAAAGTGATCTTGAAATCCATCAATATCATTTACCTGTTCAAATAAAGTGCTCATTCCATGCACCCACGTAATACCGCCGTGTTGGAAGGCTTCATGTCCTTCTACTTCAAAACCAGGGTTTTCTGATTCCCAGTCCAAAATAATATCCATATAATCTCCAATTTTTCTTTTGATAAAAGCATATCGGGTTTCAGGCTCTTCAGTTAAAGTTTCTTCAGCAAGTCGATGGTAACATTCATGAATATTCGCTTTCCAGTCCCACAAAGATAGTTTGTCAGGTACAGGGTTCGTTAATTGCCCCAGACCCCATCCTCCATCGAACGACATATTAGGACATCGGCTCCAAGCATTCCAGTCTTCTTCCAAATTTTCATGTTCCTCACTTAAAAAGTTGAACTGGAACATCTCCGTACCTAAATCATTTGTTGGGCGAGTTGCGCTTTCATGCATGAATAATTTCTTTAAAAACCATATTTCTCCATAGGGTGCCTGATCTAAATGATCAAAGACCTCTCCAACTTTTGGATTCTGGCCTTTGACTGTAAACTTAAATGATTTGATATATTCCCCAAAAATATCATAGATAATCAATTCAGCCCTACCCCCCTGAATTGTAGCCCAATTCTCGCCCCATAATCCCACTTCTTCGTAATCAAAAGTATATGGAAATCCAATATTTACATTTGCTATCATAAATTCTGCGTTGTCATTCCTAGCTCTGCTCGGTGCAGAAGGTGGTGACCGTTCATAACGAATTTCAAGTACAGCGTTCAGGTCGACACATATTGTATCACCATAATATTCAAGAGTAAATGCGATTTCCGGCATGTTTGGTCCAGGGCTTATTACAGCGACTACGCCTTCTACTTCTTCTTGGCAGTTATTATCAATACAAACTTTAATTTCAAGCAATGAACTATCTAAATCTGAGCCGGATATCCTAAAACCTGGCGAAAAAAAACAACAAATTTTCAACTGTTCAATGAAAGACGAAAGACGAGACATCACTTCCATTTCCTTTTCTGCAAATCCATTGGGAGGACTATAGTTGTCATGCAAAATCAAATCGAGCTCAGCCAGAATTCCTGCCATTTTTTCGCTATCCAAACAATCGAACATTCCACTCTCCGGCAACCGCACCTCCACCCAAATCCTCGTATACACCCCACTCCCATCCGTCTGCTTCCCAAACAGCAAAAAGTATGGCGACAACTGCTCCACCTCCGCCACCTTATCCAGAAATACCTGCGGAAAGCCCCCCTGGTAATGCTCCTGATGCAGATAGAAGCCGAAGTCGTACACCTTGAACTGGTTTTGAAACTCCGGAGGGAAAGCCTGCACCAACTCGCAGGCCGCATTCTCCAGCTCCTGCTGATACGGGCTCGTATCAAAGCCCGAAGCGTCATCCAGTTGCACATAACAGTTTTGCCCTGCCAGGGAATGGATCAGAAAGACAAAGCCAAAGGCAAGCGCGTAAAGTTTATGAAGGTTCATTGCTGAAAAAGTTTTGCGTAGTGATACAACCTCTCCGCCTCGCCTGTCGGCAAAAGGCGGCGGGTGGAAGAAAATATAATCAATCGTTTATACTTCGTTGCAATAGGTTTTCCCGCAAAGCGGGACAGGTCGTGCGTTGACCACACCGCCCCTCAAATCTCCTAAAGGAGAAGTCCGCGCACAAATACACACAACCTATTGCCGTTGGGTATATATCAATTTGGGGCCAGAAGAACCCTGCGATCATTTCCATCCATCTCCATCTATTTCCATCCATCTCCATCTATTTCCATGTATCTCCATGTATTTCCATGTATCTCCATGTATCTCCATGTATCTCCATGTATTTCCCTACCCCCCCATCTTCTCCACCTTCCCAAACCACCACTCCCCATCCACCTCCACCATCAGCCAGTACACCCCGTCGTTCCAGCGCTCGGTATTCAGGCTCAGCTGCTGAGGGCCGGCGGCCAGCTCCTCCTCCTGCGCGTGGACGAACCGCCCCAGTGCATCCAGCACCGTCAGTTCCACGGTAGCGGGGCGGGGCAGGTCGAGGGCGACGAACAGCTCCGCCTCCGCCGGGTTGGGAAAAACGCGGGCCGACCAATCGGCCTTGGGCAGGGCCTCCGCCGAAAGCAGGGCGTTGCCGGTAAACCGCAATGTGAAGCCTTCGCCGGAGGTGTAGTTGTTCACCCACAGGGCGTAGGCCTCGCCGGGCTGAGCCTCCAGCGCTTCCAGGTAGTTGTCGTTGGCGGACGGGCAGCCGGGTTGTTCCGCCTCGTCCCAGGTGCCGGCGCGCAGGCCGGTGGCGCCCAGGCAGGAGGAAGAGGCTGCCCGGGCAGCGCCGATGCGCGGGCCCGCCGCCATGCAGCGGACCGAGGTTTTACCCGCACACTGCCCCAGCCCCTGCGGCAGGCGGTAGAGCACAAAGTCGAGGTCGTCGTCCGGGTTGTCGGGGAGGAGGTCGAAGGCCAGCAGGCCGGGGCTTTCCACCACCCACTGGAACCAGAAAACGCGCGTCTGCGGCAGGCCCTCCGGGCGGCAGGGAACCGGCAGGGCAGCCGGCGCCCCTCCTACTCTTCCTACTTCGGGAATGTGATAAGTGCTTGTATGATCGGCCGGCATGGCGCGATCGCAATCTGCTCCGATAGGCTGCGCCCGTAGGGCGGTTATGCCAAGAAGAGAAAATAGGATGGTAATGGGTATTTTCATGTTTAGTCTTTTTGTCTGTTGTTTGCTGTTGGCTATTTGCTATTCGCTGTTGGCTGTTCGCTGTTCGCTATTGGCTATTCGCGGGCTGGCCGCGGCTGCCAGCGAACAGCGAATAGCGAACTGCGAACTCCCCCCTAAAACACAATCACTACCGCCCCCGACATGGGCGACACCGCTCCGTCGATATACCGCGCCATCACCTTATACTGATAGGACAGCCCGCCCCGCAGGTCTTCATCGACGAAAAGGTAAGTCTTGATCGTACCGCTAAGGTTAATGCTGGCATTTTCCCCGAAAAGGGCGATATACTCCATCAGGCGGTCGGACTCGATAAAGGCATTCTCCGGCAGCACCGTCTTATGCGCCCGAAACTGCCCGTCTCTTGCCGCCCGGTAGATCAGGAAGCTGTGCAGGCCCGGCGAATCCGGGTACTCCCATACGAGGACGGCAGCGCCCCGGGGCACAGTCTGCCCGCTGTGGACGGCATAGTCGCCGTTGTTCCAGATAATGTATTGGCCGCCGCCCTGCGGCAGGTTGGTGCGGTGCCCCGGCATCACCCAAAGGTTGGCGACCGGCGCGCGTATGCCATCGTCCAGAGGTTGCGCCCGAATGGGTTTGGAACTGGACCGCAGGCCAGCGTCGTCGATGGCCATCAGGCGGTACTCGTATTCGAATTCATAAGAAGCAGTGGTGTCCACAAATGAAGACAACTCACCTGGGCCCCAGCTTTCCAGGATGTCCCAGGAATAACCCGAAACCTTGCGCCGGTGAAGTTCGTATTTTTCCACATCCTCGCTGGGGCTTTCCTGCCAGGCCAGGCGGATGCCCTCCATCGTAGATTCCACCTCCGAAATGTTGGGGGGCGCCGGCGGAATGATGTCCGGCCGCTGTACTTCGCAGGCGGCCGAAAGGGCCGACTGGTTCTCCCGGTAATCCAGGGCGAGCACCTTAAAATATACATCCTCGGAAAGCGTCATCAGGTTCAGCTGGTGGTAAAAGGCCGTATCGCGGATCCAGGTGTCGGTGAGCTGGGCGTATTCGCCGTCCAGCTGGTTGGCCGTAAAAACGCGGTAACCCATCAGGTCCTCTTCGGAGTTGGGCGCCCAGCGCAGCTGGACAATCCCGTTGGCGGCGGCGACGCACTCCAGGCCATCCGGGGCAGCCGGCGGCGTTTTGTCGTTCAGCTGCATCAGTTGCGGGAAGGATTCCAGTACATAGCCGTTGATATCCACCGCTTTAACGACGTAGTAATTCACCGGCAGAGCATTGTCGTCGGTGTAGAAATATAAAAACGGAGAAACCGGCGCGCTGTTAATTTTCACAAATTCTCCTTCCCGGCTCGCCGACCGGTAAACGTCGAAACCGCTCAGTTGCGTCCTCAGGCTGCCGGCTGGGTTCCACTTGATCTGTACGCTCCCGCCAGCCTGCTCTTCCATACTAACGATCACCGGCGTATAATCCACCGGGCGGGGCTTGCCTACCACATGCACTGTATCCGACGCCGGGCCGGGAAGGCCGAAGGGCGAATGGCCCCTTACCCGGTACACGTAAAGTTGCCCGTTGGCCGGCAGGGAATCCTGGAAAAAGAGGTAGTTGCTCTCCGGTCCGGTAGAGGTGGTGTAGATCACTGGCTTGTCGTTCACCTGCTGGAAGCTGGCGCCGCCGTCGTCCGACCGTTCGACGATAAAGCTGGTGTAGAACTCGCCACTCCCGGTGCGCTCCCAGCTTAGCCGGACCTGCCGGTCGCCCGGGAAAGCCGTGAGGCCGTTGGGTTGGGGAAAAGCTTCTGTCTCGTCCGTTCCGGCCGAGACCCTGCCTTTTTCCAGTACCGTCCCGGCAGGCACGTTATTGGGCCTTACGCGATAGACGTAAATGGCGCCCGGCGCCACTCCGGCATCGGTATAGGCCAGCCCCATCGCCTCGGCAACCGTATAGGACTGGTCGGCCGCAAAGAGGCTGAAGCCAAAGCGGTTGTCGCGCTCCTGGTTGACGTTGTAGGCCTCCACCAGTCCCTCGGTAGACAGGGTATCCACCATGAAGCCCTGGCCGTGGATGGCGCCGGCCGCCAGGCCTGCCAGGTCGTCGGCATCGGCCAGCGGCTGCCAGGCCGCTTCCGGCAGGGGCGCCAGGGTGCTGTCCAGCACCACGAACGATTGCTCCTGTTCGGAATACGTCAGGTATGCTCCGTTCTGGCGGATCGTTACCCGCTCCAGGCGGTAGCCGTGCTGGTTGCCCCATTCCCAGGTTTCGTAGTCCAGGGGCGCCCAGCGCAGGATGATGGAGCTGCCGGTGGCGTGGGCCAGCATACGGACCGACAGGCTGTCGGGTACCGGAGCCTGGCCGGGGAGGGTGAAAGGCATTAATGCAAAGGCGATAAAAACTATCAGAGTTGGCTTAATCAAGCGCATAATGCTGGATTTGTAATTTCACTTAAAATTTCCTTGCTCAGTTCTTCGTCAAATTAATGGCATGCACCGTCGTCACCGTATTCAGTCCGGGCAGTTTGTATTGGAACTGCATGGGGTAAGTGCCCGGATACGGCGGATCGAAGAAGAAGTCAGGGTCGTAGCAAATTTCCTCCGCCCAGTCCGGAATAGATCTCCAGATATTATTCTCTACCTGGGGCGGGAGTGGTTCGCCGTTGCCTTCGAAAAAGAAGGTATCGTCTATGGCATCCTTGAGCCGATTCCGAAATCCGTAAAAATCCTTCCGGATCACCTGGGTGCAGTTGTTTTCGATGCGTTGCCAGACATTGGCTGCCGCAGGCACGAAGCCTACATGGTAGTTAATGGGCCGCACCTCAATAACCTGTTCCTGATCTCCCTGAGTAATAGCCGCTGCTTTCACCGGTGGGATGCCCAAATCGATTGGGCGGTTATGCACCTCAAATTCTTCCGAGAACCCGGCAAAGGATACTACTCCCGGAAAACGGCTGTATAACATCGGGACGACGTAATCCTGATACCAGGGTACGTTGCTGATCTGCGCCTGACATTCTATCAGCGGCTCATGCCCGCCCAGGCCAACCTCAAACTTATCGAACGGCTCGCTGATCGTCGGGTGGAAAATAACGGCACCGACAAAATTCTGCACTTCCGAATGGTTCTGTTCGATGTCTGCCAGCTTTTCCATGAACGTGTTGTAGGCGCTCGTCCGGAAGTGGATGGTATACAAAACATGAGAGGGCGGCGTACTGCCCCCGGCCGGGTCCTGGCTCATGCCGCCGCTGAACGCGCTGGACTGGCTGGCCTGAGCGGCCGGCCCGGAAGGCGTGGTATTCTGCGTGGGCGTGAACGTGCTGTTCACGTCCATGCTCTGGGCGGCAGCCGCCGTTGCTTGCGTAACGCCACCCTGACCGCCGCCTCCGGAGACCGGGATGTTGACGATCTCTATCTTGTACATGGCGTCTTTCTGCATCAGGGCGCCCGGGAGTGGGAAAGTCGCTTTTTTCTCGTAAGGGTCGTACTGAACGGGAAAAGCATAAGAGGGCCCGTTTTTGCGGGTGATCTTCGCCCGCTGGTAGTAGCCTTCCGGGACGTCGAGGAACAGCTCGGGCTGCCCGGCTTCCAGCAGGATGAAGCCTTTCTGTTCCGCCCATTCGCCCTTGTAGAAATTGTACTGCCCGTTCATGGGGTAGCTGGCCCGCACGTTGCCCTCCGGAATGACATCCAGCGCCGGCCCGGTGGTAAAGGTGACGGTTTTGGTTTCTGTCTCCGTTTCCTGGCCGTCTCTCAAAATCCGCACTTTTACCTCAAACCGGAAAGAATCGTTGGGCGGCAGCATGTTAAAAGGCACGTAATCCAGGTTATAATTGCCGAAGGACATTTCCCGCTCGCCGGGGATGATCACGCCGGAATTCAGGCTGGTGAGGCGGGCGTAGTCCAGCTCAGCCTTATAGTTGGAAACGTTGCCGTTGACGTCCGCCAGGGGGAATTCCTCGCCCAGCGGCAGGTTGAAGCTCGCGTTTGGCTGGATGTTGGGCGCTACGTTGGCAGAACCGTCGCCTGGCGCCACGTTGAGGATCACCTTCAGGCTCTCTGCCGGATCATTGGCGCCAGTGATCTGGCAGCTTTCGCCCAGTGTCACCTGGAAGTTGCAGTTGCCCTTGATCAGGCCGCCGAGGATGCTATAGTTGCCGCCTACGCTACCCTGTGCTCATGCTGAGGCCATCCATAAAGCGGGCGTTGCCGTAAAAGCGGATCGTGCTTAGGCCCCCGCCGGCGCTAAATGCGATCTCGAAAGTGGCGTTGGCATTGAACACTTCTTCTTTGGAGGTAGCCAGGGCGACGGTCGCCTTCAACCCCAGGCCGGCGTTGCGATCCGGCACATAAACGACACCGGAGAGGGACTGCCCCAGTGCCGGCAAGCTGGGCGCGCCCGTTTCGCTGGCCGGCAAACTCACGTAAGAACCCTGCGCGTCCCGGCTCATCCGGTAGTAGGCACCGCCCCCAAAGCCGCGGATGTTGATCGCAGGGCCGATGGGTATGCCCGGATTGAGGTGGACCATGGCATCGACAAAGAAATATTTGAAATCGTCTTTGCTCCCGAACTGGGCTACGGCGTCAATGCCGACGCCACTGCCTCCCCCTTCGCCCATGCCGGCAAAACGGACTGAGACCATACCCCGGAAACCGTTGCCGAACTGTGCGTTGTTTTCATAGAAAGAGAGCTCGCCGGTGATGCGGTTTACCCCCGCCCAACTGGCGTCTATCGATATATCCGACACTTTAAACTGTTTGAAATTCCATATCTGCCGGCCGCTCGACTGGTCCAGCTCTCCTACCAGTTGGAAGCCCCCCCCGGCTGTAATATCGATATCGTCATTGATCAGGTTGATCAGCATCCCAAAGTTGAGCGCTACTTCTTCGGGATTGTCGGTATGGGTCAACGCCAGGTTCTCCAGGCTGATCCCAAAACCGCCCATTTTGGCGCCAATGCTGTTGGGGAAGCCCCAAACGCCTGGTGAAAAATAGGGGGCGCGGTTGGAAAGCGTCACGCCTTCAAAAGTAATCCTGGGCACCTCGACATTGACGTTATTTCCCAGGCCGTCGATCTCGATATCGCCGTACAGCGTTGCGATAGCGTGAAAATCCCCCCCGCCATAAGTGACGGAAACTGAAGAATTTTTCCGGATGTTGGCCTGCCCCACCCACAGCGGCACATGGAAAGTGGTATCCGAAGCCGGATGAATGGCAAAATTGTACAGGTTGCCGGGTTGAACTACCGCCTGGTACTTCAGGCAGTCCGCCTCCGTGATAGGCGCGCTGTTGCTGGGCCCGCTTCGGAAAATGGGCACGTGCAGCAGGCCGTTGAACCCTACTCCCGCCAGGGCGTTGGCCACCACGCTGATGCTGAAGGTATCGATGGAGAAGGCCCAACCGCCCAGGTGCCGGCCGTCGGAAAGGGGCATGAGGTTGGCTACCGAGGCCTTGCCGGTCACTCCCCGGTCGTCGATGATCACGTCCTGCACGGAAATGGTGACCGACGCGCCGGTACCGCCCTGCTGCTGCCCCATCTCCTGGGCGGTGAGGTTGTCGGGCAGGGTGACCGTCAGTTCTTCCAGGTAAAAGCCCTTCCACAAGGGGCTGGGCTGGCCGGCAGCGCTGACGAAGGGAGAGCCGTAGTTAGCCGGGAAAGCGATATCGGAAGGAGTCTGCGACTCGGAGAAGTCCAGCCGGGCATTGTGGACCTGCCACTTGATGTCTTCCAGTCCCGTGATGGCAAAGTCGTCGAAATTGAGCTGAGCGATGAATTCGCCCCAGGCGGGCATCTGGACGGTGAAGTAGGCCTTGGCGCGCTCCGGCTCGGGCTTTACCTCAAGCTCGGAATCAAGGGGCACGATGTACTCCCGGCAAAATTCGATCTCGGCATCCAGCCCCATGCCAGCGAAGCCCTCGCAGTCCCACTCTACATAAGTATCTGCCGTTCCCAATATGTTGAGCCGGGCGGCATTATTGATGCGGATGCTGACATTCGTGCCCAGCTCCAGCCGGGTATCCACCGTCATTCCCGTCGGCCCAAAAGGTATGCCCAGCGCCTTAAACACCAGCCGGTCGCCGGTTGTGGGGATTTCCAGGACGAAGTATGCATCCAGCGTGGCACCCTGGGTAGTGAAGGTGATGTTGTCGAGATATATTTTATAAACCCGCCCCAGGATTTCTTTTTCCACGACTACCGGCAACAGGTTGCCGCCTGCCGGCGGCAGCATGGCCTGCCGCTTCGCCAGGGCTTCGAGGTAAAAGGCGCGGCCGACGCCGCCAATTTGCTGGAAGCCCTGGCGGAACAGGAATGAAATATCTTCCTCTTCCAGCTCAAGCGACTGGAGCAGGGCTGCCTTTTCCTCGCCCAGATCGGCGAGCAGGAGGCTCATATCGGCGTCGGGCGATAGGTCCGGCCGGATCGAAGCCCAGGCTTCCCGATTTTGGCCAGGCTTCCCGCCCGGAAACGGCACCAGACCGACACCGCCGCTCCCCGAGCTGCCAATATTGCAGGCTTGTTTGATCTCATTGGTCACGATGCCCTGTATCCAGGCAATGAGGTTGTTGGGGTCGCTGTAGGTAGCGGCATCCTCTTCGGAAAAATGGCTGATTTGATCCAGCAGATCGGCCACTTTGGCGTCGACGGCAGCGCTTTGTAGCTGGGCGTTGATAAAATCCCGGCTGCAGATGAACTTCATCAGCGCCGTATCGCAATGCCAGAGTGCTACATGCTTATCTTCCAGTTCCTCGTGCTGCGGGTCGCGGGCGATGTTGAGCGCCAGGGGTTTGGGCTCGGCGGTAAACAGTTCAGACATGCCTTCGGCAAAATACTGGTCGTTTTGCCCGAAGATAAAACTGCGGTCGTAGCCCAGCACCGTCATGAGGTTGTTCATCTCTCCCCGGATCGCGTCGCAGGCCGCCCGGTTGACGGTAATGCTGTCATTGGCCCGGCCGAGATAGAGGTTCCAGGCATCGATCAGCATAGGCCGGATGTCTTCTTCAACCTGTTCGGCCAGGATGATGCCGGCCTGCGTGGGCGGTTCATTCCCTGCCGGCGTCATCCAGTAATAGGGCCCGGGACCGGAGGGGTCGCAGGGTTGACCGTCGGCGTCAAAGCCTTGCTGGTTGCAACCGTTCTCGTTGTATTCTGTGCCTGTGATGGTGTGTATTCCATCTGAATCGAAACCGTTCGGATCATAGCTGGAGTCATAAGGGTCACCCGGGCTCCAGCCGGGATAAGGCGGCTGCTGGACGTACTGCCCGTTGGCTCCGAACCCGTTCTCGTCCCAGGGCTGACCAGTGGCGGAATGGATGCCGTTCGCATCAAAGCCTTCAGATTGCTGGGGAGGGATACAAATCCCGCCGCCAATGCTGATGGTGTCGAGGGTAAGGTCCGGGTGATTCGCCGGGTCGTCGGATATGCCGGTTAGCGTACCGGAGACTACCTGCCCGCTGTTATTGACAATAATTCCGGAAAAAGAAACCTTCACGGTTCTTTGATTGAACGGCAGCGGTACAATGCCCTCACCGGAAAAGTAGCCGCCTCCGCCTGTTACTTCCGTAAGCAACAACGGAAACCCATTGATGTTAAAAACATCTCCGGGGTCGGCGGAAGACAGGGAAGTACGGGGGTCGGCATAAACGCCTGTGAAATTATCCCCACATTCAAAGGTGGGCAGGGTAATCGGCGGGGCAGGCTCCTCATCATCCACTTCGCCGCCGTTTATGGAAAGATCCCCGATGCTGATCCATTCGCACGTGAAGATGGCTTCTCCTTCTCTTTCGCCCTCACCCCAAAGCAGGCGGATCTCGAATTCATAGGTAGCGCCGTTCTCCAGTTCAGGAACAAGTAAATAACTACCCTCCCTCACGGATTCCTCCACCCAGCCGGTAGTTGTCCCTTCCTGCGTGTACCGATAGCGAATCTGATACCAATACGCGCCTTCGCTGGCCGTCGGCCCATCCCAGGCTATAGCGACGGCATCGGAGGAAATCTCGGCAAATATGCCTTCTGTCAGTGCGTTGCAAACCTCATTGGGAAGGGACCGGTTGTTTCCGCCGGAGGTAGTGCGGGTTACGCCAACCCCGGCCCATTCGCTGAACAGTTGCAGTTCGGAACTGCAAACCCGGCGGAGTTCTATCTCATAGCTCCTGCCTGGCAACAAATGCTGCACCATTACCCCTTGCCGCCGCCTCACTTCTATCGTTTTCCAGCTGAAGCTGCCGGCCTCCCGGAACCGAAGCTGATAGGAATACTTACCGTATGCATCTTCCGGCTCATCCCACTCCAGTGAAACATAGGTACTGCCGATCTTGCCAACCCGCGCATTCGCCGGCACCTCGCATTCGGGAAAACTGGTGCCGCCCGGTGCCGGAATCGGCTTGTTATGCGCACTTTGAGCCTGAGCAAAGCTCGCCAGAAAAAAGAAAAAAACAAGCTTCAGAAAGCAGCGTAGTCGTTTTTTCATTACTATCCGGGATTTTGGAAAAGCCAGACACCCGCGTTGGAAAAAGGTGCCTGGCATTTATTTCCATTTAATAATTGCCAATAGTGTTAGGTGCCATAAAGGAGCGAACCGATACGGAAACCCAATCTTTATTTCCTGACGATAGCCTGCAGGCCAAAGCCGAAAGATGATAATAGCTTTTAAAGTCTTGTTCGGGTGAAAACGCTTATCTGAGATGCAATTATTAAAATCGGCAAGTTAGTTTGCTGTAGAAGTTGTTGAACTTAAGATTGGACAGCCTCGTACACCGTACACAGCCAAAGACTGCTATTAACCCGCGTACACTGTACACAGCCAGGTGCTCCTTGTCTAACCCTTAGAGGGATAGCCCGAATCACGACCCACGCCACCCACTAGCACGAACAGACTCCTATTCCTCCAGCCGGCCGATCTCCAGCTCATAGTCGTACTGCAGGTCCTCGTGCATTGTAGCTACAACCTTCCGGATGCCGGCCAGCTGCCGCTCGTACAGGTTGTGGAGTACTCCGGACCGAAAAGCGGACGGCTGCATGGCCTTTCAGTTCTTTTACGGTGGCGGTTTTCATGGGCATTCCAATTGACAGGGTTCTGCAACCGTTACGTTTATAATAATTACAAAAATAATCATTATTCTTATAACGGTATACCCCTCGGATTCCTGCCCGCCCGAGAACGGCCCGCCGCCTTTTTTACTTAGTAATCCTTAAAAAATAACTTCACGGCCCTTAGTTGTAGTGAAGTGAAGCAGCCAGTCAGGGTTCCAGCGGGGTCAGGCTGCTGAACGAGCTACAACTAAGGGCCTCAAACAGGGAAGTTATTTTTTAATCACTACTTAGGAATGAGGCACATCAAATTATTATATTCTTTCCCTTTCGTATATTTACGATCCGGCTGCCTGTTGCAGGCTGGGCGGAGGCGGTTGTCTGTTGATCGATGTCTGTTGTTTGTTGTTTGTTGCCGCAAACCATTTCTGCATAGAAACGCCATAGCCCTGCTCACCCTGTGAAATAAAGGACAGCTGCTCCCGGGCTATTTTCCAGGGCAAATCTTTTTAATCCTGTCAAAAAACCACAACCACATGACACCCCCTAAATTACCCATTCTCCTGTCCTGCCTGTTCCTTTCCATTGCCCTTTCCGCCCAGCAGGCCACCGTCCTGCCCGACTGGGACACCGAGCCGCAGGAACTGGCCAGGCTGAACTCCGAGTACCGCGATGTCAACCTCTCGCTCACCCCCAACGGCCGGCACCTCTACTTCATGAGCGGCCGGGGGGGCATGCCGTGGTCCAACATGAGCTACACCACCTTCCGTGGCAAGGCGGAAGGAGACGGCGACGTGTGGTTCAGCCGGCGGGGCGGCGGCCAGTGGGCGCCCCCGCAGTGCATCGGCCAGCCCGTCTGTACCCACATGGGCGAAGACGAACCCAACATCTCCGCCGACGGCCAGTCCGTCTACTTCCAGAGCTGGCGGCCGGACTGGCGGGAGACCGGCGGGCCCTACTACCGCGCCGAACTGCACGGCGACACCTGGGGCAAACCCGAAGGCCTGGGCGGCGGCATCGGCCAGTTCTTCCGCAGCAACCAGTACGCCACCGACGGCATGTCCGTCTCGCCGGACGGCAAAACCTTCGTGGTGGCCGCCGGGCCCGACTACGACGGCAGGATGGACCTCTACGTCAGCCGCAAACAGGCCGGCGGCGCCTGGAGCTTCCCGGAAAAGCTCGACGTCTCCACCCCGGCCGACGAACGCTCGGCCTTCATCGGCGCCGACAACAAAACCCTCTACTTCGGCTCCGCTGGATGGGGCGGATTCGGCGGGCTCGACATCTTCAAGACCACCCTGGAAGGCGGCACGGCCTGCGGCGCGGTCATCAACATCGGCCGCCCCTTCAACACCAGTGAGGAAGACTACGGCTTCGTCATCGACGCCGTGCGCAACGACGTCTACTTCGTGCGCAACAGCGATATCTTCTACGCTCACCTCGGCGCAGGCGCCGACGAGCGCATCCGGCCAGAACCGGTAGTCGTCATCGACGGCACGGTGAAAGACTCCAGCGGCCGGGCCGTGGAGGCCCGGATCAACCTGGTCTTCAACGAGACCAGCGAAACCGTCGCCCAGGCGCGCAGCAACGCCCTGACCGGCGAGTACTCCCTTTCCTTCGCCCGCCGGGAAGGGCCCTATACCCAGCAAATACAGTTCAACGACTACTACAGCCTGGAACAGGAACTGGTGGTCGGCGAAAACACCGAAACCCTGGTGGAACTGCCGGTGGTGGCCGACCCCGTCAAACTGCAGCCAAAGGCGCCCGAACCCGAACCGGAAAAAAAGAAAGCGCAGGAATACGAAAGCCGCTATGTCGTCTACTTTGATTTCGATCGTTCCGGGCTGGACGAAACGGCGAAAGCCGAACTGCGACAGCTCAAAGAGGCCCTGGCCGGCGCTCAAAGCTACCGGATCGCTCTGGCTGGCCATACCGACAGTATCGGGCCGGAGGCCTACAACCAGGGGCTTTCCGAACGGAGAAACCGGGCAGTGCTGGATTTCCTGGCGGTGCTGGGGGTTGATGCCTCCATCGAGGCAACAGCCATGGGGGAAAAGCAGCCGGCGGCAGCCAACGATACCCCGGAGAACCGGGCGAAAAACCGGAGGGTGGAGGTGGAGGTGCGGATCGTGCGGTGACAGGAAGTGGTGATGTGGGATGTGCGCGGGCAGGATTGCTTTCGGCCAAAAAAAGAAGAAATAAGCATCACCGAAAAAGCGGCCATTTCCAGCTCAGGGCCCGCGCTTTTTTGCCACCCACGCGAGATTGTTCAGAAATGTGTGTCCGCCCGCAAGTTTTGAACCGCAGGACCTGTTCCGAACTCGTTTCGGAAGGCCGCGGAGGAACACAGAGTATTCGCTTGACAGCGAATACTTTGTGGCCTCTCTGCGTGTCTCCGCGGCCTCATATGTTTGTAAAACCGCAGGGGCGCGGAGCCCCGCAGAGAAAGACAGCGTACCTCTGCGGTTTAAACAAAAGACACAGCGTTTTGAACAGTCCCGCCCACGCCCTCTCACTGCCTTCCCCCCTCCTCCACATGCTCCAGTTGGTACGCCGCGCTGATCAGCGCCAGGTGGGTGAATGCCTGCGGAAAATTCCCGATCTGCTCCCCGTTGAGGGCGATCATCTCGGAGAACAGGCCCAGGTGGTTGGCGTAGCCCAGCATCTTCTCGAAATAGAGGCGGGCCTTGTCGGTTTGCCCGGCTTTGGCGAGGTTTTCGATGTACCAGAAAGAACACATGGAGAAGGTCTCCTCCGCCCCGTCCAGGCCGTCGACGGCGCCGTTGTCCAGGCGGTAGCGGTAGACCAGCGTATCGGTGACCAGCTCTTTTTCGATGGCGCGCAGGGTCGACTGCCAGCGCGGCTCGTGAGGGCTCAGCAGGCGCACCAGCGGCATGAGCAGGGCGGAGGCGTCGAGCACGCCGGCGCCGCGGTACTGCACGAAGGCCTGCTTGTCTTCGTTCCAGTAGTTGTGGTAAATGTCTTCGTAGATGGCGTCGCGGCTCCGGCGCCACTCCCCGATGGGCGCCGGGAAGGAACGGGCCTCGGCAATGCGGATGCCCCGGTCGATGGCCACCCAGCTCATCACTTTGGAGTGAAGGAACTCCCGGGCCTGGCTGCGCACTTCCCAGATGCCGTGGCCTTTCTTCCGCCAGTTTTCGCAGACGAAGTTGACGATCTCCCGGATGTCGGCCCAGAATTCATAGGTAATGGAATCGTCATGGCGGTTGTAGAGGTAGACGGTGTCGATCAGCTCGCCGTAGACGTCCAGCTGAAACTGGTTGGAGGCGGCGTTGCCGACCCGCACCGGGCGGCTGCCCCGGTACCCTTCGAGGTGGTCCAGCTCGTGTTCGTCGAGGTCCGCGCTGCCATCCACGGCGTACATCAGCTGGATGTTGGCGGCATTGTCCAGGTCGCGGCAGCGCGCCATGATCCATTTGACGAAAGCGCCGGCCTCCTCATGGAAGCCCATCCGCACGAAGGCGTACATGGAGAAGGCCGCATCGCGGATCCAGGTATAGCGGTAGTCCCAGTTGCGCTCCCCGCCGACGGCCTCGGGCAGGCCGAAGGTGGCCGCCGCAACGGTAGAGCCGTAGCGGTAAGACGTCAGCAGCTTCAGCGTGATCAGCGACCGGTGGATGATCTCCTCCCAGCGGCCGCGGTACTGAGCCTGGCTGATCCACTCCTCCCAGAAGGTGATCGTGTTTTCGAAGGCGGTGTTGCAGTAGTAGTACAGATCGCGCTCCGGTTCGGGGCCATCCGGGTTCACCGCTTCCAGGACGAAGGAAACGCACTGGCCCTCTTCCAGGGTGAAGGCAGCCTCCACCCCATCGCCTTCTACGCGCAGCGCTGCGTCGCTGCGCAGGCGCACCGACAGGGTGCCGCCGTCGGCCATCAGCACGGACTTCGGCCCTTCCTGCTTCAGGAATGGCGCCGTGCGGGCGTAGTCGAACCGCGGGGCGCAGGTAACTCTGAATTTCAGCTTCCCCTTGATGCAGCGCAGCATGCGCACCACTGAACACCGCTCCTCCTGCTCCTTGACGGGCATGAAGTCGGTCAGCTCGGCGATGCCGGCCTCCGACAGGAAGCGGGTCAGCAACACCGCCGTGTCGGGCAGGTACAGTTGTTTGACCCGGACGTCTCCGTCCACCGGCTCGATGTCAAAGCTGCCGCCTTTCTCCCGGTCGAGCAGGGCCGCAAAGATGGTCGGCGAGTCGAAACGGGTGAAGGGCATGAAGTCGATGGAACCCCGGCGGGAAACCAGAGCGGTGGTGTGCAGGTTGCCGATCAGGCCGTAGTCGGAAATCCGGGGATAGTCTTGCTTGGGCATGCGTGGTTGGGTTGGTTCTTTTTTGAACAGGGGAAAGGGGGGATTTGCTCGAAAAAAGGTGTTAGACGCTGTTCGGAATTCGGTGTTCGGTGGCAGAGGCAAGGCGGCACGAGGCATTTTAGGGGGTTCAGCCCATAAAGCATGTTAGCTGCGGAGCGGAGCGGGTTGCCCTTCTCTGCGGTCCTCTGCGCTCCCTGCGGTTTATAAAATAAACCCGTGAAGCGCACCACAAGGGGCGCAGGAAATCCCTCTGCCTGCGGCCCCTTGGCATAAAATTTCTATCTGCGACACTACTGGACCAATGGCAGGTCATTTAGCCCGGAATTCGCATAAAAATATAGATCCGCAAACGCCCCTTTCCCAAAAACTCCCTAACTTTATCCAAACACCAACATCCTTTCGCTTCAAAAACCGCCACCTTTCTTTAAAATGAATATGCTTCGAATTAAATGCCTAACCCTACTGCTGGTTTGCAGCGCTGCTTTTCCCGGCATCCAGGCACAACAAGAACCCTTCAGCCGCGCCGGCAAAGACCACGCCCTGCTTTTCGCCGTCAAGGATTACCAGGAGTGGGGTAGCCTGAAGAACCCGATTCGCGACGCCGAAGCTATTGCCCGGGTGTTGGAACACAAGTACGGTTTTACCACCACCATCATCAGAAACCCCTCTCTGGATAAAATCCAGCAAACCATCCAGCAATACCTGAGCAGGCCCTTTTCCGCCGACGAACAATTGTTTATCTACTTTTCCGGCCACGGGGAATTTGTGCCTTACCCCAACAACCCGGAAGAAGGAAAAGGCTATTTCATTCCCGCCGACGCCAAACGGCATGACCCCTACCGGCGGTCGTATCTCTCCTGGATCGACCTCTTGCCGGATATCGACAACATTGCCTGTAAGCACATCATGCTGGTGGTGGATGCCTGCTACAGCGGTTCCATCCTGAAGGGGAAATCCGGCAGGCCCAACGAATTATCGCATGCCGAGCAGTTTTTCCTGGAGGTGCTGCCCTACCCCACCCGCCTGGGCCTCACCTCAGGAGGAAAGGAACGGACGCCCGACGGCCACTATCATTCCCCTTTGACAGAAAGGCTGCTTTCGGCTTTCGCCGACAACGGAGGGCCAAACGGCGTGCTGTCCTTTTACGAACTCTACGGTTACCTGCAGGACATCCGCCCCCGCCCACGCAATGGCTATTTTGGGCGGCATGACGTCAACAGCGATTTCCTCTTTCTCTATCAGCCGCCTTCTTCCGCCCGGTTTGTCACCGATCCCGACGGCAACCGATACCCCATCGTCCGCCTGGCCGGCAAACAATGGCTGGGCAGGAACCTGAACCTGGAGGTGCCAGGGTCTTATTGTTATGATGATGGCCCGGCGAATTGTGAGGAGTATGGGCGGTTGTATACGTGGGAGGCGGCTAAGGTGGCCTGCAGCCGGCTGGGGCCGGGCTGGCGGTTGCCGACTGATGAGGATTGGCGGGGGTTGTTAGAGGCTCATGGGGGGTATTACGATTTTAGTAAGGGGGAAGAAATTGGCGATGCTAAAAAATCGTGTTCGGCTTTGATCCAGGGTGGTAGCAGTTCATTTGCTGCCCTACTGGGCGGCGGCCGCCGCAGCGGTGGTGAGTACCTCCTCCGGGACCGGAACGGTTTCTACTGGTCTGCCACTGAGCACAAGGTCTCCAAAGCCTGGACATACAGCTTCGGCGGCGTCACGCGGTGGGTCTACCGCGGCAAAGATTCCCAGTCGCATGGGCTCTCGTGCCGCTGCTTAAAGGGCTAGGGTTTAGACATAGGGTGTTCGGTTTGTTAACCATCTGATGTACCGCTTTTTAGCTCATTATCCATCCGTTTTCGTAGTCCGTAGTGATTGTGGCATACGTTTTCGTTTTGCCAGTCAATTACCTGCTGACAGCTTACCGTTTTCATTGATAGCTGGATGAAGCTGGTTGTGATGGGCTGGTTATACAAACTGATGGACAGCACATCGGCGCTGATCGCCTTCATCCCACCCTTGTTTTTGTATCTAGAACGTACTTTCGATAATCTCCGAACAACATAGCAGCCGCTTGTGGTGCTCAAGAAGTGCTGCGTGTTGCTCAAAGTAAGCATCCATACGTTTGATAAACGTTGTAGCTTTGTGGCTCATTACCTCTTGTTTTGCTTGATAGGCACGCGAACGTTCGTGCCATAACTGACGGCTGTGATCGCACATAGTGCCTTTTGAGGATGGCTGAAGCGATCACAGCCAGTTCCTTAACTTGACGTAAACGGCGCAAAACCGTTACGTACCTTCCGGTAGAAGGCAATCTTACCTTGCCTCAGGGGTAGTTTATCCCAGTAACTATCCATCCGCTCGTACATTCGACGATGGTAAAGATGCGCAAAAACGGTCTTTATCCCTTAGCGCGGGAGGGAGCAAACCACTCCACTTGGCTAAGTTCAACTGCTGGCGTAAGCTACCCAGTTGAAGCACTCAGGCGGCTCATCACTCGGTCGTCTTTGAAGAGTGCTTTGACCATGTTCATCATCTCATGCGTACAATCGCTTACCCAGTCGTAGTTTAGTGCGCAGAGCAGCCAGGATCGATGTTCCACGGTCGCTAATGACGTAAGCCACTTCGATACCGGGACGCAAAGCCAGGTTGCGCTGGATGAAGTCCTGGATCAGGCTGCTTACGAAGGCTGTACTTCCAAACCGAGTACTTCGACGTCCGCCCCCTTAGCGGCGCCCATTGGCAACGATGGGGGTCAAGCTTGACGCCCAACATCAAGAGAAGTTTTTCTTTGCCCATCTGGATACTTTCATCGATGATGAGTACGAACGTGCCTTGTAGCTGGCGCGTATCGAGATGTTACAGTAGCCACACCGCAATACCCAATCGCGTACCGTAGTGTGGCTGGGTTGTTGTGTACAGCCCATAAGCTGGCATAAAACTCAATGGTAGCTGCGGCGCAGCGTAAGGAAGCTCCCCCTGGACGACCATAAAAACGGCTAAGGCTATCATCTGCGCCGGGTAGGTATGGTTAGGCACCTTCTCGGAGCTACCTGGGTACGTAAGTGAGCAAGTTCGGCTTCTAGGCTAGTAATTCTAGATTGAGCACGGCGAAGTTGAGTTCGAGTATTTTTATGATGGATAGTTCGAGACGCACTCGTCTTTTTAACTTGAGATAACCTATCTTGGAGTCGTGCCCACATGGATGATTTTTTTGGTCGAACTCTAAAGTTACGAAGTGTGGGCACACTTTTTCACTGTCCAAAAAGCGGAGCGAGGAAATTACATCAAACCGAACACCCTAGGTTTAGACATAAGTTTACACCAGGCTTTTCTAAGGGACTGGCAGCCGGGGCGCCGCAGCGCTTTGCCGGGCGGCATCCCGTAGGGATATTAGCCATTTGCCAGGGCTATTAACGACGTAGGTTATTAACTTACAAAACCAGCCGACTTAACTGCTGGGCTAAGCTTGTGTTTTAACCGCAGTACCTGTTCCAAACTCGTTTCGAAAGGCCGCTGAGAGCCGCCGAGGACAGGCGTGCAAGGGGTTTCCAGGGGTCCTGCCTATGCCCAGAGAGCGGAGCGGCTGCCCTTCTCTGCGATCCTCTGCGCTCCCTGCGGTTTAAAACCTATGAAACCGCAAGAGGATGGTGCCAGGTGCGTTTCCGGGAGCCCTGTGCATATCGTATACTGCCGACATAACATTTCTGCCTGCGGCACTAACGGGGTTGGAATTCGCACACAAGTATTGTAAAGATGTGTGTAAACCGTAAGCCTAAAGGGTGCGCCGTCTAACGGCATAGATTGACGCTGGCGGGAGGCAGCCACAGCCTGGGAAGAAGAAGTTATGCTGTCTTAATGTTGCTGTTCTGATTCCACTTTGATTTTAAAATGTAGTCGCGCCCGCCCGTTCGCCAGTTCGTTGCCAACAAGCAGCGGCGCCAGACAACCTTTTATTCTCTCGCTGTAGGTGCTTCCAACATTTTATGGTAAGAAGGCGTTGGGGAAAACATCATTAGACATACAGCCTTGCGATCAGGATGATCGCGGCACGAGTACTCGCCGACAAAACGACAAGGCATTTAATTTACATAGCCAACAAGGAAAGATTTGATTAAAACGAAATGGATATCTTGTTCGAAAACGCCTAAAAATCCATCCGCTGTTTCCCAATATTGATCCGCACCCCGCCCCCGAAGTACTGCGTCGTATCATCCCGCTTATCGTCCTCGCTATCCTTTTTCCGGTAGAAGTAATGCAGGTCCAGGAAAACGTTGTGCGCCAGGGCGTAGGTTACGTCCAGCCCCAGCAGGCTGGTTTTGGCGTTAATGCCCTGGCCGGTCTCGTTGCCGTACTCCAACTCGCGGCTGTTGTGGGAGAGCAGCAGGTTGCCGCCCCAGTTCTGCCCCTCGCCGTCCTCGCCGAACTCGGAGCGGATGAAGCGCCCTTCGAGCTGCACTCTTTTAAACGGCTGGTAGCGGGCGATGAAGAGGGCCTCCCGGAAGTTGGCGCCCAGGGGGTGGGCCAGTGGCTGGTTGTAGTGAGTATAGCTGGAGGAGCTGTCGCGGTGGGTATAGGTGTAGGGCCGGGCCTGGTTGAACTCGGCCTGCAGGTCGAGGTGGTCCAGGCCGAAGGCGTTGACGTACTTCAGGCCTGCCTGCATGCCAAATTTGTTGGCCCACCAGCCGCGCCGTTCGATGAACAGCTCTTTGAACTTGAACTCGTCGAGCATGAGCTGGCCGTAGAGCTGGAAATGGCGGAGGAAGTTCCACTTGGCGTCCAGCCCGATGAGCACGTTGTCGGGGCTGCCCAGGCCGTGCTCGACCGTCCGGTACAAAATCACGGGGTTGAGGTACTGGAACTCGAAACCGCCGCCGGGGCGGCTGAAGACCACCGACTCGAAAATGCCGAAGCTCAGGCTGGGCAGGGCCTGGAAGCTCAGGTAGTGGGCGGCCATGTATTTGCGGGGCAGCACCTCGTTGGCCCCCAGGCCGGCGTTCGACTGGGCGGCGAGTTCCAGGAAGAGGTTCTGGTAGTGCAGCTTCCACACCCGCCAGTTGGCCTTCAGGTAGAGGTAGTTGTTGGAAAAATCGGACAGCAGCAGGGAGCGGTAGCCGTTGCCGATGAAGTTGCGGCCGTAGCCGAACTGCAGGCCGACGTGCCGGCTCAGGTTGAACGCCAGGTAGCCCTGCCCGTTGAGGAAGTCGTAGCCGTTGGTGATGTCGAAAATCTGGCTTTGGTACGTTTTGTACAGCCCCGCCCCGGGAATGGCCTGGTCGCGGGCAATGCGCTGGTTGACGTAGTTGGGAAAACGGGCCTGCGTTTCCACGATGTTGAAATAAACGAAAATCCGGTCGTCGATGCCTGCCCGCAGCTCCATGCCGCGGAGGTTGTTGAAGATCAGCTCGCTGTCGTCCTGCTCCCGGGCCAGCTTGAAATCCAGCAGCGGGTTGGCCCGGAGGTGGAAGAACTTCTGGTTCACCTCCACCATGTTGGCAGGGGTGGGATACAGAAAGCCGAGGTAGGGCTTCTCCCTCATGGTGTAGCGGGGGTTTTCCATGCTGGCCTCCACCTGCGTGACGAGCGTATCGGAATAGATGCTCTCCCGCGGGCCGGCAATGCGGGTGGGAAAACGGGAAGTGACGAGCCACTCGTTGTTGTCCCGGAAGATATAGTACAGGTCGCGCCGGTCGCGGATCGTCAGCGGTATCCGGGCCGTGTCGACGCCCAGGGCGTAGGCGGCCACATCGCTGCGCAGGTAGTACTTCAGGGAAGAATGGAAGGGGGCGGGGCGGCCCGTCTTGATCTCCAGCCGGTCCAGGATGTGGTAGGCGGGGTTGCCCAGCGGAAGGCCGCTGCCCTGGCCAGCCAACATGCCGGGAAAACCAAACAAAACGACGACGGCCCAGGCCATCCAAATGATCTTTGCCCGTTGTTGCATACTGTTGTTTTTGTGGTTGGAAGGAGCAATGCGGCGGCAAAATACGATTTTTAGGCGGTCCGCAGTTGGCTGTTCGCTATTCGCTGTTCGCGGTTCGCTTTTGGCGGTCCGCGATTGGCGGTTCGCTATTCGCTGTTCGCTTTTGGCGGTCCGCTATTGGCGGTCCGCTGTTCGCTGTTCGCAGCTGGTAGGCAAGCAGCTTCCAAAAGCGAACCGCGAATAGCGAACAGCTTCCAAAAGCGAACCGCGAACCGCAAACAGCTTCCAAAAGCGAACCGCGAATAGCGAATAGCGAACAGCAAGCCCCCCTCAAAACTGATACTGCGCCATCAGGGCCAGGTAGTAATTGCGCATGAACTGGATGCGGTCGTTCGATCCGGCGGCGAAGATGCTGTTGGCGGACAGCCGTTCCTTCTGGGCCGGGTTGCTGTAGAACTCGGTCAGGGCGAAGCCGAAGCGCATTTTGAAATTCAGGTGGCGGGAGGCCTGGTAACCGTAGCCGGCCAGCAGGGAAAATTCATTGGAGTTGAAATAAGGCTCGAAGGCCCGGAAGGCGATCCCGTCGCCGGGCGTCTCCGGCTCGGCCACCCTCGACCGGATGATGCGGCCGAAAGAAAACCCTACCTCGATGAGGGACGAGGGTGCCTCCCCCTTATGCCGGTAGCGGAAGAGGATGGGCACCTCCATGTAGCGGAGGTCGATCAGGCGGTCTTTCCGTTCCAGGGCGCTGCCCTTGTCGCTTTCCACCTTGCTGCCTCTGCCGGCGTAGAGGAATTCCACCCCTATTTCCGCATTTTCGCTGAGGATGGCCGTCCCGGACAGGCCAAACTGCAGGTTGCCTTTGTCGAAGCCGTTGTAGCGGTCGCCGTCAATCTGCGACAGGTTGCCTCCAAAGACCAGCCCGGCCTTGAACCGTTGCTGGTACCGGCGGCGCTTGTGCTGGGCCTCCGCCGCCTGCGGCAGGAGGAAAAAGAAAATCAGAGTAAACCAAAGGGTGTTGAATGCAATCTTCATAGCCTGCTTTGTGCGGTGATTTCGAAGCGGTTTCAGCAATTCCGGCTTTGACGCTCATCAAAGTTTTTTCCTGATTGGCACAGGATGACACCTTATTTCGTGCATCAGAAGATGTCGCCTTGTCCGAAACGGGAATTGCGGAAGCGGTTTCCTCCCCAAAGTACAAACTTCCGGGCGATTGCCCGCTCCGGGCAGCGGAGATAATGACGGTTTTTCGGATGGGAGACAAAAGGTGTGTATTGGTGTATAAGTGCATTTGTGCATTCGTAGGCACCGCCCTTATAAACCAATGCACCAATGCACTCATACACGCTTCAGGATCCCCTCCAGGTCCGCCGGAGAATAATTGACCGATTTGAGCGTCTTGTTATCCGATTTCCGGTAAACGAGCCAGTGGCCGTCGGCTTCGGCGATATAGCTGTCGAACCCCTTTTTTTCCTTATAATACCGGACGGTGGCCTCCGCCTCCTCGCGGGTAGCGCAGGATTTGCTCATGTTGGAGCGCTGCACCTCGTCGAATAGGGCTTTGAATTTTTCGCCCAGGCCGAACTCCAGGACGGCGCCAGAGAGCACGTACTGGAGGTCGCACAAAGCGTCGGCCACCTCGACGATGTCGCGGTCTTCGATGGCTTTCTCCAGTTCCCGGAGCTCTTCGGCCAGCAGGGCGACGCGGAGGCGGCAGCGTTGTTCGGCTGGGATGGCCGGGCGCGGTTCTATGGGGTGGCGGAAGGTCCGGTGAAATTCCGCCACCTGGTTGAGGGCATCCAGTTTTTCCATGGTCGTGAAGTTTTTGGACGGGCAAAGGTAATAATATTCGGCCATTACCCTCTGATATAGCCCTGGGGACGGGCACCCGTTTTTGCCATTTGCCAAACCCCGCCGCACGCCGGTACAGATTTAGCCGCTTTGTTGAGCATTTTTCAGAATTTCCTTCTACTTTTGCAGCGTTTCGCCAATGGGCGGGACGTTGAAATCCATCATTTTCAGGCCAGACTCTAAGTAAACCTCAAAAAATAAGTTGTCGGTTTCGGCGGCAAGGCAAAGGCTGGAAACCAATGAAATGGTTGAAGCCTTTGCCTTGCCGCCGAAACTCAGGCCGACAACTTATTTTTTGATCACTACTAAAAAACAGGCAAATTGGCAGTTACCAACCGTTACTTTGACCTCATTGACCAGACCTTCTACTTCCCGCAAGAGGGCTTCGACATTGAAGATGGGTATCTGGTTTTCAATGGGGTTCCCCTTATTTACCTGATCCGTAAATACGGGACCCCCCTCAAGCTGACGTACCTCCCCAAGATCGGCTCGCAGATCAAAAAAGCCCGCAACATGTTCACGCGGGCGATGAAATCTATGGGCTATAAAGGTAAGTATTATTACTGTTACTGCACCAAAAGCTGTCACTTCAGCTATGTGGTCAACGAAGTGCTCCGGCACAACGTCCACCTGGAAACCTCCTCGGCTTTCGATATCGACCTCATCCGCCGCCTGCACAAAAAAGGCAGGCTCACGGAGGAGACCATCGTCGTCTGCAACGGCTTTAAAACCCAGGACTACCTGGAAAAGATCGTCGCCCTGATCAACGACGGCTTCGAAAATGTGATCCCCATCCTGGACAACATGAAGGAGATCGACTACTACGAGAAGCACGTCAAAGAGAAGTGCAAGATCGGCATCCGGGTGGCCACCGAGGAAGAACCCAACTTCGAGTTTTACACCTCGCGCCTCGGCATCCGCAACGCCGACGTGGTGCCCTTCTTCAAAAGCCGCATCAAGGACAACCCCAAGTTCCAGCTCAAAATGCTCCACTTCTTCGTGGATACCGGCATCAAGGACTCGCTCTACTACTGGGGAGAACTCAAAAAAGCCATCAAGGTGTACTGCGAGCTGAAGCGCCACAGCGAGGGCCTGCGGGCCATCAACATCGGCGGCGGCATGCCGATCCGCAACTCTCTGGGCTTCGAGTTCGACTACAAATACATGGTCAAGGAGATCGTCAGCCTCATCCTGCAGGCCTGCGAAGAGGAAGAAATCCCCGAGCCGGACATATTCACCGAATTCGGCAAATACACCGTCGGGGAGAGCGGCGCCAACATCTTTTCCGTGCTGGGGCAAAAACTGCAGAACGACGCCGAGATGTGGTACATGATCGACAACTCCCTGATGACAACCCTGCCCGACGCCTGGGGCATCGGCGAGCGGTTCATCCTGCTGCCCATCAATAAATGGCACAATGAATACCGGCGGGCCAACATCGGCGGCCTGAGTTGCGACAATTCCGATTATTACAACTCAGAAATCCACGAGAGCCAGGTATACCTGCCGGCCTACAGCCCCGACGAGCCGGAACCGCTATACCTCGGCTTTTTCCATACCGGCGCCTATCAGGACGCCATCAGCGGCTACGGGGGGATCAAACACTGCCTGATCCCTTCGCCCAAACACGTCATCATTTACAAAAACGCCCAGGGAAATATCGTGGATAAGATTTACCAGCCGGAACAAACGGCGGATGAGATGATGAAGATTCTGGGGTATTAGCCGGTTTTCGATATGTAGACTCCAACCTCGGCGAACGGTTAACGGCTGACGGCCGACGGCGGACCGCAAACACTGGGCCTACAAATCGAACTTGGGTTAGGTAGTGGGACACATTTATTGTAACTAATGCTGCTTCGAAGGCGCAGCTTGGCAGCTCTATTCCTGGGGCAATTGTTATATGGCTATATTGTTACGCTATTTGGGGCCGCTTATTTAAGAGGGATGATTGACGAACTTTGATTTCTGATGTGCGGCTTGCCCGCACCGAGCCGCTGGCTCGTTACCGATCAACCAGGGCAGATCAGAACTCGCAAATTAAGCGACGTGAGATTAATAACTGTCGGGTTTAGTAGGGTAGCGATTTTGGCTTTAACCGAGGCGAAGGTTCCCGACCTTAGCCGGAGCTAAGGGAGTCCCGCTTTTTAGCCAAAAAGCGGGATTTAACGAAGGGTAAAGCCAAAAGCGCTCCTAGGAAATCTGACAGTTATTGATCGCGCGTCGCTAAGCATCAATGGTGGCGGCCATCCCCGAAAGGGCGTCGCGCAGCTCCTCGACGCTGGGCGTATGGCCATTTTCAAACAGGACCTGTCCGTTGAGCAGGATGGTGGGAATAGAGCTGACTTTATACCGCAGGATATCATCCACCTCGGTCACCTGCTCCACTTTGGCGCGCAGGCCGACGCTCTCCAGAGCCGAGCGCAGGTTGTCGCTCAGTTTCCGGTGCTGGCTGTTGCCCAGCCCTAGTATTTGTATCCTGATCATGACATTTGGTTTAATACGTTGAGGCAAGGTGCACTTTTTCGGGGTGAGAAATAAATGATATTTATCAGGCGAGGCTTTGAGTTTTATCAGCCGCCGGCTTGGGCCTCCTGTTTTTTTGTTGTAAATTTTTGATTTCATTGGCTTGCTGGTTTCCAAAATCCTTGCGTGTCCCTTATTTTTACCGGCATGCCTCAGCCCAGCAAATCATTAGAGCATGTTTGGAGGTGGTGCTTTTGAAGCGAAAAATCCAGATTTTGGGTTCTCACGAAGGCATTTTTCCGCCCCATAGCAGCGCTACGGGGCAGAAAAATGGCAAAGTGAGCCTGCCTGCCCGCGAGGCCACGCGGCCGAGCAGGCAGGGTTCCAAAAGATGGGTTTTGCAGCCAAAATGACTACCTCCAAACATGCTCTTAGCCAATCAACATTATGAAAACATCCGCCGAGATAATCGACTTGCTGGAAAAAGGGGTTGATTTCGAAAGTTTCCTGAACAGTTTGCCGGTGGGCCTGCTCGTGTACAGCCTGGACGAGCAAAAGCCGCTGAAGTGCAACCGGGAACTGCTCCGCCTGTTCGGGGCGGATTCGGAAAAAGACTTCCTCCATAACGGGCCTTTGACGCCTTCCTTCGGAACCGGCCAGCCTTTCAGGAGGCTGCAGGAAAAACTTGGCCAACTCCCCCGGAACAAACGCGACGAATTCACCCTCGATGCCCAGACGGAGGACGGGGTTCAGAAATTTTTCCTGGTGACCACCGCCCTCACCCCCGCCCTCCACGAATCGCTCACCCTCCTCCTCTTCAAGGATGTCACGGAAAAGAAAATAGCCGACCGCGATCTGCTGCAAAGCCAAAAGACGCTGGAAGCGGTCATCAACACCGCCGTCGACGGCATCATCATCATCGATGAGAAAGGCATCATCCAAATGGTCAACCAGGCGGCAAGCCGGCTCTTCGGATACGACAAACAGGAAATGGCCGGCCGCAATGTCAACCTCCTGATGCCGGCCCCTTACGCTGAACAGCACGACGGCTACCTCCACAATTACCTCCAAACCGGCATCGGCAAGATCATCGGCATCGGCCGGGAGGTCGAAGGGCGGCGCAAGGACGGCAACCTGTTCCCGTTCAAGCTGGGAGTAAGCCGGGTGGAACTGGAAGGAAAGGTTCTCTTCGCCGGCGTCATCCACGACCTGACCGAGCAAAAACGCGCCGAGGCCCGCATCCTCTACCTCAATAAGGAACTGGAGCAAAAAGTGGAAGAACGGACCGAAAAGCTGACCGAAGTCGTCAACAAGCTGCTCCAATCCAACATCAAACTGGAAAGGGAGATCAAAGAGCGCAAAGCCGCCGAGGCCGCCCTGCGCCAGAACCAGGAAGAACTCCGCCGCTCCCTGGAAAAAGAAAAGGAGCTGAGCGAGCTCAAGTCGCGCTTCGTTTCCATGGCCTCCCACGAGTTTCGCACCCCCCTGACCACCATCGCCTCCTCGGCCGACCTGCTGGGGCTGTACACCGAAAGCGGCCAGCAGGAAAAACGGGACAAACACCTGCGCCGCATCCAAACAGCCGTCACCAACCTCACCGGGATCCTCGGAGACTTCCTCTCCCTGAGCAAGCTGGAGGAAGGCAAAATCCACGTCAACCCGGTGTACTTCACCGTCGAAGAGCTGGGGCAGGAAGTCGTCGAGGAAATGCAGAGCCTGCTGAAACCGGGCCAGAAAATACAAACCGATTTTTCAAGCGGCCAGCCCGAGGCCTACCTGGATAAAAAGATCCTCAAAAACATCTTTATCAACCTACTGTCCAATGCCATTAAATATTCGGGCGAAAACAGCACAGTATCCTTCCGGCTGGCACAACAAGGCCGCCGGATCGACGCCTCCATCCGGGATGAAGGCATCGGCATCCCCAAAGAAGACCAGAAACACCTCTTCACCCGCTTCTTCCGCGCCGCCAATTCCGTCAATATCCAGGGCACCGGCCTGGGCCTGAACATCGTCAAACGATACACCGACTTGTTGGGCGGAACGATCCGGTTTGAAAGCAAGGAAGGCAAAGGGACGGTTTTCTTCGTCGAGGTCTATTGGCAGGACAAATAAAAAAAGCCCCAACAGAGGATGTTGGGGCCTCTCACTAACGCGCTCTCTCTGATAGAGTGAAGAAAATTATTGGTAGTCCTCAAAAGTAATATAAATTGTGGTAACCTTCCAAATTTTTTGAGGGCCAACTTAAAAAAAAGTGACAGCATTAAGCTTAACAATATTTTTACGGCCGTTTTCGAAGCTTTGTGACTTCTGCCCGGGCGTTGCGTCGAAATGCTTGCCAGCAAAAGGCATAAGGGTCGTTTTTGAAAAGGGCACGGTTGGGGAAAAACTGAAAATTGTCACAAATACACCGCCAAAACCATTTTATTTGTGACATATTTTCGGTTGTGCTTTTTATCCTCCCGGGGTGTTTTTACTGAAAAACCAATTCATTCACCAAATAAAAAAACAATGGGAATTTTTTCGTTTTTGAAAAATGCCGGCGCCAAACTCTTCAGCAAAGAAGAAGAAGCCGCTCCGAAAACCACTGCAACTGCTGACAAAGCAGCCGCCGATGCCTTCGCCCGCCAGAAAGCGGCCCTGCTGAAAAGCGCCGTGCTGGGCCTGGGCCTGAACGTGCAGAACCTGGAGGTGGAATTGCAGGACGATACCGCCATTATATCCGGAGAAGTGTCTTCGCAGGCCGAGCGGGAAAAGGTGATCCTGGCCGTGGGCAATGTCACAGGCATCGCCGCCGTGGATGACCGGCTCACCGTTTCCGCCCCGGAACCGGAACCGGAAGCCCAGTTCTACGAAGTTAAAAAGGGAGACTCCCTGTCCAAGATCGCCAAGCAGTTCTACGGCAACGCCATGAAGTACCCCGTCATCTTCGAAGCCAACAAGCCGATGCTCAAAGACCCCGACCTGATCTACCCGGGGCAGATGCTGCGCATTCCGCCGCAGGCTTAGTTGATTGGTTGATTGGTTGATTAGGTTGATAAAGTTGCTTAAGTTAGTGCCTGAATCAACCAATCAACTTAACCAACCAATCAACCTGCTATGCCCTGCCATCCAGCCCTCCTTAGCGCTTTTCTCTGCTTTTCCCTTTCTCTCCCACCCCTCTGCGCCCAACCCTTCTACTTTGGCGCCGACCTCTCCTACGTCAACGAGATGGAAGACTGCGGGGTGGTGTACAAAGAGGACGGCCAGCCTAAAGACCCCTACCAGATCTTCGCCGGCCACAACTGCAACCTGGTGCGCCTGCGCCTCTGGCACACGCCCTCCTGGTATGACACCCTCAATGCCGGCCACCGCTATTCGGGCCTGGCCGACGTGAAGCGCAGCATCGCCCGGGCGCGGGGCGCCGGCATGGCGGTGCTGCTCGACTTCCACCTGTCCGACTTCTGGGCCGACCCCTCCCGCCAATGGGTGCCCGCCGCCTGGGCCGGCGTGGTGGACGACCTGCCCCTCCTGCAGGATTCGCTCTACAACTATATCTATGCTACCCTGATGGAACTCCACGCCCAAGGCCTGCTGCCCGAAATGGTGCAACTGGGCAACGAAACCAACCGGGGCATCCTGCTCTCGCAGGAAGTGAACGACGCCGGATGGGTGCTCGACTGGAGCCGGAACGCCGCCCTGTTCAACACCGGCCTGCGGGCCATCCGGGATGCGGAACAGGCCACAGGGCAACCGGTTAAGGCAGCGCTCCACATCGCCGGCCCTTCCAACGCCCCCTGGTTCTTCGACCAATTCACCCAGCACGGCGTCACCGACTTCGACATCATGGGCATCTCCTATTACTGGGCCTGGCACAGGCCGACCTCCATCGAAGAGACGGGCGCCATCATCGCGGGCCTCCGCAGTGCCCATCCCGGTTATGAAGTCATGATTTTCGAAACCGGCTACATCTGGACCCTCGACTACAACGACAACGCCGCCAATATCATCACCGCCACCCACCCCGACTACCAGCCCATCAGCCCCGAAACCCAGAAGCAGTGGCTCATCGACCTCGCCCAGTCGGTAATGGACAACGGCGGCACGGGCATGATCTACTGGGAGCCGGCCTGGGTCTCCTCCCCCTGCTACACCCCCTGGGGCCAGGGCTCCCACCAGGAACACGCCGCCTTCTTCGACTTCGACACCAACCTGCTGTCCGAAGGAGGGATCGGGTGGATGGAACACGCCTATGCCCCGGTATCCAGCAAGGAAGCCGCAAAGGCGCCCGCCCTGCCCCTCGGCATTTCGCTGGCCCCCAATCACGATTCCGTCCTGCTCCGGTGGGACGGGAAAGCCCTGCCGACAGGCCTGCAGGTGGCCGTGTTCAACAGCGGCGGCAGCGAGGTGGCTTCCCGCATCCTCGACCTTCCGGAACAGCCGGCCGGGAGCTACCGCCTGCCCCTCCCCTCCCTGCCTGCGGGGATTTACTTCGTCATCGTCAGCCGGCAGGGGCAGGTGGTGGCGCAGCAGGGGGTGTGGGTGCGGTGAGGGGGCGGGGGGCCGGCCCGCGAATGTAAAAAGGGCTAAGTAGTGCCTCCAAAACGGAGTTCCAGCCCAACCTCAGACGGGTAGCCCCCAAGCTTGTCGAGGGGAACCATCAACCGCATTACGCCCCCGGCGGGAAAACAACTCCCCGCTATTTAGTGCTACTTTAGGACTTTAAAATTTAGCCGGCCCGAGATGTCGCCCAGGGCGATGCCCTGGGCTGGGTTATTTCAGCCCGTTGGGCTGACAGTAAGATATGTACAACTCGTAGCCGCTGGCGGGGGCAGGGGGTGGAAAACCACATTTCCCTGGATTAATTTATGAAACTCAATCAGGTCCGCGAAGGCTGCCTCGGGTTGCCCTGTGAAATGTAAGTTCCGCTGTGACTCCTATTATTTCACAGGGCTCACTTCGCTTCCTTTTTGCTCACCCTGTGAAATATTGCCATTCATTCCAGGGTTATTTCACAGGGCGAACGGGGAAGGTTTACCCGGACAAGCGTCAGCGAAGCCAGGCCGGATGGCTATCCAACTTGACCCTGTGAAATATTAGCTTTGCTATTTCACAGGGTGAACTGCAAGGGCAACACCAACCGAAAACCGATGTCGCCGGCGCGGAACCGCGGAGCGCCGTAGAAGCGGAATGTACAGCGGCAGAGCCTGGGATCGCCGTACCAGGCACCGCCGCGTAAAACACGGGCTAAGCCTTTAGCCGGCCCCCGTGGATTTTCGACAATACCTCGCTTATCGCACTCTTCGTAATAATCTCCGCTGTACCAATCCTGGCACCATTCCAGCACATTTCCGCTCATATCGTAAAGCCCCAGCTCATTTGGGTATTTCAATCCCACCGCTTTCGTTTCAAAATGAGCATTTTCCCAATGCCAGCCTACTTCCCTGAGTTTGTTGCTGCCGGCATATTTATAACCCTTGCTTTGCCGGCCGCCACGAGCGGCATATTCCCATTCGGCTTCTGTAGGCAGGCGGTATGATCTCCCAGTGAACCCATTCAACTTTTGGATGAACGCCTGAGCATCCTCCCAGGACACGCGTTCTACCGGGCGGCTATAGCCGTTGAAAAAGGAGGGGTTCTCGTTCATCACTGCTTTCCACAAAACCTGCGTTATAGGAAACTTTCCTATGTAAAAACTATTCAGCCTAACTCCATGTACTGGCTTTTCATTGCTAAAAGCATCCTCATCCTCACTACCCATTTGAAAAGAGCCTCCCTCCACAAGGATCATTTCAAAAGACGTGCCATCGGGCAGGACTTCCGTTAGCATGTTGTCTGATATGTTTGCTTTACTCTTCAAGTCAGCCGTTTTTTAGTTTCTAGCTCAAAAGATAAGGAAAGTGGGAGGATCGGGGGCTTTGGGGGGCGGGTTATTTCCTGTAGGAGGAGGAAGGTGGCATTTGCTCAAGGCCGGCAGGTATCTATCGCCTGGCATTTCGGTGTTGCTGCATTTCGGAGGCAACACAAAAGACGGCAAACGGGCGCGATTCCTTTTTGTACCCCTTGCTCGGTTTTAGGCCCGTCCGGCCGGCCGGGTAAATCTTAGGCTGTAGGTTTTAGGGGCAACCCAGGCCTAACCGGGCACTCAACAGGCACCTAACGCCCAAAACCTAATGCCTAAATCCTCCCAACACCGGAGGGGGCACAATTTAGCATCGCGCCCCGGCAAACTTATTAATCTGATGCCCCCCCCTACCCCACCACATTCCTCGCCTCTCCCCGCAGGAAAGCCTTCACGTTCTCCACCGTGATGTCCATCAGCCGCTGGCGGGCCTCCTGGGTGGCCCAGGCCATGTGGGGGGTAATGAGGCAGTTGGGGGCGTCGAAGAGCAGGCTGCCGCTGCGGGGCGGCTCCTCGGAGAGGACGTCGAGGGCGGCGCCGGCCAGCCGGCCGCGCTGCAGGGCCAGCTTCAGGGCGGCCTCGTCGATCAGCCCGCCCCGGGCGGTGTTGATCAGGTAGGCGGCGGGCTTCATGCGGCTCAGCAGGTTGGCGTTGACAATGCCGGCATTTTCTTCGGCCAGCGGGGCGTGCAGGGAGACGACGTCGCTTCTTTCAAACAACGCTTCCAGGGGCACGAAGGACACCCCCGGGCGGGCGTCCCGCTCCGGGTGGGTATGGGTGGCCAGCACCTCCATGCCGAACGCCCGGGCGATGTCGGCCACCCGCTGCCCGATGCGGCCAAAGCCGTAGATGCCCATCACCTTGCCGGCCAGCTCTGGCACGGAACCCAGCGTGTAGCAGAAGTCGCGGCTGCCGCCCCACTGCCCGGCCAGCACGGTGTCGTGGTGGGCCCGCACCTTGTTCGTCAGTTCCAGCAGGAGGGCGAAGGCGTGCTGGGCCACCGAGTCGGCGCCGTACCCTACGGCGTTGCAGACGGGGATGCCCCGCTCTGCCGCCTTTTCCACATCCACGTTGTTGTAGCCGGTGGCGGTCACGCAAATGCACCGCAGGGCGGGCAGGCGGACCAGCTGGGCCGCGTCGATCACCGCCTTGTTCACCAGGAGGATATCCGCATCGCCGGCCCGGGCAGGTATCTCTTCGGGCGTGGAGTATTCGAAAATAGTGGTTCGGCCCAGCGCCTTCAGCTTGTTCCAGCTCAGGTCGCCAGGGTTGAGGGTGTGGCCGTCGAGCACGACGATCTTCGGGCGGGTGGTTTTCTCTGTTGTCGCCATTTTTTGATTTTTTAGCTTCAAAACCAAGAGGTTTTGCCGGTAGAGGGCCAATATCCATTCTGTGAGCCGGGCGTTTGTGATCCTGCTCACCTTTGGAGCGGGCTTTTTTCGTAACTATCGGCAGCCCTCCGCTTTTTAGCCACGAAGACACCAAGACACTAAGATTGCACAAGCCGATAGCTATCGGCTTGGTGCGGTCTTGGTGTCTTGCAGCAATTTCTCGTGTAGAGCATGCACGTATCGCCACAAAAACACAAAGGCACCAAATCCGCACTAAATTTAGTGCGGATTTGGTGTTTTAGTGCTTTCGTGGCATCCTCTCGCCGCGTGCGCACCTTACATGAGAAACTACTGGGTGTCTTGGTGTCTTCGTGGCAAAGGCATCAGGCCCACCTAAATAGTTACCTTTTTTCGCTATTTTCGTGCTAAGAAAACGAATGTAAGCATCCCAAAACATAATAAAAAACAGATCATGGTTAAAATAACGGACTCCTTTCCCGGCCCCATTCCGAAAAAGGCGGGCTGGCTGCGGCGGCAGCGCTGGCATGCCGTCCGCCTGCTATAGCTGGCCTTCGGGGCTTTCTGCCTGGGCGATTTTCTTTTTTATTCTCACGAGTGGACGGTATTTGCGCTGGGGGGCATACTCCTGGTTCAGGGGGTTTTCGACTGGCAGATGTGTTGGGGGGGAGGTGTAGGGTATAGGGATGCCGGTAGATTTTAAAGTTGAAAAGTTGGCACCGGAAAATTTTTCTGTTATTTTTAGAAAAAATAATCAAGAAAAAATAATCAAGATGAGGTCGGAAACATTTGGAGAGCTGGTCAGAAGGGTTCGAACGGAGAGAGGGCTCGCTCTAAGGGAAGTTTCAGCCAAAGTAGATATGGACCAGTCAACGCTGAGCAAGATTGAGCGCAATGAGCTGCCGGCGCCGCAAAGGATAATCAGGCCATTGTCCGAATTGCTGGAAACAGGATACCGGGCATTGCAGATCAAATACCTGAGCGAAAAAATATACTATGAACTAAAGCCGGCCGATTATGCCCTGGAATCCATAGAGGTTGCCCGGAAAAGGCTGGAAAGGGAAAGAGGCGGGACAGCCCATGAAGTGGAAAGGAAGCAACTCATCGGCCGCCTCCGGGATTACTTTGAAAGCCTGCCGGTGGAGAAAGCCTGGCTATTCGGCTCGTTTGCCCGGAGCGAAGAGAGCTACGACAGCGACGTCGACCTGCTGGTCCGGTTTAAAAAACCCAACAGTTTAGACCTGTTTGACTATGCAGGCCTGAAAATTGAGCTGGAAGACCTTACCGGCCGCCAGGTGGACCTGGTGGAAGAAGGATATATACTGCCTTCGGCTAAAAAAAGAATTGAAGAAGAAAAAGTACTGATCTATGAACGCAAAGCCGGATGACCGGGAAAGGCTAAAGCATATTATTGAAGCCATAGACAGGATCAAAAAGTTCACCCAGGGGATGAGCTACCAGGACTTTTCAAAAGACGAAGTCACTCAGTTTGCCATCATCAAGAACTTCGAAATCATCGGAGAGGCTTCGTACCACCTGACCGATGAACTCAGAAAGGCCAACCCTGCGGTCGAATGGAGAAAAATAATGGCTTTCCGGCATATCCTCGTGCACGATTATTACCAAATCAACCTGGAAATAGTGTGGAAGGCTAAAGGGAATAAGCTGGATGAATTGAATGGGCAGATTAAGGATATAATGGAAAAAATAAGTTCGACGTACTGAGGCAATGCCTCCGGCTTACAATTCATTTCCACCCAAATCCCCCCCACTCACCCTTTAACACGCAACATGAAAATCGGTATTCATAAACTATTTGCCATTAACCCCCGAACCGCCGACCGCCTCCTCTGGGGCCGCGCCGCCCACCCCATCTCCCGCCGGGGTTTCCTGCAAAAGGGCGCCCTGGCGGCCATGAGCTTCGCCCTCGGCGCCGACCTGGCCTTCGCCGAACACTTTCCGGAGGGCCTGATCCCGGCGGGGCTGGCCTTTAGCGACACTCCCTTTCAGCTGCCCGGCAAGCATCCGGAGCTGATCGTGCTCAACGACCGCCCCGTCAATGCCGAGACGCCGGCCCACCTGCTGGATCCGGCCCTGACGCCCGCCGAGCTGTTCTTCGTGCGCAACAACGGCATCCCACCCGACATGGACAAGATCGACCCGGACAACTGGACGCTCACCATTGAGGGCGAATCGGCCCGGCAAAAGAAAACCTATACCCTGGCCGAACTGAAACAGCGCTTCGAAAACGCCACCCTCCAGATCGCCCTGGAGTGCGGCGGCAACGGCCGCAAGGAGTTCAACCCGCCGGCCAAGGGCAACCAGTGGTCCGTAGGCGCAGTGGGCTGTGCCGCCTGGACGGGCGTGCGCCTGCGGGATGTCTTGCAGGACGTGGGCTTGAAGAATGACGCCGTCTACATCGGCTACTACGGCAAAGACACCCACGCCAGCGGCGACCCCGGCAAGGCGCCCATCTCCCGGGGCGTGCCCATCGCCAAGGCCATGGAACCCGAGACGCTGCTCGCCTGGAACCTCAACGGGCAGCCCCTGCCCTGGCTCAACGGATTCCCCCTCCGGCTCGTCGTCGGCGGCTGGCCCGCCAGCTGCTCCGGCAAATGGCTGGAGCGGATCGTTATCCGAAATCGGGTCCACGACGGAGAAAAGATGGGCGGGCAGTCCTACCGCGTGCCCTGCCACCCGGTGGCGCCCGGCGCCAAGGTGGCCGACGATGACATGTGCATCATCGAATCCATGCCGGTCAAATCCCTCATCACCTACCCCAAAACGGGCGCCATGATCCGCGAGGGCCAGCGCCTGCCCCTGCGCGGCCACGCCTGGGCAGGCGATTCCGGGGTGGCGGCCATGCACTTCTCCATCGACTTCGGCATGACCTGGCAGCCCTGCCGCCTGGAACGGCCCGCCAACCGCTTCGCCTGGCAACACTGGCAGGCGGAAGCGGCCTTCCCCAAAAAGGGATACTACGAGGTGTGGGCCCGCGCCACCGACGCCAACGGCACCCTGCAGCCCATGCTGCTGCCGGGCTGGAATCCCAAGGGATACCTGAATAATGCCTGCCACCGGATTGCGGTGAAGGTGGGGGGGTGACCGTCTCTTTTGAGCCGGCTAAGTATATGGAGTGAATGAGTGAATGAGTGAATGAGTGAATGAGTGATTAACAGGGGCTTAGAGTCGGTTTTTATGTGTCATTATTTGTACCCAGATACTTAAAATTCAGGATTTGCGATGTTGGATGTGTGATTTTTGATGCGCCGGGTCAGGCCAACAAATCAGTGCCGACCGCTTGGGGTATGATTTGCGATTTAGAGATTTTATTTGCCTGCTGCCCCTGGAAACCTGCACTGCTGTGGCAGCCCCGTTTGGCACATCAAAAATCGCAAATCAAATATCATACATCAAAAGCCTCCGTCAATAAAAAACTTGCAGCACAATGGAAAAGCCGAACGGCATCCAGGATTACGACAAGCTCCTGCGCAGCCTCTACCGCGCCATCGTCTTCCTGTCTTCGTTTGTCGTGATCCTCGCATTGGGGGCAATCTACTACGCCCTGGCGGGCAGCCCCTTCCCTTCGGATCAACCGGCAGCCGCTGTTCAAAATGAAGCGCCCGCCCGCCGCCCCCGCCCTGCTGCCGATGAGCGCATCGAAGGCGGCATCCACCTGGCCACCGGCCTGCGCGTGGCCGAAGGGTTCGAGACCGTCCGGGCCAACTGCACCGGCTGCCACAGCGGCAGGCTCATCGCCCAGAACCGCGCCACGCGCGACGGCTGGCAGGAGATGATCCGCTGGATGCAACGCACCCAGGGCCTGTGGCAACTGGGCAGGAACGAACCCGTCATCCTCGACTACCTGGCAACCAACTACGCCCCCGAGGAGATCGGCCGCCGCGCCAACCTGGATGTGGAGGCGATTGAGTGGTATATTTTGGGGGAGTGAAAGGGGAATTGTGCATTCGTGTTTTGGTGCATTTGTGCATTTGTGAGGGAAATGGCAGAGTTACAGGTTGCCCCGGCTCCATCCGGGCAGTACATATACACGAATGCACGAATGCACTAATGCACTAATGCACGAATACACTTATACACGATTCCCCCCCTCACTCCCCCCGCAGCGCCTCCGGGCTGGCCACCCGGCTGGCCTTGCCCAGCTTCAGCCGCCCGGGCCTGCCCTTCAGCTTCCGGACGTAGATGGATTGGTCTTCCCGGGCAATGTAAGCGATCTGGCTCTGCCGGGCATTATATTTGGCCAGGTAGCTTTGGATGCCGTCAACGGGCACAGGGGCCGAACCGTCGATCTCTTTGATGCACACCTCCTCCTTGTCGCGGGTGTAGATCAGGGACTGGTTGTCGAACCAGCCCGGGAAGATATTGTGGTTGTTGTCCCGCGTGACGTTGCGGGCGAAGCCCGAGTAGATTTCCATCACATAGACCTGGTCCTTTTTGTCGCCTCTATCCATGTAGTAGGCAAGCCGCTCCCCATCCGGAGAGAACTCGGGGTTGAGGCATTCGAAATCGCCGTTTCGGGATAGGTTGCGGACGTTTCCGCCCTGAGTGTCCATGGAGTAGATGCTGCTCACGTCCTTTTTCAGTTTCATGGTGAAAGCGATCATGCGGCCGTCGGGCGACCAGTCGGGCGCCGTTTCGTCCTGGGGCGTGTCCGTGACCTTCCGTTTGGACCCGCTGGCCAGATCCAGGATGAAGATGTCCCAGCTGAAGCCGCTGTTTTTGCTGTACACCACCTTTTCGCCGTCGGGCGAGAAGGCGCCGTACTGGGCGGCCCGGTCGACCAGCTCGAGGTCGTTCCGCTTCAGGTCGTATACATACAACTTCCAGTTGTAGGGCGAGTAATTGGACCAGTTGGCGTTCACCTCGATACAGGAAAAGAGGAGCTTCCGCCCGTCGTCCGACCAGCGCAGGGTGCCGTAGTTGAGGCGGGTTTGGGCAGCAGCGGCGGTGGACAGCAGGGCAAGAGCGAAGATCAGGGTTGAGGTTTTCATAGGAAAAGAGGTTGGTGTAGTTATACTGCAAATATAGTTTTTTTAAGCAAGGCGGGGAGAACAGGGCAGACTGCCGCAAACTTCATTGTATAATGCCGGAAGGCACCGGACGCTATTATACTGACGCACGGCTGGTTTTGTCGGCTACAGGACCGGCCGGGTCAGCATATACTGACCTCGCTGGTTTTTGTAAAGCAAAAACCAAGCGTGCGTCAGTATAACCACAAAGCTTGCCCGGACTTCGGCGTGAGCTCAGTCGAACGCTGAACAGACGGGACACCAAGGCTCTAAGGGCCACAAAGGCTTAGTCTTAGTGTCGTCTTAGTGTTTTGGTGTCTTTGTGGCAAAAAAAACCACCATGCCCCGCAAGCCGCCCAAAACCACAAAAAACCTTATATTGCCCTTCCATGCAAAAAAACGTCAAAATCCACCTCACCTTCTGCCACCGGAAGCCGGAGCGTTCTTTTTTCTGGAAAGGGCGGCAATTCCCGGTTTGCGCACGCTGCACGGGCATCCACGTCGGCTACCTGAGCATGCCGCTGTTCCTGTTCGGCTGGGTGCAGCTGGGGCTGTGGCTGTCGGTGGCGCTGATACTGCCGACGTACCTCGACGGGGCCCTTCAGGCCCTTTCCGGGCGGGAGAGCAACAACTGGCGGCGGCTGGCCACCGGCATCATGGCCGGCGTCGGCGCCATGTCGGTGATCTCCATCGCCGGCAAAGCAATCGGAAGATTGATCCTTCACCTATTAACCTGACAACAATGGCACACGAAGACGAAATCCTGGACGCGCCAGAGGAAGAAAAAAGGCCCGACGGAGAGGACCAGCTCTCCACAGGGCTGCAGGTGCTTTCCTTCTGCATCCCCCTGGCCGGCGCCATCATCTACTTCACGACCGACCGCCAGCGCTACCCCCACCGGGCCCAGCAGGCCTGCACCGCCGCCCTCTGGGGGATAGGGGTGAGCCTGCTGCTGAATATCCTGACGGCGATATTGGAGGGGATGTAGGGGGAAGTATGTGGGCTGAAATGGGGAAATGGGTAGAAATACATGGAAATAACTGGAAATAACTGGCAGGTAGGCTGTTCAAAATAGCGGGTTTTCCAGAAAAAAAACTTCCCCCTATTTTTGAATACCCTGCCTGGCATTTTTTAAAGTACAAGCGCAAGTGTCAAGCTCAAGTTCAAGAACGGTGCCGCTCCGAATTTGGCCCTGATACTTGCACTTGATACTTGCACTTGATACTTGCACTTGATACTTGCACTTGATACTTGCACTTGATACTTGAAGTTGCCTGTTGTTGGCCAGGAGGGCCAGAATTCCCGGGCAACAACAAACAACCCCGGCTTCCCGCATTTTCTCAACGACCCTGTCACATCACACATTTAACCATACCACCCCATGCCCCACCTCAACGTCAACAACGTCAACCTCTACTACGAAGACACCGGCGCCGGCGCCGAAACCATCGTCTTCTCCCACGGCCTGCTGTGGAGCAGCCGCATGTTTGCCGAACAGATCAAGCATCTCCAGGGCCGGTACCGCGTCATCGCCTACGACCACCGCGGGCAGGGGCGCAGTGAGGTAACGCCCGGCGGCTACGACATGGACACCCTCACCGCCGACGCCCTGGCCCTGATGGGCGCCCTGGGCGTCGAACGCTGCCACTTCGCCGGCCTGAGCATGGGCGGATTCGTCGCCCTGCGCCTGGCCACCCGCCACCCGGAGCGGATACAGTCGCTCATACTGATGGAAACTACCGCCCAGCCGGAGCCGGCGGAGAACGTGCCCCGCTACCGCATGCTCTCCAACATCGTCCGCCTGCTGGGCACGCAGCCCGTGAAGAAGCCGGTGATGAAGATCATGTTCAGCCAGGCGTTCCTGAACAACCCCGCCCGAAAGGCCGAGCACCGCCACTGGGAAAAGGAACTCACCGCCAACAAACGCAGCATCACCCGCGCCGTGCAGGGCGTCATCGACCGCGAGGGGGTGCCGCCGGAAGCCCTGGCGGCCATCCAATGCCCCACCCTCATCATCGTCGGCGAACAAGACGTGGCCACCGTGCCCGCCAAGTCGGAGTACCTGCACGAACATATCGCCGGCTCACAGCTGGTGCGCATCCCCAATGCCGGGCATACGTCCAGCGTGGAGGAGCCGGAGGCGGTGAATCGGGCGTTGGATGGGTTTTTGAGGGGGCTGTAGGCCGGACGGGGCATGTTGACGGTTGTTTGTTGTTTGTTTGGACGGTGAGCGAACGTCACTTAATTGCCCTGATTTCTTCTTCCGATAATCCGGTGTATAACTTTATCTTTTCTATTGGCTCGTTGTTTTCCATCATCATTCGGGCGATTTCACGCTCCCGGCTCTTCCTCACTTTTTCCTCTGCTTCAAATTTCAGCGTTTCCGCAATGCTCGCCTGATACCTCAAATCATCCAGATACCGCTGATAAGCTTTATACTCCTCCTCATTCATATTCACGACCTTCAGTTTTTCCTCTGCTTCTCTCAGTCCCCTGGCTTTGAATTCCTCCTTGATCTCGCTATTCTTAAAGAAGTAAATCCATTCGTCCAGGCTGTCTTTGGCCAGATCGTCAAACTGGTTCACTTTAATCAGGTAAATTTCGGGATAGAGTTGCTCTATTTTTTCTTTTCCAAACAGCCGCTTCTGGCTTGGAGACAATTCCAGGATGTCTTGTTTATGTATCCCCCTGAAGATAGTTGTTCCTTTGTATACATAATCCTCCCCCTGCCCCAGGTCGAAATAGATGATATTAACCGATATGACTTTTTTGATCTTTGAGTAAGGATCGCCTTCTTTGACATATTCGGTTACTGCCTTTGATATTCCGAACAAAATCCTCAGGAAGTAATCTAATTCATGGGAGTTCTGGACTTCGATAATGCCCAACTCCCCTTTACTGTTCTGAACCAATAAGTCGACCCGGTTGAACTTTCCGTCTTCAGCCTCTTTGTTGCTTTCGCTTTCGAGTATGGTCTCGATCCTGATTTCTTCGCCGATCAACTCCGTCAGGAATCCTTCCAATATTCCAAAGTTGGCCTTATCCCGCAAAATCCGCTTGATGGCCCAGTCAAATCTGATATGCTTCCTGATGCTAATCATTCATTTTCAATTACCGCCTTAAAATAAGGATTCTAAAATAGTTTGTCCAGGCTTTTAAGTGCTAATTCCTCTACTTGTACAATTTTAGCCTTAAATGCTGTGCCATGCTTCCGGACATCTTGCATCCACGTGGATTAAGTCTGTTTGTAACTATTTAGGTGGCTTGCCACCTAACCCGGTTTTATTGCCACAAACCTGCCTGCCAAGCTGACACTTGCCAGGTAGGCAGGGACACGAAAATTTATCCGGCTGAACAGACGGACTCTAAGATTACACCAAGGCTTAGTGCAATCTTTGTGTCTTGGTGTCTTTGTGGCAAAAGCCTCTTAGCCCAGCTAAATAGTTACGTCTGTTTTCTTATACACACACTTATACACCACCCATCAAATGTCCGGCAGCGCATTAAAGCACCCCAACACCCGTAGCGCCCGCAACGTATTCCAGCGGCTGGGCTGCCCCGCCTGCTCCATGTCGAAGTGCACCTGCCCGGGGTGTTTGGCCTGCAGGGGCCAGGCGCCGTCCTTTCTTCGTTTCTTTAGCAATACCTCCACGGCGGGCCGCATCCGTTCGTCCCGGGAGCAGCCGGCGCTGCGGAAATAATCCAGCGCCCGCAGGATGTCGTACTTCCAGCGGCTGGGGTACGGCAGGCGCAGGAAGGCCGGGTTGATGACCTCCCCCGTCCGGTCGGACAGGTAGAGCCTATGGATCAGGATGAACTCCCGGGCGCCGACGGCCGCCGCTTCCAGCTCGGGCAGGCGGTAGGTATAGCCATTCAGGCGGTATTCGAGCAAGCCCTCCAGGATAGAAAGAGTAGAATGCAGGGAGCTGTGCCGGGCGCCGCCGCGGTTGAATCGGCAGTTGAAGCCGCCGTCGGGCAGGCGCTGGGAGAGGATAAAATCGACAATGGAATGCAATTGCGCTTCCTCCGCTCCAAAATAGCAGGCGTAGTTCAGGAACATGCCGTTGACGCAGACGTCGCTTTCCTTAATCGTGCCGGCAGGGTTGACGCCGCCGTCCTCGCCCTTCTCCCGCTCCAGGATCAGCGCCACGGATTCCCGGATGGGCTCGTTGTCCGGCGATATGCCCAGGTGCTTCAGGTCGAGCAAAGTGTAATGAGTGGAAATCCACTTGGGCTGGTAAAAGCCGCGGCCCCAGTGGCCGTCCGCCTTCCGTTCGGCTAGCAATCTGCTCCCCCACCCTTCCCGTTCGATCCGCTGCCGCAGGTCGGGCCTTTCCCGGGAAAGCAGGTCCCGGTGGGCCTGGTACTGAATAGAAACGTCGCCGGCCAGCAGCCAGCCCAGGATTTCGTTGTCGTCCATATTGCCATGGTTTAGCCGGCAATCAAGATACGGGATTACCGGTTGCCGCGCTTTGACGATTGTCATCCGGAGGGGACGCAGATAGCCGCTCTTCAGCGTTTTGCTTTACGCCAAAAATCCCCCCAGCGCCAACACCACCACAGTATAACTTCGGGTTGGCCGGGTTTTTGCCCCAGAGCAGCTTCGTCAGCCGGAAAAACAGCGGGCGGTGGCGGGCGATACGGCGGTAGAGGCAGAACGAAACTGCTATGACTATCCAGGCCCAGCAACTACAAGTTAAGCACAGCCGGCCCGACGGCCGGTTTTACATCGCCTTCGATGATCACGACGACGCCGTCCTGGATTATGAGGAACGAAAGGATAACAGCCATAGCGTGCTCGACTTTAAACATGCCCTCTCTGCCAGGTGTTTCATAAAAGGCTCTTTCTCCACACTCAGATAAAACCACTGTATATGGAAAACCGACTCGCCCACCCTCAACCCAAAACAGCGGAATTGCTGCCCGCCCTCTTCAACCCCAAAAGCATCGCCATCGTCGGCGCCTCGCGCGACGAGGAGAGCATCAGCTTCGGCATCCTCAAAAACCTGCTGCTGGGCAACTTCAAAGGGCGGCTCTACCCCGTCAACCCCAAAGCAGACAGCATCCTGGGGCTGAAATCCTATAAATCTTTGCTGGACATTGAAGAGGAAGTGCAACTCGCCCTCATCGCCGTGCCCCGGCAAGCTGTGCCGGAAATCCTGGACGACTGCGGAGAGAAAAACATCAAAGCCGCCGTCATCATCACCGCCGGCTTCAAGGAGATCGGCGAAAAGGGCAGAGGCCTGGAGGAAAAGATCATCCGGATCGCCCAAAGCCACGGCATCACTTTCCTGGGACCCAACTGCCTGGGCATCATCAACTCCGCCCCGGAGGTGCAGATGAACGCCACCTTCGCCCGCCGCAAGGCCGGGCGGGGCAATGTCTCCTTCTTGTCGCAGAGCGGCGCCGTTGGCGTTTACGGGCTGGAATACGCCGCCGAGAACGGTATCGGCTTTTCGAAGTTCGTCTCCCTGGGCAACAAAGCCATGCTCAACGAGAACCACATGCTGGAACTGCTCGCCCACGACAGCGCCACCAAGGTCATACTGGCCTACCTGGAAAACCTGTCGGAACCCCGGGCCTTTATCGACGCCGCTTCCCGCATTACCCGGGGGGAAAAGGCAAAACCCATCCTGGCCATCAAATCCGGCAGGAGCGAGAGCGGCAAGCGGGCGGTAGCCTCCCATACCGGCGCCCTGTCCCAGCGCGATGACGTGCTCAGCTTCCTCTTCCGCCAGGGCGGAGTCATCCGCGTAGGGAGCATCGAAGAACTGTTCAGCCAGGCCCTTTGCTTGTCCGAACAACCGCTGCCTGCCGGCAACCGCCTGGCTATCCTCACCAACGCCGGCGGGCCGGCCATCATCGCCGCCGACGAGGCGGAACGGCTGGGGGCAAAGATTCCGGAGCTGTCCGATGGCCTGAAGAAAAAACTCATGGAAGGCCTGCCCGAGACCGTCAGCGTCCGCAACCCGGTCGACCTGGTGGGCGACGCCGGCGCCGGCCGCTACGAACACGCCCTGAAAACCATCCTCGAATCCGGGGAGGCCGACGCGCTCCTGGTCATCTGCACCCCGCAGATGATGACCGACATGGAGGAGATCGCTACCCTGGTAACCGGCTTCGCAGACACGGCCCGGGAAAAGGGCATTACTTTAATGACCTCCTTCGCGTCTTTCGAGGAAGTGGTGATGGAAAAGGCCGAACGCATCCTCCGCGCGAAGAAAATCCCGAACTATCCTTTCGTGGAAAATGCCGTGAAAGCCTGCGCCACCGCTATCCGCTTCACTGAATTGAGCCGCCGCCCGGCGGGCGAAACCCCAACGTTTGAAGTCGATAAAAAAACCGCCGAGGATGAGCTGCGGAATGCCGGGGATTCCTTCCTCAAGGGCCCGGAAAGCTACCGCATCCTGGAAAGCTATGGTTTCCGGACTGCCCGCCACCGCTTCGCCGTTACCAAAGAGGACGCGCTGAAAGCGGGCCGGGAGATCGGATACCCCCTGGCAGCCAGCGTCGTCTCTCCCGATATCATCCACAAATCGGATGCCGGAGGCGTAGTCCTGCATATCGACGACGAAGCGGAACTGGGCAGGGCTTACGGCCGGATATTCTCGGAAGTGGGCAGGAATGCCCCGCAGGCTCATATCGAAGGGATTTTTATCCAGGAAATGGTCAGCGAGGGGGCAGAACTGATCCTGGGCGCCCAGTATAACGAACAGCTGGGCCACCTGCTCATGTTCGGCCTGGGCGGCAAGTACGTGGAGATCCTGAAAGACGTGTCCTTCCGCCTGGCACCCATTACCCGCCAGGATGCGGAGGAAATGATCAAAGAGGTTAAAGCTTATGAAATGCTCAAAGGCTTCCGGGATATCCCGGCAGCCGACCTGGACGCCCTCATCGAAAGCCTGCTCCGGCTGTCGCAACTGGTAACGGACTTCCCCGAAATCCGGGAAATCGACCTCAACCCGGTCTTCGCCCGGAAAGATGGGGCGGTAGTGGTGGATGCCCGCATTTTGCTGTGAGGTTTCTGAGGTTGAGGCTGAGGCTGAGGATTAGTATCAAACGTCAGCAGTTTCTCACGTAAGGTATGCACGTGGCGAAAAGATGCCACGAAAGTTTATCCGGCTGACCAGACGGGCACAAAAACACAAAATCCCACGAAACTTCGTGCGGATTTTGTGCCTTCGTGTCCGTCTCTTTGAGCCGAATAAATTTTAGTGGCAAAACGTGCGAACTCTACATGAGAAATTGCTGATCAAACGTGAGTTCGGGATTGGTGGCTTTGAAAATCAATTATTTAGGCCAGTTGATGGCTACCCGTCTAAGGTTGGACAATTTAAGGGTTAAAACCGGGAACCAAGAGCAGAGATGGAGCCAAAAGTGTGACAAAAGCTATAACTTGGCCAAAAAGCCTTATGCTGAAAGAGTTATGGCAGAAAATACAAGCCCGCCGGCGAGATAACCGAGAGGAGAGCCTTCGCCAAACGAGCGAGGCCATAGGAGCCCCCAAGAGCACGGTGCATTATCATGAGCAGCGGCGAAAGAAACGCATTGAGGCATCGGGCACGGACCAATGGGAGACTGCCTGGGGGCAATGGTATTTAAAGCGTATGATAATAAGCACCATCTACACCTTTGGGATAAAGGGCGGGGTGGGCTCGGCGCGGATATCAGAGCATTTCGGGCACCTGCAACTGGAAGGGATAGGGGCGGTATCGGAAAGCAGCATACAGCGGCTAACCAAAGAGATAGAGGCGAATATATTATGGTATAAGCAATTGCAGGAAGCCGGCTTGCAGTGCGAAGCGCGCCAGGAGCTGAAAGAATTGAAAGTGGTGCTGGGCTTGGATGAAACCTGGCTGGACGAGATGCTGTTGGTGTGCCAGGAATTGACAAGCGGGTACATTTTTTTGAAGAAGCAAGCCAAAAACGAGACACCGCCAGTTGGTGGGAGCACCTAGAAAGCAGGGTGCTGGATTGGGGCGTGCAAGTTGTAGGCCTAACCAGCGACAGGGCGCGTTCGTTGGTAAAACTAGGCAAGGAGCAATACCTGAACGCGGTATCGATGCCGGACTTGTTTCACTTTGCCCAGGATATAAACAAAGCGGCGGGTTGCCGCATCGGGCTGAAAAAGGGGCGGCTGCAAAAGAAGCGCGACGAATGCACGGATGCCGGGCAGAAGGCTGAAGCGGAAGCACAGCTGGCAAAAGCGGCAGAAAGCCAGAAAAGTTACCGCCAACATATAGAAGAGATAAACAAAACGGTACACCCCTTTGACAACATGGATGAATGGCGCCCAAAAGGGCAAGCGGAAAAGGGCTTGTTGCAGTGTTTTACGAAAATAGCCAGCATAGCAACAGGCTTGGGGATAGAAATTGCGTTGGACAAAGCCGCCAAAATATTAAATCAAATACCGGATATTGCTGCGGGCATACAAGCCTGGCAGCAACGCATACAAGAAGAACTCCGCGAATGGGCCCAAACTAAGGCTGTGCCCAGCCTGCACCGGCAATGGGTTGAAAAATGCGCCTTGCCTTATGCTTATTGGCAGCTTCAACTCAATAAGGCGCAGGCCAAAGCTCGCGACAAAGAATTGCGCGATTATTATAAAAAGCGAGCCGAGGATGCCCAAATGCGATATGAGCGACACAGCCTGACGGCACAATTGGATGAAGATACCCGGCAGTATTATTTGGAAAAGGCTTTTAGCATGGCAGCCACTTTTCAACGGTCCTCTTCTCAGGTTGAAGGGCGCAATGGCTACCTGGCATTTGTCCACCATGCCCATAAAGGTATTCCTAAACAACGCTTGGCCGCGTTGACAGTCGTTCACAACTTCGACATTCGCAGGGATGATGGCACTACGCCAGCTCAAAGGTTGTTTTCAAGGCAGTTCCCGGATTTGTTTGAGTTCCTTTGCCAAAATGTGACAGGGTTCGCAGAGCCCAGGAGAAGTCGGCGGCAACCCCCGGCTTTAAAGGCTGTCCAACCTTAGACGGGTAGCCCAGTTGATTGTTGTTAGTTGTCAGTTGATTGTTCCGGGAACCGACAACGGTCAACAGGCAACCAACAACGATCAACAAAATCAGGGTTTTGAGGTAACCTTTTGATTATATTTGGAACAAAAATGCCTATGGAAAAACCACTCGCCAACCTGGATATCCTGGAAAAACCCTACCTGCTGACGCCGGAACAAATCGCCTCTTACCGGGAAAACGGCTACATCAAACTCAAACAGGTGCTGCCGCCGGCAACCCTCCGGCACTATGCCCATGTGATCTACGAGAAGGTCCGGGAACTCAACACCATGCACCTGCCCCTGGAAGAACGCGACACCTACAGCAAAGCCTTCCTCCAGGTGATGAACCTCTGGCGGGAAAGCGAGGCAATCAAACGCCTGGTGTTCAGCCCGCGCCTGGCGGTCCTGGCTGCCGAGCTCATGGGCGTACAAGGCGTGCGCCTCTACCACGACCAGGCCCTGTTCAAAGAGCCGGGCGGCGGCTTCACCCCCTGGCATGCCGACCAATACTACTGGCCGCTCTCCAACGACAATGCCATCACCGTTTGGATACCCCTCCAGGAGACGCCCCTGGCCATGGGGCCGTTGGAGTTCAGCGCCCAAAGCCACCGCCTGGAAAACGGCCGCAACCTTAAGATCAGCGACGAAAGCGAAAAGCAGATAGAAGCCCTGCTCCGGGAAGCAGGCTTCTGCCATATCTCCGAACCGTTTGAACTGGGTGAAGTGAGCTTCCACTCCGGCTGGCTCTTCCACCGCGCCGGCCCCAATACCACCAGCCAATTGCGCCAAGTCATGACCGTAATCTACATGGACAAAGACATGCGCCTCAAAGCACCACAAAACGACAACCAAAAGGCAGATTGGGAGGCCTGGTGCCCGGGGGCGGAAATCGGGCAGGTGATCGATACGCCGTTGAATCCGGTGCTGTATGGTTAGTGCTGTTGGCAGTAAATAACGGGGGGGTTATTTTCCTGCCGGGAGCAGAATGCAGTTGTTGGTTCCCCTCGACAAGCTCGGGGCCAGGTTGGTTGGCAATCAACGGCTTAGAAGCTGCAGATTGACAATAACCAACAACAAACAACTGCCCCGGAACATCGTTCCGGAAGCACTACTGCTTCTTCAACTCCTCCTGCCGCTGCCGGTACTCCTCTTCGGTCAGCTCTCCGGCCCGCCATTGCCGCTGCAGTTGGCTGAGCTGCTCCAGCAGGCTGGGGCCGCCCTCCTCTTCTGCTTCCATCCACTCGGTCGTGGGCGGAGGCAACTCCTTGGCAGCCAGCCGGAAACCGTTTTCTTTAAACCGTTCAAAGGCGGGCTGGACGCGCAGGTAGGACAAGTCGTCGTGGCTATTGATCCGCTCGGGGTTCGGGAGCCCGAAAGCTACGGCCACATCAAGATGGGAAAGGGCCTTCTCCGTTTCTTCGTTCACCGAATAACAGCAGGCCAGCAGGAAATGCGCCTCCGGGTCGTCGTATTTGATCTCGATGGCTTTGATCAGGTTGTCGATGGCGCTGTCGTAGTCGTAATTCCGGTGCGCCGCTATGCCTCTCTCCCGGTACTGCTCAAACTGGCCGGCCAGTATCTGCTTCGGATGGGGGCTTTCTGCGGTTTGTTCCGAAGCCGGGGATTGTTCCTCTTCTGATACCGGATGGTTGTACTTCTCATCAAAAGTTGCTTTGGGCATAACCAGGAAGGCAATGAAATCAATAAAACCAATGATGGCCGGTATGCCCAGAAACCTGGCCATACCGGGAAAGACGAAATTGGCCAGGAAAAAAAAGGCCAGGAACAGGATGCCGATGTTCCGCTGCCCCAGATAAAAACGGTGGGCGCCGAAAATCCCGAAAAGCAGGGCCAGGATGGCCGCCACCCATTTGCTTTTCTTGCCCTTCCCGAGCTGTTGTTGTTTCGCCGGCGGCCTCTCCCGCACAGGAGACGGCTGCCACTCGTATTCCGGCACGGTAACCCCGTCGTTGGTTATGGCAAAGACCGACGTATCCTGCACTATGTTCTTCAGCTTAAAGCTCCCCATCGGCCGGGCCCGCAGGCGGCTGTGGTTCTTGATGTCGTCGTATACTTTCCCGGAAATGAAAACGCCTCCCGGCACGCAGAGGGATTCGATGCGGGCGGCCACGTTCACCCCGTCTCCGTACACTTCCTCTTCGTCAAAAGTGATATCCCCGGCGTGGATGCCGATGCGGATCGGCACTTTGGGTTCTTTCTTCAACGCCTGCTGCAGGGCCACCCCGCATTCCACCGCCGACACCGCGCTGGGGAAAATGCTGAGCGTCCCGTCGCCGTAGTATTGCAGTATTTCCCCCTCAAACCGCTCGTGCAGGCGCTGGAACACCTCGCGGTGCCGCACCCGGAGGCGGTTGGCTATCTCCTCGCTCTTCTGCATCATCGAGGAATAGCCCACAATATCGGTAAACATGATGGCCGCCAGGCGGCGTTGCTTCTTTCTCATCTCAACGTTTTCCGGACGCGCCGGATTCATCCGGCGTGTAATAAAGAAACAAAAAGTGGCCGGAACTTTTCAGTATCCGGCCACTTTTTTCTCTGGCTTTCAGCCAGCCAGTTGTTTCTAAGTATTTCTACATATCTCCACGTATTTCTACATATCTCCATGCATTTCCACACATTTCTACCCCATTCCCACTACATTTCCCATATCTCCACGTATTTCCATGTATCTCCATGTATTTCCATGTATCTCCATGTATTTCCATGTATCTCCATGTATCTCCATGTATCTCCATGTATCTCCCCGTATTTCCACTCATCTCCATTTCATTTCATTTCCTCTTCCCGCAACAGCGTCGCCAGGTACGCCAGCAACGGCAGGGCGATCAGGCTGCCCGGCACGTCGGCGCCGGTCATTTCATAGCCAAAGAACAGGACGGCCACCGCAAACACCGACACCAGGGCCAGGCCGGCGAACAGGAGCGCCCTGGGGAAAAACGCCTTGTCGAACGGCAGGCTGCGCCAGGAGAACGTACTGTCCTGCGTGCCGGCCAGGGCAAGCTTCCGCTGGCGGACCATCAGCGCCCCGAAAATGAGCATCAGCAGGGCCAGGATCATCACGCCCCATTCCGACATGGTCGGGATGTTCGATGGTACGGCCGCCGGGCTGACCCGGCCTGTGTTGATGTCGTACGCCACGCAAATCTGCTCGTTGTTTGTCGTGGTGGTAAACTGCCAGTTCCCGGAGTTGACGCTGCGCTCCCCGTTGTTCGGCTGCCAGGAATCGAAGCCGCCGCAAACCACCGGCTTCCACTCGTATGTGCCGGCCACGTCCACGTTGTAACACCAGATGCCGTTGCCCATGGGCGTCATGGGCACGTTGGGGTCGAAGCCGTTGTACTGGTCCGGAGCGCACAGGGCGGGGAAAAAGCCATCTTCTACCGCTTCTATTTCTCCGGTATTGGAATCGAAGCGGAAGGTCACCTCCCCGCCCTGGTGGTTGTACCAGGCATTGGATCCCAGCGGATACCAGGTGTCGGTAGCGGCGTTGTATATTTTGAATTCCTGCCGGCCAATGGGCGTTGAGCCAAAATCATAGGTCAATTCAAATACGCCGTCCCCGTCCGGGTCTTCCAGCTCGCAGCCTGGGTTGGTGTTGCCAAAGTCGCAGGGCAGGCCCTGGCTGCCGCGCAGGTAGATGCCGGTGGGCGGGTTGGCGTAGGCCACCCGGCCGGTTGCCGGGTCGTAGGTGACGCAGAACTGTTCGTTGTCGGAAGTCGTCGTCACGCTCCAGTTGGCGGAGTTGACGCTGCGCTCCCCGTTGCCGGGCTGCCAGGAGTCGAAGCCGCCGCAAACCGTCGGCTTCCAGGCGTAGGTGCCGGCAGTGGGAATGGTGTAGCACCAGTTCGTCCCCCCCGTGTTCACCATCGCGGAAGCGCCAGAGTTGGGATTGAAACCGTTAAACTCGCCCGGCGCGCAGAGGGGCTGGGACAGCCCGTCCACTGCCTCCACCTGGAAGTTGGCCGTATTGAACCGGAAAGTTACTGAACCGCCAGAGTGGATGAACCAGGCGTCGGCAAACGGAGGATACCAGGCGTTGTTGTCATTGTCGTAGATCTTGAAGATTTGCCGGCCAATAGGCGCGGCGCCGAAATCGTAGGACAACTCGTACACGCCGTCCCCGTCCGGGTCAGTCAACTGACAGGCAGAGTTGGTATTGCCAAAATCACAAGGCGAGGTACTACTGCGCAAAAAGAAATTTTGCGACTGAAGGGCCGTAGACAGGCCGAGAAAGGCAAGCAGATAGAGTAAGCCGTTTTGTTTCATGAGTTAGGAATGATTTGTTATTAAGCACAAGTTAATACCATGCCTGCCGGGTCGTACAGCGGCGTGGTTTGGATTGTTGAATTTTTTGTAACTATGCTGCTAAATTAACAATTTTATACTCAACGGCAATAGGTTTTGTGCATTTTGGGTGGACTTCCCCTTTAGGGGATTTGAGGGGCGGGGGGAGGCAATGCACAAAACCTATTGCAGCGCAGTATATCTGTTCTTTTTAGCAGAATATGGATTTGCTGTTTCTGCCTGCCGGGCGAGGTTTGACAAGTTTTCAAAGACAGGCCATAGCAAAGCATTTGCATTAAAGCAAAATATATATTATCTTCCCTATCAAATTTTCGTTTCTACCCTGAACAAATGGCGCTTGATCTGGAAACTCCAGCATCTGTAATAATTTGTAGTTCTGCGACCTGTCGAGGAAGTAAAAGCCTGCATCCCAGGCGTTGAACCCGGCACCTCCGCATCCACGGGAAACAATGTGCTTTTTATAACGCTTAAATCCTATTGCCGATGAGTAGCTAAAATTTTATTTCGTTATTTAGCGGGGGGGGCAAATATCGTTCCTCGTCGTTTCTTGATCCCTACAGGATTTTCCTTTCCTTCATGCTTTTTATGATGCTTAGCAAAAATGTGTCGACTGCCCAGCCAAAGCAGTTTTGCGGCGTATTCAGCAAGCCGTCGGCGCCTCACCCCGATTCTGCCATTGTCGCTTACGACCGTTTTGGGAACGCTTATATGGCATCGGAACTGCTGCCCTCTGGTTTTGAGGTGCTGGATGGAGAAATACCCGCTACTCTGGAATTTTCAGAGGACGGGTGCCAGGAGGTCTGCCTGATCCTTAGCGCTCCGGAAAGCGCCCCTTCAGTTGATGCGGCCGTCAGCCTGTCCCGATGCGGGGAGGTCCTGCTGGATGAAACGATACCTCTGCAACCGGATGAAACCAGCTGTTTTGCCTGTGAGGATTGCCCTTCCGGCAATATCGTCGGTGCTCCGGGGCAGGCCAAGCTGCTGACCGATGTACTGGCTTCCGGCGCCCTGCCGGCCGATGGGCAGTTCGTTCAGGCTTGCGTATATGGCACTTTGGTCATAAACGAAGACTACTATTTGTACCAAAGCAAATTGCTCATGCAGCCCGGCGCCAGGATCGTCGTCGAAAATGGCCGGGAGCTGATATTGACGCTTTGTGAATTGACGGGTTGCGGCAATATGTGGCGGGGCATAGAGGTGGAGGAAGGCGGCGCCCTCGCCATGAAAGCTTACAATTACCTGGCCGACGCCCAGTACGCCGTTTACGCGCACGCCGCTGCCCCGGGAGAGCCTGTGCCCTATATAGCCGTGGAAGGCAATACTTTTGCCGGCAACTTCATTACCCATTCCAGAGGGGGCATCTTCGCTTCCAACAACAGCGCCGGGGCGATAACCATAGGAGGCGCCAGCCCCGCCCTGCGCAATACCCTGGAGGATGTGGAAATCGGCATCCTGGCAAACGCCACCGATGCGAAGGGCTTCGTAAACATCGCCAACAACGATGTCGGCACACAGGCCGGGGCCCTGGGCATAGGAATCTGGCTGGCCGGCAACCGGGCGGAAGCGGAAGTCCGGGGCAATGTCATAGAAGTCGGCCAGGCAGGCTCGGGCATAGGCTTGTGGTACAGCCGCAGCGTGGAGGCGGTGGATAATACCGTCAAGCTCTTGTCCGCTGCCCAAGCCGCCGCAGGCATCTACCTTCAAGGCGCTGCGCAATGCACTGTCAAGGATAATACCATTGGAGGCGCGGGCGCCGGCGGGGACAACAACGGCATCCATATCTTCTCTTCCCCAGACAATGCCTACTGCTGCAATACCATAGACAACACCCGCCACGGTGCTAGTGACGAATGCAGGTATATTTAACAAGGGAACACAGCAAGCTGGCCTGCCTATACCTTTTTCCGGGTTAGGGCAGGCCGTTTTTTCTCCTGATGGGAGTAAATATGTGGAATACGGCACTATGAGTTTAGAAGTAGGGCATTTTATTGATATTTTTAATTTTGACCGTTGTACAGGAGAATTAAACAGCCTGGTACAAATCGCCATGCAGGATTCTGCCTGGAGCGGAGGAGCGGCTATTTCCCCTAATTCAAGGTATTTATATATTCCCTCTTTTGAGGTCGTTTACCAATACGACCTCTGGGCGCCCGACATCGAAGCCAGCCGGGATACGGTGGCCGTTTGGGATGGCTTTAGCGAAGACGGTTTTTTCAGCACCACTTTTTATCTGGCCCAGTTGGCACCCGACGGCAAGATTTACATCAACAGCAATAACAGCGTGTCCTACCTCCATGTCATTGAGCAGCCGGATTTACCCGGAGACAGCTGCCAGGTATGCCAGCATTGCGTGGACCTGCCCACCAAAAACTCCTTCTCCCTGCCCAACTTCCCCAACTACCGCCTGGGCCATTTGGAAGGCAGCCCCTGCGACACCCTGCGGCAGCCGCCCACCGCCGCCTTCGGCTATGAGCAGGATGGGGCCGCCCTGCGCTTTGCCGACAGTTCCTACCACGATATCCGCAGCTGGCGCTGGGATTTTGGGGATGGGCAGGTGGATACGCTGCCTTCGCCCGTGCATGTATACGACAGTACGGGGGGGTATGAGGTGTGTTTGACGGTGGCCAACCCGAGGGGGGAGGATAGGGTGTGCCGGGAGGTGGCGGTGGTGGTAAGTGGGGTTTCGGAAGCGACCGAAGGGAGTCCCGTACCCGACAGGGTCGGGATCGGAAATGGGAAGGGGGGCGCCCGGGTTTATCCGGGGCTATTCCGGGAGCGGTTTACGGTGCTGTTGCCGGAGGGCTGGCTGCCGCAGGAGGCGCGCCTGCTGCTGTACGACGGGCTGGGGCGGCGGGTGCTGGCGCAGCGGCTGCGGGCGGGGACCAATGAGGTGGTGGCAGAGCATTTGCCGGCGGGGGTGTATTTTTATGTGGTGGAGGAGAGTGGGGTGGTTGTGGAACAAGGGAGGGTGGTGAAAGGGTGATGGGGCAATCTGGAAAATTGTGATGTGCGAAGGGATTGAGGGAGTGTTCAAAAAA
>JACJXZ010000015.1 GCA_020636375.1 Lewinellaceae bacterium | reverse complement strand
CCAGAAGTCCCCGGGTTCCCGGGCTGACAACAAGCAACCAACAACAGACAACCTGCCCGGCCTGGAGCGATGGCTGGAGTATTGCTTTTCTCACGACATCCGTCACATCACACCCTTAGCCTTCAACATACTCCTACCCCTTCAATAAATCCTGCATCCATGCCCGGGCCTCTTCGTCAAAGTCGGGCGGCGGCGGTTCTTCCCGGTAATTGACCGACAAGTGATACAAGCCACGGCTATAGGCCAAACCCAGGGCTTTGCCCAAATCCAGCACCGCATCCTCGTCCGGAGCTTTCAGAGGCACCGGCACGACCGGCAACGGATCCTTCACATTGAAGGCCCAGGCGTCCGTATTGCCTGTGCCTGCGCGGGTGAGCGTAATGAGGTAATGGGATTTGGGCAGGTACGGATGGATAAAAGGCCGCTGCCCCCGCCGGATCAGGTCGATCTCCAGGAGGTGGACGCCGGAGGCATGCAGGCGTTCCCGCTTCTCGATATAGGGCCGCAGCCCCGGCTTTCGCTTGTTGACCGGGGATAGGATTTCTATAGCAGTGATAAGTTGGTTCTTTTTCCTGTCGCGTATTTCCACGACCGGAATGCGGACTTCTACAGTGCGCGTGGCGGGAATGCTGATCGTAACGGGTGTTGTCGGCGGCGTGCCGGCTGCATATTCATCTGCGGGCTCCTCCGCCTTTCTCCTCAGTACTTCCACGTCCGGATACATGATGCCCACATCCTCTTCCGGCGAAGTGTCATTCACCGTATAAAGATTCATCCGGGCGACATAGGCCGGGCTGATCTGCGGCCCCAGCAGTTCGCAGATCACTGCCGCCAGCCGCTGGTGCACATCCGGCCAGAGGTAATCTTCGAGGTAAGGATCCATGCCGGGGAAAGGTGATTTCATTGATTCGCTTTCTTTAATCCCTATTTTTTTTTTGAATGAGTTCCCGCATCCATGCCAGTTCTTCATCTTTGAAAGGCGGCCGGGGCGGGACTTCCCGATAGTCGATAGACAGGTCATACCGGCTTCGTTCATAAAGCAGTTGCATAGACCGGCCTAAATGAAGCACGCGGTCCTGGTCGGGATGTTGCAGCGGCACCGGCACAGCAGGCAAGGGGTCTTGAACGTTAAACGCCCAGACGTCCGTCCTGTCCGAACCTGCCCGGACGAGGGTGGCCCAATAATGCGCTTTCGGGGCATTGGGATAAGCGAACGGGCGCTCTCCTCTTCGGATGAGGTCTATTTCCAGCAAATGTACGCCCGATTCATAGAGCCGCAGCCGTTTTTTCCGGTAAGGTGCCAGCCCGGGCTTTCGTTTGTTGACCGGCGAAAGGATTTCGATTGCGGTGACGAGCCGGTTGTGTTTCTGGTCGCGTATTTCGATGACGGGGATGCGGACTTCGATAAAATGAACCGAGGGAATGCTGACAGTAGGCGGAGTAGGCGGCAAAGTGGACAGAGCATGATAGGATTTTTCCGGTTCCTGCCACTTATTTTTCCGGCGCAGTATGTCTACGTCGGGATACATAATGCCCGTATCTTCCTCCGGGGAGGTGTCTTTTACGATGTAGGTATCCGTGCGCACCACGTACCCGGGGCTTACCAGAGGAACCAACTGTTCTTTGATGACGAATGCCAGGCCGTTGTGCACGTCCGGCCAAAGGTGGCCTTCCAGATAAGGGTCCATGCCGGGGAAAGGTGAGGGCATATTTTCAAGTTTACTCAAAGTTAGGGGTATCGGGGCAGGAAAACAAGCCGTGCCAGGCAATGGCCATGCGGCATTCGAAAAGTTGTTTGTTGCCGGTTTGGCTTTATGGCCACCAGTACAATTGGGCGCCCCAACTGGCAACTATACTCCGCTGCAATAGGTTTTCCCGCATGGCGGGAAAACCTATTGCCGTTAAGTATAACAACCGGCAACAGCCACTTGTCCAGCCTTAGACGGATACCATACTACTGTACATGAGATCCCCAAACGCCTGTAGCCACAAAGACACCAAGCCACAAAGACCCACAAAGCCGATGCCGATAGCTATCGGGCATCGGCTTAGTGCCGTCTTAGTGCTTTCGTGTCTTTGTGGCAAAAAAAAGCACCATGCACAGTAGTATGGACAGACACCCCGCCGAACGGCTACCCGTCTGAGGTTGGACACTCCATGCCTCCTGCACACGCTTGGCCTCGACTCCGCTCGGCTTTCCCCTTTCTGCTGTCCAACCTTAGACGGGTAGCCCGCCGAACAAGTAAACGACTAATTATCAACCCTGTATAGGCATTTCACTGCCTTGATGCCGAACAAATATCCCAACCCGGCCTGCTTTTTTCCCGCCAATTATTCCAATGTCCTGAAGAATCCGGCTAACCTCTGGCCCTGTTCTGCGCCGATATTGACCTCGATCATTTTTTCATGCTATTCACCAGAACACCTGATAAAAACCACGATCATGAAAAACCTGTCGAGAACAATTGCGGCCCTGTTGCTTTGCCTCCCCTGCCTGGCCCTGCCGGCCGGCAGCCTGTCGCTTACTCCAAGCCCGCTGAGCAATCCCCAGCATTCCGCAGGCCGGCATTTCGGCGTTATGGCCATAATGCCGCAACACCACAACACCTCAACACCGGCATTGTATCCTGCCACCAGAGCATGTTCAGATGAAGGCCGGACAACGCCGCCTGTCCTGGCCGAACCTCCCTCCTCTTCTCCGTTCACCATCCGCGCCCCCTTTCGCCTGGCCGGGCGGCTGATTATCGTGCAGGCAGAAATAGACGGGCAAAAGGGCAATTTCATTTTAGACACCGGCGCCGAAAAACTGGTCATCAACGAAAGGCATTTCGGCAAAGGGTGGCGCGATGCCAGATCAACCAAAGCAGGCATGCTGGGAAATGTAGCCGAAGGGCATTCCTGCCGGTTAATCAACCTGGCCTGGCAAGGCATGAGCTTTAAAAAAGTCAAAGCTGACGTCGTGGACCTGAGCCATCTCGAGGAGCAGAAAAACTTTCCAATACTGGGCCTGATCGGCTATGAAATAGTCAAAGATTACGAACTGCTGATCGATTTCCAGCAGAGGCAGATTGTGCTGACGCGCACGAATGAAACAGGCGAGCGGCTCGACAACCTGGCTGCGATAGCCCCTCCGGTGGACAGCCTTCCCTTCTCGCTGGCCCGGCACATGGCGGTGCTGGATGGAGACATCAACGGGCATGGCGTCGCTTTCGGCCTGGATTCCGGCGCAGAGTACAATTTGCTGAACCGCAAAGCGGGCCGCGAAGTGCTCAGTAATTTTGAGGCCATGCAGCATGCGGCCATTCACGACGCAGGCGGCAGGGCGTCAACAGAGTTGCCGGCGGGCAGGTTATACCAGCTGAACATCCAGAACCTCTCCTGCTCGGGCATGCCCACCGTGCTCATGAATATGGACAACCTGAACCGGCTGTTGCAATCGCGCCTGGATGGCGTGCTGGGCGCCGAGTTCCTGGCCACCCGGCGGACCATCATCAACTACAAGAAAAAGAAACTCTACTTTTTGGAATGGGAATGATTTCAAATTATTTTGTTCAGCATAGCCCCAAAGGGCGTTTACTTTGCCACAAAGACTCGAAGACACGAAGAAGCCTTGGTGAGTCTTAGTGCTTTTGAGTCTTAGTGGCTATAAAAAGCCCACAGTCAACCATGCTATTTCTTTGCCAATAAATTTTGTATCTTGAAAGAAAAACCCGATGCCCCTGAAAGTCCTTTTGCTGGCCTTTCTGGCGCCGGCGGCTGTTTTTGCTCAACAATTAACCGGCGCCACATCCCTCGTTGCCGAAACGCCGAACTACCGGATCGAAGAATTCCGCCTGCCCGGCGGGCAGCCCGGCAATAATGTCACCAGCATCGTGCAGGGGCCCAACGGTTTTTTGTGGTTTGGCTCGCATAAAGGACTTCACCGCTATGACGGGCATGATTTCATCACGTATCAGGAGCCGGAGGGCGATACGCTGGACAACTCCGGCAGCCTGTCCTTTTCTTACGTCGAAAACCTGTACTGGGACCGCTTTGACAAACTCTGGGTTTGCACCTATGGCGGCGGCTTGTTTTGCTTTGACCCGCAAACCGAGCAATTCAGGCGGTACCGGCACGACCCGGAAGACCCCTACTCCATCAGCCAGGACCGGGTGATGTGCGCCGCCGAGGATGCCGACGGCAACCTCTGGTTCGGCACAGAACTAAAGGGTGCCAACCGCTTCGACCGGAAAACCGGACAATTTAAACGTTACCACCCCGACCCTGCCGACCCCGGAAGCCTGAGCTACCCGACCGTGAAAAACATCTATCTGGATAAGCAGGGGACGCTTTGGGTCGCCACCGGCGCCGTCCCCTGGGGCCCCTACCAGGGCGGGTTGAACCGATATGACCCCGGCACCGATTCCTTTATCCGCTATACTTTTGCCCCGAAAGACTCCACCAGCTTGTGGACCAATGCCGTGCAGGGCCTGCTGGAAGACAGCCGAGGCAATTTCTGGGTAACCACGACGACCGGCCTGCAGAAAATGGACCGCAAGAACGGCACGTTCGAACGCATGCACTACCACCCCAACAAGCCACATGCCCCGGGGGCCGCTGAACGGGCGATGACCGGCGCTTTTTCCCTCCTGGAAGACAAAAACGGCGGCTTATGGGTAGGCACAGTCGGCCTCAGGGATACCGTATCGCACCTGCTCCGGTACGACCCCAGGACGTCGGCAGTGGAAAACCTGCCGCTCCCAACAGATGCCTGGCACCTTTTTGAAAGCGACGACGGCGCAATTTGGGTAGCAGGCGGGAAGGCCATGAGGATCACGCCCAGGGACCAGCCCCATAATCTGCGATCGGGAACTTTTATATTCGATGCCTTCCAAAAGGCCAGCCTATACCGGGAACTTAGTATCAATCGTATAGAAGACCATTGGTTTGGCCCCTCTTCGATGGCCATCAACGCTAAGGACGGTACTTTGTGGACAAAAAACATCTATGGAGTCCGCACCAGGCAGCATACCTCTTTCTACCCCATCCTACTAATTATAACCAAGATACCGGGAAACCCGGTTTTATCGCCTCAACAAATTGCAATTAACCTACCGAATTCAGGCGACAATTCGGAATACCCTAACCTTCAGTTATATGAATTCTACCTAGTAGGCGAGGATGAAAAATATGGGGACTTTTTTTCAGAACACCATGGAATATTTTGTTTTGACCCCAGGTCGGGAAACATTCAAACCTATCAGCACAACCCTCAGGACACCAATAGCCTGATAACGAATTTGGTGGAGGTCATGATGATGGATAGCCGGGGAGAAATCTGGGCAGGGCATTTCCAGAACGGTACCAGCCGGTTTAACCCGGCTAACGGACAGTGGACGCGCTACAGAGCGGACGCCGGGGCGCAATATAAGATAGGCGGCTATTCTCCTGATGCCCTGGCGGAAGGCCCCGACGGGAAGATATGGGTGGGGAGCGACGATTGCCGAACTACCATTTATCACGGCGATTGACCCGGTTGCAAATACTTCACAGAATTACAAAATCCCCGAAACGGTTGCCATGACGGTGCGTTTTATCGCCGCCAAAGAAGATAAGATCATATTCGCATTGGACCAATATGGTTTGGGCGTCCTCTTCCCCGGCAAACCCGTACAGCCAATGCATTTCTATAACCTGAACGAGAATAATTTCCCATCAATAATGCAGCCAGTATGGTGTTCGGTAAGCAAGGCTTGTTATGGGTATCTTCCATTGATGATGGCAATTTTGCTTGTTTAAATGTGGATCGTCAAACCTGGTTTTCCTTCCGCAATGATACAGGTTGTAAACACTTCCCGGAGAGGCTTGCTTGGGTTGGACACCATATACTTTTCACCAATCCTGCTGAGGGCTGGACAGAAATAGACCCCAAAGCTTATTCCCCCTCTTTAGATTCTTCCAATACGTGCCTGGTCGACTTATACATCAAGGAAGAACGGCAGATACCCGGCAAAAGCCCGCTTCTGCCCCAGCCTATCTGGGCATTGAGCCGCCTGGATATTCCCCAACGGGACATGCCGGTCAGTTTCCGGTTTTCCGGTTTCCACTTCCGCTCTCCCCGGGTAGTATACCATTACCGCCTGTACCCTTTCGAAACAAACTGGAAAATCGCGGAGGAAAACCCGGAAGCCAGTTATTCCTACATCCCGGCCGGAACTTACCAGTTTCAGGTAAAGGCCTATACCATGTATGGCCTGCTGGACGAGCGAGGCATTGACCTGACCGTCGTCCTGCATCCGCCCTGGTATAAAACGTGGTGGGCCTATTCCATCTTTGCTATCGTTTTTCTCAGCCTGCTTACCGGTTTGTTTCTCTACCAGCGCCGCCGCTACCAGCTCCATGCCCGCCTGCAGGTCGAACAGGAACGAGCCGAACGGCTGAAAGAGCTGGACCAGTTCAAAAGCCGCTTTTACACCAACATCACCCACGAATTCCGCACGCCCCTCACCGTCATCAAAGGCATGGCGGGCCAGATCGAGGGGCAGGAAAAAATAAAAACGCTGATCGAGCGCAACAGCGACCGCCTCCTGAGCATGGTCAACCAACTGCTCGACCTCTCCCGGCTCGAAAGCAACAGCCTGGCCGTCAACTGGGTGCAGGGAGACGTCATCCCCTACCTGCAATACCTCACCGAATCCTGCCACTCCCTGGCCTATGACAAAAAAATCAACCTCGCCTTTTTCTCCCAAGAGGAAAGCCTGGTGATGGATCACGACCAAACCAAGCTGCAGCACATCCTCGTCAATTTATTGTCCAATGCCATCAAGTTTACGCCGGAATACGGCAGTGTTAAGGTAACCGCCGCTAAGGCGCTGAACAGCGGCAGGCCCTTCCTGGAACTCGCGGTAAGCGATACCGGCAGGGGCATTGCCGAAGAGCATCTGCCGCATATCTTTGACCGTTTTTATCAAGCCCCAGCCTCCCCCAGCCTCCGGAAAAGCTCCCCTCAATCCCCATCCCTCTTTCGCACCCCGACAATTATCGGGGCGGCGGGCGGCGAAGGGGGGGAAGTTCCGGAAAAGGGTGCCCCAGAGAGGACTGCACCTGGCAATGCTCCCTCCCCGGGGGGGGATGGGGGGGCTGGCATCGGCCTGGCCCTGGTAAAGGAACTGGTGCAGTTGCTGGAGGGGCGTATCGATGTGGAAAGCGAAGTGGGAAAAGGCACAACATTTACAGTAATGCTGCCGATCAGGAAGGAGGCGCCAGCTCTCCGCCTTCAGGAGGGCGGCGGACAGCCGGCGGCGGACAGCAAATCCATTTCTTCCGGCAGCCCCCTGAAGGAGGAATCCGCGCACGCGCCAATGCACGAAAGCACGGATACGCCTATACACAAACCCACGCTCCTCATCATCGAAGACAACGCCGACGTCACTGAATACATCATCTCCTGCCTGGATAAGGACTACGCCCTGCAAACCGCCCGCAACGGAAGAGAAGGCGTGGAAAAAGCCCTGGAAATCGTGCCGGATGTCATCCTATCTGATGTCATGATGCCGGAGATGGACGGTTTTGAGGTATGCCGCATCCTGAAATCCAGCCGGGCCACCAGCCACATCCCCATCGTCCTGCTGACGGCCAAGGCCACTCAGGAGGACAAGGTCGCGGGCCTGTCGCAGGGCGCCGACGCTTACCTGACCAAGCCCTTTGACAAGGAAGAGCTGCTGGTGCGCCTGCGGAACCTGGCCGCAGTCAGCAAGCGCCTGCGGGAGCGCCTGTCCGAGGCGCCAGCCGACGGAGCTTGGGCCAGCGAACAGGAACAGCAGGAAGCCGCTTTCCTCCGGGAGCTTACAGCGGTCATCGAGGCCAACCTGGGCGACGAGGATTTTGACACCACCCGCCTCTGCCGCGCCGTAGCCCTGGGCCGCACCCAGCTGCACAACAAGCTCAAGGCGCTGACGGGGACGCCCACCGCCACCTTTATCCGCTCCGTCCGCCTGCGGAAGGCGAAGGCTTTGCTGGAAACAACGAATCTGCCGATCGGGGATATTGCAGTGCAGGTAGGGTATAAGGATTTTTCGCATTTCAGCCGCAGCTTTGGGAAGGAGTTTGGGGCGTCGCCTTCTGAGGTGCGAAACACATAAACAACTTTATAAAGGTCAAATTTCTTTGTGGGTAAATTCGTATATTAGAGGAAAACACCTGATGCCTGTGAGACTGCTATTGCTGGTTCTTTTGGCGCCGGTGGCTGTTTTCGCTCAAAGAGAAATGGCCTCGGCGGACTTAAGCGTACCTACTCCTGAATTTGAGCGGTTTGTGCTCCCGGGCGGGCTGGAAGAAAACCAGGTTCAACAAATTATTCAGGATTCCATCGGCTTTTTGTGGTTTGGAAGCGAGGGCGGGCTGCACCGTTATGATGGGCATCAATTCAAAACTTACCGGCATGACTCCGGCGATTCCACTTCTATTTCCGGCAATTATGTAGAACGGCTGTATTTTGACAGCAGAGGCAAGCTGTGGGTTGCCACACACGGTACCGGGTTGAACCTCTTTGACCCGGAAACTGAAAAGTTTACGCGTTTTATATCCGACCCAAAGAAACCTGAAAGCCTGAGCGATTGGATCTGCTATGCGATTGAGGAGGACAGGTATGGAAATATATGGGTTGGCACTCCTAATGGGTTGAACCGCCTGGAAAAAGGAACCTACACCATTACACGCTTTCTATACGGCCGGAATTTAAACGAAAGAAAAAGTGAGGGCAACATATTGGAAGTTCATGAGGGCCCTGAGGGGAACCTTTGGCTCGGGACCTGGGGAGGCGGACTGGTCAAATTAGACCCAACCACAGGGCGATACAGGAAATATGTACATAATCCTCACGATCCGGGCAGTATTCCATCTGACATTGCGATAAGAATAACTGAAGAAGCTGAAGGGCAATTTCTCATTGGAGGAGGAAATGGTTTTTTGCGTCGGCTTAATATCAAGACAGGTAATTTTATGCCCCTTTCAAAAGATCCGGCGCTGGCATCAAAATTTTCCTTTATTGCCGATGATTCTAATGAGGGCCTTCCTGTGATCAGTTCCATATTAAAGGATAAGGAAGGCTACTACTGGTTTGGTGCGCATGAGGCCGGCCTGAAGTGCTATAACCCCCGAAATGGCCAGGTACTGTATTTTACTGCCGGTTCAAATGGCCTCACCAACAATGGGATATGGAACCTCTTCCAATCTCGCGACGGGACGATTTGGGTAGCGACCGGAGTAAATGGACAGGTATTTAAAATTTCCTCGAAAGAACCGGCCTACGGCCTGCAAAAAGGGACTTTTGTCTTCGACGAGTTCAAAAAGACGGACTTGTACCGGCAACTTGGCGGTGCTCATCCGGAAGGGCATTGGTTGGGCCCATTATCCATGGCATTTGACCCCAATGATGACAGCATGTGGATAAGATATGCTTACGGTACTCAAATAGGCCGCGATACGATCCACTATCCCATGCTGACCAACTACAACCGAATGGCCGGCAAAACCAAATTTTATCACCTGAAAGACCTGGATTTACGCAATTTAAGAGGAAGTGTATACACAGGAAACCCGGGCCTGCATTGGGCGGCGGAGGGCCTGGCCATCGGAAAAGACGGCAAAGTATGGGGGTCTTATCCGTCCGACAGCGTGGGCCTTTTTTGCTTCGACCCGAAAACAGAACACCTGCAGCAATATTTACACCATCCACAGGATACGAATAGCCTGCTCTCCAATTATGTTACCATTATGATGATGGATAGCCGGGGAGAGGTCTGGGCAGGGCAATATCAAAAAGGGCTGAGCCGGTTTGACCCAAAGGCCGAAAAATGGACGCATTACCCGTTTGATGGCGATTCCCCAAACAAAATAGAAGGCTATGTGCCAGCTGCCCTGATGGAAGGAAGAGATGGCCGGATATGGGTAGGCGGAGCTACGGCTACAGAACAGCCCTTTATCACCATTATTGACCCCATATCAAATGCTACTCAGGACATCAACTTTTCCGAATCGGCAGCCACGTATGTCCGTTTTTTTGCCCAAAAAGAGGAGACGACCCTATTTGCTGTGGACAATATTGGTATAGGAATACTGCCTCCAAAAACATCCGATCAACCGATGTATTTTCACAATTCGGTGGAGGATAATTTTCCGATCAATACAGCAGCCAGCATCGTATTCGACCGGCAAGGCCATCTGTGGGTAACTTCCTTTGAAAATCCCCGAATTGCCCGCCTGGATGTAGAAAAAAAGACGTGGTTCCCGTTTAAAAATAAGACCAATGAGCCAACCTTAAGCAGGCGGGGCCTTCTGGGGCCCGACGGGCATGTGTATTTTCCCAACTTCAACAATGGTTGGGAAGAGATAGATCCGAAAGCCTTCCCGCCTCCTCAGCCCAGCTCTTCCAAATTGACCCTGACTGATTTATATATCAAAGGAGAACGGCAAATACCTGATTATAGCAGCCTGCTGTCAAAACCTATCTGGAAACTGGAGCAGGTGGCTCTCTCCCACCAATCTACCCCCTTCGGGTTCCGCTTTTCCAGCTTCCACTTCCGTTCTCCCCAGGTAGTATACCGTTATCGCTTGTACCCCTACGAAACGAGCTGGCAGATCCTGAATGGCGACCCGGAAGTCCATTATTCCAATGTCCCGCCCGGAACGTACCAGCTCCAGGCCAAGGCCTATACCATGTATGGCCTTTCTGATGAAGAGGGAATTAACTTAACTGTTGTCCTCCACCCGCCCTGGTGGAAAACCTGGTGGGCCTATGTTTCCTATGCTGTTGTTTTTATCGCTCTGATCGCCGGCCTGTTCATCTACCAGCGCCGCCGCCTGCAGGCCCGGGCCCGCCTGCAGCTCGAACGGGAAAAGGCCGAACGCCTGAAAGAAATGGATCAATTTAAGAACCGCTTTTATACCAACATCACCCACGAGTTCCGCACGCCCCTCACTGTTATCAAAGGCATGGCCGGACAAATAGAGGGAAATGAAAAAATAAAGGTGCTGATCCAGCGCAACAGCGAGCGCCTCCTGAACATGGTCAACCAACTGCTCGACCTCTCCCGCCTGGAAACCAACAGCCTGGCCATCAACTGGGTGCAGGGTGACGTCATCCCCTATTTGCAATATCTGACGGAATCCTGTCATTCCCTGGCCAACGACAAACACATCAACCTCGCCTTCTTCTCCAAAGCGGACAGCCTGGTGATGGATTACGACGAAACCAAGTTGCAGCACATCCTCATCAATTTAGTATCTAATGCCATCAAGTTTACGCCAGCATACGGCAGCGTTAAGGTAACTGCCGCTCAGGTGCTGGCCAACGGCAAGCCTTTTCTGGAACTCATGGTCAGCGATACCGGAAAGGGAATCCCCAAAGAAAAGCTCCCCCATATCTTCGACCGGTTCTATCAGGTGGATGATTCCGCTACCCGTAAGGGGGAAGGCTCCGGGATTGGCCTGGCCCTCGTCAAGGAATTGGTGCAGCTGCTAGAGGGAAGTATTGAAGTAGAAAGTGAAATAGGCCCGCCGTCGCCTGCGGCTATGGCGGATAGAAAAAAGGGGACAAAATTTATCGTACTGCTGCCGGCCAGGAAGGAGGCGCCCATTCTCCCCATTCAGGAGGATGGCCAAACGGCCCATATGGGAGAACAGCGGGCGCCGGCTATCGATTCAACCTCTGCCCTCCATCCCGCGCTCCCTGGCCCAGTGAAGGGGGAATCCGCGCACACACCAATGCACGAAAGCACGGATACACCTATACACAAACCCACGCTCCTCATCATCGAAGACAACGCCGACGTCACCGAGTATATCATCTCCTGCCTAGCCAAAGATTACGCCTTGCATACCGCCCGCAACGGCAAAGAAGGCGTCGAAAAAGCCCTGGAGATCGTGCCCGACGTCATCCTCTGCGATGTGATGATGCCGGAGATGGACGGCTTTGAGGCCTGCCGCATCTTAAAATCGGAGCGGAGCACCAGCCATATCCCCATCATCCTGCTGACCGCCAGGGCCACCCAGGAGGACAAGGTCGCCGGCCTGTCGCAGGGAGCAGATGCCTACCTGACCAAGCCCTTTGACAAAGAAGAGTTGCTGGTGCGCCTGAAGAACCTGGCCGCGGTCAGCCAGCGGCTGCGAGAGCGCTTATCTGATGCTGCGCCCGATGGAGAGCAGGCCAGCGAACAGGAGCAGCGCGAAGCGGCTTTCCTCCAGGAGCTATACCAGATCGTCGAAACCAACATGGGCGACGAGTCCTTCGACACCAACCGCCTCTGCCGGGCCGCCGCTATGAGCCGCACCCAGCTGCACCGCAAGCTCAAGGCGCTGACCGGGCAGGCTACGGCATCTTTTATCCGCTCCATCCGCCTGCGGAAGGCGAAGGTTTTGCTGGAAACAACGGATCTGCCGGTTGGGGATATTGCGGTGCAGGTGGGGTATAAGGATGCTTCGCACTTCAGCCGCAGCTTTGGGAAGGAGTTTGGGAGGTTGCCTTCGGAGGTGCGGAAATAGACAATATGCTCTCAGCCGGTATAGATAACGTGTATACTACCAGCACTATTGATACAACACCAAATCCGGGATATAATGGAAATCCTTTGTATTAAGTGTGTACAAAGGGGTGTCATGATGAATGGCAGTAGCAGCAATAAAGGCATCAGGCAAGGTCAGATTATGGCTTAGCGAAAAATCCGCCATCAATTGGAGCTGAAGGGCGCCAATCGGCTGAGTAATATGCAATAAATTAAGGTGAGCAATATCTTTGAGTATCTGAGTCAGTTCCCGCTTGTTTAATGCTCCATAGATCAACTCACCGGCTGTGACAATACTGATTGCCATACTGGAGTGGCCGATTTTTTTCAATTCAGCGATTACCGAAGAATTATTTTTATAGAATTCGATGAGGATATTGGTATCGCAAAGGGTCAACTTGGAATCCGCCACGCTTCTTTTCTTAATTGGTTTGCATTGATCTCCCGGTTTACAAACAGCCCGGCGGACTGGAAGAAATCGTAATCCTTCTCAGTTACAGGTTCCTCTTCCTCCTCTTCCCTGATCTTAAAATCAATGAAATCTAATTGAGACAGCAGCTCGAGAAAGAAGGTGCGTTTCGAAAGGTCTTTAAGTTCGATGATATATCTTTCCATCTTACTTTACTTTGGTTAAAGTTAGAAACATTTTTGCGATCCCACAAGTTCCAGGCGTGGTTATGAGCAGGGTGCCTTGTCATGCGCTTTAAAACCCAAGTGCCTCTATTTCTTCTCCTGCTCTTTTTTTCCTGTTCTGAGAAACAGGAAGTTGCCGGCTGGAATTGCGCCACAATGGCGTACATATCCTGATACCCAACCCACTGCCAATCAAAAAGTAAAACTTCCACCTCAAACCCAGGATGGAACAAATATCCCATTCCTCCCACCTGATTTAGCAACAAATGTTCCAAAACCCGGAAGAAACAGGCTACCGCTTCACCACGGCCTGTCGATACCTTTGCCGCAAAGCCAATTTTTCCAAAGTGGCGAAGAAAATCATTCAAAGCTACCTGCTATGGACTATCAACTCATTTGGCCTTCACTGCCATTGAGGCCCTATTTACAATTTTACGGGCTGCTTCAGCAGAGCGATCAAAGCAATGGTATTATTGAGGACCTCATCCCGCCCTACCCCGGCAAGGGCCTCATTTTTTCACTGGAAGAACAACCTCCGGCCCGCATTCACAACAAAACCTTTGACTTTGAGGCCGCCGAGGGCTATTTCATGCCTCAGTGCACCCGCAGCTGGCACATGCGGATCGGCGGCAGGCTGAAAATGCTGGGTATTTTTTTCCGGCCAGGCATGTTCCGGCGTTTCTTTAAGCTGCCGGCACCGGAGCTTACCGACCAGGTGCTGAGATTTGAGGACGCCGGCATCCGCGACCTGACAGAACTGCAGCAACGGCTCCTGGAGCCCGGCGATATAATGGATAAGATCCAGCAGGTTGAGTCTTTTCTGAAAAAGCGGCTGGGCTATTCCCGCTTTCAGCCTACGCTGACAGATCGGGCATTATTCCTTCTTCAACAGCAAGGCCCCGCTTGCTCCGTGGATGCGCTGAAAGCCAAACTAAGGGTGAGCAGCCGGTACTTCCGCAAGATCTTCAATCAGGACATCGGCATCCCGCCCAAAGCATTCTTAAGAATTTGCCGGTTCAATATGGCCTTTCAACTGCTGAGAGCGAGCCGGTTTTCCAAGCTGTCCGACATTGCTTATGAACTGAACTATTGCGACCAGTCTCACTTCATTATGGAGTTTAAACATTTCACCGGAACGACACCCCTTCGGTTCATGAAACAGGAGCATCCTTTGCATGAGCGGATCTACTGGAGGGAGGAGCGTGCTTTCGGCACTAAATAACGGGGCAGTTATTTTTCCCGCCGGGAACAAAATGCAGTTGTTGGTTGTTGGCTGGCAATCAACAGCTTAGGGGCTTCGGATGAGCAATAACCAACAACCAACAACTGCCCCGGGACTTCGTTCCGGAAGCAAGAGGTGAAGGATTTGTTGGATGGCTGGATTGTTGGATTGTTAACGCAACCGTCAACCGTCAACCGTCAACCGTCAACCGTCAACCGTCAACCGTCAACCGTCCGCTCCCCTCTCCGGTTCCGGTTTTTCCTATTTTTTTCCGGGAAGATGCATTTTCTTTATCCGGGAAAAACCTTTTAGGGTATCCGTCTAAGGTTGGGCAGAGGTTGTAGGGGTGTGTACGGTGTACGGGGCCGGCGGTGGTTCCAGGCTGTGTACGATGTACGACCCTCAATTGGGTGTCCGACGTCAGAAGGGTAGCCACCTTTTATCTCAAATACCTAAAACCCAATTGCCATGCAATCGCTAAAGCGGCTTTTCCTCGTCTCCCCTTCCTTTGCCACAAATCGAAAATGATTCTTTTACTCTTAAAACTTACAACAATGAATTACCCTAAGATCCTTTTACTAGCCTGTTTGATCATCGGTTCGGCCGCCCTCAGCTGCCAGAAGGACGAACCTGCATTTGAAACCAAAACCTTTGAAGCCACCTTCTATACCGACCTGGATTCCCTAGTTCCGGATTCCGTGACCTGCGAAGGGGCAGAGAATTTGCTGAACACTCAGAAAGGCAGCGGATCTGAACCCACAGTCGGCAGCTTCACCACCACCATGGCTTTTTGCTTCAATACAGAAACTTTTGAATACGGAAACACCGAAGCCCGCTTCGTAGCGGCCGACGGCGACGAACTGTTCCTCGACGTGAGCGGCCAGGTGGTGCCCACCACCGAACCCGGCTACGACCTGGAATTCAAAGACCCCTTCACCATCATCGGCGGCACCGGGCGGTTTGAGGGCGCTTCCGGAAGCGGCACCACTGAAAGTTACGTCAATATGGCGACCAACCGGACGGACCACGCCTGGAAGGGGACGATCACACTGAAGAAGTAATTTCGGTAATTATTAATCAATCTAAAACCATCTCTAAAATGGAAGTTATCCGTTATTCCGTTCGCCTTTTTGGGTCCTTAACCAGAGAAGTCAATTACTCTACTTTAGGCAAGGCCTGGACCATGGCCCAGGTAAAGCTTCAACTCGAATCTTCAATTGCATACCTGATATTCTATGACCCAGACAAAACGAAAAACACCCCTACCAGCCGCTACAACGATCAAGATGGGGTGCCAACTATTTTCATTCCTAAAGACGAGTATATCGCCCACCTGGACCTGTTGAGAAATGAGGGGCCGGTCAGTTTGATCTTAGACGAAGAATACTGGGGCAAAGGAAGCCTCCGTACGGGTTATGAGGATGTGGGAGAAGGCGACCTCGATTAAGCCTAATCATTCTTTTCAAAATAACCTCAGATTATGTCACTTGAATATAAAACCAATCAATCAAAGACCGTCTGGAGCGGGCAGCTGACCGAATACCCTGAAAAAGAAGCTATTGCAACCGACTTGGAGGATCTTGTTCGTATCGTTACAGACGCCGAAGCTGAAGCCTTGGGGGTTAAACCTTTCGGATCACTATGGTCCTTCACGGATATTGCCCTTTCGCGTGATGTCATGGTAGACATGCGAAAGTTCAATAGAGTGTTGAGTTTCAAAAAGCCGTTCGATGGCCAGGAGAATCCGCCCTTTATCGAAAGCATTATGCAAAGCGAAAGGCAGTTCATTCATTTTGAAGCAGGCATGACAATGAAAGAACTGGTGCGTACGCTCACCGGCTCAAGAGCGGCAATGCCTACAGCAGGAGGAGGGGCTGATGGGCAAACGATCGGCGGCATGCTCGGCACTGCCAGTCATGGGTCTTATCTCAATCGAGGGACGCTTGCCAACTGGATCCGGGCAATCCATTTGATTGGCCCCGGTGGTCAGCAGTTCTGGATTGAAAAAAGTGCTCCCCATCACCTGACTACTGATGAAACCCTTAGAAATGTTCAAGGATGGTCAGAGGATCTGAAACCGGTCCGTGATGATGATCTTTTCAATGCGGTAGTTGCTTCCTTTGGCAGGATCGGAATAATTTATTCTTTAGTGTTGGAAGTGGTTGAACACTATCATTTAAGATCAAAGCGCATTATCAGGAACTGGGACGACCTGCAAGCCAATTTCCTGGGCAGGGGTATTGATGTGCTGGTGAGGGAAATGGAGCGCGGCCTGGGCTTTAACAACGGACTTTTCCTTTTGGATATGACCACCCTTCTGGATGACCAGTCACCGCATTGCTTCATTGAAGGGCGGGAAATCATTTCTGATGACACCCTCGTTCCCAAAAATGACCCATCGAGTTTTATAAGAAATGATGTTTTTTGGCATCATTCCGATTGGTGGGGAATTCTCAATGGCGACCCGGCCGAGATCGGCCATAGGATGAACGGAGCTCCCGAATACAGGATCAAAGAAATTACAGAATATGTGTTTGGTGTCTTCTTTAGAGAAGATGAGCATCAAGGCCCCTGGTGGTATGTCATGTGGGGAGGGGACCCTGGGATACGGGTTCATTCTGCAAATTATGCCTTTGATGCCCAACGTCCGGATTTTATTCGCTTTGCCCAGGAAGTCAGGCGGTTGGGCCGGCAACCGTATACTCCGGGTAATCTGACCTTAAGGTTTCAAAGAAAGACGCCTGTATTTCTCGCCACTCAGCGGTATGAGGAAACCGTCCACATTGAAATAGCTGCTCCCGTCGGTTATGGCCCGTCGGAAAGCTTTATGAGCAACGTGGACCGCCTTGCCAGAGAGTACAATGGCGTCCCGCACTGGGGACAAGAGCATTCCATTAGCAGTAAAGAGGTCAGAAGCATTTATGGAAAGGATTACAGAAAGTGGATCAAAGCGCTAAGGTCCCTCTCCAGATATGGGAGGATACGTACTTTTAGCAATAATTTCACAAGGGCGCGCGGTTTAGAACCTTACACAATGGATTCTTTGCTGTTTATGTCAACCTGACGGCATCCCATCTCTGTATGGCCCTGAAACCTATTTTTTTCTTAACCGGCAAAACATCAAGCCATGAAAAATATCTTAACCACCCTGCTTTTATCCGTTATCGCGCTTACGGCTGCAAATACCGCCACTTATACCGTGATAAATGCTAATGACAACGGCCCCGGCTCTCTGAGGCAAGCCATTATTCAGGCCAATAACATGCCTACCTCCGACATTATTGTTTTTAATATCCCCGGGGCCGGCCTCCACGAGATCAACCTGCTAAGCCCGCTGCCCGCTATCACCAACGAAGTTGACCTATTCGGCTATTCTCAGATGGGGGCGTTTCCGCCAGGAGCCTCCAGCCCGGCAATCATCAAAATTGCCCTCAACGGCGCGGCAGCCGGTCCCGGCGCCTCCGGGTTTTCCATAACAGGAAATTCAAGCTATATCAGCGGCCTGGCCATCTATGGCTTTGATACAGGTATTATTATCAATGGCAATGGCAACGTTGTAGCAGGATGCCATATCGGCCTGGATGCCACGGGGATGAACCCTGCAGGCAACGCCTTTGATGGTATTGTCATTACCGGGCAGCAAAACAGAATTGGAGGAAGTGTCCATGCGCAAAGAAATGTCATTGCCGGCAATTTCAACGGCATATCCGTTTTCCCCTTTGCACCGGCCAACCGCATCGAGGGCAATTACATCGGCACGGTCGCTACCGGAAACACAACGGTCGCCAACAACGGTTTTGACGGCATTTCCGTCAGCAGCGACAATAATGTCATAGTGAACAACGTAATCGTAGGCCACAGCAGCAATAATGTATTGATCATGCTATGGGCCAGCGGCTTTCCCTTTCCGAATGGCAATCTCATCCGCGGCAACCGGATCGGGCACTATGCCGACGGCTCCTTCAGCTCCTTCGCCAGCAACTGCCAGGGGGTAAGCATCAACAACGCCCGCAATACCACCATCACCGAAAACATCATCTTCGGGAACGGCTGCCAGGGCGTGCTGATCAGCGGGGGCGCAGCCACCGGCAACCTCGTTAGCAACAACTCCATTTACGGCAACGCACAACTGGCCATCAACCTGGGCTTGGATGGCGTGACGCCCAACGACCCGGGTGATGCCGACGCCGGGCCCAATGGATTGCAAAATTTTCCGGTACTGCAAAGCGCCAGGGCCAATCCCGCCAAAACCAAGGTGAAGGGCTTCATTGACACCCCCAACCCCAGAACGGTGAGGCTCGAGTTTTATGCCAACCCGGCGGCTCACCCCTCCGGCCATGGAGACGGGGAGATATTGATTGGAACTGTCCAGCCAAAAAACAACGGAAAGATCAGGGCCAACTTGCCTGCTGTAACGCCCGGCACTTTTATTTCTGCTATTGCCATCGACAGGGAAAACAACACCTCTGAATTTTCTTTGAGTATTGAAGTCACCGGCCCTGGCGGTGGCTCGGCCCGCCCGTCTCCGGGCAATCCGCAAGCTGTAGCTTTCAGCGAAGGCAGTGAAGAAGGGCTGGAAGCCGGCGTCTTCCCGAACCCTTTCTCCGGCGAGACAACTATCGCCTATCACCTGCCGGAAGGCCAGCCTGTCCATATATCGGTTTTCCATTCCAACGGGCAGCTTGTCCGCGTGCTGCAAAATGGTTTTCAGGCAGCCGGCAGCCATCAGGTTCAGTTTAATGCCCAGGGCCTTCCGGCCGGCATGTATTGCTACCGTCTGGTTACCGGCGGAGAGGTGCACGCTGGGAAAATGGTGCTGAAGTAAGCCATTAGCATTATCGTTTGTGCCGGGGGTGTATCAAAACTTAAATTTGGCAGCCCATTGCCAAATTTAAGTTTTAAAAGTCAAGCAGCATGAAAATATATTTAGTATTCTATTGAAATAAGGATGCCTTACATTCTTTAATTTCTCATTTAAATCTGCTGCTTGACTTTTGATACACCCCCTGCCTGTTCCGTTTTTTCCTATTTTTACACGGTTATTCCTGTTTTATTGCTTCTTGAAGGTCAAAGAGCACCCAATCAGAACATCATGAAACCCTCCAGTCTGTTTATCTTCCTCTGTTTGATCAGCAGTTCGTTGTTTTCCGCCGACTACTACTGGGTCGGCGGTTCCGGCAACTGGGCCGACATCTCCCACTGGGCCACCACTTCCGGCGGCGTGATCACCCACAGCCAGGTGCCGACTGCCGATGATAATGTCTACTTTGATGCCAACTCCTTTACCGGGCCTGGCCAGGTAGTGGTTATCAACAATGAGAATATCTTCTGCCGGAATATGGACTGGACGGGGGCAACGGGAATGCCTGTACTCCAGGGCGATGCCGCCAAGATCATCAACCTATTCGGCAGCCTGAACTTTATCCCGGATATGGTATTTGACTTCAGCGGGCAGGTGCGCTTCCGGGCAGCCCTGCAGGACACGCCTTTAGAAATGGCAGGCCACCACCTGGGCAATAGCGTTTTCTTCGAGGGCAATGGCGGCTGGATCCTGCAGGACAGCATCGTGGTGGACAGCCTCATCAGGATCAGCGACGGCAACCTGAACACCAACGACCATAACCTGGAAGCTGATTTCTTACATATCCACATCCAGAATGAGGGCAGCTTGATGTTGGGTAGTTCCAGGATCACGCTACATGGACGGAACCTCTATTACCAGGTGGGGAACGACCTGTTCGCAGATATTGTCATGGAGGTGCAGGTGATGGACGTTCCCTTTTCCATTGACCCGGGCAGCTCTCTGATCGAATTCACCTCCAATGATGCCCAGATGCGGGTCGAATCCACCGTTCCCCTTCAGCTTAATAATGTGTTTTTCTCCAACACCAATGGTTCCGGCGCCCTCTCGCAACCCACTGAGGCGGCGAGCTACGGGGAAGTCCGTTTCAACAACAACGGGCTCATCGACTTTGAAATGAGCGCCGCCCACCTGATCCTGGCGCCCGGAAAAGCCTACCGCTTCCTTTCCGGGCACACCTATGCGCTCGAACGGATCACCGCCAACGGCAATTGCCTGGGCACGATCACCATTCAGGGTAGCGAAGGCGACAACCAAACCACCGTTTTCCAATCCGACGGACAGGATATTATTCTCGATTACGTCAACCTGAAGAACATCACCGCCACCGGCACTTCCACCTATACCGCCAACAACAGCGCCGACCTGGGCAACAACAGCGGCTGGACGATCAACCCCCGTACCGTTCAGAACCTGTACTGGGTCGGTGGCGGCGGCAACTGGAACGACCCCGCCCACTGGTCACTTACCAGCGGCGGGCTAGGGCGGCGCCTGCATCCCTCCGGTACCGATAATGTCTTCTTTTTGATGCCAACTCCTTCGACGATTACCTTACCAGACGGTTACTGTTGATATTGAAAATGCTTACTGCCGGAGCATGGACTGGACGGGCGCCGGCTTCTTTCCAACCTTCGAAAGCGGTTACGACCCTTTTCTCCATATCTTTGGTTCGCTCACACTGATCCGGGATATGAATCACCTGTTTCGCGGTTTTCTAACTTTTGAAAGCCAGAACACGGGCAATATCATCACCACCGCTAATCATTATGTGAACAAGGTAGATTTCACCGGCAGCGGCGGAGAATGGACGCTCAGGACAGCTTTAAATGTGAAACCCAGATATTTTTTTTGGCGCCGGCACTTTGCGCACCAATGGGCAGTATGTAGAATGTACGGAATTCACTTCCGCCGGAAGCGGCAGCCTGCGTCGGCTGGAACTGGGCAATACCCACTGGGTGATCAAACATTTCCCAGATGCGCGGAAAGACCGCTGGTACATTGACTGGGCGGCGCCTTTGAACTGGACGCAGGCACTTCTACCATTGATTTTCAAGGCATCGGAGGCAACTTCGAGCGCTTTGCGCCCGTCCCCACCGCTATCGAGTACAACCGCGTCATTTTTAACTATAATGTCGGTTTCCTGGACAACTTCAGCCTCGATGTCAATTGCACTATAGATTCTCTGATCTTCAATCACGGCGGTTACTTCTTTGACGACTTCACCGTCAATACGCTGATGCTCACTCCGGGCTATACTTACCTGTTAGCGGTATTTACCACACAAACCATTGGCACGATCGTAGCCCCGGCGAATTGCAACCAACTGATCACCATTCGGTCGGATGCAGAGGGCTTTCCTGCTGATTTGAATGTTCTGAATGACCATCCTGTCCTTCAGTATTTGTCCCTAAGAAACGTTCATAGCGTCGGGCCGGGAATGCTAACAGCCCAGAACAGCATCGACCAGGGTAATAACGCCGGCTGGACGATCGACGAGTTGGGCAACCGAACCCTTTACTGGGTCGGCGGAACCGGCAATTGGGGCGTCCCGGCCCACTGGTCGCTCACCAGCGGCGGCCCGGGCGGCGAATGTGTGCCCACTCTGCTGGATGACGTCATTTTCGACGTCAATTCCTTTACCGGCCCGGGGCAGGAAGTGCAGGGCTTTGATTACAACGGGTATTATTGCCGGGACATCACCTGGAAGGACAACCTGCCCGATCCGCTTTTCAACCTCAATCGGCTGTACTGCTATGGCTCCGTTCTGTTTTCTCAGAATATGGCCGTTCAAATGCCCGAAGGTTTGTATATGAACAGCGCGGAAACGGAAACCATTCAACTCAACGGACAGGCACTGGATGCCGTTCATATTGAAGGAAGCGGTAGTTTTACTCTGCTCGATTCATTCAATGCCAACGTGCTGTTCAATCATAATGGCACGTTCAACACCGATGGGCAGCCGCTATTTCTCAACCGCTGGGTAATTGATAACGCAGGCACCCAGCGGGTACTCAACCTTGGCGATTCTTACATCACCATTACCGATCCTGCCGACCTTAATTTTAATGAATACTACAGCCTGGAAGCCGGGTTCAGCCCCAACACCACCATCAACCCGGGCACTTCCATCATTGAGCTGACGAACCCCTATGCCGGCGCCCTGCTGAGTGGGGGCATCCGCTTCAACAATATCCTCTTCAGCGGTACCGACGGCCTGCTCAACATCTGCCATCCGGAAAACAGCAGCAGCCTGAACAATCCGGCTTACCTGAACCTCCTGGAAATTGGCGGCGACGCCATCATTAAAGGTTTTCACACTATCGACACGCTGCTGCTGGCGCCGGGTAAGGCTTACCGCCTCGAACAGAACGTAACCCAAACCGTAAACGAATACCTGCAGATCCTTGGCAACAACTGCAACCCCATCGAATTGTTCTCCACCCTCCCCGGCGTACCGGCCACTATATCCAGCTCTAATGCTGTAGTTGTCGGCGATTTCATTCAGATGCGGGACCAAACGGCTACCGGCGGGGCCAACTTCTTCGCCGGCTCCCATAGCACCAATATCGATAACTCCAACCAGGGCTGGGTATTTGACGATGCGCCGGACTATATAGATGTAGGGTTCTTCGGCCCGGATCGATCCATCTGCCGGGGTGATGTACTGAACCTCAGCGCTTACAATTACAGCCCGGGAGAAACGTATGAATGGTCGACCGGAAGCACCCAGTCCAGCATTCCCGTAGCGCAGGCTGGTACCTACTGGGCCCGCGTCACCTTCGGAAATATGTGTGAGGTAATAGATACCATCGCTATTTCCATCATTGAACCCGCCCAGGTAGGCCTCGGGCCGGACGCCAGCATCTGCGAAGGGGAATCTCTTGTTCTGGACGCCACCGCTGCCAGCCCTGGCGTAACCTACACCTGGCAGGACGGCAGCACGAATCCCACTTTTGAAGTAACACAGAGTGGCGACTATGCTGTTGAATTGAATAAAGAGGGTTGTATTACCTCTGATACTATATCCATAGAAGTATTAGACGTACCAGCCTTCACCCTCGGTGGCAACCAGGAGCTCTGTCAGGGCCAAAGCGTTACCCTCGACGCCTCCACCGGCCAGCCGGCGGACTACCTCTGGCAGGACGGGTCTACCCAGCCCACCCTGGCTGTCAGCCAGTCCGGAACCTACACCGTTACCGTCACCGCTAACGGATGCGAGGGAACCGGCCAGGCCGACATCACTTTCAATCCGCTGCCCGAGTTCTCCCTCGGGCCCGACACCAGCCTCTGCTCCGGACAAAGCCTCGGTTTCGACTTCACCGGGCTGGCCGGCCAGTACCTCTGGCAGGATGGGGCTACCGCCGCCAACTACTCCATTACGCAGGGCGGGCAGTTCTGGCTGATGGCTACCGACAATAGCTGCTCCTTCGCCGACACGGTGAGCGTTACGCTGCAAATGTCTCCCGAAGTCAACCTGGGCGCCGACCGAACGCTCTGCGAGGGAGAAGAAGCTCTAATCGAAGCCAGCATCAGCGAAAACGACGGCTTTTTCTGGCAGGATGGCAGTACGGCCTCCACCCTGGCTGTAAATCAATCCGGCACTTATTGGATAGAAGTGGCTCTGGAGGGTTGCCTCAGCCGGGATAGTATATCTGTTGAGTTCCAGCCGCCGGCCGGCCTGGGCCTTCCGGACAGCCTTACCCTTTGTAGCGGGGAGCAGCTGGTGCTGCGCCCCCAATTACCGGAAACAGGCATCATACGCTGGCAGGATGGTTCGGACAGCCCGGAATACATCGTAGAGGAAGAAGGAATCTATTCTATAACCGTGGCCGGAGATGCTTGTCCTACCGCCGACACGGTAGTGGTTGCTGCCTCCTCCTGCGGCCAGATCAGCGTCTATATACCCAATGCCTTTTCTCCCAATGAGGATGGCAGGAATGACGTCTTCTTACCCTACTTCGACCCCGATTATACCATTCTGGAATATGAGCTCCAGGTCTTTGACCGCTGGGGCGGCCTGGTATTTTCATCGGAAGAGGCCAAGGAGGGATGGGATGGCATCATTAAAGAGCAGGAGGCCAATACCGGCCTCTACGTTTACCTGCTGCGGTTTACCTTTGAGGACCAGGGAGAGACGTTTGCGCAATTGGTTTCGGGAGAAATATCGTTGTTGAAATAAGAAGCTGCCGAAAACAACGGGCCTGCCTTTTGAAGCCACCTTTACCCGCCGGGAGCGTTCTGCAGAATAGGCCCCGGCCTACGGAACGTTTGTTAAAAAGGTCGCTTCCACACCCCAGCCGCTCCCGCAGCGTTTTGACATCAGATGAACACTAAACCCGCGCTCTGATGAAAAAACACTGCACCACACTGCTACTTGGCCTGGCCATAGCCCATCTCGTCGCCGCCCAACCTACCTTTTTCGTAACTATTTAGGTGGGCTTGATGCCTTTGCCACGAAGACACCAAGACAGCAAGATCGCACCAAGCCGATAGCTATCGGCTTGTGCAATCTTAGAGTCCGTCTGTTCAGCCGGATAAATTTTTGTGTCTTCGTGGCTAAAAAGCGGAGGGCTGCTAAATAGTTACCCTTTTTCAAACAATACCGGGGAGATTATCCCTTTCTGTGGGCGGGCCTGACCGCCGGCAGCGATGGGGTGTCCATGGCCGCCCTGTCCACCGATTTTGACGGCCTTATCGTCAGCAAGCTGGATGCTGACGGTTCAGAAGTATGGAGCAAGGCCTTCAAGGATGATGATCCGGACACCAGTTTTTACCCCTACGGCGATATCATCGGCACGGCGGATGGCGGCTTCGTGGCCGTACTTCCCGAGACGGCCATCGGCTTGGGATTGGACCATAGCGTGGCCTGCAAGGTCAGCGCCGACGGCGAGCTGCTGTGGGCCTACCGCATCCTCAACCTGTCCAGCACTACTGGCTACGAGCTGAGTGCCAATGGGGATGAGGTGCTGATCGCCACCACCACCTACCGGAACGGCTTTTACCTGGCCCTACTGTGGGAAGACGGCTCCACCGACAACCCCTACCCTATATTTCAACCTTTGATCATTTTTCGGATGACCGGCCTTCCCCACCCTGGCGCGCTCACCCGGATGATATAGGCTCCGGAGGGCAAAGCGCTGATGTCCACCGGCCGGTTCCATTCCGACCGGTTGCTCTCCTGTAATATTGCGCCGGCAATATCGTAGATGGTATAGCTGAGCAGAGAACCGGGGGTGGCGCCTTCCGCTATAATGGTAAAATGCGTTTTTGCCGGGTTGGGAAAAAGGCGTATAGCCGGGGCTGCATTCAAATGTTCACCGGTAGCGTTCACCAGGTCATTGATGCGGGAACGAGTGAGCTGGTTGACGATGCGTTTTCGGAAGTTGCCGTACGTAACGTCAAAGGCTGCCCCAACCGTAAAGACATCCACATTACTCCAAAGGGGGTGCTGGGTGGAAAAGCTTACCGGGCCCTCATCGGGCAGGGTTCGCTCAAAGTTTTGGCCATAGCTAAAACCCACATGCGGGTAAAAGACGTACTGAAGGCTGGAGGCAGGTGTAAAGTCCGGCGAATATTCAACCTGATAGTCCAACTACTTAGTAAGCGTTCTCCCCTACTTTTCCCATTTCACCACACCCTGCCGTTCGCGCCGGACCGTCAGCTGTGTCACATCCGGCCGGGAATAATGCCCGGAAGGTGCGCAATTTACCATTGCGCTCAGACATGAAGCGGGCGGCAAAATTCGATACCTGTCAACCTATTTCAGGACGGATCAGTCTGCATCGGCCGGGCAAAAGAGTTCAAGGAATGGATGAATAAATGACCATAACGCTTGGGAATTTCCGCCTAACCTCCCATATTTAAAGGAAAACATCCATCCTCATGCCCGACACCATTCACCACATCCGTCACTGGAGCCGCCACCGCCAATGCCTCGGCCGGCGGGGAGAAAGCGCGGCAGAAGTGCTTAAAGCCACCACCGGCGTATACAGCACCCATCCCTCCGGCCCCTTGTCTCTCTTTGCGCGGGTGAAGCATTTCACCGAAGAAGATTTCCGCCGGATCGATGCGCAAAAGCTCGGCCTGCGCGTGCCCGCCATGCGCGAATCGGTTTACCTGCTGCCCCGGGAAACCGCCCACCGGACCATGGCGGCCTCCATCCCGCCTCCGGGCGACCCCAACTGGGCGCGGCGGTATTCCCAGAGCGGGAGAAAAATTCCGCCGGAGTTTTTTGACGAGTGGAAAGAAGAGATCCTGCGGGTAGCCCAAGCGCCGATGGCTGCTTCGGAACTGAAAAAGCAGGCCCGGATGCCGGACGACAAGCTGAAGTTCGTCCTCAACCGCATGGCCTTCGAAGGCTACCTGCTGCGGATCGGGGCCGACAGCCTCCGCTCCAACATCATCTCCTATGTAAGTACGGAAGCCTGGCTGGGAGAGCCTTTCCCGCCGGAGGAAACCGCAAAGGCACAGGCCTGGCTGGCCGAACGCTACCTCCATGCCTTCGGCCCGGCCCGCATTCAGGACTTTCAGTGGTGGGTGGGGATTACTAAGACTGCGGCCGTGAAGGCGACAGATGCGGTAGACGTGGTGGACGTGGGGGAGGGCCATCTGTTGCCGGCCTCTCAGATACAGGCCTACGAATCGTTCAAGCCCCCCAAAACCGACACCGTCGACCTCCTCCCGCAGTGGGACAGCTACACCATGGGCTACGCTCCCGACGGCCGGGATCGCCTGTCCAGCAGAGATACCCTGGAACGGATATACGGCAAGCTGGGCGCCACCGGCGGCAACGCCTTCGGCGTAATACTGGTCAACGGCCTGGCCCGGGCGGTGTGGAAACCGAAGTTCTCCGGCAGTAAAATGCAGGTAGAACTGGATGCTTTTGAAAAGTTTCCGGACAAAACGATGGACAAGGTAACGGAAGAGTTTCAGAAAATTGCCTTATTTTTAAGTGCTAAGGACCTTCAACTGAAGTAAAGCACGGAATACTGGAAAAGGATACAGATTTCTGGCAACATCCAGGGCCTTCGTGATTCTTTGTGCCTTCGTGTCTTTGTGGCAAAAAAAATTCAAATAAAAAATCACCCAATATGAGCGATCTCAAAACCAAACCCCACGACGGCGACGTAGAAAAATTCCTCAACAGCGTAGAACACGACAAACGGCGCGAAGACAGCCTCGCCATGCTGGAGGTCATGAAAGAAGTTACCGGCGAGCCCCCCCGGATGTGGGGTCCCAGCATCGTCGGCTTCGGCACCTACCACTACAAATACGAGAGCGGCCGCGAGGGCGACTGGATGCTCACCGGCTTCTCTCCGCGCAAGCAGAGCCTGACGCTCTACATCATGTCCGGCTTCCGGCATTACGACGAGTTGTTGCAAAAACTGGGCAAGCACAAAACCGGAAAATCCTGCCTGTACATCAATAAGCTGGAGGATGTGGATATAGAAGTGCTGAAACAGATGATCCGGGATTCGGTGGAGATGATGCGGGAGAAGTACGGCCGGGAGTAGAAATGGGGGGGAATGCAGGGGAATGTATGCCTTGCATTGAGAAACTGTTCAAAACGCTGTGTTTTTATTTCTAACCGCAGGGAACGCAGAGTTGCACAGAGAGACCTCAGCGTATTCGTTTGACAGCGAATACGCTGCGTTCCTCAGCGGCCTCAGCGGTTTAAACCTTGTGGGTGGACACACATTCCTGAACACGCTCAGAATTATGGCCCGTTGTATTCCTCTCCTTCTATTACCCCATTTTTTTGATCAGATTCCCTCTTCAGATGAGCGTAACCTCCCACTTCCTGAGGGCGGCGAACGCATTATCTTTCCTCTCCCATTTCCGGGTGCCAATAATGTCCTGCTGCCATCCAAGCATTAAGCCCCTCCCCTCAATCAATTCCCCTTTCTTTCCGCTGAAGCTTCCCGTAAACTTGTAGCATCAACCTCAAAACGCCAAATGAAAACAATTCTTTAAATCCTAAACCAACCCTTTATCATGAAAAAGCTTGGAGCATCCTTATTTGCCATCACTGCTTATGCCATCGGCGTCGGCGCCCTGTTCGCCTGGACTGCCTTCTTGGGCAACCTCATCCCCGGCATCGGCATCGACGGGGAGGCCGCCATGGCCACCGTGCCCGCCCTGATCAAGAACCTGGGCCTGGTCGCCCTCTTCGCCCTGCAGCACCTCATCATGGCGCGCAAGCCGTTTAAAGCCTGGTTGACGAAGACGGTCCACCCGCTGCTGGAACGTTCCGTGTTCGTACTCGCTTCCGGCCTTACCTTCTCCCTCGTCCTCTGGCAGTGGGAACCGCTGGGCGGCACCATCTGGCAGGCAACCACGGGCAGCGCCGCCTACTACATCCACTACACTCTGTTCTTCATCGGCTGGATCATCATGTATAGCAGCAGCTTCGTGATCAACCACTTCGACCTGTTCGGCCTGCGGCAGGCGTATTCCTACGTGACGGATAGGCCCTACAAGCCCCTGAAGTTCCGGGTTGTCGCCTACTACAAGTACACGCGCCACCCCCTGTATTTCGGCATGTTGCTGGGCATGTGGTTCACCCCTTACATGACTATCACGCACCTGATCATGGCCGCCGGGCTGACTACCTTTATCCTGATCGCCATTACCTACGAAGAGAGGGACCTGATCCGCGAATTCGGCAATAAGTACCTACAGTACCGCTCGAATACTCCGAAACTGATCCCGTTCCTGAAAACCGGCCGTACCCAACCGACGACGCAGGATATACCTGCGATCGAAGCCGTTCGGGCGGAAAATGACTGATTGGCATTGCAACAACGGTTTCATGGTTTCATTGTTTCCCTGTTTCCAGTGAGGCAATGAAACCGTGAAACAAAAAACTTAAAACCCTAACGATCATGAAAAACATCTCAGTAACACTGTTGTCCCTGGCCGCCACTTTAGTTGTCACCACCCTGGCCGCCGCCCAGTTGATCAGTATTGTGGCCGCCTTCCTGACTGTGGTTTTCCTGTTGTTGATCAGCCTTACCGTTTCCGAAACAACCCCAAACCGCCAATGGCTAAACCAGGGCTACCGCCGGCTCAGTTGAAATTGCGCCGCGGGCCTTTACCCCGTACATTTGTAGAAAAGGATAATCCCGTGAAACCCGATTGAAAGTATTGAAAACCAAATCCAAATGAAAACAACAGTGAAATCCCCGACTGAGGTTATGTACAACCTCCCCGACACCCAAATGGCCTACACCCGGGAGCAGCCAACCGGCACGGCACGGCACTCTTCTTCCCGCAACGGGCAGAGAACAGCCGCCGCCGCCTTCGCCGGCGCTGCCCTCCTGGTGGGGGCGCTTCCTGTACTGCAGCTTACGGGCCTGGCCGCAACAGCGGGCATGCTCACAGGGCTGGCGCTCGCCGCCTTCTACTACTTCGCCATTAAACCTATCCTGGCTATGGACTTCGATATCAGCCCGGCGAACGAAGAGCTGGCGCAGATCATCGCAGAGCTCTGGGATTGAGTGAGTTGATCCCTGTTTAGGCTACCCGTTTAAGGTTGGACAGCAGAAAGGGGAAAGCCGAGCGGAGTCGAGGCCGAGCGCGTTCAGGAGGCATGAAGTGTCCAGCCTTAGACGGGTAGCCCCTGTTTATTGGCCGCCGGCCGCAGAGCCTGATGGCCAATAAACAGGGATGTGCGCTCTGTCTGGCCCGCAAGTAACTATTCCGGCATTTTGATAAGAATGCCGCGCCTTTTTTCACAACCCCGTCTTCCGTCGCAAAGCCTTCAACATTGCCATCTGCCCCAGGTGATACAAGTCGTGCTGAATGGTCCCTTCCAGCCGCTCCCGGAAAGTGATGCCGCCCTTGCCGGAGTCCTCTTCCAGAAAAGCATCCTGCTTCCCGTTGAGCAAACGGGCGATCTCCTGCTGGTTGCCTTCCAGTTCCTTTACCATTTCTTCCCACTGTTTTTCAGAAACTGCTTCATGGGCCGTCCAGTCTTCCGGGCTGTTCAGCTCAACGGAGAAACCCAGGTTGCCGGACAGGCGCTGCACCAGGTGCCGCCGCCAGCAGAGGACGTGGTGCAGCAGCTCGATAATGGAATGCGCGCCGGGCCGGGGCTTCCAGTAAGCGGCTTCGGCATCCAGGCCCTGCAATACGGTTAACAGGCTGGGCCCGTACCAGGGCTTGCCGTCGTAAATAGCCTGCCATTGGGCGAGGTAGTGCTTAATCTCTTTTTTCATCGGGTGAAGTTTTTTGCGGGCAGTTTCAAAAACTCATCGGGAGCCGGCGATTTTGAAACTGCCCGGCGCGCTGCTTCATTGGCCCGGCGACAGTTTTTGGCTCCTGGTTGTTGTTGAATCAACCAATCACCACTAGGTAGTGGGGTAAATCCGTTGAAATTTCGGTGGCAAATGGAGAGCGGACCTCCAGGTCCGCTGGATAGATCAACGGATTTAACCCACTACATCACTACTAATGGCTTCCGCCCCTGGCCAATGAAGCAGGGTTAGTTTGTAAATAATTGTTTTTACCTTTGAACTGCTAATTAATAGTAAAAATAAACCACTTTACCATTAAAGTTAATTTTAATGGTAAAAAATCTCATTCTGAAAAATGCTGTTTTCCAGTTCACCCTGTGGAATAGCCTGAGTTGACCCTGTATTATTTACAGGGTAAATCCTGTCCAATGACCAAAAAACTCCATTTTCTTGTTAATCCTGTAAATCCTGTCCAATGACCGAAAAACTCCATTTTCCTGTTAATCCTGTAAATCCTGTCCAATGACCAATAAATTCCACTTCCTGTTAATCCTGTAAATCCTGTCCGATGACCGAAAAATTCCACTTCCTTGTCAATCCTGTAAATCTTGTCCAATGATCGAAGAAATCCCACTCGACGGCGGCCATCCCTGTCTGGATTTTGCGAATACCGTCTCCGCCCGCTATCCGGAACGGGGAAGCGAGTATTTGAACAGCCCGAAAGATTTCCTGAGCTGGCTGCGCCGGGTTGATTTCCTGACGGAGAAGGAACTCCAGGCAACAGCGCGCGGGTTGGCGGTTGCAGGAAAAGCATCGCTGAAGCAGGTTATTGCCGTACGGGAAGCCATTTATGCCGTTTTCCGCGATATTGCCGAAGAGAATGACGTGTCTGATAAGGCACTGGCTACCTTCAATACCTACCTCCGCCAGGCCTACAAGCAAATTCAACTGGAAAAAACCGAAACCGGCCTGCGCCGTACCTTCCTCCTCTCCCCGTCTCCCCTCTCCCCATCTCTCCCCCTCTCCCCCCTCTCCCCCATCTCCCCTCTCCCCCATCTCCCCTCTCTCCCCATCTTCCCTCTCCCCCATCTCCCCCTCCCCCTCTCTCCCCCTCCCCCCATCTCCCACCTCCTTCTCCTGGCCGAAGAGCTCCTGCTTCAAACCGAACGCTGGCCGCGCATCCGCGCCTGTCCGTCCTGTGGCTGGCTATTCCTGGACACCTCCAAGAACGGCCGCCGCCGCTGGTGCAACATGCAAGCCTGCGGCAGCCAGGCGAAAGCCCGGCGGTGGTATCATAAAAACAAAGGGAAATGAATAGCGTATTCGTGCATTTGTGTATCCGTGCATTGGTGCATTGGTGCAATTTCACCCGGCCGGAGAACGAGGACGGGTATGCATCCGGAAAACAGGCCCCGAAAGAGCAGCACTGGCTATTCTTCTTTGCCCTTGCACTTTTCAGTTGCCAAGCGCCCCGCCCTGCTACCGCCCCGGCGGCCCGGCCATTCCCATCCGATACCGCAGAGCTGAAAGCGTACCTGCTTCCCGTCGAAAGGGAAAAAGGCTATTCTCCCCACACCTTCCGGGAAGAAGGCCGGCCCTTCCACCATCCGCTGCTCGACACGGTTTTTGCCCGCGCCGGCTGGCAGACGGCCTACCGGGTGCCCATCGACGGCGACAGCATCCCCGACTGGCTCCTGGCTACTTACTCCGGCAGTCACGGCCCGGACCAACTGCTGCTGAGTACCTCTCCGGAGAAGCCCGTTTCCGCCCGCCGGTCGTCCTGCATGCCGGCGCTACTGTTGCCGACAGGCAACCCGGGTTGCCCGCTGCTGGCCATCGAGGCCGGGCTGGACCACAGCCGTTTCCCCAGCCGATACTTCCTGGACAGTATCCCCCTCCGGTGGTGGCGCGGCCTGCTCATACCCTGCGCCATCGACACCAGCCGACAGATGCCGTTTGAAACCATCCGGGCCTACGAGGGAGGCGGCCTGAGCCGGGGGTTTTCCGAGCTTATGATCGGGACGAAAGGCTGGTTCCGGTTCCGGCGCCAACGCAGCTACGGCCCCCGGAAGCGAATCAGCAGGAAAGGAGAGCTGAACGCCGGGGAGATGGAAACCCTGAGCATCCTGCTGGCCAACCTGGCCTGGACGTCCGGCGAGGGCAGGCCAGCCCATTACTCCGCCTGCATGACGGACATCAGCACCCGCACAATCACCGCCTTCCTGGCCGACGGCACCCGCCTGCAAATCTCCGACCAGCAGTACTACGGAACTTACCTGCTCCGGGCACTGGCGGATTGGGCGGGGAAACTGGAATGAGTTAGCGACGCGAGTTCGGGACACATTCTGGCATGTACAAGCTCAGGACCGCTGTTGGTTGTTCGTTGAGCGGAGCCGAAACGAACGACAATCAACCAACAACGAGGAACTTAGCATCCTACCCTTTCACCCCCAACTTCTCCCGCTGCGCCTTCCGGTCTCCGCCCTGCCGGTCATACATCCAGCCGGGATACTCTTCCGGCAGGCGGCTCACCTCGTCGAGCCGTTTGAGTTCATCGGCGGTAAATTTCAGGTCGACGGCCTTCAGGTTGTCTTCCAGTTGTTCCATTTTTTTGGCACCGATGATGATGGTCGTTACGGCCTCCTGGTGGAGCAGCCAGGCCAGGGCCAGCCGGGCGACGGATACGCCTTTAGCCTCGGCCATGGGGTGCATCACGTCCAGGATGTCGAACGCCCGCTCTTTGTCGACGGGCGGGAAGTCGAAGGCAACGCGGCGGGCACCTTCCGGGCCGGAGCCGTCCCGTTTGAACTTGCCGCTGAGCAGGCCGCCGGCCAGGGGGCTCCACACCATCAGGCCCACCTGCTGGTCTTTCAGCAGAGGAATGATCTCGCGCTCCAGGTCGCGGCCGGCAATGGTATAGTAGGCCTGCAGGGAGACGAAGCGGGACAGGCCGTTGTAATCCGAATAGGCCAAGGCTTTCATGAGGTGCCAGGCAGACAGGTTGCTGCAGCCGATATAGCGCACCTTGCCGCTGCCCACGACGTCTTCCAGGGCGCGCAGGGTCTCTTCCAGCGGCGTGAACGGGTCGAAGCCGTGGATTTGGTAGAGGTCGATGTAGTCGGTGTTGAGGCGGCGGAGGCTTTCGTCCACCTGATCCAGGATGTGGGCGCGGGTGAGGCCGGTGTCGTTGGGGCCGTCGCCCATCCTGCCGCGCACCTTGGTGGCCAGCACCAGCTTTTTGCGGTCGAGGCCGAGGTTACGGATAGCCCGGCCGGTCATTTCTTCGGACAGGCCTTCGGAATAGACGTTGGCCGTGTCGATAAAATTGATGCCCGCGTCAACGGAGCGCTTGACGAGTTCGTCGACCGGTTCCTGGTCCAGTTCGCCGATGGCGGTCCAGAAGCCTTTGCCGCCAAAGGTCATGGTGCCGAGGCACAGTTCGGAGACGAGCAGGCCGGTGTTGCCGAGGATGTTGTACTTCATAATAGTTGGTTGATAGTTTTTAGAGTTTGCTGTTGGGCCCCTGCCGGGGAAAGGTAGTAATGAATGCAGGTTAACAGGGCGTTCAACAGGAAACAACATGGCGAGGGGCAGTGTTGTTGCAGGGGCAGGTTGAAACTTTGGGGCCTGCCTCCCGGCCACAACAGATCAGTCCAACTTCAATACTCTGGTGGTGATCCCTTCCCCTCCTCCAACCCGCACGGCCACGAAGTATATTCCAGCCGGCCCTTCAATGTTCAATTCCAGCTCACTGGCCGGGGAGCAACTTTCGGCGAAGATGGTTTGTCCGGCCAGCGTGTTTACTTCAACGGTTACATTGGCGTAGGTTGCCCCTAAGTTTATGAAGAGGTTGCCGGTAGTGGGGTTGGGAAAGATTGTTATCCCACGGATCCCTACCGTCGCCGTATTATTCATACAATCGATGCTGAAAGAGGCGGTGGAATCAACGCTATAGCGCCAGTGTTCGGCAGCCCAGGCGGGGTCGTCTACCTCTATGCAAGTGAGGTTGGGATTTCGGATGGCATTAAAATCGAACCTGCCCATATTGGTATTGTTGCCGTTCCGGACATTCAGGCTGGTAAGTTGATTGCTTGCGCAATAGAACCTCGACAGGTTGGGGTTGGCGCTTACATCCAGGCCCGTCAGGCGATTGCCGGAGCACTCAAAATATATCAAAGCAGGGTTCAGTTGGACGTCCAGGTTGGCGAGTTGGTTGCCGTTGCAGGTAAGGCCTTTCAATAGAGGGTTCGAGCGGACATCCAGGCTGTCCAGCCGGTTGTCGTCACAATTCAAAACTTCCAGATCAGATTTGTTACTAAGGTCCAGGCTGGCAATCTGGTTGTTGCTGAACTGCAAATGGGTCAAAGCCGGATTGTTGCTGAGGTCCAGGCTGGCGAGTTGGTTTATTCTGCAATCCAGCGTTTTCAAAGCAGGATTGGCGCGCACGTCCAGGCTCGCCAATTGGTTGCCGAAGCATGATAAATGCTTCAAGGCTGGATTCGAACGGACGTCCAGGCTGGTGATTTGATTGTACCAACAGCTCACATTTTCCAAAGCCGGGTTATTAGTGAAGTCCAGGTTGGCAAGCTGGTTATTTTCGCAACTGAAAACATTCAACCCCAGGCAGGAACTTAAATCCAGGCTTGTGAGCTGGTTCTCGGAACAAAGAAAATATTCTAAAACCGGGTTATTGCTGACATTAATGCTGGCTAACTGGTTCTGGTAGCACATTAACCGTTCCAGCGCCGAGTTGGCGCTCACATCCAGGCTGCCGAGTTGGTTTATTTCACACCTTAAATATTCCAGGGCGGGGTTATGCCCTACGTCCAGGCTGGCGAGTCCGTTGCCGGCGCAGTCCAGATGCCTCAGGGCTGGGTTGGCGCTCACATCCAGGCCAGCAAGGGGGTTGTTACCCCTGCATGCCAGATGTTCCAAAGCCGGGTTGTTGCTGACGTCCAGGCTATTTAGCCGGTTGTAAGAACAATCCAAGGTATCGATCGCCGGAAACGATTCTATACCCGTAAGGCTTTCTATCTGTAAGCCGGCAACGATTATCGCTCCGTCATAGGCCTGCGCTTCTGCAACCTGTATTTCCCCATCCCCGTTGGTATTGATTGCAGGGTTATTCACCAGGGCAGCTTTGAAATTGACGTCCGGAATGTACACAGCCTGAGCATAGAGGCCGCCACAAAGGAAAAAAGCGGCGACGAGGGGTAGTGCAAGGTTTTTCATAAGGTTTTCTGGTTTATTGGAAAAAGCACGGAAACAATGTATAAGAGCTGAACGAAATATGACAAAAATTAAAAAAAATGACAATGAGAATTGTCAGTAGCCAGCCAGATGAGAGGAACGTGTAGTGCCTCGCGGCAGGCCGAACTGATTCCGAAATGCCGCAGTGACAAAAATCATTGTAAAAACAGTCATTTTGGGCTACCTCTTCCCTTTGATTGCACCCATCAATTTAGAACAGCAATCAAAAGCACACAACCATGAAAATACCGATGGCTGCCGTCCTGGCAGCAGCACTGTCCCTCCTGCCCGGCTGCGGCAACCAGAATGCCTCCCGGGAACAAGCGGAAGAGCCGCCAACCACCACAGCCGTTCCCGAAGCAGGCATCCACACCATTATCGTTACAGGTGACCTTGACGCCCTCCGACAGCACATCCGGGCCGGCACCGACCTGGACGAGATGGAGCCCTCCCGGGCGTCCACCCCCCTGATCACAGCGGCTTTCGTCGGCAATGCCGATGCCGCCAGGCTGCTGATCGACGCCGGGGCAAACATTGACTATCAGAACGACGACGGGTCCACCGCCCTGCATACCGCCGCCGTATTCGGCAAAACGGACGTAGCGGAACTGCTGATCAGCGCCGGGGCGAAACTGGATGTGCCCAACAAGGAAGGGGCCACCCCCCTGCACACCGCCGCCTTCTTCGGCCAGACGGAAATAGTGAAAGCCCTGCTGGATAAGGGCGCAGACAAATCGATCAAAAACGGGATGGGGAAAACGGCCTACGAAACGGTGCAGGCACCCTTCGAGGAAGTGAAACCTCTGTACGACGCCGTCGGAGCAGGGCTGGCGCCGATGGGCCTGCGGCTCGACTATGAACGGATAGCAGCGGCGCGGCCGCAGATCGCGGAGCTATTGAAATAGACTGCCGGGCTTACCTTTCTTTCCACATAGCTTCAAACAGCATGCATCATGAAAATATCGGCTCTGTCCATCGTATTCCTCCTTCTATTGCTGCCCGGTTGTAAAAATGACAGCCCCGGCACCTACTCCTACCGCCCGCCGGAAGGAATGAACGATGGCCTGAAAACAGGAAGCCTGCCGGAGGCGGATATTGAACCTGCCCTGATCGAATCGGCCGTGAACGGCATCTACCAGAGCAAATTTAAGGAAGTGCACGCCATGCTCCTGCTCAGGGACGGCAAACTGGTGCTGGAAGAGTATTTTCCGGGCCACGACTACCAGTGGGATGCGCCCAACCACCACGGCCCACGGGTGGATTGGAACCGGGACATGCTCCATGTCATCCATTCCGACTCTAAAAGCGTTACGGCCACCTGCATCGGGATAGCTATAGACAAGGGGTTCATCGAAAGCGTGCACCAGTCCATTTTTGACTATTTGCCGGATCACCAGCACCTGAAAACGGACGGGAAAGAAAAGATCACCATCGAGCACCTGCTGACGATGACTTCCGGGCTGGAGTGGGACGAATGGGGTGCGCCCTACAGCAGCCAGGACAACGACATGATAGGGGTTTGGTTCCGGGGAGGCAAAGACCCGGCAGCTTACATCCTGGAAAAGCCGCTGGCCCATAAACCGGGCACCCACTTTACCTATTCCGGCGGCAATACCATCCTGCTGGGAGAGATCATCCGGAATGCTGCCCGCATGCCCATCGATGCTTTTTCCAAAAAATACCTTTTTGAGCCGCTGGGCATCGACACTTCCATTTGGGAATTACGCTATGAGAATGGCGTGGTGGAATGCGCCGGCAGCCTGAAACTCACGCCCCGGGCAATGGCAAAAATCGGATTGCTGTTCCTGAACAAGGGCGTATGGAACGGCAAGCGAATCCTCTCCGAAGCGTGGGTGGAAAAAAGCGCTGCGCCTTTTCCCGGCAACAAAGGGATCAAAGTCCCCGGTGAAAGTTCGGGCCGCGTGGGATATGCTTATTCGTGGTGGACAAAGCAGTACACCCGTTCCGGCAAAAAGATAAACCTTTACTACGCCGGCGGGTTTGGCGGGCAGCACATCATGGTATTGCCCGAGCTGCAGGCCGTTGCCGTTTTCACCGGCGGCAACTACCTGACGTACCGGCCGCCCTTTAAGATCCTGGAGGAATACCTCATCCCGGCAATGATTAAGGCCTGATAGGATAAATCCAATATTATGGAAACCATTCCCAATGATACAAAACAGGTGTTCAAAGAAAAGGGCACCTGCTCCCGCACCTTCTTCTATTTGCTGAACCGCGAAGATGGGCGCCAGTGAAAAAGAGGCCGCCATGGTGGCGGGCTTTGCCGGCGGCCTGGGCCTGAGCGGCCACGGCTGCGGCGCCCTGGCCGCCGCCATCTGGATCAAGTCGCTCGCCGTGGCGCGGGAAAACCCCGAACAGATGATCTTTACCAACCCGGAGGCAAAAGCGGTGCTGGAGGCCTTCACCGAAGCGATGGGGCCGGAAATGGAGTGCCACAAGATCTGCGGGCGCCGCTTTGCGACGGTGGAGGAGCATACGGCGTTTGTGAAGAATGGGGGGTGTGAACAGGTAATGGAAGTGCTGGCGGTCGTTTGAGCAGATAAGATGGAAGGCGCTTCGAAAGCGCCTTCCATCTGTAAACTTTCATCACTCCTCGAAATAAACATTATCCAGCAGAATATCCCCCACCAGATACTCCCCACTCGCATCCACCGGATTCCAGAGGGCAAAGGGGATTTTCAGGTCCGTCAGGTCGAGGCCCTCGAAGTCCGACATGGGGATGGTGTACTCCAGGAAGCCGTTGCCGACGTCTGCGCCCGAGTAGTCGCGCAGGAATAGGGAGACGGCGGTGGCCACCGATTCCAGCTTGATCTCAATGTCCGCCAGATCATCCGGCTGGCGGAGGGAGAACTTCAGGCTGCCGTTGGCATATTGGCTGGCATCGACCGTCGGGTCCAGTTCGAAGAAGCCGCCGCCCCAGTTGCCGCCGGGGTAGCTGAAGAGCAGGCTGGAGCCCCCCTCTACGGCGATGTCCGATTCCGTAACCTCCGGCTCGCCGCCGGCACCGAAGGACTTCAGCAGCAGCCCGTCAAACTGGTTGAGGGTACTGTTGAACGCCAGCGGAGGCAGGGAGGAGGAGATGGTTCCGAGGGTTTCCTCTTCGATGTCCAGCGCGGGCGCTGCCGGAGCGTTCAGGCCGTCTTTGCTGTACACCCTTACCCAGTCGACCAGCATCCGCTGGGGGAAGACGGTCGTTTCGTCCGGGTTGCCAGGCCAGTTGCCGCCCACGGCCACATTGAGGATGAGATAAAAGGAGCGTTGGAATTCCTTCATATCGGCTTCGATAGCCACTTCGTTCACCTTCACATCATCGATTGTGAAAACCAGGGACTCCGGGGTCCAGTCCACGCGGTAGATGTGATAGTCATCGGCCAGGTTGGTGCCGGCATCCAGCCCCTTGCCATTGCTGGCGGCTTTATTCTCGGAGTTGGTATAGTGGACGGTGCTGTGCACCACATTGGGCTCGTGGCCGATCACCTCCATGATGTCGACCTCTCCGCATCCCGGCCAGTCTACCTCCGAAATGTTGTCGCCCAGCATCCAGAAGGCGGGCCAGAGGCCCTGGCCCTGCGGCACTTTGATGCGGGCTTCCACCCGGCCGTAGCGGAAGCTGTGCAGGTTCTGGGTGGTCAGCTTGGCGGAGCTGTAGCGGTTGTCGCCGGGTTCCCGGCGGGCGACGATGGCCAGCACGGAGTTGCCCTCCTCGTCCTCCAGCACGAGGGAGTTGTTCTGAGAACTCGTGTACAACTGCCGCTCGGCGTTGCCCCAGCCGGGAGGCAGTCCGTAGGCCGTGCCGTCGCCCAGCTCATAAACCCAGTTGTCGCTGCTGATGTTGGCGTCGAATTCATCGCTCCACACCAGGGTGTAGCCTTCGTAGGGGGAGCCGGTGTCCGGCGTTGGTTCATCATCAGAGTTACACGCTGAAAAGGCCAGGAGGGCAAGCAGAGAAAAAAGTACATGCTTCATGATCGGTAGTCCAATTTTTTTTAAGTTCACCTATGCCCTGTTTTATTGCAGGACGCTGGAGAAAAACACAATAACGTTTGGCAAAGGTAGCACAGGAAAAAGTATTTTTTTAAAATTGAGCGCTGGACAAACGCTGGACAGGGGAGGATTTGATATTTTTGACGCCTCGGGAATTCCGGGGTACTTTTGTATCGGGCAAGCTTTTGGGCTGAGGTTGAGGTTGAGGTTGAGGTTGGGGGACAGCTGGAAGGACGGAATATTTCGGAGTGCTGGCTATTCGCTATTCGCGGTTCGCAGTTGGCAGTTGGCTGTTGGCATAAAAGTAATATTAAGTACGTGGACACAAATAATGATACAGGGCGCGATGCTAAATTGTGCCCCCTTCGGTGTCTGGAGGATTTAGGTATTAGGTTTTAGGCGCCTGTTGAGTGCCCGATTAGGCCTGGGTTGCCCCTAAAACCTACAGCCTAAGATTTACCCGGCCGGACGGACGGGCCTAAAACCGAGCAAGGGGTACAAAAGAATCGTGCCCATGATACATAAAAACCGACTCTAAGCCCCCGTTAATCCGTCATTCACTAATTCACTAATTCACTAATTTTTACCCGGCTCGAAAGAGACGGGCAGTCCATGCACTCACCAAACCAGAAACAAGATGAAACTACAATCCAAACGGTTAACCTTCACGCGCTACGCGCCGGCCGACCTGCCCTTGTACCTGCAACTGGTAAGCGATGCCCGGGTGATGGAACACATCGCCGGCCGGGCGCTCACCGGAGAAGAGGCCCGGGCGCGCTTTGAGAAAGCCCTGTCTTTCAATGCCAAAGATGGCGAAACCGGCAACTTCAAGGCCCATACCCGGGAAGGGGGGCGATACATCGGCCTGGCCAAGCTCACTGTGGCTGGCGAGGGGGAGGCGGAGATCGGCTACGCCCTGCTGCCCGAATTCTGGGGCCAACAATACGCCACGGAGATCGTTGACTATTTTGTCGCCTATGCCCGGCGCCTGAACCGCTTTCGCCGCCTGTTCGCCATCGTCGACCCCGGTAACCCGCCGTCGATCCGGGTGCTGGAAAAGTTCGCGTTTCAACCTTATCAGGAGGGGGAGATCGACGGGTTGCCGGCCGTTTATTATGAACTGCTGCTGGTTTGAAAATGGCGGCAACTATTCAACACATACTTATGGAACTTTTCAACCTCGCCCAAGCCGAACTGCTGCGCAGCAACGCGGACCGGAGGCATCCCTTTCTCTACTTCACCCTGGCTACCTTCGGCCGGTACCCCGAAGCGCGGACGGTAGTGAACCGCCATGTGAACGCGGGCCTGTCGGTATTGCTCTTCACCGACCGGCGGACGTCAAAAGTGAGCCAGGCCAGGGAATCCCCAAGGGTTACCGCCCTCTTTTACCACCCGAAAAAGAAACTGCAGGTGCGCATGAACGGCCGGGCAGTCCTCATCGATGAAGGCCATGAGGAATACGCCCAGCTGCTGGAACGGGTAAAAAGCGCCGGCAATCTGAAAGATTATACCACCCGGCAGGCACCCGGCAGCCCGATAGCGGGCAAACCGGATATTGAATACGGAGAGGATATTCACTTCCTGGCTATCCGCATACAGCCCGAATACATCGATGTGCTGCAGCTCGGGCGGGAGGCCCACCGGCGAAGCGGCTACACGCTGCGGGATGGGCAATGGGAGGAGGCCGTCCTCGTCCCCTGAATCGAACCCGGCTGACCCGGAATAAAAATGATCTTTTGTTTTTTCTCAAACCAGGGAACTAACCTCCCGCCGGGTTGTTTTCTCAAAACATTTTACCATTTTACCCATTAATTATTTTTGACAACTGTTTGAACGTTTGTTTGTGGCCGGGCCTGAAACCTCATAGACGGGCCCACAAACAAAGGCACAAACAGCGGCCATAATTTAAAAGCGACAAGCCCTGGCCTATGACAAAATGGATATTCGCCATCCTGATTATTCCCTGCCTTGCCCTGTCGATGCCACAGCTACAGAGGGCAGGCAGCCCCTCCGGCCCCTCTCCTGCAACCCTGGACCTGGTCTTCGAAGGCCCTCACCTTTCTCTCTACACCTCCGGCCGCCTGCTCCGGCAGGACCGCCACCCCAAGTCGGGCGTCTGGAATACCCCTGCCCGGAAAATGCTGGAAATGTGGGTGAAAAGAACGGGCGACGAGGAGATTGTCCGGCTGGCCCCTGGAAGCTTCCGAAGCCAACTCCTCGGCCTGCTGGCTGATTTCCCGGAAGTCCACGCCGCCATCCGCCACCGGTCGTTTACCTACAAAAACCTTTCCGGTGAAATACCCGACCTCAATGCCCATATCAACAAGGTGATCGACATGCGCAAGGAACGGAGGAACTTCCGGGCGAAGTAAGGAGGGGATATATGGAAATACGTGGAAATACGTGGAAATACGTGGAAATACGTGGACATACGTGGAAATACGTGGACATACGTGGACATACGTGGAAATACGTGGAAATACGTGGAAATACGTGGAAATACATGGAAATACATGGAAATATACTGGTACGGGCAGCAATTCATTAAGTAAAAAATATCCCACTGAAAGATTTTTTCTCCGCGCCGGCGCGCAAGGGAACACAATATTGCATACATTCGCCCCGATTTAACCTGCCAAAAAAGTGAAAACGAAAAAAGAGCGGAAACGCAGATTCCTGTTCGTCTCCCGATGGGGCGACATCCTGGACCTCGCCCACGCTACCCTGCAGGAGGGCAACGACGTCAGGTTGTACATCGAATACAAACCCTGCCGGGAAGTGGGCGACGGCTTCGTGCCGAAAACGCGGAACTGGGAGAAAAAGGCCGACTGGGCCGACGTCATCATTTTCGACTACACCGGCTACGGCAAGAAGGCCGCCGAGCTGAGGGCCGCCGGCAAGTACGTCATCGGCGGCACCGAATACACCGACAAGCTGGAGGTGGACCGCAGCTTCGGGCAGGACGAGCTGAAACGGCATAAGATCAAAATCCTGAACTACCAGGAATTCAGCTCCTTCAACGAGGCCATCGCCTATGTGCAGGCCAACCCGAACACCTACGTCATCAAGCCCAGCGGAGAGACTCAGGACTACAAACAGCTGCTATTCGTCGGCAAGGAAGAAGACGGCAACGACATCATCCGGGTGCTGAAGGCTTACGAGAAGACCTGGGGCGACAAAGGATGGACCTTCCAGCTCCAGCGCAAGGTCAACGGCGTGGAAATTTCCGTGGCCGCCTTCTTCAACGGGCAGGCGTTCCTCCGCCCTATCAACATCACCTTCGAACACAAGAAACTCTTTCCCAAGGAACTGGGCGTTTCTACCGGCGAGATGGGCACCAGCATGTTCTGGACGGACGACAACCCCATCTTCGACGCTACCCTCCGGAAAATGGAGGCCACCCTCGCCCGGGAAAAGTTCGTCGGCCATATCGACATCAACTGCATCGTCAACGGCAACGGCATCTATCCCCTGGAGTTCACCACCCGCTTTGGCTTCCCGCAGATATACATCCAGCGGGCCGGCATCCTGGATCCCATTGGGCAAACCCTCTACCGCATCGCCAAAGGCGACAGCTTCTCCATCAATACGAGGCGCGGCTTCCAGGTGGGCGCCTACATGGTGGTGCCGCCCTTCCCCTTCAACGACCCCGAAACGTTCAACCTCTTCTCCAAGGACGCCGTCGTGGTGATCAAAAAGAACAAAAAAGAAGGCATCCACCTGATGCACCTCAAGCAGGTGAGCGGCGAGTGGCTGATCACCGGCGACTCCGGCATCGCCCTGATGGTGGCCGGCACCGGCACCACCATGAAGGAAGCGCAGCGCGTCATGTACAACCGCATCGGCAACGTCCTGATCAACAACGCCTACTACCGCACCGACATCGGCGACCGCTGGGGAGAGGATTCGGATAAGCTGTGGGCGTGGGGGTTGTTGTAGGGGGTACGTAGTTATATCGTTATTTTGTCGGCCTGCGGGGGTTGACAGGAATGGTTATATTGTCATACTGTTCCTCTCTGTCTGCCTTGTGGCGATCAACTTTCATTCATGGCATAAAATATGGCTTGTCAGTTTAAGGAAACAACGCGAACGCCGGAACGCTTCTTTTCCCTCCTTCCGGCCGACTGGCGGGAAGCCATCGCCCCGCACTGGCCGGGCTACGCCGACACGGCCCGCATCTTCACCCTGGAAAAAGACGGGGAACTGCTCGGCGGCGGCATCCTCTTCTCCACGCCCGCTCCCGACCTCGTGGCCTACGGGGAGGAAGCCCGGCGCTGGTTCGATGCCGGGTATCTCTACATCGGCTTTCTGTGGATAGCGGAAGCCCACCGGGGCAGGCAGCTCGGCTCGCTGTGGCTGCAGAAGCTGCGGGAGCGGTTTCCCGGGCAGCAATTCTGGCTGTCGGTCGACGATTTCTCGCTCCGGGCATTCTACGAACGCAATGGTTTCCGGCTGATCAAAAAGGTAGAACTGAGCAGCGGGCCCGAGTGGGTGCTGGCAGATGGGCCGGGATAAGGCAGCCGGGCCGAAGCCGCGGGCAGTTGTTCGCCGCCGGTTTTTTAGGGCCCGGCAATGCATCCGTTTCCCGTCCGGGCAAGGTGCCCTTCCTTCCAAACCGCTTTCCCGCTCCAAACATCCGGGAACCCTCGCCCCAAAAACGCTTCGCCAAAGCGCGAAAAAGCCGGATTTTCAGAATTTAATTCCGAATCAACGCTTCAATACCCCAATATTTACGAACAATATTCGCCCGCCACATCAATATAGTACAACTATCCGTCAATATCCTCGTAGAGCGGCGGCGCTATCCGCCCTACCTTTGTCCCTGTCAAATGCGGAAAACCCGCGAGACAAAATGTGCTATTAAATTCATCAAAAACACTCATGCCATGAACACAGCTATGAAAAAGTTCATTCAACTGGCCATCGTATTTTTCTCTGTCACTTCCTGGGTGGCGGCCAACGACTACCTGCCGTCGATTACCCTGAAGAACATCCCGGCGGAGAAGAAATTCAGCCTCGTTATCGAAGGCCTGAAGGAAACCGCCGAGATCAGGCTCGCCGACATTGACGGGCAGGTACTGCTCAGCCAGGATACGGAAGGCCAGAAAGACTTCGCCAAGATCTTCAACCTCAGCCAGCTGCCAGGCGGCGAGTACTTCCTTACCGTGCGCACCAGCCTGCGGGAAACGGTACAGCCGGTCACGCTGACCGATACGGAAGTGCTGGTCAATACGGAGAAGAAGCGGGAATTCTACAGCCCGGTCATCCAGGTAAAAAAGGAATACGTCGACGTCTCCCTCTTCAACGGCCGCATCGGCACCGTGACAGTACGCATCCTGGGTGCCAACAACGAAGAGGTGTTCCGGGAGAAGCTGGAAAACGTCCTCGTCGTAGAGAAACGGTACCGCCTCGACCAGCTTCCCTGGGGCACGTACACCATGCAGGTCGCTACGCCGGCCAACACGTACTACAAAACTTTTGACGTCCGTTAGCCCGGGCGTCCCACCGTCATATCGTATTTGTTTTAGGATCGGAAGATAGAGCTGCGCCCCCGGGCGCAGCTTTTTTTTGGGCGCTTAATTCCCTACAACGTCAGCGTCACCACCGTCCCCTCTCCCTCCACCGAGTGCAGCTCGATATTTCCTTTGTGCATCCGCATGATCTGCCGGCTCAGGCTCAGGCCGATCCCGGAGCCTTCTTTCTTGGTAGTGAAAAACGGGACGAAAATCTGCTCCAGGGCTTCACCGGAGATGCCCTGGCCGTTATCCACCACGATGATCTGCGACTTTTGCCCCACTTTCTGCACGTTGACCTGTATCCGCGGGTTTTCCCTGCCCGACATGGCATCGGCGGCATTTTTGACGAGGTTGATGAGCACCTGCTCCAGCAGGGCGGGGTCGGCCTGAAACGTTACCGGCTGTACCGGGAAGCTGGCGTTCAGGGCGATGCCTTTGCGCTCCAGTTCCGGGCGGAAGAGCGTGCAAATCTCCTCCACCAGGTGGCGGGCCTCCACCAGCTCGAAGTTGGGGGGCGGGACGCGCGTCAGGGTGCGGTAGGTCTCGGTAAAGCCCAGCAGGCCCTCGCTGCGCTTCTTGATCACGTCCACCGAGTTTTTAATGTGCTTCATGCCGCCTTCATCCAGGGATGGGTTATGGCTGATCACGTCGCTAATGGTAGAGCTCAGGGAGGCAATGGGCGCCACCGAGTTCATGATCTCGTGGGTGAGGATGCGGATCAGTTTCTGCCAGGCCACCAGTTCCTGCTCTTCCAGCTCCGACTGGATGTTCTGGAAAGAGACCAGCCGGAAATGCTCCCCCTGGAGGACCAGCTCGATGCACTGTATGGCCAGCTGCTTTATTTTGTTATCTACGGAAAGCTTGATCAGCTCCCGCTCCCCTGGCGCCAGGTTTTTCACCGTTGACCACAGGCCCTCGTCCACCTGCTTCAGGGCACCGAGGTTGATGAGATAGGACTTGTGGATCAGGGCCTGCAGCGCCTTGTTCATGAGGATGACCTCGCCGTCGTCGTTGAAGCACAGCAGGCCGATGTTGATGTGTTCGACGATAGACTGTAGGAACTGGTGGTTGGCCTCCTTCTCCGCCCGGATGTCCTGAAACTTGCGGTTGACCATGTTGAAGCTCTGGTACAGCTCGTCGAAAGATTCCCCCTTGTGGCGGGCGGAAGTGGTGGTTGTGAAGTCGTTGTACTGCACGCTTTCGATGAAGTTGGCCAGGTCTCGGTTGGTCTGGTTCACGTAATAGATGAGGTTGCTGACGGCAATGGCGAGCAGGAAGCCAATGAAAACCGCCGTCAGGGCATACCCCTGGGTGAAGCTGACGGCTGCCCCCGCCACCATCAGCAGGATGATGGAGATGCGGACGATGATGTTGATCCGGAAGTTGTACAGCACGGTTTAGTGTGTGTTTTCAATGAACCGGCAAGTTACGATTTTCCCGGCAGGCAAAAATTGAAATAGCTGCAACAGGATAAAGGAAATAGCACGAATGCGGGCAGCCGTCCGCCGCCAATAAAAAACGGCTCCCCCGGGCAGTGCCGGGAGAGCCGTTTTTTATTGAAAAACAACCACTAATAGCGGTAATACTCCGGCTTGAACGGCCCTTTCTTCTCCACGCCGATATAATCGGCCTGTTCGTCGGTCAGGGATTCCAGCTCTACGCCGATCTTGGCCAGGTGGAGGCGCGCCACTTCCTCGTCGAGGTGCTTGGGCAGGGTATACACCTTGTTCTCGTACTGATCGTGCTTGTTCCACAGCTCGATCTGGGCCAGCACCTGGTTGGTAAAGGAGTTGGACATCACGAAGGAGGGGTGGCCGGTGGCGCAGCCCAGGTTGACCAGGCGCCCTTCGGCCAGCAGGATGATGTCCTTGCCGTCGACGGTGTACTTGTCGACCTGCGGCTTGATGTTGACGCGGGTATGGCCGAAGTTTCTCTTCAGCCAGGCCACGTCGATCTCGTTGTCGAAATGGCCGATGTTGCAGACGATGGCTTTGTCCTTCATCTGGCGGAAGTGCTTCTCGGTGACGATGTTGAGGTTGCCGGTGGCCGTCACGACGATGTCAGCGCGGGAGACGGCGTTTGCCATGCGCTTCACCTCGTAGCCGTCCATAGCAGCCTGCAGGGCGCAGATGGGGTCGATCTCGGTGACGATCACCCGGCAGCCGGCGCCGCGCAGGGAGGCGGCGGTGCCCTTGCCCACGTCGCCGTAGCCGGCCACGACGGCCACCTTGCCGGCCATCATGATGTCGGTAGCTCGGCGGATGGCGTCTACTGCCGATTCCTTACAGCCGTATTTGTTGTCGAATTTGGATTTGGTGACCGAGTCGTTCACATTGAAAGCCGGCATGGGCAGCGTGCCCTTCTTCATGCGCTCGTAGAGGCGGTGTACGCCGGTGGTGGTCTCCTCGCTCAGCCCCCGGATGCCGGCAGCCAGTTCCGGGTGCTTGTCCAGCACGGTGTTGGTCAGGTCGCCCCCGTCGTCCAGGATCATGTTCAGTGGCTGGCCGCCTTCAAAGGCAAAGAGGGTCTGTTCGATGCACCACCAGAACTCCTCTTCGGTCTGCCCTTTCCAGGCGTATACGGGGATGCCGGCAGCGGCAATGGCGGCGGCGGCGTGGTCCTGGGTAGAAAAAATGTTGCAGGACGACCAGGTAACGTCAGCACCCAGCTCCACCAGCGTCTCGATCAGCACGGCCGTCTGTATGGTCATGTGGAGGCAGCCGGCGACGCGCGCGCCCTTCAGCGGCTTGTCCTTGCCGTATTTTTCGCGCAGGGCCATCAGGCCGGGCATTTCGGCTTCTGCCAGTTCGATCTCCTTGCGGCCCCAGTCCGCCAGGTTGATATCTTTAACTTTGTACTTTAGCTTTTGATCTACGGATTGCATTGATTTCCAGTTTGTGTGAGTGTTTTCTTTGACAAATTGCGGGAAGCTGCCGGGGAGCGCCGCAATTTGTCAAAGCGCCGGGAGCTTTTTGCGGTTGCCCCTGGCCGTTTTAAAGTATCATTTTTGCGGGTGCAAAAATACGTTTTTTTGACCGTTTATGCTAATGTAACGCTCTAATACTTTGACAGATGGTGTCCCGGGCACCTCAACACCTCAACACCTCAACACCCCTCACAACTTGATCCACTTCCCCTCCTTCGGCGGCGCCTCGTAGCTTTCCAGGGCGTCCAACAGTTCAGGTATGGATCCGGCGATGAGGAGCAGTTTCCGGTGGGCCGGTTTGAGGAAGCCTTCGGCAGCCATGTGGTCCAGTTGGCTGATGAGGGCGTCGTAGAAGCCGTTGACGTTGAGGATGCCGATGGGGTGCTGGCCTTGCCCGAGCTGCGCCAGGGTCAGCATTTCGAAGGCTTCGTCGAGCGTGCCGTAGCCGCCGGGCAGGATGATGACGGCCTCGGAGAGCTGGGCCATCCTGATCTTGCGCTCGTGCATGCTGTCCACGACGTAGAGTTTGGTCAGCCCTTCGTGGCAGACCTCCTTTTTGCGCAGGAAGAAAGGGATGACGCCCAGTACTTCGCCTCCGGCCTGCAGGGCGGCTTCGGCCAGTACGCCCATGAGGCCGACCTTGCCGGCGCCGTAGACGAGCTGGATATCGCGTTGGGCCATGGTTTGCCCGAGTTCGCGGGCGGCGTTCGAATAAACGGGATCAGAGCCGGTATTGGCTCCGCAGAAAACGACGGCTGATTTCATGGTTTTCCTGATTTATTAGGTAGTAGACTTGACAAGTCTCTACTAAAAAGAGTCCAAAAGTAACCAATTTTATAAAGAAAGCCACAGCCAGGCGATAGCGACGATAATACCAGCCTTCCCGACAACCGGATCGATGAGCAGTTGCGCCAACTCGGCGTCGCCGTGGAAAACACCAACTCCATACGGAGGTGCTGGAGTACGCGCAAAAGGGGACAGGGGTTCCTGCTCCATGGCAATACAAACGGCAATATCCGGCAAGCTGATAGTTGTAGCTCAATTCGTATTAGAATAAATTCACTATTTTTAGGGCATGAGAACCGCCACTCCCAACAAGGCCCTCTCTCTATCCGCAAGCTGGCTTTGGATATCAGCAGGCTTAGCATTGGCGGCAGGCCGTCTCGGCGCGCAGCAGGCCCTGCCTGCTTACCAATTTGAAGCACCGCTTACCGAGGCCATCCACTTCCACGAGCTGCAGCTCGTCAATGAATTGCTGGAGCTTTCCAGGCTGGAGGCCGGTGAAATGGGCCTGAAGGCCAGTAAGCAGAATGCCATACCTTTTCTGAAAGGCTTGGTCTATGCTTTTGAATCCCTGGCTGCGCAAAGGCAGGTGGAACTCACTTTCCACAGCGGCCTGCCCGGTTTGTCCCTGTATTTTGATGCCGGCAAAGTGGAAAAAGTGTTTAATAACCTGCTCTCTAATGCTTTCAAATTTACCCCTGGAGGGGGCCGGGTATCGGTAGAGCTTTCCAAATCGGATAAAGAGGCTTGTATTCGGGTGGCAGACACCGGCCCGGGGATCCCTCCTGCACAGCAGCCCCGTGTTTTTGACCGTTTCTTCCAATCCGATGAGCATCATGGGATGGGCAGCGGTGTAGGGCTGGCGTTGGTTAAAGAGCTGGTCAAGCTGCACCACGGCCGCATTACCCTCGATAGTGAACCTGGGAAAGGAGCGGTTTTTGAAGTCTACCTGCCCCTGGGGCAAAGCCATTTAAGCGAAGAAGAACGGGTGGAGGCAGCCGAAAGTACAGCAAGTGCATCCGTATTGCCTCTTGCGCTTGCGCCGCAACCAACGCTAAACGGACAAAAGCCCCCTGCCGGTGCTCCGCGGGTACTGCTCGTTGAGGATAATGCTGAGGTCAGGGCATTTGTGAAACAGCGCTTAGCCGTTGCTTTTCAAGTATCAGAAGCAGAGGATGGGCAGGCCGGCATAAAAAAAGGCCTGGAGGAGATGCCCGACCTGATCGTCTGTGATGTCATGATGCCCCGAACAAACGGCTACGAAGTTTGTGCCGCCCTTAAAGCCGATGTGCGTACCAGCCATATCCCCATTATTTTGCTTACCGCAAAAGCCGGGCAGGAGAAGAAACTAATGGGGCTTAAAGCCGGCGCGGATGACTATCTGGCCAAGCCTTTCGATGCGGAGGAGCTGAGTGTCCGCATCCGCAACCTGATACAGCTACGACAGCAGTTGCGTGAGCGTTTTGCCACAGCCGTGGAATTGAAGCCCAGCGAAGTTTCCGCTAACTCCATCGACCAGGAGTTTTCGGATTGGGGGCATTTACGAATGCGCCGGGGGATACCCTAAAAGTGCTGTCGAAGGTGTATGATTTTACAGAGCCGGAGACGCTGATCCGGTTTCCATTGAATTTTGGAGATAGCTGGAGATACGACAATACCACCACTACCAATTTTAATGTTACAGTGGCGGCTTTTGGATTGCAAGACACGCCAGCCAGTCAAGTTTCCCGGGATAGTGTAAACTTGTCTGTAGTAGGCTACGGCACCCTGATCCTGCCCAATCCTTCGGGCATAGGCACGGTGAGTATAGAGGCGCTAATGATTGAACGTAACCGCCACCTGACCTACAATTACTTCCTGGGCGGGCAGCCTGCTCCGCAGTTGATGCTGGACCTGTTTGGCCTTCAACAAGGGCGAACAGAAAATATTACCCGCTATTTCTTCTACGCAAAAGGGCTGCCTCGTTCTGCTGCCAATATAAGACTGGACCAGGATGGCAATATTATTCTCTTTACTATTCCTGATGACTTGCAGGATGTCATCAGCTCCGGCAAAGCACAAGCGGTAGAGCCGGTTGCTATCCAGGCCTTCCCCAGCCCGGTGCGTGCCGGAGAGCTATTGTCGGTTCGCCTGCCGTTTGATGTATTCAATGGCGCCTTCGAACTCTTCGACGCCTACGGCCGGCAGGCCGCTGCCTGGCCCGTTGATGCGGTGCAGGGCCAAATGCTTCAGCACGCCCTTCCGGGGCATATGCCAGCAGGCCTGTACGTGCTTCGGATTAGAGCCGAAAACAAACAAGTAAGAGGAATCGGGAAGCTGAACGTTGTAAAATAAGTAAGCATCCAGATCGGAATAGGCCGCTTCTGCCCAATGGGGTGGAGGCGGCTTTTTTTATGTCTTTCGTCTGCTCCCGCTGCCTTCTGTAGTCTACCAGGCCAGAATGAATCAATCTTGGGTTGGCAGGCTATACATTCCTCCCGGAAGGGATATTCCAATGGGCGCCCGGTTACTTTGTTTAGGCCTGGGCAAATTATTTGCGGTAAGCAACTATTCAGAATCCTTTAAAAAATGTATTTTCTGCCACTGTTTTGAATGTACTGAACAGTTGTGATAAATGCAGCCATTACTCCCATGGAATCAACAACCATTCTCATCGTAGAGGACGACCCCATCATCGCCGCCGACCTGCAGGACCGGCTCACAGAATCGGGCTACGCCGTACTTGGGCCGGTAGCGGCGGGAGAAGAGGCCCTGCCGTTTTTCCAACAGGCAAACCCGCCCGACTTGGTACTGATGGACATCCAGTTGGAAGGCGAGTGGGACGGCATCGAAACCACCCGCCGCATCCGGGAGCAGCACGGCGTCCCTGTCATTTTCCTGACCAGCAACTCCGATGACAAGACCTTCCGGGAAGCCAGGCGGGCCGGCCCGCAAGCCTTCTTATCGAAGCCCTTCCGGGGGCGGGACCTCCGGCACGCCATCGAGCTGGCCATACAGCAGGCGGCCCGGGTGGAAAAACCGGAAAAAAAGGAGGCTGCCGAAGAAAATACCTACCTGTTGAAAGACCGCCTGTTCATCAAGGTGAAAAGCCGCATGGTGCGGCTCTTTTTTAAAGACATCCTATGGGTGGCCGCCGATGATTACTATTGCCGGGTTTTCACAAAGGAGAAGGAGTACCTGGTCACCCAGACCCTCAAAAAATTCGGCGAGGAACTGGCCGGCGTCCCGGAGATCATGCGCGTGCACCGCTCTTACCTGGTCAACCTCGCCCACGTAGAGGCCATCGGCGACGTGTATCTGCACATTGGAAAACAACGTATTCCGTTTAGCAAGTCTGCAAGGGAGGAACTGCTGGCCCGGTTGAAAAAAATATGAGTATGGACATGAAAGCAAACATTCCGTTTTTGATATTCTTTTGGGTTTGGGCGGGAGCCGCCGTTGCGCAAAACACTTCTGCGGACAGCCTGGCTGCCGTTGTGGAACAGTTGCCCGACGACACCGCAAAAGTACGGCGGCTTTACGAGCTGGGCAGAGCGATCGGCAGGGAAAACACCCGCCAGGGGATACCCGTCCTGTTGCAAAGCCATGGCCTGGCCCAAACACTCGGCGCCCGCGAATGGCTGCCCGAGATAGAAAGCAGGCTGGCCGGCCTGTATTCAAATGCCGGCGCCCTCGACACCGCATTGCTTTATGTGGAGGCCGCCGCCCGGCATTATGAAGAACTGGGAGACCTGAAGGGGTTGGCCAAGGCCTATCAATATTTCCTGTATTTTTACAAGCGGCAGGGCGAATACGAAAAAGCTGCTGAATATGGCTTCCGGTCGTTGGAAACATACGAAAAGGCCAATGACGGCAAGGGGGGCATTACCATCCTCGGCAAGCTCGGCAGCTTGTTTTACAGCCTGGAAAAATGGGAAGATGCCCTAAGTTACACCCAGCGGTCTTACGATTCAGCGAAAAAGGAAAACCTGCCCAGAGAAATAGCCTACGCCGCCCACCTGCTGTCCGATATTTACGGTGAAACGGGGGAAAACGGCAAGGCCATGGAATACCTCAGCGAAGCATTGGCCATCTATCGGCAGCTGGACGACAAGGTGCACATCGTCGTCGTGCTGAATGCCAGGGGCATGCGCTTTGCCGAAACAGGGCGCTGCCGGGAGGCCATTGCCGACTACCGCGAAGCTATGGAAATAGCCCGCAGCATCGAGGCGCTGGCCTTTTTAACCAACATATATCACAACCTGGCCAATTGCTATTACGCCCTGGAAGACTACCAGGAAGCCCTGCATTACTTCGAGAAAAGCAGGGCCTCCGCCCGTCGGCAGGGCGAGCGGTGGGCAGAGGACAAAACCCTGGGCCGGATGGCGCTGGCCTACGCCGGGCTGGGGCGTTACGATTCCGCATTTTACTACCAAACCCGGAGCAAAGAGATCGGCGACAGCCTGCTCCACGTTGAAAATACCAACCAGATCCTGGAGCTGCAAACCAAATACGAGGCCGAAAAAAAGGAGGCCACCATCGCTCAGCAGCAGGCTATGCTCCGCCAGCAGCGCATCCGCTTTTGGCTCGTCGCCGGTTTCCTGGCGCTGGCGGTGGTTGGTGGCGCCCTGCTCTTCCGCCTCACCCGCATTCTGCGCAAGCGCAATGAAGAGAAGGAATTTTTGATCAAGGAGATCCACCACCGGGTGAAGAACAACCTGCAGGTGTTGTCCAGCCTGCTCCACCTCCAGTCCAGGCACATCAGCGACGCCGCCGCCCTCGACGCCGTGCGCGAAGGGCAGAACCGCGTGGAGGCGATGGGCCTCATCCACCAGAAACTGTACATGGGCGACAACCTCGCCGCCGTCGACATGCAGGATTACCTCTACAACCTCGGCGACACCCTGCTCGACGCCTTCGGCCTGGACGAGGGCCGCGTGAAGATCGTTTACCACCTCCAGCCGCTGCGCCTCGACGTGGACACGGCCATCCCCCTGGGGCTGATCATCAACGAGCTGGTGACCAATGCTCTGAAGTACGCCTTCCCCGGCGAACGGAGCGGCGTGGTTGAGATCTCCCTCTGGAAAAACGACGCCGGCCAGCTCTGCCTCAAGGTCGCCGATGATGGCGTGGGCATAAACGGCGCTCCCGAATTGAAAAACAGCACTTCCTTCGGAACCAACCTCGTACAGATACTGAGCAAAAAACTGAAAGGCCAACCGCAGGTGCTGAATGGGGACGGCTATTCTACCTTGATTGAGTTTGATAATTTTAAGGAGGCGTGAGGGGGGGATTTCCTGCTAAGTTTCGCTAACGTTTCCCGCGGAGTTTCGCTAAGGTTTCGCGGAGTCTCGCTAAGGTTTCCCGCTAAGTTTCGCCAAGGTTTCGCAGAGTCTCGCTAAGTACAACGGCAGCTTTGCGAGCCTTTGCGGTTACCTCCGCGAGCCTTTGCGGGAACCCCCTACGGGAACCCCACGAGCTGGGGGGAAGGAATTTCCCGCTAAGTTTCGCGAAGTCTCGCTAAGTATACCTACTCCTTTGCGAGCCTTTGCGGTTACCTCCGCGAGCCTTTGCGGGAAAACCTCTCCAACCCCTTCCCTGAAAAAAAACCGTCCTTCCCTGGCCAATCCCGGCTCTTCCCTGAAAAAAGTGGCGCGCCGCCGCTGCGCTGCCTAAGTTTGTTCCATCATTCAAAACAAAACACTTCATCCTTATTCATCCATCAAAAAAGATCATCCAATGAAAAATCCCGTCATTTCCACCGTTATCATTCTTATCTGTTTCGCATTCAACCTGCAGGCGCAGCCAACCGAAATGATCGCCGTAAATACCAGTGCGCCCATAACCCAACTCGAACCTTTATCCCAAAACGGCCCGCAAAATGCCCTCTATATAAAAAGGCAGGCGCCGAACGCTCCGGTTGCAATGAAAGCCGCCCGCTTCGAAGGCTTGCAGGCATACGTAGCCGCCCACCTTTCCTACCCGAGAGCGGCAAGGGGAAACAACATTGAAGGCACGGTAAAGGTGCTGGTCAAATTATCTCCGGAAGGGAAAGTCCTGGGTGCCCGCGTCGTGCAATCCCTCGGCTACGGCTGCGACGATGCCGCCCTCAAAATGGCGCTGAACATGCCCCGCTGGACGCCCGCCACGTGCAACGGCGCTCCGATACCGGCGGAGATCGTGGTGCCGGTGGCCTTTCAGCTTACCTTATAACATCGCGAACCGGGCGGCGGCCCGCCATGTCCGATTTCTCCACCTTTTTGGCTGAAAAGTCCACCCCATTGTCCGATCTATCCGCTTTATTGGCTGATAAGCGACGAGCGATTAATAAGTGTCGGGGTTAGATAGGCAAGTGATGTTTTCTTTAGCCAAGGCGAAGGTTCCCGACCTTAGCAGCGCTAAAGGAGGCGGTTCTTCAACAGTCTACCCCGTACACGAAGTGTCGGGGCCGGATAAAGGAAAAAGCACTCCTAGATAACCGACAGTTATTGATGGCTCGTCGCTAAATGGGAATGCCCGGGCCTGTTCCGGCCTTATTTTGAAACGTGTGGAATAAATACAAAAGCGCCGGATCTTCCCGGCCGTCATTTCAAATCAAATCCATCATGAAAACCATCCTCAACCAACACTTCCTGAGAAGTTTCTTTTTGATCTGCTTTTCTTTTTTCCTATGCGCGCAGGCGTCGGCCGTCATCCGCTATGTCAAGCAGGGCGGAAGCGGCGCGGGCGACGGCTCCTCCTGGGCCAATGCCTCCGGCAACCTGCAGGCGATGATCGACGCCTCCTCCTCCGGGGATGAGGTCTGGGTGGCGGCCGGCATCTATAAGCCTACTTCCGGCACGGACCGCACCGTTTCCTTTGTGATGAGAAATGGTGTCGCTATCTACGGCGGCTTTCCCAATGCTGGCGACCCCGGCATGGCGCAACGGGACTGGGTAGTCAACGTAACGACGCTGAGTGGCGACCTGAACGGCAACGACGGGCCGGGCTTCGCCAACATTCAAGAAAACAGCTACCACGTGATCTTCAATAACAACAATGGCCTGAACAACACCGCCATCCTCGACGGTTTTACCATCAGCGGGGGAAATGCCGAATATAACCCTTCGGACCCCTCCTTTGAGCCGGAGAATGAATACGGCGGCGGCATGTATAACGCCTCTTCTTCCCCGACGATCGCCAATTGCACCTTCTCCGGGAATTATGGCGTTTTCGGCGGCGGCATGTACAATACCGATTCCTCCCCGGCCCTGACAAACTGCTCCTTTTCCGGGAATGGGTCGACAGATGGAGGCGGAATGCTCAACGAAGACGCCTCCTCTCCAGGCCTGGCCGGCTGCGATTTTATCAACAACACCTCAGCCGGCGGAACCGGCGGGATGGCGAATTATTCTTCCGCCTCTCCGGCCCTTACCGCCTGTCTGTTTTCCGGCAATTCGGGAGCATTCGGCGGCGGCATGTCCAATACCGACAATGCTCCCACCCTGGCCAACTGCATTTTTTTCGGCAATACGGCTACTGGTTACAATGGCGGCGGCATGTACAATTCCGCCTCTTCCCCTGCCTTGTTCAACTGCACATTTTACGGCAACTCCACAACATTCAACGGCGGGGGGATAGCCAATGAGAACGCTTCTTCTCCAACTGTAACCAACTGCATATTCTGGGGCAACGGCACTAGTATCTTCAATGACAACAGCACTTCCGCCGTCACCTACTCCATCGTGCAGCAGGCCAGCGGGGTATACCCCGGCGCGGGCAACCTCAACGAAGATCCCCTCTTCGTCGACGCCGCCAACGGCAACCTCCGCCTCCAGCCCTGCTCCCCGGCCATCGACGCCGGTGATAATGCTGCCGTACCCGCCGGCATTACGGCCGACTTCGGCGGTGATGTCCGTCTTTTCAATGCCACCGGCTCCAGCACGGTGGACATGGGGGCTTTCGAGTACCAGTCCAGCTACAATGCCTGCACCGCTTGTCTGGCCTCGGGCAATATCCTCTACATCAAGGCCAATGCCTCGGGCAACAACGACGGCTCCTCCTGGGCGGATGCCTTCAACGGCCTGCAGGAGGCTCTGGCTCTGGCCGCTTCCTGCCCGAATGTAACGGAGATCTGGGTGGCGGAAGGAACGTACAAGCCGACTAGCGGGACCGACCGCAATGCCAGCTTTGCAATGCAAAACAACCTGGCCATCTACGGCGGCTTTCCCGGAACACCCGGGCAGGAAGGGGATTTTAGCGTCCGGGACTGGGCGGCGCACGAGGCCATCCTCAGCGGCGACATCGGTACGCCGGGCGATAATAGCGACAACAGCATTCACATTTTCAACAACAGCAACCTCGACGGCACGGCCATCCTCGACGGCTTCACCCTGAGCGGCGGCAATGCCAATGGCCCTTCTATCCCAACCCAGGAGGGCGGCGCCATGGTCAACCTCCAATCCAGCCCGGCCATTAACAATTGTACGTTTATCAACAATTTCGGCGCCCGCAACGGTGCTGCCGTCATGAATGTGACCAACTGCTCGCCCGTATTCACCAACTGCCTGTTCACCAACAATACCAATGGAGGCGGTGGCGATGGGGTCATCTTTGACTTTGACGGCGGGGGCAGCCTGCTCATCAACTGCACCATCAGCGGCAACAGCCCCCGTAATGCCGTGTTGGGTAACTTCTTTAACGTCAACACGCAGGTGCAAAACTGTATCCTGTGGGACAATAGCAACAACAGCTTTTTTGGCGACTTCACCATTAGCCACTCTATCGTGCAGGGGGGCTTCGGCGCTTGTTCCAACTGCCCCGGCGGCGACGGGAATGTAGATCCGCTCTTCGTAGATGCCGCCAATGGCGATCTGCGCCTGCGGGAATGTTCCCCGGCTATTGATGCGGGGGACAATGCGGCTAATTCCAGTTCGCTCGGCCTCGATGGCAATCCCCGGGTATTCAATGCTACCGGCACCGCCACTATTGACATAGGCGCTTATGAATTCCAGTCCAGCTTCGATTTTGCATCAAGCTGTACTATCATTTACGTCAATGACGATGCCAATGGAGACAACAATGGCTCTTCCTGGACGGATGCCTTCAACGACCTGCAGGATGCGCTAAACCAAGCCGGGAACAATCCGAGCATCACTCAGATCTGGGTGGCGGAAGGCGCCTACAAGCCCACTACCGGCACGGACCGCACGATTTCCTTTTCTATGGTTAATGGCATAGGTATTTATGGCGGTTTTCCCGGCCTGCCGGGGCAGGAAGGCGATTTCAGTGTACGAGATTGGGTAACGAACATGACTGTGCTCAGTGGGGATATCGGCACGGCAGGAGTCAATACGGATAATAGCTACTGGGTAATTAACAACAATGGCGGAGGTTTAGACAACACTGCTATACTGAATGGTTTTATCATACAGGATGCTTACAATCCTAGTACGTTTGGTGGTAATGAAGGCGGCGGCATCCGAAACACCGATGCCTCGCCTTTATTCCTTAACTGTATCATACGAAATAACTTTTCCAACTCAAATGGTGGGGGGCTCTTTGCCCAAAATGCTTCGCCTACTTTTGTGAACTGCATATTCGCTAATAATATAACAAGATATAATGGTGGTGGCGCATTTGTTGAAGTTGGTACTTTCACATTCACTAATTGTGTATTTTATGGGAATTCTTCGCAATCAGACAATTCTGGAGGGTTAAGTAGTAATTTCACAAACACAGAAGTGCTTTTAACAAATTCTATCCTATGGAGTAATTTTTGGGGCAACCAGCCGCCATCATCCTCAGCCCAAATAGTATTTGCCAATAATGCCTCAACGCTAATCGTCAGTCACTCCATCGTACAAGGAGGCTACAGCCCCTGCGCCAACTGCCCCGGCGGCGATGGGAACATTGACCCCTTCTTCGTGGATGCCGCCAACGGCAACCTGCGCCTGCAAGCCTGTTCCCCTGCCATTGATGCGGGCGACAATACGGCGGTACCTTCCGGCATCACCACCGACCTTGACGGCAACCCCCGTTTCTTCAACAACGGTACGGTGGACCTGGGGGCGTATGAATATCAGAGTGCGCCGGAACCGATTCCGGCAGTTCCGCCCTTTACGGCCAATAACGGGCTGCATTTCGACGGCATAGACGATTGTGTCGAGATCTTCGAATGCGGAGCGGCGCCGCTCGCCAATGGCGGCGATGCCATTACCATCGAGTACTGGTTTAAGGGTACGAGCAACCAGTCTGCCGTACGTTTCCAACTGGATAACAACACCTATGTCGTAGCCGGCTGGAACGGTATGCATATTCTCTCCAACGATGGTGGGCTGAACGGCATCCCTGTCGGCGCAGCCGCAACGGACGGTAACTGGCACCACGTCGCCATGGCCTGGCAGCGTAATACCACCAACGGCTTCAAGTCCTACCTCGACGGGCAACTGGTGGCACAACGAACTTCCTCAGATAATCCGCTACCCGTCATCAATACGGGCATGAACCTCGGGGCTTACAACGGCGCTTCGGAATTCATGAACGGTACACTGGATGAAGTGCGCATCTGGAAAGTGGCCCGCACCCAGGCAGAGATACAGGCGGGAATCTGTAATGGCGTGACCGCTCCGCAGGAAAATCTGTTAGTCCATTATACATTCGACCACGGCACTGCTAATGGCGACAACACCGGCATCAACACCCTTGCCAATAGTGCAGGCAGTGCCTACGCCGGCGTACTCCATAACTTCGCCCTCAGCGGCAATAGTTCTAACTGGACGGAGGGCAAAGTGATCCCTACTGTGCCTATCCGCTACGTCAAAGCAGGCGGCACAGGTGACGGCACTTCCTGGGTAAATGCTTCCGGTGATTTGCAGGCAATGATAAATACTTGTAATGTCGAACAGGTCTGGGTGGCAGCAGGCACCTACAAGCCTACCTCCGGCAACGACCGCAGCATTTCTTTTGTGATGAAAAACGGCGTAGCTATCTACGGCGGCTTCCCGAACACCGGCGACCCCGACTTTACAAACCGGGATTGGGTAGCCCACGAAACCATCCTCAGTGGGGATTTGAATAATGATGATGACATCACTGGCTCCGGCAGTACATTGAGCATTGCTAATAATGAGGAGAATAGCTATCATGTTATTTTAAATAATCAAAACGGCTTGGATAATACTGCCGTACTCGATGGCTTCACTATCACGGGTGGCAATGCGAATACTAACCCATTGTCAGATTTTTTAAACTCTAGAGGCGGCGGGATGTACAACGATTCCTCCTCCCCGATGGTGGTCAACTGCACCTTCTCCGGTAATTCGACTAGCTTCGTAGGCGGCGGCGGGATGTACAACAACAACTCCTCTCCGTTGGTGACCAACTGCACCTTCTCCGGTAATTCGGCTAGCTTCGGAGGAGGCGGCGGGATGTACAACAACAACGAATTCTCCTCTCCGCTGGTGACCAACTGCATCTTCTCCGGCAATTCGGCTCGCTTCGAGGGCGGTGGGATGTTAAACTTCACTTTATCCTCCCCTGTGGTGACCAACTGCACCTTCTCCGGTAATTCGGCTGGCACAATAGGCGGTGGAATGTACAACGACCTCTGCGAGCCGACGGTGACCAACTGTATTTTTTGGGATAACGGTAATGAAATAACAAATGAGAGTGGTGCTACTCCCACCGTCACCTACTCTATTGTACAAGGCGGCTACACCCCCTGCACTGACTGTCCCGGCGGCGATGGCAATGTGGCCCCACTCTTCACCGACCCAACCAACGGCGACCTGAGCCTCCAGCAGTGCTCCCCCGCCATTGATGCGGGCGACAACACAGCCAACAGCACTACTGAAGACCTGGCTGGTGCTGCCCGGAAAGTTGACGCAACAAGCCTCGGCACGGCTAACATCGACCTGGGAGCCTACGAGTACCAGTCCAGCTACAATGTCTGCATCGCCTGCCTGAACCTGGGCAACGTCTTCTATGTCAACGATGACGCTACCGGTAACAACGACGGCAGCTCCTGGACACATGCCTTTACCGATCTACAGCAAGCCCTTGCCCTTGCTGGACAATGCTCTAATGTAACGGAGATCTGGGTCGCCGCAGGTACCTACAAACCCACATCCGGCACCGATCGCAGCATTTCTTTTGTGATGAAAAACGGCGTGGCCATCTACGGCGGCTTTCCCGGCCTGCCGGGGCAGGAAGGCGACTTCAGCGTCCGGGACTGGGCGGCGCATGAAACCATCCTCAGCGGCGATCTGAACGGGGACGACCAGCCGGGTTTTGTGAATAATGGGGAAAACAGCTTCCATGTTATTCATAACAACAATGGCCTGAACAACACTGCCGTGCTGGACGGCTTTACCGTCAGTGGGGGAAATGCGAACGGGGGCGGACTTGATAGCTTCGGAGGCGGGATGCACAACAACAATAGCTCCCCCACGGTGGCTAACTGCGCCTTCTCCGGCAATTCGGCGGCCAACGGCGGCGGGATGGGGAACAGCTTCCAGTCCAGCCCGGCGGTGGCCGACTGCGCCTTCTCCGGCAATTCGGCCACCAACGGCGGCGGTATGGAAAACATCTTCCAGTCCAGCCCGGCGGTGATCAACTGCACCTTCTCCGGCAATTCGGCCACCAGCGGCGGCGGGATGAACAACAACAGTAGTAGCTCCCCCACCGTGTCCAACTGTATCTTCTCCGGCAATTCGGCGGCCAACTCCGGCGGCGGGATGTACAACGCCGATAGCTCCCCCACCGTGGCCAGCTGCGCCTTCTCCGGCAATTCGGCCGGCGGCGGCGGCGGGATGTTCAACAACGTCTATTCCAGCCCGGCGGTGATCAACTGCACCTTTTCCGGCGGGGGAATGGAAAACCTCTTCGATTCGAACCCGGCGGTGATCAACTGCACCTTTTTTGGTAATTCGACTGCCATTGAAAACTCCTTATCTTCCCGCCCGGCCGTAACCAACTGCATCCTCTGGGACAACGACAGCGAAATAAGCAACTTTGAAAGCAACCCCACTGTCGCCCACTCCATCGTGCAGGGCGGCTACCCCGGCATAGGCAACCTCGACGAAGACCCGCTCTTCGTCGATGCCGCCAACGGCGACTTCCGCCTGCAGCCCTGCTCGCCCGCCATCGACGCAGGCAACAATGCCGCCAACAATGAACCCAAAGACCTGGCGGGCAATGGCCGCATCGTGGATGCCACCGGCAGCACGGCCATCGACCTGGGAGCCTACGAGTACCAGTCCAGCTATAATGCCTGCACTGCCTGCCTGTCCTCGGGCAATATCATTTATGTCAATGACGATGCTTCCGGAGCCGGCAACGGAAAGGCCTGGGCCGACGCCTTCAACGACCTGCAGGACGCCCTCGCCCTGACCGCTTCCTGCCCGAATGTGACGGAGATCTGGGTGGCCGCCGGCACGTACAAGCCCGACCAGGGCATTGGCTATACGCCCGGCAACCGCTCCCATTCCTTTGTCATGCAAAACGGCGTGGCCATCTACGGCGGCTTTCCCGGCCTGCCGGGGCAGGAAGGCGACTTCAGCGTCCGGGACTGGGCGGCGCATGAAACCATCCTCAGCGGCGATCTGAACGGGGACGACCAGCCGGGTTTTGTGAATAATGGGGAAAACAGCTTCCATGTTATCATAAACCACAATAATGGCCTGAATAGCACTGCTGTGCTGGATGGTTTTGCTATTAGCGGGGGGAATGCGAATGGAGGAAGCTACCCAAATTATTACGGCGGCGGGATGTGCAACATAGACTCCTCTCCGAAGATAACCAACTGTACTTTCGACGGAAATTCGGCAACCATCCAGGGTGGAGGGATGTACAATGACTCCTCACCCCTGGAGATAACTTACTGCACGTTCAGTGGAAACACGGCACTCATCAATGGTGGCGGGATCTGTAACGAGGAATCCTCCCTTTCCGTAGCCAACTGCATTTTCAGCGGGAACTCTGCAAACCAAGGCGGGGGGATGTCCAATTTCTACGAGGCGCCCTCTATGACATTGACTAACTGCATCTTCAACGGGAATACGGCAAACAACGGCGGTGGGATGTACAACGAGGACGAATCCTCTCCGGCCTTAACCAATTGCACGTTCAGCGGGAACTCGGCAGGCAATAACGGTGGCGGGATGTACAACGATTACTACTCCTCCCCGGTACTTGTCAACTGTATCCTCTGGGGCAACAGCAGCAATATTATTAACGACCTCTCCAGCGCTGCTACCGTCGCCCACTCCATCGTGCAGGGCGGCTACTCCCCCTGCGCCAACTGCCCCGGCGGCGACGGCAATGCAGATCCCCTCTTCGCCAGCCAGCCGCCCATCGGCCTGGGCATAACGGGCGACCTGCGCCTCCAGCCCTGTTCCCCCGCTATAGACGCCGGCACGGCCGCCGGAGCGCCCGCCAACGACCTGGACGGCAATGCCCGACCCTTCGACGCCGCCCCCAACGTGGCCGGCAATGTCGACATCGGGGCTTATGAATACCAGGGCTTAACCACCGCGCCGGCTGCCCAGTGCCAGAACATTACCGTACAGCTCGACGCCAACCAAAACGCTACCGTGGCCGCCAGCCAGGTGAACGACGGCAGCACCGGCTGCGGCCCGCTCAGCTTCCGGATCAGCGGGCAGGAAAGCCTGTCCTTCAGCTGCAGCGACGTAGGCGCACAGGCCGTTACCCTTACCGTGACGGATTACTTCTCCAATACCGCTACCTGCAACGCAACCATCACCGTAGCCGATGACGACAACCCCTGCTGCGCCGCGCCGACAGCGGCCTGCAAGCCCTTCACGGCAGTGCTCGACGCCGGCGGTTCGGCTACGCTCACCGCAGCCGATGTGGACGGCGGCAGCACCTACGAATGCGGACTGCAGAGCATGACGGTGTCGCCCAATACCTTCTCCTGCGCCGACGCAGGCCCGCAAACGGTAACCCTGACGGTCACAGACATCAACAACGAGAGCAGTACTTGCAACGCCCAGGTGACGGTGAAGGACGAAATGCCTCCGACAGCCCGCTGCCGCAACCGCACCGTCGAACTGAACGCCAGCGGTTCGGCTACGCTCACCGCAGGCCAGGTCAACGACGGCAGCAGCGACAACTGCGGCCTGCTCGGCCTGAACCTGAACCGGACGAGCTTTGGCTGCGCCGACGTAGGCATGCGCACCGTGCTGCTCACCGCCACCGACGGGGCCGGCAACCAGCACAGCTGCGTGGCCACGGTGACCGTCCAGGACAATACTGATCCGGAGGCGCTTTGTCAGAATGCCACCGTACAGCTCGATGCCGGCGGTTCGGCTACGCTCACCGCAGGCGAGGTGGACGGCGGCTCGGCCGACGCCTGCGGCATCGGCGGGCGTGCCCTCAGCCAGACGGCCTTCAGCTGCGCGGATTTGCTGGGGCCCCGGGCCGTCACCCTCACCGTGACGGATGTCAACAACAATACGGCCAGCTGCACGGCCAGCGTCTGGGTGCGCGACGACCTCTTCGGCGCCTGCCCCGACCCCTGCCCCAACGACCCCGACGACGACATCGACGGCGACGGTATCTGCGGCGACGCGGACAACTGCCCCACGGCCTTCAACCCCGGCCAGGAAGATCTGGACCAGGACAACGTGGGCGACGCCTGCGACCCGGAGGGTTGCATCAATACCGTGGTGAGCAACCTGAACACATATATTAACGGGTTGAGCAGCAGCCTTTCGATAAAAAGGGCCATCACCCGGAGGCTGGATTTGGCGGCCAGCAAATTCTGCAGCGGATACAGCATTGGTTCGGTGATCAGCTCGCTGGACTACGTCGCCAGCTACGTGCAGTACCAGAGTGGCAGCGGGATACCGGTTGATGCGGTAGATTATATCCTCACCAGGGTGAACGGTACCTGATCGGCGCCCTGAACGACGGCGTCGTGGTTTGCTGCCCCGCCCCGTATTCATGCATGCCGGCCAATCCGGGCCCGGCGGCTACTGGGCAGGCGGAAGCGGCGCTACAGCTGGACGCCAGCCCCAACCCGTTCCGGGAGGAGGTACTATACGCTTTTATCTGCCGGAGGCCGGGCCGGCTGCGCTGGAGGTGTACAACATCAACGGGCAGCGGGTATGGCGCCTGGAGGCGGCTTCGTTGGATGCCACCGCCACGAGCGGGTGTGGGACGGCAAGGTAAGCGGCGGCGGGCAGGGCTTATCCCCGGCGTTTACCTGCTGCGCCTGCAAACGCAGGGCTAGGCCGCGGTGAAAAACTGACGCTGGTGCGGTAAGCGCATCAGGTTCCTGATCATTTTTATTATACATTTTTTTCATGGAAGCGGCGCCTGCGGGCGCCGCTTTTTTTTGGTGTATTCGTGAGCTGACGACTTAAAATGTGCGTATTTTTTATCTGCGTTTTTTCTTGATATTCAGTACAGGATATTTATTTTGTTTATCGTACGTAAGGGGTAAAATGAGATATTCTGTTCTGGTACTGGTATTTATGCTGTATGCCGGTTGCCTTCCCGGTAGTCGCCGGGCAAGGCGGAGTGGCTCTCTGTCAACGAGGGGTTGTCGCAGGGCATGATATATGACATCCTTCAGAGCCGGGACGGCTTCCTGTGGATCGCCACCAAGGATGGGCTGAACCGCTATGACGGTTACCGCTTCGAGATCTTTTTCGCCCGACCCTTTCGACCCGTTTGCCATTGCCGCCAGTGAAGTGTACTGCCTGTTTGAAGACAGCCGGGGCTGGATCTGGATACGGTTGTCTGGTAAAATTGAAATATATGACCCCGTCAGCGGGCGCTTTTTCATCTCACGGAACAGGTAGCGCCCGGTACCTGTCAAAATCGGTGGGTGGGTTTTCCTTCAGCGAGCTGGTAGGCGACGGCGCCCTTGTTTTTACAGATGCCGGTAAGATCTGGAAAATAGCGGCGCTTACCGGTGTGCTTAAAAAAGCGGCATCGCAAGGCAATGCCTTTCCCGGTATGCGGGCGCCGTCGTTGAAGTATCCGAAAGGGCAGGTATCTCAGATACCCTGTGCAGTTTCGGTAGTGCATTTTACAAAAACAAAGTTCTCCTGGTAAGTTCTAACCAGGGGCTTTTTCGGCTCGACACTACCGCCGGGCAACTCAACCTTGAAGCATTTCCCGGTTTATCCACGCATATCTTAGGAGAAAGCCCGGACGGGCGAGTTTGGATACAAACGGTACCTACCCGGTTTCGGGGACGTTCCGGGTGAGGCGGAGGGGCGCCTTTCGGGTTCAGAAGAGCCCCGGTTTGTGGATATGGAAAAACACCTCCGAGCCGCCCCGGAATGTGGGCAGGTACCTCAGCCTTATAAAAATGCCGTTTTGACCATGAAGGTTATTTGTGGGCATTGAATGATAAAGAGCTTCGCAAATGGCGGTAGATGGCTTTTGCAAAAGGCGGGCAACCGGAATTCGAATGGGCTTCTGACGACCCTCTCATCCAAAGCCGCTTTCTTGATTTCCAATGCGTGGCTATCGACCGTTCCGGCATTGCCTGGGTGGGCACAACCGGCTACGGGATACTTAAGCTACCAATCCTGAAAAACCAAAATTCAGGAGCTATCTGAAAGGAACCTCGCAGCGCTACCTGGCAGAAGATCCGCAGGGAAACCTCATCTGTGCTATTGATCCTGCTCAAATTTACCCCCGCCAAAATTTCTACCAACCCGAAACGAACCCCTGGCTGGTAAGTATGCCCGGCAAATGGCGGAATTTTATGCCCGTCTTCGACGAAACGGGCAATGCCTGGGGCATTCCCGAACCGAATGTCCTGCTGCGCATAGATGCCCGTACCAAAACCGTCCGGCAATACCGATGGGACGGCGCCACTTTTCCGCGCTGCTGTTCTGCAAAAATGGAACGTTGCTCCATACCAGTGAAGAAGGATTGCTGCGGTTCGACCCCGCAACCGGGCAAAGCAGGGATTTTCCCTTTGGTAACCCCCAGAAACTCGTACCGGATTCCTATTATATCTCGAACCTGTACGAGGATTCGGAAGGCATAGTGTGGATCATTGGTTTCAAAGGGCTGATCAAAGCAGCCCCTGCCGACGGCGGTTACCGCTATGAATATTTCAAAACCGATCCATCCGACCCTTCTTCCCTGTCTTACAACACGGTGCTATCCGTGGTAAAGACCCCCTCGAGCCCCGCCGTTACCTGTGGTTGCACGAAGAGCGGCGGCCTGAACCGCGCCTCGATCGGCAAACAGGTAAATTCAAACATTACAAAAAAGAGGACGGGCTTCCGGATAACGTGGTTTATGGAGTACGCTCCGACAATACCAACCATATCTGGCTGAGCACCAACAAAGGCCTGTGCCGCTTTCACGTGCGGGAAGAAACAACCAAAAAATTTTACCTATGCCGACGGCTTGCAGGACAATGAGTTCAATAGCTCCAGTTATCTGAAAATGAAGGACGGCACACTGGTGTTCGGCGGGGGTCCGTACCTGACGATCTTCCACCCTGACAGCCTCCGGTTCAACGAGCGCAAGCCGCAGACGCATATCGTCGGTACCTGAAAGCCAACAACCAGCCGCTGTCGGAATGGACGGGGAGCAGGCCGGATATCGTCCTCTCTCATCGCCGGAACCTCTCACACCTTCGAGTTCGCAGCGCTCGAATTCACCAATCCGGCGCAAAACCTTTACCGCTACCAATTGATCCGCCACAGTGCCTTCTTACATGCCAGAAGGTGAGGTACCGCTGGTGGATTTAAAATTACCCGCAACAACGTGCAGTTCGCCAACCTGCGGTACCTGGTGATATACGTTCCGGTGCTGGGCAGCAACAACGACGGAGCATGGGGGCAAGATCCGGCAGCGTTGAGGTTCGCCATCAACCCGCCCTGGTGGGCTACTTCCCGTATGCCTGCTCTACATTTTATGCCTGAGTGCGATGGCATGGGCATTTTATAAATACCAGTTAGGTACTTTACGCCTCGAACGCCAGGAAACCATGCGCCTGCGGGAATTGGACGATTTTAAAACCGCTTCTTCACCAACATCACCCATGAGTTCCGCACGCCGCTGACGGTCATCCTGGGAATGGTACCGAGCAGGTGGAACCCGCCGTTGACGAAAAACTGAAACCAAAGATCAGCCTGATCCGCCGCAACGGGCAAAACCTCCTGCGCCTCATCAACCAGATCCTCGACCTGGTAAAGCTGGAGTCCCATACCCTGAAGATCAACTACGTGCAGGGCGATATCCTTCCTTACCTGCGCTACATCAGCGAGAGCCTGCATTCGGTGGCCAACGCCCGGAACGTGATGCTGCGCGTGGAAAGCAACGAGGCTCCATCGTCATGGACTACGACCCGGAGCGCCTGCTGCGGATCGTGTACAACCTGCTGTCGAACGCCATTAAATATACGCCGTCCGGCGGGCGGGTATCTGCGGGTAACGGTCGTTGCGGCGCACGGTGCGCCGACAGCCGTAATAACCGTCGCCGATAACGGCGCCGGCATCCCGCCGGAAGACTTGCCCCACATCTTCGGTAGATTTCTACCAGGGCAAAAACCGGAAAAGTAAAAGCGGGCGGTACGGGCATCAGTACTGGCGTTGACGAAAGAACTGGTGCAGTCCATGGGCGGGGAGATCGGCGTAGAAAGCAAAGTGGGTGGGGAACGACGTTTACGGTAAGGCTGCCGATCACCAACAACGCGCCGCCAGTGAATGAAGAGGAGGGGAGGCCCGCTCTTCCGATGGGTACTGCGGGAAGCCAAAGAGAAAGCGCCCTCTTTCCTCTCCGCGGCTTCGCAGCGGGCACATAGGCCGGGAGGGCCGCCTTCTTCCTCCACTCCTTCTCCCGCAGAAAAAGAGGCCGCCTCCCGGTATCAGCTGCTCCTCATCGAAGACAACCCCGACGTCGTGGAATACCTCTCCACCTGTCTCGCCTCTCCCTCTTTCGGGACGGGGCAGGGCGGGGCTTTGCGCTCGACTTCGCCTACAACGGTACGGTACTTTTAAGATCGAAAAAAAGCCCTGGAGGCCGTGCCCGACATCATTATCAGCGATGTAATGATGCCCGAAAAAGACGGCTTCGAGGTGGTGGAAACCCTCAAGAACGACGAGCGCACCAGCCACATCCCCATCGTGCTGCTCACCGCCAGGTACTGATGTGTGGAGAGCCGGATCAGCGGCCTGCGCCGGGCGCCGACGCCTACCTCGCCAAGCCCTTCCACCGGGAAGAGCTGCTCGCCACCCTGAACAACCTGCTGGAACTGCGCCGCAAGCTCGCGGGCAAAGTATGTCCGGGGTCCGGAGGCAATGGCTTCAGCAGGCGAAAGCCCGGCGTCCGAAATGGAAGAGTACTTTCCTCCAAAAAGTCCGGGATATTATTCAGGAACACCTTTCCGACGCTTCCTTCACCGTGGAGGTACTGAGCCAGAGCCTGGTACTGGAGCCCACGGCAACTGCACTGCACCTGGCTGGTAGCCCTCACCGGCCGGAACGCCTCGGCGCTCATCCGGTCCATGCGGCTGGCAAAGTACCAGAGAGTGGTTGCTCGCCGGAAAGAAGAACGTCAGCGAGGTGGTATTACGCCACCGGATTTGACGACCCCAAATATTTCAGCCGGGTTTTTGCTAAGGAATTTGGCGTGCCGCCGAGTAAGGTATAAGGGGGCGGCTATGCTGCCTTGATCGGGTTTGGAAATTTTAAGGAGGCTGGGGGGGGATTTCCCGCGGAGTTTCGCTAAGAGGTTTCGCTAAGGTTTCGCTAAGTCTCGCTAAGTACACTGGCTCCTTTGCGAGCCTTTGCGAAACCCACGAGCTGGGGGGAAGGTATTTCCGCGGAGTTTCGCTAAGGTTTCGCTAAGTCTCGCTAAGTACACACGGCTCCTTTGCGAGCCTTCGCGGCTACCTTTGCGAGCCTTTGCGGGAGCCCCACGAGCTGGGGGGAAGGTATTTCCCGCTAAGTTTCGCTAAGGTTTCGCTAAGTACACTGGCTCCTTTGCGAGACTTTGCGGCTACCTCTGCGAGCCTCTGCGGGAACCCCACGAGCCTTTGCGGGAACCCCACGAGCTGGGGGAAGGTATTTCCCGCGGAGTTTCGCTAAGGTTTCGCTAAGTACACTGGCTCCTTTGCGAGACTTTGCGGCTACCTCTGCGAGCCTCTGCTGGGGAACCCCACGAGCCTTTGCAGGGAACCCCACGAGCTGGGGGAGCTGGGGGATGGTATTTCCCGCAAAGTTTCGCTAAGTACACACTGGCTCCTTTGCGAGACTTTGCGGCTACCTCTGCGAGCCTCTGCGGGAACCCCCTACGGGAACCCCGAGCCTTTGCGGGAACTTCCGCCAAACTTTGCGGGAGAACATTTTGCTTTTCCTTATCTTCTAACTTTTAACACCTTGATACCATGAAAAAGACAACCAGCGAACTCAACACCCTTTTCAAACGCATCCTTGACATCTGTTTTGCTATCCATACCCAATATACTTCGGATGCTGGAAAGTTTCTACGAATCTGTGTTTTGTTATGAACTGACCAAAGCAGGCATCGCCCACCAACGGCAAGTAGGTATCCGGGTGAAGCACGATGGTAGGAAATGGGCCTATCGGCTACCGCATAGACGTACTCGTGGAAGAAGAAATCATTGTGGAAATAAAATCCATCCGCACTTTGACGGAGGTTGACCACAAACAAACCATCACTTATCTGAAAACGGTAGAGAAACGGCTGGGGTTGCTCGTTAATTTTGGGGAAGCGCATTTGAAGGACGGGATACACCGGAAGGTGAATGGGTTTTAAATGTATTGCACAAGGGGGGCAGGCTTGTGAAGGTTCCCGCTAAGTCTCGCTAAGGTTCTCGCGGAGTCTCGCTAAGCAGGACGTGTGCCCACCTCGCTTTGCGAACCTTTGCGGGAATTCCTACGAACCTTTGCTGTAAACCTCTGCGTTCCCGCTAAGTCTCGCTAAGCAGTACGTGTGCTTTCGCCTTACTTTGCGAACCTTTTCGGCAACCTCTGCGAGACTTTGCGGGAAACCCCTCTGCGAGCCTTTGCGGGAACTTCCTTTTCAACCCCTTCCCTGAAAATCCCCGCCCTTCCCTGAAAACCCTTACCCCTTTCCCCGCCGCTGCCGGATATTGCCCGGATGCAACCTCTGGTATCCTTTTTAGTAGAAGACGACCCGTCATCGCCCTCACTATAAAACCACCCTGGAGCTCGACGGCTTCAAAGTCTTTCTGTGTGCCGGCAGCCCGGTAGATATATCATCCGCTTGTGCGACGAGCATTTGCCCGACATTGCTATTCTCAACTTTCACCGGAAACACGAAATGGACGGCATGGTACCTCGCCCGCCTGCTGCGCACCCGCTACCTGGCCGCCACCCTGCTGTGCTGCCGGCGCCCGCCCGCCCGCAGGACATCGCGCGATCCGCAGACTTTTACGCCACCTCAGTACCAGGAGGCTTTAAGCCCTTCACCCGCCGGCAGTTGCAGGAGGCTATCGGCAGGCTGGTAATTCAAATTAGGCCGCCCACTTAATACTGCTTTGTTACCTTAAATCTCATTTCCCGCGAAGACTCGCTAAGGTTTCCCGCGGAGTTTCGCTAAGGTTTCGCGAAGTCTCGCTAAGTACACCTACTCCTTTGCGAGCCTTTGCGGCTACCTCTGCGAGCCTTTGCGGGAACCCATGTGAGCCTTTTTGCCCCACGAACCCCCCCACGAGCTGGGGGTAAGGTATTTCCCGCGGAGTGGAGTTTCGCCAAGTAAACCTACTCCTTTGCGAGCCTTTGCGGCTACCTCTGCGAGCCTTTGCGGGAACCCATGCGAGCCTTTGCGGGAACCCACTACGCCCCCTTCCCTGAAAAAAAAAAACCGTCCTTCCCTGGTAAATCCCGGCTCTTCCCTGAAAAAAGTGGCATGCCGCCGTTGCGCTGCCTAAGTTTGGTTCATCATTCCAAACAAAACACTTCATCCTTAAAAAGATCATCCAATGAAACATCATGACCCCAAGGCGGTACCCCCATGTCCGATTTCTCCACCTTTTTGGCTGAAAAGTCCACCCCTTCTTCCGCCTATCCTCTTTATTGCAGGACATTGAATTAGATATCCCATTCATTAAAATTAACATTATGGCACCCTCTTTTTTGTATTTCCTTCGGGGTGGAACCTTCTTTCCGAAAAGCTCTGCCTCTATAATTTGCGTTCACTCTTCTTCATTTCTTTCAGGAATATTCCTGGTATTCTTGAGTGTCTTCTCATGTGTTACCGACGTCCAGGCACAGTCTCTCGACTGGGTATTTTCCGCCCTTACCCCGTTCCCCAGGGGGGTTAGGGATATTTGTGAATGAAGCCGTTGCCCGGGATGCGCTGGGCAATATGTATGTGACGGGGAGTTTTCTGAAAACGGTACTGATTTCGACCCCGGGTAAGGGCACTACCAACCTGAGCGCTTCAGGGAGCAACCAGGATATCTTCGTGGTAAATACGACGCTTCGAAAGTATATCAGTGGGCTTTCAATATAGGAAGCAGTAGCGATGATAGTGGTTTGGGCATTGCTATAGACGGTTCGGGGATGTGCTGGTAACAGGGAGATTCGGAGGCACTACCGATTTCGATCCCGGGTACCGGCGCCGCAAACCTCACCAGTATGGGAAGCGATGATATCTTCGTGGTAAAATACGATGCCTCCGGCGCCTACCTGTAAGCTTTTCCTATCGGGGATGCCGGTTCTGATTTTGGTTATAGTATTGCCACAGACGGCTGGACAATGTGCTGGTGACGGGCAGATTCCAGGGCGCCGCTGATTTCGACCCCGGCCGGGCACAACCAACTTGTCCGGTATGGGGAACAATGACATTTTCGTGGCTAAATACGATGCTTCCGGGGCTTATCAATGGGCACCCCGTAGTAGGTCGGGAGATACGCTAATGACGGTTTGGAGGTCGAAAACCAGGCGGTCGCTACAGACGCCTGGGGCAATTGTTATATTACAGGCTTTTTCGAAGGCACGGTACCGATTTCGACCCCAGGTAAGGCACAGCCGAGTTGAGCGACTACCGGAGACGGAGACGAGGATGTCTTCATCGCCAAATACGATGCTTCCGGAGCCTATCAGTGGGCTTTCAAAATAGGGAGCAGTTCAATAATGAAATAGGTGACGATATTACGATAGATGGCGTCGGCAATGTGCTGGTAATGGGAGTATTCGACGGTACAGTCGATTTCGACCCCACCCGGGAACTACCCTTTGCTGACTTGTAATGCAATCCGTTGCACCTTCGTTGCCAAATACGCTCCCTCCGGTGCCTATTTACAGGCTTTCAGCATGATGTACCTTACTGAAGGCTTAAGCATCACATCAGACGGCTCGAATAACGTGCTGGTAACAGGTAGTTTTAACGGTGCCGTGGATTTCGATCCCACCGGCACAGCTAATCTGACCAGCGCCGGGAACTCTGATATCTTCGTGGTAAATACGACGTTTCGGGCGCCTATCAATGGGCTTTCAATATAGGAGATGCGGGCTTTGGTTCGGGGTACGCCATCACTGTCGATGACTCGGACAATGTGCTGGTGGCGGGCAGTTTTGAAGGTGCAGCCGATTTTGATCCCGGTACGGCGCAGCCAACCTGAGCAGCGCGGCGGGCGATAGCGATATTTTCGTGGTAAGCAGCTACAGCGCTTCCGGTGCCTATCAATGGGCGTTTTCAATAGGAGGTGATGGTAATGGAAGTGATGATACCGGGACATTGCTGTAGATAACGTACAGGTAGATTCGGCAATGTGTTGTTAACGGGCTATATTCGGAGCTTATCTGATTTCGATCCCGGGTAGGCGACTATTGTGCCAAGTAAGCGTTAATGCATCCGACGGTTTCCTGGCAAAATACGCTTCCTGCCCCCTTCCGGCGTCTTTTACGTCAACGACAATGCCTCCGGCGCCAACACCAGCGGCGCCTCCTGGGGTGACGCCTTCAACAACCTCCAGGACGCCCTCACACAAGCCGCCGCCTGCCCGAATGTGGACGAGATCTGGGGTGGTAAGCGCCGCACGCGTACGCCCGGACAAGGCGTGGGCTACACCCCCGGCAACCGCTCCCACTCTTTTGTCATGCGAAACAACCTGGTACCATCTACGGCGGCTTTCCCGGCCTGCCGGGGCAGGAAGGGATCTCAGCGTGCGAGACTGGGCGGTATACGAAACCACTCTCAGCGGGGACATAGACAATGACGGAACGTTAGCCAATAACAGCTACCACGTCATTTTCAACAACAACCTGAACAACACCGCCGTGCTGGACGGCTTTACCGTCAGTGGAGGGAATGCGGACGGGGCGGAGCCAATAACTTCGGCGGAGGGATGTACAACAACAATAGCTCCCCTGTGGTGGTAACTCCACCTTTACCGGCAATTCACCAACAATAACGGCGGTGGGATGCACAACGAAACCGACTCCTCTCCGACGGTGGTAATTGCACCTTCACCGGTAATTCACCAACACCACGGCGGTGGGATGCACAACGAATCCGGCTCCTCCCCGGCGTTGGTAAACTGCGCCTTCTCCGGCAATTTAGCCGGCTCGGGCGGCGGGATGTACAACTACACCTGCTCCCCTACGTTGGTCCTAACTGCACCTTCTCCGGCAATTCGGTAAGCGCCGGCGGCGGAATGTACAACTACTATTTTTTCCACCAACTCTGGACAACTGCATCCTCTGGGGCAACAGCAGCAGTATTTCTAACGAACTCTCCAGCACTGCCACCGTCGCCCACTCCATCGTGCAGGGCGGCTATTCCCCCTGCGCCAACTGCCCAAACGGGGACGGCAATGCGGATCCGCTATTTGTCAGCCAGCCGCCTATCGGCCTGGGGATAACGGGCAACCTGCGCCTGCAAGCCTGCTCCCCCGCCATCGACGCCGGCGACAACGGCGCCAACACCACTTCCGAGGACCTCGCCGGCAACCCGCGGGTAGTGGATGCCTCCGGCTCGGCCACGGTGGACATGGGCGCCTACGAATTCCAGGGCATGCGCCCCAACCCCGCCCCCGTATGCCAGAATATCACGGCGCAACTAGGCCCGGACAATACCGTTACTGTTCTCGCCTCCGAGCTGAATGACGGCAGCACCGGCTGCGGCCCGCTCAGCTTCCTGATCGACGGGCAGGCGTCGCTGTCCTTCGACTGTGGCGGACTGGGGCAGCATACGGCAACGCTCACCGTAACCGACGCCTTCGGCAACCAGTCCACCTGCAATGCCACCATGACCGTAGCCGACGACGATAACCCCTGCTGCGCCGCGCCGGAAGCATCCTGTAAGCCTTTCACGGCAGTGCTCAACGCCGGCGGTTCGGCTACGCTCACCGCGGGCGATGTGGACGGCGGCAGCACCTACGAATGCGGCCTGCAGAGCATGACGGTGTCGCCCAATACCTTCTCCTGCGCCGACGCAGGCCCGCAAACCGTAACCCTGACAGTGACAGACATCAACAACGAGAGCAGCTCCTGCAACGCCCAGGTGACGGTGAAGGACGAAACGCCGCCGACAGCCCGCTGCCGCAACCGCACCGTCGAACTGAACGCCGGCGGTTCGGCTACGCTCACCGCAGGCGATGTGGACGGCGGCTCGGCCGACGCCTGCGGCATCGGCGGGCGTACCCTCAGCCAGACGGCCTTCAGCTGCGCGGATTTGCTGGGGCCCAGGCCTGTCACCCTCACCGTCACCGACGCCAACAACAATACGGCCAGCTGCACGGCCAGCGTCTGGGTGCGCGACGACCTCTTCGGCGCCTGCCCCGACCCCTGCCCCAACGACCCCGACGACGACATCGACGGGGACGGCATCTGCGGGGATGTCGATAACTGCCCGGCCGATTTCAACCCCGGCCAGGAAGACCTTGACCAGGACGGCCTGGGGCTGGCCTGCGACCCCGAGGTGTGCATCAACACAGCGGTGGATGGCCTGAACGCCTATGTCAACGGGTTGAGCATCAGCTCTTCGATAAAAAGGGCCATCACCCGGAGGCTGGGCCTGGCGGCCAGCAAATTCTGCAGCGGATACAGCACCGGTTCGGTGATCAGCTCGCTGGACTACGTCGTCAGCTACGTGCAGTACCAGAGTGGCAGCGGGATACCGGTTGATGCGGCCGATTATATCCTTGCCCAGGTGAACGGCCTGATCGGCGCCCTGAACGCCGGCGTCGTGGTTTGCTGCCCTGTTCCGGCTTTCATGCCGGCCAACCCGGGCCCGGCGGCCGGGCAGGCGGAAGCGGCGCTGCAGTTGGACGCCAACCCCAACCCATTCCGGGAGGAGGTGACCATCCGCTTTTATCTGCCCGAGGCCGGGCCGGCTGCGCTGGAGGCCTTCAACCTGAACGGCCAGCGGGTTACCACTCTCCACTCCGGATACCTGGACGCCGGCTTCCAGCGCTTCAGCTGGAACGGCAGCGGCGAAGGCGGCCAACGTCTGAGCGGCGGCGTCTACCTCATCCGCCTGCAGGCGGAAAGCGGGACGCTGACGCAGAAGGTGAGTTTGATGCGGTAGGATTGAAGGACAGGCTGGCGAAACTTCCGGAGTTTCATAAACCTGATAAGGAGGACGCCGGGCGAAGCTTCGCCCGGCGCCATTTTCGGTTTCGAAGCAGCTTCGAAGCCAAAGGCCCCGCCCGCAAGGATGGGGCTTTTTTTTCCCCTTTACCCCACAGGACTGTTGCTGCTCATAGCCCGGTCAGCCAAGAGTTCCCATATTTTTACACCCTTCCACTTTAATACACCTAATTCTACTTCCCCCGCATCATCTCCACCCCCGTCCAGCCCTCCGGTGCGGGCTCGTTCAGGTAGTGGACGGCTTTGGCCCGGAAGTGCATAGCTACCCGGTCCGAGGGGTTGCCCTCCAAAACCTGCTGGAAGGCGTTCAGCGCGCCGGAAAAGTCCTGGGACAAATAAAGATCCAGGCCTTGCCGGAAGATTTCCAACGAAGCCTTTTTCTTTTCCACCTGTTCCGGCGCGTCGCCGTCGAAGCACTCCAGCAGGCCCACCGGCTCGTGTTTGCCTTTGACCTGCACCTGGCCGAGGTAACGCAGGTGAAACGCGGCCGGGTTGTCGATCCGGCTCAGACAGTCCTGGGTGAGCAGGATGGAAGCGCCGTAGTACTTGGTCAGGCTCTCCACGCGGGAGGCCGTGTTGACGGTATCGGCAATCGTGGCGGCGTCCATTCGGCGGTCGTCGCCGATGACGCCCATGATCAGGGGGCCGGTTTGCATGCCGACGCCGATCTGTATGGGCTTGCGGCCTTTGCCGGCCCGTTCCTGGTTGTACGAGCGAAGGTTCTCCTGCATCAGGATGGCGGCCTGCAGGGCGTCGGCCGGCCGGCTCGGGAAGATGGCCATGATGGCATCGCCGAGATACTGGTTGACGAAGCCGTGCTGAGCCTGTATGATGGGCCCCATGCGGGCGTTGAGCGACTGGACAAACCGGAAGTTGTCCGTAGGGCTCATTGCCTCGGCAATGGTGGTATAATCGCGGATATCGGAAAACAGCACGGTGACGATCTTCTCCGCCTGGTCGCCCAGGCGCACGTCGGTGATGCTCTCGCGCCCGATGGCGCGCAGGAACTCGAAGGGCACGAACTTGCCGGAGGCCTTGTGGATGCGGTTCAGGTTGAGATGGGTCCTGATGCGGCTCAGCAGCTCGTCCCGGGAGAAAGGTTTGGTAATATAATCGTTGGCGCCGGACTGGAAGCCTTCCACCAGGTCGGCCACCCGGTTTTTGGCGGTCAGCAGCACGACGGGCAGGTTGCTGGGGGGGTACATCTCCCGGATTTTCTGGCACACCTCGTAGCCCGACATTTTGGGCATCATGATGTCCAGCACGATGAGGTCAAACGGCTTGCTCCGTTGCATGATCTCCAGGGCCTGGCTGCCGCTGCCGGCTTTTTCTACATCGAATCCCTGCAGGCGCAGGTGGTTTTCCAGCACTTTGAGGTTGACCGGTTCGTCATCCACGATGAGGATGCGGGCGATCTCCTCCGGGGAAGCAGCGATAGCAACCGCAGGTTTCTCCGCGACGGCACCCAGGGTGATGGCCTCTTCCCATCCGCTGTCGTGGAGCCGGCCCACCGGCGCTCCCCTGCCTGTTGCGTCATCGAGATCAGGGGCGTTTCGCTCTCCGGATCCGCTGAGCGGCAGGGTGAACGTAAACTGGCTGCCCTTGCCGGGTTCCGACCTTACGCTGATGGTTCCCCTGTGCAATTCGACCAGTTGCCTGGTAACGGTCAGGCCCAGGCCGGCGCCCCCGTATTCGCGGGCTACTGACCCGTCGGCCTGTTCGAAAGCGTTAAAGATGACCTGGTGTTTGTCGGGCGGTATGCCGATGCCGGTGTCCGAAATGGTAACGGCCACTTCGGCCTCGCGCTCTTCCGCCGTGATACGCACCGATCCGTCCTCGGTAAATTTGATGGCGTTGCCCACCAGGTTGTGCAGGATCTGCTGCAGGCGGTTCTCGTCGGCCTCCACCAGGGGGATACGGCGGGAGATTTTATTGTGTAATTTGAGGTTCTTTCCCTCCGCCAAAGGGCGGGAAAGAGCCAGCACCACATCGGCAGCGGCGTAGAGGTCTGTGGGCCGAAGCTGCAGGGAAAGGTCATTCTTCCTGATCCTGGAAAAATCGAGGATGTCGTTGACCAGGCTCGACAGGCGTCGGCCGCTGCTGGCGATCATGCCCAGGCTGTACCTGGCTTCTCCGGGCAATTTGCCGCCGGCGCCCTCCAGCAACGACTCCGCCAGGCCGATAATGCCGTTGAGAGGGGTGCGCAGTTCGTGGGAAGTGTTGGCCAGGAAGTCGTCCTTGAGCTGGTCCACCTTCCGGAGCTGGGCTGCCCGCTGCTCTTCCAGGGCGGCTTTTGCCTTCTGCTGCCGATAGCGGGTGCGTTGCCAATAGGCAAAGGCCAGGAGCAACATAAAACCGGCGCCGGCTAACGCATAATTGCGGATGGCCCGCTGGCGCCGGGCGTTCAGCTCGCTCAGAGCGTTTTCCTTTTCCAGGCGCTGGATTTCGGCCTCCCTGCGCTCGGCGTCGTACCGGCTTTCCAGCAGGGTCATCTGGCGCTTTTTCTCCTCCATGGCCAGGCTGTCTTTAAGTTGCTGGTAGCGCTGGTAATAACTGAGAGCTTCGTCCAGCTTGCCCTTCTTTTCGGCGTTTTTTGACAACTGGAGGTAGGCTTCTTTCTCCTGCTCCCTCGATTTGGCAGCCTGAGCCGCCTCCAGGCTTTTGCGGAACTGCACTTCTGCCCGGGCCACGTCGCCTTGCTCCATAAAGATGCCGCCTATATCTTTGTATGCTCCCGCTTTGGCGAAATCATTGCCGATAGAGTCGTATCGGGACAGGGCTTTCTGGTGGGATTCCATAGCCCGGCGCCAGTCTTTCTGGTCCCGGTACAGGTTGCCGATATTATTAAATGCATAACCGACATCGTCCCGGTTGCCGATCTTTTCGCTGGCGGCCAGGGCGCGGTTATAATATTCCAGGGCCTTGTCCGCCTGGCCCAGCCCCTGATAACATTTGCCGAGGTTGACGTACAGCAGGGGCAGCTTCTCCGCTGCCGCCCGGCTCCGGCCTCTCTGCGCCAGGTCGCGGTACAAAGCAAGAGACTCTTCGTACCAGGGGCGGGCCTTCCGGTAATTGCCGTCCTGGGCGTGGATATTGCCGATGTTGAATTTGGCGTTGGCGATGCGCTCCCGGTCGCCGGAAAGCTCGGCGGCTTCCAGCATTTCCATATAGGTGTCCAGGGCGACCTTGCTGCTGCCGCTGGCCTGGTGGACGGCACCCATGGTCTCCATGATCACCGTGATCTTGGCCGGGTCGCCCTCCAGTTCGAGGTATTGCAGGGCTTCGTCCATGGCGCGCATGGCGGAATCCAGGGCGGCCTGCTCCTCCGGGCGCATTTCCCGGTTGGGGCGGATGAAATCCTTTACCGGAGGGGCATCGATACCCTCAATGAACCCTTTGGCTTTTTCGAATAGCCGGTCTCCTACTTTAACCAGGCTATCCCTTTGCTTCTCCAGGTTGATTTTGGGAATTTTGATCTGGATTTTCTTTTTCTTTTCCGGAGGCTCAGGCGGCGGAGGCTGCACCTGTACGCCCGGCCGGAGGCTGTCCGGCACCTGGGCGGCAACGGAGGAAATACCCAGGAAAATAAGCAGCAGAACCAAACTGTAGCTGTACCTGCAATTCATGATCGGTTCATTTGATGAAAGGGTATACCGAAGATACGACAGCAACAGAGACTTTGCCACTTATAGTTAGGTATATTTCTCCGGGTGCTGATAACTATTTATCAAGCCAGCCACAATAGTTGCCGTCTATGTGCTCTACTGTGAAAACCCTATATGGCCTATGTGATTGAACCCAAAGCCCGGGCAGTATTGCACTGATAAGACGGCAAAATCAGCAATATGGCCGCACATCACTCCCCGATTTCCACCACTTTCACCTCTTCCCTCCCGAAGAAGGCCGGGTAGTACATCAGGGAGGCCTGAGCAGGATTCAGGGTGTACCTTCCGCTGAACCGGGGTTCCAGGGCAATGGCAAACTCATAAATACCCGGTGCCAGCGCTTCGCAGAAGATAGCGGTTTTGTGGCGGAAATATTCCCGGTGCGCTTCCGGGGCGGAACGGTATCCGCCCTCCTGGTAATAGCTGCATCCGGCGGGAACAGGGATCTCCAGCATCACGTAATCCGCTGCCGCATCGACGCGCAGCCTGGCTTTTAGCTGTGCGGGAATGCCGGCCTGCAGGCTATCCGTCGGCTGCCCCTGTTGCCAGAGGCTGGTTTGAATATCGAAAAGCCCGCCGCGGCTTTCCGGCTGCCGGTTGAAGAAAGACTGCCAGGCCGTCAGGTAAACTTCCTGCCGGCCTGCCTTGCGGATCAGCAGGGGCTGTTCGGGGCTGAGCTCCAGGGACAGGGCGCCGCCGGCGAAGGCCCGCTCCTGGCCGTTCACCCACAGGCGGTTGTTCCATTCCTCTCCGCCGGCCTCCGCCAGCAAGCCCGGGAGGAGGACGCTGAGCACCCGGGCAGTTTCAAAAGTGTTGCCCCAGCCGCCGTGCTCCGGCCGGCGGCGCTCCAGCAGGAAGCGGCGGATGGGCGGCAGTTCCGCTTCCCTGTCGGCGCGTTCCAGGATGGCGTAGGCCAGCAGGCTGGCCAGCAGGCTGTTGTCCTGCCAGCCCGGGCGGATGTCGCCCCAGTAACTGTTGCCCATGGCCGTGGTTTTGCGGTAAGCGAAGAGGCTGTCCAGGCTGTAGGGCAGGCCCCGTTGCTGCCGGATGGCCATCGCCAGCAGGCGTTCGGGCTCGGAAAGCGGCAAGGTATCCAGGGGCGCCACCAGTTGTTCGTATGCCGCGTTCTGGCCGGCAGCGGCCATTACCTCCAGCGCCGGCAACTGCTGCCGGGGCGGCAGTTCCGCCAGCCGGTTCGTCAGGTAGCGCATGCCCTTTTCGAAGGCCGGCGAGGGATAGCCGGCTTCTGCCGCCCGGGCCAGGGCTTTCAGCACATAAACGGACATCCAGAGATTGGCGCTGCCGGCCGGCCACCAGCCCCAGGACCCGTCCGGGTTTTGCGCCCGTTGCAGTTTGCCCATCGTTTCCAGGATGCCGGGCGCGCCGGCCCAGGCCTGGCCCAGCTTTTCTTTAATGTCTTTTTCGAGCAGCAGCGCCAGCAGGCGGCTCGCCGTTTGTTCGTTGCAGCCGTAGGGGTATTCCTTCAGGTACTGAATGTCGGAAAGAAAAGCCCGCAGCATGCCCTCCCGGGCGTAGAGACGCACCGGTCCGTATTCCGCCCGGAAGGGCCATTCCAGGGTAGTATCCCCTTCCAGCATGGCAAAATGGCCGCGGCTTTCCGGCGCTCCGATCGGGAAGACGGGAATGCGCCGTTCTTCGCCGTCCGTATACCCCTCCATCTCCAGGGCATAGGTGAATGCCAGGGAGTCGGCCCCGGCGGGGGCTTCCACGGCCACCGTTTCCGCCAGGGTTTCCCCGATGCGCCGGTTGTTCTCGCGGAGCAACTGGGCGCCCTGCCGGAAATACGTCCTCGCCGCCAGGCTGTCGGCCGTATAGTTTACCACCTGCCCCAGCAGGCGCGCCCGGTCGCCTTCCAGCAGGAAGCGCGGCAGGTAGAGCTGAGCGGCCAGCGGTTTATACGATTGTATGCGGCCCGTTGCCAGCCCCGCCCGCTGCCGGCGGTCCATACCTATGGCGAAGCTTTGCCAGTTGGTAAGGTCGCCGGGAAAGCGGGCGGTAAAATAAGCCTCTCCGTTTTTGTTGGTGAGCAGCGACGGCTGCCAGTAGGCATAATCCCGGAAATCGGAACGCAGCCCGCTGTAGGCACTCCAGCCGCCGGCAGGGAGCGAGTCCGGCATTTCCGTAAGGACTTGCCCTGACGGATCATCATCCGTTTCCCGGCCGAGCCGCAGGGCTGCTGTCGCCGGATCGGAACGGTAGGCCGGCATGCGGTAGCCAGTGACCATGACTTCGCTCAGCACCACGCCGGATGGATCGAGCCGGACATCCACTGCCTGGCCGTATAACGTATGGATTCTTACCCGCTGTTTTTGGTAACCGACATAAGACACTTCCAGGTCAGTCGGCCCCGGAGGCACCCACAGCTGAAAGTTGCCGTCAAAATCGGTTTCCGTTCCGGTGACCAGTACGCCATTCTGGTAGGCGGCCACGCTACCGAAAAGGATCGGCTCTCCCGTTTCCAGGTCGGCCACCCTGCCGTAAATGAGTTGCTTCCGGCCTTGTTCCTGCGCCGCTTTGCCCGATAATCCGAAAACGTCCATCAGATCGGCATCGGCGGGAAGCGGCTTGTCGAAAAAAAAGCGCTGGAGCAATTGCCGGTTGGTGTTGGGCAGGAACGGCGCGCCGGCCAGGCTCTGGTACAGGAGGGTATCCCTTCGCACCTCCACCGCTCGCTGGTGGACCCGGCCATCCCCCCGAAAGGCATACAGCCGGTAGCGGCCGGCAGGAAGCTGTATCTCCATCCGGCCGGGCCGGGAGATCGAATACACCAGGCTGTCGCCCCGCACCAATAGGGCCGCCAGCAGCAGCTCATCGGTGTTCTCCGGCGCATAGTCCGGAAAATACCGGCCCTGTGGCTCATCCGCCGCCGGGCCCGGAGTGGCAGGTTGAAGCCGGGCCCGGAGAGCAGGTGCCCTTTTCACCTGCCGGGGATGCAGGATCAACTGGCCGGGGCGGTGAACGGGGATAGGGGTTTCCGGAAAAATTTTGTGCTTGCTTGTCGGATCAAACGTTTTGCTTTCATACAACCGGTCCCGGGTTTCGGCTATCTGATAAGCGAAGCCCGGTTCAAAGGCCACCTCCGCCTCAAAATCTCCCCTTTGCAGGTACCGTACGGGGCGGCTGCGGTCGAAAGGGCCGAACTTTAAAGCCCGTCCCCGGTAACTGCCGGGAGTAGCGCCTCCGGATATGGCCGTGCTGTCCTGCCAGAGGTACACTTCCGATCGGCCAGGCAGGCTTTTCACTTCCAGGATGCTGTTGCGCAGCAGCGCCAGCTCCTGGTAGCTGAAGAAGGGATCCACCTTCCGGCGGCTGATGCGGCCCGCCCATTCCGACTCCTGGTACCGGCCCTCATCGATCGACAGCTCCAGCTTCTGCCCGTTGAACAGCAGAACATCCTTGATCGTATATTCGTACTCCCGGGTCCGCAGGATGAGGGTGTTCAGGCCTTCCGGGGCGGCGAAGCTGTAGGGGCGAGAGAGGCCGGCGCCGCTGTAGTATGCCAGCTTGCGGTTGCAATAAGCCAGGACGACGGTTTGCTCTCTGCCGGCCCGGACGATATAGGGAGCGAACTGGGCTACGGTTTGATAAAAAGAATCGGCGGCCAGGGTGTCGTACGCCAGCAGCACCCCTCCGGGAGGATGGCGCAGGCGGTAGAACAGCATGCTGTCCAGCCCGAACCGCCGGCCCCATTCACCGGTGATGGTTCGCCGGGCAGGGGTAAAACGGCAGGGCACCAACTGATAATCATTGTACTGTAAAGCCCGCCTGGGCTTGCGGTACCGGATTTCCGGAGGGATGTAGTTTTTCCCTGTTTCAAACTGCGCGCGGATGGCACCCGCCACCAGGTTGGCCCCGGGAGCGGGGCGCCCTTTATAGTCCAGCACCTTCACCTTTGCCGGCGCCGCCTGGCCGGGTGCCACCCTCCGGGGTTGCGTCACCTCGATGGCGAGCATTTTCTTATATGCGGGCAGCTCAAGCTCTTCTTCCTGAACCTTCCCTGCCCAGGTATACTGCAACTTCAGCCGGCAGGGGGCAGCGGCAGAGTTGGGCGCGCTCCATTCCAGGAGGCTGTCTGCCGTCCATCCGCGCGCTGCTTCCTGCTGCCGGCGGTATACAACCCAGGACACCGGCAGGCGGCGCGGGTTGATGATCCTGAAAGCCACCGTATCTTTTTCGTTGGTGCCGCTGAACTGCAGGCCCGCCTCGCCGGCCTGCACCGGCAGAGCAGCGTACCGGCCTCCGCCGAGCAGCTCGTAGGCGCCGGCCAGCGGGTTCAGCCGCTGCCGGAACGGCAGGGCCACCCTGGCTTCGGAAAGCAGGGCACCCGAACTGGTGGAGACGCGCAGCACGGCCGTAGCAGTATCCGGCTGTCCGTCCCGGATGAACTTGCCTTCTACCCACGCTTCATTCAGCTGCAGCTGAAACTTTCCCCCCGGAGATTCGCGATAAAAGGAGGCAGTGTGCCGGTGCAGCTCGCCGCCGGGCGCGGTGAACCAGGCGGTGGCCCGGGCCTGTATGCCGGCGGGCGGCCAAACCGAGGCGGGGACGGCGATGGCAGTTTCCCGCAGGGGCACCAGGGCCTGTTCATGCTGCCAGAGCGTATCCGGAACCCACACCTCTTCCCCCCGGAAATCGCCGGCCCGGACGGATTCCAGCACCAGCGACAGCTGGCCTCCCCCCAGCGGCAGGCCATTGGCGCCCCGGGCGGAGGCCAGCAGGCGCACGGTATCGGCGGGCTGAAACTGATCCCGTTCCGGGCGCAGGGAGAAGGACACCTCGTCCAGCTCGTAATCCGCAAGCACAAAGCCCAGGCCCATCCCCCGGGGAGGGCGGCGCCTGGCCTGTTGCTCCAGAACCTGCACGCCATAGTCCCTGTCCAGTCGCAGGGTATCCCCCAGGGGCAGGCTGTAGGTAAAGGTGCCTGGTTCTTCCGGCTGTAGCCCGGCCCGGTGCAGCACCTGCCCACGGCCTTCCTTCAGGAAAAAATCCATCGGGCGGCGAAGGGGGCGGCCGTTCGGTTTGGCGATGTAGGCCTTCACCCGCAGGGTATCGCCCGGCCGGTACATCGGCTGGCTCAGCGCGATGTATCCTTTAAAGGACTTGTCTTTCAGCGGGAAAAGCCGCCCGCGCCCACCCTTCAGTTTCCATAGCACCCGGCGGGCGAGGCGCGCCGGCGAGGACAGGATACGGCCCGCCGCTGAGGCAGCAAAACGCTGGATTCGTTGCTTCGCCAGGCTTTGCCCTTTTGTGTCCATCAATTGAAAAAAGGCGGTTTCCTTCCCCGCCTCCACCCGTACCACCCCTTCCCGGCGGCATTTGCGCAGGAGAAAGGCCCGGCTGCCGGGGTCGTACGGCACTTCTTTTTTTTCTAACCAAACCTTCGCATCGGCAAGCGGCCGCGACTCCGCGTCCATCACCTGAAGGACAAAGTCGCGCCGGTTGCTGGCCAGCTGCACATGGAAAGAATGGACGGAGTGCAGTTCCACCATCAGGTCCTGCCCTTCGGCCCAGGCTTTGAGGTAGTGGCCCGGCGGGAGCACAGCAGGTTCATCCCGGCGGAAAGTATCCACCAACGTGTGGAGATAATCCAGAGGTTCCGCGTTTTCCGGGGCGTACAGCTCAAAAGCCTCCCCGGCGGAAATGGCGTACACCAGCCCCCAGGACGGCCCCTGGCCGGCCAGCCTCCAACCGGACAACAGGAGCGCTGCCGCCAACAGTACTTTTTTCATAGCTTCGAGATTTCGGGATATACGGGAAAAGAGCGCATAATATTGGTTTTTATCCCGAACCGGGCAAGCGGGAATGCAGAAAACACGAAAATGAGCTTGCCGGCGCAGGCTTTCACTTAGCGACGCGCCCAGATTTCGGGATACACAAAAATTCCGGGCAGCTGCTAAAAAAACAGCGCGGCTTAGCACAGGTGAGGAACTATTCCCGCCCCAATGCGGTAAAGTTTAGGGGCCGGAGAAAAATAAGTTCCTCATTTCAGGCGAGCTATTTTTTCGCCAGACAAGGCGCGGGGAGGGCGCATAGCAGAGCTACGCAACCGATCCCGCAACGCAGCCTGGCGGAAAAACCTGCCTGCCAGCGAGCTGGCGAGCAGGCAGGGAGCCGGATCAAATGGGGAAGTTATTCTTCTCCGGGCCCTAAAACACACAAACAACCACCCGACATGGTTCAGAGAACCCTAACCCTTTACCGGAATTCCTTCCGCGGCTTTTCGCGCGAGATATGGCTGCTTTCTGTGGTGATGCTCATCAACCGGAGCGGCACCATGGTGATCCCGTTCCTGTCGGTCTACCTCACCCAGATCAAGGGGTACAGCCTGGGGCAGGCCGGCTGGGTGATGAGTTGTTTCGGTGCCGGTTCGGTGCTGGGTTCCTACATCGGTGGGCGGCTGACGGACCGCACCGGCTTTTACCAGGTGCAGTTCTGGTCCTTGCTGCTCAGCGGCATGGCTTTCATCGCTCTGGGATATGTCGACAGCCTGGCGGCCATTTGCGCTGTCGTCTTCATCACCAGCACCATTGCCGACGCATTCCGGCCGGCCAACATGTCGGCTGTCGCTGCCTACAGCCGGCCGGAGAACCGGACGCGGGCACTGGCGCTGCTGCGCCTGGCCATCAACCTGGGCTGGGCTATCGGGCCCGCCGTCGGCGGGCTGCTGGCCGCCAGCATCGGATACGGATTGCTCTTCTGGGCCGACGGCCTGACCTGCATGGCTGCCGCCCTCTTCTTCCGCTTTGCCCTGCCGGAAAAGCAGCCGGCGGAGAGCCGCCGGAATCAGGCCGGCGGCGGGGCGCTCCTGGCGGCAAGCCCGGCTTACCGCGACCGGGCGTTCCTCTTTTTCCTGCTGCTGGCCTTCCTGAATGCCGTTGCCTTCATGCAGTTGTTTGGCACCCTGCCCGTCTTCTTCAAGCAGGAAATTGCGCTGGACGAAGGCATGATTGGGCGCCTGATGGCCCTGAACGGCCTGGTTATCGCCATTATCGAAATGCCGCTGATCTTCGTCGTGGAAAAGCGCTTCCGGATTTCACAGCTGATCAGCGTCGGCACGCTGCTCATCGGCGCCGCTTATATGCTGTTCAACCTGTTTGGGCCGGTTATCGGCGTCGCTTTCGCCTGCATGATCCTCATGACGGTAGGGGAAATGCTCAGCCTGCCTTTCGTAGCTACCATGGCGCTGAATTTCACCAACGACAATAACCGGGGGCAGTATATGGCGCTCTTTACTATGGCCTACTCCGTGGCCCATATCGCCGCTCCCAGTATCGGCCTGCAGGTGGCGGGCCACTTCGGCTTCTCCACCCTCTGGTACCTGATCATGGGGTTCTGTTTGCTGGTGTGGGCAGGGTTCCGGTATCTGGATAGAAAGCGGGTTTAGCCGGGGGAAGGGCGGGCCGGGGGAAGGGCGCGATTCCTTTTTGTGTTCTTTGCCGGGTTTTACTCTTTCGGCAAGGTAAAATAAAAAACCGCCCCTTTCCCTTTGCCTTCGGATTCTACCCAGATCTTTCCCTGGTGTTGTTCGACGACCTTTTTGCAGATACTAAGGCCGAGGCCGTTCCCTTCGTACTGCCCGGAGGAGTGGAGGCGTTGAAATAAGCCAAAGATTTGTGTCTGTTTTCCCTTGCTGACGCCAATGCCGTTATCCCGGACGGCAAAGCGATAGCCGTTGCCTACGGCCTGTGCCTCGATACTGATCTCCGGCTGGCGTTCGGGAGGCGTAAATTTTATGGCGTTGAGGATCAGGTTTTGAAAGAGCTGCTCCATTTGAGGCGCGTGGGCAGGCAGGCGGGGCAGTGGCTGTACGTTGATCCGGGCCTGCCGTTGTTTGATGACGAAGGAGTTCCGGTTTCTCACCCGTTCCACTATCACATTGAGGTCTACCGGAGAGGGCGGCTCTCCTGAAGACGCGGCAGACAGGCGCGCATAAGCCAGCAGGTCGTCGATGATGTGGTTGAACCGGTTCATTTCTTCCCATACCACGTCCAGGTGTTCCTGCCCGGCGGGCGGCAGCCCTGGCCGGCAATTCTTCCGGAGCAGGCGGGCAAATCCCATAGCGTTGCGCAAGGGGGCTTTGAGGTCGTGAGAAACGACATAGGCAAACTGTTCCAACTCCGCATTGGAGCGCAACAGGTCGGCCGCCTTGGCTTCCAGCATTTTCTCCACCTTGCGGCGTTCTTCGACCTCCTTTTTCAGTTGTTCGTTAACCCGGAAGTTGTGCAGCAGATAGCCCACCTTGGTGGCCATGATGGTGAAGGCGTGGCGGTCCTTGGGGTCGATAGGGTTGTAGAAACGCTGGTCCTCACTTTTCTGACCGCAAGCCACCAAACCCAGGAAAATGCCGTCGGGAGCAAAAAGGGGGGCAGCCAGGGCGTCTTCCAGGTCAAGGAAGCCGAGCTCTGACTGAAAGCCGGGGCGCTGGCTCAGCAGGAATCCCTCCCGCCGCCGGAATTGGCGATGGTCCACAACAAAACAACCAGGAATATCCGTTCCTGAAAAGCCGAAAGTGCTCAGGGGGCGGAGGGTTCCGTCCTCCCGGCAGTATTCCGCCAGCAGGCAATGAGGTTGCTCAAAGGCCTGGACAAAATATTCGGTAGCTGCGGTGGCAAAATCCCGGATCGACTCCTGGAACATGCCGACCTCCCCGAATTCCTGAATCAGCCGAAAACGGTTGAGTTCCTGGTCCAGCTCGTCTTTGATGGAGCTGAGTTCATGTTGCAGGCCAATACCTTTGGTGACCTTGGCCTGCAACTCCCGGCACATCGCTTCCAGTTCTTCATAGGAAGGTTTCGGTTCATGGCCCTCGCTTGCATGCATCACGCTGTTTTTTCGTTAACTGAGGCTCGCCCCTTCAACGGAGCGATGATTGATTATACTGATCCATTTCTTCATGTTAAGTACCTGGACACAAATAATGTTACATGGGTGCGATGCTAAATTGTGTCCCCTCCGGTGTTGGGAGGATTCAGGCCCGTCCAGCCGGCCGGGTAAATATTAGGTTTTGGGCGTTAGGTACCTGTTGAGTGCCCGATCAGGCCTGGGTTGCCTCCCTAAAACCTATAGCCTAAGACTTAAAACCGCACAGGCCTCCGGAGGCCCCTCCTCTCCCTCACCTCCCCCTAACCAGCACATAAATGGAGGTCGTATAGTTGTGAAACAGGTTTTTGCCCTTCAGTTGGGTGAACTCCCCGAACCCGTACATCCCCAGCCAGGGGACCCGCCCCTCCTTCATGAGCGGGGCCTGCATTTTCCCGATAATCTCATCCTTGGCGATCTTGTTGAACAAGGCCCGCCCCCGGGCAGCGCAGTCTGTATGGAATACGGCGACGGCCCGTCCCCCTTCAATCCGCCGGCTCAGGCAACCGATCATGTGTTCCAGCCCTGAAAAGATGAGGTTCTCATCCCGCTGCGTGAGCCACAGCCGGGTACCTTCGGGGCAATCGACCGGCAGGTAAAAGCTGCCGTCCGCTTCGTCCACCCGGACGACCACGCGCAGGATGTGCCGGTTGCCGTAGGCCGCGTGGTATTCGTCGGGCAGCAATTCCGCCAGGCCGGCGACCGGGATGCAGGGCCCGGGGTGGGAGCCTTCCGGCAGGCCGAGCTTTTGCATCAGCAGGTTCCAGGCGGGTTCTCCGTTCAGTTCGAAGACCTGATTCGCCCGGGCCCGGGTCACTGTCAGCGGTTCGCCCACAGGCACGCTGCCGTGGTGTACGCCCATCTCTACCCGCAGGCTGGGATCGGCATAACCGATCAGGATGGCACCGCGTTCCAGGACCTGCCCGTTGATGAACTGATAGGTACTGATGGCCCGCATGTTGTCGGAAGAGGTGCCCCCGAAAACCGGCGTCTCCGGGCCGAAAACAGCAGCGACTCCCTCCAGTGCCCGGTCGGCCGCAATATCGATCCCCGAAGCCAGGATATGGAGCATATTCACGCCGGGAGTCTCCGACTTCAGGGTTTCGGCCATCTCGCGGGCTTTCTGATAAGAATTGTAGCCCCGGATATTGTCGCAGTAAGCTACGCCAAACTCTTCATCTCCGTCGGGCTCCGCCACCATCACGCCCACGGCGCGCATGTTTTCGTTGGCCCCCTCCACGCCGATAATGCCGGCACAGGTACATCCCACGATCGTCGCTTCCGGGCAGAGCCGGCGCGCAGTGGCCAGCAACGCCTGGAAATCGTGGCCGACCGTGGTGTGGATCACGATGAGCAGCTTTTTATGGTATATGGCCGCATCCCTCCCCGCCAGAGCTGATTCCAGACAGCGCCGGATCGCTTTCTCAGAGTTCACCACGCCGTTACTTGCTGAATAAAAACGCAACATGTCTCCGTGTTTTTGGGCTGAAGAAAGCCGGGGCGGGGGGGGTAGCCCGGTCATTTTTCCCGAAAGATAGAAATTTTGTACCTATTTAGCCGGGCTAAGAGACTTTTGCTGCCCCTCCTAAAAGCCGCCATCCGGCGCTGCTTCCTGCCGGAAATCGCTGCCGGAGAGCTGGAGGGTGACCCCGAGCTGGATCATCAGCAAGGCGGTGGGAGAGCTCGTCTCTTCAAAAACATCCAGGGGATCTTCGACCGGATCGGGCGCGTCTGCGCGGCGGGTATAGTAGCTGGCGTTCTCTCCCGGCAGGTAGGCCACGCGAATATCTGCGAGAACGGTAGGGAAATCCGAGAGGTATATCTGCAACCCGGCGCCCAGCCCGTAGCTGAAAGCCGTATCGCTCAGGTCCGTTTCGGCTTCCACCACCTCCTCCGGGTCCTGGCTTTCATCGATAAGGCGGGTGCGGGTGTACAACTTCTTGAGCCCAACCAGGCCGTCGGCATAGGGCTGCATCCAACTGCTGGTGAAAGGCTTGAAGCGCAGCAGCCCGTGACCCATAAAAATATTGCTGTTCGTCACCAGGCGGTAATCTGTGGACTGGCCGTCCTCTACGACGGTGAACCGGAACTTCTCCTTGTCCAGATACAGCATAGAACCTTCCAATCCGACAAACAGCGGCCTGCCCCGCTCCAGTTGAAACAGCATCTGGCCGCCAAAACCCAGGCCGTCTTTTTCCTGCCGGCCGGCAAAGCCTTCCATCGGGAAGCCGGCCTGCAGGTGGCCGTTGAGTTGAAAATACCAGGGCCAGCCCGCCTCGCCCTGGGCAACAACTTCTGAAACCCAAAGGCTGGCAATGACGGCCATGGCGCAGAAGTGCCATTTTTTCATAGCTTTTTTATGCAAAGATAATAGGTCGGAGGCAAGATTGGAAAGGGCTGAATCCTCCATGACCAATATCATCGGGAACAGGGCAGCTTTTCTGTAACTTTCTCCCTGAAAAAACCGCGAAAAATGGACTTGTGGCGTTCTTCTTTTTGGGCATTGGCAGTCCTGCTGGCCTGTAGCTGCGGCCAGCGGCAGGAGCCGCAGGAAACGGCAAGGAAGCAAGATGCCGCGCCCCTGCCGGATAGTACTGCCGCCCTGCTGGGCCCGGACAGCCTGCCGGATGGGCCCGCCAAAGCGCTCGTCCTGGAGCGCAATGTGAAGATCAGGGATTATTTTGCCTTTATCGACTCCGTCGTAGTTTGCGAAGACACCCTCCTCCCCTACCCGCTCACCGAACATCTCCTGGTACGGGCCAACCCCTGGATCATCGACAGCCTGGCCAATACCGATTACTACCGCATGATGGAACGTGACAGCTTTGTGTACGAGCAGGAGGAACTGATCGTTCTCCGCCGCGGAGACACCCTCCTGCTGCCCGGCCCGGAGGAAGCACGGGAGCTGCTGCGGCGCATGAACAACACCGTCATCGACCTGAACATTCCCGAATTCCGGCTCCGGGTTATCGAGGAAGGAGATACCCTCTTCACTTTCCCGGTAAGGGTCGGCCGCAACCAACGGAAATACCTGGCGCTGGCCAAAGCAACCGTAGACTTGCGGACAATGCCGGGCGACGGGCACATCATCCGGATCGCCCGGTATCCTCTTTTTCTCGACCCCGGCACCGGCCGGCGTTTCACCCACACCCGGAGGGACGACGGCAGGACGACGGTCATGCCCCTCATCCCCTGGATAGAGCCGGAGATCGACGGCCACCGTTATGGCCAGCTGATCCATCCCACCACTAATCCCAAAACGTTGAACAAAGCCTATTCAAATGGTTGCATCGGCGTGAAAGAAGCCGATGCCTGGTATATTTATTATTTTGCTCCGGTAGGAACAAGGGCCCACCTCCATTATGATTTGCGTGTAGTCGGCCCGGATGGGAACACGACCGAACTGAAAGATATTTATGGATGGAAAGGCCGGCGGTTCCCCGACCAGTCAGATGCAGCGGCACTGGAGGAAGCTTCGAGAAAAACACCCTCCGGATGCGTATGCGGGGACGTTGAATAAGGGCAAAAAAAAACAGGGCAACTACGCCGAAGCGTAGCACCCTGTATAACCCCAAAAAACCAAATGAAAACAATCTACATATGAATGCTCTTCATCGAAGAGAATCGATGTCAATCTATTGAAACCTATAGGAATACAAATCAAAGGATAACTTGTTCTCCCTTAGTGTTAGTTTAACGCAAAGTTAACAGATATTTTCAAATTCAATAGAAAAATGGCAATTTTTTGCTGTAGAAATTGAATTTTAACTTTTACTTCGCCGAATGCGGGTTTTCAGGTGCGCGTACCTGAGTTGCACTTCTGCAAAACTCCGGGAAACGTAAGCAATTTATAATTTTTTTTTCAAACCTACAACCTATTTTCCCATCAACTTGTGATATTTAGGCATTGCCCGGAAATTTCCGGGCGCCAGGCATTTTCCCCGGCTGCCAGCCCGAACCGGTATCCGGATTTTGGAATTAAAGAAGGCTCGGAACGATTTCCGGCAATAAAAATAAGATAAAGTTGTCAAAAATAAAAAAATTATTTGCGTGTACCAACTGCGGCGCCACTTCTCCGAAATGGATGGGCAAGTGCCCCCATTGCGGCGAATGGAACACGTACGTTGAAGAAGTCATTTCCAGGGAAACTACCCAGGAGGCCAAACACAAAGCCTGGAAAAGCGACGGAGCGAAGGGGGGTGCCCGGCCGGTAGCGCTGCCGGAAATTCAGGCCGGCAACACCCTCCGCCTGGTTGCGCCCGATGAAGAGCTCAACCGGGTGCTGGGCGGCGGCATCGTGCCGGGCAGCCTGGTGTTGATCGGGGGGCAACCGGGTATCGGCAAGTCTACCCTCCTCCTCCAGCTGGCCCTCCGCCTGCCGGCCACCATCCTGTACGTCTCCGGGGAAGAGAGCGACGAACAGATCAAGATGCGCAGCGACCGCATCGGGGGCAACCCCGAAAATTGCTACATCCTCGCGGAGACCAACACCAACAAGATCCTGAAACACGCCCAGCAGCTGAACCCCAGCCTGATCATCATCGACTCGATCCAGACCTTGTCCAGCCCGCACATCGAATCCATGCCGGGCAGCGTTTCCCAGGTCCGGGAATGCGCAGGAGAGCTCCAGCGCTTTGCCAAGGAGACCAACATCCCGGTTTTCCTCATCGGCCACATCACCAAGGAAGGGTCGATCGCCGGGCCTAAATTGCTGGAGCACATCGTCGACGCCGTCCTGCAGTTCGAAGGCGACCGCAACTATACCTACCGCATCCTGCGCACCATCAAAAACCGCTTCGGCAGCACCGACGAACTCGGCATCTACGAAATGGAAGGCAACGGCCTGCGGGAAGTCGCCAACCCGTCCGAACTGCTGCTTTCCCAAAAAGACGAAGACCTCTCGGGCAGTGCCATCGCCGCCACCATCGAGGGCCTGCGCCCCATGCTGATCGAAACTCAGGCCCTGGTCAGCACCTCCGTGTACAGCGCCCCCCAGCGCTCGGCCACCGGCTTCGACCTGCGCCGCCTGAGCATGCTGCTGGCCGTGCTGGAAAAACGCAACGGCCTGCCCTTTGCCATGAACGATGTCTTCCTCAATATCGCCGGCGGCATCCGCGTGGATGACCCGGCTATCGACCTGGCCATCGTCAGCGCCCTGATCTCCTCCCTGGAGGACGTGGCCATCCCCACCAATGTTTGCTTTGCCGGAGAGGTGGGGCTGTCCGGAGAAATCCGCGCCGTCAACCGCGTCGAACAACGCATACAGGAGGCCAACCGGCTGGGCTTCCGGGAAATCTATATCTCCAAGTACAATACGAAGGGAATTGACCCCGGGCGGTACGAGATCGAAATACGGACGGTGGGCAAAATCCAGGAGCTGTACACAGCTCTTTTTGAATGAAGGAAGGAATGGGAGAATGAAGGATTGAATGGCAGCCTTCCTAATCATTCCTTCATTCCTTCATTCATTCATTCCCTCATTCCTTCAACAACTCATTAAAAGCCACCATGCTGTCCAGCATATTGGCCCGCACCACCGGGTCGGTCACCCAGCGGGGCATGGTGGGTTTTTCCAGGGTGAGCATGGAATAGGACACCTTGGTCCGGCCGTCGCCCAGGGGGTGCAGGCGCCACAGGCCCTGTATGCCCTCCAGGCGTTTTACGCCGCCTTTGGCCGGCACCCGGCTGTCGGTGACCGAACGGAAATAGACAAGGGTGCGGCTGCCGTCGCGGACGATTTGGTACTGCATCAGGCAGTCCTGGTCGTTCAAAGGCCAGGGCACGTCGTAGCGGATATACGCCAGCCACTGCCCCCCTCCTTTATGGCCGATGGCCTTCACCTCTCCAACCGCTTTCATCCATTTTACTACTTTCTCCGGGTCCTGGATCAGCGACAGGACTTCGTCGGTGCCGGCGGAAACGGTGAATTCGGATTTGAGCTCCCGGGTTTCCCGATCTTCCCCTTCCACTTCGAACCAGCGCTCGTACACGTGGATGTCTCCACTGTTTTTCACCACTTTAAACGTACGGGTGGAATTGGCGGAAGCCAGGGCAAGGGGCTGAGCGCCGGCATGGAAGCAAAAGAAAAGAGCAGCGGACAAGGCCAGAAGGGTTCGGTTCATACATTTAGTTTTCGGGCGTTCAAAATAAAAAAATTTCGTCTTTATATCAACGGCTTGCGCCATAACAAAGATGCGGGCAGCCCGCTCCTCCCCCAATTTATTTTGCGCTTTTAACAAATTTAAAAATATCAGCTATGAAAGGAAAGAGCCACCCCGGCCCGCCAGGGTGGCTCTCATCAGTTCTGTTTGCCGGGGTTATACGCCCCTCAAAGCGTAAAGATCAACCGCCCGAAAGCGAACCGCCCCATAAAGCCGAACTGCTGGGAGCGGCGGGAGTACAGGAACTGGCCGGCACCCTGGTTAGCCGGTATGTTCTCGTCCGGGTAAACATCCAGGAGGTTGTTGGCCCCGATGGTCAGGTTGATGCCTCTGGCCAGTTGGTAACCAACGCTCACATCTGTGACCACCTTGCCGGAAAACACCTGCTGATTGTCTACGTTATTGGTCGCCTCGGTGACCTCGCCGAAATAGACATTGCGCAGGAAAGCATTGAATTTTCCGGCGCTCAGGTTGAAGGTCAGGTTGAACTTGGTGCGGGGCACGGCCTCTTCCAGGTAGATGCGGCTGGTCTCGTCGAAGTAGACGTCCTCCAGCCCTTCCAGCTCAGCCGAGGTCTGCACGTCGCCCACCTTCTCCGTTTTGGAGAAAATACCGGATAGGCTGGTTTTCAGGGTGCCGCCGCTGAAGCGCAAGTCGTGAGTCAGCACGATATCAATGCCCTGCGATCGGGTGTCGATGGAGTTGGCGAAGAAATTGGCCTGTTCGGCGTTGGCCTGAGCGAAGAGCCTGGCCAGTTCTTCCTTCTGTGCGTCCGTCCTGCCGTCGCCAGGGTCAAAGGTACCGGTGAGGACCACCCGGTCGTCAATATCTACCTGGAAAGCATCGATCGTCAAGCTCAGGTTGGCAGCGGGTATCCGGCTGGTGAAGCCCAGGGAAATGCTCTGCGAAGTTTCTTCCTTCAACTGCGGGATGCCCAGGATGCGGGCGATCCGGGAGTTGTTGCTGAACGTGCCTACCTCATTGGGGATGCCGTCCACAAAGAGGGTCGAGGTGGAGTTGAAGTAGATTTGGGCTAATGAGGGCGCGCGGAAACCGGTGCTGAACGCGCCGCGTATAGAAATATCGTCGGTGACTTTGTAGCGGGACGACACCTTGAAGTTGGTCGTGGAGCCGAAATCGCTGTAGTTCTCAAAGCGCACGGCGCCGGTCAGCAGCCAGCTCTCGGTAATGTCGGCCTCGATATCGGTATAAGCCGCGACGCTGTTGCGGAACTCGTCCAGCTCATTGTCCGGTCGGAAACCAGGAAAGACCTGGGCGCCGCCGGGGCGGCCCCTGCCGAAGAAGTCGGTAACGAGGTCTTCTGAAGGGGTGGTAGGGGTGACGACCTGCCCGAAGCGGTCGAAGCTGGCGTAGGAATTCTGCCCGCCGGCGTTGATCTGGTAATTCTCGACGCGGAATTCGGTGCCGAATGCCACGTTCAGACCGTAGAGGACGCCATCCCAGTAGCGGCTCAGGTCGAAGTTGGCGGTATTCTGGGAGAAGGCGAAACCGCCGGAGTCGAACTCAAAGGGCGTAGAGTTTTGGAGAGTAGCGTTGTTTGAATTCTGCACGTTGTAGCGGAAGGCATTGCGGCCGAAGGTGTTGCTGAAGTCGGCATTCCACCCTCTCAGGTCTCCGCGTATGCCCACGGCAATGGATTGGTCGTTGACGTCCGTATGGATTTCCGGCAGGAAGCCGTCGGGGTATGCCGGCGAATAGGTCCGCTCCTGATTGGGGAAGCGGTAAAAGCCGGTGGCCAGGCCGTCGCGCAGGCTCAGGCCGCCAAAGGCGTAAATCTCCGCCTTGTTGCCCAGGGGCAGTTCCATATTCATGAAGAACTTTCCGCCGCGCAGTTCCGACTGGCCGATGCGCATGTTGAAGTCGGTGCGTTCCAGGCCGCGCTGGGCCAGTTCGGCATCCGTCACGTTAACGGCCAATGGACCGGAGACACCAGACAAAGCGTTGTTGAACGCATCGAAGTCTCCTGCATTTTGAGCAGCAGCCAACTGGTCGGCCGACAAGTAGGAAATATCGGGAAGCAACCCTTTTAATTGATCGAGGTTGTCCGAATTTACTTGAATACCTTGCATGGCAGCCAGGTCGTTCAAGGTATTCCAGCCGCTGAGGTCGTGCAATTCGCCGTCGCTGGCATTAAGAATATTGTTGCGTTGGGTATCATTCAAATAATTCAGGTCTGTTATCAGGGTTCGAATCTGGCCTTCTGTGAGATTGGCAACGTCAAAGTTTTTCGCCCTGGCTAGTCTTTCAACAGCATTATACGCATTGTAAATACTGCCGGAGTACTCCTTCATCCGGCTGGTCCAGCCCCGGCTTTCAAAGGCGCCGGTAAAGTTGATAAAACCGCCCTGGCTGCCCAGCGGCAGGCCGTAGTTGAGGCTGAGGTCGTAGGTATCCCCGTCCGAGCCGCCGGTAAAGAAATTAGATCCTTCAGAAAAATAGGCGCCTGAAGTGAAGTTGGCCGTCAGCTTGTTGTAGTCGTCCCGCATGATGAGGTTGATCACCCCGGCGATGGCGTCCGAGCCGTACTGGGCGGCGGCGCCGTCGCGCAGGATCTCGATGCGCTCGATGGCCGCGGCGGGCAGGGCGTTGAGGTCGGTGCCGACGTTACCCCGCCCGAAGGTGCCGTTGACGTTGACCAAAGAAGAGGTGTGGCGGCGCTTGCCGTTGACCAGCACCAGCACCTGGTCGGGCCCCAGGCCGCGCAGCGATGCCGGGTCGATGTGGTCCGTCCCGTCGGAAATGGTCTGGGTATTGGACGTAAAGGACGGCGCCACGTAGTTCAACATCTGGTTGAGGTTGGTCTGCGGCGCGGCCAGGGCCAGGTTCTTCACGTCCAGCACGTCTACCGGCACCGCGCTCTCCAGCTTGGTGCGGCCGGCGCTGCGCGACCCGACGATGACCACTTCGCTGAGCACCTTACCCGACGGAAGCTGCACATTAATGACTTCCTGGCCGTCAATATTGGTTTCTACGGTGGTAAAACCGATGAATGAGACAACCAGAGTGTTGGCGCCTTGCGGGATATTGATGGAGTATTTCCCGTCAAAGTCCGTCACCGTGCCGGCGGAGGTGCCTTTCACCTGAACGGTGGCACCGATCAGCGGGCCTTCTCCTTCGCCGGTGACCGTTCCGGTTACTGTCTTCTGTGCATGCGAGGTAATGGCGAAGATTACCCCCAGCATGAGTAGTAAAATTTGTTTCATAAACCAGGTATTTATATAAAAAATGAACAATCAAAAGTCGCCCCGCTGAAGCCCTGCCGGAACCGGCAACTTCACCCAAGTGTCTCATTTTCAACAAAATGCTCAGGGAATAAAACTATCGAAGAGTTGTTTTTAATCTCTGAAAAGATCAAAAAAGCGAGTTAATATAGAAAAAAAAACCTGAACCTGCCTAATGCAACAAGGAGTTTCCTTCCAAAAAGCCCCGAACTCCACGCCCGGCCAGGGCGTTCTAACAACTATGAAAGACCATCCCGTTTTGCTCTTCGACGGCGTCTGCAACCTCTGTAACGGGGCAGTCCGGTTCATCATCGGGCGGGATCCGGAAGGCGTTTTCCGCTTCGCGTCCCTGCAATCCGATGCAGCAAAAGAGTTGCTGGAGCAGTTCCCGGAAGCGCCTGCCGATGTCAGCACCGTCATCCTGGTAGAAAAGGGGCGCCTGTTCACCCGGTCGGACGCGGCGCTGCGGGCGGCCCGCTACCTTCCCGGCGCCTGGCCGGCCCTCTACGGCTTCATCATCGTCCCCCGCCCCATCCGCAATGCCGTCTACGACTGGATCGCCCGCAACCGATACCGCTGGTTCGGGAAGAAGGACCAGTGCATGGTGCCGACGCCGGAGCTGAGGAGCAGGTTCCTGGGGGAATGAGGATGGATAAGCGGGTAAAGGCCCCTGCCAGAACTCCTTTATGTACATGGAGTGAATGAGTGAATGAGTGAATGAGTGAATGAGTGAATGAGTGAATGAGTGAATGAATGATTAACGGGGGCTTAGGGCTTGCCCAAAAATAAACACTCCATTTAGAGTCGTTCTTTTGCACGCTGGCGGCCCCGACACTCCGTGTACGGGGTAGACTGTTGCCAAGCCTCGCCGTAGCTCCGGCTATGCCTGCGTTTGGCGCCTTGCCAGCGCACAAAATAACTTCCTCTATTCTGTACCATTTATTTCTGTGCAAGCCCTTAGAGTCGGTTTTATGTATCACTATTAGTGTTCAGATACTTATACTTTTACACTTATGAGGCTGCTCCGTCTCTGCCGGTCCGTAGTCCGTCTCCGCCGGACGGAGGCAGGAAAGTCACCCAAATGAGTGGATGCCCACCTTCGCCAGGCTTCGGCGGATGAGAAGAGAGGGATTGAATGGAAAAACATAAAATATGTATTGTATTCAAAATCAAAATTTATTACATAGCTGAATCTATTTGCTATTCACTCATTCGCTAAATCACTCCTTCACTCCTTTTCCTGGGTTTCCGTAGTGCCCTAACCTTCAGAACCCCTCTGCGATCCCCCTCCAGTTATCCCCCGGCTCTGCGTCTATCAGCTTAAAGAAGGGGTCCACCGCCACGGCCGCCGGTTGCTTATCCACGACGATACGGATTTTGTTGTGAATCCGGGCAGCCTTGTGTTTTCTGAGATAGAGTTCCTCCTTTTCGCCACTGGCGCCTTCTTTCCCGAATATGCCGATCTCGATATAATCCGCCAGGGGCAGCGAGCGAACCGGGCTGTTGCCCTCTTCATCAGGCAGGGCCGCCGCGCCCTCTTCTTCAAAAGAAATTTGGCCCTTTCCGTCGATGCGGTATTTGCTGATGACAAACCCGATATCTACCTGATAGGCGCCATTGCCGAGGGGCGCTGCCTCTACGTCCGTTATGCGGTTGTCGTACAGGGTGACGGTCTCGAAGAGGTCCCTGAGCAGGTAGGACAGGGAATCGGGAGTACCCCGGCGGATGTGCCGGAGCATATCCCGGGAGGTCGTGTACGGCGCTTCCTGAAAGCGCACTTCGTCGAGGTAAGTTTTTATGGCCCGGTTCAGGTTATTTTCGCCGAGATAATCGCTCATCGCATAAAAAACCAGGGCTCCTTTCCGGTAGTGGATGTAGTCCTGCCCCGGTTCGGCGAACAACAACGGCCGCTCTTGTTTCCTTTCCTTTGCCCTGCCCCGGAGGTACCAATCCAGGTTCAGCTTAAGAAACCGGCGCACCCCGGCCTTGCCATACTTATTTTCCAGCACTTTCAGCGCGGTGTATTCCGCCATGCTCTCGGTCAGCATCTTTGCGCCCGGCACGTCGGCGGGCATGAGCTGGTTGCCCCACCACTGGTGGGCCATCTCGTGAGCGGCGATGTAAAGCGGGAAGTCGATGGCGCCCTCGTGCCGGGTATCGGTTATAAAATGGATTTCCGAGAAGGGAATGGAATTGGCAAAGGTAGTGGCAAACTGCCCAACCGTTACCGGAAACTCAATGATGCGGGCCTGCCGGTGCTGATAGGGGCCGAAATGGCGGCTGTTGTAGGCCAGGGCGCCCTTCAGGCCTTCCATCATGTTGTCCAGGTTGTGCTCGTGGCCGGGGTGGTGGTAAATTTCCAGGCTGACGCCGTTCCACTGGCCCATCAGGACGTTGTACCGCCCGGAGTTGAAGCCGTAGTAATCCTTGATCCGGCTGTCCATCTTGTATTGGAAATAACGACGCCCATTCTCCTGCCATTCCCTTTGCAGGTAACCCGGCGCCAGGGCGACCTGATCGGCGGAAGTGCTGACGGTAGCCTCGAAGGCGATCCAGTCGGCGTCGCGGGAAGAATAGGAATTACGCAGGGCGGCGCTGTCGGACGGATGGGGCCGCTCCGCAGGCAGAGGCGGCAGGCCGTATTTTGCCCGTTTGCCGTTGCCGGACAGCTCGATGGGGCGGTAGCCCAGGCCGGGGAAGACATCGTCGGCAATAAAAGTACCGTTGTAGTTCACCGGCGAGCTGGTCCGGAACAGGCTGTTGGGCTCGTTTTTAGTTTCAAAATACAACTGCATGCTGTCGCCCGGCGCCAGCCCCTGCTCCAGCAGGTGGATGTCGAAGCAAATGAAAGTGTCGCGGCTGAGGCACCGGGCCGGCTGGCCCAGGCGGTAGACAGTCGTCTCGTCATAACTGTAGTGGACCAGCAACGTATCAATCACCTGTGCCGACCGGTTCACCAGCGTGTACTGCCCGGCGGCTTTGAAGTCGCGCGTTTCCGGGAACATGTCCATATTGATTTTCACGGCCGTGATCCGGGGCTGTATGCGGTATTCATACTTTTTATACTTTTTCTCATTTTCCGCTTTCCAGCGTTCCTCTTCCTGCGGGGTGTTTATTTTCCCGTACAGGTAGTTGTCTTCATAATAGATGGAAAACCCCAGGGACAGGAAAGCCAGCAAAAGACAAAGGATAGCGACTGCGGCAATGCCTTTGAACCGCGTTCGCGTAATGGCCAGGCGTTCTGAAAAGGAAAAGGACAGCCCCCGCACCCAAAACAGCCAGGCGCCTGCCAGCAGGCACAGGCCGCCCAGCATCCAATAGGATTTGTAAAGCAGCCAGGCAGGCAGGGTGGCGCCGAAGCCATCCAGGGCGGAATACGCGAATTCGGGCGCCGAGTTGAAGCGGAAGACATGGTGGTGGATTCCCAGTTCGGGCAGGCCCATCACCCCCATCGAACCCAGGGCCAGCAGGAACAGGCCCAAATAGGGGCTGGCAAACAGCGTTTGAACAAAAAGGGCGGCAAATGCCCAGATAATCAGCCCCGGAAGGTACAAACCGAACAGTTGAAACAGATACAGGCCGATTTCCAGCCGGTAATAGCCTTGGCCCAATTGCACGGACACGCCCGCAATCATGACCAGTAACAGTAAAATGGCCTGCATGGCGATCAGCGCCATCAGCTGGGAAAGCAGGAAAACCCAGTTGGGGACGGGGGCAATGTCCACGAGTTGAGCCATGCGGGCAATCCGGGCGCGATGCGCCAGCATGCCGGCGTAGAGGAAAGTAAGGATATGAACAACCCCCAGGAACAGGAAGGTGGGTATCCGCAGCATTTTCCACGTCACCGGGAGGGTGCGGAAGCCATACTGCGGGCTCATCTCCGCCTGCTGGAAAAAAATGGCGAGCAAACCCGCCGCGAGGATGGCGATGAACAGCCGGCTTGTGAGGATGTACCGAAAATCAGCCATTGCCAATCGCCAGGCGGTAATCAGCTGTTGCCGGAAAGCGTATTCGTAGCGGGCTGCCGGCAGCTCCACTTTGGCGATGCTTCCTGGTTTTTTTTCCAGGATCCGGCCCTGTTTTTTCTTCCTTAAACCAAAGGGGTGGTGTATTAAATTCGTTGAACTTTCGGCACAAATGGAGAGCGGACCTCCAGGTCCGCTGAATGGATCAACGGATTTAACACACCACCAACCAAAGGAAAGGCTCTGATGATGAAAAGAAAACCGTTTATACCCCCACCCGAAAACGGCGGCCGCGATGCCCAGCCACAACAGGCGGTTGTAGAGGACAATGCCTTTCACGGGCAGCAGCAGTTCGTTGCGCTCGGTTAGTGTCCGGTAACGGGCGTAATAGAAGCTGGCCTCCTGCCCGAAAGGATCCAGCAGGGCATACAAGAAGCGGCTGTCCTGCCCGGCAAACAAACTGCCGGCCAGCATCTGCATAAAAAAAAGGAGGACGATCGCGATGAAGCCGGCATAGATATTCCGGCTCAGGGCCACTAAGGTGAAAACGACGGCACCAAAGAGCAACACGTTGGGAAGCAAATACACCAGATAGAGCTGCAGATAGGCTTCCGGCCGGAAGGGGCCCACCAAAGCCGGGTTGGCCCCCGGCAGGCGCGCGCCGATGAAAAAGCCGAACCCAACAGAGGAAGCGACGAGGGCCAGGACGATGAAGGCGCTGCTGAATTTGGCCAGCCAATAGCTGCTTTTGGCCAGCGGGTAGGAATACAACAAAAGGTGAAAGTTGCTCCTGAAGTCCCGGTAGGCCGAAGCGCCGGCGATGGCGGGGATCACAAACAGGATCAGCTTCATAAAAAAGCCGGCCATTTCCTGAAGCTGGGCGGGCGAGTTGGCCAGTGCCTCCATGCCGGGCACCGCCGCCCCTTCGCCGTCGATGCCGGCCTGGGCGGCCATGGCACCGGCGGAGGCGAGCAGCAATACAGTGGCGTAGGCGTAAATGGAAGGTTGCCGGCGCCAGTGGCGAAGTTCGTATTGGAAGATGGCAGAGAACATGGGGTGGAGGTTTGAAGGTTCGAAGTTAAAGTCTCCTGGTTCCGGGGCAATTGAAGGTTTCTGATGGGCGATTCTGGCCGCCACTGCAATCCGGTTAAAATGTCAACCGCCTTCCTTTTTCAAAGCGGCAAAATAGGCATCCTCCAGCTGCGGTTCCGCCGCTGTGAATTCCGGGGAGGGCCGCTCCGGGGCATACACCCGGATGTTGACGGAATGATCGGGGTTGTAGCTGGAGGAGAGCACGCCATACCTGGCTTCCATGCGCTCCAGGGCTTCCCGGGGCACGGCCCTTGTCCACACCAGCCCTTTCAGGGCGGCGGTGGCGGCAGCTGGCGCCGCTTTTTGCAGAATACGCCCGCCGTTCAGGATAGCCATTTCATGGCACAGCTCTTTCACGTCATCGACGATGTGGGTGGAAAAAACAACCGTGTTGTGCGTGCCTACCTCCCGGAGGATATTGAGGAAGCGCCTGCGCTCGGCGGGGTCCAGCCCGGCAGTAGGTTCGTCGACGATGATCAGCCGGGGGTTGCCGAGCAGCAGCTGGGCGATGCCAAAGCGCTGCCGCATGCCGCCGGAAAAGGTATCCACGTGTTTTTTGCGCACTTCGTACAGGTTGGTGGCCTCCAGCACGTATCCGACCAGGCGGCGGCGCTCCGCCCGGGAAGCGACGCCTTTGAGCGCGGCGAAATAATCCAGCAGGCTCTCCGCCGACACGCCGGGGTGAACGCCGAACTCCTGGGGCAGGTAACCGAGTACCCGGCGCAGGCGCATGGGTTCCTTTAGCACGTCGATGTCATCAAAGGATATGCTGCCGGCGTCGGGGCTTTGCAGGGTGGCGATGGTCCGCATCAGGGTGGACTTGCCGGCGCCGTTGGGGCCGAGCAGGCCAAACATGCCGGTTCCGATACCAAGGTTGATGTCGTCGATAGCCCGGACGCCGTTGGGGTATGTTTTGGCCAGGCCGCTGATGTTCAGGCTCATTGCTTTTCCGGTTTTGGTACGCCTGCGAAAATAGCAGAGCACGGGTTGATGCTCAAACATCAATGACAAAGGGAGCTAAAGTGGTGGCGAACGGCCCTGCCGGCGTCATTGCCGGAACATTTGCCGTTCATCACCGGGCACATGCCTTTGGGCATGCAAATTTGTATAAGCAAGGGTGGGGCGTTAATTTGCCGGCCCGTAACCCCAGATCACCAACACTAAAATCAAACCAGTGAAAAGGATAAAAAGAAAAACAGAACAATTTCTGCTGGGGAATTCAAGCTGGATATTCTTCACCACAATACTGCTTATCAGTTATGTGATGATGGTGGAATCCGGGCGGTATACCTGGCCTTATTACACCTCCTATGTGCTGTCCACCACCCTGCTGTTCCTTCCGGTGCTGGCCTTTGCCTTATTCAGGGGGCGGCTGAAGGAGAAGCTGGGGCGCAATGCCTGCCGCGCGCTGTGGGCAGGCTGCTTCCTGGCCTGGCCGGTATTGCTGGCGATGGCTCAGGCATATCTGTCCGGCCCCCTTTTTATCTTTCCGCCCCAAGGACAGGCCGTTCCCTCCGGTTATGTAATGGTTATCGGAGTGGGTTTTTTGCTGGCCGAGGCGGCCATACACCTAAACAGCTACCTGCTTCGCCGGAAAGGCGCCGGCCGGTGGCTGAAGCAAGATCATTTCGAAAAGAACTTGTTATTGCTGGTAGTTATCCTGGCTTCCGTGCTGGGCGCGGCGTTTGCCTACCGGCCATTCAGTGCCGGCGCCCCTGACGGTTTTGCGGGCTTCGTTCAGAGAATCCCGTTGTTCATCAGTTACACCTTTCAGTTTTTGCTCATCCTGATGGCCTACTCCTTCTTTTATTTTGTCAACCATTATTTCCTGGTGCCCATCCTGCTCAAGAAGAAAGGCCTGCTTTACTATGGGTTTGGGATAGCCGGGGCCATCCTGGCCTTTTACCCGTTTCTGGCCCTCCTTCTGGGCGCGTTGCCGGCAGTGCGGCTGGAAGGCGCGTTGCTTTTTACCGCACATGAGATTTTCCCATCCGACCGGGGCGGGCTGCCTTTTTCGATCATGGTGCTGAGCGCCCCTTTGATCATCGGGATGGAGTGGCACAGGCAATCCACCGAAATAGCCAGGCTCGAACAGGAAAGAGCCGCTGCGGAACTCAACCTTTTGAAACAGCAGGTTAACCCGCATTTCTTCTTCAACACCCTGAACAACCTGTACGCGCTAAGCATCACCCGGGACCAGCAGACGCCGGAGGTGATCCTGCAGCTTTCCGAATTGATGCGCTATGTTATTTACAGAGGAAAAGAAGAAAGCGTTGAGCTGGCTGAAGAGGTCAAATACATTGAAGACTACATCCGCCTGCAGCGGATACGGCTGCATAAAAAGCTGGATTATCGGTTCGAAAAGGATATTGCCGATGAAAAACTGCGCATCCCTCCCCTGCTGTTCATTACCTTAGTGGAAAACGCTTTCAAGCATGGCATCGAACCGGCGGAAAAAGCCTGTTTTTTGCACATACGCCTGAAAAGCGACGGGGCCGGCCTGTTGTTCACCTGCGCCAACTCCTTTGAAAATGCGGAACCCGGCAACGGCGTCGGGCTGAGCAACCTGAGGCGGAGGCTGGAACTGCTCTTCCCGGAGCGGCACGAACTGCAGGCAGAACAAAGCGGGCATGCCTATTCCGCAATGCTTAAACTGGCTTTATGAACAAACTGCGTTCCCTGATCATCGACGACGAACCCCTGGCGCACAAAGTCATCCTGGAGTATGCCAAAGACGTGCCCTTCCTCGAGATATGCGGCCAGTGCTACCTGGCCACCGAAGCCCTCTCTATTCTGAGCAGGCAAAAAACCGACCTGGTCTTCCTCGACATCCAGATGCCCAAAATCAAAGGGCTGGATTTTCTGCGAACCCTCCATCACCCCCCGATCGTCATCGTCACTTCCGCCTACGAAGAATACGCCCTGGAAAGCTTCGATCTGGATGTGTGCGATTACCTGCTGAAGCCTTTCCGGTTTGGCCGTTTCCTGAAAGCCGTCAACAAAGCAATGGAGTTGCATCAGCTGAAACGGGGCGCCGTGCCCTCCCCTGCCCGGCCCCCGGCGCCAGCCGGGCACGAGCCGGGCCAGATATTCATCAAGGTGGACAAGCGCCATATCCAGGTCAGCCTTTCGGATATTTTCTACCTGGAAAGCTACGGCAACTACGTCAAAGTCTGGCTGGAAGGCGAATTTCACCTGACGCCGCGGACCTTGTCCGGTTTCGAAGAAGAACTGCCCGCCGGCGATTTCTTTCGCATCCACAAATCCTATATCCTCAACCGGAAGCACGTCGATTTTGTGGAAGGCAATACCGTGCGCCTGAAAAACGGCGGGCAACTGCCGGTCGGAAAGAGCTTCCGGCAACGGGTGAAGGATTGGATCGGTTGACCGCCGGCCGGCCCCTTAGTAGTGATTAAAAAATAACTTCACGATTCGTTGTTTCAGCCCGAATTATTAAATTTGAGCACATTTTAGCGCCCCAAACTCCCGGCAATAAACCACATAACCATCCAACCATGCCCCGCATCCTCGCCATCGACTACGGCACCAAACGCACCGGCCTGGCCGTCACCGACCCCCTGCAGATCATTGCCAGCGGGCTGGATACGGTAGCCACTCCGGAGCTGGAAGAGTACCTGAAGCAGTACCTGGGGCAGGAGGAGGTGGAAACCATCGTGGTCGGCGAACCGCTTTATCCCGACGGCAACCCGGCGCAGATCCATCCCCTGGTCGTCGGTTTTGTGCGAAAGCTGAAAAAACTTTTTCCCGATATTGAAGTTGTTACTCATGATGAGCGTTATACTTCCGAAGAGGCCAGGCAGGTTATTTTGCAAAGCGGCGCCAGGAAAAAAAAGCGCCGGGACAAAAGCCTCGTCGACAAAGTGAGCGCTGTATTGATCTTACAGGATTATCTCGAAACCAAAAGAAGCTAATACCAAACGATGTTATTACCGATATACGCCTATGGACAACCGGTCCTGAAAAAAATGGCGGAAGACATCACGCAGGAACACCCCGGCCTCCAGGAATTTATCGAGAATATGTGGGAAACGATGTACCACGCCGAAGGCGTCGGCCTGGCCGCGCCCCAGGTTGGGCAGTCCATCCGGCTTTTTGTCGTCGACACCATCCAGATCATGGAGGAAGGCAAAGAGGACGAAGGGATCAGGCAGGTTTTCATCAACGCCCACAAGGTCGAAGAAGCCGGCGAGCCCTGGACCTACGAGGAAGGCTGCCTCAGCATCCCCGACGTGCGCGGCGATGTGGACCGCCCGCCCCAGCTCCGCCTCCGCTATGTGGATGAAAATTTCGAGGCGCACGAAAAGGTCTTCACCGGCGTCAACGCCCGCGTCATCCAGCACGAGTACGACCACATCGACGGCATCCTCTTCACCGAGCACCTCAAGCCGATCAAACGCAGGCTGGTACGCCGCAAGCTGGAGGACATCAGGAAGGGCAAGGTGAAGGTGGAGTATAAAATGAAGTTCCCGGTGGCACGGTAGAAATATGGGCCTTTCGGGGGTGACCTTTGCCAGCTTGTTCAAATTCAATATCTTGTCGGGCAAGCCCAAACATTTATCCCCATGAGAAAGGCCCTTTTGCCGTTCCTTTTGCTGTCCATTTCTTCCCTTCTCTCCTTCGCGCAGAAGCCGGAACTTTTCATACCCCGGCTGGACCTCCAGGAGGAATACGTCGGCGAAGCCAAATACTCTCCCGACGGCCAGTTCCTGGTACAACTGTTTGGCACCGCGCCAGGCATTGGCAGCAGCGGCCATGCCGAGTTGTGGGTATGGCGTACCAACCCCCTGCGCCCCATCCGGAGGCTGGCGGCTCCCGAGGAACTGAAAAGCGACCTTTTGGAAACCTCCGATTTTTCCGGCCGCTACTGGTTTTCCGCCGATAGCCAAACCCTCTTCGCCGAATGCGCCGGCGGTATTTTAAAGGTATTGATCGATGAAGGGCAACAGGTTTCTATCCCTTCCCGGATAGGGCAGATGTTCTCCCGCCTGGATGAAGCATACCTCTCTGAAAACGGCAGGTTTTACCTGAAAATCGGCAATAAGGGAGGCTGGATCGAGAACGAATATTATCCCGACGGCTACAACCTGGAGCTTCTTGACCTGGCCGGGAATTACCCGGCCCTCGCCCTGCAATATCCAGACGAGGCCCATGAAATGCCGCAAGACATTTCAAAGTGGCTGTACGATCCCGGAAACCTGGGCGTATCAGAAGAGAACGATGCTCTTTTTTTTCATTTCCCCTTTGGGCTTGACGCCTATTTCCCCCGGCGGGAAAAGCTGGCAAAATTTAAACCCGGCATGGTAACCAGCCTGCCTTTGCACCTTTTCGAAAAAACCAAAAGGCCCCGTAAATTATCGGGCAGGTTCGACATCTGGCGGAAACCTCCAACGGGAGGCGAAGGCCCCTACGATCTCTCGATCACCCAGCAGCCATTGGATGAACTGACCTCAGATGAAGCAGCCTCCGTCCACTTTGAGCTGGCCCAAAAGGGAAAAGGGGCAGCTCATCAACACTTTAAATGCTACTGTCAGGAAATTGGCAGCCTCACCAGCTTTGAGCAGGGGAAAAAGCTCCTCTTTTCCCTCCGGCCCTGCGGCGATTATGCCTACGACACCATTGTTCCCCAGCAGAAGATCATGATGCTGGACCTTGAACAAAGCCGTTTGAAAATGGTAATGGACAGCATGTTCTTCGCCTACAAGATCAAAGCTGATTCCGAAAATATTTATTTCAGCACCTATGATAAACTGGCAAAGGCCCCCACCTCCATGCTCGCCGGTGCCGCCCCCCCTCTTTCCCTGAAGAACCTTGAACCTCCTGGCCAGGAAGAGAACGACGACCCGGCACTGAGGCCGGCCCACAAGCAATGGCCCTCCTTTTTTTCTCTGGACGCACCCGATAGTTCTTTCCAACTGGGGTTTTTTTATAATTATACCAGCCAGGTGGTACTAACCAGTGCCCAATCCAGAGGATGGACCAAAATGCACAAAGGCACGGTTTCCCTTGAGCAGGCCTGCATTTCCCCTGATAACCGTTTCGTATTCCTGGCCGTTGACGGCAGGATCGACATCTGGGATACCCGCAATCATACCCTCGTCGCCGAACTCATCTTCCTGGATGTGGATGGCTGGGTGGCCATCGCGCCCTCCGGGCTTTTCGACGCCTCGCCCCACGCTATGAACAAACTTTTCTTCGTCGTCGGCCGGGAGACGGTCGAACTGGAGCAGCTGAAGGAAAGGTACTACGAGCCGGGGCTGCTGCCCAAACTGCTGGGGCTTTCCGATGAGCCCATCCGTTCGGTATCCCGGCTCGAGTCCGTCCCCCTTTATCCTGTTGTGGAAGCGGAAATCCGGAAGGACTCGCTCTATATCCAGCTGAAAGCCCGCAGCGGCGGGATCGGGAAAGTAAGCCTTTTCATCAACGACAAGGAAATCCTGGAAGAGGCGAACCCCGAAAGGCGGCCTTCCGGTAGCCGGGACAGTTCCCTGCGGATCAGCCTGGAGGATTATGCCCGTTACTTTTATGCCCACCCCGACAGCGCGAACAGGATCATGATACGGGCCTACAACGAAGCCGGCTGGCTCAGGAGCAGCCCTCTGGAACTGGGCTACAAGGCCAGCACCCGGCGGGCCAGGGGCGAAGGGGACAGCTCTGGTTTCGCCCCTTCCTTCGACGCCGTAAACGACCCGGCCCTTTACGCCATCATCATCGGCACGGCTGATTATGCCGGCCAACAACTGGACCTGAAGTACTCCGGGCAGGACGCCATAGCCATGGCTACGGCCATTCAACAGGCCGGCAGCCAGCTTTTCGGAGTGGATGAAGTCTTCATCCAGCTCCTCACTACGGATACAGCTGAAATCGCCATGCACCCCAAGAAAGATAATATCCAGGCAGCCTTCCGGGCCTTCGAACAACAAGCCAAAGCCGAAGACATCCTGCTGGTTTACCTTTCGGGCCACGGCATCACCTATGGGGATGCTGACCGGGCTCAATTCTATTATCTCACCCAGGAAATAGCCAGCATAGACCTCAGCGACGACGGCATTCGCCAATCCCGCGCCATTTCCAGTTCAGAACTGACCCGGTGGATCAACCTCATTCCCGCTCAAAAGCAAGTCCTGATCCTGGATGCCTGCTACTCCGGCGGACTGATAGAATCCCTCTCCAGCAGCAAGAAATCCCTGAGCTCAACCCAGGTGCGGGCATTCGACCGCATGCAGGACCGCACGGGCATGTTCGTCCTTGCCGGCAGTGCTTCGAACAAAGTCAGTTATGAAGCGGGTAAATACGGGCAGGGGTTATTGACATACAGCCTTCTTCAAGGCATAGACGGGCTTGCGCTCCGGGAAGGAAAGTACGTCGATGTTGCCCGGCTGTTCGAATTCGCCCAGCAGCGCGTCCCCGAACTGGCCGAAGGCATCGGAGGCATTCAGCAACCCATGGCGGATGGCCCCCTCCGGGGCAGCTTTGACATCGGGATCAACAACGAAGCGGTGAACATCAGCCTGAGCTCTCCCAAACCGGTATTCGTCCGCAATTACTTTCAGGATGAAGTGCTTTTTGACGATGTGCTGGGCCTGGGAAAACTGCTGGAAGAACACTTTCTGCAAATGTCCTCTAAAGGAGTGGGCGCCCAGTTGATCTATGTAGACATCCCGGAATACGCCAAAGCCTATTCGCTGAAAGGCCGCTATCAGCGCAGGGAGGGAGAAATAAGGGTGTACGGTAAACTCTTTAAAGGAAGAGAAGCCATCCGGGATTTTGATGTTTCCCTCTCCCGGGATGCGCTCAGCAACCTGCCCTCCGCTATCCTGATGCAGTTGGAAGGCGCTATTGAATGACCGGCGCTGGTTCCCTGCCTGGCTTCGCTGCAGCGCTTCCGGTCAGGACTTGCCTATTCATTCACTTCCTTCCGAAATCCGCCGGAATCTCCCCCCACCGTTCCGTATCCCACTTCAGGATGGGGTTGTCCCAGGTATTGTTTTTCAGCCACGTTTCGGCCCGGCCGATGAGTTCCCAGATCAGCCGGGTCTGGGCGGTGCGTTTCAGTTGCGTATTGGCCTTTTTCCTTCTCACCCAGCTCATTGCCGTTTTGGAGTCTGTATATATAGGTGTATCCTTCCCCTGTTGTTTGAAGAGGGCCAGGGCGTGGACGATGGCCAGGAATTCGCCGATGTTGTTGGTGCCCAGGCTGAACTTTTTGTGGAAGACCTGCGCTTTGGTCCGGGTATCGACGCCCTGGTATTCCATCACGCCCGGGTTTCCGCTGCAGGCGGCGTCCACGCTGAGGCTGTCCCATACAATATCTTTGCGGGCCTCTTCGGAAACGGCGGGCCGGGGCTTTGCCCGGCCGGGGCTGCCGGCGCTGATGTGTTCCTGAAAACTTCCGCGAAAAGCGGCCACGGCTTCCTCCCGGGTTGGGAATCCCTTGTATTTGGCGCCGGGGTATCCCTTAATCTGGAGCTGGCAGTCCGTCCAGTTGTCATAAACGCCCGGGGTGTTGCCTTCCCAAACGACGTAGTATTTATTCTTTTTGGCCATGAGTTGTTTGATGGTTGTTTCCGATGCGGCGGGAAGTTAGGCAATCCGTACCTGAAACGCAAAAGGCGCCGGCGAAGTATGCCGGCCCATACGCCAAAAACGGCTGAAATATAATCCATGAATAGGAGGAGCTTTAAAAAATGTAATATCTTTACGCAAAAGAGGAACCGGCATGCGCTTGATCGATACCCACACCCACCTTTACCTGGAACAATTCGACGAAGACCGCGACGAGATGATCCGACGGGCATTGGACAGCGGGGTGGAGCAGTTTTTTCTCCCCAACATCGACAGTTCTTCGATCACGAAGATGCTGGAACTGGAAGAAGCATATCCCGGCCGCTGTTTTGCCATGATGGGCCTGCACCCCTGTTCCGTAAAAGAAAACTTTGAGGAAGAGCTGGCCATCGTGCGCGACTGGCTGGATGAGCGCCCGTTTTGCGCCATCGGGGAGATCGGCATCGACCTGTACTGGGATAAAACCTTCCTGGAACAACAAAAAGAGGCTTTCCTTCAACAAGCCGAATGGGCCAAAGAGTTGGGCGTACCCATCGTCATCCACTCCCGCGAGTCGACAGATATCCTCATTGAACTGACCGAACAAATAAAAGACGAACGCCTCCGGGGGGTTTTTCACTGTTTTTCCGGAACCGAAGAGCAGGCCCGCCGCATTACAGAGCTGGGCTTTTTCCTCGGCATTGGCGGCGTGCTGACGTTTAAGAACGCCGGGCTGGATAAGGTAATGGAAAAAATCGGCCTGGAACACGTCGTGCTGGAAACCGACGCGCCCTTCCTGGCGCCGGTTCCGTACCGGGGCAAGCGGAATGAGAGCGCGTATGTCCGGCTGGTGGCCGAAAAGCTGGCCGCCCTCAAAGGGGTTTCCTTCCGGGAAGTGGCCGAAACCACGAGCAGGAATGCCGGGCAGCTGTTTCCCGCAGCCGCCCTGGCCGGCGAAGGCTTTCATAACCAATAGCTAAATGGCCGGGCTAAAAACCTGGCCAGCAGCCGCCTAAACTGCCTTACAGCGGTTCAAAATTTTGATATGTTTCATCTTTTTGCAATTTTTGTGTTATTCTGCATTGGCATAAAGTTCTTAATAACTATATTTGCTCAAGGCGAACGATTTTCAAATGTTCTTTATTCCAAATTCGCCTGATGTTTCAAGGAAAACGGAGAGGTGCTCGAGTGGCTTAAGAGGCACGCCTGGAAAGCGTGTATACCCCAAAAGGGTATCGAGGGTTCGAATCCCTCTCTCTCCGCTAAACCAACTTAGCTAAACTTTACAAAAACAATCGTAAAACCGTATTGACTATGCGAAAATTAATAGCACTACTGCTGGTATTTGGACTGGCAGTATTCTCCGGCAATTTCGTATATGCGCAGGATGCAGCAGGTGGTGACCAGGAAGGTACCGAACAAACAGACGCTACGGCGGAAGAAGAAGCAGCTCCGGCTGAACAGCCTGAACCGGAACCTGCGCCCGCTCCTGCCGCTGAAGAAGAAACTGCCGATGCGCCGCAGAGCGGCTATCAGGTGTTGAAGAAGTACTTCATCGACGGCGACTGGCGCTTCATGAGCTTCGTACTGATCTGCCTGATCCTCGGCCTGGCATTCTGTATTGAGCGCATCATCACGCTCAACATTGCAACCACGAATACCGACAAGCTGCTGTCGCGGATCGATGAGAAACTCAAGTCCGGCGACGTCCAGGGCGCCATGGAGGTCTGCAAGTCCACCCAGGGCCCAACTGCCAGTATCCTGTACGAAGGCCTGAAAAATGCCGACGACGGCCCCGAAGCCGTAGAGAAAGCTATTGTTTCGTATGGCAGCGTACAGATGGGCCTGCTGGAAAAAGGCCTGGTATGGATTTCTCTTTTCATCGCCATTGCCCCGATGCTCGGCTTCATGGGTACGGTAATCGGTATGATCCAGGCTTTCGACCGCATCGAAGCTGTGGGCGACCTGTCGCCCTCCGTCGTTGCCGGCGGTATCAAGGTGGCCCTGCTGACGACGGTATTCGGCCTGATCGTAGCCATTATCCTCCAAATCTTCTACAACTACATCGTCAGTAAGATCGACGGGATCGTCAACAAGATGGAAGACGCTTCCATCGCCCTGGTTGACATCATGGCTGCCAACAACATTTTTAAGAAATAAGAGAAACCAGTACTATTATGTATAAATTCTTAACCAAAAACGGCCAGGCGCTGGCCTTCGGGTTAGGTGTACTGATAACCGTTATCTTCCTGGTGACGGTACTCTCCGGCGTCGGAGAGTTTTCCGCCCTTCCGGAAGAAGAGCAGGACCAAACGGGCATTTTTAACTTCGGCCTCGGCGGCGCTATCGCCCTGACGATCATTGCCGCCATCGCCTTGCTGGCCTTCGGCCTGTTTCAGATCGCAAGCGATTTCAAGGGTTCTATGAAGGGAATCATTGGCTTTGGCATCCTGCTGGTTATCTTCTTTGTATCCTACTCCATGGCAAGCGGCGAGGCTTCGCCTTACATCCAGGGGGCGATCAATAAATTTGAGGAAGCCGGCGCTGTATTTACGTCGAACAACCTCAAATTCATCAGCGGAGGCATTTCCACTGCTGTGGCCCTGGTAGTCATCGCCGCCGTCGCCTTTGTTTTCGCAGAGGTCCGTAACTTATTCAAATAAAAGAGGAATATGGCAAAAACGAGCGCTAGAGACCGGATGACCAATGAGATCAACGCAGGCTCGATGGCCGACATTGCCTTCCTGCTGCTGATCTTCTTCCTCGTGACCACTACCATCGTGGAAGACAAAGGTATTACCGTAAAACTCCCGCCCTGGTCGGAAGAGGAACCCGACATTACAAGGCTGAAAACGCGTAACGTTTTCTCCGTCCTTGTTAATGCCCAGGACCAGCTCCTCGTCCGGGGTGAGATCATGGACGTGAACCGCCTGCGCGAAAAGGCAAAGGAGTTCATCGCCAACCCGTACAACCGGGAAGATATGGCCGAGAAGCCCACCAAGGCTATCATTTCACTGAAAAATGACCGCGGTACCAGCTACAAGGCCTATCTGGAAGTCTACAACGAATTGAAAGCAGCCTATAACGAACTGTGGGACGAAATGAGCCTGCGAAAATATGGCATTCCCTACAGCGAAGACATGCCCTTCGCCTACAGGAAAACCATTCGCGACGAAATCCCATTTGTACTTTCGGAAGCCGAACCAACTTCCTTCGGTGAAGAATGAGACAGGATTGACAGGATATACACAGGACTCCGGGGAAATTCTCCATCCTGCCAATTTAGCAGACAGGATTAACAAGATATACAGGATTCCGGGGAAATTCTCCTCCTGTAAATCCTGTCAATCCTGTCTACCAACAAAATCCTGTCCCAACCCTCACAAAACTTGAATTATCATGTCCAAATTTTCTAAAAAAAGAGGTAAGACTTCTCCTGCGATCTCCACGGCTTCGCTTCCGGATATTATCTTCATGCTCCTCTTCTTCTTTATGGTGGTTACCGTACTGCGGGACGCCGAGCTGAAGGTGAAGGTGACGACGCCCTACGCCACGGAGCTGACCAAGCTGGAGGAAAAATCCCTGGTCAACTATCTATACATCGGGCGCCCGCTGGTAAAATACCAGTCGCTCTACGGCACCAAGCCCCGCCTGCAACTGGGCGACAAATTCGCGACCACTGCGGATATCCCCCTGTTCCTGGAGAAGCATAAGATCAAAGTGCCGGAATCCCGCCACGGACAGATCACGTCTTCCCTCCGGGTAGATGGCGAAGTGACCATGGGCATCGTTCAGGACGTCAAGACTCAGCTCCGGAAATCCGGCCAGCTGAAGGTGAACTACTCCGCTAAAAAAGACCCGAAGCGAAGCAAGAACTAAAACGGCTTCCTTCACCGTTCATATCCTTCCGGCTCCGGATTAGGAAGGGAAAAAAAGTGGCGCTTTGCTGTATGCAAAAGCGCCACTTTTTTTCGGACGGGCCACTTTCAAGTGGCCCGTACCCCTTACCGCAACCGGTCCATCGACCGCACCAACTTCTCATCCTTGCTGATGAAACGGTAAGCCATCAAGACCAGGATCATGGCTGCAATGGGCAGGTAAACGCCGATGCCGTCGTTAACGGGCTGCTCGCCAACATCGTTGCTGTTCTGCATGAAAAAGATGACACCGAGCACGACGCCGATCAGGTTGGCGATAAATGAAAAAATGCTCAGCCTCATTTGCAGCAAGCGGTTGCGGTAGAGGAAAATGCCGGCGATGGCCAGGGCCCCGGCTACCGCAAACAGGGCCATCAGCGCGACCTGGTCCTGAACAGTATAGGCGGCGTCAGCAAAAATTGCGGAGCCTTCCACTGCCCGGGGCGTCGTCGCGAAAGGAACGCCAAACAAGGAGAGCGAAGCGCCGCCGGCCAGCAGCAAAAAGATCGATTGAATTCGTTGTAGCATATCTTTTTTTTATGTAAACCTTATTTATCCCGACACAAATAGAGAAACACCTGGAAATAGAAGGAAATACTTTGGAAATGCACCGCCGGCTTTTGGCCGCCTGGCATTTCCTTATTTCCATGTAGATCAGCGTATTTCTGGCCAGGAAATTACCACATCCTGAAACAACGACTGCAAATTTAGAAAATTAACCGCTTTTTGGCAGGTACAACCAATAACAGGAACCTGCCCCTTACAAATCTGCAAGCGGAAAAGCTGTATTTTTGGGTAAGCATCTAACAGCGGGTGCTCAACCGGCCAACCGAAAAACCATAACACCGAAACACCACAACACCTCCAAATGTAAAGAAAATTACCATATCACTAATTCATTTGCCTTGAATACTAAACTAACATCCTATCAACTCAGCTACTGGGAGCGGGAGAGTTTCTTCCGGGGTATCGACGTGGCCGTTATCGGCAGCGGCATCGTAGGCCTGAGCGCCGCCCTGCGGCTGCGCGAGCTGGCGCCGTCCGCCCGCGTTGCCGTGCTGGAGCGGGGGCCGCTTCCCCTGGGCGCCAGCACCCGGAATGCGGGCTTTGCCTGCTACGGCAGCGTCTCTGAGCTGCTGGACGATATGGATCAGCAGGGCGAAGAAGCTGTCTGGTCCCTGGTAGAACGGCGGTGGCTCGGCCTGCAACGCCTTCGCCGGCGCCTGGGCGACGAGCGCATCCGCTACGAAGGCCTGGGCGGCTTCGAGCTGTTCCGCCCCGAAGAAGCGGAACTGGCGGCCCGCTGCGCCGAGGCCCTCCCCCGCTTCAACCGGCAGGCGCGCCCCATTACCGGCCTGGCAGAAACCTACCGGCTGGCCAACGGCCGGATCAGCGAATTTGGGTTCGGCAACATCTCCCAGCTCATCTGGAATGCCGGCGAAGGGCAGATCCATACCGGCGAGATGGCCAAAGCCCTGCAGGAACAGGCGCTGGCCGCCGGCGTCGCCATCTTTCACGGCCTGCCGGTAAAGGCACTGGAAGAACAGCCCTCCGGCGTGGAAATCCATACGGACTACGGCTGGAGCTTCCGCGCCGGCAGCGCCCTCGTCGCCACCAACGGCTTTGCCCGCCGCCTGTTGCCGGAGCTGTCCGTACAGCCTGCCCGCAACCAGGTGCTGATCACCGCTCCCCTGCCCCAACTGCCCTTACGGGGCTGCTTCCACTACGACCGCGGCTACTACTACTTCCGCAACATCGACAACCGCATCCTGCTCGGTGGCGGCCGCAACCTGGACAAGCAGGGAGAAACCACCGACGAATTCGGCACTACCCCTCTGATCCGCAACGCCCTCCTGCGGTTGCTGAAGGAAGTGATCCTCCCCGGCCGGGAAGTGGCCGTCGACAGCTGGTGGAGCGGCATCCTGGGGTGGGCAGCCGGAAGCCCATCATCCGGCAGTGTCGCCCACGTCGTGGCGTACTCCGCCTGTGGCATGGGCGTTATCGGGATGCTGGTGGGGAAGAGGGGCGGAGGTGGTGGCGGGAAAAACCTTTAGTTTTTCTATTAATAACCTTTCAAATTTTAACTGGTTTCGATATGTATACAACTTTGGTAGACGGCGGACGATTGACTAAACGGCAAGCTGCGGCATCGAGCCAAAGAGCGGTTGGGGCTACATATCGAACTTGGGTTAGCTTTTACTTGCGATAGAATAAAAATATTTCAATTTCCTTCCTCTTGCAAGCTAATTTCTACTCAAATCTTTCTGACATTTTATCAAAAACGTTCTTGGATTCTCGATTTTTCGAATCGAGGTAACACCTTAGTATCTATTGTTACATTGAAGTGTCGAAAATCATTTCTTTTAAACTGATCACTATGACTTGTAAATATCAATTGATCTAAAATTGATCCTCAATAAATTTTCTAAAGTTATTAATTAGAACTTTTGATATATTTGGAAAGATTGAGTTCAATTTCTTCTATCAAAAATATCCTTGAAGTACTTTCAAATACTTTTGTATATAAATAAAGCATTTGCTGAATCCAGTACCGTAGTTCTTTAAAGGGTATCTTCCATAGCTTGTTTTAACATTATTTCTAGCTCTGAATCGAATTTTGCGAAGAAATCTCGATTTGTTCAAAGGGAAGTTCTTCAATTCTTCTTCGAATTTATTTTTCAAATTTTTAGAAAGAAATGTTATTTAAGAAATCATTTAAATTCAAGAAGTATTGATACTTTTCTGCATTTAAAAATTATGAAACAACCAATTTTAAAATTTTAGGTTGAAGAGAAGGAAGTATTCACTGGAGTCCTTTTCTTTACGAAAATATCGGTTACTGTCAACAAGTAGTATACAGTCATTAAAAATTGAAATTATTTCTAAAACACCATCACTTCCAATTTTTTCAACTAATTCTTCATTTTCAGCAAAATATTGAGGCACATCAAATTCATTAATCGAGTAGGCAATATCTTTAATTTTAACAGATTCTAGTTTGATTTCAGAATCAAATTCATTGAGGACATTATTTTACCTACAAATTCAATATAATTCCTATGCCCCTCCTGCTTCTTCTAAAAAGCCCTCTTTAAAGAATATCCCATATTCGCCAAGCTCATCTGGATTAATTAAAAGAAACAGAAAATTAATATCCTTTTCCTTTTGGTTATTTGTAAACAAAAAGGCATATCATAAATATAGCCCTCCCAAAGTTAGTTTTCTCTATTTCAACACGGGTTACTTCTTGCCCATCCTCTTGAAAATGACTTGATTTTTTCTCTTTACGTTGAAAAACTAGTTCTAAGAACTTAAGAAAATTAGATTTACCACTATTGTTTACCCATAGACCATATTTATGTCTTCGAAATCTCTAATTTGAACATTGGATAAACTGCGAAAATTTTCACAGACACTTTTGAAATTTTCATTAGGACATGTTTTATAAATAATCAGAGAATATTTTTCTACTGAACGGTTAAGATTTCTAAGAATACTATCACTAATTAGCCCCTCTTGGTGTTTTTTACGAGTATAAAATGAAATTTAACAAAAACATCCAAAAGAGACTTATTATGAAATAGTTTATATGCCTTATTAATTACTAATTTTTTTCCTTCGATTTTGCATGCTGGGAATAATTCACTAATATGCCAATTCATATTTACAATTTCATATTCTTCGTCTCCAATTCGAATGGTCCGTTTAGATTCTGTTTCACTAATTTCTACTCGAAGTGAGTCCTGAAATCTTTCTTTAATAAAAGTAGAACCTTCTCTGTTCGCTTCCTCTAGAGATTTTTCTTGGGGAACAATTCATCTGTTGTTTCTCCTTTCTTTAAGTCTTTCTTTTCTTTAAATACTTCAATTTTATCTCCTAAACTTTTTCTTCATCTATTTCTCTGTCTTCTTAATTTCTATATTTACCCCTCTCTTCTCAAGAGATTTAATTATTTTTCCTTTTGTCTTTCCTTATCATCTTCAAACTCAATAATTCTACTTTGACTTTTGGAGCTTATTAACTTTTCAAGAGTATTAATCTCTTCAATTGTTGTAGCCCAATACCTAAGTTTTTCTCTAAAAATCTTTGAATTTTTCATAATCAGGGCTATAGTTGAACCTGTCTCTAGAAACTGCAATCAAGTCATTCAACCCTCAATAACATCAATCTCAATGCATAACCAAGCAAGTTTAGAATATAGTCTACTATCTAATCCAATACCAAAAGTAGTTCTTGAACCTACTCCAACATTAAAGTTTCGAATAAATATATATCTGGCTTCAATCGGTTTAATAGTCCTGAAATCAGTTCCAATAAAATATCTGAATTTAATGTTGCCAATCTGTTCAAAACTATCACCATGCGTTTCCAGTGTCGTTGCTACATGTTTATTTCTAACTAATCTTTTCCATTAAAAAACTTCAAAAGGAGTACCTCATCCAAGGCAAAGATTTCATTAAATTCTTTATCTTTGTATTGAATTGGTAAATATTCACAAAGTTCCCATTCAATTAACTTTAAAGGATCGAAATTCTTTATTGAATTTTTCTTCGTTGTTTCGTACTCTTTATTAAAGAAAGATTTCATTAATTTAGTGAAACCTAGTAATCTTATTTTGTAAATTGCTTACTCCTTATTTTTTCATCTCTAGCAATTACTCCAAAATTGGGACACTATCAACGTCAATTGTAGTGTTTTCATCAAAAGTGAAATATTTCTCACAGTTAATCCTTGCCTTAATTAATTCTGCACTTCCTCGCCTAGTAGTTTCGATCTCATATATTTTACAAAACGGAAATACCGCCAAAAAGCCAACCCCAAATTTCCCTACAATTCTGCGCCTCCTCTGTATAATCACTCTTTCTTCTAGTTTTCCTGCGATTCTCAAATAAAAATCAAAATCATCTTCACTCATTCCTTTTCCAGTATCTTCAATGATTATTGCTTCATTCTCTTTTCAATTATCAAATCGACCTTTGACGCATCTGCATCATAACTATTTACTATTAATTCTTTTAGAGCTTGAGGGAAATTTTCATATGTAGAACTACTTAAAGTTCCTATGATCCTTTGTCGACAGTTATTTTTTATACAATTATTCATACATTAAATTCCAATTATTAAATATTCCGATTTAGTTTTTATTGCCATTCTGTCGATTCAATGCATATTTGTAGTGTTTTGATTTCAGACACCTTTTTCTTAACTCTTTTCATTGAAGAAATTAGGTCTTCAATAGAAGGTATCCTCCATATTTATAAGATAGGACGATAATACTATCTTTAAATTTATCCAACAAGGTTTCTAATGAATCTTGAACCTTTAGAGGTGTAAACTCATTCATTAATGCATGATCTTGAAGTCTTCTATTGGTTGTTTCAAAATCAATTAAGTCTTCCCAAGATTCATATCTTGCAATACCCTCTAGGAAATGATAACATTTTAGATAATTTGAGGTTTCATTTTTCCTTTTTAATGTATGGAGGATCAAAATATACCAAATCGTAACTATTCTCTTCCAAGTCTATTTCAAAATTGAAGAGTTAATCACATTACATTGGTGTCCATTATCAAATACTAAAGAGTTTGCTTCTTTAATAAACTTCATTAAATAGTCATCAAATGATCTTTCCCAAGTGGTTTTATTACCGAATGTCCTTTTTACATCACTTGTCCGTATATTAAGGTTCCTCCTATGAAACAAGTTGTAGGTCTTAATCAAACAAGATTGGAAAACAGCATATAAAACTATCGCTTTTTGTACTCAACTTCTTCAATAGGTGTTTCACTGAAGGATGAAAAATATCTCATTTACAATTTTGTCTAGCCACTCATTTTCTTTATCAAGAAAATAATATCCTTTAAATACGGTTTGAATCAAATCTTGGTCCCTATAGTTCTCAAATCTTAAAGGGCATGTATTTCTTCATCTGATAGCTTTACCATTGAATTTTCAACAATAGCTTTTCCGATAATTGTGTTAAACTTTAAGACATCATTATAGGTTACTTTCTTTCCGATTTTTAAACAAATAACTTACAGATCCAGTACCGCCAAATCCATCTAGTACGGTTTCAAATTCTAACTCTTCTAAAGATTCGGCAATCCATGGCAGTATTTTTCGTTTGCTTCCTTGAAACCTGGTCGTTGGAAATTTTTTATAGTCTATTGTATTCTGGCTAACTTGCATATTATTCTGATAATTGTTTCACAAGATAACTTTTTTTAAAGTATTTTCAATACATTGTAGATGAATCACATGTGTTAATTTTATCGGTTTTTTTTGAAGAGGGAGCATCCACAAATGCAACTGCTCTCACGTTAAAAAACGGTTAATCCCCCTAACAAAAGCCCAAGGAGGCCGTTTTATTGCCAGGAAAATGAGATGTTTGCATCCGAAAGAAATGAACGAATTGTATCGACATATTACCCGGCTGGCCTTCCTGCTGCTGCTTTTGCTGCCGGGCGGCGTATTGTCCGCCCAGGTGGGAAGCAAGCCGAAGCTGAGGCCGGCGCCTACCCAACAGGATACCCTGAAAAAGAACAAAGTCGACGTGGACCACGCCGACGTCTTCGAGTACATCCAGCGGAAAGACACCGTCTTCCAGAAGCTGAACGGCAACGTGGAGCTGCGGCAGGACAGCATATATATGTACTGCGATACGGCCGTCATCCGCAACAATACCCACGTCACCGCCAATGGCAAGGTGCTCATCCAGCAGGGGGACTCCACCAGCGTGTTCGCCGATTCGGCCATGTACGACGGCGTCCTGAAAATTGCGGAGCTGTACGGCGACGTGATCCTGGTCAACGGCAGGCAAAAGCTGTTCACCGACCGGCTGACCTACGACCTGGCCCAAAAGCTGGCCACCTACAACAACGGCGCCACCCTCACCCTCGACTCCACCCAGCTCACCAGCAAGCGGGGCTACTACTACGTGCGCGAAAAACAGATCTTCTTCAAAGACAGCGTCATCGTCATCCACCCGGACTTCAGCCTCCGCTCCGACACCCTCGGCTTCAATACCGAGACCGAGGTGGTCTCCTTCCTCGGCCCTACCCTGATCAGCGCGGACAGCAGCCGGATTTACACCGAAGACGGCTATTACGACACCGAGAACAACCTCGCCGCCTTCACCCAAAATGCCCAATACCAGAAAGGCGAACAACAGGCCACTGCCGACACCATCCGCTACGACGGGAAGCGCAGCCTCTACAGCCTGGAGGGCAACGCCCGCTTCGAAGAGGGCGAACGGCTGGCCACGGGCGACCTGATCCGCTACGACGAGGCCAACGACCGGACCTTCCTCTACGGCAATGCCCGCTACCAGGACGAAAAGCAGAACATCGTCGCCGACGAGATCACCTACGACGCCCGCAAGGAGACCTACTCCACCCGCGGCCGCTCGGTGATCAGCGACCCGCCGCAAATCCTCACCGCCGACCAGGTGGACTACAGCGAGGAGAAAGGGCTGGGCATTGCCATGGGCAACGTGGTCTGGCGGGATACCTCCGCCGAGCTGACCATCGTCTGCGAACGGGCGGAATACGACCGGAAAACGGACTACCTCAAAGCCAGCGGCGGGCGCAACAACCGGCCCCTGCTCATTACGGTCATCGAAGGCGACTCCCTCTTCATGGTATCCGATACCCTGCTGGCCATCCGGGAAGAGCCGGCGAAGGCCCTCCAGGATACCCTGGCCATCCCGATGGATTCGACGGCCCTTGCCGAAGGACGGGCAATGGTCCGCCAGAATACTCTGCCTGTTCCAATCGACACAACGGCCATTGCCGAAGGGCCGGCAACCACCGGCCAGGATACGGCAGCCGTCACGATCGACACGACGGGCTTTGCCGAAAGGCTGATAACAGCCGGAAGGGATACGTTGGCCGTTCCTATTGATTCGACCGCTATTGCCCAAAGGGCGGCAACCAGCAGCCCGGACACCCTGGCCATTCCCGAAGGGTTGGCCACTCTACATCCGGATACGCTGGCCGTCCGGACAGATTCGCTCGCTGTTCCCGAAGGGCTGCTAACGGCCGGGCAGGACAGTACGGCTATTCAGGAAGATTCGACGGCCGTTTCCGGGAATCCGGCGGACGGCGAAAACAGGCGCCAGTTGCTGGCCTATTACGACGTCCGCATTTACAAGAGCGACATGCAGGCGGTCTGCGATTCCCTGTCTTATAAATCCAGCGATTCCACGTTCTACTTCTACCCTTTGCGGCAAAACCCCATCGTCTGGTCGGATACTTCCCAGTTCACTGCCGACACGGTGATGATGGTGCTGGCTGACGAGAAGATCGACCGCATCCTCATGCGCAACAACGCCTTCATCATCAACTCGCCGGACGAATTGTTCTTCAACCAGATCAAAGGCAAGAACGTCACGGCCTTTTTCGAAGAGAACGAGCTGCGCCGGATGTCGGTGATCGGCAACGCCGAGTCCGTCTACTATGCCCGGGACGAAAGCGGGGGCTATGTGGGCGTGAACAAGACGGTATGCAGCGAGATGATGCTTTATTTCGGCGACAACCAGGTAGATAAGATCAAATTCATCACCGAACCCAAGGCGGAAATGAAACCCATGAAGCAGGCCGACCACGGTGCCCTGAAGATGCCGGGCTTTTTCTGGGAAAAACAGCGCCGCCCGATGAGCCTGGCCGACCTGTTCGATCCGGAGAAAGCGCCCCCTTCGCCGAAGGATCTTCGGCAAGCGCGCCCGGCAGCCGAGGCACCGCCCCTGGAGGGAGAGGCCTCGCCGGCAGAAGTGGAGGAAAAGGAGGAACAGACAGCACCGGCGCCGGCACCGGAGAGAATCGATCTGGAAACGGTCGGGGAAAAGGGGAAGGGGTAGTTTGGAAATATTAATTCTACTGTGTTAACTTAACAGGAGCGCGGACCTCCAGGTCCGCGACAACCTGCTTCAAGCGGGTTTTTAGCATGATATTGCCGTTTTAGGAGTTGCCAAAGGCAGCCTTCGCGGACCTGGAGGTCCGCGCTCCAGGTCCTCCCGTCATGCTAACTTTTAAGTTGACAAAGTAGTATTAAGTGAAGGCAGCCTTAAAATATCCTGATCCATGCAAAAATCCATCTTTCTTTTACTCCTGATCCAATTGCCCTTTATGCTCTTGTCGGCTCAGCCTTCCCGGGCGCTCCAGGCGGCCAACCAATCCTATCAAAAGAAAGAATACGCTGAGGCCATCCGCCAGTACGAGGAGATCCTCCTGGAAGGATACCACTCGGAGGCTTTGTACTACAACCTGGGCAACGCCTACTACCGCAGCGGCGAGTTTGGCCGCGCCATCCTCAGCTACCGGCGGGCGCTGAAGCTCGACCCGGGCGATGAGAACACCCTGCACAACCTGCAGGTGGCCGAGGCCCGGTTGCCGGACCCGGTCGGCAAGATCGAGCAATCGGGGGTGGTGAAAGCCTGGCTCTCCGTCCAGAATGCCCTGTCCACCCTTTCCTGGAGCATTTTCGGGCTTGTATTATTGTGGCTGGGCGGCGCCGGCATTGCAGGGTGGCTGCTGGGCGGCCGGCCCCGGTCCCGAAAGATAGCGCTGGCCGGCGGCGTGTTGCTACTCGTCCTGAGCCTGTTCCCTTTCCTGCTGGCCTACGGCCGGGCTCAGCAGGAGTTCTTCAGCAATAAGGCGGTCATCATGGTGGAGCAGGCGCCGCTGCGCGCCGCGCCGGAGGAGGACAGCCAGGAGCTGCTACCGCTCTACGAGGGCGTCACCGTTGAAGTCCTCGACGCCATCGGTTCCTGGAAAAAGGTGCGCCTGGAGGATGCTACCGAAGGGTGGTTGCCGGGGGATGTGCTGGAGGGGGTGTAAGTAGCTGGACTGAATTAGTGGATTAGTGAATGACTGATTAACCGGGGCTTAATACTACTTTGTTAGTTTAAAAAAATATTTATGCGTTACGCTCCTCTGGAGCTTTAATTCCTGGATTTATTCACTTTTCTACCAACATTTCGGCCCCTACGGGGCTGAAGTCCGGCTCCAGAGGAGCCAAATGTTGTTAGAAAAACATAGTTTTGAAACAGATACAAGCTCCAGAGGAGCGTAATGTATTTGAATAATTTCAAATTAACAAAGTAGTATTACTTAAAATGAAAATAACGTAACTATTTAGCAGCCCTCCGCTTTTTAGCCACGAACCCCGATAGCCATCGGGGAAAAACACTAAGATTGCACAAGCCGATGCCCGATAGCTATCGGCATCGGCTTGGTGCGATCTTGGTGTCTTGGTGTCTTCGTGGCAAAGGCATCAGGCCCACCTAAATAGTTAAAAAAAACAAAATAAAAAAAGCCCTATCACAGATAGGGCCCGAAATATAAAGCTATGAAAACTAAAACTATTACTTCTCGTCTTCGTCCACTTCCTTGCCGCCTTTGAGGCTGTCCTGAAGCGTTTCCAGTTCTTCCCATTGGCCTTCGGCGGCCAGTTTGGCCTGTTTGGACCAGGTGGCCGGGTCGTGCATGCGGTAGCGGGGGCCGGCCTCGTCGAGGATAGCCTGTACCTTTTCCGTCGGCGCGTCGGCCAGTTCCTGCCAGGTGTTGATGCCGGCGTCGTTGAGCAGGCCTTCGATCTTGGGGCCGATGCCTTCGACGAGCTTGAGGTCATCCTGGTTCACTTTCTTGCCGGAAGGCAGGGTGATCTTGTCGGATTTGGCAGCTTTCGGCTTTTCTTCTGCCTTCGGCGCTTCTTCAACGGCCGGCGCTTCTTTAGCCAGGGGCATATCTTCAGCCTTCGGCATATCTTCAACGATGGGAGCAGCCTTGGCTTTCGGCGGCTCTTCAGCCTTCGGCGCCTCTTTCTTCGGCTCTTCGGCCGGAGGGGCCGTCCTTTTCACTACCGGTTCCGTTGAGGGCTTTTCCTCTTTCGGCTTCGCCGGGGGTTCCGCTACGGGTGCGCCGTTGCCATTGGGCAGCACGCTCACGAAAGTACGGTCGAAGCGGCGTTTGCGGAAAGAGACGACGCCGTCGATGGCGGCGTGCAGGGTGAAGTCCTTGCCCATGTATACGTTCTCGCCGGGGTGGAACCGGGTGCCCCGCTGGCGGACGAGGATGTTGCCGGCGCGGGCTTCCTGGCCGCCGAACATTTTCACGCCGAGCCGTTTCGATTTACTGTCCCGGCCGTTGTCGGTACTACCTACACCTTTCTTATGTGCCATTGCTCAAAAAATTTATCGTTTAACAAAAAACGCCGGGATTAAACGGCAATACTGTCGATCTTGATTTTGGTGAAGCGCTGGCGGTGGCCGTTCTTCTTGCGGTAGCCTTTGCGGCGCTTCTTTTTAAAGACGAGCACTTTGTCGCCCTTGGCGTGCCCCAGCACGGTGGCGTTCACCTTGGCGTTCAGCACCGGCGTGCCCAGGGATACGGCGCCGTCGTTGTCAACCAGGTGAACCTGGTCGAACGCTACGCTGTCCCCCTCCGAGGCTTCTAGCTGGTGGACGAAGAGCTCCTGCCCTTCCTCGACTTTAAACTGCTGACCAGCTATGGTTACGATTGCGAACATTGGTTGTGTTTTAATGGATTTTCAAATCGAGGTGCAAAGATAGGGCAAAGCGGGGGGAAAACCAAGGGTTGGAGGGGAAAGAATTGGGCGGGGAGGAGGCCAGGATGGCCTTGGGGTTTTCCACCTCGGGCAACTCGCGGTTTGCGTTGCGCTGCCACAGTTCTGGCTGTAGTATTGTTTTTCATTTCTTCAGGAAACATTCTTCAATTATTAATGATCCCGATGGCCTGCCGAATGGCTTCTTCCACCAGGCGGGGCAGCTGGCCGGTGTTTTCGACGGCAGTAATATCGCCGAGGGGGGTTGCCCCCCGGAAAAGCCTGGCCCGCAGGTTTACCCGGCCGCCCTGTACCCGGTAGAACCCCTTTATGGAGTAGGCCTCCTTGTAGTTCGGGACATCCACATAGATCAGGCTGGCCCTGGCGCCCTTTGCCGATATATCCTGCAAATACCCCTCGAATTGCCGGGCAAGGCCGAGGACATCGTCGTAGGCATTTTCCTCCAGGAATACATTGCGCACAAAGACCGGCTTCTTCGGAGATAACGGAATATGCACCTGCTCATTGACGATCCCGATATCGATGCTGCCGCTGCCGGGCGTCAGCATGGTGGGCGTTTGTATCCCGCCGATGGATTCTGCCATTTTCGGCACCTCATCCCGCGCGTATTCGAAAAGCAGAGAGACGTCGACGTATTTCCCATCCCTCAGTTTGAAGCCGCTCATGCCCTGCAGGATGCTGTAAGTGAGCAGCCCCTGTCCGTACTGGCTGGCCTCGTAGCTCACCTTGTCGGCTGCCGAGCCGGCCAGCACGAACATGCCGGTGCGGTCCTTCATGCGGTCGAGCGCCCGGACCTGGGAAGAGTTGAGGTTTTTCTGCCCGCCGCTGATGGATTCTACCACCTTGCCGGAATTGCAGGCGTCCAGGATCATGACCTGCCGGAGGGCGGGCACTTCGTTGATCCATCTGGCCAGTTCTTCCGTAGAGATGGCCCGGGTGGCGCGGATGCCATCGTCGCTCAGGTTCTCGGTGGCAATGTCCTGGGTGAGGTAATAGAACTGGGCCTGGTCGGCGTTGCCATAGGTGATGCCATGGCCGGAGCAGTAGACCACCAGCACATCTTCTGCCCGCGCCTGCTGCCGGATATCTTCGAAAGCGCCCTGAATGTTTGCCTTGGTCGGAAAAAGGCGGGCATCGGTGGTGTCGGTGGTGAATAACCGGATATGTACCTGCCCTGGCCCGAAGAGCTGGCTGCCGGCCTGCTGAATGGCCTGAGCCATAGCTATGGCATCCCGGCCGGCAAAGCTCAGGTCCAGTTTTTCCCCGGCATAATCCGCCGTTCCGATGATGATGGCATAAAGGGATGGGTCGGGCGTGGGAACGAAGTTCAAGCTGGTTTCGGGTACATCTCCCTGGCCCTTGCGCTGCACTTTCGGAGGGCGGTAGGGCAGCGTAAAGGCCGGGCTTTTCAGCCAGCCTTCCCGGTTGTAGGCGCGGATGGAAACCCTGTTGATGGTATCGGCGAGAAAGTACCGCCCGAAGGGCGCCAGCGAAAAGCTCAGGGCGGTATCCCGCTTCGGGTTGGCGTCGGCTGTCACCTCCTTGCCGTTGAGGAAGACGCTCACCGGGCCAATGCCGCCTCCGCGGGCTTTAAGGGTTATCCGCAGCTGCTGGTTCAGGGTATCGATCCGGGCGGCTATTTCGGGGTAGAGCGGCACGTCTTTGAAACCTTCCACGGAACGGATGGGTTCATCGGAGTACCCCAGCAGTTTTTGCAGCAAGCCGGGTTCAAAATAGCGTTCCTTGAGCTGCTCCAAGCCCACGATCTCCCTGCCGACCACATAATAGACCTGTTCCATGGCCCCGGAAGAGGCATCGAATAAGCCCGAGGGGGTAGTCACTGCCCAATCGCGGCCCATGGGGATCATGGTCGCTACTTCCCGGACGGGATCCAGGCGCCACAATCGAATGATCCCTTCGTAAGTGGTTGAAAAGGCATGCTTCCCGTCGGGCAGGAAATAAAAAGAGCTGACATCGTTCAGGCCGGCGCCGTTGGTGCCCGGGTCTTCCCGCATGATCCTGGTGCGGAGGGAGGCTTCCCCGCCCTGGCTCAGCACGATGGCGCCCTGTTCGACATTCCAGAGATGGAAACGGCTTTCCTCCCAAAAGACGATAAATCGGCCGTCGGGAGAAAGCTGGAGGCTCCGGCAGCTGGCAGGCAGTTGCGCCACCTGGGCAAAGGTCCCGCTTTGCATGTTCAATGAGCCATAGGCGGCACCCTTCAGCAGGCAATGGGCCTGCGTTCCGTCCGGGCTGAATGCGGCTGCCATGACCGGTGCCGGCAGGGTGAACGCCTGCCGGTTCTTCCCGTCGCTGAGGCGCCAGAGGACATACCCTTCTTCTGCGTCAGGCGAAATGGCCAGGATCTCCGGACCGTTCACCCAATAGGCCAGGATGGTATCCTGCCCGGATTGGTTGGCTGCGGACAATCCTTCCCGGATGTTCCAGATGTGGAAAAACTGGGAGGGCGGTGTGTCGTAGCCCCAGCGGCCAGCCAGCCAGGCGAGGTTTTTGAAGCGGCCGATCAGGTGTTTGTTATCGGGCGTGAACTGTAACCCGACCGGCCGGGCTTGTTCTTTGGTGTATAAGGGCAATGGCGGAGCACTGCCGTCGGCCGGCCATACCCAGGCGTGGCCGGTTGACAATATCAGGCCTTTTTCTCCTTTCCCCAGGCTCTCGTCATTCCATTCATATCCGAGCACTTTGCCTTGTTTGGTCTCCAGGCCGATGAAATCCCCGTTGCGGGAATAAAGGGTGCGGAGTACATCTTTGGCGCCTACCGTGAAGGCGTTAAAGGACACGCCATAACCAAAATTGATGTCTTCCATGGCGGCAGCCAGGAACTTTCCGTCGGCCGAGAAGGCGGCGCTGTTGGGCCAGCCGAGGATAGGGTGGTTGTTCAGCAGCGTATCCGGCATCCGGCCGTTGCTGCCGGACAGTATGCCGTCGAAAAAAATGCTTGCGTCCGTTGGGGAAAATGCGGCCCCTCTGCCGGAAATGAACTCCCGGCGGCCGAGGGTTTGCAGGGGCAGGCGGTTATAAAAATCCCAGGTTCTGGCGTCGTTGTTATACTCGGTGAAAACAGCTTTATCGCCCTCCGGGGAGAAATGAACCATTGTTTCCACCTCGTTATACTGGCTTTTCAATTCCTGTTGCGGCCCCTCGCCGAATATCGGGAAAGTGATTATTTTTTCGAGCACCGTACCCGCTATCTGGCGGCCATCCGGCGAAAAGGAAAAGCCGGACATCGGGCCGGAGAAGGTGTGGGTAGCCACCAAGCTGTCCCGTCTGGCATCGATGACATAAAGGAAGGTAGTTGTCGCCTGTTCGAGGCTCTGGACCGGGCCGCCAACGCTGAAGAGCGGAGGGGTTTTGTAAACCGTTGCCAGCAGGTAGCGCCCGTCGGGGGCGTAAGCAAAGGCGCCCGGGCTGATCATATAGTATGTTTCGGCACCGGAAAAAGCGTCGGGGGGCAGCGCCCGGGAGGCCAGGGCCATTCCCTGATTCAGGCTTAGGAAGGCCAGGCCTTTATTTTTCTGCTGGTAGATACGCTGGCCGTTCCCGGGATCCAGGAGCAGGGAATCGGCCGGCCAGGCCAATACCGGAGGATTTTCCAATGCCGCGCCGTTGGCCAGGCGCCAATGGCCCAGAACAGTGCCATCGCTACGGTACAGCGCTACGGATTGGCTTTCGGGCAGGAACTGTAGGCCGGCAGCCGCCTCTGCTGAGGCAAGCTGCCAGTTCAGCCCGCCGTCCCTGGTATGTCGAACCCGGAGCGTATTCAAAGCTGAAAAAGTCAGGGCCCACTGGCCGCCGGGGCTGAGCTGGAAGAGCAGGATGCTGTCCTCCGCCGGCGGCAGCAGGGTTTCTGCCTGGCCAGCGACCAGATCCCACTGTATCACCGAGTGGTCAGCCAGCAATGCGAGGGCCGTTTCATCCTGTTCGGCAAAGCGAAGGGCCAGGGGCCGGGCCGGGCATTCTGTCCGGCGAATAAATCTCCCGGAGGCAATGTCCCAAAGCACCAGCCGCCGGTCATCGCCGCCGGAGAGCAGGTATTGCCCGCCCGAAGAATAGGCGGTGACGGTGGGGTAACCAATATGTGCCTCCTGGCGAACCACCAGCTCAGGCTTCTGAGCCGGGCTCAGCAAGGGAAAAAGGAACAAGGCACAGAGGAGAAATGGGTTGCGATGCATTATGGACATTGTGGGTTTAAAGAAAGTACTGGAATGAAGTTAAAGAAAAAGAGTGGCTTGTCGCATGCTTTATTCTGCCTTGTACGCCTCGAGGCCTGATAGGTTGACAGGGCGCCCATCAATATAGCCATTTGACAATATAACCTTAGCAACAGCTTTTTCATGATCGGTCAGATTGAATGATTCGATGTTTTTTTATTTGGGGAGGAGGGAGAAGGTTACTTCCAGGGGCAGGGATTCCATTGGGCTGGGTTCTGGCAGTAGAAGTAAAAGTCAGCACAGCAAAAGAACGATAATCAGCCCAAAACCGTTATATTTAGGTTAAACAAACCAATGACTTAATGAGCGTAGCAGAATTAAAAAACAACCTGCACCGGATGGTGGTGGAAACTAATGACCCGGAAATCCTGGCGCAAATAGCTGCCCTTTTTACGTCTCTTCTGGGGGAGGAAGATTGGTGGGATTCCTTGTCGAATGAACAGAAAAAGAAGATTGAAGAGGGTGAGGCAGATTCTGAAGCTGGACGGACTGTCCCCTATTCCGAAGTCAAGGAGAAGACGAAAGGCATTTTGGGCAACCTGTAGTTGTATAATACTCGATGATCAAAGTAGAATTCACCAAGACTGCAGAAGAGGGCTATCTCACCCTCCTGGATGATATTTCCAGGCGTTCTGTTGATGAAGCCTTAGAACTGGATGCCAAACTGGATGCTTTGATAGACAACCTTCAAAAATTTAAGCACCTATGCCCCCCTTCCCGAAAATTTCCAAAGTTCCGCCGTTGCGTACTCACCCGTCATATTTCTTTGGTATATGAGGCAGGGCAACAGTCCATTACCATTATTTCCATCTTTGATTCCCGGTCGAGCAATCCTTTCTCATAAGATCCAGCTAAACCGCCGTTAAAATGGGCTGCCAGGCGCCTGCCAGGCCCGATATAGCAAAACATGCTTCATCGGCTTTTGGTTTCCTGCTTCAGGCAAGTTGGGAGATCCGGTTCGCACATTGAGTTGTGGTGGCCGTTACAGTTGTCTTCTTGGGGCTAAAACGGATAGGCTTTTCCATCGAAACGTTCCTATTTCCTGGACTTCGATCAGAAGTACACCAAATCCCGAAGAGTACGTTTTACTGGACTTTAACGGGTAACAGTTCTTATATTTCCAAAAAATAAAATTGGTAGATCAATGACAAAGGTCATTGGAAAAAGCAAGGTGATCCGTTAAATAGTTTTTTAGTAGAGGATTTTTCTGTTGTCCCTATTCTTTCCGAAAAACTCGCCTCCAATCTTTACCATTTCTGAAAAATAGCTTCATAAAAACCAAATGTTATGAAAATCTTCATCACGGGAGCGACCGGGTTTATCGGAACCGAATTGCTCCATCAGCTGAAAGGCACCGGACATGAACTTTTCTGCCTGGTTAGAAAAAGCAGCCCTAACTTCGATAAGGTTAAAGCCATGGGCATCAATGTGGCCGAGGGCGATGTCCGGGACAAGGCGTCTGTTTTACGAGGAATGGAAGGCTGCGACTGGGTGGTTAACCTGGCAGCCCTTTATTCTTTCTGGCAGGCCGATAATGGCCTTTACCGGGAAATAAATGTAGAAGGCACGCGCAACGTAATGGAATGCGCGCTTGAAACCAAAACATCAAAAGTTGTTCATGTTTCCACTGTGGTAGCTTTTGGCAAGCCGGAGGATGCTCCGTTTAACGAAAAAAGCCAGGTGGGCCCCAGGCTGTTCAGCAGATATGCAAAAACAAAATTCGAGGCTGGCCAGTTGGCGCGGGATATGTATGAGAATCGTGGTTTGCCCTTAGTCGTGGTTTATCCGGGTGTAGTATTGGGGCCCGGAAACCAGAAAACGTCAGGATTATATGTATCCGACGTAGTAAACGGGCGTTTGCCGGCACAGGTGTTTACGAATGTACCCTTTACCTGGGTCCATGTAAAAGATGTCGCGGAAGGGATCATCAGGGCGCTGGAAAAAGATGGAAATATTGGGGAGAAGTACATCATCGCTAACGAGGTAATCACCTTAGGCGAATTAAATAAAATGATTAGCGCAATATCCGGGGCCGAATTACCAAAAATTCAAATGCCCACCTGGTTAGCTTTGGCTAGTGCATCATTACTCACTGGAATTTCCCGCCTGACAAAAAAGGAACCTCCGCTGAGAATGTATATAGATCAGGTGCGTACCATGAGCAAAGGCATTCATGCAGACGGAAGTAAAGCGGAAAAAGAGCTGGGCATATCGTACACGCCAATCCGCATTGCTTTAGAGGAGGAACTTTCAGGGCGGAAGGTGCAGTTGGCTGAAGTCGAATGATTTTTGTTTTAGGTGATCGTTCAAACACAAGAGTCAATTCTTTTAAAGGAATTTGGGTCGCCAAAGTTTTGAATGGCCTGCCCGCCACAATTCTGCATGTCCATCGAAAGGCTTGACATTTGTTGTACCGAAACTGATGGGGGTCGGGACTTTCCAAAAAAAGGGTTGGGTTATTTAGACTCCACTCCAAAGTCCAGAAAATTTGCAGCGTCCGTTTTTTTGGTCATTAATAGGCTGGAAACATGATCTTTCTCCTCATCATTCTGGATAATTCCTTTTTACCAAAAACAAAAAGGGCGCCCAAAACTATTTCCATAGCGCGCTATGGAACAAATGATTTCGTTTATTACGGTTTTGGATTTTTTTAAACCAAAATATTGTACACTTGCAGTTATGGCTAAGAAGAAAAAAACACTATCCGTACAGGGTAGTGAGATCACTTTGATCCTCAAAGAAAAAGGAGACGGTGGTGTATTAAATCCGTTGATCCATTCAGCGGACCTGGAGGTCCGCTCTCCATTTGCACCGAAAATTCAACGGATTTAATACACCACCAAGGAGACTATATCAGCCTTACAGATATGGCTCGCAAGTTTGAAGGGGATCCAAGAGACCATATTCGCAACTGGCTGCGTAATGGCTCTACCATAGAGTTTCTCGGCGTTTGGGAAAAAGTCCATAACCCTGGTTTTAATGTGGTGCAATTCCACCACATTAAAGCGGAATTCACGCGCAATACTTTCCTGATGTCCGTTTCAAAATGGATTGAAAATACTGGGGCAATCGGGATAACGGCAAAATCCGGGCGTTACGGTGGGACATATGCGCATAGTGATATTGCTGTGCAGTTTGCAACGTGGTTAAGCCCGGAGTTTTATGTTTATCTGGTCAAAGAGTTTCAGCGATTAAAGGCCATCGAAGCACAAGAGCGGCATGAAGCTTTAGAGTGGAGTGTCAGGCGTATTCTAACCAAAATCAATTACTCAGTCCATACGGATGCGATTAAAGAGGAACTCATCCCGCCCCGGCTCGCGCAGGATAAAACAAGCGGCCTGGTTTATGCAGGTGAAGCAGATATTCTCAACCTTGCCTTGTTTGGAATGACTGCCAAAGAGTGGCGGACGCAAAACCCAGAAGCCAAAGGAAACATTAGGGATCAGGCCACTACGGAACAGTTGCTCGTACTCGCCAACCTGGAAGCCATAAACGCCGAATTGATCCGGCAAGGCTTAAGCCAGGACGAACGGGTGATCCGGTTGAATGAAGCTGCTATTACACAAATGCGCTCGATCCTCGCCTCTCCAAGTGCTTCAAAGCTGCCGCCCATTGACAAATAACAGCCAGGCTGAGTGATTTCCTTTATTCTTGTGTGCCGGCCAAAACAAGAATTCCGAATTTCTACCTTTGATCAATGTAACTCTTTTGAGTCCAGCAAATCGGCCGTTTAAATGCACCGCACACCCTCCACCCCAAAGAATTACTTCCCCCGCCAAAAGTGTCCAAAGAAGCCGTCCACCAAATCAACGCCCAAAAAACTACAACCTGGGCCGTTTTTTTGAACTTCGCCTCCTGGACAATCCATAGCCGTTAAAAAGCTTGTCACCTGGTTATTTTTTAGGAAGTTATACTGACGCACGGCTGGAGGTGACGTCCTGGCTGGAGTCGCGCCAGGATTTTGTCAGTCACAAAACCAGCCAGGTCAGCATATCCAATTTCAGGGATAACCCCGCCCAGGAAACATCCAGGCCCCGCCCCCCGTCCAAATTCCTTTCCGCGCCGCCATTGATGCCGCTATTTCCCTATATTTGCCCCGTCTTAAACGCGATTATTTCCTAACTTCACGCAACTTTCTACAACCAAATCCAAAACCAATGTCACGTACAATCATCCCCCTGTTATTGTTCTTCAGTACAGCAGCATCAATGCTCTCTGCCCAGGACGCCCCCCTCTGGATGCGCTACCCCGCCATCTCCCCCGACGGCACGGCCATCGTCTTCAGCTATAAAGGCGACCTGTACCGCGTGCCCAGCGAGGGCGGCCTGGCCTACCCGCTGACCCTGCACGAGGCCTACGACCATAGCCCCGTCTGGTCGCACGACGGGAAGTCGATCGCCTTTGCTTCCGACCGCTACGGCAATTTCGACGTATACGTCATGCCGGCGGAAGGCGGGGCGGCCCGGCGGCTGACCTACCACTCGGCCGGCGACTACCCCTCCGATTTCACCGCCGACGATAAGGCCGTCCTGTTCACCTCTTCCCGCCTGGATATCGCCTCCAATGCCCAGTTCCCCTCCGGGGTGCTGCCGGAGCTGTACCAGATACCGGTGGAGGGCGGCATGCCGAAACAGGCCCTGCCCGTGCCCGCCCTCGACACCCGGGTGAGCGCCGACGGCAAATTGCTCCTCTACCACGACCGCAAAGGGTACGAGGACGAGTTCCGCAAACACCATACTTCCTCCGTTACCCGCGACGTGTGGATTTACGATACGGAAACCGATACCTACCGCCAGCTGACGGACTTCGAGGGCGAGGACCGCAACCCCGTCTTCGCCCCCGGCGAACAGGGCATCTACTACCTCAGCGAAGAGGCCGGCGATTTCAACGTCTTTTACATGCCGCTGGACAACCCTAAAGCGAAAAAACAACTGACCCGCTTCGAAAAGCATCCCGTGCGCTACCTGACTGCCAGCAAGGACGGCACCCTCTGCTTCCACTTCGACGGCGAGATTTACACCATGAAAGAAGGGCAGGATCCGCAGAAAGTAGCCATACAGATCGCCACCGGCGACCGCTACAACGACGCCCAGACGGTGAAGGTGAACAGCGAGATTTCCGAAATGGCCCTCTCCCCCAACGGCAAGGAGATGGCCTTCGTCCACCGCGGCGAGGTATTCGTCGCCTCGGTAGCCGAAGGCACCACCCGCCGCATCACCAACACCCCCGAACAGGAACGCTCGGTGAGCTTCAGCCCGGACGGCCGCTCCCTGCTCTACGCCGGCGAGCGGGGCGGCAGCTGGAACGTCTACCAGGCCTCCATCCACCGCGAGGCAGAGCCTTACTTCTTCAACGCCACCCTGATCGACGAAAAGGCCGTCGTCGACAGCCCGGCGGAGGAATTTCAGCCGGCCTACTCCCCCGACGGCAAAGAAGTGGCCTACCTGGAAGAACGCACCACCCTGAAAGTGGTCAACCTGGAAAGCAGGGAACCCCGCCTGATCCTGGCCGGCGACAAAAACTACTCCTACTCCGACGGCGACCAGTACTACGAATGGTCGCCCGACAGCAAGTGGCTGCTGGTAGAATTCCTCCAGCCAAAACAGTGGACCAGCCAGGCCGGCCTGGTGAGCGCCAAAGGGGGCGAAGAGCCGGAAAACCTCACCAAAAGCGGCTACGGCGCCTTCCGCCCCAAATGGATGATGGACGGCCAGATGATGCTCTGGTTCTCCAACCGCGACGGCATGCAGAACCACTCCGGCCGGGGAGGCGAAGCGGACGCCTACGCCCTGTTCTTCACCCGGGAGGCATACGATAAATTCACGATGAACGAGGAGGAATATAAGCTGATGAATGACAAGGAAAAAGAAGAGAAGGAGAAGGAAGGCAAAGAAGAGGACAAGAAAAAGGAGAAAGAGGAGATCAAACCGGTGAAGATCGAGCTGGACGGCATCGAAGACCGCAAGGAGCGCCTGACCATCCACTCCTCCCAAATGGCGGACGCCTACGTCACCAAAGACGGGGAGAAGCTGTTCTACCTCGCCAAATTCGAAAACGGCTACGACCTCTGGAAGACGGACCTGCGCAGCAAGGACACCAAAATACTGGCCAAACTGGGCAGCAAGTCGCCCAGCGCCTTCATCGTCGACAAGGAGGAAAAGAATATTTTCGTGCTGGCCGATGGCCAGATCAAAAAGATCGAGATCGAATCCGCCGAGGCCAAGCCCATCGGCATCAGCGGGGAGATGGTCCTGCAGGAGCCTTCCGAGCGGCAGTACCTCTTCGAGCACGTCTGGCGGCAGGTCGACAAGAAGTTCTACAAAACCAGCCTGCACGACGTGGAATGGGAATACTACAAGCAGGCCTACGCCCGCTTCCTGCCCCACATCAACAACGACCACGACTTTGCCGACATGCTCAGCGAAATGCTGGGCGAGCTGAACGCCTCCCACACCGGCGCCCGCTTCCGCCCCGAAAACGAAACAGGCGACCAGACGGCGGCCCTGGGCCTGTTTTATGACTACGATTACCAGGGCGAGGGCCTGAAGGTCGCCGAGGTGATGGACAAAAGCCCGGTAGTGAAAGACGATTCAAAGATCAAGGCCGGCGTCGTCATCGAAAAGATCGACGGCCAGGCCATTGGCGCCGGCGCCAACCCCTATCCCCTGCTCAACCGCAAGGCAGACAAGAACACGTTGCTCAGCCTCTTCGACCCGGCCAGCAAGGAGCGCTGGGAAGAGGTGGTCAAGCCCATCACCCTGGGCGAAGAGAGCGAGCTGCGCTACCAGCGCTGGGTGGAAAACTGCCGCACAGCGGTAGAAGCGCTCTCCGGCGGCCGCCTCGGCTACGTGCACGTGCGCGGCATGAACGACGACAGCTACCGCACCGTCTACGAAGAGGTGCTGGGCCGCCACGCCAACAAGGAAGCCCTGATCGTGGACACCCGGTTCAACGGCGGCGGCTGGCTGCACGACAACCTGGCCACCTTCCTCAGCGGCCAGAAGTACGTGACCATGATGCCGCGCGGGCAGGACCTGGGCAGCGAACCCATGTCCAAATGGTACAAGCCTTCCGTGGTGCTGATGAGCGAGAGCAACTACTCCGACGCCCACATGTTCCCCTACGCCTACAAAGCCCTCGGCATCGGCAAGCTGATCGGCATGCCCGTGCCGGGAACGGCCACCGCCGTCTGGTGGGAGCGCCTGCACACCGGCGACCTCGTCTTTGGCATCCCGCAGGTCGGCGTCGTCACCAACGACGGGCAATACCTGGAGAACAACCAGCTGGAGCCCGACATCAAAGTGCCGAACGAGCCGGGCGTGGTCAGCAAAGGGAAAGACCAGCAACTGGAGGCGGCCGTGAAGGAGCTGTTAAGGCAGCTGGAGCAGGCCCGGCCGTAGGCGGCAGCGGGCGGGCATCGCATCAAAAAAGGCGGAGGCATCCATAGGTTCCTCCGCCTTTTTTGATGCAATATATCTTCTAATGCCGCGAATCCTCCCTCGAAACCGCCAGGAAAACCTGTTGCCCGTCCGTGCCGTGGTTGAGGTCCTGCACGTTGCCGAAGTAGAGGTTTTTTACCAGTTTGAACCCTTCCGGGGGGAGAGCGCCCTCGCCCTTGACCACCCTGATCTGCCGGATCGGGCCGTCGCTGACCGCCCTCTGATAACACAGGTAGATTTCCGGGTCGCCGGTGCCGGTGCCTTCGTTCAGGTTGGCCGCAATCCGGAACCAGCCGGGAGGGGGTGTCGGGTTCGCGCCGCTGACCGTCGCCAGTTCCGTGACGCTGGGTTCGGCATCCAGGCCCTCCTTATACATCAGGTAAACGTAATCTCCACCCGCTTTGTCGTTCAGGTTTTCCGGGATGACTTTGTATCCCGGCGCCTGGTAATAGTAAGGATTCTCATGTGGGCCGGATTTGACCAGGACTTCCGCGATGTTGGTTTTGGCGTCTTCAATGACGGGCGGCAATTCAAAGCCGGCAGCGTAATGCCGGAAGGCTTCCTCCAGTTCTGCCCGCCGGGCGCCGGTTTCGCACAGCTCCCAGATCGGCATCAGGCCCGGGATGGAAAAGCCGCAAAGCGCCGGGTTTTCATCAACGGAATTCAGCCAGGAATGGTAATTGGCCTCGCCAAAAATTTGCTGGCCGGGTGCCGGATTTCCACCCTGGACGCGAACGCCGATAAAAGAATGCTCCCGCAGGGTAGCCGCCATTTCCTGATCTTGCGGATCGACGTTCAGGCGGCCATCTCCCAGGCTGGCTTTGAAAGCGGCCTCGGCAGCCTGCGCCAGGTCGAGCGCCCCGGTTTGGCTCTTGTCGGCGGCGACATAATAATCGGCCCGGCCCCCGACGGCAGCAGCCGTCAGGAGGTGGGTTCCGTATTGTCCGAACAACTGGGCCGGCGGCAGCGTCGCCAATGCCGTTCTGGCCTCCTCGGTCAGCATTGTTCTCAGGAGCGCGGCATCGTATGGCAGCGCTATCTTCCAGCGGTTCACCGTATGGCTCGCCAGGGCAAAAGCATAGTAAGTGGTCCGGTAATGGACGGCTTCGAAGCTGGCGGCGATGGCGCCGCTGAAGAACGGGAAGCCGCCGTCCAGCCCGGCGGATGCCTGGAGCTGGTTTTGGAACTTTTCGATGTCCGGGGCCGAAAACGACTCAAAACGGCTCTCGTTCACGGCCTGCACCTCGACTTCTTCGGGCACTTTGTATTCGTACGCTCCAGCAACCTCTTTCCTGAAATGCCGGAAACTGATCAGCGGGGCTTTCAGCTCGCCGGCAGTTGCATAGTCGCCGAAGGCGTTGTAGCCCCGGCCCAGGTAGTGCAGGCCCGGCAGTTCAGGCAGGTTGACGGGTTCGGGGACGGAGGCGTCTTTCTGGCAGGCAGAAAAGGCCAACAGGGCCAGCGCCATAATCCATGGGGAAATGGTCAGCGGGTGTTTCATGATCTGTGGTTTTAATTAGAAAAAGCCAAAAACATTTCCCGTTGGTGGAATTCCTGTGCGAGGCCGATATCGGATGAGAGGTATTAGAAAGACAATTCTTTATTCCGGGGGCTGCAAAGGAGGAGAAAGAATTTCCTTTACGGCGGATAGAAAAATGTAGAGGCCGGGCATCTAAGTAGTGATTAAAAAGGCGAAAGCCCCCAAAGGTTCCTTCGCCTTTTCAGATGCAAAACAGCCTACGGCTTCGACACCTCTCTCGAATAGATGAGGTAGACAGGCGTTCCGCCTGCGCCATGGTTGCAGTCCTGGTTGTTGTGGTAATAAAAATTACTCACGAACACAAAACCTTCAGGAAGCGGGGGTTCCTCCCCTTTAAGGACCATCAGCTGGCGGATCGGGTTGTCGCTGAAGGCGGCTTTTTTATAACAGAGGTAGATTTCCGGGTCTCCACCCGAACCGGTCCCCTCGTTGAGGTCTGTACCGATCCGGAACCAGCCGGCAGGCGCCTGGGGATTGACGCCGCTGACGGTAGCCAGCTCATTGATACTGGCTTCGATATCCAGCCCTTCTTTATACATCAGGAAGATAAAGTCGCCGTCGGTGCCGTCATTCAGGTTTTCAGGGATCACTTTAAAGCCTGGTTCCTGGTAGAAATAGGGGTTTTCTTCCGTGCCGGATTTGATGAGGATCTCGGTGATGCTGGTTTTGGCGTCGGTCACGACCGGCGGCAGCTCGTGGGCGGAGGCGTAGGCCTGAAAGGCTTGCTCCACAGCTGCCCGGCGGGTGCTGTTCTCGCAAAGTTCCCAAAGCGGCAGGAGGCTGGGGTTGGCCAGGCTGCTGATCACCAGCCCGTCGTCTACGGAATTCAGCCAGGCCTGGTAGTTGCCGGGAGCAAAGATATTGTGCCCGCAGGCCGGGTTGCCGCCCCGGACGCGCATCCCGATGAAGGCATTTTCCCGCAGCGTATTCACCATTTCCTGGTACTGGGGTTCCGCGTTCAGGTCGATCAGCCCCAGGGCGGCTTTGAAGGATGCTTCGGCGGCCTGGGCGAGGTTGATCTGGGCGGTTTTGCCCTTGTCGGCGGCGACGTAGTAGTCGGCCCGGGCACCAATGGTGGCTGCGGTCAGCAGGTGGGTTCCGTATTTGGCGAACAGCTCGTCTGGCGGCAGATTAGCCAGGTCGGCCCGGGCTGCATCGGTGAGCATGGCCCGGAGCAAAGCAGCGTCATAGGGCAGGGAAACTGTCCAGCGGTTCACCGTATTGCCCACCTGTACAAAGGCGTAATCCAGGGTGCGGTAATGGGCCACCTGGAAGTTGTCGAGGACAGCCCCGCTGAAGTAGGGATACCCGCCGCTCAGCCCCACGGCGGCCATCTGGCTGCCCTGAAACTCCGCCGGGGTTTGCCCCAGGAAGGACATAAAGGCATTCGACTCCACGAGTTGCACATCTACTTCTTCCGGCACCCGGTATTCCTTATCTCCTACTTGTTCTTTCCGGTACTGCTCAAAATCGATCAGGGCAGCTTTAAGTTCGTCGGTAGCCGCAAAATCGCCGAAGGCGTCATAGCCCTGGCCCAGGTAGCCGACCCCCGGCAGGTCGCGCAGGTTGGTGGGTAGTGGTTCGCTCTTGTCTTTTTCGCAGGCAGAGAAGGCCAGGACGATGGCCGCTCCCATAACCCACAGGAAAAGTCCAATGCCGTTGGTTAGTGGGTTTTTCATAATCTTGAGGTTTTATATCAGAAAAAATATCCTTTTCACTAAAGAAATCCCCAAGTACAATCAATCGTTTTTATCGCCATATTTTCAATGAAAACCTTCAGGCCGGCTGGTGATTTTTGTCCTTGCTTTCTTCTTTTGCAAAAGTTAACTTAGTAGATTGTGCCATGCTTTCAGAAGAACGGCCGCACAGGCTACAAAGGATTTGGGGCAGGCTCGGGGCCAACCGGGCCGCCTTCCGGCGCATCTGCCGGTCCAATGGCATAGCACTTGCTTACAGCCGGCAGCGGGACGGGCTGGGCGTGCTGCGCGAGATTTTTTCTTCCCGCGTTTACGCCAATTACTTCCCGTTTTACGAAGACGCGGCTATTGTAGACATCGGCGCTCATTATGGCTATTTTTCCATCTTCGCCTCCCTCAACGCCGGCGCGGAAGCCACCATCATCGCCGTCGAACCTTCGCAGCACAATTACAACGTCCTGCGCCGCAACATCCAGGACAGCAAGGTGGAAAACGCCTACCCCATCCGGGCCGCCGTCTCCGGCCAGTCCGGAGAGGCAGACCTCTTCCTGGACCGCCATGCCAACCACTCCCTGTTCCGGGAAGGCATGGGGCCGGTGGAAACGGAAAAAGTGCGGAGCCTGACCCTCGATTCGCTCCTGCAGGAACAGGACCTTGAAGAGGTGGACTTCCTGAAGCTCGACTGCGAAGGCGCCGAGTACCCCATCCTGCTGGAAGCCGGCCCGGCGCTGCTCGACCGCATCACGACCATCTCCCTGGAGTTTCACGACCTGAAACGGCCCGACTATACCGGCCTGGCGCTGGCGCGCCACCTGAAGGCGCACGGCTTTGTGATCGCCGAGTTCAACCACAGCCCTACGGTACAGAACCGGAATTATGGGTTTATGGTGGCGACGAAGGCGCTGGGATGAAGCGGGCATGGCGGCCCGTCTTCCCGATCGCTATCAGGATCGCTCGTCGCTTAATGGTATTCTGTCATTCGCTCATCCACTCAATAATATGGAACCAACCTATGCCTTACACAGCCGCCGCTGCTGGATCGACGGGGCGCTCACGGAGGCCACCGTCGAAGTGCGCGGCGACAAGATCCACCGCGTGCGCGCCGGGCGCCATGCTCACCAACAGCTCATCGAACTGGGCAGCGCCGTGCTGATGCCCGGCCTGATCGATGCGCACGTCCACGTCAATGAGCCGGGGCGGACGGAGTGGGAAGGCTTCGATACCGCCACCCGGGCGGCAGCCTGCGGCGGCATCGCCACCATCGTGGATATGCCGCTGAACTCCTCGCCGGTGGTGACCAACCCGGAGGCCCTGCGGCAGAAAACGGAAGCGGCACAAGGCAAGCTGCACGTCAACTGCGGCTTCTGGGCCGGATACACCGGCGGGCCGCTAAGTGACCTGGAGGCCCTGCTGGATGCCGGGTGTTTGGGCGTCAAGGTTTTCCTCGTACACTCGGGCATCGACGAGTTCCCAAACGTTACGGAAGCCGATCTGCACCGGGCCATGCCGCTGATTGCCCGCAAGGGCAGCAAGCTGCTGGCCCACTGCGAGCTGGCGCCGGATACCGCGCCGCCTGCCCCGGCCGATCCGCGCAGCTACCCGGCCTACCTGGCCTCCCGCCCCAAACAGTGGGAAAACGAGGCCATCCGGAAGATGATCCGCCTGTGCGGGCAATACGACTGCCCCACCCACATCGTGCACTTGTCCTCCGCCGAGGCCCTCCCCGCCATCGCCGAGGCCCGGAAACGAGGCCTGCCGCTGACGGTGGAAACCTGCCCGCATTACCTCTATTTCCATGCCGATGCCATCCCCGACGGCCAGCCCCTCTACAAGTGCGCCCCGCCGATCCGGGAACGGGCCAACAACGAAGCGCTGATCGCCGGCATCAAAGCAGGCGCTATCGGCTTCCTGGCCTCCGACCACTCCCCCGCCCCGCCCGGCATCAAGGAGCTGGACAGCGGCAACCTGATGAAGGCCTGGGGCGGCATCGCCGGCCTGCAGTTCCTGCTGCCGGCCAGCTGGACGGCCCTGCGGGGGCATTTGTCCCTGGAAGAATTCATACCGTTGGTGACCAGCCGGCCCGCCCGCTTCATCGGGGCGGAACGCAGCAAGGGACTCATCAAAGAAGGCTTCGACGCCGACCTGGCAGCCTGGATTCCGGAAGAGGAAGAGATCATAGACGAATCTGCCGTATGGCACCGGCATAAGGCCTCGCCTTACATCGGGCAAAACCTGGCTGGGAAAGTGGAGATGACGGCAGTGAACGGGCGGGTAGTGTATTGGGAGGGAGCAATGAGGGAAGAGAAAGTGGGAAAGACCGTTTTTACCGATCGCATTTAATTCCTCCCAATCACTTTTATATTTGGCGGAATCCGTTTAATTTTAATGTATTCCGCCAAATACAAACAAAAAACCATGAAAATACGCCACTTTACAGGTCGGCAAGTGGCATTCCACACTATTTAAAAGAAATCGAGGCCGGGAAAAGCGCCACGCAAAATATTGACGAAATTTGCTTTTCCAAAAACGGTTTATTAAACACGGAATTCTCCAGGCTTTACCCTGCTTTGTTTAAAAATGCCGAGCGCCACATTGCTGTGATCAGGGCCTTAGCCGGAAAACGACAGGGATTGACCAGAAATGAGATCATCTCTACGGCTCGGTTTTCGGAAGGAGGAAGCGTCAAAAGAGTTTTAGAGGAATTATCGCATTCTGGCTTTATCACTGCTTATTATTCTTTTGGCAAGAAGAAAAAAAACCTCCTTTACCGGCTGACTGACGAGTACTCCCTGTTCTACCTCCAATTTATTGAGGGCAAAATGTATCGGGAAACTGAAATCTGGCAAAAACTGAGCCAGACGCAAAATTACAGGAGCTGGAGCGGCTACGCTTTCGAAAACATTTGCCTTAAACATACGCAACAAATAAAAAGAGCGCTAAGTATTGGAGGCGTTTATTCCGAGTCCGCTTCTTTTTATAAAAAAGGAACTTCACTACAGAAGGGTGTGCAAATCGACCTTTTAATTGATCGAAACGACCATGTGATTAATATTTTCGAAATTAAATTTAACAACACCCCATTTGTTCTAACCAAAGCCCACGCGCAGAACTTAAGAGAAAAACTGGCCATTTTTAAAGCTGTCACCCAAACACCTAAACAATTATTCCTGACCTTGATCACGACATTTGGATTAATGCCTAATGAACATAGGGTAGTGTATTAAATCCGTTGATCCATTCAGCGGACCTGTAGGTCCGCTCTCCATTTGCACCGAAAGTTCAACGGATTTAATACACCACCCAGGCTTTAACCCTTGATGATCTGTTTGACTGGTAACATAAAAGATCAATATGACAACACACACCCTGTCCGAATACCTCCCAGCCACCTTCACCGACCTGGCCGCCGAAAAACTAGGCGGCAAAGTCCTCTACGCCACCGACGACTTCTTCGCCGAAAAGGAAAACCTCATCAAGCCGGGCCGGGGCGTCTTTATACCGGATAAATATACGGACCGCGGCAAGTGGATGGACGGATGGGAATCCCGCCGCAAACGCACGCCCGGGCACGACTGGTGCATCATCCAACTGGCTACCGCCGGCCGGCTGCACGGGTTCGACATCGACACCAACCACTTCCTGGGCAACCACCCGCCCTTCGCCTCGGTGGATGCCGTGTATGCTCCCGGCGCCGGCCTGGATGCCCTCCTGGACGAAGGGTTGAACTGGACGGAAGTGCTGCCCCAATCCCCCCTGGCGCCAGGCAGCCAGAACTGGTACGCCTGCCATCCCGGGAGCGCGGGCCTCCAGGCCCGCGAAGGTTTCATCAGGCAGCCTCATCCCGGGAGCGCGGGCCTCCAGGCCCGCGAAGGCGGCACCAGGCAGCCTCAAAACAACGAGGTATTCACCCACCTGAAACTGCATATCTACCCCGATGGGGGCGTGGCCCGCTTCCGGGCGTACGGGGAGGTGTTTAAGGACTGGACTACGGTGGCCCCCGAAGAACTCGTCAACCTGGCCGCCGCCGTGAACGGCGCCCGCGCCCTGCTCTGCAACGACATGTTCTTCAGCTCCATGCACAACCTCCTCTTGCCGGGCCGGGGCGAAAACATGGGCGACGGCTGGGAAACCAAACGCAACCGCACCCCCAACAACCGCGACTGGATCATCGTCCGGCTGGCCGCCCCCGGCCGCGTCAAAAAGGTGATGGTCGACACCTGCCATTTTAAGGGCAACTACCCCGACCGCTGCAGCCTCGAGGGCTGCTTCTGCCCGGATGACGAAAGGGTGAAGAACGACGAGGCACACTGGATGCTGCTGATGGACGAACAGAAACTCTCTGCCCACAGGGAGCATTTCTTTGAAAGGGAAGTCCTGCATGCCCCGCCGGTGACGCACGTGCGCTTCAACATCTTTCCGGACGGGGGGGTGAGCCGGCTGCAGGTGTATGGGAAGGTGGTTGGATGATCGGGGAACAATACGGTAGAGATAAAAGGAAATATGTGGAAATACGTAGAAATGCGTAGAAATACGTGGAAATAAATGGAAATGCCCGATGGCGTGCTTTTCAAAAGGCGCAACCTGCCGGGTTTATCGGTGGTTTCCGCATTGCTAACCCGGCAGCGTTTGTCGAAGACGTTTCTCCCGGCAGCATTGCGGCAGCCGGGCTGTTGCGTCTCTGATAAACGCTGCCGGGTTCAGCAACACAAGAACTTGCGCAAAACCCGGCAGGTGTTGCCGGCCATTTACTATCTTCCCCGAACATTTATTGAACACCAGTCATGAATACCCTATTGTTGCTTTTACTTGCCCTGCTTTTGCTGCTCCTGGCCGGCCTGGTGCGGCTGACTTACAAATTCGCCGCCCTGCAAAAGGATCAGCATCACGCGATGGAAGTCGGAGGCGACAGGGCCGGGCAGGAGGTATTGCTGGAGAAACTGAGTTACGCCAAAGGCTTCCTCTACGCCGGCATCGTCCTGGTTGCCATCCTGATGGCTGCGGTGTTTTATCTTCTGATCGAAGGCACCGTGTACGAGGGCCACTTCCGGGAGTGGCTGAACATCGCGGTCCGCTGGATGCACATCACCTTCGGCATTGCCTGGATCGGCACCTCCTTTTACTTTGTCTTCCTGGAGAACGCCCTGAACCGCACCAAAAACGTACGCGAAGAGCTGGCGGGCAACCTCTGGGCCGTGCACGGCGGCGGCTTCTACTACCTGGAAAAGTACAAGCTGGCGCCCAGGGCCATCCCCGAAGAACTGCACTGGTTCAAGTACGAGGCCTACTTCACCTGGCTCTCCGGTTTCAACCTGTTGTTTGTGGTATACTACTTCAACGCCAAAGCCTTCCTGATCGACCCCGGCGTGATGGCCCTCACCCCGGCGGCGACCATCGGCATCGGGGTAGCCTCCCTGGCCGCCGGCTGGCTGGCCTACGACTGGTTGTGCAAAACCCGGCTGATCTACCGGCCCCTGCCCTTCGCCCTGACCGGGTTTCTGCTCTGCTGCGGTTTCGCCTGGTTCTACAGCCAGGTGTTCAGCGGGCGGGCGGCCTACATCCACTTCGGCGCCATGCTGGGCACGCTGATGGCGGGCAACGTCTTTTTCGTCATCATCCCCTCCCAGAAAGCCATGGTCCGTGCCGCAAAAAAGCGGCTGCCGTTGGACCCCGCCCTGGGCAAATTCGCCGGCCTGCGCTCCCTGCACAACAACTACCTGACCCTGCCGGTGCTGTTCGTCATGATCAGCAACCACTTTCCCTCCACCTTCGGCCACCAGCACCAGTGGGCCGTCCTGATGGCCATCTCCCTGGGCAGCGCCGGCATCAAGCACTACCTCAACCTGCGGGAAAAGGGGCAGCAGTCGGTTTGGGTCATGCCCGCCTCGGTGGTGCTGTTGCTGAGCGTGGCCTTCTACACCGCGCCGGTTCCCAAAGGCGGGCAATGCACCGAAGAGGTGGCCTTCAGCCAGGTATACCCCATCATACAGGCGCGCTGCCAGAGCTGCCACTCCTCCCGCCCGACGGACGAGGACTGGGCCGCGCCCCCCAACGGCGTAGCCTACGATACCCCTGATGACATCGCCCGCCTGGCAGACAAAATCCTGCTGCGGGCCGTCCTCACCGAGACCATGCCGCCCAACAACAAGACGGGCATCACGCCGGAGGAACGGGAGGTGCTGAGGTGCTGGATCGAACAGGGGGGAGAGGTGCGGTAGGGAGACGCGGTTCGCTATTCGCTGTCCGCTGTTCGCAGGCTGTCCACGCGGTTCCCTAAGCGAACAGCCAATAGCGAACTGCGAACAGCCAACAGCCAACAGCCAACAGCCAACAGCCAACAGCGAAGCGAATAGCGAATAGCGAATAGCGAACAGCCCCCCTATCCCCTCAAATCACAATACCCTATCCTGATCTTCACCCCATTTTCCGACACCCCATTCTCATCAGCCAGGAACTTCAGGCCATCCGCTCCTCCCAGCTTATTCACCACGCACAGGCAGATCGCATCGATGATATCATCCCTTTTTGCCTCCTTTCTCTTAAACCGTTTCACGGCCTGATCGAATATTTCCCTTACCCTGTCCTCATATCTGGAAAGTATGTGCAGCCGCTCCTCTATACCCTCCGGTTTTGACTTTTTGGACAAGACGACTCCGCCGTTGAGGTATTTAAAACACAATTCCGGATGGCTTTCTATTATTTCGGCGCCCGCTTCTCCCCTGCTCAGCCAGGCATCCACTTCCCGGATCTTGTCCCGGATCAGCAGCGATTGGATGGACAGGCTTTTGTTTTCCACCTGTCGGTTCAGCCGCCTGGCCTGTTCGTTGTCTTTTTCGTATACGGCCAGCCGGCACGGCGCGTTGAACACGGTAGAGCTTCTCGGCCCCAGTTCGCGCCGCATCGCTTTTTCGATTGTCCGTGGATAATTTGCCGTGCTGAGCCCGATGGGTATATCGATCAAAACGCGGTCCAGTCCGCTGTTGGATTCCATCAGCGCTGCGAATGAGTGGTGGATGGTTACGGCGTATTCGCCCGCCTGATAGGTTACCAGGATCCATCCGCAGGGGCATCCGTCGATTCCGGCTAAGTACATTTCATTGTTTCCCACATCCTCTGCAAATAGTATACTTGATCCAATTGGTTTTCCACCATTTCTTCCAGTTGAGCTATGTCCTTCTCCAACCCATATACCTCCAGGGACTGGTTGTTCCTGCCATCCAGTATTACCTGGTAGATCAGGGTACCTTCTCCTACCAAAAAACCGGACAACTTCAGGTAATTGAGTTGAAAACACTTATCTGAGTTGGAAAACTCCCGGACGATCTTTTCAAATTGCTGGTGGGCAGCCGCCCCAAATCCTTTGTTGTTTTTATTGGTTACATAATCGTCATCTTTAAAGTAGAAACCTAATCCTTTCACTCCATTGATACGATCAAAGTCGCCTTCCGAGAGGAATGCCTTGCTGTATTCGAAGTTGAAGAACCCGGGTTCCAGCAGGTTGTCGGTCTTATGAATCTCAATCATTTCTCAATATTGCAACTTGTTTTCAGGTTTTAAAAAAAAGGTTTTTCCTGTATTTGGGTTTGTCGTCATTTTCGTTTCCCATTGCAACATTCCTTTATTTGCCACAATGTAGGTTTTATTCTTTTTTCAATCAAATATAATCCGTTAAAATTCAGCTTCATCAAAAGCCTGCCCGCTGAATTGACAAACGCCGGCATTGTCTGTCCCGAGCCATAGGTTATCTTTTGAATAGTATTAGTTTTGACAGAGGGTTTTTCTCGGTTCTGGCAAAGAAGGCCCTGGAGCAGGATTTTGAGCATGTGGTAATGCCGCGCAAAGGGAAGGAAACGCCGGAGCAAGAAGCAGAGGAAAGTGCCAAAACCTTTGTGGCTTTGCGCAAAAAGCATAGTGCGGTGGAATCTAATATTAACGAGCTGGAGCACAGCGGCGCCAACCGGGTGCCGGATAAAGGCCTGGACAGGTTCAAAAAATATGTGGCCCTCGGCGTGCTGGCCTACAACCTCAAGCGGCTGGGCAAGCTGGTGATGGAGCAGGGCCTGCTCACAACTGTCACCCTGCCGGGCAAGTCCTCCCGAGCGGCCTGAAAATAAGGGCATTTATTGCTGGCTTTCCACGGAAAGGCGGGCGAGCTATGCCCCAAAGGCACAAAAAAGCGCCTGAAAAGGCGCAAAACGAAAGAATTACCGAATTGATAGCCCATTTTGCACCCGCTTCGCCGTTGCGTGAGGCTGCCTGCATCAGCCTGGCAGCAAAATGGCGAAAACTGGCGTTTTCGGCCAGGCACTATATATGTTAGCCAACGGTATGCCAGAACCTTGCCAGAGGTACGCCAGGTTGCGCTAACCTAATCCCGACACTTCGCGTACGGGACAAGTTTTACTGCCATTAGTCCTCTATCCGGACTCATCGGGCCTTTTTCCCAGCCTGGAAACGGGAAGCAGCATACCCGAAATTTAGCCGGGTTTCGACAGCCCCGCCAATTATCTCCTCCGCCCATACCTATAAATCCCATCATCCCCCTATCTTTAGGCCGCGACTGTAAACGCGAAAACTAAATTACGGACCATGACGAAATGGTTGCTTACCCTGGTTGTTTGCCTTTGCTCCTGGGGCGCTTTTGCCCAGCAGGAGCCCCTCCCCCACTACCCCACCCGGGCCGAAGCCCGTGAGATGCCCGCCTTCATCGACTCCCTGGAAGCGCGCCCGCCTTCCCTGATCCCGGAGCCGCCGCCGCCCCCGGTGCGCACCATGGCCGAATGGGAGGAGATACAGGCCGTCGCCATCAGCTGGACTCAGCAGTACGAGGAAATCCTGGCGGAGATCGTCCGCCACAGCGCTCCGGAATGCACCGTCATCGTCATTGCCGCCAACCCCAACTACGTCCGGCAGTACCTGCAGAGCGCCAATATACCGCCGGACAATGTGGAGATCATCAACGCCCCCTACAACTCCGTCTGGATTCGCGACTACGGGCCGTGGACGGTCTACCACAACGACGTAGACAGCCTGATGATCGTCGACTGGATCTACAACCGCCCCTGGCGGCCGCAGGACGACCTCATCCCCACCGTGCTCGCCGAGCATTTTAACCTGCCCATCTACGAGGCCACCCAGGCGCCTTACGACTGGATCCACACCGGCGGCAACAACCTGCGCGACGGCATGGGCACCAACTTCTCCTCCGAGCTCGTCCTGGAGGAAAATCCCGGAAAGACCGAAGCGGAGATCGACGCCATCGCCCGCGCCTACCTGGGCGCCGGGCGCTACATCAAGTTCCCCACCCTGCCCTACGACCTCATCCACCACATCGACATGCACATGCGCTTCATCGATGAGGAAACCGTCATCGTCGGGCAATACCCGGATGGGGTGGCCGACGGCCCGCAGATCGACGAAAATATCGAATACCTGGTGAACGAAGTGCCGACCGCCTTCGGCAATACCTACAACGTCATCCGCATCCCCATGCCGCCCGACGCGGACAACCAATACCCGGATAACGGCGGCGACTACCGCACCTACACCAATTCCATCTTCATCAACAAGACCATCCTCGTGCCCGTCTACGAGGAACGCTACGACACCACGGCCCTGCGCATCTACCGGGAGGCGCTGCCCGGCTACAACGTCGTCGGCATCGACTGCAACGATATCATCCCCGCCTTCGGGGCCATCCACTGCATCACCAAGCTCATCGGCGTGAACAGCCCGCTGTGGATCGCCCATTCGCGGCTCCGGGATACCGACGACACCGAAAACGCTTACCAGGCACGCGCCATCATCCGGCACCGCAGCGGCATTGCCGGCGCTACCCTCTACTACCGCACGGCGCCGGATGCGGCCTATACTGCTGTGCCGATGGTTTTGGAAGACGGCCAGGAAAATACCTGGACTGCCTCCATCCCGGCCCAGCCGGACGATTCGGAGGTACAATATTACATCCACGCCGCCGCCAATTCCGGCAAGGAACAGGTGCGGCCGCTGGTGGCGCCGGAGGGTTTCTTCCGCTTCCGGGTCGATGCCCTGAGGCCGGCCTTTGCCCCTTCCCAGACGGAAATCTGCCCCGGCGGCCAGGTGCAGTTCCTCGACCAGTCAGCCGGCAACATCAGCAGCTGGCAGTGGGCATTCCCGGGTGGGCAGCCCGCCGCCTCCAACGAGCAGACCCCCCTGGTCTCCTACCCGCAGGAGGGCACTTACGGCGCTACCCTCATCATCGGCAACGGGCAGGCCTTCGATACGCTGAGCCTCGAAACCGCCGTGTCAGTAACCGGCGGGCTGACCCCTTACTTCGAATCCTTCAACGAACCGCTGTCCGGAAATACGTGGACGGCAGAAAACCCCGGCGCGGACGCCGCCGCCTGGACGGCCTCCAATGCCGGCCCCTGTTACCAGGGCGCCCTGGCGATGGACAACTTCAACCACGATACCCGCAACACCAGCGATTTCTTCCGCGCCCGTTTCAACTTGTCCGGCCTGAGCAGCCCCACCCTGCATTTCGACCTGGCCTATGCGCCTTATGACGAGGAATACTTCGACGGGCTGCGCATCCGCGCCATCACCTGCGACGGGGCCGAAACCCTGCTGTACGAAGCGTTCGGCGCCGGCCTGGCCAGCGCCCCGGCCACTACCGAAGCCTTCGTGCCCAACGGGTGCGGCCAGTGGCGGCAGGAGGCCATCTCCCTGGAGGCCTTCGCCGGCCAACCCGCCACCATCGAATTCGAAAACGCCGGCGGGTATGGCAACCGGCTGTACATCGACAACATCGACATCAGCGACCCCCAACTGCCCAACCAGCCGCCGGCCGTTGCCCTCGTTTCTCCATTGGATGGAACAGTTTTCACCGGCAGCCTGCCGGAGGTCGAACTCCGCGTAACAGCGGAAGACACTGACGGGATCGTCCGGAAGGTCGACTTCTTCGTCAATGCCGATTCCATAGGCTCCGCTCCTTTTCCGCCCTTTGACTTCAACTACACGCTTCCGGCCTACGGCCCCTACACCCTGCAGGCCCGGGCGATAGACAACGATGGTGCCGGCACCTTTTCCCCGGCCGTTCAGATCACAGCGGATCCGGCGAGCGGCGCCACCTTCCTGCCCGGAAGCGCCGGCATCTCGTTCGAACCCTTTCCCAACCCGGCCTCCGGCTGGCTGAATGTGCGGTTCGACAGCCGACAGGCTGCAGTAGTTTCCATCCAGCTGTTCAACGCCCTGGGCCAACGCGTCCTTGCGGAAGAATCCGGCCTGATGCCGGGCACGGCCTTTCGGCAGCTTGCCGTCGGCCACCTGCCGTCCGGCGTATACCAGTTGCTGGTTTCCGGCGACGGCGCCAGCGCCAGCCGGAAGGTGCTGGTGGAGTGAGGGAACGAAGGAATGATGGAACGATGGAACGATGGAATGAATAAACATAATCATGTGTTTATAAATGAATACCAATTTAAAATACATCGTCACTTTATTCATTCCTTCATTTTTACCCGGCCGAGGAACGAGGACGGGCCTCCAGTCATTCATTCCTTTGCCGGACTTTCCGGAGCGTCCTCATGGGTGTATGGGTGTATGTGGCTATGAACTCATGAATACCTTCTTTTTTTAACATTTTCCCCCTTTCACATAACAAAAGCAAGTGCTGGAAGCGTTACCTTTTCGAAAGCCATCGTCTATGTATGGCTTTAGTTAAAGGACCAACTAAAAACGCTTACTAACATGAAAGCAAGACAAGGTTTAATTATCCTGGCCGCTATTTTAGGGCTTCTGCTGATCATCGCCGCCATTTGGGGCTTCAACCAGAACAGCAAACGCAAAGCCCTCGAAGCCCAGAACACGGAACTCACCGGCACGGTAGAAGATTTGGAAGAACTCCGCACCGACCTCATCCAGGAGGTCGACAGCCTGCAGCAGGAATTCTCCATGCTGGCAGAGCAGAATGAAAACTTACAAGGCACCCTGGCCCAGGCACAGGAGACGATCGCCAAGCAGGAAGTGGCCCTGCGCAACGTCAAAGCCCAAAGCTCTTCCGAGATCAACAGCCTGCGGGCCCAAATCCAGGAGCTGATGGCGCTCAAAGGGGAGCTTCAGTCCAACATCATGGCCGTACAGGCCGAGAACGACTCCCTGCGCGCCGTCACCGGCATGCTGGAAGCCGACCTGGGCGTAGCCCGCGACGAGAACCAGGCACTGGCCAACATCAACAAGGCCATCCAGGAAGAAGTGGACCGCCTCACCCTGGCCAACTTCAAAGCCACCGCCTTCCAGGTGGACCTGGAGCAGAAGAACGAGAAGGTCACCACCAAGGCGCGCCGGGTGCGCACCATCCGCACCAGCTTCGACCTGACCAACGTGCCGTCGGAATACCAGGGCCTGCGGACCCTCTACCTGGTCATTTCCGACGATAAGGGCAACCCCGTTCCGGCTACCAACCCGATCAAGGCCCAGACAGTGGTCAACAACCAGAAAATGGATATCATCGCCGTCAAAGCCAAAGATGTGGACATTACCGAGAACCAACGCCTGTCGATGGTCTATGACCTGGAAGACAAACTCGCCGCCGGCTACTACCGCGTAGCTATTTACACCGACATCGGCATGCTGGGGGCTTCGAGCCTGAGGCTGCGGTAGGATGAGTGAATGAGTGAATGAGTGGATGAGTGGATGAGTGGATGAGTGAATGAGTGGATGAGTGAGGGGGTGAGGGGTAAAAAAAACCGAATTTCCGGAAGTTGGCCTTGCGGAATAGAGGGGTAGCCTCCCCCTCTCCCCCTCTCCCCCTCTCCCCATCTCCCCATCTCTCCCTCTCCCCATCTCTCCCTCTCCCCATCTCCCCATCTCCCGGTAACCCCATCTCCAAAACTGCCAAACCAAACATACGTGAAGAAATACTTACACCCTATTCTGCTTCTGACCTTCTCCCCTCTCCTCCTGCCATCCTGTGTTTCGAAAAAGAAGCACCTGGAGGCCATTGCCGCCTACGATGACACCATAACCGGCCTGCGCAGCCGGCTCGACACCGCCAACAACCGCATCTACCGGCTCGATCTCGATGTGTCGGAGCGCAAGGGTGAAAACAACGCCCTGCTCGCCATGCAAGACAAAATGCTCAGCCGCATCGTCGAACTCGACGACGAGATCGAGCGCCTGCAGAATGAGTCCGCCACCCGCGTCGAATCCCTCGACGGGCGCCTCCAGCAGAAGGATGCCGTCATCGCCGACAAGCAGGGGAAAATCGACGCCTTGCTTGCTACTCTCAACCAGCGCGACCAGGCCATGCGGGAGCTGGAACAGGCTCTCCGGGATACGCTGAAACAGGTGGACTCCACCGTTTACGCCATCGAAGTGGCCAACGGCCAGCTGTCGGTAGCCCTCCAACTGAATTTCCTGTTCTATCCCGGCAGCACCAACAAGACGTACTCCGCCGGGCGCGACGCTATCGAGCGCATCAGCCGGGTGCTGAGCAATTATCCCACCCTGGAAGTGCTGGTCGTCGGCCACAACGACAACACCCCGCTCCGCAGAAACAGCATGGACGACAAGTGGGAGTACAGCGCCCTGCAGGCCGCTACTATCGTACAGCTGATGACTAAAAAGTACGAGCTGGCCACCAGCCGGGTGATGCTCGCCGCCAAAGGCGAGTTCGAACCCCGCGCATCCAACGCTACCCCGGAAGGCCGGGCAAAGAACGAACGCATCGAAATCCGCATCTTCCCCAGCCGGGAACGGCTGATCCGGGATTTGCGCCGGAGGCTGGAGTGAGTAAGGAGGGGTTGAGGCGGAGGTTGAGGGACGGAAGACATAAACATCGCATTAATTTGCCAATAAATCGGGACGTTCGCGAGAGGCTGTGCCTCGATGCGTAGTAATTGTCCAGTCTCCGACTGGCGTAAATCAACATCTTTTGCGGCTCGCGCAAGTCGGAGACTTGCTTATTATGCCGCGTCGAGGCTACAGCCTCTCGCGAACGAGAATTAATTCATTTCTGCCTCTCTGCTGGACGACGGCACCATCCTTCTTGCCGGCACCGCCCACAACTACAACCTGGATGAGGATAACAAACAGGACATTTTTTTGGCGGCAGTAACCCCAACAGATTTGTTGCAGACAAGCAGCCTGGAAACCCCGCCGCCAGGCACAGTGCCGGCAAAAATTTATCCAGTTCCCGCCGCCGACAACCTGGTGGTTGAACTGCCGGAAGCGATTCCCGTCGGCCAACTGGAGATCAGAGACAAGTATGGGAGGCTTGTCGATGTACAGGCGTTGAGGGGAAGCCGTACCGAGATCAGCCTGTCCGGCCTGACAGACGGTGCCTACGTCGTTACGCTGATCTGTCCCGATCAACCGGCCCACAGCCGAAAGATCACAAAGGTGAGCCGGAAATAGCTCTTAACCAACCATAAACGCATATGATGAAAAATGCCCTGCTATTGCTGCCCCTTCTTTTCTTCCTCACAGCCTGCCAGCAACAGGTGGACCCCCAACTCCAGGAAGAACTCTCCCGGGCCCGTATCCGCCTCCAGGAAATGGAGGCCGAGGTGGAACAGCTCCGCGCCGGGCCCGGAAAAGGCCAACTGGCCCACATCGTCTTCCTGCACCTGCAAGAAGGCCTGTCGGAAGAAGAAACCGGCCAGCTCGTCGCCGAGATCAGGAAACTGGGATCGCTGGATATGGTCAAAAATCTCGAAATCGGACGGATTGCCGATACGGGCGACGACCGCTTTATCTCCGATCACGGGCTGGCCTTCCAGATGACATTCGAAAACCTGGAAGTGTACCGCACCTACCAGGAGCATCCCGAACATCAGGCGATCCGGGACAACCTCAAACCTTACCTGGCCGGCCCGCCGGCGGTGTATGATTATTGGGTGGAGTGAGGGAATGAAGGAATGAAGGAATGAAGGAATGATTGGCTGGAATCAATCACTCGTTCCTTCATTCCTTCATTCCTTATCTTACCTTTTCCCGGCTCCACTTCGACCAATCCGCCAGGTAGTACTCCAGCAGGGCGGGCTGGTCGAGGCGGTTGGCCAGCAGGCCGCCCGGGTTATCGCTGTCTTTTGGGAAGTCGAACATGGCGCCGACGACGGCGGCGTCGAGGTACCGGACGGGCAGCTCCGTGCGGAAGGGCAGCACCTCCAGCAGCTGGTTGCCGGCCATGACGAAGCCCCAGTCGCCAAAGGAAGGCACATAAGTATGGAAGGGCAGCACCTGGCCGAAGCCGCTCTGCTTCAGCGTCTCGTATATGCACCAGAAGGCGTTGCGGGTATGGAAGGGGCTGCTGGCCTGGGTGGCAAACACGCCGTAGGGCGTCAGGCGGCTCCGGGCCAGCCGGAAGAAGTGGGTGCTGTACAGGCGCGCCACCGCCTCGTTGGAGGGGTCGGGCAGGTCGGAAAGGATCAGGTCGTAGTATTCAGTGCTTTCCCGCAGGAAGGCGCCGGCGTCCATAGCCACGGTGCGCACCTTAGGATGATCGAGCGCCCCCTGGTTCAGGGCCCGCAGGTGGGGGTTCTCCCGTGCCAGGCGGAACACCTCGGGATCGAGGTCGACGATGGTGATGGCCTCCACGGCCGGTTCTTTGAGCAACTCGCGGGCCAGCAGGCCTTCTCCACCGCCCAGCACGAGGATCTTCTTTTTGTAAGGCGCCGCCTGCATGGGCAGCAGGGCCAGCGACTCGTGGTAGCGATACTCATCGGCGGAGGAGAACTGGATGATGCGGTTGATGTACAGGCGGACCTCCGCTTTGTTTTTGGTGAGGATGAGGTGCTGGTAGGGCGTCTGCTTCGAAAAGACGACCCGGTGGGTGAAGGACTGGCTGTCCCAGGCCATCAATATCGGGCGGGCGAAGTACAGCAGGCCGGCGAAGGCAACCATGGAGAACAGAGAAAAGCCGTACAGCCAATTGGCTGTCTTCCTCCGGATGTGTTCGGAGAAATACCACAGGATAAACACCCCCAGGCCGATGTTGACCAGCCCGAAAAAGGCCGAGGTGCGGAATACCCCGAAAAAGGGCAGGAGCAGAAAGGGGAAAAGCAGCGTGGCCGCCAGGGCGCCGAAATAGTCGAGCGACATCACATTGGCCAGGTTGACCCGCAGGGGGTAATACTTCTTCATGATGCGGGCCAGCAGGGGAATCTCAAAGCCGGTCAGGATGCCGATAGCCGCCGTCAGGCTAATCATCAGCCCGATGTACCCGGCCGGCGACAGCCGTTCGAACCCGTAGTACAGCAGGGGCACGCTGCTGCCTCCGATGATGCCCAGCAGGACCTCGATGGCGATGAATATAGCGGCCAGAAGCGGATCGGGAAAGTATTTGCTCAGGTAGGACCCCAGGCCCATGGCCGCCATGTAAATCCCGATGGTGAGGGAAAACTGCCGGATGCTGTCTCCCAGGAAATAGGAAGTCGTCGTGCCGATCAGCAGCTCGTAAATGAGGGAGCACAGCCCGGCGACGAAGATCGCCAGAATGATGGCCGCCTTTTCCGGCATCTTTTTTTGGAAGTCCATGCCTGAATCTCTAAATTTACCTGAATATTACCGGATAAAAGTAAACAAACCTCAAAAAATAAGTTGTCGGTTTCAATGGCGAGGCAAAAGCTAGAAACCAATGAAATGGTTGAAGCCTTTGACTCGCCGTCGAAATGCAGATCGACAACTTATTATTTTTTGATCACAACTACGTCTTTTTCCGGCAAACTGCCCAACAGGAATATCAGTATTCTCTATCCGCCCGAAGGTTACATGTTACCAATTTCCGGCTTTACATTTTCATTTATAACCCAATGGTGGCAACCGGCTTTATGCGCCCTGGCGGGTAACAAACACCGCCGGCCGGCGATCAGTAATGAACACGAAGCTTTTTTGCCACCATCCAAAACCTCTGTTCCATCATGAGAATCAAATGGATCCTTTACGGCCTTATCGCCGCAGTCGTCCTCGGCATTAATTTCTGCGGCGGCGATAATGTCGAAGAGTACACCACCGAAGAAGTCGTGACCCCCACACAGGGCGTCGTCACTACGGTGAAAGAAGTAGAAGAAGGCGAGTTCAAGATCGAGGACGAACAGGCGGTCCCTTCGCCGGATGCCAGCCGCATCATCGCCAAATACATGGACGAAACGGCCGACACCTTCACCCTGGAGGAGGCCCGCCTGGCCGTGTCCGACACGTCGGGCACCCAAAACCACTACCGGCACAATTCCATCTTCCGCATGGCCTCTTATGGACTGATGGGCTACTTTCTGGGCCGCAGCATGGGTTCCTACCGCCCCAGTTCCAGCGCCTATATCGACCAGAATACGTACAACCGCGTCAATAATAACGCCGGGCAAACGCTGAACCAGACGGCGCGGCGGACCACCGTGTCCCGCCCTAAATCCGGGTTCGGCAGTTCCCGTTCCGGCAGTTCCACCCGCTCAACCCGTTCCTATGGTGGATGACCGCCTGATCGAGGTCGGGCGGCCTTCGCCCCGCTTTATGCGCAAACACGGACTGGCCTGGTTCTCCGAAGGAGAAAATGAGGATTACTTCGCCCCGGAGATCCTGTCTGTCACCGAAGCCCAGGTTGAACACTTCCGCACCCAGGCGGCCAGCCTTTACGAGCTGGCCTGGCGCGCCGCCCGCCACGTGCGCGAACGGCAGCTCTGGGCCGCCGCCGGCATACCCGACAACGCCGTCGAACTCGTTGAGTATTCCCTGCGCGAAGAGGCAGGCCTGCACCTGGCAGGGCGCTTCGACTTCGCCGGCGGCCTGGGCCGGGCACCCCTGAAACTCCTGGAGTTCAACGCCGACACCTTCTCCCTGGCGCCGGAGACGGCCACCGTCATGCCGCACCAACTGGAACTGCTGCCGCGCCGGCAACGCAAGGGCGCCCGACAGTACAACAACCTGCTGTCCGGCCTGGCGCACAGCTTCCGCCGTATCCTGAACCACCACCCCAACCGCCACCCCAGCCTGCTGCTCTCCGGCATGGGCCACGAGGAAGACTGGCTCAACCTCGAACTCATCGCTATGGCCGCCCGCCAGGCCGGCTTCCGGGACGTGGAACTGATGGTGCTGGAAAAGGTCATCTTCTCCGAAGACGACGGCATCTTCATCGAACCGGGCCCCGGGGAATACCAGCAGTTCGACTTCTGGTTCAAAATGGTTCCCTGGGATTTTATCGCTTTCGAAGAGCCGGAACTGATGGGCCTGCTCACCCGGATCGTGAAGAAGGACCTGGCAGTGGTGCTCAACCCGGCCTCCGCCATGCTGCTGCAATCCAAAGCATTGCTGCCCTTCATGCAGGAACTGGCGCCCACCCACCCGGCCCTGCTCCGGTCGGGCCGCAGCCCGGAAGAACTGCCCGGCACCGGCAGTTATGTGGCCAAGCCCATCTTCGGGCGCACCGGCAACAACGTCAGCATTTTCCGGCACGGCAAAGCGGTGCAGTCCAATGAAGGCGATTACGGCAATTTCCCCATGCTCTACCAGGAACTCGCCCGCTTCGACCAGGATGTGGACGGCGACTGCTACCAGCCCAGCATTTTTACCGCCGGGGCGGAACCCTGCGCCCTCTGCCTCCGCCGCCAGGACGGCCTGATCGTCGACGACGATGCGGAATTCGTGGGGCATGTGATTGAGGGGGAGGAGCGTTGATTGTTGCCGGTTGTTGGTTGTCCGTTAGGGAACCCAATTGTTCAAGTGGCCCCAAGGCCAAACCGGCAACAAACAACAAACAACCTCCCCCCCTCCCCTAAAACAAAAGATCATGGAAGACAAAAAAGAACTCGGCCGCCATATCATTCTGGAGTTGTACGACTGCCCGGAGCAACGGCTCAGCGACATTCCGCTTTTGGAGAGCAGCCTCCGCCGGGCCGCCGGGGCCATGGGCGCCACCGTTGTCACTTCCCGTTTTCACCAGTTCGCTCCCCACGGCGCTTCCGGGGTGGTCATCATCCAGGAGAGCCACCTCACCATCCATACCTGGCCGGAGTACCGGTACGCTGCGGTGGATATTTTCACCTGCGGCGAAATCGACATGGAACGGGGGGTGCAGTACCTGGAAAAGGCACTGGCAGCCGGCCGCAGCGACTGGCGGCTGCTGAAGCGGGGGCTGGGGTTGGTCCGGAAACCCATCGCTCGTTACGATCTGTAGTACTGCAGTTAGAAGTTTGATAATTTTGGCGACCAGTCGAATCTGCCTGGCTTTGCCTCGGTCCTAAAGGATGGCCAGGCAGCTTCTCCCTTTTCACCCTTCAGGGCCGGGGCAAAAAAAGGGAGAAGGTGCCGTCAGATAAAAATAGTTTTATAAATTTTAAATTTCCAACCTATCGGGAAGACGGGATAGCCATCCGACAATCCCCCTCCTACCCACAAATACTCCCCGCCAGCGCCACGCACAGGTACTCGATATCCTCCACCCGCGCCAGTTGCTCCACCCAATCCGCAGGGATGTCGTCGAAGCCGTAGGCCAGGCCTGCCAGGCCGCCGGTGACCGCCCCGGAAGTGTCGGTATCTTCCCCCAGGTTGACGGCGCGCAGCACGGCCTCGGAGTAGGAAGAGGTGGTCAGCAGGCTCCACAGGCTGGCTTCCAGGGTGTGTACGACGTAACCGGAGCTATAGATATTATCTTCGTGGACTTCCGGCAGTTTGCCCTGCAGGGTGCGGCTGAAGTAAAACAGCTCCCGGCGGTTGAATTGTTGCGCTTCGGCAAACTGCCGGGCAATGGCCACTCCTTCTTCATACGCTTCCTGCGCGTGCCTGCCCCTCAGAAGTTGCCGGGCCACTTCCAGGTAAACGAAACAGCTGAAGACGGAGCGGAAATGAGCGTGGGTGATACTGGACACATCGCTGACGAGGGCGTATCGCTCTTCCACCGGCCGGTTGTAGGTATAAAACAACAGCGGCAGGATTCGCATCAGGGAGCCATTGCCGTTGCTGCCCTCGTCCATGCCGCCGGCCAGCTGGGGGGGCAGTTGCCGGCTGCGCAGCCGCTCGATGGCCGAGAGGGTCGCGTTGCCGATGTCGAACACTTCGCCGTGGGGCGTCCACTTCTGGCCGTAGCACCAGGCCAGAAATTGTTCGGCAATATCATTCAGGTCATAACCCTGGCAGAGGCTCTCGGCCAGGCAGAAGGACATGGAGCTGTCATCCGACCAGGTGCCCGGCGGCTGGTCGTGCGTGCCGTGGCCCCGCATATCGTCTACGGGGAACCGCTTCAGCCAGGACCGCCCGACGAACTCCACAGGCACGCCGAGCGCATCTCCTACCGCCAACCCGAACAGGGCGCTTTTGACCGGATATTCCAAGGTGGTTTTCGTTTTCTTTCCTGACGAAAATAGGAATTTTATTCCTTCGCCGCCTCCTGCCTCAGTTTATCTTTTGAATTTTCCCAGTTTAGTATCCGGTAGAAATCGTAAGTTTCCGGTATGGTGACCCATTTTTTCGCCTTTTGATAATCCTGTTCGGTCAGCACGTGCATGTCGCTCAGCACCAGCTGGGAGAACTCGGTATTGATGTCCACCAGGCGAGGAGGGATGAGGCCGTTCTCGTCTTCGATGTCCTTCAGGAAAATAGGCCTGATCTCGGCAGTACGGGTAGTGGAAACGATACAGCCTTTGTGTCCCTGGTCGAATAGCTTTTTAACCCCCATGCCGAGTATGGTGCAGAGGGTTAGGTCATAAGCTACCGGCCGGTGGCAGCGCAGCTCGTAGCCCATTTCCACCGGGCGGCTTTTGATCTGGATATCCAGTTCCTTGAGCTTTCGCTGCACCAGTACGTTGATGATGTGCGCTTTGCTCACATTGCCCAGTTCCGGGTGCCCGTGAGCGTCGTAGGTGAAAGTAATGCCGCAGTTCTTGATGTCTTCGTCGTCCAGTACGTGAAAAATTCCCTCGCTGACGATAGCCACTCCGTAGCCGATGCCCTCGACCAGCCGCTTGACCATAGAAGAGATGATCAGGTCGATCACTTTACCGAGGGTGATCCTGGTTTTATTGAACATCTCGGGGATAATGATGACGGGGAAATGGCAGCTGGCGCCGATCTCAAAAGCGAGATGCCCGGCCGAGCGGCCCATAGAGGCGATCACGAACCAGTTGCCGCTGGTGCGGGAATCTTCATAGATGGTATTGCCGATGGCCACTCCGGCGTCCTTGGCGGAGTTGAAACCGAAGGTGGGCATGCCGTCCGGCAGCGGTATGTCGTTGTCGATGGTTTTCGGGACGTGGATATTCTGGATTTCCACCTTTTTCTTGGCCAGGTATTTGGCCAGGCGGTTGCTGGTGGAAGCCGTATCGTCGCCGCCGATGGTCACCAGCAGCTTGACGTTGTTGTCCAGGAAAAAATCAGCGGAGAACTCGTCATCCTTAGGCTTGTAGCGGCTCATGCGCAGGGTGGAGCCCCCGCGGGGAAAGATTCGGTCGGCATAGTGAAAATTGATGTTCACCGTTTCCGCCTTGCCGTTGAAGAGGTTCTTGTAGCCGTCGTGGATACCGATGATGCGGTAGCCGTCTTTCAGAAAGACCTTGGCTATGGTGCTTATGACAGTGTTAATGCCCGGTGCCGGGCCGCCCGCACACAGGATGGCAATCGACTTCTGAGCGGGTGCTTTTTTCTTAGGCATTTTGCGATATATTTTTTTAGTTTAAAAATTACTGAACATGATACTCAGCCACGAAGACACTAAGGCACGAAGACGCACAAAGGCTTGATTCCGGACAACCATCAGGATTTGTGCCCGCCTGTTTCCTTTCTCCTCCTTATCAGGACACGTCACCCGGCAGGAAGTGCCGGAAATGGCATATATAAAGCGAGCTGCGACAAATTTACAAACCTTTGCGACATTATTTAAAACAGCCTCTACCGCCTGCCTATACCTTTGCAAGGTACTTCTCAAACGACATTCATCATCAGTAAAAACCCAATTGTCATGAAGAAAGCACTGAAAATTATCGCCGTTGCCATCGGAGCAGTTGCTCTGCTCATCGCCGCTGCCGCTTTTTATTTCAACATCAAAGGCATCCCCAACTACGAAGTAAATGCCCCGGACATCACAGTAGATGCCACGCCCGAGCGCGTCGCCCGGGGCGAATACCTGGTCAACCAAACCTGCGTGATCTGCCATATGGGCAAAGACGGCAAGCTGTCCGGTACCCTGATGGAAGACGACCCCGGCTTCGGCACCTGGTACGCGGCCAACATCACCCAGCACCCGGAGGCCGGCATCGGGAAATACACAGACGGGGAACTGATGTACCTGCTGCGTACCGGGATCAAACGGGACGGGCAGTTCGCCCCTTCCTTTATGCCTCGCCTCAATCTCATAAGCGACGAGGACCTGAAAAGCATCATCGCCTACCTTCGTTCGGACGCCCCCCGGGTGCAACCGTCCGAAATAAAACAACCACCCCACGAACCCACCCTGCTCGCCAAGGTAGTGTGCAACCTGGCCATGAAACCCCTGCCCTACCCGGAAGCGGAGATCACTGCCCCCTCAAAAAGCGACGAGGTAGCCTACGGGAAATACCTGGCCGACGGAACGATGATGTGCTACATGTGCCACTCCGCCAGCTTCGAAACCGTCGACGAAGTGGTGCCGGAAAACTCCCAGGGTTACTTCGGTGGCGGCAATATGGTTTCCAACCCCCAGAACCGGGCTGATGGGGCACCCTCCGCCAACCTCACCATGCACCGCGAACACGGCCTGGGCAACTGGACGGAAGAGCAGTTCGCCAATGCCGTCCGTTTCGGCCAGGGCGCCGACGGCCAGGGGCTGAGTACCGCCATGCCCAAGTTCACCCTTATGACGGACGAGGATATCTCCGCCATCTGGGCATACCTGCAAACGGTGCCGGTTATTGAGAATAAGGTCGTGGCGGAGGCCAGTGGGCAGTAAGGCGGTTGGAGGCCAGTTGGGAGGTTATTCGTTATTGGTTACCTCTCGGCTTTGCTCTGAGCGAAGCCGAAGGGTAAAATTGGTTATTGGCGGCCCGGCGTAAGCCCGCCGGAAAGGGAAACACTTATAGCCTCCTCCGAGCCGTTTCGCTTTCCGGCAAAAATATGTTTTTATTGATGATAGCATGGGAGTTGCCTTTTCGGGGGCAGCTCCTGCTATCGTGTTAGACTTGACAAGTTTGGTTCCAGTCTACTACCCTGGCAAAACTTGTCAATTCTTGTCCTGACGAGAACAGCTATACAGGTTTGTGAAAAGATGCCCCTGCCGTCAACAATAACCCATCTACCCTGTTAGCCATGTCGATTCTGGCTGGGTAACTATCCTAACCTGTAAATCCTTTAAAATGCTGTACATTGAAGAATTTGACAAGGAGGCCCACCTCGACTGGATCGTCGTCAACGACGGCGTCATGGGCGGCCGGTCCCGCAGCCGCATCGAGGTACTGGATGATGGGACAGCCCGGTTTTCCGGCACAGTCTCCCTGGAGAATAACGGCGGCTTCGCCTCCACCCGGGCAGCCCTGAAAGAACCGGCTCCTTCTGATATTGCCCAAATCGCCGCCCGCGTGAAAGGTGACGGAAAAAGATACAGCTTCCGCATCCGCACTTCCGGCCCCTTCAGCCGGGTGTCCTACAAAATGGACTTTGACACCCAAAAAGAAGAATGGACCACCCACGAGTTCAACCTGGCGGACTTCATCCCCACCTTCCGCGGCCGCACCCTGGAAGGCGTACCGCCGGTCGAGGCCGCCGGGATCAGAGAAGTGGGTTTTCTGATCGCAGATAAACAGGAGGGAGGGTTTGTGTTGTTCGTCGATTGGATCAGAGGGCTGAAGTAATGCGACGTTTCTGCAGTTTACCAGATCCCGGGAATCTTGAAACCCCCTCATCCCCTGCGCAAAAAACACTTTTAATGTAACTATTTAGTAGCCCTCCACTTTTTAGACACCAAGACACCAAGACACAAAGATCGCACCAAGGCTTTGTGCAATCTTTGTGTCTTGGTGTCTTCGTGGCAAAGGCATCAGGCCCACCTAAATAGTTACCTTTTAATCCCGATACGCAGGCAGCCCCTGCCATTTTTCTCCGAAGGCTTCCCAAAAAGGGATGTTTTATGTACAAGAAAACAAACACCTTAAAAACCTGAAGATTAAATTACTACAAATAAAAATTTCATTAAACCCGATTACCCTCCCGCCCACCTTCCGCAAAACCCATCCAAAAGTGAACTTGAAGCCCCACCATGGCCAGCTTATACTTGTGGTAAACAATTACCAAAAAAGTTCACGCCATGAAAACCATCAATTTGTTCTTCATTTTCATCGCCCTTTCCCTTTTCGCTTTCACTGCCTGCCAGGATGAAACCACCGTGCCGACTCCCGAACCGGACATTCCCCGAGTCAGGGACATCAGCATAACCGAGATTCGCCTCCAGCAGGCAGAGGACGGCCTGTTTGCTCTCAACCTGGACGTCAGCGTCATTCCCGGCGTAGTTGCCCCCCAAGGCAGTTTCCCCGTGCGCATCTACGAAGAAACCCGCCTGCTCCACTCCTTCGACATCAACCTGGCCGGCATCCCCAGCGGGAAGTGCTGCCAAAACAGCAAATGCGAAGAGGTGGAAGGCTGGACGTACACCTGCGACGCGCTCTGCGACAACAACAGCCGCGACGACGGCTGCAACTACCACCGCCAGCGGCAAGTATTCCTGGCGTTGGAGGCCGGCGCGGCCATTCGTGCAGTAGTCAATGAAGAGCGCGCCATTCAGGAGACGGCCGACGCTGCCGGCGTCAACAACACCATTCATTTCACCGTGCAGGAACCCCAGGAGTCCGTCGACCCCGCCAACCTGTATAACCCCTACGACGAAGTGGGCCGCCGGCACAACGAGCAGCTCCAGGCCCTGCTCTACCGCATCGGGGCCGAACCGGCTTTTGCCGGCCGGACGCGGGACGAGCAGCAACGGACCGTCCTGGAGTGGGCCGTGATGGAAGCCATGGCCGTCGATGAATCGGCCGCTGCTTTCGCCATGCCCAAATTCCTCTATGCCTACACCAGCCACGAAGGCGGCCTGATGCGCGAGGCCAGCCTGGGGGATTTCAAAACCGCCCTGGAGCGCCTGGACGTTGACGAAGTCAACCGCCACCAGCTCGCCCGCCTTTTCCAATTGCTGCAGGAGCATCCCCTGGAAGGGCGCGCCGATGTGGTACACCTGCTGGCTGCCATCCGCACCCTCGAAGCAGGCTGGATGCAGGACCAGGGCACCGCTTCGGCCGAAAAGCCGCTGATTGCCGCTTCGGTGGCCCGCTACAGCCTGTACTTCTGGGCTGCCCGCCAGCCGGTTCCTTTCCAGGGGCCGCAACTGTTCGGCATCCGCGAAGGGTTCTTTGCCGATGCGTTCGGCGCAGGGATCGGCGCCGCCGCCGGCGCCATCGGAGGCCCCAAAGGCGCTTTGGTCGGCGGATTGATCGGCGGGGTAGCCAGCTCAGTGGTTTTTGCGATTGAGTGAGCAGTGAAGATGTGCATTTGTGCTTTCGTGCATTTGTGCATTTGTGAAGGGGGCCATGCCGGATTGCCGCCAGCCTGGCGGACCGGCTACCCCCGGGCACACCGAATGCACGAATGCACAAATGTACCTGTACACGCTTCCCTCTTTTCTCCCCCGATTTGCCGATGCCGGACTTTTTCTTAAATTCAAGCCGACAAACCGCAAACATGTTTGTATGGCTATACGAAATGCCTGCTTGATATTTTTGCTGTTAACGGCAGTAATGGGGGCGGCTCAGAAAACGCCGGTTGATTCCCTTTGGCGGGGCCTGAGCCGGGCGGAAGGCGACTCGGCGCAATGGTTTTACCTGGTAGAACTATGCGCCGGTTATTATCGCACCAACTCCGATTCGGCAATATTGCTGGGAAAAAAATCCCTGGAATATGCCGAAAAGGCGGAGAAGCCTTTGTTAAAAACGATCAGCCTCAACACCCTGGGAGGAGCGTTTTGGTTCAAAGGCGACCAGGACAAGGCGCTGGAGTATTACTTTGAAGCCCTGGCTATCGCCGAGGCCAGCGGCCTGCAGCAAAACGCATCCACCACGCTCGGCAACATCGGGATCATCTATTCCGAGCGCGGAGACCTTGAAAATGCTCTCCGATACCAGGAACGTTCCCTGAAACTGAAAAAGGAACTCGGCGATTCGCTGGGCATGGCGCGGGCGCTGACCAATATCGGCCTCAACCAGTTCCGGGCAGAACAATGGGACGCGGCGTTGAAAAACTATGAGGAGGCCCTGGGGCTGGCAAGAGCGCTGGACGAGAAATTCGGCGAGGGCCTGCTGCTGGGCAACATCGGCGCAGTGCTTGTGGAAAAAAAGAACTACGAAAAAGCCAGGAGCTATTTCGGACAGGCATTGGAAATCCGGCGGGCCCTGGGCGACAAGAGCGGCATTGCCAACGACTTGAACAATATCGGCGCCACCTTCCAGAAAGAAGGGCGGGTGGATGAAGCCCTGCCCTATTTTCACCAATCATTGGAAATAGCCAGAGCTGTGGGCAGCTACTCTCTGCTCACCCTCCCTTACCAATCCCTGGCCGACGCCTACCGGCAAAAGGGCGAATACCGGCAGGCATTCGAATACCAGGCCTTGCTCCTGGAGGCTAAGGACTCTATCAACAACCAAAAGGTGATAGAAAGCGTAGCCGAAATGGAAGCCAAATATCAGACGGAGCAAAAGGAAAAAGAGCTGGCCCAGGCAGAGCTGGAGCTTTCCCGGCAGCGCAGCGCCCGCAACCGCATCCTCTACGGAGCGCTCCTGGCCATACTGGCCCTGAGCTCCCTGGTGTTCTGGGCGCGCAGCCGCGCCCGCCTGCGCAAGAAACAGGCTGAACTGGAAAGAGCCGAGTCGGATAAGCTGCGGGAACTGAACCGCATCAAGTCCAATTTTTTCGCCAACATCAGCCATGAATTCCGCACCCCCCTGACCCTCATCAAAGGGCCGCTGCTGGAAATGGCCCAGGGCCGCTTCCAGGGCGACTATCAGAAGTACTACCGCATCATGTTGCGCAACAGCGAGCGCCTGCTCCGGCTGGTCAACCAACTCCTGGACCTCAGCAAGCTGGAAGGCGGCCGCATGGAACTACACCTGGAGCAGGGCGACGCCGGCCGCTTCATCCGGGCCATCGCCCATTCTTTCGAAAGCATGGCCGACCGCAAACAGATCCAATACAACATCGAAGTCGGAGAGGGCCTCCATACGGCTTATTTCGACCGGGATAAATTGGAAAAGATATTATCTAACCTGCTGTCCAACGCCTTTAAATTCACCGGCGAAGAAGGCCGGGTAAGCCTGCAGGCAAAGGGGCTGGAGAACGGGCGGCGGCTGCATCTGAAAGTGCAGGACAACGGGATCGGCATCCGGCAGTCGGAATTGCCGCGCATTTTTGAACGGTTTTATTCAGCACCTCCCGGCCCCCTTCGATCTCCCCGAGGGAGGGAGGTTCCGGAAGATGGCCCGCCGAAACGGCCCCTTATTGCCAATCCTCCCCCCTCGGGGAAGGCAGAGGGGGCGGCAACCGGCATTGGCCTGGCCCTGGTCAAAGAGCTGGCAGAACTCCACGGCGGCCGCGTTGAGGCGCAGAGCGAAGAAGGCAAAGGCAGTACCTTTCTGGTGTCTTTGCCGATTGGGGAGGCCGTGCTGAAGAGGGGAGTTTTGGTGGAGCAGAAAGGAGATGCGATGGATGTTCCCCCGGCCGGGGAACGAGGACAGGGCGTGGATGTAGAGCTAAGCGACACCCCGGCGCATGTCGGGGCCATGGATGCTATGGCACCAATAGGGCTCACCAAATCAACAGCTTCTGTAGTCCCGGCTCTTTCCTCTGAAGAAATCATTCTGGTCGTTGAAGACAACGAAGAAGTTCGCCGGTATATAACAGATCAGTTGCAGGCACAGTACCGGGTGTTGCCGGCTGTTGACGGGTTGGAAGGGTTGGAGCTGGCCACCCGGGAGGTCCCCAGCCTTATCCTCACCGACGTGATGATGCCCGGGATGGATGGCGTAGAACTTTGCCGCCGGATCAAAGAACAGGAAGCCACCAGCCATATCCCTGTAATCATGCTAACCGCCAAAGCCGAACGGGAAGACAAACTCGAAGGGCTGGAGCAGGGTGCCGACGACTATCTCACCAAGCCGTTCGACGCCGAGGAATTGCGGCTGAGGGTACACAACCTGCTGGAACGGGGCCGCCGCTGGCGCGAGCGCTTCAGCAGGGAGGTCACCTTCAAGCCTCAGGAAATCGCAGCCGCCTCTGCCGATGAGGCCTTCCTCAACCGGATAGCTGAAGCAATTGAGCAAAATATGGAAGAGGAAACCTTCGGCGTTCCCGAACTGGCCAACGCCATGAGCCTGAGCCGCAGCCAGCTGCACCGCAAGCTCCGGGCCCTGAGCGGCAAGTCTCCCAGCCAGGTGATCAAAGAGATGCGCCTGCAACGCGCCAGAGCACTTCTGGAGCAAAAAGCCGGCAACGCCTCCGAAGTGGCTTTCATGGTCGGTTTCAACAGCCTGGCGTATTTCTCTACTTGCTTTAAGGAGGCTTTTGGTGTTTCCCCGAGCGAGATTTGAAATGTGTTTGTGTGTTTGTGTGTATGTGTGAGGCTGCTCTGAAAAGTCCGGCAAAGGAATGAATGACTGGAGGCCCGTCCTCGTTCCTCGGCCGGGTAAAAATGAAGGAATGAATAGGGCGCGATGCTAAATTGTGCCCCCTTCGGTGTTAGGAGGACTTAGGTATTAGACGTAGGGTGCCTGTTGAGTGACCGATTAGGCCTGGGTTGACCCTAAAACCTACAGCTTAAAATTTACCCGGCCGGACGGACGGGCCTAAAACCGGGCAAGGGGTACAAAAAGGAATCGCGCCCCTATCCACTCATTCGCTAAGGGATTGCGCAATAATAAGTTACACAGAATAGACGAAGTTATTTTGTGCGCTAACAAGGCGAAAAACGCAGACATAGCGGGGCTACGGCGAGGCTTTTCAACGCAGTTAGCGCGCAAAAGAACGAGTCTAAATGGGTAATTTATTTTTGCGCAATCCCTAAGTCACTCCTTCACTCCTTTTCCGGGGTTTCCGGAGTGCCTCCACCCATACACATTAAACCACCATCATGCAAACCCTCATCGACCACTTCTCCACCCTCACGCCCACCGTCCAGGCCCTTTACGCCACCCTCTTCACCTGGGGGGTGACGGCACTCGGTGCTGCCCTGGTCTTTTTTTTCAAACGGGTCAACCAGAAAGTACTGGACGCCATGCTGGGCGTGGCGGCAGGCGTAATGATCGCTGCCAGCTTCTGGTCGCTGCTCAAGCCGGCAATCGAAATGACACCTCAGGTCAGCAACATGCCAGAGTGGTTTCCGGCCCTGACGGGTTTCGTGGGCGGCGCGCTCTTTTTGTCGCTCGTCGACAAACTCCTGCCCCATCTCCACCTGGGGCTGAGCGTTGAACAGGCTGAGGGCCCCAGCACCAACTGGCAGCGCAGCGTACTGCTCGTACTGGCCATTACCCTGCACAATATCCCGGAGGGGCTGGCGGTAGGAGTTGCGTTTGGTGCCGTTTCGCACGACATATCAGCGGCAACACTGGGCGGCGCCATCGCCCTGGCCATTGGCATCGGCCTGCAGAATTTCCCGGAGGGCACCTCTGTTTCCGTACCCTTGCGCCGGGAGGGCATGAGCCGGAAGAAAGCCTTTTTCTACGGGCAGGCGTCGGGGGCCGTCGAACCGGTATTCGGCGTGCTGGGCGCTTTCGCCGTACTGTCGCTGCGGCCTATCCTGCCCTATGCCCTGGCTTTCGCCGCCGGGGCCATGATCTTTGTCGTAGTGGAAGAACTGATCCCTGAAGCGCACCGGGGCGGGAATGAAGATTTGGTGTCCCTGTCGGTGATCGGAGGGTTCAGCATTATGATGGTGCTGGACGTGGCTCTGGGTTGAGCGCCTTTACCTCCGCAACACCTTAAACGCCATCCCCCGGCCATACTTCTGCATGATGGCCAGGTTGATCCAAGCCATGGCAAAGGACTCGATGAGCGGCACTTTATCGTCGCCGCCAAAATCGTACACTTCGCCGAAGCCGGCGTCTTTAGCCAGTTGCTCCGCCAGGGCTTTGGCCTCCTTGTTGCCGCCCGCCAGGAACATGTCGGCCTTCACGCCGTCGTAGTCCGGGTTTTCCATATTTTCGAAGCCGGTAGTGTTGAAGCATTTGACGACGCTTTTGGCGTTGGTGAGGGCTTTGAGGGCTTCGTAGCTGTTGCGCTCGTCGAAGTCTCCAGACTTCGACACGCTACTCGACGCCCTACTCCCCACCGAGTTGGTGGCGTCGATGATGATGCTGTTGCTCACATCGCCGATCTCCTGGGCGATGCCGGGGATGGCGCCCGGCGGGGTAGCGATCAGTATGGCACCCGCCCCGCGCACGCAGCGCTTGACTTCCGTGGCGCTCACCCCGTTATTCCCCTGAATGAGGTTGATGACTTTATCCGATTTCGGGTCTCTCGCTCCGATAACGCAGAGGTGGCCGGCCTGGGCCCAGCGCCTGGCTAATGCGCCGCCGACGTTGCCGTGACCGATGATGGCTATTTTCATAAAGTGTGTTTGAGTTGGTGATAGGATTATTGTATAAAGGAAAAAGCGGGCCGTATTGTTCGGCTCGGCTCGGCTTCGCTCGCCGCACCGCGCCGCTCGTCGAAGTCGCTCGTCGAACGCTCGTCGAACGCTCGTCGAAGTCTCCAGACTTCGATGACACTATCGACGACACTACAACTCCAGCAAAACAACCTCCAGCAGCCCCCTCCCCAGCACATAATTAGACGCGCTGCTGTACAAATATTGCTCCGGCCGTTCCACCCATCCTGCCCGCACGGCGTTGAGGTGGAGGTAGTTCAGCTTCTGAGCGGTGAATGCCGGGCTATACAATTCCTTCGGGTGATTGTCCTGCTGCCAGAGCTGGAATCTGGTGTTGTTTTTGTTAAAGCGGGCATGATCGGCCATGACGCGCAGCAGCCAGTCCCTGCGGCTTTCCGGGTCCTTCTGTATAGACTTGATGATCTGGTTGGCTGTGAATTTCTTGAAGTCGCGCAGAATGTCCGACAGGCGGGCCTGCTCTTCCGCCCGGGCGATGAGGTGGAGGTGGTTGGTCATGATGATATAGGCATGCAGGATAAGACCTTTCGCCTTTTGGCAGTAGGACAGGCTTTCCAGGATGATGTCGCGGTAGCGCTGCCGCGTGAAGATGTCGATCCAGCCGACGGTGGTCGACGTGAGGAAGTGCATCGCGTTTTGGTTGGTGATTTTGTGGCCGTGCATGAGTGTTTTTTTTTGTTAAAAAATTCGCTTCGCTTCGCTCGTCGAAGTCTCCAGACTTCGATGAAAGCCCCGCGATGACAGTCTTTCGTCGAAGTCTCCAGACTTCGATGAAAGCCCCGCGATGAAAGTCTTTCGTCGAAGTCTGGAGACTTCGACGAGCGTGCGTCGGTCTTGTACTCATGCGCTTTGATGCTGCCGGCCGGCTGGCCGGCAGATGGGTGCCGAAGCGTCCGGGCTTCGGCAGTTGTTGGTTGGATTGGCTCGTCGGAGCCGGGGGCTTCGACGAGCGTGGCTAAAGATACGGAAAAATGAGGGTGGGGGGCAAGGGGTGGTGGTGCGGGCTTTGGCGAAGTCTGGAGACTTCGCCCAGCCTCGTGCTCGTCGAAGTCTCCAGACTTCGACGCGACTTCGACGCGACGCGACTCCAACGCTACAACCTCACCCTCACCCCCCCGTAAAAATGCCTCCCCGCCCTGGCTCATAGTACCTCCCCCCAAACGCATTGATCCGGATGTTGCCGTTGTACGCTGTATCCAGCAGATTGTTGATGCCCAAAAAAGGATGCAGGCTCCATTTTGGAAAGTAGTGGGAATAACTCAGCCGAAGGCCGGCGTCCAGATACGCATCGTCCTGCTCCGTATTGGCGTCATCGGCGTAGAGGGTGCCGACATAACGGAAGCGCAGGCTGGCCAGCAGCCCGGAGGAGTGCAGGTAACGCAGGCTGAAGAAGCCAAAGTGCCGGGGGATGGCCGGCAGCCGGTTGCCCGCAAAATCTCCCTCCGGCGTGGAGTAGCGGGAATAGGTGAAATCGGAAAAGGTATAGGAAAAGCTGGCCGTCAGGCCGGAGCGCAACTGCCAGTCTAGGCTGGCCTCCAGGCCCAGGCGGCGGCTCTCCCCGGCATTGCGGTAGAAGAGGCGGCCGGGGAAGGCTTCCAGCTCGAAGGGGAGCAGCTCGTCCTGCAGATCGATGAAGAAAAGGGCCAACTGGTAGCGCAACCGGCTTCGGGCCAGGCCGCGCAGGCCGAGCTCGTAATTGACGGCCCGCTGGGGCGATAAACCTTCGTTGAAGCCGCCACCGCCGGGGTTGGCCGACAGCTCGCTCAGGGCTGGCGTTTCAAAGCTGGTGGAAAAGTTGGCGAAAAGGCGGGCTGCCGGATGGAAAGCATACAGGATCCCGATAGCGGGGTTGAAGCTTTCGTAACGAAGTACCCCCGACTCATCCCCGTCCGCCAGAAAGCGGTCGTCGGCAGCCAGGCGCACTGCGTCGAAGCGGGTGCTGAGAGTGGCACTCAGGGCATCGGCCAGTTGGGCTTCCTGCACCCAGTAGAAGCCGATGCTGCGAAAGATTTCTTCCTGGTCAAAGATTTTGGCGCCAGAAGCGCCGGCCTGGTTGTCGAAGCGCCGGCGGCCGTCGGCCTGGTTGGCCAGGTCCATGCCCAGTTTGAACCGATAGGGCAAAGCGCCCAGTTTGCCGGCCTGGCTGTAGCTGGCGCCCAGGCCAGCGTATTGCCGGTCCAGTTCTACTATCCCTCCCGCTTCGAAAGGCAGGCGGTTGTTGAAATCCCGGAACAGGTAAAAGGCGTAGGCTTCCATCTCCCGGTTCCGCTTCCATTGGTGCTTCCACCGGATGGCCCCCCGCCCCTGCCGCACGGCCTCCCCCGCATTGAAACTGACGTTGCGCGGGAAAGCCTGGCGGCGATCCTGCCGGACGTCGTCAAGCGCCAGGCCGCCGGGGTCCTCCGCCACGGGGCTGTCCAGGTAGTTGAGCAGGAGTTGTAACTGGCCGCCCGGTTTTTGATCGTTATGTCCGTGATCGTAATAGAAGTAATCATTACTTTCATAATGATTATTAACATAACCACCTCCACTTCCCCTCCCCTCCCCATGCCTTATCTTCTCCTCGCCTCCTCCGCTCCCCTTCTCCCCTTCTCTTAACCGCTCCTTCTCCCTCGCTCCACCCCCATACGCCCAATGCACTCTCCCATTAAAAAGCGACGACTCCACCCGACTGTGTTCCCGGTAGCCGCCGAGGCGGGTGTGGCTGCCGTAGGCGATCCACCCCAGCCGCCCCTTGCTACCGCCCCCTTTTAGCTGGTACTTCTGAAAACCAAAGCTGCCCGCACTGAACCGCGCTTCGCCAAAAGGGCGGGCCGGCGGCTCCTCCGTTTTGAAACTGATGACGCCTCCCGCAGCGTTTCCGTACAAGCCGGAGGAAGGCCCCCGGATGACCTCGGCGGAGGAAAGCAGGCCCGGGTCGATGTTGTCGACCTGCCCCTGCCCGTCGGGCGTGGATTCCGGCAGGCCGTCCACGACGACCTGTATGCCGCGGATGCCAAAGGCGGAACGCGCGCCGAACCCGCGGATGGCAATACGCGCATCCTGCGCAAAATTGTCGGCATTGAGGGCGAGCAGGCCCGGCACATTGGCCAGCGCCTCATTGATGGATAACTGCTGCTGTGCCTCCTGAATCCGCTCCCGGGAGACAACCGCAATGGACAGCGGAGCATCCAGTTCTTCGTTTTCCAGGCGAGTGGATGTGACTGTAACCGAATCCAAAAAAACCGGCAGAAGCGTATCGGATGGAGGCGATTGGCCGAACGCGGAAAAAGGCAGGGCCGAAACGAAGAAAAGGAGGATTGGTCGCATAGTCAGACGGACAAGGAAAAAGCGGCACCTTTCGTGCTGATCTCAAACCGTGAAGTTAGTTTTTATACTGACGCACACGTTGGATTTGTAAAGAACCAAGCTCGTTCAGCAGCCCGGCCTTTCGGGAATACCGCCTGGCTGCTTTACTTCACTACAACTACGGGCCGTAAAGTTTTTAAAAGGATTACTTATTCAAAAAAGTCGACCTTGCCGGAAGCGAGGTTGTAGTAGGCAGACACCACCTTCAACTCCCGCCTGGAGGCTTCCTCCTGAATGATGGGGGAACGCCGGATGATCTCCCGAGCCGTCAGTTCGGCATTTTTCTTCACCACCGCGTTGACCGATTTATCCTCGGAGGCATTCATAGCGGGGATGATGTGCATCAGCAAATGGTTGAGGTTGTACCCCAGGTCGCCGCCGTTGATGGCTGCCGTCACTGCTCCGCAGTTTTCGTGCCGAGGACGACGATGAGGTTCGTCCCCAGGTGGGCAGCAGCGTATTCAATGCTGGCCAGCGTGGAAGAGTTGGCGACGTTGCCGGCTACCCGGATGGTAAACAGCTCTCCCAGGCCGGTGTCGAATACGAGTTCGGGGACGACCCGTGAATCGGCGCAGCCGAGGATCACCGCAAAAGGGTGCTGCCCGGCGGATAATTCCTGCCGCCGCCCGGTGTCCACATTTTCGGTGTTCAGTTTGTCATTGATGAATCGTTGGTTGCCTGCTTTCAGGCGGCTGAGGGCGTCCTGCCAGCTCAAGTTGGATGCTTCCATGTTTGTTTTTTTATGCAGTAGATTAAATTTGTCAACGCTGAGGCCCGGATTTTGTTTGCCGACACGGGCGGACCGCCAGAAATCCGCTGGATTATTGTTATTTTGGAGCCGTTTGAAAACAATAGAGTTGATGCTTTGGGGCAGCGTGGTGGAAAAAATGAGCTATTTTCGACCACACGCTCCCGAAAGCTTTCGGGATTGAGGGAGCATAGCCTAGCTATGTGACCGAAAAAAGGCATAGTGTGGGAAGAAAAAAGCCATTTTTAACCCATGATGGTCCCAACGCATCAACTCTAATATACGCGAATATGAGAAACATCGCCTTCATCTTATTAGGATCCTTGATCTTTTCCTGCACCGCGCCGAAACAAACGCCGGCCCCGAAAGCCCCGGCGCCCCCTTCCAAAGTTGAATCCCGGGCGGCAGCCCAGCCCTACACCTGCATGGGCAATGAGCCGTTCTGGTCCGTTCAGGTCAAAGGAAACGAGATCGTCTTCCGCACGCCGGAAGAAGGGCCGGTGAGCTATCCGTACCAGGCGCCCCAGCAACGCAACGGGCAGAAAGTATTCAGCAGCAAAACCGGCGGTTCGAACATTGAGGTTGTGATCCGGGAACAAGGTTGTACCGACACCATGTCCGGCGAGAAGTTTCCGTACACGGTGGAAGTCACGCGGGACGGAAAAAATACCGGGGATGCGGCAAATGACAGCCAGGCTACCCTTTTAATGCCGCTGCATTGTTAAATTTGTAGCAGAAAGAACCCAAGATGAAACAGCGCCTAACCATCATCCTCCTCGCAGCATGCCTGCCGGCCGGCATTTGGTCGTGCCGTCAACAATCACCCCCCTCCATCCCGCCTCCTACCGAAGGCACCATCATCCGCTTTGGAGAAGAAGGGCAGGAACGGGCCAAACGGGAAGCCTGGCTGGAACTCATGCACCAGGCTGCTCCGGGTACCGACTGGCGGCAGGTGGAATACCAGGCCCGGATGCGGCGCCATATCGAACGGTCCAGGCAGGCTTCCTTCCGCAGCAACTGCACCCAGGAACTCATAGCCGGTGGCAACCTTGCCGGCCGCTGGAAAGAACGGGGCAGCACCAACCAGGCCGGCAGCATCCTGAAAACTGCCTATGATCCGGCAACCAACGAAATATGGCTGATCTCCGCCGGCGGCACCCTCTGGCGGGGCGATCGCCTGGGATTGAGTTGGGAAGTCGTCAACCAGGACCTGCAGTTCAACGGGGGGGTATTGCAGTTCATCCCCCGGGAAACCGGCCGGCGGCTGATCGCCTTCGCCGGGCGCCTGCCGCACTACTCGGACGATGACGGGCAGAGCTGGACGAGAGGGACGGGCATCTCCCATAGCGACCGCTGGGGAGACATCCACGCCCCGGTGGTTCTCGACGATGGCGAAAACTATCCTGTCTTTGTCCTGGCCAAGCCCACTTACTGGGCCGATGTCAGGCTGTACATTTCCCTCAACCAGGGGGAAAGCTACCTGCCCCGTTCCGCCTTTGGGACCCACGAATTCTCCCGCCTCACTTTGGCCATCCCCCATCACTCCGGGAGGGTATTTCTGGTGGAGAAAAGAGAGAACGGGCAGGCCCGGATACACGAAGCCGACCCGGCGAACGGGCAGTTGCAATGGATCAATGAAGGGACCAACCTCAATTTCGGCAATGCTCCGGCCAACCTCGCCGGAACACTGGTGAACGGCCAGTTGATTCTTTATGCTTACACCAGCCCTTCCGAAGGCAGCTGGAAAGTACATCGCTCGACAGACGGAGGGCGGCAATGGGCCGTGCAGGGCAACCTGCCCGCCCGGCCCTGGGAGGTCGGCCTGTACGTCAGCCCTTCCAACCCCAACATACTCTACATGGGCGAAGTAGAATGCCACCGCAGCCTCAATGCCGGCCAAAACTGGGAAAAGGTCAACAACTGGTGGGATTACTACGAGGATATCGAGGGGAGCCTGCACGCCGACATTATGGACATAGCTGAATTCGGGGATGCCGGCGGCCAGCCCTTCCTGCTGGTGAGCAACCACGGCGGGCTTTCCATCTCGTTCGACCGGCTGGAGAGCGCCGCCAACATAGGGCTGTCCGGCCTCAACGTAAGCCAGTACTACAGCGTGCGGACCGACCCCACCAACCCGGCGTACGTTTACTCGGGCTCGCAGGATCAGGGCTTCCAGCGCACCAACCAGTTTTCGGATGAAGGGCCGGCTTCCTTTGAGCAGGTGATCTCCGGTGATTACGGCCATATCGCTTTTTCCAACGCGGGCCAAGGCCTTTGGGTAACCTACCCCGGCGGATGGATCACCTACTACGGCCACCCCCAGTGGGGCGGCTATACGGCAAGTTATGAACTGGAATCCGAAAACGAAACGGTCTGGCTGCCGCCCCTCCTCGGCAGCCCCTATCCGAATGACCCGGCCGTTTACCTGGCCGGCGGCAGCATAAACGGCGGGCCGGGGTCATTTCTCATCCGGTTGGAATACAAGAACAATCAAATCCAGTCCAGCCAGGGTGCCTTCAACTTCCTGGAAGAGTCGGCAGGCGGCACCCTCAGCGCTATGGCGACGGCACCCCAAAACCCCGACCGGTGGTACGCCGCAACCACCAACGGCCGCTTTTTCTACTCCGCCGATGGCGGCGACAACTGGAGCCAGGCCATCAACTTCGTCCCGGAAGGGCATTACCTCTACGGGCAGGCGATCTATCCCTACCGGTCGGATGCTCAAACCGTCCTGCTGGCCGGCAGCGGCTATTCCAACCCGGCAGTTTATAAATCTACGGACGGAGGAGCGAACTTCCAGCCCATGGCCACTGGCCTGCCTGCCACCCTGGCCTTCGATATTGACGGCAATGAGGACGAGAGCCTGCTCTTTGCCGCTACCGAAGCCGGGCCTTATGTGTACATCGAAGAGCAGGGGCGCTGGTTCGACATGTCGGGCCTGTGCGCTCCGGCCCAAACCTACTGGTCGGTGGAATACCTGCCCGAAGAAAAAGCCGCCCGCTTCGGCACCTACGGCAGGGGCATCTGGGATTTCTCCATCGAAGCGCTGACCCCCCTGGCAACGGCCGCCCCGGAATCGCCTGCCCGGATCTATCCCAACCCGGCAGGGCACCGGTTGACCATCGACCTGCCGCCGGGAAACTGGGACATTCAGCTGTTCGACAACAGCGGCAGGATCATCCGGCGAAAAAACAGCGCCCGCAGCCAGGAAGAACTGGAGGTGGAGCAGCTGCCCAGAGGCATCTATTATCTCCGGCTGCACGACGGCAGAAAAGCAAGGGTGGAAAAGGTGGTTCTGCAATAACCAGGCGCCGCTCTTCATTAAGGCAAAGGCACTATGTGATCGGCTCCGGCGCCGTATGCCCGCTGCCCACTACCTTTTTGTACAAATCCATCATTTTATGGGATAAAGGCTCCCCCCGGAACTGCTGAGCATGGGCGTGGCCCTTTTCGGCCAGCTCGTTGCGGTAACTTTCATCGGATAAAATCTTCTCGATGCCGGCCGCGATTTCCGCGGGGTCGCCAGGGTTGGCCAGATAAGCCCCCGGGCCGGCCGCCTCGGGCAGGGAGGAAACGCTGGACGTGACCACCGGCGTCCTGCTGAACAGGGCCTCCAGAATGGGAATGCCGAAGCCCTCGTAAAAGGAAGGATACAAAAAAACGGACGCCCGCTGATAAACGGAAGGCAGGTCGTCAAAACTGACCGGAGCAAAATGAACCAGATGCTCCAGCCCGCTCTTCCGGACAAAGGCCTGCACCCGCGCCAGGTAGCGCTTGCCCTGGCCAACGACAACCAGAGGCAGGCAGCAGCTCTCCGGAAGCAACTCCAGCGCCCGGACCATCCCCAGCAGGTTCTTGCGCTCCGTGATCGCCCCTACCGTCAGCAGATATTCTTCCGGGAGCTGGTAGCGGCGCCGGACGCCCTCGAATGTCCTCTGCGATTTTTCAACCATGAAACGCTCATGGCAGGATTGGTAGATCACGGATATCTTCTCCGGAGCTATCCCGTAAAACTCGACGATATCTTGTTTGGTGCTTTCACTGATGGCGACGATATGGTCGGCATGCCGGCAGGCATAACGGTACTTCAGCCGGTAAGCCTTTGCGGTCAAAAAGAGGATAATGCTCCGGAAACCGCTCAAAGATCAGGTCATGGATGGTGACAATGCTCCGGATGTTGGATTTTTCCAGGCCGAAAGGAATCTCGTGGCTCAGGCCGTGATAGAGCTGGATCTTGTGTTTGCGCAGGTCGCGCTTTAACGCCGAAACTTCGCCAGAAGGCGCCGGAACCACGCTTCGGCAATTGAACATTGAACAGCGCGCTGTTCAGGAAAAAATGCGTTTCGTCGTTCCTGGTGATTTTCGGGCTGTAGAGGAAGTAGGCATTATCCGGGTAGTACTCCACCAGGTTGGACAGCAGGGTACGGCTGTAATTCCCCAGCCCGGTGAAGTTGTTGAACAATCGTTTGGCGTCATAACCGATGCGTAGCATATGGCTCTAAACCGAGAAGCTTTCGCCGCAGGCACAGGTACGCGAGGCATTGGGGTTGTTAAAGTAGAAACCCTTCCCCTCCAGCCCGCCGGAGAACTCCAGGGTAGTGTTGAACAGGTACAGCACGCTGCGCAGGTCGGTAACTACCTTGATGTCATTGTCTTCGAAGGGCTGGTCGTCCGGCCTGGGTTCATTCGAGAACTCCATCTGGTAGGTCAGGCCTGAACACCCGCCGCTGGTCACCCACACCCGGACGAAATAATCCTCTCCGTATCCTTCTTTACTGCGGATCTCGGCGATCTTCTGTTTAGCGCTATCGGCAACGTATATGCTTGCTTCTTTGCTCGGTTTTGAAAAGCTAAGATAGTAACACCGCGGGATGAAATCAAGTTCAAAAGGCGCTCTGTTGCAGGAGGGCGATCTTTCCGAAGCGGGATTCCGGGCTTTGTCAAAAAAAAAATGCAAACTTTCGGCGAAAAAACGCCCTTCACGCAGCCTTCACGCAGCACTATTGCGTTTTAGAGGCAAGCGCGAAGGCGCTGCGGGGAAATAAAGATCGACATATAACGCCAATGATGAAACAGGAAACAGGCGTTGGATATATACGATTACGATTCGCGACAGCCGTCCTAACTCCATTATTGATCTCCCTGAAGGCGCCTGCCTGGAAAAAAGAACCTTCGCGAAAAGTTTTTCCGGTTTGCCTTCTGGTCCCCCAACAGCGCCGTGCCGATACAAACAAAGCAGGTTTGTTTGGTTTTAAGAGCCAAAATGAGTCAAATGCCATTTTTAACCCATTAATGAATTTTGACAATGAAAAATTCTGTTTTTGTATTTTTATATTGTTCAACTTGCTGTTTTGCAATGAAAGCTTGGCACAGGTAAAAACCCACAACGGAAGTGCCAGAGGCATCCTGGTTGATGGAGAGACCCAGGAGCCCTTGCCCGGGGTTCACGTTTTCATCGAGGAACTAAAAACGGGAACGGCTACCGGCGATGAAGGCGCTTTTCTGCTCGCCGGCTTGCCTCCGGGCACTTACACCATTTCTTTTTCTTTCCTGGGATATGCCAAGCGAAGCCTGGAGAATTTAACCATCGGCCCGGAGGAGGCCCTGGATATTGGGGTGGTGCAAATGGAAGAGGAGGCCTTCTCCCTGAGTACCGTCACCGTCACCCCCGGCCGCTTCTCCATCATGGGCAACGCCCCGCTCTCCCGGCAAACATTGACGGAAAAGGACATCAAGAACATGTCGTGGGCTGAAGATATCACCCGCGCCGTGGCCCGCCTGCCCGGAGTCTCCTCCAACGACTTCTCCTCAAAATTCACCATCCGCGGCGGGGAAGCCGACGAAGTGCTCATTACCCTCGACGGCATGGAGCTATACGAACCTTTCCACCAGCGGGATTATGCCGGCGGGCTGTTCAGCATCGTGGATATCGAAACCATCCAGGGGGTCGACCTCATCACCGGAGGGTTCCCGGCAGAGTACGGCATGCGCCAAAGCGGCGTTTTCAACATGCACACCAAAAGAATAGCAGACGGCCAGCGGCATACCTCGATAGGCCTCAGCATCATGAACGCCAGGTTCTACACCGACGGCAAATTTGCCGGCAACAAGGGCTCGTACATCTTCTCCGCCCGCCGGGGTATGCTCGACGCTACCTTCAAGCTGATCGGCGAAACGGAAAATACGCCTATCTTCTACGACGCTATGGGCAAAGTGGAATACGAGCTGAATGACAAACACACCCTGTCTTTCCACGCTTTGCGTTCGGGCGACCAGACTAAGATCCGGGACATCAAACCGGATAACTTCGACCGCCACGACACCAGGTACGGCAATACCTATGGCTGGTTTACCCTCCGCTCTTACTACAAACCTAACCTGTCCTCCCAGACCCTGCTCTATTCCGGTTTCATCAACCACACCCGCACCGGCCGGTTCGAGAAATACGACTACGCAGACAAGGGAAGCTTCAACCTGGAAGACAAAAGAGACTACGGCTTCTTCGGCCTGAAACAGGACTGGAACTGGGAAATCTCTAACCGCCTGATCCTCCGGGGAGGGGTTGAAGGGCGGCAGCTCAACGCCGACTACAGTTACTTCAATTCTCTGACGGACGTCCGGATCAACGCCCAGGACAGCCTCATCAACTACAGCGAAACCATAGATATAGACATCAATCCTTCCGGGCAGTTGGCCAGCGCCTACGTCTCCAGCCGGTTCAAGCTGCTAACGCGGCTCATCCTCGAAGCAGGCCTGCGGTACGACTACGCCTCTTACACCGATGACAAGTTGTGGAGCCCGCGCCTGGGCTTTGCATACGCCTTCGGCAAAAACACCTTCCTGCGCGGCGCCTGGGGTTACTACTACCAGTCGCAGTTCATCAACAACCTGGACGTCAACCACAACGGCGACCAGTTCAACCCCGCCGAGCTGTCCGAACACTACGTGCTGGGCTTCGAACACCTGTTCGCCAACGGCATCAACTTCCGCATCGAAGGGTATTACAAAGACATTTCCAACATCAGCCCGGTATACCAGAACCTGCGCGACCCCTGGGAAGTCTTCCCGGAAGCGCGGAATGACGTGATCCGGCTGGAGATCGACGGCGCAGCGGCCCGGGGCATCGAGGTATTCCTGAAGTACGACGTAGGCGGCCGGATTTCCTGGTGGTTCAGCTATGCCCTGGCCAGAGCGGAGGACAACATCACCGACATCAAATACGATGGGTTGCTATCCGCCCGGACCGGCAAATTCCCCCGCATTAACAATCAGCGCCATACCGTATACGCCGACATCAACTACCGGCCGAACGACAAATGGCACTTCAACCTCGCCTGGCAGTACTATGTCGGCTGGCCCCGCACCAATTACCACTACGCTTTCCAGACCCTGCCGGATGGCGCCCTGCACTTCTATCAGGTACACGAAGAGTTCAATGGCGTAGAGTACCCGGCCTACCACCGGATGGACCTGCGCACCAACCGCCATTTCCAGGCCGGGAAGAGCAGGATCACCACCTTCGTCCACCTGATTAACCTCTACAACCGCGAAAACCTCCGGAAATTCGACCTGGACGTAACTGATGAAAATGAAAACCTGGTGCCCGACGGCCAGGGCGGGTATATCCACGGCACAGACAATAAGAACTGGTTCGGCTTCCTGCCGGTGATCGGAGCGAGCTGGGAGTGGTAGGTTTGTTGGCCGGGGTTCGGGGTTCGCAGTTCGGGGTTCGCTCATTGTCCAGGCAGTGCGGATCGCGGTCTGCGAATACCGAACTGCCGAACCCCGAACCCCTAACTTCACAACATCCCCTCCTTGAACATCTCCCACACCGGGCTCATGCCCCGCACCTTCTCTACGCCCTTTACTACTGCCTCAATGGCATAATCGATCTCTTGCTCCGTATTAAAACGGCCCAGGCTGAAGCGCAGGGAGCTGTGCGCCAGCTCGCTGCTATGGCCCATAGCCGTCAGGACGTGCGACGGCTCCACGGATGCTGAAGTGCAGGCGGAGCCGGAGGAAAGGGCCACCCGCTGGTTGAACGTCATCATCACCGCTTCTGCTTCTGCGTGGCGGAAGGCGATGTTGGAAACATGGCCGAGGCGGTGCTCCCGGCTGCCGTTTACAAAAGCTTCCTCCACGCTCTCCAGCAGGGCATTTTCCAATTTGTCGCGCAGGCGGCGCAGGCGCAAGCCTTCCTCTTCCATCCCCTGAGCGGCCAGCCCGGCGGCCCTGCCGAATCCCACGATGGCCGGCACGTTGAGCGTCCCGGAGCGCATGCCCTGTTCGTGGCCGCCCCCGTCGATCTGCGGTGCCACCTTGACGCGGGGCTGCCGGCGGGAAATGTAGAGGGCGCCAATTCCCTTTGGGCCGTACATCTTGTGGGCGGTGAAGGCCATGAGGTGTACGCCTGCGGCTTTGGGATCAACCGGTATCTTGCCCACCGCCTGAGTGGCGTCGCTCATCAGCAGCACGCCGTGCTTGTCGCAAATATCGCCGATGGCCTTCATCGGCTGGATGACGCCGGTCTCGTTGTTGGCCCACATCACGGAAACGAGGACGGTGTCGGGCCGGATGGCGGCGCCAAGGGCCTCCAGGCTGACCCGGCCATCCGCTTCCACATCCAGGTACGTGACTTCCCCGCCCATCTTTTCGATGTGGCCGCAGGCGTCGAGCACCGCCTTGTGTTCCGTTTTGACGGTGACGATATGGGAACCTTTACGGCGGTAGAGTTCAAAAACGCCCTTCAGCGCCAGGTTGTCGGACTCGGTTGCCCCGGAAGTAAAGATGACCTCCCTGGGATCGGCCTGGATTAACTGCGCCACCTGCTCGCGCGCCTGCTTCACCGCCTCGTCGGCCACCCAACCGAAGGGGTGGTTGCGGCTGGCGGCATTGCCGGGCTTTTCGTAGAAATAGGGCAGCATGGCCTCCACAACGCGGGGGTCGCAGGGAGTGGTGGCGTTGTTGTCTAAATATATGAGGTCTTCCGGCATGGCAAAGCTTTTGTTTTTCGGTTCAGGAAAGATAACGAATTTGAGGGAGGGATGGTTTATGTTTCCCCGCCGGCCCAAGCCTATCTAACTCTCCGAGGGAAAGAACCGGGTCGGCTGGTACTCGTGCCGCGATCATCCTGATCGCAAGGCCCTGTGCTTCTACAGCGCCTCATCTCATAACACGCCTGCAACTTCTCAACAAACCTCGTTTTGCTGCCCATTTTTCCCTACATTTGCGCCGCACCCCGCAGTTGTTGGTTGTTGGTTGTGAGTTGCCCTCAGAACCCGCATCTGGCAACTCACAACCAAGAACTAACAACCATACCACCATGTCCATTGTAACCGAATTCAACGACTACCGGGCCCGGATGAATGAGAAAATCCTGTCGGAGGACAATAAAGTCCTGAAGCGATTTTTCAATCTCGACACAAATGCGTATCAAGAGGGGGCGCTTCCGCAAAAGACGAAAGAGCTGCTCGGCCTGGTGGCCTCCATGGTGATGCGCTGCGACGATTGCATCCGTTACCACCTCGGCACTTGTTATGAGCTGGGCGTCACCCGCGCCGAAGTGTTCGAAGTCTTCGCCATCGCCAACCTGGTGGGCGGCTCCATCTGCATCCCGCATACGCGAAGGGCGGTGGAGTATTGGGAAGCTTTAGAAGGGAGTGAAGGAGTGGATGCGTGAAGGAGTGAATGGCAGCCCACAATCACTCCTTCACTCCCTCACTAACTCACTCATTAATAAAAAGAGATGGCAAACAACAACTACCTGCAGCAACTCAACGACGTGCAACGCGCCGCCGTGACAAACACCGAGGGGCCAGTGCTGGTCGTCGCCGGGCCGGGCTCGGGCAAAACGCGCGTGCTCACCTACCGCATCGCTCACCTGATCGAGGAGGGCGTGGCGCCCTGGGAAATCCTGGCACTGACCTTCACCAACAAGGCAGCCCGGGAGATGAAGGAACGCATCGCCAAAGTGGTCGGCGAACGGGCCAACAAGGTCTGGGCGGGCACCTTCCACTCCATCTTCGCCCGTATACTGCGGGTGGAGGCCGACAAGATCGGCTACCCCTCCAACTTCACCATCTATGACACGGACGACACCAAAAGCGTGATCAGCTCCATCATCAAGGAGATGAACCTGAACAAGGACGCCTACAACGTCAACGCCGTCCGCTCCCGCATCTCTTCGGCCAAGAGCAACCTGATCACGCCTAAACTCTACGAGAAGGACGAAGAACTGCGGCAGGAAGACCGCATGGCCAAACGACCCCACCTCTACGCCATCTACCAGAAGTACGTCGCCCGCTGCAAACGGTCGGGCGCCATGGACTTCGACGACCTGCTCTTCCGCCTCTACGAGCTGTTCCAGAAAAACCCGGACGGGGTGCTGGACAAATACCGCAAAAAGTTCCGCTACGTGTTGGTCGACGAGTTTCAGGACACCAACCACCTGCAGTACGCCATCATCCGCAAATTCATCAACTACGACGGCAGCCCCCGCAATATCTGCGTGGTGGGCGACGACGCCCAGAGTATCTACGCCTTCCGGGGCGCCACCATCCAGAACATCCTGGATTTTGAGAACGATTTCAAAACCCACGGCATACAGATCTTCAAGCTGGAGCAGAACTACCGCTCCACCGAGCACATCGTAAAAGCGGCCAACGAGGTGATCACCTACAACCGCAAGCAAATCCAGAAGACCATCTGGTCGGACAAGGGCGAGGGCCAGCGGATCAGGGTGATCAAAGCCCTGACCGACGGAGAGGAAGGCAAACGGGTGGCCGACACCATCATGGAGCAGAAAAACCGCTTCCACCTCAGCAACAGCGAGATCGCCATCCTGTACCGCACCAACTCCCAGTCAAGGGTCTTCGAGGAATACCTGCGGCGCTACAACGTCCCCTACCGGGTGTTCGGCGGCCTGTCGTTCTACCAGCGCAAAGAAGTGAAGGACCTGATCGCCTACCTCCGCCTGGCCGTCAACCCGAACGACGAGGAAGCCCTGCGCCGCGTCATCAACTACCCCAAACGAGGCATCGGCAACGCTACCGTAGACAAGATCAGCGCCCTGGCCAGCCAGGCAGACAAGCCCATGTGGCAGTGCCTGGGCAGCGCCCAGGTCGGCGCCCGCGCCCAGAACAGCATCAACGACTTCGTGGGCATGGTCAAATCCTTCATGCAGCGGGCCGACAGCGACAACGCCTACGAACTGGCCGCCCACATCGCCAAGCGCTCCGGCATCCTCGACGACCTGAAGAACGACACCAGCGTCGAAGGGCTCAACCGCCTGGAAAACGTCAACGCCCTGCTCGACGGCATTAAGTCCTTTGTGGAAGAAGACACCGTCATCGACACGGAGACGGTGCCCGACAAGTCGCTGGCCAGCTACCTCCAGAACATCGCCCTGCTCACCGACCTGGATGACAACAACCAGTCGGGCGACCACGTCACCCTCATGTCCGTCCACGCCGCCAAGGGCCTGGAGTTCAAATCCGTCTTCGTGGTTGGCATGGAGGAAAAGCTCTTCCCCTCCTTCCTCTCCCTGGATACGCCCGAGGGGCTGGACGAAGAGCGCCGCCTCTTTTACGTGGCCATCACCCGGGCCGAGCAGTTCCTGACCCTCTCCTTTGCCAACAGCCGCTACCGCTTCGGCCAGATGCGCTACAACGAGCCCAGCCGATTCCTGGAAGAAATCCCGGGCCGGCATGTGGAAAGCACCGCCTACGTGCGCTCCGAAATGAGCAGCCTGGAGCGCGCGGACAGCGCGGGCAGCAGCGGCGCCCGCGTGTCGGGAAGCTTTAAACGGCAAACCACCAACAGCGCTATGCCCCGGATCGACCCCAAGGATTTCAAGCCTGCTCCCGCCAGCGACATACAGACGGGCATGAAGGTGCTGCACCTCAAGTTCGGCGAAGGCAAAGTGCTGAGCATCGACGGCGCGAAGGACAGCCGGATCGCGACTATCTTTTTCCGGGATGCGGGGGACCCGCAGGAGAGGAAGATCATGCTGAAGTTTGCGAAGTTGCAGATTTTGTAAAACCTTTGAGGTTTCCGAAACCTCAAAAGTTTTAGGTCATTGGATCGATGAAAACGCCGTCCGGGGTTAACCTAAATAGTTACCATCTTTACCATATAGTATCTGTTTAGCCGCATAGAGCACATAGGGGTTTTCGCATAGAACACATAGGCGGCGCAACCTATGTGTCCTGATGATGCCACCCTGGGCAACCAGCCCTTAAGAAAAAGCTAACGCAAACTTATGTGTAAACCGTAGCCGCAGCCGCCAGCGCCCTACAGAGCCAACAACCACCCTCCAACTCCGCCCACCCTACCGGTACCGCGCAAAATCCGCCCCGAAATCAAAAGCTTCCTCCAGGCACATATTGCTCCGGGAGAAGCCCTCCAGGGCGACGAGCATCCGCTCCTGGGGCGTTCCGTGGTGGCCGGGGGAAGAGCGCCAGTAATCCCCGAAATCGAAAAAGGAGGCGGCCATCACGCTGCGCGCCTGTTCTCGCAGCGAGCCCGGCAACATTTTGCCGAGGTAATAACCGGCCAGGAAATCGGCGTGCAGTTCCAGGGCGCGGCCTTCCAGCTCGATGCCCCGTTCCCGTTGCAGGATGTGGCCGTACTCGTGGGCCATGACGCTCAGGATCGACCACTTGCCGCTTTCGCCCTCGATCAGGTAGTGCAGCAGCAGCGATTCTCCGAAAACGACCTTCCCATCGCCCGGCTCCGTCCACAGGGCATAGGCGTTGGGGTTTTGGCCGTCGTCGAAAGTGGAGAAGGAAACGTCCACCTCGAAAAAATCCTCCATGGAATGCTCCTGGGCGTTCAGCCAGTTCTGCAGATGGGGCGCAGATACCGGTGCGGCTATGTTCCCCGAACGGCGCCGGTAGAGATCCTGGCCGGAAGCAAGGTGGATCGTTACAGTCAGCAATAGCAGGGCCAAAAAGATGGCCTGGTGGTTTTTGAGGGGTTTCATGGGCCGTGTTTTTGGGGTTTTGAAGAAATTAGGGGCAAAAAATTCAATCATTGCCACGAATTACTCTTCAAATTATCATTTAACAGAAAATATCACGCTCACTTCTTCGGCAACTTCAAACGTTCCCGAATTTTTCCGGCCGTACAAGTCCATGGTGCTTTCCTCCCACCGGCCCCGGTTGGTTTCTTCCCCGGCGTAGCGGTCGACGATTTTCAGCACCTTTCCCAGCCTGGCGCCGGCAACCGCCAGCATCGCCTCAGCCGTCTCCCGGGCATTTTTAACGGCCTCGACTTTAAGCCTGTTCTGCACGGCATCCAGGCCGGAGTAATCCAGGGCCTGGATACGCCCAATGAAGAAGGGGTACTGCCTGAGCGCTGCGGTCAAAAACTGCAGCGACTCCAGGCTGGACAAACGGACCAGGATGCTGTTGCCTTCGTCGGAATGGAATTCAAAAGGGTTGATGGAATAGTCGTTGGTTTCGATCAGCTCGGCTTGCATTTCCGGCCTGGAGAGAATGCTGGCGAGAACCTCCCGGGCATAAGGCAAGGAAAAATTTCCGGAAACTTTGTTGGCAGCGGGGTTCTCTACTTCACAGTCAATATCCGCCGGAACAGCTACAGAGGTGTCGGGTTGCACGTACGGATCCTCGTTCAGTATGGCGATCTGGTATACGATCTGGTCGGCACTAAGAATGGCGGACGCCCTTCCGGTTATTTCGATTTCCCGGCCTTTTGTCCTGATCTGGCTAAAAACAGAGGTGAAGCAAAGGGCTGCGGCCAGGAGGGTGCAGATTGTGGTTTTCATGGTTTGGGGTTTTGCCGGCTTGTTTGCATGTCATGCTTTGGATGCGAAGGTTGCTGGCGGCAAGCAAGCCCGAGGGTTTCAGATAATGTTGATCAAAGTATATGTTTTTCTACTCAGGCGCTAAAAAAATCGAGCAAAGGATATTAAAAGACGGCGAATGAATAGACTAATCAGCAAATTTAAAGCCGTGTGAGCGTATAAAGACCGGCGTTCCCAGTCATTTACACTTTTATACAAACGTGCCCGGAATACCTGGCAGTGTGGCTTTCTATATAAATAATCCCTCTCTCGGCTTAAAAGTTACGCTCTCAGCAGGAATTCTTAACTCACTCCTGCTTACAGATCACCGGCAGCACGCCATCGTACCAGTCGATAAAGGAAATGCGGCGGGCCCGGGTCAAATCCTCGCAGGCCTCCCCGAAGCGGTTCATATCCAGGTAGGCCTGGCCGCGCATGATGAGGTAGTTGGCGTTGTCCGGGAACAGGGCGATCGCCTGGGAGAGCTTCTCCAGGCCGGCCTCTTTTTCGCCGCTGTCGAACAGCTCGGCGCCTTCCTGGGCCAGTTGGTTGGCCTGCTGGTATTGTTCGACGCGCTGTTGGCAGCCGGCGGCCGGGGGGAAGAAAGGCAGGTTGATGTCATAGGCGGCCGTCACCGGGCGGCCTTCGAAAGTAGCCGGCACCCACTTGCCGTAGGTGGAAGTGGCCAGGCTGATGGCTTCGTACCAGAAGTCGAAGTCCAGGCCGCTGTAGTCGATGAGGTCGAGGATGCGCACGTCGCCGTCGGGGCGGACGATGATCTGCAGCTCGATGCGGCCCATCCGGCAGGAATCATTGCCGGAAGGAGGATATTCCAGGTTTTCGGTAAGATAGGCCTGCAGGGCCTCTTCTCCGCCTTTGAATTCCAGGGGTTTTTCAAATTGAGTATAGACGGTATCCCGCCCGAGGACCGTGAAGGGCGGCACTTCTTCCAGTTTGAACCTGATGGGCAGCGTGAAACGGGAGCGCACGGCCTTCCCGTTGTTCATGCCCGGCACCCATTTGACGCCGGCCTCCTGGATGCCTTCCACCACGCGCAGCACTTCCAGCCCGCAGCCCCCGCCGATGTCTTTCACGATCTTGAAGTTGCTCAGGCTGCCATCCTTTTCCACGACGAAGTTGACCACCACCGTCCCCTCGTTGTTGTTCTGCCGGGCTTCCAGCGGATAGTTGATGTTTTGATACATCACCGACAGGAGGGCCTGCTGGGCACATTGGTTCTTCACCTGAAGGGTGGTATCCAGGTCTTCGCAGGCCGGGAAACGGGGCATGATCTCTACCGCTTCGTAAATGGTGGTGTCGGAATCGGCCATTGCCGCGCCTTCCTGGGCGGACAGAGAGGGAAAAACAGATAGTAGAAGGCAGATGGAAAGTACAAAAGTTCTCATGGATCGTTGTTGGTTGTCTGTTGTCTGTTGTTTGGTGTTTGTTGTCGGGACAACAAACAACCAGCAACGGACAACTCGTTTAATGCCGCGAAACTAAGGAAAATTTCACTACACTACGGCCTGTTTTCCCCTTTCTCATCCATCCACTTCCGGAGCGTCTTCAGCAAACGTTCCCGGTCCGCTTCGTTCATATTTTTGATTCGGGCGTTGGTATGGTCTTTGCCGGGCATGACAAACCACAGGGCGTCCACCTTGCCGGAAGGCGGCACGCCGGTGGCCGACCAGGTGTCGATCCCGCCGTTGATGTAGATCATCTGGTTTGCCCTGGTTTGCGTCCAATCGTATACTTTTTTTACCAGGCCGGGCTCGAATGTCAGGGGAGCTTTGCCAGGCATGAAGACGGCGCTGGGCTCGCCCGACAGCGCTTTGAGCAGGCCCTGGAAATCATCGGTCTCATAGCCGTAGTAGCCCATTTCGGTGCCGGCCTGCCAGTAGTGGGAGGCATAGGCTGTCATCGACTCGTCGGTGAACAGGGACAGGCCGGTGACCGTCATGAAGTGTTCGAGCACGTCATCCAGCGGGGCCGTTTCGGCGTCCGGAATCTCCGCGCAGGTAGCCGCTCCGACCTGCCAGAAAGAAAACGGATATTCCAGTACGCCATACTCGAAGGCCTGCTCCAGGCTGAGATAGGTGAACTGATAATTGGCGCCTTCAGCGTACCATTTCAGGCGGGGCAGGACTTCTTCCCGGTCTTTCAGCAACCGGAACTGCACTTCCCGGATGGCCTCCCGGCAGGCATCCGAACCGATGGTATCGAGGAAGGCATAGATGCGCTTGTCCTTGATCTCCAGGTTGAGCGGCGCCACGTAGGGCACGGAGGCCGCCACGTCATCCGGATAGAAATAGCGGTAGAAGATGGTGGTCTGCCCGCCCTTGCTGATGCCGGTGCTCACCCAGGGCTGAGCATAAATTTGCCCGAGCAGTTCCCGGATGCGGTGCAGGTCGGCGGTAGCTTGCCGGAGGTTGAGGTATTGGTGGTCCGGATTGTCGGGGATGGACGTGCCGAAATAGCGGTGTTCCACATCCAGCTGATTGGCATCCAGGTAACCGGTAAGTTCGTACAACCGGTTGGAAGGCCGGTGGTATCCTTCGGTGGCCATCACCATGGGCGCGTCGAAGCTGCGGTGCGACAGGTATGCCCGCTGGTAGAAATACCCCCTGGAAGCATCTTCATGGTCGATGGGCTGGCGAATATGCAGCTCATAGGCCGCCGCGAAGCCGTCGGGCGTTTCGATCTGTTTGAAGATGACATCCGGCAGATTGAAGAGCTTCATCTCCAGAGCGGCGGGCTGTGCCTGCAGCCAGGCCGGCGCCAGGAGGAGCAACAGATACAAGGAGCGACGGATGGTAAGCATAGCTTTTATTTTGATTAGGTTTTTTATTCATCCTATTGCTGAAAATAATGATCTTCGAAACCGGGCCTGTAATTTATAAAAAACCTGACACTTATAGCCTCCGTTTGTACCGGCGCTTTCCTGCTGGCACAGGCGGGTTGCCCGGCCGGCGGGGATGCCTTCAATCCTGTCCTGGCCCATTTTTCAAGGCCTTCTCCGCCGCTTTCAGGATACATTTGCTGGTGGTTATTGACAGGGTGCCATGCGTAGTGGAAAAGCCAGGCCCTTATCGCTCCGCCGCCACCTGCTCCACTTCCTTCCACACGCGCCAGACGTTTTTATAACACATCTTCTCGATATCCTGCTCGGAATACCCCCTTTTCAACAACTCGTAAATCAGGTTGGGATACTGGGAGACATCCTTCAGCCCGGCAGGCAGGCTATCCCCTACCCCATCGAAATCGGAGCCGAAGCCGACGTGATCTACACCCGCCAGTTGAACGACGTGGCCGATGTGGTCGGCCACGGTTTGCACGTCGGCATAGAGCGTGGGGTGGTCCTTTACAAACTGTTGGATGATGGGCTGTGCGTCGGAATCGGAATGCTTCATGCCTTCTTTTTCCAGGAGGGCGTTCAGCTCTTCCCGCATGCTGTCGTTTTGCTTGCTCATGGCCCCGTCCAGGAAATCGGTGCCGAAGTTGATCTGGATGACGCCGCCGTTCTCTCCCATGCGTTTGATCATCTCGTCGTTCATGTTGCGCTCGAAGCCGGGCGTGTATTTCCTGCAGGAGGAATGAGAAGCGATGCAGGGTGCCCGGGTAAGCTCCATGACCTGCCAGAAGGCGCTGTCGGAAATATGGGAAACATCGACCATGATCCCTGTCCGGTTCATTTCCAGGACGGCCTCTCGCCCGAAGGGGCTCAGGCCGTTCCAGGTGTGGGTGGTGTCGTAGGAGGAATCGCAGATGTGGTTGTCCTTGCTGTGGGTCAGCGTGATGTAGCGGATGCCGCGCCGGTGGAAGTAGGCCACGTTGCGGAGGTCGCCCTCGATGGGGGCACCGTTCTCCATGCCCATGGGCAGGGAGATCAGCCCTTTTTTGAAATTGGCCTCCACCTCCGCCGGGGAGTTGGCCAGCGCAAATTTGTCAGGATGCGCCTCGGTAATGCTGCGCACCATATCGATCAGGGAGTCAGCCAGCAGCTTGGCCCGGCCGTCCTGGTAAGAAGCCGGGATAAAAATGGACATAAAGGGGGCATCGAGGCCGCCCTTTTTAGCGCGCACATAGTCGAAGTCCCCTTCGTCCGTTTCGACCGGGATGCCGATGTACTGGCGTTCCAGGCGGAAGTTCTGCACCCGCAGGCGATAAGGCAGGTCGACATGGCCGTCGGTGATGATGTATTGGTGAGCCAGTTGTTCTGCCTTCTGTCGCAGCTGTTCTTCTTCCGTCAGGGTCGCCATTTTACGGTTGCAGTTGAAAGCAAGAACGGACAGGGCAACGAATCCAAGTAAGCGGTACATAGGGGCATATTTTTTTCTCAAAGCAAGCCGGAACGCTCAAAAATACGCAATCCTTTCCGGCTGGGGTAATCATTTTTCAATCCTGGCGTTTCCGCTCCCGCCTCATTCAGGAGGTGTTATGTGCCATAATTCTGCATGTTGCCAAATTTAGTTAACATTGCAGTCATTATACTGACTCACGGCTGGTTTTGCCGGTTACAAAACCCGCCGGGCCGGTATATCTCCAAAACACTCAACCAGACAACCATGCAGCAACCAAAAACAGCCCTCATCACCGGCGGCAACGACGGTATTGGCAAAGCGACGGCAACGGAACTCGCCCGGCGGGGCATGCGGGTGATCATCGCCTGCCGCAATGAAGAGAAGGCCCGGCAGGCCATCAGGGATATCCAACAGGAAGGGGGTGAGAGGCAGGCAGCCTTCCTGCCCTGCGACCTGGCCAGTTTCGGCAGCATCCGGGAAACAGCCCGGTTGTACCAGTCTCAATTCGGCCCGCTCGATGTCCTGATCAACAATGCCGGAATCTTTACCAGCCAGCTGGAGTATACCAAAGAAGGATTCGAGCTGCAGTTCGGCGTCAACCACCTGGGGCATTTCCTGCTCACCCACCTGCTGATGGATTCGATGAAACAAGCCGGCGCCCCAAGAGTCGTCAACGTTTCTTCTATCGCTTACCTGCGCGGGCAGATCGACTTCGGCAACCTGCGCGGAGAAAAAGGCCCCGGGCAGTACGAGGGGATGAAAGCCTATGCCCAGAGCAAATTGGCCAACGTGCTGTTTACCCGCGAGCTGGCGCGCCGCCATCCGAAGATCAACGCTTATGCCCTCCATCCCGGGCCGGTGCGCACCCGAATCGGCAACAAACATTCCAATTGGTTTACCTCCCTGGGCTGGCATTTGCTGAAAATATTCATGGTATCCCCGGAAAAGGGGGCGAAAACCTCCGTTTATCTGGCTACTTCGCCAGAAGTGGAAGGCGCCGGCGGGCAGTTTTTTGACGACAAGCAGCGGCAACGTACGCTTTCGGAAGCGGCCAGGGATGAGGGGTTGGGGCGGAGGTTGTGGGAGGCGAGTGAGGAAGTTGCGGCGAGTAAGTAGCTTATGGGGAACATTATGTGAAACAAGTATCAATTGTCATCTTTCCGTATTTCTTTTTCCTGATAGTTTAGCCGCAATAGATTTCACCCATTCTCCCGTCGGTTCATCTATGGGGCATCTTTCTCTTCTTTGTTGGCAGATACTTTCTGTAAGGGCTGTTATCCAGTTTTTGCCTGCTTCATCATAGTCTAACTCAAAACGGGCAATTTGTTCCTTGACCCAATCCGAAAACTTGAAAATGCCAAGGGTAATTTCATGGATGATGCCCAGTTCTTCCATCCTATCCGTAATTTCCCTTTTCAGGTTAGGATGAGAATCAGTAATAAATCCAGCGACTCTACATTGAGGATGGTGTATAAGTTTTTCGTTGATTTCTTCAAGTTCGTCTCTAAGATAGGTTTTCCCATACTTTGCGTCCCAAGCTTCTAATATATCAAGGCCATCTTTTGATGCCGTAATTTCAATATCTCCTATGTTTCCGTGTTTTTTGTTCGCCGACCTCATCTGAGAAATAGGCTTTAGGTATCCTTCCAGGCATTTGGCATCTTCGAATATCTGGAAAAGAGCGTGTATGGAGATTTCAAATATTCTTGCTGAGTAAGCCGACTCATCAACGAATTCCTCAATTAGTCCAAGAACTTCTTCAAGTGAAGGGTTGAGTTCAAGAAAGGAATTCAAGGATTTAGTTGCCTCTTCGACGTTTTTTAAAAAGCCCTCCGACCGGTTATTAAGAAATGCCAATAACTGCAACAGGGCTTTTTTAGCATCCATTTCCTTGTTCTCAACCCAATCTACAATCTTAATCCATTCCTCCTTTGCCCCTCGTATTGCTGCTTTATAAAGTTGCGAGTACGGATAGTTTTCTGCCAGGGACCTTGTCATCATGAAGCCGTCGGCATTCAACCTTAGAAGTTTGTGCTTTCTTAAGACTGGCGTAATAAAATTTTTATCCAAAACTCTCATTGGGATGCCCTCGACCCATGAAAATTTAGCAGCATTGCTCCCCTTATGCAATCTTATTGATTGAGCAGGAGAAATCGCTTTTATAGTCAGCTGCAATACGGCGAGGCCGACAACTGCTCTTCCTACTTCGCTCGTAACGGAAACTACTAATTTCTCAATCGTTTGTACATGTTTGTCGGAAAGCCCGTCTATAATAGCATCGGGTTTCTTTGCTTCTTTGATAGCGTCCTCCAAAAAGCCGCTTTCCAGTTTTTTTCGAACAAGTTTAAGCCTTTCTTTTGCCTCGTCAGAAAGTTTGCCTTCTATGAATTCAGAAGAATTTCCTTTCGAATCATAGAGTACGCTCCTATCCTCAAAAATTTTAAGAACAGGTTTGTTTTTTGCCATCACAAATTTTTATTTAGCTGTACGCTCAGCGGAGTTAAGGTTGGAAATTTGTAAGGGATCAGATAATGGCCAGGCTCGATTTCCGGATTGGTGTTGTGGTTTCGTATCTCAAACCCGGCCTTTCGCAATTCCAGGAAAACCATACTCAGGCTATCTGGCGGCATGTCGTATCGCCTTGACAATTCAGACAGCGATTGAATTTCTCCTATTTGAGGGTCGTCGGCTATCAGCGACAGGGCTTTCCAGGCATCCTGGAGTTCAAGAGAACCGTCAAGGTAATTTACCGAAAATTTCAGGTTCGAGGAATATTGATAATATCCGCTCAGCTGGACCAGGTCTGCTTTGATTTTGGAGCGCGACAATTCCTGTTCAAATGCTTTCCATGCAATGGTTAACCCTTCCAACTTTTTACTCGCTACTCTTAGCGAGACACATTTCACCTCATGGAAAAGGCTTGCCTTTTTTGAAGCTTCAATCCTTATCTCATATTCAAAATCCGGTTTCTCTTCCGGGCTTTCTGCCACTTCTATGACCCACTTAGCCTTGCCTGGTTTAAATTGGATATTAAACCTTCCATTAGGATTTTCCTGAAAATTGAAGCTGCTATCGATAGAACATCTATAGTTCTTAGAGGAAATATTGACTTCACTTTGACCTTCTTCAATTTCGCTTATGGCTTCTTCGGCAATCTGAGCATACAGTTTTGTCCTTTTTGCCTTCTCCTTGCGGAATGATAAGGGTTCGTTTTCTTCCAGGTATTCCAGGTTAAAAGGCAATTCGACATCAAAAATTTGATTTAAAATGCTCAAAGCTAAAATCCTGGAAAATTGAGGGGGGACAGAATTGCCGATTTGTTTGCCGGCGATGCCATAGTTGCCAACGATTTCATAGTCGTCCGGAAATGTCTGCAAACGTTTCAGTTCCTCCACCGTAAACCTTCGGTTTTCCCAATGAAACGGGCCAGTGTATTGCCCCCCGGAAGCCTTCAATGTCCTGACCGGCATATTGGGGTCTGCTTTATAAAGAAAATCCGAGAACTTTGAACGCCATGCAAAAATGGGTTCAGGATGCCCCATTTTTTCTGTGAAAAAGCTGTAGTTGAGACCGGGAGGGACATCGTTTAGCAAGTGCCCGAACCGCCCGTTAAGCCCTTCTTTTATCTCCGACTTTATCTTCACTCCCTGAAGTGCTTTTGCTGCCGAGTAGAACGGGTAATTCCCTTGCGAATCAACGCCGTTTGTGGGCCTAGGAAATTTAAAATTCCCCTCTTTGCTCCCTACGATAATCAACCTTTCCCTGTGTTGGGGGACGCCATAATCTGCTGCATCTAATATCCTGTATGAAAGGTTGTAACCTACTTCTTTAAAAGCCTTTTCGATCTTCTTTATCGCCTCGCCTTTTTCCGCACCCAATAAACCGTAGACATTCTCAAACAAAAAACCTTTAGGTTGCAGGTTTTCAAGGATTCGGACATATTCCCAGAATAGGCCTCCTCGCGAGTCTTTCGTCCCTCTCACCCCTGCTGCCCGCCTTCCTGCCGCAGAAAAAGACTGGCATGGCGGGCCACCTATGATGAAATCAATTGGGGTTGAAAAATCAGGTTCATATTCTTTGATGTCCTGGCAAAGGATATTGGTTTCTCGCAGGTACCGGCCATTCTTCTTATTGACCAGCTGCGATTTTACAAACCTGGGTTCCAGCTCAACAGTTTCGAGGATTTTGAATCCGGAATCGTGAAACCCGATGTCTAACCCACCGGCTCCTGAAAAAAGCCCCAAGGTTTTAATCGCTGTGTTCAGGTTTTTATCGCTCCATTCTCTTATCGCCCTTCCGAATTCGTCAGGAGAAAGGAATTCTTTGCCGGACAATTCCCGGCAAATTTGCCCGTAACTATTTTGGCGCGTAGCTATGTCAAAAAACTCCAGCTGCATCCTTCTTTATTTTTGGTCGTTCAGGTACTCAATTTTTTGTTCAGCGGCTTTTAGGGCTTCCAACGGAAAATCTTCCTGGTAAAGATAATTTACTATGTTGTCGCTCAAAAACTTCACCTTGACCTCTTTGTAGTCAAGGTTGAACGTGTTCGCCAATATAGGAATCATTTCGCTGACGGCCTTTCGTTCGTTCCTTTCTATTTTGCTGAGCGTGGATTGGTCTATATCGAGTATTGCAGCCAGTTTCCGCAAGGGCATTTGGCGGCCTACTCTGAGTTCCCTGATGTATTCCCCAAACGTTTGGCGCATGTTGACAAATATTTCTGGACAATATTGTCAAAATTACATTTTTTTCTCAACATCACAAACTTTTGAATCAGGTTTGAAAACATTTTGTTAAAAAACATTGCACAAAACTTTATGTTGTTTCAACCAAATGAAAGTGAAGCATCTTCCTCAACGCTCTTCTTTTGCATACTTTCCCCATTTTCCCTAGCTTGCCCCCTTCAAAAAAACTGCCCAATGTCCGACAAACTCCTCCAACTCGAACAACTCGCCCGCCGGCTCGAACCCTCGCCGGAGCAGCGCAATAGCTGGAACGCCCAAACCCAGGCCTATGCCGACGACTTCATCAACCACATCGAAATCCTGAAGGCCTACGACGAGCCGCCTCCCAACGGCAGGCTGAGCCTGCCCGTCGAAGAGCAAGGCAAACCCCTGGAGCAATTGCTGGCTGAACTCCGAACCAGGGTAGACCGCGCCGGCATCAACCCGGCCTCCGGCGGCCACCTGGGTTACGTACCCGGCGGCGGCGTCTTCCCGGCCGCCCTGGGCGATTACCTGGCGGCCGTCACCAACCGCTACGCCGGCCTGTTCTTCGCCAACCCGGGCGCCGTGCGCATCGAGAATGCGCTCATCCGCTGGATGTGCGAACTGATGGGCTACCCCGACGGGGCGCTGGGCAACCTCTCCTCCGGCGGCTCCATCGCCAACCTGATCGCCATCACGACCGCCCGGGATTTTAAAGGCATCAAGGCTACCAGGGTGGAAAAGGCAGTGGTGTACCTCACCGGGCAGGTGCACCACTGCGTACAGAAGGCCCTGCGCATCGCCGGCCTGGGCGAGGCGGCCATCCGCTATATCCCTGTCGACGAACATTTCCGGATGGACACCAAGCACCTCCATATCCAACTGGAAAAGGACATCTTCCAGGGCCTGGAACCGTTCCTGGTGGTGGGCTCCGCCGGCACGACTGACACGGGAGCGGTGGACCCCCTGGACGAGATCGCCAGCCTGGCCGAACAGTTCGGCCTGTGGTTCCACGTCGACGCGGCCTACGGCGGCTTCTTCCTGTTGGTAGATGAATTAAAAGGAAAGTTCAGGGGCATAGAACGCTCGGATTCCGTGGCCATCGACCCCCACAAGGGCCTGTTCCTGCCCTATGGCCTGGGCGCGGTGCTGATCAAAAACGTCCGGGCCCAATACGATGCCCATTTTTACAAGGCCAATTACATGCAGGATGCCCAGCAGGACTGGGAGGAGGCCTCCCCCGCCGACCTGTCGCCCGAACTGACCAAGCACTTCCGGGGCCTGCGCATGTGGCTGCCGCTCCAGCTCTTCGGCCTGGGCCCCTTCCGGGCGGCGCTGGAGGAAAAGGTGCTGCTGTGCCGGTATTTTTACCAAAAGGTGCAGGAATGCGGCTTCGAAGTGGGCCCGGAACCGGACCTTTCCATTATGATCTTCCGGTTCAGGACCACGGCGGAGGACAGCGCCCGCTTCAACGAACGCCTGCTGGAATATGTACGCAGGGACGGGCGGGTGTTCCTCTCCTCCACCACCATCGACGGGGAATACTGGATCCGCCTGGCCGTCCTCAGCTTCCGGACGCACAAGCGGGAGATCGATCTGTGCCTGGATATATTAATGGAAGGGGTAGCCCAGGTAGAGAAGGAGCTGGCTTCGGCCGGGGGGTAAAGCCGGGAGTTTTCGTTGCTGGTTGTCGGTTGTCTGTTGTTTGTTGTCTGTTGTTTGTCAGCGGCCAACTGCCTGCGGGCCTCCAACAACAAACAACTAACAACCAACAACAACGGTAGCCCCTCCCCCCGGTCAGGACCGGTCGTCGTCAAACTCTTCCCGGTCGCCCCGCTCGAACTTGTTGCGCAGGTTCACCGACAGGGAGATGTAGAAGATGTTGGAAGTGAGGCCATCATAGGGCCGGTTGGTAAATCCATCGACGCGCTCCGAATAATCGGGATTCAGGAAATCCAGGAGGTAGTATTTGAACTTCAGGTTGACGCCGCCCGGAAACTGGATGCCGCCGAAGATGGACGGGTTGAGCAGGTTGGTGCGGTCGCTGAACCATTCGTTGAATTTGTCCTCCTTATTGCCGTTGACGAAGAGCTTTTCCTTATAGTGAAACATCAGCTCGGCCTCGGCGCCGGCAAAGACAAAGGTGCGGCGGTTGAAGTTGCCCAGCTTGAAAGCCAGCGGTACGCCCAGCGAATAGGAACGGCGTTTGATCTTCACGTCGTCATTATCGTCAAACAGGCCCTCATGCTCCTTAATCCGGATGCCGTCATCTTTGGTGATCATGCCGACATTGCGCAGGGCGACGCCGGTGATCATGCCGAAGCTGTTGGTAAATTCAAAGTGCCAGTACTCTCCGATGTGGAGAAAGCCGGTGAAGCGCAGGTTGGAACTGATGCTCCCCCGGGGGTCTTCGACATCGGCAAAGGAAAAGATCAGTTCGCCGCCGGAGGTGGAGTAAATCTTCACTTCAGGCTGAGGCGCGGGGACGAGCTCCGGTTCGTCCTGGGCATAGAGGAACAGGCAGGAAACGAGGAAAAACAGAGTGAGTTGGTATTTCATGATATGGCAGATTGATTTCAATGGCATGGCGGCAAATTACGCATTGCTGGCATAGAGCGCAAGGTCTGGCCGGCCGGTTTTGCTTTAAAGTCACCTTAAAAGTTGTTTTGAATAAGGGTGTCAGCTATGATTACGATAACAGTTGGTAGGCCAGCAGGCTGCTCAGGTAGGCCAGCCCTCCCATGTAGAAGAACTGGACCAGCGGCCACTTCCAGCTTTTGGTTTCCCGGCGGACAACGGCCAGGGTGCTCATGCATTGCATGGCGAAAACGTAGAACAGGAGGAGCGACAAGGAGGTAGCCAGGCCGTAGATGCGCTCTCCGGTAGCCGGGTCCCGTTCCTGCGCCATTTTATCCCGGACGGTATATTCATCATCGACGCTGCCGATGCTGTAGATGGTGGCCATCGTGCCTACGAAAACCTCCCGGGCGGCAAAGGAAGTGATCAGGGCGATCCCTATTTTCCAGTCAAAGCCCAGGGGTTGGATGACCGGTTCGATCACCTTGCCCAGCTGTCCGGCGAAGGAAGCTTCGATCTTCCGGGCCGCCACCAGGTTGGCGGTTTCCGTTTCGCCGAGCTGGCGTTCCTGAGCCAGGGCAAGGGCTTCCTGCCTGGCTTCCTGCATAGCGGCAGGAGGGCCATAGCTGGCCAGCAACCAGAGGACCACAGAGATGCCCATGATGATGCGGCCGGCCTCCCAGACAAACGTCCGCACCTTTTCCCAAACCGTAAGCAGTACATTGCGCATGACCGGAGTGCGGTACTCGGGGAGTTCGAGCATCAGGAAGCTGCGTTCCTGGGTTTTCAGTACTAGTTTAAAAACCAGAGCGGAGGCCAGCGCCGCCAGGATCCCCAACAGGTACAGGCCCATGAAGGCCAGGCCCTGCAGGTTGAAAACGCCGGCCACGGCCTGGGAAGGCACCACAAAGCCGATCAGGACGGTATAAACCGGAATGCGCGCCGAGCAACTGATCAGCGGCGTCACCAGGATGGTGATCAGGCGTTCCTTCCAGTTCCCGATCGTCCGAGTGCTCATGATAGCGGGAATGGCACAGGCGCTGCTGGAGATCAGGGCCACGATGCTGCGCCCGTTGAGGCCGAAGGCCTGCATGAGGCGGTCGAAGAGGTAGGCGGCCCGGGCCATATATCCGACCTCTTCCAGCAGGGAGATCAAAAAGAAGAGGATGGCGATCTGCGGGATAAAGACGAGGATGCCGCCCAGGCCGGCGAGGATGCCGTCCGTCAGCAGGTCCGTAAACCAGCCTTCCGGCAGATGATTCCGCACCCACTCGCCGGAGACGGCAAAGAACTGCTCGATCAGGTCCATGGGATAAGCCGCCCAGGAAAAGATGGCCTGGAAGACAAGCAACATCAGGACAAAAAAAACAATGGGACCGGCTACCCGGTGGGTCAGCAGGCTGTCGAGCTTCTCGGTAATGGAGTTCGCGCCGGAGCGGCTGTGGCGCAGCGCCCGCTGCGCCATCGGCGTAAACTTGTCGTAGCGCTGCATGGTCTCGTCGACCTGCGACCGCAACGGCTCAAAGCCATAGTTGGCAACCAGGTCGGCGATCAGCCTGCGCTGGGCGTCGGACAGGAACGGCAGCCATGCGTAATGGTGGGCCACGAGCAGGGACTGGTACAGGTTGGCGCCGGGGACCAGAGCGCTTACCGCCCGGGCAACCTGTGTTTCCTTCTGGGAAGGCTCATAAAAAAGACCCGGAGGCTGGTAGGCTTGTCCTTCACTGAGGCGCTGCAGTTCGTATTTGAGCGCTTCTATGCCGAAACCGGTCCGTCCGCTGAGTTTCACGACCGGAATTTCCAACTGATCGGAAAGCACATGCTCGTCCACCTCCATGCCTTCCTTTTCCGCCACATCGGCCATGTTGAGCGCCAGGATCACCGGCAGGCCCAGGTCCCGAAGTTGGGTCAGCAGCAAAAGGTGCTTCTCCAGCTTGGTCACGTCGGCGATGTAAACGGCCGCGTCGGGGTAGTTCTCATCCGAAGGATTAGCGAGCGACTGGACGACGATGCGCTCATCAATGGAGGTAGGATAGAAACTATAAGTGCCGGGAAAGTCGATCAGCTGAACGGTGCGCGCATCGGGCAGGCGGATCAGGCCCAGCTTTTTGTCGACCGTTACGCCGGGAAAATTCCCGACTTTTTGCCGCAAGCCGGTCAATTGATTAAATACTGAGGATTTGCCGCAGTTGGGATTCCCCAGCAGGGCTACGGTGAAGGGTTGTGTGATTTGTTGGGTCGCCGTCGCCATCACTTCAATACCACACTTGAAGCTTCCTCAATCCGCAAAGCAATAAAGATATTATCCACTTTGACGTACCATCCCCCGCCAAAAGGCGCCCGGCGGATGAGCGCCACCCGGCTGCCGGGAAGAATCCCCATGGACATGAGCTTGCCGCCAATACTGTCATTGGTATAGTGCGAGACCACTCCTTCCTGTCCCGGCTTCGCTGCTGAAAGCTGCTTATCGTATGTGACTGTAGCTACCACGCTTATTTTGATTTAATCTAAATATTCGCTCAAATTTAACACCAAAATACCCCCCTTGGATATAAAAGCCGGTGATAAAAATCACCCAAATGCAAAAATTACCTAAGGCTCGCATCTCAATACCTAATTTTGGGTATTTCTATAGGGGCAAAGATTATGGGAGGGCGCTCTTTAGCTGTGCCTGAGAGCGCCCTCCCATAATCTTTGTCCCACCCGGCATCATTCCGGCCGCGACAGGTTGCACAATTCGGCTATTCGTTTAATGGTAGCTCACAATTCCTCTACTCCATCCCCGTCCTCGTGCCTCGGCCGGGTAAAATTCCTTCAATACTCCAGCAAGTCCCCGATTGCCCGCCCCACTTTCTCGATAGAGGGGATCATCGTTTTTTCCAGCACTTCGTTCAATGGGATAGCCGGCATGTTTTCCGAACCGATGGTTCGAACCGGGGCGTCCAGGTATTCAAAGCAGTTCTCCTGGATGCGGGCCGCGATGCTTTGGGCGAGCGTATTATTGGTTGGTTCTTCGGTGACCACCAATACGCGGCTGTGGCGGCGGGCGGCTTCGTACATGGCTGCTTCGTCGAGGGGATAAAGGGTTCGCAGGTCAATGATTTCTATCCTGCCCGGATATTCCCGGGCGGCGTTGAGCGCCCAGTGTACCCCCATGCCGTAGGTGACGACCGCCATCGACCGGCCCTGTTCCACGGCCTCCGGGCTGGCTGCCAGGGCTACCCTTGCCTTGCCGAAAGGAATGACGTAATCTTCATCCGGCAGGATGGTCCGGGCAGCTTCCGTACCCTTGACTTTCGACCAGTACAGCCCTTTGTGTTCAAAAATAACCACCGGGTTGGGGTCGTAATAGGCCGATTTGAGCAGCCCTTTGAGGTCGGCGCCGGTGCTCGGATAGGCGATCTTGATGCCCCGGATATTGGCCACCACGGATTCGACGCTGGTGGAGTGATACGGGCCGCCGCTGCCGTAAGCGCCGATGGGCACCCGGATAACGCAGCTGACCGGCCATTTCCCGTTGGACAGGTAACAGGAGCGGCTCACCTCGGTGAACAATTGGTTGAGGCCGGGCCAGATGTAGTCGGCAAACTGTACTTCGACAATGGGCTTGAGGCCGGTGGCCGACATGCCCACCGTACTGCCGATGATGAAGGCTTCCTGAATCGGGGTGTTGAAAACGCGTTCGTCGCCGAATTTTTTGGCGAGGGTGGCGGCTTCGCGGAACACGCCGCCAAGCCTTCCGCCGACATCCTGGCCGTACAGGAGGCATTCCTTGTGTTTGCGCATCAGCTCCTCGACGGCAAAAAGGGCGCTGTCGACCATGACGTGGGGTTCGCTCCCTTCGGGTTCCCGCACGCCCTTTTCCTCGGTGATGGGAGTAGGTACAAAGTCGTGGGTGAAGAGGTCTTCGGGCCGGGGATCTTCGGCGCGGCGGGCTGCCTCGAAATCCTGTTCAACGATTTGGCGCGCCTCTTCCTCGATGTGGGCGAGTTCTTCTTCCGTAGCCAGTTCATCGTCCAGCAACTGCCCTCTGAAGATCGGATAGGGGTCGTGCTGGCGGTGCTCTTCAAGGTCATCGCGGTACCACTCCTTTCGCACCCCCGAAGTATGGTGGTTGAGTAACGGCACTTTGGCATGAACCAGGAAGGGGCGCCGTTCTTTTCTCACGGTGCGGATCACTTCCTGCATGGTGAGAAAACATTCGTAGAAGTCGCTGCCGTCAATGCTCACCGCTTCCAGTCCGTGGAATCCTCTGGCGTATTCTTCGGCGTTCTGGGCGCGGGTCTCTTCCGCATTGGCCGAAATATCCCAGCCATTATCCTGGACTACATAAATGACGGGCAGTTGTTTCAGGGCGGCCATCTGGAAGGCTTCGGCTACCTCTCCCTCCGTTACGGAGGCATCGCCGAGAGAACATACTGCCACCGGCTTTTTATCGGCGCCGTTCTGGCCGATCGCCATCAGTTCTTTGTATTGGAGGCCCAGGGCCACGCCGGTTGTAGGGATGGCCTGCATGCCGGTAGCCGACGATTGGTGGGGGATTTTGGGTTTGTCCGGATCCCGGAGGCTGGGGTGGGAATAGTAGGTGCGCCCCCCGGAGAAAGGATCGTCCCGCTTAGCCATAAGCTGAAGCATAAGGTCATAGGGGCGCATGCCGATGGCCAGCAGCATAGCGTCGTCGCGGTAATAGGGCGCCAGAAAATCCTGGGGGAGCAACTGCAGGCCCACAGCCAGCTGGATGGCTTCATGGCCGCGGGAAGTCGCGTGGACGTACTTGGATACGAATTTGAAATTATCCTCATAAATCTCCGCCATGGCCTTGGCGGTGGCCATCAGGCGGAAGCCTTTCAAAAGCACCTCTTTAGAAATTCTGGTTTTGGCTTTGATCATGGTTTGGTTAGGTTTTTAAGCTCTTTCGGATCATTAAGGCGATATCCTGTAATGGAAACAACCAGAAGAGGAACCCGGTTTGTCGGATCACCGATTTGATTCCTATTCGGACGGCGGCTCGGGCAGGGCGTTCAAATTGCTGACGTAGCGTTTGCTGTTGTACGGCTCGTTGTGCTTCATGACGTTGAACATTTCAGCGGCGACGCACTGAGCGATCAGCAACCGGGCGTCGGCGTCGGAGTAGCCTTCCTTCTTCAGCCGCTCCAGCGTTTGGCGGGTTTCCGGAGGGTCGTTGCTGTCCAGTTGGTTGTCGACGATCTCCAGGAATTGCTGTTTCAGAATCTCATTGGGTTTCATAAGGCCTTTTGTTTAAATTTTCCTGGTATCGGTTAAAGATGCTGAGCCCAAGAACTTATTTTTTGAGGGCATTAACGGTGAAGTCCGACAGCACCAGCCTGCCGCTCATGGCGGCCCGTTCTTCGAGCAGGGCCCGCCAGTTTTCCGTGCCTTCCCAGAATACCTGTTTGAGCAGGCGCATGGCCTCCGGGTTGGAGGCAGCCAGCTTTTCCGACAGGTGGGCGATGTAGGCGTCCATTTGTCCGGCCGTTTCGAATACTTCGTTGAACAACCCTTTTTCTTTTGCCCATTGGGCGGTTTGCCATTCGGTGGCGTTTATGGCCAGGTGGGTCATGGCCGATTTGCCCATCTTGCGTTCCACCGCCGGCCCTACTACAAAGGGGCCGATGCCGATGGCCAGCTCACTGAGCTTGACAGACGCCCATTTGGTAGCGATGCAATAATCTGTGGCGGCGCACAGGCCGACCCCTCCGCCTACTGCCTTGCCCTGTACGCGCCCGATGATGAACTTCGGGCACTCGCGCATGGCATTGATGACGTTGGCGAACCCCATGAAGAACCGCTTGCCGGCTTCGACGTCCTGGATCGAGATCAGCTCGTCAAAACTGGCGCCGGCACAGAAAGTGCGCTCGCCTTCGCTCTTCAGGACAATGACTTTTACGGACGCTTCCCGCCCTGCCCCGGTTATGGCGCCGGCCAGCTGCCCGAGCAGGTTGCCGGGCAGGGAGTTGTGGGCGGGATGTTCGAAAGTGATCGTGGCAACGCCCCCCTCCACCCGGGTGCCCACCGAACCTAATTTGGTTTTATCCTGCATTGGACTGGAATTACGAATGAATGTTCGTTAGCAAAGATACAGGTTTATTGGGAAACTTGACAAGTTTTGGCCCGGTTGCGGCCGGAAAACTTGTCAATCTTCCCCGGCTGGCCGAATAGCCATCTGACAATTCCCCCCCGGGCTTATCGAAGGGGCAGCAATCAATCGCCTCCCGGCCTCCTCCCCGGGCTCATTCTTTTTTATCCTTAATCAACCCTCCGGTGATCATATTGAAAATGGCGAGAATGATGGCGAAGATGATGGCCCACAGTAAGCCATCGACCGAAAAGCCGTCGAGCAGCCCGTCGACCAGCAGCACCATGGCACCGTTGATCACCAGCAGGAAAAGCCCCAGGGTGAGAATTGTTATAGGCAGGGTCAGGATAGTCAGAATGGGGCGGATGAAAAAGTTGACGATCCCCAGCAGCAGCGCTACCAGGATGGCTTCCATATAACCTGCCACAGCAACCCCGGGCAGAATCTCTGCCGCCAGGTATACCAGCAGGCCATTGACGAGAAGGGAGATGATAAATCGCATGTTATCGTATTTTGTTGTTCAAAAGCGTTTCCACCCATTTCTATTCATTTCCACACATTACTATACATTTCTCCTCATCCCATCATTCATACCTTCAGTTCCCCGGCCTTTTCCACCTCCTTCTGATCAGTCCCCTCCGGCCGGAACCGTTCAATATTGCGGATCATGCGGTTAAAGATAAAAAAATGGAACGGCAATACCATATACCAGTAGAGGCGCCCCCACAATCCGGAAGGGCGGAAGGTAGCTTTCTGCCTGAGCACATTTTTGCCATTTTCTTCTACAATGTGGAATTCCAGCCAGGCTTCTCCGGGCAGTTTCATTTCGGCGTACAGCAGCAGGCGCTTTTCTTCCTCGTCGACGACCAGCACCCGCCAGAAATCGAGGGCGTCGCCGGGGGAAACCCGCTCCGGGTGCGTACGCCCCCGGCGCAGGCCGATGCCGCCCACCATCTTATCGAGCAGGCCGCGGAGCTTCCACAGGATATTGCCGTAGTACCAGCCCCGCTCGCCGCCGATGGCCATCACATTATTCCAGGCCTGTTCTGCCGTGTTGTTCCCGATCACCACCTGCTTCCTGTCTTCAAAACAACCATGTTCCGGCACTTCAATGTACTGGCTCAGGGATCCCTTTTCCGAGCTGGAAACCAGGGAATCTTTCCAGCTGGAGAGCACCATGTTCTGCTGAATCTTATCAAAGGCCAGGCAGACCGCTTCCTTATAGGGGATGGGCGAGAAGCCCAGCTTTTGTGCCAGCCGGCCGTCCCGGCAGATCACGTCCACCTTCATGCTGTTCACCAGGTTGACCGCCAGTTCGTAGGTGGTTGAGGTAACGAAGTACAGCCAGTAGGAAGACAGGCGGGGCGTCATGACCGGCACGGTCAGGATAAAACGCTTCAGGCCCCGCACCTTGGCGTAGCCCTGCAGCATTTCCCGGTAGGTCAGCACCTCGTCGCAGCCGATGTCGAAGTTCTGGCCGTAGCAATCTTCGCGCAGCAGGACGCCCGTCAGGAACCGGATCACATCGCGGATGGCCACCGGCTGGCAGCGGGTGTTCAGCCACCGGGGAGCGACCATGACCGGCAGCTTCTCCACCAGGTCGCGGATGATCTCAAAGGATGCGCTGCCCGAACCGATGATGATGCCGGCCCGCAGGGCGGTCAGGGGCACCTTGCTTTCCTGGAGGATTTCCTCGACCTGGAGCCGGGATTCCAGATGGCTGGACAGCTCGTCGTTGTTTACGATGCCGGTGAGGTAAATGACCTGCCGGCAGGAGGATTGCCCGACGTAACTGCGGAAATTCCGGGCTGCTTTTTCCTCCAGCGGCTTGAAGTCTCCGATGGAGGCCGACATGGAATGGATGAGGTAATAGGCCACGTCAAAATCCAGAGGGGCTGAAGCGGTATCGACTTCTTCCAGGAAATCTACTTCGAAAACGGATACCTGGCCCTTCCAGCCTCGTTTCAGTTTGAAATTGGATGCGTTGCGCACGCAACAGATGACCTCGTGCCCTTCTTCGAGCAGGACGGGCAGGAGGCGTTTGCCAATGTATCCGGTGGCGCCGGTGAGCAGGATGCGCATGTGATTGGTTTAGGAATAAAACGGAAGGAAGCCCCGAGTGTTCAGAGGCCTCACCCCAGCTCCCCATCCGGAAAGTATTCGTAAAAAAAAACTGACAGGGCATCATTAAAACCCCAACCGACGTTCAAGGTATCATTTACAATTTGCTGGCAGCGATCATAAAAATAGGAATGCAGTTTTTCTTTTTCGATGAGCTGCAACGCGTCGCTGTAGGCGTTTTCGGCAGACGTATAAAAAGTTTCGTCAATATCGCCAAAGTCATTGGTGAATTCTACAGCGCATTCTACCCGATACAGAATGAGATCCACGACGTCGTAGGACACCACGGCTACTTTCTTAAAAGCGTTGATAATTTTTCGCAGTTCGGAAGCTTTAGGATCTTGCGGATAAGCGCTGCGGCTGGAATAAAACTGGCTGCGGATTTGCTTTTTGTAATCCGCCAAAATTGCCTCCCGGTCGGCCTTGCCGCCGAATTCCATTTGATAATACTCCCGGACCTGTTCGATGCGGCTGAACAGTTTGCTGACCTCCGCGATGAGTTCCTTCTTTTCCAGGTGCTGGAGATGGTTTTCGAGCTGTTTCTTAGTCAGTTTTTTTGCCATGAGCCGGTTACTGAGTGAATGAGTGAATGGGTGAATGGGTGAATGAGTGAATGAGTGAGTGAGTGAATATCCGGGGGCTTAGGGATTGCGGATCCATGGCCGGCGGACAGTTCCCATGCCTCCCCATGCCTCCCCATGTATCCCCATGTATCCCCATGTATTTCCATGTATTTCCATGTATCTCCATATATTTCCATGTATCTCCATGTATTTCCATGTATCTCCATGCATTTCCATGCATTTCCATGCATTTCCATGTATTTCCATGTATCTCCATGTATTTCCATCTATTTCCATGCATTTCCATGTATCCCCCTCAATTCTGCAACTCCCACGCCCACACCATCTCCCCATCCCTTTTCATCAGGTAGCCGATCTTCTCTCCGCGCTCCACCCGGTACAGGTCGTATTCGCCGAACGGCTCGATGCGGTCGTATTCGGCCTCGATGAGCTTTTTCCCGCTTTTGTCGATCAGTCCGTAGAACCGCTGCGGGTTGGTTCCGATGTTGCCGTCGGGCTGCCTTTTCACAAAACCGTATTTAGGAGGAACGACCATAACCCCCCGTTTATTGACGGCACCGAAGCGCCTGCGTTCCGTTTGGGCATCGGCGGCGGGCTGTACGGCTGCGATGCCGGCCTCAAAGGGAGAAATGTGGTCGAAGTACCGGCCGAACAGGTTGTTGCCGGAAGCATCGGCATAGTAACATCTCGAAGGGAAGGACTTCTTGCTGTTCCTCGAAATTTCGGCCAATTCGGGCGGCAGCCCCTCCTTCATTCCGAAAATGCCTTCCGAGTAGAACAGGACGGTGTCGTTTTTCACATAAACGGGTTCGCCTTTCCGGTTGATGATCCGTTTCCGGCCGTCCTGAGTGGCCAGGGTATAGCCGTTGAAGAAGGGTTGGGTGTGTTCAAAAGGGCCTTTTATCCGAAACTCATTGGCCGTGTCGATGAACGCCCAGAAGGGCTGGGCAGAAGGGCGGACGGCAACCAGGCCTTCCGACACCGTATCGATCTCATGGTATTGAAACGGCACGACGATCCTGCCCTCCCGGTTGGCCAGCCCCCAGCGGCCATTCCCGGCCTGCACGGCAGCAAAGCCGTTAATAAAGGGGCCTATTTCCAGGTATTCCGGCGCCAGCAGCACTTCCCCTTTCGCATTGATCAGGCCCTGCCGGCCGGTTTCCCGGCTACGCACTACCGCCCGGCCCAGCGCATCGAACCGGGCAATGTCCTGATATTCGCCGGCCAGGCTTATTCGCTGCCCGGCCGTGTCGATAACGGCAGGCTCGACGGCACCGCCCGCGCCCAATATGCTGGCCGCCGCCACCCCGCAGGAGAAATCCATAGGCAGGAGAAACAAGGTTTGCAGGATGGAATCCCGCAGGTAGGCCTTTTCCTTTAACAACTCCTCCTGTTCAAAGTAAAAACCGGGCGGGATCACCACTTCGCCTGACTGGTTGTAACAGCCCCACTTGTTGCCTTCTCCTTTGAACCAGCAGCGCCCGCCCCGGAAATTGCCGAGGAAAGGCCAGCCGTTGGCAGGCAGGCTGGTCCGGAAAACGATGTTGCCCCTTTTATCGATGAAAGAACAAAAGCCGCTGGTATCGACGACGGCCGCCAAACCTTCCGAAAAGGGCCGGGCTTTGAGGAACTGTGGCGGGATGGCCTCCCTGCCGGTACTGTCGATATACCCCCAGCGCTTTTCCTCGTCGTAAAAGTGGGCCAGCCCTTCCGAAAAGGGGCGCAGGCGGGTGCGGTTGATGAATAGCTCATGGCCCTTTGAGTTGAAGAAAAAAACGGGCGTCCTTCTTTTCGTCACGCTGAAATGGGTGGGAAAAACCCGGATGTCGTCATAAGCCGGTTCGATCAGCACCTTTCCCGCTTCGTCGATGACGCCGTAATCGGCGTCGGGCCGGCCGTAGAGGTCCAGCCCTTCCCGGCTTCTTTCCAGGATGAGGGCGAAGGCAGCGCTGTCGGCTTCCTGAAAGTCTTCCGCGTGGGCGGCATCGGCCTCCAGCACGACGGTGCCGGCGGTGTCGATGTAAATCCAACGGCAGGGATCGTCCGGGCTGTCGAGAATATATACCTCTCCATCCTGAACCGCCGCCGGAGCGGCATCGATGGTATTGATGTTGAATTCGTTTGTAAATGCCCATTGATAGCCCAGCCGGAATTTGGCGGGCTGTTCGTGCTCCGCGCCTTTCCTGTACAGGAAGAGTTTTCCGCCGATGCAGGCCCGGGCCCGGCCGGCCCGGAAAGGGCCGATATAAGTGTAGCGCAGCGCCTGGCCGTCTTTGGCCAATTGTTCGCCAAAGAGGTTCGCCAGGCCCATCTTGCCGTGCTCGTCGATGAACGCGGTGTAGGGGTAATTGTAATCGAAGTCCCGCAGCCCCAGAATGGGAAAATCCGTGATGTCTTTGCCCTGGCCCAGGTCGTAAAAGGCCTTGCCCGCCACGTCGCGGGCGCACAGCATCCGCGTGAAAGGAGTGCCGATAGGCCGGTCGCGGTGGGTGAACACCAGGATAGAATCTTCGACAACCTCGCTGATGGCGATGGGCTTCTGCGTAAAAGGCAACCTTTTCTGCCAGCGCAGCTGGCCGCCGGCTTCTCCCGCTTTGTTCGCCAGTAGGCGATGGGGTTCCTCGGTGACGAATACCTTTCCCCAATCGAACGTCCGGGGGGTATATCCACTGCCGGCCGGCACCTGCACCGGCTGCGCCTCCCGGAACGGCCGGTTGGCGTCTTCGTCAATATACAGGCCGGAATAGACGGTATCCAGCGACAGTTTGTCCAGGCTGTCCAGGCTGTAGTCGGCAATCTGTTTGCCGCCCAGGCGCACTTTGAGTTTGTCGCCGGCCTGAAGGGCCAGGTTGTCATAAACGCAGGGCAGGGAGTCCAGCCCGTTCCCGGTAATGACAATAGCGCCGAAATTGCCGCCGATCCGGGTTACCGCGATATTCTCCCGAAAGGGTGAGATGCGGTGGTAATTGCAGCGCGTAAGGGGCAGGCTGTCGACCAGGGGGGCCAGCAGGGCCCACCTGCCGCGCTTGCCCACCCGGAAAACGTGGGGCTTGCCCGAGGGCTCAATATGGGCGTAAGGGGCGGAAATGAAGTTGCCGGTGGTGTCGATGAGGTAATCCACCTCCCCGACCCGGTTGTGGTCGTAATTGCATACGGCAAATAATTCTTCCCCTTCAATGGGAAAATACCAGGGCAGGTAGGTGTTCTGTCGTTCTCCGGGTTGTTCGTCTCCGGTTAAGGTGCGCTTCCGGGCATCCTTCTTGGCCAGCCGCTTCTGCACCCGGATGTCCCAGAGTTCAACGACGGGATCCTCGATCGCCGGCACCAGGATGGCCAGCCGGCTGTTGACCTTCTCGACGGTTTCGAAAAATTCGTAGGATTCTTCGAAACGGACAAATCCTCCCCGGACGTCTCCCCTGGGGCCCCGTCGGCGGTGGATGAGCTGCCAGTTTGCCTCCTGCAGCAGGGCGATGAAGGTGGAGTCCAGCACCAGAATATCTTCGTAGGGCTTTTTCAGCACCTCCCGGCCTGTACTGTCAATGAGCATCCACTGGCTGTCGGTTATTTTCTTTTTCACCTTGTAGAAACCGGGCGTTCCGGCTTGCCGGATGTCGCCGTACTGATTGTCAACCAGCACCGGGCCGGCCAGGCGGCGGAGGCCCCAGCCTTTTTCGTTCTTCACAAAAAAGTAGGACAGGCCCTGCTCCGGAAGGTGTTCCGCCAGGCAAATGTCCTGGTATAACATACTGTCCATATAAACCCTGCCGCTGGTATCGATGAGGGTGAAAAGGGAATCCTGCTCGACCGCCAGCAGGGTATCCGCCACCACCCTTATCCGGCTGTAATTGTTGGGCACGGCCGGGTGGAGGGAAGGCCCCAGCAGCCCTACCTTTTCATCCATCTCGAATATGCGGTAAGGGGAAGGCGCGCCGTCCGCATCCATCGTATTATAGGGCAGGTTGATGTCCCCGATGTAATCGTACTGCGGAGGAATGACCGTATCGATAATAATGGCGCCGCCATCGTAGGGATAAAAGCGGACATACCCCATCCGATGGTTCACCCGGACGGGGTAAACGTCCAGCGCCGCTTCCTGGGCATTGGCGGCACCGGAAAGGCAGAAGAAAAGGAGCAGCGTTATAACAATACGAAGCATCGGCAAACCGGCATTTGCATGGTGAGAAAGGCGGGGTGGGCGGGGTAGCGGGCCCCAGGCAGTTATTGGTGTATTGGTGAGGGCACTCCGGAAAGTCCCCCAAATGAGTGGATGAGTGAGGGACCGAATGAGTGAATAAATATAAAATATGTATTGTTTTTAAAATCAAACTTTATTACATAGTTGGATCTATTCACTCATCCGCTAAGTCACTCCTTCACTCCTTTTCCGGGGTTTCCGGAGTGCCCTCATTGGTGTATTGGTTATTGCCAATAACGGGCTAGTTAAACCAGGGTTGGCAACAACCAATAACCAATAACTGCCTATAGCTCCCTGTGGTGGAAATAACTACTCCGGGCCTTTACCACAGCAACCCTAACTGCTGGCCCGCTGCAGCACCTGCTGCAGGCTCTCGACTGAGCCCAGGGGCTGTGATTCGACTTTCATATCGAACACGTAGCGGCTGCCGCTGGCCTCTTTGATGGCTTCCATCTCCCGGTTGAAATCGCTTTGGGAGAATACGGCGACTTTGTCGCCGGGCAATACGGCGATCAATTTGTTGTCGGCGCTGGGGCTGATCCGGAGTTTGCCCCAGTCACCATGGGGCAGGCCGACCACCGTCCGGTTATCACCGGTGACGAGGTAGACGGTGATGTACGGTTTGATCGTTTCCGGCAGGCCGTCGAACTCGAAGTCGGCGGCCAGGGGTACGGAATCGGGCCTTTTCCAGAGGATGTCATAGTTGTAGATTCCAAAAGCAGAAACGCGCATGGTGCGGCGGAAGGCTGCCTGCTGGGCCAGCAGGGCCTCGGCGTTGCGCAGCAAGGCCATGTCGGCCTGGTAGGAAGCCAGGGCCGCTTCGTATTCCCGGCGGGCCTGTTCGAGGTTTTTGCCTTGCAGGGCCAGCCGGACCGGTATGCGGTAAACCTCGTCGCCGAGCAGGGTCAGTTCGTAGAGTCCTTTCTGGCCGGCGGGCCGCAGGGATTTCTTCCTCCAGATGCCGGGGTTGGCGATCCACTGGTTATTTTTGGGGTCTTCTTTTTCGTTATCGCCGGCATAGGTGAGGGCCAGGGGTTGTTTGCCGGCCAGCTCCGGGCAGTTCCGGATGTCCAGGTCGGTGAAGATCAGCTTTTCTTCTTCGGGGGTGGCCTTTGGCACCACGGGCGGGGTGGCCGTCTTCCGGCGCAGTTCCCTGACTTCGGTCCTGGCCGCCTCGAGAGCCGCTTCGTCTTTTTCCGCAGCTGCGGCGGTGCCCTGGTTGGCCCAGCGCCCGGATTCCTTATCGAAGATCCAGAAATCGTAATCGCCGCCAACCTGGGAGCTCAGGTCGATTTCAATAAATTTGCCCGACGCGATTTCGACCGGCTGCCCTTCCGACGTGCCGTTGATCTCGTACATGCCGGCCGTTTGCAACCACTCTTCCCCGCCTTCCGCATTGGGGACGCGCATGGGGATGCCGGAGGCGATGATCTCCGCTGCGCTGTGAAACTCGCGGAAGCTAAGCTGAACAGGGGTGGTGACGGGCGCTCCGCCGGCGCCGGCGAAGGCATTGGCGGGTACTCTGAGCACAGTGCCGGAAGGCAGGCGGTGGATGGAAGGCTGGCCGGGGTCCTGGATCAAAAGCGCTTTCGGGGCGATTTCCACATGCTCGAAAGGAGCGTCGACCACCAGCTTGCCAGCCGGTTGCGCTGCTTCTGAAGGCTCCTGGGCGGCTTCACCGGCGGCCGGGGTGCCTGCTGCGGCTTTCTGGCCCACGTTGTCCTGCTGAAAAACACTGTACGCGCCTGCCGCCAGGAGCGCGAGGAGGGCTGCGGCGATGATGATCTTTGAGGTTCTGCTCTTCATAAGTCAGTTACGATTTTAGGCAATGGTAGAAAAAATTAGAAGCTTTAAATTTAGGCTTTTTTCTCAAGTATTGAAAATTTATAGGTGTTAATGCCACTGCCTCAATACGGGTGTTCGGCTGAGCAAACAAATAAAAATTTCCGGAAAGCAGTTGGTTTATCCATGTCCCACCGTTTTTCTTTTTCGTTACCTGTAGTTTTTGCAAATTTGCCCTACCAAACCTGTCGACCATGCCTGCTAAACCCAAGATTACGGCCGGGGCCATCGCCCGCGACCTGCGCCTCTTCCTGAAAGACCGTTTCAACCTGGACGAAGACAAGGCCAGCGAACAGCAGACCATCGAGGAGATCAAGAAGGGCGTCGTCTTCCGGGGCACCAACCTTTGGATTCTCATGTTTGCCATCATGGTGGCCTCGGTGGGGCTGAACGTGAACAGCCCGGCGGTCATCATCGGCGCCATGCTGATCTCTCCGCTGATGGGGCCGATCATGGGCATCGGGCTGGGGGTCGGCATCAACGACCTGGAGCTGATCGTCAAGGCGTTCCGCAACCTGGCCATCGCGGTGGGCATCAGCGTGCTGACGTCGGCGGCCTACTTCTGGATCTCGCCTCTGAACGACGCGCAGTCGGAGCTGCTGGCGCGCACCGCCCCTACCCTGTGGGACGTGCTCATCGCCCTGTTCGGCGGGCTGGCAGGCATCGTGGCGGGCAGCCGCAAGGAGAAGAGCAACGCCATCCCCGGGGTGGCCATCGCCACGGCCCTGATGCCGCCGCTTTGCACCGCCGGCTATGGCCTGGCCACTGCGCAGTGGAACTACTTCTTCGGCGCTTTTTACCTGTTCTTCATCAACAGCGTCTTCATCAGCTTCTCCACCTACCTGATCGTACGGCTGCTGCGCTTCAAAACCAAGGACTTCGTAGACGCGGCCCGGGAGCGGCGGGTCAAGCAATCCATTGCCGTTTTCATTATCCTCACCATCATTCCCAGCATTTATACCGCCTACCGGGTGGTCAACCAGAGCATCTTCGAGCGCAACGCTCAGCAGTTCATCAGCCAGGAATTGCGCTTCGACAACTGTCAGGTGATCGGCAAGAATTTTGTCGACGACGAAGACGGCCGGCGGATCGAAGTGACCCTGTTCGGGGAGCCGGTAGACGATGCCCGCCTGCAGGAGCTGGAAAAGCGCCTGCCCAATTACAACCTGCCCCGGGCCCGCCTGGTCGTCCGCCAGGGTTACAACGATAAAGACACCCTCGACCTGGCCGCCATCGAAAAGATGAACCTGCAGATGCGCGCCGGCATCATCGAAGACCTGTACAAAAGGAATGAGGAAATCCTCCACAACAAAGACGAGCGCATCCGCCTGCTGGAGGATGAAATCCTGCGCATGCGCTCCCGCGAGGTGCCCATCGCCGACTTCGTCGAAGAGGTGAAGGTGATCAACCAAAACGTTCAGGAGCTGTCGGTCTCCCCGGCCGTCATCTCCCGGATCGACAGCGCCCGCTTCGATACCCTCCACCTGGCCTTCGCCCATTTCAAGCGCCGCCCCCGCCGCGCGGAGATCAAGCAGTTGGAGGACTGGCTGAAAGTGCGGGTGAAGACGGAGAAGCTGCGGTTGGTGGTGAATTAGAGTTTGTTCAAATTTCGATGATGAGGCGAAAGCGAGCAAATTTTAAACAAACTCTTAATCCTCTCTGAATTCGAAGACCATATAGAGGGGGGATGTCTCTCCGACGATGTCGATCCGGAAGGTGAACCGGCCATCAGCAAACTGCTGCTCGCCGACGTAGTCGATGGGCTGCAGGGTGAGCGTATCCTGGCCGATGACAGTTCGGATGTAGGCGTAGCGGTAAGTGTATTCGAAGTTTTTATAATCCGTAATGCCTCCGGCAGGGATGTCGAAGTAGAACTGCTCGCCGCCGCCGCCGGTTTCCACCAGCACTTCATTGAATGTGTACGCACTGAGGTTCTCGATGCGGATACCAACGCCTTCGCCGGGCCCTCCATTTTCTTTGCTGCAGGAGAGGAGGGTGCCGGCCAGGAGGAGGCACAGGGCTATGAGGGAAATACCTGTAGTTCTGTTCATCGGTTTTCTTTTGATTCAAGACGAATAAAAGCGGCATGGTGTTGGGGTTGGCCTTTACTGATACACTGCGCTGCAACAGGTTTTGTGCATTGCCTCCCCCCGCCCCTCAAATCCGCCTTAGTGCCTTCGTGGCTTGGTGGCTACAAAAAGCGCCATGCACAGCAGATAAGATAAAAATAGCCATTTCACTCAGAAAAATAATCAACATGGCGGCCGATGCCGGAAATTGGCCCAATATGATTATATTTTGGGTTCGGAAAAGATTAAGATCACCCAAAACGAACAATCGACATGTCTGCACCAAGGCAAAACTGGCAAAGCAAGCTGGGGTTCATCCTGGCGGCCAGCGGCTCCGCCATCGGGCTGGGCAACATCGTTTTTTTCAGTTCCAACGCCTATCAGTACGGGGGCGGGGCATTTTACCTGCCGTATTTCGTGGCCCTGTTTGTGTTGGGCATGCCCATCATGATGGTGGAGTTTGGCCTGGGCACGCTCACCCAGAAGTCTTTTCCCATGGCGCTGAGCCGGCTGGCCGGGCGGCGCGGGGAGTTTGTCGGCTGGTGGAGCATCGGCAGCGCCCTGTTCATCACCATGTATTACATCGCCATCCTGGGTTGGGCGCTGGGCATGATGATCGGCGCTTTCGGCTCGCTGTTCGAGCCCGGCGTCACGGCCCCGTTCGCGCCCTTCGCCGAGCCGGCGCCCCGGCCCAACGCAACGGTCTATTTTTTCAACCTGATCAGCACCTGGAACCCGCTCGTTTACATCGTCATCATCTGGCTGGCCAACCTGTTCATCCTGAGGCAGGGCACCCACACCATCGAGCGGGCGGTCCGCATTTTCGTCCCCCTGATGTGGCTTTTCATGATCATCCTCGTCGTCCGGGGGCTGACCCTGCCGGGCGGCTTCGACGGCATCATGTACCTGTTCACCCCTGCTTTGGATGGCATCAAGGAACCCGCAGTATGGAAAGGCGCTTTCAGCCAGATGTTCTTCTCGCTTTCGCTGGGGCTGGGCACGATGACAGCCTACGCCTCCTACCTGCCGAAGGACGCCGACCAGGTCAACAATTCCATGCTGGTGTCTTTCCTGAACTGCAGCTTTGAATTCCTGGCCGGCCTGGCTATCTTTTCCCTGCTTTTCGTATTTGCGCTCAACCCGGCGGGCACGACGCTGTCCTTGTCCTTTTTCGTCATCCCGCAGGGCATCAACGAGCTGTCGGCGGTCCCCTGGGTCGTCCGCCTGTTCGGCTTCCTGTTCTACCTGCTGGTGGTGCTGGCCGGCATCACGTCGTCCATCTCCCTGATCGAGGCGCCGGCCTCCGCCCTGATCGACAAGTTCCGCATCAGCCGCCGCCGGGCGCTAACGGTCATCGCCGTACCCTGCGTGCTGGGGTCCTGCCTCTTCGCCCTGCCGCAGATCATCGACCCCGGGCTGAGCGGCGACGGCACCCTGGGCCTGACCCTGCTGGACATCACCGACCACTGGGTATTCAACTACAGCCTGCTCACTGTGGGCTTCCTGGAGGTGCTTATGATCGGCTGGGTGTTCGGGGCGGGCAAACTGCGGGCAGCCCTCAATGAGAACGCCCGGTATAAGCTGGGCGGCTGGTTCGAGGCGCTGATCCGTTACGTTCTGCCGGCCATATTGCTGGTAGTGATCGTCACTTCCCTGATGCAGGAATGGCCTTTGTACGGTTCTTCATACGACATTCCGGGCTACAGCTGGCTGACCATTTTTATCCCTGTTTTCTGGCTGGCCTTCACCCTGGTTTTTGCCTTTTACATCACCCGCTCCAAAACCGAAGAAGCATGAGACTGGCAACCCTTGTTTTGACTATAATTTTCCTGCCCTGGCTGGCGCCGGCCCAGATTGAGCTGTCCGACGAACAGCCCACTCAGGGCGAAGCCGTGACCATCAACCTGGAAAAGCCGGAGAGCATGCTGGTGGTTACCTACCGGCCCAACAGCAGCGTGGCCCGGCGGGATACCCTGCGGGCCGCTCAGCCGGCCGCCGCCTTTCAGTGGACGCCGCGCAAGGCCGGGGTGGTCAGCCTGAGCACGGCTTCTGCCTCGCGCAATGTTTCGGTGCGGTTCCAGGGGCTGTCCGCCTCGGGCCTGCTGGTCATGATCGTCGCCGGAACGCTGCTCTTCGGCGGGGCAGCCTTCGCCTTCCGGGTCCTGTTCAGGGACGAGGAGGAGGATGAGACGCTGGATATCGAGCTGGATCATTTTCCGGATACGTAGAGGTTTACTGTTTCACCCATTTTACGGACAAGGCTTTTCGCTCACCCGATCGACGCCACCTGCCGCCGCAGCGCCAGGATGGGCGCGCTGTCGTCCTGGTGCCCCTCTTCCAGTTCCTCTACGACCCGGACCCGGTAGACGAACTCGATCCGGGCCTCTTCGCCGAGGAGGTTGCCGACGACCCGTTCGCCGGCCAGCAGGCGGGTATCCGGGTCGAGGTGGTGGGTGTTCGGCGCTTCCAGGAGGACTTCCACCCGGCCCTCCGGCTGGGGCAGCAGGACGTACTTCCAGGGGGAAGCATCCACTTCCCGTTCTACCATGAAATCGTCGTAGAGGGTGAACTGCAGGCCTTCCTCCCGGGGCGGGCGGGCGTAGTGGAATTCCCAGTCCGGCAGGTCGGGAGCGGCCTCCATGATCTGCTTACTGATGCGGAGGCGCTCTTTGCTGCCGTTGGGGGAAATGGTCAGGTAGAAAGCCCGGCTGGCGCCCGGGCCGATCTCCCAGGCGAACAGCCCGAAATCGAGCACCCGGTTGTTGATGGCCTCGATGAGGGCGGCCTTGTCCACCACCTCTTCTTCGGCGAAGTATTCCCTGATGTTGTCCTCCGTTTCGGCGAACCATAACCAGAAGGACTGGATTTTGTTCTTTATGTTCAGTGGGCTCTGTTGCATGATTGGGGTATTTTTTTTCCAAGTTAACGCACCGGAACGGCATTCCCAAATTTTCAGGCAAATGACGGGCGTAATCCCCTGGATCTTTGTCCCGGGGCATTGCCTGGGGCATCCGTCTAACCTTTGCAGAAAAATACGAGATAACATCCCGAAAACTCTTTAGAGTAGTGATTAAAAAATAACTTCACTGTTCGAGGCCCTTAGTTGTAGCTCGTTCAGCAGCCTGACCCCGCTGGAACCCTGACTGGCTGCTTCACTTCACTACAACTAAGGGCCGTGAAGTTATTTTTTAAGGATTACTTAATTTACCCTTTTCCAGGAAACATAAAACACGGAAACCATCCAATATGCAAAGCATCCCTTCCCTCTTCATCGCTCCCAGCCCTCTCGGCGGCCGGGGCGTCTTCACGGCAGCGCCGATCCCGCAGGGCGCGCTCCTGGAGATATGCCCTGTCATCGTGCTTCCCGGGCAGGACCGGCAGCACCTTGACCGAACCGGGCTCTACGATTATTATTTCATCTGGGGGGAGGAAGATGAGTTATGCGCCATTGCCCTGGGGTACGGGTCTCTGTACAACCACTCTTTCCAACCCAATGCGGAATACCGGGCCGATTTCGACGGCCCTACCCTCGACTTTTATGCGCTGCGCGACGTGGAGGCCGGCGAAGAGATCACCGTCAACTACAACGGCGACCCGGATAACCGGGAGGCGCTGTGGTTTAATGCCCGGCAATTGGGCGGCAGGTAAAAGGGGGCTACGGAGTACGGGCCGGCTACCTGTCTCCGGCTCCGGCCGGCCGAACAGCCGGTTGATTGTTGCCTGTTGATCGTTGTTTGTTAACCCAAACCTGGCTACCCGTCTGAGGTTGGACACTCCATGCCTCCTGCACACGCTTGGCCTCGACTCCGCTCGGCTTTCCCCTTTCTGCTGTCCAGCGTTCGGCCGAGCTCACGCCGAGACCCTTAGACGGGTAGCCACTTGTTCGCGGTTCGCGGTTCGCTGGTTGCGGTTCGCGGTTCGCTGGCTGTCTGCGGTTCGCATGGGGCGGGACCGCCCAAATCCTGTCCATCCTGTTCATCCTGTCTACCTGAACCGGGTAGCCGCCTGTTCGCGGTTCGCTGGCTGTCTGCGGTTCGCATGGGGCGGGACCGCCCGAATCCTGTCCATCCTGTTCATCCTGTCTACCCTTAGACGGGTAGCCACTTGTTCGCGGTTCGCGGTTCGCTGGTTGCGGTTCGCGGTTCGCTGGCTGTCTGCGGTTCGCATGGGGCGGGACCGCCCAAATCCTGTCCATCCTGTTCATCCTGTCTACCTGAACCGGGTAGCCGCCTGTTCGCGGTTCGCTGGCTGTCTGCGGTTCGCATGGGGCGGGACCGCCAAATCCTGTCCATCCTGTTCATCCTGTCTACCTGAACCGGTAGCCGCCTGTTCGCGGTTCGCGGTTCGCTGGCTGTCTGCGGTTCGCATGGACCGGGACCGCCCGAATCCTGTCCATCCTGTTCATCCTGTCTACAAACACACCACCTGAAGGCAGTACGTCCGAATCCTGTTCATCCTGTTAATCCTGTCTACAAACACACCACCTGAAGGCAGTATGTCCGAATCCTGTTCATCCTGTATTAATTTTATTGACAGGTTCTTTTTTTTATCAGAAACAAATTTTATTTTTATAACATAGTCTCTCGTAACAGAACATATCAAAAAGCTCCTGTTAAAACAAAAAAGGATATTGAACTACTCTGGTTGAGCAAACAAAATAACTGAAAATCCAAACCAATCCACACAATTCCGCAAATAAGCACAGTTACGTCCAGGTGGTCGCATTGAAGCTGTTTTTCAAGGATCGCTAAGCGTACGTGCTTGAGTGGGTTCGCCTGTCCGCAATTCCCTTCCAGGCAGTTCCCGGAGTCCAGGTTTAGACATGACCGGCGGAGGCATTTTGCACTCCAGCCGGGGGAGATTGATATGCCCTGGGCGTGATGCTAAATGGTGCCCCTTCGGTGTTAGGAGGCCTTAGGTTTTAGGCCTTAGGTTTTAGGTTTTAGGCGTAAGGTGCCTGTTGAGTGCCTGATTGGGCCTGGGTTGCCCCTAAAACCTACAGCCTAAGATTTACCCGGCCGGCCGGCCGGGCCTAAAACCAAGCAAGGGGTACAAAAAGGAATCGCGCCCTATGCCCCGTATCCAATGGCCTTATTTATTCATTTTCAGTAAATATTCTTATTATGACCATGTTTACTATTAACAGATTATCCCTTTTGGCGGTGTTGTGCTTATGGGCCGGCGCTGCTGTCCATTCCCAGGCCGCGCTGACGGGTTGCGACGACGGCGACCCCTGCACCATCGACGTAGAGGACGTCTGCGGCAATTGCTTCCACATCCGGGTGGATTGCGCCAGCCTGGATTGCGACGACGGCGACCCCTGCACGGTGGACGTCCTGGACATCAACGGCAACTGCCTGCATTTCCCGAAAAATTGCGACGACGGCAACCCGGCGACCATCGACTACTGCGACAGCTGGGGCAATTGCCAGAACGACCTCATCGATTGCGACGACGACGACCCCAATACGATCGACTACATCGGGCCGGACGGCCAGTGCCAGCACGTCCGGGAGGTGTGTTGCGACGACAATAACCCCTGCACCGACGATTACTTCGACCCGCAAACCGGCCAGTGCGTCAACCAACCCAGGGACTGCGACGACGGCAACCCCTGCACCATCGATTCCTGCAACCCCAACACCGGACAGTGCGTTCACCTGCCCCGGAACTGCAATGACGGCGACCCCTGCACCATCGACTACTGCGACCCCTATACCGGCCAGTGCGTCCACCAACCCAAGAACTGCGACGACAACGACCCCTGCACCATTGACTACTGCGACCCCTATACCGGCCAGTGCCGGCACAAGCCGAACCCGAACTGCAATCCCTGCCAGGGCGTCAACTGCGACGACGGCAACCCCTGCACCATCGACTACTGCGACCCCTACACCGGCCAGTGCATCCACAAACCCAAGGATTGCGACGATGGCGACCCCTGCACTATTGATTCCTGCAATCCCTACACCGGCAACTGTATCAACAAGCCGAACCCGAACTGCAACCCCTGCCAGGGCGTCAACTGCAACGACGGCGACCCGTGTACCATCGACTACTGCGACCCCTATACCGGCCTGTGCGTCCACAAACCCAAGAACTGCGACGACGGCGACCCCTGCACCATCGATTCCTGCAACCCCTGGACCGGCGCCTGCGTCAACAAGCCCGACCCCAACTGCAGCCCCTGCCAGGGCGTGAATTGCGACGACAACGACCCCTGCACCATCGACTACTGCAATCCCTATACCGGGCAGTGCGTCCACAAACCCAAGGATTGTGACGACGGCGACCCCTGCACCATCGATTCCTGCAACCCCTGGACCGGCGCCTGCGTCAACAAGCCCGACCCGAACTGCAATAACCCTAACCCGTGCTACGGCGTCAACTGCGACGATGGGGATCCCTGCACCATCGATACCTGCAACCCCTACACCGGGAACTGCGTCTACACGCCGAACCCGAACTGCCAGGTAGCCTGCAGCTTCACCCAGGGCTTCTGGGGCAACGCCGGCGGCTCGTTCAACGGGCAAACCACGACTCAGATCCTGCAGAACATCCTGTCCAGCGGGCCGATAGTCGTTGGCGTGGCCGGGGTTGGCGGCCGGTCCTTCTCGGTCAGCCAGGCCCAGTGTGTGATCCAATTGCTGCCGGGCGGAGGCAACGCTTCGGTGCTGCCCGCCAACATGGGGAACATCACCGTCCAGGCGCCGAACTGCGGCGTCGCGCCCGTGCCCGCCTACAGCGACGGCCGGCTCCAGAACATCCTGGCGGCCCAGACGCTGACGCTGGCCCTCAACGTCCGCTACGACCCGACCCTGGCCAACCTGCCGCTCAGCCAGGCCTGCGTGAGCTTCCCCTGGTCGGTGCTGAACAGCCTGCCGGCCAACCCGACCGTGCTCGACCTGCTCAACCACGCCAACCGGGTGCTGGCGGGAATCGCCAACACGACCCCCAGCACCATCAACAGCGCCGTGGCTACCATCAATGAGTACTTCGACGAGTGCGCTTCAATCTGCTCGGCCAGCAGCACGGAAGCCGATCCCGGCCCGTCCGGAGGACTGGAGGTGGAAGCAGCATCAGCGCTTGCCGAGGAAGGTTTCCGCCTCTATCCCAACCCGGCGAGCGGTGCCGTCATGGCCGACCTCAAGCAGTACCAGGGCCTGCCCGCCACCCTGCAGGTGTACAGCATGCTGGGCGGCCTGGCTTACGAACAGGAATTTGCCGAACTGCCGGCAGATCCGGTCCGGCTGGAACTTCCTGATCTCAGCAGCGGCCTCTATTTCCTGAAGGTCCGCATCGCCGGAGAACAGGAGATGGGTAAAGAGTTTGTGATCAGCAGGCAATAGGGCTGCGGGAAGGAAGTTCCCATGCAGTTATTTCATCGCCGGGTGCCGACGGCTGTCATGGGTTATTGATTATTTCCCCTGATCTTGCCCCGGGCCGTTGATGGCCGGCAGCAACTATGGCGCTCCACCGCGTTTTCCGGGTGGAGCGCCATTTTTTATTCCTTTTCGCTCTTTCGTTACTCTGGATTCGCTATTTTGGAGGCTAAACGAAAGCCATCACCATGAAGCGGTTTGAAGCCCTGGACGCCTTTCGCGGGATGACCATTTTTTTCATGATCATCGTCAACACGCCGGGAGACTGGCGAGTGACCTTTTCGCCCTTGCTCCATGCGCAGTGGCACGGCTTCACGCCGACCGACCTGGTCTTTCCCTCCTTTCTCTTTGCCGTGGGCAACGCGTTGGTATTCGCCAACCGGAAATGGGAGGGCCGGCCTTTCGCCGCCTATTTTGGTAAAGTCTTCCGGCGTACCCTTATCCTTTTCCTGCTGGGGTACTTCATGTACTGGATTCCCTTTTATAAATGGACGGATACGGGCAGCCTGATCCCCATTCACATTTCGGAGACGCGCATCCTCGGCGTTCTGCAGCGCATCGCCCTGTGTTACTTCGCTGCGGCCCTGATGATCCGCTTCTTGTCCGAACGGGCATTATGGGCGTGGTCCGCCATCTTTCTTATCGGCTACTGGATCATCCTTTCCGCTTTCGGCGACTATACCCTGGAGGGCAACGCCGCCCTGAAGCTGGACCGGTTCCTCCTGGGGGAAAAACACCTGTACATGGGCGAGGGCGTTCCTTTCGATCCGGAGGGCCTGCTGAGCACCCTGCCTTCGATTGTCAACGTCCTGGCCGGATACCTCTTCGGGGCTTACCTCGTCCGGGGGGAAATCGGTTATGAAAAGATCGCCAAAACGATGCTCGTGGGCCTGGCGCTGCTCCTGGCCGCCTATGTGTGGGACTTCGGCTTTCCCGTCAATAAGAAGCTCTGGACCAGTTCCTACGTGCTGCTCACCGTCGGGCTGGACCTGCTGGTCATGGCCGCCATCCTGTACACCACCAACCTGGCGGCCCGCAAAGTAAATTACCAGTTCTTCCTGATCCTGGGCATGAATGCCTTGTTTATTTACCTGCTTTCCGAGTACCTGGCCATCTTCATGCACTTCATCCGGGTGGAGGAAGGGGTGTCTTTGTTTCAGTATACCTACCGAACCGGGTTCGAATGGATGGGGCCTTATGTCGGCTCGCTGGCCTTTGCCCTGGCTTTTACGATGGTTTGCTGGGTGGCAGGGTGGTGGTTGTGGATAAGAAGTATATATATCAAGGTATGAAAAAGCATATTCTTTTAAATAGGCAAACTTCTAATCCGGATAGATGAGGGTTCTATAATAATTATCGCCCCGTCCTGAAGCGGTTGTTTTATATCTGCCCAATTTCGGATCAATAATTCAGCAAAAACTTTTGAGTTGATCTTTTCGATCCGAAAAATAACGACTGAAGGTTTCGATTCCTGATTAAAAGCAAGCAGCGTACCAAAATCCAAATCGTGGGTAAGTACTATTTCCTCATTTTTTCTAGCTAACTCCAGAATGTCGACATCATCCATACGCGGGTCGGCAACCTCAGCAACCAAGCGACATTCATGTCCATCTTCAACCAGAAAATCGGCAAGTGTTCTGCCAAGATGCACATCCAGTAAAAATTTCATGCCCGCTTTTCGACTAATGGAATAAATTTATCTTCAGTTGCCAATGCTGAAAAACCGAGAGCTTGAAGAATATCTTCTCTCTCAAGAAATGGAAAATCATGGAGGATTTCTTCAAAAGACATGCCACTCGCTAAATAACCGACTAAGGTAGCGACCGGGAAACGCATCCCTCTGATACACGGCTTGCCGAAACAAACCAGCGGGTTAATAGTGATTCTTTGAAAACGTGGATGGACTAATTCCATGGTTTTTTAATTTATCCAACCAATATTACGAAAAAGGTTGTCAACAATCAACCGCGATTTCCGAATAATATTTTTACTTTGAATAATTACCCCGGCACATTCACTCAAAAGCCCTAACCATGACAGACGCAACAAAAAAATACACCACCATCCACTACCAGGGATACCTGGAGCTGGAAAAAATACTCAACGCCCAGCATCCCCGCTCGGCGGAGCTGGAAGAACGGCCCGCCCACGACGAGATGCTGTTCATCATCGTCCACCAGGTTTATGAGCTGTGGTTCAAGCAACTCATCCACGAGTTGGAGTCCGTCGTGGAGATGTTCGAAAAGGAATGGGTTGACGAGCGCAACATCGGCACTGCCGTGGCCCGCCTGGAGCGGGTCGTGGAGATTCAGAAACTGCTCATCCAGCAGATCAGGATCATGGAAACGATGACGCCACTGGACTTTCTGGATTTCCGCAACTACCTCTTCCCGGCTTCCGGTTTCCAGAGCTTTCAGTTCCGCAAAGTCGAAGTCCTGCTGGGGTTGAAACCCGGCCAGCGGCTGACCTACAACGAAGCCCCCTATACGGCCGTCTTCACCGACGAACAGCGCCGGGAATTGGAAGTGCTGGAAAAGGGCAACACCCTGTTCGAAGTAGTGGAAGCCTGGCTGGAGCGGACGCCCTTCCTGGAGTTCCGCGGTTTCAACTTCCTGGAGTACTACCGCTCCGCCGTGCAGAAGATGCTGGAGCGGGAGCGGGCCGCCATCGAGGCCACCGAATACCTCGGCCCGGAGAAAAAGCGGATGCGCCTGGAAATGCTCGGCAGCACGGACACCTACTTCCAGTCGGTGCTCGACCCGAAGGCACACCGGCAGATGCGCGAAGAAGGCAAGCTGCGCCTGTCGTACAAAGCCTCCATCGCCGCCCTGCTGATCAACCTCTACCGGGACGAGCCCATACTGCAGATGCCCTTCAACCTGCTCATGCGCCTGATGGACATCGACGAGATGCTCACCACCTGGCGCTACCGCCATGCCCAGATGGTGCTGCGGATGCTGGGCCGCAAGGTGGGCACCGGCGGGTCCAGCGGCTATGACTATCTGCACGCTACGGCAGTGAAACACCACATCTTCAAGGATCTGCACAACATTTCCACCCTGCTGATCCCGCGGTCGGAACTGCCGGAACTGCCGGAGGGGCTGAGGGAAGAGCTGGGGTTTCATTTTTCCCAGAAGCGTTGAGCAGGGGCCGGTTGGTGGCGGCCCGCTGAGTAGCTGCGGCGCTCGCGAAAAGGGGAAATCCTCCGATAAATGCACTACCTGTCCCACACACAAAGTGTCGGGAAAACCTATTGCTGCGGAGTATAGTTGCCTGAACCTGCAACAAACAACTCCCCACCCCACTTCCGGCCGATGACATTCCTCATTTACATTTTGCGGCCGTTCTCTTAAATTGAAAGACACTTTATTTTCAATTCCCGCAATTCAAATGAGGCGCTATGGCATACGTTGATACCTTCAACCCTGGATATTTGGAATTGTACCGTTCCGGCGAACTGCAGGAAAGAGTAAATCAGGCCCTGGCCGGCCTGGAAAGCTGCCGGGCCTGCCCCTGGGAATGCGCCGTCAACCGGCTGGAAGGAGCGGAAAAGGTATGCCGCACCGGCCGGCATGCACGTGTAGTCAGCTACTTTGCCCATCAGGGAGAAGAAGACTGCCTGCGGGGCCGGCGCGGCAGCGGCACGATCTTCTTCGCCCGGTGCAACCTGCGCTGCGTTTTCTGCCAGAATTACGACATCAGCCAGGGGCCCGCAGGCGTGGAAACCGGGCCGGAGCGCCTGGCGGAAATGATGCTGGAGCTACAAGAACAAGGCTGCCACAACATCAACTGGGTAACGCCCGAGCACGTCGTACCGCAGCTGCTGGAGGCTATGCCTCATGCTATCAAAGGAGGTTTGCGGCTTCCCATAGTATACAACACCAGCGCCTTCGATGCACTGGAAAGCCTTCGCCTCTTGAACGGAATCGTCGACATCTACCTGCCCGACTTCAAGTACTGGAGCGAAAAACTGGCGAAACGCTATCTGAAAACCGCCCGGTATCCGGCGGCGGCCCGGGCGGCAATCCGGGAGATGCACCGGCAGGTCGGCGACCTGACCTTCGACGAACAGGGCATCGCCCGCCGCGGGCTGCTGGTGCGCCACCTGGTTATGCCCGGCGCTACCAAAGAGGTTGCCCGCATCATGCAATTCCTGGCGCGCCAAATCTCGCCCCACACCTACGTCAACATCATGCCCCAGTACTTCCCGTCGGGCCGGGTCAGCGCCGAAAAATTCCCGGAGATCAACCGCCGCGTGACGAAAGAGGAGCTGGCTGCCGCCTACCGCCTGGCCCGGGAGGCCGGCCTGTACCGCTTCGACGAGCGGTCGCCCCGGCGCTATCTGGTTTGGTGAAACAACTGCAGGGGGGAATGCTAAGTACATGGAATGAATGAATGAATGAGTGAATGAGTGAATGAGTGAATGAATGAATGAGTGAATGAGTGAATGAGTGAATGAGTGAATGAGTGAATGAATGAATGAGTGAATGAGTGAATATCCGGGGCTTAGCCTCGTTTTCATGTCTCAATATTTCTGGCCAGGTACTTACTTTCTTTACTTTAACGTGAGGTTTGACCTGGATGTGTTGCCGTTCAGCGAACTGAGGCGAGTCATTACTTTTATAACGATTACAAAAGTAATGATTATAATTATAGCGATCATGGACATAACAATTATAAAAGTAACGATATGCGCCATCCTGGCTTTGGGGTTATCCTCCCCTGCCCTGTCCCAGGATGCCTACCAGGAAAAACGGGAAACCATGGTGCGGCGCCAGATCAAGGACAGAGGGGTGACGGACGAGGCCACCCTGCGGGCCCTGCGCACTGTGCCCCGCCACCTGTTCGTCCCGGAAAACTACCGGAGCCGGGCCTATGAAGACGGCCCGCTGCCCATCGGCTACGGGCAGACGATCTCCCAGCCCTACATCGTGGGGTATATGACAGAGGCCATCCGGCCAAAGGCTGGTTTCAAGGTTTTGGAAGTGGGTACAGGCTCCGGGTACCAGGCGGCGGTACTGGCTGAGATCGCAGACAAAGTGTATACCATCGAGATCGTGAAAGAACTGGCACAGCAGGCCGATTCCCGGCTGAAACGAATGGGCTACGACAACGTGGAAGTCAAAACCGGCGATGGCTATCACGGCTGGAAAGAACACGCGCCCTATGACGCTATAATCGTGACCGCCGCCGCCGAGTTCATCCCGCCCCCTTTGATCGAACAGCTGAAGCCCGGCGGCATCATGATCATCCCGGTCGGCTCCCCCTTCATGGTCCAGACCCTGATGCTGGTGGAAAAGAAAGAAGGCAAGGCGGTATCAAAGAGCCTCTTTCCGGTGCGGTTTGTGCCGTTTACGAGGGGGTAGCGCGAGGGGGGGTATGTATGTGCATTTGTGCATTCGTGCATTCGTGAGGGCACTCCGGAAACCTTCGTTAAGGAATGATGGAACGAAGGAATGATGGAGTGAATAAACATAATCATATGTTTATCAATGATTATCAATTTAAAATACATCGTCACTTTATTCATTCCTTCATTTTTACCCGGCCGAGGAACGAGGACGGGCCTCCAGTCATTCATTCCTTTGCCGGACTTTCCGGAGCGGCCTCATTCGTGCATTCGTGCATTCGTGAATTTTTACCCGGACGAGCGCAGCGAAGACGGGTGTGCATGCGCAAAGAGAACAGCTGCTAAAACGGACAACAATCCAACCATATAACAATATGACAATATAACCCTCCCCATGCCTCTCCCCCGCTACGCCCTGCCCATCGCCCTCGCATCCGCCGCCGTGCTTGCTTTTGAGCTGGGGCTGATGCAGGTATTTTCCATTACCCAGTGGTATCACTTTGCCTACATGGCCATTTCAGTGGCGATGCTGGGATTTGGAGCGGCGGGCACTTTCCTGGCCCTTTTCGAAAAAAAGCTGCTGGGCCGTTTCGAGCGGGCTTTCCCGCTTCTGTTGCTGGCCTGCGGGGTGGCGATGGCGGGTGCCTGCATCCTGGCGCAGCATCCGGCCGTCCGGTTCGACACCTATCTGTTGTTTAACGACTACCGGCAGGCGGGCCGCCTGCTGGCCACCTATCTGATCTTTTTCGTCCCCTTTTTCCTGGCGGCCCTGGCCATTGGGCTGGCCTTTGTCCGTTTTTCCGGGCAGATTGGCCAGCTCTACTTTGCCGACCTGCTGGGCACTGCCCTGGGCGGGTTGCTGGGCGTTGGTTTGCTGTGGCTGTTCCCGCCCGGCCGGTTGCCAGGGCTGGTGGCCCTGCTGCCCGTCCTGGGCGGATTGATCAGCATCCCCAGGCCCAGGGACAGGCTATGGTGGGTAGCGACACCCCTTGCCATTGCCCTGGTGGCGGCTGGCATCGCCGGGGCGCCGCGCCTACAGTCGTCCCAGTATAAAAGCCTCAGCAAGGCCCTGCTGTTGCCGGAAGCGGCCGTAGAGGCCGAACGCTGCAGCCCCTATGGGTTGCTGCAGGTGGTGTCCGCCCCGGCGCTGCGGCATGCTCCGGGGCTGAGCCTGAGTTTCCAGGGCAAAGTCCCCGTTCGGAAAGCCTTGTTCAACAATGGCGAATGGGCGGGTGCCGTGACGCCCATGCCGGCGCCGGACTCCGCCTTTATCCTGGATTTCACTACCGCCGCCCTGCCCTTCCGCCTCCGCCGGCCGGACCGGGTGCTGGCCGTGGAGGCAGGAACCGGAGAACCGGTGGCCCACGCCCTCGCCCACCGGGCGGGCGCCATCAGCATGGTGGAATCCAACCCGGCGGTGCTCTCTCTCCTGAAAGGGCAACTCGCCGGCGAGACGGACAGCCTGCTTTTTCAACCGTCGGTCAGCGTTTACGAACTGGAGGCCCGCACTTTCCTCATGGCCGACACCCAAACTTACAGCCTCATCCTGCTGCCCACGGTGAGCACATTCGGCGGCGGTGCCGGCCTGAATGCCCTGCAGGAGCAATACCTCATGACGCAGGAGTCCTTCCGGGAAATGTGGGGCAGGCTCCAACCAGAAGGCATGATCAGCCTCAGCTGCTGGCTGGACTATCCCCCCCGCTATCCCCTCCGGGTGCTGGCCACGCTGGTGGACATGCTGGCGGCGGAAGGCATCGGAGAGCCGCGCCGCCATATCATAGCCGTCCGGAGCTGGGGCGCCATCACCTTTGTGGCCAAGCGGTCGCCCTTTTCCCGCCGGGAAACGGCCCGGGCCCGCGCCTTCTGCGAAGAGATGCTGTTCGATCCGCTCATCCTGGATAGCCTGCAGCCCGGAGAACGGCAGCAATACAACCAACTGCAGGACACCATGCTTTTTCATTACGCCGACGCCATTCTCTCTCCGGCCCGCGACCGTTTCTACCGGCAGTACCAGTTCAGCGTGCAACCCGCCACCGACGAGCGCCCCTATTTCTCTCAGTTCCTGCGGTGGAAGAGCCTGCCCGCGTTGGCGGAGCAGTGGGGCAGCCGCAACCTGCCCTTCATGGAGCTGGGATACCTCGTCGTCGTCCTAACCTTTTTCCAGATCCTGCTGGTAGCCCTGGCCCTGATTATCCTCCCTCTTTTCCGGATCGGTTTCCGGAGCGGCGACAGGGGCTGGGCCCTGTCCTATTTTGGCAGCCTTGGCCTGGGGTTCATGTTTGTGGAGATCATCCTCATCCAGCAATTCACTCTGTTCCTGGGCAAGCCCGTTTTTGCGACGGCCCTGGCCATCAGCGGACTGCTGGCGGCTTCCGGGGCCGGGAGCTGGTATACGTCGCGCTGGAAGCAGGCCTCCGGGAAGTTATGGCTGATCCCGGTGCTCATAGCCGCCCTGTTGGGGGTATACGCTGCTGTATTGTTGCCGGCGCTTCGGAGCGCTGTGGGGCTGGCCCCCGGGGTGAAGCCGTTCGTCCTCCTGTTGGCGGTTGCCCCCCTGGGCTTTCTGATGGGGATGCCTTTCCCGCTTGGCATCCGGCGCCTGGCCGGCGGAGGCCGGGGGGCGGTCTCCTGGGCGTGGGGGGTTAACGGCTACTGTTCGGTGATCAGCACCGCCCTGGCGACCCTTATCGCTGTCGAGCTGGGCTTCTCCTGGGTGATGGCCCTGGCCGGGGGCGCCTATGCGCTGGCCGGCGTAGTTAGCAGGGTGGGAGTTAAACGACGTGCCTCTGTTTGAAGCCGGAAGTCGGAAACAGCCGACAGATGGGCGTTCAGAGCCTGTTTTTCCGCCTTCCGCCTTCCGCCTTCGCCGGCCGAAGCCGGTTACGTCGGACGGAGGCCGATTTACTCCGTCAGTCGCTTCGCTCGTGTCCGCCTTTAGCGCCAGGCCGTCCAAAGTCCAGTAAACGGACGGCCACCTGATTTTTTTCCTCTAAACTGCAACTTTATCCTGCGTTTGCAGTAAACCCAATTGCGACTTTAATTCAACTGCAAGTTTCCCCTTGACCTTTACCAGGGTTAAATTGGTAACCAGAATCATTAAGGAAGTGTAAACACGCATTTTTGTAGCGCGCTGTTCCCAAAGAACGAGGCGTTACAAAGCATACCATCTTACCAAAAGAGTTCCGGCTTTCTATCAACCCGCGAAGGAGGAGAAAAGAGGGTTGAGCCTATCGCAACAAACTTCCGTTGCAACCGTACAAGCATTGCAATAACTTCGGGTGAGGCAAGAAATCAGGCTTAAAGAGAAAACCAAGCCAGAGATGTAATAAAATACTACTATCCTTAAACTACACAAACATGCAAGTGAAAAGCACCAGATTATTTATGGCCTTGCTCGTTCTCCTTCTGGGGATGGCGAGCCAATCCTGCGTAGGGTATAAAGATCTGGTCACCTTTAATGCGATTGACAACGTCCCGGAGAACTTAATCTCGGACAGCACTATCCAGGTGACCCCCAATCCCAGATTTGAGGATTACAAGATCCGGCCATACGATCAGTTGATGATCAAGATCAACGCATTTGACGGCAGCACGGAGGAATTCCTGAACCGGGAGTTCGGCGTTGCTCAGGGCACGCCCAACATCCGGAACCTGCCGGAGGACATTTACTTCCGGAGCGTCAGCGTCAGCGATTCGGGGACGATCATCCTGCCGCTGCTCGAAGAAATAGAGGTAGAAGGGCTGAGCGTACTGGAATTGAAGGCCAGGCTCGACGAAAGCTACAAGCCGTACCTTCGTTTTGTATCGACCAACGTCAAGCTGGCCAACATGCGGGTCACCGTTTTGGGCGAGGTGGCCAAGCCCGGCGTCTTTTATTTATACCAGGAAAAGAACACCATCCTGGACGCCATCGGATTTGCCGGCGACTTCACCGAGTTCAGCAACCGGAAGCGGGTCCGGATGATCCGGCAGACCGAAGATGGTTCCAAGACCGTCTTTCTGAACCTGAGCCGGCCGGAGTTTACCGCAACGGAGTTTTTCTATGTGCAACCTCAGGACATGATTTACGTAGAACCCCTCAAGGCGAAATCGTTTGATGTGAGTTCGGAATCCGTAGGGTTGGTTTTTTCAGCGGTTTCCCTGGGAGCGCTACTGGCAAACATTTTCATAAAATAAAATTAACTACTAAACAATCGCCCCTATACTATTGACACTATTGTACCTGATCGAACAGGGCGCCGTTTAGAATAAAGCGACAAATATGGAAAGCCCAAAATTAACCGGCAGCAATCTGTATGCTGACCTTAACCTGGAAGGTTTACTGAAAAAAATATGGGAGAAGAAGCTGCTCTTTGCCTTCAGTGTGATCCTGTGTGCGGGCATCGCCTATGTGTACGCTAAGGTTACCCCCCCCCTCTATGCGGTGAAGACGACGCTGCTCATCGACTCCGACGGCAACAGCCGCAAGCTGGGAGACAGCAAATACGTAGAGGGAGGCGTCGGGCTGATCGACATGGAAAAGAACCTCTCCAACGAGATGGGCATACTCAAGTCGTACAGCCTGATGGAAAAGACGATGCAGGACCTGAACTTCCAGGTGTCCTATTATGCGGGCACCTGGTATAAGGAGCGGGAGGCCTACGGCTATTTCCCCTTTGAAGTGGAGCTGATCGACACCAGCGCCCAGATGTACGGCGCCCGGTTTTACGTCGAGATCCTTTCCGACCAACGATACCGGCTAAGTGTCTCCGCTGAAGAGTTTGACGTTTCCAACCCGGCCAACGGCACGACGCGGACGGTGGAGCGGGATTTCGAATTTTCCGACACTTTTTTCTTCGGCAAGGAAGTCGTCCACGATTACTTCCACTTCATCGTCAAAAAACCGGATTACAAGGTCGTGCTGGAAGATTTTGAAGGCCAGGAACTGTCCTTCCAGATCAACAGCATCTCCGGCCTGGCCAAGGCTTATTCTTCCAAACTGGAGGTCTCGCAGGTCGACATCAACGCCAGCATCCTCAAGCTGAACAGCCTGGGCCAGGTGCCCAAGAAGGAGATCGATTTCCTCAACAAGCTCACCGAGCACTATATACAAAGCAAGCTGGATGAGCGGGACGAGATCGCCCTCAACAAGGAATCCTTCATCCGGGAACAACTGGCCAACGTGACGGATTCTCTGGCCAAAGCCGAGTTGCGCCTGGAGGCTTTCCGCAGCCGGGCCCAGGCCGTCAACCTGACCCAAACGGCCACCAATGCCCTCAACCAGGTGCAGGACCTGCAATCGACGAAGGCGCAGCTGGAGCTGAAGACTAAGTATTACAATTCCCTGCTGGAGTACCTGAGCGACACCAGCAGCATAGATAAGATCATCGCCCCTTCCGTGGCCGGGATCGAGGATCCGCTGCTTAACGACAACCTGCTGGAGCTGAAGCGCTTATACTCCGACCGCTCCCGGCTCAAGTATTTTAAGGGCAACAAGAGCTACGACCTCGAGATCATCGACCAGCAGATAAAGGCCACCACCCGTTCTCTGCGGGAGAACCTCAAGAACCTGATCAACTCGTCCATGCTGGCCCTTAACAACCTGGACAAGCAGATCCTGGGGTACGAAGGGACGATCAGCCAGTTGCCCAGCAGCGAGAAGCAACTGCTGAACTACCAGCGCAAGAGCAACCTGTACGAAAACCTGTTCAACTACCTGAGCCAGGAACTGGCCAAGACCGGCATTGCCCGGGCCGAGGACATTCCGGACACCAAAGTGCTGGACGCCCCCCGCATGGTGGGCGACGGGCCGGTAGAACCCCAGAAGGGCATGCTCATCATCCTGGGTTTCCTCATCGGCCTGATCCTTCCGCTGGGGCTGGTCATCGTGCAGCACTCGATCGATGAAAAGATCCAGGACATCGCCCAGCTGGAAGCCGCCACCAAAATACCGGTAGCGGCCAGCATCGCCCATGACTACAGCGAGGTGAAGCCCACGCTGGCCAACGACGTGCAACTGGAGTGGCAGGTGCAGGAATCCTTCCGGGACCTGTGCGCCAAGATTCAGTTCCTGATCACCGACCCGGCCCAGAACGTGATCGGGCTGACCTCTACCGTTCCCAACGAAGGGAAGACCTTCTGCGCCCTCAACCTGGGCGTCAACTTCGCCCGGGGCGGCAAAAAGACGCTCATCATCGATTCCGACTTCCGGGTACCCAGCCAGTTGAAGGAAGACGGCGCCTTAAAGAAGAAGGGCTTTTCCGACTATCTCAAGAGTGAATCGGTCAGCATTGAGGAGATCATTCACGTCAATGAGCATACGCCGAACCTCCATTACATCCCGACGCGCATCGAGGAGAACTTCAACCCGCAGGAGCTGCTGACCAGCCCCCGCCTGGCCCCGCTCATCCAAAACCTGAAGGGGGCGTATGACTACATCATCATCGACTCTCCGGCAGTCGGGCTGGTCTCGGATTTCCTGCTGGTTTCCAAATTCCTGGATATCCAGCTGTTCGTCATCCGGAGGAAAGTCTCCAAGATATCCTTCCTATACGGGCTGGAAAAACTGATCAAGAAAGGCAGGATGAAGAACACCTTCCTGATCTTTAACGATGCCATCGGCAAGTCCTTCAAATATGGATACGGAGACTACAGCTATGGGTACGGGTATGGATACGGGTACGGCGAAGGCAAAGGAAAAAGAAGAGGCCGGAAGAGAGGGCCGGAGAACGGATACAAGAACGGCGTCCAGAACGGCCAATCCGACACAAAGAAAAAAGGCATTCGGGAATAGAACCCAAAAAATAAGGCCGGGCTTTTCCCCGGCGGCGTACCGCGAGGCGTGTTAACAACAAGCCGGGCACGCCGCCGGGAAAGGCCCGCCCCTGAAACTCCCCCCAGTTTTATAGCGTTGGCCGGCATTTACCCCCCTTCCCCCGCCGGGACTAGCGACAATATGCACGCTTTTACCCTTTTCCAGGAGCTTTGTTCAAGGCTACGCCATCGGCCACAGTGACTTTTGCTGGCGGCCAGATCGACAGCTTGACAACATTTTTTAATTATTACAACAAATCGATATTTAACATGAAAAAGACCGCAATTGTCTGTGGAGCCGGAGGTTTCATAGGAGGCCATTTAGTCAACCGCCTTCAGAAAGAAGGATACTGGGTACGGGGGGTTGACCTGAAAGAAAACGAGTACGGCAACGACAAAGCCGATGATTTTGTGATCGGAGACCTGCGCGACCCTCGCGTCTGCGAATCCCTTTTTGACCGCAAGATCAACGAAGTATACCAATTGGCTGCCGATATGGGCGGCGCCGGTTATATCTTCACCGGCGACCATGATGCCGTGGTGATGCACAACTCTGCTCTCTGCAACCTCAATATGCTGGAGGCCAGCCGCATCAACGGAGTCGACAAAATCTTCTACTCTTCTTCGGCTTGCATGTATCCGGAATACAACCAGCTGGACCCCGACAACCCCAAGTGTTCGGAGGACTCGGCCTACCCTGCCGCTCCCGACAGCGAGTACGGCTGGGAGAAGTTGTTCAGCGAGCGCCTGTACCTTTCCTACATGAGGAACTACGGCATGGAAGTGCGCGTTGCCCGTTTCCACAACATCTTCGGCCCGCAGGGCACCTGGGACGGAGGGCGCGAGAAAGCACCGGCCGCCCTGTGCCGCAAGATCGCCATGGCCGACGACAACGGCGAGATCGAAATCTGGGGCGACGGCCTGCAGACCCGTTCTTTCCTCTACATTGACGAATGCCTCGAGGGCGTGCGCCGCCTGATGGAATCCGACTGGGCAGGCCCGGTAAACATCGGTTCCGAAGAAATGGTGTCCATCAATGGTTTCGTGGATATGATCGCCAAGGTAGCCGGCAAGACCATCCATAAAAAACACATCGAAGGCCCGACCGGCGTTCGCGGAAGGAACTCCGACAACGCCCTGATCCACGAAAAGCTGGGCTGGAAACCCACGCAACCGCTGGAAGAAGGCATCCGCCAGACCTTTGAGTGGATTTCTGAGCAGATCCGGATCAGGGAAAGCGTCGAAGCCTGAGGATAGGGCGGCCCTGTCCGGGTATTTTCGGGGCAGTTGTTTGTTGTCGGTTGTTTGTTGCCGGTTGTTTGTTTTGGGGGCGTTTTGCCCATCAACGAACAACAAACAACAAGCAACAAACAACCGGCAACTCCAACCCGCCGGCGCCCCGGCCTGCCAGGACAGCCCCCGTTTTACAAGTAAACAGGATTCCCCTTATTTTTTTGTGCAGGGCAGGCATGGTTCAGATACGATAAAGCCGGCATGATGAAAAAGCCTTTCAGCCCGCAAGCCATTTGAAACAAGCATAATACCCAAAAAATACATACATCTCATGAAACGAGAACAGCAAGGCAAGAAGTTCCACGTCGTTTACCTGGGAGAGTCCGGTTTCCCGGTGGGCCTGGCGGCCATCCAGAAGACCATTCTGCTGGGCAAGGCCCTTATTGCCACCGGGGCCAAGATGACGGTGATCAACCGCAGAGGGAAATTCAAGCCTGGCCAGCCCGTAGAGGTACAGCCGGAAGGCGACTACGAAGGCATACACTACGTATACACCACGGGAACCGTATACAAACCGCAGGGCTTCCTGCGCCGGAACCTGTTGAAGCTGAAGGGCATCATCGGAGAGTATCGCTACCTGCGCCGCCTGGCAAAAGCCGGGGACCTGGGCGCGGGGATCATCTCCTGCCGGGATTTCATCCAGGTGGCTTTATATCGCCTGTATTCCTGGCTCCTGGGCTTCCCCATCGCCCTGCTGTACGTAGAATTCGCTTCTGCCATGGAACACCGGCGGGGCCTGTACACCAAGATCAACGATTATCTGTTCGACAATTTCATGGTCAAACGCATGGATGCGGCCCTGCCCATCAGCGAGCTGCTGGCCGACAATTTTCGCAAGGTAGCGCCCGGCAAGCCCATCTTTAAAATACCGGTCATCTGCGATTTCAAGCCTTTTGAGCAGCCCAAACGGGAAGGCCGGAAACCCTATTTTCTGTATTGCGGCGCCCTTTCCTACAAGGAGGTCGTCGATTTCATCCTGGACTCCTTCGACAACATGCCCGGCCAGTCGGACGTGAACCTGCACCTGCTGGTGAGCGGAGGCAAAAAAAGCGAATACGAGCAACTGGACGCCGACATCCGCAAGATGAAAAAGGGCGACAAGGTCCGGGTGTTCTCCAATGTCCCTTATTCCGAACTGGTCGACCTGTACGTCAACGCCATTGGCCTGCTGATACCGCTGCGCCCCACGTTGCAGGATGCCGCCCGTTTCCCTCATAAGATCGGGGAATACACCGCTGCGGCCAACCCCATCATCACGACCAGGATCGGGGAAGTACCCCATTACTTCGAAGATGGGAAAACCGCCCTGATCTCCGACAATTACGACGTGGCCGAGTACGCGGAAAAGATGAAATTCGTCGCCGACAACCCCGGGGAAGCGGCCCGGATCGGCGAGCAGGGCAGGGAGCTGGGGTTGCGCGAGTTCAACTATATCAACTACGGGCCCAGGCTGAAAACATTCCTGTCCGGCCTGAACGGCAACGGGAGGCACGCCTGATTGTGTATGCGTGCATACGTGCATTCGCAGGGGACAGGGCGGAGAGCCGCAAACCGGCCCGGCCCTTTCCCGGCAAGACAAATGCACAAATGCACAAATACACAAATGCACGAACACACGCACACACGATCTAATCAGCCTTTACAACAGAGAAATATGAGCCGCCGAAAAAGAACATTCAGGGAAAGTAAAGCCTACGAGGCCGACCTGCTGGTACTAGGCAGGCGGATCTGGGAGAATAAATGGTTATTCGCCATCAGCGTATCGGCATGCGTGGCGCTGGCCTACCTGTACATCCAGGTGGCCACCCCGGTGTATCAGGTAAGCACGTCCCTGCTATTTGACCTGACCGGCAAGAACCGCGAATTCAGTGAAAACTACAACCTGCTGGGAGATGAAGTGATGGTCATGCAGCGGAAAAAGAACCTGTATAATGAGATGGGCACGCTGAGTTCTTTTCACCTGCTGAAGGAAACCATGGAAAACCTCAACTTCGACGTGTCCTATCACACCAGCCAGTGGTACGGCGCCGAAGAACACTACGGCTTCTTTCCCTTTTCGGTAGAGCTGATCGATTCGCTGCCGCAGATGTACGGCGTGCCGTTTTACGTAGAGATCCTTTCCGACCAGGAGTACCGCCTCTCCGTAGAGGCGAGCAGTTTTACCATATCCAACCCGGCGACCCACACGATGCATGCCGTCAGCCGGGACTTCGAGTTCTCGAAGACCTTTTCCTTCGGGGAGCCGGTCATTTCCGACTATTTCCACTTCATCCTCCGCAGGACGGAAAATAAAAAACTGGCCGAACAGTTCAGGGAAAACAAGCTCTTTTTCCGGGTCCACAGCATCGAAAAGCTGGCCGAAAGGTACCAGGAAAAACTCGAGGTGGAGGAAGTGATCGGTGCCAGCATCCTCCGCCTGAAGGCCAAAGGAACGCTGGTGAACAAAGAGATCACCTTCCTCAAAAGCCTCTCTGACAAATACATCGAACTAAAATTTGAGGAGCGCGAAGAGCTGGCCCAGCGCCGGGAAGACTTCATCCGCAGCCAGTTGGCCAACCTCTCCGACTCCCTGGCCCTGGCGGAGCAGCGGGTCGAAAGTTTTAAAAAGAACGGCCAGGTAGTGGACCTCGCCCAGAAGGCCATCCGGATCCTCAACAAGATCATCGAACTGGAATCTACCCGCACCCAGTACGAGTGGCAGATCAAATATTACAACGCGCTGATCAAATATCTGGACGACAGCAGCAAGGTGGATAAAGTGATCGCCCCGGTCGCCATGGGCATCAAGGACCCGCTGCTCAACCAGAGCCTTTCGGAGCTGCAAAAGCTCTACGCAGAAAAAAACCGCCTGAGCTACTTCAAGGGCCGGGAGAGCCACGACGTCAAAATGCTGGAAGCACAGATCTTCTTCACCACTGAATCTATCCGGGAATCCCTGGGGAACCTGATCAAAATATCCCGGGAAAACCTGGAAAGCGTCAACGGCAGGATCGCCAAACTGGAAGAGGATATGGCAGAAGTGCCCCGGCGCCAGAACCAACTGGCCTACTACGAACGGAAAAGCACCCTCTTTCAAAACCTGTACAACTACCTGAGCCGGGAACTGGCAAAAACGGAGATCAGCAAGGAAGAAAACATCGCCGACATAAAAGTCCTGGACGAAGCCACCATGACCGGCAGCAAGCCGGTGGCCCCGCAGCATAAACTCATCCTGCTGATCGGGGTGCTCATCGGCCTGGCCCTGCCCCTCACCTGGATCGTCGTTTATGAATCGCTGGACGATACGGTGCAGGACATCCTGTCGCTGGAAAACGCTACCAGCATCCCCATTGCGGCAAGTATCGCCCACCTGGATTCCCGGAGGCGTTCCATCTGGCAGGTCAGGGAGTCCTTCCGGGAGTTATGCGCCAAGGTATTGTTCACCGGTACCGACAAAAGCAAGAAGGTCATCGGGTTCAGCTCGACGATCCCCAACGAAGGGAAGACGTTCTGCGCGATTCACCTGGCGCGCAACCTGGCCGACGCCGGAAAGAGCGTCCTGCTGGTCGACGCCGACTTCCGGGTGCCCAGCCAGATCAAGGACCTGGTCGAGATCACGGAATACGGCCTATCGGATTACCTGATGGACGAGAGCCTTCCGGAAGACGGCGCCATCTATACCGACAAAACCCGGCACAGCCTCCATTACCTGCCTACGCGCATCGAAGACCGCAACCCGCAGGTCATCCTGGCAAGCGCCCGGCTCCGGCCGCTGATCGCCGCGATGAAGGAGAAGTACGACTATATCATTATCGACAGCCCGGCGCTCGGGCTGGTCTCCGACTACCTGCTGTTGTCGCACCTCATCGACTTCCACCTGTTCGTGTTGCGGAGAAAACACTCCAAGCTTACTTTCCTGCCCGCCATTGAAAAGTTGATGAAAAAAGGAAACATAGAGGACGTACACCTCGTATTAAATGATGTGCCGGGCAAGGCATTTTACTACGGGGAAACCTACTACGTAGAAGAGCAACCCGAGAAATTGATCAGCCTCAAAATATAATGTCAAAGCGGTCATGGTAGAGCAGGAATTGTTAAAAATGGATGGATTGGATTTTGCTTTGATCGATGCTTATTTTGTCGTGGCATTGTTGATCGCGCTTTATTTTATGTACAAGAGCCAGGCGGAGAACAAGTTTGAACTGCTGGTTATCTCCTTTTTTCTGCTGACAGGAGAATACGCCACCATGCTCACTTTTTCGATCCCCGGCCTCAGTTTCTTTGAAATACAGCCCGAGCGTTTTCTGTTGCTCACCTTCGGTTTTTTCATATTCCGGAGCCTGGCTTTCCCGGGGTCGGTCAAACAGACGAAGATCCGGACCTCCCCCTGGATACAGCCCTTGTTCCTCGTCGCCCTGGTACTGGCGGTGGCGACAGTCGTTGGCGCTCTTTTTGTCAACGTCCATTCTGTAGGGCTATCCGAGGCCATCGTACAGTCTTTGAAACCGCTGAATGTGCTGATCCTGGTGTACTCGTTCTACCTCCTGTCCAATGAGAAGACGATCGCCACGATCGGCAGGGTCATGATCGTGGCGGCGGCGGTTTCCAGCGTCATCTGCCTGATCCAGACCGGAGTAGATACTATGTTCATGCGGATAGGAGAACAACGGGGCGCTTTCGGCGACGTGCTGCGGGCCACCGGCATTTTCAAATCGGAACGCATCAACGCCTACTTCCTGATCATGGCAATGGCATGGGCGTTGATCACGCTGCAGAACAACCGGTTGAAGTTTTTGCTCACGGCCTTGTTTGCCGCCGGCGTAGTCTGCACTTTTCACCGCATGAGCTGGCTGGTCATGAGCATGGTCCTGTTCATCTACTTCCTGAAAATACAGAAGATCGGAGCAGACCGGCTGGTTTTCGCCGGCCTGATCGGCCTGACGCTGGTCCTGTCCATCTACACCTTTTACTTTCAGGACATCATGCAGTCCTCGCTGGTACAGGAGCGGCTGACAGACCACGTCGACGGGCGGAAAGGATATTACGACATGGTCATTGAAAATATAGGGTATCAGCCGGTTTTTGGGTATGGCGGCAAGAACAACGAGGTGTATTACCAGTCGATGCTCCAGATCACCGGCCAGTTCAACCGGGCGACCGGGCAGGACGGCGGCATCCACAGCGGTTATTTTTCGACCCTGTTCTACTACGGCCTCCCCGCGCTGGTATTCTACGTCCTGTTTGTGGCTTTGTCCATACTGTATTTCTACCGCCTGACTCAGTATAACATATTCTTTGCCATCCCCTTTTTAGTGGCAGTCATATATGCCCTGGGCAACCTGACCAATACCCTCTTGTATTCCGACATCGGGATACTTTATGCCCTGCACATGGGCATGGGCCTGGGCGCCAGATACCAGCGTGGCTTCATTTACGGAGAGATCAAAGACTTCAAGATATCTTTCAAAAAGATGCTCCCCGATATAGGTTAAAAAAGGCTATCCAAAAAATTTTACTACTCCCCCCACCGAATTCCCCTCAGCAGAGGCTAAAGCATGTAGTGGCTGAACCACAAGCTTTGTGTATAGGTGTAATAATTTCTATTGTATAAACCGTTAAAACAATTTGTTTATAAACTCTTAGGTACTATGAACCAGAACCAAACCTTCGAACAATTTCTGGCTAATCAGGTTCCGGAAATTTCTCCCTGGAACTTCCTGATCAACCTGTTGCTGACTGCCCTGCTGGCGCACCTGCTGGGGCGGGTTTACTCCCGGTTTGGCACTTCTCTTTCCAATAAGAAGATGTTTGCCGCCAACTTCGAGCTCATCGCTGTGACCACCATGATCATCATTACGATCGTGAAGTCTTCCCTGGCCCTGTCGCTGGGTTTGGTGGGCGCCCTGTCTATCGTCCGTTTCCGCGCCGCCATCAAGGAGCCGCAGGAACTGGCCTACATCTTCCTGACCATCGCCCTGGGCCTGGGCTTCGGCGCCGACCAGCGCATCGTCACCTCCATCGGCTTCTTTTTCGTGGTGGCTGTCATCTGGGGCAAGTATTACCTCAAGCCTTCCGAAGCGCAGCGCAGCCTCAACTTCACGGTCATGGCGGAGAATGCCGTCGGCGTCACCCTCGACCGCATCGTGGAGACCATCATGCCGCACTGCAAGGAGCTGGAGATGAAACGCCTGGACGAGAACAAGAATTATATGGAAGCTGCCTTCGTGGCGGAGTTCAACAACTTTAACGACCTGAATAAGGCCCGCTCGGCCCTCCATGGCCTGGACGACTCTATTCAGATCAGCTTTTTGGATCAAAACGGAATAATTTAATATCATGAAAATCAAGCAACGGAACAACGGTTCGAATAGGTCCAGAGAGATTCTCGATCTCCTGAAAGATAAAAGATCGCTGAGGGTTTGGATCCTGCGCCTGGCTGGCGTGGGGGCGGTGATCGCCCTGTTCTTCGGCGCCCTCGGTTACGGCGCCTACCTCAGGAAAACGGGAGACACCGGCTATTACAAACACGCCCTGTTACAAATTGCCGACCTGGACTTTTCCTTCATCAAGAAATACGCCACCGGCCAGCTCGCCGAGCTCGACAAGGTGGACATCGACATCAAGTTCAAGCACATGCTCCGGATGCAGTACCTGCGGGAGCAGGCCCTGAACAACGGCATGATCACCGAGGAACAGAAGAGCGAGGAGTTCCCGGCAAAACTGACCATCAACGGCGTGACCCACGACGTGAAGATCGCCCTGACCGGCATGATGACCATCCACCTGGAAGATGCTTCCAAGTTCTCCTTCGAGGTGAAGGTCAAGGGCGACGATACCATCAAGGGCATGAAACGCTTTGGCATGTTGCTGCCCGACACCCGCGGCTACATCACCGACTGGCTGGGCATGGAACTCATGAAGGAGCGGGGCCTGATGGGCCTGCGGGTCGACTTCGTGGACGTCAACATCAACGGCAAGCCCAAAGGCATCTTCTACATGGAAGAGCGTTTCGACAAATACCTGGTGGAAAACAACAGCCTGCGCGAAGGCATCATCTTCAAACTGCAGGAGGACGTCGACGCCTACCAGGAGAACAAGCTCATGGCCGACGACGGCGCCCGCGAGCAACTGCTGCTGATCAAGCGGATGTGGCAGGACGTGCTGGCCGGCAACCTGGAACTCGGGAAGTTCCTCGACCTCAAAAAGATGGCTCAGGCCTTCGCCGTCACCGACCTGATCAACAACCGCCATGCCCTGTACCGCTTCAACCTGCGCTTTTACTTCAACCCTGTTACCGGCCTGGCCGAACCCATCGTCCGGGAGTGGGGCGCCCTGCACAAGAACGACCCCAACCAGTGGTCGCTCATCCTGGAACAGCCCCGGGAGGTCGGCACCCAGCGGTACAAGCTGGAGCGGGACAAGGTGCTGAAGATGATCTTCGACAACATCGAGTTCAAACGCTATTACCTCCAGGAGATCCAAGTGCTCAGCCAGGAGCAGTTCCTGGACCAGTTCCTGGCCAAGAACGGCGACAAACTGCACAAGCTCGTCAGCAAAGTGTATATGGACTGGCCCTTCTACGACCTGCCCACGCACTTCCTCTACGAAAACCAGAAGTACATCCAGGGCGCTCTGGCACCGGACAAGGACCACATCGTGGCCTACTTCGACCATCAGAAGGACTACCAGATCGGCATCAATATCCGGAACACGCAGGACCTGCCCGTTGAGATCAAACGCCTCAGCTGGCGCGACACCATATTCTTCTACCCCACCGAGCCCATCATTCTCGATGGCGGACATACGGTGCCTCCGGAAGAAGTCCAGGTGTTTAATTTCGAAATACCGCCGACCGTCACCTGGTCCGACACCCTGCTGGAGGAGCTGAAAATCTCCTACAACCTGCTCGGGCTCGACAATACCGGCGAATCCATCCTGGTCTTCCCCTGGCCGTACGAGGAGCGCCAGGCCCACGCCTGGAACCCCATCCAGCGGGACGCCAACCACACCTCCTTCAAGTTCATCGAAGAGGTGCCGGAAACCAACGTCATCACCATTCCGAAGGGGAACTGGACACTGGACCGCGACCTGGTCATCCCCGCCGGCCGCCGGCTCGAAGTGGAAGCCGGCGCGCGCATCGACATGGTCAACCAGACCAAGGTCATCTGTTACTCGCCGGTCTACTTCATGGGTACGGAGCAGGATTCCATCCTGGTACACTCTTCGGATAAGACCGCCCAGGGATGGATCATCATCCGGCCCGGCGAACGGTCGTCCGTAGAATACACCACCTTCGACCACCTGAACTGCTCGAAGGAAAAGGGCTGGGGCGTGTCCGGCGCCGTCGTCTTCTATGAAGCGCCGGTGGACTTCAACGCCGCTGCCTTTATCGGGAACAAGATCGGCGACGACTTCCTGAACGTCATCCGCTCCGACTTCACGATGGAGAATTCCCTGTTCAAGGACATCAACGCCGATGCCTTCGACTGTGACTTCTGCACCGGGACCGTGGCCAACTCCTCCTTTGTCGACGTAGGAAACGACGGCATCGACGTGTCCGGATCCGATATCCGGGTCAGCCACGTCAACCTCGTCCGGATTGGCGACAAAGGCCTCAGCGCCGGGGAAGGCAGCAAAATGGTGGCCGACCATATCACCATCACCGACTCAGAGATCGGCTTTACCAGCAAGGACCGCTCCGAGCTGATCATCACCGATTCCAAAGCCGTCAACACCCGCATCGGGATCACCATCTTCATGAAGAAGTCGGAATTCGGCCCGGCCTACATACAGGCGGACCGCGTACAGATCGAAGGGGCCGAGATCCCCTACCTCATCGAGACCAACTCCGGTTTTGTGCTGGACGGCGCCGGGTACGAGGCCAACCGGGATGACGTGAAGAAAATCCTGTACGGAGCGGAGTTTGGAAAGGCCAGCGTGCGGTAGCACCGAGTGGGTGAGTGGGTGAGTGGGTGAGTGGGTGAGCGGGTGAGTGGGTGAGCGGGCGAGTGGGTGAGCGGGTGAGTGGGTGAGGGCGAGTGGGCGGTCAGAGAACCCCTTCTCCCCTTCTCCCCTTCTCCCTCTTCTCCCCTCTCTCCCCCCTCTCCCCTCTCCCCTCTCCTTTTCTCCCCTCCCCTCCCCGCCAATCAATTATTTAGACCATAATCAAGGGATTACTTGATCATGAAAATCAAAGACAACAAAAAAATATCCCGTTTTCCTGACCGTGCCCGCGACTTTTTCAGGAAACGCAGATCACTCGCCACCTGGGCGTTGCGCTCGGGGGCCGCAGTGGTGGCTGTCGTCCTGCTCTTTTCGGTGTTCCGTTACGGGATTTACCTGAAGGAAGTGGGGCACACCACCTACTTCAACAATGCGTTGCAGAAGATGGTGAAGATGGACTTTTCCTTCGCGGGCAACTACGTCAAGGGGAGCCTGGCCGAGCTCGACGAAGTGGCCATAGACATCAAGTTCAAGCACATGCTGCGCTTGCAGTACCTGCGGGAGCAGTCTTTGAAGGTAGGCTTCATCCTGCCGGAGTACAAGGCTGAGGAATTTCCGGCGAAGCTGACGCACAAAGGAAAAACCATCAACGTAAAGATAGCGCTGACCGGCCTGGTGGCCAAGTCTCACCTCCGGAACCCTGCGAAATGGTCTTTTGAGGTCAAAGTCAAAGGAGACGACACCTTTATGGGCATGAAGAGCTTTGCCATGCTGCTGCCGTCCACCCGGGGTTACCTCACCGACTGGCTGGGTTTCGAGCTGATGAAGGCCAAGGGGCTGATGGGCCTGCGGGTCGATTTCGTGAATGTATCGTTCAACGGCAAATCTTCTGGGATTTACTATCTGGAAGAGCGCTTCGAGAAATACCTGATTGAGAACAACAGCATGCGGGAAGGCATCATTTTCAAAATAGAGAACGGCCTGGAACCCTACAAGGAGGGCAAGCTGATGGAAAACGCTTCCACCCGTGATCAGTTGCTGATGCTCAAGCGGATGTACCAGGAAGTGATGGCGGGCACGCTCCCGCCGGGCAAGCTGTTTGACCTGCGGAAGATGGCCCAGGTGTTTGTCGTCTGCGACCTGATGGACAACAAGCACCCGCTGGCCGGGCAGAACCTGCGTTACTATTTCAACCCGGTCACGGGGCTGGCAGAGCCCATCGCCCGCGAATGGGAAGAGCTGCACGCCGAGGAAGAGGATCCCATCGCCCTGTTCCTGGAGAAACCCCGTCCGGCCACCCGGCACTTCCGCTTCGAGCGGCGGCCGTTCATCCGGATGATCTACGACAACCTCGAGTTCAAGAAATACTACATTCAGGAAGCTGCCGAGGCCTCCCAGGTGCAGTTCCTCGACCAGTTGCTGCAGCGCAATGAGGCCAAGATAGATGCCCTGATGAAGAAGGTGTACCGAACCTGGCCCTTCTACGACCATCCTGCTCAGTACCTGTACCGGAACCAGAAGTACATGCGCTCCGTCCTCTTCCCGGAAAGCGAACAACTCACTGCCTATTTCAGGGAAAAGGATGGCGGCAGGCTCCGAATCTACCTCCAGAACCAGCAGTACATGCCCCTGCAGGTCGATTACCTGTCCCTTGGCGACTCCATCCGCTTTTTTCCGGAAGCGCCGGTAGCGCTCGACTCCAAAGCGAAATTGCCCAAAGGCGAGGTTCTCTCCTTCGAGTTCACCATACCGGAAGGCCTGCGCTGGGACGATGCCTGGGCAGAGCAGCTGACGGCCCACTACAACCTGCTGGGGCTGGAACCCGGCGCCCAATCTGCGCCGGTGCGCGCCTGGGCCGGCGAGGCTTCGTTTGCCCAGAGCCGGTACAGCGAAGGCAACGAATCCAACTATGCCTCCTTCGGCTTCATCGCCGAGGACCCCGGCAGCAATACCCTCACCATACCGGCGGGCGAATGGGCCATCAGCCGGGATGTGTATATCCCTTCCGGAAAACGCCTGGCCGTAGCCCCCGGCGCCCGGATCAGCCTGTCCAACCAGGCGCGGATCATCAGCCGGTCGCCCGTGTCCTTCGCCGGCACGGAGCAGGAACCGATCCTGGTCCACTCCCCGGACGGGACCGGCAGGGGCCTGCTGGTGCTGGGAGCGGACGGGCATTCCAACCTGGAGCATGTGACGTTTGACCAGATTTCGGGCTATCGCGAAGAAAGCGGGCTGTCCTTCGGCGCCCTCACGTTTTATAAATCGCCGGTTTCGGCGGACCACTGCGTTTTCAGCAACACCCATGGAGAAGAAGCGGCACTCCGCGCCATCCAGGGCGAACTCTATATCGGCCAGGCTCTGTTTCGCAATATCACCGGGAACGCGATCGACGCGGATTTCTGCACCGGCTCCGTCCATGAATCCTCCTTTACCGGCATTGGCGGCCACGGCGTCAACCTCCGCGGGTCGGAATTCGTCCTCAGCCACCTGTTCCTGAGCGGCATTGGCGGAGAAGGCGTCGCCGCGCGCGAAGAAAGCGAAGTGGAGACACACTGGCTGCAATACTATACACCAAAAGAACAACAAGGCCAAAACGGGGATACCCCCGAAATGTGACCCCCAAAGAACTACTATGAGCACTATGAATTACAAAGCAGTCTGGAACAAATACGTTGCCAAAGGGCACGAAAGGACGATCAAAGCAAAGAAGAACGTACTGATGGCCGTTTTCCTCAAGGGTATCGGCGTACTGATCGGTTTTGCTTATTTCCCCATCTCTCTGGCGTACCTGAGCCCCGAAAAGTTCGGGATTTTTCTCACGCTCACCTCCATTATCGACTGGTTTTCCCAGCTGGATGTCGGCATCGGCAACGGGCTGCGCAACAAGTTCGGGGAAGCAGTGGCCGACGGGGACGACGAGCTGGCCCAGGGTTATGTCAGCACCGCCTATTTCATTGTCGGCAGCGTATTTTCCGGATTCACCCTCATCTTTTTTGCGGCGAGCTGGTTCCTGCCCTGGGCCGAATGGCTGCAGGCGGAAGCCAGCCTCAACCAGGAGATCGCCATACTGGCGATGCTCATGTTCGGCGCCTTTGCCATCCGCTTCGTCTCCTCTCTGGTGTTCCAGTTGTTTTATGCTTTTCAGCAAACCGGCGCAGTGCAGGCCTTCAACACGATAACCAAGGTGCTGTTCCTGGTTCTCATTATAGTTATCGCTTACACTACCGAAGAGTCCCTGATCCTTTTCGGAGCGGCCAAGACGTTTACTTTTGCCTTTATACCTATGTTTGTCGGCTTCTTCTACTTTTCCGGCAGGTTCAAAAAGTATCGCCCCAAGCTTCGCCTGGCCCGGATGGCCCACGTCCATTCCCTGTTCTCGCTGGGCTTTCAGTTTTTCCTTATCCGGATCTCCATGATCATCATTCACCAGACCAACAACTTCCTGATCGCCGGCCTGGTCAACCTCGAAAGCGTAACCCATTTCCAGGCCGCCTACAAATACCTGTCCATATTCCTGATGCTGTTCGTCATTCTGACCAACCAGCTCTGGGGCGCCAATATTGAAGCGTACAAAAAGGGCGATGTGAAATGGATGCGGAAGACGATGCGCGGCGTGACCAAGATATGGGGTGTCACTGTCGTAATCGCCATCCTGATGGTAGCGTTTTCGCCCATCTTCTATCACTACTGGCTGCAGGGCAAGGTACAGATTCCCTTCATGCTCAGCGTGGCGGTCGCCATTTCGGTGTCCATCACCAACTGGGTCAATATGTTCAATATCGTGATCAACGGCACGGGCAAAATCTGGCTGCAGATGGTCACCTGGGTGGGCGCGGCTATCGTGAACATCCCGGTGTGCATCTTCTTTGCCAGCTACCTGAACCTGGGCGCCGTCGGCATCGTCATGGGCACCGTCGTCTGTATGGTTCCTCTGGCCATCATTTCGCCGATCCAGGTGAATAAGTTGTTGAACAACACGGCGCGGGGGATTTGGGCGAAGTGAGGGGGGGTAGGTTTTGGGGTTTGGGTTTTAGGTTTTGGGTTTTGGGTTTTGGGTTTTGGGGTTTGGGGTTTGGGTTTTGGGGTTTGGGGTTTGGGGTTTTAGGGTTTAGGTTTTGGGGGTTGGGGGCTCTCCGGATGCCGAATTGCGAACAGCCAACCGCAAACCGCGAACTGCGAACCGCCAACCGCGAACCCCGAACAATAACCGCCCACTTTTGAAACCTGCCGGGCCTGCCTGCGTAAAAAAGAGGGAATAGGCTAGCCATCTACTGGCACATATCATTTTAAAATCATTCAATCAATGAGGGCGTTGTCCGGTAATGCCGGGCGAAGGGCAGAAAGTCATTCGATTCGGGTATGTGGAATGAATGAAGTTCTGGATAGAAAGAAATTCCGCCGTCCGGAAGGATGAATGCCGGGTGTTTCACTCATTCATTCATTCATTCACTCATTCATTCCTTCGCCCGCCTTCCACCCTCGCCAATGCAGTGTTCATGAATCCTGAACGGCCAAAGATCAGCCTGATCATCCTGACCTACAACCGCGCTCACCTGGTGGGGACGGCCATTGAGAGCGTCCTGGGGCAAACCTATCGGGATTTCGAACTGATCATCGTCAACAACGGCAGTGAAGACCACACTGCCGAAGTGCTTAAAAAATACGAGGGGCACGAGCAGGTCCGCCTGTTCCATCTTGAAAAAAACCGGGGCTTCAAAGGGGGCATCAACTATGCTTTCGGCCTGATCCGGGGCGAGTGGTTCAGCTCCATCGGCGACGACGACCGGCTGGCACCGGAAACCTTCGAGGTCATGATGCGGGTGCCGGAGGAAGTGGACCCCACCATCGACGCCATCACCTGCAACGCCATAGATACGGCTACCGGCCGCCTCTCCGGCCGGGGGCTGGACCGCGACCAGTACCTGCCGATCAAGGTGATCGCCGGCCAGGCGAGCGGCAACTTCTGGGGGCTGACCCGGACGGAACTGCTGGGCGACAAAAGGATGAATGAGAACCTGCCCGGCCACGAGGATACCCTCTGGTACCAGATCGACGCCGTGGCCAACCGCTACTACATACATAAGCCGCTGAAAACATGGAATACCGATCACGGCGCTACGGAAACGGCAACCAACCGCCGGCCCGACCCCGGCATCCGTGCCCGGGTATACCGCGAACTGCTCAACGAACCCTTTTACCTGGAGACATTGAAGAAATACAATACAAAACGATACATCGGCAAGTGCCTGCGCGGCATGTTTTTCCTGCAGATCGCCGGGGAGGCAGCCGGTGTCAGGAAGTACCGGGCACTGCTGCTCGAAGCCCGGCCTGATTTCAGGACCCGGATGCTTTCGGCCCTAATCCGGATACTGAGCCCCGGCCTAAACCGCCGGTTGTACAAGTTGGCTTTCAAAATAAAAATTGCCTGAAAATGGTCAAGAAAACCGTAAAGCCTGTAAAGGTTCTGTTCCTTATTGACAGTTTGCCCCGGGGCGGCAAGGAGCGCCGGATGGTCGAGCTGTTGAAGGGCCTGCTGCGCACCGGCAGTTACGAGCCGGCGTTGGCCATTTTATCCGGGAAGGTCCAGTATGAGGAGATCTATGACCTCGGCATACCGGTGCACACCGTGTCCAGGTCGTTCAGCAAGGATCCCCGCCTGTTCCTGCACATGTACCGCCTGTGCCGGATGGAAAACCCGGACATTATCCACAGCTGGGGCTACATGTCGAGCGTGTACGCCATACCGGCGGCCAAAGCGATGGGCATCAAGCTCATCAACGCCATCGTAGCGAACGCGCCGAAGAACCTCGGCCTGTCCAACAAAAAATACCTGTGGGCAAAACTGTCCTTCCCCTTTTCCGACCTGGTCGTCGGCAATTCCGAAGCCGGCCTGCGGGCCTACCGGGCGCCGGGCGGAAGAAGCCGGTGTATTTATAACGGTTTTGATTTCAAACGCATCCCGGAAGCAGCGGCGGCCGGGGAGGCGCGCACCCGCCTGGGCATTGCGGACGGGCCGGTGGTCGGCATGGTGGGCACCTTTGACCACCGCAAGGACTACCCCACCTATATCCGCGCCGCCGTCCAGCTCCTGGAGCAGGGGCGGCAGGCGACGTTCCTCGCCATTGGCGACGGCCCGCGCCGGGAAGACTGCGCCGGCATGGTCCCCTCCCGCTTCCGGGACCGCATCCTGATGCCCGGATTGATGCGGGATGTCGAATCCATCATTCAGGCCTTCGACGTCGGCGTGCTGGCTACCAACTCCCTCGTCCACGGCGAAGGCATCTCCAATGCCATTATGGAATACATGGCCATGGGAAAACCGGTAGTGGCCACCGATGGCGGCGGCACGCCGGAGATCGTCGCCCACGGCCGCACGGGCTTCCTGGTGGACCCCCTCCGCCCGGAGGCGCTGGCGGAAAAGATCGGCTGGTTACTCGGCCATCCGGAAAAAGCCCGGCAAATGGGGGCAGATGGGAGGCGCAGAATTGAAACCGAATTCGCTATTTCCCGTATGACAGAACAATATATAGAAATATACCAGGATATGGTGTAGGGGATGAAGGAATGAAGGAATGAATCAGAAAAGCGAAAGCGACTAGCAAAAATATCATGAGCAACCGTAGCGCACAACTCGACAAACTGGCCTGGTACGCCAACCGGCTCAAGACCATGAGCCTGCCGGAGATCAACTACCGCCTCAATACGGCGGCGCGCAAGAAGTATGAGCGCTGGCAGAAGGTCGGGTACTTCCCGAAGCTCTCCCGGCCGGCGTACCCCTCCCCTATCCTGTCCATCCCGGAGCTCACCGCTCCGTTCGAAACGAAAGAATACCATATCTTCGGGCGGCACCTGCGCATCGACCAGCCCATCGACTGGCACCTGGACGTCGTCAGCGGAGGCCGGTTCCCCCTCGACTATTCGTATTCCATCGACACCCGGACCGAACAACACGGCATCGTGAAGGGAACCTGGGAAGTCAACCGGTTGCAGTTCCTGACCCATATCTGCCTGCAGTACCGCTATTCCGGCGAACAACAATACCTGCAGCAGTTCATGGACATTGTCAGGAGCTGGAAAGAGGCCAACCCCTACCTCCAGGGAGTCAACTGGTACAGCAATATAGAGGTCAACCTCCGCATCATTACCTGGTTCCTGTGCTGGGAAATCCTGGACGCTACCGAACGGTGCCAAACGGACCAGGCCTTTAAGAAATTCACCGACGAGCTCTGGCTGCCGCTCATTTACCTGCACGGCCAGCACGCCGACAAGCATCCTTCGAAGTTCAGCTCCTCCAACAACCACCTCATCGCCGAGGCCAGCGGGCTGTTCATCGCCGGCGCCTACTGGAATTTTCCAAAATCCGGGAAATGGGTGCGCAAAGCCCAGCGAATACTGGAGCGGGAGATACAGCTCCAGCATTCCCCCAACGGCATCAACCGGGAGGAAGCCTCCGAATATATCCAGTTCATCACCGATTTTTTCCTCATCGCCTACATCGTCGGGCAGCGGACGGGCCATCCCTTTTCCGATGCCTACCGGCAGATGATGCAAAAGATCTTCGAGTACATCTACCACCTCATGGGGCAGTCGGGCCGGGTGCCGTACTACGGCGACGACGACGACGGCCACACCTTCGTGCTCGCTCATGGAGAAGCGGAAAACAACTTCCGGTCGCTGCTCGCCACCGGTGCCTTCCTGTTCCAGGATCCGCAGCTGAAAGCCAAGGCCGGCGCCTTCGGCCTGAAAAACGAAATCCTGTTCGGCCCGGAGGGAAAAGCCGCCTACGACAACCTGCCGGAGCGGGAGGCCCGCCCGGAGAGCCGGCTCTACCCCGAGGAGGGGCACTTCCTGATCAAGAACGGCCGGCAGGGCCGGGAGACCTACCTCCATATCGACACCGCACCCCTGGGGTACCTGTCCATCGCCGCCCACGGCCATGCCGACGCCTTGTCTTTCTTTCTGGACATCGACGGCCTGCCCTACATCGCGGATGCGGGCACCTACACCTACCACTCCGAGCCCGAATGGAGGGCTTACTTTAAAGGAACCCTGGCGCACAACACCATACGGGTAGACGAGCAGGACCAGGCCGCCAATGCGGGCCCCTGCCTGTGGGTGGACCATTACCAGCCGGTGCTGGCCGCTTTCGACGACGACGAGGAAAAGACCGTCGTCAAAGGCAGCCACAGCGGATACGCCCGGCTGGGCGTCACCCACACCCGGGAATACGAATACCGGAAAGGCGACGACATCATCATCATCAGGGACTACCTGGAGGCCGACGGCCGCCACGTATACGAAATCCCGTTCCACCTCCATCCGGAAATCCGGGCAGAGCGCGGGCCGGGCAATACGTTCACCCTTTCGCACCCACAGGGCCGGACGGTAAAACTCCGCCTGGACGACAGCCTGCAGCCGCAGCTGATCCGGGGGAGCGAAAGCCCCATCCTCGGATGGCACTCCCCCTCCTTCCTCCAGAAGGAACCCACGACGGCCATCTACAGCCGCCTGGAAAAGGAAGGAAGTTTTCAATTAACCACCATCATTGAACCCCAAAACAAATAATCTCATGAAAAAGGTACTCATAGACATTTACCACCTGCCCCAGTTTAACTTCTTCAAGAACGCCATCCTGAAGTTCAAGCCGGAAGAAGTAGAAGTCTTTTGCGTGAACCGGGGCAAGCTTTTCCCGGTCGTGCAGCACGAGCTGCCGGGCTACCGCGTCACCTGCCTGGGCGACTACAAGCACAACAACGGCATGTGGTCTATGGTCTTCAAGATCATCATTCCCCGGATTTACAGCCTGTTCCGGCTCATCGGCAGGAACCAGTATAAATTCATCCTGACGGCCCACTATCAGGCCAACTTCATCGGCAGGCTAAAAGGCATTCCCAATATTGCGTTCAACGACGACCCCCGGAGGTTTGTCTGGCCCTTCCTGAAATTCTCGGCCGACGAGGTCTACCTGCCGCCCTTCGGGCCGAAGTACCAGGGGGTAAAGGTCTTCAACGCCCTCAAAGAGTGGGCCTACCTGTCGCCGGCCTATTTCCGGCCCAACCCGGAAGCGCTGGCGCCCTACGGCCTGGAAGCCAGGAAGTACATCTTCATCCGGGAGGTATCGACCAAGACCTCCAACTACCTGTCGCAACAGGAAGACATCATCCTGTCCATTTCCCGGGATTTCCCCAAAGACTGGAAAGTCGTCCTCTCCCTGGAAAACAAGGAAAACAAGGATCGGTACCCGGCGGACTGGCTCATCCTGGAAGAGCCGGTAGCGGATATCCATTCGCTGATGTACTTCAGCCAGATCGTGATCTCTTCCGGGGACAGCATGGCCCGCGAGGGCGCCATGCTCGGAGTGCCCAGCATCTACGCCGGCAACCGGGACATGCCCGCCAACGTCATCCTCATCAACAAAAACATGCTGATGAAGCTGGAGCCCGAAGAGATCGTCCCCAACCTGAAAAAGATCCGGGAAGGCGAACTGGCCTTTCAGGCACAGGAAGCCTTCCGCAAGCAGCTCTACGAAGAGTGGGACGACGTCACCAAGCTCATCCTGGCAAAGGTAGAGCAATCCTCGAACTAGGAAATAATCACTACTAAAGCAATAAAGTATAGGACTATGAACATTTCAATTTTCGGTTTGGGCTACGTGGGCTGCGTCAGCGTAGGTTGCTTGTCCAACAACGGCCACCGGGTGATCGGGGTGGACGTCATGCCTGCCAAGGCCGAACTGATCAACCAGGGCAAGCCCACCATCATCGAGAAGGACATCGGCGGCCTCATTGAAGAGAACTGGAAGGAAGGGCGGATCTCGGCCACCACCGACTACCGGCAGGCCGTACTGGAGACCGACGTTTCCATCATCTGCGTGGGTACCCCCTCTTCCAACAACGGGCACCTCAACCTGACGGCCATCTACGAGACGGCCCGGCAGATCGGCGAAGTGCTGAAGGAAAAAGATACCCTGCACATCGTGGCCATCCGCAGCACCGTGCTTCCGGGCACCAACGAGAAGGTGGGCCAAATCCTCGCCGAGGCTTCCGGCAAGAAGCGCAACGAAGGCTTTGCCGTGGTGTCCAACCCTGAATTCCTGCGGGAAGGCACGGCGGTGAAGGACTATTACAACCCGCCGGTCACTGTCCTTGGCACCGACAACCCCAAGGCGGGCCGGATCATGAAGGAAGTCTACCGCGGCATCGACGCGCCGGTGGAAGAGACGCAGATCGAAGTGGCCGAGCTGATCAAGTACGTCAACAACTCCTTCCACGCGCTGAAGGTCTCCTTCGCCAACGAGGTGGGCAATATCTGCAAACAGCTGGGCATCGACTCCCATCAGCTGATGAACCTGTTCTGCATGGACCACCAGCTCAACCTGTCTTCCTATTACCTTAAGCCCGGTTTCGCCTTCGGCGGCTCCTGCCTGCCCAAAGACCTGAAGGCCCTGCGCACGCTGGCCCACGACTTCTACCTCAACAGCCCGGTGCTGAACGCCGTGCTCGACTCCAACGAGAACCAGAAGGAAATGGCCTATAGAATGGTCATGGATAAAGGCGTGAAAAAGGTCGGCATCCTGGGGCTGAGCTTCAAAAAGGGGACGGACGACCTGCGCTACAGCCCCGTGGTCGACCTGGCGGAGAAGCTGCTGGGCAAGGGCTATTCGCTGAGCATTTACGACAAGAACGTCAATATTTCCAAGCTGACCGGTACCAACAAAGCCTATATCGACCAGCATATCCCCCACCTGTCGGAGCTGATCTCCGACCGGCTGGATGAGGTGGTCGCCAATTCCGAAGTAGTCGTCATCTCCCACAAGGAGCCGGAGTTCGACTGCATCAATACCCGTTACCCGGACAAGACCTTCATCGACCTGGTGAAGATCAAGGACGGCGTGAGCAACGGCAATTACGAAGGAATTTGCTGGTAAGGGCAGGGCGGAGCGATTAGTTGTTTGTTGTTTGTTGATTGTTCCGCCCTGACAACAGACAACAGACAACAGACAATAAATCAACAAATCAACAAATTAAACCGTCTCTGACCAGGCGGCAATCTCATGAAAAGAAAAGTGCTGATTCACGCTCCCAACCTCTCCACCCCCGGAGGCAAACAAACCTACTACGCAGCGGTCAAGGGCCATTTTCAGGACGAAGTATCTTTCTTTTTCTACGGTGCCCAGGGCCAGAGGGAGTCGAAGCTGTCAACGTTAGGGCGGTTGATGCAGGATTACCGGCAGTTTTACCGCCGGCTGAAGGAAGAGCGGTTCGATGTCGTGCTGCTCAACCCTTCGCTCAACCTTAAATCCTTCTTTCGCGACAGCCTTTTCGCGCTGATCTGCTTTTGGTTAAAGGTAGAATTCGTCGTTTTCTGGCACGGCTGGCAGTGGGAATTTGAAAAAAAGGTAGTCGGCAGGATAGTCCCCTTTTTCCAGGCCACTTTTGGCCGGGCGGGCGGGATGATCGTCCTGGCCCGGGAATTTCAGGACAAAATCCGGGAATACGGTTACCAAAAGCCGGTCTTTCTGGAAACGACGGTGGTCGATGATTTCATCTTCGATTACGGTGAGGGACATACAGATGCACAGGAAGGGGAAACCGTTTCCGTTCTGCTTTTCCTCTCCCGGGTTGAAAAAGTGAAAGGCATTTATGAAACCATCGACAGCTTCCACAGGCTCCAGGCCCGGCACCCGAATATTGTCCTGAATGTAGCCGGCACGGGCGGCGAGCTGGAAACAGCAAAACAATACGTCGCTGAAAAAGGCATCCGCAATGCCCATTTCCTGGGATGGGTCACCGGCGAAGAAAAGGCCAGGGTTCTTTACGAATCCGATATTTTCCTGCTGGCTTCTTACCACGGCGAAGGCATGCCCTGCTCCCTGCTGGAAGCCATGGCCAGCGGCCTGTCGGTGGTGACTACGGATGCGGGAGGCATCAAAGATTTCTTCCAGCCCCGGAAAATGGGCCTGTTCGTGCGCCCGGCAGATACCGACGACCTGGAACGGCAACTGGATGAGCTGCTTTCGGACCCGGATTTGCTGGAAAGCACGAAAGCCTTTAATGCCCATTATGCGCAGGAGCGCTTCCGCCCGGAACTGGTGGCTGAAAGGCTGGAAAGTATTTTTGAAGAGGTCGCAGCCGGAAGGAAAGTTACGGCCCCCATGCCTGCAGGGCCCCGGCTGGCCCCGGCTCTTTACGGCTTCCTGGTTTGGCCTCCGCAGAGAAAGCAGATTGTTGCGGCCATGGCGGTTACCGTCCTGGGGTTATCCCTGCTGGTAAGCATTGACAAAAAAGTGCCGGCAAATGCGCCGACCGGAGAAGGCGTAGTGGAAGAAGCCATCGAAGAAGCGATCGAAGAAGTATCGGAAGAACTCGTACAACTGATCGACCGGTTGGACGGGGAATCCAACAAAGCTTTCTGACAAAACTTTAAAACCTATAGAACACCCCCCCGGAAAAATCAAAATCTCATGAAAAGAAAAGTACTGATTCACGCCCCCAACTTATCCACACCCGGAGGGAAACAAACATATTACACAGCGGTCAGGCCTCACTTCAGGGACGACGTGTCCTTCTTTTTCTACGGCGCCCAGGGCAAAAAGGAGTCCAAGTGGTCTACCGTGGCCCGGATGATCCGGGACTACCGCCAGTTCTACGGCCAGTTGAAACAGGAAGGATACGACCTGGTGCTGCTCAACCCTTCGCTCAACCCGAAATCTTTTTTCCGGGACAGCATTTTCGCCCTGCTCTGTTACTGGGCCGGGACGAAATTCGTCGTGTTCTGGCGCGGCTGGAACTGGGATTTCGAAAAGAAAGTAGTTGGAAGGATTCTGCCCTTTTTCCGGCGCACCTTCGGCAGGGCCGACGCCATGATCTCCCTGGCCCGCGAGTTTGAGGACAGGCTCCGGGAGTACGGTTATGACAGGCCTACCTACCTGGAAACCACCGTAGTAGACAATTTTATTCACAATTTCGACGCCAATGCGTCCAATGCCCGGCCGACCCGGCCGGAAGGAGCGGAAACCGTCATGCTCTTCCTGGCCCGCGTGGAAAAGGTGAAGGGGGTCTACGAGACCATCGACAGTTTTCAGCGCGTGCAGTCGAAATATCCGAACACCGTCCTGAATATCGCAGGCGTCGGGGGAGAGCTGGAACCGGCAAAGCAGTATGTGGCCGACAAGGGCATCCGCAACGTGAATTTCCTGGGGTGGATCAGCGGCGAACAAAAGGCCCGCGCCTTGTACGACGCCGATGTTTACCTGCTGGCTTCCTACCACGGCGAAGGTATGCCCAACTCCCTGCTGGAGGCGATGGCCAGCGGCCTGTCGGTCATAACGACCGACGTCGGAGGCATCAAGGACTTCTTCCAGCCGGAGAAAATGGGCCTGTACGTCCGCCAGGCAGATACCGACGACCTGGAAAGGCAGATGGACAGGCTGCTGTCCGACCCCGGTTTCCTCAAAAAAACCGGCGCCTACAACGCCATTTATGCCCGCGAGCACTTCACCCCGGAACTCGTCTCCGGCCGCCTGGGCCGAATTTTCGAAAACACCATCTCGGGCAACGGCATGGAAACCATCGAGGCCCAGCATTCTTATTTGAAGTAAGCCCGGCAGCCTTTCCTGACCGCTGAAAAGAGGCAAAGGACTTCCTTTGCCTCTTTTTTATATTAAAAAAAAGTTAGAATGTCAATAAATAGCCCATTTTACGAACCCTGTTCGGTGAAAATGGTTATATTTGCTGCTCGTATTTCCCTGATTCGCCCGATTTTTCGGAAAATATATATAGTATTACCCTTCATATTAAGTCACAGACACTGCCCAACGCTACTGCCTGTTTAAAGCCATATTGAAATATCCACCCAAAAACCTGGGTTTTGCCTTTACTTTTGCATTTTCAAATACTATTTTCGTATATATTATTGGTAATTTAAGACGACTAAGACGACTACTTGTATCCAAAACGACGACCTAATGAGAAAAAATGTTTACACAGCGATCAGCGTATGTGTACTTCTGTTTATTGGGGTACTATCACATGCACAAACTATTACAAGGGGGCCTTATCTCCAAATGGGCACTCCAAACAGCATGAACATAAAATGGCGGACCAACACCTCCACCTCCAGCAAGGTGTGGTACGGCCCTTCGCCCACTAACCTGCCCTTCACTACAACCGTTAACGGCAGTTATACCGACCACGACGTGAAAGTCACCGGCCTGGCGCCCAATACGGTGTACTACTACGCTGTGGGCAATTCCTCCGGCCAGCTTACGCAGCCCTCCGCCAACCATTATTTTAAAACCTCCCCCAATCCCGGCACGGTGCAGACCATCCGGACCTGGGTACTGGGAGACTGCGGCACCGGCGACAACAACCAGCGGTCCGTGCGCGACGCGTTCTACAACTTCAACGGCTCTCAGCACATCGACATGATACTGCTCCTGGGCGACAACGCCTACGAGGATGGCACCGATTCGGAATTCCAGGCCGCCTTCTTTGAGAACATGTACGAAGACCGCCTCATCAATACAGTCATGTGGCCGGCCATCGGCAACCACGAGACCGTCACGGCAGACAGCCCGACCGAGTCGGGCCCCTACTACGATATATTCACGATGCCCCGAAACGGAGAGGCCGGCGGCGTGCCCTCCGGCACCGAGGCCTACTACTCTTTCGACTACGGCAACATCCACTTCGTCGTCCTGGATTCCGACGACAGCGACCGCAACCCAGGCGACCCCCAGCTCGTCTGGCTCGAAAACGACCTCAGCAACACCGACCAGGACTGGATCGTCGCCTACTGGCACCACCCTCCCTACTCCAAGAGCGGTGAATCCGACACCAACTCCAAGGAAAAAAAGATGCGGGAAAACTTCCTGCCTATTCTGGAAAGCCACGGCGTGGACCTCGTCCTCGTCGGCCACTCCCACAACTGGCAGCGCTCCTACCTGATCAACGGCCATTACGGCCTGCAGAATTCCTGGGACCCCGCCACCATGGGCATCGACCTCGGCGACGGCCGCCCGAACGGCGACGGCGCCTACACCCAGAACACGCTGGGCCAGGGAACGGTATACCTCGTCACCGGCTCTGCTGGCAAAAAGACCGGCTCGATAACCGACCCGCACCCCGTCATGTACCACTCTCAGGCTGACTATGGCTCCATGTACATGGAAGTCACCGGCGGCCAGATGGACATCAAATTCATACGCGACAACGGCAACATCGACGATTACTTTTCCATCGTCAAGAATGTGGCCACGGGCTCGCCGCCCACCGTATCCGTCACGTCCCCGGCCAACGGCTTCAACTACACCTCCACCCAATCGATCACCATCACCGCCGACGCCGCCGACAGCGACGGCTCGATCACCCAGGTTGAGTTCTTTGTCAACAACATTTCTATCGGCACAGACAATCAGGCACCTTACTCCGTTAATTATAACATCCCGGACGATGGCACCTACATCATTACCGCCACCGCCCTGGATAATGATGACAACGTCACCCAGTCCGACCCTGTAGAGTTCACAGTCGGGCCGGTCACCGTCTGTGTCCACATCGACAACAGCACGGACGACGTCGAGCAGGAACTGTCGTCCGGCAACGTCGACCTGACCAATGGCGACCTCGAGATGATACGAGACAACACGGAAGATCAGGTCGTCGGCCTGCGCTTCAACAACCTCAACATCCCTCAGGGCGCCAATATCGCCAGCGCCTATATCCAGTTTACCGTAGATGAAGAGACCAACCTCAACCCCTGCAACCTGTCCATATCCGGCGTGGATGCCGACAACCCCGGTACCTTCACTGACCCGGACGACAGCGTCAGCAACCTGCCGAAAACCAGCGCATCTGTCAGCTGGACGCCGTCCAACTGGCTCGCCAAGGGCGACCGGGGCGCGGCACAGCAAACGCCCAACATCGCCACTGTTATCCAGGAAATCGTCAACCGGCCTGGTTTCTCCTCGGTCAGTTCTATCGCTATTATTTTCGAAGGCGAGGGCGCACGCGTAGCGGAATCCTTCGACGGTGCCAGCTCCCCCGACCTGGCCCCCGAACTTTGCATTGAGTGGTCTACGGCGCCCATCAATTACGATTGCCCCAATTTGCTGGCCAACATCGGATCGCCCTGCGACGACGGCGACAACACCACCCTCAATGACATGGTCAACGCCAACTGCGAATGCGCCGGCACCGCTACCGCCTGTACCGGCATTGGCGACGACGACGGCGACGGCGTCTGCGCCGATGTGGATTGCGATGACCTAGACCCCGACGTCACCCACCAGCCCGGTGATGCCTGTGACGACGGCAACCTCGCCACCATCAACGATATGTACGACGCCAACTGCAACTGCGTCGGTACATTCAATACCTGCGACGGTATCGGCGACAACGACGGCGACGGCATCTGTTCCGATATCGATTGTAACGACAACGACCCCAATTCCACCTCCATCGCCGGCGACCCCTGCGACGACGGCGACAACACGACCATCAACGACACGTATGACGCCAACTGCAACTGCGTCGGCACCCCCACGGCCTGCACCGGCATCGGCGACGCGGATGGCGACGGCGTCTGCGCCGACGTCGACTGCGACGATAACGACCCCAACAATACCGGATATCCTGGCGCCGCCTGCGACGACGGCATCCCCACCACCTCCGGGGAGACCATTCAGGCAGACTGTAGCTGCGGCGGTGGCGTTACGGGCCAGGCATCCGTCTGCGTCCGGGTCAACCTCAGCACGGATGACGTCGAAGAACGCTCCACCGGCCATGTCAACGAATCCAGCGTAGACCTGGAGATCGTCGACGACGGCCCTAACGGCCTCGTCACGATCGGCCTGCGGTTTACCGGGCTGAATATCACCCCGGGCGCGACCATCGACAATGCCTACATTCAGTTTACCGCCGACGAAACTACCGTTATCAACCCCTGCAACCTGACCATCTACGGCCACGACAGCGACGACGCGCCTACCTTCTTAGGTGGCGTAAGCTTCGACGCCAGCGGCCGCCCCCGCACGTCCAACACCATCGCGTGGAACCCGCCGGACTGGACCAACGTCGGCGACGCCGGCCCTGCCCAACGCACGCCGGACATTTCTTCCATCATCCAGGAGATCGTCGACCGCCCCGGCTTTACGGCCAGCAGCTCCGTCGCCCTCATCATCGATGGCATTGGCCTCCGGGTGGCTGACTCCTATGAAGGCGGCCCCGATAAAGCGCCCCAGCTGTGCGTCAGCTTCAGCGTGGACGACCCCGACTGCCCCAGCTTGTCCGCCGATATCGGCGACCCCTGCAATGACGGCGATAATACGACCATCAATGACGTAGTCGACGCCAACTGCAACTGCGTCGGTACGCCCACCGCCTGCACCGGCATCGGCGATGCCGACGGCGACGGCATCTGCGCGGACATCGACTGCGATGACAACAACGCCAGCATCACTTCGGTAGATGCCGACAACGACGGCTTCTGCAGCGATGTAGATTGTGATGACACAAATCCCAATATCCACCCCGGCGCCGCAGAAACCTGCGACGGCATCGACAACGACTGTGATAACCTGGTGGACGATGCCGATAGCGCCGTCTCCGGGCAGTCCACGTTCTACGCCGACAACGACAACGACGGATACGGCGACCCCGGCAATACCACCCAGGCTTGTTCTGTGCCGTCCGGATACGTGGCCAACAATACCGACTGCGACGACAACGACGCCAAAGAATTCCCCGGCCAAACCTGGTACCTCGACGCTGACGGCGACGGCTACGGAACAGGCACCTCCCAGTCGGCCTGCACCCGGCCCGCCAACCATTATACCGCCGCCGAACTGACCCAAACTTCCGGCGACTGTAACGACGCCAACGCCGCCGTCCACCCCGGAGCGGCCGAAGCCTGCAACGGCATCGACGACAACTGCAACAGCCAAACCGACGAAGGCGTACAAACTACCTTCTACGCCGACAACGACAACGACGGATATGGCGACGCCAACACCTCTATCCAGGCCTGCTCCGCCCCTGCCGGATACGTGGCCGACAATACGGACTGCAATGACAACGACGCCACGGCGTTTCCCGGTCAAACCTGGCACCGCGACGCCGACGGCGACGGATACGGCGACGGCACCTCACAAGTGGCTTGTACCCGCCCGGCCAACCACTATGCCGCAGCCGAACTTACACAGACCTTTGGAGACTGCAACGACGCCAACAGCGCCATCCATCCCGGTGCCACGGAAACCTGCAACGGCATCGACGACAACTGCAATACGCAAACCGACGAAGGCTTACTATCTACCTTCTACGCCGATAACGACAACGACGGATACGGCGACCCCGGCAATACCACCCAGGCTTGCTCCATGCCAGCCGGATATGTAGCCAATAATACCGACTGCGACGACAACGACGCCAAAGAATTCCCCGGACAAACCTGGCACCGCGACGCCGACGGCGACGGATACGGCGACGGCACCTCACAGGTGGCCTGCACCCGCCCGGCGAACCACTATACCGCTGCCGAGCTGACCCAAACCTCCGGAGACTGCGACGATACCAACGCCGCCATCCACCCCGGCGCTGCCGAAACCTGCAACGGCATCGACGACAACTGCAATAGCCAAACCGACGAGAACATCACCAACCAGGATTACTACTTCGACGGCGACGGCGACGGATACGGAAGCGGGGCTGCGGTCAGCGATTGCCAGTCCCCCGGTGCCGGCTACGTCCTCCTGAACGGCGACTGCGACGACAGCAACGCCGCTATCCACCCCGGCGCTGCCGAAACCTGCAACGGCATCGACGACAACTGCAACAGCCAAACCGACGAAGGCGTACAAACTACCTTCTACGCCGACAGCGATAACGACGGGTACGGCGACCCCAACAACGCCGCCCAGGCCTGCTCCGCGCCGGCCGGTTACGTAACGGACAACACCGACTGCAACGACAACGACGCCAGGGAGTTCCCCGGGCAAACCTGGCACCGCGACGCCGACGGCGACGGGTACGGCGACGGCACCTCACAGGTGGCCTGCACCCGCCCGGCGAACCACTATACCGCCGGCGAACTGACCCAAACTTCCGGCGACTGCGACGACAGCAATGCCGCGATTCACCCCGGCGCGGCCGAAGCCTGCAACGGCATCGACGACAACTGCAACAGCCAAACCGACGAAGGCGTACAAAGCACCTTCTATGCCGACAGCGACAACGACGGTTTCGGCGACGCCAACAGTTCTACCCAGGCCTGCTCCGCGCCGGCCGGTTACGTAACGGACAATACCGACTGCAACGACAACGACGCCAAGGAATTCCCCGGACAAACCTGGCACCGCGACGCCGACGGCGATGGATACGGCGATGGCACCTCACAGGCGGCCTGCACCCGCCCGGCGAACCACTATACCGCCGCCGAGCTGACGGCAACTTCCGGCGACTGCGACGACGCCAACGCCGCCATCCACCCCGGAGCAGCCGAAACCTGCAACGGCATCGACGACAACTGCAACAGCCAAACCGACGAGAACATCGCCAACCAGAATTACTACTTCGACGGCGACAACGACGGATACGGAAGCGGGGCCGCAGTCAGCGACTGCCAGTCCCCCGGCGCTAATTACGTCCTCCTGAACGGCGACTGCGACGACAACAACGCCGCCATCCACCCCGGCGCGGCCGAAACCTGCAACGGCATCGACGACAACTGCAACAGCCAAACCGACGAAGGCGTACAAGCTACCTTCTACGCCGACAACGATAATGACGGGTACGGCGACCCCAACAGCGCCACCCAGGCCTGCTCCGCCCCAGCCGGTTACGTAACGGACAACACCGACTGCAACGACAACGACGCCAGGGAATTCCCCGGACAAACCTGGCACCGCGACGCCGACGGCGACGGGTACGGCGACGGCACCTCACAGGCGGCCTGCGCCCGCCCGGCTAACCACTATACCGCTGCCGAGCTGACGCAAACCTCCGGAGACTGCGACGATACCAACGCCGCCATCCACCCCGGAGCGGCCGAAGCCTGCAACGGCATCGACGACAACTGCAACAGCCAAACCGACGAGAACATCACCAACCAGGACTACTACTTCGACGGCGATGCCGACGGATACGGAAGCGGGGCTGCGGTCAGCGATTGCCAGCCCCCCGGCGCTAATTACGTCCTCCTGAACGGCGACTGCGACGACAGCAACGCCGCCGTCCACCCCGGAGCGGCCGAAACCTGCAACGGCATCGACGACAACTGCAACAACCAGGCCGATGAAGGGCTGCTGGCCACCTTCTATGCCGACAGCGACAACGATGGATTCGGCAACCCTGCCAGCTCTACGGTGGCCTGCGCTGCGCCGGCTGGATATGTTGCTGACAACACCGATTGCAACGACAACGACGCCAAGGAATTCCCAGGGCAAACCTGGCACCGCGACGCCGACGGCGACGGATATGGTGATGGCACCTCTCAGGTAGCCTGCACCCGCCCGACTAACCACTACACCGCCGCCGAGCTGACACAAACCTTCGGCGACTGCAACGACGGCAATGCCGCCATCCATCCTGGCGCTGCCGAAGCCTGCAACGGCATCGACGACAACTGCAACACGCAAACCGACGAAGGCATACAATCCATCTTCTATGCCGACAACGACAACGACGGTTTCGGCGACCCGGCGGCCGCCACACAGGGCTGCTCCATGCCGATCGGCTATGTCGCCAACAACCTGGACTGCGACGACAACAACGCCAACGAGTTCCCCGGACAAACCTGGCACCGCGACGCTGATGGCGACGGGTACGGCGACGGCACCTCTCAGGTAGCCTGCACCCGCCCGGCTAACCACTACACCGCTGCCGAACTGACGTCGGCCTCCGGCGACTGCGACGATACCAACGCCGCCATCCACCCTGGAGCTGCCGAAACCTGCAACGGCATCGACGACAACTGCAACAGCCAAACCGATGAGGGGCTGCAATCCACCTTCTACGCTGACAACGACAATGATGGATTCGGCGACCCCGCCAATTCCACCCTGGCCTGCTCTGTTCCGGCCGGCTACGTCACGGACAATACCGACTGCAACGATGCCGACGCCTCTGTTGGCAGCTACAACGGTGATGCGGACTGCGACGGCGTGCCCACGGCCGACGACTGCGATGACAACGACCCGGCTATGGGCAGCTCTGCCAATGACATGGACTGTGACGGCGTACCCGCCAGTGCCGACTGCGACGATAACGATCCGAATGTTGCCGCTTATGTAGGGCAAGCCTGCAATGACGGCAACCCCAACACCTTCGGCGAAACCATTCAGGCCGACTGTAGCTGTGGTGGCGGTTCCTCCACTCCATCTTCTGTTTGTTCCAACATCACCGCCGATCTGGACGACGCGGAAGAGAGGGTACTGGACGGCAGGATGGACCTCAACAGCAGCGACCTCGAACTGGGTACGGAAGGGGTGAGCCAGTGGGTAGGCCTGCGGTTCAGCAACCTCAATATCCCGCAGGGCGCTCAGATTATCAGGGCTTACATCCAGTTCCAAACGGATGAAACCAACAATGACGATCCCTGCAACCTGAACATTTACGGGCAGGCAGCGGATAATGCCTCCGCATTTACAAATGCCACTTATGATATCAGCGCCCGCCCGCGCACGTCGGGTATGGTTGCCTGGGGCCCGCCCCAGTGGACTGCCGTCGGCAGTGCCGGCCCGGCACAGCAGACGCCCGACCTGTCGGCCCTGGTTCAGGAGATCGTCAACCGCAACGGCTACACGCCTGCCAGTTCCATCGCCTTCATCATCGAGGGTACCGGGCGGCGCGTTGCAGAATCTGCCGACGGCAACGTCGGAGGCCCCGAGCTGTGCATCGAATATTTCAGTACCCCGGCACCGCTTGACTGCCCCGGCCTGTCGGCCTACTTCGGCGATCCCTGCGACGATGGCGACAACACGACCATCAATGACACGGTGGATAACGATTGCAACTGCATGGGCACACCGACTGCCTGCACCGGCATCGGCGATGCCGACGGTGACGGCATTTGTGCCGACATGGACTGTGACGACAACGACGCCAATATTACCACTCAGCCCGGAGACGCCTGTGACGATGGCGACCCAGCAACTATCAACGATGTGATCGGCGACAACTGTGCCTGCGCCGGCACCCTCAACACCTGCCCCGGTATTGGCGACAACGACGGCGACGGCATTTGTGCCGATGTGGATTGCAACGACGACGATCCCACCATTACCAGCCAGATCGGCGATGCCTGCGACGACGGCAACCCGGCAACGTTTGGCGAGACCATCCAGGCGGACTGCAGCTGCGGCGGCGGTTCCGTTGACCCTGAAACGATTTGCGCTTCCATCACAGTTAGTGCTGATGATGTCGAAGAAAGCCTTATCAGTGGCCGGGTGGATCTCAACAGCAGTGACCTCGAGCTGGGTATGGATGGGCAGAGCCAGTTGGTGGGCCTCCGGTTCAGCGGCCTCAACATCCCGCAGGGCGCCAACATCGTCAGCGCACACATCCAGTTCCAGGTGGACGAAACCCGCAATGACGATCCCAGCAACCTCAGGATTTTCGGGATAGATGCGGATAACACGCCCATCTTTACCAGTAACAACCACCACATCAGCAACCAGCCCCGGACATCCGCCACCGTATCCTGGTCGCCGCCGCAGTGGACCACCAACGGAGCTGCCGGCCCGGATCAACGAACCCCGGACCTGGCGGCTATCATCCAGGAGATCGTCAACCGCAACGGCTACACCGCCGGCAGTTCCATCGCCTTCATCATCGAAGGCACCGGGCGCCGCGTGGCCGAGTCGGCGGACGGAAACGTCGGCGGGCCGACGCTGTGCATTGATTTCTTCGCCACGCCGCCCAATTACGACTGTCCCAGCCTCCAGGCTTTCATTGGCGATGCTTGCGACGACGGCGACAATACCACGCTCAACGACGTGGTGGATGCCGATTGCGATTGTGCCGGCACTCCCACTGCCTGCACCGGCATCGGCGATGCCGACGGCGACGGCATCTGCGCCGATATGGATTGTGACGACAACAATCCAAATATCACCACGCAACCTGGAGATGCCTGCGATGACGGCAACCCGGCAACGATCAACGACATGCTCGACGCTAACTGCAACTGCGCCGGCACGCTCAATGATTGCCCCGGCATAGGCGACAACGACGGCGACGGCATCTGTGCCGATGTGGACTGCGACGATAACGACCCCGGCAATACCAGCCGGCCCGGAGACGCCTGTGACGATGGCGACCCCAACACCGTCGGAGAAACCATCCAGGCGGACTGCACCTGTGGCGGCGGCCTCTCAACGCCCACTCAAACCTGCTCCATGGTCAGCGCCGATGAGGACGACGCCGAAGAGCAGGGTGGGCCGGCCGACCTGACCAGCAGCGACCTGGAACTGGCCACCGACCCCAACCTCGGCAGCCAGATTGTCGGGATGCGGTTTACCGGCCTGAATATCCCGCAGGGTGCCGTGATCACCAGCGCCCACGTACAGTTCACCGTTGACGAGACCGCCAACGACAACCCCTGTAATATCAATATTTACGGGCAGGCTGTCGATAATGCGCCCTCTTTCGTCCGCGAAATGAGCAATATCGGCAACCGGGCGCGCACCACTGCTGCCGTAAGCTGGGCACCGCCGACCTGGGAAGCCATAGGCGATGCCGGCCCGGCACAACGGACGCCCGACCTCTCGGCGGTCATCCAGGAGATCGTCGACCGCGGCGGCTACACGTCCAACAGCGCTATCGTCATCCTCATGGATGGAACCGGGCGCCGGACGGCAGAATCTTTCGACGGTTCAGTGAACGGAGCACCGGAGCTTTGCGTAGAATACCTCTACGCGCCGCTGGCCAACAACCAGGGCAATACCTCCGCAACCGTAACGGGCAGAGCAGAAGAGGCCGAGACCACGGCACTCCCCGGTGTTAATGCATCGGCTGAAGCCTACGCCCTCAGCTCCATCAGCATCCATCCCAACCCGGCAACCACCAGGTTGAACGTCACCTTTACCAGTGACATCGACGGAGAGGCGCAGGTGCGGGCACGGGACCTGAACGGAAGGGTCGTACTGCAACAACAGCGAAAAGTAGAGAAAGGGGAGAATAATCTCCTCCTCACCGGCCTGTCGTTACCGAGCGGCGTTTACTTCCTCCAGCTCACCGCAGGGGATGAAACGCAATCCGTTAAATTTGTAATTACCGAAGACTAAATATTTTAAGTGCCGGGCTTTTTTGAGGGCCCGGCACTTTTTTTGCCTTTGTAGTAATTAAAAAACAACTTCACAGTTTGAGGCCCGTAGTTGCAGCTCGTTCAGCAGCCTGGCTCCCGGGATTGCTGGCTGGCTGCTTCACTTCCCTACAACTACGGGCCGTGAAGTTATTTTTCAAGGATTACGGATCATACTCCCGAAGAACTTACTCAGTCATCACCTTCTGAAAAAACGGCCTAATGAAAAAAAACTACTGCCTGCTGCTAGGCGCATTATTCCTATGCCTTAGCACAATAAACACCTATGCTCAATCCATCATTAGAGGGCCCTACCTCCAATCGGGAACTCCCAACAGCATGGTCATCAAGTGGCGGACGAACAGCGCCACATCCAGCCAGGTATGGTACGGGACAAGCCCCGGCAGCCTGGTTTTCACCAAAACGGTCAATGGCACCCGAACCGACCACGAAGTCCTCATCGACGGCTTATCCGCCAACAGCACCTACTATTATTCGGTGGGCAATACGGCCGGCCAGCTTCTGACGGCTACCAGCCAGCATTACTTCCGGACCTCTCCAGCTCCCGGAGCGGTTCAACCCATCAAAGCCTGGATACTCGGCGATGCCGGGAAGGCCAATCAGAACCAGCGGGACGTGCGCGACGCCTTCTATAACTTCCACGGTAGCCAGCACATCGACATGGTCCTGCTCGTAGGAGATAATGCCTATGACTCCGGCACCGATGGCGAATACCAGGCGGCCATGTTTGAAAACATGTACGAAGACCGCCTCATCAACACCGTATGGTGGCCCTGCTTTGGTAATCACGATGGGGAATCTTCCTTCAGCGCTACCCAAACCGGCCCGTATTACGAAATTTTCACGGCGCCTACCAATGCGGAGGCCGGCGGGGTACCCTCGGGCACCGAAGCCTACTACTCTTTCGACTATGGCAACATGCACGTGGTCATACTGGATTCGGATGACTCGGACCGCGACCCCGGCAGCCCGCAGCTCCTCTGGCTCGAAGCTGACCTGGCTGCCAACAACAAGGAATGGACCATCGTGCTTTTTCACCATCCTCCTTACACCAGGTTGCATTCTGATACCGATAACAAGGAGTCGGACATGCGGGAATTCGTAAACCCCATCCTGGAAACTTATGGTGTCGACCTCGTGATCGGCGGGCATTCTCACACCTGGGAGCGTTCCTATATGATCCATGGCCACTATGGCACTTCCGGTACCTGGGACCCCGCCACCATGGGGATCGATATCGGCGACGGCCGCCTGGATGGTGATGGCCCTTACATGAAAAACGCCAATGGCCAGGGCACCGTATACATCGTCGCTGGTGCGGCAGGTTCGAGAGGTGAGATCGATGCGGAGCATCCGATAATGTACAAATCAATAGGAGAAAAAGGTTCTATGTACCTCGAAGTCACCGGAAGCCAGATGGACATTAAATTCATTCGGGAAACCGGCGCGATCGATGATTATCTGACCATAGTCAAAGAATCTGTCAATGGCGCCGCGCCATCGGTATCGGTCACTGCCCCGGCAAACGGGACGAATTATATTTCTCCGCAAACGATCAGCATAACCGCTGACGCGGCGGATAGCGATGGCGCCGTCACTCAGGTAGAGTTCTTCGTCAATGGCACTTCCATAGGCACAGACAACCAGGCACCTTACGCCATGAATTACACTATTCCCGCAGAAAGTACCTATAGTGTTATGGCAATGGCCACCGATACGGATGGCAACACGACCCAATCCCAGGCCATCCAGTTTACGGTCGGGCCGGTTAGCATCTGCTCCCGGGTTGATGCCGGCAGCGACGATGCAGAAGAACGCGCCTCCGGCGATGTCGATACCGGCAGCAGCGACCTCGAACTGGTGGAAGACGGTGCCCGGGGCAACCAGGTCCTCGGCCTGCGGTTCAACAACCTGAACATCCCTCCGGGCGCTGCTATAACCGAAGCGTATCTCCGGTTCACCGTCGACGAAAATACCAATCAGAACCCCTGTTCGCTGACCATTTCAGGACAGGCCTCCGATAACGCCGCTACCTTTGGCGGTGGTTCCACCGACATCAGCGGCCGGCCCCGAACCAACGCCACCGTGACCTGGCAACCTGCCGACTGGCTCACCAAGGGCGACAGCGGCCCGGCCCAGCAGACCCCCGATCTGGCTTCCATCATCCAGGAGATCGTCAACCGGCCCGGCTTTAATGCCAACAGTTCGATCGCCCTCATCATCGAAGGCGTTGGCAGGCGCACTGCCGAATCTTTCGAGAGCGACCCCGCCGGCGCCCCCGAACTCTGCCTGGAGTATTCTACCAGCCCGGCCTCCTTCGATTGTCCCGGCCTGCTGGCCAACATCGGCGACCTCTGCGACGACGGCGATAATACCACGGTTAATGACCTGGTCGGCGCCAACTGCGAATGCGCCGGCACGCCAACGGCCTGCACCGGCATCGGCGACAACGACGGGGACGGCATTTGCGCCGGCCTGGATTGCGACGACAACGATGCCAGCGTCACCCATCAACCCGGCGACGCCTGCGACGACGGCAACCCCGGCACCATCAACGACATCTATGACGCCAACTGCCAGTGTGCCGGAACCCTCAACCCCTGCACCGGCATCGGCGACAACGATGGGGACGGCATCTGCTCGGATGTGGACTGCAACGACGACGACCCCAACAGCAGCCCGCAGCCCGGCACCCCCTGCGACGACGGCGACAACACCACCCTCAACGATGTTTACGGCAGCAATTGCGCCTGCGCCGGAACGCCCACGGCCTGCACCGGCATTGGCGACGCGGACGGCGACGGCGTCTGCGCCGGCGTGGACTGCGACGACAACGACCCCAACAATACATCCTACCCCGGCGCTGCCTGCAACGACGGCGACCCCACCACTACCGGGGAAACCATCCAGAGCGATTGCAGCTGCGGCGGCGGCGTGCCCGTGCCTGCCTTTACCTGCGTAAGCATTGGCGACGGCAATGACGACGGCGAAGAGCGCGGCTCCGGCTCCGTCAACCTGAACAGCAGCGACCTGGAACTGACCGAGGACGGCAACCAGGGCGCCCAGGTAATCGGGATGCGGTTTGCCGGCCTGAATATTCCACAGGGCGCAGCCATTACTGCCGCTTACCTGCAATTCACGGCTGACGAAGACCGCAACGTCAACCCCTGCAACCTGACGATCTACGGGGAAGCTGCCGACGACGCTATGCCGTTTACGACCTTCAACAACAACATCTCCGGCCGGATGCGGACCGCCGCATCCGTCGGCTGGTCGCCGGCCGAATGGCTGACGAGGGGCGAAGCCGGCCCGGCCCAGCAGACGCCGGACATTGCCGCCATCATTCAGGAGATCGTCAACCGGCAGGGATTTGCCTCCGGCAACTCTATCGTACTCCTCGTTGAGGGAACCGGCGGCCGTACTGCCGAATCCTACAACGGCAGCGCCGCCAGCGCGCCGCAACTGTGCGTGGCGTTTACCACCGTGCAGTATGACTGCCCGGCCCTCTCCGCCAACATCGGCGACGCCTGCGACGACGGCGACAACACCACCATCAATGACATCGTCGGCGCCAACTGCGCCTGCGCCGGCACGCCGACCGCCTGCACCGGCATCGGCGACGCCGATGGCGACGGCGTTTGTGCCGACGTGGACTGCGACGACAACAACGCTTCCATTACCAGCACCAGCATCGGCGATGCCGACTGCGACGGCGTGCCCACCGCTGACGATTGCGACGACAACGACGCCTCCATCGGCAGCAGCGCCAACGACCAGGACTGCGACGGCGTGCCCACTGCCATGGATTGCGACGATACCGACGCCTCTATCGGCAGCAGCGCCAACGACCAGGACTGCGACGGCGTGCCCTCCAACCAGGACTGCGACGACAACGACCCGAACGTCACCTCCACCAATATCGGCGATGCCGACTGCGACGGCGTACCCTCTGGCATGGACTGCGACGACAGCGACCCGAACGTCACCTCCACCAATGCCGGCGATGCCGACTGCGATGGCGTACCCACCGCTGACGATTGCGACGACAACAATCCCAATATCGGAGATAATACCAACGACCAGGACTGTGACGGCGTGCCGACCAGCATGGACTGCGACGACAACAACGCCGCCATCGGCGACAACTCCGCCGATATGGACTGCGACGGCGTGCTCGCCGGCGCCGATTGCGACGACAATGACCCGAACATTACCTCTTATATCGGCCAGCCCTGCAACGACGGCGACAATACTACCATCAACGACGCCCTGGGCACCAACTGCGCCTGCGCCGGCACCCCAACTGCCTGTACCGGCACCGGCGACGCGGATGGCGACGGCATCTGCTCGGATGTGGATTGCGATGACGGCGACGCGGCAGTTACGACCCAGCCCGGCGACCCCTGCGACGACGGCAACTCCGCCACTTTCGGAGAAACCATCCAATCCGACTGTAGCTGCGGCGGCGGCACGACGACGCCGGACACGGCCTGCTCCGTTGTCAGCGCCAGCAGCGACGACGCCGAAGAGCGGGCAACCGACGGCCGGGTCGACGTCAACAGCAGCGACCTGGAATTGTGTACCGACGGCCTCAGCCAGTGGGTAGGCCTGCGTTTTGAAGGCCTCAACATCCCGCAAGGGGCGCATATCGTCAGCGCCTACCTCCAGTTTCAGGTAGACGAAAGCAATAACGACGATCCCTGCAACCTCACCATCTATGGCCAGGCGGCCGACAATGCCGCCACCTTTACCGAAGCGGACTTTGATATCAGCAGCCGCCCAAGGACTGTCAGTTCCGTAGCCTGGTCGCCGGAGAACTGGCTGGCCGTTGGCGACGCCGGCCCGGCACAACAGTCGCCGGACCTGTCGGCCGTGGTCCAGAAAATCGTCGACCGCAACGGATATACCGCCGCCAGCGCTATTGCCTTTATCCTTGAGGGTAGTGGCCGGCGGGTAGCCGAATCCGCCGACGGCAATGCCGGCAGCCCGCAGCTGTGCGTCGAATACTTCGACACGCCGCCCAACTACGACTGCCCCAACTTGTCGGCCTTCTTCGGCGACCCCTGCGACGACGGCGACAACACCACCCTCAACGATGTAGTCGACGGCGACTGCGACTGCGCAGGCACGCCTACTGCCTGCACCGGCATCGGCGACGCCGACGGCGACGGCATCTGCGCTAACGTGGATTGCGACGACAACGACCCAACTATCGCTACTCAACCTGGAGATGCCTGCGACGACGGCAACCCGGCAACCATCAACGACATGCTGGACGCCAACTGCGGCTGTGCCGGAACCCTCAACGACTGCCCCGTTGCCGGCGACAACGACGGCGACGGCATCTGCTCGGATGTGGACTGCGACGACAGCGACCCCGGCAACACCTTCCGCTTCGGTGACCCCTGTGACGACGGCGACCTCAACACCATTGGGGAAACCATACAGGCGGACTGTACCTGCGGCGGCGGGTTCTCCACGCCCACCCAGGTTTGTGCTGCCATCACCGATGCCAGTGACGACGTCGAGGAAGAGCCCGGCGGCCCGGTGGACCGGAACAGCAGCGACCTGGAGCTGGTTACAGACCCGAGTGTCGGCGCACAGGCCATCGGCATGCGGTTCAACGGCCTCAACATCCCGCCGGGCGCGGTGATCACCAGCGCGCACATACAGTTCACCGTCGACGAGGCCGTCAACGACAACCCCTGCAACATCAATATCTACGGGCAGGCTTCCGGCGATGCCATCACTTTTGCCAATGCGGACTTTGACGTCAGCGGCCGCCCCCGGACGAATGCCACGGTGGCCTGGTCGCCGCCGGATTGGCTGGCCGTCGGCTACGCCGGGCCGGAACAACAGACGCCGGACTTATCCGCCATCGTCCAGGAAATCGTAGGCCTTGGCGATTACACTGCCGCCAGCTCTATTGTCATCATGATGGACGGCGAAGGCCGCCGGACGGCCGAGTCCGTCAACGGCTCCATCACCGGCGCGCCGGAGCTGTGCGTAGAGTATCTCTACGCTCCGCTGGCCAACAGCCAGGGGGAGGCTAGCGCCATTGCGGGCAGGGCACAAGCTACGGAAGCCGGTTCCGGGGAAACCCCGATGGCCGAAAGCCATGCCCTCAGCCCCATCCGCATCCATCCTAACCCGGCCCGCAATACGCTGAACATTTCCTTTAGCTCAGCAGTAACTGGCAGAATTCAATTGCAGGCACGGGATTTGAGCGGGAAAACGGTATTGAAAACCTGGCACGAGGCCGAAAAGGGCGAAAACACCATCACCCTGGAGAACCTCTCCCTGCCCGGCGGCATTTACTTCCTGCAACTGCAGACGGAAAGCTCGGCGGAGACGGCGAAGTTCATTATCCAGCCGGATTAAGCGGTTGTTTGTTGTTTGTTGCCGGTTCTGTAGCAGAACCGGCAACAAACAACAAACAACAAACAACAGACAACAGACAACAAACAACAGACAACAGACAGCGCCCCCCTCCATCCTCCCCGCAAAAATATTCCATTAGAAACCCATTATAATTCCCCCTTTCACTAGGCGATATTCCCAAATCAGCGTATTTTTGAGGCGGCAAAACACGTACAGACCGGTTAAAGGCATCCCCCCTCCTGATACCGCCATCGCCCCAATTGATGATTTGCGCCGGAAAACCGTAAAAGCCCGGCAGCTTTCCTTTGTTAGCGACCATACAAACCACTAACCTCCAGGTTGTTGTCTCAGCCTGGCTTTAAAGAACACTTTTCATGGATATGGCATCCCCGCCGTAAAAAAGGCAATAGCAGTTTTGTCCTTTTGGCTGTTAGGTGCCAACCTTATCACTGGAAAAAGACGGCCTTATGAACAAAAAGATTTACTTGTTGCTGGCATTTTTTCTCCTGGTTCCCGGTATTGGAACTTTCGCGCAGACCATCACGAGAGGGCCTTACCTGCAATCCGGAACGCCCAACAGCATGACCATCAAATGGCGGACCGATGTGGCTACCTCCACCCGCGTATGGTACGGCCCCAACCCCTCCAGCCTGCTTTTCACCGCTACGGTGAACGGCACCCGCACTAACCACGAGGTGAAGGTCACGGGCCTGGCGGCCAATTCCACTTACTTTTATACCGTCGGCAATACCACCGGCCAACTGGTTCAGCCTTCCGCCAGCCACTACTTCCGGACATCCCCTACCCCCGGGGCCACCCAGACCATCCGGGCCTGGGTATTGGGAGATTGCGGCACCGGCGACGCCAAGCAGCGGGCCGTGCGCGACGCCTTTTACAACTTCAACGGGGCCCAGCATATCGACCTGATGCTGCTCCTGGGCGACAATGCCTACGAGGATGGCACCGACCTGGAGTTCCAGGCCGCCTTTTTCGAGAATATGTACGAGGACCGGCTCATCAATACCGTTATGTGGCCGGCTATCGGCAACCACGAAACGGTTACCTCGGACAGCCCCACCCAGTCGGGCCCTTATTACGACATCTTCACCATGCCCACCAACGGAGAGGCCGGGGGCGTACCTTCCGGCACCGAGGCCTACTACTCCTTCGACTACGGCAACATCCACTTCGTCGTCCTGGATTCCGACGATAGCGGCCGCAACCCGGGCGACCCCCAGCTCGTCTGGCTCGAAAACGACCTCAGCAGCACCAACCAGGACTGGATCGTCGCCTACTGGCACCACCCGCCCTATTCCAAAGACGGTGAATCCGATAATAATTCCAAGGAAAGAAAAACCCGGGAGAGTTTCGTGCCCGTCCTCGAAAGCCATGGCGTGGACCTCGTCCTGGTGGGGCACTCGCACAACTGGCAGCGCTCCTACCTGATCCACGGGCACTACGGCCTGTCCGCTACCTGGGACCCCGCCACCATGGGCGTCGACCTTGGCGACGGGCGCCTGAACGGCACCGGCGCATACACCAAGAACGCCCAGGGCCAGGGCACCGTCTACATCGTCTCCGGCTCCGCCGGCAAGAAGACCGGCCCCATCGCCAGCCCGAACCCGGTGATGTACCGCTCCCAGGCCGACTACGGCTCCATGTACCTGGAAGTCACAGGAGGCCAGATGGACATTAAATTCCTGCGGGAAAACGGCAATATCGACGATTACCTGACCATCGTCAAGCAGGTCGCCTCGGGAATGCCGCCCAGCGTATCCATCACTGCGCCCGCCGACGGCACCCATTACCTCGCGCCCCAGTCGATCAACATCACCGCCAACGCCTCCGACAGCGACGGCTCGGTCACTCAGGTTGAGTTTTTCGTCAATAATATGTCCATTGGCGTAGACAACCAGGCGCCCTGGTCGGTCAACTACTGGCTTCCGGCAGAAGGCAATTATAACCTCACCGCTGTAGCCCGGGATAACCAGAACAATACCGCTCAATCGGCCATGGTCCACCTTTCCGTCGGGCCGGTCACCACCTGTGCCAGGATAGCAACCGGGAGCGACGATGCGGAAGAACGCCCCACCGGCTCGGTGAGCGTCACCAACAGCGACCTCGAACTTTGCAATGACCCCGGGGTGGGCGACCAGATCATCGGCCTACGCTTCACCGGCCTGAATATCCCGCCCGGCGCCGCGATCACGGAGGCCCGCATCCGGTTCACAGCGGATGAGAACGTGAACGACAACCCCTGCAGCCTCACCATTTACGGGCAGGCTTCCGACAATGCCGCTGCGTTCACCACCGCCACCCGCAACGTCAGCAGCCGCCTGCGGACCAGCGCCTCCGCACTCTGGCAGCCCGCCAACTGGCTGGCCGTCGGCGACGCCGGCACGGCTCAGCAAACCGTCGATATCGCCCCGGTCATACAGGAAATCATCAACCGCCCCGGTTACAGCGCAGGCAGCGCCATCGCTCTGATCATTGAGGGCGTAGGCCGGCGGACCGCCGAGTCTTACGAAGGCTCCGCCCCGAAGGCGGCGGAGCTTTGCATCACCTATTCTCTGGCGCTGCCCGATTGTCCCGCTCTCGGCGCCAACATCGGCGCTCCCTGTGACGACGGCGACAATACCACCGTCAACGATGTCATCGACGCCAACTGCAACTGCGCCGGCACACCCACCGCCTGCACCGGCATCGGCGACAACGACGGCGACGGCATCTGCGCCAATGTGGATTGCGACGACAACGACCCAAATATCACAAGCTATACGGGCGCCGCCTGTGACGACGGCAACCTGGCAACAGTCGGCGACGTCTTTGACGCTAACTGTAATTGCGCCGGAACGCTCAATACCTGCCCGGGCGTCGGCGACAACGACGGCGACGGCATCTGTGCCGATGTGGATTGTGACGACAACGACCCCAACAGCTCCCCCATCGCCGGCAGCCCCTGTGATGACGGCGACAATACTACCGTCAACGACATATACGGGGCCAACTGTATTTGCGCCGGAACGCCTACCGCCTGCACCGGCATCGGCGACGCCGACGGCGACGGCATCTGCGCCGACGTGGATTGCAACGACAACGACCCCAGCATTACCAGTTATCCCGGCGCAGCCTGTAACGACGGCAACCCCGCCACCAATGGCGAAACCATTCAGGCGGACTGCAGCTGCGGCGGCGGCACCGACCTGCCAACGAGCACCTGCGCCACCATCAACGCCGGCAGCGACGATGCCGAACAGCGCGTCGGTTCCGGCTCCACCAATCTGACCAGCAACGACCTGGAACTGGTAACAGACGGTGTCGCTCAGCTCGTCGGCCTGCGGTTCAACGGCCTCAATATTCCGCAGGGTGCCTACATCGTCAACGCCCATATACAGTTTACTGTCGACGAAGCGGTGAATGACGACCCCTGCAACCTCGCCATCACCGGGCAGGCCAGCGATAATGCGCCTACTTTTGCAGCGGCCAACTCCAGCATCAGCAGCCGGCCTCGCACCGCCAGCTCCGTCAACTGGTCGCCCCCTCAATGGACGGCAGTCGGCCAGGCCGGCCCGGCCCAGCGGACGCCCAACCTGGCCGCCATCATCCAGGAGATCGTCAACCGCCCGGGATACTCCTCCGCCAGCTCGATCGTCCTGATCATCGAAGGCACGGGCCGGCGGACGGCGGAATCCTTCGAGGCGCCGGCCGGCGCGCCCCGCCTCTGCATCGATTATTTCAGCACGCCCCCCAATTACGATTGCCCGAGCCTCTCGGCTTATTTCGGGTCGCCCTGCAACGATGGCGACAATACCACAATTAATGATACCGTGGACGGCGACTGCAACTGCACCGGCACCCCCACGGCCTGCACCGGCTATGGCGACGCCGACGGCGACGGCGTCTGTGCCAATATTGATTGCGACGACAACGACCCCAATAATATTAGCTACGTGGGCGGCCCCTGCGACGACGGCAACCCCGCCACCATCAACGACGTGTACGGCCCCGGCTGCGCCTGTGCCGGCACGCTCAATACCTGCCCGGGCATCGGCGATGCCGACGGCGACGGCATCTGCGCCGACGTGGACTGCAACGACAACAACCCTGCCGTCACCACCCGCCCCGGCGACCCCTGCGACGATGGCAACCCCAATACCGTCGGGGAAACCATTCAATCGGACTGTAGTTGCGGCGGCGGCAACTCGACGCCGGTGATGGCCTGCTCCCGCGTCAGCAGCAGCAGCGACGACGCCGAGCAGCAGGCAGGCTCCGCCGACCTGACCAGCAGCGACCTCGAACTGGCGACGGATGGCGTCAGCCAAACCGTCGGGATGCGGTTCAACGGCCTGAACATCCCCCAGGGTGCCGTGATCACCAGCGCTCATATCCAATTTACCGTCGACGAAACGGCAAACGACAACCCCTGTGTCATCAATATTTACGGCCAGGCGGCCGACAATGCCGGCACCTTCCTGTCGACCATCGGCAACATCACCAGCCGGCCGCGCACTGGCGCATCTGTCAGCTGGTCTCCGCCGACATGGTCGCCGGTAGGCGCCGCCGGAGACGCCCAAAAGACGCCGGATATTGGGCCCATCATCCAGGAGATCGTCAACCGGAGCGGGTATACTTCCGCCAGTTCGATCGTAGTCATCATGGATGGCAGCGGGCGCAGGACGGCGGAATCCTTCAACGGCTCCCCCAGCCAGGCGCCGCAGCTGTGCGTTTCTTACCTTTATTCCCCCAATGCCAATCAGCAGGAGGGCACATCGGCAGTTGCCGGCCGCTCCCTGGACACCGGCCGCGATGCGGCGGCGGCAGATTTCCCGATCGGGCCCCTTCGTATATTCCCCAACCCGGCCACCGACCAGCTGACGGTTGCGTTTTCCAGCACCGTCGATGGCCAGGCCCGCATTCAGGCCCGGAGCCTGAACGGCCAGGCCGTGCTCCAGGAGGTGCAGGAAGTTCACAAAGGCACAAATATCATTACGCTGAAAGGCCTGTCGTTGCCCGACGGCCTGTATATCCTCCAACTGTTTACCGGAGACACACTGCAATTTGAAAAATTCGTTATTCAGCACGAATAGGATTTTCATGCCAGGTTCCTTATCTTTGAAAACTTTGGGGAACCTGGCACCATTTTTGGCGTCATTAAAGGAAACACTGTTCTATCAAAGCCGTATCATTTTACAATGCGGCCCTTTCCCCCATTTTATTGGCTTCATAATCCCCCTTTTCCCTCTATTATTTGATTTTGTGCCGGCAACACATCCTGAAGCGAGACTTTGACAAACCGGCATTATGCCGGGCGCCTGCAGGGCAGCAATTTCATGTTCCGGTATCATCAGGAAGGCACTTTTGGGGCCTTCCTGTCGTGTTGTACGGTAAACAGGAAATTGAAATGATCAGCGACTTAAGAACCACTACTCCACAAAAAAGCAGGTGTTCAATTGTCCATTTGTTGACACATCTGCTCCTGACTTCCCGGATCAGCTTTCGGACGGGCCTCCTGACCGGGGCCCTTTCCCTGTTCATAGCCACCGGCTTATACGGAACCACCTATTACGTCGATTCCCAAAATGGCAATGACAACTACGACGGCCAGGCCGCCGCTTTTCAGGGCGGCAATACCGGCCCCTGGGCGACCATCGCCAAGGTGAACAGCATCTTCTTTGCCCCGGGCGACAGTATTCTCTTCCGGAAAGGTGGTGTGTGGACGGATGGGCCGCTGGAACCCCTGATCGGCGGCGCTCCGGGCAATACCAATACCGTTCAGGAAACCATCCTGGGCCAGCCTGTGAGCTTCGGCCTTGTCGACCTCAGCGACAACAACTGCATCTATTTTGGCCCCTACGGCGAAGATCCCGCCAAGCCGCTCATCGAATGCCGGGGCGAAGAAGGCATCATCATCCGGCACGACTACATCATCGTCGAAGGCTTCCATCTCAACAATGGGGGCAATAATGTGCTCTGGTTCGGAAAAGAAACCGGAAACTACTGGAACGCCGCCATCGACATCGACGTGACCCACAGCCTGTCCAATGCAGTAGCCTCCGATTTCGGCGGCGGGAATTTATGGCTGAAAGGGCTTTACGTCTACGACTACGGCACCAACGGCATCCTCATGAACGGGTCGTTGAACAATAAACTGAAAGGCGTGCTGATCGAGGACTGCCGGGTCGAAAATCCGCTCACACTGGACCTGGAGGACGGCATCACCTGCCACGATGACGCAGCCGGCAACCGGATCGACGGCGACGTGATCATTCGCAACAACACCATCATCCGGGCAGGAGAGGATGGGATTGACATCACATCCGGAACCAATATCCTGCTGGAAGGAAACTACATCCGGGAGTCCTGGTCCGGCGGCATCTACGTCGTCAAAAGCTGGGTAAACACCGTCGAAATAAGGAACAATTTTTTGTATTCCAACTCCTTTGACCAGGGTGTGGGCGACCTCACCATAGAAGTGCCCCATGTGTGGGCTTACAATAATGTCATTGCCGGGACCGGGCACCACTGCCTGCACATCGGTTTTACGGACGACACTAAAATATGGAACAATGTAATCGCCCCCGAAAACCGCACCGGTAATCTGATCTGGTTCCGGGACAGCATCGGCCAACTGGAATTCCACAATAACATTTTCGATTTTACCGGCGCCGACCAGGACATCAGCGGCGTCATGCCGCCCGGTATCGTTTTTGACTACAACTGCTATCACACCCTGTCCGCCGACGATAACATCTACGGAAATTTCTCTTTCCAGGAAATGCGGGACGCCAACCCCCTCTTCGAGCCCAACGGTTTCCGGGCAGACCCCCAGTTCGCCGACCCGGCCAAATCCGCTCCCGGCCACTTTCAACTGGAAAGCGCCAGCCCTTGTATCGATGCCGGGACCACCGTATCGGCACCGACGGATTACTGGGGTACGCCCCGGCCCCAGGGCCAGGGGTTCGATATCGGCATTTACGAGCAGGGAACCATCGACTGTGACCCGGACCCCAACGTCACCGCCTATCCCGGAAGCCCCTGCGACGACGGCGACAATACCACCGACAATGACGTCTACAATACAGATTGCATCTGCGCCGGCACGCCCAACGCCTGTGCCGGCATTGGCGACGCGGACGGAGACGGAATTTGTGCTGATGTGGACTGCAACGACAACGATCCGGCTATCGCCTACCAACCCGGCGATGCCTGTGACGACGGGAATCCTACCACTTCCGGAGAGACCATACAGGCCGACTGCACCTGCGCGGGAGGCACGCCCGGCCCGGCAACCGTCTGCTCCCGGGTCAGCAGCAGCGCCGATGATGCCGAAGAAAAGTTTACCGGCACGATGGACCTGGGCAGTTCCGACCTGGAACTCACTTACGATCCCAGCCGGGGAAGGCAAGTGATCGGCCTGCGGTTTACCGGCCTGAACATTCCCCAGGGCGCAACCATTCTCAGCGCCCATGTCCAGTTCACGGCCGATGAAACCTTCAACGATAACCCTTGCCGGCTTAGGATCTTCGGAGAAAATGCCGGCAACGCCCTTCCGCTCGCCGATATCGACGATAACATTTCCAGCCGCCCGCGGACCAGCGCTTCCGTGCTCTGGGCGCCGCCCGACTGGCTGGCCGTTCCCAGCTTCGGGCCCGGCGAGCGCACCCCCGATATCCACGCCGTCCTCCAGGAGATCGTCAACCGGCCGGATTACGACGCCGGCAATGCCATAGCCATTATTATTGACGGCATAGGGGGGCGGGCCGCCGAAGCGTTCGACGGTTTTCCCTCCCAGGCACCGGAACTGTGCGTAGAATACACTCTGCTTCCCGTAACCTATGACTGCCCGGCCCTGTCCGCCAACATCGGATACCCCTGCGACGACGGCGACCCGACAACAATCAATGACGCCATTGATGCCGATTGTAACTGTATCGGCACACCGACCGCCTGTTCGGGAATCGGCGACGCCGACGGCGACGGCGTCTGCTCGGACGTGGACTGCGACGACAACGACTTTTTCACCGATACTTATCCGGGCGATACCTGCGACGACGGCGACAACACCACCATCAACGATACCATCGACGCCAACTGCAACTGCGTCGGCACGCCTACCGCCTGCACCGGTATCGGCGACGCCGATGACGACGGTATCTGCACCGATGTGGATTGCAATGATGACGACCCCAACATTACGTCCTTCATCGGCCAGCCCTGCGATGACGGCGACAGCAACACCGTCAACGACGTGATCGGCACCGATTGCAATTGCGCCGGTACGATCAACCCCTGCATCGGCTCGGCCGACAACGACGGGGACGGCGTATGCGCCAACATCGATTGTAACGACAACGACCCCAGCATCACCTACCAGCCCGGCGATGCCTGTGACGACGGTGACCATACTACCCTCAACGACATCATTGACACCGATTGTAATTGCATGGGTACCCCAACTGCCTGTACCGGTATCGGCGACAACGACAACGACGGCGTCTGCGCCGACGTGGACTGCGACGACAACAACCCCAACATCACCACCCAGGATGCCGACGGCGACGGCCTCTGCTCTGACGTGGACTGCGACGACAACAACCCCAACATCGCCTACCAGCCCGGAGACGCCTGTAACGACGGCGACAACACCACCATCAACGACGTAATAGGAACCAACTGTACCTGCGCAGGAACCCCCACCGCCTGCACCGGTATCGGCGACGCGGACGCCGACGGCGTCTGCGCCGACGTCGACTGTAATGACAACCATCCCGGAATTACCACCCAGGACGCCGACGGCGATGGCCTCTGTTCCGACGTCGATTGCGACGACAACGACCCCAACATCGCCTACCAGCCCGGAGACGCCTGCGACGACGGCGACAACACCACTATCAACGACGTGATCGGCGCCAACTGCAGCTGTGCAGGAACCCCCACCGCCTGCACCGGTATCGGCGACGCGGACAACGACGGCGTCTGCGCCGACGTCGACTGCGACGACAACAACCCCAACGTCACTACACTGGACGGCGACGGCGACGGCCTCTGCTCCGACGTCGACTGCGACGACAGCGACCCCAGCATCGCCTACCAGCCCGGAGACGCCTGCGACGACGGCAACCCCGGCACTTCCGGGGAAACGATCCAACAGGACTGCACCTGTGGCGGCGGGGCCGCACCGGCCAGCGCCTGCTCCCGGGTCAGCATGAGCAGCGACGATGCCGAAGAAGGCACCGGCGGCGCCATGTCCCTGAACAGCAGCGACCTCGAACTCATCAACGATTCCGGGGAAGACCAGACAGTAGGCATGCGGTTCAGCGGGCTTGGCATTCCCCAGGGCGCCACCATCACCAGCGCCACCATCCAGTTTGCCGTCGACGAAACCCGGAACAGCGACCCCTGCATCCTTACCATCCAGGGCCAGGCCAGCGACAATCCCCCTACTTTTTCCGGCAGCAACTTCAACATTTCCAACCGCCCCCGCACCAGCGCCTCCGTGGCCTGGGCACCCCCGGACTGGGCTTCCAACGGCGACGCCGGCCCTGATCAGCAAACGCCGGATATCGCATCCATCATCCAGGAAGTGGTCAACCGGCCGGGATACGCCTCTACCAGCTCGATCGTCCTGATCATTGAAGGCACCGGCCGGCGCACTGCCGAATCCTTCGACGGCTCCTCCGCCCAGGCAGCGGAACTGTGCGTAGAGTACCTCCTTGCCCCGAGCTACGACTGCCCGGCGCTGTCTGCCAATTTCGGAGACGCCTGCGACGACAACGACAATACCACCGTCAACGACGTAATCGGAACCAACTGTACCTGCGCAGGAACCCCCACCGCCTGCACCGGCATCGGCGACGCGGACAACGACGGCGTATGCGCCGACGTGGACTGCGACGACAACGACCCCAACGTCACCACCCAGGACGCCGACGGCGACGGGCTCTGCTCAGACGTCGATTGCGACGACAACAACCCCGGCATCGCCTACCAGCCCGGAGACGACTGCGACGACGGAGACATCACCACCGTCAACGACGTAATAGGAACCAACTGTACCTGCGCAGGGACACCCACCGCCTGCACCGGAATCGGCGACGCAGACAACGACGGCGTATGCGCCGACGTGGACTGCGACGACAACGACCCCAACGTCACCACACTGGACGCCGACGGCGACGGCCTTTGCGACGACGTAGACTGCGACGACAACGACCCCAACATCGCCTACCAGCCCGGAGACGACTGCGACGACGGAGACCCCAATACCACTGGTGACGCCATTCAACAAAATTGCACTTGCAGCGGCAACTCTGTGACATCTACGACTGTTTGCTCCAGGGTCAACGCCAACAATAATGATGCGGAGGAAGACAACTCCGGGACAGTCAACCTAACCAGCAGCGACCTGGAATTGACCGAAGACCCCAGTCAGGGAATCCAGGCCATCGGCATGAGGTTTAACGGGCTCGGCATCCCGCAGGGTGCCACCATCACGGGGGCGCACCTCCAGTTTGCCGTAGATGAACTCCGCGATCTCGACCCCTGCAACCTTGCGATCTATGGCGAAGCGAGCGATAATGCGCTGGCTTTCTCCAACAGCAACCACAATATTACCAGCCGCCCCCGGACCAACGCTGCCGTAGCCTGGGCGCCTCAGAGCTGGACATCGGTCGGTGCAGCCGGGCCCGCTCAGCAAACACCGGATATTGCTTCCATTATCCAGGAGGTAGTCAATCGCAGCGGATATACTTCCAACAGTTCCATAGTCATCCTCATCGATGGCAGTGGGCGGCGTACGGCGGAATCGTACGACGGCTCCCCTACCCAGGCACCGGAGTTATGTGTGGAGTACTTCCTTGCTCCCACTTACGATTGCCCGGCAATTTCCGCTAACATCGGCGACGCCTGCGACGACGGCGACAATACTACCATCAATGACCAGATTGGCGCTAACTGCGGCTGCGCGGGCACACCTACCGCCTGCACCGGCATCGGCGATGCCGACGGCGATGGTATCTGTGCTGACGTCGACTGCGACGACAACGACCCCAATATCACTACCCAGGACGCCGACGGCGACGGTATCTGTTCTGACGTAGACTGCAATGACAACCCTGCCACGGGCGGGGCCAATATAGCTTTCCAACCCGGCGATGCCTGCGATGACGGTGATGATACCACCATCAATGATACCATCGACAACGATTGTAATTGTATGGGCACCCCCACCGCCTGCGCCGGCATCGGCGACAACGACGGCGACGGCATCTGCGCCGATGTGGATTGTGACGATAACAACCCCAACATTACAATGCAAGCCGGAGATGCCTGCGACGACGGCGACAATACTACTGTCAACGATATCGTCGGGCCCAACTGCATCTGCGCCGGCACCCCCACTGCCTGTACCGGCATCGGCGACAATGATGGCGACGGTGTCTGTTCTTTTGCAGACTGTGACGACAACGATCCCAATATCACTACCCAGCCCGGAGATCCCTGCGACGATGGGGACAATACTACTGTCAACGACGCGATTGATCCCGGATGTAACTGCGCCGGCACCCCCACCACCTGCACCGGCATCGGCGATAACGACGGCGACGGCGTCTGCGCCGATACGGACTGCAACGATAACGATCCCAATATCACCACCCAACCCGGAGATCCCTGCGACGACGGCGACAACACTACCGTCAACGATGTCATTGGAGCTAACTGCAACTGCGCCGGAACACCCACCGCCTGCACCGGGATCGGCGATGCGGACGGCGACGGCATCTGCGCCGATACCGACTGCAACGACAACAACCCCAATATCACCACCCAACCCGGCGACGCTTGTGACGACGGCGACAGCACTACCCTTAACGACAGCATCGACGCCGACTGCAACTGCGCCGGAACACCCACCGCCTGCACGGGTATCGGAGACGCCGACGGCGACGGCATCTGCGCCGATACCGACTGCGACGACAACGACCCCGGCAATACTTCCCAACCCGGCGACGCTTGCGACGACGGCGACAATACCACCGTCAACGACCAGCTCGACAACAACTGCAACTGTGCCGGAACCCCCACCGCCTGCACCGGCATCGGCGACGCCGACGGCGACGGCATCTGCGCCGATACCGACTGCGACGACAACGACCCCGGCAATACTTCCCAACCCGGCGACGCTTGTGACGACGGCGACAACACCACCGTCAACGACCAGCTCGACGCCAACTGCAACTGTGCCGGAACGCCCACCGCCTGCACCGGCATCGGCGATGCGGACGGCGACGGCATCTGCGCCGATACCGACTGCGACGACAACGATCCCAACAATACCAATCAGCCCGGCGATGCCTGTAATGACGGCGACCCGGCTACCGTTGGCGACATCATCCAGCAAGACTGCAGCTGTAGCGGCAGCCCGGCTATCCCTACTACAACCTGCTCCAGGATCAGCCACACCAACGACGATGCGGAGGAGGACGGCACCGGCACGGTCGACCTCACCAGCAGCGACCTGGAACTGACCGAAGACCCCAGCCAGGGTGTACAAACGATCGGCATGCGGTTCAACGGCCTGAGCATCCCGCAGGGCGCAACCATTACCGGCGCGCACATACAGTTTGCCGTCGACGAAACCCGGGACCTCGATCCCTGCAGCCTGGCGATCTACGGTGAAGCCAGCGATAATGCTCCGGCTTTCTCCAATAATAACCACAATATTTCCAGCCGCACCCGCACCGCCGCATCCGTGAGTTGGATGCCCCCCGCCTGGACTTCCGTCGGCGCTGCCGGCCCCGCCCAGCAAACGCCGGATATCGCCTCCGTCATTCAGGAGGTGGTGAACCGCAGCGGATACACTTCCGGCAGTTCCATCGTTATCCTCATCGACGGTATCGGGCGGCGGACGGCGGAATCATATAGCGGCTCGCCCACCACGGCGCCCGAGCTTTGTGTGGAATATCTTCTGACGCCCTCTTATGATTGCCCGGTTCTGTTTGCCGACATTGGCGATCCCTGTGATGACGGCGACAATACTACTGTCAATGACGCCATCGGCACCAACTGCAACTGTGTCGGTATTCCGACCGCCTGCACCGGTATCGGCGACAACGACAGCGACAGCATCTGTGCCGATGTGGATTGCGACGATAACGACTCCGGCGTCACCTCCCAGCCCGGCGACGCCTGCGATGATGGCGATAACGCTACCGTCGACGATGTCCTCGACGCGGATTGCAACTGCGCCGGTACGCCAAGCAACTGTGTCGGCATTGGCGACGCCGACGCCGACGGCATCTGTGCCGATACCGACTGCGACGACGACGACCCCAACATTACCACCCAGCCCGGCGACGCCTGCGATGACGGCGACCCGGCAACCGTGGGCGACGTCATTCAGCAGGACTGCACCTGCGACGGCAGCCCGGCCATACCCGTTACGGCCTGTTCCAGAGTCAGCGCCGGCAATGACGATGCCGAAGAAGACGGCGCCGGCTCGGTCGACCTGACCAGCAGCGACCTGGAACTGACCGATGATCCCGGCCACGGCATCCAGCTTATCGGCATGAGGTTCAATGGGCTGGGTATCCCGCAAGGCGCCGTCATTACCGGGGCGCACATCCAGTTTGCCGTCGACGAAACCCAGAACATTAACCCGTGTGGGCTTACGATCTACGGGGAAGCCAGCAATAATGCTCCGGCTTTCTCCAATAGTAATTATAATATTTCCAGCCGCATGCGTACCACAGCATCCGTCAGCTGGACACCTCCGGGCTGGACTTCCGTCGGCGCTGCCGGCGCCGCCCAGCGGACGCCGGACATCGCCTCTGTCATCCAGGAAGTGGTCAACCGCAGTGGGTACACCGCCAACAGTTCTATTGTCGTTCTGATCGACGGTGCCGGGCGGCGCACCGCAGAATCTTTCGATGGTTCCCCCGCCACGGCACCGCAGCTTTGCGTCGAATATATCCTCAGTTCAACGGGCATCGGCGCCCGGCCGCCGGCAGGAGGCAACTCACGGGAAACGACAAACAACCTGGCGATCCCGGATGCTGATGCCGGCGAAGCCTTATCCGCCACCGGCATGCTGAGCCCGCTGAGCATCCACCCCAACCCGGCGAGTGACCGGATAACCGTTTCTTTCCAGTCCGCCACCGAAGGCCCGGCACAGGTTGTGGTCAGGACGTTTAACGGAGCGGTAGCCTTCAGACAGGAACAAACAGTTCACCAGGGGGCAAATTCCCTGGCCCTGAAGGGCTTGTCCCTGCCCAGTGGGTTGTACTTCCTGCAGGTTCGTGCCGGCCAGGCTATACAGTCGGCGAAGTTTGTCATCGCCAGAGAATAGGCCCCGTATTCCAAAGATACCGCCTGCCGGCCAGCAAAACCCGGCAACAGAGGCCCGGCTGTCCATCGCGACGGCCGGGCCTCTTGTGTTGGGAACCCTGCGCCCGGCCCTTGTGGGTTATAGGGGCTGTTCACGAAAATGTGTTTCACGCTGAGGCGCAGCGTTCTGATTTGCAATAGATACCACAGGCAGAAAAATCCCTTCGATACATTTTTTTTGAACAAGCCCGGGTTATACTCCTCTCCTGCCCCAACCTACCGGCCTGGACGGAGACTCATCATGCCATTCCAGGAACATATATAATTTATTGGCATAGTTGTTGCAACACCGTTTGCAGGCAGCCGTCATCGACGGCCCTGGATAATCCCATTTATGAACATTTTTTAACACCGAGCAACAATGAATATGCACGCAACTCACAACACTATGATGACACGCAAAATTTACAGAAGAAAACGTTTTTCCGCATCACTTCTCAAAGCAGGCAGGGCCTGCTTAACGCTAACTTTGCTCTTACTGGCTTTTACCAAAACGATGGGGACGACCTATTATGTCGATGCCCAGAATGGAGACGACGGCAATAGTGGCCAATCCGCCGTTTTCCAGGGCGGCAATGCCGGCCCCTGGAAGACCATATCCAAAGTCAACGGTTTCCTCTTTGCGCCGGGCGACAGCATACTGTTCAGGAGAGGCGCCGTCTGGACGGACGGGCCCCTGGAACCCCAAACCGGGGGCGCTCCCGGCGACACCATTACCGTTCAGGAAACCATCCTGGGCCAGCCGATCTCTTTCGGGCTGGTGGACCCGCAGAGCAACAACTGCCTCTACTTCGGCGCTTACGGCGACAGCCCCGACAAACCCCGGATTGACTGCCAGGGCGGGCGGGGCATCATCCTCCTGCACGATTACATCATCGTCGAAGGCCTGCACCTCGATAACGGCGGCAACAATATGTTGTGGCTCAACCGCGATGAAGGCACCCGCTGGATCATCATCAAAAATGTTGATGTCACCCATTGTGGTGCCAACGCCGTGCGCTTCTCCCAGGGCGGGGGGAATATCTGGCTCCAGGGGGTTTATGTATACGACTACGGCGTCAACGGCATCCTGCTCAACGGCTCCCCCGACAACCTGCTGAAGCACGTGCTGGTCGAAGACTGCTGGGTAGAAAACCCGGCCACAGCCGACCTGGAGGACGCCATCACCTGCCACCAGCATGACAACACCTACGACCTGGAAGGCAGCATCATCATCCGGAACAACACCATCCTCCGCGCCGGAGAAGACGGCATCGACGTCACCTCCGGGACCAACATCCTGCTGGACGGCAATGATATCCGTTATTCCTTCTCGGCCGGCATCCTGATCAGCAAACCCTGGGTGAACACCATCGAGGTCAGGAACAATTTCCTGTATTCCAACTCTTCCGACCAGGGCAACGGCGACCTCTCCATCCGGGCAAACAACGTCTGGGCCTACAACAACGTCATCGCCGGCAACGGCCACAATTGCCTGTCGATCTCGGATACCGACAACACCAAAATCTGGAATAACGTCATCGCGCCCATGAACCGGACCGGCAATTTTATCCGCTTCACGGAAAACGTGGGCAATGTGGAATTGAAAAACAACATTTTTGACTTTTCTCTGGTAGACCAGGAAATCTACGGGACGATTACCCCCAATATCGTTTTCGACAACAACTGCTATTTTGGGGTTTCCCCCGATCAGGATGTTCACGATAATTTATCCTTCCAGGAGTACCGGAACGCCAACCCACTTTTCGAGCCGAACGGTTTCTGGGGCGACCCGCAGTTTGTCGGCCCCGGCCGAGACCAGCCCGAACTTTTCCGGCTGGCCGCCGCCAGCCCCTGCATCGACCGGGGTGCGGACGTGCCGGTCCTGCAGGATTTCTGGGGCACTCCCCGCCCGCTGGGATCGCAAATTGACATAGGCATCTACGAGCATGGCGTGGATTGTAACCCGGACCCCAACATCACTTCTTTTCCCGGCGACCCCTGCGACGACGGAGACCCTACCACGGCCGGCGACGCCATCAATGCCAATTGCGAATGTGCCGGCACGCCGACCGCCTGTACGGGTATTGGCGACGCGGATGGCGACGGCGTCTGCGCTGATGTGGACTGCGACGACAACGACCCCAACATCGCCTACCAGCCGGGCGACGCCTGTGACGACGGCGACCCCAATACTACCGGGGAAACCATTCAAAGCAACTGCAACTGCGGCGGCGGCACGCCTGTCGTCCAGACAATCCTGGCCTGCTCCCGCATCAGCCAGAGCGAAGACGATGCCGAAGAACATGATTCCGGTTACGTCAGCCTCACCAGCAGCGACCTGGAACTGGCCAACGACCCCGGCCGGGGCCTGCAGTCCATCGGGCTGAGGTTCAGCGGGCTCGGTATCCCGCAGGGCGCTACCATCCTCAGCGCCACCGTCCAGTTCACGGTGGACGACGACGCGAATGACAACCCCTGCATGCTCACCATTTCCGGCGAGGCTGCCGGCAACCCGGGCAGTTTTATCGCCGCTTATCAGAATATCAGCACCCGGCCGCGCACCAGCGCCAGTGTGCAGTGGGCCCCAGCCGAATGGCAAAATGTCGGCGATGCGGGCGCACCGCAACAAACGCCGGATATTTCCGCTGTTGTTCAGGAGATCGTCAGCCGGAATGGCTACAGCGCCAACAGCCCGATCGTCCTCTTCATCGGCGGCAACGGCCGCCGGGTAGCGGAATCTTTCGACGGTTCTTCCTCGGGAGCGCCGGAGCTGTGCGTCGAATATACCAGCGCTCCCATCGCTTTCGACTGCCCGGCCCTTCAGGCCAATATCGGCGATGCCTGCGACGATGGCGACAACACGACCATCAACGATACCATCGACGCCAACTGTGCCTGCGCCGGTACCCCCACCGCCTGCACCGGCATCGGCGACAACGACGGCGACGGCCTCTGCGCCGATGTCGACTGTGACGACAACGACCCCGCCATTGCTTACCAATCCGGCGATGCCTGTGACGATGGCGACAACACGACCATCAACGATATCATCGACGCCAATTGTACCTGCGCCGGTACCCCCACCGCCTGCACCGGCATCGGCGACAACGACGGCGACGGCCTCTGCGCCGACGTCGACTGTGACGACAACGACCCGGCCGTTACTACGTTCGACGCGGACGGCGATGGCCTCTGCTCCGATATAGACTGTGACGACTCCGATGCCACCGTTGCCTACCAGCCCGGCGACACCTGTGACGACGGCGACAATACCACCGTCAACGATATCATTGGCGCCGATTGTGCCTGCGCCGGCATGCCTACAGATTGCACAGGTGCCGGCGACAACGACGGCGACGGCGTTTGTGCCGATATCGACTGCGACGACAATGACCCCGCCATCACGACCATGGATGCCGATGGCGACGGCATCTGCTCGGATGTCGACTGCGACGACAACGACCCTGCCATCACTACCCGCCCCGGCGACGCCTGCGACGATGGCGACAACACGACCATTAACGACACCATTAGCGCCAACTGTGCCTGTGCCGGAACCCCCACCGCCTGCACCGGCATCGGCGACGCGGACGGCGACGGCGTCTGCGCCGATGTCGACTGCGACGACAACGACCCCGCAATTACCACGCTCGACGCGGACGGCGATGGCCTCTGCTCTGATGTAGATTGTGACGACTCCGATGCCACTGTTGCCTACCAGCCCGGCGACACCTGTGACGACGGCGACAACACGACCATTAACGACACCATCGGTGCCGACTGTGCCTGCGCCGGCACCCCTACCGCCTGCACCGGCATCGGCGACAACGACGGCGACGGCGTCTGCGCCGACGTCGACTGCGACGACAATGACCCCGCCGTTGTCGGCCAGCCCGGCAGCAGCTGCGACGACGGCAACCCCAATACCATCAATGATGTTATCGACAGCAATTGCAACTGTGCCGGCGTGGCCGTACCCTGCCCGGGAGTCGGCGACGCCGACGGCGACGGTCTCTGTGCCGATGTCGACTGCGATGATTCCGATCCCGGCATCGCCCACCAACCCGGCGATGCCTGCAACGACGGCAACCCCAATACCATTGGAGAAACCATTCAGGCGGACTGTAGCTGCGGCGGCGGCAGCACCGGCATGGCGCCCATCCTCACCTGCGACCGGGTGGATGGCCTGCGGGACGACGCCGAGGAGCAGCCCTCCGGGCAAATCCGCCTGGCCAGCAACGATCTCGAACTGATCAACGACGCCAACAGCGGCAACCAGGTGGTAGGCCTGCGGTTTGGCGGCCTCCGGATCCCGAGGGGCGCCTACATCGTCAGCGCCCGTCTGCAATTCACTGCTGAAAGCCCCAACAACGACAACCCGGCCGACCTTACCATTTACGGTGAGGCCAGCGGCACCCCCCTCGGCTTCCGGGGTTCCGGTTTCAACCTCAGCAGCCGCCCCCGCACCAACGCCATGGCCAACTGGCTGCCCTCCGAATGGACAGCAGCCGGCCAGGCCGGGTTTGCCCAGCAATCGCCGGACCTGTCCCCCATCATCCAGGAGATCATCCGGCGGGCAGGATACGCCAGCAGCAGCGCCATCGTGCTCCTGATCGAAGGAACCGGCCGGCGGGCGGCGGAATCTTATGAAGGGTTTGCTGCCCGGGCACCCCAGCTCTGCGTCGAGTATCTGATCGCTCCGCCCAACTTCGACTGCCCGGAAAGGCTCGCTGATTTCGGTGCCCCCTGCGACGACGGGAACCCCGGCACCTACAACGACCAGGTTGACGCAAATTGCAATTGTGCCGGCACGCCCGCCCCCTGCCCCGGCATCGGCGACAACGACGGCGACGGCGTCTGCGCCGATACCGACTGCGACGACAACGACCCCGCCGTCACTTATCAGCCGGGCGACGCCTGTGACGACGGAAACCCCGGCACCATTGGAGAAACCATTCAGCCCGACTGCAGCTGTGGCGGCGGCAGCCCCGCCCCTGCTCTGAGCTGCGCCCGGATCGCCGGTTCTTCGGATGATGCCGTGGAAGCACAATCGGGCCAGGTCGCCCTTACCGGCAGCAAGCTGGAACTGGCCGGAAGCTCCAGCCAGGGAAGCCAGTTGGTGGGCCTGCGGTTCAGCGGCCTCGATATCCCCCGGGGCGCCAGGATTCTCCGGGCCAGCCTTCAATTCACAGTTGCCGATACTCAGAACGAAAGCCTGTGCGAGCTAAGGATCTACGGCGAAGCCAGCGATAATGCCCGCAGTTTTGCCGGCAGCGCCGGCGACATCAGCCGCCGCCCCGCCACCAATGCCTCCGTTGAATGGATGCCTTCCGAATGGCAGGCGCCGGGCACCTCCGGGCATGCCCAGCAATCTCCCGACCTGTCGGCTGTCCTTCAGGAGATCGTCGGCAGAGGCGGCTATGCTTCCTCCAGTGCGATCGCTATTATGATCGACGGCGTAGGCCGCAGGGCGGCGCAGTCTTTCGATGGTTCCGCTTCCGAAGCGCCGGTGCTTTGCGTCGAGTACCTGCCGCCGGCCCCTGTCGTACCACGATCGGGGGGTGCCGCCGCGCCGGAAACAAGCACAGCGGGTGCCCTCCTCGTGCCGCCCGCCCGACAGGCAGAGGTACTGGAGAACCTCTCGGTTTACCCCAACCCCGCCACTGACCGGCTAACAGCCGCCTTCACCAGCGCGGCAGAAGGCCCGGCAAGAATTCAGGCCGTGGATATGAACGGAAAAGCCGTACTGGTGCAGGAGCGGGACATTCACAAAGGAGAGAACGCCATCAGCCTGGAAAGCCTTTCCCTGCCGGAAGGAATCTACGTCCTGCAAGTGATTTCCGGCAGTTCTGTGCAATCAGTAAAGTTCATTATTGTGAGTGAGTAATAAGTTTTCTTATCCTGAAAACGGATAGGGCCGGCTCCGCCTGTTGAGAATACAGGCGGAGTTTTTTTATTTCAACTCCGGAAAAGCTTTGATAATCGAAAAAAATATGTGTAATTTGTGCGCTGTTTAGGATTTGTCACCCACTTTTCTTTCCCCCCTTCCCAAAAACGCTGTTTGTTTAGACGTCAATAAATCCGGAACGTTCTTCCGGCAAATAAAGCGGATAAAAAAATCCTGACGAACACTTCCCAACACATTACAACACTTTTGTACCGGCTTTATGCACGGAGCAGGAGAAAACCTGACACAGAAGGAGGGTAGCCCAGCGCTGCATGCCTGCTGTTCCTGTTCGTTTTCTCTGCCCTCAGTCCCCCATGATCGCCAGAATAGTAAGCGCTGAGCCCTGCTTCCCAGGTTCAGGCTTCCCTTTATACTTGCCATCAGCTTTCCTCCCGTGAAGCGATGGCCATTGAGTTTTATTAAGCAAATATGCACAATTAGAAAATGAGGCCCTTTACAAACCTACAAAGAGGGGCAGGTACCTTACCTGCCCCTTTTTCCTCCTTTTTCCCCCATTGGAGAGAAGTTTTATTCGCCATAGGGTTATTGTTGTTCATCGCCCCGGGTGTTTCGGCGACCACTTATTATGTAGATTCCCAGGGTGGCGATGACACCTACAACGGGCTGGCGCCGGCTAGTCAGGCCAGGGGTATTGGCCCCTGGAAAACCCTTACCAAAGTCAATTTCACCACCTTTGCACCGGGTGACAGCATTTTGTTCAAAAGAGGAGGCGTCTGGTTGGACGGGCCGCTGGAACCGGTCAACGGAGGCGCGCCCGGCGGCACGATCACCATATCCGAAACCATTAACGGGCAACCTTTCAGCTTTGACCTCGTCGACCCGGCCAATAACAACTGCATCTATTTCGGCGCCTACTGGAATTCAGGAACAATATCTTCGATTTTTCCCGGACCAACCAGGACATCAGCGGCGACATAACGCCCAATATTTCCTTTGACTATAACTGTTATTTTGGTTCCCGCTCTTCCCAGGAAATTGTCGGCAATAATTCCTTCGAAGCGGAGAGGAGCGCCAATCCCCTCTTCGAGCCGCATGGTTTCTGGGCGGACCCCCGGTTTATCGGGCCGGATTACTCCGAGGCGCTGCACTTTCAGGTAGCAGGCGCCAGCCGCTGTATCGACCGGGGAACCAGCATCGCGCTGTCCGCAGATTTCTGGGGCGTGCCCCGCCCGCAGGGCCCCCGGTTTGATGTAGGAATCTACGAACTGGGAACTCAGGACTGCGACCCCGACCCCAATGTGACGGCTTACCCCGGCAGCTCCTGCGATGACGGGAACCCGCTTACTATCAATGACGTATACGATGACAACTGCAACTGCGCCGGCGAGCCCGGCCCATGTATCAACATCGGCGACAACGACGGCGATGGCGTCTGCTCTGATGTCGATTGTGACGACAATAACGCCGGCATAAGCTACCAGGTTGGAGATGCCTGCGATGACGGCGACCCCAACACCACCGGCGACGTGATCCAGGGAGACTGCACCTGTGCCGGAATAATTACCGGCCCGCTCACGGCCTGCTCCCGCGTCAGTGCCAGCAACGACGATGCGGAGGAAAGGGCCTCCGGCGACATCAGCCTGACCAGCAGCGACCTGGAAATGTCCAACGACCCCAGCAACGGTGACCAAACGGTAGGCATGAGGTTCAATGGCCTCAATATTCCCCAGGGCGCCACGATCGTCAGCGCCTATATCCAGTTTGCCACAGATGAAACAAATAACGTCAATCCATGCCAGCTGATTATATACGGGCAGGACAGCGATGATGCCCTCACATTCACCAATAATGACTTCGACATCACCAACCGCCCCAGGACCAGCGCCTCCGTAACCTGGGAGCCGGCAGACTGGCTAATCAGAGGCTATGCCGGTGATGATGAACGCACACCGGACATTTCCGCTGTTATCCAGGAAATCGTCAACCGCAGTGGATATGCCGTCGGCAGCTCCATCGCCATCATCATTGATGGTACCGGACAGCGGACGGCCGAAGCCTTCGACGGTTCTCCTGCCACAGCGCCCGAGCTGTGCGTAGAATACGAAACCGGGCCCGATTGCCCGGCCCTCGATGCCAATATCGGCGACGCCTGTGATGATGGAGACCCCACTACCACCGACGACGTAATCGGCAGCGACTGCAACTGCGCCGGCACCCCCACCGCCTGCACCGGCATCGGCGATGCGGACGGCGACGGCATCTGCGCCGACGTCGATTGCAATGACAACGATCCGGCTATCACAACCCAGCCCGGAGATGCCTGCAATGACGGCGATAACACCACCCTCAATGATGTGGTTGACGCCAATTGCAACTGCGCCGGTACCCCCACCGCTTGCACCGGTATCGGCGACAACGACGGCGATGGCGTCTGCGCCGATTTGGATTGCGACGATAACAATCCCGACATCACCACTCAGGACGCCGACGGCGACGGCCTTTGCAGCGATATCGACTGCGACGACAACAACCCCAACATCGCCTATCAGCCCGGCGACGCCTGTTCCGACGGCGACAACACCACCCTCAACGATGTCATCGATATCGACTGTAATTGCACCGGCACTCCTACCGCCTGCACCGGATACGGCGATGCCGACGGCGACGGCGTCTGCACTGGTGTGGATTGTGACGACAACAACGCCAGCATCACCACCCAGGATGCCGACGGCGACGGCATCTGCAGCGATGTCGACTGTGATGACAACAACGCCGGCATCACTACCTATATAGGGCAGGCCTGCAACGACAATGACAATACCACCTTCAACGACGTCATCGACGCCAACTGCAACTGCGCCGGCACCCCCACTGCCTGCACCGGCATCGGCGACAACGATGGCGACGGCGTCTGCGCCGACGTCGATTGTAACGACAACAACCCCAACATCACCCATCAGCCCGGCGACGCCTGTGATGACGGCGACCCCAACACGACCGGCGAGACCATACAGGCAGACTGTACCTGTGGCGGCGGCATGTCCGCCCCCGTTCAGGCTTGTGTCCGGATCGGCAACAAAAATGACGATGCCGAAGAGTGGCCCGATGGAAATATCCAACGGGGAGATAAAGCGCTCGAACTGGCGAACGACCCCAGGCGGGGCAATCAGTTGATCGGCCTGCTCTTCAACGGCCTGAGCATTCCAGCGGGAGCGCAAATCAACCATGCTTACCTCCAGTTTGCCACTAAAAGCTCGGACAACGCCAGCCCATGCAACCTGGCTATCTTTGGGGAGGCAAGCGATAACCCCACCCGGTTCAGCAATGCGGACCACGACATCAGCAGCCGTCCCCGGACCAATGCTGCGGTCAGCTGGGCACCGCCCGAATGGACCTCGGCGGGGGCCGCCGGCCAGGACCAACGAACGCCGGATATCTCGGCCATCATTCAGGAGATCGTCAACCGGAGCGGCTACAACTCTAACAGTTCCATTGTCCTCATCCTGGAAGGCAACGGGCGCCGGGTTGCCAAATCCAATAACGATTCTCCTTCCGAAGCACCGGAGCTATGTGTGGAATACGTAGAAGTAGCAGGTGCGAGCAGGGCAACTTTAGCCGGCAACCCGCCAGATAGCCCGGCGCCGGCCAATTCCGCAGGCCAGGCCATGGCCGACGCTCCGGAGGGAGCACGGATCAGTCCCATTCAGGTTTACCCCAATCCGGCGTCCGGCCGGCTCGTCCTGGTTTTCGACAGCAAAATAGAGGGCACCGCCCGCCTTCAGGCCCTCTCCATAGACGGGAAAGTGATGCTGGTCAAAGAACAGGGGATAACGCCGGGCGGCAATAAGATAATACTGGAAGACCTGTCACTGCCCAGCGGGCTGTATTTCCTTCAGCTCTTCGCCGGCGATTCGGTTCAGGCAGTCAAATTCATCATTTCCAGGGAATAGGGACCCTGTATCCCGATGCCAACAGCGCCGCCCGGTTTGCACTTACCAGGCGGCGCTTTCTTTTTCCGCCTCCCTCCTGAACCTTTCTGCCGGGGAATTGTCAGGTATACTCCAAATCGGCGCAAAAATCCGAACCGGCAAACCATAAAAGCCCCTTATTGGGAAACCCTAAGGCCGCTGTCCCCCGTATAAGTGTGGGAAAAGCACCGGGCTGCCATTCCCAGGCGGGAAACCCGGCACTTCGATCACCCTTTGAAAAACAAACAACCCAATGGCTCATTACGCTGGCCGAATCCTGGCCTCCATTACCCGTTTCACCTGCCAGAACCCGCTGGCCTATATCCTTTCCTTACTTGTCGCCCGTCCGGGATATGCCCTGTTGATCTTCCTGCTTTCCCTTCTATCCTGCGGCAAGGCCGTTGGAGGCACCTATTATGTAGACCCTGTCCATGGGGACGACAGCTACGACGGGCGGGCCGCCGTCCACGAAGGCGGCCATACGGGCCCGTGGAAAACCATTTCGCGGATCAACGAGGAATCCTTTCTGCCGGGCGACAGCATATTGCTGATCAGAGGCGGCGTTTGGACGGACGGGCCCCTGGAACCCCACAACGGAGGAGAACCCGGAGGAGTGATCACCATCGAAGATACGGTGATCGACCAGCCGATCCGGTTTGAGGTGGCTGACCCGAAGAACCACAACTGCGTCTACTTCGGCGCCTATGGCTCACACCCTGAAAAGCCCCGGATCGACTGTCAGGGCGGGCAGGGTATTGTCATTAAACACAATTATATTATCGTTGAAGACATCCATCTCGACAACGGCGGGAACAACATGCTGTGGCTGGGCAGGGACAACGGAACGTCCTGGATCGTCATCGACAGCGTGGAAGTCACCAATTGTTCCGCCAATGCGGTGCGTTCCAGCTTTGGCGGAGGCAACATCTGGCTGAAGGACCTGTACGTTTACAACTACGGCGTGAACGGCATTTTGCTGAACGGGTCGCCCGGCAACAAGCTAAGAGACGTCCTCGTGGAGGGTTGCTGGATAGAAAATCCGGAAGTCCTGGAACTGGAAGATGCGATCACCTGCCACCGCGACCAGGAGGAGAACGACCTGGCGGGGAACATCATCATCCGCAACAACACCACCCTGCGCGCCGGCGAGGACGGCGTCGACATCACCACGGGGTCCCACATCCTGGTAGCGGGCAACACCACCAAATTCTCCCATGCCGGCGGCATCTACGTCAACTACGAGTGGGTGAACAACGTGGAAATCAGGGGAAATTTCATATACGGCAATTCGATCAGCCAGGGTTACGGCGACCTGACCGTGCGGTCGCCGAACGTCCGCGCCGTCAATAACATCGTTGCCGGTTCCGGCCACCACTGCGTCCTGGTCGGCAATACCGACAACACCCAGTTCTGGAATAACGTCATCGCTCCGAGCAACCGGACCGGCAACCTGATCTGGCTGCGGGAAGGCATCGGCCGGCTGGAATTTAAAAACAACATTTTCGATTTTTCCAGAGCGGAGCAGGACATCAGCGGCGACATCACCGACAGCATCGTTTTTGACCACAATTGCTACTTTGGTTCCTCCAGGGGCCAGGAAGTCCACGAGGGGCGTTCCTTTCAGGAGATGAGAGAAGCCGACCCCTCGTTTGAACCCAACGGGATGTGGGCTGACCCCAAATTTGCCCATCCCGCCAAAAACGAGCCCGAGCACTTCAGAATTGCTTTATTCAGTGCCTGCCGGGACGCCGGGTTGCCACTTTCGGTGCCGGAAGACCTCTGGGGCAACCCCCGCCCTCAAAACAACGGCATTGACCTGGGCGCGCACGAAGTGGTATCCAAAGCGCCGGCCAACCCCGGCGACATCTCCGGGCGGGCCTGGCAGGACAAGAACGGCAACTGCTCCCGGGAGGCCAGCGAACCCGCCCTCGCCAGGCTGATCATCGACCTGTACGGCGAGGATGGAAAATTCATCGCCATGGACGTGTCCGGCTCCGACGGCAGCTTTCTGTTTGAAGGCCTGCCCCCGGGCAACTACCGCCTGGAGGCCTCCGCCCTGAACTTCAACCCCGGCCAACCTTTCGAACACCTGAACCCTTCCTGTGCGCCGGAGAAAGGCAGCGCGCTCCGGGCCTCCGTCGAAGCCGGCAAAACCAACCGGGAGTTGGGCCTGGGCCTGGCCAGGATGGAAACCCCTGCCGTACGGCTGGCCAATTTCGACATAGATCCCCGAAAAACCCGGATTGATCTTCACTGGACCACTTCTCTGGAGAAAAACATCGACTTTTTTGAGGTCGAGCGCTCGGACGACGGCACCGCATTCTTCCCCATCGGGCAGGCCAAATCGCAGGGCGACACGGACGGCCGCACTCAAAGTTACCGCTTCACCGACGAGAAGCCCGCCGACAAGCTGGCCTACTACCGGCTGAAACAGGTGGAAAAGAGCGGCAGGTTTTCCTACAGCGGCTGGAGGCTGGCCCGTGTAGATGGCTCAGCCGCAGCGGTAAAGGCCTTCCCAAACCCGTTCTCCAGCCAGCTGAATGTATCGCTGCAGCCCGGAACAACAGCGGAGTCGATATGGATTATTGACCAAAGTGGGAAGCTGGTGTTTAAAAAGCGGATAGCCGGCGCCGGCCCGGATTTTTCCCTCAGCCTGAGCACACTGCCGAAAGGGACTTATTACCTTATCCTTCATTCCGGCGAGGGGAAAAACGAGCGCATAGCGATTCCGGTGATGAAGCAGTGAACCGGCAACCGACAACGATCAACAAAATCAGGGTTTTGAGCCTGTATAATCTAGAGCTCTGTAAAGCCTGCCCCGTACACAGAGTGTCGGGGAGCGATAGCCCAAAAGGCGCCAGGGCATTGTGGCGATTGGCTGTCGTCCTTACCACATAGTGGCCCCTTTGGGGCAGGACCAGGGCGTACATGACCATTAATCCAGGGCCTATCGGCCCTGGCAATGAGCCATCGTCCCTACGGGACTAAGGGGACACGGCCGCTACCCTTTGCCCCTTCCAGCTACGCAATCCGTTACAATCAGGACGTTATTTATATCCCCCCTCTCCCCTCTCCGCTATCCAAATCCTGCGCTGTTCCATCCAGATAAAGCCGGACCACCTCTTCCGGCAGGTGTTCCAGGCTCTCCACCTGGAGGTAATCCCCGGCTGTGGTCCCGGTACATTCGGAGTCTATATTCCGGGCGCCCTTCCTGTCTCTGAGGTCTTCCAGGTGGACTGTCCGGAAATCGATGCTGAACCGGGTTTTTCCGGAATAGTTCGGGACGGAAGAATGCAGGTGGGCGGCGGAGAAGACGAGCAACCCTCCGGGAGGCGCCACGATGCAGATCTGGGGTTCGAGTTCAACCGGTTCTTCCGGATGCGGCTGTTTGCGGGTATCCTTCCTGATGTGTTGGGCGGCTTCTTTGCGGCTGGTGGCTGCCCACTGTTGGTAGTTGTACTCCCGGGAGCCGTTGCGCACTGCCCGGCTGAAGTAGTGGGGATGAATGGCCATGACGTTGCCGGCCTCCACTTCATAGACGGGCAGCCACCAGTTGAGCTGGCACATGGGCGCCGAATACCAGGTATCCCGGTGCGGGTGGAAAGCATAAGCAATGCCCGAAGTCAGGTAATCGTCGCTGGTGGAGGAACGCAGCCGCGGCACGTCGAAATAGGTCTTGCCGGGATCGCACCCCCGCTCCCGCAGGATGGCCTGCAGGAATTCCTTGGACTGCGGGTGGTGGATAAACGCCGGCTTGAGCCGGGACAGGATAGCGGCGTATTCCTCTACCGGCAGGTGGTACTGGGCGGTAACCGGATCGAGGCCGCCGAAGGCCTGTTCGATCATCTGCCGGGCAAATTGGATGAAGGCCCGCGTGGTGTCCGTCGGGGAATAGACGAAGAGCTGGCCGCGGTAGAGCGCTTCCCGGCGCTGGCCGTCGGAAGCGGGGGAATCGAGAAAAATGGCGTTCATGGTTTTTGCTGCAAAGGTAAGCTTTCTCCGCCGGCAAGGTAGTTTTCGATGCATTTGCCGGTTTCGCTGCGGTTACCTCCCTCTCCTCCACAGGCGACGAAGCGAAGCTGCCGCCTTTTGGACGGCGGACTGAACGGGAGGCGCCCGTAAATTGCTGCCGGAAGCTGATATTGAAGTTTGCGACACTATTGCGCGTGCCGCTAATTCCACATATCTTTGTGTAAAATATTGTGTAAATATGGCTACCAACCTGGATATCGATCCCCAATTACTGGAAGAAGCGCTGAAAATCGGCGGCTTAAAAACCAAAAAAGCTACGGTCAACAAGGCCCTGGAGGAGTTTATCCAGCGCAGGAAACAGGAAGATATTCTTACCTTGTTCGGGAGCATCGTTTATGACCCTGGGTACGATTACAAAACTTACCGCAACCGTAAATGAGTACTTTGGTCGATACCAGTGTCTGGTCTCTGGCGCTCCGGAGGAAATCCGCCCCTTCTTCTCGGGAAGAAACGCTGAAGCGCCTCATCCTCGATGGCCAGGTGCGGATGATCGGCCCTATCCGCCAGGAGCTGCTTTCGGGCATTCCCGACCCGGAGCAATTTGAAGCCCTGGAATCCAGGCTGGCCTACTTCCCCGATACGCCAATCCTCACTTCTGATTACGAACTGGCAGCGTCATTTTTTAACCTGTGCCGACAGCATAGCGTACAAGGTTCCCACATCGATTTCCTGATTTGTGCAGTGGCAGCGAGCAACGATTTTCAGATTTATACCACCGATAAAGACTTTTTAAGCTACCGGAAGCATATCCCGATCGTGCTTTTTGAGGATAGCTTCAATGTAGAGTAGAATGGCGATATAGCCCTCCCCTCACTCCCCCGCCATCCAATCCCGAATGAACGGCCCTATAACCCATACTCCGGATGGAACTGGGCCGGGTTGACGCCCCCGCTGAACGTCCGGCTGTACAGCTTCCGCTCCCCTTTGAGTTTGACGGGGTACCGCACCTGCCGCCCGTCCGGCAAGGTATCGGCTCTGGGCGGGGTGACCTCCTCCGGCAGGGAGTAGGTAGCCACATAACGCAGTTTGGTTGGAATGGCGCCCTCCATTTTCGGGACGCGGAAGGCCCAGAAGTGGCCGGGGGGCAGCGTTTTGACGGCATTGGCAGCCACCACATCGCAGCCTGCGCACTGGTCGATGCGGCGCCACTCGCCCTGCTCGTCCTGCGCTTCCAGGTGGATGGACAGCTGGCCCATGTTGCGGGCGCTCAGGACGAGGGTATCCGGGCCGTCGTTCATCAGGTAGAGGTTGTAACCGCGGTATTTCTTTTGGAAGGGCCGCTTGAAATACCAGGCGCGGAGGAATCTGGTTTTGCCGGTGAACAGCCGGAGCCACCAGCTCATCTTATAAGTACAGCGGACTTCGTACGTCATGGGTACCCGCCCGTCCGCATCGTAGGGCCGCAGCTTCTTTTCCGGCAACCGGGAGGACTGCCACAGCGTCTTGCCGTCTTCCCGGAGATAGCCGGCCGCCCCGTCTTTTTTCACAGCAATTACGACGGATTCCTTCTCCTCCCCTCCGAACTGCGGTAAAATTTCCTGATAAACCGGCGGCAACAGCAGCCCTTTTTCTACATGCAGCAGCCCGATGCGCGCCGGTTGCCCTTTTTTCTTAATACCAAAAGTGGCCAGGTTGCCGCCATGCAGGGCGTACAACTTCGCCCCTTCGATGGTATCCAGCGCCCGAAGGCCCGGCGCCGGCTGCTCGACGCCGTTGGTGTCGAAGCGAATCCAGCTGCCGGAGGCTTCCTGTCCGTACAGGTAGTTGTCATTCGCGGCCCGGGAGAATGGCCTCGCTTTCTGCAGTGGCGCTTCCGTGCAACACAGCCCCTGCTCATTGGCCAGCCAATACTCCCAGGGGTTGTGGTAATGGACGATCGCCAAACCATGGCCGAGCGGCTGGATATTGGCCATGGTGTCTCTTTCCAGCAGCCATTCCCCCCGGCGGTTCAACAGGTTGCGGCAGAATTGCCCCGCTTCATTCTGGTAGGTGGCGGAAAAAAGGCGCCCGTCCGGGCCGGGTGAGATATTCAGCATTTTGCTGCCTGGCCTGCCGATCGCCCGTATGATCTCGCCGGCGGTATCGATGAGGAAATAATCACTGCGTTCGGCATTGGCATCGTATCGGCTGGCCAGGGCCTGCCCCTGAAAGAAAGGCCATACTCTGCTGAATTTCCCAAAGGGGACGGCTACCTGCCCGCTGGTGTCGATGATGCCGTATTCGATCTTCCTCTGCCCGTCGGCTGTTCCGGCGGTGCGCTCGATGGCAATATAAGGCCCCTGCTTCCAGCCGGGGTTGTCTCCCGGGGGGAGCTGCAGCTTCCTTCCATTTATAGACAGTGTCATGCCACCTCCTTCCTCCTGCCGTAAAACGCCGTGTGGATCAAGTTTGCGCCGGTGCCATATATTGCTGTTCCATTCGACGCCATCTTTGTCGATCCAGCACTCCAGGCCATCCCGGCAGACACGGGCCAACTCCTCCACAAACGGGGCGGCGTAGTCGTAGGTGGGCGCAATGGCCCAGCGCCCCAGGGTGTCGATAAAGCCCCAATACGCCTCCTCCCGCGCCGGCGCCAGCCCCTGCGAAAAGCGGCCCACATTGCGGAAGCGGGGTTGGATCACTACCTCCCCGTCCCCGTCGACAAAGCCGTACCGGAAGTTTTCGAATATGACGTAACGGTTGTTCTGAGAAAATAACAGAAAAGGAAGCGCGACCAGGAGGAGCGTGTGGATGGCTTTCATGAGCTTTATTTTTGGGAGCGGGTAAAATGCAAATCTTACGGCCGCTGCATTGCCAGATGCAATAACGAGGAAAAGTGGTGGGTGGGAAGGTAGCTCTTCTCAATGCCCCCAGTCTCCTTCGCAGTGTTACGGCGGGCGGAGAAGGAGTGCCTCGGGGCAGCAGTTTCTCATGTTTAAGGTACGCACGTGGCGAAAAGATGCCACGAAAGTTTACCCGGCTGACCAGACGGGCACTAAGGGATTGCGCAACAATAAATTACCCATTTATACTCGTTCTTTTGCGCGCTGGCGGCCCCGACACTTCGTGTGCGGGGTAGACTGTTGCCAAGCCTCGCCGTAGCTCTGCTATGCCTGCGTTTGGCGCCTTGCCAGCACACAAAATAACTTCGTCTATTCTGTGTAACTTATTATTGCGCAATCCCTAAAATTTATCCGGCTGGATAGACGGGGCCATCATAATACCAGCTTGAATATGCTGCCCTTTCAGGGCGCCGGTTACGGTTGTACGCCTTTACAGGGGACGTTGCCCCCTGCTAAGATAGGCTGGCCTTTCAGGCCGTTCGCTTCATCAGCAGAGGGGGACAAATCGCAACTGCGCCCGTGGCGATACGTGCATGCTCTACATGAGAAATTGCTAACCTCCGGGGTTAGTTCCCCCCAACCTGTTCATCCTGTTCATCCTGTCTACCTTAACCGGGTAGCCACCTGTCCGCTGTCCGCTGTCCGCATGGGGTCTGGGGGTTGAGGGCAGCCCAATCCTGTTCATCCTGTTCATCTTGTCTATAAAACGCACCACTTAAAAGTGGTACGTCCGGTTAATCCTGTCCCTTTTGGGACTTCGAGGCAGCCGGCTTCGCCTTCGCCCCCTTCGCCTTCGCCTTTGTCCCGGTTTTAGCCGCCGCCGCCTTCGGCTTGGCGGTTGCCGCCCTGGTTTTCTTCGCCGACTCTGCTTTCTTGTCCAGTTCCAGGACGACGACGCTCAGGGGCGGCAGGTTCAGGCTCACGTTATAGGGGCGGCCGTGCCAGGTCTCCTGTACGGTTTTCAGCGGGCCTTTGTTCTGCACAGCGCCACTGCCCCCGTATTCTTCGCCGTCGCTGTTGAGCACCTCCTTCCAGGATCCGGCCAGCGGCAGGCCGATCTTGTAATTTTCGCGCACCACGGGGGTGAAGTTGCAGATGACGGCTACCGGTTTCTCCTTATCGTTGCCGTAGCGGAGGTAAGAGAGGCTGCTGTTCTGGTAGTCGCCGTGGTCGATCCACTGGAAGCCCTCGGGGTTGAACTGTTTCTCGACCAGGGCGGGGGAGTTGCGGTAGTACTGGTTCAGTTCTTTGATCCATTTTTGCATGCCGTTGTGGTAGGCGAACTCGGTAAGCCACCATTCCAGGCCTTTCTCGATGTTCCACTCGCTGGTCTGGCCGAATTCGCCGCCCATGAAGAGCAGCTGGGTGCCCGGGTGGGTGAACATGTATCCGAAGAGCAGGCGCAGGTTGGCGAAGCGCTGCCATTCGTCGCCCGGCATGCGCTGGATGAGGGAGCCCTTGCCGTGTACCACCTCGTCGTGCGACAAGGGCAGCATAAAGTTTTCGCTGAAGGCGTACACCAGGCTGAAGGTGATTTCGTTGTGGTGATACTGCCGGTGGATGGGGTCGTGTTTGAAGTAGCTGAGGGTATCGTGCATCCAGCCCATCATCCACTTCTGGCCGAAGCCCAGGCCGCCGGTGTAGGTAGGGCGGGAGACGCCCGTCCAGGCCGTCGACTCTTCGGCGATGGTGATGGCGTCGGGAAATTCCTGGTAAACGGTTTCGTTGAATTCCTTGAGGAAGGAGATGGCCTCCATGTTTTCGTTGCCGCCGAACTCGTTGGGGATCCACTCGCCTGCCTCGCGGGAGTAGTCCAGGTAGAGCATGGAAGCTACGGCGTCGACGCGCAGGCCGTCGATGTGGAAGCGGTCCAGCCAGAAGAGGGCGTTGGAGATGAGGAAGGAGCGCACCTCGTTGCGGCCGTAGTTGAATATGCAGCTCTTCCAGTCGGGGTGGAAGCCCTTGCGGGGGTCGGCGTGGTCGTAGAGGTGGGTGCCGTCGAAATCGGCCAGGCCGTGGGCGTCGTTGGGGAAGTGGGAGGGCACCCAGTCCAGGATGACGCCGATGCCGGCCTGGTGCAGGGCGTCCATCAGGTACATAAAGTCCTGCGGCGTACCGAAGCGGCTCGTCGGGGCGAAGTAGCCGGTGATCTGGTAGCCCCAGGAGGGGAAGTAAGGATGTTCCATCACGGGCAGGAACTCCACGTGGGTGAAGCCCATGTCCCTGACGTAATCGACCAGTTCATCGGCCAGTTCTTTATAGCTAAGGCTGCGGGTGCCGCCGTGGATTTTCTTCCATGTACCGATATGCACCTCATATACGGAGTAGGGTTTGTCGAGCCCGGAGATGTTCTTTCGGTTGTCCATCCAGGCCTTGTCCTTCCATTCGTAGTCCAGGTCCCAGACGATAGAGGCCGTATTGGGAGGGATTTCCCAGAACAGGGCGAAGGGGTCGCCTTTCTGCAGGTGGCGGCCGTCTTTGGCGTGGATGTGGTACTTGTACAATTCCCCTTTGCCGATGCCCGGGATGAAGCCTTCCCAGATGCCCGAGCTGTCCCAGCGGGCGGCGAGCGGGTGGCTGTCGCGGTTCCAGTAGTTGAAGTTGCCGATCACGGAAACAGCCTGCGCATTAGGCGCCCATACGGCGAAGTAGGTGCCCCACTGGCCGTCCACTTCAATGATGTGGCTGCCCAGTTTTTCATATATCTTGTAGTGCTTGCCGGCACCGAACAGGCCGGTGTCGAAGTCGGTGAGTAAGCTGTGGTTGAGGACGGTTGCCATATACGTTCTATTGGTTGTTCTTTTTGTTTCGGCAAAGGTAAGAAAACAAACTGGTACGGGCGAATTCGCCGGGTTGAGAAAAACGCGGGGATGGCTGCCGGGAAGTTCACTTTATGAAATTTAAAATATTAATGAAGGGATGTGATGTCTTCGGGGAAGCGTTCAGTTCGGCTTCGCGCATTGTGCTTGCGATTCTAATGGATACCACTCCGGAAACTTGCCGTTAACCGTGTCAAACCGAGCGAAGTCGAGGTTTCAATCCTCATTCTAATGGATAATGGCCCCGAAGCTTTGTAGCCAATCCCGTTTCAAAAAGCCAAATCAGTTTCAATCCTCATTCTAATGGATAATGGCCCCGAAGCCGAAAATGGGGCGTTGATTTACGCCTATCAAAACGGTTTCAATCCTCATTCTAATGGATAATGGCCCCGAAGTTCGAGCTGATCCGTGATGGCGTTGAAGTCGGCGTGTTTCAATCCTCATTCTAATGGATAATGGCCCCGAAGCTCCAACGGGAACTTGTCCCTGATTTTGAGAAAATGTTTCAATCCTCATTCTAATGGATAATGGCCCCGAAGCGCCTGCTCGGATGCTGTCGTCTTTCACCGTAACATGTTTCAATCCTCATTCTAATGGATAATGGCCCCGAAGGGCATCTCTTTCTCTTCATATTCCCCCGGGAAGTCGGTTTCAATCCTCATTCTAATGGATAATGGCCCCGAAGAAAGGAGGAAAATATACTGCTGTCGATGTCAGCTAGTTTCAATCCTCATTCTAATGGATAATGGCCCCGAAGAAATTCTCTTTAATTATTTTCATAGTCAATCAAATTTGTTTCAATCCTCATTCTAATGGATAATGGCCCCGAAGGACGAGTTTTTCAAGCTCGGTCCCGCAGAGAAACTGTTTCAATCCTCATTCTAATGGATAATGGCCCCGAAGCCTGGCGGTATGGCTCACTCCAATTGCCTGTGGCATGTTTCAATCCTCATTCTAATGGATAATGGCCCCGAAGAAAAGCTGCGGGCGAACCCGCAGCCGGTCAAACTAAGTTTCAATCCTCATTCTAATGGATAATGGCCCCGAAGCGATCTGCCCAGGTGGGCCAACCAAACTGACAGCGGCGTTTCAATCCTCATTCTAATGGATAATGGCCCCGAAGTTCTGGAAAAGGCAAGGCCGGGCCGGGGGAGGGCTTTGTTTCAATCCTCATTCTAATGGATAATTACGAAGTGTACATTAACATCCAAATATTTGGATATATTTTTAGTTTCAATCCTCATTCTAATGGATAATACGAAGGAATTCCTCCTCGGTCACTTCATCGCGGTGGGCAAGTTTCAATCCTCATTCTAATGGATAATAGTACGAAGTTTCGCTCATCAGCATCCTCCTCCTAGTATCGAGCGTTTCAATCCTCATTCTAATGGATACTACTTGAAGACGAAACTATAATCCACGAACATGATCGAACCTATGTTTCAATCCTCATTCTAATGGATAATGGTACGAAGCGGCGCTACGGGCGGAGTGATCGGCTCCACCCTCAAGTTTCAATCCTCATTCTAATGGATAATACGAAGCATAGCCAGTTCGACGACGAAGTAAGCTATACCCAGTTTCAATCCTCATTCTAATGGATAATGGTACGAAGGAGGTCGTTACCTTACAAGTACCGCAACATCAACCGGTTTCAATCCTCATTCTAATGGATAATGTACGAAGAGCTATGATGCGCAGGATGCTCCCCCATAAGCGGGAGGTTTCAATCCTCATTCTAATGGATATTACTCGAAGCACGCATACACGCCCTTGTACTCCTTCAGGATGAAGTTTCAATCCTCATTCTAATGGATAATGGTACGAAGTCAGGAGGGTCCCGGATGTATTACTACTACCTGCGTTTCAATCCTCATTCTAATGGATAATGGTACGAAGCGCTAATTCCAAAGCGGAACTACCTGCCGATGCGGAGTTTCAATCCTCATTCTAATGGATAATGTACGAAGAAAATACCGTGGAAAGGGAAGCCTGCTTCCGAATGTCGTTTCAATCCTCATTCTAATGGATAATACGAAGCATCCGCTATGCTAATGGACACTGGGCGGACCTATGTTTCAATCCTCATTCTAATGGATATATACGAAGCCAGGAACTTGGCGTTTTCAATAAGGTGAATTTGCTGTTTCAATCCTCATTCTAATGGATAATGTACGAAGTCATTTTTGCAATCCCAAACCCAATACCATTGTGTTGTTTCAATCCTCATTCTAATGGATAATACCGAAGATTATGGTAGAATTATGTCAGATACAGGAATCCTGTTTCAATCCTCATTCTAATGGATAATGTACGAAGCGAAAAGTTCTAACTCAAACCACACAGCAATGACAGGTTTCAATCCTCATTCTAATGGATAATGCCTGAAGCTATTTGAATTTTTACAAAAACCATTATTTTTGAGGTTTCAATCCTCATTCTAATGGATAATATCGAAGGTTCAACGTTGAGACGTATGTTAAGAAGTAGTTCCCGATAAACCTCATTTATGATATTTAATCCTCATTCTAGGATATGTTTCAATCCTCATTCGAAGAACCTCATTCTAATGGATAACGAAGTTTACCCTCTAGTTTCAATCCTCATTCTAATGGATAATACGAAGAAATAAAGTAATCTCATTCTAATGGATGGACGAGCATTGGTTTCAATCCTCATTCTAATGGATAATGCGAAGCGCAGTAAGCGGACAACCTGTTTCAATCCTCATTCTAATGGATACTAGTCGAAGGCGTCACAGCTTCTAAAGCAAACTATTTCAGCAAGATAAGGCGATACCAGACGTGCTAAAATGGGCAATTTCAACCTGTCAAAGAACGTTTTCCGGGCTTTTTCGGTGCTTTCCGAAAACACAAGCCGCTTGTTATCAGTGGATAACGCTTAGTTTTCAAGGAGCTGTCAATAAATTGGTGCCCGGAAAGGCCATTGAGGCAATACTGCATAATGCCTGTAAGGTAACATCTCCGCCTGAAATCTGCAACCGCAGAACGGCATTTTCTGTATAAATCTGCTGGTTCGCACAGGCAGCAACAACCTATTTTAATATTAAGCCCCGAAGCCTGGCTGGATACCAAAATTGCCGCAACAATTTTCCCGGAAACTGCAGTACCTTCCAGCTTCCTTGTCCAACGGAAAAATTCATCCAATGAAAATCTTGAAAAGCCTTTTCGCCATAGTATAACCCTTATGGCTTTAGCCTCGCAGCCCGGAACCCACTCCGGAGCAGCAGCCCGCAGAACAGCCATCCAAAGAAGAACAGGTACGCGCCAGTACCCGAGTAACCATCAGCGGATGCAACGACTGCCACTCGCCCAAGAAGATGTACGCACACTGAACCCGACCGGACCGCCTGCTGTCCGTACATCCGCAAATGAACCCCTGGCGCAGGTCGACACTGCCGAGCTCCGCAACTGGGTACTGTTCTCTCCGGACTGACCGCCGCCGTCGGCCCTGGGGCGTCTCCTATGCCGCCAACCTGACGTCCGACGATACCGGCATCTACTTGTGGACGGAAGCACAGTTCTTCAGGGCGATCCGCGAAGGAAAGTACAAAGGGCTGGAAGGCAGCCGCCCGCTGCTCCCCCATGCCCTACTAACTTCGCCCAGATGACGGACGATGACCTGAAGGTACGTCTTCGCCTACCTGAAAGCACGAAGCCGGTGCGCAATATCGTGCCGGTGCCAGCCACGCTGGCAGAGTTGAAATAAACCCGGCAGATGGAACGCGGATGACGTGGATTGGTGGCTCAGCTGTTGCCGTGCCATCCGCGTTCCATCAAAATGCCCTTCCGCTCATTTATTCCCGCCAATTACTCAAAATCTCTCCCCTCCGGAAATTTCCATTTTACTTTGGCGTTCTGTTTTTCGCAACCGCCATTCACTCATTCACTCATTCACTCATTCACTCATTCACTCATTCACTCATTCACTCATTCCTTCCCATGCAACCACCCAACCCGAACACCCTCTACCCGCTTGCCAACATCGAGCGGCTTTGCTTTTTGAAGAACCTCGTTCAGAACCCGAACATCGTCGTCGGGGATTATACCTATTACGATGACTTTGAAGACGTCCGCAACTTCGAGAAAAATGTAAAATACCTGTTCGACTTCACCGGCGACAAGCTCATCATCGGCAAGTTCTGCATGATCGCCTCCGGCGTGGAGTTCATCATGAACGGCGCCAACCACCTGTCCGACGCCGTGAGCACCTACCCCTTTGCCATCTTCGGCGGCAGCTGGGGCCACGCCATGGACGGGAAGGAGTACCCCGTCAAGCGGGACACCGTGATCGGCAACGACGTCTGGATCGGCTACCGGGCCGCGATCCTGCCGGGCGTCCACGTCGGCGACGGAGCGATCATCGGCGCTTATTCCGTCGTCACCAAAGACGTGGCGCCCTATGCTATCGTGGGCGGCAACCCCGCCCGGGAAATCCGCCGCCGCTTTTCCGGAGAGCAAATCCAAAAACTGCTGGAACTGCGTTGGTGGGACTGGCCCCCGGAGGAGATCTCCCGCCGGGTACACCTGCTGACGGGCAACGACGTGGACGCCCTGAGCGCCGGCTGATTGCCCTTTTTTCTCACGGCCTCCGCTACATTACCTCTTTATATGAAAGTCAAATACATCCTGGAAACGCCCCGCCTCCTCCTGCGCGAGTTCGGGGAAGAAGACGCGCCTCATTTCTTCGAGCTCAACGAAGACCCGGAAGTCGTCCGCTATACCGGCGACCCGCCCTTTGCTTCGGTAGAAGAAGCCCGCCAATTCTTATTAAATTACGATCAGTACAGGAAGTACGGCTACGGCCGCTGGGCCGTCTTGCTGAAGCCGGAAGGCGCCGGCGACCTGCCTGCCTGGATTGGCTGGTGCGGGCTGAAGCACATTCCCGAGCTGGGCGAGACCGACATTGGCTTTCGCTTCTTCCGCCGCTACTGGGGCCGGGGCTACGCCACCGAGGCCGCCCGTGCCTGCCTGGACTATGGCTTCCGGATACTGCGCCTGAAGCGGATCGTCGGGCGCGTCATGAGAGAAAACGCCGCCTCCGTGCGGGTGCTGGAAAAGATCGGGCTGGAATTCTGGAAAGAATTTGATTTTATGGAGCATCCCGGCTTATATTTCCGGAAGGATGCGCCGGCGGCCAAACTGAAATAAGCTGAAGCGTGTTAAAAAAAACGTAGCGCTCCAGGACGGAAAAGAGGAAGCAGCGGGCCCGGCCCGGGTTCCGGGCATTCCCGTGCTGCCCTCGCCGGCCGGGTGCAATTCACTCATTCATTCACTCATTCACTCATTCACTCATTCACTCATTCACTCATTCACTCATTCACTCATTCCCCTTAGCCCTATGTTGAAAAAAACCGATTTTATACAGCCAGCCATGCACAACTACGACAACATCAAAATTGTCGCCCTTGACGCCGATGACACCCTCTGGGTGAACGAACCCATCTTTCAGCAAACCCAGGAAAAGTTGAAAGAATTGCTCGGCGCCTACGTCGAACCCGCTCAACTGGACAAACGCCTGTACGAGACCGAACGCAAAAACCTCAGCCTTTTCGGTTACGGCATTAAGGGTTTTGTGTTATCCATGATCGAAACGGCGGTTCAGTTGTCGGAAGGCAGGATATCGGGTGCGGAAGTAAAGCAGATCATCGACATGGGCAAGGCCATGCTGCAGCATCCGGTCGACCTGCTGGACGGGGTCAGGGAAGCGGTGGAGGCCCTCTCGGAACACTACGAGCTGATGGTCATCACCAAAGGAGACCTGTTCGACCAGGAGAACAAGATCGCCCGTTCCGGCCTGGCCGATTATTTCAGGCGGGTGGAGGTTGTCTCTGAGAAGGATGAAGCCACCTACCGGGAGATCTTCAGCCGGAACGGCATTAAGCTCGAAGAGGTGCTGATGGTCGGCAACTCCCTGAAATCGGATGTATTGCCCATTTGCCGGTTAGGCGGCAAGGCGATCCACATTCCCTTCCATACCACCTGGGAACACGAAAAGGTGGAAAGCCACCAGGCCAACGGCTATGATTATGACGAGATCGGCAACCTGCGCCAGCTCATCCGCCTGCTCAACCCGAAAAAGAGCCCTGCCCTGGGCGACCGGGAGGTGCTCATCGAAGGACGGGGCTTCCGGCTGCGCCGCTTCAGCCCCGCCGATACGGGCAGCCTCGCCTACCACGCCAACAACGCCAATATCGCCGTCCGCCTGCAGGACCGCTTCCCGCACCCCTATACCGAGGAGGATGCCCGGCAATTCATCGAATACGCCCGCAGCGCCGAGATGGAATCCGTCTTTGCCATTGAGGTGGACGGGGAGGCGGCCGGCGCCGTCGGCATCATGTTCCAGCCGGACGTCTACAGCCAGTCCGGCGAGCTGGGCTATTGGCTGGGCGAAGAATACTGGGGGCGGGGCATCGTCTCCCAGGCCGTAAAGGCGATGGTGCAGCACGCCTTCGGAGACCTGCGCCTGCGGCGCGTCTACGCCCGCATCTTCTCCAACAACATCGCCTCCAAGCGGGTGCTGGAAAAGGCGGGCTTCCAGTTCGAGGGCATGGCGCGGCAGGCGGTGGTGAAGAATGACAGGGTGCTGGATGTGTTTTATTATGCGATATTGAATCCCGGGATGTGAATGGGGGTGTTGTTTGTTGTTGGTTCCTCCAACAAACAACAAACAACACTATCCGGAGGTATCCCGATCACTGCCCAATGACGAGCTGTTGAGTAAGCGCTTCTCCCCTTGTGCCTGAAAGGCGGCAATGGTATATGCCAGGGGGCAGGCCGTTCACCGGCAGCTCGAACTCATGCGCCCCGGCCGGCAGTAGTTTATCGGCGATTACAATCCGGACCAACCGTCCCTGGCTATCCAATAACTTCAGCGTTGCCCTTGTGCTGCCTGGCAAGCTTATTCGGACAGAGGCCACCGGGCTGGAAACCGGATTCGGGGAGACCGACAACCTTATCCCGGCATCAAGAACCTCCCGGCCGGATACCACCGGGTTCAGGCCGGTGACCATCCGGACGGAGCGGGTGTTGAAATCGGAGACGAAAAGGGTGTCGCCGGTTGAACTGGCCCGGATGCCGTTGGGGCCGTTGAATTTTGCCTCGGAAGCATCTCCGTCGGCCGAGCCGGCGGTGCTGCCCAGCCATTGCTCAGCTTGCCCCGAGGAGTCGATCCGCCAAATCTGATGCCGGGAAAACAAGGTGGCGTAAATATACCCCTGGGCATAGGCGATGAACCCCAGCCATCCTCCGGCGCCGGGTTGGGCGAAGTCTGAAAGCTCCCCTTCCGGCGTCAGTTTGAAAATCCTCCGGTCGTCGAAATTGGCAATGTACAGGTTGTGGCCCTCGTCGTAGCACAGGCCCACCGGGCCGTTGAGGCGGCTGTCGGCAAGGAAATCCGTGATGCTGCCATCCGGCGCGATCTTGGCCAGTTTGTCGCCGGCATAACTGGTGGCGATGAGGGTGTCGCTGTCCCATTCCCGAAGCAGGCCGGAAGGGCTGGTAAACTCGGCAAACACCTCAAAGTTACCCTCCGCATTGAATTTGTAGATCTTGTTCCCCCGGTTGTCGGCCATAAACAGCCGGCCCTGGGAATCGTAGGCCAGCCCATTGGGGGTGTCGAAGCCGGTAGCAAAGACCTCGGACGCTCCGTCCAGGCTGAGCTTGCTCAGCGCTGTCCCGTTGTAGTGGGAACCGATGAGGCTGCCGTCCGGGGCCAGGATGAGGTCGTCGTCGATCGGCACGTTGGAGGCGACGGTGGTGACGGTTTGGGCAAAAAGGCGGCAGGTGGCCACTGCCAGGAAAAACAGCAGGGTGATTTTTTTCATAACTTCTTTTTTGAAAAATCTTATCTGTTTAGCCCGCCGATTTTTATGCCACGAAAACTCAAAGAGCACGAAACCCCACAAAAGTTTGCGTGGCTTTAGTGGCTTGGCGGCAAAAAGCCCATATTGGGCAGGCTTCCTAAACAGTTGTAAAAAATTGATGATTATTTTGCAAAGGAATATAGTTCCAGGCAGCCTGTCGACCCGTTTTGCAAAGTGGGACGGGAAAGGTGGGTTTATGGTTGCGCTGTTTCACGGGTTCATCGTTCCATTGTTTCCCGCAACCCTTGCAACTATTGCCGTTGAGTATAAGAAGCTGTTTGAATTTGGTTTTTCAGGTACATGCTCGGGCTTTGCCCCATTTCCTTGCGGAAGGCCCGGTTGAAGGCAGATTTGGAGTTGAAGCCGGCCTGGTAAGCCAGCTCCAGGATGTTGAGGTGCCCGTTGCGCGGGTTTTGCTGCAGGGCGATGAATTCCCGGATGCGGTATCCGTTGATGAAGTCGAAGAAATTTTTGCCGAAGCCGTGGTTGATCACTTTGGAGAGCTCGTGTTTGGGAAGGCCCAGGGCATCGGCCAGGGCGCCGATCTTTACCTCCGGGTCCAGGTAAGGTTTTTCCTCCCCCATAAACCGGGCCAGTTGACTGATCCAATCAGGGGAAACCTCGACGGCCGGCCCGGTATTTTCCTCCCGAAGCTGCGGCAATTCCAGCAACTCCGGATGGCCGTATACCTGATAGGCCAGAAAGTAAATGAGGGCAGCCAGCAGGAACCAGACGATCACGTAAGCGATGTAGTCGGGCCTTTCCATAGAGTAGTTATAGGCAAAACCAACGACCCAGGCGCCGACCAGGGAAAAGGCCAGGATAAAAAAAGGCCGGAGAAAACGGCCCAGGAAGGGCGCCGCGTATTTCTGATAATACGCTTCCCGGTAACGGCGCCAGGCCCGGAAGCTCAGCATAAAGTACGTCAGAAAGCTGGCGATGGCGGCGGCTTCTATGATGAACATAATAACGAGCACCTCTCTGATCGTCATGAAGCTCCAGGTGCCGTTGAGGTTCAGGCCTACGGTGGTATTAATTACTACCACGTGGAAAACGGCAGGCAGGTAGTGCAGGTAGATGCCCGGCCTGGATGGCAGTTCCTGCCGGAGAAGAGACAGGATGAAGAAATAGATGAGTGGCCCCCCCAGAAAAAGGATGACGTCGGGCAGCATGATGACTGTAGCAAACTGCTGCACGAAGGAGGGCTGAAAGGTAGCCCGCCCCACCATCAGCAACGAAAGGAGCCCCAAAGCGGCAACCAGGTATTGCACCGCCTGCCGGTTGGCCCGCTCCTTTTTCCAGAGTACGAAACACAGGAAAAGGCCCTGGGCAAAGCCGGCGATGAGGACGATGTCTAACCATTGGTTTTGGTACATGGCGGCTGTTTATGGAATACAAGTGTTCATTTATGCATGTATACACAAAGTGTGTGGCCCTGCCGGCACACATAAATTTAAGAGGTTTGCCAACATTATTTAAACAATAATCAAAGTTTACAACTTGGCAAACAGGGAAGATGTTCTGGGCTTGATCTCTTTGGAAGATATTTCAAAAGAACTCAGGATTTTCATGAGGTTGATCGAAGTGTCGAAAGAAAACCAAGGAGCTGAAAAAGAATATGAAAATATTGCAGGTTGCCTGATCGCCCATGCTTGCATGATCGCTTTTGCGAAAGATTATGAGGGTTTTGTGTCATTGATACCGAAAACAGAATTGATCGATCATTACAGGAACAATTATGGGTTTGCCGAAGGCGGTACGCATATATACCTTGAAGGAAAAAGGGCAGAGGCTTTAATCGAAAAATACCTGAAAAATGGATGATAAAGAACTTTATAAAAAATTGCGGGAAAAATATACCGACAAGGAATTAGCAGAATCCTTCGTGTTTCCTCACGGGCTGACTGAAAAAGAGAAACAAAAAGCCGATGAAGAATTGTGGGAACACCGGAAAAAAATCCTGGAAACCAAACCCAAAGAAGAGGGGGTTTATTCCGGTTTGCTGAAGGTTAAATATCAAATGGCATTTTACCTGGAAAGCCAGGCATACGAAGCGGAAAAGAGCGTTTCCTACTATCTGCAGGAATATATGAAGGTGACAGGCAGGAAGCAAAAGGAATTGGCGGAAGACCTGAATATACACCCCACGCGCCTGAGCCGGATCATCAACGAGAGGGAAAAACTGAGTCTGCCAATCGCCTACCGCCTGGAAAAACATTCGGGCGACCTCATACCAGCTATTTTGTGGTGGAAACTGCTGCAAAGGGAAATCGAACAGGAGATAAGGGCGGATGATGAAGAGCGGCAAAAGGAGAAAAAGCAAGTGAAAAATGTGGCTTACAGGGCATAAGCGGTATATTTGAGAAAACTCAAAATCCAGGTGGCGCTTCAAAACAAAGGCCTCGCATTTTTCTAACCGCAGGGAGCGCAGAGGGCCACTGAGTAAATTTTTGATCCCCAGGCGCCTGCGCGCCCTGCGTATCCCTGCCTGCAAGGCCGCGCCTCGCGGCAGGCAGGTCAGCGCCCCCTGCGGTTTAAAACTAAAAAGCACGGCGGTTTGAACACTCCCAATAGCAGCTGCAATCCCGGCATTCTCTGGCAAGTATGCCTCAAGTTTGGCTTGCCTGAGACGCCCAGCCTCAACTGCCTTCAGTTCGTTGAACGACAACACATCCAGGTCAAACCTCACTTTACTTTAGCATATACCACTCCATCTTCCTGGCATTCGCCACCCGCCATTTTGTGATTTTCGATTTTTGATGTCCCCTCGCTCGTCCATCCGCTCTCCGCCGTCTACCGTCCGCTTCTCCTCAGCTCTCCCAGCAAGGCCTGCGCCCCCTGCTCCAGCAGCTTCGTGTCGTCTCCTGTGGAGAGCAGCCGGAAGCCCATGCCGGACAGTTCCCGCAGGTGTTCGGCGCTGCCTCCGTAGATGCCCGGGATGAGGCCGTTTTCGGCGCAGGCCGCCAGCACCCGCCTCAGGACATCACGAAGCACAGGGTCGTAAATGTCGGCAATGCGCTGCAGCCCCAGGCTGACGCTCAGGTCATACGGCCCGACGAACAGCCCCGACAGGCCGGGCACGGCGGCAATGGCCTCCAGGTTTTCGGCAGCCGAAGCCGTTTCGATCATAGCAAAAGCCAGCACTTTTTCATTGGCTTCCCGGAAATAATCGCCCGGCACCAGGCGGCCCGCCCGTATGGGGCCGTAACTGCGGATGCCGGCCGGCGGGTAGCGGCAGGCGCGCACGAAAGCAGCAGTATCCACGGCGGTGTCGATCATGGGGCAGATCAGCCCGGCGGCGCCGGCGTCCAGCATTTTCATGATGATGCTGGGCTCGTTCCACTGCAGGCGGACGAGCGGCACGGTTTCAGTCGTGCTGATGGCCTGCAACTGCTGCAGGGCGGTGGCAAAGTCGATCAGCCCGTGCTGCATGTCCAGCGTAACGGCGTCGAAGCCGGCGCGGGCCATCAGCTCTGCCGTCCAGGCGTTGGGGATGGTGAGGAAGAAGTTGTAGGCCGGCTGGCCCTGGGCCCAGAGGTTTTGGAGGCGGGACGTCATAGGTTGTCTGTATTGGTTATTGAGGCAATTTAGTGAAAAACAGGAGTCATTAAAAATATCAGGATGAGTGGAAAACCCCAATTTAAGGGCGAGTGCAAGTGCAAGTGTCAAGTGCAAGTGTCAAGTGCAAGTGTCAAGCGCAAGTGTCAAGTGCAAGTGTCAAGTGCAAGAGCAAACTCAGAGCGGCACCGGTATTAAACCAGCAATTTCTCATGTAGAGCTCGCACGTTTTGCCACTAAGACACGAAAGCACAAAATCCGCACGAAGTTTCGTGGGATTTTGTGCATTTGTGCCCAACTGGCCAGCGTTCGACTGAGCTCAAGCCGAAGTCCGGGTAAACTTTTGTGGCATCTCATCATCACGTGTACACCTCACATGAGAAACTACTGGTATTGAACTTGAACTTGGTTCCTGAACTTGAACTTCGACAATTTTACCATACAACTCACCGATGCGTCACCATCACCTTCTCCTCCATCAGCCGCTGGCCATTGCTTTCCACGGCCAGGAAGTACATGCCGTCCGGCAGGTCGGCGACGTCCAGGATTTCGGCCTGCCCTTCGTAGGCGGTGAAGGCCGTTTCCAGGAGCAGCCGGCCCCGGGCGTCGAAGGCCTTCAGCACAGCCCGTTGCCCGTCGGCAATGGCGGGTATGCGCAGGTTCAGGCGCTGGTCGGCCGGGTTGGGGTAGGCGGCGGCGGGAGTGGTTGTGCCGGGCCGGATGCGGAGGGCGCTCCGGGGCGGAGTCCGGAAATCGTACCAGTCGGCATATTCGCTGAATACATTCTCTTCAGGGCAGTAAGAGCGGACACGGAACCGGTAGGTGGTTTCCGGGGACAGGCGGTCCAGGCGGAAATCCGTTTCCCGCAACACAATATTAAAGGCGGTTTGTCCTTCTGCCTGAAACTCGAGCTCGTACTTGCTGGCAGCCTCTGCCGCTGCCCATTTCAAGGTGGCGCCGAAAGGCGAAACGTCGATGGCCTTCAGGTCGGCAGGAGGGGCGCACCGGCCCTGGTCGGGCGCCGCGCCGTCGTCCGGGGTGCGGAAAACAGCCCATTCGGAGTAATCGCTGTCCTGCAGGCTCTCGCGGCACCAGGCTTTTACGACAAAGAGGTATTCACCTCCCGGCACCAGGCCGCGGATTTCGATCCGGGGGGCGTCCGTGACGGCGGCCAACCCAAAAGCCGGCGTGTTGGGGCCGTTCACGACCTTTACGGCAAAGCGGTAGGCGTCCCGCGCAGCTTCCCAGGTGAGCACAGCCTTGTCCGGGGTGACGTCGAATGCCTGCAGATTGGTGGGTTCCGGGCAGTTGGCCCAGGTTTTCGGCGCCAGGGCCAGCACAAACAATGCCAAAAATGTGGTGGTTAATTTTAACTTTTTCATAGTCAAGCGATTTTAATTTTTTGAAAATGCTCTTTCTTGAAATCTTATTCCAAAAGTATAGGCAAAAAGCGCCGGATGAAACTTTTCCTGGCTGAACGGGAAGGAATCGGGGTTGAACAAGAAAAAAATTTTATGCGCGTATAGGATTTATAATCAGCTATTTACAAAACAACACTTTTTAAACGGGCAATATTTTCTGCTGAACGGGTTAGCGTGTAGGGCCGAAGGGGCAATTTGCCGCAATACCATAAAACCGCAATGCCGAAATACCCAAATAGTTATGTATTTTAGCCCGGCAACTGCCCTAACCGCTTTTAAGCATGAAATACTTCAATCCCGAGATCGAAACCATGCCCCTGGGCCAGCTCCGCCGGCTCCAGGGCGAGCGCCTGCAAAACCTGGCGGCGAACCTTTACGAACGCGTCCCTTTCTACAAAAACCAGTGGGCGGAAAAAGGCCTCCGCCCGGCTGACATCAAAGGCATAGAAGACCTGCACAAGCTGCCTTTCACCCGGAAACACCACCTGCGGGACCACTATCCCTTCGGGCTGTTCGCCCTGCCGGTCGAGGATACTATCCGCCTGCACGCCTCCAGCGGCACCACCGGCAAGCCGACCGTGGTGGGTTATTCCCGCAGGGACATCAATATCTTCTCCGAGGTGGTGGCCCGCTCCCTGGTCGCTTCGGGCTGCCAGCCGGGCATGAAGCTGCAGAATGCCTACGGCTACGGCCTGTTCACCGGCGGCCTGGGCCTACACTACGGCGGGGAGCTGCTGGGCATGACGGTCATCCCCGTCTCCGGCGGCATGACGGAGCGGCAGCTGCTTCTGCTGCAGGACTTCCGGCCGGAGGTCATCTGCTGTACGCCCTCCTACGCTCAGCGCCTCTCCGAAGAGCTGGCCGCCCGGGGCATCTCCCCCGACAGCCTCAACGTGCATACCGCCATCCTGGGCGCCGAGCCCTGGACGGAGGCCATCCGCAGCCAGGTCGAAGCA
>JACJXZ010000014.1 GCA_020636375.1 Lewinellaceae bacterium | reverse complement strand
TTTCGCCGGGCTTTTCCTTTGCCCAGTAGGCGAACTGCACCTGCGCCGGCTCTGTGGTTTGCGCCCAGAGCAGGACTTCCCGCATCTCGTTGTAGCCGAGCATGGGGCCGGACTGGAGGAGGGCCTTTTGAGCGAAGGCGGAAGTGGAAAAGAAAAGCAGCGAAAACAAGAGGGAAAGGGTTGGCTTCATTTTTTGGGGTAAAGCTAAGGAAGGAAGAGGGAAAATTTGCACGTGGCCTGGTAAAAGCTGTTGGCCATTTCGCTTTTTTGCTATTTCCTTAATAGAACATCAAACCTCTCCATCATGAAAAGCACAGCAAATCAAATCATCAGGTGGGTATTATTTTACTGCCTCGCCAGTTTTTGTGCCTGCCGTACCAGCGAGCCCCCACCAAGAGACTGTGTGTGTTTCCTGAAGGAAATCAATCAGGTGGAAATAAGACAGGGCACCAGAGTGCTTGATAGAGAAACGGCCGTAGAACTTGGAGTCGAAAGCATCTGGAGGAAGATATTTATTCTCGAAGGGCAGGGCAAACACAGCTTAAAATCAAAGAACCTCGACACGACTTACATCAAAAACACATTTGAATCTGCCTTTCGGGAAAGTTATCAGGTGTTGAGGGCGAACACCTGCAACAGGATAGCCACTCTTTGCCACCATCTTTTTTTGAAGGACTCTCTATATTATGATGCCGTGAAAAGCATCGTTTTCGATTTTTGCTCCAGAACTGATTCCTTAGCCCTTTCTTTCCAAAAACCTGACATACAGGGACCAATCGACAAGCACGTTTCAGATCACGAAGCGAGAAGCAAGAAGGAAAAAAACGATAAATCCCAAATCAAAAGCCCAGCCCCTGCCCCGCTACCCGACCCCGCATTCACTACGTTCCAGGTTTCAGGTGCCGTTGTAGATGCTTCCGGAAAGCTTCTGGCCGGAGTAGTGATTGAAACCCGAGATACCACCGTGGTGTCCGGCCCGGACGGCCAATTTAGGCTGACCGCAAGGAAGCAGGAAAGCGAACTGGCAGACAACTATCTATTCCGGTATCGCCACGAGAATGTGGAGCGGGAAAAAAATGTCGATTACCTGAACCTGGAGAAACCTGTCAGGCTTGTTTGGAACCCACCACAGGAACCTAAAACATAAAGATATGGCCAGCAGAATCTTTTTATCCATCTTACTGTCTGTAACCCTGCCGGGCGTACAGGTCTACTCACAAGAGATCATCAACGTAACGTTTAGTATTACCGACGAAGGAGGGAGGGGAATTGAGGGGGCTACCGTCCGGATCAATTCCCATAACGGCATACCAGTTTACAGGACCGGATCCGAAGGAAAAGTGGAAATCCGGATACAGGAAAAAGGTTTTATAGTATACCAGGTCAGTGCCGCCGGTTACAAACTGGAAAAAGTAATCCAACCCTTTGACAAAGATTATCCTCAGATCAGCGTTCAGCTTGTAAAAGCGCCGAATGTTTGGGGCGAAAACCAGGATAGCCAGGGCGAAGGAAATGTGACGGACACTACAATTTCAATAATTGGCAGAGTAGTGAACAGCCGGGAAAAAGGGATAGCCGGCGCCGGTGTAAATCTAATGATCCGGGAAACTTTCCTGCAAATGGAAACCAACCAGATCGGCTGGTTTCGTTTCGATTTGCCAAAGTCCCTTATAAGGCAGGCAGAAGACATAAATTTGATCATCGAACACCAGGACGGCAGTCAGATTCAAAGGCATCTTTCTGTACATCAAAGGATTCTGGACAACAGCCTGGTAAACTGGAGCCTTATCACCATTCCTTCTCCCGTCAGGCTCGTCTCCTGGAAAGAATACCTGGCCCGCCACCCAGCGATTACATCTGGCGGCGGCGGCGGCATCAACTTCCGCAAAGGATACAGTATAGAACTGATTAACATTCCGAGCCAGATAAGGACGGGGCGCCCTCATCCCGACGATAAGGCAAACCGGCCCTATCACATCCTTCCGGACGACGTGCCCGACAGTTACCTGATCGCCGCCAACAGAGTGGAGATGACACTGCCGGACAAGTACGGAGTAAATGTTGGAGTGCTCAACTTCAAGGGCTTCCTTTCCCTGGGGCTGCGGTTCCTGCCGGAACTGGTAAAATTCGAGATTATAAACGACAACCAGCTATACGAAACCACCTATCGGAAGGACTATATCAAGCCGGGTATCCCCGGAAAAGCATTCATCTACTACAATGTCAAAACTGCAGGCCCGGGGGTCAATATCAGCATCCCCCTGTCCGCCACTTTACCTGTTTTCTCTTTCGGCAAAGAGTATCAAAATACTTTTCGCATCGTTGCCGGCACCAGCTTGTTTCCCTCTGCAGTAAGGCTGGAAGCCGAAAAAGGGTGGGAACGGTTCGGCGAGCTGGAGGTTGACAGAGAAAACCCAATCGGAGAGATCGGCAAAATCAAAGAGTCGGAATGGTTCGCCGGCTTCGACATGGACGGTACCCGCCTCCAGGCTGGCCTGCAGTTCGGACTGGTGGTCAGCCAGCTCAAATCTTCACTGCCTATTCTGCTCCAGGACGAGAAGAAAACCTCCTTCCTGGCCCAATTCAGGATCGCTTACCTATTCAATCACCAAAAATTCAACCCATGAAAACGCAGTTCCATTCAACCAGGAAATGCTTCCTGGCTATTTCCGGTATTATCGTTATTCTTTTGCTCAACTGGTTGTCTCCTGTTGGTCCGTCGCCTGTATCTGCTCAATCAGAGGCGACATACCGGGTGCCCGGATCATCCGGTACTATCGAGTCGTTCAAAGGGCTGTGTTACGGCCCTCACCGGGATAACGAGGACCCCGATTTTGGCATTCAGCCAACCACGCCCGAAATGGAAGAAGACCTGCAATTTATCCGGCACCTGACCACGAAAATAAGGACTTATGGCGTCACCGACAATCTCGAACAGATACCAATACTATGTGAGCAGGTTGGCCTCGAATGTTATCCGGGAGCCTGGCTCTCCAAAGATGAGTGCGAGAACCGAAGGCAAATCGACAGCCTGATTAAAATAGCCAACCTGGGCCTGTCCACCACCAAAGGATTAATCGTTGGGAACGAAGTCCTCCTGCGAGCCGACCTTTCCGAAGAAAGGCTAATAGCGTACATCGAAAAGGTAAAGGAAGCCACAGATGATTTGCCGGTAGCTACCGCCGAAACCTGGTTCCACTGGCTTCACTCCGAACCTTTGGCAGAAGCGGTAGACATTATGTTTGTCCACATCTATCCCTACTGGGACGGGGTAAGCATTGAAGAGAGCGCAGATTATATTTTGGAGAAGTGGAATGAACTCAAAGCAAAATATCCCGATAAACACATGGTTATCGGTGAAACGGGCTGGCCATCAGAAGGAGAGATACGGGGCGAGGCGGTTCCAAGCCCGGAGAACCAAAAGATTTATATTTCCGACTTTGTCGCCATGGCGGACGAGAACGACATCGACTATTTTTACTTTGAGATTTTCGATGAAAACTGGAAGGGCAAATTCGAAGGAGAAGCTGGTATCCATTGGGGTATGTACAATGCGGATGGCAGCATCAAACCCGCTCTCGTTGACTGTGTTCCGGTGGAAGGGCTCAACACCATCAGCCGGCCACCCCGGGTGGTGGAAGCTGAAGAAGGCTACTTTCCCATGTACATTTACAAGGACGGGTGCGATACAACGAGAAACTTCTTCTCCAGCGGATGGATGGGCGAACTGGCGACAATATTAAATGACACCTTCTCTAACCCTACCGATATTATCGATGAATTGTCAACAGATAACCCATACTCTGGCGAAACCTGCATCCGAATATCCTATACGCCTTCTCCCGGCCACTGGGGAGGCATCTACTGGCAATTCCCCGTAAACAACTGGGGACACTATCCCGGCTACGATTTTTCCAATGCGCTGAATGCCCTCGAAGAACACGCACAAATCCGGCTCAGTTTCTGGGCACGGGGAGAAAACGGAGGAGAAAAGGCCGAATTCAAAACCGGCGGCATCAACGCCGCCAACCTGGAATACCATGATTCCTTTGGCCCCATTCCCGTATCGCCCGGCCCTGTCACTCTTTCTCAGGAATGGCAACAATTTACCGTCGATCTTGCCGGCCGCGACCTGAGCATGATCATCGGCGGTTTCGTGTGGGCCACCAGCTACCTCCAAAACCCCGGGGGGGCTACGATCTACCTGGATGAAATCGTTCTTGAGGTGGACAACGACGGCGACGCGTTTTTTTCTCTTCAGGACTGCGACGACGATAACTCCGCCATCTATCCCGGCTCGGAAGAAATTGCCAACAACGGCGTCGACGAGGATTGCGACGGGGAAGACCTGATCAGTGGAACAGATCTCCCCATGGACAGCTTACAAGCCAGGGTTTTTCCCAACCCGGCGGGAAGCCACATCTATTTTTCTCACAGTTTCCACGAAGGCCTGAATGTTGAATTGGTCGATGTAAATGGCGCCTCGGTATTTCGCAGAAGGGGAACTGCCAAGGGAGAACTCTGCGAAGCCGACCTGTCAGACGTCCCTTCCGGAGTCTACTGGATTAAATTTTCCGACCCGAGGGGAAATATCCTCGCCGTCAGGAGAGTTGTCAGAAAATAAAATCTCATTCGAATGAATGGCCCGCCCCACCCCTCCTGCACCACTTTCCTCCAGTGGGCCCTGCCCCGCCTCCGCCTGCGCTGGCCCGGCTTCCGCAAGGTGCGCCGCCAGCCCTGCAAACTGATCAAACGGCGTATCCGGGAACTGGGGCTGGAAGGCTTCGGGGCCTACCGCCAGTACCTGGAAGAGCAGCCGGAGGAGTGGGAGTTGCTCGACCGCTTCTGCCGCATTACCATCTCCCGCTTCTACCGGGGGCAGGGCGTTTTTAATACGATAAAGGACATAATCCTGCCGGAGCTGGCCCAGGCGGCAACGGCATCCGGCGCCCCCCTCCGCTGCTGGTCTGCCGGCTGCGCTTCGGGAGAAGAACCGTACAGCCTCGCCCTGATCTGGCACCTGGAACTGAAAGCCCGGTTCTCCGGCCTGGACACAGAGATCATCGCCACCGATATAGACGGCCACCTGCTGGGCCGGGCAGATGAAGCAGTTTATCCCGGCGCTTCTCTGAAGGACCTGCCCCCTGCCTGGATAAAAGATGCCTTCGAGCCGGCCGGAGAGTTATTCCGTCTCCGCCCCGAATTCCGGGAGGGCGTCCGTTTTTTGCAGCAGGATATCCGCCGGGAGATGCCGCCCGGCCCGTTCCACCTGATGCTGTGCCGCAACCTGGCGGCCATGTATTTCGAGGAAAGCCTGCAGCGGGAGGTTTTTGAAAGGATCAGGGGACGGATGGCAGAAGGCGGGTATCTGGTGCTGGGCAAGCACGGCCGCCTGCCCGGGGGAATGGCCGGATGGGAAAGCTGGCAGGAGCATCTGAGGATTTACAGAGCGGTATAAAGGCGGAAGGCGATTTCATCCGGCCGTATTCGGCAAATCGCCTTCCGCCTTAACACTTACTTCTTCTTTGGCACGAATACATTGTCCAGCACCTCACTGTCATAAAACTCCACCGGCTCGTCGTTCACATGCCGGTAAACCGCCGCCAGGAACACCGTTTTGGCCGCCGACACCGCCGTGGCCAGGAAGAGGAAGGATAGCACGCCGGCAACGATGGCGACAATGGGATGTACGAAGAACAACAGTACGCTGATGGCAACAATAGCGATAATGCCCAGGAAGTAGAACAGGCCGAAGCTGAAGTTCGCCCCGATCGCCTCGCCCCACTTTTCCTTCACGATCCGGCCCGAGCGCTTCACCGCTTCGATGGGGGTGACGTCCTCGTAAGCGATGACCGGCACCACAAAGAAGGTGGCGACAGACCACACGATGCCGACAATGCCGATGATGATCTGGCCAATGGCGCCGAGGCGGTCTTCCAGCGTTTTCAGGATCACCCCGACGGTAGCCGCCAGGATGGCCCAGGAGACGATGGCGTTGAGGCGCGAAATGCTGTAGGCGATGCCGTCGCCCACTTTGGCCTCCCGGCCGTCCATGATCAGGCGGGTGCAGTGGACCAGGCCGACGTTGAAAAAGACGATTACCGTGAAGTTGACGAGGTAGAAAATGAAGAGGGCCGCGTAGGCCAGCCACTCTCCGCCGGTTTCGAAGCGGCTGAAAAAGGCATCCAGTTGAAAGCCAAACATGGCGGCAATGCCACCGAAGAAAGTCAGGCAGATGAACAAAAGAGAAGCCCCGGAAAGCACCGGGAAGAGCATCAGGCTGGGGTTTTCGCGAATGACGCCGAAACTGGCCATGCCCAGTTTCCAGCCGTTGCTCAGGCGATCGAAGAAACTCATGTGATGTGGTTTAGGTTTTTTATGGGTTGAAAATGACTCGCCTAAGGTAACGGAATTACACGGAACTTGGCAAGCCAAACGGATTAACCTGCGAATTGTCTCGACGACCGTGCCGTTGCTCAAAACAACCGGCTGGAGAATGTTTCATATTGTTCGCGCTTATACATCGGCAGGCTTATAGATTCAAAAACATTTTACTCACCATCCCGAGCAATTTCACTCAACATAGCAAGTATTTTTGCTCAAAATTTTCACTGCCCTGCCAGCATGATCTTTCCCGAATCCACAACCATCCCGCCTTCGTGCAACAACAGCACCCGCCCGACCACGAACGGCCCTTTCAGAAACGCTCCCGCCAGTGCATAACGATGCTGCCCGGCGGGCTGATAGCCCAGGTCCCGCCGAAGCACCTGGCGGCCAGTGGCGTCGTACACCTGCAACTGCACCTCCCCGCCCACCGGCAAGCGGTACTGCAGGATGGCCTCGCTGCGGGCCGGGTTGGGCGCAACCGACAGCTCCAGCCCCCCGGGCCGGCCGGGTTCTTCCACCCCTACCGGGTCGCAGGGTTCGGACTGGCCCAGGCAGTAGGTGCGCTGCGCCACGGTGCAGTCCAGCACGAAGGGATTGGGAGTGCCCTGGTAAAAGGCGATCTTCTCGCTGCGTTGGTACTCGGTATCGTCCACCGGGTCGGCGAGGTGCCAGCCGCAGAGGGTTTCGCGTTGCGATTCGAAGAAGTTGGGATCTTCGGCGTCGGCCTGCTGGCGGTAGATGGTGTAGAAATAGAACATAGCCCGGGCAACGTCGCCCTTATGGGCCTCGGGCGGCTCGAAACCGGAAGAGGTGTACTCGCTGTACAGGGCGATATTGCTGCCGGGGATGTTGCTCTGCTGCTGGTCCAGGTAGTACCAGGTTTGCGCCTGGCCGTCCGGGATTTCCTGGAAGGGCAGGTTGGCGCGGGCAGCGTTGACGTCCTCGCGGGTTGGGAACAGGTTGTGCATATCGGCGATGGCGGCACCCTGCCCGGCGCCAAAGGCGCGGGGATAGGTGTGTTCGGTATTGATGCCCTTGGCGAAGGCGTCCTGGGTGGGGTCCTCGTTGGGATCCAGATAGATGGTATAGCCGGTGTAGACGCAGCGGAGGCTGTCGTTGCGGGCGTCGATGCGGGAGAAGAGGGTGTCCCGGGCGTCGGTGAAGAGCAGCACGCCGTCGGGAGTGTAATTGCCCCGCAGGGCCTGCAGCAGGGCAGGGCCTTCCAAATCCGGGAATATGGATTCGTACTGGGCGCGGGCTTGCGGGGGAAGCAGGGGGAGGAAGGCGAGCAGGAGGAACAGTATTCGTTGCATGGGACGTCTTTTGATGAATGCCTGGCTGGTGATTTTTTTTTAGATCAGGCGGGGCAAAGATACGAAACGGAGAGGGCATTTTTATAACGTCGAACAAGGCCCGGTTTGCGGTTGGAAAGTGGGTTAAATCCGTTGATCCAATCCAGCGGACCTGGAGGTCCGCTCTCCATTTGCACTGAAAAATCAACGGATTTAACCCACCACCTACGGTTGCAGGGCATACCTGTTGTCGGTTGTCGGTTGTCTGCCAGCAGGGCCTGAGTTTCCGGGCTGGCAACGAGCAACCAACAACGGGCCACCTGCCCGGCCTGGATTGGCGGCCGAGTATCGCTTTTTCCCACAACCTCCGTTACATTACACCCCTACCCCCTCCCCCGCTCGTCCACATACGCTTCCACGCCCGATCCCGGCTCTGTGCAATATTTATAAAAATCGTACACCACCAGCAGGCTTTCCCCGGTATAATGTGCCCCCTCCATTAGCCGCCGCCGGTGCAGTTCCAGCAGGCCCTCCTCCTTTTGCATGAACTTGTACAGGGTTTTCATCACTTTGGCGAAGCGCTCCATGTCGTTGGCGCGGGGGATGTCGCCGCTGCCCAGCTTTTGCAGCAGCTGGCGGAAGGCGTCCGGTTCGTAAAGGGTATATTGATCCGGGTACCGGAAGGCCAGGTAGAGGGAAACCATCCCGTAATCGTCGTCGTGGTAGTGGTTGTTGTCAATGGAGCGGGGGTGTTTGTCCTTGTATTCCTGGAGCAGCATGTCGCAGTAGTAGACGAAGCGCCCCACCCGGCCTTCCAGTTCTTTCTCTTCGTTGAACAGGTCGAAGAACATATGCCGCACGAAATCGGGCTGCATGCGGGCCAGTTCCAGCATCATGCGCTTAGGCTCATAAGCCTCGCGCTTCCAGAGGCGTTTGGTTTGGGAATTTTGGAGCGCGCCGTCGTACATGGCGGGCCAGTCGTCCGCATCCATGTCCCAGTTTTGCTGGAAGATGCGCTGAGACTCCCAGATGTAGAGGCGTTGTTCTTTCGCTTTGGGCGTGGAGAGGTATTTGCGGTACTGTTGGAGGTAGTGCTGGATCCGTTTGAGCTGCATGGTAGAAGTGCTGGATGGCTGGATTGTTATATTGCTGGATTGTTAAGTGCCTGGACACAAATAATGATACGGGTGCGATGCTAAATTGTGCCCCCTCCGGTGTTGGGAGGATTTAGGCATTAGGTTTTGGGCGTTAGGCACCTGTTGAGTGCCCGATTAGGCTGGGATTGCCCCCCTAAAACCTACAGCCTAAGATTTACCCGGCCGGACGGACGGGCCTAAAACCGAGCAAGCGGTACAAAAAGGAATCGCGCCCCATGAACCCGTGGAACCGTGGAACCGTGAAGCAATCTACAACCGCTGCCGTACGCCGACAAACAAGCCGGTAGTCATATAGCGCTGTTGTACGCCGTACTGTTCGCGGGTGACGGATTTGGGGAAAATTTTAACATGGGGTTCCACGACAAGCTGGAGGTTAGGGCCCATCTGATAGGCGAAGCCGACGCTGCCGTACCAGCCCAGGCCCACCTGCTGCTTGAAAGCCGGATAGGCATTGGGGTCGCCCGAATCGAAGCGGACGGGCTGCAGGTCGCCGGGAGAGAGGAAGTCGCCCTTCTGGCGGAACAGCAGGTTGAGGTAGGCCCCGCCGTTGGCCGACACTTTGAGTTTGCCGGAGGTGAACTCGTATCCCAGCAGGAAGGGGATGTCGAGCATGCGGTAGTGGTTCTGGGTAATTTTCCGGCGGGTTCCGATCTTGATGATGGTGTCGGTGCTGATGATGTTGCCGGCCTGGTCGTAGTTGTTGATGGTTTCGATCACCTCTTCGCTGCCGTTGACGAAGCTGAAGCGCTCGTTGATCTGGGAGTAGTTCAGGCCGGTGCGCAGGGCCAGCCCCCGGTCGGAAACCAGGGAGAGGCGCAGGGCGCCGCTGAAAGCGTACATGTTGGATTCGGTCTCTTCGCGGGTATTGGCGTATTCTTCGAACTCGGGGTCGCGGGGCTGGAGCCGGCGGAAGGTAAGGTCGGGCGAAAGCAGGGCGTCGAGGTAAAAGCCCCAGGTGCCGCGGCCGAACTCGGCGCATTTGGGGTCGGGAGAGAACAGGCCGTCAAAAATGGAAAGGCCCTTCTTCTGGTGGCGTTCCAGGGCGGAGGGCAGCGCCGGGGCGGCTTCTTCCCGGACGGGGCTCAGGGCAGGGGCAGGGGAAGGATCGGGCTGATGCCGGATATCTTGAGGCCGGACAGCCTGCTGAATGGCTGGAGCGGCGGCGGCCAAAAGCGCCAAATTATCTGCATTGTGGCGGACGGCGGCGGCCATCCGGGCAGGCGGGGCAAAAGAAAGGGAAGCGAGGGGTTGACGAGCGGCAGTTTCAGGGGCCCCGGCAGGGGGGGCAGGAGGCAAATCAGCAGTATGGCTGGCAGGCGTACCGGTTTCCATTGAAGCTACAGGGCCGACCAGCGGGACGGGGAAGCTGCCCAGGGCGGGTTGCAGGAAGGACCACACGCCCCAGGACAGGCCGGCAAGCACGAGGGCCGCAAACAGCCCGGCCACCGGCATTTTCTGCCGGGCCCGGTTCAGGGCGCGGTGTTTCCAATCGCGCTTTTGGCTTACTTTTTCCCACAGATGCATCGGCGCTTCGGCCTCCAGGTCCCTCAACCTTTTCCGAAACACCTCATCCAGGGGGTGGTGTTTGTTCATACTGCGATCTTTTGCAAATCAATAATCATAGCCTGCAACATCTTCCGGGCCTTTACCAGCTGCGAGCGGGAGGTGCTTTCCTGTATGCCGAGCATATCTGCGATCTCTTTGTGGCTGTAGCCTTCGATCGCGTTCAGGTTAAAGACGAGGCGGTAGCCCTCCGGCAACTTGGCGATCAGCCGAAGGAGTTCCTCCTCCTGCAAGTGGGCGTAAATCTCGGGTTCCAACGGCAGGTCCGGGTAATTATCCAGGCCGATCTGCTCCTGTTTAAAACTCTTCCTGCTGTAGTTTTTGAGGGCAGTGTTTATCACGATCCGCCGGATCCATCCTTCGAAGGATCCTTTGAATTCGAATTTGGCGATGTTGTCGAAAATTTTGATGAAAGCATCCTGGAGAATATCCTCCGCTTCCATTTCATGGCGGGCATAGCGCAGGCATACCATCAGCATCTTGCCAGAATAGCGCCTGAACAATTCCTGTTGGTAGTACCGGTCTTCCTGGATACAGCCTTTGATCAGTTCCTTTTCCGTCACAGGAATGAGGTTAATCCGCCTTGCTTACACCATTTTTCGTTTTCCCCCGTCGTAAACAAGCTTCGGACATTTTCGTTTGCCAGGCGCGCATGGTGCCTATTCAGCTCTGCCTCTGGTTAATAGACCTCTTTCCAGGGGATTACGCTGCCTGAAATGCCTCCAAATTATATTTTCCCCCAAGATACGGATTATTGGGCGATATTTCGAGGCCCAGACTCCCTTTTCATGAAAAGATGACCTAAATTCCCCTCCCAAAAATGGCAAACGAAGAAAGAGCGCAAAGGATCGTCAACAAAATGTACGACAACGACCCGTTCAGCCAGTGGCTGGGCATCGAACGCCTGAAAACCGAACCCGGCCACTGCGTACTCCGCATGGCCGTCCGCCGGGAAATGCTCAACGGCTTCGCCATCGCCCACGGCGGAATCACCTTTAGCCTGGCCGACAGCGCCTTCGCCTTCGCCTCCAATTCCCGCGGCCGCCACGCCGTGAGCATCGATACGTCCATCTCGCACATGGTGTCCCTGAAGGAAGGCGACGTGATCACCGCCACCGCCATCGAAGAACAGCTGAGCCACCGCATCGGCCACTACCGGGTGGAGGTGCGCAACGAGGCCGGCGAAATGGTGGCCCTGTTCCGGGGTATTGTGTACCGGAAAAGCCAGGAGTGGGAGGTGGGGTAGAGGTGTATTTGGGTGTATTCGTGTATTTGTGTATTCGTGTATTTGTGCATTTGTGCATTTGTGAGGCAGCAATTCCCGGTTTGGCGAAATGACACCTAAAAAGAGGGAATCGCCGCCTTGGGTAAAGCCCACCTGCGTGAAGAGCTAAATGCATGGAAATCTGTAGAAATCACAAAAGAAATGTTCGTTGCGCTTGACATTACGACAATTGTCGTATATATTTGTCTACGACAAAAGTCGTAACGCATTTTTCATGAGTGAGAACAACTACTATCCTTCCGAATCAGAGTTGGAGATTCTTCAGGTGCTGTGGGAGGAAGAACCCGCCACTGTCCGTACCGTCCATGAAGCACTGGCGCGGGAGAAGGACGTAGGCTATACCACAACACTGAAGCAGATGCAACGCATGCTGGAAAAAGGGGTGCTGCGGCGTATTGAAAAGGGACGGGTTCATTATTACCAAACGGCGGTCAAGGGGCCAGCGGTGCGTCAGTCCCTGCTGCAACGGCTGTTGAAAAACGCATTTGGCGGCTCTGCCGTCGAGCTGGCCCTGCACGCGCTGGGGCAGAGCCGGCCCGGCCTTGAAGAGCTGGAAGAACTGGAAAGATTGATCCAACAAAAGAAAAAAGAACAGAAATGACACACTGGGCGCTCTCAGAGGCCTGGCTCCAGGCATTGGGCTGGGCCCTCTTCCATTCGATCTGGCAGTTGTCCCTGATCGCTTTTCTGGGCTGGGCTTTTCTTCGCGGCATGGGCCACAGGCTGGCGGTTTCCCGGCAGTATGGCTTTGTGGTGCTGCTCATCGCACTGTCGGCTTTGCTTTTTGCCGGCACTGCCGGCGTGCAGTTCAGCCGTTTCCTGAAACCGGCGCCGGCTGCGGAAACACCTGCGATTGCTATCGATCCGGCTGCGGCAGGTGCAGCAGTACGCTTGCCCCAAAACGATTCCGAACTTTGGCAGCATGTACTTTCCAACCATCTGGAATCCAATATGATATGGATAGTGATGGCTACCCGTCTAAGGTTGGACACTCCATGCCTCCTGCACACGCTTGGCCTCGACTCCGCTCGGCTTTCCCCTTTCTGCTGTCCAACCTTAGACGGGTAGCCATAGTGATGGCCTGGCTGGCCGGCGTCCTTCTGCTCAGCATGCGGCAACTGGGCCATTATTTTTTCCTTTCCCAGCTGCGTGTTTACGGGCTGGCACCGCCGGAGGAACGATGGGCAAAGTTGCTCGATAAACGGGTAAAGGAACTACAGGTCAGCCGCCCCGTTCTTTTCATGGAGTCCGCTATCTCCAACAGCCTGATAACCTTTGGGCACTGGCGTCCCTGCATCCTGGCCCCTGCCGGGCTGCTGGCCGGCCTCACGCCCGGGGAGGTGGAAGCGCTGCTGTTGCACGAACTGGCGCACATCAAACGCCACGACTACCTCGTCAATTTGCTGCAGCGGGTAGTGGAAACCCTACTTTTTTACCATCCTGCTATCTGGTGGCTTTCCGGCAAGGCCAGGCAACTGCGGGAAGAAAGCTGCGACGAGCTGGTGCTGGCCCGGGGTATCGATCCGGCCATTTATAGCCAGGCGCTCCTGCAGGTGGCAAAATTTTCTCAACCTTCCAAATATCAATTCGTCATGAACGCAAGCTCTCATTTGTCGACACGCATCCACAAGATACTCAACGCTGCTTCCCTCCCGCGGCGGGGCCGCCTGCCCGGAGCATTCCCCTGGCTGATGGCCCTGCTCGTCCTGACCAGCCTCGGTGCCCTCACCGGCTTTGTATTGGGCGGGCGCCACACCGTCAGCATCGCCGCCGATAAAATGAACGTCCTTTATGTCGGCGTGGACAACCCGCTGACAATAGCCGTGGCCGGCATCCCCAACGAACAGGTACAGGTCAGCAGCAGGGACGTAAAGATCGTCGCTCTGGGAGAAGGGCGGTATGTCGCTCAGCCGGCTATGCCGGGAAATGCCGCTATCCGGGTCAGCGGCAAAGGCTTCCCGGAACGCATGGCCAACTTCCGCGTCAAGCGCATCCCCGACCCGGTGGCGCAGATTGAGGGCGTACCCGGCGGCGCGTTAGCGGCCGAGGTGTTTAAAAATACCGGGGGGCTGAGCCTCCACTCCAATTCCGACTTCGACGCCGATTGCTCCATTACTTTCTTCAGCGTGGTGCATGTGCCGAAAGGACAGGATCCCATAGAGTCCACCAACGCCGGCGCCAACTACAGCGAGCAAACCGCCCGGCTGATCCGGCGGGCGCAGGCGGGCGATGTGTACTACTTCGATAACGTCCGCTGCCGTTGCCCCGGCGATGTTGAAGACAGGCCGATCAATGCGCTGGTGTTTAAAATCCGGTAAGTTTGGAATTATAGTTCGAGCGGCTTAAGAACCTGTTTGGAAACGTGCATTCGTTCATTTGTGTATTAGTACACAAAGATTGTGGCGCCGTAAAAATCCCGGCCTATTCCCAGGCATCGCTAACCGTTTCCACGCATTTCCTCCATCCCGCTCACTCCTCCTTCACCCATTCTCTGGCCCGATCTCCGTTCTCGTCGTACCAGTACCGGCGCACGGTTTTCTGGCCTTCCAGAAAGCGCTCCTCCTCTACAGCTCCGGTTTCGGAGTAGCTGATAATGTGGGTCGTTTTGTTGTCCAGGTTTTCGTTGATCCAGCTTTTCACCGTTCCGTCCTCGCGGTAGTAGTAGCGTGTTTCCGTGCTGTCCGTCAACACTTTTTTCAGGCTTACCGTGCCGGTGTGGCTGTAATCGTGGATTTCGGAAGGCAGGCCGTCTTTGTAGATGATTTTGCGAATGAGCCGGGCGCTGCCGTCCGGCATCTCTTTTGCCTGCAGCCACTCCCCTTCCCGGCGGCCATTGATGTAGCGGCCAGAAGTCCGGGTATTGCGCTCCGCCCGGTAATACGCCCATTCGCCCACCGGAGCCTGGCCATCGTGCCGGCCCTCCGCCTCCAGTTGGCCGTCCTTATCGTAGAACTGCTGATAACCACCTGCCCTTTCGGCCATGTCTTTTATGAAAATGAGATAAGGGTCTTCCTCCGCCGGTTCCTGAAGCGGCCGGCTCAGGGCACAGACAACCCGGGAGGGCGATTCCTGCAGGCGATAATGGGTTTTACCATCCACAGCCTGTTTCCGGGCAAAGACGATCCATTCGTCTCCCGGCTTGAATTCTTTGACGGCATGCAGCAGGGTATGGTTCCTTCCCGGTTGGAAAAAGAACGTGACGCGGGGGCCGGCCTCTCCCTTAAACGTTTGCAGGGGTTCGAACGCCAGCATGCCCACCAACCCCATCCTGTGTTCCTGCAGCCGCGCGGTGAAGATGATGTCGGCATCGTTCCAGTCGGCGGCACCCAGCTGTGTCGCGGGTTCGCAGTTGCAGGCCAGAGCGGCCGGGATATTACACCAGAAGAGCAATAATAAGAGCGGGGCCTGTTTTGAAATGTTCATGTGGGCAGCGGTTCAGAGCATGTTTGGAGGTGGTGCTTTGGGAGCGAACCTGCCGGCCTGCGGCACAGCAGGCGGGAATGTCAGATTTGGGGTTCTCACAAGGCTCCCCGACCCTTCGGGTGCGGGGCAGGCTATTTTTTGGTGCATAGCCTAGCTACGGACCAAAAAATAGCCGCCGTGAGCCTGCCTGCCAGCGAGCCTGCCGGCCATGCTGGCACAGCAGGCGGGCTGGCGAGCAGGCAGGGTTCCAAAAGCTGGCATTTGCAGCCCAAATAGCCTGCCCCGTACACTGCCTGCCCCGTACACAAAGTGTCGGGGCAGTGTCGGGGACTACCTCCAAACATGCTCTCAGGTTAAAAATCCTGCGCCAAAGATAAGACAAGCCTGCGAACAAACAACAAACAACCGACAACAAACAACCGACAACGACCAACCCGCCCCTCATGCCCGCGTACTGTCGATGGCCAGGCGGACGGAGCCGTACTTTTCCAGGAGGCGCCCGGCCTCGGCCTCGTCGACGTCGAGTTCCGCCATGATCATATTCACCCCTCTTTTCACCAGTTTGGTGTTGGTCAGCTGCATGTCCACCATCTTATTGCCGCGCACCCGCCCCAGGCGGATCATGACGGTGGTGGAGATCATGTTCAGGATGAGCTTCTGGGCCGTTCCGGATTTCATCCGGGTGCTGCCGGTGACGAACTCGGGCCCGACCACCACCTCGATCGGATAGTCGGCGTATTTGGCGACTTCCGAATGGGTATTGCAGGTGATGCAACCGGTGAGGATGCCGTGCTTCCGGGCGTCGCGCAGGCCGCCGACCACATAGGGCGTTCGGCCGGAGGCGGCGATGCCGATGAGCACGTCCTGGCCGGAGATGTGGTATTCCGACAGGTCTTTCCACGCCTGATCGTCGTCGTCCTCCGCAAATTCGACCGCCCGGCGGATGGCCTGGTCCCCGCCGGCGATCAGGCCGATGACCAGATCGTAGGGGACGCCGTAGGTGGGCGGGCATTCCGAGGCGTCGACGATGCCCAGCCGCCCGCTCGTCCCGGCACCGATGTAGAACATCCTGCCGCCTTGTTCCATCCTCGGGACGATGGCGTCGACCAGCCGCTCGATCATGGGGATGGTTTTTTCCACGGCCATCGGCACGGTTTTATCCTCCTCGTTGATGCCGCGGAGCAGGCCGCCGGTGCTCATCTTTTCCAGGTTGTCGTAGTACGACGGCGATTCGGTGGTAAGCCTGGCGGAAGGGGAATGGTCTTTTTTTTTCATGGTATTCTCAGGTTCGGCACATCCCCGCCCGGCAGACCCGGAACTTTCTGCCCGGGAGGCTTCCGAAGAGGGCGTCCGTTCGAATGAACAAGTTCATCAATTTTTTTTAAATCCCTGCAAAAATTGGCAAATAACACACCAATTACCCAGGGGTTCATCGCAGGAAATGACAAATCCCTGCTTTTTGTTGCAGGTTTCAGCCAACTTTTCCGGAAAATGCCGCCACTCCAGGCAAATTCTTAACTTTATTTCCCCAAAATGCACGGCATGGAAAAGCTTTTCCTCCTTTTACCTTTTCTGATTATGAGCAACCAGGCTTTCGCCCAACCTTTCATCACCGTTGATGGGGCCCAATTCATCCGCAACGGCCGGCCATACCGCTTCATCGGCGCCAATTTCTGGCCCGGCATCAACCTGGCCAGCCGGGGAGAAGGCGGCGACCGGCAGCGCCTCCGGCGCGAGCTGGACCACCTCCGGGCTCTGGGCATCGACAACCTCCGGATCATGGCCGCCAGCGAAGGCCCCGACGGATCACCCTGGCGCATGGCGCCTGCCCTGCAGCCCGCCCCCGGCCAGTACAACGAGGACCTCTGGGACGCTCTGGACTTCCTGCTGGCGGAGATGGCCAAACGGGAGATGGTGGCCGTCGTCTGCCTGTCCAACTTCTGGCCCTGGTCGGGGGCATGGTACAGTACGTCTCCTGGGCGGAGGGCTCGCCCATACCGTACCCGCCGCCAGCAGAGGGGGCAGCTGGCTTACTACATGCGCTACAGCGCCCGGTTTTATAAAACGAAACTACCAAAGCCGCTTATTGGGCGCACCTGGAAAAAGTGGTCAACCGGAAGAATGCTTATTCCGGCATCGCTTACAAGGACGACCCCACCATCATGGCCTGGCAACTGGCCAACGAGCCCCGCGGCATGTTCTCCCCCCGCCGGTACCGCAAATGGATAGGGGAGTCGGCCCGCCTCATCAAAAAACTGGATCCCAACCACCTCGTCTGCATCGGCAGCGAAGGCAATACCCAGGTCCCCACCGGCAACCATTTCAAAAAGGACCACCGTATCCCGGAGGTGGACTACACCACTATCCACATCTGGATACAGAACTGGCAGTGGTACGACCCCCAGGCGCCGGAAAAGACCTACCACAGGGCCCTGGAGAAGGCCCGGAGCTACATCCTGCGCCACCTCCGCCTTGCCGAAAAGCTGAACAAGCCAATGGTGCTGGAAGAGTTCGGCATCGCCCGGGATCAGGGCAGCTACTCGGATACGGCCTCCGTTTCCTGGCGGGACCGCTACTTCCGGGATATCTTCGGGACGGCTCTCCAACTGGCCCGGGCCGGCCGGCCAATGGCAGGGGCTAACTTCTGGGCCTGGGCCGGCGAGGGGCTGCCCCGGCAACCGGGTGCCGTCTGGAGGCCGGGCGACCCCTTTACCGGCGACCCGCCCCATGAGCACCAGGGCTGGTACTCGGTCTACCAACAGGATCAGACTACGCTGGAAACCATACGGGGATTTACAGGATTGATGGGACAGGATTAACAGGTTTTGGGGGCGCGGCGCTTTGGGGGGAGATATGGTTAACAAGGCGAGTGGAATTTTGGGGTGTTGCGTTAACAACAACTGCATATCATCACAAACTTAACAGACTGACTATCAAAATACTCCATGCATACTATGTCTATTAGCAGCAATTTCTCATGTAGAGTTCGCACGTTTTGCCACTAAAACACGAAGGCACAAAATCCGCACGAAGTTTCGTGGGATTTTGTGTTTTTGTGCTTTCGTGGCATCTTTTCGCCACGTGCATACCTTACATGAGAAACTGCTGGTCTATTAGCTCAAAAATTTACAGGTGAGGGAATGGCGTCAACTGTCCTTGCGGACTTTTTTCAGAGGGCCTAAATTGTGAGAATATGAAGGAGAAAGGCCTCCAACAGGTGTAAATTCAATTAAAAACGGCTCTTATGGAAATGGACGCATTAACCCGGGAAGTGATTGCTGCCGCCTACAAGGTCCACAACACGCTTGGATTTGGTTTTCTGGAAAAAGTATACGAGAACGCCATGATGGTTGAGCTGCGCAAACGCGGCATTTCGGCGGAGCAACAGTATCCGGTAAAGGTTTACTACGAGGAAGAGAGAGTGGGCAACTTCAGGGCAGACCTTTTCGTAGAGAATATCCTTATCGTAGAGCTGCAATCCGTTTTCGAAATCCAACTTGACCATGAAATACGCTTGGTGAATTATCTGACCGCCACCAAAAAAGATATCGGCCTATTGATCAATTTTGGACTGTCTGTACAAATCAAACGCAAATACCGGAATTATCCCCCCGGGAAAAAATAGGCGTATAGCCCCACTCATGGCGTTATGTAATCAGGATGAAGAGGAATTCCAGGACTTGTATGCTCCTGCAGCGTAAGCAACTATATTTTTTAAACCCTGCCCACCCTCTCCACAAAAATGCCAGCCTACCAAACCTGTAAACCCTGTTCACCCTGTCTCCCCAAAGCATCCAGCCCACCAAACCTGTAAATCCTGTTCACCCTGTCTACAAAAAGCATCCAGCCCACCAAACCTGTAAATCCTGTTCATCCTGTCTACAAAAAGCATCCAGCCCACCAAACCTGTAAATCCTGTTCATCCTGTCTACAAAAAGCATCCAGCCCACCAAACCTGTAAACCCTGTTCACCCTGTCTACAAAAAGCATCCAGCCCACCAAACCTGTAAATCCTGTTCATCCTGTCCACAAAAACACCAGCCTTCCAAGCCTGCCAAACCTGTAAACCCTGTTCACCCTGTCTCCCCAAAGCATCCAGCCTGCCAAACCTGTAAACCCTGTTCATCCTGTCCACAAAACACCAGCCCGCCATACCTGTAAATCCTGTTCATCCTGTCTACAAAAAGCATCCAGCCCACCAAACCTGTAAATCCTGTTCATCCTGTCCACAAAAAGCATCCAGCCCACCAAACCTGTAAATCCTGTCAAGTTTTGCATTTTGTCTGGAAATGCCTTTTTTTGACCCTCAAAAACCCAGCAAATGATCAAACCCGTTTTCCCCACCCTCCTGGCCCTGTTCCTGGCCCTTCCGGCCCTCACCGCCCAGCAGGCCGGGCCACCCGCCATCGACATCCAGGTGGGCGGCCTGCCCGCCGGCCAGGCCTACCTCATCGGCGTCTTCGCCGACCAGCAGTTCCGCGTCGACTCGGCGCAGGTTGACGCCGACGGCCGGATGCGCTTCCAGCGGGACGACCCCTACCCTGCCGGCCTGTACTACATCTGGCTGCCCGACAAGATGGCCCTCCAGGTGCTGCTGGACGACGACCAAACCTTCTCCCTGAAAACCCGGAAGGGCGAACTGGTAGAAGCCATGGAAGCCGAAGGCAGCCTGGACAACGAGCTGCTGTACCGGAACCTGGATTATGAAACCCGGTACAGCGCAGCGGTGCAGGAAGCTTCCGCCCGCCTCCAGGCCCTGGCGCCGGAAAGCCCGGAATACCGGGATGTCAAAAAGCAGGTCGACGAGCTGGTCACCAACCGGAAAGCCCACCTGGAAGAAATCTTCACCCGCTACCCGGACGCCTTTTTTACCCGGTACAAAAAGGCAGGCCAGAACCCCGACCCCCGCGAGGTATACAAACCGGACGGCACGCTGGACTCCGCCCTCCAGGTATACTTCTACCGCACCGATTTCTGGAAAGACGTCGATTTCAGCGACCCCCGCCTGCTGCGCACGCCCGTCATCGCCAATAAGCTGCAGCGCTACATCAAAACCCTGACCGTTCAACACCCGGATTCCATCAACGCCGCCGCCCGGTTCCTGGTGGATCAGGTGCTGGCCTATCCCGAATACTTCAAGTTCTTCGCCAACTGGATCACCCTGCAGTACCAACCCACCAAGAGCACCCTGATGGACTCGGAAGCCGTCTTCGTCTTCATGGTGGAGCGCTACTTCACCCAGGAACGCGCCTTCTGGTCCGACTCCCTGCAAACCTGGGCCATCCAGAAGCGGGCCTCCGAAATGGCGGCCAGCCTGGTGGGCAAACAGGCGCCGGATGTGCGGGCTCCGGGGCCGGACGGGCAGTACCACTCCATCTACGAAATCACAGCGCCCTACATCATCGTATTCATGTACAACCCGACCTGCGACCACTGCATCGAGGAAACCCCCAAGCTGGTGCGCTTCTACCGGGAGTGGAAAGACAAAGGCGTGGAGGTCTTCGCCATCGCCCTGGATACCGAGGATGCCGAGTGGAAAGACTTCATCGCCCGCAACGGCATGGACTGGGTCAACGTCTTCGACCCCACCAACCGCTCCATCTACGGCAAGTACTGGGTGGACATCACGCCGGAACTGTACGTCCTGAACCCGGACCGGAAGATCATCGGCAAGAACCTGAAAGTGAATCAGGTGGAGGAGGTGATACGGCGGGATCAGAGGGGGGGGTGAGGGTCGGATGGGCCGGACGGTTAGGAACACTTAAAAAAGAAATTGACGTTCGTAGGGAGGAGTTTGCTTTCCGGCCGTTGTTGCGGGCTATTGCCCCCGGGGAGCATTTCACAGATCGTTTTTTTTGTATTTTCACGGAGCTGATGTGGCCTATCTGAAACTACCTAGGCGCCCTATGTGGCAGATGGGCGCCACGTTTTTCTTACAAAATATCCCGGCTATGAAAATGACTACCTCTTTATTGCTGACAGCACTCGCCCTTGCCTGGAGCTGCCGCCCCGCCCCCTCGCCAGGCAAGGCCGAAGTAGCAGAACAGGCCCGCCGGGAGATCCGGCAGGCGGAAGCAGCCTTTGCCGCCATGGCCGAAGCGCAGGGCGTGCCCGCCGCTTTCCTGGCCTTTGCCGCCGACAGCGCCGTGCTCAACCGCAACAACCGCATCATCCGGGGCAAGGCAGCTATCCAGTCATACTTCGGGCAAAGCCCTCTTCGGGAGGTTTCCCTGAAATGGGCCCCGGAATTCGTAGAGGCGGCCGCCGCCGGCGATATGGGCTACACCTACGGCCCCTATCAGTTTTCAGCCATCGATACGGCCGGGCAGAAGATCGAAGCCGAAGGGGTATTTCATACCGTTTGGCAAAAACAGGCGGATGGAACGTGGAAGTATGTGTATGATTGAGCGTATTCATGTGAGAGGTCCTCAACCTCAACCTCACGTTCAACCGAACTATAAATGCTCCGCCTCCCACTCCTCCAGGTACCTCAGGCAGGCCACGTCCTCCTCGTCGGTGCTCGGTCCGTTGGCGAACCAGGCATCCAGCATCTCCCGGGCCACTTCATCGGAAGTAGCGCGCAGGCTCATGCAGAGGATGTTGGCGTCGTTCCATTTGCGGGCGCCGGCAGCCGTCTGGGCGTCCCCGCAGAGGGCGGCGCGGATGCCCTTCACCTTGTTGGCTGCCAGGCTGATGCCGGTGCCCGTCCAACAGCAGAGCACCGCCTGTCGGTATTCGCCGACGGCTACCTTCTCGGCGACTTCGATGGCGACTTTCGTCCAGAGCGCAGGGGTAGCGGCCAAAGCCCCGTAGACGTCTACTTCATAGCCTCTCTTTTTCAGCTCCCCGACGATGGCCTCGGCAAGGTGGGTCTTCATGTCGGTTCCTACGGCGATTTTCATGGGTGGAGTTTTTGCGTGAAAAATGTAAAATTAGGTAACTATTTAGCAGCCCTCCGCTTTTTAGCCACGAAGACACCAAGACACTAAGATTGCACAAAGCCTTGGTGCGATCCCGTCTAGCCAGCGTTCGACTGAGCTCACGCCGAAGTCCGGGTAAACTTGGTGTCTTGGTGTCTTGGTGTCTTGGTGTCCCGTCTCTGCGAGCCGGGCAAGCTTCGTGGCAAAGGCATCAGGCCCACCTAAATAGTTACAAAATTAGTATGAAAATGGTAATTGGGGGGGAATTATCATCTTAACCCAAGTTCGATATGTAGGCCCCAACTTTTCGCTAGTCCAGTGTTTGCGGTCGGCCGTCGGCCGTCAGCCGTTAACCGTCCGCCGAGGTTGGGGTCTACATATCGAAAACCGGTTAAAATCCCCTCCCCACAAACTACCCCTCCCCTCCCCTCCGTTATTCCCCCAAACCCTATTGTCTAACCACACACAAATTCCCATGAAGACAACCCTCTCATTCCTCGCGGCCATACTGGCACTGTCTCCTCTCGCCGCCCAGCCCGACACCATCCGCCAAAACCGCCACCTCCCCAACGCCCCGGCGGCCACCGAAACCCACGTGCAGCTCACCATTCAGGTGCTCGACCTCCGCAACCGGGGCGTGGCTGGACTGGAGCTCTGGGCCGTCAACAAAAAGCAGGCCAAGGTATGGTACGGGCAGACGGACGGCCGGGGCGAAGCTGTCTTCCTCCTGCCGCGCGGGCAGGCGTTTACCCTCAACACCGCCGACGAGCCGGGGATAAAGGACTTCAGGACGGTAGACGCCAAATTCGTCCGCAGCCGGCTGGGGGTAGGCTACAGCCCGAAGGAATATACCGAGGTCGTCCGCAACGATACGGTTTTCCAGCAGGTGGCCGAAAGCCAGATGCCGACCCGCTCGCGGGTGCTGCTGTGGCTGACGGTAGAGGGCTTCGATGGGCAGCCCCACGAGGGCGAGCAGCTGTACTTCCGCCTGCGGAAGAGCGGCCGGGTGTTCGCCGCCGAGACGGACGCCACGGGCCGCGCCATCCTCATGCTGCCCAAGGGCGACAGCATCACGATAAGCACGCTCTTCGAACCGGAAGTAGCCCACTTCTTCCTGCCCAACGACGACAGGGCGGGCAAGGTCCGCCTGCGCTACACCACCATCGGCACGAAGGCCATCCTGGCACGGCGGGCGGAGCGGGCCCGGCAGGCAGCCATCCGGGACTCCCTCTACCGCCTGGAGCGGCGCCTCGACAGCCTGGCGGCCGAGCGGGCCCTGGCCGGCGAAGAGGACTTCCTCCACATGCTGAGCTTCGGCGCTGATCCGGAAAGGGTGAAAGAGGTGATCGAACTGCGCGCCGCCAAAGAGCGGCTGCACATAGAAGCGGACGAGCGCTATTTCGAAAAAACAGGCCAGGAGATCGAAGCCGCCCTCTACCGCAAGCGCGCAGAGTGGTCGAACAAAGTGATCGTCACCGACATCACAGGAAGCATGTATCCCTATATGGACCAGATCCTGCTCTGGCACGCCCTGGCCTTCGTGCCCGGCGAACAGAACCGCTATATCTTCTTCAACGATGGGGACGGCAAGCCGGAAGCAGAAAAAAAGCTGGGCGCCACCGGCGGCATCTATGTCAACGAAGAGATGAACATGGACCGCCTGCTGGAAACCATGAACCGGGCCATGACAGCCGGCAGCGGAGGCGTGACCCCCGAGAACGACCTGGAGGCCCTGCTCGAGGGCGTCCGCCTGATGGGCGAGATCGACGAGCTGGTCCTCATCGCCGACAACTACAGCGACGTGCGGGACATCGAACTCCTCACCCAGCTCCACGCCCCGGTGCGCATCGTACTCGCCGGCGTGGATCACGGGATCAACGAAGATTACCTGACGATCGCCTACGCCACCGGCGGCTCCATCCACACCCTGGAGGAAGATGTCGAAACGCTGTCTCATCTGGCGGACGGGGAGGTGGTCAAAATCGGAGACTACCGGTACCGGGTGAACCGGGGGCAGTTTATTCAACTGTCGGACTGAGAACCCCGGTCAGAGACCTGACTTATCTTCGTTTTTGCTTTGTGTGGTTGCCGGCATTTCAATAGATTGACTGGTAGAAAAGTAATCTGTTAAACCTACCAAACCAATCTGTATGGCTCGTTTTTACGCATCTCTCGTTTTGCTCCTGGTTATAACCGGTGCCGCCGCCGGCCAGAACGTTTTGGAAATCAGGAACAACAACCTCCGCGTTTTCCTGCGCAGCGACGGGGCGCTGCTCCCTCCTGCCGGCATTCACGGGTTCGACTACGAACTGCCTGACGGTGCCTTCGCGCCCCTCATTCACTACACCGGCCTGTGGTTCGGCGCCCACGATGGAGGCGGCAACCTGTATTATGCCACCACCCACCAGGGCGGCAACCCCGGCCCGTTCAACCCTACCCCTGGCTTCGACAAAGTATGGCAGGTGACGGCGGCCCAGATCGCCGCCCACCGGCAGGACTTTGAGGACGGCCAGATCAACAGCCCTGTACCCGCTGTTTACGCCTGGCCCGGCAGAGGCAACCCCTTCTTTTTCGACTACAACGGCTTCGAGCTGCCTTCGGGCCTCAGCGCCGGCCTCGCCCCCTTTTGGGACGAAGACAGTGACGGCATCTACAACCCTTCAAATGGCGACTATCCGGTGCTGGAAATAAGAAACTGCAACCTGCCCATCATCCCCACCCAAATGAACTGGACGGTTTTCACCTTGTCGCCGGGGGCAGGGCATCCGCTGGAAATCTCGCTCAACGTGTTCTACTTCGACTGCGCAGAGGCAAATCCGCTCCGGGAATCCATCTTCACCCACTACAAGATCATCGACCGGGCGGATTTTGCCGGCCCTCTGCCGGAGACGCGCTGGGGGCTTTTCACCGACGCCGACCTGGGTTGCCCGCTCGACGACTACATCGGCAGCTTCCCGGAACGGGCCAGCGCATACATCTATAATAGCGACAATAATGACGAGAACTGCTTCGGCCTCTCCGGCTTCGGCACCAACCCGCCCGCCCTGGGCATCGACATCTACCGGGGGCCGCTTGGCGCTATGGCACAGGAAGTGCCCCTGGCCAGTATCATCCCCTTCTTCAACCCTACCATCGGCAGTTTTCCCCAGGGGGTTACCGACCCCAACACCCTGCCCGAATATTTCAACTACCTCCAGGGGAAGTGGCGCGACGGCAGCCCCCTGACCGAGGGCGGCATCGGATACGGCGGTTCCGAACCCGCCGCTTTCGCCTTCCCTGGCCTGCCTGAACAGGACGGCGGGTGGACGGAATGGGAAGCCGGCAACCCCGAAGGCGACCGCCGGGTGGTCATGAGCTTCGACGCCTTCGAGCTGTTTCCCGGCGCCGTCAATGAGTTCATCGCCGGTTATACCGTCCACCGGGAGGGAGAAAACCACCTGGCCCAGGCCGCAGGCCTGCGCGGCCAGCTCGATGTGCTGCAGGCGTACTTCGATAACTGCCTGCAGGTAAATTCTGATATCCCGGGGCTGCCTCCCTGTACTGAGGTGATGACGGGATTGGAAGAACCCTCCAGGGACATGGAACTGGCCATCGTCCCCAACCCGGCGCAGGGCATCGCCTACGTCAAAACGGAGGCTGCCATCGAGCGCATCGTGCTTTTTGACGCCACGGGCAGGCAGGCCCTCATCGCCGAAGGCGGTGTCCTGGACCTGTCCCGGTTGCCCGCCGGGTTGTATTTCGCGCATGTGCGTACGAAGGAAGGGATAGCTGTGCGCAAGCTGGTCGTTGACTGACCATTAAAAGCCTGCGTGTTACTGCCGGGCAATAACCAATAACCAATAACCAATAACCAATAACCAATCCCACCCCGAGCGAGTCGAGGGGAACCAATACCTGCCAGCGCCTCCAGGAAAAAAATCACTTCTCCGCCAGCCACCCCACCAGGTTCCGCAGCAGTAGGATGTTATTCCGTGCAGCAGGGTTGTTCAGCCCCATCGGCGCCTGGTTGGGGCCGGCCAACTGGGCGGAGAACATGGCGGCCTCCCCGGATACCATCACTTTGCCTTTTCCGTAGGCGCGACAGGCCAGCTGGTGGAACCCGCTGCCGCTGACAAAGGGGGTGTCGTCCGTGAAATTCCAGGCCTGCTCCGGCATCAGGATGGTGTAGTTCCCGTCCAGGCTGATCAGGGGCCGGGCAGCCGTGGGGATCAGGAAGGCACTGCCGGTAAAGGTCACGATGGAATCGAGGTTATATGTGATCGGATTCCCGTGCAGCAGCCCATGCGCATGGGTAAAGTACTCGACCTGCCGCTGGCGGTTGTCCATAGCGAAGCTGTTGAGGAATTCGAAGCCGAAGGCCCGCCCCAGATCGGCCGCCGCCCCGGCGAAGGGCATGTGGTCGGCGATCAGGAAAAGGCGGCCGCCGCCGGCTACCCACTGCCTCACGGCAGCGATCTCCTCCGGCGTGAACGCAGAGGGCGTCGGCAACTGCCAGTTGCCCTGGTTGGAGGCGTGCAGGGGGTTAGAAATCACGAGGATGTCGCAGCGGCCAAGCCCCTCTTCAGTGAAAGGTTCTTCATTGGAAAGCAGCCGGTAGCCGTCTGCCTCCAGGATGTTGCCGAAAGCCCGGTAGCGGCCGTCGAGGGTGTGGAAGTTGTTGTGGGCGGCGTCGATCATCACCGCCGGCCCCTTGCCTGCCGGGAATCGAGGCGTTTCGATCCCGAAAAAGCGGCTGGTGTCGGGAATCTGCTGGGCGTGGAGCGTAGCCGTGAAAAGGAATAGGTACAGTAGGGTGAATTTAGCCATTATCTCAGGGTGATTAGTGATTATAAATTCCGCAACCGGAACTTTATTTTCCCTTGCTCATTTTCACCAACCAAAATAAATGGGTAAGTATACTCAACAACAGATTTTCATGCCGGGGAGCGAACTTCAATGACAATTTCGTTTTTCGAGAAACGAGCGGCGTATCTGATCGCCTCCATTACAAGTTCTTCAGTAAGTTTGGGGTGCTTCCTGGCAATAAGTTCAGGCGTACCACCGGTGCCAAGCCACTCCATAATCAGTTCAACACTAATTCGGGTATCCCGAATGCAGGGCTTGCCGTTTAGGATTTCCGGATCAGAAATGATATTGGGAAAAAGGTTCATGTTTAAATTTATAGTGTTTTCAAAAATACGATTATCCGATGACAACAGCAAGGAGCAATTTATGCACTATAGAAACACATATAGCAATAGCATAGTTGAAAGTTGCTCGCCCTGATCATCCCCTCCCTAACTCAATCCTCCTCCCCGGCGTATACGGCGCGCCCGCCTTTTCCAGGGCCTCTTCCAGGGCTTTCAGCTTCCCGTCGGCCAGCTCGTTGATGCGGGGCGGCAGGGGACTGAACTCCTTGCGGATGATGCGCAGGGCCTCCTTCTGGGTCTCGGTGGGCGCCGAGGTAGAGCGCCACATTTCGTACACCAGCCATCCCATGCGGCTGGCTACGCCCATGGGAGGGTCCTGGTCGAGCTGCGAAGCGACGTCGTCGCCGTTCATGATCAGGCGGATGGCGCGCAGTTCTTCTCTGATCTCGCTGGCCAGGCTGATCATCTCTTCCGTGGGCGCCGAGGATGCTGCGATGGCCTTTTCGATCAGCTTCAGTCGGTCGTCGACCTCCCGCAGCCGGCGAGAAGCGCCGTCGATCACGCGGTCCAGTTCGCCGGCTTCGCGGTGGAACCGGGCCAGCGCCTGCCGGTCGCGCGCCGCCAGCGTCACGCCACCCAGGGATTCCAGCAGGAAAGGCTGCGGCCCTACCAGCTCGGTGAACTGGCCGTTAACGCTTTTGGACAGCGAAACGGTATACTCCCCGGGCACGGCCAGCATTCCGGAGTCCTCATTGGGGTTAGAGGATTCCCGGATGGGGCTCAGCGACGGGCGCCGCCCGTCCCAGGTGATGCGCTGCACGCCTTTGGAGGCGGATGCTTTCAGCTTGCGGACGACCGCATCGCCGGCATCCCGGATGGTGAACAGCAGGTAGGGTGCCTCTTCCCGTTCTTCGGCCAGCAGCTCTTCGTAGGTGGGGTAGCGGACGGGCTCTCCTTCCTTGATTTTTTCCTTCTCTTCTTCGCGGCGCTGCTCCTTCAGCGTTTTGATGTCCTCTTTGAGGTAATAAGTAAAGGTGGCGCCGATGGGCGGGTTGGGCGCCGTGTAGAAGTTGTCGCCCTGGAAGCCCTTCTCCCGCCGGCCCAGGGGCACGCTTTCGATGTACACCAGGCCGTCGCTGACGGGAAATATTTTCGCCTCTGCCTGCAGGTTCTCTTCCGCCATCTGCCGCAGGGGGCTGTAGTCGTCCAGCACGTAGAAGCCGCGGCCGAAGGTGCCCAGCACCAGTGCGTTGTCGCGCTTCTGTATGGCGATGTCCCGCACGGCGATCACCGGCAGGCCGGCCTTGAGCTGCTTCCAGTGCTGCCCGCCGTCGATGGTGAAAAAGCAGCCGAACTCGGTGCCGGCGAAGAGCAGGCCGGGTTCTTCGTAGTCTTCGGCGATGCTGTAAACGGAGCCGCGCTCCGGCAGGTTGGCGCTGATGCTGGTCCAGGTGCGGCCCTTGTCGGTACTTTTGTACAGGTAGGGCTTGAAGTCTCCGTACTTGTGGTGGTTGAAAGCGGCATACACGATGTTTTCATCGTGTTGGGAGGCCAGCAGGAAATTCACGTAGGTGCGTTGGGGCGCGCCGGGGATATTGTTGACGTCGATCTTTGTCCAGTTGCCGCCGCCGTCGCCGGTAATCTGGATCAGCCCGTCGTCGGTACCCACGTAGAGCAGGTTCTCGTCGAGCGGGCTCTCCGAGAAGGCCACAATGGTCCCGTAGGACGAGGTGGATGCGTTTTTGGCCACCGCGTCGATGCTCTGCACGCGCCCCATGACGGGCAGGGTGTTGCGGTCGACCTGCCGGGTGAGGTCCGGGCTGATGGTTTCCCAGGCGTCGCCCCGGTTGTCGCTGCGGAACAGCTTGTTGGCAGCGAAGTAGAGGCGGGTGGGCTGGTGTTCGGAGATGGCCAGGGGGGCGTCCCAGTTCCAGCGGAAAGCCGGCTCGCCTTCGCCCGGCTTGGGCTGGATGCCGGTCTCCTCCCCGCTCTGCCGGTCGTAGCGGAACAGCACGCCGTACTGCGATTGGGCGTAGACGATGTCCGGGTTGTTGGGGTCTACCTGCGACTCGAAGCCGTCGCCGCCGTGGGTGATGAACCAATCGGAATTGACAATGCCGTTGGCGCTGCGGGTGCGGGACGGGCCGCCGAGGCTGAAGTTGTCCTGCGTGCCGCCGTAGATGTTGTAGAACGGCAGGGCGTTGTCGACCGCCACTTTATAGAACTGGGTCACCGGCAGGTTGGGCTTGTAGGCCCAGGTGGCGCCGGCGTCGAAGCTCTCGTAGATGCCGCCGTCGCAGCCCACCAGGAAGTAGTTGGGTTCCCGGGGGTCAATCCACATGGCGTGGTTGTCGACGTGTTTGTATTTTTCGCCAATGGGCTTGAAGGTTTTGCCGCCGTCTTCCGTCCAATGCATATAGGTATCCATGGCGAAGACGACGCCGGGTTGGGCAGGATGGGCGGTAATCTCGGAATAATAATTGCCGGAGGTAGAATAGTCGCCCTGGCGCTCCCAACTGGCAGCCCGGTTGGTGGAGCGGTAAAAGCCGCTTTTGTCCTGGGCAGCTTCCACGATAGCGTAGAGGATTTCGGGATCAGCCGGGGAGATGGCCAGCCCGATGCGGCCCATATCGACAGAAGGCAGGCCTTTGTTGGCTTTTTCCCAGGTTTTGCCGCCGTCAGTGGTTTTGTAAATGCCGCTTCCCGGGCCGCCGCCGACGTAGGTGAAGACGTGGCGGCGGCGCTGGTGAGCGGCGGCGTATAACACATCCGGGTTGCGGGGGTCCATAACGATGTCGTTGACGCCGGTGTGTTCATCGATGGTTAGCACGGCCTCCCAGGTCTGGCCGCCGTCCGTGGTTTTGTAAACGCCCCGGTCTCCCCCTTCGCTCCACAATGGGCCGATGGCGGCGACGTACGCCACCCGGGAATCCCGGGGGTCGACAATGATCCTGCCGATGTGCTCGGAGTTTTTGAGGCCCATGTTTTTCCAGCTCTTGCCGCCGTCTTCCGACTTGTAGATACCGTCGCCGTAGGCCACCGCACGCTGGTTGTTGTTCTCGCCCGTGCCCACCCAGACGACGTTCGGGTTGTTGGGGTCAAGGGTGATGCAGCCGATGGAATACGAGCCTTCTCCGTCGAAGACGGGTTCGTAGGTAGTGCCGGCGTTTTCCGTCTTCCAGACCCCGCCGGAGGAGACAGCCACATAGTACACCGCCCGGTTGTCGGGGTTGACGGCAAAGTCGGAAATGCGCCCGGAAGTCAGCGCCGGCCCGACACAGCGGAACTTCAGGCCGGAAACCGATAATTCTTCGAGGTAGTGCTTAGGTTTTTCTTCTTCGCTTTTTTTGTTTTTCTGCGCCTGCGCGGGAAGGGCAAGCAGGGCGAGGGACAGGATGGCCAGGGCAAATCGGATCGGAGTCATATTAGTTTTTTTAGTGCCGGTAAAAGTAAGGAAAAATAAGGATTTTAGACAAGCCAGGGATAACGGGAAGGTCAGATTGGGAGTCGTAGATATACTCCACTGCAATAGGTTTTCCCGACCTTTTAGGTACGGGACAGGTAGTGCATTTGGGGAGGACTTCCCTTTTAGGGGATTGAGGGGCGGGGAAGGCAAATGCACTACCTGTCCCGCACACAAAGTGTCGGGAAAACCTATTGCCGTCAAGTATAACAACTCCAAAACCATCGATGAGAGCCAAAGTGGGATTTGCTGCTCAGGTTTCTTTCGAAAAGGGGTACTTAGGATTTACGTCGTTGGTTCCCAAAACAACATTGATTGAATTATACGTAAAAAAATACGGTTTTACCCAGTACGGCAGGCAGCTTGCCATTGAACGGCAGGATGCGATCAATTTGATTCAAAAATACCTGTGAGATGAAGTACGAAAAAATTTATCAAAACAGCTTCTTAATTGGATTAATCTTTCCTTAACACTTCCCAAAGTGACTTTCCTTCCCTACCCGGGTCAAAAGAGCATAATCAAAATCCAATACGCATGAAGATCCAAAAAATTCTTTCTCTTTGTCTGGCAGCCGCCCTGACGTTTGCCTTCGCCACCGCCGCCCAGGCGCAATCCGAAAAAAGCCGCAAGGGCCAGGAAAAGCAGGAAATAAAGATGGAAAACCCGAAAAAGGCCAAAACGGACAAGGCTCAGGAAGCCGAAACGGCGCCGCAGGAAAAGCTGGAAAAACCCATGAAGGTGGAAAAAGCCAAGGAGCGCACGCCGGAAATGGAGAAAAGCCAGAAAGCAAAAACAAAGAAAGAAAACAAAGGCAAAGCCTACGGCCGCCACAAGGACGGCAAGTCCGGCAGGGAGTATGGCCAGCAGCGGGCCGGGGAAGCCAGGTCAAAAGACAAGGCTAAGAATAAGGATAAGGCAAAGGCTGAGGACAAGAAAAGCAAAGGCAAGGAAAAACTCAGCGGGGGTATCCCGACGGGCAGGAGGTAGCACTAACCATACTATGAAAAAACCGGACGTACCACCTTCAGGTGGTGCGTTTTTTTTATAGGCAGGATGAACAGGATATACAAGATATGATATCCCTCATGTTCAGCGTTCGGCCGAGCTTACGCCGAAGTCCGGGCAAGCTTCAGGTGGGCGTTTTATTTTGACAGGTGGGGTGGCCGCCTAATCCCCACTTTCCCAAACAGTCCTTATCTTTGCCGCCGCACCAAAGCAAAACGATATGGACTTCTTCGCCATCCTTACCATCTTAATCGTGCTCTCCGCCATTTTCGGCTACATCAACGTCCGCTTCCTGAAGCTGCCGGCAACGATCGGGCTGATGATCGTCTCCATCGCCTTTTCCATGCTGGTGCTGGCCCTGGGGCAGTTCGTACCCAGCCTGCTGGAGTGGGAATCCAGCCTGGTCCGCCAGATCGACTTCCACGAACTGCTCATGGAAGGGATGCTCAGCTTCCTGCTGTTCGCCGGCGCCCTGCATGTCGACTTCCGGCAGCTGCAGGCCCAGCGCTGGCCCATTTTGATGTTCGCTACCCTCGGCGTGTTGACCTCTACTTTCCTCATCGCCGGCCTGATGTACGGCGTGCTGCACCTGCTGGGCGCGGGCCTGCCGTTCATCCACTGCCTGCTTTTCGGGGCCCTCATCTCCCCGACCGACCCGATTGCCGTGCTGGGCATCCTGAAGAAAGCCGGGGCGCCCAAAAAACTGGAGGCCAAGATCGTCGGGGAGAGCCTCTTCAACGACGGGATCGGGGTGGTAGTTTTCATCACTATCTACAAGATTGCCCAGGCCGGAGCGGGGCACTTCGAAATGTCGGAAGTGGGGTTGCTTTTCCTGGAGGAAGTAGGCGGCGGCGTCGCCCTGGGGCTGGGCCTGGGTTACCTGGCCTACTACCTGATGCGCACGATCGACGACTACGAGACGGAAGTCCTGATCACCCTGGCCATCGTCATGGGCGGCTACCTGCTGGCCAGTTACCTGCACTTCTCCGGCCCGCTGGCTATGGTCGTCGCCGGGCTGATGGTCGGCCACGAGCGCTTCCGGACCAGCTCCATGTCCCAAGTCACTGAAACTTATGTCGACAAGTTCTGGGAGCTGATGGACGTGCTGTTCAACGCCATCCTCTTCGTGATCATCGGCCTGGAAATCCTCGTCCTGCCGTTCGAACGCCAATTCCTCATCGCCGGCTTTTGCGCCATTCCGCTCACCCTGCTGGCCCGCTTTCTCGCCCTGGCCGGGCCGATCGAGCTGTTCAAAAAACGGCTGGAATTCGTACCCAAAACCAACCTGATCATGACCTGGGGCGGCCTGCGCGGCGGCATCTCCATCGCCCTGGCCCTCTCCCTGGCCGAACACATGAGCCGCACGCCCCTGCTGACCATCACCTATGTAGTGGTCATCTTCTCCATCATCGTCCAGGGGCTGACCGTGGGGGAACTGGTGAAACGCACCCAGGTGGCGGGAGCGCCGGCGGAGTAGTGGAGCGGACAGAGGTGTTGGATTGGTGTATTGGTGCATTGGTGTATACGTTGGGACCAGACCTGCCGGGCGCGATTCCTTTTTGCACCCCTTGCTCGGGATAGTTCAAATAAGCGTATCCCCAGGGTAACTTTGAACTTAAAACCCGGAACTTTGAACACTCCCAAGCGCCCGGTAGCGTACAGGTGCCGGGACATTTCCATCCATTTCCACGTATCTCCATGCATTTCCACCTATCTCAATATATTTCCATGCATTTCCATGTATTTCCCCCTATCCCTCCAATCGTATTTCCTTTTCCCTTAGCTTTGGCTGATGCAACAACAGATCGACGGCCGCCGGATGCTGCTGGGGGCGGCCCTGGCGTTCACGGGCGCCATTTTGTTTTCCACCAAGGCGGTGATCGTCAAGCTCGCCTATCGGTATGAAGTGGACAGCATTTCCCTGCTAGCCCTGCGGATGCTGTTTTCGCTGCCTTTTTTCCTGGCGGTGGCCTTTCTTTCCCAGCGGCAGAAGAAGTACCGGGGCCTTCCCATTGGCCGAAAAGACGGCCTGCGCATCCTGCTGCTGGGCGTCCTGGGGTATTACCTAGCCAGCCTGTTTGATTTCATCGGGCTGAAATACATCACGGCCAGCCTGGAACGGCTCATCCTGTTCGTGTACCCGACGCTGGTGCTGCTGATCGGCGCCGTTGTCTACCGGGAACCCATCAGCCGCCGGCAGCTCGGCGCCTTATTGCTCACTTATCTGGGCATCGCCATTGCCTTTTCGGAGGGCTTGTATTTGAGCGGCGACCAGAACTTCGTCCTCGGCGCCGCCCTGATCTTTTCCGGCGCGCTGGCCTATGCCGCCTATATTGTCGGCAGCGGGCGGCTCCTGCCCCGGATCGGCACGTTGCGGTTCACCTCCCTGGCCATGACGGCCTCGGCGGCGGCGGTGCTGGCGCACCACGGCATCGCTTACCGCTGGCAGCTCTTCGGTTTCCCTCCTGAGGTCTACGGCCTGGCGGCGCTGATGGCCCTGATCGCTACCGTCCTCCCTTCTTTTTTACTGTCCGAAGGTATTCGCCTCATTGGCTCCGGCAACGCTTCAATCATCGGCAGCGTCGGCCCGATATCCACCATCGTGCTGGCTTATTTCTTCCTGGGCGAGCGGCTGGGCTGGCTGCAATGGGCAGGTACGGCCCTGGTTATTTCGGGGGTGCTGGTCATTACCTTGCAGAAACGGAGGCAGGCGGGTGGTTAATGCTTTCATTGCCCGCGGGCAGGCAAACTTCCGCCTTCCCACTTCCGACTTCCAGTTCCCCTCACCCCCTCCGCTCCCTGATCCATTCCCGGAACACCTCCCCCAGTTCCCCGTTTTCGCGCCAGTTCGCTTCGATGCCTTCGATGGCCAGGATGCGGTCGAAGAGCTCGTCCTGGGCCAGGCCTTCCTTTAGGGCCCGGCTGTAAGGGATGTGGCTGAAGGTCACCTGGGAATAGAGGGGGAGGAAATCTTCGGGATATTGTTCGTTCAGGTAGGCTTCGATCTCTTTGCGCAGGAGGAAGCGCGGGTCGGCCACCCGGTCGCGCATTTCCACGAAGTTGCGCAGGGCCAGGTCGGCGATGGCGTTGGCGTCCCGGGGGCGCTCCTGGTTGAACACCTCCATGATCTTATCCCAGTTGTCCTGGTAGGTTTCCATCAGCTCGTCCAGCAGAGAACAGTCTTCGAAGCCGGAGTTCATGCCCTGGCCGTAGAACGGCACAATCGCATGAGAGGCGTCGCCGATCAGCAGGACTTTATTTTCGTAACACCAGGGGAAGCAACGGATGGTGGCCAGCGCGGCCGTGGGGTTGGTGCGGAAATCTTCCAGCAGCCCCGGAATGAGGGGGATGCTGTCCGGAAAATGCTGTTCAAAGAAGACCTGGATCTGCTCATCAGACTGGAGCTGTTCGAAGCTGTTGGCCCTGCCTTCAAAGGGCAGGAAAAGGGTGCCGGTAAAACTGCCGTCGACATTGGGCAGGGCGATCATCATGAACTGCCCGCGCGGCCAGATGTGCAGGGCGTTTTTGTCGATGGCGTGCCCGCCGCCGGGCAGCGGGGGGATGTGCAGTTCTTTATACCCATACTCCAGGTATTGCTGGGAATAATTGAAGCGGGGCAGCTTCATAAAACTGCGGCGCACGGCCGAGAAGGCACCGTCTGTCCCGAAAATGAGGGGCGCTTCCACGGATACCCGGCGGCCGTCGCCGGCATGCTCAAAATGGACAGTATTGGCCCGCAGGTCTACCCCGAGGCATTTATGGGCAAAGTGGAACCGCAGGTTCTCATATTGATCGGCAATCCGGATGAGTTCGATATTCAGGCCGCCGCGGGAGACGGAATAGATGGCCTGCCCTTCTTTGCCGTAAGGCTGAAAGGCCAGCTGGCCTTGCTCGTCGTGCATCATGCGGCCCTTCATGGGGATGGCCACCTCGCGGATCTTATTTTCTATCCCGGCTTTCTCCAGCGCTCTCCAGCCCCGGGTGCTCATCGCCAGGTTGATGGAACGGCCTCCGATGAAACCCGCCTGGCGGGGATCCTCCCGAAGTTCATACACGTCGACGTCATACCCGCGCTTGGCCAGCAGGACGGCCCAGAGGGAACCGACCAGCCCGGCGCCAACAATAATTGCTCGTTTCTCCATTTTATAATAATTGGTTAGGCAGCTTTAAAATAAAAACCGCAACGCCATAAACTGCGATGCAAACCCCACCAGGTAACCGCCGTAGAGGTCCATAGGCTCATGGGCCTGCAGGGCCAGGCGCGCTGTGCCCACCAGCCCCGCGATCAGTATGGCGAGCAGCAGGATGGTGCTCATGCCGACCTCCAGCGTCCCGCGCGGCGACAGGATGGTGAAGGTGTCGTAACTGAACAACAACATGGTAATGACCACCATGCCCAGCAACCCGCCAACGCCCACGGCGTGCGCGCTGATCCGGGAAAAAATATTGACGAAAAAGGCAAAGAACAACCCGATGGTGGCCCCCAGCAAAAAACAGGTGAAGGCAGTCGGGATGGACGGGTTGTCCAGAAAGTTGCGAAACATCCACAGGTAGAATATACCCGTAATGATGTACGGGCCGATGCGCTCCTGCCTGCTCTTCATCTCAAACGACTGGATCATGCCGGTGAACCGCAGCATGGCCACCGCCACCCCGGGAATGAAAAAGGTGGAAAGGAAGACCTGCAGGATCAACAGCTTGCTGGCCCTGTCGCCAATACTGCTGACGCCAAAGAGGTACGGGTTGACCAGCAGCAGCAGGACCAGCATGTAGGTCACGATCAGCAGCGGGTGAAAAATGAAGGATATTACCTGAGCCAGCAGTCTGGGCATGAGCGGCGATTGAGATAAAAGTTTTTTTAAACAAGGGTTCCGGCCCCAAAGATAATTATTCTGAGGCAAGTTGGGGTGGGGGTTGTTTGTTGTTTGTTGTTCGTTGTTTGTTGCGAACAGCGAACAGCAAACCGCGAACAGCGAACAGCGAACAGCGAACAGCAAACCGCGAACAGCCAACAGCCCCCCCCTCTCGTCACCCCCCCACAAACAAGGGCGTAAAACGAAAAGCCCGGCCATCGAACAACCCTTTGTCGCCGAGCTTGAGGCTGGGGATGACCAGCAGGGCCATGAACGACAACGCCATGAAGGGTGCCCCAAGGGTACAGCCTTGTTGTTGTTTGGCGAAAGCGTCCATCTCCTTATAGGCCTGCGCCACCTCATAGCCGTCGGCGTTGGTGAGGATGCCGGCCACCGGCAGGGGCAGGACATGCTCCCCGGCGGCGGATACTGCTGCGATGCCTCCTTTGTTGGCGATGATCAGGTTGACCGCCCGGCAGATGGACGCCTCGTCGGCCCCGACGGCGATGATGTTGTGCGAGTCGTGCCCTACGCAGGAGGCGATGGCGCCTTCCTTCAGCCCGAAGCCGTTGATGAAGCCCAGGGCGGGAGCGGCGTCTTCATAACGGTTGACGACGGCTATCTTGAGGATATCCCGGGCTGGGTCGGAGACGGCCTGCCCGTTTTCCACTTTCGCTACGGCGGTGAAGCTTTCGGTGACGATCTCCCCGTCCAGGGCGCGGATCACCTGTATCTGCGGCCCCTCTGTCGGCAGCTGGAATTCTTCCGGCTGTTTCGGGGAGGTATTGAAGTTGTTGATCACCCGGGCCTCCACCCTTTCGATCCGGCTGCGGCCGTCTTCGGCGACGAGGGTGCCGTCGATATAAGTGGCCCGGACGTTGAAGGATTCCAGGCTTTCCACCAGAATGAAGTCGGCAGGGTCGCCCGGCCGCAGCTGGCCGACATCGAGGCCGTAATGCTCAACGGGGTTGAGGCAGGCGGCCCGCAGCACGTCGAACCGGTTGCAGCCGGCAGCCACTGCCCGCGCTGCCAGTTGGTTGATGTGCCCGAGGATGAGGCCGTCCGGGTGCTTGTCGTCGGAGCAGAACATGACCTGATCGGGAAATTGGGGAAGCAACCCGATGAGGGCGTCGAAGTTCCGGGCGGCGCTGCCCTCCCGGATGATCACCTTTACGCCCATCTGCAGCTTTTCCAGGCCTTCCTCATAGGTGAAGCACTCGTGGTCGGTGCTGATGCCTGCCTGGAAATAGCGCCGGGCCTCTTCTCCCCTAAGGCCCGGGGCGTGGCCGTCGACGGGCTTGCCCAGCCGTTGGGCGGCCGCCAGCTTGGCCATCACTTCGGGGTCCTGGTGCAGGACACCGGGATAGTTCATCATCTCCGCCAGGTATTTGACCTCCGGCATCCGGAGCAGCTCGGCCACCCCTTCGGCATCGATGGCGGCGCCGGCGGTCTCAAAGGCCGTGGCCGGCACACAGGAGGGTGCCCCGAAGTTGAACTTGAAAGGTACCCGCCGGCCGTTTTCGATCATGTAATGTACGCCTGCTGCTCCCAGCACGTTGGCGATCTCGTGAGGGTCGGAGACGGTGGCCACCGTGCCGTGGACAACGGCCAGGCGGGCAAATTCCGACGGCACGAGCATGGAACTTTCGATGGCGCATGAGCGTCGACGAAGCCGGCAGGATGTAAAACCCTTCACTTTTCGAGCTGGCGGATGCTTGCGATGCACATGCTCTACGCGGACTTCCGCCGGGTAGATGTCGCGGGTGTGGAGGTCAACGAGTTGCCCTGAAAGATTTTCATAGTGTTTTGGTTAATGGAGGCGGTATTACAGCTACTTATAGGCTTACTCCTGCCACTTAAACTCCAAATCCTACCAAAATTTTGTGCGGATTTAGTGTTTTGGTGCTTTCGTGGCAGTTTAAAAGTACAATTATTTGCACAATGTCCTTTTCTCTATTTACCCGCTTCGGAAAAAAATAAGCTTTCTTATCCTGTTTTTACCTGGGAAACCATTTATTTTGAGGCCTATGGGCGAATTTTTCAACACCGAACTGTTCAGTATCCTGGGAAAGGTAATCACCGTGTGGCAGGTTGCCGCCGGTTCGCTCCTGCTTGCCGGGTTGTTCCTCGCCTACTGGCTGATCACCTTTCGGCTGTCGCCCCGGCTTTTCGAAAAAGTGGAAGTCGAAAAAAACGACCGCCGGAAGATGTGGTCTATCCTGGCCATTTTTTTCATGCTTTCCGCCATTCTGGGGCTGCTGTTCATCTTTAAATTCGACCGACTGCTGATCGAGACGACCCGGGAAACGGCGCCCAATCTCAAGATATCCACCATCCTGCAGGCCCTGATCATCTGGCAACTGGCCCGCCTGCTCGACCTGGTGATCTCCAAAATACTCATCCACAGCTATTACGAACAGAAAGAAGACCGGGCTATCGAACTGGATCAGTACCAGAAGGACTCCAAGAGGCACGCCAACCGGACGGTGCAGTATGTCGTTTACGTGCTGGCCTTGCTGTTTATTGTCCAGGCTTTTGAGATCAATCCGGAATTTTTTACTTACCCCCCTGCCAAAGGGCAGGATGAGGGAACTCCCTTCACTCTGGTCAATATCCTCAATGCCGTATTCATCCTGCTGGTCGCCCGCCTCATTAGCTGGGTGATGATCCAGCTGATCCTCAAGAACTACTATAAGAGCAAAAATATCAACGTAGGCTCCCAGTACGCCATCAACCAACTGCTGCAGTACTTTGTTTACGTCATTGCCATCCTGATGGCCCTGGAAGCGCTGGGATTCTCCCTGACGGTGCTCTGGGGCGGGGCCGCCGCCCTGCTGGTCGGCATCGGCCTGGGCCTCCAGGAAACGTTCAAAGACCTCTTCTCGGGCATCATCATGCTGTTCGAACGGAGGATAGAGGTGGGGGATGTCGTCGAAATCGACGGCCTGGTCGGCACGGTGCGGCGCATCGGCGTGCGCACTTCGCTGGTGGAAACCCGCGACAACATCACCGTGATCGTCCCCAACTCCAAACTCATCATCGACAAGGTGGTCAACTGGAGCCTCAACGACAAAAAAGCTCGCTTCTACGTAGCAGTGGGCGTCGCCTATGGCTCCGATACCGAGCTGGTTAAAAAAATCCTGCTCAATGTGGCCCGGGAAAACGCTTTCGTACTGCGGCACCCCCCGCCCTTTGTCCGGTTTGTCAACTTTGGAGATTCCTCCCTGGATTTCCAAATTCACTTCTGGTCGCACGAGTTCCTCCGGATCGAAGACGTAAAAAGCGACATCCGGTTCGAGATCGACCAGGCCTTCCGGAAGAACGGCGTCACTATCCCGTTCCCGCAGCGGGATGTGTGGATGAGGGGGGGAGGAGAGTAAATGCAAAGTGTAAACGTGTAAGTGTGTGAAAGTGTAAACGAAAGCTAATCCGTCCACCCCTCGGGCGCGATGCTAAATTGTGCCCCCTTCGGTGTTGAGAGGATTTAGGCATTAGGTTTTGGGCGTTAGGTGCCTGTTAAATGCCCGATTAGGCCTGGGGGACTGTTCAAAACGCTGTGTCTTTTGTTTAAACCGCAGAGGCCGCAGAGGCACGCAGAGGGGTCACAAAGTATTCGCTGTCAAGCGAATACTCTGTGGTTCTCAGCGGCCCCGTCTCGTCAGCCGGGCAAGCTCATATGTTTGTAAAACCGCAGGACCTGTTCCGAACTCGTTTCGGAAGAGCGCAGAGGGCCGCAGAGAAGAGTATCGTAGCTCCGCTGCGCAAGCAGCATCCTGCCATGCGGCCTTTCCTCTGTGGCCCTCTGCGGGCCCTGCGGTTAAAAAAAACCCAGGAGGCGCGGAGCGCCGCAGGGAAAGGCAGCGTACCTCTGCGGTTCAAGACTTGCGGGCGGATACACATTTCTGAACAATCTCAGGCCTGGGTTGCCCCCCTAAAACCTACAGCCTAAGATTTACCCGGTCGGCCGGCCGGGCCTAAAACCGAGCAAGGGGTGCAAAAAGGAATCGCGCCCCACCCCTCCCATTTACACATTTAACATTCACACGCTTCCAAACACCAATGCACCAATACACGAAAACACGACTCAAAATAGCCTGCCCCGACGGCCGCCCCGAGATTTTCTACAGCATCCAGGGCGAGGGCAAAAACCTGGGCCTGCCCAGCATCTTTATCCGCACCTCCCTCTGCAACCTGCACTGTATCTGGTGCGATACGGACTATACCTGGAACTGGAAGGGCACCCGCTTCGCCCACGTTCGCGACGGAGCGCCGGGCTACGAAAAGTACGACATCAAGGAGGTAGTGGCGGAGCTTTCCGTGGAAGAAGTGGCGGAGATGGCCCGGCAGTACCCCTGCCGGAACGTCGTCCTCACCGGCGGGGAGCCGATGATGCAGCAGGAGGGGCTTTTGGCCCTGATGGATGCCCTGGGCGAAGCATACTGGTTTGAAACAGAGACCAACGGCACACTGCTTCCCGAACCGGCCTTCGACGCCCGCATCAACCAGTACAACGTTTCCCCCAAGCTGGCCAACTCCAACAATCCGCAAAAGCTAAGGGAGAAGCCTAAAGCTTACCGCTTCTTTGCCCAAAGCCCCAAGGCCGTCTTTAAGTTCGTCATCGCCAAACCGCAGAACCTGGACGAGGTGCTGGAACTGGCCGGACGCTATGCCATCCCCGCTGAAAAAATCTATCTCATGCCCGAGGGTACGTCAGAGCAGAGCCTGACGGAAAAACAGGCCTGGCTGGTGGAGGCATGCAAGCAGCATGGCTTCTGGTTTACCAGCCGCCTGCATATTATGATTTACGGCAACAAGCGGGGCGTTTGAAACGGCGCACAAAAAAAGAGAGGCCCCCTGAGCCTGTCAGGAGCGCCTCTCTTTTTTTGTGCCATACCCTTACTGCTGGAGGATCAGCTTTTCGGTGAAGATCCCCTCTTCCGTCTGCACGTTCACGAAGTAGATGCCGGCCGGCAGACCGGCGGTATTGAGCTGCAGTTGCTGGCGCCCGGCCTCCGGGAAGCGGCGTTGCTGAACGGCCTGCCCCTGCAGGGTGAGCAACTGCACCACCGCCTCGCCGCCGATGGCCCGCTGGAAGCCGATGGTTACCTGGTCCTGCGCCGGGTTGGGGAACAGGCGGATGGCATTGGCGGGCGTTGCCTCCCCGGTGCTGACCACGGCATTCTCGTCGATCGCGATGTTGAAGGTTTGGGTGGGAATGAAACCGCCCTGCCCGTCGTCGACGATGAAGGTAAAGTGGTCTTCCTGTGTATCGCTGCCGTCGTGTACATAGACCAGATTGAACGTGTTGATGGTCGACTGGGTGAACAAGGCGCCGGTAGTCAGCACTTCATCCATGCTCCAGCGGTAGAGCTGGCCGTGGGCGGGCGGCTGCAGCAAGGTGAAGGTTAGTTGGTCCGGGCCGGCTTCATCGTCTTCCGCCTTCAGGAGGTTATCGGTGATGGTGTTCGCCTGCCCGGGCGGCACGCTCAGGACTTCATTGGTGAGCAGGATGGGCGGCGTCGTGGCGGAGGCGGCACAGAACTCCAGTTGCCAGTTCTTGACCGTTCCAACCCCGAATCCGGTTTCCACGATGCGCACCTCCAGCGTCCACTGGCCGAGGGTGCTTTCTCCGTCAAAAACGGAGAGTGGCTCTTCGGGTTGGGATGGCACGAAGCCGGTGGGGGGACAGGGGATGTCTTCCGGCGCTTCGTCATCAAAAGACAGTTCGATATCGCCGGTATTGGTAAAGCAATTGCGGTTGAAGAGGATGGCCCGGGTGCCGGCGGGGCTGACCAGCGTGATCCGCAGGCTGCGCACCGGGTTGAATTCAACTTCCAGGTTTTTGACGTTCAGGTCGCTGATGGTGCCGTCGGTATTGACGAACACGGAGGAGGTCCGGGTAGTAGCCTGGTTGGGCAGGTTGATGGGCAGGTCGCTGGCAATGCCGCTGTCAGCACAGTCTACGGAGACCGTCTGGAACACAAAAGGCGTCAGCCAGGGGCCGGGACCGCATTCGTTGACCGGGCGCACCCGCCAGAAGAAGCGCTGGTTGTTGTCGAAGAAGTTTTCCGGGTAATATTCGGTAGTCGTCAGGCCATAGGCTGATTCCACCAGAGGGCCGGTGAAAGCGGCGTTGGTCGACAACTCGAAGTCATAGCTTTCGGCATCTTCGGTGCCTACCCACGAGAAGGCCGTCTGCAGCTGGATATCGTCCCGTCCGTCCAACGGCTCTACGAGAGCCATGGAGGAGAAATCATTGCTGACCGTCGTGATCTCCAGCTGGCGGTAAGCCGTATCCAGGCTGGCGGTTACTGCCCGGACCTGCAGGTCCAGGGTTTGCTCGAAGAAACCTTCAAAATCGATGGTCAGGGTGGTGCTTTCCGATGGGTTGACCGGGTTCTGCGAAAAGACGTAGGAAGTGCCATCCGGCAGTTCCCCGACCAGATCGAGGCTGATGGGTTCGTCAAAACCGAGGATGGAAACGGTCTGGATCTCGATGACGGCCGGATCCGGCAGGCAGTGGGGCGCGATGTCGTTGGGCGAAAGGTTCAGCGCATAACCCGGCTCGGTGGCCGCCTCGATGACGAAGTTTTGGTTGGAAACGTCAAAGAAGATGCTGTTGGCTGCTTCGATGCGCACCCGGGCCTGGGTGGTTTCCGCGTCCGGCACGGTGATGAACGCGGAGCCGTCGTTTTCCGTATTTTCCAGCAGGGTGATGGGGTAAGTATAGCCGCCATCCAGCGAAAGTTTGATGTTGACGCTCTGGCAGTCGACGATATCGTTGGTGGTATTGGCTACGTCCCAGCTTATTTCGGTATTGGCGCCCACGATCCAGAGGTCGGCGAAAGTATTCGGTGCCAGCACTTCGAAGGGGCCGGAGGTGCTGTCGACGTGAAACCGGATTTGCGACCATACGGCGGCACCGCCCTGCGGGTTGTTGTCCCGCACGGTACAGCGGAAAGTCAGGTTGCGGCCGTAAGCAGGCAGCACTTCCGTTTTGTCGTAATTATTGGCCAGGATCTTCTCCAGCTTGGGGAATACCCGCATGGGGTCCTCCGTCGGCGGGAAGGAGCGGAACGATGGCGCATCGCCCTGCGGCGTGCCCAGGCCGGTGTTGAGCGGGCCCAGGTCGTATTGTTCCCAGCAGTAGGTCAGGGCGTCGCCCTCGGCGTCGGTAGCCTCGGCTACCAGTTCAAAAGGCGTACTGGTAGGGATGAAAAAGCCGCCTTCCAGCGGGATGGTTACCGTGGGCTCGGTATTGGTGGTCGGCGTTTTTTCCGGGCAGGTGTTGCCGGTGGCGGTGCGGGTGTAGATGAAGATTTCCTGCAGGGAGGCCACGTGGAAGTAATCGCTCGTAAAAAACTGCACGTTGTTGCCGCCGCCGCAGATGCCGGCATAGGAGAGGATGGTACTGCCGCTGCCCGGCTCGTAGGCCGTCCCGGAGCTGATATTGTGGCAACTGCTCATCGTGTGGTTTGCCCCGAACTGGTGCCCCATTTCATGAGCGACGATGGAAATGACAAAGGGATCGCCTTCCGGAGCGGAAAAGCCGGACACGCCTGCTGCTTTTTCATTCAGTTTGCAGACGCTGGAGAGCAGGGCCACCCCGTATGACCCCGTATTGTGTATGTTGAGGACGTGGCCGTAATCGTAACTGTTGATCCCGACGATCGGGTTGATAACCGGGCCGTTTTCGGCTAACAGCAGGCCCGTCTCGCCATTGGTCAGGTTATCCGTCGCTCCGTTCAGGAAAATAATGTCGTCGTTGTTCTCGATCAGCTCCGCCCGGATGGCCAGGTCGCGCTCGAAAATCTGAGTCAGGCGGTTGACTACCCTGACCAACTCCGCCATCACCAGCTCTTTGGTCCCGCCGTGATACTGGGAATACTCCCCGGTGCAGGCCAGGGCCAGCTTGAAGGTGCGCAGGGTAATTTGCCCTGTCGGGTTGCGGGTTTCGACGACGTCTCCCTCGTAAATGTCGCCGGGTTCTGCCTCCTCGTGTTCGGTCCCGCATTCGAACGAACTCCACAGTTCCGGGTTGGGATTGTCCTTGACGAAGTAGGACATGTAGAGGGGGGCCTCGCCTTCCGTCCGGGTATCGATGTATACGGCGCCCTGAGCAGTGAGCAGCGTACCGTAGAAGCCCTTGGGGCTATAGCCGAAACGGATGGTTTCGCGGGGATCGTCCGGGTTCCAGCCCTTATACGTCCTGATGGAAGGATAACGGGCGGCCAGCCCCGGCGCCATGACCGGCGATTCCAGGACTTCGAAGGTTCTGGCGGTACCGTCCGGCATGGGCATCTCCAGCGTGATGGGAGCGGCTGCCTCCGCCGTGAATTCCAGGGGAGCGGCCTGCAACCTGCTTTTCAACCCTTCCAGGTCCAGGGCAAGGCCCCGGTAGTTGCGTACCTGGAAGTGGCCCTGCCGGGCTTCTGCCTCGGCGAAGGATTGTGGATTGACATCAACCCAGAAACTCTGCTGGGCCGCTACGGGAATCAAACCCAGGAAAAGGAAGGTGAGCGTAATGAATAACCTCATGATTTTACTGTTTGCTGTATTTCTTCAATGATGAATTTGGAAATAGGTTTGAATCGTTTTGTGTTTGCGTTGAGCAGAGCGCCGTCCAAAAGCCAGGAACCACAAAAATAACAGCTTATATCAATTATTGAAACATCTCAAATCTTGTTTTGTCATGAAGTAACCACATTTAGCAATCGCTCCCCCCCTCACTCACTCATTCACTCATTCATTTCATTCACTCATTCATTCACTCCTCACACCCGCTCCAGCAGCCAGGCCCGTTCCGTCAGCGTCGGCGCTGCCTCCATTTCCCGGCGGAGGCCGGCGCGAGCCTCCTTGTCGTAGGGGTTCATCTCCAGCAGTTTGCGGGTGAAGTAGATCACGTTTAGGTAATTCTCCCGGTGGTAGGTCAGTTCCCGGTGGCGGCGGAGGAAGCGCTCGAAGCTGCGCAGGAAGGAATCGAGGGCGTCGTATTCCTGCAGTTCGTAGTAGATTTTCATCAGCATGACCTTGGCGTCGATGCTGAGGAAGAGGTCTTCGTATTCCACCTGCCGCAGGCGGTCCATGGCCTGGCCGAGGCGGCCCTGCTCGAAGCGCAGCTTGGACAGGCAGAAGTGGACGTAGTTCTCGCGGTGGCGGGGCGGCAGGTATTGCTGGTATTCTTTAATAAAGCCCTCCGCCCATTCAAACTGCCGGAGGCGCAGGGCGATGGCAGCGATGTTCTTGAAGGCGAAGCGGCTGAGGCGGCCCTCCGGCAGCAGCAGTTCTTCCTCCAGGCCGGTGCGGTACAGCTCGAACAGCTCCTTCAGGTAGGTTTCCTGCCCGTCGTTGAACTGGCGGATGCCATAGTTGATGGCCAGCAGGAATAGAGGGCGCCGCTCCTCGGGCGGCAGGAATCCGGGCAGGATCAACTCCTTGAGCGCCTGGTAATAACGCACTTCCGAAGGCGCCTCCACCGCTTTCAGGTAATAGAAATAGGCCGCCAGCAGCGGGTTGGCCAGATAGCGGCTACCTTCCAGAAATCCCATCAGCAGGGGCAGCAGGCCGGCGCCCTCTTCCTCTTCCCGGAAGACAGCCTGATGGGCTGACAGCAGGCAGCCCTGCTTGAGGCGGCTGACAAGGAAGGCCTCGTCCAGAGCGGCGTTGAGGCGGGGCAGCTGGCTGGGTGCGTCCCGCTGGCGGCCGGCATGGAAGAGGTACTCTTCCCGTTCTACAGCGAACCGGTGGTGATAGAACAGCTCCGCCCGTTCGGCCTTATCCTCCAGCTGCCGGGCGCGGCGCAGGGCCTTCTGGAAACTCTTGGGCCCGGCGGATTCCCGGTACCCCTTCAGCAACAGGCGCTGCGCCAGTATCTCATCCTCGTTCAGCTGTTCAACCACCAGGAACTGCTCGATGGCCTTGAGCAGGAAGCTCATCAGGTAGCGGAGCTGCTGTTCGTCAAAAGGCCGCCCGGGGTAAACCGCCAGAAAAGCGGGCTCTTTAGCCAGGGGCGCCCAATCGCTGCCGAGATGCCGGTCGATGTGTTCAAACAAATCTGACACGTCCTCCCGCTGGTTGTGATAGGGCGACAGGAGGAACTTGCGCAGGCGGTTGCGTCGGTAAACCGACATTGCCTCCAGCAATTGTAGCAAAGTACTGCCTTTCATTTTTTTGACAAATGTTGCTTTAAAAGCCTAATAATAGGTTTTTTAAAAAAAGCGTGCCTGACAAAATCCAATTTTTGTCTTTTCCCCGATGCGAATTAAAGCCCACTTTTGTATCGTATTGGTTTATTCTAAAAAAGAAACAAACAACACCTGTGGATATGAAAAGGAACGGACTACTAACATTGATCCTCACATTGGCAGTTTGCCTGAGCGCAACGGCCCAGGGCTGGATAAAGGACCTTGGCAACCAGGACGGAACGTCCGGCTACTCGGTAGCGCAAACCCCGGACGGCGGTTATGCCGTCACCGGCCAATGGGCAGGCACCAGCCCGCACATCTGGCGTACCGACGCGGATGGCAACACGCTCTGGCATACTGTTTTTTCAAATGTGGAATTTGGCTACGGAACCGACATTACGCTGACCTCCGACGGTGGTTTCGCCATCACCGGCCAGCGCCAGCCTCCCACTTTCGACGACAACCCTGCCCTGCTGCTGGCCAAGGCCGGCGCCAATGGCAATATCCTCTGGCAGCAGGAGTTTTTCGTGGATTACCCCGGCCTCACCGACTCTTTAGAGTATAACATCGGCAGACAGGTGGCCGAAACGCCGGACGGTGGGCTGTTGGCAGTGGGGGAAACCTCTGGCAACGGCTACAACAACATTTTTATGGTCAAAACCGATGGTGCCGGCAATGAGCTCTGGCAGCAAACCTATGGAGAGGATACGCTGAGTTACCAGGTTGTAGATTTAATGCCTTTACCGGCAGGAGGATACGCCATCGCCGGTTCTGTGATAAGCATTGACCCGGCCATCTTCCCCTATCCAACTTTCCTCTTCCTTCTCCAGGTCGACGAACAGGGCAATGCCGTGGATTTCGACATACACCCCATAAACAATGTCAACCAAATATTCGGCGCCGCCCGGGCAACCGACGGCAGTTTCTACTTCACCTCTTCCCGAAACTCTTATCTCGCGGGTACCGTGTCCAGTATCATCAAACTGAATGCCGATGGCAGTATGAACTGGGAAAAGCCCGGCCCTGGAGATGATGTCCTGCACGATATCCAGATTACGCCCCAGGGCGAGCTGGCCATTGCAGGGCGAAAAGTAAGAGGGCCCAATGAATTCGAATTTCTCATCACCTTAACCAAATTGGATGCCGAAGCCGAGATTGTCCTCTGGCAACGGGAAATCCCTTATGGGATCGACAACTACGACGAAGCCCTCCTACTCACTGCGGATGGAGGCTTTGCCATCGCCGGAAGGGTTCAGTATACGGCCAACTGGCCTTACAACCAGAACGCCCTGCTCGTCAAGGCCAACAGCGAGGGATACGTCTACACCTGCACCCTGGAAGGCACCGTCTTCCTGGATGAAAACGAAGACTGCGCCGACAACGGAGAAACGCCCCTGCAAGGCTGGCTCATTACCGCTGCCAAAGCTGGCCAGAGCTTCTATGCTACTTCCGGGCCCGACGGGCGGTACGAAATGCTGCTCGACACCGGAAATTACGAAGTCACCATCTCCCCGGTTTCGCCCTACTGGATGTCCTGCCAGCCCAGCTATCCCGTCAGCCTGCCGGCACCCTTCAGCGACGAAACGCTGGACCTGCCCCAACAGGCGGACGTGAGCTGCCCGCTCATGACGGTGGACATCTCCACCAGCCTCCTGCGCCGCTGCTTTTCTTCTACCTACGCCGTCCAATATTGCAACAACGGTACCACGCCCGCCGTAGACGCCTCCATTGAAGTCACCCTCGACCCCTTCCTGGCGTACAACAACAGTTCAATCCCCTTTTCCCAGCAGGACGGACAAACATTTACCTTCGACCTGGGCATCGTCAACCCCAACCAGTGCGGAAGCTTTACGATTATGGTCGACGTGAGCTGCGACGCCGCGCTGGGGCAAACCCACTGCACCGAAGCCCACATCTTCCCCGACAGCACCTGCCTCGACACCATCTGGCCCGGGCCCGTCCTCCAGGTTTCCGGGCAGTGTGCCGGCGACTCCGTGCAGTTCCTCATCGAGAACCGGGGGGCGGATATGGACGCGCCGCAGCGCTACATCGTCACCGAAGACAACATCATGCTCATGGAAGGGGATTTCCAGCTGGGAGCGGGCGGCATCCGCCAGGTCGATATCCCCATTGCCGGCAACGCCACCTACCGCCTGGAGACGGAGCAGGCTCAGGGTTTCCCAGATTTATTGGGCAGCCCCTTCGCCAGCGCCGCCCTGGAAGGTTGCAACGGCGTCAACCCTGGCTTCGTGACGATCTTTTCCAACAACGACAGCGGCCCATTCACAGATATCGACTGCCGGGAGAACGTCGGCGCCTACGACCCCAACGACAAGCAGGTGTTCCCCCGGGGCTATGGGGAGGACAACTTCGTCCGGCCCGGCACCGAACTGGAGTACCTGCTCCGGTTCCAGAACACCGGCACCGACACCGCCTTCACCGTAATCATCCGCGACACCCTTTCCGAACTGCTCGACGTGAAGAGCATCCGCCCCGGCGCCGCCAGCCACGACTACAGCTACCGCATCTACGGCGGCGGCATCCTGGAGTTCCGCTTCGACGACATCCTGCTGCCCGACAGCACCACCAACCTGGAGGCCTCCCAGGGCTTCGTGAAATTCTCCGCCCGCCATGTGGCGGATGCCGGGCTGGGCAGCGTCATCCGGAATGAAGCAGGCATTTACTTTGACTTCAACGAACCGGTGATTACCAATACCACGGTGACCACCCTGGGAGAAAATTTCATCATCAGCGACATCCGGGAAGAAGGCCTGCCGGAGGGCGTGCGGATCGAGGCTTACCCCAACCCGTTCCGGGAGGTGAGCACGGTAGCGGTGAAAGGCATGGAGGTCAAGGAAGGGTTGTTCCTGCTCTACGACAGCCAGGGGCGGCAGGTAAGGGAGGAAGCCTTCCGGGGTTCCGGGCTGGAGTTCCGCCGGGGAGATTTGCCGGGAGGCTTGTACTTCTTTACCATCACAGAGGCCGGAAGGCTACTGGGGAACGGGAAGGTGGTGATCGGGCAGTAGCCTGGGCCGAAAGTTTAACGGCACCCGGCCAATAACTTTCCGTTTCAGACTTGACAAGTTTTGGAAACTTGTCAAGTCTCCCAAAAACCTACCGCAAATACGGCAGTACGCTTACCACTTCGAAGTAGGGCGAATCCTCCGCGATCTGCTGGAAGAGGGGCACGTGCCCCTGCCCGTAAATGATCAGCACGCGGTCCTCCGGCGTCAGGCCAATCTGGTGCAGATTGCTCATGATGCGCAGGTTGCGCTGGTGCCAGTCGGCGACCAGGTCGGCCCCGGCGTAGTTGCCGCCCTCCACGGTGGGCAGGAAGAAGCGGACGTAAAGCTGGTAGTTCAAATCCAGGAATTCCGGGCGGTTCATCTCGTAGAGCATGTCGGCGATGGTGCCTTCCCGCAGCCATTGGCCCATTTGGGCGATGGCAGCCTTGCCTATCTGGTCGAGTCCGGCCAAACGGGGGCCATGCCCGGCAGGGTTGGCGGCAACGACTTCCTCTAAAGCTGCCTGGTCAAACCTCCCTTGTACGTCGATGGGATAGATGGTTTCGTGGCCCAGCATTTTGGCCAGGCGGAAGCCGATCTGTTCCTCCTCGCTGCGGCGCAGTTCGTACTTGCCGGCCAGGTATTCCTGGTAGCGGGCCACCGTGGCGCTGTCGCCGAACGGCGCCTCGACGGCTATCCTGGTCGGCTTAAACGCAGCCAGCCGCTTCACTACGGCCTCGATCTCCGCCTGCCGTTTGGGGGCCAGCACGTCGTCGGAGTCCAGGTTGAACTGGTCGGCGCCGGGGTTGCTCATGTGGTAGGAACCGAGCAGCATCAGGGGGATTTTTTTGCCGGCCCACCGGAACTCCGACAGGACCTCCTGCGATGCCGGGGTGGCCGTTGCGGAAGCCCGGCGGAAAACCAGGGTGGCTTCCTTATGGCTGCCGTCCTTCTGCTTCATGGCCAGGTACTGGGTAATGGTATTGCCGTCCCGTTGAATGGTCAGGCCATTGAAATAAGCAGTGTTGGGTTCCAGCTTCACCAGCGGGAAGGTGACGTACTCGTCCTTCTCTTCCCAGCCCGTCAGGTCCGGGTTAAAGTGTTTTACTTTATACACCAGGGACTGGCCTTCGGGTTGGATCAGGCAGATTTCATAAAAATGGGCCTTACCCTCTTCGACGAGCCGGAAGGTGGCCACCATAGTGCCGCCCATGGGCGGGTTCCAGTTCTCTTCCAGGGTGCCGTCGAAACCCTCGCCCAGCCAGCGGCCGGCGAGCCAGGCCAAATCTTCGATGCCCACAGCCGGCATGTTGGCGGGATTGTCAAGCTTCAACGTATGCTCGGTGAGTTGGGATTGGGTAAATAAAGCGGAGGAAGAGCATAAAAAGAAGAGCAGTGAGAAGAGTTTGGTCAATTTTTTCATCAGCATGAGTTTATCGGGTGAAAAATGGTTAAGCAGTCGGTTTGAGCACTGGAGCGCGGACCTCCAGGTCCGCGAGGACTGCCTCAGGCAGCTCCTTAAAAGGCAATTGTTCACTAAAAACCGGCACACAGCAGGTTTTCGCGGACCTGGAGGTCCGCGCTCCGCCACCTGCGGGCCTACCCTGCTTTAAATTAAAGTAGCATTATGGTTTTTTTCGTAATCAGGAGTTCTCATAAGCCATCTTCAGCCACTTCACGACTTCCGCATCAGCTTCTCCAGGCTCCGTGATGCGGATGCGGTGCGAACACATGCTGTTCCAACTGCCGGCGGCTTCCAGCCTGCCCTGCGGCTCTATATCTTTGAGGTTCAGCCCGATGTCGAGCCGGGCTTTGGTGGAGGGCTGCAGGATGGCGAACTGCTTGCTGCGGCGCAGGCTGACATATGCTTTTTTAGGGGCGATCTCCACGTCCTTGCCGAATTTTCCCACCTCCTTCATCAGCTTGTCGTAAATCTGCCGGAGGTTTTCCTTGCCTTTGTATTGCTCCGCGACCAGGTCCATCGTTTCGGCCAGGTTGGCGGCGGCGGAGCCTTTGGCCTCGTGAGCGACCAGGTTGGCGAAGCCATGGGTGAAGGCGTGTTCCGTTTTCAGGAATTTGACGATCTCGCCGTGTTTGGACAGGCCGGAAGATTTCACAACCGCCACCCATTCCGCCAGCGGTTTGCCGGTGTTCTTTTCCAGATTGGCAATCATCGTTTTTGTAGCATTATCCATTGATCCTTTGTTTTTTTCTGGAAGATATGAACTTTTTTGTTTCCGCCCAATTCTTTTCCCGGTCCGGAGGCCCTTTTGTCACTCCCTGCTGAGTTTCCAGACGCAATACCGCCGCTTCACCCATTTCCCCTCTTCGATGGCAAACGACTGGGTATGGTGCGCCCCGCCTTCCATCCAGCTGTGGTGGCCGCTTCCGAAGGCGCCTCCGCCCGGGCTGGTGAATACCTGCTGCACTTTGACGCTGCCATCGTCCAGCCGCCAGGCCTTGCCCTGCCCCACGGTGCCGTCGCTGCCGATCTGCACAATGCGCGCCTCCCCGGCGGCAGGATCCCAGAATTCCAGGAACTGCCACACAGCGCCTATATCCTTTCCATCCCGGATGCAGTACAGCCGGCCATTCAGGTGCTTTTTGCCGATCCCGTAGGCCCACTGCAGGCCGTAGGCGTCGAAGGGTTCGTTCTCGTTTTTGTAGGCGCTGTTGTCGGTGATCCAGGTTCCCGTGCCTGCTGTTCGGGCGGCCCAGTCGTCGAGCAGCCACTGGGGGATAGGAGCGCCGGCGGGTACCGCCTGTCCGTCCTCTGAAGTGTTCTGCGCCTGAAGGGAGAAGCCGGAAAGGACCAGGAAAAGAAAGGTCAGTATTTGTCTTTTCATGACATTCAGGTTGTTGGCTACCCGTCTAAGATTGGACACTCCATGCCTCCTGCAAACGCTTGGCCTCGACTCCGCTCGGCTTTCCCCTTTCTGCTGTCCAACCTTAGACGGGTAGCCAGGTTGTTAAGTCAGGTGATTTCTATTTTGGGCAAAAGTCCGTTTTCTTCCGGTAACGAAAGTCCCGGTTAATTAAATGCTACCCCTAATGGATACATATTTCAAAGGCAATGGAGCATTCGGCAAGGCCAGTCAGGTAAGGCCGGTTTTTTGTAGCCGGGATTGCCTAAGGATTGCGCAATAATAAGTTACACAGAGTAGACGAAGTTCCCGTCTATGCAGCCGGGTGAAATTTTGTATGCTGGCAAGGCGCCAAACGCAGGCAGAGCTACGGCGAGGCTTGGCAACAGTCTACCCCGCACACGGAGTGTCGGGGCCGCCAGCGCGCAAAAGAACGAGTATAAATGGGTAATTTATTGTTGCGCAATCCCTAACCTTTAGGTTGGATGTGCCCGCTATCGGCAGCACCGGGGTGGTGGCAGCTCTTCCGGGGCAGATTGCACATCGAATATCCAAAATCAAACGTCGCAAATCAAACGTCGCAAATCCTCCCCCCCGAATGACCACAGAACCAGCATATTCCAACTATGGAAACCATCAATTCCCACGGCACATTATGGCTCACCATCCTGCTGGCGGCAGCGGCCCTGCACGGCCTGTGGCTGGCCCTTCTCCTTTTCCTGAAAACGGAGAGTATCGCTTAATGGAACGGGACGACAGCAGCCTTCATTTTTCCCATTTTTGCTGAAAAAACATGAAGGCTTTTTACTCGCTCTCCCAGCTGCGGATTTTGTTGCCGCTGATTGCATTCCTCCCGCTCCCGCTTTGTGCTCAATTATTTACCTTGTCAACTGATGCCGGCGATGCCGTGGCCGACAACCTGCCCAGTGTCGGCGGCAGCTGGAACGACCTCAACCAGGACGGCTATCCCGAGCTGCTTGTCACCGGCTTCGACGTGGCCCGCAACAACCGGCTCTACCTCAACCAGGATGGCACCTACTCCGCCCTGCTCAATTCGCCATTTACTCAAACGCCCGGAACGTGGGGCAGCGTGACCGGCCTGCTCGGCGACTGCGACAACGACGGCGACGAGGACGTCATGTTGTGCAGCTACCGCGACAACGCCGGCCAAAAACTGCCCCTCTGGCTGCTGAAAAACAGCGGCTCGCCGGATTATGAACTGGTGCCGGACACGGCTTTTGCTTCTCCCCCCGGCAGCTACCCCACCGCCACCTGGGTGGACTATGACCTCGACGGCGACCTCGACTTCTTCGCCGGGGCCGCCAACGGCTCTACCGACCTCTTTTACCGCAACGACGGCGGCGCTTTCACCCGGATAGACACCCTCTCTTTCCTTCAGTTCCGCTCCGGCTTCATCACCCACGACAGCTGGGTCGACCTCGACGAGGACGGCGACCTCGACCTGTATATCGCCAATTACTCGGCGCCCAACTCCAATACCTGCCACTTTTCCCTGTTTAAGGAAACGGGCGACCCCAATTACTTCCTCCCGGTTCAAATCGACGGCCTCACCGGCGCACCCGGCGCCAACATCGGCGTCAGCTGGATCGACTACGACAACGACGGCGACCTCGACGCCTACCTCAACCACTACAACGCCCGGGACCGCTTTTTCCGAAACGACGCCAGTTACTTCTTCACCGAAATTACCGGCGAACCCATGCTTGACGTCAGCGCTTACACCAATTTTAATATCTGGGCAGACTTTAATAACGACGGCCGCCTCGACCTCGCCCTGGCCCACCAACTGGGCGGCTCTTCCAAAGGCAAGGTATACTTAAATGAAGAAAGCGGATTCAGGTTGCTTAGCACTGAAGAGGCGGGAGATTTCAGCACTGCCTTCATCGCCCAGGCCCAGTCCGCCGGCCTGGCCGACCACGACCTCGACGGGGATGTGGACATCTACGTGGCCAACACCGTAAACACCTCCAGCCCCGCGCCGAATCTCCTGTTCCGCAACGAAACCGGCAACCAGAACAACTGGCTCCAGATAAGGCTGAAAGGCATCCAAAGCAATCCCAACGGCTACGGCTCGAAGGTCTATGTCACTGCTGTCATCGAAGGGGATACGGTGCGGCAGATGCGCTATGTTTCCGGTGGCACGACAAGCTATTCCTTCCAGGAGAACACCATGCTGCACTTCGGGCTGGGAAACGCCAAAGAGGCGCTTTCCGTAGAGGTGCATTGGATTTCAGGCGCGACAGACATTTGCGCCGGCATCTCCGCAAACCAACGGATCGAAATAGAAGAAGCAAGCTGCCTGACCAGCAGCACAAAGGAAATGCCGGAGAACGCCCGATATTTTCAGTGGCGCAACGTTTACCCCAACCCCGGAGCCGATGCTCTGATCTGTACTGTAATTTTGAAAAAAGCAACCCGCCTGCACTGGCGCCTGGCCGACGAAAACGGCCGTACTTGTCTCTCCGGCAGTTCGCTCTTTGCCAGAGGGATGCACCGGGTATCCTTGCCAGCCGGCGGCCTTCCTGCCGGCCGTTACGCCGTCGAGCTTTGGGCGGGGCAGGACAAGCAGGCCAGGTGGTGGGTAAAGGCGGAATGAGCGAGAAGACCTCCTGGTCCGCTCAACAGATTTCGTGCCTTAGTAGTGATTAAAAAATAACTTCACTGTTTGAGATCCGTCGTTGTAGCTCGTTTATCAGCCTAACCCCGCGACAATCCTACGTGGCTGATTCACTTCACTACAACGACGGATCGTGAAGTTATTTTTTAAGGATTACTTAGTAGCTAAAAAAACGCCGTGTACAGTAGTATATAATTTTTTCAAAAAACGTCTTGAATATGGCACATCCAAACAAGCTCGCCGTCCCTGGCCTCATAACGAAGATCATCCTGGCGGTTATCGCCGGGGAATTCCTGCTGGTATTGCTGACCACGATCGTCCAGGAAACCATTTTCGGAGGGATTTCTTATGCCGGCTCTCCCCTGTCCCATCTCATCCTGGGCGGCGCCGGCACCTTCCTGGCTGCTTTCGTCGCCGGGTTGGGCGCCTACCTCGTCGCAGGCAGGAAGAGCGTAGTCCCGCACATCGTCATCAGCCTGCTCATCATTTCCGAATCCGTCTGGCTGGTTTTCTACAGAGGGACTCCGGATCCGTTGTGGTTCGATATCATACCGCTTTATCCCTGCTGGCTGGGATTTGGCTGGGGTATTGGTATTTAAATTTGGTTCGGGAGCATCCTCCAGGCTGTAACAAAGCAACTACCAGAAGGGGGCATGAGCGGCATGAGCGGGCGCTTGGTACTTTGATGAAAAAAAACAACTGCTACCATCCGCCTTCCTGAACCGGGCGAATGGTACCGCAATTGAGCTATACTTCACTGCAACAGGTTCTGTGTATTTATTGGTGGCTCTCCCCTGAGGAGATTTTAGGGACAGGAAGGGCAAATGCACAAAACCTATTCCCATTAAGTATTACAGGAACAGTGAAAAAAAATTCCCCACTGTTCTACAGCTTCAAAAAGCGCTGCTTCCCCTGCCCTTCCGTGGCGATGATGTACATAGTTAGTACTTACCAGTCGCTCACGTTCATCTCCGCTGTGTTTTGCACATTTACCACCGGGTACCGCCGCCTTCGTCAAAGACCTTACCGGAGACCGGCTGGCTGAAAAAGATCCGGTCCACGGTGGGATTGGGGAAAGCCCGGAATGCCGACTCCCCGCGCAGTTCTTCGCTGATGCTCACCAGTTCGCCGCCCACCTGTATGATGCCGACACTTCCGCTGACTTCGTAACCCACCACCAGCAGGTTTTCTCCATTGGGGCTTTCTGCGGTGGAACGAAGGTGATGATTTCCGGGCTGATGTCGCCGGCTATGCCATCCGCGCCGATCGTCCGGTTATTGTAGTAGGTGACGAACAGGGGCGAGAAAGGGTCGGTAATGTCGTACACCACGATGGCGTTCTGGCGTTCGAAGCCTATGAAAGCGTAGGTATAGCCGTCGATGGTTCCAACCGCCAGCGCTTCCGGCTCCACGCCCTTGTCGTCGGAGCGGCTGTCTTTCTCCCCTTCGTCTTCGTTGAAAAGTGGCTCCATGATACTGGTAACGGTTCCAAAATCCTGTACCGCTGTCGTACACCAGGTTGCCATACGCATCGAAGATGGAAAAGGAACGCCCGCCGAAGGAGTAAATCTGGTCGACATCGCCGTCGCCGTCATAATCGCCATTGGCGGTAGTCGTCTTCAGGCGGTACCCAGGTTCTCGTCGGTACCTGCAATGCTTCCGCGTTGGGATAGGCGGCGGGGTCCAGGGTGAGGTCTTTCACGCGCACCTCCTCCGAGTAGCCGTCGTAGTCGCGGGAATCGCCTTCGTTGGCAGTGACGATATAGGTTTTGCCGCCTGCTTCGAAGGCGGCGATGGCGTCGGGCATGAACATGCCCAGAGTCGGGTGGGAAGTGATGTTGACCCTGTCGTCCCGGTCGCTGGCGTCAAAGCCGTAGTCCCGCTGGAAAGAAATGATACCCAGCACCGAGTTGTCGGTCACGCCCGCGCCTGCCAGGTACCGAAGTCGTTGTCGTTCAGGACGGCGATCTCGCCTCCCGGCAGCAAAGTGGTACTCGGGCTTGTCGGAGCTGACGTAGTTGAGCGTCGGCAGGTTTACCACCTTGGTTTTGTGAACTACCTGTATCCCGGCAGCCAGCAGTTCGTCGGCGGATTGCTCTTCCAGCGTACGCTGGTACCGTTGGCAAAGCCCAGGACATTGGTGGCGCCCGCCAGGCTGATTTCAAAGATGTACTTTTGCCTTCGGACACGCCGAAAATTTCGGAGTCGCGCTCCAGGACCAGGAATTTGCCGCCGCCCGCATAAACGGCGTCGCCGATCTTATCCACGCGGGAGGAGGTACGGTACCGCTGTATTGGTTACGTTCCAGGAGATAGACGTATTCTTCCACCGGCGTGCCGCTGCCGGCGTCGACGCCCAGGATGCGGATCACATCGGTGTTGTTGCGCACTGAGTTGTCCGGGTTTTCGAGAGGCGACTGTATGAAGGCGTAGACCACATGCGCGTCGGGGTCGTAGGCGATGGCTTCAAAACCCCGGTTGGCGCGCCGGCTGGAATAAACGGCAGGCAGGGTTTCCGCGCCGTAAGTGCCTTCCGGTTGCGGAGTCGTCCCCAGCAGGGAAGTGCCTTCCGGGACGTAGCGCTCGATCAGGATGCCATCAGTACCGGAACTTGTAGAGGGTTTACCGGTATTCGTCGCACATCCAGAAGTTGCCGTCCTTGTCCCGGAGTATGCCTTCAAAGTCTCCTCCAAATTCATCATAAGGGAGTTGGTGCAGTTCTTCACCGGATCCATTGTCTGTAAAATCAACGTTGGCATAAGGGGTGGCAGGATCAGTATAGGTAACGGGCACTTCGTCAAACCCAGGGATATTGCCTTTGCCGGAAATGGGCGTAACGCCATCCTGGCGGTAGAGCAGGATTTGTTCGTTCAGGTTCACAGCGCCCGTCTGCCGGTTGAGCGTAAATTTAACCATGCGTACTGGTAACCGGGCAACTTGAAAATACCGAAGGTCCTGAGGCGCGGCGGGCGTTACAGCGTTGTTGTACCAAACGTATCGTCGTTGGGTACCGCGGTCCGGCACGGCGTAGAACACATATTTGTTAACCGTCGATTCTGTCGGATCATAGTACAAACCCGAGAAGCCGCCGAGCAGGACGGGTACCTTACCGCCGTCGTAAGCAGGCGTGCCCAGCTCGGCCAATCCGCCACCAGTTCGTTGACGACAAAGGACTCCAGGGCATACTTTACTGGACGCTGTGATCTTTGTACCCCAGGGGTAAAATGTCTGCGAATTCCAGGGCAGCCAGGTCCAGGACTGCGATGGCGTTGCTTTCCTGGCAGTTGACGTAGGCGTAGGCGCCGTCCGGAGAAAAAGTTATGAATTCCGGTTCCAAATCCTGAACCACTGTCGCCATGCCGTCGTTGCCGAAAATGCGGACGCCCTTGTTCTGCAGGTGAACCTTCCTGTCGTTGTAAGCTTCAAAGGTGACGGTCGTTACCGTCGCAGCCGCCGCCCTCCGGAAACGTCGATGACGGAAACAGACCCCAGGGGTCGACCGTATAGTCGTCATTGGGTTCTCCTTCGTTCGCCACGAGGAGCAGCGCCCCGTCCGGCGAGAAAGCAAGCATGTCGGGCAAGGCGCCGACGGTTACCTCCTCCAGGTAGTTGCCGTCGGTGTCGAAGAAGACGACCTTGCCGGGGTCCGTCTTGGGATCGGCTTCAACTGCCACGGCAACCAAACCGTTGGCTACCGCCACCGAATTGTACCGCCCCGTAGGGAGCAAGAGATATTTCCGCGACCGCCACGGGGTTGCCGGGATCAGACAAATCGATGATGCCCAGCGTGTTGGGCGCGCTATTGGTGAAAAAAGCGTGGTTGGTCGCCGGGTCGAATAGCCACGGTTTCCGCAGCTGCTTCAATGCCGGTTTCAAAACTGGACAAATGATGGAGCTTTTGCTCGTTCTGGGCAATGGCGATTTGCGACAAAAGGCATGCATGCCATGCCAGGAGGGTAAAGCGTTTAAGCATATATCAAGAATTTTGTTATGATAAATGCGTAAAACTAAACCGTGCGGGTTTCCTGTGCTTTAAGGAAAATTTAAGTTTGTGTATGTTTTACTCCGGATATTAAGGCAAGGTTAATTCAATCCGGGATTTGGCAGGGTGGCGCGCTGAGCAACAATATAACAATATGACAATATAACAATATATGACAATCCAGCCCATACCCTTCCCCCTCACCTCCGCACCCCCACCGTCATATCCGGGTCGTAATCCCCTGGATCAGGGGGATTGCAGGTTGCCCGTGTAGGTGCGCACGTTGAGGTTGACGAAGTCGTAGAGTTCCTGCACGGAGATGCGTTTGTCGTTGTTCCGGTCGGTATACCCCTTTGATACCGCGGATAAGGAAGTGGCTGAAAACGCCCTGCGCGCATACCACTGGATTCCAGGGAAGTTTCGTCGGATTTGAAGACATAATCAGGGCGGTGCCGGGCTGGTGGCTTTTACCAGGCTATTGTAGTAATTTACCAGCAGCTCGGGCTGAAATTTCGCCCCGCATGCATGGTAGGAGGCTGCCCGAATGGCAGGCGTCGGCGATACACAGTTTGTACTTGGCGGGGCTTTGCTTCATGATGGCGTTGAGGTCCTCGTGGTAAAGTTTGTTGCGGTAGCCGTCGAAGTCGAAAGGCAGGAAGGAGCCGCGCAGGTAGGTGTAGTGGAGAAGTAGAGCATGATGAGGTCATTGGGTACCGGCTTTGCCGAAGAGTACCCGTCATGGTGCTTTGATGTTCTGCGAGGGTGGCTTCTTCATCGACCAGTATTTTGATGTGGTCGTCGTCGAGGGCGCCGCCCTCCGGGCTTTTCAGGAAGGCATACATGTGGTAGGCGTCGTCGTCGGTATAGCGCAGGACCGGCATGTGGTTGTAGGAGGAATGCCGATCACCACCGCCCATACTTCCAGTTGCGGGCGGTTGCCGGGTTGTTGTGCCGGCACATAGGCGGGGGCGGCAGTTGCGGTAATGAGCAGCGTACCGGCGTAGACGCCGTCCGCCGCCAGTACCGGACACTGCGGTGCCGTCCTTGAGGAAGAGGGTGCCGTAGCCGTTGAATTGGGCGTTGCCCATCTGCCCTTCGTATCTTTCGCCATTGGCATAGAAGACAGTATTTTACCGTCGGGCATACCATCGCGGAAGAAGCCGATGTATTTATTGCCGTCAGCGAAAATATAGGTGCCGTGCACCATCCCGGCAATCGCCATAGACACAACCTTTTTCCGGGCGGCCTGTTCGCCCGGTATTCCCCTGTCGAGCCAGTACCCTCCGGTGTGCTGGCGTTGTTTACCAGGAGGAGGGACCCTCTGCCGTGGGGCGCCCCGTTCCGGAACGCGCCGGTATGGCGGTCGCCATTGGGGTAGATGAAGGTGCCGTAACCGTCGGGTTTGCCGTTTTGAAAACTGCCTTCGTAACGGCTGCCGTCGATATATGCGAAGACGCCACTACTGTTGTAGCAATCGCCGGACAAGCAGCCTTACCTATGTACGTCTACCGTTTGCGCTTCCGCCTCCTGCCGCGCCAGGTAGGTGCTGATGACCTGACCGTGTCCGTCGACGGGCTGCCCGCGCTGCCACATACCGGACCGCTGGCTGCCGTCTGCGTAGGTCATGGTTCCCCGGTACTGTCGGGATGGCGGCGGTTCCATTCGCCCTCGTATTTGCTGCCGTCGGAATAGTGGCAGATGCCGTGGTATATGGATTTTCGCCTTCTTTGAATTCGCCGGTATATACTACCTTGCTGGAAAAAATATACACCCCGATACCGTCGTAGCAGTTCCCGGAGATGCATCCTTCCTGCTGGATATTATCGCTCTTACTGTTGCCGCTGCGCTCCCGGAGTTCCGAAGGCGCTTCCGTACCTTCGTACCGCCCTTCGCGGAACCAGCCCGCCCGCCAGGCGCCCGAGGTTGAGGTTTTTTACCTTGCCATGAGAGGCATACCGCCGCTTACCCACCCCTTCGTAGCGGCTGCCGTCGGTACCAGTAGCAAACCCCGATGCCGTTGCTTTTGCCTCCTTCAAACTGGTACCGGTATAGCGGCGCCGCTGGCAAAGCGGAAGGTGCCCTGGTGTTGTTGCAATCCCCCTCCAGGCATTGAGCGTGGAGCGTTGTGACAAATAAAAGGCAGGCAAGCGATATGGTCTGGCTGATATTCCCTCATGGGATTATGCAATTGTATGGACGACAAAATAAATAAGTAATCCTTAAAAAATAACTACTACCTTAGTCGTAGTGAAGTGAAGCAGCCAGTCAGGGTTCCAGCGGGGTCAGGCTGCTGAACGAGCTACAACTAAGGGCTTCAAACAGTGAAGTTATTTTTTAATCACTACTAAGGTGACGGGGCTCAGCAGCAAGTATCAAAAAAATTCCTATATGGAATAGCATGGTATATTTACGAAAAAAGGGGGCGGTTTGTTGCGGGTGGAAGGGGAAAAGGTTGGGTAGAAAGCTCAGGCCGGCATTACCGGCGCTAAAGGGAATTATACTTCTTCTTCATAACCCCACTCCCCTAACCCCGGAGCGGCTTCACCACCCCAGCTCCAACTGCCCGGACCGCTGCCGGTATCCGGCAAGGGGCGCTTGCTGAAGAGCATCGTTAATGGCGTTTACATCCTGCTTCTGAAAAGCGGCGATCAGCTTTTCTTTAATTTCCGCCGATAGCCAGTCCAGCACGGGAAGCCGCAGCTTTCGCAGGTTCTGGCTCTGCCAGCGCGGGTAGCCGCCGTTCATGCGGGTGCTGAGCTGCGCCAGTTGGTTTCGGGCAAAATCCGACATCAGGACGGCCGCCAGGAGTTGGAGGTTTCAGCATTGAAAATTGGCGGTTTATGTTGACAAACAGAGGCGCCCAGTCTTTAGTTTTCGGGAGATCAGCCAGCCGGTCCGGTTTTCGTTTGCCCTGAGTTATAGCAGGTAACGGACTACCTCCGCTTTAGTATAAACTACCCCATATTCGGAATTTTGAGGATAAGGCCCTTTTTTATTTTTTTGTTTCAAACTCATTCAACTTTCCGTGTAGATAACCCATGAAAGATAAGAGAAAATTCTCAAACGAGATGTCTTCAGAGACATTTCCATACGAACTATCCAGGGAAGTCCAAAGCAAGGCAGTGGCAGTATAGTGCCTTTCCAGCATCATTTTCCGGCAAAGTATCTGGTAGCGGTAGTGGGGCGGAAATAGCCGGGCAAGTGAGCGCCCTTCAGAAAAATATATTCTTTTGGAATGCCCATGTCTACAGCTGCCCTGGCTAAAAGATTGATAAAGCCGTCCAATTGTTTACCTCCAGCCACTGCTCCACGATTCCCCTGGCCGGTCCGTTTCTCCTCTTTCTGCCGGTTGATCTGCCGGTTTCTGGTATCCCAGAAATGTTTAACGGCATCTCAGAGGTATTCCTGATAAGGGGCAAGGTTTATTCTCATGTTGCAAATATGCACAAATAATATTATTCGGGATATCGAAGGCCGTAACAGAATACATCAAAGAAGGCGATCCGTATTCGAGGATCAGGAAAGTCATACCAACACTATGCCCTTTCCGACCCGTACATCGTACACAACACCAGTCCATTCTGGGTATCCTCCTCCCCTACTCCCCCCTCACAAACGCCACCGGCATCCTCCGGTCGAAATCCCCGGTCAGGGTCGGAGTCTGGATGTTGCCGGTGTAGAGGCGCACGTTCTGGTGGACGTAGTCAAACAGTTCTTTGACGGTGATGATGGCGTTGCCGTCCTGGTTGGCCTCACCCTTGAGGCCTCTGACCAGGAAATGGCTGAAGATGCCGGAGCGCAGGCCGCCGTCCTCCAGCGAATATTCCTCCCCTTTGGAGCTCATCAGCAGGGCCATGCCGCCGAAGGAGTCCTCAAAGGCCTGGTAGTACTGCTTCAGGGCCACCTGTAAGGGCGTTTTGGTAGAGAGCAGGCTGCCGGAGTGGCAGGCGTCGGCCAGCACCAGTTTGTGTTTGGCCTTGCTCTCCAGGAGGAGGCTTTTGATCTCTTCGTGTTTCAGCTGGTTATTGTAGCCGTCGAAATCGACGGGCAGGAAGGAGCCCTGCAGGCCGTGGCCGGAAAAATAGAAGAGGATCACGTCGTTCTCGTCGGCGCGCAGGAAGGTGGTGCGCATGGCGTTGAGGATGTTCTTCCGGGTGGCCTCTTCATCGATCAGGAGCCGGAGCTGCCGGTCGGGCAGGGCGCCGCCCTCGGGGCTTTTGAGGAAGGCATAGACCTGGTAGGCGTCGTCGTCCGTATACCGGAGGGGAGGCATGTGCGAATAGGTAGCGGCCCCGACGACGACGGCCCATATTTTGACCTGCTCGTCGCGGTCGACGGGGACAGGAGCGTCGCCTTCCGCCTCTCCCTGCACGTAGAGTTTCTTCAGCGGCTTGCCAAAGTCCCAGATAGCGCCAACTACGCGGCCGTTGGCGTAATACATTACCCCCCTGCCATGCGGGGTATGCTGCTTCCAGCCCCCTTCGTAGCGGTTTCCGCTGGCGTAGTAGACCGTCCCGTTGCCCTGGGGCATGCCGTTAAAAAATTCGCCGACGTAGAGGGAACCGTCGCTGTAGGCGTATTTGCCGGGGCCGTCCCCGCAAAAAACCAGGTTGCAGTTGCGGAGGCTGGCTGTATCGCCGGCGAAGGCGTACTTGCTCCAGTCCGTCAGGTACTGCCCGCCCTGCCACTCTCCTGCGATCACTTCCCCATCGTCAAAGGACATCACTCCGCTGCCATGCCTTTTGTTGTTGGCCCACTGGCCTTCGTACCGGGAGCCGTCGGAATAGAACATGGTGCCTTTCCCGTGGCATTGGCCCATTTTGAAAGCCCCTTCGTAGCGGTCGCCGTTGGCGAAAGAGAAGACGCCATAGCCGTGCTGGTGGCCGGCCTCCCATTGGCCCTCGTAGCGGTTGCCGTTGGCATAGGCCATGATGCCCCGGCCGTTAAACAGGTTGCCCTCGAAATCGCCGGTATATTTATCCTGGTTGTGGAAGGCCATGATGCCGATGCCCTCGCGATAGCCCTTCTTCCAGTCGCCGTTATACTCATCCCCGTTGGAAAAATAGAGGATGCCTTTGCCGTGAGGCTTTCCGTCGCGGAATTGCCCATCATAACGGGCGCCGCTGGGGAAGATGCAAACCCCCGCTCCATTGATGCAATCTCCTTGTGTACACTCGATCTGTGCGTTGGCGCCGGCGCAAAGGCTCAGGAAGGCCAGTAAAATCAATGCCCCTCTCATGGTAATGTCGTTTTAAGTCGTTCAAAGTGATGGTCGATGTATATGGTGGGTACAGTTTACGGCCGATAGGCGTGGTTTTTGTCGGTTGAAGCATGTTTTATATTAAGCCTTTTTCGGGGCCTGTTATTGCTTCGGGTTCTTGCTTTAAGAAAAATTTAGAACTATTGTGTTGCCCGATAAATACGCGGCGGGCAGACCTCCTGGTTTTTAGCTGCTTTTGTCTTATTTTTGCTGAAAATAATAAACGCGGATATTCCGTAAGAAAATTGTATCAAAATGTTAAGAAGAACGTTGTTTGTTTTGTTTGCGGCCGCTTTACTGGCAGCCTGCAACAGTACCGCCCGGCAAGGCGGCAAAGCGGAAGCCGGGAATGCCGCTCCGCCGGCGGCAGCAAAAGGCCAGTCCTTTGGAGCGGCTTTCAGCCCCGACGGGGGCATCAGCGCAGGTGAGATGGCGAAGAAAATGGAAGGCCGGGATTCGATGGAACTCATTGTCGAAGGCACGGTCCGGGAGGTATGCCAGGTCAAAGGCTGCTGGATGGTGGTCAGTTCCGAAGAAAACGGCGAAGAGCCGGTAATGGTGCGGTTCAAAGACTACGGCTTTTTCGTGCCCAAGGATATTGCCGGCCGCAAGGTGGTCATGGAAGGATGGGCTTTCCGGGAAGTGACTCCTGTGGAAGAATTGCGTCATTATGCAGAGGATGCAGGCAAAACCCGGGAGGAAATCGAAGCCATTACGGAGCCGAAGGACGAGCTGAAATTCCTCGCCTCCGGCGTATTTTTGCCGGAAGAGTAGGATCAACGGGCAGGCGGAAAAGCATATTTTAGTTTTTCCGCCTGCATTTACGCCTGGCTGTCAACAATTTCAAAAAATCAACGTAATAAATACGAAAGCGATTTATAGCCACGTTAAAACAGGCGGCTAGCAAGAGCATGTGCCGAAGAGCATCAGCCTCATAAGCCTTCCGGGCTGCCCTCTCACCCCCGGGCCCTTTGCTCCCGGGAATGCAAAAAAAACAGCAGAATGAACTTTCACGCAGCCAAAGCTTTTGTACTGGACAAACTGGAGCGCGAGCTTTCCGACAAGCTCGCTTACCACGGCATTCACCATACGCTGGATGTACTATACACCATCGAGGAATTGTGCTACCTGGAAAAGGTCTCCCCCTATGAGGAATTGTTGCTGAAGACAGCGGCGCTTTTTCACGATTCCGGTTTTACCATCAACAACCAGGAACACGAAAAGCTGAGCTGCCAGATCGCCCGCCGCCATCTTCCCGCCTATGGCTACACTCCGGCCGAGATCGAACGGATTTGCGGCATGATCATGGCCACGAGAATCCCGCAGGCGCCGAAAAACTACCTGGAAGAGATCATCTGCGACGCCGACCTGGACTACCTGGGGCGCGAAGATTTTTATGATATCGGCTCCACCCTGTTCAAAGAACTGAAGGCCTACGAAATCCTGAAATCGGAAGAAGCCTGGAACCGCCTTCAGGTGAACTTCCTGGAAAAACATACTTTTTTTACCCGCACCAACAAGAAGCGCCGGGCACCCAGAAAGCAGCAATATCTTCAGGAATTGAAAGAAATCGTTTCCGGTTATGAAAAAAGTTGAATGGTAAAGCAGCGGTAAAAGAGAGCTGTGCGTTATCCTCTCAGTTTGATGATATAGGCGTAATATTTTGTAAGCAGCCTCTACTTTACGCTCACTAGTTCATTTTTTTCATAAAACAAGGAGGGGCTGCTTACTTTTTTCCGCTCTCCCCTCTCAAAAAAAACCTATCTTTATAACCCGGACGGAAACCTTCGGCCCCAATAACGGGCAGGAAAGGACAGCTTTGGCAATTCAGCTCCAAAGTAAGGGTATCTCTTTAAGTGATGTTTTTGGAAGCGGCCTTCGTCCCGCCTTGCGCCAGGAAGCCGGCCCGGATATCAGGAGTGAAGAGGTTCCGTCTGCCGCTCCTTTTCAAAAAGAAAAGGCCAAAGGAAGAACGCCTCCGTGGGCAACGGACGAGCGGGCTGGCGGTTTCGTTGGAAATAAAAAAAAGCGCTCCAAGATTGGGGGGAATAAGCTTTGTTGAAAAGCATAATAAAGGCAAAAGGAACAAACACCAAATAACCAGGCTGGGCTGCGCAAACAGCCCGCCTGATATCTTTGGAGCGCTTCAAAAGTTCTACAGCGTTCTAACCATAAACGTGGCAGTACAAATATACGCCGTATCCTCCGGTAAAAAAATTACAGAAGAACCAAAATTGAACAGGGCAGTTTTAAGCAAAAAAAAGCCCGGTTTTTAGATAAAAAGCTGTTTGTCAAAGTTTTATTGTGCACAAATGTGAGTTACATTATTTCCAAATCCGAGCTGCCGATCATTTCGGTCTTGTACTGATCTTCATATTGTTGGATAAGCTCGGGAGTTGCCTCGCTGGAGGAAGTGATTACCCCCAGAGTGATCATAAAAGCAATAATTGCAGCCATAGTTTTAAACAATTTTAATTTTGTTTAAAACTATGGACTCTCCGCTTACATCCGTATAACTTTTTTTCACGAAAAAAACAGGCCAGTTTTTGTTATTTTTGGGCTCTTCAAACATAGAACTTTTTGATATTCAGAGGTTAATGCCCCCTGAATTGAAACCCAAAAGCATGAAAGAGCTCATTCAGTTGGTAGAAATAATTTCACCGAACAAGATCAAACAGATCGAACTGGTCCATACCGATGGTGAGGAAAGCAACAACCTGCAGAAATTATACCGGGCTATAGCAGAAAACGGGGCGGCTTCCGAAGAGGAAATAATATCCATGTTCTACGAAGGCCGGAACAAAAAAAAGTATTTCAACCGCCTGAAACGGGAGTTGAAAGAACGCCTGATCAATACGCTGTTCCTGATCGACGCCAACGACTCCAAGTATTCCGAGGTGGCCTCCGCTTACTACCAATGTTACAAAAATGCGGCCGCCGTAAAAATTTTGCTGGCCCGGGGCGCGCGGCACGTCGCCATACGCCTGGCAGAGGACACTATGAAAAAAGCCGAGCTGTTCGAGTTTACGGATATCCTGCTGACCCTGTCCAAAGACCTCCGCTTTCATTACGGCACCATCCTGGGCGACAGCGATAAGTTCCTCTTCTACAACAGCCAGGTGGAACACTTTTCCAGGGTGTACCTCGCAGAATTGAAAGCTGAAGAATATTTTACCACCCTTGCCCTGCATTTCACGGTCTCCGGCGCCGCCAAGGCAGAGTTCAGCGAACTGGCCGAACGCTATGCCCACGACATGGAGCAAACACTGCTGGAGTATCACTCCTACCGCCTGAGCCTGTACGCTTTTTCGGTCATTGCCCTGCGGCATGAGATCGCCAATGACCATGAGAACACCATCGCCGCCTGCCGGCGGGCGGTGGCTTATTTCGAGAACAACAACCACCTGGCTTCAAGGCAGGCGCTCTTCAATTTTTCCTACCGCATGCTCTCCAGCTTTATCCTCCTGCGCCGACTCGAAGAAGGGAAAAGAGAAGCCTTGCGCTGCCTGCAATGGGTCGACAAAGGGCTGTTCAACTGGTTTAAAGCCATGGAATACCTCTTTATCCTCCACCTTCACTCCGAAGAGTACCAGAAAGCCTATGGCATTTACAAAACAGTGGTCAACCAGGAACAGTTCTCCCAGCAATACTCGGGCATACAGGAGGTATGGTACATCAATGAAGCCTATATCTTCTACTTCATATCCATTGGCATCATTGAAGCCGGACGGGACGACGCCATTACGGATTTCCGGGTGGCCCGGTTCCTGAATGAGGTGCCCACCTACGCAAAGGACAAAAGAGGCAACAACATCTCCATTCTCATCCTCCAGGTTCTCTTTTTACTCCTCCAGCAACAATACGGGCGGATCATCGACCGGGTGGAATCCCTGCGCACCTACACCCACCGGTACCTTCGCCGGGATGAAACGTTCCGAAGCAACTGCTTCATTAAAATGTTGATGCAGCTGCCCGCCGCCAATTTCCACAAAGCGGCAGTCATCCGGAAAAGCAGAAAATACTGGGAAAAACTGAACTCGGTAGGCATCATCAATAACCAAAGCGCCGACCTGGAGGTAATGCCTTACGAAAAGCTGTGGCGCTTCGTGCTGGAATCTCTGGAGGGAAATGAATGAAGGAATGAAGGAATGAAGGAATGATTATCGGAACCTACATTCATTCCTTCGCTCATTCATTCCCTCATTCCTTAAAAAGCTGTGAGAGCAGGATTCGAACCTGCACGGGGCGGTTGGCAATAGCGCAAAGGTTTAGTGGTCAACCCTAGCCCGAAGGCATTACACTATGTTTATCCCGAACTCCCCACCCCCGAGACAAGAGGGCATGGCTGCCTGTTTCATCACCTCACAGTGTTGCGAAGGCGGAAGTGCGAAGTGCGAAGGCGGAAACACTGCGTTCCCACTTCCCACTTCCGACTTGGATATAGCTGTGAGGGCAGGAGTCGAACCTGCACGGGGCGGTTAGCCGCAACGCTCTCGCGCCGCGTTTATCCCGATCCCCCCACCCCCGGGACAAGAGGGCATGGCTGCCTGTTTCATCACCTCACAGTGTTGAATGGAATGAATGATTGATTGATTGATTGATTGATTGATTGATTGATAGCCACATTCATTCCTTCGCTCCATCTGTCATTCATTCCTTATTAAGGAAGCGGCTACTTTTAACCGCCGTTGTTGATACAAAAGTATAACCACGGGTATTTTTATGCAAATTTTTTAAAGAAAAAAATAAAAGTTTACCATTCATTCAACAACCAGTCGATTTTAGTGAAATTCCTTAAAAATTGGCGGATTGAATTCACTGTTATTGAGGATATGCAAAAATTACTAGCGCATTATTCCTCTTTTCCCAGCTCGTACCAGTCAATATTCCGCGTCAGATACATGATCGTAGCCAGGATCAGCAACAGGCCGAGGCTGCCCAGCAGCAGGGCGTAGTCCTGCAGCTGCAGCAGGGAGTAGAAAAAGCCGTACAGCAGCGCCAGGATGCCAAACATCATCCCCGTCAGCTTCCGGTTGCGGAGGATGTAGGAGCAATAGCCGGTGATGAGGGCCAGGATGATGGCGCAGGCGATCAGGTAGGCCGTATCGAAACTGAAGTGCTCGGAGATGGACAGCAGCAGGATGTAGAAAAGGATGATGCCCGCCCCTACCAGGATGTACTGGATGGGGTGCAGGCGCTTGCGGTTGAGCACTTCGATGAAGAAGAAGGCCAGGAAGGTGATCAATACGAAGAAGGCAGCGTATTTGGCCGACCGCATGGTCTTCTGGTATTCGTCGATGGGCAGCAGCAGGCGGAAGCCGAAGGCGTTGGTCGATTCCCGGAAGGGATCGTATTCATTGACGTAAAAGTTATTGGGCTTCTGGGGGGTGGCGCTGATGTAGGCCCCTTCGCCCTGCTGGGCGTAGTTGCGGTTGAGCTGCAGGACCTTCCAGTTGGCGGAGAAGCCGTCGCTGGATACCGTCCGTTCGTCCGGAAGGAACGCCCCTTCGAAGCTGGGGTCCGGCCAGGAAGACCGAATGCTGGCCGTCGTGGCCTTGCCGAAAGGGGTAAAATAGAGGCTGGTGCTGCCGTTGAGGTTGAGCCGGAAGGAGAAATCGATGGCCGTGGCGCTGCCCCGGGGAAGGCGTATGGGAAAGCTGGCGCCGGAGGCCAGGATGTCGTTGGTGACAGTTCCCGGCCCGAACTGGTAGGTCGTGTCGTTGATGCGCACCGGGATGGCCTCTTCGATGCCCTTCATGTCGCTGATGCCGACGGTGAAGAGGGCGTCCTCCCACTGCAGGTCCTCTTCCGGCACGCTCAGGGCTTCGGCGTTCAGGCCGGCGAACCGGCCGCTGATTTCCAGTTGGGCGTTGTACAACACCACCAGGTAGATGCCGCGGTAGCGCTTCTGGGGATCCACCTGCCCGCTGAACCCGATGCTGTCCGGCAGGAAATGGGCGTAACCTCGGGTAATGATCGTTTTCCCTTCCTCGTTGAGGCGGGCGGAGCGGTAGGGTACGGAGATCACCGGCCCGGCAATGGTTTGGCCGCTGCCCCACTTGGCGCTCACCTCCTGCACGGCCTGGTCGCGGATGCTCTCCCGCTCCCGGATGAGGGAAGTGACCATGCTCACCGGAATGAGCAGCAGGAGGATGAGGATACCGATGACGAAGAGCTTCAGGGTGACGGATTTGCGCGCCCAGCGGTTGAGGCGGCCGAGGAAGGAGTCGTCTGGCATGTCGTTGGTTTTTTGCCGGGTTCTGCGGGGCAGCCGGGCCCCGCAGAACAGGCCTGGTATATGCGCAAAACGGAGACGGGGCACCGTAAATTGTGAGATGCGGAAAATAATCCGGCAAGGTTTCCCGTACCCGTTCCGCAAAACCTACGGCGGCGATTTGATCCGCATAATCCTCAGCCAGCGTTTTTCGATCCGGCAACAGGTATATTTATCCGGTTTGATTTTCGAATGAAGGCCAATGAAGTGTTTCATATCCGATGGTTTTTAGTAATCCTTAAAAAATAACTTCACGATCCGTCGTTGTAGTGAAGTGAATCAGCCACGTAGGATTGTCGCGGGGTTAGGCTGATAAACGAGCTACAACGACGAATCTCAAACAGTGAAGTTATTTTTTAATCACTACTTAGTGAGAAAATATGTCCCCTCCTGTTTCGCGGGCCAATCTTCCGCCCTCTTCCCCGGGCGTTGGCGCTACCTTAATCTCCGGCTCTCTCGTATACTTATCTACCTGTTGCGCCAGGTACATGCCGCCGAGCACGATCAGCAGCACGAGTACGATGATCCGGATGACGATGGCGAGTAGCTGCAAAACGGCACGGATGCCGATGATGAGAAAGTAGATGGCCCCGATGGCCCCGGCGGCCAGCAACAATAATAGGATGGCTTTTTCTTCCATGGCGGTTCGGTTTTTGGTACAAGGAGTTTCCAAATGCTTTCGGAACCTCTTTTACCGCCCTACGGTAGAAAAAGAGTTTATTGACAGAAGAAAAATTGTGTCCTGATAAATTTTTAGCGGAAAAAAAAGTTGATTTTTGTCCACCGTCCACCGTCCGCCGTCCGCCGTCTGCCGTCTGCCGTCTACCGTCTGCCGTCCACCGTCCACCGTCCACCGTCTGCCGTCTGCCGTCCACCGTCTGCCGTCTGCCGTTAATCCATCCACAACTTCCAGTTCGGCGGGGCGATCTCCGCTTTCTCCGGGAAATAGGCGCAGCGCACGCCGATGGAGAGGGTTTGCCGGAAAAAGGCGACCGCTTCCGGCGAGGATAGGGTATTGATGGTTCGGTGGATGGCTTTGGTGACATTCTGGTACATGCGGCGGTGTTCCGTCTCCCAGTTGGTTTCCTGGTAGAGCGCGCCCTGCAGGGTGAGGTCCTTTTTGTAGAACCGATCGTCGAGCTGGCCCGGCTCGGCTTCCAGCCTTTTGGTTTTGAGGCGCCGGCGGTACTCCGCCAGGCGGGCCAGGTTGGCCCGGGTGGTGTGGTTTCTGTACAGCTGTTCTGACAGGAAGACCAGGTAACCCAGCAGATTGATGGCCACTTCAACAGAAGCTCCTCCCAGGTGGCGCTCGACGCGGGCGATGCCATCGAGCCAGCTTTGTTCGTCGTCTAGCCGGGCCTTTTTGCCCAGCAAGGCCTGTATTTCCCGCCAGGCCCGGGGCGCTTGTTTAAGGTCTTTTCCCGACCGCAGGTACAACTGGTGGCAATGGATCTCTTTGCCGGGGTTGAGCAGCAGTTGGTGGATATACAGGAGCCCGAGGGTGTAGCGGTTCTTCATTTTTACCGGCTTGCCGTCGAACCGGACCGACCATTTATCGGTGCCCCGGTAGAACTCGAAGCTGCTGGCGGCGCCGGGAGCGGCAAGCTGTTCTGCCAGGCGTTTCAGGGAGGCCAGTTCCTGCAGTTGGCGCTGTTGGCTGTCTGCCAGGCTGTCCATGACGGAACGAGTGGATTCTATTTCCCGGGCCAGGCGCTCGATGCGGCTGGCGGCCAGCAGCTCGGGGCGGTTGCAGAGTTCCCATTTTTCCCGGACTTGCCGGTAGAGGTTTTCAACCTCTTCCTGCAGCATGGCCTGCTGCCACTGTTCTGCCGGGCAGGCCTTCAGCTGCCCGGCAGTGTCGCCGAGGGCCAGCGTGTATTCATAGCTGGCGGGAGCAACGTAGAGCCGGCGGCAAAACGGCACCCAGACCGGCTGCCCCGGAGTTTTGTAGGCAGGCGGCATCAACAGCCGGCAGAGCGCTTCAAAGAAGGCCTGTGCCAGCTGATGGGGGTGTTCCAGTTGCTGGAGGCGCTCTACGGGGAAGCGGGCGGTGATCCGGCGGCGCAGGCTTAGCAATAAGGGGAAGAAAGGATGTGCCGGCTCCGGGCCGGGCGTCAGGGCAAAGGCGAGGTGAAAACCTCCGAGGGAAAGAGGCAGGACGGAAAGGCGCCTTCCCCCGGGCGCCGGCCCCATTTCCCGGGCCAGCCATTCTCCGGCGGCGGCGGAGAGCCGGAGGAGAGCAGCGGAAGAACCCGGCGGCGGCGGTTCCCAGAGCGGCGCCTCTTCCCAGTCCAGCCGGCCGATGAGCGTTGGTTCCTGATTTGGCGGGAACCGGTAGAAATGGAGTTCCACTTCCCGGCCGTGCGGGGTGGGCAGCGCCAGGTAAATACCATCAGTGCCGCCGTCCCGGAGGATGGGCAGGAGCTGTCGAACCAGTAACTCCATTGGCGCTAGGGTTAAGTAATCCTTAAAAAAACACCTATAAAGTACCTCTATTTTAAAGAAATGTCAATTCAGACATGGAATTTCTTTCTCCGGGACATGTTTTTTCTTAGGTAAGAGATAAAACGATTATTTCCAAACGCCGAACCCGGCTGATCAGAAATACAGCGAAAAGCCGAACGCAGAGGATTCCGGACACCACTCCCGGAGATGGGCAGGTAGCCGGGCTTATCCTACTTCCCTGTCTTTGCGACATGCAGAGACGCTTTTCCTGTTTTTCACTGTTTACCTTCACGCCGTCGCCATGCCCTGGCAACCGTAATCCTGGAGACTAACCTGAACTGCCGCCCCGGCTGTCCTGCGGGCCGGAAGCTGCGCTTCCCGGCAATGTCAGCGGGTCCGCCGGGTGCCGTTATCCGGACGGGCTATAAGGATTGAAAATGGATTTATGCGATAAAACCAAATTTTGACAAGGCTTTTTATTTAAAAACCATAACTTTACGAAAGTCAGAACACTTTGCAGGATACAACCGGGGAGCGGAATCGGGGCTTCAGCGCCTTGTGGCGCGAGGTTTCCGCCCCTGCGAAACCTAAAACGGAGGAATGGCTTTCAAGGACGAAGCGCAAAAACTGAATGTTGAGAAACGCCGGCTGTTAAACGACGTGGTTGCCAGGTGGGCAAACAGAAAACCTGATGCCGCGAAGGCCTTGTATGACGACCGGTTTCTCCCCCTGCCCGAAATGGAATACCTGGTCAACCGCATGGCGGAGTATTCCGGCTACCTGAAATTCCTGAAAATTGACGCGTTGGAAACGGAACTCAAACGCCATTGCAGCAGTTGGTTGCAACTAAAGGGCGGGAAAATCATCCGGGAGTTAATACCTGACAGGATCGGCACTTTTGTCCCGGAAAGCCAGCTAAGGAATCATTTACTGAAACAATACGGCTCGCTGTTCTTAAATGAGGCTTTTCTGAACAACTTTTTCCGCGAGCTCGACGAACGGAAAAACCCGGCCGCCTGGATCGAAAAGTACGGATGCGCCGATATCAGGATCAGGGCGGATCACGAGCTGATCTGGTATTACTGGGGCTCTGAAAGGCATTTTGAGGACATGCCGGCTGCGCTGGAAGCCATAGCCCGGCAGGATGCTGAGAAGCCCGGCGCTTATGTTTTCCTGATTTTCAGCCATTCCGGCGCCGACCAGGATGTTTACCCTTCTTCCGGGAGAGGCCTGCACCGGCCGAGCTGGGGGGACTATGGGCTAAACCAGGGTCAGCCCCTGCGGCCCTGCCGGCAAGGGCGGTTCGGCCTGATACCTGCCGACAGCGGGGAGGCCGGAAGCGATTCGGCAGGCGTTGCCGTTGCCGCCGGGCGCAGCGCCTTCCTGCGGTTAGCGGATTTGGAATATTTCAAGATCAAGCATTTATAAAATGAATTCGACATTTCTGGAAAAGGTTAGGAAACTGTGTTCTGCCTGGGAAAGCCAGGGCGGGGCGCCAATGCCGGAAATGCCGGAGGAGCAGGAAGGCGACGGGCTGGAGGATTTGTTCCGGCGCCTGGAGGAAGCCTCGTATCGGAAACAGCCTGTCCGCGACGATGGTCGGAACACCGAACTCGCCGAATTGGCAAACACATTCAGCCTGGAAGAACTCGCCGGCTTCCTCCGGGCTTTGTTGCTGGAAGATCCCGGGCTTATGGAGTTGCCCCTGTTTCCTGAAACCCGCCACGTCTCCAAATCGGAGGCGGCCTACGACTGGCTGATGAACCTTCCTTACAGCACGCTGGCCAAAGCCAGAGATATTTTCGTCTCCCTCTTCGAGGCCGCCCTCCGGAACGAGCTGGGCAGCGGCAGCCTCGACGTCATTCAGAAACTCAAAGCCCTGACTGCCAAGAACCACGCCGGCCTGCCCTTCGAGTACCTCGAACGGAAAGTGCGCTCCGGCGACCTGGCGCCGGCCCTGCGGCTGGACCTGGCTCAGCTGATGGTCCTGCACGAAAAGTACGACCTGGATTTTGCCGCTTCGGAAAGCCTGTTCTCCACAGAGGACGCCCCCTACATGCTGCCCGCCCTGATGGCGGCCTACCTGCGTGCGGGCCTCGAAGGCGCCAAACAGGCACTGCGGGCACTGAACCAGTCCGGCGAAAAAGATTTTCCCGTTCAGGGGCTGGAACTGAGGCCGGCTATGGCCTTTATGCTGGAAGAAGCAGCCCGGGCATTCCGCAAGGCCTACCCTGCGGACTGGCAGGAGCGGCTGGCGAGCTTTGCCGACGCGGAACTGGAAATCAGGAATGGGTGGCTGCGGGGGTTGGTAGCGGAAGAACTGGGGGTGGAGGTAACGGGGAAACAAAACAGGCAAGGAGAAGAAGGAAAATCTTCGTCTTTGGAAAAGCAAAAAAAAGCCGGGCAAGCGAAAACCGAAACCTCAGGGCCCCCGCACCCGAGCATCTCTCAGAAAGGTGCGGCCTTTTCCGAACCTTTTGATTTTACAACCGAGCCCGCCCCGGCCCTAATGCGCCGTTGGGCGATGGCAGCAATGGCCGATAAGGGAAAGCGGGGAGAATTGTATGAAGCCATTGCTCGTGAAGTACGGAAGGATAACGAAAGAGGAGAAAAGAATGCCAGAGCCATCCTGATTTATCTGAAAGACAATTCATCTGTTGACCTATCCGGAGAGCTGCAAGGCTGGAAGCTGAAATTTATTCCTGATCCATATCGGCTCGTTGACCTTAGGAAATATCCGGAACTGGAAACCTCTAAAGCGGAAAATGAATTTCAGGAAGATGAAAGCAAAGTGATTGGCAAGGCTATGAGCGAAGCAGAGGAACACGGAAAACTCGAATTTATTCCAGGATAACCGGCTTTTCAAATCATCTCCATTTATGAGCCAGGAAAAAATATTGAATCTGGATGAAAGCCTAGAGGTTGAAAATTCTGAGGGCTATACCAACCTTCTGGAGGATGTTGCCGATAGTTATTTCATTCAGGAAGAAGAAGAGCAACTTAGAAAAGACGAAAAGCTGGAATTAGACTATTATTTCGATTCTTTCGATATCATCAATATGTTGCAGGGGGCGATGGCTTATGAAACCGGGTTCAAGTTCGACCGGGATGCGTTGAAAAGAGAGGAAAGGAAAAACTCAGTTTATGCCCTGGCTTTCCAGAAGTTTTTCAAGGGGATTCGCATGCTTCCTCCTCACCGCCTGGAATTCATCCGCAAACTCGACAAATCTCATGCTTTTTTTAAAGCCCCTGACAACCGCCAGGAGTATGAAAGGCTCTATGAGGAAGTTCTTCACGCCCTGAAACTCGGAGATCAGCAAACCGTTCGGGAACTCGACTCTTCAAATATCGATGAGTTTACGGAAAAACTCCTGCAGGATGGAGCGAAATTATTTAAAGCCAATTACCTGCTGAGGGAGTATACCTGGGCAAGGAGGTTCAAATACCTGATAGAGGAAAAAATCCTCCTATTGGATCAGCCAACCCGTCAATTGGCGGAAGTAGACGACCCTGGCCTGCTCAATCTGATAAGAGGCGTTTTCGATAAAATACGGCCGGGCTATCCAACCAATAACCACTATGATGCCCTTGCCTTTTACTATCTGCAGGAGCAATTAAATGCTTTTAAAAAGTCGACGGCTACAAAAAAAACGCTTCCGGTTTTCTATGCCAGCTCTCCGGTAATCAAAGAGGCTGTCTCCGATATCCGGTCGATTAATCCTGAATTATTTGCCTATTCATCTGAAGATAAACTGATCCCCATTGTCCGGGACTCCCTGTTTTTCGTGCTGGAAGCCGTTTTTACGCTGGAAGACCATACGTCCGAGTTTTTCAGCGACCTTAAAAAGGCTAAAGAAGACCTCCGGGCCCTGGTCCAGAAAGAGTACAAAAAAACGTTTGACACAGACGAAGCAGTCGTCACCAGCATCGAACACGCCAGGAAGCAGTTTGAGGAGAAGGTCAGAGAAATAATAAACGTAAAATTCGTCCAGGAAATCTGGATCAAAGAAAAAGCCTACCAGCAGTTAGTCGATGAGTTAAAGAGCATTTTTGTTTTTAAAGACAGCGACCTTCCGATAGTGGAAGAAAAAATCCAGGAAACACTGGACGAAACACTGGCCAAAGCAAAGATCGACCTAAGTGCTTCCCGGAAGTTGAGCGCCATTATTGATAATTTCCAAAACGTTTCAAAAGATATCGATAATTGCCTGGGCAATGTGCCCAGTTCCGACGTTTTCCTGGACTTCGCCCTGATGAAGTTCGGCCTGGACCGCCGGAAACTGCCCCAGTTGCAGGACAAGGTCGATTCATTGATAGATTTCAAACAAGTTCATGCCGACTACCCCCCGGTCATCTACGAGGTTATTTCGTCTTTGATGATGCAACCGGATGACAAGGAAAAAGCAGAGAAATTTCTAAGCGCCCTCACCGTTGCCTGGCTGCTCAACAAGCATGAACTGATCGTAACCCTCTGCTCCGACCTGAACCGGGAAGATTTGAGAAAACGCTATGAAACGGCACTGCTCTACGGCGCCTCTCACATCACGATCAATCGAAACAAACAGGGAATAAAGCGAACGGAAGAGATCATTGACTGCGTCCTGTCTCATACCGACGAGAATTATAAAGTCTGGCTGGGCGTGGGCTTTTTGTATTTCAGGTTATGGGAAAGCAAAACTTCTCTGAAACCCGACTTGCCGGAAATGTTCCTGGACGCCTGGAAAAACCAGCGTAAAAGCAGAGATTACAAAAAATATATACTCCACGGAGCGATCAAATACGCTACCAAAGCTTATGAGTTCCTGAAATCGGAGAAGGGCGACGAAGGACATAAGGACAACTTTCGCCTGCAAAATTACCTCTATGCCCTCAACAACGTTATTTACTACACCACCAAAACCGCCTCCAGAGAAGAATTCAAAGCGCTTGATCCACTGGTCAGCGAGCTGGAAGGCTACGAAGGGCGCCCCGAATGGCAAGGGCGCTTTTACGACACCCTGGGATGGTACTACCTCCGGGAATTTTTGCTTATCCAGGATGAGCAATTGCGCAACCAGTGCCTGGAAGAAGCAGAAAGGAACTATCAGGCGGCCATGAAACTGGGCGCGCCCCCCCGCGAATCCATTCTTTACAGGCAGCTCAACCGGGCTATAATACGGGTGAAAAAGGGGAGTAAAGAAAAATGGGAACTATGACGCCATTTCACAGAGGGGGCAAATCCCATTTAGCCAGTATTCTGTTGCTGTATGCTTATGGCAGAGATTTAGTCCATCTCAAAGAAGAGGAAAGAGACGTCTGCGCCAGGCTTGACGAAAAAATACTCCATAATTTGGGGATTAGAAGTTTTACCGACCCCCACATTGAAGATGGCAACAGGTTGATTGAGGCTGTGAAAAAGCGGAAGGAGGACCTTTTGTTTCTTTCCTACAGCGGCCATGCCGACGGGGAGTTTTTAAAACTGGAACATACGCCCGCCCGGGCGGAGGGTTTTGCCGGGATTGTTCAGGAATGCAAAAACTTGAAATGCATTTTGCTCAATGGCTGTAATACTCATGAACAAGTCGAGTTTTTCCACAGGGCAGGAATTCCTGTCGTCATCGCCACCCATACCAGCGTGAAGGATGCGGATGCAAAAGTATTCGCTGTCGAGTTTTTCAGGGTTCTCGTAGAAGGAAAAACGCTGCGGGAGGCTTGCCAGTCGGCAGAAAAAGTGTTGGCATCCTTTAAGGATACAGAGGAATTTAAGTTTCATCCTTTTGAAAGGACAAGAGGGTTCGATATTGACCATGAACCGGGCGAGCCTTTTTATGGGCTTTCCTACCTGAAAGAAAAAGAAGGCTTACTGGACCTTTCTCTTCTTGGTTTCATGAGGGAGTTATCCACCATTCAGGCTTTTGAAGGAAAGCCGAGGTACCAGAATATACTTTTTATAGGAAACCCTAACCCTGAAAGCTGCCCGCACATCTCCAAAAGCCTGGAAATAATCTTCCGGAAAAGAAAATACAATTGTATGTTTTTTAATCCGGATGATTATTGGATCCCCCGGGATTATGGATGCGGCCAATTAAAAAGATACCTGAAGAAGGCTGGCAAAGTAGTCTTTTTGATAGACCAAAGCGAGAAAAGCCTGAAATTTTACAACAATACCGACGGCTTCTTCGACGCTTGCCTGAAGACTGTAAACCGATCAAGCCTGCCGGTTGAAGTTGGTTTCATGAATTTAAGGGAATATAGAGAAGCGACGAGGAAATTAGCAGAGGAAATTCCCCATATCAGAAGGTTTCCCGAAGCTGAATATTTTGAAGATTATCATGCGATCGGAAGCGGCGTCAATATTAACCATATCGAATACGACCTTGGCAAGTGGCTCGGCCGGGAAGTAGACGCAATTCGGGAACATCTGGATAATATCGACCTGGATCACCAAAGAAATCAGATTGATAAGTTTCTAAGAAGCCAAGAGCGCCATTCAAAAGTGAATCTGCTTGCCATTCCAGCCGACGAGCGCTCGGAATGGGAATTACTCCTGAAATTCACCAGAAGCTATCTTCCTAATCCTCGGCCTGTCCGGCCTTTTTCCTACTCTTCAAAATTCATTGGTGCACCCAACTCCCTCCAGGAGTTCTGCGGACGGATCATGGGGGAGTTTCAATTCGATATCAGTGGCGACGTTAGCATCGAGCAGGCTTTTTTTCAAAACCTGAAGGCACAATTAGAGGCTTCTCCAGTTTTCTGGGTAATTCGGGACGTAGACCTGGAAGGCGAAGCCTGGGAAGTTCTTGTTTCATTCTGGAAAAAACTGAACCATTTTTTCGATGGAGAACCACATGGACATTCCCTTTATATGGTTTGGGTATGCCATGCCGAAAAAGAGGACGCCCGCTCTAATTGGGGAGAAATAGAAAATTTCCCGGGGAATGTGTGCCCGGTAGAACCGATAACCCTCCTCGATGATGCCATGCTGGACAGTTGGATTACGTCATTTTATAAACGAACAAAAATTCACATTGACAGACAACACTTCAGTTTGCCCATATCGCTCCGGGAGGCGGTCAGGATAGCCTGCCGCCAATTGAACCAGGACAGCCTGGAACTGGAAGTTTTCAGATTTTAAAATTTTACGTTATGCCATATAAACCAGACTTGTACAAGGGAGAGGGGCTCCAGGAAAGAAAATTCAATGCGGATCCTTACCTGCCAAATGAAGAGATGATCCGCGCTGTAAACGTCGCCTGTCATTTGCGCAGACCCCTGCTGGTTCGCGGTGAACCGGGTTGCGGAAAAACCAGGCTGGCGGAAGCCGTCGCTGTAGAATGGCATAAGAAGGACTGGAAGAAAAGCCTGAAAAAATGGCCCATCCGCTCTACGACCAAGGTGCAGGAGGGGTTCTATTCCTTCGACCACGTTGCCCGGCTCAGGGACAGCCAGATTGAAGAAGAGCGAAATAAGCCGATCCAGGACTATGTGAGATTGGGTCCTGTGGGAGAAGCCATACGCTATTCCAAACGAGAGCCCTACAAGCCGCCGGTCGTATTGATCGACGAGATCGACAAGGCGGACATCGACCTGCCGAACGACCTGCTCGATTTGCTGGAGTATTATTCTTTCAGAATAGAAGAAACGGGCGAGGAGCATGTCGCCAAACAACCGCCTCTGATCATTATCACCAGCAATGACGAAAAAGAACTATCCAATGCCTTCCTTCGCCGCTGCGTGTTCCTGTGGATTGACTTTCCTGAAGAAGAAAAACTGATCGACATCGCCAGAGCCTTTTTCCCCCTGGAAGAAAGCGATGAAAAGTGGCAGAAGGCCCTACCTGACCTGGTATCGAAATTTTTGGATATCCGGAAAAACATGATAGGCAAACGGTCAATAAAATTGCCTTCCACAAGCGAGATGCTGGATTGGTTGAGGTCACTGGACCGGTATACGCTTAATGCGGAAGGGGAAAGGGAGATGAAGAAGATTGAAAAAGTGCTGGGGAAGGACTCGAGGGAGATCGTTTTTCCGGAGACGCTTTATAAAACAAGAGAGGATTATTCTGCCGGGACCCAGTTCATCCGGTGATACTTGTTAAGGAGTAGGTAAAATAAATGGCAGTGAGCAAAATTTATGCATAGATAATATGGACGAGGGGTTATTGCTTTCATTTTTTCAAGCCGTGCGTAGTCGATTAGGGCTGAACCTGGAAATGGTTCAGTATGGTGATCTTTTGAAGTTTGCAAAAGATGGATATGCCATTTCGGACCGCAAAGCTCTTCTCGATCTAAGTAGAGCACTTTGGCTTGTTGATCCGCGAGAAAAGCAGAATTTTGAAAACTTATTTGATATTTATTGGCCAAGTGGAAACAAAGAGGATACTGGTGGACGTCCAGAGGATATTGCTGATGATGATTCATCTGAAGAGCTGCCAGAAGATGATTTTGATGATGGAAAAGCAGAAATAACACCTAATGGTGATCAAATAGAAGAACCCTCATCAGAGGAAGAAGGAAGAAGGATTAAGGAGTTGGCTACAAATGTTCAATTAACCTATTCAAGGAAAGGGCAGAAACGGGCAGGGAAATCGGTGTTGACACAAAATCATGAATTTGATTTTTCATCTGATTTCCATCCCGTTGGAAGGAGGATTCTTCAAAAACGTTGGCGAGATACATTTAGGTCAGAGGCAAAATATATTGACAAAAAGACAATTGATGTAACGGCAACGGTTTCCCTATGGGCTCAGAATGGGATTTTATCTGAACCAGTGCATCAAAGCCAAAGGCTTTATCCGAAGAAAATTCTCCTTTTGACTGATCACTTAGGCAGTATGGAGCCATTCTCTGCCCTCTCTCACTATTTATTTGATACATTTCTTGAGGCAATACCCAATGTAGAGGTTGTAAGGTTGTATTTTCATAATCATTTGTCGCCAAACTTGTTTAAAGATCCAGGACACACTAAAATTATCTATGAAGATAATTTTCTCAGCCTTTATGGAACCCAGGAGAACGTACTTGTCATTTTTAGCGATGCAGGAGCCATGCGGCAGCAAAAACACTCGAATCGCCTGACCTATACTGCCACTTTTTTACAAAAAGCACAGGCCCGTTTTGAGAAGACAATTTGGATCAATCCGGTACCCAGGGAACGTTGGATAGACAGTTCAGCCGCATCTATCGCAGAATACGTTTCCATGATTGAATTCAGTTCTAAGGAAATCGGCTTCTTGCCTCGAACGCTAGTTTGGAACTTTTCTCCTCAGTATACCAGAACAGATTTACCCACTAATTCATCAACATCTTCCTCTTTAAACAGGTATTCTAATTCATCGTCTCATTTACTATGGTTTTGGGAGCATTACGGGCATTACAGCAAAGGGCATTGGGATTTGTTGGAATATGCAGGGTTTGTGCCGGCTTTTTCAGCCGAACTCTTGTATAAACTGAGGAAAAATGCACCGATTAACATTTCCGGCCAACCTACAAATATCCCATATATTGCTGTGGCAGATATTCTGCTTTCCCCCCTTTGCCAATCTCTGGGCATGGGGCTTTTTCAATTAAAACCAGAGGTACAGTTGATGTTGCCATTGTCTTCTCCCAACCAAGAGGAAGATGAAAATACTTCCTTGCGAGTTCAATTGGCCCGCTTTTTGCTTTATTATGCCCAGGACTCCAATAATGATAGACACCTACCTTCCTATTTTCATTATTGGCAGGCTCTTTTCGATCGGGCTGAATTGGAAGAAAACCTTAAGCCTAAACTCAATAAACTTTTGAAGTTAGCTTTTCAAACAGATTCGGATGAAGATCATTTCGAACAAACTACAGCAGAGTTGCATGAGCTGACAACATTGGTTCCGGAAATAACAACATATGTCAATGACAGCATTGTATTGGCAAAGGGAATAAAAGCTGGAAAACAAGGGGATAAGGCAAGGATGTATGAATACCTGAATACCATTAAGGAATATTTGAAACCCTATCAACCTGGAAGTGGAGATATTTTCATTCCTCTTCCCCAGGAAGAAGTTCAGGAAGTAGTAAATTATCTAGAGATTGAGCAGACTAGTTATTATAGACCAATTGAAATTGATGATGATCTTGAAGAGGTAAATCTTCTAGAAGAAATAGTAGGAGGCTATTTCATCCAACAAGAAGAAAAAAGATTAAAAGAAGAAGGTAAACTTAAGATTCAGTACTACTTCGATTCTTTTGATGTGATGAGAATGATAGAGGGGGCTATAGGCTATGATAATGGCGTAAAGTTTGACAAAGATGCATTGATGAGAGATGACCGTCAGAATTTTGTTTATGCCTTGGCATTTAATGGTTTGCTTAAGGAAATTCATCTGTTGCCGCCTCACCAATTTGAGTTTGAAAGTAAACTCTACAAGTCTAACCTTTTCTTGAAAGCACCCAAGAATAGAGATGAATTTCTGTACTTATGCCAAGAAGTCCTTTTTTCTTTGGGGCTGAAGGTTCAAGGCGCATCCAAAAGGATTGATTTTTCCAAGATTGATGAATACATCAGGCAATTGATAGAGAAAGGAGGAGATATTTTCAAAGCAAATTATTTGTTGCGCGAATATACCTGGGCTGGGCGGTTGAAATATTTAATTGAGAAAAGGATTTTGATCATTGAACAGGTGGATACTTTTGATATAGTAAAGGTTGAAGACACCATACTGTTCCGTAAGATCAAAAAAGGATTTGATACTGTCCGTCCGGATTATCCTACCAATAACTACTACGATACGTTGGCATTTTTTCATTTACAGCAAAAACTAGAAGACTATATTGACAAGCCTGAAGATAACCTACTACCTGTTTTTTACGTCAGTTCTCCAGGAATACGTGATGCTGTGAAAATCATACGAGATGACTGCCCAGAATTGTTCGCCTATAAACAAGGGAATAAGCTGATACCGATCATCAGAGATTCTCTTTTTTTTGTGCTTGAAGCCGTTTTTTCTGTCGAAGACAATGCGCAGGATTTTTTCCAAGAATTTAGAGATTACCAAGAAGAGATCAGGCACCTTATAGAAAAAGAATATGAAAGGTACTATTCTGGCGATTTTGTGAAAAACCTTGAATACAGTCGAAAGCAATTTGAGGAAAGAGTAAGGGAGATCATTAATGTCAAGTTCATTCAGGAAATCTGGATAAAGCACAAAGCTTACCAAAAATTTATTGATGAACTCAAAGCTGCCTATTCGCTTGAAGAAGAACAGTTGCCGCTGCTGCAAGCCGAGATCAGGCAAACTTTGGAATCAGTGTTGGATAATGCCAGGATAGACCTTAAGCATTCTCAAAAATTGAGCGCTATCATTGAAACCTTTCAAACCTCTGCTACTGATATTAAAAAATCAATCGGTCATTCCTCTAGTTCAGACGTTTTCAGGGAATTTGCTTTAATGAAATTTGGTCTGGATCAGAGAAAATCGCCTCTCTTACAAGGTTGGATAAATGAACTTACAGAAAATAATACTGAACAAGAAATTTTTTCGCAAATCATTTCTGATATTGTCTCATCGCTCGCCATACCACTCGATAGTGAAGATAGTGCCATAAAATTCCTCAATGCGCTGACTGTAGCCTGGCTATTGGATAAACATAAATTGATTGATAAGCTATATTCAGAACTGGGTAATGAAGAAATGAAAAAAAGATATGAAATAGCTCTTATTTATGCTGCTTCCCACATTACAATTAAAAGAAACCTGGCCGGCATAAAAAGAACTAGGGAAGTCATCGACTGCATTTTGTCACAAGTGGGAAACAATTATAAAGTATGGATCGGGGTAGGTTATTTATTTTTCAGGCTGTGGGAAAGTAAAACCTCTTTGAAACCTGATCTTCCCGAAATGCATATGGAAGCCTGGATCAATCAGCGAAAAAGCCGGGATTACAAAAAATACATCATCAATGGAGCAGTGAAATACACCAAAATGACCCTTGATTTCCTCAGCAATAGAATGTCAAGGGAAGGAAATGGTGATAGTTTTCAGTTACAAAATTATCTGTATGCCTTAAGTCAGCTTATTTATTACACGACAAGATGTGGCGCCAGGAAAGAATTCGAAGAGCTGGTGGAATTGATTGAAACCCTCCATTCTTACGAAGGGAACGAAACTGCCTGGCAAACGCGGTTTTATCGTACATTAAGCTGGTATTATCTTAGAAAATCTTTGAATTCGACCGATGAAAATCTCCGCCAGGTGTTTCTTCAGGAGGCGGAACAACTTTATTCAACTGGAAAAGAACGTAACAACCTGCCCAAAGAATATACGTTGTATGCCGAACTCAACCGTGCTATCATCAGGGTAAAAGAAAATAAGATGTAACTTGGTTACGTCCCCAGCAGTCCCCAACCAATCCCCTCACCCCCGCGGCATCTGAATCGTAAACGTCGTCCCCTTCCCCTCTTCCGATTTCTTCACGAAGATTTTGCCCTTATGGTACTCCTCCACGATGCGCTTGGCCAGCGATAAGCCCAGGCCCCAGCCCCGCTTCTTGGTGGTAAAGCCGGGCTGGAAGACCGTCTTGTGTTTGCCGGCGGGGATGCCCTTGCCCGTGTCGCTGATGTCGATGTAGACGTAGTCGTCGTCGTCGTACACCTCGGCGCTGATCTGGCCGGTGCCTTCCATGGCGTCGAGGGCATTGCGCAGGAGGTTTTCCACCACCCAGTCGAAGAGGTGGGGATTGATGCGGACGGCCTTAGGGGGCTGGCCGTTCGGCGCCGGGAATTCGAAGGCGATCTTCCGGGACGCCCGCCGCTGCATATAGGCACGGCATTTGTCCAGCTCTTCGTATACGTTGACCGGCTCCAGCTTGGGGGCGGAGCCGATCTTGGAGAAGCGGTCGGCGATGAGCTCCAGGCGGCTGACGTCGTTGCGCAGCTCGCCCAGCACCTCCTGGGTTTCCGCATCGCCCTCGCGGAGCAGCTTCAGGTGTTCGATCCAGGCCACGATGGCGGAGATGGGCGTACCCAGCTGGTGGGCCGTCTCCTTGGCCATGCCCACCCACACCCGGTTCTGCTCGGCGCGGCGGGCAGAGTTGAAGCCCATATACCCGAACCCGACAAAGGCGGCAATGAGGATGAGCTGCACCAGCGGGAAGTACCGCAGCTGGGTGAGCAGCGTCGATTCTTTATAATATATGGAATAGGCAAAGCCCCTGATCGGCTCAAAGCCCTCCTCCTTCATCTTTTCCACTTCCTGCTGCAGCCCCAGCAGGCTGGTGTCTCCCCGCACGTTGATGAAATCGTCGATCCCGCCCCGGTCGTTGACCACCATCACCGGAATGGTCGTGTTGGACTGCAGGATCTGGAAGTGCAGCGTGAAATCGCAGAACTGGGCGTCTTCGTCGTCCGTGTCGCTGAGGTCTTCCATAGCGCGCAAGTACAAGGCCACCTTCTTGCGCTCCTCATCGGCCAGCTTGCCGGTCAGGTAATTGGTGTAAAACATCGATATCGCGACGATGATGCCCCCGGCAATGGCCAGGTATAGCTTCAGGCGGGATTTCCTGGTGTAAATGTCCATAGATCGTTTTTGACGGGCTGACCCGATATATGTTCTTAACGCTCAAAGGTAAAGATTTATGTTCCTTTGGCAAATTTCGCGGATGGCGGACGGCAGACAGCACCCGCCTTCGCATAAAGCTTCGGCTGGCGAAGGACGGTGGATGGCAGGTACTGAGGTGTATATATCCTGATAATCTTGTTCATCCTGTCTGCTTTACTTATCGCACAACCCCAAAAAAGCCGATGGGGTTGTGCAGAAAGGCCGAAAGCAGACAGGATTTACAGGATTTACAAGATGTAGTGACCTGCGCAACAGGAGCGTACATATCCTGAAAATCCCTGCCGGCCTTACTAAAGTGGACCGCAGTCCGGCGCAGCCGGCGGGTTGTCAATCCTGTCTATTCATACTTTTACGCAACCCGCCGGGGTGGGGCTTTTCCGCAAGATTTCCCTCCTTTTCCTGTCTGTTCTTCCATACCTTGCGCCGGATAGTTACTTTTGTCATAACGTGAAGCCGCCGGGCCCGCCTGCACGGGAAGGGCCCGGCGCATTTGTGCTAACCAAAGGCTTGCCATGAAAAACCTCAACCTGGACTCATTTTTTTTCCCTGGTTCTAAGGCTATTGGGAGGAGGGCAGAATTTGCGATGTGCGATGTGCGATGTTTGATTTTTGATTTACCCGCCGCAGGCTGCACAGCGGCGGCAGCTCTTCCGGGCCACATCGCACATCAAAAATCACATCCGGCTCGACAGAGACGGACGCATATCAAAAATCAAAAACCGGCTTCTCATGAAAGGAGCATTTACCCTCGATTCGGCTCTACTTATAAATATCGTGGGATAAGGTCTTTATTTTTTTTCCTCTTCGCTCTCCCCACCCTCCTTCCCGCCCAAACTGCCGAAGAGCTGGCCGCTGTGCAGGCCCCCATCCAGCTGTTGTTCGACGGCATGCGGGCCGGCGACAGCAGCATGGTCCGCCGGGCCTTCCACCCCGGTGCCCGGCTGCAGACGGCCTTTGTGGGGCGCGACGGGCAGCCCCGTCTCGAGGACGGGCAACTGGGCCAATTCCTCCAATCCGTTGGCACGCCTCACGAGAAAGTGTTCAACGAACAGATCTGGAGCTACGACATCCGCATCGACGGCTTGCTGGCTACCGCCTGGACGGAGTACACCTTCTTCCTGGGCGATCAGCTCAGCCATTGCGGCGTCAACGCCTTTCAGCTATTCCGGGGCGCGGAGGGCTGGAAGATCAGCCACATCGCCGATACCCGCCGCCGCGAAGGGTGCCCTGCCGAAGCGCCGGACGAGGCCGCCCTCATCAACGGCCTGCTCGACAACTGGCACCGGGCCGCCGCCACCGCCCACGAAGAGGCCTTCTTCGGCAGCATGACGGCCGACGCCATCTACCTCGGCACCGACGCTTCCGAACGCTGGCTGCGCGACGAACTGCGCGACTGGGCCAAAGCCGCCTTCGAACGCGACACCGCCTGGGCCTTCACGCCCCACAGCCGGCAGCTGTACTTCGCACAAAATGGCCAGACAGCCTGGTTTGAGGAAAAGCTGGATACCTGGATGGGCCCCTGCCGCGGCTCCGGCGTGCTCGCTAAAACAGCTGACGGCTGGAAAATCCGACACTACAACCTGGCAGTGCTGGTGCCGAATGAGAAAATTCAGGCGTTCATCGAACTGGTGAAGGGGTAGGAGGAAAGCGTAGTGAGTAATCGGGGTGCAATGCTAAATTGTGCCCCCTCCGGTGTTGGGGGGATTTAGGTATTAGGTTTTGGGCGTTAGGTGCCTGTTGAGTGCCCGATTAGGCCTGGGTTGCCTCCCTGAAACCTATAGCCTAAGACCTAAAACCGAGCAAGGGGTACAAAGAGGGATCGCGCCCAGTAATCGGACACAATTAGCGTAACAATATAACAATATAACAATATAGCAATATAACAATTGCCCAAGGAATAGATCTGCCAAGCCACGCTTTCGAAGCACCATTAGTTACAATAAATGTGTCCAACTACTTAGTCATAGATCGCATGTGCTATACCGCCAGCGCGGCCCGCAACCCCTTCCGCGAAAAAAAAATACCGCCGGATCCGGATCCGGCGGCATACATAAATATTTGAAGGAAAACGTGGTGTTCGGACTCGTTGGTCGAGAATCCGGATACCATGCTTACAGCCTTTCGAGCGCAAGCATGATATCGGACAAGGGTACCTTTTCAGGCACTATATTGATGGTCAGATTCTCCGTAATTACGACGGGTTGCCGGGAGAAGTAATACGCGCCTTCATCGCTTTCTGTAATGACGATGAATTCCGCTTTCAACCCTGCCGGCAAACCGCTTCGGCAAATGCGTTCCATGCCATCCTCTCCGGTTTCGTCCATCCTGATCACGGCGTCGATGTTCTGTACGGCGATGAAAGCCGCCGTGTTCTTCAGGGAAAAGCCGAGCGGGAGGCGCAGGCAGGCCGTGGCGCTGCCCGGGCTGTTATCGACATAGCGGGCGAGCTGTAGCCAGCCCAGCCTGTCCGTCACAACCTCAATGCCTGCTTCCCATTTGCCGCTGCTCTCGTTGAAGAACTCCAGCGCGCGGATGGAGGGCTCTCCGGTATGCAGCTCTGCCCATTCCAGCCCCTTGCCTTCGTAATAGTTGCCGGCGAAGAGCCGCAATTGAGGATTATAGCTTGTCGTAGATAGTTGTACGCTGATGCTTCGGCCCTCGGCTATTCTCAGCGGTTGCCCGTTTTGCCGGATGTCCAGGAAAACAATGCCCGCCGATTCCAAAAGGCGTCTATTGGCGGCTGTCGCCGCATTATTCCTGATCAGGCTGCCCTTGCGGTGAATCTCCAGTACGTTTGCCTGAACCATCCCGGTCACCGGACTCCCGTCCTGCATGGCCAAAACATTGGGTGGAATGACAGCCTGCCCGCTGCCCGAAACCGGTAAAATCTGTTCTTCGGAAGCTTCCCAGCTGTACTGCCGGGGCGTCGTTTGCACGGCTTCGAAGAACCTCGAAATATCGCCGGAAGCAAGCTCTGCCGGTTCGAAAACGTCGATGTCCTCCTGACATCCGGACAGCGCAAGCATCATTCCTACTCCGATGGTAATGTAGACTAAGTGCCTTCTCATTCAGTAAAACCTTTGTTCAAACCTCCGGTTTTCTTCCGGCTACTCTTTGTGTGTTATTTGTACGGTACGGAAAGAGCACAAAGCTCTCTCCAAACTCTTTCCGTTTTGGTACTCTCCCTTTAGATACCCCGAACGGGGCAGGCGTTGCCTGAGGGGTGGTTTTTTTTTGGTTTTTTTGAAAAAAATTGCGGTTTTAGCGCCGGCGCCGGAACAAACTGGCCAAAAAACTTTATGCTCCCCTTCCTTTTCCTTATCTTATATGTTACTATTGTAAGGTTTTCAGGAATCCGGAACTTTTCCGATTTTATCCCGGGCGAAGCCGGGGAGAACCAATAACCAACAACTGACAACCAACAATCATGGGCATGCTCAACGATCTCAAAAAATTGCTGTTCGGAGCCAAATCTGTAGCGAAGTCTACCGGTAAGAAGGCTGCCGATGCCGGCAAAGAAGCCGGCGAGGAATTCATCGAACGCTCCAAGGAGTTTTATGGCAAGACCAGAGAACGGGTCAGCGATCTGAAAGAAGAATACGGCCCCCGGGCCCGGGAAGCAGCCGACGACGCCCGGCATTTTGCCGAAGATATTGTCGATGAAGCCTGGAGTAAGGGCCGGGAACTCAGCGACAAGGCCCGCAAAGCGGCCGATGACCTCTTCGAAAAGAAAACAACCGAAGATGATCCGGAAAAATATAAATCCAGCATGATAGAAGACGATGAATTATTGTTCGATGATGAGCCGGACAGCCAGGAGCCGCCCCCCCCGAAAGAGGAACCCCCGCAGCACCGCCGGACGGTAGCCGACGACGTGGGCGAAAAGCTGTTCGAGACCGCCGAAAAGGCGGGCAAAAAAGCCCAGGACATTTCCGAAAAAGTGGGCAAGGAAGTGCTCGAAAAGGGCGGCCAGGCCTGGGAGAAGTTCCAGGAAGTATCGGAAAAGGTGGGCAAGCGCCTGATGGACACCTCCGAAGAAGTGGGCGGCAAGCTGATGGCCAGGTTCAACGAGTTGGTCGAAAAGGCCAACGAAGAAGCCTCCAGAGAGTCGGTTGAAGAACTGACCAAAGAAGCGGAAAAGCTCAACGAAGAGCTGGAACGCCGCATCAGGGAAAGGGGCGGGCGCTCCAATGTCGAAAACCTGCAGCGCGATAAGGGCAAAGAACCCCTCGGCGGCTTCGACAGCTTCTTCGACCGCGCCGCCCGGTACGCCGACGGCGACTATCACGACGAAGGGGGCAAAGGCATGCAGATCAAAAAAGACCCGGACTACAAGCCCAAAGAAAAAGAGGGCAAGGTCCGCGGCTTCGAAGACCACGACGGCGACGGCGACGAGATCATCGACGACGCCATCATCGACGACGATAAGTGAGTTGCCGTTGCGGTTTATCTTCCCGGCCGGGCCAGAACGGGATAAACCGCAACGCCTGTCATCCGTTTCCTGCGGCGCCTGCCTGGCCTCCGCCCTCCCTTCCGTTTCCATTATCAGCAAATATATTGCCTCCGGGCAGGTCGGGGGGCAGAGCCATGCGGGTCGGAGCATCCGGCTCAGTAAACAGGCTTTGGGGGTATACAGGGTCACCCGGTTGGGGGTGCAAAGGGTTTCCAGGGCGTTTCGCCCGGAAGAACCTGGATGACACGCAACTTTCTCAGGGCTTGTCCACAGTCATTTTCCTGAAAACAAGAATCAACCTCTCCGCTCCGGCAATTCCGAAGCAGCAGGAACTAAATAGAGGCATACTAAAAATCGGCTTGTTGTGAAAATTACTGCCTGAAGTGAAGGGAGGACGCCCAAGCTGATAGATGAAAAGGCAAATAGAAAGCTGCTTGCTTTCCAGCCGGAAATGAATCTTTCAACTCACATGATGATGGATAACCACCAACCCGGGAATAAAGAGGAACTTATTCTATTCCTCCATCATTACAGGCTGTTTTTTAAGGCGGGAAATACTCGCCTCATAGTATGTTGTTTGTGCAGACATTTAAACCCGGCCAGGAATTACGCGGAAAAATCGACCCCTGATTCTGATTATGGGGGGCGGCAGGGTTTTTAATGGGATTGGGATTGGAATGCTAAAATCACGAGTCGAACAGAAAATTACATCAATTTTCCGAGAAATGCAAGACGGAGTTCGCTGTTTGGGCGCTGGTAAATGGTTTCATTGTTATATCGAATATTGTTATATTGCTTTTATGTTGTTATACTGTTATATTGTTAGTGCCGCCCACCGCTTTGCCATCCACTGTCCGCCCGCCGTCTACCGTCCGCCGTACATCGTCCGCCGCTCCTGCCCTCCATTCCCCGCTTTTCCCTATCTTGCGGCAATGAACGAATCGAAAAAAGGGGGCTGGCAACTCCTCCGTCAGGAGCCCGGCCCCGACCTGAAGCTCTTCCGGGCCCGATATGACGAAATGCGGAACCCCCGCAACGGCCGGACCTCAAAAATGATCATCCTGGAAGCGGAGGATTCGGTGAACGTCGTGCCGCTGACGGCAGACGGGAAAATCCTCTTTGTACGGCAGTACCGGTTTGGCATCGGCAGCCATACGCTGGAACTGCCGGGAGGCATCGTCGATCCCGGGGAGGGCCACCGGCAGGCAGCAGAGCGGGAACTGCGCGAGGAGACGGGCTACGCCGGCGGGCAGTGGGCCTACCTGGGCAAGATCGCCTCCAATCCGGTGTTTATGGACAATTACATCCATCACTGGGTTGCCCGGGGAGTGGAAGCTACGGCGGCCCAGCAACTGGATGAGGGCGAAGAGGTAGAGGTGGTCCCTCTAGCAGAGGAAGAAGTGCGCCGCCGGCTGCTCCAGGGAGAGATCCAGCACCCCCACGCCGTCAATGCTCTTTTGTTGTTCTTCTATAAAAAATGATTGCCTATGGCCTTGAATGCAGAAAAAATAAAGGGTATTGCCTTCGATGCATACGGCACCCTTTTCGATATCGCATCCATCGATTTCCTGCTGGAGCAGATCTTCGACGACCGGGCGCGGCAGATCGCCGCTCAATGGCGGCGCAAGCAATTGGAGTACACCTGGCTGCGCACCCTCATGGGGCAGTACAAGGATTTTTACGAGCTGACCCGGGATGCCCTGTACTATGCCCTGGAGGCCACCAACACCAGCGCGGACGAGGCCCAGGTCCGGGAACTGATGCAGCAGTATTATCACCTGGATGTTTATCCCGAGGTCAGGAACGCCCTGGCCCGGCTCCGGGGAACATACCGCCTGGCCATCCTTTCCAACGCCAACCCCAGCCTGCTGGAAAGGGCCGTTGCCTATAACGGCCTGGATGAATGGCTGGACGAGATCATCAGCGCCGACCAGATCCGCCAGTATAAGCCCGTGCCGGGCATTTACCAACTGGCGGAAAAAGAGTTGGGCCTTCCTGCCGAAAACCTGCTCTTCGCCTCGTCCAATACCTGGGATGTAGCCGGCGCCACGGCTTACGGCCTGCAGACAGCCTGGGTACAACGGAGGCGCAGCGTTATGGAACGACTGGACGTTAAACCGGCAGTCACAGCGGCCAACCTGGAGGAACTGGCGGATATGTTGTTAACTTAATCCAAGAGAATGAAACTGTCAGACCTCCCCAATCCGTTCAACCGCAACCAGCGCGAGTCCAGTGAGAACGACCTGGGGTTTGGCACGAGCATGACCACGTCCGGCCAGCGCCTGATCAACCGCGACGGTTCCTTCAATATTCTCCGGCGGGGGATGGTGGCCTGGCGCCCTTATCAGAGCCTGGTGGAAATGCCCTGGACGCATTTCCTGGTCGTCGTCGCGGTGTTTTATATCGTGATCAATGCTGTTTTTGCCACCGCCTTTGTGCTCATCGGCGTGGAAGCCCTCACCGGCGTGCAGGACAGCAATTCGGTGGCGGAAGACTTCGTCTCGGCCTTTTTCTTCAGCACCCAGACGTTTACCACTGTCGGCTACGGCGCCATCAGCCCGGGCAGCCCGGCAGCCAATATCGTGGCGGCCTTCGACGCGCTGGTGGGCCTGTTGTCCTTCGCCCTGGCCACCGGCCTGCTCTTCGCCCGGTTTTCCCAGCCGAAAGCAAGCATCCTCTTCAGCGACAAAGCGGTCATCCGACCCTATAAGGAGACCCCTTACAACAGCTTCCAGTTCCAGATCGTCAACCGGCGCAACAACCGCCTGATCAATCTGCAGGCTAAGGTGTCCCTCTCCTGGGTCGAAAACCTCAACGGAGGAAAGGTGCGCCGCTTTGCCTTCCTCGAACTGGAGCGGTCGCAGGTCTTCCTCTTTCCGCTCAACTGGGTGATCGTCCACATCATCGACAAGGACAGCCCCCTGTGGAGTAAGACGGAGGATGAGGTCCGGGCGATGGAACCGGAATTTATCGTCCTCATCCAGGCCTACGACGAAACCTTCGCCCAGGACGTGCATGCCAACCGGTCCTACACCTGTGAGGAAATATTCTGGAACCGCCGCTTCGAGCGAATGTACTTCCCCGGCAAAAACGGGCAAACAGTGCTGGAACTGGAACGGGTACACCACATCGTGCCGCTGGAGGAGGAATGAAGTGTGTATGTGTGCATTGGTGAGGGCACTCTGGAAACCTTCGTTAAGGAATGATGGAACGAAGGGATGATGGAATGAATAAAAATATCCATGTGTTTATTAATGAATGTTAATTTAATATATATATTCGCTTTATTCATTCCTTCATTCCTCCAGTCATTCATTCCTTTTCCGGGGTTTCCGGAGTGCCCTCCCAAATACACCAATGCACCATTTTAAACCTTCCGCCCCCGGCGTAGTCCAACCAACAAACCCACACAAATTGCAGACAACATTGGCAGCAATTTCAGATGATCAGATACTGGCGCTACTGGAGAAGCCGCGGACTTACGAGCGGGGCTTCCGCCTACTGATGGAGAAGTACCAGGAGCGGCTCTACTGGCACATCCGGCGGCTGGTCAGCGGGCATGAAGACGCCAATGACGTCATCCAGAATTGTTTTTTAAAAGTGTACAGGAATATCCACAACTTTGAGCGGAAATCGAAGCTTTACACCTGGCTTTACCGCATTGCGACCAACGAGGCCATCACTTTTCTGAAGAAGGAACAGCGCCGCAGCGCCGCCTCCATCGACGAAGAGGAAAGCCAGTGGGCGAATCGCCTGGAGGCCGATGCATATTTCGACGGAGAAGAGGCGCAGGCCCGCCTGTTGCGCGCCCTGGCGTCGTTGCCGGACAAGCAGCGCCTCGTGTTCAACATGCGGTATTTTGAAGAGCTGAGTTACCGCGACATTTCCGAGGTGCTGAATACTTCAGAGGGGGCCCTTAAGGCTTCTTATCACCATGCCGTGAAAAAGATCGAAGCATTTTTTAAAGCAGAATTATGAACGAAAAGGATAAAATCCGGAAAGAACTGGAAGGCTTGTCTCCGTTGCTTTTAAAAATGAAGGAGCAGGGCGGCCGGCCCTTCCGGGTGCCGGAAGGGTACTTCGAGTACCTCCCCGGCGAGGTGCTCCGGCGCGCCCGGGCCGAAGAGGGGTTGATAAAGGATCATCCGCCCGCCACAGCGGATAGCACCGGCCTGCTGGCCTGGCTACAGGGATGGTTCACCCCCCGCCGGGCTATGGCCCTGGCCACGGTGTCGTTGCTGGTTGCCGCCGGCATTTTCCTGTTTTGGCCGCAGCCCCTTCAGCCCGGCCCGGAGGAAGCGCTCGCCGGCATCAGCGGGGAGGAGGCCAAAGCTTATGTATCCGACAATATCGGCGAGTTCGGGCTGGACCTGCTGTTGGAGGCTGCGGTCGTTTCGGCGGACGAGGTCCCGGAGATGGAAGTCCTGCCGGATATCGGCCAGGAAGATATCGACCAATACCTGGATGAGGTGATCGAGGAGATGAGCCTCGATGAACTGGAAGAACTGTTATAAACAACACTGAAAAATGCGGAGTGCGAAACGGCCGGCCCCGGGAAAAGGACGGCGTTTCCGGGCAGGTTTTCCGCAGGCATTTTTGATTCGCTATCACAAAAACTATCAGAAGGATGAACAAGAAATATTGGCTGGTACTGTTGCTGCTCGGCTTTTTTGTGTTGCCGGGCAGTGGGCAGATTTTTGACGACGAACCCATGGACAGCGAAGCCCGCAGCAAAATCCAGGCTGCCCGCGTCGCTTATATCACTCAGCGCCTGGGCCTGACGCCCGACGAGTCTCAGCGCTTCTGGGCGTTACACAATGAATTCGAAGCAGAACGGGACAAGATACGCGGGAAGTACAAGCCCGCCCGCCCGGTGGAAAGCATGTCCGACCAGGAAGCCGAGGCCTTTATCTCCCGCCGCTTCGATATGGAGGCGGAACTCCTCAGCCTCAAACGCGATTATTTCCAGCGGTTCAAAAAGGCCGTTTCCCCGCAAAAGATCGCTCTGTTCAACAAAGCCGACCGGGAATTCCGCCTGGAATTGCTGAAAAGGGTACAGGAACGGCGGCAGAATGCCCGCCCGAACCGGCGCCCGGGAGGGAATTTCCGGGATTGAGCGCAATTCAGCATTTCATTCCTTCAACCCATGTGTTTAACCGCTTCAAATTAATACTTTTGCACTGTATTTCGGCACCCGGCAGGCGCCGATCCTTTTCTGGGAAAAGTACGAAGGAAAAAACAGGAATCTGGACAAAATAGTCAAAGCTCACGTTGCGCTGTTCCTGGTGGCGCTCATTTACGGCGCCAATTACACGATCGCCAAAGTGGTCATGGACGGCGGTTATCTTTCCCCTCTGGCCTTCATCCTGTTGCGGGTCAGTACGGCAGTCGTGCTCTTCTGGCTTTTCCATCGGGCGCTGGTGCGCGAGCCGGTCGCCCGTGCCGACCTGGGCCGCCTGGCGCTCTGCGGCCTGTTCGGCGTCGCCCTCAACCAGATGTTTTTCTTCGCTGGCCTGAACCGGACTACGCCCATCAACGCTTCCCTGATCATGACCACCACCCCGGTGCTGGTGCTGGTTGCCTCCGCTCTTTTGCTGGGAGAACGGATCACCGGCAGGAAGGTCATGGGCATCGTCCTGGGGGCGGCGGGCGCCATACTGCTCATCGCTTACGGAGAGCGGGTTTCCTTCGGGCACGAGGGTTTCACAGGAGACTTGCTGGTGTTCCTGAACGCCGGTTTTTTTGGCGTTTACCTGGTGCTGGTCAAAAAACTGATGGTGAAATACCATCCGGTGACGGTGGTGAAATGGGCCTTTACCTTCGGTATTTTGTTTGTTGTCCCATTCGGCGCTCCCGGCCTGCTCGATGTAGAATGGGGCCGGTTCACACCCGCTATATGGCTGGCGGTATTTTATGTGCTAATATGCACAACCTTCCTGGCCTACCTGTTCAACGCTTACGCCCTTTCCATCGTTAATGCCTCTGTCGTCAGCATTTATATCTACCTGCAACCTTTACTGGCCACGCTGATCGCCCTGGCTTTTGCCCAGGACCGCCTCACCGGGATAAAAATCCTGGCGGCAACGCTTATTTTCACCGGGGTTTATCTCGTCAGTGGGGTGAAGCGGCGGCGGCGGCAGGGGTGAGGAGAGGGAGAGCAACAGGCACTTCGAGCTGGCACAGATTGTTATTTTTGCTCTAACCCAGCTTTTTCGTAAATTTATATCCAACAAATTTTAAAATCCTATCACTGAAATGGGAGACAACCGGGCGGCCGGAGAAGAAAACCAGGAAGCTGGCACTCCTTATGAACAGGAGAAGCGCCTTCGGGAGAGCATCCTCTCTACCGTGCCCGACTATATTCACGTCTATAACCTCCGGGCCCGCAGTTTCTCCTATTATAATTCAGGGCCTTGCTTTTTCGGGCACGACCTGATCAATGCTCCCGACCCGGTGGAACTGGTCATCCGCCATATGCATCCGGAGGACAGGGAAAAGAGAGGGCGTTCCTACCTCCAGGAAATCGCCCAAAATACCGGTGATGAAGTGCTGGACCTGCAGTTTCGCATCCGCCGGAAAGATGGGCGGTGGGCCTGGGCGCTGACGCGGGCCAGGCCGTTTCGCTTCAGCCCGGACGGCGAATTGGAGGAGATCATTGCCATCACTCAGGACATCACCGAGCAGAAGGAACAGGAAGCGGCCTTTCAGCAGAGCCGGCAATTGCTCAGCATGGCCGTAGAAGGGGCCAAGCTGGGTATCTGGGAGTGGGATATCGAGCAACGGCTTCTCACCTACAGCAACCGCTTCCTGGAACAACTCGGCTACGACCCCTCCCGGTTCAGCAACCGATATGCCGAGTTTGAAAAGCTCTTCCACCCCGATGATATCCCCCGCCTGGCCAAAGAGTTCCAGGAGCAGGCCACCAAAGGCGACACGTTCGAGCTGGACTACCGCCTGCTGGCCAGTTGCGGGCGCTACCACTGGATCTATGACCGGGGCCGGGCCGTTCAGCGAAATGACGAAGGCAAAGTGATCAGGGCCGTCGGCATTTCGATAGACATCACCCAGCGAAAAGAAACCGAGATCGCGCTGAAAGAAAGCGAAGCCGTGCAGAAGGCCATACTTAATGCCTTGCCCGACCTCAAGTTCCGCATCAGCGCTGATGGCATTTTCCTGGATTATTTCGCCTCTCCGGGAGAGGATGTCAAGTTGTTTGCCCTCCCCCGGCAGTTCCTCGGCAAATCGGCCCGGGAAGTGCTGCCGGAATACCTGTACAAGGCCATCATGAAAAACCTCCAGCTGGCCATCGGGAAGGCAGCCCCGCAGGCCTTTGAGTATCCTCTGGTGGTCAAAGGAGAAATATGCTACTTTGAAGCCCGCATCAGCGCGGTCAACGATAAAGAGGCCATTGCGGTCGTCCGGGATATCTCAGCCCTGAAACGGGCACAGCAGGAATTGCAGAGCAAGATACGCGAGCTGGACAACAACAACCAGAAGCTCCAACTGTATGTAGATTCCAACCTCCAGCTGGAAAATTTTGCCCACACCGTTTCTCATGATTTGCGCGAACCCGTACGGACCATCAATAGCTTCGCCCAACTGCTGCAAAAGAAATACCACGGGCAACTGGACGAAGACGCCAACACCTTCCTCGATTTTATTGCCGGCAGCGCTGCCAATATGAATACCCTGATCGAGGACCTCCTGGAGTATTCCCGCATCAATAACAGCCAGCACGAAATCGAAGAAATCCCGGTCGAACAACTGCTGCAGGCAGTGGTCAACGCCCTGAGCGGGCTGATTGCTGAACGGGAGGCCACCATCCTTATCTGTACGCCTTTGCCGGTCATCCGGGGCAACTGGACCAAGATCAACCAGCTTTTCCAGAACCTGATCTCCAACGCGATCAAGTTCGGGTGGGAAAGCACGCCCCCTCTAGTCGAGATCTTCGCCCACGAAGACAAGGATCACTGGATATTCGCCATTCGGGACAACGGTATCGGCATCGAGCCGGAATACCAGCCACAAATATTCCTCCTGTTCCGGCGCCTGCACAGTAGAAGGTACTACCCCGGCTCGGGTATAGGCCTGTCCCTTTGCAAACGGGTGGTCGAACAGCATGGCGGAAAGATTTGGGTAGAATCTCAGCCCGGCCAGGGATCCACTTTTTATTTTAACCTCCCTAAATAACCGCTATGGAAGAAAAAATCCGCGCTTACCTCCGGCATCTGGAGGCCGGCGATTATCCGCAGTTGATCAGCCTGTTCTCAGAAGAGGCCATTGTTCATTCCCCCCTTTATGGACGGCGCCCCGCCCGGGCCTTTTACCGGGAGCTTCTCGCCGACACCGCCTCCTCCCGTTTAGAGCTAAGCCACATCTACTACCAACCCGGCGGCCGGCGGGCCGCTGCCCATTTCACCTACGAATGGGCGCTGGCCGGCGGCCAACGGGTTGCCTTCGACTGTGTCGACCTTTTCGAATGGGATGAGCAGCAACACTTCACCGAACTCAGAATCATATACGACGCCAGCCAAACCCGCCCCGCCCTGGAAAACCAGCGCAACAAACGGGGGTGAAGTGGTGTTCGGTGTTTGATGTTTGGTGGCAGGATAAATTCGCTAAGCATAAAGATCTTATGGCTTTACTCGAATTCACGGAAAAAGGGATTTACTGCCCGGCGGCCGATGTTTACATCGACCCCTGGAAGCCCGTTGAGCGGGCGCTTATCACCCACGGCCATGCCGACCACTCCCGGTGGGGGCACAAACACTACCTGTGTACGGAATCGGCCAAGCCTGTTATCCGCTATCGCCTGGGCGACGTGCAGATACAAACGGTTTCCTTCGGGGAAAAGCTCTCCCACAACGGCGTCAATTTCTCCTTTCACCCGGCGGGCCACATCCTCGGTTCCGCCCAGATCCGCGTCGAACACGAAGGAGAAATATGGGTGGTTTCCGGGGATTACAAGCTGGAGGACGACGGCCTGTCCGAGCCTTTCGAACCGGTAAAATGCCATACCTTCATTACGGAATCCACCTTCGGCCTGCCGGTATACCGGTGGGAAGGCCAAAGTGTGGTCTTCGACGAGATCAACGCCTGGTGGCGGAAGAACAAGGCAGAACGAAAGGTGAGCCTGATTACCGCTTACGCCCTCGGCAAAGCCCAGCGCCTGATGCTGGGCCTGGACGAAAGCATCGGCCCTATCTTCACCCACGGCGCCATAGAGAACACCAACCAGGTGATGCGCCGGCAGGGCGTCCGGTTGCCTAAAGCCAGAAAAGTGTCCGCCAAGTTCAAAAAGGAAGAGTATATCGGAGGCATGGTCATCGCTCCTCCTTCCGCACTCAGTGCGCCCTGGTTGCGCAAATTCAAACCCCTCTCCGTCGGCATCGCCTCCGGATGGATGGCCCTGCGCGGTGCCCGCCGCCGCCGCGCTGTCGACCGCGGCTTCGTCCTCTCCGACCACGCTGACTGGAACGGCCTCAATGAGGCCATCACCGCTACCGGCGCCCAGCGCGTTATCGTCACCCATGGTTATACCAATATCTTCACCCGCTGGCTTCGGGAAGAACGGGGCCTGGATGCTTATGAAGCGCAAACGGAGTTTGAAGGGGAACTGTCGGAGATGGGGGAGGCAGGAGCGGAGGAGTGAGGATTGTTGGATTGCTGGATTGTTGAGGGCACTCCGGAAAGTCTCGAAGGTGAAGAATATTTGGCCCACCCCCTAAATCCCCCGCCAGCGGGGGACATCCCCTCCGATTTGGCGGTGCGTTCTCCCCCGCCAGCGGGGGTCGGGGGGTGGAATCCAAATAAAATTTTCCGTTTTCAATACCGGGGTTTCATGCCTGGACTTTCCGGAGTACCCTCATGGTCGGATTGTTGGCCCGTCTTCGCCAAGGGCTCGTCCGGGTAAAATTGCTGAGTTTCCAGAGTGCCGTCAGCCATATAGCCATTCAACAATTCAACCATTCAGCACTCGTGCCACATGCCACTTTCATAATGCACAGAAACTATGAAACAATTCGCAAACCTATACACCCAACTCGACCAGACCACCAAGACCAACGCCAAGGTCAGCGCATTAGCTCAATATTTTGAAGAAGCCGACGCGGACGACCGGCTGTGGACGGTGGCCATCCTGTCGCACCGCCGCCCGAAGCGGACGGTAAACAGCACTTTGCTGCGAACCTGGGCCGCCGAGCTGGCCGGCATCCCGCTCTGGCTGTTTGAAGAATCCTATCACGTGGTGGGCGACCTCAGCGAGGCCATCGCGCTCACCCTTCCCCGGCAGGAATCTGAAAACAAGCGCTCCCTGACATACTGGATCGAGTACATCAAAAGCCTCGGCAAACTGGAAGAGGAGGAAAAGAAGCAACGGATCACTGCCGCCTGGCAGAGCATGGACTACACCGAGCGCCTCGTCTTCAACAAGCTGATCATGGGGGGCTTCCGGATCGGCGTTTCCCAGAAACTCATGGTGCGGGCGCTGTCCTTATACACCGGCATAGACGAAAACACCCTGGCCCACCGCATCATGGGCAACTGGGACCCCGCCGAAACGTCCTTCGAGCACCTCATCCTCACCAAAGACCCACTGGAAGACATTTCCAAGCCCTACCCTTTCTATCTGGCCTACGCCCTGGAGGAAGAGCCCGAAGAACTGGGTGCGCCTGCCGAATGGCTCGCCGAACACAAATGGGACGGTATCCGGGGGCAGCTCATCGTTCGCAAGGACGAGCTGTTCGTCTGGTCTCGGGGAGAAGAGCTGGTGACCGACAAATTCCCGGAATACCACCCCCTGGCCGAACGGCTGCCCAACGGCACCGTCATTGACGGCGAAATCCTCCCCTTCAAAGATGGGCGGCCGCTCACCTTTAACGACCTGCAAACCCGCATCGGCCGCAAGAACGTCACCAAAAGCATCCTTAAAAAGGCGCCGGTAGTGATGATGGCCTACGACCTGCTGGAATGGCAAGGGGAGGATATCCGCCACTATCCGCTCCACCAACGGCGGCAACTGCTGGAGGAGATGCTGAAGGCCCACGAGGCGGATGGTATTCTGATCCTTTCGGAAACCGTTCCCTTCGAAGCATGGGAATCCCTGGCGCAGGAGCGCGAAAACGCCCGCGAACACCACAGCGAAGGGCTGATGCTGAAACGAAGGGACTCCCAATATAAGGCGGGCCGAAAAAAGGGGGATTGGTGGAAATGGAAGGTCGACCCCTTGTCCATCGACGCCGTGATGATCTACGCCCAGCGCGGCCACGGCCGCCGCGCCAACCTGTTTACCGACTTCACCTTCGCTGTTTGGGACGGCGACGCTCTGGTGCCCTTCGCCAAAGCCTATTCCGGCCTGACCGACAAGGAATTCCGCGAGATCACCGCCTGGGTGCGCCGCAATACCCGCGAGCGCTTCGGCCCGGTACACAGCGTGGAGCCTGCCTACGTCTTCGAGATCGCCTTTGAAGGCATCCGCGCTTCCGGCCGCCACAAATCGGGCGTAGCCCTGCGCTTTCCCCGCATCAGCCGCTGGCGAAAGGATAAGCCGATCCGGGAGGCTGGTACGCTGGAGGAGTTGAAAGGTATGCTTGGGGAGTAGGAGGATGGGGGCATTGGTGCATTGGTGCATTGGTGCATTGGTGAGGGCACTCCGGAAAGTCCCCCAAATGAGTGGATTAGTGAGGGACTGAATGAGTGAATAAATATAAAATATGTATTGTTTTTAAAATCAAACCTTATTACATAGCTGATTCTATTCGCCCATTCGCTAAGTCACTCCTTCACTCCTTTCCCAGGGTTTCCGGAGTGCCCTCACTTATACACAAATGTATCTATATACATTCTTCCCCCTCAAATATTATCATGCCCCGAGATGTACAGCGGCGGTGCCGTCAGCCGGGCGGTTTCCTCGTCGGAGAACCCTTTGAGGTTGATGATGAACCGGGCTTCGGAACCGCTAACGAACTGCTGAAGCAGGCCCATGCGGTTGTGCTTCAGCAACTGTAGGTAGAACGGATCCCGCTCGTCGAACCAGAAAATGGCGGAGTAATAGCCGTAGCGGGAGAGGATGGCTTCCAACAGGGACTGCAGGCGATCCTCGCAGCCCGGCTCTGCAAAGAAACCTTCGAAAGTGAGAAAACGAAACGTCCGGGGGTTAAATATGCGGCTGACCAGGGGTAAATGGGGAATTACCGGCAGCAACAGCCCGACAAAACCCGGCAGCTTCTCTATCGACCAGTGGGCCCGGTGAGCCTGGGCACCGGCGACAATACGGCCGTGCTCTTCCAGGACGAAGTAGCCGGCGCCGATGCCCAGGTTGTCCGTCATCCAGAAAGCATGGCCGGCGTAACGGGCTTCCAGTTGCGGCAGGAAGGCGGTAAATTCCCGTTCATCCAGCGCCCGTACGGCCGGACTGTCCTTTGGGAAAAACCGGCTGAACCCGACCGTCTTGATGGTGGATAGTTCGCTGAACCCTACGGAATGGACCACCTTGCGCACCCTGGCGTTCCGGGCTTCGATGGCGGCGTAGAAAGCTGTCTGCCGGACTTCATGCCCGACGGCCCACTCCATCACCGTTTTGCTGAACTTCCCCACCAGCCGCCGCCCCTTTATTTCCGGGCCGGCGGCAAAGTAGCGGATGTACACGCCGGTATTTTCCTGCCCCCGGCTGCGAATGGTGCGTCGGCAAAAGGTTACGGCGGCATGTAGTTCCCCGTTCCGGCGGACGGTAAAGAAGTACGGGTCGGGAATATGGCCAAGGTGTTCCCGGCTGTAATAATGGTGGTAGAGGGTCCTGCTGGTGCCGAGGGAAGCGTGTTCCATAATCTCGAAGAAATCTTCATCCATTTCGTACTCCTTGTACATCTGGTAGCCGTATTCTTCGAAGAGTAGTTCGCGTTTCATGTTCACTTGTATTAGCCTTAGGCAGTTCCTAAAATTCAATCCGGTAAGTAAGTATAGGAATAATACCCAACTGGTACTTTTCCACCACCCGGTTTTGCCGGGTATCGTAATAACGGAAAGCTGCGTTTTGCGCATTGGTCGCGTTCTGGATGTCCAGCGACAGGGTAGAATTAAACTTCTCGCGGTTCCATTTTCGGTAGAAGCGCAGGTCGGTGCGGAAGAAGGCCGGCTGTTGCTGAGAAAACGCCGCTTCGGAGAGAAATACCGTCCTTCCGGCTGCGGAAGAAGCCGGCACGTCGATCGGCGTATCCCGGAAGCCTCCCCGGTAAACCAGGCGGAAGTTGGCGCCCCAGCCCACCAGGCGGCCCTCCTTCTTCTGCTTCGCCCATTCCTTGCCGAGGGTGGCGTTGAAAATGTAGTTGCCGTTAAAGCGGGTATCCCGCCTGATGCCGTCGCTGCCTTTGTATGTCGACTCGTAGAGGGTGCCGTTCACCAGGTAAAAGAAGCCCCGGTTGAACAGGCGCTGCCAGGTCACTTCCAGCCCGTAATTCGCGCCCGTGCCCTCGCTGGCCAGCTCTTGCCCGACAAAACCTTCCGTCAGGTTCAACGCGGAAAAAGAGTTGCGCTCATTGGCCGCTACGGGGACATTGAAGAGGTTCTGGTAGAAAAGCTCGGCCCGCAGGGAAGTGGACTCCGCCAACTCCCGGCGGTAACTCAGCACCACGTGGTGAGCCCGGGTAAAGCCCAACTCCTGCTCCCCTTCTGCCCGGGAAAAGTACAGCTGGGGAGGTTGCAGCTGGCCGTGCAGGCCGTAGGCCAGGCTGAGGCGCTGCCGGGCACCCGGGCGCCATTCCACAGAAAAGCGGGGTTCCAGGGCGGGGCCGCCGGCCAGGCTGAAATGCATAACGTGCAGGCCGGCGTTCAGCCGGATGGCAGGAGAGAGCAGCCCGCTCCATAAAGCATAGGGTTGGAACAAAAACCCGCCGGCATCGCCCAGCGCCAGCGTATCTGTCCTGTCGTCCACTGATAAGAGCGCGTATTCCTGCCGGGTGAGCTGGATGCCCAGCCGAAGTGCTCCGGCCTGCGGCAGCTTGTGGCTCACCCAGCTGTGCAGGGCGTACTTCGCCTGAGTTTGCTCGTCCTCTTCGAGCAGTGTTGGGGAGTAGCTCTCGTCCAGGCGCTCGCCGGTGCGGGTGCTGTTTACAGCCGAAACCGCCGCTACGGTATGCCAAAACGTACAGCCTCCCAAAGGCTGTGCCCAACTCCCGCCCAGGGCCCCCATTCTCGAGCGGAAGGCGATATCGAAACCGTCTTTCCCGAACTCCCAGAGGCTGGAATCCCGCTCCGCCTCGAAGAGGTTCTCGCTTAAGCCGCCCAACCCGAAAAAGGTGAACTTGCCCCCCCTCTGGGTTGGAAAAGACAAGTTGAAAGAAAGGTCCTGGAAATTGATCCGTTCGTCTCCAAAGTCTACCCCCAGGCTGGTGATCAGCCCTACTGTGCTGTAGCGGTAATTGGCCAGGTAGGAAGCACCGCTTTTCCGGGAAAGCGGTCCTTCGGCGGCCACGTCCATACCGATCAGGCCGGCCTGGAATACCTGCTCGTGGTGTTCGTTATTGCCGGGCCGCAGCCGCATGTTGAGCACGCCGCTCAGGGCATTGCCGTAGCTGGCCGGGAAGGCGCCGGTGTAAAAGTGAGAGGTGGCCAGCATCTGGGCGCTGAGGATGTTGACCCCGCCCCCGTTCTGCGTGACGCGGTCGCTGAAGGTGCCGGCGTTGGGCGTGTGGTTGGGGTTGACGATGTCCACACCCTCCAGCCGCCAGATCAGGCTGTTGGGCGAGTTGCCGCGGATGACCAGCCCGTTGGCCTGGTCGTTGTCGTTGGCTACCCCGGCGAAGGCCGAAGCCAGGCGCGCCGGGTCAAAGAAAGTGGCCGGAAAGCGGCGGGTTTCCTCCACGGTGATGGCCTGCACGCTCAGGGGGTGCGGGGCCCGGAACTCGCTCCGGGAAGCCTTCACTTCCACGGCTTCCAGCCCCAGGTTGCTTTCCTGAAGTTCAATATTCAAAATGACTTCCTTTCCCGATTCCACCAGCACTTCGGCAAGCAGCAGTTCTTCGTAGCCTATATGGCGCACCTTCATCTGATACCTGCCAGCCGGCACTTCTTCCAGCCGGTACCGGCCGCTGGTGTCCGTTACGGCACCCCGCTCCTGCCCGGCCAGGGCTACCGTCGCCCCGGCCAGCGGCTGTCGGCTGTCGGCGTCGGTAATGATGCCCCGAATGGTCTGAGTGGGAAGTTGCGCCAGGGCTAATAAAGGAAACAGGGAGAGAAAAACCAGGGTAGGGTATGGATTCATAAATGCTTCTTTTCCGGCTTGAGAGGGGCAAAGGTAAGGAAGGCATGGAAAATGCGGGAGACGATGCTGTAGATGTTTCATTGGAGCCCGTACGGGCTCCAATGGATACTGCGGCCTTTCAGGCTGGAGGATGCTGTGGATGGGCGCCAACAGCATCCACAGCATAAGTTACGCACCAGATAAATCTGGTACGTCCTGCACCCCTACAACCCCAGCGCCTTCCGGTTCTGCTCCTCATCGGCCTCCCCTCCGGCAAAGTCGTCAAAGGCTTTTTCCGTCACCTCGATGATGTGGTCCTGGATAAAGAGGGCCCCTTCGCGGGCGCCCTGCTCCGGGCTTTTGATGCAGCACTCCCATTCCAGGACGGCCCAGCTTCCGTAGTCGTATTCGGAGAGCTTGCTGAAGATGGCGCTGAAGTCCACCTGCCCGTCTCCGAGGGAGCGGAAGCGGCCGGCGCGTTTGAGCCAGGGCCGGAAGCCGCCGTAGACGCCCTGCTTGCCGGTCGGGTTGAACTCGGCGTCTTTCACGTGGAAAGCCTTGATGCGCTCGTGGTAGAAGTCGATGAACTGGACGTAGTCCAGGCACTGGAGGACGAAGTGGCTGGGGTCGTAGTTGACGCAGGCGCGCGGGTGGCCGTCCAGCGCTTCCAGGAACTGCTCGAAGGAATCGCCGTCGTGGATATCCTCACCCGGATGGAGTTCGTAGCAGGCGTCGACCCCCTGCTCTTCAAAACTGTCCAGGATGGGGCGCCAGCGGGCGGCCAGTTCGCCGAAGCCCATGTCCACCAGGCCGGCCGGCCGCTGGGGCCAGGGGTACATAAAGGGCCAGAGCAGGGCGCCGGAGAAGGTCACGTGGGCGTCCATGCCCAGGTTGCGGCTGGCCCGGGCGGCCCATTTCAGCTGCTGGACGGCCCATTCGGTACGGGCTTTGGGGTTGCCGTGGCAGGCTTCGGGGGCAAAGCCGTCAAACAGATGGTCATAAGCCGGGTGGACGGCCACGAGCTGCCCCTGCAGGTGGGTGGACAGCTCGGTGATCTCCAGGCCGTGTTCTCCGACTTTCCCTTTCAGCTCGTCGCAGTATGTTTTGCTTTCGGCGGCTTTCTGCAGGTCGATCAGGCGGCCTTCCCAGGTGGGGATTTGAACGCCTTTGTACCCCAGGCCGGCAGCCCAGCGGCAGATGTTGTCCAGAGAATCGAATGGCGCTTTGTCGCCCATAAACTGGGCCAGGAAAAGGGCAGGGCCTTTAATGGTTTTCATCTTATCCGTTTTCGTTGATTCAACAGGTGCCTAATTTAGGGATTATCGACGAAAACTTCGCTTTTTCGACAAAAATCAGCCAATGGGGAAGCTGGGTGCGGAACAGGGTGAAAAACCAGGTGTTTAATAGAAACACTATCGCCGGAACTCCCTGTCCAAAAGGGTTTTCTGGCGCACCTTTAAAATACAAGCGCAAAACGGTTGCTTTACTTTCATTCATCACTCCCTAAATCGACTCGCCATGAGAAAGATGAGTATGTTAGCCGCCCTGTTGATGTTAAGCCTCCCCGGTTCCGCGCTCTTCGCCGCCAACGGGCCCGTCAACGGAGAGAAGACAAACCGAACTGGTGGTGTCTTCCTCGCCCAGGAGGCTATAGACGAGGACTGGCTGCGGGCCCAGCCGACCAACTGCCATCCCTTTGCCTGCCATATACAGCTCGCGCCGGGAACGGAAATGTCCGAGGCCTTTGTTCCCGTCTCCACCCACAAAACGCCTCCCCGGAAACAGGAGAAGGCCCGGAGAGGCCCCATCTTCGAGGACCATACTGTGGAATGAAAAAAGTTGCCAGGCATCAGCAAAGATGGCGTGCCTGGCAACCCAATACATCCACCTAATTATTCTTTATACGGTTTCTGTTTTTTCCCGGTAGCTCACTTCCCGTTCCTCTGTTCCGGCGGGGAGCGACTCATATTTTCGCCAGGCACCCAGGATGAGGCCGGCCATGGCAAAAACGAGTACGTTGGCGCCCCCGTCAATAAAGGCCAGCTCTACCGGCCGGAAGGAAAACATGTTGATGGTAACGAGGCTCACCATATTGAATGCCGCGCCAATGATCAATCCGGTGATCAGCCCGGCTCGCCCGGATTCGACCGGCAGGCGGCGGAATAGCCACGCCAGGACATATATGCTCAGGATACCCCCCAGGATGCTGATGGCAAACAGCCAAGAGGACTGGTTGGCTTCTATATATTCTTGCGTCAGGTCATTCAGCGTCATCCAGCGGCCCTGGAAAATGCTGTACCAGGCCAATGGGATAATTTGAGAAAGGATAATGCAACACCAGATTGCTAAGTGATTGAATTTCAGCTTTTTCATATTTAAATGGCTTTCCTATATAACTGGTAAGGGAGGGGGGGATGTTCACTTTTGGCTCGAAGGAGCGACAACTTTACAGACAGGGTTGAATTTGAAAAAGGCGTTCTTCAACCTGCTGGGTTTTGGCTTGGCTCGGTAATGAATAACCCGGCAGCGTTTGTCGGAGAGGCAACAGCGCGGCCCTCGCAATGCCGCTGGCAAAATCCGTCTTCGGCAAACGCTGCCGGGTTCAACAACACGGGAACTTACACGAACCCCGGCGGGTAGGCTGTTCAAAATAGCGGGGTTTTTGGAAAAAAACTTCTCCGCATTTTTGAATGCCTTGCCTCCTCTCTTGTTAAAGTGCAAGTTCAAGAGCCAAGTTCAAGTTCAACAACGTCGCCGCTCCGGCTTTGGCTTTGACACTTGCGCTTGTACTTGAACTTGCGCTTGAATTGGTTTTTACGGGCCACCCTTCTATGCATCAGAGTGTATCTAAGGCTTGCACTGATGAACAGAAGTGTAGCCCCTCCAAGAAAAAAGGCCCTCCCCCGCACCTGCGGAGGAAGGCCTTTTCTCTTTACAAAGCAGCCTAAGGGCCCGGAGAAGAATAACTTCCCCATTTGATCCGGCTATTTTTCCGCCAGGCTGCGTTGCGGGATCGGTTGCGTAGCGCCGCTATGCGCCCTCCCCGCGCCTTGCCTGGCGAAAAAATAGCTCGCCTGAAATGAGGAACTTATTTTTCTCCGGCCCCTAAGCTATTCCGGGGCTAAGCCCGGCAAAGCTTCGGCGCCGTTGTTATTCAATAATCACAGACTGCGTGTACTGCGCCTGGCCATCCGTAACCTGCACCAGGTACATGCCAGCCGGGATATTGGATACGTTGATCTCAATATTGCCCGTTTGCAGGGCGCCGTAGTAGCGATCGCTGACCACCTGGCCGAAGGTGTTCACCAAACGGACCGTCAGGTTGTCGGCAGCTTCCGGGAGGTCGATGTTGACGTAGAGCAGCTCGCTGGCCGGGTTCGGGAAGACCTTGATGCCTTGCTTCAGGGCCGTTTCATCTACTCCGGAAACAAAGTCCAGCAGCCAGATGAATGGGTCAGCGCTGCGATCGTCGATCCACTCGATGTAGTAGGTGACGCCGCCGGTAACTTCCCATCCTTCAATGAGAGAAGAAACGCCACAGTCGTTGTCGCTGGAAGCGATCAGCTCCAGAGAGCTGTAATCGCCGCAGGTGCCGGTGTATACGAATACATAGGTGTCCGTGCCGGCATCGCAGGAAGAGATGGTGGCTACGCCGTCGCCTGCCGGTGTCCAGGAGTACCAGTTGGAACCAGCATAGCCTGCGGGGCAGGAATTAGAACTGGAGCAAAGGTCGAAAATGTCATCGCCGGCAGTTGCCGCTTCGCCTACGAAGGCGTCGACGTTGATCTCGCCGGGCTGCACTTCCTGTGCCGACTGGCAGAATGCCGCTTCTGTCGGGGCGTCAGCAGTGAACGTCAAATCCCACTTGAAGCTGTTGTTGTCCCAGCGGTTGTCCCACATGATGTAGTAGGTCGTGCCTGCTTCAACGTAGGCTTCCTTGTAGGAAGCATAGGGGTCGCCGTTGGACTGCTCGCAGCGGTCGTCGTTCATGCCCACTAAGGCAATTTCGTCACAGTCGCCCCGGAAAATCCAGGCGCGGGAGTCGGAGTCGCCTTCGCAGGAAGAAACGGAAATTGTGCCGTCTGCTGTAGGCGTGTAGGAATACCAGGCCGAGGCAAATCCGGCAGTATTGCCGCTCAGGTGGTAGCCGCCGCCGTAGCAATCCACGCCGGCGATGGTATGGTTGCCCGGGGTGATCGGCGTAGCCGTGTAGCAGTACTTGCCCGCGTCGGCCCTCGGTATCCGCCATAAGTCGGCATTGTCTACGTAGAAAAGGTCAGTGCCGCTGGGGTAGAAGTTGATGCTGTTCAACTGGTTGACCATAGAAGCTGCGTTGGCGCCCGTACTGAACTGCCACTGATCGACGTAGTGTTCGTCGACGATGAGGCGGGCTATGTCGTTGTCGAGGTCGACAATAACATCAACCGGGAACCATACGTCAGACGGGTATTCAAAAGCATGGTTGGGCGACCCATCGTAAAGTTCCAGGCGGCCTACGCCTCCGGCAGTGAAGAAGCATTCCATCGCCCAGAAACCGGCAGTAGCGGTCGGCGCCAGGTGCTGCACGTTGAAGTAGCCCGTGCTGCCATCCGGGATGTACATATCCCAGTGGATGATATAGTGGCCGCTCGTGATGTCGCCGAAGTTGAGCAGGGCATCCTGGTTGGCGTCTGCAACCAACTTAATTGACTGCGAGCCGCTCTCCGCTTGCTCCGTGGTCACTTCGCCGCCGGCAGCTCCACCGGGCCAGGCGCCCCACCATTCCGTTTGGCCGGCAGCGTCGCCCAGAGCAAGCCCTTCAATATCGTCCTGAATGACGAAAGCCGGCTCTTCACAGGTAAATTCATCAACCGGGCCGGTGACCAGGCGGAAGTGGTAGTCGCTGGCGTACGGGTTCCAGTTGCCGCCGATCTGCTGGAAGGTGCGGTTGGCAACGGCAGGAGTGGTTTGTACCGTCCAGACTGTGCCTTCTGGAGCAGAAAATCCGACGAACACATCACCGTACAGGCCAGTCAGTTCAGCGGCGTAGGGCCGCAGGTCCACCCGCGTCATCGGGCTGTTCTCCACCAGGTTGGCTTCCGGGAATACGCGGATCGGCTCGATCAGGTCTGCGCCGGGGCGGCCGTCGGGGCCGGGTGCCCAGATGTGGACGTCGATGCTGTCGTTCGGGCGGTTCGTGTCCGTATAGTTGCGGATCAACGCATAGGCGATAGTTGTCGAACCGTCGATCGTTACGCGCACGGCGGCAGCCTGCTCCATCGTCGTAGCTTCCGGGCCGAGGTCGTTCACGAAGTCAACCTCGCCGTTGTCATAAAAGATGTGGTTGCCGGCGATGTAGCTGAAGGTCGGCGAGAGGGCCTCGTTAGCGTTAGCAGAAGCATCTACTGCGCGAACGTAGTAGTCGACCTGCGCGCCGGGTTCCTGCTCGGGGATGACGAATTCCCACTCATTGCCGCTTGTGTTTGTTCCGGCGACAGAACCGGCGTCGACGCCGTCGACGCTATAGACTACCTCGGCAGTGGCCAGGCCGGAGATGTCCACGATCTCAGCTGTTTGCGTGACGTCGCCCAGCTGGCTTTCGTAATATTCCGGCGGCGTGTGCAGGATGAGCGGAGCGGAGTTGTCTTCTGTAGAGGCAGTGATGATCACGTCGTCGATGTAGATGCCGTCGACTTCAAAACCTCCGTCGGAGAAGAAGCGGAAGCGCACACGGACGTCGCTGTTGCCGACGAAGCCGCCCAGGGAGTATTGATACTGTATCCAGGGCACGAGGTTGCCTTCGCCCAGGAAGCGGCCCACCTCGATCCAGGAGGTTCCGCCATTAGCAGACACTTCGACGAAGCAGTAGTCAAAGTTCCCGCCCTCGATGTCATAGATGGCGTGGAAGGCCAGCGTAGCATCCAGGAAGCTGCTCAGGTCCACGCCGGTAGCCATAGTAGCGGAGATATTCTGGTCGGCGGCGTAGTTGCCGCCCGGGCTGTCGGTCAGAGAGTTATCCGGAGAGTTGGACTGTGCCGTAGTCAACCCCCAGGCACCTTCCAGCACCCAGTTGCCGGTGCCGCCTTCGAACTCGTCGCAGAAGATGACGTCAGCATCGGTACAGGAAATCAAGTCGCTGGGGCAGAAATCCTGGCAGGTACCGAAACATACCGGGTCCAGGGCAAAGTCGGAGGCGGAAGCCACGATCAGCGGGCGGATGTTGAAACCGAAGCCGGAGGGCAGGCCGCAGTCGTCGGATACCGTCTCTATATTGGCCGGATCCAGCGCGCCGTTCATAAAGGCGTAGCCAATAGTGTCGAACGAAGTCAGGGCTACGGTGCCGGACCAACTGCCGTCGCCGTTGTCGGCCAGGGTGGTGACAAAGGCCTCAGAGATGTCCGTAATGTCAGAAAATCCCCAAACCATACTCACGCCATCGCCACTGACCGTTTCATTATCCATGAGGACAGTAAAGGTGACATTGACGGTGGGCAGGTCGCTCTCGACGATCTCGAAGTCGAAGCCTTCATTGCTCCAGCGGTCATCCCACAGGATGAGGTAGCGGACGCCGGCTTCGGCCAGGAAGGTAACCTCGGAAGCGAAGTTGGTGTCTCCGCAATCGTCGTTGAAGTTGAGGAAACCATCCGATGGTGCCGTTTCGCATTCGCCGAACATGATGAGCACCCGGGTGTCCACCGTAGTAAGGTTGCAGGAGGTAACTGTTACCAGCGTGTTGGAAGTCGGCGTATAAGCATACCAGGCACCGTTGCCGGCATTGGCAAAGGCGCCGCCGAAACCGGAGTCGATCGCGTCGACGGTATGCACGCCGGGACCTACCTCGATGGCGGCGTCACAGGTTTCTCCCGGCTCCGCCGGCCGGCCGTCCGGAGAAATAGTAATGTTCAGGCCGTTGCCTACCTCTGCGCGGAACTCCTGGCAGGAGGCATAGGGAAGCATGACAGCAGGGATAGTCACGGCGCCCATGTCATCGCCGCCCATAGGGATTGCCTGGGTAGGAACGTCGGTACGGTTATTACAGATAACGACGCCTATGGCGCCGGCAGTCTGGGCGCTGACGACCTTTTCAACGAAGCCGCAGACCCCTCTGTCGATCAGGGCAATAGAACCGGTGAGGTCGACGGTCACGCCGCCACAGCCCAATGGAGCGGTGCCGGAAGTGTCAATCCCCAGCGCTACCGGGCCGGTGACGGGATCGGTGATGCCCGGGCCGAAAACGGACTGCTTCGCGTCGTAGCTGCCTGCCACGTTCGCCGGGGCATTGACCACTACCGTAGCATCCACCTGCGCCTGAGCGACAAAGGCGGTCATGCAAATCGCTACGAGCGTGGCCGATAAATTGGTTAGGAAATGGTTGAAGTTCAACCGAGACAAGTAGTCTTTTTTCATACTAAACGCATTTAGGTTTAATGAAAATTTATGTGCGAAAATTTAAAGAAAATTGTTCAATTTCAATACTCCATCTGGTTTATTTTGGGGGTTTGGTCAGCTGCATGGCCGTTAAAAGTTTTTTTTTGCGAAACAAATTGAGCGGGTTTTCGTATAGCGGCGGTTTGTTGTTTGCTGGCTCTCCCCATCTCCCCCATCTCCCCCATCTCCCCATCTCCCCTCTCCCCATCTCCCATCTCCCTCACCGCACGACCACCGGCCGCGTCACCATTGCTCCGTCCGCCGATACGCGCAGCATATACAGTCCGGCGGGGATATTGGCGAGGTTCATCTCCAGGGTACCCGCCTGTGCGGCGTTAAGCCGGGCATGGCGCAGGCTGCGGCCCAGGGCGTCCATCAGCTGAACGTTTATGTCATCTACGGTTTCGCCGAATTCGTAGCGGACGTAGAGTTGTTCGCCGGCGGGGTTGGGGAACACCTGCAGGCCGGCGTCCAGTTGGGCTTCGGACACGTCGGTGAACTCCTCGAAGATGAGGTCCCAGCCGAAGAGTTCGGCGCCGCCGGTCCAGCGGTCGACCCATTCGATGTAGTAGGTCGTGCCGGCGGTGACGAACAGGCTGTCAAGCAGGGAGCCATCGTTTTGCGGGCAGCTGCTGCGGTCCTGCCCTTCCAGGGTCAGCCCTTCGAAGCTGGAGCAATCGCCGCTGTAGACAAAGACGTGGGTGTCGGAGGCGGAAAGCTCGCAGGCAGAGATGGTCATGAAGCCGTCGGTCTCCGGGGTAAAGGCAAACCATTCCGACTGGGCGTAGCTGGTGATGGAGGAAGCCGTATTGTTGATATTGGGCCCGCCGACGGCGGCCTCTCCGGTCATTTCCAACACTTCGTACGACCCCGGGGTAATGGCGGTGGCCGACTGGCAGAATTTGCCGGGTTCGGGTTCGGCGCCGGGCTGGAAGGCCAGCTCAAAGGCGGTGGCGTCGGCCTCCCATACATCGTCCCATAAGATATAGTAAGTGGTGCCGCCGGTGACGACCGCTTCCCGGTAGGAGGCGTAGTCGTCGCCCAGCCCTGTATCGCAACGGTCGTCATTGACGCCCACGGTTTTCAGGTCGTGGCATTCGCCGGAGAAGATCCAGCCGCGGGTGTCCACCTGGCCGCCGCAGGAAGCGATGCTGAGGATGCCGTCTTCCGGCGGGGTGTAGGAGAACCAGTATCCGGCGAAAGCGCCGGCGTTGCCGGTCAGGTCATAGCCGGCGCCAAAGCAGCTTAGCTCAGGCACCTGGTAGAAGTCGGGCGTAGTGATTTCGACGGCAGTATAGCAGTATTGCCCTTCTTCCGCTGCCGGGATTTCGGAGAGGTTCAGGTCGTCAATATAAAAAAGGTAGGATTCGTCTTCGACCCAGAATTCGATGGAGTTCATCTGCAGGAGTTGGGTGGAGCCGGTGCTGAACTGCCAGGCGTCGACGGTGCGTTCGCCCACCAGCAGGCGGGCCTCGTCGTTGTCGAGGTCGAGCAGCAGGCGGACGGTGAACCAGACGTTGGTGGGATAGGCGAAAGCGACGTCATCCGAGCCGTCGTACAACTCCAGGCGGCCGGCGCCTTCTCCGGTGAGGTAGGCCTCGAAGCCCCAGGAAACGGAGCTTTCGGTGGGAAATTCGTGCAGCAGGCTGAAGTAAGCTTTTGTGCTGTCAGGCACGTACATTTCCCAGCGGAGGATATAATGGCCGGAGGTCTGGTCGCCCAGCAGGAAAAGCGCATCCGTCGTGCTGACGGCGCCGTCGATCTTGATGGCATTCGTGCCGGAATTGGCCAGCTCGTCAGTCACGATGCCGCCGGTGGCGTCCCCGCCGGGCCATACTTCCCAGTTGGGGGATTGCAGGGTTACGTCGCCGGAGGCGTAGTTTTCGATATCGTCTTCCAGCACGAGTTCGGGGTTGTCGCAGGTAGGCTGGGCGGAAAGGTTCCAGGCTGCCAGGAGAAGAAAGGAGATAATAGCGTAGATATTTTTCATATAATTAGGTTTTTGGTTAGTTGCTGTTTCGCGGGGTTATGGGGCGATCAGGCCATGCAACCATGCGACAGTGGAACTGTGGAACCACGAACCCATTTCAGAAAGCCACCCATTTCTGGTTGCTTTTCGAGGATTCCACCACTTTTTGAATGAACTGCATACCCCGGACGCCGTCGCTTACCGTCGGGAAGTCCTGGTAGAGCGGGTCCGGCGCTTTGCCCTGCAGGCGGGCCCGCAGGCAGTGCGCGAAATTGCGATATATATTGGCGAAGGCTTCGAGGTATCCTTCGGGGTGGCCCGCCGGTATGCGGGTGTGGGCCTGGGCTGCGGGATGAAGATCGCCCACTCCGGTGCGCAGCACCTGCATTGGCTGGTCGAGCCATTTGATGATCAGGCTGTTGGGTTCCATCTGCCGCCATTGCAGGCCGCCCTTTTCTCCGTAGACGCGGATGTTGAGGTCGTTTTCTTCCCCGGCGGAAATCTGGCTGGCGTGCAGGATGCCTTTGGCGCCGTTGTCGAAACGGAGGAGGATATTGCCATCGTCGTCCAGCAGCCGCCCGTCCACAAAAGTGCTCAGGTCGGCGCACAATTCGGTGATCCGGAGCCCGGTGATGTATTCGGCGAGGTTTTCAGCGTGCGTACCTATATCGCCCATGGCGCCGGCGATGCCCGAGCGTGTCGGGTCGGTGCGCCAGGAGGCTTGTTTCTGGTCGGTATCTTCGAGTTTGGTGGCCAGCCAGCCCTGGGGGTATTCCACCACCACTTTTCTGATTTCCCCAAAGTCTCCGCGCTGCACCATAACGCGCGCCTGTTTGACCATGGGGTAGCCGGTGTAGTTATGGGTCAGCGCGAAGAGCAGGCCGGTCTTTTCTACCAGTTTTTCCAGCTCCAGGGCTTCTTTCATGTCGAAGCAGAGGGGTTTGTCGCAAACGACGGGGAAACCGTTTTCCAGGGCCATTTTGGCCGGGCCGAAGTGGACGTGGTTGGGGGTGACGATGGAGAGGAAATCCATTCTTTCTCCTTCCGGCAGTTGCTTTTCGGCGAGGATCATTTCCTCGTAGTTGCCATAAACCCGGCCGGATGGGAGGTAAAGGGCTTCGCCTGAAGCTTTGGACTTCTGAGGGTCGCTGCTGAAGGCGCCGCAAACCAGCTCTATTTCTCCATCCAATGCTGCTGCCATTCGGTGAACGGCCCCGATAAAGGCGCCAATGCCTCCGCCGGCCATTCCCATCCGGATTTTTCGATTCATAGGGTTGGCTAAAATTTCATCTTCGGCCAATTGCATGAGCAGTTGGCCAAAGGATCAGTTTCTGAGATGTTCTCATAGTTGCTGCTCAATGAAGGCGTAATAATAAGAAGAATTTTATTAAAACAATAGTATTTTGCCCGGAGAACTATTTGGGGACGGGTGATAGAAGGGGTAAAGTTGATGGGGTTGCGAAGGTTTTGCCCAATGTGTTATGGTTGGCCGGTTGGCGCAAATCCTGTTGGTTTTTTTTTGGAAGTTGCCATCAAAACCCACTGGGGAAACGTCGTGGCCTGCCGGTTTTGATCTTGGACCTGGATGGAATGCGGGTTTATCAGAGATGCTACAACCTGCCGTAGTGCCGCAGGCAGAAATTTTATGCCCATCGCCCGGCTATTTTACTAACCGCAGGGGACGCAGGGGAGCGCAGAGAAGAGGAGCTTGGCCGGCATACTTTATTCTTTCCTCTGCGGCACTCTGCGCTCCTGCGGTTAAAACACAAGCAAAGCCCAGCGGTTAGTTAGGTCAACTGATTTTATAAGTTTATAACCTGCGGCACTAAGTGTCACAGGCACTAAAGGGCCTACTTCACAACAACTCCCCTAGGAGCCTGTCGGAGAAGTGTTGGTGAGGCGAGAACGAGCAAATATTGTTCTGAACGAGGCGCGATGAAGGAGCATAGTGGCGCTACGCGACTGACAACCTGCCCCGCACCCGAAGGGTCGGGGAGCAACGAAGTGCAGAACAATATTTGCCGGTCGCAGCCCGTCAAGTGCTTCTCCGACAGGCTCCTAGGCATCCCAGTAGTGATGGACAGGCTGATACAGCAAGCCATCCACGGGATACTAAGGGATCGCGCAACAATAACTTACCCATCTATAGTCGTTCTTTTGCGCGCTGGCGGCGTTACCAAGCCTCGCCGTAGCTGGGCTATGCCTACGTTTGGCGCGGTGGAAAAGAGCAAGTTTATTGCCCCTTTATTTAGTGCCGAAAGCACTAGGCCGTCGCCTTACGCATTACCTCCCGGCGCCGTTCTTCCAGTTTGTGGCGGTATAAGAACAGGCCGCCAAAGGCCAGCGTCAGGAAAACGGGGATGATGGCCATGCGGCGCAGGATGGCCGGCCCGGCCTGTACCTGAGCGCCGGCGTAGGCCGCGGCTTCTGTTGTCCCGGCTTCGGCCGCTTTGTAAACCGCCACGTCGGCCCCTTCCGGCAAGGCGGCTACCAGGGCGGCGTCATACACTTCGCCGATGACCGGCAGGAAGAGGGAAGTGGCGAACATGCCGGCAGCCCCCATGACCGCCAGGCCGACTGCGCCGGAACGGGGAAGGTACTCGGAGACAAAACCCAGCATGGTGGGCCAGAAATAAGTCACCCCGACGGCAAACAGGCCGGCAGCAGCAAAACTGGCCGCTGCTCCGCTGGCGGCGCTGAGCGCAAAGAGCCCCAGCCCGGCAAGTACAGCCGAAATGAGCAGTACGCCCGGAGGAGACATGCGGTGTACCACCGGCCCGGCCATCGACCGTCCGAAAGCCATGATGCCGCTGATGAAGACCAGCAGCAGGATAGCATTATCCGAAACATTGTCGAGCAGCACCGCGATCCACTGGTTCGTTCCCAGCTCGGTGATGGCCGTGCCGAACATGCAAACGATCATGAAGAGGAACAGGGGCGAGAAAATGGCGCGGTACATATCGGCCGTGCTGACGCCTTCGGCCACCCGCTCGGTAACCGGAAATTTCTGCCCGATGAACAGGTAGGCGTAAGCCAGGGCCGGCAACAGCATGGTCGCCATCTGTGCCTGCCAGTTCCAGCCGACCTGATTCATAAAATAAACGACCAGGCCGCCGATGACCAGCCCGCCCGGAAACCAAATGTGAAAGTGGTTGAGCTTCGTGGTCTTGTTCTCCGGATACATGGTGGCGATCAGCGGGTTGCAGGCCGCCTCCACCGTGCCGTTGGCAATGCCGATGAGCAGGGTGGAAAAGTACAGCGTCCAGAAGCCGCCGGCAAAGATGGTCAGCAGGATGCCGGCCACGTGGCAGAAAAAGGCCAGCCACATCAGCCGCCCCATGCCGATAACATCAACCAGCATGCCCCCGATGATCACGGCCAGCGGGAACCCCCAGAACGCGGTGCCGGCAATCCAGCCCAGCTGCTGGTTGTTCAGTCCGAATTGTATGCCCAGAGGCTCCAGCATGCCTGCCCGGATGGCAAAGGTCATAGACGTAACGGTCAGCGCTACACAGCTGGCGAGGAAGAGGCGGTCTCGGTTGATGTGTTCCATCTTGGTTGTTTTATGTGTTGGTCAAGTTTTGTTGTTCGCTCATTGTTGTTGGTTGATTCTGCTGTACGTGGTGCTTTTTTTGCCACCAAGACACGAAAATACGTATGCCCGAAAGATACAAAATCACTCCAACTCCCTGATCTTAATGTTCCGGAACGACACCACCGCGTCGGTGTGGTCCTGCAGGCAGATGCGCCCCTTGCGGGCTTTGCCAAAATCAGGCATATCTTTGAACTTGCTGTTCCGGATCAAACGCTGCCAGTCGTTGCCGAACATGTCAAAATCCACCACCCGGCGGCCGTTGAGCCAGAACTGGCTCTTCCCGTCCCGGATGATGATGCGCACCTGATTCCAGGCGCCCGCCGGTTTTACGGTCTCGTATTTTACCGGAACCATATCAAACAGGCAGCCGGCGCGGTGCGTCTCAAAAGCGGCGTCGGGGTGGCAGACATTGTCCAGGATCTGCATCTCCGGGCCGGTCTGCCAGGGGTAATCATACTGCTCCGCTTCTACGACGTTGAACATTATCCCGCTGTTGCCGCAGGGGCTGATCTTCCACTCCAGCCGCAGTTCGTAATTGTCGAATTCCTCGTCCGTGAGCAGGTCGCCGCCGTCTTCCGGCCGCAGGCTGCCATCCGGCTGGCGGACGGCGTTCAGCTTCAGGGCGCCGTCTTCGATGATCCAGCTGGCGCCCGCAGTTTTCTTTTTCCAGCCGTGCCAGCCAGCCGTCGTTTTGCCGTCGAAGAGCAATCGCCAGCCGGCAGCTTTCTCGGCCCCGGAGAGGGTATTGGGAGGAAGGGGTGCCGGGGGAACGGCAACCAGGCCGGGCAGCCCTTCAGGGATATTGTTCATCGTGTACCAGGCTTCGGTCGACCAGAGTTCGCGCCCGGCGGCGCTGATCCAGTTGCCGGGCAGGCGCAGGTAAAGGACGTGGCCGGCCTGCATTCCGGGCAGCTCCAGGAATACGCGGCGGCGGTCTTCGGATACGCTGGCAGACCGCACCGCCAGGGTTTGCAGGTCTTTCTTGGGGCCGCCGTAGGCACTGGTCGGCAGGTACCACCATTGCTGCACGGTATAGGCGGCCGGATCCCAGCCGGCGCCGGGTTCCAGCGGTTCGGTGAACGTTATTTCCAGTCCGTTGGATTTGGCGCGGACGGCCAGCATCTCAAACACGGACTGCCCGTTGTACTTCAGGCGCTGCAGGCCGTACCAGTTGTGGCCCGTGTGTTGCCAGTTGCCGGTGGAGCCGATCCCGCCGATGTAGAGCGCGCTGTCGGGCCCCCAGGCCAGGCGGTTGACGCCGGCTTCCAGCCCCTGGATGAAGCGGAAGACGCAGCCCTGGTATTCGCCCTTCACCTTTTCCACAAACACCCGCTTGACGCCGCCGTGCGTCACTTCCCCGTGGATCATCTGCCCCCGGTAGGGACCGTCCATGAGGGCGGCCGGCGTGGTGGGCGAGTTGCCGATCTCGTCCTGCGGCAGCCACACGACGGGCGGCTTCACCGGCAGCCGGGCGACCTGCGCGGAGTCGACTGCCCGGGAGCCGAAGAAGTCGCCGGGGGTGACGTGGAGGATTTTACAGGACGGCAGCCAGTCGCCCTGGTTGTCGGCAATAAACAGCTCGCCGTCTATGCCGAAGCCCACGCCGTTGGGCGTGCGCAGGCCCTGGGCGACGAACTCCAGGGCGCCGTCCCGCCGGCTGATGCGGACGGCCTTGCCGCGGTCCGGGATTTGGGGGTTGGCGCTGGCCCCGCCCGGCAAGATGGCGATGGCCAAAGCGGCGTAAAAAAAGCCTTCTTTGTAGGCCAGCCCGAAGGCAAACTCATGGAAATTGCCCGAAACTTTCCAGTCGTTGGAAACGGTGTAGTATTCGTCGATCAGCTCGTCCCCGTCGTGGTCGATGAGCTGGGTGAGTTCCTGTTTCTGCAGCACGTAGATGGTGTCCTCCACCACCTTCAGCCCCAGGGGTTCGGCCAGGCCGCTGGCGATTTTTTTGTAAGACATCCGGGCGGGGTCTCCCGTTTTTACGCCGTCGACGATGTATACCGCCCCCTCGGCGTCCCAGGTGCTGACCACCAGGCGGCCGTCGGACAGGAAGTCCATCCCGCCCACTTTGGGCATGAAATCGGCGGGCCGTGCCGGGGAAAGGGTATAACCGGGATGCACGCCGGCTACCGGATAGCGGTCGCCGGGAATGCGGACGCGCTGCGCCATAGGAGGGGTGCGGGCATCCGGTGCCGGCTGGTCGGCCGGAGCGCGGAAGAACTGGCCGGGAGGGACCAGCGCAAAGGCCGGGTTGTCGTAGGAACTCCACTCCAGGGCAATGAATTTGCCGCCGCCGCCCTGAAAATAATCCAGTTGGAAGGCGTGCAGGCCTTTGCGGAGGGCGACTTCGCCGTCCATCTTGTCGGCGCCGTGCAGGCCGTCGTAGTTGACTACCTCCTGCCCGCCGATCAGCAGGCGGGAGCCGTCGTCGCTGCGCAGGCGAAAAACGTAGTTGTTGTCTTTGGGAATGGCGATGTAGCCGTTGTACCGCATGCCGAAATTGGCTTCCAGGCCCTGAAACTCGCTGTTTTCGATATAAACCTGGCCGGCGATGCCCTCGTAGAGGGGCGGGCCGCTGAAGTTCAGGTCTGCCAGCCGGCTGAGTTCCCGCCCGGATTGGTAAATGCGCAGGAGCAGGCCGGGAAGCAAGTCTTCCTGCCGGACGCCCTCTGCGGCATCGGCAAAATCCAATCCTGCCAGGCTTACAGCCACGGGCCGGGCCTCCATGGCCTCTTCTTCGGCGTCGAGGCCCATGATGTATTCGACCATGGCCCTCACGTCCATCTCGTCGAGGTCCGGATGAGGGGTCATGTCTGCTTCGCCCCATACGCCTGCCCCCCCGTTTTGGACCTTAGCCACCAGCATAGCCACGTTGTCGGGGGTGTTGGGGTAGCGTTTGGCGACATCGGCGTAGGCCGGGCCGATCGTGCTGAGATAGGTATTGTGGCAGGTTTTGCAATCGCTGCGGGCGATGAGGCGGGCGCCGCGCGGCAGGGCGTCTTCCTCTTCGCTTCCCTCTACCCGGTTGGGGTTATGGACCATAGGGTATTTTGTGAAATAGGCAGCCAGGCGGGTGGTCCCCGGGTTGTTCAGTTTGAGGCGGCCTTTGAGGTTGACGGCATTCAGCCCCTTGCCCCGGGCCGGCGTCGTTTCTAAAATATCCAGTTCCCCGTCCGTTTCCAGCGTATGGGCAGAAGGCAGGGAGCTGAGGTTAAAGTCAAAGAACAACTCGGCCCCTGCCGGCAGGCCCTCCACGAAAAAGGTGCGTTCGAAGCCCTGCTGTTTCCCCTCGGCGCGTTCGAGGTACTCCGGCCGTTCGCTGATGTGTACGGTGGCGCCGTTTTCCAGGTGCAGCGTATAATTGATATAAGCCTGCCCTTCCCGGAACCGGTGGCCGCGGTAGCGGACGGCGGGCTGGTGGCTCTGCCCGCCGAGGCGGGCCGTCCAGGGGGAGGCGGCCTCATTGACAAAAAATGCATCGCCCAGGCTGCTGGGCTGCGGGCCATGGACGGTGGTGTACACCGCCCCGTCGAAGTTGACATCGCCCCGCCAGACTTTGTAGATGGCCCCGTCCTGCGCGCTGTAGGCCGCCCAGAACCGGTCGGCCAGGGCGAGGGTGAGGATGCGGGGCCGGCCGTCGAGCACCGACCGGAATGCCCAGGGGTCATTGCCCCGGGCGGGCAGGCCGGGCTTATCCTGGCCGCAGCTTGCCAGCAAAAAGACGAGTGTAAGAACGGACGGGATCAAAATGCCGGTTTTGAAGCCCAAAGCATCTTGAACGTTTTGCGGACGGAGGCTGGCGTGGCGTTTTTTGCCGGGCAATCCCGCAGTGATGCCCAGGTTAGCAATAAGGAATTTCATAAATAGTGTCAGGCCCTGTTTCTTTTGTCAATTGGATGTATGCAGATAGCGATACCAGGAGTTAACAACAAACGCCTGGCATCAAAGCACTCTGGAGGGCAATATCCGTAATTTTTGGCTTAAAATAAGGCGGGGGACAGAAAAAAATTTGGTCCGCGGACAAAAAACGTGAATGGTGTGCCGCTCATTTAAGGACAGCCTGCCCCTAATGGTCAGCCGTACGCTCAAACAGAAAACAGGCAGCTCGTCGCCGGGCTACCTGTTTTCCGTTAAGGGTTAATCGCGCCTTCCGTGAAGGCCGTTCCTCCGATTCCTTAGTCCAGGTCGAAGCGGTCCAGGTTCATCACCTTGTTCCATGCCGCCACAAAGTCTTTCACGAACTTTTCGCGGGCGTCTGTACATCCGTAGACTTCAGCGAGCGCCCGGAGTTCCGAGTTCGAGCCGAAGATGAGGTCGGCGCGGGTGCCCGTCCACCTGAGTTCGCCGGTGGCGCGGTCCCGGCCTTCGAAGACCTCCTGGGCGTCCGAAGCTGCCTGCCAGGCCGTGCCCAGGTCGAGCAGGTTGACGAAAAAGTCGTTGGTGAGCGTTCCCGGGCGCCGGGTGAAGACGCCGTGCTGCGACTGGTCGAAGTTGGTATTCAGGACGCGCATGCCGCCGACGAGCACCGTCATTTCGGGCGCGGTCAGCGTCAGCAGTTGCGCCCGGTCGACCAGCATTTCTTCGGCCGATGCCGTGTACTGAGACTGGGCCTTCTTATAGTTGCGGAAACCATCGGCTACCGGCTCGAGGACGGAGAAAGACTCCACGTCGGTTTGTTCCTGCGACGCGTCGGCGCGTCCCGGCGTGAAGGGCACCGTCACGTCATGGCCGGCATCCTTAGCGGCTTTTTCGATGCCGGCGCAGCCGCCCAGCACGATCAGGTCGGCGAGCGAGACCTTTTTGCCGCCGGACTGTGCCTTATTGAATTCCTCCTGAATGCCTTCCAGCGCCTCCAGCACTTTCGCCAGTTGGGCCGGGTTGTTGACTTCCCAGTATTTCTGGGGAGACAGGCGGATGCGCGCGCCGTTGGCGCCGCCGCGCTTGTCGGATCCGCGGAAGGTCGAGGCGGAAGCCCAGGCGGTGGATACCAGTTGGGACACCGTCAGGCCTGATCCGAGGATTTTGCTCTTCAGGGCGGCAATGTCCTTGCCATCAATCAGTTTATGGGTAACGGCCGGTATGGGATCCTGCCAGATCAGTTCTTCTTCGGGCACTTCCGGGCCGAGGTAGCGGGCGCGGGGCCCCATGTCGCGGTGCGTCAGCTTGAACCACGCCCGGGCGAAGGCGTCGGCCAGTTCGTCCGGGTTCTCGTAGAAGTGCCTGGAGATTTTTTCGTAAGCAGGGTCCATCCGCAGGGAGAGGTCGGTGGTCAGCATAAATGGCTGGTGGCGCTTTTCGGGGTCATGCGCATCCGGCACCAGGCCGGCGCCGGCATCGCCCTTGGGTTTCCACTGATAGGCGCCGGCGGGGCTCTTGGTCAGCTCCCATTCGTAGCCGAACAGGTTCTCGAAGTAATTGTTGCTCCACTTCGTCGGCGTCGTGGTCCAGGCCCCTTCGAGGCCGCTGGTGATCGTATTTTCTGCAGTGCCGCTGCCGAAGGTGTTTTTCCATCCCATGCCCTGCTCCTCGATGCTGGCGCCGGCCGGTTCTGCCCCTACGTACTTGCTCGGATCGGCGGCGCCGTGGGTTTTGCCGAAAGTGTGCCCGCCGGCAATGAGCGCTACCGTTTCATAATCGTTCATTGCCATGCGGCCGAAGGTCTCGCGGATGTCTTTGGCTGCCGCGATGGGGTCGGGGTTGCCGTTCGGGCCTTCCGGGTTGACGTAGATCAGGCCCATCTGGACGGCGGCCAGGGGGTTCTCCAGTTCCCGGTCGCCGGCGTAGCGCTTGTCGCCCAGCCACTCGCCTTCAGCCCCCCAGTAGATGTCTTCCTCCGGCTGCCATACGTCCTCCCGCCCTCCGGCAAAACCGAAGGTCTTCAGGCCCATCGACTCCAGGGCGCAGTTGCCGGCGAGGATCATCAGGTCGGCCCAGGAGATTTTCCGGCCGTATTTCTGCTTGACCGGCCAGAGCAGCAGGCGCGCCTTGTCGAGGTTCGCATTGTCCGGCCAGCTGTTGAGCGGCGCAAAGCGCTGAGTACCGGAACCCGCGCCGCCCCGGCCGTCGGCAATCCGGTAGGTGCCGGCGCTGTGCCAGGCCATCCGGATGAAGAAGGGCCCGTAGTGCCCGTAGTCGGCCGGCCACCAGTCCTGCGAGTCGGTCATCAGGTCGAAGAGGTCCTGCTTGACGGCCTCCAGGTCGAGGGACTTGAACTCCTCGGCGTAGTCGAAGTCCTCACCCATCGGGTCGGCCAGGGAGGAGTGCTGGCGGAGGATGTTCAGGTTCAACTGGTTGGGCCACCAGTCCCGGTTCGACCGGCCGCTGCCGGCCGTGTACTTCAGGGCGCCGCTCATAAACGGGCATTTGCTGGATTCGTTGACATCCCAGACTTTCCCGTTTGTCGTTTTGCTCGTATTTCCCATTCTAATAGATTTTGATTATGGTGAAGACCAAAGTTACGATAATTTCTATTGATAGATTCTACAATTCTTATTGATAATTTCTATCAGTTTATAGGTAAAACTTATGGCTTTGGGCAGTTGCCCGATTTAATCCGCGATGCCTTCTGCCTTTGCTGCTTCCCAGTACCGGCTGAGCTGTTTCGCCTTCTCACGGAAATCCGGGTCGTTGCCTTGAATTACCCGGCCAAGCTGCCGCTCTATCCGGTCCTGGCCGCTCTCAGCTCCCAGAAGAGCCAGCAGGTAATACCAGCCGGAAGCCCCCCGGAACGAGCTGTCTCCCCCTGCCAGAGCATTAAACAGCGGTAGAGCTGCATTAAAGTTTCCCAATTGAAAGTAGCTGTGGGCCAGGTAATAATCCATCTCTGGATCCCGCTCCGTTAAAGGTGCCAGGATTTCGACAACTGTGGCAAAATTGCCGGATCGATACGCTTTTTTTGCCGCCATCCAGGCTTCCGGTTCTGCACTTAAAGAAGTGCCGGGCTGTGGGGGGGGCTGGTAGAAATTCAAGGCGATTTCTGTCGGCGGCAAAGCCGGGGTATGCTGGCTATCCCGAAAGAGGAAAAAAGCGGTCACCAGGATCAGGACTCCTGCGGCCGCAGATAGGGCAACGTGAAGAGGGCGCAGCTTACTGCCTCGCTTCTCTTCTTTTTCCCAGCGGTTCAGTTTTTCTCTGAGTTCTTGCTCCAGGTGATATTCTACGGCACCTTGCATGAATTGGTATTCCCGATAAACATCGGTCAGCTCTTCATTCTCTTCCAGGCTCTTTTTGAATGATTTTCTCTCTTCGGGGTTCATTGTGCCGCCCAGGTAAGCTTCTACTTGCCGGGTATATTCATTTTCCTTTTCCATGATCTTACTGTATTTGGGGCTATCAATTTGTTAGAGTAATTCCTTCCATTTCTTCCGGCATTTAAAAAGGGCGCCGGCGACCGCTTTCCCGTCTTTGAATCCCAGCATTTTTGCAATCTCGTCCATCGAGAAGGACTCCCGGATGAACAATTTCAGCGTGATGATATTGCGGCAACGCTCGTTTAATTTCAAAAAGGCCTTATAGAATTCCATTTTGAATTCTTTGATTTCGAACTGCCGGAAAGGGTCGTCTTGTTCATCCGGTTCTGGTTCGGGCACCTGCTCATAAGGTTCCGGTTTGTGCTTTTTCAGGGAATTCAACCACAAATGGTAACAAATGCTGAAAAAGTATCCCCGGATCGCTCCTCCATTGTATTTGCCTTTCTTCAGTTGCTCGTGAAGCTTGACGAACCCCTGCTGGTAAAAGTTTTCGCCATCCTCCTCCTTGCCGCCGCTGTTTGCGATCTTGCCTGTCAGGCGCTGAAGTAAACTTTCATCTTCAGCGACAAACTGTATGGCGCCTTTCCGGTAGCCCTCATCCTCTTTCAACATGATCCCCCATTTATATCTGGCAACCTTCCCGAAGAACACCGGAATCTCACCGATACTGCCGCCGGGAAACAATCGGACATAGCGGTCAAAGAAAACAATGCAGTCCTTGAACAAGGGGAAGAAATTCAGCGAAACAGCCCCCCTTCGGGGTTGGGATACCGCGTGTAGAGCCTAAAATAGCACATTTGTAAGCAATCATCCTCCTTTCTGTTCCGGCGATTTTCTGAAAAAGGAAAAAAAGTTATAATCTCATAAAACAACGGCAATATCCGCCCGGCCTGTTACACAACATACAGGACAAGTAACTTCATTAACCAAATTGAGATTATGAAAAACGATAACCGGCTTTTCTGGCTGTCTGCGAGCCTTCTGGGATTTCTGGCCATTACAGGGTTGGCCGCCTGTTGTTGGCTCCAGTTCTTAAATACGGATTATGTAATGCATTGCGGGAAGGCGGAGTTGATAGAAAAATGCAAAACCCTGCAAGCTAAGCCTGTGGATTCGGGTAGGCAGTATATTGTGTATTTTACAAAGTCAAATGACAGGCCATCTGAACCTGCTTTTAACATCATGGACCGTGAAGTCATAAATACACTTGTGCATAAGGGGCATAAAGTCCTCAAGGTTTGTCAATGCAACCCGCCGATAGCCCTGATGCAGGTACCTGAAGGTGACGGCATAGATCCGGTGGAACGCACGGCGGAGGCTCGCGATGAAGTAGAGCAAAGCGGCGGTGACGCCCACTTTGCTATGAACCTACAAATATTCCTGGACACAACGGACAATTCCATCTGGACGCTCCAAGAGAAATATCCTAAGTTGGAATCCGCTACCAGCACTTTGACCATTGCCGTTATTGATGGCGGGATCAATGTAGACCAGTTCCAACATGAAATGTGGATCAACTTTCCGGAATATGATATGCCTGCCGGCCCCTCCAGATTGGATGGCTTGGACAACAACACCCCCTTCAACCGGTACAAGGATGACATCTACGGTTATGATTTTGTGGAGGACGCCTCTATCTTTGGAGTGGGTGCCTCCATTCATATACATGGGACAAAGGTGGCGGGCGTGGCTCGAAATACGTACAAGGCATTTATAGTAGGCCATCCGAATCCATACGTCCAACAATTGATGGATCTCAAGGTGTTCAATGACCACGGAGAAGGCACACTCTTCGACGCGGCCTGCGCCGGTTTTTACGCCATCGATAACGGAGCGGATGTCATCAATGCAAGTTGGGTCTACTACAGCAGTAAAAAGGACTCTTTATTCGAACAGGTGGTTTTAAGGGCACAGAGCCGGCATATCATAATCGTAGCAGCGGCCGGCAATGATATCATGAACACCGATTGCTGCCGATCCTACCCCTCGGCCTTTGCAGACATATATCCTAATGTTCTTTCAGTCGCTGCGCTGAATTCCGGAAATACGGATTTGGCCTCCTTCTCCAACTATGGCTGCCAAACGGTCACGCTGGCCGCGCCTGGAGAAAAGGTCGCCACCATTGACTTCAAAGGGAATGAGGCCATCGTCGAGGGCACTTCTTATGCGGCACCCTTCATTTCGGCCCTTGCCGGCGCCCTGAGAGCGAAGGACCGGAATGCTACGGCCGAAACAATTGTTGACTACATCGGGAGCCAGGCAATACCTCTTCACGCGCCTTTAATCACTAAAGGCAAGATCGATGAAGGCAACCTGCAGACCATCATAGATGGTTTTCCTTAATCATCGTTCAATGGCATTATTCAGTGTTGCGACAAGTTGTCCGCCGTGCGGAAAAACCTGTCGCAGTTAAGTATATCTTTTCTCAAACCTATTGCCCTCATGCGTCTCATTATTTCAACAGTCGTATTATTCTGCCTGCTAAGTGCCGGAATTGCCGGACAATCAACCCCTGTAGCAAAACCCGGCCCGGAGACGCCGGAAGCGGAATGGCTGGGCCGCCTGGAAAAACACATCGGTGCGCTGTTCGATGACCTGTCTTTAAGCTGGGGAGAGATCGGGGAGAAGCTGGCGCACCTGGAACAGCTCACGGCTGAAAGGTACGGCTGTGCGGGAATGTCGTGCGCTTTCGTCATCCATAAAAGTGGAGTGGCCAGGGCAAATGATAAAGATTATCCGGGCGCCATCGGGAAATACAGGGAGGCGTTTCAAATCAGAGTGCAACTGGCCGACAGCCAGGGAGAGGGCCTTATGCCGGATATCATCCAGGGCTGCAACAATATCGGCAATTGTTACCTGAAAATGGAAGAGCCTTACCTGGCGCTGGAATGGCTGCTGAAAGGGCTGGATTACACCAATAATTATACTGGTCGGGACAATATGCCCTTGCTGCGCCAGGATATAACCTTCCTTGCTGCCCGCACCTATGGCGACATCGGCGACCTGGATAATGCCTTAAAATACTACGAAGTGTCTGAAGGCATTGCATTGCCTCCCGGATTAAGCGAAGAAGAAAAAAAGCAGTACTACGAGCGAAAAGCCCGGGCCTTGACCGCCAGAGCGGGAATCCTGGCCAACCGGCTGGGGCGGATGGAGCAGGCGATAAACCACCTCGGGAAAGCTGAAGGCCTTGTTGAGAGAGGCCGTAGGGAAAAAACCGGCCGGCAGAAAGCCAGCATATATCACAACCTGGGCATAGCCTATGAAAAGCAAGGCGAGTGGGACAAAGCTATAGCCGCTTACCAGGAATCTATCTCCAGGAACGAAACCCCTGTTCTCCCGCAGGCTTTGGTTTTTGACTACAACAACCTTGGGGTGACTTATAAAAAAATGTGGGAAGAAAAAAAGGATAGGAAGTATTTGCTGCTCGCAAAACAAAACCTGCAAAGAGCTCACAGTTTGATCGAAACATCTTCAAAACCGTTGAACGGCCTGGACCTCGTCTACGACAACCTTGGAGATATTGCCTGCCTGGAGGGAAACCCTGGCGAAGCAATAAAGCTTTACAATCAAGCCATGCAGGAGATAGTCCCTTCCTTCACTCCCCGAAAGCCGGAGGACAACCCGGAATTGGTCCGGGAAAACATAGTCGACAAAACGGGGTTGCTGATCACGCTGGCTTCCAAAGCAAGGGTTCAGGCAGAAGAATACCTGCCGGAGGGAAAGCTGGAACTGGCTTTAAGGACATATAAAAAAATGGACACCCTGATCGATATGATCCGCTTTGAGTTTCAACCGGACGCTTCGAAGGAATCCCTGGTGGAAAAGGTCAAGCCCCTTTATGAGCAAGCCATTGCCCTGTGCTGGAGGCTTTACGATGCTTCCGGCGGCAGCCAAAAGTATGCCGAGCAGGCTTTTGCATTTTCGGAAAAAAGCAGGAGCATTATACTGCTGGACGCAGTGCGCCGGCTCAGGGCCAATTTTGAATTGCCGGAAGGGCTCGCAAAATCCGAGCAGGATTTAAACTTGAGGGTGAACTACTATGAAAAACAACTGGCACTGCTGAGGCAAAGCGGCAAAGAAGATTCGGCCAGGAAAGCCGAGTTGACAAATAAACTTCTGGAAAGCCGCCGCTTGTACGATTCAAAATTGAAAGAAATACGCGAGGCCGATTCCAATTATTTTCATCTCAAATTTAATCACGAAACCCTTTCACTCCGCGAATTTTCCAAACAGCTGGGCCGCCGCCAAACTTTTTTGGAGTATTTTGTCGGAGACAGCGCTGTTTTTGTTTTTGTCGCCAACCGCAATAAGGCGCCCGGATTTGTCAGGATCGGCCTGGATTTCCCCCTCCGCGCCTGGGTGGAAGAACTCAACCTGAAGCTGCGGCAGCAAAGCCTCGACCTTGAACCCGGCTATAAAATATACGAAAAGCTGCTCGCTCCCCTTGAGCACAGGAAGTTGCTGGCCGGCGAATTGATCCTAGTCCCGGATGATGTGCTCGGTTACGTCTCTTTCGATATGCTCCCTTCCAGTTGGCCTGGAACAGGCGGCTTTTCCCTGCGCACGTTCGAAGATTACCTGCTTTACCAATATCAAATCAGTTACCTGTATTCGGCGACATTGGGCAAGGAGTCTTTTTCGTTGAAAGCAAGAGGAGAAATGGCTTTTCTCGGCGTTGCGCCTTCCTTCGAAAGAAACTTTAAGGTTGCCGGTTATGCTTTCGAGGCGCTGGATTGGGGAAGTATTATGGAAGATATCAAGTCCCGGCACGGCCAAAACAGTAAATTGCTCTTCGGAAAAAAGATAGCAGCGGATTCCTTTTCACATTACGCTCCCCATTACCGGATTTTGCATTTGGCTACCCATGCGCTGGCCAACGACTCGCTGGGCAACTTATCCTTCATCCTGTTAAGCGAGGAAGAAGGCGGCCTCTTATACGCCAAAGACCTCTACCGGCTTAAGCTGAACGCCGACATGGCCGTCCTCACCACTTGCCAGGGCGCGGCGGGAGAACTCCGCAAAGGGGAAGGCATCATCAGCCTGGCAAGAGGCTTCTTCTATGCAGGTTGTGCTTCTGTAATCCCTACGCTGTGGACTGCCAGGGAAGATGTCTCAAAAGAACTGATGACCAGGTTTTACGAATACCTGGATCAAGGAAAAACGAAAGACAAGGCGCTTCGGCAGGCCAAACTCGATTATCTTGAGCAACTGAAGCCGGAGTCGGGCCACCTGGCCCATCCCTACTATTGGGCAGCCTTTGTCCCAATGGGCAATATGGCGTCTTTATCCCAGCCTTGTTCTTTCCCCTGGCGGTGGCTGTTGGTTGTCCTGGCGGCCGCCGCCCTCGCCTGCTGGCTGTTCAGGCGTAGATTCCGCTCAGCCTAAACCTGCTAGAAGGACATGTATATTCAAATTTACTTTTTTTTGCGCTTCCCGTAATATTCCTCCCGTTCATTACCCCTATACATAACAGCAAGAACTAAACCCCCTTGGAAACAAGTTTGCGATGGCCTCCTGCGCCGGTTTTCGATACGCAATCCATTCGGGCAGCTTGTCGAAATTGGGAGCGCTTCCGTGCAGCCGCTCCCGCATCGACATTGATGCGGCCCGGCTGCCGTCCGTGCCGGCGGATGCCGCCCATTTCATCTTCGGATAATAGCAACGCAAAAGTTTTCTGATCAAAGCGGTTCCCGGCAGCAAACCGGGATGGCCTGGCCTTCCGCTTGACACTCATTTCTTAACTATTCCTTTTTTGCGTATGAGAACGAAACATCTGATTGACGAAAATGTCCTGGCCGCTCTCCTGAAAGGAGCGGATGAGGTTTGGCAGGCAGCCTTCGTCCATTATAAGGCACCCTTTTCAGAGCATTTTGAACAACGGTACGTTTTAAGCGGGGAAAAAAGCCGGGAATTATACCGGGAATCTTTTGCTTTGGTGGTGCAGGGCCTCCGGGAAGGCCTGATCAAAACCCCTCTGAAAAACACTATTTTCACCTATCTCGTAATGTTTGGCGAAAAACAGCTGGAGCGCGCCGGGCATCCAATATCCAGCGGGGCACTTCCCCGCCGGCCCTACCTGGCGGGAGAAGTGTTGGTGGCCCTGATCCGCCAGGGGTGCAGCGAAACCTTCCGCAGCATCGTCGGCTATTATCGGGAACCGATCCGCAAAACACTTAAGAAACGATATTACCACCTTAATGAAGCGCCCGAAAAAATCATCGGCGAAGCTTTGATGGCCATGAAAGGAAATATCGAAACCGGGAAAGTAGGCCTGCCTATGCGGGCCACGCTTTTCACCTACACCTGTCATATCGCAAGAAACAAGTTTTTGTCGCTGAACAAAAAAATGCGGAAAGGTGCCCCTCTGGAAAGCGAGGAGGAACTGGATAAAGCATTGAATCGTGCCAGAGTGGAGGAGGAAGCGCCGGGTTATCTTGACAGCATCTCTGACTTATGGCCGGTTCTTTCTCCCTGGCTGGAGGAAAATCCGGATGAATGCTTTGAAAAACTCATTTCGGGGTTGGATGAGGTTTCCAGGAAAATCTTGCGGCTGCGATTCGTGGAAGGCTTGAAATACAAAGAGATTGGGCAAATGCTGGGAATCAACGAAGGAGCCTGCCGGAAAAAGCTCTGCGATATACTCCATAAATGGAGAAAGAATTTTTTCCTGCGGTATGTGATAAATGGTGCCCCAAGCCCTGTACGGGAGTACCTGGACCTTTATCTGGTGAAAAGATGGCCCTTCTGCAAAATCGCGAACAAATATGGAAGGCCGGAAGCCGAAATTGCCGGCCTCGTGGGCGATTACCTCCGGGACTGGCGGGATGGGAACAGATGCCGGGGCATCTGAACCCGGGGGGTGTCTTTATTTTTAAACGCCCCCGATAGGCCCCGGGTATCGCTTTATTGCAATGGCCGACATATCCGGAATGAAATTTTCCGGAATTCTTTGGTAACGAAAACTCACTTCGTTCAATAGTCAAGACATAAAACCAAATTTATGTCATGGGCACCAATTACTCAATGGAAGATATAGTTGCTTCTCTCCAGGGAGAAAAGACAGAAGAAGATACCCGGCAGTTCTGGCAGGCTGCGAATTCAGACAACAGGCTTCTGGTTGAAATAGAAGCCTGCTGTTTGCTGGTCAGAGTAGGGCGGGCGAGTCGGTTTCGGAGGTTTTTGAAGGAAATTGAAGATTTTGATAAAGAGTTTTCAGGGGCCGGTCCTGAGTAGTAGTTTTTGGCGATCTGCTCCCCCGACAGCCATGCTCAAAACACCTCCACCATCCTCGCCACCGGACGCCCGTAACCACTGGCCTCCAACCAATATACCCCTCTGCCCAGCCCGATTTCCCGCACGGAAAACGATTCCTGCCAGCTCCCCATGCCTGCTGTGGAGATTTCCTTCTCCAGGACCGCCTTCCCGGCAACGTCGAGCAGGCGCAGCCGCAGCCGCGCTACGGGGCGCAGCATCGCTATCTCCACCTGGAAAACTTCGCTCGTTGGGTTGGGGAACACGTTTACCGCAAAAGCCTCGTTTTCATACGTTTCTCTTACAGGGGTTGTTATCGCTTCGGTGATTTCGAGTAGTTGGTTAACAGGCACTTCGGTCAGCGCCGTATCCGCGCCGCCCAAAAATTTCACCCGAACCTCATCCGCTATTTCAGCATCCCCCAGCCCGAAATGGGCAATGAGGCTGTTCTGGCCGCAGTATCCGGACTGGGCGCTGATCTCCCGAAGCTGGGTCACCTGCTGGCCGCCGATGGTGGCGGTCACCCATATCTTAGCGCCGATGGCGGAGCGGTTCGACCGGGTGCCGGCCAGCTTTACCTTCAGCCAGCGGTTGCAGTTGCCGCTGTTGAGGAAAAACTGGTTGCCTTCCAGGGGCGAGTTGCTCGTATTTTTACAGGTGGCGATGGCGAGGTCGGGGAAGCCGTCGTTGTTCACGTCGCCCCAGGCGGCACCGAAGCTGCAGGGGGTAGAGAGATTTGCGATGCTTTCGAGATCCCGGGTGAAGTGGCCCTGGCCGTCGTTTTGATACAGAAAGTTGACGGTGCTGCCGGTGCAGTAGCCGTTGGCGACGACGAGGTCGAGGTCGCCGTCGTTATCGTAATCGCCGAAGCCGGAGCCGTAGGAGCAGCCCCCATCTGCTGCCAGGCCGCTGTTGGTGGCCTCTGTAAACGTGCCGTTTTCATTCAAAAAGAGCTGGTTGTTCTGTTCCGAAAAGTAGCCGGCATTGGCCACGAACAGGTCGAGGTCGCCGTCGTTGTCCACGTCGCCCCAGCTGCTGCTCATGGTGCTGAGGTTGTCCTGGCCGGGGGCGGTGCTGCCTGTGATGCGGGTAAAGGTGCCGGCGCCGTCGTTTTGGTAGAGGGCGTCGGGCTGGTTGGCCTCGTTGGCCACGAACAGGTCGAGGTCGCCGTCCCCGTCGTAGTCCGCCCAGTTGACGGAGCGGGAGGCGTCGGCGTCGTTGACGGGCGGGCCGTCCGTTACTTTGGTGAACACCCGGTTGCCGTCGTTGCGGAAGAGCAGGTTCCTTTTGTCGCCGTCGGAGTTGGCCACGTAGAGGTCGAGGTCGCCGTCGTTGTCCATGTCGCCCCAGGAGGCCGTTTCGGAGTAGGTGTTGCCGATGGACGGCGGGGCGGCGGGGTCATAGGTGAAGGCGCCGCCGCCGCTGCCGAAGTAAAGGTAGTTCTTCCGCCCGTACCAGGTCACGGCGAAAGCATCGAGGAGGCCATCGTTGTCGGCATCCGCGAAGGTGGCGCCGTCGAACGGCTCGGCGTGGCTGACGATGTCGCCGGAGGCAACCGGCGAAAACGCGGTGCCGGGGCCGCCGTTCAGGTAGAGGAAGTTTGCCGCGCCGCTCTGCGGGCCGTTGGTGAAAAAAATGTCCTCCCACCCGTCGCCGTTCACGTCTGCGAAATTGACGCTGCGGCTGTCGGAGGGGGTGGAGACGAGCGCTCCCGTGGTGAATTTCTGGAACAGTCGGGTGATTGGCTCAAGGCCAGATGGAAGAGCGCTCGCTCCCGGGCCTCCATAGGCCCCCAGGTCGCCCCGCAGGCCACAGCGCGAAGGGAAAACAGGTTCAACGCCATCGATCGTCAGGTCGCCTTCGCCTTCGCCGGCAGCGTCCACGCAGGGTGAAGCAGGGGAGAGGCTGAAGAAAGCGGTGTCGGCAAAAAGCGGGTCCAGGCTGAAATTCCCCAACCCGGGATAGCCGCCCTCGATATCGGAAAATTCGGCGCTGACGGTGCCGCCGATCAGCCGGGCGATGGGGCCGCCGCTGGTTTGGGTGTTGCCCCAGATGATGTTGTTGCGGGTTTCCAGTTTGATCGAAAAGACGAAAATGCCGCCCCCTTTGCCGCCGAAGTTGCCGGCCCCCAGGCACTTGTTGCGGACGATGGTGTTGTTGAATATCTCCACCACCGTCTGGTTGTTGGTGCCAGTGAACCACAGCCCGGCGCCGCCGAAATCCTGGCCGCCCTCGTTGTAACTGATCACGTTGTTGTAGATCCTGCCGGTGCAGTAGTTGAGCACGATGCCGCCGCCGTAGCGGCCCGCGTTGTGATGGATCCAGTTGTTGCGGATCACCGGGCTGCCGTCGCCGCAGCGGATGCCGCCGCCCCCGTTGGAGACGACGCCGGCGGTGTTTGTGATCACGTTGTCGCGGATGATGTTGAACTGGATGACGGGAGAGGTGCCTTCCGTGAGGATGCCGCCGCCTTCGGTGTAGGTGCCGGCGCCGTGGGGGTCGAGCCAGCGGGTGCCTCTGCCGCCGGTGATCGTAAAGCCCTGGACCACCGTCGAGGGGCTTTCCCCGTCGACGATGAGGATGCAGCTGGCCGTATCGGGGTGGGCCGGCTGGCTGCCGTCGATGACCGTGCCGGCGATATCGGCAGCCGAGCCGGTCAGGAAAAACCGGCTGGTCAGCACGATGCTCCTGCCGTTGAACCGGAGGTTTTCCACATACTCGCCCGGCTGCACGAGCACGGTATCGCCGTCGGCGGCAGCGTCGATGGCCGACTGGATGGTGGGGAAATCACCCGGCACGTGGAGGGTTTGGGCAGTAAGGTTTTGGGAAAATGCCAAAAGCAGGAAGAAGGCGGGCAACAGTTTTTTCATGATGAAAGGTTTAGTGGTGGCAATGATTATGAAGATAAAACTACCCTGCCCGCGCCACATCTTTTTATTTTTGGTAAGAAGGCAGGCTTTGCCAGGCTGAACAGCCGCTTCCTGCATCAGAAACGCATCCGTCAGCCGGCAGCCGCTGTTGGGAGGGAGCAAGCGGTTGTTCGTAGCGAAAAGGCTCCCGGAAGCGATTTTTTTGCGAATTTTGGGAACTGTTCAGGCAGGTGCCCCATACTGCTGGACATTTTTTGGACACGGAGTACGCCGACCTGCCTGCCCGCCTGCCTGCCTACCTGGCAGTAATGGCAGGCAGGCTGTGCCGCAGGCCGGCAGGCAGGCAGGGAAGACACAGAACCCCACAGAGGCTTGATTATCAACGGAAAACTTTGCGTATCTCTGTGTTGGACTCAGTGCGCTCTGTGTCCAAAACCATTTTGTCAAGTAGTGTGCAGGTGCCCTTTTCGCCGGCACTTCTCGCCACGAAAACACGAAAGCACAAAATCCTCACAAAATTTTATGGGATTTCGTGACCTTAGGGCAAGAAATGAATAGGTTGCATTCTGATGCTTTATAATCCATAAAAATGAACCGCCGCCTTCTCCTTCATCTCGGCTTCTGGCTGGCATACGCCCTGTACGACGGCTACCTCTCCGTGCCCTTGTCCGGGACGACCTTCGCCGACCTCTCGATCTGGCAGCGGCTGTCGATGGGCTACCGGGCGGAGTTGCTGCTGCTGCTGGTCAAGATCCCGGCGGTTTACCTGGTGTTGTACCGCTTTCTGCCGCCGAGCTTTGAAAACAGGAAATTTTTCCGGCTGGGGCTGCAATTCCTGTCGACGGCGGCGGTGGCCACAGTGGCCATTTACGCTGCCTGGCACGAGGTGATTTACCCCCACATTTACCACATCGACCCGCCGGCGGCGGCGGAAAACGGATGGGTTGCCGCTTTCCGCTTGCTGTGGTCTTCGTTTGATATCCTGATGCTGCTGAGCGTCGCGTCGGCGCTCCGCCTGTTCCGCATGCGCCTGGCCGTGGCCGGTCGGGAGAAGCAGCTCGTGGAGGAGAAGCTGCAGTCCGAACTCCGTTTCCTGCGGGCGCAGACCAACCCGCATTTCCTGTTCAACACCCTCAACAACCTCTACCACCTTGCCCGCAAGCGCAGCGACAGCACGCCCGACGCCATCCTGAAGCTGTCCGGCATGATGCGCTTCATGCTCTATGAATGTTCAGCCCCCCGCATCCGGCTGTCGCAGGAAGTGAACGTGATCCGGGACTACCTCGACCTGGAGCGGCTGCGGTACGGCGCCCGCCTCGATGTCGGTTTCCAGGTGGAGGCCGACGAGGAGAGCCGGCTGATCGCCCCCCTGTTGCTGCTGCCTTTCGTCGAAAATGCCTTTAAACACGGCGCTTCCGAAAGCCAGGGCAATACGTGGGTCCGGATTTTTTTACTTTTGAAGAATGGGGAGCTGCATTTCCGGGTAGAAAATGCCAAAGACCCTTCGGAGCGGATGGCCGCCGAAGGCATCGGCCTGAAGAACGTAAAGCGCCAGCTCGAATTGCTCTACCCGGCTCACAGCCTTGAACTGGATGACGAAGGCGACCGCTTCTCCGCCCGGCTCCGCATCGGCCTTTACAACGAAACCAGACAGCCATGACCAAGCTCAGATGCCTCATTGTGGAAGACGAACCCCTCGCCGCCGAAGGGTTGGAAGAGTTCATCCGGAAGACGCCGGTGCTGGAGTTTGCCGGTGCCTGCGGCGACGCCCTGGCCGCCCTTGAATTTTTGAAAAACAACCCGGTGGACGTCCTCTTCCTCGACATCCACCTGCCTAAGCTGAAAGGCCTGGAATTCCTGAAAATCCTCCGGGATCCGCCGCAGGTGATCCTCACCACTGCCTACCACCAGTACGCCCTCGAAGGCTACGAGCTGAACGTGGTGGATTACCTGCTCAAACCCTTTGGCTTCACCCGCTTCCTGGCGGCTGTCGACAAGCTCAGCATTCCCGAGCCGGCAGCCCCGGCACCTCCCGAGCCGTCGCGCCCCTTTCATTTTTTCAATGAAAACAAGCGGCAGGTCCGGGTTTTTAACGATGAGATCCTCTACGTGGAGAGCCTGAAGGAGTACGTGAAAATACACACTGCCGGGGGCGATACCGTCGTCACCCGCTTCCAGCTGGGCGAATTCGAAGACCACCTGAAGGACGGGAATTTGCTCCGCATCCACCGCTCTTTCCTGGTGGCGAAAGACAAGATCGAGGCGTTTTCGGCTACGGAAGTGGAAGTAGGCGGCAGGAAACTGCCTATCGGCAGGAGCTACCGGGCGGAGGTGGAGCAGGCGCTGCGGGTATTGGGCGGGTGAAGGAAGGCACAGCGGAAAAAGAGGCCGCGCAGTTTAGTGCCGACACCACAAAATGGCCCGAAAATGACTTCTCCCTCACACTAAAGGCCTGCCCGATGCGTTAATCCTTCCGTAACAGACAAAAGAAACCATGTACCGCATAGTTGTTCTCCTGCTTTTCACCAGCGCGCTCAGCAGTTGTTCCCGGGATACGGGCAAGACCCAGGCGGACCTGCAAAGGATTTACCTGGCCATCAATGACGGCAACCTGGACAAGGCCAACGAAATACTGGTGCCGGAAAACCGGTTATCTGCCACCCCTCTCGAAAGCGATGGCTACACCAAAGAGCTATACGGCCAGGTGCACGTCCTGGAAACCGTCAGCATCGGCGATGATGAAATGATCATCTTCAAACTGGAGAAGCACGAAAAGAACCGGGGTGTGCTTCGGCGCATGGACTCCGAGGAATTCAAGGAGAAGCGGGCCGCCGGCGAGGTGAAGTCCGTTAATGAAGACAGCGGCATCATCGTGTATACGGAGCGGCAGATGGCCTTCCGGGTGAAGATGGCCGACGGGGAATACCGCTACATCATCGACCCGACGGAGAAGGCGCTGAATGTGCACTTTCCGAATAAGCGGAAGGAGGTGGAGCGGTTGGTGGCGAAGTATTTTCCGGCGGGGTGAGGGCCGACACTGCATAAATATTCATACTCATGCCATCCGCAGGCGGTCCGTATTGACGGTTTTTTCATATTTGCCGGAAGTATTATAAAACTGGGACAGCATAGAGTACAGGACCAGTTCACACTTTCTTTGCCTGGATCGAAAACAACGGTTGACCATCATATGCAGGTAACTGCCAAGTAATTGATCCATACTGCCACCATCAAACAGTACTCTGATTTGTCGCGCAACAGGAAACAGGCGTTCCTGTTTTCTTCTCAGGACTTCGGCCAGGAAAGAGTTTATCTGATCCTGCTCCAGAAAAAGACGGTTAACACGAAGCCTGTGATTACTGAATTTAGACCTAAGTTCCTTCTCAAGCTGCGCATTCATTCCAAATTCCTTCGCGAATCCGTTGGCGAGCCTTTCCACGAACCGTACCTTTCGACCGGGTTCATATTCAAAAGCATCAATCATAGCGTCAGCGGCTAACAGCGCGTAATCCCAAGCCTGATCCAGGTCATTTAATCCCAGCATATCCAGGAATGGGCTGCGATCTACAGAAGCGATCTGGTATTTTCGAAAACCATGCTCATAGAAGTACTCCACATACCTGACCTGATCCCCAAAAGGGTATGCAGAAGTATTTGGGAAAAAAACCAGATTATCTCTGATTTCCGGGTGAGCGCTCAATTGTTCGCTGAGTTCGCAGCAAAATTGCATATCCAGGCGGGTCCGCCTGCCCCACTCTGGCAAATCTGCAAGCTCAATGCGGGTGTGATCTGCCCAGTCATATACCATACAGCCTGCAAATAACCCAAAGGGAGTGCTACGCACGGACATGCGAATGAGGTACTTGAATAAAGCAAGGTATACACGCTTCTTCTCTTTTTCTTTCTTTAAGGTGCCTCCTGTAAGTTTTTCGAATTGTTGGTACAGGTTAGGCGAGGCAAGGAACAGAGCTTCCTGCAACACAGGATTTTGAAAAGCCATAACCACCAGACTTTCTTGTTTGTCTAAAGTGTCTGCCTGCCGGATCGCCTTCAAAATGCCATTCACGGGCAGTAATGGGGTGCGAAGAACTACCTTGGGAAGGAGTTTGTAATTATTCATTATATGTTGGATTCGTCAGTAATTCCTTTGACAAGCAGTATTTACCTTTCCTCTGTTTTCAGGATAGCCAGGGCGAAATCCAAAATTTCGTCTTTCCCCTTTTGGACTCCTTCCAAAGAAGGCGTTACCTGGTAGTCGGGGGTAATCCCCTGGTTGTGAACAGGGGAGCCGTCGAGTAAAGTAACCCACGCGCCCGTCCAATGCATAAAATAACCGCCCAGCAGAGCTGTCCAGTTACGCGGGCCGTTGGCGCCGGCAGTCGGGCTTCCAATGATAGGCCCTAAGCGGTAATGCCTGACGAATGCCAGGAAAGACTCGCTGGCTGAAATGGCGCGCCCATCGGCCAGAAAGGCGAGCTTTGCCGTTATGTGTGGGGGCATAGGCTTCAGTAACCACCCCGATGAATCAAAGCCGGGCTCGAAAAAACCTGGATAAATAATTTGGGGTATGTTGATCCAATTTCCGACAGTATCGGCCGTGCTTAAAAGGCAAGGCAGGAATTTGGAAAAATTATTATTCAGATACCCCCGAACATCAAAAATAACACCTTTTGCCTGCGACAAAGTAGAGGCCCGCTCCAGCAAAGAGTCGATATCGTAAATGGACTTTAGGTCGACGTAATAATACCCCTCTTCCAGTTCCCTGACCGGGGGAGGAGAAAGGTAGTCCGCCCAATCTCTTATTACTTCTGCTTCGTAAACGAGGCCGCCCCTTTGCATCTCCAGCCTCGCTGTGGAGTATTGATCGTCCGCTCCCAGGTCTTTCAATGCGCGGGCCACTTTCCACTGAGCCGTTCCCGAAACCAGGAATGTATCCTGGTGAAATAAAGCCACGGCATCCGCTCCGTCAATCTTGCGCAGGATATCGCCCTTGCGAATCTTTTCCCCTGCAGCACTCTCTGCCACCACTAACTGGTTTTGTAGCCAGGCAAGCTCAAGCGGCAACCACATGTCGTTTAATTCATCCTCATGGGTGATTGCAGCATGCCCGTCCTTCAACAAGGTGCTGCACTCCTTGAAAAACCGGTTGAATGTTCTTTCATGTTCAATCTCTGCCGCCTGGCGCAGCATCCAAACCAGCTTTTCTTGCCAGTTATTTCCCAATGTCTCCCGGTATGGATAAAAATGCTGGGCCAGATTCCAGAAGATGGTTACATTGGCCAGTTGTGTGTCTCTAAGCGATGCGAAAACCACAGACATTTCTTCTTCCAGCCCCGCCAGTTGATCAGGTTGGGAACTGCGATAACTGTCCGGGAGGGAAAGCGGCACTTCAAAATGGATACCCAATGGCAACGTGCCTTGCCATAGCTTCAGAACCGGCCCTCCTTTAAAAAGCGGCGGTTCATTCCCGGCAGGGCTCACTCTTACGCTTCTGTACACTTCATTCCCTTGTCCGACACGGTAGCCGTAATGTTGCCAATAGGTTTGTTCGGCAGTTAAAGAGGCAGGGGGAAGGGCTTCCATTGGAAGGCATTTGCCCTCCTCATGATAGCCAATTGCCATAGTAGGCGCTACCGGATAAAACAGTTCCCGTATCGTTTTCAGGCATTCTGTGGGATGTCGCAGTTGGCTTATCCGGCTAATGCCGAAGAGGGCAAACCGGTTCCAGTCAAAATCATCGGTGAGATAATATGGGTGAAAAAAACGGACATATCCGTACAGAATTGCGAAAGCTTCGAGTAACTGGAATTGCCATTCTTCCAATGGTGGGGGGCGCCAGAAGGCTTCCACTCTGCGGTTCCGGGCGCGTCCTTCAGGAGTCTGGGCCTGATCAACAGGCATTGATGCGCCATATCCCTGAACAGTTACTTTTTCAGGGGGAATCCCATTTGCGATAAAAAATCGGGCAACTTCCTCTGCACGGGCTTCGGACAACAGCCGGTTGGCTTTCTCTGTGCCGACGTCATCAGTGAAACCGGCAATTTTCAGTTGCCAGCCGGGATAAGCAGCAGCGGCCAGAAATACCTGCTGCATGCATTCAGGATAAGAAGCAGGCAGTCGGCTGCTTCCGGTTTCAAAGAGTATGGTACAAGTACAGCTTGGCCGCATTACCGGTTGAGGGGTTTTAACCATCAATCCGGACGTTTCCCTGCCTTCAGCTTTTATCACCGATACATTATCGATGAAATAATAAGACCGGCTGGAATTCGAAGCCCCGTCATTGATGTGTTGCAGGTTGGCTCCCAGGAAATTTCCTATCGCAAGGAATTGTTCTCCTCCTTCTGCCACGTAGGTTCCTTTCACCAGCAACCATTTTTGGGCGGGAAACAGAAGTTCGCTTTCTCCTCTCAGAGGCAAGTATTTCAACTTCCTGTCGCACACTTGGTCTTCTCCGGGAAGTTCTCTTGAAAAGAAAATCCCCATTTCGACGAGGGGAAAAGAACTGATGAAATCAGCTAAACGCACATAGAGGCTAACTTCATAGAGTTGGCCGGCTTCAAGTAGGGAGACAAGCCTACCTGAAACATATTCCCTGCTATTCCTGCATTGCCAGCGGGAAGCGCCCAGGCATGCTATCCCCAAATAAACATTGCCCTCAACTGCATTAGAAAACTGCTCCAGGCCATAGTTTGTATTGCTATCGGGGAGGGAAGTGTTGTAGTAATCAGGCGTACCAGCAACCGCAACCCAACTTCCTGACCGAAGCGCAGGGTCGGCGCCTTCGAAACCGGAATCCATTACCAGGTTCTGTCCTTTCAGAGAAAGCCCCGAAAACAGGGCTATCCAGAAGAGGATTTGAAGATTTGCCCACATGGTATCCAAATCATTTTAGAATTAGCTGATCAACAGGCAGCGATCCCAGTGCGGTTCGGCATTTCCCAGGCTGGCAATTAACATCAACCCGATCCCGGCCAGGCCTTCTAAAAGGCCAAAGTCGTCAACCGTTTGTTTCTTGTAGTCTACCGTGATGATGTTTCTGAATGGCATGGAACTGTCCGCAGGAGAAGCCCTTCTCAATAACTCCCCGAGCCAGTATAATGCCGCCTGCCTGAAAACTTCATGCCCGGTATGTTGATAAAACCGGTTGAAAATATGACTGATCCCTGCGGTGCCATGGCACAGGTGATTGACCTCCAACCTTTCGGCTTCCTCTTTCCTGCCGGCGCTATGTTTAGCTATCCTGATGGCTTCATCTCTCAGGATATCGTCCTCAAAAGAGATGGAAAGGTTCAGTAAACAGAGCGCTATCCCTAAATCGCCGTAACACCATCCAAGGCGGGAAGGCGGAGAGGTTTTATCACAAGCTACGTAATAGGGAAACAGGGAACCGGCTTCCTGCAATTCCTGTTCCCGGAGCCACCGCAGGCCTTTGTAGGCAGCGCTTCTGGCTTCCTGCGGCCTGACCTTCAACCTGTAAGCCAGCCCGAGGATAGAGAGAATACCCGGGATTCCATGAGAAAGGCCTAAATTGTAGTACCAATATTCGGTGTTTTCTCTTTCGACCACTCCGGTAGTGTCTTTCTTCAACCAGCCTCCCCACTCATCCTGGAAAGCAAGCAGCCAATCAATGATCTCCTCTAACTGCTCCCGGACTCCATCCGAATGAAGGCCCCGTTCATTAAAATACATGGCGCTGCCGAGCGCGCCGTGGAGAAAATCATAATTTTTTTTAAGCGAATTGATCTGTTGCCGGTGTGCGTTGTGTTGTTCATACAGGCAATACCCCTTGACTGCCTGAGCAAAAGCAGCATAACTGCTCTGCAGGTTTCCCAAACGAAGCCCTTCAGGCAGGCCGAGTTCCGTCAGGCTGCCCTCCCGCCGGTGGCTTTCCAGCCCTGCCAGAATCATTGAAAGGCGGTCTATGTCCTGCCAGTGCGCCGCGCTTTCCAAAACAGCAATTCTGTATCCCGCTTTCAATACCGATTTATCGGGCAGGAATAGCGTATCGATCCGGCCGGCGGCTATTGCCCTTAGAGGAGCAGCGGGGTTTTCCAACTCGATCAGGACATCCGCCGGCAGCTTGTCCGGGTAACGGACCAGCCAACCAAGCAGGAGCAGGGCCATTATGCCGAAAAAGACCAGGCTGATACCCGAGTGCAAAATCCAACCGGGAGGATCACCGAGCATTTCCTGCATTTCAACAGGCTGGTGTGCAGCATGCATTTCTGAACCATTGGATGATGGCATCATCGAAGTATTGAAAGTTTTAGGATCCTAACTCAAGTTGGTTTTTTACAAGCGTATAATAAGCCCCTTTGGCAGTAGCCAGTTCAATATGTGTGCCTTCTTCAGCTACCTTGCCATTTTCCAGCACAATTATCTGGCTACCCGTCTAAGGTTGGACACTCGATGCCTTCGGCACACGCTTGGCCTCGACTCCGCTCGGCTTTCCCCTTTCTGCTGTCCAACCTTAGACGGGGAGCCAATTATCTTATCAGCATTCCGCACAGTGCTCAGGCGGTGAGCCACCACCACTACTGTACGCCCGCGAAAAAAAGACTCCAGGTTGTTTAATATCACCCGTTCATTGTTGGCGTCCAGCGCGTTGGTCGCCTCGTCAAAGAAGATAAATTCAGGAGCCTTGTATACAGCCCTGGCAATCAGCAGGCGTTGCTTTTGCCCCTGGCTTATGCCATTGCCTCTTGAACCGACCATGGTGTTGTAGCCCAGCGGAAGCTGTTCCACAAAATCCTGAATGTTCGCAATGATGACCGATTCATTCATTTTGTGATGGTCAATCTGGTTAAAGTATCTACTCTCGCTCTCTGCGATATTATTGGATATTGTATCAGAAAAAATATATCCATCTTGCATGACAACCCCACATTGTCTCCGCCAGTCCCGCGCCTTAATCCTCCCAAGGCTTGTATTCCCTATTTTTATCCTTCCTTTTTCAGGTGCGTAAAACCCTAAAAGCAATTTGAGCAAGGTTGTTTTCCCACTTCCGCTTATGCCGACAATAGCCGTTATTTTTCCTCTTGGTATTGTAAGATTGATATCCTCCAGTATCCAGTCACTCAACTTGCTATACCGGAAATGCAAATGCTCGATTCGAATGTCCCCACCTGGTATTTGACTGGACTTGTGGGCATCTTCGGCATCTTCAGGCGTTTGATTCCTGACTTCCGCCAGGCGTTCCAGGCTTATTTTGGCATCCTGAGTGGCCCGCACGAAACCTACAAGTTGTTGCAGCGGAGCGTTCAGCTGCCCTAGAATATACTGAATGGCAAGCATCATGCCGAGCGTCATCTGCCCTTCGATGACTGCACGGGCGGCGATAAACGTAATGACGATATCTTTAAGCTGACTGATAAACGATGCGCCGGCATCCTGATACTGAGTCAAAGCCAGTGAGCTGACTTGCACTTTAAATAGCCTTGCCTGGATTTCAGCCCACTTCCACCGCCGCTTCTCCTGACTGTCCTGCAGTTTAATTTCCTGCATGCCGGAAATCAGTTCGATAAGCACGTCCTGATTGTCAGACATCTGCTGAAACGCCTGGTAGTCAATTTCTTTTCGCCTCCTGAGAAAGAAAAAAACCCACAGGATATAGCATCAAATCACCGGTCATCCTGGTATCGAAAAAGCCGATGGGCAAGCGCATGATCTTCAGCAGGAAATCCCCGATCAGGCTTATGTTCATTCTTGTGCCGACATGTAGCAGTATCCAGTTTTGAATGAAATTCACGGTCATCTGGCTCAAAAATAAGACGAGCTGCCCCATAAGGACCAAATAGATGAACCCTATGTTCTGGTTCTGAATGCCGACATCAACAATGGCCTGAGTAAGAAAAGGAAAAAGCAACGAAAATACAGAACCCATGACCACCCCTAAGGCTAACTGCAGGATCAGGCGGCGATAGGGCTTGAGGTAATTGAACAAAAATGAAAACCCGGCATCTTCCTGTCCCGGATACTCTTTTTTGAAAAAGTCTCCCCCCGGTGCAAGCAACAAAAAAATTCCGCTCTTGTTGTCACTTGCCCAATGCTTCTCAAAAACCTCCCGCCTTAGTTTGAACCTACCCGCCCCCGGATCCGCGATCCACGTAAATCTCTTGTTTACCTTATAGACTACAATGAAATGGTTCTGATTCCAATGCGCAATTACAGGCAAAGTAGCTTCCAGTAAGGAAGGTTCTCCTTTGCCTTCACCGTAGGGCACTTTTATTGCCATTGTTTGAAAGCCGATCTGTCCGGCAGCCTCGCTGATCCCTTTCAGGCTGACACCCTCACGGTCAATGTGGCATGCTTCCCGAAGGTACTGGAGGGGGTAGGCTTTACCATAATATTTGGCAACCATGCGCAGGCAGGATGGCCCACAGTCCATGGCGTCCATTTGACGGTAAAATGGAAACCTCTTCATTAACACCAGTTCTAATAAAATAAATATACCTTGCTCAAGGAGATTCCTTAAGCTGCCATGTTTTGGTTAAACATGCCAGGGCTACCGGCGCCTCAATTCTATACTCTGAAAAGCATGCCGGCCCGATCTAGTGTTTGTTATTTTATCGTGGGCTTTTGCCTTGTGAATGCTTAGAAAACTCAATGAAGTAGAATCTTAAAAAGGAGTTGTTTACTACACAAGTTTATTGAAAAAAAGTAACTATTTAGGTGGGCCTGATGCCTTTGCCACGAAGACACCAAGACACCAAGATCGCACTAAGGCTTTGTGCAATCTTAGTGCCCGCCTGCTGTGCCAGCGGCCGGCAGGTTTTTGTGTCTTCGTGGCTAAAAAGCGGAGGGCTGCTAAATAGTTACAAAAAATCTGAGTAGGCAGGGGACGGGAGCGGTTGTTGTCGGTTGCTTGTTGGGCGGCGGTTTCCCTAAACAGACAACGGACAACCGACAACCGACAACGGACAACCGACAACAAACAACGCCTCAAAGCACCATTTTGAACATATGAATCAGCTCCCGCTCGAAATTGGTGTATTTGTCATCAACTTCGAAAAGTTGGCGCACATCATCCAGCAACCGCTGCCGGCTGGCCTCGTCGGCCATGTACCTGTCGTGGTACGCCCGCAGGATGTCGATGCACCTGATGTCGGAGCACTCGTCAAAGACGGCCTTCATCTTTTGGAAAGTTTTTTCGTCCACCCGCTGCCGGATGAGCGCCAGGTCTTCCGGCTCTACATCGGCGTTGACGGAGGCGGCGTAAAGCATGGCGAAGGTCGAGAATTCGTCGTAGGTCCAATCGGTTTGCATGGCTTGTCTTGTTTCGCGCCGGGAATTTACGACAAATCGGGGAAGAATGCCAACACGGGCAGTCGGGGTTTTCCGGGCAAGTTGTTGTTTGTTGTTTGTTGTCTGTTCACGGGGGGGGCCGGGGCCGGACAACAAAAAACGTTGCCTTTCTGCATGTTCTCAACCTTCGCGTTGCTTTATTTGGTTATCTGGTTTTGGCTGGCAGGCCGCCGGCTGCCCTTGTCCCGGGTTGTTGTTCCCATGCTGGCCGTTTATTCCTGTCTTTCTGTAACTATTTAGGTGGTCTGCCATCTAGCCGGTTTTATTGCCACAAAGACTCCAAGACACAAAGTTTACCCGGCTGGCTAGACGGGATTGCACGAAGCCTTGGTGTAATCTTGGAGTCCGTCTGTTCAGCCGGATAAATTTTCGTGTCTTTGTGGCAATAAAACCGGGTTAGGTGGCAAGCCAAATAGTTACTGTCTTTCTTAAAAAATGCTTCATCCCTGAAAAAAATCATCCCGCGGGAAAAATGAGGCGCCTATGTTTGTCTAACTATGATGACGAGGGGCATACGGCCCTGAAGGGCTTTTTTCCCACAAAGCTTGGCTGGCTTGCGGAGAAGGGGCACCAAGCCTCAAAGGCCCACAAAACTGCATAGCTATCGGCTTTGTGCCGCCTTAGTGTTTTCGTGTCTTTGTGGCAAAAGCCTCCATGATCTTCAATCAACAAAAAAACAATGAAAAAATACCTGCTCTTCCTCCTGCCGCTGTTCTTCGGCGCTGCAGCTTCCGCCCAGGAGTTCCCCGTTTTCGGGATGGTGATAGACGCCAAAGGCGAAGCGCCGCTTGCCGGCGCGCACATCAGCCTTACCAGCCGGACGGACGGTGCCCTTGTCCAGTCGGCAGTGGCCGACGAGGCGGGCCGGTTCCGGCTTATGGCCAGGCCGGGAAGTTATGAACTAAAGATTACCTTCCTGGGGTACCAATCCCGCGTAGAGGAAATAACCGTGGAGAACAGCCCGGTGCGGGCCGGCCGTTTTGCCCTGGAAGAAGAGGCGCTCAACCTCCAGGAGGCCGTAGTCAAGGAAAAGCTGCCTCCGGCCACCGTCAGGGGCGACACCACCCAGTTCAACGCCGGCGCCTACAAGGTCAACCCCGACGCCAGCGCCGAGAACCTGGTCGGCAAGCTGCCGGGGGTGTCCGTCCAGGGCGGGCAGGTGCAGGCCCAGGGGGAGAACGTCCAGGAGGTGCTGGTCGACGGCAAGCCCTTCTTCGGCAACGACCCCATGGCCGCCCTGCGCAACCTGCCCGCCGAGGTGATCGACAAGATCCAGGTCTTCGACCGGCAGAGCGACCAGGCGCAGTTTACCGGCGTAGACGACGGGCAGACCACCAAGGCCATCAACATCATTACCAAGCCGGGCATGCGGGCCGGCCAGTTCGGCAAGGTGTACGGCGGCTACGGCCCCGACGGCCAGTACCAGGCCGGCGGCAACGTCAACATTTTTAAAAAGGACACCCGCATTTCCCTTATCGGGCAGGCCAACAATATCAACCAGCAGAACTTCTCCAGCGAAGACCTGCTGGGCGTCGTTGGCGGCAGCCAGAGCGCGCGCGGCGGAAGGGGCGGCGGGCGCTGGCGGCGCGGCGGCGGCGGCGACATCAGCGACTTCCTGGTCGGCGAGCAGAACGGCATCTCCGCCACCCAGGCCTTCGGCCTGAACTACACAGATAAATGGGGAGAGAAAGCGGACGTCTCCGGCAGCTACTTCTTTAACCGCAGCGACAACGACGCCATGACGGCCGCCTACCGCGACTACATTACCAACGCTGACTTTCAGCAGATTTACGACGAGGAGAGCCGCACCGCCAACCTGAATACCAACCATCGCTTCAACCTGCGCATCGACTACAAGATCGACTCCAGCAACTCCATACTGATCGTGCCGCGCCTCGGCCTGCAGTACAACGACGGCTCGGAAAATACTGCCGGGCTGACCCTCTTCGGCGATGAGCCGGCCAGCAAAGCCCTCTACCAACTGGCGCCCAACCTCGACGGGCTGGACTTTTCCAACCTGCTGCTCTTCCGCCACCGCTTCGCCAAACGGGGGCGCACCTTCTCCCTCAACCTGAACACGAACTACAACAACAAAACCGGCCAGCGGTACCTGTACTCGGAAAATACCTTCTTTGAAGACGCCGCCCTGTCGGATACGCTGGACCAGTTTTCGGATTTATTCACCGATGGTTGGGAGGTCGAAAGCCGGGCGTCCTACACCGAGCCGCTGGGCAAGGAAGGGATGGTGCAGTTCGACTACGAAGCCTCCTACCAGAAGGGCGAATCGGAACAGGAAACCTTCGACGCTGAAGCAGGCAGCGGAGAATACCGCCTGTTCAACCCGGCTCTGTCGAACACCTTCAGCAGCAACTACCTGGCGCAGCGCGCCGGTATGGGCTACCGGATGCGGGGCGAAAAGGCCATGCTTTTTGCCCGCGTCCATTACCAGTGGGCGCAGCTGGAAGGCGAGCAGGCCTTCCCGGTGGCCGATCAGCTGAGCCGCAACTTTTACAACCTGGTGCCGGGAGGCTTCTTCCGCTACGAGTTCTCCAAGCAGCGCAACCTGCGGGTGGGCTACCGGGCCAGCACCAACCCGCCCTCCGTCAGCCAGCTGCAGGAAGCCGTCGACAACAGCAACCCCCTGCGGCTGAAAACGGGCAACCCCGATCTGCAGCAAAACTACTCGCACCGCCTGTTCGGCCGCTATTCCAGCACCAATACGGAAAAGTCGACGGTCTTCTACGCCATGCTGTCCGGCCAGTATTCCGACAACTACATTGGCAACAATACCTTTACCGCTACCCGGGATACCCTCATCGCCGAAGGGATCACCCTGCAGCAGGGCGCCCAACTCGTCCGTCCCGTCAACCTCAGCGGCTACCGCAACCTGCGCGGCTTCCTGACCTACGGCCTGCCCGTGAAGCTGCTGAAGTCCAACCTCAACATCAACCTCTCGGCCGACTACAGCCGCCAGCCGGGCCAGGTGAACGGCGCGCTCAACTACGCCGACAACACCTCCTACGGCCTGGGGCTGGTGCTGAGCAGCAACATCAGCGAAAAGGTGGACTTCACCGTCTCTTCCCAATCCAGCTTCAGCACGGTGGACAACAGCCTCTCCACCCGCCTCAATACCCAATACTTCAGCCAGCGCTCCGGCCTGCTGCTCAACCTGATCATCGCCAACGGCCTGGTCTTCCGCACCACCCTCGACCACCAGCTCTACAGCGGCCTGTCCGAGGGCTTCGACCAGAACTACTGGCTCTGGAACGTGGCCGTAGCCAAAAAGGTATTCAAAAACCAGCGCGGTGAGTTTCAGCTGTCGGTATTCGACCTGCTGAAGCAGAATACCAGCATCCGCCGCAACGTTACCGAGGCGTATATCGAGGACATACAGACCGAGGTGCTGCAGCAGTATGTGATGCTGACGTTCACCTACCAAATCCGGAATTTCGGCAATGCCCCGGAGCGGAAGGAGGAGGAGAGAAGGGGGTGGGATTGGAGGCATTAGGGGGGGCGTGCATTTGTGTATACGTGAGGGCACTCCGGAAAGTCCCCCAAATGAGTGGATGAGTGAGGGACTGAATTAGTGAATTAGTGAATGACTGATTAACAGGGGCTTAGAGTCGGTTTTAGACTACCCGCCTGAGGGCCTCGGCGTGAGCTCGGCCGAACGCTGGACAGCAGAAAGGGGAAAGCCGAGCGGAGTCGAGGCCGAGCGTGTGCAGGAGGCATGGAGTGTCCAACATCAGACGGGTAGCCCGGTTTTATGTGTCATTATTTGTGTCCATATACTTAATACTACTTTACTTTAAAATTTCTCGTGGCCGGAGGACATGGAGCGCGGACCTCCAGGTCCGCGCAAACCTGCTTCAAGCAGGTTTTTAGTATGATATTACCCTCATGTCGGCTGCGTAAAATCACAAGCAATTTCTCACGTAAAGTGTGCACGTGTCGCCACTAAAACACAAAGGCACCAAATCCGCACTAAATTTAGTGCGGATTTGGTGTTTTAGTGCCTTCGTGGCATCCTCTCGCCGCGTGCGCACCTTACATGAGAAACTACTGGGGCAATAACTAACAACTGACAACCGACAACTGCCCTGGAACTTCGTTCCGAAGGCCCTACGCCGCCTGCAGCCACCCTTCCGCCTGGAACAATTCAGCCACGTCCTGCCGGAAGCGGGGCCAGTCGAAATCCCGGACTTTGTGTTGGGGGGCTTCGTCGATGGCACGGAGAAAAAGGTGGGCTAATAGTTGTAAAAAGGCACTTTCATCTGAATCGGATACCGCTTTAAAATCCAGTTTCAGGGCCACATTCATCTCTTTTTTATCACTGGAATATTTTATTATTTCTTCGTGAAGCGTATTGTTGGGACGAGTTGCAATGGGTACAAATGAGAAGCTTTTTATCCCACTCCCATATTTATCCAAGGACAAATTATCGTTAAGAAGATGCCTGACTTTTTTGACGGATAAAGCCTTCTCCCGAAAATCTTTCCAAAAAACCGCGCTGGTATAGAAACCGGAATGTTCTTTCATGTTTAGTTGTCCTGTTTATTCCCCGGAGGCCGTTTCAAGGGCCTATCCCGTTTTAGGTTCTCCGGCAATAACGCGTAATTATAAATTTTTATCTTCTCCCACTTCAGGCATTCATTAACGGGTCCCTCGTATTCTGTCAAATATACTAAGTTTTCAAAAGGCATACCATCCCTGTATCTTCCTTTTTCCCCTTTGGTAGTGACGCCATACTTCCATACTTCATCTTCGAACAAAAAAATTTGTGGCATGCCATAACAATTAAAGCATTCATACCATCCGTCAACATCCGCCAATAAGACGTACTGTTCGGCGTTATCAATTTCCTCCAACTCCCGTTCCAGCTTCGCTTTCCGCCAGGGTGCCAGTTCCGGCCTGCCGTCCTTCCAGACGATGAACTCCTTAATTCCCATCACCATGCAAAAAACAAAAGCGGCCAGCAACAACCGGGCTGCCGGCTGCCGGCCCGGGCGGGGCGGCGGCGGTTCTGCTATCGGCGTTCCAACTTGCCTGAGCATAGGCATACAGCTTTTAGAGTTGCCCGCCGGAGCAGGTAACCAGTTATCAACGCGGGATTTGCATCCGATACAAACCCTCGCAGAGCCTTCTTAGCAAGTTGGGTAATGTGTAAATCAGATATAAATATAGTGGATTAATTCCGAATAGGCAAAACAATGATGATTAAACTTTAATTATAAGATTAAATTACCAAAAATCGAACCGCTGCAATCCAACTGACATTCCGGGGTTTCCGCATTTTTTTACCGGTTGCCGGGGTAACAATCCCTGTTTCTTTTTGATATTTTTATACTACGCTGCAATAGGTTTTCCCGACACATTGTGTGCGGGAAAACATATTGCCGTTAAGTATAAGATCGAAGCCGCAAACACCCTGCTCGCGGCCGCTGTCCGGATGGGAGTATTTCCAAACTCCTTTAAAAAGTTGCTCATGAAAAACATGTCGTTTGCCCTTCGCTTCCGGTTCTTGTCCCTCCTGTTGGTTTCGGGCTTGGGAGGGCTGCTGCTGGTTGCCGGCTGCGGAAAGGATACCTATTCTCCTTCCGATGCCCTTACCCTGGCTGACTATCTGGCCGGGACGTATGCCTGCACCTGCGAAAACGTTTACTATTATGCCTTCTACGGCCCACCCTCCACCGAAGTGATGGAGCGGGACATCCTGGTGGAAACAGCCGGCGCCCCGGAGGATAGCATTAAGGTGGACGGCAGGACGCTGCCCCTGACACAGGAGGGGCAGGTTGTCGTATTCGAACTTCCTTCTTCTACTTACCACTCCATTACCGAGGCCGCCTTTTACCCGGAGCAGGATTCCCTCCGGTTTTATGAATTCCGGTACGGGGATTATAAATTGGATTGCCGGGGAGTCAGGCGGTGATGGCCCGGAGCTAGTGCAGCCGGAACGAAGTTCGGGGGCAATTACTGGTTCCCGTCTCTTCGAGCCGGGTAAAATTTGTTATTGCGCCCGACACTGCTGTAAAGCACTGGTTATTAACCAGTAACGATTAACGGCATGTTGCTCCTGGCGGTGAAATAACTCCCCCGTTATTTACTGCCGAAAGCGCTAGGTTTGCGCAAAAAGCTGGAGCGCGGACCTCCAGGTCCGCGTCAATGAAACCAAATTAAGCTCCCTGTCCCTAAAACTAAACTTCCGCCGCCGCCCGCAGCTTCTCCAGATACAGCCCCACAAACTCCTCCAGCCTTTTGCGCCGGTACTGCATCACCCAGCGGGGGTGTGGCAGGGGGATCACCTGCCGGAAGAAGCCGTGCGCCTCGTTGAGCTTTTCGAAATATTTCATATTCTGGCCCTGCCCCATGCACAAGGCGGCCCGGCCGCTGACGCCCAGCCCGATCTGGGCGCGGATGTTGGCGATGATGTGCGGCTCCACGGCACGCTCTAGCTCTTTGTCGTCGTAGTAGTTGTAGTTCCTGCCGTCTTTGGTGAAACCCAGGGGGCTGAGGGAGGTGATGTAAAACTTTTGGTAGAACGCCTCCGGCCCGCCCCAGGCGTTGACGATGCGGTAGACGAACTCGGAGGACAGCTCCGGCTTTTTCCGGAACCCGTTTTCGATGCCACACTCCGCCTCCAGGCGGATGGGGTCGGTGAAGGGCACGCCGGTGACGCCCGCCCCGAACCGCCCTGGGTTGATGCCGAAGATGGCCACCCGGGGGTTGCCGTCGCTGTAGTACTTCCGGTAAAAGGCTTCCATGGCCCGCCAGGTTTCCTCTCCGTCGTAGGGGTAGAGGAGTTCTACGTGGGCCGGCAGCTGCCAATCCGGCTGCAGGCTGCGGTTGAAATCTAAGACACGCTGGGCAAAGGACATTTTACTTCCTCATCTTCTTCACCTTCGCCTTTGCCGCTTCCACGGCTTTCTCCTGCTCCATGATCTGCTGCTGCTTGGAGCCCAGTGCCTCGTCCGTCTCCGCTACTTTCTGCCGGGCAGCTTCCAGTTCTTCCTGAAGTTTTTCCACTTCTTTGGCGGCGTTCTCCTTTTCTTTCTCCAGGTCTTTCAACTCTTTGCCGAGGTCTTTCAGCATGGCTTCTTCCGCCTCCAGGGCTTCTTTGGCGAAGGCGGCTTTGACCACCTGCTCGAAGCCGGCCATCCATTCTCTGGCACCGGCAATGCGGTCCGGATGGCGGTTGGAGGACAGGTAGGCGCCGCCCAGGTCGAACCAGATGGTCAGCACGGCGCCTTTGTCCGATTTGCGGGCCACCTTGGAGTAGATGTCGATGGTGTTGTCGCTGATCTTGTCGATGCGGGCGTCGTCGGCAAAGTATTCGTTGGCCTTCTTGTCGAGTTTCGGTTTTTTGGCTTTGAAGTCTTTCTGGTAGTCCACCCACAGATCGGCGATGGCGTCAGCGTTGCCGACGTTGAAATCGATGGTAAAACTGTTGTTCTCGCCCCGGCTCATCATTTGAGGGCCTTCTTGGTAGGCCTGGGCGTGGAGGATGGCCGCACTGATCAATAGGATAGAAAGGGAAAAAAGCTTTTTCATGGTATCCGTTTTTTTGTACGCTCTTTTTGACGAAGGTGTAACGGGAAGTCACAGGAGAAGGTTCATGAGCTCATTGGAGCAAGGAGAGTGGGCAGGATTTGCTATGTGTGATGTGAGATGTGAGATTTTTGATTTGGGGGAACACATGGATGGGATGTTTTCAGGCAAGTCAAACATCAGAAATCGCAGATCCGAAATCACAAATTCTATTTGCGTAATTCCTTAGAGCCATAAACCAAACAATACACCCATCCCCTCACCTGCACGCCCCCTCCATCCCCGCGATCCATTCCTTCACCAAAGCGATGCCTTCCTCGTGGGGCACGGCGCGGCCGATCTCCGGCATCATGACGCCGGGGCCGTCGGCCTCCATGCGGTAGACGAGGATGGAGCTGTCCGGCTGGCCGGGGGCGATGCCGAACCGGCGCCCGCCGGAACCCTTGCCGGCGGCCACCGGCGCTTTGCACAGGCCCAGCTTGCCTTTTTCTTCCCGAAAATCGGTAGTCAGGTACATGCCGGTGGTATGGGCCGGCCCTTCCGGGTGGTGGCAGTGCCCGCAGTTGACCTCCAGGTAGGCCAGTGCGCGCGCTTCAACGGTGCCGCTTGCGGGGTCGTCCCAATCGGGGAGGGGCGCAAAGCGGGCGGCCCAGTCGCCGGGGGCCAGCAGGCCCGTTTCCTGCCATTTGGCCAATTGGTTGGCGGTGCTGCCGTCGGGGTAGGCCATGGCGCTGTTCAGGTGGCGCACCCGGGGCCCGATGGGCAGCAGCTCCTTGTTGCGGTTGTGGCAGCTCTTGCACTGGTTCTTGTTGGGCACGGCGTACTCCAGGCTGCGGGGCCGGCCGGCCTCATCCGTCCAGCTGACGTTCCGGAAATCGCCGATGACATTCAGTTCGGCGTCGGTATCCGCCTCGTTCCACACGTAGGTGAAGGCTTCCCATTGACCGTCACGCTTGACCAGCAGGCGGGTTTCGACCATGTCCCGGCCGGCTTCCGGCCGGCGGAAGTCGGCCGGATAGTAGAAGTTCTTGATCAGGATGGAATGGTCCGGAAATTCGATCGTTCCCTCTTCGTTCACGGCAGCCTGCCGCCCTTCCGGCACCCAGACGAAGCGCGCCTTGTGCGCGTAGTCCGAAAACAAGGGCGTGATGACCTCGTAAGGCATCACCCGGGCATTGGGCTGCAGGGCGCGGAGCTCGCCGGTGAAAAAGGCGTAACTGGAGAGGAGGGGATAAGGCACCTTTTCGGGATCAAACTGCACAGCGGCAGCCTGCTGCGGGCTTTGGCATTGAACCAGCAACAGAGCCGGGGCGAAGAGGAGGTATAGGAAACGCAACATGGTTTACGGAATTTGTATACTTACTGAAAGTATGAAAACAAGAATTCCTGAATTCATGCTTTTCAAAAGGGTGTTGGTTTTGGCCGTGCGATCAGGCCTCCGCCTGCCATACGCCGTCGGCCATTGCCTTTGGCGTAAGGACAAGCAGGCTGCTGCCTGCGGCGGCAGGATGATCGCTGCACGAGTTTTGTTTGGAGTGTTGGGGCGTTTGGCCGTGCGATCAGGCCTCCGCCTGCCATACGCCGTCGGCCATTGCCTTTGGCGTAAGGGCAAGCAGGCTGCTGCCTGCGGCGGCAGGATGATCGCTGCACGAGTTTTGTTTGGAGTGTTGGGGCGTTTGGCCGTGCGATCAGGATGATCGCGGCACGAGTCAGTCCGGCGAACATGCATACGGCCCCAGCTCCGTTTTCACATTTTCAAAATCATTGGCGGCATCTATGTCGGCGAAGCGCAAATCTTGCCCGCTCTGCTGAATGCAGATGTTCATGGGGTTGGGCCCGGCGGGCCGCTCCCCGTCGATGATGCCGTCGTAGAGGATGTCCTGCGGCTGGCCCGGAAACAGGAAGTTGACGAGCTTGCCGAAGTCCTTGCTCAGGTCGGGCACGGCGCGCTTGCGCCGGTAGGTGTTGCCGTGTATGTAGACGTCGTAGGTATGGGGGTCGTAGTTCTCGTCGTTCCAGGGCTTTTCGGTGATATAGTAGCTGGCGATGGCGGTGCCGACCGTTTTGTGGCCGGCGATCTCGTTGTCGTACACTTCCACCCCTTTGGCGGCCAGCAGGATAATGCCGGTGCCGGGCGGCACGATGCCCACGATGTTGCCTTCGGGGGCGAAGTTCCGGTGGTTGTTTTCGATGATTTTGTTGTCGTACACTTTGCAGCCCCGCCCGTTGCCGGCGGGCAGTTCCGGCAGGTCGAAGACGAGGATGCCGCCGGTGTTGTTCTCAGCGCGGTTGCCATATACTTCCGAGTTGACGCAGTTCTCGATCTCGATGCCCGCCACGTTCTCATGAGCGTAGCAGTTGCGGACCACCACGTTCTCGCACTGCCCCACGTAGATGCCCGCATCGGAGGCATAGCTGGCCTCGCAGCCTTCGATCAGCACGTCCTTGCTGGAGACGGGGTACAGGCCGTAGCCGCCGTTGGCCTCGTCGGGCCCGCCGCTCCAGCTGGTTTTGACGTTGCGGATGGTGATGCCGTTGCAGTCCTGCGCCTTGATGGCGTCGCCCTTCGTATCCATGATCGCCAGGCCTTCGACGGTGACGGAGTCGGCGGTGATGCGCAGGCCCTCGGCGCCGACTTTCTGGTCTTTGAAGTACAGCACGGTCTTGTCCATCCCTGCCCCGCGGATGGTGACGCGGGGGACGCCGTCGAGGGAGAGAGGCCGGTCGAAGGCGTAGCGGCCTTCGGGGATTTCGATGACGTCGCCGGGCTGAGCTTCAATAAGTTGGGTTTGGAGGCGGTTGTAGAGCTCGGTGGCGATGGTGCCGGGGAGGGGTGGCTGGGGGGTGTTTTGGCAGGCGGAGAGGAGGAGGGTTAAGGATAAGGATAAGGATAAGGTTAAGGATAAGGATAAGGATAAGGCTGAGGTTAAGGGAGGGATGTTTTTCATGGTTGTGGATTGAGTTCGGGAATACCTTGCAAAGATAAGGTAAAAAAATTCCACATAAAGGGGGGGGATCTTTGCGTTCAAGTGCGGGCTATCCCTTGGGGGCCAGGAAGTGCCGGTAGTCATTAATTTGCGTCGGTTTGTGACCGCAGGACAACCGGCAAGGGTCAAGAAAACCAGCAATAAAACGGCAACCTGGTTTATTAATTTTTTAGGTGGTGTATTAAATCCGTTGAACTTTCGGTGCAAATGGAGAGCGGACCTCCAGGTCCGCTGAATGGATCAACGGATTTAATACACCACCATTTTTTACATAAACTCGGCTACCGCAGGCGTTAGCTAAGGAAGCGGCGAAAAATAACTTCCCCATTTCATTCTTGCAGGAATTCCCATTGTTATTTGCCATCTGTCAAAATGGAGAAGTTGTTTTTCGCTGACCCCTAAGGGGACAGAGGATAGCATATTATTTTTTGACCCTGAAATATTTTTTTAATTTAAATTCCAACTTACTGCCTGTTGTGACCCAAATCAGCATATCAGCTGATACAATAGTAAGTATATCACCTGAGAGACCTCCTCTCTCAATCAATAAAGTTTCTTTTCCTTTTAAAATCCCTTCGCAGAACTGAGTGGAAAAAACAATGATTTCGAATTTTTTTCCCTTCAGAGATATATTAAAATCATAGGGGGTAAAACCATATTGACTGACATGAGTACTATCTTCTATTGGCGACCACTGCCCGATAAAATTTTCGTAATATTCACTGCCATAGGATAACTGGGGGAAGCACTCAGTGCAAACTAAAGTGGAGAATATAAAAATCAATAATTTATCCATTTCAATAATTTTTTTATCCTCATTAGTGCTGCCTTGTCATTTGAACTGCAGTTCCCGGATGGCTTTTAAATTTCCTTGCTGTCAACTTCCTGTTTTTATAACAGCCACTACCCCCCGAAACCCCTCTCCCCCAACTTCCAGGAAATAAGCCCCGGCCGGCACATCATCCAGGCGCATCGTCCGCATTGCCCCATCCGGCATAAAAGAGCGGTCAAAAACCACCGGCCTTCCCCACAGGTCGATCAGCCTTGCCGATGTCGTCGGGCGGCCTTCACACTTGATGTAAAGGATGTCCTGTGCCGGGTTAGGCGATACCGTAATGGCAACCCCTCCTGGTTCTTCGCCTGTCGAAGTAGTAATTACAGTAACCATGATGGCATCTGTGGCCGTGCAACCAAAACCGTTGGTCACCGTCACTGAAAAGACAGTAGTGCCGCTGGGCATCACTGTAATAACAGGAGTAGCATCGCCTGTAGACCATACATAACCCAGGTCCGGCCCGGAGGCAGTAGCTGCCAGGGTAATCTCCTCATCCAGATTTATGGTGACATCCGGCCCCAGGTCAACCATTAGGCTTATCCTCGCGATAACGGTTGCCTGGGCAGTAACCATGCACCCATTCACATCGGTGACCGTGACGGAATAGGTTCCTCCCGGCAGGTTGCTGATATCCGGAGTAGCAGCGCCATTGTTCCATTCATAGCTCGCAATCGGGCTGCCGCCGGAGATGCCAATCGATATGGATCCATCCTCATTGTCGCAGGAAGTGGGATTTGGCGAAAGGGTGAGCATAGCCACCTCCAGGACAGTAACTGATGTCTCCACAACAGTTGTACATCCCGCTACATCCATTACCGTGACGGAGTAGTTGCCTGTGGAGGATACTGTAATAGCAGCCGATGTAGCGTCATTATTCCATTGATAGGTGCCTTCCCCACTTGCCGTAAGTACTACCGAATCTCCCGGACAGAAGGCTGTGGGGCCGTCTGCTATGATGGTGGCAACCGGATTGGGCTGGACGGACACAGAGACAGGCAGCGAGACAGCCGTACATCCGGCGGCATTGGCCACTGTTACCCAATAATCACCCGCCGATGTTACCGTTATGCTTCGCGTTGCAGCGCCGGTATTCCACAGATAAGAACTGGCCTGGCCGGCGGTAAGCGTTACCGAACCTCCCTCGCAGAAAGTAGTGGGGCCATCCGGAGTAACATTCGGAACAGGAGGCGCGGGATTGACAATAACCGTAGTTACTGTTGATGCCGCTGTGCAGCCGCTGGCATTGCTCACCGTAACCGAATAATTTCCGGAGGTGGAAACGGTAATGGTTGGAGTGGTTGCTCCGTTGCTCCACAGGTAGGAATCCGCCGGGCTGGCAAGCAGCGTTATCGAATCCCCCTGGCAAAGGACGGGGTCTCCGGCCACAGTAACAGTCGGTGCATCCAACTGACAAAGTTTCACGACAAAAGCATCGGCAAAAACAGAGAAACCTCCTGAATAAGCAGGGGTCATATAATAAGTGCCGTTGCCAGGGTCAAAGTCGGCTTCGATAGAAAAGAAGTAACCGGCGGCATATATGCTTCCATGCGCATCTACGGCCACAGCGTTGCCTACATCCGGAAGATCGCCTCCCATCCGCACTGCCCATGAGAAGCTGCCTGAAGGATCCAACCTGGCAATAAAGATGTCTTCCTCGCCGGCCGAACTCAGGTTATTGACCTCATCGCCGGGGTCAAAATCCGCAGTGCCCCAGAAACTTCCGCTGATGTAAACGTTGTCGTTCGCATCGAAAGCAAGAGCGTTTCCTGAATCGGGAAATACGCCCCCCATCTGTTTTGCCCAGAGGAAATCTCCGTTGGCGTCAAGTTTTGAGATAAAAACATCCCCCTGCCTCCCGGTCAGCGTGTAAGTTCCAAAGGGGCTGGGGTTAAAGTCGGTTGTGCCGCTAAAAGATCCTGTCAGGTATATGTCGCCATAAGCATCAACCAGGATAGCTTTGCCCTCCTCGAAACTGGACAAGGCACCGCCCATTTGTTTAGCCCAAACAAAATTCCCGGAAGGATCCAGCTTGGACACAAAAATATCTGTAGTATTGTTTAAAGTAGCGAGGTTGTAAGTCTCCGGGCCAGGGTCAAAATCGCCCGTGCTGGAAAAATACCCTGTCGTGTATACATTGCCGAAGGCATCCAGGGCGAGAGCATATCCGATGCTACCGGTATTGCCATTCCCATTGAACCCTCCGCCCATTCGTTTTGCCCAGAGGAAGTTGCCGTTGGCATCCAGCGTGGAAACAAAAATATCGATATACCCTGCTGTCAGGTTGTAGATTCCCGGGCCGGGGTCGAAATCTATCGTATTCCGGAAACGGCCGGTGGTCGTAACGTTGCCGATGCTGTTTACGGCAATGTCGTAAGCAATATCGGTGCCGGTGCCGCCTATCTGTTTTGCCCAAATGAGATTTCCGGAGGGATCCAGCTTGGCGATAAAAATATCTTCATTGCCGGCGCCGGTCAGGTTAAAGGTTCCGGGGCCGGGGTCGAAATCGGCAGTGCCGGAAAAATTGCCGGTTATGTAAATATTTCCATCGGCATCCAGCGTCATGGCGCGCCCTCTGTCGGTGAAACCTCCGCCGAATTGTTTTGCCCAAAGGAAGTTGCCAAAGGCATCGAGTTTTGAAACAAAAATATCCTGGTAACCTGCCGAAACCAGGTCAAAGGTACCCGTGTTGGGATCGTCGCTGGGATTGAAGTCGGCCACGCTGTTAAACTCCCCAATGGTGTATACGTTGCCGTTGCCATCAATGACCATGTCATGGGCAATTTCTTCGCTTAGCCCACCGAAGTGCACGGCCCACAGGAAATTGGGAGATTGTGCGCTAATTATGCCGCCAAAGCTATGAAATGCTAGCAGGGTAAAAACATAGCGTTTTTTCATTGGTTTTAGTTTTGTTCTTCGATTCACGACTGATAAGGCAGGGATATAAGAGAATTATTATTGGGCAATAGCGCCATCCTTTCTGCAAACCGCAGAAGATGACAATCAGGCTTGGAAAAATTCTTTCGGTCAGTGAGGAGGAGAGGATTCTGGTTTGCTAACCGACCAGACATATTCGGTCGTTAAATATAAATCTATTTGATGCATATTCCAATAGGGTGATGCTAGAATGATCTCGAATTTAGTCGAAAAAGCTACAAAAAAACGTATCAGTGCAGACCGTACGAAAGACTTGCTACAATTTTATAACTTCACCCAAAAATTGCCCACCCTCTCCCATTTCCTCCAAAACCAACTCGGCCTCCCCTCCGGGGAAACCGCCGCCCTGCTCCGCCACTGGCAGAAGCCCCGCAGCCTGCGCCGCGGCGACTTCCTCACCCGCAAAGGGCAGGTGGAGCAGCACCTGTATTACATCCTCGAAGGCACCGTGATCATCTTCTACGACATCGAAGAGAACGAGCAGGTGGTCGGCTTCGGCTATGCGGATACCCTGATCCTTTCCATCCCTTCCTTTATCCGCAACCGCCCTTCTGACTACTACATCCAGGCCATGGGGCCAACGGAACTGCTGGGCATCTCCCGCACTGACTTCTACCGCCTGCTGGAGCAGTACCCCCTCCTCGAACGCACCTGGCGGCAGATGGTGGAGGAGGCCCTGCTCGGCCGCATCGAACGCGAGATCGACCTGCTCACTGTCTCCCCCCGCGAACGCATCCAGCGCCTGCTCAACCGCAGCCCGCATATCTTCCAGCTCATCCCCAACAAATACATCGCCTCCTACCTGCGCATGACGCCAGAGACGCTGAGCCGGAATATGAGGTGATTGTGTGTGTTTATGTGTTTATGTGTTTATGTGTGTATGTTTTTATGTGTGAGGGCACTCCGGAAAGTCCCCCAAATGAGTGGATGAGTGAGGGACTGAATGAGTAAATAAATATAAAATGTGTATTGTTTTTAAAATCAAACTTTATTACATAGTTGGTTCTATTCACTCATCCGCTAAGTCACTCCTTCGCTCCTTTTCCAGGGTTTCCGGAGTGCCCTCATGTGTGTATGCGCGTGTATGCAGGCTGACGGAGCCATTGCTGCCATCGAAACCTTGACCATGGTCAAGATTTTACTGCCGGAAGCCTCCTAACTTTGTCAAAAAATGAGGATGATCATGGAAATGCAAAACTTCATCGCCCGCCTGCAGGCCGACGTGCAGCAGATCATCGAAACGGTGGAAACCGAATTGCTGCCTCTGGAAACCAGCCGGCTGAACCAAAAACCCGCCCCGGGAAAATGGAGCGCCCTGGAGTGCTTCGAGCACCTCAACCGCTATAACCGCTTCTACAACCCGGAACTGGAACAGGCGCTGGAGCAAAAGGGCAAGGCCGCCGCCTTCCGGCCGGGATGGCTGGGCAACTTCTTCGTTCAATCCGTTGCTCCGGAAAACGCCAGGCCCATGAAGACCAGGGCCTACCTCAACCCCGCCGGCAGCCAGCTCAGTTTGAAAGCGCTGGAAGAATTCCTCGGCCACCAGCGCCACCTGCTGGAACTGCTCACCCGGGCCAAAGGCGCCAACCTGAACCGAAGGGCCGTCCGCGTGGAAATCTTCCGCTTGCTGCGCATGAAAACAGGGGATGCGTTCCGCTTTGTGGTTACCCACCAGCAACGGCATTTGCAGCAGGCGCTGAGGGGGGTGGAAGGGATGGTTTAGGGTGATATTGTTATATTGTTGTCCGAGCAGCGTTTCCGGGATGGTTTATTGTTATCCGAATCCAGGGCTGTTGATGCATAACAATACAGCCGTTTATTCCCCCACCACCACCTTCCCGCTTCCCACCAGTTTCCGGTTCGCCATCACCTGGAAGAAATACATCCCTGCCGGCAGGCCGTCGGCATACAGCTCAAACTGCTGGCCCCGGAAGGGCAGGCGGCGCGCCAGGCGGCCGTCGGTATGGTAAAGCAGAAAAGTGCCGTCGCCTATCTTCAATCCCTCCACCACCAGCGTGGCCTGCTCCGTGAAAGGGTTAGGATAAGCCAGCACCCGCACGCGGGCCGGGCCGGCGCCGGGGTTCGCCTCGTTGACCACCTTGATGAAATCCTCGCCCAGCGTATGGAAGGCCGTATTGGTGATCACGGGGGCATTGAAGTCGAAATAAATGGCGGCGCTGTTCTCAATGCGCTCGCCCAGCGGGTTGCCCGGGCGCTGGCTGACCAGGAACTTCACGAATCCGTGGGAGGCCGGCTCGTTTACGTTGCTGTCGGGCAGCATAATGTCATCGAAGATGAACGTGAGCACATTCTCCCCGCTCAGCGCCCAGCGGTAGTCGTGGCTGGATGCGCCCGGCTTGACGCTGGCCGGGGCGAGCCACGCGGAAAGGGTATCCCGGATGACGACGGTGAAGGCCGTGTCGGTGCCGGTGTTCTGGAAGCGAATGTGGTATTCGATGTCTGTCCCGGGCTCAATGAAGCGGGATTCGCCATATCCAACGGGCAGTGCCTGCTTGTCGTTGGGGTCGTAGGCGCCGATGTTCTCCCGGCATTCGATATCGTCAAAGGGGCCGCCCGGGAACAGGGCAAACTGGTTGACAAAACCGGTGCTGAAGCCGCCCCCCGGAAAAAAGCCGCAACCTTCGACTGTGGAGCTGACGTACTCCCCGCTGTTGCTGTCGGGCAGGCGGGGCGCCTCCAGGCGGTAGGTGAACCCGTTGGCAGGACGGGAGAATTGCAGGGACTCGCCGGTGCCCAGCTCAAAGGGAGCGTTCATGTACATCACGTCGTCTTCGATGACGATGTATTCTGAAGGGTTGTTCATTCCGGCGCCGCCTGCGTTGCGCAGGGTGAAACGCAGGGAATCCCCCTCGCACCTGATTTCCGTTTCGATCAGCGCCATAGTGCTGACGGTGTCGAAACAGAGCGTGTCCGGCAGGATGTGGGCCTCCACGCAGTGGGTCTGGCCCAGCACGGTAGAATCGCAGTTGAGGTAGGCGGTAAAATGGAAGCGGCCGCAGGTGTCGAAGGGCACATTGCCCAGTTCGAAGCGGTACCGGTTGGTGCCCAGGCTGGCGTAGGGCAGCTCGGCGCTCTGCAGGCTGAGGTAAGGGTCGAGTTCTACCTCCACAGCGGCGTTTTCGGCGGCGAGGGTGCCTTCGTTGCAGTATTGTACGGTGTAGGTGTTGTCGAAACAGCGCCGCAGGAAGGGCACGGACACATCTACCTGCATCAGCGGGCAGTCGGCCAGCGTCGAGGCGGCAAAATCGACGTAGGTGGTGTCGTAAAAATCAGGCAGGCCGACGGCTACCGACAGCTCGCAGGCCGTCCACAGGGCGTTGGGGGGCAGCAGGGTGAGGCTGTAATCGCCGGTGTCCACCAGGATGCTGTATTCCCCGGCCGCATCAGTGGTGGCGTACTGGATGAGGCCGCCGCCTTCTATGCGGACGATCCACTCGTCCAGGCCGGGTTCGGGGGTCTCGAAGCTACAGTTTCCCGTTTCGTCCCGGAAGACTTTGCCCTGCAGCCAGTTGGTGATGGCGTAGCCGTTGCCGTCGGTTTTGGCCAGGAAGGGATTCCAGCGCGACTCGCCGGCGACGATGAAGCCGCCGTCCGGCGTGAGTTCCACGCTGCCCAGGCGGTTAAAACCGGATGTCGGGTTGGAAAAATCGCGCTGCCAGAGCTCATTGCCGTCTCCGTCGATCCGGAGCAGGAAACCGGAGGTTGCGAGGGGATACCAGATGTAGTTGTCCAGTGATCCGGCGAGGACGTAGCCGCCGTCGGGGGTGAGTTCCATATCGGTGGCCTTGGTATTCAGGCCATAGAACCTTTGCCACAGCTCGTTGCCCATATCGTCCGTCCGGATAACCAGAGCACTGTAGCCGGCAAAGCCGGTGGCGCTGCCGCAGGCGATGAAGCCGCCGCCGTGAGCGGGGCGCACCGCCCAGAGCTCGTCGCCGGTAGAGGCTTGATATGCCCGCGTCCAGAGGGTGTCGCCCTGGGCGTCGAAACGCACCAGGCGGGGAATCTGGTAGCTGTCCCATTGCCCGGCGGCGATGTAGCCGCCGTCGTCCAGTTGGACGATGTCCTCCAGAGCAGGATACGGATTGTTGCCCGGCCAGCCGTAGAACTTCTCCCACTGTTTATTGCCCGCAGCGTCCACTTTGAGCAAATAAACGCCGGTAGTGGAATCGGGCCTGGACACGCTGCCGGCCAGGACAAGGCCGCCATCGTCGGTCAACCCATAAGCCCCCATAGTGGTGCCCAGGGTATCCTGATAAGCATAGGTTTTAGACCAAATCGTGTCGCCCATCTCATCGAGGCGAACCAGCAGGAAGGAAAACTGCCAGCCGTCCGCTGAAGTATTGCCGAGGGCGTAGTAGCCGCCGTCGGGCGTTAAGGCCACGCCCACGCCCTCATCGTGGCCGATGGCCCCCTCCCGGTAGTTGTATTCCCACTGTGGCTCGCCATTGGCCCCGGTTTTAAGGAGGTAAAGGTAATTCCGGATAGCGCCGGTGGGCAGGTTGCGGCTGCCTATTGCGATGTATCCGCCATCCGGAGTGGGTTTCGCCTCTCTGAGAAAAGCAAGGGCGCCGGCGGTGTCGGCGTAGACCCGCTGCCAGCCCTGGGCAGGCAATACATTGGCCAGAAGCAGGCTGATGGCCAGAAAAACAAAGTGTCTCAATATCTTCATAGGGATCCTGGTTTTCTATGCTACAAAGATCAGAGAAGCCAATGGCAATATCAAAAACAAAAAAGGGCATTTATCAATCGGCGTAACTTCAATTTATGCTCAAAACCCTATATTTACAAAACTCTATTTCTAAATTTATCAATCACATTTAAATATCACTCAATCAAAAATGGAAGGCAGCCGACTAATGGCCGTACTGGAGAGCCTGAACAAAAAAGAAGTGCGGGAGCTGAGCAAGTTCCTCCGCTCTCCTTTTTTCAACCAGCGGGAAGATGTAGTACAGCTTTTTGAATTCCTCGTAGAATGGATATTCACCTTAAAAGCAACGCCCACCAAGGAGCGGGCATTTGAAACGCTCTACCCCGGCCGGCCTTACGACGCCCAGCAGGTGCGCTACGCCATGAGCTGGCTGCTCAAAGCCATAGAGTCGTACCTTGCTCTGCAGCCCTGGCTGGCCGACGAGCGGCAGCAGATGGCCGAACTGGCGCGCGCCTACCGCGAGCGGCGCCTGCCCAAGCATTTCCGGCAGACGATGCGGCAGCTGAACCGGCGGCAACAACAGCAACCGATCCGCAACGCCGAGTATTTCGAATACGAATACCGCATCCAGCTTGAACAGTACGCCTTCACCGCCAGCCGCAAACGCACCGGCGAACACAACCTGCAGGAAATTTCCGACACCATCGACCTGGCCTTCGTCGCCCGCAAGCTGCGGCAGACCTGCTTCCTGCTGGCTCACCAGGCCGTCTACAAACGGGAGTACGATTTCGGGCTGCTGGAGGAAGCCCTGCGGTTTGTCGACAAAAAAGGCCTGCTCCGTTTGCCCACCATCGCCGGGTACTACCACTGCTACTACGCCCTGAGCGGGATCGAGCCGGAAAGGCATTTCCGGGAATTCAAAGCCATCCTGCTCCGCCAGAGCCAACGATTTCCCGCCGACGAAGCGCGCGACCTCTACCTCCTGGCCATCAACTACTGCATCCGCGAGCTCAACGCCGGCCGCGAAGGCTTCGCCCGCGAAGGGCTCGACCTGTACAAAGAAGGCTTCCGCACCGGCATGCTGCTGCAGGAAGGGCAAATCTCCCGCTTTACCTACCGCAACGCCGTGGCCATGGCCCTGAAAGAGGGCGAACTGGCCTGGGCCGAAACCTTCATCCGGGACTTCAGGGACAAGCTGCCCAAAGAACACCGGGAGAGCATGCACAGCTTCAGCCTGGCCCGCCTGGCCTACGTGCGCCGGCAGTACGGCAAGGCCCTGGAATACCTCCAGCGCTCCGAATACCAGGACCTGCTGCTCAACCTGGCCGCCAAAACGCTGATGATCAAAGCTTTTTACGAGCTGGGGGAATACGACACCCTGGAATCCCACCTCGACGCCATGAAGGTCTTCCTGCGCCGCAAGGACATCATCGGCTACCACCGCCGCAACTACCGTTGCATCATCCGCTATACCCAAAAGCTGCTGCACCTCAACCGGCACGACCGGGAGGAGGTGGAGGGGCTGCGGAAAATGATCGAAGGGGAGGAGGTGCTGACGGAACGGGCGTGGTTGCTGGAGCAGGTGGGGGGAAGATAAGGAATGAGAAATAAATAGCAACTATTTAGCTGGGTCAATAGGCTTTTGCCACAAACCTGCCTGCCCATCTGACGCTGGGCAGGTAGGCAGGGACACAAAAACACTAAGATTGCACAAAGCCTTGGTGCAATCTTTGTGCCTTGGAGTCTTTGTGGCAAAAGCATCTTGGCACACCTTATTTATTTCTCATTCCTAACCGGCCTGACTGATTTAATTTAAGTATAACCCCTACTCCGCCTTTTTCAAATCGAAGGATGTTCGCGAGAGGCTACAGCCTCGATGCGGCATAATAAGCAAGTCTCCAGACTTGCGTAAGCCGCAAGAAATGCCGATTTATGCCAGTCGGAGACTGGCAAATTACCCCGCATCGCGTCTTGTAGACGCTCGCGAACATCCCGATTTATTCCTGCTTGTAATAACTAAGGGCTTGCAAAATAATAAGTGGTCCAGAATAGACGAAGTTATTTTGTGTGCTAACAAGGCGCCAAACGCAGGCATAGCCGGAGCTACGGCGAGGCTTGGCAACGCAGTTAGCGCGCAAAAGAACGAGTCTAAATGGAGTACTTATTATTTTGCAAGCCCTAAAGTGTTATTTTGCACTGGTGTATTTGATTAACTTTCTATATGGCGTTCCGGGGCAGGCCCCCATTCAGTTATCCGGCGGATTAACGCGCTGTTTTCTTTGTGTTTTGCTGGCCCTGCTGACTATTTCCGAAGGCAAGTCCCAAACCCGCACCCTTATTTTCGCAACTACACCACCGGGCATGGATTGCCCAGCCCTGAAGTGCATTATTGCCTGGAGGATAATGAAGGCTATATGTGGCTGGCTACCGACAACGAGCCTGAGCCGGTTCGACGGCTATGCATTCAGGAATTACAGACGCGCGAAGGGCTCAAGCACAATGTCGTTTTCTATCTGCAAAAAGATCCGGAAAGGGCGTATTTGGTACTTCATGCATGGTAATCTGTATTATATTGAAAATGACAGTATTTGGGCTTTCGCACAAAATGAGGTGATAGAACGGACTAACCCGAGTTCCTATTCTGCCATTGACTTTTTTATAGACGGCAAGGGGTAAAATACCTTAGCCTGCAACAGTCGGGCATCCTGCAGTTTTCTCCGGAAGGGGCTTTTACCTTGCATACTCCCGAAAGCCCGGAATGCTCCCGCCTGGCACTGAAAATGCCTGTAGATGGATAATGTCAAACCACAAACCACAGGTTCCAGAAAGGGAAGGCAAAACAGCGCCTCAGGATTCAGGATACACAAAACTGGAGGTTATTGCCGATTCCAATTATCAGGTTGACGGTTTCTACAAGCGCAAGGTGCCCTGGTCGAGCTCCTTCTGGATAAAAACGCTGAACAACCACCAAACCATCGCTTTTAACCAGTCCCACCTTTACCGGCTGGAAGGAAAGAAAATAGCCTGGCGGCACCCTTTCCCTTACTCCTTACAGAATAAAACAGTATGCGAAAAGCGGATGGACGGTTGCTGATAGGATTGCAGGAAGGCGGGGGCATCAGGCGGTACCAAAGCATAGAAAAACTGCGGGAAGGGGATTATGAGCAGTATCTGGAAGGCATTTCTGTCACGCACATCTTCCGGGACAACAGAGGCGCCTACTGGATCGGTTCTATTGAAAACGGGCTTTTTACTGTCGGATCTCGATCTGAGGATATACGATCAGTCGGCTGGATTGTAGGCGGATCATGTGGCGTTTTGATTTTAAAATGAAAAAGAACTGTACGTGGGGCTGCGGAGCGGGCAGGCCCTTCTGGTGAATACGGAGAATAACAGGATCAAAACTTTGCCCGCGGCGCCAGGCAGCCCCATTGTGTATGATGTATTATTTGACCGGCACAGGGAGGAACTTTGGCTGACCAACGGGAGGCCTCGTATTTTCCGGGATGGCCGGTGGGCCGTTTTCAAACGGCAACAAACGGGAGGCATTCAGGAATACGTTTTTTCGAAGAAAATGAACTGGAGCCGGGGCCGCGACAGTATCTGGGGCGTCCATAACAGCGGTTTCGGATGCATTGCCCTGGAGCGAAAGGCGCCAACTGTCATTTCTTACAGCTTAGGGCTTTCGGGCAGGGTATTCAGCGTATGGGAAGATCGGCAGGGCTGCGTTTGGATAGGCAAAGTAAACGGATTATTTGAGTTCAAAAACGATCAGTTGATCCGCCCGGCGCCTTTCCATGAAAAACTGGAAACGAGGATTGAAGACATTTCAGAATTGCCGGATGGCACGCTGGTGCTGGCTACCAAAGGAGAAGGAGTTTTATTATGGAAAGAAGGCCTTTTGCAGCAGTTGACAACCAACGAAGGCCTGGCTTCCGATATGCTGGAAAATATTCATGTGGATGAGCTGGGCCGGATTTGGGCCGGCACGCTGCAGGGGTTAAACAGGATCACCCGTCAGGGCAGCAGCTATCGGGTAGAGGCCTTCACCACTTTTCATGGCCTGCCTTCCAATGAAATTTCGCAGGTAAGGTCTTTTGGCAGCCAAACCTGGGTAGCCACCAGCAGGGGGCTTATGCAATGGTATGAAAAAAAAGCCCCTCAGTTTACTCCTGAGCCGATCATCGAAAAGGTGCTGGCCAACAACAGAAGAAGGCCAATACAGGGGATTATCCGCCTAAGCCATAAAGAAAACCACCTTGAATTCCACTACCTGAGCATTAATTATAATATGAACGGCAGGATCCCCTACCGCTTTCGGATGAACGGGGAGGCGTGGAACCCAACCTACAACCGTTCTGTCAATTTTGCCAATCTCGCTCCGGGGGCTTACCAATTCGAAGTGCAGGCTCAAAATGAAAACCAGGTTTGGAGTAAAGCGAGCACCGTCTATTTTGACATTAGACCCGCCTTTTGGCAAACCCGCTGGTTTACGGCCTTGTGGGTGGGGGTATTGCTGGGTTTGGTTGGCTTGTTTTACCGCAACAGGCTCAGCCGCATTCGCAAGGCATCTGAAGTGGAGAGGGAAATGAACCAGTTGAAGCTCTCGGCGCTGCGCGCCCAGATGAACCCCCACTTTATCTTCAACTGCCTGAATTCCATCCAAAACTTCATTACTCAAAACGACCGGCGCAACGCGATCGGGTACCTGGCTAAATTCGCCCGTTTGGTAAGAGGAGTGCTCAATGCTTCCATGGAAGAAGAGATCTCCTTAAAGGAAGAGATAGAGATCCTGGAAAATTACCTGGGCCTGGAAAAACTCCGGTTCAAAGAAAAATTCGACTACCGCCTCCATGTGGATGAACAACTGGATCATTTCGAAGTCGCGCTGCCTCCTCTGCTTACCCAGCCATTCGTAGAGAATGCCATCCTGCACGCCTTTGCCCAAAAAGAAAAGGGCGGCCTGGTTCAGATAGATTTCCGGCAAAAAAATGGGGGGTTGGAAATAGAGATCCGGGATAATGGCATCGGTATCTTTCAATCGCAGGATCAAAAGCGCCAGGCAGGCGCCAGGCGCAAGAGCGTGGGGGTGAGCATTTCCCGGCGGCGGCTGGAAATCACGGACAAGTTGAATGAATTTGAGGTGGAGGAGATCATCGGAGATGATGGGGAAGTGAAGGGCACAAAGGTGAGAATGTTCCTACAGGTGTAGGGGAAAAGGAGGCTATCCGATTAAGACCTGTTTCCTGATCTGCCGTAAATCGCTTTTAATAAAGAATAGTATAATTCTACCCCAATAATCGTATGTAAAATTTTTTCATCGTATCGATTAGGCTTTATCTTTTTAAGTATTTCTTCAGCAATAATATCTTGAGGGGCATCTGGCCCATAAGAATTATTAAGTGTATGCAAGTAAGCTGATACGGCCATATCTTTTTCCTTAATTGAACCCAGGCACCTCAGATATGGCTTATCGATATCCCTGATTCGTATCCTTAGGTTTTCTTCTTCTTTTTTTCTTTGTTCTTCATCTTGTGACAATTCAATCTCAACACCCATTTCTTTCTTTACAGACCATATATTCGATTCAAAACTACTTTCCTGTAGGTGCCGGAATAACGCCTCGTGTTTCTGGTCAAAATTTTCCCTGGCAGGTAGTTCAAGCCTAGAAAATGATCCCACAAATTGGATTAAATTCTTTTCCTCTTTGTTGGTAAGCAAAAACTGCTCGAAAGATTCATTTAGCAGGGCCAGTGCCTCCCTGAATTCTATTGGAATGCACTCCAGAAATTGTTCATTGGCTTTAACAACTTTTTTTGGAGTGGAACATGATATGGATAGTAACAGGAAAAAGAATATTGGAAAATGGTGCTTCATTGAAATCCTCTTTTGAATTTGGTGCCGCCCCCCCCGGGCGGATGAATAATCCGACCTCCAAACAAGCTATAAAGGGAGCAAAGGTTGAAAATGCCTGGTCTCCTTTTAGGGGTGGGGCAAGAATCAGGCATTTTCGACCGGTGAGCTAATACTACTTTGTTAACTTAAAGTATGGTAGGCCCGGATATTCTGGAGCGCGGACCCCGACAAAAATCGGGGTCCGCGCTCCAGTACTCAGATCGGCTACATTTTAAGTTAACAAAGTAGTACTAAATAGCTGCCATTATTCAATGATTAGTTTTTTTGTAGAAACAAGTTCACCAGAATAGGCTCTAACGAAATACAACCCTTTTGCATAGCGAGACACATCAATTGTCGTAACAGGCTGAATGTCAATTTGGTGTTCCACAAGCTGTCCCATGGAGTTGAAAATGCCAATGGAAACCGATTCCTGATAAATATTTTTCAGATCGATTGTTACGGCATCAGAAGCAGGGACAGGAAACAAATTAAATTCAATTGTATGATCTATGCTTTCTGATACAGGAGTGGCCATAGCGTAGCAGATCTCGAGCTTAGGGTGTAACGCAGGATCAGCATTATCACTCGAAGCAAATAACATCCTTCTGTAATATTGTTCCGTTACCAGTTTGAAAAGAAACCCGTGGCTGTTCCCGGGATCATCGATCATGTCCTGGACCAGATCTGTCACGTCAATGTTCGGATAATCCTGAATCGGATTGGTGCTTGCCGGCAATAAAACCTGATTTTGAGTTGTAGTGGACGGCTGATTGTTCCAGGTGACCGTATTTTCATCCCAGGAAGAAGTAACCCTGCTGATTGTAGATTCATTGGAGCCGCTTAGGGTGGAATGAGCGCCGAATTGCGCCGGCGAGTTATAGGAATAAAGAGAAAGGCGGGCAGCGTTTATGGTGGCGCCTGCGGGTATGCCGGACAGGTCAAAATCAATGATTCCTCTGGCGATCACTTCATTCCCGTCAAATGTCCAGGCATGTGCGGAAAAGTCGGGGTGCGTCCCAAAATTATCATTCGGGCTAAGGCTTCTGAGATAGGCGTCTTTGCCGCTATCTCCGGCGGGCCTTAAAGTAAAGCAACTGTCTGAAGAAACCGGTTTTGTATAAGTAACCTCGAGCTTAGGATGTAAAGCAGGATCAGCATTATCGCTCGAAGCAAATATTATTCTTCTATAGTATTGTTCTGTTACCAGTTTGAAAAGAAAGCCGTGGCTATTTCCGGGGTCATCGATCATGTCCTGGACCATGCCTGTTACGTCAATGTTCGGATAATCCTGAATCGAATTGGTACTTGCCGGCAAGAAAACCTGATTTTGAGCCGTAGTGGACGGCTGATTGTTCCAGGTGACCGTATTTTCATCCCAGGCAGAAGTAACCCTGCTGATTGTAGATTCATTAGAGCCGCTTAGGGTGGAATGAGCGCCGTTTGCCGGGGAATTATAGGAATAAAGAGAAAGGCGGGCGGCGTTTATTGTTGCCCCTCCAGGTATGCCGGACAGGTCAAAATCAATGATTCCTCTGGCGATCACTTCATTCCCGTCAAATGTCCAGGCATGTGCGGCAAGGTCAGGGTGCGCCCCAAAATTATCATTGGGGCTAAGGCTTCTGAGATAGGCATCTTTGCCCTGGATCGCATCGGGTTGTAGAACAATGGTTGTCTGGGCACTAACCAGTAAGCTGAGGGCGATTCCTGTCAATAATAATAGAATGATTTTTTTCATAACCAAGGTATTTTGTTTATTCTGATATAAGTTTGTGCAGCCGCAGTAGCCAGCTTTTCCTGTAATTTACCCCTCTCCTGTTTGCGTTTCTCCAACACTTATTATCTGGCAGGGGCCGCCGGAAAACTGTCTCCGGCTGCCTATTATTTGGCAAAACCCTGATTTTGTTTATCTTTGGAAATGCCCCCCGGAATTACCAAACGCCGGCCCGTACAATGATAAAACTCGCGATCATTGATGATGAGCCAGACGCCAGGTCTGTGCTTCGCGCTCTCGTCCAATCCTACTGCCCCGATGTGCAAATTGTGGGAGAGGCTCATGATGTCCCCTCCGGCGTAGGGCTGATCCGGGAGTACGGACCCGATATTGTATTGCTGGATATTCAGTTGGGAGGCCAAACCGGCTTTGACCTGCTGAACAAGTTTCTCAACCCCTCCTTCAGCCTCATCTTCGTCACGGCCTATGATGCATTCGCGGTCAAAGCCTTCGAATACTGCGCGCTTGATTACCTGCTCAAACCCGTCGACCCCGACCGCCTGATCCTGGCGATCGGCCGGGCTGAAGCGCATACCAGAAAAGAACGGACGTGGGGGCGCAGGTCAGCCAGTTTTTAAAAACCCGCCAAACCCGAGTATTTGATAAAATCGCCATCTCCACCGCCGAAGGCTTTGTGTTCATCAAACTGGAAGACATCATATACCTCCAGTCCGATGTGAACTACACCAACTTTTTCATGAAAGGGAATGAACGGCTGATCGTCAGCAAAACCCTGAAAGAATTTGAGGAACTCCTGCCGGAAGAAACTTTTTGCCGTACCCATCAGTCTTACCTGCTCAATATCCTTTATGTGAAGAAAATCCTGAAGGAGGACGGCGGTTATGCTTTGCTGGAAAGCGGAGAAAAAATACCGATCTCCCGCCGCAAAAAAGAAGGGCTTATGAAAAGGTTGTTTAACTAGTTAAAGTTACAAAGTAGCATTAACTCCCCTACCTCACCACCACCCGCTCTGCCCAACGCCGCCCTCCATCAACAACTTCCACCGCATACCCCCCCGCCGGCAGGGCATTTTCCGGAAGCACATGCTGCCAGTTGCCGCCGCCAGGCGCTGAGGCCTGGTAAACAGTACGCCCGTCCAGGCCATATATCCGGATGTGTACTTCCACGGCTTCAGCATAACCGCTCAATGTGAAGGCGCCGCCGGCAGGATTGGGGGAAATGCGAAGGCCGGCCGTTTCCTCTCCCCGGTTGTCCGGCACAAGTTCCAACCGATGCCCCGTGGCAGTGAAGACCTGGCTGTAACCGGGAATAAGTTCCAGGCCATTGGCGGGCGTAAGGCCCGGCGCCAGTTCCACCGTGAATAAGGGCGCCCCTTCCTCAAAGCGAACAGCCTCCGTATGGAACCAGCACAAGCGCAAGATTCCAGCCTCAGAAAGAGACCAGGCGAGTTCCCCGGCTGGAGTTCCGGCCCGGACATCGTGCAGGGCAACGCCGGCCGGCAGCCGCAGCGCCGCCTGAAAGGCCGCCCATGCTCCTGCCTGGGCAGGCGCCGCCTGATAAGCACTTGCGCCTTCTTCTGGCATAGCCTCCAGGCGCAGCGGCAGGTAACCCCGGCGTTCCAGCCCCTGCCGGCCTGCGGCAGCGTCCCCGTTGAGGTCGCCCACCTTGATGCCGACAAAGTCCGCCCCGCTGGAATAAACCAGATTGGGGAAAACAGCCGTAGAAGGGATAGGCTCCAGCCAGGGGTCGAGCGGGTCGGGAAACACATAATCCGCCCGCACGAAGCGCCAGGCCGGCTTGTCCTCCGGGAATGGTTCCGTATCGATGAGCAGGATAAGCCGCCTCAAGGCCACCATATCCAAAGCGGTTATGCTGCCCGAATAGTTGACATCCGCCGCCAGCAGCCTGTAGGGGCTGCCCAGCGGCTGTACGCCCAGGATGTGCTTGGAGAGCAGCACCAGGTCAAAAATGGAGACGCCAATGAGGGGGGCGTTGTTGCTGTAAGGTGCCACAGTGTAAGTATGCCCGGGCAACAACATGTCAAAGGAATATCCACTGCCGAAATCGACGGCAATCGTATCCCCGTTCCGGATGAGGAACACCTGTGCGTTTTCGCTTAGCGCCTGGCCATTTTCCATATAGATTGCCCCTTGAAGGCTGGCCAGTTCCGGCAACAAAAAATCAGCGTCGACGGTGTGCCAGGCATAGTTGGTAATGATGGGTTCGTTGTAGTCGAAATAGATGGCGGCGCTGTTTTCGATAAGGGCGCCGTTGGGGTTGCCGGGCTGCTGTTCGATATGAAACTGGATGAAGCCCTGAGAGCCATCGGGGCTGGCCGCGCTGTCGGGCAGCATAATGTTGTCGAAGCGGAATTCGGCTACGCCGTTCCCGCGCAGGATGTAGGCGTAAGGATGGCTGGAAGCGCCAGGGCGCAGGCTGGCGGGGTTGAGTTCCGGAGGCAGGGTGTCGCGGATGACCACCAGGAAGGCCGTATCGGTGCCGGTATTCTGAAAGCGGATGAGGTATTCCAGGCTGGAGGTAGGATGTAAATACTGGTTCGGCCCCTGCCCCCGGGGAAAGGCCTGTTTGTCGTTGGGGTCAAACGGGCCGGTATTTTCCCGGCAGCTGATGTCGATGAATGGGTTGCCGGCCTCGGTGGGATACTGGGTAACGAAACCGAGGCTGGGGCCTTCCGGGCCGGCCGGGCCGCAGGCTTCTACGGCCAGGGTAGGCTGGGCAGCGCCGGGGGCCGAAGGCGGATCCAGGAGCAGGCGCTGAGTGGCGCCGTTGGCGGGCAGGCTGAGTTCGAAGCTTTGCCCGCTGCCCAGTTGGAATTCGCCGGTCCGCATGATCAGGTCGTCCTCAATGACGATGAAGTGGCGCTCGGCCGGCATATCGCTGCCCAGGTTGTTGATGCGGAATTGAACGCTGCCGCCGGCGCAGGCGCCTTCGATTTGCAGCAAAGGGCCGGGCATAGGCAGGCAAAGCGAGTCCGGAAATATGCGCGCCTCCACGCAGTGGGCCTGGCCGGGCAGGGCGGCACAGTTCAGGAAAGCCTCAATGCTGAAGGAACCGCAATCGCCGGCAGCTATATCGCCCAACAGGAAAGTATAAGTGGGCCAATTTATCGACGACCAGGGCAGGCTGCTGCCGACAACGGTGAGATGGCTGTCGAACGTCACTTTTACATAAGCCCCTTCCGCCGTGGCCGTGCCGGCATTGCAATAGCGCACCTGATAATCGTTGGTGGCGCAGCGGCGCAGGGCAATGGGGGATATGTCGACTTCCATGTAGGGGCAGCCGGCTGCGGCCTGGACCGAAAAATCGCGAAACAGGGTGGTATCCTCGGAAATGCTGGCCTGCACTTCCGGCACGCAGGGAACCCAAAGAGAATTGGGCGGGACGGCCGACACCTGGTAATCTCCAACGGGCAGCGCCAGGTGGTAACGCCCGTCGGCAGCAGTAACAGCGTAAAAATCGCCGCCGCCCGAAGTTGCTTTCACTACCCAGTTCCCAAGCCCTTCTTCCCCATTATCCGCCAGACAGTTTCCGTTCTCGTCTCTCTGGATTTTGCCGTCCAGTTGCCCGGTTGGCCCCGGCCAGGGAACCGCACTGCAGTCGAGGTCGCCTACCTTGATGGCGATGAAATTCAGGATTAAATCCTCCGTAGCCGTCGAATCTCCCGGAACGTTATTGATGTTGGCCACGTCCGGAAACAATTCAAACCAGGGGTTGCCGGGAGCGGGAAACACATAGTCGGCGGTGATGAACCGCCAGGAGGCGTTGCCGGGAATGGCGGCAAGGGTCCCGTCGAGCAGTTGGCTGATCGATATAGCGTCCAGGGTGGTAATAGACCTGGAGTTGTTTAAATCGGCGGCAATCATCAAATAGGGGGAGCCGAGGGGCGACTGCCCGTCGATATGCTGCGCCAGCAAGGCCAGGTCGTTGTGGTCCACTCCGTCCAGCCAACCTCCGCTGAGAGCAGGAGCAATGGCATAATCCTCTCCTTCCAGCAAGCCAACACTATAAAACCCATTGGCATCCGTCGCCGCCCCCAGTATTTCCACTCCAGGGACAGGAGTTCCGCAGGGAGTTCGGATATAACCGGAAAGGGTAATAGTATCCTGCCCGAAGGCCGGCAAAAAAGCAAAAGCCAGGAAGGCCGATAAGAAGAAGGGGATTATAATTTTCATGTGCGATTACGATTTACAGTTTCACGCTACCAAGGAAGATTTAAAAAATAAGTTCAACGTCAATGCCTTGTGGCGAAGGCCGGCAGTCTAACCGGACCAATGGCCTTCGCCACAAGGCATTGACTCAACATGTCGAACTTATTTTTTAATCACTACTAAGGTCTTCATTCTTTTTGCCAAAGGCAAAGACATTTTTTTGAGTTTGTCCGGGTTGCTTTTTGTTTTAGTGTTCTATATTGTATATAAATTGGCAGATCACAATTTTTTTGTCTTTTATATTTATTTTTTTATAAATTAAATTCTTCTCAGACAATCCGGCAGGTTGCGGCACCTTGTTAAAAAACAAATTCATGAGAAACAGCCTGTTGCTGGAAGCATTGGATACGCTGGACAAAAGCGAGCGCCGCGCTTTCGCCCGTTTCGTGCAATCCCCCTTTTTCAACCAGCGGGAGGACGTCGTGCGGCTCTACGATTACCTGTCGGAATGCCTGTGGGAACACCGGGTGGTTCCGGACAAGGAACAGGCCTTCGCCTGCCTGTTTGGCGAAGCGGAATACGACGACCACCGGATGCGGGTGTTGATGAGCTTTCTGCTCAAACTGCTGGAGCGGTATTTCCAGTACGAAGCACAGACAGAAAACGAAGCGGAAAACGGGCTTGCCCTGGCCCGGGCGTACCGGCGGCGGCGGCTGCCCCGCCATTTCGGCCGCTGCCTGCGGGCTGCCCGGGCAGCAGGAGAAAAAAGCGCCCGCCGCAACGCCGGCTACCTGTCCTGGCGCTACCGGCTGCAGGTTGAGGAGTACCAGTTCGAAGCTTCCCGCAAGCGCACTGGCGATTTCAACCTGCCGGCCATTGCCCGCAGCCTCGACGCTTACTTCCTGTCGGCCAAGCTGCGGCAGGCCTGCCTGGCGCTGAGCCACCAGGCGGTTTACCGGGCCTCCTACCCGCTCGGGCTGCTGGACGAGCTGATTGCTTTCCTCGACGGCAACGAGCTGCTGGGGTTGCCGGCCGTCGCCATCTACTACCACTGCTACCGGGCGCTCTCCGAACAGGAAAGCGGCGGCGGCCACTTCCAGCGGTTCAGGCAGTTGCTGTTCCGGCAGGGGAATTTATTCCCGCCGGACGAGCAGCGAGACCTTTTCCTGCTCGGGATCAACTTCTGCACCAAGCGCTACAACGAGGGCGACGACAGCCACCTGCGCAGCCAGCTGGAACTCTACGAGCGGGGCCTGGAGCAGGAGCTTTTTGTACAGGACGGGCAACTGTCGCGCTTCACCTACCGCAACATCGCCACCCTGGGGCTGATCCTGAAGGAATACGGATGGGTGGAACAATTTCTTTACCAGTACAAGGAAAAGTTGCCGAAGGAGCACCGCGAAGGCATGTTCAGCTTCTGCCTGGCCCGACTGGAATACAGCCGCCGGCATTACGGCAAAGCCCTGCAGCTGCTCCAGCAAGCCAGCTTCCGCGAACCGCTGCTCCACCTCTCCGCCAAGGCCATCACCATCAAAATTTTTTACGAGCTGGGCGAAACCGGCCCTCTGGAAGCCCAGATGGAAGCCCTGCGGGCTTTCCTCCGGCGGAAGAAGGCAGTGGCCTACCACCGGGAGAACTACGCCAATATGCTGAAATACCTCCGCCGCCTTGCGGAAATCCCCGCCGGGGACAGAAAAGCAAGGGAGGATTTAAAGCGGGACATCCTGGCCGAGGGCGCTCTCGCCGAAAGGGCGTGGTTGCTGGAACAGTTGGGGTGAGAAATATTTGGAAATACGGTGGAAATACTTGGAAATGGGTAGAAATACAGTGGAAATATAGTGGAGATACGTAGAAATGGGTGGAAATGTCATGGAGATACCCGGAAACACAGCGGAAATGGGGGCACGGCGCAGAAAAAACGGGAAATAGCCCGTCACAACTTACCCCAAACCGGGTATTGCCTTTCCGGAAAATATTATAAAACTTTGCTTTTGTTATCTAAAAAGCTTTGATAAATATATATTTTTTCTAACTTTGTTAAACATTTGTTACAGCGAAATAATAAGACGACGACCAAACGCCTCATATAGGGGCAAAAAAAAAGCTCCGCAACACTGCGGAGCCTCTCGCTAATAACAAATCATAATCTCATGAAATAATAAGACGACCTAATTCTTTATAAGAACGAATTTATCTTTGTCAAAGTTCCTTTGATTGTCAGTTTTATTGGGGTTCCTTGCCAAATTTAATGGCAAGGAACCTGCAACGGCTAATGGGATTATGATCATTGTACTTCGAGCCAGGCCCTTTACCACCTGCCTCATTTGAAAGTACATTCCGGCTGAATAGTGGAATATGTGATCATACTTTTTTCCGTTTTACAACGGCGGGTTCAACCCGATTATTTTTCCAGTTCTCGATTTTCAAAATTGGCGGCAGCGCTTTTCGGGGCCCTTACGGTTTATATCGGCTTTTGGGCAATTCAGAATCGGGATTTGGGATCAAGCACCCGTAAGTTTTGGCCTTTCAGCACTGCCACCGGCGGCAAATCAAATTTATGAAGTTGGTTTGGTTCCGACCTGTAAATCGGTTTGTTGTTCGTAGCCTTTGGGATAGCCTCTCAATACTCTCTCGGAACCTTATTTTTGCTCTCGCCGCTCTTTTTTACTCCGATCTTTTTCAGAGCTTTCCGCGTGTTTCCTTTTGATTACAATACAAATATGCAAGGCTTTATGCCCTAAACCAAAGACAAAAATCGCCTTTTGTTGAGGGTTTGGGCTTAAATTTCAACTACTTTGGCGTTTGTTTTTTCTGTAAATAATTGATTATTAGCTATTTATTTTACATCCCTGGAAATGTAGTTGTTGAAATTTCAGTCCCGTTTTACCTACTTTAGGGCAGAAAAAAAGTTGATTTTTTTTATTTCTGAGTAATCCTTAAAAAATAACTTCACGATCCGTCGTTGTAGTGAAGTGAATCAGCCACGTAGGATTGTCGCGGGTTAGGCTGATAAACGAGCTACAACGACGGATCTCAAACAGTGAAGTTATTTTTTAATCACTACTAATGTGCTAGACTTTGGACGTGCTAGGGGTAGATTTGAAAAGACAGAACAACATCGGAACTTTGGATTGTGCGAAAAAACAAAGCCACCGAGTCGTTCTGCCACTCAATATTACAACTGGAGGTTGGAAAAAGCAAAGCTTTGGCCAACTTAGTGATGGGCCTAGCTAGCCAGCAATCTGCCCGGTCAGTTACGGCAGTTAGCCTAGCCGCTGCTATCATTATCAATACAGTAGCATAGCGGATGCAATAAACTGCCTGCATGAAGGCGCCCATTATCCAGAAGAGGAAAAGCAGCGTGCCCATTTAGAGTTGAGCAAAGCTCTTATCGTTGAAAAGCGGTTATATGGCTAAACCGTTTGAAAAGTTTTACTTGCTCAACACAGACGGCAGTTCATTGATACATCATTCCAACGCTTCCTGATCGTTCCGTGTATGGCTAATAACCGGGTAAAGGAAACCTAAGTGGATATTGGCTATAGCATATCAGTGGTTGGCTTGCAGCGCGGCGGTCCTTATATGGGGTAGCTGAGGCCCATGGAACCTTCCGCTGGTATCCGCCGGCAGGGCATAGCCAGCAAGGGCATACATTCGCTGCTCGGCAAGTCAAGATTTAGTGGACAATAAGGATTGCCTTTGGCACACACTTGACCGTCAATGCATCAGATCGTTACTACGGTTCGCCCGAATATATCGCCCGCTGGGCAGCCCCATTTAGTGAACACCATCCGCAACCAACAACCGGGCGGTATGGAAAGCCCTCAGTATCGGGGAGCAGGAGCAAGAAGGGCTAACAACTCCGATCAGCGGGGAGCTAATGCAGTGTATGGAGAAAAGTACAGTCTCAGAGGCTGAGCAGTGGGAATTGCCGCCGGATGAGGAGGCACCTTTGGTGGCTTTGTCTAATGGGCGGCGGTGCTGGTACAAGTGCAAGCCTGGGACAATATGATGATCCGTACCAAACGAGGTATGAATATGAAAGATAAGCCCTTTCGGCTGGTAAGCGTGCGTTTGATGGATGCCAGACAAAGGGCCTATATTCAAGAGGCGCATGTGGCTGGGCGTATGGGGCAGCGGTGGAGAATTAACCTCGAAGAAATATACGATATCGCCAGCGCTTTGATATAGGGCTTCTCGGTTTGGCAAACAAAACTTGCTGATGGATAGCTTCCAGACGCCGGACGTGGGACTGGATAATTGGATGGAGATAGTAGCCTTATACTGGCTACTTGGGTAAAAGACGAAGCCAGGCGAAAGTCGAAATGGCAGAAGTACGACAAGCGTTACAAAAGCGCGTTGAATATGGCTTGCCAGTATCTCCTCGAGGTGCAGCGGCAAATGGAATCTATTATTTTGAGTTTTGAGCAGGAGCCCTTCCTCCCAAAACTGCAAATAAAAAGCCGAGGGCGCAAAGAAGGAGACATTCAGGACAAGAGAGAACGCCATAAAGTCGTGTGGAAGGGTAAAAAGGCAAAGAAAAAGCGAGCCTGAACGGCTCTTTTTTTAACAGGGCGGGCGGCGAAAGGATGGAAAAAAAATTTCCCCCAACGCCGCACGTCCAAAGTCTAGTAATGTGGTTTTGTGGTTTTGGCGGGCATTAGCTGCTTGCCGGAGCACCTGGTTTGCAGCCGGAAGGCCGCCTTCAAACGAGAAAGGCTTCCGCATGCTCCTGCTCCAGGGGCTTTCTCCGAACCATTATCTTCCGGAAAGCCCTCAAGGGCATATCGCCGCCCCAAAAAGCAAAACGGCCCCGGAGAATCCCCGGAACAGCCGTTTTGGTTTTTGGGGCAAAAAAAAAGCTCCGCCGTCCCGGCGGAGCCTCTTGCTAATAACAAATCATAATCTCATGAAATAATAAGACGACCTAATTCTTTATAATAACGCTGGTTATATCATATAAATTATTCGGAACCAGTTTTTTTTGGTTCCCTGCCGACAATTCTGGCAGGGAACCTCGAAACACTTTTTGGGATTATGCCGGCCGCTGCGCATTGCGGTTTGGCCGGTGTACAGGGTCAGCGGGCAATCAAGCCTTAAAAAATAACTTCACGTCCGTCTGTGCAGCCGGATAAAATCCGTAGTTGGAGCGAAGTGAAGCAGCCGGGCAGGATTTCCGCAAGGGTAGGCTGCTGAACGAGCCACAACTACGGATTCCAAACAGGGAAGTTATTTTTTAATAGCTACCAGGGTACCGCTGCCAATGAGTTTTCCTTCAAATCTCAGGCTGTAAAAATAAGTTCCTGCCGGAAGGGCGTTACGCTGCACCGTAAAGGCATTCGCGCGTTCCCGGCTGGTTTGCACCAGCTTTCCTTCCTGGCTGAACAAGGTGAATTCGAGCGGGCCGTCTGCTGGCCAGCCGTTCACTTCTATAGTAACCTGCTCCACGAACGGGTTCGGGTAGGCGCTCACGTTGACCAGCGGCGCCTCCGGATCGTCCACGCCGACGGGGACAGCGGGAATGAGCTCTATGAACATAGGCAGGTTGGGCGCAGCCACCACGTGCCGGACAGCATTGGTCCGGACCGGCGCATAATAATCGAAAATGACGGTGGCGGCATTTTCAATGACAGTGCCCACCGGGTTGTCCGGCTGCTGGTTGACCTTCAGCTCGACAAAACCGTAGGAAGAAGGATTGTCGCCGCTGGGATCCTGCGGCAGTTCAATATCTTCGAAGGTGATCTTGATCACGCCGGTATGGTAGACCTCAAAGCGGTAGGGATGGCTGCCCGCACCTGGTTGCACAGAGCCGGGGTCGAGCCCGGCCGGCAGCGTATCCCGGATGACGACCCGGGAAATGGTGTCGTTGCCGATATTCCGGAAGACAAAGCGGTAGGTGAGGGGCGTGTTGCCGGCGATCAGGGAATCCTGGTAACCGGAGGGGTGGCCGATGAGGCGCACCGCGCCCATGTCCTCCACGATCTCGTCGGCCTGGACGGAGCGGAACGGGTCGAAGTCGTTCTCCGGGAAATCGGTCACGAAGCCAGTGCTGTAGGTTCCGCCGGCACTAATGCAACCTTCCACGGCCACCGTCGGGAAACTGTTGCCCGGGTGGCCCGCCGGCTGCTCGGCGATCAGGCGGTAGGTAGCGCCGGTACTGGGCAAAGAGATCGAAGTGGACTGCCCGGAGGGCAACTGATAAGGGCTGGAAAGTAGGACGAGGTCTTCTTCCACGACAAAATACTGCCGGGATTGCTGCATATTCTCCAGGCCTACATTGCGGATAACGAACTGGATAGAATCATTGGCACAGCCCCCGTCCACATCTACGCTGGCGCCATCCCAGTTGGGGTTGGGTTCCGTACACAGGGTATCCGGAAAGATATGGGCGCTGACCAGGCCGGCCTGCCCGTCGGCGATGCCCGTACATGCCATTTGCGTATTGATGGTAAACGACCCGCCGGCATTGAAGCCGATCGTTCCGATATCGAAGCGGTAGGTATTGTTCCCCAGGCTGGTAGCGGCGATGCTCGACCCCAGGAAGGCCAGTTCGTCATCCAGCTCCACTTCCACATAAGCGCCGCTGGCCGGCACGGTGCCGGTGTTTTCGTATTCCACCGTATAGTTGATGTCCGTACAAGGCGCCAGGAAAGGCGTGGAGATGTCCACCTCCAGGTAAGGGCAGGCGATATTCATATCCTTGACCGGGAAGTTGACCAGGGTGGTATCGTAGAAACTCGTCAGGTTAATGGGTACGCCGTCGGGGAAGCAGCTCTCCCAGTAGGCGTTGGCCGGGATGGCTTCGACGACATAAGCGCCGGTATCGACCCGGATGAGGTAGTTGCCGTTCTGGTCAGTCGCGCCAAAGTAGGTCTGGTTTGCTCCTTTGGCCCGGACCAGCCAGGATGGAAAAGGTTGCTCCCCGTTGTCCAGGTCGCAACCCTCATCCTGATCGTAGAATACTTTACCCCTTATGTAGTTGGTATAAATGTTGCCCAACCCGTCGGTGCGGGTCAGGACGACGTCGTTGAAAAAGTTCAGCCGCAGGGCGTTGTAGCCGGTCAGCACGTAGCCGCCGTCGCTGGTGGCGGCAATGCTGGTGGCGAAGTCAGTGGTCTCTACATCGCCGGTATGGGTGGCCCATTCTTCGATAATTTCATTGCCTTCCTGCCGGTACTTGATGAGCAGGAAGTCGACGTTGAAGGCATTGACCTCGGTAAAGCCGGCAATGACCAGGCTGCCGTCTTCCAGCCCGATGATGGCGTTGGCTTCGTCCCCAAAGCCGAACATGTCTTTGGCCCGGAAGAGCATGGGGTTGCCGTTGGGGCCGAACTTCCAGAGGGCCGCGTCGCTGTTGTCGCTGACGGCGCCTACGATGAAGATGTTGCCTTCAGGGGTAACCAGGATATCGTTGCCCACTTCCCGTTGGTCGGTGGACACGCGCTCATCCCACACCACATTGCCGTTGCCATCCAGGCGGTAGACGATCATGTCGCGGTCGAAAATCCCGTCGGGATTGTCCTCATTGCCGGTGATCACGTATCCGTCGCCGAGCACGTCGACGGCGACCGCCATGTCGTCGCCTGGAATGCCGAACGCTTTGCGCCACTGCTCCTGCCCGGCCTCGTCGACCTTGAGCAGGAAGATGTCGTCATTGGCGTCCTCGTATTCGATGAAGCCGACGGCCAGGTAGCCGCCGTCGGGCGATGTCGTAACGTCTTTGATGCGGATGCTGGAGCCGGGAACGTCTGAATAGGTATAGCTCCACTGGTATTTTCCACGGTCGGAAACTTTCAGCAAATAAGCCTGGAAGGGCCCCTGTACGGTTTGGAAGGAAGCCTCGCCGGCGATCAGGAAGCCGCCGTCGGCCGTTTGCAGGGCGGCGTTGCCGTACTCGGTCAGGCCTTCGTCGAAGGTAGTCTCCCAGGCCACGTCGCCGTCGACGTCCGTCTTGATGAGGTAGATATCAATGTCCTGGTCGGCACCGTTGGGGAAGGATTCGCTGAAGCCGACGACCAGGTAGCCGCGGTCGATGGTTTGGATAATGGCAAGGCCCTGGTCCTCTTTGTTGCCACCAAAAGCTTTTTCCCATCCCTGTGCTCCCAGGGAGAGCGGGCATACCAGAAGCGCCGCCGCCCACAGGGCAAGTGCATTTATGGTATGGACAACTGAGACCGGATGGTATGCTTTCTTTGGTGTCATTAGCGAGTGATTTAGGCCGTTACCTTTTTTTCCCGATACAAAAATCTCATGTTTCATAGGCAAAAGCAAAGACAAAAATTGTGAATTGTTGAAAAAAAATAAGTATTTTTACAAACCAAAATTTAGACAAACTTTCAATTTTAATTGATTATCAGCCATTTAAAAATAACTATTCATCTAATCCTTGTTGAAGGCAAACCTTTTTCCCAGGTATGGAAAGCAGCCATTTAGTCGTCATCTTACAAACCTTTTCCGCTAAGGAAGTCCGCAGCCTGCGCAAGTGGTTGAACTCACCGGTGCATAACCAGCGCGAGGACGTGGTGCAACTGTTCGAATATCTGATGGCGGGCGCTCATTTGACAGAAGAGAAATTCCTGCGCAAGGAACGGGTGTTCTCCCGGGTTTTCCCGGATGAACCGTTTGACGATGCCAAGTTACGGCAAACCATGCACTTTCTCCTTAAGGCCGTCGAAGAATTTCTCATGTACGAAGAACTGCGCGGAGACGAAATTCGCTCCCGCATGGCCTTGTCCAGCGTTTACCGCAAGCGCAAGCTCGACAAAGCCTTCCAGAAGACCATCAATTCAGTAGAAACGCTGCAGGAGAAAGCCCCCTACAGAGATGAACACTATTTGCGCAATGAATATTTGCTGCAGCTGGAAAAATATTCTTTCCAGGAAGGCAAAAAGCGGACTACGGAGATGAACCTCCAGGAGGTATCCGATGCCCTCGATACGACTTTCCTGGCGGATAAACTCCGTCAAAGCTGCCTGATGCTCTTCCACCAGGCCGTATACAGGGCCGACTATCGCATAGGGTTGCTAGAAGAGGTCGTTCAGTATGTGGAAAAGCACCACATGACTGAAAGCCCGGCTATCGCGATTTACTACAATATTTACAAATCAATTACTGCAGCAGAAGCAGAGACCTATTTTGAAGCGCTCCGGACAGAAATAGCCAGGAACGGGTCGCGTTTCCCGCCTCATGAAATCCGGGACATTTACCTGATGGCAATTAATTATTGCATCCGAAAAGCAAATACCGGCGAAGGCGCTTCCCTTCTAAAAGAAGCCTTCAGCCTCTATAAGCAAGGCCTGAGTGACGGATTTTTGGTCGAAAACGGTGTTGTTTCTCCATTTACCTTTAGAAATGCTGTGGGCACGGGCCTTATCCTCAAGGAGTTTGACTGGGTACACGATTTTATCCACGAGTATCGGGATGCCCTTCCATTGCGGTACCGGGACAACCTTTTCCTCCATAGCCTGGCGCGCCTTAACTTCTCCAAGGGGGACTATAGCGCTGCTATGAGATTGCTGGTACAAACGGACTTCGACGACGTCCTCATCAATTTGCACGGCAAATCTATGTTGCTGAAGATGTACTACGAACTCAATGAGTGGGACGCATTGGAATCGCTCCTTGACAGCATGCGAAATTATATTCGACGAAAGCAAGTTATGGGTTCGTACAAAGCCATTTACAGCAACTTAGTTCGCTTCACAAAAAAATTATTGAAAGTATCGCCATACGACCATTCACAACAAAATAAGCTGCGCAATCAAATCATAGAAACCAATCCTCTACCTGAGCGGCAATGGTTACTGGAACAATTAGACAGGCTCTAATTGGCCCAACAATTCCTAAAATGATTTGAACCTTCGCCCGGCGAACTGTAGCTTTGGCTCTAAACCGGCAACGAAATTGCGATGGATGCCATTCAACTGAAAGATTACACCATATATTTAGGACCTTTGCAGGAGTCCCTCCCTGGTTTTCTGAAACAGCTTTCTTACAGCGGCCTGTTCGTCATCGCCGACGACAACACGCAGGAACACTGCCTGCCCCGGCTCGAAGATGCCCTGGGGCATTCCAATTTCACCCTCATCCGAATCCCGCCCGGAGAGGCGCACAAGAACCTGGACACCTGCCGGCAAATATGGTCCGGGCTCATGGATCGCCGCGCCGGCCGCGGCGCCCTCGCCCTCAACCTGGGCGGCGGCGTGATCGGCGACATGGGCGGCTTTTGCGCCGCCACCTTCAAACGGGGGATCCGTTTCGTACAGATACCCACGACCCTGCTCTCGCAGGTGGACGCATCCATCGGCGGCAAGCTGGGCATCGATTTCCTGCAGGCAAAGAACTGCATCGGCCTGTTCCAAAACCCTCTTGCCGTTTTCATCGACCCGGCTTTCCTGGAAACCCTGCCCTGGCGGGAGCTGCGCAGCGGCTACGCCGAGATCGTCAAGCACAGCCTCATTGCCGACGCCGCCCAATGGGAGCGCCTCCGGAAGCTGCGCCGGCCCGGCGAGGAGGGCTGGGAAGCCCTGATCGCGCCGTCCCTCCACATCAAAAAGCAGATCGTCGAGGCCGACCCCTTCGAGAAAGGGCAACGCAAGGCGCTTAACTTCGGGCATACCGTCGGCCATGCCGTCGAAGGCGTCGCCCTGGAAACGGACGCTCCCTTGCTGCACGGCGAGGCAGTGGCCATCGGCATGGCCTGCGAAACCTTCCTCTCCGGCCGGGAACTGGGCCTTCCGGAAAAAGATGTGGAGCAGATCACGCGTTATATTATAGAACACTACGGCCACCACCCCCTGGACCCCGGCGATTTCGATGCCTACCTGCGCCTCATGGGCAACGACAAAAAAAACGAAGGCCAGCAGATCAACTTCAGCCTGATCAACCCCGTCGGCCAGGCGGCCGTCAACCGGCACTGTACGCCGGAACTGATTATCGAAAGCCTGGAATTTTATAATAGCTTAAGCTGAATTCCCTAACTTTGCATCCTGAATCACATACAACCATGGATTACTACGCAAACAATAAAGAGGAAACCTACCGCAAGATCACCCGCTGGATGTGGTACATCAGCCTGGGCGGCCTGGGAGCGATCCTGTTGTCATTCTTCATCCTGTCCTTCACCAACCTGCCTTCCGTCCAGCAACTGGAAAACCCCAAGAGCGAGGAGGCCTCCCAGCTCTTCGCCGCCAACGGCGAGGTGATCGGCCGCTACTATACCGAGAACCGGGTGCCGGTATCCTACAGCGAGCTCTCCCCCCACCTCGTGAACGCCCTGATCGCCACCGAAGACGAGCGCTACCACGAGCACAGCGGCATCGACTTCCCCGCCCTGGGCCGCGTAGCGATAAAGACGGTACTGCTGGGGCAAAGAAGCTCCGGAGGCGCCTCCACCATCACCCAGCAGCTGGCCAAACTGCTCTTCACCGGCCAGGCGGCTTCCAACATGACGGAAAGGATCATCCAGAAATTGAAGGAATGGATCATCGCCGTGCGCCTCGAACGCCGCTACACCAAAGAGGAGATCATCGCGATGTACCTCAACAAGTTCAACTTCATCAACGGCGCCTACGGCATCAAGGCCGCTTCGGAGATTTATTTCGGCAAGCCGCAGGACTCCCTGTCGATCTCCGAAGCCGCCGTGCTGGTGGGCATGCTGAAGAACCCCTCGTTGTTCAACCCCCTGCGCCGGCCCGACACCGTGCTGCACCGCCGCATGGTCGTTTTCAAACAAATGCAGAACAACGGCATGATCAGCCAGGAGGAGTACGACACCCTGCGGCAACTGCCGCTGGGAATCAACTTCACCCGGCAGACCCACGTCGACGGCATCGCGCCCTACTTCCGGATGGAGCTGGCCAAAGACATCAAAAGCATCCTCGAACGCAAAGAGTTCCGCAAATCCGACGGTTCCGCCTACGACATCTACCGCGACGGCCTGCGCATCTATACCACCATCGACCCCGACATGCAGCGGCTGGCCGAAGAGGTGATGGCCAAGCATATGGCCAAAGTGCAGAATGCCTTCTGGAACACCTGGAAAGCAGTCCGGAAGGATCCCTGGGAATTCACCAGCGGCTCAGAGCACGAAGTGCCGGTCTCCATCCGCAAGGAATCCCTGAAAGACCTGGTCCGCAAATCCGACCGCTATCAGAACCTGCGCGCCAAATACCTGAGCGACATCCTGGACCAGATCGGGCAGGAAACCGAGGGCATCATTTTCCATCCGGACGACCGGGAGGTGGAACGCATCGTGGAAGACATCGAAAAGGGAGAGGTCATTGCCCAGCTCGTGAAATCCCGGCTGATCAGTTCCAGCCTGGCGGCCAGCTACCGGCAGGTACAGCGCAGCCGCCATTTCCCGGCCCTGCAAAACCAGTGGCATGCCCTGCAGGCCGAAGTGGAGAAGCAGTTCAACGCCAAAACGGAAATGCGGGTCTTCTCCTACGACACTCCGCAGATGGAAAAGGATACCGTCATGACGCCGATGGACTCGGTGAAGTACCATCGCATGATCCTCCAGACCGGCATCCTGGCGGTGGATCCCGTCACCGGCCACGTGAAAGTATGGGTCGGCGGAGTCAACTTCAAGTATTTCCAGTACGACCACAACCGCACCAGCCGCCAGGTGGGGTCGACGTTCAAACCATTTGTGTATGCCACAGCCATCGCCCAGCAAGGCTTCTCGCCCTGCTACCAGGTTTACGACCTGCCACAGACCATCGCCCCGGGCGACGGCAACTTCTTCCTCGCCCAGGAGTGGACGCCCCGGAACGCCGACGGCACATACACCGGGCAGTTGCTGACGCTCAAGGAAGGGCTGCGCCGCTCGAAAAACACCGTCTCCGTCCACCTGATGAAACAACTCGGCGACACCGAACCCGTCCGCGGGCTGGTCAACCAGATGGGCATCGACAGCAGCCTTAAATATCCCAACGGGCGTTACCGCGTACCCAAATCGCCTTCCATCTGCCTGGGGTCTACCGACCTCACCAATATGGAGATGACCGGCGCCTATACTACTTTTGCCAATAACGGCATCTACAACAAGCCCATTTACCTGCTGCGCATCGAAGACAAGAACGGCCGCACCATCTACGAGGAATTTCCGCAGGAGCGGGTGGCCATCAACGCCAACGCCAACTACGTGATGGTAGAAATGCTGAAATACGCCGCCACCGGCCTGGGCGGCCTGAAGAGCGAGATCGGCGGCAAGACCGGAACGACCAACGACTACGTCGACGGCTGGTTCATGGGCATTACCCCTACCCTGGTCGTCGGCACCTGGGTCGGCGGAGAAGACCGGTGGATCCGCTTCCGCTCGCTGACCTACGGCCAGGGCGCCTATATGGCCAAGCCCTTCTTCCGGGAATTCCTGCGCCGGCTGGAAGCTTCCGAAGACATGGGCTACGACGCCTCCGCCCGCTTCCACCGGCCGCCCGGAGATATCGGCATCGAAATGAATTGCGACCAGTACCAGCGGTCCACAGCCCCGTTGAATGACAACGAGTTTGAGGACGAAGGTTTCGGAGAGGATATGTTCGGAGATGAGATCGGAGGGCCGGCGGAGGAGGAGTTTCAGTAGGGAATGAATGAATGAATGAAGGAATGAAGGAAGGAGGGGGAGATTAACGCTTAACCAACTTAAATCTGCATGAACTGGAAAACTGCATTGGGGATACCCTTATTCGGGTTGTTGCTTCACGGGGGGTGTATCCCTCCCTCCGACGAAGTGCCGACCGATGTAGAGATCAAGATAGAAGACCCTGTCTTTCAGAGAATCCACAACTTTCAGGACCGGCAGTTGAGGGACAGCCTGTATCCTTATTTTCACCACGAGAACCCGACCTATCGGTACCTGGCGGCGATGGCCTTCGGTTCTATCCGGGATTCTTCCGCCAACGACAGCCTGGCGCTGCTGCTGGCCGACCCCTCTGATGAGGTGCGCGCCGCTGCGGCCTTTGCCATTGGCCAGTCTGGCGCCGCTTCCGGCGAGGCCCTGCTTTTGAAAGCATTCAGCCGCGACGACACCGCCGGCGTGTACTGGCAGGCCAACCGGGCCATCCTGGAAGCGACCGGGAAATGCGGGCCGGAGGCCAGCCTGTTGGCCCTGAGTACCATTACCACCTACAAGCCGGCGGATACCTTGCTGTTGGAAGGGCAGGCGCTGGGCATCTACCGGTACGCCCTGAGGGGCCTTACCCTGCCGGAGGGCACGGCCCGGATGCTGGCCCTGGCCACAGGCGAGGAGTATCCCGCCGATTGCCGGGTGATCGCCGCCAACTACCTGCTCCGGGCGCAGGACATCCGGATCGACAGTTCGGAAGTGCCGGCTCTGTCCGCCGCCTTGCGCCGGCCGGCAGATCCCCGCATCCGGATGGCGGTGGCCGTAGCGCTGGGCAAGGCCCGCTCAGAAATGGCTTTGAACAGCCTGGCCGAAGCATTCGGCAAGGAGCAGGATTACCGGGTGCGGTGCAACATACTGCGGGCCCTGGGGAATTTCGAGTATGAAAAAGTCAAACCTGTCGCCCTGGAAGCGCTGAAGGCCAACAATATCCACCTCGCCAGCCGAGCCGTCCAGTACTTCCTGGAGAACGGCGACTCCAGAGATGCCACTTTGTACTGGCAACTGGCCAAGGACACGCTGCCCTGGCAGGCACAACTGGGCATGTACCAGGCCGCCAACCGCCATCTCCCCGCCTACTACGTCGACTACCGGGACGCCATCAACGCCGAACTGCGGCAGCGCCTCACCGGCGCCAACTCTCCCTATGAAAAAGCGGCGGCCCTGAAAGCGCTCGGCGAGTTCGGGTGGAACTACCGCTACGTCTACCGCGAAGGCTTCCGGGCCGAAACGCCGGCTATCCGCACCACCACTATGGAAGTGCTCGCCGATATCAGCAACCGGAAGGATTTCCGGGCCTTCTTCGGCGAGGGCTACCGGCAGGTGCGCCGGGAATTGCTCGGCATGTTCCTGGAAGCGATGCAGACCGGCGACCCCGCCATGATCGCCATCGCCGCCGGGGCCCTGCGCAATGCCAGCCTCAACTATCAGACCTATATTCCAAGCTACGGCCTGCTGGACACGGCCTTGTCCCGCCTGGAATTGCCCAAGGAGATCGAAACGTACAACGAACTCCGGAAAACGCTGGCCTTCCTCAAAGGGGAACCCGAACCGCCCAACCGCACCCCTGAATTCAACCACCCCATTGACTGGAGCATGATAACCCGGATAGCCAACAGCCGGAACGTCACCATAAAGACGCCGCGAGGCAATATCGTCCTGGAGCTGCTTCCCGATATCGCTCCGGGAACCGTGGCCAACTTTGTCGCCCTGATCAGCCAGAATTTCTATACCGATAAAGTTTTTCACCGGGTAGTCCCCAACTTCGTCATCCAGGGCGGCGGCCTGCGGGGCGACGGATACGGCAGCCTGGATTATACCATACGGTCGGAATTGTCGCCCCTTCACTACCTAAGCGAGGGCCTCGTCGGGATGGCCTCTGCCGGTAACCACACCGAATGCACCCAATTCTTCATTACCCACGCGCCGGCACCACATCTGGATGGCAATTATACTATATTTGCGCGGGTGATCAGCGGAATGGAGGTGGTGCACCAGATTCAGGTGGGAGACAGGATCGAGGAGATTGTGCTCCGGTAGGGAGGGGGGGAGAGGGGGAGAGGGGGAGAGAGGGAGGGAGAGAGGGGGAGAGGGGAGAGGGGGAGAGGGAGGGAAAAAAAGGGGATAAAAACCAAAATATGAAAAATACACCTTTAACGGAAAAGCACATTGCGCTGGGCGCGCGCATGGCGGAGTTTGCCGGGTATAACATGCCTATTTCCTACGCCGGCATCAAGGAGGAGCACCAGCAGGTAAGGAACAAGGTAGGAGTCTTCGACGTATCTCACATGGGAGAGTTTGTCGTACGGGGGAAGGAAGCCCTGCAGCTCGTCCAGAAAATCACCACCAACGACGCCTCCAAGCTGGAGATCGGGGATGCGCAGTACTCCTGTTTCCCCAACGAGCAGGGGGGCATCGTCGACGACTGCCTGGTTTACCGGTTGCCGGAGGACATGTGCGCTGAAGGAGAACAGGCTTTCATGCTGGTCGTCAACGCTTCCAATATCGACAAGGACTGGGCGTGGGCCAACCGCCACAACGAATTTGACACCCGCCTGATCAACATCTCCGACCAGACGGCCCTGCTGGCCGTACAGGGGCCGCTGGCCGCCGACGCCCTGCAGCCGCTCACCGCCGTAGACCTGCAGGGCCTCAAATATTATACCTTCACCAAAGGAACCTTTGCCGGGATCGACAACGTGCTCATCTCCGCCACCGGGTACACCGGCGCCGGCGGCTTCGAGCTGTATGTGGACGCCTCCAGGGCCGCCGAGCTGTGGGACGCCGTCTTCGAAGCCGGCAAAGCCCATGACATCCAGCCCATCGGCCTGGGCGCCCGCGACACCCTGCGCCTGGAGATGGGCTACTGCCTCTACGGCAACGACATCGACGACAACACCTCCCCCATCGAGGCCGGGCTGGGGTGGATCACCAAAACCAAAAAAGGCGATTTCATCAGCCGGGATGCCTTCGCCCGGCAACGGGAAGAAGGCGTGAGCCGCAAACTGGTGGGCTTCGTCCTGCCCGAAGAACGACGGGTGCCCCGGCACGATTATCCCATCGAAGATGAACAGGGCCGGGAGATCGGAAAGGTAACCTCCGGAACCATGTCCCCTTCCCTCGATTATCCCATCGGCATGGGCTATGTGCAAAAGGCATTCGCCGAGCCCGGCACCGCCATCTTTGTGGTGGCCGGCAAAAAGCGGCTGGAGGCGACAGTGGCCAGGCCGCCGTTTTATAAGGGGTGATTGTAACTAAGTACATGGACTGAATTAATGAATGAGTGAATGACTGAATATCCGGGGCTTAGACTCGGTTTTATGTAATATTATTTGTGTCCAGGTACTTACTTTCAGGTGTTATGGTATTTTGGCGTTATGGTTTTGCGGCTGGCCAAATGCAGGCCTGCCGCATGCACATATACACGAATGCACACATACACAAGAGTTCTGGCACCGCCACCTCATGCTATCGCCGGCATAAACAAATTTCGTAAATTTTTATTTATTTTGTCGGTTCAGTATTTTTTGAAACTTCGCTAACAGGAGGTTGTTTCTATTGAGCGTTCGTTAATACTCACTCCAAATGACATTAAAAGAAGGAAAAGAAAAGTTTATACAATCGTGGGGCGCCCTGGGTTCGAGCTGGGGCATCAACCGCACCATGGCTCAAATCCATGCGCTGCTCCTGATCTCACCGGAGGCCCTCTCCGCCGAAGAGATCATGGAGGAGCTGCAGATCTCCCGGGGCAACGCCAACATGAACATCCGGGCGCTGATCGACTGGGGGCTGGTGTTCAAAGAACTAAAGCCGGGCGAACGCAAGGAATTCTTCGTCGCCGAGAAAGACATGTGGGAAGTGGTGAAAAACATCATCATCCAGCGCAAAAAGCGCGAACTGGAGCCCATGCTCCGCGTCCTGGACGAAATCTCCAGCGTCGACCCGGAAAGCGAGGAGGCAGAGGAATTCGTCGAGATCATCCGCGAGATCAAACTCTTCTCCAACAAAGCAGACTCCACCCTCGACACGCTGGTCAAATCCGACTCCAACTGGTTTGTGGGGACTTTTATGAAAATGATCAAATGAACAACCAACCCCCTACTCACCAAGCCAAAAAATCATGGGCAACAATATAGTAGCAATCGTGGGGCGCCCCAACGTCGGGAAGTCCACCCTTTACAACCGCCTGATCGGAGAACGGCAGGCCATCATCGACGACACCAGCGGGGTGACGCGCGACCGGCAGTACGGCAGCAGCTTCTGGAACGGCAAGACCTTTACGGTGGTCGACACGGGCGGCTTTGTAAAAAATTCGGAAGACGTGTTCGAGGCCGCCATCCGTTCGCAGGTACAGATCGCCGTGCAGGAAGCCCGGGTCATCATTTTCATGGTGGACGTGACCACCGGGATCACCGACCTGGACGAGGAGGTGGCCGACCTGCTGCGGCGCTCCGACAAGCCGGTCTTCCTGGCCGTCAACAAGGTGGACAACAACCAGCGGATGATGGACGCCAACGAGTTCTGGAGCCTGGGCTTCGAGGAGACCCACTTCCTCTCTTCCCTCACAGGCAGCGGCAGCGGCGAGCTGCTGGACGCCGTGGTGGAACACATCGACGAGGACGAGGAAGAGCAGAGCGACATCCCCAAGTTTGCCATCGTGGGGCAGCCCAACGTGGGCAAATCCTCCCTCACCAACGCCCTGCTGGGCGAAGAACGCAACATCGTAACCGAGATCGCCGGCACTACCCGCGACAGCATCCACACCAAATACGGCAAGTTCGGCAAAGAGTTCCTCCTGATCGACACCGCCGGCATCCGGAAAAAATCCAGGGTACACGAAGACCTGGAGTTCTACTCGGTCATGCGCGCCATCAAAGCCATCGAGGAGGCCGATGTCTGCATCCTCATGATCGACGCCCAGCTCGGCCTGGAAGCGCAGGACATGAGCATCTTCCGGCTGGCCCAGCGCCGCAACAAGGGCATCGTCCTGCTCGTCAACAAATGGGACCTGCTGGAAAAAGAGACCAACACCGCCCGCGATTACGAAGCAGAGGTCAAGCGGCGCATCGCCCCCTTCACCGACGTGCCGGTCGTCTTCATTTCAGCCATCGAAAAGCAGCGGATTTTCAAGTCTATCGAGGTAGCCCTGGAGGTGTACGCCAACCGCCAGCGCAAGATCAAGACCTCGGAACTGAATGAAGTCATGCTCGAAGCCATCGAGCGCTATCCGCCTCCCTCCCACCGCGGCCGCTACGTAAAGATCAAATACGTGACCCAACTGCCGACGTATTACCCGGCCTTCGCCTTCTTCTGCAACAACCCCAAACACGTTAAGGATAATTACAAGAACTACCTGGAGAACCAGCTCCGTAAGCATTTCACCTTTACGGGAGTGCCGATATCGGTGTTCTTTCGGAAGAAGTAAAGGGATGGGGATATGTTGGTTTAGTGGAGCCGGGAGGGGTGTTATATGGTTATATTGTTGCGGGGCGCAATTCCTTTTTGCACCCCTTGGTCGGTTTTAGGTTTTAGGCTGTGGGTTTTAGGGGCAACCCAGGTCTAATGAGATTGTTCAGAAATGTGTGTCCGCCCGCAAGTTTTGAACCGCCGAGGCCGCGGAAAACCGCAGAGTATTCGCTTGACAGCGAATACTTTGTGACCTCTCTACGTGTCTCCGCGGTTTAAACAAAAGACACAGCGTTTTGAACAGTCCCGGCCTAATCGGGCACTCAACAGGCACCTAATGCCTAAAACCTAAATCCTCCTAACACCGAAGGGGCACAATTAAAGAATTGCCCTGCTCCGAAATAGCATCCTTAAAACGACATCCCGGCCCTGCCGGCCACACTTTACCGGGCCGAACCTGGCAATTTTACCATTCTGTCTGTTACCTTTGCACCCGGAAATCAGAAAAACGGCCCAATGCCATTTATAGACACACCCATCGACGGCCTGAAAGTGTTCCTGCCCAAAGTCTGGGCAGACGAACGCGGCTACTTCTTCGAATCCTTCAACCAGAACCTGTTCGAACAGGGCGGCGTTATCGCCGACTTCGTCCAGGACAACCAGGCCCGCTCGGCCTACGGCGTGCTGCGCGGCCTGCACTATCAGGTGGAGCCCTACGCCCAGGCCAAGCTGGTGCGGGTACTGCAGGGCGAAGTGCTGGATGTAGCGGTGGACATCCGGGAAGGCTCCCCCACTTACGGGCAGTCCTACAGCCTGGTGATCAGCGCGGAAAACAAACGCCAGCTCTTTATCCCCCGCGGCTTCGCCCACGGATACGTGGTGCTGAGCGAAACGGCGGAGTTTTTTTACAAATGCGACAACTACTACTCCAGCGAACACGAGGGAGGCATCCGGTTCGACGACCCGAAGCTGAACATCGACTGGCAGGTCGGTGAACAGGATCTGGTGCTTTCGGGGCGGGACAGAGGCCTGCCGCTCTTCGGGGAGCACCGCATAGAGTAGGCTGGCGCAACCATCGGGGTTTCGCAAACCTGATCAGCTTACCTTTTTATTCGATGAGGACGAAGGCTCCCCAATAATAAGGTTCCTCATACTTCTCCCGCATCTCCCGCTGCGCCGCGCGGAAAGCCTCCGGGATTTCCATGCCCTCTTCCAGCCAGTGGCGGTAAAAGCTTACCATCATCTCCTGCGTCTGCTCGTCCGGCACCTGCCACAGGCTCATGATGATTTTGCCCGCCCCGGCGATCTTGAAGGCCCGCTGCAGGCCGTAGACGCCCTCGCTGCCCTGTATGTCGCCCAGGCCGGTCTCGCAGGCGGAGAGCACGACGAGTTCGGTATCGGATAAGTCCAACTGGGAGATTTCGAAGGCCGTCAGTATCCCGTCTTCCATGTCCGGTCGAAAAGGTTGGCCTGTTTGCCAGGCGTAGTTGCCTCCGGCCAGGATCAGCCCGGAACGAATCATTGGGTGATCGGAGATCATGAAGGTTGAAGCCTCTTCCCAGCCTGCCCCGAGGGAGGAGGAGTTGTCAGCCAGCCCCCCTCCAGGGGAATCTGGGTTTGGGAAGAAATAACCATGTGTAGCCAGGTGCAATACGCGTGGTGCAGGGCCCCCAAGCCGGCCAATGGCTTTAAAGGCGCCTTCGGAGGCTGTTGTTCCGGACCTTATTTCGGAAACATAGCCTGCCTTTCTGAGCAAAGTGTCAATATTGGCGACCTCCGCTTTTGTGCCCGGCAGGAAATTCCAGTTATTCAACCGGCGGTCCGGGCCGCGGGCCGCATATTTGAAAGACAATGTTTCAGCATTTGCCGGCAACAAGGTTAGAAGAGCCGTATCCTGTTGCATGGAAGCCGTGTCCAGTTCGTACTGAATGCCGCCAAAGAGCAGTGCTTTTGGGGGCGTGTTGCTGTGTGTAACAGAAGGCAAAACCAGAGAGCGGGTACTGCCCAGCCGCACCAGGCCATATTTGTCCGCCAAGACGCTGTCTTTCCCCACCGGAATAGCTCCGAAATTGACCCGGTGCAGGCGCCCGCTCGGCGAGAAGTAAACGGTATGGATGCCTGCCAGCAGGCTATCCAGCGGCTGCCAGGCCAGTTCGAACAACCCCGGCCCCTGCCCTTTTTTCTTAGGCGTGATTCCCCGGGAATAAGCCTGAGCTAAAAAGTTTTTGCCAGGCACCTCTTCCTGGGCGAGCAGTTTGCCGAATGCCGTTTCTTCAAAAAGAGAGATGAAATAAGGCCGCTCATCGCCTGGCCGCAGGACCAGGGCGGCATACAGGGTGCGGTCAGACGTTTCTTTGCTGTAATGATCATAATGTACAAATTCCACTGCCGCTTCGCCGGCCTGTAGTTGTTTCTGGACTTCCCGCCAGCCCACCTGCCGTAGGGCATCGCCGAAGCCGGCTACTGTCCGGGCCAGTTCTTTCTCCAGGCGGTTGGCTTTTTCTTCGAGTTCAGCCACCTCGTCCTGCCCGGCAAGGGGCCTGGAATACTCCCTGGCCAGGCGGCGGTAGCAGGATTTCAGGCGGTAGAACATCTGAGCAGTGGTAGAATCAGCCTGTGCCAGTTTGCTGACCTGCCGGGCTGAGTTGAGTAAAAAGCCTTTGTAAAAGAGGGCATTGTCGAAGGCAGCTCCTGACAATTCCGGCCGATTTTCGATAAAGGAAAAAAACAAATCCTGCCTGTTGTTAAACGAATGGATGTATTCAGCCAACTCGCTTTCCGAAAGGTGGCGGGCGGCCCTTTCCAGCAAGGCCTTTCCAATTTCATTAGCTTTGAGCAAAAGCGGTTGGGCTTTCCCGTTGTCGCGCATTTCGAAATACATTCCCCCCAGGATAACCAGGCTGTTTTCATAGTCTGGATTTGTCTCGCTTAAGGTTTTTTCCTTGACGGCAATAGCTTCGCTCAGAAGTTGTTCCGCCTCCTTTGTCCTGCCCACTCTTTTGTAAAATAATGCGAGGTTGTTCAGGCTTCGGCCATATCCGGGATGTTCTTCGCCCTGCACCTTTTTATTTAAAGCCAACGCTTCGAGGAAGAGTGCCTCTGCTTTGCTGTATTCCTCCATGTACATATAAAGATTCGCCAGGTTATCCAACCCGTTGGCATATTCCGGGTGTTCTTTTCCCACTATTTTTTCTACAACGGCAAGGGCTTCCCGGTAAAGCGGCTCGGCTTTTTCGTATTCCTCCGTCAGGAAATATAATGCACCCAGGTTATTCAGCACATTGGCGCATCTTATATTCTCCTTGTTTCCGGGCTTTTCGCAGATCGCTGCTGCCTCCCGGTAAAGCGTTTCCGCCTTTTCATAGATGCCCAGGTCCCGGTAATGGGTTGCCAGCCGGTTGAGGGCCATAGCATAATCCGGATGTTCTTTGCCTATGGTTTTTTCAAATATCGATAGGGATTCAAGAGAAAGCAGGCCTGCCTTTTCATATTCCCCCATGGAACCATATAAAATGGCCAGGTTGACCAGGCTATAGGCATAAAATGGATGCGTGTCGCCCAGGGTTTTCTTTCGGAGGGCCACAGCTTCGAGGATAAAAGGCTCTGCCGCCTCATAATTGCCGAGCTGCCAGTATATAACTGCCAGGTTGTGCAGGCAGAAGGCGTAGTCCGGATGCTCTTTGCCCAGTGTTTTTTCCATGATCGCCCGGGCTTCAAACAACAAAGGTTCCGCCTTTTCCGGGTCATTCCGGTGCAAAAACAGGTTTCCCAGGTTAATCAGGCTTCTGGCATAATCCGGGTGTTCTTTGCCATAGATTTCTTCTCGCAGCGCCACAGCTTCCCGGGAAAGAGGCTCTGTCTTTTCGTAATCGCCCATTTCGAGGTATACGCGCGCCAGGTTGTGCACGCTGGAAGCATAATCGGGATGTATCCTCCCGAAGTGTTTTTCCTGAATGGCAAGCGCTTCGAGGTACCATTTTTCAGCATCTTTGTATTCGCCCTTGCGATCATGCAGGTATCCGCGATGGAAGCAGACACTGCCGAAAGCCGCCGATTCCCGGCCCAGTTTTTCCAGAGTTAGCTCTTCGGCAGCTTCGATCCGGGCCAGCGCGCTGTCAAACTTGCTGTCGCCGCTATACTCCCGGGACAATTCGAGCAAGCTATCCACCCGGCTTGCCACCGACGACCTATCTACCGCCTGTGAAAAGGAAAAGAAAGGTAAAACCACCAGAAAGAGTAAGAGCTTCTTTTTCATGGGTTGTCCAGGTTTTGGGTTTAAAAGAGCGTTAAGAGGCTGTTTCATTTAAGTAAAAATATGTTTTTTTCTCTGCTTTTGATAACAGCTTCCCCCCTCCGGCATTAACCTTCAGAAACTAATTTTCACTACTGAAAAATCACAGGCCATGAAAAAATCATTCTTCCTATTTGCGCTTTCCAGCTTAAGGCTGTACCAAATCTGATGACAATTCCCCTTCCGGCCCGGACGGCCCGGACGGCTGCAATGCCAACCCGGTGCGGTCCGAGATCGAAGGCACCTTTGCCGGCGTAAAGGACGGCCGCCACTGGGGCTTCTTCCACGAAATCGACACCGTGATCGGCACGACGCCGGTTTACCGGCGGGTAGACTTCGACAGCCTCTTCCTGCTCGCCGACAGCCTCGACGTCAAACTCATCGGCAATTCCACCCTGCAGGTAGATTTCCGCTCTACGCCCGGGCCGGACTTTTCCTTCAACCTCGAAGTGGAAAACCCGGCCACCAACGAGGAAGCGGCCTTCTTCAAATACGAAAGCCGGGATGAGGAAAGCGGCGCCACCGTCTACGCCCGCGCTTCCTTATTTTACGAGGATAACCTGCTGACCTTCCAATATGAGGAGGACTCAGGTGCTGATGACCTTGAACGGCACCGGGAGGCGTATACGCTCACGGCTACGCGCACAGGGGAGTAGGCTTGCGCCCCCCTGGAGGTTTTGTATACCTAATAACATTTCTTATTTTCAGGCATCAACCTAAAAACCACTCATGAGACGAACCCTCCCTCTCGTGCTGGCCGTCCTCCTGGCTTTGCCCCTGAAAGCCAGCTCCCTGCAGGCCGGCCACGCCATGCTCCAAAAGCTGCACCAGGCTGCCGGCCGCCCGCTGGAAACTGCGCCGGCCTTCCGGATCGCCCATACCGATCGCAGCGCCGCCCGCTACCTGCGCCGCCAGCATGTCATCGAGGTGGAGGCCAAAGCGCTGGAAGCCTGCCGCACCCTGGGTGCCGACTCCCTGCATGCCCTGGCCTTCCTCCTGGGCCACGAACTGGCGCACGCCTACCGGGAGGCCGGCGCGGCACCCACCAATTTCCTGGCCTATACCCTGGAGGCCGATGCCTCCGTGCAGGAAGAGCAGGCGGCTGATGTGGGGGGCGCCTTCCTGGCCTACCTGGCGGGTTTCCGGACGGAGGGCATCCTGCCCCGCTTGCTGGACGGCCTGTACGATGCCTATCAGATCGACGGCCAGGTTTCCGGTTATCCTCCCCTGGAAGTCCGCCGGCAATCTGCCCGGGAAGCCGACGCCCTGGCCGGCCAGCTCATCCGCTTTTTTGAATCCGGCAATTACCTGCTGGCCGCCGGGCAGTACGAAGGGGCTGCCGCCGCCTACGAGGAAGTACTCAGCTTCGTCGCTACCCGGGAGTTGTATCACAACCTGAGCGTCCTGTACGCCCGGCGCGCTATGGCCGTGGCGGGCAAGAACGCCGACCGCTACCTGCTGCCCATCGAACTGGACGCCGAGCTGCGCCTGCGCCGGCCCCGCGCCGACGACCTGACGCCCCTGGAGCGCCGCGCCCGCCGTATCCTGCTGGGAAAGGCGGCTTTCTACAATGACAAAACCATCGCCACAGACCCCGGCTACGAAGCGGCGAAGGTAATGGCGCTGTGCCTGCAAATCCTGGACGGCCAGGCGCTGCTCTTGCTGGAGAAGGAACATACGCCGGCGCTGGCATGGATAAAAAAATCGACGGAAGGGCGCCTGGCCTTAGCCGTGGCGTATGCCGCCGCTTCCGATCAGGATATCCGCTATCAACCGGAGGCGGCCCGCCGCCTGGAAGCGCTTAGTACCGCCGCCGATCCGCTCCTTGCGTTTATTGCCCAAAAGAACCTGGCCCTGCTCAAAGGCGAACCGGCAACTCCTGCCCGCCCCTCCTACTGCAACCTTCCTTTCACTATACCGGGTAAAGCCAGCCCGATGCGGTACCGCCACCTGACCCAAACACCCGTCGGGGAAGAGGGGAACAAGGTGCTGCTCGGCTGGGAAACGCTGGAGGGCACCGAACTGCTGGCCCTGCGGTCGGCCAACGGCGCTTTCCTCCTGCAGTGGGCCCGTTCGGGCAAGCCGGTTGGATGGGCCGTTGAAAAACTGGAAGAAGCACTCGCCGGCCAGCGGGCCGTGCGCCAGTTGGCCAGCCAGGGGCTGTTCCTCCATTTTCCGGGGTGCAAGGCCTTGTTCCTGGCAGGGCCTGATGGTAGAATTGCGGGTTGGGGGGAGTATGAGTGAGTGTCGAATGAGTGAATGAGTGAATGAGTGAATGAGTGAATGAGTGAATGAGTGAATGAGTGAATGTGCACAATTTTTAAAAGCGGGAAGAAGTTGGAAGAAAACCAGTCACTTATGAAGAACCGCAGCTTCCTTCTTCTTGCCTTTCTGCCAAATGGAAGCGGGGCTGGCTTATGTGCTGGAGTTGCAGGTGGAATATATACTAATACCGGGCAAACAGGCGGCGAATGAATTGGGAATCCGTTTTACAACAACAAAAGGCCATTATCCTCGACGGTGCCCTGGCCACCGGGCTGGAAGCCCGCGGCGCCCGGCTCGATGACGCCCTATGGTCGGCGAAAATACTGCTGGAACAGCCGGCGATGATCCGCCGCCTGCACCTCGATTATTTCCGGGCGGGCGCGGATGTGGCCACTACCGCCAGCTATCAGGCCAGTTTCGAAGGCTTCCGGCGCCGCGGCCTTTCGCACCAGGAGGCGCGAGGTTTGATGCAGCGCAGCGTCGAACTGGCGAAGGAGGCCCGGGAGCTGTTCTGGGCCGAACCGGACAACCAGGCCGGGCGGATCTACCCCCTCGTCGCCGCCTCGGTGGGCCCCTACGGCGCCTTCCTGGCCGACGGCTCGGAATACGAGGGGCGATACGGGCTGAGCGTCCCGCAACTGATGGACTGGCACCGCCCCCGCCTGGAAGCTTTGCTGGCTGCCGGGCCGGACCTGCTGGCCTGCGAAACCATCCCCTGCCCGGAAGAGGCCGAAGCCCTGCTGCGCCTGCTGGAGGAGTTCCCGGAAGCCCGGGCCTGGCTGAGCTTCAGCTGCCGCGACGGGCGGTACCTCAGCCAGGGGGAACCCCTCAGGGAAGTGGCCAACATGGCGGATGGCGCCGAACAGGTGCGGGCCGTAGGCGTCAACTGCACCCCGCCCCGCTACATCAGTCCGCTGCTGGAGGAGGCCGCCGCGGCAACCCGGAAACCCCTGGTTGCCTATCCCAACAGCGGCGAGCGCTGGGACGCCGCCCGCCGCTGCTGGATCGAAGGGGAGCGGGAATCGGGCTTCGGCACCCTGCCGCTGGAGTGGTTCGCCCGGGGTGCCCGCCTCATCGGGGGGTGCTGCCGAACGGGAACCGGGGACGTGCGCAGGATGCGAACGGTGCTGTTGGAGGGGGATGGGTGAGATAGGTTTGGTTGGCGTATTTGTGCATTTGTGTATTTGTGAGGGCACGAACGGCAGTTCCCTACTCAAAAAACGCCCGTTCGATCTTTTCCACATACGCCAGCCCTGCCAGCCGGTACAGCACCTCCTTGTAATTCTCCTGGCGCGTGTGGCCGAGGCAGAGGTACTGGTCGCGGCTGCAGCCAATTCGCCCCCGGGCGGTTTGCGCCTTAACGGTGGGGTCGATGCGCTCCACTTCCCGGAGGTATTTTTCATCCCGGGGAATACAGAACTCGTAGTCGAGGGCCACTTTGCCGCCGGGCGGGCCGAGCAGGCCGTCCTCATCCAGTCCGGACAGGTCGAAGCGGATTTTTTGCATTTGTTCTTCGGTGGGTTGCGATCTGGAGCTGTGGCAGGCCAAAAGTGCCAGGAATGGAATGGACAGCAAAAAGTGCTTCATGGTACCAGGCTTTTTATCCAAAACCGCAGCGGCTTGGGCGTTTCTTCGTCCTCATCCAGATCCTGCCAGCTGATGTGACAGTGCCTGTCTGTCGGAGCGAACCCCCGCTTCCGCCAGAAACCGTCCAGGGGTAGGTAGCCTTCCGGCCGCAGCGGGTGACCGGCGGGCCGCACCACGGCGCAAAAGGCCAGGGTATCAAAACGCTCCAGCAGCCGGGCCCGGCGCTCCCGCTCTTCGAAGAAGCGGACGCCCAGCCCCCGCCCCCGGTAGCCCTTCCGCAGGACAGACTCCCCGAAGTAGAACACTTTCCGCACGTCGTATCCGGCATCCTCCAGAGGCTGCCGGATGTTGGCTGTTTCATGCTCCAAAGGCAGGGCGGTGGAGGCGCCCACCACCTCGTCTTCGTCGAGCACGAGTACCAGCAGGCTGTCCGGTGCCTGCCGGAAGGTATTCAGGTACCGGCGCTCATAGTCCATATCACCGTCGTAGAGATAAGGGAATTCCCGAAATACTTCGATGCGCAGGCGGGCCAGGGCGTCGATGTAGGGGGTGATTGCTTCGCCGGCAAGAGGTTGAACAGTCAGCATAGCGTGATTGCAATTCAGCAGCACACTGCTGGACATGGTGCTTTTTTTAGCCACTAAGACACGAAAACACTAAGGCGGCACTAAGTCTTTGTGGTACTTGGTGGCTTGGTGTCTTCGTGGCTACAGGCATTTGGACACCACATGTACAGTAGTATGATTCAGCAGTTGACGAGGTTTGTTAAAGACTGATAATCTGTTATTTAAGCCCGTTTAAGGCTACCCGTCTAAGGTTGGACAGCCTTTAAAGCCGGGGGTTGCCGCCGACTTCTCCTGGGCTCTGCGAACCCTGTCACATTTTGGCAAAGGAACTCAAACAAATCCGGGAACTGCCTTGAAAACAACCTTTGAGCTGGCGTAGTGCCATCATCCCTGCGAATGTCGAAGTTGTGAACGACTGTCAACGCGGCCAAGCGTTGTTTAGGAATACCTTTATGGGCATGGTGGACAAATGCCAGGTAGCCATTGCGCCCTTCAACCTGAGAAGAGGACCGTTGAAAAGTGGCTGCCATGCTAAAAGCCTTTTCCAAATAATACTGCCGGGTATCTTCATCCAATTGTGCCGTCAGGCTGTGTCGCTCATATCGCATTTGGGCATCCTCGGCTCGCTTTTTATAATAATCGCGCAATTCTTTGTCGCGAGCTTTGGCCTGCGCCTTATTGAGTTGAAGCTGCCAATAAGCATAAGGCAAGGCGCATTTTTCAACCCATTGCCGGTGCAGGCTGGGCACAGCCTTAGTTTGGGCCCATTCGCGGAGTTCTTCTTGTATGCGTTGCTGCCAGGCTTGTATGCCCGCAGCAATATCCGGTATTTGATTTAATATTTTGGCGGCTTTGTCCAACGCAATTTCTATCCCCAAGCCTGTTGCTATGCTGGCTATTTTCGTAAAACACTGCAACAAGCCCTTTTCCGCTTGCCCTTTTGGGCGCCATTCATCCATGTTGTCAAAGGGGTGTACCGTTTTGTTTATCTCTTCTATATGTTGGCGGTAACTTTTCTGGCTTTCTGCCGCTTTTGCCAGCTGTGCTTCCGCTTCAGCCTTCTGCCCGGCATCCGTGCATTCGTCGCGCTTCTTTTGCAGCCGCCCCTTTTTCAGCCCGATGCGGCAACCCGCCGCTTTGTTTATATCCTGGGCAAAGTGAAACAAGTCCGGCATCGATACCGCGTTCAGGTATTGCTCCTTGCCTAGTTTTACCAACGAACGCGCCCTGTCGCTGGTTAGGCCTACAACTTGCACGCCCCAATCCAGCACCCTGCTTTCTAGGTGCTCCCACCAACTGGCGGTGTCTCGTTTTTGGCTTGCTTCTTCAAAAAAATGTACCCGCTTGTCAATTCCTGGCACACCAACAGCATCTCGTCCAGCCAGGTTTCATCCAAGCCCAGCACCACTTTCAATTCTTTCAGCTCCTGGCGCGCTTCGCACTGCAAGCCGGCTTCCTGCAATTGCTTATACCATAATATATTCGCCTCTATCTCTTTGGTTAGCCGCTGTATGCTGCTTTCCGATACCGCCCCTATCCCTTCCAGTTGCAGGTGCCCGAAATGCTCTGATATCCGCGCCGAGCCCACCCCGCCCTTTATCCCAAAGGTGTAGATGGTGCTTATTATCATACGCTTTAAATACCATTGCCCCCAGGCAGTCTCCCATTGGTCCGTGCCCGATGCCTCAATGCGTTTCTTTCGCCGCTGCTCATGATAATGCACCGTGCTCTTGGGGGCTCCTATGGCCTCGCTCGTTTGGCGAAGGCTCTCCTCTCGGTTATCTCGCCGGCGGGCTTGTATTTTCTGCCATAACTCTTTCAGCATAAGGCTTTTTGGCCAAGTTATAGCTTTTGTCACACTTTTGGCTCCATCTCTGCTCTTGGTTCCCGGTTTTAACCCTTAAATTGTCCAACCTTAGACGGGTAGCCCCGTTTAAAGTTTACTTTCCGACAACCAGGCATAGGCAGGCGGCCTGCGAACTGTCCCGGTTTTTTTCAAAAAAATGTGGTAACTTGACCGGAGGATTCCCGAAACTATCCGGCTAGTGGCCAGGCGAACTTTAAGTCGCCTGGCCACTAGCCGAGACCCATTTTCTCCCGCCCGGCCCACCCCGCGGGCAAATGCTTCGCGTGGGCCCAACCCAAACGGAAATCCCCTACCCTACCGCTGCGGCTTTTCCACCAGCAGGATATGTGCCGGGTATTTGTCCGGGTTGAGTTCTACGTAGTTCCATTCGTTGAACCAGTGGAAGACCTCGCCGGTGATCAGGTCGGTCACTTTGAGGTTGACGTTGCGGGTGATCCCCAGCAGGGTTTTGGGCACCTCGATGAAACCGCTCTGCTTATATTCGACGTCAAAGCTGGCGATGCACCAGACGATATTGCTTTTGTCGTCATTGTACTTGACGTAGCTCATCAGCTGCTCGTTGTCGGTGCGGGTGAAATGGATGTTCCAGGTCGTTTGGAGGGCGGGGTTTTCCCGGCGGATCTGGTTGACCTTGGTGATCACTTCCGTGAGGCGGTTGCGGTAGCTCCAGTCGTAGTGGCGGATTTCGTATTTTTCGGAGTTGAGGTACTCTTCCTTGCCGTTGGTATTGGGCGAATTCTCCATGAGTTCGTAAGAAGGCGCGTACATGCCGTAGTTGGAGGAGAGGGTAGCAGCCAGCAGGAAACGTTTGACGAAGGCGTTGGGGCCGGCATTCATCAACTCGTAGGCCAGGATGTCCGGCGTATTGGGCCAGAAGTTGGGGCGGAAGTACTCGCGCAGCTCCGTTTGGGTGAGCTCGGTGAGGTATTCTTCCATCTCCTTTTTGTTGGTCCGCCAGGTAAAATAGGTGTATGACTGGTTGAAGCCGGCCTTGGCCAGCTGGGCCATGACCTTGGGCCGGGTAAAGGCTTCGGCGAGGAAGATGGTGTCCGGGTATTCTTTCTGTACTTCAGCGATGGCCCATTCCCAGAACTGGAACGGTTTGGTGTGTGGATTGTCGACGCGGAAAATCCGAACGCCGGCCTCGCACCAGAACAAGATGACGCTTTTGAGTTCTTCCCAGAGGTTTTTCCAGTCCTCTGTTTCAAAATTAAGGGGCACGATGTCCTGATATTTTTTGGGCGGGTTCTCGGCATAAGCGATGGTGCCGTCGGGCCGCCAGAGGAACCAATCCGGATGTTCTTTGACATAAGGATGGTCGGGGGCGCACTGGAAGGCCAGGTCGAAAGCGATGTCGATGCCATATTCCCCGGCTTTTCTGATCAGTTCTTTGTAGTCATCCAGGGTACCCAGATCGGGGTGGACGGCCTTGTGGCCGCCCTCATCGCTGCCGATGGCCCAGGGCGAGCCTGGCTCGCCGGGGCCGGCATTGACGGAGTTGTTCTTGCCTTTGCGGTTCAGCTTCCCGATGGGGTGGATGGGCGGGAAGTAAAGCACATCGAAGCCCATTTCCTTAATGCGGGGCAGCAGCTTCCCGGCATCTTTGAAGGTGCCGTGCCGGCCGGGCTCCGGGGAAGTAGAACGGGGAAAGATTTCGTACCAGGTGCTGAACAATTCTTTTTCCCAGCCCACGCGCACGCGCAGGTTTTTGTCGTATACCGTTTGGAACTGCTTCATGGGGCAGTCGTAGATGACCTGGGAAAAACGGGGGCTCAGCGCTGCCTCGATAGCCTGTTCGTAGGCATTTTCATCCTCCAAGACCTGGGCGAACTGGAGCAACGTTTCGGCCTGGGTTTTCGAATAGAGCTTGGCCGTTTCCCGCAGGTATTTCGCGCCGATCTGGAGTTCGACCTTCATCCCCTGGCCTGCCTCGTACTTTTTCTTGAAGCCGTCGTGCCAGTGCAGCAGGTGGTCGATCCAGCCTTCGAGTTTATAGTGGTAGACCCCCTTTTTCTCCACGCGGAAAGATGCCGTCCAGACATCATTGGGATGTTCTTCCATGAAAACTTCCGTCCAGCGTTTTTGGCTTTCGTGCCGGAACAGCAGGGAGGCGCGGATGTGGTCGTGGCCGTCGCCAAAGATATCGGCGGCAACGTCGACCTGTTCTCCGGGAATGCGCTTGACGAAAAACTGTCCGCCGTTAATTTCTGGGTGTACATTTTCAATGACAACGCGGTTCCTCATTTTTTTGGGCTTACGTTTTGCGATTGGGATGTCCTTTGCGCCCCTGGCCCCGGCGTGCCGGTTGGTGGCCCACGCGCCGGGGCCAGGGGCACCAGCAGATTTTGCTACGATGGCAAACTTAAAGAGAAAAATTTGAAATATCAGATAAGAGGGGCAGGATTTGCACGATTTACCGGAAGGCAGCGCCGGAGGCTCTGGTTTTGCAGCCAGGCCGGGCCGGGCAGGAAATGTCAACAAAAGGTTAATCTTTCCAAAGAATGGTTAAAAGAGCTGCGCCGTATAACCGGAATCCCTAATTTACGAGGATGAGAAACCTGATCCTGACCGTGGTCGTTGTTGGCGCGTTATCAGGCCTGGCTGTTGCCCAGTATCATTTCCTGCGGGTAGCCATAAAGCTGGAGAAGGTAAGGTTTGACCGGGAAGCCACGACGGCCCTCCTGGCTATTGCCGGGCGCCTGGAGCAAAGCCCGGCCCTGATCCGGCAGTGGCAGGCGACCCGCATTGGCGCCTCCCCGAACGAAGCGCCCGCCCTGGCCGATTCGATAAGCTGGCTGGCCGACAGCGTTTTCCTGGCCCGGGGTTTGCCGGTAGACTTCTCCTTTGCCATCAAGGAAGGCCTGTTGCTCTATCCCGTATTGCTGGATGCTGATTTCAAAGGCGGGGAAGAGGAGCGCTACCGGACCTACAGCCGTTTGCTGAAAGGAGAACTGCGCGAAACATGTGGCTGCGACCTCTTCTTATTCCTCCAGGTGAATAATCTTTTCCCGCTGCTGATGAACCGGCTGTACGGTTTGTTTTTGCCGTCTCTGGCTTTCCTGCTCCTGCTTTTGGCCGCCCTGCTGATCCTGGTGCGGATGCTGGCGCAACTGAAGAAGCTCGACGAAGTTAAAAACGACTTCATCAACAACCTGGCCCACGAGCTGAAAACGCCGGTTTTCTCCATCTCGCTGCTGCTGAAATTACTGCGGCAATCCATCGGCGCCGGCGACCGCAACCGGAGCGAAGAATACCTGTCTCTCCTTCAGGGAGAGAACAGCCAGCTGAAAGGCCATATTGACAAGGTGCTGGAACTGGCCAGCCTGGAAACCGCCCGATACGAACTGCAACTCCGGGAGCATCAGCTGCACCCGCTTCTCGAGCAGGTCATCCGGCAATACCGGCATAAAGCGGAAACCCGGGGCGGGGCGTTGCACTTCACTCCCGGTGCGGCCCGCAGCCGCCTCCTGGCCGACGAACACTATCTGCGCTCCGCCATCCAGAACTTGCTGGACAATGCCCTGCGCTACGGCGGGGAAGTACCCGACGTCGCCGTAGCTACCCGGAATGAGGGCCGACACGTCCTGATCTCCGTATCGGATAACGGGCCGGGCATCGCCCCCCAATACCAGGGCCTGCTCTTCCGCAAGTTCTACCGGATACCGGAAACAAATACCCGTAAGGCCAAAGGGTTCGGCCTGGGCCTGGGCTTCACCCGGCAGGTCGCCCGCGCCCACGGAGGGACAGTGCGGGTGGACAGCAAAGCCGGGGAAGGCAGTACATTTACCTTAATGCTGCCGGTTGCGGGACAGAATGAACCCACGCAACCGTAAAACCGCAGAAACCATAAAACCATGGCCAAAATCCTGCTGATAGAAGACAACGAAACCCTGGGCTATGCCCTTAAGGAGTATCTGGAACTAAAAGGCTTTGAACTGGCCTGGCGGAAAGACGCCGAACAGGGGCTGGCTTATTTTGAGCGGTATCCGGCCAGCTTATGCCTGGTGGACGTGATGATGCCGGGGACAGACGGCTTCGGCCTGGCGGCGGAAATACGCCGGCGGTCGCCGAAAATGCCCCTAATATTCCTCACCGCCCGGGGGTTGAAAGCAGATATCCTCAAAGGGTTCGGCCTGGGGGCGGATGATTACATCGTCAAGCCCGTCGACGAGGAAGAACTCGCCGCCCGCATCCGGGCGGTCCTGCGGCGGGCAAACGGGCCGGAGGCAGAAACGGCCCGGTTCCGGATCGGGGCCTACCACTTCGACCCGGCCAACCAGAAACTTTGCCACGGCGGTACGGAGCGGCTGCTCACCGAACGGGAGGCGAGGCTGCTGCACCTGCTGTGCGAACACAAGGGCCAGCTGCTGCCCCGGCAGGAGGTGCTCAGAAACCTCTGGCGGCAAAATGACTATTTTACCCGCCGGAGCATGGACGTGTTCATCTCCCGCCTGCGCAGGTACCTGGCCGAAGATCCGAACATCGAGATCAAAAATGTCTACGGGAGCGGGTTTATACTGGTGGATGGAGTGAGGGAAGGAGGGAAGGAGGGACAAGCCTTATAAAAACAACTGTCGCTCTGATTTTATTCAGAGCGACAGCTTCAGCCGGTAATTTTCAACTTCTCGATAGAAAACTTAAACACTTACCGGCCTAAAAGATTGAACACCCAATTGACCATGTTATTTACAGAAGATTAGCCGATTACTTCTATAAACCTTGTTTTTTGTTTGTTTCTATTGCAAATGTACGGCCGGCGATACGCCGGTGTAATGACCTTAGTCATCTTTTTTATTGATTTTTGTCATCCTTACTCTATCGGCTCTTCCAGCAATTTCTGGAGTTCCCGTTCGATCGCTTCCGGCAGCAGGGGGCCGTAGTGGTCGCGGAAGCCTTCCAGGTCGTACCAGGTCTGGAACTGGGTGACTTCCAGGCTTTCCTTCTTCCCTTTGACCCGGAAAGTGCGGGCCTGCCCGGAGAGCGACTGTTCGTCGTAAATGGGGTTATCGGAGAAAGGATCCAGTTTATAGGCTGATTTGCCGTTGATAAGAAAGAACTCATCCCCGTTGTAATCCATCGTGCCGTCAAAGATGGCCATGCGTTCATCGCAGATCTGGTAAAAGTTGGCCACCGGGCTTTTGCCTTTCATCAGCGCTTCGACGGTTGCCTCCAGGTCGATGGCGGTTAAGTAGGGGAAGGTGATAAACTGGCCGTTGGTTTCGCTGAAGCCGTATCCCCCCAGGAGGTAAAGCGTATTGCCGTCCTGGTAATAGGCCATTCCGGTAGAACACATCTGTTCGCGGAGCAGGCCGTCGAGGTTTCCGCTGGTGTAGGCGGCGGCGCGGTTGCGTTTGAAGTCGATCATCAGGATGTCGAGGTTCGGGAAGTCCTCAGCGTACCGTTCGGAAGCCTCCGAGCGGATACTGCCGCCGAAAATGAGCAGGTAGTCGGCATATTTCCCGACGGCATAGCCGTACATATCCTCCAGCGTCGGGTAGAGTTCAAAAGCCCGGGGCGGAAGCTCCCGGACGGTTTGGGCAAAAGTGCTGGCCATGGTGAAAAAGGCTGCGGCTAAGACAATGGATCGTTTCATGCTTTATGGATTTTCCCAGAATACAAAAATATCGGCGGCCCGGGGCAGGTATACTGACCCCGATCAACCAAAGCGGCTGATTTTCGTCAGTCCGGCAAAAAACGGCCTGGCCGCCCAGGCTGTTGCCAAAGAACGGCAATTTGGCGGTTGCCGGTATAATATCGACTAAAAAAAGGGTTCTTTCCGAAAATTTGTGGCGTTTATCTGGAAGAAAGCTTATTATTGCCTATGTGTCCCCGGGGTGCCGTCGGCTCACAATATTTGTCAATCAAAGAACCAAAAGTATATAACGCGTTTTATGAAAAACATTCTCTTTCCTACCGATCTGTCCCCCGCTGCCGAAAAGGCTTTTATTTATGCGCTTCACTTTGCGGACAAGGTCGGCGCTATGCTGACTACCCTCCATGTCTATATCAAACCTGAAGTGAAAGGAGGTAAACTCCCGCACACCCTGAGTGAATTCTATGCCTCCTATGACCTGGAACATTTCCAGAACTACAAGGACGCCATCCCTCCCCTGCGGGATATACAGGAGGCCAATGGCTTTTCCCACGTCAAGGTCGTGCATCTGCTCAAGGGCGGCGGCAAGGTGCTGCCCACCATCCTGCAGACGGCCAAAGAGGAAGACGCCGATATGATCATCATGGGGACGACGGGCGCCCGCGGGCTCCGCGAGATCTTCCTGGGCAGCAACGCCGGCGAAGTCCTCGAAAATGCGGATTGCCCGGTGATCGCCGTCCCGGAAAAATCGGAATTCGACGGGCGCATCGACCAGATAGCCTTCACCACAACGTATAAAGATGAGGAGCGAAAAGCCCTGGAAAAGGTGATCGCGATCACGGCGCCTTTCCGCCCGGAAATCCATTGCATCAACGTAGACCTGTCCCATACCGAATCCATCACCCATCAAATGGATGCGTTCCGGGCCAGCTTCAAAGGCCAGGACAACCTCCAATTCCACGTCCTGGAAGGCAATGACATCAAAGAGGCGATTTTCGATTTCCTGGAGAAAAACGACATCGACATACTGGCGATGGTCACCCACAAACGCAATTTCCTGGAAGAGCTGTTTAACTACAGCCGCACCAAAACGATGTCTTACCACGCCCGGACACCTGTGTTTTCCATTCAGTCGCATATTCTGTAACGCCGGGTAAACAGGCGGGGCAAGCCGGAAGCCGGAAATGCGAAGTGGGGCCAGTTCCTGAAAAATGCCTTTTTCACTGGTCTTTCCGCCTTCCGCCCCGTCTTCGCTATGCTCTTCCGGGCAAGCTTCCGCCTTTGCCATCAGTCCTCCCAGGCCCCCGGAATCCCGCTCCCCCCCATCATGCCGATCCACTCCCCGTCCAGTGTGCGGTACCGCTTCATCAGATCGGCGGTAAGGCAGGAATGGACGGGCAGCACCAGCACCAGGCTGCCGACTTCCAGTTGTTTCAGCAATGAGGGCTCACAACGCAGGATGCCATGTTCCTGCGAAAGGGCGCGGAGGTACGCTTTGGGCTGCAGCAATTCCCAGCCGCCGCCTTTCCAGTCCGCCGCCAGCCCGTAATAAGGGGCGCCATCAGGAAAGACGAGGTGGTCTTTGGAAAAATGGACCGCTCCGCCGTAGAGGATGGCCTCGTTCCTGCCCGGGTGTTTGGCGACGACCGGGCAGGCCATCGCCACGGCGATCTCGCCGGGCGTACACGACCCGATCTGCCATTGCATCAGGTCGTAAAAAACGAAATTGCCGGGCCGTATCTCGTCCACGCCCGAGAACCCCTGCACCACGCTGGCCGTAGGCGTATCGCCGACCGAAACCTGGAGCCCGGGCCAGCGCTCCTGGTAGCGCAGGCGCAGGGCGTGCATCACCGCCAGGCTGCGCTGATGTACCTCCGTGATGGCCGCTTTGCCCCGGGCCTGGTAGCTCTGCCCGGCATGGCCGAGGAATCCCGCGAAACGGAGCTTGCCGCCCTGCCCAATCTCATCCAGCACGGCATCGATCTGTTCGCTGTTCTCCGGCAACAGGCCGGTGCGGTTGTTGCCAATGTCTGTTTTTATCCAAACCTGAACCGGGTGTTGCAACCCGGCTTTCAGGGCACGGACACTTTCCACATTCTCGGCCACCAGGTGCAGCTTCACTTTCCCGGCCAGCCGGTTGATGCGCTCCATCTCCCGGATGTTCACCGGAAAGGCCACCGTGATGTCCCGCCAGCCATCTTCAGCAAAATAACCGGCCATGCGGAAGGAGGAGGCCGTGATGGCGTCTACGCCCAGTTCCCGGAACCACCGGGCGACAACATGGGACTGGGCCGTTTTCAGGTGGGGGCGGAGCCGGAGCCCCAGGCGGCGGCATTTTTCAACCATCCTCCGGATGTTGGCGCGGCATCTGGCTTCGTCCAGAAGCAGCGTGGGCGTCATGATATCGTCAAACATGCCTCTTTTTAGGCGAATATAACGAAATCCTGATAGGGGGACACGCGCCGGAAGAGCATCTTTGGGGTGGGTGGGTAGGTGTGTGTTGAGGTGTTGAGGTGTTGAGGTAGTGGGAGACAACGGGAGAGGCTACAGGCCCGCCACAGAATGCAGGAATGCACCTTATATTATCATTAACACAATTTAACGCCTCCTTGAGTAAGAAGGCGGACAAGCAAAGCGTTCAATAGGAAATTTAAATAAATGAAAACCATGAAACAATCTGCAAAGCTCCTTATTACCCTGCTGGCTGTTGCCCTTCTGTCGCTGCCGGCTATGGCTCAGGTCAAAGTCAACCCTAAAGTTGGCGTCAACTTTTCCGGCGTCGACGCTCAGTTGCAGGACATCACGGCGGAGGCCCGCGTAGGCTGGAACGCCGGCATCGACCTGCGTGTCGGCGAAGGGTTCCTCTTCTTCAATCCCGGCGCCCACTATTACAGCTACACGGCCCGGCTCATCAAGGATGTCGAAAAGCCCGGCGACGTGAAATTCGAAGATGAAACAACCATCCAGAACGTCAAGATTCCGGTCAACCTCGGCATCCGCCTGACCGGCGACAACGGCCTGATCGGCCTGCACGTCAAGGGCGGCGTCGTGCCAACCATGGTCACCGGCGTAACGGAAAAACAGGACTTCTCCTTCAACAAGGACGACCTCAACACTTTTACCATGGGCGCCAACGTCGGCGCAGGCATCGACTTCCTGGTCTTCACCCTCGACGCCAACTACGAGATCGGCCTCAACGATTTCTTTAAAGACGCCGAAGGCCGGAACAACATGCTGACGGTCAGCCTGGGGCTCAAGTTTTAAAGGAGTGAATGAGTGAATGAGTGATTGAGTGAATGAGTGATTGGGTTGCCAATTCACTCCCTCACTCATTCACTCCCTCACTCCTTATCAATCTCAATAACCATTCCCACCGCGCTTTTGCTCTCCGTGTTGGCTTCGAACGCCACCGTTTTCCCCGCCTTGAACTGGATATCCGTCGCCCGTGAATTGCCGAGGGCGTCGCGCAGCTTGCCGGCGTAGTCCGCTGCCCGGCTGGCGTTGATGCGGTTGTTGAACTGCTGGAAGTCGATCTCTTCCTTGCTGACGACGATGGCGATGAGGTCCCGGTTGCCGATCTCGTCGGCCGTCATGGAGTAGTCGCGGGGGAAGACGCGCGTGCCGGTGATGCCGCAGTAGGCGGAGTGCTTTTCGGTATAGGGGAAGAGGACGTAACTGGAGCCGTCCGTTTCCTGGCCGAAGACGTAGACGTAGCATTCGATGGAATTGGCCACCAGCACCTTGAACTTGTCTCCTTTTTTAATGGGTTTGATGGTGCGGAAGGACATGCCGTCGTCCTTTCTGAACAGGCCGATGGTATTTTTGGAATTGACGTCCGCCAGGCCGAATTCGACGGCCATGCGGCTTTTGTCCTGCTGTGCAGCGACAGGATAAACCCCGTAGGCTTCTTTGGTGAAGTGTTCGAAGTCGCGGTATCTGACCCATCCGATGCCGCGCTGGCCCCATTCTTCGCCCCAGCTGTTCATGATCTGGAAAGCGCCGCCCTGGTGGTTGTCGTCATAGCCGATGACGCACATGGCGTGGCCGCTGAAGCCGGGCATGGCGTAGTCGCGCTGGGACGGTTGCCAGGTGGATTGCCCCATCATGGGTTGCATGAAGGATCCGCCCACCATCATGCCGATCACGACGGGGTAGCCCTGGGCCAGGTGCTGCTTGATGCCCAGGAGGTCGGGCTTGTACTGGCTGGCGCCGACGGTGAGGCGGTCGAAGCCCTGGATGCGGAAGCGGGCGCCCGCCTGCTTCTGGTTAGTGGAAGGCTCGTTGTTGCAGCTGCGTTCGTCGTAGCGGAACTGGCTGAAAGGCAGGCCGCCGTATTGCTGCATGGTTTTCATGGCGTCGAGCATGTAGGCGCCCTGGCAGCCGGTCAGGGCGATCTGGTTGTAGAGGTAGGCCGGACTGAAGGCCACGTTATTGGGGTTCTGGCCGGTGGTTTCCGCTTCCAGGATGGTGCGGGCGGCATAAGCGCTGGCCCAGCCCACGCAGGAGCCCTGCCGCCCCTGGTGCCGCCGCTGGGGGGCGTATTGCTCCAGCGAAGCGCGGGCCGGCAGCCCGCCCTGGCCGCCGTAGCCGTAGGAGATGGGCTCGAAGACCTTAGCGCGGTCGTACACCTCCTGGTCGAGGGTGGCGCCGAGGGAAAATTCGGTGGCATCGCCCTCCTCATAAGCGCCCCCGCCCCCGCTCAGCATCTCGCTGCCGCCGAGGAAGAAATACCATACGGCGCCCACCAGCAGGATGGGGATCAACAGCTTGGGCCGTTTGAAGAGAAACATCAGGACGAGCGGCAGGAACCGGATCAATGCATTGGCGCCGCCCCCGCCGGAGCGCCCGCCCCCGCCTCCCCCTGAACGGGGTTGCGGGTCGTCTTTTTCCATTCTGATTGGCATAGGATAGTCCGTTTTGATTTTACAGGCTAAAAATCCGGATTTTGGACAGGATTACCAAGTGAAACGGGCAGGAAGCAAAAAACCGGCAACTGACTGAAAAAAAATAATCAATACCTGCTTTTTGCCGGTTTTTCCTGAAACCTTTTTCTAACAGGTTCGTAAGACGGAGAGGCAAAGAGCATAGGCAACTTTTCATACCTTCCAGCACTTTCCAGTTTTTTTCCCCTCTTCCAGATGAGCACAAATTATATTACCGTACTATCGCCCCCCGCCTTCCCCTACTGATATAGGGCTAAACATGAAATACAATTAACAGAATGACTAAACCCTTATCCACTATGCACGCATGGATTGTTACTGAGCCAGTAAACACAGACCAACTCGAAAAGGCAACTTTTATTCTGGAAACCTTAAACAGCGACAGCTCAAAACCGATCCTCGAAGCCTTGAAAGAACACCACAGCCTGACCGCCTTCGAATTGGCGATGTACACAGGGCTGAACAGCCCGGAATTAGAACTGCAGTTGGAAAAACTCTGCGAGACAGACGCAGTATTTGCGGAAGAAGAGAACTGGCAGGTTCGTTTTTCCCTGAATGAAAAACGGCTTTCCAGGATAGCGGCCTGCGCCAGGGCGCTGGCGGCCGGCTTTCTGGAGCGGTAACCATCAACATTGTCGGGAGTAATTGGGCGTGAGAAAAGCAGGGGTTGTCTGTTGTTTGTTGTTGGTTGATTGGTTCGGCTAACCAGCCCGGCCAGGAAACAAACGGGTTGCCAAACAAACAACTATCAACAGACAACCAGCAACCACCAACAAATCACGTGTTCAACGCTCCGCAGACGCTCAGCACCTGGCCGGAAACGTAGGTAGACAGATCCGACCCCAGAAAGACGCAGGCGTCGGCGACCTCTTCCGCCTTGCCCAGCCGTTTCATAGGGATATTGGACAGGTATCCCTCCTTTACTTTCTCGTCCAGGGCGTCGGTCATATCGGTCTCGATAAAGCCGGGGGCGATGGCATTGCACCGGATGCCGCGCGAGCCCATCTCCTTGGCGACCGACTTGGTGAAGCCGATGATGCCCGCTTTGGAAGCGGCGTAATTGGCCTGCCCGGCATTGCCCGTTATCCCGACGATCGAACTCATATTGATGATGCTGCCGCCCCGGTTTTTCATCATGGGCCGGATGAGGTGCTTGGTCAGGTTGAAGATCGACTTGAGGTTGTTTTGCATGACCTCGTCCCACATCTCTTCGGTCATGCGCAGCATGAGGTTGTCCCGGGTGATGCCCGCGTTATTCACCAGGATATCCACCTTTCCGAATTCTTCCAGCACGGCGTTGGCCAGCTCTTCGGCGGCCTGGTAGGAGCTGGCGTCCGATTGATAGGCTTTAGCCCGGACGCCCAGGCCGCTGAGCCGGGCGGCCACGGCATTGGCCTGCTCGGCCGAAGACCGGTAGGTAAAGGCCACGTCGGCGCCCTGTTCGGCAAACCGCTGAGTGATCGCCGCCCCGATGCCCCGGGACCCGCCGGTGACCAGGGCTACTTTTCCTTCAAGTAATTTCATCTGCAGTTGGTTTTTTATGCGAAGGTAGGGAAAATGTAAAAAGTAGCCCAACGCTTTTTCCCGGCCCTGCGTCTTATGCATGAGACCCGGGATAGTGGGTTAAACTCGTTGATCTATCCAGCGGGCCTGATTGAGTTTCAAATATTAATAAGGGGATGTGATGTCGGCTGGCGACTAGAGTTCGCCTGTCGACTATCACGGCAAATCCCCTGTTTAATTTTTGAAAACCAATCAGACCCGCTCTCCATTTGCGCCGAAACATTACCGGATTTAACCCACTGCCAAACCTTGTAACGATTAAAAAACAACAACCATGAGATACGCTTTCCTCCTTTTCCTGAGCCTCGCGCTCGCCTTGTTCAGTTGCCAGAAAGATGATTTCGGAACTGAAAGCACTGCTAAAGACGTGACCGACGGTGCATTCAGCGAAAGCCTCGCCGGCTCGGCGGGCAGCGGATCCGGCCAGGCCGGCGACAGCACCATACAGGCCGGACAGCTGACCGCCGGCGAATGGAACGACCTGGACAACTGGGCGTTCTGGGAACAGCTGATCGCCAAGGACACTTTCTCGGAATATCCCGTGTACTGGAAGTTCGGCCCCCACAACCGGATAAGCCTGAAGCTCAGCGGGCAGGACGGCCGGCCCGTGATTGATGCTGAAGCACACCTGCTCGGGCAGGGCGGAGAAGTACTCTGGCAGGCCCGTACCGACAACTCCGGCCGGGCCGAGTTCTTTCCCGACCTGCTGGCTGCCGGCACCACCTCCCCGGCACGCATCCGCGTTATCCACCAGGGGCAGTCCTACGGGCTGAATGCGGTGAAGTTCTACGAAGCCGGCGTCAATGAGATGGTGATCCCGGCGAACGGCCCCTACAGCCAGGCCGCCGACGTCTTTTTCGTCTTCGACGCTACCGGCTCCATGGCCGACGAACTGGAGTACATAAAAGTAGAAATCAACGACATCATCGCCCGCATGAAAAACGACAACCCGGTTGTGGACTTCCGCCTCGGTTCGGTTTTCTACCGGGACGAAGGCGACGAATACGTCACCCGGACCTCTGGCCTCACCGCCAACTTCAGCCAGGTGGTGGATTTCATCAACAGCCAGAAGGCCGACGGCGGCGGCGACTATCCCGAAGCGGTGCATTCCGCCCTCAGAAAGGCCATTGCGGAGCAGGACTGGCGGGAGGATGCCCGCGCCCGCCTGCTCTTCCTCATCCTGGACGCCCCGCCTCATTATGAGGATCAGGTAATCGGGGAGATACAAGGCCAGCTCCGGCTTGCCGCCGAAAAAGGCATCAAGATCATCCCCGTTACTGCCAGCGGGATCGACAAACCGACGGAGTTCCTGATGCGCCTCCTGGCCATCGCTTCCAACGGCACCTACACCTTTATTACCAACCACAGCGGCATCGGCAACGAACACCTGGAGCCAACAGTGGGCGAGTACGAGGTGGAGTTCCTCAATGACCTGGTTGTGCGGCTGGTGGGAGAGTATGTGGCGGAGTAGGTTGAGTAGTGGGGCAGGATTCAAACTTTTACGGCGTTTGCTAATAAACGCGATTGGCAGAGAAGCTGTTTGAATTTGGTTTTTTGAACTGATGGACTAAATTCAAACAGCTTCTGAGACTTACCGCTTCACAAACCCCTTCACCCGCATCACCTGCCCCGCCCGCAAGCACTGCAAATAATACACCCCGCCCGGCAGCTCCCCCACCTCCACCAGCAGCGTCACCTCAGAGAGGCGGGTGGAAAAGCGCCGCCATTCCCGCCCTTGGGCGTCCAGGATGCGGAAGTGGTGTTCGTCGCCTGCCGGGCCGGAGAAATACACACGCAGCTCTTCGCTCACAGGGTTGGGGTAGAGCAGCAGGCCGTAGTCATCTGACGACTTGGAGTCGTCTGATGACTTTGGCTCCTCCACCCCGCTCACCAGCTCACAGCCCGGCACCAGGCAGCCATACTCATCCACCTTGAGCAGCCAGCCCTGCTGGCGGGGGGCATTGACGGTGTCGCGCACTTCGCCAACCATGATGAAGCCGCCGTCGGGTGCCTGGGCTAAGTCGTTGATGTAGTGGCGGGTCCTTTGGCTTGGTATGTGTTGATAGTACCGCTTCCAAAGTAAAACGCCCTCCGTCGATATTTTGGCCAATACCCCATTGAAATACAGCCCATCTTCAGGAGTGCCTTCTATTAAATTGCCGGCAACGGCGTAACCGCTGCCATCCTGTATTTCTATGCCCGACGTAAGCTGGTTGTTATAAGATATAGCATGAAAAGAATCCCGGACCAGCACCCCCCATTCTTCCTGCCGGCTGGAGTCCAGCTTAAAAACGTAATTGTGCCAGCGTAGCTGCCCGGTCACGGGGTTGACATACACTTCTACTCCTTGCCCGGTGAAAACTAACAGGCCGCCGTCAGTCGTAGCTATAGCCCGCCCTTCTTTACCTCGTAATTCGCCCACCGGGGAGAAATACTCCCAAAGTACTTCGCCCTGCTCGTCGATTTTGAAAATGTGGTTGCGGGCTTCGTAGTCTTGCCGGGCTATGTTGGTGTTGTCCCGAATGGCAGCAATGATGTAGCCGTCGGGAGCTACGATGACATTGTGTGGTGTATCGTCCCTGGAAGTGATTCCGAAAGTTTGACTCCATACAAAACGCCCGGCAGTGTCCAGTTTTGAAAGCTCTATATCGGTCTCGCCGGTGCCGTCCGGGTTTTTTATATAATTTAGGATCACATAACCACTTTCAGTTTTTTTGAAATCCCGGTTAATAGTCCCGGTTACTTCAGGGTAATTGGGGTGAGGATAACCTGCAGAAAATAAAGTATCTCCCTGGGTATTGAAAACCAGGAGCAAATCTTTCCGGATTCCATCTTTGGCATTTCCGGAAACAGCCAGCCTGTCCGGGCCAACTACAGCCAGGTTGCCTCTCCAGGTTTCATATGTTTTTAAGGTATCTTTCAGGGTTTTGGCAATCAACACCTGCCCGTCCAGAGAAAATTTGACAAAAATGTTGCCGGTATTAAACGGGGGGATGGAATCGGCAATGATCCCCGTTGAATAGAAACAGCTGTCGGTGGCGACTATGCTCGTCAGAACCACTGCCGGAAAGCCAAAGTCAAACCGGTAGCTAAAAGTATTCTGGCCGATTAACAAATGAAACGCTAAAAATAGGCGAAAAAGAAACTGAAAACCCTCATAACTATACAATAGAAAAGCCAGGGAGGAAAGCGGAAACCACCTCCTCCCTGGCAGCTAAAATGAATTAATGCAATACGACAACCTTGCCGGCAGCTTTCACCATGCCGCCAAGCAAAAGTTGATAAGCGTACATGCCTTCCGGCAGGGCGCTGACGTCAAAATCCTTTGTCCCGGAACGTGGCTGCAGGAAGATATCAGCTACTGGCCGGCCCATCAGGTTGAACAGCCGCACAGTGGCAACAACTGCCTCGGGTATGTTGTAATGGAAAGTGACAACCTCCCTGGCGGGGTTGGGAAAAGCACGGATGAAAGCAGGGGGCTCCTTATTCTCAGGCGCGATGTTTGTTAAACGCGCCTCAGTAGGCTCTGGCAAGCTATGGTCCGGCTCCCACTCCCCTTCGTAGGCATAATTCAGCAGGTTGCGGGCCTGTTGGGCGGCCAGGCCCTCCAATTGGGCAATATCGGACAGTGCTATTACCTCCAGGCTATCCAGTTTGAAAATATCAGCCTGGCCAGACAGCAACTGGAACAGGGCCAGTTTGTTGTTGTACTCTGCCTGCTGCTTTTCAGTCAACAGGAAGGTTTCCGGGATAGAAGACAGCGTAGTTTCAGCGGCTTCCTCCTGCCCGGCTTGCAGCAGGATATCGGCTTGTAGGTAGTGAGGCTGCATATTGTATCGTTTTTAAAATCTATTACGGTCAGGCTTTTGGACTCTAAAATAAGCAAACCGGTGTTTGTTGTCGGGGTGCGATTTTCTATTGCGCTCCGGCTTATACTCCGCATAGCAAAGTCAAGTGGCGGCTCACGTGCCACTGCATAAAGCTCGTAGTCGTCGCAATTGCCGGCTACGCCTGACAGAGGCGACAGCTGGAAAAGTGAGTAGAAGTGAGCAGACAACTCCAAGTTGCCAGCTCACGCTACCGCTTCACAAACCCCTCCACCCCACTACCTGCCCATCCCGCAAACACTGCAAATAATACACCCCGCCCGGCAGCTCCCCACCTCCACCAGCAGCGTCACCTCCGAGAGGCGGGTGGAAAACCGCCGCCACTCCTCCCCTGCGCATCCAGGATGCGGAAGTGGGCTCCCCGCCGGCGGGGCGGTGAAATACACCTGCGAGCGCTTCGCTCACCGGGTTGGGGTAGAGCAGCAGGGTGCAGCCATCTGACGACTCAGGTTGCCTGATGGCTTGGGCTCTTCTGCCCCGCTGATCAACTCACAGCCCGGCACCAGGCAGCCGTATTCGTCCACCTTCAGCAGCCAGCCCTGCTGGCGGGGGCGTTGACGGTGTCGCGCACTTCGCTTAATGATGAAGCCGCCGTCGGGTATAGGCTAAATCGTTGATGTAGTGGCGAGTCCTCGCCGGCGATGTGCTGGTAGTAGCGTTTCCAAAGCAAAACGCCATCGGGAGATATTTTGGTAGCACCCACTGAAAAACCAATTTTGCGGCGTACGGGCGATCAGGTTGCCAGCAACGGCGTAACCGCTGCCATCCTGGATTTCTATACCCGACGTAAGTTGGTTGTTATAGGATATAGCTGGCAGCGAATCTCTTACCAGCACCCCCATTCTTCCTGCCGGTTGGAGTCCAGCTTGAAAGCGTAGTTGTGCCAGCGTAGCTGGCTGAAACCAGTATGCCGGAACCTCTATTCCTGGTACAGTGAAACCAGTAGCCCGCCATCGCTGGTGGCTATGTACTGCCCTTCCTGCCTCGTAGCTCATCAATGGGAGAGAAATACTCCCAGAGAATATCGCCTTCTTCGCTAATTTTGAAAAGATGGTTGCGGGCTTCGATGTTTTGATGAGCAAAATTGGTATTGTCCCGAATAGAAGCTATTAGATAACCGCCTGGGATGTGTATTAAGCTATGAGGAGAGTCGTCTCGGGAGATAATTCCATACTCTTTTTCCCATAACACCTCCCTTCCATACTCAACCGCAATACCTGTATCTCATCATTATTAATACCCTCAGTAGAAACGATCAAATTCAACAGTATAGCCATCCTCCAATACCTCCATGTCTTTTGTGAAGATAAATCCTTCATCCGGATAATAAGGGCTGGGGAATTGTGCTGTAAAAATACTATCGCCCTCTTCGTCATAAACAATCAACAGTGCCTTCATCAAGCTGTCAACCGTATACCCTGCAACTGCAAAGCCCCAGGGCAAAGCCTTCAGGTTGTTGCGCCAGGTTTGGTAGGATTTTGCCGTATCTCTTATCGTTTTCAGGTAATCAATTTCACCTTGCAGCGAAAACTTTACAAAATATTGCCCGCCTCGTGAGGCGGCACAGAGTCGGCTATCACGCCCGTTGCATAGTAACAGCTATCGGTAGTTACTATGCTCGTCAAGACACTGCCGGAAAGCCGAAATCGAACCGGTAACTATAACTATCCTGTGCATCTAAAACTAAACCATTAAGGGTTAATAGGAATAAAACTATGCTTTTCGCATTGCTAAAGGATTGAAACCAAGAGGAAAGAAGGAAGTGGAATGGCTCCACTTCCCCAGGTTTATGTCTAATGCTGAATGTAAATTTACCTACCTACAGCTTTTCATCTATCCAGAGTTGATACCAGTAACACCTTCACTAAGGTAGGAAATGTCCCATTCTTTTATTCCCACTCTCGGCGAAAGGGAATTTCGGCTACCGCACGCCCCATGGCGTTCACCAGGCGAACCGAAGCCTCTTCTCCAGCAGAATAGTGAATTCGAAAGTGACGGTGGTGGCAGGGTTGGGAAAGGCGCGGATAGAGGACTGATGATGCCGGGTTGTAGAACCAACTGCGGTTCGTTCTTCTCTGGCGGTTGGCAGGCTATGATCCGGCTCCCACTCTCCTTCGTAAGCATAATCCAGCAGGTTCCTGGTACTGTTGGTAAAACCGCCACTCTGGGCAATATTAGACAATTCTGCTACTGCCAGGCTATCCATTTTAAAGATATCCGCCTGATCGGACAGCAGCTTGAATAAAGTATGCTTGTTGTCGTACTCCTGCTGCTGCTTTTCAGTCAGCAGGAAAGCTTCAGGATGGAAGACAGCGTATTCTCAGCGGCTTCATCCTGCCCAGTTTGGAGTTGGATATCGGCTTTCAGGTAGAGGAATGCAGGCTGCCCTTGTGGCTAAGCCACAACAGGGCACTGTCCCGGTTGTAGGCAACACTATCCAATAAATAGTAAGTAAACACCGGTCGGCGGCACGGTGTTTGGCGGCGTAGGCGGCGGACAAATCCTCCTCCATAGCGTCGCGGTCGGTATTCAACAGGCTGGTATATTGCACTTGTAACACTTCCTCTTCTTCCAGGCTGGAATTTTCTTCCAGGTAAAGTAAAAGCCTGCCTTGCGCACCGCCTCGGGGTTGGCTTCCAGGAGGTCTACCTGCATGCCATTGTCGAAAACAGTGGGTTTGTCAACCACGGCTTTGGCGCGTGCTGGGAAACGTAGGGAGAAATGTCGAGCAAGTCGTTGATGAGGCTGCCCGCCTGCCCGGCGCGGCTTAGTACTTCCGCCAGCAAGCCCGGGGTATCCCCATCGTCAATTAATTCGTCGTAATCGGTTTTGTAGAGCTGGTATTGGGCTTTGGCTTCGAAAAAGCGGTTTTTGACCAAGTCGATTCCCTCGTCAGGAATCTCTCCGCCGGCCTCACCGTTATTGCAATCATTAGTTTCAGCTGTATTAAGATTAATATTGTCTTCCGTGTATTGTGTTGGTTCTTCGGTAGGCTCTTCCTCATCGTAATAATATTCAATGAGGCCATTCCCCTGGTTAGTGAAATGCCCGGTCGCGTTTATGACATTCATAGAAAAAGTGTTCCCAGCCGCGTCACCTAATGCACCTATCTGTTCCTCAGTAATCCCCTCGCCTTCCTGCACCCAGAAGTCGAAGACATTGCTGCCCAGGTTGTCATTGCATTCATACACAATTCCACCGCCTTCAGGCATCCCCACATTATCCCCCACTGCCGCATTGCCCACATACAACACATCAAAATCATTGCCATAGATGGTATTGGCATCCGTGCCCGCTCCCGTGTCGATCACCTTCACCCCTACCGTCTCGTCCTGGCGGGCGGCCAGGCCACGCAGGCGGTTGCCCATTACGGTAAAGCCGGTGCTGTAGTTGATCTGCACCCCCTCCTGCGACACCAAAAAAGGCGGCAGGTTGCTCACGTGCCCGCCCACATCCAGGGTGCAGCGCGTGACGGTGAAGTGGTTGGCCGCTTCGGCCAGCACGCCCTTTTCCAGCTCCCGGAACGTGGCATCCCTGATCATAAAGCCTTCCGCGCCCTTAGCCGCGCCCGCCCGTACGCCGAAACGCAGCTTCTGGAAGGTCGTGCCGCTGCCCCCGACGGCGAAGTTGGCATCAAGGCTGTGGATGCCCGCGCCTTTGCCCAGGAACACGTCGCCTGTGCCGGTATCGTTGGAAAACGTACAATCGATGAACTGCAGGCCGCGCACGCCGTTCAGCTTCACGTGCTCCCGGAAGGGGTGGCCGTAGTGGCCCCCGTCGATGGTGAACGTGCAGTTGACAAAGCGGCCGTAGTTTTGCCCTTCGTAGCGGCGGTACTCCACCGAGCGGGCGTTGTTGCGGAAGTAAGAATCGAAGGCCAGCACCAGGCCGCCGCCGGTGGCTTCCACGTCGCCGCCCGGCGGGTTGGGGTTGAAGGCAACGATGGCTTCGGTAGCGTATTCGATTACTGCCCCGCCGCCGATGTACAGCTTGCCCTGGCCGGTATTGGGGATTTGCGTGGCGTTGGCGTCTCCCCACACCTCGATGCCTTTCCAGTAGCCGTCGCCGGCGTCCGTCATCGTGCCGCCTTCCAGGCGCAGCTGGGCGCCGGGCTTTATCACGAATTTCAAGCCCTGGTGGATGGAGGCGGTGGAGGTGATGGTTAGGGTGTTCGGCGCTTCGACGTAGACGTCGGTGCAGACTTCTACGGGCTCGTCCCAGTCGGTATCGGCGGTAATTATCAGTTTGTCGGATAGGGTGTTTAGCAAAAACCGGTAATCAAATGATACTGAACCGCTCAAATCTTGTATAAAATGCACCACTTTTTTCATCCTGCTTACCTGGCCGGGCGTGAAATGCTCGTAGCAGGCCAAATAGTAGGACATATAATTATGAATATCGACAATCGGAAAAGGTTGCAAGGGGTTAACAGAACAAGTCTGTGTAATAGGGTCATATATGGCCACGTCATAGGGCCCATTGATATCTCCAACATACATCCATGGGTCAGTCGGCGTATCCGGCACGCAATCGCTACAAGAATACAAATCCTCTTCGAGCGGGTCACAATAGGAATTCTCGATATTAAGGTCTACATAATCTGGATTCAGGTCTTCACAATAGTCTTCAGAACCTCGAAAGGTATGATATAGCCCCAGGCAATGGCCAATTTCATGCACCGCCAGGCCACTCCCGGGGAGATATCCTTTTACATAAGTCGCAATACCGGGGATACCTCCAGCAATACCCGACGGAGAGCCGGCATCGCTGCCAATATATATACTTATCCGGCCTGGGGGGTTGTTGTTCCGGGTGATGAGGTTTGAAATTTCTGTGCTTTGAAGGTCAGCCGTTAGGATGTCGGTACTATTCTGGTATCCTAAAACCCCGTCAAAGTCAAAATATATTCCGTAGACAGCGAAGGCTTCTATCACCTCTTCAACTACGCTTATGGCATAGGCATCGCTTACGCCTCCGTTGCCCAAATTGTCGCGAATGACAACAACTCTTAATCTGAAGGATAAAATGCAGGGATATTCCGGGTAGTCTTCCATACTTTCTTCACAAGAACTACCTGGAGTGGAAGCCGGCACACAAAGCTTTGCCTGGGGAGGAGAGACTGGGAAACAAGGGCCATATCCCTGAGCAAATAAGCCAGGCGCAAAAAACATGAAGGCTGCAATAGTAAAGGAAATGCTTAGCCTTTTTAAAATTGTAGCACAAGGAAATAGAATTGGATGGTGCCAGGGCTTGTACTTTCGCCATCGGCTTTGCTTTTTGGCTTCGTCGGCCGAAGAAATCTTCGGCGGATAAATGTGCCCACCTTCGCTGGCCCGATAGCCATCGGGCCGGCGGGTAAATGTGTGTGTGTGTGTCTGTCCTCCTTTGCAAGGCGCCAGCGGATAACTGCGCAAGCCTGCCTGAAATGAACTTTAGCATAGTATTCGGGATTTGGTGAAGAAATCAGAGAAAGCCCTCCCCTGGCGCGAAGCCCGGCAACGGCAGGTTGGAACGTGTAGAGACGTCAAGTTAGGGATAATATCCGGGCAGGGCAAGTTTTTAACAGCCTTACATTGTCAATAAATTCAGTATTCCAAAAATTTCAGTCCTGGATTCGCGTGATACGATAAAGCCGTATATTAGAGGTTGAAGCCATGAAGCCTTGTCCACTAAATTCACCAGGTTATGAAAACCAGAACTTTACCCGCCCTTCTCCTGACGCTCTCCCTGGCCGTGTCCTCCTGCCTGGAAGACAAGGTAGAGGTGCGCTATACCACCTACACCGATCAGGAGTACGAGGCCGTTTCCGCCGTGCTCAACCTGCCCAACGACCGGATCGACTACAGCGTAGAACTGCCGGAACACATGATCGCCCTGGGCATGGCGCCGCCGGAGATCAATAATGCCAAAGCGACTCTTGGCCGGGTGCTTTTTTACGATAACAAGCTGTCGCGCAACCAGAGCGTTTCCTGCGCTTCCTGCCACCACCAGGAACTGGCCTTCGCCGACAACAAGGCCTTCAGCGAAGGCTTCGACGGCCAGCTGACCCTGCGCAACTCGCTGGCCCTGGGCTCAGTGGCCAACTTCAAGTCCTCCTATGAAGGAGGTGGCGGGAGCATTACCGGGCCGCCCACCCCCACTCAGCGCCAGTTCTTTTTCTGGGACGAACGCGCCCACTCCATCGCCGAACAGAGCAGCCTGACCATCCAGGACGACATCGAAATGGGCATGGACCTCAACGAGCTGGCCGGCCGCCTGGAGCAGGTGCCCTACTACCGGATATTGTTCAATAAGGCCTACAATACCGAAGCCGTTAACCCATTCATGATCACCGACGCCCTGCAGGAGTTCCTCAACTCCATCGTCTCCACCCGGACGCGCTTCGACGACGGCCTGGCTGCCGCCGGCGGGGACGAGAGCCGCGATTTCTCCAGCTTCACCGCGAAAGAAAACCAGGGCAAGGCCCTCTTCATTCAGCATTGCGCCTCCTGCCACGGCGCCAACATGTCGATCTCCCGGGAGAGCCTGGCCAACAACGGGCTGGATGAAGCGTATGCCGACCCCGGCGTCGGCGCCATCACCGGCAACCCCGCCGACATCGGCAAGTTCAAAGTGCCCTTCCTGCGCAACATCGCCCTGACCGCCCCCTACATGCACGACGGCCGCTTCGCCACCCTGGAAGACGTGGTGGAACACTACAACTCCGGCGTGAACAAACACCAGAACCTCGACCACCGCCTGCGGGCGCCCGACGGCGACAGTCCCCGCCGGCTCAACCTCAGCAACGACGAGAAAGCCGCCCTGGTGGCCTTCCTGGAAACGCTGACGGATGAGGAACTGGTGAGGGCGAGTAGGTTTGAGGATCCGTTTAGGTAGTATTTTTGGTTCTTCACAAATCTCGTGGTATTGAGCCATTTGAAGGCCGTAAACAGGCAAATAGAATCAGTTGGCTGCCTTTCTGGCTCGTAACTAATAGCCGCTTATCGCTTTTTAGACCAATCCGCAACTTATTTTATCCGGCCCTATAGGAAATGTTCCTCCCAAAGGGCTAATTTAGATGCAGCAATATCTGCCAATGTGTTAGTTGGCCAGTCGCAAGCCTTTTTTTAAAAGCTATACTCAACTGCACCTGGTTTTGTACATTGCCAGCGCCGCCCCTCAATCCCCTAAAGGGAAGTCCGCCCAAAATGCACAAAACCAGGTGCAAAGCAGTATAAGTAGTTTCCATTTTAGGTGGGGTTGTTCCTGAGTTTTTGATGGGGAAGAAATTATCCGCTATCTGGCTCCTTGGATTAGGGAGATGATGGAGGCTTACGGGAAAGTAGTGGCTGGCGGTCAATGTAATTAAAACATCTAACGGACATATTCCTGTTTGTGGGGCTGAAAATGTAATGTATTCGGCAAAATTAGGAAATATCTCTCATTATGAAAAAATGAATGATTTCGGTGGTTTTTGCACTTATTTTTGGAACTGGATGCGGGCTGGGACAGGTGGAGGTAGATAGTTTGTTTGAACAGGCAAGCGGTTTTTTGCAAAGTGGGGACGCCATACAGAAATCGCCGGAGCGCAATGCCTCGTCATGTCGCTATTGAACACAAATCCCAATGGTTTACCTTTTCATTTACCAACGATATATGAACGAAACGAAAAACGGCCCGCCAAAACATTCCTGCACGAACGAAGAAGCCCTTGCATGGCTTCGCGAAGGCAGTTTTGAATTGGAAAACAAGGTTATAGAATACCTGTACTTAAGGCTTCTGGGAATGATCCGCCCCTGGATTTACTCCAAAAATGGCACGAGCGAAGATGCCCACGATGCGGTGACAGCAGCAGTCATCAAATTTGTCCGGAACTTCCGGGAGGGCAAGTACCGGGAGCAGGGTAAACTTGAACACTACCTTTTCCGCATTGCGCAACGCAAATTTTTTGATCTCCTGCGGGAGCGTGGAGAAGAGAAATCGATTGAAGAGTCTTTCTCCGATGGCATCCCCCCGGAAATTGAAGGGGAAGAGGACCTCGAGGAAAAAGCAGAACAAGAAGTGAAAGCGTTAGCCCGGCAAAGAAAATTGGAGCATTGCCTTGGCCAAATCGGCGAGCGGTGCAAAGAGCGGATCATGCGTTTTTGGTATATAAGCCAAAGCCACAAAGAAATCGCGGAAGCGATGGGCGATGCCAGCCCTGATGTGTCAAAAGCTATGAAAAACAAATGCCAGGGCAAATTGGAAAAGTGTATGAAAAATTAGCGTTTTTGAGAACAACGGCAACCTGAAGAATAGCAAAATCGTCATGGGAGATATAAATATAACACAAATCGAATCCTACCTCCGGAACAAAATGACTCCGGAAGAGCGCGCCCGGTTCGAGTCCGCCCTTGCCTCCGATCCTGAACTGCGCCGGCGGACAGAGGAAATGCGCCAATTTGCAGGCGACCTGCGCCAGATTGCCCGGTCAGACATTCGCAAGCGCGTAGAGGCTGTGCGCGACCAGATAAAACAGGAGGAATCGGAAAAGGGCCGACCTTCCAAAGAACATCCTTTAAGTTGGATAAGATCCGCGATCTGGTTGACTGTTGGCACCGTGCTCGGCCTTGCGCTGGGCTGGCTGCTTTTCCACAAGGAGCCTTCTCCACCGGTTCCTAACTTCGTCATAGATGAGCCAGGGCCTGTTGCGAATTTTGGATATGAAGAGATTGCCCGTATACGCATTCCCGGCCCCCAACCTGGAAAAACAATTTCGCTTTCCGTTTTGTACAAACCCGGCCTGGGTTTGCCCGGTCAGCCTGCCCGCATGTACGCGCTCGACCCAGGCGGCACAGGCTTATGCGTTTACGCCCGCCTGGATGATGATTTTTGGAAAAAACAGCTCGAACTGTCGAAGGCAGGCACGGAGTTTTTCCTCAAAATCGACAACGAAAAATTTCTGCTTGATGACGACGGAGAAGAAAAACGCTTCCCTGAAAAACCGATTGGCAACTAACCACCCTAATCAAATATCGATGAACCGCTGCTCCTTCTTTCTTTTGCTCTTTCTGCTCACGGCCGCCGCTCCGCCGCTTCGCGCCCAAACGGATACCTTGCCGCCCTTTGGAGGTATTGTGCTCGACGATTCCACCTATGCCACTGCAGGCGAGCCTCAGGAAGTGAATCGTTCCAGCCCCCCCGGCGGAAAAAAATCGCTATTCGGAAAAGCCGGCATTATACCCTTCAACCAACGCTGCGAACTTTCCTGCGGGAGTTGCGCAGTAACGGCTGCCGTCATGGTGCGCCTTTTGATCTACTGTAATGGGCACTGCAAATGCAACCTCCCAATGCGGGTGTTTTCGTGGTCGTTTTTACACAACCAGTTGGTGAAGATGTATGGCCTGGACAATATCCGGCTCAAAAACGTGCTCGACCTGCTCAAACTGCAAGGAATCCCACTCGCCGACACTTTTTCCAATACTCCCTGTAGCCATGACCGCCTGCCAAATGGCCAAGATCGAAGCAACGCTGCTCATTTTCAAAACTGGACTTATCAACCGATTTTCAGAGCCAAAAAAAACATCCCCGGCTCGCCGGAACAAAAGGAAGACCGGTTCCGCGAGCAACTGGTGCCCAAAACGATTGCCTGGATTGACTACAACATCCCGGTCATCGTGGGCTTGTTGGTAACAGACAATTTTCGCAGTCTGACTCCACAGAATTGCCTTTGGAAAGCCCCTACCCCCCTTGCAGGTGCAAAAGGCCATGCCCTGCTCGTCATGGGCTACGACGACACAACGGAGGAATTCGAGGTACTCAATTCTTACGACACAGGCTGGGGCTGCAGAGGCGTGGCGCGCATCGGCTATGCCGACTATACCCGTGTGGTGCAGGAAGGCTACGTGATTAAATTCGATTTTGATTCGGGGAAAAAGGTGAAGTGTCCTAACCGCCCATAAGCTCACCCTATAACTTTTTTACCATGAACTTTTCTTCCAAAATATTGGTCCTTGTTTGCCTGCTTGGCTTTGCTCGGGCACAGGGACAGGAGTGCGCCCAGTTGCTGGATTCATTGAATGCATGGGGTAACCTGGGCGAATTTCAAAAAGTGGAAGCAAGGATAGGATACCTCGATACGGTTTGCCTGAAGGAAGTAGGCAGCCAGGACACCTTGTATGCATCAGTGCTATCATTGAAAAGTTCCATCCAGATGATGAAAGGCGACTATGCCGGAGCATTGGAGTTAGCGCAAAGCTCAAAAATTATCAGTCTTGGCTTCAGGGGTTTTTACGACCTAAACACCGCAGTAATGTATTCGAATGAGGGTACGCTTTTAACCCGAATGGGGCAGTTCGATCGGGCAATCGCCGATTTAGACACGGCGCTTCTCATTCAAAATTATCTTAAAGACACGAGTTCTTCTTTGGGGCTCACGTACCTCAATCGAGGCCAGGCGTTTCTTTCCATGGGGAAATATGGGAAAGCAAAGGCTGATTTGGAAATTTCCATTGAAAATGCCCATGCAAACGGCTTAGAACGAGAAAGTTATCAGTACCTGCTCAGAATCAATACCTTGGGTGTGATTTTGAGTCATTTGGGAGAGCACCAACAGGCCACTCCCATTCTGGAAGAAACAGTTCAAGTCGCCGCCGGCCTTTTTGGAGCGGAGTATCCTACGAGCATCCAATGTGTCGGCAACCTTGTACTTAACTATATTACAGTGGGCGCTTATGATAAAGCATTGCCAAATGCCCGGGAGGCCTTGCGCCTTGCTCAAAAGGTTATGCCCGGTCATCCTTATACCAATTTGATTCGCACCAACCTCGGCTTGCTACTACAGAAACTAGGCCAAAATGCAGAAGCCCTGAATTTATTGTTGGAGGCCAAAAGCCTTGCCGACAAGCAAACCGACCTTGACCTTGCGAACTACGCTGCCCTTCTGAATAATCTTGGCAACTCATACCTCAACTTTTATGATTATGCCAGCGCATTACCCTACCTGAGTGATGCGCGAGAACTAATGATAAAAACTTTAGGCACAAAAAGCCCTCGTTATGCGAAAGTTAATGCCAATCTTGCCACTTGCTATTTTCAAATGGGAGACACTCAACGTGCCAAACAACTGGCAGATGAGTCGTTCGAATTGGTTGAAAATTTTGGCGAGACCTTCCCGGATTTTGAAAAATTGTTGATAAACACTTTCCTCTCCGCTCCGAAAACAGAGTCATCGCTCTCCGGGATGCAACATGCAAATGGCATCGCCCGGAAAAAATTTGGCGAAAACAGTACTGCATATGGCTCTGGATTAAACTATTATGGCGCAACGCTCACTCATCTTGGCCGCCCCCAAGAAGCTATTTTGTTGCTGCAAGACGCAGAACAAATCCTGCGCTCTACCGTTGGCATAAAATCAAAAGATTATCTGGACGTGCTGCGTAATCTTGCCACTTGTCAAGAACGGCTCGGCAATACGCAAAAATCCCTTGATTTTTTTCAAGAGGCATGCGCCCTGGCAGAAGAAGTGACGGGCCGAAAAAATTCTTTCTACGCTTTTCTGATGCAAGGTAGGGCGGGGATTGAGGAGCGGAGTGGCAAAACCAGGCTCGCCTTCGGTCATTACCTTACCGCCGACACCATTTATCGCAGCCTCGCCATTCGCAATTTCGCCGTCCTCTCCGATGTAGGCCGCGAAGCCTTCCTCGCTGATATCCAACCACAACTCGACCACTGGTACTCTTTCGCATGGCGACACGCCGCGTCATTCCCCGAAATTCCTGGCCTACTTTTCGACGACCAACTTTCCCAAAAAGGCCAGCTCTTGTCCTCCGCCCGAGCCGTGCTGGCTTCGTTGCGAGGCGACAGCATTCTCGCCGCCCAAATGGTCCAATGGCTTGGCCTTCGTCAGATGATTGATTATCAACGCACACTCCTTGCCCAAAAGGATATTAACGCCCAATACACTTTTTTCGAATTAGACAGCCTCGCCCGCGCAGCCGAACTTACCGAGGCGCATTTAGCTCAAAAATCCAAAGCATTCGAAACCGCCACCCGGCCCATCGGATGGCGCAATGTGCAAGCCCTTCTAGCCCCGGATGAGGCGGCAGTGGAATTTTTTCATTTTAATTTTGCCAAGCCAGACAGCCCCACCGACAGCATCCTTTACGGTGCGCTCGTACTTCGCTCTAATGATGAACAACCCCGTTTTATCCCTCTTTTTGAAGAAAAACAACTTGCCTTCCTGCTCGAAAACGAAGGATTAAGCATCGACGAATGGCTTGGAAAAATTTACCCGAGCCGCTCACCGGAGCCTTCCGAACTCTACCGGCTTATTTGGCACCCGCTCGAATCTTATCTCTCCGGGGTACGGCGGGTGTGGTACGCCCCATCAGGCTTGTTGCATAAAGTTTCATTACCCGCAATTGCCAAAGCGCATGGCGAACGGCTCGTGGAAAAATACAGCCTGCAACAAATGGGCAGCACCCGCGAACTTGCCGCTGCCATGCCGCTACCTGTAGGCCCGCCCCAATCCGCCCTGATTTTTGCCTGTGTGTCGTATCCGACCGACACCATTAAAATGCAAAGCCGCACACGCGAATGCCTCGGCGAAGCAGAGTTGGTGGCAACAAAGGACGGCAGCCAAAGCAAGCCCGACCCGCTGCCCAATTCCCTCCCCGAAGCGGACACCGTTGCCGTCCAGCTTCAAGGGGTGGAGGCAAAAGTCGAAATCCGGATCGGTTATGAGGCATTGGAAGAAGATTTTAAGAAAAGCCTTGTGGACGAACCTCCACCGGATGTTCTGATGTTCACGACACATGGTTTTGCTTTGGATACCCTGCCGGAAGCATTCAGAGGGCGTTTCCCGCCGCGCAACCCGATGTATTCGTCGGGGCTGTTGCTTGCCGGCGCAGAACAAGCCTGGACAGGTGGCCATGCCGCGCCCGGTTTTCAGGACGGCATCCTGACCGCCCGTGAAATCGGCGACCTGAATTTGCAGGGCACCCGCCTTGCTATCCTGAGTGCCTGTGAAAGCGGGCTGGGCGAATCCAAAAGCAGCGAAGGGGTGTACGGCCTGCAACGCGCTTTCAAAATCGCCGGCACCCGGCAGGTGTTGGCGACGCTCTGGAAAATTCCCGACAGCCGCGAGACACAGGAGTTCGTGGGGCAATTTTGCCACCGCTGGCTGGCGTCCGGCGACGCGCGCGACGCGCTCCAAAAAACGCAACTGGATTTTCTCAGACGGGGAAAACAAGTGCAGGTTTGGGGTGGATGGGTGTTGATCTGAAGAATGTTGGGTGAGGAGGTTTACCTTTTCGGCAAAGCGGCGATATAGGAGAAACACCAGTTCTCCTGGTTTTTCAAAACTTTTCCGACATGAAAAAAACGCTTTTCATCACATTGCCACTGCTGCTGCTCACATTAGCCGCAATTGGCCAGCGCGCCGAACTGCATCTTGTCAACAATTCGGCAAGAAACCTGGCCATCAAAATCATGCAGAAAAATGGCCTGGCTGCCGATACCTTGTATTCGAATTTATCCATCCTTCCAAATGGGCGTGCCACCGAGTACTTTGCTAGAACCGGGTATTATTACCTGAAAATCGAGGCCAGCCTGCAGGGCAAAGAATCCGTTTATTCCAAAGGAAATCCTTTCCAGGTCTATGTCGGCACGGACGGGTACTCCGTATTAACGATAACGTATTCTATTACCGAAAACAATGTACCCAATGTACTTGATGGCAAGCGGATTTCGAAAAGTGAGTTTGAAAGGAATTAGGTAGGCTATCGGTCTGATGTTGGCCAGCAGAAGGGAGTAAAGCCGAGCGGAGTCGAGGCTTGAGGGTGTGCGGAAGGCATAGAGTGCCCAATGTTAGACAGGTAGCCATTAGGCGAGCTATCTTCAACATTACCATTTTTTTATAGGCCAGGAATGAAAAACATAAAACACTGCCGGATATGAAAAACATACCCTCTTTTTCAAAAATCGTTGCTTTTGTGGTGATTGTTTTAGCGTCGAATTGGGTTGTTGCCCAGGATGGTACGCCTATTGCTTTCGGGCAATGCAAGGATAGCACCCTTGCTACTGCCTCATCCACCATAACCTATCAAACCCCGTTTTTGTATCCTAGGGATGTGTTGCTTATCCGAGCAAAAGGAAGCGGTGTCAGATATAAATTTGAATTGCTTTCTCCAAATGGGACAATCGTAGCGACCATGTCCAGCACAAGCACGGCAGACTTGCTTCAAACAACTTATACGGTTCCTCAAACCGGGCCAGCAGGCACCTACAATATCATCGTATCTGCTACAGGCTCGTTTGGCGGCAACTTTTCAATTGCGATTGAAAAAATGAACGAGCCGGCTAACGCTGTTTTTTTAGAGTGCAATGCCAGTTTGGACGGAAGCCTGAATTGCGGACCGATCATAAAAACATACCGTTTTCTAGTTCAGGAAGGCTCGCGTTCCAGAATCAAAGTCGTACCAAGCGGCACTGCCCCGGAAGTTTGGCTTTGTGACAAAACCGGCAATATTCTCAGCCACGAGTCAGGTAGCCTAGGAAATATAATTACTTTTGACACAGTTCTTGCTTCCCAAACCGATTGCTATTTCCTTTTTGTAGCATCTTCAAATGGGTTCTTTTTCAACCAGTTCAGCGTTTCCCACACTCTTCTTTTGGGTGACTGTATTGCGCCTAGCGTGCAAACACTACCGTCAAATGGTAACGTCTGCCAAGGCAGCCCCTTCTCACTTACCGTTTCTTCACCCTTGCCGAACGCCACTTACATCTGGAGCGGTCCAAACGGTTTCACATCTACGCAGGCGCACATTTCGTTTCCTGAAGCCCTAAACAGTTTGTCCGGAATCTACACCGTTAACGTCACTATTCCAGGCGTTTGTCCGGTTGTTTTGACCCGGGTCATCACAGTTAAACCCCTGCCGGATCCGACAGCCGCGGTCATGCCCGAGAATGGAAGTGTTTGCCAAGGAGAAAGCTTCAAACTTAGTGCAACGCCCAGTAGTTTGATTTCCTACAAATGGACCGGGCCAAACAACTACACCTCGACCCAACAATCGCCTACTCTGTACAACACAATACCAGAACAATCTGGCTTTTATAATATTTCGGTTATGGATGGCAACGGTTGCGTGGGGACAGACAGCGTTGATGTCTCGGTAAACGCACTGCCTTCTGCAAACATCATCTCGCCGCCAACCGGGAATGCATGCTTTGGTCAAACTCTTCAATTGGATGTTGACACAGATGCTCAAGATCCGATTTTTTCGTGGTCGGGGCCTTTGTTCTGCGGGTTCACATCAAATCTTCAAAACCCGCAGATACCAAATATAAGCTTTGACTGCTTTGGAGTCTATTACGTAACGGTGACAGATATCAGCACCGGATGCAGCAACACAACAAACAAACACGTCGCTATTAACTCGCTTCCTTTGGCCTCAATCAGCGGCGGTACTGTACCTCTTTGCAAAGGAGCAAGCACAACCCTGACGGGTTGCTGCTCAGCACAAACCTATCTCTGGTCAACCGGAGATACCACGAAAAACATTACTGTAATGCCTGAGGCAACCACCAAATATTACCTCACGATTACCGATGCCAATGGCTGCATGGGCTTAGATAGCACGGTCGTACAGGTCAAACCATTGCCCTCAATTTCAGTCATGTCCACACCAGAGAATCCCGAAATCTGCTCAGGCCAGGGCCAGATTTTGCTCAGCGTCATGTCCCCCGATGCCTATAGCCCGATTTGGAACTGGACGAAAAACGGCGCTTTTATCAGTAATAACCAGGTTATCTCGTTGTCTAACCCGGGACAATCAGGCATTTACACAGCATCCGTGACCGACGGAATGACTCACTGCTCGAACACCGCCCTCACTGACACGGTCAACATTTACCAAACGCCAAGCGTAAGCATTCTGCAAATACCGGAGCCCCCATACTGCACAGGGGATGATTTGACATTTTGCGCGATCTCTGATGGCACAGGCCCAAGTTATACCTGGACTAATCCTGCCGGCCCATGGGAAACAACCCTTTGCGCTTTTTTGAACAATGTGAATGTTTCGCAGTCTGGGGTTTACAGTGTGACCGTGACCGACGTTCATGGTTGTATGGGCAGTAAGGCGGCCAATGTTTTAATAAATCCTCAGCCAATGGCTAGTATTTCTGGAGATTTAGCCATTTGCGAGGGTTCGTCCACGGTGCTGACTGCCTCTGGAGGCGGCTCATATTCTTGGTCAACTCTCTCATCGGGTGCATCCATTACCGTCGCCCCAGCAGTCACAACAACTTATGAGGTAACGGTTACCAACAATTTTTTCTGCACCGACACAGCTAACGCTACCGTCGAGGTGTCAGTCACCGACCTCGACCTTTCCGTTGTTTTCGACAACGGGAACATCGAAGCTAGTGCCTCGGGTGGCCAGCAACCTTATTCCTACTCTATTTTCCCTTTCGCCCCTGAATCGCCTAACCAGCCTGGCCTGTTTGAAAATGTACCGGGCGGAACCTACACAGTCATTGTAACCGACGCTTTTGGCTGCACGGCCTCAAATGCGATTAATAAAACCGTCGACCCTATTATAGCCTGGGGGCTAACCATCGCGCCCAATCCAAGCGACGGAATCGCACAAATCCGGACGGATCAACCTTTCTCCGGAAAATTAGAAATGGTTCTCTTCGACGCAAACGGCCGCCGAATCCGCAGCTTTTGGATGGAAACGCCCATGTTGACGCTTGACCTGACAGATTTAGCAAACGGATTTTACATCCTGCGTATTTCTGACGGGGAAAAAGCAGGTGCCATGCGGCTGGCAGTGATTCGGTAAGGCTTCTCGTCGTGGGGCAGCAATTTCCGCTTTAGATGCCACGAAAGCACGAAACCCCACGAAAGGCTTAGGGATTGCTGGCCGTGGTACTATTCATCATTGAGGAAAGGGCATTTTCTGCCGCTGATGAAGTTTACCTTTTCAGCAAAACGGCGATGTATAGGAAACATCAGTTTTCCTAACTTTTTAAAAACTTTCCGACATGAAAAGCACCTTTATTCTCTTGATTATCTGCTTGCTTTCCGGTTCCACCGGGTTTTCTCAAACTCAAAAAGACGGCCGTTACTTCGGCGGCAACCTGCGGCTTGGCGCAGACAAAACCAAATTCGACAATGGGGACCAAGCCCAGTCCAGCAACCTCTATGCCCGAGCAGATGCCGGGACGTTTCTCTATGACGATTTCGCTATCGGAGCAGCCCTGCAAATGGAAGGCCAAGCATTTCCGAAAGGCACTAAAAGCAGATACTACAATCCGCAATTGCTCGGCACGGCGCGGTACTATGCCGGGAAAGAAAAAGCAAAAATCTTTATAGCAGGCCAGTTGGGGTTGTCCTTTTTCCATTCGTCGTATTTGGAATTTCTCAATACAGAAAAGGAGAAACGCATAGGCAGCACCGAAGTCGGCGGCGCTTACGGAATTGGCGCCGGGGTTGCCTGGTTTCTGAGCCCGGGCATTGCGGTCGAGGGTACGATGGGTTGGGAAGGGTATTCGATGCCGAAATCCAAATCCAACGTGTCGTTCACCGGGTTGAAAATCGGCTTGACGGCTTATCTAGGCCAGGCCGCTCGGCCGGAACGCCAGGACACGAGCTTATACGGAAACTACGGCGGGAAAATTGGCGTCGGCATTTCCATTTTCGATGGTATCGGCGTTCCCGTCCGCTACTATTTCTCTCCTAAAAAAGTGCTGGAAGCCGGCATCTACTACGGCGGCATCGTGGTGCGCAACAACGACGAATTCCAGTTAGGTTCCGGCCTGATGCTTGGCGGCGGTTATACGTTTTTTGGCAACCGGTACGAGAAAGAGAGCAAGGGGAAAATCCGGGCCAATGGCCTCGCCCTGCGGCTCAACTACCTGACAGGCGATTACTCGGCAGCCATGCTGTCAGCGGGCTGGGCGATGGAAACTTTCAGAAAAAGCCGCACCAACCGTTCCTTCCTCTTCGAATTGGGCTTGCGGGAGCAATTCCCAAATTTTGAACTTGAAGGGGAACCCGCCAAGGCGACGCCGACGCTGTACCTTCGTTGGAACGTGAATTTTTTCGTGAAATAAGAAGGGGAATTTCAAACCTGCGGCCCGACCGTCCGCAATTGAAGACATTTGTGATGTTTTTTAACAAGATTTCAGGCGGTTTACCTTTTTAGTTAACGTCCGAAATTGTAGCAATTTTGAAATGCTACTATAGAAAGTCGAAAATTCTTTTTTCAAATAGTAGACAAAATTAAAAATTATGGCTTACAAATGTCCAAGATGTGGAGAACCCGTAACCAGGGGTTATAGTAGTAGCGCTCAGGCTATTGCCGGGATAGTTGGTGCACTATTTTATGCTGCCTTTGGAGCATTCGAATGCCGGAAATGTGGAAAGATTGCTCACAGTGAGTTCCCCCAAGAAGTGCGCACGGAGATAGTGGGCGTATCGCTTCTTCTTATAGCATGTGCGATTGCTATTACAATTGGTGCATTATCTGCTTCTTCAATTGAGGCTCAGATATCCGAGCCGGTGATACGAACCGGCCAGGGGGTTCAGGAGTTTTGCCTCACCGATACTGTTTTCAGCCTATGCGTGAAAGGCGGTGCCCTGCACCACATCAACCAGCCGGCCTATTCCTTTTTCGGCAGGGACGACAACCGCCTCGGCATGGGCGTCTCGCTCACTCTCCAACAAAAGCAGCCCGTGAACCCAGGCTTCAGGCTTCCCGCTTCATAAAAACAGAATTGACTTCCAAAGAAAAACCTTTGAGTACCTGTGAAGTGATCTGCTCTGTTTCAATGCCAAAAGCGTGTAATTCATAGGCACCATCCTTAAGGACATAAATTTCAATGGAACGGTAGGAAGGATCGACAATCCAGTATTCGGCAATGCCATATTGCTCATACAGCCTCTTTTTTTCCAGGTGGTCTCTTTTGTAGGAGGAAGGAGAAACGATTTCGACGGCCAGGTCCGGCGCGCCCTGGATGCCCCATTCCGGATCAAGCCGCTTCATTCTCGGCAATTATTCGCGCAGTTTCTCTTTTAGGTACTGCCCCGTATACGACTCTTCCACCTTCGCCAGTTCCTCCGGCGTGCCCTGGAACACCAGGTTCCCGCCGTCCTTGCCGCCGCCGGGCCCCAGGTCGACCACCCAGTCGGCGCTTTTGATCACTTCCATGTTGTGTTCGACGATGAGCACAGTGTGGCCGTTTTCCACCAGGGCGTTCATGGCGTCGAGCAGCTTGCGGATGTCGTGGAAGTGCAGGCCGGTGGTCGGTTCGTCGAAGATGAAGAGGATGTGTTCGTCGGAGCGCTCGCGGGTGAGGAAGGAGGCCAGCTTGACGCGCTGGGCCTCGCCGCCGGACAGGGTGCTGGAGGACTGCCCGAGGTGGATGTAGCCCAGGCCGACGTCGGAAAGCGGCTGCAGTTTGCTGACGACGTCCTTCTCGTCCGAGAAGAATTCGATCGCTTCCTCCACGGTCAGCTCCAGGATGTCGTGGATATTTTTGCCTTTGTATTGTACATCCAGCACTTCCTGTTTGAAGCGCTTGCCGCCGCACTCCTCGCATTCCAGGCGCACGTCGGCCAGGAACTGCATTTCGATCACCTGCTCGCCCTCGCCCTTGCAGGTGTCGCAGCGGCCGCCGTCGACGTTGAAGGAGAAGTGTTTGGGCTTGAAACCGTGAATGCGGGACAGTTGCTGGTCGGACATCAGCTTGCGGATGCTGTCGTAGGCCTTGACGTAGGTCACCGGGTTGGAGCGGGAGGATTTGCCGATGGGGTTCTGGTTGACCATTTCCACCTGGGTGAGCAGGGAGAGGCTGCCTCCCAGGTTCCCGAACTGGCCGGGCGCGCGGGAGTAGCTTTCGCCCAGGTGTTTCTTCAGGGCGGGATAGAGGATGGATTTGACCAGGGTGGTCTTGCCGGAGCCGGAAACCCCGGTGATTGCCGTCATGGCATGGAGGGGTATCCGGACGTCGATGTTCTGCAGGTTGTGCTGGCGGGCACCCTGTATCTCCAGGAAATTGCTGCTTTTTCTTCTCTGCCGGGGCACCGGTATGGCCATCCTGCCGCTCATGTACTTTGCCGTCAGGCTGTCGGCCGCCTCGTCATAGATGGTTTCGTAGGGCCCGGCGAAGACCACCTCCCCGCCGTGGATGCCGGCCGCCGGGCCGATATCGATCAGGTAGTCGGCATTTTTGATGATGTCCTCTTCGTGTTCGACGACGATGACGGTGTTGCCGAGGTCGCGCAGGGATTTCAGTACGCGCACCAGCCGGCTGGTATCCCGGGGGTGCAGGCCCACGCTGGGTTCGTCGAGGATGTACATGGAGCTGGTGAGGTTGCTGCCCAGAGTGCGCGTCAGGTTGATGCGCTGGGTCTCCCCGCCGCTGAGGGTGGAGGAGATGCGGCTCAGGGTGAGGTAGCCCAGCCCCACGTCGCACATGAACTGCAGGCGGTTGGTGATCTCGATCAGCAGGCGGCGGGCCACCTTGGCGTCGAATTCGCTCAGCTCGAGGGTATTGAAAAACTCCAGCAGCTCGTCGATGGGCAGTTCTACCAGCTCGGTGATGGCGCTGCCGTCGATCTTCACGTAGGTGGCTTCCTTGCGCAGGCGGCCGCCCTCGCAGGCGTGGCAGGTCGTCCGCCCGCGGTACCGGGCCAGCATGACCCGGTTCTGGATCTTATAGGTCTTCTCTTCGAGTTCGGCGAAGAAATCGTCGATGCCCCAGAAGTGCTCGTTGCCTTTCCAGAGCAGGCGCCGCTGCTCTTTGGTGAGGTTCTGGTAGGGGCGGTGGACCGGGAAGTCGAATTTGTGGGCCGTTTCCAGCAGGCGGTCCAGCCACAGGCCGTACTTTTCGCCTTTCCAGCAGGCGACGGCCCCTTCGTAGACGGATTTCGTCTTGTCCGGGACGACCTTGTCTTCGTCGATCCCCATCACCTTGCTGAACCCTTCGCAGGTCGGGCAGGCGCCGTAAGGGTTGTTGAAGTTGAACAGCTGGGGGCTCGGTTCGGGGAAGGCCATGCCGTCCAGCTCGAACCGGTTGTTGAATTCTTTTTCTTCCTTGCCCAGGATCTCCACGATGCATTCCCCTTCCGATTCGTAGAAGGCCGTTTGCACGGAGTCGGCGATGCGCTTGCTGTTTTCCTCATCATCGTGCTTGACCACAAAGCGGTCGATCAGGATACGGATACCTTCCTCTTTGACTTCGGCCAGTTTTTTCTTCAGGAACGAGGGCCCCTCTTCCAGCACATCCTGGATATTTTGCAGCTTTCCGTTCGCCTGCATGCGGGTATATCCCTTTTGGAGCAGCAGTTCCAGTTCCTGTTTTAGGACGCGGTCTTTGTACTTATAGGGCAGCGGCGTGAACAGCTGCACCTTGTCGCCCTCCTCGAACTGGTGGATGTAGTCAGTCACGTCGGACACCTCGTGTTTTTTGACCCGGTTGCCGGAAACCGGGGAGATGGTCTGGCCGATACGGGCGTAGAGGATACGGAGGTAGTCGTAGACTTCGGTCAGGGTGCCGACGGTAGAGCGGGCGTTGCTGGTGCTGACCTTCTGCTCGATAGCGATAGCGGGGCAGATGCCTTTGATGTAATCCACATCCGGTTTTTTCATCCGCATGAGAAACTGGCGGGCATAGGAAGACAAGCTTTCCACGTAACGGCGCTGGCCCTCGGCGTAGAGGGTATCCATGGTGATGGATGATTTTCCGGAGCCCGATACGCCGGTCACGACGACCAGGCGGTTTTTGGGGATGTTCAGGCTGACATTCCGGAGGTTGTTGGCCCGGGCCCCCTTGATAAAGATGGTGTCCCTGAACCGTTCCCCGCTGGGCTTTTCCAGTACGACTTCGTCTTTCTTCGGCATGGATATTTTTTTTCTTGACGAAAAGGCGCCGGCCGTGAAGGAAGGGCTTTCGCGGCTGCTTTTCGCCAGGGCTGTACAGGCATGGCCTGCGTGTATTGTATTGGAACAAGATAGCGAAGGCAGGGTTTTAGGCAAGCATAAAAAAACCGGCCAAAGCGGCATTTCTGCTGCTTCGGCCGATGGTGATATGGGAATAACAGGTGTTAGGAGAATGCATTGCCCCAAAGGGGCGTCAGGGGGATATGAACTTCCGGAACGGGGAGCTGCGGCCGGAGGCGCCGCGCTGCCACCCTTCCTTGCTTTTACTGTAGTACGATATCTCTTTCCTCGACCATTTTGCGGATATTGATCAGGGCGTAGCGCATGCGGCCCAGGGCGGTGTTGATGCTCACGCGGGTCAGCTTGGCAATTTCCTTGAAACTCATGTCGGCGTAGTGGCGGAGGATAACGACCTCGCGCTGCTCGGGCGGCAGCATGTCCACCAGCGCCCGCACCTTGTCGTGAGTCTGGCTGCGGATGATGCGCTGTTCGGCATTGTCATCCGTCACCTGGAGCACGTCGAAGATGTCGAAGGTCTCGGTGGGGGAAACCTTGGGGCGGCGCTTGGCTCGGCGGAAGTAGTCGACGCACATGTTGTAGGAAATGCGGAGGGCCCACTGCAGGAATTTGCCTTCGTGGTTGTATTTGCCCTTGCGCAGGGTGTCGATGATTTTTATGAAAACTTCCTGGAAGATATCTTCGGCCAGGCTTTGATCTTTAACGAAGAGGTAGATGGAGGTATAAATCTTCTGCTGATGGCGGTTCAGCAATTCTTCGAAGGCGCGTTCATCACCCTCCAGATAACGGCCAATAAGCTGCTGGTCATTAAGCGGCGTAACTTGCATAACTAAATAATGTTTGCGTTATGGGATCTTATGTAAGCAATTATTTAGTGTAGAAGTTACTTTCTATAGACTAGCATTTTGGTTATAAAAAAGATGATGTAGAAGCGTGAAATATTAAGATGGCGTAAATATAATGGCAATTAGTCGAAATTGCGAATATAACCCGCATTTTTTTTTAAATATTAACACAAAATTAACGGGCCTTACAAAATAAATCTTAAACAGAGTAGGATTTTGCGCCGATTATCCTAAAAAATTTAAGAAACCGCAGGATTAAATAAGGCGAACGCCTGATCCGGAAAAATAAAAACCGGCAATCAAAAATCGCCGGCTTTTTTTGGCATGGGGTTAAAGATCCATCATTTGCATTGAAAAAACAAAAATAAAAAGGAGAAAAGAGTGGGAAAATAGCAATCTCGCGGGTTCATGCACCTAGTTTGGGGGGCGAAGGGGCTTTTATCGCATAGAACACACAGGCGTTTTCACAGTAGGCCGCATAGGTGGGGGCCGGGGGCCTTTTTGCCGCATTGGGTATATAGAAGGTTGTCCAACCTGTACAAGCTCCCCCTCTCCCCCTCTCTCCCGCTCACCCTCTCTCCCTCTCACCCGCTCTCCCCCTCTCCCCTACCCTGCCACCAATTTCCCAAAATCTTTGGCGAAGTAGGTGATGATCACATCCGCGCCGGCGCGGCGGATGCTGAGCAGGGTTTCGGGCATAGCCTGTTCGTAGTCGAGCCAGCCGTTGCGGCAGGCGGCCAGCAGCATGGCGCATTCCCCGCTGACGTGATAGGCGGCGATCGGCAGTTCGAAGCTTTGCTTCATGAGCAGGATCACGTCCAGGTAATTGAGGGCGGGTTTGACCATGAGGAAGTCGGCGCCCTCCATAGTGTCCAGTTCGCCTTCGATGAGGGCCTCCCGGCGGTTGGCCGGGTTCATCTGGTACGTTTTTTTATCTCTGGGGATATCTTCCCCGCTCGCTTTCGGGGCGCTGTCCAGCGCATCGCGGAAGGGCCCGTAGAAGGCGCTGGCGTACTTGGCCGTGTACGACATGATGCCGGTGTTGTTGTAGCCCTCCTCGTCCAGGGCGATGCGGATGGCCTCCACCCGCCCGTCCATCATATCGGAAGGGCCGAGGATGTCGAAGCCGGCTTCCGCCTGGGCCAGGGCCATCTTCTGGAGGATGTGCAGGGTTTCGTCATTGACGATCTCTCCGTTATAGACGAAGCCGTCGTGCCCGTCGGAGCTATAAGGGTCCATAGCGACATCGCTGATCAGGCAGGCTTCCGGGAAGCGGGCCTTGATCTCCCGGGCGGCCTTCAGGTAGAAGTTGTCGCTGCTGTAGCTGTGGGTGGCCCGTTTATCTTTCAGCGCATCGGCGACTTTTGGAAAGGCGATGAAGCTTTTTACGCCCAGCTCCATACAACTTTCGATCTCCCGCAGGGCTTCGTCGGTGGACAACCGGAAGCTTCCCGGCAGGGAGGAAATCTCGTCCCGCACCCCTTTCCCGTCGACGAGGAAGAGGGGTTGCACCAGGTGCTCCGGCCCCAGGTGGGTTTCCTGCGCCAGCCCGCGGATGGCGCCGCTGCGCCGGTTTCGTCTTGGCCTTCTTAACATCATTATACTGCTTTTGATTTTTTTTCAGGATTTTCCGGCACCGGGTCGTAGCCGTGCGGCCCCCAGGGGTGGCACTTGAAGATGCGCTTCAGCCCCAGCCATACGCCTTTTAATACCCCCCATTCTTCAATGGCGCCGATCATATAGTGCGAACAGGTGGGCTTGAACCGGCAGGTGGGCCCCAGCATCGGGGATATGGCCATCTGGTAAAACCGGATGGGCAAAATGAATATTTTTTTCAGTATTCGGCTCATTGGTTCGGTTTGTCAATCAATATAACAGTCGGAGTGCGGGGTGGTTTAGGCTCTTTAGCCCCCCTCGATCCCTCCGAAGGGCTACGAGTTGTACATATCTTACTGTCAGCCCAACGGGCTGATATAACCCAGCCCAGGGCATCGCCCTGGGCGACATCGGGTGCCAAACCATAGCCCTGAAGGGGCGATATAAATTATTTTGCCCTTTCAGGGCGTAATTGAACGGCCATTTGCCGCCCAGGGCGATGCCCTGGGCTATTCCTATTTCAGCCTTTCAGGCTGATGGCAGCCCATTGCCCATCTATGTACAACCCGTAGCCCGAAGGGGGGAGGTGGCTAAAACGGAGCCTGCAAAACCTGGCCTGCCAGCCCCCCTCGATCCCCCCGAACCACCTTCGCCTTTGGCTTCGGCGGTCAATGAGGGGGAAGTGGCCAAATCAAGGCTGCGGAATCCTGTCTTTCCTGTTCATCCTGTCTATAAATAAATGCGCCACCCTTCTAGTCCATCAGGGCAAGCCTGAAATTGGCACGTCCGGTTTATTTCACAGGGTCAATACTGTGCCCTCTTCACCGTGTCCCCTTTCTGGAAGAGCATCAGTCCCTGTTTGCCGCCCGGGCCGTTGATGCTCGCCAGGTTTTTCTGGTCGTCGAACACCTCCATCAGCAGGTCGTTGCTGACCTGTAAGGTTTTCAGGCTGGAAACGCCGGCAATCTCCAGGTAGCACCACACCGCCATCAGGTCTTCCGACACTTCCTTGCCGATGAAGGTATAATCCCGCGGGCTGCCATTGACGACGAAGCGGAAATGCTGCTGCAGGTAGCGGTAGATGTGCTGTTCGGCCTGCTCGTGCTCCTTTGGGGTGCAGAGGAAGAGTCCATCGGCACCCTGCCGGCGCAGGGCTTCCTCCAGGTCGTCAATGAAGAGGTGCAGGCTCACCTGCAGGGCCTGCTCGCCCTCGTTGTACTCCACCAGGCACTTGCTGACGTGGAAGTCGTGGTCCGAACGTGCCGGAAAACCAGAAGCAGATGGTTTCATGGCTTCATGGCCCCATTGCTGAGGTGGGGCCAGCCCCCCACAACATAATGTTATTGCCGCTACCAGTATCGTTTTCATATTTTCTTTAATTCTTATGGCACTTAGTTCTACTTTGTTAACTTAAAAGGAGCGCGGGCCTCCAGGCCCGCGAGCATGCAAAAATAGATTTAAAATTTCATAAAACCCTTTCTTTTAGAAGGCAGCGGGCCTGGAGAGCCTGCCCCGATTTTTGTCGGGGCCCGCGCTCCAGATGGCACGAAACTTTAAGTTAACAAAATAGAATTAGAAGCAATATAACAATTCCCCTCAAGCCCCCCCGAGCCAACAATATAGCAATATAACAATCCCCCCAAGCCCCCCCAAGCCAACAATATTACCCTCCCCCCCTCACGGCACCCTTTCCAGCGCCATCACCAGCGCCAGCCCGAAGGCTGATCCGGAGACGAACACATTCCACTCCCGTTGTTTCACTTTCAACAGGAAGAGCATGACATAAGACAGGCAGAGCACGGCGCCGACGATGGCCAGCTGGCCCAGTTCCACGCCTATATTAAAAGCGAGCAGCTGCGTCACCAGTTGCCCTTCCTCTCCCGGCAGCAGGCTGGAGCGGAGGAAGTTGGAAAAGCCCATGCCGTGGATGAGGCCGAAAAACAAGGCGAACAGGTAATTCACCTGCAGGCTGCGGCTGAAGGTGCCCATTTGCGATTCCTCCTGGTGTGCGATAACGTTATATAGAGCAGTGGCCAGGATAGTCAACGGGATCAGGAATTCCACCCAGGCGGAATTGACCGGGATAACATCCAGGGCCGCCAGGGCCAGCGTCAGAGAGTGCCCCAGGGTGAAGGCCGTGACCAGCAGCGCCACCTTCCGCCATTCCCGCAGCCGGTAAATGGCACAGAGCGCCACCACAAAAAGAATGTGGTCATATCCGTTTAAGTCCGCAATATGGCCGAACCCCAACTGTAAATAGGCACTGAAAACCGACTGCATGGATTTTTTGCGTAAAAGTAAAACTTTTTCCCTCCATCTGCGTAAAACTGCCTGGGAAGGTAAGCAAAGATGGCTGCAAGCTTATATTTTTAGTTAAATGAATATTAATTTTTCATATTTCTCTATTTTCCCCCTTCTTTCCCTGAAACCCTTTATAAAAAATCATTAAATTTACAACCTGTAAGAAGCTGTTGGAATTTGGTTTCTGGAATTTGTTATGAGGCATTTTTTCGCCGATCAAGGCGCGCAAACCGGAGTTTAGCAGCGCTAAATAAGGATTTGCGCAACGCGGAGCGGCGGAAAAAGGGCCATAGCAAAACCTGAGGATCAAATTCAAACAGCTTCTTAAAGACGACCCTCCATAAACCCGGCCTTCGCAGCCGGGCGTGTTGCCCCCCTTTATTTTAGGGCCCGGAGAAGAATAACTTCCCCATTTGATACGGCTCTTTTTCCGCCAGGCTGCGTTGCGGGATCGGTCATGTAGCGCCGCTATACTCCCTCCCCGCGCCTTGCCTGGCGGAAAAATAGCTCGCCTGAAATGAGGAACTTATTTTTCTCCGGCCCCATAGTCAAATACTACCGTTTCCCGCCTGGCGGGACTGGTATTGCACGTGTTGCCCGCCCCCCATCCCGGACATCAACAAACTTTTATAAACCAAAAACGCCATACGCGTATGAGACATTTTTCCAAGTTATTCTGTTTGCTTCTGGCAATGGCGCTTGCCGGCACCGCCAATGCCCAGTTGAGCGCAGGGGACATCGCTATTGTCAGCTTCGATGCCGACGACCCTGATGCGTTTTCCTTTTTAGCCCTGGCTACGATCCCATCCGGGACGGCCATCAAATTTACCGACAACGGCTGGATCGCCTCCACCAACAGCTTCCGGGCGAATGAGGGGGTATGGGAGGTGACGTTCACCACTGAAATTTCCTGCGGGACGGAAGTCGTGGTCACGGCCGCCGGCGCGGCGGACCTCCAGGGCGCTTCGGTCGGCACCCTGGCCACCACCGGCAGCCTGGCCCTGAGCAGCAGCGGCGACCAGATCCTGGCCTACCAGGGCGACGACGCCGCGCCCACCTTCATCGCCGCCGTCAACTTCGACGGCGCCGGATGGTCGGACGCTACGAGCTCCTCCACCTCTGCCCTGCCCATGGGCCTGGCCAACGGCATTACCGCCGTAGACCTTGGCGAGATCGACAATGCTCAGTACAGCTGCGTGATCGAGAGCGGCTCCAAGGCCGACCTCCTGGCGGCGATAAACGATAGCGCCAACTGGCTGGGCAGCGATTCTTCGAAGCAGGTGCCCGCCAGCTGCCTGTTCGCCCCGACCGATTGCAGCGGCGGCCCCGGCGGCGGCGGCGGCAGCATGCAGCTCAGCCCGGGCGACATCGCTTTTGTGAGTTTCGATTCGGATGACCCCGACGGCTTTTCTTTCGTAGCCCTCGCCCCGATTCCCTCCGGCACAGTCATCAAGTTTACCGATAACGGCTGGGTGGCCTCCACCGGCAGTTTCCGCGCTACTGAAGGCATCTGGCTCGTCGGGTTCACTTCCGACATTGCCTGCGGCACCGAAGTCGTAGTCACGGCCAGCGGCCCCACCGACGCCCAGGGTAACTCGGTCGGCGCCCTGACCGCCACCGGCAGCCTGCTGTTAGGCACCAGCGGCGACCAGATCCTGGCCTACCAGGGAGAGGACGCCACTCCTGCCTTTGTTGCCGCCATCAACTTCGACGGTGCCGGATGGGCGGCAGATGCGACGAGTTCCTCCACCTCGGCAGTGCCAGCCGGCCTGGTGGACGGCGAGACCGCCCTCAACGTCAGCGAAATAGACAACGGCCGCTACAACTGCAGCGCCGAAAGCGGAACCACCGCAAGCCTGCTCTCGGCCATCAACAACCCCGCCAACTGGATCCTGGACAATGCCGCGAGCCAGGTGCCGGCAGGCTGCCAGTTCGCCCCGAGCGATTGCAGCGGCGGCGGCGGCGGCAACGGCGGCAGCTGCGCCGAGCTCTTCATCTCCGAGTACGTGGAGGGTTCCAGTTTTGAAAAATACATCGAAGTATACAACCCCACCGGCGGCCCGGTCGACCTGGCCAACTACGAACTCAGGCTCTACAGCAACGGCAGCACTGCGCCTTCCAGCATTTCCAACCTCGCCGGCGGCGGCGTGCTGCCCAGCGGCGGCGTGATGGTGTTCAAAAATGGAAACGCCACCAACTTCACCGGCGGCGTGGTCGCCGGCGCGGTCAACTACAACGGAGACGACGCCGTCGAACTCTTCAATACCGCTACCGGCACGACCGCCGACATCTTCGGCGTCATCGGCATCGACCCCGGCAGCGCCTGGACGGCGCCCGGCTATTCTACAGCAGACCGGACCCTCCGCCGGATCGCTTCCGTATCGCAGGGCGTAACCACGAACCCGACCGGCGTCGACTTCACCACGCTGGCTACCGAATGGGAGGCCTTCCCGAACAATACCTTCGACGGGCTGGGCGTCCACCTGAGCGATTGCGTCGTCATCCCCACCTGCCTCATCACGAGCGTGACGGTGACGGCCACTTCCGGCTGCGATGACGACGGCACCACCAGCCAGGACGACGATTACTACCTGGCAACGGTGACCGTATCCGTCAGCAACCCGCCATCCACCGGCGACCTGGAGCTGTACGGCCCCAACGGCTTCATCACCAAGATTCCGGCCGGCGCCATTACCGGTGGCCAAGCCGTGTTCTCCAACGTCGAACTGCCGGCCAACACCCTGCCGGTACTGGTGACGGCCTCTTTCACTGCCGAAAGCTGTTCGGCCGACGGCATCGGCCCGGCGGTTTTCCCCTGCTCCCTGCCCGAATGCACTCCGGTGATCAACGAGCTGGACTACAACAACCCCAGCACCGACGACCGCGAATTCGTCGAGCTGTACAACCCCTGCTCCCGGGCCATCAACCTGTCGGACTACTCCATCATCTTCGTGAACGGCGCCAATGGCCAAATCTACGGCGACTTCCAGCTGCCGGCAGTGATGCTGGCACCGGGCGACTACTTCGTCATCTGCGGCAACGGCGCCACCACGCCCAACTGCGACCTGGACGTCTCTCCGAATACCAACCTCATCCAGAATGGCGACCCCGACGCCGTGGCCCTGCTCTACATCAGCGCCATCGTCGACGCGGTGAGTTACGGAGGCTCCACCACCGGCTTCACCGAAGGCTCGGGCGACAACCTCGTCGACCCGCCCACCCCGCTGCGGGGCATCGGCCGGTTCATGGACGGCATGGATACGGACCAGAACAACGCCGACTTCTCCGTGCAGTGCATCACGCCGGGCGAGTCCAACGTCAATTCCAGCCAGAACTGCGGCATCCCCGGCGACTTCATGGTCACCAACATCGGATGCAACGGCTTCTTCAACGACGCCGCTTACGACAGCAACTCCGACACCTACTACATCAGCTCCACCTGCGGCCACACCTACGCCGGGCAGGACCAGATGACCTTTGTCGGGACAGAGACCTGCAACGGCGGTTCAATCAGCGCCAAAATCACCAGCGTCTTCCCGTCCACCGGCTTTGCCGGCATCACCATGCAGGAATCGGATGCCCCGGGCGCCCGGAGGATTTCGATCGTGCGCTATGCCAACAACCAGAAGTACGTAGAGTACCGGCCCTTCCCCAATGCGCCCTACTACCTGTTCTGGTTGCCGTCCTTTACCGCGTTCACCGATTACGTGCGCCTGACCCGCAGCGGCGACTACTTCTTCGCCGCCGTTTCCTTCGACGGGTTCTCCTGGATGACCATCTACCAGCAGTACATCGGCGGCATGCCGTCCTGTGTCAAGACCGGCATGATCGTCTCCAGCTACTTCAACGGCGTGACGACGAACGCCACCTTCGACGATGTCGTGATCAGCGGCGGCCCGGTGTTCCGCCCGTCCGGCCCGGCAACTACCGCCGCGTACGACGAGCCGGCAGCCTTTGAGGTGTTCCCCAACCCGGCGGCCGACGAGCTGAACATCGCGCTGGCCAACGTGCCTTCGGACAGGGCTACCGTCAGCATCCTGGCCCTCGACGGGCGGGAGCTGTACCGCGGCGTGCACAACGTCGACGGCAGCACTGTCAACCTGCAATTGTCCGGCCTGCAAATGACGCCGGGCATGTACATCCTCACGGTCAACACCGGAGAGGAGATACTGACCAAGCGGTTTGTGAAAGCTAATTAATACTGGACGGGCCACTCCATGTGGCCCGTCTGATGAATAAAACCAGCGAAGGGCTGCCCGTCAGGGCGGCCCTTCCTGTTTGGGGAGGGGTATGTTTTTATAGCAGAGGTTCGGGCCGGCGTTACTCTTTCCGCCAGATTGGCAATCGTTTATAAACGTTTATAAATGGATACAAGGGTCAAGGGTGGACCAAAAACTGCGCCGGCATCCCATCGCACCGCCGCCAGAAGCTGCGCAGCCCGCTGTTTTTTTGAAAAAAGGGGGCGGCAACATTGTTCCTGACGATGAAAAGGGGTAATTTGGGGGCTGGTATTGGGGATATACACGCAATAGCGGCTAAGTAAAAGGCGCAATGCGGGTTTTGCTTAGTCGGAGTTGCGTGTACGCAAAGTTCTAGCCAATTATCAAAAAATAAATATGGATAAAGAAAGAGAAAGATTAAATCAAGAATGGATAACAGTAAATGCTGTTAGAGAAATGTTGAAAATTTCAACCAGAGGAAACATTGCAAAATCCACCTATGATGAAGCATTAGAAGTTGGAGGCGAAATTTATCCAGAACTATTAGGAGAAAATGTAAGTATACTTAGAAGGGAAAGATTTAGTAATATCACAAAAGAATATAAACAAAAGGCTAAACTATTATCAATTAGAGAAAAAAAAGAAACAAAAGCAATTGAATTAGTTGATTTGGACATATTTGACTTAGAGTCCCTTGTGAAGTTAGAATCCGATGGAAGAGGACAAGAAGATAAAGATCAATTATACAAAAAATTAAATCAGTTATATAAAGCTAGAGAGGAATTACAACCGGTAAAGCACACGGAAAATCAATTAATATTTCGAGATGTATATAATGTTGAAAGAAGTATACCTGTATTATCTTTAGGCAAATCTGCCAAAACATTTAACTTGCCAAATTCCGATAATTTAAGGATAAGAGTACTACACCCTGAGATTCCTGAGCATATTACAGGGGCAGATTTAATTTATGAATATCATTACAAAGAAAGCGAAAAAGTAAGTTTAGTATTTATTCAATATAAAATCTGGGAAGACAAAAAACTTTATTTATCAGATGAAAGATTAAATAATCAGCTAAAAAGATTAGAATCTTTTACTTGTTCAAAAGGACTTTGTGATTGCATTGATAAAAATAAAAATAGTTATAGGTTCCCATATTGTACAAGTTTTTTAAGACCGACTGATGCTTTACAAAGAGCAGATCAAACCCTTATTTCAAGAGGTGAATATATTCCAATTTGTAAGATTAATAAATCAAAAACCATTGGAATTAGGAAAGGTGAATATTTAGATTACAAAGGGATTAAGGACGTGTCTTTATCTTCACTACTTTTTGAAGACTTATTTAATGGAGGAAAAATTGGTTCGAAACGGTTGAGCTATGAAGAATTATCGGAATTATATAGAAGTTCAGATATTATTAACTCCGAAGAAAAAGTAATAATATATGCACAAGACTGTAACTTTTAATGAATAGAGAACTGGCTAGAACACCGGCTACCTGCTATGCTCCTAAACGTCACACAGCAGGTAGCCCCACGTTTTTCCAACTGAAATGTCTGCGCGGGCCGGTTTGGGGGCTTGAGGTTCGGGAAGGGGGCGCATGACATTCCTTTGAGTTATGGCCAATATTAAAAAGGGAAAGCTATGAAAAAAAGAAACGTTATTGTTCTAGTTTTTTTGATTTTCCATGTTGGGATTTCAAAATTAGAAAGCCAAGATCCATTGATAAGCAAAAAGGTGGTTTACAGATTAAATGAATTAACGGATGAGGAATATATAAAGGCGAGGTCAAGCTATGTATATGACGAAAACGAAAGAATAGTAGATGAAATAATTGAAGAAACGGGCTTAGAGGATACAGAATTGGACTTTTCAAGGAGAATAATATATCATTATGAAGATACATTGATAAGGAAAGATTTTTTTGGTGGAATACTGAGTTAGAAACTTGGTATGATATTGGTTACCATCATTTCGAGTATGATGATTATGGATGTTTAAGCCGAGAATTTTATGAGTTCCAGGAAACGAGAGGAGAAATTGTTTATTTGAATGACACTAACTGTCAAAAAGAAGAAATAATTGAGAAAGAATGGTTTAGAGGAGAATTCCTTAGGGGTTTGAAAAAGAAATATTTAGGGCTGACACAATGGAAGAAATTTTGAGCATAGAGATAGATTCTCAAGGTTTTGAGATATTTGAATTAGGCAAAAGAATAATAATTTATGATGAAGAAGGAAGAAGAATACGGTTATGGTATAATGATTCTGATTTCCAAGCAGAAGACTTGGAGACATATGAATATTACGAAACAAATGGAAACTTGGCAAAGATAGAAAGTTATTATAAAGTAAGTGTAGATAGTGAATGGGAAAAGACGAAGAGTGCAATATAAGTTATGAATATGATCAAGAGACGAATAGGATTATTAGAAAGATTTCAAGTTGTTTATGGTATATAGTGGCTCCTCCTTTGGAACGTATTCGTGACATCAATTATGAATTTGATTGTAATGGCAACCTTGAGGAAGAGATAATAATTAGTGAAGATGGAGAGTTAGAGATGCGTACGATATATGAATATCTTGATTCAATACTTTGTGAGGAAGAGATAGATTCAGTTTATTTAGCACCAATGGAATTAAAGATATATCCTAATCCGGCAAAGAAAGTTTTGTATGTGGATTGGAAGGAATGGCAAAACAAAAGTGCAAATATTCAGATATATGATCTGAAAGGCGTCAAATTAGACGAAAAACAATTTCCCGAAGTAATTGGAAGGGTTGAGTTGAATTTAAGCGTATACTCTGACAAGTTATTGTTAATTAGTATTCAGACCGATAGTGATTTGCTTATCAAGAAAATAATTAGACAAGAGTGAATTTAAACTGGCCATAACACTGGCTACCCTCCAGGCTCGCATTCGCTTGCCCGGCGGGTAGCCCCACGTTCAAGCACTTTTAATCCGGAGGAAAGTAAGCGCGTTTCCCCTAAGGTAACCGGACAGCCGGGCAGGCTGGTTTTGTCCAACTGAAATGTCTGCGCGGGCCGGTTTGGGGGCTTGAGGTTCGGGAAGGGGGCGCAGACATTCCTTTGAGTTAGTGGCAATTAGCATATTGAAATTTTAGCAAAAATATAATAATAATGAAAGGGTTTTTACTTGTTTTAAGCTCACTATTAATGTTGTTTTCTTGTAATGAAACTAATAATTCTAAATCTCAAGAATTTTTTGAAAAGCCTAATTGTGAGTCGGCATTAAGAATTGAAGTGAATAATTTAAACCTCAAAGGCGAATTGGTGGATGTCCCTGATGGAACTGAGTTCCTAAATATTTTTAGCGGACTGATAAAATTAATTCGAATCTTAGAAGCTGAAATTAGTTCAAATATAAAGGTTGACAGTCAATCAAATAATCTTAAAGCTATAGAAAAGCAATCTAATAAGATATTAGAGTTTTATGGATGGAAACCCTTGGTTAATTTAAAAAACGCTTTACTTAAAGAGGCTGATAATAAGGACAAGTTCGAATATTTATCAGAGTTTTTTTACATAATGACTGAGTTAAAACCCTTGTTGACTAAATTAGCTTCTTTAGATGAAGTGACTAAAATAGAGTTTAAGCAATGTCTTAAAGATATGGAGGAATTAAGAAGTAAACTTGAATTATTGGGATGCAAACCAGAATGAGGGAATTGCCACTAATCGAGTGGCAACCGACAACCCTGAATTTTAGACCTACCCACTGGGCAAAGGATTCAGCGTTGCCGGAGAGCCCTCACACCACCAAGCGTACGGATCACGTACTTGGCGGTTCACAGGACAGCTTAACTTTTCTTGGGTTTGGAAGTATCGCCATACTTGACTTGCAGGTAATATTCCAGAAACGGGATGTAGCCTCGTTTGCGGAGGCGTTGTTCCGTCACGGTTGTACCCATAATTGGGCTGCAATGCCAACTTTCGCAGTTCCGCTTACCTGCCTGCCTTGCGGCCAGCAGGCAGGCTTCAGACTCCCAATCGCTCGGGACGCCCCCCGCAATTCTGCGGGGCAGGCTTTGCGGCTTGCTACACGCATACCTACTTTAGCGTGAGGAGAACTTTCATCTCCCTAGAGTACTCTTTTAGAGTTGCAAATGGCCCTTTCTTCTTATCTTTAAGCCTAGTGGCTTTGCCGATAGCTCGATTTGGCCATCTGCGATGCCCATTCGAGGCACACACACGGCATAGCTGACCATGCCGCCAAAGAAGGCGGCACGTCAGCTATGCGAACCGTTGTAGGCAAGCAAATTAAAACCAATGGATAAAGCTGAAATCCCAGAGATAAGAGAATTTCTTGAAGATGTATCAATAAGATTAGACAATTGGTTTAATCTTAAATCTGACCAAAAAGCCTATAAACCTGAAAATGGAGGATGGTCGATTATAGAGATACTGGAACATGTCGCTTTGACTAATCAATATCTGATGATTCTAATTGACAAGGGAATAAAAAAGTCTTTGAATAAATTAGAAGATGCTGATTTAGAAGAAGAAGTTCGAGATTCTAACTTTGATAAGGATAGACTTGATGAAGTAGGTATCCACAAATCTTTTACTTGGATAAGGCCAGAACATATGGAACCAACTGGCAATATTGATGAACTAGAACTAAGAAGAAAGTTAAGTGGACAATTTACAACTTGTCAAGAAAATATAGATAGAATACCGAATGGAGAAGGTGTGTTACATCGAATAAAAATGTCGGTCAATGATTTGGGGAAAATTACGGTCTATGAATATCTGTATTTTTTAGGGAAGCATGCCGAAAGACATATCCAACAAATGGAAAAAGTGAAAAGGGAATATGAAAGGAGTACAACGATTTAAGTAAATTTGGACTTTTGGTCAACAGTAGAATAATAGAATGCCTGCCTACAATAATAAAGGCTGAATACCTGGCATTCGCCAAGAAGCGCAAGCCCGGCAAGCGGGACATCAAACGGGCGCGGGGCAAGCAGCTGCGTTACCTGCGGCGCAACCTCAAGGACGTCAACCGCATGCTGGACAAGCTGGAAGCAGCCGGGCATGCCGCCCACTGGAAATTCCCGGATTGGCAGAGGCTGTGGGTGCTCCAGGAACTGTACCGCCAGCAAGACATCATGCACCGCGACGGCCGCAAGCGGATCGATGACAGGATCGTTAGTATAGCCCAGCCCTACGTACGCCCCATCGTACGGGGCAAGGCTGGAAAACATACCGAGTTCGGAGCAAAATTGAACGTCTCGGAAACCGAAGGCTTCGCCAGGATGGACCAGGTTGATTTTGACAACTTCAATGAAGGAATCCTACTCCAAGAGCAAGTAGAGGGCTACAAAGCGCTGTATGGCTATTATCCGGAATTGGTACTTGTAGATCAAATATACCTGAACCGGGAAAACCGCAAGTACCTCAAAGACAAAGGGATAAGGCACGCTGGCAGGCCACTGGGCCGGCCGCCGGAGATGTCGCGCCAGGAAAAGCAAAAACGAAAGAAAGAACAAAACAAACGCTCAGAGATAGAAGGCAAATTCGGGCAGGGAAAATCGAAATATGGGCTGGACGACATAAAGACGCGGCTCGAAGATACTTCCTATGCCTGCATCGGGCTTATCCTGCTGGCAATCAACGTAATAAAGTTGAGCGGGGCTACCCGTCTAGCGTTGGACACCCAATTGGAGGTTCGTACATCGTACACAGCCCCAAAACCTGCCGAGTCCGTACATCGTACACAGCCCCGGTCCATTCTGTCCAACCTTAGACGGATACCCTTGAGCGGGGTAAGTTTTGTATTAATTTTTAGCCTCTGCCTATGCTTGTGGGAACAGGTGCCCGGATGGGAAAATAAAATTAATTCCATTGGGGAGAAGGGCGGCTCAGGGGGCCAGCCGGATAGCAGGCTTGCTCTTATAGGGGGCTAAAAGTGCTGTCGACTTTTTGAAGATGCCCTAAAATAGCCGTTTCTTCCTTCTTTTTCAAGCAAAATTGCCGCCCCTGTCGTACTTTTACCAGAGTGGCTCCTTTACAACATAAAACACCGCAGGCCACAACAGCCGCCACCTATGTGCCCTACTGTGAAAACCGCTATGTGCCCTATGTGTCGAACCCCATGAGCCTCCAATAAAACAACAGCCATGCTACTCAACACCCTCAACGCCCTCCCCCCCGCCGAAGCCCAGCCCGCCCTGCTCACCTGCAACGGCACCAACCGCTGGGCCACCCGCATGCTGGAGGCCCGCCCCTTCGCTTCCCCCGCCGCCCTCTTCGCCCGATGTAATGACGTCTGGTACGACGAATGCCGGGAGGCCGACTGGCTGGAAGCCTTCGCCCAGCACCCCCGGATCGGCGACATCGGCAGCCTGAAGGAAAAATACGCCGCTACCAAAAACTGGGCGGCAGGCGAACAGCAGGGCGTAGCGCAGGCCTCAGCCGTCACCCTGGAGCACCTGGCAGCCGCCAACCGGGCCTACGAAGAAAAATTCGGGTTTATCTTCATCGTGTGCGCCACCGGCAAGCCGGCGGAAGCGATGCTGCGGCTGCTGCAGGACCGGCTGGAAAACAACCAGGATGAGGAACTGCTGGTCGCCATGGGCGAACAGTGCAAGATCACCCTCCTGCGCCTGCGCAAGCTCCTGGCGGAAGAACCCCTGCCCGAAGCGCCCCGCAGCCAGGTGACCACCCATGTGCTAGACACCTCCGCCGGCCATCCGGGGCAAAACATCAGCATCCGCCTCAAAGCCCGCAACGGCAGCCAATGGCAAACCATCGCCCAGGGCGTTACCAACGCGGACGGCCGCATCGCCAACCTCCTGCCGCCGGGCCGCATCCTGCCGCCGGGCGCCTACCAAATGGCCTTCGACACCGGAACGTATTTCGACCGCCAAAAAATTCGCGGCTTTTACCCGGAAGTGGACATCGCATTCACTATTTTTGACGGTAGCCACTACCACGTGCCCCTGCTGGTCAACCCATTCGGGTATTCGACGTATCGGGGGTCGTAGGACGGCGGACGGCAGACGGTGGACGGTGGACGGCAGACGGCAGACGGCGGGCGGTGGGCGGCATCAACAATATAACAATATAACAATATTAACCGGCTCACAGAGACGGCCCAACAATTCCCCTATGCAACGATCCATACCAGACGCCAACAAACACGCCATCTTTTACCAGCTCGGCCAGGCCAACCAGGCCTTCCGGGCCCTCTACCCCGGCGAACGGCCCGACCGCCAGCCCGTGCATACCGTCTACGGCGGCGCCGGCCTGTTCCGCTACAACACCGCCGGGGTGCTGGCAAAAAAAGCCCTGGAGGCCATGCAGCTGTACGCTCCCGATTTCGCCACCTTCGGCCGTATTTTCCAGCTTGAAGGGGCCGAAGCGCTGCCGGAAGAACCTTCCGCCGTCCGGGAACTGGAGGCGGAACTGCAGGCCAGGAGCGCCGGGGAGCGGAAAAACCACCCCGGCTGGCTGTCCTTCGAAGTGTATCATAAAACCCTGCGCAAGCTGCGCACGGAAGCGGTCGAAGACTTCCGCATCGACTTCGAGGACGGCTTCGGCAACCGCCCCAACGACGAAGAGGACCAAACCGCCCTGCAGGCCGCACGGGAGGTGGCCCGGGGCATGGCCGAAAATACCCTGCCCCCCTTTATCGGCATCCGCATCAAGCCCTTCACCGAGGAGATGAAAGAACGGGGCGCGCGCACGCTCGACCTCTTCCTCACCGCCCTGATGATGGAAACCAACGGGAAACTGCCGGACAACTTCGTGGTCATGCTGCCCAAGGTCACCATCCCCGAACAGCCGGAAGCGCTGGTGCAGTTCTTCGAGCTGCTGGAAGACGCCTTCGCCCTGGACGACGGAACCCTGAAAATGGAAATGATGGTCGAAACCACCCAGTCCATCATGGATGCCCAGGGGGCCAACCCGCTCTACCGCCTCGTCCGCGCTGCTCGGGGGCGCTGCGTGGCCATGCACTTCGGCACTTACGACTACACCGCCGCCTGCAACATCACTGCCCGCTACCAGGAGATGGACCACCCGGTTTGCGATTTCGCCCACCACATGACCAAGGTGGCCCTGGCGCAGACCGGCATCTGGCTGTCGGACGGCGCCACCAACACCATGCCCATCGGCCCGCACCGGGGCCAGGGCCTGACGGCGGAACAGATCGCCGAAAACACCCGGGTCGTCCACCGCGCCTGGCGGAAGGGATACGGCCATATCCGCCATTCCCTCCGCAACGGCTACTACCAGGGGTGGGACCTCAACCCCGCCCAGCTGCCGATGCGCTACGCCGCCGTCTACGCCTTCTTCCTGGAAAGCTACCACGACGCCCGCAACCGCCTCCGCGCCTTCATCGACCAGGCCGCCCGCGCCACCCTCATCGGCGACGTGTTCGACGACGCCGCCACCGGACAGGGCCTGCTCAACTACTTCCTGCGCGCCCTGAACAGCGGCGCCATCACCGAGGAGGAAGTGATGGCCACCGGGCTGACGCTGGAGGAAATCCGGAGCCGGTCGTTTAAGACGATATTGGAAAACCGGAAAAGGGAGCTGTGAAAATTTTGATGTGTGATGTGCGATGTGCGATGTGCCCGGAAGAGCCGCCGCCGTGCAGCCTGCGGTTGAGTAAATCAAAAATTTTAACCGGCTCGAATGAGACGGTCAAAAATCGCAAATCAGACATCGCAAATACTGCCTGACCCCCAATTATAATAGAACCGAAAATTTTGATATGGGAACACATAAGTTTACCCCAGCTTTTCTAAGGGCTTAGCAGCCACAGGGCTGCAGTGCCTTGCGCGGCAGTGTCCTGCGTCAATCCCGTAGGGATTTTAGCTCCTTGCCAGGGCCATCGGCCCTGGTTTTAAGGCCAGGTAGCTGGGGAGTCCTGTAAGGACGACAGCCCCGGTGCCTGTGGGGTGATCCCGCTGGGCTGGAAACCGCCCCGGCTTCTTTTCGCGCAAATCTGTCGTCCTTACAGGACTCCCCGGCCGCTGGGCTTTTAAACCAGGGCCTCGCGGCCCTGGCAATGAGCTTCCGCCCCTACGGGGCTAGAATTCACACACAAGTACTCTAAAGATGTGTGTAAGCCGTAGCCCTGCGGGAACGAGATGTATTTGTGCATGTGCCTGTAAGCCAATTTCTTATACACGAATACACGAATGCACAACCCAGAAAATGTCCAGTTGTATGCACCTCACCCACAGTACATAAAACCACCTCCCATGAAAGTATGGACCTTCATCCACGACAACCTTCTCCGCCAGCAGCCCGTCCTGCTCCTCTGCGTCGTCGACAGCCACGGCAGCTCGCCCGGCCGGCAGGGCTTCCGGATGGCAGTCAGCGAAACCGGGCAGATGGCCGGCTCCATCGGCGGGGGCGTCATGGAGCATAAACTGGTGGAGTATGCCCGGGCCCTGCTGCGGGAAAAGGACTACCGAATCTTCCTCAAACAGCAATACCACGACAAGGAACACGCCCGGGACCAGTCGGGCATGATCTGCTCGGGGCGGCAGGCCGTCGCCTTCGTGCCTATCCTGCCGGAGCAGGAGGAACGAGCCCGGCAGGCTGTGGAAGCGTTTAAGAACAAAGGGGAAACCTGCCTGCTGATCCGCCCCCAGGGCTGGGAACTCCTGCCCGCCGCCGGAGCGCCCCCTCCCGGCTTCGTTTACCAGAATGACGAACGCTGGGCCTATGCCGAAATCCTGGGCCAAGCCCCGGTGATCCACATCCTGGGCGGCGGCCACGTCGGTACGGCCCTTTCGGAAGTGATGCGCCGCCTGGGCTTCTACGTCATCGTCTACGACGACCGCCCGGGACTCAACACCATGCAGGCCAATACCTTTGCCCATGAAAAAAAAGTGGTGGACTACGAAAAGATAACCGACTACCTCCCGGAGGATGAAACAGCCTACGTGGCGATCATGACCTTCGGCTACCGGCCGGATATGGTACTCTTCCGGCAGTTGTGCGACAAGCGCTTCTTCTACCTGGGCCTGATGGGCAGCTACGCCAAAATCGAAGAGATGAAAAAGGAAGGCCGTGCCTACGGCATCACCGAATCGCACTGGCAATGGATACACGCTCCCATCGGACTGGACATTTACAGCAAAACGCCTATGGAGATCGCCGTCAGCGTAGCGGCGGAAATCATCCTGGAAAAGAACAAAGGGCTGCCGACGGGGAGGAGACAGGGCAGCCATACGGGCTGAAATAGAGAAATACATGGAAATATCCTGGGGTCCACCGCCTGGCTTGGGCTGACAATGTATTTCTATAACCTGAACATATGTCAATGAACTTTTTTATAAATCTTTTTGTCGCATGAGATCGTCAAAACTTAAAGTCGCCCCGCAACCGTTCAACCATCCAACAATCAGCCCGTGAATATCTCCCCGGCGCACCGCATCCGAAACAGGACAGGCAGTGGATCAGACACTCCGCTATCCTCACCCCTTGCCCGTTTGCCTAAAACCACGTACCTTGAAACGGAAAGCGCTTAATTTGACCCCATGCGACGAACTGCCCTCGCCCTCCTCCTCTTCCTGGCTATCACCCAGAACGGCCGATCCCAGATCGACAACGCTATAGGATGGATCTCAGAAGGGCAAAGGCTGGAACTGTCGGGCATAGTGGCCCGGATGCTCCGCCGTAACCTCAGCCGGGAGGCCATCGAACAGGCCGTTCGGGAGGCGGCAGGCAGCAGCCGGCTGGACAACCACTCTCGGGACTGGAAAATGATCATCCCCCTGTTCGGTTGGGAGTTCTCCTTTTTTGATCAGGCCATCGGCCAGGGGCTGGGGGAACTGGATGCGGAAGGCCAGGCCCGGCTGAAAAAAGCCTATCTGGCTGCCCTGGGCGATGCGCCCTTTATCCGGGCGCTGTTGAGCGGGCTTAGCCCTGCGTTGTTTCCCATCATGGTAGAGGGGAAGTGGGGCTATGTGGACGATAAGGGCAACGTCATTCTGTCACCTCGCTACCGGGCTGCCGGAAGCTTTGCCGAGGGGCTGGCGCCGGTGCGCTCGCGGGGCACGTATGGTTACATCGGCCCGGGCGGACAGTTCACCATTGAACCCCGGTTCGATTACGCCGAACCTTTCGAGGATGGGATCGCCCGGGTGTACTTGGAAGGCAAGCCTTACTTCATCAACCGTTTCGGGCAGATCCTCTTCGAGCATCCTTTTGAGGAGATCGAGGCTTTTGGGCCGCACAGCTATGCCATTGTAAAAGCGGTATCCGGAAAATACGGCCTCATCAACCGGGAGGGGCAGCTCCTGGCCGATACGGTTTTCTGGTCGATCATGCCATTCTCCGACGGGCGGACTGTGGTGCAGGGACCAGGGCACAACCCTTATCCGGGGTTAGGGGAAGAAGCCGTTTGGGAGGTTGGCGCCATCGATACCAGCGGAGTATTTGCCGTACCCTTCGGCCTGTACCGGGATATTTCCTATTTCAATAACGGGCTGGCAATTGTTGAACTTTCACCGGAGGAAAAATACAAGCAGGGGGTTATAGACGCTAATGGCAACCTGAAATTCACCATCCCGGAAAAGGAATGGAAATTGAACTACCGCATAAAAACCTTTTCTGAAGGGCTGGCAGATGTAAAGATCTACCTTATTGACCCCGATTCTTTGAGAACCTGGCCTCGCCCGGAGCGCGTCTCTTACGTCGGGGCGGTCAATACCAACGGCCAGGTCGTGTTCAGTAACCAGGACTGGGAGGAACTGACCCTTTTCGGCCAGGGCAGGGCATTCGCCAAAGACATTGGCGGGTTTTGGATAATGATCGACAAGCAGGGCAGGCAGGTGGGGGCCGATACTTACGAATACATCATCTACAGCAACTGGGCGGCCGAACCCCAGGAACTGTTCGAGGACGGGATTTTTTTTGTAAAAACCCGAGAGGGGTGGTGCAGTATTGACACCTCCGGCGCCGTTGTAGCCGGGCCACTGAAATACGACAATGAGCGCGGCTCTGCCGTGCGGCAGGGAAAACGCCTGCTTTTCTTCAGAAGAGACACCTCTACGCGAAACGGTTACCTCTTTGGATTCTGGGACCCGGAAAAGGGCGTGTTGGTGGAGCCTCAGTTTCACGAAATTACTACCCTGCCTCCCCATGAGGATGTACTCCTGGCCATGGAATCAGGGCGCTACGGCTACATCGGCAAGCAGGGGCGATACCTCTGGCGGGAGCCGCCCCGGGACAGTAATGCCGCCTTGCTGCCCCTCGACATCGATTACATGAACCTGGGGCTTTACCCCGCCTCTTTGCCTTCCCGGAAGGACCCGGACGGCAGAGAAGGTATGAATAGTACCCGCAACGTTTTCCAGGAGACCACCGACAGTCAAGGTTTTCAAAACGGAACCATGACCCTGGTAGCCCGCCTGCAGGAACGCGGCCCCTGGAATGAAACCTACGAGGGCTTTCAACTTTACCTGGCCAACACCACCCAGGACACCGTCTTCTTCGAAGCTCCATACGGCTGCCTCTATCTCAAGATCCAGGCCCTGGACAAAAGTGGCGAATGGCGGGACATCGAATACCTGCCCGACAGTTGGTGTAGCTATACTTACGGCACGGCCTTCCTGCCACCCGGCCATTTCTGGGCTTTTACCGCACCGAAATACAGCGGTGAGTACTCTACCCGCCTGAGGGCAGAGTTGCAGTATTGGGACAGCTTCGAAGAAGAAAAGCCCAAAATCCTGCACAGCAACGAATTCCGGAGCGGCGTCAACCCCGCTCAGTTCTGGCGGAAGCGGCCGCTGACACCGGAGTGGCGGATGAATCCCTATAAGAACTAAGCTTTGAGAAACTTACCTGCGTCCTCCGCTGAAAGTTTCTTAAAGCTTGAAACTCCCCTCCCCCAAATCCGCCGCCGTCCAGGCCACCTTCAATATCCTATCATACGCCCGCGCCGACAGCTGCAACTTCTCCATCGCCTTCTTCACCAGCATCAGCCCCGCCTGGTTGACCTTACGCACCTCCCGCGCCATGCGGCTGGGCATCTGGGCATTATAATAATATGTTGCGGTTAAGCGGTCAAGCTTCTCCAGAAAAGCCTTTTGTAAAAATCACTGCCAATTCCATATCTTTACCCTCACTATCTCCCAAAACTTTCTAAGAGCTTGTTTGGAGGTCGGATTTGAAAGCGAAAAGAGTCAGTTTTTTGGTGAGACGAGGCGTTTTTTGAAGGGCGTACCCGGAGGTACGGCCAAGAGAAAGAACGAAGTATCACCGAAAAAATGGCCTTTTTTAGCTCGAAGGTTGGCCTCCAAACAAGCTCTAAACAACAACCCCCCAACGCCAGACCGCAGAACCCCGGCAACCTTCAGTCACCCATACAACCACCAGTTATGAACACATTTACCTGCTGGCTACTGTTGTTATTATCTGCCAACTCCTGGCGGAGTCACGAGCCCAGCCTGGCCTGCAACCTCACCGTCAACGCCGGCCCGGACCAGACCATCTGCAACCCCGGCCAGCCCGTCAACCTCAACGCCAACGTCAACGGGCAAATACTGAACGTCAGCTGGTCGCCCTCCACCGGCCTGTCCAACCCCAACAGCCCCAACCCGACGGCTACCGTGAACACCACCACCACCTACACCGTCACCGTCAACGGCGCTTCCAACCAAAACCAGATGGTGAACGGCGACTTCAGCCAGGGCTTCACCAATTTCACCAGCAACTACGTGCCCGGCACCGGCGGCGCCTTTGGCCTGCTCTCCGCCGAAGGCACCTACGCCGTGTCCACCAACCCCGCCCTGACCCACACCAACTTCGCCAGCTTCGGCGACATCTCCGGCGACGGCAATATGCTCGTGGTCAACGGCGCGGGTGTGGCCAACCAGGCAGTGCTGTGCCAGACGGTATCCGTGACGCCCAATACCAACTACGCCTTCAGCACCTGGGTGGCCTCCGCCATCTCCAGCTCGCCGGCCCAGCTGCAGTTCTCCGCCAACGGCCAGCTACTCGGCGGCATCTTCAGCGCCTCCCCTACCCCCGGGCAGTGGGACCAGTTCTACGCCGTCTGGAATTCCGGCGGCAGCAACTCGGCCACCATCTGCATCGTCAACCAGAATACCGCCCTGAGCGGCAACGACTTCTGCCTCGACGGCCTATTCTTCAGCGAACTCTGCCAGGCCACCGACCAGGTCACCATCACCGTCATACAGCTCAACGCCGACTTCAACCCGCCCACCGGCCTGTGCGTGGCCTCGCCCCCCGTCAACCTCAATACCTACCTCTCCCCCCAGGCTACTCCCGGCGGCACCTGGACCGTCAACGGCATCCCCACCAGCATCTTCGACCCTTCGCAGTGGGGCGCCGGCATCCACAACATCACCTATACGGTCTCTTCGGGCCCCTGCACCGAGACGCTCAGCCTGCCCATCATCGTCGAACCCCTGCCGCAGGCACTCTGGTTCCCGCCCGCCGGCCTGTGCGAAACCAGCCCGGTGGCGAACATGAATGCCTGGCTCGCCCCCAACAGCCTGCCGGGCGGATTCTGGACGATCAACGGCTCGCCCTCCAACGGGCAGTTCAACCCTTCCTTCTGGGGGCCGGGCCTGCACTTCGTATCCTATACTGCCGGCACGCCCCCCTGCCTCAACGACTTTATGGAGTTCGTGGAGGTCAGCGCCCTGCCTTCTGCCAACTTCACCGCCCCGCCGGAGGTCTGCGCCCAGGCCGGCCCCATCCTCCTCAACTCCTGGCTCGAACCGGGCAGCAGCAGCGGAGGGACGTGGACGATCAACGGCGTGCCCGCCAACGTCCTGGACCCGGAAACCCTGGGGCCGGGAGTCTATGACATCATCTACGAGGTGGGTACCTTCCCCTGCCAGGGCATCGACCAGGGCACGGTCATCATCAACGCCGTGCCGGCGCCCATGCCCGTTTGCGGGCCGTCCACCAGCAACAGCATCACGGTGAACTGGCCGACGGTGCCGGGCACGTCCGGGTATTCGGTACAGGTCCTCAGCGGACAAACCGGCGGCAGCGTGACCGGCACGTCCTTCACCCTGGGCGGCCTCAGCCCCGGCGAAACGGTACAGCTCATCGTGCTGGCCGACGACGGCTCCGGCTGCCCGGGAACGCCCAGCAACCCCATTCAATGCTCTACCCTCTCCTGCATCGCGCCGGAGGTAGTGATCGCAACGGAAGCGCCCCGCTGCGCCGACGCGCCGGCCTTCAACCTGTCCGTCACCGTGGCCGACACCCTGCCCGACGGCAGTTGGAGCGGCCCGGGTATCGTGGATTCGATCACCGGAACCTTTGATCCCGCCGTGGCGGGGGCGGGCCTCCATACCGTGCAGTTCGTCACCAGCTCCGGCGACTGCCCGGGGCAGGGGGAGGTCACCCTGGAGGTGCTGCCTGTACCGGTAGCGGAATTCACCCTGCCGGACACCATCTGCCTTTCCGATACGGCCCTTATCGAATTTACGGGCATGGCCGATCCTGCTGCCTCTTTTACCTGGAACTTTGGGGGGGGGAGCAGCGCCGCTGCGCCCAATGATACCCTGCAACCCGTTCACTGGACAACGCCGGGCCAGAAGATCGTCAGCCTGCAGATCGAACAGGACGGTTGCCTCTCCGAGCTGTTCGCCGATACCATCGAGGTGCAACCCCGGCTGCAGCCGCCCCTCGTGAACTGCCGCAGCACCGAAAATTCGGTGGAATTCTTCTGGAATCCGAACCCGGCGGTGGACTCCTTCCTCGTCACCGTACTGACGCCCCAGGGCGGCACGATGGTTTCCGACACCAGCTTCCTGGTGGATGGCCTTACGCCCGGCGACTCGGTAGCGATCAGCATCACCGCCCTCAGCGCTACTGCCTGTCCGGATACTACGGTATTGGCCAGTTGCATCGCCGAGGCCTGTCCGGATATCACGCTGGACATCACCCCCGTGCCGGACATCTGCCTGGATGCAGCCACGGCGCCCATCACCCTGAGCGCCACCCTCAGCGGCGGGCCGGCCGACGGCGCGTTCGCCTGGCAGGGACCCGGCATCACCGACGGGCCGGCCGGCTTGTTTGACCCGGCAGCGGCAGGCACCGGCATGCATACCATCAACCTGACCTACACCCGGGGCAGCTGCAGCTATAGCGCAAATACTATTATAACTGTGCTGCCGACGCCCGTCGCCACTTTCACCGCTGCCAGCCCCATCTGCCTGGATGGTACTTCCGAAGTGGCCTTTACTGGCTCTGCCGGCGGGACTGCAACCTTCGACTGGGACTTCGACGGCGGTACGGCCACGCCTGCTGACACCTTCGACGTGCAGTGGGCGGCACCCGGCTCTTACACCATACAGCTGCAGATCGAAGAAGCGGGTTGTATCTCCGATATTTATACCCAAACGGTGCAGGTAGCAGACACCCTGACAACGCCCACCATCACCTGCGAAGCCACCTACACCTCCGTCACGTTCACCTGGAACCGCACCCCCAACGCCTTCGCCTACTCCGCCGTCGTGACCGACGGCCCGGCGGGGACCATCATCTCCGATACCAGCCTGCTGGTGGGCGGGCTGCAACCTGGCCAATCGGTGAGCATCGGGCTGACTGCCCTCAGCCCCACCGTCTGCCCGTCGGTAACGGCAACGGCTACCTGCGCTGCCCTGCCCTGCCCGGACGTCAGCCTCGCCATCCAGCCTCCCGCCGACCAGTGCTTCGGCGGATCGCCCTTTGAGATACCCCTCGGGGTGGATATTATCAACGATACCGGCAACGGCGCCATCACCTGGAGCGGCGCCGGCATCGCCGACCCCAATAACGGCCGCTGGCGGGTCAATGCCGGCCAGGTCGGCCAGCCCAACCCCATCGTCGCCACCTGGACGGAGGACGTGTGCGTAGTGACCGATACGGCCTGGCTCACCGTTTTTGCCAATCCGACCGCCGATTTTACTGTCACGCCGGTCATCTGCGTGGAAGGGCAGGCTACCGTGGAGTACATGGGTACCGCTACGCCAGGCGCGGCGTACGACTGGGATTTCGACGGCGCCACCGTCATCAGCGGCAGCGGCGCCGGGCCTTATCAGGTTCAATGGGATAACCCCGGCAATTACAGCCTCAGCCTGCAGGTAGAAGAAAACGGTTGTTCTTCGGAAATGGAAACACAATCGGTAACGGTGGACGACATCCTAACCCCGCCAACCGTACAATGCGAAGCCACCTACACCTCGGTGCTGTTCAGCTGGAACGACACCCCCAACGCCGCTTCCTATCAGGTGCAGGTGACCGACGGCCCCCAGGGCGCCATGCTCTCCAACAACAGCTACCTCATCTCCGGCCTGCAGCCCGGCCAGGAGGCGAGCATCGAACTGACTACCCTCAGCGCCAACGCCTGCCCGGCGGTTAGCACCACCGCCACCTGCGCTGCCCTGCCCTGCCCGGATGTCACTCTCGCTATCCAGCCGCCCGCCGATCAGTGCTTCGGCGGCACGGCGTTTGACATTCCTCTGGAAATTGATATTTTGAACGACACCGGCAACGGCACCCTCAGTTGGAGCGGCATCGGAATAAGCAATCCCAATAATGCCCAGTGGACAGTCGACGGCAACCAAATCGGCCAGCTCAACCCCATCGCCGCCACCTGGACGGAGGACGTATGCGTAGTGGCCGATACGGCCTGGCTCACCGTCTTCGCCAATCCTACCGCCGAGTTCACCGCTACGCCCGTGATCTGCGTCGAAGGGCAGGCAACGGTGGCATATACGGGTACGGCTACGCCAGGCGCAACGTACAACTGGGATTTTAACGGCGGGACAGTTATCAGCGGCAGTGGCGCCGGGCCTTATCAGGTGCAATGGGATAACCCCGGCAATTACACCCTCAGCCTGCAGGTGGAAGAAAACGGCTGCTTTTCGGAAACGGAAACACAACCTGTGACGGTGGACGATATTCTAACCCCGCCAGCCATACAATGCGAAGCCACCTACACCTCGGTACTCTTCACCTGGAACAACACGCCCAACGCTTCTTCCTATCAGGTACAGGTGACGGACGGCCCCCAGGGTAACATGCTTTCTGATAACAGCTACCTCATTGCCGGCCTGCAGCCTGGCCAGGAGGTAAGCATTGAGCTCACCACCCTCAGCGCCAACGCCTGCCCGGCGGTGAACACCACCGCCACCTGCGCTGCCCTGCCCTGCCCGGATGTCACCCTCGCCATCCAGCCGCCCGCCGACCAGTGCTTTGGCGGAACGGCATTCGACATTGCTTTAGAAATTGATATCCTGAATGATACCGGCAACGGCAGCCTCAGCTGGAGTGGCATCGGAATAACCGACCCCAATAACGCCCAGTGGACAGTCGACGGAAGCCAAATCGGCCAGCCCAACCCCATCGTTGCCACCTGGACGGAAGACGTCTGCGTGGTGGCCGATACGGCCTTCCTGAACGTCTTCGCTAACCCCACCGCCGATTTCACCGCCACGCCGGTGATCTGCGTAGAAGGGCAGGCAACGGTGGCGTATACCGGTACCGCTACGCCCAATGCAATATACAGCTGGGATTTCGACGGCGGGGCCGTCATCAGCGGCAGCGGCGCCGGGCCCTATCAGGTGCAATGGCCCGCCGCCGGCAATTATACCATTAGCCTGCAGGTGGAGGAAAACGGCTGTTTTTCCGAACCGTCTGCTCAAAACGTCCAGGCAGACCCGCTGCTTCAGGTGCCGGTAGTGGCCTGCCAGCCCAGCTTCGGCAGCGTCCTCTTCACCTGGAACACTGTGGCGAATGCTTCCGGTTATCAGGCGAGCGGTGCCGGCACGATGTTAAGCGACACTTCTTATCTGGAGGAGGGCCTGTTGCCCGGAGAAGAGGCAACCATTACGGTGACTGCGCTAAGCGCCAACGCCTGCCCGGCGGCAAGCACAGAGGCCAGCTGCAACGGCCTGCTCTGCCCCGACGCCACCGTCAGCCTGTCCGTCACGCCCTTCCTCTGCGCCGGCGAGGAGGCGCAGCTCGACATCGAATTTTTCGGCGACGGCGGCCCCTACGACCTGACGCTGTTCATCGACGGGCAGCCCACGGCCCTGAGCGGTGTCGAAGAGGGATACACCATGACCCTGCCCCTAACCCAAACCACCCTGTTCAGCCTGCAGGACATCACCGACGCCGGCCATCCCAACTGCAGCCTGCCCAGCCCCCCATCGGTGACGGCGGTGGTGCGGCAGCCCGTCACTGCCGGCACGCCCGGCGACCCCTTTGAGCTGTGCAGCCGCACCAATACAGCCATCCAGCTCTCCAGCCTGCTGGAAGGCGAGCAAAGCGGCGGCGCCTGGAGTTTCGCCGGCGGCCCGGCCCTGCTGCCCGGCAGCTTCAACCCGACCGGCGACAGCTTCCTGCCCGGCCAGCAGCCGGCGGGCACATATCTGTTTACCTATTACGTGCAGGCCCAGGCACCCTGCCCCAACGACAGCGCCCGGGTGCGCGTGATTATCGAGGAGCGCCCCGTGGCTGACGCCGGCGAGGACATCACCCTCAGCTGCACCTTCAACGTCGGATCCCTGGGCGGCAGCGGCACCAGCATGGGGCCGGGGCTGCAATATACCTGGACCTCCGACGACGACGTCGACATCATGGTTCCAGGCCAGCCCTTCATTGACGCCGGCCAGCCCGGGACTTATACCCTTACCGTACTAAACACGCAGAATGGATGCAGCGACACGGACCAGGCCGTGGTCGATTCAGAGATCGCCTTCCTGGTGCCGCACGCTTCGGTCAGCCCCATCAGCTGTTTCCAGTCCAACGACGGCATCATCGCCATCGACTCAGTCAACGGCGGAACACCGCCCTACCGCTACAGCCTCAACGGCGGGCCGTTTGGCGGATCAGCGTCCTTCGTGCCGCTTGGCCCCGGCGTGTACGACATCGTCGTGCAGGACGCCACGGGTTGCCAGGCGGAGCTGCAGTTCCAGCTCGCCGAGCCCGACGAGATGCAGGTGGTGCTGGTGGCCAACTTCCCGGGGGAGGATAATGTCATCCAAATTGGCGACAGCATCCTGGTGCAGGCTCTGGTCAACATCCCGGCGGAGCAGGTCGGCAAGGTATTCTGGCAGCCCGACAGCCTGGGCTGCGACACCTGCCTGACGGCCATTTTTACCCCTCAGCTCAGCACCTACTTCTCCGTGCTGGTGACGGACATCAACGGTTGCTCGGCGGAGGACCGGGAGCTGGTGGTCGTCAACAAGCAGTACAACGTTTATATTCCCAACGTCTTCTCCCCCAACGGCGACGGGGCCAACGACAGGTTTATGATCTTCGCCGGCAAGGAGGTGAAAGAAGTTCAGTCCTTTAAAGTATTCACCCGCTGGGGCGAGCCCGTTTTCGAGGATGCCGGCTTCCAGCCCAACAATCCGGCGCACGGGTGGGACGGCACCTTCCGCGGCCAACCCATGAACAACGCCGTGTTTGCCTATTTTGCCGAGATCGAGATGGTGGACGGGCAGGTGGTGGTGTTTAAGGGGGATGTGGTGTTGATGAGGTGATCGAAGGAAGTGTAAATGTGCAAAAGTGTAAAGGTATAAAAGTAAGGTGCTCCTTAGGCCTTGTGAGGTTTCGTTTACACCTTTTCCCATTTACACTTTTACACAAAAATTGTGACTCCAAGATATTTGGCTTCCAAACAGCCCCTATTGTCATCCAACCTACAATCCCGGCGGCGGCAGCTCAGTATTTTGGGACCTGTCGAATCACCCAAAATCACAGCGTATGAAAATCACCCAACTTTCTGTCGTTGCCTTGTTTTTTGGCAGCTTCCTCTGGTTAAGCAACAGCACCGGCGCCCTGCCGGAGAATACAAACGCCCCCGGAGAACTCACCTGCGGGCGCGCCCCCTGCCACAATATCCCGAATAATGTGGGATCCGCCCAAATCGGCATCGACGTCGACGGAGGCGCCGGCACCTATCGGGCCGGCGATACCCTGACGGTCACCGTTTCCATCGAAGGGGCGCAGTCGCCCCGCAACGGCTTCCAGATCACTGCCCTGGATGCCGCCAACCAGAAAATCGGCACCTGGGTGCTCACCGCGCCCCAACAGATGCAGGTCATCAACGGCATCGGGCTGCCCCGAAGGTACGTCACCCACCGCGCCGCAGGCAATATGCAGGCCAGTTGGTCTATGGAATGGGCCGCCCCGGAGGAAGACGCAGGAGACATTACCTTCTATGCCTCCGTTCTGGATGCCAACAACAATGGCACCAATACCGGCGATGCGCTGTATACCACTACCAGCACAGCCAGTTTTGAACCCACAAACGCTATCCCGCAACCCGATTCCGGGCCGGACGTAAAAATATATCCCAACCCGGCAACCGAGGCAATCTTTGTCCACAGCCCGAAGAACCTGCTTCGCGCTATCCGGCTCATAGACAGCCAGGGCAGAGAACTCCGCCAATGGCCGGCAAGCCGGGAAACCAACCGGCTGGAGGCCTCCGGAATATCCGCCGGGATTTATTTCCTTTTGATGGAAACGGAAAAGGGACAGGTGGTGAGGAAAATAGCTATACAGAGGTAGCTTTCCTGCCTTTTGCAGGCTTGATGAGGTTGAGGTTGAGGTTGAGGTTTGAAGCGTTTTCCCGGGGAATACCCCCGGCTGTTCCCCATCCTAAACCTCAGCCTCAGCCTTCACCTCAAACCCTACATTACCCCTGCCAGCCGCCCACCTTTCTGTCAACCGCCCGGCGCTGCCTTCTAAATTCAACTTTTTTTGTAACTGTTTAGGTGAGCCTGATGCCTTTGCCACGAAGACACCAAGACACCAAGATCGCACCAAGGCTTTGTGCAATCTTAGTGTCTTGGTGTCTTCGTGGCTAAAAAGCGGAGGACTGCTAAATAGTTACTTTTTTTTCAAAATGTCCGCCATATTTGGTTACTTTATTGCGGTTTGGCAAAGCATTTTGCTGTCAACGCAATGCCTTTACGAGTAAACACGCACTACTTTAGGTATTTTGGTGTTCTGGTATTTCGGTGTTATGGTGCTGCGGCCGTCCATTCGTCAGGGTAAATATGGCTAACCTTGAGCCTGACTACCACAGGCACCGGTTCTATATCGGAAAACCGCAACACCGAAATGCCCAAACAGTTACGTAAACACGCTATATTTGGAGTGCGCTGTCCTGTACTGGCTTATCTAGCCACAAAGACACAAAGACACGAAGAACCCACTAAGTCTTTGTGCATCTTAGTGACTTGGTGTCTTCGTGGCTAGGCCAGTCCGCGATCCCAAAACAGAACCAAACCCTTACTAATGAGAGAATTGCCCTTACGCTCAAACCTTTGTGCATTCGTACATTCGTGCATTCGTGTATGCGTTTTGCCTGGAAGAAGCCAGGCTGCTTATCTGCCGGTGTGCGCGCTGCCCCTGCTCTTCGCCCTCTTCCTGCCCCTCTGCGGCCCGGCCCAGAGCGTGGTGGTCAACAACCCATCCCAGTGCCCCATCGGGCTGAACATCCCGGATGCGGGCTGTGACCCCAATGTCAATGTCGTACCCGATCCCGAACAGGTCGTCGTCAACGTCAACAACGCGCCGGGCAGCCGGCTGGGGTTTGATGTCTTCCTGCGGGAGGTACAATTCATCATCCGCCATCCCTGGGCCAACGACCTGGACATTACCCTCACTTCCCCGGGCGGCATCACCATACCGCTCACCCGCGACAACGGCGGGGGCGACGACAACTACGGCGACCCTGCCGTGCCGAACTGCGGCGCGCCCGTGCGCCTCAACATGGAAAGCTGCGTTTCCGTCAAGGATGGCGAGCCGCCCTTTACCGCCGAACCGTATCGGCCGGAGGGCAGTCTCTTTCAGTTCAACGACGGCGCCACCGACCCCAACGGCCTGTGGCGGCTCAACATCTGCGACGACGCCCAGGTGCATACCGGGCGGCTGGATTACATCAACCTCGTCTTCGCGCCCATCGCCTGCCTGCCAGTGGAAACCGTTAGCGTAATCGCCCAGGATACCAACGCCACGACCATAAACTGGTCGCCATTCAACAGCTGCGGCGTTTCTATTATAGAATACGGCCCGCCGGGCTTCACCCCCGGTACCGGCGCTACGGCCGGCCAGGGCACGGTGATGACGGTGAACGGCTGCCCGCCCTTTACACTGAGCGGCCTGATGCCGGAAACAGATTACGAAGTATACATTCGCAAAAGCTGCGGCGGCTCCTTTTCCGGCAACTCCTGCCCGGTATTCTTCGAAACGGGATGCCTGCCGGCCGCCCAAAGCCAACGCACCCATTTTGACGACCTGCCCGCCTGCGGCCTGTTTTGCGATACCGAGTGCGACATCGCCGGCACCTGGCGCAACAGCCGCGACGACGGCTTCGACTGGCTCGTCGACGCGGGAGGAACGCCTACGGTTGGCACCGGCCCCTCCGACGACGTCAGCGGCGGCGGCAATTACATCTACCTGGAAACATCCGGCGAAATCTGCCAGCCCAACAAGACGGCCTACCTGCTGTCCAACTGCATACAACTGGACAAGCAGGGCAGCGACACCTGCCACCTGTCCTTCTTCTACCACATGTTCGGCGTCGGCATCGGCACGCTGAAGCTCGAAGTGTCCGACAACGGCGGCTTCTCCTGGAATACCCTCTGGCAAAAGAGCGGCAACCAGGGCACGGACTGGCACAGGGCCTACGTCAGCCTCAGCGGTTTTGCGGACGGGCAGGTGCTGCAGTTCCGTTTCGCCGGCACCGAGACCATCAGCTCCCGGGGAGATATCGCCCTGGACGAAATCCTCTTCTACGGCTCCGCCGACCTCGGCCCGCCCACCTTCGAATACTATGCCGACAACGATGGCGACGGCTACGGGCGGAGCAACCAAACCATCAGCAGCTGCTCCGGGGCGCCCCCGGCCGGCTACGCCAGCCAGCCCGGCGACTGCAACGACAACAACCCCAACATCAACCCCGGCATGGCGGAAACCCCCTGCAACGAGCAGGACGAAAACTGCAACGGGCTGGCGGACGACCCCATCCTGCCGCCCCCGGCCGCTTTGAACGACACCATTTGCTCCGGCGAAGACGCCTTCCTGCGCGCCACGCCCGGCTTCGACAAGTTCATCCTCTGGTACGACCGCCCCGACGGAGGCGACCCCATCGCTGCCGGCGAGCTCTTCACCCCCGCCCTGCCGCTGGAAAACAACGGCCCGGCACCCATAACCGTCACCTACTACGCCGAGGAAACCGACGGATTCTGCTTTTCTGCCCAGCGGGCAGCAGTATCTGTTGTGGTCAACCCCCTGCCGGATGTCAGCACGGCAGATCGCCCGACAGTATGCCCCGGCGCAATGCTGGACCTGGCCAGCCTCGACATCCAGGACGCCAACTTTACCGGCAGCACCATCACCTTCCACAGCGGCCTGCCGGCAACGGACGGCAACCTCCTGCCGTCGACCATCGTCAGCCCGCTCCAGAATACCACCTATTACTTCAAAGCGACGACCGATGCCGGCTGTGCTGATGTGGGCAGCGTCAACGTGGCGGTGCTGCCCGGGCCCGCCCTCGCCTTTTCCCCCGCCGATTCCTTTTCCCTTTGCCGGGACAACAGCACCCTGCTGAGCGTGCAGGCCAGCGGCGGGCAGCCGCCCTATTCCTACCTCTGGAGTACCGGCGCCACCGGCAGCAGCACCAGCATCCAGGCCAGCCAAACGCCGGGCACGACAGATTTCTATGCCGTCACCGTGACCGATGCGGGAGGGTGCCTGAGCATCGACAGCGTCCAGGTCAATACCACCGTGAGCATCGATTCCCTGCGCAGCTTCGTCACCGAAGTGAGCACCTGCGCCGGGGCCGACGGCAGCATCACCCTGGTGCCCCTCAACGGCGCCAGCCCCTTTTCCTACCAGTGGCTAGGCAGCAACGGCATCAGCGGCGACACCACCGGCATAGCGGATACGCTGCGCATCCTCAACCTCTCCCAGGGTTCCTACCGCATCACCGTGACCGACGACTCCGAGCAGGCCTGCCGCCTCATCCTGCGCTCCCTGATCGTCAACGGGCCAGGGGCGGTCGTACAGGATATAACGACTGAAGACGTGAACTGCGCCGGGGCGGCCAACGGGCAGGCTTGCCTGGAAGTGTTCGGCGGCACGCCCCAGTACCTGTGGAGCAGCGGCCATACCCAACGCTGCGCCGGCGGCCTGCCCGGCGGCACCTATTCGGTCACCGTCTCGGAAGGCATTTGCGAAAGCGTGATTGAAGATATACTTATCGAAGAGCCGGACAGCCTCCGGGCGGCGGCCAGCCTGCAGCTCCCCTCCTGCTCCAGCCTCAGCGATGGTGCCATAATGCTTGACGCCTTCGGCGGAAGACCTCCCTATACCTACCGCTGGAGCAACGGCGGCATCCAGAAAGACGCCCTCAACCTGGCCGGCGGCAGCTATACCGTCACCATCACCGACGCCAACAACTGCACCCTCATCCGGACCTATATGCTGCCGGCACCCAGCCCCGTGGGCATCACCCTGGATTCTCTGTCCGCCCTGAGCTGCCACGGCCTGGCCGACGGCAGCATCAAAGTGACGGGCCAGGGCGGCACGCCCCCTTACCAGTACCGCTGGAGCAACGGCAGCACCGCCCCCTTCATCATCAACCTGGCCCGGGGCAGCTATTCCCTGACCCTGACCGACTTCAACGGCTGCCAGGCCGTGCAGGCCTATACCGTGGCCGAGCCGGCGCCGGTCAGCCTCTCCCTGCTCGAAGCCACCCAGCCGGAATGCGTGGGCGACAAAAACGGCAAGATCATCGTGCGGGCCTCCGGCGGCACGGCGCCCTACCAGTACAGCTGGAGCGAAACAGGCACCGACAGCATCCTCCTGAACCTGCCCGTGGGTACGTACTACGCCTACGCTACCGATGCCAACAACTGCCCGCCGGACACCCTGGAGGTCGAACTGACCGCCTTTTCCTTCATCGACCTGGACATCACCGTCAAGGAACCGGACTGCGTCGGGCTGGAAACCGGAAGGATCAGCCTGCAGCCGAACGGCATCCCGCCTTTCTCCTACGCCTGGTGCCGGGGCGACACCACCCCAACCATCAACGGGCTGGACACCGGCTACTACTGCGTCCGCATCGAAGACGGGCAAGGCTGCCTCTACGATACGGCCATCGTGCTGAACGCAATACAGGTATTCGAAACCAACACCATCGTCGTGCAGCCCACCTGCGCGGGCACCAACGACGGGCTGATCGACATCAACCTGATACGATCCGGGATGCCGCCGATCAGCTTCCGCTGGAGCGACGGCGCCACCGGCGTCCCCCGCCTGGACCTGCCGGACGGCGACTACCACCTCACCATCAGCGACGCCAACGGATGCCGCCTCGTGCCGCCGCCCATCACCATACAGAGCCCGCCCCACCTGGAGCTGGGCATCGAAGGCATCGGCCGGATCAACTGCTTCGGAGACACCACCGGCTTCATCGAGGTGGCCGTGCGGGGCGGCACCCCGCCCTACGCCTACAACTGGTTGGGTGAAGACTACAATGGGGAAGACCTGTTCGATATTCCGGCCGGCAGTTACCGGCTGCTGGTGCAGGACGACAACTCCTGCCCGATCGACACTACTTTCGTCCTCACCCAGCCGCCGCCGCTCAGCGTTGCCGTGGAGGTAACCGCCGAAGATATCTGCCAGGGCGGCGCCGTGCAGGAATTGTGCGCAGAAGTGAGCGGGGGCGCCCCTCCCTACAACCTGCTGTGGAGCAACGGCGCTACCGGCGATTGCCTGGACCAGCCGGCCCCGGCCGATTATATACTTTATGTAGAAGACGCGAACGCCTGCCTGGCCGAATCCCCTTCCGTCAAGGTAGACGACGATATAGCGCCCTTCCGGCTGGACACGTTCTACGTGGATAACGTCAGCTGCAGCGGCGCCAGCGACGGCTGCGCCACCGCCATCGTTTCCGGCGGCTCCTCCAACTACCGCTTCCATTTCAGCAACGGGGTTATCCGGCAGAATCCCGGCGACAGCGTCACCATCTGCGGCCTCTCCCCGGGCAACTACCGGGTGACGGTGACCGACCAGGTGAACGGCTGCATAACAGCCTCGGTACTGCTGGCGGTCACGCAGCCGCCGCCCCTCTTCTTCCGCCGCGACAGCATCGGGGGGGTCGACTGCTTTGCCGGCAACGACGGCGGCGTCTACACGACCACCTCGGGAGGGACGGCGCCGTACACCTACGCCTGGTACAACGCCCAGGATGAGGTGGTCGGCGACGAGGGTGACCTGACCGGCGTACCCGCCGGGCGGTACCGAGGGGTTGTCACCGACCATCACGGATGTACCGCCACGGTGACCGGCACCGTGCCCTCTGCCAATCCGCCCATCCGGGATACGCTGGCCGAGGTGCGGCATGTGGCGTGCCGGGGAGAGCGCACCGGAGGCATCAGCCTTGACGTGCTGGGCGGCTCGCCGCCTTTTGACTATGAATGGAACAACGGGCTGGCCACCCCCGATATCGACAACCTGCCGCCCGGCAGTTATACCCTGACCGTCACCGACAGCGATGGCTGCCAGGCGATCTTCGGCCCCTTTAACGTCGGGCAGCCCGCTACGGCCCTGCAGGTGGCCGTCGAGGGCGACCCCGTCACCTGCTATGGGGAGGAGGACGGCGCCATCGAGGCGAGCATCAGCGGCGGAGACCCGCCCTACTCCATCGAATGGTATTATGAAGGCATGCTGATCCCCACGCCGGACACCAACTTCCTGGACGAGCTGGCGGGGGGAGCATATATAGTCATCCTCCGGGACAGCAACAACTGCGTCCGGGAGTACGAGCTGGAGCTTCCCGAACCCGAAGAGATCGACATTTCGATCAATCTCAGCCTGCCCAACGGGCAGCAGGACGGCACGGCCACCGCCACCGCCTCGGGCGGCGTTCCGGGGTACAGTTATCTTTGGAATACGGGAGACACTACCGCTGCGATCTCCGTCTCCCTGGGGTCATCCTACATGCTTACCGTTACCGACCAGGTGGGTTGCCAGGAGACGGCCGGCGTAACGATCACGTCGGCCTTCGGGGCGGAGCTCGTCCGCAGCGCCCGCCTGTTCCCCAACCCCACCTCCGGGGAGCTGTGGCTGGATTTGCAGCTGGCGGCACCGGCACCGGTAGAACTGTTCCTGCTGGATGCGCTGGGAAGGGCTTGGATGCGGCGGGATGTGGGCGTTGTTTTGCAGGAGCGCCTTTTGCTGGATAGGGGGGGCAGCCTGCCGGAAGGAGTGTATTGGGTGGTATTGCGGTCGGAGGGGCGGATGGTGTATAGTGGGCGGGTGGTGGTGTATTAACCGGTGTTCGGTATTCGGTGTTCGCCCTCGTGCTTCCGGAACGAAGTCCCGGGGCAGTTGTTGGTTTCCCTCGACCCGCTCGGGGTAAAGTTAGGGGTTGCGCAATTTTCAGATGCAAAGTGACAATATAACTAAAATTCTTTCCTGACGACAGCGCAAGCCTGCCAGGCATCCTGTTCACCCTTTGGCAAATCCTGTTCATTCCGGCAATCCCTGCCGGCCCGACAAGCGGATGTCAGCGTTCGACCGAGCGTTCGACCGAGCTCACGCCGAGGCCTCACGGTGAAGTCCGGCCTGGCAGGCGGGCTGTCATCCTGTCTTCACGAACCGCCGCACCGCTTGCCGCCCGCCCGCCCGCAGGCGCAGGAAGTACACCCCCGGCGGCCAGGCGGAGACATCCACCTGATGCTGCTGGAGCTGGGGAGAAAGCTCCACCTGCTCCTGGTGCTGCAACTGGCCGGCGGCGTTGTGTATAGCGAGGGTGGCTTTTTCTGCCTGGAAGCTGTTGAGTTGGAGGTAGAGGGTGTGGGCGGCGGGGTTGGGGAAGAGGGAAATGGATGCCGGCCCTGTACTATCAGTGCCATTGGTAGCGCCACAATTGGCGGTAAAATCGCCGCCTACCCATTTGGCTATGCCATTTACCAGCGTGCTGTCTATGTAACGAAACCCTCCGGCTACGAAAAGGGTGTCATTAAGGGATTCGATAGCTAATACGCGGCCGAGGTTGAAATCGCTGCCAAAGCCACACCATTGTTGCCCATCCCATCGGGCAAGGTTCTGCGCCGGCACACCATCCCCTACCCAGTCGAAAATGCCTCCCACATAAAGCGCTCCATTGTGTATGGCCATGGCGTGAATATCGGCATTGGCACCGATAATGCCGCCTCCCACCTCCTGCCAGCCTGAAGTGCCCAGCTTCATGATTTTATTGCCGGCATTGCCGGCCGATTTTTGGAAAAAGCCGGCTACATACAGTTCTCCCTGAAAGACGAGCATGGCATTGACATGGCCCAGCCCTCCTCTGATGCCTCCGTCTACCGCGTGCCACTTTTCGCCATCGAAGCGAGCGATATCGTCGGTGTCTCCCTCCTCCGTTATCGCAGAAAAGTTGCCGGCAGCGTAAATATCTCCGCCTAAGCGGGCCAAGCCCATAATCCGGCTGTCAAAACCGTAACCAGGAAAATCAAACGCTTCCCAGGCATGCCCATCCCATTTAGCCAACCCGTCTGCGGGTACGTTGCCGGCTTGGGTGAAGAGGCCTCCGACTAATATTCCGTCTTCTACCTCGAGCGAAGCGGAAAAACTGCCCCCATAACCACTTGCTATCCTGAGCCCTCCTTGCAAGGCCTCCCAGCGTTCGCCATCCCAGCGGGCAATTCCGTAAATGGTATCGTTACCTAATGGCACATCCTGGAAGTTGGCGAAAATATCGTTGCCGAAACGCGTGATACTACGCATAGGCGGACAAACAACCGTGCAATTTCCATCCGAATTCCCTCCTCCTAAAGCCAAATACTGGCTTCCGTCCCAGGCGGTTATCCCATTAACGCTTACGGTATCTTCTTCGGAATTAAACGCATACTTGAAATTGCCCCCGATGTATAATTTGTTGTCTAATGAATCGGCAAACATCGTGAAAGCAGGATATTCCAGGCCATAACCAAGGGGAGCCCAGTTTTGGGCCAGGCCGCTGAGGGTTAGCAAGAAGTAGAATAGGCAGAATTTTATCTTTTTCATAATTGGCAAGTAACCCCTGTTAGTCTCAAGTATCCCTTCATCTTGCCCCGACTACAAACTTCCGCACGCCTACCCGCCCCCTTGAGCGCACCTCGGCCACATACATGCCCGGCGGCCAGCCGGCTACAGGAATCGCCAGCCTCCTGCCCAGCCCGGCCCCATCCAGCGTACCGGAATAGGCCTTCCTGCCGAACATGTCGTAGATATGCACTGCCGCCCGAGGGGCGGGTGGGGCATCGAACTGCAAGTACACTGCTTCCGCTGCGGGGTTGGGAAAGATATCAAAAGGCGGCTCTTCCCATATCTCCAGGCCGGAGGTGATCATAGAAGAATCTACCTCGATCGTCATCAGCCGGGTAGCAGTGCCAAAAAAGCTGTCGTCTGATCGGCGGTAACTGTAGGCGCGAATGCCAAAGGCATACTTGCCTGGCACCAGGGGCCTGTCCCAGATGATGCAGCAAACCAACGAGTCGGTAGCTTCGGGAAAAGCATAGCCTTCCGCCGGAAAGGGCACTAAGGCCTCGACGATATAGGAAAAGTAGTTGCCGCCATTGCTTACTATCGGGTCGTGGATGATGGCTCCGTTGGGCGCTACTTCGATATTGACCTGAGAGCGTATGAAGTTGGGCATCCTGATAGTAGGGCCGATATTGTTGAAAAAATCTTCCTCGTTGTCGATACCAAAGGTATCCCGGAGGTAAAAAGCCTGGCTGCCCGAATTGGGGATGTTGGCAATATCCGGGATGAGGAAGCTGTCTTGCACACTTAAAATGTATACGTTAAAGGTGTCGTATTGATGGGTGCCGAAATAAAAGTCTACAATTACATCAGGGTCAGCAGTCAAAGCCGTAGACCCCATGAGCGTATCGGTAGTGCCATCACCCCAGTCAAATAAGATAAATGGCACTCTAGGCCCTTCCCGATAAATTTTCACATCTACCATTGCCAATAAATTGTTTCCGGTTTCAGCCATCATCTCTCCTCCTCTTATTCCCTGTGCCTTGAGATAAGAATTGGGGGAAAACAGGTTAACCAGGGCTATAGCAAAAAGTATATTAATTTTCATAAGCGCATTTTTTTTAAAAACACCCTTCCAGCCTGCCGGACAACATGCCGACAAGCTGAGATGGGCGAAAAAGGTTTTAGTACTTATAAATCTTGGCGAAGTGGGCCTGGCCGGTGCTGGTTTCGAGCAACTGGCACACATATATGCCGGAAGGAAGGTGCGCCATTTCTACAAGCTTCAGGCCGGGCTGATGCATGACAACCGTTGACTGGTAAGTCAGTTTCCCATCGGTAGAGAAGAGCTTTAGGCTCCATGACCCTGTGGGAATGGCTATATTTACAGCCTGCGCAACCGGATTGGGGAAAGCGTTAATTTGTACAGGATTGGCGCTGGCATCATCGGCCCTAACCGGGGTGGTTCCCACTTTTAGCCGGCCGAGAAAAGCATCAGCGGCCCCTAATTGCTGGTTCTGCTGATAGTTGCCGGTATTTGGGTCTCTCAAAGGGAACTTGTCAAAGCTGCCGGTAGTGCCGGACAAATAGACATAAGCGCCGGCCCGGCGGACCGTGTATATGTCGTCGTAAAAATTCCCGCCAAAATAAGTTGACCAGGCGAGTTCGTTGCCTGTAGTCAGTGCAGAAATATAGCCATCATAGGTAGAAGAAATACCGCTTTGCTCTCCAGGTGCCGGGTCGCCATTGGTATCTGTTTGGAAAAAAATATTTCCCGGGTCGCATATCGGCAATAAGCCGGTTGCCGGCACGTCGCAATAGTTTTGAGGGGCCGACGGAGTCAGGCAGTCGGTAGCGCCTGCTAAATAAATCTCTCCTTTCTCGTCTATAGCTATGCTACTATGTAAGTTGTAGTTTTCCCAGCAGCCTATGCCACTAGACCATATAAGCTGATTCTTGCCAAACCTTGCCACGAAATTGCCTTTGCCAGCATATTGGCCATAGGCCCCACTTGCTGAAACATGCGGAAAAGTGGCGTTGTTGTCGGTAATGCCCATTACTGCCAACCGATCCGGGTTTTCCGGCGAAATAAAAATAGCCGTCCTGGAATCCTGGCTTAGAGTCGCTTCATTATCCGGCCCTCCCAAAAAGGTCGACCATTGAAGGGTGCCGGATGGATTAAACTCTGCGATAAAAGCATCTCCATCCTCAATAGGCGTCCCGCCTCCCCAAAATTGATGATAGGCATCGGAAGCTATACAATCGGGAAAACTCCCGTCCAGCGGTGCCTGGCAAGGAGGGTTGTTACTGTTTTCTGTGGCGGCTTTATCTGCTAAAGTTTCTCCGACAATGAACAAATGACTTGAAACAGGATGGATTGCCACTTCGGTAACAACATCTCGATACTCGCTGCCAAAATAAGTTGCCCATTTGGTGTTGAACTCATTAAACACAATACCATCAAAGCCTCCCAGAGGAGCATTTGCAGCTCCGAAAAAATCGGTGCTGGTGGTATGCCCGCCTACAATGAATATATCGTCGCCGTTATTATCTGTAAAGGCATCTATTGCCCTACCGAAATCGTTGCCACTGCCGCCAATGAAAGAAGCCCGGTCTATATTATCGGAGCTATTGACCTTGACAACGAAAATATCCGCTTGACCCAGTGCAACAGCATTTCCGGGAGCGTCAGGAAAGGAAGGGATATCGGTCGTATTGCCCACTACATGAAAGCCGTCGTTGAATAAAACGTGGTCAAAAGCGGCATCCACGCCGTCTCCTCCTAAATAGGTAACCCAGTCGTCATCGGAATCGGGGATATGGATAGGAGGCCTGCCAATTTCTATGACCAGGTGCCTGGTAGAATCGAACGTCCCGACAGAAGCGAACTTCGCCAGGGTATCCCCTTCGACAGCATACTCCGGCAGCCATTCCAATGCGGTTCTTTCTCCTTCTGCATTTACCTGATACGCTATAGGGGGCGCCAGGGTAAAATCGCCCAGCGGAGTGCTTACTATCAGTTCGCCTTCTTCGCCTGCGCTCAAGCCAGCCTGGCCTTCGAAATCCATTTTGATATCATTTATATTTCCGCCCGGCTTAACGACAAAGTAATATTTCAGCCCGGCGTTGTTAGAGTAGACATTCAAGTCGACCTTGTTATAAATGTCAGTGATTACGACCCGCTCAAAAAGGCCGACGCGTTCTCTGGGGTTCGGCAAATATCCCAGGTAAAAATCATAGAAAGCTGCTTTCCGGCCCAAGCCAAATACCCGGGCGTCGTTTTTCCCATTTTTAAAAGTGAGGTCGACGCGGTGAAGCGTATCTAGGGTAGTGCTGTCATCGTCAATGCTGGACAGCAAAAACATGATCCTGTCATTTCGGAAATAGGCGCCAGGAAAGTCTTTGTCAGTATAGAACTTTATTTCAGGAAGCAGGTTTCCCGCCGTATCGATAAGCTGTCCCCGGTTTTCAAAAAAGGAGATGGAGGTGGAAGCTGCGGTTGTGTCGGGAGGCAAGAGAAGGCTCTTCTTCACATACCGCACCGCAGTATAAGTAGCCGCCTCCGGCTCTTCCGACTGGTTTTTGCCCAACACGGTAATGTTGCCCATGCCGTCCACCTCCACGCGGCTGGCTTCGTCGTCCTTGTTGGCTAACCCGTTGAAGGTGGCCTCCCAGGCGGTGCTGCCGTCGCTGGAGTTCAGGATAACCGTGTAATAATCCCGGCTGCCGTTTTGGGTAACGTAGCCGGCGGCAACAACATCGCCGTTTTCATCCACAGCCACAGCCCTGGCTTCGTCGTCCTGCCTGGCAGCACCGTCGAGCTGGGCTGCCCACTGTTTTGTGCCGCTGAAGTTATACTTGATTGCCAGGAAGTCCCTGCCGGCGGCTGTAGTGGTATAACCCGCCACATAAACGTTGCCGCTATCGTCGAAGGCGATGCCTTTGGGCACGTCGTCCCCATGGTGGGCGCCGTCATAGGCCACTGCCCAATCCAGGCTGACAGAGGAGCTGATTCCGATCTTGAGGGTTACGAAGTCCTTGCCGTTGCCGCCGGCGCTGCTGTAGCCTGCGGCGTAGATATTATCGCTCCCGTCCGCCGCCAGGGCGGTAACTTCTTCCAGGGCAACGGAATCCGCAGCGCTCAGGCTGGAAGACGGGGCGCCGGAAATGCTGTTCAGGCGGATGCTGCCCACAGCCCAGGCCGCAGCGCTTTTCTGCACTGCCCCCGCCAGCAGCAGCTCGCCGCTTTCCTGCGGCAGCAAAAGGCTGCCCACGTCATACAGGCCGAAGCCGTCTACGGTTTGGGCCCAGTTCTGGCTGCCCGAGCTGTTGTATTTCACGCATAGCATGTCCATAGAGCTGGACAGGCTTGCTGTGCCGCCGGCGATGTAGACGTTGTCGCTGGCGTCGATGTAAATGTGGGCGCCGCCGTCGTAGAAGGAGCCGGCCCCGTCGTAGGTAGCATACCACTGCTCTATGCCGCTGGAATTAAATTTGACCGTGAGGGCGTCATAGTTGTTGGCCGGGCCGTTGTACACCGTGCCGGTGACGATGACATAACCCGAACCGCCGAGGGCGATGTCCCCGGCGATTACGTTGCCCGTGCTGTCGGGCACGTTAAACCTGGTGGACCAAATCTCGTTGCCGGTGTCGTCGTACTTCGTCAAAAGCAAGTCGTATTTCCCATATTCGTTGAGCTGGCTGCCCGCCACGTAGAGGTTCGCCGCGTCGTCGGCAATGCTGACAAGCCTGTCAATGGCCTCGGCCTGCTGGCCGGCAGTAGCGTACCATTCTTCGAGGTAAAAGGTTTTTTCCTGGGCATAGAGCATGGCACCGAGGGCGTTAAGCCACAGCATTGCAAATATTATTGTGTGTAATCGGGGGGGGTGAAATAAAATTTCTTCATGGCGTTTGGATTATGATGAAAAAATAGGGTTTCGGATTGTGCCGAGCCAGGCGTACGCCAAGATAGCTTTCAGCACAATAGCCAAATTACCCCGACGGTTGATGGTTACAACCGCCGGCTTTGCCACGTTTATGGTTAGTGTTTCTTTAGTTTGTGCGCGTTTGGGAAAGGGGTAAAAAAGATGGTTGCAAGATACGCTTATTGGGCAACAATGTCAATAGCAGAGGGCCCAAAAGGAATAAACTGGATATTCCGGATTTTCGGAATCCGGAATATCCGGGCACTTGCTGCCACCCGCCTGGGGGGGTAAGGGAAAAAAACCGGCCACTTAAAAGCTTTTCCGGCTGAATAGCCGTTCCGGTTACTCAATAATCTTAAACGTCGTCCGCCTATTCGCCTGGTGTTCGTCCTCGGTGCAGCGGGCGCAGATGCAGTCCACTTCGGGCTGGCTTTCGCCGTAGCCGCGGGCCATGAGGCGGCCCGGGTCGATGCCTTTGGTAATGAGGTAGTCGACGGCCGACTGGGCGCGCTTCTGGGAGAGGTCTTCGTTGTAGCGGTTGTTGCCCCGGCAGTCGGTATGCGATCCCATCTGGATGCGGATGCCGGGGTTGAGCTCCAGGTTGCGGGCCAGCTCGTCGAGGGTGGGCCTGGCGTCCTCGCGGATGTCCCACTTGTCGAAATCGTAGTAGATATTTTCCAGGGTGATCTCCTTGTCGAAGAAAATCCGGTCCAGGACGATCTCGACCTCAAACGTCTGTACGGGGTTGTTGGGGTCGCGGCCGATGCCGACGGTGGAGAACACGGCGTCGTTGTTGAGGTAATTCTCTTTGGAGGCCAGGAAGTTGTAGTCGGTATTCTCCTCCAGTTCCAGGCGGAACAGGCCGTCCTCGCCGACGGTGGCCGTTTCTTTTTTCTTGTCAAAGCGGATGGTTACCTCTGATCCCGGGAGGGGCCTGCGGCCCAGCACCTTGCTGTTCGGGTTGGTGGGGTCGGCATAAATCTTCTCCAGCACATAGCCTTCGAGCAGGAGCTTGTACTCAATTTCTTCGGGCACTTCCACGACAGGCGGCTCCGGCGGGACCACTTTGGTGAAGCGGAAGATGTCGTCTCCCCCGATGCCGTCGTCCCGGGTGGAGGTGAAGTAGCCCACCTGCAGGACGCCCTTTGGTTTGGGGGCGTTGTGGTCGATCACATAGCCGAAATCGTCCCTCCCGGAATTGATGGGCGCTTTGAGGTTATAGGCCGGCGCCCAGGATCCGTTGCTGAGCTTGTAGGAGCGGAAGATGTCGAGCCCGCCCATGCCGGTATGGCTGTCGGAGGCGAAGTAGAGGGTATCTCCGTCGATAAAGGGGAATTTCTCGTCGCCCGGCGTGTTGACGGCGCGGCTGAGCAGTTGCGGCAGGCTCCAGTTGCCGTCAGGCTGGCGCTCGGCGGTATAGATGTCGTAGCCGCCCCATCCGTCGGGATGGTCGCTGGAAAAGTAGAGGGTATTGCCGTCGGCCGAGAGGCTGGGGTGTACGTAGTTGGCCCCTTCCTGGATGAAGGGCAGGGCGCGGGGTACGGACCAGCTGTTACCGTTGCCTTCGCTGACCATCAGTTTGCAATGGGCGTCTTCGTATTTGCCGTTGCTGAAGCAGCGGGTGAAGTAGGCCTCGGAGTAGTCCTGGTTGAAGGCCACCGTCCCTTCGTTGTTTTCGGTATTGAACTTATTGTCGAACCCGGTCACGCTGTTCGATTTCAGGTCGACCAGGAAGAGGTCGGAGAAGGCGTTGCCGGTCCAGTTGTAGGTATCGTCGCCGGTGCTGGCGGAGCGGTCGGAGCTGATCACCAGTTGGTTGTCTTTGTAGAGGGCGGGCGCATAATCGGAATTGCCGCTGTTGAAGCTGAGCACCTCCACTTCGTATTCCGGCGGCAGGCCCTTCCACCCCTGGGCGACCTGGCAGGCGCTGATCTCGCGGCGGTACTCGTAGGGGCTGCCGATCTCGATGCCCAGGTCCTTGAAGGCCTGCATGGCCTCTTCGTAGCGTTCGGCCCGCTTGAGGGCATAGGCATACTCCTTCAGGGCGTCGACGCCGTACTGGTTATCGTAAGCGATGCGGTACCAGCGGATGGACAGGTCGCTTTTGTTCAGGCGCTTATAAGACTCCCCGAGCAGAAAGGCGATCTTACCCTGCTCCACCCGGCTTTTGGCTTTGTCGTATTCCTTTTCCAGCAGTTTCACCGCCACGGCGTACTGCTTTACGTCCACTGCCGTGCGGCCGTCGCGCACTTTCATGGTGTAGGTGCAGGCGGTGACGAGTCCGATGAGGAGGGCTAGTATGGTTAAGTTCCGGGCCATAGTTTTTCTTTTTAAGTGTCAGGCTCACCCACCCCGGATTGGACTAGTGCTTTCGGCACTAAATAAAGGGGCAATAAACTTGCTCTTTTCCACCGCGCCTTCGTTGGCTCAAAGGGCTTCGTAGCTACGGCTACGATCCCTTCAAGCCGCCTTGGCCCGGCGGAAAATAGCGGCGTTTCTTATCACCCTTTACTTAATGCCGAAAGCACAAGGAAGGGTGAGCCTGACACTTGATAAAACGCCAGGCAGGAATGTATTGTTGTCAGGAAATTTACGCCAGATGGGGGAGATGCAAGCCAGGCGGCAGATCAGGCGGGCCCTTTTCGCTCCCCGACGGGGACTCAACAATCCAACCATTCAGTCATCTGACAAGATAACCATCGCGTGGCAAACCCGCCAGCCATATAACAATTCAACAATACAGCCACTCAACCCTCCCCCTGCTTCACCCCACCACCGCATCCACCTCTATCTCTATCAGCATGCCGTGGCCGATCAGGCGGCTCACTTCCACCATGGTGGCGGCGGGTCGGATATCCCGGAACACTTCCCCGTGGGCCCGCCCGATGGCCTCCCACTGGCTGATGTCGGCCACGAACATGCGGGTGCGGACGACGTGTTCGAAGGAGGCGCCGGCCTGCTCCAGGGCCCGGCCGATCTTTTCCAGGATGTACTTCGTCTGGGCGTAAGCGTCGCCCGGGCTGACGGTATTGCCCTGTTCGTCTGCCGCCGTAGTGCCGGCGACGAAGATGTGGTTGCCCGCTTTCACGGCCCGGGAGTAGCCGACGGTGGCTTCCCAGGGGGCGCCGGAGGAGATGTGTTGTCTTTTCATAAAATAATACTTTTTTAATATGAGGTGCGCTGTTTCTCTATGCAGCCCTCCGGGTCTCCTGTGTTTTTTAACCGCTGGGGGCGCAGGGAGCCGCAGAGGAAAGGCCCCGTAAGGCAGATTGCTGCTTGCGCAAAGGAGCTGCGGTGCCCCTCTCTGTGGCCCTCCGCGTTCCTGCGGTTTGCTTTTTAACCGCTGGGGGCGCAGGAGAAAACCGATCACGCCCCCATCACCGTTTTGTAAATAAACCGTCCATAAAAATCCTCCCGCCACTCCGCATAGCGGTTGGCTTCCCGGAAGCGGTAGTCCCAGAGCGCCAGGCTGCCTTCGGCTTCGAAGGCCGGGCGCATGTCCAGCAGCGTGTCCCGCTTGCGGCGCCAGTGGCGGCGGCCCGATCCGGAAATATCCAGGAATCCGAAGGGCTGGCCCAGCTCCCGGAACACCTGCGCCAGGGCCGTATTTTCGCCTTCCAGCAACGGCTTCTCCTCTTCCCCGGAAATCCACTGCGAGAAAAAGCAGGCGAAAACGCCGCCGGGCCGCAGGCGGGACAGGCAGGCGGCAACTGTTGCTTTCAAATCCGCAGCATAATATAAGGTATCAACGGATAGAATGCAATCAAACCGCTCGGGAAGGGCCAGGGCGTTCATATTCGCCACCCGGAAGGACAAGCGGGGGTTGCCGATCTGCTCCGCCCGGCGGATAGCCTCCGGAGAAATGTCCACCCCGAGAAGGTGTACACCGGTATTGCGCTGCAGGTAATCGGTAACGAGGCCGTTGCCGCAGCCAAGGTCGAGAACATGGGCGCCCTCCGGTATTTCCGCAAAGGAAAGCAGCTGATGCAGTTCCTCCGCGTCTGCCAGGCCGTGTTGGTTGAGGTCTTCTCCATATACGCGTTCGCAGAACAGGGCGTGGGCCGGGCTGTTTTCCGAAAGGGAGAAAAAATTGTCGTACTCGTAGCGGTAGAAGGTCTCGGAAGCGTCGAGTTCGGAGAAGCGGGCGGTGCCGGGTTCCGTGAGCGCCCAGGCCGTTCCATCCTCGCGGATGAGGCCTTTTTGCTTCAGGCTGGAAAAAGCCGGGGCCAGATCCAGCAGCCGGCTGCCGAACCAGGCACCGCCGAACTGCAGGACGCTCTCCTGCGTCGCCGGGCGCTCGCGGCTCAGCCCCAGGTAGAGGGCGTAATGGCGGCGGAACCAGCCGAGGAGGAGGAGGAGTTGTTTTTCTTCGGGGGTGAGGGGTTTATCAGTCATCAGGTTCTTGTTTTTGCTTTTCAGGCTAGTAAAAAATGAAAGAGCTTTCCCCGCTTGACGCGAAGAAAGCTCTTTTTTAACCCTATTTCTGGCCGGAGGAACCGGAATAACCACTACCGGCGGCATCCCGCCCACAGGAGGTTAAATAACCTGTTCTGGCAGCCCCTACCTTGCCGAAGAAGCCGCTTTGGAGAAGCCCTTCTTCTCTTTCTTCGATACGCGGGCTTCCAGTTCGCCGGTCAGGTCGGACATGATCGGGGTAGCCACGAAGATGGAAGAGTAGGTACCCACCATAATGCCCACCAGGATGGCAAAGGCAAAGCCCTTGATGCTGGACCCGCCGAAGGCGAAGAGCACCGCCACCACGAAGAAAGTGGTCAGGGAGGTGATCAGCGTCCGGCTCATCGTGCTGTTGATGGCCATGTTGATCACTTCCTCTTTCGGCCGCTTGGTATAGTTGTTCAGGTATTCCCGGATCCGGTCGAACACGATCACCGTATCGTTGATCGAGTAGCCGATCACCGTCAGGATGGCGGCGATGAAGGCCTGGTCGATCTCCAGGGTGAACGGCAGCACGCCGTGGAACAGGGAGAAAATACCCAAAGTGATCAGCGTGTCGTGGAACAGGGCGGCCACAGCACCAAGGCTGTACTGCCACTTGCTGAAGCGGATGAAAATGTAGAGGAAGATCAGCAGCAGGGCGAAGATGGCCGCATAGTAGGCGCTGGTCTGTATGTCGTCCGCAATGGTGGGGCCGACCTTGCTGGAGCTGGTCACGTGCGTCCCCTCGCCATCCGGCGCTTTGAACTGTTCGAAGTCGATATTGCCGCCGACAATGCTGTTCACCCCTTCGTACAACTGGGCCATGACCTTGTCCGCAGCGTCTTCGCTATCGTCGTCGATCAGGTAGTCCGTCACGACGTTGTACGTGTTTTCCGTATCGACCGCCTTCACGATGGGGGTATTTCCCTCAAAGGCAACGGCCAGCGCCTGCCGGAGCTCGGGCGCATCCACTGCCTGGCCCTCGAAGGTGACGTTGTAGGAGTATCCGCCCTTGAAGTCTACCCCCAGCTCAAAGCCGCGGGTGAAGAAGGAGATCAAACCTGCCAGGATAAGCGTTCCGGAGATCATGTAGGCGATGCGGCGCTTGCCCAGCCAGTCGACGTTCAGGTTGGCCAGCACGTTTTCCGACAGTCCGGTGGAGAAGGTCATGCTGCGGCCCTTGCTGGTCCACCAGTCCACAATCAGGCGGCCGACCAGGACGGCGGTGAAGAGGGAGGACAACACGCCGATGATCAACACCACAGCGAAGCCCTTGATCGGGCCCAGGCCGAAGTAGGCCAGCACGAAGGCCGTCAGCAGGGTGGTCACGTTGGCGTCGATGATGGCAGAATACGAGTTCTTGAAGCCGTCGCTGATCGCCATGAGAAGGGATTTGCCGTCCCGCAACTCCTCGCGGATGCGCTCGTAGATGATCACGTTGGCGTCGACCGCCATACCGATGGTCAGCACGATACCGGCGATGCCCGGCAGGGTCAGCACGGTGCCGTAGGAGGCCAGTGCGCCGAATATGAAGAAAATATTGAGGATCAGCGCGATGATGGAGACGATACCACCGCCGGCGTAGTAAAAGATCATGAAGCCGAGGACAACCAGGAAGCCGACCACCAGGGCGACGGTACTCTTGCGGATGTTCTCCGCTCCGAGCGACGGCCCCACCAGGGACTCCTGGATGATCTGGGTCTCCGCCGGCAGTTTGCCGATCTGCAGGATGTTGGACAAGTCCTTGCCCTCCTGGATGGAGAAGCTGCCGGTGATCTGGGAGTCTCCGGTCAGGATGGGGTTGATGACCCGGGGCGCGGAGACCACCTCGTCGTCGAGGACGATGGCGATCTCGCGGTTGTTGTCCTGAGCGGCTTCCGTCGTCAGCTGGCCCCAGATTTTGGCGCCGGTATTGTCCATTTTCAGGGACACGGCCACCTCGTTGGTCTGCGGGTCGGGGTTGGCGCTGGCGTCCACCACATGGTCGCCGGTGAGGGCCGGCTTGCCGTCGCGGCCCAGTTTGAGGGCGTATAGTTCGAAGTCGTCCGTCAGTTCGTTGGTGTCGTAGTTCTTGGCGGGGTCTTTCGACCAGCGGAACACGAGGTCGCGCGGGAAGAGCGTCTTGATGTCTTCCCGGTTGAGCAGGCTGTCGATATAGCGGCGCTGGTTGCGCTTGGCGGTACCGAGCACGGCCAGGCCGCGGGCGCCGGTGGTATTCAGGGTCAGCACGTCGAAGAGCGGCCCCTGGTCGACGATGGCGTTGTCGTAGGTCGTGTCGATACTGACGATCTGGGTGTTGTCGACATTGCCCAGGGAATCCGTAGCATAGGTTGTGTCGATGCTGAGGATTTCCGGTTCCAGCTCGCCGTCGCCGATGGTTTTTGCCAGGCGTTCGTTGGCGGAGATGAAGGCCTGCTGGATGCCCGGGTCGGAGATGCGGAAGATGTTCCAGAACTCCAGTTTGGCGGCCGCCTGCAGGAAGGTGCGGGCGCGTTCCGGGTTATCGATGCCGGGCAGCTCCACGACGATGAGGTCGCGGCTGGCATCCAGGGAGACGTTGGGCTGGGTGACGCCCAGCTTGTCGATACGCTCCTTGAGCAGCTTGAAGGTCAGGTCGACGGTCTCGTCGGCTTTTTGCGGATGATGCGCACCACCTCGCCGTCGGAGGTCTCGTAGTTGATCTGGTCCCGCAGCGCTTCGTTGCGGGTAAAGATGGGCGCGAGCCGTTTGTCGCCCGACACTTCCCGCCAGGCGTCATAAAAGAGGGTTACGAAATCATCCTGTGCATTCTTCTGCGCTTGAGATGCTCGGTCTAACGCTTCTGAAAAAGTTGGGTCTTTGCTGTCATTGGCCAGTGCTCGAATAAAATCGCGCAGGTCTACCTGCAGCACCACGCTCATCCCTCCCTTGAGGTCGAGGCCCAGCGCCAGTTGTTGCGATTTCAGTTCCTGATACGTGTAGGATTTCAACAGAGGGATCCTGAACACTTCCTCCGAAGACATGGAGTCCAGAAACTCCGCGCGCTTCGATTTGAAGGCGGTCTTCTGAAGGCCTTCCTCCATGTTCTGCGTGGCTTGCTTCGCGTATTCATCCGCCGCATTCTCTACCTTCTGGGTCGGAAGGATAAAGAAGTACTGCACGAGCGTCACGATCGTCATCACCACAAGGAAGAACTTCACTACTCCTTTACCTTGCATAAGTCGTACAAACTTTTTAGAAATGTTAAAAAATGAGCATCTGCAGCTTTCTCCTTAGATCACAAAACGTTGAAAAACATCACTTTCTGCGATTCCTTTAGAGAAAAACTCCGCAAATATACGCCTTTTGCGGGGCTTTGGAAATCCTTTGTCGAAAAAAGGCGCCGCTTGTCGAAGTCTCCAGACTTCGACAACAGCGCTCGTCGAATCCTCAAAGTCTCCAGACTTCGACAACAGCGCTCGTCGAAGCCTCAAAGTCTCCAGACTTCGACAACAGCCCTCGTCCAAGCCTCCCGACTTCGACAACACTACCGCTCCACCCCATCCCCCACATCCCCCATCCCTGCCTTTGGCCTCGGCACGAGGAACAATTCCGTCTGCCGGCCGTCGATGTAGCGCACTTCCCGGCCATCGAAAAAGGCGTCCTCTTCCATCATGATGCGGATCTCCTTGTTCCATTCGGGCAGAAAAACGGCCGTGTTCAGCTCGATGGAGTAAGCCGTATTGGCATAGAGCGGGTAATCACCCCGGTGCGGCACGCCCTCCTGCTGGTCCCACAGGCCGATGGTGGGTCCGGCACCGTGGCCGTGATAGCCGATGGGGTGGGTATAAACAGAAGGCCTGAGGCCATCGGCTTTGGCCTTTTCCAGGGCGGCGGCGAGGATGTCGTTGCCGCTGCGGCCGGTTTGGAACTCGCCGGTGAGGATGTCCATCAGCCGGAGCCCTTTGCGGAAAGCGGCACGGAGATGGGGCGGCGCCTCCGTTTCGCCGGGGCGCAGGATGTAGGCGTTTTCCTGGGTATCGGTATTCAGGCCGAGGTAGGTGATGCCAAAGTCGACGTGGACGAGGTCGCCGGGTTGTATGACTTGCTTGTCCGGCCGCTTGGAGAAGGTCCGGAGGTGGTCAAAATTTTCGGGGTCCAGCCGCTGCACGTCGACGGTGGGGTGGAACCAGGCGTCCAGCCCCAGCTCGCGGATACGCTCGCGGTAGTACCAGACGACGTCGTCGGTAGCGGTCACGCCGGGTTGTATGACCTGTTCGGACAACCCCTCGGCGATGATCTCGTGGGCGATGCGGCATACCTGCTGGTAGACGGCCATTTCGCTTTCGGTGCGTGTTTCCAGCCAGCCGATGGCGAGCGGCTCTGCCGACGCCACCCTTTCCCGGTACTTCACAGGCAGGCTTTCCATCAGCTTGTCGTAGTGGTAGGAGGACAGCCCGTCCGCCAGCCCGAAATGCTCCGAGCGGTTGACGGCGATCTTCTCCGGGCGGCGCTCCGCCACGATCTCCGCCAGGCGCTTCCACTGGTCCGGTTGTTTTTCCTTGTCCCAGGCTTTTTTGAACACCTCGCCCACGTCGTACCGGGCGCAGGCCAGGGTTTCCAGGGTGTCGCCGGCATCGTAGATGACGAGCATGGTCGTCCGCCGGGCAGAGAGCCAATTAGAGGGCAGCATAGTCTTCAGCACGGGGTCTTCGTTGTATTCCCGGGAGATGAGAATCCACATGTCGGTGCCGGCGCGGCGCATCAGCTCCGGGGTTACCGTCGCCATGCGCTCTTTGAGCCATTGGTCGCGCACGGCGCCCTGCTCCTGGAGAGAGAGGATTTTGGGCATTTGGGCCGATGACCGGAGACCGATGAACAGAAAGAACAGGAAGCAAAGTTTCTTCATGGCAGGGTGTTTTTTAAGGGGTAAAAACCTGAAATGGGAAAAGGTTCGCAGGGATGGGCCTACAGCGCCAAAAAATGCCTCGCCAGCTCCTCCCACTCTTCCTTCAGGGAATGGCGGGGCATGCTGCGCCCGGCGCGGCGGTACCAGTAGTTGGCGTTCCAGTCGTCGCCCTCCGCGCGGTGCAGATAGGCGTGGACCCGGGCGCCGTCCGGGCCGGGCTCGTCCTGGGCGATGTTGTGGGCGGCGTGCCAGTCGCCCTTGCGTTCGTGCCACAGGGCAAGGAGCAGGGAGGGAAGGTCGCCGGGAGGAGCGGGTTGTTCCAGGGATTTTTTGAATGCTTCGATGGTCATGGGGCAAAGATAAGGGAAAGATGGCCGTCCCTCCCGCTCAATACGTAAAATTCAATCCCAGGCTCACCACATCCGCCTTCAGCCCCGGTGCCCGCAGGTAATGGGCATACCGCAGGTCGAACCCCCGCAGCAGCATATCCTTCTTTTTGCCCAGCGGCATCCGGAGCCGCGCCAGGCCGTTGACCGGCGCATAGCGGACGCCCATGCCGAAGGTATGGCTGTCCAGCGCTGCCAGGTCGTAGTCGGAGGTGTAAAACTCCGCGTCGAGGTGGTGTTGCTTGTAGGGCAGGAAATAATCGGCCGCCGTCTGGTTGTGGTAGCGGTAGAACGGGTAAACCGAGAAGAAGCGGTTGACCTTCACCGGCAGTTCCAGGCTGGCGGTCTGCGCCTGGATGCCCCAGCTGTCCCAGTAGTAGCGGAAGTAGAAGCGGGCGATGAGGAAATCGGCCACGTAATAGTTCAGCCGAAGGCCGGCGGGCAGTTTGAGGCGGGTGTCCGGCAGTCTTTCCACCCGCGCCTGCTCCTGCTCCTGGAAGTACACCCGGTGGAAGGGCGTGGAAAGCAGGCCCGTCATGTAGATGCCATCCAGGGAGAGGCTGGCCTGGAGCTTGCGGCTGATCACCTGGGAGTAGGTGAGGCCCAGGTTGTAAGACCGCCGCTGGTCCGTCGGCACGAGCTGGCCCTCCCGGCGCAGCTCAATCGGATAGATGAGTTGCCAGCGGTCGAAGAAGGCCTGGCCGGTGAGGTTCAGCTCCCGGTTGCCGTCCTCCGAGATCAGGGCGTAGTGGCCGCCGACCGACAAGGAGGTATAGTCGTATTCATTGGAGCCGCCCAGCTTCAGGCCGTAGCTGCTGTTCTTTCCTTTGGGTTTTTTCTCAAACCCGAACGTGCCGTAAATGCGGGTATCGCTGCTGGAAGCCGACGACACATAGCGGTCTATATTGTCGGTCGACGCAGAAGAATAGGAGTCGAACCCCAGGTCGCCGGTAAGCGACAGTTGCTCTTTCACCGGTATCTTGACTATGAACCGCGAGGAAAAGTCCGTCAGTTGCTCGGTGCCGATGCCGCCGGTGACGGGCGAGTTGTCGCCGTCCTGCGCGTAATAGCTGAACAGGATGTTGACTTCCGCGGGGTCCAGCGCCCGGATGCCGCTGGTATCGGTGCGCTCCGGGCCGGGCGTTTGGGTGAAAGCGGGCAGGCTCCAGCCCAGGATCAGGGCGAGCCCCGTTATTCTGATCAGTTGCATCCGCATCCTCCTCCTACTTTTCCGCCATTGGCGCCGGCGGCGCCTTCGCGGTACGATTGAAAATTGGTTTCGTAGCTCTCCAGGGAGCGCGGGCTGAGCGCCATGTCTTCGTCGTTGAGATACATTTTCTGATACTCTTTGACGGAAACGCAGGATTGCCCGAGAAGGGTGGCCAGGAGAAGCGCCAGGATCAGGGATGGAATGTTTCGCATGGTTTGAATGAGTGAATGAGTGAATGAGTGAATGAGTGAATGAAGGAATGAGTGAATGAAGGAATGAGTGAATGAATGAAGGAATGATTCCCTATTCCTTCCTTCGTTCCATTATTTCTTCATACTGCAACTCCAGATTCTTCGATCCCACCAGTTCATTCTCTTCAGTAACGATCAGGCATTCGATGCCCCGGAGCTGGTTGATCAGCGCCAGGCCGTTGTCCTTTCCGAGTACGAAGACGGAAGTGGCCAGGGCGTCCGCCAGTTCGGCGTCGGGGCAGACGATGGTCACGCTCTTGATGCCGGTGGTGGGGTATCCGGTGCGCGGGTCGATGATGTGGGCGTAGCGCCTGCCGTCCACCATCAGGTATTTCTCATAATCGCCGGAAGTGACGACTGCGCCCTCCCCGACAGGCAGCCAGGCGATGGCCTTCATCTTGTCGTCGGGATCGGCGATGGCGATGCCCCACTCCCTGCCGTCTTCCTGTTTGCCCCAGCAGGTGAGGTCGCCGGAGGCGTTGACCAGCCCGTTGGCGATGCCCATGGCCTGCATCACCGCTTTGGCGCGGTTGGCGGCGTAGCCCTTGCCGATGGCGCCGAAGCCGATGCGCATGCCTTCCTCTCTGAGAAAAACGGTGTGCTTCTTCGGATCCAGGATGATGTTGCGGTAGTTGATCTTAGCCACAGAACGGGCAACCTCTTCCGGAGGCGGCAGGGTGGTTTCCGAGCCGTTGAACAGGTAGAGCTTTTCGATGGCGGCAAAGGAAATGTCGAACGCGCCGTCGGTGATGCCCGACACCTTGAGGCTGCGCTGGATGAGTTGGAACAGTTCCTCGTCTACCGCCACCGGCTGTATGCCCGCGTTCCGGTTAATGGCGCTCGTCTGGGAGTTTTCGTCCCAGGAGGAGATGAGGCGCTCGATGCGGCGGATTTCGGCGATGCCGGCGTCAATAGCGGCATTGGCCACCCCCTCGTCTTCGTGGATAGCCGTGAGCTCGAATCCGCTGCCCATTAGTTTGACGGGGCGGTGGACCGCCTGCGGCTGAGCGCTGGCGACACTGCCGGACAGCAAAGCCAGGGCCAGAAAAAGAAAATTTCTCATTGGGTAATTTGTGCCTTCAGGTAGTCGACATAACCCTCAGCGGACATAGAAGGGTTGAATCCGAAATGGGCAATTTCCTTGCCGTCCCGGCCGATCAGCACGGCAGTGGGAAACTCGCCTTTGGAATTGTACTGTTCTGCCAGCGCTTCGTTGTGCGCCGTCTGCTCCGGGCTGAGCTGGTTTTTCTTGCGGGCGGGAAAGTCCAGTTGCAGCAGGACCAATGACTCCCGGGCGTATTCAATGAATGCAGGATTGTCCCAGATTTCCTGTTTCATCTGAATGCAGGGGCGGCACCAGTCGGAACCGGAAAAGACCATGAGGATGGGCAAACCTCTATCGGCGGCGGCCTTTTGAGCCTCTTCGATGCGGAGGAGCCAATCGGCAGAGGTTGGGGCCTCTTCCTGAGCAGACAACTGGAAAACGGACAGGCAGGCAACAGCTGCTGTGATGAGCATGTGCTTCATTGCAGATCATTTTTGTTTGGTTACCGATACGGTTTGGGATGTTTTCAGGCTCTTGCGATTGCTGCTGTACATGGCGTGTTTTTTCGCCACGAAGACGCAAAAGTACTAAGTATGGCTTTTGCGGACGATCCCGGGTGGGTGTTCCTGATCAGATACGGATAACGGACAGATTAACGTTGCCTGAGGGGAATATCTTGTGTACTTTTTGGAAAAAGTTTCACTGGTTCACTTAAACTGCGAACCAATGAAACCATCCTTTCCCCTCAGCATTCCGCCTCTCCTGCCACCAATAGAACCCCAGCGATCCCGCAAAATAAGCCGCCACATCCCACCAGTCGGCCGTGAAGCCGGAAGAGAACCGGGGGAAGAGGTATTCGAACACAAAAGCCAGGACGGCCGTTATGGCGACCACTTCCAGGAAGGACAGCCGCTGCCGCCCCAGCAGCCAGCGCTGCTCCAGCCGGTAGCCGCCCAGGAGGATGGGCATGCAGAGCAGGGTGTCGAGGTAGTTGTCCGCCCAGGGAATGGACAGGCCCAGCACTTTTTGGGTGAATTGGTGGGCGAGGAAGAGGAGGAGGGAAGGGACCACGTGGGAATGGCTAACACAACTATAAAACCGCCGCAAATGCTACCAGCAGCCCGATGACCAGGAAGGGCGACAACAGGATCATGACAAAGATGCCGAGCAGCCGCAACAGCAGCTTGCCCGCCATGGCCAGGGTGCTGTCTTCCTCGCGGATGGTGACGAACTTGTCGAAGGCATTGTAGGTTTGGCGGGCGGTTTGCAGGGCGCCGCTCTCCGGTTGTTTGTCATTGGGTTGATCCGTCATAGTTGGATGATTTCAGGATGAAAAACGCAAAGAACCGCTATGCGTTCCAAAAATTTAGAACAAATGTACTATGTTTTCTGTTTTAGCACAACTGTTCTAAAAAAATTTTATCTTTGAAATCATGAACTTTGTCGAAACATGAAGACCAGAGACCGCATACTGGAGGCCGCCCTGCGGCAGTTCAACGAGGTGGGCACCGACCAGGCCACTGTGCGCAGCATAGCCGAAGAGGTGGGCATCAGCCACGGCAACCTCTGTTACCACTTTAAAAACACGGACGTGCTGATCGAGGCGCTCTACGACCGGCTGGTGGAGGAAATGGAGGTGCCGGTGCGGCAGATCCAGGCTCCGGAGTACGGCCTCGCTACTATGATCCGGCAGGCTGAAGTCAGTTTCCGGTTGTTGTATAAATACCGCTTCCTGCTGCTCGACTTCGTGCGCATCATCCGGCGCATCGGCCCCGTCCGGGAGAAATACCGGGCTTTGGCCCAGCTGCGGCGGCGGCAGTTTCAGGCTGCTTTTCAGCACCTCATCGCCCGGGGGCTGATGCAGGAAGAATGGCTGCCCGGCCAACACGCCCACTTCATCACCAACCTGCTCATCCTGGGCGACAACTGGATACCCAACGCGGAAATCCACTTCGACGAAAAGGGAGAGGAAGTGATCCGGTACTATCTCGACGCTTTCGTCGGCGGTCTGGCGCCCTACCTGACGGAGGAGGGGCTGAAAGCGTACAGGCGGTGGGCAGAGAAAAGAGCAGCTGTTTCCGCAAAAAATTGGTAACTCTTTAACAGCCCTCCGCTTTTTAGCCACGAACCCTGATAGCCTTCGGGGAAAAACACTAAGATTACACAAGCCGATGCCGATAGCTATCGGGCATCGGCTTGGTGCGATCTTGGTGTCTTGGTGTCTTCGTGGCAAAGGCATCAGGCCCACCTAAATAGTTACAAAAATTGAAAGCAAATCTTTGAAAAACCTTATATTTACCCTGCTTAGACGCTAACGCATATCACTAAATTAAACCCTGTCAACTATGATCAGAGTAGCGCATCTCTTTGCCCTGGTTCTTTTTTTGTGCTTCAACACCCTGAACGCCCAGCAATTCACCGTCAGCCTGGGCAGTTTTTATCAATTTGCGCCGGAATACCGCTCTTCGGGATATTTTGACTGGCAGTACGTGCGCGCGGAACCGCAACTGGCCGGAGACACCTTGTACGTTCGCTACAGTCAACGGACGCAGTGGACAGCTCGCGACAACTTCCATTACAAGGGCGGTATTCAGTCAGCCTTTCAGCTCGGCTGGGAGTTGGGCTCAAAATTGTCCATCCAATCGGGCCTCGGCCTCCGGCTGCATTCCTTCGAAATGCGCTCAGAGAGCCAGTATTACCCCACAGAAGGCCTCCCCCTGGATACATTGGAAGATAATTTCCTATCCAGCTATTTTCCGGAATCAACCAGATGCTCCTATTATACCAATACGTCCAGCGACGCCGGGAGGCCCCGGCCCTTCCCCGTTTATTGGATAGCAGAGCTGGATATCCCACTAAGAATAGACTATGCCCTGATCCCGGGCAGGCTCCACATTTTGGCAGGAGCCCACCTGCGCAGCCCCTTGTTCAGCAGCCGCAGCATCGAATACATCGGCCTTGAACCGGAAACGGCGCCCAATGGCGATATCGCCTGCACGTTTGTTAAAACAAAACGAGTCAACCGCACGGGCGACTACCTGCGCGACGCTACCCTGTCCGGCAGCCTGGGCATACAACTCTGGCTGGGCCGCCTGGGGTTGGAATTAGAAGGGCAGAAGCAGTTTTCCAACCGGTTCGCGCTTTCGCAGGCGCCGGAAAAAGCTCCCGGCAGTGGTTTTGTGATGCGGCCTTATGAGGTGGGGGTGAAGGTGCTGTATAAACTGAAGAGTAAATAAATCAGGCTACCGGGCAATTCTGGAGACCACGACACAACCATTGGTGTATTGGTGCATTTGTGTATGCGTTGGCACCGGAATCGGTCGGCTACCCAGCCCACAGGCTCCCTCACAAATGCACAAATGCACAAATACACCAATGCACTTACATACACTTACCCCATCCGGCATACCTCCCCAACACAGCAATAAACATCTCCGCCCCTTTTCGCCTTCTATTTACGAACCAAACCAAACTCCCACACCATGTCCTACCAGGAAGCAACTGTTGCCAAAATATCCGATCTTGAAAACGGCGGGATGAAATCCGCCAAAGTCGGCGAAACCGATGTCCTGCTCGCCAAAGTGGATGGCAAATTCTACGCCCTCTACGGCAAATGCACCCACTACGGCGCGTCCCTGGCCGACGGCGTGCTCAACGGCCGGCGGCTGGTCTGCCCCTGGCACCACGCCTGCTTCGACGTCAAGACCGGCCGCCACCTGGAGGCCTGCGGCATCGACGGCCTGCCCACCTACGACCTGCGGATCGAAGGCGAGGACGTCATCGTCCGGGTGCCCGGCGACAGCCCGGACCGCGTCCCCAACATCCTGGCCCGCCCCGAGCCGGCCAACGGGAAATCCTACGCCATCATCGGCGGGGGCGCCGCCGCTGCCTACGCCGCCGAAGGGATGCGCGAAGCCGGCTTCACCGGCCGCATTGCCCTGATCAACGCCGAGGAGGAACTGCCCTACGACCGCCCCAACTGCAGCAAGGAATACCTGCAGGGCGAAGCGCCGGAAGCGTGGATGCCCCTGCGCCCGGAAAGTTTTTACAAAGAACACGACATCACCTTGCTCAAAGGCCACCGGGTGAACAAAGTGGATACCGGCGGCAAAAAGATCCACTTTGAAAAAGGAGAGCCGCTGGCCTACGACAAACTGCTGATCGCTACGGGCGCCACGCCCCGGCAGCTATCGGTACGCGGCGCCGGCTCCTCAAATGTGCGCACGCTGCGCTCCCTGCGCGACAGCCGTGAACTGCGCGAGCTGGGCAGGGGGGCCGATAAAGTGGCCATCGTCGGCAGTTCCTTTATCGGACTGGAATGCGCCATGAGCCTGAAACACCTCGACTGCGAGGTGACGGTGGTTGCGCCGGAGGAAGTACCCTTCGCCCGCATCTGGGGCAAGGCCGTGGGGCAGCGCATCCGCAAGTGGCACGAAGAGGCCGGCGTACAGTTCCGCCTCGGCCGGAAAGTTAAACAAATCTATACCCAGGGCGACGTATCTACCCTCGAGCTGGACGACGGCAGCCAACTGACGGCCAACCTCGTGCTGGCAGGCATAGGCGTACAGCCCGCCACCGGCTTCCTGGACAGCCTCGAAACCGAGCAGGACGGCGGCATCCGCGTGGACGAATACCTGCAGGCCGCCCCGGACATCTACGCCGCCGGCGACATTGCCCACTACCCCTACCGGGGCGAACCGGCACGGATTGAACACTGGAAGGTGGCCTGCCAGCAGGGGCGCGTCGCCGGCATGAACATGGCGGGCGCCCGGCTGAAATACCAGGCCGTGCCCTTCTTCTGGTCCGCTCAGCAGGACAAAGTGCTGGGTTATGTCGGCCATGTAAAAGACTACGACGAAACCATCGTAGAAGGCGACCTCGACGGCGATTCTTTCCTGGTCCACTACGTTAAGGACGGCGCCATCCGGGCAACGCTCTCCCTGTTCCGCGACGCGGAATCGTGCGCCATCCAGGAGCTGATGCATGACGGGCGGATGCCCACGCCGGAGGAGGTGAAAAAAGGGGTGGATTGGGTGCGGTTGCTGAAGGGGTGATCAGAAGCAGTTGCGGCCACAAAATAAAATTGCCAAAATTTCACCTCTCTTGCCCAAGCCTTAAAAAATTTGATGGCCAAAGACATAAAACCATGCTTCCATCCCCTCTCGAAAGCCACACCGTGCCCCCCGGAACGCCCCGGGAACGCCTGAGCGACTACGCAGCCCGGGTGTTCCGGGCCATCCCTTCCCGCAAGGGCATGAAAAAGGCCATCAAAGCCGGCGCCGTATTCGTCGATGGCCGCCCCGGGCACACCGGCGACTGGGTGCGGGCCGGCCAGCACATCGAGCTGATGAGCCTGGCGCTCAACCCGCCAAAGGCCCTGGAGCTGCCTCTGGAAGTCATTTACGAAGATGAACACCTCGCGCTGGTCAACAAGCCCGCCGGCCTGCCCACCAGCGGCAACCAATACCGGACGGTGGTGAACGCCCTGCAATCCAACCTCTCTCCTTCGCCTGCCGAAGGCGCCCTGCCCTGGCCCCGCCCCGTCCACCGACTGGACGCCCTCACTTCCGGCTTGCTGCTCGTGGCCAAAACCCATGCCGCCTCCCTCTCCCTTTACCGGCAGTTCGCAGAAAAAGAAGTGCAAAAAACCTATCAGGCCATAACGGCCGGGCAAGCCCCCAGGACGGGAATAATCCGGGCCCCTGTCGACGGGCAGGACGCCCACACTGAATTCCGGCTGTTACGGCAGGCCCGGTCCCTCAAAGCAGGGTGGCTGTCCTGGCTCGAACTCTACCCCCTCACCGGCCGCACCCACCAACTGCGCATCCACCTGGCAGGCATCGGCTGCCCGATCCTGGGCGATGCGCGCTATACCGGGGATGGGCCCCTGCTGAAAGGCAAAGGGCTGTTCCTCTGCGCGGTGGGCCTGTCCTTTCAACACCCCGCCAGCGGCGAACGCCTGCAATTCCGGATAAACGCCCCGCAGAAATTTCAAAGCTTCCTGGACCGGTCGGAGCGGAGGTGGGGAAGTTTAGGGGGTAGGGAGATGGGGGATGGGGAGACGGGGAGATGGGGAGACGGGGAGATGGGGAGACGGATGGGAGATGGGGAGACGGGGAGATGGGGAGACGGGGAGATGGGGAGATGGGGAGACGGGGAGACGGGGAGACGGGAGATGGGGAGACGGGGAGACGGGGAGATGGGGAGACGGGGAGATGGGGAGACGGGGAGATGGGGGAGATGGGGAGATGGGGAGACGGGGAGATGGGGAGATGGGGAGACGGGAGATGGGGAGACGGGGAGATGGGGAGATGGGGAGATGGTATCGTTACTTTTGTAACGATTATAAATATAATCATTATTTTTGTAATCGTTATGAATATAATCATTATTTAAATAATGTGAGGTTTGAGCGTGATGAATTGGAGTATAGTTTCTCGGTGGATTTTCTGACCGGAATTATGTACTATGACGTGGGCTGAGTGGGAACCCATTGGCGTACGGCGTACGGGGCCTCCGCCGTACCCCCAACAAGTTGGCCGTTGATTGTTGACCGTTGTCTGCTGTTTCCAAAGGTTGGCAGCCAATAATGGGCAACAGGTTGGTACCGAAGAACCGGCAACGATCAACGTGTCCAACGCTAGTGCTGTTGGCACTAAATAATGGGGCAGTTATTTTTCCGCCGGGAACAAAATGCCATTTTGGCTATCCGTCTAAGGCTGGACAACACCGGCAGCCTATAAGTTGCAAGGGTGTGTGATTCCGGAGCAACGAGCAACAAACAACGGTCAACCTGTCCAACCTAAGACGGCTACCCGCCGTTTTTGGTTGTTCGCTGGCAATCAACGGCTTAGAGGCCGCGAATGGGCAATAACCAACAACAAACAACTGCCCCGGAACTTCGTTCCCAACACGTTAGGATGGCAGCCCCTGTAGCTAATGCCTCCCTGCCCTTCAGCCAATTCGGCCAGTCTTCCCACCAAATTCCTCTCCCGGTTTGACCTTTCTGCCCAAAACCTGTATTTTCGCAACTTCTTTGAACCAGCCGGCGTAAAAAACGCCAGGCTACCGGAATCATTTACACGTTTACCCACTTACACTTTTACACATGAACAGTCCGACTCCAAGCGTCACGAGCAAGCGAACCGAGATAAAAACCATCCTCACCGGATATGCCGGCCTGATCGGCCAGGAAGTCACCGTTATGGGCTGGGTGCGGGCATTTCGCTCCAACCGCTTTATCGCCCTGAACGACGGCACCAGCATGAACACCCTGCAGGTGGTCGTCAATTTTGAGCAGTTCGATGAAGCCTTGTTGAAGAAAGTCACCTTCCACGCCTGCATCAAAGCGACGGGCAGGCTGCTGGAATCGCAGGGCGCCGGACAGGACGTTGAGTTGCTGGCCGAGGCCCTGGAAATCCTGGGCGAGGCCAACCCGGAGCAGTACCCCATGCAGCCCAAGGCGCAGAGCATGGAGTTCATGCGGGAGAAAGCCCACTTCCGCATGCGCACCAACACCTTCAGCGCCGTGTTCCGCATCCGCCACGGCGTGGCCTACGCCATCCATAAATACTTCAACGACAACGGCTACTTTTACATGCATACGCCCATCATCACCGGCAGCGATGCCGAAGGGGCCGGCGAGATGTTCCGCGTCACCACGCTGGACGTCGGCAACCCGCCCCGCACGGAGGACGGGCAGGTGGACTGGCGCCAGGATTTCTTCGAAAAACCAACCAACCTGACCGTCTCCGGGCAGTTGCAGGCCGAGATCGGCGCCCTCGCCCTGGGCAAGGTCTATACCTTCGGCCCCACCTTCCGCGCCGAAAATTCCAACACCTCCCGCCACCTGGCCGAGTTCTGGATGATCGAGCCGGAAGTGGCCTTTTACGACATTCACGATAACATGGCCCTGGCGGAGGACTTCTGCAAATACCTCATCCGCCACATCCTCGACAACTACGCCGACGAACTGGCTTTCCTCGACCAGCGCATCCAGAACCAGGAGAAAAACCTGCCCAAAGAGCAGCGCCGCCCAATGGGCCTGACGGAAACCCTGCGCTTCGTGGCAGACAACGACTTCGAACGCATTACCTACACAGATGCCGTCCGCATCCTGCGCAACTCCAAGCCGTACAAAAAAGGCAAGTTCGAATACGAGGTGGAATGGGGCAAGGATCTGCAGGCCGAACACGAGCGCTACCTGGTAGAGAAACACTTCCAAAAGCCGGTCATCGTAAGGGACTACCCCGCCAGCATCAAGGCCTTCTACATGCGCCTCAACGACGAAGCCCCGGAAGTGCCGGGCCGAACGGTCGCCGCTATGGACGTGCTCTTCCCCGGCATCGGAGAAGTGATCGGCGGCTCCCAGCGCGAGGAACGCCACGAAGTGCTCGTCCAGCGCATGCACGACATGGGTATCCCCGAAGAGGAACTGTGGTGGTACCTGGAGTTGCGCAAATTCGGTGGCTGCCCCCACGCCGGCTTCGGCCTGGGTTTCGAACGCATGGTGCAGTTCATCACCGGCATGGGCAACATCCGCGACGTGATCGGCTTCCCCCGGACCCCGGGCAACGCAGAGTTTTAGCTGGGTTGAAAGTTATAAGTTGAACAGGGCGGGGAGCAACTGACAATTTTCAACCCGCCACCCCGGCTCAGTACTCCCCAAGTGTGCGCCAGGGGGCCACTTTGAAGCCGGTAGAGCGTTCCTGTGGCTCGTCGCCTCCGTAAAACACGATCCCTTGTGTGGTTTCAGCCAATTTTTGCCAGTAGGCCAGGCCTTTGAAGAAATCGCCGGTGATGGTGCTTCCTGACTTGGCTTCTATCGGGATCATTTCCAGCCCGTTGTCGACAACCACGTCGATTTCGTGGCCGGCATTGTCCCGCCAATAGTACAAGTTGGATCTCCGGCCCCGGTTGAACCGGTTTTTCAACAACTCGGACACCACCAGGTTTTCGAACAGAGCCCCCCGGTAAGGGTGCTGAAACAGGGCTTCCGCATTCTGTATCCTCAACAGGTAACTGACCAGGCCAGTGTCGTAAAAATAAAGCTTAGGACTTTTCGTAACCCGCTTATTGAAATTCCTGAAAAAAGGCGGCAGCAAAAAGACGATGTAGCTGGCCTGAAGCACCCCCAGCCAGGCTTGTACGGTTTTGATATCCACGCCCGTTTCGACCGCCAGGTTGGAGTAGTTGAGTTGTTGGCCGACCCGCCCGGCGCATAATGCCAGCAAACGCTCGAACTGAAGCAGGTTTTCGACATTCCTAACCTGCCTGACATCGCGCTCCACATAAGTCCGCACATAGGCCGCAAACCAGTCTTCAGGATTAATACCCTGTGCCTGGATGGAAGGATAGCCGCCTTTTAGAACATGGGTGTTCAAGCTGGAAAGCGCCCCCTCTACCGATCTCAGTTCAGCAATGGAAAGGGGTAATAATTCCAGATAGGCCACTCTTCCGGCCAATGTCTGGGTGATCTTTTCCAGCAAAAGCAGGTTGTTGGACCCCGTTAGGATGTACTTGCCCCGCTCCTCGCTTTCATCCAGGCGCTGTTGCAGGTAGGAAAGCAGGTCCGGTGCCCGCTGTATCTCATCCAGGATTGCGCCGCTTTCGTATTGGTCTAAAAAACCCTGCGGGTCTTCCAATGCGAAGGAACGAGTGCTGGGATTTTCCAGCGTGACATACGCTTTCTCCGGAAAACACAGGCGCGTAAGGGTCGTTTTACCGCTCTGACGGGGCCCCATTACGGCTACAGCTTTGAATTGCCGGGCTAAATCCTCTATTTTTTCTTTCGCTTGCCGTTGGATCATTTTACAAATTTGGAATTGAATTCCAAATTTGTAAAAAACCAGGCAAAAATGCAACCCTCCTTTTTTCATGAAATGTCGGCTTCTGCTTTCTGCTTCATTCTCCCATTTCAAAAAGTGACCGCCTGGAGGAAATTGGCCCGTTTGCTAAAAAAGTGTTAACCCCATAGGGGTAACCTCCACTTTTCCGGTATCTGTCCATAGAAATAAACAGAATCAGGCTCCCAGGAGGGTAACATTTGCCGAAACGGCGAAATATATAAGAAAGAGCAACACCTCCCTCCCCGAAAGAGCACACAAAACCCGGAGTATCATGAAAACCATCACCCTCTTGACCCTTGGCGCCGAAACAGATGTCCATCACATGCTCGCCCTCGGCGCCCGCCTGCAGCAGCAGGGCCGGCACGTCCGCCTGGCTGCCGCTCCGGAATTCCAGCCTCTGGCAAAGAAACTGGGGTTGTGCTTCCAGCCGATAGAGGTGCCCGCGAAAATCAAAAATCGCAAATCAAACATCAAGCCTCACAAATCCGGCACGCTGCTCCGGCAAATCCGCCAACTGGCCGAAACCTCCAGCCTGATGGCCATCCACCAACCTTATCCTGCCCTCCTGCCGGCGCTCGGCCCCCTGCCCTGCCCGGTGATGGGCATTGCGCTGCAGGCAGAAGAGGCATTCGCCAGCCTGGAGGATAAAAAAGGGTTGCTCAGCCGCCTCGCTTCCCGCATCCGGGGGCGCCGGCCCAGGGCCGGGAGCTGCCTTCCGACTCTTTACAACTTCAGCCCGCAGCTGCTCGCCGGCGGAGAAAACGCAGCCTCCGCCCTCCGTTTCACCGGCCAGTGGGCTATCCCCGACAGCCTGCAGTGGATACTCTCCGGGCGCGGCCCTTCCCCCGCCCTGGGCGACTGGCTGTTCCGCGGCGGCCGGCCGGTTTTCTTCGACTTCAGCCAGGCGCCGGAAAGCGAATGCAGTTACCTGCTGAACCTGGTGGAGGGGCTATCGGAAAAGATGGGGTTCCGGGCCATCCTCTGCACCGGCTGGGCCGATTATAAAGAGGGCGTACTCCGGCGCGACATCTACCATGTCAAATCGCCGGTTCAGGAGTGGCTGTTCGGGCAGTGCGCCGCCGTAGTCCACTACCGGAACTGCGAAAAACTGCCGGCAGCCATCCGGGCGGGCGTGCCCGGCATCCTGTTCGCCTCCGGGCAGGAAGCCAAAAACTGGGGAAAAATCCTCGCCGGCAAAGGCATCGGCATCCACCGGAGCGAAGAACCGCCGACGGCCGCTTCGCTGGAGGCTGCCCTGGAAGAAGCCCTGCGCCTGTCGATGCAGTACAAGGCCCGGATGATGGGCAAAGCCCTCCAGGAAGAGGACGGGTTGGCGCATGCGGTAAGGGTAATCGGGGAGCAGGTGGAGGAGGAAATGGTGGCGAAGGCGGTGTGATGGATTGGTAACCGGCAGGCATCGGCAAATCTCCTGGGACGCCTGCCGGTTATTGTGAGCGGGAATTAAATCATTGGACGATTATTTTCTTTACAACTCTGCTTCTCCCGTCTGTAACTTCAACCAGGAACATTCCTGGAGAGAAAGAATGCGTTTGTATAGGCTCCAGTCCGGAAAAGTCCTGGTTGGCTTTTGAATACAAAACCCTGCCAAGCATGTCATAGACAGTCACCGCTACTGGCTTTCTGTGTTCAGTTTGCACTATGGGCCTGATCGTAGTTAGTCCGCCCGCCTTAACCAGATTCGGGAAAACATCGAAGTCTAATAAGCCGGTTTTAGCGGAATGGAACGATTCAGCGTACATGAAATCCGGCTTCTCCGTACCGGAAGATGGCGCGTCTGCCCGGCCAGCTACGTCTCCGTCGCCCTCTCTACCAGCCGGACATGAGCTGTTATTCGGGCCGTTTGGAATTCCGTGAATACAAATGTTTTTTGACAGGATTACCGTGCTGTTGCAGACTGTATTCAAACCGGTAACAGAAATAGTAGCAGTACCCCCAACAGGAGGCTCGAACAGGACAACACTGTTGCCTGTGGGCGATACCTGGAAATGATAAGGATCATCCAGCTCGGAAGGCGTAATGCTCCATACCGGGGCGGATACCGGGCCGTTCAGCTCAAAGTAGGTGCCGAAGACGTCACTACCATTGGGGTATACATCTTCCGGACCATAAATAAAGGTATTTCCTTGTATAGCAGGGAATTCTTTTTCGAAGGCTTCGCCGGAATATGAAATATACTGACCTGTGGCATTATCCCAATATCTTACTTTTGGAGTAACCCTAATAGTATGTGGTTGGGTAGTAGATAAATCTGCAATAGTGCGGGTTGCCCCCCCGTTACCAAGTGATACGAAAGAACTAAACCCGACTTTACGCTCCCAAAACAAATAGCTTTCTCCCCCGGGAGCTGTCGATGCGCTACACAATGGCTCACCACTGAAATCTACTGTAAATTGTCTCGAACCATTGTTATCGCAACTCGTATTGACCGCAGTAATGCCTTCAACCTTCTTCGGCACTGGTGTGAAGGGAATAAACCTATTACAAATTTCTGCTTTGTTCCCAATTTTCAGGCTGATCTTAATACTTTCAAAAGTCTGAGAAATAAAGCCAGGTAATAGCGAGATAACCTCTTTTTCTTTTATTTTGAAAGATATTTTAGTACTGGACTGGACTTTTATTTTTACCGTAACCCCGTAGGTGAAATCCGGAGATATCTCCTCATCCCATTGTATTCGTACTGTTGAAGAAACGGAGGTGGTGACCAAAGTGATTGGATTGACTGTGGTTTCTAGTCCAAAAAAACTCTCTTCAGAGCCGCACCCGGAAAAACTAACGCCGCAGAATTCGCCTCCATCAAGATGACAAAAGGTAGAGCCATAATCGACAAAATTTCCATCTCCATCGTGATCAAATAAAATTGTTCCTCCCTTGACTTTCCACTCAATCCAATAACAGCCATCCAGCCCAATACCATCAAATACCGCAGGATTATTGAATGTAGCCGTCATGTCTGTGAACCCTCCGGAAGGAACCGCACAGGAAGGAGTAACAATAAAATCAGTTGAACAATCTATCTGGCTCATCAAATGGTTGTTCAACATCAAAAAAAGCGCAATCAGTAAAAAAATGTTTTTCATGCCAAGTAAATTTTGTTAAAATTTTAAACTGACATATAAACACCGAATCTTAAACCGCGTTCATGAATGTTTGCAAAATTTTACAACTATTTAGGTGACCTGCCACCTAATCCGGTTTTATCGCCGCAAAGACACGAAAATTTATCCGGCTGAACAGACGGACTCCAAGATTACACCAAGGCTTCGTGCAATCCCGTCTAGTACTTTCGGCAGTAAATAACGGGGGAGTTACTTCACCGCCAGGAGCAACATGCCGTTAATCGTTACTGATTAATAACCAGCGCTTTACAGTAGTGTCGGGCGCAATAACCAATAACCAGTAATTGCCCCCGAACTTCGTTCCGGCTGCACTAGCCAGCCGGGTAAACTTTGTGCCTTGGTGTCCCGTCTCTGCGAGCCGGGCAAGCTTTGTGGCAAAAGCCTCTTAGCCCAGCTAAATAGTTACAAAAATTTAACCAAAGCTCCTTTTCCTTATTTTTAAAGCGAATCCAGAACCTATCATGCATATATATTAGTTTTATCATTTCTGGCGCCCAAAAGCTCGTCCAAATAAACAGAAGGATGGCCCGTCCCCCAAAAAAAAGCCCCGCCGCAGCGGGGCCTCCAGTCATTTGGAAAGGACGAGGGTACCGCTGTACCCGGGCCCCTCCCGGCAGCTGAACCTGAAATAATACAAACCGGGCGCAACCCCTTCCAGGCTCAGCATTATTTTCCGGCCGGCGAAGGCCGTTTCCCGGACGAGCCGGCCCTCCCGCCCGTATATCCGGAGGATGCCCTCCGCCGGGGCCGGCAACTCAAAGGCCACCAGCCCGGCAGCGGGGTTGGGATAGGCGCGGGCCGGCGCTTCCGGCGGCATTGCAGTCGCCGGGTTGATGATCGTCACCACCTCGCCGATCTGGTGGAAAGTGGTATTGGTGATCACCGGCTCGTTGAGGTCGAAATAGATGGCGGCGGCATTTTCGATGATGGTGCCGGCAGGGTTGTCCGGCTGCTGCATTACCGTGAACTGGACAAAACCCTGGGACGCCTCCAGATTGGTGGTGCTGTCGGGCAGGAGTATGTCCTCAAACCGGAATTCGAGGATGCGGCCGTCCAGCATCCGGAAGGTGTAGGGATGGCTGGCGGCACCGGGTAGCACCGTTTCGGCGTCAAGAACGGAGGACAAAGTGTCCCGGATGACAACCGTAAAGGCCGTATCTGTCCCCGTGTTCTGAAAGCGGATGCGGTAGTCGATATTGGTATTGGCCCGGATGTGGCGCTCCTCCCCTACCCCCAGCGGGTAACCTTGTTTGTCGTTGGGGTCGAAAGAGCCGACGTTGTCCTGGCAATCGATAGACACGAAGGGATTGAAATCGTCCTGCGGGTAAATGGCGACAAAGCCGAGGCTGACCCCGCCGCCGGCATTTTCGCCGCACCCCTCCACCGCCGCGCTGGGCATGCTGAAGCCCGGATGGCCCGGAACCTGCATGGCCTCCATGCGGTAGGTGGAACCGTTAGCGGGCAGGCGGACCACCGTGGAATCGCCGGCAGCCAGCTGAAAGGTGTTGCTGTTCAGCATGATCACGTCTTCCACCACGATGTACTCGCCCGGCCCGGGCATATCTCCCTGCCCGATATTTTCGATCTTAAAGGCCACCTCGCCTTCCGCCTCTTCGCACCGCCCTTCCACGCGGATGCTGGCGCCGTCGTAGGGCGGCGTGCCACACAAGGTATCGGGAAAAATATGGGCCTCGGTGCAATGGGTTTGGCCCGGCAGGGCGTCGCAGCTGACGTTGACGGTGACGCTGAAGGCCCCCTGCCCGCCGGGAGGAATGTCGCCTACCGGAAAGGTGTAGGTATTGCCGGCCACTGCCGTCCAGGGAATGGAAGCGCCCAGCACCGTGAGGAAATCGTCAAAAGCCACTTCTACAAAAGCATCTGGCGCCGGCTCGGCCCCGTAGTTCGCGTAGTTGACATGATAAATGCTTTCGCCAATGCAGCGCCGCAGGAAGGGCGCGCCAATGTCGACAAAAAGCGAGGGGCAGCCGGGCTGGAGCTGGACGGCCAGGTCCAGCCCGCCCAGTCCGGCCGGCTGGTGCGCATTGACGGCGACGGTGTAGCTTGCCGGGCAGCCGCTGTTGATGGGAAAGCCGGCGCTGACCTGCAGCTCCAGCCCGCTCGTGTCTTCCACGATAATGGGCTGTCCGTTGACAGCCGTCAGGGTGTCGCCCACAAAGGTGAGCGCAAAATGATAAGCGCCCGCCGTATTGGTGGAAGCCAGGAATGGAGCGCCTGTGCCGACGGGTTGCCCGTTGCGGAAGAGCCGGGCTTCGACGGGCAGCCCTGCCAGCGGCGGGTCGGTTCCGCTTTCCAGGCAGTTGGCATCCAGGTCGAAGTAAGCCTGCCCGCCAAAGGAGAGAAACGCCTCCTCCTCGAAATCATTCTGGATGAGCACGTATGTTTCATAGGAGTTCCAGTTGCCGGCCTGGTCGCCCACCCACAGCTCGACGGGCTGCGTGATGGCATCGGTAGTGGGCGTGGCCGGGATGACGAGCGTATCGAATGGCGGAACCTGCCCGGTAGCGTACTGAAGCCAGACGGCCCGGTACTGCAGGCTGTCGGCAGGCGAACAGTTGTCCATGGCAAAATTGACCAAATCCTGTGCCCGGACGACAACCTGCCCGGCCACCGGGTTGACCCGCACGGCGTGCCCGGTAAACCCTTTGCCCATCAACGGTGGCACCGCATCCGGCGTACAGCCGCCGCCCTGGCCGTTCTCATCCAGTACCGTCACATAGGCCTGGAAGTTGTACAGGCTGGTGCCGCCGAAGCCCCAGATGGTCACCTGTTGCACGCCTACCTCGCCGGGGCCGTAAGTAATGCTCGTATTGGGCGTCAGCAGGCCGATCTCGTCGTAAGCATAGCTTCCCTTGGCGATGAACAGGTCGCCGTAGGGGCCGCATCCGGGCGGAACGCTCAGCAGGAAATTAAAGGGAGAAACGGCCACCGTGCCCGTTGAGGAGCTGAGGCTCACTTCTATCTCCCGCAAGCCGTCGAATTCAGCAGTCGTGCCGCCTTCGCAGGAGAACAGCAGCAGGTAGGTCATGCAGTAGTTCCAGTTGCCCGCTTCGTCGCGCACCCAGAAACGGATGAGGTTGGTGCCCGGAAAACTCTCGTCAACGACGATGCGGTCGGACGGGGCCGTCCCGCCGCCATTGGACACCAGCTCGATCCGGTATACCAGGGTGTCGGAACAATTGTCGCTGCTTCCCGAATCAAACTCGTCGGCCCGGATGGTGGCCGCCTCGCCCGGCAGCAAGCTGCGGACGATGCCGTTTTCGGCCAGCGGGTCGGGGGGGATGGTGTCATTGAGGCAGCCCTGGGCTGGCAAGGGCGCGCCGGCCAGGGAAAGCACGATAGTCAGGAGGATGAAGTAGAGTTGCCGCATAATGGTCTTCGTTTGTCGTAAAAATGGCAACTGTTCTTCGTTCGTGCAAAATCAAAAAAATCAAATTGTAGAAGCTATTTTTTGTAAAAACCAATATTTATGGGACTTTTAAGTCAAGTTAATATTTTATATTAAAAAATGATACCTTTTAGTTGGGCTTGATGCTTTTTGCCGCGAAAACACGAAATCACAAAATCCCACAAAATTATTGGTGCGGCTTTCGTGTTTTTGTGTCCGTCTCTTTGAGCCGGATAAATTTTCGTGGCGAGAAATGAGGCCGCCTCAATATACGCCCTGATAAGCGACCACTATGGAAAAGAGCCTTTTATACCAGGCGGCCCGCCAGTTGGGCCGGCGCGACGCGCAACAGTTTGAAAAGTGGCTGCGTTCTCCCTTTTTCAACCAGGACGAGGCCGTGTTGCGGCTCTGGGCCTACCTGGCGGAATGCCGCTGGGCCCTTGGCCTTGCCCCCGAAAAGGAAAAGGGGTTTGCCGCCGCTTATCCCGGGGAGCGCTTCCAGGGCCAGAAGATGCGGCTGCTGATGAGCCGGCTGTACAAGCAACTGGAACAATTCCTGGCCTATTCGGAGCTTGCCAAAGACAAGCGGCTGCATCACTACCATTTGGCGCGGGCCTTTCGGCACCGCAAGCTCTGGGGGCATTTTCAGCGGGCGCTCGGCCAGGCGCAGCAACACCTGGATGACGACAGCGCGCGCAATGCCGCCTATTACACCCACCGCCTGCAACTGCAGGAAGAAGCGCACCACCTGCAGAGCACCAACGACCCCACAGAAGCCACCCACCTGCAGGAGATGGCCGATGTGACGGACCGCGCCTACCTCATCCGGCGGCTGCGGCAAAGCTGCCTGCTACTGGCCCACAGTACGGTCTACCATCCGGATTTCGACCCCGGCCCCATGCCGGCCCTGCTGCGTTTCGCCGAAAGCCGGGAGCTGACGGGCGAACCGGCCATCGGGCTGTATTACTATTGTTACCGGATGCTGTTGCATCCCGAGTCGGAAGAAGGTTTCCGGGCATTCCAAAGCCGGCTGTTCGAAGACGGGGATTGCGTATCGGCAGTGGAGTTGCGCGACCTCTACCTGCTGGCCATCAACTACTGCGTCCGGCAGGTCAACGACGGGCGGCAAAGCTTTTACCGGGAGCTGTACATGCTTTACCAAAAGGGGCTGGAAACAGGTTCGCTGCTGGAAAACGGAGTGCTTTCCCGGTTTACCTATCACAACATCGCCGCTACCGGCCTGCAGGCCGGCGAACAGGAGTGGGTGGAACAGTTCATCCACCAATTCCGGGACGCCCTGGAACGGCCCTACCGGGAAAGTTCCTTCAGCTTCTGCCTCGCCCGCCTGGAATACGCGAGGAAGCGCTTTGGCGAAGCATTGTCTTTATTGCAAAAGGCCAATTACCGGGACCCCCTCCTCAACCTGGCCACCAAGACCTTGCAGCTGAAGATTTACTACGAATCGGGCGAGGCGGGCCTGCTGGCCGCTCACCTCGACGCCATGGCCAATTACATCCGCCGCAAAAAGGTGATCGGCTACCACCGCGCCAACTACCTCAACATCACGCGCTACGCAAAAAAAATGGCGGCGGCCAACCCTTACGACCAAACGGAAATCGCCCAACTGCTGGAGGCGATCCGGCAGGAGGAGGTGCTCACCGAACGGCTTTGGTTCCTGGAGCAGGTGAAGCTGTTAATGCGCTGACCTCGGGGCCCCGGGCCGGATGTCATCCGAAGGCGGAAAATAAACCATCCCTGCGGCAGCGAACTGCATGCGGTCCCCGCCGTCCCAGGCCTGGCCGTTGCCGGAAATCCAGCCGTAGGCCCCCTCAAACTGGCCGCCGCCATTCACGAATTCGTACCGGGAAGCCCTCCTCCCGTCGGGATAGTACGTGCATATCCCCACATACCGGAGGCAATCCCGCCCCTGGCCGCTCCTGAACTGCCCCCAGACCACTACGTCCACAATTTCCTTGCGGAGGTCCGCATCCGGCGGCAAATAATGGGCCTCATAACTCAGGCCGGGCTCGAGGGTGCCTACCAGAGATGCCTCTCCCTTCATCTCATACAGCACCGGAACGGCGCCGGCCGGAGGCCTGAAGCCACCCTGCCCGGCTTCCCCCGGCCATTCATCCACCCGGACCAGCTCGTAATCTGCCAGGATCTTTTTTTTCGCCGGAACACCCGGGCCGACATACCCGGTTTCGGCACGCAGGCCGGCCTCTTCATTGCCGAAGCCCCCCAGGCTGTCCTTCTCACAACCAAAGGCTAAAACCAGCAGGCCCAAAGCCAAAACATTTCCCCATCGTTTCATAAGCTGCAATTTTTGGGGTGAACCAAAATATCATCTACATTAAGGATAGGCGCCAACCAAAATGGCGCGCAACTTCAAATACAGCTTGTGGGCTGTTTCGGGCAATGACAAAAATCAGCTATAGCATTGAATTTTGTTGGATAGCCCTGTCCACGGCCTGAGGTATCTTGCTGCGGATACAGGCCTGGCCCGGAACGGGGGTTGCGGTTTATCCTCCCCCAACCAGCAGCAAAGCCACCAAATATCGCACCGGGGATAAACCGCAACACAAGAAACTATGCAAGGCAGGAATTTCGAAATCAGCATCGTCAGTACCGTCAGGACGACCAAGCACCTGAAAGGGGAATACCTCGAAGAATGGATGAACCAGAATTTCCCCCTCTTCAAATATGGAAGCGGGCTGGACGAAATATTCATTCTCTTCAGCGTGGATGAAAACGCCGCCGCCGGCTACCAGTACCACCCCGAAGAACGGCTACTGGAACTGACCATCCCCCTGCCGGATAGAGAACTGCACGACGCCGGAGAAAGGGAAACATTACTGCTGATGGCTTCTGCCCTGCTGTCTACGCTCCGCGACATCCCCAAACAGGCATTCGAAACGTTCGACATTTCTGCCTTCCGCTCAGACTTTGCGGAGATGGTGGCGTGATTGGATGGAGAAGGGTTATATTGTTAGCGCGAGTTGGAAAGGCTTGCATCTTTCTATAGCAATATGGCAATATAGCAATATGGCAATATAGCAATATACCCTCCCACCCCTCACCTCCGCCACAAGCTATCCACAAAATACCCCTTCCTGTCAAAAAAATGTTCCTGTACGGCGAAGCCCGACTGTTCCGCCAGGCTTTCCAGCTCAGAGATGCTGTACTTTTTGGAGAGTTCCACATCGATGGCTTCCCAGGCTTCGAAGTGGAAAGAACGGTTGAGGGCTTTGATGAAAACGTGCTGATCCTTCCGGCTGACCAGGTAACTCTTCGCTTCGCCGGAGAGGGGGTTATAGGTTTCCCAGTGTTTGAAGCCCTGGAGTTCGAAATTGGCGCCCAGCTCCCGGTTCAAACGGCGGAGCAGGTTGAGGTTGAAGGCGGCGGTGACGCCGGCCGGGTCGTTATAGGCGTCGAGGACCACCGCGGGATCTTTCTTGAGGTCGAAACCGATGAGCAGCCGGTCGCCAGGATTCAGTTCGGCGGCTACCGACCGGAGGAAGGACACCGCCTCTTCCCGGGTATAATTGCCGATGTTGGCGCCCAGGAAGAGCACCACTTTGGGCTGGCCACCTCCCCCACGCAGCTCGTGCAGCACCTTAAAGTAATCGCCCGGCAGGCTTTTCACCTGAAGTGCCGGCAGCTCGGCGCGGAGGCTCTCCTCCAGTTCCATCAACACATTGGGAGATATGTCGATGGGCTGGTACCGGAAATCCGCCCCGCTTTCCAGAAAGTGGCGGAGGAGGACCTTGGTTTTCATCCCGTCGCCGGCACCCAGTTCCAGCAGCTGGAATTGTTCCAGCCCGATAGCCCGAAGGATGTCCTCCTTCCGGCGCTCAAATATCTCCAGCTCGCAATCCGTGAGGTAATACTCCGGCATGCGCATGATCTGCTGGAATAGCTTGTCGCCCTGCTCGTCGTAAAAATAACGGGAGGACAACTTCCTGGGCGTGCCGCTCAGGCCCTGGAGGACGTCCCGCGCGAAGGCGGTGAGGGGTTGGGGGTGGTGGGTAGTGGACATAGTTTTGGATATGTATTCTTGCATTTATGAGGCTGCTGCGGAAAGTCCCCCAAATGAGTGGATGAGTGAGGGACTGAATGAGTGAATAAATATAAAATATGTATTGTTTTTAAAATCAAACTTTATTACATAGTTAATTCTATTTACTCATTCGCTAAGTCACTCCTTCACTCCTTTTCCGGGGTTTCCGGAGTGCCCTCACCAATGCACCAATGCACCTTCCTTACTTCGCCAGCCGGATGCCGGTAAACTGCCAGCGTTCGTCGGCGTGGAAAAAATTGCGGTAGGTGAAACGCAGGTGCGAGGCCGGCGTGGCGCAGGATCCGCCCCGCAGCACCATCTGGTTGACCATAAATTTGCCATTGTATTCTCCCAGGTCGCCTTCGAACCGGGGATAATTGGGATAGGGCAGGTAAGCGCTGCCGGTCCATTCCCAGGTGTCGCCCAGCATCTGGAAGTCTCTGCTGCCCTGTTGCGGGCGGGGGTGGTAGCGGCCGGACTCGACGAAGTTGGCATCTTCGGGGATGTCCTGGTGCCGGAGGCGGCAGGCGGCTTCCCATTCCTGTTCGGTGGGCAGGCGCAGGCCCCGCCAGCGGGCGTAGGCGTCCGCTTCGTAGTAGCTGATGTGCGTTACCGGCTCAAGAGGGTCCACCGGCTGCAGGCCGCTCATGGTGTAATGCCACCACTGGCCGTCCTGTTCATACCAGTACAGCGGGGCTTTCACTTCCAGTTGCTGTGCCCAGGCCCAGCCTTCGTCCAGCCAGGGTTCGAAATTTTCGTAACCGCCGGCTTCTATGAATTTGATGTATTCGCCATTCGTCACCAGGCGGTTGGCAATGGCGTATTCATGCAGGTAGGCTTTGTGGGCGCTCTTCTCGTTGTCCCAGCAGAAGCCGTCGCCCTGGTAGCCGATCTCATAGACGCCTTCCGGAATCCCGGTAAATTCCGGCCCTGCCGGCTCTTTTTCCTTTGACCTCCGGCTTTCCGGGCCCCCGGCTTCCCGGTAGGCCGGGTGCAACGGGTTGTGCCCCAGTATGTACTTGATATCCGTGACCAGCAGTTCCTGGTGCTGTTGCTCGTGCTGCAGTCCCACCTCGATCAGGGCTGCCAGTTGCTGCGGCACTTCGCTGTCGTGGTATTGGCCCAGCAGGCGCGCCAGCTGTTCATCGACGTAGGAGCGGTAGGCCAGCACCTCGCGCAATGGCGGGCGGGTGAGGTTGCCCCGCTTGTTGCGCAGGATGCGCGGGCCCTGGCTCTGATAGTAGCTGTTGAAGCAATAGTTCAACCGCTCATTGAACAGCTTATAGCCGTCCAGGCACCGGGCCAGGATGAAGTTTTCAAAAAACCAGGTGACGTGCCCCAGGTGCCACTTCGGCGGGCTGACAAAGGCCGCCGGCTGGGCGACAAAGTCTTCCACTTCCAGAGGCGCGCAGAGGCTCAGGCTTTGCTCCCGGATTTCCCGGTAGCGGCGCAGAATGGACTGGGATTGTGTGATGTTGGTTTGGATTGTCATAGGAAGTGTGTATTGGTGTATTGGTTGGGACTGATCAAACAGCTGAGTTTTTGGGGTTTTAACCGCAGGGCCCGCAGAGAAGGCGCGATTCCTTTTTGTACCTGCCGCACATACTGCTGGACATTTTTTGGACACAGAGTACGCCGAGAAGACACAGAGCCACACAGAGGCTTGATTATCAACGGAAAACTTTGCGTATCTCTGTGTTGGACTCAGTGCGCTCTGTGTCCAAAACCATATTGACCAGATCGTCGGTTTCCGCAAGAATTGTTCCGTTCCAGATAGCTTTTTTTCTCATTGATATTCAGTTTCCCTTTTCTGATTCCGCTACTTTCGGAGTCACAAGCAGCTTCAGTAAAGTTTCCCGCACAAGTTCGTAATCTGTCCAGGGTATCAAATGTCCGGTATTTTCCAAATAGATCAGATTTAAGTATTGCGGGGGTATGTTTTTTTCGCTGAACGCCACATTGGACAGAGGGGCCAGGCCGTCTTTCCTGCCATGGATGTGGAAGATCGGTATAGAAATTCCTTTCCAGCCACCGGCAATGGCAGCGAGGGCTTCGGCGTGGGAGAACTTCTCGTCTGCGGCCACTTTCAGGGCGGCGGGCAGCATCCACCGGGTGGCTTTCCAGCGGCCGAAGTGGGAATACCAGAAAATCGGCTCGTTATCCGGGTCGTTGACCGGCGCGAGCATGACAACGGCTGTGAGTTCTTCCGGGAAATCCATAGCACATTTGGCTACAATGGGCCCGCCATAAGAATGCCCCACCAGCACAACGGTATCCGCCCGGAATTGTTCTACCAACTGCCGCACCTGTTCGGCCTGGACGGCAATGGAAGGCTCCGCCTGGCCCAGGGCAGACTCGCCGTATCCCAGGCGGTCGATGGACACCAGGCGGGCTTCTTTCAGCAGGAGCGAGTCGGCCAGGTAGCTGAAAAAGTTATTGGAGGAACCCGGCGCGCCATGGACGAAAACGACGAGCTTGTTCTCCCGCTCCAGGCCCGTTTCCACATAACGGCTGGGCTTCCCGTGAAAATCCAGATAGCCGGCCCGCACCGGCACCTGGCGTTTTTCGAAATAGCGCTCCACTTTCCGGTCTTCTGTATGAAAAGAGACGCAGGAGTTGATAAACAGTATCAATCCTACAAAAAGAGTGAACGCCCACTGGCTTAACCTCAGGGCTAGGGTCATTGGGTTTGAAGTTGTTGCGTTTGAAGCTGGGAGTGCCCTCACATACACATCATGCCTTCACCGCCTCCTTTTCCAGTATCCCGAATGAAGCGTCGACGGCGGACCGCAGGAAGGCATCCACCAGTTCTGCCTGTTCTGCGGCTGTCTTTTTCTGCACTACTGCCGACATTCTGAGGATGGCGCCTTTCCAGTCTTTGGTATGCCATTCGGCGCCCGCCGGCAGGCTGGGCAGCGTATCGTAATCCGCCTTGCCCTGCTTTTGCCAGTGGTTGACGTAGAAATAGAACTCTCCGACCATGCCGTCGGCCGGCGCCAGGCCAATCCCAACGGTTTTGACCGGGTTGCTCTGGTCGTCGAATTTTACGGGGATCAAACTTCCGGTATCGAAGTGATGGGGCCAGGTAGCGACTGCGGAGGCATATTCGAACGCTTCGGCGATTTTGGTGAGCGCCAGTTGGGCATTATGCCGGTACCGCGCCAGCTCCTGAAAGTGGGCGGGATTGACCATCATAAACGGCGCGCCTTCGTCCAGGCCGTGCCTGGGCAGCTCGAAATGGCTGATCGGCTGGATATCGTCCGCCTTTTTTCCGAACGACCGGGCCTGCGTGCGCACGAAACTCAGGGCCGTGGTTTTGGTCTGGCCGGACAGCGGGAAGACGCCCAGCGCCTCATCGTTCTCATTGATCAGTTGCAGCTCGAAAGATTCGTAAAGCAACGCCATGCGGATGCGGCGTTTCAGGTTGATCTCCTGGCCGGCCAGGGCTTTCAGGCCGGGGAGCCATACCATGCTGGACTGGGAGTCGTCGGCAGCTTTGGGCAGAAGGCTGTTGCCAAAAACAGCGACGAACTGCGAGGCATGGTGCAGTTGGGTAGAAGCTTCGTTGAGTTCAGTGGTTTCGGTGTGGGTTAAGGGTTGCCATTTTTCTTTAATTGCCATTTGTTGTTGTTTTTTTCACCTGTTCTATACTGGCGTACGTGCTGTTCGTGCTTTGCGCCGGCTGCGGGCCCGGTGTATGTGCCCGCCCGCCCGCTTTTGTTGCAAAGCCAGCCGTACGTCAGTATAACAGAGAGAAAGAGCCAGGGGTTTACTCCGGGCAGGGAATAGCTCTTTTTGCCCTCAGTCCCTGTTCCGCCTCCGCTTGCTCCGTTTCGGGGGCTTGAACTTTTTGATCCGGTTGTTTTGCCGGGTGACGGGGGCCGCCTTGCTGGGCGCGCTCTCCGTATGGGCGCGGTTGGCCGCCGTGACCAGGTAGGTGTACGTCTGGCCTTCCTCAAAGGCGGAGTCGACAAACTGGAATTTTTTGCTCCCGTCGTTCATGCAACTGATATGCCGGATATTTCTGGGGTCGTCCATATCGCCGACGGTATTGCCGTTGAACCGGTAGACGATATAATAACTGGGCGGCTTTTCCCGGTCTTCCTTCGCCGGCCGCCAGATGACGCGGGCTTTCCCGCGCTGGTTTTTCACCCGCCTCAGGTCCGGAGCGGAGAATACGCCCAGCGACAGCTCGGGGCGGTCCGGCAGAAGAGCCGGCGCCCTGAAATAAACCCGCAGGGAATCCTTCAGGCCCAGCGGGTCGCTCAGCACCGACTCGGCGCGGAAGAATACCGAGCCGTTGACCCGTCGGTTGCGGCGGTTGAGCGAAAGCTGGCGGCCGATCTCGCCCGGGTCATTCCATTGTTCCTGCCGGTCATTGCCCACTTTGTAGGCGGCGTGGCCGATGTACAACTGCCGCTCGTCGGCATGCTGGCTCCACCAGCGCTGCAGGGTAGCGTAGTCGGCGGGCTCAAAGCCGATATTCCAGTAAATCTGGGGCACGACGTAGTCGATCCACCCCTGGCGCAGCCAGCCCAGGATGTCGGCGTAAAGGTCGTCATAAGAACCAATGCTGGCCTTCGTTTCCGACCCCAAAGGATCCTTATCCTTATTGCGCCATACCCCAAAGGGGCTGATCCCGAAGTACACATTGGGCTTGAGTTCTTTGATGGCGGCGCTCACCAGCTCCACCACCTCGTCCACGTTGCTGCGGCGCCAGTCGCCGATGGTTTTGTAGCTGGCCCCGTAGGCGCGGTAATCGAGGCTGTCGGGAAAAGTCTCGTTGGCCAGGGGGTAGGGATAGAAATAGTCGTCGAAGTGAACGCCGTCGACATCGTATTTGGCGACCACTTCGGCCACCACGTCCCGCACGTGTTCCCGCACCTGCGGGATGCCGGGGTTGAGGTAGAAACGCCGGCCGTACTGCACCACCCAGCCGCGGTGGCGGTTGAAGACATGGAGCGGGTGCAGGGCGCTGGTATCCAGCCCCATAGTGGCCCGGAAAGGGTTGAACCAGGCGTGGAATTCCATTCCGTTCCTGTGGGTTTCTTCAATGAGGAACTGCAGGACGTCGTATTCCGGCCTGGGAGGCAGGCCCTGCCTGCCGGTCAGGTATTCCGACCAGGGCGCCAGCTCGGAAAAGTAAAAGGCGTCGCCGGCGGGGCGCACCTGAAAAACAACCGCATTGAAGCCCAGCTCTTTGAGCTTCTTCAACAGGTTCTTCCACTCCTCCTTTTGAGCGGTGGGCCAGGACGTCGGCTTTTTGGGATAATCCAGGTTGTTGACGGTGGCGATCCAGACACCCCGGAATTCTCGTTTGGGGGGCGGAGGGGTGTAGTTTTTCCTGGACTGAGCAGCAGCCTCTATGGCGCAACAGGCCAGAAAGAGCAATAGCAATCCGGTAATCAAGCCGCTGAAACGGGTATTCATAAAGCGTGTTGTTTGGTTGGATATTCGAAACTACGCTTCCATAATGAAGAGGGGGGCATAAAGTTACGTTTTCGTCGGGGAAGGCAAGGCGCGATGCTATATATACCAAAGTCCAGTTAATACACACTCACCGCCTCTCCCCGGCACTCATCCAGCAGCCAGTATTTATTGATGACATTTTCTGTAGATTCCACCTTCTGGGCCAGCTTGGCCAGCCCTTCGTCCAGGGCTTTGCGGGAATAGGTGGACGCATGGTGTTTGAGCAGCACCAACCGTTTGGCGAAGCGGAGGAAGTTGGTATAGCCTCTCTTCTGTTCCGTCGTCATCTTGCGGTTGCGGATCACGTAGATGCGGAAAGTTTCGATCAGCGAAAGCAAAGCTTCCGTATCCTTCAGGGCGTAATAGGTGCGCAGGAGGAGGAAGGTCGTGCTGAGGTGGTATTTAACATCGGTAAACTGTACCAGCAGCAAGGCGGACAGGGCCTCGTTGTACATCTTCTTATTGTAGTACAGGTTGCCCAGGTTGTAATTGTAGGCGTTCTCCTGCCGGTGAGCCGGGAGGTTTTCCCGAAAGTCGTGCAGGAACTGTTCGGTCCATTCAAACTCCTGGAGCCGGCAGCCGAGGGTGGCGATGTTCTTGTAGTCCCACTCCGAAATAGTGCCCTTTTCCAGGACCAGGCCTTGTTTCAGCCCCTGCTTGTACAACTGGAAAAGCTCCCGCAGGTAGGCGCTGTGCCCGGCGTTGATCATGCTGATGCAATAGTTGTAGGAAAAACTGTACAGGTCGCGCCCGTCATCAGCCGAAAGGCAATCCATGTCTTCCGCCAGCATCTGCTTCATGCGCTGGTAGTAGCGGGGGTTGTCCTTGTCGTTCATGCTCATGATCACATTGTAGTAAAGCACGATGGTGGGGTCGTTTTCATAGTCCTCCCAGTGGCTTTCCAGGTAGCCGAGCAACTCGTCCAGTATCCGGAAATTGTACGACGTATTCATCATCATGGAGTTGGCCGTAAGGTGGCAGCAGTTGCGCAGTTTCTCCACGATGTAGTATTTGTCCAGGTTGTCGAGCATCTGCTGGAAGGTATCCGTTTCCGACCGGTCGAAGTAATGGCCGGTATAATAGCCCAGCATATTGTTGAGGTGGTAACTGGTATAGTAGTAATCGCTGTCGTGCACCGGATCATCTCCGAGCTTCTTCTGCAACTGCTTGCTGCGGTTGGTCATCAGGTCGAACTGGTGCTTGTCGAGCGCAGCCTGCAGCGTATACAGGCGCTTATTGTAGCGCTTTTGCCCAAAATGCTCGTACGCCAGAAAGTCGTGGTACAGTTTCTTGAGATAAGACATGACATTGTGCAGCTGCTGCTCGTTGTAGGGCTCTCCTTTGAAAAGCGCGCGGAACACGACGGGCTTATCCAGTTTTTTTTCCGGGCCGTCAATCCGCTCCAGGATCAGGGCAAGCAACTCCTGAGTCTTCTCGTGTTGGTTGAAATAAGGAGAGTGAGCAAACTGCAAAAAGCGCTCTCTGTCCTTGGGAGAAAGTTCGCGAATGTGTTTTACCAGACGGCTTTGATACATGACTTTTAAAAATTAAATCCCAGTAATTTAATCTCTTTTTATATCCAAAAAACTAAAAACCAGATCGTTAAACAGAAAAAACTGATTTTTTTCAGGCAGAAATATACAAAAATGTACTTATGAACTCCTTTTTTTTATCCGACATTTGTACGGTCATCACAATGAAACACTATTTATGCAGCAAAAAACTGCGACTCGTTACTAGCAAAATGTAATTCCCGGAAACGAAGACAGCTCTGGCAACTATCTGTAGCAATGAAAGAGAGAAAGCAGCTGTCTGAAACCACTACTAACAAATTGCCCTGTGAAAACTGCCGGGCAGCCCCCGGCAACCCTGCCCAATATTTTTAAGCGGGCAGCCTGATACAATTATTATCTCATGAACACCTTGGAAAAGAGTGCTTGCATACCTGCGGCACTCTTTTCTTTTTTACGGCCGCCGCTCCGGTTTGGTTACACCCCCACCCCCAAAACTTTTCCCCGGGCCAACTCTCGCCGGCGAAGCGGCCCGGCCCGGAAAAAAACAGGCGATTTCCCGAAAAAAATAATTTTTTTAAAAAAAATCCAGAAAACCAATCTAAAATTTATTATAAATAACTGACTAAAAGTTATTTACAAGAATAAATACATGATCCTTAAATACAGCAATGCCATTAATTGTACTTCACATTGTGCAGGGAGTTATAGACTTTTGTAATGTGCTAAAAAGGTAAAGCCAACAGGCCATGCACAGCTAACAAATCATAATCGCGCCGACAGGCAAAATACGGCCCGCTACTAACAAATTATAATCCATCACAAGCCGCTGTGCGGTTTTTCAGTTGTGATCCCACGAATGCAATTATAATCTCATGAATCTTTCGAGGGCATCGAAGGACGCCCTCATTTTTTGGTATGTAGATAGCCTCTCAAAGCTCTTTTGGAAACCGGCTCCACACATGGAGCCGGTTTTTTATCTTTGCCCCCAGGAACACGCCCGAAAGCCCCCCCCTGCCGACAATATAAGAATATGGACTGAATTAGTGAATTAGTGAATGACTGATTAACCGGGGCTTAGAATCGGTTTTATGTATCATTATTTGTGTCCAGGTACTTAGCAATATAACAATATGACAATATAGCAATATAACATTCAACCCAAATCCCCCGAATGAAGCACTTAGTCGCCCCCTCCCTGCTCGCCGCCGATTTCACCCGCCTCGCGGAAGAAATCCGGATGGTCAATGAAAGCCAGGCCGACTGGCTGCACCTCGACGTGATGGACGGCCGCTTCGTCCCCAACATCACCTTCGGCCCCATGGTGGTCGAAGCCGCAAACCGGCTGTGCACCAAACCGCTCGACGTCCACCTCATGATCCAGGAGCCGGAAAAGTACATCGGGCAGTTCCGGGAAGCCGGCGCCGACGTGATCACCGTCCATTACGAAGCCTGCCCCCACCTGCACCGCACCGTCCAGCAAATCCGGGAAACGGGCGCCATAGCCGGCGTGTCCATCAACCCCCACAACCCGGTCAGCCTCCTGGAAGACATCCTGGAGGAGGTGGGCCTCGTCCTGCTCATGTCCGTCAACCCCGGCTTCGGCGGGCAAAAATTTATTTACAATGCCCTGCTCAAAATCCAGCGCCTCCGCGACCGGCTGACCACCCGCAACCTCTCCGCCCGCATCGAAGTGGACGGCGGCATCGGCCTGCACAACGCCGAAAAAGTCCTCCAGGCCGGCGCCGACGTGCTGGTCGCCGGCAGCGCCATCTTCAAAGCGGACGACCCCAAAGACACCATCCGACGCTTCAAAGAGATCGGCGGGGAGATGATGAAGTTCGTCTAAAGCAAACAGCAAACAGCGAATAGCAAACAGCGAACAGCGAATAGCGAATAGCGAACAGCGAATAGCGAACAGCGAATAGCGAATAGCAAACAGCGAACAGCGAATAGCGAATAGCGAATAGCAAACAGCGAATAGCAAACAGCGAATAGCAACCGCCCCCCCCAGGTAACATTACGTTTTTTTCTTCGTTAGCAATAAGGGCTGCCCCTTTTCTTTTTATCCTTACATTTGCAATCGAAAAAAACGTATATCCCAATGATAAGGAACCTTACGCTTACGCTACTATCTCTTTTTCTGCTGAGCCTGCCCCGGGCATCCGCCCAGAACATTGGCAAGCTCTACTTCCTGGATGACGACAACCTCCTGGCAACCCTCGACCCCAACACTGCCGACGGCAACCCCATCTCCCCCGCTGCCGTCTTCAGCGGCACCCTCGCGCCCGGCACCGTCGCCGTGGATGCCGAAGGCAACCGCCTGTTCTTCGTAGTTGCCGACACGGCCCAGGGCACCCTATTGATAACCGTAGACCTCGATACCGGCATCGCCGCCCCACCCTTCATCCTGAGCTTTTCGCCTTCCTTTCTGGCCTACCACTGCCAGGACAGCCTGCTCTACGCCGTGGACGGAACGAATACCCTGGTTTCCATCGACCCGGAGAGCGGGGCTGCGGCAGCCATCGCGCCCGTCGCCCCCCCGGCTATCGACAGCACAACCTTCACCCTCGACCCCTATGGCAACCGCCTGCTTTTCATCAACTCCGGGCCGCTGAGCCTGGAACTGTTCGCCCTGAGCACCGAAACCGGGGAAGTGCTAACCAGGCTCGACATCGGAGACGATATTTCCTTCAGCAACATGAAATACAACTGCCGGGACGGGCAACTCTACGGCCTGCTGGATACGGGCCCGGCGACATTCGCCCGGCTCGACCCGGTTTCTGCCACGATCACCCCCCTCTCCGGCCCCGTCGCCCCCGGCAGCTTCCTGGCCAACAGCCACAGCCTGAGCCAGAGCCGCCAGGCCTATACCTTCTCCGGAATAGATGAGAACGGCACGGCCCGCCTCTATACCCTTGCCCTGGCCGACGGCGCCATCCTCTCCCAGCCGGCCATCGGGCCAAACTACTTCCTGAACAACGGCATTGCCTACGCCAACCGCTGCTCCGCCGAGGCCGATTTCGGCATCACCTCGGCCTGCGCCGGCGAGGCCACCAGCTTTACCAATACCTCTACCCTGGGCGCTTCCCTGCTGTGGAACTTCGGCGACCCGGCCTCCGGCGAAGCCAACACCTCTACCGAGGCCAACCCCACGCACGTTTACAACAACCCCGGCGTCTACACCATCACCCTCATCGCTACCGACTGCGGCGCCGACACCCTGTCCAAAGAATTGCAAGTGATCGGACTGGCCGATTCGCCCTTCCCCGACTCCACCCTCGCCTGCAAAGATGATTTTCCGGTGACGCTCAACGCCTTTACCCCGGGCACAGAAGGCGCCACCTATCTCTGGCAGGACGAGTCGGCAGATTCTACCTTCATCGTGGAAGAGGCCGACATCCCCCTGGAAGCCACCGTGGAGATCACCCTCGGCGCCTGCGTCTCCGAATTCACTACCTTCGTGGACCTGGCACCCGACACCGACTGCCCCTGCCTGCTGGAGATGCCCAGCGCCTTCACGCCCAACGGCGATACGCACAATGACTTTTTCGGCCCGGTAGACCGCAATTGCCGCATCAAGGCCGGCAGCTACACCCTGCGCGTCTACAACCGGTGGGGAGAAGTGGTCTTCGAAGGCACCGACCCCGACGCCCTCGGATGGGACGGCAATTTCAACAACGAGCCTCAACCCAGCGAGGTCTATTTCTACACCCTGCAATATATCTCGGAAACCGACCAGGGGGACGTGCCCGGCGAAAAAAGCGGCGACGTGACTTTGCTGCGCTGAGGTTTTACAAAGATTTCCCGCCTGCTCATCGCGGAAACATCTCCGGCAGGCGGCAAATCTTTGTAACTCCGGCCCTTGCGCCAGCCAAACAGCCATAGCAACACACTACTGGACATTTTGTGTAAAGGTGGAAATGTCCAGTAGTATGACCGGAGCATTGCCTCGGTCGCTTCGCTGCGGCATCAACAGCATCCATAGAATCCATAGCATCTATAGTATCAACAGAATCCATAGACCGCCACCACCAAAATGAATGTCAAACTCCTTTTCCCTTTACTTCTATTATTTGCATTTCACGCCTCCGCCCAGCCCACCCGCTCCCCCCTCGGAACGCCCGGGCCAGGCTACTGGCAGAACCGCGCTGATTACGACATCCGCGCCACGCTGGACACCAGCCTCCACAAAATAATCGGCAAGGTTTCCATCACCTACACCAACAACAGCCCTTACCCGCTGGACTACCTGTGGCTACAGCTGGACCAGAACAAATTCCGGGCAGATTCGCGGGGCGCGCTGGCCAACCCTTCCGGATCCCGGCACGAGGGCAGCATCACCAACGGCTTCGAAATAGGCGGCGTGTTTTACAACGGGCTGCCTATGCCTTATACCGTTACCGATACCCGCCTGCAGGCCCGGCTGAAAGCGCCGCTGGCCAGCGGCGCCAAAGCCTCCATAACCATCGACTACAGCTTCGCCATCCCCGAAGCGGGTGCCGACCGCATGGGGCGCATCCGGCTGGAGGACGGTTGGGTGTACGAGATTGCCCAGTGGTACCCCCGTTTAGCGGTATTAGACGACGTGGCCGGCTGGAACAACCTACCCTACCTGGGCCCCGGCGAGTTCTACTGCGAATACGGCGACTTCGAATACACCATCGACGTGCCCAACGGCTTCGTGGTGGCCGGCTCGGGCGAGCTGCTCAACCCGGGCGAGGTGCTGCCCCGTTCTTATGCCAAAAAGCTGGAAGCCGCCCGGCAGAGCGACAGCACCCTGTTCATCATTTCGCCGGACGAAGCGGGGAATGCCCCGGTAGGCAGCGGCAAGCGCGGCATCTGGAAGTTCCGCCTGGAAAACGCCCGCGACGTGGCCTGGGCCTGCGGTAAGGGGCTGATCTGGGACGCCGGCAGCGCGAAGCTGCCCGGCGGCGAGCGCGTCCTCATCCAGTCTTTCTACCCCCGCGAGAGCCTCAGTGGCTGGGGCCGGGCCACGGAATACGCCAGGGCATCGGTAGAACACTACGCTGAAAAGTGGTTCGAATACCCCTACCCCACCCTCTGCAACGTAGCAGGAACAGTCGGCGGTATGGAATACCCCGCCCTCCACTTCACTGAATACGACCGCAGCGGCAACCGCCTGTGGGTAACCCTCGACCACGAGGTGGCCCACAACTGGTTCCCCATGATCGTGGGCAGCAACGAGCGGCAGCACGCCTGGATGGACGAGGGCTTCGTCACCTTCATGGGCTACTACGCTGCCCGGGCTTTCGAAGGGGCCGATTATTCTTCTTACATCTCAGACTACCCGGCCATGCGGCAGCGGTTTATGGAAGCGGATTTGGGCCCGGTCGCCCGCCCGCCGCGAGAGATCAGCAAGGGCTTCAGCGACGTCGTCTACTTCAAGCCCGCCATTGCCCTGCTCACGCTGCGCGAGTACGTGCTCGGGCCGGAGCGCTTCGACTATGCCTTCCGCCAGTACATCCGAAGCTGGGCCTACAAGCACCCCCGGCCGGAGGACTTTTTCAACTGCATGGAAAACGCCAGCGGTGAAGAGCTGGACTGGTTCTGGCAAAGCTGGTTCTACCAGGAGGAGAAGCTCGACCAGGAGATCAGCAACGCCCGCCGGAGAGACGACGGCTCTGTTTTTCTCACCCTTGCCAACAACCTGGGCATGCCCATGCCGGTGGTGGTCGAGTTCACACTGGCCGATGGGTCCAAAGAACGCCGGGAACTACCCGTGGACATCTGGAATCAGGGCAATGCCTACACGTTCACCTACCGCGCCGGCCAGCCCGTACAGTCCATCCTTCTCGACCCGGACGAGTGGCTGCCGGATGTGGAACGGCGGAATAATGGGTGGGCGTTTTGAGCATTTTTGGCAGCGGCTCCCGGTTTAGAATTTTTCCAAATATTAAATTGGCGTTTTCCTGCCACTAAAGAACCAAAACACGAAATCCCACGGATTTTTTTAGTGCGGATTTGGTGTTTTAGAGTTTTCGTGGCAATTATTGGCAAGACCTGCAGGAACAAAAGTTGAAGGAACTGACTACTTCAGTACTAAACGCTTACTCAAAATCTGGAAAATCTCGCCCTTCCCTCTATATATTTGCGTAACTTCAAACTAATCTAAACGTATTTTAAATTAACCCAACCGTTCCAACAACACAAGAGCTAGAGCATTGTACATTGATACCCCATGCAACATTTTAACCTTTGGTTAAGGCGCCCCGCGCTCTGTCTGTTCTGGCTAACGCTCAATTTTTTTACCCCTCCGGCGCAAGCCCAGGAGTACCTCGTATCCGTTCAGCACTATTCCGTGCCCGAAGGCCTGTCCCACCGCTATGTCCGGCATGTCGTGCAGGACGGCCGGGGCTTCATCTGGGCCGCCACCTTCGACGGACTCAACCGCTTCGACGGCTTTGAGTTCCGGCAATATACAAAGGAGAAGGACGGCCTCAGCAGCAACAGCTGCGAGTATCTCCTCGAAGATTGCCGGGGACAAATATGGGTAGTTTACTCCCGAAACCCCGGCGGGGAAGGCGGATCGGCCGGCTTCTACCCCATCGACCTGCTGGATCCCGTAACCGGAGCAATAAAGCCTTTCGAAAAAGCCTTCCAGGTTCCTTTTCAGACAAAGGATATCCGAGGTATCCGGGCTGATGGATCCGGCAATATATATATCCTGGTCAAGTCCGGCCAGTCTCACGAGGTATTCCGGTACGACGGCCAGTCCTTACGAGGGCTGCTTCAGGCACCTCTGGATACAGTCGGCTACCTTGCGCTTTCCGGCGGAGCGACGGTGAATTTGCTCGATGGAAACCGCCTCCTCCAGTACGATTCGCTGGGCGGGTTGCGGCATCAGGTTGCGCTCCCGGCGCACTGCGATTTTATCCGGGTTGCCGAGGGCCATTCCTGGGTGGGGAGAAAAAGGCCGGAAAGCGGTCCGGCACTATGGCCCGTCCGGGATGGAAAAGTGGGCGAGCCGTTCTATTTCCTCGGCCGCAGCGGCCAGCCGTTGAACCTGGAATGGAGCGACGATTTTGAAATACCTGTTTATCCCGGCGGTTCAGGCCGCTGGTGGGTTTTTGACAATGAACGCCTGCTCTTATTTGGGCCGCAGGGCCAATTCGTTTATGACTTCTCGGCAAACCTTGAAGAGCATTCGCTTTCCTACCCGGCTTTCATCACTTTCGACCGCCGGAATACCGCCTGGATCGGTTCCACGCAGGGTTTGTTGTCTGTCTCTATCCGAAAAAACCCCTTTTCCAACTACCTGACGTCCCGGGAGCTAAAGGACACCAGGGGTATTGCGCAGGGTAAGGAGGGGCAGGTTTATTTTGTCCAGAATGGACAGGCATGGATGCTGTCCGCCGATGCGAACGCTGCGGTGAATACGGGCGCCCCGGCCTGGCTGGCGGCGGCCCGGGATGCAGCGGGCAACCTGTGGTTCGGCGATTATTACTTCAATGTTCACTTCTACGATCCCGTTTCCGGAGCGCAAAAAGTAATTCGGCCCAGTGAGGTGGCCGGTGACGCCCGGTTCAACTCCACCCGGGCGCTATTTCCCGACCCGGCTTCAGGCCGCATCTGGATAGGTACGGGCAAGGGCGGGCTGGCCTACATCGACAGCCCGGAAGAGGGCATACAGCCGTTTGCCGCCTACAACCAATTTCAGCACCTGCAAAAGGCGGGCATCTGGTGTTTTCTCCCGGACGGATCCGCCCTGTGGCTGGGAACCAACCAGGGCCTGTACCGGCTCGAACGGGAGAAGGGCATCACCGCCGAATACAGCCGCCGAACCGGCAGCCTGCCGTTTGATGAAATCTACCATATCTACAAAGATAAAGAAGGCCTCTTTTGGCTGGCAACCAAAGGAGGAGGCCTGGTCCGGTGGGACCGCAGCCGGGGTACGTATCGCCAATTCACCCAGGAAGAGGGACTTTCTCACAATGTGATTTACGCCGTTTACGAAGACGAGAATGAACAGCTCTGGCTGCCCAGCAATCACGGCCTGATGCGCTTCGACAAGCACAGCTTCCAGGTAAACACCTACCTGCCCAGAGACGGCCTGCCCCATGAAGAGTTCAATTTTTCCTCTCACTTCCAGGCGCCCGACGGCCGCCTGTACTTCGGCGGGCTGAAAGGGGTAACTGCCTTCTACCCCGAAGCATTGTATCAGGAAACCGATCAGGCGGGCCCTGGCCTTGTCGTCAGCCAATACCTGGAACTCGACGGCGCCACCGGCGCTTTTGTTGACAGAACGACGGAACTGCTCGCCGCCGGCCGGATCAGGCTGGCACCTAAAAACAAATCCTTCATCTTAAAGATCGCTTTCCCGGATTACCAAAGCCCGCAGGACAACCGCTTTGCCTACCGCGTCGAAGGCCTGCAGGATTCCTGGGTGTATCAGCCCGACAACGATATCCGCCTCAACAGCCTGCCCTACGGTTCGTTTACCCTCCACGTCAAAGCCCAGGGCGCCAGCGGGCGCTGGTCAGCCCGGGAGCTGACCCTCCCCATGACGGTGCTTCGCCCGTTCTATCTCCGCTGGTGGTTTATCGGCCTGTGTGTCACATTGTTTTTCCTGGCCATCGCCGGCCGAATGCGAAGCCTCCGGCGGCGGGCCCGCAAACTGGAAACCGAAGTCAAAAAGCGCACCCGCCAGATCGAAGAGGACAAAGAGGTGATCGAAAAACAAGCCGCCGAACTGCGCGAGCTCGACGAAATGAAATCCCGCTTCTTCACCAACGTAGCCCACGAACTGCGCACGCCGATCACGCTCATCCAGGGGCCCCTGCAGCTCGCCCTGGAAAAGGCCACCCTCGATAAAGACACCGCCGCCATGCTGAAACTCGCCCGGGGCAACACCAAAAACCTGCTCCGCCTGGTGGAAGAATTGCTCGACCTGAAAAAAATGGACGCCGGCAAATTAAAGCTCGAGGAACAAAGCGTAGAGTTTTATCCCCTGCTGCGCCGCCTGGCCGCCACCTTCGAATCAGCGGCTCAGGCCAATGGCATCGGGCTGAGCCTCCAATACCCGGAAGGGCAGGCGCTCTTCCTCGAACTGGACGCCGTCAAATTCGAACGCATCATGCTCAACCTGCTGTCCAATGCCATCAAGTTCACGCCCGGCGGCGGGCGGGTACAGGTGACAGTGGAAGATCTGGGTGCCCGGATGCGCATTGCAGTGTCCGATACCGGGTACGGCATTCATCCGGATGAGCTAACTTATGTTTTTGACCGGTATTATCAAGCCCGGGTCAATGTCTCCTCTGGGCCCCCTCAGTCCCCCCGAGGGGGGAAAGCCCCACTAGAGGGCCTGCAAGAGCAGCCCTCTTCTGCCAATCCTCCACCCTCAGGGGGGCAAGAGGGGGGCGGAGCTTCCGGCGGAGCCGGCATCGGCTTGTCTCTCTCCCGCGAATATGCCCAACTGATGGGCGGCACGCTCACCGCCACCAGTGAAGTAGGCAAAGGCAGTATTTTTACCTTCGAATTCCCCAAAAAAGAAGTGCCCGGCGCATTCGTCCAGGAAGAGAAGGAAGAAGGGGCAAAGCCCAACAACGTCCTTACAATGCAAATTTCCTCTAAGCCCATTGAAGACACCTCCCACCTTTGGGCAGCGGCGGCGGCTTCTCCCCCTCCTTTCGAGGGGGGTGGGGGGAGACTTTTGCTCGCCGAAGACAACTCAGACATGCGCCGCTACCTCCGGGAAATCCTCCGCCCTCATTACGACATACTCACCGCCGCCAACGGCAGGATAGCCCTGGACTTGTTGAGCAACTTGGCCAATGAAAAAGAAGCCCCCGCCCTCGTCATCACCGACATCATGATGCCCGAGATGGATGGTTTCGAACTCATCCGCCGCCTCAAGTCCAGCCCGCAGTGGCAGGGCCTGCCCGTCATCGCCCTGACCGCCCGCGCCGGCCTGGACGACCGCCTGTCTGCCCTGCGCTATGGCGTCGACGACTACCTCGCCAAACCTTTCGAGCCGGCCGAACTGCTGGCCAGAGTGGCCAACCTGCTGCAAAACTACCAGCGCAGAAAGGAATGGCTTGAAGCGCAAAAAGCCGAGGCGGAGGAGCGTGCCTATTTTCTGAAGATCGACCCGCCCCAGGCCATCCCCTCATCCGAACAGCAATGGCTGGCCGAACTGGAAGCCCTCGCCCTCGACAAGGTCGGCGGCGCCGAGTTCTCCGTCACCGACCTGGCCCACCTGCTCCACCTCAGCGAACGGCAACTGCGCCGCAAACTGAAGGACCTCACCGGCCTGTCCCCTGCCGAATACCTCAACGAAATCCGCCTCCAACGGGCCCGCCAACTCCTGGAATCCCGCACTTATGAGACGGTGGCCGAGGTCAGCTACGCCATCGGCTTGTCTACCCCCAAACACTTCTCCCGCCTGTTCAAAGCGCGATTCGGGAAGGTGCCGTCGAGTTATTTTTAGAAAGATCGGGTATGGGTGCATTTGTGTATATGTACCCAGCCAGCCTATCCCCCTCCGCCGTGCTGCCCTCCTAATGCACGAATGCGTAGATACACAACGCCCCAAAACACAGCCCCACTCTCCCCTGCCGATTTTTGCCCCTATTATGTCCGGTTTGTCACCCCTGCCCCGCCCTACCTTGCGCCCTGTAAGATGCACAATTGCACAAACTTGAAACAATCCAATCTTATGCAACGAAAAAATTACCTATTCCAATTAGCAGGAGCACTGTGGGTAGCGCTGGGCCTGCTCTTCGCCGGGCCTGCTCGGGCCCAGTGCCCGACGGGCAGCACAGAGCTGAGTACTACCAATGGCGACTTCCCCGCCGGGCAAATGACCCAATGGACGGTACCGGCCGGCGTCACCGAGGTGACGATCCTCAGTATAGGAGGAGAAGGGGGATACGGATTACAAACCAATCCTTTCACAGGGCAAGTCTTTTTTATACCCGGCGGTGAAGGAGCAACGGCACAGGCCACACTCCCGGTCAGCTCCGGAGATGTATTAAATGTCATTGTAGCCGGGCAGGCGGGGATTGACGGCGGCGGCGGCGGCTCCGGCGTCTATAACGCAACGGCTAATGATGTATTGATCGTAGCCGGCGGCGGTGGCGGCGGCTCCACCTACTTTGGCGACGGCCAGGGCGGCCGCTCCACGGAGCAAGGAGGCAATGGTGGTTTCAATACCACCGGAGGTACGAACGGTAACGGCGGTGGCGCCGGTGCATCCAGTGGCGGCGGCGGCGCTTTTTCGGCCGGCGCTGACGGTAGTCTTAGCAGTACAGGCGGCGGACAGGGGGTGCCGAACGGAGGAAGCGGCGGTACCGGCCCGAATGGTAACGGGGCCTTTGGACTTGGCGGCGGCGGCGGCGGTTCAAGTAACGGTGCTGCCGGCGGCGGCGGCGGATATTCCGGTGGAGCCGGCTCCTTTGCCGCCGGTACTGCTTCTGCTTATGGTGGTGGTGGCGGTTCCTTTGTGCACGCCTCCGGCACCGATGTGAGCATCACAGCCGGGGCGAATGGAGGCGCCAGTATACCGGGTTTCCATGGGGTGGTGTATGTCTGTTATGTCGAATGCGATATCGCCATCGACAACATCAGCACAACAGACGAAAGCTGTCCCGGCGCTAACGACGGCGCCATCGCGGTAACCGCCTCCTGCACCACCTGCACCAGTATCGAGTACTCGATCGACGGAACGAACTTCCAGGCCGGCAATGCCTTCAGCGGGCTGGCGCCGGGCGCCTACACCGTGACGGTGCGCGATGCGGGCGACGTCTCCTGCGAAGCTACCGGTAATACAACGGTCGAGGCCGGAACGGATACGGATGCTCCGGCTCCCGACGTAGCCGTGCTGCCCACCGTAACGGGCGAGTGCAGCGCCACGATCGCGACGGCCCCGACGGCTACCGACAACTGCGACGGAACGATCACCGGCACGACTGCCGACCCGACCACTTACACCGAGCAGGGCACCTTCACGGTGACCTGGATCTTCTACGACGGCATCGGCAACGCGAGCACGCAGACGCAAACCGTAGTAGTCGATGACAGCACTCCTCCAGCCATCTCTTGCCCGGCTAACATTGTTACAGGCAACGCCCCTGGCGTTTGCGAAGCAGCAGTCAGCTACGCAGCAGTAACGGCTACAGACAATTGTGCCGGCGTAAGCATAGCCCAGTCCGCCGGCCTGGGCAGCGGCGCTACTTTCCCAGTTGGCGTAACCACCGAGAGCTATACCGCAACGGATGCCGGCGGCAACCAGACATCCTGTTCCTTCACCGTCACGGTAAACAAAACGGGCGACCCCGGCTTGCTTGATGCCTACACCGTCATCGGCTTCAAGGAAGTGAAAATGAAGGAAAACACCGTGCTGAGCGGTGGCGTAGGTGTCGTAAATGCCGGCAAAAAAGCGAAACTGGAAAAGAATACCATGGTGACGGCGGCAAACACGTTTGTCCAAGCGCCGGAACTTGACCTGAAGAGCGGCAGCCAGGTGGCCAACTACATCGCCGGACAGGTGGATGCGAATCTATTGCCGGCCTTCCAGCCGGGTAATGCTTGCAATAACGACGTGGACATCCCGGACAACAGCGCCCCGGTGACCTTATCCGGAGATTGCTACGACAAGGTCAAGATAGGCAAGAATGTAAGTGTCACCTTCTCCGGGAACGCTACGGTACAGGTTAAGGAAATGGACATGAAGGACGGCTCGTCTCTGTTTTTCAACCAGAACACGAATCTCCTGATCGAAAAAGGCTTCAAAGGCGACAAGGAAATATTGATTTCCAACGGCGGCCATGAAGCCTGGATTTTTGCAGAAGATAAAGTGGAAATAAAAGAGGGCAGCAGCGTGTCTTGCAATATCTACACCTTGAAGGACCTTAATGTAGAGGGCGACGACAATGCCCCAACAACCATGTCCGGGCTGTTCATCTCCGCCGACAAGGTGTATGCGAAGGAGCATGTTACCTGGAACTGGAACCCAGGTTGTGGTTCAACTAACCTACCTTCAGGCAACCGGGCAACAGCCTTAAGCAATACTCCTGTAGCGGTTGATCAACCACAGCCGCAATTGGAAACCAGGCTGGAACTGGTAGCCTTCCCTAACCCGTTTAGGAATCAAGTCTCCTTCCGCTACTACCTGCCGACAGACAGCCGCGTGCAGCTGAACCTTTACAGCATGCAGGGTAAAGAAGTGGCCAAACTCTTGGATGGCCAGCAGCCTGCCGGCTCGCAACAGCTGGAATGGACGGGCGGCACGGAACTGCCCGCTGGCATCTACTTTGCTCGCTTGCAGACGGAGAACGGGGTAAGCACCCTGCAACTGGTGCTGGCCAGGTAAGTAGACAGGTTTGCGAAACTTTTGAAGTTTCGCAAACCTACCCTGGCCCCAGCCACGAGCAAGGAGGAAGCAAAAGAAAAACGAAAATGATTCCTTCTTGCTCTAGTAAAGCTCCCGGTTTTCGGGAGTTGGGAGCCCC
>JACJXZ010000013.1 GCA_020636375.1 Lewinellaceae bacterium | reverse complement strand
GCTGGCACAGCAGGCGGGCACTAAGATTGCACAAAGCCTTGGTGCAATCTTGGTGTCTTGGTGTCTTCGTGGCAAAGGCATCAGGCCCACCTAAATAGTTACGAATTATTACCACAAATAAAGATAAAAAAAATCCGCCGGGCAGGGTGCTATGCTAAATTGTGCCCACTTCGGTGTTGGGAGGTTTTAGTTTCTAAATATCGAATCAGCCCTTCTCCATCCCAAAACCTTACCTTTGTCCTTCCAACAAAACAACACCCAATGATCTACTACAAGACAAACGACAACTGGTTCGGCGACGTCGGCCACCTGGCCAGGAGCTGGACCATGGTCCGCATCATGCGCTCAGTGCTGCTGATCGGCGCCTATGCCGCCATCGTCTGCGGCCCGATCGAGTACTTAGGATGGGGAAAACACATCCAGATGAATACCTCTATCTTCTCCCTGCTCGGCGTCATTCTCAGCATCTTCCTGGTCTTCCGCACCAACTCGGCCTACGACCGCTGGTGGGAAGCCCGCAAGCAGTGGGGTGCCCTGGTCAACAACACCCGCAATTTCGCCATCTACGTGCAGAGCATGTTCCCCAGGGAGGACAAGGACGTGCGGCGCTTCTTCGCCAAGCACATCTCCAACTTCTGCCTTGCCCTGGTGGAGCACCTGCGCGACGGCACCAGGCTGGAAAAGCTGATCTACCTGCACGACGAAGAGCGGGCGGAATACGAAACCAAGGGCCACATCCCCAACCACATCGCCCTGCAGCTCTTCGAGCGCCTGGCAGAAGCCCACCGCAACGGCGAGATCAACGAGGGCGACTACATCAACATCAAGGCCCAGCACCAGAGCCTGCTCGACATCCTGGGCGCCTGCGAGCGCATCAAGAAGACGCCCATCCCCTTCTCCTACGCCGTCTACCTCAAGATCTTCATCACCGCCTACGGCCTGCTGCTGCCCTTCGCCCTGGTGAACACGTTCCACCTGTCGGCCATCCCCATTTCCATGTTCATCTTCTTCGCCCTGCTCGGCGTCGAGCTGCTCGGCGAGGAGATCGAAGACCCCTTCGGCCTGGATTGCAACGACCTGCCTACCGGCGACATCGCCCACACCATCAAAGGCAACGTGTTCGAAATCCTGGAAAGCCGGACGGGGGCGGCGGTGAAGCGGGAGTTGTATGAGAAGGTGTTTTGAGGGGTGGACGGTGGACGGTGGACGGTGGACGGCGGACGGTGGACGGCAAGCCCGTTGACCATCTCCCTCCCCCTCGGGGAGAGCCTGCCCCGATCTTTTTCGGGGGTCGGGGAGGGGCTGTGGCAACAATTTAACCACACCACAATTTTCCCCGCCTGAACACATTTGAACAAACTTTGCCTGGCGCCTGAACCGAAAAACGGCGTAAATTGAAGGCTGGATCAATAACCCATAGCCATGAAAAACATCAAACGATTCAGTTGGCGTTACAGAACAGGCATTCTCCTATGAATAATAACCGGAGCATACTTTCCCTTTTTGCATTTCCCCTGCTCCTGGCTGCCCTTGCGGGCTGCGGGCGGGAAGCCTCCCCCGGGAATTCCGGATCGGGTTCTCCCAGTGTTGCGATGACCCCTGGAGGGAGGTACTGGAAAGCGAGATGTGCCGGGAGCTCGCTTTTCACCCCGAACTGAGCCTGGAGATCGAGGTAGCAAACAACAACAGCAATACCCAGGTGGCTCAGATCCGGGAGCTGATCAGCACCGGCATCGACCTGTTGATCGTTTCGCCCAATGAATCCCTGCCTTTAACCCCGATAATTGAAGAGGTACACAAGTCCGGCCTTCCGGTTATTTTGATCGACCGAAAAACGGAATCAGAACAATACACTGCCTATATCGGGGCCGACAACTACGAAATCGGGGAAACCGCTGCCAATTATATAGCCAGCCAGTTTAATGAAGCCTGTAACGTCATCGAACTGCAATTGGGCATGACCATGACCCCTGCCCAGGGCCGCAGCTATGGATTCCGGGAAGCCTTGAAGAAGTTTCCGGGCATGAAAATCCTGACGCAGATAGAAATGACGGCAGGGATGGAAGAATTGAAGGTTCAGTTCCTGGATACGCTTCGGCAACATCCGGAGGCTCAGGCCATCTTTGCGCATAGCGATTTCCTGGCGGAAAACGCTTACCGGTGGGCGCAGGAAGCCGGCCGGGAGGATAAACTGTTCTTCCTGGGCATTGACGGCATCCCCGGGCTGGGCAAGGGCATACAGGCGGTGGAGGATGGCGTGCTGGACGCTTCGCTGCTGTACCCAACCGGAGGCGCGGAGGCTGTCCAACTGGCGCTTGCCATTTTGAACAACCTGCCTTTTGAAAAGGACAACACCCTTCAGACCATCGTCATCAACAGAAGCAATGCCCGCATTCTCCACTTACAGATGAAAAAGGTGGAAAGCCTGCAGCGGACCATTGACGGGCAACTGGATGCGATCGAGGACCTCAATGCCATCTACCTCAACCAACGATTCTTCATTTTCATATTGGTGTTAAGCCTCCTGCTGGCCGTCATATTTGGAGTTATTCTGCTGAAGTCGCTCAAAACAAAAGAGGACATAAACAGGAACCTGGAGGCGAAAAACCGGGAGGTACTCGAACAGCAACGGCAAATTGTCGGCATGTCGGAGGAGCTGAAACTGGCGACCCAGGCCAAGATGGATTTTTTACCAAAATCTCTCATGAATTCCGCACCCCGCTCACCTTGATCCTGGGTTACATGGAAGGGTTGCTTGCCGGCGGCATGGTAAGCAAAGCGGCACGGCAAGACCTGGGCCTGGTGCGCAAAAATGCCCTGCGCCTGTTGCGCCTTGTCAACCAATTGATGGATTTCCGAAAAACCGAGAGCGGGAAAATGGCGCTCCGGGCCAGCGAGAACGACCTGGTGGCCTTCGCCCGGGAAATAGTGGAGGCGTACCGGAAAATGGCGGATAAGCGAAATATCGAACTGGGATTTTTTTCGGTGGAAAGAGAATTGCCCGTCTGGTTCGACGTAAACATGATAGACAAAGTGTTGTTCAACCTGCTGTCCAATGCGTTCAAGTTCACGCCCGATGGCGGAAAAATCCAGGTGGCGGTAATCAAGGACCCCATCGCGGAGGTGGCCCTTGTGAAAGTGGAAGACAACGGGCGGGGCATGTCAAAAGAAGAGACCGAACAGGCATTCGAACCATTTTACCAGGGCCGGCGCCGGCAGCCCGGAGGCACCGGCCTGGGCTTGTCCTTATCGAAGGAGTTGGCAAACCTGCATTCCGGGGACATTGCTGTGTGGAGCGAGCCGGAGAAAGGCACGCGATTCGAGGTCATCCTCCCTCTCGGCGCCGGCCACCTCCAGGAAAGCCAGATGTCCGGCGAAAATACCGGCAGCCTGTCCTATGATGAAATGATCTTCCTGGAAGAAGTCAACGAAGAAAGCCCCTACCCTCCCGCTTCTTCGCCTGATGCCGAACACACCCTGCTGATCGTTGAGGATAATGAAGACCTGCGCCGTTTTTTGAAAAACCACTTTGCCAGGCGGTACCAAATCCGGGAAGCTCCCGACGGAAACGCCGGGCTGGATATGGCCCTGGAAGAAGTCCCCGACCTGATCATAGCCGATATCATGATGCCCGGAAGGGATGGCCTGGCCCTTACCCGCATCCTGAAAACCGACCTGCGCACCTCCCACGTCCCGATCGTCCTGCTCACCGCCAAAAGCGCTATGGAGCAAAAAATAGAGGGCATACAAACCGGTGCCGACGCTTACGTCACTAAACCCTTCAACCTCGATTTCCTTTCCGAGGTCATTAAAAACCTGCTGCACGGCCGCCAGGTGCTGAAGGACCGGTTCAGCAGCGTGATCCAGCCTGGCCAGTTCCCCGCCGGCATGGGCAGCCTCGACGAGCAGTTCCTGCGCAAATTCACCCAGTATGTAGAAACCCATTATGAAGACCAGGGCCTGACCGTAGAGGGCCTCAGCGAAGCGTTTGGCCTGTCGAGGGTCCAGTTGTACCGAAAGGTCAAAGCATTGCTCAATGAAAGCGTCAACGACTACATCCAGCAGGTGCGCCTGAAGAAGGCCAGCCAACTGCTGCTGGAAGGAGAGCTGACCGTGGCCGAGATCGCTTATAAGGTGGGATACTCCTCTCCTGGTTACTTCTCTACTGCCTTTAAGGGAAAATATGCCTGTTCGCCTTCAGAATACCGGGAAAAGCAAAGCAACACGCCCATCCGGGAAAGGTAACATTACCTGAATCCGGCGTAACATTTTCAAATCTCCCTCGCCTTTTTGTAAAAACAACAATAAGAACCAAAGCACTGATTTTCATCCACTTAACCACTCTTATCGCATTGTATCAAATTTGAAAGGGTTTGATACGATCCTTAACTCCTGCCTGCCTGCCCCACCTGTATATTTGTATGCAAAGATGGCGAAAATGGATTATAGCAAATTCAAAAAAAAGACAACTATTTGGCTGCTCTCCGCTTTCTCGCCACGAAAGCACTAAAACACTAAAGCCGCACTAAATTTTTGTGGGGTTTTGTGCTTTAGTGCCTTAGTGGCAAAAGCATCAGGGGCCTGCCTAAGCAGTTACTAAAAAAATTACAATTATCATGAAACTCAAAATACTCCCCTTATTCGCCCTGCTCTTTTCCGTGCAGCCGGCGCTTGCTCAGCGCACCATCACGGGAACAGTGACCGACGCGAATACCAACGAGGCGCTTATCGGGGCCAACATCGTCATACCGGGTACTTCTACCGGCACCATCACCGATATTGACGGCACCTATTCCCTGGAAGTGCCGGAAGATGCCGCCAGCCTGATCTTTTCCTACACCGGTTATGCTGCAAAAGAAGTATCCATCGTCGGGCTTGCCCGGGCCGATGTGGCGCTCTCTGCCGGGAGCGTGCTGGAAGAGGTCGTCGTGGTAGGGTATACCTCCCAACAGAAAAAAGACATTACCGGGGCAGTTTCCATAGTGAAGGCGGAAGAACTTTCTGATATAGCTACCCCCAATGTCATTACTAAACTACAATCCAAAGTACCCGGGCTGACCTTTACCTCGTCGGGTGTCCCGGGAGGAAACGACACCCAGATTTCCATCCGGGGGCTGACCTCCGTATTCGGGGGAACCGGCCCGCTCTGGGTCATAGACGGCGTGCAGACCACCAATCCCGCCGGCCTGAACCCCAACGATATCGAAAGCATCCAGGTTTTGAAAGATGCCGCTTCGGCAGGCATTTACGGCACGGAAGCCGCCAGAGGGGTGATCATCGTCACAACCAAACAGGCCAGAGGCAAAACCAGCAGGTTCTCGCTCAACAGCCTGGTCACCTACAATACCATCCGGGAAGACTTCAACGTGCTCGGTGGCCAGGAATGGCTGGACGTGCGGTATGTTGCCCAGGGCAATACTCCTGTTACGGCCGGCAATTTTGTTTATGAACCCGGTACGGAACTGCCCGCTTTCCTTGATGACAAGAACAACCTGAGATTATCCAATACGGATTGGGTGGACGTGATCATGAACAATTCGATCTCGGCCACTACCGACCTGGGCTATTCTTTTGCCAACGATACCTGGAAAGTTTATGTGGGCGCCGGATATGCCTCCGACAACGGGATCATGGAATATACGAATTATGAACGAGGCAACCTGCGGCTGAATGCCAGCGTGAAGTTATTTAACGACAGGCTCACCATCGGCGAGAATCTAACCGTATCGAAATTCAGCGAGGTCAAAGCCAATGCAACGGAAGATGCCCTGCTTCAGAACCCGCTGATCCCGGTATACGGAGAAGACGGTACCTGGGGAGGGCCGGTCGGCGCCGGCCTGCAGGATAAATGGAACCCGCTCGCCATTCTGTATATCAACCGGAACAATGTCGAAAAATCGTTGAGGTCATTTGGCAATGTCTATGCCGATGTAAATATCGTGAAAGGCCTGGCCTTCAGCAGCAAGCTCAACTTTGATATCAACCAATTTAAATTTGACGAGCAAACCGAATCCTTTAACCAGAACGGCAGCATTCTCGGCAACAGGATAATACTTGACAACCAGGAATTTTCCCGGTTTGCCAGAAGGAGAAATGACGCCCAAACCTATATCTGGACCAACCTGCTGACCTTCCGGCGCGACTTCGGGCCACACACCCTCGATGCGTTTATCGGCCAGGAAATATTCGACAAAAACCAGGAAAATGAATTCCATCGCGTGCAGGTGCCGATCGGCACAGCAGTCGACTTTGAAAACATCGAAAACTATGACGTCATTGCCGACAATTCGATCCTTGATGCCTACGGGATAGGCGCCGACAGCCGGAGGATGTCGCAGTTTGCTAAAGTTTCCTACGATTTTGCCGACAAATATTACATAGCCTCCAGTATCCGGCGCGACGGGTCTTCCCGGTTTGGCAGGAACAACCGGTACGCTGTTTTCCCTACCGTTTCCCTCGGCTGGACCCTGAGCAATGAAAACTTCCTGGACGGCAGCAGATATATCGACGACTTAAAACTGCGCTTTTCCTGGGGCGGCAACGGCAATGCCGATATCCTGGAATATGCACAGTACTCTATCTTTAACAACGCGCTGGAGAACAGCAACTACGACCTGGATGGAGATGGCGAAGGCCCCATCAGCGAGGGCGTTTCGGCCAATCAGGTCGGAAACCCGGACCTGAAATGGGAGCAATCCTATCAGACGAATGTCGGACTGGACCTGTCGCTGCTTGACTACCGGGTCAAATTTGTGGTAGACTTCTACGAAAAGAACACTTCCGACCTGCTGCTCCAGATCATCCAGCCCTCCGTGCTGGGGGAAGCAGGAAAAACCCTGTTCTTTAACGCCGGCGACATGACCAACAGAGGGGTAGACCTGGCCCTGGGGTATAACTCCAACCCGGTTAAAGATTTCAGGTACGGCATCAATTTTACCTTCTCTGCCTACCGGAATGAAGTCACCCAGCTGAACAACGCCGATAATTTCATCCTGGAAGGGGTGTCCTTCACCGGTGTCGGCCACCCGATCGGCGCCTATTACGGTTACATCGCCGACGGCATCTTCCGGACGCCGGAAGAGGTAGCTGTCCATGCCGAACAGACCGGAAAAGGGCTGGGTTATATCCGCTACCGGGATTTGAATGGAGACGGAGTGATCAACCAGGACGACCGGACCATCATCGGCAACCCGCATCCCGATTTCATTTACGGCATTAACCTTTCCCTTGGATACAAGCGGTGGAGCTTTAGTTGTTTCTTCGACGGGAGGCAAGGCAATGATATGTACAATGCCCAACGCGAACTGCTGGACTTCCCCTACTTCGGGTTTAACCACGGAAGAAATACGCTGGACGCCTGGGCGCCGGACAATGCCAATTCCCTCATCCCCGCCCTGAGCACATCCGACGTGAACGACCAGCGGCGGCCCTCTACCTATTTCGTTGAAGACGGCTCCTTCTTCCGGCTGAGAACCACGAATTTGACCTACTCCTTCAGCCCACAGGTACTCGACAAAATTGGTTTTGAAAGCGCAAGCGTCTTCATCCAGGCGGAAAACCTGATCAACATTACTTCCTTTACCGGTTTCGATTACGAAGTGCCGGGCCTGAGCAGGACGGGTATCGGCATCGCCGGGTTGGCAACCTATCCGCATACCAAGTCATTCAGCGTTGGTTTGAATCTTGATTTCTAAAAAATTAATCCGATGAAAAATAAAAAAATCCCTTTAGCCTTAACCTTCTCCCTCCTGCTGGCCGCTTCCTGCCAGGACTATCTGGATGTCCAGCCGGAAAACGTAATTTCTGAGGACAACCTGGAAATAGAACAACTGGTAGTGAGTGCTTACAGCGCTCTGGACTACCGTTTTAATACCGGAGAATTCAGAGACAACTGGCCTTTTGACCACGCTCCTTCCAACTGGGTTTTTTCCGATATCAGGAGCGGCGACGCCTACAAAGGCGGCGGCGGCGTTGGCGACAATCCCGGCGGCGGCATGCATGCGCTGGAAATCCACCAGGTTTTTCCGTCATCAGAAAATGTTTACAACCTGTGGAGGGCATTGTACTTTGGCCTGTTCCGGGTGAACAATACCATTATCACGCTCAACGAGACGACAGATTTTGCCAACAAGGACCTGCGAATTGCCGAAATGCGGGTGCTGCGCGCACACTTCTACTTTGAATTGATGAAAAACTTCGGCTCCTTCGTGTACATAGACGAGAACACGCCTATCGGGGAAGTGACGAGCCTGCCGAATTCGTTTGACGATAACTTTTTGTGGGGTAAGATTGAAGAGGACCTCAATGCTGCTATTGAGGTATTGCCGGAGACACAGGCTGACTTAGGCAGAGTCAACAAACTGGTCGCTCACGCCTATCTGGCAAAAGCAAAACTATTCCAGGGGCAATGGGAGGAGGCCATTGCGAACGCAGGCCAGGTCCTTGCCGGCCCCTACCGGTTGGTAGAGGACATTGAAAGGCTCTACTCCGAGCCCGGCTATGGCAACGATGAAAATGTCTTCGCCATCCAGCACTCCATAAACGACGGCTCGGAATATGGGAACCTGAATTTTGGGGATTTGATTAATTCCCCCGACTCGCCATCCGACGACGTCAATCATCCCTATCTCAACGGAGACGATTTTCACAAACCTTCCCAAAATATCGTCAATGCCTTTAAGGTGGACGAAAACGGCCTGCCATTGCTGGATACCTACAATAATGCAGACCTGGCCCCCCGCGACATAACCACTCCGGTCGATCCCCGGCTGGACCATTCGGTAGGCAGGTCCGGCATCACCTGGAAGTCCTGGACCGCTATGCCGCAACAGGATAACTGGAGCCGGGACGTGGCGACTTACGGGCTGTACGTGAGAAAAAAGAACCAGATAGACCCCAACTCCGATCTGAGAGCATCCGGCGGTTTCCCCTGGGCAAAAGGCGCCCTCGACCAGGCGTTGATCAAGATCAGCGACGTCATGCTCTGGAAAGCCGAAGCTTCCATCGAACTGGGGGATATCGAAACGGGAATGGCGCTGATCAACCAGATCAGAGAACGCGCCGGGAACGCCCCTTACGTCCGGGATTTCGTAGACAGCGAAAAGCCCGCCGCCAATTATCAGATCGGCCTCTATCCAACCAATGTAACACAAGACTATGCCCGCAAAGCCCTGCGCATGGAAAGGCGGCTGGAGTTGCACAATGAAGGGCATCATTTCTACGACCTCGTCCGGTGGGGCATCGCATCCAACTGGATCAATGACTACATGGTGGCAGAAAGCGCCAAACGAACATACTATGCCGGCGCCGGTTTCACGCCCAACAGAGACGAATACCTTCCGATCCCGCAAATTGAGATCGACGCTTCCGGCGGAGTTTTGATTCAACGCGGGAATTATTAAATCATTAAAACAAAAGGCAACTATTTAGCCGGCCTCAGCTTTCTCGCCACGAAAACACGAAAACCTGCCGGCCGCTGGCACAGCAGGCGGGCACCAAAGCCGCACCAAATTTTGTGGGGTTTCGTGCCTTAGTGTTTTAGTGGCAAGAGCGTCAGGGCCCCATAAACGGTTGCAACAAAAACCACAAAACACAATTGAATTATGAAAAATATATATAACATGCTGAAATGGGGCGTTTCCCTGCTATTGGCCGGCATCCTGCTGTTCCAAACAGGTTGCCAGGACGAGCTGCTGTTTGAAGACCACGTCCCGGATTACACCTATTCCATCATCCGGAATTTCACCGTTAATGACCAGGCAGCGGACATTGACCATACCAATGGCGCCATTACCGCTACCTTGCCGGCAGGAAGCGACCTTTCTTCTGTAGCCGTTGAAATCTCCTTGCCGGATGGCGCTACGGTGAGCCCGGAATCCGGAAGTACGGTTGATTTCTCCAAAGGGCCGGTGATATTCACGGTTTCGAACAATGGGGTCTTCAGAGAATATACTGCCACGATTTCCGTATACGGGAACCCGTTGATTATGTCTTTCTCCATCGGTGAAAACATGGGAGAAATCGATCAGGAGAATGGCGTCATTAACGTCACGGTAGGAAGCCAGGAGGACATCACAAATTTGGTTCCGCAATTTACTATCCCGGCAGGGACGACAGCCACCCCGGCCTCGGGCGTAGCGCAAAACTTTTCCAATCCGGTAAAGTATACTATTGTTTCCAATGACGGATTTACCGGCAAGTCCTATTTTGTACACGTTACTCAGATCGAGGCGCCCGCCATTACCCGCTTTTCGGTAGATGGCATTGCCGGAACGATACTCGAGGAAAATCAAACGATCATCCTGTTGCTTCCGCCCAGCTATGACCTTTCCAACATCACGCCAACGATAGAGGTGCCGGCCGGCCAATCCGTATCTCCGGCAAGCGGCGTACCGCAGGATTTCTCCGGCGGGCCTGTGAGCTATACCGTCACCAATACCGAAGGATTGACTAAAGCGTACGAAGTTTCGATAAGCCTGGGAAGTTCCAATATCGCGTTTATCGGAGATGGCGACGATGTCAACTCTATTGTTGATGACGATGCCAAAGCGGCTGCGCTATATCTGCGAACTACTTATCCCGATGCATTCAACTACATCAAATTTTCGGACATTACGGCGGAGGCACTTGAGGACATTAAAGTGGTGATGTTATATTACCTGACGCCCTTGCCCAACCAGGGTTACTCCGCAGCTCCGGACAATGTGCTTTCCATGCTGCCGGCAGAACTACAGCCCGGCACGACTCAGAGTAATGCGCTGGCGGCATGGGTAAAAGCGGGCGGCCACATGTTCATTGCCGGCGACCCTACTCCCTTTATCCACGTTTTAGGAAGAATACCCGGCGATTATTCGGCAGGGCCGTTCCCCGGAAATTACCTGTATACCGAATTCGGCTGCGCCGGCCCGGAAGGCTGTGTCGATATGAACGTGGGGCCGGATGACATCTGGGGATTGTCTGCCAAAGTGGCCAATACCTCAGAAGACCGGAGATCCCACCCGATCTACTCGGGCCTGACTTTCAACGGAGACGGCGAACTCCCGCTATACAACGGCGCTACCCGCGAAGCCCGGCTGGTTTGGTGGCAACACTTTGACAATACCATGGATGGATACACCTGTTGTGGCACGGAGGGCGTACTGCTGATGGAACAAACGTTCAACGCCATCAAACTGGGGACGCTCCGGTGGATAGGGGATGGCTTCGGAGTCGGCGCTATCGAGTATCTGCCTACCGACGGAGATGTAGCCGGCAATTTTGACTTCAATATCCCCACCACTTTCCAGGGGCATATCATTTCCCTGGAGAATACGATCATTGGCTATGAATTCGACCCCAACGACACCACCAATGATTATCACAGCAATATTGAAAAATTGACTGCCAATATCATTGATTATTTGAGAACCCTCTAGAAACAAGTCCTTCTTTGACAAATCCTGTGGACAGTACTTCATTCGGAGGCAATGCGACTATAAGGAGCAGGGGTTTCGCATGAAGTACTGTCTCTAAAACACAGGATTTGTCAAAGAAAAAAATAAACGTCATGAAGTACTCAAAAATAACAGGCATGCTTGCAGTCCTTTTTCTGATGGGGCTGTCTTCCTGCAACGAAAGGGTAAACTATACAGATGGCCCTTCCGTGATAGATGTGATCGAGTCGGTGTCGATCAATGGCGTAGCCGCGTCTGTAGATCATTTGTCTGGTACTATTAAAGCGAGTTTGCCCGGAAATACCGACCTGGCCAGTGTATCCTTTGAGGCCACAGCGCCCGGGGGAGTAACGATAAGCCCTCCCAGCGGCACCACGCTTGACCTGTCCTCTCCGGTGGCTGTGGTGGCCGATAATGGGGTTTCCCGGCGCACCTATACCATTACCGTCCAGTTGCTACCCTCAAAGATTGCGTTTCTGGGAGACGGAACGGCCATAGCAGAGATTAGCGACGATGATGTCATGGAGGCAGCCAGGTGGGCCGAAGAGACTTACGGCGAAAATTTCACCTATATCTCCTATGAGGAACTCTCCGACGAGGCCTTAAATGGGGTGAATGTGCTTTTCTACGTGCACGACCAGGTCGGTTCTTCAGCACAACCCCAGGGCGTCCTGGATAAGTTGAATATACTGTCCAAATTCTACGTCAATGGCGGAAAGATCGTCGCGGGCCAGCACGGCACCGGCATTGTCGAAGAGTTGGGAAGGGATAATTCCGGGCTCAGGACTATCATCGGAACCGGCGAAGGCGGGTCTAACCCGGATACCTGGGGCATTGGTTTTACAAATTCCACAATAGCGAATATCCTGACCGACGGCGTGGTGCGCAATCCGGATGGGTCTGTCAGCGTAATCGATGGTGGTTATAAGGAGGATCACAACGCCATGTGGACGATGGATCCGCTTGACGCCCCTAAATATGCCTCTTTCCAATCAATGTATGACGCCGAGGTCCTTGCTACCTGGGATTGGAATGTGGCTTCCCAGGGTACCGGCGGCATCATCATCTGGCATCCCAGCGGCCGGTTCCGGGGCGCCATTATAACGCTTGGCATCGGCGGCATGGAATGGAGCATGAACGACGGCCGCACGAATGCCTACGGCCAGAACATCCGCACCATTTACAAAAATGCGATCGATTACCTGAAGTCGTTGTAGGATTGATTTTTCATACTGCTGTACATGGCGCTTTTTCTAGCCACTAAGACACGAAAACACTAAGGCGGCACGAAGCCTTTGCGGGGCTTAGAGTCTTGGTGTCTTTATGGCTATATGAGTTTGGGTACTCATGTACAGTAGTATGTTGATTTTCTATTAGTTGTCTCAAAAGTGTACTATCACTTTTGAGACAACCTCCACCAAACCTTAGTGGCTATGCTCCGTATTCTTCTTTTCTCCATTTTTCTATTAAACATAACCTCCTGTACGCAGGAGAAAAACCCGGCCTACTACTGGAGTTTTGCCGCGCAAACTGAAAAAGTACTGACGGAGCAAAACACGAAAGAACAATCTCCCATTCAAAGCAATGCGGATCTTCCGGAATTCGTAGAAGGGATCGACGGGACAGGCCTGCGTTTTGACGGAAATACCACTTTCATTGCCCATCAGTTGCCGGAAGCTTTGGAAGCGCCCTTTACCGTTTCGGCCTGGGCGGCCCTGGAAACCTACCCGACTGATGTGGCCGGTTTTTTCTCGCTTTTTACAGAAACCCGGGATACCGTAAACTGGCTGTCCGCCTGCATCAACCGCTTTGGCAAGTTGTGCATCGGCACCAGCCTCAACGGAGCAGAGCATTATCTTGAATCGGAGGCCATTATCCCTAAATTCCAATGGGAGCACATCAGCCTGATTGCAGAAAAGGACAGCGTCCGGTTGCTCTTGAATGGGGAAGTACTGCTATCACAAGCCCTGCCGGCGCCGGTTTCCTTTGAAAACCTCCTGATTGGCCGGGACAGGAAAGAAAGCTTTGTTCATATTTTTCCGACAATGCACATCAACGGCATCCTGGATGAATTGAACATTTGGCGGGAATCTCTTTCTCCGGATTATGTGAAAAGGAATATCGTTGGCGACAAGAACGGAACAACCGCAAAATTAGAGATCCCGGAATCCCGGTTTGCCGATGATTTTAACCGGCCGGAGTACCATCTCCTGCCGGCAGCCAACTGGACCAATGAGACGCACGGCCTGATTTTCTATAAAGGCAAATACCACATTTTCAATCAGAAAAACGGCACCAATGTTTTTCTGGGCCAGATCAACTGGGGGCATTACAGCAGCCCTGATCTCGTGCAGTGGACGGAACACCGGCCGGCTTTAAGCCCGGAAGAAGGTTATGACCAGAACGGCATCTGGTCGGGCCACGTAATCATTGACGACAACGGCACGCCCGTGATCATGTATACCGGCGGAGACGGCAGGGAATTTGGAATGTGCCTGGCCTATCCGGAAGACAATGGCCTCATCGCCTGGCAAAAACACGTCGGCAATCCGGTTGTGAAAGGGCCTCCTCCTCAATATGAAAGAACTGATTTCAGGGATCCCTATCTGTGGAAGGAAGCAGACACCTGGTACATGATCGTAGGTTTCGGGATCGACGAAAACGGCCGCCGCAAGGGTACGGTATTATTGTACAAATCCCGGGACCTGAAGCACTGGACGGCATTGGAGCCTTTATTCACAGGTGCCCCCGAAGTGGACGGATCGGGGGCCTTCTGGGAAATGCCGGTGTTCTGGAAAATGGATGATAAGTACATCCTGCTCGTCAACCCGATCCCTTACCAGGGCAAGCCCGCAGTAGCCATCTACTGGGTGGGGGATTTTGTGAATGAAAAGTTTGTCCCTGATCATAAGCTGCCCAGGCGGCTGGAAGCGATCAACCGGATGCTTTCTCCTTCGGTGGCCCTCGATGCGGACGGGCGAACCACCGCCATCGCCATCATTCCGGACCTGATCCCCGCAGAACTGCAATTGCAACATGGATGGACACACTTGTACAGCATCCCAAGGACCTGGAACCTGGTGGACGGAACCATCCACCAGGCACCCCACCCGGCACTGGAAACGTTGCGGGATTCCCTGAAGGCTTTTGAAAACGAAAACATAAGCCCTGGCACAAATTTAGCGGTTGGCGCCGGCCATCAAATGGAAATCCTGGCCGCCATAAACCCGAATACTTCCCGCAGCTTCGGCTTCCTTGTGGGAAAGAATAGTGAAAATGGCGAGGAAACGAAGATCCTGTTTGACTTACAGGCGAAAACCCTGATCATTGACCAGACACGTTCCAGTAAAGAGGAATTATTGGAAAGCAGAATTGAAACAGGCAAACTGCCTCTTGCGGAAGGCGAGCCCTTCAAATTTCACCTGTTCATTGATGGATCAGTGATCGAAGGGTTCATCAACGATCGGTGGGCATTTACAACCCGGATTTTTCCCAGGTTCAGGAATAGCAATGAGATTGAGATTTTTACGGATAGCGGCGCCTTGATCGTTGAGGACATGAAAGTATGGAAATTGAGATCAAGTAATAATCTCGTAGATTTTTAAATGGGGGGCGTAAAATGCTGATCCATGACTCTGATCCACCCCCTAACCCCCGCCAGCGGCTACGGGTTGTACATAGATGGGCAATGGGCTGCCATCAGCCTGAAAGGCTGAAATAGGAATAGCCCAGGGCATCGCCCTGGGCGGCAAATGGCCGTTCAATTACGCCCTGAAAGGGCAAAATAATTTATATCGCCCCTTCAGGGCTATGGTTTGGTACCCGATGTCGCCCAGGGCGATGCCCTGGTTGGTTATATCAGCCCGTTGGGCTGACAGTAACATATGTACAACTCGTAGCCGCCAGCGGGGGACATTTTCCCGAGTTTAGGGGTGCGTTCTCCCCCGCACGCTGTCGCCGAAGCTTTAGCATAGGAGCCTGGCGGGGGCCGGGGGGGGAATTTATAGGTAAAAAACCATTATGCCCACCTCTCAAATTTTAAATAAAAAATAACAAGGCCATGCTCAAAAATCTTATCCTAACCACGCTGCTCTGCCTTTCGATCGCCCTGGCCGGGCAAACCCCCATTTTTCACCTCAACTTTAATGAAGAAGCTGGCGAGACGACAACAGAACAAGTTTCCGGCTCATTGCTTTCCATAGAGAATACTTTCAACCGGCCGGAGCGGATACCCGCTAATTTTGGCAATGCGCTGCGCCTGGACGGATACTCGACCTATATTGCTGACCTGAATTTTTTCATTCAGGATTACACCGACAAACTGACTGTCGAGGCCTGGTATGCTACCGAGGCTTTCACCAAAGAACCGGCGGCCATCATACAAAGCCAATCCAGTTCAGGAGGCTTCAAATTGCAGGTCAACTCCTTTGGCAATGTCATCTTCTCCTTTTTCTTCAATGGGCAGGAACGGTCTCTTAGGCCCAATAAAAGGCTGACGGCCTATCAATGGCATCATATCGTGGCCACCGTCGATGCGGCAGCAGGAAAGGCCGACATTTACGTAGACGGGGAAATTTGGTTGAGCAATAATTTTGCCGAAAATTCCAGCCTTAACAATACCCAAAGCACCTTATGGGTCGGCAAAAGCTCGCTCAACCAGGTCTTTGCCGGATTTTCGCTGAATACCCTGAATGGCGCCATTGACGATATAAAAATCTATAATGACGCCCTGACCGAAGGACAAATCCTTGCACACTACCAAATGGCAACGATCAGCGAGGCGGATCTGTTCATCGACCCCAATATCCGGCACGCAGATGACTATCTCCGCCCCCAATATCACCCCATGCCGAATACATCCTGGACCAATGAACCTTATGGCCTGACCTATTATGAGGGCAAGTATCACCTGTTCTTCCAGAAAAACCCCAACGGCCCCTATCTTTATTTCATGCACTGGGGGCATTTATCGAGCCCGGACTTGGTCAGCTGGGCAGAGGAGCGCATTCCCCTGGCGCCTTCTTTTGGCTTTGACGACTTCGGCGTATGGTCGGGAACGACCGCGTTTGACAATAACGGAGACCCGGTCATTTTCTACACAGGCGTCGATGGCCAGAAAGCAGGAATCGGCAGCGCCTACCCGCTTGATGACGGCCTCATAGAATGGCAGGAAAACAATGCCAATCCGCTCATCCCCAATCCTCCTCCCAATTATTTCAGCCTGGATTTCAGGGATCCCTATGTCTTTGAAAAGGACGGCCTTTACTATATGATCGTCGGGTCGGGCTTATCGAATAACGGTGGCGGCATCCTGTTTACCTATACCTCCACCGACCTCGAATCGTGGACGCTCGTAACGCCCCTGTTTCAAAGCAGCGATTTTATCAACCACGGCACCTTTTGGGAAATGCCCGCTATGATCCCTTTCAACGATACCGACTACGCACTGGTGGCGACGCCGCAGTTTCCCGGCGCGCCTGCCGACGTCATATACTGGACCGGAACCTTCGACGGGACAACCTTCAACCCGCGCAACAGCGAACCTCAAAGATTCGAGCATATCTCCAATAACCTGCTGGCGCCGGCCTTTGGCCGGGATGAAGAAGGCAGATGGACGTACATCGGCATCATCCCGGATGACCGCAGCGACGCCCTGCAGATAGAGGCAGGATGGCGCCACACTTTTAGTATTCCCCGTTTGGCCCGGTTGCTGGATGACGGGGTGACGCTTTCTGCAATCCCCCATCCCAATTTGTGCCGCCTGCGGGTTGACACCACCACTATAATAAACAGGGCCATAACGGCAAATAGCACCGGCAATTTGCCGGAATTCAGCGGCACGCAGTGCGAGCTGTCATTTTCCCTGGACTTTTCAAGTGCTGAAATCATAAACCTGCAAGTCTACAAGCATCCGGATAATCCGGAAAAGACAAGCGTGATCCTCGACAGAGAAAATAATCGGATTGGGCTGGACCGCACCCAATCTTCTCCTTACGCTACGGCAGAAGATTTGAGATACCAGGACTATATCTTCAATCCGGCGGGGGATGCCGAAGTCAGGATTTTCCTGGATCACTCTACGCTTGAGGTATTTGTGGATAATCTCGTAGTATTCTCCTCCAGGGCATATCCCTCCGAGGCAAGTGATTTAGTTGATATTACAGTTGAAGGTGGAGAGGCCTTACTCAAGGAGTTTAATGGCTATCAATTGGATGGCAAGGAGAATACCTTCAGCGACATTTCCTGTCCTCCGGCTAATCTTCCCGGCGGGCTGTACACCAGCACCAGTGAATTGCCCCGGCAACAACAAATAAGGGTTTTTCCAAATCCGACAAATAGATTTCTGTACCTTGAATCCGATGCAGCCAGCAAAATCAAGATTTTTGATGTCCGGGGGCGCCTTCTTGCTTTTTATCCGGAGTCCGTTGAAGTGATTGACCTTCAAAACTTCGAAGATGGAATATACATCCTGCAGATGAAAAACAAGTATGGCAGCTTTGCTTATAAAATAATCAAGCAATAGAACACGCGTCTCCTGCCAGAAAAATACAGGCTGAAAGAGGCCTGACCAGTTTTAAAAAATATCTTCACTGAAAAAACCGCATCAAAATGAAAAACCTGCTATTCGGTGTTTTATTCATTCTGCCTTTCTTGCCGGGCTGCGAAAACAGCGCTGAAAAAGAAACAGCCGCCGCCGCCACAGAAAATGCATATTACACCGAACCCCACCGCCCCCAATTCCACTTCACTCCCGAAAAGATGTGGATGAACGACCCCAACGGAATGGTTTTTTACGAGGGGAAATACCACCTTTTCTACCAGCACTACCCCGACAGCAACGTCTGGGGGCCTATGCACTGGGGGCATGCGGTGAGCCGGGACCTGGTGCATTGGCAACACCTGCCCATTGCCCTCTATCCCGACTCCCTGGGCATGATCTTTTCCGGCAGCGCCGTGGTGGATTGGGACAACACCAGCGGGCTGGGCGAAAACGGCAAACCGCCCCTCATCGCCATCTTCACCCACCACCAGCCGGACTGGGCGGAGGCCGGCCGCCAGGATTTTCAGTACCAGAGCATCGCCTACAGCAACGACCGGGGCCGCACCTGGACGAAATACGCCGGCAACCCGGTCATCCCCAATGCGGAGAAGATCCGGGATTTCCGGGACCCTAAAGTCATCTGGCATGAAGCTTCCCAGCAGTGGATCATGGTATTTGCCGCCCAGGACCACGTGAAGCTGTGGGCATCGCCCAACCTGATCAACTGGACGCACCTCAGCGATTTCGGCCGGGAGTGGGGTTCCCACGGCGGCGTCTGGGAGTGCCCGGACCTGTTCCCCATCCAGGTGGACAATAGCGGGGAAACGAAATGGGTGATGCTGCTGAGCATCAACCCGGGCGGGCCGAATGGAGGGTCAGCTACCCAGTATTTCGTCGGCAATTTCGATGGGAAAACGTTTACCCTGGATCCCGCTTTCGCACCCCGGGTGAGCGGCGAAAAAGCCGTCTGGCTCGATTACGGGCGGGACAACTACGCCGGAGTGACCTGGTCGGATGTACCAAAGGAAGACGGCCGCCGGATCTTCCTGGGCTGGATGTCAAACTGGGACTACGCCACCGTTGTCCCCACCCAGGCCTGGCGCAGCGCCATGACCCTGCCCCGGCAACTGATCCTGAAAAAGGCGGCCGACGGCCTGCGCCTGTTCTCCCTGCCTGTGGAAGAACTAAAGGTGTTGCGCGGTGCCGTGTACGCCGCCGATCCCCAAACCATTGGGGGAGAACTAGACCTGAGCAGCCAGATCGGCTTCCCGCCCTCGCAGATGGAGGTCCTGCTGGAAGTAGAGTTGCCGGAAGGCGCCGGGACGGACTTTGGCGTCGCCCTGTCCAATTCGAAAGGGGAGCAATACCGGATCGGGTATGATGCCGCCAAAAACAAATTCTACAGCGACCGGACGAAAGCGGGCAAAACCGGGTTTTCGGAAAAGTTCGCTACAGCACGCCACACCGCGCCCCGCCCGGAAACCTCCGGCCCCATCCGCCTCCACCTCTTTTTCGACGCCGCTTCCTGCGAGCTGTTCGCCGACGGCGGCGAAGTGGCCCTGACCGAAATCTTTTTCCCTTCGGAGGATTTCAGCAAGGTGAAATTATATGCCCTCGGCGGCCAGGCTAACCTGTCCAAAATAGAGGTTTACCCTTTGAAAAGAGCGGTTGGAAAGTGAAATCGCGTATTTTGCCCGCTGCAACATATTTGAAGAAAAATTGGGATAATTGTTAGGGCTATTCTGCCCCGGCCCGGTTAGCTTTACAAAAAAACCAACTAACTATGACCCACCGCAAAATCTTATTCTGGTCCATCACCGTGGCTTTGGCCGGTTTTTTGTTCGGGTTTGACACCGTGGTGATTTCTGGTGCCGACCTGTCGCTGCAGGAACTGTGGCAGAAAGGAGAGGTGTTCCACGGCTTCGTGGTCATGGCCTCCGCCCTGTGGGGCACGGTGATCGGCGCTATTTTCGGAGGATTCCCTACCGACCGGCTGGGCCGCAAAAAAACACTCTTCTGGATCGGCGTTTTCTATTTTGTGTCAGCGGTTGGGTCGGCGCTGGCCAGCGACCCCTTCGTGTTTGCCTTCTTCCGCTTCCTGGGCGGGCTGGGCGTAGGCGCCTCTACGGTGGCGGCGCCGGCCTATGTTTCCGAGATCGCGCCGGCCCACGACCGGGGCAAGCTCGTAGCCCTCTACCAGTTCAACATCGTTTTCGGCATACTCGTGGCCTTTCTTTCCAACTACCTGCTGAGCAACATCGGCGAGAACGCCTGGCGCTGGATGATCGGCGTGGAAGCTTTCCCCGCCTTCATTTACACCCTGATGGTGCTGACGGTGCCGAAAAGCCCGCGGTGGCTGCTCGTCAGGAAAGGCGACCGCGAAGGGGCAGCTAAGACGCTGCGCCTGATCGACCCCGACATGGATACGGAAGCGACGATTGAAGCCCTGATGGCCGACCACGAAGCGGCGGAAACCGGCGAGACGATCTTCAGCCCGAAATACCGCTTCCCGCTGATGCTGGCCTTCCTGGTCGCGTTCTTCAACCAGTTTTCGGGCATCAACGCCTTTCTGTACTACGCCCCCCGGATTTTCGAGATCGCCGGCCTGGAAAAGAGTTCCGCCCTGCTGAGCAGCGTGGGCATCGGCGTCACCAACCTCATCTTCACCCTGGTAGGCCTGTCGATGATCGACCGGTTTGGGCGCCGACAACTCATGTATATCGGTTCGGTTGGCTACATCATATCGCTTTCGCTGGTGGCGCTCTCCTTCGTGATGGGCATCAAGGGCATGGCGGTGCCCATCTTCCTGTTCTTGTTCATCGCCTCTCATGCGATCGGGCAGGGAACGGTCATCTGGGTGTTCATCTCCGAGATTTTCCCCAACCACCTGCGGGCCAACGGCCAGGCCTTCGGCAGCTCTGTACACTGGCTGCTGGCGGCAGCTATACCTTCTTCCATCCCATTTCTTTTTTCTAACATCGGAGCGGCGCCGGTCTTCGCCTTCTTCGCCTTCATGATGGTGCTGCAGCTGATCTTCGTCTGGCGCATGATGCCGGAAACGAAAGGGGTGCCGCTGGAGGAACTGGAGAAGCAGTTGGCGATAGCGGGGAGAAGATAGGTGGATTTGAAGCATTGCGGCCCCAAGCATTTACCCTGACGAATGGAAGGGCCGCAATACCATAAAACCATAAAACCGCAATACCATAAACCCACAATACCAAAAAACCGCAAAACCAAAAACAAATGTCAAAACCTACCATTATATGCTTTGGCGAAGTCCTCTGGGATGTGCTTCCGGATAAGCGGGTGGCCGGCGGAGCGCCGATGAACGTCGCCTTCCACGCCAACCAGTTCGGAATGGAGTCGAAAATGATCAGTTGCGTAGGAGATGACGAGCTGGGCAAGGAGCTGATCCGCTTCCTGGAGAACAAGGGCGTGTCCACAAGCCTGATCCAAACCGACCCCACTTTCCCGACCGGCACCGTGAACGTGATCCTGGACAACGGCGGCTCCCCTTCCTACGAAATTGTCAGCCCCGTCGCCTGGGATTATATCCGGGCGGACGACAAAACGAAGGATGTTGTCCGGTCGGCCGATGCCCTGGTCTTCGGCAGCCTGGCCTGCCGGACAGAACGCAACAAACGGACGCTGTTCGAATACCTGGAGCTGGCACCGGTCCGCGTCCTGGATGTCAACCTACGGGTGCCCTTTTACTCCCGCCCCCTGATCGAATCCCTGTTAGCCAGGGCGGACATCGTCAAAATGAACGACGAAGAACTCGCCCTCATCGCCGGCTGGCAACAGGCTGCCGGCAGCGAAAAAGCACAATTGGGCTTCCTCCGGGATGCGTTCGGGCTGGATGTGCTCATCCTCACCCGAGGCAAAAACGGCGCCGCCTGCCTGGATGAGTCCGGATTCCACGAACACCCCGGCTTTCCGGTAACCGTGAAGGACACCATCGGCAGCGGCGATTCTTTCCTCGCCGCTTTCCTGAGCAAGTACCTCCGGGGAGTGAACACCCGGAAGTGCCTGGCCTTCGCCGGCGCGGTCGGCGCCCTGGTGGCTACCCGGGCCGGCGGCACCCCGGAAATCACTGCCGGGGATATTCAGGCAATTATGGGCCAGTAAGTTCCAAGGCCGGCAACAATATAGCAATATAACAATATGCGAATCCAGGGCTAAAAGAACCAATTGAGCAAGGCGGCGGCGATTTTCCCAAAAGTGTGGACGATCAGCCCCTGCCGAGAACGGGCCTTGGAAGCATTCTGGATATCGACCTTTTCAATAAGCCAGTTGAAAAACGATTCAACCGGCTGGCGGATCTTGGAAACGGCAGCTGAGAATAAATCGTCAGCGGCCTTATTCCAGTGCCTAAGCAACTGGCCTTGCCCGGGTACTAATTTGACTGGAGTGAGCAGTTCACAATTATTATGCTGCATCAATTTGCTTTTCAGCTCTTTATCCGAAAAGGCTTTATCTCCAATGACAGCCCGGTTTGCCAACTGTTCCAGGAGTTGCCGCTGTGCTTCCAAATCGTGCATGGAAGCTGGGCCGAGCATCAGGAACTCTGGCCAGGGCATGGTTCCGGGGCGCCGAAAGCCGATGTTGTGCAGCTTGGCGCCCCAATAGTAGATGCCTTTAACCGAGCAATATCCTTTATCGCACAGCTCAAGGGCTACTTTGGCTCGCCGCTTTGCGCTGCAAGTGATAATAGGCATGGAGTCCGTCAGGCTGATTTGCTCGTCAATGCCTTCTATGGGGCATGCGTCCAGCAAATGCGCCACTATCTTAGGGAATAGCCCGCTGAGCTGGTTGAGCCGGTTATTAAAGGCTTTATACTTTGGTAAGTCCGGAAACCAACTATGCCAGTATTTCAAGATGTACTCATGAACTTCGCTGACTCGCCGTTTGCCTTCCTCATGAACGGCAAACAGGTAGCAAGTCAATAGTTCACAGTCAGAAAATTTGGGCGCCGCCTGGTTTTTTGTAAACCTTTGGCAGTCCCATTTCAACTCTTTGTCGTATAATTGGCAAAGGTGGAAGTACAGCGTGATGAGTTTGTATTCTAGCATCTTTAAACATACATCATTAGCTGGCTTCTACCTCTTTTTTTATATATGTTTTTGAACCGGCATCGGCCCAGAGGGCCGATATCTTGGTAGCCATTTACAGAAAGCCCCTTCGGCGCGGCCCAGCGGGCCGCAATATCAAGAGGGCTAAGCAGATGCCGGCCCTCTAGCGCCGGGGGGAGTAACCGCCTTGTCTTCTACCAAGATTGTGGCCTCCGGCATTCGCCGGAGCAGGCTCTAACGGGCCAGGCATAGTGCCCGCGGAGGCCGGCTGCCAAGGGGCTATACCTTCGAGTTTTAGCCCTGGATTCGCATATTGTTATATTGTTATATTGTTACCGATTGTGCTAGTTAATTTCTCCGATACCCGGAATTTGGGCATCCCCTGCGCCGCCTCCCGGTCCCGCAATAAGCGGGAAGCAGCCTCGCAAATGCCCAAATTCCGGGGCTCCATTAAAACTAGCACAACGGGTATTGTTATATTGTTATATTGGCGGGTGGCTAAGTACCTGGACACAAATAATGATACTTAAAACCGACTCTAAGCCCCGGTTAATCACTAATTCACTAATTCACTAATTCACTAATTCACTAATTCAGTCCATGCACTTAGTGTGCCGGATTGTCAATATCAAAACTGCGGGCAAACCGAGAACGAATGGCGAAAACCGCGGAACATACACGTTGGATCAGGGAGGAGGCGAGGCGGCTGGGTTTTGCCTTTGTCGGCATTTCCCGGGCCGAACACATGGACGAGGAGGCCCGCCGGCTGGAAGCCTGGCTCAACAAAAGCATGCACGGCCGGATGGGCTACATGGCCCGGCACTTCGATAAACGCACCGACCCCCGCAAACTCGTGCCGGGCGCCCGGTCGGTCGTCAGCCTGATGTACAACTATTATACGGACAAGGAACAGAAACACCCGGAGGCGCCAAAGATTTCCAAATACGCTTATGGCAAAGATTATCACTTCGTGGTGAAGCACAAGCTCAGGGATTTGTTCCGCTTCATCGAGGAGAAGATCGGGCAGGTTCAGGGGCGCGTGTTCGTCGATTCGGCGCCCGTCCTGGAGCGCGACTGGGCGCGGCGTTCCGGCCTGGGGTGGGTGGGCAGGAATACGATGCTGATCCACCCCCGCGCCGGATCCTACTTTTTCCTCGCCGAGCTGATCCTCGACCTGGAACTGGAGTACGACGGCCCCATAAAGGACTACTGCGGCACCTGCCGCCGCTGCATCGACGCCTGCCCTACGGATGCCATCTCGCCGGAGGGATACATCCTCGACGGCAGCAAGTGCATTTCCTACTTTACCATCGAACTGAAGGAGGCCATCCCCGAGGAGTACCGCGGCAAGTTCGAAAACTGGATGTTCGGCTGCGACATCTGCCAGGAGGTGTGCCCTTGGAACCGCTTCGCCCGCCCGCACGACGAACCCGAGTTCGAACCCCACCCGGAACTGCTGGAAATGGACAGGGGGGAATGGGAGGAGATCACTGAAGAGGTTTTCCGGGAGGTGTTCCGCAGGTCGGCGGTTAAGCGGGCGAAGTATGAGGGGTTGAAGCGGAATATTGGGTTTTTGAAGGGGGGGGATGGGTAGGGGCCGGAAGGGTTTGTACGCGCTTTCGTATTTGCCTGGTAAAGACGAAAGGATTTGGATAGGATTATGCTGGGTTTTCCGTATGAACAGGGGCTTGAGCAGGAAGTTTTGCCCCGAGCTTTCGCATTTCCAGGAGCGGAAAGAGAACGGGTGAACACTACATCTGCATAGTGTTCAGGCTCTGCCTATTTATGCCAGCCATTGCGGCAATGAGTTTGAGAAAGCGGTTAGCTTGCTGGTTGGTGCCCCAGGAGAAGTCGGATAAGGGGAAATGGAAAAATTATTGATAAACAAATTCCCTAACATACAAGACCTGGTTTTCTACATTTTGGGTTACAAACTTGAGGCAATCATCTTCGAATTCAAAAGAGTAGTAAAAATTGTATATTGTAGAATCTCCATTTTTTTCCACGTAAATTTGTTCAGTTGAGATGGGCATAAATTCTGTATGGTAATTTTGTGGGTATAATTCCGGAGAAAATTTTTCGCTTAATTGGGGCCTGTTCGGACTCTTTACGTCACTATATTGGTGTCTATATATCCATTTATCTACTGCATAACTTGTATCAAAATATGTATTAGTTGTTTGATCTATTAAGCGAGGATTTGTAGGATTATAATGTAATTTTACTCCATTCATTAAAACCCCCTCTTCAAAATAGGATGCTGAATCAAGTTGATTGTTTTCGTTGTAATGAAAGTCTACTGTTTTAACTACTTCATATGGGCTGTCTAAAGAGCTTTTTAGTTCTATCCCTCCGATAAGTTGATTCTTCTCATTATAAATAAATTTTCTTCTAATGGAAATGACAGGGTTGGAAAAGGAGGTTGATTGGATTAGATTTCCTCTGTCATCATAATTATATTCAGTAAAGCGATCAGGATTATTGAAAAATATTATTTTCTCAACCTTAGAGAAATCGTCATCGTAAATATATTCCCATTCACTATCATTTGTAATCATTTTCAGCATAGTCAAACAATCACTTATTCCAGAATCTTCAACATCCGATTGGCGGCATTGTAAGAATGAAAAAAATGTCATCAGGAGTGTGAATAAGGCGGCTTTGTTCATGTTGAACGGCATTGGTAAACTGTAGGGCAAATATAAATCATTGTTTTCGGTTTGAATCTCTCTTGGGATACTAATTGACTAGTTCCCTACTTAAAAAACTCCAAGGTCTTCGCAATCGTAGCACTATCCAACCCACTGGCTCTCAGATATAATTGCAGTGATTTAATATCCCTCCACCCGCCAAGGTCAGCAATTGTCTTCAAACTGGCCCCTTGCAGCCTAAGATTGGTCGCGGTGCTTCGGCGAGCAGTATTGCAACAGGTGCTGATGGATAAGACACTGCAAAGATCAAGTCATCGAACGCATCGCGTCTCTACCGCCACCGGCACTTCACCGCAGCTAAGGTGCAACATCTGACTAAATGGAAAAAAGTTCCGCTTTTGTGCCGCAAAAGGCGAAAGAATAGCTGGTCGAAGTTTCCAAATTTCGACCAGTTGTTCACCCTTTTATCACCTCCTTCAAAATATCCTGATGGTACGTCCTGACCTTCCCGAAGCGTTCATCATGCGCGGTTCCGGTAGGAATACCTATTTCTCTGCTTAATTTTGTGGCTGCTTTCCCCCATTCTCTTGCTTTATGAATCGGGCAGGGGATTCTATTCAGACTACAGTAACCGGCAATGGTGTAATACCCCTCATCGACGGATTTAATCTTAGCTTCGATGGCAATGATCTTCTCACCGACTTTCTTAATCTCATCCTGAACTTCTGAATTGATCAGTTCCTGGCGCTCCCAAAGCCGGACCTGCATTTTAAACAACTCTAATAGCGAACCAGGGGCTTTACTGATCCGATATTCATTAACGGCATAGCCTTCAATCAGAAATTGCTTGAGGATTTTCGTCGCCCATTGCCGAAACTCCACGCCTCGCTGCGATTTGACCCGGTAGCCTACAGATATGACGACATCCAATGCATAAAACTCAACCGGACGGTCTGAGTGACTAACGTGCATTTTTTGCACGTTGCTTTCTTTATCTAGTTCCCCCTCCTTGAAAATGTTATTTATATGGCGGGAAATGACGGACCTGTCACGGTTAAAAAGCTGCGCCATCTGTTCTTTGGAAAGCCAGACGGTATCATAATCCGTCGTGACTTCCAGATAAGCCTCGCCGTCCTTGCTTTCAAAAACAACTATATCTTTTTTGTTCTCTTGTTCAGCCATAGGTAAATGCCTTATCTTAACCCAAGTTTACGAAAAAATTCCGAATTTTCAATTAAAAACAAAGTTTTATGCTATGTTCGGAGTAAAATTTAAGTATTTATTTACTATTCTTTTTTTAGCTGTTTCCTGCGGCCCGGAAACCCCTTCGTCTGAGCCGGAACCAAAAACGCCCGTCACCATCTCCCCCGCTCTTCCCCTCACCCCTTCTCCCGGTCACCCCCTCACCCCTTCCCCCTCTCTCCCCCTCACCCCTTCCCCCCCTCTCCCAAACTCCCCCTCTCCCGAACGCCCCCAACTCCTCCTCCTCGGCAGCACCCTCTCCGTTGCCCGCGGCCTGCCTCCCGAACAGGGGTATGCCGCCCTGCTCCAGCAGCGCCTGTCCGCCGCCCAGGCGCCCGTTTCCATCCTCAACGCCAGCGTAGCTGCCAGAAACGGCAGCCGGCGCCGCCGAACGCCTGCGCTATCTTCTGGACCAGCCTCTGGAGCAGGTCATCCTGGAACTCGGCCAGGCCGATGAGGAACGCAAAACGCCGCCCGGCGCCTTCGCCCGCGATGTGCGCAAGCTCCTGCAAAATATTCGGGCCCAACAGCCGCAGGCGCCCATTCTCATACTGGCTTCCTGCCGCAAGCGCTCCTACCTGGAGCCGCTTGCCGCTGCCGCCGAAGCTCAGGGCGCCGTGTTTTCCAGCCTGCTGATCGAATCCGGCCAGCCCGTCCGCTCCGACGATCCCGCCCTGCACCGCCGCCTGGCGGAGGGGCTTTGGCCGTTGGCGAGGTGGTGATATGGTGATATGGTGATATGGTGATATGGTGATGTGGTGAGGTGGTGAGGTGGTGAGAACGGCATTTCAGAATGTTCACGAAAAAAGATCTTATCTCCTTTCTTTCTTTCCTTATGTAAAGGATTAGGCAAAACTACCTTTCCGGAGCAGGTTCTCCCGAATATCGCTGAACAGGATGCTTCTCATTACCGTTCTGACCGACGAAATGTGATGACACATCTCCATTTACTTAAACCAAAACATACAATAATGAAAAAGTCAATGCTTTGGCTGTTCAGCCTTCTGATGCTGGGTTCCGTGGCTACACTCACCGCTTGCAACAATGATGACGACACTCCCGAACCGGCAGAACCGAATACCATTGTGGATTACGTGCTGGGAGACGATAATTTCAGCCTGCTGAGAGACGCAGTAGTGAAGGCGGAACTGGACGGCGTTCTGAGTGGCGACGGCCCGTTCACCGTATTTGCACCGGATAACGATGCTTTCCAGGCTTTCCTGAACGCTCTTGGCACCAACACCATCGAGAATACTCCGAAAGAGGCTCTGGTAGCCGTTCTGACCAACCACGTGCTCAGCGGCGACGTCAAGTCCGGCAGCCTTTCCACCGGTTATTATCCGACCCTTAGCGCTTCCGGTTTCGGCGACGCTACCACCAGTGTTTTCATCAACCTCGACGGCGGCGTGACCATCAACGGCGCAGCCAAGGTCACTGCAGCAGATGTCGATGTCGACAACGGCGTGATCCACGTCATCGACCAGGTGATTGCCCTGCCCACCATCGTGACGTTTGCGCTGGCAGACCCCAACTTCAGCTCCCTGGTATCTGCCCTGACCGCCACCGGGCTGACGACCAACTTCGTGGAGGTCCTGAGCGGCGAAGGCCCGTTCACGGTATTTGCCCCGACCAATGCCGCCTTCCAGGCGCTGCTGGACAGCAACCCCGACTGGAACTCCGTAGCGGACATCCCGGTTGCCCTGTTGGAGACGGTACTGCTGTACCACGTGACCGGTGCCGGCAATGTGCGTTCCGCCGACCTGGTTGACGACATGATGGTCACCACCCTGGCTTCCGGCGAAACTTTCAGCATTGATCTCGATACGACTCCTCCCACTATCATTGCCGGGGGGAATACCGCTCAGATCATCGCTACCGACGTACAGGCCGTTAATGGCGTTATTCACGCCATCGACACCGTGATCCTTCCGGAATAAAGCCGGGCGGATAAATGGGTAAAAAACAGAACCCCTTCCGGAATGCTCCGGAAGGGGTTTTGTAATTGACACGAGGTTTGAGGGGGAGGTACCTATTTCAAAATCGAAGCCCCCCTTACTTAAACTCCCCTTTCACTTCCATCTCCCGGAATTGTTCCCAGGCCTGTTCGGCCAGTTTTTCAGTGAGTTTTTCGATGTAGTAGCTGCCGGCGCCGGGGTCGATGACGCGGTGCAGGTGGCTTTCCATTTTCAGCAGGTGCTGGACGTTGCGGGCGATGCGGCGGGTAAAGGCGGTGCTTTTTTCCTGCCTGCCCTGGTTGGCGGGCAGGATATAGAGCTGGTCCGCCCCGCCGATGACGGCCGACAGGGCCTGGGTGCTGGCCCGGATCATATTCGTGTTGGTGTTGTCGTCCTGGGTCTCGTGGGCGAAGTGGACGGCCAGGAAGGGGGCCTGGGGCGTTCCGTAAGCTTTCATGACGTTGGCCCAGAGCAGGCGCAGGGCTCTCAGCTTGGCGATCTCTACGAAGTAGCTTTTGCTGATCGCGATAGAAAACTGCATGTGAGCGTTTATGGTTTCCGCCGGCAGGCCGTGTTCGGTGAGGCGGGCCAGGTACTCGCTGCCTTTGGCGATGGCGTAGGCCAGTTCGAGGGAGCTGTCGTCCGGCCCGGAGTGGAAGCGGTGCGCGTTGACCTGGAAGGGCCGGAAAAGGGGCATGAAGTCCTCGCAGTACCGGATGAGGCCGGCTAATTCTTCGATGGGCGGCCGGCTCCAGTCGAGCAGGGGGTCGAAGTCGATGGAGCCGCGGACGGTCCTTTTATCGGTGCCCCGCTTGTCGAGCAGGGCGGTGAAATGCCCGAACAGTTCCCAGGGTTTCTTGTCGGTGTAGTGTTCTCCGAAGTTAGTTGAAATGAAGGATAACTCGGCGCCCTCCAGCAGTTGCTCCAGCTGGCTCTGGCCAAGCGGGAAGGTGAGGCGGAACAAGGGTGCTTCTGCCCCCCCCTTCAACCCGTCGAGCAGGGCGGCGTTAGCCGTTTTCACATCCTCCACGTCGATGTAATCGCCGGCCTCCCAGTTGTTGTCCTGCCGCCCGCCCCGGAGGGGGGGCAGAGCTCCGGGCATATCTTCCGGGTGGTAAAAGGGGTCGAGGGTGATCTTTTCTTCCAGGTGCCAGCGCAGTTCATCGAGGGGTTTGCCCTTAAGGTCCTTTTCTATTCTGGCAAGCCATTCGGCTTTGGAAGTAGGCGGGAATTCCGAAAAGAGGTCCTGTTCCATCATGATTTCCAGGTTTAGTGCCGAAATTTACAGCATTTCCCGGCCAGGACCAAAAAAAAGGCAGAGAGCCTTTGCTCTCTGCCGATAGTCCTGTATGAGAAACCCTTTACAAACCTACTAAATCATATAAAAAAATAGCTCTTGGTATATCTGTTACCGGGCCGGCACGGCGGCGGTATCCGCCGGGCTGAGAGCTTCCGGTGCGGGAGACGCGGCCAGCTCGGCCTGAAACTCTTCCCCAGAAACGGGATATCCTTCAGTAGCCGGGCTTTGGTGGATACCATTCGGCTGTCCCTGTTGTCCGTAGGGCAGCGGCGTTCCGCTCTCCGGGCATCCGCCCCGCATTCTGATCACCTGCGTTTCGGACTGTACGTTGCCGCCGCAGTAATCGCTAACCGTCCAGTGCCGGAAGACGATGCAGCCGTCGTTGTCGTAGAGAATTTCATCTTCCCACTTCACGCCGAAGGAGCAGCCATCGTCGGACAGGGCGTATTGGTCGTGGGTGGTCGCGACGGAGCCGTCTTCGTCGATGAAGGGGTATCCAGTCCAAACCGGTTCGATGGAAGCTCCGTATTCGAGCAGCGGGTATTCAACTCCATCCAGGTTGCCGGGGAAAACAACCTGGGTAAAATCCGGTTTTCTGATGCTGACCAGCTGGGTGAACCCGGTTTGCTGGCCGGTTTCTGTGGCGGCTTCCCAGTGGCGCTCGATCACGCCGATGGCATTGCTGAGAAACTCAAAGCCGGACAGTTGGACCTCGAACCCTTTTTCGCCGGAAACGATATTGAAGCTCAGTTCATCTCCGGGGGCGAGCAGGCTGGAGAAAAAAGTGCCGGCGGTATGCCCTTCCGCCATGGATTCGACACGTTCTCCGTTGATTCCTACCCAAAACTGCCGGTTTAAAAGATTGGAGCCCCCAATGTAACCCCAGTCAAAGCTCACGTACCCTTCGGCGGGAATGGCGATCCGATAGGACGCCGCGCTTCCGGGGGTGGCAATAACTGAAGCTCTATTGGCCCCTTCAACCAATATTGAATTGGGAGCTCCGGTGACATCTACCCCACCGTCACCATTGATCTTTACTGCCGCCCAGCGGGACGGCGCGAAATATTCCTGAAATCCGGAAACTGCACAACCCAGTTTGAATTGCTGGTCCTGGTAAGTTAAGGATGCAGTAGTGTTGTCGGGAGCATAGACAACGGGAGGGACTACATCCTGTGATCCGAGGCAGCTGACCGCCTGGTGGGCGCCATCAAGCCTCAGCATGCTTTCTCCTGCGCCGGCCTGCGCCGTATTGGCGGCGGCGGCCTGGCTTGTCGCCCCTATCGGATAGGCGGACAAGAGTATAATAGTAGGTATAAGGCATATCAGGGTAGAGGTTCTCATCGTAATGTTCTTAGGATTAAAGCAATGGGCTTATTCCATTTTGACGGTAAACCCTGCGCAGGGCCACGCTAGCGCAAAAGAAAAACTGAGCTGAAAAAAAAGGGAATTGCTTTAAAGATAAGAATAAAATTACGATAAGGCGGAGGAGAATGCCTTTTAACAGCAGGAATGGCTACTGATGTCATGGGATTATGCAGTTTAAGGGATTAACTAATTTGTCTTAGAGTGGATTTTTTTTCTTAATGAACTATCGGTTTTTTTCCACTCGCAACAAAGATATAATTTCAAACCATGCAGTACATACCATAAAAAGGGTATTTTTTGGATCGGCGAAAGTTTTTAGTGTTAAAGTTTCGGGTTTTCATACCCTGATGGGGGTAGGTAAGGTACGCACATGGCGAAAAGATGCCACGAAAGCACTAAAACACCAAATCCGCACTAAATTCAGTGCGGATTTGGTGCCTTTGTGTCCGTCTCTTTGAGCCGGATAAATTTTTGTGGCGATACAAGCGGATAACCAAAACGGAACGATATGCCTGTCAGAAGAAAAGAATGGAAGCAATTTATTGCCCGACCGCTGGATGAAGTGTGGAATTACTTCTCCCGGCCGGAAAACCTGAACGAGATCACGCCGCCCGATATGGCTTTCGAGATTCTGTCGCCGGTGGCCGGCGTATCCATGTACGAGGGAATGCTCATCCGATACAAAGTGAGCCCCTTCCGGGGCATAAAAATGAACTGGGTGACGGAAATCACGCACATTAAAGAAGGGCAGTACTTCGTCGATGAACAGCGGCTGGGGCCCTATGCCCTGTGGCACCACGAGCACCATTTTGAGGAACAGGACGGCGGCGTAATGATGACGGACCTGCTGCATTACCAGGTTCCTTACGGAATTATAGGGGCAATTGCCGACAGCCTGGTGGTAAACCGGCGGGTGGAAGAAATCTTCAGGTTCCGAAGAAAGGCGATCGCGGGGGGGCTCGGAGGATGGGCGCCATGCTAAATTGTGCCCCCTCCGGTGTTGGGAGGATTTAGGCCCGTCCAGTCGGCCGGGTAAATATTAGGTTTTGGGCGTTAGGCGCCTGTTGAGTGCCCGATTAGGCCTGGGTTACCCCCCTAAAACCTAATAGCCTAAGACCTAAAACCGAGCAAGGGGTACAAAAAGGAATCGCGCCCCAGAGGATGGGGTATATGTACGCCCATAAACACATAAACACATACACCCAAATACACCCATAAACCCCCAGAGTATTTCCGTATCTTCGGGCATTCAAAAGCTAAAAACCGAAACTTTATGGCACGTTATCTACTGTTATGCCTGTTTTGCCTGAGCCTTGCCGGCCCGGCCTTCAACCAGGAAGAAGTCAACCAGGAACTCGTGGATGCCATCCGGAAGCACGGCCTGGACCAGAGCCGGGCAATGGAGATCGCCGGCTGGGTGGTCGATACGTACGGCCCGCGGCTCACCGGCTCGCCCATGCTGGACGAAGCTACCGAGTGGGCGCTTCAGCAGCTAAAGGACTGGGGGCTGGAGAATGTCCACACCGAAGAGTGGGGCCCGTTCGGGCGGGGCTGGGAGCTACAGCACTTCGAAATGCACGCCCAGGCCCAGGGGTACTGGCCGGTGATTGCCTATCCCAAAGCCTGGTCGGCTTCCACCGACGGGGAGGTGAGCGGGGAGGTCATCTACCTGGAAGCCAGCGATGAAGAAAGCCTGGAAAAATACCGGGGCAAGCTCGGCGGCAAGTTCGTCCTGATGGATACCCTGCGGGCGGTGGAGGAATGGTTCGAAGCGCCGGCCAAGCGCTACGACGCCGAAGGCCTGCTGGAACTGGCCAACGAGCCGATGCCCACCCCGCGGCCGCGCCGAAATTACAGCCGCCTCGGAGGGTTCAAGTTCAACCAGTTGCTCTGGCAGTTCCTGGAAGAGGAGAAGCCCCTGGCGGTGCTGGACCGCAGCTATAAGGGCGACCTGGGCACCGTTTTCGTTTCCGGCGCCCGCACCGGCGGCGACTGGGGCGATGTCCGCAAGGAAGGGGTGTACGTCATTCCGCAGGCCACCCTGGCCGTCGAACATTACAACCGCATCTTCCGCCTGTTGCACAAGGGCATCCCGGTGAAGCTGAGCATGGAGCTGAAAGGCGCCTACACCAACCCCGACGGCATGGAGCACAACATCATCGCCGAAATTCCGGGCACGGACCTCAGGGATGAAGTCGTCATGTTCGGCGCGCACTTCGATTCCTGGCACGCCGCCACCGGCGCTACGGACAACGGCGCCGGCTCCACCGTCATGATGGAAGCTGCCCGAATCCTACAGGAGGTGATCAAAGAGACCGGCATCCGCCCCCGCCGTACGCTCCGCCTGGCTCTCTGGACGGGCGAAGAGCAGGGTTTGCTGGGCAGCCGCGGCTACGCCGGAAAACACTTCGCCGAATTTCCGGAAGGGACTTACAACCCGCAATCCCTTAAACCGGAGCAGGCAAAAGTCTCCGCTTATTACAACCTCGACAACGGCACGGGCAAAATCCGGGGCGTATACCTGCAGGGCAATCCCGACGTGGCGCCCATCTTCCGCGCCTGGCTGGAGCCGTTCAAGGACCTGGGCGCAGGCACCCTTAGCCTCTCCAACACCGGCGGTACGGACCACCTGGCCTTCGATGCGGTCGGCATCCCGGGCTTCCAGTTCATCCAGGACCCCATGGCCTACTTCGCCCGTACCCATCACTCCAATATGGACAACGTGGACCACCTGGTGGAAGGCGACCTGAAACAGGCCGCTACCATCATCGCTTCTTTCGTGATGCATACCGCTATGCGCGACAAGATGCTGCCCCGCAAGGAGGTGAAGATGGCGGAGGAAGAGGCGGAGGGGAGCCGGTAGGGGAGTGGGAAGTGGAAAAACGTAGCTGTTTAGGTATTATGGTATTACGGTGTTCCGGTATTCTGGCCCTTCCATTCCTCAGGGCAAGTATTGCGGCCGCCCCAGGGCACTCCCCCCGTTTAGCCAGGGGGAGTGCCCTGGCCACAAAACCGGAATACCACAAAACCAAAATACCTGGATGCCTTCCCGCTTCCCACCCTCACTCCAGCGTCGTCACCCGCAGTTCCACCTTTCGGTTTTTCTCTTTAGGCTCGTCGTTAATGAGTTCGCCTCTGGCCTCCAGGGATATTTTATCGATGCCGAAGCCGCTCCGGGTGACGATCAGGGCCACCTGTTTGGCGCGCTCTTCGGAGAGTTGCATGTTGTAAATGTCCGTCCCGATATCGTCGGCATAGCCGGCGATTTCGAGGCGCTGGACGTTTTTGCCTTTGAGCGGGAGGAGGAATTCGTTCAGCAGGTCCAGCTCTTCCAGGCTGATGTTCACCTTATTGAAGTCAAAAAAAATAGTGTGGTAGTATTCCTGCGGCTTCTCTCTGGGAGGGGTGATTACGGTGGTGGTGTCTGCCTGCCGGGCCGGCTGGGGCGGGGGAAACTCAAAGACAGATTTCAGCAGGATTTCGAGGGTGTAGAACTGTTTGTTTTCCCACTTCGGGATGATGAAGATATTCTGGTACGGGTGGAAGTAATTTTTCCGGACGCTGATGTCGAGGGAGTCGCCGGCGGGGATGCAGAGGAAGAAGCGGCCGTCCTCGCCGGTCGTTATGGAGGGGCGGTCCGTGAACTCGACCGTTGCGGCGACCGGCAGGTCGAGGGCGCTGTCGATCACCAGGCCTTCGACGAAGGTGATGGGTTCGCTGTACAGCTGCTCGTCGAGCTGGAACTGGTAGATGTCGAGTTTGCCGAAGCCGCCGGGCCGTTCGGAGGCGAAGTAGCCGGTGGTGCCGTCGGCGGAGAGGAACAGGCCCAGCTCGCGGAAGGCCGTATTGATGGGCGGGCCGAGGTTGACGGGCGGGCTCCACTCGCCGTTATCGTCGAGCCAGCTCATGAAGATGTCCTGGTCGCCCATGCCGGGGTGGCCGTAGGAAGAGAAGTACAACGTGCGGCCGTCGTTGGTGATGAAGGGGGCCTCCTCGTAGTCGTCGGTATTGATGCGGGGGCCGAGGTTGGCGGGTTCGCTCCAACTGCCGTCGGCCTGCCGTTTGCTGAAATAGAGGTCGGACTTTCCGAGGCCGCCTTCCCGTTCGCTGGCGAAGAAGATGGTGCTGCCGTCGCAGCTGATGGAGGCCTGCGATTCCCATTTGGCGGAGTTGGCGTAGCCTTTCAGGGGGCTGGCTTCGCCGATCTCCCCGCCGGCGCTGACCAGGGCCTCCCAGATGTCGCAGATGCCCAGCCCGCCCTCGCGCCCGCAGGCGGTGAAGTAGAGGCGGCGGCCGTCGCGCACCAGGGTGCACATCCCTTCGTCTCCTTCGGTGTTGATGGCTTTGACGGCAGATCCCCTGCTCCAGCCGCTTCTTTCGCGGCGGCTGGCGAACAGGTCTTCGTCGCCGTTGTCGGTCTTGCGGGTGAAAAAGAGCTGCCTCTGGTCGTTGGTGATGTAGGGGAAATAATCGTCGTCTTTGGAGTTGACCGCGTTGCCCAGGTTGGACACTTTGGTAATGTTGACGAACTTGACAGAGTCCAGCGTCACCTCGCAGGCGCGGATGTTGCTTTCCAGTTTGGAGAGGTAGCGCTGCTCGTCCCCGACTTCCCGTTCGGTATTCATGCTGAAGGTATCCACCCCGACCTTCTGGAGCTCTTCGAATCGGTTGAAGTATTCGAGGGCTTTTTTGTGTTCGCCCGCCTTATAGTAGGCCTCGCCCAACTGGTAGTAAAGCGCCCGGGAAAAGAGGGAGTCGGCCTTCAGCACCGCTTCGTATTGCTCGATGGCTTTGGGGTAATCGCGCAGTATGGCGTAGCACAACCCCATGCCGCGGCGGGCGGCGCTCAGCCCGGGCTGGGCCTTCAGGCTGCGTTCGAAGAGCTTCAGCGCCTGGTCGGCCCTGCCTTCCAGCAAAGCCGCCTCAGCTTCGCGGTAAATGTCGGCGGCAGAGGGGCTTTTGACCAACTGTGCCTGGACGGGGAAGCTACACAGGCAAAACAGGGCGATAAGCGGCAGGAGAGAGTAGAATCGGTTCATGAGATCCGGTTTTGGGACTGATAATGGACCTCAAAACTAATTGAAAATTTTATTATATTTTAAATACGCGGGCTTATTTTAAGTGGAAAAGGAAAGGGGCGGAATGCATTCCAGCCCCTTTCCGGATTTTCTATAAAAGAAAATGGTTATTTGACCTTTCAATATACTAATAGTATTGTGAAATAACAACAACCGCCTCCGGGCAGCAGTTATCGCACCATCAGCCGGGCAGAGAACTGCCGCCCATCTGCCATGGTAAGCCGCAGAAAATAGATTCCCGGCGCCAAAGAACCCGGCAGCGCAAAAACAGCATCCTTCCTGGCGGTGGTAGCTCAGTGCGAGGTCGAGGATTAGCTCATCGCCTTGTTGGAAGGTAGTGCCGGGAGCGCTTAATATGCCGTATGCAGGCGGATTGTATCCCACAGCGTACATGGACCAGCCATCGGGATCGGCCGGGAGGCTGAAAAAGGCGTACGGGGTCGTAGCGGGGTTGCCCGGGTCATAGCCGTCGCCTCCAACGCTCATCGGGGTGTCGTATGACCAAAGGCCATGCAGGTTGGCGTAGGGAGAAAGCGGCGGCGGCCCGGCAAAGGGCCAGAGCGTGTTGTAAGGAGAGTAGAGGAAAGAGGCCATCGGCACATTGAGGAAGCTCACTGCCTGGGCGGGCGTTTTTTCGCAGAAGGTTGGGCCGCCATAACAAAGGCAGCCGTTCTCCACCCCGTCCAGGGCGTCAAAGTTGTAAACATAAGCAGTATGCAGCAGGGTATCGCAGCCCAAAGCGTCGTCATCGGAGCATCCCAGGCGCGGGGCGAACCAGTATCCCAGCCGGAAATCCGACAATGGCCCGCCGGCGCGTTTGATCACCTTATGGCGGATGAAAATGGCTGTGTTGAGCATCGGGTTATCCGTGCAGTTGAAAGCGAAGGCCAGGTTTTGAACCTCCGCGCCAACCGGAAGGAAGGCCGGAAAACTGGTATGCGGCGCTTCCACGTCATTGTAAACCCACCAGAGCATTTGTTCCGGGATGACGTCGGGATACTGCTCTCCGATGACGGGGTATTCTCCTAATTGAGGCTCATAAGCGCCGTTGCTGTTGCGGTCATAAAATGGCGCCAGTTCCTGGTTGGGCATCGGGAAGCCGTTGGCCGCCTCAAAGAAGGGGTTGCCCGCGCCGGGCCAGTCGCGCAGCCGTTCCGGTATGGGATCGTCGACCAGCCCGTTGTCTTCATAATCAGCCAGCAGGGACAATATGTCGTAGCGGGTTACAGCCCAGATGCGGTTGAAATCCCTGCCATAGGGCGCGGCGCCGGTGGCCGGGTCGATCGGGCCGGGAAAGAAATCTGTTCCCGGCATGTCGGCAAAATAGCCGTCCTGTCCGGCAAACCGGCGGCCGCCGGTTTCGTCTTCGCCTCCCATCCACAAAGAGGCAGCGGCCAGGGTGCTGGTGGCGGGCAGGCCGGGCAGGTAGGGCACGGTGAGCCCTTCCTTCCAGTCCGGGCTTTGCAGCTGATGGCCGGCAGCGGAAAATCGGGCCTTGGCCTGGTTGCCCGCCAGGTCGGCGTAGGCGGTGTTGCCGACCTGGGCCGGAGCGGATGAGGACAGGGCGAGGAGCAGGGCAGCGGAAGCAAAGCTTAGTTGAGCGCGTGTCATAAGCACTGTTTTGCGGGTGGTTGATATAATTAGGTTGAAAGTTATTGCTTTGTTCGTTGTTCGATTATCCTGCTGCCGCAGGCACAAAAAATATTGAGCGGGAAGCCTTGCGATCAGGATGATCGCGGCACGATGCCCGGCAAAGCCGCCACGAACGCCGGTCCGTCAAACCGGCCAGGAGCGTAAGATAACCATCTTCCGGTTGAATCGAAAGAGAGAACCAGCCAAAGCAGGAGGGTGCCGGGCGGGTTGTCCTTTTCAGTAAACGGATGCCGCCCGCCGGCGTTGGAGCCTGCCTGTCGAAAGCCGGTTAGAACAATGGCGGGCCTGGCGAGTTGATAAATAAAACGTTGTTTTCAACGCTACGAGGAAACAAAACAGTTATATTCATTACGAATTTTTGAACAGCTTCTAAAAAACTACCCGCCATGCGGACCAATACGCTATGCTTACTTGCCCTCCTGCTGCTGTCCTCCACCTTCATTACTGCCCAGGAGCTCAACCTGCCCCGGAAGAGCCCCCGGGCGGGTACTTCCTATACCATAGGGTATACGGAGGTTTCCATCCAGTATTCCTCCCCTGCCGTCCAGGAGCGGGAAATATGGGGCGGCCTGGTGCCCTACGGCGAGGTGTGGCGGGCCGGCGCCAACGAAGCCACTACGATCGGGTTCAACACCGACGTGGAAATTGAAGGCCAAACCCTGCCGGCCGGCAAGTACGCCTTCTTCATCATTCCCCGCGAAGCGGGGAAGTGGACGGCCATTTTCAGTAAAACCTGGGGCCAGTGGGGCGCCGACAACTACAACCAGGCCGACGACGCCCTGCGGGTGGAGGTGGACGCCCAGTTTTCCAAAAAAATCAACGAAGAGCGCCTCCGGTATGAGGTCATCGGCCAGAACGTGGAAAACGGCTATATCCTGCTGAGCTGGGAAAAGCTGCGCCTGTACCTGCGCGTGAAGACAACCGCCATGCAGCAGGCCGTCCTGGAGATCACCACCGCCCTGGCTGCCGCTCCGGAAGGGCAAAAGTGGCGACTCAACGCCGAGGCGGCCGACTTCCTGCTCTGGGTGGGGCAGCCGGGGCCTGCCCTGCAGTACGCCCAGGAGTCGATCCGGCAAAAGAGCACGTCCCGGAACCACTGGGTGTGGGCGCGCATCCTGGCGGCGCAGGAGGATTACGCCGGCGCGCTGGAGGCGGCAAAAAAGGCCGAAAAGCTGGCCAGGGATAACCCGGAGGATGATTTTTATGAGAATCAGCGGGAGGAGATTGAGCGGCTGGTGAAGGAATGGAAGGGGAGGGGGTGAGTGTTGATGAGGCAGAGTACATTGTAGAGGTAATCGAAGGGGTAGTGTATTAAATCCGTTGATCTGTTCAGCGGACCTGGAGGTCCGCTCTCCATTTGCACCGAAATTTCAACGGATTTAATACACCACCATCGAAGGGGTTGATTTCGCAATCCCTATGTACGTGTGTACGTAGCTTGTAGGGACGACAGATTTCATTCCCATTTATTGAGAAGTTACCCCTGTGGTTCCCCGCGCCCTCAGCGGTTCAAAACAAACCTGCCAGCCTGCGGCACAGCGGTTTGAACACTCCCCTCAAGGCCGGGCCGCTGAACATTCCTGGCTCACTGGGAAACTGTCACATAGTTCTACCCTGGCCCTGAAGTACATCCCCGATCTTATTGAGTTTTTTTCCTTCCATTTCGATATAATCTGTCAAAAAATGATTTTTTAAGATAAAATCCTATATTTTTGCAGCCAAAATAAACTGGAAATAGATTTTAAAACTTTTGCCCCCCAAAAATATGAAATATAAAATTACAATAGCCAGGGAAGCTCCGGAGATGCCTAAATTTGACCAGGGCGATACCCGTGGATACAGGATGCCCGGGGGCGGAGGATATATGTGGATGCTCTTTTTAGTAGCAGCAGTCATTATTGTTGCGACTCAGATTAAAAAAGAGAACCCTCGCCTGGAAGTACCCAATGATCAGGAACTATTTGAAAAACTGCCCGATAATGGCAAAGGAGTTCAAAAGCTCTTTTTCGAAGTCGCATTCTTTAAGAAACCCGAAATATTCCTGCCCAACCCCTCCGGATTCGATGAAGACAAACGCAGGTTATACATATCCGTGCTTTCCGGCAAAGATATCAACCAGTTCTCTTCCGAATTAGACAAGGCAATCGAAAAATTAAAGCCGCAGGTGGAGGATTTTGATTTTGAATTATTCAAATATGACATTTTGCAGTTCACGGAGTCGTTGAAGGAGGCGGCTTAGGAATGGAGGGTTGTTGGTGGCGGGCGCGATGCCATTTTGTGCCCTTGGCCGGCTTTAGGTTTTAGGTTTTAGCGGCGCCAAAGTCTTTTTTAGCACCTAAGGATGAGTGAATAGAACCAACTATGTAATAAAGTTTGATTTTAAAAACAATACATATTTTATATTTATTCACTCATTCAGTCCCTCGCTCATCCACTCATTTGGGGGACTTTCCGGCCTCCGTCCGTCGTAGCCGGACTACGGACCGGCGGAGACGGAGCAGCCTCACCCATACACAAATACACGAACTCCCCCCTCACCACAACACATACCCCAAATTTACATACACCTGCACCGCCGCCACCGTGGGCGAATTCGGCGAAGGATCATACTCCCAGCCCAGGCCGCCGTTGGTGCGGAAAGAGGCGTCGGGCGGCACTCCGCTGAAGGCAGCGCGCTTGTAGCTGATGCCGAGGCCGGCGCCGAATTCGAAGAGGAAGCGTTTGGCGTAGATTTGCTGCAGGCCCAGGTTGAAGCTGACGCTCTGTTTGCGCTGTTCCATGTGATAAGAGAGGCGCTGCCGGTAGCGGCCCAGGTCGTTGTTCCTCCGGAAATCGCCTTCGATGTCGACATCCGTGTACTGGTGGGTGTAGAGGATCTCGATGAAGCCGGCATGCGTTCCGATCCGGGGGGGGCGCAGGTAGTAGCGGATGGCGCCCCGCAGGCGGTAGCCCCTGAGGTTGTCGATGGTGGGTTCCTGGAAGAGGCGCAGGTTGAACATCGGCCCGGCTTCCAGGTGGCCGTAGAGGCGGGGCAGGAGGATGTGCTCCGCGCCGATGTTGAAGCTGGGGGCGAAAGGGTCGAGCAGGCTGAGGGTGCCGTTTTTGAGGCTGAAGCGGGGGCCGGGGGTCGGCAGTTGTTGGTTCCCCTCGGCTTTGCTCGGGGTAAAGTTTGTTGTTAGTTCCCCTCGGCTTTGCTCGGGGTAAAGATCGTTGTCCGTTGCTGGTTGCCGGTTGACCCGGGAACTATCAACCGACAACGGACAAGCGGCAACTGCCATGCCTTCGGCGAAGGCCCCCTGAACCATGCCGAGCCAAAGAAGCAAAACCAGGACGCTCCGCTTTCCCTGCCTCATACGCCGATGGCAATTTCCGAGACCACTTTAATGTCGTCGATATTCGAATAATCCAGTTGCACGATGCGGTCCGGGCCGATGACGAGCAGCAGGCTGCCGAGGGGGATGACGTCGATGGCGTTGAAATTCGTGAAGTGGTGGAGCAGTTGGATGTCCCGCGGGTTGGCCACGTCGAAGACCTTGAGCCCGCCGGCGCCCTCGCAGAGGAAGAGCGTCTGCCCGTCCAGGCCCAGGCCGAAGGGGCTGTCCATAGAGTAGCTGGCCACCACCTGGGGGTCCTGGATATAGCGGATGTCGATGATTTCCAGCAGGTCGGCGGCGCCGGGCCCTGCCTGCCGGCAACCGGACGCGCGCAGGGTGACGTAGGCATACTGGTTGTTGGCCACCACGGGGTCGCAGCTGACCACGTGCTGGTAGTTGCTGACGAACTGCGGCAGGCCGCCGGGCAGGATCTGGTAGATCAGCATGCCGTCGCGGGTGCCGAGGAAGAGGAAGCCGTTGAGGGGGAAGATGGTTTCTACGCCTTCGCCGACGTAGATGGTTTCCCGGGGCTTGATCTCGGCCGCCTGGCTGATGTCGAAGCTGTGCAGGCTGGTGTTGTCGACGGTGTAGAGGTAGTTGCCGACGATGGTGAACCGCGCCAGGGAGCCTCCCGTCCCGGTGCCGGAATCGGAGATGGAGGCCGCGTCGTTGCTGCTCTCGGCGCAGCTCCAGAGGGCGGTGAGGAGGAGGAGGAAGAGGGTGGTTCGGGCCATGATGGAAGTGAGTGAGTGAATGAGTGAATGAGTGAATGAGTGAATGAGTGAATGAATGAATGAATGAGGGAATCATTCCTTCGTTCCCTCATTCCCTCATTCCATATTTTTACCGCCAGCACTCCGGCCTTTCCAGCACTTTTTCTGCCCAGCCGACGATGGCGCCCATGTTGGGTTCGGGGCATTCGAAAAAGCCGAAGTAGCCGTCGGGCAGGGGCGCGCCGTTGCCGGGGAAAGCGTTTTCCACGCGGCTGAGGACGCGGATATTATCCAGGTCGCTGATGTCGATGGCGACCAGGTCGGAGAGGTTGTTGGCGTACAGGGTGCTGCCTTTGATGGCGATATCGGAATTGCCGGGAATGCGGATGAACTTAACCGGTTGCGGGTAAAAAGGGTCGGTATTGTCGATCACGTGGATGCCCTGGAGGGATTCGCCGGCGAACAGGATGCTGTCTTTGTAGTAAATCTTGAACAGCTCGCGGATGGGCCGGGCGGGTTCGGCGGCGATGTCGCGCCAGTCGCCATCGTAGTAAATGGGGGCCAGGCCGGCGACTTGTTCCGGTATGTCCACCTTGGGGTTGATGCAGCCAGAGGCGAGCCAGGCCAGGCATAGCGTTGAAAACAGAAGGAGAGTTGTTTTATTCATGCGGAAGGAGATTTGTCGTTGCTATGGGATAACGCCCGGGCCCGGGCCATCGCTGCTTCGAATTGCTCCCGAAGCAGATCAGCTATCTTTTTTCGCTGTAGTTTGCTTTCCACCCAGAGCTTTATTTCCGCCCTTCCACGGATTTTAGTGTGTTTTTTTTCAGAAGCTTCGATCTCTGCCAGCAGCCCTTCATATATCTTCCGGTCCTCTTCAGCGATATAACTTTTGTTGAGTTTGCGGATATGGCTCAGGACGCTGGCGTCGAATTCGGAGAGCATCTCGTTGGTTTTCAGCTTCTTTTTCACGTAGGGTTCTATGTGGTCCAGCTTGTCGGACTCTCCTTTTTCGAAATGTACCAGCAATTTCAGAATGAAGGCAAAATATTGTATGTCGAGGCGGGTCATAGATTTCTTGCCGGCTATTTTTCGGAGCTTTTGCGCCCACCGGAGGGTTTCGTCGTATTCTTCCGCAAGGAAGAAAAGCACAGCGATGTTATGGTACAGGGTGATCATTTTGTCTTTGCGCAAGGGGTATTTCCTGCGGAAATAGTCTTTTATTTTTTCTTCCAGGTCGGCCACCAGCTGTTTTGCTTCTTCAAAGCGGCAGGTATTTATAAGGAACAGGAGGTGGTAGTGAGAGGTATCCTGAAAGTCGGAGGTTCTTTCAAAGATAGTTCGGGATTCGAGGTTGCGGGCTTCGTCCAGAGTGTCTTCAAAACCCAGGTAATTATTATAGGAATGGCGGGTGCCGAGGTTAGCAAACAGGTTGACCTTATACAAGCGCGGGTATTCCTTTTTGAAGGCGGGGTACTTGTCCCATATCTCCAGAGTTTTGTTGGAATGGTAAAGCGCCAGGCTTTTGTTTTTGTTCTCGACGTAATAGATCAGCGCCCAGGCGTGGTGGTAAAACAATTCGCTGCGGAAGGTCCTGAACTGTCCGGGTTCTTTAAAGAAAGGGTGGTTCCTGAGTTCCTGGATGCGGGCCTCCCGGCTTTCTCCCGGCTGAGTGTTCCAGGTCCGGTACAGAATGTAGGCCTGGTCGCGCAGCCAGTTGGCTTCGGTGTCCAGGGCCATTTTTTCCAGAACGGTTTTCTTTTCCCGATACAAGGCTTCGAATTCAGCCAATGGAGCTCCGGAAGTTTTGAGGTGAAAAAAATTATGATATGTCTCCAGGCTCAGGAGGTCGGCCAATACGGAAAAGCACTCATGTTTTTCCGCCAGTTGCTTGGCCTCCCGGATGTAGCTTAAGCTCTTGCTCATTAATCCCCGGCTAAACAATACCGATGCTTCATGGTATAGCTTCCACACCCGGTTCTCCACTGTTTTGTCTTCTTCCAGGATCCGAAGGGCCTTCAGCAGGTTGTCAAAGAGGTAAATTTTGGTAACGGCAAAACTCCGGGCAGGCAACTTCCCTTCCCGATCCAGTTGTTCGCGGATCAGGGCCTCGTCGTACTTATCCGGGTTTTTCGCTTTGCTGACTGCTTCATAGAGATGTTCGTATTTCTTTTTTCCGTTTTGCAGCCGGGCAAAAAGCCGGAAAAAGCGGGATTCTGCCTTGTCCATAAAATGGACCAGGCGCCATAAGTGATCGGAGGCTTTCATGTGTGTTTATTGATTTATGCAGTTTGGGATTTTGTGTGCTAGTTTTTTTACGGGATTAAGTTACTGATAAACAATAAATAATGGAGTGTTTAAATGATAAAAATATAAAATTGCTATTTGAGATTCTAATAATATGGAATTTCATGTTTTGCCCGTGTCCGGTATTCCGGTTATTTTGCACATGTATTTCATTCAAATTTTCCCAAAAGCGGGAAAAAGGGCGCGAAAAAGTTTTGAATGGCAAAGAGCGCTTTGGGTTTATTAATTTGCTTTTATGGCTTAGCTTTCAAAGTGCATGTGGAAAGGGCCAGGGTGGGATAAGCGAGATTTTTGGCTAAAAAAGTTCGTTTGGGAATTTAATAATGGCCCTTTTGTTCTTTTGGCTTCGGAAGGTAAACAATCTACTTTTGCCATAAATACATCCAAAACAAACGAACACTACGCTCATGCCGACTACAGCGACTATAGCCCAACAGGAAAAGTATGGGGCTTTCACGAGGTTAGGGCAGATCAACCTGATCTCGTCAAACACTAAGATACAAATTATTGACACGTCGGAAACGACTTACACCTTTGACATCCCGACAAGCGGACTGCTGAGCTTCAAAGTAGAGGTGGCGGATCATACGGCCGGCGGTGGGCAGGATTACAAGATTACGGACCAGGAAGCGCAGTCCGGAACTACCGGCAAATTCGAGCTGGCTACCTCTCTGGCCCTGAAGCTCCGCCTGGCGCACTCCGTGGAGCCTGCAGGTTTAGCCTTGAAGTTCGTCGGCGAAGACGAACAGGACATCATGAGGGAAATGGCCGGATACAGCCTCATCCAGGGGTCTGAGTTCGGTTTCCGCAAAGAAAGCAATTCGGTGGTGCTGGAAGTGTTCCAGCCTTCCCCACAATAAAGATAAACAAACGCCATCTGTATAACCCTAAACGTGCAAGAGCTATTTCAAGCTCAGGACAAACTACAAGAACCCAAAAATGACAATAATGGTATCTGTAATGCCTGAAAAGAACATGGAAGCCAGGGTGAGAATGCTCGAAAACCTGGTTGCTCAATTGGCCGAACAATTGGGAATAGCCTATGAAGGCGGACAGCTGCAATTCTCCTCCCGGGAACGCCGCCCTCCTGCGCTGGGCTTCGTTCACGGAAAACCCGGGTCTTCCCCTCGTGCTTACGGGACGATTGAGGCGGGTGATTTCGGTAACGGAGACGAAGCTTTTCGCCTGAAGAGCGGCGGCCAGGCCAGGCTGGAGCTGTCCTCTGGCAGCGACACCCTGCTACAGGCCGCCGGCAGCCTACATATGAATGCCTCCACGATCCGGGTAGAGGCCAGGAAAATGGACCTGGACGGAGAACTGTCCGCCCGCCTGTGCCAGTCCGGCCCCTTTTCCTGGCAAAGCGGGCAACCGCCGGTGCGCCTGGTGCATCAAAGCCATGGCATCCCGGTGCTGACCGCACTGAAAGGAAAATTCAGGAACAGCTCCAGTGGCATCGAACTGTATGTCGACCCCGAGGATGGCTACTGGTACCTTACTGGTAATGACAGCAAAGGGGCAGAGATTTCCGCCCGGGTGGTCTGTGTCGGAAGAGTTTAGTGCTTCGGGAGGGAAACATGAAGCGTTATTGCGTCACCGGGCGCCGGAAGCAGTTATTGGTTATTGCCAACAATTTCTGTGAATTAGAAGAGCAATGGGATAGCCAATAACTTCCCTTGGCCTGCGATACGTAAATAACCGCTTTCGGGAAATCCGTTATTGCAGTAGTGCCAGGGCTACCCCGGGAAATACACCTAACCCCAAATTCAAAACCCCGAACCGCTCTCTAACGCTTTCTATTAAAAATGAATAAAATTTTGGTATTTTCGAGGTTGTCGGGCCGATTCCACTGCTGGCCCGGCAATCCTTTTTGGGCTTCTCCTGCCGGTTGTGCATCAGGGGTGCTGTAAAAAGGAAGCTATCCAGGGTTATTCAACGTGGAGCGCCGGGGCAGCGATGTAAACTGATGCCTTCGGCATCTCGAAGCGTAACCGGCAATCTCATTCTGCCGGCCCTACTGCCTTCCTTTTTTTGCCCGGAAGTTCTCCTGGATCAGGTCTATCATTTTTTTGCCTTCCAGGTGGCTCTGCGCCCACAATTTCACTTCTTCCCTCCCCCTGATCTTCCGGTATTGGGCCTCGGAGTCCTCAATTTCCTGCAACAGCCCCCTGAACAGTTCTTTCTCATCGTGGGTATAGCGGTATTTGCACAGTTTCCGGAGGTATTTCAGCACCATGGCGTCAAAACCGGAGTACATGTCCTGGCCTTTCAGCAACCTTTTTACGTAAGGCTCCTTGTTGTCCAGCTGGTCGTCCTGGCCGGATTCGTACAGGATGAGCAGCTGTAGGATCCGGGCGAAATACTTCAGGTCGAGCCGGGCCGACGTCGTTCGGAGTTCTTTGCGGATTTTGTCGGCCCAGTGCAGGGCCGTCTTGTAGTTTTCGGTGACGAAGAGCAGGACAGAAATGTTGTAATAAAGAGAGAGCAGCTTGTTTTTTTGCAGCGGATAGCGCCGTTTGGTATAAAGGCGGATTTTTTCGTCGACCTCCCGGGCAAGGTTTTGGGCAGCTTCCACCTCCCCTGTATTCATCAGGAAAAGCAGTTTGTACTGATAGGTGTTGAAGAAATCCCAGCTGCGCTCGGCGAGGGTCCTGGATTCCAGTTCCTGGGTTTTGCCGAGGATGGATTCAAAAGAGGAATAATCCCCCTGAGAGTGGCAGGTCGACAGGAAATTGAACAGGTACAGCTTGTAGCTGCGGGTATACTCTTCTTTGAAGACGGGGTATTTGTCCCAAGCCTCCAGGGTTTTCTGGTAGTGGTAGAAGACCAGCTTTGGGTTGATGTTTTCCACAGTATGGATCAGGCCCCAGGCGTGGTGGTAGAGCAGTTCGCTGCGGAAAGACAGGAAGCGTTCGGGGGTTTTCAGGGCAGGGTCCTGCCGCAGTGTTTCCAGCAACCGGATGCCCTCTTCTCCGGGCAGGGTGTTCCTGGTATGATACAGGGCGAAGGCCTGGTTCATCAGCCGGTTGTACTCCGTCTCCTGAGCCAGGCTTTTCACCACTACCTCCTGCTCCTCATATAGCCGGGATAAGCTCTGGAAAGGCTTTTCCAACTGGCTCAGGATGCTCATTTGTTGCTTGACTTCCATCCGGAGGATTTCGGCCAACAGCGGGAAACACTGGTACTTTCGGGCCAGCTTCTTGGCCTTGGCCAGTTGCCTGGCACTTTTATACAGGATGCCCCGGTCAAAAAGCAACTGGGCTTCGTCGAGCAGGACTCTCATCTTTCCTTCAGCGGAGCCGTTTTCATTGAGGTGGCGCAGTGCCCGGAGCAGGTTGTCCGCCAGGTAACTCTTGGTAACCGCAAAACTCCCTTTCGGGACTTTCTTCTCTTTATCCAGCTTTTCCCGGATTGTATCCTCGTCGTAGTTTTTTGCCAGTTCTACGCTTTTGATCTCGTCGTAGAGGTATTCGTACTTTTTCTTGCCGCCATCTTTTTTCCCGTTGTGGATCCGGGCCGACAGCCGGAAGTGACGGGCTTCCGATTTGTCCATCAAATGTACCAGGCGCCATAAATAGTCATTCATTTAAGTGCTGATTTGAAAGCCTTAAAGACAATTAAAATTGTTAGCCTTATTAGCCTGTAAAATAATGGTTATAAATATAAAATGGCATGTTTTCCCTATTTAGAATTATTAAAATATTAAAAAACGCAACTTGAAAGCGACTCTCGGAGTGCTTATTTTTAGGTTCAGATGAACTGAAGAACCCCAGGCACTACAATAAACACAAAAAAAATGCCCGTTTCTATCGTATCCCAGAAGGGGAATAAAAGACGAGGACGATAAACAAACACCTGTATAACCCTGAATAAATAATCACAAAAAGCGCTGGAAAGAATTCACGCAGAATCCGGATTTCATAAAACCCAAGTGGGAACGAACAGTGGCAATGCAAAAGAATGACGTGGAAGCCAGGGTGGAGAAGCTCGAACGCCAGGTAAAACAGCTTGCCGAAGTATTGGAGGCAATGCGGGAAGGCATCCTGTTCTCCTCCCAAGGAATGCCGCCAGCCCTTGCTTTTAAGCATGGCAAGGGGGAAGGGCCTCTCCGCCTTTTCGGCAAGATAGAAGCCGGGGATTTCGGCAAGGGGTACGAGGCCTTCCGCCTGAGCGCTGCCGGGCAGGCCCGTTTCGACCTGGATTCTGGCGGCGACATGCTGCTGCAGGCCGCCGATACCTTTAAGGTCAATGCGCCGAAGGTGCGCATCGAGGCTCAAAGGATGGACCTGGACGGGGAACTGTCTGCCAACCTGTGCCAATCCGAGCCTTTTTCCTGGCGGAGCGGGCAACCGCCCGCCCGCCTGGTGCATCAAAGCCAGGGCATCCCGGTATTGACCGAGCTGAAAGGAAAATTCAAAAGCAGCTCCAGTGGCATCCGGATATATATCGACCCGAGCGACGGCTACTGGTATCTTGACGGCGACAGCAGCCAGGGGGCGGAGATTTTCGCCCGGGTGGTCTGTGTCGGAAGAGTTTAGAGCATCAATTTTGAAAAACGCGCAGTAGAATAGCGTGCAAAGGCGCAGCGTTTTCGGGCTGCTGTGTTTAATGCGCTGCGCTTTTGCGCAAAATTTCGCTCCGAGGGAGGGGTACGCTATTTGAAATCAAAGCGGTAGCCCTTGCATGAGAATAACCCCGGGAAACACACCTGCCCCACATTCGAAGAGGCTCCCTGACGCATTCTATTCAGTAAAGAAAAATTTTGGTATTTCGGGGCTGTCGGGCCGATTCCACTGCTGGCCCGACAGCTTTCTTTGTTTTGTCGTTTGCCTGTCTTTGATCAAAAGCACGGTCTGCCATTTTTCCTTAAATTCACAGGAAAGAAAAGCAATGGAAACCGTGACTCCCTCCCTCGACACCTGGACCAGCTTTTTTATCCTGGCGGCCGCTCATGGCTATTTCCTTGCCGCTGTCCTCTTCGCCAGCAAACAGGGCAACCGGCAGGCCAACCGGCTGCTGGGCGCCTTCCTGCTTGCCTTCGCCCTCACGCTTTCGGAATACGTATTGCACTGGACGAAATACCTCCTGTATTTTTCCTGGGCGGACACCTTTTACATTCCGCTCATCTTTGTTTTTGGCCCCCTGCTTTACTTATACTTCAAAGCCCTTAACCCGGAAGACAGCCTGCGCCGGCGGGACGCCCTGCACTTCCTGCCCGCCCTGCTGATGCTGATCGACCGCCTGCCGTACTACTTTACGGATCCCGCCCTGAAAGCGGCCTTCCATGCCGGCGACCGGGAGGCAGCCCGGCAGATACACTGGCCGCTGCTCCCCCTGTTCAGCATCCAGGACTACATTTTTATGGCGCACCTTTCCGCTTATGCCGTACTGGTCTTTTGGTACCTGCGCCGGAATGGCTTCTGGCGCCCTGCCGGCGAGGAGGACGGCCGGGCGGTGATCCGCCGCAACTGGTCGCGAACGGTGCTTGGCCTGTACGCCGGGTTTGTCCTCGGCAATATGTCCTATTACCTATTGATCCGCACGCCCTTCTTTCACATCGAATGGGACTATGGCATCTCCCTGTCCATGACGGCCTTCATCTACGTAGTAGGGTACCTGGGCTACCGGCAGCCTTCGATCTTCGCCGGCGAACTCTGGCCCCGGGCTTTCCTGGCACCCAGGTATCAGAATTCCACCCTGACCCCTTCCGCTTCCCGCTCCCTGCTGGGCCGCGTGCTGGAGTATGTCGAAGAGGAAAAACCCTACCTCGACAACGAACTGCGCCTGTCGGGGCTGGCCGATCAGCTCGGCATTTCCATCCACCACCTCTCCCAGGTCATTAATGAGCAGTTGGGCAAAAGCTTCCCGGACTTCATCAACGAATACCGCGTCGAGGAAGCCAAACGCCTGCTGGCCAACCCCCGCAACAGGGATCAGTACGTGATCGCTATCGCCTACGAGTCGGGCTTCAACAACAAAACTTCCTTCAACAAGGCTTTCAAGGCAAATACGGGACTTTCTCCCTCCCAGTACCGGAAGAAAAAGCTGGGAAAGGTGACGGCGGAGAGCCGGAGCGATTACCCTGCCAGCCACGCATCCAAATCCAAATCCCCGACCGTCCCAACCACCAAATCCGGCCCGAAAGCATAGTGTTTCAGGTTTTCCTTTTTAGAAACACCGGAAAGCGTGAGGATGGTACGGTAGCCCACCTGTATGCCGCCGAGGATGTCGGTGTCCATGGTGTCGCCGATCATGGTCGTCTCGGCGGTTTCCAGGCCCAGCTTTTTGCGGGCCACCCGCATCATGACCGGGCTGGGCTTGCCGACGGAGAAGGCTTTGACGCCGGTGGCCTCTTCGATCATCTTGACGATCGCTTTGATGCCCAGGTTGGTCCAGCCTTTCTTTTTGGGCGAGGGGTCGAGGTTGGTGGCCACCAGTTTGGCGCCGTCCAGGATCATGTCTACGGCATGGTTGACCATTTCCAGGGTGAAATTTCTGCCCTCGCCCACGACCACGAAGTCGGGATCCTGGGTGACGAGGGTGTAGCCGTTCTCGTGCAGGCTGGTCAGCAGGCCGCCTTCGCCCAGCACGTAGGCGGCGCCGTGGGGCTTCTGGCGGGCCAGGAACCAGCCGGTGGCCATGGCGCTGGTGAAGACGTCCTTTTCTTCGGCCTCGATACCCAGGCCGGCGAGTTTGTTGACCACATCGCGCGGGGTGCGCTGGCTGTTGTTGGTCAGAAAGAGGAAGGGCACTTCCCGTTTTTTGAGTTCGGCAATGAAGGTGTCGGCACCGGAAATGAGGTCATTTCCGCTGTAGATGACGCCGTCCATGTCGATGAGGAATCCTTTGGGCATGTTGGGTGTGGTATGGTATTGTTGTATTGCTATATTGCTATATTGTTATGCGAATCCAGGGCTAAAACTCGAAGGTATAGCCCCTTGGCAGCCGGCCTCCGCGGGCACTATGCCTGGCCCGTTAGAGCCTGCTCCGGCGAATGCCGGAGGCCACAATCTTGGTAGAAGACAAGGCGGTTACTCCCCCCGGCGCTAGAGGGCCGGCATCTGCTTAGCCCTCTTGATATTGCGGCCCGCTGGGCCGCGCCGAAGGGGCTTTCTGTAAATGGCTACCAAGATATCGGCCCTCTGGGCCGATGCCGGTTCAAAAACATATATAAAAAAAGAGGTAGAAGCCAGCTAATGATGTATGTTTAAAGATGCTAGAATACAAACTCATCACGCTGTACTTCCACCTTTGCCAATTATACGACAAAGAGTTGAAATGGGACTGCCAAAGGTTTACAAAAAACCAGGCGGCGCCCAAATTTTCTGACTGTGAACTATTGACTTGCTACCTGTTTGCCGTTCATGAGGAAGGCAAACGGCGAGTCAGCGAAGTTCATGAGTACATCTTGAAATACTGGCATAGTTGGTTTCCGGACTTACCAAAGTATAAAGCCTTTAATAACCGGCTCAACCAGCTCAGCGGGCTATTCCCTAAGATAGTGGCGCATTTGCTGGACGCATGCCCCATAGAAGGCATTGACGAGCAAATCAGCCTGACGGACTCCATGCCTATTATCACTTGCAGCGCAAAGCGGCGAGCCAAAGTAGCCCTTGAGCTGTGCGATAAAGGATATTGCTCGGTTAAAGGCATCTACTATTGGGGCGCCAAGCTGCACAACATCGGCTTTCGGCGCCCCGGAACCATGCCCTGGCCAGAGTTCCTGATGCTCGGCCCAGCTTCCATGCACGATTTGGAAGCACAGCGGCAACTCCTGGAACAGTTGGCAAACCGGGCTGTCATTGGAGATAAAGCCTTTTCGGATAAAGAGCTGAAAAGCAAATTGATGCAGCATAATAATTGTGAACTGCTCACTCCAGTCAAATTAGTACCCGGGCAAGGCCAGTTGCTTAGGCACTGGAATAAGGCCGCTGACGATTTATTCTCAGCTGCCGTTTCCAAGATCCGCCAGCCGGTTGAATCGTTTTTCAACTGGCTTATTGAAAAGGTCGATATCCAGAATGCTTCCAAGGCCCGTTCTCGGCAGGGGCTGATCGTCCACACTTTTGGGAAAATCGCCGCCGCCTTGCTCAATTGGTTCTTTTAGCCCTGGATTCGCATAACAATATAACAATATAACAATATAGCAATATACCCCCCCCACAATCCCCCTGCGAAAATACTGCCCGGTTGATAAAAGTCACTGGCCGCAATGCCAATTGTCATTTGGCATACTAAGGTTTGAGTGCATTTTTGGTAGTGAAAATACGATTGATTTTTTAATACCCTCGGGTACAAATCTCCTCACTCATGAACCCTAACTTTGAAATCACAGGCACCGGACTATTACTGGGCGTGGGGATCGGAGTAGTACTCTTAATGGTCCTTATAGGAGTAATAAGAGCATATTTCCGTCGCAAGTCAGAAAGTAACCTCACTGAGCAGTATCGCGACAAAAAGTGGGATTCGCCTCTGGCCGCCCGTAACAAGTATCCCGACGTTGATGTATTTCGCTATGGCGCCACCTTCTGGCGCCTGAGCCTGGCCACTGTCCTTTTGTTGCTCATCGCAGCCTTCAACTGGACGCAATACGAAAAAGAAGTGTACATCCCGGACGATGCGCTGGCAATGGATTTCGACGTAGAGATCGACGTCCCCCGCAGCAATACGCCGCCGCCGCCGCCGCCGCCGCCGCCGCCGCCCAGCATTGAAGCGGTACCGGATGTAGAACTGATCGAAGATGAAGACGTGGAATTCGTCGACCAATCGGTAGACGCCGACTCCTATATCGAAGCGCCGGTTTACCACGAATCGAAAAAAGAAGCGGCACCGCCCCCGCCGCCCCCGCCGCCGCCCCCCCCGGAACCGGAAGTTGAAGAAATTTTCAAGATCGTTGAAGAAATGCCGCGCTTCCCGGGTTGCGAAGAGTTAACCGCTTCCATGGAAGAAAAACGGCAGTGCGCCAACAAAAAGTTGCTGGAGTTCATCTACGAAAATATCCGCTACCCGGCCGTCGCCCGCGATAACGGTATCGAAGGCACAGTGGTGGTCAGCTTCGTCGTCGACCAGAAAGGTTACATAAAAGACGCACAGGTCGTTCGCGACATCGGCGGCGGATGCGGGCAGGAAGCCCTCCGCATCGTCGAACTGATGAACAGCATGCCCAACCGCTGGGCACCCGGCAAACAACGGGGAAGAGCCGTAAAGGTACTGTTCAACCTGCCGGTGAAATTCAAACTGGAATACAATTAGCGCTGCGGGAACAAGTGCCCCGGCCGTTATACGACAAAGCAATCGGCAACCAGCCGGAAAAACCATATCCTTTTAAAATCAGTTCTAAGGAAAAGCCACTGCGGAAAGCATCTGCAGTGGCTTTTTTGTTTTAAAGGATAACCCATCCGCCTCTGCCAAAATTGCGGCGCGGAACCTTCGCCTCCACTGTTCCTACCCGGCCAGGAGGGCGCGCACCATCCAGGCGTGTTTCTCGTGATCCTCCATCAGGGCGATGAGGAAATCCTGCGTTCCGGCATCCCCATACTGCTCCATAGCGGCTTCCTGATCCTTGCGGAGCGTCTGGATGAGGGCCTCGTGGTCGTGCAGCAGGTTTTCCAGCATTTGCCGGGCATTGCCCTCCAGGTGGTGTGTTTCTTTCAGGCGGGCGTAGGCACCAAATTCTTCCATGGAGCCGGGAGCAAAAAAGCCCAGGCTGCGGATGCGCTCGGCGATGTCGTCGATGTGGACGGCGAGAGCGGTATACTGCTCTTCGAAAAAGGCGTGCAGGGGCTGAAAGTGAATGCCGGTGACGTTCCAGTGATAATTGCGCAGCTTGATGTACAGCACGTGCTCGTCGGCCAGCAGGTGCTTCAGCAGTTCCGCCGCGCCTTCCCGCTTGGATTGTTGAATGCCGATGTTGACATCAGCCTTTCCTTTCGTCAGTTGATCTGTTGTTGAACTCATTATGTTCCTGATTTTTGTTTTGTAAATGGATAAGCTTAATAAAACAAATAAGGCCGGCTCAAAGTTGGGCCAACGGCGGCCCTGCCCCTCAAAAATACCGCTCCAAAAAGGCGGCGGGATCCTTCTCCGGCTCTCCCAGCCAGAGGCGCCGGTACGCCCCGTCTCCATCGTATATCGATGCTTGCCTGCCGGTATTGAAAACACGGCTGCGCGGGTCGTTGCCCACGCCGGCGGCGTACATCCAGTTGCCGTAGTTGGTGTATACGTCGTAGTCGAGGAGCAGGGATTCGAACCAGGCCGCCCCCTTCCGCCAGTCCTGCTTCAGGTGATGGGCCAGATAGGAAGCCACATTCTGCCGCCCCCGGTTGCTCATAAACCCCGTAAAGAGCAACTCCCGCATGTTGGCGTCTACGAAGTCGTCGCCGGTCGTGCCCGTACGCCACTTTTCGAAGGCCTTGTCATTATCTTTCCAGCGGACGGCCTTTTCCTGGATGCCCCCGGGGTAGAAAATCCGCTGGCCGTAGCGCATGGCCACCAGGCGGAAGTACTCCCGCCAGAGCAGCTCGAACTTCAGCCAGTAGGTGGATTTATTCTGCTCCACTTCCGCCTCGTAGGCTTCCACCTCCCTGTAAATCTCCCGGGCAGAAATGCAGCCGTTGGCCAGCCAGGGGGAAAACTTGGAAGAATAATCGGCGCCGATCAGCCCGTTCCGGGTTTCCTTGTAAACAGAAAGGGATTCCGTATTCCAGAAGTAATGGTCGAGCCGGGAATGGGCCGCCGTAGCGCCTCCCCTGAATTCCAGGACGGCCCGCCCGTCGGCCGGCGGCAGCCCGAACCCCAGGCTTTCCAGGGAAGGGATTTGTGTATCCGGCAATTCCGGCCCCGGAATCTCATCGGGCGCCACAAGAGGTTCGGAAACTTCCGCATACCGCTCTACCCGCTTGCGGAATGCCGTGAAGACATCAGGAAGCTGTTTGATGGCGAAGGGCAGCTCCTTTGGTTGATAGAGGGTGCTGCTGTGCAGGAACCGGATGTCGAAGGACGCAGCGAGTTTTTTTTCTGCCTGAATTTCTTCATGAGCATATTCTTTGGATGCGTAAATGCGGGAGCATCCATACTCCCCGGCCAGGCGGGGCAGTTCGCGTTCAGGCTGTCCGGCAACTACCAGTAGCCGGCTGCCTTTGCTGCGCAGCTCCTCGCTGAGATCGTACAGGCTTTCCAGCAGGAAGTGCAGCCGGTAAGGCCCGGTGCGGTAAAAGCCCCACCGGCCACGCTCCAGATAGCGCTCGTCCAGCACATAAACGGGGACGATTTCCCGGCACTCGCGGGCCGCCGCGTCGAGCGCCGGGTTGTCGTTCAGCCGCAGGTCATTGCGAAACCATAGGATCGCTCGGGACATACAGGATTGGGTTGTTTCCGGTTTCCGGTTTCGGGAACCGGGTGATGGTTATTGGTTATGAGCCCGGGATCAGGAAGCGTTCCGGGACGGACTTGAAACAGGACAACAACGAGATTGTTTATGGCGGAGAGCCTGTTAACCCAGACAGGATTTACAGGTTTGGCAGGCTGGATGCTTTGGGTAGACAGGATGAACAGGATGAACAGGTTTTGGCTGCCCCCGGCCCCCAGACATTCAGCGAACAGCAAACAGCAAACAGCGAACAGCAGACAGGAGGCTACCCGGTCCAGGTAGACAGGATGAACAGGATGAACAGGTTTTGGCTGCCCCAGGCCCCCAGACATTCAGCGAACCGCGAACAGCAAACAGCAAACAGCGAACAGCAAACAGCGAACAGGAGGCTACCCGGTCCAGGTAGACAGGATGAACAGGAGAACTCCATAAGACAATATCCCCCTCCCTTTATCCCCACTCACAAACTCCAGCGCAGGCCCAGGTAGAACTCGCGGCCCTGCATCGGCCCATAGGCGTAAGACGTATCAAAATTCTGGCTGAACCCGGCGCGGGCGTTGGGGTCGTTGTACCCCACCAGGGGGGAGAAGGGCTGCCGGTAATCCAGCAGGTTCTGAACGCCGCCGTAGAGGTCCAGTTTCCAGGCCGGGACGGCTTTGCTGACTTGGAGTGCATGGATCAGGAACGGATCCGATTCCGTTGGCCGGGAAGCAGGCAGCAACTGCCCGTCGGGGCCGAAGTCGAACGTTTCGGGCAGCGCCATGGGGCCGCTGACATTGAGGGTATAAGCGAAGGTGATGCCCGTTTTTTTCCAGTTGTAATTAAACGCCCCTACCCCACTCCACTGCTGGGCAAACTCGATGAGCCGGGTTTGGAATTGCCCGTCCGCATCCGGTTCGGTTTGGGTGGCGCGCTGCCAGTTGAAGCCCAACTGGGCAGACAGCGGAAAGCGGAACTGGTGCGACAGGCTGAGGCTCAGCCCGGCGGTGCGCGCATGGCCTTCGGTATTGGAATAGAGGATCTGGCCGGGAACGCTATAATCCGGGATGATCTTGTTCGTGAAATGGGTAAAAAAAACGTCAATGTCCATGGTCCCCTGGCTGTTGCCCAGGGTATAAATGTGATGCAGGTTGGCAGCAGCATTATAGGAGCGCTCCGGCTGTAGCGACTCCTCGATGACGACTTCCCGCTGGCCGGAAATGAATGCATGATCCTCTGTAAAAAGATTGACGATGCGGAAGCCGGTGCCGCCGTTAAGCCGCAGCGAGGTCCAGTCGCTGATCGAGTATTTCAGGTTGAGGCGGGGAGCGAAGATGAGGCCGTGGGCACCGTAGTGGTCCAACCGCGCGCCGGACAGGAGCGTCAGCTGGTCGGCCACCGCCCATTCGTCCTGCACAAATACGCCGGGAATGAATTGGCAGCTGGGTTCGCGGGCGGTAGCGACGGTATTGTCGTCGTAGGACTGCCAGCGCGAGGTAAGGCCGAACAGCAGGCTGTGGCGGCGTACTTCCAGCGGATAGGTGAGGTTGGCAAAGGCGATGGCCTGTTCCGCCTCGTAAAAATCGGCGCCATAGTAACTGTCCTGATAGTGATAGCTCAGGCTGTAATCCAGCTTCAACGGCAGGCCGGCGGGCAACTCGTAGGCCCCGAACAGTTCGCCGCGGCGGGTGAAGATGCTTTCGCCATAAACGTCGCCGCTGCCGCGGAGGCGGCGCCAGGCGCCGTCGCGCACGTACTCCTCCACCCCGTTGCGCCGGCTCTCCGAGTAGAATTTCCCGAAGATGGAAAATTCGCGGCCTCCTTCCCGCTCCAGTTCCCATTTGGTAAAAAAGGACAAGCGGTTGAGATTGACAAAGTCGCCGAACCCGTCGCCGTTTTTGTCCGAGTATTTATCGGTGTATCCGTAATCGACGCCCGTCAGCGTTCTCCATTTTCCCAGGCGGGGAGCAAAGGCCAGATTGCCGAAGGACTCCCCGTTGGTGGTGCCCATGATATCGGCGGAAAGCAGGGGCTGCTCGCCCGGATGTTTGGTAATGACGTTGATAACCCCGGCTACCGCCTCCGAGCCGTAGAGGGTGGAACTGGGCCCCCGGATGACTTCGATGCGCTCGATGATGGAGCGGGGGATGCCGTTGAGGCCGTACACAGCCGCCAGGTTGCCGTAAATGGGCGACCCATCCATCAAAACTGCCGTATAAGCGCCGGGCAGGCCGTTGAGGCTGATGTTGTTGGTGCCGCACACCCCGCAGGCGACCACCTCCTGCGCGCCGTTGATCAGCGCCATGCTTTCTATCAGGGTGGCCGGGGAAGATTGTTGCTCCAGGTACCGCCCGCTGATCACCTCAACTTTAACGGGCGAATCTTTGAGGAAGGTTTTTTTCATCGTGCCCGTAACTACCGCTTCCTGGAGGTTCAGGATGTTAGCCTCCAGCCTGGCAGCACCGAGTTCCAGCTTTTGCCCCGCCCCAAGTTGCACCTCCTGTTCCCAGGAATGATACCCCAAAGCGGAAATGACCAGCCGGTATGTTCCCGGGGGAATGCCGGGAAGCTCGAAAAAGCCGTCCTCTCCGGATGCAACACCAAGGGAGGTCCCTTCGAGCGCAATGCTGGCATAGGGTACAGGCTCGCCTCCGGCAACGGCTTTTCCGGACAGGGTGCCCGTTTGGGCCCGGGCGCAAATGACAGTCAACGTGAGCAATAAGGGCAGGCAGGCTTTCATGACAAACATTTTCTATTTAGCGAATTATTAATTTAAGCCAAAAGTAATTTATTTTTAGATCAATCTAAAATTTTATTCAGGCAAATCTTTTAATCGCCGCTGAATAATGCGTGGATGGATGGTTTAAAGCTGCAGGAAGGGGAAAGTGGCTGCGGAAGGAGCCGGAGGAAGAAAAGGTTAGTCCGAAAAATAAAATGATCCGCCAGGGGCTTGACGGATTTAGTCTTTATGTGACTTTTATCATTTAAATATAAGAAGTGGAATGCTTACCTTTGCGGCATAGTTTACTAATGCATTTGAGACCTGGCACCCCGGCTGTACGGCCGGGGCGCAGGTTCTTTGTAAATCTTGGGTTTTTATCGTCTTGTCTTCTAAGCTTCGACGCCAGCTCTCTTGCCGCCGGCTTTTATCGTCTCCATAGAGCCCTCGGCAGTCTTGGAAACAGCCAGGCTGTAAATCACCAGGCCAAATCCGATCTTGTTGACGGCATCTCCAATGTTGTAAATGATGTCCATTGAGGTGGCTGGGATGATCCCGGCCAGCCAGCCCGTGTCCATCGCCATATAACCGATCGGATAGATAGCCCAGCCGACGAATACAAACCAGGCCAGGGCGCTGAATGCCTTCTGCAGGATCGGGTCTTTGGAATTGGCGGAAAGCTGCCTGGCAGAACCGAACCATACCTCATACAGGATACCCACGTAACCGATGGTGGAGATGAAGCCCCAAAGAGGAGAACTGTCGCGGAAGATCGTCTCGCCCAGGTAGCCGGCTACGAGCATCAGGATGGAGTACGCGATCATCTTCCAGAGCAGCCCGATCTTGGCGCCGAATGCCTTGAGGATAAGGTAAAACTCTACACACATCAGGGGAACGGTAAGGATCCAGTCGATGTAACGGAACTCAGTCGGCGAAGCCTGGTTCTCTGCCCAGAAGTCGCGCATGTAAAAGTAGTGAACGGCCGCAATGAAAGTGATCAGGCCGGAGACGAGCAGAGAGTCCTTCCACTTGCCCTCCACCCGGCTGATTTGAAAGAAGAAGAATACGGTGGCGGCGGCCATGGCCATCGAGCCGATGAAAAACGTGAAGCCTACGTAGTCGCCCGACTTCAGCTGGGCCAACAGCAACGGTTGGTAGTTTACTAATGCATCCATAAGAATTACTATTTTGTTAAAGAACTGTTAAACAATTAAATGCCAAACAGAACGACTTTCAAAATGTTTAGAAATTTTCGAAAATATTTGAAAGATCGAAACCAGTGTTAAATTACCGGCAATTCCTGATATAACTGGTCGATGAGGATCATATGCGGCAGGGTGACAACTGAAATAAAAATGAACACTGCCCCAATATTGAAGCCCATCCCCAGGCTTGACTGTATGCCCACCAGGCCGGCAAGGCCGGCAATAGCCGCCAGGCTGAGCGGCAGGGTGTTGCGCACATAATCTTTCAGGGAATACCTGCCCAGGCGCTCCCGAAAGAAACGCACCTGGTCCATCACAGAACTCAGAGAGTGCCAGCCCACGAAGTACAGGGCAAACCCCAGGAGCAGGGGCGTATTCACAAACAGCAGGGACAATACCGTGAAATTGGCCATCTCTTCGGCAAACTGCCGGAAACTGACCTTGCGCTGGATCAGCAGGTAGATCGCCAGCCACAGGTTGCCTGCCAGCAGGGCAATACAGATGGTTTCCCGCCAGGGTTTGGCAATGGCCGGCACCGGGCCGCCGATCAGATGCCGGATAATACTCTCCGAAGCATCGTAGTGCCAAAGGATAGGGGTCAGCACGACAAAAGCCCCCCAAAGCAGATAGGCGCCGTATTCCGTCACCTTATGTTGAAACGGCACATAATTCCAGTTGGATTGGCCAAAGTGGTACATCGACAGAAGAAGAAAAAGAATGAGGGCCAGGCCCGGCAGCATCCACCACAGCAGCGCATAGGCCGTCATCAGCAACACGTAGTTTAAATAGAACCGGGCCAGTTGCCGCCCCCCCCACAGCGGGCGGGACAGATACTGGAAGATGAGGTAGTCCGTCGCTCCGTGAGGGATACCGATCGCCACGATCAGCGCTACTGCCAGGACGAGTTGCCACTGGGCCACCAGCTGCGGGTACAACAGCCCCAACAGCACGGCGAAGAGGGCGAGCGCCTGAATGGTCCGGTACAGTAATGGGTAGCGTCCTGCCATGTCGATGTCCTTTTTGTTTTATAAAAATATCTTACCTCGAATGTGCTCCCGCTTAGTTTTTCACCCCTTCGCGAATCCCGTAAGCCACATCCGGGGCTTTCCTGCTGGAAGGGCGCCAGCGCCCCGGCGACAGTTTCCGGAGGGCAGGCCACAGCTTGGCCAGCACCAGCGCCCGGAGGAAAGGCACCAGCGGCAGAGTGGCAAAAATCCGGGCTTCTTCCCATATACTGGTGTTTTCATCCAGAAAGCGGAGGATGCGGCGCATGCCATTCCTGCGAAAGAGGGACCCGAAGATGAATTTCCCTTCCTCTCCGTAGTCCTGCAGGATGTTGAGCAGCAGGGAGTCGTAGAAACGAAACCGGCTGGCAGGCGGAGGCGGCAATACCGGAGAGCCGGTCATAGACAATTGGGCTGCAATTTGCCTGGCCTGCCTCTGAATATTGGAGAAAGCGTAACCGGTCGATGGTTTTACCGCCCCGCCTGCAATGCCGATGTTGATGATATGGGCGCTGGCTGACGCCGGAAAAGGTTTGTCTGTCATGGGGATGGCGCCATGTTCCACGTCTGTTATGGTGTATTCCCTCGCCCCCAGCGTTTCGGAAATGTAAGCCTCCAGGGCCCGCTCGTAGCTCTTGGGGTGCAACTTGCCGGGAGAGAATACCGTGTGTTCCACCAGCGCCTCGTGTCTGGAAAAAGGCAGTACGTAAAGAAAGCGCGTACTCCGGTACTGGAGAGTCCGAAAGTCCATCAGCATCCCTTTTTCGGGGTCAAAAACGGGTTCTTCACACCGAATCCACCAGCCGGTAAAATGTTGAAGGAGAAAATGATGCGGGCCTCCGGCGGACGGCGGCCCCCCGTTTCGCAGCAGGCTGTTGAAAACCCAGCCGGCTTCGAAGCGCCGGCCGTCGGCCATCACGTATGCCCCGGAGCCGGATTCTCCCATTTCCGAGATTCTCGCCTGCAGGATTTCGAAGCCGGGATGCCGGGCGATGGCTGTTTTCACCTTGCGGTAAAAATCGGCAGACCGGATCATCTTATAGCGCAGGGTGCCCAGGTTGCCGGGCTTCTCTCCCCGCTCGTCCGCGAAGGCCAGCACCGGCCATTCCCTCGTGACGATGTCGTCGAAAGCCGTGGGCTGGTCGCCCCAGAAGCACCAGGTGCGGTCATTCTGCCCCTTGTCTTCGGCATCAATGATGAGTACCCGCTTCGTCCGAAGAGAACTCAGGGCCAGGTAGTAGGCAAGGCTGAGCCCCGCACAGCCGCCGCCGGCGATGATGTAGTCGTATTGCTTCAAGGTATAGTCTACTAATGCATTTGATTAAATCCAGAAAGTAGACAAAATTTCGACTTTTTTGTTTAAGTTTTTAGACAAAAAAATGCCGCCTGGCTAAACAAAAAACCCTTATATAACAAAAACGCGATAAATAATTCCGAACACCTGTAAATATTGATATAAAATTCTATTTCCTGGTGTCCTTTTGTGCCGTAACCCCTAGCAGAGACAAGCTGCCCTCATGCCGGTTTTCATACTTTTCCTTCCCCTTGCACCGGGAGCAGCGATGGCCGGGCCGACAACCGGCAGTGCGCAGTTGCGATTTGTCCACCTCTGCTAATGAAGCGAACGACCTGAAAAGCCTGCTCCGGCGCATGCCGGAGGCTGGCCCTGCGGAATAGTCGCGTCGCGAATTCCACAGGGCCAGCCCATCTAATACTGCTTTGTTACTTTAAAGCGAAGGTCGTAAATGGGGAGCTGAGCAACTGCTTGCCAGCAGTTGCTTGGCGCTCTCTGCGCCTAAAATTTAAACCGCAGGGGGCGCGGAGGGCCACAGAGAAGGCTAAAACTCTGTGGTTCACTGCGGCCTCAGCGGTTAATTTTCTAAAGCGCACAACCGTAGCCGGCGCCCTGAAAGGGCAGCATGATCGAGGTATTATGATGGCCCCGTCTGTCCATTAGCCGGGTAAACTTTCAGGCCGCAGGCGGCTTTCATTACTATACACGGGGCGATGCCCCGTGCAAAAATATATTGGCCTTTCAGGCCGAGCCGGCTATATGGTGCTACCTGAAACCAGCATTTTAGAACTTTTACACGGGGACAAATCGCAACTGCGCCCCAACCGGCAACGGACAACTAACCCAGGGCAGCGCCCTGGCAATAACCAACAACCAGTATAGTTCAGGGTGAGGTGAATAACTGCACTGGAGCCTGTGTTCCGCCCCCCCTACCCCACCAACCCGCTCAGCCTCCCCGGCACCCGGAAGCGCTGGCCGTGGGCCTTTTGATACGCCTCGCACTTCCGGATGAATTCCTCCTTCCCGTAGTCGTGGATGAACTGTATGGCGCCGCCCTTAAATGCCGGGAAGCCCCAGCCGTGGATGCTGCCCAGGTTGGCTGCCGCCACAGATTGGATGACTTTTTCCTGCAGGCACCAGACGGCCTCCAGCACCTGGGCGAAGAGGAAGCGGTTGGCCAGTTCCTGCAGGTCGAACTGCTTCTGAGTCGCCGGGAAGTGTTCGCTCAGTTCCGGCCAGAGCCGGGGCTCGCTATCCGGCGGATAGTCGTAAAACCCACTGCGCCGCTGCCGCCCCTGGCGCTGCAGTTCTTCCAGCATCTTTTTCAGGACGCCCACAGCGGGGTGCTGTACATATTTGGCCCCATAGTGCCCGGCCGCCTGGTTTTCGTATTTCAGGACCATGTTCAGGCCGAGGCTGTCGGCCAGGGCCAGGGCCCCCTTCGGCATGCCGGCCTGCCGGCCCAGGTTCTCGATCAGAGCCGGAGGGTAGCCCTCCTGAAGCAAAGTAATGCCTTCCAGGATATACGTATTCTGCACCCTTGCGGCGTAAAAGCCCCAGTCGTCCTTCACGACGATGGGCGTTTTGCGTATGGCGCGCACAAAGTCGAAGGCCCGGGCGACGGTCTCCTCGGAGGTCTTCTCCCCCCGGACGATCTCCACCAGCGGCACCTCCTCTGCGGGAGGGAAAAAATGCAGGCCGATATAGTTCTCCGGGCGGACGGAAGCCTCCGCCAGCTGCGTGATGGGAATGGAAACGGTATTGCTGGCCAGCAGGGAGTATTCGTCGAGGTGTTCCTCCGCTTCGCGGGTGACTTTCTGTTTGACGAGCCGGTTTTCGAACACCGCCTCGATGACCAGGTCGCAGTGTTCGAAATCCCGGGAGGATTCGGTGGTCTGTATCCGGCCGAGCATTTCCTCGCAGGCTTCGGGCTTCTTCCTGCCCTCGGCGGCCATTTTATCGAGCTTGCGGCGCACATACTCGCGGCCGCGCTCAGCGATGGGCTTGGATACATCCTTGAGCACGACCTCCAGCCCGCTGTCGAGGCAGGCAAAGGCTATGCCCGAACCCATGCGCCCGGCACCGATAACGCCCACCTTCTTCGGGCGGAACTTGCCGAACCCCCGGGGGCGGTTGCCCCCTTGCTTGATGAAGTTGAGGTCGAACCAAAAGGCCTTGATCATGTTCTTGCAGGCCGGGTTGCGCAGCAGTTCCGTATAATAGCGGCTCTCAATGCGGCAGGCCGTATCGAAGTCGACTTTGGACCCCTCCGCCAGCACGTTCAGGATGGCCTGCATCGCCGGGTAATTATCGTAGCCGCCGCCGGACAGCTGCGCCGACAGCCGGCGGACGTGGCGGGCCATCTCCGGGCTGTGGGCCGTACCGCCGGGGATAGCGCACTCCGGCCGGTCCCAGGGGCGGCGGCCTTCCTTGTTCTGGAGCAGCCAGGCCCGGGCCAGGTCCATCATCTCCCGGCGGTTGCCGGCCACTTCGTCGACCAGCCCCAGCTGCATGGCTTCCCGGGGCGTATAGTGCGCTCCGGATGTCAGGACCGGAAAGGCTTTCTCTATGCCCAGCAACCACATCAGCCGGACGGCGCCCCCGCTGCCGGGCATAAGGCCCAGCTGCACCTCCGGAAACCCCAGGCGGATCTTCTGATCGTCAACCGCTATCCGGTAGTGGCAGGCCAGGGCCACCTCAAAGCCGGTGCCCAGAGCCGCTCCGTTGATGGCCGCCACAACGGGAATGCCGGGGCTCTCCAGCTCGCGCAGGATGCCCTTGAGCTGCTCCGCAAAGCGGAAAATCTCCTGCGGATCGCCCGCCTGATAGAGGTATTCCAGGTCGCCGCCGGTGAGAAAGGACTTCTTCGCCGAGGTGAGGATAACCCCGCGCAGTTGCCCTTTTTCCTTTTCGGCCTTGAGGTGTTCGATGACCGGCACGAAGGCTTCCGCGATCTCGTGGTTGATCACGTTGGTAGTGCGCCCGCTCATGTCGAGGGTCAGCGTGACGATGTTGTTCGTGTCCTTTTTGTATCGGATCATAAGCCTTTGATATACTCCCAGGCAGGGTCGATGCCCCGCCGGAAGTCGCTGAATGATAATTCAATGGGAATGTCGGGTTCAATGGCCACAGGGTCGCCGTCTACCTTCTGAAAATATTTGGTAGAATACATCACCGTGGCGCCGGAGTACGGCAGCCGGAATTTCCTGACCTCTCCAAAGTGGTTGGGGCGCCCGCTGGTGGGTTCGCCCACTAATGTGGCCCGGCAGTATTGCTGAAAGTCCAGCGTATTCAATACCGCCGAGGAATATGTCCGTTTGCCAATGACCACAAACACATCGCCATGATATGCCTGCCCGATCTTCTCCGCCAGGGCCGTACCCTGCTGCGAACTGCCGCCGGGATTGTTGCTGACGTCAAACACCAGCTTCTTCACCGGCCGGGTTTCCAAAACGGCCAAAACTTCCTGGCTGAATTTTTCGAAGGAGGGCAACTGCCGGGCCTTTTTCCTGTTGCCATATTTCGTTTCTACCTCCCGGCTCGTGCAACGGTTGTATCGGATATACAGGATTTGCTCCGCTTCCAGGTATTCGTGCCAGAAGGGCTTCCGGTTGTCCCGTTCCGTAAAAGCGTAGGCTTCAGGCTGAAAAGTGGCAAAGGCCGACTCGACGGAACGCGCCGGCACGGTTTCGATCGGCAGGTTGAAGGTGAACCCGTCGGCATTGCGAAAAGTAAAAACAGCAGAAGAACCCTCCACGACACCAATATAACGAAGGGTGTACGAGGAAGAAATCAGCCGGGGCAACCGCAGGCGCAGGATGGACGCGTTGTCCACCACCATCAGCCGGGCCGCGCGGGCCGCTATCTCGTCCACCGCGATGCCATTGACTGCCAGCAACTTTTTCCCAAGCAGCGTATCCAGAGATGCCACGGTTGTAGCGCCCATGACGAAAAGCCCTTCCTCAAACCAATGAAAATCCAGGGGGTAAGCCGGCCCATTCCGCAAGCCTTCGCTCGTAATTGCCGTATGTGAATCTCCGGCACGGCAGATAATTTCCTGAAGCCGAAGCACTACTTCCCAATCCTCCAGGCCCGGCAGGGCCTCCCGCAGGCTGTCCAGCGCCAACCGAAAATCCGGCTCGGGGTAGTGGCGGAAAAAGTCCTTATGCCGCTGGGGCAGTTCTTTTTCCAGAAAGGCAATATCCTTCCTCCATTGGTATGCCTTAAACCCTTGCGCAGAAGCTGTTCCCGAAACAAAAAGCAGGCAGAAAAACAGAAAAAGCGTTCTCATCGGTTATGAAAGTTTTGTTTCCTTCACTCATTCCTTCATTCCCTCCTTCACTCCTTCACTCCTTCACTCCTTCACTCCTTCACTCCTTCACTCCTTCACTCCCTCACTCACACCCGCTCCACCACCGTCGCCACCCCCATGCCGCCCTCCACGCAGAGCGTCGCCAGGCCGGTAGCCTTATCCCGGCGCTCCAGCTCGTCCAGCAGAGCGCCCAGCAGCATGGCGCCGGTAGCCCCCAGAGGATGGCCCATGGCGATGGCCCCACCGTTGACGTTGAGCCTGCTTTCCTCTATGTCCATCTCTTTCTGAAATTTCAGGACGACAGAGGCGAAGGCTTCGTTGCATTCCCACAGGTCGACGTCTTTCGCATTCATGCCGGCCATTTTCAGCGCTTTGCGGGCGGCCGGCGCCGGGCCGGCGAGCATGAGGGTGGGGTCGACGTTCACGGTGGCAGCCGACAGGATGCGGGCGCGGGGCTTGAGCCCCAGGGCGGCGCCCTTTTCTTTATTGCCGGCCAGCACCAGGGCGGCGCCGTCGGCAGTGCCCGAAGAGTTGCCGGCGGTATGCAGGTGGCGGATGCGCTCCAGCATGGGATACCGGCGCAAGGCCATCGCATTGAAACCCTGCCGGCCGATGGCCTCAAAGGCAGGAGGCAGCTGCGCCAGGGCGTCCAGCGTGATGTCGGGGCGGATGTGTTCGTCCCTGTCCAGGATGAGCAGCCCGTTGCGGTCATGAATGGGTATGGCCGACCGGTCGAAGTAGCCGTTGTCCCAGGCCTGCCGGGCACGCCGGTGCGAATTGAGCGCCCAGGCGTCCAGCTCTTCGCGGCTGAAGCCGTCCAGGGTGGCGATCAGGTCGGCGGAGATGCCCTGGGGAATAGAATAGGCCCGGCTCACCAGCTCGGGGTCGAACATCAGCGGGCCGCCGTCGCTGCCGGGGGGGATGCGGCTCATGCTTTCCAGCCCGCCGGCCAGCACCAGGCTTTCCCATCCGGAGCGCACCTTCATGGCCGCCAGGTTGATGGCTTCCAGCCCGGACGCGCTGTAGCGGTTGACCTGCATGCCGCCGACAGCGGCACCCCAGCCGGCGTGCAGCAGGGCGGCTTTGGCGATGTTGTACCCCTGGCCGTCAATCGGCGTTGCGCAGCCGATAATGACGTCGTCCAGCTCTTCGGGAGCAATGCCTGTGCGCTCGCGCAAAGCCAGCAGGGCAGCGGCCAACAGGTCGATGGGCTTGACTTCATAAAGCGCGCCCCCTTTTTCTCCCCTCCCCCGGGGCGTGCGCACGGATTCGTATATATATGCTTCAGGCATGATGCTGTTTTGATTCCCGGCAGGCTTATACTGCTGCCCGGCAAACGCCCCAAAAATAGGGGGATGGAAAGGAAGATGGTAATTTACAGGGGGTTTTATGCCGCCACTGGAAAAATATTACATAACAATACGGCAGGATAACCTCGCCCTGATCGGCCCTTCCCGTTATTAAGTAGAAATAATGTGCATTTCGGGCGCTATAAACGTAACTTTGCCCCCGTATTTTAGTAGTGATTAAAAAATCGACCATGCCAAAAAGAAAAATGACGCCCTTTGCGCGGTTCATCATCGTCATGCTGTTCATTGTGCCGCTGGCCTATTTCGGCGCGTCCTGGTACAATGGGGAGGACCCGCTGAACGTCCGGCAGTACCTGGGGCTGGACCAGCCGGCCAAAACCGAAGAGGTCTCCGTCCGGCCCGATGACGAAGTTTCCGAGGCGGACCTCCGGCAGCGCATCGGCGAACTGGAGCAGAAGCTGCAGCAGTGCCAGAAAGAACTGGACGAGCTGAAGGGGCAGGTAGACAATCAATAAACCGGACAGGATTGGGCCTACCGCTCATGTTATTGTCGACAGAATGGACAGGATTAACAGGAAAAGCTCAATATCGCTGCGTTCTGTAGTCCCCCCGGAGCGACTTCGGCCCGGGGGCTTAGGGCGCCCGAGTTGACACACAAAAGCATCCTTTTCCGGAAATTTTTCAAACAGGACGACAAACTACAGTATGGAACTTTTATTGCTTGACGCCGGCCTGGGCGGCCTGGGCGAAATGATCGTCAAAGTATTGCTCAACGCGTTGGCCCTGATGGCGGGCGCCCACCTGCTCAAAGGCGTGGAGATCCAGGATTTTACCCGGGCAGTGATCATCGCCGTCATTTTGTCTTTCCTCAACGCTACCCTGGGTTCTTTTCTCGACTTCATCACCACGCCCCTGCGCTTCCTTACCCTGGGGCTGTTCGCCTTTGTGGTGGATGCCGCCATGTTGCTGCTCGCCGCCTATTTCCTGAAAGGCTTTAATATCCGGAATTTCGCATCGGCCTTCTTCCTGGCCATCATCCTTTCGGTGTGCAACGCTATTTTGTACGCGGTGTTTTTATAGCCAAAATTATGAACCTGCTTGGCCACCCCAAAACCTAAAAGCAGATTCATCACTTTGGCTAAACCCGGAACCTATGCGTACAACTTTACTCTTAATCTCTATGGCCTTGTTCGCCACCGCCTGTCAGCTTTCGCGAAGGGCGGGCAGCGGCAAAGAGGCGGAAACCGCCATGCAGGCCGCCTACGACACATTTACGAAAGCCTACCGGCAGGCCGACCCGGCTATGGTCGCCAATCTGTATACTACGGATGCCTACTACCTCGAACCCAATGCCTTGATCATTCAGGGGCGGGATGCCATCCAGGCTAATTTCGCCCGCTACCTGGGGCGCTTTACGCCCGGCGCCGGGCCTGATATCACCTTCGAGATCATCGACCGGCGGATTTCCGGCAATCAGGGCTACGATATCGGTTATTATCTCAATGACGGCAAACGCGCCGGTAAATTCATCGTCCTGTGGCAGCGGCAACCCGACGGGAAGTGGTTGATCCGCGGAGATGGATTTAGTGGGTTGGGAGGAGGGTAGGCTGGACAGAGATTGCCAGGGCTGTGTATGATTTATACTCTGCTAATGTTGCCTGGTCATTTCCGGATTTCAAACACGAGGGATTGAATACTGTCCCGTCCTCATTCACCCATTCACTCATTCCCTCATTCACTCATTCACTCATTCATTCCCTCACCACCTCCCGCACCCACACCCCATCCTCACCCTGCAGCCGGATGATGTACATGCCTTTTGGATACGCCTCCAGGCTCAGCGTTTGCCGGGCGCTGTGCCCGTCGTGGCGCCAGCGTTGCTCCTGCAATACCTGCCCGGTGAGGCTGAGTACCTCCAGCTGCATTTCCTGGGCGCGGAAGCCCTCCAGTTCTACCATCACCTCGCCCGGCGTGGGGTTGGGCCAGGCGCTGAAGCGGCGCGGTTGGGCAAGTTCCTGGTTGCCTACCGTCACCGGCATAATGAAATCAAAGTCGATGCTACTGCCAAATTCGCTTTCGAAGGACTTCACCGGCAGCTGGATACTCGGATTGTAATACCGCTTGAAGCTGGCCTGGCCGCTGCCCCGGTTATCTCCGATGGCGTCCCAGTACCAGTAGGAGAGACCGTCGCCGGCACTGTCCTCGATGTGCAGGGAGTAACAGCCCGGCGGCAGGTCGATCTCGTCGATGTAGAGGGTGTTGGACTGCATGTTGTCGCGGGAAAGCACCACCTCGCCGGCAGCATTGCGGAAAGCATACCGGTTTTCGTTGGGCCGCAAATTGGTGCGGAAGTGGAACTGCAGGCGTTCTACCTCGAAAATGGTGGGTTTTTCGAATTCCGAGTAGCCTGCATTATTGGGGCTGTAATCGTCGGCCTGGCCGTTCACTTCCAGGATATTTACCTGGAAAACCCCTTGCTCTTCCACGGTGTTCCAGAAATCCATGCCCGGGGTGGGCAACTCGACGACAGCGGTGTCGAGGAATGCCAGGTTGCCCGTCCACGCGTAGCTCAGAGCGGGGCCGCCTTGCAGCCGGTATTCCAGCAACAGGCTGGTAACGGGCGTTGCGCCGGTATTCTTTACCACGACCGTAGGCCGGTTGCAGGCCGGGTTGATGCGGGAGAACTCCACCCGGCCGCTGGGCCGCATGATGGCTTCGATGGCGGCGTCCAGCTCAAAATTGGGCGGGCTGTAGGAAACCAGTTGGGTAGACACCAAATAGTTGGCGCTGCTGAGGAAGGGGCCGTTCAGGCCGTAGTCCACCTCTACGCTGCCGCCGGGGCTGACCCTGTCCGTGATCTCGAATTCGTGCACGTCGGTGGGCGTGCCGGGGCACCAGCCGGCACGGTCGAACAGCCAGGTGCCGCCCTGGGGGTAGATGGGGATATCGCCGCAGGCCTTCCACACCTGGAAGGGGAACTCCTGCGCGCCGCCGTCCAGGTTGATGTAGTGTTCGCGGGGGGTGAACTCTCCGTTCTGCTCGTGGCCGGTAATGGAGGCTCGGATTTTGTAGCCGGCGGCATCGGCGCGCAGGGGCACCTGCCGGGGTTCGAAGAAGCGGTCGTCCTGGATCTGGTCGAACCAGCCGCGGCGGAAGGGCCAGATGTTCTGGATACCCAGCACGTCGCGGGGAGGCGTGCCCTGTATGAAGTGGAAGCTGATGTCGAGTTCTTCCTGGTATTCGCCGCCCAGTTCTACCGAGAGGAATTTCTCGCCGCGCAGGATGGGCGCGTAGTCCGTCACGTCAAACCAGAAGGTTTTGCCCAGAGCGCCCAGGCTCAGGCCGTTGCCATAGGGGGTGACCAGGGAGAGCAGCTCAAACCTGGCGTCCTGCTTCTGGTAATAGGTGAGGGTGCCGGGCGTGATCGTCCCTTCGGCCGTTACCGGGTAGGTTTCCAGGATGTTGCCCTGCTCGTCGAGCAGCTGTTCGGCTGTGGCGTGCCAGGCGAGCTGGGTGTCGAGGGCCACCAGGCTGTTGTTTTCATCCACGCCATATTGAATGACGGCATATGGGGCATTTTGCGTGGAATCCATCACCGTACTGGCTACTTCAACCGGCCCTTCGGAATAGCTGCCGGCGATAAAGGTGAGGGCCAGCCGTTCAAAGCTGGAAAAGAAGCCCTTGAAAAGGCTCGTCCCGCGATGGCTGCTCCGGGGAGGAGCGCTGAAGATGAAAGCGTCGTAGCCATTGGCAGAAGCGTCAATGGCCGTAGAGCCTGATGCCTCGTCAAAGGGGTAATAAGCGGCCAGGTTATCCCATTCCGGGTGAGCGGGGCTCAACTGCCGGAACATCCAGCTTTGGATATCCTGCTCGCCGAGGGCTTTCTTCCAAATGCGAAACTCGTCGATGGCGCCGTAGTAGGCGTTGCCGGCGAGCACGGCGGCGCCGATGGCAAAATCGTGAATATCGATGGGTTTTGTCTTTCCGCTGCCGCTGTGCCAGAGTTGCCCGTTGAGATAGATTTTCATCTCGCCGGTGGCGGCGTTCTTGGTGAAGGCCCAGTGGTTCCACTTGCCGGCAAAATCCTCCGGGTTGGCAGCTTTGTCGATTCGGTCGTAGCCGCTGCCGTCGTTGCCGCAATCCCAGTACACGCGGCTGTTGCCCCAGGGGAGGTGGACGTTAGCCTGGCGGCGGCCCTGCAAATCATTGCCTTCGAAGATAGTGGAATTGACAGGCAGGTTGTTGGGGTCGCCATAACACCAGAAAGAAATGGAGACCTCCTGGCTGATGCCTTCGAAAGCTGCCGCCGGGGGCTTCACTATCCCATAGCCGTTGAACTCCAGATAACGGTCGGCGCCGGCCGCCGCCACCTGGCCCGAAAAAGGCGCCTGGTTGTTGGCCAGCACCGCCGGCTGGCCGCTGCCGGGGTTGGTATAGCTCAGTTCCAGCAACAAGTTGGACGTCCCGTCCCAGGCAAACGGGCGGATGGACAGGGTGTTCAGGCCCGGAGAGAAGCTGGTATTCCGGAAGTATACCTCCGTAAAGCCCTCCGGATCAGGCGGCGTTTCAGCAGACAGGGCCGCCAGGCTGGTGGGCTTCAGCCGCAAACGCAGAAAAGCATTGCCGTCGCCGCCTTCCAGGACGTGGAATCCGAGCCTGGTGAGCGGATTGCCCTGAGATGCAACCGGCTGCAGCTCTTCGGCAGTATAGAGGAAGAACATCTTGCCGGTTGGGTTGCCGAGGGTAATGGGTATGCCAAAATCGGAGGGCACGACCTCCAGGCTGTTCTCCGCCAGGACAGCGCCATACTGGATGTCATACTGACCGTACTGCCGGTAAGTATAGGTCGGCTGGCCGGTATAGGGAAAAGCATCCCCGCTGAAGCCGGGGATAACATAATCCGGATGGGTGGCGCGGGTGGAATCCACCAGGGCGGGGTCGGTGATGAAGGTGTTGCAGCTGTAGTCCCACTCGCGGCAGCCCACGTTGCCGCTGCCTACGGCGTTGTCGTGGCAGCGCATGTTGTAGCGCATGAGGATCTTTTCGTACCGGGCGCCCGGCTCGTCCGGAAACTGGTAGTAGCCGGAGCGGTTGTCGGACTGCCAGGTGAGGGTTTGGACGATTGTGGTGTCCTGGGCGGAGAGGCTCAGGTTAAGGATGAGGTTGAGGTTAAGGATGAGGGTAGATAAGAGGAGCAGTTGCTTTTTCGTTGCGTTCATCTGTTGAAATTTTTTTCCGAAAATAGGCAAAACCAGGCAGGATTTACAGGAGGCGCCGCTTTTATAGACAGGATTGACAGGATGCACAGGATTTTGTCTGCTCCGTTTTAGCGGCTTCCCTCCCTTGGCGGGATCGCGGGGGGGGCGGGACAGGCAGCGAGGAGATTTTCCGAAAATCCTTAATTTGCCGTCCTGAAACCAAACTCCAGGGTAGTTATGATCGAAAAACCGACGCTCCTAATATTGGCGATATTGTTGTTTTCCCAGTGTGCCAGCGTCAGGAAGCTGATGCAGCAGGGAGAAGTGCTCAAAGCGGATATTCTGCAACCGGTCGACTTTGATTACCACAACCGCCTGTTGTTCATCGATGTCCATGTCAACGGCCTGCCCCGCCGGTTCATCATCGACAGCGGAGCGCCCACGGTGATCAGCCTGGAATTGAGGGAAGCGCTGAACCTCCGAAAGGTAAAGTCCATCGACGTTTCCGACTCGCAGAACAACGAGTCGAAGCTTGAATTTGTCGTACTGGAAAGCCTGGCTTTCGGCGGCGTGGAAATCGAAAATTCTGCTGCCCTGGTGACGGACCTGAGCCTCTTCCATTGCCTGGGCATCGATGGGCTGCTGGGCGCCAACGCGATGTCGCACTTCGACTGGGAGGTGGACTATCAGGAAGAAAGGATACGCCTGTACGGCAAAGGCAGAGCGGAGCGGCCGGAAGAAGTATATCCGGTCGCTATTCCGTTCAAAACCAAGGCCCAGGGCACGCCGGAACTGGAGGTCGACATTCCCGGCTTGCTTTCGGCTTCCGGCGTCACGTTCGACCTGGGCTCCACCCGCGGCGTTTCCGTACAAAAAACCGATGAGGTAAAGATTGTCCGGGATACGGCGTCCACCTATGCCTTCGGCCGCACCTCCAAGGGCATCTTCGGCGCCAACACCGACACCACCTGGTATTTCCGAACGGACAGCCTGCGCATCGGCGGCGCATCTTTCGGGCCCACCGTGATCACCGCTTTCAACACCAGCGACAAGATCGGCAACCGCTTCTGGGAAAACTACAAACTGCTTATCAGCTGGAGCGCCAGCCGGCTGTACCTCCTGCCCCGGATTTCCGCCCCGGCCCGGCTGCCGCAGGAACTGCTCCGGATCGGCTACGAAGGCGGGGCCATCCGGGTGCTGAGTACATATCAACGGCTGGCTCTGACAAACAGCGGGATCGAACCCGGAGATGAGGTAATCGCCATCAATGAGGCCAATACGGAAGGGGCTTCCCTGGAGGACTACTGCGCCCTCCGGGAGAAGGGCAGCGGGGAGGTACAACTGAAGGTCAGGAAAAAAGAGGGCAGGGAGGTTGTTGAACTACGGCTCGGGAAGGAGGAAGTGGAATGGTAGAGGGCCTTATTCCTGACCTGCGGGCACTCCGGACCGACGGAGACGGAGCAGCCTTATTCTTCAAAGCGGTTATCCTTGGCGCCAGAATTTGCAACTTAGTCGTAACTATTTAGCAGCCCTCCGCTTTTTAGCCACGAACCCCGATAACCATCGGGTAAAAACATTAAGATTGCACAAGCCGATGCCCGATAGCTATCGGCATCGGCTTGGTGCAATCTTGGTGTCTTGGTGTCTTCGTGGCAAAGGCATCAGGCCCACCTAAATAGTTACGATTAAAAAAGAAAACAACCAACTATGCCCAGACGCATCCACCGCAAGACCCGCTACACCAAATTGCCGGAAGGCGCTGTGCTCGTCACCCGCGGCAGCCGCTGGGGCAACCCCTTCCGCATTGTGGAACACGGCGGGCAATACACCCGGGAAGAGAGCGTACGCCTCTACCGGGAATACATCCTCCGGAAGATCGAAGAAGAGCCGGAGCGGTACGACCTGTCATTGCTGCGGGGCAAAGACCTCGCCTGCAGCTGCAGGCTGGATGAGCTGTGCCACGCAGATGTCTTGCTGGAGCTGGCGAATGGGTGACGTCCCTCCTGCTATTGGCACTAAATAACGGGGCAGTTATTTTCCTGCCGGGAACAAAAGGCCGTTGTTGGTTCCCTTCGACAAGCTCGGGGCCAGGTTCGCTGGCAATCAACGGCTTAGAGGCTGCGAATGGGCAATTACCCACAACCAACAACTACCCCGGGACTCCGTTCCGGCTGCACTACTACGCGCCCACCTTCACCAATTTCAGCTGCGTCCTGCCCTGCGGGCCTTCGGCAATGAGGAAGTAAACGCCGGCGGGCAGGCCTGCGCCATCCCACTGCAGGGTTACTTCCCGGCCGGGAGCGAGGGCCTGAGGCTCGAAGACGTGTACCAGCCGCCCCTGTTCATCGAACAGCGCGAAGCGGTATTCCGCCGCTGCGGCGCCGGCCAACAGTTCGGCCCGGATCAGGATCTGTTCCACGAAGGGGTTGGGCGAGGCGTTCAGCCGGATGAGGGGATTCCGGGCGGCGAGGTCGCCGGTGCTGAAAACCGGGATGTCGCCCCCGCCGGAGCCGTCGATGCAGCCGATGCAGGGTTCTCCGCCGAGGCTGGGTTCCAGGCAAAGGAAGGCGGTGTGCATGGAAAGCACGCGGTAATAGATGCTGCTCTCGACGATCTCCTGGGCCGTAGCATCGCCCTGGTTGCTGTTTTCGAGGGAGAGCAGGTAGTTGGCGGCCCAGGCTTCTTCAGCCAGGGTATCAATGGTGTGGATATACTCCGGCCCGACGTCCCGGTTGGCAGCCAGCGGCGTCCCATCCACTACGGTGATGTATTCCATCCGGAAGGGGAAAAAGCCCTGGTAGCGGCCCACTTGATACAGCGGCCGGCTAAGGGGAAGGTTGACGGTGCTGCCGCCCAGCAGGAAGCGGTTGTAGCAAAAACCGCCCTCCAGGGTAGAGTGGAGTTCTACGGAACCCCGCAGCCGGTCGGCGGATTCCAGCGCCTTGCGGATTTTGTAGCGGAACTGCCCGGCGCGGCGGTAGGTGCCGCCGGAGAGCCTCGCCAGCTCGGCATACAAAAAGTCGTTGCTGCTCCAGCCGCTGGGGCCCCACCAGTCCCACCACTCCTCGATGTTCCTGTTCTGGTAGTTGATAAAATAGAAATCAGCCAGGCCGAAGCCTGCTGTCCGCGTCAGTTGGTTCACCAGTTGTTCGGCGTACCAGGGGTCGCCTTCGTTTTGAGAGTTGGAAATCAGCAATACAGGAGTTTCCTGGCCCTGAGCGTCAATCTGGCCCAGGGCGTGAAAGAGGGCGTCATTCAGCCTTCCGTTATTGGGAAAAGCGGAAAGGGAAAGATTTTCAAATGCTTCGAGGATGGCATCTGCGGAACCGGACACCCAGCCGTCGGCCAGCATTGCCGGCTCGCCGTTGGTAGTGGCCCACAGCTGGAACTCGTCCTGGCTCCGCAGCCCGGCAAGCAGTTCCCGCTGCAGGCCATCCAGCAGGTCTTCTTTGGAAAAACCGCTGGCATTATCCGGTTTGTAGTCCAGGTATATAAGCAGCCGGCGCGGCGGCGCTTCCGGCAGGGCCACCAGCTGATCGGGCAGGGCCACGAACTGAAACATCCGCAGGCTGTCGTTGTGGTTCACGTACAGGCCCTCGTGCAGGGGGGCGTCCAGGGCGAGGGTCAGGCCGGGCCTGATCTCCGGCCAGTAGAGGATGTACTCCCGGAAGGTGCCCAGGTCGGGGTGGTTGTTCGGGTAGAATACGGCATCCGGCAGCTCGGGGATACGGGGCTGCCCCCATTCCGCGCCGGCCCACACCCGAAGCGTCAGCTCCTGGAGGGGGATGTAGGAAGCCTGGATGATCTCCATGGGCAGGTCGGCCAGCACCTGCTCTGCCGTCCAGTTGGCGGGCAGCAGATAACTGATCTTTACTTTGCGCCGCTGATCCTGGGTGAAGGGATACACCCGAAGCTGGTATTGACCGGGGCCCTGCTTGAAGAGTATGGAGGGATCCTGCTGGCGGTTGACAATATCTTCGTAGATGTTGGTGGCCGTGCGGCGGTCCAGGATGTCCGCTTTGACGATCACCTCATCGATCCAGAGCCAGGAGTCGTAGATGGCGGCTTCTTCCGGCAGGGTGAAGTCGAGGGTTACCTCCAGCGAGTCTTCATAATTGAAATCGGTTTCTGCATAAGAGAGGTTGAGGTAGAGGCTGACATCGAGGTAGATGCCTTTGGGTTCCAGGGTGATGGTGGCCTCTTCGATGGACCCCTGTCCGGTGTGCCATTGCTGGCGCGGGTTGAGGACGGTGAGCGAGGCCTGGGCATAAGCCCACAGGCCAAGCATACAGAAGAGCAAAGTCAGTGTTGAATTTTTCATAATGCGCGAATTTTATGTGTGAGCAATAAGGTTCAGTTGCTTCCTGCATTGCTGTGCATGGCGCTTTTTTGCCACTAAGACACGAAGACGGCACAAAGCTGATGCCCGATAGCAACCGGCATCGGCTTTGTGGGCCTTCAAAGCTACAGGCGTTTGGTGCTTTCATGTACAGCAGTATTTTCTTCCTGGTACGGTTTACCTGGAGGATTTGCGTTGTTTGTTGATGGTTGGCCAAACAACCGACAACCGACAACAAGCAACAAAACACCGACCCGCCGCTGGCAAGCCAACAGCCGGCAAGTCCGTAAATGTGTGTGAATAATCACCAGGAGCAACTGGAAAAGGTGGGCCCGGTGAGCGCGTTAGATTAAAATTAGTTATGATTGCCGCCGGACTTGTGGCCGGGGCAGGCAAAGTTATTTGGCTTTCAATATACGAGGTTTTCAGATTAAATCCTATCGGGCAGTTGATTTTTGCAATGCCCCTTGCTGAAATCAGGCTGCGGATGCGGTCAGGTACAGCTCCATTTAGTTGGCAATGGGCTACCGGCCAGTTCGTAGTTTTTACCCCGACGAATGGAAGGGCAATTGTTCGAGGTTTAGAATATGTTTAGAGACCACTACTGACCTGGTAGCCGGCAATGGAATCTTACCGCCCGCCCGGGCAATACTTGCCGGAGAACTTCCGCCGGCCCGTTTTTCCTTCCCCCCTCTGCTCCTCCCGGCGGGGAAGGAAAAACGGGCCAAACACCTCACTTCGCGGTCATGCGTTCGATGCCGGTCCAGTCGTCGGGCACGCCACTGGCGATGCACTCCAGGGTTTTGTTGAGGAAGAGCTGGGTGGTGGCGTCCTCCGGGTTTTCTTTGAGGATAGCCTCGAAGGCGCGGTAGGCTTTGGCGAATTCCTTGTCGAAGTAAGATGTTCTGGCCTCGGCGAACGCATCGAGGGTAGCGCGTTTTTTGTCAAAACCCTCCGGGCTGTCGCCGTCGAAACATTCGTAGATGCCCACGGGCACCTTTTTGCCTTTCATCTGTACCTGGCCCAGCATCCGGAAATGGAAGGCTTCGGGTTCGGAGATGGCCGCCAGGCTGTCCTCGCTGAGCAGGATATTGGCGCCGTAGAATTTGTTGAGGCTTTCGATGCGGGCGGCGGTATTGACCGTATCGGAGATGGTGGCGGCGTCCAGGCGCTTGTCGTCGCCGATGATGCCCATGATGAGGGGCCCGGTGTGGAAGCCGATGCCGGAGCGGATAGGCCGGCGCCCTTTCGCTTCGCGTTGCCGGTTGTATTCCCGGATGGCCTGCTGAATCTCGATAGAAGCCCGGAGGGCGCCTTCCGGGCTGTGCTGGAAGATGGCCATGATGGCGTCGCCCAGGTATTGGTTGATGAAGCCCCCGTGCCGGTCGATGATGGGGCCCATCCGCCGGTTGTAGGCGTTGACGAATTTAAAGTTCTGCTCGGGCGTCATCGACTCCGACATGGCGGTATAATCGCGTATGTCGGAAAAGAAGACCGTCACTTTGCGCTCCACCTGGTCGCCCAGGCGCACTTCGGTGATGTTTTCCCGGCCCAGGGAGCGCAGGAAGGCGCTGGGCACGAAGCGGCCGGTGGCCCGGTTGATCTGGTGAAGGTTGAGCTGCGTTTTCACCCGCGCCAGGAATTCGTCGCGGGTGAAGGGCTTGGCCAGGTAGTCGTTGGCGCCGGTGTCGAGGCCCATCACGAGGTCCTTGACCAGGTTTTTGGCCGTGACCATGATGATGGGCAGTTCGGAAGGCAGGAACTGTTCCCGGATGCGCTCGCACACTTCGTAGCCCGACATGCGCGGCATCATGATATCGAGCAGGACGAGGTCGAAGGGCTCGCCGGACTGGAGGGCGGCAAGGGCTTGCTCCCCGTTCATGGCCGTCGTGACGGCGTAGTAGTCCGGATTCAGGTGGTTCTTCAGCACGTGCTGGTTGATGGGTTCGTCGTCGACGACCAGGATGCGGATGCGCTGGCCGGCGGGGACGGGCGCCGCCGGGCCCGGCCGGGACTCCTCCTCCCCGTTGGAAGCATAGAGGGGCCGGGCGTTCACTTTCACTTCCTCTTCCGTTGCCGCCGGTTGGGCATCAGAAACCGGAAGGGTGAAGTAAAAAACCGTGCCTTTGCCCGGTTCCGATTCCAGCCAGATTTTCCCGCCGTGCAGTTCGATGAGGTGGCGGGTGATGGACAGGCCCAGGCCGGTGCCTTCGTATTCCCGGGCCGTGGAGCCGTCGCCCTGCTGGAAGGCCTGAAAGATAAATTCCTGCTTCTCCTTCGGGATGCCGATCCCTTCATCGCGGATGGAGACTTCCAGGGCACCGCCTGTTTCCCGGGCGCTGACGGTAATGGCACCCTTGTCCGAAAACTTAATGGCGTTGCTCACCAGGTTCTGCAGGATTTGCTGGAGGCGCCCTTCGTCGGCCAGGGCCGGCGGCAGGCCCGCCGGCACTTCGTTGGCGAGCTGCAGGGATTTGCCCCGGGTGAGGGGCAGGTTGATGCGCAGGATGACGTCCACCAGTGAACGCAGGTGGAGGGGTTTGGGATGAAGTTGCAACTCCGCATTCCGGAGGCGGGAGAAGTCCATGATATCGTTCACCAGGTTGTTGAGCCGCTTGCCCGCCGAGATCACGACCGAGAGGTTATCCCGCAGGATTTCCGGGCTGGCCTCCTCGCGCTTCTCGTACAGCCACTCGGCGATGCCGATGATGCCGTTGAGGGGGGTGCGCAATTCGTGGGACGTATTGGCCAGGAACTGGTCCTTCAGCTGGTCGATCTCCTCCAGGCGCTCGGCGCGCTGCTTTTCGATCTCCGCCAGTTTGCGCTGCTGGACGAACCGGTACCGTTGCCAGGCGGCGGCCAGGAGCAACAGCAGCACGGCGGCAACGGCGTAGATGCGGTTGCGCATGGCGCGCTCCTCGCTCAGCTCCAACTGCAGGAGGGCGGCGTCTTTTTCCATCATGGCGGTTTCGCGCTCCAGCCCGGCCTTGGCCAGGGCCAGCTCGGCGGCCTCCTTTTCGGCAACAGCCAGCTGGGTTTCCTTCAGCAGGTTTTCCGCTTCGGTCAGCCGCAGGGCCCCTTTTACCGCTTCTTTTTCCCGGGAGAGCTGTGCCTTCTCCTGTTCGGAAAGCCCCAGGGCCTCGGAAGTGGATTCGAACTCCTTTTCCAGGTTGGCCAGTTGCTCCGACGTTTGCGCCAGCTCCAGCTCTTTTTTCAGCTTGTCGTATTCGTCCCGGTATTCGGCCATTTTCTTATCCCGCCCGGCAACCTGATAGATGGTTTCCAGGATTTTATATCCTTTCAGCTCCCCCATTTTATCTTTCCGGGCGCGGGCGGCGGCCAGGCCCTGCTCGGCGTAGCGCACAGCCCGGCGGGTGTTTCGGCTGTCCCTTTCTGCAATGGCCAGGTGGTAGGCGGCGGCCATAATGCCGGGCCGGTAGTTTAGCTGCTCGCTCAGCTCCAGGGCTTGTCCGGCATATTCCGCAGCCTGAGCCGGCTGGCTGAATTTCAACTGCTCCACCAGGCCGTTCAGCACGTCGGCGCGCTCCTCGCCCCGGGCGTTGGCCAGGGCGGCCTGCAATTCCCGGAGGGTAGCTTCCTGGCCGGAAGAGGGGAAAGGATAAAACAACAACAATGACAGGCTGAAAATAATGGTCCTCATAGTCAATCGGTGTGGGAATGATTTCCTGGAATATTCGGGATGGTTCGATTTTCTGCAGCAATTCCCGCTTGGGAAATTGATACCCAAATTCTTGCCACAAAAACTGTTTATATACGAATATGAAAGTTATACTACGCTGCGACCAAAGGGTTACCAAATTTACGAAAATTCCCTGACGTGTTGTACCTGCTCCCTGATTCTTCCCTCCAACAAAATATTTGCCCCATTGAACTATTATCCCTACCTTGCGCGTTATTCAGAGGTATTCCCGAAAAGGGGATCGCCATTTATTCACAAAAGGGAGAATTCCCTGCAACAAATGACTGCTGATCCAGAACCCACCAAAGTTTTAGCCAGCCGTTTTCAATTATTGTAATGACATTTCAAGACCTTCATCTCATCGAGCCCATCCAGCGGGCTCTAAAAACGGCTGGATACCAAAGACCAACACCCATTCAGGCACAATCCATCCCCCTGGCGCTCCAGGGCAGAGATTTGCTGGCCTGCGCCCAGACCGGGACGGGAAAGACGGCGGCCTTCGCCCTGCCTATCCTGCAGATGCTGAACGACCAGCAGCCGGGCAGTAGCCGGCAGCGCCCCATACAGGCGCTGATCCTGGCCCCTACCCGGGAGCTGGCCATACAGATCGGGGAGAGCTTCGACGCCTACGGGCAACACCTGAAGCTGCGCCATACCGTCATCTTCGGCGGCGTATCGCAAAACGCCCAGACGCGCAAGCTGCAGTCGGGCGTCGACATCCTGGTCGCCACGCCGGGCCGCCTGCTCGACCTGATGAACCAGGGCTACGTCAGCCTCAATGATATCGAATTCTTCGTCCTCGACGAGGCCGACCGCATGCTCGACATGGGCTTCATCCACGACGTGAAACGGGTGATCCGCAAACTGCCCCAGAAACGGCAGACGTTCTTCTTCTCGGCCACCATGCCCGACGCCATCGTCACGCTGTCCCGCGAAATCCTTGACCGCCCCGCCAAAGTGCAGGTCGACCCGGTTTCTTCCACCGCCGAGCGCGTAGAGCAGTCCGTTTTCTTCGTGCCCAAAAAGCAAAAGCGGGACCTGCTGCTCCACCTCCTCCGCAACGAAGCTATTTCCGAGGCCCTGGTCTTCACCCGCACCAAGCACGGCGCCAACCGCGTCGCCAAAGACCTGACGAAGCAGGGCATCCACGCCGAGGCCATCCACGGCAACAAATCGCAGAACGCCCGCCAGCAGGCGCTGGGCAACTTCAAAGACGGCCGCACCCGCGTGCTGGTCGCCACCGACATCGCCGCCCGCGGCATCGACATCGAAGAGCTGTCCCACGTCATCAACTTCGACCTGCCCAACATCTCGGAGACCTACGTCCACCGCATTGGGCGCACCGGGCGGGCAGGGGCCAGCGGCATCGCCCTGTCGTTCTGTGATGCCGAAGAGCGTGCCTACCTGCGGGATATCCAGAAGCTGACCGGGCAACGGATACCGGTGGTTCAGGACCACCCGTTTGCCGGGGAGGCCGAAGACGACCGACCGGCGCCGCAGCCGGCGCCCCGGCAGGAAAGGAGCAATGGGAACGGAAGCAGAAATAACAACAACCGGAACCGGAACCGGCGGAACAATAACCGCCGGAGCGGGTCGAAGGCTTCGGGGGAGAACCGGAGGTAAAAATTTGTTTTCCTGATTCACAGCTCTGGTTACCGCCTTATTCCAGACGGAGTGATAGACGCCATGAAAGAGGCCGCAACTGCTGTATTGAGTTGCGGCCTCTTTTAGGTTTAAAAGTAACTATTTACCTATCCGGCCGCTTCCGACGCAGGCCGGTCAGCCCATTATACATTACTACAAATTTTCAGTAACTCTTTTTCTAAAAAATCGATGAGGCTACATACGATAATACCTCCAGAACGCTCATATTTTTCTGTGTGTGGGCAGATCACATATTTAAATTCAGGCCCTATATCTTCAATACTCTGGTAAAAGCCCTTTGAGATTGGGGGTGCGTTTGATAGTTTGATCTCTATACAGGCAATCCGGTTTCCCGGCCCGATTAGCACGAGATCAGTTTCAGCTCCCCCATGAGTTCGGTAGAAATACATCTCCAGCCGATTTTCAGATACTCTTCTGACCTGTTCTATTACGTAGCCTTCCCAGGAAGCTCCTGCCACGATATGTCCTAGAAGTGTTTCTCTGCCATTAATATTTGAAATTTGATGTAAAACTCCGGAATCTCTAAAATAGATTTTAGGGGATTTGACCAGGCGCTTCTTTATATTCCTAAAGTAGGGTTGAAGCCGGTTGATGATGAAACTGCCTTCCAACAAGTCCAGGTACCGGTTCACAGTAGGCACGCTCACCCCTAGGGATCTGGAAAGTTCGCTGGAATTCAACAATTGGCCCTGGATATGGCTCAACATGCTGAGCAACCTCGATAACATTACATTAGAGATTTCATGGCCGAGCTCCCGAAGGTCTCTTTCAATGAATGTCCGGATAAAATTTTGAAGCCACCGCCAGGTAAATTTTTCAGAAGGTGCCAGTAAAGCGTCTGGAAACCCGCCTTTCAACCAGTGTTCTTCTTGTGTTTTTATGCTTTCTATCTCAGGCAACGAGAAAGGCGCCAACTCTGAATAAGAAATTCTTCCTGCTAATGTTTCGGAGCTGTCTTTGATCATCCTTGGGGAGGCAGAGCCTAAGATAATGAAACGGCCTGGCCTTCGTTCGAGATCGACCAATGCCCTCAATAAAGTAAAAAGACGGGGCATTCGTTGTATCTCATCGATAATTACGCATTTATCCCGATGTGACTGGAGGTACGTCTCTGCATCTTCCAATTTTCTAAGGTCAGAATCCAATTCCAGGTCAATGAGGACAGATTTTGCTTTAATGCGACCTCGTATTTCTTTTGCCAAGGTGGTTTTACCTACTTGCCGAGGCCCAATTATCCCAACTACCGGGAAAAAGGAAAGGTCCTCCAGGATGGTTTTGGTTATGGCTCGCTGAATCATGTTGCAATATGCAACTTTGAAAAGTTAAAGTCAAGATTTAAATTTTCAAAGAAAAAGAACGAAGCCTCACCAAAAAAGCGGCCTTTTTCACCTCAATGGCTTAACGAAATGAAAAAGAAGGCCGGGACATTCCATCCCAGCCTTCTTCATGGATTTCGGTTATTGTCTTACTTCAGCCTGAGAAATTAAGCGCCAATGGTAAATTGGCACTTAATGTGGCACTCACCGCGCCAGCACAAACTGCTTCACCTGCCGCTCTTCTCCCGTCCTTACTGAAAGGAAATAGACGCCGTTGGGCAGAGGCTGCTCCGCGAGGTTGATGCGGAGGGACGGGTTCTGCAATGCCTGTGCGGGCAGGGAGAACACCTGCCGGCCGAAAGCATCGTAGATGGCGATGGATACCTCCTGCTCCAAGGAGGCGGGCAGATAGAGGGTGAGGGTGCCGGTAGTGGGGTTGGGGTACAGTTCGAAGCCTGGGTTTTCCGTACTTACTGTTCGGGTAAAGATACCGGATGAGGGCGTGGGCACCTCTTCCGTTTCGCACTTCACCGTACCGGCCTGAATGGCGTCGATCAGAGCCTGGATCTGGGCGATGAGGTACGCAGCGTCCGCTTCCGGGATCTGGTTGCCGCTATGGTACTGGATGTACTGGATGATTCTGTTCAGTTGACCGATCACCACGGCGGGGTCGATGCCTCTGCACAATTTGGAGGCCGCCGTTTGGAGCCGGGTGATAAGGGCTTTTTCGATTCCGGAAACAAGGTCCAGATTCCCTATGTAGGTACTCAGGATATCGACAACGACGTAGATGGAGGTGCTGGCGTCGCAGGCATCGCCCAGGCCGTCGAGGTCGAGGTCGGATTGGGTGGGGTTGGGGGTGGTGGGGCAGTTGTCGAGGCAATAGGTGATGCCGTCATTATCTAAATCAAAGCCTTCGTCAAGGATATCATCACAGTTATCCGGAGCGACCGGCGAGCTTTTCCATACCGGACCATTCGTTAAAGTGCCGTTGTTATTGTTCCCACTTGCATCTGTAGCTGTCAGTCCACTATTTTGATTGAAGTTGTAAACGGCAATCAAGTTAGGCTTTGGCGTAGTAATGGCACAACTGCTATACAACCCAATCTCTTCGGCACATAAAGCCCTGTTCCAGATTCTTACTTCGTCAATTTTACCATTCATAAATTCATTTATAGAGCTTAATCCCCCTTTGTGAATGGCTCCAATTACCAGAGGAATGTTTGTGTCAACATTAAAAACGATTGGTGTTGTATTCGTGGCAACAAGTTCGCCATTTAAATATAAATAGAGGTTTTTATCTGATCTGACGCCTGCGACATGATACCACGTATTAGTCGAAATGCCATAGTATCGAGCTCTGACAACGCTTCCGTCCGAATGGCCAATATGAAATTCTAATTCATCAGGGGTTGTCTTATTCGCTCGGAGCGCATACCCTGCATTCGTTGGAGTACCGACAGATGTTAATCCTTTATTGATTATTTTATTTCCGTTACCTACAGGATCAGCATTTTCTATATAAATCCAGGCTTCAATGGTAAAATCTGATGTGCCAAGGTCATTAACATCTCCGATGTACACATAATCGTTTAATCCATCAAAATCAAGGCAGTTATCAGTTTGCGAAAAGGATGGTAAGGCTAACAACCCAAACAATATCAATAATGCTGATTGACTTAATTTTTTCATGTCAAAGGATTTAAGGTTTATGAAATTTTCAATTGAGCAACGTCTACCTGAAAAAAATAAAGTGGGCAAAAAACCAGAAACGGAAGTGGGTCGTAGTAAATTCATGGAATTAGGTTTTTAAAAAAGTTATTGAATATGGAAAGAAGCATTTCTCAACCTGCCGGGTTTTCGTTTAGTTTCCGGTATGGGTGGGGGGTTAAATCCGTTGATCTATCCAGCGGGCCTGGAGGCCCGCTCTCCATTTGCGGCTGAAACTTCAACGGATTTAACCCACTACCTCCGGTATGGTTAACCCGGCAGCGTTTATCGAAGATGTAAGCAAGAAGATTGGAATGCAGTATTAGCGATCTCAAGCTCAAGATAAGAACATCATCATGCCCGTGCAGCCTCAATGTAAATCCGGGCGGGTTCAGTAAAAATCCAGGCGGTTTGGGTGGAAATTGACTACCTGTCTAACATTGGCCAGCAGAAAGGGGAAAGCCGAGCGGAGTCGAGGCCGAGCGTGTGCGGAAGGCATGGAGTGGCCAATGTTAGACAGGTAGCCTGGAAATTCGGAAAGGGCTACTCTTCAAACAAAGCAATATACTCCTGAAAACTGAACACCCGGTTGCGTTGGTAGCCGGTTCTTTCCTGTAAAATGCCCAGGGCCGAAAAATCCTTGAGGATAGCATGGGCGGTGGGCGCCGAGCTCTGAAGAACGGCTTCCACATCCTGAGCGGTTACGACAGGTTGTGAGAACAAGTGATACAATAGTTTTTCAGCATTGCTTTGCTTTCTGCCCAGGCCGGCGATCCTTGTTTCCAGCCGCTGTTTCAGCGTTGTGATCTGTCGGAAAGTGGCGACCGAAGACCCCGCCGTTTGTATTGCCCCAACCAGGAAAAACTTCAGCCATTGTGTAAGGTCGTTTTTTGTACGCACGCGGGTAAGGTTGTCGTAATACAACGGCCTGTTTGCCTCGAAAAAGGCGGAAAGATAGAGCGAAGGGCGAAACAGCAGCTTTTTGCTCACCAGGTAAAGCGTAATGAGCAGCCCTGTTTTATCCACTTGCCGGCCTCAAATATGGCATCCATAGATTTAAAAGTATCCACCAGGCAGGTTGTAAACCTGGCAAGGCAATTGCCCCGGGAGATAAAACTACAGCTTATTGAAGAGTGGTTAAAGGAGTTTAAAACTGAACCTTCTGAGTTAGTCATTGAAGGATTTGACCAGCCCTTCAACCTGGATGAATTTAAGCTTGATTCTAACCAATTGGCGCCTCTCCAAAAACTCTTTGAGAATGAGCCCTCTGCTGATGGGCTTGTCAAACTCCTCACAAAATAACTTTCATAGATTATCTTTGGCTGGTTACAACAGACCAGGATTTCCAACACCTGGATGGAACCTATCTGGATATTGTTTGGGTATAACAATGAAGTTTGGGGGTTTGCTCCCTAAAGAAGCAACCTTCCCCGCCTCTTTCCCGTATACTTTACAGAAAAAGAGGCAATTAGCCTTAGGCGCTAATTTAGCCCCAGGGCTGCGGCGGGCATTAGCGCCTAAGTTGTATACTCCACTGTCAGATAGCAATGAGGGGTTATGACTCTGAAGCCGCTTGTTTTTTCACTTTTTTGCCCCAGCCCTGAAGGGAGAAAGTGAAAAAACAAGCTCTGTTATTCCTGTAGAAAAAAGAGGTTGAACATTGCTAAAACTCTACCTTGAAACAAAAAACTCAAGGTCGAAAATGCTTGGTCTCCCTTCAGGGCTGGGGCAAAACCAAGCATTTTCGGCCGAAATTGATTTGTTAAACAAACACCCATGAGCCACCTTCCTACCAAAATATTACTCCTCCTCATCCTCTTCCCCATCTCCCTCTTCTCCCAAAACAACCCCCAGCCCCACTTCCGAAACTACTCCACCCAGCACGGCCTGCCCAGCCCCGAGGTGTATTGCGCCTTCCAGGACAGCCGCAGCTATCTATGGTTCGGCACCGACAACGGCGCAGCCCGCTTCGACGGCTACACCTTCCGCACCTACGACGCCCGGGACGGCCTTACCAGCAATGTGGTGTTCAACATTCACGAGGACGCCAAAGGGCGTATCTGGTTCGGGACGATGACGGGGGAGGCGTTTATTTTGGAGGGGGATACGATCGTGCCGTATCGATATAATCACTTGGTGCAGCGGCATCAAAAGCAATTCAATACGGCTAAACTGAAATATCTGAACCAAGATGAAACGGCTTATTTCGAACTGGTAAGTTTGGGAATATTGCAGATAGATGCCCAGGGAAGAGATAGCCTTATTACCAGCACACGGCCTCTCTCCAGATTGGCTGTAGATATAAATGGGACCACCAGGTTCCTGCGAACCTTTATAGGGAGGTTTAATGAAAAGGATTTTGGAGGTTGGCTGGATTATGAAAATAAACACCGCCTTGTACAAGTAGAATTCGCTTTACCTAAAGGGAAGATTCGCATGGAGCTACCTCATAATATTGGATACCCTGGAACGGCTTGGGACGTTCAGAAGCTTTCTGGCGGGCATTACCTGGTGGTTTTGGGTCGCCAGTTGTTTTGCCTGAAAGAGGGGGAACTATTGTGGGCTGTACCCTTTTCCGGACAAACGGCTGAAATTATTGAAGACGCATCCCAGGCAATATGGTTTTGCCTGCTCTTTGGGAAAGGGCTGAGGCGATATCGTGATCTGGATGCTTTACGAAATGGAGAATATGACCTTTTCCTGGACGGTCTATCTATCAGCAATATTTATCGAGGCCTAAAAGGCAGCCTGTGGGTAACCACGTTGGAGGAAGGTGTTTTTTATTGCCATGATTTCGAGTTATTGACCTATGACTCCCGCTTCGGTTTTTCAGAAGACCTCGTAAATGCCGTAGCATTCAAAAACAATGAAGAGCTATTTGCAGGTTGCGGAAATGGTGATATTTTTCAGGTCAGCCTGGAAAAAGGACAGATTACAAACTTAATGGTCAATCCGAATGAATATAACAATCACGAACTGCTTTACCATCCCGAAGCCAATGCTTTATGGAGCAACGCGGTTTACTGGAAGAATGGGAGGTGGCGTTTCGTCGAAGGCAGGAACGCCATAGGTGAAATAGTAAAGATCTATTCATCCAAACTTGAAAAATTGCACATCAATTCTTTTGGAGAATTGCTTGGTTGCAACTACTCTGGTTTTTGGGTAATAGATATTCAAGGTGATTCTATAAAATTTAACCCGACTGGCAACAACCTCCGCGAACGCACCTTCGCCCTCCACACCGACCGCCAACAACGCCTATGGGTAGGCAACGCCCGCGGCCTCTTCCAGTTCAAAGACAGCAGCCTCATCTCTCCCGGCATCGCCCACCCCGCTTTCAACAATCGGGTAGAAGACATTGACGAACTTCCCGATTCCGGCCTCGTCTTCGGCACCAAAGGCTGGGGCGTCGTACGCTGGAAAGGCGAAGACATCCTCCAGGTCACCACCGACGACGGCCTTACCGCCAATATGATCGAGGATGTGCATGTGGATGAGAACGGCATCCTCTGGGTGGGCACGCTGAACGGCTTGAACAAAGTCACTTTTGATGCCGCCGGCCGGCCGAAAGTCCGCCGTTTCACTGTAGCCAATGGGTTGCCCTCCAACGAAATTTACAAAGTCAAGTCCTACGCCGGGCAGGTCTGGCTGTGTACCGCCGGCGGGCTGGTCAAATTCCATGAGCCGGAGGAGGATACCGAAGCCCCTGCGCCCGTTATACAATACCTCCGAGCCAATGGCGCCGACGTGCCCCTGGCGGCCAACCAGGAGTTGCAACATGACAACAACAGCCTCGAATTCCGCTTCCTGGCCATCAACTACCGGCAGAACGGGCGCATTCCCTACCGCTACCGGCTGAATGAAACGGCAGGCTGGCACTACACCGAAAACCTCACCGTCAACTACCCCCAGCTGCCGCCCGGCGCTTACCGCTTCGAGGTGCAGGCGCAGAACCAGGACGGCTACTGGAGCCCCGGCGCCATCCACGCCTTCGCCATCCTGCCGCCCTGGTGGAATACCTGGTGGGCGCGTTGCCTGGCCGGCGGGCTGTTGCTGTCCGGAATATTCTACTACCAGCGGCAGTCGGTGGCCCGGGTGAAGCGGGAGGCGGCCATCCAGCAGCAGGTCGCCGAGCTGGAGCGCTCGGCCCTGCAGGCGCAGATGAACCCGCACTTCATCTTCAACTGCCTGAATTCCATCCAGAACTTCATCCTGCAGAATGACCGCAAGCGGGCGGTGGAGTACCTGTCGCGCTTCGCCCAGCTGGTGCGCCACAACCTGAATGCCTCGGTGCAGGGCAAAGTGTCCCTGGACGAAGAGCTGCGGCTGCTCGACAACTACCTCGCCCTGGAGCAGGAGCGGTTTGAGCACCGCTTTGAGTACCGCTTGGAAGTGGAGGAAGGGCTGAATCAGCAGGCGATTGCCTTTCCCCCCATGCTGATCCAGCCCTATGTGGAGAATGCGGTCATCCACGGCCTGGGGAAGAAGGAGGGCAAGGGAAAAGTAACCGTCCATTTCCGGCAGGAAAACGGCGGCCTGGCGGTGACGGTCCGGGACAATGGGGTAGGCTACCGCCCCGGTGGCAACGGCCAGCACAGCCCCCGCCACCAGTCGGTGGGCATGACGGTGACGCAGAAGCGGCTGGAGTTGCTGGGGAATCAGGATGGAGAGGCGGTGCAGGTGGAGCTGCTGAGGGGAGCGGACGGGGAGGTGTTGGGGACGGAAGTAAGGGTGTGGATTGAAGGGATTTGAATTTGTAAGTAGTCGAACACCATTAAGAAATCAATAAATCTGGACGTTCGCGAGAGGCTGTGCCTCGATGCGTAATAATTAGCAAGTCTCCAGACTTGCATGATTTTCGGGGTTGTGCAAAAAGGTATAGTACACTGATCTTTTAGGATAAATTAAGATTTTTTAAGATCGTAAACCACAAGGAAAGCGATCCTAACGAATCCTAACAAATTTTAATAAATCCCTGGCTGCCTCTGGTAGCAGTGTGCTATCCTCCCGAGGGGGCTTTCTTCACAACCCCAAGTTGTGCCACATCGCGTCTTATAGACGCTCGCGAACGAAAGTTTCGTTCAGTCGCTGATTAGCTAAACGAAAAAGCAGAACGACATTCAGGTTATACAAAAACCAAACTAAAAAACAAACCACCATGCCCCGCGCCATCATCATCGACGACGAACAACACGCCCGCCAGGGCCTCGCCACCCTCCTGGAGATCTACTGCCCCCAGGTGCAAATCGCCGGCGAAGCCAATACCATCGACAAGGGCATCGCCCTGATCCTCCAATGGGCACCCGACGTGGTTTTCCTGGACATACAGATCGGCGAAGAGAACGGCTTCCAGTTGCTGGACCAGCTGAAGCAAACCGATTTTCAGCTTATCTTCACCACTGCCCACAGCGCGTTTGCCGTCAGGGCCTTTCGCTACCACGCCGTCGATTACCTGCTGAAGCCCATCCAGCCCTCGCAGCTGATCGCCGCCGTGGGAAAGGCCGGCCAGTCGAACCGTACGGAAAAGCTGGAACAGCAACTGGGCGAGCTGCTGCACACCCTGCAATCCGGCCGGCAGGAAAAGATCGTCGTGCCTACCCTGGAAGGGCTTCATTATATTTCAATAGGCAACATCGTGCGCGTGGCGGGCAGCGCCAACTACTCCACCTTCCATCTCGACAATGGGGAAAAGATCATGGCCTCCAAAAACCTGAAATACTACGAGGAGCTTTTGCCGGAGGATACGTTCTTCCGGGCGCACCAATCCCACCTGGTCAATATCCGGTTCATCAAAAAGATCAGGACGCTGGAAGGGAATGCGATAGAGATGGAGGATAACTCCAGCGTCCCGCTGGCCAAGGCGCGGAAGGGGGAATTGATGGAAAGGCTGCAGGGCCGGCGGCGACCCTAATGCAGCTTCAGGCGCAGGCTGCCATCGGCGTAGGGCCGGCAGGACAACAATTTCCCACCGCACAGTTTAAGGGATCGCGCAACAATAACTTACCCATCTACAGTCGTTCTTTACCTGACACTTCGTGTGCGGGGTAGACTGTTGCCAAGCCTCGCCGTAGCTGGGCTATGCCTACGTTTGGCGCCTTGCCAGCACACAAAATAACTTCCTCTATTTTGGGTAACTTATTATTGCGTGATCCCTAAGACAGGATGAACAGGCTCTAACGCCCCGGAGGTGCGAATTCTTCAACTCTAAAACGATCTCCCAGGCAGAATAAATTGCCGGGCCGCTGACGTTACAGCACAGTCCCGCAAGATAGCTGCCCGAATCCGGGCAGCTATTTTTATTTTGCGGTTTAACGGTTATTTTTAACCACATAGCGCACATAGGCCACATAGACGCAACCTCTATGCGCCCTGTGCCCTCAAAAGTTCAAAAGCTAATGCCACAATCCATTTCCATGATCCACAAATACCTGCTTTCCAGCTTGCTGGCTTTGCTCTTCACCCTGCAACTCCACGCCCAGCCCACCGTCGGCGTCACGGTGTACGAGGAAGGCGCCCAGGAGGGCTACACCTTCTTCTCCCCCTTTTCCGGGACGAAGGCCTACCTGGTCGACAACTGCGGCCGCCTCGTCAACGAGTGGCCCCGCGGCACCCGCCCCGGCCTGGCGGCTTACTTCCTGGACAACGGGCTGATGCTACGCACCTACAAACCCAGTCCCGCCGGGCCCTTCACCTCCGCCAGCAATGCCGGCGGGCTGGAACTGGTGGACTGGGACAACAACACCGTCTGGTCCTACGAGATCAACACGCCTACCTGGATCTCCCACCACGACGCCGTGTACATGCCCAACGGCCACATCCTGGCGCTCACCTGGGAACTGGTGTACACCGAAGAACTGATCGAACTGGGCAGAGACCCCGACGAGATAGCCAACGAAGGCTACATGTGGTCCGAACGCATCATCGAGGTGGCGCCGGTGGGCGCCGACGGTATGAGCATCGTCTGGGAGTGGCACATCAAAGACCATTACATCCAGGACTTCGACCCCGCCAAACAAAACTACGGGGTAGTGGAAGAACACCCCGAGCTGTTCGACATCAACCTGCCCGAGCTCAACAGTTCCAACTCCAACTCGACGCGCGACTGGAACCACTTCAACTCCATCGACTACCACCCGGAACTGGACCAGATCCTGATCAGCACCCGAAATTCCGACGAAATCTGGATCCTCGACCACAGCACCACCACCGAAGAGGCCGCCTCCCACAGCGGCGGCCGCTATGGCAAGGGCGGCGACATCCTCTACCGCTGGGGCAACGCTTCGGCCTACCGCCGGGCGCCGGTGAGCGAGCAGAAGCTGTTCGGCCAGCACGGCGTCCACTGGATACCGGAGGGCCTGCCCGACGCCGGCAAGATCATGATCTACAACAACGGCAACGGCCGGCCGGGGCCCGACTTCTCTACGGTTGAAATCCTCGTGCCACCGCAGGACAGCAATGGCGGCTACATTATCCCCGACGAAGGCCCCATCGGCCCCGAGCTGCCCGAGTGGATATACGGCGACCGCCCCGGCGAGTCCTTTTACTCCGCCTTTCTGTCGAATGCCCACCGCCTGCCCAACGGCAATACGCTGATCAATGCCGGCTCGCCGGGGTTGATATTTGAGATCGATCCTGAACGGAATGTCGTCTGGGAATACGTCATCCCCCTGTTCGGCGATTTCCCGGCCACCCAGGGGCAGAACGTCAACAACAACAGCAACTTCCGGGCGTATAAACTCACTCCGGATTTTCCCGGCTTTGCTGGGTTGGACCTGACGCCCGGCACCACCATCGAGAACGGGGAAAACCCGCTGGGCTGCCCGCTTATTTCCGGGGCCGTCGAGCAGGGGGCGAGCCTGCCGGAAGTGGGGCTGGAATACCTGCCGGGCAGCCGGGCCCTGTGGGTGCAAAACCCGCTTGGGCACGATCTCACCTTATTCCTGACCGACGTGAACGGCCGCCGGCAACTGCTGGGGCGAACCGATGCCGGCAGCAGTGTGCTGAAAATTCCCGACCTTGGGCGGGGAGTTTACTTTGTGCAGGCAGTGGACGGGGCCGGGCGGGTCTTGAGCAAAAAGTTATTCCTGCATTGAAAGTTCCTTCCAGGTAAAGACCGTCTCAAAACCTTTCACCCGAAAATACTGGCGGGTGGCTTCGGCCGGTTTATCGCTCAGGGCCATCACAAAATCGCCGCCCCAGGCGCCCAGCGATTTGACGGCGCCGGGGAAGTTGTAGAAGTAGCGTTCCTGGACCCGCGGCAGGTGTAGGGTTTCGCTCACCAGCTGTTCGTGTGCTTCCAGGACGGCAATGCCTTCCTTTACCGTCCGGGCGCCCAGAAAGTCCATAGTCAGGCGGGAAATGCCTTCGACGAGGCGGGGCGAGTCGTTGACGGCCTCCCGGTAACGGGCGATGCCCTCGCGGCTGTCCTGTTTTTTTCCCAGGTAAACAAAACAGATGTTGTCGGCAAAAGAAGGCGCGTAGGGGCATTCCACATAATGCCCCCTGCCCTCGCGGCGCTGGAAGAGGATGGGCCGGCGGGCGTAGGCGCAGGCGATGTCATAACCGGAGCCGCCGAAGGTATCCTCCAGGAGGCGGAAGGCGTCGGCCTTTGCCCATTCGGCCAGCGCCGCCACCAGGGTGGAGCTGCTGCCCAGGCCCCACTGCCGGGGGAAACCCAGGCGCGTTTCGAAGCGCAACGGGAGGCGGCCCAGCCAGAAGTCCGGGTGCTGCTGCTCGATGGACCGGAAGAGGGCTTCCAGGCGGCTGCCGGTTTCCTCATCGTTACCGGAGATGTAGGCCCCGGTAGGCGCAAAGCGCCCTTCGAACCAGGGGCGCCCCTCGTGGTCGAGGCTCACCCAGTGGTGGTTGCTCCGGTGGGGCTGTTCCGTTACGGTCAGCTGCTGCCCTAAGCGGACGGGCAGGGCCAGCGCCAGGGCACCGTCGAGCACGAAGTATTCGCCGGTGAGGAGGAGCTTGCCGTTGGCGTAAAATGTCTTTTCGATGGGGGTTACTTTTTGGTGGGGAAATTAAGGAATTTTGGGGTTGCAGGCAATGGTTGCAGGCAATGGCGTCGAAGACTGGGGGCTTCGGCGGGCGGGTGGCGTCGAAGACTGGAGGCTTCGACGAGCGGGCGTCGAAGACTGGAGGCTTCGGCGGGCGGGTGGCGTCGAAGACTGGAGGCTTCGACGAGCGGGTGGCGTCGAAGACTGGAGGCTTCGACGAGCGGGCGTCGAAGACTGGAGGCTTCGACGAGCGGCTAAAGGGTGTGTAGGTGGCCGGGGGTTAAGGATGAAAAATCGGGGATGAACTTTTTCACATTGGGAAATTCCCGGAACTCTGCCTCGTGGTGGGTAGTGGTGAGGATGATAGCGGGGCTGCCGGCCCGCAGGGCGGCTTCCGCCCCGGTGGGGCTGTCTTCAAAAACGAGGCAGTCCCGGGCGGGAAGGCCCATGCTGCCGGCGGCCTTTTCGAAAATCTCCGGGTCGGGTTTTCCCCGGGAGACGCTGCCCGCGTGAAAAACGCCCCTGAAATAATGCCGGATGTTCAGCTCATCGAGCACAAAGTCGACGTTTTCGGGGGGTGCCGCCGTCCCTATGGCCATGGGGATGCCGGCGGCGGCCAGCGCTTCCAGAAATTCGGGCAGGCCGTCGACCAGGTGGAGTTCTCCGCGGAATATCCGGCGGTATTCCGCCTCTTTTTCATTGGATATTCGCGCTCTTTCTTCTGGCGTGAACCGGCTTCCGAACAAGCGTTCGAGAATTTCCGTATTGATGCCGTGGATTTTTTCCCGGACTTCCTCCAAAGAGAGTTCCAGGCCGAGCGCCGCCAGCTTGCGCTGCCAGGCGCGGTGGTGGGTCATCATGTTGTCGACCATGGTGCCGTCCATATCGAAGATGACTCCTTTCATGCCAGGCTGCCTTTCTTTTCCCGGAAAAGTTTCAAAAACTCCCGCACGGCGGTGAAGGAGACCACCTTGTCTTTGAAGTGCTCTGCGGCTTCGGCCATTTCCCGTTCGCTGGCTTCCAGGTGGTTGAGGATATTCATCAGGTGCATCTTCATATGGCCTTTCTGGATGCCGGTCGTCACCAGGGAACGCAGGGCGGCGAAGTTCTGCGCCAGGCCGGTAGCGGCGATGACCATCATAAGCTCTTCGGCGCCGGGGTCGCCCAGCAGCTCCAGGGAGCGTCGGGCGACAGGGTGCAGGCGGGTCAGCCCGCCGACGGTGCCCAGGGCGATGGGCAGGTCCAGCCAGAACCGGAACATCCCGTTTTCAACACTGCAGGAGCTGAGGCTGCGGTACTGCCCGTCGCGGGCGGCGTAGGTATGGCCGCAGGCCTCGACGGCGCGGAAGTCGTTGGCCGTAGCCAGCACGACGGCGTCCACGCCATTGAAAATGCCCTTGTTGTGAGTGGCGGCCCGGTGCGGGTCGATATGGGCAATGCGCACCGCCTTGGCGAATTTCTCCGCGAATTCCTCCGGGCTCATCCCGCTGCAGCCGGACCCCAGGGCGCCGACCGGGCATTCCACCCACGCCCGGACGATGCACTCCGGGGTGTAGTTGGACAAAATGGCCATGATCACCTCCAGAGGCTGGCCCTCTCCTTCAAAGGCGGGATGTTCCAGGACGAAAATCTCCAGGGTGCTGCCGAATTCTTCCAGGACGGAGTTGATGAAGTTGGCGCCCATGGAATCACACGTCTCAAAGGATACTTTGAGCTGGTAATAATCCGGCTCCAGGTGGGCCATATCGAGCAGTTCGATGTCGAGGACGCCTCCGCCCCGCTTTTCCATATTGACGGTGATGTGGGCGGCGTCCTCGCGCAGCCGTTTTTCCAGCTCGCCGAAATGCCGGAAGAGCAGGGCGCTGTCTCCCCCCCAGCTGAAATGCACCTGGCCGACCTTCCGGGTGGAGAGGACCTCAGCGTGGAAACCGCCGCGGGACAGCCAGAACTTGGCGGCGCTGGAAGCCGCCGCCACCACGGAGCTTTCCTCAATGACCATGGGAACGGTATACAATTTGCCGTTGACCATAAAATTCGGCGCCACCCCGTAGGGCAGGTAGTAATTGCTGATGGTATTCTCGCTGAAACCGTCCAGAATGCGTTGCTGTTCTTCATCTTCATGCCAGAAACTCATCAGTTCGCGGGCGGCTTTCTCCGGATCCCGGAAAAAATTTTCCACCACCCACCGGACCTTGCCGGCTTTTGAGAGTTTCGAAAAGCCTGAAATGGTTTTTTCCTGCATTTTATCTATTCTGGTGTTAAATTTAGCCACATAGGCGGCGGTTATTGTGGCCTATGTGGTAAATAGTTGCCATTAAAGCACACTTTTAGGGTTGTTTCCAAAGGCCGCTACTTCACCCGGAGAAAGGCTTTGGCCAGTTCCAGCCCCTGCACCTGTGCCTCCACATGGCCGTACAGCTCTTCGTACGATCCGCGGGCGTGTTTCAGGAATGCGGAAGCCTGCCCGTAAACGGCCGCTCCCCTGACCTTATTGATCAGGTAGTAGCCGTCGAGGAAAGACTGCACTCCCCCCGAAATGATGACTTGCCGGCAGATGGCCCTGGTGCCCAGCTCTTCCAGCAACTGATTGTAGATCCCTACCATTTCGGCTGCACTGTGGCCCACGTAGGCCAGCTGTTCATAAACGCGGGCCCGGGCTTCGTCTCCGCGCAGCATTTCCAGCCGCGCGAAATTGGTTCCCCCGTTGGCGGCAAAATCAATGGCCGCCAGCGGCAACTGCATCAGCTCCCGGAGGCTCCCATATCCCATGCCCTGCCCGACCTCTTTGACGATGACCGGCATGTCGGCCTTTTCCAGGAAGGCAGCGATCGTCTTCAGGGGAGGCTGCCCGAAGCGGTCGCCCTCGGGCTGCAGCCACTCCTGCAGAGGGTTGACATGGATGATCAGCCCGTCGGCCTGCAGTTTATCCACCAGTTCCCTGGCCCGGTGCAATTCTCCCCGGTCGATAAGCTGTTCGAGCTGAGCAATGCCCAGGTTCGCGTACAGGGGCAGGCTGTCGCCGATGATGCTCCGCACATCGAAATCCGGGAGGGTCTCGTCGCTGTACAGCAAGGACCGGCAGGATCCCAGCCCCATTCCCATTCCAAAATCCCGACAGGCGCGCGCCAGGTTGTGGTTGATGGTCCGGGCCCACTCCGTCCCCCCGGTCATGCTCGACACCCATATCGGCACGCGCATGGCCTTGCCCAGGAAGAGGAAGCTCTTCATGTCCCCGCGCCGCGGATGCCCCGAAAGCAGAGGCTCGTAGTAAAAGCGTTCATCCAGCGAAGACCGCGACACCTGCGATTCAAACGCCAGCTCAATGTGGTCGCGCTTACGCGATTCGGCAGTGGGGTCCTCTTTGCCTTGGGAAGATGATGTTTTCACTATTGATCCTTTGCTGATTAAAGTCATAAAATTAGGAGGTTTTCGTCAGAAAAACAGGCAATCGCGGCGATTAGTGCCCTGGACTGAAGGGAAACAATGGCCCGGGGAAATGGTTTAAGGAAGAGAAAGGTTCGCTGTTTCCCCGTTTTTTACCCGGAAGGGCGGCCGGAGTTTCCAGGAAACAATCAAACTTTTCCTCCCGGGAGGAAACTTTTTTCGACAAAAGCCAGTTAGTGCTTTTGTAAGTGCCGAAGCAAATGCTTACACCTCAAACCCCTCCTTACAACCAATTGTAACACAATCATTTATCAACTAACTAGCAAGTAACTGTATTTTGACGCCGAGGCTTTGCCTTTTTCAAAATATTCCTATCTTTATGACCCTAATGACGGAATATAACGACACCCAGGAACGATATGATAGGATTTTTGAGCAAGAGTTTTTGCCTCAGATAGATGCGCTTTATACCTTTGCCTATCACTTGACCTACAACGAAGAGGATGCCAACGACCTCGTCCAGGAAACCTATTTGAAAGCATACCGGTTCATTGAAAACTACAAGGAAGGCACCAATGCCAAGGCATGGCTCTTCAAAATACTGAAGAATGCCTTCATCAACCAGTACCGGAAAAAAAGCAAGCAACCCACACAGGTCGACTACGAAGAAATAGTCAGTTATCACGATGAAGAGGACACCAGCCTGACCAGCTATATGGACTTGCGGGAGGAAATGTTCCAGCATATGATGGGCGATGAAGTGACCAACGCCATCAATTCCCTGCCGGTTGACTTCCGCGTGGTTATCCTCTTGTGCGACATCGAAGGGTTCACCTATGAGGAAATATCGAAGATCATCGATATCCCCATCGGAACGGTGCGCTCCAGGCTGCACCGCGCCAGGAATATGCTTAAAGAAAAATTGCAAGAATACGCCAAGTCCTTAGGCTATAAGGACAAACGGAAATAATTCGTTAACCACCTGCCATTCGGCAGGGCTTTATCCCATGAAACTTGTCTGTTGCCAAAGTTTACGTATGTATCTCCGGGTACAGGCAAGTTTCATTCGTTGAAAGCAAACAGGCTGATATGATACGCTTTAAAGGACAAAAATATACAACGTCTCTCTCCCGGCCCGGCGGCTCCTGCAGCCCGGCACCGGCGGATTGGGCGTTTTGTCCCGGCCAGCTTTGCCCCCAACGAGTTCCAAAGCCCCGCCGTTGGTGAAAAAACGTCAACAATGAGAGATCAAAACTATCAGGAGCTCGTAAGAAAGGTCACCATGTATCTGGATAACGAGTTGAGCGAAAGTGCCGAGCGAGAACTGTTGAGGGAAATAAAAGCCAACCCCGCCTACCTGAAAGTCCTCAGCCAGGAAAAATCCTTCCGCGAATTTATTAAAAGCAAGATCCACCGACGCAAACCTTCTCCCGCCTTAATCCAGTCCATCAAAGAAAAAATAAGGGTCGCCCCGGCCTGAACAGGCTTCCGTTCTCCATCTAATCATACTGATAATAAAAAATTCCGGCAGCTGCCCTGGCAGGGCATGCCTGTGGGCGATGCCGGTTTGCTTCCCGGGGTTAAAAAAATGGTGCCTGTTTAACTGGATTGCCGCTTCCTGCTGGTTTTCTCGCCACAAAAGCACCAAAACACAAAATCCGCACTAACTTTTGTGGGATTTTGTGTTTTGGTGCTTTCGTGGCAAAAGCGTTAAGTTATTCTTGCGCAAGCCCTAAGGGGCCGGAGAAAAATAAGTTCCTCATTTCAGGTGAGCTATTTTTTCGCCAGGCAAGGCGCGAGGAGGGAAGATAGCCGGAGCTACCTGACCGACAAGCAACGCAGCCTGGCGGAAAAAGAGCCGGATCAAATGGGGAAGTTATTATTCTCCGGGCCCTAAGCGTCAAGGCTCATCTTAAGCTTCTTCGCCTCGTTCAGGTGGACATAATGGTGCGAGTCGACCAGGCGGGCGAAATCCAGCATGCCTTCGTAGGAAGTGTTTTTCATGATGGCTTCCATCTTGCCGGAGAATGCTTCGTGGTAAGAAATCACCATATCGACGTAAGTTTCGTCGAGCGCCTTTCCGCTCTTTGACTTCAGCATTTCCACCATTTCCATCTGCTCTTCTGAAAGTTTGGCGGGCAGGGCCATATTAAAATTGGCCGCCAGCTTCTCCAGCTCGCCGAACAATTGCCGGTGGTCTTTGGCCATTGTGGCGGCAAGGGCGCGCACCTCTTCCGAAAATCCATCCTGGACGGCTACGTCTGACAGCTCGATGGACAACAAGGTGTTAGCCGCGTAGTTGGTCAGCACGTCGGCCTCGTCCGCAACGGTAAGGCCCTCAAAACGGTAGTTATTCACCTGATGAGCCGCTTCTTTTGGCGTCTGCTGGCAGGCTGCCAGCAGAAGGCCGGCAAAAAAGGCTGCAAAATATCTGATCGCTTTCATTTGTATCGTTTTGTATTTTCGTAACTTATTCGGTTATAAAACGAGCCTGGCCCGCCCTTGTTCATAACTTACTGAAAAACAAAACAATAAGCAAAATGGCCTACAGAACAATACTGCCCCTTGCCTTTTTTTTCCTGGCCTCTGCCCTGTCTCACGCTCAAATCAGGACAGGGGACGAGTTCGCCCGGTTGCTCGGCCAGGCCGGCATCGAGTTCATTGAGCCGGTTGAGGCGAACTACAAGCGGGTGCCGGCATGGAAGAACCCGATCCAGTCTTATGACTATGCCATCCGGTCCCGAAAAGAGGGCATCGAAATCCGCTACCTTATCCGGCCCTACGAACTGGGCGCTCCCGCATCCGGCGCGCCCCATGTCGAGGCCAGCCGGCTGGCCATGCACCTGGCCACCAACGACCCGGACTACCGCATTGCCGCCCGGGAAATCGATCCGGAGATATTGTCGGATGGTTTCCATGCCGACTGGGGCATGCAGTTTTTCTTTCGCCCCAAGACCGGCTTCGCCCGCCGGAACCACTGCGAGCTGCTCGCCCTGCACAAGGACGGGCAGGGCACTGCTTTCGTGCTCTTCCTGTTCGACGAGCCGTCGCGGGAACTGGGGCACCGGTTCTATGCCCTGCAGTTCCGGGAGGAAGGGCTGGGGAAGGTGGACTAGTTTTGAAAGCCGCAATCTGAATTCAAATGAAAAAAGCATTCCTTTTTCTGGCCCTGGCAACGCTTGTTTCCGAAGGGTTTGCCCAGGCAAAGAGCTACAAAAGAGGCGTCTCCTACGGTTATCATTCCGCAAACGATATGGAGATAGCCTCGCCGGGCATCTCCTGGTGGTATAACTGGGCGGCTGCGCCTGATGCCGCCATCCGCAGCACCTACCCGGATTACCATGTCGACTTTACGCCCATGGCGTGGAACAGCGCCGGCATAAACGGGGTGGCCAACTGGGCCGGCCAGGATTCGAATATCCGGTATATCCTGGGATTTAACGAACCCAACTTCCGGGATCAGGCCAACATGACGCCCTCCCAGGCGGCGGCGGCCTGGCCGGCCCTCCAGGCCATAGCCGAAAACCAAGGCCTGGAGATCGTCGGGCCGGCTGTGAATTATTGCGGCAATTGTGTCTCCGAAAACGGCGTGACTTATGCTAACCCATTCACTTACCTCGACGACTTCTTTGCAGCCTGCGCAGATTGTCGGGTGGACCATATTGCCCTGCACTGGTACGGGGGCGGCAATTCCATAGTGGGCTACGTAGAAGAAGCCAGGCGATACGGCAAACCGATATGGGTAACCGAATTTGCAGCATGGGACGGCTCGGCCGCCAGCCTGAACGCCCAAAAAAATTACCTCGCCGGAACAGTGAACTTCCTGGAGCGCGACCCCGGTGTGTATCGTTATTCCTGGTTTATCGGGAGGACTTCCGGGGGAGCCGGCGCCTACCCCTACATCGACCTGTACGGTGCCGACGGGACGCTGACCGAGCTGGGCCGGCTGTACATGGATATCCCGGTATATGATCCGGGCCACCGGTTCCAGATACCCGTCAGGATCGAAACCGAAGAGTACTACCTGATGTCCGGGCTGTTTGCTGAACTAACGGAAGACAACGACGGGTTCATGAATATCGGATGGACGGAGAGCGGCGACTGGGCAGAATACAAAATTGATGTCCAGAGTAGCGGAACCTACGAGTTGGGCGCCAGGGTGTCGGGCACAAGGGCCGGGGCCATTGAGTTCCGGGTGGACAACCAGCCGGCACTGGCCATTTCCACGCCGAACACGGGAGGCTGGCAAAACTGGACGACCATCTCCGGCACCATCGCTCTTGAAGCGGGAGAGCACATCCTGAAAATGCAGGTAACAACCGGCGGGTTCAATATCAACTGGATTGATATTTCCGCAGGTGCGGTCAATACAAACGGGCACAAACCGCCGCCGGCCGAAATATACCCCAACCCGGTGGACGGCGGACGGGTGTATATTCATTTACCTGGAACACCGGCAAACGGAGAATGGCGGGTCAGCCTGTATGACGTTATGGGCAACCGTGTACTGCAGAAAAAAATGAAACAAGACAAGGAAGGATTCCAGATAGACATAACTGAAGCCGGTTTAACGCCTGGCATTTATCTGTTGTATGTAGCCGGAGAGAACCAGGGAATGAGCAGAAGGATAATTGTTTTGTAGTACCTTTGCCCCATGGACTACCTCAGCCCCGTTTTCTTCGGTTTTCTGCTCACTGCGGTGGGCATTTCCCTGCCCGGCCTGGTCAACATGACTGCTGTTACGGTCACGATGAAGCAGGGCCTGCGCGGCGGCCTGCGATACAGTGCCGGCGCCTCCACGACGATCTTTTTCTACGCCTATATCGCCGTGGCCTTTGCCGGCTACCTCAGCCGGCATCCGGAGATTTTCACCTACATCCGGGCGGCGTCAGCAGGCCTGTTCCTGGCGCTGGCCTTTTTCTTTTTCTATCAGGCCCTGCGCAGCAAAGAGGTCAAGGGCAGCCGCCGAAAAGGGCATCCCTTCCTGGTGGGCATGGCCGTGGCCGGCATGAACGCCCTGTATGTCCCTTACTTTTTCACCATGGGCGCCTTGCTGAAAGCGGAGGGGCTGATCCAACTGCACGCACCTTTCCACCTGCTCTTCATTGGCGGCGTTGCGCTCGGCGCCTTCGCCCTGCTTTCGGGCTATGCCCGTTTTGCCCGGTTCATCCTCCAGCGGGCGGACTACTTTGCCCGCAACCTGAATTATTTCCTCAGCGGCCTGTTCCTGGTGCTGGCGGTGGTTCAGGGGGTGCAGGTGTATGTGGGGTGAGGCGATCGATATTTTAATTTACCCTGGAAAAACTGGCTGGATTGTGCGGGAGCAGGGTGAAAATGGAAGCAGGGAAGCATTTCATTTTACGCACCAGATGAATCCGGCGCGTCCGGCCTACGGCTTTCCAGGGCGTTTTTCACTTTCCGGCCTTCTTCGATCCGCGTTTTTTCGTCCATGCGGATTTGGTGTTCCTGCTTTTTGATCATTAGCTTCCACCACAGGATGGCAGGGATGAGCTGGCCGGAGTGCTTTTCCAGCCGGTACATCAGGGCCAGGTTGGGCTCCTCCTTGCCGTGGAGGATGCGGCTGAGGCGGGTGTAGTGGATGCCAATATCTCCGGCAAAGGCCTTTTTGGTTTTGCGCAGGGCGTGGATGTACTCTTCGAGGCATTTGCCGAAGGATTTTTCCGGGGAGAACTCCTTTTCTTTGAGGTAGTCTTCCATTTGGAAGCGCAGGCGGAGCGTGTCATAACGGATTTTTTCTGCTTCTGTTCTTTCTCTTTGAAGCTTTAAGCGGAGTTGCCTTAATGCTTCTCTGGATTCTTTTTCCTGCTCTTCCGTCAATTCAGCAGGGATCATCATAGATTCGGCTATTTCCTCTATGGTATATTTTTCCTGCAATTTTTTAAAGATCTTTTCATAGCTCATAATCCAAATATTCAGCGATTAACCGGCCGGACGCCTCTCTGAAAATCGCGAGGTACATTCCGTACTGGCTAAATCCGTATTTTGCAATATAATGGTCGATCAATGCTGTTTTAGGTTTGAGGGATACGAATCCTTCATAACCATACAAAATGGATAGCCTGGCAGCATAAGCAATCAAACACCCGGGAATGCGCCCGATCAATTTATTCTTCCCCTGGTTCTCTGCCGAAGATTCAATCAGGTTGATATGAAGCCGGTATTCTTTCGGAATGTCGATCAGGGAAATCAACCCGAGGATGTCCTCCCGCCCGATAAACCGGATTTTATAAACCAGGTTTTCCCGTTCTTTCTTCCAATCAAAAGAGAACCGGCCTCCGGAGGCTATCTCGTTATAGTCTTCTTCTTCCATCCTGGCGATTTCCGCCTCCGTTTCTTCACCGGACCGCATGCTGAGCAACTTCATGCCTTCAGGGTTTTGTAAAAATAATAAAATCATTTGATAAAATCAATAAATACGCCGGACGATTCAGAGGATGTTGATTGGTTGGATTTTCCTGTTGCGCGTGGTAATCCCTACAGGATAAAACGCAAGATAGCAAAATCTTACTAAAGATAAAATATTTTGTGTCAATAGAAACAAAATATTTTTGCCTCCAGGTGCCCCCTCTCATCGGTCCGGCCTGTAAGCCATATTTTTGCCAACTTAAACGCCAATTCCCAACAAACCCCGTATTTTTGAATCCGTAACCGCGTAGGCGGGAGGATAGCTGAAGGGCGATGTTGTTATATTGTTATATGGCTATATTGTCAGGCAGGTACACCGCACGGCCTACCCCTGCTCCCCTCCCCTCTTCGCCCAAATGCCCTGACCATGGAACCCATTAGCGTATTTGACATGCTCAAGATCGGCGTGGGCCCGTCCAGTTCCCATACCCTGGGGCCCTGGCGCGCCGCCGAGCGATTCTGGAAAGAACTGCAGGCCAAAGGCCTGCTGGATGCTACGCACAGTGCCAAAGCCCACCTCTACGGCTCGCTGGCCCTCACCGGCATCGGGCACGGCACCGACATCGCCGTGTTGCTGGGCCTGTGCGGACAGGACCCCGAAACCATCCCGGTAGAGGAGGTGCAGCGCCTCCCGAAACGGATCGCGGAGCAGCACAGCCTCCGCCTGGGCGGCAGCCGTCCCATTTCGTTCGACCCTGCGAAGGCCATCGAGTTCCATTTCTCCGAACGCCTGCCGGGCCACGCCAACGGGCTGATCTTCGAAGCATTTGACGAACGGGGCGGCCGACTGTACGACGCCACTTATTACTCAGTGGGCGGAGGCTTTGTCGTAAAAGAAGGAGAAGAACCGGAAGAGAACCCTGTCCGCCTCCCCTACCCCGTCGCCACCGCGCGGGAGCTGGAACAACACTGCGCCACCGCCGGCACCGCCATCTGGCAGGTCGTGCTCGAAAATGAAAAAACCTGGCGGCCGGAAGCGGAGGTAAGAAAGGGCCTGCTGCGGATCTGGAGCGTCATGAAAGCGTGCATTTACCGCGGCTGCCATACCCGGGGCCTGCTGCCCGGCGGGCTGGAGGTGAGCCGCCGCGCCGCCGACATTCACGACAAACTTCGGCTGCCCTGTACCTACAGCGATGCCGAAGAATGGGTGCGCTGCCTGATCCGTTCTGATGTCGAGTTCTCCAAAATACTCAAATGGATCGGATGCTTCGCCATGGCGGTCAACGAAGAGAACGCCAACTTCGGGCGCATCGTGACGGCGCCCACCAACGGCGCGGCCGGCGTCATACCCGCCGTGCTTATGTATTATCTTTGCTTCACCGGCAAGAAAGTTACCGATGAGGACATCGTCCGGTTCCTGCTGGTGGCCGGCGAAATCGGCAGCATCTTCAAGAAAGGCTCCACCATCTCGGCGGCCATGGGCGGTTGCCAGGCCGAGATCGGGGTATCTTCCTCCATGGCCGCTGCCGCTCTGACCGAAGGGCTGGGCGGCAGCCCCGCCCAGGCCCTGATGGCTGCCGAGATCGCCATGGAACACCATCTGGGCCTGACCTGCGACCCCATCGGCGGCCTGGTGCAGGTACCCTGCATCGAACGCAACAGCATGGGGGCCGTCAAGGCCATCACGGCTGCCAGCATCGCCATCGAAAGCGACCCGAAAAAGGCGCGCGTCCACCTCGACGAATGTATCAAAACGATGTGGGAGACCGCCCAGGATATGAATACCAAGTATAAGGAGACCTCGCAGGGAGGGTTGGCGGTGAATATTTCGATCAAGGTGCCGGAATGTTAACAGATTTATGCCAACTTATCATATACACATCGAAGGCCAGGTCCAGGGCGTGGGCTTCCGGCCTTTCGTTTACCGCCTGGCCCGAAGTATGGGCCTGAACGGATGGGTGAGCAACACCAACGACGGCGTACACGTCGAGGTGAATGCTGGGCCGGAGGAAGCCGGCATTTTCTACCAAAGCCTGGTCGCAAAGGCGCCAACTATGTCGTTTATCCTCCGGCACACCCTCCGTGAAACGGCACCCCGGACATTCCGGGATTTCCGGATCGTCGCCAGCCAGGACGAAGGGGAGGCCCGGCTGCTGCTCCCGCCCGATTTTGCCATCTGCGAAGATTGCCGCCGCGAACTGCTCCACAACGACAACCGGCGGTTCGGCTACCCTTTTATCACCTGCACCAACTGCGGCCCCCGGTTCTCCATCATCACCGGCCTGCCCTACGACCGGGAGCGGACCGCCATGGCACCCTTCCCCATGTGCCCGCCCTGCCGCGCCGAATACGACGAACCGCTGGACCGCCGCTACTATTCCCAGACCAACTCCTGCCCGGACTGCCGGATCCAGCTGGCCCTGCACCGGGCCGACAAAAGCCTGGTTTCCGTTGATAATGGTTTCATCCTGAAAGAAATAAGCCGCCTGTGGGCGGAGGGCAACATCGTCGCCATCAAAGGGATCGGCGGGTTCCTGCTCACCTGCGATGCTACCAACACCGCCGCCATAGAAGAACTGCGCCGGCGGAAAAACCGCCCCGCCAAGCCCTTCGCCCTGATGTATCCCGATGTAGAAACATTGAAACGGGATACCCGGCTGGATGAGGCGGCGGAAAAACTGCTGACTTCCCCGGCGGCGCCCATCGTGCTGCTGCCGGCAGCAGAGCGGCCGCCTTCCGGTATCGCCCTGGAACAGATTGCTCCCGGCCTGGAACAAATCGGGGCCATGCTGCCCTACGCGCCGCTTTACGAACTGCTGATGCAGCAATTCCGCCGCCCCATCGTCGCTACCAGCGGCAATGCCAGCGGCGCGCCTATCTGTTATGAGGACGAAGACGCCCTGAATACCCTCTCTTCCATCGCCGACTATCTGTTGCTCAACAACCGCGATATTGCCACGCCGCAGGACGACAGCGTCATCCGCCGGAGCCCAGGCTCCGGGACGCCCATCTTCCTGCGCCGCTCCCGGGGATATGCCCCTACCCTCCTGCCTCCCGTCCCGCCGCTGGCCGGGGAGGCCGTGCTGGCTACTGGCGCCGAACTCAAGAGCACTTTCACCCTGTTCCACGCCGGCAACTATTACGCAAGCCAGTATCTCGGCGCCCTGGGCACGCTGGAAACCCAGGAGCGGTTCCGGAAAACGGCGCGCCACCTGCTTTCGCTCTTCGATGCCAGGCCCGGCGCCGTGCTCACGGATAAACATCCCGGATATTTCAGCACCCAGCTGGGCCGCGAACTGGCGGAGCAATGGCAGGTTCCCGTCTTCGCCTACCAGCACCACCTGGCCCACTTTGCCGCTTTGCTGGGCGAGCACGGCCTGTTGCACGCCGAAGAACCGATACTGGGCATCATCTGGGATGGTTTGGGGCTAGGCGACGACGGCCAGATTTGGGGAGGCGAGTTCTTCCTCTACGACAACCACGCCTTCCGCCGCCACGCCCAATTCGACTATTTCGACTACTCCCTGGGGGACAAGATCGCCCGGGAGCCGCGCCTGTCCGCCCTGATGGCCTGCCGGGGGCTGGAAGCCGCAGAAAGCTGGCTGCGGCCCAAGTTCAGCGCTACGGAATGGAAAGTGTATCGAACACTCCAGGACAGGGCACCCTCCATCCGCACCTCCAGCGCAGGGCGCCTGTTCGACGCCGCCGCCAGCCTCCTCACCGGGAGGGATGTGTGCAGTTTTGAAGGCGAAGCTGCCATGCTGCTGGAACAGATGGCGCACCGCTACTGCCGAAAACACGGGCTGAAGATGGAAAACCATTATGAATGCGTTGGTGAAGGCAGCGGCAACATCTCCACTTCCCGGCTCATGGCCGGCATCCTGGACGATCTCGACAGGGGCGAAGAACGGGAAGCCATCGCTGCCCGGTTCCACCACTCCCTTATCAAAGCGATTGAAACGGTGGCCGGGCGGGCAGGGGCAGAAAGACTGGCCTTCAGCGGCGGCGTTTTCCAGAATGCCCTGCTGGTGGATATGGCCCGGCTACAGCTCGGCGGCCGATACGCGCTCTATTTTCACCGCAACCTGTCGCCGAACGACGAAAGCGTATCTTTCGGCCAACTGATGTGTTATTTTATTCAGGAAGCCGGGAAAAAAGAAGGGCGATAAACCCCTTAAATTCCGAAATAACTCGTTTATTTCAAATTTCGGATCCAACCAACCCTGACTATGAGCAATAAGAAGATACGCATACAACTGGACTGCCCCATGCCGGAGATGGATTTCGACATCATCACCATGGGCCACGGCAGCGGTGGCCTGCTGACCAACAAACTGCTGGAAAGCGGCGTCTTCAACCTGTTGAAAAACGACAAGCTGGACACCCACCACGACGGCGCCGTCCTCTCCTTCGACGGCCCCATGGCCTTTTCCACCGACAGTTTTGTCATTTCGCCCATATTCTTCCCCGGCGGCAACATCGGGGAGCTGGCCGTCAACGGCACGGTCAACGATGTAGCCATGTGCGGCGCCATCCCGAAATACATCTCCCTGAGTTTCATCCTGGAAGAAGGCCTGCGCATGAAAGATTTCTGGGACATCCTGGTCGGCGTCAAGGGCGCCTGCGAACGCGCCGGCGTGACGGTCGTCACCGGAGATACCAAAGTGGTGGAGAAAGGCAAGGGCGACAAGGTATTCGTCAACACGACCGGCGTCGGCGCCCTGCACCCCCGGGCGGCCATCAGCCCCGCCCGCATCCGGCCGGGAGACAAGATCGTGCTCAGCGGCAACCTGGCTACCCACGGCGTAGCCATCCTCTCCGTACGACAGGGGCTGGAGTTCGAAACCAACATCGAAAGCGACACCTGCAACCTCAACCACACCATCAAAGCCTTGCTGGACGATTTCGGCCAGGACATCCACCTGCTGCGCGACCCGACCCGCGGCGGCGCCGCCACCGTGCTCAACGAGATCGCCCGGGATACCAGGCTGGGCGTTGAGTTGCAGCAACGGTACTTGCCGGTGGACGAGCAGGTGGAAGGCGCCTGCGAAATCCTTGGCCTCGACCCGCTCTACGTCGCCAACGAAGGCGTATTTATCGCAGTAGTCAGCCCGGATATTGCCGAACCCTTCACCGAAAAGCTACGTACACTGGAAAACGGGCAACATGCAGCCATCATCGGCGAGGTCGTGGAGGCGCATCCCCGCCAGGTGGTCCTGTCCAGCAGCATCGGCGGCAAGCGGGTGGTCAGCATGCCGATCGGGGAGCAGCTGCCGAGGATTTGTTAGGGGGGGGGAAGGAAGGAAGGAGTGAATGAGTGAATGAGTGAATGAGTGAATGAGTGAATGAGTGAATGAAGGAATGCGTTAAATTTTCCCTCTATCCTGGAAAAAAGCACCGAATGCCCTAATTTACCTTTTCTAATTCCAACAAAGAGACATGGAAAAGATAGCACTAAATGTATTGGGACAGGCTCGCAGCGAATCCGCTCCGGACCACTTTGCACTGATTCTGGAAGAACAAAAAGGAGGCCGGCGCCTGCCGGTCATCATCGGCCCTTTTGAGGCGCAGGCGATTGCCATTGCGATGGAAGGAGTAGACACCGGCCGGCCCATGACTCACGATCTGCTCAAACATACCATCGAAGCCCTCCACGCCACCCTGCTCGAAGTGGTGATCGACAGCATCCGCAATGGCGTCTTTCATGCCAAACTGGTCTGCAGAAAAGACATCGGGGAAGTGGTGGAGGTCGACGCCCGCACCTCCGACGCCATCGCGCTGGCCGTCCGCTTCAAATGCCCGATATTCACTTTTTCCGAAGTTATGGCAGAGGCCTCCATCGAGGCGGAACCCACCCCTGCCGAAATCCCCAGGACTAAAGGCGCCCTCCAGGATTATTCCACCCCGCAGTTGGAGGAACTGCTGCAAAAGGCACTGGAGCGGGAAGATTACGAAAGCGCGGCGAAAATCCGGGACGTAATCAAGAGCAAGGAGGGGTAGTGCTTCGCGCATTAAATAAGGGGAGAATAGCGCGAGGTTATTTTCCCGCCAGACAACCTGCCAGCGAGCCTGCCAGCGAGCCTGCCGGCCATGCTGGCACAGCAGGCGGGCTGGCGAGCAGGCAGGGGCGCGAGAGCCTGCCCCGTACACGAAGTGTCGGGGAAGAAGCATAGCGTTCGACTGAGCTCACGCCGAAGTCCGAAGCTACGCGACTGACAAGCAACAGTCTACCCCGCACACTGCCTGCCCCGTACACAAAGTGTCGGGGCAGTGTCGGAGCAGTATGGCGGGAAAAGGGCCCGCGATATTCCCCCGCTATTTGTGCTTGACAGACCACTAGGCGCAATACGGCCAGCCCTCACACCTCCAGCACCTTCTCTCCGGTTATGACAAAAACCTGGTCACCGGCCCGGGGTTGCACCTTGCCCATGCCGGTAAATGCCCCAAAGGCGGGGAGGATGCCCTGTTCCTTTCCAAAATAGAAACAGGCCAGCCGGGCGCGCTGCCGGCCATTGCCCCGCAGGTGGACGCAGGGGTGGACGTGGCCGGCCAGGTTGTACAGGGGCCCCGGCGTTTCTTCCAGCGGGTGGTGGGTGAGGAAGAAAGGAGGTATCTGCAACCCTTCCCGATGGACGGCCAGGTTGGCTTTCTGGTAATGGCCGGGCGGCAGGATATCGTGGTTGCCGAGGATGAGCTCAAAACGGGTTGGGCTGAATTGCTCCATGAGTTGGCAGAGTTCTTCCCATTCCCGGTTATAATCGCTGTGAAAGAGGTCGCCCAGGAAGAGGACCCGCCGGGGCTGGAAGTCGAGCAGCAGGCTGATCAGGCGGTCCCAGTTGGCATGGCTCACATCGGCGGGCACCGGCAGCCCTTCGCGGCGGAAGTGTGCCGCCTTTCCGAGGTGCAGGTCGGCGAGCAGCAAGGCCTGCTGCGCTTCCCAGTAGGCAGCCCGGTAGGGATGGAGCAGCAGGGTTTCTCCGGCTATTGTGGCCGTCGTCGCGCCCGGATGGTAAAGCTTTATCTTCATGGGGTGAATATTGGCTGTTCGCTGTTCGCTGTTCGCTGGTGGACCGGGCGCTGTCACGAGTTTTTGCGCACCTCCTCCTTTGGCCGGGCAAACGGGTTCAATACCGCTCCCCGATCCCTTTCAGGCCCTTCGTCAACTCTTTGATGACGCCTTTCTGCCTGGGGTCATACACCCAGTTGGTATCAAAGAACGCCAGCACTTCGGGGTTGGCCTCCTCACTGAGGGTGAGGCTGTGAAACTGGGTGTCCTTATTCTGCTGAAAATAGCGGACATCGCGCAGCACATCCTCGTCTATGGTGTACATGATAAAGTCGGAAATGATCAGCACGTCGGCATCCTGGTAGTCGTTGCCGCGTAACTGCCGGATGGCCTCGTAGAGGGCCAGGGAGACGTCGGTGCCGCCGTAGAACGACATGCGGAGGAACCGGGCGATCTCGTCGACGGAGTTGGCCACGTCGTGCAGGTCGAGCGTTTTGATGCCTCGGGAGAAATTGATGAGGTAGGCGCGGCGGTTCTCGCGAATGGCCATCTTGAGGATACCCAGGCAGAGCACCTTGGCGATCTGCTCGGGCCGCCCCGTCATGCTCTCGCTGGTATCGACACAGACGATGAAGGGGCCCTTTTCTTTCTGGTTGACGCGCTGGTTGATCTCCACGTAGTGGTCTTCGCTCTGCACCAGCCGGCGGTCTTCGTAGCGGAAAGTGAGCAGGTTTTTGTCGGCGTATTTTTTCAGGAAGAGCAGCTCGGTGTCCTCATCGCTGAGCAGGCTCACCTCGGAGCTGAGCATGTTGCTGAGGTCGTCGCTTTCGCGTACGCCTACGATCTCCGCCGGAGCCGTTTCGTCCACCTTCCATTCCTGCCGGATGATGCTTTTTTCGAACTCCTCCTCCTCGATCTCGATCTCGGCCTCGCGCATGCGGCCGAGCAGGTCCGCGAGTTCCTTCAGGGATTGCTCGTCCTGCAGCAATTCGTCGTACTGGCGGATGATGTCGAAGGAAGTGTCCTCCCATAATTCGCGGGACATATCCCAGCCCAGGTAATCGGAGAAAGGAGATACCAGTTGTTTGAGCTTCTGATATTCCTCCACTTTTTGGGCCAGCAATTCGGTGAAAGCCTCCTGCTCTTCCTCCAGTTTGCGGAGTTGGTAGTCCAGTATTTTGGCGTGCAGAAGGGCGTCCCACCGGGCAAGCAGGTCTTTGATCAGGCGTTCGATCTTCTCCCTGTCCGTTTCCGGGATCGCATCCAGCTCTTTGTTCCCGATCAGTTGCCGGAAGCGGTCGCGGTAAAAATTGCTGTCCAGTTCGTCTTTGCCATAAGTTGCCCGGAGGAAGACAGGCAGGGCCGGCCATCGCTTTACAAAGACGTGAAGGGGGGTGACGGCCCACCCCTCCAGGCGGTTCAGTTCATCCTCATAAGGGTTTTTGGAGCGCGCCTTGTCGTACGTTTTGCGCAGCCAGTAGAGGGTATCCAGTACGATCTGTTTTTTAATCTTCACGTTGCTCTGCGCCAGGCCGAGAAGCCCGGGGATAGAGAAAATGCCGTCGAGCGCTTTCTGAAAGTAGGCGTAATACTGATCGTTCAGCTCGGGCAGCAGGAAGCGGCCCGGGTCCAGTTGGTTCTGCAGGTACTGCACCAGGTACTTGCGCATCTTTCGGTCCAGCAGGTTTCCGAACTCGACGAAGCGGCTGAATTCCTGGTCGAGTTGTTCTTGAATGCCCATGGCTGCTTGTTTGCCGGAAAAAGGCCCCCGCTTCCGGGTAAGGCCAGAAAGCGGGGGGCTTTTCCGGGGGTTCCATAGTGGAATGCTTTCGGGGGGGCAAAGGTTCACCGGTTGCTCTGGCCGTTCGGGGTGCGATTCCCATTTGTGCCCCTTTAGCGTATCGCCTGGGGAAATGCCCTGAAATTGATGGTTCCATGGCTGCATTGGTCCATTGTTAGGCCGCCCGTGCCCCGCAAACCATGGACCAAGGGAACCCTGAAGCCATTAACAGCGTACATTTTGGAAGTTTTCATGCCGAAAACCACAAGAGGGTACAAACCAGAATCGCACCCGCCGTTCGGGAAACAGCCGGCGGCGGTCCGCCTTTTCAGGGCGGGGGATTCCAAATGCCAGGGAATCCGTAAATCCGGATACGGAACAAACGTATTTACAGTTGTGCAAAACGTTACGATGGAAAAACTTTTCGTTTATTTTCAAACATATTTTAGTTTTACTTGTCTTTATGATAGTTTTACTATTATTTTATCACGACCAATATCCATGTGCTATGAAAAAGTTGAGTTTGATCCTTTTAACCGGCCTGGCCTTCTCGGTGGCGGCGTTGGCCAACAACCAAATTCCCACCGCCGTTCAGCAGAGGTTTGCGCAACTGTACCCGGAGGCCGAAGCGCCGTTCTGGGAAATGCGCAGCGATGGGATTGTCGCCATTTTCCAGGATGAGGAAGGCCTGAAGAAGGCTTTTTTCCAGGAAGACGGCCGGTGGGTGGAAACCCGCATCAGAATGGGCCGCGGGCAACTGCCTTCCGGGGTGAACAACTTCATCCGGGAAAACTACCAGGAAGCGGATATCAGTTTTTGCGGCAAGGTGTACACCGAAAGCGGCGCCTGGTACCGGATCGAGTCGGAATTGCCCGACCGGATTGTTTTGAAAACGCTGACGGGAGAAGGCGTATTGATTGAGTCCCGTTCTATTTATTTAAGCCTCGGGGTCGAACCTGCGCCCGTCCTGAAGGCAGCCCCAACAGAGCTGCTTCCCCGGAAGCAGATTCAAATGATTAAGGGAAAGTAATTGCAGGGGCTGGGCGGAAGGCGGAATAGTACTGGGCCTTCCGCAGCTTCCTTGCCATCAATAGTGTCCAACGTTAGAATGGTAGCCCGCCTTGATATTTTAACCCCGCGAACCAAAGCTTCTTACAACCACCGTAATTTTCCCGGCAAAATATTCATCAGTAGCGTTTACGTGAGTAAATTTTGTATAACCTATGCAAAAGGCGCTCCAATAAACTCTTCTAACAAAATTTTTCCATGCAGTTATTAGCAGAACTTACCTTGATCTTCTCCATTGCAGCATTCATCCTTTACATTAGCGCCCGTTTGAAGGTGCCCAGTATTATTGGGCTGATATTTTCCGGGCTGGTGGTCGGCCCCTACGGTTTGGGGTTCATCCAATCGGATGCAGACATACAGGTGCTGGCGGAAATAGGCATTCTGCTCTTGCTGTTTACAATTGGGGTGGAATTTTCCGTGGAGAAGCTGTCAAAAAACCTGCGCTGGATCATTCTGGGCGGAGGGGTGCAATTTTTTTTGACGGTACCGGGATCGTATCTCTGGGCGCTTTATGGCTGGGATTGCCCAGCCCCAATCCATCTTTATTGGTTGCCTTTTTGCTGTAAGCAGCACCGCCATCGTTTTGCATATTTACAGGGACAAGTACCAGTTGGATACTCCTGTACCGGTCAGGATTGGCAATCCTCATTTTTCAGGACATTATCATTATTCCCGTGATGCTGGCGGTTCCCTACCTGGTGATAGCTCTGATGCCAATCTGGAAGCCGTCTGGAAATTACTCAAAAGTACCGCCATTATCACCGCCGTCCTGGTTCTGGTACTTCGATACTTATTGCCTCCCTTACTGCGCAGCATTGTCCATACCCGCAACAAGGAATTGTTTTTATGAGTATCCTGGTCATTTGCTTTGCCACCGCCTTCATCACCCAATTGCTAGGTTTGAAGCTGGCGTTAGGCGCCTTCATCGCTGGTACCTGATCGTTTCTGAATCGGAATACAGCTATAACGCCCTGAGCAAGATACTGCCTTTGAAGAAGATCTTCCTGAGCCTGTTTTTCATTTCTATCGGCATGATGCTCCAGCTGCCTTTCTTTTTCGAAAACTGGATTTTGATCGTTTACCTTTACTACACTGGTAATGCTCATTAAGCTTTTGATTATCAGCGGTATCGCTTTATGGTTCCGGCTCTCACTTTACCAATGCCATTATTCTTGGATTGTCCCTCTGCCAGGTAGGAGAATTTGCATTCGTCCTCCAAAGCCGGCAATGAATACAGCTTGCTTTCCGATCATCAATATCAGGTATTTCTGGGAGTATCCATTCTTTCCATGGCTCTTTCCACCTATTTAATCAAAACAGCGCCCACCCTGGCTCACAAGACAGTGTCGCTTCCGGTTTTTTCTACCCTGGTACCAACTACTTTGGTACTCAGTGCTGCGTCCGAAACGGACGACGATCTTTCCGGACATCTGGTCATCATCGGATACGGTGTTTGTGGCAAGCAGATCGCCTATGATACCAACCAGCAAAGGGCGCCCTTCCATATTATTGAACTCGATGAGATACCAGAGTAGGGCATGCCCGGCAGCAAGGGAGAAAGCCCACGCGGGAGATGCCCGGGATCAGGAAATCCTGCTTCGCGCCGGGGTGGATAAAGCTGCCGTTATTGCAATTGCGATTTCTGATGCGGCAGCAGCCGAAGAAATCATTGTGAAGGCCAGAAAACTCAACGCCAACGCACACATCATCATCAGGACACTGTTCATTTCCGAGATAGAAATAATGGAAGAACTGGGCGCGGATGAGATCATCCCGGCCCAATGGGAGGCTTCCATGCAGTTGTCTAAAAGAGCGATGGCCGCCTTTAACCGGGTGCCTGAAAAACGTCCGCTTACGGTTTGAACAAAGTTTTCACCCCCTTCCAGCTAACCGCGCCATCAACGCTTCCCGGTACGCTTTCGCCACCGGAATGCTGTGGCCGCCGATCTTCACCTGATGTACTTCAACCTCCTCGACATGCGGCAGGGCCACTATGAAAGAGCGGTGGACCTGCATGAACTGTGCTGCCGGCAGCATGTCCAGAGCCTCGCCCATGCTGAAGCGGGAGATGAGGCGGCGCTCCGGGGTGTGGAACCAAAGGTAGTTGCCATCCTTCTCCAGATAAAGGATCTTGTCGATGAGCAACCGGAAATGTTTCTTGCCGCTTTTGATGAAGAGGGAGTTGGAAAGGGTATCTTCTTCTTTTGCCTCGGCAGGGATGGGCTGTAGTTGCGGGCGCTGCGCCAATTGACGCTCCCGCGCGCGAAGGGCCGCCTTGAGGAAACGCTCGTAGCGGATGGGCTTCACCAGGTAATCGACCGCATCCTGTTCGTAACTTTCGACGGCATATTCGGAGTAGGCGGTGGTAAAGATGATCATCATGGATGGCCCGGCCAAATCCCGGAAGCTCAGGCCAGACACATCGGGCATATTGATGTCCAGGAAGAGGAGGCCGATTGGGTTGTCCTTCAGCCAGGCCAGAGCCTCGACCGGGCTGCGGAAGGTGCGCTGCAGGTTCAGGAATGGCGTCCTGGCGGCGTGGAGGCGGATCACCTCCAGGGCGCGGGGCTCATCATCCACGGCGATGCAGCTAATCTGTTCTTCCTTGGTCGTGCTGCCAGGCATCGAGTTCAAGTTTTAAGTTGACGGAAAAAGAATGCTCCCGGCGCTCTGTTTCCAGGTGGTGGCTTTCCGGATAGAGCAGTTGGAGGCGGCGGCGGACGATTTCCAGGCCGACGCCGTTGTTTTCTTCGTGCGGCCGGTGTTGTTTGCCGTGCACGGTATTCACGGCTTTAAAATATAACGTATTGCCTTCGACCCCGGCCTCCAGCCGGATAGCCGACTGGCAGCCGTAGCGGATGCCGTGTTTGAAAGCATTCTCGACAAACGGCACCAGCAGGAGGGGCGCAATCACCAGGCGGCCGTATTCACCGGATACCCGGAAAGCAATATCCACCTCATCCTCTTCTTCCAGCCCCAGGCTTTGCATCTCCACCATATTTTGCAGGAACCGGAGTTCTTTGGCCAACGGCACCTGATCCGCCCGGGAATCATAAACGGCATAGCGCATCAGCTCGGCCAGGTTAGCAATGCCTTCAGATAGGGGCGCATGGTGCTCCCGCTCCGCCAGGGCATAGAGGTTGTTCAGGGTGTTGAACAGGAAGTGCGGGTTGAGCTGCGCCTTGAGGTAGTTCAGCTCGGCGGAGAGCTTCTCCTCCACCAGGCGGGCGCGCAGGCGCTCGTGGCGCAACCAGTCTTTGGACAGGCGGTAGGCAAAGGCGGCCAGAATAAAAAAAACGAGAAGCAGCGTATCGATACCGACGGGTACTACCGGCGGCAGGGCAAGCCCCCACAGCAAGCCCCACGGCAATAAAAAACTGGCGGCTGCCAGCAGGGCCAGTTGCCTGGCAAACAGCCAGCGCCTTCTCCGCTCCAGAAAGCGGGGCAGCACGTAAAAGGCCAGCCCGTAAAAGAGAAGGGCCCGGGCGGCAAGTAGTACGGCCAACGCAGGAAGCAGATTGGGGTTGCGGGTATAAATCTCCCGCTCCAATCCGTTTTCTATGACTACTTCTACCTGCTCGAACCGGAAGGCCGTGTAGAGTATCCAGCAGCAGGCCAGCCAGAAGATAAGGTGAAGAATGGCCTCTAATCCTTTATTCATAATAACCAATATGGGGATTTCCGGGCTATTCTGCCAGGAAATGGTATCAAGCCCTGCCTTTTTGTTATCAGCAACGGGCACTGCGGCAGGTTGTGATCCGGGGATATCAAAGAAACAGCATGTCCAATATCCATACCAAAAACGGGGCCACTCCTCACATTTTCTTGCAGAAAGCGGCCGGATGCCGCTTTTTTGCCTCAAAATCCTTAAACAATGAAAAAACAAATCACCCTGGCCGTCACCTTTTTCCTCCTGCTGTCCGGCAGCCTTTCCAATGCCCAGCAGCCCGGCCCCCAAACGCTGGCCATGCTGAAAGAAAGCCCGGCAGGAAACCAGGTATTACAATTCCTGGAAGCAATAAACGACGATAGCCCCGTGGATGAAGCGCTGGTGCAAAAGCTCTTCGCCCAAAAACTGATCGACAAGCACGGCACGGCAAAGCTGGCGGACATGCTGAAGGACATCCGCCGGAACGACGCCCCCGTCGCCCTGTATGACGCCCACCGCAAAGCCAAATTCGAATACGCCCTGAAATTGCAGAGGGCCGCCACCGGCGGCTGGCTCGATCTTCTCCTCACCCTGGACGAACAACTGCCGTTCAGAATAGCCGGCGTGTCCATTGACCTATCGAATGAGCCGGCGGAAAAAGAACAGCCGATGTGGCCGGCCAGGGCTTCGAAAATGGCGCCTCCCCGCCTGGCACCCAACGATGAGGTGGCTCGTCAGGCGAAGAAAATTGCCCAGGCCTACCACGATATGGGCTGGTTCTCCGGCGTAGTGCTGCTGGCTGATCAGGGGCAACCCTTTTACCAGGAGGCCTTCGGATACGCCGACATCGAAAACGAAATCCCCAACACCCTTTCTACCAAGTTCCGCATCGGCTCCATCAACAAGGATTACACTGCCGTGCTGATCCTACAGATGGCAGAATCCGGCATGCTCTCCCTGGACGACAAGCTGGAACAGTTCCGGCTCGGATTTCCCACCGAAGTGGCGAGCAAGATCACCGTCCGGCAGCTGTTGTCGCACACTTCCGGCTTCGGCGACATTTTCATTCCGGAATACCTGGACAACATCCGCGCCTACAAAAGCATCGACGACATCCTGCCTCTACTGCGGGATAAACCGCTGGCATACGAGCCGGGCACCGATCAGCAGTATTCCAACTACGGCTACATCGTGCTGGGCGCCATCCTGGAAAAGGTGAGCGGCAAAAGCTATGAATATTTACTTCAGGAGAACATCTTCAGGATACTGGGCGCCCGGAATACCCATTGCCGGATCGCCGAAGAGATCGAGGGCGAGGCGCGCAGCTACCGGTTCACCCTGAATGGAGAAAAGGTGGATCACACCAGCCAGCTGGAATACCCCACCCCCGACGGCGGCATGTACAGCACTGCCGCCGAGCAGCTGGATTTTTTCCAGGCGCTGTTTTATACCAACAAGCTGATCAGCGACGAAAGCAAGGCTTTGATCTTTAACGATTATGCCTCCGATGGGCCCGCCTGGGAAGAGATCATTCAATTGGACGGCAATATGCAGGGCTACGCGGGCGGCGGCCCGGGCGTCAGCGCCGTGGTGGAGTTTTTGCTTAAAGAAAACGCGATGTTCATCGTCCTGGCCAATACAGATGGAGGCATCGCTGAGGAGGTCGCCCGCCGGATCGGATATACTGCCCTGGTAGCTTACCGGTGCAGGAAGCCCGGTTGCCTATGGATAACTTCCTGTACAGCACCCTTAAAAAGAAAGGAATCCAACACCTGCAACTGAACCTGGACGCCCTGCTGGCAGAAGGCGGCTACGACAACCGCAGCCCCATGACGCTCAACCGCCTGGGCTACGCTTTGCTGGAGGAAGGGCAAAACCAGGACGCCATCGAAGTCTTCCGGCTCAACACCGAACTCTACCCCGAGGAGGCCAACCCCTGGGATAGCCTGGCGGAGGCTTATTTCAAAGCTGGGGATAAAAAAATGGCGCTGAAATACTACCGGAAGGCACTGGAGATCGACCCGGAAATGCCGAGTGCGAAACGGATGGTGAGGGAGTTGGAGTTAAATTGAGGGGCCGAGCAGAGATGCAGCGAGATTGATGGGGAATCGCTTTAGTACTACTTTGTTAATTTAAACTATTTCACAATATGTGACTATCAATGCATCTTGCCTGCCAAAGCAAATGCCCCCCAAATATACCCCTCTGGAGGGGTCGACCGTAGGGAGGGGGAGGAAAATCGGAGATGTTACATTTCATTTTTTTTAAGTTAACAAAGTAGAATTAGGTAGTCGGACACATTTAAACTACAAATAAAGTCGGAGTGTTCGCGAGCGTCTACAAGACGCGATGCGGGATAATTTGCCAGTCTCCGACTGGCGTAAATAAGCTATATAAGCGGCATTCGCAAGTCGGAGACTTGCTCATTATCCCGCATCGAGACATAGTCTCTCGCGAACAAAACGCAATTTAAGTAAAGCCTTGCACTCGCGGTGGGGAAACTGGGGAATTGAGGCCCAAAAGGGGACAGGATTGACAGGATTTACAGGATGTCGCGGCTTGCGCTACAGGGGCGCACATATCCTGTTAATCTTGTTAATCCTGTCTATAAAACGCACCACCTGAAGGTGGCACGTCCGGTCAATCCTGGCTAAGTTCGAGCACCAATGGCTCTTTGCCCGGCAGGGTAATCCCGTCCTTCATTTCAAACACTTTGCCGGTCAGCACGTCCGTCCCGCTTTTCACGCCGGTCAGCATTTGGGAGAAGCGTCCCAGCTCCAGCGCCGTAGGCGCCTCGTTGGCGTTGAGAATAACCATCACCTTGCCGTTGTCGTTGTAGCGGAAGAAAACGTAAACGCCATCCTTTGGCACATAATGCATCAGGTGGCCGGTGTGGACCACTTCGGCGCCTTTCCGCCAGCTGACCAGTTTTTTCATAAAAGCCATGGCCTGCCGCTGCTTTTCGTTCAAACCCTGCCCGGTGAAGGCGTTCACCTTATCGCCGGCCCAGCCGCCGGGGAAGTCGCTGCGGATAATGCCGTGGCTGTCGGTGCCGGGGTTGGCCATCAGCACCTCCGTGCCGTAGTAGATCTGCGGGATGCCGCGGGTAGTGAGCACGTAGGCCAGGCCCAGTTTGAAGAAGCCGAAATCTTCGTTCACCTGGGTGTACCAGCGGCTCATGTCGTGGTTGTCCGGGAAGACGACCAGGTTGTAGGGTTCGGGGTACAGGAAATCCTGGGCGAGCATTTCGTAGAGCTGCTGGAAAGCCTTGTCGCTGTCTTCTTCATTGAGGCTTTTGCGCATGGCTTCCTGCAGGGGGAAATCCATCAGGCCCGGGAGGCAGGAGGTGTAGCCGTTGGGATTTTCCTTTCCCCTTTGCCAGAAAGACACGATGGTAGGGTTGCCGACCCACTCCTCGCCCACGATATTGAAATTGGGATATTCCTCCATGATCGCGCAGGTCCAGTCGGTCATGAAGTCCATGTCGTTGTAGGGGTAGGTGTCCATGCGTATGCCGCCCAGCCCCAGGTATTCCACCCACCAGATGCTGTTCTGGATGAGATAGGTAGACATCAGCTCGTTGCGCTGGTTGAGGTCGGGCATGGTTTTGACGAACCATCCGTCGACGAAGCCTTTGTAGTCGGGTTGGGCGACGTAGGGATCCTGGATGACGGCCTTTTTGTGGTTGGTCGGCACGAATTCGCCGCCGAAGTTGATCCAGTCGCCGGTGGGCAGGTCGTCCATCCACCAGTGGTTGGAGCCGCAGTGGTTGGTGATCATATCCATGATCATGATGATGCCTTTCTCGCGAGCGAGGTTGGCCAGCCGGAGGTATTCTTCGTTGGAGCCGTAGCGGGGGTCTACCCGGTAGAAATCGGTGATGGAATACCCGTGATAGGAGAAAGAATCCATATCGTTTTCCAGGACGGGGTTGAGCCACAGGGCGGTGAAGCCCATATCGGCAATGTAATCCAGCTTGTCGATCATGCCCTGAATGTCGCCGCCGTGGCGGCCGCCGGGGTTACTCCTGTCGGGTTTTTCGCGCATGCCTTCCACGTAGTCGTTGGCCGGGTTGCCGTTGACGAAGCGGTCGGGGGTGACGAGGTACATCACGTCGGCGTTGTCGTAGCCCCGCATTTCCTCCCCGCTCTTTTCCCGGGCGAGCAGGGGGTAGGAATGGGTGAGTATCGTCTTTCCATCCTCCTGAAAGCTGATCTCTATATTGCCAGGGCGGGCCTGCGCCTCTATCTCCAGGTCGATGAAGAGATAATTCGGGTTGGGCACCCGGATGACGCGCTCCACGCTTACCCCTTCGTAATTGATAGACGGATACAATTCGGACATGTTTTCGCCGTATACCAGCAGTTGCAGGCTGGGGTTTTTCATGCCTGCCCACCAGTTGGGCGGCTCGACGCGCTGGATGGAAGATTGCGCCTGAAGGGTGAAGCAACCGGTCAGGAGGAGGGCAGCGAAAATCGCCAGGATTTGTTGGCTTTTCATATCGCGATTGGATTGGTTTAGAGTTTGATTGGTTTGTACTGATTTTCAGGGAGGGAAAATAAAGATTTTTTGCAACTATTTAGCAGCCCTCCGCTTTTGACAATTTTACACATTAGCGCTTTTACACACTACCATACCCATACTGTACTTTCTCCAACCTCAACTTCAGATTTTGCAGGGCTTCTGTCACCTCCATCAAGTTGGCTTTGACTACCTCGCTCAGTTCCGGGTCGACGAACAGGTTCTCATCCAGGTGGTTGAGTTCGTTGGGGGCGTTGTTGCGGATTTTTTCCAGCTGCTGGTCCAGGTAGGTATTGAGGCGTTGCAGGCGCTCGTCCCAGTGTTTTTCGACGACGGGGTGCGGCTTTTTGAAGATCACCTCGGTGCGCTCCGCCCGGCGGGTGCGCAAGGGATAAGTATAGCGCTCGGAATTGTAGAAGACGTCGATGGTGAACTGCCGGCTGCCCTTCTGCGCCTTGAGGCGGTTGACCAGGTTTTTATCCTTGTCGTAGAAATTGACGACTGCCGGCTCGTCCATCTGCAGGTTGCGGAACTGCCTGATGTTGACCAGGACGCCCTCGAACTTATCGTCATCCTTCAGCAACTCGAAGTATTCGTCTTCGATGGGCATCAGCTGCTCTTCGCTTACGGTGTGTTTCACCTTGATCTCCTGGTCCACATCCTCTTCAAAATCGCTCACCTCGCGTTTCGCCATCTGCAGGTTGACCGCCATGGTATAGCCATGCCGCCGGATGGCCTCGGTGACGATCTCCCGGATGGTATCTACCTCCGAAGGCTTGCCCCACAGGCAGTGCACCATGAGGAAGCAGTCCATGAGGTCTACCCGCGAGCGGCCGTTCAGGAAGGCGGAGGTACGCAGCAGGCGGACGACCTTCTTCCAGCGGCGGTCGTGCACCGTGATCAGTTTGTCGGCGTGGTTGGGGCGGGCATTGTATTCCTCCATTTTCACCTTCACTACCTGAATGGTATTGAGCACTTCGGCGGGCACTTCCACTTCGTCGATGCGCCCGGCCCAGCCGCGCAGTTCCTCCCCGGCAAGCTTCAGCTCTTCGCTGACGTCATCTTCGTAGACATCTTTAGTGTCGGTGATCATGTCCAGGAAGTTGCGGAACTGGCGGATGTTGCCGACCTCCAGGCGGATCAGGAAACGGTCCCAGATGGGATCGAGGCTGGAATTCCGGGGCGGCAGCTCGTTGGATGCCGTGATGATGCCGCGGATGTTGACTTGCATGTCCTCGCCGCCGTTGCGGTAGACTTTTTCGTTCAGGATGGTCAGCAGGGCATTCTGTATGGCGGGGCCCGCCTTCCAGATTTCGTCCAGGAAGACGATGTTGGCGCCCGGCAGATAGCGGTCGGTCTGCCGTTCGTATTTGTCTTCCTCCTTCAGTTTTTTGATGGACACCGGTCCGAAGATCTCATCCGGCGTGCTGAACTTGCTCATCAGGTATTCAAAAGATATGCCGTCCCGGAAAGCATATTTCAGCCGCCGGGCGATGAGGCTCTTGCCGACGCCCGGAGGGCCCAGCAGGAAGATGCTCTCGCCGGCAATGGCGCTGAGCAGGGCCAGTTTTACCGCCTCTTCCCGCTCGTAGAGCCCGCGGCAGAGGTTGTTGAGCAGCTCGGCTACCTTGGTTCTTACGGATTGGTCAATTGCTGTGGGCATGGGATATGGAGTGAGGGAATGAGGGAATGAATGAATGAATGAGGGAATATGAATGAACAACCTCCCCGGTCAATCCTCTTCCCACCCCCGCAGGCCGTCCTCCTCGATGTAGCTTTTGCGGATCAGTTCATCGACGGTAGCTTTCCGGATGTTGAGGACGACGCCGGAGAAGTGCAGGGTCTTGCCGGCCATGGCGTGGTTGAAATCAACGGTGACGTCATCGTCCGTCCAGGAGAGGATGCGGCCGTTGTGGGCTTCTCCCTGGTCGTCGGTCAGGGTGATGTAATTGCCCTTTGTCAGGACGTTATCGCCCAGGTGTTGAAAGGCCTGGCGCGGCAGGCCGAGGATGTTCTGGCGGTATGCCGGGCCGTAGGCTTCTTCCGGCGACAGGGTGAACTCGAACGGCTGGCCCTCCTCCAGGCCTTCCAGGCGTTGCTCGAAAGCCGGCAGGAGGCACCCGCTGCCGAAATAGAATTTGAAGGGGTAGTTGGCGTCCATGCGCTCCAGCAATTCTCCCTTCGGCCCGCCCTCTCGCAATTCGTAGGCCACGGTTATGATGTTCTGTTCTTCTACGATCATAGATAGTAATTGAATACTTTTGTATTACAACTGCAAAGGGCGGGAAATGTTTTGGGCGTTGGGTTTGCTGCCCGGTCAATTCTGGGAATAATGCTGCAGGAAGCTGATGAGCCGCAGGTACTTTTCCAGGGTAGCGGCCGGTACGCGCAGTTCCTCCCGCAGGTGGCGCCCGTAGGTTTCCGCCAGGCTTTCGAAGTCCCTTCGGGGCAGCAGCCGGGCCAGGACGGCGGCGCGGAAGCAGCGGTTGGCCTGGTTGTGGGCCAGCCGGAGAGGTTCCTCCGGCGTTTCGTTGAAGAGGGCATCCATATGTTCGAGGCTGCTGTAACGGCGGAGGAATTTCAACCCCTTTTCCTGTAGTTGGGCCCGGATAGCTGCTACGGCCTCATCGGCACTGTTCTCGTCACTCACTTCGAACCGTTCGAAGGCCTGGCCGAACAACCTGGCCAGCGGAGTGGCCAGGGTCATGCTGTCCGGTTGAAAACCCGGCAGCCCATTGGTAAATGGGAAGGCGATGTTCTCCACGTCATCGATGCGGATGCCGAGGTGGGCCTCCAGGAGGCTGCTGTCTCCATAATCGCTGACCGACAGGATCACGCAGGTGAAGCCGCGCTCGGTACTCTGGCGAAACTGATGGAGATGAGGCAGCCAGGTAAACCCCCATTCCCTGAAGAACGGGATGAGCCTCTCAGCAATCCGGTTTTCCCGCGTAGAAGCCTGAATGTTGCGCATGGGATAGTCATTGTTTAGTGTTCAAAGTGCGAAACGCCCGGAAGCAGTGTAGCTGCTGTCCGGTTCTGTCCGGGTAAATGAAACGGAAGGTTTTATGCTGGCTGGATATGTTGTTAAACGCAAAAAAGGCAAATAAGATGTCTTTTGAGGCTACTTTTTTGAAAACAGCCCGCCCGAAAACGAAAGCGGCCCATCGACGATGGGCCGCTCGTTTTAAACGGTTACAGTAGGTCGTTCTGTCTTACTGCTGTTCAACTTCGATCGTGTTGCCGTCAGAACCGAAGGTAATTTCAACGTCGCTGGTGCTGTAGTCGCCGTCCTGTTCTACGTCAACTGTGTTGAGGTTACTGTCGACAAAGATGAAAACGCTCGATTCGTGGTCTTCGCCGTCCTGGCTGATGGTTACGTCGTTGAGGTCGGACAGGATGCCAATTTCCACTTCGGACTCCAGGCCGTCGCCATCCTGGTCGACGTCCACGGTGTTGAGGTCGGAATCGGTGTAGACCAGTACGTCGGACTCGTTGTCCTCGCCGTCCTGGAGGACAGTCACGTCGTTCCACCAGCTGTCATCGGCGATGGTGACGTCGGACTCGTTGTCCTCGCCTTCCTGGGTAATGTCGACGTCGTTGGCCATGGACTCTTCGGTGATCAGCACGTCGCTGTCATGGTCTTCGCCGTCCTGGTCGACGTCCACGTCGTTTCCGGAAGACTCGTAGGAAATCTCCACATCGCTGTCGAGATTTTCCCCCTGCTGGTTCACCTTGACTTCGTTTTCGTCAGATTCATCGAAAATATCCACGTTCGAGACGTTGACGTCATCGCCGTCAATGTCCTGTTTTACGACCACTTCGTTGTCGTCGCTATCGCCGGAGATCGAGACGGATGACTTGTTCTCCGTCTGGGCCATAGCAAAAACCGCGAAGAGGCACGCTGCGGTAAGCAATACAAATTTTCTCATGGGCCGAAAAATTTAATGATTATGAAATGGAGTGCGCACCCGGGCTACCCCAGGCGCTTATGTAAGTACCAATACTCAAATAATCGACACATTGGTACTTAAGCACGTTATGCTTCAGAACAAAGGCCGGGCCCGCCCGATCAGGCGACGGATAAGCTGGATAAAACAGGGGGGAGTTTAACAATTTTGCGGTGCGGCAGGCTGGGCCGGTTAAATCGGATAATTGGGAGGGGGGTAAGGCATAGGGGCAAAAGCCCGGAATTGCGTTGGGCAGCCTTGAAAAGCTTATTTCCCGGCTGCACCGGTAAATATAAGCATTATTTTATTCACTATCCTGCCATTTTTTCAAAACCCAGGGCTTAGAGTTAACAGTTGAGCAACAACAAACGACTAACAACTACATGGCGGGTGTTTCACTTTGTAAAAAAAGCGGGCGGCAAAAGGGACGCCGCCCGCAATCCTATATGTATAATAAAATTACTCATGCGAACCGCCCCCTCGATTATCCAGGAGTGAGCCAGTTCGCTTTCGCAGCGGAGGCGAGCCGGGCCGGCTATCCTCCGCTGCGGCCCGGCTAAAGCGTTTTGTACATCGCCGGGCACTGGTGCGCCGTGCCGCAGGCTTGCAGGCCTACGGCTCAGGAAATTGCTTCTTTTGGGATTGGATGGATGATGAATTCAGGGATCTTATGTGCATATATATATAAGAGGGCAAAAAAGGAGTGTGCTTTCAGATTTCGCTTTTTAACAGGTGTAGTCCCTCATTTGCAAAGATATTACATATTTCTTTCACTATCCTGCCAATCTGGCCGTTTTTCCTGCCTTTCTTTTGAATTACGCAATCGGGCAGGAGGTGGGGCGGCCATGGCCGTTTCCATCTCCTATCGGACGGCATATCAAAAATCAAGCGGCGGCGGACGGCAGACGCGACCGTAGGGAGTCCCGTACCGACAAAGGAGGTCGGGAGCGGAAGGCCCATCAAAAATCAAACGTCTCCTATCAAAAATCAAGCGGACGGCGGACGGCCGGAAGCGGGAAAGCAGGCGTTTTGCGCCCATGGAGCGCCCCATTCCGACCCCGACAAAAAACCGGGGCAGGCTTTCCGACTTCGTCCAAAGTCCAGTGAAGGTAGCCCACCCAAAAAAAACGGGCGCTTCCAAAGGAGCGCCCGTGTGGTATCGGTATGGATTAAATTTCTTTCCGGAAGCCGGATTACTTCTGCTCTACTTCGATCATGTTGCCATCGGAACCGAAGGAAACTTCTACGTCGCTGGTGCTATAGTCGCCGTCCTGCTCCACGTCAACCGTGTTGAAGTTGCTGTCGAAGATGATGTCAACGTCAGACTCATGGTCTTCGCCATCCTGTTCGATGTCTACAGAGTTGAAATCCGAGCCGACAGCTATCTCAACTTCAGATTCCAGGCCATCGCCATCCTGGTTTACCTCGACGTCGTTGAAGCTGGACAGCCCGTAGATTTCTACTTCCGACTGGTTGTTCTCGCCGTCCTGAACGACGTCCACGTCGTTGAGCCAGCTCAAATCGGCAATGGTGACATCCGATTCGTTGTCCTCACCTTCCTGCAGGACGTCAACTTCGTTGCCCACGGAGATGCCCGTAATGGTCACGTCGCTTTCCTGGTCTTCATCTCTCTGCTTTACCGTAACGTCGTTCTCGGAAGAACCAAAGGAGATTTCGACTTCACTGTCCTGGTTTTCTCCGGACTGGGTAACGGACACGTCGTTGTCGCTGGATTCGACGAAGATAGCGACTTCGGAAACGTTCACGTCGTCGCCGTCAATGGTCTGCTTGACAGTCACATCGTTGTCATCGCTGTCGGCGGAGATGGTGACGTCGGATTTGTTCTCCGTTTGGGCCATCGTGGTGCCTACAACAAAGAGAACGGCTGCGAAGAGTAATACAATTCTTTTCATGGTCGTAAACAGTTTAGATTATGAAATGATATTAGTTAATAAAATTTGTTATGCTCTGCGTGTCTGGGATAGATCGTGTAGTGGGTTTACTCACAAAATGTTGGAATGCCGGGAAGCAACGGCATTTTTGACAGGACCTGGAAAAGATTCGCAATTTCAACTATCAACTGCAACTGTAGCACTCGTAATAGAGTCCTGCTATAAGATGAATTAGCTGCCGGGCGGTTTTTTTCTATTCATTTTACCCTTGGGCGGCACTTCCGGACAATTTTACGGATGTTCAAATATCTGGCTTCGCAGATTTAATATTTGCAAATATATAACAATCGGGCAATCTATTCCAATAAAGCGCCCGGTTATTCTGCCTTTTTTCCTCAGCATATTTAGGGAAACAAGCTGTAGGCGGCACTACAAAAAACGGGCGCTTCCGAAGGAGCGCCCGCATGGTATCGGTAATGATAAATTTCTTCTGGAGAGCCGGATTACTTCTGCTCTACTTCGATCATGTTGCCATCGGAGCCGAAGGAAACTTCTACGTCGCTGGTGCTGTAGTCGCCATTTTGCTCTACGTCAACCGTGTTGAAGCTGCTGTCGAAGATGATGTCTACATCCGATTCGTGGTTGTCTCCATCCTGGTCGATGTCTACCATGTTAACGTCAGAACCGGTACCGATCTCGACCTCGGAGTCCAGGTCGTCGCCGCTTTGGCTGACATTGACAGTGTTGGCGTCAGAGTCCGAGTAGATCAGCACGTCCGATTGGTTGTCTTCGCCGTCCTGTGCGACATCGACGTCGTTGCCCCAGCTGAAATCGGCAATGGTAACATCCGACTCGTTGTCTTCGCCTTCCTGCAGTACATCCACATCGTTGAACAGGGAGAGGTCGGTGATGGTCACGTCGCTTTCCTGGTCTTCGTCTCTCTGGCGTACGCGGACGCTGTTTTCGGAAGAACCGAAGGAAATTTCGACTTCGCTATCCTGATTTTCTCCGGACTGGGTAACCGTGACGTCGTTGTCGCTGGATTCGACGAAGATATCGACTTCCGATACGTTGACGTCATCGCCATCGATCGTTTGCTTTACCGTCACCTCGTTGTCATCGCTATCAGCAGCGATGGTGACGTCTGACTTGTTCTCCGTTTGGGCCATCATAGTGCCTGCGACAAAGAGAACGGCTGCGAAGAGTAATACAATTCTTTTCATGGTCGTAAACAGTTTAGATTATGAAATGATATTAGGTAATGAAATTTGTTACGCTCTTTTGACGTGCTGTTTGGGTAAAATGTGTAGTGGGTTTACTCAGAACTGTTGGGATGCCGGGAAGCAGCGGCACTTTCTGACAGGACTTGGAAAGCTTCACCAATTCAACTATCAACCTGGCTGTAGCACTCATAACAGAGTCCTCCTATCGGGCCAGCCGCTGCCGGAGTTGTTTTTCCTGGTCGGAAAACCCTGGGCAGCGTTTCTATGCAATTCAATGGATGTTCAAATATCTGGCCTCTTAGATTTAATATTTGCAAATATATGACAATTGGACAAACTATTCCAACAAAATGCCCGCTTATTCTGCCATTTTTATCGGCACATAAGGAAGGCGCCGATCTCAACGTCTGATTCCGGGCGCCAGGGCGCTCACAGGCACAACAACGGATACACGAATGCACGGTTACCTATCCTACGCTCCATTTGCTCCCAGCAACCCCCGTTGCCGCAGGGCCAGCAGGATGAGGCTCAGGAGGAGGACGCCGGCGGCCAGGCCCATTTGCATCCACTGGGCCTGCACATTGCGCACCCGGCTTTCCACATAGTAGGGGTTGGCGGCATTGGGGGAACCGTCGCCATAGCGGAACTCCCAGTTGCCGGGGTCGGCGTTGTCGAGGTAAGGGAGCAGCAAGTTGAGCGTAAAGGAGGAATCGGCAGGCGGCATTTCGTAGGAGATGCTGTCGACCATGGCCCCCAGGATGGAATAGAGGGCCAGAGATTCCCTTCGCTTGTTCAGGCCGAAGTCCAGCCCGTGCAGCACATTGTAGGCGCCGGGGTAGGCATGGACGAACTTTGCGGAATCGCGGGCGAGGATGAGGTAATCGTTGGGGCCGATGTAGGCTTCGGGAAAGACGAACTCGTTGCGGTTCAGGTCGCCCAGCGTCCAGCCTTTCAGGGAAATGCGGTTGCGGGATGCATTGAAGAGCTCGATCCAGTCGCCCGCCTTGCCGTTTTTCGGGCAGATCTCGTTGATGACCAGTTTGCCCTCCAGGGGGTGGACGAACTCGTCGAAGCGGGCGTGCAGGCGGGTGGTGTTTTTGTTCAGGGTGAGGGTGAACTCGCGTTGGGTTTCGTTGGCGTCGATACCTTCCCATCTGGACAATTGGTATCCGTGATGGGCCGCTGCCCGGATGGAGACGGGGTAGTTTTCGAAAAACACCAGCTCAACGGTATCGTTGCTGACCGAAATCTTGTCGTTGATGATGAGGCGGCCGCCCACCGAAGCGCTGACCACCAGCCTGCGCCGGGGGCCGGTATTGAACCGGCTCATCAGGTGCATCCGCACATAAGAAGGGCGTTCCTGGGCGAATTCCCGCAGGATGGCCACCTCTTCCTCCCACTTGCCGCGGCTGAGGTTCCAGCGGTCCAGGTGCCGGGGCATCTCGGGTACCAGGCCCTGATAGAGCGAATCGATCCGGTTGAGCACGGTTTCCTCGCTGAAGTCCGTGCTCAGGTAGCCGGCGAACCGGTTGACGAAGGCCTGTTCGAACGTTTTATTCTCCAGGAGCTTCCTCAGCAGGAAAGTACTCCAGGGCGGGTTAGGCCAGGAGGGGCCGTCCGGGGCGGTATGAAAGGCCAGGCTGTTGTGCCTGTAGGCATCCAGGTCGTGCAGGCCAAACCCCCAGTCGGTATCGTAGAGTATCCACCGCCAGCGGCCGCCCGGCTTCCGCGGGCGCCAGAACTTGATGTTGCCGCCGGCATCCCGGTTGTCGAAGTAAATCTGGGCGATCTGGTAATCCATGAAGTTGTCGACGTCCATCTGGGACTGTACGAAGGCGTAGTTGGCGGGGTCGGCCAGGCTGTGGGTTTCGAGGAAGTTCAGCAGGGCCCGGTAGTGGCGGGTGCTGCCCTGCTTGCGGGTCAGGCGGTGTTCGATCAGGTCGATGCTGTCCTTGTCGACCTCCTCGTGGTGGCCGGCAATGAAATAGCGGTTGACCTTTTCCCGAATGTTGTAAATGCCCCAGTACTGGCCGTTGATGTAGACATGGGCCGGGCGGTGATCCTGCTTGTCGATGTCCCAGCCGCCTACCAGGCCGGTCATGAGGGCATCGCGGAAATGGCTCTTGCCAAAATCGCTGCCCGAATTTCTCAGGACCAGGAATTTGAACTTGCTCAGGCCCTGCTCCCCAAACACCTTGTGCTTTATCCGCGGCTCTCCGTAGCGGTTGCGGGCGACAATAGCGATCGACTTCTGCGGAAACAGGCGGCTCATGCCTCCGAACAGGCGGAAGCCCGACTGGCTGCGGTAGGCGCAGCGGCCATCGGCCTCAAACAACTCAACGTTGCAGGGATATTCGCTGCGGCTCCAGAAGTTGGCGCCCGGCTTTTTCCAGAGGGTGTCCACGACGTTGTTCCCCAGCATGAACAACCCGGAACGGGGATGGAAGAGAAACTCCGGGGAAATGCCAACGGAAACCACCGCGAGATTCGTCGGCGGTTCGCCGATGAAGTAGGTGTGCCCTGCAACCGCGCTCTTGCGGCCGTCGCCGTGATAGGCCACCGCGCGCAACACACTGGTCCGATCCAGTCGCAACGGACGTTTATACCGCAAAGAAAGGTTAGACGGCGTACTGCCATCTATAGTATAATAGATGACAGCCCCCGGAGAGGAGAGCTCCACCACTACTTCATCCGGGTAGAATCCGCCCTCCAGAGAGAAACTGAGCTCTACCGGGAGGGGTTCTCCGGAGGAGCCTGACGGCTTTTGCTGCGCCCACAGGGAGTTGAAAAGCACAAGGGATAATATGAAGCAGGCCGCTTTCTTCAATGTAGTGATTGATTTTTTGGCTGTCAGCTTCTAAACTACTGGTTACCAATTTGATTTAGAAGCCTGTTTTCCTTCAAGTGACGCAAATTAATACTTTTTTGGCTGTCCGCGCAAGAGCCGGCCAATATTATACTTACGAATGCACGGTTTTGTTGAGGACAGAACCGGCAGTGGCCGCCATGTACAAGAGCGGCTGGATCTTAGGGGCCGGCAGTACCAAAGTATACGCAAGCGCGGTGGGGAGGTTGCATTTTTGAGCAAAGAGGCAGGAAAGCTAAAGGCAGAATGTGTTATTTTGTGGCGGGTGGAAGGAAAGTGTGCTGGAGGGAATACAGAAAGAAACACCATACGATCATGTTCAGAGCAATCAGCAAATTTCTACTGCGGGCGTTGGGGTGGCAGGTCGTCACCGAGTTTGATGAACTTCCGAAAAAGTATGTGATCATCGCTATCCCGCATACTTCCAACTGGGACTTTCCTATCGGCCTGATGGTGCGCAGCGCTATGGGGTTCGACGCCAAATACGTCGGGAAAGACTCTCTGTTCAAAAACCCGGTATTGGGCACCATCATGCGCTGGTTGGGCGGATATCCCGTTGACCGCAGCAAAAACAACAACTTTGTGGATGCCGTGGTCGACATTTTCAACAGCAAGGAGGAGTTTGCCATCACCATCGCCCCGGAGGGCACCCGAAAAAAGGTGGACAAACTCAAGACCGGCTTTTACTTCATCGCGCTCGGCGCCAAGGTGCCTATCATCATGGTTAAATTTGACTGGGAACACAAGCAGGTGGTATTCAGCCGGCCGTTTTTCCCTTCCGGCGACAAGGAAGCAGATTTTGCATTCATTACGGATTACTTCCGGGGCGTGAAGGGCAAAAACCCGGAAAACAGCTTCGCTTAGCTTTGTACTGTCGGTTATCCTGCCTTTTTTCTGTTCGCCGGTTTAAACTTTCCAGCCTTTTTGCTGTCCTGTTGAGGTGAAAAGGCGAAAGGCCCGGCGATCCTGCCGCTCGTGCGCCTGCCTTCAGGATCAGGTCCGGAAGGAATCCCGATTACTTACATTTAATCCATGGCCATTATGAAGTTCAAATTGATCTACACCTTCTTTGCTCTGATAGCCGCAGCCTTGCTCTTGACCAACAATTCCAGCGGCCCGGCAGCCGTGCAGAACCTCGACCGCACCGGCAGCCCGCTAAGCCCCGGGCCCTGCCAGGTATGCCACAACAACGGCGCGTTCTCCCCAACGCTTACGCTGGAAGTCCTGGATAACGGCGCTGCCGTGGCGGCCTATGAGCCGGGCAGGACGTACACCCTGCGCGTGCAGGCCAACGCCACCGGCAACCCGGCAGGATACGGCTTCCAGGCCGTAGCCCTCACCGGAGACGACGACCTGCAGGCCGGCGTTTTCAGCAACCCGGCGCAGGGCATCCAGATCACGCCGCTCAACGGCCGCCAGTATGCCGAACACAGCATGCGCCGCACCAGCAATATTTTCGAAGTAGACTGGACGGCCCCGGAGGCCGGCACGGGAGAGGTCCGCTTTTATTCTGCCGTAGTGGCCGCCAATGGCAACGGGACTTCCACCGCCGACGGCTCTGCCTTCCTCACCAGCCCGGTGGCCCTCGCGGAAGGGCCGGCCAGCAGCGCCGAAGAGAACGAGCTGTTCGAGGCCTTCACCATCTTCCCCAACCCGGTGGCGGCCCGGCTGAACCTTCGCTTCCAAAGCCGCGAAACGGGAGAGTACCAGCTCCGGATCGTCAACCTCCAGGGGCAAAGCCTGCTGGAACGCCGCATCGAAGTGGCAGCCGGCGAGCAGGTGCAGGGGCTGGAGGTGAGCGCACTACCCGCAGGCATTTATACCGTACAGCTGACGGATGGCCGGCGGGTGAGCAGCCGGAAGGTAATCAAGCACTAACTCCGGTTATTATTGCTAACTTAGCAGTGATTAAAAAAGGAACCGATCATGCCAAAACGATTTGAATTCCAATCGAAAGGCTTCGAAAAACATTCCTGCAACAGCCGCCGCGAAGGCCCCTGGCTTATTTTCGAATGCCCGCAATGCAGTTATGCCCGGAAGTGGAACACCGCTACCAACGAAATAAAACTGTTGGACAGCGGGGCCGAAAACACCCTCCACAGCGGATGGCACGAGCCACCCGGACTCCAAATGGAGAAGCTCAACGCAAATTGAGCGGCTCACCTTGCTTCTAATACCAAAATATCCTGAAAGTCTTTGCATACCTCCTTGTTCCGGCCTGCCCAGTAGCCGTAGTGGACTTGTACGGCTTTCAACCCCGCCGGCCCGATCATCTCCCGCAGGAGGTGGGTTTCCTCAAAAGCCACGTTGGCCGCCTTCACCTGCTCGTCCATCAGCCGGTAATGGCCGTGATCGTACGGGAAACTGAAATGGGGGTTGTTCCGCGAAAGCCGGGCGGACTCTTCATTCCACAGGAAAAAGGTAGCGAAACAACGCCCCCCCGGCCGCAATACCCGGGCGATCTCCCGCAGGTAGTTGGCTACCTCTGCGGGCAACATGTGGGTAAAGACGGAAGTGAGGACCACCAGGTCAAAATCCCCGTCCGGATATGGGAAACGGAACTCCGCGGCATTACCGCCGCCGGAGCGGTAGAGGTCGTTGTCGAGGCCGACGTACCGGAACCGAAAGTTGGGATAGCGGCTGCTGACCGACTTTTCGCACCAGCGCACCCCTGCTTCCACGACGTCGAACCCTTCGTAGCTGCCCCGCTCATCGAGGTAGGCGGTAAGCGGCACGGCAATGCGGCCGATGCCGCAGCCCACGTCGAGTACCCGGTGGTGGGGCTGCAGGCCCGCCAGTTCTATCAGATACTGCCGCATCTTTTCTCCCTGCGCCCGGAAATCGCCGGAACCGGTGTAGATCAGCCCCCGGGGCGGGGCCATAGGGCCGCGCCGCCCGCTGAGGCCCTCGTACAGGTCGACGGGCAGGTAGTACAATCGCCGGGCCAGGAAACGCCAGGCGGGGGGAAGGAAATAGTAGAACTTGCGAAGCGTGGGCATGGGATGGAGCGGTTGACGGTTGATTTTACCTCTGTTGAACAGGCAGAAGCTGATTGTTTATTGGGTGGTGTATTAAATCCGTTGAACTTTCGGTGCAAATGGAGAGCGGACCTCCAGGTCCGCTGAATGGATCAACGGATTTAATACACCACCGTTTATTGGTTTATTGGATGGCCAAAAAGCTGAAAACCGGACAAATGCAGTGATTTTGAACAGGATCAATAGGTCAATATTTCATGCAAACCGATTTTAATCGTGGCTATTTGTTCGGCTGTTATTGTTCCAATTTTATTGATCAGCCTCGATTTGCTGATCGTTCGAATCTGAAAAGTCAGTATTTCAGACCTTTGGGACAGATTGTTTTTACTATCAGGCTCCAACACCAGGCACCCAGCATATTTTTTGACTTTGCTCGTCAGCAGGCACACGATACAAATACCCATGTGGTCATTCATCGCATTGCCACTGATGATAACGACTGGCCGGATACCGCGCTGTTCATTCCCTTTTGAAGGGTTGAGGTTTGCGTACCAGATAGCTCCTTGTTTCATAATTGCTCAACTTGCTCCAGGAATTCCTCCAACCCTGCCTCGGCCAATTCCGTTTGCTCTTCGTCCTGAGCCGCGCGCTGAAAGGATTGAATATACTCCGCTTGTTTGATTTTTTGGATATAATGCCGTATGGACCGCTCAATCAACTGGTTTTTAGGAATATTTAATTTCCTGGCATATTCATTAAGCTGTTCTATCAATTCGTTTGGCAAAGTGCTGGAATAGGTAGTTTTCATATTTACGTATTGTATTTACGATGTAAAAATAAGAAAACTTACGTAGTTTTTCAACCAGGACTACCTTTCAGAATTTTGTTTCCCCAACAAGGCCGGCCGCTGGGAGATTTCGTGGTAACAGACCACCCCTTCGCAGAAATAATGGGCCACCATGCTGCGGCGGGTCGCGCCGGGCTGCCGGATGGGGCTTCCGCCGTGGATGAGGTTGGCGTGCCAGAGGAAGACGTCGCCGGCCTCCCCTTCGAAGTATTTTTTCTGCAGGCCGTGTTTTTCGATCAGCTGTTCGATGTGGTCCTCATAGTGCTTGTTGCTGTGCGGGCCGATCGTCCAGGCAGTATTGCCGGAAGGGTAGTCCTGGGTGGTCACGTAGGGCAGCCGGTGGCTTTTGGGGTAGAAGAAGAGCGTGCCGTTGTGGCGGCCCACCCGTTCCAGGGCCGTCCAGGCGGCAATGAGGTAGCCCGGCGGCTCGGTCGCCATGTGTATAGAATCGGAATGGGCACGCTGCTCGCTGCCTTCGATGAAGTTGATGGTATGGAAGGGGATCACCGGTTTGCCCATAATGAAATCCAGCAGCCGCAGAAGATCCGGGTTGCGGAAGAACTCCTCATCGGCCACGCTGGAAACCTTGTAGGACTCCATGATCTTGCGGCCGGTGTAATTGAAATCCAGGGCCTTGCTCTCCAGCAGCCGCTCTATGTCCGCGTTGAGGCGCTCTACCTGTCCTTCGGAAAAGAACCCTTTGAGCACGAGATAACCTTCTTCGACAAAGTGCAGCAGCTGCCGTTGCAGCTCTGCCGGAAAGCCCGAAAATTCGGGATGCTGCCGCAGCGCCTCCATGGCGGCCGGCCGGTCCAGCCAGGGAATGTCCGGATGGTGGGCGGGAAAATCACCGCTGCCGACCGGCGCGTAGATGCTCTTGCGCAGGCCGTACTTTTTGTACAGCTCGCGGTTGTGCGCCAGCGCCCGGCGGTTGAGCAGGTTGTTGAGGACATAGGCCAGCTTCAGGCCCCGCAAGGCGCCGGTGTACTTCCTGAAAAGGTTGCTGAGGGATGTCATGCCCGCAAAGGTAGACAGGATTTACAGGATTTACAAGGTAGGCGGGGTAGACAGGATTTACAGGATTTACAGGATTTATGGGGTAGACAGGATTTATGGGATTTATGGGGTAGACAGGATTTATAGGGTAGACAGGATTTACAGGATTTATGGGATTTATGGGGTAGACAGGATTTATAGGGTAGACAGGATTTACAGGATTTACAGGGTGGGGCTGTAGCCCAATATGGGAGGGGCGGCGATACCCATGGCAAAGCCGCTGGCCAGAGCGGCATCCTGGCCCGGTTCACAGCGGCCAGGGGGATATGGCCGCACCTGCGCCACGTTGCCGGTGTTCTTATCCAGCTCTCCCCGGGGGTGCCGCAGCCTGGGGGGCCATCCATTTGCGTGGACCCGATTATGATGTAATGTCAGAGAACCGCCTAGGTTAGCCGCAGGCACTCCAAAAACCGCAGGAAGGTACAAACCAGGATTTACTCTATTAGGAAGCCTTTGCCCCGGGCCGGAGAAAAAATTTACATTATGCATATTTATTTTCTTTTATTTCTATTAGAAAACACCTACTTTTAAGAATATTTTTCACTCTTGAATATGCACACCTATATCCGTTCCGGATATTTCGAAAGTTTTCCCATGCAAAGATCATCGATGTAACCTCCCAACCTACAGTAACAGGATAACATCATCTGTTCCCCGGGGAATCCCCCCCGGACAGGCATTTTGTGGCCTGGGGGGACTATTTACCACCCGCAGGCGGTGAAAGCCCGCAGGTAAGCAAACCGCTTTGTCGTTGCTTGCCAGGTGCCAAATATGCACATACCCGAATGTATTCGATCATTTCAAAAAATACAATCGACGTGCGTATGAGACTGCTATGTTACCGTTATTTCCAGATTCTGAACAAGCCTTTCTGGTTCCTCCTCTTCCTTTTTGCCGGAGCGGCCTCCGCTTTTGCTCAAACCGGCAACGTCATCCTGGCCAACCTGGCCAGGACCAATGTCAGTTGTTTTGGCGCCAGCGACGGCACGGCCAGCCTTTCTCCCACCGGCGGCGTGCCGCCCTACACTTTCCTTTGGAGCACCGGAGAAACTACCGCCTCCATATCGGGCCTGAGCGCGGGCCCATACGGGTACACCATCACGGATGCGGTGGGGAACACCAAAACAGACGGCTTTTCCATCCTGCATCCCGGGCCGATCATCGCCAATGCTTCCTCCAGCCCGATCACCGGCTGCCTGCCCCAGTTCAGCGGCACGGCGGCAGTCAATCCCAGCGGAGGGACGCCCCCCTACGCTGTTGCCTGGAGCAACGGACAAACCGGCCTTTCCATTGCCGTCCTGGACCGGGGCGCCTACGGGTATACGATCACCGACAGTAACGGCTGTACGCGGGAAGGAGGGCTGTCCGTCCTGGGCCCTGGCCCGATCATCCCGCAGATCGACATCCGCCATATTTCCTGCTTCGGAAACGGAGATGGTTCGGCGGCCCTCTCTCCCTTTGGGGGTACGCCGCCCTATTCCTACCAATGGAGTACGGGGGCTACGACGCCCTCCATTTCCGGGCTGCAGAACGCCGTTTACAGTTTTACGATCACAGATGCCGGCGGATGCACCCGGCCCGGGGATTTCTCCATCATCACGCCCTGGCCGATCATCCCCAACCTCACTGTCGGGAACAGCGGCTGTTTCGGCGGCGGTTCGGCAGCGCTCGACCCCGTGGAGGGCACGCCGCCGTTCACTTTCCTCTGGAGCACCGGGGAGACGAGCGATTCGATCTCAGGCCTGACGCCCGGTTCTTATGGGTATACGATCACGGATTCCAACGGATGCACCGATTCGGGCAGCTTTGACGTCGAAGATCAGTCGGCTCCCGTTTCCTGCCGGATCGGGATCCTGAACACCCCAACTGCCGGCAACAACAGCGGGCGACTCGAAGCGGCAGCTTCGGGCGGCACACCACCGTATTCTTTTGAATGGAGCAACGGGCAAAGCGGAGCGGTGATCGGCGGCCTGGCTTTCGGCGTATACGAGGTGTCCATCACGGATGCAGAAGGATGTTCCACGGTTTGTTCGGTTTCCCTGCAGGCTTCGGTCTGCGAAAACGTGACCGATGCGGGCCGGATCGGCTACGACCAGCGGCTCTGCGGGCCGGGCAACGACCCCGATCCCATCGTCAGCCTGGAAGATGCCTCGGGAGGAAGCGGCGCCCTGGAGTATCTGTGGATGAAGAGCACGGCGCCCAACCTCGACCTCATCCTTTGGGAACCCATCCCCGAGGCCACCGGCCCGAGCTACGACCCGCCTCTGGTTTTTGAAACCACCTACTTCCTCCGCTGTGTGAGGCGGGAAGGATGCACGTTTTATCTGGAGACCAATATTGTAACGATCGAGGTAGGCGACGACGCCATCGCCCGTATCGTTGGGCCCGACGTCCTCTGCCAGGGAGAAACAGTAATGTATACGGCTGAAACGGCCACCGCCAGCCCGGAGATCAGCTGGCAGTTCAACGGCCCGCTTTATCCGCTGCAACGATCGGGGGCCACCATCCCGGTAGTCGCAGAATATGCCGGGCTGGCGGAGATATTCCTGACGGTGCGGGAAAACGGGTGTACCGCCATCAACTGGACGACGGTAACGGTGGACCGCTGCGGGAGCCAAAACCGGCAGAATGGCCAGGCCCAGGCCTACCCCAATCCGAGCCGGGATCAAATGACCCTGGAGCTGCCCGTTATTTCCAAAGGAGGAGCATGGGCTTCGGTATTCAACACGCAGGGTGAACTCAAATTACAGTACCGCATCCCGGAAGGGGCCGGGGAATTGAAACTCGACTTAACCTCCTTGCCTTCGGGAATCTATTTCCTGGAAATCCGGCAGAAAAGCGGAAGGCGGGAGTTCATCAAGGTGCGGCGCCTCTGACCGGCGGCCGTTAAAACAAGAAGGGCCATCCTGAACCTTCGGGGTCAGGATGGCCTGTATTGTATTTCACCTGTACACTATGCTCAGGATCAATACCCGTTGCCGGAGGTCTGGTTGGCGCCGGAGGGCGGGTCCATTTCCACATCACCCGGCCTGGCAACCCGGAATTCCACCCGGCGGTTCATGTAGCTGCTGCCGGAAGGTACCAGCAGGTCGTTCTGCCCTTTCCACTCCAATACGAGGCGGCCCCGGCCAATGCCGTGATTGTTTACCAGGTGATCCACAACGGATTTTGCGCGGTAATAAGACAGGACGTTATTGCTCGGCACTTCACCGGTGGCGTCGGTGTAGCCGGTCACCACCAGGCGGATGTTCGGGTTGCCTTTCAACATCCGGGCGATACTGGCCAGGGTGCCGTAGTCCGAGTATTTGATATTCTGGCTGCTGGTGCCAAAGTGGATCATGGGGAGGAACCACTCGGCCACGCCGCCGCTGCTGGCGGCAACGCCTGCGCTGGATTCGTCGCGCAGCTGATAGTTCTGCATTTCTTCGGCGATGATCTCGCGCACTCTGGCTTCAGAGACGCCGCCACCGGGGCCGGAGCTGACCGGGTTGACCACCACGCCTTCTGCGTCGACGCGCTCGCCGGGCCGCGGCGGGAAGTACGGCTCCCGGTCCTTGTAATCGGGCACGCCGTCGCGGTCGCTGTCCAGGGTGCGGCCCTTGGTGTCCACAGGTACATCCGGCGGCGTATTGGGCTCCTGGTCGATGGCGTCGATCACGCCGTCATAATCGGAATCTTCGAGGGTGATCATGGACTGGTTCTTGACCTGGGCCAGGTCGTCCATTACGGACTGCAGGGGGTTGATCCAGTACAGGGGCTCGGAATGCGTAGTGGGGCTGCCGATGTTGACGTTGACTTTCACGGCGGTGAAGTGGATGATGTCGCGGAACAGGGAACGCTGATTAGATCCGCCCCGGTTCAGGTTAAAGCCGTCCACAAAGTCCGCTTTGCTTCCAAACAATACCATAGACTGGTGTTCGATGCCCACGTTGATGCGGTTGTTGATGCGAAAATCCAGGCCAACCCCGCCGGCAAAATGCGGAGAAAACGAGAACCCGGGATTGCTGAGGGGGCGCTTGGGGTCCTGGCGGCTCGCTGCTTCGTAGTAACTGCCTCCCAGCCCGACCATAGCGTAGGTATTGAATTTGCGGACCGATTGGTTCCACCGGAGGCTGTTGGCGGATATCACGCCAAAGACCGTGCCGGCCATATAGGTTGTTTCGTATTCGCGGTAAGAGCTGTTCTCCACGGCACCTTCCTCGCCAAAAGCTTTGCCGAAAAAGCCGTCGGCACGGATGGAGAAGACATAGTCCAAAGACTTTCGGACGTGCAGGCCGGCGCCGAAGCCCGGCTTGTAGCTTACATCACCGGAAACAAACAGGTGCCCGGCTTTGGCGCCGACTTCGAACATGTCTTTCGGTGTGGGAGATCCGTTGTTCTGTTGTGTCTGAGCCTGAAGGTTACCCATTACTCCTCCTATAAGGAGGGCCGCTGCCAGCAGAAGGGTATTTCTCTTTGTCATAGTTACAGGGATTAAGATTATTGTTAATAATTTAGTTGTGGTAATAAGGGAGGTTTGACGGCCTCAAACCGCCAAACCTCCCCGATTCTCTGTGTCGCCTTAGTGGCAACGCAATATATTGAGGTTTTCGAGCGTGGCCGTCCCAACCCCTGGCCGGCGGTTGTGCAAACGACTGACCAAACTCATTTTTTAATTACTCAAATCGGTTATGGATAGAAGCCTTCTGTGTTTATCTGCTGTAATAAAAGCAACTATATCATGCTTATACTGGCCTTGGGGAGATTGTGTTTCAAATTTGCGACGAATTTTTTCGCCGCCTGAAAAATAGCCGGGGGACAGTGGGAGTGACCCAGTACGGCGAACAGGGAATCCGGAATGCGCTCTCTTTAAAATGATAAAGAAAAAATAACATAAATTTTTTCTCATTTCAATAGCAGTCTCTTATTTTTATGACAGGGAATTGAGACTTTTTTTAATTCCTCCGTCTTATTAAAACAATGAAATAACGTTCACCCCGTGAACGGCCATGCTGCCCGGCAATAAGTATCTTGTTGCGGCTGCGAATCCAAAAACCTTCCAGGAAAACCACCCTGGCCTTTCTCACAAATATTGCACAGCTTCCACATCCGTATGCACAACTATTGAAGGCAAATGCCATTCGTTTCAGTAAGGATTAGAAATTGCGTTTTAATCCCTACTGGGGCTTTTATTTCATATTCCCAAATCCGCGATCCCTCCCAACCCGAGACTACATTTATTAGTGGCTACTGACTGCGATGCCAAGCGCAGGCTGCAGGTTTTTCCATGCTTTGCTTGCCGGGCCTGCAGTGCAAAAGGAATACGGCTGACAACGACAAAATGGACGTACTATGAATTCAACCGAACTCTATGAGCATGACTACCTCGAAGGCGGCCCTCCGTTATCCTTCCTGCCTGGCCTGCCGGGGAGGCCGGATCCGCAGACGGCGGGATACGCGCCCCTGTTTCCCAAACAATGGAAATTCGTACTGCCCCTTCTTGCCAAGATACCGGTAGGCCTCCTGGCGCTCAGCACAGCAAAGGAAATACTCTGGGCAAATTCGTCCTTTCTGGGTTTGCTGGACGGGGAAAAAGATGCCGCCGAGGGCCTCCGCCTGCGGGAAATCCTTTCCCCAAAAGGCCAGGCCCGGGCCCGGGAATGGCTGCAGGCTGTGGGCAGCCTTGAAGAAGAAGGCGAGATGGAGGTGTGGCTTCGGCGGTCCGGTGAGGGAAAAAAACGGGTGCGCTTTCGCCGCATGCCCTCCTTCCCCGGCTTAAAAAGCGAACATGTCATTTTACTAAGCGCAGAAGACATTTCCGAACCTCATGAGGAAAAAAGCAAACTGGAACGCGCTTTGGAAGAAGCTCAGGAGCAACAGGAGGCGCAGCAGCGCTTCCTGGCCTCCATGAGCCACGAGATTCGAAACAGCGCCAATGTGATCGCCGGCTTTATCCGGTCTTCGGAGGAAGGCCGCTTTTCCCATCAGGAACTAAAACATATACAATATACGACCGGACATTTACTCCATCTTACTGAAAACCTGCTCTATTACTCCAAGATCAGGGAAGATAAATTCAGCCTGTCGCCGGCCTTCTTCAACCTGCCGGAACTACTTTCCGCCCTGGCGCAGGTGCCGGCGGTTTTCCTGCAAAACAGCCCGGTAAGTTTTGAGTTCTGCCAGGCCTCCCGGATTCCTGCCCATTGTATCGGTGACAAAGCCGCCATTTACCAGATTCTGCTGAACCTGCTGGGCAATGCCCTGAAATTTACCCGGCAGGGGCGCGTCATCCTCCGGGTGGACACTGCCGGAAGAGATGCCCGGGGGAGAACCCTCCTTCGGTTCCAGGTTGAGGACACCGGGCCGGGGATTCCGGAAGATCAACTGGACGCCATCTTCGGCCGTTTCCGGCAGGGGGAGGGGCGGGAAATAAAGGCTGTCGGCGGTTACGGCCTGGGGTTATCCATCAGCCGTCAACTGGCGGAGCTGATGGGCGGGCAGATCACGGTAAGCAGCAAGGCCGGGCAGGGCAGCACTTTTGAGGCCATCCTCCCGCTGGAAGAAGCGCCGGCCACGTTGCCTTCGCCTTCGGCAAACCTCCTCCCCCAGCCTGCCTTTCCGGTGTGTTCCTCCCCGGCAAGGGTGCTCGTGCTGGAAGACGATCCCCTGAGCCGTTCTTTTCTCGAGAGTTTCCTGCAGGAGGAAGGAATGCCCTTTCACTCCTGCGCCGACGGGAGGGAAGCCCTGCAGGCCCTGGAAACCTGCCGTTTCGACCTGGCCCTGCTCGACCTGCACACCCCTTTGCTCAGCGGTATTGACGTTGCGCTTCATTTGCGGAACAGCCCCGAAAACCCCAACTGCCACATTCCGCTCATTGCCCTGTCCGGCAGGCTCTTTTCCGCAGAAGAACCGGCCCTGGCCCGGGCAGGCATCCGTCATTTCCTGCACAAACCCTACTGCCCCGAACAGTTGCGGCACCTGCTCCGGCGCCAAATGACGACGAAGCCGGCGGAAGCCCCGGCGGAAGAATTCCGCTTCTCCGCTGGCTTCGACCAGCAAGAACTCCAAACTTTATACGGCAACAATTACCGGCAACTGCTGAGCATGTTCGAGGCTTTTTTGCGGAACACGCCAAAGGCCCTCGACAATATGGCAGAAATGCTGGAACAGGAAGAATGGACGGAACTGGCAGGCAAAGCCCATAAAACCAAGCCCTCTTTCTCGCTGGTGGGGTGGCGCCCCGTTTCCTGCCTGGCCAGAGAGGTGGAAGAGGTGTGCTCCAACGGCAATGACAAGAGCGCCATCCGGCGGCAATTCCAAAGGTTCAAAAATGCCGCCAACGAGGTCCTGGCCGCCGTAGACAGGGAAAACCAGCGGTTGTTGTCTTTTTTTTCTCAACATACCCCCCCTACACATGCGTATCCTGATCGTCGATGATGATGAATGTGCCAGGCTCCATCTCCGGTTCGCCTGCGAGCAGCTCGGAACAGTAGAAATCGCCGGCGAGTTCGAGGACGCTTTCAGCGCGCATGCATTCCTGAAGGACAATCCGGTCGATTTGATCCTGCTCGATATCGAAATGCCCCGGTTCAGCGGCATGGATCTGGTGAGAAGCGCCCGGGAATTGCCCGCCATCATCTTTATTACCAGCAAAGAAGACTATGCCGCTGCGGCCTTCAATTATATTGACCATGTTGTCGATTACATCGTCAAGCCGGTGAGCCTTCCGCGGCTTCAAAAGGCCCTGGAACGCTTTGCACAACCCCGGGACAATAAAGGCGCGCCCATTCCGGAAGCCAGCAACCCTTTTATCTTCGTGAAGGCGGATAAGCGCTACGTGCGGATCGACCTCGACGACCTCCTGTATGTCGAGTCGCTGGGCGATTATTCCGTTTTTAAAACGGCCCGGGGCAAACACGTGGCAAATACCCCCCTGAAAGAGATCCACAAGCAACTCAGAAGCGCACAGTTCATCAAGGTACACCGGTCGTATATTGTCAATATGACAAAGATCGTAGACATCGAGAGCAACAGCCTGGTCATCGGCGGAAAGGTCATCCCCATCAGCCGCTCGCACCGCAATGAGTTGATGAGAAGGCTGCCGCTTTTGTAAGGGCAGTGGTTTTGGATAATTGCTGGTTGTTGGTTGTCTGTTGATCGTTGTCTGTTGTCTGTTGTTGGTTCGGCAATCCACGCGCTCCGGACAACAAACAACAAACTTTACCCCGAGCAAAGCCGGGGAGAACCGACAACAAACAACAAACAACTCCCCGGCCGCCGACATTTTCTTCCTTAGGGATTGCGCAACAATAAATTACCCATTTATACTCGTTCTTTTGCGCGCTGGCGGCGTTGCCAAGCCTCGCCGTAGCTCTGCTATGCCTGCGTTTGGCACCTTGCCAGCACACAAAATAACTTCGTCTATTCTGTGTAACTTATTATTGCGCAATCCCTTACCTGGCCCCCGCTCCCTGCGAAGCCGCCACGCCGGCCTCTGCCCGCCGGGCTTTCTCCCAATCCACGCCCTGTGCGCCGAGAAAAAACCGAAGGAAGCCGGCATAGGCGCTATAATTCATGAGGCAAAAATAAAGCGGCGCAAAAAAACCGGGCACGGGCACGGAACGCCCCTTGAACAGATACCCCATCACCGCCAGCCCGTAAAAGAGGAACTGTGCAAAAAGCACATACTGGAAAAAAAGAGGGCCGGCCCAGGCCAGGGCCAGGTTGGCGGCGAAGAACAAGGGCAGGGCCAGCGGCGCTAAGGTCCAGCGAAGGACCCGGTGAGAAACGTACTGAAAGCTCAGTACGCCAAAGCGGAAAGGGTTGAGCAACGCCCTCAGCCGGAGGATCGACTGGGCGCCGCCGGCGCAAATCCGGACCTTGCGCTTCAGTTCTTCCCTCAGGTTCGCGGAAGCGTACTCTTCCGCCCGGGCGCCGGGCGCGTAGGCTACCCGGTACCCGGCCCTGGCGATCAGCAGGGCCTGCATGAAGTCGTCCAGAAGGGTGTCTTCGGGAACATCCTGAAACAAGGCTGTTCGTATAGCATACAACTCTCCGGCTGCCCCGACCACGGAATGCAGCTCGGCGTCCTGCCGTTTCAGCCAGGACTCGTACTTCCAGTACAGCCCTTCCCCGGCGGTGCTGGCCGCTCCGGAGGCCTGCCCCCGGATGTGCTTCTCGCCGGCTACCGCCCCGATCCGCGCATCCCGGAAATGCGCCGCCAGTTCCCGGATAGCCGCCGGGTTCAGGAATGTATTGGCGTCGGTGAATACCGTTACCGGCGTATCGACCAGCGGCATGGCTCTTTTCAGCGCGGCTACCTTCCCCTGCCGTTCGGGCCGGTGCAGCAACCGGATATCCGCATGGCGCCGGATCAGGGCCGGCCCGCCGTCGTCAGACCCATCGGTGACGAAGAGCAGCTTTAGCTTCCCCGGCGGATAATCCAGCTCGCGGCAGTTCCGGATCTTGGCCTCCAGCACCGATTCTTCATTGTAGGCGGCCACCAGCAGGGTGACGGCCGGCCATTCCTCCCCATCATCCCGGAGAGCGGGCGCTTTCCGTTTTCCCCGTATCCACACCCTCCCCTTCAGCCAAAGGGCAACGATCAGGCCATACCCAAGATAGGTATAGAAAAGCACAAAAAAGGAACCCCAGAACAGGGCCTTGGCAGCAATCATCATGTCAGATCAGGTTTTAAAAATCTACCTCTTCGCCTCTTTCGCCCGGCGGCAGCCGCCGCAGGACGGTGGCCGGCACGCCCCCGACCAGGGTGTAAGCCGGCACGTCCCGGGTGACGACCGCCCCGGAGGCCACGACGGCGCCCCGGCCGATGGTCACGCCTTTCAATACTATGCTCCGGGTGCAAATCCATACATCGTCCTGGATGATGACCGGTGCCGATTTGCCCTGCTCCTGCCGGTCTGTTACATCGTGAAAATCGCCGTCCATGATGTGCGAAAAGGGGGCCAGGCGGCAGTTGTTGCCGATCAGCACTTCATCGGTGGCGGCAATGATGGCGCCATTGATGCGGCAATTATCGCCGATGACCAGCCGGCCGCCCTTTTTTACCGCAATGCGGCTGCGAAAGGCCGTGGAACAAATGCGAACTCCACGTCCGATCTCCAGGTATCCGCTGTTCTCGACCGACGGTTTCCCCCTGGCCAGGATCATCCCCTTCAACCGGTCGCTGCGGCGGAAATAGTATCGGGAGCGCAAAAGATCCCACTTGTAGCTCAGCAGCCGCCACATTAAAAAGAGGGGCAGGATGAAAGGGCGCCATTTCTTTTTGCTTCCCGGCCCTGTTTTTTCCTTTTCCCGGATGGTCAAGTCGTGTTCCAGCCATCTGCTCATTTGCTCAGTTAGTTTTTAAACAGGAGTTGCGGAGGGGGCATCCCTCAACCGTTTGACGACCCGGGCAGGCGCGCCCGCCACCACGCAGTAGGGCGGCACATCTTCCGTAACGACGGCGCCCACTGCCACCACCGCCCCCCGGCCGATGCGGACGCCGGGCATGACGGAGCAGCGCGTGGCCAGCCATGCATCGTCCTCGATGATGACCGGCCGGGCGTGAGCGGCTGCCTGCCGGCTATCGAGGCCGAAGTAAGGGCTGTCCTGTATCAGCGCCATGGGGCCCAGGAAACAGTTCCTGCCAATGGCCACCTGCCGACAGGCGGCGATGAAAGCGCCGTTGAGGTAGCAGCCGTCTCCCACCGACAGGCGAGCGGACTTTTCCACGAAGATCTGGCAGGGGTGGATGCTGGACCAGATGCGCACCTTGTTGCCGACCTCCAGCGTCCCTCTGTTGGCAATCTGCAGCCGGCCGCGCACAAAGGTGAGGCGCCCCCTCTTTTGGGCGCTGCGCAGTGCCCATTGCCCGTTCAAAAAATAAATGCCCAGGCGCAACAGCCGCGCCAGAAGGCGGAGGTATGCCCCGGCTTTGCCGCCGCCCGGATGCTGTTCCCGCCGGGCCTTTTCCAACTCCTGCCTAAACATAGTTCTCATGATATTTTTTTTGGTAGTTCCGGATATTCCAGCTCAGGCTTTGCAGGATGGCCCGGGCGTGTTCTTTCTCCTGGCGCATCCAGTGTTTCAGCACGTGGCAGGGAGCAGCGATGAGCAGGAAATAGGCCAGGAAGAGGTAATACGCCCAGCCCGGTTGGCACAACCGCATGAACAACCACCGGTTCCGAAACAGGTAATAGGTTTTCCGGGGGCTGTTCCTGCCCATCGATGCGGATTCGCGGTGATAGATGGAGGAACCGGCGGCCAGGTGGATCTCCCACCCCTGGCGGCGCGCCCGCTCACAGAAATCGATCTCTTCGTAATACATGAAGTAGCATTCAGCGAGCAGCCCCACCTGTTCGATCACTTCCCGCCGGACCAACATACAGGCGCCGTGGGCCAGCCCCGTAGGGCCGCTCCGGGCGAAGCGGCCGCCGCCGGCTTCCCGCCGGGCCAGGTTGCGCCCCCGCCCGGTGAACCGGCTGACGGTGCTGAAGCCGGCATATTGCAAGACATCCGGCTGTCCGTAGTAATAGATCCTGGGGCTGGCAATACCCACCGAGGCATGCTGCTCCATATAGAGGGCCATCGGCTCCAGGAAGCCGGGCGAGACGATGGTGTCATTGTTCAGCAGCAGGATGTACTTCCCCCCGGCCTTCGGGATGGCCAGGTTGTTGCCGCCGGCAAACCCCAGGTTGGCCGCGCTGCGGATGTACACCAGGCCCGGGTAGTGGCTTTCGAACAAAGCGCCCTGATCCTGCTCCGCCCCGTTATCCACCAGGAATACCTCCAGGGCCGGATAACCGGCCCGGCGGAGCGTGTCCAGCATATCGCAGGTGACCGCCGCATTCCGGTAATTCACGGCAATGACCGACACCAGCGGCCAATTCATTTCTTTCATCTTTTAAAGCTTTTGTCCGATTACCTGTATTGTATTGCCGCTCTCCTTGTGGCGCCCCAGGCGGTCGGCCCGCACCAGCAGCTTGGCCAGGGGCAGGCACATCAGCTGCACCAGCGGCCCGGCCTGGCGGGAAAGGTATCCGATCTCCCAGCCCAGGCGGCTCCACCACCCGTCGCCGTAAGCGGCGTAGGCGACCCTGAAGCCTTCCTTCTCCATGCGGGCCTTCAGGCCATCCAGGCCGTATACCTGGCCGATGTGTTCTTCTTCCAGCCAGTGATGGTGGTCCTCAAACCAGCGCTCCGGCAGGATGGTGCGCTGTTCCCGGCCGGGCATTTTCACCAGCAGGTAGCCGCCGGGGCGCAACTTCCGGCGGGCCTCGGCAAAGGGCATCTCTTCCTCCCGGATGTGTTCGAACACGTCAATGGAAAAGATGAAGTCATACCTGCCGTCGCTGTCTTCCAGGGACTCGATAGTGCCGAGGTGGGTTTTCAGGTTCGACATTCCCCGTTCGGCGGCCAGGCGGCGGATGCCGGCCACGGACGCCGCGTTCAGGTCCAGAGCGGTAATGGTGGCCCCGGGCAGCGCTTCAGACAGCATAAAGGAATACTCGCCGTAGCCGCAGCCCAGGTCGAGGATGTGCCGGAAAGATTCCAGCGGCAACTTTTTCAGCAGGCTCCTGAAGGAAAGGGCGCGGGCGTAGTTGCCGACGAGGGTGTAGCCGAATAGCCAGGCGGCCCAGCGGGACAGGCGCGGGTAGCGCTGCATGCGCCGGCTCATGTGCACCTGCATTTTTCCAAAAGCAGCATTCATTTCCATTTCCTGATGTTTAGTAGCGATTAAAAAATAAATCCGGCATTAAGTAGTGATTAAAAAATAACTTCACTGTTTGAGGCCCTTAGTTGTAGCTCGTTCAGCAGCCTGACCCCGCTGGAACCCTGAATGGCTGCTTCACTTCACTACAACTAAGGGCCGTGAAGTTATTTTTTTAGGATTACTAAATTTTCCATAGTTCTACCATGGGGCGGCGGTACAGCGCCCACATTCGGTTAAAAATATTCCCCTGCCGGATGGGGATGATCCTGCGCAACACCAACTGACTGGCTAACAAGAGGCCCCACATGGACGCCAGGCTGGCCAGAGCGGCGCCGGTTACGCCCCAGAGCGGGATGAACGCCAGGTTCAGGGCCCCGTTCAGCACCAGGGCCAGCAGCAGCATCACAAAGTTCAGGCGCGGCCGGCCGATGGCGTCCAGGGTAATGCCGAAGAGGCGGCCCCAGGGTTTGGCCAGCACCGCCACCACCAGGATGTTCAGCAGAGGGGCGGCATCGGCGTAGGCCTCTCCGGCCAGGAAAACCACGATGGGCCGGGCCAGCCCCAGCACCAGGACGGCCATGGGCAGGAGCATAGCCAGCAACAGGCCCACCATGCGCTCGTACAGATGGGCCACCTGCCCTTTGCCCGATTCCTTGTTGGCCGCCGCCAGCCGGGGATAGGCTACCTGAGCAACCCCGGACATGGGTATTTCCATGTAATTGGTGATGCGGGCCGCCACGTTGTAAACTGCCACGGCCATCGGGTGCAGAAAGGCACCCACCATCATAATATCCAGCTTGCTGAAAAACATGGAGCTGAAATTGGTGCCGAGCACATATTTCCCAAAGTGGAAAAGGCGCCTCACCCAGGCCCATTCCAGGCGCCCCGGCTTCAGGTAATCTGTCCGGTAGAGCAGGGCCACGCCCAGAGAGGGCAGGCTGGCCAGTACCTGCAAGGCGGGCAGCGCCCGGAGGGGCACCTCCCCTTTCCAGGCCCGGAGGAGGAGTATGCTCGCCAGGAAAACCAGTCCGTAGGCCAGTTTCGACCAGAAGATGCCCTTAAAGTCGCCATGCGCCATTTGAACATTATCGATGAAGCGGGCAGCGCCGTGGAGCAGGGCGAAAGCCGGGTACCACCACAGCAGCCCCATCAGTTCCGGCGCCGACCACAGGCGCCCCAGGGGAATGCCCGCCAGCAGCAGCAGCAGGCTCAGGAGGAGGGTGCTCGCCGTGTTGAGGAAAAAGCCGGCGGTGAGGACTTCGCCGTAGGATTCCCGCTGCTCTACGCAAAACTTGACCACCGCATTTTGCGTGAGGCCGATGCGGGCCATCTCGGCAAAGGAAGTGATGGTCAGGAAAAGCACCCAGACGCCGAAATCGTATTCCGGCATCATCCGGATGAGCGCCAGGAAGCTGACAAAGGCCAGCCCCAACTGCGCCAGGTATCCCAGCATAGAGTAGCTGCCGGCTTTTACCCAGAATGTTCTTTCCCGTTTCATCTACATTCGCTTTGGTTGCCGCCTTGCTTCTTCCGGCTGACGGCCGGCCAGGGATTTCCGGGCGTTGTGAAGGCCCAGGAAAAAACCCAGAAAAAAGAAAGGCAAAATGATGTGCCAGGGCATTCCTTCTCCAAGCATCGTTCTATCCGTTATCGCCGTGGGGCGTGTTGATGAAATGGCGGCGGGCATATTTCAACCGCAGCAATGACTGAAGGGCGTAGAAAAAAGCCCGGGGCAGGCGCAGGAAAGCCTGCCGGTACGGTGCCCTCCACATGTAGGCCGGCATTGCCAGAAGGAAGGACAGCAGGTTGGCGGACAGGACGGCCCCCCACCCGGCTGCCAGACCGTAGGCACCGGCCAGCAGGTGAGCCAGCACCCCCAGGGTTAAAACCCCTGGCGTAATCAGGCGGGGCGGAAGCAGCATCTGGACGGCTTTGTTCATGAAATCCCCATTGCCCTCCCGGAGCCAGGCCCGGAAAGCCGACGGGAAAAAGCGCCGGGCGTATTGAAACTGGGCGGCGATCCACCGGCTCCGCTGCCGGGAGAAATCTGCCTCCCGGCGCACCTTTTCGTCGTAAACGATAGCCTCGTCATCATAACCGATACACAGGCGGCGCTGCACGAGGCGAAGCTCCAGTTCCTTATCGAAACCGCCGATGGCGTCGACCTGTGGCATCACCTGCCGGAAGAGGGCGTAATCGAAGGCCATGGCCGAGCCGGCCAGGCGGGCGGAAAAGCCCAGCGCGCGCTGGCCCTTGCACAGGATGTGGTTGTTGATGGCTTCGCTGGCCCCGTCGAGCACCGCTATAGGCGTGTCTGCATTTTTGGGCGCCCGCCGGCCCTGCACCGCCAGGAAACCCCGGTCGAAATGATCGGCCAGGCGGGCCAGGAAGCCCGGTGCCATCACGTTATCGGCGTCCAGGATAACCAGCATATCGCAGGCATTTTCCGGCATGCGGCAGAGGGCCTGGTTGATGGCCCTGGATTTGGTGCTTTGCTCAAAGGCCACTTCCACCAGTGTCACCGGCAGGGCCCGCAGGGCATCCAGCGTTTCCCGGCGCAGCCCGTCGGCAATGACGGCCACCTCGAAAAGGTGGCTCGGATAGTCGTGGGCCAGCGCCTGCCGGGCCGTGGACACGATCACCGCATCTTCCCGGTAGGCGGGGATGAGCACGACAATGCGGCGGCGGGATGGCGCGATGATCCGGGCTTCCTGCCCGTAAAACAGGCCGGCAATGGCGAAGAACAACTGATACCCCGCCCCGAAGGCGAGATAGGCCAATACCAGCCCGCTGAGTAGGGCAAATGCGGCTGTCATATTTCGGATGGTTCTTTTTCGTTAAGTAATTGCCGGTCATAGTCAGGCGCCATAAAGATCATGGATAAAGCCACCGGCATGATTATCCCGGTAGGGAACTGGCTGTAGACCTGATTCCCGTAACTCGCCAGCAGCACTCCGCCGAAGGCGGCCAGCAGGGCCATGGCCCGGTAGCGCAGCACCGGATCCCGGATATTCCAGACGATGAAACTGCCCTTGCCCAGGAAATATCCCAGCATGAGCAGGTGCAGGCATATACCGATAATGCCGGTTTCCGCCCAAATTTTTACATAATAGCTGTCGGTTGGCGTCTCTGCCAGGAGAGAGCCCGGGCGGAAGCGCTCTCCCCAGTATCCGGCGGAACCAACTCCGCCACCCAGCGGCCGGCCCTTCAGGTAATTGCTGAAGGTCACCTGGTTGCGCAACCGCGCCTGCAGGGAGGGGTTATCAACCGATAAGGCCGTACGCAGCCGGGCCACCGGTTGAAAAGAATGCAGGACAAAGGTGAACTTCAGCAGGTAAAAAACCAGCCCTATGGCCACCAGGCCGACGGCCAGTATTTTGAAGTTCTTGCTCAGGACGAGGTAGACGAGCACGCCGGCCGCCGGCACGGCCAGGGCACCCCGCGTGCCCGAAAAAAGAAAACCGAACAGGGTAAGCACCGCCACAAAGCCGTAAAAAAACTTTTTGCGCAAGGGCAAAGGGCCGAGGATGAGCACGCTGCACATCAGGGCGATCATGGCCTGGGAGGCGCCGAACTGGCCGGCGTCGCTGTAAAAGAAAACCCGCAGTACGCCGTGAAGGACGCGCCATCGTGGTGTCCTCGTCCCATATCCAGTAGTCCTCGGCAAAATCCAGGCCGAAGAACTGCTGGCGAAAACCCCAGAGGGCCCCCAGGGCTGAAAGCCAGAACACCAGTTTCAGGAAAAGCTCCAGGTGATGGGGGCGGCGCAAGTACATAAAAGCAACGGCAAAGACAAACAGGTTGTACAGGCCGATACCCCGCACGGCGTAGGCCCAGGCCACCGGCCCGGGGGCCTCGGGGTTCAGCAACTCCAGCAGGAGGTAGCCGAACCAAATGACGGCGAGCAGAATGGCGTCGTTCTTCAAAAGGGCCCAGTCCGGGCTTCGGATTTTTTGGAAAACGAGGCCCAGCACGCAAAGGGCCAGGATCAGGTCGACGCCCAGGCCCCAGGGCAGCGGCACGTACCGGCTCATTCCCGCCGCCAGGAAGGAAAACACCAAAGCCAGCAGCAGCCCGGACCCTGGCCAGCGGACGATAGCGGCAGCCAGCACCATCACAAGCGGCAGGCAGGCGGCCGCCAGGGCCATGCTCAGTTCCAGGCGGCTGAGTAGCGCCCCGGCACCTATGCTCAGGGCGAGGAGCAGCACGGTGCCCCTCCTGTTTCGTTGGGCGGCCGTTCCCGGCAGGGTATGGTAAGCTGCCCGGTTCATGGGGAAGCGGTTTTGACGCCCGGCAAGAGGCCTTCCGCCGGCGCTTCCGGCGGGCTGCCTCCCCCGGAAAGGGCACCGGCCAGCAGGCCGCCGAATTGGGCGGCCCGCTTTTCCCAGGAATTGGCCGACGCGAAAGCCCGGCGGACGTGCTGCCGGCCTACAGTATCGGAGGACAAGGCTTTTTCCAGTGCCATCCGGAAGCCTTCCCGGGTATCGGCCACCTCCACTACTTCTTCCAGATCCCGCATATCGCCGAAGCGGGTAGCGACTACCGCCTTACCCAGAGCCAGGTATTCGTTGGCCTTCAGCGGGTAAATGCCGGCGGTCAGCCGGTTTTTCAAAAACGGTATCATCCCTGCCGCGAAGGCCGACACATAGGCAGGCAGGCGGGCGGGCGGGCGCGGCCCCAGCAGGAAAACGTTGGGCAGGCGCTCCAGGCGGCGGGCGCCGGCCTGATCCACGATACGCCCCACGAAGACGAACTGATGCCGGGGCAGTGCGGCAGCAGTATATTCCAAAAGGCTGTAATCCAGGCGCTCATCCACCGACCCCAGATAGCCGATGATGGTGCCGGCGCTCCCGGGCGGCAGGTCCTGCGGACGGGGGCCCGGTTGCTGAAAAAAGACGGAAGGCGCTCCGTTCCGCACCAGCCCGCACCGGTTCGCCCCGGCGGCCTTGGCGACCAGCAGGGCAGCGGAAGAAACGATCGTCAGGTCCGCCCGCCGCAGGAATTCCGCTTCATGCCTGGCGCCATGTTTGCCGATCCACCGGGCAGCGCTGATCTCATCGTAGCAATAATACACCAGTAGTTTTTCGTTGAGCCGGCCGGCCAGGGCGTTGCCCAAAGCCGGGTTAAAGGCGTTGACCACGATGGGCTGGCTCAGCCCCAGGCGGCGCATGGCGCGCCGGATGAAGGGCAGGGCCAGGCGTGCGTTCCAGCGAATCAGGTGGTCGTATGCGCCTTCGCCGGCCAGCCAGTTGGAAGGGATGAAGGGCGGCAGGCGAAGCAGGTGTATGGAAGCGCCGCCGGCCAGGGCCCTTTCTTCGAGCCTCGGCCGGAGGCCCAGGATTTGCAGGGCCGGCGTCTCCCGGAAAGGATAGAACCCGCCGGCCACATCCTTCAGGGTGAAGGGGTAATCGACGTACAGCACCTGGTTATGGCGGGCCAGCTCCGCCATGAGCTGCACGGTGGATTTCATGTAATCCCCCTCCCATTTGGGGAAACCGACACATACGATCTTTTCTCCTTTCAACATCTGACAATTGTATTCGTAGACAAATCAGGTGGTTATACTGATGCACGGCTACCCTTCCGGTGTTGTACACGTGAGGGCACTCCGGAAACCCCGGAAAAGGAGTGAAGGAATGACTTAGCGAATGAGTGAATAGAATTAAATATGTAATAAAGTTTAATTTTAAAAACGATACATATTTTATATTTATTCACTCATTCGGCCCCTCACTCATCCACTCATTTGCCGGACTTTCCGGAGCAGCCTCACACGTTGATCGTTGCCGGTGGTTGATGGGCGGTTCTTCAGCACCCCCCTGCTGCCAACTATTGGAAACAACAGACAACAGACAACAAACAACAGACAACAAACAACAAACAACTTACCCCGTACCAGACGGATACCCACCCAGATAATCCTCCAGCACGTCGATCTGCACTCCGTTGAGGGCCAGCTTCACCGGGCAGTTGAGCGCTTTCCGGAGGGAATGCAGGGCCTGTTGGTCGGCGCCTGTCCAGGAGCGGTTGGCCCGGCAGGCCAGGAGCGCCAGGTGGAACTGTCCGAGGATATCCACGGGGCTCCAGCCGCCCAGCAGGGCGGGTGCCTCCAGGAGCAGGAAGTCATAATCCTGCAGGTGGGCACCGGTTGCCACAGCCCAGTTCAGTCCGTTGGCCCTTATCTTTTCCATGGTATCTTCCTCTGCCCGGTAGGGGCAGTTATCGGGATGGGCGGGCGGCGGCATTCCCTGGTGCCGGCTGTCGCCTTCGTGTATCGGATAGAGGTATAAGACGCGCTTCTTCTCCTGGCGCAGGGCCCGGGTGAGCTGCAAAGCCAGGAAAGACTTTCCTTCCAGCTGCCTGGTACTCGCAATCAGGACGCAAACCGGCTTTCCGGGCACCGCCAGCGTTTCAAACCGCACCATCTGGGCCAGCAAGGCGGAGGAACGCTCCAGGGCCGCCTGCTGTCGGGCTTCCTTCCGGCTGCCCTTCGGAGGGCGGGCCAAAAAAGGGAAAGCAGCGCCCACCTCCTGCCCGGTTTGCAGGGCCGCCGTGCGGGGTTCCCGCAGGGATCCGTCCAGGAAAGCAGCGCCGATGAGGCCGCCGCCCGCCAGGAAAGCACCTGCCAGGAAGCCCGCCAGGACAAACAGCAGGCGCTGCCCGTCGTCATCCTGCGGGAAATAAGGGGCGTCCAGAACCTTGAGGCGGCTGGACATGAGGGAGTTCTCCCGATGCAGGATAGCCTGGTTGTAACTGTGGAGGTGCTCCAGGTACGCATCTTCGGCCAGGCCGATCTCCCGTTCGATCCGTTTCAGCTGGGATCCCCAGGGAGCGTATTGGCCGTAGATGGCCTCGAATTCGCTTTGCCGTTCTTCGATCGCGCCCAGGCGCGCCTGCGACTGTTCCGTTTCCATCACCAGTTTCAGCCATTCGTCGAGCAGGTTTTGGGTGGCGATACCGTCGGGCGTCTGGTCGAAATCATACACCTCCTGCGTGTAGGCCTGGATTTCCTGCCGGGCCGTTTCGATTTGCCCGGCCAGGTGCCGGCGTTCGGCGGAAGACGGTGCCTGTTCTCCGCCCAGCAGGTCGTATTTGGCCAGCTGGGCGGATACCCTGGAGAGTTGCTCCCGCTTCTGGATCAGGCCGGCATTCAGCTCCGCCAGGCGGGCCCGGTTGCCCAGTTGCTGCTCGATGCGGGACAGAGAGGCCTGGCTGCTTTCCAGAACCATTTTTTCTTTAAAATACAATTCGTCCAGGTCCTCTTTGCGGTAGGCAATAGAGCGCGTTTGTTCGTAATAGTTGATGATGTTGTTCTCCGTATGGAATTTCAGCAAGGCCTCCTCCGCCTGTTGCAGGCGCTGGGCCGAGGCGCTGGCCGCGTCCGAAAAATAGTCGACGACCCGGGAAGTGTTGCTTTTTTTCAGTTCGGCGTGGCGCCGCATGAAAATGTCGATCAGGATCTCCAGGCTGCGCTGACAAACAGCCGGGTCGGTGGTGGTGTATACAAATTCCAGCAGGTCGCTGTTGCCTCTCCGGTATACCTTTATTTGTTGCTGGAGGTATTCGATGCCGAAGTATTCCTCGTCGGAATAAATGACCTCCTGAAGGGCATTGGGTTCTTCCCGGCTCCGGTAATACTCCGCCAGCCTCATCACCTGTTGTTCATCGCTTAGGGTGCGGAATTGTTCCGGGATGCCGTCCAGGGGCAGTTCCTGTATTTGCCCGAAAGCCGCGGGCGACAGCCATAGTTTCTGCGGTTTGTCCAGGGTCAGGTACCGGGCCAGCAGGCGGGTGGATAACTCCTCCATGGTTTCATAAGCGGTGGCGACGGCAATGAGGTTCTCCAGCTCGCTGAGGGTGTAATCCCGGTCGACTTTGCCATTGGCGGATGGGCTCTCAATGGAAAAGGCGGAGATCACGCCGGTGCTGACCAGAGCCCTGGAGGTGTATTGTTGCCTGGCATTCATCGTCAGCACAAAAACGGCCGCCGCCGCCAGCAGAGCCGCCGCCAGGATCAGGAGCAGGTTTTTTCTAAGCAGCCTTATTAGTTCGGAGGTAGTCATAGTTCATGGTTTCACTCACTCATTCCTTCATTCCTTCATTCCTTCATTCCTTCATTCCTTCATTCCTTCATTCCTTCATTCCTTCATTCCTTCATTCCTTTCCCCCTTCCCCCGGATATCCGCCCCGACGAGTTCCCGGAGCAGTTGAAAGGCGAGGGCAGCTTCGGCCTTTGCCTGGGCGAGAGCTTCTTCGGCCTGGTTCTGGGCGCCGGCGGCGCGGGTATATTCTTCCAGGCTGAGGTTCCCCTCTTTAAAATATTTTTCCGCCATTTCGGCGGCTACGGTATGGAAGTCCAGGTTCCTGGACCGGATCCCGATCATGCTGAGCCTGAGTTGCAGTTCCTGGTACTGGGTGATGACCAATTCACGAATCTTTATTTGCTGATCCTGCCGCATCATCTTTTCCTGTTCGAGCTGATTTTGGAGCAGCTTCCGCCGGTCGTTTCGCGTGATGAGGTCGCTCAGCGGGAGGCGGGCCTGGATACCGATCCCGTAGAAGGTATTCTCCCGGGTGATGGTCCGGACGTCCCCGCCGTTGGCCGATTCCAGGTTGTCGAGGTAGCGGATATTCCCCACCTGGAAAGATCCGATGGAGTTGAAGTAGCTGCTCCATTCCTTATCCAGCAATTTGAGCTTGAGGTAGGCGTTCTCCACATTGTAATCCTGCATTTTCAGGAGGGGCGAATGCCGCAGGGCTTCGCCGATCAGTTCCTCTAAAGGGCGGACGGAGGAGAGTTCTCCGCTCCTCCCTTCCCCTTCGGGGCCGGGAGCAGGGCCTTCCGCCTGGGCAAGCAGGCAGGCGGCAGGCGGCAGGACAATCACGAGCAAGGCGAACAGCCGGTAAACGTATTTCATGGATCTGCTTTTTTATAACTCAGGGCGGCGCGCCCTTTTCCTTTGAACCAGCTGGCCAGCTTCACCGGCCAGTACTTGTCCATAAAAGGCTTTTCCAGCAACAGGTAAAAGACAGCGGAGACGGCCAGGACGACAGGCAGCACGGCCGCTGCCTGCAGCAGCAAATTCGGCCCGAACCCGTTCGTCCATTTCAGGTGCCGGCTAAAGCGGATGATGCCTTCGATGAGCGGCAGGTGGATCAGGTAGATGGTATAACACATCCCTCCGATAGCAGCGACCCAGGGGTTGCGCAGGAAGGCGTTAAAGGCTTTTCCCCGAAGGCCCGCCCAGAACAAGAGGGCCAGCGCGAGCGCAAAAACGATGGTTTTACCCCACTCTTCCGACCAGGAAAAACAAAGGGTGAAGAAAGCCAGGACCGCCGCTGCATCCAACAGGCGGTATTGCCTTTCCGGCGCCGCTGCCCACCGCGTGAGGTACAGGTCGGCCATGAGGAAACCCACCAGGAAATGCTGGAGCTGACCCAGCAGGCTGAGCTTGAAGGGCAACGCCAGCCAGCCGAACAGGTGCTGCAGGCCGATGAAGCCCACAATGGAAGCCGCCAGCAGGAAGCGCCGCCAGCCCGTACGTTCGACCGAAAAGAAAAACGCCGCCAGAAAGGGCGCCAGCAGGTAAAACTGTATTTCGATCTCCAGCGACCAGGCCACGGGATTGATGGGAGTATGATCCGCGTAAGCCAGGTTGTGCAAATACACCAGGCTGTACCCCCAATGGGAAAACAGCTCTTCGATACCCAGCGGATCGTAAGCCAGCAGCACCAGGAAGAAGAAGGTCATCCAGAACAAGTAGGGGGGTTCCAGCCGCGTTACCCGCCTCCAGAGATAGCCCCGCAAAGGAACGCGGGGGGCACCCAGCAAGTGGTGCTTCGCAAAGGGCAGGCAGAGGATGAAGCCGCTGATGGCAAAGAAGATATAAACCCCGATGGTGCCCCGGCTCGCCAGGAAGGCCACCGGGTCTTCCGCTACCGGCCGGGCCCAGTTAATATCCGAATAGCGGTGCAGGCGCTCACTCAGGTGTTGGATCAGCACAGGCATAATCGCTACGAAGCGCAGGCCGTCCACCTCGGAGATGAAGCTCCCCGAGCTGGTAACCCGGGACAACCGGCCCGGGATGCTGTTTATGCCTCGCATGATATTCATACCCCTGATTTTTTCTTGCCGGGTGCATTGCGCTCCGGTATCCTTCTCTTCCAAACTTAACAAGACGGCGGGCCGCAAAGCGGTTCTTTTCGGTGAGTGGCGGCAAAAGGCCGGTATTTTGCAGTTTAGAGCCGAAGAGTGGAATGGCCGACTGGTTGGAAGGGCCGGTTGGCCGGTTAACGGGTGAAACCGGTTATTCAACTGCCGGAGGGCCCCGTTCGCCAAAATAAAAAGCGAAGCCGGACAGCCCTCCGCTATTTTTACCGGAAAGCATTGCTCAAATGATGAAGCCCACTCTTCTGTTCATCGACGACTGCGAAGTGATGTGCCATTTCCTGGTGCAGTATTTCGACAGCCACTACCGGGCCCAGGCATTTCAAAGCGCAGCCAATGCCTGGCGGTGGCTGGATGCCGGCAATTTTCCGGACCTCATCATCCTGGACCTGAAGATGCCGGAAGTCTCCGGTGCCGAGATGCTTTCCCAGTTGAAATACTCGGCCTTGTTCTGCGACATTCCGGTCATCATACTGTCGAGTATCGACAACAGCCAGGAGCGGGTCCGTTGCCTGCATGCCGGCGCGGCGGACTATCTGGTAAAGCCTTTTAACCCTAAAGAGCTGGAATACAAAATACAATTTCATATCAGGCTGAGCAAGGCGCAATGACCGCCTGGTTACCAGTTGATTGTTGTTGACCAGCTGTAACCCCTAAGCCGTTGATTGTCAACCAACAACTGCGTTTTGTGGCTACCGGTCTAACGTTGGACAACCGACGGAGATTCGTACAGCGTACACAACCCCGGTTCATTCTGTCCAACCTTAGACGGATACCCCGTTTTGTTCCCGACGCACTGGCGGACTGCGCCCTGGTACACCATAAAGCATCTGCTGATGAATACGTTTCCCGTTAAAAGAATCCTCTTCGTTGGCGCCTCTTTCCCTCCCGGCGTGACACAATACTTTGGAGAAGAAGGCTTTTCGTTGCTCTACACCTCTTCTGCGGAGCAGGCCATCGCTTTCCTGAATGAAGAAGGACCGCCTTTCCGCCTGGTCCTGTTCAACCTGCGCCACGATTCCGCCGGGGCGTTCATGCAGCTGCGCCACTTCATGCTGAAGCAGCCCCGCCTGGCCGGCATCCCTTTCGTAGCTGTTTCCGGGCAGCCGTCCTCCCGCCTGAAGGCGCTTGCGAAGAGATTCCAGGCGCTCGACTGCCTCGTACCGCTGCACCCTGACCCGGCCATCGGCCGGCGGCTCCGAAACCTGGCAGGGCAGGAAGCAGAACCGCAGCCACTCCCTCCGGGCAGGCTTTCGCCGGCCGCCCGCTGGCGGCGGCCAGCCTGGAAACGCCTCTTTGACATTTGCGGCGCGCTGGTGCTGGTCCTCTTGTCGCTCCCTGTTTTTGCCGTGGTGGCCCTGCTGATCAAACTGGAGTCCAGAGGGCCCGTATTTTATGTTTCCAAACGGGCGGGCCAGGGCTATAAGATTTTCGACTTTTACAAATTTCGCTCCATGCGGATAGATGCCGACCAGCGGCTGGCCAATCTGAGCCGGCAGAACGAATACCGGAGGGCCGCCGCGCCGCCGGAAGAGCACCCCTGGCTGCCCGGGCAGCAACAACTGTTGGTCCAGGATGGCGGCTATGTCGAGGAAGCAGCTTTCCTCCGGAAGAAATCAGAGCAGGGGGCGGGCACTTTCGTCAAGATCAAAAATGACCCCCGGGTTACCCGGGTCGGCAGGTTTATCCGCGCCACGAGCATCGATGAGCTGCCGCAGCTTTTCAACGTCCTCCGGGGCGACATGTCGCTGGTGGGCAACCGCCCGATCCCTTTGTACGAGGCAGAACGGCTGACTTCCGACCTGCATATCGCCCGGTTCTTCGCCCCGGCCGGCATAACCGGCTTGTGGCAGATCACCAAAAAAGACAAGAATAACCTGTCTGAAGAGGAAAGAAAGCTGCTGGATATCGAATACGCCGCCAGTTATAACTTCTGGATGGATATGCGCATTCTCCTGAAGACCCTGCCTGCCGCTCTTCAGCACGAAAATGCCTGACAACAGACAGGCCGTCAAATACAAAAACCGATGAATTTATTCAAGCTATGGAAGTGGACAATACTATTTTGGGGCCTGGGGCTGCCGGCCGTTGCCCAGATCACCATCACCCAGGTGGAAGCGCCGGAAGGGTTGGTGGCCTGCGGCCAGCCCGGATGGTTCCGGTTGCACCTGGCCGATGAGCAGCACGAAACGTTCAGCGGAGAGGCCCTGGCCGTCCAGTTGCCGGCCGGAATGAATTATGTGGAAGGGAGCATCGAAGGCGCCGGGGAAACAGCCGGCGGGCAGCCTTCCCTTTTGGAATTCACCCTTCAGCCCGTCGCCGGCCGGCCTTTCCTCGAGGTAAGCTTCCAGGTGGCCATTGATTGCAGCTTTTCCAACGTCAACCCCATTCGGTATATCGTATCGGCCAACGGGCAAGTCTTTACCGCACAGGCGCCTTCCCTGGCCAATTATTTCTTCCCCGAAATCGTGGCCGTCTCTTCCCAGAACCAATCCATCTACCTGTCGGCGGGCCAGGCGGGCCAGCGCTCGTTTTCGGTAATACAGGCCACCCCCGGCGCCCGGCTGGATTCCCTGTTCCTGGTTTACCGCTACGACCCGGGCCTGCAATCCTCTTTTTTTAACGTGGGCGCCACGCCCCCGGGCGACACCCTGGCCATTACCGGCGCAGCGCTGCCTGGAGGCGACGGGTACTTCGATTTTGGGGACACCCTGTTCCTGCAGGAAACCATCCGGTTGCTGGGCTGTGCAGAAAGCACCTCCGAAATGGAATTGTTCTGGCGGTGTGACGGAAGGCTCTGCCAGGCTTTTTACACCGACGGGCTGGCCGCCCTGGCCAGCGGCGCTCCCAACCTGGTGATCACGAACCAGAACGGGTTTGCCAGCCAGAACCAGGCCAACGACGCCGCCCAGGTGGGCGGAGGGTTCTGCCAAACCCTCAGCCTTCAGTACCGGATAGAAAATGCCGGGGCGGAAACGGCTTACGGGGCGGGTGCCGCCTACGGCCTGGCCGTCGCGTTTGGGCTCAACAGCAACCTCTATTCCTCTCCCCTTCCCGCCGATATCAGCCGCTTTCCCAACTGGAGCTTCAGCGCACAGGCCGGCAGCGCCCCGCTGCCGGTTTCCGCCTACCAATTCCCCGACCCTGATCCGCTGCTGGGGTTCAACATCCGGTTTGACAGCCTGGCCAGCGACCCCGACGGGGCCGGCGGGCTGGAGGACCTGGACGGGGATGGTTTCTTCGACGACCTGCCCGTCGGCGCTTCTACCTTGCTGACGATCCTGGTGGAATACGACCCGGCGGCCACTGCCGACTGCACCCTGCTGAGCGGCTTCCCCAATACCGGCGGGGCTCAGACCAGCTTCCGGATCGGCTATCGCCATCTGGATCAGTGCGGCAGCCCTTTTTCGTACTGGTACGGCGTCACCGACCCCGGCATCAATATCATTGAACTGTTCGTTCACCGGCAAGGAGGGCTCCTTTTCCAGCTTGAACCAGAGAACCTGCAGGCCGGCGCCTCGTCTTACCTGAGCCTGGCGCCGACCGGAGATTGGAGCAGCCCCTGTGCGCCTACCGACTCCTTTGTCCTTCAGCTCGTCCTGCCCCGGGGCCTGCAGCTGGGCCCGGAAGCCACCTGGGGGCCGGGAATCCACTATGGGCTGGTAGAAGTTTCGGGCGACACGGCCCGGATCGCCGGCAGCGAACGGGGGGGCATCGATGACCCGTGGGAAATCCCCCTCGTCCCGGATTGTTCCAGCCCGGTATTCGATTCGCTGCTGGAAGTGAGCTTCCTTTATTACTGTAGTCCCGACTGCCCCATCCCCAAAGCCATCGATTGCCAGGAGATTGAGCTGGATTACCTGCCCCAATGCACCAGTTGCGAAGAAGGCGTCATTACCCGAAGCTTCGAAATGCGGCGGCGGACACTGGGTTGGCAGGATGTTTTTCAAACCCGGAAAGTCAACCCCGCTCAGAACCCAGGCATCAACCTCAAGGCGGCCCTCAACTACGATTCCGTGGAAATGCGCCTGACCGGCGTATACAAAGGAGACGGCCCTTTCGACAGTTTGTATGCCCGGGTGTACTATAACCCCATCGACCTGATCTACATACAACCTCAGCAGCCTCATTTCACGCCGCTTTCCCTTTCGATGGCTTATTTCTCGCAAAGCGACGGCCTGCTCGCCTGCCCCGTTGATACCTGGGTCACGCGCTACGATGCTGCCGACGGGAAACACTATATCGAAGCCGGCCTGGAGGGCCTTTTCGGGCCCGGAGGGCGACTGGAAGGCGTCGTCCGGCAAGATGGAGACAGCCTGGTTTTGTCCATCATGGCCCTGGTAACGGGCAATACTCCGATCAAGGCGTTGCCCGTCCCGGAATTGCGGGGCGGGTTCTACACGGTGGCGGAAGGAAGAGATTCCTTCTGCAATCAATTCCTGGAGCATTTTGTACTGGAAAACGCGGTTCCCCGCGCCCATGTGTCCTACGGCGTACAGTTGCACTTCGGGTGTGAGGAAATATTTTTCACCGGCAATTTCATCAACAACTTCGGCCATTTGCTGGACGGGGACCAGTTTCCGGACGAGATCCGCCCCCTGGCTGACGTTTCCGAGGTCCGCATTCTGCTGGAAGGCCACTGGGGTTTCATCCCCGGCAGCACCACGTTGCTGGCTAACGGTTCGCTGAACGGGGCCAACGCGCCTTCCTTGCTCGCGCCGGGCATCACCGCCTCCCTTCCCGACCCGGCCATCACTTTTGACGGCACCTTCACCGTCCTCACCTACGCCAACCCGGGAACCTGGCCCGCAGGAGACCTCGCCATCAACGGCAACGAGGCGCAACACAACCTGCGCTTCCGGGCGAAGCCGGGCTGCACCGTCCCCCGGGGCGGCCCCTTCCGGATCAGGATGGAAACGGAATTCACCCGGTTCACACATGCTCCGCCGGAATGGCAGGTAGAAACGACCGAGGCCAGCATCACCACCGCCAAAAGCTATGAGGCCCAGCGCGCCAGGCTGTCCCTCGCCTCTCCCCAGGTGGCGACCCCCGTCAACGACACCGTCAACTGGGCATTCCAACTGGACAATATGACCAATTACGCCGGCGCCGATAAGGTGATCTACAACAACTGGATCGCCATCGAGGCAGATACCGCCCTGTCGATCCTGGAACTCCGGGAAGTTTCCGATCCGGCCGCCCCGGTTTCCTACCTGCCGGCCGCTTATGGCAGCGGCAAAGCCTGGTTCCAGGTCGGTGCCCTGGGGGCTTTTGCCTCCCGCCGGTTTCAGTTGGCCGGGCTGTTCGGAGAATGCCGGCTGGCCCAACTCACGCTTTACCATGGTTTTTCCTGCCTGGGCTACCCCAATCCCAACCCGGATGAAGGCTACCCCTTTCCCGGGCCGTCCGCCTATTTTTGTCCGGCCGATTCCCTGCGCCTGATGGCCCGGCCCGGCAATATCGCTTTGGCGGTAGAGGTGTCCCCGGTTGCGCAGCCGGTGCAGCTTTGCCAGACGCTGGGCCTGTGGCTGGACATCCGAAACCTCCAACTGCCTTATGCCTACGAGCTGGCCGCCAGCCTGGCCCTGCCCGAAGGCGTCCGGCTCCTGCCGGGCAGCAGTGTCCTGGAGTATCCGCCAGGCTCCGGCAACCTGATTCCGTTGAACGACCCGGTCCAGGCGCCGGACGGCCAGTGGGACTGGCACCTCGCCGACGCCCTGCCGTTCCTGCGGAGCGTCGCCCAATCGCCGGCCAACCAGTGCCGCCTGCACTTCAGCCTGGAAACGGACTGCGACTTTTTGTCCGGCCGCCGGATATTGCTGGAAGCCGGCGCCCGAAGCAGCTGCGGCCAGGAGAGCCGCCGCCGGGCCTATTCGCTGCCCATCCGCATCGAAGGCATCCCCCCCATCATCAACGACTACGCGCCGGAGGTGGCCTGGCCCGGCGGGGGGGTGCACAGTTGCTCCCCTTCGCGGCTGCACTACAAACTGACCAACCTGGGGCCCTTCCCTACTTCTGCGATTGAATTTGGCGCATTCGCCCTTCCGTATACCCTGGACTATATCGAAGGCTCCCTGGCAGGAGTTCGCAATGCCCCCGGCGGCATCGCCGAAAACAGCATCAACGGGAACCGGCGGCGGCTGGCTTTCGCCCTGCCGCCCGGCGTTCCGCCCGGAGACTCCATAGTGTTCAGCATCGAAGTGCAAAACCAGCTCCTGGAAGAACTGCCCTGCGATTCTCTGGGCCTGGAGGCCTTTTCCCTCCTGCGGGCCAATGTAGCCTGCGCCAATGCCGGGGGCGGAAGCTGCGACATCTTCGCGATCTCCGCCAACCGCCTCTATACCGTGCCGGTACAGGGAAGCCGGCTGAAGATCACCCCCGGCGCCTGGGCCAGCAGTCCTGCCGGCGCTGCCGGGGAGTGGGTTGCCGGCCAGGCCCTCATCGAAAACATCACCGGCGCGCCGATCGTCAACGACAGCATCCGTTTATCCGTTTATTACGATGAAAACGGGAACGGAATGCCCGACGGCCCTCCGGAAGAACTGCTGGCCCGGCGCCACATTCCACTCCCCTATCTGGAGGCCGGTGGCATTCTTCTGGATTCCATACAGTTTTTTGCCCCCACCGCCCGGGCCTGCCGCCTCCTTCTGGCGCTCGACGACCCCTGGCACACCTGTTCCTGCGACACGCTTTATGCGCTCGTCCCCCCTCCGGCCGTGTTCAATGCCGGGCCCGACTTGCGGGCCTGCCACCGGGATACCGTGACCCTGGGAACCGACCGCCGCCAGGATGGGCTTTCTTTCGAGTGGCTGGGGCTCGGCAGTGCCCCGATCGATGCTCTTTCTCACCCTGATTCGGGTATTACCCAGGCTTATTTTTTTAATGCGGCCGACACCACTGTCGTTTACCGTTACGTGCTCACCACTACCCGCGCCGGCCAGTGCGTGACCACCGATACCGTGTCCATTACGGTACTGCCGGAAATACAGGCCGCAGTTACGGTGGCATCCGATTACCACGGACAGGATATTTCCTGTTTCGGGTTTTCAGACGGCGCGCTGGAAGTGACGGTGACGGCAGGTACCCCGCCCTTTATCTTTGAATGGAGCGGCTTCGCGCAAAGCTCCCCGGTTTTCGGAGGCCTCGGCGCCGGCGCGTACACCTTCGGGATAGAGGATGCCGACGGATGCACACAGGCCGTCACCGGTACGCTCACCGAACCTCCCCCCCTGGAGTTGTCGCTGGAAGCCGATTCCGTCACCTGCCCCGGCGGCGCCGACGGGCGGGCTGCCGCCCTGGCTTCCGGAGGCAGCCCGCCTTATGATTACAACTGGGGCGGGCCGGTGGCCGACGGGCTCTCCGCCGGATTATACCACCTCACTCTGACGGACGCAAACGGGTGCCTTCTGGCCGACAGTATTGAGGTAGGCGCCCCCGCCCCCCTGCAAGCTGTTGTCATACCGGAACCGGCATCCTGTGCCGATCGCGCAGACGGCAGGGCGGCCGTGCAGGAAATGTCGGGTGGAACCGCCCCCTATACGGCAAGCTGGGACGACGGGCGGCAGGGATTCTCCAACGTATGGCTGTCGCCCGGCCTGCATCAGGTAACGCTGACGGACGCCAGAGGCTGCACGCTGGCCCTGAATGTCGACATTGAAGCGCCGCCTCATCTAATCCTCGAGTCCTACAGCATCAGCCACCTACGCTGTTACGGTTCCGGCGATGGAGCGATCCAGCTTGCCATAAACGGCGGGACACCGCCATATGGCTATCTTTGGAACGACGGCAGTGTCGGACCAAGCCAAAGCGCCCTCGGCGCCGGAGCCTATCAGGCAACGATTACCGATGCCCAAGGCTGCCGGTTGGCCTCTCCTCCTTTCCTGGTCAGCCAGCCGCCGCCGCTGGCCCTCTCCGTAATTTCCGCCGAAGCGGTTTCCTGTTTCGGCGATGAAGACGGGAGTGCGTCCGTAAAGGCATCCGGCGGCACGGCCCCTTATGCCTATTCCTGGGATCAGGGCGGAACTGACAGCCTGGCTGCCGGCCTGGCGCCCGCCGTTTACGGGGTGAGCGTGACCGATGCCAACGGCTGCCGGGACAGTGCGCTGGCCATCGTTAACGAGCCCCCTTCCTTAGTTTTGGAATACCACGCCATTCCCCCCAATTGTACCGGCCGGCTGGGCATGGTCAGCCTGCAGGCGCCCGGCAGCAGCGGAACGCCGCCTTTCCTCTACTCCATCGACGGAGGAACAACTTTCACCAACGACAGTACCTTTCATGGACTGGCAGCGGGGGCCTATCCCCTGGCCATCCAGGATGCTCATGGCTGTACGGTTGGGGAAACCATCCAAATATCCGATCCATCGCCATTGGCCATTTACCTTCCGGAGCTTCTTACCGTCAACTATGGAGAGCCGGCCGGGCTTTCCGTCGAAATAGGCCAGGCCTATGGCCTTATCCAGGCCAGCTGGTGGCCGGCAGATGCATACATATCCTGTCATGATTGCCTCGACCCCGTATTTACACCTGTTCATTCCACCACGTATCACCTATCGGTTGTCGACGAAAATGGCTGCCGCGCAGACACAACGATACAGGTGATCGTGAATCGTCCGCGGCGCGTTTTCATCCCCAACGCCTTCAGCCCGAACCACGACGGCAGTAATGATGCCTTTCTGGCCTACGGCGGCCCGGAGGCAGTCCGGGTGGAAAAAATGATTGTCGCCGGCCGTTGGGGGAACATCGTGTTCCACGGCGAAGGAGGGGCGCTCAACGACCCGCGATCCGGCTGGGACGGAAGGTTCAACGGGCAGCGCATGCCGGCTGGAGTCTATGCATACCAGATAGACGTCCTGTTCTCCGATGGCATTGTAATTACTTACAAGGGAGATGTCCTGCTGCTGGATTGAGGGCTTTCGCGCTGCCTGATGTGCCCCGACTAGTGCTGTTGGCACTAAATAACGGGGCAGTTGTTTTCCCGCCGGGGGCGGAATGCGGTTGATGGTTCCCTCGACAGGCTCGGGGCCAGGTTGGTTGGCAATCAACGGCTTAGGGGTTACAGCTGGCCAACAACAATCAACTGGTAACTGCCCCGGAACTTCGTTCCGGAGGCACTAGTCATTAGTTTTGCGTTTTTGGCAGGCATCCAGGCACAGCGGGCGGACATCACATAGGCTTGCCCCGAGCCCGCTTATGTTTAGCCGCCCAGGGCTTGCTTACCGGTACAGCCCGAAGAGCCTGCTCCAGCGCATGCCGGAGGCTAATATACCTTAGCACGGGGCGATGCCCCGTGCGGCATAAGGAGGGCCGCCTACGGACTGAAGGGCCAAAATAATTTGCCGGCAAGGCCGGGCTTTTATGTTGCCCTTTCAGGGCGCTTTCAAATGTTGGGCCTATTGACACGGGGCGTTGCCCCGTGCTAAGTTAAGGTGGCCTTTCAGGCCGCTAAACACATCGCCGGCCTCTCCTGTAGGCAAGTTTCCAGGCAAGGCCCCAGCTTTAAGGGCATAGCGATAGAGACGCGCGCGCCAGTTTGTACAAGCTGTCCAAAGAAGTGGAATGTCATTTCTGCCGCCCAGGAGGCCTTCAGCATGGAAGGAGTTTCTCCCGTACTTAGGTTTACCCCAGGTACGGGAGAACCGCCCCAGGGTCAGGAAGAAGACTGGCACCAGGCTGTCTGAAAATAGCAAAACTAATGACTAGCAACGCTCTGGGTGTCACGCCGTCCCACAACCAACAACATCCCTGCTTTGCCCACCTTTCTCCGGTCACGGCTTGTTCGGCATAAAGCCCACGGCCTCGCCCACGCACTGCACGGCCAGCTTCAGCGCCTTCTGTTGTTTTTTGGAAAGCGGGATCGTGCGTTTTTTATTGTCGTACCGGATGCGGATAGCCAGCACCTCGGAATACGTCATCCGATAGAATACATCGATGGGCACGATGCAGGTGTGCTGATACATCCGCATGTTGGTATCGGAGTTGAAAGTGCCCCGGTCGGGAAAGTTGAGCAGGGCGACGACTGTGGAATCGGCAAAAGCGAGCAGGACGTTTTTGCCGGATTCGATGGGGTGATAATTGTACTCCGGTGCTACGATGGTGAGGAAGAAAGAATTGATGCTGTCCCGGTCGCTTTCCGAATGGCTGAACACCATTTTCGCCTCGTCGATGATCTTCGGCCCCTTCGCCGTTTCGAACAGGCTGGGAATGTAATTGCCGATGGACATCGGTTGCGACATGACCAGGCGGGTGCTGTCGAAGGGGTCGATCTCATCGACGGCAAACTGGCACTGGGCCGGCGACAGCAATGGCAAAGCTGACAACAGCAGGGGCAGGAGCAATTTTCGGATCATAGTATATTTTGATTGGCTCTGAAGCGCAAAGATAACATGTTCTTCGACAATTCGGGGCACTCCATAAAACGCCGGAGCAGGGGGAAAATTGCAAAAAAAAGGGCATGACACCAGGGTTGGCGCCATGCTCTTTCAATATTACACCAAAAAGATTGAGCTTATGGTTTAATACTTAATAGAAAGCTCGTACTTGTCGTCGTTATTGCCCGGTTCATTGGGGCCAATATAGACGGTAATGATATTATCGACGCGAACAAGGTAATATTTGTCCTCTTTTTTCACGACGAATATATCGCCTTCTTCAACCGGTTCGCTCACCTCTTCGCCGAAAGTGGAATCAGTACAGTTGCAGGTACTGTCATCGCCGGTAAGGGCCGCGCCAGTGTCAAAGACGTCCTTTATCTGCTCTTTGGTTTCGACATTGTCGAAGCTGAAAGTTTCTGGAAGTTTGGTCAGATCAGCCTGCCGTACTACAGTGCCGTTAATACTGGAAATCTGCCTGCGCCAATTTGCACTGCCTACAGGAGTAACGTCCCTGTTGATACCTTCATCTTCGAGTTCTGCCTGCAAATAAGAATTATCTACAGCAGGGTCGCCGGTAGAAGACATTCTAGTGCCGGTACCATCGCCAGTATCCAGGTCGATGCCGCCTGTACCGGCAGGGCCAGCCTGGTTTAAGAGCGCTCCCGTAATAGTCATTTCGATTGGCGTGCCCGGAGGAGGAACAATAGTAACTTTGAAAGAAACAGAAGCCGACAGGCCGGACTCGTCGGTTACCCTAAAGGCGAAGGTGGCGGATTCATCCACTGCCAGCCCGGCGGGAACCAGCTCGTATTCCCAGGTGCTGCCGTCCTTGGCGGTGCCCGTGATCAGCTGGGGGTTCTGCGCCGTTTGCGTTGTGCCGTCAATGGTAAGGGAAGTGACGTAGCCGCTCAGTTCCGTGCCTTTGGGTTCGACGCCGTCGACTGTCATCGACAGTGTTTGCAGGGGGTTGTCGCCTTTCTCCAGCGATAATTTCACACTAAAAGCATCCCCTTCAAACAGCTCTACATCAGAAGATACAAAGCCGGACTCGGAAACAAGCGTGATATCGGGGCCGATCGGGTCAACAATGGGGTCATCTTCCTGACAGCCCGTGGCGATCATTACTGCCAACAAGAGCGCTATGCCTGAGAATTTCAGAAAAAACTTTGTCATAAGGAATTGGATTTTGTTAGGTAAATTGTTGTTGTGGTTTTTTGAATATTGTATTGTCATGTTGTCTTTGACGTCGGCTGTTGCAATAGGTAACGGACGGAAGCCCCAAAACGCGGTTAGCGTTATCTGTTTTTTTTTACGGCTTCGCACAAGGCCCCGATATCCGGGGAGGCGGCGGCTTCCCGGCATGTGTTCTATGTACGTTAATATGATCGGGCAACAGAGATGAGACAGGCGGTTGCAAAATGGGTTTTTCTTTGTTCGTTCGATCTTTTCAGTTATCTGAACCGAAGTACCGCTTCGATGTTCGATACTTATCAGCGGCTTCAGCACGCCCTTCAAAAAAAGAGCCCTATCGCGGGGACAGGGCTACCATAAAAATATAAAGCTATGAAAACTAAAACTTTAATCTTACTGCGGAGCCCTCTCCTGTATTATCGTTAGCTTAACGCCTGTGGATCGCCAAAAATTTTGGCGCCGGCAAAAAAATTATCCTCCGAGGGCTTAGCTCCTCCCAATATCCGCATTATTTGATAATTCTTCAATCCCGGGAGGCAAAATATATTCCGCTCACTGCTTATCCCCTGACAAAGAGCAGGTTGCCTTCCCGGTCGAAAACCAGGATGACGCGCCCACGGGGATGGGCAAGCCAGACGGCGATCTTCCCGGAACGGGCACAGGCCTGCCGGAAAGTTGCCTCGCCATAGTTTGCTTCGATATACCGCAGTATGCCGCCCGGCAGCTGGTCGTAGCGCAGTGGCCGACAGGCCTGCTGGCAATGGCGGATCGGGCTGAGTTCTTCCACGAACGCGCCCCGCTCGTTGAACAGCAGCAAGGCGGGAACGTCTATGGCAACGATATAATAACCACTGCGCACAGAAGCCCGGCGGATTTGATTCCTCGGATAATTAGCCGTTATATACCGGACGACGGCATCCGGCAGGCGCTCGACAGCTATGGGGCTGCCTAAAGCTCCGGGGCGGTAGCAGGGCCCATGCGGGCTATTGGTGCCCAAACGGGGGCTTTCCTGGCCGCTGAATTCCAGCAGGCGGTTGTCCATCCCGAAGAATAGGTTTTCGCCGTTTCCCATGTTGAGTTCATAACCTTTGGCCGGCGCCAGGAAAGCGGTTTCGATATAGGTGTCGAAGTAAACATCTTCAACGTAAGCCGCAATAGGGCGTGGCAAATCAGCCGGCTCTACCATCTCCCGGCCGGAGGCACTTGCTATTTCGAGGATCAGCGCGTCTTCCGCTACCGGTTCTTCTGCTTTGTTGCAGGCGCTGAGCAAGAAGGCGAAGCCCGCAAATAGTATCCAGTAGAGCTTTTTCATAGGAAAGCGTTTTTTAAGAATAAAAATAACCTGCGGTACAAGATAAGGAAAAAAATCGTTGCCATATAGGCTTTGCCTGAAACGGGCACCTTTGAACACTAATTTTTTGACAGTTCGAACCTGCCGGGCCTACCCTGTGGAATAGCGAAGCTTGTATTCCACAGGGTAGGCTGTTCAAAATATGACACCTATTCGCGAACTATCCTATAAGTTGCCCGGTCCTCGCCATTCCGCAATTCCAACAGGTACAATCCCGCAGGCAGGCCGTTCGTCGGTATTTCCAGCGTCCACCGCCCCCCACGCATTTTGGCATTCCAGGTTTCGCCCCCGGTGGCGTCAAAAAGGCGGAGAGAGACGGTGCCATTGAGCTCACTATCCAGCTTGACGGTAAGCTGATCGCCGGCGGGGTTGGGGAACAGGCGGACATGCGCCGTGCCCAGCGGCCCGTCCAGGCCGACCACATTGGTAAAGACAAACGCTCTGTTGCTGTAAGCAGAAGTATCCTGGCTATTGGCGGCGCGGATGCGGTAATAGTAGCCCGACTGCGGGGTGAGGCCGGCATCGTCATAGGTAGTGGTATTTTCGCCAACTGAGGCGATTTCCGTATAGGCGCCGTTGAAGGACTGGGAGCGTTCGATTAGGAAGGCCGTTTCGTTATCCGAATTGTCCACCCATTCCAGCCGGGCCTCCGTTTCGCTCAGAACGGTACCTGTAAGCTGCTGTGGAGAGGCAATAGCGGCGCAGGAAGTGGCGATGTAATCCGCTACGGCCAGCCGGACGCCAGGCAAAAGCGGATAGAACAAGTCGCCCGGGCACGCCGTGGGGCAGCCATCCCGGTGGCCGGAGATGTTGTCCAGGGTAAGCCCGGAAGAGGGGTGGAAAGCCTCGCCTAGCGGGTCGATATCGTTGTCGCAGGATTTCCAGGCCAGGAGTTCCGTCAGGGCGTTCAAGGCTTCCTGCGTAGGGGTGATATTGGTGAAGTCCCCCAATACGCAGGTGCCCATCGTGCTGCCGTTGGTGCCGCAGAAATGGGCGCCCAGGATGCCGTCGCCGCGCCCCTCATAAATGACGCCGTTGGGGTCGACCAGCCAGTTGTACCCTATATCGGACCAGCCCCGCGTAAAGACGTGAAAGTCCCAGATGGAGCGCACGACCGCCGCCCAATCGGTAGCCGTATTGGTGCCGGCAGAGTGGTGGACAATCAGGTGGGTGGCATTGGTGAAGTCCGGATTGGGGTTGGGCGGGCAACTCCCGTTGGGGCACCAGTCGTCGCGGTCCTGAAAACCGGGTTGCGGGCAGGGGCAGTAATCCGGGCCCCGGAGGGTTACAGCCTCTTCGGAGGGCACCGCTTCTTTTTCTGTAACGCCGGGGTTGTAAAAGTGGGCCTGTATTTGTTCTACCGGGCCGGTTGCCCTGAACTGCACGTAACGGCTGTCCGCATCGGCGTAATACAACTCGCTGACGTAGCGCTCCGGGCGCTGCTCCCCGTGCGGGTCGAGATGCAGGGTAACCCATCCTTTCCATTGCCGCCCGTCGGTGGAGAACCGGACATCAAAACTCCGGCTTTCGCCCGTCCAGGCCAGCGATACCGCAATGAAGGGCTCGGGCTGCTCCAAAGGGATGGCAACGGGCGAAGACTGCCAGCCGGGGGCCTTCCCCGGAGAAAAGTGGAGATCAGCCCGGGCAGTTTGCGCCCATATCTGGTGTGCTGAGAAAAAAATGAATGAGAATAAGCAGATTGTCCTGATTCGCATATGCAGCTTTTTAGGCTGCAAGTTATTAATTTTTTTCGGGGGGCGGCAACAGGTGGGCTTGCCCTTTTGGATGGCCCATGACAAGGGATAAGGTTTACGGGCCGTCCTTCTATTCATCAGGACAAGCTTGAAAGCAGCCCGTCCAACCGAGTAAGAGATGAGGGCGGCCGTAGTCCGCTTCTGTCTCCTTTTATTACGGGCCACCTAAAGGTAGCCCGTCCAAAAAGGAGGGCGGAGCCATAAGGCCCCGCCCGTCCGAAGAAAACAAATTATGTGCGAATTTTATTCCAGGTAGATCATCTGCCTGGTTTCGATATAATCTGTCGTGCGCAGGCTGTAGAAGTACATGCCGTAGCCACGAAGCTCTTCAGGTTTCACCTCGATTTCGTGGAAGCCGGCATCGTAAAGCCCGCGGTAGCGTTTCACTGCTTTTCCGGTCAGGTCGGTGACCACAATCTCCGCCTGGCCTGCTTCCGGCAGCCAGAACCGGATCGTAGTATTCCGGAGGAACGGATTGGGCTGGTTCTGGTACAGTACCGGCGTTTCGCCGTCCGCAACTTGCGGAAGCGTTACTCCTCCGCCCTGGCTCCGGGCAAGCCCACAGGAGACCGTCTTGTTCTGCAGGGTAACCGTCGTCGCGCACGGGCTGTAGTTCCGCCCGCCTATGGAGCCGTCCGGCTGCACCGCATAGGGATTGTTCGCACTATCCCAGGCGTACACTTCAACCGGCAGGATATCCGGATCGTCACAGGTTACGTAAATGCTGTCCTGCAGCATATTGGGTTCTTCCTCGACCCGGTTGATCGAGTAGCGGAGCGGCATGCTGCAATCGTCGGTAATGAGGCTTTCCAGCAGGTAGTCCACACGAACCAGCATGGCTGCCGCATCCTCGTCGCCGTCGCCGTCAATATCTGTACCATCCGGCAGCGGCATCAGCTGTACGATCAGCCCGTCGAAGCAGAGGGGAGCTTCCACGAAGCAATCCACGACCTCGAACGGCAGGCTGTCGATGCTCGTATTGCCGCATCCATCCTCAACGTGCAGTTGCAGGGCGTGGACACCGACCGGGAAGATTCCCCTGACGGCGAAGAGCGGATAACTGCCGATAATCTGCACGTCGCCGGTGATGTCGCCATCCAGCAAGCCGTCGGCGCCCTCGTCCAGGAAGACGGTGAAGGACAGGCTGTCCGCCGAGCAGTGTTCTTCCACTGTGAACGAATAGGTTACCTCTGCTTCGCAGTCGTCATCCAAAGCGCATACCGGTGCCGGCGGGGTGAAGTGTACCACCGGAGCGACCGTATCGTAGACGTAGAGGATCTGAGTATACTGCCAGGCACCGACCGAGTTGGCGAGCCTCCAGTATCCATCCGGGTTGGTACTGCCGTCGCAGATCGTATCCTTCGTGCCGGCCAGCGGCCAGAGGTTGTAGGCCAGGCTGTCGGCGTCGACAAAGGTAGAATCGAGGCGATACAGCACCCAGACGTCCTCTTCGCCGGCCAGGCCGTCGCAGTCCTCATCCCGGCTGATGACCATCGGATCGGCGATGCCGTCCCACTCGCACCAGTTGGTCACGGTGTAGGTCCGGAAGACCCTCCGGCATTCTCCGTTGGAGGAGGCCGCCAGGCTGTCCACGTAGCTGACTGTGATCGAATCACAACCGTTGTGGTAAACCTGAACCGTATCCGGGTTGGCTTCATTGCAGGACAGGCTGGCATCCTGCGGGAAGCGGATGTCATAACCACCCAGGCTGCCGACATAAATCTGCTGGTAGAAGGTATCGATCGAGAGGTTGCCCACCCGGTCGATCGCCCGGAAGCGGCGCAGGATGGTTCCGTTGCCACAACCCGACCATTGAACTACCGGCTCGTATTCGATGGCGTCGGCAGCACAGTTGTCGAAGACTTCCGGTTCGCCGAAGAGCAGGCCTAACTGAACCGTATCATACGGGTCAAAATCAGCCGGCAAGGAGTCGCAGCTCACTTCCATGTCCTCCAGGTTGTAACAGTACGGCAGGGTCTTGTCCTCGACGAGGATATCCAGCCAGCACATGTTTACATTGCCGTGTATGTCGACCACGCGCAGCTCAACCGTGACGTAGGTGCCGGCATCACAGCAGGTGAATTCGACGTACGGCCCCCAGTCGGAGTAGTACGGTTGCAGTATCGTATCGCAGGTCAGCGGGTCGCGGCGATAGACGCGGCGCACCAGGATGCTGTCGATACCACAGTTGTCGTAACTGCCCTCGTCGATCTGATGGGCGTAGACCCGAGCCAGGCCGAAGCCGCCTACGGAAATGTTCAGGCCGCTCTTACAGATCGCCACCGGTTCCGACAGGTCGGCAACCCGCAGCGGGCATTCGATCACCGCCGTATTGCCGCAGTCGTCCGTCACGGTGTAGCGGAAGACATAGTCGCCAAGCCCTACGCCCGTGATCAGGCGCGGATCGCCCGGAAGGATGGTCTCCAGGACGACGGGTACGCCGTTCACATACTGTACCAGTTCGGTGACGACTTCATAGCCGCCAGTTGCACAGGAAGTGGTCACGTCGGGCAGCGGCACCTCAATGTCCGCGCTGCAATCCCACGGACCAGTCTGGAAGAGCATGATGTCCTCATCCAGGATCGGGCAGTAGTGGGTCGACAGCGGGCACTCGACGATCAGGCCACCGGAACAGGGTGCCGGCGCATCGACAACGAGATCCGTAACCAGGACACAGGCCGGGAAGTTCACGTCGCGGATATTCTCAATGGTAATATCCCCATCGGCGATGTCGAACGGCCCTGCCGTCACCGGCGTACCGTAGCTGCCCGTAATCGTTCCAACCCCGGCGATGTCTGCCTCCCACTGGCCGGCGAGGCCTCCGTTCGTCACCAACAACGTGAAGGTGTAGGTGTCGTCGGACGGATCCTGCGGTGTGCCGTTCGGATCACAGAGTACGTCGTCAAAGCTGGCAGCGATCTGGCAGTCTCCGGAGCAGGGTGCCGGCGCCGGTATGGTAAGGCCTGCATCGGCGGTGCAATCCGGGAAGCCGGCGTCGCGGATATTCACCACAGTGATATCTCCGTCGGCTATGTTATACGGGCCCGCCGTTACCGGCGTACCGTAGCTGCCCGTGATGGTCGTACCACCGATCTCTGCCACCCACTGGCCGGCATAGCTGCCGTTGGTGACCAACAGCGTGAAGGTGTAGGTGTCGTCGGACTGGTCGAACGGCGTGCCGTTGTCGTCGCAGAGCACATCGTCGAAGCTGGCGGCGATCTCGCAGTCCGCAGAACATGGATCCGGCGCCGGGATGGTCAAAGCAGCGTCGGTAACGCAGGCCGGGAAGTCGGCGTCGCGGATCTCTTCGATCGTAATATCGCCGCCACCGATGTCGAACGGCCCTGCTGTCACAGCTGTACCGTAGTCTCCGGTGATCATTCCACCGCCCGCGATCTGCGCCTCCCACTGGCCGGCAAAACTGCCGTTGGTGACCAGCAGGCTGAAGGTGTAGGTGTCGTCGGACGGATCCAGCGGCGTACCGTTGTCGTCGCAGAGCACATCGGAGTAGCTGGCAGCGATCTGGCACTCCTCGGAGCAGGCCGCCGGCGCCGGCACGGTAACGATGATGAAGCAATTCGGGTTGGAAGCATCCACGAACCGGATCACGGCGTCCCCGTCGCTGATGAGGAACGGAACGTCGATCAGTTTCGGAACGTCGAAGCTGCCGAAGTTGATCAGGTTGCCATCGCTGTCGTAGGCCAGCCAGTTGGTGCCGACCGTGTCTCCCGTCACCGTAGCGGTGAAGTGGAAGAAGTCGTCGGACGGATCCAGCGGCGTGTTGTTGTCGAAGCATTCCACATTTGAAATGTCCGCCGTTATGCCACAAGGTTGTACCGAGCAAGGTGGAGGCGATGCCAGGAACACGGCCAGTACACAATTGTCGTTGGCGTCCGGATAGACGTTGAAGATGACGTTGTTGCCTATCGGATAAGGCCCGAAGGTGTAGGGTTCGCCAAAAACACCCGTTTCACCGGTTGTTGCCGTCCAGGTTGTGCCCACAAAGTCCCCATCGATGATGATCACGCAGGTGAAGGTATCATCATTGGGATCGGCGGTCCCCTGGTCGTCGCAGCTTTCGCTCACGATGGTCGGCGTCAGGTTACAGTCGTTGGAGCAGTTCGGAGCTGTTACTTCCAGGTCGTACTGGCAGCCCGGGTCGTCGTCATCGGTAATGATGAAGTTGAAGATCGTTCCGGCGATCGACGGGTACGGGCCGAAGAGGACTTCCTGTCCGTATTGCCCCGTGGTTCCATCGTCAGCTGTCCAGCTGCTTCCCACACCGGTATTGGTCACCAGTACCCTGAATGTGAAGGTATCGTCAGCATTCATACCCGGCGTGCCGTTATCGTTGCAGATGAACTCGACCACCTCAGCGGTGATAGAACACGGCTCGAGGTCGGAGCAGGTCGGCGGTGCCGTTACGGCAACCGGCATAGCGGTACAGTTGCTGTCGTCATTATCCGTGACAATGATCGTGACATCGCCCCCGCTGATGGGCAGGCCGGTAATCTGAACGGGGTTGCCATACGTGCCGCTGGCTATGGGCTGCCCGTTGGCCGTTGCCGTCCAGCCGCTGCCGGCATTGACGCCGGTGACGGTCAGGCCGAAGCTGAAGGTATCGTCATTCGGGTCTGCCGGCGTACCGTTGTCATCACAGATGGCGTCGGTGACGCTGGCCGTGATGAGGCACTGGTCGCTGCACGGGCCCGGTGCGGTTACGGTAACCGGGCTGGCGGTGCAGTTCGGGTCATCCACGCACTGGATGTTTGTAATTACTGCATTCTGCCCGGCGGGGATGCCGCCGATAACGATCGGCTGGCCGATCGTGCCCGTGCGGGTAATACCGTTTACTACAGCCGTCCAGCTCGTACAGCCCGTATTCTGGCCGGTAACGTTGAGAGTCACCCGGTACACATCATCCGTCGGGTCGGCAGGTGTGCCGTTGTCGTCGCAATCGCTGGCCGTTGCTGTAGCAGTCAGGATGCAGACGTCGGAACACGGTGCCGGGGCGGTTACCGTTACAGCAGGCGCCACGCAGGTAGCGTCCTGGTTGTCTGTAATGTCGGCAATCGTCACATCGCCATCCAGGATGAGCAGGCCGCTGACTAGTACCGGCGTATTATAGGTTCCGCTGATCGGTTGGCCATTGACTGTGGCCGTCCAGCCGCCGCCGGTATTGACACCGGATACGGTCAGCTGGAAGCTGTAGGTATCGTCATCCGGGTCGCTCAGGGTGCCATTGTCATCGCAGACAGCCGTGCTGGCCGTTGCCGTGATATCGCAGGCAGCCGAGCAGGGATCGGGTGCCGCCACCGTGAAGTCGCTGCGGCAGCCGGAATCCGTGATGTCGCGGATGCGGATATCGACGTCCCCGCCGCTGATCGGATAGGGGCCTATGGTTACCGGAACGCCGTAGGGACGAACCGGGCCGAGGCTGCCGTTGTAGTATACCTGCCGCCATCCGTTGCCGATGTTGATGCCGGTGACCACCACATTGAAGGTGAAGGTGTCGTCAGTCGGATCGGCCGGCGTGCCGTTGTCGTTGCAGTTCGTGCCCAGCACGTTCACGTCCAGTTCGCACTGGAAGGAACACGGCGGGGGCGCGAAGGCCGTTACCGAAGCCGTACAGCTCGGGTCATTCAAATCCGTGAAGGTGAAGCTCACTATATCGGCAGTGACCGAATACGGCCCAAAGGCAGCATAGTTGTTGTACGTACCCTGGATGCCCGTATTGGAAATCCAGGTGCCGCCGGTATTGACGCCGCCTACGTAAACCACCACGTAGTACGTATCGTCGTCCGGATCGAATGGCGTACCGTTGTCATCGCAGGGCGTACCGGTAACTTGTGCCGTAATGAGGCACTGGTCGGAACAGGTAGCCGGCGCCTGGACCAGAATGGTGGCATTGCAGTTCGGGTCGCTGGCATCCGTGAACACCATAAGCCTGCTGCCCTGGCTCACCGGATAGGGCCCGAAGGTCACTACTTCATCGTAGTCTCCGGTTGCGCCTGTATTGGCAACCCAGCCGGAGGTGGAGGTATTGTTGCCGATCACCTGTATCTGGAAGGTGTAGGTATCGTCATTCGGGTTGCTGGGCGTACCGTTATCGTTGCAAACCGGCGTACCGATCAGGTTGGCCCGTATGCGGCACTCATCGGAGCAGGTCAACGGTGCCTGAACCTGGGTCGTCGCCGTGCAACCGGAATCATCGGCATCCCGTACCGTGAGGAACAGGTTGGGGTTGCCCAGGATCGTAAACGGCCCGTAGGTTACGGCCTGACCGTAGTTGCCGGAGATGCCGTTCGCTGCGTCTACCCAACCGTTGCTTCCGGTGCCTACGCCCGTAACCAGCAACTGGAAGGTGTAGGTATCGTCATTCGGGTTGGACGGGGTACCGTTGTCGTCGCACTGAACATTACTTACCTGGGCAGCAATATCACAGGCTACCTCAATGACTACGCCGTCGCCGTCGTCTTCGTCACCCGGATCGTCCTGCACATTGCCGTCGGCGTCCGTATCCACGCCATTGCCCGGGGTAGAATCCGCATCGTCTTCGTTCACCTGAACGACCTCCGCGAGGTTTATAGCTACTTCCGATTCAACCACGGTAGTAATCATCAGGCTTACCGACTGGCCGGCAGCCAGCGTGCCCACGTTCCACAGCCCGGTGACTGGGTTATAAGAACCCGGGCCGATATGGCTCGTGTAAGTCAACCCGCTTGACAACAGGTCCTGAACCACCACTCCGGTAGCCGTACTCGGGCCCTGGTTGGTCAACTGGATGGTAAAGGTAACCGAAGCACCCAGGTTGGGTTGCGCATTGTTGACGCTCTTATCCAGCTCTAAGTCTACGAGCTGAGTAGGATTGACCGTAACGGCGTCCTCATCATCCTCGGACTGGTCTCCGTCGTCGTTGTCCGGAGTGGAATCCGGGTCGTCCTGGTCAGAAGCTGTCACCTGCGCTACGTTTCTGTATTCCACGCCATTGCCCAGCGGCCCAACCGTAGCATTAAATGTCAGGCTAATGCTGTTGCCCACCGCTACGGTCAACCCGCTCCACGTTATCGTGCCGCCGGCAAACGTGCCGCCGTTGCTGATATTCGTGATACCGGCATAACCGTTCGGCACATAATCTTCGACTGCTACGCCGGTAGCGTTGTTGGGGCCCTGGTTCGTCACCGTGATGGTAAAGGTCACCGCGTCGCCCACGTTCGGCGTGCTGTTGCTCACCGACTTGGCCAGCGACAGGTCCGCCTGCTGCGGCGTGGTCGTCGTGCTGTCCTCGTCGTCTTCGGACTGGTCCCCGTCGTCGTTGTCCGGAGTGGAATCCGGGTCGTCCTGGTCGGCCGCCGTCACCTGGGCTACGTTCTCATAGCTGACGCCTGTGCCCGGAGCTACTACCGTCGCATTGAAGGTCAAGGACAGGCTGCTGCCGCCGGCTACCGTCAGCCCGCTCCACGTGATCGTCGAGCCGCTCAGCGTCCCGCCGTTCGAAATGTTCGAGATATTGCTGTAGCCGTTCGGCAGGTAGTCTTCCACCGCTACGCCCGTGGCCGCGCTCGGGCCCTGGTTGCTCACCGTGATGGTGAAGGCCACCACGTCGCCTACGTTCGGCGTCGCGTCGCTCACCGACTTGGCCAGCGACAGGTCCGCCTGCTGCGGCGAGGTCGTCGCGCTGTCCTCGTCGTCTTCAGACTGGTCGCCGTCGTCGTTGTCCGGAGTCGAATCCGGGTCGTCCTGGTCGGAAGCCGTCACCTGGGCTACGTTCTCGTGGCTGACGCCTGCACCCGGAGCTACTACCGTCGCATTGAAGGTCAAGGACAGGCTGCTGCCGCTGGCTACCGTCAGCCCGCTCCACGTGATCGTCGAGCCGCTCAGCGTCCCGCCGTTCGAAATGTTCGAGATATTGCTGTAGCCGTTCGGCAGGTAGTCTTCCACCGCTACGCCCGTGGCGTTGCTCGGGCCCTGGTTGCTCACCGTGATGGTGAAGGCCACTACGTCGCCCACGTTCGGCGTGCTGTTGCTCACCGACTTGGCCAGCGACAGGTCCGCCTGCTGCGGCGTGGTCGTCGTGCTGTCCTCGTCGTCTTCGGACTGGTCCCCGTCGTCGTTGTCCGGAGTGGAATCCGGGTCGTCCTGGTCGGCCGCCGTCACCTGGGCTACGTTCTCATAGCTGACGCCTGTGCCCGGAGCTACGACCGTCGCATTGAAGGTCAAGGAGGGGCTGCTGCCGCCGGCTACCGTCAGGTTGCTCCACGTGATCGTGCCGCCGGCGAACGTGCCGCCGTTGCTGATGTTGCTGATGTTGCTGTAGCCGTTCGGCAGGTAGTCTTCCACCGCTATGCCCGTGGCGTTGCTCGGGCCCTGGTTGGTCACCGTGATGGTGAAGGTTACTACGTCGCCCACGTTCGGCGTGCTGTTGCTCACCGACTTGGCCAGCGACAGGTCCGCCTGCTGCGGCGAGGTCGTCGCGCTGTCCTCGTCGTCTTCGGACTGGTCCCCGTCGTCGTTGTCCGGAGTAGAATCCGGGTCGTCCTGGTCGGCCGCCGTCACCTGCGCTACGTTCTCATAGCTGACGCCTGTGCCCGGAGCTACTACCGTCGCATTGAAGGTCAAGGACAGGCTGCTGCCGCCGGCTACCGTCAGCCCGCTCCACGTGATCGTCGAGCCGCTCAGCGTCCCGCCGTTCGAAATGTTCGAGATGTTGCTGTAGCCGTTCGGCAGGTAGTCTTCCACCGCTACGCCCGTGGCGTTGCTCGGGCCCTGGTTGGTCACCGTGATGGTGAAGGTTACTACGTCGCCCACGTTCGGCGTGCTGTTGCTCACCGACTTGGCCAGCGACAGGTCCGCCTGCTGCGGCGAGGTCGTCGTGCTGTCTTCGTCGTCTTCGGACTGGTCGCCGTCGTCGTTGTCCGGCGTGCTATCCGGGTCGTCCTGGTCGGAAGCCGTCACCTGGGCTACGTTCACGTGGCTGACGCCTGCGCCCGGCGCTTCGACGGTGGCGTCGAAGGTCAATGCCAGGCTGCTGCCGCCGGCTACCGTCAGGTTGCTCCACGTGATCGTGCCGCCGGCGAACGTGCCGCCGTTGCTGATGTTCGCTGATGCCGCTGTAGCCGTTCGGCAGGTAGTCTTCCACCGCTACGCCCGTGGCGTTGCTCGGGCCCTGGTTGGTCACCGTGATGGTGAAGGTCACTACGTCGCCCACGTTCGGCGTGCTGTTGCTCACCGACTTGGCCAGCGACAGGTCCGCCTGCTGCGGCGTGGTCGTCGTGCTGTCCTCGTCGTCTTCGGACTGGTCCCCGTCGTCGTTGTCCGGAGTGGAATCCGGGTCGTCCTGGTCGGCCGCCGTCACCTGGGCTACGTTCTCATAGCTGACGCCTGTGCCCGGAGCTACTACCGTCGCATTGAAGGTCAAGGACAGGCTGCTGCCGCCGGCTACCGTCAGCCCGCTCCACGTGATCGTCGAGCCGCTCAGCGTCCCGCCGTTCGAAATGTTCGCGATATTGCTGTAGCCGTTCGGCAGGTAGTCTTCCACCGCTACGCCCGTGGCGTTGCTTGGGCCCTGGTTGGTCACCGTTATCGTGAAGGTCACTACGTCCCCGACGTTCGGCGTGCTGTTGCTCACCGACTTGGCCAGCGACAGGTCCGCCTGCTGCGGAGAGGTCGTCGCGCTGTCCTCGTCGTCTTCCGACTGGTCCCCGTCGTCGTTGTCCGGCGTCGACTGTCCGGGTCGTCCTGGTCGGAAGCCGTCACCTGGGCTACGTTTACAAAGCTGATTCCGGTGCCCGGAGCGCCCACTGTGGCGTCGAACGTCAGGCTGACGCTGGCCGCCAGAGGCGATGCTCAACCCGCTCCACGTGATGGTAGAGCCGCTAAGCGTGCCGCCGTTGCTGATATTCGTGATGCCCGTGTAGCCGTTCGGCAGGTAGTCTTCCACCGCTACGCCCGTGGCGTTGCTTGGGCCCTGGTTGGTCACCGTTATCGTGAAGGTCACTGCGTCGCCCACGTTCGGCGTGCTGTTGCTCACCGACTTGGCCAGCGACAGGTCCGCCTGCTGCGGGGAAGTCGTCGCGCTGTCCTCGTCGTCTTCGGACTGGTCCCCGTCGTCGTTGTCCGGAGTAGAATCCGGGTCGTCCTGGTCGGCCGCCGTCACCTGCGCTACGTTCTCATAGCTGACGCCTGTGCCCGGCGCTAGCGCCTACCGTCGCATTGAAGGTCAGGACACGCTGCCGCCGCACTGATACCGTCAGCCCGCTCCACGTGATCGTCGAGCCGCTCAGCGTGCCGCCGTTCGAAATGTTCGTGATGTTGCTGTAGCCGTTCGGCAGGTAGTCTTCCACCGCTACGCCCGTGGCGTTGCTCGGGCCCTGGTTGGTCACCGTTATCGTGAAGGTCACTGCGTCGCCCACGTTCGGCGTGCTGTTGCTCACCGACTTGGCCAGCGACAGGTCCGCCTGCTGCGGCGAGGTCGTCGCGCTGTCCTCGTCGTCTTCGGACTGGTCCCCGTCGTCGTTGTCCGGAGTAGAATCCGGGTCGTCCTGGTCGGTCGCCGTCACCTGCGCTACGTTCTCATAGCTGACGCCAGTGCCCGGCGCGCCGACTGTGGCCTCGAACGTCAGGCTAACGCTGCCGCCTGCGGCGATGCTCAACCCGCTCCACGTGATCGTCGAGCCGCTAAGCGTGCCGCCGCCGGAGATGTTCGTGATATTGCTGTAGCCGTTCGGCAGGTAGTCTTCCACCGCTACGCCCGTGGCGTTGCTCGGGCCCTGGTTGGACACCGTTATCGTGAAGGTCACTACGTCCCCGACGTTCGGCGTGCTGTTGCTCACCGACTTGGCCAGCGACAGGTCCGCCTGCTGCGGCGAGGTCGTCGTGCTGTCCTCGTCGTCTTCGGACTGGTCCCCGTCGTCGTTGTCCGGCGTAATCCGGGTCGTCCTGGTCGGTACCGCCGTCACCTGCGCTACGTTCACATAGCTTACGCCAGTGCCCGGCGCGCCGACTGTGGTATCGAACGTCAGGCTGACGCTGCCGCCTGCGGCGATGCTCAACCCGCTCCACGTGATGGTAGAGCCGCTAAGCGTGCCGCCGCCGGAGATATTTCGCGATATTGCTGTAGCCGTTCGGCAGGTAGTCTTCCACCGCTACGCCCGTGGCGTTGCTCGGGCCCTGGTTGGACACCGTGATGGTGAAGGTCACTACGTCGCCCACGTTCGGCGTCGCGTTGCTCACCGACTTGGCCAGCGACAGGTCCGCCTGCTGCGGCGAGGTCGTCGCGCTGTCCTCGTCGTCTTCAGACTGGTCTCCGTCGTCGTTGTCCGGAGTAGAATCCGGGTCGTCCTGGTCGGAGGCCGTCACCTGCGCTACGTTCTCATAGCTGACGCCCGTGCCCGGAGCGCCTACCGTCGCATTGAAGGTCAGGCTCACGCTGCCGCCAGCAGCGATGCTAAAGCCGCTCCAGGTTATGGTGCCGCCGGAAAGCATCCCGCCGTTCGAAATGTTCGCGATATTGCTGTAGCCGTTCGGCAGGTAGTCTTCCACCGCTACGCCCGTGGCGTTGCTCGGGCCCTGGTTGCTCACCGTTATCGTGAAGGTCACTACGTCGCCCACGTTCGGCGTGCTGTTGCTCACCGACTTGGCCAGCGACAGGTCCGCCTGCTGCGGCGAGGTCGTCGCGCTGTCCTCGTCGTCTTCAGACTGGTCTCCGTCGTCGTTGTCCGGAGTAGAATCCGGGTCGTCCTGGTCGGAGGCCGTCACCTGCGCTACGTTCTCATAGCTGACGCCCGTGCCCGGAGCGCCTACCGTCGCATTGAAGGTCAGGCTCACGCTGCCGCCAGCAGCGATGCTAAGGCCGCTCCAGGTGAATGGTGGAGCCGCTCAGTGTGCCGAAGCCGTTGATGTTCGTGATGTTCGTATAGCCGTTCGGTACGACATCCTGTACTTCTACATTCGTCGCGTTGTCCGGGCCCTGGTTAAACACCGTGATCGTGAAAGTAATAATATCACCAACGTTCGGCGTAGCATCATCAACAGTCTTCACCAGCTCGAGGTCTGCGCTCTCCGGCGTCACCGTGGCGTTGTCCTCGTCGTCTTCCGACTGGTCCCCGTCGTCGTTGCCCGGCGTAGAATCCGGGTCGAACTGGTCGGAGGCCGTTACCTGCGCCACGTTCATATAGCTTACCCCGGCGCCCGGCGCTGCCACCGTCGCGTCGAACGTCAGCGTCACGCTGCCGCCCGCGGCGATATTCAGGCCGCTCCAGGTGATGGTAGAACCGCTCAGCGTGCCGAAGCCGTTGATGTTCGTGATGTTCGTGTAGCCGTTCGGCACCACGTCCTGGACTTCGACGTTCGTCGCGTTGTCCGGGCCCTGGTTGAATACCGTGACCGTAAACGTCACCACGTCGCCGACCAGCGGCGTTGCGTCATTCACCGTCTTCACCAGCTCAAGGTCTGCAGATGCCGGCGTCACCGTGGCGTTGTCCTCGTCGTCTTCCGACTGGTCCCCATCGTCGTTGTTCGGCGTAGAATCCGGGTCGAACTGGTCGGAGGCCGTCACCTGGGCTACGTTCATATAGCTCACCCCGGCGCCCGGCGCTGCCACCGTCGCGTTAAACGTCAGCGTTACGCTGCCGCCCGCGGCGATGTTCAGGCCGCTCCACGTGATGGCAGAGCCGCTCAATGTGCCGAAGCCGTTGATGTTCGTGATGTTCGTATAGCCGTTCGGCACCACGTCCTGGACAGCTACCCCTGTAGCCGGTTGCGGGCCCTGGTTTGTTACCGTGATGGTAAAGGTCACCACATCACCGGCATTAGGTGTGCTGTTACTTACCGTCTTGACCAACTCCAGATCAGCCAGTTGATAGAAACCGGCATCATTGGTGTCGTCATTTTCTCCGGCAGATAGCGTGATCACACCGGTCTGCCCGTTGACGGCATCACTATCCAATGCATCATCGCCCACGTTCGCAGTAGTCGCATCATACCCACCCGGGGTGATGAATTCGACTATATAATCCCCTGGAGCCAAATCTGTAAAGCTATAGGATCCATCCGGAGCCGTCGTCGTCGTTTGCAGGAAGTTGCCGTTGCCATCCAGCAGGTTTACCGTCACTCCACCGATACCAGGTTCCCCGATATCCTGGACACCATCCCGGTCTTCATCATTCCAGACGAAGTCGCCGAGGCTGGCGCACAGGTTCTGGTTAACCGTTACCGTCGCATCAGCCGTATTCATAACCACCACTCCGGTATTCGTCTCCTGGTTGGTATTCGGATCAACAAACCAGACAACAGCCTCATCCATAGCGGTATTGGTTGTGGTCTGCGTGTAGGATAGGCTGTAGGCCCATTCAAACTCCTCATCGGAAACGCCATCGTTGTCATTATCAATAAAGTCGATGTATCCATTTCCATTCAGGTCGCCGCCGGCCCAGTACTGGCCGTAAGGCATCAGCATATCTGGCAGGTTGTTGTCTACCACGCTGACATCCCTTAGCTGCAGGCCTGGAACGCCGCCCAGCATCCTTACCCTCAAAGTGAAGGTTACCTCCTCTCCGGCACAAATCTCTGTCTTGTCGGCAATCTTCTCTACATTGATGAATATGCCGGCATAGTGAGACGGGTCGCTATCTGTTACCGGGTTGCCAAAGGGCGTGCCATTTCCATCAACCGGCTGGCCGGTGACGGTTGCCAGGTTGGCATACTGGCCTAACTGGGCCGGGCCGGACAGGTTGCAGGTCGTCGAAGCTCCGGCTGCCAGGAACGGAATCGTGCAAACCACGCCTTCCTGATCATCCGTAACCACGACATTAGACAATCCAACCGTCCCCGTATTGGTTACTACGTATGCCCAGTTAACCGTTGTTCCGCCCGTCGGAACGGCAACAATAGCTCCGGGCGCAGTATCGGCATCCTGCCCATTGGTCGATTTCTCGATATTGACAGAAGCAGTAAGCTGAACCGTCACTTCTGCAGCATCGCCGTCGTCTTCATCGCCCGGGTCGTCTACTACGTTGCCATCCCCATCGGTATCCACTCCGTTGTTCGGCGTGGAGTCTGCGTCCGGCTCATTTTGTGCTGTGACTTCAGCAAGGTTAAGGTATGCGCCTGGCAATACGCTGGCATTAACCGTCGCCGTCAGCGTGAGCGTCACGCTCTGGCCGGCCGTAAGGGTGCCGATATCCCAGTTACCCGTAGCGTTGTTATACGTACCCTGGCTCGTCGTGAAGCCCGTGTAGGCATAACCGCCCGGCATTTGGTCCGTGACTACCACGCCCGTGGCCGTGCTCGGGCCCTGGTTGGTGACGGCCACCGTGAAGGTGACATTATCCCCAACGTTTGGCGTAGTATTGTTGACTGATTTCTCCAGTTCGAGGTCTACCAGCGCGCTCGGCACTACGTCCTGCCCGTCCCCGTCGTCCTCGTCGCCCGGGTCGTCCACCACGTTGCCGTCCCCGTCCGTGTCCACCCCGTTGTTCGGCGTGGAGTCCACGTCCTGCTGGTTGGCGGCCGTCACCTGCGCCAGGTTCATATAGTTGCCCGCGGCGTTGACCGTGGCCGTAATCGCCAGCGTGGCGCTGCCGCCCGCTGCCAGCGTGCCTACCGTCCAGGCGCCCGTGCCGCTGTTGTACGTGCCGTCCGTCGTGGTGTGGCTCACGTACGTGTAGCCGCTCGGCAGCTGGTCTCTGACCGCTACCCCGGTGGCCGTGTTCGGGCCCTGGTTGGACAGCGTTACCGTGAAGGTGACGTTGCTGCCCACTACCGGCGTAGCGTTGTCTACTGTCTTTTCAAGCTCCAGGTCGATGGCCGGCACCGGCGTGGTCTCCGCCCCGTCCCCGTCGTCCTCGTCGCCCGGATCGTCCGTGGAGTCCCCGTCGCCGTCCGTGTCCACCCCGTTGTTCGGCGTGGAGTCTGCGTCCGGCTCGTTCTGTGCCGTCACCTGCGCCAGGTTCAGGTAGCTGCCGCTGGCGTTCACCGTCGCCGTCAGCGTCAGGGTCGCGCTCTGGCCTGCCGCCAGCGTGCCCACGCTCCACAAGCCCGTGCCGCTGGCATAGGTGCCCTGGCTGGCCGTGCTGCTCACGTATGTGTAGCCGCTCGGAAGCTGGTCCGTCACCGCTACCCCGGTGGCCGCGCTCGGGCCCTGGTTCGTCAATACCACCGTGAAGGTCACGTTGCTGCCTACCTGCGGCGCGGCGTTGTTCACGCTCTTTTCAAGTTCGAGGTCCACCAGCGCGCCCGGCGTGACGTCCTGCCCGTCCCCGTCGTCCTCGTCGCCCGGGTCGTCCACCACGTTGCCGTCCCCGTCCGTGTCTACCCCGTTGTTTGGGGCGGAGTCTACGTCCGGCTGGTCCTGGGCAGTTACCTGCGCCAGGTTCATATAGTCGCCGCTGGCGTTCACCGTCGCCGTAAGGGTGAGCGTAACGCTCTGGCCCGCCGCCAGCGTGCCCACTGTCCACACGCCCGTGGCCGGGTTGTACGTGCCCTGGCTCGTGGCGAAGCCGCTGTAGGTATAGCCGCTCGGCAGCTGGTCTGTCACCGCTACCCCGGTGGCCGTGCTCGGCCCCTGGTTGCTCAATGCTACCGTGAAGGTGACGCTGCTGCCCACCTGCGGTGCTGTATTGTTAACTGATTTCTCCAGTTGGAGGTCCACCAGCGCGTTCGGCGTGACGTCCTGCCCGTCGCCGTCGTCCTCGTCGCCCGGGTCGTCCACCACGTTGCCGTCCCCGTCCGTGTCCACCCCGTTGTTCGGCGTGGAGTCCACGTCCTGCTGGTTCGCGTTGGTCACCTGCGCCAGGTTCATATAATTGCCGCTGGCGTTCACTGTAGCCGTTATGGTCAAGGTGGCGCTGCCGCCGGCCGTGAGCGTGCCTACTGTCCAGGCGCCCGTGGCCGGGTTGTACGTGCCGTCCGTCGTGGTGTGGCTCACGTAGGTATAGCCGCTCGGCAGCTGGTCCCTTGCCGCTACCCCGGTGGCCGTGTTCGGGCCCTGGTTCGTCAATACCACCGTGAAGGTGACGTTGCTGCCCACTACCGGAGTAGCGTTGTCTACTGTCTTTTCAAGCTCCAGGTCGATGGCCGGAACCGGCGTGGTCTCTGCCCCGTCCCCGTCGTCTTCGTCGCCCGGGTCGTCCGTGGAGTCCCCGTCGCCGTCCGTGTCTACCCCGTTGTTCGGCGTGGAGTCGGTGTCCGGCTCGTTCTGGGCGGTGACTTCAGCCAGGTTCAGGTAGCTGCCGCTGACGTTGACCGTCGCGGTGATTGTCAGGGTGGCGCTGCCGCTGTTAAGTGTGCCGACATCCCATGCCCGTGCTGCTGTTGTACGTGCCCTGGCTGGCAGTGCTGCTTACATACGTATAGCCGCTCGGAAGCTGGTCCGTGACTACTACGCCCCCAGTGGCTGCGCCGTACTCTGGTTGCTTGCTACTACCGTGAAGGTCACGTTGCTGCCCACCTGCGGCGTCGGGTTGTTTACTGATTTTTCCAGTTCCAGGTCCACCAGCGCGCCCGGCGTTACGTCCTGCCCGTCCCCGTCGTCTTCGTCGCCCGGGTCGTTCACTACGTTCCCGTCGCCGTCCGTGTCTACTCCGTTGTTTGGCGTGGAGTCCGCGTCCGGCTGGTCCTGGGCTGTTACCTGCGCCAGGTTCATATAGTTGCCCGTGGCGTTCACTGTGGCCGTCAGCGTCAAGGTGGCGCTGCCGCCTGCCGCCAGCGTGCCGACTGTCCATACGCCCGTGGCGTTGTTGTACGTCCCCTGGCTCGTGGTGAAGCCCGCGTAGGTATAGCCGCTCGGCAGCTGGTCCGTGACCGCTACCCCGGTGGCCGTGCTCGGGCCCTGGTTGCTGACAACCACCGTGAAGGTGACGCTGCCGCCTACCTGCGGCGCTGTGTTGCTGACTGATTTCTCCAATTGCAGGTCTACCAGCGCGTTCGGCTGCACGTCCTGCCCGTCCCCGTCGTCCTCGTCGCCCGGGTCGTCCACCACGTTGCCGTCCCCGTCCGTGTCTACCCCGTTGTCCGGCGCAGAGTCCGCGTCCGGCTGGTCCTGGGCAGTGACCTGCGCCAGGTTCATATAGTTGCCCGTGGCCCGCACCGTCGCCGTCAGCGTCAGGGTGGCGCTGCCGCCCGCCGCCAGCGTGCCCACGTTCCACACGCCCGTGGCGTTGTTGTACGTGCCCTGGCTCGTGGCGAAGCCTGCGTAGGTATAGCCGCTCGGCAGCTGGTCCGTGACGGCTACGCCGGTGGCTGTGCTCGGCCCCTGGTTGCTCACCACCACCGTGAAGGTGACGCTGCTGCCCACTACCGGAGTGGCATTGTTGACTGATTTCTCCAGTTCGAGGTCTACCAGCGCGTTCGGCACTACGTCCTGCCCGTCGCCGTCGTCCTCGTCGCCCGGGTCGTCTACTACGTTGCCGTCCCCGTCCGTGTCCACCCCGTTGTTCGGCGTGGAATCCACGTCCTGCTGGTTGGCGGCCGTCACCTGCGCCAGGTTCATGTAGTTGCCCGCTGGCGTTGACCGTCGCCGTAACCGTCAGCGTGGCGCTGCCGCCCGCTGCCAGCGTGCCTACCGCCCACGCGCCCGTGGCCGGGTTGTACGTCCCGTCCGTCGTGGCGTGGCTCACGTAGGTATAGCCGCTCGGCAGCTGGTCCCTTGCCGCTACGCCCGTGGCCGTGTTCGGGCCCTGGTTCGTCAACACCACCGTGAAGGTGACGTTGCCGCCTACCGTCGGCGCCGCGTTGTCTACTGTCTTTTCAAGCTCCAGGTCGATGGCCGGCACCGGCGTTACTTCCGCGCCGTCCCCGTCGTCCTCGTCGCCCGGGTCGTCCGTGGAGTCCCCGTCGCCGTCCGTATCTACGCCGTTACCCGGCGTGGAGTCTACATCCGGCTCGTTCTGCGCCGTTACCTCGGCAAGGTTCAGGTAGCTGCCGCTTACGTTAACCGTAGCCGTGATGGCCAGCGTTACGCTCTGGCCCGCTGTTAAGGTGCCGACATTCCATGCACCCGTGCCGCTGGTGTACGTGCCCTGGCTGGCAGTGCTGCTTACATACGTATACCCGCCCGGAAGCTGGTCCGTGACTACCACGCCCGTGGCCGTGCTCGGGCCCTGGTTGGACAGCACTACCGTGAAGGTGACCGTGCTGCCGACATTAGGCGTGGGGTTGTTGACTGATTTCTCCAGTTCGAGGTCTACCAGCGCGCCAGGAACCACATTCTGCCCGTCCCCGTCGTCCTCGTCGCCCGGGTCGTCCACAACGTTCCCGTCCCCGTCCGTGTCCACTCCGTTGCCCGGCGCAGAGTCCGCGTCCGGCTGGTCCTGGGCTGTTACCTGCGCCAGGTTCATATAGTTGCCCGTGGCGTTCACTGTGGCCGTCAGCGTCAGGGTGGCGCTGCCGCCTGCCGCCAGCGTGCCGACTGTCCATACGCCTGTGGCGTTGTTGTACGTGCCCTGGCTCGTGGTGAAGCCCGTATAGGAATAGCCGCTCGGAAGCTGGTCCGTAACCGCTACCCCGGTGGCCGTGCTCGGGCCCTGGTTGGTCAGCACCACCGTGAAGGTGACGCTGCTGCCCACCTGCGGCGCTGTATTGTTGACTGATTTCTCCAGTTCGAGGTCCACAAGCGCGCCAGGCACTACGTCCTGCCCGTCCCCGTCGTCCTCGTCGCCCGGGTCGTCCACCACGTTGCCGTCCCCGTCCGTGTCCACCCCGTTGTTTGGCGCGGAGTCTACGTCCGGCTGGTCCTGGGCAGTCACCTGCGCCAGGTTCATATAGTTGCCCGTGGCCCGCACCGTGGCCGTCAGCGTCAGGGTGGCGCTGCCGCCTGCCGCCAGCGTGCCCACGTTCCATACGCCCGTAGCGTTGTTGTACGTGCCCTGGCTCGTGGTGAAGCCCGTGTAGGTATAGCCGCTCGGCAGCTGGTCCGTGACGGACACGCCGGTGGCTGTGCTCGGGCCCTGGTTGCTTACCACCACCGTGAAGGTCACGTTGCTGCCCACTACCGGAGTGGCATTGTTGACTGATTTCTCCAGTTCGAGGTCTACCAGCGCGCCAGGCACTACGTCCTGCCCGTCCCCGTCGTCCTCGTCGCCCGGGTCGTCTACCACGTTGCCGTCCCCGTCCGTGTCTACCCCGTTGTTCGGCGTGGAGTCCACGTCCTGCTGGTTCGCCGCCGTCACCTGCGCCAGGTTCATATAGTTGCCCGTGGCGTTGACCGTCGCCGTTATTGTCAGCGTGGCGCTGCCGCCCGCTGCCAGCGTGCCTACCGCCCAGGCCCCTGTGGCCGGGTTGTACGTCCCGTCCGTCGTGGCGTGGCTCACGTAGGTATAGCCGCTCGGAAGCTGGTCCCTTGCCGCTACGCCCGTGGCCGTGTTCGGGCCCTGGTTCGTCAATACCACCGTGAAGGTGACGTTGCCGCCTACCGTCGGCGCCGCGTTGTCTACTGTCTTTTCAAGCTCCAGGTCGATGGCAGGCACCGGCGTGGTCTCCGCCCCGTCCCCGTCGTCCTCGTCGCCCGGGTCGTCCGTGGAGTCCCCGTCGCCGTCCGTGTCTACCCCGTTGTTCGGCGTGGAGTCGGTGTCCGGCTCGTTCTGGGCGGTGACTTCAGCCAGGTTCAGGTAGCTGCCGCTGACGTTGACCGTGGCGGTGATTGTCAGGGTGGCGCTGCCGCCGGCCGCCAAAGTGCCTACGCTCCACAAGCCCGTGCCGCTGGCATATGTGCCCTGGCTGGCCGCGCTGCTTACATACGTATAGCCGCCCGGAAGCTGGTCCGTGACCGCTACCCCAGTGGCCGCGCTCGGGCCCTGGTTGCTTACTACTACCGTGAAGGTCACGTTGCTGCCCACCTGCGGCGTCGGGTTGTTTACTGATTTTTCCAGTTCCAGGTCCACAAGCGCGCCCGGCGTTACGTCCTGCCCGTCCCCGTCGTCTTCGTCGCCCGGGTCGTCTACTACGTTGCCGTCGCCGTCCGTGTCCACCCCGTTGTTCGGCGCAGAGTCCGCGTCCGGCTGGTCCTGGGCTGTTACCTGCGCCAGGTTCATATAGTCGCCCGTGGCCCGCACCGTCGCCGTCAGCGTCAAGGTGGCGCTGCCGCCTGCTGCCAGCGTGCCGACGCTCCATACCCCGGTGCCGTTGTTGTATGTGCCCTGGCTGGTTGTGAAGCCGCTGTATGTATAACCGCTCGGAAGCTGGTCTGTCACCGCTACGCCCGTGGCCGTGCTCGGCCCCTGGTTCGTCAGCACCACCGTAAAGGTGACGCTGCTGCCTACCTGCGGCGCTGTATTGTTGACTGATTTCTCCAATTGCAGGTCCACCAGCGCGTTCGGCGCTACGTCCTGCCCGTCCCCGTCGTCCTCGTCGCCCGGGTCGTCCACTACGTTGCCGTCCCCGTCCGTGTCCACTCCGTTGTCCGGAGCAGAGTCCGCGTCCGGCTGGTCCTGGGCAGTGACCTGCGCCAGGTTCATATAGTTGCCCGTGGCCCGCACCGTCGCCGTCAGCGTCAAGGTGGCGCTGCTGCCCGCCGCCAGCGTGCCCACGTTCCATACGCCCGTGGCGTTGTTGTACGTGCCCTGGCTCGTGGCGAAGCCCGCGTAGGTATAGCCGCTCGGCAGCTGGTCCGTGACCGCTACCCCAGTGGCCGCGCTCGGGCCCTGGTTGCTGACAACCACCGTGAAGGTGACGCTGCTGCCCACTACCGGAGTGGCATTGTTTACTGATTTCTCCAGTTCGAGGTCTACCAGCGCGTTTGGCTGCACGTCCTGCCCGTCGCCGTCGTCCTCGTCGCCCGGGTCGTCCACTACGTTGCCGTCGCCGTCCGTGTCTACCCCGTTGTTCGGGCTGGAGTCTACGTCCGGCTGGTTCGCGTTGGTGACCTGCGCCAGGTTCATATAATTGCCGCTGGCGTTAACCGTGGCAGTGATGGTCAGCGTGGCGCTGCCGCCCGCTGCCAGCGTGCCTACCGTCCAGGCGCCTGTGGCCGGGTTGTACGTCCCGTCCGTCGCGCTGTGGCTCACGTACGTGTAGCCGCTCGGCAGCTGGTCCCTGGCCGCTACGCCCGTGGCCGTGTTCGGGCCCTGGTTCGTCAATACCACCGTGAAGGTGACGTTGCCGCCTACCGTCGGCGCCGCGTTGTCTACTGTCTTTTCAAGCTCCAGGTCGATGGCAGGCACCGGCGTGGTCTCCGCGCCGTCGCCGTCGTCCTCGTCGCCCGGGTCGTCCGTGGAGTCCCCGTCCCCGTCCGTATCTACGCCGTTACCCGGCGTGGAGTCTACATCCGGCTCGTTCTGCGCCGTCACCTCGGCCAGGTTCAGGTAGCTGCCGCTTACGTTCACCGTGGCGGTGATCGTCAAGGTGGCGCTGCCGCCCGCCGCCAACGTACCCACGCTCCACAAGCCCGTGCCGCTGGCATAGGTGCCCTGGCTGGCCGTGCTGCTCACGTATGTGTAGCCGCTCGGCAGCTGGTCCGTCACCGCTACCCCGGTGGCCGCGCTCGGGCCCTGGTTGGACAGCGCCACCGTGAAGGTGACGTTGCTGCCTACCTGCGGCGCGGCGTTGTTCACGCTCTTTTCAAGTTCGAGGTCTACCAGCGCGCCAGGAACTACGTCCTGCCCGTCCCCGTCGTCCTCGTCGCCCGGGTCGTCTACTACGTTGCCGTCCCCGTCCGTGTCCACTCCGTTGCCCGGCGCAGAGTCCGCGTCCGGCTGGTCCTGGGCTGTTACCTGCGCCAGGTTCATATAGTCGCCCGTGGCCCGCACCGTCGCCGTCAGCGTCAAGGTGGCGCTGCCGCCTGCTGCCAGCGTGGCGACTGTCCATACGCCCGTGGCGTTGTTGTACGTGCCCTGGCTGGCCGTGTTGCTTACATAGGTGTAGCCGCTCGGCAGCTGGTCTGTAACCGCTACGCCGGTGGCGGTGCTCGGGCCCTGGTTGGACAGCGCCACCGTGAAGGTGACGTTGCTGCCCACCTGCGGCGTTGTATTGTTTACGCTCTTTTCCAATTCCAGGTCGACGATTGCGCCTGGCGTTACTATTTCATTGTCTTCGTCATCTTCAGACTGGTCGCCGTCATCGTTGTTCGGCGTACTATCCGGATCGAACTGATCAGAGGCAGTCACCTGGGCGACGTTGAGGTAACTAATACCAACACCCAGATCCTCGACAGTAGCTTCAAAAGTTAAGGCGACGCTGCCGCCGGCAGTTATGTTCAGGCCGCTCCAGGTAATGGTATTTCCACTCAATGAACCGCCTCCGGAAATGTTTCCAACGCCGCTGTAACCATTCGGCACCACATCCTGGACAGACACATTAGTAGCATTATCCGGCCCCTGATTGAAAACAGTGATGGTGAACGTCACTACATCGCCCACATTCGGCGTATTGTCGTTCACGACCTTAATCAGCTCAAGGTCGGCGAATGCCGGCGTGACGACAGCATTATCCTCATCGTCTTCAGATTGGTCGCCATCGTCATTATCCGGCGTAGAATCTGTATCGAACTGATCCGCAGCTGTTACCTGAGCGACATTGAGGTAGCTCACGCCGATGCCCGGGGCTTCAACTGTAGCCTGGAAGGACAGCGTAACGCTACCGCCGACAGCGATGTTGAGCCCACTCCAGCTGATAGTGGAGCCGGCCAAGACACCGCCGCCTGTAATATTGGCGATGCCGGAATACCCATTGGGCACCACATCTTCGACTGCCACGCCTGTGGCCGGTTGCGGCCCCTGATTGAAGACGGTAATCGTAAAGGTCACCACGTCCCCAACATTCGGCGTATTGTCATTAACTGTTTTGATCAGCTCCAGGTCGATCAACTGGTAGAAGCCGGCATCATTGGTATCGTCATTTTCTCCGATTGACAAGTTGATAACGCCGGTCTGACCGCCCACTGCGTCGCTGTCCAGTGCATCGTTGCCTACATTTGCAGTAGTAGCATCATACCCGCCCGGAGTGATAAACTCGACGATGTAATCGCCGGGGACAAGCTCTGTGAAGCTGTAGGAGCCATCCGGAGCTGTCGTTGTTGTTTGCAGGAAGTTACCGTTGCCATCCAGCAGGTTGACGGTTACCCCACCAATTCCGGGTTCTCCAACATCCTGTATTCCGTCGCGGTCTTCATCATCCCAGACAAAGTCGCCAAGGCTGGCACAAAGGTTCTGGTTGACCGTTACCGTGACGTCATCGGTATTCATGACCACCACTCCCGTGTTCGTTTCCTGGTTAGTGTTCGGATCCACAAACCACACAACAGCCTCATCCATGGCTGTATTTGTGGTTGTTTGCGTATACGACAGGCTATAGGTCCATACGAATTCCTCATCCGAATTTCCATCGTTATCGTTATCAATGAAGTCGATGTAGCCGTTGCCGTTCAGGTCGCCGCCCACCCAGTACTGGCCGTAAGGCATCAGCATACCGGGCAGGTTGTTGTCCACTACGCTGACGTCCCTCAGTTGTATACCCGGCGCACCGCCGAGCATCCTTACTCTCAACGTGAAGGTTACTTCTTCGCCGGCACAAATCTCCGTCCTGTCGGCAAGTTTTTCCACATTGATGAAAATACCGGCATAGTGAGATGGATCGGTATCCGTTACCGGGTTGCCGAAGGGCGTACCATTTCCGTCAACGGGCTGGCCGGTCACAGTCGCCAGGTTGGCGTACTGGCCTAGCTGAGCCGGTCCGGACAGGTTACAGGTAGTCGAAGCACCTGCCGCCAGGAATGGGATCGTGCAGACTATGCCTTCCTGGTCATCGGTAACTACTAAATTAGATAAGCCAACCTGGCCGGTATTGGTAACTACATATTGCCAGTTGACCGTTGCTCCGCCCGTCGGTACGGCTATAATGGCACCAGGCGCCGTATCGGCATCCTGTCCATTGGTCGATTTTTCGATAGTGACAGAAGCCACCAACTGAACGGTTACTTCAGCTGCATCGCCGTCGTCCTCGTCGCCCGGATCGTCCACGACATTACCGTCGCCGTCCGTATCCACACCATTGTTCGGGCTGGAGTCTGCATCCGGCTCATTTTGAGCGGTTACCTCCGCCAGGTTCAGGTAAGCGTTGGGGGCCACACTGGCGTTCACCGTCGCGGTAAGGGTGAGCGTTACACTCTGGTTCGCGGTCAGCGTGCCCACGCTCCACAAGCCGGTGCCGCTGTTGTAGCTGCCCTGGCTGGCCGTGTTGCTGACATAGGTATAACCGCTCGGAAGCTGGTCCGTAACCGCTACGCCCGTGGCCGTGCTCGGGCCCTGGTTCGTCAGCACTACCGTGAAGGTGACATTGCTGCCCACGTTCGGCGTGGTGTTGTCTACGCTCTTCTCCAGTTCCAGGTCGACCAATGCGCCCGGCACTACGTCCTGCCCGTCCCCATCGTCCTCGTCGCCCGGGTCGTCTACCACGTTGCCGTCCCCATCCGTGTCCACTCCGTTGTTCGGCGTGGAGTCTACGTCCTGCTGGCTGGCGTTGGTCACCTGCGCCAGGTTCATGTAGTTGCCTGTGGGGTTCACCGTGGCCGTAATCGTCAGCGTGGCGCTGCCGCCGGCCGTGAGCGTGCCTACTGTCCAGGCACCCGTGCCCGGGTTGTATGTGCCGTCCGTGGCCGTATGGCTTACGTAGGTGTAGCCGCTCGGGAGCTGGTCCCTTGCCGCTACGCCCGTGGCCGTGTTCGGGCCCTGGTTCGTCAATACGACCGTGAAGGTGATGTTGTCGCCTACCGTCGGTGCCGTATTGTCTACTGTCTTTTCAAGCTCCAGATCGATGACCGGTACCGGCGTTGTTTCCGCGCCGTCCCCGTCGTCCTCGTCGCCCGGGTCGTCCGTCGAATCTCCATCGCCGTCGGTGTCCACTCCGCTGTTCGGCGTGGAGTCTACGTCCGGTTCGCCCTGCGTTGTGACTTCCGCCAGGTTCAGGTAGTTGCCGCTGACGTTCACCGTGGCCGTAACAGACAGGGTTACACTCTGGCCGGCCGTTAGCGTACCTACCGTCCAGGCACCCGTGCCATTGTTATAGTTGCCTTGGCTTGCCGTATGGCTGACGTAGGTATATCCGCTCGGCAACTGGTCCGTGACCGTTACCCCAGTGGCCATACTCGGGCCCTGGTTCGTCAATACGACCGTGAAAGTTATATTGCTACCCACGTTCGGCGTGGGGTTATCTACTGATTTCTCCAGTTCAAGGTCGACCAATGCGCCAGGATTAACACTTTGCCCGTCGCCGTCGTCCTCGTCGCCCGGGTCGTCGACCACTGCCCCGTCGCCGTCGGTGTCCACCCCGTTGTTCGGGTTGGAGTCTATGTCCGGCTCGTTTTGGGCCGTTACCTCGGCCAGGTTCATATAATCGCCGCTGGCGTTCACCGTGGCCGTGATGGTCAAGGTGACGCTCTGGCCCGCAGTTAGCGTGCCCACAGTCCATGCGCCCGTGCCGCTTACATAGCTGCCCTGGCTCGTGGTGTGGCTCACAAAGGTATACCCGCTAGGCAGTTGGTCCGTGACGGACACGCCGGTGGCGGTGCTCGGGCCCTGGTTGGTCAATACTACCGTGAAGGTGACGTTGCTGCCTACCTGCGGCGCCGTGTTGTTGACGCTCTTCTCCAGTTCCAGGTCGACCACTGCATTGGGAAGGACATCCTGCCCATCGCCGTCGTCCTCGTCGCCCGGGTCGTCGACTACGGCCCCGTCGCCGTCGGTGTCCACCCCGTTGTTCGGGCTGGAGTCTATGTCCGGTTCATTCTGTGCTGTCACTTCGGCCAGGTTCATATAGTCGCCGCTGGCATTGACTGTCGCCGTCAGCGTCAGGGTGACGCTTTGGCCGGCGGTGAGCGTGCCTACTGCCCAGGCTCCGGTGCCGCTGTTGTAGCTGCCCTGGCTGGCTGTGTTGCTCACATAAGTGTAGCCGCTCGGCAGTTGGTCTGTGACCGACACGCCGGTGGCGGTGCTTGGGCCCTGGTTGGTCAATGCTATTGTAAAGGTGACGGTGCCGCCCACGTTTGGCGTGGTATTGTCCACTGATTTTTCCAGTTCCAGGTCAACCACTGCGCCTGGGTTGACATCCTGCCCGTCGCCGTCGTCCTCGTCGCCTGGGTCGTCCACCACGTTGCCGTCGCCGTCGGTGTCTACGCCGTTGTTCGGCGTGGAGTCCACGTCGTCCTGGTTTACGTTGGTGACCTCAGCCAGGTTCATGTAGTCGCCGCTGGCGTTGACCGTCGCCGTTATCGTCAATGTTGCGTTGCTGCCGGCTGTCATAGTGCCCACTGTCCATAGGCCGGTACCGCTGTTGTAGGTGCCGTCGCTGGCTGTATGGCTTACATAGGTGTAGCCGCTCGGAAGCTGGTCCGTTACCGCTACGCCGGTGGCCGTGTTCGGGCCCTGGTTCGTCAATACTACCGTGAAGGTGACGTTGTCGCCTACGTTCGGTGTAGTGTTATTTACCGATTTCTCCAATTCCAGGTCGACTACCGGGACCGGGAACACTTCTTCCCCGTCGCCGTCGTCTTCGTCGCCCGGGTCGTCGGTCGAATCGCCGTCGCCGTCCGTGTCCACCCCGTTGCCCGGGTTGGAGTCTATGTCCGGCTCGTTCTGCGTGCTTACCTCGGCCAGGTTCAGGTAGTTGCCGCTCACGTTAACTGTGGCGGTGATTGTTAATGTTACGCTTTGGCCTGCAGTTAGCGTGCCTACGCTCCATGCCCCAGTGCCGCTGTTATAGCTGCCCTGGCTGGCCGTGTTGCTGACGTAGGTATAACCGCTTGGCAATTGGTCCGTAACGGACACGCCGGTGGCTGTGCTCGGGCCCTGGTTGGTTAACACCACCGTGAAGGTGACGTTGCTGCCCACGTTTGGCGTGGAGTTGTCTACTGATTTTTCCAGCTCGAGGTCGACCAATGCGCCAGGAACCACGTCCTGCCCATCGCCGTCGTCCTCGTCGCCCGGATCGTCTACGACTGCCCCGTCGCCGTCGGTGTCCACGCCGTTGTTCGGGCTGGAGTCTATGTCCGGCTCGTTTTGGGCCGTTACCTCGGCCAGGTTCATATAGTCGCCGCTGGCGTTAACCGTGGCCGTGATGGTCAAGGTGACGCTCTGGCCCGCAGTTAGCGTGCCCACAGTCCATGCGCCCGTGCCGCTTACATAGCTGCCCTGGCTCGTGGTGTGGCTCACAAAGGTATACCCGCTAGGCAGTTGGTCCGTGACGGACACGCCGGTGGCGGTGCTCGGGCCCTGGTTGGTCAATACCACCGTGAAGGTGACGTTGCTGCCCACCTGCGGCGCCGTGTTGTTGACGCTCTTTTCCAGTTCCAGGTCAATAACGTTGAAGAAGCCTGCATCGTTGGTTGGGTCAGTTTCTCCGCTTTCCAGGTTAATGACGCCGGTGAGGCCCGTTACCGGATCAGCGTCGCTGTCGACGGTATCATCGCCACCTTGATCTTGAGGACTGCTGTCGAAGCCGGCCGGGCCTATGAATTCGACGATGTAGTCGCCAGGGGCCAGGTTGGTAAAGCTATAGGAGCCGTCTAATGCGGTAGTGGTTGTTTGCAGGAAGGCGCCGCCGCCGTCCAGCAGGTTGACGGTTACCCCGCCGATGCCGGGCTCGCCGGCGTCCTGGATGCCGTCCGCGTCCGTGTCGGACCAGACAAAGTCGCCCAAGGAAGCTGGCTCGTAGAAGCCTGCGTCTACCGTCAGGTCCGTTTCGCCGCTGTTCACGGTTACCGTGCCGGTCAGGCCCGTGTTCGGGTCCGGGTCAGAGTCCACGGTGTCGTCCCCGCCCTGGTCTTGCCCGGTTGGGTCAAAGCCGCCAGGAGTTACAAACTCGACTACGTAGCTGCCCGGGTCGACCGGGAAGCCGTATTCGCCGTTGGCGCCGGTCACGTCGGTGGCTATCGGCGCCCCGTCGGGAACGCCGTCCTGGTTGTTGTCCGCGTATAGGTTGACGGTAACGCCGGGGATGCCGGGCTCGCCCGCGTCCTGGATGCCGTCGCCGTCGGTGTCTTGCCATACAAAGTCGCCGATGAAGGCCGACTCGTAATAACCTGCGTCGTTGGTCGGGTCGTTTTCCCCGCTCGACAGGGTAATGATCCCGGTTTGCCCAGTGCCTGGGTTGGCGTCAGAGTCTATGGTGTCGTCCCCGCCCTGGTCTTGCGGGCTCGGCGCAAAGCCGGCCGGGCCTATGAATTCGACGATGTAGTCGCCAGGGGCCAGGTTGGTGAAGCTGTAGGAGCCGTCTAATGCGGTAGTGGTTGTTTGCAGGAAGGCGCCGCCGCCGTCCAGCAGGTTGACGGTTACCCCGCCGATGCCGGGCTCGCCTGCGTCCTGGATGCCGTCCGCGTCCGTGTCGGACCAGACAAAGTCGCCCAAGGAAGCTGGCTCGTAGAAGCCTGCGTCTACCGTCAGGTCCGTTTCGCCGCTGTTCACGGTTACCGTGCCCGTCAGGCCCGTGTTCGGGTCTGCGTCAGAGTCCACCGTGTCGTCCCCGCCCTGGTGGGCCCGGTTGGGTCAAAGCCAGGCGTTACAAACTCGACTACGTAGCTGCCCGGGTCGACCGGGAAGCCGTATTCGCCGTTGGCGCCGGTCACGTCGGTGGCTATCGGCGCCCGTCGGGGAACGCCGTCCTGGTTGTTGTCCGCGTATAGGTTGACGGTAACGCCGGGGATGCCGGGCTCGCCCGCGTCCTGGATGCCGTCGCCGTCGGTGTCTTGCCAGACAAAGTCGCCGATGAAGCCGAGACTCGTAATAACCTGCGTCGTTGGTCGGGTCGTTTTCGCCGCTCGACAGGGTAATGATCCCGGTCTGGCCGGTGCCTGGGTTGGCGTCAGAGTCTATGGTGTCGTCTCCGCCCTGGTCTTGCGGGCTCGGCGCAAAGCCGGCCGGGCCAATAAACTCGACGATGTAGTCGCCGGGGGCAAGGTTGGTGAAGCTGTAGGAGCCGTCAGGGGCTGTGGTGGTGGAGGCTAGGAAAGCGCCGCCGCCGTCCAGCAGGTTGACCGTCACCCCGCCGATGCCGGGCTCGCCGGCGTCCTGGATGCCGTCCGCGTCCGTGTCGGACCAGACAAAGTCGCCCAAGGAAGCTGGCTCGTAGAAGCCGGCGTCGTTGGTCAGGTCCGTTTCCCCGCTGTTCACCGTGATGGTGCCGGTCAGGCCCGTGTTCGGGTCTGCGTCGCTGTCAACCGTGTCGTCTCCGCCCCTGGTCTTGCGGCGGCGTGCCGTCAAAGCCGCCAGGCGTTACAAATTCTACTACATAACTGCCCGGGTCGACCGGGAAGCCGTATTCGCCGTTGGCGCCGGTCACGTCGGTGGCTATCGGCGCCCGTCCGGGAACGCCGTCCTGGTTGGCGTCCGCGTATAGGTTGACGGTAACGCCGGGGATGCCGGGGCTCGCCTGCGTCCTGGATGCCGTCGCCGTCGGTGTCTTGCCAGACAAAGTCGCCGATGAAGGCAGACTCGTAATAGCCCGCGTCGTTGGTCGGGTCGTTTTCGCCGCTCGACAGGGTAATGATCCCGGTCTGGCCGGTGCCTGGGTTGGCGTCAGAGTCTATGGTGTCGTCTCCGCCCTGGTCTTGCGGGCTCGGCGCAAAGCCGGCCGGGGCTACAAACTCGACGATGTAGTCGCCGGGGGCTAAATTGGCAAAGCTGTAGGAGCCGTCAGGGGCTGTGGTGGTGGAAGCTAGGAAAGCGCCGCCGCCGTCCAAAAGGTTCACCGTCACCCCGCCGATGCCGGGCTCGCCGGCGTCCTGGATGCCGTCCGCGTCCGTGTCGGACCAGACAAAGTCGCCCAAGGAAGCTGGCTCGTAGAAGCCGGCGTCGTTGGTCAGGTCCGTTTCCCCGCTGTTCACCGTGATGGTGCCCGTCAGGCCCGTGTTCGGGTCTGCGTCGCTGTCAACGGTGTCGTCCCCGCCCTGGTCTTGCGGCGTGCCGTCAAAGCCGGCAGGCGTTACAAACTCGACCACGTAGCTGCCCGGGTCGACCGGGAAGCCGTATTCCCCGTTCGCGCCGGTCACGTCGGTGGCTATCGGCGCCCCGTCCGGGACGCCGTCCTGGTTGGCGTCTGCGTATAGGTTGACGGTAACGCCGGGGATGCCGGGCTCGCCTGCGTCCTGGATGCCGTCGCCGTCGGTGTCTTGCCATACAAAGTCGCCGATGAAGGCAGACTCGTAGTAGCCTGCGTCGTTGGTCGGGTCGTTTTCGCCGCTCGACAGGGTAATGATCCCGGTTTGCCCAGTGCCTGGGTTGGCGTCAGAGTCTATGGTGTCGTCCCCGCCCTGGTCTTGCGGGCTCGGCGGCGCAAAGTTTACCGTAGTGTATATATGAATTCGACGATGTAGTCGCCGGGGCAAGGTTGGTGAAGCTGTAGGAGCCGTCAGGGGCCGTCGTGGTGGAGGCTAAGAAGCGCGCCGCCGCCGTCCGCAGGTTGACGGTTACCCCGCCGATGCCGGGCTCGCCTGCGTCCTGGATGCCGTCCGCGTCCGTGTCGGACCAGACAAAGTCGCCCAGGCTGGCTGGCTCGTAGTAGCCTGCGTCTGGTCAGGTCCGTTTCCCCGCTGTTCACCGTGATGGTGCCCGTCAGCCCGTGTTCGGGTCCGCGTCGCTGTCTGCCGTGTCGTCCCCGCCCTGGTCCTGGGGCGTGCCGTCAAAGCCGGCAGGCGTTACAAATTCTACTATATAACTGCCCGGGTCGACCGGGAAGCCGTATTCGCCGTTGGCGCCGGTCACGTCGGTGGCTATCGGCGCCCGTCGGGAACGCCGTCCTGGTTGTTGTCCGCGTATAGGTTGACGGTAACGCCGGGGATGCCGGGCTCGCCCGCGTCCTGGATGCCGTCGCCGTCGGTGTCTTGCCATACAAAGTCGCCGATGAAGGCAGACTCGTAATAGCCTGCGTCGTTGGTCGGGTCGTTTTCGCCGCTCGACAGGGTAATGATCCCGGTTTGCCCAGTGCCTGGGTTGGCGTCAGAGTCTATGGTGTCGTCCCGCCCTGGTCTTGCGGGCTCGGCGCAAAGCCAGTGGTATATAAATTCGACGACGATGTAGTCGCCGGGGGCAAGGTTGGTGAAGCTGTAGGAGCCGTCAGGGGCTGCGGTGGTGGAGGCAGCCAGCGCCGCCGCCGTCCAGCAGGTTGACGGTTACCCCGCCGATGCCGGGCTCGCCTGCGTCCTGGATGCCGTCCGCGTCCGTGTCGGACCAGACAAAGTCGCCCAAGGAAGCTGGCTGGCTCGTAGTAGCCTGCGTCTACGTCGTGGTCAGGTCCGTTTCGCCGCTGTTCACCGTGATGGTGCCCGTCAGTACCCCGTGTGTTCGGGTCTGCGTCGAGTCAACGGTGTCGTCCCCCCGCCCTGGTCTTGGGGGTGCCGTCAAAGCCGCCAGGCGTTACAAACTCGACTACATAGCTGCCCGGGTCGACCGGGAAGCCGTATTCGCCGTTGGCGCCGGTCACGTCGGTGGCTATCGGCGCCCGTCCGGGACGCCGTCCTGGTTGTTGTCCGCGTATAGGTTGACGGTAACGCCGGGGATGCCGGGCCGCCTGCGTCCTGGATGCCGTCGCCGTCGGTGTCTTGCCAGACGAAGTCGCCGATGAAGGCGGACTCGTAGTAGCCTGCGTCGTTGGTCGGGTCGTTTTCGCCGCTCGACAGGGTAATGATCCCGGTTTGCCCAGTGCCTGGGTTGGCGTCAGAGTCTATGGTGTCGTCTCCGCCCTGGTCTTGCGGGCTCGGCGCAAAAGTTTACCGTAAGTACAAACTCGACGATGTAGTCGCCGGGGCTAAAGGTTGGTGAAGCTGTAGCCGCCGTCAGGGGCTGTCGTGGTGGAGGCTAAGAAAGCGCCGCCGCCGTCCAGCAGGTTGACGGTTACCCCGCCGATGCCGGGCTCGCCGGCGTCCTGGATGCCGTCCGCGTCCGTGTCGGACCAGACAAAGTCGCCCAGGGAAGCTGGCTCGTAGAAGCCGGCGTCGTTGGTCAGGTCCGTTTCCCCGCTGTTCACCGTGATGGTGCCGGTCAGCCCCGTGTTCGGGTCTGCGTCGCTGTCAACCGTGTCGTCCCCGCCCTGGTCCTGCGGCGTGCCGTCAAAGCCGGCAGGCGTTACAAATTCTACTATATAACTGCCCGGGTCGACCGGGAAGCCGTATTCGCCGTTGGCGCCGGTCACGTCGGTGGCTATCGGCGCCCCGTCGGGAACGCCGTCCTGGTTGTTGTCCGCGTATAGGTTGACGGTAACGCCGGGGATGCCGGGCTCGCCCGCGTCCTGGATGCCGTCGCCGTCGGTGTCTTGCCAGACGAAGTCGCCGATGAAGGCAGACTCGTAGTAGCCTGCGTCGTTGGTCGGGTCGTTTTCGCCGCTCGACAGGGTAATGATCCCGGTTTGCCCAGTGCCTGGGTTGGCGTCAGAGTCTATGGTGTCGTCTCCGCCCTGGTCTTGCGGGCTCGGCGCAAAGCCGGCCGGGCCTATGAATTCGACGATGTAGTCGCCGGGGGCAAGGTTGGTGAAGCTGTAGGAGCCGTCAGGGGCTGTGGTGGTGGAGGCTAAGAAAGCGCCGCCGCCGTCCAGCAGGTTCACGGTTACCCCGCCGATGCCGGGCTCGCCGGCGTCCTGGATGCCGTCCGCGTCCGTGTCGGACCAGACAAAGTCGCCCAGGCTGGCTGGCTCGTAATAGCCTGCGTCTACGGTGTCGTCCGTTTCCCCGCTGTTCACCGTGATGGTGCCGGTCAGCCCCTGTGTTCGGGTCCGCGTCAGAGTCAACCGTGTCGTCCCCGCCCTGGTCCTGGGGCGTGCCGTCAAAGCCGGCAGGCGTTACAAATTCTACTACATAACTGCCCGGGTCGACCGGGAAGCCGTATTCGCCGTTGGCGCCGGTCACGTCGGTGGCTATCGGCGCCCCGTCCGGGACGCCGTCCTGGTTGTTGTCCGCGTATAGGTTGACGGTAACGCCGGGGATGCCGGGCTCGCCTGCGTCCTGGATGCCGTCGCCGTCGGTGTCTTGCCAGACAAAGTCGCCGATGAAAGTCGACTCGACTCGTAATAGCCCGCGTCGTTGGTCGGGTCGTTTTCGCCGCTCGACAGGGTAATGATCCCGGTTTGCCCAGTGCCTGGGTTGGCGTCAGAGTCTATGGTGTCGTCCCCGCCCTGGTCTTGCGGGCTCGGCGCAAAGCCGGCCGGGCCTATGAATTCGACGATGTAGTCGCCGGGGCAGGTTGGTGAAGTAGGAGCCGTCAGGGGCTGCTGTCGTGGTGGAGGCGTAAGAAAGCGCCGCCGCCGTCCAGCAGGTTGACGGTCACCCCGCCGATGCCGGGCTCGCCGGCGTCCTGGATGCCGTCCGCGTCCGTGTCGGACCAGACAAAGTCGCCCAAGGAAGCTGGCTCGTAGAAGCCGGCGTCGTTGGTCAGGTCCGTTTCCCCGCTGTTCACCGTGATGGTGCCGGTCAGCCCCGTGTTCGGGTCTGCGTCAGAGTCTGCCGTGTCGTCCCCGCCCTGGTCCTGAGGCGTGCCGTCAAAGCCGCCAGGCGTTACAAATTCTACTACATAGCTGCCCGGGTCGACCGGGAAGCCGTATTCGCCGTTGGCGCCGGTCACGTCGGTGGCTATCGGCGCCCCGTCCGGAACGCCGTCCTGGTTGTTGTCTGCGTATAGGTTGACGGTAACGCCGGGGATGCCGGGCTCGCCTGCGTCCTGGATGCCGTCGCCGTCGGTGTCTTGCCAGACAAAGTCGCCGATGAAGGCAGACTCGTAGTAGCCTGCGTCGTTGGTCGGGTCGTTTTCGCCGCTCGACAGGGTAATGATCCCGGTCTGGCCGGTGCCTGGGTTGGCGTCAGAGTCTATGGTGTCGTCCCCGCCCTGGTCTTGCGGGCTCGGCGCAAAGCCGGCCGGGCCAATAAACTCGACGATGTAGTCGCCGGGGGCAAGGTTGGTGAAGCTGTAGGAGCCGTCAGGGGCTGTGGTGGTGGAGGCTAAGAAAGCGCCGCCGCCGTCCAGCAGGTTGACGGTCACCCCGCCGATGCCGGGCTCGCCGGCGTCCTGGATGCCGTCCGCGTCCGTGTCGGACCAGACAAAGTCGCCCAAGGAAGCTGGCTCGTAGAAGCCGGCGTCGTTGGTCAGGTCCGTTTCCCCGCTGTTCACCGTGATGGTGCCGGTCAGGCCCGTGTTCGGGTCTGCGTCGCTGTCAACCGTGTCGTCTCCGCCCTGGTCCTGCGGCGTGCCGTCAAAGCCGGCAGGCGTTACAAATTCTACTACATAACTGCCCGGGTCGACCGGGAAGCCGTATTCGCCGTTGGCGCCGGTCACGTCGGTGGCTATCGGCGCCCCGTCCGGGACGCCGTCCTGGTTGGCGTCTGCGTATAGGTTGACGGTAACGCCGGGGATGCCGGGCTCGCCTGCGTCCTGGATGCCGTCGCCGTCGGTGTCTTGCCATACAAAGTCGCCGATGAAGGCCGACTCGTAGTAGCCTGCGTCGTTGGTCGGGTCGTTTTCGCCGCTGGACAGGGTAATGATCCCGGTTTGCCCAGTGCCTGGGTTGGCGTCAGAGTCTATGGTGTCGTCGCCGCCCTGGTCTTGCGGGCTCGGCGCAAAGCCGGCCGGGCCTATGAATTCGACGATGTAGTCGCCGGGGGCCAGGTTGGTGAAGCTGTAGGAGCCGTCAGGGGCTGTGGTGGTGGAGGCTAAGAAAGCGCCGCCGCCGTCCAAAAGGTTCACTGTTACCCCGCCGATGCCGGGCTCGCCTGCGTCCTGTATGCCGTCCGCGTCCGTGTCGGACCAGACAAAGTCGCCCAGGCTGGCGGGCTCGTAGTAGCCCGCGTCTACCGTCAGGTCCGTTTCGCCGCTGTTGACGGTTACCGTGCCCGTCAGGCCCGTGTTCGGGTCGGGGTCAGAGTCCACGGTGTCGTCCCCGCCCTGGTCTTGCCCGGTTGGGTCAAAGCCGGCAGGCGTTACAAATTCTACTACATAGCTGCCCGGGTCGACCGGGAAGCCGTACTCTCCGTTCCCGTCCGTCACGTCGGTGGCTATCGGCGCCCCGTCCGGGACGCCGTCCTGGTTGGCGTCTTCGTATAGGTTGACGGTAACGCCGGGGATGCCGGGCTCGCCTGCGTCCTGGATGCCGTCGCCGTCGGTGTCTTGCCAGACGAAGTCGCCGATGAAGGCCGACTCGTAGTAGCCCGCGTCTATGGTCGGGTCGTTTTCGCCGCTTTCTAAGTTTATGCTGTGGCTCAGGCCTGTGTTCGGGTCTGCGTCAGAGTCTATCGTGTCGTCCCCGCCCTGGTCTTGCGGGCTGGGCAACAAGCCGCCGCCTGGGTTTATAAACTCTACTACATAATCCCCAGGCGCTAAGCCTGTGAACTGGTAGAAGCCTGTGCCGTCCGTCGTGGCCGTGCCGATGGAAGCGCCGTCCGGAAAGCCGTCCTGGTTCGCGTCGGCGTACAGGTTCACCGTCACGTTCGCGATGCCCGGCTCGCCGGCGTCCTGTATGCCGTCCGCGTCCCCGTCCAGCCAAACAAAGTCGCCCAAGCTGGCGGGCTCGTAATAGCCTGCGTCGTTGGTGTCGTCGTTGTCGCCGCTGTTTACCGTGATGGTGCCCGTCAGGCCCGTGTTCGGGTCGGGGTCAGAGTCTACGGTGTCGTCCCCGCCCTGGTCTTGCCCGGTTGGGTCAAAGCCGCCCGGCGTGACAAATTCTACCACGTAGCTGCCCGGGTCGACCGGGAAGCCGTATTCGCCGTTCGCGTCGGTCACGTCAGTGGCTATCGGCGCCCCGTCCGGGACGCCGTCCTGGTTGGCGTCTGCGTATAGGTTGACGGTGACGCCAGGGATGCCGGGCTCGCCCGCGTCCTGGATGCCGTCGCCGTCGGTGTCTTGCCAGACAAAGTCGCCGATGAAGGCAGATTCGTAGTAGCCCGCGTCGATGGTCGGGTCGTTTTCGCCGCTTTCTAAGTTTATGCTGTGGCTCAGGCCCGTGTTCGGGTCTGCGTCAGAGTCTATCGTGTCGTCCCCGCCCTGGTCTTGGGGGCTGGGCAACAAGCCGCCGCCTGGGTTTATAAACTCTACTACATAATCCCCAGGCGCCAAGCCGGTGAATTGGTAGAAGCCAGACGGGTCAGTGGTGGTGGTGCCAAGGGCAGGCCCATCCGGCACGCCATCCTGGTTCGCGTCCGCGTACAAGTTCACTGTCACCCCGGCGATGCCCGTCGGGCCGTCGTCCTGGATGCCGTTCGCGTTGGTGTCCAGCCAGACGTAGTCGCCCAAAGAGGCCGGCTCGTAATAGCCTGCGTCGTTGGTGTCGTCGTTGTCGCCGCTGTTCACCGTGATGGTGCCCGTCAGGCCCGTGTTCGGGTCGGGGTCAGAGTCCACGGTGTCGTCCCCGCCCTGGTCTTGCGGGCTGCCTGTATATCCCGGAGGCGTTACGAACTCGACCACGTAGCTGCCCGGGTCGACCGGGAAGCCGTATTCGCCGTTGGCGTCCGTCACGTCGGTGGCTATCGGCGCGCCGTCGGGAACGCCGTCCTGGTTGTTGTCTTCGTACAAGTTCACCGTAACGCCCGGGATCGGCGGCTCGTTGCCGTCCTGGACCCCGTCTCCGTCGGTGTCTTCCCATACGTAGTCCCCGATGAAGGCTTCCTGGACCAAACCCGCATCGTAGGTGGGGTTATCTTCGCCTGCCACCAGGTTTTCAAAAACAGTCATACCGCCGTTGTTGGGGTCGGCGTCACTATCAGTCGTATCGTCGCCGCCGGCGTCCAAATCTGTGAAAGTATATCCGGCGGGAGTGCTGAAGGTCAGTTTATAATCGCCAGGGGGCAGAAGGGTGAATTCGTAGTTTCCATTAGCGTCGGTAGTGGTATTATCATTGATGGGCAGGCCGCCGACGGTAGTCGTGCCGGTGAGGGTTACGGTAACGCCCGGGATGCCGGTGGGGCCGTCATCCTGGATGCCGTTGCCGTTGGTGTCTTCCCACACGTAATCGCCGATGCTGGCGAAGCAGTCTTCGACGGTAACCGTAATGACATAAACTTTATCATTGCAGGCACCGTTGCCTGGCCCATCTACGCCAGGGATGGTGTAGGTAAACTGGAAGGATTGGCCTTCCATGCCCAATGTAGCGGTGAATATAGAGCCGGACAGCCCGCCTGTGTTGTCGGTATCGGCCCAGGTACCCGTGGTGGGGCCGCTGGTGATGAGGGTATTGAGGTCCAGCACATTATCAGTGCCGGCAGTATATGGGCTATCTTCGCTACAGGCCGTACCATTATCCACAGTTGCGGTAGGCGTTCCTGAAGAAATGGTAAGGATCAAATCATCGGAACCCGGCGTGCAGGGCCCGGCGGGATCGTCGGTGGTTAGGGTAAGGGTCACAGTACCGGCTGTTATATCATTGGCGCCGGGGGTGTAGGTAGTGGTTAAAGCATTGGCATTGCCGAATGTGCCATCGCCGCTGGTGGACCAGCTGCCGGAAGTAGCACCGCCGGCAACACTGCCGGAGATACTGGCCACTTCATCTTCACAGATGTCCTGATCCGGCCCGGCATTGGCAGTTGGATTTCTGAATATGACAATCACCAATTGGTCGCTTTCGGCGGGACAGGGGCCGAATGGATTGTTGGTAAAGAGTTCAAGGGTTACGCTGCCCACCAGAATATCGGTGGGGCCAGGGGTATATATGGTAGAAAGGGCATTAGAATTGGCAAAAGTTCCATCGCCACTGGTCACCCAGGTGGAGCTGGTGGCGCTACCGCCGATGATACCATTCAGTTGGACGTCAACGCCGGAGCAGATTTGCTGGTTGGGTACCGCATCCACCTGGGGGGCGTCGTAGATCGTAATGAGCAGGTCGTTGGTAACCGCCGGGCAAGGTACCGATGGGGTCATTCGTGGTGAGGGTCAGGGTGACTTGCCCGGCATTGATATCATTGGAGCCAGGCGTATAGGTTGCGGTAAGCGAGTTGACATCATCGAAACTTCCGTCGCCATTGGCGCTCCAGGTTGCGGATGTGACCGCTCCGCCGAAGGAGCCATTCAGGTTAGTACATCGGTTTCGCATATAGACTGGTTGTCTCCGGCATCTACAGTCAGAGCAGGAGAAATGTTTATGGTAATAACATCACTAACCGCCGGGCAAGTACCGACGGGGTCATTCGTGGTCAGGGTCAGAGAAACCAGCTCTGTACTGATATCATTGGGTACCAGGCGTATAAATGGCATTCAGCAGGTTAGGGTTATTGAAACTGCCATCTCCACTGGTGCCCCAGGTAGCGCTGGTGGCGCCGCCGCCGATACTGCCGTTCAGCTGCACCGTTTCCCCTGCGCATATATCATTATCCAGTCCGGCATCGACCGTAGGAATGGGGTCTACAGTAACCGTTACCATGTCAGTGGCGGTACAGCCATTGGCATCGGTAACCGTGACGGTATAAGTAGTGGTATGGGCCGGGGTCACCGTATGGCTGTCGCCGGCGCCCAGGCCATTGTCCCAGGCATAGGTATAAGGAGGGGTTCCGCCAGATGCACTGACCAGCAGCGTTGTGCTAAGGCCTTCACAGAGGGTGACATCCGGGCCGGCATCTACGGCCGGGCTGGGCGCTACGGTAACCGTTATGACGTCCACATCGGTACAGCCATTGGCATCGGTTACGGTGACGAAGTAATCGGTGGTTACCAGGGGGCATACCGTAATGGTTGTCCCATTTTCATTGGTACTCCACGCAAAGGTATAGGGAGACGAACCTCCTACCCCACCGACCGTAAGCACGGAACATTCTCCTTCGCAAATCGAGACATCCGGGCTGCCGTCCGCAACCGGCAACGGATTGATCGTGACGGTCACCTGGTCTGTATCCTGACAGCCGTTGCTATCTGTAACTGTCACCGTATACGTTGTCGTTTGAGCGGGGCTTACGGTGACGGTTTGGCTGGAACCAAGCCCATTGCTCCAATTATAAGTATACCCCCCACTGCCGCCGGTGGCAGAAGCCGTCAGGTCCACGCTTTCGCCCTGGCAAACTGCCACATCGGGGCCGGCATTGGCTACAGGAACGTCATTTACGGTCACTGTTACCTGATCGGTGTCGGTGCAGCCATTGCCATCCGTCACCGTAACGGTATAGGTAGTGGTCACAGCCGGGCTCACGGTGTGGCTGTCGCCGGCGCCCAGGCCATTGTCCCAATCAAAATCGTAATTGCCGTCGCCTCCTGTGGCAGTAGCGGCCAACGTAGTGCTTTCGCCCAGGCAGATAGAAACATCATTGCCGGCATTGGCTTGTGGATTGTCGTTAACGGTGATGACTACCTGATCGGTATCGGTACATCCATTGGCATCGGTGACGGTGACGGTATAGGTGGTGGTCACGGCCGGGTTCACGACATGGCTGGCGCCAGCGCCCAGGCCATTGTCCCAGGCATAGGTATAAGAGGGCGTTCCGCTGGTAGCAGTAGCCGTGATGGTAGCATTCTCGCCGGCACAGATGGATTGATCAACGCCAGCATCTGCGACGGGTTCCGGATATACTGTTTTGACTACTACATTAGAATTGAGCCAGGGGCAGAGCTGCCTGCCTGACGGTAGGTACTGGCGGCGGTATTCGGTAGTTTCGGTGATGAATCCCGGATCGTAATCCGGGTTAGTAGATCCGGCTATGGTAGTCCAGTTGATATCGGCAGGCAGTTTGGTTTGCCAGCGGAATTCCGGCGTGGGTCAAAACCTGGGTGCCAAAAACCCCGATCGTGCCGAGGATCGGCGTGGGGTCATAAGGGCCACATTGGGCCTCATCGCCTGCTATTGTGCCGGCATCATTGAAGTTCTGGACCACGGTGATGGTCACCTGGTCCGTATCTTCACAGCCGTTGCCGTCGGTAACGGTAACGGTATAAGTGGTTGTTTGTGCCGGGCTTACGACATGGCTCGCGCCGGCACCCAGGCCATTGTCCCAGGTATAGGTATAATTGCCGTCGCCGCCGGTAGCGCTGGCGGTTAATGTCGTACTTTCTCCAATACAAATAGTGGCATCTCCACCGGCATCCGCCACTGGGTTGCCATTGACCGTTACGGTCACCTGATCGGTATCGGTACAGCCGTTGCCGTCGGTAACGGTGACGGTGTAGGTCGTCGTTGCCACCGGGCTAACAACATGGCTCGCGCCGGCGCCCAGGCCATTGTCCCAGGCATAGGTGTAGTTGCCATCGCCGCCGGAAGCACTGGCGGTCAATGTAGTACTTTCGCCAGTACAGATAGAAGCATCCGGGCCGGCGTCTGCGGTCGGCGCAGGATTAACCGTCACGATTACCTGATCGATATCGATACAGCCGTTGCCGTCCGTCACGGTGACGTTGTATATTGTTGACTGGGAGGGGCTGACGACATGGCTGGCGCTGGCACCCAGGCCATTGTCCCAATTGTAGGTATAATTGCCATCGCCGCCAATAGTGTTAGCGGCCAACGTTGTGCTGCTGCCCTGACAGATGGTGACGTCCGAGCCGGCATCAACAACGGGGTTGTCATTTACAGTCACCGTTACCTGATCGGTATCGGTACAGCCGCTGCCATCGGTAACGGTGACCGTGTAAGCAGTAGTCGCTACCGGGCTGACCGTTTTATTGGCGCCGGCGCCCAGGCCGTTGTCCCAGCTGAAGCTGTAGTTGCCGCTGCCACCAGTGGCGGTGGCGCTGAGCGTCGTGCTTTCGCCGGCGCAAATAGAGACGTCCGGGCCGGCATCGGCCGTTGGCGAAGGATTTACGGTAACGACCAATTGATCGACATCCTGGCAGCCGTTGCCGTCGGTCACGGTCAGCCGGTAGGTTGTAGTCACCAGGGGGCTGACGATATGGGTGGAACCGGCGCCCAGGCCGTTGTTCCAGGCGTATGTGTAGTTGCCGTCGCCATCCACTGCACTTCCGATCAGGGTCGTGCTGCCGCCGGCGCAGATGGCCACCGAATTGCCCGCTTCGGCAATGGGCAGGGGGTTAATGGTAAGGGTTACCGGCGTACGGGTGTCGCTTACACAACCGCTGATCGTATTGCGTGTTTCTGCATAATAGGTGCCACCGCAGTAGGCGTATAGGAATTGGAGCCTGCGAGCAGCAGGCAGGTGCCCCCTTAAGCGCATCATACCAGTCAACGACGCGGTTGACACCGGGGATAGAAGCGGTCAAAGCCGGAATAGCCGAGTCCTCACAGATAGCCTGATCGCCACCGCTGTTGGGCGCCGGGATGGTTGGGCATAAGCAATCCGGAGAAGCAACGGTTATCGTATCTCCACAGCCGGTATTGGGGTCGGTAGCGGTGATGGTTACACTGTTGCCGCTGGTAATGTCATCGATACGGTAGGAACCATTGCCATTATCGATCACGGTTCCTTCAGACGCCGTGATGGTTACTCCGGGAGCGACGGTGATGTCAATGTAATAGGTTAGGAACTGATTGGTTGCAATGCACTCTTTCGCGACAATCGTGATCATGGGCAAGGGGTTCACGGTGACCGTGACCTGATCCGTGTCGGTGCAACCATTGCCATCAGTTACGGTAACGGTATAGGTAGTGGTTTGCAGCGGCGAAACAGTATGGCTGGCGCCGGCGCCCAGGCTATTATCCCATACATAAGAATAGTTGCCGTCGCCGCCGGCAGCACTGGCGGTCAATGTAGTGCTTTGGCCTTCGCAGATGGTAACATCGGGGCCGGCATTGGCCACCGGCGCTTCGTTCACCGTGACGGTCACCTGGTCCGTATCCGTACAGCCATTGCCATCGGTCACCGTCACGGTATAAGTAGTCGTCGTGGAAGGGCTGACCGTTTTCATGGCGCCGAAGCCCAGGCCGTTGTCCCATTCGTAGGTATAATTTCCGTTGCCGCCGGCAGCACTGGCGGTCAGATCCGTGCTTTCTCCGTCACAGATCGTCACATCCGGCCCGGCATCAGCGGTTGGGCTGCCATTGACGGTGACGGTCACCTGGTCGGTATCCGTGCAGCCGGCACCGTCGGTAACGGTGACGGTGTAAGTGGTTGTTACCAATGGGCTTACGGTATGGCTGGCGCCGCTGCCCAGGCCGTTGTCCCAACTATAGGTATAGTTGCCGTCGCCACCACTACCGGTGGCGGTCAGCACGGTACTGCTGCCCAGGCATAAGGAAACATCCGGGCCGGCATCCACGGTGGGCTGGCCATTGACGGTTACTGTTACCTGATCGGTATCGGTACAGCCATTGCCATCGGTGACGGTCACCCTATAGGTGGTAGTCACCAATGGGCTCACGGTATGGCTGGCGCCGCTGCCCAGGCCGTTGTTCCAATTATAGGTGTAATTGCCGTTGCCGCCCGAAGCGCTGGCGGTCAGGATGGTGCTCTGGCCCTGGCAGATGGACACATCGGGGCCGGCATTGACGATGGGGGCGTCGTTGACCGTCACCGTCACCTGGTCCGTTCCCTGACATCCGAAATTGTCGGTTACCGTCACAGTATAAGTAGTGGTAGAAGTTGGGCTGACTACGTGAGACTGGCCGGCGCCCAGCCCATTATCCCAGATATAGGTATAGGGCGGGAAGCCTCCGGAGGCGGAAGCGTTCAGCGTGGTGCTTGCCCCTTCGCAGATGGTGACGTCGTTGCCGGCGTTGGCGTTGATCAGAACCTCTATCGTTTTTTCCACCACGTTGGAAATGGCCGGCGGGCAGAAGGTGCCGTTATAGGCCAGGCGGCGGTATTGGGTGGTGATGGAAATGAAGGGCGGGTCATAATCCCGGCCGGTAGCGCCGGGGATGTTTACCCATCCGCCGCTGTTGGCGTCCTGGTATTGCCACTGGTAGGTGGCGTTGACGGGAGCGGCACCGCAGGTACTGCCGTTTTCAAAAATCACCTGCAATAAATATATAGACCCCCATTGTTCGCCGGAAACCAGGGGAGCGGAGCAGGAAGTATGAAACTGCACTGTCTGCAATAAGGTGCCGGCCTGGCTGCTAAAGATGTGGACAAAGGTATTGCTGGAAAAGTTGGAGCCGCCGGAATTTATGGTGAATGTGCCGCCCAGGCTCACGGTCCCGGCGAACCATTGGTTTCCGCTGCCGGGGTTGCTGCTGGAGTTTGAAATGATATATACAGAGGGGTCGCTGTTGGGCCCTCCGGAGAAATCAGTGCAGTCCCACTTGCCACTCTGTTGAGTGGTGTTGGTCGCCCCACACCCATTCCCTGTATACCGCACGAGCACCTGGTCGGGGTCGGCAATATCACAGCAGTCTCCTCCGGAAGAACCGATGCCGATGGGGTCGGAGGTTCCGACGATAATGGCTGGGTTGAAGGGCCCACAGAAGGACTCATCGGCAGCAATAGTGCCGCCGTCGACCAGGCCGCCGACTTCTACGTTCACACTGGCGACCGTGGTACAGCCGCCGGCACCCGTTACGGTGACGGAATAAGATTGCCCGGTACTGGGGCTCACTGTTATGGAACTGGCATGGCTGCCGGTGTTCCAGGAATAGGAATAGGGCCCTGTTCCGGAGACCACTACTGCAGATAATGTGGTGCTGTTGCCGCCGCAAACCTGGGTATTGCCGCTGATATTCACCACCAGCCCGGGGTTAACCGTTTTGGTCACTATGTTGGAATAGGCCGGCGGGCAGCCCACGCCATTGGTCGCTTCCCGGCGGTACTGCCGGGTATTGGAAATGAAGCCGGGGTTGTAAGATGCTCCGGTGGCGCCTGGGATATTGATCCAGGTGCCGCTGGTGCCGTCGCGGTATTGCCATTGGTAGGTGGCCGAGCCGCCGGAGGCGCCGCAGGTTCCTGCACCGTTTTCAAAGGTGATGCTCAACAACTGGATGCCGCCCCACTGTTCGCCGATTACCAGGGGCGCCGAGCAGGAAGTGTGAAACTGCACAGTCTGCAGCAGCGTGCCACCCTGGCTGGAGAAAATGTGGACGTAGGTGTTGGAACCAAAGCTATTCACACTTCCGTCGATCAGGAAGGCACCGCCCAAGCTGACTGCGCCCTGGAAGAATACATCACCATTAAAGGGGTCGCTGTCATCGTTAGCAATGATATACACGTTGGGATCTCCCGCCGGGCCGCCGGAGAAATCATTACAACTCCATTTCCCGGATTGCTGAGTGGTATTGGTCGCCCCGCAACCGCTGCCCGTATACTGCATCAATACCTGCAAGGGGTCGGCGGTGTCACAACAGTCCACCCCGGAGGTTTGCCCCGGCGCTAAAGCATCGCCCAGGTTTTCGATCAGATCGGGGTCGAAGCCGCCACAGTTGGCCTCGTCATAACCGATGGCACCGCCGCTGACCAGGCCACCTACAAATACGGTAGCCCCAGCATTGACGGAACATCCTCCGGCCTGAGTCACAGTCACCGAGTAGGTAGTGGTGCCGCCGGGAGCTACAGTAATGCTGGTGGCGGAACTGCCGGTACTCCAGGAATAATTCAGGGGAGGATTGCCGCCAGATACGTTGGCGGTAAGCGTAGTCGATTGCCCGCCGCAGAGGTCGGTATTGCCGGAGATGGTGACATTTAAGGAAGAGGACACTGTTTTGGTGACGACATTAGAAGGCACAGCCGGGCAGTTGATGCCATTGGACGCCAAGCGCCGGTACTGGCGGGTTTGGGTGATGGTCGGCGGGTCATATTCCGCCCCGGTAGCGCCGGGTATGTCGATCCAGGTACCGCTGGTGCCGTTGCGGTACTGCCATTGGTAGGTAGCCGAGCCGCCGCTGGCGCCGCAGGTGACGCCATCATCCATGGTGATGCTCAATAGCCGGGCAGCTCCCCATTGTTCGCCGACGATCAGAGGAGCGGAACACGACACATGTATCTCTATGGTTTGCAAGAGGGTGCCGCCCTGGCTGGAAAAGATATGAATAAAAAATCCTCCTAACTTATCCGATCCGGCATTGGCGGCATCGCTCAAAAAGGTGCCATTTATACTCACGTTGCCGGAGAAATATATATCTCCATCAAAGGGATCGTCTTTGTCATTGGTAATGATATATACGGAAGGGTCGCCCCCCGGGCCGCCGGAATAATTGGTGCAATTGTACTTGCCGGGATCCTGGCTGGTATTGGTGGCCGAACAGCCTTCGCCGGTATAAAGCATGACCATCTTTTGTGGCTTGCCGCCGCCATCACAACAGTCCTGCCCGGAAGTCTGGCCCGGCGCCAGGGCATCGCCCAGGTTCTCGATCAGGGCCGGGTCAAAGCCGCCACAATTCTGCTCATCGTAGCCGATAAAGCCGCCGCTTACCAGGCCGCCGACCGTTACGGTGGCGGCGGCAATCGCGGAGCAGCCTCCCGCCTGGGTCACAGTCACCGAATAGGAGGTAGTGCTACTGGGGCTGACGCTAATGCTGGTAGCCGACGAACCGGTGCTCCAGGAATAAGACAGCGGAGGCGTGCCGCCGGAAACAAGAGCGGTCAGGGTAGTCGATTGGCCGCCGCAGAGGTCGGTGTTGCCGGAAATAGAAACGGACAAGTTGGAGGTGACCGTTTTGGTGACGATATTGGAAGCAATGGTAGGGCAACTGCCGCCGCCGCCGCTGGCGGTACCAGGCGGCGGTACTGGCGGGTCTGGGGATGGTGCCGGGATTGTAGCTCGCTCCGGTGGCGCCTGGAATGTCGATCCAGGCACCACTTGTGCCGTTGCGGTATTGCCATTGGTAAGTGACATTGGTAGACGCTCCGCCACATTGAGCGCCATCTTCATCCACGACTTCCAGCAATACCAAAGAGCCCCATTGTTCGCCGGTGACCAGGGGAGCGGAGCAGGAGGTATGGATGCGTATGGTCTGTATGACCGATCCACCCTGCTGGTTGTAGATGTGAATATAGGTATTGGAAGAAAGTTTCGTCTCTCCGGCATTGGCAGCATCCGCCAGGAATACGCCGTTGAGCGACACATTGCCGGTAAACCAAATTTTCCCATTGGTCGGGTCTGAGTCGTCATTTGCGATGATGTATACCGAAGGGTCGCCGTTGGGGTTGCCGCTGCAATCCCATTTGCTGGCATCCTGGGTGGTATTGGAAGCGCTGCAACTTTCTCCGGTATAGCGAAGCAAGATGGACTTTGCCTTCCCAAATCCCGAGAGTTCGCAGCAAGATTCCCCGGAAGAAAAATCGCTGGTGGTAGCCGGAGAAAGGCTCTGAATGTTCGCGGGGTCAAAACTACCGCAGGAAGTTTCATCGTAGCCGATCTGGTGCCGGATACGACGCCTTCCGTGACATTGACGAAAGCCTGGGCTGAAACTGAGCAACCCGTGCCATCCGTCACGACAACAGAGTAGGATGCGCTGTTGGTTGGGCTAACCGTTATGCTGCTGCTGCTGCTTCCGGTATTCCAGGAATAAGAAAAGGCGGCGTGCCGCCGGTGACGTTAGCGGTTAGTGTGGTAGAATTTCCGGCGCAAACATCTGTACCGCCGCTGACGCTAACACTCAACCACTGCTGGATGAAACCGTGAAAGAAGCGGTGCTGGTGCAATTGACCGCATCCGTTGCCGTCACGCTATAGGTGCCAATGCCCACCACTATAGAAGGCGTGGTGGCGCCGGTATTCCAAAGGTAGGAATTCGCCCCCGACGCGGTAAGCGTCGTCGTTCCGCCGGAGCACCTGATGCTGCCACCCGATATAGTGACCTGCCCGGGAGGGGTGCAGGAAGGGGCATCGGTGGCGCCGGTAGTACAACTGGAAGCGGTGCCGGCTCCGTAGGACGCGGACTCCGTCCCGTAAGTATCCGTCAATTGCAGGGTCAGGTCTACGCAAGATCCCGAATTCACCTGGAGGTTGTTCCATATTATTCGGTTAGCCCGCAGGGAGCATCGGTACCCAGATTCCAGTTATTGGTAGGCTGCCCATTTACGTATACCGTCTGGATATCCCCTGCTGTAATGCAGTTTGGCAGTTCCAGCACCCACCGCGTCAAAGCCGTCCCGCCGGACGGGCATACCTGATAGGTGAAAGAGGCGCCACAAAGGGTATTGGGTACGGTAACCACTACCTGGCGCTCACAGGGCACCACGCTTCGGGTAGCGCTGTTGGAGCCGGTAAAGTTGAGCCGCCGCCGCCGCGGCGCCGCCGGTGACAAAATTAGTATAGTTGTTGGGCGTACCCGACTGGCGGTTTCCATCAATGACCTGAACGCCTAACGCATTATAGTTTGTCGAAAAGGAAGTATAGACAGCCGCCGACCACTGCTGCCAGTACTGTAGCAACTCCCGCCTGATCCGTATAAAATTCTCCGGACCGGGTAACCGGGTTGGTCCCTCCGGGAAAGCCGCCGGCGGGAACCTGCAAGGCAAAGCCCGACAGGAAGGGTCGTTATTGGCGCTGCCAATAGGAATCTGGGTCTCCCAGGTATCGGTAGCAGCATTGTAAAAAGTGGACGCCTGGGTAACCGCAGACGAAAACGTGATCGCCGCCTTGGGAACGGGAAGGGTATAGGGCGTTCCGTTTGACGTAAAGGTTACCGTGCCACCTTCGTAATATATGGTAAATGGCACAGAAGAATATCCGCTGACCCCGGTGAGGTGGCTGTTAAACCAGAGGTAATTGCCCCCGTTTATGGAAGTCCCGTTGAAATTGGACCCTATCGTACTGGTACTGTTGCATTGAGCACTCCCCCCAACTGCGGCGAAAAGAACGATGCAACAGGTAAAAACGAAAGGAAGGGTGGAATGTTGAGCGGATTGGATAAAGTTGCCACTCCAGGAGGTAAAGCTGTAGATACGTGCCATAATTTGTTTAATTGTAATTGACCCGGCTTTTTCCGATCTCCGATCGCCAGGGTGTTTTTTTCATTTTGGGTATCTGCACCTGCCCTTTCCAGGGCATTTAACGTTATATTTTTGGTTCATCCGGCAGGGGTTGAATGCTTGCAGTATGGCCGGTAGCTGCTGAAAAAGCTCCTTCCAACCATACATTCTATAGTACTGTTCAACGTCCTGTCTTACGCTGGATAATCTCTCTTCCCATTTAAACAATGTCGACAGGGATAATAAAATACCGTCTTGCAACCGGCATCATGCCTGTTCAAGCAACAATAAAAACCCAGGCTTAGGAGTGACGATTACACCTAAGCCTCACAGCATGTTGTTCCCGTAAATGTTTGGGTTACGGCAGGGCTAAACGCCCGGTAGTTTTACATGTGTTAAATGTGACGGAGGAGGATTTGCCCGCCGCCCTGCAGCCACTCTGGAAGGGGCGCGGCAATGATGGTGATTGTTGTTCGTGTTTGTCATCGTTAAGCCATTTATATAAAGAATATGGAAATACGCATCAGCCCTCCGATCGGTCGATCGCCTTGGGAAGGCAGTTAATGCGGGCAAAGGATGCCCGGAAACGGACTGTGCATATTTGAAAGATGGCAAGTTTTTGGCATTCCATGCTGCTTCTGCAGTTCAGGGAGGAGCCATTAGCCAGGGAGAATGATCCCAGATCAACTTTTTGCGCCCTTAAACCCGGGCGTGTGTAGTTTTCTCTGGTCTTGTTCGATTTTAAAGAGGAATACCCCCGTCTCCTTAGATTCGGAGGTTACACGTTATAAGGAGGAATACGCTAAAGTATACCTTTATTTTTAATATGCAAAAAAACGCGATAATTTTTTTCAGGGGGAGGTGCGCTTTCAGCGTTTACCCGACAAAAGCGAGGGCCAAAGCCCAAAGGCTCCGACCCTCAGCATTAAACAAATATGCACAATTTTATAGCGTTTAGATACATGTTGTCCGTTTTGGGAACGTTCATGAAAACTAACCTGCCTCAATGACAACACAGCAAGTCAAGCCGGGTCGCCGAAAGCGAAGCCCGGGCCATAGCTGCATGGTCAGAGGTGAAAATTGTGCGTGTTTGTCTTCTAAATCTAAGCTTTCAGGCCGAAACTCGTACAGTAAGCAACTTACTATACGTAACCTTTAATCATGAAATGTTTTATTCCAAGGGGAGAGGGCTTGCTCCTGGAGCCCTTCGGTTTTTATTTGCAACCTGGCAGGATGTACTTAATTAATTGTGCGCTTTTCTCAAAGTACTACCCTGGGGTTTATGTGTGCATCGTCAATAAGGTGGCCTTATTTACATGCCTGAAGGCAAATATAATTCTTTCGGAGATGAACGGGCTGGTTTTCAAATCTTTTTTTTTTGTATTGCGACAGGAGAGCTGGAACGAACAGATGGAAAAATTTGCTGTTCGATGTCACAAACCTGGATCAGGTAACACAAAAATAAAATAAAATTCATTTATAAACATCAAAAAATCATCAATATATACAATTAAAAAACATTCTATTTTTACAAAGCCCATGTAGCCTGACGTTGAGCATTTTTATCGGAATTGTGACATTTTTTGTGCCTTATTATCTGTCACTAGTGTGTGAGGAACGAAGTTCCGGGGCAATTACTGGTTATTAGTTATTGCGCCTGACATCGGCGTAAAACGCTGGTTATTAACCAATAACCATTAACGGCATGTTGCTCCTGGCGGTGAAATAACTCCCCCGTTATTTAGTGCCGAAAGCACTAGTCTTTGGACAGTCCGGGGCTGAAGGCGGAAATCGGAAGTCGGAAGTCGGAAAAGCAGGCGTTTTGCGCCCATTTTGCGCCCATTTCCGACTTCCGACTTCGCACTTCCGACTTAAAATGGCTGTACGTCCAAAGTCCAGTATCTGTCATCAAACAGCAAGGACGTGCTGTTAAGCGGCGCAATCGCGCCCCTGAGAATGGACTGATGTATCCTTTGCCGCAATTTAGCTTCATGGATTTTTTAGGTGGTGTATTAAATCCGTTGATCCATTCAGCGGACCTGGAGGTCCGCTCTCCATTTGCACCGAAAGTTCAACGGATTTAATACACCACCGATTTTTTAAATGTTCCCGAAATCACTACCTTTAAACCATGCCCAACTGGACGCCTTACCTCAAAGGTTTCGAAGCCTACCTGTTGCTGGAGCGGTCATTGTCTGCCAACACCTCCCAGGCCTACCTCTCGGACCTCGACAAACTGCAACAGTTCTTAAAGATCAAGGGTTATGCCCTTTCCCCGCTGCACATCGGCGCCTCCCACCTGGAAGAGTTCCTCCTGTGGCTGAACAGCCTGGGCCTGGCTGCCCGCTCTCAGGCCCGGCTCATCTCCGCCCTGAAAACCTTTTATAAGTACCTCATTCTGGAAAACCTGACGGAGACAGACCCTACCGACCAGATCGACGCCCCGCGCCTGGGGCGCAAGATACCGGAAGTGCTTTCCTACCCGGAGATCCAGCGTTTGCTCGCCGCCATCGACCTGAGCCACCCGCAGGGCACGCGCAACCGGGCCATGCTGGAAACGCTGTATGCCTGCGGGCTGCGCGTCAGCGAGCTGACCCAGCTGCGCCTCTCCAACCTCTTTCTGGATGTGGGCTTTGTAAAGGTGATTGGCAAAGGCGACAAGGAACGGATCGTACCCATCGGGGAAGAAGCCGTCAAGCATATCCAGCTGTACGTTCAATCGGGCCGGCGCAGCCAGATGAACGTCAAAAAAGGCCACGAGGATGTCCTCTTCCTCAACCGGCGGGGGCGCGCCCTGACCCGGGTCATGGTATTTCACGTCGTCAAGGAAACCGCCACGGCGGCGGGGATCAACAAAACGGTCAGCCCGCACACCTTCCGCCATTCCTTCGCCACCCACCTCATCGAGGGCGGCGCCGACCTGAAAGCGGTGCAGGATATGCTCGGCCACGAATCCATTATTACGACCGAGATCTACACCCACCTGGATACCGATTTTCTGCGGGAGACGATTATGAGGTATCATCCGAGGAACCGCTAGTCGAAGTCGCTCGTCGAAGTCTCCAGACTTCGACACAATCCACACAACTATTTCCCCCTAAAATCCTTACCTTTGGCCCCGGAAAATCCCGGAACCTCCGGAACCATAAGCACTTCCGTTCCGTTTTTTGGAGACATATCCGGAACGAGGCATAAGTAGCCACTAAGACTCGAAGACGCACAAAGGCTTGGGCTTAGTGCCATCTTCGTGCCTTCGTGCCTTCGTGCCTTCGTGGCAAAAAAAAAAGCCGCCATGTCAGCAGAAACATTCGAAAAAGTAAAAAAGCTAAAAGCGGAGGTCGACGCCGCCCAACCGGACAGCCTGGAAGCCCTGGAGCAATTCCGCATCCAATACCTGGGGTCCAAGAATGTCATCAAGCCACTGTTCGGGGAGATCCGCAACATCGCCAACGAGCAGAAGAAGGAATACGGCCAGTTGGTCAACAGCGTCAAGGAAGCTGCCGAGGCGAAGTACGAGGCCCTCAAAGCCCGCCTGGAAGCTGCCGCCGAACAGGCCGCCGTCCTGGACATCGACCTGACCGCCCCCGGCGAACCGCTGGAGCTGGGCGCCCGCCACCCGGTAGCCATCACCCTGAACCGCATCGTCCGGATTTTCGAGCGCATCGGCTTCGTAGTGGCCGACGACCGGGAGATCGAGGACGACTGGCACAACTTCACCGCCATGAATACGCCGGAGGACCACCCGGCCCGCGATATGCAGGACACGTTCTACCTCCGGAACAGCACCGACCTGCTGCTGCGCACCCATACCTCGCCGGTGCAGGCCCGCGTGATGACCCGCCAGAAGCCGCCCATCCGCGTCATCGCTCCGGGGCGGTGTACCGCAACGAGACCATCTCGGCCGCTCTCACTGCCAGTTCCACCAGGTGGAAGGCCTCTACGTCGACGAGGGCGTCTCCTTCGCCGACCTCAAGCAGACGCTGCTGTACTTCGCCCGGGAGATGTTCGTACGGACGCCAAAATCCGCCTGCGGTATGTCCTACTTCCCTTCACCGAGCCCAGCGCCGAGATGGACGTCTACCTCGGCACCGAAACGGAAAAGGACTACCGCCTGACCAAAGGCACCGGCTGGCTCGAGATCCTGGCTGCGGAATGGTCGACCCCGCCGTGCTGGAAAACTGCGGCATCGACTCCGAAAAATATACCGGCTTCGCCTTCGGCATGGGCATCGAACGCCAGGCCCTGCGCCTGTTCGACATCGGCGACATCCGCCTGTTCTTCGAAAATGACGTGCGCTTCCTGAAGCAGTTCGCGTCGGCATTGTAAAAATGTTGACGATTGTTGGTTGAAAATTGTTGCCCTGCGTGGCCGTCAACCGTCGACCGTCAGCCGTCAACCGTTATAAAAATGAAACCCAGCATACCCAAAGGGACCCGCGATTTCTCTCCCGAAGAAGTCAATAAACGGAACTACATCTTCGACACCATCCGCGAAGTGTTCGTGCGCTATGGCTACCAGCCGATCGAGACGCCGGCCATGGAGAACCTGAGCACGCTGACCGGCAAGTACGGCGAGGAGGGCGACAAGCTGCTCTTCAAGGTGCTCAACAACGGCGACTTCCTGGCCAAAGCCGACCAGGATGCCCTGGACGCCCGCGATTCCAATCAGCTCGTTCCCTCTATCTCCAAGCGGGGGTTGCGCTATGACCTGACGGTGCCCTTCGCCCGCTACGTCGTCATGCGGCAGCACGAGGTCACCTTCCCCTTCAAGCGCTACCAAATCCAGCCCGTCTGGCGGGCCGACCGGCCGCAGAAGGGCCGCTACCAGGAGTTCTACCAGTGCGACGTGGACGTGGCAGGCTCCGATTCGCTCGTCTACGAGGCAGAGCTGGCGCAAATCTACGATGAAGTGTTCGCCAGGCTGGGGCTGGAGGTGGTGGTCAAGCTCAACAACAGGAAGGTGCTGGCCGGCATCGCCGAGGTGGCCGGCATCCGGGATTCCTTTATGGACATGACTATCGCCATCGACAAGCTGGACAAGATCGGCATGGAGGGCGTGGAGCAGGAAATGGCCGGCCGGGGTATCCCGGAAACAGCGATCGGCAAGGTCAAATCTATCCTGCAGGCCCAAAGCCTGGAGGAACTGAAGCCGTTGATGGCCGGCAGCGCTGCCGGCCTGAAGGGCGTGGAAGAACTGGAAACCGTATTCGACTATCTCGGCATCGGCGAATCGACGAACGAGATCGTTTTCGACATCACCCTCGCGCGGGGCCTGAGCTACTACACCGGCTGCATCTTCGAGGTGGCGGCCAAAGGCGTGCAGATGGGCAGCATCGGCGGCGGCGGCCGCTACGACGACCTGACCGGCGTGTTCGGCATGCCCGGCACCTCCGGCGTGGGCGTCTCCTTCGGCGCCGAGCGCATCTTCGACGTCATGGAAGAGCTGAAGCTTTTCCCCGAGGACAGCGCTACCCGCCTGAAAGCCGTCTTCCTGGCTTTCGACGACCAGACGCACCGCTACGCTTTCCGCTGCCTGCGCCGGCTGCGGGCCGCCGGCATCAACGCCGAGATCTACCCCGAGCCTGCCAAAATGGGTAAGCAGTTCAAATACGTGGACAAGCGCAACGCCCCCTACGCCATCGTCGTTGGCAGCAACGAGATGGCCAGCGGCAAGCCCGGATTGAAAAACATGAAAACGGGAGAACAGGAATCGTTGACCCTGGAAGAGATCATCGGGCGGCTGCGGTGAGATGCGATGTATACCCTCCTGCTGCTGCGAAAGCTACCCCAGCAATATAACAATATAACAATATAACAATATAACAATCAGCTATTCTCGCTATTAGAAAAAATTTGAATATGGCTTTATTCGAGCAAAGGGAAATCCACCTGGATGTCCTTTGCAATGAAGCGATAAATAACGTTCATTGACTTACAAGGCAGCAAATCGAAAACCTGGCGGATTTTCTCCCAGAGCTTTTTCTTGGTTTTGCAATACTTCAGGGCTTTATCAAAGGCTTGGTCCATCTTTTGAGCAATTTGGTCCACGCAGAAAGCCAGGAAAGCAAGCAACATGAAGTTGGTTATTTTCACCTATAATTGTGTTCCAAATGGTAGCCCTGGTTCTTAAGGTATTGAGGTTTCATTATCTTCCAACGGCTGCGCCAATGAGAGTCAACTCGACAATATTCTCTGCGAAATGGCTATGTCCGTTATCAGGAGTTGAAATAAGCCTTTCGGTCAAACTGCTCGAGTTCAAAGTAGTTAACCTCTATATCCTGGTTTTGGTTGGCAATTGGTTATGCCACTGGCAACACACCTTGCCCATCTGTGGCATGAATGCTCCTGAGCTTATAAGCCGTTCGGTTTGATGATAACGTGCCCTCCTGATGCCGATGACAAACGCATTTCATGTTCTGGAGCATCCGGATGAAAGATAGGGTCAAGCCGTCAAAACGCCCATAGCCATGTGTCTTTAGCAGCAAACCGCGCACCAACGGATGAGCCGTTTGCCTGCATTGCCGCAGTCGTTTTAGTGCTCCGTCCTGGCGCACGATAGCTTCACAGCAAACAGAAACACCTCCTTGTGCCCGTGATGAGCCATTATGCGGCTAACGCTGGTGGTGGTAGTGGTTTTGTCACCTCCCTTTTTGTTGCGCCCTGGTTACAATGTTCGCAGGCTGTGCTCGGAACAATAATGCTGCGTGCCGTCAACAAAAGGCAATTATAGCGCCCAATACCGGTATTCATCCATAAACCTTCGCCGGGTTGCGGAACAACATGCCTGGATATCGCCAGGGCGATATAGTTCCTCTCGCATCGCCGAATCCGAGGGCAGCGATTTTATCTGGTAAACCCGCTCCAGGTTCGCCTCCCGTTCCGGGTAGCTTATCCGGTAATGGTGCAACGACGGGTCCTTGAGGTGGAACATCGCAAAGGCCGACTGCAAAAAATCCCCTAAGGGTATTTGAGCATTCTTATAACGGTGTTCCTTGACTGCTTCGAACTTTTGCCTAAGGCCTTGTATTAACTGGTCTGTTGCCATATGCCAACTTTTTGGCTGTGAAAATAGGGCAGCAGCCGTTTATATCATAACTTTTTCTAATAGCGAGAATCGCTGTATAACAATATAACAATATAACAATATAACAATATAACAATTTCAACAATATAGCAAAACAACCACATCCACATCCCACCCCATGAAAGCACTTTTGCTAACCACTCTGCCCCTCCTCCTCTGCCTGTCCACCCTCACCGGGCAGGTCACCCTGCGCAATTCCCTGGCCAGCAAAACCAAAACCCTCAGAGCCGGCGGCGAGATCGGGCTGGGCATGCCCGTCGAAGGGCCGGGCCTCGGCTGTGGCTACCGAAAGCTGAGCGGCAAGCTCTTCAACACGCAAAAGGGCACCATCCGGGTATTGCCGGAGGAAGAAACAAAAACGCTGACGTTCGACAACGGGTTGGCAAAGCAGGAGGAAACCCACTACGAAAACCTGAAGGCGGTGCAGCCCGCCTCTTATTTCATAGCGGATATAGACCATATCACCTACCGCAACAAGGGGGCAAAGGGCTGGAACAACCTGGGAGGAATCCTGGCCACGCTGGGCGCCCTGAGCGCTCTGGTAGCGGCCCCTCTGGCCAGCATCAACTACGGCAAGGGCGAATTCAATTCGGATCGGTATTTTCGCGTTGCCGGCTACAGCCTGGGAGCGGCGGGGGCCGGCGTTGCTTTGCTCATCGGCAGCAAAAAGCGCCATTTCGATATTCAGCGCCCGGGACAGGCCGCCAGCCGGAAACTGTGGGTTATAGAGCAGTAAGTGACCGGACAAAATTAAAATAAATATAAAATCGGATCGTTCGCGAGCGTCTAAGACGCGATGCGGCATAATAAGCAAGTCTCCGACTTGCGCGAGCCGCAAAAGATGTTGTTTTATGCCAGCCGGAGACTGGACAATTACTGCGCATCGAGGCACTACCTGTCCGCCGTAGCCTTGGCGGAGGTGGAGCCTCTCGCGAACGTCCCGATTTAGGGCCCGGCCACTTAACAACCAACAACTAAACCATGCCAAAATACACGACACTGCAACAGGTTCAGGAAGCCATCCGGGCCGGCCGGGAAAGCTGCGAAAGCCTCGTACAATACTACCTTTCCCGCATCGAAGCCAGCAAACAGCTGAATGCCTACGTAGAAGTTTATGCCGAAGAAGCGCTGGAGTGCGCCCGGCACCTGGATGCCCGCTACCGGGAAAACCCGGAATCGGCAGGCCGCCTCTTCGGGATGGTGCTTTCGCATAAAGACGTGATTTGTTATAAAGATCACGGCGTCACTGCGGGGTCAAAGATCCTGGAGGGCTTCACGTCCCTGTTCTCGGCGACAGCTATAGAGCGGTTGCTGGCGGAAGGCGCCATTCTGGTCGGCCGGGTGAACTGCGACGAATTTGCGATGGGGTCCAGCAATGAAACCTCCATCTACGGCCCCACCCGGAACGCGGCTGACCCCGGCCGGGTGCCGGGCGGCTCCTCCGGCGGTTCGGCGGTGGCCGTGCAGGCCGACACCTGCCTGGCCTCTCTGGGCTCCGACACCGGCGGCTCGGTGCGCCAGCCGGCAGCCTTCTGCGGCGTGGTGGGCTTCAAGCCGACCTACGGTCGCATTTCCCGCTACGGCCTGCTGGCCTATGGCTCGTCCTTCGACCAGATCGGCATCCTGGCGCATTCCGTTGAAGATACTGCCCTGCTGCTGGAGGTCATGGCCGGCCCCGACGAATTCGACAGCACCGCCAGCCAGGCGCCGGCGCCCGCCTATTCTCAGTTGACTGATTTTACAGGCAAAGCCAGGATCGCCTATTTTGATACCGCCCTGGAGCATCCCAGCCTGGACGAGAGCGTCCAGGCGGCCTGCCAGTCCCTCATCGGGCAGTTGCGCCAGGCCGGCCACACGGTGGAAGCCGTCGGTTTCGAATACCTCGACTACATCATCCCGGCCTACTACGTGCTGACCACCGCCGAAGCCTCGGCCAACCTCTCCCGCTACGACGGCATCCGCTACGGCTACCGCAGCCCCAACGCCGAGGACCTGATGAGCACGTATAAGAAGTCGCGGACCGAAGGGTTTGGCGCCGAGGTCAGGCGGCGCATCCTGCTGGGCACCTTTGTGCTCAGCGCCGGCTACTACGACGCCTACTATTCCAAAGCACAGAAGGTACGCCGCCTCATCAAGGAAAAGACCGACGAAATCTTTGAGGCATACGACTTTATCCTCATGCCCGCCGCCCCCGGCACCGCCTGGAAGCTCGGCGACAAGATGGACGACCCCGTGGCCATGTACCTTGCCGACATTTTCACCGTACAGGCCAATATGGCAGGCGTGCCGGCCATCGCGCTGCCGGTCGGTTCAGACGGCGAAGGGTTGCCCATAGGCATTCAGTTTATGGCTCAGAAGTTCGAAGAAGCCCGCTTGCTGGCCTTTGGCAAAACCGTGCTGGCGATGAAAAAAGGGTGAACAGGCAACTTTTTATGGCTTTATGATGTCTTCAGGCCGGGTTATGTTCCGCTGGAATAGGTTTTCCCGGCCTTTCAGGTGGTATATGTTTAGCGCTATTTGGAGCGCGGACCTCCAGGTCCGCGTAGACAAGGAGCCTGATCTGGCTTCATTGACGCGGACCTGGAGGTCCGCGCTCCAGTCTTTCTCCGGGTTTGAAGCGCTAAACACCTGCTTCAGTGCGGCCAAACCTATCACCGCCAAGGATAAATTGTTGGTAACTAAAAGGCCCAAATAAGCCGGCTTACCAAAAGGAATGATTAAATTTGTAAACTAGCTTTGTTTTTCCTGAATAAAGCCTTATTGTTAACGGGTACGAAACCAAACCCGTCCGCCATCGTATTAGTTAATGTCAGCGCGATGGGAAAATACCAGCCCCTTCGGATAGTTTTTGACAAAGCAATGCTGGTATTATTTTTTTAACTAACTCCAGTATGATGGACCCACATACCGTGAGAACCCTCTTTTCCCGGGCGGCAAGCCTGGCGTTTCTTCTCTTCTTACCCCTGCTCCTTCAAGCTAATGACAACCCTGTATACGACGAAGCGCTGGTCGTCGAGCGGCTGAAGTCGATCGACAACCCGCTGGTCGAAAACCGCTACAATTCCGTAGTTAAAGGATACCTCAAAGGCTACCTCATCTGGAAGCGCGAGAAAACCGAACGCATCCTGGGCCGTACGGTATTGTACTTCCCGCTCATCGAGGATTACCTGCAGCAGCGGGGCATGCCGGAAAAGCTCAAATACCTGCCCGTGGTGGAATCGGCTTTGTATCCCCATGCCGTCTCTCCGGTTGGCGCATGCGGCCTGTGGCAGTTCATGCCGGAAACAGGCAGGGAGTACGGCCTGCTGATCAATGAATTCGTCGATGAGCGCAAGGACCCGAACAAAGCCACCGAAGCCGCCCTGGATTACCTGACCCGCCAGTACGAAAAATTCGGCGACTGGGCCCTGGCGCTGGCCGCCTACAACGGAGGCTCCGGCCGGGTGAGCCGGGCCATCAAGCGGGGCCGCAGCAAGAACTTCTGGCGCATCCGCCGCTATATGCCTCGGGAAACCCGCAACTACATACCGGCTTACATTGCGGCTACCTACCTCATGGAATACTATAAGGAGCATGAGGTCATCCCCGAATACCCGCCCCTGGATTACCAGATCACGGAAACGATAAAAGTCTATCACCAATTTACCTTTCACCGCATCGCCCAGATCACCGGCCTGCCCCTGGAACTAATTGAGGATTTGAACCCCGCCTATAAGCGGGGCGTCATCCCCGAAAACCAGGAGGGCAACTTCCTCATTTTGCCCAAGCGGGTCATGCCGGCCTTTAAAGATTATCTGGCAGCGGAGCGCCCCGACCATCTCGCCGACCACTACTTCGACGGCTCTCCGGTCGTCGTGCAGAAACACCTGGAAAGCTGGAAGGAGAAATATATCCGGCAAACCTACGTGGTCAAAAAGGGAGAAACCCTGAAAAAGATCGCGAAAAACCTGAAGTGTACCGTCCACCAGATCATCGCCTGGAACGGCCTGCAATCCACCGACCTGAAGGAAGGCCAGAAACTGACGATCTACCAGCCCAAGGAATTCAAGCGGTTCAAGCCGCTGGAAAAGATGGAGGGCCTGCCTGTTGCTCCATCCATCGCCCTGCAGGGAAGGCAACTTCAGCCCACAGGCAACTATCCGGACGCCGCATTCCGGCAATTGGTATACATCGTCGAGGATAGGGGCACCCTGGAAAAAATCTACAGGAAGATACCGGGGGCAACGCTTCCGGCCCTCATCATGCTCAATGGCATACCGCCCAACCACAAGCTGCGGCCCGGAGACCGGCTCCTGGTGCCCCGGAGTGAGTGAGGAGGGGTTCGGTAGTGGGTTCGGAAAGAAAACGGGCAGGCCAGCACCCTCCTTGGAGCCGCCCGTTTTCTTTTCAGGAAAATAAAAAATATTTTTTTCCCGATTGCATACAATACATCCTACCGCCACCCCGTTATAGGACTGTTCTTTTGATCAACAAACCCTGTTAACAACAAAATCTCCTTATCGAAGCACCACTCTACACGCCAGAATCAAGATTGATCAAAACCACAATTCCCTGAATGGCTCATACTTCTACCTTTCCAATGCCTGATGTGGCAGCTTTTTATTCCATTGTAATTCAATATCATACAGCAGTTTAGTGCTGTAAGGGCGAAGGCCGCGGCAGGTTTGAATACCCTGCACTGCCGTTGCTGTCAGGCTCACGGCCGGCCGGCAACCCGCCTCTTACGGCCATGCCCCCCAAGGGCGTACTGTGAGAAAGCACACTATGTTTTGCTATGTTTACCCTGCATAGCCCCAGGTTGGCCATGCCGCCCCAAAGGAGACAATCGACACCCCATTTGCCTTGTGAAGCAATCTGCCCCCCTGCCGTGAAGGCGCGCCCCGGCGCCCTTCACAGCCCCCCTTCCGGTGCCGGGCGGCCAACGCCCGGTTTCCGGAAACCAGTGACAACAAACTTGCACGAACCATTGAGAGAGTAGTTTGAACCGGCAGCCGGCGGGCAAAGGCAACACGCCCCGCCGCTGCCTTTTTTTTTGTCCTGCCCGAAGGCATCCCAACAGGGAAAATAACTATTTAGCAGCCCTCCGCTTTTTAGCCACTAAGACACCAAGACACTAAGATTGCACAAAGCCTTGGTGCGATCTTGGTGTCTTGGTGTTTTCGTGGCAAAGGCGTCAGGCCCACCTAAATAGTTACCAGGGAAATCTATAATTACGACCTTTTACGCTCTTCCGCTGAAAGGGCTTCTCCGGGGAAGCCCTTTATTTTTTTGCCGCATTGTACTGCACTTCCAGCATCTCAAAACCCAGCTCGCGGATGTCGTTGGCGGAATTAGAGAGGAGGACAATCCCCGTGCCGGTGTCTTTGATGAACCCGATAAAGGCACGGAACCCCGCCGTTCCACCGTACATCCACACCACCGGCTGATTGGACTGCGGCGTCAGCTTGGAGATCAGCCAGCCGTAGCCAGCTTCCGTCGGGCGCAGCAATGCCGGAAACGCCACGTCAACCCTCGCCTGCTGCGCCTGCTCCATCACTGCCGACATCCGGGAATCATCTGTCTTTAAGTTCGCGAGGACGAAGGCGGCCAGGTCTTCGGCTGTAGACTTCAGCCCGGCGGCCGGCGCCATGCCGTCAAAGTCCCAATGGAGTACCGGGCGGCCCCGGCTGTCATGGCCCTGAGCCAGGCGCTCCCTTTGCCCGGCAGAGAGGCGGATGCGGGTGTCTTTCATCTTCAGGGGGCGCAGCAGGGCCTGCTCCAGCAGTCCTTCAAAAGGAAGCCCGGCGATATCGGCAGCCAGGTGGCCAGCCAGGGCGATGCCGATATTGGAAAAGTGGAAACTGGCGCCGGGTTGGGTTTTCAGAGGATATTCGGCAACCTGCGCGTAGAGGTCCTGACGGGTAAAACTTTGCCGGGGCCCCTGCAGGGACACCTCCGTCCCGACAGGATGCCAGTCGTACAGGCCGTGCCCCGAGTTGGGCAGCCCGGAAGTATGGGTGATCAGGTCGCAAAAGGCAATGCATACCTCTTCGCCCAGAGGGTCGGGCGTACAGCTGAGGATGCGCTCGGGGCGGCCGGAGGAAGGGTCCGGCAATACGACCTCGACACACTTCTGCGGCTGGAAAGCCGGCGCATCAGCGCCTTTAGGAAGATAAGGATTGATGGGGCCGCCGAGGTTGAATTGGCCTTCCATCGCCTGCTTTGTCACCAGTGTAGTGGTGAAGACACCGGACAGCGCGCCCAGTTCAAACAGGGTGCGCTCATCCGGGCAGGCCATCTGCCCGCGGCTTACTGTGCCATAACCCTTATATTGCACCTGCCCGTTTTCAACGGCAGCGACAACCAGGCCAGGATTTCGGCCTTTTTTAATGTGTTTCTCCGCCAACGCCTCTATGCCGGGCGGGATTTGTCCGGCAACCGCAACAGAAAGGAGGAGGAGAACTACGACGGGGAACAATCTCATGGGATAAATTTATGGTACAGTAAGTGAAGAAAACAACCGGTTGTAAATTGCGGGCCAATTGGAGTTGCGCATTAACCCGGCCGGCCGTATTTTCGTCCTGGCTTAATTATCTTAAAATAACCTGATTTCAGGAATAATCAGATGATGAGGGTCAGCAGGCAAACATGATTTAAATCAACTGTTTCCGAAAGTATGTAAAGGATGTTAAAATCCCGAGTAAACTGGAATATCTATACCGTGCCGTCATCTTTTCTGAGCATCCGGGTAGCCATCGCCCTGCTGCTGCTGGAGTTCCTGATCGGCATTAGCGGTTATATGGCGATCGAGGGCTTCGGCCTGATCGATGCCTTTTACATGATGGTAATCACCATTTCCACGGTAGGCTTCAGCGAGGTCCAGCCGCTGAGCCCGCTGGGCAGGATTTTTACGGCCTCGCTTATCATCGTCAATATAGGTATCTTTGCCTACGTGCTGGCGGCTTTTTCCTATTACGTCATCCAGGGAGAAATTTTCAAGAACATGCACCTCAACCTGATCAATTCTTCAATAGATAAACTGGAAAACCACATCATCCTGTGCGGGTACGGCAAATACGGGCGGGAGATCGCCCAGCATTTCAATAAACACAGGCTGCCCTTCGTCGTCCTCGACCTCGATCCCGCCAAGATCGAACAACTGCAGAAAAGCGACGAGAAAATCCTCTACCTGGAAGAGGACGCCACCCACGACGACGCCCTGCTCCGGGCCGGCATCAAACGCGCCAACGCCCTGATCTCCGCCCTGCCCGACGATTCCGACAACGTCTACGTGGTGCTATCCGCCCGACAGATCAACCCCAGGCTCAACATCATCAGCCGGGCAAAAGACCCCAAGTCCCAGAAAAAACTGTTCATGGCCGGCGCCGACCATGTGGTCATGCCCGAACAGATCGGCGGCTTTTACATGGCTACCCTGGTCAGCAAACCGGGCGCCGTGGAGTTTTTCTCTTTCATCACCAACGAATACCGCTCCGACATCGGCTTCGAGGAGGTCACCTTCGAACACCTGCCCAAAGAATGCCGCGGCCGATCCCTCAGCCAGCTCAATATCCGCGAAAGCACCGGCGCCAACGTCATCGGCTATAAGGCGCCGGACGGGCACTACGAGGTCAATCCATCGCCCCATACAGTGCTCGGGCCAGGGTCGAGCTACATCGTCCTGGGCAGCAACCAGCAACTGAAACAGCTGAGGTATTATCTGGAGCATTATCCGGAGCGGATAATGTGAGGGAGGAAAAGGAAGAGTTTATTTGGGCACTGTTCGGAATTCGGGGTTTTCATCCGCCCCCCAGGACTACCCCTAAATTCGTCCATCGTACGCTACCCCAATTGAGTGTCCAACAATTAACCTAAAAAAAGCACAGTTCGTTGAACAGCCCCTTGATTTACAGGAAAAATGACACGTTGTCCCACTCTCCCACTCTCCCACTCTCCCACTCTCCCACTCTCCCTCTCTCCCACTCTCCCACTCTCCCACTCCCCCACTCTCCCACTCCCCCACTCTCCCACTCCCCCACTCCCCCGCTCTCCCACTCTCCCCTAATCCCCCTCAAAAAAGCCCACACTCCCGCCAACCCAGTCCTTATCCCTGTTATACCGCACCCCCACCATCAGCCCCTTGCTCAGGCGGGCCAGGTTGTTGACGATGACCGGCCGCTCCCAGCCCTGCTCCCACAGCATGAGCATGCGGATTTCGCACTTGGCCGGCTCGGTGGGCGTCTGGATGACCGGGGCATAGTCCACCTTGCGCTGCAGGATGTAGTTCTCCGGGTCGCTGATCGCTTCGATGTCGTGGCGGTTGAGGTTGATGATCACGCCGGTGCCGGCAAAGGAGTAGAGGGGCTTGAGCACGTAGTTGTAGAGGTCGTCGGGGATGGTTTCCACCTCGTTGAGGAAGAAGGATTTGGGAACATACTGGCTGTCGAGCAGCGGAAGGGTGTGCTTGCTGATGCGGAAGAACCAGTTGGGGTGGCCGATGAATTCCACGTCGTGCTCTTCGGTGAAGTAGAACTCGCGGGGCAGGTCGTCCCGCTTGATGAGCTCGTCAAAAATGACGCGGTTGTAGATTTTCTCCACGTGGATGAGGCGGCCGTCCTTTTCGTAAAATACGTTTCTGCCTTCTACTTTCAGCTTGCTCACGCAAACCGGCTCCAGTCCGATCAGGTGCTTGCCGGCGACGAAATCGATGGCCGTAGTCTGCTTTTCCGGCTCCACCTCCAGCAGGATGACGTTCTCCGGCTTGTGGTCGCCCAGGATCACCCGGCGGAGCATCTCCAGGTATTCCTCCGAGTTGAGGCCTCCAAAGAGGTGGGTTATATTTTCAGGTATATCGTAGAACTTCCGGTAGGCATTGGCCGCCAGGTCCTGGTAAAAATAGAGGGACGGGAATCCCTGCACTTCGATCAGCTGGGGCTTTAGTTCTCCGTTCGGCTCCAGGCAGATGCCGAAGTCCATCTGGAGGAAGGTGGTGTGGGGCGTCTCCCCGGGCACTTCCTGGCCGGCCAGGAGGGCACCCCGGGACAGCTCCCTGAAGTCGGGGCGGACGATCACGTCGGTGATCTCCTCGCAGGCTTCGATCAGCTGCTTTTTCAGCTTCCGGGGAATGAAAACCGGGGTTTCCGCAATGCGGAAAGGCGGGCGGTAATTGTAGAGCCCCGCTATGTAGTCCAGCATGCCTTGATAGGTTTCGGGCCGGAAATTTTCGTTGAACCGCTTCCTGAGTTCAGTGATCATGGTTGTGGTGTGTGTGGGTAATTCGGATATTTATACTGCCGGAAACTTTCCGGATTGTGTATATGGGCATTTGTGAGGGCACTCCGGCTCCGCCGGTCCGTAGTCCGGAAAGTCCGGAAAAGGAGTGAAGGAGTGACTTAGCGAATGAGTGAATAGAATCAACTATGTAATAAGATTTGATTTTAAAAACAATACATATTTTATATTTATTCACTCATTCAGTCCCTCACTCATCCTCTCATTTGGGGGACTTTTCGGAGTGCCCTCACAAATGCCCGCACCTCCCCCCATCACACCATCGCCATTTCCCCCTGCACCGCCCGGATAGCCCGGTTGAGGAACTGGGGCAGGACGACATCGTGGGTCAGGCCGATCTTATCGGGATCGTTGAGGTGTTCGATCATGCGGAGGTATTTTTCCTGGCTGTGGGTTTCCACAATATGTTTCCGGCGCTCCGGAGAAAGGAAATGGTCCAGCATGCCGTCCGGGTCGGCCTCGGGATGGAACTGCACCCCGAAAAATTCGTCGGAAAAGCGGATGGCCATTAAGGCGCGCTCCAGGGGGACATGCGGCCGAATCTTTTCCAGCGCCAGAATTTTGGCACCCATTTGTTCGAAGCGTTCTTCATCCGGCTGTATGCACTGCCACTCCCGAAAATCTGCGATATAAAAGGGATTGGGCAGGCCGTCGAACAGGGGTTCTGCAACGCCCAGGTCAGTCATGTGGCAGCGAAAGGTGCCGAAGGACATGGACTTGCGGCGCGTGACTTCCGCCAGGCCGAAGTGCAGCACGGCCATCTGAAAGGAGTGGCAGATGAAGAACACGTGCTTCTTCGGGTTGCCGGGCATCTGATTCCATTCCCAGGTTTGCCGCAGCCAGTCGTGATACATGACATCCCAGGTGCCGTCTCCTTCGTGAGGGCTGCCGGGGCCGCCGGTAGAGATGTACAGGTCAAAGTCCATCCCGGGCACTTCCGCCTTGCCTCTGACGTCAAAAAGCTCCCATTCCAGCACCGGCTCGAAGCGCCGGACGATATCCTGGATGCACCGCATCCCCTGGTTGGGCGTGCCTTCGTACATATCCAGTATGGCCAACTTGACTGAATGCATCGCATTTTCGTTTTGGAACGCGAAGGAAACAGCAGTAAGAGTTCCACTCTCTTCTGCGCGTTCGGATTTCGGGCCCAAAGGTAGTGAATTGGTTGATTTAGTTGAATGGTTAATTGGCCCCTTGCAATCAACCCAATCAACCATTCAACCCAACTAAGCCTTCACCGCCTTCTTACGGCCGCCCTTTGCCGCCGGCTTGCCGACTGCATTTTGCATAAACGTGCCCCAGGTCAGGTTGTCCTCCCCGTCTTTCTGGGCGAGGGCGCGTTCGATGGCGTAGTTGGCGGCGGTCTCCACTACCCATTCAAAGTTCTCCTGCCCTACGGAGTGGACATCCGCATCGGGGGCGGGGTTGCAGAAATCGATCGCGTAGGGAACGCCGTCGCGGATGGCCAGTTCCACCGTATTGAAGTCATATCCCAGGGCCTGGTTGATCTGCAGCACGTAATGTTCCAGTTTCTTCATCATGTCTTCGCTCACGTCGTGCCGGGCAGCATACCGCAGGTGGTGCGGGTTGCGGGGCTCGTAGTGCATGATACGGACGTGCTTGCCGCCGATGCAGTAACAGCGGAAATAAGATTCGAAGTCGATGGCTTCCTGCAGCATCATGACCAACTGGCCGGTTTCGTTGAACTTCTCGAAAAATTCGTCGGAGCTGTTCAGTTTATACACGTTCTTCCAGCCGCCGCCGGCAAAGGGCTTCATGAAGGCAGGGAAGCCCACGTATCTGAAGATGCCCTCCCAGTCGAGCGGAAAGGAAAGGTTGGAAAAGGAATCCGAAGAGGTATCGAGCGGATGGTCTTTCGAGGGCAGCAGGACCGTCCGGGGGACGGGTACGCCGATCTTCTCGGCCAGGGTGTTATTAAAGAACTTCTCGTCGGCGCTCCACCAGAAAGGGTTGTTGATCACGGCCGTTCCGCTGGCGGCGGCGTTCTTGAGATAAGCCCGGTAGAAGGGGACATCCTGCGAGATGCGGTCGACAATGACGGCATAACCGGACGGAGCGGCCTGCACGACCTTGTCGATCGATACGGGTTCGGCGACAACCCCATCCACTTGCTTGGAGTTGATGCGCTCGACAAAGGCTTGAGGAAAAGAACGTTCTTGTCCAAAGAGGATTCCGATTTTTTTCATGTTGCTTGTTGACTTTTTGACCAGGATATTCAAATGAGTGAAATATAATGCGGGAACATTTCCTGCCACAGCGGCCAGTCGTGCTCTTTCCAGCCCCTCATGTCCAGCCAGTGGTTGATGCCTTTCTGGTTCAGCAAATGCGAGAGGTGCTTGTTGGCGTTCAGGCAAATATCCCACTCGGACGTGCCCAGCACGATGTTCATGCGCCAGAGGTCCGGGTGGTTGCTGCCGGGCAGGAAGTCTACCGGGTTGTTAAAATACACATTATCGTCATAATAGCCATCCATGAAGGATTTAATATCAAAAGCGCCGCTCATGGAGAATAGGTGGCTGACTACCTCGGGGTGCTTGAAGGCGAAGTTGGCGGCGTGGTAGCCCCCGAAGCTGGCGCCGGCCACGGCGACCTTGCCGGCGCCGGTATTCCAGCGCACCCGCCCGGCAATCTCTTCCAGCACCATCTTGTCGTACCAGGCATGGTTGCGGGCCCGCATTGCCGGGTGGACATGTTTGTTGTACCAGCTGTGAACGTCGACGCTGTCCGGGCAGAAAATCTGGATGAAGCCCCGCTCCAGGAACCAGTGCGCCGTCTGGACCAGGCCGAAGTCCTTGCTCTCGTAGTATCGGCCCATGCTGCTGGGAAAAAGGATCACCGGGTACCCCTGGTGCCCGTAAACGAGCATTTCAATATCTTTGCTCAGGTTTGGAGAATACCACTTATAATACGTTTCTTTCACGTTGAACAGATGTTAAGAAGTGAACTGAATCAACCCGCGGAAACCTACAACTAATTGTATATTTTACACTTACTGCAAAGGTACGGGCTTTCTCTGAATAAAAAAAGCCCAATCAACTGATGATCAAACTTTTAGCCGCCGGGGAAAAATCATTGCCTGAACTAATATTTAGCACACTAACTAATTTACCAAAAGTAATTTCGCGCAACGGCCGCCCTATTGCCGTAAATTCCAGCCAAATATGAATTTTCTGAAAAAGCGATTTCCAAAAAAAATTCGGTTTTTTAACAAAATTTTTTTCTATCCCGAACATTCACTGGAAATCCATAACATCCAGAACTTCTTCTCCGAGGCGCTGCAGCGCACGGTATCTATAGACGTATTTTTGCCTCCGGGCCACTACGCTGGCCATGCGCCCTCCTACCCTACCCTCTTCCTGAACGACGGACAGGACATGCCTGCCGTCGGCCTGGCCGACACCCTGGAACGATTGTGGGCAAAAAGCAAAATTCCCGAAATAATCGTCGTCGCCATCCATGCCGACGAGAACCGCATGCAGGAATACGGGATCGCCGGAAAGCCGGATTACAAGGACCGCGGGGCCCGGGCCCAGGAATACGCCGATTTCCTGCTCCGGGAACTCCTCCCGGAGCTGCGGAAGCGCTACCGGATCGCGGCGCTGGCCTCCCAAACGGCCGTCGCCGGCTTCTCCCTCGGTGGATTGTCGGCCTTCGGCCTGGCGTGGAACCACCCCGGCGTTTTCGGCAAGGTGGGCGTCTTCTCCGGCTCCCTCTGGTGGCGGTCCAGAGCGTTCACGCCCGGCGCCCCCGACGCCCACCGCATCGTCCACGAAATGGTGGCGGGCAGCGCCAAACGCGACGGGCTGCGCTTCTGGCTCCAGGCCGGCACCGAAGACGAGCAGGAGGACCGCAACAACAACGGCATCATCGACGCCATCGACGATACGCTGGACCTCATCAAAGCATTAAAAAAGCTGGGCTATCGCGAAGGGCAGGATATCCGGTATGTGCAAGTGGAGGGCGGGCAGCACAACCCTGCTACCTGGGGCAAGGTAATGCCGGATTTCCTGCGGTGGGCGTTTCGGGAGGCGCCGAATTAATGTGGCGCCTTTAACCCCTTCTCCAGCCTCAGTTCTTCCACCTCCCGCTCCAGTTCCCGCGCCAGTTCCTCCTCGGTGGGCAGGTACGTCAGATACCGGGAGGCAAACAACTGCCGGCTCTCTTCCAGGACGGAATAGCGAACAATGGTCTCGTCTTTCTCCGAACAAAGTATGATGCCAATTGTGGGATTATCTCCCTGTACCTTCCGGTTGTCTTCATAATAACGCACATACATATCCATCTGCCCGATGTCCTGATGGGTAAGTTCGCCGATCTTCAGGTCGATCAGCACAAAACACTTCAGGTAGAAGTTGTAAAAGACCAGGTCGATGTAGAAATGCTTGCTCTCTGTGCTTAAGCGTTGCTGGCGGGCAACAAAGGAAAACCCCCTGCCCAGCTCCAGCAGGAAGGCTTGCAGCTTGCTGATCAGCGCAGCTTCCAACTCCTTTTCCAGAAAGGACTTGCTGGGTTCCAGGTTTAAGAATTCCCAGACGTATGGGTCTTTGATAAAGTCCTCCGGCTGAAGCTTGCGGCTGTTTTCTTCTGCTTCTTTGATGACCGGCCGCTTATTCTGGCTGGACAGCAGGCGCTCGTAATAAAAGGAATTCACCTGCCGCTCCAATTGGCGGGTACTCCACTGGTTTTCGATGGCTTCGGTTATGTAGAAGTTGCGGGCATGGTCATTCTGGACTTTTAATAAGAGTCGGTAATGAGTCCAGGTCAATTCTCCACGCACTGCGTGGACATTTGGAAAAGTTTGGTAAAACTGGCACATGTAGTGCAGGTTAGTGCTGTTAAAGCCTTTCCCGTACTCCGCAGTTAACTGCTTTGCCAGAGTAGGGATCAAACGTCTACCATATATGGCCCTGGCGCTGCCTTCTTTTTCCTCCTCCACGATTACACGCCCGATATTCCAGTAAGTATGCAGCATGGCAGCATTGACCACCTTGTAAGCGCGGCGCCGGTTCTGTTCGATGAGCTGGCGGATATCCTGATAGAACTTTTGAGTTTGCAATTCAGCCATAGCTCCGGTTTTGTCAAGCTTTTAGGAATTGTTGCATCAAATTTAACCAAAACAATGAAATAAAACAATAATTTTGAAACAAAAAATTTAATTTTTAACCTCAACCTTTACCTCAACCCTCACGTTATTTTACAACCTCAACGCTAGAATTACCTGAACCATGCCCTCACAAAAAATCGAATTCCAAAACGCTGAAGGAGAAAAGCTGGCCGCCCGGCTGGAATTGCCCGTCGGCCAGCGCCCTTACGCCTATGCGCTCTTCGCCCATTGTTTCACCTGCAACAAGAACCTGGCGGCCGTGCGCAACATCAGCCGCGCCCTGAACAGGAAAGGCATCGCCGTCCTGCGCTTCGACTTCACCGGACTAGGAGGGAGCGAAGGCGACTTTGCCGACACCAACTTCTCGTCGAATGTAGAAGACCTGGTGTGCGCCGCCCGCTACCTGGAAGAACATTATCAGGCGCCCCGCCTGCTGGTAGGCCATTCCCTGGGCGGTGCCGCCGTAATCTGCGCCGCTCATGAGCTGCCGTCGGTTCAGGCGGTGGCTACCATCGGCGCTCCATATTCTCCCCGCCACGTCAGCCACCTCCTGAAGGAGGAGATCGACGAGATCGAGGAGGAAGGCGTCGCCGAGGTTAGCATCGGCGGGCGGCCCTTCACCGTCAAAAAGCATTTCCTGGAAGATATCCGGGAGCAGAACCTGGAACCGAAGCTGCAGAAGCTGGAGCGGGCCCTGCTCATTCTGCACTCCCCCCAGGACCTGACCGTTGAGATCGAAAATGCCGCCCGGATGTACCACGCCGCCCGCCACCCCAAGAGCTATATCTCCCTGGACGGCGCCGACCACCTTCTGTCCGACAAGGAAGATTCCCGCTATGCCGGCGAGATGATCGCCTCCTGGGTGAGCCGCTATGTACGCCGGCCGGAGAAAAAGGCGCTGAAGGTAGAAAAAGACGTCGCCGTGCGGCTGGGGGAAGAAGGGTTCACGACAGACGTCATGGTGCGCCGCCATGGCCTGACTGCCGACGAGCCCGAATCCGTTGGAGGGAATGATTACGGCCCGTCCCCCTACGAACTGGTCACCGCCGGCCTGGGCGCCTGCACGGCCATGACCCTGCAGATGTACGCACGGCGGAAAAAATGGCCGCTGAAGGAGGTGCGCGTCCACCTGGATCATTTCAAGGACCACGCTGAAGATTGTGAAAAAGCAGAAGACCCGAAAAGCAAGATCGACTATTTCAGCCGTACCATTGAATTGGAGGGAGAACTGGATGAGGAGCAACGCCGGAAGTTGCTGGAAATTGCCAACAAATGCCCGGTACACCGGACGCTGCTCAACCCGATAAAGATCCTGACGGAATTGAAAGAGGAATAAATAAAGCTGGAAGGCATTTTGGAAACGCCTTCCAGCTTAACCAACTATCGCTGCAACAAGGTAATGTTGCCTTTCACAACCTTTTCTTCCTCCGCCCTGTCCGCCGTTTCCGGGCAGACCAGCCGGAGGTAGTAACCGTAGACATCCGGCGGCAGCACCTTGCCCCGGTAAGTGCCGTCCCAGCAGAAGAAGTCTGCATCGGGAAACTTCTCCGGCGCCGAGGGGTCCACCTTGTAAGTCTCGCGGAACATCTCTTCTCCCCAGCGGTTGTAGATCATGAACTCGATCTCGCTGAACTTGTCAAAATGTTCGCTGCGCAGGCAGGCGACATCGTTGACGTTGTCGCCGTTCGGAGTGAATGCCGTAGCCACAAAGAATTCTTCGATGGGGCATTCTTCCGGGCAATCCTCGACCGTGACGGTGATGCTCAGCATTTCCACGCATACGCCGTCGGTCACGGTGACCGAGTAAGTGGTCGTCACATTCGGAGTAGCTACAGGATTCGGGATGTTGGGATCGCTCAGAGTGCCCGCATTGTCCCATGCGTAGGTGCAATCGTCGCATCCGGTTACCAGAAGCTGGCTTTGTTCTCCCCTGTTGGCGCACAGGCTATCCGGCGAGGCCGATATGCTGACATTCAACTCCAGCCCTTCCGCCATAACCTGGGCCGTATCCCGGGCACAACCGTTGTCAGCGATGGCGAAGTAGACGTTAGTCCCGGCAAAGACAGTGACTACCAGCGTATCGCCCGTGCCTACTTCTTCGAACACCTCATCGTACCAGGTGACCTGCGCCATGGTCCAGTCCGGATCTAACTCCGCGATGAAACTCACCTGCTCTCCGGCACATACCAGGGTATCAGGTGGCAGTACGCTCAGATTCAGCGAATCCGGCAACACCTTGACCATCACCGTATCTCCTTCCACGCAGTCCGCTTCCGGTATTTGTACGGAATAGGTATGTATGCCATAATCCGGCACAACCGTGATCATCATGCCCATGCCGATGGAGTCGCCGTTTTCATCATACCAGACGACATAGTCGCTGCCGGCGTTCCCAACTGAAAGCTTCAGCGTATCCGGCCCGCAGAGTATCGTGTCGACAGGCATGATTTCCAGCTTCGTACTGTCTACTACTGTGATGGAAGCCATGGCGGTATCGGCGGCACAACCGTTATCGGCGATAGCAATATAGGTAAACACTCCCGCCGTGTCCGGGCTGACCGTAATCATCATGCCCGTTTCGTTCAAAGGCATGTAGTCTTCATCGTACCAGCTGATATTCGCCATGCCATCATCCGGCGTAACGATTGCCGACAGCTTAACCGAATCGCCCCGGCAAACGATGGTATCCGAAGGTTCAACTTCTACTGAGACGTCAGAGATGACAAAACGGATAACAGCTGTGTCTGCTTCAATGCAATCCACTCCCGGGATGTCGGCAACAAACACATTATCTCCCGGCTCCGGCACGACACACAATTTGTCGCCGGTACCGACTACAACTCCATCCAGGGTTGTCCAGACCACGCATTCCGGCGTGGCGACATCCACAACGGTAAGGCAAACGGTATCCGGGGTACATACCACCAGGCTGTCCGGATCGATTTCCAGCTTGGTATCTTCGGCAAACACATAAACCCAGGCCATATCCATAGCTGTGGCACAACCGTTTTCGGCTACTGCTGTAAATTTAAATGCTCCTACTTCACTGGCAACAAACACCAGACTATTCCCCTCGCCAACAATATTGTTGTCCTCGTCATACCAGGTGATCGTCGCCATAGATGGATCCGGGAAAACGGTTGCGGTAAGCTCGGCCACATCTCCTACGCAGAGCTTTGAGGTATCCGGAGAAACAGATATGGAAATATCCTGTAGCGCTAAATTCACATAAGCCGTGTCCGGAAGGACGCACCGCAGTGTGCTGTCTACCTGGGCAATGTACTGGTACAGGCCCGGTTCGGTAGGCATTACGCACAAGCTGCCGCCCGTGCCGACGATCATGCCGCCGGCGTCTACCCACTGGATGCAGTCCCACAAAGTAGTGTCCGTCACCTCGAAGCATACCTCCTCCGGAGCGCACAGCGTCACCGTGTCTGCCGGAGTGATCTCTATTTTAGTCGTGTCCGACAGCACCTTGACGGTTTTGCTGCCCGAAGCCACAGCACACCCGTTGTCCGCCGTGGCGGTGTACGTATGTATGCCCGGCCCCGGCGTGACGCACAGCTCCAGGCCCGTGCCCAGCACTGCGCCCGTCTCGTCCGTCCAGGTCACCGTCGCCATGATGGGGTCCGGCCCGACGGCAGCCGCCAGGCAGATGCTGTCCCCTTCGCATACCTTGTCCGGGCCCTCGACTGTCACCGACAGGCTACCCGGTACCAGCTTCACATAAGCCGTGTCCGGAAGGACGCACCGCAGCGTGCTGTCTACCTGGGCAATGTACTGGTACAGGCCCGGTTCGGTAGGCATTACGCACAAGCTGCCGCCCGTGCCGACGATCATGCCGCCGGCGCCTACCCACTGGATGCAGTCCCACAGCGTGGTGTCCGTCACCTCGAAGCATACTTCTTCAATGGCGCACAGCGTCACCGTGTCCGCCGGAGTGATCTCTATTTTAGTCGTGTCCGACAGCACCTTGACGGTTTTGCTGCCCGAAGCCACGGCACACCCGTTGTCCGCCGTGGCGGTGTACGTGTGCATGCCCGGGCCTGGCGTGACGCACAGCTCCAGGCCTGTGCCCAGCACCGCGCCCGTCTCGTCCGTCCAGGTCACCATCGCCATGATGGGGTCCGGCCCGACGGCAGCCGCCAGGCAGATGCTGTCCCCTTCGCATACCTTGTCCGGGCCCTCGACTGTGACCGACAGGCTGTCCGGCACTACTTTCACGTAGGCCGTGTCCGGAAGGACGCACCGCAAGGTGCTGTCTACCTGGGCAATGTACTGGTACAGGCCCGGTTCGGTAGGCATTACGCACAAGCTGCCGCCCGTGCCGACGATCATGCCGCCGGCGTCTACCCACTGGATGCAGTCCCACAAAGTAGTGTCCGTCACCTCGAAGCATACCTCCTCCGGAGCGCACAGCGTCACCGTGTCCGCCGGAGTGATCTCTATTTTAGTCGTGTCCGACAGCACCTTGACGGTTTTGCTGCCCGAAGCCACGGCACACCCGTTGTCCGCCGTGGCGGTGTACGTATGCATGCCCGGCCCCGGCGTGACGCACAGCTCCAGGCCTGTGCCCAGCACCGCGCCCGTCTCGTCCGTCCAGGTCACCGTCGCCATGATGGGGTCCGGCCCGACGGCAGCCGCCAGGCAGATGCTGTCCCCTTCGCATACCTTGTCCGGGCCCTCGACTGTGACCGACAGGCTGTCCGGTACCAGCTTCACATAAGCCGTGTCCGGAAGGACGCACCGCAGCGTGCTGTCTACCTGGGCAATGTACTGGTACAGGCCCGGTTCGGTAGGCATTACGCACAAGCTGCCGCCCGTGCCGACGATCATGCCGCCGGCGTCTACCCACTGGATGCAGTCCCACAAAGTAGTGTCCGTCACCTCGAAGCATACCTCCTCTGGAGCGCACAGCGTCACCGTGTCCGCCGGAGTGATCTCTATTTTAGTCGTGTCCGACAGCACCTTGACGGTTTTGCTGCCCGAAGCCACGGCACACCCGTTGTCCGCCGTGGCGGTGTAGGTGTGCATGCCCGGCCCGGCGTCACGCACAGCTCCAGGCCCGTGCCCAGCACTGCGCCCGTCTCGTCCGTCCAGGTCACCATTGCCATGATGGGGTCCGGCCCGACGGCAGCCGCCAGGCAGATGCTGTCCCCTTCGCATACCTTGTCCGGGCCCGTCGACTGTGACCGACAGGCTGTCCGGCACCAGCTTCACGTAAGCCGTGTCCGGAAGGACGCACCGCAAGGTGCTGTCTACTGGGCAATGTACTGGTACGGTACCGGTTCGGTAGGCATTACGCACAAGCTGCCGCCCGTGCCGACGATCGTGCCCCGGCGTCTACCCACTGGATGCAGTCCCACAGCGTGGTGTCTGTCACCTCGAAGCATACTTCTTCAAGGGCGCACAGCGTCACCGTGTCCGATGGCGTGATCTCTATTTTAGTCGTGTCCGACAGCACCTTGACGGTTTTGCTGCCCGAAGCCACGGCACACCCGTTGTCCGCCGTGGCGGTGTAGGTGTGCATGCATGCCCGTACCCGGCGTGACGCACAGCTCCAGTACGTGTGCCCAGCACTGTGCCCGTCTCGTCCGTCCAGGTCACCATCGCCATGGTGGGGTCCGGCCCGACGGCAGCCGCCAGGCAGATGCTGTCCCCTTCGCATACCTTGTCCGGGCCGTCGACTGTGACCGACAGGCTGTCCGGCACCAGCTTCACATAAGCCGTGTCCGGAAGGACGCACCGAAGCGTGCTGTCTACCCTGGGCAATGTACTGGTACAGGCCCGGTTCGGCAGGCATTACGCACAAGCTGCCGCCCGTGCCGACGATCATGCCGCCGGCGTCTACCCACTGGATGCAGTCCCACAGCGTGGTGTCCGTCACCTCGAAGCATGCTTCCCCAAGGGCGCACAGGAGGGTGTCAGATGGCGCAATTTCTATCTTTGTCGTGTCCGACAGCACTTTGACGGTTTTGCTGCCTGCCGCTATAGCACATCCGTTGTCCGCCGTGGCGGTGTACGTGTGCATGCCCGGGCCCGGCGTGACGCACAGCTCCAGGCCTGTGCCCAGCACCGCGCCCGTCTCGTCCGTCCAGGTCACCATCGCCATGATGGGGTCCGGCCCGACGGCAGCCGCCAGGCAGATGCTGTCCCCTTCGCATACCTTGTCCGGGCCGTCGACTGTGACCGACAGGCTGTCCGGCACCACTTTCACGTAAGCCGTGTCCGGAAGGACGCACCGCAAGGTGCTGTCTACCTGCGCCACATACCAGTACAGGCCGAAGCCCGGAGGCGTAACGCACAGCTCCCCGCCCGTGCCGACAATCGCCCCCCCGGCGTCTACCCACTGGATGCAGTCCCACAGCGTGGTGTCCGTCACCTCGAAGCATGCTTCCCCAAGGGCGCACAGGAGGGTGTCAGATGGCGCAATTTCTATCTTTGTCGTGTCCGACAGCACTTTGACGGTTTTGCTGCCTGCCGCTATAGCACATCCGTTGTCCGCCGTGGCGGTGTAGGTGTGCATGCCCGGGCCCGGCGTCACGCACAGCTCCAGGCCCGTGCCCAGCACTGCGCCCGTCTCGTCCGTCCAGGTCACCATCGCCATGGTGGGGTCCGGCCCGACGGCAGCCGCCAGGCAGATGCTGTCCCCTTCGCATACCTTGTCCGGGCCGTCGACTGTGACCGACAGGCTGTCCGGCACCACTTTCACGTAGGCCGTGTCCGGAAGGACGCACCGCAAGGTGCTGTCTACCTGCGCCACATACCAGTACAGGCCGAAGCCCGGAGGCGTAACGCACAGCTCCCCGCCCGTGCCGACAATCGCCCCCCCGGCGTCTACCCACTGGATGCAGTCCCACAGCGTGGTGTCTGTCACTTCGAAGCATACTTCTTCAATGGCGCACAGCGTTACCGTGTCCGCCGGCGTGATCTCTATTTTAGTCGTGTCCGACAGCACTTTGACGGTTTTGCTGCCCGAAGCCACAGCACAGCCGTTGTCCGCCGTGGCGGTGTAGGTGTGCATGCCCGGGCCCGGCGTCACGCACAGCTCCAGGCCCGTGCCTATTGTTGCGCCCGTCTCGTCCGTCCAGGTCACCATCGCCATGGTGGGGTCCGGCCCGACGGCAGCCGCCAGGCAGATGCTGTCCCCTTCGCATACCTTGTCCGGGCCGTTGACTGTGACCGACAGGCTGTCCGGCACCACTTTCACGTAAGCCGTATCCGGAAGGACGCACCGCAAGGTGCTGTCTACCTGCGCCACATACCAGTACAGGCCAAAGCCCGGAGGCGTAACGCACAGCTCCCCGCCCGTGCCGACAATCGCCCCCCCGGCGTCTACCCACTGGATGCAGTCCCACAGCGTGGTGTCCGTCACCTCGAAGCATGCTTCCCCAAGGGCGCACAGGAGGGTGTCAGATGGCGCAATTTCTATCTTTGTCGTGTCCGACAGCACTTTGACGGTTTTGCTGCCCGAAGCCACAGCACATCCGTTGTCCGCCGTGGCGGTGTAGGTGTGCATGCCCGGGCCCGGCGTGACGCACAGCTCCAGGCCCGTGCCTATTGTTGCCCCCGTCTCGTCCGTCCAGGTCACCATCGCCATGGTGGGGTCCGGCCCGACGGCAGCCGCCAGGCAGATGCTGTCCCCTTCGCATACCTTGTCCGGGCCGTCGACTGTGGCCGACAGGCTGTCCGGCACCACTTTCACGTAGGCCGTGTCCGGAAGGACGCACCGCAAGGTGCTGTCTACCTGCGCCACATACCAGTACAGGCCAAAGCCCGGAGGCGTCACGCACAGCTCCCCGCCCGTGCCGACAATCGCCCCCCCGGCGTCTACCCACTGGATGCAGTCCCACAGCGTGGTGTCCGTCACCTCGAAGCATGCTTCCCCAAGGGCGCACAGGAGGGTGTCAGATGGCGCAATTTCTATCTTTGTCGTGTCCGACAGCACTTTGACGGTTTTGCTGCCCGAAGCCACGGCGCACCCGTTGTCCGCCGTGGCGGTGTAGGTGTGCATGCCCGGGCCCGGCGTCACGCACAGCTCCAGGCCCGTGCCCAGCACTGCGCCCGTCTCGTCCGTCCAGGTCACCATCGCCATGGTGGGGTCCGGCCCGACGGCAGCCGCCAGGCAGATGCTGTCCCCTTCGCATACTTTGTCCGGGCCCTCGACTGTGGCCGACAGGCTGTCCGGCACCACTTTCACGTAGGCCGTGTCCGGAAGGACGCACCGCAAGGTGCTGTCTACCTGCGCCACATACCAGTACAGGCCGAAGCCCGGAGGCGTAACGCACAGCTCCCCGCCCGTGCCGACAATCGCCCCCCCGGCGTCTACCCACTGGATGCAGTCCCACAGCGTGGTGTCCGTCACTTCGAAGCATGCTTCCCCAAGGGCGCACAGGAGGGTGTCAGATGGCGTGATCTCTATCTTTGTCGTGTCCGACAGCACTTTGACGGTTTTGCTGCCCGAAGCCACTGGCACAGCCGTTGTCCGCCGTGGCGGGTGTAGGTGTGCATGCCAGGTACCGGCGTGACGCACAGCTCAAGTACCGTGCCCAGCACTGCGCCCCGTCTCGTCCGTCCAGGTCACCATCGCCATGGTGGGGTCCGTACCGACGGCAGCCGCCAGGCAGATGCTGTCCCCTTCGCATACCTTTGTCCGGGCCGTCGACTGTGACCGACAGGCTGTCCGGCACCACTTTCACATAGGCCGTGTCCGGGATCACGCAGCGAAGCGTGCTGTCTACCTGCGCCACGTACCAGTACAGGCCGAAGCCAGGGGGCGTTACGCACAGCTCCCCGCCCGTGCCGACGATCGTGCCGCCGGCGTCTACCCATTGGATGCAGTCCCACAGCATGGTGTCCGTCACCTCGAAGCATGCTTCCCCAAGGGCGCACAGGAGGGTGTCAGATGGCGCAATTTCTATCTTTGTCGTGTCCGACAGCACTTTGACGGTTTTGCTGCCCGAAGCCACGGCGCACCCGTTGTCCGCCGTGGCGGTGTAGGTGTGCATGCCCGGGCCCGGCGTCACGCACAGCTCCAGGCCCGTGCCCAGCACTGCGCCCGTCTCGTCCGTCCAGGTCACCATCGCCATGGTGGGGTCCGGCCCGACGGCAGCCGCCAGGCAGATGCTGTCCCCTTCGCATACTTTGTCCGGGCCCTCGACTGTGGCCGACAGGCTGTCCGGCACCACTTTCACGTAAGCCGTGTCCGGGATCACGCACCGCAGCGTGCTGTCTACCTGCGCCACATACCAGTACAGGCCAAAGCCCGGAGGCGTAACGCACAGCTCCCCGCCCGTGCCGACAATCGCCCCCCCGGCGTCTACCCACTGGATGCAGTCCCACAGCGTGGTGTCCGTCACCTCGAAGCATGCTTCCTCAAGGGCGCACAGCGTCACCGTGTCCGCCGGCGTGATCTCTATCTTAGTCGTGTCCGACAGCACTTTGACGGTTTTGCTGCCCGAAGCCACAGCACATCCGTTGTCCGCCGTGGCCGGTGTGCATGCCGGGCCCGGCGTCACGCACAGCCATAGGTACGTGCCCTATTGTTGCGCCCGTCTCGTCCGTCCAGGTCACCATCGCCATGGTGGGGTCCGGCCGACGGCAGCCGCCAGGCAGATGCTGTCCCCTTCGCATACCTTGTCCGGGTGTTGACTGTGACTGACAGGCTGTCCGGCACCACTTTCACGTGGTCGTGTCCGGAAGGACGCACCGCAAGGTGCTGTCTACCTGCGCCACATACCAGTACAGGTAAAGCCCGGAGGCGTAACGCACAGCTCCCCGCCCGTGCCGACGATCGCCCCGCCGGCGTCTACCCACTGGATGCAGTCCCACAGCGTGGTGTCCGTCACCTCGAAGCATGCTTCCCCAAGGGCGCACAGGAGGGTGTCAGATGGCGTGATTTCTATCTTTGTCGTGTCCGACAGCACTTTGACGGTTTTGCTGCCCGAAGCCACGGCGCATCCGTTGTCCGCCGTGGCGGTGTAGGTGCATGCATGCCGTACCCCGGCGTCACGCACAGCTCCATACCCGTGCCCAGCACTGCGCCCGTCTCGTCCGTCCAGGTCACCATCGCCATGGTGGGGTCCGGCCCGACGGCAGCCTCCAGGCAGATGCTGTCCCCTTCGCATACTTTGTCCGGGCCTGTCGACTGTGTACCGACAGGCTGTCCGGGACTACTTTCACGTAGGCCGTGTCCGGGATCACGCACCGCAGCGTGCTGTCTACCTGCGCCACATACCAGTACAGGTCAAAGCCCGGAGGCGTAACGCACAGCTCTCCGCCCGTGCCGACAATCGCCCCCCCGGCGTCTACCCACTGGATGCAGTCCCACAGCGTGGTGTCCGTCACCTCGAAGCATGCTTCCCCAAGGGCGCACAGGAGGGTGTCAGATGGCGCAATTTCTATCTTTGTCGTGTCCGACAGCACTTTGACGGTTTTGCTGCCCGAAGCCACAGCACAGCCGTTGTCCGCCGTGGCGGTGTAGGTGCATGCATGCCGGGCTTCGGCGTCACGCACAGCTCCATACGTGCCAGCACTGCGCCCGTCTCGTCCGTCCAGGTCACCATCGCCATGGTGGGGTCCGGCCCGACGGCAGCCGCCAGGCAGATGCTGTCCCCTTCGCATACCTTGTCCGGGCCGTCGACTGTGGCCGACAGGCTGTCCGGCACTGCTTTCACGTAGGCCGTGTCCGGAAGGACGCACCGCAAGGTGCTGTCTACCTGCGCCACATACCAGTACAGGCCGAAGCCCGGAGGCGTAACGCACAGCTCCCCGCCCGTGCCGACGATCATGCCGCCGGCGTCTACCCACTGGATGCAGTCCCACAGCGTGGTGTCTGTCACTTCGAAGCATGCTTCTTCAATGGCGCACAGCGTTACCGTGTCCGCCGGCGTGATCTCTATTTTAGTCGTGTCCGACAGCACTTTGACGGTTTTGCTGCCCGAAGCCGCGGCGCACCCGTTGTCCGCCGTGGCGGTGTAGGTGTGCATGCCCGGCCCCGGCGTGACGCACAGCTCCAGGCCCGTGCCCAGCACCGCGCCCGTCTCGTCCGTCCAGGTCACCATCGCCATGGTGGGGTCCGGCCCGACGGCAGCCGCCAGGCAGATGCTGTCCCCTTCGCATACCTTGTCCGGGCCCTCGACTGTGGCCGACAGGCTGTCCGGCACCACTTTCACGTAGGCCGTGTCCGGGATCACGCACCGCAGCGTGCTGTCTACCTGCGCCACATACCAGTACAGGCCGAAGCCCGGAGGCGTAACGCACAGCTCCCCGCCCGTGCCGACGATCGTGCCGCCGGCGTCTACCCACTGGATGCAGTCCCACAGCGTGGTGTCTGTCACTTCGAAGCATACTTCTTCAATGGCGCACAGCGTTACCGTGTCCGCCGGAGTGATCTCTATTTTAGTCGTGTCCGACAGCACCTTGACGGTTTTGCTGCCTGCCGCTATAGCACATCCGTTGTCCGCCGTGGCGGTGTACGTGTGCATGCCCGGGCCCGGCGTCACGCACAGCTCCAGGCCCGTGCCTATTGTTGCGCCCGTCTCGTCCGTCCAGGTCACCATCGCCATGGTGGGGTCCGGCCCGACGGCAGCCGCCAGGCAGATGCTGTCCCCTTCGCATACCTTGTCCGGGCCGTCGACTGTGGCCGACAGGCTATCCGGCACCAGCTTCACATAAGCCGTATCCGGGATCACGCACCGCAGCGTGCTGTCTACCTGCGCCACATACCAGTACAGGCCGAAGCCCGGAGGCGTAACGCACAGCTCCCCGCCCGTGCCGACAATCGTGCCCCCGGCGTCTACCCACTGGATGCAGTCCCACAGCGTGGTGTCTGTCACTTCGAAGCATGCTTCTTCAATGGCGCACAGCGTCACCGTGTCCGCCGGCGTGATCTCTATTTTAGTCGTGTCCGACAGCACTTTGACGGTTTTGCTGCCCGAAGCCACGGCACAGCCGTTGTCCGCCGTGGCGGTGTACGTGTGCATGCCCGGGCCCGGCGTCAGGCACAGCTCCAGGCCCGTGCCCAGCACTGCGCCCGTCTCGTCCGTCCAGGTCACCATCGCCATGGTGGGGTCCGGCCCGACGGCAGCCGCCAGGCAGATGCTGTCCCCTTCGCATACCTTGTCCGGGCCGTCGACTGTGACCGACAGGCTATCCGGCACCACTTTCACGTAGGCCGTGTCCGGAAGGACGCACCGCAAGGTGCTGTCTACCTGCGCCACATACCAGTACAGGCCGAAGCCCGGAGGCGTAACGCACAGCTCCCCGCCCGTGCCGACTATCATGCCGCCGGCGTCTACCCACTGGATGCAGTCCCACAGCGTGGTGTCTGTCACCTCGAAGCATGCTTCCCCAAGGGCGCACAGGAGGGTGTCAGATGGCGCAATTTCTATCTTTGTCGTGTCCGACAGCACCTTGACGGTTTTGCTGCCCGAAGCCGCGGCACACCCGTTGTCCGCCGTGGCGGTGTACGTGTGCATGCCCGGCCCAGGCGTCACGCACAGCTCCAGGCCCGTGCCCAGCACCGCGCCCGTCTCGTCCGTCCAGGTCACCATTGCCATTATCGGGTCCGGCCCGACGGTGGCCGTCAGGCAGATGCTGTCCCCTTCGCATACCTTGTCCGGGCCCTCGACTGTGGCCGACAGGCTGTCCGGCACCACTTTCACGTAAGCCGTGTCCGGGACCACGCAGCGAAGCGTGCTGTCTACCTGCGCCACATACCAGTACAGGCCAAAGCCCGGGGGCGTAACGCACAGCTCCCCGCCCGTGCCGACGATCGTGCCGCCGGCGTCTACCCACTGGATGCAGTCCCACAGCGTGGTGTCTGTCACTTCGAAGCATGCTTCTTCAATGGCGCACAGCGTTACCGTGTCCGCCGGAGTGATTTCTATTTTGGTCGTATCTGCAAGTACAGTGACCACAGCGGTATCCGAATCAGACGAGCAGCCGTTGCTGGCGATGGCAATATACTGTTGGATACCGGCTGAGGGCGTCACGCACAATTCAGGATCATTTCCCAGGGGTATTCCATTGATATCTGTCCAGCTAATACTCACTGTCGCATCGTTGGGGGTATAGGCAGCCAGCAGGCATACGGAATCGCCCTCACAGACCTTGGTGGGGCCGCTTACTGTCACGTCTACTGTTTCGGTGCGGTATTCCACTGTTACGGTATCGGGCACCACGCAGTTTTCGGCTCCGGGCAAGGTAGCTATGTATTGATTCCGGCCAGGTTCCGGGATCACCATCAGCTGAATTCCGGTATCTACCGGTTCGCCGGCGCTGTTCAGCCAGATCACGCACTCGGAGAGCGGGCCGGAAACGTCGATAGTAACCGGATCGTCGGTGCAAACCAGGAGGTAATCAGGATCTGCGGCAAGGGAGGCGTTTTCAGCCACTTTTACCCTTACGGTAGCCGTATCGGTATCGGAGCTGCAGCTGCTTTGGGCGACGACGGTATACTGATGGATTCCCGCATCCGGCGTAACCGGCAGGGCGGCGCCCGTGCCTACTTCCGTATCGTTTTCATCGAACCAGGTAATGCTGCCCGGCGGATCGGGAGAGGTAACGACGGCCTGCAACGTGACCGATTCGCCTTCGCAGATGATCGTATCCGCCGGAGAAGCGGTTACTGTTATCGGGCCGCAGGGGCAGCCTTCGATCTCTACTTCCTTAACCAGCGGCTGGCAATTGTTGGCGTCCGTGATCGTTATGGTGTAAATACCCGGAGGCAGGTTGTTGGGATTGGATACCGGGTTGCCAAGGCTATCGGTGATCAATTCCGTGTAGGGGGGCGTGCCGCCGGTGATCTCGACCACTGTGATCGATCCGGCGCTGGTGCCATCCGGTGCGCAATCATCTACCACTTCCACTTCGGCTGTCAATTCTTCCGGTGCCTCTACGGTAAGTTTGAACTCACAGATGCAGGCGTCCTGAGAACTCACTCTTTTGATCCGGTAATCACCGGCGGGCACTTCAATCGTGGCGGTGCTGTTTCCGGCAACAGTTTGAATAATAAAAGTAGAATTCTTCTGCCGCACCTCGAAGGTCTCATGCGCTGCGCCGCATCCGTCGAAGACCAGATAGCCGATGGCGTCGGAGCAGTCGGCGTCGACGGCCGTCCAGCAGTTGTTGCAGGGCGGGCTGCCGTCGGTGACTACGATATCGCGTTCTTCTTCGCACTGCAATACGTCTGTTACCTTTACCCGGTACAGGCCGGGCGGCAAGTTCGTGAAGGTATAGGGGTTGTTGCTGGTCGTAAAGCTGTTCAGGTTATTGAGGGTTATTTCAAAGGGCGGGAAACCACCATTGATATTTACGGTGAGCGTTCCGTCGGAAGCGCCGCACCCGCTGGCAGGGGTAGCGTTAAGGAAGACATCAAACATGCCGGAATTATCCCGGGGCACGTCTGCCACGACAGCCGTTTTACAGCCATTGGCATCAGCCACAAGGAAAGTATAAGTGCCGGCGGCCAGATTGACGAACTGCACCGGCCCCAGCGCGCCGGCAGTGCGGGTGCCGCCGGTCCAGCTGATGGTGAAGGGAGGTGTGCCGCTGGTAATGTCCAGCCGGACGCGCCCGGCTTCCGACATGCAGTTGGCCGATACGGTGCTGACGGATACTTCCGGCCCCCCAACGTCACTGACCGGAACGATGGTTTCCGTATCACAATTGCGGAAGGAGCCGTTGCCGGATACGACGACGGAAATGCTCACGAAATAGATGCCGGCAGGCAAGCTGTCGGCCTCATTGGTGGTGCTGACATTGCCGGACCAGGCGTAACTGAAAACCGTGCCGGCGGGATAGCCCACCGGTTCTATTGTAGCGCTTCCATCGTTCTGCCCGCAATTGGCATCGACGACGATGCGGTTGACCTGAAAATCCGGACAGATCAGGTCACAGGCGTGCGTAGCAAACGTAGGGCGCAGCGTATCTCCTGCCAGGAGGCGCCATTGCCAGTTATCCAGTTCCCGCTGTTGTGTTTCCTGTTCCTGCCACTGGCAGCATCCTGGCTCATCCCAGTGATAGGCGGTAGTGCTCCATAGTAAGGCCGGGGCAAGCCACAGGATTGCCAGAAAGGCGGCCTTGGTCAGTGTTGGCATGGTTTTCGTATTTATTATCATGGTTGTCCAGGGTTTTTAATTGTATTATCGCTCGAGAAGGCCTCGCCTCCGTCACAGGTTTTTATCTCGATAGAAGTGATCTCAACCCGGCGGTCCAAAGCGGCAGAGAGGAAAAATTCGCCCCCCTCGTCGTCGTCGGGGTCCAGGTCCGGGTCGGGGAAGTTTTCCGCCGCTTCTGAATCGCCGACGGGTTTCGGGTCAATAATAAAATCGCCGTAATTATCCCGCTCTGCGCCATTTACGCCCGCCCAGGATTTTTCCAGGGATTCTCTGATGGTAGCATCAATACACCGTATCCGGCGCACCGCCAGGGAATCGTTGTAATTGCTAACAGTGCCGCTCACCCGCTTGCTGCAGTAGGCCTGCATGGTGATCCTGATGTCGTTGCCGGTTTCCAGATAGTTTTTCAGGTAGGCGATAAAGTTGTTGAACTTATCGAGGTTCCCTTGCAGGTCGCGGTCGAAGAAACGGTCGATCCGCCCCCCTACCGTAACGGGGTCCGGAATGATATTGAATTGCCCGGATCCAGCTCTCCTTACAAAATAACGCAGCGATTCGGTCTCAACGCCCTCCTGTTCTGCCGGGGCCTTAAGGTCCAACAAAGTATCGATCCGCTCTATCCTGTCGTCAAAATTGAGGATGGTGTCAAACCTGACCTGTGTAGCGACCTGGCTCCAGGTCACCGGTATCCGGTCCAGGTTGAACTTCATGTATTTATCCTTCTTCGCGTAATAGGGGCCGACCAGGGCCGAATTGAACCGTTCATTTGTCGTCGTCCATTTGCGCCTTTCGATCCGGCTGGGCTTATCATTATCAAAATAGAAAATGATGCCTTCCAGAGAATCCGGAAGGCAGGGGATGGCCAGGTCTACATAATAAGTGGTATCACAGCGGGCCTCGCAGCCGGTTGTCCGTATCGGTGCCAGGTTCAGGAGTTGCTTTTTAGACTGGTAAGCCGGATTCTTAGCCATTACGTCCAGGGTGTAATTATACTTTGGGTCCAGCCGATAGGTTTGGTTGTCCGGCCTTTCCGGGGATGCCGCCCCTTCAGCGGTGAGCGTCAGCCTATATTCTTCCGCCCCCAGAGGCTCGCGGGTCGAACTGTCCCTGACGACAAAACGGTAGTCGACAAAAGCGGGGGACAGGCTGACAACGGTGTCCAGCTTACCATCATGGCTGCCATCGAAATAAACGACGACATCGCGGTTGGTAACAAAATCTTCATGGGAAGCCACCAGGCGGTATTTATGGTATTTCTTCAGTTCCTCGATGCTCACGCGGTTGCTTTCTTCTTCGCAATCGCAATAAGTGATGTCATATATTTTCAGGTTGTCTTTGCCGGGAAGGATTTCCCCGCAGCCGCAAACTTCGACGGACAACTCCGCCCGCAGGTCGATGGGGTAGGTATAGATATCCTGGCAACAAGCATCCAGCGAATCGACGAATCGGGTGGATTCCGGGCGGTCGGAAGAGAAAAAGGCCCGGTCGCCTTCCCCGGCCAGGAAGTAATACTGGTCGTTGTAGCCACTATTATAAGGAAGCCCCAGGTTTTCAACTACCCCACCTGTTTTTGCGGGTATCCAGACAAAGTTGTCGTAAAGCCCGAAGGTGGATTCGCGGTCGGAGCTGAAGAACAGCCTGCCGGACAAGGCATGCATGAAGGGCGTGGCGTCGTTCCACTCCGAATTGGCTGCGGAGAAGGGTTCCGGGGCGGCCAGGCTGCCGTCGGCCTCGTCCACCCGGCAGCGCCAGATGTCCAGCTTTCCTTTGGTTCCGGGGCCGTTGCGGTCGGAAGCGAAGTACAGCCACTGTTCTTTGGTGCGGAAATCGTAGCTTATGCTGGGCTGGGTGGTAGTGAATTGGGTACTGTCTACGTTGATGTCCAGGTATTCCGGCGCTCCCCAGCCGCCGTCTGTTTTCTTCCGGCGGTAGAGGGTGCAGCGGGGGTCTTCGCCGCGCCCCTGCGGGCAGTGCGAGAAGTACATCCATTCGCCGTTGTTGGTGATGGCCGTATGGATGGTGTGGCTAAAGTCGCTGCCGTCATTAAAAAAGCCTACCTGCGGCAAGGTATCTACTTCCAGGATGGCCTTCGGCACGCCCTGGTCATTTTGCAGGTAGCCAGCTTTCAGCACCTGGGAATAGATGCGGGACTGCCGCTGGAGTTTTTCCGGGCCGGAGGGGAATTTGATAGAGGAGAAGTACAGCGTATTGCCGATCAGCACAGGAGCGATGTCGGAATACCGGGAGTTGACGGCGCCCGGAAGGCGGGACAGGGTATCTTCACTCAGGGCGAATCCCTGCGGGTGGCGGCCGGCAGCTTCGATGGCTCTCGCACAATCGGCTTTGCCTTTTCTTGCCGCTGTCTCGAAAGCGAGCCGGGCCGGCTCGCTAAGGGGGGAACTGTCCAGGTTTTTTTTCACCTGGGCCGGAAAGGACCGGAGATGTTGGCTGAGGCCTTTACTGAGAAAGGCATCGTAGTATTCCCAGGCTTTCCTCAGCATATTGGTATCCAGGCGGATCAGGTTCAGGGCGATGGTGTCTTTGGCCAGGCTCTGTTTTACTCTGCCCAGGTTGAAAGTAGAGCGGGCATAGACATCCATATTGGCATTCAGGCTTTCCGACAACAATTCCGTATAGATGGTATCCGCTTTTTTAAAATTGTTGAACCGCTGGGCCGATTCGGCATAGCGGTACTTGATATAGAGGGGGTCCCAGTCTCCTTTATATTTATCTTTTCCCACAAAACTGAGCACGCTTTCGTAACACCGAAAGGCATTATAGTAATCCTTGGTATCGAAGGATTGATTCCCCACCTTAATAACTTCGTCCAGGGATTGGCCACAGCTGATGAAGGGGAATAGCAAGCCGGCCAATACGGACAATAGAATTGCTCTCATATTAAATATTTTATCCAGATTCTCGTCAAAGCTCTTACAGAAAAAGGAGATAGCATACTACTTTGTGGGAGATCTTTTTCTGCGTCGGTTTTCAGGCCATCCAATTATTTCTACGACGCCGGGCAAATCAGCGGTTGCCGGAAACAGGCAGGGCCGCCAAAACAAGGATAAGTAGCAGGTGCCGTACAGCTTGAGGGTATCTGTGCGGCCGGTTAAACAAACTAAAGCAGGGGGCAGAAGTATTTATTGTCGAAACAGACTTTGCTGATGATGTAGCGGACAGCGATTTCCGGCCCACCCCGCCGCAGGGTCGCCACCCGGAAATCTGACAGGTTAATGTCATAGGAGAAGCTGCCATAGATTTCGCCGATCTGGACTTCCAGAGTGGGATAGACCACATCTCCGAAATCCCGGTTGAAGCGATACCCGCAGCTCAGCGCGACCGACTTTTGGTTGCCGGGCGTCCGGTCGATGTAGACCCTGCCTCCGAGGGCAGCCAGCCATTCCCGGTAGGGGCCCTGGAACTGGAAGTTCAGGTTGCCGAATACGTCGACGATGTCATCGACCTGTTTATTGGCGAACAAATAGGGGCTATACCGGACGAACAGCCGGGAATCGCCATCATTTCCGAAGCTTTGGTCCGGCCGGTTGAGGTGGAAAATGCCGATCCCGACATCCAGGAAAGACCGTTTGCTGAGGTCATTGACGATCTCACAGCTGCTGTAATCCTGAAACCGGAAGTTGAGGCCGGTGCTGAGGTCGGCAAAATTATTGTTATCCGCCTGAAAATCTTCGCCGTGGTTTTTGGAAGGATCCAGCCCGCTGGTAGCGGGGTCATACTGGGAGTCGAAATAAAGGCCGTCGAGGTCAAACCTCCGGTTGCTGAACCCGGCCTGCAGGCCGGCAGTGAGGAAGGCAAAATCAGCCAGTTTGTGGGTATAGGATCCGCTGAGGTTGAGGTTGGCCAGCTTGAGCGTACGGCTTTCAACGGCAGAGAAGCCCGCGTCGTCATAGTTGAAGGCCGCTCCCGCAGCAAAAAAGCCGTTTCGGTCAAACCGTTTGGGGATCTTGAAATCGGCGCTGGTAGAAAACGTGCGGTACTTTACCGGAACGGCGCGCCACTGGCTTCGCACGTTGCCGATCAGGCGGGCGTTCCCGCGGAAGACCCCGGTCAGCGCCGGGTTGATATTAGAAGGAGAATAGGCGAACTGCGAGAAGTGTATGTCCTGAGCATATAGCTCGGGAACCACCCAGAAGGCCAATAACCAGAGGTATAGTATCCTTTTCAAGATCAATTGGTTTTTATTAAATTAAAACGCTGCCTGATAGCTCTTCCTGCTGATGGAGCCGGAAAAGGATAGTTGCACTTCCGGGTTATTTGCCCAAAATAAGGAAAAACTATTTTCCGGCAACAAATTTCGCATTATTAAATTCGGCCATCTGAATGGGCGAATGAACAGTACTTCTCATAAAAGGGAGTTTAAACGGGGGACTTTATAGCACTTGCATATACGATTGGAGGGGAAATTCGTTGCATCCAAGATAAAAAAAATCTCCGGCTTCATTTATGAAATGGGCGCAAATTTTGTTATTTTACACTTACTTAACGATTGGTGCCGGCGCAAAGCCCGGATTTCCGGGCAGGTTGCGATAGGTTTATGAAACTTATCCCGGCGAACATCGTTATTGCATTTTATCCCACATTTGTACTACTTCGTTCGGCGCCTTTAGCATTTGGAAGGCCTTTTTCCCAGCTGTCCCGGCATGGCCCGGTCAGGGTCTGCCATTGCATTGCATTGGATTTAATTTTTCCCAAATCCTGTACTCGGCTTTTGCCTGATAAAAACCCTTTTGATCGTGAAAAGAGTATTGTTACTAATGGCATCAATGCTGGTTTTTTGCCAGTTGGAAGCACAAACCATCTATTACGTGAGCCAGGGCGGAACCGCCGACGGAAGCTCCTGGGCCAAGGCGCTTGGCGACCTGCACAAGGCACTGGAAAAGGCCAGGCCGGGCGATGAAATATGGGTCTCCCGCGGAACATACCATACCTCCGGGGAAAACGACCGCACCCGGTCTTTTGTCATCCCGCCAGGCGTAGGCCTCTTTGGCGGGTTCGCCGGGTCCGAAACGAGCCGGGAACAACGGGATGTTAAAAAAAACACCACCCACCTCAGCGGGGAGATCGGCACGGCTTCTTTTCTGGATAATGCCTATACGGTCGTCTATTTCCAGAATGCCGGGGAAGAAACCACGCTCGACGGCTTCTTCATCCTGGGCGGAGCAGCCGACGGACAGGACAAAAACCGCTTGCTGGAATTCAAGGGCGGTGGCATTTTCAACCTGGCCACCAATGGCCAGTCAAGCAGCCCCAATATCCGCAACTGCACCATCACCAGGAATTACGCCCGCGAAGGCGCCGGCATATTCAACCTGGCTAGGGAGCAGGGCGATTGCAGCCCCAGGATCGCCAATTGTGCGTTCATTAAGAACAAGGCCGACCTGGACGGCGGTGCCATAATGAATGTCAGCATAGACGGCCATTGCAGCCCCCGGATCACAAAATGCCATTTCGAGGCCAACGTGGCCACTTACGGAGGAGCGATCTTCAACGAACCCCACGGCGGAAGCGTGAAACCAACGATCTCCTCCAACATTTTCAAGAACAACAAGGCTTTCGTCAACAACGGCAGCATTCACAATGAGTATTCCGGCGAAGGCTCGTGCCAGCCGGTCATGGAGCATAATTATTTTGAAGGGAATACCGCCTCGGTGGGCCAGGAGAAGAATTCTCCACCAGAGGAAAAACCGCATGGGTTTAAGAGGTGAGCCCGGTTGGTGGGTTGTTGTTTGTTATACTCAACGGCAATGCGCAAAACCAGGCGCAGCTCAGTATAGCTGGGGGAATCCAGGACTTTTGGGCAAACAACCGGCGCTGCTCGTTTCCAACGCCGCCCTGTTTCGTCAAGGTTCATGGTCCTGGGTGACCGCATCGTCCAGTTGCGGCTGGGTGGGCTTGGGCCCCTTGCCCTTGGTCAGGTCCACGATCTCTACCCGCCGGTCGAGCGCCGGGCCAATGCCCCAGATTGAATTGGGGTCGTTATCCGGATAAGTGCTGCTCGCCTGCGATTCTCCAAGGGGCAATTCCTCCACTATAAACTTGGTGCCGACGAAATCTTTCAGTTGCCGCCCATCCTGGGAGTAAGACTCCAGGAAGGTGCGCACGCACTGGATGCGGCGCTCGCTGAGCTTCTGGTTGTATTCCGTGCCGCCCCGGGGGCTGCAGTACCCCTGGATTTCGATCACTAGCTTTTCGTCCTCGCCCATGTAATCCACATAGCCCATTAAAGAACTGGCGAGGTTTTGGAGCGTGGTGAGGCCGCCGCTGACTTCCCGCTCGAAGAAGGCATCTACCCGCCGCGACTCGGAAGGGTCATTTTTCTCCAGGAACAGGCTTTTTCTGTCCAGATAAAGCTGGATGGCCTCGTCGAAACTCTGGTCGGTCCGGTCGGGTCGGCCCTGGTATCTGGTAGGCCTGTCGTGGTCAAAATAAAGGACGATGGGCAGGGGCAGCTCCGGCGGCACCGGCTTCATAAATATCCTTAAGGTATCCTTGCCGCAGAGCCGGCGCATATTGTCCGGATCAGAGGTGGTATAGTGATAGGGCAAGTTTACTGCCTGGTAATTCTGTACCCGGGCAGAAGGTTGGGCAGGATCGCCGGCCCTTTGGGCGGTGTAGTCCATACCGGGCTGGCTGGGATCCATTTCTACGTGGACAGTATATTCGATGTCCGGCTCTACCGGAAAGACATTGCCGGCACCGCCTGCCACCTGCCTTTCCACCTCCTTCTCCCGCACCTGGATCAGCGCCCCGTCCAGGGGTTCCCCGGTCGACTCATCATAAGCTATGACTTTCAGGTCCAGCCGGGTGGGGTAAAAAGGATCCGGCTTCCAGCTGATCGTACTGGTATTGTTAAAATATTGTTCTTCCGACAGGTTGAATTTCCGGGCATAAGAAAGGTCTGTTTCCGGACTGTACACCTTCATTTCGTATTCGCGGTAAAGCTGTACCGGGAAAGACGCGCTGCCCTTGCCGAAAACGGTTTGGGGCAGGCCGACCCGGTTGCGTTCGCCACAGGACAATTCGTAGAGCTCTACCACCTTTTCCAGTTGCTGCGTTTCGTCGCAATCTTCCAGGCTTACTTCCAGCGTCCGGTCTACTTCGTTGGCCATGGTATATATATCGGTGCAACAGAACTCGAGTTCCTCTACAAAACGGAAGGAACGGGGGCGGTCGGAGGTAAAATATTCCTGTTGGCCATCGGCGGTAAGAAAGAAGTACTGGTCGTTGTAACCACTATTATAAGGTAAGCCCATATTTTGGGGAACCGACCAGGCGCCATCCCGTAAATCACTGTAAAAAATATCGAATTCTCCAAAGCTGGGCGAAGCGTCGGAGCTGAAGTAGAGCCGCTGGGAAAGGCTGTGAAAGAACGGCGTGGCTTCGTCCTTTTCCGTATTGATCTTATCCGGCAGGTTTTCGGGAACCCCCAGGGTACCGCCTTCCATGATCTCTGCCCGCCAGATGTCCATGCCCCCATGCCCGCCCGGGCGGTCAGAAGAAAAATACAACCATTCTTTGCCAGACGTGCAATCGAAAGCCGTGCTGGGCTGAGTAGCCGTAAACTCCTTGTTTTCCGCATTGATGGAAAGCCGGTGCGGAACGTCCCAGCTGCCATCGGCAAGGCGCCGGCGCCGGTAAATGGAACAATCTAAATCTCCTTTTTCCTGGGCGCATAATGTGAAGAACATCAGGCTGCCATCCTGGCTGAAGGCCGTATGCAGGGTATGCAGCCGGTCGGCGTTGAAATTTTCGGACACCGGCATCACGAGGAAGCTGTCCATGACTTCCCCTTCTGGTTCCAACACCGTTCCCTGCCGGAAAGTCGACATCAACTGCTTGGAAAAGAAGGACGATTGGCGGGGGGTGTTAATGCCGGGCGGCAGAAAACGAAGCGAAGAGAAGTACAAGGTATTCCCGACCCGAACCGGCCCGACTTCCGAGAATTCGGAATTAATGGGCATAGGGAGCCGGTAGAGGCTATCCGTCCGGACGGCAGTAGCATCCCCGAGCTCGTTGCAGCTCTCCATCCCGGCGCGGGCGTCTCTTTCGAAACGCGCCTGGATAGCCGGGCTGTCTTCTATATCCCGGAAGAGTTCTTCATTTAAAAAATACTGATAGGTGTTGAGCGCCTGGCTGTAGAGGTGAGTGCTGTCCTGCGCGAGGTTCTGCAGCATCCTGGCCAGGTAAAAAAAGGAGCGGGCATGGATATCCTTGTTTACACTTCCGGCTTCCCGGCTGAGTTCATCGTAGAGATCTCTGGCTTTGGAGAAATAGTTCAACCGCTGCGCTGCCCGGGCATAATCGAACTTGACTTTCAGGGTATCGCCTTTATAAGCGCCTTTGGAAGCGAACTTCAGGACCGTCTCGTAACACCTGTAGGCATTGTAATAGTCCCGGTTCTGGAAGGATTCGTCACCGGCTTCCACGACTTGTTTCAGGGATTGGCCGTACCCCGCGAAGAGGGAGGCCAGAAAAGTAAAGACGGACAAGAATAGGATTCTCATATTTAAAGCTTTGTCCTTTAAAAAAAGTACGCTTAGGCCGTCTCTCTTCATATTTGAAACAATGGAAAACAGCATGCTGTTTCCGGCGCCCCAAGGTAAAGAAAAACTGTAGTTCGGTCTCCGCTTTTTCTGACATTATTCCGTCAAAATCGGGGGAAATGCCTCCTGCTTTGCCGATTAAACACTTTATGGCAACTCTTTATACGTTCATAAGGCGAAAATGTTACCTGATTCTCGCATGAAGTTGGGTCGGGTGCGACGCTAAATTGTGCCCTCTTCGGTGTCAGGAGGATTTAGGCCCGTCCAGTCGGCCGGGTAAATGTTAGGTTTTAGGCGTTAGGTGCCTGTTGAGTGCCCGATTAGGCCGGGGGTGCCCCCAAAACCTACAGCCTAAGGTTTACCCGGCCGGACGGACGGGCCTAAAACCGCGCAAGGGGTACAATAAGGAATCGCGCCCGTTGGGTTTGAAAGGTTCTCTTGCAGGATAGGAACTACTCTGGCCTGTCTCCAACCGCATTTTGGGCCGGTATAGCGAATCGTTACCTACAGACGGAAAAAGGCAGAAAAGTCACGCTATATATTATGGTGTGAGTATATGGACTGAATTAGTGAATTAGTGAATTAGTGAATTAGCAGGGGCTTAGGGCTTGCAAAATAATAAGTGGTCCAGAATAGACGAAGTTATTTTGTGCGCTAACAAGGCGACAAACGTAGGCATAGCCGGAGCTACGGCGAGGCTTGGCAACAGTCTACCCCGTACAAGGAGTGTCGGGGCGGTTAGCGCCCAAAAGAACGAGTCTAAATGGAGTGCTTATTGTTTTGCAAGCCCTAAGAGTCGGGAGCTGCCGGTTAGCGCCGGACGCCACACTACCGGACATAATCGGCGCGCTCTGTGTCCAAAAAATGTCCAGCAGTATAGCCGGACACCCAGGCCGGGGCTGAACGGGTTCACAGCCAGGCAATTGCATCGCCAAAGCACATATATTCTTTTTTTTTATTCAAAAACATTTGGAGAATGCTTCGGGATTTCCGATCTTGTGGAAAGTTAACACATATATGAGAATTTGTTAAATTTTGCAATTATTCCCAGGCAAGTGAAACAAATTCAAAAAAGTGTCCGTTAACCTGTACAGAATTTCCCAATAATTCTATACATTTGTTTTATCCCATTATTTTTTGCCCCGAAGCCAAATTGTATTGTTAAGCGTGAAACCGGATTTTCTCCGATCCCAATATCCCATTAGGAGGAAGTCCAGCATTTTTTTTAGCGTCTATTATTTGACGATCCATCCCATGTTGTAAGTACGAGAGTACATGCTCTCGCTCTATGTCCCACGTTTGTGATCTTCGTTTGACACCTCTTTTGACAAGAAGGTGTCCCATCCCAGTTTTGCTTAAACCTTAGCTTAGGTTTAACGCCTTCCCGTCAATTGAGTCCCATTTTCTCAAGGTTGTTTTCTATTTCCAACTTCAAAATTTTTTGAGCGTGAAAAGAGTATTTTTACTTACAGCATTGATCCTGGCTATTGGCCACATGAGCGCCCAGGTTATCTACGTGAAGAAAGGGGGCAACGGCGACGGCTCTTCCTGGAACCAGCCGATGGGCACCGTACAGGAAGCCCTGCTGCGTGCCAAGAGCGGCAAGCAGATTTGGGTGGCTTCCGGCAAGTACTTCACCACCCGGGACAACGACCGCACCAAATCGTTCGTCATCCCGGAAGGCGTCGAGATCTACGGAGGCTTCGCCGGATACGAAACATCTCTCGACCAGAGAAACCCGATCAAGAACCTGACCATCCTCAGCGGAGAGATCGGACAGCCGTCCAAAGACGATAACGCCTACACCGTAGTATATACGAAGAACGCCAGCAGCAGCACCGTGATCGACGGTTTTGTAGTCATGGGCGGTTCCGCTACGGGCTCTGCTTCTCAAAACCCGCTGCACCACAAAGGCGCCGGCTGGTACAACGAAGCTACCAACGCCAACTCCAGCCCCGCTATCCGCAACTGCATCTTCATGGATAACATCGCCCGCGAAGGCGCCGGCATGTACAACTACGCCAACAACGGCACCTGCGAGCCCTTCATCGAGAACTGCAAGTTCATCCACAATATTTCCGAGGTTGACGGCGGTGCCATCTTTAACGACGGCAATAACGGCAAATGCGCACCTCAACTGACGAACTGCCTCTTCGAAGGCAACGAGGCTACCTACGGCGCCGGCATGTTCAACAAAGCCGACTACGGCCTGGCAGTTCCCAAAGTGAGAAACTGCGTCTTCGTCGCTAATATCGCCTACATCCGCGGCAGCGGCGTCTACAACGACCGCACCGCTTCCAGCAAAGGCACCTGCGACGCCATCATGACCGGCTGCCGCTTCGAAAACAACAGCTCTTCCGTAGGAAATGAGATCAGCAGCCGGGTCAGCAACTTCGACTTCTACGGCATGGAATCTTCTTCCGGCCACTAAACAATAGCTCCTTTTTACGCTCAGGCGAAGGCCGCTCCCGACCACCGGGAGCGGCCTTCGCTTTTTCGGACGAAGATTTACAGGACTTGCGAAGTGTGCTTTCCAAGCTGGTATATGCAGACAGGATTAACAAGATTTACAGGATACATGACCTGGGCGAAAAATTCTCTATATTTGGTTCTTTACATCAAGGCCGAATTATGAAACCAACCACGCTTTTTTTGCTGTTCACGCTGACGCTATTCTCCTGCCGCGACCAGGGCGGGCTGCCCCCCGAAGTGGAAACCCTCCTGGAAAAAACCCGCCAGGCACACGCCCCCGATAAGCGGGTCGCCCTGTTCGACGTCACCGCCGGGCAGGACGGGAAACGAATATTGCTCAGCGGCGAATCCAACCTTCCGCAAGCGGTCAGCTCCCTGGAAAGCAGCCTGCAGGAGGCCGGTTTTTCAACCGTCAACAGCATCCGCCTGCTGCCCGATACCAGCCTCCGGGGCAGGATCTATGGCGTCGTCAACCTCTCGGCCTGCAACATCCGCTCCGAACCCCGCCACAGCGCTGAATTGTCGACCCAATCTACCCTGGGCACTCCCCTGCGGGTATACAAGGAAATGGACGGCTGGTTTCTGGTGCAGACGCCCGACGGCTACCTCGGATGGCTCGACCCCGGTGGGTTCGTTGCGATGACGGAAGCGGAGTACGGCCAGTGGCAACAGGCCGAAAAAGTGGTTTATCTGCCCGACCAGGGTTTTTCCCTGGCAGAACCCACGCCCGCCGCCCGGCGCGTCTCCGACCTGCTGGCGGGAAACATCCTCGCCTACCTCGGCTCCCGGATGGGGTTCAGCCAGGTGCAATACCCGGATGGAAGATCCGCCTGCGTGCCGGATGAAGCGGTGATGAATTACGAATTGTGGCTGGCCTCCCACAACCCCGACGCCGAAAAGATCATTGAAACGGCCTTCCGGTTCATGGGCCGGCCCTATCTCTGGGGCGGCACTTCCGGTAAAGGAGTGGACTGCAGCGGATTCACCAAGACGGTGTTCTACCTCAACGGCCTGCTCCTGCCCCGGGATGCTTCGCAGCAGGTGCACGTCGGCACCCCGGTTGAAACAGATACAACCCTTGCCGGCCTGCAGCCCGGCGACCTGCTCTTTTTTGGCAGAAAGGCATCCGAAGAAAAACCGGAAAGGATCACCCACGTCGCCATCTACCTGGGTGACGGCAGGATCATCCACGCATCCGGCAAAGTGGAGGTAGAAAGCCTCCGGCGCGGCGATCCGGACTTTACGGAATACCGCCTGAACTCCTTCGTCCGCGCCAAACGAATGCTGGAAGGGCCGGAAAAGGCCGGGGTTCTGCCGCTGGAAAAGGTAACGATGTATAATGAAATGTAAAATATATGGGAAAGACAGCCCGCAAGCGCAAGCCTGGAAATAAATGGAAATATGTAGAAATGCCTGGAAACAGAAGGGGAAACTCCCCGCGGACAGAGTATTTCAAGGTGTTTCTTTGTTGTTGTTTATTCCTTTCCCTGGTTGCCAACTCCCTGCCCGCCCAAACGCCCTACCCGGCCATCAACGAGGCGATCGCCCGGGGAGCGTTCACCCAGGCGCAGCAGCTGATTAGCGAACGCATAGCCCAGGGCGGGCTCCCGGCTACCGACGTTTACGAACTGGAGCTGCAATCGGCCCTGCTGGACCGTATCCGCCTGGACTTCAACCGCGACGAAGCCTATGTCCGCCAAACCCTGAAACCTTATTACCCTGACCTCCCGGAGGAACAACTGCGGAAATGGGAAGCTTCCGGAAGCCTGGAAATGCGCGTCATCGAGGGGGAAAAGCGCTACTTCCGCAATGCCGTCTGGAACCTGTTCCGGGTTGACGAAGCGGCTAAAAAGCGGCGGGAGGAAATTGACGGGCCCAGGGTGGACGGACTGGGGCAGTTCCTGCAAGGCTACCTCCCGGAAGCCGTGGCGGCAGTGCAGAAAGGGGAAGGCCCCCTGGCGCGCCCCCGCCAGATCAGGATTACTTACACCCTGAAAGTTAAGCCCGGCGCCGTTCCGCCCGGCGAGATGGTCCGCGCCTGGCTGCCCTTTCCCCGCGCCAGCCGCCGCCGCCTCTCCGCCGTCCAACTGGACGAAGCCAGCGAACCGTTTTACATTATTTCGCCGCTGGCCTATCCGCACACCTCGATATATATGGAGCAGCGCGCACAGGCCGGCAGGGAAACGGAATTCCGGTACCAGGCTACCTACACCGCCTACGATGAGTGGCACCCGCTGCTGAGCCTGCCCGTCGAGCCCTATGATAAGAAAGGCGAATTGTACCAGCACTTCACCGCCGGGCGGGATCAGCATATCCGGTTCACCCCGGAGCTGAAAGCCTTATCGGAACAAATCGTCGGCCAGGAAAAGGATCCGGTGCAGAAAGCCTGGCTGATCTACCGGTGGATCGGAGAGAGTATCCCCTGGGCCAGCGCGCTGGAGTACTCCACCATGCCCGACATTCCGGCCTATTGTATTCAGAACCGGCGCGGAGACTGCGGCATGAAAGCGTTGCTCTTTATTACCTTGTGCCGCTACAACGGCATCCCGGCCAAATGGCAGAGCGGCTGGTTCCTCTATCCCGGCAGCATCAACCTGCACGATTGGGCCGAACTGTACTTCGAAGGCGCCGGCTGGGTGCCTGTCGACTCCGACTTCAACCTCCAGGATACCGAAAACCAGGATGCCCGCCGGTTCTTCTTCGGCGGCGCCGACGCCTACCGGCTCATCGTCAACGACGATTTCTCCGGCAGCTTCTTTCCCGCCAAGATCCACCCCCGCAGCGAAACGGTGGACTTTCAGCGCGGCGAGGTGGAATGGCGCGGCGGAAATTTGTATTTTGACCAGTGGACGTATGATATGGAGGTGGAGTATCCGGAATTGGACAAGTAGAAAGTAGTGTATGCATCCTGTTGATCCTGTCTGCTTAGGGATTGCGTCCATTCCCATCCTGTCCCGTCTATAAAAGAAAAACACATGGAAGCAGAATCCATCTGGGAGAAAGTCCAGGCAAAATTGAAAGCCTTTGTGCGGGCCAAGGTGCGCGACGAAGCCAGCGCCGATGACGTACTGCAGGAAATATTCATAAAAATGCACCAAAACCTCCACCAGTTGAGAGCGGAGGAGAAGGCAGAGTACTGGCTGTTCCGCATCGCGCAGAATGCCGTGAATGACCATTTTCGCCAGCGCAAAACCCAGGCATTGCCTGTGCCGGCCCTGGTAGAACCGGCACCTACCGAGGAAGAAGAGCAGGTGCAGGCGCTGACCGAAGAAGTCGCCCAATGGTTGCCCTTTATGCTGGAGTTGCTGCCTGATAAATACCGGCAGGCCCTGTACCTGACGGAAGTCGAAGGGATCTCCCAGCGGGAGCTGGCGGAAAAGCTGGGCATCTCCTACTCGGGCGCCAAATCGCGGGTGCAGCGGGGCCGGGAAAAACTCCGGGATATTGTGCTGCAATGCTGCGAGGTGGCTACCGACAAATATGGCAATGTGCTGGGTTATCAGCCCCGGGAGGCCGGTTCAGAAGAAAATGTTGAAGAAGAAGAAGAGGAGTGTTGCTGAATTTTGCGTCCAAACCGCGATAGGCCCGTCTTATGGGCAAACAAAAATCACTCAACCATGGAAAAGGCAATTAAGGAAGTCGTTAAAGAGAAGTACACCGAAGTCGTCCAATCCTCCCAAAGCTGCTGCGGGCCATCCTGCTGCTCGCCCGGAGGCATCGACTTCAGCGAAGGCTACGATAAGCTGGAGGGATATTCCAAAGAGGCCGACCTGGGCCTGGGCTGCGGCCTGCCCACCGAATATGCCCGGATCAGGGAAGGCCATACCGTGCTGGATTTGGGTTCGGGCGCCGGCAACGACGTGTTCGTCGCCCGCAGCCTGGCCGGGGAAAGCGGCAGGGTCATCGGGCTGGACATGACCGAGGCCATGGTCGCTCAGGCCCGGGCCAACAACCGGAAACTGGGTTATGAAAACGTGGAATTTGTCCTGGGAGATATTGAAGATATCCCCCTGGAAGACAACTCCATCGACGTAGCCATCAGCAACTGCGTGATGAACCTGGTGCCGGATAAAGACAAGGCCTACGCCGAGGTGTACCGCGTCCTGCGGCCGGGCGGCCACTTCAGCATATCCGACATCGTGCTGAAGGGCGAACTGCCTCCGGCCCTGCAGGAAGCTGCTGTGCTGTACGCCGGCTGCGTGGCAGGTGCCCTGCAAAAGGCGGATTACCTGAAGGCCATCGAACGCGCCGGCTTCGCCAACATCCGGATCGACAAGGAACGGCAGCTGAACCTGCCGGATGAACTGTTGCTGGAATTCTTATCCCCGGATGAACTGAAGGCTTTCCGGAATGGCGGGACGGGCATCTTCAGCATTAACGTGTACGGGGAGAAAGGCTGACGGGCCAGCCTGGTTGTTGGTTGTTCGTTGTCCGTTGCTGGTTCCGCAACCCCGGCTCTCCGGACAACCAACAACGGACAACGAACAACAAACAACGAACAACAACCAGCCGCTCCCCGTCCTTCAGCCATAATACCTCCTCCGCAGCCACCAGGCCAGGTTCACCAATCCAATCAAAGCAGGCACCTCTACCAGCGGGCCAATCACCCCGGCAAAAGCCTGTCCGGAACTGAGCCCGAACACCGCAATGGCCACCGCAATAGCCAGCTCGAAGTTGTTGCCGGTCGCAGTAAAGGAAATAGAAGCGTTGCGTGGATAATCCGCGCCCATCCACTTGCTCAGGAAAAAGCTCAGCAGGAACATGACCACAAAATAGATGAGCAGCGGTACGGCAATGCGCAATACATCGAACGGGATCTGTACGATCAGCTCCCCTTTCAGGCTGAACATCACCACAATCGTAAAGAGCAGCGCGAGCAGGGTGACGGGTGAAATGGCCGGCACGAACCGCTGCTGATACCACGCTTCTCCTTTCCACTTTACCAGGAAAACACGGCTCAAAAAACCGGCGGCAAAGGGTATGCCCAGGTAAATGGCCACGCTTTCCGCAATTGTGGCGATAGAAATATCTACTATAGCTCCCTCAAATCCCAGTAGCGGAGGGAGCAACGTGATAAAAATCCAGGCGTAAAAGCTGTAGAAAAATACCTGGAACAGGCTGTTGAGCGCCACCAGGCCCGCCCCGTATTCGCGGTTGCCTTCCGCCAGGTCGTTCCAGACGATAACCATGGCGATGCAGCGTGCCAGCCCGATTAGGATCAGCCCCACCATGTATTCCGGGTACCCGCGGAGGAAGGTGATGGCCAGCAGGAACATCAGCACCGGCCCTACCACCCAGTTGAGCAGGAGGGAGATGCCGAGGATCTTGAGGTTGCGGAATACCTGCGGCAGCATGCGGTAGTTGACCTTGGCCAGGGGCGGATACATCATCAGGATAAGCCCAATGGCAATCGGAATATTGGTGGACCCGCTGGAAAAGGAGTTGATCAGATCCGCTACGGAAGGAAACAGATACCCGGCGCCAACGCCCACGGCCATAGCCAGGAAAATCCACAGGGTCAGGTAGCGGTCCAGGAAGGAAAGTTGCTTCCGGGTGACAGTAGCTTGTTGGTTCATGGTTCTATGGTTACACGGGTTTTTGTTTGCATGGGTTGTCCGGTTACACGGTTCCCTGCCACAGCCCCATGAACCCATGAACCCGTGAAACAGTGAAACAGTGCCCGCCTTCCTCACCCCTGCCCTGCCGCCGCCATAACATAGCAAAATTCCCGGGCGATCAGCCGGCAGGCTTCATCGTAGGCTTGCTCCTCTTCCGGAGTGCCGTCCGCCCGTTTGGGGTCCTCGAACGGCAGGGACAGGCGCAGGGCGGCACCCGGAACAAAAGGGCAGGCTTCATCCGCTTCCGAACAAACCATAATGGCGGCAAAACCTCCTGCCGGGTTCTCCGCATCATCAAAGCGTTTGGAAAACGCCCGGAGCGGCGGCCGGCCATCGCTGTACCGAACCTCATATACCGGGTTTTCCAGCTCCTGCCCCCCGTCGATCCGGAAGCCGGCGCGCCGCAGGGCAGCCACCGCGTTGGGGTTGAAAGCAGTGGCCTCCGTCCCGCCCGAGTAACATTCCACCCCTTCTACGCCATACCTGGCCGCCGCCGCCGCCGCCCACATCTGCCCCATATGGCTGCGCCGGGAGTTGTGGGTGCAGATGACGGTGAGCAGCGCCGGCTCTCCAGCCTGCCTGCGCCGGACAATATAGCCGGCCAACTCTTTCAGGAGGGCCTGCCGGGGTTCCGGGATCCGGCCGAATTCCGCAGCCACAGAAGCGAGATATTGTTCAATGGGCTCAAAAGGGCGGAGGGTTTCCATGGGTGTGAGATTTGATGGGGCCAATTTAATCCTATTATTGCAATAATAGAATTAAACTTAAAAAAAAACTTCAGCAACAATCCTGCTCATCGACAGGGGTCCTGAAAAACCCACCCATCAGGCGCCGCACTTCTTCCCAGCGCTCCCGGTCAATACAGTAATTCGTCCGCACCCCGTCGATCTCCCCCTTGATCAACCCCACGGCTTTGAGCTCCTTCAGATGCCGGGAAATCGTGGGTTGCGCCAGGGGCAAAGCCTCGACGATCTCTCCGCCGATGCAGGCGTTGACCCGGGCCAGGTATTGCAAAATGGCAATACGGGCAGGATGGGCAAGCGCCCGGGTTATAGCCGCCAGCTCGATCTGCTCTTTGGAAAAACCTTCTGTTTTTGAAGTACCCATAGTTAAAACATTAGCAACAAAGTCAGGTAGCCGGACAGCATAACATGGCATTTCGCCTGTGAGCGCCACATTTGAAAACCATCCGCACTTAAAGTTATGAATTCAAAGTTGCAAATTTGTATTATGTGCGAAAAAAGACCGAGCTATGAAATATACCCTTCTCGCCCTGGCCGTCACGATGTGCAGCGCAACGGCCTTCACCCAGGAAAATATCTTAAGGCAACTGCTTGAGAACTCTGCCGACAGCCTGCTGCAGGAAGTGTTGCGCCGCCCCGAGCAGTATCAGTTGCAGGTGATCTATACTCAGATCGACCGGGATGTGGACAACCGCCCCAGCTTCACTTCTTTTCTCCACAACGTCGACCCCAACCTTTATTTCTATCCGGCCAGCACCGTCAAAATGCCCGCCGCCTTCCTGGCGCTGGAAAAACTGAACGAACTCCGCATCCTGGGGCTGGACAAAAACGCCAATATGCAAACCGGCGCCGGCCGCCCGCCCCAGACGGCAGTTTCCCGGGATACGAGCGCAGAGGACGGGCTGCCCTCGATCGCCCATTACATCAAAAAAATATTCCTCGTCAGCGATAACGATGCTTACAACCGGCTCTACGAATTCCTGGGCCAGGAATACCTCAACCGCAAACTCCACGGGAAGGGCTATGGCAACCTGCGCATCCTCCACCGGCTGTCAGCCGGCGGCTTCGATGTGGAAGGGAACCGCTATACCAACCCCGTCAGCTTTTATGCGGGCGATTCCCTGCTGTATCACCAGGGAGAAGCGTACAGCGCTTTCCCCCCCTACCTGGAGTTGAAGGAACAGGTGCGGGGCGTGGCCTATATGGACGCCGACGGCGGGATCGTACCGGAACCGTTTGATTTCCGCTTCAAGAACTATGTGTCCCTGCCGGATCTTCTCGACATCCTGAAGGCAGTCATTTTCCCGGAAGCCGTACCGGCCGAACAGCGCTTCAACCTTACGGAGGAGGACTACCGGTTCCTGCGCCGGTACATGTCCATGCTGCCCCGGGAAAGCGATTTCCCGGCTTATCCTGAGTACCGGGACTGGGACAGCTACGTCAAATTTTTCCTGTTCGGAGACAGCAAAGATTCCATTCCCGGCCACATCCGCATTTTCAACAAGGTGGGCGACGCCTACGGCTTCCTCACCGACGTGGCCTACGTGGTTGATTTTAAGAACAAGGTAGAATTCCTGCTGGCCGCCAACATCCACGTCAACCGGAACCAGACGTACAACGACGGGGTGTATGAATACGACGAGATCGGCCTGCCGGTGCTGGCCCGGCTGGGGCGGATGGTTTATGCGTATGAGTTGGGACGGAAGCGGGCGTATGTGCCGGATTTGACAGGTTTAGAGTGAAATTGTCGGGATATTGGAGGTTGGGGCAATACAACGAAATGGTGAAGTTTATAAAATTTGTACCTTTAGAAAAATAGCGAGATGAGAGAAAAGGATAAATATGCGCTTGAATTCGAAATTGCGTTAAATGGTTTTGTGGAAGATTTGAAGAAATATGTTTCGGAAAACAACTTTTCGAAGAAATAAGAAGTCGGCAGGTTTTACGCTTGGGAGTAATATATACAAGGGTTGATTTCGACGACGACTTAGGGATCGGCGAATAATAACTTCCCCATTTGAAGTTGCTCTCCCGCCGCTACCCTTCGTTGCTCATCACTTGCGTAGCTAGGCTATGCGCGTTCTTCGCGCCTCGGTTAGCGACGCGATAGCTGCCTTGAAACGGGGAACTTATTATTCTTCGATCCCTTAGCGGATACCGAAATATTCCAAGTAAAGGAACTTGAAGAGGAAAAGCGGCTAATGAACCAATAGCCCCGGCTCGGCTATCGCCGGCACGGGGCCTCCGCTTCGCTTCGGCATCCACAGCCCTCCTCACCCCTTCACCCCCAGCCCCGGCCCCTCCATCGGATACAATACCCCTTCCTCCAGGCGGACCATGCCCGCGAACGGGTCGTCGATGAGGTCCAGGTGGCCGTCCAGGTCGGCATAGAGGATATTGGGGCGGGACAGGGCGAAGTGCAGGCCGGCGGCGATGCCCAGGGCGGATTCATCCATGCAGCCGACCATCGCTTCCACATTATCGGACTTGGCCACGGAGTTGATGTGCATCGCCTCCATGATGCCGCCCACCTTCATCAGTTTGATGTTGATCATGTCGATACAACCCCGGCTGGTGAGGTGGAATACGTCTTTGAGGGTCATGAGGCTTTCGTCGGCCATGACCGGGATGGACACATTGGCGGCGACTTCCTTCAGCAGCTCCTCGTTGTGCCGGCTGGTAGGCTGTTCCAGCAACTCCACCCGGGCGTCTGCCGTTCGACGGATAAAGGCAATGGCGTCTTCGACAGTATACCCCTGGTTGGCGTCGAAGCGGATCTCGATGCCCTTGCCCACTTTCTCCCGGACGAGCATGACCTTTTCCACATCCTCCTCCAGGCTGGCTCCTCCCTTGAGTTTCAGGATGTGAAAGCCTCTGCCGATAAAAGCCGCCGCTCGTTCCACCGTTTCCCGGACGGGGAGGATGCCGATGGTGATGCTGGTGGGAATGCTGGTGCGGAACCCGCCAAGCAACTTGTATAATGGTTCTCCGGCCTGCTGCGCCATGAGGTCGTAGAGCAGCATGTCGGCCATGGCCAGGGCTGAGTGGGCATGAGGTATATAATTCCGCAGCTCCTGGAGCAGGAGGGCATAGCGGAAGGGGTCCTGGCCGTGCAGGAACGGCTCGATGGTGTCATTGAAAGTGCGGGCGACCATCTCGGCCGTCTCGCCGGTCACTTCCAGGTCGGGCGCAGCGCAACCCCAGCCGGTGAGGCCGGTGTCCGTTTGGGCCTTCAGGAAGACGTTGGGTGCCGTGTCGATGGTCTCGTAAGCAATGGTATAAGGCTCTGCCAGGCGCATGTGGTGCGCCCAGCATTCCAACTGGGTTATTTTCATAGTATTGTGCTACATGCTTGTAAAAGTTCGCTCAAAAAACAAAGTTGGCTCCGCTACACTAATACTTTCGCTGGTGCAAATCCTCCAATTTGCTGCTTTTTATATCCTCGATGAACTTCACGAGGTGGTCCACCATGATATCCCACATCTGCTTGCCCTTCTGGGCGGTGGCCCGGCTGGGAGCGCCGATCACACCGCTTTTGGAGATCTTTTGGGTGCGCACGTACCAGGGCAGGCCGTAGGCGGAAGTGAAGTCCATATACTGGCTGCCAAACCGGGGGATCTCATCGACCGCTTTGTCCATCCGGACCATATCCGGCCGGATGGCGAGCGTCGTACTGGTCTCGATCTCGCCGGCGTGGATGTCGTTGGGCGTTTCTGCCAGTTGGTAAAGATCCTCGTCGCTGGTTTCCCCGGTATCTACACAGACGAAAATATGAGCGTCCCGGTTGATCATCTGGGCGGCAAAGTTAAGGGTCGGGGCGTTGTCCCCGTGGCCGTTGAGGATGAGCAGCTTCCGGATTCCGTTTTGCGCCAGGCTCATCCCGATGTCATAAACAAACCGCGACAACGCCTCGTTGGTCACGCTGATCGTCCCCTTGAAATCCTGATGGTGGTAAGATACGCCAAAGGGAATGGATGGCAAAACAAAAGGCTTGGGATCACTGCAGGCGCTCGCGACCTGTATGGCGAGATGGCGGGCGTCGAAGTAATCGATATCCACCGGCAGATGAGGGCCGTGCTGCTCTATGGCACCGCAGGGCAGAATGGCTATATCCACTTCCTTCAGCCGCTCCTGAATCTCGGGCCAGCTGAGATGCTCCCAGAGGAAGCTTAAAGACGGGGTATTGTTATTTTCTGTTTGCATGTCAGTTTATTTTTTGCGCAGATTTGTTTTGGGGGCGATGTAGTAAGAGTGCAGGAACGGAGAAAAGTCACTGCCCGGTTGTGGATAAACATGGTGTGTTTTGTTTTTATCGGCACAAATGGCATGGCACCGCCTATAGATTTTTGACGTTTGATGTATGATGTGCGATGTTTGATATTCCCGGGTATGGCTGCTCAGCTGGGGATCGGCGGTTGGCTGCAAATCAAAAATCGCATATCGCACATCGCAAATTTTGCCCCGAAGGACGGGCGCCTTGTCAACACTCCTTCACTCCCGCACAGCCCCATACAACACCTCGTGTATCCGCGGCCGGATGTTCAGCCGGTAAATCTTCGGGTTGTTGCGGGTAGGATAGACCCGGTTGGACATGAAGATATACAGCAGCCCATTGTCCGGGTCGGCCCAGGTAAAGGTGCCTGTATAGCCGGAATGGCCGAAGCTCTGCGGGCTGGCGGCCTCGGCGACGGAGCTCTTCTCCGGGTCATATTCGATCAGGGGCTTGTCGAAGCCCAGCCCCCGGTGGTTGCCCTCCTCGCAGTACTGGCAGCGGGTGAATTCGCGGGCCGATTCTTCGGCAATGTACTGCTTTCCGCCGTAGGTGCCGTAGTTCATATACATCGTCATCAGCTTGGCCAGGTCGTTGGCGGAAGCGAACAGGCCGGCATTCGAGGAGACGCCCCCCATCATGGCCGCTCCTTCATCGTGGACGTGCCCGTGGATTTGCACCATGCGGAAAAAGGTGTCCCGCTCGGTGGGCACGATCCGTTCCCGGGGGAAGAAGCGCAGCGGGTTGTACGTGAGGGTGTAAGCGCCGAGCGGGTGGTAGAAGGTTTCTTTGAGGTATTGTTCGTAATCCTGGCCAACGAGCCCTTCGACGATCTCCGGCAGCAGGTAGAACAACAAACCGGAGTAGACGTAGCCGGGTTCGGCATTGAGCGGCGACTTCCGGATAGCCTTGTAGATTTTTTTCTTGTAATGGCGGTGCAGCCACAGGCTGTCCGTCACATAAACCGGAAAGCGGGCGGAAGAATCCGTTTTGAAAGAACACCACCGGAAGCGGTAGTCGTTGATGCGCTCATCGTCCCACCCTTTGCGCCAGGGGTAGCGGGCGTTGCCGCGCAGGGTTCCCTTCCAGTAGGGTATCCAGGGCCGCAGGCGGGCGTTGTGGGCGAGCATGGACCGGTAAGTGAGGTGGTTTTTGTTGGAGGAACGGAAGCCGGAGAAGTATCGCTCCAGCGGGGCGTCCAGCTCGAACTTCCCCAGGCCGTGCAGGCGCATCAGCGCCGCCAGGGCGGAGGAGACTTTGGTGACCGAAGCCAGGTCGTAGATGTCCTCCGCAGAGACGGCCTGCAGGCTGTCGTAGGTATGATAGCCGAAGGCTTTATGGTAAACGACGTTGCCATCCTTCGCCACCAGAACCTGAGCGCCGGGGAAAGCGCCGGCGCGGATGCCCTCTTCGACGATAGCCCGGATGCTATCCTCCAGCAGTTGGCCGTTCATCCTGGCGTAGGCCGGCGGCGTGTACCTCAGCCGCAGGCCGCCCGGGCTGGACAGGCCGTCGCCCTGGCGGAACGTCGTGCCGCGCAGGGGCGCCATCATCTTTGCTTTAGCCCCCAGCCCCCCGAAGATAATCTGGGCGGCGACACTCGGCCCGTATTTCAGGTGGTTGGGCGCGATAATCAGCTGCCGGGCCTGCAGGAGCCCCGGCGCCGCCTGAAATACTGTGCCGTCTCCGTGGACGACGACGATGGCGCGCTCGTACGCTCCGATGGCGTTCAGCAGGGCTGCCTGCTGGTAGGCTGCCGGCAGCTGGCCGCCGATGGTATAGTCGGTGATCTCGACGATCAGGAGGTTGTATTGCCTGGCCTGTCCCTGTAGCCAGGCTTCTGCCGTTGCCTTATCCGGGGTAAAAGGTAAATCGAGCGGCTCGACAGGCATGTATTTCTGCAGAGTGGGGTAAAAACCTTCGGAAAGCGGAGGGGCGATGCCGAGGTAGGCGATCCGCAGGGTGTCCAGCCCTTGCAGGGGGATGAGGTTGCCTTCGTTGCGCAACAGCGTCACAGCCTGTTCCGCCTGCTGGAAGGTCTTCGTGCCGTCGTCCGGCTGGCCAGGCTGGGCAAAGGAAGGGCTGCCAACGGCCGTCAGGATGGCGAACAGCAGAAGCCAATATATGGTTTGCCGCCTTTTTTCACTACGCCAGCATTCCCGTATTCCTGTACTCCCCGCCTGTCTGCCAGGCGAGTCGCCGGACGGCCTGGCAGGCAGGCAATACTTGGCCACTCCCCGACTCTGCCGTTCCATCCTTTTTATGCCTGTTTTTCTTTCTCTAAGTGCCAACATATATCGTATATTTTCGTGTTCCTGCAAAACGGCCGGGACTATTGTGTCCTATGTGATAAATAGCAACACCTTGAGAGGCAAATATCCGAAAATCATTCCACCTATGCGGTTTATACTCCTGTGCTTATTTTTATTGCCAGCCCTTATCCTTCAGGGACAGAAAGGGAGCGAGAAGAAGCTGGCCGAACTGGCCCGCCTGTTTCAGGAATCGGAAGTTTTCCCAAAAATATTCGCCGGCTTTGCACTGTACGATCCGGAAAGGCGGGAAATGGCCTTCCAAAAGGATGCGGAAAAGTACTACACTCCGGCTTCCAACACCAAGATCCTGACCTTTTATACAGCCCTGAAGGTGCTGGGCGACTCCATTCCCGCCCTGCGGTACGTCGAGAAAGGCGACACGGTAATTTTCTGGGGTACGGGCAACCCCCTGTTCCTGCATCCGGCGATGCCGCAGGACAGCAACCTCCTGGCCTGGCTGCGCGACACGAGCCGGCAGTTGTTCTTTTCCACCCACAACTTCCGGGACGAGCGCTTCGGCCCCGGGTGGGCGTGGGACGATTACGCCGGCTATTACCAGGCAGAACGGTCCTCTTTTCCCATTTACGGCAATATAGCTTTCTTCGAGCGGGACAGCCTGGGCGAGGGCTTTATCGCCTGTCCTCCCTACTTTCAACACCACATTGCCTTCAACCCCCGGTTGGATGATTTCCGCCCCACCATCCGGCGGCAGGAGCACGCCAACCTGTTCGAATACAACAGCCGGGCCCTCACCGGCCTGCCCTTTTCCCGGGAAGTGCCATTCCGTTGTACGCCCGGGGTGATCGCCGCCCTGCTGTCCGACACCCTGGGGCGCCCCGTCGGCCTCCTCGACCTGCTGAACGTAGAGCCGGAAGAAGCTAAAACGTTGTATTCGCCCGTCCCCGACACCCTCTACCGCCGCCTGATGCAGGACAGCGACAACTTTATCGCCGAGCAGTTGCTGCTCGCCTGCTCCGAGAAGCTCACCGGGAGCATAAACAGCCGGGAAGCCATCCGCTATGCCGCCGACAGCCTCTTCCGGGACGTTCCCGATACGCTCGTCTGGCGGGATGGGTCCGGCCTGTCGCGGTACAACCTGTTCACGCCCCGTTCCATAGTAAGTGTTCTGGAACTGCTCTACCGGGAGCTGCCCCGGGAGCGCCTCTTCAGCACCTTCCCTGCCGGCGGCGTGTCGGGCACCATCAAGGAGTTTTACGCCGGTAAAAAACCTTATGTTTACGCCAAGACGGGTACCCTCAGCAACCGCCACTGCCTGAGCGGCTACCTGCTGGCCGGGAGCGGCAAGGTGTATATTTTCAGTTTTATGAATAATAATTACCTGGGAAGCAGCAAACCGGTGAAGGTGGAGATGGAGAAGGTGCTGCGGTATGTCCGGGATAATTTTTAAAAGAATTTACCATGAAATTTAAAGCCAGCCTATGGCCGCCTTCGCGAAGGAAAAGCCTTTGACTGGCCGTATTTTAATGAACAAATGGCCCGCTTCGATTTTAAGATCGATGCCGTTTATCACGAATTGCTGGAAGCCGCCTTGACGAACAAATTTGAGGATGCAAGCGCTTTTTTCACCGAAAACCGACGTAGGAACCTGGAGTACCTGCAAAAAATGTTCATGAGATACATGCACTCCAGGCGCGTTCCTTTTAACGTCAGCGGCGTGATTTGGGATTTTTTTTACGAATACTGGGAGTCTCCTGAAGAAGACATCGATGAGTATGAGGAAGAAATAGAAATCAATGAGGACGAATACTTTCATTTAGAACCGAAAGGGTTTTACGGTTTCGCAGAAAAACAATCCGGCTTTATGCTGGACTACCGGATCAATACGGCTGCTATTCTTTGGGGTGGTTCCTACGTATATGATTTCCTCTATGCGGCCCACCTCATTTCTGCGGAAGAATACGGGCAGTTCCAGCCGATGATCCAGCGTGCGCAAAAGCTATTTATGAAAGAAAACTACGACGCGTTATGGGAGTACAGCTTTGTTCATCAATGGGAAATCCCGGACAGCAAGAGCGGGCAGCAGGTAGCCGAAGAGCAAGCGGCTTTTGCCCGGACTTTTGAATGGGCCAGGGGCTCGTCGCCTTTCCCGAAAAAGGAAGATGACCCCGAATGGCAGGCTTTGCGAGGCGAATTTCAGGAGGAAAGGACTACCTGGTTAGACAGGATATCGCCGAGGAGCGTCCCGCCGACTCAACCCATACGGGCAGAAAAGAAACCCGGCCGGAACGAAAAAGTAGATGTGAAATATGCCGACGGCACAATAAAAAGGGGCGTCAAGTATAAAAAGGTGCAGCGGGGCGTGGAGGGGGGGAAGTGTGAGATTATGGATTGAGGGGGGGGACTACCCGTCTGACGCTGGACAAAATGAGTCGGGGAGTGTGTACGATGTACGGACACAGCCGGAACTCTTTTGTGTACGATGTGCGAGACTGTTAGAATGATAGCCAGGGGTGGCGATACTCCTTCATATTAGACGTCGACAAACTGTGCCGCCATTACTATGATAAGTCGCTCGGGTTTAGCTGTCGTTGCCTTCAGGACAATTTGTCTATTTAAAGTCACGTTTTGTAAGTCGTATAGTTTACCCGCGCAGCGGGTCGATTATTTTTGCCCACCTCCAGTTTTAAAACTCCGAATAAATTTAAGCATGCAGGCAAAAGAAATATTGGCATTGGAAAATGCCAACCGGGGGAGTATTGTCCTTGTTAAAGAAGGAATATTCTGGCGGGCTTGGTTTTGATCCACCCCCTAACCCCCGCCAGCGGGGGACATTTCCTCCGATTTGGCGGGGCGTTCTGTAGGACGAGGATATTATTAAAACATGTAGGGTAAGAGTGCAATAGCCTTTCAATTTACATTTTCCTGACCGTCTCTACAAGCCGGCTAAAATTTGCGATTTTTGATGTTTGATTTGCCTGCCGCAGGCTGCACAGCGGCGGCAGCTCTATAAGGGCACACCGCAAATCCAGCCTGCCCCCCATCTGCTCAATCCTTTCCAGGTAGAAGCCAGGGTGTTTACAACCGCCTCATATCGCTCAGGATTAGCGAAAAGAGAGCTGTAGAGGTTATCGAACTCCGTCCGCAGCAATCCCAGCGGGTGAAAACATATTTCATCAATATTCTGCACGGCCGTTTTCCCTCCTTCAACCTGGTCTAAATAGTGAGGGATGCCTCCCATGGTCATGTAAAGCTGCAGGATTTGATACTTGTCAAAGGAAATATTTCTCGATTGGAAATAGGCTTGCGTTTCCGATAGCGTAAAGGGTTGCAATAATATCTTCCGGGTTACCCGGTTGTGCAATCCGCCCTTGTTGTTAATGATTTTTTGTAACTATTCAGCATCATCGAAGACAGCGGCAGAAAATGGGCTGTTCCATTAATGCTGAATAGTTACGATTTTTTTATCATCCACGCTGTTGCAGAGCCGCAGATCACCACCACGATGTTACTCTGGAAGCATAGCTGTTCCAGAAATAACTGAAGCCGGTAAGGAAGTCCGGCTTCGCAGTGGCAACCCAGGGTAGTTCATCGATGAACACGGCTTTCCGCTTGTTCTCTTTTCCGGGCGATTCCAGATATTCCTTTAGTTCGTGAAAAGCGGCCAGCCAATCCTTCGGCACCTTTTCAACCGGGCCTTTTTGCCCTTTAGCCTCCTTTGAAATTCCGAAGTTGCTGCTCCATATTGCCATCTTTCAGGCCAACCATTTCAAAATCGATCCGGCCTTCGAAAAAAGTCCGGCCCAAACATTAATTTTGCAAACCCCCTGCAGTCGAGTATATTTACCCCAAAACAAATGGAGTCCTACGGTTTCCTGTCGCTTTTGCCGCCGGTCATCGCCATTGCGCTGGCCATTCGCACCAAGCAGGTGCACATCTCCCTGCTGTTCGGGATCTGGCTGGGGTGGGTCATCATCAGCGGGTTCAACCCCGTCCGGGGCAGCCTGGATACCATACAGGCGCTGGTCGACGTGTTCCAGGATGCGGGCAACACCCGGACGATCATGTTCTGCGCCCTGGTCGGCGCGCTCATCATTTTCGTGCAGCGCTCGGGCGGGGTAGAGGGCTTCATCCGCCACGTCAACCGCCTGCTGGAGCAGTACGAGCGGCGGCGCAGCGGCAGCAACCGCATCGTGATCCAGCTGCTGGCCTGGCTGACCGGCCTGCTCATCTTTGTAGAATCCAGCATCTCGGTGCTGACCGTTGGTGCCCTCTACCGGCCGGTGTTCGACGAGCTGAAGATCAGCCGCGAAAAGCTGGCCTATATTGCCGACTCCAGCTCGGCACCGTCCAGTATCCTCATCCCGTTCAACGGCTGGGGTGCCTTTATCATGTCTTTGCTGGTGGCTGAAGGGTTTGCCGACCCCTTTGCGACCCTATTCCACGCCATTGCTTTCAATTTTTATCCGGTGCTGGCCCTGCTGCTGGTGCTGGCCGTTATTTTCTTTAAAAAAGATTACGGCCCCATGGTTAAGGCGGAGCGGCGCGTCGCCGAGACCGGCAAACTGCTCAACGACGACGCCCAGCCCATGGTTTCCGACGAGCTGACCGACGTAAAAACTGCCGATGGCATCACCCCCCGCGCCTACAACATGGTCATCCCCATCCTGATCATGGTGTTCATGATGCCGGTTATGCTGGCAGCCACCGGCTGGGAAGCCGCCATCGCACAAAAGCCCGACGCCTCAACCGTAAGGCTGGTATTTTTTGCCATCGGGCAAGGCTCCGGCTCCACGGCGGTGCTGATCGCTGTGCTGACCTCCATCCTTTTTGCCATGCTCTTCTACGGCCTGCAGGGCATCATGAAGATGAAAGAAATGGTGGACCTAACCCTCAAGGGCATTTCCGGCATGATGCCGCTGGCCCTGCTGATGATGCTGGCCTTCGCCATCGGCGCAGTCTGCAAGCAGATGGGCACCGGCCCCTACATCGCCGATGTGGCCAAGGCCTGGCTGTCGCCCCACATGGTTCCCTTCGTCGTCTTCCTGGTCAGCTGCTTTATCGCCTTTTCTACCGGCACCTCCTGGGGTACTTTCGCCATTATGATCTCTATCGCCGTACCTATGGCCCGGGAGATGGGCGCCGATGTGTACATCACCATCGCCGCCGCCCTGGGCGGTGGGGTATTCGGCGACCACTGCTCGCCCATCAGCGACACTACCATCCTGTCTTCCATGGCTTCCGCTACCGATCACATTGACCATGTGCGGACACAGTTGCCTTACGCTTTGACGGCCGGAGGTGCCGCAGCTTTGTTATATTTGCTCATAGGGTTGATGGGATAGGGGCCAGGGCTTTATGTATACTGTTTTTAGTTGATAGTTGTTTGTTGTTTGTTCTCCGAACAAAGCAAGCCCAAACAAACAACAAACAACAGACAACAGGCAACAGACAACAACCATGGCACTAATCAAACTTGATCAGCTGTTGCCAGTCGAAGGCGCTGAAATTCAACAGACAACAACCATGGCACTAATCAAACCCGTAAAAGGTATCATGCCTCAATTTGGAAAGAACTGCTACCTGGCGGAGAACGCCACCATCGTCGGCGACGTCGTGATGGGCGACGACTGTAGCGTCTGGTTCCAGGCCGTCATTCGCGGGGACGTTCATTATATCCGCATGGGCAATAAAGTCAACGTGCAGGACGGGGCGGTCATCCACTGCACCTACCTGCGCGCGCCGACGAACATCGGCAACAACGTCTCCATCGGCCACCGGGCTATCGTGCATGGCTGCACCCTCGCCGATAATGTCCTGGTCGGCATGGGCGCCATCGTCATGGACCACGCGGTGGTGGAGGAGAACGTGCTGATCGGTGCGGGCGCGGTGGTGCTGGAGAACAGCCGGCTGGAGTCCGGCCACATCTACGCCGGGGTGCCGGCAAAAAAGGTGAAGGCCCTGAGCACGGATGTTTTCCGGGACACCATCGGGCGGATTGCCAACAACTATATTATGTATGCGGATTGGTTCAGAGAGTAATCCTACTTCTGATAATTAATCGCTGAGTAGGCTTCAACAGCACCGGCAAGGTAATCAATATCCTGTTCTTCATGCAAGGCGCTGAGCACGACCCGGGTTACGGGTTCGTCCTCCGGCGTAGGGTAGGCGAACTGGGAGATGAGGCAGCCTTTTTCCCGGAGCCAGGGCGCCAGGCGGGCTTCCGGAGTGCAAAAGGCCGGATAATTACCAAAGGAATGCAACAAATCCAGCCGCCGGGTGCGTTGCTCGAAGCGGCGGATATTGCCCATCAGCCGCCGGTACGCCTCCTGGTAAAGGCGTTTGGCGCCCAGCATGGCAAACAGGAAGGCAGGCGGGGGCGGAGATGCCCCGCCGAAGAAGGGGCTGTGCCAGAGCGCATCGATCAGGGGCCGGCGCCCGAGGATCAGCCCGCCCGGAATCCCCATCGCCTTGCCCAGCGAACTGATCACTGCCAGCTCAACGTGTTCCGGCGCTTTCAGTTCCCGCCAGGTGCCTGAACCTCCTGCCCCGCAAACACCGAAGCCGTGTGAATCGTCCACCACCACTGTAATGGGGCGGTTTGCCGGCAAGTGCTCCAGCCACCCGAAGGCGTTTTTTCGGACCAGAAGCGGATCGACGGCGTTGGCGAAGATCGCCAGGGGCTCCTGCCCTTTGCCGGCGCTGAAGAGCATGTGTTCTACCCAATCCTCATAGTGCCCCTCGAAATACTCCCCTTCGCCCCAGAGCGCCGGATGGGTGCCGGGGGCGAAGTGAAAGGCAGCTTTGCCCCGAAAGTGCTCCACCAGCAGGCGGCCTGCCAGAGAACCCGAAGACACGACAAGCGCCGCCGGCGCCCCGGCAAACGCCGCCAGCCAGGCCTCCGCTTCTTCGAATACGGCAAAGCGGATGTTGCCCAGCCGGGAACCGCCAAAGTTGGCGCCGTAGCGGGATAACCCCTCTTTTATCAGATTCCGGAATGTTTCGTTGCGCGACATGCCCAGATAGGAAGTGCCGCTGAAATACAGGAACTCCCGGCCGCCGATGTGGATACTCCGGCCGGGCATGGCTTCCAGTATGATATTGTCCTTTTCCATGGGATGGTAATGTAACAAGGGCATTGAGAAAACTGCGGAATCCAGGTTTTTGGTTATTTGTTGCTGGTTGTTTGTTGCCGATTGTCTGTCCAAAGGGCTTAGGTTCCCCCCAACAGACAACAGACCCGCCTTGGAGTAACAGCTGATCATCGTTTTCCACAGCCGCCGGCACAATGTTTATCAGGTTTTCAACCCGGCGCCTGTCCCATTCACCCTGGGGAAGCGCGCATGGCCATCCACGACCTCCACTCCGGTTGCCGGGTCATTGCTCAGGAGCAGCGCCCCGTCCATATCGACATAGTCGAGCAGAGGCAGTAACTGGGCGATGGCAGATATGCCGACGGAGGATTCCGTCATGCACCCAACCATAACCCTGAGCCCGAGCCGCCGGGCGTGGTCCACCATGCGGCGGGCAGGCGTCAGGCCGCCGCATTTCATCAGTTTTACGTTCACGCCGTGGAAAAACCCGTAGCAGTAGGCCACGTCGGCCTCGATGTGGCAGCTTTCGTCTGCGATTACCGGCAACACGCTTTCTTTGTGGACGCGCTTCATGCCTTCCCAGTCGCCGGCTTTCAGGGGCTGCTCGATGAACTCCACCCCCAGCTCTTTCAGGCGGGGCGCATTGGCGATGGTTTGCCCGGCTGTCCAGGCAGTATTAGCGTCCACGCGGAAGGTGGCGTCCGTGTGTTTCCGCAGAGCCTCGATGATCTCGATGTCGTGGCCTGTGCCCAGTTTTATTTTATATATGGGCCAGGGTTGTTCCTGCATTTTCTCAACCATCTTCTCAATACTGGCCAGGCCAATGGTAAAGTTGGACAGGGGCATCTTCTCCAGCTTCAGCCCCCATATTTCGTAGACCGGCCTGCCCTGTAATTTGCCGTACAGGTCGTGCGCGGCCTGGTCCAGAGCACAGAGGACGAAAGGGTTGTCGGCCAGATACCCGTGCATGGTTTCCCAGAATGCTTCCGGAGTCGAAAGCGGCGTGTTTTCAATTACCGCCTTCAGGGCTTCCAGCCTTTCCACCATTCCTTTGAGGGTAACGCCGTAGTACCGCGTCTCTGTGGCTTCTCCATAACCCGAATAGCCATCCTGGGAGAGTTCCACGATGAGGCTGGGCATCACGTTCCGGGATTCGTGGGAAATGGAGAAAGTGTGTTTGAGCTTTAGCTGGAAAGTATGGATTTTTAATTGCATTTTTATGTTTCAAATTTTTTGTTTTGAATCAAAAAAGGTATATATTGCAGTAAATGCTCTGCGCTCATGAAAACAAAGGTTACTAAAGATAAACTTTGGAAGGGAATTATTGAGGATTGTTTTGAGGACTTCTTCCGCTTTTTTTATCCGGAATGGGTAGATAAAATTGACTTCGGAAGAAAGGTGGAGTTTCTGGACAAAGAGCTGGAGCAATTGATGCCGGAGTCGGTGGATAATCCCCGCTACGCTGATAAATTGGTGAAACTATTTACCAAAGAGGGGAAGGAACATTGGATACTGATCCACATTGAAGTGCAAGGTTATAGGGACAAACATTTTGCAGAGCGGATGTTCATCTATTTCTACCGGATATTTGACAAGCACCGCCGGCCTATTAACGCCATTGCCATACTGACAGACAGCAGCCCGGGGTTTCACCCCCGGTCTTTTGAATATTCCTTTATGAACACGCGCCTGGCTTATGATTTTGACACTTATAAGCTGCTGGAAAAGAAGCAAGCGGATTTTTATCTCCAATCGGACAATCCGTTTTCCATAGTCCTGGAAACGGCATGGGGTAGCCTGAAAGCTAAAAAAGGGATCGAACTCCTGGAGTTAAAGAAGAAGGTCGCCAAGCGCTTGTTTCAAAGTGGGCTAACCCGAAAAAAGGTGGAAAGCATATTGAACTTTATTCGTTTTTACGTTAAATTTAGCAGGCGGGAAAAAGAGAATGCGTTTCAATTTGAAAAGTTTATCTCTGAAATTGCTCAAAATAAAAGAACCATGGCAACAGGCGTCACTGAACGAGTAATAGAAGCATTGAAAGAAGAAGCGATTGAAAAAGGCATGAAGCAGGGCATGAAGCAGGGCATGAAGCAGGGCATGAAGCAGGGCATGAAGCAGGGCATAGAAAAGGGAATAAAGGAAAGCATTGCCCGTTTGCTCAAAAAGGGGATTCTCCCGGAGCAAGTATGCGACTTATTGGACGTCAGCCCGGAAATGGTGGCTGAAGTCCAACAACAACTCATGAAAGCCGGTGAGGAAGAAGAATGAATAATTACCTGACCGCCGCTTCCAATAAAGTCAGGCGCTGCTCCTCCACATCCAACTCCGCCTCTATCCCTACCGGCAACGTGCACTGATCGTCGATATGGCCGAAGGATAAGCCGTAAATAGCGGGAATATCCAGATTCTCCGTCCGGTCGCGAATCGTCTCTTCGAGCGATAAGGACGGCTCTCCTTCCCTGGGTTGGCAATCTGCATAAATCCCCATGGCAATGCCGGCTGCCTGGTTCAAGCCCCAGGCTTGCCGCAGTTGCGTCAGCATGCGGTCGATGCGGTAGGGTTTCTCGCCGATGTCTTCCATAAAAACCAGTTTACCTTTTGGGTCCGGCAGGTATTCTGTGCCGGCCAAAGCTGCCAGCAAGGATAGGTTGCCACCGATCAAAACCCCTTTGGCTTTGCCCGTTTTTATTGTATAAGTCCGGTAAGCTCCATCCTCTTTTTCCAGGTTGTTTTCCGAAAGCGGTATCGCATACGGCGCTTTTCCTTCCATCACCACCGCCCGGAACTGGGTTTCGGTATAGGGCGTCAACTCGGAAGCGCCTACTGGCCCATGAAAACCTACCAGGCCGGTTTTATGATAGATCGCATTCAAAAGGGCAGTGACGTCGCTGTACCCGATCAGCGCTTTGGGGTTCCTGCTGATTAGCTTGTAGTCTATAAAAGGCAGGAGGCGGGAACAGCCATAGCCCCCCCGGGCGCACCAGATGCCGCCCACGGTGTCGTCCGAGAACATCAGGTGTAAGTCGTCGAGCCGTTGCTGGTCTGTTCCGGCGTTGAAACCGCGCCGGGCGCGGATGTGTTTGCCCATCTTCACTTTAAAGCCCAGCTTCAGGGCGTTGTTGACGGCCTTCTCCAGGCTTTCGTCCGAGATGTAACTGCCGGGCGTGATCATGCCAATGGTGTCTCCCGGCTGAAGGCGGCGGGGGAACAGGCGCTTTTTACGGGAAAAAGGCCGGGCGGCGGCCAACAGCGGGAACGATAGCGCAAGGGATGCGGCAAAGGATCTGCGGTCCATGAAATGCGTTTTACGGGAAAAATAAGAAATCTATTCGGCAGTATTCCTAAAATCACCTTTCCTCCGGCAGTATCCACTGGGAATGGCGGAAAAACTGCCACTCTTCCCGGGCCAGGTCGACAGTGGGGTCAATGTACGCACAATACTCCCGGAAGTTGAGCTGTGCCCGTATATCGGCGAACACCTCCACGTCCTTGCCCTGCTCCCGGTAGGCATCCTTTAAATGATGAGCAAACTGCAGGATCATATCGGGATGCGTATACAGATTGCGCAACTGCTTTTTCTCCAGCCAGTCCACCGGGTCGATGTCCGTTTCCTCGCCGGTGGCTTTATCGCGAACGATGAATATGCCGTACCCTTGCTTCGACCGCAGCATCATGCGCCAGGAATAACGGTGCCCCTCTTCCGTCCAGGCCACATCGCCCGGGAAGAGGTGGTGACGCAGCGGCACGAGCAGGTGAAAAAGTACAACCAGGAGTAACGCAGCGGCAATAGCACCCCGCCACCGGTCAGCCTGCTGCCAGAGCGGCACTTGCGGAACGGAACAGCCTGCAACCTCTCTCTCCCACCAATCTTCGATCCTTCTCAGCCAGGAAGCCCGGCTCAGGAGCTTCCGGAACAGCCGCCGGGGGAAATCCGGCGGGAAGAACAAGGCCGTCAGGGCAACCGACAGAAAAGGAAAAATGCCGATGTTGAAAACCAGGTGGTTCATCAGGTGAAAAAACAGGGTGGCGGCGAAGGCCCAGGGGCGGGTTTTCCGGAAAAGGAGGAAGAAAACGACCGTCAGGTCGAGCAGCAGGCCCCCGTAGGCCATAAAGTAAGCCATCCAGTCCTGCCCCAGCAGCGGGCCGATCACCGGGGCATTGCTCTTCTGTTCCAGCCACTGCTTCAGGGGAATGGCGTTCAGCCAATCCGCGTTGAGCTTGGCGATGCCTCCGAAGAAATACACCACGCCCATCATAAACTGCAGCAGGAACAAACACCAGAAGGGGGCCGTATCAGATTTCAGTCCCGGCCGCCGAAGCACGTCTGCCGAAAACTGCCGGTGAGCCGGCAAAAAGATCATTACAAAGCTGACCCAGCAGAAAAGATAGCCGTGATTGAGGTAATGCGACTTTTCCAGCAGGAACGTATAGGCGAACCCCAGAGCAAAGAGCAGGCTGCTGACGCGATACCACTTTCCCAGCATCACCAGGATTGCCAGCCCGCACAACAGTAAAAAGAAGATGGAGAGGAAGGGTTCCGGCAGGGGGTGTACCCACTCGAAGCCATAATAGCGAAACCGGAATTTTTCCGGATCATAGGCATCCACCATCCAGTGGTAATAAATATAGGTATTCAGGACATCGGCAAAGCCCAGGATGCCGAAAACGACGCGGAAGAAGACGAGAGAGGCGATATCTACTGGTTGGAAGAGGCGCTGGATCATGGGATCGGCTAAGACTTTAACGAGAGGGGCCAGGGATACGGATCTCAGTTCCTGAACCGCTTTATCCGCTTCCGCTTCCGCTTTTTCTTCTTAGGCTTCTCCGGCACCGGAGTAAAAGCCTTCATATCTTCTTTGATCTTATTGGCTACGGCCTGCGCCAGCCGCACCGGCACGGCGTTTCCGATCATCTTGTACGCCGCTGCCAGGTTTTTGTAGTAAAATATGAAATCATCGGGAAAGGCCTGGATGCGGGCGCACTCCCGGACGCTGAGGCGGCGATAGAGGTGTTCCTTGCCGGGCACGAACTGCTTGTGGTCTTTGTCTACCGTTTCCATCTTCGGCGCCTGCGGATGGAGCGGAGCATGGCGCCCGCCCGCCTGAATGGTATAGGATAGTTCATCCCAACTCCGGACCCGGTTCCTGGACATGTACATGCTGGAAAAATCGCCGATGAAGTACTCGTGGTTGGGCACCGGGCATTCCCCGTTGGTGTAGTTGCCCTTTTTTGCCGGTATGGCGCTGTCCGACAGGTCTCCGATGGCGGAACGCAGGGTGAGTTTCATATCTACAGGCGGGGGAAATTTGAATTTAGTGTTCAGGTCGCGGCGGTAACCGACAAAAAACACCCGTTTGCGGTCCTGCGGGACGAGGTAGTCGGAAGCGTTAAGGAGTTGGAAAGAAAGTTTATAGCCGGCCTTTTTGAACAGTTTCTTGATGCTGTTCAGCGCGTCTTCGTTGCGGGGCAACAACATCCCGGCGACGTTTTCCGCCAGGAAAAATTTGGGTTGCTTGGCTTCCAGGATCCGTATAAAATCGAAAAACAGCTGGCCCCGCTTGTCATCGATCCCCCGCAGCTTGCCCGCAGCACTCCAGCTCTGGCAGGGCGGCCCGCCGATCATGCCGTCCACATCCGGAATATCTGCAGGGTCAATATCGGTAATGCTGCGCCGGTCCAGCCTGGTATCCGGATGGTTTTTCTCGTAGGTCTCCCACACGTCACTATCGTACTCGTTGGCCCAAACGACGTCAAAACCGGCCCGGGCAAAGCCCAGGTCCAGCCCGCCTGCTCCTGCAAAAAAAGAGGCCACCTTCATAAATTATGCTTTGACAACATGGAAACTATGCCCTATGCGGTATATTTTAAATTTAAGCAACCGTAATATGCACAAAAATAATCGAAATGGCCAAGTGATAGGGAAAAAAATTCATGGCTTTGCTGTTTCACAGGTTCACAAGTTCATTGGCCCAGGCCCATGAAACCATGTAACTGCGAGGCTATGCCGCCGGAACAATTGGGTTCCCTAACGGACAACGAACAACCGACAACCGCAACTTGTCATACCCCTTCCTTACTCACGCCCCATCCCGCAGCAACATCGCCGGATTTGCCATATACCACTGCTCGCGATCGCGGGTATATCCAAAAGTAGCATGGGGCAGGAGCCGGTTCAGCGCCATGGAAACCTGCTGTTGTTTTTTTGCCGAAAGCCCTACGGTCACTTCGTCCCCGTCCATCAGCTTGAAATACATCGTACAGCTGCTGCCCAACTGCAGCCCGAAAGGAAGGCGTTCTGTGACGATAGCGTAAACCCAGACAATATGCTCCGGCCGGTGTTCCAGCAAATACATCAGGCGCCCGCCCCTCGTCCTGTTTTCTTTGAGGAGTTGGAACGTAAACCGAATCCCCAGGGAGGCGCTAATCAGGCCAAAAAGCACGAGGATAATTTGCTCCCCGAAGGAAAGATATACAAAGGCCCCGCCAAATGCCAGGAGCAGCAGGGAGGCAAGCAGCTTCAGGCGCCACTCCCGCCGGATGGCTCTTCCCAATATCTCAATGGATGGGTACTTTTGTAAATTCTTCCGGCTCAAAACAACACGCTATGTTTTAAAAAATTCAAACAATTTGTTGTTTTTATTAAAAAAAGTTCTTACTTTTGTTGATCTTGTGGAAAAAATGCCTGCGGTTTATTGCATTTTTCCCGCTTTTTTGTTGAAAATTACGCTGTCCGCCCGCGAAACACCAATCAGGTTTTGCTGGTATAACAACATAAACCGCCATTTGCTGAGCTACAGGGTAATTTTCTGCCGGAACGACAATAAACAATTTACATGTCACAAGTAACCTATACCGAAGAGAACATACGGTCTTTAGACTGGAAAGAGCACATCCGCATGCGCCCGGGCATGTACATTGGCAAACTGGGAGACGGTTCCGCACCCGACGATGGGATATACATCCTGCTCAAAGAAGTGATCGACAATTCCATCGATGAATATTTCATGGGCCACGGCAAGGCCATTGACATCGGGATGGACGACGGCCAACTCTCCATCCGGGATTACGGGCGGGGCATCCCCCTCGGCAAAGTGGTAGATTGCGTATCCAAAATCAACACCGGCGGGAAATACGACTCCAAGGCCTTTAAAAAATCGGTCGGCCTCAATGGGGTGGGCACCAAAGCCGTGAACGCCCTGTCGGAATACTTCCGGGTCCAGGCCGTCCGGGAGGGAAAAGTCAAGATCGCCGAGTTCGAACGGGGGGAGATCACCAAAGATCACAAAGTCAAAAAATCCGACGAACCCAACGGAACGCTGGTCGTTTTCCGGCCCGACACGGAGATATTCAAGAAATACCGCTTCCGGACGGACTACATGGAAAGCCAGTTGTGGAATTACGCTTACCTCAACGCCGGGTTGAAGATCAACTTCAACGGCAAAACCCTGGTTTCCAAAAACGGCCTGCTCGACCTGCTGGAGCGCAAAGCGAGTAACGAAAACCTCCGCTACCCCATCATCCACATGAAGGGGGAGGATATTGAGATCGCGCTTTCCCACGGCAACCACTACGGCGAACAGTACCATACCTTCGTCAACGGACAGAATACGACCCAGGGGGGCACCCACCTGAACTCCCTGCGGGAGGCCATCGTGAAAACGGTACAGGAACACTACAACAAAAGCTATGACCGGCGCGACATCCTCGGCTCTATTGTCGCCGCCATCAGCATCCGAATCGAAGAGCCGGTCTTCGAATCGCAGACCAAGACAAAGCTCGGTTCGACCGATATGGGGCCGGAAGGGCCGACCATCCGTACCTTTGTGGTTAACTTTGTCAAGGAAAAACTGGACAACTTCCTGCACAAAAACCAGGAGATCGCCAAAGCCCTGGAAAAGCGCATCAGGCAATCGGAACGCGAGCGCAAAGAGATCGCCGGCATCAAAAAACTGGCCAACCAACGGGCCAAAAAGGCCAACCTCCACAATAAAAAACTGCGGGACTGCCGCCTCCATTTCAATGACAGCTCCCGGAAGACCGAAGAAGAAGGACGCAAAGCTTCCACCCTTTTCATCACCGAAGGGGACTCCGCCAGCGGCTCCATCACCAAAGCGCGCGATGTGCAGACCCAGGCCGTCTTCAGCCTGCGCGGCAAACCGCTGAACTGCTACGGGTTGACGAAAAAAGTGGTCTACGAAAACGAAGAGTTCAACCTGTTGCAGCACGCCCTCAACATCGAAGACGGGCTGGACGAGCTGCGGTACAACCGGGTCGTCATCGCCACAGATGCCGATGTCGACGGCATGCACATCCGCTTGTTGTTGTTGACTTTCTTCCTGCAGTTCTTCCCCGACCTGGTCCGCAACGGCCACCTCTTCATCCTCGATACGCCCCTGTTCCGGGTGCGGGACAAGCAGCAGACGTTCTACTGCTACAGCGAAGAGGAAAAACAACAGGCCATAAAAAAACTCCGGGGCAAAGCGGAGATTACCCGCTTTAAAGGGTTGGGCGAGATCTCTCCCGATGAGTTCAAAGACTTTATTAGCGAAAATATACGCCTGGAGCCGGTTATCCTGAACGAGGATACCGACATCGATGACGTGCTGTCCTATTACATGGGTAAAAACACGCCTTCCCGGCAGGAATTCATCATTGACAACCTGCGGGTAGAAAAGGATGGCTTGGAAGGAAAAGAAACCGATGAGGCAGAGAAAGCCGTGATGGAGCCGGAGGAGGAAGAGCTGGCAGAGGCCTGATCATACCGCGGGCATCGCGGAGTCGGGGCCAGGCGGGATATCGACCTAAGGAATCGGCGTGAGGCCTCGGCGTGAGCTCGGTCGAACGCTGGACAAGTTGCTGTTGTCGGTTCCCGGAACAATCAACAGACAACTAATAACTGACAACTGACAACAATCAACTGGCCTAAATAATTGATTTTCAAAGCCACCAATCCCGAACTCACGTCACCTTACCAGGCACCGCCAAAGCCTACTCAACGACGCTACCCCACCCGCTCCAAAAACTCCTCCTCCGTCATAATCTCCACTGTGCCCAACGCCTGGGCTTTTTTCAGCTTTGAGCCCGCCTTTTCCCCCACCACCAAAATATCCAGGTTGCCGCTGATGGCCGAGATATTCCTGGCGCCGGCCGCCTCGGCTTTGGCCTGGGCCTCTTTGCGGCTCAGGGTTTGCAGCGTGCCGGTGAAGAGGATAGTCTTGCCGGCGAAGGGGCCGTCGCCGCTCGCAGCTTTGGGCCGGTCATCTTCGGTTTGCTTCAGGTTGACGCCCAGGGCTTCCATCTCTTCCAGCAGCTTGATGTTGTGCTCGTTGCTGAAGAAGGCGATGATATTCTCGGCCACCACCGGGCCGATGTCTTTTATGTGGGTGAACTTTTCCATGTCCCACCCTTTCAGGTCGAGCACATGATTGATCCCGGCAGCGATGATCTTCGACACCTTCTGCCCCAGGTGGTGGATGCTTAAGCTGTGCAGCAGGCGGTGGATGGGGTTTTGTTTGGCCTTTTCCACTGATTCCTTCAGGTTGGCGGCCGATTTCTCGCCGAAGCCCTCCAGTTCGGCGACCTTGTCGTAATCCAGGCGATAGACGTCGGCAATGGTGCGCAGCCAGCCCAGCTCGTAGAAGCGCTCGACGATGGACTTGCCCAGCCCTTCGACGTCCATGGCGTTCTTGGAGACGTGGAAGATGATCTTCTGCAGGTTCTGCGCGCCGCAAACGCAGACCGGGCAGCGCCAGGCCGCCTCGCCCTCGATGCGCACCAGCTCCACCGGCTCGTCCGTATCGTTGATGGGGCAGTATTTGGGGAATTCGATAGGCTGCTCAGAGCCGTCGCGCAGCTCGTCCAGGGCCTTGACGATGTAGGGGATGACGTCGCCGGCGCGCTCTACCAGCACCATATCGCCGATGCGCAAATCCTTGGATTTGATGAAGTCCTCGTTGTGCAGGGAGACGGAGGAGACGGTCACGCCCGCCAGTTGCACCGGCTCGATCTTGGCCACCGGCGTGATGGAGCCGATCTTGCCCACCTGATATTCCACCCGCAGCAGGCGGGAGGTTGCCTGCTTGGCCTTGAACTTGAAGGCGATGGCCCAGCGCGGGTGGTGGCTGGTAGCGCCCGCCCGTTCCTGCAGTTCGCGGCTGTTGACCTTCACGACCATGCCGTCGATCTCGTAGGGGTAATCGTCGCGCTTGTCCTGCCAGGCGTGGCAGAAGCCGAGGGCGGCTTTGATGTTTTTGCAGACGGTGCGCTCCTCCCCTTCCACCGGGACCTTAAAGCCGATCTCGTTCAGCCGGTTGAGGCTCTCCTCGTGGGTGCTGAAGCGGGAGAGCACGTCGTTGCCGTCTTTGTCAACGGCATAACCGAGAGTGTAGATGAAGGCCTCCAGTCCCCGTTTGGCTACTTCCTGGGGATCCTTCATGCGCAGGCCGCCGGTGGCAGTATTCCGGGCGTTGGCGAAGAGGCTGAGGCCGTCTTCCTCCCGCTGCTCATTTATCTTTTTGAAAACGTCTTTGCGGATGAGCACCTCTCCCCGCAGCTCCGCCTTGTAGATGCCCAGGGCAGCGAAATCGGCGCGCAGGGGGATGGAGCGGATGGCACGGGCGTTGTTGGTCATCTCTTCCCCAACGGTGCCGTTGCCGCGGGTGGCGGCCCGTGCCAGGCGGTTGTCCTCGTAGACCACGGCAATGCTGCCGCCGTCGAACTTGGGCTCCACGGCGTACTCAATGTCCTGGTCCTCCGGCAAATTGAGGTAGCGCTTGATCTGGGCATCGAACTCGACGAGGTCTTCCTCGTTGTAGGAATTGGCCAGGGAAAGCATGGGCGTCAGGTGTTCCACCGAAGGGAAATCGCTGGACAGGTCGGAGGAGACGCGTTGGGTGGGAGAATCGGGCGTCACCAGCTCTGGATGCTCTTCTTCCAGCTTCTCGAGCATTTTGTACAACTGATCGTACTCCGCGTCGCTGATGACCGGGTCGTTCAGGATGTAATAGCGGTACTCGTGGTACTCGATCACCTGGCGCAGCTTGTTGGCCTGCTCGTCGGGGGATTCTTTTTCCAGGGCGCCGCCGCCGTTCAGGAATGCTTTGGATAAGTCAAAAAGGGTGCGTTGTTCTTGCTGGCTGTACATTTGTGGTTGATTGGATGTTTGAGTTACCCTGCCTCGGTTCCTCGGCCGGTAAAATTCGTTGATTTAGCTGGCTGGCCGGCGCCTGCCCTGGCGGGGGCGGAATTCGTCAATTCAATGGTGCTGCCTGGCACCACATTTCGGCAATAAAATTAATCCTTCTGGTTTAGAAAGCCAACAAAGCAAATTTTTTAAAAAAGCTTGGCTTCCTGTGAAAAACCCAAAAAAAGGGGGAACTTAGGCTACATTCCGGCATAGAACTTGGCAACAGGCGCTCCGCAGTATTCGCGCTCAAATCTTAAAGAGTATGAAAACAGCTGAAAACATTGGTTTTCTTCTTGTCTTGACCCTGCTGGCAACGCTTCCTGTCGAAGGACAGGTCATTCGGTGTATTATTGAAAACAGTATAGGAGAGCCCGGCAATTTGCCCGAAGCATTAAGCGGCCACTGTGACGATCCGCTAAATTATGCAGTCGACCAGGAAAACCTGAGCCACCACCCGCAACTTGTAGTATGGTTAAATTTTCATTACATCAGAAGAAACGACGGCACGGGCAATTTCAAAAAGCCCGGAGAACCCTTATTCCATACAGAGCTGGGCCGGACAGAACTGGATGGCGTGGCTGCCGCCGCCCACCTTTTGGGGCACATGAACGTCCGGATGGGTACTTTTGAAAAGTATAACCTAAGCGATGCCCTTCATGTGCCGGAATCCGGCATCCGGTTCAGGTTATATTCCGAGCCGGGCAACCCAGACGACCCGTATGGCGGCATTTTTTTCCATGAATCGGACTTGTTTTTTAGCTTGGGATACAATAGCAACTCTCCTCGAACTTTGAAAGAGGAGTTTACGGCCTACGGAGCGAAGGTGCTGGATATTTTTTTTGTCGAGGAAGAGATTCCCGATCCGGAGCCGGGCCAGCCTCCCTTCTATATCGGGGCAGGAAGGGCTGCATTTGAATCTATCATCTCTGGTTCTGCTGTTGTGGCGGGCATGTATGCCGACCATTTTTTTGACACCTCCATCTATTCTCCCGGAGAAAGGGACATCGTCCATTACAAAAGCGTCACCATTCATGAAATTTTTCACAACCTGGGGTTGCAGCACAGTTTCACTTGCCAGAACGAGTGCCGCTTCGTCGACCTCAATGTCGAAGCCGAATGCAATACACCTGGAGAAGCGTGCTCCTATTGGCACAATGGAGGCAGCGGCCCGGGCCAGTGCGCCAACCGTTACGTCAGCCCCACCAACAACATCATGCGCCATGGCCTGACTGCTACGTCTATCACTCCCTGCCAATTGGGCGTCATTCAACACCACCTGCTGGTGAGGCAACCCGGCTACCTGGAATTCGACTTCTGCGAAATAAGCAAACCGGACATCGTTATTCAAAGCGGACAGGACATTGCGTGGGCCGGCACGCGCTACCTGAGGGGCAATGTGGTGATCAAAAATGGAGGACGCCTCACCGTCCGGTGCCTGCTGGGGATGCCCCAGGGAAGCATCATTACTGTTGAGCAAGGAGGTACATTAATAATGGACGGAGGAGTAATTATTAACCCATGCGGAGAAACCTCGCAGAGCCGGCAAGGCACCGCTGTTACACCCCGCCTGCTGCTCTTCCCCAATCCGACGGGCGACCTGCTCAACGTATTCCTCAAAGACCCTGCCTTGCCGTTGCGCTCCGGCGCGGCTTTTCGCATCCTGAATGCGCAAGGCCGCCTGCTGGCTACTTACTCCGCCGGCCGCCTGGAGGAGGCAACCCATATGCTTCCGGTGCAAGGCCTGCCGGCCGGGCTATACCTGTTGCAGTATTCGGAGGGGCAAGGAGTGTTGTGGAGCAGGAAGTTTGTGAAGCGGTAGCTTTCAACCGGGCACCTCCTTTTCAAACAGGCAGTCCATTGTCAAGGAGACGTCTATCAGGCCCAGGCTGTGCTGATTCTGCTCCAGGCTGAAAGTGGTGATGAGGGTTAGAAAGACTTGCTTTCGCGTTTTGCTCAGCTCCTTAAAACTACAGGGCCTTTTCCAGTATTTTTCGTTCTTCAGTCCTTCCAATTAATGGGGCATTTGTCATAGGAGTGATTTATTACTCGCGAAATACAGCCTAAAATACCACATTTCGCGAGCAATAGCAACTTATTTTCCGCGGAATAACATGAAATCTAGCCGTTTCCGCGAGCAATCTTCAACTCCGCAGCCTCGGGTCCAGCGCATCCGTCAGGCCCTCCCCCAGCAGGTTAAAGATCGTCACCGTCAGGAAGATGGCGAAGCCGGGGAAGATGGCCAGCCACCAGGCGCTGGCCTGCGAGCGTGCCAGCCGCAGCAAAGATCCCCAGGTGACCTGCTCGGGCGGCACGCCCACGCTGAGGAAGGACAGGAAAGCCTCCAGCAGGATGGCGCTGGCTACCCCGAAGGCAATGGTGATCAGCACAGGCGTCAGGGCGTTGGGGATGGCGTGGCGGAAGATGATGCGCCACTCGCTGAAGCCCAGAGCCTGGGCGGCCTCGATGTACTCCAGGCTGCGGATGCGGAGCAGCTCGGCCCGGATGAAGCGGGCGATGCCCGTCCAGCGGATCAGCCCGATGATGGCCATGACGTACAGTATGGAAGGCTGCTCGATCACCGCCAGGATGCTCAGCACCAGCAACAGGCCGGGGATGGAACTGATGACCTCAATCAGCCGCATCACCATGAGGTCGAGGGGCAGCGTCACGGGCCTGCCCAGCACCGGGAACCGCTTCAGGAAGCCGGCCAGGAGGTTCGCCGCCACCATGATGGCCGCAATGATGCCGAGGCTCTTCAGCAGTTCTACGCTGAACGTCCCCTCGCTGAAGGCGTAGGAGCGGGCCGTAAACCCGTAGAAAATGCTGGCCAGGAAACCCAGGATATTCAGTGCCACCCGGATGCGGGAGGCCCGGAAGCGGTCGTCGCCGAAGTACCCCGCCAGGGCCCCGAAAAAGACGCCGATGAGGGCAGCGATCGACATGGAGACCACCCCCACCAGCATGGCGATGCGCGTCCCCGAGATCATGCCGGCGGCTACGTCCCGCCCCAGCTGGTCAGTGCCCAGCCAGTGCCGGAAACGGGTGGATTCCACGTCTTGCTCCCCGCCCGGTGCCCGGTAGTTGTTGTTTTTCCGGTCGATGGTCGTCGCCGAGTAAGGGATCGGCGCCCAGATCACCGTTTCGTACTCGTGTTCCCGCCATCCTTTCTGGAAAAACTGCGCTTCCCAGGTGGACAGCCCCAGCGCCACGGCGTATTGTTTGAAAACGGGGAAGTAAACCTGGCCGTCAATTTTGCAGTACAGCGGCCGTTCGTTGGCCATAAAATCGGCGGTGAGGGCGATGAAAATCAGCCCGTACAGCAAACGCAGGGACCATACGGCCAGGCGTTTCTTCCGGAACTGCCGCCGCACGATGCCCCAGTAGCTCTCGCCCATGGCCTGCCGCCGGGCGATGGCTTCCGCCGTATCCTTCTCTTTTTTTACTCCGATCAACATAAGCTATGACTTATTGCGGCTGTAAGATACCCGGGGGTCCGCCCAGGCGTATAACACATCGGCGATCAGGATGCCCGCCATGGTCAGGATGGCGGAAAGCATCAGCACCGTGTACACCACCGGCCAGTCGCGCTGCAGGATGGCGTCGATGGTGAGCTTGCCCATGCCCGGGATATTGAAAATCACTTCTATGGCCACTGAGCCGGCGAACACTGCCGGGAAAATATTGGCAAACAGGGTGATGATAGGAAAGAGGGCGTTGCGGAAGGCGTGCCGCCAGATGACGGCCCGGCCGCTCAGCCCCTTGGCCCAGGCCGTTCGGATGTAATCCTGCCCGATGACGTTCAGCATGCCGCCCCGCATCTGCCGGGAGATGAAGGCCAGCGCCCCGTAGGCCAGGCAGAAAACAGGCAGCCCCATGTGGGATGCCCGCTCCCAAAAGCGGCTCCAGAAGGGCGCCTCCGGCGGCAGGTTGCCCAGCCCGATGGAGGGGAACCAGTCCATTCCGTATTCCGGCGTGGTGAAAAAGACGAGCAGCATAGTCCCGATCCAGAAACTGGGCAGGGAGTAGAGAATGAACAGGGTCAAGGTGGTGGACCGGTCGAAAAAGGAATCCTTCCAGACGGCCGAGAACACGCCCAGCGGTATCGACAACAGATAGGCCACGAGGATGGCCATGCCGTTGATCAGGATAGTCCAGAACAGGGCGTCCTTCATCTTATCGGCCACCGGCCGGCTGTCGTAGTAAGAGATGCCGAAATCCAGCTGCAGGAAACCCATGAGCCAGTTGTGGTACTGATTGTCCAGGCCATACCACTTTATATCGGGCAGGTAGAGCAGCCCCGGCCGGGCTTGGTCCTTGATGGCCTGATAGCTGCTCTTCAGTTCCCGGATAGGGGGCAGAAGGGCGGCCTGCAGGCTGCTGTCCTGCAGCGCCAGCGTTTCGGCCTCCTCCAGCAGGCTGGTGATCCGGCTGTCGGCATGGGCCAGGAACAACTGCTGCAGGGCGGAGCGGATAGAACGAAACGCATTGCCCTGCTCTTGCCGGCCAACCTCCTGCAGGACGTAGTTCATCCGCAAAAGCCGGTGGTAATAGTCGGATATAGGCGGCCAGGCACCGTATTGGGCGACGAGCTTCGAGAGGTTCTCCCGATGGTCCCGCCGAAGGATGTTGTACAGCGTATCGGGATAGGCCGCCGGGGAAAGGCCGATATAAAATACCGGCTTGTCCAACCCCAGAAAGTCAGCCGTTTCCCGGTAGACCCGCTCGGCATTGGCCGGGTTTTGCTGGTCGGGGCCAAAACCTCGCAGTTTCATCTCCACCGGGTCGCCCGGGGCGATCTTGCTCAGGCCGAAGGCCAGCAGCGAGATCACCAGCAGGGTGGGAATGAAAATAAGTATGCGCTTGATCAAATATTGTACCATGGGACATGTGCTTTGCCGGACTCTGCTCTCCGGACAGGATTGACGGTTTTTGAGGGTTCAGACAGGATTTACAGGATTTAGAGTAACAGGGGTACCCGTGAGGATACACGGTTTTAGGGGTCGTGGAATAAGTGTATATAGACAGGATTAACAGGATTTACAGGATATGCGCGCTCCTGTGGATCATCCTGTTCATCTTGTTAATCCTGTCTATAAACGAGCCGCCTGAATGCCGCACCTCCGGCCAAGCCTGTCCATCTTGTTCATCCTGTCTATAAACGAGCCGCCTGAATGCCGCACCTCCGGTAAAGCCTGTCCATCCTGTTAATCCTGTCTATAAACGAGCCGCCTGAAGGCGGCACGTCCGGTAAAGCCTGTTCATCTTGTTCATCCTGTCTATAAAACGCGCCACTTAAAAGTGGCACGTCCGGTCCATCCTGTACGCAAGAACAGCCATATAGTTCCACTGCCCCGGCCCCAAGGCATCCTTATCTGTCTTTGAGCCGCAGCTTGCCCGGGAAATATCCCGGATAAATCGGCGAAGGCTGTACCTCGAAGCGTTTGTGGATAGCGATGCGGCTGGTTGGCACCAGCAGGTAGATGAGCGGCATCTCATCGTAAAGCATGGCCTGGAGCTGCATATACAGCCGATTGCGCTCCTGCTCGTCCAGGGCCACCTGGATTTGGTCGATCAGTGCGTCGGACTCGGCAGAGGCGAAGCCCGTGCGGTCGTCGCCCCCGGAGTGGAAGTCCTGCTTGGGTTCCCAAAGCGTGGGCTGTATGGTTTTGCTCCAGGGGACGAGTTCGTAGTCCCGGCGTTTGAAATCGTCGGCCAGCACTGCGAACTCTTTGGCTTCGATCTGAATGTCGATCCCTGCCCGTTTTGCCGACTCCTGGATCAGCAGGCCTATGTTGCGGATGTTGTCCCTCCCGGCGACGACCTTGTAGTTGAGCGACAGCTCCTCCAGTTTGCCGTTGATCACCTTATCGACGATGCCGTTGTTGTTGCTGTCCGTCCAGCCGGCCTCTTCCAGCAGTTGCCGGGCTTTGTCCGGGTCGTAGGGAATGGGCTGCAAATCTTTGTTATAATAGGAAAAAGACGGGTGTACCGGGCTGGCGTAAGGGGTTCCCAGGCCATTGTAAACGGTATTGATGATCTCCTTCACGTTGACGGCGTAGGCCAGGGCCCGCCGCACCTTTTTGTCCGACAACCTGGGGATACGGGTATTGACATAGATAAAGGTGTTGCCCAGCAGCGGCGGGCTGTAGAAGTTGTAGCGCTCCGCCGTAAATTCCTCGTTCTGCAGTTCCAGGAAATCGGTGGGCGGGATATTGGCCATGGCGTCGATCTGCCCGTCTTTCAGGGCAGTGATGGAAGCGGTGGGATCGGGGATAGGGCGGAAGATGATCTTGTCGGGGAAGGCGGCCAGGGCGGGGTAATCCGCCGCCAGCGCATCGCCCCAGTAATTTTCTTTTTTGGTGACGGTAATCCGCTGCCCGGTCTCCCAGCTTTCGAAGCGATAGGGGCCGCTGCCCGAAATCCCTTCCTTTTCCCGGCTGTATTTGGGGCTGGTGAACAGGGCGGCAAACTGGGCCAGGCGGCCGTCATTCGCCGCCAGTTCCCGGGCTTTGGCCTCATCAGTCAGGGCGGTGAGGGGAATGTCCTTCAGCAAGCCGTCCGGGTCGTAGTGGTAGGCGGGCATGAGTGGCAGGGCTGAGCCGATGGCCTCTTCGCCGACGATGTATTTCTGATCGGCCAGCACGGTAAACCGGCGGGGGTTGCCGCCGTCCACCTCTACATCTTTGATGAAGGAGAGGTAGGCCCGGTAGGCGGGCGCGGGCACCTGCGGGTTGAGCGCCGCCTTCAGGGTGAAGATAAAATCTTCGGCGGTCACCGGGCTGCCGTTATCCCAGACGGCCTGGTCGTGAATCTCGAAGGTATAGGCCATCCCGCCGGCATAGAGCCCTTCGGTGATGGGAGTGATCTGCGGGCGCGATTTGGCCAGCTCCGGAATGATCTCCAGGCTTTGCGGGTTGATCGACAGCAGGTTCTGGAAGATGGTATTGCTCACCAGGCGGGCATAGGAGCTGGTAGAAAGAGGCACATTCAGGCGGTCCGGCTCGGCGTCCAGCTGGACGACGGCCTCGTTCAGCGGCCGGCTAATGGAAAAAACGGCGTCTTCGTCTTTCGTTCCGGGGCCAGGTTTGCATCCTGCCAATAAAAACAGGAATAAGAGAGCAAGAGGAGTGTAGCTTACATTTAAATGTTTCATTCGATCTGGATTGTCGTTTATCTGGGTTTTACATAATTGTGCAATGGATACCCGGTGCCGTCCCTCTGCGGCAGTGGGCACATTCCGGGCGCAAGTTAATCATTTCGGCGATGCCTCCCGCTTAATGAAGGTATTTACCAGAAACCCGGGCCGGCGGGCCGTAGCTTCGGCCTCGAACCGCCTGGAGATGGCGATTCGTTCCAACGGCGTGAACAGGAAGATGTAGGGCTGTTCCTCGTAGATCAGTTTCTGGAACTCTTTGTATAACTGGTTGCGCTTACTTTCGTCCAGCGTCACGCGGATTTCCTCGATCAGGCGGTCGGCCTCCGCATTGATGAAACTCACCCGGTTGCCGCCGTCCGGGGTGTCGCTTTCGGAATGCCATAATTGCTTGGGATCATCGATCGTGGGATCCTGCCCCCAGGCACCGGAATACATTTCGTAATCGCGCTGTTTGGCGGCGTCAATCAGGACCGTAAATTCCTTGGGTGCGATGTTGACCTTGACCCCGGCCTTTCTGGCGTCCTCCTGGAAGATCAGCGCCTGGTTGTTGGCAAACTTGCTGGCATTGCTGACCATGTATTCCAGCTCCATCTCAACGCGCCTCCCGTTGATCTCCTTGTCGGCGATGCCGTTGCCGTTGGTATCTTCCCAGCCGGCCTCGGCCAGCAACTGGCGTGCCTTCCCGGGGTCAAATTCGATGGGAGGAAGGCCTTTGTGATAATAGGGCTTGGCCGGATGAAAGGGCCCGACCGTCCGCTCTGCCAGCCCGAAAAAGAGATCCTCGATCAATACCGGCACGTCGACCAGATGGGCCAGGGCCCGGCGCACCCGCTTGTCCGCCAGCTTGGGGCTTTTGTTGTTCATGCCGATGTAGTAGTACACCCAGGACGTGGGCGTATGCAGATTGTACAGTTTCCTGATCAGCTCATTTTCCCGCAGGTCGACGAAATCCTTGGCGTCGATCTGGCCTGAAACGTCCACCTGCTGGTCCTTCAGGGCTACAATGGCGGCGCTCTGGTCGGGAATGATGATAAAGGAGAGCTTGTCGGGGTATGCTTTCAGCAAGGGGAATCGGTCCGAAAGTTGATCTCCCCACCAGTTTTTTTTACGGCTCAGCACAATGCGCTGCCCCGTCACCCACTCTTCGAAAGCATAGGGCCCGGCACCAGCGATGAATCCTTTTTCCCTCGAATACCGAGGAGCATTGAATGCCTCGGCAAAATCACCGATCGCTTTCCGTTCCGCCTCCAGCGCAGCGCCGCCGTTCGTTTCGTCGGCCAGGCGCGCAACGTAAGCCGTGTCGGTCAGATGGGTGAGCGGCACGGCCCTCATCAGGCGGTTGGGATCGTAGATGTATTCCGGCAAGACCGGGATATTGCTCACCGCCGTTTCGCCAATGATGTATTTCTGGTCCGTCAGGACGGTAAACCGGCGCGGGTTCTCCGGGTCGACCTCCACGTCTTTGATGTAATCGAGGTAAGCGCGGACATTAGCGGCCTGGACCCCGGGGTTGAACAGCGCCTTCAGAGTGAAGACAAAATCCCCGGCGGTAATGGGCTGCCCGTTGTCCCAGGTGGCCTCCTCATGGAGTTCGAACGTATAGGCTATCCCCCCCTGGTAAGGCCCTTCGGTGATCTCCTCGACCACGGGCCGGCTTTTGGCCAGTTGGGGAGCGAGTTCCAGCGTTTCTGGGTCAAAATGCAGCAGGTACAGAAAGATCTGTTCGTTGACCGCCCGGGCATAAACGTTGGTGGAGATCAGGAGGTTGAGGCGGTCGGGTTCCGCCGGCAGGCGGGCATAGACGGTGTTATCCTGGTTCCTGAAAAGGGTGGCGCCTGTGGCTTCTTCCTGCGGCTTATCACCCTTACAGGCACACAACACCAGAGCAAGCAGAGCAAAAATGCTGATAGAACGAAGGTGGATCATATACATTGGGATTTACAGGCACGTTCTGCTGACGGCGATAAAATGCCCTAAATTACAGGATTTGGCCAGCAAATTAAAAAAAAATTATCAGGGGGTGGCCGGACAGGGTTACCTGAATGGGAATACATGGGAATACATGGGAATACATGGAAATACATGGAAATACATGGGAATACATGGGAATACATGGGAATACATGGGAATACATGGGAATACATGGAAATACATGGGAATACATGGATAGCACGCTCTGAACCTTGCCTGCCGCCTGTTGTTCTCTAACAAAAGCAGCAACCCATGCCAACAATCCTCATCGCCGGCGGCAGCGGCCTGATCGGCAGCCGCCTCAGCCACCTCCTGCGGGAGCAGGGGCACGAGGTACTCCACCTCAGCCGCCGGGCCCGCCCGGACGCCGCCTTCCCGTCTTACCGCTGGAGCCCGGCAGCATCCTCCATCGACGATGAAGCCGTCCTCCGCGCCGATTATGTGATCAACCTCGCCGGGGCCGGCATTGCCGACAAGCCCTGGACTGCCGCCCGCAAGCAGCTAATCATCGACAGCCGGGTGGACAGCGCCCGAACCCTGTCCGCCGCTTTCGAACGCCTCCAGCATTATCCCAAAGCCTATATCTCCGGCGCCGCCGTCGGATACTACGGCGACCGGGGCGACGAATGGATGGACGAGAATTCCGCCCCGGGAGAAGGATTTCTGCCGGAAAGTTGCATGGCCTGGGAAAAAGCGATCGGAGAAGCAGGCAGGCCCGGGTTGAGGAAAGTCGCCATCCGCATCGGCATCGTCCTGTCCACGCAGGGCGGTGCCATGGAAAAAATCCTGCTGCCCTTCCGTTTCCGCGTCGGAACCTATTTCGGCGACGGCAGCCAGTGGTACAGCTGGATCCACATCGACGACCTGTGCCGGATTTTCATCAAAGCCGTCGAAGACGACAGCATGCAGGGAACCTACAACGGCGTGGCGCCCAACCCGGCGACCAATAAGGAGCTGACGGAGGCCATCAAAGAGGCGCTCGGCAACTCCGGCCTGCTGGCGCCAGTCCCGGCATTCGCCCTGCGCCTGGCTATGGGGGAAATGGCCGACGTGGTCCTGGACAGCACGCGGGTGCGTTCCGGCAAGATCGAAGCGGCCGGCTTCCAGTTTTCGTTTCCTACGCTGGAGAAAGCGCTGCCGGATTTGTTGCGGCGGAAGGTGTGAGGCGGAAGGGAGCGAGTGGTTATTGAGTTATTGATATTACCGGGCAGAAAGCAGCTATTGCCCGCAGCGGCTCGACAACCAACAACGCCCCCGGCTCCCGGAAATCAGGCAACGGCTCCACCCCCCGATCACGGCCGGAATACCTCAATCTCGTGGTTCCGGACCACCAGGTCCGTAAACTTGCCTTTAAAGCGGGTGGCCTTCACGATGTGGTTGTCCACCCAGTGGTAATTGCCGCCCCGGGGCTTGTTCATGATCATGTTGTGGTACTTGAACCCGTTTTTGTGCAGCCACTGCTCGGTGACTGCCCGGTGTTCTTCCGTCCGGGAGGTGAAGAAAGTGATGATGTGCCCTTCCTCATACCATTTATTGATGATCTTCAATGCATCCGGGTAGGGAAGCACCGAAAGCATGCGCTCGGGCTCTTCGTTGGGGATATCGTCGCAGATCGTGCCGTCGATATCGATCATGAAGTTTTTGACGCCTTCCGGCAGGAGGGGGCTGATCTTGTCTCCTTTTTTATTGTAGGTAGTCTGTAAATTCGAATTCTTCTGCGTACTCATGGAATAGGTTTTTTATTGAATAGCTGGGAACTGCAAAGCTATGGCAAGAACCTGGCAAAAGCTCTAAACCGCGAATATTGCGGAGTGGTTCAGGCTATAATTAATAATCGGTTTACATTGGTTCAGGACGCGGTGGCCCCGCGGCCGCCTGGCGTTTGATGTGGTCAGGGCTATGGGAGGTAAGTGGGTTGCTGCACCGGTGAGTTGGGGTTCGTAGTCAGAATTTGATATAGTCTCTGGGATCAACCGGGTTTCCTTTGTGCCAGAGTTCAAAATGCAGGTGGGGCCCGTCGGAGAGGGTGCCGGTATTGCCGATGATGGCCACGGCCTCCCCCGCTTTGACGAAGCTGCCCGCTTTTTTGAGCAGGGCGGAATTGTGCTTGTAGAAGGTTATGGTGTTATTGGCATGCTGGATGCCAATGGTGTTTCCGGTCTCCAGCGTCCAGTCGGAGAAGAAAATATAGCCGTCCATAGCCGCCTGTATGGCAGTATTCTTGGAAGCCAGCACGTCGACCCCGAAGTGTTTATTATCAGGCATAAAGCCGGCGGAAATTTCCCCTCTGACCGGGGCGTTGAAGTACATCTGCTCCAGGGGGATATCCCGGGGGGAAAAGTTTGCCGAACGGGGCCGCTGAGCCGCCAGGCCTACTTTCTGGAGTTCCACTTCCTGGCGCAGCTGTTCTTCTTCCCGCGAGCGCTCCACCTCTCCCACCGAATCGGCCGGGCTGGCCTTAATGATGTCCTCGGCCGTCTCCACGTCGCCGGTCAGCACTTTCCGGATATTGGTGGAATATTCTTCCTGTGCCGCCAGTTGTTTTTCCAGCCTTTTGACCTGGCGGTAAAGCTGCTCTACCTCTTCGCGGTTTTCACCGCCGTCGCCATAGCCTGGCATGTACCGCTTCAGCGGCGTGAAGGCCACCGCCAGCACAACCAGCACCGCCACCAGCACCAGCACGGTACTCACGAAGATATAGACATTGAGCAAGGTCAAGCGATAAGAGCCTACCTCTTCGAACGTCTCGTTGTTCATGACGACGAGCCGGTAGGTATGCCTCATCTGCTTTTTAATCCTTTCCCACCTGCTTTTTGCATTTTCGTTCTCCACTGACATAAGGATCGATCCGTTTATTCCCCGGCGCCGGCGGACAGCCGCCCCGCCGAATATCCGTTATTTACGGAATAATAAGCGCTGAAGGCCGAAATACGTGTTTTGAAGTCTTAAACTAATAAAATAATTTTGCCTTTCGACGTTTATAATAACGACACAGCCACCGAAAAGGATCGGTGCGGCCCGCCGGAATAGATTGCCGGCTAGACTACTGCGCTGCAAAGTTATGCCGACAGCACAGAGGTTTGCAAGAAAAATAACATTTTCTTTTTATACCTGTTGTTAACGGGCAGGTGTTGCCAGATTAGATCAAGAATTAAAAAAAAACGGATTTGAAACGTATACTCAAGGCATCGCTGGTTCTGATCATACTCTCCTTCATCACGGCCTGCACAACTCAGAAGAGCAGGAGCGACATGTCGGCGCTCGGGGAACTCTACCACAACACGACGGCCCATTACAACGGCTACTTCAATGCCGAGGAACTGCTGGCCGCCAGTTTTGAATCCCTGAATACACAACATCAGGACAACTACACCCAACTGCTGCCCATGTACAAATATGTGGCGGCGGAAAACCCGCAGTCCGAAGCGCCCAACCTCGATGAGGCCATCAAGAAGGTGACCGTCGTCGTCAACCTGCACCGTTACAGCAAGTGGACGGACGACTGCTACCTGCTGGTGGGCAAAGCTCAGTACCTCAAGCAGGACTACGAGGCGGCGGAAGAGACGTTCCGCTACCTGGTGGCGGAATACAGCCCGGAAAAGATGAAAGAACGGGAAAAGGTGAGCAAGCAGGACAAAAAGGTGAAGAAGAAAAAGAAGAAGAAGAAAAGCCGGCGGGGCAAGAAGAAAAGCAAAAAGACCAAACTCGACAAGGAAAAGGAGCGCGCCCTGAAGGATTACAAAAAAGCGGTCAAAAGGGCCAAAAAGAAAGGCCAGAAGGCGCCGCCCCGCCCGGAAATCCTCAAACGGAAGAGCGACCGGGAGGAAGAGGAAACTGCCGCCGTCGAAGAGGAAAACGAAGACAAGCAAGAAAAAGAAGACGACAAGCCGGACAACAACGACGGCCTGCTCAAGCACCGCCCGGCCTACCAGGATGGCCTCCTCTGGCTGGCCCGCACCATGATCGAGCGCGACAACTACGACGCCGCCGTGGCCTATATGGGCCAACTCGAAAATGATGGGGATACCTACCCGGATATCCGCGGCCAGCTCGAAGCCGTCCGGGCTTATTACCATATCCACCGCAAAGATTATGTACAGGCGCTGCCCGCTCTGGAAAAGGCCATCGACGTTGAAAAAGACAAAAAACAACGGGCGCGCTATGCTTTCATCATGGCGCAGATTTTCCAGATGAGCGGCAACGCTCCCGGCGCCTACGCTGCCTTCGAGCAGGCCCTCCGGCTGAAGCCGGGATACGAGATGGAATTCAACTGCAAGCTCAACATGGCGCAAAACGCCTGGGCCAGCGGCAGCGGGTCGGCCTATGAGGCCCGGGAAAACCTGGCCCGGCTGCTCAAGGACGCCAAGAATGCCGACTACAAAGACCAGATTTACTTCGCCCTGGCCCAGATCGCCCTGAAAAACGGCGAGCGGGCCGAAGCCATCGCCAACCTGGAGCTTTCTCTGCAGCACAGCCGCCAGAACCAGGCGCAGCGCGCCGAATCGTACCTGACCCTGGCCGACCTCTACTACGAAACCGAGGAGTATGTGCAGGCAAAAAACTACTACGACAGCACCCTGCTGGTGCTCGCCGCCACCGATAACCGCTACAACCGCGCACAGCGCCTGAGCACCAACCTCACGGAGATCGCCGCCAACATCAAGGTGGTAGAACTGCAGGACAGCCTCCTGCGGATCAGCCGGATGAGCCCCCAGGAGAAAGAACGGCTGGCCCTGGAAATCAAAAGGAAAGAAGACGAGCTGCGCCGCCAGCAGATCGCCGCCAAAGCCGCCGGCGCCGCCGGCCTGGCCGCCACCCCCCGCCGCGCCATCGGCGGCGCCGGGGCCCTGCAAAAGGAAAGCAGCTTTTTTGCCTACGACGACCGCGCCCTCAAACGGGGGCAACGCGAATTCGAACGCAAATGGGGCAACCGCCCCCTGGAAGACAACTGGCGCCGCTCGAACAAACGGGATGCGACAGCCTTCGAAAACGTGGAGGAGGAAGAATTCTTCGACACCACCTCGGACATCCTGACCGAGGAAGAAGTGGACAAACTGCTCGGCAACGTCCCGAAAACGGAAGGCGAGGTCGCCGCCGCCAACCTGAAGATTCAGGAAGCCCTCTTCAACCTGGGCGCCCTGTACCGGGAACGCCTGCAAAACCTGCCCAAGTCCATCGAAATGTTCGAGACGCTCAACCGCCGCTACCCCAGCAACAACTACGAGCTGGACTCCTGGTACCAGCTGTACATCATCTACGACGGATTGGGCAACGAACCCAAAGCGCAGGAATACGCCAACAAGATCCTCGAAAAATACCAGACCTCAAAGTACGCCATGGTGATCAAAAACCCGGCCTACGCCGAGGAACTGGCGCGGGAAAACCGCCTGCTCAACGACTACTACAACGCCACCTACTCGGCCTTCACCACCGGCAATTACCGCGAAGCTTTCGAGAAAAGCACGTCGGCCAAAGAAAAGTTCGGCGCTACCAACCCCTACCAGCCTAAATTTGCCCTCCTGGCAGCCATGAGCACCGGCAACCTGGAAGGCAAGGACGCCTACGTACAGGCGCTGCGGGAAGTGGTGGCCCGCTATCCGGATACCGACGAGCAGCGGCGCGCCAAAGAAATCCTCCGCCTGCTGGGCGAATCCTCCGCCAGCCTGCCCGGCGGCGCCCGCGAGGAGATCGAACAGTTCAAGGTAGAAGATGATGCCCTCCACTACGTCATCATCGTTTTCAAGGATAAAGATTCCGACCTGAATAAAAACAAGATCACCGTCTCCGACTACAACGAGAAGTACCACAAGCTGGACCGCCTGCGCATCTCCAATATCTACCTCGGCACCGACGCGGACTCCCGCCTCCCGATCCTGGTCCTGCGCCGCTTCAAAGACAAGGCGGACGCCATGAAGTACTACACCGGCATCCAGAAAAATTCGGGCGACTTTATTCCTGCCAGAGAGAACTACGAGGTCTTCCCCGTCACCCAGAATAACTACCGCGAGGTGCTGAAGGAAAAATCAGTGGAGAACTACCGGGCGTTCTTTCAGCTGAACTACCTGAAATAGAGCGGGGGAACCCAGCCGTTCGCGGTTCACCGTTCGCTTTTGGCTATTTGGGGTACGCGGTTGGCAGTTCGCAGTTCGCCGCGAACCGCGAAAAGCGAATAGCGAACGGCAAACCGCGCCCCCTCTCACACCCGCTTCCTCATCGCCATCATGTAGCCGAGGTGCAGCCCCTCGTGGACGTTGTTGAACTGAATGGCCTCCTCAATGGTATTCAGCTTGATGCCGTAACTGGTTGCATAGGCCCCGAATTCCTGAAACAACCCGCGCTCGTAATCCAGCGCTGCCTGCTGGGCCGTCGGCCGGAGGTTGTCTTTAATGAAAACGGCCTCCTCCTGACCGTAAGCGCCTTCCGGGCGCGTCCCCTTCCGGAAACGGCCAATAAATTCTTCAGGCAGCCGCAACTCCTGCCCGGACAGGTTGTAGAGGAGCAGCTGTTGCGTGGCCAGGATGTGGCCGGCGTTCCACAGCAGGTTGTTGCTAAACCCTTCCGGAATGTGGTTCAGCTGCCGCAGGGCCAGGCCGTCCATCAGCTTAAATAAGTTCTCCCGGGTGGTTGCTAAAATCTGGAATTGATAGAACATGTATCTTCTCTGTTTTGTACCTTATTATATAGACAATTCATTGTCGGCACAATCTCGCGCATCCCTTCGTTTTTTCAAAGATCAACGGCTTTTTCATCTTTATAAACTATAAACGAACAACATGGCAGATCAAAAGGACATGGACTTCACCTACTCCACCATCGACGAGATTTTTCGGCTCAGCATGGGAGAAATGGGCGACTTCAGCGGCGCTATGTACAACGGCGACTATTCTTTGACCCTCGAAGAGGCTCAGCGGGCCAAACACCGATTCATCGTTGAAAGCCTGGGCATCCGGGAGGGCAGCCGGGTACTCGACATGGGGTGCGGCTGGGGCCCTTTCCTCAACTACGCCAGCCGCCAGGCCGGCGCCCGGTGCATCGGCCTAACCTTGTCGGAAGGGCAGTTTAACGCCTGCCGGAAAAATGGGTTTGACGTTTATCTGCGGGATTGCCGGACCGTCAAGCCGGACGATTTCGGCACCTTTGACGCCGTTGCCTCCCTGGGCGCCTTCGAACACTTCTGCTCTCCGGAGGAATACCTGGCCGGGCGGCAGGAGGAGGTGTACCGCAACTTCTTCAAAACCGTATGCGATCTGTTGCCAGCGGGCGGCCGCTTCTACCTGCAAACCATGGTTTTCAGTAAAAATATGGTCGCCCACGATCAGGCCGATATTAACGCGGAAAAAACCTCCGATCCTTATCTCGTCGCCCTGATGATGAAGCAATTTCCCGGCTCCTGGCTTCCCTACGGGCCGGAGATGATCACCCGTGCCGCCGATGGCCTCTTCAGGCTGGCCAGCCAAAGCAGCGGCCGGCTGGATTATATCGAGACCATATCCCAATGGAGAAAGAACTTCCGGAAGCTTAACTTCCGGAAGTACGCTTTATACCTCAGCCTGCTGCCCCATTATTTCACCGATAAGGAGTTCCGCCACCGGGTGGCCGTCTTCCGCATCAACCCCAATAAGATCTGCTTCGAACGGGAGATCATGGACCACTACCGGATGGTTTTTGAAAAAGTGTGAAACGGGTACAGGGTTTATTGTATTTTAGCGACTTGGTAGTGATTAAAAAATAAGTTCGACATTTTGAGTCAATGAATTATCGCGAAGGCCGACAGTCTCATCAGGGCAAAAGCCTTCGCGATAATTCATTGACGTCGAACTTATTTTTTAAACGTTCCTTAACAATCTAACCATGCAGCAACACCTCCACCACCGTTCTCTGTCCTGGCTCTGGCCCCTGCTGTTCATCCTCGCCAGCAGCTGCGGCACCACCCGCCGGGGCCTGCCCGCCGATCCTTCGGCAAACATAACGTTCACCATCCTGCACTTCAACGACGTCTACGAGATCGCCCCGCTGGAAGGCGGCAAGGCCGGCGGCCTGGCACGGGTAGCCACCGTGAAGAAAGAACTGATGCGCGAAAATCCCAACACCATCGCCGTACTGGCGGGCGACTTCCTCAGCCCTTCCGTGATCGGCACCCTGAAAAAGGAGGACGGCGAGCGGATCGCCGGCCAGCAGATGGTGGAGGTCCTCAACGCCATGGGCCTGGACTACGCCACCTTCGGCAACCACGAATTCGACCTCAAAGATGCGGGCCTGCTGCAGAAACGCATCAACCAGAGCGCATTCGAATATACGGTCTGTAACGTGCGCCGGGCGGATTTGGGCAAACTCTTCCCTTTTGTCCAGGAAGTGGATGGGCAGGAGCGCTATATTCCCCGATATATCATCCACGAATTCAGCAACGCGGAGGGCCAACGCGTCCGCGTGGGCATCATCGGCGTGGTGCTGCCGTTCAACAAGGCCAGCTACGTGGCCTATGAACCCGTCACCCAGGCGTTCCGCGAAACCTACGAGGAGCTGAAACCCCAGGTAGATCTCGTCCTGGGCCTGACTCACCTCAACGAGGACGAAGACATCGGGCTGGCCCGCGAAGTGCCCGGCCCTCTGCTCTTCATGGGCGGCCACGACCACGTGAACATGAACCACTACTCCGAAGAGACCATCATCACCAAGGCCGACGCCAACGTCAAGTCCGTTTACATCCACCGCATCGCCTACAACCCTGCCTCGGGGTTCGCCAAAGTGCGCTCCACCCTGAAAAAGATCGACGACAGCATCCCCGACGACCCCGCCACCCAGGCTGTGGTCGATAAATGGCAGGGCCAGGTGTATGGCATTATGAAAGATATGGGTTATGCACCGGACGAGCAGTTGATGTTTGCCGAAGTGCCTCTGGAGTGCAAAGAACCCGCCGTCCGCAGCCGCCCGACCAATTACGGGCGGCTCACCGTCGATGCCTTCGCCGCCGCCTGGCCCGGCGCCGACGTGTACCTCATCAATGGCGGCGCCATGCGCATGGACGACGACATCCAGGGAGTCGTCACCCAGTACGACGTGCTGCGTACCTTCCCCTTCGGCGGCCCCATCGCCCGGATGGGCCTGCCGGGCGATGCCCTGGCCCGGCTCCTGGAAACCGGCCTGGTCACCAACCGGGGCGATGGAGGCTACCTCCAGATTAAAAACGCCGAACGGACCGGCAACCAGTGGTCCATCAATGGCGCTCCGCTTGAAAAAAACAAAAACTACACCGTCGTATTGCCGGAATTCGTCGCCCAGGGCAATGAACAGAACCTCGGGTTCCTCGGCGATTTTCCCCATCAAACGGAAAAAACCTTCGACATCGGAGGCCGGCAGGTGCGCAACGACGTGCGCGACCTGGTGATCGATTATATGAAAAGGCTGGAGTGACCGGGAGAAATAGGGAGATGAAGTGGAAATGTGTAGAGATGGGAAATGAAGTGGAAATGCCTGGAGATGGGGGCTATGGGAGAAACTCATGCTGTTTTTTCCTTAAATTCAAAACCAATACATCCATCGTGCAAAAACTTGCGATCCTGTTGTTCTGCGTTTCCCTATTCAGCTGCCAGCCCTCCCGGACCACCTTCTACGCCTTTGCCGACCTGCCCTACAAAGAAAGCGAGGTGGAAAAACTGAAAGCGGGCGTACAAGCCATCAACCGGGACGAAAGCCACGACTTCTCCATCCACCTGGGAGACATCAAGGCCGGCAAGGCGCCCTGCGAGCGCTGGCAATACGAGCAGACGTGGGAAATCCTGAAAAGGCTGGACAAACCAACTTTCATCATCCCCGGCGACAACGAGTGGAACGACTGCCCGGACCCGGACTCGGCCTGGCCCCTCTGGGAAGAACACTTCATGGAATTCGACCAAAACTGGCCCGCCCCAAAATTTGAAGTGGCCCGCCAGCCCGCCCGCCGGGAGAACTTCGCTTTCGTCCACCGCAGGTGCCTCTTTGTCGGGCTCAACCTGGTCGGCGGCAGGGTGCACGACGAGGTGGCGTGGAAAGACCGCCTGAACGATGACATCCATTGGCTGAAGAAAAACTTTTCAACTCATCAAAACAAGGTGAAGTGCGCGGTCGTCTTCGGCCACGCGCAGCCCCCAGCCGGTGCCGGCCATCCCAACAACCGCTTATTCGATGCCCTCAAAGCTGCCGCCCTGGAATTCCGGAAGCCCGTCCTGTTCATGCACGGCGACGGCCACGTCCTGGAAATCGAACGCTTCCTGGCAGATAACCTCCTGCGCCTGGAGCTAAACGGCGGCAAGGAAAACGACTGGCTGATGAAGGTGGTGGTGGAAGCAGGCGAGGAGCAGCCGTTTCGTATTTTGCTGCCGGTGCCGTGAGGAATGGAACTTTGTCGGAAAAAGAGAACCAACTCAAACAAAAGATCGCGTTCATTCCCGTCGGCGACATGGTGCCGCTGGAGCTGTGGAGCATATGGGATTACAAGTGGTGGATAATTGGCGGGCTGGCGCTGGCGATCGGATTTTTCTTTTGGAGGCGGAGAAGCGCATAGAATTCACCCCCCCGTTTTCTCCAGGATTTTTTCTGTTAGTTGTTTAAAGTCGCTGTAAGCATTCTGGACTGCCTGATAATGGGCGCCTATCGCGCCTTCTGCCGGCTTAAGCAGGAAAATGGGTTTACGGGCTTCCATCGCCATGGGAATCAGGCTGTGGTAGTGTTTCAGCAATGCCAGGCAATGAGGGTCATCTTCAACGGAATCCGGGCTGGCATCAGGATTTCCAAGGACACATTCGTTGAATACCCCAGGGATTCGATTGGCCCACCTCAGGTATGATTTAACCGGTCTTTTTTCTTTGATGCCATGCTGCATAACAACATATCCGATTGGATCGATTTCACCAGGAGGCAATTCCAGGTCAACGGCTCTGTTTCGGCTCGTTCTGTCTGCCCATTCTGTTTTCCAGATTTGTAGTCTGTTTCCAAGGTTTTTAAGTCCTTGAAGAGAAAACAGGTCTGCTGCCATAGGAACAACCACATAGTCTCCTGTGATAAGTGTTGCGCGGTTAATGGCACCAAAGTTAGGGCCTACATCAATGACGCAATATTCAGTGTCCCACGTTTCAGAAGCAGCTTTAATAATTCGATAAAAGGAGGACACTATGCGGAACGCCGCTTCGTCACCGTCAATGCACTTGCTCCAGTTAGAACTCAGTTTGTCTTCGAAAAGCGAGAGGTCAAGGTCGCCTGCCACTAACCCTATATTACCATTCACTTCATGGACTTTCACAGGGGCAATATCCCCGATTCCCCGGTCCAGAGGTTTAATACCTGAAATAATCGTCTCGCGATTGGTGGCAGCAGCATATATTCGCTCTAACTCATCGTCGTCGAGGAACATGGAGGTCAGGTTAGCCTGAGGGTCCATATCCACAGCCAGGCACCTATACCCTAACTCAGCCAGCATGTACGTGAAATGATAGACCAACGTGGTCTTGCCTACTCCTCCTTTGTTGTTAAAAAAGATAATTGTTTTCATAGGCGCTTATAGATTTTTACCAGAAAGGAAGTAGGCTGGTCTTTGATGAACGCTGCTTCCGGGTTCCCATTCTTTTTCAAAGCTGCCTGAGCTGCTTTTACGCCAATGTTGAATCCATTGACAAACCCAAGGTTCTTAACTGCTTCTGCTAAAGCAGGATTACGGTAATCGTTTTCGTTGGGGAAATTTTCGGGCCTTGCTTTTCCATAAAGCCCCCCTGCATTTGATATTTCTATCCGGTCCGAGAATTCATAAAACTTGATCGGCGCGTTAGATTGGTAGTCTTTATGGATCACCGCATTGAAGAGCAATTCTTTCAAGGTACGCAATGGATAGTTGGCTACATAGTTGCCTCCCAGCTCCGGTAAAACCATCTTTACAATATTGGCCTTGATGAATTCTTCCATCACCCCCAGCTGAGTGGTCAAATCCCCATCGAACCGATGCTCATATTCGAAATCGCTGGCCTCGTCTTCGCCGGCAAACCGGACATATTGCACATAAGCCCCCGGCACATAAAACCGGGGATTGGTGCCAAACATCAAAATACCGGCATAGGACGGGCAATCTTCTTTCAGGTCATAGAACTTCAAAGAAGCTAATTGATCTTTTAAATCGCGGTTGTTTTCCGCCAGAGCCTCCCCGTCAATAGCTGAAGGCAAATACCTTAACTTGAACAAGTCGACACTGATGTCTTTGAGCGTACTCCCTTTACATGGTAATACATCAAAAGTACGGGCGAAAGCAGTCCTCTTTTCTGTCAGCCTTCGCTCTTCCGCCTCATTAGCCGTGCCTTTGCGGGGGCCTATCCTAATACATAGTTTTCCCTTGTAACGTACCGGCGGCAGGTCATGAGGTTGCACTTCGACAACAGCCACTTCGCCGTCCGGATATGAAAATTTTGCCACAGCCAATGCTGGCGGCGGCACAATTCGCCCATCAGTACGAAAATCCATCAATGCCTGCAACAATTTTTCCGAAACCTGAAGCCCTGACCTGCTGCCATCATCATGAACACCCACCAACAGATAACCTGGCTGCTTATGGTCGGGCAGGTCATTGGCAAAAGCGCAGATCGCCTCACCAAACTTGTTGGCGTCCTTTGTAGAGATCGTTTTCTCTACCCGGTCCTGCTCTATTTGGGACAATAGCTTGTCTAATTCTTCTTTGGTGATCATGCTTGTTTTTTATCATCGGTTTGCCGTCCGTCAGCAGCCGCCATGTCCCGAACGCAAATGTTGAGAATGTCGTCCCGGGATGAACAAAATTAAGATACTGACTGTGAAATCAGAACCAATGGAAGTGAAATCTCAAACAATCAGAAAAAACTGGCAGGATATCGATATCTATTGAGAGATATTAGTCTTCCCTTCCTGTTTCAAGTAGTGATAATCCGTATCAGAACTTGTTCCCAGCCCCCTCACACCAGCCGCGAAAACCGCACGTTCGACCTCGGAAAATCCACCCCCATCGCAAAAAACGTAAACGCTCCGATTACCAGCGCCGCCCATACGATATTCCAGCCGAAAGCCGGCGCCAGGATGGGCCGGGCCACGGGAATAACCGTAAACACCATGCCTGCCAGCACCGAAGCGATGGCCGTCCACTGGTACAGGCGCAGGCCGTAGCGGACGGGCGTCTGCACTTCGCCGCGGTAGGCCTCCTCCACAAAGCGCCCCAGGCCGGTGAGGATGAGGTACATGCCGAAAATGAAGGAAAAGGAAAGGCCCCATTGCCAGAAGACCAGCTGTATAAATCCGATGAAGAACAACCAGATGATGGCGTAGAGCTGGGTGGGATGCAGGTTCTGCCCTTTCATATTGGAGATGCCACACACCCTCGAGCGCGGATGGAAATACCGGATGCCTATCTTTTCGCTCTCCACCGGCGCGCCGTGGCAGCAGCCGTTGACCAGGCAACGCAGCCTGCCGACGCCCTGCACCCAGGGCATGACGACGGAAAACGCCCCGATGACGACCCATACATCATAGCCAGCCGCCCGGACCGCCAGGCTGGAAAAGAGGATACCCACCAGCGCGCCGTAATACCCATAGGGGCGCTTCAGCTTTTCCGAGCCTTCGATCAGCTGGGCCCAGAGCGCGGAGAAAATGATGCTCACGAAAGCAAACAGCACCACCGCCCAGGCGTAAGCCTCGCCCGCCAGCCCGCCGATGATGAGGGTGCCGATGAGCGCGCCGGCGCCGACATAAAATCCGTGATTGATCACCCGCACCGGGCCGAACACCCACTCTTTCCAGGAGTTGGCCACCCATTCGGCAGCCCGCCGCAAAGCGGCCCAGATGCATCGAAGGTTGACGGCGAAACCGAAAACGGCCAGGCTGGAGAGCAGGTGCAGCCACGGCGCTTCACTGTAAGCTGCCAGCCCAACGGCCAGGGCAATGCCGGCGGCCGAAACCAGGATTCCAAGCCGGGACCGGCAACGGGCATACGCCTGCGCCGCCAACAGTACCATAAAAGCAGGCAGGGCCAGAAACTCAAAAACAGGGATATTCCAGAACAGGCCCTCTCCCCCATATGCCGCTGCCGGCAGGAACTGCCCGCCGACGGCCGGCCAGAGGAAGGCCGCATACAGGGCCAGGGTACCGCCGGCGAGGGAGGCGATCCCCCACCGGCGCAATTCCCGGCGGCTTGTCACAGCGAAGGGCACTAAAAGGAAAAATGCCCAGGAGATGCCGAAAACAAGGGCCGGGCCGGCAGCCGGTCCCATTGGCCAGGGCCATTGTGCCGCCGGCGCGGTATCCCCCAACAGGAAATTATAAACGTTGGCACCCGGCAACCAGAGCGCTGTCACCAGGAAAAGCACAACCAGCCGTTGGTGCCACCCGGGCGGTTCATCGCTGTTTTCCGGCAGGCCGATCCACACCTGCTTGTCGATTTCCGGAAAGCGTTGCTCCAGATCTGGGCGCTCGTATCCCCACACCAGGGCGGCCATGCCGAGGATGGCAACCGGCATCACCAGCCAGAGGGCGCTGGCGGAACCCAGGAAAATGGAAGCGCCCGCGAGGAACAGCCCAAACCCCCAGTAAATGGGATGGCGCAGCCAACGGTAAGGCCCCCGTCTTACATACAATGGAGGCGGAAAAGCGTTCATCGGCAGGCCCCGGCCGTATTTCCACAGGGCGTACATGCCCCACAGCATCAGCAATAAGCCTGCGCCTCCGATGCCTGCGCCCCAGCCGGGATCGCGAATGGGAGGTAGTCCGACAATGGCTTCCGTACCGTAGCTCCAGGCCAGGAGCAGGGCCGGCAGGATGATCACAAACAGGATGCCGTACAGCCATTTGCCGGTTTGATGCCGTTTCGCTTTCATTTTCTGCGCATTTTAATGAAGTAAAGTGTTCCGGCAATTGCCAGGAAGGCCAGCGCGTAAAGGCCGCTGGCCAGCACCGAGGTGCCGATGGGGTGGTCGGAAAAAGCGGCGGCAATGGCCGCCTGCGATGGAAAGTAAGCCGGCAGGCAGCGGATGATGAACTGGTTTTCCGCCTCCGCGTAGAAGAGTGGGTTTTGCAGCCACCCGGCGTCGATATTAGCCAGCAACACGATGAGCAGGACGCCTTCCAGCTCGCCCCTGATCAGGCTGCCTACCAGCAGGCCGTAGCTGCCATAGGCCAGCCCTGCCAGGAAGAGGCCCAGGATCATCAGGAACAGACGCTCAGGAGTAAAGAACGCCAAAAGCGACAGGCCCACATACAGGGCGATGAGCGCCGTGCAGCCAGCCAGCACCGCCAGTTTGCTCAGCAACAGGGCAACAGGGTGAAAACCGCACAGCACCAGGCGCCGATCCACCGCCGACTCGCGTTGGATAAGGTTCAGGGCCAGGAAAGAAGACAGGAACCCCACCGAAGCCACAGCCAGGAAAAGCAGGGATATGTTGCGCTCGCTGGCTTCCAGGAACACCGCTTCGTCCACCGAGGCCAGGCGGAACGGCATCATCCGTTCCGAAGTAGTCGCGTATACCGCCAGCAAAAAAACAGTGGGAATAACCAGCAGAAGGATCGGGATGATGCGCCGCCGGAACATCATCCGCAGCATCATCGATACGCTGACCCCTATCCTCCCCACCGTCATTGCAGCATGCCGTTTTTAAGGTTATAAATGTGCCCGAAGCGATGCTTGTCTGTGATCAGGTGCGTGACGACCAATATGGCGCCACCCTCTGCCTGAAATTGCCTGGCGTATTCCCAAAACCGTAGGTACGTTTCCCAGTCAAAACCATTGTAGGGCTCGTCGAGCACGAGAATCTGCGGCCGGTGGAATAGAGCGAGGCAAAGGTTTAGCTTCTGCCGGGTGCCGCCGCTTAGGTGGGCTACCAGATGGCGGCCGTACTGGCCAAACTGAAAATGTTCCAGCAATTGATTACGAGTGATTTCCCACTTATGATTGCCTTTCCCTCCGGCCAACCGGCTGTAGGCGGCAGCAAAATATTGGAAATGCTCCAGCACGGTAAGCTGTGAAAAAAGCTGTGCTTCCTGGGGGCAGTAACCCAGGCACCCCGCGACCGCCACCCGGCCGCTGTCCGCTTTCATTGCCCCAACGACGATCTTCAGCAAGGTGGATTTCCCTGAGCCGTTCTCGCCCACAATGCCGCTCATGCTCCCTTCGGCCAGATGAAAGGACACGCCATTCAGCACGGCCTTCCGGCCAAACGATTTGGCGATATTTTCCACCCGGAGCATCATACTTCCTCCGCTCTGGTAAAGTCGACCAGCTCGTGGATGGCCCAACCTTCGCTTTTTACCTCATCCCGCTCAAAGAGTTTGCCCCGGCTCCTCCATTTGTGCTCGTTGGCATAGAGGAAAAACCGGGGAACCACGCGGTTGAAGCCGTGCAAGTAAGGCACCAGGGAGCGGACGACATTGAAAATCTTTTTTTCGGCTTCCAGGGTGGCGCTCTGGCTGAACTGCAGGTGCAGGCCGAGCTGGGGCAGGTGTATGGCCTCATCCCCGATGACTGCCCCTTCAACCGGCACGCCGTTGTACCATACCCATTGCCGTGCCGGCGCTCCGTGTAGTTCTATCCACACCAGGTAGTCCGCTTCCGACAGGTAGCGCCCCCAGCGGAGTTGCTCCATGGGGACCTTCCAGGGTGCCACGGTCAGCACCAGCCGTTCGGCGTAACCCAGGCCCTTGATGACCGGGCCGTCGGCGATGTCGAACAGCGCATGGGACCGGGGCTGGAAGCCCTGCCAGTCAACGTACCCTTTATCGGAGTGAAACAACCGGGCGGTGAGCGGTGGAGCATCCGCCTCCCACCATCCGGAGATGCCGAAGGAACCGTCCTCCCAGATGATCTGGTCGCCCATCTGGCTGGGCCAGTTGAGCTCCTGGAATCGGCTGCGTTCCGAGGCGCCTTTGCCTTCCTGGTACAGCAGCAAGCCGGTGTACGGGACTTCCAGGCGGTGCCAGCGCAAGGAAGCGGCATAACCAATGGCCGAATTGCCTCCCTCATCGACGCAATCCAGGTACCATTTGGACAGATAAAAATTGTTTCTCGATTTGCTCATGAGTAAGTTTTCCTGGTTTTATAATTCTCACCCAACGGGAGTGTTTTAGCCTCTTTTTCCGGCAATTCAGAGAGGGACAGCCCTTTCAGGGTGCCGTCGAAGAATCTGCGGGCCGGCGCCTCATAAACCAGCGGAAAAGTAGCCCGCGCCAATAGGGAGAACCGCCCTTCCGGCAGCCGGCGGTGATGCGCTTCCAGCATTTCTAGGCCTTTGATCGCCTGGCTGCGGAACCAACGGCGTACTCCCGGTGAATTGACGTCCTGCAGCGACTCCCGGTCGATGCCGAACGCCCGGGCGTCTTCAATGGAAATATTGACGTAACCTGCCCGTATGTCGGCCTCGAAATCCCGGAGATCGTAGTAAAAGCGGGAGGCCAGGCCCAGCGGGCCCAGCAACGGATACTTTTCCGGGTCTTCTTTGAAGATTTTCAGCGTGGCGCGGATAGTGCCCCGAACGTCCAGCAAGTGGAAATGATACATCAGTTCCTTTTCGGGAAAAAACAACAGTTTGCCCCGCCGTTTTGCATCGAAAAGCAGAGAGTGCAGAATGTCTGAAGTTTCTTCCTGAAAATTGGCGCCAAAGCGCTCGCCGGTTTCAAAGCAGTAAAGCATCAGGTAGTCTGCCGCATCTTTTGGGTTTTCGGGCTTTTCGGAGAAGCGGATCTTTTCCTCCAGGTAAGCGCCCCCGTCGGCATAGCCTTCCGGCACGGGTGCGTCCCCGTCGACGATATCGTCCAGGTAACGCATTAAAGTATAATAGGACTCCAGAAAGGTGCCTCGCAGGGGGCTGAACGCAGCATATTTGAACAGGCGGACATAACGAAGGAAGGAGCGGTATTTGGCACCGCGGGTGCGCAGTTGGTGGCCGAAAATTTCCCGCCTCATCCGGCGGGCGTGGTTCTTAAGGGTTTTCATTGTCCCGGGGTTTGGTTGGGGGCTGCCGATGGGCAGCCCCGTTCAAAAGTATGATCCCGGATTGCATGCTATAATTGGTACGCAGGCAACAGATGCCCTTCATTCTTTACGGATAACCAGGCAACATCAGGCTCACTCCGCTGGCGCCCACACCATCACGTCGTCAAAATAAGTGATGGTATGAGCATCCCAGCCACTGTCGAGCAATACGCCGGCATAGGCACCCTGCGGCCCCTTGAGGCTGAAATCTTCGAGCACCAGTTCGCCGTTGATCCAGAGGCTGCCGCGCTCAAAGGCATCGTCGTATCCGATCCGGATATTGTACCATTCTTCGCCTTGCCAGGCCATCAGTTTTTCGGACTTCACGCCGGTGGCGCCGAAATAGACGTAGCCGTTGGTGTCGAAGTACACAAAGGCGCGGTGTACATGCTTGCCCAGATACCCCTCTTCCAGGTATCCAAACCCGAAGGCCGCTTTAGGGCCGTCGACTACTCCCGGTTTGGGGTCCCGGATATAAACCCTGGCCTCGGCGAAAACGACCCTGGCCATCTCCTTCATAGGCTTAAAGGTAACAGCCGGCCATCCAATGTTGCCCTCGAGCTTCAGGGACTTCGTGCCATATACGGCCATCTCGTCAGAAACGGCCTGGAAGCCTTCGCCCCGTCCATTGCGCTGCAACACCCAACCTCTGCTGTGCGGGAAAACGCCTGTTTCGCAGCTTTCGAATCCATCCGCAAACTGAACCAGCTTGCCGTCGATAATCCAGGACAGGTTTTTCGTCATGCCAAACAGCGGCCTGGCATAGGCGTCCGGGAAATAGCCCTTTTCAACCATGGTCTCAACCTTGCCGTCAAAAACCTGAAGGTGTTCTCTGGCCTCATCCTTGATGCCCTTCTCCAGCAAATCTTCCACGATGCCGGACTGGGCCATGAGCACTTCGCCTAACCTGGGCGCCAGGACGTTTTCATCGACCATTTCCGTAATGTAATCGTCAATCTCCAGGATAGCTACTTTCCAGGCCGGAAGCTGTGGCTCGGCAGGCACATCGCGGAAGTCGGCAGTAAGCGCCGATCCTTCGCGCGTGGGGAGAAACTCGTCCTTCTGACACCCCAAAAGGAATGCCATGAGGACACTCATCAGAATTACGAATCCTGTTTTCATTATTTTGGTTTTTTGGTTACAATGATACCGGGGGTGTCCTGCCGATAGGGGTTAATGGCCAAAAGGGAAGCGTAAGTAATTTATGGGGAATCGCCCTCTTTGTAAATGACGATTGTCAGTATTCGGGCTTTTTTTCTGAGTAAGGATCAGGCGGCAGCTCCTCTGTGTTACCAACTCTCTGAAAAGATTCCTATTTTGGCGGCTTTTAAGGCAGAGGCCCTAAGTGCAAAGACAACCCGGATGCTGACCAAACTGGTGCTGATCAATTCTTCTTCTTATAAAATTGCCGAGCTCAACTTCGAGGGGAGCCGCTCTCTGCAGTTGGTGGGCCCCAACAACGTAGGCAAGAGCTCGCTGATCTATGCGCTCAACTTCGTCTTTCTGGTCAATAAGAAACTGATGAACTTCAGCGGCCAGCGGCCGGCGGATAAGGAAACCATCGCCCATTACTTCCCCGATGCGGAGCGCAGCTATATCGTCTTCGAGGTGAGCAAGCGGGGCCGCCGCTACTGCGTGCTGGTCCGGCGCGACGGGGAGGCGGAACTGCACTACGCCAGGCTGGAAACCGCCTACCGGAAAGACCTTTTCTTCGAACCCACAGCCAAGGGCCAGAAACTGCGCAACTACCGCGAGCTGGCGCGCCACCTGATCAGCGAACGGCAGGTGCGCCTGAAGGAGCTGCCACAGGCCACCGACGTGTTGCGCCAGATTTACCACACCGGCAAAGGGAACAACGCCGCCGTCTGGCTGACGCCCAAATGCAAGAGCAGCGGCACCACCAACAGCTTCACCAAGGTCTACCGCTACCTCATCAACTCCAAGCTGGTGACCAACCGGGCGCTGAAAGACATCCTGCTCATCGCCGACAACCGCGACCAGGACCAGCTCAGCTACAGCCGCCAGAATATGCAGGACATCGACCGCCTGCGCCGGGAAAGCCAGAAGCTGGCCATCCTGCGGAGTATCGAGGAAGAATTCCGCCAGTTCCGGCTGCTGACCGGCGAAGTGCAGGAGGTATACGACAACCTCGCCCGGCAGTTCCGCCTTTACCGCCAGGCCGCCACCGCCCTGGCCGCTGAGCTGGCCGACAAGATTTACCACAAAGAAAAAGAAGCCGGGGAACTGAAGCTCCAGGCCCGCGAACTGGAGCAGCAAAAGGGCGAACAAAACCAGGAGGTGGGTATCCTGCGCCACCGGATGCAGAGCCTTCGGGAAAAAATCCGGCAGGAGGAACAAACGCAGAAGGCCATACAGGCCCTGCCGCCCCTGCCGCTCCTCCAGCAACAACTGCAGAGCGCCCGGGAGGCCCTGGAGAAACTCAGCTACCGCCTGCAGGAGGCCCGCGGGTCCGGCAAATCTCCGGAAGAACTGGAGCGGCGGCAGCAGCGCCTGCAAAACAGCATCGGGAACAAGCGCCGGGAACTGGCCAACAGCGAAAACTGGCTCATCAACCACCTGGCGGACGAGGCGGAAGACATCAAACTGCTCAATAGCATCCTGCGGCCAGAGCTGGGCCACCTGCCCAAATCCGCCATCCGCAGGAAGGCCACCAAAGCAGCGCGCCGCGTCCAACTCTTCGACGGCGAGATCCAGCTGCCCGATGACTTTAAGCTGCAACCCCTGGCCACTCCGGAAGAGCTGGCCGCCGAGATCGCCGACCTGGAAAGCGAGCAGGCCCGCATCTCCCAACTGCTGGAAGCCATCCGCAACCGGGCCGCCCTGGAAAAACAACGTGCTGAAGCCCTCGAACAGCAGAAAAAACTGGAGGACGACATCGGGCTGGCCAGCCGGATGGACCAGGTCGGCCAGGAGATCAAAAGGCTGAAAAAGGAACTGGATAAACTGGCCGGCGAAAAAGAAAAAACCGAAAAGAAGCTGCGCCAGCTGGCCGAAGCCATCGAACGACTGGACACCGGCCGGCAGGTGCTTCAGGAACAGATGGCCGCCCTGCGCCAGGACGAGGCCAACCTGCGGCGGGACCAGCGCGAGCTGGAAGGGATGGACCTCGAACATTTCGTGCTCGAAAAGGAAGTGGAGGGCGGTGCCAAAGACGCCCGCAGCTTATACCAGGATATCAGGCAGAATTACGACAAGTATAAAAAACTGGCCGAACAAAAAAGCCGCCTCTTCAACCAGTTGCGGAACAAGGCCCAGTATGACCTGGCCGACGAAAAGCGCTTCATCAATGCCCTGGAACAGGAACTGAAGTCGCTGCAGGACAAAGAGCAGAGCATCGAAACCCTGCTCAGCAACATCGCCGTGCAGTTCGCCAACCCGGCGCAGAAGTTCCTCGACGGCTACGAGGAGTTCCGCACCTTCATCGTCAACGAGTTCAACTATCAACTCGGGCGGGTGCGCATTTCCAACATCGAATCGCTCAAAGTAGAGCTGGAACCCAACGAGCGGCTACAGAAAGACCTGCGCAAGATCGCCGGCCTGACCCTCAACGCCCAAACCCTCTTCGGGCAGGGCGAGGCATCCAACGGCCACTTCGAAATCCTGCGCGAATACCTGGAGCGCGGGCAGGCCGTCCCGTTCAACGAACTGTTCGACCTGCGGCTGCGCCTCACCGTCAACGGCAAGGCCCGCTCGGTCAACCTGGCGCGGCAGGTGGAGTCGGACGGCACCGACCGCATGTTGCGCCTCATCATCATCATGACGGTGATCAACCGCCTGACGGTGCGCAGCCCGGAGAACCGCATCGTGCTTTTCATCGACGAGATCGCCACCATCGACAGCAAGAACCGCCCGCAGCTGGTGCAGTACTGCCAGGACAACCACTACTACCCCATTTTTGCGGCGCCCGATATGGTCGACGGGTTCGACCGCTACGCCATCATCCGCCGCGGAACGAGCGGCAAGATCGTCATTGACGAAAAGATTCACCTGATCGAAAGGCAAGCGAAGCATGACCCGACGGAAGAGGTTTTATCTGAAAATTAAGGAAGGGCCGGTGGCCGAGCGCGCTGCGCCCGACAGCATCCGCTTCAGCGCCGAGTTTCAGCAGCTGCTCGCCGGCGGCATCATCCGCCGGGAGAAGCGGGGGCGGGGCTATGCGTTTGTCGTTGCCGACCCGGATGCCTTTGAGGCATTCTGGCAGGCCAACTTCCCGGTGGGCGAAGAGGGAGGCCGCCAGGACAGCGGTGCCGCAAATGTGGCCCGTTTCAGAGACTCCAAGGCCAGGAAACGCCCCGGCAAGCGGATTTTCCTGCTGCGGGGCTGGCAGGAAGTGATCGTCAACGATACGCCGGTCAACCTGGAGGAACATACGGCCAACTTCGGCTTCTTCGCTGCCAGCATCTCCAAGGCGGGCATTCCCAAAGCCTGCAGCGTAGAAAACCTGGAAGTATTCCTGGCCGCCGAAAAAGTGCTGGGCGATTCCTGGGTCTTCCTGCATCCCTACGGCCGCATCGGGCGGCAGCCGGCCCGGGGCATACAGGCGGAAGAGTGGCTGCACTTCCCGGATTATGACTTCACCGGCCTGGAGGAGTACCTGCGCATTAAAGAGGTGCATGCCCATGCGCAGTTGTACCTGCCCGATGAACTGGAAGAACTGCACCGTCGGTTTTCCAGGCCGCTCCCGGCCGGCGCGCGGATGAAAAAGCGGACCCGCCTCTCCACCCTGCCGGAGGTGGACAGGGTGCGCCGCCTGCTGGAAAAGACCGGCCATTTTCTGGAACAGGAGGTATTATTATTATGATACTCAAAGCAGATCCCGACAAGGTGCTCCGCTTTATGGTGGAGAACTTCGAACTCGTCCGTTCGCTCTACCTGGCGCAACTGGCAGGCAACGTCATTTCGCGGGAGCAGTTCAACGCCCTGACCAAACATACCGGCGACATTTCCGCCAACCGCCTGTTCGAGTACAAGCTCTTGACGGAGCAGTATGACGACATCCGCCTCAACGAACCGGTGCGCGCCTTCCTGGCCTTCCTGATCAGCGAGTTCAAGCCACTGCTGCCGTCGGAACTGGAGAAATACCGCACCTCCTTCCGGGAACTCTTCACCGCCGTGCAGGAATGCCCGGAGGGAGAACAGCCCATCCTGCTGGAACAACTGGAGGCCCTCTATGACGAGGTGCAGCGCTTCCTCGAAAACGTGGAAAACAACACCGGCCAGCTCCTGCGGGAGACGCAGCACCTGAAGGCCAATAAGGATAAGATGGAATACGGGGAGCGCATCCGCCGCGCCCGCCACCTCATCGAATACTACATCGCTCCGCTCAACAGCATCCTGGACCTGCAACACTCCGAGTCGATCGCCAGCCTGCTGGGCGAGCTGTCTGCCTTCGCCAACCGGGAGCGCCTGGGCCATGGCTACCAACTGGCCCGCGACCGCTTCGGGCAATTGCACGAGCTGCTCCGGGGCGCGAACGAGCGCATCCTGCGGCAGTCGCGCATCCTCTCCCGGGAGCTGCTGCCGCTGATCGAACGCCTGCAGACCGAGTCGGAAATCCTCAGCGGCTGGATACTGTTCCTGGAGCGGCCATTCCGGCACAGCGTACCGTCCTTCACTACCCGCAGTTACCGCAATTTCTTCGGCGGCAGTACGGACGCCAACCTGGCCCTCTTCCTGGAGCAGTTCGAACGGCGGGCGGAAGCCGTTCTTTTGCAGGAGGAAGAGATCACTGCCGTCGACCGCCATGAGGTGCTGTTCGACCGCGGGCTATACGTCGAATCCCTGCAAGAGCAACTGCCGGTCGATGACTTTTTCGGATGGTGCCGGGAACGCCTGTATCAGCACGAGCAATACCCCTCCACCGAACGCTTCCTGAAAATCTGCAGCATCGTTTTTGAAGACAGCGAACTGTACGAGGCCGAATTTACCGGCCGGCGGATCGCTATTGAACTGGAGGATTTTGTTTTTCGGGTGCCCGAAGTAAGGGTCAGCCGGAAGTAGGAAATACCAGGCCAACAGCGAACAGCGAACAGCGAACAGCCAACAGCCAACAGCGAACAGCAGAAATAATCGAAAAGTATATGTATCCCGAATACCACCGCGAGATCACCGAAGCCTTACTGATGGACGCCCGCTTCCTGGTGGAAGGGGAGCCCGAATTTTCCTGCCTGCGGGAGAACCTGGATTTCTACCAGCAATTCTTTGAGGCGTCCTTCGGCCTGACGCTCCTTTGCCAGAGCGATTATGCCTTCCTGCAGAGCGCCCGCGACAACGACACGCTCTCCCGCGACATTTGCATCTTCCTGGGAGTGCTTTGCTATGAGATGGACCGCGAGGGCAGGAACATCATGGAGGAACTGAGCTTCAGCACTTTCGCCTACGAGGATGTGGAGCGCCTGCTGGAGCTGACTTCCTTCCGGGAAATACTGGAAGCCACCAAAAGCCTGCGCGACAGTTCTTCCCGCCGCAACTTCTACCACCTGCTGGCCCGCCGCCGCCTGATCGACAAGGTCGGCGACGAGGTGTTCCGCTTCACGCCGGGGCACAAGTATTTTCTGGAGTTTGCGCGGGGCGTGGCGAAGGGCAGGGAGGGGGAGGAGGAAGAGTAGCAGCATTCGTGGCGCGATCATCCTGATTGCGGACCACAATAGCGACCCTTATCCTCATGGGCTGGCGATCAGGATGATCGCGCCACGAATTACCTCTCCGCCTGCCCGCTTTCGATACCATCCGGGTTGAAGTTGAGCTGGAAGCCTATCTTTTTGTTGGGTTCGTCATCGTCGTAGTCCTCCCAGTTGGTGATCTCCTGCATGAGGTCTTCCATGTGGCGGACAAAGTAAGGCTCTTTCAGTTCCTCGGGCCGGTAGATGGCGATGGTTTTGGGCGGGCGGGGCTGGCCGTAGTTCTCGATGAAAGGATAGTTGATCAACACGATCACTTTCCCGTTGAACAGTTGCTGATAGACCAGAGAGCCGTTGTGCTTGATCAGGTCGCGGTGAACTTCCTCGCTGACCTTCTGGAACATGCCGCTTTTGGTAGTCCCCAGGGTCAGGACGACGGCTTCCAGGTTTTCGATCTCCGAGCGGATGACAACCTCGGCATCCAGCTTGGTGGCAGTGACGAGGTGCTGGAGGATGCTGCGGATCTTTTCACGCAGGCTGGCCTTCCATTCCTCCCTGTATTTCAACGTATTCTGCAGTACTTCCTTGTACTGGTCGACTTTGCGCTGCAGGTTGAAAATTTCAGTATCCAGGGTATTCATATCGTTCCGTTTGAGGTTCGGAATACAAGGTAATCATTCACAAGCGGTAAGAAAAATCAGGAAAACACTATTTTCGCCTCATGTTATTAGCAATCGACATCGGAAACTCGAACGTCACCTTTGGCCTGGCCGAAGGCGGCAAGTGGAAACATACCTGGCGGCTGCCGACCATGGGGGACGGAGAGGCGCTGCTGTACTATGAAGTGCAGATCACCAACTACCTGCTGGAGAAGGATGTTGCCGCCGGAGAGGTGAAGCGCGTAGTGGTCAGTACGGTTGTTCCGGCCCTGCGTTCCATCTTTGAAGGACTTGTTTTTCACCTGTTCCGAATCCAGCCCATTGTCGTAGGGCCGGATATTTACCCCCGCCTTCGGCTGCAGATCGCCCGCCCCGATGAACTGGGCACGGACCTGTACGCCAATGCGGTGGCTGCCCATTATCTTTTCCGGCAAGATTGCATCATTACCGATTTTGGTACAGCACTGACCTTCACGACCGTCAACAGCGCCGGGGAGCTATTGGGTGTTTCCATCGCTCCCGGCCTCAAAACCGCCATTTCTTCTCTTTTTCAAAAGACGGCACAGCTGCCGGAAGTGCCGCTCGAACTGCCGGCCTCCGCTGTCGGCAAAAATACGGTGCATGCCATTCAAAGCGGCATCCTGATCGGTTATGTCGGCCTGGTGCGGCATATGCTGCAGGCCATCCGGGCGGAACTGGGCCAGCAGTACATCGCTGTGGCCACCGGAGGGCTTTCTTCCATCCTTCATCCGCTGGAGGACGAATTCTATGCCATCGAACCCAACCTGACGCTGGATGGGCTGCGGTTGATCGGGGAGGAAGTGGGGAAGGGCAGCGGGACGGAGCCATAGAACCTGCTATCTATGAACCATAATCCTCCATCGTTGTTTCTCCCCTAATTATTTGCGGCCTGCCCGGCGAAATACCCAAAGGCAATATTGCCGGGCAGCGATTTTCACAAAACAACCTACTGCAATGGGATCCTTACAGAACCAAACCGTCGCCGTCGGTATCGATGACATGGCGGCTTATATTCCGAAAATTTACCTGCCGATCGAGGCCCTGGCCCGGGAGCGCAATCTGGAATACGCAAAGCTCAGCAAAGGCCTGGGGCTGGAAGCCATGTCGGTGGCCGATGCGCACGAAGACGTGGCAACGATGGCCGCCAACGCCGTTCTGGAATTGATGGAAAAGAACCGGCTCCGCCCGCAGGATGTCGGGCGCATATATATGGGTACGGAGAGCTCCGTCGACGGTTCCAAGCCGATGGCTTCCTATGTGCTGGATATGCTCAGCCAGTATTTTGAAGCACAGCATGGGCCGGACTGCTTCCTCCACTGCGATGTGGTGGACCTCACCTTTGCCTGCATCGGCGCTGTGGATGCCCTGCAAAACACCCTGGACTGGGTGAAAGGCGGAGAAAAACGCACCGGCATCGTGGTGGGGTCGGACAATGCCAAGTACGAGCTCGGCTCAGGAGGCGAATATACGCAGGGCGCCGGTGCTGTGGCCCTGCTGGTGCGCCGCAATCCACGCCTCATCGCCATCGGCGATGCCTGGGGGGTGGCCACCCGCTCCGTCCACGATTTCTTCAAGCCGCTGCGGATGGCCAGCAAGGAAAGCCTCCTGCTGGAAGCCCTCCGGCTGGCTGGCAAAAACCCGCAGGCCGCCCGGGAAGCCCTCGGCAAACTGGCGAACCTGGCACCGAACGGCGGCGTGCTGACCAGCAGCGAAGCCCACGTCAGCATCCATAAGGAAACACCGGTCTTTGACGGGCATTACTCCAATGCCTGCTATCAGGAGCGCATCCGGGAAGCTCTGGAACACTTCGCCCCCCAGGCCGGCTACGGCATAAAAACGGAAGCCATTTCCCGCCACTGGAGCAAGTTGGTTTTCCACCTCCCCTATGCTTTCCAGGCCCGGCGTATGTTTCCGGAGATCTACCTGATGGAAGCTAAAGCTGCCGGCACCTGGCCCGGCCTGGCCCGGGAGAATGGGTTGCAGGAACCGATAAGGGAAAGCTTCCCGGATACGGAATCCTTTGAAAAAGCCCATGCCGGCTTCCTGCGGGCCGTCAGCAAGACGGATGCCTACCAGGTATTCGTCCGGGAAAAGATCGAAGCGGGAGAGCGGGCGTCTTCCCTGGTCGGCAACTTATACACTTCTTCCATATTCCTTTCCCTGATGAGTATCCTGGAAGCTGCCTGCACAGAAGGGCAGGAACTGGAAGGGCACCTCTTGGGCTTCTTCTCTTACGGCAGCGGCTCCAAGTCTAAAGTGTTCGAAGGGGAATTGCAGCCCGGCTGGCGGGAAGCGGCGCAGCGCTTCCGACTCGCCCCAAGGCTGTCCCGGCGCACCGCCATCGACTACTATACCTACGAACAGCTGCACCGGGGCCAGGCTGCCGACAGCACCCTGCCCGTGCAGGGGGAATTTTTCCTGAAGGAAGTCTGCCGGGAAAAAGGCGTCAGAGAAGGAGCGCGAACCTATGAATGGAAAGCAAAAGAATCTGCGCCTGTGGAACTAAAAAAGCCCTGAACGCAATACGTTCAGGGCTTGGCGCCTCAGCAAGGACTTGAATCCCGCTTGCAAAGCGGGAGGCCTACGGATTAATCCCGCTCCACAGGAGCGGGACCGCTCTAACCAACTGAGCCTGGCGGAGAGATATTGAATTTGTCCAACAAACTTTTTACAGCCGCTTCCTCGTCGATGAGCTTCCGGATGTAGCGCTTGCTTTTCCTGCCCTTGATGTACCGCTCAAGGGCCATGGCTTCGCTGCGGGTGTTTACGGCGATTGCCCGCTCCAAAACCCAGGGCCGGTACCGGGAAGTGAAGGAGTTTTCTGACAGCTCGTTGTGGAACAGCAGGCGGGTTTCCAGCTCCGGCGTCTGCCCAACGTAATACTTGTCAGCCGAGGGGGAATAAAGGATGTAGGCGTAGTGCATGGGCGGTAGGGTTCAGGTCAAATGAAAAAGCCCTGAACGCAATACGTTCAGGGCTTGGCGCCTGGCTTGAATCCCGCTTGCAGCAGGGCTTGAATCCCGCTTGCAAAGCTGGGGAGATATTTATTTGGATTAATCCCGCTCCACAGGAGCGGGACCGCTCTAACCAACTGAGCCTGGCGGAGAGATATTGAATTTGTCCAACAAACTTTTTACAGCCGCTTCCTCGTCGATGAGCTTCCGGATGTAGCGCTTGCTTTTCCTGCCCTTGATGTACCGCTCATAAAGTATGGCTTCGCTGCGGGTGTTTACGGCGATTGCCCGCTCCAAAACCCAGTAGTAGTACCGATTGGACCGTGAAGGAAGGAGTTTTCTGACAGCTCGTTGTGGAACAGCAGGCGGGTTTCCAGCTCCGGCGTCTGCCCAACGTAATACTTGTCAGCCGAGGGGGAATAAAGGATGTAGGCGTATGTAGGCGTAGTGCATGGGCGGTAGGGTTCAGGTCAAATGAAAAGCCCTGAACGCAATACGTTCAGGGCTTACAGCGCCTCAGCTTCCGGATGTAGCGCTTGCTTTTCCTGCCCTTGATGTACCGCTTGAATCCCGCTTGCAAAGCGGGAAGGAGTTTTCTGACAGCTCGTTGTGGAACAGCAGGCGGGTTTCCAGCTCCGGCGTAGGCGTAGTACGGGATTAATCCGCCCTCCACAGGAGCGGGACCGCTCTAACCAACTGAGCCTGGCGGGAGATATTGAATTTGTCCAACAAACTTTTTACAGCCGCTTCCTCGTCGATGAGCTTCCGGATGTAGCGCTTGCTTTTCCTGCCCTTGATGTACCGCTCAAGGGCCATGGCTCTCGCTGCGGGTGTTTACGGCGATTGCCCGCTCCAAAACCCAGGGCCGGTACCGGGAAGTGAAGGAGTTTTCTGACAGCTCGTTTGGAAACAGCAGGCGGGTTTCCAGCTCCGGCGTCTGCCCAACGTAATACTTGTCAGCCGAGGGGGAATAAAGAATGTAGGCGTAGTGCATGGGCGGTAGGGTTCAGGTCAAATGAAAAAGCCCTGAACGCAATACGTTCAGGGCTTGGCGCCTCAGCAAGGGCTTGAATCCCGCTTGCAAAGCGGGGAGTACCTGGATTAATCCCGCTCCACAGGAGCGGGACCGCTCTAACCAACTGAGCCTGGCGGAGAGATATTGAATTTGTCCAACAAACTTTTTACAGCCGCTTCCTCGTCGATGAGCTTCCGGATGTAGCGCTTGCTTTTCCTGCCCTTGATGTACCGCTCAAGGGCCATGGCTTCGCTGCGGGTGTTTACGGCGATTGCCCGCTCCAAAACCCAGGGCCGGTACCGGGAAGTGAAGGAGTTTTCTGACAGCTCGTTGTGGAACAGCAGGCGGGTTTCCAGCTCCGGCGTCTGCCCAACGTAATACTTGTCAGCCGAGGGGGAATAAAGAATGTAGGCGTAGTGCATGGGCGGTAGGGTTCAGGTCAAATGAAAAAGCCCTGAACGCAATACGTTCAGGGCTTGGCGCCTCAGCAAGGGCTTGAATCCCGCTTGCAAAGCGGGAGGCCTACGGATTAATCCCGCTCCACAGGAGCGGGACCGCTCTAACCAACTGAGCCTGGCGGAGAGATATTGAATTTGTCCAACAAACTTTTTACAGCCGCTTCCTCGTCGATGAGCTTCCGGATGTAGCGCTTGCTTTTCCTGCCCTTGATGTACCGCTCAAGGGCCATGGCTTCGCTGCGGGTGTTTACGGCGATTGCCCGCTCCAAAACCCAGGGCCGGTACCGGGAAGTGAAGGAGTTTTCTGACAGCTCGTTGTGGAACAGCAGGCGGGTTTCCAGCTCCGGCGTCTGCCCAACGTAATACTTGTCAGCCGAGGGGGAATAAAGAATGTAGGCGTAGTGCATGGGCGGTAGGGTTCAGGTCAAATGAAAAAGCCCTGAACGCAATACGTTCAGGGCTTGGCGCCTCAGCAAGGACTTGAACCTTGGACCTACGGATTAACAGTCCGCCGCTCTAACCAACTGAGCTACTGAGGCATATTTTCAACAAGTTCATAATTAGCAACAATAAGAGCAAGAACTTGAATCCCGCTTGCAAAGCGGGAAACCTACGGATTAATCCCGCTCTTCTGAGCGGGACCGCTCTAATCCCGTTCCTCTGAACGGGAAGCTACTGAGGCATATTTTCAACAAGTTCATAATTAGCAACAATAAGAGCAAGGACTTGAATCCCGCTTGCAAAGCGGAAGACCTACGGATTAATTTCGCTCTTCTGAGCGGGACCGCTCTAATCCTGTTTCACTCTACTGAGACCTCTTTTCACCTCTAAAAACCTTTTCTTCAAAAGGCGAGTGCAAAGTTATCACTTCCGAAATAAAAGTGCAATCTTTGCCGAATAATTTTCGAAAAAATATCTGCTTTGGCAAACGGCCCTGAAAAGGCGATCGTTCCTGAAAAACGGATTTTTTTCAATCCACTGTTTTTTTGAGCCGGGCCATTCTGCCAAAGGGAAAAAATCAGTTCTGCTATGAGCTTACTTGCCGTAGGCACAGTTGCTTTCGACGATATCGAGACGCCCTTCGGCCGGGCGGAGATGGTGGTGGGCGGCGCCGCTACCTATATCACGCTGGCCGCTTCCTACTTTACCAAAGACCTCAGGATCGTTTCCGTGATCGGCGATGACTTCCCCCGGGAAGAACTGGACTACCTGCGTTCCCGGGGCGTCGACCTGGCCGGCCTGCAGGTGAAGGAAGGCGAGCGGTCCTTCTTCTGGTCCGGCCGGTATCACAACAACCTCAACGACCGGGACACGCTGGACACGCAGCTCAACGTGCTGGGCGATTTCGATCCCGTACTGCCCGAAAGTTACAAGCAGGTGGACTACCTGATGCTGGGCAACCTGACCCCTTCCATTCAAAAGAAGGTGATCCAGCAACTCAGCAGCCGGCCAAAGCTGATCGCTCTGGATACGATGAACTTCTGGATGAACACGGCTATGGAAAGCCTGCTCGAAGTACTCAGGATGATTGACGTGCTGGTCATCAACGACGAGGAAGCGCGGCAGTTGTCCGGCGAACACTCTCTGGTCAAGGCAGCTGAAGCCATCCACCACATGGGGCCCAAATACCTGATCATCAAGAAAGGCGAACACGGCGCCCTGCTCTTCGAAGGCGGCAACATCTTTTTTGCCCCGGCGCTGCCTCTGGCCGAGGTTTTTGACCCGACCGGGGCTGGCGACACTTTCGCCGGGGGCTTCATCGGGTATCTGGCTAAAACGGGAGACCTTTCTTTTGAAAACATGAAACGGGCCGTTATCTACGGCTCGGCTATGGCTTCCTTCTGCGTGGAAAAGTTCAGCATCGAACGGCTCAAAGGATTGTCCAATAAAGAGATTCGGGAGCGCATCGCCGCTTTCGTAGAGCTGGTCAACTTCGACGCCGACCTGGATGTCTGAAATTAGAATGGCGCTTTCGAAAAAGCGCCATTCTCGTTAAAAACATCGCATCTGATATAGTTGGCGCTACGCTTCCGCCATCCCTTCCAGGATTTGCTCGGCGTGTGCCTTCGTATTTACCTTGGTGAATATTTTTTCGATCGTTCCGTTCTCGTCGATGACAAAGGTCGTGCGGTGTACGCCTTCGTATTCCCGCCCCATAAACTTCTTCGGCCCCCAAACCCCGTAGGCGTTCAGGATTTCCTTTTCCGTATCGGCGATCAGCGGGAAGGGCAGGCTGTACTTGTCGATAAACTTCTGGTGTTTCTTCGGGTTGTCCGGGCTGACGCCCAGCAACTCAAACCCCTCCTTTTTTAGTACGGAGAAATTGTCCCGAAGGTTACACGCTTCGGCGGTGCAGCCCGGGGTGTCATCCTTCGGGTAGAAGTAAAGGATCAGTTTCTTCCCCTTGTAATCGGATAGAGAAATGGTTTTTCCATCCTGGCCTATACCCTGAAAATCGGGTGCCTTATCGCCTTCTTTGAGATGCATCATAGGTTGCCTCTGTTTTTTGGTTCTGGAATATAGGGAAAACAAAAGGGACGTGGGGAGGTTCAAACCCTGCCCTGTTTTGCCGGGTAATCTGCATTCACAGGATTAGCTTTTACACATTTACCCAGCCCGGCAAAACTCCGGCAGCGAGCCTCACCGCAAATGCCGGTACAGATCCCGCAGGCTTTCGACATTATGGACCGGGGCGAAGATGTCGATATAGGGCAGGGCGGCCTGCAGGCCGAGGGTGTTGGGTTCGTAGCCGGCGCTGCCGGCCAGGGGGTTGAGCCAGATGACGCGGGCGGCCTTGCTTTGGATGGCCCGCATGCTCTCCGCCAGCAGTTCCGTATTGCCGGTATCCCAGCCATCGCTCATGATGATGACGACAGTGCGGTTGTTGAGCAGCCGGCCGGCATAGCCCTGGCAGAATTCGTCCAGAGACTCGCCGATCCGGGTACCGCCCGACCAGCCCGGCACAGCGCCGGACAGCTCGTCGAGGGCGATCCCGAAATCCCGCTGGCGCAGGCGGTTGGTTACCCGGTAGAGAGAAGTGCTGAACACGAAGGTCTCGATACGGCGGTAGGCATTCTGAAATGCATAGACAAACTGGATGAGAAACCGGCTGTACAGGTCCATGGATTTGCTGACGTCGCAGAGCAGGACGACCTGCCGCTTGTTCCGGGCCGGCTCGTAGTAAGCGAGGTCCAGAATTTCGCCGCCGCGCCGCATGTTCAGCCGCAACGTGCGGCGGAGGTCCAGTTGCAGAGGCCGCCTTGACCGCTTCCGGCGGCGGCTCTGCCGCAATGCCAGCGACCGCGCGATCCGGTGGATCAGGCGGATGACTTCCCACAGGTCGTCCTCCCGGAAGGCAGAGAAGTCTTTTCTCCCCATCGCCTCATGGGTGCTGAACGTGGCCGTTTCCTCCGTCTCCCGGGCCTGGCTGCCCTGCAGCCAGTTTTTGATCGACTGCACAGCGGGCGGCTGCTGCCGGCCCTTGCCTGCCGTTTTTTTTTCGGCGGCCCCTTCCTTAACTTTTGAGTCGACGGCCTTTTCCAGCTCCCGCCAGTAGTGCGCATACAGTTCGTCAAAAAGTAGTTGCTGGGGAAGGGTGCGCGCCAGGGTAGCCTTCAGGCAGAGCTGTAGGCTGTCCGGCGACCCGAAAGGGGCCAGCATTTCGAGTGCCCGGAGCGCATCGGCCTCTTCCTGCGGGCCAATGGTGTACCCTTTCTGCCGCAGGAAACGGCAGAAGGCTACGATATTGGCGCTTAGGCTGGCCTGACGGCGGATGAGTTCCATGGCAGTTGGTTGATTGGCAGCGATATTGCGTTGCACCTGGTTTTGTGTATTGCGGGCAATGCACAAAACCAGGTACAGTAAGGGTAATCACCCCAATTAACGAATGCCCCTCAACTCCTCCAGAAACGGCTCCGCTTCCTTGAAGCCCTTGATGATGGCCCGGCGTTGCATCTCGCTGTCCAGAATGACATAAGACGGGTAGCTCATCTGGCCGTTGAGCAGGGCGTAAGCAAAGGTGTGAATGCCTCTCCTGCCGGCATTGACCACTTCGAACTGCTGGCCGTTGAGGGTCAACGGTTCTTCCTTTTCAGCATTGAACTTGACGGAGTGGAAATTCTCGTTCATATACTGAGCGACTTCGGGGCGCGAGAAAGTTTTCTTGTCCATCACCTTGCACCAGCCGCACCAGTCGGTGTACACATCGATGAAGATGGGCTTGGGGTCGCTTTGCTGGGCCGCCAGGGCTTCTTCCATTCCCATCCACTGGATGGCGCCGGAGGAAGCCGTTTCCCGTGCCTTGGCGGGTACCGGCGCCGTATTGGTTGCAGCAGGAGGCGATCCGGACTTTTCGACACTGTTTGGGCCGCAGGCGAGGAGGCTCAGGAGAAAAAGGGCGGAAAGCACAGTCCCTACCCTTTGAAACAGGTTCAGTTTACTGTTCATAGAATGGATTATTTACCAATAAAAATCGGATGAAGTTTGAAATAGTTTTTTAGGGGCTAAAGGTTGTCCAATTTGGAAATAGCCCCAACCTTTTCGAACAACTCCGAAAGCGAATCCTGCGCCTGCCGGATATCCTGCCAGTCCTTGAGGATGATGCCCAGGGTCGATTCTACCAGCTCCTTATCCAGGTGGTCGATATGCAGGGCGGACAGGGCCATGGCCCAGTCCAGCGTTTCGGCGATGCCGGGTACCTTTTCCAGCCGCATTTTGCGCACTTCCTGCATGAAGCGGCATACCTGCCCGGCCAGGCGCTCGTCGATGCGGGGCACTTTATTGCGGACGATATTCAGCTCCTTTTCAAAGTCCGGGTATTCGATCCAGAGGTAGAGGCACCGGCGGCGCAGGGCCTCCGAAAGCTCCCGCACCCGGTTGCTGGTGACGATCACCTGGGGGATGTGCGTGGCGCGGACGGTGCCGATCTCCGGGATGCTGATCTGCCAGTCGGAGAGCACCTCCAGCAGGAAGCTCTCGAATTCCTCGTCGGCCCGGTCGATCTCGTCGATGAGCAGCACGGGTGCCTGGTGGTGGGTGATGGCCTGCAGCAAGGGGCGCCGGAGAAGGAATTTTTCGCTGAAAATATCCCGTTCTCGCTCTTCCAGCGTCTTGCCGCTGTCTTCCGCCATTTTCAGGTGGAGCAGCTGCTGCTGGTAATTCCACTCATACAGCGCGTGGGTAGCGTCGAGGCCTTCGTAACACTGCAGGCGGATGAGGTCGGTTTTCAGGGCGGAGGCCATCACCTTGGCGATTTCCGTCTTCCCTACGCCCGCCGGTCCTTCGATGAGCAGCGGTTTGCGCAGTTCCATAGCCAGGAAGACGGACATGACGATGGACGGCTCGGTGATGTAGCCTTGCTCCCGGAGCATTTTCTGGATTCTTTCCAGGCCCTCGTTTTGGATCATGATGATTTGCTGATGGTTATGTAAACATAAAAAGGCGGGAGCATTTCCCGCCTTTTTTCAATTGAGGACTTGACAAGTTTTCCTGGTGTCGCCTGTTGGAAACTTGTCAAGCCTTCAGCCTATCCGGCAGCTGCCGTCAGCGCCCGGCGGGCGTAGACCCGGGCCAGGTGCAGGCGGTACTCCCCGGAGGCGAAGTGGTCGCCCATGGGCGTCACGCCCTCGCCGGCAGCCTGGGCGGCGTCAGCGATGTTCTTTTCGGTAGCTTGCTTGCCGGTGAGCGCTGCTTCGACGTTGGACGCCCGGAATGCCGCGTCGGAAAGGCCGGTGAAGGCCATGCTCACTTTCTGGCAGACCCCTCCGTCGATCGTAAGGGCTACCGCACAGCCGACGATCGCGAAGCGGGAGGCCGGCTGCATGAATTTCTGGTAAGAACTCTTCGTGCCCTTCGGCGGCGCCGGTATCCGGACGGCCGTGATGATCTCGTCGTCTTCCAGCGCCGTCATGTAGAAACCGGTGAAGAAATCGTCGGCGGCAACCGAGCGGCTGCCGTTCGGCCCCTGGAGCTCGATTTGGGCATTGGCGGCAATCATGACGGCGGGCCAGTCGGCCGCCGGGTCGGCGTGAGCCAGGCTGCCGCCGAGGGTGCCTTTGTTTCGGACCTGAACGTCGCCGATGAGGTCGGCAGCCTCCGAAAGCATGCTGAGGAAGTTGCGGGCCACGTCAGAGTTAGCGATGTCATCGTGGGTGGCGCCGGCGCCAATCAGCAGGCTGTTTCCTTCTTTTTTGATGTACCGCAGCTCGCCGATGCGGCCGATGTCGATCAGTACGCCCGGCTGGTTGAGGCGCAGCTTCATGGCGGGCAGCAGGCTGTGGCCGCCGGCCAGCAGCTTGGCTTCCATCCCGTGTTTGGCCATCAGGGCGAGGGCGTCGTCGACGGATGTTGCCCGGTGGTATTCGAAATTATTGGGAATCATGGTTTCGCATTTTGAAAGTTTAAAAGGATCAGGAGTTCATGGCCCGCCATACGCGTTCCGGCGTCAGCGGCATTTCCAGGTTCTTGACGCCGAAGGGAGACAGGGCGTCCATCACGGCATTGACCACCGCCGGAGTGGAGCCGATGGTCCCGGCTTCGCCCGCGCCTTTAACTCCGAGTGGGTTATGGGGGCAGGGGGTCACCTGGCGGTCGAGTTCGAAGGAGGGCAGGTCGTCGGCCCGCGGCATGGTATAATCCATGTAGGAGCCATTGATCAGCTGGGCATTTTCGTCGTAGACGGCCCCTTCCAGCAAGGCCTGCCCGATGCCCTGCGCCAGCCCGCCGTGAATCTGCCCGTCGACGATCATCGGGTTGATCACATTGCCGACATCGTCCACGGCGATGAACCGTTTAAGGGTAACCTTGCCGGTATCCTTATCCACTTCCACAACGGCAATATGGGCGCCGAAGGGATAGGTAAAGTTGGCCGGGTCGTAGAAGCTGGAGAAATCCATCCCCGGTTCCAGCCCTTCCGGATAGTTATGGGGCACATAGGCGGTGAGGGCTACATCGCCGAAGGCGACGCTCTTGTCGGTGCCTTTTACCGTCCATTTGCCTTCGGCGAACTCGAGGTCCTTTTCGGAAGCTTCCAGTTTGTGCGCGGCGATCTTGGCCCCTTTCTCGATGATCTTATCGAGGCTCTTCATGATGGCGCTGCCGCCTACGGCGAGGCTTCGGGAACCGTAGGTGCCCATGCCGAAGGCTACCGATTCCGAGTCGCCGTGGATGATCTCCACATCTTCCATGGCGATGCCCAGCCGGTCGGCCACCACCTGGGCGAAGGTGGTTTCGTGGCCCTGGCCGTGAGAATGCGAACCGGTGTAAACGCTTACCTTGCCGGTGGGCTGCACGCGCACCTGCCCGACTTCATACAGGCCGGCGCGGGCGCCCAGGGCGCCGACGACCGCCGAAGGGGCGATGCCGCAGGCCTCAATATAGGTGGAGAAGCCGATACCCAGCAGCTTGCCGTTCTTGCGGGCCTCTTCCTGCTCTTTGCGGAAGTTCTCGTATCCCACCATTTCCAGCGCCCGCTTGAGCACGCCTTCATAGTTGCCGCTGTCGTATTGCAGGGCGACCTGGGTCTGGTACCCCGGCTCT
>JACJXZ010000012.1 GCA_020636375.1 Lewinellaceae bacterium | reverse complement strand
ATTCTCACTTTGTCAAAGTAGGGAAGCGTATAAGGTTTGTCTTTGTTTTGCCCGATGAGGTATTCCAGCGTATAGGCGTCCGGCGTGCTCTGACGCCGGTCAAAATGCGCTTCAAAACTCTGCGGCCGAAACCGCGCCACACAAAACTCCAGATGGTAAAAAATAGCCCCCAGCGCTTCCAGCACATTTGATTTTCCGCTGCCGTTCAATCCGGCAAAGCAGAAGGGCTGAAAGCTTTCCATCGCCCGGATACCCTTTTCCGTCAACTGATGGAAGCGGACTTCAAAATCAGCGCGCAGGCTGCGAAACTCGTCTTTGATATGTAGCTTCAGGAGCTTCATGTCATTTCAAGCTTGATCCGGGCTTTATCGCCCTCGTATTGTTGCATGACCTTCCCTTCTTTGATCAATTGCAGCGCCGCGTGTTTGGCTTTTTGGTATTGTTCCATATCTTCAAATGCCTGCTCGTTCAGCCTTTCCAACAGCCGCCTTAGATAAACAAATGAAATATCTCTAAGGTCATTTTCCTCTTTTTCTAAATCAATGGCTGCAAGCAATGTATTTAAGGCTGTATCCTCATCAAAGTTGAGCTGGCCATTGAAGGCGCGCTGGAGGAGGGAGTTAAAAAGTTTTTCAACCTCTAATCTACCTTCTTCTATGCTACCTCTCAGCTTCCCTAGTTTCTTAAATAATTCAGAAAATGCATTTTGATCAGCACCAGGAGGAACTATAAATTCTATTTTTCGTAGTTCTCCTTTTGTAATAATCTTCTTCATTCCCTTGGATGCAAAGCTTTGTATATACTTTCTAGAATATTTTAGCAAGAAGTAGAGGAATATTGGATTGTATTTTCTTTTTGCTACAATAGCATTTATTTGCTGGTTTATTGCAACAACTCGATTACATAACGCAACTCTTCCGATCGAACTCAAACTGCCTGCTATACACGCCATTAAGACTGAACACTTATCCACTATTCTACCTTTTCTGCTTCCAAGCTCTGATAAATACTCTTCTGCCTGAGATGGATAAATTGCCTCTTCAAGTATGTTATTTGTTTTAATCCATTCCATATAATTTTCATCATAATTACTCTTTTCTGATCGTGGAGGCGTGTTACCTGTAATAATCTTACAATATGTGGAAATGGGCTTCTTCTCCCACCCCTTCGGATTCAAAACCGGATCCCCAAACATCTCCAAAAACTGCGCCCGCAGCAGTTCATCCAGCAGCTGCAGGCTTTGCTCCCGCTTTTGCAGCAAGGCGCTGGCTTTGTCGAGGACGGCGACGATCTTGTTCTGGGTTTGGAGGTCGGGTAAGTGTATCTCAATACCCTTGATGTATTTCTTAGAAATATGCTTCAGTCCTGCTCCTTTAAATCCTCTTTCAAGGATATGGATATTACCAAACAGATAGTAATAGACATATTTTATATTGAAGTTTTCATTACCCTTTTTTACCGCAATTATGCAATCTGTCGAAGTCGAGAACTTCTCCTCAGCAAAATGGATACTTGGCTTACCCCCAGTTCCAAAAACCAAAGCCTTTTCATCAATTTGCCATCTATCTATTCTTTTCGATAGAACAGGACTTGATGTATAAAATGGATAAAGCCCTTCTTCCCTACCTTCACCAGCCTTTATTTTGGACTTCTTTGCAAAGTCAAATAACCTATTAAATTTTTCCTTTCTCATCCTATCAACCCATTTAGTTCGTTCATATCCGCCAGGATTTCTTCTTCCAGAGCGATCAGCTTTTGCAGAATTTCCTTGGGCGGATCATATTCTTGTTCTTCGTACTCATATTTCTTGTAGCGGTTGTAACTCAGGTCCAAAGCATTCTCGCGGATCTCTTCTAGATACACAAAAAAGTGGCGCTTCCGGTCGGGGTAGGTGGCGCCAACTCTCGCCTTGTATTCCTTTTTTACGGTGGGCAAGGGGTTTTCTTTCAACTTCCGGCGGTTGTCATCAAGGGAGTAACCGTCGTGTTCCAGGGCATAAAACCAGACCTTTTCGGTATGCCAGGTTTTACTGTCCTCTTCTACCTTGGTGAAAACCAAAATAGCGGTCTTTACGCCCGTGTAGGGTTTGAATGCACCGGCGGGTAGGGAGACCACCGCTTCCAGTTGATTATCTTTAAGCAGTATTTCCCGGGTAGCTTTCTGTGCTTTTGTACTGCCAAAAAGTACGCCTTCGGGCACAATAACCGCTGCTTTCCCTCCGGGGCGCAGCATTTTGGAGATACGCACCAGGAAAAGCAATTCGGTGGAACCGGTGTCTATGCCCAGAGCAGGGTTAACATCCGCTTTGTCCAGCTTACCGGTAAAGGGCGGGTTGGCGAGTACGATATCGTAGATGCCGTTTTCGTTGTAGTTTTTACTGAGGGTGTCGCCATAGTTGATGTGGGGGTCATCAATGCCGTGCATCATCAGGTTCATGAGGCCGAGCCGCACCATCGTAACGTCGATGTCAAAACCATAGAGGCTGTCATTCAGGATATTTTTGTTCTTTTCGTCCAGGATAGAAGAGATGGTAGCGCGCTCAAAGCCATCCTCGTCTTCAGAGAGCCTGGAAGGTTCTTTTTGGCGCACCAGATCTGTAATAATGTACTGATAAGCCCCCAGCAAAAAACCACCCGTACCACATGCCGGGTCGGCAATTTTATGGCCGAGCCGGGGTTCCACCAGTTCCGCCAGCAGCTTGATCAAATGCCGGGGGGTACGGAACTGCCCATTTTTACCCGCCGTGGCAATTTCCTTCAGTAGCATTTCGTACACATCGCCCTGTATGTCCTGAAAGGACTGTTTGCCATCTTCAGCATCCCTGGCGATTTCCACGAAAATTTCATCCACTTTCTTTACCGCCTCTACCAGTAAGGAGGGTTTTTGTATCCTAAAGACGGCGTCCTTCATGTATTTGGTGAAGGCGGAAGTATCGTCGTTCATTTCCTTGATGAAAGGAAATACATTATTCCTGACATGAAGGAGCATATCCTCAGCCGCCATCGGCGCTTTTGAAAAATAGCTCCATCTTAGTTCGTTTTTGGGCCTGGGCTTTAGCGCTTCTTCTCTCTTTTTAGCAAGTTCTGCCCTTTCTTGCTCAGGCATTTCAGGACTGGGGCGGTAATCGTTTTCGTCAATCCAGGGTGTATATTCGCCGTCAAACCTGGAGCGGTACACTTCCTCATTCCAATCGGCATCCCGCTCCTTTTTGCTTTCAACTTCATCTATCTTTTTCATAAAGAAGAGATAGGTTATCTGCTCAATGGCGGTTATGGGATTAGAAATTCCGCCCCCCCAGAGGGTGTTCCACAAGCTCATGATGAGCCCCTTCAACTTTGGGTTGTTCTGCAGCATTTACTTCAGTTTCTTTAGTGAGCTATTCTTCACCAGCGACTTCATCTGATTGATGGCGATCTTATTGAGTTGCACCAATCTATCCGGTTGGCTCAGCCCTTGCCGGATGAGCACGGCATTGATGCTTTCCATATTCGACAGCACTACCAGTTGCTCCAGGCTGGCCTGGTCCCGTAGGTTGCCTTTTGCGTCAGGATTATTGGCCCGGTACTCAGCTGCGGTCTGCCCGAACAAGGCGACGTTCAGCATATCGGCTTCGGTAGCGTAGATCAATGATTTTTGTTGGGGCGTTACCTTGTCCGGTATCAAATTTTCTTTAATAGCATCAGTATGTATAGCGTAGTTGACTTTTGCCAGGGTTCTTTGCAGGTCCCAGTTGAGCTTCAGCCGGTCGTTTTCCTCCTCCTTGAGCCGTTGAAACTCCTTGATGAGGTACAACTTAAAGGCGGCGCTTATGGCAGACCCAAATTCGAAGGCAATATCTTTGTGGGCATAGGTGCCGCCGTACCGGCCGGATTTGGAAAAAATACCGATAGCATTGGTTTTCTCCACCCAATGGCTGGGACTAAGTACAAAAGACGGCAAACCCGCCTGTGTTTTAAAGTGGTCAAATTCGACCACTTTAAAATCCGGATTATAAATCTTCTCCCAGGTACCTAAAAACTCCAGGGTGGTGCGGGTCCGTATCCAGTTTTTGATCACATCAGCCGCTCTGGCGCTATCTGATTTGGCTTTAGCCATATCTGTAATGCAGATGTAATCCTCCCCTTCTACTGACGAAACGGTTACCTCTACGCTTTGAACCGTTATTTTTTTATTCTTTGCCATTATGCTGCCAGGACTTTTTGAGTTAGTTCCAGAATCTCGTTGATCTCCCGTGGAGAAAACACCCCACGTATGCCTTCGGGATGAATGAAGGTAAAGGGCGACTCAATGAGGTTTCTCTTTTGCAGTTCTCCTTTTTCCAGTATGTATTTCTTCAGCACATCCAAAAATTCCAACTGACGGCTCGACAGATCGCTATGCTCTTTGATAAAGCCATCAAAAGCCTTTGATACGCTTTCCTCAAAAGTAGCAAGCAGCTCAATCCCTAAAATATGTTTTATGAACTGGATAAACCGGGCTTTCCGGTGTTTATAAACGCGCCGCAGCAAATTGATGGTAATATGCGGATTTTCTGCGTAAAGTTCCTCAGCAAGAGCTTCTGCTTCGCTTTCTGAAATAGGATTACCATTCACCAATTTCTGTAGTACCGGATTGGTTGCCTTTAAAGCACTGATCCGTTCCTCCACCATTTCCTTATACCGGGCGATGCTAACCGCTTCGTTGTGGGGCCCAAACTCCACCATTTCCTTGGCGATCAATTCATCTGCAAAATTGAACTGGGGTTTCACTGTTTCTGGGCCACGTTGGTCAATATACCTGGCGAGTGGTGCCAATTGCTCAATGAGTTCGTTGAATGCCGCCTCGTTGATGTTATTCCAAAATTGTACAGTCTGAGCAAACTGTATCAAGGCTTTATGCTTGGCTACGATGTTAATTGAAAGCGGCAAATTAGCGATCTTTTCGATCAAGGCATCTTTAAGGCTATCGTACTTATCTGTCTCTTGTTGCAGTAGTGCTAAGGAAACCTCCGACACGTCTTTTTCAAAACGCAAGGCTTTAAAATCCACACCGGAGAGGGTGCGCATCAACGGCTTTATCTGATGCTGAAGATATGCTAACCTATCTGCATTTAAGTTTAACCAAAATTCTTCAGGCCTAACTTCAGCGATTGCTTGTTGATTATCCTTTACAACTACTGAATTAGCGGGGAGTAAACCGATCAACCTGATCAATTGCTGCGATTCATGCTCAACAACGTCCTGCAAGCCTTTCGAAAGTGCGATTTCCAGTTTTGTAAGCCGAACACCGAACAACTTTACAGGTACAGGGATCTGGGCCTTTATCTCTTTTCCTTTAGGTTCAAGCTTAAAGTACTCAAAGTTATCCCAGCAATCCATAACGAGGAAAACGTCCTTCTCGGTACACCATGTTTTTATATTACTGGGCTCAAGCAGTCTTGTGCCTCTACCGATCATCTGCCAAAACTTGGTATAGGAATAGACCGGTTTGGCAAAAACGAGATTGACGATTTCACGGACATCTAATCCGGTATCCAGCATATCCACACTGATGGCTACTCTAGGAAAGTCCCGGTTTTTGAACTGATCCAATAATCCACCTTTTCCATACACCCTCGAATCTTCTGACACCATAACTTTTGCCAGCTCACCATTATACTCTGGATAAAGTTCTTCAAATAGCTTTTCGATCCTTCTAGCATGTGGTATATTGACGCAGAAGAATATCGTCTTCCCGGGAAGGACTCCATTGCTGTCTTTTATGGACTCTTCCATGAATTCTTTTACGATAAGGGCGTTGGTGCCTTTATTTGTTACCTTTCGTTCAAGGTCGGCCCCTTCAAAGTTAATTTCCGCTATCTCTTTGCCCTCGAGGATCAACTTCTTCTGATCTTCGAGAGACACCGTTCGTTTGCTTATTCCCTCTTCCTGAAACTTGGTCTTAATCTTCATCACCTGAAAATTGCACAGGTATGGAGGGATGTTATCTACGGCCTCTTCAAAAGTATAGGCAAAAGTGGGCAAACCGTCCTCACAATTAAACAACTGGAAGGTATTATGGTCAATCACATCGGTAGGCGTAGCTGTCAGGCCGAGAGTTATTGTATTGAAATAGGCCAATACTTCTTTATAGGTATTATAGATGCTGCGATGGCTTTCGTCTACAACGACCATATCAAAAAAATGAGGAGACAAGCTGTTTTCCTCGTCTCGTACAATATTCAACATCGTTGGGTAGGTGGATACATAGATCCTTCTGTTACTGGCAATATCTTTCTCATTCTGTTTGGGCCATCTCGGTTCATTAGGAAGGTGCTCTTTGAATGCCTCCAGCGCCTGGTCTCTCAGCGCAATTCGGTCTACTAAAAACAAGACCTTTTCTATCCAACCCGCCCGCATCAAGGCTTCGGTTAAAGCAATACAAGTTCTGGTTTTTCCAGTCCCGGTAGCCATAACAAGTAAGAACTTACGCCGGTTCTTCTGTAATTCATCCATCACAGAACGGATAGCTCTCATTTGATAATCTCTTCCTGCAATGTCTGTGTTGATGAATTCGCTTGTAAGCGGCTTTTTGGCTTGTCTTATGTACAGATACCTTTCTAAATCCGATCTTGTGGGGTAACCTGCCACTTTACGAGGTGGCGCATTTTCTAAGTCCCAGAAGAAAATATCATAACCGTTGGTGTAAAAACAAAATGGTAGGATATCGTTCGTTTTCTTCTGTATGTCATAGCAATACTGTTTTGCCTGTTCCCTGCCTACAGCAGCATCCTTGGAGGTTTTCTTCGCTTCAATGACCGCTAATGGTTTACCATTTTTACCTAAAAGGACGTAATCAGAGAATTGATTGCTTTTATATTCAGATTTTGGTTCACCAAATTCATTATTTTCACTTTTTTCAACAACATATTCTTGCACCACATGCGTCCGATCGTCCACATTCCACCCTGCTTCTTTTAGCTGGGCATCAATCAATTCTTTGCGTGTTGTTGCCTCGTTCATTTAAGTGTCTCGTTTGAAACAAGTTGCCTCTTTCTTTATGTTACTTTTGTATTCGTTCAGATAAGCTTCAAGAGAGCTATTGTCAAATTTAACCATGCTTTCCCCTACTAGCAAACAAAAATTTGAAAAAATTCGTACGGTGTCCATTCTGTTAGGAGTGCCTCCAAACGCGAAGTAACTAAGCTTCCAAAAAACATAGTTCGGTTTCCGGCTAAGGATTAGCACTATCTTCAGCAATCCAATGCGAGACCTTTCCCCGAGGCATGGACGACACCTTCATTGGTCTACAAAGAAACCCTGAAAGAGGCCACAAAAAGCAAAACCAGGAAATAATCCGAAGTTATCCCCTCCCATCTTTTCCCTATTTTTACCCCAAAACCACACCCATGCAACCCTGCCAAAACTGCGCCGCCCCCCTGGCTGGCCCCTATTGCCACCAGTGCGGGCAGAAGGCGCTGACGGAGCGCATCACGCTGCGGTACATCCTCCGGTCCTTCCTGGAAGCCCTGACCAACGTGGAGCGGGGGTTCTGGTATACGATGCGGGAGCTGGCCGTGCGGCCGGGCGTCGTCGCGCGCGAATACGTCGAAGGCAAGCGGCAGCGCTATTACCACCCGGTCCGGTTCCTGCTCATACTGGTTACCGTCGCAACGCTGGTTACGCTGTCATTAGGCATTTACGACATGCAGCAGAGCGAAATCCTGCACCTGCAGAACGACGCCCTGGGGCTGAATCCGGATGAAGCGTCGACCGCCCGCCAGCAGAAAATCCAAGAGGAGGTCAAGAAGTACCTCAACCTGGTGGCCATGGCCACCCTGCCGTTCATTAGCCTGGTGGGATTCCGGCTTTTCCGGAAAAGAGCCTACAACTACGCCGAGCATCTGGTGATGGTGGCTTTCTGGTCGGCAGAGCTGGCGGTTGTCGGTTTGTTTATTCAGGTGCCTTTGTCCTTCATCCCGGGCGCGCTCATCTACGCTCTGCCGGCCACCATCCTGGTATCTTCCCTGTACTACGGCCTGGGCTACCGCCAGGTCTTCGGCATCGGCTACGGGCAGGCCTTTTTCAAGGGGCTGCTGGCCAACCTGCTGGGCTTCTTGCTGATGTTTTTGGCCGTTCTTCTGTTAACGGTGCTTGGCGTATTGATTTTTGTGGGTATCTTTAAATGAAGGAATTTTACCCGGCCGAGGCACGAGGACGGGGAAGGAATGAAGGAATGAAGGAATGATTGGGGACAGGGTGCGTTTTCAAGCCTCAAAAATTATGTCCGCCTGCATTACAGGTAAAGTAAAACAAAGGCCCCGGCCAGGGCGTTAGCTGAGGAAAAATAACCGGAAATCGAAATTGATTTCTGCAATCTGATACAGCAACTATAAAAAAGACAGAAGACCATCCATGCACGACATTGAACCGTATTACAGATGGCGCGATAACTACATCGCCTCCGAGGACGAAAGGTCGCCCTTCTTCGGGCGGGTGTATGACGAATTTCGGTTCACCCACCAGATTTACAACTATTACATCCATCCCCAGTGGGACGATTTCGGCTCCGCCACCCTCTATCTCAAGGTCATCTACGCCGACTACGAGCTGGGCTACGCCATCATCGAAATGCTGGGCGAGTGGAACGACTGCCTGTCCAACGACATCATGTACCTCAAGCGCGAGGTAGTCGACGCCCTCTCCGAGCAGGGCATCCACAAATACATCCTGATCTGCGAGAATGTGCTCAACTTCCACGGCTCCGACGATTGTTACTACGAGGAGTGGTACGAGGACATCTCCGACCGGCAGGGCTGGATTTGCTTCGTCAACACCCTGGACCACGTTTGGGAAGAGATGCGGGATACCCAACTGCAGCACTATGTCAATTTCGGCCGGGAGTTCAACAATATCAACTGGCGGCCTTTTAAGCCGAGGGCGCTGTTCAAATCCCTGGATAAACTGGTGCACGGGGAGATGAGGCGGTACCTGAGAGGGTGATGGTTGTTGGCTTGGCGGGGTAAAGGAATGGTTATATTGTTATATTGTTATATTGTTGGCTTGGCGGGGGTAAAGGAATGGTTATATTGTTATATTGTTATATTGTTGGCTTGGCGGGGGTAAAGGAATGGTTATATTGTTATATTGTTGGCTTGGCGGGGTGCTCCGGCACCAGCACTCAGACAATATAACAATATGACAATATGACAATATAGCAACCCATCCATCCCCAACCATGCACAAATCCGGATTCGTAAACATAATCGGCCGGCCCAATGTCGGCAAATCCACGCTGATGAACGCCCTGGTGGGCGAACGCATGTCCATCATCACCAGCAAGCCGCAAACCACGCGGCACCGCATCGTCGGCATCATCAGCGCCGAGGACTACCAGGTGGTCTTTTCCGACACGCCGGGCATCATCGAGGCGCCCGCCTACCGGATGCAGGAAGCCATGAACCGCTTTGTGGACACCACCTTCGAGGATGCGGACATCATGATGTTCGTCACCGAAGTGGGCGAAACCTATAAAGACAACGACCCCGTCCTGGAGCGGCTGCGCAAAGTAGAGGTCCCGCTCTTCCTCGTGCTCAACAAGATCGACCAGGTGCAGGAGGCGCGCGTCCTGCAGCTGATACAGGAGTGGAACGAGCGTATTGCTTTTACCGAAACCATCCCCGTTTCCGCCCTCCAGAAGGCCAATACGGACCGGCTGCTGGAGGTCATCCTGCAGTACCTGCCGGAGGGGCCGGCCTACTATCCCAAAGACCAGCTCACCGACCGCCCGGAGCGCTTCTTCGTCAGCGAGATCATCCGGGAAAAGATCCTGATGCTCTACCACCAGGAGGTGCCCTACTCCAGCGAGGTGATCGTCACTTCCTTCAAAGAAGACGAAACCAATAAGGGCGAGCCCCTGGTACGCATCGGCGCCGACATCTACGTGGCCCGCGACACCCAGAAGGCCATCATCATCGGTAAAGGCGGCAGCGCCATTAAAAAGCTGGGCACCGAAGCGCGTAAAGACATCGAAAAATTCCTGGAAAGGAAAGTCTTCCTCGAACTGCACGTCAAAGTCAAAGACAACTGGCGGGACGACGACCGCATGTTGAAGCATTTTGGGTATAGGGGGTAGGGGGGGCGCTCCGGAAACCCTGGGAAAGGAGTGAAGGAGTGACTTAGCGAATGAGTGAATAGGATCAACTATGTAATAAGAGTTGATTTTAAAAACAATACATATTTTATATTTATTCACTCATTCAGCCCCTCACTCATCCACTCATTTGGGGGACTTTCCGGAGCAGCCTCACCTATACACCTATACACTTTATACCCAAACGAACTTTTTAGCCCTTCCCTATGTGAGTTTCGGGATTTTAATCTTTTCTTGTAAGGTTATCTCTTTCCTGAACCTGCTGGCCACTGCGGAAATCGTCGCAAAAGCCGCCTGGCCAGCCTAACTCACTGCATAATGAAACAGGCTACAGTATTCTCATTGCTCATGATGGCCTGGGCCGGCCTTATAGCCCAGCACACCGTTACCGGCAAGGTAGTAGATGAACAGGGGCAACCGCTGATCGGGTTGAACATCCTGGAAAAAGGAACCACCAGCGGGACCGTTACGGACGTTGAAGGGGCGTTTTCGCTGAATGCCGCCTCCCCCGACGCCATCCTCGTCTTCAGCTATACCGGTTTTATAACAGAGGAGATCGCCCTCGACGGGCGTACCGAGCTGAACGTCACCATGGGGGAAGGCATCAACCTGGGCGAGATCCAGATCGTGGGCTCCCGCAGTTACAAACGGTCGTCGACCGAAACGCCGGTAGCCGTCGACATCATCGACATTGATGAGATTCTGAGCACCAACGGCCAGATCGAGATCAACCAGATCCTGCAGTATGTCGCCCCTTCGTTCAATGCCAACAAACAATCCGGCTCGGACGGGGCCGACCACATCGACCCGGCCACCCTGCGCGGGCTGGGCCCCGACCAGACGCTGGTGCTGATCAACGGCAAGCGCCGCCACCAGAGCTCCCTGGTCAACGTCTTCGGCACCCGCGGCCGGGGCAATACCGGCACCGACCTGAACGCCATCCCGGCCAATGCCATCGAGCGCATCGAAATCCTGCGCGACGGCGCCTCCGCCCAGTATGGCTCCGACGCCATCGCCGGGGTGATCAACATCGTGCTGAAGGACGACGTGGGCAAACTCACCGCCAACGTATCCGTAGGCACCTACAACACCAACGCCGAAGGGACCTTCCCGGAAGGCACCCCCAACACGGACGGCAACCGCCTGTCAACGGAACAGGACGGCAACCAGATCGCCGGAGACCAGAGCCTGGACGGCGCCTCCGTCAAGGTGGCCGCCAACTACGGCGTCGAGGTCGGCGACGGCGGCTACGTCAACGTCACCGGAGAGTACCTGACCAAAAACAAGACCCTGCGCCCCGGCTTCGACTTCCGCCGCGGCTTCGGCGAGGCCGCCATCGACGGCTTCGGCTTTTTCGCCAATTCCGCTATACCCTTGTCCAAAAATACTGAACTGTATGCCTTCGGGGGCCGCAACTACCGGGAGACCGACGCCTTTGCCTTTACCCGCAACAACCCCACACCCCGCAACGTGGTGAGCATTTACCCCAACGGGTTCACCCCCCGGATCACCTCCGTGATCACCGACAATTCCGTCTCCGCCGGGGTGCGCACCCAGACCGAAAGCGGCTGGAATATCGACCTCAACAACACCTACGGCAAAAACCTGTTCCACTACTTCATCAAAGGCACCCTCAACGCCTCCCTGGAAGAAGCCTCGCCCACCGATTTCGACGCCGGCGGCCACAGCCTGAGCCAGAACACCTCCGGCCTGTATTTTTCCAAATACTACGAGCGGGTGCTGAGCGGCATGAACCTGGCTTTCGGCCTGGAATACCGGACGGAGAATTTCGAAATCTTCGCCGGCGAGGCAGGCTCTTATGGCACCTTCGACGTCAACGGCATACTCATCACCGACCCCAAGCAGGAACTGCCGGTCGACCCCGTCACCGAAGAAGCCCGGCCCGGCGGCTCCCAGGGTTTCCCGGGCTACAGCCCCGCCAACGAGGTGGACCGCTCGCGCTCCAACCTGGCCCTGTACGCCGATACCGAATTCGACCTGACGGACGACTTCCTGGTCAGCGTCGCCGGCCGCTACGAGAAATACAGCGACTTCGGCAAGACCCTGAACTACAAGCTGGCGGCCCGGTACAAAATCGCCGACGCCTTGTCCATCCGCGGCTCCCTGAGCTCCGGCTTCCGCGCGCCTTCCCTGGTGCAGATCTATTACAACCTGAGGTTCACCGATTTCCAGGGCGGAGTGGCCTCCGAAACCCTGCTCTCGCCCAACAACAGCCCCGTGACCGCCTCCTTTGGCATCGAACAGTTGAAGGAGGAAAGAGCACTGAACGGCGCCCTGGGCTTCACCTTCACCGCCGGCGGCTTCACGGCCACCGTCGACGGCTACCTCATCAATGTGGATGACCGCATCGTCCTCACCGGCACCTTCGACGCCAGCGGGCTGGGCATCAACGTGGCGGAGGCGCAGTTCTTCGCCAACGGCGTCGACACCAGGACCACAGGCGTGGACATCGTGCTGGCCTACCGCCGGAAGGTGGGCGCCGGCCAGTTGAACCTGGCCCTGATCGGCAACGTCAACTCCATGGAAATCGATAAGGTCAACAACCGGGACCTGGACGGAGAGACCTTCTTCGGCGCCCGCGAGCAGGCCTTCCTGCTGGCCTCGGCGCCAAACAACAAGTTCGGCTTCAACATCAGTTACGGCATCAGCGGGTTTAACGCCCGCGTCGCCCTTACCCGCTTCAGCGACATCACCCTGATCGACTTTGCCGACACGGAAGACGTTTACGATCCCAAGGTGGTGACAGACCTGGCGCTGTCCTATGATATTACCAAAAACCTGAACCTCGCCATCGGCGCCAACAACCTGCTGAACGTCTACCCGTCCATACAGACGGATGGCGAAACCGAAACCGGCGGCTACTGGGATGCCGTGCAGATGGGCTTCTCCGGGGCTTTCTACTTCGCCCGGCTGGGGCTGAGGATCTGAGATTGCAACTATTTAGCAGCCCTCCGCTTTTTAGCCACGAAGACGCCAAGATACTAAGATTGCACAAAGCCTTGGTGCGATCTTGGTGTCTTGGTGTCTTCGTGGCAAAGGCATCAGGCCCACCTAAATAGTTACCAATTTTTTTTTAAATTAGATCGTCGTTCTCGCCTGATGAACAGGTCCGTGCTACTCTCTGTGAGGTGAATACTTCTTTTTTTCCCGGAAACGGACTTACTTTTCAACAACCCAGGTATACATGATTGAATGTGGCACACGGCGGTTTGGTACCCTCCCGGAACTCCTGGCGGAAGTCCGGGCAGGCGACCGGGCGGCGGCAGGGTGCTTATATACCTTTTTGCTCCACCAGTGTTATCCCTCGGTAAGGGCTTTCCTCCTGGGGAAAGGCAGGCCGGAAGCGGACGCCGAAGATTTCTTTCAGGAGGCTTTCCTGGCACTTGCCGCCAAGGCCCAAAGCGGAGGGTTCAGCCTGCGGGACTGGAAGGGCCGGGCTCATTCCGATCAGCTCTGCGCCTACCTCATGCAGGTAGTTAAAAACCTGTGGAAAAAATCAGTCCGCTGGGAAAGCCGCCCTCCCGTGATGCCGGATGAGGCCTATTCTGTTCAGGAAGAAACGGAATACCTCAACCACCTGGGGTGGGAACTGGCATTAAAGATAAAAGAGCCTTGCCGCGGGCTGCTTTTCAGCCGGTATGCCCAAAAGCTTTCGGTTTCGGAGATTGGCAAGGGCCGGGAACCCAAAATGAACGCAAAAGCGGTGCGCCATGCCCTGAGCGGATGCATTCAACAGCTGCTTTCGGCGCTCAATCAGGCGTTGGAGCGCAACCGCCAACAAACAGAGCTGCAACAACTGGCGCTGGCTACAGTGAAAGAATTGGAAGAACCTTGCCGCAGCCTGCTCGGATCGTTTTATGACAACGAGAATAAAAAGTCCATGAAGGAGATCGCCGGGATGCTGAGGTATAAAAACGCCAACGTGGCCAAAGCATCAAGGGTCGAATGCCTGAAAAAACTACAGCTCAGAATTGCCCAAAAGCTTTTGGACCAGAGTTCTTAATGGTTAAGTGTTATGACAAAGATCGACGAAAACATTTTTGAAGAAATCCGGCGCTTTGAAGAAGAAGAGCTTCCCGAAGCCGAGCGGCAGGAAATGGCCCGGAAAGTGGAATCGGATGAGCAGTACCGGAGGCACCGGCAGTATTACCAAACCGTTGTCGGCGCCATCGGCCGGGCGCAGCAGATGGCCGAACTGAAGGTCCTTCACAGGCAGGGCGTTACCCCGGAACAAGCCGAAGCGTTCGATACCTTTATTGAACAGGGCCGCCGGGCGGCCCGCCGGAGGGTGCGTGCATTTCAGATGGTTGTCTTGGCGCTTGCCGCCCTCGTTTTTTTCCTGGCAGGGCGCTGGACGGCCCCGCCGGCATCTGTTCCCGCTCCCATGCCTGAAGAAAAGACAACTCCGGCACCGGGTCCGGTCGCCCGGGGCGACAAGGAAATCGCAGACGAAGAACCGATGGGGTTCGGCGGCGAGGCGGAGGCGGTAAATGTGCTGTACAAAAAGATAACCCGCTCCGGCAGCAGTGCCGTGATGAGCCAACCGGAAACGCGGCAGGCCAAACTATATGTCCGGGAAGGAGGGCCGTTGCAGGCCGTTATTCAAAACAATACCCTGCAGCTTTTCGTGCCGGACGCCGCCCGGCTGAAAGCTTCGCCTGTGGTTTGGACAACGCTGGTTCTGGACGGGGAGGAGCGCCATTTTCTGAAAATTGACGGCAGCGTATACGAGTTTGATCCTTCGGCAGGCAAGGTGGAACTGCGGGAGCTGCGGGACGAAAAACTGCTGCAGTGGTTGAATTAAGCAGGCGGGCAAATTTAGACTACGTTTCGTTCGCGAGAGGCTATAGCCTCGATGCGGCGTAACTTGCCGGTCTCCAGACCGGCGTAAACCCTGTCTGCTTTCGACCTTTTTGCACACCTTTTATGTAACCAAAACCCAACGATCATGCGGCCCTACACCTTTCTTTTTCTGTTCCTGTCCGTTTGGGCCACCCGGCCCCTCTCTGCCCAGGACGGCAGCCCCAACGGCCTGCTCTGGGATGATGAACAATATCAGCAATCGGCCATGATGAAGTACTATCCCCTGAGCGAACGGGGGGGCGACATCCCATCCAAAAGGGACCTGAGGCCCTACTGCCCCACTCCCCAGGACCAGGGCGACATTGCCTCCTGCGTAGGTTATGCTCTGGCCCACGCCCTCACTATTGCCAAGGCCATCAGGAAAGAGTGGAAGGACCAGCCGGCAACCATAGACCGCCATGCCCATTCGGCCTCTTTCATCTACAACCAGGTCAAACTGGATGGCCGCTGCAAGAGCGGCGCCTACCTGTCCGCCGGCCTGCGCCTGTTGAAACAGCAGGGCGACTGCCTGCTGCTCGATTTCGGCAATACCCCTCATAGCTGCCGGCCGGCGCCGGAGACGGGCCACAAACAGAAAGCCTCGGCTTACCGCATCTACGGATACAAGCGGATGTTTGACCCCAATGACTCCAACAAGAAAAAACTGGATCAAATCCGGGTAGCATTGGCCAACTGGCAACCGGCCGTAATCGGCATGCACGTGCCGTACAACCTGAAAACGGCGCCCCTCGGCCAGCTCGACTGGAAGCCTTCCGCTTCAGATGCAGGCCATGCCCTGGTTGTCGTGGGGTACGACGAAGAAAAGCGGGAGTTCGAGCTGCTCAACAGCTATGGCCCCGGCTGGGGCGACGGCGGCTTTTTCAAATTGCCGTACGACGTGGTGGCCAGCCGGGTGCGGTACGGATACTGTATGGATCTGGGGGCCGATTTCGGGTGTGAATGAGGCGAGATTGACCAGGCACTTTTAAAGTACAAGGGCAAAAGCCAAGTTCAAGCTCAGGAATGGCGCCGCTCTGAATTTGACCTTGATACTTGCACTTGCACTTGCACTTGCACTTGCACTTGATTAAACCATTCCATAACCTAAAACCTAGTTCTCATGTGCGAAATCCGGATTTTCGGAAAAGCAACGCGGATGCTGCTCCTCCTTTGGCTATGCCCCGTCTTTCTGGGCGGGCAGGCGTGCGATAGTTTGAACGCGCTGGCCGAGCAGTATTTTAATGAAAGAAACGACGACGCTTTCTTTAGTACGGCCCAGGTGGCAAAAATTAATTGTGAAAAAGAATTTGGAAAGAGTAGCATAGAATATGTCGAGGCTTTGCAGAACTACGGAGTGGCGTTATCCCGCCAGAGCCGCTATCAGGAAGCGGCCTTAGTATTGGAAGAAGCCCTGCAACTCGTTCAGCCCTACAAAGAAAGAGATTTGGCTTTGTACGGATCGGCACTAAACAACCTGGGGATGGCTTACCGGGATCTGGGGCTTTATGATCAAGCGCTTGCGTCCTATCTGAGATCACTGGCAGTAATTGAAAAAGAATCGGATAAAAATGAGGAAAATGCCATTAGCCGGGGGTTGACGCTTTTGAACCTCGGCGACCTTTATCCTGGGCTGGGGTACCACGAGAAAGCATTGGATTGCTATGAGGAAGCCCTGTCCGTTTTTGAAGCGGCAGCAGGCAAGGATCATTTTTTCTATGGCCTGGCTATGCAAAAGTTAGCCAGCTTTTATAAGCAGGCGAAAATTTACGAACAAGCTCTGGAATATGCTCTTGCCGCCAGGGACCATTTTTTACAATTACAGGGAAATACCCATCCTGGACTGGCTGCCAGATTGCAAGCGCTGGGCCAGATTTATGAAAGAATGGAGCAACATGAAAAGGCAGTGGAGCAATACGAAAAAGCTAAGCAATTGACAGAAAGCCATTTTGGGAAAAACAATCGTGCCTACGCCAGTGACGCCCACTCTCTGGCCAATGGCTACAAACACCTCAAAAAATTTGACAAGGCATTGGAACTTTCTCTGGAATCGCTGGAGATACTGGAAAAACTGCTTGGAAAAGATCACCCGGTTTACGGATCATGGATGAATGACCTGGCCTCTGTTTATTTTGCCCAAAAGCAATACGCTATTACCGACTCACTTATGGAAATTGCTCTGGCCAATAATAAAAAACACTTTGGCCCTAAGCACCGCCAAAGATTTCATCTTACCTATAATTACGGTACGTTGTGCGATAAAACAGGGAACTATACTGCCGCTTTTCAATACTACCGGGAGGCCAATGCCGTCCTCCACGACGAGATTGCCCGGTATTTTGGCGTATTGAACGAAGCCCAAAGAGAAAACTTTCTTTTTGCCCTTCAGGAAAATTTCCGGAGATTCCAATATTTCACCTTTAAGGCCAAAAAAACCACCCCCCAGGCCCAGGCCATGATCTACGACGACGCCCTGGCCCTCAAAGGCCTGCTGCTCCAAAACTCGGAAAACGTGCTGGCCGCCATCCGCAACAACCCGGATACCAGCCTGGCGCGGCTCTATGATACCTGGATCGGCCAGCGGGAGCTGATCGCCGCCCAGCACAGCCTGCCCCTGGCCGCCCGCGCTTATTCCCCCACCGGGCTGGACAGCCTGGAGCGGGCCGCCGGCACCCTGGAAAGGCAGCTGGCCAGCGGCTCCAGAGCCTTCCGGCGGGCTCGCCGGAAGGTGGACTGGCAGGAGGTGCAGCAAGCCCTGCGCGAGGGCGAGGCCGCCATCGAATTCCTGGCCTTCCCGCACCTGGAAGCGGAAGAAAAAGACAGCGTATTGTACTGCGCCCTGGTGCTGCGCCCCGGTTTCGAGTTTCCCAAGCTGATCTACCTCTTTGAGGAGCAGGAACTCAGCCGGCGGCTCTCCCGGGAGGTGTACCCTACCCAAAAGTACGTCCACGAGTTGTACACCCCGGAGCTGTACCAGCTCATCTGGCAGCCCCTGGAAGAGGCGCTGGAAGGAGCCCAAACCGTTTACTACGCCCCCGTCGGCCTGCTGCACCGCATCGCTTTCCCGGCCATACAGGACGGCGCCTCCCGGCTGCTGGCCGACCGGCACCAACTCGAATACCTGAGCAGCACCCGCCGGCTGGCGGAGGAAAAGCCGCAGAGGACCCCCTGGTCGACAGCATCGCTTTTTGGCGGCATTGCGTATGATTCCCTCTCAGCGGAAATACCCCTTGCCGCCCCCGGCGCCCGGCGAGGACAGCAGGAGGATCAGGAGGAAGGCCGGGGTTGGGACCGGATCGACGACCCCGGCCGGAGCGCCAGCTTCTCGAGCCTTGCATATACCAGGCAGGAGGTATTGGAAATAGACGGCCTGCTGCGCCGCAAAGGCATCGGTTCGCGGGCTTTCCTGGAAGGCGAAGCTACCGAAGAGCAATTCAAATCCCTGGCCCGGCAGGGCCGCTCCCCGGATGTCCTCCACCTGGCTACCCACGGCTATTTCTTCGACGATGACAGCCGGAGGACAGCGCCGGACAGCACCTCGGCCAACAACGCCCGGGAGCTGCTGCGCCGCGCCATTAACCCCCTGCAGCGCTCCGGGCTGGCCCTGGCCGGCGCCAACCAGGCGTGGCAGGAAGGCCGCTTTGCGCCGGGCCGGGAAGACGGCATCCTCACCGCCCTGGAAATCTCCGGCCTCGATTTGTCCGATACCCAGCTCGCCGTCCTGTCTGCCTGCCAGACCGGCCTGGGCGACATCCGGGGCAGCGAGGGGGTCTACGGCCTGCAGCGGGCCTTCAAAACAGCCGGGGTGGACTACCTGCTGCTCACCCTGTGGAACATCCGCGACGGGGAGGAGACGGTAGAATTTATGACGGCTTTTTATGAGAAGTGCCTGGCGGGGCTGCCCATCCGGCAGGCGTTCCGGGAAGTGCAGGGGGAGATGAGGAAGAAGTATGTGGACCCATATTTCTGGGCAGGGTTTGTCTTGGTAGAATGAGGTTAGGTGGTTAGGTGGTTACCGGGTAAACGTGTTGGGGGGCGATTTGAATACTGGAAGAGAAGTTTTAAAAACGGGACACGGCAACTATTCCACAGGGCCTGCCTGCCGGGTTCAGCAATACGGGAACCTATGTGAAACCCGGCAGGTTGGAGCATTCAATAACCTGAAAACATATTTTCATGTACACCTCTGCATTTTTTACACACACAGCACAGGCGCTGCTCCTCCTTTGCCTCTGCCCCGTTTTTTTGCCCGGGCAAGCCTGCGATAGTTTGAATGCGCTGGCCGAGGAACATTTTTCTGCACAGGACCGGCAGGCTTTTTTCCGTACAGCCCGGGAGGCCAAAACCGCCTGTGCAGAAGAAGTCGGGGAAGCCGATGCGAAGTACGTCCAGGCTTTGGGCAATTGGGGGGTAGCGCTGGGCACAAACAACCGCTACCGGGAAAAACTGGCTGTTTTGGAGGAAGCGTTGCAGCTTGTTCAGCCCTACAAGGAAAGCCACCCGGCCTTGTATTCCGAGATATTGAACAACCTGGGCGTTAGTTACAGTTCTTTAGGTTTGTATAAAAAGGCCCTTGCGCTCTATCAGGAATCCCTTCGGGTTAAATCTGTAAAAGGAATAAATGGAACAGAACTGAGTTATGCCAAGACGCTTTGGAACCTTGGAAACCTTTACCCTAAAACCGGCGAGTTAGAAAAAGCACTAGACTGCTGTGAGAAAGCCAGAGAAATTATTGAAAAGGCCAGGGGAAAAAACGACTACCACTACAGCGAGGCTTTACGTCGGTTAGCCATTTTTTATTCCAACGCACAGCTTTACGAACAGGCGCTTGACTACGCACTTGCCAGCAAAGAGAACCTCTGGCTAACCCACGAAGACAACACGCCAGTCAGGGCAGGAATATTGCATACCATCGGAATGATTTATGAAGGGATGGAACAATACGAAAAGGCGGTTGCACATTACGAGCAGGTGCAACAATTGGCAGAAGGCTTTTACGGAAAAAAACATTGGCTATATGCTTATTATACCAATTCACTGGCTAACGGCTACAAGCATCTCAAACAGTTTGATAAAGCACTGTCCTTTTCCCGGGAAGCACTGGAAATAATTGCTCAGGTTTTCGGAGAAGATAACCCCCGATATGGTAATCATTTAAATGACCTGGCCTCTATTTATCATAAGCAAAAGCAATATTCTGTTGCCGACTCGCTCATGCAGGCCGCCCTGGCTAACAACTATTCAACCTTTGGCCCCAAGCATCGCCAACGCCGGTTAGTCACCAAGAACTATGGCATTTTGCGCGACAAGCAGGGAGACTATCCAACGGCTTTCCAATACTACCGGGAGTCGAATGCCATCCTGCACGATGAAATAGAACGGTATTTCGGCATATTCAACGAAGCGCAAAGAGAAGCCTTCCTCTCTGCAGTCCAGGAGGATTTCCAAATCTACCAATTCTTCACTTACAAAGCCCGCCAAGCTGTCCCCCGGGCCCAGGCCATGATCTACGACGACGCCCTGGCCCTCAAAGGCCTCCTGCTCCACAACGCCGAAAACGTGCTGGCCGCCATCCGCAACAACCCGGACACCAGCCTGGCGCGGCTGTACGATGCCTGGATCGGCCAGCGGGAGCTGATCGCCGCCCAGAAGAGCCTGCCCCTGGCTGCCCGCGCCTATTCTCCAATCGCGCTGGACAGCCTGGAGCGGGCCGCCGGCTTGCTGGAACGGCAATTGGCCGACGGCTCCCAAGCCTTCCGGAAGGCCCGCCGGAAAGTGGACTGGACGGAGGTGCAGCAAGCCCTGAGCGAAGCCGAAGCGGCCATCGAATTCCTCGCCTTTCCCCACCTGGAAGCCGAAGACAGCGTGTTGTACTGCGCCCTGGTGCTGCGCCCGGGTTTCGAGTTTCCCAAGCTGGTCTACCTCTTTGAGGAAAAAGAACTCAGCCGGCGGCTTTCCCGGGAATTATATCCCACCCAACGATATATCCACGAGTTGTATACCCCGGAGCTGTACCAGCTCATCTGGCAGCCGCTGGAGGAAGCGCTGCAAGGAGCGCAAACCGTTTATTACGCCCCCGCCGGCCTGCTGCACCGCATCGCTCTCCCGGCGCTGAGGGTAAACTCTTCTGCCCTGTTGACCGACCATTGCCGGCTGGAAAACGTGAGCAGCACCCGGATGCTGGCGGAAGAAAAACCCGGGCCGGGCCGGTGGGCCAGCGCCATGCTCTTCGGCGGCATATTTTATGACACACTATTGCTGAATATCATTCCGGATGAAAACCCGTTGGCTGCTTCTGGCATCGTCCCGGAGGAAGAAGAGCAATCCAATCGCGGATGGAGCGAAGTAGAGGACCCCAGCCGGGGTGCCTGCTTTGACACCCTGCACCATACCCGGCCAGAGGTGATGGGCATCCACCGCCTGCTCCAAAGCCAGGGCGTCCGCTCCAGCGCCTTCGCCGAATACAGCGCCAGCGAAGAGCAGTTCAAAGCCCTGGGGCGGCACGAGGCCTCGCCGGCCGTCCTCCACCTGGCCACTCACGGCTATTTCTTCGACGACGACCGCCAAAGAGAAACGCCGGACAGCGCCGCAACCAACGCCCGGGATTTGCTGAGCCGCTCCGTCAACCCCCTGCAGCGCTCCGGCCTGGCCCTGGCCAATGCCAACCTGGCCTGGGAAAAGGGAATCTTCCGGCCGGAGCGGGAAGACGGCATCCTCACCGCCTACGAAATTGCCAACCTGGACCTTTCGGGCACCCGACTCGCCGTCCTGTCCGCCTGCCAGACCGGCCTGGGCGATATTCGGGGCAGCGAGGGGGTCTATGGCCTGCAGCGGGCTTTCAAAATGGCAGGGGTGGATTACCTGCTGCTCACCCTGTGGAATATCAGCGACGGGCAGCAGACCGTGGAGTTTATGACGTCATTTTATGAGAAGTGCCTGGCGGGGCTGCCCATCCGGCAGGCCTTCCGGGAGGCGCAGGGGGAGATGCGGCAGAAGTATGGGGATGCGTATTTCTGGGCGCCTTTTGTGTTGGTGGAGTGATTGGAAGGCGGAAGTGCGAAGTGGGAAGGCGAAAGCGGCCGGGGGAACCTGTGCCTGTAAGGTCAGGGATAGCCCTCGGATATAGATAACTGCAAGTTTTTTTTTCAAAATCGGACTTACCTTTTTGCTCTTCAGGGAATATACCTGCAAAAGAGAGAAATTACTTCCCTCCTGAAAGAATTCAAATCAGATAGCGGTATCGCTACAAAACCATAAAATTCACCAGATCATGAAATGCCTATCCACCCTTTGCCTCTTTTTCGTTTTTTCTATCGCTTCAACGACAGCCTGGGGCCAGAAGCAATTGTTCAAAGCCATTGAGAAAAATTCAATAGAAACGTTTAACCAGGGCGTCCAGAGAGGCCTGGACATGAATCATCAGCGTGCTTTTGATCAATACACGCCTTTGATGTTAGCCAGCAGCAAAGGTGCCATGCCCTTTGTCGAATACATTCTTTCCAGAAACGGCAACCATGCCTTAACGGACAGGTGGGGCAACACGGCTTTGTTGATCGCGCTTAGCGCCGGCCATTTCGACGTAGCTAATGTGCTGATGGAAAGAGGGGCTGATCTTTTTGTCCGAAATGATGTTGGTTTTAACACGCTGATGCATGCCTGTTATGAAGGGGGGCCGAAAGTTGCCGGAGTCAGTTTGTCCTACTTTAATCAAGGCCCAAGGCTTCAGAGCGTCCAGCGTTTAATAGATGCCGGCGTCGCTGTGAATGACAGTACGGCAACGGGCATTTCCCCGGTCATGTTAGCCGCTGAATCGGGAAACGAGGAATTGTTCCATCTGCTGGCCGGCAATGATGCCGACATCCGCCTCCGATCCCACTTCGACGGCACGACGGTTATTGGCAGGGCGGCAGTGGGTGGCAATATGAACATTTTGAAGTATTTGATTGAAGAAGGAGTTGCCCCGGATACAAAGTGCCAGCATGAAATGACGCCGTTTATGATTGCGGTGGAAAAGGGCGATATGGAAATGGTGCGGTACTTGCTGTGCAAAGATGTCGACCTCAATTATGTCACTCCTACCGGCCATTCGGCCCTGAAGGCGGCAGTAGCTACCCGCCATTTCCAATTAGTAGATACTTTGCTCAAAATATCGAATCTCAAAATCGATATGAGTACGACTGAAGGAAACGAATTGGTGGCTACTTCCATTTTATTCGGAGATCCAAAGGTATATACCCTGCTTTTCCAAAATGAAGCAAACCTGTTTGAGGCAACTGTTCATCTCGAACAAGCTGACAGCCTTGAAGCCGCCAGGGCAACAGATGCAGCTAAAGCCCATTACGCCAGAGCCAAAGCCTCTTATGAAAAATGCCTCCAATCCTTTGAAAAATGGGAATCTGAATATCGCAAAAGAGCCAATAAAATTTCTGCAGGCAATGCGCTTAAACTATTGGGATCCCTGGCATTATCGGTGGGGATGAGCGTCGCAGACCCGGGATATACCTGGTTGGTCAATCCCGGAGAGATGAATGATGCCGAAAGCCTGTACAAAATAGCCGACAAGTATGAGCAGGTGATAACTTATTTAAAGTATCAAGCCGAGGCAATGGCGAAAAAGGCAAACGGATAATTGGGCAAAGGTTGCCGTCCAGGAGAGGTTCCTGCTGAAATTCGTTAATTTCCTGTCTCATTTAAATTTAATCAAGCATGAAAAACACAATTGATTCTCGAAACAAAGAAATTATTGAGTCATAACGAAGGTTTAAATGAATAAAGCGACAAACGTATGGGCGGTTCTCCTTTGCCTGTATCCCGCCTTTTTGCCCGGGCAAGCCTGCGATAGTCTGAATGCGCTGGCCGAGAAACATTTTTCCGCACAGGACCGACAGGCTTACTTCCGCACAGCCCGGGAGGCCAAAACCGCCTGTGCAGAAGAAGTCGGGGAAGCCGGTGCGAAGTACGTCCAGGCTTTGAGCAATTGGGGGGTAGCGTTGGGCACAAGCAACCGCTACCGGGAAGAACTGGCTGTTTTGGAGGAAGCGTTGCAGCTTGCCCAGCCCTACAAGGAAAGCCACCCGGCCTTGTATTCCGAGGTATTGAACAACCTGGGCGTTAGTTACAGTTCTTTAGGTTTGTATAAAAAGGCGCTTGTGCTTTTTCAGGAATCCCTGCGGGTTAAGTCTGTAAAAGGATTAAATGGAACAGAATTGAGTTATGCCAAGACGCTTTGGAATCTTGGAAACCTTTACCCTAAAACCGGCGAGTTGGGAAAAGCACTAGACTGCTGTGAGAAAGCCAGAGAAATTATTGAAAAGGCCAGGGGGAAAAACGACTACCACTACAGCGAGGCTTTACGTCGGTTAGCCATTTTTTATTCCAACGCACAGCTTTACGAACAGGCGCTTGACTACGCACTTGCCAGCAAAGAGAACCTCTGGCTAACCCAGGAAGGCCGCGCGCCAGACAGGGCGGGAATATTGCATACCATCGGAATGATTTATGAAGGGATGGAACAATACGAAAAGGCGGTTGCACATTACGAGCAGGTGCAACAATTGGCAGAAGGCTTTTACGGAAAAAAACATTGGCTATATGCTTATTATACCAATTCACTGGCTAACGGCTACAAGCATCTCAAACAGTTTGATAAAGCACTGTCCTTTTCCCGGGAAGCACTGGAAATAATTGCTCAGGTTTTCGGAGAAGACAACCCCCGATATGGCGATCATTTAAACGACCTGGCCTCTATTTATCATGGGCAAAAGCAATACGCTATTGCCGACTCGCTCATGCAGGCCGCCCTGGCTAACAATTATTCAACATTCGGCCCCAGGCATCGCAAACGCCGGTTAGTCACCAAGAACTACGGCATTTTGCGCGACAAGCAGGGCGACTACCTAACGGCTTTCCAATACTACCGGGAGTCGAACGCCATCTTGCACGATGAAATAGGACGGTATTTCGGCATATTCAACGAAGCCCAAAGAGAAACTTTACTCTCTGCTGTCCAGGAAGATTTTCACACCTACCTGTTCTTCACCCACAAGGCTAAACAAGCCGTCCCCCAGGCCCAGGCCATGATCTACGACGACGCCCTGGCCCTCAAAGGCCTGCTGCTCCAAAACGCGGAAAACGTGCTGGCCGCCATCCGCAACAACCCGGACACCAGCCTGGCCAGGCTTTACGATGCCTGGATCGGCCAACGGGAGCTGATCGCTGCCCAAAAGGGCCTGCCCCTGTTTGCCCGGTCCTACGCCCCAGCCGAGCTGGACAGCCTGGAGCGGGCTGCCGGCTTCCTGGAACGGCAACTGGCCGATGGCTCCCAATCCTTCCGGCAGGCCCGCCGGAGCGTGAACTGGCAGGAGGTGCAACAAGCCCTGAGCGAGGGCGAGGCGGCCATCGAATTCCTGGCCTTCCCGCACCTGGAAGCGGAAGAAAAAGACAGCGTGTTGTACTGCGCCCTGGTGCTGCGCCCCGGTTTCGAGTTTCCCAAACTGGTTTACCTCTTTGAAGAAAAGCAGCTGGGCCGGCGGCTTTCCAGAGAAGCCTATCCCACCCAACGATATATCTACGAGCTGTACACCCCGGAGCTGTACCAGCTCATCTGGCAGCCCCTGGAAGAGGCGCTGGAAGGAACCCAAACCGTTTACTACGCCCCTGCCGGCCTGCTGCACCGCATTGCTTTCCCGGCGCTGAAGGTTAACGCTTCTACGTTGCTGGCCGACCGTTGCCGGCTGGAAAACGTGAGCAGCACCCGGCAACTGGCAGAGGAAAAACCTGAGGCGGGGAAATGGGCCAACGCCATGCTCTTCGGCGGGATTTTGTACGATTCACTTTCTCTAAAACCCATTCCGGATGAACAGCCTCTGGCTGCTTCCGGTACCGCCCCGCAGGAAGAGGAAGGGCCCAAGCGCGGTTGGAGCGAAGTAGAAGACCCCAGCCGGGGCGCCGGCTTCGAGGCATTGCGCCATACCTTGCCGGAGGTGTCGGGCATCCGCTCCCTGCTCGAAAGCCAGGGCGTCCGGCCCAGGGTTTTATCTGGGGCCAGCGCTACTGAAGAGCAGTTTAAGGCCCTGGGACGGCAGCAGGCCTCTCCTGATATTATCCACCTGGCGACTCACGGTTATTTTTTCGATGACGGCAGCGGCAGAAAAGCATTGGACAGCACGGCAGAAAACAACGCCCGGGAGTTGTTGCGCGGCGCCGTTAACCCCCTGCTGCGCTCCGGCCTGGCCCTGGCCGGCGCCAACCTGGCCTGGGAAAAGGGAACCTTCGTGCCGGGGCGGGAAGACGGCATCCTCACCGCCTATGAGATCGCCAACCTAGACCTCTCCGGCACCCAACTGGCCGTGCTTTCCGCCTGCCAGACCGGCCTGGGCGACATCCGGGGCAGCGAAGGGGTGTACGGCCTGCAGCGGGCCTTCAAAATGGCAGGGGTAGACTACCTGCTGCTCACTCTCTGGAACATCAGCGACGGGCAGCAGACAGTGGAGTTCATGGCGGCTTTTTACGAGAAGTGCCTGGCGGGGTTGCCTATCCGGGAGGCGTTCCGGGAGGCGCAGGGGGAGATGAGGAGGAAGTATGGGGATGCGTATTTCTGGGCGCCTTTTGTGTTGGTGGAGTGATTGGAAGGCGGAAGTGCGAAGTGGGAAGGCGAAAGCGGCCGGGGGAACCTGTGCCTGTAAGGTCAGGGATAGCCCTCGGATATAGATAACTGCAAGTTTTTTTTTCAAAATCGGACTTACCTTTTTGCTCGCCCGGGTATATACTTACAAAAGGGGAATTGATTTCCATTTCATTTAGAGGTGGGTATAACAGACAAATCTTTCACACATCAAATACTAATCAAAATGAAAAAATTCAGTTTTTCTATCATTGCACTCTCTTTTATCCTGGTTCTCGGTTGCAAAAAAAATGATGATTCGCCATCTAATGCCGTTACGATTTTAGGCTGTAATAAAGTTGAATATAGAGGTAATGATTTTACGATTAACTGTGCGCCTGGAGTTGTTAGTTTTCAAGTAACGACAACTCAAAATGGCAATACCGCTTCCTTTATGGTTGAATGTGAGAGTGGATGCCTAAAGACCGTTACTCCAAATTAGATTGAAAGAAAGCATTTCTGTTAAGTAAACCTCAAAAAACAAGTTGTCGGTTTCGACGGTAAGGCAAAGGCTGGAAACCAATAAAATGGTTGAAGCCTTTGCTTTACCGTCAAAATGCAGGCCGACAACTTATTTTTTGATCACTACTAAAGATGGAAGGACAGGTAAAATGGCCTTTGTCCTAAAGGGGCCGTTATGCGGCAAATTGAAATTATGAACGATCATTTACACCTATAAAACTTGAAAATCATGAAAACCTCATCTCATTCTATCTATCGGGCGCTTTTTTGCGCGATGGCCATAGCAACCCTCACTCAGTACTCCTGCAAAAAAGGCCCCGGGGAGTCCGGACCATTGGATTCCGGAATACCGGCACCCGAAGCCTCCTTTCAGGCAAGCGCCGATACAGCTACAGTCAAAGACGTGATCTCCTTCACGAACACCTCCAAACTGGCGGAATCGTTCGAGTGGGATTTCGGGGACGGCAGTTTCTCCCAGGATTTCCATGCAACCCATCAGTTCAAAGAGCCGGGGACATTCCAGGTGGCCCTCACCGCTACAGGCCCCGGCGGTACCGATAAGGTTGCGAAGGCGATAACCATTGAAGGGCTTGTCCCGGTAGCGAAATTTTCGGTGTCGGCGGACGGATTAGCGGCTCCGGCAACCGTGCAGTTCGCCAACGAATCCGAACACGCCACCGAGTTTGAATGGGACTTTGGCGACGGCGCCACCTCTGCTTTGGAACATCCCGAACATACCTACGAGGTTCCGGGCCGTTACACCGTTACGTTGAATGCCAAAGGCGAATTCGGCAGCGCTTCCGCTTCCGAAGAATTGACCGTCAAGGGTTCCATCACGCCTGGATTTTCTGTAGACGGCGTGCAACTGGGCGATACTTTTGGCAGCATCAAGAGCCGGTATGTTGGCTTCGCTTACAGGCATGTCTGGGTAGCTGGCAATCCCTACATCCACCTCATTATTTATGAAAACCTGGGGTTGATCTTCGGTTTCGCCAACTACTCGCCGGTGTTGAGTAATGAGGAGGCCACCATCGGAATATTTGCTGAAGAACCTTACAAGGGGTATACAGACTCAGGCATCCGGATCGGCAGTCCCGAATCGGAAGTAGTCGAAATATACGGCCCCTGGGAAGAAAAAGACCCTGTTTATGGGGATTATGAATACCCGTCAAAGGGCATCGATTTCAGCTTCGATGGCCAGCCCGAGGTGGTTTCCAGGATGTTTATCTACGAACCAAATGGCTTCGGGGCAGAATTGTCCAAGGAGCAATTCCAAAAGGCAGTTCTCGAATATCTATAATGACAAGGCGGGGCAACAACCTGACAGCAGGAGCTGCCCCGCCACTTCTTCCTTCACGCACATAAAAATCCATCTAATCACTCCTCCTCTTCCCCCATCTGATCCTCCTCGTGCAACCGGTTGAACAGCTGATTGAGGCGGTACATCTCATCGAGGGTGTCGTCCAGGAAAAAGGCAATGTCGGGGATGCGGCGCACCTGCTTGCGGATGCGGGCGGTGAGCGACTGCTTCAGGCGGGTGAGGTGCTCTTCCATCTCCAGCAGCACCCCCTGCTTGTGGTCGGTATTGTAAACGCTGAGGTATATTTTCGCCAGGTTGAAATCCGGCGTCATCTTTACCTTCGTGACGGTCACCAGCGGCTCGGCGCCGTAGATGTAGCTTCCTTCGTTCTGCAACACAATGCTGAAATGCCGCTTGATCAGCTCCGCTACCTGTAGTTGTCGTTTCGATTCCATGGTTTCAATCTTCTCTTTTCGCAAGGTCGGCAAATATAGGATAAAACGAAAGCTTTCTCAAATGGAATTGCTCCGCCTCACCGACTGGCCTCTGTCGTAAACAATTTTTATAAAAAGTGGTTCCCTGAGTATTACCAAAAAGTTGTTATTTTTGCAAACATTTGTTTCGCTGCGTCATCCGCTTTGAGCAGCAAAACAATTCAACCATATAACCATGTAACCATCCAACCATGACCCTGCTCGACACCTCCATAGAATACCTCAAAGGCGTCGGCCCCAAGCGGGCGGAGCTGTTGCAGAAGGAACTCGGCATTTTCACCTTCCGCGACCTGCTGCAGCACTACCCCCACCGGTACATCGACAAGACGCAGTTCCACCGCGTGCGGGATCTGGGCGAGCACAGCGGAGAGGTGCAGCTGCGGGGCGTCCTGCGGCGGCTGAGCGCTGTCGGCGAGGGCCGGAAAAAGCGGCTGGTGGGGCGGTTCCGCGACGAGACGGGCGCCATCGACCTGGTCTGGTTCTCGGGAGTGCACTGGCTGGAAAAGCAGTTGGAAATAGGCAAAGAGTACGTCATCTACGGCCGGGTCAACAGCTTCCGGGGGCAGCTGAGCATCCCGCATCCGGAAATGGAGCTGGCCAAACAGGAGAACATCGAGAAAGCCGCCACCTTCGCTCCGGTGTACTCCAGCACCGACAAGCTCAACACCAAGGGGGTGGACGCCCGGGCCCGCCGCCGCATGATGAAGGCCCTCTTCGAAAAGATCAGCCCGGCGGATACGCCCGAGAACCTGCCGGAATACCTCATCCGCAAATTCCGGTTCCCTTCCCGCTACGAGGCCCTGCGCCGCATCCACTTCCCGAAAGACGAGGAGGAGCTGCAGAGCGCCCGCAACCGGCTGAAATTCGAAGAGCTCTTCTTCCTGCAGTTCCGCCTGCTGCAGATTCGCCGCCGCCGCAAGGACGCCATCCGGGGGTTCGCCTTTGCAACGATCGGCCATTATTTCAATACCTTTTATAAAGAAAAGCTGCCCTTCGAGCTGACCGGCGCCCAGAAGAAGGTGCTGCGGGAAATCCGCCGCGACCTCGGCGCCGGCGTTCAGATGAACCGCCTGCTGCAGGGCGACGTGGGCAGCGGCAAGACCGTCGTGGGGCTGATGTCCATGCTCATGGCCATCGACAACGGCTTCCAGGCCTGCCTGATGGCGCCCACCGAAATCCTGGCCCAGCAGCACTACAACTCCATCAGCCAATACGTGGAGGGGCTGGGCATCACCGTGGCCTTCCTCAGCGGCAGCGTCAAGGGCAAAAAGCGGAAGGAACTGCTCCGGCTGCTGGCCGCCGGCGACATTCACATCCTCATCGGCACCCACGCCCTGCTCGAAGCGCCGGTGCAGTACAAAAACCTGGGGCTGGCCATCACCGACGAACAGCACCGCTTTGGCGTAGAACAACGGGCCCGCCTCTGGAAAAAGAGCAGCCCCTGCCCGCCCCACATCCTGGTGATGACCGCCACGCCCATCCCCCGCACCCTGGCCATGACCCTCTACGGCGACCTCGACGTGTCGGTCATCGACGAGCTGCCGCCGGGCCGCAAGGAAATCCAAACCCTACACAAAACCGAAAACCACCGCATGCGGGTGATCGGCTTCCTGCGGGAAGAGATCGCCAAAGGGCGGCAGGCCTACGTGGTGTACCCCCTCATCGAGGAATCCGAAACGCTCGACCTGCAAAACCTGGAAGAGGGCTACGAGGCCCTGAAGCGCGAATTCCCGCCGCCCGGCTACCGCATCAGCATCGTGCACGGCCGCATGAAGCCGGCGGATAAGGATATGGAAATGCAGCGCTTCGTAGAGGGCAAAACCCAGATCATGGTGGCCACCACCGTGATCGAGGTGGGCGTCAACGTGCCCAACGCCTCGGTGATGGTCATCGAAAATACGGAGCGCTTCGGCCTGTCGCAACTCCACCAGCTGCGCGGCCGCGTGGGGCGGGGCGCCGAGCAGTCGTACTGCATCCTGATGTCCAGCTTCAAGCTGAGCAATGACAGCAAAGAGCGCATCCAGACCATGGTGCGCACCAACAACGGATTCGACATCGCCGAGGCCGACCTGCGCCTGCGCGGGCCCGGCAACATCGAAGGCACCCAGCAGAGCGGCATCCTCAACTTCCGCATCGCCGACCTGGCCCGGGACGGCCGCATCCTGCAAACCGCCCGCGAGGTGGCCGCCCGCATCCTCGACGACGACCCGCGCCTGGAACGGCCGGAACACCACCCGATCAAGTGGTACGACGAGAAGTTCGGAAAGAAGTTGAAGGGGTGGAGCAGGATCAGTTAGGGAGGCGTGTAGCGTGGTCAATAATTAACCCTAACTTTTGCTGGGCAATATCGGCAGTCAGTTTTGTTCTGCCTGTACCTGGTTTCGGACAGCGCGGGCAGCCAGTTCGCGCCAGTCATCCGGCCACCATCCCTGATACTCGAGCTTCCGGACCGCCAGGTTGAAGATTATGAATGATGTGCGATTTTTGGTTTTCGATGGTCTCCGGGAGAACGTCAAAAATCAAAAATCGCACATTTTTACGCACCACCCGAACGTGGCACGTCCGGTCACATCTTCTTCACATCCCCGCTGCCGGCGATGCTCTTGCTTACTTTGGGGTCTCCCTTGTAGCCGACGTCGCCGCTGCCGGCGATGGACACTTCCAGGGCTTTCATCTCACCGACGTTGGCGTTGCCGCTGCCGGCGATGCTGACGTTGCAACTGCCGCCGCTCAGGCCGGAGGCTTTCACGTCGCCGCTGCCGGCGATGCTGATGCTGACCTGTTTGGCTTTCCCGCTGATCTCGATGTTGCCGGAGCCGCCGATGGAGAGGTCGAGGTCACCCATCTCGCTGAATTCGTCCTTGACAATGATATCGCCGGAGCCGCCGATGGCCAGCCCGGAGATGTTGGGCATGGTAACGTAAACGGTGACGCCATTGCCTTTCCAGGACTTCAGCTTTTCCTCGCGCTCAATATTGAGGCTGCCGCCCCTGGTTTCGAACTTCATTTTTTCGACGGCCTCGGCCGGGCCTTCCACTTCAACTTTGTTGGCGCCTTTCATCACGTGAACCGCAACAGGCAGGCCTAGGCCGATGGAGGTAAATTCTCCGGTTTCAATGGTTTTCCGCGATCCCTGGGCGAAAAGCGTGGCGGAAGCCAGCAGGCTCAGGGCGAGCATCATAATGGGCCATTTTTTCATGTTGTTATATTTTGGTTTAACATTGATTACAGAACGTCTGATTGGAATAGACAATTGCAACTGCAAAGCGTTGCTTTGGAGTATGGGACGAAGAAGCCCCGGGAAAGGTTACAGCTGTTCCAGGACAGCGTTTTCAAAGTCCTGCGTTTAAGGTTCAATGCCATCCCTGATAATCGGTTGTTTAGTGCCTCGCGCACTACTCATGCCGGCAGAGACGCCTCCCCCGGCTTTTTTAAACCACATAGGACATATTAGGGCACGTAGCCTGCAACCTATGTGCCCTATGTGAAAGCGCCCGCCCCCCACCTGCAACCCATGTATTCTATGTGATTAAAAAAGCACAAGCCCCCCGGCTATCGCCCCACCACCACCCGTTCGGCCACAACACCCGCCTCCGTCACCACCTGCAGGAAGTAGAGGCCCGCTGCGAGGCCGGGCAGCGTTACCTCCTGCCGTACCGTCGCGGAACCGGCAAGTTTGCGCACCACCCGCCCGCCGCTGTCCAGCACCCGCAGTTGCCGAATGGGATGGGAGGCAGCAATGCGGAGCATTTCGCCGGCCGGGTTGGGAAATACCTCCAGGCTAGGGAGGCGGCTGCCTGCTGCCTGCGTTGCCGTCACGCACTCCAGATCCATGATGCGCTGCCAGAGCTGGTTGTCAAACGAAGATGCCGCCGGCGCGACGCCGCCGGCGCTTTCGCCCTGCCGCACCACCACCAGCCCGAGGCTGGGCACGACGTAGATTTTCTGGTCGTCCTTTCCCAGGGCGGCGATGAGGTCAGCCGGGGCCTCCGGGATGAGGCTGCCGTCGAAGGAGAACTGCAGGCCCGGCAGCATGTAGGAGGCCTTGCCGTTGAGCCACCAGAGGTAGCCGTAGGAGGGGTTCATGGGCTGGGAGGAGTTCACCATGGCGTTGAAATAGGCCGTATCGGAGAGGATGGCCTGCCCGTCCCAGGTGCCGCGCGCCAGGATAAACAGCCCGAATCGGGCCATGTCGCGGGCCCGGCTGAAGTAGATGTAGTTGAACCAGAAGCCGTCCATGCCGATGCTGTTGCCCAGGCGGGTGCGGGTGTAGATGTTCTTGTTGACGCCGGCGGCCGTTTCCAGGACGTCCTGTACGATGCGGTAGGCCGAATTGTGGTAGGCCCAGCGCGTGCCGGGCTCGGCCAGGCACCGGAAGCATTCCGGGTCGAAGCAGTTGATGACGGACCCCGGCGGCTCCACGCTGTCGTCCAGCCCGGTAGCCATGGAGATCTGGTGGCGGATGGTGATGCGCTGCTCTTCCTCCGGCGGGCAGTCCGTCCAGCCGTCGCCCAGATAGTCGCGGGTGGGGCCTTCGATGCTGAGGTATCCGTCTTCCTGCGCCAGGCCGATCACGGCACCCATGAGGCTCTTGCCGGCAGAAGCCCAGTACCAGAGGGAGTCCTGGGTGAACGTGCCGAAATATTCCTCCACGACGATCCTGCCGTCTTTGAGGATGAGGAAAGCCTTGCTGTTTTTTTCCTCAGCGAACTGCACCAGGCTGTCTACCTTATCGCGGCACCAGCCCAGTTCTTCCGGCGCCAGGCGGGCCCATTCCGTGCCCTCGCGGGGCGGGAAGTAGAGGTTTTGAGCAATGGAGGTGGTAATCCAGAGGGCCAGGGAGAGGGTAAGGAGATTTCGCATAGACGGATTTTTAGGTTAGACGCGGGATGAGGAGGAAGGTTTAAGGAAGTAGATGGACATATTTTTTGATCGCTGCTTATGCATGGAAAACGCCGACGGAGTCCAGGAAGAATCCTATATAGTAATTTTTCGCAACTATTTAGCAGCCCTCCGCTTTTTAGCCACGAAGACACCAAGACCTGCCGGCCGCTGGCACAGCAGGCGGGCACTAAGATTGCACAAAGCCTTGGTGCGATCTTGGTGTCTTGGTGTCTTGGTGTCCCGTCTCTGCGAGCCGGGCAAGCTTCGTGGCAAAGGCATCAGGCCCACCTATAATAGTTACCATTTTTCATTTTTAACATTCCAGGCCATGTCACCATAGGTAAAACCTGAAACACCTGATTAAATTACGGTAAAATTAATTAAATTTAATTTTTACTTGCTTTTATTGGCTTAAAATTATACATTGCCGGTGTTTTAAATCCTTGATTTACAAAAACCATCTCATTTAGCCAATAATTCATATATTGCCTATGTTTGCCGTAGCAGCATTTGTATTGATGCCGGTGATCGCCGTCGTTGCCGGGGTGAGGATTTATATGTATCGAAATGATCACAACCCACCTCACTTTCATGCTAAACACAGCGGAGACGAAGAAGTGTTTGATTTAAAGGGGAAATCGATAAGAGGAAGCATTGGAGAGAAAAAGCGAAAAAAAGTACGCAAATGGGCAAAAGACAAGGAGGAATTCTTAAAAAACAAATGGGAGGATTATAATCCGTAGAACAAATGATACAGGATGAGTATATTCTAAGCAAGTTTAATGCCCTCCTGCCGGAAGATAAAGTGCAGGTTCTACTGAAAGCGTTAGATCTCATGGCAGAAGGCAAATTTAAAAATAAGGTGGACTGTATCAGTCTGGCCATGGGCATCCCCTTGTTTCCCCAAATCAAAAGCATTATCAACATCGAGGGCTACAAGATGACAGTGCGCTTTGATAACCAGGAGGAGCGTATTATCGACTTCCTGGAGATTTTAGAGGATAAAAAACCTTTTCACGAACTCCTGCTTGGAGATTATAAAAAATTCAAAGAAGTAGAGATCATTGATGGTACGCTGGCATGGCTTAATATCGGTAGCTGGTCCAAAGATATAAACGGAAACGAAGTCTTTGATTACTACGATATCGACCCCGGGCTGCTCTACGAGAATTCTGCGCCGTCGGCGGGGGCAGCGGTGGGTGGGGGCGAGGTTTAGGATCCGGAGAAGGGCTATGGGGCAAGGACGGCTCAAGGCACTCCCCAACGAAGCAAAACCGAAGCATTTTCCCGGGGATCCGCAAAGTGTTGGACTGAATTCACAACAAGCTCTTAAACCTTTCCTTTCTTGTTTTCCAGGAATATCGGGAGCCTAACCTTCCTCCTTCTTCCCCAAATACGGCCGTTTATTAAAACAGTGTTTCCGAATTCTCCGGAGAATCCTTATCTTTATGTTTCCATCGGCCAGGAGCTCCCCCTTACCTGCCGGCGGAAACATACGGACAACATCAAATTATAATCCTAAAAACTTGGGTAATGAGAAAAGCCATCCTCTTACTGCTATCCTGCAGTATCCTGACTCAACTAATTGCACAACCTTCCAACGACAATTGTTCGACCGCTCAAAACCTTGAACTGAAAATGCCGGCCCCCTGCCCGGAGTCGGGCGAGGTGACGGACATTTTCCGGTACAGCAACATCGGCGCCACTGCCGACACCCCCTTCCCTGCCCTGCCCGGCTGCGCGGGCGGTGCCCCGGAAAGCGCCGCCGCCGTCTGGTTCCGCTTCACGCCCGCCGGCAACCGCCTCTCCATCGCCTTATCCGGCGAACTGGAGGCGCCTTTTGTGGCCCTCTTTGAAAGCGGGGCGGAAGGCTGCGGCAATATGTACCCCGTCGCCTGCGCTTCGGGCGACGGCAGCCTGTCGCTGTCCACCTACATCGACCCTTCCCGCGCCTATTACCTGCTGGTCAGCGGGGGAAGCCCGGAAGACCAGGGGATGTTCGACTTGTCCATCACCACCGCCGGCGAATGCAACCTCTGCCTGGATGACCGGCGCGGCTACTTCACCAGCAGCCCGGCGCCGGTAAACGGTGCCTACAGCGGCGGCCAGACCGTACAGATGTGTTACGTCGTGGAACGCTGGCACGCCATCACCCTCCAGGAGAACCTGCACAGCCTGGAGCTGAACTTCGGCCCCGGCTGGAACCGCGCCACCTTCCTGCCCATCCCGCCGCCCTCCTGCAACGGCGAGGGCACCTGGGATTTCTACGACGGTTGGACCAGCGCCTCCACCGGCGAGCAGTTCGGCCCCGGCTTCGCCTTCGACGGGCCCAGCCCCGACGGCGACCCCGGCAACAACCTGGGCATGGGCGGCGAATGCGCCAACATCGGCATCAATACGCCCCAGCTTTCTTTCTGCTGGACCATCGCCACCGCCGAGTGCGCGCCGGGGGATTATGGAACGCAAAACGACCTCAGCCTGTCCGTCAACATGTACGGCGACGGCCAATCGGGCGCCGGACAGGGCGCCGCTTGCTTCGGAGAAAGCGGCGACGGCTTCCTGGCCACCCTCTACTGCCCCGACCCCTTCGAGCCGGCCATCACCGCCATCGACGGGAGCTGCGGCGACCACTGCGACGGCGCCCTCCTCCTCAACGGCGGCGGCAGCGGCCCCTGGGATTTTGCCGTGACCGACAGCAGCGGCACGGTGTACTACTCCAGCACCAACAGCACCGGAACGGATACCGTGCCCAACCTCTGCCCGGGGCCGTATATCGTGACCGTCTTCAGCCCGGCCGACGGCGAAACCAGAGTGGTAACCGCTACCGTCGGTGCTAACGCCGTGCCCCAGGCCACCGCCACCTACACCCTGCCTTGTTTTGAAGGAGAGCCCATCCAGCTGTTCGGCCAGTCCAGCCCCTCCGCCGGCGCTACCTACAGCTGGACAGGCCCCAACGGCTATGCTTCTTCCAATAAAAACCCGCTGGCGCTCTATCCCGGCATCTATACCCTGGTAACGACGGTCGACGGATGCCCGTCCCTTCCTTTCGAGTTTGAAATACCGCCCATCGACCAGGCGGTGGTCACCATCGCGGAAGATACCATCACCGCCTGCCCGGGGGAACTGCTCACCATCACCGCCGGCGGCAACGCCACCTCCTTCACCTGGTTTGCCAGCACCGGCGACGAGCCGGTCGGCAACGGCCCGTCTATCACCATCGAACCGGAAGACGGCGCCATCTACCGCGTCACCGGCTTCAATGACAACAACTGCGGCGGCTACGACGAGGTGGCCATCAGCGTCCCGTTCGACCCGGTACTCAGCGCCGACACCAGCGGCACCCTGTGCCCGGGAACTACCGTGACCCTCACCGCCAGCGAAGGCGAGCGCTTCCTCTGGAACACCGGCGACACCACCGCTTCCATCACCGTCAGCCCGGATTTGTCCACCCAATACGCGGTAGATATTGCCGGCGCTAACGGCTGCATCGCGCAGCTCACCGCCTTCGTACAGGTGGCCAGCCCGGCCGGCCTGTTCATCAGCCCGCCCGCCGCCATCTGCGAAGGGGAAAGCGCCAGCCTGTTCGCCAGCGGAGGCGCCATCAGCTGGAGCACCGGCGATTCCACGTCCACTATAAGCGTAAGCCCGGAGCAAACGACTACTTATACAGCCACCATTACCACCAGCCAGGGCTGTACCTTCATCCGGGAAACAACCGTCACGGTTAGCCCGGCGCCGGCCATCCTGCTGGTGCCGGCCGATACGGCCGCCCTCTGCCAGGGCGACAGCCTGCAGCTGCTGGCCTTCGAGGCCGACAGCCTGATCTGGGACAGCCTGGTGGCGCCCACCCAGTCGAGAGATTACTTCCTTCCGGGGGCCGCCGCATACGGCTGCCGGGAGATCGGCAGGTTTACCGTCCTCGTCAACCCGCTGCCGGGCCTGTCCATCGACGGGCAGGGCACGCTCTGCGGTAGCGACAGCGTCCTGTTGGTGGCCAACAGCACCGGATCGCTGCTCTGGAGTACCGGGGAGGCCAACGACAGCATCTACGTCAGCCCCACCGGCACGGAGACCTACTCGGTGACGGCTACCGGCACCAACGGCTGCAGCCGCACCGACTCGGTGCAGGTCACCCAGGCGGACCCGCCGGCAGCACCGCAGGTCACCTGCACGTCCCGCCTGGGCCGGGTGTCCTTTTCGTGGGTGGTAGAACCCGGCCTCACCTACGGCCTGTCCCTCCTGCAGGGGCCGGCAGGCACGCCCGTTGGCAACAACCAGTACGTCGTCTCCGGGCTGCTGCCCGGGCAAACGGTGAGCATCGAGCTGGAAGTGACCAACGCTGCGGGCTGCACCGCCGTGACGCCCGCCAGTTGCTCGGCGCCTGACTGCAGCGTGCTCGACCTGTTCGTCAGCGCTCCCGATCGGGCTTGCTCCAGTTCCGGGCCTGTGCCCCTGACGGCCCTGGCGACCGGCGGCACCAGCAACGGCGCCGGCGGATGGTCCGGCCCGGGCGTCGACGATCCCTCGGACAGCTTCCTGCCCGGCCTCGCCGGCGCCGGCACCCACGTGCTGGTCTACACCTACACCGATGCCGGCTGCACCGTGAGCGACACCCTGGAGATCGTGGTGGAGCAGGCGCTGGAAGATGGCATGGTCGAATGCAGCGCTTCGCCAACCACTGTAACCTTCAACTGGCCGGCTCTTCCTCAGGATACCGCCTACGAGGTGACGGTGCTATCCGGGCAGAGCGGCGCCTTTACCGCCCCCACAACCTACGAGGTGAGCGGGATGAGCCCCGGGGAGGAAGTACGGATAGAGATCACCGCCCTGGGCAGCGGTGCCTGCGCCGTGGTGACCGTTGGCGCCAGTTGTTTTGCCAGCGGCTGCCCGGACCTGGAGGCACCTGCCGATACCATGATCTGCGACAACAGCAACCTACAGCTTTCGGTCAACCCCGCCGGCTGGGACACCTTCTCCTGGTCGCCGGCAACCGGGCTGAGCTGTTCCGATTGCCCCAACCCGTTCGTTGCGCCTGCCGTTACCACGACTTATACCATCATCGCCAAAAACAGCGCGGGCTGTTCGGATACCGTCAAGACGACGGTCTACGTGAATGAAATCCCGGATGCTTACATTCCCGACGGGCCAATCGCCTTCTGCGAGGGCGAGCCCTTCCAGTTGTGCCTGCCCGAGGGCGGCATCCAGTTCTGGATCGGGCCGAACTCCTTCATCAGCACCGACCGCTGCCTGCGCTTTGACCCGGCTACTGCCGATATTGCCGGCGCCTACCTGGCCTATTACCGCAATTCGAGCTGCCGCTTCACCAAGAGTTTTGTCCTGGAACCGGCGCCGCCCATCGAGGTCCTGGAACTCTCCGATTTTCAAGCTACCTGCCCGGATGAGCCCTTCACCCTCTATGTGGAAGCGCTCAACGCCGTGGCCTATTCCTGGAACCCGGCCCAGTACCTGGACTGCCCCTCCTGCCCGGTGACCGAAGGCAGGGTGCCGCAGACGGCCACCTTCACCGTTGAGATGACAGACCGCTACGGCTGCACGGCCACCGAAACGGCTGTCGTTTTTGTCGACGGATGCCAGTCGCGCCCGGCCCTGCCGCCCACCGCCGCCCCAAAGGCGGAAACCCTGCGCTTTTACCCCAACCCGGCCAGCAGCAGCGTACAGCTGGAACTGCCCGGCGAGGGCGTCAAGTCGATCCAGTTGTGGAGCGGCGCCGGCAGCCTGATCCTGGAACAGCGCACCGGTGCCCTGGCCTATATCCTGCCGCTGCAGGGCGTGCCCGGCGGTGCCTACCTGCTGCGGGTGGTGTCGGAGGATGCGGTGCGAACGGGGTGGCTGGTGGTGAGTGAATGAGTGAATGAGTGAATGAGTGAATGAGTGAATGAGTGCGTATCTTCAGGGAACCGAAGCATTTTTAACCACATAGGACACATAGGAATACATAGGACAGGCAGCTATATGCCCTTTGTGAAACCTTCTATGTAATCCTTAAAAAATAACTTCACGATCCGTCGTTGTAGTGAAGTGAATCAGCCACGTAGGATTGTCGCGGGGTTAGGCTGATAAACGAGCTACAACGACGGATCTCAAACAGTGAAGTTATTTTTTAATCACTACTATGTGCCCTATGTGGCTAAAAAACAGTGGGCGCCCGGTCTCGGCAAAACCAGCTCCACCCACGTCCCGTTTTGCCCTGTACAGGGCACCGCCCGATAACCTGTGTGGTTAAAAAAATCTCCCCGGGCAGCGAAAAGCCTCCAAAAGGCGTCTACACTAAAAAACGCACTATCGCCCGGGAGACTCCCGGCAATGAATGAACAACACGTCACCTATCAGAATAACCCAGACGCGAATATTCCAAGGCACTACTACTTTTTCCACGTGCCCCCCATAATCTCCCCCCCGGCATTTGTGCGATTCGAATCCTGTGCGGTCCGCTTTTTGCGGGGTGAAAAACAGGTTCTTATTAAAATTTTGGAAAATGAGACGACCTTGGTTCACGCTGTTGTTCATCGTGTTTACCGGAGCTATTGCCTTTGGGCAGCCCAACAACGATGAGTGTGGCAATGCTATTCCCCTCTCCTTTAGCGCCGTTGGGGCCTGCGCTTCATCGGGAAGCACTTTTACGCTGAACGGCGATAATTCCGGCGCTACTCCCAGTACCCCTGTCTTTCAACTGGCTGACGATCTCGGCGGCGGCCCGGCCCTCGACGGCCCCTCCGCTGATGTGTGGTACGAACTGCAACCCACCGGCAGCCAACTTGCCGTCAGCCTGGAAGGGATGGACGGCGGCCCGGTGCTCATCCTTTTCCAGGGAGAAGATTGCGGCAGCCTGCTGCCCATTGCCTGGGCGGGCGGCGCAGGAACGGCCAGCCTGGAAAGCCCGGTGGAGCCCGGCCAGCGCTATTTCCTGCTGGCAGGAGGGGCTGATGCCGCCAACCAGGGCCCTTTCACCCTGACGGCCCGCACCTTCAACGACTGCAATACCTGTGCCCGCCGCCGGGGGGTACTGTCCGCCGACCCGCCACCCGTCAACGGGTTCTACCAGGCCGGCCAGCGGGTGCAGTTCTGCTACCAGGCCACCTTCTGGGATCCGGGGCAGTCGCTGGAATGGCTGCACGGCGTCGAGGTGCAGTTCGGCCCCGGCTGGGACCTGAGCACCCTGGAGACGGTAGCGCCCCAGGCCTGCACGGCGCCCAGCGGCTACTGGGAATGGTACGACTCCTGGCAGAGCTGCAACACCGGCGAGACCTTCGGCCCGGGCTTTGCCTTTGACGCCGAATACGGCCTGCTCTGCCCCGGTGCCCGCAGCCTGGACGGCGACCCCGGCAACAATTTTGGCGACGGCCCCTGCTATTCCGTCGATGCCGGGCCTCTGCCGCTGGAGTTCTGCTGGACCATCCGGGCCAGCGACAATTTTGCCACCCCGCAGGAAGCCAACCTCAACCTGGAGGTCAGCCTGCTCGGCGACGGCTACTCCGGCTCCTGGATGCCGTTCAGCTGTGAGGAGGAGGCCGCTACTACCTTCTTCGCCACCGCCCTGCCCGACTCCAGCCTGCTGCCCGATATAACGGTCATCAAAGCGCCCTGCGCCACCGGATGCGACGGCATCGCCACCATTGCCGGCAGCGCGGCCGGCTCGTGGTTCTACAAATTATCTGAAGCCGACGGCGACATCCTCTACAATGTCCTGGCCCAACCCGGCACGGACACCATCTTCGGGCTGTGCCCCGGCGTACATCTCTTTGAAGTGTCCAATGCCGGCGGCACCATCCGCCAGGCTGTCCAGCTGGACATTGAAGCGGGGCTGGCGCCCGAAGCCCAGGCCGGCTACGTTCCCAATTGCCTGCCCGGCGAGGCCATACAGCTGGTGGCCGGCGTCAACATCAACAGCGCCGCTACGACGTATCAATGGGCCGGCCCGAACGGTTTTTCCTCCAGCCAGCCCAGCCCGATGGTAACCGAACCGGGCGAATACATCCTGACAGTGGAAGTCGAAGGCTGCGCCGCGCCCCCGGCTTCCATAGAGGCGGAGAGCGGCGTGCCGGAGATCGCCTGCGAGGCCACCCCCAACCGCATCGTCTTCAGCTGGGCCCGCGAACCGGAAGATACCGCCTATGCGGTGGAGGTCCTCAGCGGCCAAACCGGCACCTGGCTGTCGGCCAATTCCTTTGTGGTCAGCGGAATGGCGCCGGGCGAACAGGCGTCGATCGAACTCACCAAATGGGGGACCGGCTATTGCAGCATGGCCATCGGCGAGGCGAGCTGCCAGGCCCTGCCCTGCCCCCTGCCCATGATTACGCCCGACACAACCATCTGCCGCGGGCAGGCCGTGCGGCTGTGGGTCAACATCCCGCCCAATACGGCAGCAACCTGGAGCCCGGCCAGCGGGCTGAGCTGCACCAGCTGCATTGCGCCGATGGCCAGCCCCGATGTCAATACCGTCTATCAGGTGGACATCTCCTATCCGGATGGCTGCACCGCTACCCGGCAGGTGGCCGTCTACGTCAGCAGCCTGCCGGAGAGCATCCTGCCCGACAACACCATGCCTTACTGCCTGGGCGAGCCCTGGGAAATCTGCCTGCCGGAAGGCAACGAGTACCTCTGGACCAGCCCGGTAGGCTTCGTCACTACCGGCAATTGCATCAACTTCCCGGTGACTTCCGAATTGCTCACGGGCACACATACCGTGCGGGTGCGTCTGCCCAACGGCTGCGAGTTCTACGATTACCTCTACCTGTACGGCAAGGACTGTGAAGCCGGCACGCCGCCCCAGCCGGGCTATCCATCCGCCCGCCCGGGAAGCGGGCCGAACCCGGGCGTCCGCGCCTTTCCCAACCCGGCAAGCGGCCGGCTCCGGGTGGAAATGGCCGGCAGCGGCGCCAAGGTGCTGCAACTGTTCCGCATGGACGGCCGGCGGATGCTCCGCCTGGAAACAGAAGAGGCCGCCGTGGATATCGCCGCCAGCCAGTTCCCGCCCGGCGCCTACTGGCTGGAAGTGCAGGCCGGAGCGGAACGGGAGCGGGTGAGGGTGGTGGTAGTAAAATGAGGTGGAAATACATGGAGATACATGGACACATCAGGGCAAGCTTAAAAGTGGCACGTCCGGAGTTGAACCATTTCGCGCCTTTTTTCATTCAGAATACGACACAATACCAATCCGAATGAACAAAGGCCACACCAGAACATTGCTCCACCATAAAGTGTACCGCCTGGCGCCGGAAGCCGAGTGGGTCGTCTTCATCCACGGTGCGGGAGGTAGCCTGACGACCTGGAAATACCAGGTGGAGGCATTCCGCCCTTTTTTCAACCTGCTGCTGATCGACCTGCGCGACCATGGCGGGTCAAAAAACATAGAACCCGAATACCGGGATTACAATTTCGACATCGTCACCGGCGACGTCATCCGGGTGATCGACCACCTGGGCATCCGCAAGGCGCACTTCCTGTCCCTGTCATTGGGCAGCGTCATCCTGCAGAAGCTGGACGAGGAGCGGCCCGACCTGATCGGCAAGATGGTGATGGCGGGCGGCGTGTTCCGGGCTACCTTTGCCATCCGCCTGTTCGTGCACAGCGCCAAGTTCCTCAACTACTTCCTGCCCTACCGGGTGATGTACAACCTGTTTTCCTGGATCGTCCTGCCGCGGCGCAACCACCGGCAGTCGCGGCGCCTGTTCCGGCTGCAATCCCAGAAGCTCAGCTCCCGGGAATACCTCAAGTGGGTAGGCCTGTACAAGGATTTCTTCCGCCTGCTGCGCCGCTTCTTCGACCGGAAACTGGAAAAACTCAGCCTGGTGGTCATGGGCGAGCAGGACCATGTCTTCAACAAGGCGGCGCAGCGTTTCGTCGCCCAGCACCAGAAGGCGCAGATGGCCATTATCGAAAAGTGCGGCCACGTGGTCAATATCGAACAGCACGAGCGGTTCAACCAGATGGTGCTGGCGTTTTTGGCGCCTCCCGGCCTTCCCCACAGGGCGAAGGAATACCCGCTCCCTTCCCCGGCGAAAAAAGAGTAGCTATTGCCTGTCTCCGCTATTTAGTGCGCGAAGCCCCAGCCAGGCAGGATCTCATTCCCGCGTTTCTGACTTGCCGGGAATCAGAATCCTGATTTTTCGGAAAAAAAGGCTTAACAACTATTCCGCTCCTCCCTATTTTCCCGGAAAAAAGTATGAAAAAACACTACGCTCCGGCGCTGCTGCCCGCAGCCCTGTTTCTGCTCCTTTCCCTGTCGGCTCCGGCCCAGTGGGCACCCTTTACTGCCGGCAACACCAACGGCTTCATCGTTGAATTTGCCGAACACGAAGGCGACATTTACGCCTGTGGCTTTTTCACCCGCATCGGCGGCCAGCAGGCCCGCTACATCGCCCGCTGGAATGTCGGGCAGTGGGAAGCCGTCGGCGCCGGCCTGCCCGACGAAGGGCACAGCCTGTACTCCTTCCAGGGTGGCCTGCACGCGGCCAAATACGAGTGGGGCGCCGATTCCAATTACCTCTTCCGCTGGAACAGCGACATCGACACCTGGAGCCGCCTGGGCGGCGGCTTCCACCTGACGAACGCCGACCCCGCCGCCTTCCGGACAGCCTCTCTCTACGCACTGAGCGAATACGGCGGCCAGCTCATCGTCGCCGGCGAGTTTGACCGCATCGGCGCCGACACCGTCAACGGGATCGCCGCCTGGAACGGCGTGGCCTGGGAACCGCTCGGCCAGGGTTTTACCGGCTACATCGACGGCGGGCCGCAAATCCTCTACCCGCATTCTCTGGTGGCACACGAGGGCTGGCTCTACGCCGCCGGCAACTTCAAGATGGCGGGAGAGGTAGTGGCCAATGGCATCGCCCGCTGGAACGGCAGTGCCTGGGAGGCCCTGGGCGAAGGCTTCAACGGGGCTGTCTACGGAATCGAAATTTACAACGGGGAGCTGTACGCCGGCGGCGCCTTCACCCGGTCGGGCGACAACAGCCTGGGCCTCATCGCCAAATGGGACGGCAGCGAATGGGTAAAACCCGGCATTGCCATCGATTACGCCTCTACCCCACCCTTCCCCTTTGCCCACACCCTGCGCAGCATCGACGGCAGGCTATACGTGCTCGGCGGCTTCAATTTATGTACGAATACCGACGGCAGCGACGTCCCCTGCGGCGGCATCCTCGCCTTCAACGGCGAAACCTGGGACGGGCTGGATGGCGGCCTTTCCGGAGAGGCCGAGGCGATCATCCCCTACGAGGGCGGCATCCTGGTGGGGGGCTTCTTCAACCAGGCAGGCGGTGTGCCGGCCAACAATATGGCGCTGTGGGGCGTGGTTTCCTCCACCGCTGATCCATCCGACGGGGCAGCAATACAGGTGTTTCCCAATCCCGCCCGGGAGGTGTTGTACGTGCGGGGGGCGGCGGCTTTCGAATATGCGTTGTACGATATGGCGGGCCGGCTGGCGCTGCGGGGGCAGACAACCGCCGAGGCGGCTATCTCGCTGGAGGGCCTGCCCCAGGGCGTGTACTGCCTGCGGGTGCGTACGGGGAAAGGCGTGGCGGTGCGGAGGGTGGTCAGGGAGTAATCGGGGTTGTGCAGCATGTTTAAAACCAGACAGGATTTACAGGATTTACAGGATGTGTTTAAAACCGGACAGGATTTACAGGATATGTTTAAAACCGGACAGGATTTACAGGATTTACAAGATGTGGTGGATTGCGGAAGGGGGGCTGCTTGTCCTGTAAATCCTGTTCATCCTGTCTATAAAAAACGTACCACCCTTCTGGTTCGTCAGGGCAAGCCTAAGGGTTGGTACGTCCGGTTCCTGTTTGTTCTGTCTGTTGAAAACGCACCACTTAAAAGTGGCACGTCCGGGCTGCTTGCCCTGTAAATCCTGTTCATCCTGTCTATAAAAAACGCACCACCCTTCTGGTTCGTCAGGGCAAGCCTGAGGGTTGGTACGTCCGGTTAATCCTGTCTATTCTTTGCGGAACCTCAGCACTCCCGTCTCCTGTCCCTGCCTGACCTCCAGGAAATACAAGCCGGCAGGCAAAACGTTCAGCGGCACTTCAAAGGCACTCACCCCGGCAGCCGCCTTGTAGGCCACCAGTTGGCGCCCGGTCATATCCAGCACCCGCAGCGTCGTCGGCAAGTCGGGAGCGGCGGCCCAGCGCGCCTGCAGCTGATCCTGTACAGGATTAGGGAAAGCCTGGATGCCCAGGCCCGTCTCCTTGCTGTCGAACAGCACGCTGATGACCTTATGGTACTCGATAGCGCCGTCGTAGTCGACCTGGCGGAGGCGGTAGTAGTTGAGGCCGCGAAGGGGGGCGTAGTCGGTGAAGGTGTACGCCTGGGGCTCCTGGGTCGTGCCCGCGCCTTTCACCCGGCCCAGCTCGGTGAACTTGGCGCCGTCAGCGGAGCGTTCGACGGCCATGTAGTCGTTGTTTTGCTCGGTGGCGGTGCGCCAGGAGAGGTGGATGGAAGATCCCTTTTTATCCCCCGCAAAAGAGGCCAGTTGGATCGGCAGGATAGCCATTTCCAGGGTAAAGTCGTCGATGGCCAGGCCGTCGTCGGCACCGATGTCGTTGTTGTCGGACCACCTGATCCAGAAGGCAGCGCCGGCGGGTATGTTGACGCCGGTAATGATATGGCCGACGGCTGCCGAATTGGCGGCAGCGTTGCCATCCAGGGTATTGGGCCCGGAGGTGGTGGGCGAGGTGAAGTTGAGCTGCGATACGGAAGTCCAGGTTCCGCTGGTGAGAGAAGTGGCGTTGGTACTGTAGGCAAAAGCCAGGGTATTGGCGTCGCCGTCCCCTCTGCGCCATTGTTCTCCGGTATAGCTGATGGCCAGGGCGGACAGGGGCCCGCCGGTACTGTTGATGAAGTTGGCGCCGATGACGGACACCAGGTTGCCGCTGGCGAGGCAACCCAGCGCCCGCTCCGAACTGCCAATGGCACCGTAGCTGTATGTATTGCCGGCATTATTGCTGCCGTGGTTAACCTCGTAGTTGCCGTCGGCATTATTGCCGAATTCCGCGAACGTCCACCCGGCGGGCAGGGCGGCATCGAACCCGGAGCTGGCCAGAGAGTTGAAATTCTGGCTGTAAATGCCGCCTGCAAAGGAAATCTGCGCCAGGAGGTTCAGGGTGCCGGCAAACGTCAGGGCTAAGGCCAGGCTGAAGGTCTTCATGGTCGTTTTATTAATGATTGGTGAAGATCTCACGGCCGGCAGATGAATCGGGCCTCTGTTTGCCTGGCCGGGCCTATATGTAGCCTTGTTGGAAAAGGGGAGGGGGTTGTATTTTCTCCGCCTTGCCCGGCAGCAAAGATAGTGGAGGTTTTTTTGTTTTTTTACGGGTAAGCTGGATTAAACTTTTCCGCAGGGAGCAAAGAGGAAGGGACATGCCTTGCCTCACCGAAAAATTACGCTTTTTGCTTTCAAATCCGGCCTCCAAACATGCTCCAAAGTGGCACGTCCCGGCCGGCTACCTTACTTGTTCATCCTGTGGGACTGTTCAAAACGCTGTGTCTTTTGTTTAAACCGCTGAGGTACGCTGCCTTTCCCTGCGGCGCTCCTGGCCTCCTGTGTTTTTTTAACCGCAGGGTCCGCAAAGGTACTCAGTCTTTCTCTGCGGCGCTCCGCGCCCCTGTGTTTTTTTAACCGCAGGGGGCGCGGAGAGCCACAGAGGAAAAGCGGCGTGGAGCATCTCCGGGGGCGTTGCCTATACAGCATGCTGCTTGCGCAGCGAAGCTGCTATACTCTTCTCTGCGGTCCTCTGCGCTCACTGCGGTTTTACAAACACATGAGAGGACCGCAGAGGAAAGATCGAATGGCAGGATGTTGCTTGCGCAGCGGAGCTACGATACTCTTCTCTGCGCTCCCTGCGTTCCCTGCGGTTTTACAAATATATGAGACCGCGGAGACACGCAGACCTGCTCGCCGTACCCAGGTACTAAGGCGGGGCAAAATATTCGCTGTCAAGCAAATACTCTGCGGTTCTCAGCGGCCCCTGCGGTTCAAAACTTGCGGACGGACACACATTCCTGAACAATCTCCACCCTGTCTCCCCCAAAGCGCCGCGCCCCCAAAACCGGTTCATCCTGTCTCCCCCAAAGCGCTACGCCCTCAAAACCTGTTCATCCTGTTCATCCTGTCTCCCCAAAAGCATCGCGCCCCCCAAAACCCGTTAATCCCGTCCATCCTGTCTCCCCAAAGCGCCGCGTCCCCAAAAACCTGTTCATCCCGTCTATTCTTTGCGGAACCTCAGCACCCCCGTCTCCTGCCCCTGCCTGACCTCCAGGAAATACAAGCCAGCAGGCAAAACGTTCAGCGGCACTTCAAAGGCACCCACCCCGGCAGCCGCCTTGTAGGTCGCCAGTTGGCGCCCGGTCATATCCAGCACCCGCAGCGTCGTCGGCAAGTCGGGAGCGGCGGCCCAGCGCGCCTGCAGCTGATCCTGTACAGGGTTAGGGAAAGCCTGGATGCCCAGGCCCGTCTCCTTGCTGTCGAACAGCACGCTGATGACCTGGTGGTACTCGATAGTGCCGTCGTAGTCGACCTGGCGGAGGCGGTAGTAGTTGAGGCCGCGGAGGGGGGCGTAGTCGGTGAAGGTGTACGCCTGGGGCTCCTGGGTCGTGCCCGCGCCTTTCACCCGGCCCAGCTCGGTGAATTTGGCGCCGTCGGCAGAGCGTTCGACGGCCATGTAGTCGTTGTTTTGCTCGGTGGCGGTGCGCCAGGAGAGATGGATGGAGGAATTATTTTGAACTTTTCCGTTAAAATAGAATAATTGGATGGGAAAAGCAGTAAGGTTAACAATCATTGTTGCAGATCCACTAATATAACTTACTTCATTAGCGCACCCGACCCCGCTAGCACAATACGCCCCATCAGCTTGTGGAGTCCCATCGACAGAGAGGTTGGCAATTGTAAAAGCATTGCTGCCTATCGCCAATGTTGCTGTACCTAATATATTCAGTGTGCCCGGAATCGATGGGCTGTTGGTTAATGTCGTTGTAGTGCCGCTGGCCATTGATAAGGTTGCGCCTGAACTTACTGTCAGGGTTCCATTAACCATTGTGCTGGCGTTTAAAGTAGTAGTTCCGGAACTGATAGTCAGGTTGTTAACCGTCGAAGGCAATCCATCTCCAGCGTTTTGTGCACCACTGCCATTATAGGTGTAGTTGGCGCCGGTGTCATAGGTTCTTCCTCCAGTGACCTGGATGTTTCCAGAGGCAGTGGTACCTGACGTAATGCCATCAGCGGATCCGATGCCAAGCGTACCTCCAGAATTTAAGGTGAAAGAGCCGGCGCCGCTCAATATATTTGTACCTAAATTTAAAGTAGCACCACTGCTTACTGTGGCAGCAGTTGTTACGGCAAGGTCTTGATTGGCTGTTACCGTTGCATTAGTATTTGTAATATTCAGAGTTGAAAAAGAGGTGGTTGATGAGCCGCCAATGGTTTGGGCAGAAGTGCCGTTGAAGTTTACTGTGCTGGTTCCGGAAGTAAATGTACCGTTATTTGTCCAGTTCCCCCCAACGTTATGAGTAAAAGAACTTCCTCCAAAAGTAGCTCCATTTTCAATTGTAATATTTCCAGTTGTATTGATAGCTGCTCCGGCGGTGGCAGATGTGCCTGCTCCCGTTATCGTAAAGTTTCCCGCTACCGTAGTAGTTGTAGCTGGCATGGTTTTGGCGGCACCGCCGCTTAGAACAAGATTCCCATACGTTTCAGCCGTAACGGTCTGAGCACCTCCACTATAAATGGTTGTACTGGTAGCACCAAAAGACTTCGTCCCTCCTCCTGAAACGGTTACCATTGAAGAAGTACCGGTTAAATTAAAAGTCGCCCCGTTACTAACACTGAAATTTTTACCAGAGGCAAGTGTAATAGCGGTCCCGCCGTTATTCAACGTTCCGGATTGAATGCTGAGGTTGCCAGTTACGTTTGAGCCAGTTATGTCAGCGCTTAGTGTTGCTCCGCTCGTGTTATTTGTTGTCAAATTATTATAAACTACACTGCTTACGCCAATTGGAATAGTTTGTGCAGTTGATCCGTTGAAATTAAAGGTACTTGAAGTTCCAGGTATTAGCGTTCCCCTATTATTGGTATTGGTAACTGTCAAGGCTCCAGCTAAATTCAATGTTCCCCCGCCACCACTCATATCAATGACGTTCACCGCAGCACCTGAACCTGAGTCCCCGTTAAATACTAAGTCCCCTGTAATGTTCAATGTTCCTGATGTTGTAGTAATTTTTGCAGTTCGATCGCCTTGGTTTCCTGTGCCAACAAAGGTTAAATCGCCTCCGACAGAAACAGTACCTGCACCAATATTAAGATCGTTCTCCCCAGCTTTGCTTGACCTGTGTAAATTCAAGTTACCGGACACTGAAAGAGAGCCAGAGCCACTTAAGACAAGATCATTGTTTGTATCACCACTGCCCGATTCGTCACCAATAGTTAAGCTTGCGCAAGCTGCACTGTATCCGTCTGGAATCGTAACCGTAATATTATCAATACCGAGGATAAACACATCATCCGCAGCAGTTGGCACACCTGATGGACTCCAATTTCCATCAACATTCCAGTCACCTGTATTTCCACCTGCCCAGGTTTTTGTAACAGCTTTTACCTCAATAGTTAGAGTAAGTGATAGCAAAACCAACCCCACCCCCAGATACCGCCTCATAAGTAGCAATTTTCCCATATTCCCATTCATATCTTTTCCATTTTTGTAATGTGAAGTATTCCTCATTTTTAAAGTCTTTAGAGCGATGAATAAAAGAGAGAGGAGCAGGCATTATCATAAAAGCCCTGCATTGCCCCATTCTTTGCTTTTATGATTAATTTTTGCGCGAAATCATTCCCCATTAGCTGGGCGCGATACCAGGCGCTTCCCGCAGAGCGTCATGCTTTTGCAAGGATTGACCGGTTTTCCTCTTAAGCAAGCCGGCCATATTGCCTCTTTCTCCAAGGCGGAAGGGTTTCTTTTTCCCGAGGCGGTTGGGCAGCCCCGGCATACAGGACAAGGGTAGATATTAAACCAGATGTGCATACAGGTTTGAACGAGTGAAGATAGCAGGGAAATGCCTAATTGCCAAGTGGATAGAGGATTTTTTTATATAAAAAGCTTCCGATCAGGATAGGACGCTGATCAATTAATACGTATTAGTATTTGTTAAGATTTGCCGGTCAAAGAGTTGTTTACCCAAAAAAAACTTAATAAGGCGGGGGTGAGTTCACCCGTCGGACCCTGCCCACAGGGCAGCCACTGCCTAAGAGCTTGTTTGGAGGCCGCTTTTGGGGATAAAAAGTGTCAATTTTTTGGTGAGGCAAGGCACTTTTCTTGCCCATACCCGGAGGTACGGGCAAGAAAAGTAACGCAGCCTCACCAAAAAAGAGGCATTTTTTAGCCCAAAGGGTGGCCTCCAAACAAGCTCTTAGCCCCTCCAAAGGCTGGCCACCTCGCAGGTTTTAACCCATCAGCCTGATGCGTATGCCCCCCTCTCCTCCGCGATGCTTCGGCGAACGGAGAAAGGGAGAAGTAACCGAAGCGGGGCCAGCTCCCCAACCTGTTAATCCGGTTAATCCTGTCTACCGCTCCCACAGTCCCCCCGAACCACCTTCGCCTCTGGCTACGGCGGCCAATGTGGGGGAAGCGCAGGGAATCCTCGATCTGCTTACCCGCCTTCGCAGTGCAACGGTGGGCGGAGAAAGGGGGGGGGCGGCTCAAGCAAGGCGGGTTAATCTTGTTAATCCTGTCTACAGCCCCCCTCAATCCCCCTGAAAGGGGGAAGCCGCCAAACCGGAGCAGTGGAAGTGCATCACTGCTCTGGTTGATCTGTTAATCTTGTCTATTCTTTGCGGAAGCACAACGCTTCCGATTCCTGTCCCTGGCTCACCTGAAGGAAATACAATCCAGTGGGCAGGCTGCCAAGCGGCACTTCGAAAGTATTCACGCCGGCTGCCGCCTCGTACGTTGCCAGCTGCCGCCCGGTCATATCCAGCAGCCGCAGCGTCGTCGGCTGGCCGGGGGCGGCGGCCCAGCGGGCCTGCAGCTGATCCTGAACGGGGTTGGGGAAGGCCTGGATGCCCAGGCCGTTGGTTTTGCTGTCAAACAGGACGCCGATGGTTTTGTGGTACTCATAGGCCCCGTCGTAATCTGCCTGCCGGAGGCGGTAGTAGTTGAGGCCAGGCAGAGGTTTTTCATCCACAAAGCGGTAAGCCTGGGGCTCTTCGGTCGTGCCCGCGCCCTTCACCCGGCCCAGTTCCGTAAACTTCACCCCGTCGGCGCTGCGCTCGACAGCCATGTAGTCATTGTTTTGCTCAGTGGCGGTGCGCCAGCGGAGGTGGATAGAGGCTTCGTGCCGGTAGCCTTCGAAAAGGACGAGCTTGATGGGAAGGACGCCATAGGAGATGGGGATATCTATGGACGCAGAAATCAGCCCCATAGCCGACCCGCCGGCGGGGGCGGGAAAATCAGCGCCCATGCCATCCTGGCTTTGATCTCCGCCGTTTTTATCGGTTTCCCAGTTGGCGGCGTTTACCGTGTTGAACAGGGTGGCGCACTGGGTCAACGTCAGAGCGTTGCAATCTGTGCTTCCTATATAAACGGCAATGTCAACATCCGCCTCAAGCTCAGCGAACGCACTGGCGGTCTCCCCTAACACAAGGCCGGTGCCGGATAAAGTAGCTCCTCCTGAGGAGGCGTCAAAGCCGCTGCTGGCGATCGCAGCGAGAAATACGGTGGGCGTGGTGGTACTCGTGCCCACATAAGCGTAGATCACTTCATTATTGTCCGCAAGGGTAAAGTTGCCGGTGCGCGTAGCAGTTCCCGGCCCCACAGCCGGGCCGGGGCCGGCCAGTACGGAAGGGGGGATACTGGTCGTAGAATGGATGGTCACTACCGTCCCCGGCGTTACCGCCGACCCGGAATTATTGACCCAGGTGATGAACCCCTCCCCGGTATTGAATGCGCTACCGGTCCATTCGTTATCCGTAAAATAAATAGTTTGCCCATCCGGGATTTGCTGCAGGACAATAAAAGCGAAACCCTGAGAGCCGTCGCTGTTAAACCCTACAAACGCAATGCCTCCGGGCATAGCCTGCCCTGAAAGCAGCAGGGGCAGCAATAGCATTGCTGACTGGAGAATGAATTTTTTCATGATGTGTGTAGTTTTCTATAGTATGTAATAGTTATTATGTGCGGGGTACCCGCCCCGGCTTCCGCTTTCTTTTGGGGCTACCGGTCTAACATTGGCCACTCCATGCCTTCCGCACACGCTCGGCCTCGACTCCGCTCGGCTTTCCCCTTTCTGCTGGCCAGCGTTCGGCCGAGCTCACGCCGAGGCCATTAGACAGGTAGCCTCTTTGGGCCAACACCGGTAATGCCGGCAGCGACGGCAGCGCCATCGGGCCCGGAAAAAACAGTGCATAGTTGTTTTTACGCCTTATTGAGATTTGAACTAAATGTAAATACTGCTCAACCATCTGCCCGGGAGCGGCAGCAACCATCAGGCGTATGGGGCACCCTCGCCAGGACGGGGAGGGCTGGCGAGGTCTTAGGGGCCGGAGAAGAATAACTTCCCCATTTGATACGGCTCTTTTTCCGCCAGGCTGCGTTGCGGGATCGGTTGCGTAGCGCTGCTATGCGCCCTCCCCGCGCCTTGCCTGGCGAAAAAATAGCTCGCCTGAAATGAGGAACTTATTTTTCTCCGGCCCCTTAGAATGTGCCGGAAAGGGTTTCGGAATACAAGATAGCATAAGAATGGCTAAATAGCAAGGCAGAAGCCCCCTTCCAATCCCCCGACGATGCCGCAGGTTGAATACTTATAAGCCCTCTTCTGTTCTTACTGTCAGCCCAACGGGCTGATACAACCCAGCCCACGGCATCGCCACAGGCGACATCAGTGCCAAACCATAGCCCTGAAGGGGCGATATAAGTATTTGCCCTTTCAGGGCGTAATTGAACAGTATTTGCCGCCCGGGGCGATGCCCGGGCTATTCCTGTTTCAGCCTTTCAGGCTGATGGCAGCCCATTCTATGTATAACTCGTAGCCCTTCGGGGGGGCTGGGGGGGGGCTTCATAATTCAACACCGGCGCCAGCCACCGTTCCACTTCCTCCACGCTCATGCCCTTGCGCCGGGCGTAGTCCTCCACCTGGTCCTTCCCAATATCTCCCAGGCCAAAGTATTTCGACTCCGGGTGGCTGAAGTACCAGCCGCTGACTGAGGCCGCCGGGTACATGGCGTAGCTTTCGGTCAGTTTCATGCCGGTGTTCTTTTCGACGTCCAGCAGCTTCCAGAGGGTGCCCTTTTCGGTATGCTCCGGACAGGCCGGATAGCCGGGAGCGGGGCGGATGCCCCGGTATTTCTCGGCGATGAGGGCGTCATTGTCCAGGTTTTCGTCGCTGGCGTAGCCCCAGAACTCCCGGCGCACGCGCTGGTGCAGGCGTTCGGCAAAGGCCTCGGCCAGGCGGTCGGCCAGGGCTTTGAGCAGGATGGCGTGATAGTCGTCGTGGTTGGCTTCGAAGCGTTTGACGTGTTCTTCGATGCCAATTCCCGCTGTCACGGCAAACATTCCCAGATAATCCTCACCGGCGCCTTTCTCCATCAAAAAATCACAGAGAGACAGGTTGGGCAACCCCGGCGCCTTCTGCCGTTGCTGCCGCAGCATGTGCAAAGTGGCCAAAACCTCGTGGCGCTCCTCATCCGCGTACACCTCAATGTCATCGTCGTTCACCGTATTGGCGGGGAAGAGGCCGAAAACGGCCCGGGCCGTCAGCCAGCCCTCGTCGATGATGCGGCGGAGCATGCTGCGGGCGTCGTTGTAGAGCTTTTGGGCCTCGGTGCCCACCACCTCGTCTTCCAGGATGGCGGGAAACTTGCCGGCGAGCTGCCAGCTGCTGAAGAAGGGCGTCCAGTCGATGTACCCGGAGAGCTCTTCGATGGAGTAATCGTCGAACACCCGGATGCCCGGGAAGCGGGGGCGGGGCGGCTGATAGCCGGCCCCGCCGGGCCGCAACTTGTTGGCGCGGGCCTGTTCGAGAGAGATGTATTTTTTGGCGGACTGGCGGTTGCCGCGCTGCTCGCGCACGCGCTCGTAGTCCTTTTTAATATCCAGCACAAAGTTGCTGCGCAGGTTCTCGTCTTCGCTGAGCAGGTTGCTGGCCACGCCGACGGCGCGGGAGGCGTCGAGCACGTGCACCACCGGGCCGGAATAGTGGGGCTCCACCTTGACGGCGGTATGGGTCTTGGAAGTGGTGGCGCCGCCGATGAGGAGAGGGACGGCGAAGCCCTGGCGCTCCATCTCCCGGGCCACGTGCACCATCTCGTCGAGAGAAGGCGTGATCAGGCCGCTCAGGCCGATGATGTCGGCGCCCTCCTCGCGGGCGCGGACGAGGATTTTGTCGGCGGGCACCATGACGCCCATGTCAATGATGTCGAAGTTGTTGCAGCCGAGCACCACGCCGACGATGTTCTTGCCGATGTCGTGCACGTCGCCCTTGACGGTGGCCAGCAGGATCCTGCCCTTGCTGTTGTTCCCGGCGCCCGTCCTGGCCTTCTCGGCTTCGATGTAGGGCGTCAGGTAGGCCACGGCCTTTTTCATCACGCGGGCGCTCTTGACCACCTGGGGGAGGAACATCTTGCCGGCGCCGAACAGGTCGCCCACCACGTTCATGCCGTCCATCAGCGGGCCCTCGATGACGTTGAGGGGGGCAGGGAGTTTTTGCCGCGCCTCCTCGGTGTCTTCTTCGATAAAATCGGTAATGCCGCGCACCAGGGCATGCTCCAGGCGCTTCTCCAGGGGCCATTCGCGCCAGGCGAGGTCTTTCTGGATGGTGCGGCCGCCGTCGCCCTTGACCTGCTCGGCGTAGTCGGTCAGGCGCTCGGTGGCGTCGGGGCGCCGGTTGAAGAGCACGTCCTCGACGCGCTCCAGCAGGTCTTTGGGGATTTCCTCGTAGACCTCGATCATGCCGGCGTTGACGATGCCCATGTCCATCCCGGCCTGTATGGCGTGGTAGAGGAAGGTAGAGTGCATGGTATCGCGCACGACGTCGTTGCCGCGGAAGGAGAAGCTGATGTTGCTCACCCGCCGCTGATCATGGCGCCCGGACAGCGCTGCTTGATCTGGCGGGTAGCCTCGATGAAGTTGACGGCGTAGTCGTTGTGTTCCTCGATGCCGGTAGTCACGGCGAAGATATTGGGGTCGAAGATGATGTCCTGCGGCTTGTAGCCCACCTTTTCGGTGAGGATTTTGTAGGCGCGCTCGCAGATGCTCACTTTGCGCCCGATGGTGTCGGTACCTGCTCGTCGAAGTAATCACGATGGCGGCGGCGCCGTAGCGGCGCACCAGTTTGGCCTGGCGGATGAACTCCTCCTCCCCTTCCTTCATGGAGATGGAATTGACGACGCACTTGCCCTGCACGCACTTGAGGCCGGCCTCGATGACCGAGAACTTCGACGAGTCGATCATGATGGGCAGTTTGGCAATGTCGGGTTCCGACATGACGAGGTGGAGGAAATCGGCCATGGCCTGTTCCGAGTCGAGCATCCCTTCGTCCATATTGACGTCGATGACCTGGGCGCCGCCCTCCACCTGGTGCCGGGCTACGGAGAGGGCCTCCTGGTAGTCGCCCGATTTGATGAGGCGGGCGAATTTGCGGGAGCCGGTCACGTTGGTCCGCTCGCCCACGTTGACGAAATTGGTGTCGGGGCGGATGACGAGGGGCTCCAGGCCGCTGAGGGTGGCATAGTGGGGTACTTCCGGCAACCGGCGGGGCGGCAGCCCTTCGACGGCTTCGGCCATGAGGCGGATATGGTCCGGCGTGGTGCCGCAGCAGCCGCCGATGATGTTGACGAAGCCGCTGGAAGCAAACTCGCGGATGTAATCGCGCATCTCTTCGGCCGCCTGGTCGTACTCGCCGAACTCGTTGGGCAGGCCGGCATTGGGATAGGCGCTGACGAAACAATCGGCGATGGCGGAGAGGTCCTCCAGGTGGGGCCTCATCTCTTTGGCGCCGAGGGCGCAGTTGAGGCCGACGCTGAGCAGCGGCATGTGGCTGATGGAGATCCAGAAAGCCTCCACGGTCTGCCCCGAGAGGGTCCGCCCGCTGGCGTCGGTGATGGTGCCGGAGACCATGACGGGCAGGCGGCGGCCGCACTCTTCAAAAAGCAGGTCGATGGCAAAGAGGGCGGCTTTGGCGTTGAGGGTGTCGAAGATGGTCTCCACCAGCAGGATGTCGGCGCCGCCGTCGACCAGCCCTTTGGCCTGCTCGTAGTAGGCACCGCGCAGCTCGTCGAAGGTGACGCCCCGCAGGCCCGGGTTGTTGACGTCCGGCGAGATAGAGGCCGTCTTGTTGGTCGGCCCCAGGGCGCCGGCGACGAACCGGGGCTTGTCCGGCGTTTTGGCGGTATGCTCATCGGCGGCCCTCCGGGCGATCTTTGCCGCTTCCAGGTTGATCTCGTAGGCCAGTTCCTGCATCTCGTAATCGGTCAGGGAGATGCGGGTGGCGTTAAAGGTATTGGTCTCGATGATGTCTGCCCCGGCTTCCAGGTAGGCCCGGTGGATGGCTTCGACGACCCGGGGCTGGGTAAGGGACAGCAGGTCGTTGTTGCCTTTGACGTCGGTGTGCCAGCCGGCGAACCGCTCTCCGCGGTAGCCCGCTTCGTCGAGGCGGTACTGCTGGATCATGGTGCCCATGGCGCCGTCGATGACCATGATGCGTTGTCGGAGGATATCTTGGATGGACATGGTTGTTGGTTGTCTGTTGTCTGTTGTCTGTTGTTGGTTGTCTGTTGTTGGTTGTTGGTTGAGGGTTCGGCTGCAAAACTACCAACACACGGCCGGTATTTTCGGTTGACAAAGGTAGGGAATTTGAAGGATTCGCATATCGGTATTAACAAGGCACAAAAATGGATCGCGCCCGGTGCCACCTCTAAACAAACACGGCGCCGCCAAACCCGCAGCGATTCTCGCTTTGGCGGGTAATGCTTTAAATCCTGCCACGAAAACTCAAAAACTCTAAACCCACACTAAATTTTTTGAGGGATTTCGTGCCTTTGTGCTTTAGTGGCATTCAAAACGAGAACAGCTGCCAAACACGGATTTACATAAAAATAAATCCAATAGGAACTATTGCATATCTCATCCCAGCCCCCCTACCTTTATACCATAAATCAGGCAGCTCCCCCAAGCCTGCCGGTTTCGTCAATTCAGTAGCGAGCCCAGGTTTTCCTTTATCCTTTATGAGACCATACACGGCTTTCCGGTTATGTCACCGGAGATGCGAGGCGGAAGTTTGCCGGCCGGGTCGGTGGCTTACTGCCGCGGCGAAGAAGGATGCTCCACAGCTTTCAGGCAGCGGGGCGCCAGGCGTATGAATGGAAGTGCAAATTATGATCCTATGCAACAGAATATTTACGTGCAGAGAATTGCCGGGTTGTTTTTTTCCGGCATCTTGCTTTTTCTGGTTTCCTGTTCGAAAGACCCGAACGAAGGGCCGGGCAAGTCGGGGAAAGTTTCGGAGTATGACAGCGAGCTGGCGGTGCGCTGGAACGAGTTGTATCTGGATCTGGAGCGCCACACGCCCGGCTATCGCCCGCCTGTATCCGGCAGGGCCCTGGCGTATATCAGCCTGGCGGCTTATGAATCGGTATGGCCGGGCATGGCGGAATCTCACCGCTCGGTAGGCAGAACCTTTGCCGGGCTGGAGTTGCCGGAAGCAGCGCCGGGCCTGTCCTATCACTGGCCCAGCAGCCTGGTCGCGGCGTATGTGCGCTCCCTGGAGTTGTTTTTCCCGACCGGCCCTGGCGACCAAAGGGTAAAAGCCTACCGGTTGCAGAATGAGTATTTCGAAGTATTCAAGCAGGAAGTGCCGTTTGACGCTTTCCAGCGGTCGACGGATTTCGGCAGGCGGGTCGCAGAGGCCGTCTATCAATGGTCGGCCACCGACGAGGCCGGCCACGAGGCGTACCTGCGCAACCACGACGCGGGCTACCTGCCGCCGGCCGGGCCGGGCCTATGGCAGCCCACGGCCCCTGACTTTACGCCGGCGTTGTTGCCGCACTGGGGGCTGACGCGCACCTTTGCCGCCGGGGCGGAAGATACTGTCGCCGCTCCTTTGCCCTACAGCGAACAGCCAGGCAGCTCTCTTTATGAACAAGCCGAAGAGGTGGAAACGATGGTCAGCCGCATCAAAGCGGGAGAACTGCCGGAAGAGCGCTGGATCGCCGAATTCTGGAGCGACGACTGTGCTGCGCTGACTTTCACCCCCGCCGGGCGCTGGATCGCCATTGCCAACCAGGTGGTTGCCATAGAAAACCCACCGCTAAACCAGGCGGTAGAACTCTACGCCCGGCTGGGGATGGCGCTGAACGACGCCGGCGTCCGCTGCTGGCAGGAGAAATACCGCTTCAACGTGGAGCGCCCACTGGATTATATCCGCCGGGTACAGGGCCAAACAGATTGGAATACCCTGATGTGCCCGGACGGGACCGGCCGCTATTTCACGCCGCCCTTCCCGGCCTATCCGTCCGGCCACGCCACCTTTGGCGCGGCGGCAGCGGAGGTGCTGGCCTCTTTTTTCGGCAGCAACTACGGCATGACGGACCGCTGCCACGAAGGGCGGGCAGAGTTTAACGGCACGCCGCGCACCTTCGACAGCTTCCATGCCATGGCCGAAGAGAATGCCTGGTCCCGGATACCGCTCGGCGTACATTTCCGCATGGATGCAGAAGCCGGGCTGCGCCTGGGCTACCGGGTAGGGCAAAAGGTCAATGGGCTGGAATGGAGAAAGTAGAAGCGGTTGGCAGGATGGGGAAGCGGCGCTGAAAAAACAACAGCAGGGAGGGTTGTTGGCTGACTGGCCGGCGCCAATCGGACAGAGAGGCTGTCCCTATTGCAGTTTTTGCGAAAAAAGGCTTAAATTGGGCAGTACATGCCAAATTTTCAGGCTTTCTTTTCCGTTGTGAAAATTGCGGGCCCAAAAAGAGGCCGGCCCAAAAAACAGCAGCCATGCAAATCGACATAGGTTCACACATTGCAGCTTTATTGTACGAACACAATTCAGTGAATATTCCAGGGCTGGGCGGCTTCGTATCCAGCTATAAAACCGCCACGGCCGACCAGGTGCAGGGCGAGCTTCACCCCCCGTCCAAAGGGCTCAACTTCAACAGCAACCTGGTGGCGGACGACGGTCTGCTGGCGCAGCACCTCCAGGAGAAGCTGGGCATCAGCCTGACGGATGCCAACGAACTGGTGGAAAATTACGTCAAAGAGGTAAAAGAGGCCATCGGCCGGCGGGAGATCGTCGTTTTCCCCAAAGTGGGCCGGCTGTATAAGGATTACGAGCACAACCTCCAATTCCTGGCCGACACCACTAATTTCAACCTGGACGCCTACGGCCTGCCGACGGTCCGCTTCTACCCCATCGCCCGGCGCACGGCGCCCGGCAGCAGCGTCCGGCCGGCCAACGGGCAGCCACAGACGGCCGTCGGCGGCGCCGCCCCTCCTCCCAGCCGCCGCCTGAACCACGGCCTGGTTATCGCCATCAGCTTTGCCGCTGTCATCGTCCTCATCGCCACCTACTTCCTGTTTTTCTTCAAACCCGCCGGCAGCGACGCGAACGCCCGGCGCCTGCCTACCTCCCGGGTTAACGTCAGCCCCTCCCAAACCGGGAGCAGTATCGCCGACACCGACGGCTCACTGGCCGAAGGCAGCTTGTCCGAACCCGAAGAGGAAACGCCCGCCGGCGATGAGGAAGAACTGGACACCGAGGGCGCTACCGCCGCGCCGGGCCAGCGCTTTTTCGTCATCGGCATCGGCGTATTCGGCAATGAAAAAAACGTACAACGCCTCATCCAACGCATCTATCAGGCTGGTTACGAGCCCTTTACCGAGCCCGAAGGCAACCTCACCCGCGTCGGCATCCAGAAAACCTACACCGACGAATCAGAAATCCAGGCTGCCCTGAAAGATGTGCGGAAACGGTTCTCGAAGGACGCTAAGGTACTGAGGAAGTGAGGGATGTGCATTTTGGTGTATTGGTGAGGCTGCTCCGGAACCCCCAAATGAGTGGATGAGTGAGGGACTGAATGAGTGAATAAATATAAAATATGTATTATTTTTAAAATCAAACTTTACTACATAGTTAATCCTATTCACTATTCACTCATTCGCCAAGTCACTCCTTCACTCCTTTTCCGGGGTTTCCGAAGTGTCCTCACACATACCCTAATACCCCCCCCCCACCTTCCGCTCGTTCCACTCCGGTTTATCCTCAAAGGCCGGCAGGCGCACCGGCATGGCCGTCAGGCCGGCGGTGTCCGTTAAACTTTCCATGAAGGCAACCAGGGCATCCACCTCCTGCTCATCGAGGTTCAGGGGCGTATCGGGCAGGGTCTGGTAGGGCACATCCAGGCCCAGGCCCAGGCCGCCGCCTTTGTTGTAGAAATCAACGACTTCCTCCAGGCTGCTGTAGGCGCCGTTGTGCATGTAAGGGGCAGTGAGGGCGGCATTGCGGACGGTCACCGTCTTGAAGGAATGGGCGTAGAAGGGCGCCTCGTCCTGCGGGCGGGCGCTGGCAATGCGGCCCGGGTCGGCGTCCAGCTTTGGGTTCTCCGCATCCTTATCGGCGGGCACGCCCAGCACTTCCGATTCCGATTCCTGGTAATACGGGGGTACGGTGCCGTTGAAGGCCGGGGCAAAGTGGCAGGTGCCGCAGCTGGCCTTGCCCATGAAGAGGTTGAACCCCTGGGCTGCCTGGGGGCTCAGGTTTTCCGTCTCGCCCCGCGCATACCGGTCGAACGGGCTGTTGAAGGAACGCAGGCTGGCCACATAACAGGCCAGAGCGTCCGAAACGGACCACTTCGACAGTTGATACCGGGGATTGTCGCTATAGGCCTCGGCGAATAAAGCCCGGTATTCGCTGCTCTGGTTCAGCTTGTCGATGATGGCGAGAAAGTCCGTCCCGAATTCTTTATGGTCGAGCACCACATGCTTGACCTGCCGTTCCAGGTTCGGTTCGCGCAGGTCGTAGAAAAAGCGTTCGGCATAGATGGCGTTGATCAGGGTGGGGGCGTTGCGCTGGATCTTGCCTTCGCCGTTCAGCGCCAGGCTTTTGTCCATCCCGTCGGTGAAGGCCCGGCCGGGCTGGTGGCAGGAAGCGCACGACCGCTGGTTGTTGGCCGACAGGATGGGGTCGAAGAAGAGGAGGCGCCCCAGGGCCACCCGTTTGTTGTCGAGTTCGGCAGGGCTGTGGTTGGCGAAGTAGTGGATGTTGAGAAAGTCGTTGTCGAACAGGCTACCGGCCTGGTAGTTGACAGATTGCGGCAACCCGCTGGCCTCCTCCGGCAATTCTACCTGGAGTGCCTGCTGGGCCTTCAACGTCAGGCTCAGCAACGGGTCAAGGAATTTTTTGAGGAAATACAGGCGGTCGAAACTGTCGAAATCCTGGTTGTCCCGCAGATAGGCCAGGGCTTGCGGCAGGGTGGTTTCCAGTTGGCGGGCCAGGGCCGGATCCTGTTCCCCGACCAACGGCAGGTAAGCGGTAAGACCCTGGGCAACGCCCTGCAGGGCGGCGGCGGCCTCCGGCAGGGCATTGCCCGACCCCGGCGTATCGAAGCCGGTAAGGCCGAGGGTAAACAGGCGGATCAGCTCGTAACGGGCAGCCTCGAAGATGAAGCGGTGCTGGAGCGGTATTCCGCCCTGGTAGGCGCGGACTACCGCGAAATCATGGGCCAGTTGGGCCACCAGGGTTTCGATCTGTTCCCTTTCCTCTTCCGGGGCGCCGCCGAAGGCCAGTTCGTCCAGCACCTGCAGGCCGATTGGCTCGATGATGCGCACTTCCGGCACTTTGGGTTCGGTGGTCGGAAGGGGCGGGCCGTTGAGATACTTTTTGACGGATTCCCGGTCGTTGTATTCCAGCAGGAATTCTATTTTTTTAAAGGCCAGCCGGGTATCCAGGTGCGCTTGCCGGAGCCCGGGCAGGTTATCCCCCTGGCGGGCAAAGCGGCCGGCTTGTTCCTGATAGGTTCGGATAGCCGCCGCCAGGCCCTCCAGGCCGGCATCGAACTGCTGTTTTACATGGCCCAGGGCGTCGGCGCCGGTGTAGTTGAGCTGAGGGCTGAAACTCAGGAAATGGACGGAAAGCAAAAGGGCAAAAAGGTAGAGGATGCCATATAGTTTTTTCATGAGCCGCTATTTTATTAAAGAGGCGGCACTCCAGAACCCTGAAGTGCCGCCTTGATATCGCTAATCTGAAAAATCGAAGCTTTTTTTATGGGTTTTAGTTGACCACCAGCTTCCGGGTTGCCCCATCGCCAGTCTGCAGGAAGTAAGTGCCGGCGGGCAGGCCGGAAACGTCGACCTGGGTGACGTTGCGGAACACCTTGAGGCGCTGGCCTTCGACGTTGTAGATGGCCAGGTCGACGGCCTCGCTGAAGAAGACGTTGCGCGTCGCCGGGTTCGGATAAATCTGTAGGGTTTCGGCATCTTCGAACTGCGGTTCCTCCAGGCCGGTCACGGTCACCTGGTCAAACCCGTGGATGGCGTAGGTCAGCGAGTGGTTGAAGGGGAAGGGGTTGGTGGAACGCGGGTGCTGGGAGTTGACCAGCAGCGACCTGCCGTCGGGCGTGGCGATGGCGCCCGTCACTTCCGCGCCGGCCGGCACGGCCGAGATGCGGATGAGGTCGTCGACCGTCGGGGTCTCGATGCTGAGGTCCAGCAGCCACAATTCACAGGTGCTGTTGTTTACGCCGGCAGGCACGCGGCCGAAGCTGCGTCCGTTGAGGTCCTCCATGATGACCAGGAAACTTTGTCCGTCGATGGACATGACGTTCAGGCCATCGGGGTTGGAGAGGTGCTTGCGGAAGTAGTCGGCTTCGGCCGGGCTCTCTTCCTGGTCCCAGTCCGGGCCGCCTTCGAGCAGCACGGTGTTGTAATTGGTGGCCGGGTCATACACCCAGATGCGGCCGTAGTAGTCGCGGTAGTCGGAACTGCTCGGCGTGCCCCATCCCTTGTCGATAGCGCGCTGAATGTGGTACGGATCGTGGGTGGCGCCGTCGGCTTCTTCGCCCGCCCAGGCGCTGCCCGGTGCGTCCCGGCCGGTTTCCGTCCAGTAGACCAGCCCGGTGGCCGGGTCGATGGCGACCCATTCGATACGGTTGTACATAGTGGCGCCGACGGCAACGGCCTGCTCCTTGAAGTTGAGCATTTTTTCGGAGTCCGTATTGTCGATCTCGATCCAGCGCTCATCGGAGGTGGCGTTGTAGACGTACAATTTGCCTTTGGTGAAATCGCCGGGCGTATCGGCCTCAAACTTGGTCCAGAAACCAGGCGTGTCATCCGGGCCGAGGTAGATGGTCTTGTTGTCCAGGGAAACCGTGCCGCCTTCATAGGGCTGGCGGCCCCAGTTGTACTGCTTGCGGACGGCCTTGGCCTGGCGCGGGTCGATCTCCACCATCCAGTTGAAGTTTTCGTACTTTTTGACTTCCAGGCCGTCGAAGCCCTCAATGTCGGAGGAGATGATGTAGTTGGACGTATCGCGGACGCCCTGGTTTTCGGCGCCGCCCGGCGCTTTCGGGTACCCGCTCGAACTGGTTGGGGAGCTGAAGCTGCCGTTGTAGATGCTGGCGTTGCTGGAGCGGAACCACTCCTCGGCCGTCCAGATGCGGCCATCGACGACAGAGCTGATGCCGCCGCAGTTCATGCCGGTTTCGCCGACGGTGTTGACGAAATCCACATTGAAGAACTTGCCGCGGCGGCCGTCTTCCAGTTGCTGGTCGACGATGTTGAGCATGCCGGTGATGGGATCGCGGCTGACGCGGAAAACGGTCATGCCGCCGCCGTCGCCGATGCGGTCGTCCTGGTAGATCATTTCGTGGTTGACGGAAACCCAGCCGAGGCTCTGGCCCGTCTCGTCGGGCGTGAAGCCGATGAAGTCGTGCCATTCCTTGGCATAGGCAATGCCGGCTTCGTAGCCGTAGGTCGGCGTCGTCTGCACCAGGTCGACGCCTCCGACGAAGAGGACCTGCAGAGAGAGCGGAGAGGGCGGCATCAGCACCGTTTCCGGCACATAGCCCGCCGGCAGCTCGATCTCTTCGGAGAAGATGGTTGCTTGTGCGTGTAAAGACAGCACAGCCATGCTGGCGAGCAGCACGGAGAGTAATACTTTTTTCATAGTAAAGAGACAGTAATTAGTGATCGAATTTGGCTTTCGGTGCGAAGGTCCAAAGCAAATGTTAAGTAAGGGTAAATGAAAAGTTAGGCTTTGTTTAGAAAATTGTTAATTGAATGTTACTTTGTTAATTAACATTTAATAACAGTGGCATTTTTTTAAAATTTCGCTAAATTTTGTTCACGAGTTTGACGCATTTTTTATTTATTTATATTATTTCTAAATAAAACCCTGTCCATTGGGCTGGCATTCATTATATATCCTCCTCCTGGCCGTGGGCGGCGTTCAGGGCATTGTGCTGGGCATAAGCCTCTGGGGCAGGCGCAGCCCCCGGCGGCGCAGCAACCGGTTTCTGGCCCTGCTGCTCTTTTTCCTGTCCTACCGCCTGGGGGCGGAGGCGCTCTTTGAAACAGGCATGGCGTCCATTCAAAACTGGAGCTATCACGTCCTGCTGGAGTACAACTGGGTGTATGGCCCGCTGCTCTGTTTTTTCACTGCCAGCCTCTGCGACCCGGATTTTCGGGTCGAAGGGCGGCGGTGGCTGCATTTCCTTCCGGCCGGCATCGAGTTTTTGTTCAGCAACTTTGTCAAGGCGCAGAATTTTTACTGGGACGGCACGGCGGAAAGCATTTCCCGGGCCGGCTACTGGGGATACGTCCTCTGGGAACATACGCCCTTTCAACTGGTGGTTTCTTTCGGGCTGGTACTTTTTTACGCCTTCTTTTCAAAACAGTTAATACAGCGGGAAGCCTCCCTGAAAGAAGAGGAAGTGCAGTGGCTTCGGCGAATCCTGTCCGTTTACCAGGCCTTTGCCGCGCTGGCGCTGCTCGCCGGACTGGTGGATTACCTGTTCTTCAATTATGCCTTCCGGCCGTTCTATATCTTCCCCACCTACGGAGGCATGGCCGCCCTGACCTACTGGCTGGGGCTGGAGGGTTTTGCCCGGCGCAATAAGGCCATCCCCTTCCACCGCCGCCGGGAGCAGGAAGGGCCGACGCCAGAGAACGAAGCGCTGGGGCGACGGCTCCGGGCCCTGATGGAAGAACAACATCTCTACCGCGACCCCAACCTCACCCTCGCCACGTTGTCTGCCGGGCTGGGCGTTCAGCCTTACCAGCTGACCCAACTCCTGCGCAGCCATTTCCAGCAAAACTTCAACGACTTCATCAACGCCTACCGCGTGGAAGAGGCGATACGCCTGGCCCGCGACCCCGCCTACGCCCACCTGAGCCTGATGGGCATCGCCCTGGAAGCGGGGTTCAACTCCAAAGCCACTTTCAACCGGGCAGTGAAAAAAGCCACCGGAAAAACGCCCAAAGCATTGCGCCAATAGGTTTCAAATTTCAAATCTGAAGCGACAGCTACCTTTTTTCGGCCTTTCTTTGCCGCAAAAAAAGCATGAAACAACTCATCTTTTCTATCCTGATCGCCGGCCCGGCAGCAGCCACCCTGGCCGCACAGGCACCCCAGGACGCTCCCCTCCCGGAAGCCCTGCGGGAAGCGGAGGCCATCCTGAAAGTCAGCCACTTTCCGAGCCCCGTCTACGCCACCACCGATGAAAGCCGCCGGGATTTCCGGTACTTCTGGAAACACAATACCGCCGTGCTTTCCCCGGAAGAAGACGTGCAGCTTGAAGCGTGCGGCGCTTACATCTTTTACAACGGCCAGTGGAACCTCCGCGTCCGCTATGGCACAAAGGACTTCGCCCGCCTGTTCCGTTGCCCTAAAGGCCGGATGAAAAAGGGACAGCCCTACACCTTTGCCGACAACTGGCGCACCGACAACCGCCTGCTGGGCGGATGGGCGATGTGGTATTTCATCGGCACGACAGCCTCCGGCAAGCGGGTGTGCGGGTATGGGAAACTGGAAACGGTAGGGGAGGTGTATGAAGAGGGGAAAGAGGGAGGGCAGGGCTAACGCATAATAGAAAATTATATGCAATCCTATTTGGCCCAGCGATTCTCGCTTTGGCAAAACGATGCCTGAAATTCAGCCACAAAAGCACGAAAACACGAAATCCGCACTAAATTTTGTGGGATTTCGTGCCTTAGTGGTTTAGTGGCATTCTAAAACGAGAACTGCTGTATGTGGCCTACTGTGAAAACGCCTATGTGTTCTATGTGATAAAAACCCTAGGCTCCCTACTTTATGCCCTATGGGTGGGAGATGCGAGACACACCATTGATTTCAAACTTATCGACCATTCAATGATCATGAAAAAGTATCTGTTCTTTTCCATTTTTCTGTCGCTGGCGCTCACGGCCAATGCTCAGCAGTACCAGCTCAACCCGGAACAAAGCGGACTGTCCTGGACGGGCAGGGCGGCGTACAGCGCTTATACGCTCGGCGGCACAATTCAAGCCAGGTCCGGAACACTCAGCTGCGAAGGGGAGCGCATCCTGCAAGGCGAGCTGGCCATCGACATGCAGAGCATCCAGTCCGACATCGGCCAACTGACGAAGCATTTGCGCAGTGCGGATTTTTTTGAAGTAAAACGCTTCCCGGAAGCCCATTTCACGCTCGGCCAGCCCTTCACGCCAGGCAGCACAGCCGGGACGGCCTCTGGCATGCTGACGATCAAGGGCATCGCAAAGGAGGAAAAAATACAGCTCACCGCCCGCCGGGAAGGAAAAACCCTCCGGTTGGAAGGCAAGGCGGCAATCGACCGGACGGCTTACGGCATCTACTACAATTCGCCCAGTTTCTTCGAAGGCCTGAAACAGGAAGCCATCGCCAATGATTTCGAACTGGCCTTTAAGCTGGTTTTCGAAGAAATGGAAAAGGAATAATTTGGACGGCTTTCGTACCTTGCTCCACAGGGGAGGGGCATCGCTATGTCGTTATGTTTATAATGATTGTTAAAGTTATCATTATTTCAATAACGATACCTGCCGCCTCCCGTCCTCCCATCCTGCCCCAGGCAACCAATGCAGACAGGAATCAAACCACAGTACGCTATATGAACGATTCATTCCGCCAACAGTTCCCCGCTCTCCGCCGGCAGCACAACGGGCACCGCCTGGTATTCATGGACGGCCCGGGCGGCACCCAGGTGCCCCAGCCCGTGATCGACGCCATCAGCTATTACTATAAGAACTCGAACGCCAACACCCACGGCGCCTTCATCACGGCCCGGGAAACCGACGAGGTGATCGGCGGCGCCCGGGCGGCTGTCGCTCACTTCCTGGGGGCAGAAGGGCCGCATACCATTTCCTTCGGGCAAAACATGACCACGCTCAACTACTCGCTCGCCCGCGCCGTCGGCCGCCTGTTGCAGCCGGGCGACGAAATCCTGATCACCCAACTGGACCACGAGGGCAACCGCGGGCCCTGGCTGTCTCTTCGCGAACAGGGCATCGCCGTGCGGGAAGTGAAACTGAAAAAAGAAGGCACGCTGGACTACGACGATATGGCCGCCAAGATCAACGAGCGCACCCGCCTGCTGGCCCTGGGCTACGCCTCCAACTTCATGGGTACGGTCAACGACGTACAACGGGCGCGGGCGCTTACCTACCAGGCGGGCGCCTGGCTGCTGCTCGACGCCGTGCACTTCGCCCCCCACTTCCCGCTCGACGTGCAGGCCATCGGCTGCGACTTCCTGCTGTGTTCCGCCTATAAATTCTACGGCCCGCACGTCGGCATCCTCTATTCCCGCCCAGGCCTGCTGGACCGCCTGCCCACCGACCGCCTGCGCACCGCCGCCCAGGAAGCGCCCTTCAGCATCGAGACCGGCACCCTCAACCACGCCGCCCTGGCCGGCGTCAAAGCGGCGGTGGACTTTATCGCCTGCTTCGGGCAGGGCAGCGATTACCGCTCCTGCCTGTCCGACGCCATGAACTGCATTCACCAACACGAGATCGCCCTGGCCCGCAAGCTGTACGCCGGCCTCACCGCCCTCGACGGCGTCACCGTGGCCGGCCCTCCGATGGACGCCCCCCTGCGGGCGCCCACCCTGGCCGTGCTGACAGACGGCCTCCGGCCGGAGGCCGTCACCCAAAAACTCGCCGAGCGCAACATCCTCGCCTGGGACGGCCACTTCTACGCCATCCGGGCAGCGGAAGTGCTGGGGCTGCTTGAGCAGGGCGGCGTCACCCGCCTGGGGCTGTCCGCCTATAGCTCGGAAGAAGACGTGGGCCTGGCCGTGGAAGGGTTTAAACAGCTGGGGTACGGAAAGGGGTAAGAACGCGGGGGAGATACCTGGAAAGGCATGGAAACGCAGGGTGGCGTGCCGGCGGGCAGCAGCCACGCCAGGGAGCCTGCACATCCGAATTGAACCATGAATCCGGAATATTATATCGGCATAGACATCGGCACCACCTCCACCAAGGCGCTGGCGCTGGCCCCGGCGGGGGAAACGCTGGCCGTGGCGCGGGCCTCCTACCCTACCCTCAGCCCACAGCCTGGCTGGCAGGAACAGGATCCGGAGGCGCTGCGGCGAGCCGTAGTGGAAGTGCTCCAAAAGCTGGTGGCGCGGCTGGCGGGCCCGCCGGGCGCCATCGGCCTGAGCTGTGCCATGCACAGCCTGATCGCCGTTGATGAAAGCGGCAGGCCGCTCACCAACGCCATCCTTTGGAGCGACTGCCGCAGCGAAAAGCAGGCGGAAATGCTGAAAGGCACGGCAGCAGGCAACGCCTTGTACAGGGCCTGCGGCACCCCCATCCACCCCATGTCGCCCCTCTGCAAGCTGCGGTGGATGCAGGAGGAACGCCCGCAGCTATTCCAACAGGCAGCCCGTTTTCTTTCCATCAAGGACTACATCCTGGCCCGGTTGGGCGGCGAATGCCGGGCAGACATTTCTTTGGCCTCGGCATCCGGGCTGATGGACATCCGGGAACTGGCCTGGCACGCCCCGGCACTGGCCTATGCCGGAATACGGGAAGAGCAGCTGCCGCCCCTCGCCGGCCCTTGCCACCTGGCCCGGCTCGACAGCCCGGAACTACCGCCCCTCTTCCGGGGCGTTCCCCTTGCCCTGGGCGGCAGCGACGGCTGCCTGGCCAACCTGGGCGCCCTGGCCCTGCGGCCGGAAGAGCTGGTGCTCACCATCGGCACCAGCGGCGCCTTGCGCACTACGCGGCCGCAGCCCGTCATCGAACCCGGGAAACAGATCTTTAACTACCGCCTGGATGAAGCGTTGTTCGTCTGCGGAGGCGCCGTCAACAACGGAGGCATCGCCTACCAGTGGTTGTCGGAACTGGTGGGGGCGGAGCGTTTGTCCGAAGCCGCCGCCGCCGCCCTGCCCGCCGGCGCCGACGGCCTTCTGTTCCTCCCCTACCTGCTGGGCGAGCGCGCCCCCATCTGGAACGCCAACGCGGCCGGCGCCTTTGCCGGCCTGCGCCGGCACCATGGCCCGGCGCATTTCCACCGCGCCGTGCTGGAAGGCGTGGCGTTCAGCCTCTACCATGTCTTCGCCGGCATGCCCGGCGGAGCGCAGGAGGTCATTGCCAACGGCGGGTTTACCCGCTCCCCGTTGTGGGTGCAGATCGTGGCGGACGTCTTCGGCCTGCCCGCCCTGGTAGACGAACAGGAAGAAGCCTCCGCCTGCGGAGCGGCATTCATGGCCATGAAGGCTGTGGGCGCAATTAAGGCATACGAGGATTTGCTCCCGGCCCGGGGCAAAAGGAGGACGGCCGAACCCGACAGCAAGAACCACAGGATCTATCAGGAAAGGTTCGAACAGTACCTGGAGGCAGCCATTTTGGCCGGAGCAGAAAAAAAATGAAAAAAAATTAAATTTAATGTAACTATAATCTGGCGGGTGCCGTAGAATGGATCGAGGCTTATCTTAAAATAAAAAAACCGGCCCCTGAAGGACCGGTATTCAAAGAGCTTTGAGAGGCTATCTACATACCAAAAATGAGGACATCCTTTGATATCCCCGAATTCTTAAATGGGATTATAATTAATAGTGTTCGTGGGATTGCTTTTGTTGTGATCACTCAGCAAAGAAGCTTTCCTTTTTCTTCTCCGCCTTAGAATCTGTTTTTTAAACGTTCCTTATCTTGTCAGTAGTAAGTCTTCAATTTTTTGTTCTCCCTCTTTCGGAAGAAACCGCCAACTGCCGTTCTTCATCGTTGACAATACAAATGTCGATAATAATCAGAGGCTTGTGAAGTACAATTCAAATAATTACTGGGGCTGATACCCGCCTAAAAACAAACACAAATTTCTGAAAATCAGAAATTTGTGTTTGTTTTTAGGTGGCGCTTCTGTAATTTATCAAATTATTTTTATCGTAATATTTTCTTTTTTTTCGGGCCAATTATGCGTGTTTATATTGTTAAGCGACGTGAGATTAATAAGTGTCGGGTTTAGTAGGTTAGCGATTTTGGCTTTAACCGAGGCGAAGGTTCCCGACCTTAGCCCAGCTAAGGGAGGCGGTTCTTCAACGAAGGGTAAAGCCAAAAGCGCTCCTAGGAAATCTGACAGTTATTGATCGCACGTCGCTAAGAGCCGGAGAAAAAAATCGCCGCCGGATTTTCACAGCGGCGCTTTCGGCAGCCTGCGCAGTGCGCACCTGGTTTTTGGCTTGTTTGTTCCACTTTGGCCGCCAAAAACCAGGCGCAAAAACTACTGTTCGAACAGGGAATCCACGAAGGCGCGTTTGTTGAACACCTGGAGCTTATCGATAGACTCTCCAACTCCAATGTATTTGATGGGCACTTTGAACTGGTCGGAGATGCCGATGGCGACGCCGCCTTTGGCGGTGCCGTCGAGTTTGGTGAGGGCCAGGGCAGACACTTCGGTGGCGTCGGTGAAGTGGCGGGCCTGTTCGAAGGCGTTCTGGCCGGTGGTGGCGTCGAGCACGAGCAGCACTTCGTGGGGCGCGCCTTCCAGGCTTTTGGCCACGGAGCGTTTGATCTTGCTCAGTTCCTTCATGAGGTTGATCTTGGTGTGCAGGCGGCCGGCGGTATCGATGATGGCCACGTCGCAATTGTTGGCGAGGGCGTGCTGCACGGTTTCGTAGGCCACGGCGGCGGGGTCGGTGTTCATGCCTTTGCTGTAGAAATCGCAGCCCACCCGTTCGGACCAGATCCGGAGCTGGTCGACGGCAGCGGCGCGGAAGGTGTCGGCGGCACCCATCACCACCTTTTTGCCTCTTTGTTTATACTGGTAGGCCAGTTTGCCGATGGTGGTCGTCTTGCCCACCCCGTTGACGCCGACGACCAGGATGATGCTCGGTTTGGAAGGCGCCGGCAGGGTAAAGTCCTCGATATCGGCCGTATTGTTTTCGGCCAGCAGTTGCACGATCTCGTCGCGCAGGATCTCGTTGAGCTGGGCGGTGCCCAGGTATTTGTCGCGGGCGACGCGCGCCTCGATGCGCTCGATGATCCTGACGGTGGTGTCGAGCCCCACGTCGGAAGTAATGAGGATGTTCTCCAGTTCGTCCAGCACCTCATCGTCGACGGTGGTTTTTCCGGCGACGGCCTTGGTCAGTTTCCCAAAGAAGCTTTCCTTGGTTTTTTCCAACCCCTTATCGAGGTCTTCCTTTTTTTCCTTGCTGAAGAATTTGTTGAAAAAGCTCATGTCTGAATATTAACAAGAAAGGGCTTTCCTTCAGGAGAAAGAAAAGCCCTTTCATTTATCTTTTAGAAGTACTGACGGATTATTTGCTTTCGAAGAACTCCTTCACCTTATCCTTGTGGATAATCACCTCTTTATAGGAGTACTTGCCGGTCTTCGGGTCTTTGATGCTCTTGACCACCTTCACGTGGTCGCGGCCGGAGCCGGCGTTGGCGCTACGTTGTGCGACCCTTGCGTTCTTTGATACTTTAGCCATTTTACGAAGCTTTTAAAAAGTTATAGAGTAATTTCCCCTTCAAAAATAGACAGGATTAACAGGATTTACAAGATTGAACGGAAATTGGTGCCTGTCCGGAAGGATTTTTGCACAAATTTAACAATCACACCCGCTTTTCACTGTGACTCTATAACGCGTTCTGGTTTACTTGATCTCGCGGTGAACGGTTACGCGCTTGAGGATGGGGTTGTATTTTTTCAGTTCGAGGCGATCCGGCGTATTTTTGCGGTTCTTCTGAGTTACATAACGGGAAGTGCCCGGCATGCCGGAGTTCTTATGCTCGGTGCATTCGAGTATGATCTGAATGCGGTTTCCTTTGCTCTTCTTGGCCATCTTGCTTAGCGTTTAGGATCTTAAAATTTGACACCCGTATCGATGCCTTTGCTTTCCATCTTCTGCACGAACTCGTACACGCCCATCTTGTCGATGGAACGCATGGCGGAGGCAGACACTTTCAGCGTCACCCACATATCTTTTTCCGGCACATAAAAGCGCTTCTTCTGCAGGTTGGGCAAAAAGCGGCGCCGGGTCTTCCGGTTGGAGTGGGAGACGTTGTTGCCCGAGATGGGGCGCTTTCCTGTCAATTGGCAAATCCTGGACATTTCTTTTGCTTTTTGGTGACTCCGGCAGGATTTCCCGCTTAAGCTTCACGACGCATCGCTTGCGCTCTGCTGTTTCGCTAATAAGCGGGACAGGCTTCTCATCCTGTCTGCGTCAAAATGAATTTGTGACTCCGGCAGGATTCGAACCTGCAACCTCCTGATCCGTAGTCAGGTGCTCTATCCAATTAAGCTACGGAGCCGTATTTTTCAATCCTGGCTATTCTTTCTTTTGGCGCCGCAGGCTGGATTCGAACCTGCATCCTTCCCGGCGCAAGGCCGGGATGCTCTATCCAATTAAGCTACGGAGCCGTATTTTTCAATGCGGATGCAAAGATAAGGCTTTATTCTTTCCGGCAAAAGGTTTTTTTGGATTTTTTGCCGGAGGTATCCTTAAGAAGTCAATGCAGACAACCGTAGTAACAGCGCAGGACGGTAAAATAGTTCACGGCCGGGGAAGAAAGTCGGGGTTGAACCAGTCGTTTTCTGGCCCTGCCGCCATAATATCCGGGCAAGGCCCTGCACTAGAAAGATTCGCTATTCCCCGGAAAATCCGGCTTTTTCCTCGCTGTTTTTCTCCGCCACAGCTTCTCCAGCACCCCCGCCACATCCTCAAACCCCATATTCATCATCATCGAAGCAATAATATAAGGCTTATAGCTGGCCTCTTTATACGTCTGTATGCGGTATTTCTCGAAAACTTCCGCCTCTACTTCCCCCGTTTCGCAGGAGACGCCGCTGATGTCGGCCGGCAGGCAGTGCATGTACAGGGCTTCTCCGCCGTGGGTGTGTTGCATGCGCTCCCGGGTACACTGCCAGTCCTGAAAGCGGGCATTCTGAAGCAGGCATTGCCGCTCCAGCTCTTTCAGGCCGGCTTTGTCGTTCTGGCGGAGCAGTTCCGTGCGTTGTTCCATCACCCGGAAAGGCGCCCAGCTTTTGGGGTAGACGATGTCAGCGTCGCGGAAAGCGTCGTCCATGGAATGGGTGAGGGCGAAGCTGCCGCCGCTCTGCCGGGCATTGTCCTCCGCCAGCTTAGTGACTTCCGGAAGGAGGTCGTAGCCTTCGGGATGGGCCAGCACCACCTCCATCCCGAAGCGGGTGAGCAGGCCGATGATGCCCTGGGGCACCGACAGGGGCTTGCCGTAACTGGGCGAGTAGGCCCAGCTCATGGCGATCTTTTTGCCGCGGAGGGCTTCCAGCGAACCGAAGGTGTGTTTGAGGTGCAGCAGGTCGGCCAGCGACTGGGTGGGGTGGTCGATGTCGCACTGCAGGTTGACCAGGCCGGGGCGTTGCTGGAGGACGCCTTGTTCATAGCCGTCGTCCAGCGCCGCGCCGACTTCCCGCATGTAGGCGTTGCCCTCGCCGAGGTAGATGTCGTCGCGGATGCCGATGAAATCAGCCATAAAGGAGATCATGTTGGCGGTCTCCCGGACGGTCTCCCCGTGGGCCACCTGCGATTTTTCCTCGTCGAGCTCGCTGACCTCCAGGCCCAGCAGGTTGGCCGCCGAGGCGAAGGCGAAACGGGTGCGGGTCGACTGGTCGCGAAAGATGGAAACGGCCAGGCCGGAATCGTAGCAGCGGGTGGAGATGTTGTTCCGGCGCAGCAGTTGCAGGGCTTCGGCCACCAGGAGTGTCCGCCCGATGTCCGGCAGTTCCTTTTCCCAGGTGAGCAGGAAGTCCCGGGCGAATAGGTTGCGGGCTTCGGTTTGGCGGATTTGGGGGAGTAAGGTGGTGATGTTTGGTTGCATTTGTTTTCGTTATTGTCGAAGTCTGGAGACTTTGGCGAGTGGGCGTCGAAGTCTGGAGACTTTGGCGAGTGGGCGTCGAAGTCTGGAGACTTCGACGAGCGACTTCGACGAGCGACTTCGACGAGCGTTATTTTGCAATTAAGTAGGCATAAAGGGCATAAAAGGCCGAAGCCTTCACCAGGTGTTCCACCGGCACCTTTTCGTTAGGGGCGTGGGCCATCACCTCGTTGCCCGGGCCGAAGCCGATGAGGGGAATGCCGTAATAGCCGTTGATGGTGACGCCGTTGGTGGAGAAGGTCCATTTGTCGACCAGCGGCTTTTTTCCGAACAGTTGTTCAAAAGCGGCGATGCCCGTTTGCACCACCTGGCTGTCTTCGGGGATTTTCCAGGTGGGGTAGTATTTTTCCATGCCGTACCGAAGGCCGGTGTAGGCTCTTTCCTCGTAATGCAGCACCTCGACCTCAGCGTCCATATCCCGGACGATCGCTTCGATCTCCGCCACGGCCGACTCTTTGGTCTCGCCCCAGGTCAGGCGGCGGTCGAGGTGGAGGCGGGCGAAGTCGGCCACCGCGCAGAGGGAAGGGCTACCGGAGCGGATCTCGCTGATGGTGACGGTGCCTTTGCCCAGGAAGTCGTCGCCTTTCAGGCGCTCGTTGAGCTTTTCAATCTCCAGGGCGGCGCGGGCGGCCATGTAGATGGCGTTTTTCCCGCGCTCGGGGGCGGAGCCGTGGCTGGACACCCCCCGGAAGCTGACCGCAATCTCCATCCGGCCCCGGTGGCCGCGGTAAATGTTCAGGTTGGTGGGTTCGGTGCTTATGGCGAAGTCGGGGCGCAGGCCTTCCTCCTCCACCAGGTATTTCCAGCACAGGCCGTCGCAGTCTTCCTCCATGACGCTGCCGACGAAGTAGACCGTCAGGTCCCGGTCAAAGCCGAGTTCTTTGAGAATCCGGCCGGAGGTGACGAAAGCGGCCACGCCCCCCTCCTGGTCGACGGTTCCCCGGCCGTGGACGAAGCCGTCTTTGATCTCTCCGGATAGCGGGTCGAAGTCCCAGTTGTCCAGCACGCCGAAGTCGACGGTATCCAGGTGGCCGTCGATGGCCAGAATGCGGGATCCCTCCCCTACCCGGCCGATGACGTTGCCCAGGCCGTCGGTGCGCACCTCGTCGAAACCGGCGGCGCGCATCTGCCGCTGGAGTTCTTCCATCACCTCTCCTTCTTCGCCGCTTAGAGATTTGATTTTCACCAGCCGGGAGAGGTTTTCGGCGGTGTAGTCGCGGTACTGCCCGGCGAGGGCGTTGATCTGTTGTGCGATATCTCTCATGTGGCTATGATATTTATCTGTATTATAAAACAACCTGCGTTCCCTTTTTCCCATCCATCCCTTCCCGGAGGCATTCCGGTTTTGTGATGATCGCCCTTTTCCCGCCATTTTCCAGAAAAAACAACGCTGCCTGTACCTTGGGCAGCATGCTGCCGGCGGCGAAATGCCCTTGCTGCATGTACGCCCGAAGCTGGGCGCTGGTTATTTTTCCCAGAGGTGCCTGATCCGGGCGGCCGAAGTTCAGGCAGGCCTGTTCTACGCCGGTGGAAAAGAGCAGCAATTCGGCCTTCAGTGCAGCCGCCAGCAGGGCGGCGGTCAGGTCTTTGTCGATCACGGCGTCCACGCCTTCGAGCTGGCCGCCGCCCCTGTCCACCACCGGGATGCCGCCCCCGCCGGCGGCTATCACCAGGAACCCGCTGTCCACCAGGGTTTTGATCGCATTGATCTCGACGATTGCCACCGGCGGGGGAGAGGGGACGACGCGCCGAAGGCCCCGGCCGGCGTCCTCCGCCAGGGTCCAGTCCGGGTGGGCGGCTTTCAGGCCGTTTAGCTGGCCGGCCGGATAAAAAGCGCCGATGGGTTTGGAAGGATGGGCAAAGGAAGGAGCGGCGGGGTCGGCCTTCACCTGGGTAACCACGGTGGCCACTTCTTTCGGTATCCCCCGTTTCCGCAATTCATTGCCCAGGGCCTGCTGGATTTGGTAGCCCAGGGCGCCCTGGGTGTCGGCCACGCAGCTCACCAGGGGTACATGGTGCAGCCCTTCGCACTGGTAGGCGATTTCCGAACGGCGGAGGATGAAGCCCACCTGCGGGCCGTTGCCGTGGGTGAGCACCAGTTGGAAGCCTGCCGCGACGAGCCCGGCCAGGTGCGCGGCCGTCTCCCGGATGGCCTCGTACTGGTCGGCCACCCGCTGGTGCTGCTCGTCCCGGATGATGGAGTTGCCGCCGATGGCGACGAGGGCCAGTGGTTGCATTTTTTGATGCAATTTACCACAAAAGCAACATCTTTTTTCACTTTAGGCCGGCCTGCATTTCGTTCGTTTTCTTCTTGTTATAACCCGAACCGATCCACCTTCCCAGCAGTTCCTTCTCCAGGATCATTTCGGGGGTTGGCGGCGCATCCCCACAGTAGGTTGCCGGCACCAGCCAGTAACTGCAAACGCCCCTGTACTGGCTGATCTTTATACAGAGCGCCGCCCGGTATGTCCCATCCTTCACCTGAAAGGCCAGGAGTTCATCTTCCCGGAAGTGAAAATTTTTGACCTCCCGGTATTTTTTTCTCTTCCTGATTTTGGGATTCGGGGCGCTGATTTTGGCCAATAGCCTGTCCAATGCCCTTTTTCTGGCCTTTCCTTCTCTGGGGCCCACTTCCTCTGCCCAGAACTTCACTCCTGTCCCTTTATCAATCACCCTCCTGGCTGCCTCCAACAGTTCGGCGGGCAAGGCGCCGATCTCCCAGAACGCCAGGGCGCCGGCCGTAATGTATATTTCATAATCAAAATCATCGAAGTAGCCACTCCATAACGAATATTCTTCCTGTATGGCTTCGATGTCCTCACCGCCGTCGTATTTGTCCATAATACTCCAATAGGTGTCGTGGGCGAGGTCTCCGTCTATGATTTTTGGGCCGTCGGTTGCCATGAGAAGAACTTTTCACACCAAGGGAGCGGGTTCTCGTTTTTCAATCAAGGCAGTTTGCAGGAAAGTTATTAGTTTATCTTTTGCGAGTATAGAAACATCTTTTCCAAACAGTTCCGAAGGGTTTATAATTAGGGTTACATACAAATCTCCGTTAATTTCATAAGCTTCCTGTTTCCAGCGTTCTTCATGTAGAACAACAAGAGTTACGTAAATTCTTTCATAGGTTGCCGGTAAAATGGCTTGGTTTAGCATTAACTCCACGTCAAATACATCTATTGCAGAGGTGTAGTACTCCGTTGCAATCGTAGTTACCTGGGTTTCCATATTTATTTCATTTTTATGCTTTTATGTCCTGGAGGAATGGGCAAACGCAAGGACTGTGGCCGTTTGAGATTTTCCGGGTGAATGGGATAATCTCTAATCAGTTCAATTTCCAACACCCTGCATTCCTCCCAACTTCCATTGAAGACAGGAACATACTTCAAATTCATCTGCTGCAACCAATCAGGCTTATACCGTGTTTCAGGGCTGCAACTCATTCCATATTTCCATACTTCCCCGGCATTGAGATAGCAAACCCCTCTTCTACAAAGATAACACATATACCAACCACTTTCCCTGGCAATTAGCTTGTATGTCTGACAATCTTCCAGCTTTTCCTTCTCCCGCTCCGCCTCATCTTTCCTTTCCGGATGAACCACGTAAGAACCATCCTGCCGCTGTACCACATAATCCCGCCAGTTGTAAGCAAGGAAAACCGCTAAAAACACCCCTATGGCAATCGGCAGGTATTGTATAAACGGCGGAGGGGACGAAGCTTTTTTCTCTTGCTTGGTGTTTTTCTTATAGGCAATCATCGTACTCCGTTTTCAAATGAGAAATTCCCTTTTCGCCACGCCGGCATGTTCCGTTTACAGCCAAATACACAGGCTGGTATCGGAAGGGCTTCCCAATACAAAAATGCCCGGTGCGGATGAAAGCGATCCTGGTTTTGAGCTACCTTTGGTAATCGGCCGCAAAATAGTCAAAACGAAAGGATTTTTCAAATTAAAATTGATAAATATCCAATTATGGTAAATTATTATAGTTTCACCTAAAAAACGCCGCTATGCCCGATACCTTTTCCCCCATCCCCTTCGCCCGCCTTTTTAAACTGATGCTGGACGGAGAGCAGATGGGAAGCCTTCTGAACCTGCCCCGGGCGCTCTTCTTCACCCCCCGCAGCGACGACCCCTTCCGCACCCGCCGCTACGGCCAGCTCCTGGAAACCCCGCTGGGCGTGGCCGCCGGGCCCCACACCCAGCTGGCGCAGAACATCGTCGCCGCCTGGCTGTGCGGCGCCCGCTTTATCGAACTCAAGACCGTGCAAACGCTGGACGAGCTGGCCGTCAGCAAACCCTGCATCGACATGCAGGACGAAGGCTACAACTGCGAATGGTCGCAGGAACTGCCCATCCGCGAAAGCTTCGGGGAATACCTCCACGCCTGGATCCTGATCCACGTCCTGCGGCATCATTTCGGCTGGGCCGGCGAACCGGGAACCATCTTCAACATGAGCGTCGGCTACAACCTGGCCGGCATCCTTCAGGACAACGTCCAGGAATTCCTGAATAAGGTGGCCGACTGCAGCGCGGAACTGGAAGAGAAGATACAGGAGATAGAACCGCTGTACCCCCGGATCCGGGAGATCGATATCCCTGCCCGCATTTCCGACAACGTCACCCTCTCCACCATGCACGGCTGCCCCCCGGAGGAGATCGAAAAGATCGGCCGCTACCTGATTGGAGAGCGCAAATTGCACACCACCATCAAGCTCAACCCCACCCTGCTGGGGCCGGAACGGGTGCGCGACATCCTCAACCGCCAGCTGGGCTACTACGCCCAGGTACCGGATATTGCCTTCGAACACGACCTGAAATACCCCGCCGCCCGCCGCCTGGCCGGCAACCTGATCCGCTGCGCCCGGGAGAACGGCGTCCACTTCGGCCTGAAACTCACCAACACCCTGGAAGTGGCCAACCACAAGGGCATCTTCGATCCGGCAAAGGAAAAGATGATGTACCTCAGCGGGCGGGCCCTGCACCCGCTGACCGTTCAGCTGGCGAAAAAACTGCAGAACGACTTCGGCGGCACCCTCGACCTTTCCTTCTCCGGCGGCGCCGACTGCTTCAACTTTCCCGCCCTGCTTGCCTGCGGCCTGGCGCCGGTGACGGTTTGTTCGGACCTCCTGAAGCCGGGAGGCTACGGCCGCCTCCGGCAATACCTGGACAACCTGTCGGCAGCTTTTGCCGAAGCCGGCGCCGAAGACACAGACAGCTTTATCCGGGCCCGCGCCGGCCGGCCAGCGGCCAGCATTTCCGAAGCCGCCCTGCTCAACCTCGGCGAATATGCCGGGCACGTGCCAGAAGAGAAAGCCTACCGGAAACACCCTTTCGTGGAACCCAACATCAAATCGGATCGGGATTTGAACCCCTTCGATTGCATCCACGCCCCCTGCACTGATGCCTGCCCCGCCGGGCAGGACATTCCTGGCTATATGTATCATGCTTCCCGGGGCGACTGGGACAAGGCGCTGGAAGTAGTCCTGGAAACCAACCCCTTCCCCAATGTGCTGGGCATGGCCTGCGACCACCTCTGCCAGCCCCACTGCACCCGCATCAACTACGACAATCCCCTGCTCATCCGCCAGGTCAAATACTACATCGGCGAGCACGGCCAGTCGGGCCTGCCCCGCCCCAGGCCGCTCAACGGGCGGCAGGCGGCCATCATCGGCGCCGGCCCCTCCGGGCTGGCCTGCGCCTACTTCCTGGCCCGGGAAGGCTTCGAAGTGAATGTCTATGAAGCCAAAAGCCGGGCCGGGGGAATGGTATCCGCCGGCATCCCGGAATTCCGCCTGAAAGGCAGTGCCATCGAGAAGGACATCGCCCGCATTGAAAGCCTGGGCGTGCAGATTCATTACAACCGCCGGGTGGATAAGGAAACTTTTGAGCAGTTGCGGCGCGACAACGACTTCATCTACCTGGCTGCCGGCGCCCAGCGGGCGCGCCGGCTGGATATTCCCGGCGCCGGAGCGGCGGGCGTCTACGACCCGCTGGCCTTCCTCTTCGCCGCCAACGAAGGGCGCCCCTGGCCCGTCGGGCAGAACGTCGCCGTCATCGGCGGCGGCAATACGGCTATCGACGTGGCCCGCACGGCCCGCCGCCTGATGCCGCCGGGCGGGAAAGTCACCCTGCTCTACCGGCGGACGAAACGGGAAATGCCCGCCGACCCGGAAGAAGTGCTGGCTGTGCTGGCCGAACAGATCGGGATCATGGAGCTGGTAGCCCCGGAAGAAATAAAAACGCAGGATGGAAAAGCGGTATCGCTGGCCTGTTCTAAAATGAAGCTGGGGCCAACCGACGAAAGCGGCCGGGCCCGGCCGGTAAAGGTCGAAAACTCCGGATTCGAACTGCCCTTCGACACCATCATCCCGGCCATCGGGCAGGAGCCCGAACTCGATTTCATCGACGAGGCTCTGTTAACGGCAAATCCGGAGACCGGCGAGACGAAACTCAAAAATGTATTCATCGGCGGCGACGCCAGCCGGGGCGCCGCCAATATCGTGGAGGCGGTGGGCGACGGGCAGCGCGTGGCCCGGCACATCATCCGGGCCGGTTCGCAGGGCCAGCCCCCGGAGCAACGCAACGTGGAAAAGGGCCTGTCGCTCGCCGGCCACCTGACGAACCGGGCGAAGCGGCAATTCGGCATCCCGCCCCGGGAACAGCCCCCGGAAGAACGCCGCAACTTCGAACTCGTCCAGTTGCCGTTAACGGAAGAGGAGGCCCGGAGAGAGGCTGCCCGCTGCCTGTACTGCGACGAGGTGTGCAACACGTGCGTTTCCGTTTGCCCCAACCTGGCTATGTACGCTTATGAGATGGAACTGTTCCTGGCGCCTGTACCCGTCCTGAGCCAAAAGGACGGGCGGGTACAGGCAACATACCAAGGTTTCGTGCGGATCGATCAGCCCTACCAAATCCTGAACATCCAGGACTTCTGCAACGAGTGCGGCAACTGCACCACCTTCTGCCCGACCAGCGGGCGGCCCTTTGCCGACAAACCCCGGTTCTGCCTGACGCGAAAGCGTTTTGATGCAACGGCAGAAGGATATTTCATTGAAAAAAATGCCGGCGTGGCTACTTTGCACCGGAAGAAAGACGGGGAGGAGGCAAGCCTGGCCCGGGAGGCCGAGCAATATATTTACCGGACGCCAGCCGTCGTTGCCCGTTTTGGCCGAAGGGATTTCAGCCTGCTCGATGCGCAGCTTTCAGCAGATGCAAAAGAGCCGGTGAGCCTGAAGCCGGCCCTGGAGATGAAGGTGCTGCTGGAGGGCGGGGAGGGGTTGTATTAAGTATATGGACTGAATTAATGAATGAGTGAATGACTGAATATCCGGGGGCTTAGAGTTCGGTTTTATGTAACATTATTTGTGTCCAGGTACTTAATATTGCTTTTTTGACATTCTGGACTTTGGACGTGCCGCTGTTTCAAGTCGGAAATGCGACCGTCTAGTCAGCGTTCGACCGAGCTCACGCCGAGGTCCGGGTAAAAAGTCGGAAAGCCTGCCCCGATCTTTTGTCGGGGTCGGAATGGGGCGCAAAATGGGCGCAAAACGACTGCTTTTCCGAATTCCGCTTTTGATTTGCCCCGGAGACGCTGCCACCGCTGTGCAACCTACGCTCATGCCGGCACAGCTGATGGCCGGCGGGATAAAAGTCATACCAAAACAAGAAAAATTATGCTAACGGCCACCACAAAGATCACCGACGAAAAAGCCCTGGCCAACGCCGTGCAGCGCTTCCGCGAAAGGGGCATCCTGCTGCCTACCTTTGCCCAGCAGCGCAACCCGGAGCTCATCCCCGATGGCGTCAAAGAAAAGCTGAAAAACGTCGGCCTGTGGGATCTGCACCCCCTCAACCTGTTCCGCATCACCTGGAAGAACGAGCCGGTGGAAAAAGGCGGCCTGTTCGGCCCCCCCAACTATCTGGAGATTCCCCGGGCGCTCACCGGCGTCGAAGCGCGCATCGTGGCGTTGATCGGCAAGTGGTTCCCGACGGGCGCCCACAAGGTAGGGGCGGCTTACGGCTGCCTGGCACCGCGCATCGTCACCGGCGGGTTCGACCCGACGCGCCACAAGGCCGTCTGGCCGTCGACCGGCAACTACTGCCGGGGCGGAGCGTTCGACTCCAGGATCATGGGCACGGAGCCGGTGGCCATCCTGCCCGAGGGTATGAGCCGGGAGCGTTTTGACTGGCTGAAGGAGGTGGTCGGCGCGGAGGTGATCGCCACGCCGGGCAGCGAATCCAACGTCAAAGAGATTTACGACAAGTGCTGGGAAATTCGCCGCACCCGGCCGGAATGCGTTATTTTCAACCAGTTCGAAGAGTTCGGCAACGCCGCCTGGCACTACCACCTGACCGGGCCGGCCGTGGAGGAAGTTTTCGGGCTGGCCAAAACGCCAGGCGCCCGCCTGGCCGCCTACATTTCGGCTACCGGCTCGGCCGGCACCATCGCGGCGGGCGACTACCTGCGCACCGTTTTCCCCCATCTGAAGGTGGTGGCCTCCGAGGCCCTGCAGTGCCCCACCCTGCTGATGAACGGCTTCGGCAGCCACCGCATCGAGGGCATTGGCGACAAACACGTGCCCTGGATCCATAATGTGCGGAACACCGATGTGGTGACGGCCATAGATGACGAAATTCCCATGCGTCTGCTGCGGCTGTTCAACGAGCCGGCGGGCCAGGAATTCCTGGCGGATGCCGGCATCGACAAGGGATGGATCGAAAACCTGGGCCTGCTGGGCATCTCCGGCATCGCCAACATCCTGGCTGCCATCAAAACGGCCCGCTACTTCGAGATGAATGAAGACGACATGCTCTTCACCGTCGCCACAGATTCTGTCGGCCTGTACCGCTCCCGGATCGGGGAACTGCGCGAGGAGCGCGGCCCCTACTCCACCCTGCAGGCCGCCCGCGACCTGGAATGCTTACATGGAACCCGGGCCGAACACCTGAAGGAACAGACCTACCTGGATAAGAAGGCCATCCACAACCTGAAGTACTTCACCTGGGTGGAACAGCAGGGCAAAACAGTAGAGGAACTGGACCGCCTGTGGCATGACCGCGATTTCTGGCCACAGATGTTCGGGCAGGTGAAGGAGTGGGATGAGCTGATCAGGGCGTTTAATGAGCGGACGGGGGTGAGGGGTGAGGGGGTGAGGGGAGATGGGGAGACGGGGAGACGGGGAGATGGGGAGATGGGGAGATGGGGAGATGGGGAGACGGGGAGATGGGGAGACGGGGAGATGGGGAGATGGGGAGATGGGGGAGATGGGGAGATGGGGAGACGGGAGAGGGGAGATGGGGAGACGGGGAGATGGGGAGATGGGGAGATGGGGAGGGGGAGATGGGGAGACGGGGAGATGGGGAGATGGGGAGATGGGGAGATGGGGTGTTCATTAGTAAACTGTTTACCGTTTAACGTTGGACAACCGGTGGAGCGTACACCGTACACAGCCCAGGACCGTCGTTGAATCCGTACATGTACACAACCTCGGTAACTTTAGTCCAACGTTCGACCAAGCTCATGCAGAGGCCCTTAGGAAAATACCCCAATGCCCTAACTTTTCAGAACACCCTCACCATACCTTGATCTCGCTGGGTCCCGCCGGACACTTGCCCTACTTGTCATCTCCGAAAAAGGCCAGTATCCGGTCCGCCAGTTCCAGGCCGATATTGGCCTGCGCTTCGGCGGTGGCAGCGCCGATATGGGGGCTGCAGGAAACCAGCGGGTGTTCCAGCAGGGCCTTTTTGGGCGTGGGTTCGTCCACGAACACGTCGAGGGCTGCACCGCGCAGCTTGCCGTTGTCGAGGGCTTCCAGCAGGGCATTTTCGTCGATGGCGCCGCCCCGGGAGGTATTGATGACGATGGCGCCGTCCTTCATCATAGCGAGTTCTTTACTGCCGATGAGGGGGGAGCCGCCGCTGAAAGGCACGTGCAGGGTGAGAAAGTCGCTGCTGCGGATCACTTCTTCCCATTCGAACGTATCCAGGGTAACTTCCAGCCGGACGTTATCGCTCATGAAGACATTGATGTCGATATCTGCTTCGCTGACCACCAGGTCAACCGGCATGACTTTCATGCCGAGGGCCAGGCCAATGCGGGCAACCTCCTGCCCGATGCGGCCGAAGCCGATGATGCCCAGGGTGCGGCCGCGCAGCTGTATGCCCTCCGAGTAGATGTTCTTCAGTTTCTTGAATTCCGTATTGCCCTTGACCGGCATATCTCGGTGCGACTGCTGCAGGAAGCGGCAGAGGGAGAAGAGGTGGGCAAAAACCAGTTCAGCAACCGACTGGGAGGAAGCGGCGGGCGTGTTCATGACCTTGATGCCTTTGCTCTCGGCGTATTCCACGTCGATATTGTCCAGGCCAACGCCGCCCCGGGCGATGATCTTGAGGTTGGGGCATTGATCGATCAGTTCCTTGCGGATCTTGGTGGCGCTGCGCACGATGACCACGTCGTATTCCGGGAGCACGCCCGGCAGGTCTTCCTGCGCTACCTTCTCTGTATCCACCTGATAACCAGCCTCCTCCAGTAACATTTGCCCGTCGGCGTCAATGCCGTCGTTGGCTAAGATCTTTATCATCAAACCAGTGGTTTTTGTGAACGTACATTTTTCTCACAACCATAGGGACGACAGGCGAAAAGAGCACTGCCATCCGTACTGATTGCAAATATACGCGGCCGGAAGGGCTTTGCAAATTTAGCGGGCGGTTTATCTGACGCCTGGTTGATTTTGTCTTTACGATATCCAGCCGGGTCAGTATATGCTGGCATCGGTGGTTTGGCCAGGCGCAAAACCACCTGCTCGTAAGTATAAGGGGTTTGGAAAAAAAAACTTCCCCGCCTGGCCATCCGGGTTGTAGGCCGGGCAGGCGGGGAAGTTTGTAAGCCAAATGCATGCACTCGAATTACCGATCCACCTTTTCGCTGTAGATCGGGAAGTTTGCGCCGGTGTAGTGGCTGAACTTCTTGCTGCTCGTCACCGGGAGCTTGTAGCGCCCCATAAAAGTCTTGAAGAAGGCGGCCAGTTCGAGGGCATCGACGTTGCGGGAGTCGGGCCGGAGCAGGTAGCCGATGTGGCTGACCGAGCCGTCCTCGTTCCAGAATACGTGCAGCCATACTTTTACCCCTTTGACGTCGAAGCGTATTTTTTTGGAGTATTCCTCCATTTCCCGCATCATGGACATCCAGGTGTCGAAGGCCTTCTGCGTGTCGAAATCGCTCACTTCCAGGAGGGTTTGGCTGTAAGCTTGGTTGAGGGCCTCGTAGCCCTCCTCGTAGTCGCCCAGCTTGAAGACGGCCGGCATGTCTTGCGTTTGAGCCACCAGCGTCGAAGCGAAAAGCGTAGTTCCCAGGATTAATGATAATACAACTTTCATTGGATTGAAATTTTTAAACAAAGTTAGCCCCTCGGGGGGAAAGAATTAAGTTTTTTGTAATATTTTCGGTTTCCGGCATCTTCCGGTGCCGTCCGTTTGTTATACCGATGAAAGCCGGCTATCCGGCAAAAAATTGGGCCTTTTGATCCAATTTATACGGCGAATTGTCTATTTTATTCGCCGAAATAGCCGCTAAATCCTTACTTTTGAAACCATTATGGCAATAGACCTGATATTTGTGGTATTGGCAGCCTGGGGTTTCTACCTGGGGTTTTCGCGAGGCATCATCAAGACCATCTTCACCATCCTCTCGGTGGTTTTCGGCCTGATGATGGCCTTCCGTTTCGGCCCGGAAATCACCAATGTGCTGGAGAGCCTCTTCACGGAAAACCCGCTGATGTTCCTGGCCGGCTTCCTGCTGACTTTCGTCGGCACCATGTTCCTGATCCGCTTGTTCGCCAACTTCCTGGAAGGTGCCCTGGAAAGCGCCAACATCAACTTCATCAACCAGATCGTCGGCGGCTTCTTCCTTTCGGCGCTGATGGTGCTGGTCTTCAGCATGCTGGTCGTATTCAGCGACCGGGCCCACCTCATCGGGCCGGCGACCAAGGCCGAATCCGTCACGCTCGTCTATCTGGAGCAATACCCCCAAAGAGTCTGGGCGCTGAGCAGAAAAGCCGTGCCCATCTTCGAGGATTTCTGGGAGCATTCCATTGAATTCATGGATGGCCTGGAAAATATGACCTTCGAACGCCGGGAATCCACCCCGGAATTCTACGACATCCCGGAAAACAGCCAGGACAGAGAAAGGAGATAGTCGGAGAATGGGGGGGATTTTCATGGGTTCATTGTTTCATGGGTTCATTGTTATACGAGGGGAGGGTTGCTGTGTTGCATTGCCTCGTTTTTTTTTTTGCAGGAACAACGAAACCGTACATCCATGAAACCATGAATCCATCCGCTCACTCTCCGATCGTGCCCATCTCCACACCTTCCGAGTAAGCCACTTTGATGCCCTTGCGGTTAAAGGCCGCTTTGATGCGTTCGTAAGCTTCGAACGTCACCTCCCAGAAATCGTCGGGGACGACGTAGGGGCGCACTGCCAGCAGGACGTTGTGGCTGTCGTAGGCCTCGATGCCCACCTCCGGAGCGGGGTCGCGCAGCACTTTGGGGATAGCCAGGAGTTCTTCCAGGATGATCTCCCGCACTTTGGGAAAGCTTTCGCTGTAGGGCATCGTCACGTTCAGCTCCATGCGGATGAAGCCTTTTTTGGAATAGTTGGTGACGATGTTGTCGACCACCTGGCCGTTGGGGATGATGAGGGTCTTACGGCCCGGGGTCACCATGATGGTATTGAAGATCTGGATCTCTTCCACCTGGCCGAACTTGCCGTCCACCTCAATCCAATCCTCGACCTTATAAGGCCGGAACAGCAGGATGATGATGCCGGCGGCGAAATTGCTCAGGCTGCCCTGCAGGGCCAGCCCGACGGCAAAGCCGGCCGCCGCCAGCACGGCGACGAAGGAGGTGACGTCCACGCCGACGATGCCGGCGATGCTGAAGAGCAGCAACACTTTCAGGGAGACGTTGACCAGGGAGCGGACGAAGGGCAGCAGGTTGCTGCTAAGGCCGGCCCTTTCCATCGCCCGGCCTGCCAGGCGGGCAAGCCGGTCGACGATTTTAAAGCCAAAGAAAAGCAGCAACAGGGCCAGCGCCAGCTTGGGCAGGAAGGCAATGGCCATTTCGGAGAGCAGGTTCAGGTACCCGGCGAGCTTGTCGGTATTCATGTGTACGGGATTTTTAAGCCCCCAAAGGTATAGCCTTTTTTGGTACTATACTTAACCTCGATAGGTTTTCCCACAATGATCACATCCAATAGTGTCGAATTCCATAATATCCAATTATTTTTAAATGAAGGAGATCATTGTATATGCCGACTGGCAGGAATTGCCGGCTGCCATGAAAATGGGAATGCTCCGGGCGGAATAAGTCCGGGGGAGAGGAAGTCTTTTCTTTTGAATATGATGAGCAGTGGCTGCAAAGCGGATACGCACAGGTGCTGGACCCCGACCTCCGTTTATTCACCGGCTCTCAGTACATCACCGACGAGAAACCCAACTTTGGCATTTTCCTGGACTCCTCTCCCGACCGGTGGGGAAGGACATTGATGAAAAGGAGGGAAGCGCTTCAGGCAAGAGAGGAAAAAAGAAAAGAAAGAAGATTGTTTGAGTCCGATTACCTGCTTGGGGTCAATGATATATCAGACCGGTAGCCGCCTTCTCCTAATACCGGTTCAGGCTCTGTCCTGCCCGGACCGCCTTTAATCTTCCTCCTCCACCGAAACCACCTCCACCACCACCGGCCGGTCCGTCAGCGGGAAGCAACCTATCCCGAAAGAGCCAACCGGCAAAAGCAACCAGGAACTCCTCAACCGCCTGCTCGTCCAGAAACTGGAAGAGGTCGCCGAAGAACTGAAGGCGAACTACCCGGAGGCGTACCGGAAATTGAAGTTGGAGGAGTTGATTGGGAAGAGGGATGGGTGACCAAAGACGCCTCAACTTGCCGGGTAGTGGTTTTTTCGCTTCAAAAGTACTACCTCCAAACATACTCTAAGTCTTCCAAAGATACGTCCACTGGATGTGTATTAAACAGAATTCATTTTACACTCTCTTTGAACTGGACATCCAAACATCAACCCCGGTTGGGGCTATTTTTAGACTATCCTTTGCTATTTATCTGCGTCCGAGCCCAGCTTTATATTGATAAAAGTAAGAATTTCTTTAAAGTCTGAATCACTACCAAAAAACATGGGAGGTGAATCTTTATCATAGTAGATAAAAGTAGCTGGAAGAGTAATTCCATTCCAAGAATCGATAAAAGGTTTTTTTTCTTCGTTATTCAATTGAAAATATTCTCCTACTCCTATTAATTCTGTCAAACCACCTCCTGGGACATTGTTGAAAATTTGGACTTCTTTATGGCTGTGGAAGCCTGCTAAAGAATTTAGAAGTATTCCTCTGCGATAAGTAAGCGTATCGTAAAGATCCATCGTCCAAAAATGAAGGATTTTTATTTTTGCTTTACTGTCACTTATTGTTTTCCGGAGAGAATAATAGTCCATATCTCCATATCCGGAGGGCAAATCCTTAATTAGATCGGGTTAAAATATTTTGAAGTTTCTGCATTTGGATTTCCTCATCCGAAGGTATATATGACTTCCCCTCCTTATACTTCCTGACACTGGAAATAATATCTTCTGCGATTTTTGCTGCGAAAGGCATGATCAATTCAAAATCACTTCGCGCATTTTTTCTGATTATTTCTCTGTCTTGTTCAGAACTATAAACTTTGTCTCGCAGGGTTTCTTTGTCTTGAGCATCAATAGAACGTGGTAAACAAAAAAGAACAAGTGTGAATGCCGAAACACAAATTATTTTCATGGACAGTGATTTTATGTTTGGTTAATGCAAAATACTTCTTTCCGTTGATAAAACCTATACACCTCTGGTAACCGCGCTTAGTATATTGGCGCCAATGTCTCAGAAGCAATTTCCCTCAAGGCCAATGAAGGCATAGCCGGAATGGGAGTAAGAGCATGTTTGGAAACCACCCATTGGGTAAAAAAACACCTGGCAATGAAAAAGAGCGCGCCGGGCAGCCCCTTAGCGAAAAAGAGCGCCGCATCCACGAGCAGGGCCTGGTGGGCATCCTGCGGCAGCTCCACGACGAGCTGGACGCCGCCGTGGCGGCTGGCCCGCCGGCCTGGAGGAGGGCGAAATCCTGGAGCGCCTGGTGCAGCTCAACGCCGGGCGGGCGGCGGAGGAAGCGGCGGGGCTGGCCCGCTGGCTGCGGCCGGAATACCAAGCACCGGAAGAAGCTAAAGTAGCCAAACAGGGCAAGCTGCTGGAGGTGGAAGTGGATGCGGCGGAAGCGCAGGTAGCTGCTGCCGAAAAGTGCCCCTGGCCCCCTACCCTGCCCGAGCAGGCCGACGCCCTGCGCGGCCTGCTGAACAGCCTGAACGCCCCGGCGGACGTGCCTACGCTGGCAGCCGCTTTTGACAAGAAACGGACGAAAAAGCACCTGGAGCAGGTGGAGCGGCGGCTGGAGACGCTGGCGGCCCTGGGGCCGGCGGAGGCCTGATCGCCCGGCCGCATAAAACGGATGGCCTGCGATCAGGATGATCGCGCCACGAAGTGCCCCTGCCCCCCTACCCTGCCCGAGCAGGCCGCACTTTGGCGTGAACTCGGTCGAACGCTGGACGGACACGGAGACCCACAAAGAAACATGCTACTTTCCCGGTTTGAATTCATTATCCCTGATGATCTCTCCGGCTTGTTTTGGGAATTTGTTAATCAGCCATTTCAATACTTCCAACTGCGAAGAACCAGTAGCCCGGCGGATTTGGGCCAATAGTTTCAAATCGCTCGGGCGGGGAAGCGTGAGGTTGGAAGCGCCCTCGTTACAGACTGAGCAAATCGCACGGAGATTGGATGCCTCATCTGTCCCTCCTTCGGATTTATCTATGATATCGGAATCCAGAACTTTACCCAACATTATTTACAAAGTATGCTCGAAGTTTAGCTCTAGCACCTTTCCGCTTCGCCATGCTTTTTTTTCTTTATTTAGTGCCGACACAATACTCTCCCCTACTGCTTTGGCTACAGGAGGCGGAAAGGCATTGCCTACCTGCCGATATGCGGCGGTTTTCCTGCCGGTAAATTCCCAATCTTCCGGGAATCCCTGCACCATGGAAGCCATTCTAACGGTCAGCCGGGGCATGCCCTTAAAGTCAGGCCCGGGCGGTTCGTCCACCAGGCTCCTGCCGTCAACGCCGAGCTGTTTCCAACCCTTTCTTGCGCGGGAAGGCCCCAGGTCGGCACCACCGTGCTTTTTTGAGCCGCCCACCAGGGTGGGCGCAATGCCATTAGCCTGTTCCTTCCAGCTTTTGGCCTTCTTCCACCCCCGGGAAGCCATTTCTTTATACAGGACTTCTCCAACCGAGGGGGCAGGGCCTTCTCTAACCGGCCATTGGAAGTAATCGAAATGATCATCGAGAAACCCTACATATATGGCCCGGGGGCGCAGTTGCGGAACGCCGTAATCGGCAGCAGTCAGCAACCGCCATTCACCGGTATAGCCCATTTCCTCCAGTCGTTCTAGCAGAGACCGCCGGTACCCGTCGAACCTTTTGGATAAAAAACCCCGGACATTTTCGAGCAGGACCGCCTGCGGCCGGCATTCTCCGATCAGCCGGAGGGCTTCCGGGAAGAGGTCCCGTTCGTCATCTTTACCCAATTGTTTGCCTGCGATCGAGAAGGGCGGGCAGGGTACGCCGCCGGCAAATAAGCTGACCTCGCCCCGGAATGTTTTGGCGGAAAATTCCTTAACGTCCATTTCGCAAACATTCCATGCCGGGCGGTTATGGCGCAGCGTATTGCAGGCGTCCCCGTCTATTTCCACCAGGGCCAGATGTTCGAATCCGGCTTGTTCCAGGCCGATGGACTGGCCGCCGGCGCCGGCGCAAATTTCAATTGAAGTAAAAGACATGACAACAATTTGGTTACAAGAAAAACAAATGTAACCATTATTCCCCAATAATTCCAGGTTGTGGAAAACTTGTTAGTAAAAATCACTCCGCGCTCATCCCCTGCAGCGGCGGCAGCGTACTGTGGCGCATCGTATAATCATTGTGTTCCAGCCACACGTCGATGCGGCGGGACTGGTAGCTGAAGAACACCCGCCCCAGGCGGAAGAAATTGACCCCCAGCAGCCCGTCGACCCCGAGGCTGTAGTCGTCGATAACGCCCATGCTGGCGAGCGCGATGCGGCAATAAGCAATGGAATAAGCATTTTCAACCACCAAGGATTCCATGACGTAATACGGTGCCTGCTCTGATGCCCCGGACGCCCCCAGCAGGGAGACCCTCCTTTTTTGCAGGGCTTTGTTTTTCAATTTCTTCTTGAACCGGCTGCTGCACACATTGATGGAGGAACCCGAATCTATAGCCATGTCCAGGCCGGCGGCGTCGCCCAGGACTGCTTTCAGCACCGGCAGGTGGCGGTTCATCCGGAAAGCAAAGGTGTAATCCGGCAAGCAGGGCCGGGCCAGAGCCGCGCCGGGGCGGATGAGGACCATCGTTTCCCGGTAGTAGTCGATCTCCAGGTCTACGTGCCGCAACACATCATAGCCGATGATGCCCAGCAGCTTTTCTCCCAGGCGGCTTTCCAGGGCGCTCATGTCCAGGCAGGCGCCAAAGAATGCCTCCCGGCGCAGCCCGGCCCAGTAAAATGAATCGACAAAGGCATAACCGTGATGGATGCTGTGGCCGCTGACGTCGGCAAAGCGCGTCCCGGGGGCTGCATGGTCCTGCCGGGGAAAATAGGCTTCGTTGAGGGCCAGCTCCGAAGCGCCGGTGTCGAAAAGGAAATATCCGCTTTGGCCGTTGGCCTGCCCGTTCACCAGGATGAGTTTATTCCGGATAAACAACGGGACGGTAGAGGAAGGCTCGGTCATGTGATAGGTAGGGCCCGCATGCAGGAAACCAACCGGCGACAGGAAAAACAAAAGGGTGTACAGGTGTTGCATGAAACCAGGGTGTTGGGTGATCGGGTGATGGTAAAAAGCATGGGCTTGCCAGGCTTTGCCGACAGGCATGCTCTGCGAGGTTTCACAGCAATGGTATAAATGAAAGTTTTTCCTGATGATGTGGACAAGCAAGATAAGGAAAAAACCGGAGATATGAAAGATGCTGTACCCGACACTTTTTTGCCGCTGAGCTTGCCCGGATCGGGCGCGATGCTATTTTGTGCCCCTGGCTGGTTTTGGGGTTTGGGGGCAGCCAAATCCTTATATTTACCCCTATGCCAGGCAACATATAAGCAAACTACCTCTTTTTGCAACCAAACCCGGCCTCCAAACAAACCCGAAAGCAGCCATAAGGATAATAGTCCGGTTGCCACCCCGGTTTTCCTTGCCTCCTTTCGTCCCACAAATCTCCCCACTGGCCTGCCAAAACCACCCGTTCATAAATAAATAACTTTAATCCGTAGGGGTAAAAAGAGGATGCCCGCATCAGGAGAATGAACAAACGGAAAAACCCTGTTTCCGCAAAAATCAAAAACAATCTGCATAATGAAGCGAGCCCTATTGATGGCCTGCTTGCTGGTGGGATTTCTATGTTCCGCCACAGGCCAACCCGACGTACCACAGGAAGAACGATTTACCCTCAGCGGCTATCTGAAGGACGCCGCCTCCGGCGAAGAACTGCTCTACGCCAGCGTATACGAACCCACCACCAAATCCGGAACCACCACCAACCTCTATGGATTTTATTCGCTGACCCTGCCGGCCGGCACGTACGAGCTGACCTTCACCTACATCGGCTACCAGGCCCAGGTGAAGACGGTAACCCTCCGCGCCAACGTCGAGCTCAACGTGGAGATGCAGCCTGCCGCCGCCGTGCTGGAAGAGGTCGTGGTGACGGACAAGAAGGCCGACCAGTCTGTACAGCAAGTGGCCATGAGCCGCCTCGACGTGCCCATCGAGGAGATCAAAAAGCTGCCCTCCCTGATGGGCGAGCCCGACGTGATCAAGACGATACAGACCCTGCCCGGCGTGACCAGCGCGGGCGAGGGCACTTCCGCCTTCTTCGTGCGCGGCGGCAGCGCCGACCAGAACCTCATCCTCATCGACGAGGCGCCGGTGTACGACGTGTCGCACCTCTTTGGGTTATTCTCTGTTTTCAACGCCGATATCATCAAAAGCGCAGAGTTGTACAAGGGCGGCATCCCGGCCAAGTACGGCGGCCGCCTGTCCTCCCTGCTGGAAATCACCACCCGCGACGGCAACGCCAAGCAGTTTGCCGCCAGCGGGGGGGTGGGCCTGCTGGCCGCCAAACTCGCCGTGGAGGCGCCGATCGTCCAGGACAAAGCCTCCTTCATCGTCGCCGGGCGCCGGTCGTACGCCGACCTGTACATGAAGAACGCCGACCAGTTCGACGGCACGGCAGTGAGCTTCCACGACCTGAACGCCAAGGTCAACTGGAAGGCCAACAACAAGAACCGGTTCTTCCTGTCGGCCTACAGCGGGCGCGACGTCTGGCAGTTCAACGACGATTTCAAAATGGACTGGGGCAACAGCACCGCTACCTTCCGCTGGAACCACCTGTTCAACGAGCGCCTCTTCTCCAACCTGACCCTCATCTACAGCGATTTCGATTACGCCCTGCACGACCGCGACCCCGTCGACGGCTTCCTCTGGGAGGCCAACCAGCGGGAGGCTTCGGTCAAGGAAGATGTTTCCTACTTCGTCACGCCGGAGTTTACCCTGAAATTCGGCTACCAGGGCATTTACCGCCGCTTCACCCCCGGCAAGATCACCAGCAACGGGGAGGAGTCCATATTTAAATCCGTCGGGCTGCAGAAGCAGTACGCCCTCGACCATGCCCTTTACCTCGGCGCCGAACATCAGGTGACCGGCCGGCTCAGCCTCGAGTACGGCCTGCGCTACAGCCTGTTCCAGAACATTGGCGAGGGCACGGTTTACGAATACGAAGACCCGCAGGATAATGTCGACATCGTCATCCGCGATTCCACCACCTACCGCCATTTCGAGACGATCAGGCTGTTCCACAACCCGGAACCGCGCTTTGCCGCCCGCTACCTGCTCGACCCGCAGAGTTCGGTCAAGGTTTCGTACAACCGCATGGTACAGTACGTGCACCTGATCTCCAACTCGACGGTGCCGATCCCCTTCGCCACCTGGGCGCCCAGCTCGCCCTACCTCGACCCGCAGAAAGCCGACCAGGTGGCAGTGGGCTACTTCCGCAACTTCCGGGACAACATGTTCGAATTTTCGGTGGAAGCCTATTATAAAAAGGCGAAGGACCTGACCGAGTTTGCCGACAACGCCGAGCTGTTCTTCAACCGCCACCTGGCCACCGAGTTCCGGCAGGGCGAGTCCGAATCCTATGGCCTGGAATTCTACCTGCGCAAGAGCAAGGGCCGCCTGACCGGTTTTGGCAGCTACACCCTGGCCGAAGCCACCCTGGAAGTGCCGGGCGTCAATGGAGATAAAGCCTTCCCTGCCAACCACGACCGCCGCCACAACCTGAACCTGGCATTGGCATACGATCTCAGTTCCCGCTGGAGCCTGGGCGCCAACTTCACCTACACCACCGGCCGTCCCCTCACGCTGCCCGCCGGCAAGTACGACTTCGACGGCTACCAGGTCAACCTCTACTCCGGCCGCAACGGCTACCGCCTGCCGGATTTCCACCGCCTGGACCTGTCGGTGACCTACGAACCCAAAAAGAACGAGGGCCGCCGCTGGCAGAACTCCTTCGTCGCTGGCGTGTACAACGCCTATAACCGCCAGAACCCCTGGACCATCTACACCCGCACCAAACAGGACGACGACGGCAACATCATCGGAGACGGCACCGAAAAGGAAGCCCGCATGGTGTACCTGTTCGGCGCGCTACCCTACTTCAGCTGGAATTTTAAGTTTTAAATGACGCCCAACCTGCCGGGTTTTACTTTGGTTCCGGTATGGTTAACCCGGCAGCGTTTTTCGGAGACGCTACAGCTGGCTGCCGAAATGCTGTCGGTGAAAACCGTCTTTGACAAACGCTGCCGGGTTCAGCAGCATGGGCGCTTAACGCGAAACCCGGCAGGTTGAAACAAATTCTAAAAAACATTTGCCATCATGAAAAATATCATTCTCCCTACCCTCCTGGCCCTAGCCCTCTTCAGCTGCGAAAAGACCGTTGAGCTGGACCTGGAACAAGTAGAGCAAGCCACCATCATTGAAGGGCTGATCACCGACCAGCCCGGCCGGCAGTACGTCCGCATCAGCCGGACGATGGGTTTTTACGATCAGGGACAGAACCCGGCCGTCAGCGGCGCCGCCGTCACGGTGGAGGACGATGAAGGCAACGCCTACAGCTTTGTCGAGCAGGCACCCGGCTACTACGTCCCCGGTGTGCCCTTTACCGGCAAGGTAGGCGCCACGTACACCCTGACGGCACAGGTAGGCGAAAGCGTTTACACGGCTGCCGAACGGATGAATTACGTCCCCCCGTTCGACAGCCTCGCCATCCGCATTGACCTGCAGGAGCAGGCCGACCCGGAGGACGAAGGGCGCTTCTATGAGGTGCTCGTTTACATCAAGGAGCCGCAGGCCACCGTAGATTACTACCTGGCGAAGTTCTACCGCAATGACACGATCCAGAACTGGGACGGCACCTGGGCTTTTGCTTACGACGACCTCCTGCTCAGCGAAGACATCAGCAACCTGCCCATTCCCTTTTACTACGCCGAGGGGGACATGGCCCGGGTGGAGATGTACGCCATCACCCGCGAGTGTTACAAATATTACCTCGACCTGACCAGCAATGTAAACAACGACGGGGGGATGTTCAGCGGACAGCCCGCCAACCTGCGCACCAATATCGAAGGCGGAGCTATCGGGTACTTCCAGGTGTCGGGGCTGGCCAGCTCAGAGGTTAAGGTGGCGGATTGAGGGGGGCGGCGTTTTTTTTATGGCATAGGGCGCATAGATGGAGGCTTTTGCCTGGGTGTTTGGCGCTTTTTTATCACATATAATAGGGCACATAGGTGTTTTCGCATAAGGCACACAGAGTGGGGGTGCCGTTTGCCTGGGTGGCCACCGCTTTTTTATCACATAGGGCACATAGGCGTTTTCGCATAGGGCACATAGGGTGGGGTGCCTTTTGCCTGGGTGGCCGCCGCTTTTTTATCACATAGGGCACATAGGCGTTTTCGCATAGGGCACATAGGGTGGGGTGCCTTTTGCCTGGATGGCTGGCGCTTTTTTATCACATAGGGCACATCGGCGTTTTCGCATAGGGCACATAGGGTGGGGTGCCTTTTGCCTGGGTGGCCGGCGCTTTTTTACACAGGGCACATAATTCCACACATCTCTGAGGGTGTTCCGGCTTCCGTCGGTTGCAGCCGGGCTTCTGCCGGCGGAGACGGAGCCTCTTCAGCAGTGAACCCCTTCCAACCATGCACTGACAAAAATCATCTTTTCCGGCTATTCTTCATCATCGCGTCCTGCTGTCAATCCGGTTACCTTGAAGAATACAACCAAAGCCTGAAGCGATGAAAAAACGGCTTTTCCTTTTTGCTATGATCCTGGGTATGTGGAGCGTTGCTTTCGGGCAGCCGCGGGAGTGGGGCTATCACGGTGGTGCCACGGTGTTGCTCAGCGAGGTCAACGGCGCCAACGCTTTGTCGGCAGGCATGACAGCCGGCGTTTCCAACGGACGGGTCATGGTTGGTGTTTACGGACTGAAGGATGTGACCCCGGCCCAGCGGCCTACCTACGAGTCGACGTTGGAGGAATATGGTTTTCAGGGGACTTTTCTCTATCCGGTCACCTCCCGGCTGAATCTCGATTTCGGGTTGAGGTTGGGGCGCGGCGAGGCCGGCATGGAAGCCATCCAGAAGCACATCAGCGAAGGGACGCAGGTGGAGAAGGTCTGGGCGGCCAGCCCGGAGGTGGGCATTGAATTTCCGCTCACCCGGCATCTCAGCCTGGCCTACGTCGGCGGGTATCGCTGGCTGTGGGGTGCCGAGAACCTGGAAGACGTGGGTTGCGGCAGCTACAGTAGTTTTTACACGGCGCTGAGCCTGCGTGCGGGCTTTTTCCCGGGGCGCTGATGAAAATCAACAAAACCGGATGATATTTCTCATACGCAGAGAGCGAAAGAGAAGGATATATTTGAGCATAAATAGTTCGTAACCAATACTTAACAAAAACAAACGCACCATGAAATTTCTGGCCCGCGTAGTTAGCATTGCCGTTGTAGCCTCACTGATCACGGGGTGCGACACCACTCAGATCAGAAAGGCCATGGTGCGTTTCGACCGTGCATTTATACCCGCTCTGGTTTATTCGTACGAAGGCGATGTCCATCAGGCCAAGCGTTCGGTATTCTACCTGGAATTCCAGTGGCAGAAGCTGAAGAAGCAATACGAAGGCTACCTGCCGGGAGAGGCAGAAGCGCTGAACCGGATCGACAACTGGCTGGGCGACGCCTATTACGCCATCGACGCCAATAATATGGTTACCGCCGCCAACCAGCTGGAGCACGTGAAGTACGAGTTCATGGAACTGCGCCGGCGGTATGGTTTAGACTATTACCTGGACGGGCTCTATGAATTTCAGGACGACATCGGTTTTCTGGCCGAAGCTGCCGAAGACGAGATGATGTGCCTGGTGGAGTGGGGCGATTACGAACATCTGCTCTACCAGGCGATCGAAGACTGGAAAGCCATCCGGGGCCGGCAGTTGGATGCCGAACTCTATGAATTTGACGAGGCGCGGCTCCGGCAGTTGGCTGTCCGGCAGGACGCCATGCAGGAAGCGCTGTATGATTTCGCAGAAACGTTTGACAGCGCCAACCGGCGGCAACTGGCCATTGCCAGCCAAACCCTGCAGCCGGCATTGCTGGAAGTACTGAAACTATTCGGCAACTTCGAAGCCTCGCAGACATATTTCGCACAGAAGTAAAGTAATTGACTAACCTTAAAAACGGCCATCATGAATCCGGACAAAGCTATTCGGGAAATTATGACCACCAAGCTGGTAACGGTCCCCCCCGACAAGCCAGCAAAAGCCATTCAGGATCTCTTTCGCGAGAATGATTTTCACCACCTCCCTGTCGTCGACAAGGGCGAGCAGCTGGTGGGCATCATCAGCAAGGAAGACATCTTCAAGGTCGCCCATGTATTGTCTTTGCAGACGACGGGCAGAGCCTATTCTGAAAAAGAGTACAAACGCCTTACTGCCACGGATATCATGACCCGGTACCCGATCACCCTCGACCCCGACGATACCATCGGCCTGGCGGCGGATATCTTCCTGGCCAATAAGTTTCATGCGCTGCCTATTGTCGAGGACAACCGCCTCATCGGCCTGATCACGACCCATGACCTGCTCAACTTCAGCTTTAATAATGTAGAAGTGGAAAAGGAGGAGGAAGCGTACGAAGAATAGACAGGATGAAGGCAGTTTTTCATGGCGCATAAAGCCAAATAATCATAAAGGATTCCTTAATAAAAAAGGCCATCGATGAAAGACAAAACCACCACTGTCGGGCAGATCATGAGTACGCCGGTCATCACGGTCAGCCCCGACGATACGATGAGTAAAGTGCAGGATATTTTCCGCATGAACAATATCCACCACATTCCCGTGGCCGACAAAGGCAAAGTGGTGGGCATCATCAGCAAGTCGGATTATTTCCGCCTGTTGCACGGCTTCACGCTCTTCAAGACGGAGAAGAGCAATGAATATAACGACGCCATCATGCGTTCCCTGCTGGTGGGCGAGGTGATGACCAAGCAGGTTGCCACCCTCAACCCCGAGGATTCGCTGGAAATGGCGGCTGGGTTTTTCCGGGAGAACCTCTTTCACGCCCTTCCCGTCATCGACAAGGGCAAGCTGGTAGGGATCATCACGACCTTTGACCTTATCACCTATGCATTTTCGGAGTATGGTGTTTTGAATTCGTGAAAGGTAACTTCCGGAAGCTTCAGGCGGCTGGTTTTCACACAGCATGCAGCGATCACTATGTCACTGAGGTCCTGCGGGTGGGGAAGCCGGCCGCTTGTTGTTTTGACGGGAGGGTAAAAGCAGAGGTTAGGAGCATGGCCTAAGCGAAAGGCACAGCGTTTTAAGAAGCCCCTTTTCTCAGCCTGGTGAAGTCCCGGGGCAGTTGTTGGCTGCCAGTCGCGGCGCCCAATGGTGCCGGCGGCCATGAAGCCAAACCGACAACAAACAACAAACAACCTGCCCAACGTCAGACGGATGCCCCTCAACCACACTAGACGGTCGCACCCGTCTTCGCTGTCACTCTTCCGGGCAAGCTTCCGACTTAAAATGGCTGTACGTCCAAAGTCCAGTAAACCTCCGCCTCCGCTCAATTTCAGCCTCCCCGCCTGGCAGCTTTGGCCCAAATGCAGTACCTTTACAGCACCTTAAGTATATGGACTGAGTGAATGAGTGAATGAGTGAATGAGTGAATGAGTGAATGAGTGAATGAGTGAATGAGTGAATGAGTGAATAACCGGGGCTTGGGCTATATCATTATTCGCGTCCGGGTCCTTACAATGAAGTATTCAATAAAAAATTCCATGGAATGAAAAAAAATTTACGCCTCCTGCTGCCGGCCATTTTAAGCGCTACCCTGGCGCAGGCACAAGTCACCATTACCAATCAAAGCTTTCCCAATGCAGGAGACACCCTGCTTACCGCAGTAGACAACCTGCCCGCCGGCAATTACGTCACCGACAGCGGGCCGGCCCAGAGCTGGGATTTCACCACCCTGCAGTCGCCTTTCCCCCGGCGGACATTGCTGCTGCCCGCCATGCAGGGACCGGGCAGTTATGCTTTCCCCAGCGCCTCCTACCATGCCGGCCTCGCCAACAACCTCACCGCCTATTACCGGGTGAGCAACAGCAAGGTAGAACTGCTGGGCTTTTTCGGCATAGACCCCCTGGGGCTGGGCCTGGAAGCGCCTTACCGGTACGACCCGCCCGTCGTCCAGCAACGGGCGCCGCTCAACTACCTGGACATGAATGAGTCCCAATCCAACCTCTCCCTGCCCTTTTCTGCCGACGACCTGCCCGCCGGCGTGCTCGACAACCTGCCCATTACCCCCGACTCCCTGCGCATCCGCCTCAATATCCAGCGCTCCGACGTGGTGGACGCCTGGGGCACCCTCACCATCCCCGGCGGCATCTACGACGTGCTGCGGGAAAAGCGCACCGAGGTGCGCGAAACCCGCCTGGACGCCAAGATCAGCATCTTCGGCTGGCAGGACATTACCGACATCGCCATCCAGGCCCTCGGGCTGCCCCAGCTGGGCGCCCTGACGACCGTCAGCTACTACTATTTCAGCAATGAGGCCGTAGAACCCATCGCCCTGGTGGTGGCCAACGAGGATGAATCCCAGGTGCTGCGCGTAGAGTACAAGGCCAACAATATCACCACCAATTTGCAAAGCGCCGACGCCCTCAAGCCGGGCGTGTGGGCCTTCCCCAACCCGGCCATCGTCAACGTGCGCTTCGAGTTCACCAACCTGCCGGCCGGCCGCTACAAGCTCAAGATTCACAACATCCTCGGCGTCGAGGAATGGCGCAAGAGCTACTACATCAACGGCAGCCACACCGAAAAGGTGGACATCTCCGCCCTGCGCAAAGGCACCTACCTGTACAGCCTGGTCGATGAGCAGGGGAAAACCATTACGACGCGGAGGCTGATTGTGGTGCGGCCGTAAGCGAAGGAATGATGGAATGATGGAATGATGGAATGATGGAATGATGGTTGGCAGGACGAAACAAAATTGCCAAAACGCGAAATCCACCGTATCTTTCCCCCTCAAAAAGAGACGGCATGAATCGCTTTGTACTTCTATTGCTTTGTTTTTCAATCCTCTATAGTTGCCAGTCCGGCCCTAAAGACCAGGGGGAAGATCAGCAATCCGGGCAGCAACAGGCCGCTGCGCAGCCGCCGGAAGGAGAGCAGCTCTATCCGAGCCTGCCCCTCGACACCCTGCAGATGCTCTGGGAACAGTGCGACTACATCGACTACGTTTTCTACTATAAAGATTTCAGCGTCAGCCAGAACAAACAGGCCGACATCCGGGGTGCCATCCGGTATATTTCCGAGGAGGTGCCTGCTATCCAGCCGGCCTGCCAGCCCATCGGCCGCATCTTTTATCAGGTACAGGGCGAAAACCGGCTGGAGGCCGACCTGTACTTCAGCCAGGGTTGTACTTATTTCATCTTTTACGAAAACGGCAAAAAAACCTACGCCAACGCCATCATGCCGGCGGGCGTGCAGTTTTTCAACCAGGTGATGGGCGCCGGGACGCCGGGGCCGGCCGGCCAGTAAGGTGCCTTCGGGGAGATGCACACTACTGGACAAAATGGTTTTGGACACAGAGCGCACCAGTAAGGGCGATGAGAAAATCCGCTTTGCCAGAGCGGTTTGCCGGTTGCCGGTTTAGTCGCCCCTGGCCCTTCCGCAACAAACAACCGACAACTGACAACCGACAACTGACAACTGACAACCGACAACTGACAACCATACATGAGCCGCTACGCAGTCATCGACCTGGGCACCAACACCTTCCACCTGCTCATCGCCGAGGAAGGGCTCGCCGGCAAGATCAAGGAGATCTTCCGGGAGCGCCGCTTTGTCAAGCTGGCGGAGGAGGGGATCGAGACCATCGGCACCGCTCCCTACCGGCGCGGGCTGGAAACCGTGCAGCATTTCCGGCAGGTTCTCAGCGCCCACGACGTCCCCGTGGAGCAGGTGCGCGTATTCGGCACCGCCGCCCTGCGCACGGCCTCCAACGGCCCGGACTTTATCCGGCAGGTACAGGAAACGACCGGCATCGAAATACGCCTCATCAGCGGCGACCGGGAAGCGGAGCTCATCTATAAGGGCGTGATCCTGGCCGTGCCGCCCACCGAGGAGCGCATGCTTATCATGGACATCGGCGGCGGCAGCGTGGAGTTTATCCTTGCCGACTACAACGGCGTGCTGTGGGCACAGAGCTTCCCGGTGGGCGTGGCGGTCCTGTATAAAACCTTCCACCGGCACGAGCCTATCCTGCCGGAAGAAATCGGGGCCATTCATCAATACCTCCGCCAGCATCTCCGGCCTCTGGCCGAAGCCCTCGCCCGCTTTCCCGCCTGCCGGCTGGTCGGTGCCTCCGGCACTTTCGACGTCATGCAGTTCTTCCTGGGAGAGGAAAGGTCCCATCCGCTGAACGCCACCCTCCCGGTGGAGAAGTTCTATCCTTTTTACCGGCAGCTGGTGAAAATGGACGACGAAGAACGCCGCAGCCTGAAAGGCATGCCGCTCGACCGGGTGGACATGATCGTCGTGGCCCTCATCCTGATCGACGTGGCGCTGGAAATGGCGGGCATCCGGCAGATCACTGTCTCGGCCTATGCGATGAAGGAGGGCATGTTATTTGAGATGATGCGAGGGTAAGCATAAAGGAAAATGGCTGAATTTCTGTATCAATGCATCACCTGCAACCGGGAGTACACGCCGGAGCAGGCTACTTATCTCTGCCCCCGTTGCGAGCTGGAGAACGCGCCCGGCCAGCCCCCCAAAGGCGTCCTGAAGACCCTTTACGACTATGCCGCCCTGGCCCGCCGGGCCGATTTCCGGGCGTGGGAGCGCGGGCGTTTCCTTCCGCTCCTGCCCCTCGCCTCTGCCGGCAGCCTGCCCAACCTGCGGGTGGGCGGCACCCCGCTGTATGAATGCAACCGCCTCGGGGAAGACGCCCTGCCCTTCCGCCTTTTTCTCAAAGACGACAGCCAGAACCCCACTTATTCCTTCAAGGACCGCGCCTCCGCCCTCGTGTCGGCCTATGCCCGGCAACGGGGTTGGGATACCATCGTGGCCGCCTCCACCGGCAATGCCGGCTCTTCCATTGCCGGCATCTGCGCAGCTCAGGGGCAGCGGGCGGTCGTGTTCGCGCCGGCCTCGGCCCCCATCGCCAAGCTCACCCAGATCCTGATGTACGGTGCCTGCCTCGTGCCGGTGGAGGGCGGCTACGACCAGGCCTTCGAGCTGAGCATCGAAGCGACAAAAGCTTTCGGCTGGCACAACCGCAATACGGCTTACAACCCGCTGACCATCGAAGGGAAAAAGACGGCCTCCTTGGAACTCTTCTCCCAGCTTGGCCACTCCATACCCGGCCAGGTTTTCGTTTCTGCGGGCGACGGGGTGATCCTCTCCGGCCTGTACAAGGGTTTCGAAGACCTGCTGAAAACCGGCCTCATCGAAAGAATGCCGCACATCGTGGGCGTACAGGCTGCCGGCAGCAGCAACCTGGCCGACAACATCGGCCGGGAACGCTTTGCTTCCTCCCCCAGCCATACCATCGCCGATTCCATCTCCGTGGACGTGCCGCGCAATTTCTACATGGCCGCCGCCTTCACCCGGCAATACGGCGGCGCTTTCACCACGGTCAGCGACGAGCAGATCCTCCACGCCTCCGCCCTGCTTAGCCGCACCACCGGCCTGTTCGCCGAGCCGGCCGCCGCCGCCGCCCTGGCGGGCCTGTTGCAGTACCGGGAGATGGGCAGGATCAAAAGCGGCAGCCGCGTGGTGGCCCTGCTCACCGGCAGCGGCCTGAAGGACCTGCACGCCGTTCAGCGGGCCGTCCGCATCCCTGCTCCCGTGCCGCCGGAGGTGGATGCCGTGAGATTTTACCTGGAAAGCATTGATTTTGGTCATTTCTAACCCGCCGTTTTTTCAATAAATTAAAAGCCAGTTCATTTTACTAAACACTGGATGACCGCCCCGGCGGTGGTTGCCCGGAGCCATTCCAGCTGCCGGTTTCCCACTTCCGGCTTTCGCCTCCTGTCGGGCGGTTATCCCCAAAGCCTGCGCATGATCACCTTCCGGCTAAACGGCAAAACCATCACCTACCGCGGAGATGAAAACCGCAACGCGCTCCAATACCTGCGCAACGAGGCGGGCCTGGCCTCCGTCAAGGACGGCTGCTCGGGCCAGGCGGTATGCGGCACCTGCCTCATTGAGGTGGACGGCGCGCCCCGCCTGGCCTGCGCCCTCAAAATGAAGAAGCTGGGCCATTCGGAAATATACACCCTCGAAGGCGTGCCGGCGGCCGTCAAAACGGAGCTGGCGAAGGCCTTCGTCAAAAAGGGAGCCGTGCAGTGCGGCTTCTGCAGCCCGGGCATGCTGATGCGCGCCAAGATCCTGCTTCAGGACCACCCCGACCCTTCCGTTGAGGACATCCGGCGGGCCCTGAAGGCGAACCTGTGCCGCTGTACCGGCTTCAAAAAGATCGAAGAGGCCATCCTGCTGGCCGCCCGGGCCCGGAGGGAGGATAAGACGATAAGCTTTGAAGGCCTGAGCGGCAAAGTGGGCGAGCCTTACCCCAAATACCAGGCGCTGGAGACGGCCCTGGGAAACCGGGAATTCGTGGGCGACATCCGCTTCGACGGCATGCTGCACGGGGCGCTGAAGTTTGCCGGCCATCCCCGGGCGGTGGTGCGAAAGATCGACACCTCCCGGGCGGAAAAGCTGGCCGGCGTCGCCGCCGTGTTTAACGCGAAGGACATTCCCGGCGCTCCCAATACCGGCCTCATCGTGGCCGACTGGCCGCTGATGATCGCCGAAGGGCAAACCACAAACTACATCGGAGACGTGCTGGCCGGCGTAGTGGCCATCAACGAAGACACGGCGCGCCGGGCCGTGGAACTGATCGAAGTGGAATACGACATCCGGGTGCCCATCACCGATGTGCTGGAAGCGGCCCGGGACGGGGCGGAGCGGGTTCACCCCGAGAGGCCTAACGTACTGGAAAACTGCACTGTCCGGCGGGGGGATATCCGCTCCGCGCTCGCCGGGTCGGCTTTTGTCGCCGCCGGCGTTTATCAGACCCAGCCGGTAGAACACGGCTTCCTGGAACTCGAATGTGCCGTTGCCCGGCCCGGCCCGGACGGCGGGGTAGAACTGTTCTCCCAGGGGCAGGGGGTATATGAAGACCGCCGGCAGGTGGCCTCCCTGCTGGGCCTGCCCGAGGAAAAAGTCCGGGTATGGCAGGTGTCCAACGGAGGCGGCTTTGGCGGCAAGGAAGACCTCAGCGTCCAGGGGCATGCTTCCCTGTTCGCCTGGCTCCTGCAGTGCCCGGTGCGGGTGGCCCTCACCCGGGAGGAATCTATCCGCATGCACCCCAAGCGCCATCCCATCTACATGGAAATAGCGCTGGGCTGTGACGGGAAAGGCAAGCTGACGGCCCTGCAACTCCGGGCCTGGGGCGATACCGGCGCCTATGCCTCAGTAGGGACCAAAGTGATGGAGCGGGTGGCCGGCCATGCCTCGGCGGGCTATTACGTTCCTGTCGTTGACCTCGAAGCCCGGATGGTTTACACCAACAACATCCCCGCCGGCGCCATGCGTGGCTTCGGCGCCAACCAGGTAGCCTTTGCCATGGAAAGCTGTATGGACGAGCTGTGCGAAAAGGGAGGCTTCGACCGCTGGCAGTTCCGCTATGACAACGCCCTGGCGGACGGGCTGACGGCCGCCACCGGGCAGGTGCTGCACGGGGTGGGCATCCGGGCCTGCCTGCTGGCCCTGAAGGACGAATTCTACCAGGCAAAATACGCCGGCCTGGCCTGCGCCATCAAGAACAGCGGCATCGGCAACGGCATGGTAGACGAAGCGGCCGTGCGGATAGAGATCGCCGCTCCGGGCCGGGTGGTGCTCCACCACGGATGGACGGAAATGGGGCAGGGCGTACACACCATGGCCCTGCAAACGCTCTGTGAGGAAACCGGCATACCCCCGGAAATCATAGAGGTGAAAGTGGATACCCGCGCCGGCCTGCGCACGGGCATGACCACAGCTTCCCGCGGCACCGCCCTGGTGGGCAACGCCATCATAAATGCGGCCCGGGGGTTAAAAGAAGACTTAAAAGAAAGGCCGCTGGCGGAGCTGGCAGGCCGAAGCTACTCCGGCCAGTGGAAATGCGACTGGACCGTCAGGCCCGGAAGCGGGGAAGAAGGCGCCCCCATCCATTATTCTTACGGCTACGCCGCCCAGTTGTGCGTGTTGAACGAGGCAGGCGAAATTGAAAAGATCGTCGCCGCTCACGACGCCGGCAAAGTGATGAACCCTGTCCTGTTCGAAGGGCAAATCCAGGGCGCCGTGCACATGGGCATCGGGTACGCCCTGTCCGAAAGCCTGCCCATGGAAGGAGGGCATCCCCGCACGGCCCACCTCCGCCACCTGGGCATCCTGCGGGCCGATCAGACGCCGGCAATCGTCGTGAAGGCCGTGGAGGTCAAAGATCCCTACGGGCCCTACGGCGCCAAGGGCGTGGGCGAGATCGGCCTGGTACCCACCGCCGCCGCCATCGCCAATGCCCTGTGCCGGTACGATGGGAAACGGAGGCGGAGCCTGCCGATGAAAAGGGACAAATATGTGAGCAGACAGTATGTGTAGGGATTGACAGGATTTGCAGGCGGTAGTGGAAGTAGACAGGATTAACAGAATGTTGTGGCAAAAAGGATGAAAGTAGACAGGATTAACAGGATTAACAGGATGCTATTACTCAAAAACGCTACCTTTATCGACTGGCAAACCCTTGCCTTCAAAACCACCCATATCCTGGTGGAAGAGGGAAAGGACGGGAAAGTTTTTTTCCACGACCGCATCACTGCCGGACTGGACCCCGGAAAGACCCTGGACTGCACCGGCCTCCTCGTCACCAAATCCTTTGCCTGCGGCCATCACCACGTTTATTCCGCCCTGGCCCGGGGCATGCCCCCGCCCCGCCAGGCCCCGAAGGACTTCCATGAAATACTGCAGCACATCTGGTGGAAGCTGGACCGGTGCCTGAGCCTTGAGATGATCCGCGCCAGCGCCCTGCATACCGCCATCGCCTGCGCCAAAAACGGGGTAACCTTTGTGATCGACCACCACGCCTCGCCCAGGGCTGTGGAGGGTTCCCTGGAGGCCATCGCCGGGGCTTTCGACGAGGTAGGCCTCGGCCATTTGTTGTGTTATGAGACCAGCGACCGGGACGGGGAAGCCGTAGCCCGGCAGGGGCTGGAAGAAACGGAAAGCTACCTCTCCGCCGGCCGGCCCGGGCTGGTGGGCCTGCACGCCTCGTTCACTGTCGGCGACGATACCATGGGCCGGGCGGTGAGCCTGGCGCAGCAGTACGGCTCCGGCATCCACATCCACGTCGCCGAGGATCCCGTCGACCAGAAGCACTGCAAGCGGGAATATGGAAAGAGAGTGGTGGAACGGCTCCGGGACTTCGGCGTGACGGAAATGCCCAAATCCATCCTGGTGCATTGCCTGCACCTGAAGCGAAGAGAGCGGAAGATCATGAGCCAGGCCCGGTCCTATATCGCCTGCAATACGGAGAGCAACCTGAACAACAACGTCGGCTACTTCGATTCCCGGGGACTGGGCGGCAACATCATGCTGGGCACCGACGGCATGCACAGCGACATGCTGCGCAGCGCCCGGGCCGCCTATTTTGTCGGCCAGGGTTTTGACGATATTGGCCTGCCGGAAGCTTATGCCCGTTTCCGGAAGGTTCACCATTATCTGCGGGAGAACAATTTCTCCGGGGATGGGGACAACAACCTGGTCGTGCTGGATTACGATTCTCCGACCCCGCTCCATCCGGGCAATTTCCCGGCGCACTTCATCTTCGGGCTGGAGGGCCGCCATGTGCGGCATGTGATCTCGTCCGGCAAGCTGATCGTCCGGGACGGGGTGGTGCAGACGGTGGAGGAGCAGGAGGTGTTGCGGTTGGCGAGGGGGCTGAGCGCCAGGTTGTGGGAGCGGATGGGAGCGGTGGAGTAGCCCAATTATCTTCTCTTTTCAGGTTAATTTAATATGATATTTTCCTGTTTTCCGGTTTTCGTTCGGCATATTCGCTCTGATGTCCCTAAATTGGACGCCAAAAAGCGAGCCCATGAGTAGCATCCGGGCCTACACCCCTTCCGATCGCCCAGCCTGCATCGCCATCTTCCAGAGCAACCAGCCGAAGTATTTCGCGGCGGCGGAGTTGCCGTTGTTTGCCGCCTGGCTGGACAAGCCGGGGCTGGCGGACTATTACGTGCTGGAAGTGGAAGGCGAAGTTGTCGGCTGCGGCGGCTTCTACGCCCTGCCGGAGCGACAGCTGGCCAACCTGGCCTGGGGCATGGTCCATGCGGCCTGCCACGGCCGGGGCTACGGGCGGCAGCTGGCAGCCTACCGGCTGGAGCTGATGCAAGGGCGCTATCCGGGGTATACACTCAGCCTGAGCACCTCGCAACACACCTACGGTTTTTATGAGAAGCAGGGCTATGTGGTGAAGGAAGTTATCAGGGACGGATTCGGGGAGGGATTGGACAAATACATCATGGAAAAGCAGTAATGGGAGTATTGGCACTGTTTATGATCGTCATCCTGGCGGCGGGCATCTTCCCGCTGTCCTTATACCTGGTGCGCACCATGCAGGGCGAGCAGCCCCGCGAGGGCCGCACCCTGGATGAGGAACTGACCCGCCCGTCCAGCAAGGACGACGCTTTCGACTGGTGGGAGGCACAGCGCCGGCCCTTCAACCGGTCGCTGCTCGCCGTGGGCATTGCGGTGGTGCTGCTGTACTACGCCATCATACAGACGGGGTTGGGCAAATACCGCTTCGCCACGCTGGAGTTCAACTGGTGGGCCCTGTTTTTTCAGGTGGTGCTCTACCTCATCTATATGGGCATCGCCAACCTGCTGTACAATACCGGGCTGATCGTGGAGAGCATGCGCAAGCCGCAGGCCGTCATGGCGTTCCGCCGGCGGGCTTATTTGCTGATCTTCTGGGTGGGGATGGTGGCGCCGTTTTTGTTCCTGCTGGGGCTGGCGTTTATTTAGGGAATGAGTGAATGAGTGAATGAGTGAATGAGTGAATGAGTGAATGAGTGAATGAATAGGGCGCCAAAAGCATTTCGTTCTGGAAAGCAAAGCGCCATGTTGCCTTGTTTTCACTCCCTCACCAATGCACCAATGAGGCCGCTCCGGAAAGTCCCCCAAGTGAGTGGATGAGTGAGGGACTAAATGAGGGAATAAATATAAAATATGTATCATTTTTAAAATCAAACTTTATTACATAGTTGATTCTATTCACTCATTCGCTAAGTCACTCCTTCACTCCTTTTCCGGGGTTTCCGGAGTGACCTCACCAATACACCAATGCACGAAAACACGAAAACACGGATCTTAATCACCGGCGCAAACGGCCAACTCGGCCGCGAGTTCCGTGAGCTGGAGCGTGCCCACCCTGCTTTCCGCTTCACCTTTACGGGCCGGGAGGAGCTGGACGTGACGCAGGAAGCCGCCATCCGGCAGTACTTCGCCGCCCATGCTTTCGACTACTGCATCAACTGCGCCGCCTACACCGCCGTCGACCGGGCGGAGAGCGAGCCGGAGGCCGCCCGCCTCGTCAACGTCGACGCCGTGCGCTGGCTGGCGGAGGCCTGCGCCCGGCAGGGCATCCCCCTGATCCACTATTCCACGGACTACGTCTATCACAACCAGCAGAACACCCCTTTCAGGGAAGAAGACCCCACCACCCCGCAGAGCGTATACGCCCGCACCAAGCTGGCCGGCGAGCAGGCGGCCCGGGAAGCCCACCCACAGACGCTCATCCTGCGCACCTCCTGGGTGTATTCTTCCTTCGGCAACAACTTTGTAAAGACGATGCTGCGCCTGGGCTGCGAACGGGAAGAGCTGAAGGTCGTCTTCGACCAGGTAGGCACGCCGACCTATGCCCGGGGGCTGGCCCGCGCCACCCTGGACATCATCCGCAAAGTGGAAGCGGGGGAAGTGGGGCGCGACAAGCTGCAGGGTATTTATCACTACAGCGACGAGGGCGTGTGCAGCTGGTACGACTTTGCGCTGGCTATCTTCGAGCTGGCGGGCATAAAGTGCAAAGTTGCGCCGATCGAAACGAAGGACTTTCCGACGGCGGCGGCGCGGCCGCCGTACAGCGTGCTGAATAAGGCGAAGGTCAGGGCGGTGTTTGGGGTGAAGACGGGGCACTGGCGGGAGGCGTTGCGGGAGATGCTGGCAGGTTTAAATCCAAAGCAATAACACAAAACGAAAGAAGTAATTACAGGAAAATCTTTTTTCTCCGCAAATTGAATTTGATTTACAAAACCCTTAATTTTGGTTCAGCACAAAAACCAGAATGGTTCAAAAAGAGTTTTGCACAGAAAGGAAAACGCAAACCTATGAAGTCGCTCACGATACACAATATGGATGCAGACCTGGCAAAAGCTATTGAAGACCTCGCTGAATCAACCGGATTGAGCCAGAACAAGGTAGTAAAAAAACTGCTTCGCAGAGCCTTGAATTTGTCAGAACAAGAGGTGCCTAAGCGGGATGTATCGGCCTTCTTCGGCATCTGGACACAGGAAGAGGCGGAAGAGTTCAACGAAGCCCTAAAGGCTTTCGGCGAGATTGACGAAGAGATGTGGCAATGAAAAACATCACCCTTGACACTAACGCTTATTCCGGTTTGAATCAGGGGGCAATTGCTGTCAAACAGGCCATAGAAGCTGCCGATAATGTTTTTATTCCGATCTTCGTTTTGGCAGAATTGCTGTTTGGGTTTAAAAAGGGAAGCCGGGAACACGAAAATATCGCCTTGTTTAATGACTTCATGAAACTCCCTGGCGTATCCTTTCACATTCCAACCGACGAAACAGCCCGGATCTATGCGGATATTATCCTGGACCTGAAACGGCAAGGCAAGCCTATACCAACTCATGATATCTGGATTGCCGCTTCTGCGGTTGAAACGGGAAGTGTCATCATCACTTATGATAAGCATTTTCTGGATATTGCACAGGCGCGGGTGTGGGATGAGCTTCGGCAAGTCTAGAAAGTAAGGGGGCAGCGAAAAACAACTTCCCCATTCAGGAGCTTTAAAACGGGCAAGGAAATTATCGGCTTCTGTTTACAGGTCGCCTGAAGGCAGCCCGTCCGGGAAGGCAAACCGCCCTGCCTCCGGGGGGAAGCAGGGCGGCGGTGCTAAAGAGCGTTAAATGTTTGGGTTAGGGGTGGATATTTGGTTTGTTGTTTAGCGTTATACAGGCCCGTAAGTTAAGTTTTTGTAGTGCATTTGTATAGTGTGTGTTGTACGAACAGGAAATTTGCAGGCATGAATGCTTAGTTTGAAGGCATGAACTGCTGCAAGCAGAAATTCTGGTGGATATGAGCAGGGGATGTTGCGTGTGGCCCGCTTCTTAATACTACTTTGTTAGCTTAAGAGAATTAAAATATGACGTCTCTGATTTTCCTCCCCCTCCCTGCGGTCGACCCCTCCCGAGGGGTATATTCGGGGGCCATCCGCTTTGGCAGTCCGATCGCTCCTGTTCTTTCATATTGTAAATAATTTCAACTTAACAAAGTAGTATTAATAGCATCCCCTCTTTTGCAACAATAGTATTTCCGGTTGTTTACTGACAAACTCATCCCATCTCATTTTTTTGCCTCCTTCGCTACCGCTATCGGGAAGAGGATCCTGAAGATAAAGGTATTGAATATGCACTTTTCCACTTTTACGGTAAGAATCGGTGCCATAAAGAACATAGGCATGGCCGTTCGCATCAGGTGAATCGAATAAACCGGCTATTAAAACCCAGTGCTCTTTCAATATTTTCACTATTGGCTGTGGAGCAGTACCTACCAGGTTTGCGGTGATTTTGTAACACCTACCTCCTTTTCTGATACAATAACCATCGAGGGCCTGTAAGATTTGCCGCATACTTGCAGGTTCATCACCAAGTTTTTGAAAAATTAGCCGGACCAGTTTTTTTTGGCGAATCTTTATACCATGGTATCGAAGCACCATTTCTGCTGAAGCCGCCCAACACCAATTAGATTTCTTTTGTTGAGAACGTCTGGGTTTTGCCCAGGCCTGAAAAAGTACTGAAGGCGCCCCGTAATATCCGGGCGAATTATCACCAGGAGACTGGGAGGAGGCCTGAGTCTCCGGAAAAATAAAAAAAAGCGAGATTAAAACTTTCAGCAATGTGCTGGCTCCTTTAATACTCATACTTTGGAATATCTTTCACTTTGAACTTTTTACCGTCCCAGCGCCGGTACCCTTCCCTGTTCAGTGTTCGGGCCACTTTGCTTCTATTAACTTTCCCATTTTTCCGTTTATGAAAAGCCAAAAGTTCCATCATGCGAGCCTGCGCTTCCGGAGCGCAGAGCCCTGCCCCGCCTATTTTTCTGTCTGTAAAAGTATTGGTGGCAGTTTGGTCCTCAAAATCCCATTCCTCCACAGGTGGGGTAATTGAAGCATCAGAATACCCTTTGATTGGTCGTTGTTCTCCCATGACAATATCGCCAATTTTTTCTTCCGGCGGTTCATGAAAAACCAGGTCTTTTCTATCTCCGGTATTCGATGTATTACCACCGGAAGTACATCCTCCCCCTAAACATGTCCAGGAAACGATCCCTAACAATAATAGCATGCCTTTCATGGGCTTTCAGGTTTTATTTTTTCAAATATATTTCGACTTCCGATCTATTAGTCCTGCTTTTAGAAAAGCGGTAAGTTCTTCCTGCGTACAAAATGAAGGTTTTTCCATGCAGCCTACAGTATCCAAAATTCTGATATCCCTGTATCCTGAATGCGAAATCCATCTCATGGCCTGCCTTCAGATGTGTGGATTCCCAACCATCACCGCCACAGCTAAGCTGAAAGTAAACATCCTCATTCGAGATATTTTCGAGCATAATCTGGGCGGAATCATAGCTGCCTTCCGACCCTTCCGGTGCATTAACATCTTCCCATTCAACGCACCCGAGTTCCCTGTAAGCCTCGAAGACATCCTTGATCCGCAGCGCTACATCAAACATGGTGGTTGAGACAACTGCACTGCTTTTAAATTTCCCCTTACTGGCGATCCATTTAAAACCCCTGTAGACTCCATTCACAATACGCCTTCCCCTGATTTCTACCAGAGTAGATGTCACTTTATGTACTACATTGCAAATATCCTCATCACCGATTGCCCGGATACATATCGCTTTGGCAGTTTCAGGTAATAATACTGTACCAATAGTAGCGACTACCTGCCAGGTCACCTCACCATCTTCATTAATCTGGATAATCGAAACACCCTGGCCTTCATAGAGGGTAATTTCTTCGACATGTGCCGAGGAAAAAAGAGGAATAAGAACCACTTTAAGGAGGAAAAGCATTCTCAAAAATTTCTTTTTCATATAAGTAGGTTTTCAGGATCAAATCTGGTGAAAAGATCAGAACCACTGCTTTCAATCAAGATAAATCAAAATGACATACTCCACTTCCATCATGGCTGTGCCGCCCAAGGAAAAGCCGATCCGGGCATCGAGCGAGGGGAGTGCCGGAGAAGTAAAACCCGTATATTCATAATTGATGAAATAGTAAAACAAATCTTCGTACTTCCGGATGGTGAGCGTAGCCCAATCGTAGGGATCATTAAGGGCAGGGGTATCCGACCAGTCCTTGAGAATCTCCCGTTGCCCGGAAACAGTTCTGGATACCGCAAAATTCCCATGTCCGGAGATCAGCAAGTTCAGGTATTCCCTATCGGATGCCGGCGCTCCCAGCAATAAGCCGCAGGATTTTTCCGGTGCCGTTGTCCGGCTTATCTTCAATTCGGCAGTGAGGTCGAAATTCCGGGATACATCGATGGCAATGTCCTGTGAAGTATTCCACTGCTTATCGGCTGTTTTATTCACAATGGTGTAAAGCCCGCCATTTACCGACATGCTGTAATCGCCCGTGTTGCCGGTTGCCCAGCCCCGGCCGTTATCCTCAAATTGGTCGAGGAGGAAGATTTCCTTTTCGACGCCGGTGAGGTAATAAACGGTGGGGTCGGTATCAGGGCCAGCCGGGCTGGAAGGCTCCTCAAAGACCAGCTCTTCGACGAGCAGGGGGTTCTCTTCGTTGCCGCAGGCGGCAAGGAGGAATACAGGCGCCCACAAAAAGAGCATACGGTTTAACTTAATGACATTCATCTTATCAGTTTTTAATTCCCTTCCTGATAAACTTCAACATTCCCTTCTTCGTCCACAATGCGCTGTTCGATCCGGTCGTCGAGGAAGATCGAAAAAACGGCCAGTCCGCTAACATCTACTGTGTACGTCTCACCAGTACGGAGGCGCCCTAATTGGGCATCGTCATCTGTTTGTTCGGAAGCTACTACCCGCCCCTCCTTATCACGTACCGTTATGGTACATTGATAACCCATCGGGGTGTAAATGTGCAGGTTACCGTAGCCGTCATCGTAGCTAGCATTGAAAAGGCGGTTGACGTTGTCCATTGGGCTCTGGCGCGTACTGAGGTTGCCGGCTTTAGCTGCCGCCTTCATCAGTTGGTATTGCTTTTCTGCCACTTCTGGCGATATGTTTTCGGGATAATATTCAAATTCCAGGCCGAAGGGGTTGTCGTTATTGATATCACAGTTGGAACCTGCGCTGAGCAACAGAGAGCTCCCGACCCGCGTTCCGGTGCTGACGTTTCGGAAAAGCGTCAGGATCGGCGCTTCCTCTCCCGGCGCCAACTCCAGATAATAATATTCATCCAGGGTTTGCTCACTGCGCTTCATGATGATACTAAAATTGCTGAGGCATACCATGTTGACCCTGGCGTTTACTTTCAGGCTCAGCCATTCATTGGAGGTGTTTTTCAGGACACCCCCTACAAAGACATTATACTTATCGCCTCCGCTGATCCAGTCTCGAGATTGTTCATAAAAGTCGTTGAGCCAGGAGCGGTCGCCTGCCGCTGACCAGATAAACTTATCGACAATAAGGACATGACGCTGCAGGAAATCGTTGATTTCGGCGGCAGCGGCGCGCGCTTCTTCCGTACCTTTGTTTTGCTGCGCAAAGCGAACCAGATGACGGATGCCTTTCCAGCGGGCTTCAGCCAGTTCGGATTGGCGCCGACGCCTGTCCTCAGCCTGTTGCAAGGCAGCAATGCTGTTCCGGGCGCTTTTCAAGTATGAACCGCTGCTTTTTTCAAGCCAGTCCTCCGCCTGTACGGAATTAATGAAGCGCTCCAGGGCACCAATCTTGCCGGCTCTTTCTGCCTGATCCAGAGCATGCGACAGGTAAATCTCTTTCAGGTTTAATTGCAACTGGAAGCTGTTGCTTTGCCCTAACTCTTCCCCCAGTCGTTTTAGTTGATAAAATAATTTTCGCGCAGGCTCTAGCTGGTATATGTTCAAATTCGGGTCGATGCCAAAAGAAGCCTGGGGATATTTCCGGCAGGCGGCGAAGAGCGCTTTGATATCGGGGCTTTCGGAAACATAACGTTTTTGTAGTTTGATGACGCCCTCCGACTCGGACAGCAGCCCGATAACCTCCGGCAGCTCGTCTCTGGGGGCTTTGCCCGACAAGGCCTGAATGATGTCTTCCTGATGCATTTTATCAGGAAAGAGCGCCAGAAACCGACGGGTTTCGTCAAGGTTTTGCAACGCCGGGGCTGCCTTTGCCCCGACATCCGGGCCATAGCTCGTGTTTGGAAAGCCCGCCATAAACTCTTCCGCATCTCCGATGTCCCTAACCAATGTTAATGCATGTGCCTCGGCAACCTGGCGCAAGCCCCGGAATCGTTGAAAAGCCTCCACTGCCTCCCCGACAGAACGGCTGCGCCGCGCATACGCCTCCATGATACTAAGCCGGTGGGTAGTTTCTGGCATCAACTCAAGCAAAGCCAGTAAATCTTTCCGGGCCAATTTGTCCATTCCTTTGGCTGCTACCGCATCGCTGTGGGGGCTCCCGGGAAAAGCCCGGATGAAATCCTGCACATCCTGTATATTTCGGACTTGATACGTTTCTCCTTCGCTATTCTGATGCATGGCCCAAAAATCCGACTTAGAGTTTTGCCTAAGCAGCAAATAATCCTTGTCACTCCGGCGCAGCCATTTCTGCTGATCCTCCACCCTTTTTGTCCGGTTTAGCCCCAACAGGTAGTGCGTCATGTTGACGGCGGCGAAACCCAACAAGGCACCGATCGCCGCATTGGCCTCCGCGACGGGCTCCCGAACGTCTCCTTCCTGCCGGACGATGACATCCGACTGGTAACCCAGGTAGCCGCCGGCAGCCGTGCCGGCTACCAGCGCGCCGACGCCCAGCGGCGAAATGCGCCGCTTGTAATGGGCGTTCCTGATCTCTACCCGCTGATTGTAGTCGAGGTCGGAAATATAACTTGCATCCGGTTTGGAAACAACGCAACTGCTCAGGATCACAGGAAGAAGCATCCAGAATGGTATGTTCTGTTTCATTTTTTGTTTGTTTAAAAACCCTCAAAAGATAGGCCGGCAGCCGTCATCTCAGATAGTAGTAATTGAATCGGTTGGCAATGCCAACCGACCACTGGCTGAACGCGTTTTTTTGTGAGAGGCCCAACGACTGTTTGTACTCGGCGTTGATGAAAAAGAGCGGGCTGATATTGATCATCGTCCCCACCTTCCAGATGGGCATGGATGCATCGACGCTCGACTTCAGCTCCAGGGCATAGTCCCAGCCACATCCAGTACACACCGATGCTGACTGATAACCCACACCCAGGTAGGGGACCACGTATTTGGAGAAAACCCCGTTTTGTATCGGGATGAAACTGGCAGCGAACTCCCACCCCCGGTGGCGCACTTTTACCGAGTCGGCGTAGGGCCAGGCCGGGTAGTTGTCTACTTTATAGCGCGAGGCGAACCAACTCACATCAAAAACGAAGGGCATGGCTGTGAGGCGCAGGTTCACATAGTCGCCGTAGGCCGGTTTGAGGTTGCCGGATTCGCTCACCGTGCTGAAGCGGGGGTTGAGGAACTGAGACCGGTGATAGCCATAACCCAGCGATATGCCGCCCGTCCTCTCATTGGCGTGGCGTATGGCTTCTCCCCAGGTGTCTTTATCCTGGAATCGGTTTCCCGGCAATTTTCCCGCCTGTGCGAGGAGGGCATGGAACGAAAAAAGAATCAGTGCCGACAGGAAAAAATGCCGGGCAAGGAACAGGTATATGGTGTTGTTTTTCATGATCTTTTCTGGTTCTGGTTTCCTGTGAACTCCATTGGCAGGGACGCATTGGCTTTCTTTTGCCCGCGTCAGGATTACCGCACCCTTACCTGAACATTACTGAGGCTGGCGTATAATTCTGACCGGATCCTCTCTATCACGGCCGCCGCCTGGCTTTCGGCATTAATATAAATCGTGAAATTTTCGTGGAGCCTGGCCTGGCAGTATTCCACCGTTGACTCGCTGTTGCCAAAAACCTTGACGTTTTCGGTTCTGTCGTTAACTACTTCAAGGGTCATATCCTCTGGTGTTAATTGTTCATAAAATGTTTATGTCGCAATTAAATTTGAGGATAATGCTTCAGGCATACAAGCTATCCGTACCAATGTGTCGATATTCTTCATGAACACAGCAGATGAGCCATACGAAGGGAAAGTTTGAGGAAGAGCAGGAACCGGAAAGATCAGTTGCCTTGATCTCCGGGCTTGCCGGGCTTCAATCCGCCCGCAAACGGGGCAGAGCCGAAAAAAACGCCTCCCGGTATTTTTTGCCAATTGGGATCTCTTCGACGCCGTCCTGGCGGCGGACAAAGGCCTGTCCCTTGGTATAAGAGGCCACATGGTGGCAGTTCACCACGTAGGATCGGTGAATCCGCATCAGTGCAGAGTGCGGTATCTGCTCCAGGAAGCTTTTCAGTTTCACCGAAAAAGTGGCGCTTTCCTGGCCGGTGACGATCCGGACGTAATTGCCCAAGGACTGCACCCAACGAATATCCGGTACTTCAATCCGTAGGTAGCGATGATCTTGTTTGACGAAAAAATAGTCAGCCTCGGAATAAAAAATACAGGGTGGGCGAGAGGCGGTTGTCAAGGGAGCGTGGGCGTCCGGCATCTTCCGGGAAAAAAAATTGGACAGGGCCAGGCTGAGCGTGACGTCCAATTGCGGCGGGGTGTGTGGTTTGAGGAGATAACTGACCGGGCCCACCAACTTCACGCGTTCCAGGTAGGCCTGCTCGTAGTGCCCGGTCAGGAAAACGATAGGGATGCGTTTGATGCTGTTAAAAACCTGTGCCAGCTCGATGCCGTCCATCGGGCTGCCTTTGAGTTCGATATCGACCAGGGCGATGTCGGGAAGGCTCTCGCGAAATGCCTGGATGGCGCTGTCGCTGTCTGCCGACACAGCGGCAACCTGATAACCCAATCCGGCCAGTTCCTCTTCCAGGTCGGCGGCGGCCAGGTAGTCGTCTTCGACGATGAGAATGCTGAGGGCTTGCATATTTGATCTGTTTCTTTATATCATACTCATAAGAATAACCAGCAACTGCAGCCGGATAGCACCAGAGTAATAACGGACAACCGGCAGTGCCACATCCTCCTCACGCCGCCGCCGACGCCTGCAGCCTCAGGTTAAAGTGCAGCCCGTCCTCTTTTCCGGACAGCTCCATGCTGCCGTCGAGTTGTTTGACCAGCGTATCGATGAGCCGCAGGCCCATCGACTCCTGCCGGCCGAGTTGAAATTCGGCGGGCAGGCCGCTGCCGTTGTCCCGATAGTTGAGCTGGTATTGCCCATTGTCCAGATTGGTGAAAACGATGTTGATCAGGGGGGAAGGTTGCGTTTTAAAGGCGTGTTTAAACGAGTTGGTGGCCAGTTCATTGACGATTAGCCCAATGCGCATGGCGGCTTCGGCATCCACCTGCATCTCCGGGCTTTGGACCTCGATCTCCGGAGAGGTTCCCGCCCCGTCAAAAGCCTGCTTCAGGTGAAAGGCCAGCTCCTCGAGATAATCGCGGATGCCAATAGTGATGCCGGCATGTGGGCCCTGATTGAGCCGCCGGTGCAGCATCGACATGGCAGCCAGGCGCGATTCGGCTTCCTGAAGAGCCTGCCTGGCTTCCGGGTGGGCCAGCCGCCGCACCTGCATGCGCATCAGGCTGTTGGCCAGGCCCAGGTTGTTTTTAATGCGGTGCCGCAGTTCCCGGTTGAGCAGTTCCTCCCGGGCGTTCTGTTCGGCAAGCCGGCGGTTGGCCTGCCTGAGTTTTTGGCGTTGATAGAACAGCAGAGCGGCCAGAAAGGCCAGTACTGCCAGCCCGGCGACAACGCTGGCCAGCCACCGGCGCTGGTTGCGGTTACGCACCGCCTGCAGTTCATTCTCCTGTTGCAGGTTCTGGTTTTCCAAAGCCGTTTTCTCCGTCTGATAACGGGTTTCTATCTCGTCGACAGCCTGCGCCCGTTCAACGGAGAACAGGCTGTCCCGATAGGCATAAGCCTTCTGCAGGGCGCCGTAGGCGGCCCGGTAGTCGCCCTTCCGTTGCAGTATTTCGTGTTTGGCGGTATACAGCTCCAGCCATTCCTGCAAATTGCCGGCGTCCAGCAACGCCTCCGCCTTTTCGATTTCCTTGAGCGCCCGGTCCGGAGCCCCTTGTTCCGCATACAAATAGCCGAGATTGTACAACACTTTTGCCATTTCCCGCCTGGCTTCCAGCTTCGAATAAGCAGCAAAAGCTTCCTGGTAATAGGAAATGGCCCGATCATAATCCCCCATCTTTTCATAAGAGATGCCCAGGTTGAGCTGCACTGTTGCGACATTAAACCCGGATTTTCTCCCTAAATCCAAAGCCTCTTCAAAATATTGAACGGACTGCCGGAGCTCTCCCCGGAACCCATACATATTGCCGAGGTTGATCAAAGCATTAAACCGGTTTACAGGCGCTTCGCTTTTTACCAGTTTCTGGAAGATGGGTTCCGCCCGGGCTAATTCTTCGCTACCAATAAGCACTGTTCCCAGGTTGAGCAGCGCCCCTTCTTCTTTCGGGCTTCCGGCTTCTGCGTAAAGGCGGGCGCTCCGTTCAAAGCAGGCGGCGGCGTTGGGCAGGTCCGAAGCACGGAAAAAAGCGGCACCTCTAGTCATATTCAGAGTTGCCGCTGCCTCGGTTAATCCCTGTTGTTCCAATTGAGGCAGCACCGGGTCAATGACGAGTTGGGCCGAATCTAGTTTATTGGTTGAAAGGAACGCCTGCGCCAGCGTATTGGCAGCCTCGCCGAGCGCTTCGTAATCGGAACGCTTCCTTGCCAAATCTATGCCCTGGCGGGCAATAAGGGCAGCTCCGCCGGGGTCACTCTGAAGGTATAAGAAGGCCAGTTCGCTCAGCACCTTCTGTTTTATGGCGGGTTCCAGGCTTGTCTCCAGCAACTGTTCCAGGCTGTCCACGCCACCGGATTGGCCCAATGAAGGCAGGTTGGCCAGGATACTGGCCAGAATGGCAAAAAATATCTTCCGATTCATGACTGAAGAATTTAAGTTCAGGGCCAATTAGAACGCAGGGTTTTGGGGACAAGGATATTCAAACATCTCTAAAGTACCATTTTGTCAAAACGAGAATTGCTGGTATTCAATGGATGAAATATGATTTGCTCTAATATAATATTTTTTTGCTATTCAGCATCCATTGAGGAACGAATTGTCCACCGCTATCTTTGAGGATAAAACTATCTGACCTGCCTCCTCACTCCCCCCGCACCAAAAGAATCTCCTCCACCACCCCCGCCCGGTTCATGCGGAGCAGGAGCGAGTCGTTCTCCAGTTTGGCGATCTCTACTTTCTTCTCCGCTTTTCCGTCTTCGATGGTGTGCAGTTTTTCCTCGGTGATCCAGTACTTCCCCTTTTCCGTGGAGGTTCCGGAACTGGCCTCATACCGGCCGTCCTCATCGAAGGTGAAGGCCACTGCCGCATCGATCACCCGGTCATTCGTCACGTCTCTCCATTCCACGCCCGTCCACTGGCCTACCAGCTGGCTTTCATCGTATTTACCGGCACATCCCATGAGAAAAAACAACGCTGCTACGATCAAATTTTTCATGGTTCTTTTTTTTACAAGTATACACTTTTATTGTCTCCAAAACTGTGATTTGCAGGTTCGAGTCCTGCTACCCGTGCAAGGAGAGCATGTTTGGAGGGTGTCGTAGCTCAATGTTAGAGCACTGCCCTGATACGGCAGCGGTTCCAGGTTCAAGTCCTGGCGACACCACTATTTTTGCTGGAAACAGGTGCCTGAGTAACAACGTATCGTACCATGGGCAAGCCGGAACTCTGCTTCGGACCTGCGATCAGGATGATCGCGCCACGATGCAACTTCCCGGCCCAATTCGTATCTTTACCCTAAAAACCCGACTATGAAAAATCTGACTTTACTTCTGTTCGCCTGTTTATCCATTTCCACCACCTACACCCAAACCACCCTCACCGCCAAAGACTGGCAGGAAGACCTCCGCTTCCTCCAGCAAACCGTCCACCAGGACTACCCCTTCCTTTTTAAGAAAACCACCGCCGAAGCTTTCGACGCAGCAGTAGAAAAGCTCTACGCGGAAATCCCCAAGCTGCAGGAGCACGAGATACTGACCGGCCTGTCGCGCATCGTCTCCTCCTTTCAGTACGGCCACACGGTTTTAGGCTTCCGGCACAGCCCGGTGCCTTACCACAAGCTGCCGGTCAACCTGTACTGTTTCAGCGACGGGATATACGTTGAAGGCGCACACAAAGATTACGAACAGGCCCTGGGCGCTAAAGTCCTCAAAGTGGAAGGCAAACCCGTGGAGGAGGCCCTGGCCGCCATCCGCCCCGTGGTGCCGGCCGAGAACGACCAGTTCTTCAAAGCCTACGGGCTCAGCTACCTGGCTATCCCCGAGCTGCTGCACGCTCAGGGCGTGGCCGATGAGTTGAAAAACACCATCACGCTGACCCTCGAAAAGGACGGCAAGGTGTTCGATCAAACCATCGCCGCCGTGGACGCCAAAGGCCACGATGCTCCCACCGAATACGGCTTCACCAAACCGGAGAACGGCTGGCTGGCCACCCGCGATCAAAGTGCTACGCCCCACTACCTGAAAAACCTGGACAAAATCTACTACTACGAATACCTGCCCGAACACAAAACCGTCTACGTGCGCCACAGCCAGATCCAGGACGACCCCTCGGAGGCCATCCCGGCCTTTTACGAACGGGTGTTTGACTTCATCGAAAAGAACGACGTAGAGCGCCTGGTGCTCGACGTGCGCCTCAACGGCGGCGGCAACAACTACAAAAACAAGCCCATCGTCACCGGCATCATCCGCACCGAAAAGATCAACCAGGTGGGCAAGCTGTTCGTCATCATCGGCCGGCGGACCTTCTCCGCCTGCCAGAACCTGGTCAACGAGCTGGACAACTACACCAACGCCATCTTCGTGGGCGAGCCCACTGCCGAAAACATCAACTTCTACGGCGACAACAACCCCGTCGAGCTGCCCAACAGCAAAGTCACCGCCTACCTCTCCTTCGCCTGGTGGCAGGACAAGCCGCAGTGGGAGAACGGCGACTGGCTGGCGCCCCACCTCGCCGCCGACATGAGCTTCGGCGACTACCGCTCCAACCGGGACCCCGTGCTGGACGCCGCCCTCAACTTCTCCAGCGACAACTTCATCCTCGACCCCATGGGGTACTTCACCGGGCTGTTCACCACCGGCCAGATGGAAAAGATACCGGCCGAAGCCCAGCGGATGGTAAAGGATCCGGCCTACCGCTTCTTCGATTTTGAAGAGGAGTTCAACAACGCCGGCTATCAGCTGATGAACAGCGGCCAGGTGGAATCGGCCCTCTACGTCTTCCAGCTCAACGCCCAGCTCTTCCCCGATTCCGCCAACGCCTGGGACAGCCTCGCGGAGGCCAACTGGAAGGCGGGAAATACGGACAAGGCCATTGAACTATACAACAAGGCCATCGAGATGGACCCGGAGGGGAGCGTGGGGGAGAATGCAAGAGGGATGCTGAAGAAGGTGAAGGGGGGCGGGCGGTAGACGGCAGACGGCGGACGGCGGACGGCAGGCGGCCCGCCTTCGCCAAGGCTTCGGCGGGCAAGGGACGGGACATCAAAAATTTTAGCCGGCTCGCAGAGACGGCCACACGTCAAATATCAACAGGCGGCGGGCGGCGGGCTCTCTGGGGGTTAAAACACAAGCTTCCTTTACCATTACAGCGATTTCCGCCACAACCCGGCCACGGTGCTGGAGAAGTACTTCGACGCCATGCTCTACTTCTCCAACTGGGGCACGAAACGGCTGATGTTCCGCCTGCCTGCCGGGCTGGTAAATTCCGGGGAAGTAGCCAGGTATTGCCGCGAAGATGAGTATGAAGAGCGATCCATCCGACTGGAACACCGGGGCGGCTACTACCTGTTGGATATAAAATTCAATGACGAAGAAGGCGGCGGCTGGATGGAAGAGGAGGATTAATCAAGTTCAAGTTCAAGTCCAAGTGCAAGTGCAAGGGGCAAATGGGGGTTGTGCTCTTAAATATTATCTTTTTTTGTTTTTGATTATAGTTGCTGCAGCACTTGTTGCAGAACGTGTTAGCTGGCTACTCAGATTGCTTCCAGCCCGGTCATCCGGCAAATCATTTAGAAATAAAATAACATCGCCGGCAAACCTTACCAATCGATCTTCCAGGTCAAATTTCTTTTCTTTCACAGCGAACAAAAAATTGCAGGTTATCAAAACTTAAAGGCCAATCATGTACTGTTTGAGTTTGCACTTGCACTTGGCGCTTGAACTTGCACTTTAAGCAAATATGTAAGGCAAGGCATTCAAAAATACAGGAAAGTTTCTTCCCAAAAAAACTGTTTTGAACAGCCTACCCTGTGGAATATAAGCTTCGCTATTCCACAGGGCCTACCCCGCAGGTTTTTATCTTTGCCTAAAAAAGCCCATGTCCACCGCCGCCCTTCTCTTCACCTTGCTCCTCCTCGCCCTCCTGGCCGGGATGGCCTGGCAGCTGTTCTTCCGCCGCCGCCCGGCGCCGCCGCTGGAGACAGGGCAGCGGGCCGTACTGCAGGAAAAGGTGCGCTACTACCGGCGGCTTTCGGACGAAGAGAAGGAACGGTTCGAACAAAGCGTCGCCCAGTTCCTGAAAGACGTGGCCATCACCGGCGTAGAGGCGGAGGTGACGGAAACGGACCGCCTGCTGGTGGCCGCCAGCGCCGCGATCCCCGCCTTTGGCTTCCCGGGCTGGCGCTACCGCAACCTCAGCGAGGTGCTGCTCTACCCGGATATGTTCGACGACGACTTCCAGGTGGAAGCGGCCCAGCGCGACCTCATCGGCCTGGTGGGCGACGAGGAGCTGAACCGCATGATGATCCTCTCCCTGCCGGCCCTGCGCAAGAGCTTCGCCCACCCGGAGCAGCGGCTGCACGTCGGCATCCACGAATTCATCCACCTGCTGGATAAGGCCGACGGCGATACGGGCGGCATCCCGAATGCCCTCCTCCCGCCGGAATACGCCGAAGAATGGCTGAACCTGATACGGCAGGAAATGGAAGAGATCAGAAGAGGCCGGTCGGACATCGATTCCTACGGCGCCACCGACGAGGCCGAGTTCCTCGGCGTGGCCGCCGAATACTTCTTCACTCAGCCCGGCACCTTCCGGTACCGGCACCCCAAGCTGTATGAGATGCTGAGCCGGATGTTCCGGCAGGAGCCGTGAGGGGGAGGCCGAAACCGCGCTGGCCATTCCGCCGGGAACGAAGTTCCGGGGCAGTTGTCAGTTGTTGGTTATTGTCCATCCGTAGCGGGCTTCGGCCTAAAGACCTCGGCGTGAGCTCGGTCGAACGCAGGACAAGTTGCTGTTGTCGGTTGTTTGTTGTCAGTTAGGGAACCCAATTGCTCCGGCGGGCCTGGAGAGCGGGCCTCCAGGCCCGCTGCTTCAACAAAATGGGCATTCTATTACATTGAAAAATGTAATTTGTTCGAGTTCCTGCTCGCCTGCCCGCCTGCTGTGCCTGCCTGCCGAATTGGTGTTTGCCAGGCAGGCATGGCCGGCAGGCAGGCGCGGACCTGATTGGTTTTCAAAAAATAAACGGGGGATTAGTCCACCCCCTAAATCCCCCGCCAGGTTAGGGAATTGCAAAAAAATAATGGAAAAGCTGCGCAACCCCCTGTTTTTTTTGGATATTGAGAGGAGTATTGGGCTTTGGACAGCTATAAAAAGAGCCTCCGAAATCCTCCGTTAAATCGGAAGGCGGAAGGCGGAAGTTTACCCGGCCGAGGCACGAGGACGGGGCGGAAAAACAAGCGCTGGACGCCCATTTGTTGGCTGCTTCCGAGAATTTGAAATTTTTATCGGATGGCAAAGCCGTCGCAGGCACTAAGTAGTGATTAAAAAATAACTTCACTGTTTGAGCTCCGTCGTTGTAGCTCGTTTATCAGCCTAACCCCGCGACAATCCTACGTGGCTGATTCACTTCACTACAACGACGGATCGTGAAGTTATTTTTTAAGGATTACTAAAAAAACTAAAAAGGAGGAATATGAACACCCACGCTGACAAAAAGCAGGAAAGCAGGCTGCCGGCCGGCCGGCAGCAAAGCCACGCACAGAGCGTTGGCGCGCCTGCTTTTCAGCTCGTGGATAACCGGCCGGAAGCAATAGCGCAACGGCATCGGCAAGGAATGGCGGACAATAGCCCGCAGGTGAAACAGCTGAGGGCCTTTCAGGAAACAGCAAGCAATAGCCCTCAGGCAAAACAAATAGCTCAATTGCAGGCGATGGCCAATGATCGTGCCGCGCCCCCGGTACAAAAGGAAGGGCTGGAAGAAGAGGAACTACTTCAAGGGAAATTCGAACCCGTACAAAAACAGGGGCCGGAGGAAGAGGAACTGCTGCAGGGCAAATTCGCTCCGGTGCAACGTCAGGCCGATCCCGAAGAAGAGGAACTGCTGCAGGGCAAGTTTGCGCCGATTCAAAACAAAGGGATGGAAGAGGAAGCGCTTCAAAGGAAAGCCGCGCCCATCCAGAAAAAGGAAAATGATACCGGCCTTCCCGACAACCTGAAAACCGGCATGGAAAACCTGTCGGGGCTGTCGTTGGATGACGTGAAGGTGCACCGCAATTCGGATAAACCAGCAGGATTACAAGCGCATGCTTATGCCCAGGGGACGGACATCCACTTAGGCCCCGGGCAGGAAAAGCATCTGCCGCACGAGGCCTGGCATGTGGTGCAGCAGAAGCAGGGGCGGGTGAGGCCGACGATGCAGATGAGTGGAGGCGTGAATGTCAACGACGACAAAGGACTGGAGAAAGAGGCGGATGTGATGGGGGCTAGGGCAGGTAGTATGACTCCACAACTTAAATCAAACGATCTGCTGAAAAACAGTTTAACAGGTTCAGTTCCGCAACTAATGCCTGTTATCCAAAGAGCTTATTACTATTACGATTATGCCACACAACAATTTAAATACTCGCCTTTTCCGGCAGGGATTACGCCAGGGATACGACTTTATCAAACTGCTGATGGCAATAACATTCCATATGAAGACCACCTTCAGACATGGATTTCAAATGAAGATTGGGAAAGGATTTTACAAGACCGGAATGCTGTAGGGGGCGAAGCAGGTCAAGGTGATATAGAACAGGGTGGAGGCGGTGAAGGGCCAGGAGCTGCAGACAATGCTATTGCGAACAATGCCGAGGCGCCACAAGAACAGGGCATCAGGCAGGCAATGCGGCAGGCCTATGATGACCTTCGGGAAGGCGGCAGCCGGGTGGGATTGGCCACGGGTACAGTTACGGTGTATTTGCAAGGCCTGCACAACATGCTGTCAGGTAGTGCCGACAACGTCTTGGCGGCGCTGGATTCGGGGGTAGGCATTATCGTTGCAGGAGCATCTGCGACTAGAGCATATGGCTTGTACCGAACCGGTGATTTAACTCGTTCACAACTTGCTGCCTGGTTTGGATGTGAGTTATTATACCTCTTTACCGGCGGCTTCCTGACTATGGCTGGAAGTGAATATGGAGCGGAAGAGGATTTGGCAACAGGGGCGCTGGGATGGATCAACAACATGAGCTATGCTACGGTAGCAGCGGCGGCAAATGCTGGGGCTGAGTTGATATTAGCTGGAGGAGAAAGAACTCGCGCGGCGAGAGAGGCTAGAGAGCGGGAGGCCGGCCATAATCGGTAGCTCGGCCGTTCTCGTCGAAGTAAAGGAATTAAGCCATGCTATGGGTACGTCCGGCCTCCCCTCATTGCGTTCCCGAGCCAGCAAAAATGTGAAACTAATGGCTATGCAAAAACCTGAAAGAGGAAATTAATGATCACCCATGCCGACAAGACCCAAGAAAATACCTTGCCTGCCGGCAGGCGGGAAAGCCAACCTATGGCAAGTGGGGTGGCTCTGATGAAGGCCGGCGGCGAGTCTGCTATTCAACTGATGGACAACCGGCCGGCGGCAGTGGTACAGCGGCAAAGGCAGGTGATGGCAGACAATAGCCCGCAAGCGGTGCGGTTGAAGGCCATTCAAAAGATGGCAGACAGCAGCCCCCGGGTTCAGCATTCAAATAATGCCGTTAAATCAACTGCGGGGACGCACTTCAGGCAACTTTTCAGGGAAACGGTAAACAGCGCACAGGCACCAGCCCTGCCAACGGCTTTGCCTGTCGTTCAACGCAACAAATTCTACAACGACGGCATCCGTGCGCTCGGTGACGAACGCCCTAAGGCCAAACCATTTCAAATGGCCGCAACGCAGTTCGACGCAGCCTATGATATTCACCAGTACAGGAATGAAATCCTGGAATACGCCGGGCGTTGCGAAGCGAGCGGTCAAATTCCGGTCATCGAACTCAGGATGTATGACGCCGCTTTCCAAACAAGCGTTCAAAAATACCTGGAGGCTGCCAGAGTGCAGCTTGGGGTAATCCTCACCGGCCAAACTTTCGACCTGGCCTGTTCTATCCTTCGGGATGAAACCCAGGAACCCGCCAACATCGAAGGAAGGGTGACAGGAGAAATAATGGAAGCCCTTGCCTCTTTGGCGGAATGGCTACGGACGGCTACGGACCTTTCTATGGGAGAAGATGAGGAGAGCAGAGGGCGCTTTGCCAGGGGAGATAGAGACCTCAAAGCCCGGAAAATGGCAGCGCTGGATCATCCGAATGCGAAAATGCTCGCCGGCAAGATGATGATTCCACTGGAAGAAGCTATGCACTTTGCCACCTTAGGCATTGGAGAACTCACCCAAATATACGATGGGTCAAGTGCCGAACGCTATAGCCTGCACCATAGATTATTGGCAAAAACTTTGCTGCTCAATAAAGAAAAGCCTTTCCGGCCAGCCGGCGCCCATGCTGGAGCTGGCGTAAGGCAAGCAGCAGCGCCGACAGCTGAGCATAAAGCTGGTGCAGGTGTGGCAGTAGCTGAAGAGAGAGGCCCTGAAGCGCTGGCAGCAGCTGAGGCTGCAGTGCCGGCTGCCGGCCGCCGGCTGCGAAGCAATTCGCTGGTAGCCCCTGACAGCGTCACCTTTACCAATCTTGTGACCGGTGATGAAGCGCAGACCTTGCAAAGTACCCTGCAAGCTTGCCAGGCCGCATTCCGTAAGGGCGTTTCACAAGTTTATTTAATCGTTGAAGAGCTGGGGATCGACAGATACCCAAGGGCTAAAAACCTAATCGTTGCTCTTGAAGGCCGGAGCTATATTCCAGATGTGATCGGTAGGATTTCCGGCAGGCAGGAGGCAGGGCAGCCTGGAGTGCAGCAGAGTGGCATCATGCTCAATGAACCAGGGCCGGACATACCCAGCCGCTTAAAGATTAAAGTGACCCGGCCTGTCGGCGCAGGCGGCAGCATAGCAGCCGATGCCCCTGGCGAGCTTTGGACCTACACGGAATGGTACCAGCAAATGGTTGGGCAGAATCTCGATGAAGCTGACGAATTCAAAAGCATCTATATGCTTTCCTATCTGGAGCATTTAGCCAAAAACTGGCCATCCAGAATTGTCGATATCCGGAATATAGACCCGGAAAGTTTCCGGCATATCCATAAACACTATAGAAGCTTGTATGCAAGAGCAATTGCACATCATTAATCGGGTTGACCTTATTCGGACCGGCTACTTTATTGAGCTTCAAATATTAATAAGGGGTTGTGATGTCGGCTGGCGACTAGAGTTCGCCTGGCGACTATCACGGCAAACCCCCTGTTTAATTTTTGAAAACCAATTAAGTAGCCGCTTGTTATGTGCCAGATAAATCAAGTACGTCCAAACGCGTGGCGGCTTTAATTATCGGCAACTTAGGGCTTGCACAGAAATAAATGGTACAGAATAGAGGAAGTTATTTTGTGCGCTGGCAAGGCGCCAAACGCAGGCATAGCCGGAGCTACGGCGAGGCTTGGCAACAGTCTACCCCGCACACGGAGTGTCGGGGCCGCCAGCGTGCAAAAGAACGACTCTAAATAGAGTGTTTATTTTTGGGCAAGCCCTTAGCTTAATTGGCACCCTCCTTACTCACCCTCCCCCACCCTCCTCCTTCCCCCCGCCATTCAACTGGCCGGCTGCCTGCGCCTGGATCTTGCCAATTAAGGAGAACACCGTTTTGAAGGGCCGGTCGCCCAGGGCCTCGAGGATGAGGTTGGCTTCCTCTATGGTAACGGTTAAGGTGATTTCTTGCATGACGGATTGATTTTTATCAAACATACAAAATATATCTAGGCGCTTTGGTTTATTATTTCTATATTTAATTCTTCTTCCAGTTTACTATTTGGCATAGTGCATACGAGGCGTGGCAGGGTAAGAGAAAGGAATTGAATCTGACGGGAAAGCACGGAACAAAGATCACTCAATCTTAAAGATTTTTATAATACCAAACACAATGCCTACACCTAAGACAGATGGCAAGCTCAATTCTTTTTTGAATGAGTTGTCTGGCCTAATCTCCACTGCCGATTCGGATTCCAAGGTAAAACTTTCAGATAAAACCAGCGCTGACGCCGTACAAGGCCAACGAGAGAGTGGCTATACATTAGCATTGGCGACGGCCATTAAATATGCATTGCTCAGCAAGGGGATTGCCGCCGCAAACGCTGAAGGCCAGCCCGTCGATTACCAGGGTTTTGCCGCAGCAGAATTCGAGCAATACCTGAACGATGCGCTCGCAGGCATGACTGCCCTGGAAACGCAAAACCAGGCCGTGCAGGCCAGCCTGGATACCGCCATCGCTTCCATCAAGGACGCGGCAAACAACCTGCAAACGCTCACCAAAAACGCCTGTGACCTGCGCTCGACGTCCAGTTTGGAAAACTCCCTGTTTGATATCGCCGCAGTGATCACCCAGGCTTCGCAGGCCATCGCAGCCGAAGCAGCCCATGCAGGCGAGTATGCCGAATTTGCGTTTAACGCTGCCGTGAAGACAGCCGGCATTCACGCGTTGATCGGCCTGACGAACTTAAGAGCGATCCTGACGGACATCCAGACGGATTTTGGCAATTTGAAAACGGACGTGGATGGAAACCTGGCCACTGCCAATACGGCCCTGCAACAGGCCGAAGCCACCCTCCTGAGCGCCAATGTCGATCAAATAACGAAAACCCATACCAACACGGTAGCCGGCCACTTCGAAGACGGGCTGGATAACGTAGATAACCATGTGCAGAATCAGGACAGAGTTGACGCCCTTGAGTTCTTAAGGCAAAAAATCGACAGCCTTAAAATCGACGCTCAATCGGTTTTCAGCAACAATGCTTTGCGTATCCTGCAAATAGGAGATATTAACATGAGCGAGGGGGAAAGCATTGCCGAGCCACTGCCGGTGCGCAATCCCGGGGAAGCCCCGCTGACTTTTACGGCTAATACTTTGCCCGGCGGCTTAAGTATTGATAGCGACGGTGTTATTACCGGGAAACTTGCTGATGATGCCGGCCAGGTCAATAACGGGAATTACGATGTTGAGGTCAAAGTCGGAGACGGCCAGGCCAACGAATCTTCTGTGAACTTCAGGTTTATCGCCAAAGCGCTTAATCTTAGCATCAATCCGATAGGCAACCAGGAAAACAAAAGGACGGAAAGCATTGCCCCTCTGACGGTTACCGTTTTCAACCCCGCCGGAAAAAAACTGACGTATAGCGCGCAAGGCTTGCCTCCGGGCCTGAGTATCGGCCAAACTACAGGGGTCATCAGCGGGACGCCTACTACGGCAGGCACATTTTCTACGGTTGTGACTGTGTCAGATGACAGTACTCCGGCAGAGTCCTCCACCGTATCCTTTACGTGGGAAATTAAAATTTTAGAGGTTAAGATCAAGCCAATAGCTGATCGGGAAGACCAAAAGGACAAGGAAATTAAACCTTTGCCGGTGACCGTTTCCAATCCTGCCGGAAGGACATTTAATTTTTCGGCAAATGACTTGCCGGACGGCCTAAGCATAGACCCCAATACCGGGATCATTAGCGGCACGCCTACCGGCACGTTTCCCAAGCAAAGGACATTCGACCCCAAAATAACGGTGTCTGTTGCCGGCAATCCGTCAGAGTCCGGCGAGGCCTCCTTTAAATGGGTAATAAAAGCCTAGAAGGGAATAATGCCTTTATTTGATCAAATCCACTTAACCACCACCCTACATCATTAATAATTACCCTATCATGCCGAATCCATTTACGACCAGCGAAGATTATATCAATGAATTGAAGGGCCTTCGCGATCAGGCAAAACTGAAGCTCGATGAGGCAAAAGCCAGCGCTGCCGGGGCGCAGGCCGAATATAATAATGAGTTGGCCAATTATACGACGATCAAAACGTATGCTGATAATATTCAAGCTACCGACCAGGCTTCCCGCCCGGTTATCGCCAGTTTGGAGACAGCCAACAGCCTGGTAGCAAAAGTTGCCGACGTCACGGAAGATACGCTGGACGCCGCCGACGTATTATTTGTGGCTACCCGGGAATTGGCCATATTGACAGAAACGCTGGAACAGAATATCGGAAGCCAACTGGATGCCCTCATCCGACAGGAATTTCAGAATGTGCCTTCCAGAGTGCCCTCCCCGGGGGTCACCAATGGCATGACAACGCTGAAAACGGCTACGCAGGCGGCTATGGATGCTGTTCTGAAAGCTTACGCAGATTGCCTCTCTTTCTACAAAGAGATGGTTGTCTTTAAGGCGCTGCTGAATATGCCTAACACAAAGTCTGAAGATCTGGAACCCGGGGATTTAAAAGACGACATAGCTCATTTATTGAAATATATCGGGGAAACATTTCCGCTGTCCCTTTTGGACGAAGATGGAAACCCCATTCGGGAAGATGACTATTTGCAAATGGTTGTAGGCCAAAGAAACCAGGCTGAAGGCAGGGTGAAAGACAGCCGCAAAAAATTCCAGGATGCGGAAAAAATAAAAGATGAGATGCAATCCGAATTCGACGCCATCGTAGCCTCCCTTACGGCTGCTCAGACGGCGAATGGCGGGTAGCCTCATGGTTGGAAAGGAGTGAATGGGTGGATGGGTGAATGAGTGAATGAGTGAAGGAGTGAATACCATTGCTTTCACAAGACCTTGCCCATTTTGTGAAGTTCTTTTCTTATCCCTTCGGTAATATCTTTGAGTACAATTTTTGTTGTATTCCGCATGATCGCCTGTATGCAACAGTAGCGCAGGATATTGATGATATTCCCCCCGGTCAGTTCATATTTCTGCGCCAGATCTTCCAGGCTGATCCGCTTTTCCAATTGATAGTGAGGGCTGGTGAAATTGTTTTTCCACAGCAGCAGGCGTTGTTCCGGGTTGGGGATGGGGAAATAGATCATCTGATCGAACCGGCGGGCAAAAGCTTCATCCAGGTTCTTTTTCAGGTTGGTGGAAAGGATGACCACCCCCGGGAAATCTTCCACGCGCTGTAGCAGGTAGGCCACCTGCTGGTTGGCGTGGCGGTCGTTCGCGTCCCGGGTTTCCGTCCTTTTGCCGAAGAGGGCGTCGGCCTCGTCAAAAAACAAAATCCACTTTTTGTTCTCGGCCTGGTCAAATACGTTAGCCAGGTTCTTCTCGGTCTCCCCGATGTATTTGGAAACCACCATGGAGAGGTCGATCCGATAGACGTCGGCCTGGCAGGCCTTCCCGATAAGGGTTGCGCTCAGCGTTTTGCCGGTCCCGGGCGGGCCATAAAAAAGGCAGCGGTAACCCGGTTTTATTTTCTCCTTCAGCCCCCAGTCGTTCATGAGGGTGTCGCCATACCTGATCCAGGCCTTTATTTCGTTCAGTTGACCCATCAGCGCAGGCAGCACCACCAGGTCTTCGAAGTTCAGCGGCGTGTTGATGCGCTTGGCGGGAAAGTGCGCGCTGTAGCCCGGATGATAAGCTTCCCCGGAGGTGAAGTAGTGCAGATATTCGTCCGATAATTTAAGCAGGCCGCTGAGCATGGGTTCTCCGTCGGTTGCGATCGCCTGCAGGCTGAGGATATTGTGCCGGTAAAAGACGTGAGCATCGTCGAACAGCCTCGCCGCTTCCAGCCGCTTGAGCAAGTCTCCTTCCGATAAGAGGAAAATAGCCGTCTCTCCGGTGGGCAGGAATCCTCCGTGATGTTTTCCGAGTATGCCTCCAAACTCCGTGAACCCTCTTTGCAAGCCCTCGTTGCGGATGAGAAAGATATCCAGGGCCTCGGGATAAATATGGGGAATAAAGCTGAGCATCAATATCAACCGTTCCGAAAAACCGAATTGAAAATTCCGGACGACCCGGGCATACATGGAAGGGTCGTCGCTCAGGTCAGGGGGCGGCAGTTCATAGATCGATCCGGCCTCGCTTTCCTGCCCCAGAAAGAGCAGCATCCTGGTATCCAGCACCGTTTTAAACCACTGGATTTCCCGCAACAGGCTCTGGGTGTTTTGAGCGGTCGGATTTGGCGTCGTGGCAATCATCTTCTCTTATGGTTTCTTGATTAAAACAAGCCCTCAATACTTCTCTGTTAATGTAATTTACAAATAACTTGGAATGCTCGTTACGATCTCTGCCTGCGCCGAAGCTTCGGCAGACAGGTGTGGTCGTATACGAAACAAAAGTACCGGGCTCTCCTCGGCTGCCACCTCCGTCGGACGGAGCCGAGTTCACGCCGAAGTCCGGGCAAGTTCCTTTGTTTTTTAACCGCAGGGGGCGATAGAGGGCCACAGAGGAAAGGCCGCATGGCAGGAAGCTGATTGCGCAGCGGAGTTGCGATACTCTCCTTTGCGCTCCCTGCGTTCCCCGTGGTTTCACAAACATATGAGTATGCAGAGTAACTCAGAGGTAGAGTTGAAACTCTGCGCCCCTTGCGGTCTCTGCGGTTAATTTTCTAAGTTAACAAAGTAGTATTACCACTCCACATAAAGCGGATGGGGTTTCCAGGGCAAGTTGACTATCCCGAAACTCCAGGGCAAAGCTCCCAGGAGGGCATCGATGCCTTCTTTGCGTTGAACCGTCAGCCTCGGTTTTTCGGTGTCGAGCCGCAGTATTCCCCGGCGCTGCAAAAAGGTCTGACGCAGGGCTTCAATACCGGAATTCTGAAGAGGCTTCCACCGCTGGTTGACACTCAACAAAAGGCCGTCCATGAGTTCCCGGCTTTCCGCATCCAAATCTATCTCATAGGGGACGGGTGCCGCCAGGGGCAGGTTGCAGATCCATTTGTTGAACGCCAATAAGGGCTCCGGCGTCTGCGTTTCTCCGGTGGCCAGGTATTGCAATATGTGTACCGCCCTTTGCCGGCTCTCCAAAGATACGAAATCGTCATCGGCTACGAGTTCCAGCCGTTCGAACAGCAACTTCCAGTAGGGCCACAACAGGACGAGGCCGGCGTTTTCGATGCTTATTCCCTGGGGCTCGCTCATGGGTTCCTTGAATTTGTCATCAGGGAAAGGCGGTTCTGAGGATAGGCGATCTGCCGGTTGTTCAAGCCTTTCCTGTATCTCCTTTTTTATAGCTGCCATCCATTCTGTCCTTTTGCCGGAGCTCATTTTTCCCGCGGCTTTATCCAGGCCCTGGATGATGATTTCCGGCGCAATTCCCTCCGTTGTTATCCTCTTTTCGAGATTTTCGGCAATGAACGTTTGGATGGCAGAGGGGCCTTTCTCTGGTGCCGTCATGCTCATCAGGATGGAAACCCAAATGGCCTCCTTTAAACCATCCAGCTGAATATCGGCTTCGGCGGGGGCGCTCATATCCTGGAAAAGACTGGCCCATTCTCCGGAATCTTCGGCGTACAAAGGCGCCAGTACCTCCAATAACCGCAGCTTCGCATTGTCGTCCAGGTACAACGCGAGTATCCGGGCGGAGAAATAAGCATCGGGCAGTTGTTTGAAAACATTAACCATTTTCCTTTCTGACGACGCGATCAGAGCCAGCACGTAGGGATTGAGTTCCCGGGGCTTGTTGATTCCGAGATGGTACAGGTCCCCTTTTTTGAGAAAGCTTTTAAACCGGGCGAAAGAAGGCGCTCTCTCTGAGGGAGAGGCAGAAGGGGGCAGAAACGTACCATAAAAAGGCAGGGAAAGGCTCTGAGCCGCCTGGCCCACCAGGCGCTCGGTATAGGCCCTGGCCCTTCCGGATGCCTGCGACAGGAAATGTACCAGGCTTCGCCCAAAAGTGCTTTTGACAAAGTATTTCTTTTTGATAACGAATATATACTCCAGCATGGCCTGGGCAATGAGGCTCATCAGATCCGTTTCGCGCTCAGACGGGATATAGCTTTGAAGGAGCTGCCATTCCTCCCAAATTTCTTCAATAAACTGCCGGTGCCCGGGTGCCAGCAGTTTGGCGATATCGGTTCGCGCCTCAGCGTCAAATGGCGCCAACCGCTGCAGCAGTTGCTGCTTATCCCGATACTGCAGGAGGAGTTGCTTCAGTTTTTTTGCCTGAAATAAGAGCAACTGCTTTAAGATGGCTTCCGCCTGAAAGTTGTAGGCTTTCTCGGCGTAATTTCCCCAGGATAAGTATTGCTGAAACCGGATCCAGTTATAGGCCAGCGATTGCTCCGGAGAAAGTTCGGAGGCAGGCGAAGGGAAGGGGCTGCCGGGGGCCGCCTCCTCCTGCAAATCCAGGACAATGCGGTTCAGCTCCGGAACATACCCGGCCAGCACTTCCTGCCGTTGGAGCAAATAGCCCAGCAGGGCCTCATAGGGCACATTATATTGGCGGGCAAAACGATGAAGGCTGTCCCGGGTGAAGGACTTCCTGTTGAAAAAGCTCCCCCTGTCCGCCAGCAGTGTATCCAGGATGGCCTCTTTCAAGCTGAGCTGGGCCTCCTGGCTGGATACCGGAATGAGCGGCTGGCGGCCGTGAATGTGTACAAAGGCCTTTACGCTTTTTTGGATGAATTCTTGCTGGGTGGGCGCAATGGCCTGCAGGAAGGCGCCAAAGATTTCGTCATTCAGCAAGGAGCGCAACTGCCGGTTTTTGCCGCCGTCGCTCAACGACCACAGCAGGTTTATTAAAGGTGCGCGAAATTCCCCGGGCAATTTGCTGAGGAGTATGGGCAGGCGATCAAGCGTTGCCGGCACGTTCGGCTCGAAGGACAGCAAATGTTCGATCTCGGCAAAGGGGTCCGGTGCAGCAGCCGGCGCATACTGGCGGGTGAATTGGCCCACGGCCTTTTTCCAGCCTGCTCCCAGCGACAATTGCTCCTGGTGCAGTTGGATTTGTTGAGACAGGTTGTCAAAAAACATACCTGCGCTCACCGGAATGGCGGCCTGAAAAGCGCCGAGAAACCTCCCCAGCTGAAGCGACGGGGAGCTCAGCTCAAAGTTGCCGAAAGCATAGTTGTGCAACCAGGCGTCTTTCAGGTAATAGCCGAGGGCTTCTTCTCCGCCCAGCAAGCCTGCCATGGGCCGGAGCACCAGGGCCAAATCCTCATACATGGGCTTCAGCGCACGGGCTCTCGTTCCGGTAAGGGCTTCCATGGCCCGGCCCCACGGCAAAGCGCCCAGAAGGTAAATGAACTGCTTGCGGAAGTTTTGTTGTTGGAGGCGCTGTTTTAACAACGGTTCATAGGAGGGCCGTTGTCCGATGGCCGCCAGATATTCCCAGGTTTTGCCGGTCGGGGAACTCGCCATCAGATGGCCGAGCCAGCTTTCCGCATCCTGCCATACGCTTTTTGAGGTGGAAAAAGCAGGCGCATCCAAAGCCCATTCCTTAAATAAATATTCGACGATAAAAGCCAGGTTGGTCTTTAACCTGGTTGCAGGCACCAGTGCAGGGAGTTGCTGGTGCATGGCCTTCAACAGCGCGCTGAAGCTGATGTTGTATCGGGCCGCCAGCAGTTGAAGGCTCGAGCGGACAAAGGAAAAAGTGTTAAAAGCAGACCCTCTGTCCGCCATCAGATAGGCCAGTATGACTTCCCAGATAAGGGTTGCCATGGCATTTTCAGAGAGCGGCACGACGGGCCGATGGCGGTGAAAGGCCAGCAGGTCATCGGCGTAGCCTTCAATGAAGGGAGCGCCGCCAGGTTCCAGCAGCCGGATGGTCGTGCGGACCGAAGCATCCCCCAACTGGTAGATCAGGCGTTTGCGGACCCGCTCCTTGTGCCCTTCCTTCCGGAAAAAACGCGCCACCAGGTTGGGGAAAAGCCTGGTTAAGGATTGATAGCTGACGGTGAGCGTCGTTTTTTCTTCCAGCGGTATCCACCACGGCGCATAACCGTTCAGGAGAAAATACTCGAAAGCCTGCCAGGTATTTTCGGATAGGCCAGACTGCTGGAGGAGCCCTTTTTTCTCATGGATGAGCTCGTTCAATGTTTCAATGAACCGGGACCGAAACCGGCCGGCGAGGGCCTCTTCCAACTCGTCTATAGAAATATCCCCGACATCTACGACCAGCTGATCGACTCTGATGTGCTGGCCCGGCGGAAAATACTCGTCCAGTGCCTGCTCCAGCATTTGCCCAAGCTCCCCCTGCAGTTGCTCCTTGATATATTGACAGATAGCTTGGTACTCCCCTTCCGAAGCGCAGTCGACCTCCCAAAGCTGCCGTTGGATGATATGGGGTGGATCGATCAAATTGCCGATGATTTATAGAGAGCGGTAGTTTTTAAAAACAGGGCTAGTTCAATACTGGCATACGCCAGCCTGGCGCCTTCTTTCTGGACAGGAGTACTATCGGGATGCAAGAGCCTGTAGTAGGCCGTAATCAATGCGCCTGCCATTTGAATATTCACCGCACAAAGGGCTGAAATTTCAGAAAACGTTTGAAAGTGAACAACAAGGGTGTCGTAATCGGCTGTCACCTGATCCACTATTGTTCTTTCGCTTAGGACATAAGCATATTTATCTAACTCTTCCGCCAATAAACGCATCTGTGTTTTTGCGCCGAGCCTCAGTTCGCCGAGTTTTGCCGGCAGCTCTTTCAGGTGTGTTTGCAAGCCAGCTTGCCAGGCACCAGACAGGCTGGATAGTTCAACGGCATCGCTCAGGTCGATCGCTCCAAGCTCTGTAGCCAAATCCGCCAGGGTTTCCACAGATCCTTTTGGCGTACCGGTATTTAAGGCATCCTGCAGGTGGGCGCGCAGGGAGTCTATGGCCTCTACCGCAGCCGAAAACACATCGTCGGCATTTAATTGCGGTTTCAAGCTATCCAGCTTTTCCTGGATTTTAGCCAGGCTGAGGAAGATGGACTCCTCCGGGACTGTCGACGCTCTGGATTTTTGGATGGCATCCCTCAGTTCCGTCAATTTTGCCCGCACCATTGCCAATAGCCCGGCATCTGTTGGCGATACAGCCGGGGACTGCGCGCCCTGCTGCCCATAAATGGCGTCCAGTTGCTGCAACCACCTGGCATACAATCCTTCAAAGGTTTCAATTTCGGCAGCATTGAGCCATAGTGATTGAATATATATATGCGCAGGGCATTCTTGCGACAGGGTGCGATACAACACCTGCTGAAAGCCGGCAGATTGGAACCGCGCCGGCCAGTCCGGGAGGATCAAATAGGCTGTAAACGGCTCGAAATAAGGAGGAAGAGGGGGCGACAAGGCGTTATCGGCAGGTTCATCGTCGTCGCGGGCCCTCAACAGCACCTCTTCTACCAGGTAGAACCCTTCACATTTGTTTTTCAGCCCTTTCAAATAATAAGCGGTATCCCGGATGACATTTTGAGCGTCAGCTGGCGAAAAGACGGCAGCCCCTTTCTGGTCAGTTAAGGATATGGGCAGGGGCGTGGCTGGCCCGCCGGCACCGGGAAGGTTAAGCTCCACCGACACCCCGCCGGCAACCGTAGACACCTGATAATTTTTTCGTTCGATGCCGTATCTCAGCACCAGCTTCAACTGCTCGTAAAGGCCTGGGCTCGACGCCCCGGCATCTAACCTCAAGCCATAGGGCATGAGGGCGGCATCATTGGCCAGGGGCGGCTCCAGAGAATTAATTTGGCGCCATATTTTACCAAGGCTGAGATAAGCAGGGTTGTCAATCCCCAGCATGTGGTGCAAACGGTTTTCCAGGCCGGAAATGTTTTGGGGGTCCAGGTATTCCCAGGCCAGGGCATTGTTGTTTGGCGTGCCGGCTTTTACCAGGCGCGAATAGTCCATGCCGCGGCCCCGGTTAGCGCTCAGGTCCAGAAAATTTGCCAGGATCCGTTGTTTGGCGGCGATGATTTCCTGGTTCAGGTTTTTTTTGTTGCTAAAGGCGTAGAGGCGAAAGGACTCTTCGTCAAAACGTTCTCCCAGCCTGGCAAGCAGGTGGCTAAACAACCGGGAAACCCGCTCCTCTTTTGTCGCCGGGGACTCCAGCTCGAGTTCAAGCAAATGTTTGTAGTTGAGGGTTATTTTTTCCCGGAGCCACTTTTGCAGATCGCCCTCCAGCTGCCCCATGCTTTTCAAAATAGTTTTCTTAAGAGCAGGCTCATCCGTTGTGGCCGCATACCAATCATCGGCTAACCCGGCAAAATAGGTTTCCATCGAAAGGGCAGGCAGCTTATACTCCTGGCTGTAGCCATCCATGGAAGGCGGTGCCAGCCAACCCCGGAGTTCGTCGGTGGACATCGAAGCAAAAGCATTCACTTTCCTGGATTCATACAAAGCGGTGCTTATCCACCTTTTAATCTTCTCATACCTGTCCTGCCAGGCGTTTTGGGGCAAGCCGGGCGGCAGCTTCTTTTTGATCAGCTGCAAAATGTCGTTTTCCACCTGGTCAATGACGCCAAGAATAGAAAGGCTCAGGCTCTGGTCATTGATCAGAGACCAGATTTCCGGAACGCTTTCCGGGAAGCCCGCAAAATACGTTTGTATTTCCTGTGGCTTATGGCCTTTGTGATGGCCGATAGAAAATAAGTGCTTCGCTTGATCGAGCAGCATAAAATAATTGGCCAGGATCTGTTCAAACAGCAACAGATAAGCCCTGAATTGCTTCAGTTTAGCGCCCTTTTCCCGGCCAACGGGAGGAGGCATGCCTTCCTTGCCCAGGCCATATATGCTGGGGAAGTGGTGCTGAATGGAATAATACCGGTCGATATGGCGGTAGTTTCCCGGAGGAACCGCTATGTCCATCTGGCGGCCCCTTTGTTTCTTCCCCTGGCTGGCCTGCTCCATGTCCTGCAAAAAACGCTGAAGGTCTGCCACTTTAATTTCTGTGGGGCTGCCGCCATAAGTGGCCCGGATATCCGGAAAGTGCAGCTCAGGTTCAAAATCGAACTGAAAAAAGACCGGCCTTTGAGGATTGCCCTCCCCATCGAAATGGGCGTTCGAATCAACTTCAATAGAGAGCCGGCTTATCCATTTGACTTCTTCAATATCCAGCAAAATATCCTGGAGGCCGAACAAATTCGCGAGTTGAAGGGTAGCCGGGTCTATCGCATTCTGCTTGATTGGGTTTTGTATCAGGTCAGCCGTTTTCAGAAACCCGTGCTGAAGAGCGGGCCCCTGAAAGGCCTCCTCGGTAAACAAGCCTTCTTCATAGAGTTCCTGCAAAGAATAAAAGGGGATTCGAGGCGTAAAATAATCTTTGATTTTAAATAATACCTTGGCCAGGCTCTGCTCGGCATGTTCCTTATCGTTGATTTCTATTTCCAGTTTTAGTTTGGCCGGGACCCTTGCCACAATCGACGAGGGCAGGAAATCAATGCCCAGGCTTCGGTTAGCGCTTAGTTTTTCATCCACATACTGGAGCAACAGTTGCTGTTGCTCCAGTATGTGTGCTTGTTTGGTTTCGCCATCCTCTGGCTTAATGAGTAAATGTTCTTCCGGAAGGAGCCACACCTTATAGAGCCCAACAGGAGAAGAATCCGGCCCCTTTATTTCTTCGACAAAGGCATGTTTGACGTCCGTGCAATCGAGCAGCAAACGGAGAATATCCCACTTCGACTGAGGATGGATCGAAAAAACTTCCCTGGCAGCATAAAACTGGGGCTGGGAAGCTTCGCCGGCATTCGCTGCCGCCAGGATGTCTTCAATGGGATAATGAATCCTGTATCCCAGGTCGATCAGGGCGTAGCACAGCTGCTCGAGCGCAGTGATCCCGGGGTCATGTTCATTATAGTCTGTCCAGAAAGCATGCGCAAGTTGCCGGATATAATCAATCCCTGCCTGTTTCATGGATTCGGCATCCATGCTGGAAGGAATAGGGTCTGGCTTCGATATGTTTAAGGGTTCTTTCAAACCGTCGGTAATTTAATTTACCACCAGCGCCGGGTGATATAATAGGTTAATTCCCAATCTCCGGTTTCAAGGCCGTCTTTTGCTTCCAACAATAAAGACCAGGTAGCACCGCCGTTTTTTTGCCACTCAAACTGCAAAGCAGGGCTTCCGCTTCCCGTCTTTTTCTTGCCGGAAATGGTTGCCTGTTGAGCTGCATTTCCGTCGGCATTAATCAGCACGGCGTGAAAAATATGATATTCCTTAGGGCTTTTCAGATGTCCGAAAATCTCATAGATGCTTTCTTCGATGCCTTTTTGAATGACGTGGAATTGCTTACTCCCGTCTTTTATTAGATTGGAAGCTTTGAGTTCCTTTGTTTGTTTATGGCCCCTGATCCCGCTCAGGTTGTCCAGCCTGTTTTCTAAAAGATCCAGGCTGGCGGGCAGGCTTGATGGATTTTCAATCTTCAATAATCTGTTTGTGCCCTTACCGAGGTGAAAGCTTTCCGAGCTATCTGCAGAAAATGTCCATTCTTTCCCGGATCCTCCAATCATAATGGCATCAGGGCCCTTTATGGCCAGTACGCTATCGGTATCGTCCCATTGAAACTGAATGGCTTTGGCATCATATTGCAGCGAAAAGACCTTGTTTGTGCCAAAAAGGCGCCAGGAAGGACTCACCTCTGTCGACGCCCCGAATAAAACTTCGCTCACAGATTCGAGTTTCATTTTATCGGCATCGGGAACCAAAACAATCCTGGCTGAACCCTGCTCTATATTCAGCGGTTCTCCCGAACCCGCCGGCTTCTGTATCTTCCAGCTATCCGCGCCTGCTCCGAAGGCAAGTTGCCCGATATTGTCCAATTGAAGCTGGTTGCCTGTAAAGTTCAATTGGAAGACATCTGACCCTTTGACAAACTGAAGGCCTCCCGCCCCTTCATCTGTGATGCGCCAGGATGGCGCCGCAGCCCTCCCAAACTGGATTTCGTTCACGTTCTTCAGTTTAAAGCCGGCTGTATCTTTGGCAATATTTAAGGAGGCTGTATCATTTCCAATATTCAAGCCATCCGGGCCAGAACTAATTTTCCAGTCGGAAGATGTAGCCCCCAGGCGAATTCCATCTAACCCGTTTAGTTTGAGAAGCTTGTCGGCGGCAGACACTTCTATGCCGCCGACACCAGGCTTTTGGAGGGCCAGATTGTCGGCGCCGGCATTGATCTGCCAGGCGCCATCCCCGAATTTAAGGACATCCAGGCCAGAAAGGCTTACCTCCTGATCCGCTTTGGCTATGCCGACCTTGATGCCTTTGCCCGATTTCTGTATACCCATCTCGTCGGCCGTGCGGGTGTTATTGGCCAAAATGCCCCAGTCCGCATCGCCGCTTCCAAAACCGATTTTATTGAGTTGTATTAAATTAAGTTGCTTGTTTAGATGTTGATCCAGGATTTCCAGGCCGGCGCCTGCCGAAGACTTGATGCTGAATTTTTGTTGGGAGGATTCCGGTTTGATTTCCCAGGGGCTGCCAGCGCCCATACTCAGTGCGGACAGGTTGGTGATCGCGTGTTGGTCGCCCAGCTGGAAAAACAAGGATTGGCCTGCCGGTTTATTGGTTCTTTGGAAACCCAGGCCTTTCGGGCTGTCGATGGAGAGGAAAAAAGCAGCATCACCGGGCTTTTTCGTTTTCAAACTGATGAGCGGGTCGCCAAAGTCTCCGCCTTCTACGGTGATGGGGTCGGTACCGGAAAGGGTAAGCGTGTCCAGGTCTTTGATAAACATGGAATCGATCAAAAGCCGGAAATCCTGTTCTCTGGGCCTTTTCCCGGTTTTAAAAGCGTCCTTCAAAATTGTCCTGGTATTGTCGTCTGGCATGGCTCAGGGTGATGTTAAGGTTTGTCGAAGAAAATAAACGGCTTGAGGCCGGGGCCTGGCCGTTGATTGGCGGAAGTATTCCCGGCAGTGTCGAGTTGCTGTTGAAAGCGTTTGCCTGAACTGCCCTTGCTTTCTTCATCCGGCGCCACATAGAAATCGTCGCCTATCGTCAGAAATGGAATGCCGAAGAGGGCCTGTGTCCCCTGCAACTGCTGGGTGCTGAGCGTGAAGATCGTATGCCTGCTGCTGGAAACCAACACCGACCAGGGCATGCTTGGCCGGATAATGGCTTCGTTCGAAACCTCCTTTTTCACGCCTCCCGCGACCTCTATGCTAAAAATGTAATTGTTAATGGAGGCGACATAGTCTTTTTGGCGAATGGCGCCCAGTACGGCAGAAGTTGCAATTTCCCGATCAAATTCAATTTCCGATTCGCCAGAAAGCACCCAGGGGGATAATAAGGACTGCAGGCTGGCTTCGAGTTCTTTCAAATTGCCTCCTGTGTTTTTCCCTGCCGCCATCTCCAACCAGAGGCTGACTTGTATCTCTTCATATACCGGATTGATTATCTGGACGTCGATCAGGGGTGAAGTAAAAGGCCGGAGATGGCCCGCGATGGTTTGGAGCAACTTCTGGCTGGCTCTTGGGCGTACAAATGCCTCGTCGTTCCTGTGCTTGTACTGAGGAATGACCACAATGAGCACACTGCCGGGGCTGGACACCAATTCATAGGTGCCGTCCGGTTGAATTTGGCGCCGGCTATGGTTGATGCATTTGACTTTGAATATCTCCGGAAAAGCTTCCAGGATGATCCGTTCAAAATCCCAGGGGGTAATAGCGCGCATTTTATGGCGGAGGCTTTCCGCAACGCGCAGGTAAAACGGGGCGTCTTTTTCAGCAAGCCGGCCTCCAAATGAGGGGTCTGGCTGTATCACTTCGTTGACTTCGGCCCGCTTGGGCAGAAGCTTTTCAATGGTCCCCGCTTTCAGGTTGCCTTGAAAAGCAGGGCTATCCGGACTGCGGACAGCGCGAACCCCGTTGGTATATATATGCCGGAGCTTGCTGAAGTGGCCAAGTTCGGCAAGGCCTCTTTGTCCATCGCCGGGAATGACGGACGCCTGAATCCAAAACTGGCCATCCGGCAGGATGGTGTTCGGCCCGGCGGTGTTTGCCGGAAATTGAAGCACGACCGTCCCCGAAGTGGTAAACCGGTGGGTGTTGTCTTCCAGGACCTCCTGTTCCTCAAATTTCACCCACTCATTTCCCAAAAGGTAACTCCATTGAATGCGATCGGGAGTTTCATCCAAAGTATGGCTTCCTTCTTCGATCAAAAAGAGCAAGGACAATACAGCAGGGGGATCCAAATTCGCGATCCCTATGATCAGGTTTCCTTTATAGTCAAAATGAGGCAGTAAATAGGCATTGATATGGCTTGAGCCAAGCGTTGCATCGGACGACAAAATACTTTCAGGGCTCGAGGTGCCAAAGGGATGGATATGGATCAAAGCACCGGGCAAGTCGGCTGGGCCTGGCGGAAAATGGTTCAGGCTGAGGTGGGCTTCATAATCCAGGCTGATAGACTTGAGCAAAGGCGTGTAAGGAGGCCTGGGCAAATCGGCGGGGGTTTGGGCTTCTTCGTCCTCCGCACCCGGCGCAGCGTCTCCCGTCACCTCGCCGGTGACCGGCCCCGAAACGTCCCCGCTTACCGTGCCGGAGGTTGCCGGCCCCCGGACGGTCCCCGACACAGTTCCGCTAACAGAGATATCTGTTGTGACGCCTAAAATCGTCACGCGGGTTGTTCCTGAAACCGGGCCGCTAACGTTTCCCGAGAGGGCATTGGTGTTCAGGGTTCCTTGTACCGTGCCGCTTGCCGTTCCCGCCACTGTCCCTGCGATCTTCTGGCTGGCAATGGCTTGCTGCTGGCTATTGAAGGAAACGACATCTGCCAATGCCAGCGGGTAGCGCAGATGCCCGAATAAATCATTGAAGTTGTCTTCGCCTTCTTTCGTCAACTGCAATTTGATAAACCCGTCCAGGCTATCCGGCGTAAGCAATAAGGGATCAGCCAGCTTCTGATGCCAGTCGTCGGGAAGCACGGGAGGGTGTAGGCCGACAAAGTCAATGCGGGATTTAGGCGCCAACCTGGCGTTGGCCTGAACGGTTGGCGGGGATGTGTCCGGATTGGTATTGAACAAATATTTTACATCATCCTGGGGCCGGGCATTCCAATCCCGGCCGATCAACTGGCTTATGGCCAGGCGATACTTGTCATTGGCAAAAGCCTCGTTGAAAGCCGGGCGGCTTGTCAATGTTTTATCCTTAATCCAGCGCGTGTCATAATCTTTATAATAGGCGCCCAGGCCTTCCTGGACTGCCGGCAGGCCTGCCCATTCCAGATGAAGGCTGAATTTGCTCAGCGGTTTGTAAAAAACCTCATAGCTCCCTATATAAAAGCTGCTGTTCTTTTCCGGGCTGGTGCCAAACGGCTGAAAAGCCTGGGAGGGGTCCAACGGGCCAAAATCATTTTGAAGGCTTAATTTTTTTACACCCTCTACCTTTACGCCTACGTCGATCTGCCGGAGGATCAGGCTTTTCAGGATCCCGTAGGAGAGGCCGTTTTCCAACGGGACCTGAGTCCGCAGCAATATTCTCAGCTGAGGATAGGGGTTGTCGTAGTTTTCCGGGTTGGCATCAGCCGGGAATGCCACGACAGGAGGGGCCGTCGGCGGAAGCCTGAATTTGATCTTAACAAAATCTTCGCCTACCTCAAAGGGCAAAAGAGCCTCTTTGGCTACGGGCAACCAGCCTTTTGCTGTACTGAGGTGTATCAAAAAGGCCGCTTTTAATTTATTGATCTCTTCCAGGCTGTCAAAGATCGCCGGGAGCGATTCCGTAACGATTGGCGGCGATTTTAAACGGCCCAATTCTTCGAAAGACTTCGGGTCAAAATAAAGGCTTAGCGTAACCTCTCTTTTGCCCTCCAGCAAAAAAAGCATGGGCGTTGCAATAACCACTCCGATATTGGCTTCCTCATCTTCGAGCACGTCTCCGAACGGCGCCCAGCCCCCGGATGGCGTTTTCCCATTGGCACCGCCGCCTTGAATGGACCTGGCCAGCAGGCGGCCATTGCCCGCCGGCGGAGCATCTTCCACTAAGATGGATTTGATGCTGGCTATTTCCGCAGGCAGCACGGGCGTATCAGAAAGCGTATCGTAGAAAATATCCTGCTCCCGGGCATCTTTGCCCGCGAACAGGCGGCTGCCCGCCGGCAGGAGAAAGTCCTTGACATCAGGGCTTGCTTTGAAATAGACGTGCAAACTGTCGGCTTCTTCCCCGTGGAGCTTCATGTTCAGCACCTCGCGGTAATAAAAGTCCAGATGTCGTTGCGTAAAGCGGTTGTAGTCGGCCTGAACATGAGATTTCCACAATTGGAAAAAAGCCAGCAAAAGCCCCATGTGGGGCAAATGGTCCGGCGAGGACAAACTTTCGATCAGTTTCTGCCCGGCATCCTGGCTTATCCTGGAGATGTTCTTTTCAAAAGAAAGGTAAATCCTGCTTACGTCTTCAAAGGGTTGCCCCGTGGTGGGAAGGGAGGAAAGCAGCCGCTGTTGCGCGTTCTTGTCCAGCTCCCACAGGGCCAGCTTTTGCCGCAGTGCTGCGACAAAGCCCGTAAAGTTAATATCGTAATCGGAAGAAAGCAGGCGCTTCAGGTTGGCGAAGTCGGCATTTCCGCTGTCGAGCAGGGCCTCGAGCAGGAATAGCTGCTGGCTCAACTCATGTTGGACGGCATTGTAGATTTCCCGGCCGATAATATCCTTTTCTACCTCCAGGCCCCATTGATGGATTTCCCGGGCATACTCGATGATCAGTTGGATAATCCCTACACAAGCTTCTAATGGCTTGGATTCCCGGGCTTTTCGGTATCGCTCATAATTCTTTTTATTCCCCTCAAAGTCAATGCCCGCCATGCTCACGGTTGCTATGCGAGCCAGTTGTACGCTGATATCCCGGCCCAGGAAGTGCGACCAGTCGAGATCTTTTTCTGCTTTTCCGTCGAGGTTGTAGTAATTGAGCCTTTTACTCAGATCATATAAAAACCGCAGATGGCCCGCCAACGTCTTTTCATCGAGCAGGAAAGTGTTGGCGTCCAACGCTTTCAGGTGCTGGCGCCGTTCTCTTAAACCTGTCCCTTCGTGCTGCCGGTTTTGTTGATTGTTCACCTTGCTCAAGTATTTTACCCGGATTACCGTTGAGTCCCCTCTTCCAAATAGTAAGGATACACCATATTGCGCCGCGTATTGGTTGCTTTGATGACGTACTGGATATGAATGTCCAGAACGCCCTCCTGATTGGGGTTTTCCCGCACATCGATATCCAGTATCCGGATCCTGGGCTCATGCAGCGTGAGGGCCGTTTCTATGATCTGCTTTGCCATCGATTTGATGGTCGCATCCAACCGCTCAAAAAGCAGCAGGTCGATATCGCAGCCATATTCCGGCAATAACGGCCGTTCTCCCATTGTGGTAGACAACAAGATGAATATGCTTTCGCGTATGTCGTCTTCGCCTTTTACCATGTCTGCGGCCCCGGTATGCCGGTTGAATGCCGGGGGGAAGGCCCATCCTTTGCCGGTAAAATCATCCATCCTAACCGCCGATTAATACGTTAACGGATCCCAGTACGATCGTGCCCCCATGAGCGGTCAGATCCCCCATGCGCGCCGCCGGCAGGCCGCCGATCATAACGGTAGCGGATCCTTTGGCAATGGTGTCGGGCGGCCCGACACAGGTACACATGTCGGTAGCCCGGGCGGCAGGCAGGTTATTGATCAATACCGTCGGACAACCAGGAGGGAGTATTGGCCCGCCGACATGAGGCACTACCCCCGTCACCATGGGGCAGGTATGCATATCTGTGATTCTGGCGGCTGGAGGCATAGCAGTTGGTATTACAGCAGGTTTGGGAAAAGGATGAAAGTTAATTGATCTTGACCAAAGTGCCCTGTATGGTCGCAATGGCAGAGGTTTTTAAATCAGCGCCCGCATTGCCGGAGGCTTCGAATTTCGCATTCGCCTTATTGGTAACATTAGTCCCTTGCACGCTTACGTTGCCGGTAGCCTTGGTTGTGATATTGCCGTTGGCCTGAATGGTAATGTTGCCTTTGGCTTTAATTTCAATGTCCTTCGGGCTATCCAGGGTTATGCCGCTTGTCGTCAGAGCGACTTTGTTCTTGTTCTGGTCTTCGATCGTGATGCTTTTATCCTTATCGCTAATGGTTATCGTATTTTTTCCCGGGGTAGTAATTTCGACAATTTTATCCTCATCGTCAAATGAAAGGGTGAGTTTGCTTTTCGTGACCAGTGCTTTTCTGGGGTTTTTGTCTTCCGGCGTCAACGGGGCCGGGAGTTTCTTGGAGTGCAGCATCCCCAGGATCACCGGAAAACGGGGATCGTCATTCACGAAGCCAACGATTACTTCATCCTGCAATTCCGGCATAAAAAAAGCGCCGATGCTGTTGCTGGCATAAAAGCGGGCCAGCCGCGCCCATACGCCTTCGCCCTTTTCATCGACCATGGGCAGCTTCACCTGAATCCTGAACTCTCCATCCGGGTCTTTTTCCAGCTTTTGCACCGTACCGGTTTGCAATCCAGTTACTCCGGGCATCAAGCCGGCTGCGGGCACTTCGGAAACGTCCCGGTTCTGAGAGAACCACTCATCCGACAGGCCCAACTGATAATAGGTGCGCCAGTTGCCCTCCGAAACGTCATGCCTGATCCCCGAGACAAAGGCATTGCCTTTAAAGCGTTTGCCTACGCCCTGGAGTTCGATCACATCCCCCAGGCTTATCTCGTTATTGCCCTGTACAATAACCCAGCCCCGGATTTTTGCCAGCCTGCTCTTCAGCAACCGGGCATCCGCCCAGGCCTTTAGCTCTCCGGTTTCCAGCTCTCCGGCATGGAACATCTCGTATTTTGCCGGCGCGGTGACATCGGCCAGCTTTTTGCCGTCCAGGTTGCCTTGTTTATTGACGGAGGGTTCGGCACCGTCCTCTTTGACTACTTTCTGAGTGGAAAAATCCCAGGCGCTGCTGCTGACCCCTTTGAGCTGGGAAGTGGCGTCCATATCCACTTCCATCTCATAAATGTCATCCCCATAGGCAAAGGTGAGTTTGGGGGCTGCAGACAATTCCGGTTTTTTGACGCTCACTTTTCCGTCTTCGGCCAGGACGATCAGGCCGTTTTTTTCTGCCCGCATGAGGATGAAGTCCCAATCGGTGCTGTAATACTGGATCACCTCCTTATGCTGCGGTGAGGTGGCGCCCACCTGGCTGCTCACGCCGTATTCCCCCAACAGGGTTTGGATCATGTCGCTGTCTTTCGACTTCAGGAAGTAGCGGTTCTTCCGACCGATTGTGGCCTTTACGATCTTATCCTTGCATTCCACGACCAAGAGGGAAGGGCGCCCTTCCCTTACCTTGAGCTTCTGGCCTACGATCAGGCCTTTGTAAATGGTTTGCTCCTGATTGTGGTAGCCGAGCTTGATCTCCATCTCCTTCCCGGGTTCAAATTCGGCGGCATTGCTCGTCTCAAAATCCTGGGTCGAGGCGTCTCCGTCCAGAAAGGCGACCTGAGCAAACGGTATCTTATTGGCTTCCTTGACCACCCGGATGCTGAAGACATCATAAGTCGAATCGATTTCCTTGCCGCCGGCTAAAACTTTAAAGGTTACCAGGCTTGTCTTTAAAGGAAGCTTGCTCACGCGTCTTGCTTTTTGATAGGGGGGAATATGAGTTCTGTGCCGGGGATCAGGTTGCGAAAATCGGATAATTGATTCGCCCGGGCGACCTCGGTAAAATAACTGGCGTCGCCGTAAATGCGCTTTGCCATGATCGGCAAACTGTCGCCCTCTTTCACGACCCGCATGTGAGTGACGTCCGGCGATTGCTTATCCTCTTTTGAAACCCTTATTTCATCGGATACGGACTCCTTTATTTCCATTTGGACTTCGGCCCGCAGCGGCGTCCCGTCAGGCCTGAATAAACTGTGTTTTACCTCAAACGCAGTCAGGCGCCCCTGGAAAACCAGGCTTCCCCAATTCACAGACAGGTAATAGGGCTCATGGATGTCTCCGGCATAATTGACCGTCACCTCCTTCAGCTCTTTGACCTCTTTCTCCAGGTCCTTAGGCGAGTTGGGGATCGCTCCCGTCACATCTATGAGAAAGGACATCCTGAGGATGGCAGGTTCCGAATTCTTGTATTTCAGGTCTGCTGAAGACGATCCCAGAGAACTGGAAGTATTGTAAGATACCGGCCGTTTCACCTCATAATCACTCGGGTTGGTGAAGAGTTTGTAGCTCTTCACTTTGCTTTGGTATTTTTCATCCGAATAGGCGGTGATGATGAGGCGTGCCTGGTTTTCTGCCATAAAGACTTACTTAGTAGTGATTAAAAAATAAATTCGGCATTTTGGGCCAGTGAGCCGGGGGTGCCGAATTTATTTTTTAGCGTTTCTTAACGTTGATTTTTCTCTTTGATCAGGTCGAACACCTGATCCATGCATTCAGCAATAATTTGCTGTTTGTATTGCTTCAACCTGGCTTCCAGTTCCTGCTGGTTCAGGCCAGAAGGAGCGGAAGGGCTGGCATCGCTGCTTTCGGTAATATTCGCTTTGATGACGAGTTCGCGGATTTCGACTGGCATGCCAACTAGATTTGTTTAAAGGATTCGTAAGTCAGTTCAAGGGTTTCCAGCGCCACCTGGTTTTTGGTAGAATTGAAGGCGTCTATTTCCCATTTTACGGGATAGGCATTTATGAACGACCAGGTAACTACCGGTTGCCCTTGTTCGTTGAGCAGGGATACCTCCACGTCCTTCAGCGTGATGTTCAGGTTCTCTAACGCATCCCTCACCCATTCGCTGACTTCCGAGTTTTTCAGAAAACCTCTTTTCAGTTTCAGGTTGGAGTATGTCGTCTTCAGCGGCACCGTCGCCGGATTTCGATAGCCTCCCCTCTTTTTCTGCTGGGTTTGAAGCGAAGCGGAAATCCCGGATACCTCCTGAAACTTGGAGTCGTTTTTATTGGAAATACCCGGAAACTTAACCGAGAAATAAAACCCTACCGGTGGATAAAACTCCTCCATACTTCATTAACCGTTTTCAATGGTTATTCCCTCGTGGGTTATCTCGATGGTTTCGATCGCAGCTTCGTTGCCGTCAGACTTCATATCGGTAGCGGTGATCTTTGAAGGCCAGGCATTGGCAACTTTCCAAACCATGGTGGGTTTCCCTGTTTCATCCAGCAGAGAGATGGTAACCGGCAATCGTTTGATGGTATTCATCTTGATCTGTTTAAACCAATCCCAAAACTTGTTGTCCTTGACGAATACCCCTTTCTTCATGGTTATGTTGCCGCTTTTCTGGATTCCCGGCATCTTGATCGTGGAAAACTGGGGGCTGTTGCCATGCCGGTATTCGATCGCCTGAGCTTCGATATCCAGGCCCGAAACTTCCTGGAAGGCCAGTTCCTGGCTGTCCCATTTTACCTGGAAATAAAATTTGGGCAAGGGCCAGATAGCATTTTGTTTTGATCCATCGTCTGCCATAGCTAATATGAATTAGGTTTTGGATTAAAGTTTTCAAAAATATTCAGGAAGAGCGTATTATGCTTCCTGGAGCTTCTGCTCGAACGTGATCACGATAAATTCTGCGGGCCGGGAAGGCGCTACTTTTACGGTTACCCGAAGATAGCCTTCCAGGATGTCCTGCGGCGTCATCGTGATGCCCAGGCCAACCAGTACCTGGAATGCCTGTTCCGGAGTGGACCCAACCAGCGCGCCCTGTTTCCAGGCGCCCAGCAGGAAGTTTTCAATCATGCTCCGGATAGTCGTCCAGGTATTCTGATCGTTGGGCTCGAATACGAAGGGGAAGGCGGCGCCCTTGACGGACTGTTCCAGGAAGATCAGCAAGCGCCGGACGTTAATGTATCTCCAATCGTTGCTGTTGCCGTCGAAAGTGCGCGCACCCCATATCCATCCTGCCCCTCTTCCCTGGAACGAACGAATGGCATTGATGGCTTTGCCGTTGATGGGCATGTTCATATCCTCCTGCATCTCGTGGGTAATCTTATGGCGTGGTTTGACTACCAGGTTGAGGCCGAGGTTGGCCGGGGCTTTCCACACCCCTCTTTCGTCATCAACCTTGGCGTATATCCCTGCCATTCCAGGGCCGGGAGGCAAAAAGTTCAACTGGTCGAGAACGCCCTTCATCAATTGCTTATAATCGGCACTGCTGATCAGCAGGTCATTGTGCGTGCTGCGCAGCGCGGCTAAGTTCTTGGCGCTTTTATCCTTTTCCCAGGCCTCCTTTTCTCCCGTAAGCTTGGTTAATAAACCCGCTGCGGCGGGATCTTTGATTATTTTGCTCAGGTCGCTGGCAACGTTCCTGATATCTACTTCGCTCGCCTGCACTACAGAAGTGTCGAGCCAGGGATAGTAGGCAACCGCATAATTTAAAGCCGATGGATCCGACCCCACAGCTGTCCTGAAAATATCGAATACCTTGGTCGTGGGGTCATCCGGCGGCGTTACCCCATCCACGAAATCAACGATGGTAATGCGGCTTTTGAGATCCACGCATTGGGCAAGCGCATTGGCATTGATCAGGTCGTAATACTGCTGAGCATCGGGCAGCTTCAAGGCATCCGGAATTAAGATCATCGTGATCTCTTCTTCCTTTTTAAGGGCCGCTATGCCATCCTCGAAATCTTTTTTCAACATCGTGGTGGCCTTGCCGTCCGTTTCATAGGTGCCCATGGAAACAACATAACAATCCCCTCCGCCATTGGCGTAGAAGAACCGGATGCTGTCATACAACAGAAACCTGGGCGTCGCCGTATTCGGTGCCAGGCTATACCCCTTGGCCGGGCTGCCCATAACGATATCGGGCGGGCCTTGCTTGGTTTCCGTTACGTCGTATTTCGTCAGGTATCCGCCCCCAAAAAGGGTAACATACTCAACCAGGGAGGTAACTTTAACCGGCTTCCTGGCCAGGGATTGCCCGTTGAATTCATTTTTCTGGGTATAGCCTACAAAGGCGGGAATCGCAGTAGGCACAGGGACTACAGAGTTGCCCAAAACAGACCTTTCCTCAATATAGACACCCGGAGTTTTGTATGTTGTCATTATGAATCTAAGTTATAGGGTTTTTTTTAAATATACACATATAAATTAGCAAACAATTGTCCTTCCTCATTTTTAGCCAGATGGCCTGGCGAAGCCAGCGGCAGTTTGCTGATCAGCGTTCGGGAAGCCAACTGCCGGTTGGCGCCGGGGATTTCTGAAGCCTCCGTTTCGTCCTTCAATGTCCCTCCGGCCAACCGAAACTCAAATTCCGGTTCGTCTTTCAGGGGGATAGCGCCGTTGGATTCAAAAACGTATTCCGGCGGATAGGATTCTTTTAGTTCGAACTCCAGGCCGGCCAGGCCTCCATCTGAACTCACTACAATCTCCGGCGCTCCTCCAAGGGCAGAATACTTGTCTATGATATTGTAGCGGTATGGGAGCTTTCGGTTATCAAACTCCAAACAGGCTTTTAAGGGCACTCTTTCCTTTTGATGAATGATCTCGGCCACATCAGGCCAGTTTATCGCCAGGCTACCCAGCATAGCTTTTTGGGGAGGTTGATAACCAAGATAATAAGTTGAATCGCTGCCCAGTGCCTTGCCATCAACTTTTACCCGGTATAACCCTTCCGGCAAAGCAAGCGGGGACAGGTCAACTGATTGCCCTGCCTGAAGCCTTGAGGTATAGTTCCCCGTCAGTGCCTCCAGGTGAAGCATGGCCGGGCCCGCTTTGCCTGCGCGCAAGTCCGCATATAACTGGCGCGAGAGGGGCTTTAAATCACCGGCGCCAACTTTTTCAGCGACGGTAAGCCTCACCTCATCCTCATTAGCTCGCGGCTTTATTTTGCCAGGGGCGAATGAGAAGTAAAAGAACGCTTCATCTGATTGATAAAGAGGAAGCTCTGTGTACTGGAAAAATGAGGGTTCATTGACCGTCAAATGAAAAATATGGCATAGCTCCGTTGCTGCCAATTGGTCAATTCTTGAACGCACCTCGGATAGCCCGGGCTTCGAGCCCGTCCGGAAACCGGCAAAAATGACCAGTGCATTGCCCTCCTGCCGGCAAAGCAACCCTTCGTTCGCCATATCCCTTCTTACACCGGCATCAGCAACCCACCTCAAACCCCTCCCCGCATTTCCTCTGAAATAATTGTGTTTTATCCGGGCCTCCACAATCGGGATGTAGATGGCTTTCATGAGGGCCGCGTTTGCGTTTCTATTTCCTGTATCGGCGGCACCTCCTGGCTTGGCGCCTCCTCCTGAATGGTTAACATCCGGACTTTATACAGGACCGATGGCATATACTTTGCGCCGATCATTCCCCACAGATAGCTTTTGTCCTGCAGGTTCGTATTGTTCATTTCCACAATGAGCTTTTCAATATTACTGCCGCTCAATCCAGGCGCATTCTGCTTGGTGTAAATGTATTTTGATTGAAAAAAACTGATCACTGCCGACAACAGCTTTACCCCTTCCATCACAGACCGGGCTTCAAAATAGGCGGAAAACAGCACATACAGGTTGAGATGTATAGGATGGTTTTCTTTCCTGAAGGTGCCGTCTCCTTTTTGGGCAAACTGTGGCTTGTAAGCTTGGAAGCGTTCCTCCTGGATGTCGACCAGGCTCATGACGATCTGGTTCTCGCCGGATATAGCGACACTGCCGTCCTGGTCGATTAGGTTGGAAAATACTACTTTAGGCTCTGGAGGTTTGAAGCGCAGGTCAATGTACTGCGTCAGCTCTTCGAGTAAAATATTCAGGGCGGTGTCCAACATAGATAATTTCGTTCTGATACCCGGCGTTCAATATTTTCACTAAGCTACAACTCTTTTAGCTCATAATCTAACAAAGAAGATGTAAATTTCAGACTTAACAGTAAAATCTTATTTCCCCAAATCGCGCTTCGAAAATACATTAACTCGGATAAATTTGCCGGCAAAATATTTTCTGGCAACGGCCGGTTGCGCTTCTTTTTAATGGTTTACGCCAAGGTTTTTTTCAGATTTTGTCCAGCCCTTTCCTGGTCAACCCTCCTCCCGCATCCCCGGTATTGACCGTCGTCGCCGGCTCGAACAGCATCACCGCCACTTCCTCTTCCGCTACCGGCCGGTGCTCCACCCCCCTCGGCACGATGAGGAACTCCCCCTCCCGGAGCCGCACGGTTTTGTCCCGGAACTGCATGTCGAACTCGCCTTCGACCACGTAGAACAGCTCGTCCTCCTCCTCGTGTTTGTGCCAGACGAACTCGCCCCGGAACTTGACGAGCTTGACGTGCTGCCCGTTCAGCTCCCCGGCGATGCGGGGGTTCCAGTGGTCGGAGAAAAGGGATAGTTTTTCTTTGATGTTGACCTTATTCATGATCGCTTAAATTTTATAGATTGTACCAGTTGATTGTTGTTGACCAGCTGTAACCCCTAAGCCGTTGATTGCCAACCAACCTGGCCCCGAGCCTGTCAAGGGGCAGCAATTTCTCGTGTAGAGCATGCACGTATCGCCACAAAAACACAAAGGCACCAAATCCGCACTAAATTTAGTGCGGATTTGGTGTTTTAGTGCTTTCGTGGCATCCTCTCGCCGCGTGCGCACCTTACATGAGAAACTACTGGTCGAGGGGAACCATCAACCGCATTCCGCCCCCGGCGGGAAAACAACTGCCCCAATTTAAACCTGATGCGCATGCCCCACAGGCTTCTACTTACCGGACTTTAGACAGTCCGGGGTTGAAGGCGGAAAAGCGGGCGTTTCGCGCCCATTTTGCACCCCTTTCCGACTTCCGCCTTCGCACTTCCGACTTAAAATGGCTGTTCGTCCAAAGTCTAGTAAGCATCCTTATCCCCAAGCTTATGCACCAGCTCCAGCCCGATCCCGCTGATGAACAGCCGGTGTTTCCGGTTGGACAGCAGCCGCTGCGTCCAGTCCACCGGGCCGCCGTCGGCCAGGTCGATCGCCCCGTTTTCCAGGCGGAGGAAAACCTTGGCCTGGATGAGGTGGTAGTAGGCGTGCTCCAGGTCGTCCTGAAATTCGTGGGCCAGGCTATGCCAGATGCCCTCGTTGTACGCCTTCATCCTTTCCACAAATACATCGGCGCCCTTCTTCCGGTAAAAGCGTATGAACAGGCGCTCGGCCGGAAAGTGGCGGCGCAGCAGGGCCAGGATGATGCCCAGGTGTTCGTTCAGCTGGCCCAGCTCGAAAGCGTAGTTGCCCGGATCCCAACCGCCGGAGGCCATGCAGAAGGCGGAGAAGTGAGCCGTAAATTTGGGGTTGTCGAACGCCTGCCCGCGCACGTGCCGGTGGGCGGCAGCATAGCGGAAGACGGCGCTCTTGCCCGGATTGGCCCTGGCATCCTGCGCCACCTGAAGCGCCAGGACGTTGGTGGCGTCAGAGACGGCCTCCGTGCCCCGGACGGCGCTCAGCACGTTGTTCTGGTCGACATGCCCGACGGCGGAGCAGGCGCCCAGCGGAGCGAGGGGAGAGAGGGTGAGGGGATGGAACCGGCGCTCTTCGGCAAACCGCAGCCAGTCCAGCTCCGTTTGCCGGAGGACCAGGCTGTCGGCTGCCGCCGGGGCCACGAAACGGTTCTCGCCGTACTGCCGCAATAGCTGAGCGGGCTGCACCTGCCCGGCCTTTCGGCGGAAGAGCTCCAGCAGGAGGGTGTTCAGCTCCGAGAGGCTGAGCTTTTCGGCCAGCTCGCCGAGGATGGGGCCGGTGCCCAGTTTGCGGTGTATTTTTTTCAGGATTTTCTCCATGGTGTTTCAGTCTAATAGTCTGTGGCATTTTTTCCTCACGCGGAGGCACAAAATCGCAAAGGATTGACCATCAAAAGATTGCAACTCGCTTGGCGTCCTCTGCAGCGATTCCCGCTTTGGCCCTCATCAAGGTTTTGGAGGTGTCATCTACGACGATAGGAGTAGGTGACATCTCCTAATCGGCACAAGATGACACCTAGGGTGTTCATTCTGTGGATTCCCGTTCCCACAGGTTTTAGTCCTTAACGGACAGCCTACCCCGGGCTCGGTTCGGGGCCGAATGGTAGATGGCCGAGGACAGGCTGCGGCTGCGGAGTTAATTTAGCCCCACCTGCCAGCCCTGTGGGTACAAGACAAGTTATCGAACTTGGAGTAAGGCCTGGAAGACAAAAAACCCTAACTCGTTGTTAGCTTAGTAGACATAACTCAAAAAAAATGAGTAAGCCAATCAACAAGTTAGGGTATAATTTAGCTACCAGCAAGTTAATCAAATTTTTGCATATCAGCCGCCAAAAGTGGCGGAAAAAAGCATTGAAACGCGGCTATGATAACCGGCGGCTAAAATGGCGGGTTCGCGGCTTGGAGGCCTCCCGGCAATACTGGAAGGGGCAGGCAAAATCGTTATCCAGCCAATTGCAACAAAGTAGGACTGAGGCAGCCGTATTGCCCATAGAGCCTTCCTTGAGCCAAACCGTAGCGAGCCATTGTTTTCCACTCTGGCAGGTGATGGCCAGTATACAATGGTACTTGTACACAAGCATGGGCTTTCGTTGTATTGCCCAGGCCTGGCGGGTGCTGAGCAAGTACTGGCCCGTCAAGTTTCCTGGCTTTGGGGCAATACGCCAATGGGTGCTTCGCTTAGGGTATTACAAGCTCCAACAACCTCCTGAGCGGGCTAAGGACTGGGTTTATATAGTAGATTACACTCTCCAAATAGGCCTGGAACAATGCCTGGTAATAGCCGGGGCCCGGCTTTCGGCTTTACGCCAGGACAAGAGCTGGGCATTAAAGGCTTGCCAAGTAAGGATACTGGATATCAGCCTTTGCCACTGGGCTAACGGAGAGCACCTTTGCCAGCGCCTCCAGAAAACCGTAGGGCAAACCGGGGTTCCCCGGCAGGTTGTCGGCGATGGAGCTGGCTCTATCCGTAAAGGTATCCGTTTATTAAAACAAAGCCTGGAGCAACCCATCATGTATACTTACGACATGTCTCATTTGGTGGCACGCATCATGAAGGGCTTGCTAAGCAACCACCCGCAGTGGAAGCAATTGGTAAATGCATTAAACCTGCTGCAAAAATCCATCGTGCAAACCAGTTTCGGTTTCTTAGCGCCGACATCTCTGCGCAAGACAGCCCGCTATATGAACTTGTTTGCCACCGTTGATTGGACACAGAAGCTGCTCCAATATTTCGATGCCGGGGATTTCACATTGATAACTGATGTCAAACCCGAAGCAGAGCAAAGAAGGCAATTTCTAAAGCACTTTGGCCCCATCATAGCCATGCGCCCTTTTCTGGAAGCTTTACAACAGCTTATGAGGTTGGCCAGGATCCTCCTTACAGATTTTAAAGCCAGGGGGTTGTCTCGCAGCCGGTTCCAGCTTTGGCGCCAGTATCAAAATAAAGGGCTGCTTCCCCTAACCGAGGAATTCTTCCTGCGCTGGAAGAAAGAGACGCAAAGCAATATCGATGCTTTGCCAGACGGGCAAACTTACCTGGCAAGCTCTGATATAATAGAGTCTCTTTTCGGGCATTACAAGCAGGCCGGAGAAAAAGCCTGGCTCAAAGGTATGAGCGCTAATGTTTTGATGATAGCCGCTTTCGCCGGCCCTTTGACAGCACAGGTTGTTTACCAGGCATTATCATCTACCGCGTTTCAAAAAGTGGAGGGCTGGTGGGTGGCACAGCGCGAAGGGCCTTCTTTCTTGGCAAAGCGCAGAAGGGCTTTCGCCAGGCCTGCTAAGGGACCAAAAGTTGTGGGAATCGATTCCTCGTAAGCAGCTTGTTAATGAACACCCTAGATGACACCTTTTTCGTACCTCAAAAGATGTCACCTTGTCCAAAGCGGGAATTGCTGCGTCCTCTGCGCCTCTGCATGAAACTTTGATTTTCAGCATGTTATGAAAACGCCACAGAGTATTGTCAGTCCAGAAAGGTGTCGAAATTCCGGCGGGGCCGGTAGCCCAGCATCTGTACCGCTTTGTCGATGACAACTATTGTTTGCATATGGATTCAATTTCTTACGAAGAGCCAGGCTGCAGGCCGTAGGCGTATCCGAATTCATAGGTTTTCCGGCCCATGATGACGGTGTCGAAGGCCTGTAGGTCCTGCAGATACTGATTGACGCCCTCTCCCTGCTGCACAAAGCCGCTGATGTCGCCGTCCGGCCCGGCAATGAAGCCGTCGAGGGAGATAGCGACGTAGTAGGTGATTTTTCTCATTTGAATTTGCTTTTTGTGGCCGCCGAAGCAGGCCAATTAATGCCAAAGGTAAGCCAACCACCTCTGCCAGAAGCGTAACCCTGAACTGGCAGGGCCCGCGTGCGCTTCCAGCAGGCGCAGGATATTTTCCTGTTTGCCGGCCTTTGCTGTTTCCAAAGCCGTTTTTTGGCCAAAGCCCGCCCGCTGCCTGGGGTTGGCGCCGTGTTTCAGCAGCAGGGCGGTCATTTCTTCCCGGCCGGCCTGCACAGATTCAATCAAGAGCGTGGTCATCATTTCCGGGTGTTCGTAGTTGACGTCTACGCCTTCGTAAATGTAATACCGGGCCAGTTCCAGGTCTCCGTCCTGGACGGCCTTCAATAATGCTTTCCAGTCTCCTGATGCCATATTGCGGGTTGTTATTTAAAGCTGCTGTGCGTTTCGCACAAATGTGCTGGTTTTCCCACGCTAATGGATTTTGATGAAAAAGGGCGGCTATCCGGCCTCTCTCATGCTATCCGCTTCCGGTAGCACACCACCCGGTTCACTTCTTCAAATCCGATGCCCTCGTGGAAGGCCTGGCTGCCCAAATTATCGATCTCCGCATCAGAAGCCATCTCGGCGCAGCCATGCTCCCGGCACCAGGCCTCTCCGGCCTGCACCAGCCTCCGGGCGATGCCGGTCCGGCGGTGGCCCGGCTGCACGTAGATGCCCTCGACGTAGCCCACCGGGCTGCTGTCCGTGCCTTCTACATAGTCGTGGCGGAGCGAAAGCTGGATGAAGGCGATGCAGGCGCCGTCCGGGGCCCTGGCCAGGAAAACAGCATCGTGGGGGGAGCGCAGCAGCCTTTCCGCATTCCGGTATTCCTCCTCGTACCGGCACTCCGGCCAGAGTTCCAGAGCCAGGCGGGCGAGGGCAGGCAGGGTTTCTTCGGCAAGGGTTGTGATGGCTATGGTCATTTTAGTTCAAGCTTCATTAAGATATCTGTCTGTTCGTCCTCTCCCAAACGGAACAGGTGTTTGCCAAATTCCACGAATCCGTGCTTCCGGTAAAACCTGATGGCTTTTGTGTTTTCTTCCCATACGCCCAACCAGATTGCGTCCATTTTTTTTTGTCGTGCCAGTTGGAGGGCTTGGTCGAACAGTTTTTTGCCCACGTTTTTTCCGTGGTATTCGGCCAGGACGTAAATCCGTTCAATCTCCAGGGCATTATCCAGTAAGGATTCGGTTTGGGCTTCACTCCAATTCACCTTGAGATATCCAATTACCTGGCCGTTGAATTCCGCAAAGAAAAAAAGGGATTCGGGATGGGCTAACTCTGCCTCCAGCTTTTCCAGGCTGAAGCTTTCGTTCAGGTATTTATCCATATCTGAAGTTGCATTCCGGGCGCTGAACGCCTCGGCAAAAGTCGCCCTTCCGATTTCCCGAAGGGTTTCCAGTTCATGCCGTTCTGCCAGCCTGATAGATATGATGTCGAAGGTGGGCATATTTCCCTGTATTACTGTTGCCGATGTAAAAATTCCCTAAATAATTAATTTTCAAAGCCACTATTCCCGAACTCACGTTTAATAAGGATAAAACTCAATCAGCACCGCTTCCTCTGTCTGTATCTTCCCGCCCATTTTTTCATAAAACTGAATGGCCGATCCGTTGGAACCCTTCGCCAGCAGCCAGATGATCGGGATATCCCTGCCTTTTGCAATGGCGAAAACTTTTCGGAACATTTTGCGGCCATAGCCTTTTCGGTGGTGTTCCTCCTTCACTTCGAGGTCATAGACGAATATTTCGTCTACCCCGTCGTACCAGCGGGGCAGGATGTGGAAATAACAAAATCCGGCCAGGTTGTCTCCTTCCAGGACACAAAGCATGAACTGCCCTGCCCGGTTCAGCAGCGTTTTTGCCTCAGCCGGCAGCAGGCGGCTATTGTAGAATTTTTCCGCCAGGCGGATCAGCAGGGCTTCATCGCCCGGCCTCAGCAAGTGGACAGCGTGGTTGGCTGGCATGCGTTCGTCGTTAATTTTTTAATCAAATCTGCGGCCCGACAAAGTTGCGCAACTTTCCGGACAATTTCTTTTTGCCGGAGCTATCCCCGCGCCTTACTGGCGGTGGAGGTGAGGGACAGGAACCGGTTGCCGCGGTTGATGCCGATGTACTGCGCCACCGGGCCGATGCCGTGAGTGGGATAGAGGTCGCCGTTGCGGTGGACGGAGTGCCGGGTACGCCAGCGGGCTTCCGAGAAGCCTTTGTCTCCGAACTCCATGCCGCTATGGCAGGCACTTCGCAGTCGTCGCGGTTCAGCAGCATGTCGATGTGGTCTTGCCCGCGCAGGCCGGCGCCGATGATGCCGATGCGGAGCCTGGAACGGGGCTTCCCGCTTTTGCCGACGGCGGGGGAAGCCAGGCTGGCCCCGGGCAGGAGGGCCATGCCTGCTCCGGCAACGGCCGTCTTTTGGATGAAGCTTCGTCGGTTGATCTTGTCGCTCATGTTTTTCTTCATTTTTAGGCTAATGAAAGAAACCGAAAGGCTGGGAAATGGAGTTGGCCTGTTTCAGGAAAAGGAACAATTATTTCGCAATTTCGTAAAAAAAAGAAAAACTGACGTAACGTCAGAGCCGGCCTGCCATTATACATTTGTTCTGCGGCCCTTATTTTGTTACAGGATTTTTATTATATTTACTCTTTAAAGCCGTTCACAATCTTTGGGCGGCAAAGACTTGATCCTCCTTCAATCGAAACCCAAATGGACCAAAAAACGCTCACCGACGAACTCAAGAGGCTGATCTCTGAAGGAGAACTGAGAAAAGCTATTGACCGGATTTTCCAATACATCGGGAAAAATAAAGGCGCCAGGGGGATGCCGGACCTGGAGGACGATGTGGTGATCCTGAGCAACCGGCTCGGCCAACTGGAAAAGAAAGAGATGCTTGGAACGGCTTCCGACAACGAAATCCGGATAGAACGGGCCAGGATCAACCAATCGCTGCTCCTCGTCATCAGAAGGATTGCCGATTTACAGGAAGAGAAAACAAGCCGGGAAGACAAAGCGCCGCCGCCGGCTTTTGGAAGCGCCGCCGCCTCCGGCAGGGAAGAACGGATCGTGCTGCGGGAAAAGCAGAGCGGTGCGCCGGAAGAGGAAAAGATCGAAGTTACAGAAAAGGCGGAGGCCCCGGGCAGGAAGCCGGTTATGCCTTTCCATTTCAGGCGCCGCCATTTTGTTGTGGCTGCCATTTTTGCTTTGGTGGCAGGCACCGCAGTCATTTGGGGAATATGGCGCTGGAGCCCGAGATCCAATGCTTCTGCTCTGAGCAGTTCCGCTCACCAAAAACTGCTGGAAACAGAAAGGGCTATATTGAAAAACGATACCGCGCTGGCCGGCAGCAGCCTGATGAAAACGCTGGCTTTGGTGGACAACCTGGAAGACTCTACCCTGGTGCTCAGCCATATCGCCGACCTGTACCTGGAAAAAGAGGCGTTCAAAGACGCCCACCACATCATCAGCCAGCTGAACGTCATCGCCCATAAGGCAGGCGCCCCGCTCTATCGGCTGGAAGCGGAGAACAAACTAAGCCGCGCGCTGATCGAGGAAGGGCGGCACCGGGAAAGCAAAGAACACCTGATCCACGCTAAGGAACGGGCGAGCGAAATTTCCGAAAGCACGCCGGCCTCCAGGTTTCTCAACGCGCAAACGTACCTGTTGCTGGGCATCTATTATCTGGAAGAAAAGTCCCTGCCTTCTGCCCAAAACCAGCTCGACCGCGCTCAGAAAATAATCGACAAAGCCGGACGGAGAACTCCGGATTATTTTTTGCTGCTCGGGAACATTCAGTTTTCCTACGGCCGCTTTTATCTGGAGAAGGGGCTGCCGGATAAAGCCGCGGAGCTATACCAGGAAGCCATCCGATCCTTTGAGAAACACCTCGAAAGGTGGGAGCGCAGCGAACACTCCACCCGATACTATGCCTGTTCCGGAATGGCTATGGCCCGGAATAACCTGGCGAACCTCTACCGGAATAAAGAAGACCTCAACCTAAGGGTAGCTTATTTAAAAGAGGCGGAGCAGAACTTCGATGATCTTGAAAAAGCCGGCTTCTCCAACTTTCAGGATGAAGCAGCCCGGGTTAAATACAATATGGCGTCTTCTTTATACCGAAACGGAGAACTGGACAAGGCGCTGTTTGAATATAAAGGCCTGCTCGCCAAATTCGAACACCTGAATAAAACGGACGGAGGAAAATATGACGACGCGATCGCCATTTGCCATAATGCCATTGGTGGTATCTATTTGCTGCAGGAAAATTATAAAGAAGCGGTGCGGTATTTCCTCCAATCCAAAAAAATCCGGGAACAGATGTTCAGCCGGGAGGGCGAACAACACAGAGAGGGGCTGGCAAATGTTTATTACAACCTGGCCGAAGCCTATGCCTCGGCAGGAAAAACGGATCTTGCCAGGACGTATTACGAAAAGGCCATCCAAAATTTCGACGAGCTTTACCAGAATAATAAAAGGGCGCATTACTTCAATTACAGCAACGTGCTGTTTGGTTATGCCAAACTTCTGCTGGCGCGGTTCGATGGAAAAGTCTCTGTCGCCCGGGCCAGGCTGAAAATGGCCAGGGATGTGCTTTATGAGAACGGCACGGACAATGAAGAGGAATGGAAAGAACTTGCCGATTCCATTAAAGCTTACCAGGATAAATTCTCAGGCTCCTGATTGCCTGTCAGCCGGGCGCTTTGTAACGTTCGCAGCCTTGTTGGAATTAATATATGGAAAAGCGGTATATTCAACGGTCACTGTACCCACAGTTCCGGCAGGCCTGAAAAAGGCCCAAACACGTAACTATCATGAGGAACCTACTATTCACGATCCTTTTGTCCTTCATCGCCATGCACTTAAGCGCACAGAGCATACGGCTCAGCAAGGGGGATGCGCACACCAACCAGGCTGTCCGGCTGAGCTACACGATGGGCAATTATTCTTACCTGAAGATCAGCATTCAGGCCTACGAGAGCAACCGGTACGTCATCATCGAGGATATGAACATCTATCGCAGCGGGGCTTCCAACATTCAGTTTAACCGCCCGGGCAATTACTTTATCGGAGCGTACGACGCCAACGGCAACCTGCTGGCCCGCCAGTCGGTCCAGGTGTCCGGCAGGGCCAACGACAGCCGGGAAAGGGTGACGGTACGGCAGGTGCAGGCGGGAGGGGCAAGCAATTAGGGGATATTCAGAAAAGTGTGCCGCTTCGAGAGTGTCGGCCTAACGTTGGATTCCGCTTTTCAGTATTAAAAACGGGATATGCTGTCTGTTGCCGGTTTGGCCTTGGGGCCGCCGGAACAATCGGGTTCCCCAACTGACAACTAACAACCGACAACCAACAACATAACCTTGAACACTGCTGGTAATTAGCCCTACCTTCCCACCACCACTTTCTGCCCGCTGAAATAAACCCCATCGCCCAGTTGCAGCCAGTACACGCCCGGCGGCAGGCCGTCCGTTGCCATCACCACATCTCCGTCCTGTGGCCGTATTTCCTGCTGCCGCACTCTTTGCCCGGAGAGGCTGAGCAGTTCTGCCTCCAGCCGGCCTTCCCGGCACGGCCCGAACCGCAGGCGCAATTCCCCCCGGACGGGGTTCGGAGATACGGTATAGAAGCAATCCAGTTGGTGCAGGTGCTCTTCGCCGGTAGTGATTTGCACCGTCGCCATAGCCTCCCCGCTGTGCTGCGGCTCTGCCAGCCCGGCGGCAGTGGCGATGACGGCCTTCACCACCCGGCTCATGAAGGTGAAGTTGATCGTCTCCAGGGTGTCGCTGCTGCGGTGGTAGTTGGGGTTGCGGAATTCAGCCCCGTCGGTGAGCATCAGGGCGGGGATGCTGTCCTGCCAGAAGTAGGCGTGGTCGCTGCGGGTGAGGTCGGGCGGTACCAGGTTGTCGGGGGCGGTGACGGGGATGACTTTCAGTTCCGGTACGTAACGGGCAGCGGCTTCCTGGAAGCTGTTGCTGAGCGGCGTGAACGACTGCACCGCCACGTTGGTCAGGAAGTCGCCCCGGAATTCATTGTCGCTTATTTGCTGGTAAGCACCGGGGAAGAGCAGGTTGAACCCGGCCGGGAAGGTTTGGCTGTTGGGCGCCTCGCTGTAGTATCCGATCATCTCCATGTTGAGCACGCCCTGTATGTCTTCGTCCAGGTTCCGGTTTTCCACATAGTACCGGCTGCCCCGCAGCCCCGCTTCTTCCAGGTCGAACCCGATGAAGCGGATGGTCCGCGCAAAGCGGTATCGGGACAGGATACGCGCCGCTTCCAGCACGCCGATGACGGCGGTCCCGTTGTCGTCTGCCCCCGGGGAGCCGGCGACGGTGTCGTAGTGCCCGTCGACGATGATCACCGCCGCGTCGTCAGTGGCGCCGGGCAGGCTGCCGATGATGTTCTGCCCGCTGGTGATCAGATAGGGGAATTGCTGCCGGTAGGTTTGCAGGCCGTACTCCTGGAAGGCCCGTTCGATGGTGTCCCGGGTTTCGTTGAGCTTGTCCAGCGCCAGGGAGTAGTGCCGCCTGCCAACGATGTGGCCGAGGCGCTCGCGCAGGAGGTTGCTGTCCACCTGATCCGCCATGTCCTGGATGTCGATTAAGTAACGGTCGTCAGCCACCACTTTCACGACGTATTCTCCTCCTTGTTGAATGCTGCCGCTGTAATTCCAGCTGATCTGTTTGCCCGCGCCGGGGCTGATGGGATAGCCGATGTCGCCCGTAGCGCCTTCCGTACCGAGGCGGAAAGTCTGGCCGCCGTCGTCGGATGCCCGGAAGAAAATTTCCACGTCTTCGCCTTCGGCGTCTTCGATGTCAAAAGTAAGGGTGATGGCCTGGTTCTCTTCGTCCAGCGCAATGTCCTGTATGGTTACCGCCGGCGGCTGGTTCTGGGCGTTTAGGGTAAACGAACAGAGGAAAAACAGGGAGAGGGAGCAAAGATGGCGCATGTTTTGGGCTAAAAATAGCAAAGGTTGGGCAAAGTATGCAGGAATTGGCGGTTGTAAATGGTGCCTCAACCGGCCGGGTTTTCGACAATGCTCTGGATTAGTTAACCCGGCAGCGTTTGTCGGAGACGATTTTCGCGACAATCTCCTTGCACCTAAGCTGTCTCATCTCTGATAAAACCTGAAACCCGGCAGGTTGAAAGCGCCATTTCTCAGTACTCTGTTCATGTATACTCAACGGCAATAGGTTTTCCCGACACTTTGTGTGCGGGACAAGTAGTGCATTTGTGGGTGGACTTCCCCTTTAGGGGATTTGAGGGGCGGGGAGGCCTAATGCACAAAACCTATTGCAACCAAGGGTGGTGTATTAAATCCGTTGATCCATTCAGCGGACCTGGAGGTCCGCTCTCCATTTGCACCGAAAGTTCAACGGATTTAATACACCACCCAACCAAGTATAAGCATCTTAATCTTGCCAAAGGCTTCGCTCGTGGTTCGATCATCCTGCCGCCGCAGACGGTAGCCTGCTTGCCCCTGCGCCAAAGGCTGTAGCCCACAGCGAATGGCAGGCGGAGGTCTGATCGAATGCGCCGTGAGGCACAAAAACATTGGGCAAGAGGCCTTGCGATCAGGATGATCGCGGCACGAATACCGGCCGGCGAAACTTCACCCGGGTATTGCCCTGGGAAGTTTCGCCGGGTAAAAAACTACTTCGGCTCCAGGGCGAAGGCCGCCAGGGCCGAGGCGTCGAAGTCATCCAGGATGGAGGTGCCGTTGGTATGCAACCCGTTGACGTGCAGGTGTTCGGCGAAGGCCGCCTTGTCCGGGCAGGTGCCCAGCAGGGTGGCGACGCTGACGGTATTCCGGTACACCTCGTCGGCACCCAGCACGTAGTTGGCAGTAGACGCTCCCACCATGCCGCTGCTGTCGGCATCCGACAGCGGGTCGGCGCTGTTGCCGCGCACCACGTTGAAGCCGAAGGTGGCGAAGTCGTTGGGGTGGCTGGCCCGGAAGCGGAAGTTGACGCCGGAAATGCCCTTGTTGTCGTATTGGACAAAACCGCATTCCGTCGAGGAAGCCTTGCCATCCACCAGCACGCTGTAAATCTGGGCGGTGGAGGGCTGGTTGTCGATGCGCACCTTCATGCGGAAGGGCTTGAAGCCGTCCTCGGAGGCTGGCAGGAGGAAAGCGCTGCCCGCCGGCTGCGACTGCCCCAGGTTGGCAGGGTCGGACACCTGGTTGACGGTGTCAGCCACGTTCTGCCGCACGCCGGCGCTGTTGAAGAACTCCAGCTTGAACTCGTACAACCCGTCGCCTTTCAGGGAAGTGCTGTCGACGGTAATCGTTGCCGTGTTCTGGTCCCACTCGGCGGTGGGGTCGTTGGCCACGTCCGGCCCTTTGGGCGATACCGGGGGTATCTGGTAGGCATTGACAGATCCGATGGGGAAGGGCCCCAGCTGATGGTGGCCGGTGTGGAAGGTGGTTACTCCGCCCGGTCCGGTTACTTCCGTGGTGTAGGCTTTGGAAACGGGGATGTCGTCGAGCGGCGCCCAGGCTTGTTCGGAGGCACTGGCGGGCACGAGCTTGTCGTTGTGGGTCTTGCGGTACGACCAGCGGTAGTGGGTGACATTGCCGCCCGGGAAGCCGCTGCCGAACTGCACGATGAAGCGGAGGCTGCGGGCAAAGGGGCGGACCTTCTGGTTGCTCAGCCCGTGGCCCAGGCCGCCGGTGGCGTAATCCGTCAGGCCCACGGTGGGAACCATACGCCCCTGCTGGACGAAGCTGGCACCGGGGGCCTGCTCGATGCGGCTGACGGGCGCGCCCCAGCCAATGGTTTTTATCCAGGCGATCTCGCCGGGCAGCGGCTCATGGCAGCCGAACGGCACCCGGGGGTCAGTGATGCGGATGTGGACCTCCTCCCCGCAGGCGTAGTCCCAGTAGGTGTTGCAGGGGATAGAGGGGTGATAAACGGTAGTGGGAACGCCATCGATCTCGTATTCCACCCAGAAGTAGAGGTCTGCTTTTTCTTCGAAGATTTGCCGCCAGAAACAAGCCTCGAACCTGCCGTTGAAGTCGGTGCGCACGGTGGTGATCTCGTCGCAGCGGTAGAGCCAGGGCCAGAACCAGGGCCACAGGCAGAGGTAGGGGCGGAAGACGCCGATGTGTTCTATCAGCAGATTGCGGGCCCGGGCGGTGCCGGCGTTGCCAAGCTCCAGGCGGATGTCCTGCGGCAGGTCAATCCGGGGTGCTGCCTGCCGGGCGATCTCCGGCTGCAGCCCGCCCAGCGGTTGTATCCGGTTCAGGGCGGGGACCGGCCGGGGCGGAACGGGCGTCAGCTCCCGGAAGGGCGGCGGGACGGGGAATGGGTCAGGGATGGGATCAGGAATGGGGATGGGGATGCGCTCCAGCAGCACGTCCCGGAGCCGCTCGACGACCCAGTCGGGAATGCGGGGCAGCACGATGCGGATGGGGTCTACCTCGCAGATGTGGACGATGGCGTTGCACACCGGCATGTCCTGCCATACCCCGTCGATGTGGAAGCGCTTGGTGACGCGGCCGCGGGCGCAGCACCGCTGCCAGAGCCACCGCCGGACGAGGCTGTCCGGGATGCGGGAGACGTCCAGCTCGTTGTCAGGGCCCAGGCGCATGGCGGGTTCGTAAGCCTGCAGGCGCTCGGCAGCGGCCAGGGTGACGCCTTCAACGCCGCCGGGCGGCTCGGGGAAGACGAACACCCGGGCGTAGCGCAGCTGTTCCGGTTTGAGATCGAAATGCAGCTTGCCGCCGTCGGGCCGGGCCCGCGCCAGCAGTTGGCCCTGCTTGCTGAATGCCAGGGCGATCAGCTCGTTGGGATTGCTCTTTGTTTTTTCCTTGGAAGCACTTTTTTTGGCCATAATTTTGGGATTTTGAAGCGTGATCGTTTTTGTTATTGATGAGAGCAGAAGGGAAAGCGTTACCGGAGAGCGATTATTTTTAATAGATTGATCACGCGGCCGAGCAGGCAGGGTTCCAAAAGCTGGGTTTTGCAGCCAAAATAGCCCGCCCAGCACACATAGGGACTACCTCCAAACATGCTCTTACAAAACATCCCCGCACGAATTTGCAAGATTCAGCCCGAAACCTGTTCCCCATCCAACAAAAAAGAGCGGCGCCCCCAGGCGCCGCCCCCCTCAAAAACCTTTCTTATAACAAACAAGGAGAATTATGTAGACCGGTTGAGATATTACCGCACCAAACTCACCTTCTTCACCAGTACGCCCGCTTCCGTCCGCAGCCGCACCAGATAAACGCCGGCGCTCAACACCTGCCCGCCGTCGGCCGTCCCGTCCCAGTTGTGGGTATGGCGGCCGGCGTCCAGCGTTTCGGCCCGCAGCAGGCGCACCCGCTGGCCCTGCAGGTTGAATACCTCCAGGGATACAGGGCTGGCTTCCGGCAGGAAGAAACTCAGAAGTGCTTCGCTGCGGAAGGGGTTCGGCGCCACGTCCAACTGGCAAGCTCCGGCTTCCTGAGCTGGTTCGATGCCGTCCGGGCCCCGGCCGGCACCCGAACAGCAGACTGCCGTATCGGCATTGATGGCAGCGATCAGGGCCTGAGCCTCGGCAATGATGTAACTGGCAGCCGCCGCCGGAATGCCTCTCCCGCTCTGGTATTGCGTATAGGCAATGACGTATTCCAGAGAAGAGAGGACGGTGTTGCTGGCCGGATACTGGCAGAATTTGTCAATCGCCAGTTCCAGCCTCCGGGTCAGCGCCCGCTTGATGCTGGAGCTGATGCTCAGGCCCTCGATGTAATCGATCAGGCTGCCCGCTTCCGAATCAAAACAGAATACCTGGCTGCAGAAACCGGTAGGGTCTTCTACCGTCACGGTCGCCATACAGGTGGCGGTATTGCCGTTGCCGTCGTTCACCGTCAGCGTCACCGAACGGGTGCCGACATCGGCGCAGGTGAAGCTGCCCGGGCTCACCGACTGCGGGTTCACCGTGCCGCAGTTGTCCGAGGAATTGGCGGCGTCAAACACATCTGCCGCAACGAGGCTGCCCGTGCCGGCACCATCGAGCTGCACAACCGCAGACTGGCAGGCGGCAGTGGGTGCCGTATTGTCGGACAGGGAGGGATCGTCGTTGTCCACCAGCTCATCACAGTCGTCGTCCACCCCGTTGCACACCTCCGTTGCGCCCGGGTTGATGGTACCGCGTTGCCGTCGTCGCAGTCGCCCCCCTGGAGGACGTAACCGGCACCGGCGACTGGCAATCGTTGATGGGCACACCATCACCGTAGGTGTCCCCGTCGCTGTCCAGGTACCAGTCGTTGAACGTCAGCCCGTCGTCCGCCTGGTACTGCCGCAGTCGTCGTCCACCCGTTGCAGGCCTCCGTTGCGCCCGGGTTGATGGTACCGGTTGTTGTCGTCGTCGCAGTCGCCTCCCTGGAGGACGTAGTTGGCGCCCGGCGACTGGCAATCGTTGATGGGTATGCCGGCACCGTAGGTGTCCCCGTCGCTGTCCAGGTACCAGTCGTTGAACGTCAAACCGTCGTCCGCCTGACTGGTCGCTGCAGTCGTCATCCACCCCGTTGCAGGCCTCCGTTGCGCCCCGGGTTGACGGTACCGCGTTGCCGTCGTCGCAGTCGCCTCCCTGGAGGACGTAGCTGCCGGCGCCCGGCGACTGGCAATCGGTGATGGGCATGCGGTACACCGTAGGTGTCCCCGTCGCTGTCCAGGTACCAGTCGTTGAACGTCAAACCGTCGTCCGCCTGGTACTGCTACAGTCGTCGTCCGTCCCCCATTGCACGCCTCCGTTGCGCCCGGGTTGATTACCGGGTTGCCGTCGTCGCAGTCGCCCCCTGGAGGACGTAACCAGAAGGTTGGTCACAAGCCACTATCGTATCATCCGGGTCGCCATAGGTGTCATTGTCATTGTCGGCATACCAAGTAATGGGGAAAGGGTTTTCCACCGTCACGGCAGCCGAGCATGTCGCCGTATTTCCGTTGCCGTCGTTCACGGTGAGCGTAACGGTATTATTGCCTTCATCGGCGCAGGTGAAGCTGCCCGGGCTCACCGACTGCGGGTTCACCGTGCCGCAATTGTCCGAAGAATTGGCGGCGTCGAACACATCGGCAGCGGTGATGCTGCCCGTGCCGTTGGCGTCGAGCTGCACGATGGCAGACTGGCAGGCGGCCACCGGCGCGGTATTGTCCACTACCGTCAGGTCGACGGTACAAGGCTGGGAGTCATTGTTGCCATCGTTGGCCGTCAGCGTAATCTGGGTGGTGCCGAGGCCCACCAGGGTGCCGGCGGCGGGGCTTTGGCCCACGGTCACCGGCCCGCAGTTGTCGGAGGTGGACAGGCCGTTGGAGGCCGTTATGAGGGCAGTGAACTGGGTATTGTCACACCCGGTACTAAACTTGGGGTCGATCACGAAATCGAGGATATCTCCCGCCATGATGGCCTGGCTAAAGGATTGCGTGACCAGGAAGGTAGGGATATCCAGGTATTCCCATACCTGCGTTCCATTGAGCAATACCCGCACATGGGCACCGTCGCCACAGTTGCCGTCCCGGTCGAAGAAGGCCAGGCTAATGTCAACCGTGCCGGTGTAAGAACTTACCCAGCGGCGGACGGCCTGTTTGAAATCGTCAACCCCGGGATGGCCGCCGAAAGCATCGAGGAAGGGCGTGGAAAAGGCCTGGTTGTCCTCCCATTGGGGCACGCCGCCGTTGTAATTCGGCAGTTGGCTGAAATTCTGGAAGCCGCCTGCGAAATATCCTCCGTAGTACCAGCCATTAGCGCCCTGGGCGCCGGAAAACTCAGTAACGGAATTGGCCAGCGTGATGGTGCTGCCGGTAAGGCTTGGCACCAGGGCCTGGCAGTTGTCATCGGCATTGACGGTAACGGCGCCCGGGCAATTGTCGATGGTCGGCGCGGTATTGTCCACCACCGTGATGGCCGTCATGCAATCGTCGGAAGCGCCGCCCGGGTCGGTGACGGTGAGGGTCACATCGGTCACGCCCAGCGGGTACGGCCCGGCGGGAGATACGCCGAAAGAGAGCATGCCCATCTCCGGGTCGGTAGAGCCGCCGTCGAAATCGGCCGCGGCGGCCGTGCCCTGGCAGTTGATGTCGGCGCTCACCTGCACCGGCTGGCAGGCGGCGGTGGGTGCCTGGTTGCAGATGTTGTTGCCGTCGGCAACGGTAACGTTGGCCGGGCAGGAATCGGAGTTGCCGCTATCGTCTGTTACGGTAAGGGTGACGCTTATGACGTTGCCCACGTCGCTGCAGTCAAAAACCGTTTCCGGGATGCTGAGAATGGGTGTACAGTTATCCGATGATCCGCCATTTATATCCGCAGCTGTGAGCGTATATTCCTCCCCTGCTTCTATGTCAACCGTAATATCCTGGCAAACAGCATCCGGCATTTCATTGTCTTCAACGGTGACGACCGCCAGGCAGAAAGTCTGGACGCCGCCGGTTCCGGTCGCCGTGAGGGTAACGGTGGTGCCGATACCATGGGTGCCGAGGTTGGAAATGACATTGGTGCCCAATGCATCCCATTCGGTGGCCAGGGTGGGGAAGCCGCTGGCCGGGTTGGTGGTCACGCCACCGGTTACCGTGCTTTTCCGCCGCAGGGTCTGGTCCTGGGTGCTGTTCCCGCCGCTGGCCCATTCGTCTCCCGGGTCTTCGCCGATCCTGCCGATAATGTCTGCCGGAGCATTCAGGGCTGTGTTAAATAGTTCGATTGCATCATTGCCATTGAAAATAGCAGCAGTGGCATTTGTCACCGGGCCGCCGTAAATAGTAGCAGAGGAATTGGCCAGGACGATCACTGCTCCGGGGTTTAATGAACCACTCAGCGTGTTTGTCCTGAAAGGCGAGGTGCCGCCATTTGAGTATAACCTCACCTGATAATTGCTCAGGTCTACCACTGTGCCGGTTCCATTGTAGATTTCCAGATATTTGTTGTCGCCGATTCCTTCCACGTATTCGGAGAAGAACAGGTCCGTCGGGGTGGTGGTAATCACGTCGCTGCAGGAGAAAGAAGCCGGTTCAACGCTCAGGGACGGCAGGTCGCAGTTGTCGAAGCTGCCGCCGTCGATGTCGGCGGCGGTAATGCCCGCACTGCCCATCCCATCCAGTTGCACCGTCGTATTCTGGCAGACAGCCACCGGGTTGGAGGTGGTGCAGGGGCTGTAGTTGTAATTGTTGCCGCCGTTGTTGCCCAGTTCGAGGGCGAGCATATCGTGGGCCACGTCGCCAAAGGTGTTGACCGCACTGATGAGCTGTGACAGCGAATTGGAGGAGGTGTAGACGTAGTAAGCCACATTGGCGTTCGCTATGGGAATGGTGGCCATACCCGAAGCGCCGTTGAAATTGACTATGATAAAACCGGAGGTGGCGAATCCGTCGGTGCTGTAACGCACATAGACATACTCCCCGGCCGCCGGCGGGTTGCTTAGCGTAACCGTCACCTCATAGCCGCAGGTGGTGGCGCAGGGCGGCCCGGTGACGCCGGTAACGGTAGCCGGGACGTAGCTGGTTTCCAGGATGGCCATGAAGTTGTTGGTGGGAGGCCCGTTCTCGGTGACGTTGACGGTGTAATAGTTGCCGGCTGTCACATTCGGCAGCAGGCCGGAAGCGCCGCCGAAGTTGTTGTTGTATCGGGCCGAGGCTTCTTCTGCCACAGGAGAGATCACTGCGTTGAAGCTGCTCAGGATTTTCCCGCCGTCGTAAGGCCGCCAGTTGACAGAATAATCTGTGCTGGCCGCCGTTCCGGAGGCGAATTCCCAGACCCTGTCGGTGCCACTGCTGCCCGCCTGGAGGCGCACCTGCCGGAAGGCGCCTTTATCGGCGAGGTCGTACGTAGCGTAGCTTGGGTTTCCATTCACCAGGCCCGAGCCGAAGACGGAGGGCTGAGCCTGCAAGCCCAGGGCAAGGACGAACAGAAAGACAAACGTAAGATAAATTCTCTGCATAGGATCGTGTTTTTATATTTGGTCAATTTGTGTTGAGTTGCCCGTTTTCCGGAACGCGCGCGCCTACCTAACCCGTACGTGCCATTACACCACAGGCGGCAAAAGCGATCGTATCATATCCGCAAATCCGGATAGCGCGGCGCAATCCGGGCTTTCAGCATACAGTTTGTTGGAACAGGTAAGGAAACGACAAAGGGGGGAGCTGTTAAAACAGCCGGTCATAGCAGGCCAGCTCAAAGCCGAATATTGACAGGTAGTAAAGATAGGATTTTATTAAATATAAAGGGAAAGATGCGGGAAAATAATTTGGGAATTTCCGCAGCTGTTGGCCCGCCCGAAAAAAAAGCGGGCGGCGCCCGGAAGCGCCACCCCTTTAGATTCCCCTTTAAAATTGCATCGTCGGGAGGCCGTTTTTTCAACAGCCTCCTTGCTTTTGATCCTAATCCAGGGTGAAGGACACCGGGATGTTCACCCTGCACTTCACCGCTCGCCCCATTTGCAGGGCGGGCAGCCATTTGGGCATAGCCATCACGGCCTGTACGGCGGCGGCGTCCAGGACAGGATCGGGCGAGCTGATTGCCCGGACGTCCGCCAGGGAGCCATTGGCAGCTATGGTGGCCTGCACCATGACCGTCCCTTCAAAACCATTTTCGTTGGCGATCCTCGGGTAGTCCAGATGCCGGGCCATAAAGGCCTGCATGCCGGCCTCCCCTCCCGGGAACTGCGGCAGGCGGGTAGTGGCTTTGGGGTTGTAGACAGGAGTTTGAGGTGTTTCGGCAGCTCCGCCGGCCGGAGCGGAGGCCAGGGCATGCCCGTTCATCCTATCAACTACTGAGCCGGAAAACGGCTGGGCCTGGGTGAAGGAGATCAGTGCGGCGGCAAACAGGGTGGAAAGAACGGCCTTTTTCATGATATCAGGTTTTTTGATTGATGTGTCTTTGTTTTACTGTTGACACAAAGGTGCAGCCTTTGGGAAGCTGCTGCGGCCACTATTGTTCCAAAAGGGTGGAATATTGTTTCAACGGCGGGTTTGGGTCGGCGCTTCCCCGAATTCTTCCTGGAAGGTGCGCGAAAAGTACTTGGGGTCTTTAAAGCCCACCTCGAAGGCTACCTGGGAGATATTGAGGTCGGTACTGCGAAGCAGCTCTTTGGCCCTTTGCAGGCGGATGAAGCGGATGAAACTGGAAGTCGACCGGCCGGTAAGCGCTTTGACCTTCCGGTGGAGCTGGGTGCGGCTCAGGCCGGCGGCCCGGCATAGCTCCAGGATGCCGAAGTTTTCGTCTTCCATATTTACCTTGACCGCGTCCTGCAACCGGAGGATGAACTGGGCTTCCGGCGAGGCCCCTTCCTGCCCGGGGGCTTCCAGGTTTTCCATAGACCGGTAGCGCTCCTGCAGCTTTGCCCGCAGCTCCAGCAGTTTTTCCAGGCGGACGAAGAGTTCCTGTTTGTCGAACGGCTTTTCCAGGTAGGCGTCGGCACCCACGGACAAGCCTTCGATCCGGGAACCCTGATCTGCCTTGGCGGTCAGCAGGACAATGGGAATGTGGCTGGACCGTTCGTCGTTTTTCAGGGTTTCGCATACTTCATAACCGTCCTTCTCCGGCATCATCACATCGCTGATGATGAGGTCCGGCACCTGTTCCAGCGCCAGGCTGATGCCTTGCCGGCCGTCGCGGGCCCAGGCCAGTTGATAACGCCCTTCCAGGCAGGCCTGCAGGTACTCGGCCACATCGGGGTTGTCTTCGATGATCAACAAGGAGGGGAGCTCGGATAATTCCGCGTGGATACTGGCTTCGACCACCCCCTGGGCGGGGGGGGCAATAGGAGCGGCGCTCATCATCTTTTCCACCCGAAGGAAGGCGGGGATGTCTTCTCCCCTGGCCACCAGAGGTGCCTCCCGGCGGATGGGCAGCCGCACGGTGAAAGTTGCGCCCTGCCCTTTCCTGCTTTCTACCTGGATATCCCCGTCCATCAGGTTAATGAGTTCTTTCACCAGCGCCAGGCCAATGCCGGTGTTGGAAGCGGCAGGCCTTTTTTTCGCTTTGTCCCCGGCGCTTGCCGGGCCGCCCGCCGGAGGAGAGCGGAAGGGGTCCCGGTCTCCGCCGAAAAGAGGCTGGTGTTCTTCAGTTTCGCCGGCAGGGCCGGAGGGAAGCTCTGGGCCGCTGAAGAACCGCTCGAAGATGAACGGCAGTTGTTCTTCCGAAATGCCGATGCCCGTATCTTTGATCCGGATCTGCAGGCAATCGGCAACGTTGTCCACCTGATAATAAACCTCCCCGCCTTCGGGCGTGAATTTTACGGCATTGCCCAGCAGGTTGGTCAGGATGCGCAGCAATTTTTCCGGGTCGTAATCCATGACCAGTTTTGATTCGCTGCAGAGGAAGTGCAATTTGATATCCCGGCTCTCCGCCAGGAAGTGGAAGGACTCGAACAGGTAGTAGAGCAGGGGTAATACGTTGCCCTGGATAAGCTGAAGCGGCATCTTGCCGGCTTCCAGTTTGCGCAGGTCCAGGATTTGGTTGACCAGGTTGAGCAGGTTGTGGGTGTTGCGGCGGATCATGGCCAGGCCCTTGCCCAGCCAGCGCTCCGGGTTTTCCCCGATCTGTTCCGCCATGCCGGAAATGACCGTCAGCGGGGTGCGGAATTCGTGAGAAATGTTCGTGAAAAAATGCGTTTTCAATTGGTCAATTTCCTGTAGCTTCTCGTTCTTTTCCGCCAGTTCTTTTGCCGCTTCCACCTGCCGGAGCACTTCCGCTTCCCGCAGGGTTTTCTCCATAGTGGTTTCCAGGTCGGAAAATTCGATGGGCTTGGTCACGAAGTCGAAAGCCCCCCGGTTCATCGCCGTCCGGATGTTTTTCATGTCCCCATAAGCAGAAACGACGACGGCCTTGAGCAGGGGATAGACTTCTCTGATCTGCCCGATGAGGGCAAGGCCATCCATCTTTGGCATATTGATGTCCGTCAAAACCATATCAATGCCCGTATTCCGGGCAAGAACATCCAGGGCTTCCACCCCATTCTGAGCGAAAAGGAACTCATATTTGCCTTCCCTGGCCTGGCGCCGAAACCGCTGAAGGATCAGGCGCTCAAACTGAGGCTCGTCATCTACTACTAATATTTTCGCTGCCATACTGCCGAAACTTAAATATTCCGTCTTTTTGCGCCTGGAAAGTTAATCACTTTTTTCGAAATGCAGCGGAAAGCAGGAAGAACCCCGTAAAAGCAGAGTGGGCCGAAAACAGAGGCGCCCCCCTTTGGAGAAGAGCGCCTGCTGCGTTCAGAAAGAAGGCTTGGGGCCCCTTTCCGGTTACCGTTGGCATGCGTTGGTTTTTCGCCTGTTTTTCCAGCTGCGCCATGTAAAACTATTGTTCCGGACATAGCGCTGCCTTGCACAAGCAAATGCTTAATGCCAAAATTTCCGGCCTTCTTATGTGTCTTGAGAACCGTGCATAGCGGACCCCTCTCCGAGGCTCTCCCGAAAAAAGGCGATGCTCCGGGGAAGACCCGAATGACGGTTCAATCTGGATTGTTCACGGGAAAGGAGATAAGCTAGCTGTTGAGGAGGTTTTCAGGAGTCTCTGCACCAGGCTGTCTATCAGCGACTTGCAGCACAGGTGCATCGTTTTGGGATGTGAGCGCAGCGAAGGCAAAGATCGTAAAAAAAAGCGCCCCCGGCTGATATGGGTTTGCTCCTTTTTGTTCCGAGGATGGAGCGCTTCCTCATGGTACGTTTGTAATAGCCCAAAATTAATAGTAACGGCTGCGGCTGCGGGATGAAACCATGTTAGAAAGGAGTACCAGCCCTCCGCCTACGATAAAAGCACCCGTAGTGATGTAAACAATCAGCATAATCTCATGAATGTTTAGTTAGAAATGAATTCGGTCTTCTCAAAAAGGGAATGTTCATGAGGGCAGGGCTAAAATGAAAAAAAATTCCTGTCTATCCTAATTATTCCAGCAAAAATTTATGAGAACCTTAACATTTCCGGCAGAAAAATGGACCAGGCGCAAATTGGATGGTCAGACCTTGGAATTGACATACAACATTGCCACCGTAGGTTCCTCGCTCCCTCCTTCCGGTTCGAGCGTGATGTTGAGGCTTTCCGTCCCTTCGATAAAATTAGCGGGCTGCATCTCCTTGCTGTTCCCGTCGATGAGCCCCATGCTTATCATTTCTCCTTTTACATCCGCCCAGATTTGGTAGGTCTTTCCCGGAGGCGGGGCCGGCAAATGGGTGGGATTGACAAAAACTTTTCCTTCTTCTTTATTGAGGTAAGCAATGGCTTCAGCATCCGGAGCCAGGCCGGTGCTCATCAGCCGGACCGGCTGGGTCTGGGTGTGGTTCAGAAAGGCATATATTTCCAGCAGCTTTTCCGATTCTGACTGCCGCCGGCTGCATTCCAGTTGAAACGCCCGGTATTCCCTGTCCAGAGCCTGGTACTGCCGGTCGGCGGCAACTTTACTCTGATAAAAGGACAAGCATAGGATGATGAGCAGCGCCATGACAGCCCGGGCCAGCCAGGTGCCGATGCGGGAACCCGGGCGCCCGGAAAGAACAGCGCCGCCGACGTCCTGCATCACGCGTTCTTTAAGCTCTTCCGGAGGCATGGACGCGTAATGGCGGGCGTATTCGTCCATCGCCCGGCGCAAGCCATCGATCTCTGCCTTTATCTCAGGGAAAGCCTCGGCATAGCGCTCTACCTCCCGGGACTCCTCTTCGTCCGTGAGCCCGAGAACGTATTGCTCTAACAGTCCGCTTTTCAGAAATTTCTCCTTATCCATCCTCATGCTAAATAGTGGTAATCGCAGGTCGTTGAAAGGCCGCAGGTTTTGAACAGGCAAAGCCAAAGGCAGCGATCATCGGTTCCTTCCGGGAAGACGGGCCACCTTTGGACAGACATTTTGCCGAGTTGTAGCTATCCATAGAAAAGCTTCGGTTGCTTAACAGGATATCCTTGTATTTGTTCAACTTTTCCGGCAAATCTGCCGCCCGCTCTGCCTCCTGTCCGGAACGCCAGGCTTATCCAACCACTAAAACGGGAGTAGACAACTCTCCGGAACCGCTTCACAATAACAATAGCGCCGCCAGGTAACGGCGTAGCACTATTCATAAGTGCTACGCCACTGGCCTTGGTTCCGGATCTTTGAAGCTATACAGGTCAAACAGGCGGCGCCGCTAAAGGACAGTTGCTCCTCAGCAGTTAAACCTGAAAAAACAGGAAATACAAACAACTACCCTGCTTTCCGGCAAAGGGTATTTTCAATGGGGAATGAAGCGTTTAAAAATGTCAGGTTGTTGGTGGGGTCAAAAATAAAATCAGAACGTTTCGGGGAATTCTTCTTCGGGGGATGGCAGTTCCGAAACTGCCCTGCTTTCCGTCTTCAATATTACTTTTTAATTCGTTTGCGGGACGAAGTTAATAATTATTCAACAAATTGTCGAGAATTACCGGATTTTTGAGCGGGAAGCCGATCTTGCCTCTCTCAACACCCGGCGCTGTTTCGCGTTTTATGAAATGGAAACTTACTTAAAAGCATAACTGGACTTATGAAATATACGGTAATATCATGCCTCCTCGCCGCAGCCCTGGCCGCCTGCGGGAGCCGGGAGAACCAGAAAAGCGACGCGCTCTCCCGCAACGAACCGGCCCGGCCGGCAACGATGGCTTTCAGGCAAAACCCGCCCAGACTGAGCAAATACTGGTACCAGGGAGAAGCCGAGGTGAGCCGGTACGCGTTGGAACAGAACCGCTATGCCGACGTGCATCCGGGCGAAGCCGTGCTGATCTTCGTCACCGAAGATTTTCTTACGGACAAACAGGTGAAAAACGAGAACTATACCAACCCCAACAGCACGCCCATACTCAAGATGAACATGACCCGCAGGTTTCCCACCGGCCTGTATTCCTATACCATCATGACTTCGGTTTTCACGCCTGCCCGGGTGGAGGAATTTCCCCAAACCCTGAAAGTGGCCACGACTACCCAGGAATGGTGCGGCCATACCTACCAGCAGGTCAATTTCCGGGATGGGCAATACAAGAACACCCTGCACTCCTATTTCGAAAACGAAGCGGACCAGATAACCGAAGTGGAATATGCCGTACTGGAAGACGAGTTGTTCAACCGAATCCGGATGAACCCCGATGGGCTGCCCACCGGCAAATTGAAAGTGCTCCCCGGAACGGCAACCTGCCGCCTGCTCCACCTGCCTTTTGAACCCATGGAGGCCGAAGCCCGCCTTGCTGAATACACCGGCACCCAATTTTCGGGCAAGGGGCTGCGCGCCTTCACCCTCCGGTATCCCGGCCTCGACCGCACCCTGGAAATCGTCTTCCAACCCGAAGCGCCCTATATCATCGAAGGCTGGACGGACGCCCACCCCTCCCTGCGAGACGGCGTGGTGCGCCAGTCCGTCGCCCGCCGTACCAAAACGATCAAAACGGCCTACTGGCAAAAGAACAGGAAAGAGGATATGGCCCTCCGCTGGGAACTCGGCCTGGAGGGAATATAGTGCGGGCGCGATTCCTTTTGTACCCTTTGCTCGGTTTTAGGCTTTAGGTTTTAGGGGGGCAACCCAGGCCCTAATCGGGCACTCAACAGGCGCCTAACGCCTAATATTTACCCGGCCGACTGGACGGGCCTAAATCCTCCTGACACCGAAGGGGGCACAATTTAGCATCGCACCCTATAATGCTTTCGGAACAAATTTTCCGGGCCATACTCCGCTGCAAAAGGTGAAATCGCCTGGCGCAGCACCCCGAAGGCGCAACCCTCCATAAAAAAAAACGGCCTGCCTTGTTCGCTACGTGGCGGCAATTCTCTATTTTGCTGCCCGAAAGCTCATTTTTTTCCCTCCCATGAACAAAGCGCCCCGCCTTCCGGCTGGAGCGCCCCTTTGCCGCCACCCTTTTTTGAACCTTGACATACCGGCCGGCGGCACCGTTGCGGAGACAAGCAGGAAAGCCTCTCCCGCAATTCCCGGTAAACCCAAATCCTGTATGACGAAACGAAAAACGTTGTTCCTGTTGACATTCGGGATGCTTGCGCTGGTTGCAAGCGCCCGTGCGGAAAATCCCCTCCGGGATAGTATCCGGGCTAATGCCGTGGTACCCGCCCGGCTCCTGCCCGGCCCTTTTGGCATACTTGCCGGCGTTTGGGCCACTAATGTGCCGGCCCTCCTCCCTTTGGCGGACGCGCACGCCGCCCTGCCCGCTATACCTGCTGCCGGCCTCCTGTTGTCCGGCCTGCCCTCCCGCGAAGTGCTTTTCACGGCTTACCTGCAACGGCTGGCCAATGATTACGAGTCGCAGCACATCCTCTACCGGTCTGTCCCCCTAAGCGATTGCTCCGGAATGTTCCACCGGCTGCTTCAAAGGATGAAAGAAACCTTCCCTGGTTTTGCGTACCCGGAGGTGGCCGAAGCGCGCTCCTCCCGGGCGCTGGCCCAATGGTACTACGACCGGGGCGCCCTGCACGTCATCGACGATGCTGCCGGCAGCGGGCACCTGATCAGGCCGGGCGCCATCCTCTTCTTCGGGCAGGTGGGCAAAGCCTACCCCCACCCCACCATCGGACAACTCACTACCCCCGGAACCGGCATCATGCACATCGGAACGGTGGTAGGGGTGGAAAAAGATGAAGCGGGGAACACCATCGCTTACACCATGTTTCACGCCCGGGGCAGAGGCAAACCCGCCAGCCATACCCGGCACTACCTCCGCCATCCCGGCAACCCGGGCCTGCCCGCCTTCGGCAACTGGCGCCAACAGTGGCTGGCAGTGGCGTATATGGATACCAGCGCGGAATAAGGTTGTTGGAAACAGGCAACTCTGTAGTGATTAAAAAATAACTTCACTGTTTGAGATTCGTCGTTGTAGCTCGTTTATCAGCCTAACCCGCGACAATCCTACGTGGCTGATTCACTTCACTACAACGACGGATCGTGAAGTTATTTTTTAAGGATTACTCAGGAAAGCGAAGTGATCGTCGGCGGCGGGCTGGCAGAGATTGAGCTGTGGCTAAGGGTGTACAACTCCACCTTCTGACGCTTGCCGCGCAGCTCGATCATGCCCATGCGCCGGGGGTGATAGCCATTAGGCGGCAGGCTGAGCTTATCCATCAGGTATTTGGAAAAAAGGATCTTGACGCCGTATTCATTGCACATGGACTGGATGCGAGAGGTGGTGTTCATCACATCCCCTGAAAAGACGATGTCCTTTTTGATCACGCCGATCTCCCCGGTAGTGACCGGGCCGCAGTGCAGGCCCGCCTTGAATTCCGGAACGACGCCGTAGCGCTCCCTGTACCGCTGCCCCTTGCGGTTGATGGCTTCCTGCATACCGAAAAAACAACGGATGCAGTTGGCTTTCTGCAACCCTTTATCCATCGTCCAGGACAGGATCACCTCATCTCCCACATACTGATACACCTCGCCGGAAGTGTACAGGATGGGGTTGGTGATATCCCGGAAAAAGTCGTTCAGCAAATTGAAGAACCGCACATGGCCAAGACGCTCGGCAATGGTGGTGGAGGATTTGATATCTACAAACATAAAAATCCGCTCCTCCTCCCGGGGATGATGGTAACGGCCGAGCAGCATTTTACGCAACACCCCGGGCCCGTATTTCTCGTGCACCTGCAAAGAAACGACCGTCAGGAAGGTGATAATGCTCCAGAGTACTACTGTTTTCAGGTAATAGGGCCCCTGCAGCAGGGAAGCCGTTTTCTCCAGGACTACCGGGTCATTGAAAGAACGGTGCAGGTGCTGGCTCAGAAATACGTCAAAGGCCAGAGCGCTGAAGGCGAAACTGAATACGGAGATGATGATGCTGTTCAGCAGCAGCGCCAGGCCAAACGGATAAGAACGAAAACGATCCCGCATGTAAAATACCAGCAAAGACCCGGCGAGGATGCCGCCGACAAAGCCCGTGACGGTGTTGCCCCAGAAAAAACGGGAAAAATCGTAAGCCTCCGTCCGTTGCAGGTAATCGTTGTTGGAAGCGGCGTGGATGAAGTAGGCATCCAGGGCACCAATGCACGCCCAGGCTACACTGATGCCAGCCACCTGCCTCAACATCAAAGCCATCCGGCTCCTCGCAAGCGTTTTCATCTGGATCGTTTTTGAAGTAGCCATATTGCCTCGCGGATTAAATTGAGGTTGAACTTTGCGGCCCATCACATAACGGAAAAAGGCCAAAAAAGACGTATTTCAACAAAAGTAAAGGATTTTAAATATCCTTTACGCCACATCTGCCAAAATCAGTGTATTATAGCTCTGTAATCACTACTCAGTAGTGATTAAAAAATAACTTCACTGTTTGAGGCCCTTAGGGATTGCGCAATAATAAGTTACACAGAATAGACGAAGTTATTTTGTGTGCTGGCAAGGCGCCAAACGCAGGCATAGCAGCGCTACGGCGAGGCTTGGCAACGCCGCCAGCGCGCAAAAGAACGAGTATAAATGGGTAATTTATTGTTGCGCAATCCCTTAGTTGTAGCTCGTTCAGCAGCCTGACCCCGCTGGAACCCTGACTGGCTGCTTCACTTCACTACAACTAAGGGCCGTGAAGTTATTTTTTAAGGATTACTCAGAAACCTTCTCATTATTATGCAAGCCCGTTTGTTCCATATCGATACCGCCCTGGTCGCTCCCCGCACCGTAGCCCGGCGTTTCCGGGAAAACGAGGGCCCGGCCCTCTATGACCTCGTCCAGGACAACCACAGCCGCCTGGAGGATCATTTCCCCAAAACCATAGAAGCGATCCGGGATAAAGAAAGCGCCGAATTCTTCGTGCGGGAAATGCTGGCCAACTGGTTGCTCCAGAAGGAATACGGCTTTGGAGTCTGGGACAACAAGAGCGCCGGCCTCATCGGTATGATACGATTGTTCCGCATCGACTGGCGAGTGCCCAAAGCCGAACTCAATTACTTTATCGATAAGGAATACGCCGGAAAAGGGCTGATGACGGAATCCCTCAAAGTGGCCCTCCGCTTCGCTTTCCACCAACTGCAACTGGAAAAGATCACCATCCGCACCGCCATGGATAATACCCCCAGCCAACGGCTGGCCCGCAAACTCGGCTTCCGCCGGGAAGGAGACCTTCGGGCCGACTTCAAAAAAAACAGCGGGGAAGTCATCGATGTCATGCTCCTGGGGCTGACCCGCGGAGAATTTCTGGGGATTTGAAGCGCAGACAGCGGTTCAACGATATTTGCCGGTCCGGTTCGACGTTCTGGGTTTAAGGGCCGGATGCGGGTACCCATCTGACGTTGAATCCCGCTTTTCAGTATTTAAAGCGGGATATGTTGTCCTGACGGATGCTGCGCATTGTCAGGATGCTGACCGCAAGCGTCAGCATTTGTTGTCTGTTGCCGGGTTGGCCTTGGGGCTGCCGGAGCAATTGGGTTCCCTAACTGACAACTAACAACCGACAACAGCAACTTGTCCAGTATTAAACGGATAGCCAGTGCCCGATTAGGCCCGATTTGCCCTCCTAAAACCTATAGCCTAAGATTTACCCGGCCGGACGGACGGGCCTAAAACCGAGCAATGGGTACAGCTCCCCTACCCTTCCAGCCCCGGAAAGAAAGCGTCGGGAAAGTGCTCCAGCTGATAGTCCGTTTCGCTGCGGTACAGGATGGCAATGATATCGAAACGGAGCTCCCAGTCGTGCCCGATGGATTCCATATAAGCAATGGCGGCGTCGACCATGAGCTTTTCCTTGCGGGCAGTAACAAATTCTTCCGGTTTGCCAAAAACGTCAGTGCCCCGGGTTTTCACTTCAACGAAAACGAGGATCGGCCCGTCCATGGCGACAAGGTCTATTTCCGACCGGCGGTAGCGCCAGTTGGCCTCCAGGATGCGGTACCCCTGCCCTTCCAGGTATCGGCGGGCCAGCGTTTCGCCCGTTCTTCCTAAATCGTTGTGACGCGCCATATGGATGAATATGCCCGGTGCTTCGGGAACAATGCCGGCTGATGGCCAATATAATAAAAAAACCTCCTCCCGCCATGGCGGGAAGAGGCCATCCCAAATGCTTTTACCGGGCGTTACCGCCCAGCAGAATTATAATCAATTGCCAGTAGCCGATTTACAGAAATTCGTTGTCTACTAAGCCTTATGCAGACTGCTCCCTGTCCTGTTACAGGAGAAGCAGGCTATGCTCGTACTTATTGGATATTTCTCATGGGAAAACAAAAAAGAGCAAGAAAGGGAGGGTAAGTGCTGGTGCTTTTCGCGCAATACTGAAAAGGAGCTGTGCCAGGGCACAACCTTCATTTTGGATAATCCAAAGTTAAACCTTTAAGCACTATATACAAAAAAATATCAATATATTTTTTCGGCATATTTTCCTGGCCCGCGCCGCGCGGCCGGGGAAAAGCCGGCCAACAAGACGCGGGCCAGGTACAGCTGTTGGGATTAGGGCGCGAGCACCAGCCGGCCGGATGTTTCCCCGAGAGGAGACTCCAGCTTGTAGATATAGGCCCCCGGCTTGCCGAGGCGGGCGGCCTCTACCGCCAGCTGATGCCGGCCTGCTTCCAGTTGCCATTCCGCCTGGTGGACAACGGCCCCTTTGGCATCCCATACCGATAACCGGACATTGCCGGCGCGGGGGAGTTCCAGGTGCAGATAAGCCTTATCCCGGAAGGGGTTGGGAAATGCCCGGACCGCCAGGGCGCCGCCGGCAGGGGCCAGGAAACGCAGTTCGGCGCCTGCCGCTTCTATGCCTTCGTATTCCCGGAAGGCCTGCGTTCCCTGGCCGAGCGACAGCTTATCGCTCAGCCGGCCCTCCTGCTCTGCTCTGAAACGCAGCACGGCCATCTCCCGCCCTTCTTCCAGCTCCAGGTTTCGCCCGCTGGCCCAGCTAAAGGCCGACTGCGCGGCACCTTGCCGGTAGCCGCCGCTGCCCTCCAGGCCGGTGAAGCGGGCTTCTTCCAGCTCCAGGCCCGGATGGTCCAGAATGAGGTGCAACCCAAGAAGTACATCCTGCTGCGCGGACTGCAGCCGGACCTCTGCAATTTCGCCTGCCTGCAGGTATCGGTCTTCCATCTGTAAGGACAGGAGCCGGGAAGCGGAACGGCCCTGCACAGAATCCGGCGGGGACATTAAACTGGCGTCCAGGTCTCCCAGTTTCACGCCGATGAAATCCGCATCGGTACGGGGAGCAGCCAGGTTGTCGACCACCAGCTCTTCCGGGAAGTCCGCAGACAGAGGGTCCGTGGCCGGGAAGCTGAAACTCCTGGGCACAAACCGCCAGGTCAGGCCGCCGGGAAATTCGTCCTCCTGCCCAAGCAGCAACCGGTGCAGGAATGTCATGTCATACATGTCTACGGCACCGGAGCGGTTGATGTCGGCAGCTATGAACTGATAGGGCGTATCCAGCGTGTCTACGCCCATGACGTGTTTGGCGAGCGTGATCAGGTCGACGGTGGTAATGCCGTCCCGGGGGGCGCTTTGTTTTTCCGGACGCAAAGTATAGGTTGCCCCGGTAGGCATATCATCAAAGGCATACAGGCCGAGGCTGTCGGTCGACGCCTCGTAGGCTCCGGTGGCAGTGGAATCAATATGTACCTGCACGTCCGGCACTTCGTCGCCTTGTTCGTCGATGACCAGTCCGGCGATCCTCGCCTGCAGCGTTCCGGGGGGCATAGGGCCACAGATATTCTGGTTGTCCTGGACAATGGCGTAGGTGATGCAATAATCCCAGTTGCCGGCCTCGTCGCCCACCCAAAGCGCGACGATGTTGGTGCCCCTGTCGTCGCAGGTGAAGGTCAGGAAATCATCATCCGGAGGGGTTGTCTGGCCGGGTGCCGGCTGAAGCCCCAGCCGGAATTCCAGGTTATCGTAGGCGGTACAGTTATCGGAACTGCTGCCCCGCTCCAGGTCGGAGGCCCACAACATGCCCTCGCCATTGGCCATCAGGGGGAAGGACACCCCGTTGAGGCAGACCACGCCCGGCGGGGTGGCGTCCACCACAGAAACATTGACCGAACAGCTGCTGGTGTTGAGGCATCCGTCTTTGGCAACGTAGGTCATGGTGTATTCCCCGACGGGCACGTTGTTGAAGGTGGCACCCTCCCCGAGGTCGCCCATGATCCGTACGTTGACGTCCGCCAGGCAATCGTCGACGGTAGACAGGGGCGGCATGGACACCGTGGCGCGGCAATTGGCGCCTACCGCTTTGACAATATCATCCGGGCAGGTGATGACCGGAGGCGTGTTGTCCTTGATTTTCAGAATCTGCGTGTCTTCCCAAATGCCCTGGTTGCCGCCGACCTGATAGGTACACCAGTCGATAACCCGCCACCGGCGGATGATCTTCAGGCAGGAATTGGCCGATGCGGTAAATACCCAGTCCTCGTAATTGTAGGCCAGCATTTCACAGTCTTCGTACAATGCCCTCGGCCGGTCATAGGGCGGAGGCAGGTCACCCGGATCCAGGTCGTCGGCAGTGATGCAGTCGTTGAAGGTCGTGTCCGGCGGAAAGAGGATCACGACCGGCGTATTGTCGAAAATGTGAATGGTCTGGACACAGGAAGACATATTGCCGTAAATGTCGGTGGCTTTCCACGTCCGGAGAATGTATCCGGTGCCGCAGGAAGTGGTGTTGTCCACATCGGTATAGGAAATATTGGCTACTCCGCAGTTATCCGTCGCCGTCGCCTGCCCCATGGCCGTCCAGTTGTTCAGCTGGCTGCAGGCTATGGTTTTGTTGTAAGGGCACCAGATCTGGGGCGCGAGCTTGTCTTCCACCCATACTTGCGACCAGCAGGAGTTCGTATTGCCGGCACAGTCGATCGCCTTGAGTTCTACGGAGATCAGCTGGCCAATGTCGCTGCAGTTGAAAACCACGGCGTTGGTAAATGGAGCGTAGGGTTGGTCCATCCTCCGGACTTTCACGGCGGCCAGGCAATAGTTGTCATAGCTCCCTTCGTCGAAGGATTGAGCGTAAACCGTCGCCGTACCCGCCGAGGTCAGAGATACATTGAGTTGGTCGTCGCACACGGCCGTGGGGGGAATGTAGTCCGTGAGGCCGCCGAAAGCCCGTAAAGGGCTGGCAGGCAAAACGCTAAGCGCAATAGCGAAAAGCAGGCTGCAGGGGAAAAGGCCTTGAATTTTCATAGGTTGTAAAAGTTTTGCTTATAGGTCAATTCGTTTTATGCAATGCACAACAGGCCCATGGCTGGGGAAGGGAAGAAAATGCTATCGGGTAGAGTGTCTTTTTTATTTGTTTGGGCAGCAACGAGGCCCTGTTACCACTGGAAAAAAGCGCGCCACAGCGCATCTCCGACAGGCGGAAGCCCCCGAAGATGCACCGTGTACGGCAATAGGCCAAACAGGTTGCATGCCACAACCCGTTGGTTCAATCGTCGAATTTTCTGAAACGATTAATTAACCTCTTAAAACTCTTTTAGAAAGTGGGAAATGGATGGGGGGAGTACATTTCGATAGGCAATATATGAAAAACATTTTAATCTAGCAAATGAATAATGGCGAGAACGTTAAAGAAAAAGCCTCCACCTTGACAGTGGAGGCTTTCCGGGATAAATGGGATAAATGGGATAAATGGGATAATGGGATAAATGGGATATTATTTAATTCTGCTTTGTTCCTTTTATTTCCGAGTGTTCTGGAGCGCGGGCCTCCAGGCCCGCCGCACCCCTTTTCAAAGGTTTTATGATGTTCCGGAATGGATTTTTCATCTGATCCCTGCCGGCCCGCAGCTCGCTGGCAGGCAGGCGCGGCCCTGACAAAAATCGGGGCCCGCGCTCCTGTTAAAGCAACAAAGTAGAATTACTGCAGGATCATCTTCCTCGTCATAGCCTGGCCGGCTGTTTCGAGTTGGTAGTACAGTACGCCGGTTGCCGGCAACTCGGCAGCGGAAATCCGCAGTTCATTGTATCCTCCTTCGAAATAACCTGACCGTTCGTATATCACCTGCCCGGAGAGGTTGATCACCCGCAGGCGGGCTTTGCCGCTCTCGGGCAGCCTGAAACCGATGGCGGTTTCCGAGGTAAATGGGTTAGGGCGGTTCTGGTAGAGTTCCGGCACTTCCTGCCTGGCCGTTGGCGCCTGCTCAAATTCGAGCCGGATATCCAGCGGCTGCCCGTCGGCATCATAAGCTTCCGCCGGCGTGGGGGCGCTGCCTGCCGAGATCAGCGGGGTAAGGGAATTTATCTTTTTCCGGGCGCGGAACACCAGGCGGAAGAGGACGGCATTTTCATCTTCCGGAACGGCAGCGGCGGCGAATGGACGGTGCCAGCTCGTGCTGATCCGCCCTTCGCCCGCCCGCTGCAGGTTGAAATTCTCCTCGCTCAGGCCGGGCAGGTTGCCGGTTTCCAGGCCCTCCCACTCCAGGTGGTCCGGGTCAAAATTCAGGCTGAACTGATACCCCAGGACTTCCCGAAGTCGGGCCGCAGTGAACGGGACCGTGATGCGCTCTCCGGCCCCGGCCCCGGTTTCCGGCAGCCGGACCGCAAAAACGCCCTTCGCCTGGCGCCCGCCCGCACGGGGAAGGCTGTTCGGCACCGCGGAGTTGTCCACATCGCCTACCTTGATGGCCACAAAGTCGGCCTCCATTTCGTCCTGGGCAAAGTTGTTGATGTTGATGATCTCCGGGAAAGGAGCAGCAAATGCATCCCGGGGGTCGGGGAAAGCGTACGCGGCATCAACAAACCGCCAGGAGGTGTTGCCGTTCGGGAAGGCAGCGTCCAGCCCGAGGATCATCTTCCGGAGGCTGATCATGTCCAGGGTGGAAACAGACCCCGACCTGTTCACATCGGCAGCAATCTGCTTGTAGGGGCTGTCCAGCGGCTGTATGCCGAGTATGTGTTTGCTGATCAATACCAGATCCAGTGTCGATACGCCGTTCAGCGGCCCATCGTCCCGCCGGGCGACAATGGAATAATCGCCGCCGTAAGGCACATCCAGGATCTCGAAGAACCCATACTCTTCCGTGAAGCCCTGCATGCTGGTGCTGCCGCTGGTGCTGACCATTACGCTCTCCACGTACTCCCCCATTTCGGTCTGCACATCGCCGGCGATCATGCCGGCAGCCTGTTGCGGGCAGGCGCCGCTGTTGTCCTGCACGGCAATCACCGTGACGCAGTGGCCGCTGTTGCCGGCGGCATCCGTCACCCAAAATTCCATCATCTGGTTGCCCCGGTCGGCACAGGTAAACTCCAGCTCGGTAGTGGCCGGGGGCGTCCCCGGCGTCCCGGTTCCGGCCCGGCGGATGGTGCGGAGCAGGCTGCCGCTGGCAGTACAGTTATCCGTGCTTCCGCCGTCAAAGGCGTCGGCATGAAGGATGGCCCGGCCGTCGCCGCCTGTGCCGGACAGGTTGATGGACAGGCCCACGATGCAAATGGGAGAGGGCGCCCGGTTGTCGACGACCTCCACGTTCACCTCACAGGTGGAGAGGTTGCCGCAGCGGTCCGTTGCGGAAAAGGTGACCACGGTTGTCCCCATGGGATACGTTCCGCTGGCATTCGCCCCCCCGGTGGTTGCATACGGGGAATCGTTGGTAATGATCAGGTTCGGGTTGCAATCTACCGCCGTCACGGGCGGAAGGCTCACCATAGCTCCACTGCAGTCGCTGGAGACGCCCCTGGTGATATTCGGCGGGCAGTCGAGCACCGGAGGGTCGTTGTCTTCTACTTTAATGACCTGCACGTGCGAAAAACGCCCCCCGGCATCCGGGAATCCCGGGTCATAATCACACCAGTCGATCACCGTCCAGCGCCGCAGAATCTTATAACAGGCGGGCATGGAGATGTTGAACAGGTCGTCCTCGTACAGAATGGCCACATCAACACAGCCCGGGGCCGTTATTTGGGGGCGGCTGAAACCGTCCGGCAAGTCTTCAGGATCGGTGGCAGCGCCACATACGTCAACGGTGTAATTCTCCGGCCAGATGATGTGATCTTCCCGCAGAGAATCCTTGACCACGGTGATGTGCTGCGAACAGGTAGCGCTGTTCCCGGATGGATCGAGCACCTCGAACGTCCGGATGATGACCCCCGTCCCGCACTCGTTGACATCCACTTCTTCCAGCAGCCTCAGCTGCGCGCCGCAGTTGTCGGAGGCCGTCGGATTCCCGAAAATAGAAAGGTCCGAGTATCCCGCCGAACAGTTGATAACCGTATCGGGAGGGCAGGTGATCTCCGGGGGGAGCATGTCCCGCACTTCTACCTGGGCGATGCAGGAGGAGAAACGCCCGAACAGGTCGCCGCCTGGAATCTCCCGCGAGGGGTCGACCGGCCCGGCGCCGGGGTCGATCTCATAAACCTGCAGCAACACCTCCACGTCCTCGCCGATGTCCTCACAGCAAAAACGAACCTGGTCGTCAAACCACTCCTGGTACCCCGGCATGCCGGAATCATCGCCGTTGGCCATATCGCACTGGCCGGCCTCGGCCCGCCTGGCCTTGAAATATAAGGTTCCGGCACAGTTGTCGGTGCTGCCTTCATCGAAAGTTGCCGCATAGGCCGCCCCGTATCCTCCGGTAGGGATAGACACCAGGGCGGCATTATTGCAGATCGCAGCCGGCGCCTCCTGGTCCACAACATTTAGCGTAACCGTACAGGTCCGGGTATTCTGGCAGGCGTCGATCGCCGTATATTGAATGGTGTGGGTACCCACCGGCACGAAGGGATGGGGCCCCAGGCCCACCTGCCCGTAGGAAGTGTTCACATAAAATGTAGGATTATCGTCGCAGTTGTCCGTCAAATCCGGCATGGGCAAAGTGACCCGCGCGCTGCAGGCACCCGGAGAGGTGGAGGCCGTAACCGGCGGAGGGCAGGTGATGAGCGGCGCAATGGTATCCACAACGCTGATCAGCTGGATTTCGGAAACCTCCTCGCCGGAGCAGGCTTCCGTGACGGTCCAGGTGCGAAGCAGGTCAAAGGTCTGGGCCGAACAGGAGGCCAGGGTATCATCTTCAAAGAATACCGAAAGGAAACACGCCCCGCCATTTACGATGGTATCCCCGTTCAGAAGCGGCCGGCCGGCGACATCCGGATCGGGCGGGCGGGCATCGCACGCCAGTATCGTATCCGGTGGGAAGACAATGTCCGCCAGCTGCGGCTGCTCCAGGTGGATGGGCTGTATACACTCGGATGTGTTGCCGAAAATATCCGTAGCCCTCCAGGTTCGTTCGATCAGGCCGACATTGGGCCCCTGGCAGGGAAAGCTCATCATGACGTCGGTATAGCTTAAGTCTATAAAGCCGGAGCAGTTGTCGGTAATGATGGGATAACCCAGGGAAGCCGCGCTGGTATCGGCCAGGCAACCGACTGTATCGGAAACGCAGGCGATCACCGGGGGGAAGGGGTCCGCCAGCGCAATAAAACTGTTACAGAATAAATCCGTGGATAAATCCCTGATAGTGACCCGGAGCAGCTGCCCGCCGTAAAGCATAGCGTCAAAGGAAACCTCGTTGGTGTCGGATACAATAAGGTTGCTCAGCGTGTCGCGCACCGTGATCAGCTTGTCGCCCGGGCAGTTTGAAGTACTGCCCAACAGCAGGCCGGCATCCAGTTGCACCTCGCAGTCCTCGTCGATCACAATGGATAAAGGCTGGGCCGGATCGCTCCCGGTACAGTTCAGGGCACACTGGGCAAGCAGGCCGCTGTCCGTAAACCCAAAAATAAGCGCGAGCAGGGCCGCCCGCAGCAGCAGCAAAAAGGCTCTGCCGGTTATGCCCGGCACCTCTCGTTCTCTGCTTTTTGTCAAGTGTTTCATCTTGATGTAGTTTAATTGTTACGAATAGTTGATTTTCAAATCGTCGATTGTTGTCTGCTGTCTGTTGCGCCTGCCCCTAAAGGCCGAGGCCAGGCGGAGAAGCCGCAGGTTCAGCAAAACCATCCGGGGTTCAGCAGTACCCAAAGGGAGCCTCTTCCCGTACCGGCCATTCGGGCCGACAGGGTATCCGATCGGAAACCTGTCAGGAATCTTAGGGGCCGGAGAAAAATAAGTTCCTCATTTCAGGCTAGAGATTTCGTCGCTGAACAAGGCGCGAAGAACGCGCATAACCTGTTCCGACGAATGTCGGAAGCCTAGCTACGCGAGTGATAGCCTGCCCCGTACCCGCAGGGTCGGGGAGCAACGCAGTGCAGCGGCGAAAGATCAGCATCAAATGGGGAAGTTATTCTTCTCCGGGCCCTTAGGGGGCGCCCCGATGCCTTGCCAGGCCGGGCAGGTCAACCCGCTACTGGAGCCAGGAGGAGTGCAGGGCAAACAAACCCCAGGGGGCGCAGTTGCGATTTGTCCCTGTGTAAAGCTCTAAAATGCTGGTTTCAGGTAGCGCCACCTAGCCGCCTGCGGCCTGAAAGTTTACCCGGCTAATGGACAGACGGGGCCATCATAATACCAGCTCGATTATGCTGCCCTTTCAGGGCACCGGTTACGGTTGTGCGCCTTTACAGGGGCGTTGCCCCCTGCTCAGATAGGCTGGCCTCCGGCATGCGCCGGAGCAGGCTTTTCAGGCCGTTCGCTTCATCAGCAGAGGAGAACAAATCGCAACTGAGCCCAACCCCAGGTGTTTTCTCTTAGTACATTGGCGGGCACTACTAGTTGAAAACTAATAATACTGTCCTGTATGCGTGCGTCGCACGATTGTCGCCAACCAACTGACTCAGGTGCCGCCGGATGATGCTTATTTAATAAGTTATACCAAAAGCGTGCCAAAACCGGACGGGAGCCTTTCAGGATTGTATTTTGGGACAGGATGAAAGCAGGCAGGATGAACCGGATGAGTAAGATGGGCAGGATGAAAATAGACAGGATGAACAGGATTTGCTCTGGAACGGTGGCTTTTGGGAGACAGGTGGGCAGGATTGCCAGGATTGGGGGTCAAGTTGGATAGAGGAGACAGGATGGACAAGATGAACAAGATAGGGGGCTACGGGCTTTTGGGAGACAGGTGGGCAGGATTTCAGGATTGGGGTCAAGTTGGATAGAGGAGACAAGATGAACAAGATAGGGGGCTACGGGCTTTTGGGAGACAGGTGGGCAGGATTGCCAGGATTGGGGGTCAAGTTGGATAGAGGAGACAGGATGGACAGGATGAACAAGATAGGGGGCTAAGGGCTTTTGGGAGACAGGTGGGCAGGATTTCAGGATTGGGGGTCAAGTTGGATAGAGGAGACAAGATGGACAGCATTAACTAAGCCACGAAGACGGGGCAACCCGTCCAAAAAAAAAGCCCCCCTCCTGTTTGCCAGGAGAGAGGCCATCCCAAAAACCGATTTAAGTATAAACTTGAAAACGGTTCTTGTGAATCACATACAATCCAATCGCCTTATTTATTGTTGCGTAAACAACTTCGTGTTCATAGGGCTCCGCTGCTTCGGAAACCCACGGGCGGCGGGTTAAATCCGCCGTTTGAAATTATACCTTATAGTACGGCGGTTCGGATTGATTGTTACAAAAAAGGGGATAAAAAGATGGGATAAATAAGTTGTCTTACCGAGGATAAAACCTAGCCCTTCTCCCGAGCAGATTCGGGAGAAGGTTCCCCGGAGGATACCCGGGCCTAGGCCAAAAAAGTAACTACATCAAATATCTTTTGCTCAGAGCTTGTTTGGAATGATGGTTACTTTTTTTTCAAAAAGGATATCTTCTCAACGTATGCCTGCATCTCCAATGCAGCTTGGTTTCGATTGTTTTCTCTTTATTTATGAAAACAAATATCATGCCAATCCCGGACAAGATTTACCCTGTGAAATAGGCGTAAAGGAGCATAGTGTTATTTCACAGGATTAACAGGACGTACCGCCTCGCCTTCGGGCTTGCCGGGTGGATAGAAGGGCAGCGCGTTTTATAGACAAGATGAACAGGATGAACAGGATTTGGCGGTCCCGCCCCATGCGAACCGCAGCCAGCGAACCGCGAACAGGTGGCTACCCGGTTCAGGTAGACATGATCAACAGGATTAACAGGTTCTGCCGGGGTAGACAGGATTAGCAGGCATTGGAGGACAAACCGATGGCCCAATGACCCGTGAAACACAAAAAAAAGCCCCTCTCCAAAACGGAGAGAGGCCATCCCAAAAACCAATTGTTAAAGGACATCTAGAATTTTTTCATAGCTGGCATCTTTTCTTTGTGGCGGCCGAAGCTCAGGGCCACGGTCACCTCGTGAGAGCCGTCGTTGTATTTCTGGAAATTCCGGAGGAAGATATCGTAGGAGTAGTAGAACTCGAAGGTCTTTGACAGTTTGGTGCCCAGCAGCAGTCCTACAGAACCCAGAGAGCGGTAGGAGAGGCCGGTCGTCAGCGTCTCTTCCAGGAAGCTGGCCTTCAGGTTGATGTCGAGCTGAGAAGGCACGTCGCGGATATTGCGGACCAGGAGGGACGGCTCCAGGGCCAGGCCCTCCAGCTCGAGCTTGTGGGCGACGTAGAAGATGTAATAGCTCAGCACGGATTCGTTGTTGCCCTGGCCGTTGATGTTGGAAATGCGGGAGCGGACCAGGTTGGTGAAGGCCAGGCCCACCTGGGTGTTCTCGTTGAACGAGCTGAAAAACCCGATGGAGGCGTCGAACACGCCCCGGCCGTCCATGAAGTCCTCGATGACCTTGTCGGCTTCCTGGAAGAAAATATTGGCGGCAACGCCGTTATCCAGGCGTACCTGCTGGTATTCGGCAGAAAAGCCGGCCGACAACTTCACCGCGTCGCTGATGGGAAAGCGGAAGGCGTAATTGAGGTGTGCCCGCAGGCGGTTCATCTGCGCTGCCGATTCGGTGAGCACACCGAAGCCCATGCCGAAGTTATTGCCGAGCGGGCCGTTGTACTGAGCCGCGTAGGTGGTCGGCGCATCGGCGAAGCCCGTCCACTGGGCGCGGGCATTGAGCTGAAACTGGTGAACATCCCCAAACCCTGCCGCACTGGGGTTGATCAGCACCGGCGTGATGTTGTAGTGGCCGAAGATCGCTTCGTCCTGGGCCGTGGCCAGCCGAACGACGGCAAAGAAGGATATGAGTAAAAGTATTTTTTTCATAACAAATCGGTTGATGGTTTCCGAAAATTGGTTGATTGAAAGCTTTAGTCCTCCCGAAGGATGGTCAGCGAGCCTTTCTGCTGGATCAATTGCCCGTCGGGATCCTGATATTCCAGGATATAGTAGTACGGCCCTTCCGGCAGCACCTGTCCGCCCTGGTCGGTGCCTTCCCAGGTATTGTCGTAGTTGTCGGTTTCGAATACCGGCAGGCCCCAGCGGTTGTAGATCTCCAGGTGGTTGTCCGGATAATCGCCAACGCAGAAGATGATGAACTCGTCGTTGACGCCGTTGCCGTCCGGAGTGATCACCACGCGCTCTTCGAGGCAGGGGAAACGCCGGTCGTCGACGGTCAGGGAAGTGAGTTCGGAAGTACATTCGTTGGCATCAGTCACCTGCAGGTAATACTCCCCGGGGCAGAGGTTAAGCACCAGGCTGCCGTTGGTCCCCGGCTCCAGGTTGGCCCAGTTGTAGGTGAAGGGCCCGGTGCCGCCTTCAATGACGACAGCAGCCATGCCGTTGCAGCCGTCCGAGGCCGGCTCCGCCTCAAACCGGACGGAAAGGGGCTCGGGATCAGCAATGGTATATGTCTCCTCTGTGCTGCAGTTGTTGGCGTCAAAGACCGTGACGCTGTAGTCGCCGGCGCCGAGGAAGGACAGGCGGTTGGCCTGCCCGCCGTTGCCCCACTGGTAGAAGTAGTTGAAGCCCTGTACGCCTCCGCTGGCAAACACGGTGATGCTGGCGTCCTGCCCGCCGCTGCAGGTGATCTCGCTGATGTTGGAGGTCAGCTCCAGCGGGGCCGGCGCATCGAGTTCTACCTGGCTGCTGGCCGTGCAGCCGGCATCGTCGATCACCATGAGTTGGTAGGCGCCGGGGGCTGCGTTCGACAGGGTAGCCTGGGTGCTTACCAGCACGTCGTTGAGCGTCCACTCGTAAGAGTAGCCGCTGCCGCCGGTAGCCGTAGCCTGCGCCTGGCCATCCGCCGCATCGGCGCAGCTCACGCCGAAGCCGTTGTAGTTGGACGTCACCTGAGCGCCCACCTGCAACTGGGAAGAGGCGCTGATCGTCACCTGCTCAGTCAGCGTATTGCCGGAGAGCTCGGTTACCATCACGGTATACTCGCCGGGAAGCAGGCCGGTGACGTCTTCTTCTTCGGAAACGACGGTTCCTCCCGCATCGGTCCAGACAAAAGTGTAGCCGGGCTCGCCGCCCGAAACGTCAATATCGGCTGTTCCAACCGCCTCGTCGGGACAGTCGGTGCCGGAGGTGGAAACGACATCAAGGGTAAATATGGTCAGGGCCACGGCGTCCAGCGTAAGGCTGCACCCGTTGGCGTCGGTGATCGTCGGTTGGTAGTCATTGTCGCCGCAGGCGTTGTCGAGGGTCGCCCCGACATCCCCCGAACTCCAGTTGACCGTATAGCCGGCCGTGCCACCCGAGATCGCCAGCTGTATCGAGCCGGAACAACCGGCTTCTTCGGTATCGTGATGGATGTTCTGCACCACGGCAACCAGGGCCGGCGGGCTGCCGACCGAGAAGCTCTGGTCCTGCGTCTCGCCGAAACTGTCGGTAATGGCAATGGTGCCGCTGCCGGCAGGCAGGCTGCCCTGCGTAAGGCTCTGATCAGAAGTGTTGAAAGCAAACGTTTCGCCGGTATCGTAGGTGATCACTACGCTGAACGGAGGCAGCCCGCCCTGGATGTTCACCGTCAGGGCGCCGTCTTCCGTATCGGCGCAGCTGGTATTCTGGCTGTTGACTACCGGAGGTTCGAATTCGGGGCGGAACACCATGTTGAAGCAGGTGTCCTTGGCACATCCCACCTCGTCGGTGATGGTCACGCAGTACTCACCCTCGCCCAGGCCGGTGAGGCTGGGGCCGGTAGCGCCCGTGCTCCAGTTGTAGGTGAGCGTGCCGGTGCCGCCAGCAGCGGCAGACAGGTCGATCGCACCATTAGTATTCGAAGCATCTTCGGTCACCGGGGTATAGGAAGGCTGTAACACGATCTCGGGGGATTCCGCCACGTCGACTGAGGCAGCGACGTCGTTGCCGTTGGCGTCGGTGACGGTCACGCTGTAGGTGCCGCCGCTGAGGCCGGTGGCGATGGAATCCGTAACCGCCAGCCCCGCCCAGTCGTATGTAAACGGCCGCGAGCCGCCGGCCATCGTGATAGAAATGGAGCCGTTGGGGCCTCCACAGGCGTCGACGACGTCGATGTCGGCGATGATAATAGAAACCCGTACCTGGAAACAACCGGTGGTGGTGCAATCATTATTGTCAGTCACGGTGACACAGTAATCGCCCTCGACATCGAGGTTGTTCACTTCCGGAGTGTTGTAAGTAGCCCCGTCCGGCCCGAGCCAGCTGTAGGTATAAGGCGTCGTCCCTCCGGTGACATCGGCCCGCACACTGCCGTCGGCACCCGATTCGATCGGAGATCCGGTGATGTCCGCATTCAGCGGCTGGACCGGCTCCCGCACGGTGAAGGACTCGCTGGCAAAGCAGCCGCCGTCGTCGTAGACCGTTACCGAATAGTTGCCGCCGGACAGTCCGCCGGGGCAGGAACCGCTGACCGAAGAAGAGGACCAGGCGTAGGTCACGCTGCCCTGTGCGCCGAAAACGGTCAGGCAGATCGAGCCGTTGGCCTCGTCGGCGCAGGCTACATCTCCTACCGTTGCGTCAATGGTCATATTGGAACCGGCGCCGGCCTGCACGAGGAACGAGCGGGTCTGCGTACAACCGTTGGCGTCGGTTACCGTCACCGTATAGGTGCCCATCGGCACGTTCATGAGGTCTGGGTTATTTCCGGGAGGGATACCGGGCCAGGCGTAGGTATACCCGGGCGTGCCTCCCGTCGCAGTAACCGTTATAGAACCATCCGAACCGCCCTGGCAACTGGGCGCCGTGCTGGTGCCCACGATGGTGATCGCCGATGCCGGCTGGTTGACGGTAAAGGTTGCCGTGGTGGTCAGGGTGGAGTTCACGTCCGTGACGGTCACCGAGTAGGTGCCGGCTCTCAGCCCGGTAATGGGGTTGCCGGTATATGGGCCGCCCGGGCCGGCCCAGCTGAGGGCATAAGGGCCGCCGGTGCCGCCGCTGACGGTGATGCCGATCGAGCCGTCGGCACCGTTGATGCAGCTCACGTGTTCGATCGCCGGCGCGCCAATCGTCGGCGGCTGAATTTCGGAAATGGTAATGGTGCCCTCTTCACCGTTGAACATGATGACATCCTGATTGCTGTCCGACACTTCAATCGGCGTGATATCGCTGGTGAAGGTGATGTCGGATACATCGCCGTCGTCTCCGATGGCGGTGAAGCAGATTTCGAAAAGCACCTCGCCGTTGTTGAGGTCGACCGGAGTCAGGGAGAGGTCAAACCAGTTCATAGTAATATGCCCGCTGGCGATAGCCGGCGGAAAGGCAATATTGTTGCCAGCGGTAAAGTTCGCCAGGTTAGCGTTCAGGTTCGTCACCTGGTTGAACTGCAGCTGGGTGTCGTCGTAATTCAGGGTGAAGGCTACGCCCACGACATCCTCAAAATTGAGCACGGTAATGGGTACGCAGAACTGCTCGTCCGGCTCCACGGTATCATCCTGCACCGTGAGCAGGAAGCCGTCGAAATCCGGGTTGATGCAGGCCGTGCCTTCCGTGCCGGCAAAGGGCATCAGGTCGTTGAAGCTGTTGCGGAACTCTATGGCGGTGGGGTTGCCGACAAAATCTATGTCAGAACAGGTACCCGCCTGACCGATGGCGGTAAAGCACAGTTCGAAGAGCCGGGTATTGGTGGGTAGCGTCACCCCGGCTGCGCCGTTCCAGCTCACAGTGATCACCCCGGCCGCCGTGCCGTTGCCCGGCGTGCCGAAGGAGTTGTTGACCGTAAAGCCGGGAAGGCTGGCGGTCAGGTTCGCTACGTTGGAGAACTGCAGCTGGCTGGCGTCGTAGTTGATGGTGAACGACATCTGCCGGATGTCGGTGAAACCCCTCACCGTGACTGGCACGCAGAGGTTCTGTCCGCTGTCGGCATTGGCGTCGCCCGCCGTCAGGCGCACCTGGCCGGGCACGGCGTCATCCACGCAGACCGTCCCGCGACGGCTGTTGAAATCCACCACGTCCTGGTTGCTGTCCGATATCTCGATCTGAGTAATGTCGCTGGAAAAATAAAGGTCCGAGCAGGTGCCGCTCAGGCCGTTGGCGCGGAAGCACAGCTCGAAGAGGACGGCATTGGTGGGCAGGTCGATGCCGGTGAGGTCCTGGTTGAAATAGTTGACCGTAATGAACCCGGGACTCAGCCCGCTGGTCGGCGTGCCGAAGTTGGCCCCGACCGAGAACAGCGGGATGTTGGGGTTCAGATTGCTGACCGACATGAACTGCAGCTGGCCGGGATCGTAGTTCAGGGTGAAAGCCATCCCCACAATGTCGTTGAAATTCTCAGCAGTCACTTCCAGGCAGAACTCCTCGTTCGGTGCCACAGTAAGGTCTTCAATGGTCAGGCGGAAGCCCTGGAAGGTGCCGGAAACCGCCACGGTGCCCTCTTCGCTGGTGAAGGGGATCACGTCCTGGTTGCTGTCCGATATTTCAATCTGGGCAATATCATTAGTAAAGAAAATATCCGATTCGGCCCCCGGGCCGCCGGTCTCAGTGAAGCACATTTCGAAGAGGACGGCGCCGTCGGGCAGGTCGATGCCGGTGAGGTCGTTATTGAAATAGTTGACCGTGATGAAACCGGGGCTCAGGCCGCTGTTCGGCGTGCCGAAGTTGGCCGCCACGGCGAAGCCGGGGATGTTGGGGTTGAGGTTGCCCACGCTCTGGAACTGCAGGTTGCCGGGGTCGTAGTTGATGGTAAAGGCAAAGCCCACCACGTCGGTGAAGTTGTCGACGGTCACCTCCACGCAGAACTGGTCGCCCGGGTCGATGTCCGCATCGGCGATGGTCAGGCGGAAGTCGTCGGTCGGCGGCGGCGGCGGCGGGCCACCGTTGATGGTCACGTTGCCGGGGTCGCCGTTGAAGTCGATGATGTCCTGGTTGCTGTCCGATATTTCGATCTGGGTGATCTGGCTGGTGAAGTTGATCTGGGTAGAACCCGAGCCAATCGCTTCAAAGCAAATTTCGAAGAGGACGGCGCCGTTGGGCAGGTCGACGCCCGAGAGGCTCAGGTTGAAATAGTTGATTGTGATGAAGCCGGGGCTCAGGCCCGTATTGGGCGTACCCACATTGGCGGCAACGGCGAAGCCTGGAATGTTGGGGTTCAGGTTGGTGACCTCGCTGAACTGCAACTGGTTGGCGTTGTAGTTGAGCGTGAAAGCGAAACCGACGACGTCTGTGAAGTTCTCCGTAGTCACCTTCAAACAGAAGTCATCACCCGAGTTGACCGTCTTATCTTCGATGGACAGCAGGAAATCCGTGCCGGTGCTGGCCGGCGTCACGCTGACCGAGCCGTCGTCTCCGTTGAAGTTCACATCGTTCCCGGCGCCGTCCACCACATCGATGGCCAGGGGCGTCCCGGAAAAGCCTACTGTGCTGGTGCCGGTTTGCAGGGCAGTGAAGCAAAGCTGGAAAATGCTAGCCCCGCCGGCAACGGTCACTCCGCTGGCGGAAGACCAGTCGAGGGTGATCACCCCGGGCGTGGCGGTATTAAAGTTGCTCTGTGTCAGGCCGCTGAGGTTCAGGCCGCTGACGGAAGCAAACTGGAGGCTGCTGCTGCTGTAGTCGATGCTCAGTTCCACGCCGCCAATGTTATTGAAATTGGAAACGGTGACATCCAGGCATATCTGCTGGCCCTGCTGCACGCTGCCGCCGCTGATGGTAAAGTCTATATTGGCCGGGCCGCCGCCCCCGCCGACGGTGACCGTACTGTTCTGGGCGTTGAGGCCGACGTTCTGGAAATTGCCGTTGAGCACTTCGATGGAAGGCACCGGCGGAACGGCGAATTCCACCTGGGACGTGCCGCCGGCTTTGGCCCGCAGCCGGAAAGAGAAGATGATCGTGCCGTCAGGCCGGGTAATGCCGGTAAAGCTGGGGTTGAACCAGGATACGCCCAACTGGCCGGCCGGCACATTGCCTCCCGGTTTGCTGAAGGTACCGTTGCCGTTCGGCGGGTCGGAAAGGCCGGGGAAGCCGGTCGTCCCGCTGGCATTAATGGAAGATATGTCTACAAATTCGAGAACCGCCGGGTTCCAGTTGATCCCATATTGAAAAGTGGCAATATTCGTGAAATTGCTCACCACGACATCAAACTCGACGACGTCGTTGACCTGAGCAGTGACACTCTGAGGCGTAATCGTAAAGGTGGGTTGTTGGGCAGTAAGCTGCATTACACAGCAAAACAGCCCGATAATCAGGCTTGTAAAAATTTTATCCATCGTGTTCGGAATTTGGGATGTTGTTAACGAATGAATAAAGCAACGCTATATCACTATCAGTTTATGCGTAACGATCGTATCCCCGGCCCGGACCTTCAAAATGTAGGCCCCTGCCTGAGGGAAAATGTCCTTAGTTAAAATGAGGCGATGCGGGCCGCTCCGGAAATTTGCCGACTCCTGGTAGAGCGTCGCGCCCTGTACGTCATGGATAGTAATGTGGGCTGATGCCGGCCGCAGGAAATCGATCTCAACCTGCGCTTGCTCTGTAAAGGGATTTGGGGAGCTATTGATTTGTACGAGTCCAGCCTTCTCTTTGTTGCGAATATTGCTGATTCCGTCAATAATAATTGTGCCTTCCTGAAAGGCTACGTCGAGGATGTTCTCAGCGGTGTCCGCTACCTCAATCGCAGTGGGGTCGCCCGTGAATCCGACCTGGTGGATGCCGCTTTCTTCCTGCAGGGCCTTCAGGCGGACGGAAAAGAGGATGTCGTTATCGTCTATCGCCACGCCTGCCAGGGTGAAGTCGATCCAGGAAAAACCCAGCTTGCCGCTGCTGACCTGGGCAAAACCAAAGTGATCGAGCGGATAATCTTCGAATACTTCGTTGAGGTTCTCCACCCCTTTGAATTCAAAAGCTACGGAATTCCAGGATACGCTGAACTGACATGTCAGGATATTCTGAAACCCCCGGGCAGACACATCGACGACGAAAGTCTCTTCCGGTTGAACAACAAGATCATTAGCAGAAATGGAAACCTGCGCTTCTGTTTTGGAAGGAAGATATAGCAGAAACGCAACTGCCAGGATGGTCCTTACAGTGTAAGTGAAGTATATCATGGGATCATGGGATTAAAAACTCCAATTGGCTGGCAAGGTAGCAAAAAAAGAGTGAAAAGGAAAGCCAGCCCCTTAAGTTATTTCATGCACGGGAAAAAAAAGGTGGAGTGGCTCCCACGCAGGAGCCACTCCGGTCACTTTATCTCGGTTATTCGATGATAACCATCTTTCTGGTCGCTGTGTATTCTGACGTCTCTACGGTGTAGTACAGCACGCCGGTTGCCGGCAGCGTGTGGGAGCTCAACGCGATGTTGTTGTACCCCTTCACGCCGTCCATGCGCGCCAGCCGCAGCACCCTGCCCGTCACGTCGCTGACCGTCAGCGTCACCTTGTCGTCAGACGGCAGGTTGAAGCCGATTAGCGTCTCGCCCTTGAACGGGTTCGGCGTGTTCTGGTACAGCTCGAACGTGCCCGCAACGCTTGCCTGGCCGCTGAACGCCACCTCGACGCCCATGTAGCTGCCGTCGACGTTGTACGCTTCGGCCTTCGTCACGCGGGAGTTTACGCTCAGGAGCTCGCTAAGCTGCGCGTCCGCTTTGGCGCGGAACACCAGGCTGAACAACGCGGTGTTCGCGTTTCGCAATTCGCTGTTCGCTGCCTGGTTCCAGCTCGTCGTTATCAAGCCTTCGCTTGCGTACGACAGGCCGAAGTTGTCCTGCGTAGCTGCGCCCGGCACGATGTCCACCAGCTCCAGCGCCTTAACGTCGAACGACAAGGTGGCCTGGTAGCCTTCGATGTTAGCCATTTCCGCAGAAGAGAACGCTACGGCGTACTCGCCGCCCGCCTTCAGGCTGGCTTCTTCTACGTTGAACACCAGAGCGCCGTCCATCGTCCGGCCCTGTACCCGCGCCAGCGCGTTGGCCTGGGCGTCGCCGTTCACGTCGCCCACCTTCACGCCTACGAAGTTGGCGTTGCTGATGCCCGCCGCCGGCAGGTTGTTGATATTCACCACTTCGGGGAACTCCTCAAACCACGGGTTGGCCGGGTTCGGGAACACATAGGCGGCCTCTACGAAGCGCCAGCTCGTGTTGTTCTCGAATTCCGTGTCGATCGACAGGATCAGCTTGCGCAGCTGGATCAGGTCCAGCGTCGTGATCGAGCGGCTGTTGTTCACGTCCGCCGCGATCATCTGGTACGGGCTGCCCAGCGGCTGCACGCCCAGGATGTGCTTGCTGATCAGCACCAGGTCGAAGGTCGATACCCCGTTGAGGTAGTTCGCGTCCAGCTCCGGCGTCACCGTGTAGTCGTAGCCCTCGCGCAGGCCCGCAAAGCTGTACAGGCCGTTCGCGTCGGTCATGGCCATGTCGTTGCCCTGGCCCGAGAGGCGCACCTCTACGTCCTGCACGCCAGCGCCCGCTTCGGTAGCTATGGCGCCGGAGATGCCGACTGTCAGGGAATCCGGCCCGCACAGGCCCATGTTGTCCTGTACCAGGATGTACGTCTCGCAGAAGTCCGCGTTGCCCGTCTGGTCATAAGCCCAGATTTCCACTACCAGCGTGCCCGTGTCCGCGCACGTCAGCACGATGCCCGTGGAGTCTACGTTGGGATCGTCGCCCGCCCGGTTGATCGAGTAGGTTACCGGGCCGGTGCAGTCTGCCATCGGCGAGACCACGAAGTCGTTCGCCCAGATCGCCATCTGGCCGCTGTCCGGAACGTCGTCCCCGTCAAAGTCTACCGGCATCAGCTCGATGGCCAGGCCGTTGATGCATACCGGCGACGGCGCCTTGCAGTCCACTACGCAGAAATCCAGCAGCTCGCTGTTGACGTTGCCGCAGCCGTCCTTCACGTGCACTTCGAACGCGTGGCAGCCGATCGGGAAGCGCCCGTTGAGCTGGTAGTCCGGATAAGCGCCCGTCAGCGTGAAGTCGTCGAACGCCCCGTCCGTCAGGTCCAGGAGGTCGAAGTCGATGGTGCCGTCGGCGCCAGCGTCCAGGAACACCTTGATGGTCAGGTCGTCCGGCGTGCAGTTCTCGTCGACGGTGAACGGCAGCCCTACCAGGCCCGTGCAGTTCACGTTGTCGTACGAGCAGAAGTCCTGCGGGTCCGCGCTGATCTCCGGGTCGATGTCGTCGTATACCTTGATGATCTGGGTATATTCGTACTGGCCGCCGTCGTAGTCCACCTTGCGCCAGAAGTCGTCGATCCCGTTGCAGATGTTCTGGAAGGCCAGGGGCACGTTGTTCGGCTCGGTCTCGTCGTCGTCCCGGTCGATGTAGTTCTTGCCGCCGGGGCGGTGCAGCACGTATACGCACTCGTCGCCGGGCCGGCCGTCGCAGTCTTCGTCGCGGCCGATCACCAGCGGGTCCTGGTTTTCGTCGAACTGGCACCAGTTGATCACCTTCCACTTGCGGAAGATCTTGTAGCACTCGTCGCCAGAGGCCGAGAACACTTCGTCGGTGTGGTTCACGGCCAGCAGGTCGCAGCCGATCTCCGTATAGGTTACGCTGTCCGGGTCCGCCACGCCGCAGATGGCTTCGGCGTCGGCCGGGAACTTGATCTCGAAGTTGTGCACTTCCTTGATCGTCACTACCTGCGTGCACAGGTTGACGCTCTCGTTGCCGTTGATATCAAACGCCTTGAAGCGGCGGATGATCGTGCCGAAGCCGCACTCCAGGTCCGGCACCGGCGGCAGCTCGCGCTCCCAGGAGCCGCAGTTGTCCTCGGAAGTGGCGTCGCCGAACAGCTGCTGAAGCTGCAGCGTGTCGGTAGCGTCAAAGCTGTACGGCAGGTCGTCGCAGTCGATCATTACCGGGTGCGGCGCGTAGCAGAACGGCTTCACCTTCTCTTCCGGCACGATGTCCAGCCAGCAGATGTTCTCGTTGCCGTCCGTGTCGCGCACGCGCAGCTCGATCGTGATCGTGCGGCCTACGTCGCAGCAGTAGAAGTCCACGAACGGGCCCCACGGGCTGACCTGGTTGCCGCAGATGAACGGGATCACCCGCCCGAACTGGTCCAGCACCACGCCCGTGCGGCGCACGGCCAGGCTCACTTCGCCGCAGTTGTCGTTAGAGCCTTCGTCGACGTCGGTAGCGTAGATGCGCGCAAAGTCCGCCCCGCCGATCGACACCGTCAGGTCGTCGTCGCAGATGGCTGTCGGCTCGACCAGGTCGCGGACCGCGAACGGGCAGTACTTGACGACTTTGTTGCCGCAGCCGTCCTCGACCGTATAGCGGAAGTAGTGGTCCCCGGCAGGGATGCCGCTGACCAGCCGCGTCGGCGCGTTCCAGGGGATCACCCGCACCACCACCGTGTCGGTGCGCGTGCCGGTCACCTGGCCGTACTGGTTCACCACGTCTACTTCTACTTCAGTCACTATTTCCGTGTGGACTTCCCAGTCCGAGCAGTTGTCCGAAACGTCCGGCAGCGGCGTGGAGAAGCTCGCCGTGCACCCGAACGGGCTTACAGAGAACACCAGCGGGTCCAAGTCCCCGTCCCAGTCGTAGTCTTCGCCCGGGCACACCACCGTCGGCGGCGTGTAGTCCCCGACTTTGATCACCTGGGCGTCGGTGGCGATGTTGTCCCCGTCGCACCAGTCGATGATCGTCCAGTCCCGCACGAACTTGTAAGCGCCGTCGCAGACGTTCACCCGCGCGCGGTCCACGAAGCTCGCCCCGATGTTGCAGTAGTCGTCCGCCAGGTTGAAGATCCCGCTCACCGTCACGATGAAGGGATAGCCGGTGTGGCTCGGGTCCGGGTTGCCGTTGGCCAAAACGTCGAACTGCTCGTCGCACTCGATCGGCACCGTCCGCGGAGGGAACTCTACGTCCAGGTCGTTCGGGCGGTTCAGGGTGATCACCTGCGTACAGGTTGTCGTGTTGCCTTTGTCGTCAACAACGGTAAAGGTACGCGTGATGATGATCGGCGCGCAGTCGCCGGCCGTGCTGTACGTATCGACAAAAGATACATCCGGGCTATTATCACAGTTATCGGAAACAACCGGGCTGCCGGTAACCGCCAGGCTGGCCGGGTTGTTGAAGATCAGGTCGAAGTCCTCGCAGAACAGCGGCAGGGTCAGGCTCACGTCCCGCCGCGGCCACAGTACGGTGGTGTTGATGACCATCGGCTCCCACGTCTGCGGGTTCAGCACCGTGCTGCTCTCGAACAGGCCCACCCGGCCGTTCTCGTCCGGGCAGATGTCTACCGTATAGTCCCCGGCGCCGGCAGGGCCGCTGATGTCGTCGTCGGCCGCTACCCACAGGTAGTACGTCTCCCCGGCGATCAGCGGCAGGCTGATGCGGATGTAGGTCTCGTCGTTGGCCAGCGGTGGGATGATGTCGTCGATCGGCTCGTCCTGGAACGCGATGATGTTCTCGCAGGGGTTCGACGGGTTGAAGCCCCCCTGGAACAAAGCGATCGCGCTCTCGTCGATCGTCGAGCCGAAGTCGTCAGATACTAATATGGTGTAGTAGTCCGTCCGGTCTACCTGGAACGGGATCAGGTCGTAGTAGTGCACGCCCGCGTCGAGGCTCGAGGTCGTGCCGCCCCCGTCGATGAAGCAGGAGAAGTTCAGCGGCTCCATCTCCAGGTCGCCGTCTTCCAGCGTGCCGTCCTGCGTGAAGCAGTCCAGGATGGAGGTTCCTTCGTCCGTGTTGCCCGGGCAGTCTACGTCCGGAGCGGCTTTGTCTTCGCCGGTCACGTAGCCCCAGCAATCTTCCCAGTTGAAGAAGGGGAAAGTTCCGCCACCGCCGCCGCCGCCGGTAGCATCTTCCTCAAACCGGAAATTGGTTACTTCTATGAAAGAGTCAAACCCGCCGGTTTGGAAATCGTCGCCGGTAATGGAGAAAATCAGTATCCAGCCCGATTGAACCGATTCATTCACGGAACCGCTACCGGTAATGATTTCATCATCCGGGCCGTCTCCCAGGCTGAGGATAATATTGCCATTGAGGTCGATCAGGAGGACGTCGTCGATGATATCTGCTTCCTGTTGGAAGTCGAAGTCGAATTGAAGTTGCCCGTCGGCCGGCATAGAGATGGAAGCAAAGACGCCGTCATCAGCTCCGGAAACGAGGCTAAGGGTGGTAGCGGTGAAAGTCACATCGCCCGGCGTGGTTCCCGTACCCGGTATGCCGGTATTCCAGTTGCCTGAAGCAAAAGCGCCGGTAAAGCCGTTGACGACCGCACCGCCGCCGCCGCCGCCGCTGCCGCCCTGGTTGGGGCCGTCGATGTCGGGGCCGACGTAGGTGACTTCATAAATGAACTCGCCGCATCCGTCGAGGATGTTGCCGTTGGTGGGGTCATCGTCGGTGGCGATGTTCACGCGGAAGTCATTCGGGTCGGCGCAGCCGAATTCTCCTTCCAGGACCATATCGGCGGTAACAAAGCGCTGGCAGTTGTCATCCAGCGTGAAATTGATGTCCACGTTGCAGGCCAGGTTGGTCGGCGGAGGCGGATCCTGGGTGATGGCTAACTGGAAATCTTCCTGGCGGATATTTCCAGCCAGGTCCTGGGCTGCAATCACTATCTGATATTCGCCCGGATCCAGGGTAGCCAGCCACCGGCGGCCGCCAATATCAATCGGGAAAACGGAAACCGTTCCTCCGGCGCCGCTAAGCGTATTGAGCGTAACGGTGTAAGAGCCCGGGGTCAGCGGATTGCCGTCGCCGGCATAATCCAGGTCGCCGTCGCAGTTGTCCGTTGCGGTAATTTCAAAGAATACGAGGGCAGGATCGTCTTCGCAGGGATCCAGGTCGACATTAATATCCTGGGAAGGATAAATGATGATGGGCGCCCAGGTATCGGGCTGGCTGGTCACCGACAGCGTGGCGTCTACCTGACGGGTGTTGCCGTTGCCGTCGGTATACCTAGCAGTAATCACGGCGCCGTCGTCGGCCGCCGTCAGCTGCCGTTCGAATTCGAAATAGCCCTGAGCCAGGTCGAAACCGGGCAGCGGGGTCAGCGTCTGCGGGCCGCTGCCGTTGTTATAGGTAAAGGACAGGCGGTTCAGGCTGATCGTCGGGTCGCAATCATCGGTAACGGTGATGGCGAAGCGGCCGGCGATCTGGTTGGTACAGGCCGGCAGCAGGAAGGTCAGGTTGCCGGGCATGTGAATGTCAGGCAGTTGGTTGGCGTCCTGAATGACGTTGAACAGGGTCGATACCGTCACGCCGCCATAGGACACCTGGACCGGATAGATGTTGGGGGCCAGGTTGCCCACCGCCTCGAAGAAGGCGAAGCCGTCCTCTTCCTGGATATACACCACGGTCAGGGGCGCGCCGGAGACCGTTATCTGGCCGGTCAGGTCGTCGCCGGCGGAGATGCCACAGTCGTAGATATTACCGGTGAAGTAAACCGAGGCGCTGGGCTGGCAGGCCGGCACAGAGAACTGGCCGTTGCCGGAGACGTCCACGATCGGGTCCGGGTCCGGAGACTGGTTGACGGTGATGCTGAATTCGTAGGTTGCCGTATTGCCATCGTCATCGGTGGACGAATAGGTCACGGTGTATGGGCTGCCGGCAGGAGACAGCAGGGAGCCGCTGGCCGGGCCGCCGGTATGGACCAGCATCGGGGCCAGGTCGCAATCGTCAACCGTAGAGACCGTCCAGTTTACCGGAACGCCGTCCGGGTCACAGCTCGGTACTTCCACGACCATATTGCCGGGGCCGTAAATCTGCGGCGCCCGAACATCATCGACGATGATGATATAAGTCTGGGTCACAGAGCCGCTCGGGCCGTCCTTGCGAATGGTGAGGGTGTTGGTCCCTACCGCTGCAATAACGTCGAGTACGTAGGTTTGCCCGAAGCCGAGCTGCATCAGCGTAGCGCCCGGGTTTACAGACGTCGAGACGGTGCTCGTCGTGATGTAAGCCGTCGCTGTGGCCGGGCCGGCGGGGTCAGAAACACCTACCGTCCATTGGAACTGATAACCGCACTCTCCTTCGGGGAGGACTTTGGTCATCGGCGATACGGGGGGCAGGCCGCCGGCGTCAAACACAAAAATCTGTGCATTGGCCATTTGGGCCCCCGCAAAGCCGAACACCAGAGTCAATGCCAGTGTTTTCAGCCAATTGGAGGTAGAAACGAAAGTAAAATTCGTTCTTTCCATAAGATCACAATTTGTTTAAAGAATTAGGTAAACTTTATAAAAGATCACATCTGGCCTCCGGCAGCTATCCGCAAACTCCGGCAGGAGCGTGGAAGGCGCGCCGGGCAAAGGCCAGGGCCGTCGTCGTTATTATTCTAAACCAGAACTTTCAGGAAAGGAGCCGCAGCGTTTCGGGCTCCGGGCTTTCATTCAGGTTATTGGGGGAAACAAAAAAAGGATCAACACCAGGTGAAGATCTCTTTGGACACTCAACGATAATGATTTTGCTGGGAACAGATTCGCGATATGCTGAAAGGAAGAAACTTCGGACCGGAATGGGACTGATTGAACAGAAAACCGGTGCAAGCGTAAGGATTTTTTTTCATGGGATTGTTGATTTGTACGGTAAATTCAGTAGTCTCTCCTTCGGGAACACTCCCGGAAGTAACGTATTCCATTCTTTGCAGGCCGTCTGTTGTTACGCTATAGGTCATCTTATTGTAGGTAGATAGCAGTGCAATACGAGCTGCTCTGCTCGCGATACAAATATAAAAGAAGTTTATGGAGACTCCATACCCTTTAAGGGGTAATTTTAAAATTTAACCTCGCCGCCGTTCAGACCAGGCTGTTGTCGTAGGCGATTTTCACCAGGCCGGCGGTATTGCTGACGCCCAGTTTGCGCATGATGTTCTTTCGGTGAACACTGACGGTCTGGTCACTGATAAACAGGGCTTTGGCGATTTCTTTGTTGCTCAGGGCCTGCGTGATGAGCTGCAAAATCTCGAGTTCTCTTTTGGTCAGGCTGTGTTTTTTGACGAAGCGGTCGCTGGCCAGGAACCTGGACTGCCGGGCTTTGGCCCTGGGCAGGCCGTTGCCGGGATTAATGCCATCTGACACGTAGGTGTTGCCGGCGACAATCTCCCGGATGCCGGCCAGCAAGGCCTCTATGCCCTTGTCTTTCAGCACATAAGCGTCAACGCCGGCCTTGAAAGCACTGCGCACGATCTTCGGCGATTCGTACATCGTCAGGGCCAGAGTCAGGATGTCCATGTGGGAATGGCGGATGAACTGGAGCACTTCCAGGCCGTCTTTCTGCGGCATGTTGAGGTCGAATATGAGCAGGTCGGCAGGTTGGCGTTTCAGCAGGTTGATGAGATCGTGGCCGTTCGCCGCTTCGCCCACGATCAGGAACTGAAAATCCTGTGCATAAATGTTGCGGCGCAGCACCGTCTTAAGCCCTTCAAGAAAGATCATGTGGTCATCGGCGATGATCGTCTTTAACGTTTTCATGGGATATAATTTTGGATATGTAAATGGGATACTTTACCTCTCCAGGCAGCAATATAGTTCATTCTGCTTATTCTTGCTCAAAAAACTTGAGCGCTGATAGAGCAGACATAACCGGCTGGACCCTCCTGGACAAACCACAATGTCGGACCGGCCGGAAAAACCGTTGAAGGGGAAGATTGACGACTGGATAGATATCGCACTGCAAAATTAAAAATATCTGATGGATAATCAAATTCCGGCCCGGCGCACTCGTGCGCCGGCCGGCAAAATTCCTTCTTCCCCGAAAAAACCAAAAGTGCGGACTATCTGTTTTCTGCGTAAACCAAAACTAAAACCATGCCGAAACTGACCGCCCGAAAGAAAGCACAGCTCACCGGGCACAACGCTGCGGTCTTTGCGCTGGGGCAGGGGCCGCAGGCCGACGGTTTCTTCTCCGGCGCCGGGGATGGTTGGATCGTCCGCTGGGAGCTGGATGCTCCGGAAATAGGCCGCCTGGCCGCCCAGGCCGGCACCCAGGTGTTCTCCCTGCTCTACCTGCCGGAATGGGACAAGGTCGTTGCCGGCGACATGAACGGCGGCCTGCACTGGATAGCGTTGGCCCAGCCGGAAAAAACCCGAAATATCGCGCACCACCAAAAGGGCGTTTTTGATATCCTCCGCATCGGCAACTTCGTTTACACGGCCGGCGGAAAAGGCCTGCTGACGCGATGGGATGCCGCCGAAGGGCGCAGCCTGGAGAGCATCCAGCTCTGCAACCAAAGCCTGCGTTGCCTGGCCTACAGCCCGGAACGGAACGAGCTCGCCGTCGGTGCCAGCGACCGTGCCATTTATTTTCTGGATGCCGGAAACCTGAGCCTCCGCTTCCGCCTGGCCGAAGCCCACGACAACTCGGTATTTGCTCTGCACTACACGCCCGGCGGCAACCACCTGGTCAGCGGTGGCCGCGACGCCATGCTCAAAGTATGGGGGCTGGCACCGGGACCGGAACTGCATTCGGCCCGGCCCGCTCACTGGTATACCATCAACAGCATCGCCTTTCATCCGGAAGGGCGCTGGTTCGCCACCGGCAGCCGCGACCGGTCCATCAAGCTGTGGGACACCCAAACTTTTGAGTTGCTCAAAGTGCTGGACGCCAGCCGCGACGGCGGCCATGTCAACTCCGTCAACCGCCTGTTCTGGCATCCGTACCACAACTTCCTCATCTCTGCCAGCGACGACCGCAGCATGATCGTCTGGGAGGTGGAGGAACTCAGTTGACCCTATGGATTCCGAGCCCCTCCACATTCAGTGCGTTTGTATCGGAAGATCACCCAAAGCGCCACCTCCAAACATGCTCTAAAGAACGGACACCCGATGAAGGACCTCTTGTTTTGCCTCGCCCTCCTGGGCTGCCTGTCGTGCAAGCCCCAGCCCGCCTCCAACCTGGCGGCCAGAGCGGTGCCCTCCGCGCCCCTGCCCGGCCGCGAGGAACTGCTCCAGCGCTACCGGGAAGAAGGCCGCCTGCTGATCGTTTACAGCGACGGGCTGGAAGATGTCGCCCGACAAGTCAAACAACGGCAGCGGCGGGCCGAGTGCCGCCTGTTGCCGGCGGCTGCCGCAAGCCGGGAACAATTGCAGGAGGGGCCCCTCCTGCTCCTGGGCGCCGACTGGCCCAACCCGCTGGTCCGGGAATTGCTTTCCCGCCTGCCCTACAGCCTGGAAAAAGGGGTATTGCAGCTTGGCAACCACCGGTTTGAAGGCCCGAATACGGTCCTTTCCCTGTCCTTCTACCCGAACCCATTCGACAGCAGCCTCCCGGTTGGCCTCATTACGGCATTCCGCCAGGAGGATATCGCCGCCTTTTACCGGGAACGGCAGGAACAGGGGATGCCGGTTTACAGCTGGGCCTCTATGGGCTACGAAGTTTACCAGGACGGCCGCCGCCTGCTGATGGGCGCTTTCGACGAACATACCTGGGCGCCGGGGGCCGACACCGAATTCGATTTTACAGGATTCAAAGATACAACGGTGAGCGGGCGTTATTTTGATTTCATCCTTCACCAGGTCCCGCCGGAGGCAGAATACGCCCGGCGGCTGATGGAAGCCTGCGACGCCACCGCGGGCCGGATTGCCGGGTTCTGCGGACAGCCCGCTCCCGCCCCGCCCATCCCCTGCCACCTCTATCCCTCCATAGAACAGAAGGGGCTGCGGCTGAACAATACCCAACCGGCACAGACAGACTTCCGCCGGGGCGCCGCCCACCTGGTGGCCGGCGAGGCCTTCCAGGGGCAACACGCCGGCGCTGAAAATGCGCTGCTGCTGCGCCGCCTGCTCGGCCAGCCCCGGCTGCATGCCCTGGAGCAGGGCCTGGCCCTGTGTTTTACGGAAAACTGGCAAAAAAAGGGCTATGCCTACTGGGCCCGCCGGCTCCTCCAATCCGGCAATGGCACTCCCCTGGCCGAACTCCTCGACAACGATCAGCTGGCCCAGGAATCTCCCCTTGTGACGGGCTGCCTCTCCGCCTCCTTCGTCCGTTTCCTGATCGAACACTGGGGGCGGAAAGCCTTCCTGGAACGCTATGCCAACTGGCAACCCGGCCCGGAAGAAATCCGGAAACTGGAAGCTGCCTGGCATCAACACCTCACTCAACCTCAGCCTCAACCTCAACCTCAGCCTCCCCCCCTCCCCTATCTCAAAGGCTTCAACTTCGCCCACGAAGGCTACGCCATATATAACGGCTACGGCTCCAGCCTGTCCGGCCAGTCGCTCCGGCAACTGAGCGCCCTGGGTGCCAATGCAGTGGCCATTGTCCCCTATTCTTACATGCGCGACCCGCAGGCGCCTACGCCCTTGCCCCTTATGTCCAGAGCGGGATCTGAAACGGACGAAAGCGTGGTGCAGGAAGCTTTCGCCGCCCGCCGGCTCGGCCTGAAAACCGTGCTGAAACCCCAGATTTGGCTGGGCGGCAACAGCTGGCCCGGCGACGTGGAGATGCAGAATGAGGCGGATTGGCAACAGTTCTTTGTTTACTATTACCGCTGGATGCGCCACTACGCCCTGCTGGCGGAAATGAATGATATGGATATGCTCTGCATCGGCGTGGAATTTGCCCGGGCAACCCTGCAGAGAGAACAGGACTGGCGAACGCTCATCGGAAAGCTGCGGGGCATCTACTCGGGTCCCATGACGTACTCCGCTAACTGGGGCAAAGAGTTCGAAAACCTTGCTTTCTGGGACGCGCTGGACTACATCGGCCTCAACTGCTACTACCCTCTAAGCCAGCAGGAAAAACCCACCGACGAAGAGCTCAGCGCCGCCTTCCGCCAGGTACTCCTCCTCGCCAAACGCGTCAGCCGGCAGGCCGGCAAACCGCTGCTCTTCACCGAGATCGGCTTCACCAGCACTCCTGCCCCCTGGGCCGCCCCCCACCAGGATCGCGACGGCGCCCCCTATGAAAGCGAAGCCCAGAAGCGCTGCTACCGCATCGTCCTGGAAAACCTACAGAGCGAAACCGAATGGTGCAAAGGAATACTGTGGTGGAAATACCCGACCTACCTGAGCCACGGCGGCACGGGGCACACCGGCTTCACGCCCAACGGCAAACCGGCAGAGGCCACGGTGAAAGAGTGGTTCGGGAGGTTGCCGTGAGGGGGGGAGGTTGTGTTGAGGTGTTGAGGTGTTGGGGTGTTGAGGTGTTGAGGGTTCTGGCAGCACCAGGGGACTGTTCAAAACGCTGTGTCTTTTGTTTAAACCACAGAGGCCGCGGAGACACGCAGAGAGGTCACAAAGTATTTGCTGTCAAGCGATTACTCTGTGTTCCTCTGCGGACTCAGCGGTTCAAAACTTGGAGGCGGACACACATTTCTGAACAATCTCGCACCAGCGACAGAGGCATATCAACACTTATACACTTATACACACAACCCACTCCCCTAATACTCCACCTCCGTCACCAGCTTCCAGAGGTACTCCTTCATGCGGTCGAAGGCGGGGGGAGCGTTAGCGAAGCTGGGGTTGCTGCGGTAGAGGACCGCCTTTTCCTGCCCTTCGGAGCGGATGTGCATCTGGTAATCGTAGCTGCGTTGCCCGCTCGGGGCGCCGTACTCCTGCTCGGGCAACTGCATGATCCCTGTGGTCTGGATCATCTCCCGCAGGGAATTGAGCTGGTGGCCGTTCAGGGGGATAGCGTTCGCTACCGTCCTTTGGGAGACGTCGACCGGCGTGGCGTCCCAGGGACGGTTCTCGTCGTAGATGTAGGTTTTGGAAATATGGGTGAGCTTTCCGTTCTGGACGATGACCTCGTCGCGCGGGCTGTCGTAGCGCAGGTAGATGTCCAGGCCCGGTTTGGCGGCAGGCAGGGACGAACCCGGGTAGGCCATGCCTTGGCCGTTCAACTGGAAAACGAAACTCAAAAGGGCGATCAATACAGGGAATACTCTCATTCTATGGTGTGGTTTAAATTTTAGGGTGAACCGGCAGCCTCACATCCTGCCCTCTCCTGGAAGACAGGAGTAATGTTCAATATCCGGATGTAATGGAAGACGGCAGCGGGCTTGCTTTGGAAAATCACGATTTATTAACGAAAGCTGTAGGCAAAAAAATTGTATAGCCGGAAAAAAAATGTGACGGGCAGTTGGTTTCCGTTAATAAGGACAATCCAACCTGCCGGATTTTGGCTTGGCTCCGGGATGAACAACCCGGCAGGTTGAGGCTGTCCTAACCCAAGCTCGATATGTAGGCCCCAACTTTTCAGTGGCTGCAGCCGCCGTCGGCCGTCAACCGTCAACCGTCCGCCAAGGTTGGGGTCTACATACCGAAGACCGGCTAAGATTAGGAAAATCCACCGAAAACCCGCTTTTCAGGAAAAATAAATAACTTTGCGCCCTCATCAACCAAGGCGCTATGATACTGTCGGACAAGAAAATACTGGAGGGCATCGGGAACGGAGAGATCGTCATCGAACCCTTCCAGCGGCACTGCCTGGGCACCAACTCCTACGACGTCCACCTCGGCAGGTGGCTGGCCATTTACAAAGACCACATCCTGGACGCCCGGCGCCACAACCCCATCGAGTACCTCGAAATCCCGGAACAGGGCTTCGTCCTCCATCCCAATACCCTCTACCTGGGCGTCACTGAAGAGTATACCGAAACCCACAACGCCGTTCCCTTCCTGGAAGGCAAGTCCAGCGTCGGCCGCCTCGGCATCGACATCCACGCCACCGCCGGCAAGGGCGACGTCGGCTTCTGCAATACCTGGACGCTGGAAATCTCCTGCACCCATCCCGTGCGCGTTTACGCCGGCATGCCCATCGGCCAGCTCATCTACTTCCGCGTCGACGGCGAAATTATCAATTATTACAACAAAAAGAAGAGCGCCAAATACAACGAACGCACCGACAAGCCGGTAGAGAGCATGATGTGGAAGAATAAGTTTTGATTTGTAACTATTTAGCAGCCCTCCGCTTTTTAGCCACGAAGACACCAAGACACTAAGATTGCACAAAGCCTTGGTGCGATCTTGGTGTCTTGGTGTCTTCGTGGCAAAGGCATCAGGCCCACCTAAATAGTTACTTTGATTTTTGATGTCGCTACCGCTGTGCAACCAATGCCGGGCTGCCCCCCCCCTCCCGGCAAATCAAACATTGCACATCGCACATCAAACATCCCAAATCCTACCCCACCGCCTCCCGAAATTCCCGGTACGTAGCATCCGGCCGAAAGAAGCTGCCCGCCACCATGGCCGCCAGGCTCGCCAGCCCGCCCCAGATGAGGCTGGGATAGCCCGTATGGAGTATAAATTCGCAGGCGATCCACACCACCATGCCCACCACGATGGAGGCCAGCGCACCAAAGTTGGAAGCCCGCTTCCAGTACAGCCCGGCCGTCAGGGGGATGAACAGGGAGACGAGGCTCAGGGCCGATGACTGGCCCACCAGCTCGTAGATGTTCCGGTTCCAGGCCGCCATCACCGCCGAGGCCAGGGCGACGCCGACCACCGACAGGCGCATGATGAAGAGCAGGCGCTTATCGGAAATTTCCCGGACGTACGGCCGCACCAGGTTCTCCCCGATCACCGTAGCCGGCGCCAGCACGGCCCCGGAAGTGGTGCTGAGAATAGCGGAAAGCAACGCGCCGAAAAACATGATCTGCAGGAAAATATTGCTGTGTTCCAGCACCATGAAGGGAATGACCATCTGGGTGTCGCCGCTGTGCAGCTGGTCCGGGTACAGGATATGGCCGCACAACCCGATGAACAGCGGAATAAAACCGATGGTGAGATACATAAACCCGGACAGGTAAGAGGCGGCCACCGCCGTTTTGGCGCTGCGCGCCGCCATGACGCGCTGGAAGACATCCTGCTGCGGAATGCTGCCCAGGCCGATGGTGATCCAGGCGGCGATGTAGTGGACGACGCCGTCCAGGCTGGCCTCGGGCAGGAAATTGAAAAAGCCGTCCGGGGTAGTGGCCAGCACCTTGCTTACCCCGCCGGCTGCGGTGCCGACCTGATAGGCGACCAGCAGCAGCCCGATGACGATCATGATGGTTTGCACGAAATCCGTTACCGATACCGCCCACATGCCGCCGATATAGGTATAGATCACCACCACCACCGCGCAAACCATAATCCCCTCCAGGGGCGTGATGCCCGTCACGGCACCCAGGATGATCGACATGGCCACCATCTGGGCCGCGATCCAGCCGAAGTAGGAGGGCACCATGAATATGGCAGAGATGAACTCCGCCGCCCGGCTGTAGCGCAGCCGAAAAAAGTCGTTGAAGGTCAGGATATTCAGCCGGTAGAGCGGACGGGCGAAAAAGGCGCCCACCAGCACCAGGCAGAGCGCCGCCCCGAAAGGGTCTTCCACTACCCCGATCAGGCCGTTCTCCACAAACTCCGACGACGCCCCCATGATGGTCTCCGACCCGAACCAGGTGGCAAACAGCGCACAGGCGGCAACAAACATGGGCAGGTTGCGCCCGGCAATGACGAAGTCTTGCGTGGAATGCACCTTCGTGGAGGCCCACCAGCCGATGAGCAGGGTGACGAGCAGGTAGAGGATGATGAAGGCTAAGAGCATATTTTTTGTTGTGTATTAGGTGCATTGGTGCATTGGTGTATACGTGCATTGGTGCATTTTTACCCGGACAAGCGCAGCGAAGACAGGCGTGTATATGTTGGGCATGGAAGGAGCCGGGCCACCCCGCCCGTAGGCCTACTCTGTGTTGCTCCTGGCGGTGGAATAACTCCCCCGTTATTTAGTGCCAATAGCACTAATGCACGAAAATACGCATACACAGCGTCCCCCACCAATGCACCAATGAGGCTGCTCCGTCTCCGCTGGTCCGTAGTCCGGCTATGACGAACGGAGGTCGGAAAGTCCGGCAAAGGAATGAATAACTGGAGGCTCGTCCTCGTTCCTCGGCCAGGTAAAAATGAATAAATAAATAAAATTAATATGTATTTAAAATTTATATTCATCAATAGACACATTATGTTTTCTATTCATTCCATCGTTCCTTCGTTCCATCATTCCTTAACGGAGGTTTCCGGAGTGCCCTCACCAATGCACATCACCCCCCCACTGGCAGCCCCACCTCCTCCCAAAACCGCCCCACCGGATACAGCCGGTACGTCGGCTCGAAAAAAGGAGAGCGTTTGTAGATAAAATCCAGCTGCGCCCGGGCTGATTTTGCGAATTCCTCATCTTCCTGCCGCTTTCGCTCCAGGGCCTGCCGCAGGGCGGGGTCGCTGCGCAGCAGTTCGGCGGCAGTATCTTCAAAGATATAGCCGTCAAAATATTCCTTCTGCATGAGGATGCCGTCGAAGAAGTTCCAGGCGAAAAAGGAATCCGCCCCCCGGGGTTCCAGCGTTTCGACGATGTAGCGGCTGGCGGGCTGGCCCGTAAACACCACATAGTCTCCCTTGCGGAACGGGCGGCGCAGGCGCTGCTCCCTGGTTTGGACGGCGTAGTGCAGGTAGTGCCCCTCGTAGGGCCCGTCCACTGTCTTATAATCTTCGATGTAGGAGTATTCCAGCTCCGGCTCGATGTCTTCTGTCAGTTGCTGCACCGCCACGCCGTTCCAGCGCAGGCGATCCACAACTTCCGCATAGGCCTGCGGGATCAGGTAGGCATAGGGCCGTTCGGCCGTGGCCGTCGGTTGATAGTACCGAAAGTAGGGGATTGTCTTTTCATAGGGCGCGCTGCGGTCGTAGTAGAGCCGATCCAGGCCGGACACCTCGCTCTTTTTATACTTCGCCTCGTAGCCTTTGAACAGGATGGTATCCGAACGGGAAAAATCGAGTTCCCAGCCGAGGGCAAACTGCTTTTGCTCCGCCGCCTGCCGGCGCGCCTTTTCCCGTGCCTCCCGCAGTGCCTCCCGCTGGTCGTGCATAGCCCGGATGGCGGCGGACAGGAACGCATAGGTACCCTGCACCCTGTCCTTGTAGGGCTTCCACATGTGGGCCTCCGTTATAAAACCAATAGAATGGTGCAACGCGGCGTAACCGGAAGAATAGCGCGGCAGGTCGAGGAAGCCGGCAATGCCTTTGTCGGGCGTGTCCCGGGCGTAGACGTAGGGCGTCAGTTCCCAGCCCGCCTTTTCCATGTCGCTGTACAGGCAGGGCAGCAGTTGTTCATCCAAATAGGCGGAAAGCGCGGAATCCAGCTTATCGGTTTGGGGCGGGATCAAAGTCATGGTATACGGATAATCCGCCCCGTCCGAAGAATGCGTATCTATGAATATGTCAGGTTGCCAGGCGGCGAAGAGCCGGTTGAAAACCTGGGCGTTTTTCGAATCGCACTTGATGAAGTCTCGGTTGAGGTCCAGGTTTTTAGCGTTGCCGCGGAAGCCGTAAGCCTTGGGGCCGTTCTGGTTGGCGCGGCTGTACGGGCCGCGGTTGAGGCCGCCGCTGATGTTATAAAATGGAATAGCCACCACAATCAGGTCCTCCAGGTAAGGGCGCCAGGCGGCATCCTGCAGCAGGCTGCGCAAAAGCAACATGGTGGCGTCGACCCCGCAGGGCTCGCCGGGGTGGATGGCGTTGTTGATGAAAAGCACCTGTTTGCCGCTGGCCTTTGCCGCTTCGGGCGTAAAGCTGCCATCGGCGGACAGTATGGCCAGGTGCAGGGGAAAGCCGCTGTCGGTGCTGCCGTAGGCTTCCAGCTTCAGCTCCGGATACAAACCGTCGAGGCTCTCGTAAAAGGCGATGGTTTCGAAATAGGTGGCCGTCGCATTGCTGTCCTGCTCGAAAGGGATGGACAGGGAGGCCAGCTGGGCAGGAAGGAAAAGAGGCAGAGACAGCAAAGCCCCCAACAATACGTGCGCGGAAAGATTATTCCAATGGCTCATGACGACTGTTTGGATGTAACTACTTAGCTGGGCTAAGAAGCTTTTGCCACAAAGACACCAAGGCTCAAAGATAGCACGAAGCCTTGGTGTGATCTTAGCGTTTTCGTGTCTTCGTGGCAACTAAACCGGGTTAGGCGGCAGACCACCTACATAGTTACATTTTGATACTCAAAGAAACATAAAAATTTAAAAAAGACGCCGGAAAGAGGCGCTCCGTTGGGTGCAACTCCTTGGTTTTTCAGGCTTTAACTAAAAAAAACAGGTTTAAGAGAAATTTAACGAGAAAGGAATACTACCGGCCGCACTTTGGCCCTTTAACGGTTGTTAAATAGGGACAACAACCTTTGAAAAACAATCTACATTAAAACCACCCCCGGATTGCCTTTCCCGCAAATGCGGCGGGTGACAGAAAAAAACTAAAGCAATATGAAAGCGAAGATAATGGGCCTTTGGGTTCTGATATTGCTGCTGGCCGCCACCGGCCTCCAGGCACAATACTTCGGGAGAAATAAGGCCAACTACGAAACTTTCGATTTTAAAGTTTACCAATCCCCTCACTTCGAAATTTACAACTACCTCGACAACCCCGAGCGGTTGAAGGAGTATACCGAGGAGGCCGAGCGCTGGTACGAGATGCACCAGCGCGTGCTGGCCGACACCATCAAGGGGCGCAACCCCATCATCCTGTACAACAACCACGCGGATTTCCAGCAGACCAACGCCATCTCCGGCTCTATCGGCGTAGGAACGGGCGGGGTCACCGAAGCCCTGAAAAACCGGGTGGTGCTGCCGCTCGCCATGTCCCACCAGCAAAGCCACCACGTGCTGGGGCACGAGCTGGTACACGCCTTCCAGTACAACATGATCCTCAACGGCGACTCCACTTCCCTGCAGAGCCTCGGCAACCTGCCATTGTGGATGGTGGAAGGCCTGGCCGAGTACATGTCCATCGGCAGCGTCGACGCCCACACCGCCATGTGGATGCGGGACGCCGTGCTGCGGGACGACGTGCCGACCCTCCGGGACCTCCAGAACCCCAAATACTTCCCCTACCGCTACGGGCAGGTGTTCTGGGCCTTCCTCACCGGCCTGAAGGGGGACGACATCATCGAGCCGTTCTTTGTCGCCACCGCCAAATACGGTTTTGAAATGGCCTGCATGCGGGAACTCAGCATGAGCGAGAAAAACCTCTCCGAACTCTGGGTACAGGCGCTGAAAGCCCACTTCGGGCAGTTCATCGGAAAAGACGTCAAGGAAGACCGCCAGGTCGGCAAGCAACTGCTCGGCAAGCAGAACGCCGGCGAGATCAACATCGCGCCGGAGATCAGCCCCAACGGCCGCTACGTCATCTTCCTCTCCGAGAAGGACCTCTTCTCCATCGACCTCTTCTTAGCCGACGCCCGCACCGGCGAGATCATCCGCAAGGTGGCCAGCAGCCGCAAAGCCGGCCACATCGACGACTTCAACTACATCGAATCCTCCGGTACCTGGTCGCCCGACAGCAAGGAGTTTGCCTTCGTGGCCGTCAGCAAGGGCCGCAATATCCTGGTGGTCAAGGAAGCCCTGACCGGCAAAACGGTCAAGGAACTGCCCATCGATGGCGTTCAGGCTTTCAGCAACCCCACCTGGTCGCCCGACGGGAAAACCATCGCCGTGGTTGGCCTGGTCGACGGGCAGGTGGACATCTACGCCGTCAATATCCGCTCCGGAAAGGTGGAGCAACTGACCGACGACATCTATTCCGAAATGCACCCCCGATGGTCCGAAGACGGATCCTATATGGTCTTCTCTTCCGACCAGCTGAGCCGCGAACGGGGCCGCGCCAACGGCCGCTGGTATTTCAACCTGGCCCGCCTGGACCTGAGCAGCGGCGCCGTCACCAACTACGAGGTCTTCCCCGGTGCCGACAACCTCAACCCGGTGATCGACACGGCCGGCAACCTCATCTTCCTGTCCAACCGCGACGGCTTCCGCAACCTCTACCAGTACGAGCCATACTCCGGCAAGGTGTATCAGCTGACCGACCTGATCACCGGCGTCAGCGGCATCACCCACTACGCTCCGGCCATCAGCATCGCCCAGCGGCGCGACCGGGTGCTGTACACTTATTTCTCGCAGAACGGATACTCCATCTACCGGGCCAGCCCCAGCGATTTCATGTATAAGGAAGTCAACCCGGACAGCGTCGACTTCACCGCCGCCACCCTGCCCCGGGTCAACCGGCGGGCCATCGACCTGGTGGACCGGCAACTCCGCGAACTGCCGCCCAGGGCTGACATTGCCGACACCAGCCTGACGACCATACCCTACAAGCCTAAGTTCAAGCTGGACTACGTAGGCGGCTCTGCCGGCGTCGGCGTGGGCACCAGCAACACCTTCGGCACCCAGACCGGCCTGGCCGGCGGCGTCGACCTGTTCTTTGGCGACATCCTCGGCAACAACCAGCTCTTCACCAGCCTGGCCCTGAACGGCGAAATCACCGACTTCGGCGGCGCCGTGGCCTATATCAACCGGGATAAGCGCCTCAACTGGGGCGGGTCGTTGTCGCACATCCCCTTCCGCAGCTTCGGCTTCGGCGGCACGGGCTTCGAAGAAATCCCCATCAGCGACAATGCCAATGCGCTGGTAGTGGCCGACACCTTCTTCGTGCAACGCATCTTTGAAGACAAACTCAGCGCGTTCGCTTTTTATCCGTTCTCCACCACCCTGCGGATAGAAGGCAGCGCCTCCTTCTCCCGCTACAGCTCCCGGCTCGACCGGTACGTCAACTTCTACCAGACCGACGGTACCTTCATCGGCAACCTCATTGGCCAGGAACGGGAAAAAGTGGACGGCGGGTTCAAAGGGTTCAACCTGTTCAACACCGGCGCCGCCTTCGTCGGCGACAACGCCGTCTTCGGCCTGGTCGGTCCCCTGGACGGGCAGCGCTTCCGCCTCGGCATGGACAAATACTTTGGAGAATTCAACTTCTGGTTCGCCACGGCCGACTACCGGCGCTACCACTTCTTCAAGCCGTTCGGCCTGGCGTTCCGCGCCCTGCACTACGGCCGCTACGGCCAGGGCAGCGATGACCTCTTCCCCATGTTCGTGGGCAGCTCCTGGTATGTCCGCGGCTACAATACCGGCAATGTGGGCAACTTCCTGAGCGAAAATGGCAGGAACGTAGACGAGCTGTTCGGCAGCAAGATGATCGTGTCCAACGTCGAGGTGCGGCTGCCTTTCAGCGGCCCAGAGCGGCTGGCGCTGATCAAGTCCGGCGTTTTCTTCTCCGAGCTGGCCCTCTTCCTGGACGGCGGCCTGGCCTGGTACAATTCCGACCAGTTCAGGGGCGACGTCCTGCTGCTGGACGGCGAGGGCAATCCTGTCAAAGGCCCGACCGGAGAACCGAGGGTGATCTACTACGAAGCCAAACCGGTTTTCAGTACCGGCGTCTCCCTGCGGGTCAACCTCTTCGGCGCCATGGTGCTGGAGCCCTACTACGCCTTCCCTATCATGACGGAGAACAACGTCAAGCTGGGCGACGGCACCTTCGGCCTCAACATCATCCCCGCCTGGTAAATTGGTTGGCTGCTTGTTTGTTGCGCTTCCCACTGCCGGAAGTATGCAACAAACAAGCAGCGGCGGGGAGGGGGCGGCAAGCGGAACATTACACCCTGCCCTTTGGAGAGTCAGCCGCCTTTCGAACAACCAGCTTTGCTTGCCTTACTATACTTAACGGCAATAGGTTTTGTGCATTTATGGGCAGCCCCCCTTTAGGGGATTAAGGGGCGGCGAGGGCAAATGCACAAAACCTATTGCAGCGGAGTATAACTGAAGCACTCACGGGCGTGGACGCCCGCCAGTGCGATCACGCCCTTCTTTGTGTATCTTCGTGTCTTTGTGTCTTCGTGGCTATAAACAAAAAAAAAGTTGCCGCACATCACACTGTGCGGCAACCTTAGGATTAGTAAGAAAAAACTCTCATTTATAAAATCTGTAAACCTCGCCGTGTTGGATGGCATTAACATGCCGGAAGCACTAAGGGCTTGCAAAACAATAAGTACTCCATTTAGACTCGTTATTTTGCGCGCTAACTGCGTTGCCAAGCCTCGCCGTAGCTCCGGCTATGCCTGCGTTTGGCGCCTTGTTAGCACACAAAATAACTTCGTCTATTCTGTACCACTTATTATTTTGCAAGCCCTAAGATAGGCTTTGCGGGGGGTGGGCGACACTACTCGTTTGGGTAGTTTTTCAGAAAGGGCAGGCAGATTGCCAAAACCGCTACAGGCTTAGCCAGGGAATCAGGAAAAACGGTATTTTTACAGGAGCTTGTGCAGCTTGCCTGAAAAATACCCGGCTTATGAAACCAACACTCACCTTTTTCTTACTTCTTCTGATCTCCCCCGTCGGCGCGCAACGCTTCGGCGCCGGCGCCATCCTCGGGCTGAACGCCTCCCAGATCGACGGAGACAACCAGTTCGGTTACCGCCAATTTGGCCCGGCCGTCGGCCTGCGGGGCATCGCCCACCTGTCGGACCGGGTGGACCTGCAGGTAGAACTGCTGTACAGCCGCCGCGGCAGCGCCGCCAGAAACCAGGATAGCGAAAACCCCGCCAACCCGGTAGACATCAACCTGCAATACGCCGAAACCCCCATCCTGCTCGCCTTTAAGGCCATCGAGAACTGGGACGGGGAGTACGTGCTGCACTTCTGCAGCGGCTTTTCCTACTCGCGGCTGCTCAGGTCGAAGGTGGTGGCGAAGCGCCCTAATCCGGCCGGCCCGGATGATTTCAGCATCCCGGAAATAGAAAAAGACTTCAGGAGGAACGAGCTGGGCTGGGTGGTGGGTACTGCTTACCTGCCTATTCCCCAATTATCGATAGGCCTGCGGCACGTCCTGGCGCTGACGCCGCTGTACAAGGGGGATGTGCCTGGTGGAAAGACGCTGAGGTCTTATTATTTTCAGATGCAGGTAGCTTACCAGTTCTGACTCTACTCCCGGTTATAAAACCGAAAAACATCAATCAGATCCTCCTGCTTCCGGGGGTTGAGCTGGTTGGCCTTCGCATATTCGGAGACGGCCTTTTTGCGGCGGCCCAGCGCTTTGAGGATGCTGCCCTTGCTCTGGCGGAGCAACTGCGGCGTGCCATCATCCCGCCGGTAGTAATAGGTTTCGCGCAGTTCCAGGTGGTCGTTGCGGTCGCCGACATCCAGGGCGGGGTTGTAGTCGCTTTTGACCAGTTCCGTGGAGCGGCGCAGCAGGAGCGACATTTCCCCTTCCATCAGCAACTGGAAATAGCCAACGGTATTTTTCCCCTCCGGATTGCGAAACTGGAGCGGGATAAAAACCTGCTGCCCGATCGCGACGGCGCGGACCTTGGCCGGATACAAGCCCATCGCCTGCTTGTCGGGCCCCAGGATTTGCATCTCGTCGTCGTAGACGCGATACCGCGCCCTGGCCTGAACGACCTTGCCGTCCGGGGTCAGGATATGCGCATCCTGCCACCGCTCGTCCAGGAAAAGGCTGCCTTCCACGGCTCGGGGAACGGCACCGCGGGAGACGTAGGTGTCTTCCGCAAAATAATTGGGATAATTCAACCCTCTTCTGACGATGTGGTCCAGAGAGTCCAACTGGGCGATGCCATTCAGTTGAAAGAAGCAGAAAGCCATACCGAATACTACAAACCTACGCATAAGCCGACATCTTTGAGGGGTGGGCAAAAAGGAGGAAGGGAAACAAAGCGTTAGCCGTTTCCCTTCCACTGTTTATCTTTTACAGCCGCCTTCCGTTTCCTGCCGCAGGCAGTCAATTGGGAACAGGCGGCCATAAAGAAATCTTATTTATTGATCGGCGTTTCTTCAAACAGGCCCGGGATCGGGTCCGGAGCGTTGATGTTGGCGTCGATCTCTTCCTGCGGATAGAGGAACCGCTGCGGCAGCTGGTTGCCGGAAGTAGCCGGTATTTCCAGGAAGTTGTCCGTCCGGCGCACGTCGTTGAACACCTCCATCTGGCCCATCAGAGAAACGTACTTCTCTTCCAGGATTTCATACAGCAGGGCGTCGTTGCGGGACAGGCCGGGCCGGCTGGCGATGCCGCCGGTGTCGAAATCGGCCAGTTCGTAAGCGTCATAGGTTCCTTCCGGGAACTGAGCGGCCAGGATGGCACGGGCGTTGTTGAGGTGATCCAGGGCGGCGCCGGGATCGTTGTTGCCTCTCCACTCGGCTTCTGCCAGGATGAGCTCGGTCTCGATGGCCGATATCAGCGGGAAAGGAGCGGTGGCCGCCCACATGCCGTCATAGTTCAGGTCATAAGCACCTTCTTCGCCGGTGAAAGCGAAGGCGAAGCGGGCCGACTCGTCGGTCTTGGCATTGCCGCGGTACAGGGCGTTGGCCGGGTCGAGGATGGCCGGCAGATAAGCCACGTTGGCGGTCATGTAGCCTTCGCGATCCGACTGGCCAAAGGAATAGTAGATATTCTGATCCTGGTTGTAGGATCCGGTGGTATGCGGAATGATCCACTCGTCAGCTGTAGACTTCACCCCTTTGGTGGCCGAGCTGATGGCAGTGGTGTAATCACCTGTATGCAGAGCAAAACGCGCCTTCAGGGTCGAAGCGGCCTGCGACCACTTGGTGGCGTCGCCGCTAAAGTAGAAATCCAGGCTGGCACTGGCACTGCTGGGGTTGCCGGAGAGGTCGGCGATAGCCTGGTCCAGCAGGGTCTGCACGTCGGCGTAAACCTGCGGCTGCGGGTCATAGGCCGGGTCCGGGAATTCCAGGAACTTATTGGCCTGGGCATACGGAATGTCGCCCCACATGGAGGCCATCATGCCGTAAGAGTGAGCCTGGAGGGTCCGGGCGATACCGCTGGCGAGCTTGTCGTTCGTCTCGGCAGATTTTTCGATGACGATCTTGCTGTTTTCGGCGACCAGATAGTACTTGTCCCAGTCGAAGTTTTCGGCGTTGACCGTGTAAACTTCCAGGGCCGCGTACTGGCGGTCGGAGCCGGTAAACTGGCGGGACCACATGCAGGCCAGGCGGGCATCTTCGCCTTCGTGGGCGATGATGGTGCCGACAAAGGCTGCGTTGAGCACGGCTTCGATCGGTGCGTCGGCAGCATTATTGGGGTCCTCCTGATAACTGTCCACGAAGTCGCTGCAGGCAGAGAAAGCCAGCAAAGCGAACACGAGGAGGAATGAAAAAATATTTTTGATTGTCATAATATCATTCATTTTGATAATTAGAAGTTGAGGTTGAGCGTGATCTTATACGTCCGCGTGCCCGGGTTCTGGAAGTAGTCCAGGCCGAACCCGTTCTGGCCGGCGCCGGTCAGGTTGGTGTCCGGGTCGTTGCCCTGATAGTCAGTCCACAGCGCCAGGTTCCGTCCGGTCAGAGACAGGGAGGCGCCGCGCAGCCAGTTGGTCAGGTTGTTGCCGAAGTTATAAGACAGGGTCACCTCGCGCAGGCGGGTCCAGGTGCCGTCCTCCACAAATTCTTCTTCCGGTCCGGTAAAGCCGCTGCCCGGGCCACTGCGGTAAAAGAGTTCATCGACGAAGACGTCCCCGCCGCCATAATTCTTGATTTCTCCGCGAACGGTGTAAGAACCGTCGGCATTTTGCCAGATCGGATATCTTTCAGCGACGGTGCTGCCGCCAAAGACCTGCAGTTCATTAGCCTGCTGCTCTGTGAGGGTAGTGGTGACTGTTGTGTATTCAGCCATGCCGAAATAGGCAAGAGCGCCACGGGTTCCGTTCCAGATGTCGCCACCTTCGAAGTGGTCGAACAAGACGTTGAGGCTAAAGCCTTTGTAGTTGAGCAAGCCGCCCACGCCGGCTCTCCAGTCCGGGTTGGGGTCGCCGATAACGCCGGAGGTGGAACCCAGTTGCGGGAATCCGTCCTCATCCAGGTCCAGGCTGCCGTCATCATTGCGGGCCCAGGTGCCGGCGAAGAGCACGCCAAGCTGCTCACCAACGACTGCCCGGGAGCTGCCGCCGGAGAAGCCGGCAAGCAGGAGCGATTCCGTACCGGTCATCCGGGTCACTTCGTTGCGGTTGCGGGTGAAGTTACCATAGATGTTGAAGCTCAGGTCCTGGTTGTCGATGATGCCGAAGTCCACTTCCAGCTCAACGCCCTTGTTCTCGATAGACGCCGCATTGGCGATCTGCTGCGTAAAGCCGGTAGAAGAGGGCTGGCCGACGGCAATGATGAGGTCATCCGTCGTGTTGTTGTAATAGGTGAAGCCGAGGTTGATCCGGTCCTTGATAAATCCGAGGTCGAATCCCCCTTCGATCTCTGTCTTGATCTCCGGCTTGATGTTCGGGTTGCCGGCGATGGTGCTCTGCGCAAAAGCGCCGCCGTAAACGCCGGGGTTGACGCCCGGGCCCCAGCCTTCGCCGAAACCGGTATTGGCAGCGGTGGGGGCATAGAAGTCGGTGCTCGTCAGGTAAGGATCCGGGCCGCGGCCCACCTGGCCGTAGCCGGCGCGGATACGGCCGGAAGAAAGGATGTCGCGGTTCGACATCAGCTTGGTGAACTGCCAGGCCACGTCTGCCGCCGGGTAGAATACCGAGTTGTCATCGACCGGAAGGGTAGACAACCAGTCGTTGCGGGCAGACAGGTTCAGGAAGACCTGATCGTAGAATTCAAAGCCGAGGGTAGCGTAGATACCGGCCGTCCGCTCCACTTCTTCCCGGTTGAACAGCTCGAAGTTGGTCGCGTTGTTCAGCTGCGGCGGAGAGAAGGGGTTGATGAAGGCACGGGCGTTGGCGCCGTGGTCGTCCAGCCGGCGGTCGTTCAGGCCCAACCCGGCCAGTGCCGAAAGGGCAATGTCGTCGGTCAGGTCAAAACGCGCCCGGGCGATGAAGTCGGAGTTGATCTGCGTCCGCGTGATCGTTTCCTTGGTGAAACGGCCGCCGTTGTTGGTGCCGGCGGAAATTACCGGATAGATGTCTTCCCGTTCATCGGTATACGTATCCAGGCCGGTACGAGCCGTCAGGTTTAACCAGGAAGTCGGCTCGTAACGCAGCTCAACCTTACCAAGAACGCGGTTGACCTTGCTCGTGCTCTCGATGTTGTTGATCATCCAGACCGGGTTGTCATAGATGGAGTTGGTGCTGGCACCCAGCGGGTTGCGGTAGCTGCGCTGCCGGTCGGGGAATTCCTTGCCGGATGCATCAACGTAGGTACCGACGTTTACGTCGTCGTTGAAGTCGATGGCACTCCGCAAGCCGCCCAGGAACAGGCCATTCAGGTTGGAACCCATCTGCACCCGGTTAGAGGTTGAATAAGTATAACCGGCATTGACGTCGACGGTGAACTTGTCGCCGAGACGGCGGGTGGCGTTCAGGCGGGCGGTGGTGCGGTCGTAGTCGCTGCCGGCCTTGATTACCCCTTCCTGGCGCAGGTTGGCAATGCTGAAGTAAACAGAACCGTTTTCCGAAGCTGAAGTCACTCCCAGAGAATTTGAGACTGTCGTACCGGTCTGGAACAGGTACTCATAGGGGTCAAAAATGTCCCGGGAATTCTTGCCGCCGTGAGGATTGGCGTCCGTCCCATTGGGGAGCGAATAATAGCGGGTGCCGTCCGCCGTTTCAAAATACCCGGCATACCCGTCAGCGTTCGGGTCGGTAATAAAGTCGTCGGTTCCACCCGGGCGGTCGGCGATGCGGTCGCCCCAGGAAAGCCCGCCGCTGGGGATGAACTGGAACTTGCCATTGATCCCCCGGCCGTAGGTCTTGTTCAGCGGCACTTCCCGGTTGACCTGGTCAAGGGCAACGGAAGAGTTGAAGTTGACGCTCCACTGCTTGGCGCGGGCATAACGTCCTTTCTTGGTCGTAATGACAATCACGCCGTTGGCGGCGCGGGAACCCCAGACGGCAGCAGCCGAAGCGCCCCGAAGGACTTCCACGCTGGCGATGTCTTCCGGGTTGATGTCATTGAGGCGCGACTGCTGCGTAACGCCGCCGCCGGACCCCAGGCTACCCGAGTTGCCCCGGGCCTGGCCGCCGAAAGCTTCGCCGTAGTACGAGTCGTTGAAAATGGGCACCCCATCGATAATGATCAGCGGCTGCAGGTCGCCGGTGATGGAGGTAGCGCCCCGGATCTGAATGCGGGAACCGGCCCCGGGGTCTCCGGAAGACTGGACGATGTTGATCCCCGCCGACTTGCCGGCAAGGCTATTGATCAAACCGACTTCTCCGGAGCGGGTCAACGCGTCCCCATCCACAGTAGAGGAAGCAACCCCCACCTTGGACCGTTTGGTCTCAAAACCAAGCGCCGTGACCACTACTTCATCCAGGAGTTCAGCGCTTTCGCTCAGGGTAACGTCAACAACATCGGACGCGCCGATCTCCACTTCTTTGTTTGCATAGCCCGTGTAGCTGAAAACCAACGTGTTGCCTTCTGCAGGCACTTGTACGGTATAGGCCCCGCTGACATCGGTTACGGTACCGGAGGTTGTCCCCTTTACCAGTACGCTTGCTCCGATGAGCGGAGTGCCTTCTTCATCAGAGACCGTGCCACTGATGGTTCGTTGGCCTACCGCTAGAGTAAATGCCAATAAAAATATTGGCAGAACCAGTAAGAGCTTCTTCATAAGAATATTTTTTGATTAGGAAAAGTGAGTATAGAGTTAATTTAAATGCCGTATAGTGCAACATCCCGACGGATGCCGTTTAGTACTTTTCCAAACTGAAATAGACGCAAGGAATGGTCAGGCGGAGAGTCTTCTCTCAGCCGGGTGAGTTTGATGATCAGGCAAGGTTTACAAATCGGATGTAAAGATACGCATTTCGGAGAAATTAGCAAAGTTGCGCGCTAAAATGTCAGCCGGGCAACCATTTGCCTACTGGAATCCAGGGCTTTGCGGCCGCAAAAAATCCTGCTAAGGACCCAGAAAATAAAATACGATACCCATAGCATGGACGGGCCACACTATGGGTACCAAAAAGCCGTGGAGCTATATCTTCGTCAACCTCAGCACCAGCGGCTCGCCTACCGGCTGGCCGCAGGCACCGTCCACGTTGTCGGTGAGGGTAATGGTAAATTCCTTGTCGTCGTCATACTCGTTGACCCCGTCCTGCTCGAAAACGAAGCTGGGGCCGCCGCAGTTCAGGCCCGTATCGGTACGGGGAACTACCAGGATGCCACAGGTAACGACGAAAGTGAAGTCCTGGTCAAAAGTGAGGTACTTGCCGGTAAACGTCCGCTGGATCGGCCCGGTGGCGTTCAGCGTCACCTCCCCGGGCCCCCAGCGGTAGTCGTTGCCGAAGAAGGGATCGGCCGGGCCGGAAACCTGCTCCAGCCGGTACTTGCCGGTGGCAAAACCTTCGGTCAGCGGGCACTGCACGAAAACGACAATACTGGTCGTGAAACTGGTCGTTGCCGCCGAATTCTGGATATTGGGCGTCACGTTGTTGATCGACACATCGTCGTTCACCTGAATAATGGTGGGATACACCCGGCCGTCTTTCAGGGTGGTGGTGTTGTAAATCGTCACCTGGTCCAGCCCGTCGAAGTCCTCGACTTCCAAACCCAGCGCATTCTTGATATCGTCAAAAGTGATCTCCACGCCCCGCAGCACCCCGTCCTGAAAACTGCCAGCGTCGATCGTCCGCAGAAAGGAACGATCGGAGGTGGTGTTCTCGCTGAAATCGAAGAAATCGACGTCGAGGTCCACCTTCTCTACATCTTCGATATTCTCGGAGAAGAAATCCAGGACGACCTTCGCAGCCGCCGGATCCTCCTTATTGATGGTAGAAAAATCGGGATCTACCACGATGCGCATATTTACGGCATCCTGGAAATCCGGGAACGGGCTGCTGTCCTCCACGCAGGAGTTTAAAAAGGCAAGGGTGCCCGTCAGGAAAAATGCGATCAGATATTTTGAATGCTTCATGATTGTTTTTTTTATTTTGAAAAATCCGCCTGGAGGAGAGGCAGGGAGTTAGTGTATTAATGCATTGGTGTATTAGTGCATTTGCTTTGCCCGCCGAAGCCTTTGGCGTAGGTGGGTGCATTCGTACACAACCCGGCCACAGCCCTGGCCCGTACACACGCCCGGCCAAAACTGCCCGTACACCGTACACACACACCTCCTTCTCCCTTTACTTATCCCAAAATACCCCATCCGTCGTGATATTGCGTTGCTCCGGAGCGTTGGGGTTCCGGTTGAGCTCGCTCTGCGGGTAGGGGAAGGCCAGCGGATAGAGCCGGGACGAAGCCGTAACGTTCAGGTTGTCCGCACTGGGGTCGTGGAGCCGGGGGTAGCCGGTGCGCCGGTAGTCGGTGTAGGCATCTACGCCGAAGCCGTAGGTGGCGATCCACTTCTGGGTCATGATGTACTCCAGCTTGCCTTCGTTGTTGGCGGCGTCGTAGCGCTCCAGGACGGCCGCGACGTAGGCTTCCACGTCTTCCTCCGCCAGGGCAGGAGCGCCGGCGGCGGCAGCGATCTCGTCTACCTTGTCGAAGGAGGCGCGGATGGCCTCTTCGAACAGGGCGCGGGCGTCGCCGTCCGTGACGCCGGTAATGGCCAGCTCCGCCTCCAGGTATTTTCGGGCGTAGTAGGTCAGCAGCCGCTGGGGGGTGTCGGCGGCGCCGTTGAAGTTGACCGCGCCGCCCGCGCCGTCGTCATAGCGGCCGCCGATGGGATACAGGCCCATCACGGTCTGGGAGGACGCCTGGTCGAAGCCCTCGTTCGGGTCGATGTTGAAGGAGAACATCCAGATGGAGAGGAAAGCCGTTCCGGAGCGGGACGGGCAGTAGGAACAGGGGTTCTCCGCATCGGCGTCGGTGGCGCCGTCCGGCAACTGGTTGTAGAAGTAATACGGAATCCTCGGGTCTTCGATATTCCGGTAAATATTGCCGTCGAAGAAGGTGTTGATCCCCTTCATGATCTCAAAGAAGTACGGGCTGACGTAGTTGAAGGCGCCGCCGGCCGCGTATTCCTGGGCGTAACCCGGGTTGCGGTTCTCGGGAGCGCTGGAGGTGCCGTACTGCATCTGGAAATCGTCGCCCGGCCCGATGAGGTCGTCATCGGCGATCAGCTTGGTGACCTGGGCGGAGACGTCCTGGGCCATGCGAACCTGGGTGTACATTTTCAGCTTGAGGGTATTGGCGAAACGGCGCCATTTATCCAGGTCGCCGCCGTAGATCAGGTCGTCGGCGCCGGGCATAAAGGTAGACTCGGCAGCCAGGTCGGCGATGCCCTCGTCAAGCAGGGCAAACAGCGCGTCATACACCTGTTGGCCATTGTCGAAGGCGGGAAAGAGGTTGCCGGCGCCCTGCTGCGCTTCCGAAAAAGGCACGTTGCCCCACATGTCCACCATTATAGAATACATATAGGCTTTCATGATCTTGCCGACGCCCAGGTACGGGCCGGCCTGCAGCTCTTCGGCCTGCGCCAGCATCTGTTCCAGGTCGTTCAACGCAAAAGTGTTCAGCAGGCGCCAGGGCGTGGTGACGCCGAAGTCGTCGCCTTTAAAAGCGTAGTCATTCTGCTGTACCCCCCGCTGCACGTTGTGGTGCACATACAGGGAGGTGAAGTTGCCCAGCCCGCCGGTGGCGGCCCCCAGGGCGCCGGCCATGTTGGCCTGCACGGAGGGCAGCACGAAGGAGAGGGTAGCCTCCCTCGGGTTGTTGGGGTCCTCGTTGATGTCCAGGAAGTCGCTGCACGCAGACAGGGCCAGCATGGACAGGGTCAAAATGCTCAGAATTATTTTCTTCATGGTTCTTTCTTTTGGATTCATTAAAACTGGACTTTAAGGCTTACGCCGTAGCGGCGCACGGTGGGCGTGGCGCTGTATTCGATCCCCTGCTTGTTGGTGGAGCCGAACTGGTTGACCTCCGGGTCGAAGTTGGTATGCTCCGGGAAGCCGGGTGCCCAGAACCAGAGGTTCCTGCCGGTCAGCGAGAGGCTGACGCCGGTAAAGGGCGTGCTTTCGAGCAGGCGGCGCGGCAGGGCATAGGACAGCGCCAGTTCCCGAATCTTCAGGTAGGAAGCGTCAAAGACGGCCCACTCGTTGGCGCCGTTGATGGCAAAGGTCTCCCCGAAGTAGAGGGTGTTGATCTCCACCATGGTCTGGTTGGGAATCTTCTCGCCGGCCTCGTTGAGCACCGGTTCCAGGGTGTTGGGGTCGCCGTATACCCCGGGAATGACGACGTTGACCTCCCGGTCTTCGGTATCCTTGGTCACCCCCCGGCCCAGCAGGGAAAGGACGGTGTTGGAATACAGGTCGCCCCCCTGCTGCCAGTCCAGCACGGCGCGCAGGGAAAGCCCTTTCCAGGAAAAGGTATTGACGAACCCGAGCCGGAAATCGGGGTTAGGGTTGCCGATGATGTCGGGCTGCGGCGCCCGGATGAGCTGGCCGTTGCTGCGGTCGATCAGGAGGTTGCCCTCGTCGTCCCGCAGGTTTACGGATCCCAGCAGCAGGCCGAACTCCTGCCCCGGCCGGTGTACGGTGATCACCTGGCCGGCAAAGGAAGACCCCTGCTCGATCTGAATCTCGGACACGCCTTCGGTCAGGCTCTCGACGACGTTGCGGTTGCGGGTGAAGGTCGTAAAGGTATTCCAGGTAAAGCCGTTCTCCCGGCGGAAAGGCGTAACGCCGAGGGCCACCTCGATACCCTTGTTGGAAATCTCGCCGAAGTTGGTCAGGTATTGCTCGAACCCGCTGGTGTTGGGCACGGAAACGGTAGCGATCTGGTCTTTGGACCGCTTGTCGTAGTAGGTCGCATCCAGGGTCACCCGGCCGCCAAATAGGCGTACATCCAGGCCGACCTCCAGCTCGTTGGTACGTTCCGGCTTCAGGTCGGGGTTGCGTTCGATGTCGGTCAGGGTCAGGGCGGGCACGGTGCTGCCTCCGGTCTGAGTGAAGGGGAAGGAGATGGTCGGCGCCGGGTTGGTGACGAGCACGCCATTGACGTTATACACCCGGTTCAGCAGGTAGGGGTCGGTGTCGTTGCCCACCTGGGCCCAGCCGGCGCGCAGCTTCACGAAATCTATATTCGTGGGGCTGATGGCCAGCGCGTCCAGGATGCTAAAGGAGGCCGAGGCTGAAGGATAGAAGTAGCTGCGGTTGTCGATCGGCAGGGTCGACGACCAGTCGTTGCGCCCGGAGAGGTTGAGGTAGGCCCAGCTGTTGAAGCCAAAGCGGAACTCGCTGTAGAGGCCCATCAGGCGGCTGCGCTGGAAGCCGGGGCTGCCGTCGGGCGGCAGGTAGGGCACGACGCTGTTGGTGTTATCCAGGTCGTCGATGTCGAAGATAACGTAATTGAGGCCCTGGAAGGCCTGCTGGTCGACGGTAGTCTGGTTGAGGTTCTGCCCCACCAGCGCGTTCAGCGTGAGGCTGTTGCTCAGGCTGGTTTCGTATTCCAGGAAGAGGTTGCTCTCGATCTCCTGGTAGGCGATGTCGTGGTCGATCACCTGGCCGACGCCCGGGTTGGAAGACGGGCCGGTAGAGCCGGGCCGTATGAACTCGGAGTTGCGCTGGGAGTAGGCGTTGATGCCGATGCGGTAGTTGAGGGCGAAGCCGCCGGGCAGGCTGTAGCGGGCGTTCAGCACCGAAGCGATGCGGTCGACGTCGGAGCGGAAGCCGGCGTTGCGGTACGACCACAGTGGGTTGTCGGCCGTTCCGCGGCCCACCATAAATTCGCTGCCGTTGTCGACGGGGTTCTGGAAGGGCTGCCCGTGTACGTCCCAGTTTCTGCCCAGGTAGAGCGAGCGGGCGAAGGCCGAGGGGTTGTTGCTGCCCAGCGCGCCGACCCCGGAGATGACCCCGTCCTGGTCGGTGCGGGTGTAATTGAGGTTGGCCGACAGGGAGAACCGGTCGGACAGCTGAGCGGAACCACCTACGCTGAAGGCTGCCCGGGTGAACCGCGTGTTGGGTACATACCCTTCGTTGTTCAGGTAGGAAAGCGTGGCGCCGATGCTGGTGTTCTCGCCCCCGTTGGTGATGGTGATGGCATTGTCGGAAGTGACGCCGGTTTGGAACAGGTTCGCCACGTTGTCCGGATAAGCGCGATAGGGCACCATGACCCCGTCCAGCTCTTCAAACCCCACCCGCCCCTGGTACCAGTGCGGGATTTCCGTCAACGTCGCATAGGGCTTTGTGCCGACAAAAGGCGCGCCCCAGGAGCCGTTCACCTGCTGGTAGTTGAAGTTGGTGCCGGTGCCGTACGTATTCTGATAATCCGGCAGGTTGGCGATCTCTTCGAAGGCGAGGGTGGAAGACAGGCTGACGCCCAGGCCTTTTTTCTGGCGGGAGCCGGTCTTGGTCGTGATCATGATCACGCCGTTGGCGGCGCGGGACCCCCAGAGGGAAGCGGCGGCGGCGCCCCGCAGCACGTTGATCGTCTCGATGTTGTTGGGGTCGATGTCCGCCATGCGGTTGGCATAGGCGCCCCCCCCGTTCAGGCCCAGGTTGGTGCGGTATTCGGAATTGTCGTAGGGGATGCCGTCCACCACGATCAGAGGCTGGTTGTTGCCCAAAAGGGAAGAATTGCCGCGGATGGTGATGCGGGTGGCGCTGCCCGGCGCGCCGCTGCTGCCCAGGATGTTGACGCCCGCCACCTTGCCCTGTAGGGCGCGCAGCGGGTCGGGCTCGGCCACCTGCTGGATCTGGTCGCCTTCCAGCGACTGCACGGCGTAACCCAGGGATTTCTCGTCCCTTTCGATGCCCAGGGCGGTCACCACCGCCGTTTCGAGCACGACACCCTCTGTCAGGGTGACATCCAGCACGTTGGACGGGCCAACTTCCACCTCCTGGGTGGCGTATCCGGTGTAACTAAAGATCAAAGTATTCCTGCCTTCCGGCAACATTATCGAGTAGGTGCCGTCCAGGTCGGTCACCGTTCCGGTAGCGGTGCCCTTGATGATCACATTGGCGCCGATCAGGGGCTGCCCGGTGTCATCGGCCACCGTCCCGGTGATGGTGCGCTGCGCCGTGGCCGCAGCCAGGCACAGAAGGGCCATCGGAAGAATCAGTAAAAGCCTTTTCATCATGAAATGAATTTTTGGTTAAATAAAACAAGTCGGGTTCGCCGCCGGCACGCACGTGCGGTGGCCGTTCAGGACAGGCACAGGGCACCCGCCCATCCAGCTGTACCGGCACGACGGCAGCAGCGAATGAAATGCGTTCATTCTAAATTGGAGCGAGGAATACAAAAGCTCACGCGAGCCCGATGATGATGTGTGGTTTGATGAAAAGGCTAATTTCTAAGTCTTAAAAAGTTGCCGGGCGCTTCACCCGGCAACAGAAACACAGATTAGTATGAAAAAAACTCTCAATAGTTCCGAATCAGTAGTCATACCATGCCCACCTTGGCCGCCTTGATGACGGCCTCGTGGCGGGAATTGACTTTCAGCTTGCGGTAGATATTCTTGAGGTGAAAGCGCACGGTATTCGGGCTGACAAACAGCCGCTCGCCGATCTTCCGGTAGCTGTACCCTTTGCACAACAGGGCCATGACGTCGAACTCCCGTTTGGAAAGGGACGGCAGGGGGTTGTCCAGTTGGCTGAAGGAAGTGACTACCCGTTTGGCCACCGAAGGGCTCATGGGGGCGCCGCCCTCTTTCACTTCCCGGATGGCATTCAGCAGAAACGAAGGGAAGAAGGTTTTGGAAATGTACCCCAATGCCCCGGCTTTGAAAGCGGCAAAGATTTGCTCTTCGCGCAGGGAATTGGTGAACATGATAACGCGCAGGCCGGGAAGCTCCTCCAGGAGCAGGCGCACGCAGTCTGCCCCTTTCATGTCGGGCAGGTCGGTTTCGATAAGCAGGACGTCGGGCGGGCGCTCCGGCAGGCATTCCAGGGCGCTGAGCCCGCCTGCATACGCTCCGAGGCAGCAGAAGCCGTCGCTGGCCTCCAATATGCCCCGGACGCCCTCGCGCACGTCGCGCTTGGCATCTACAATGGCAACAGTAATCATCTTTAGTCGGGTGTATTCTTGTTCTCAAGGACAACGCCAATTGCCAGGGGTTGCCTCTCATTGGCCCAAGATAAAGGACAGATCGCTAAACCGCCAGGCTTCGGCCGCCGGCATTGTACGAATGCGCCTTTTTCCAGGGCCAATGCTTCGTATTATTGTCCCAATGTACAGGTATGTGGCTGTTGGGCAAACTACACATGCGGGTAGTTGGAGGCTTTTGTGTGGGGGATGACATAGAATGTGTATTGGTGAGGGCACTCCCCCCATGCGCATCAGGCTAATATGTTAAAATGGGGTCTTTACAGGCTTCCTCGCCGGGGGAACCCGGCAGCCGGCAAAGAACTCACCCCCGGCCGATCCGAGATCGGCCACCCCCTCTCTTTATCACCTCGGGGACAGGGGGAAGAGAGGGGGTAATGCCGGCCCCGCAGCTGGCTAATGCAGGCTTCCAGGGCATGTCGCCCTGCCCCCTCTCTTCCCTTTTGCTCGCCGGCAGCTCAAGAGAGGGGGCGCCTGGCTTCCCTTCAGATGGGGGTGAGTTCACCCGGCGGGCCCTACCCACAGGGCAGCCGCTGCCAGAGCGTCTCCAAAGGCTGGCCACCTCGCGGATTTTAACACATCAACCTGATGCGCATGGGCACTCCCCCCCCTCATCCCGCCAGCAGCGCCGCCCCGAACACCCCCGCGCTGTCGCCCAGTTTCGGCTTCAGGAATTTGGTATGGAGGCTGTTGTTAAAGACAAAAGGCTTTACGGCTTCCACGCCCTCAGTGTAGAGCAGATCGATATTGCCCAGGCCGCCGCCCAGGACGGCCACGTCGGGGTCCAGGATGTTGATGACGCCGGCCATGCCTTTGCCGAAAAAGTAAAGGAGGCGTTCCACCGTAGCGGTGGCGGCCGGGTCGGCAGCCTGCTCATGGCGGGCGACGATTTCCGGCAGCGGGCGGTGGCGGCCGGCCAGGCGGGCGTAATACAGCTCCAGGGCCGGGCCGGAGATGACCGTCTCCACGCAGCCCCCCCGGCCGCAGTAGCAGGGCCCGCCCGAGGCGTCCAGGAAGTTGTGGCCCCATTCCCCGGCGATGCCGTGCCGGCCTTCCAGCAATTTGCCGCCGATGACGATACCGCCCCCCACCCCGGTGCCCATGATCACGCCAAACACCGTCCGGGCACCCGGTGCCTGCTCCCTCACGGCGCCCAGCCGCGTTTCGGCAACGGCGAAGCAGTTGGCGTCGTTGGCCAGCACGACGGGAACGCCCAGGGCTTCTTCCAGATCCCGGTGCAGAGGCTGCCCGTTGAGGGCCGTAGTATTGCAGTTCTTCATGGTTTGGGTATCCGGATCCAGGGCACCGGGGCCGCCAACGCCCAGTTTTTCGGGGTGCCTGCCCACCTCCGCCCGCAGGAGGCCAACCACGCGGGCCACCTGCTGAACGATATGCCTGTACCCATTCTCCGCCTCTGTAGGAATGCGCAGCCGCGCCAGGACGTTCAGAGCAGGCGTATTTTCCAGAACGACGCCTTCGATCTTGGTTCCCCCCAGGTCGATACCCCAAAGTAGGTGCATGGTTGTTTTTTTTCTCGTGCCGCGATCATCCTGCCGCCGTTCGCCATTCCAGGCAGGAAAATCCATTTTGTGCCCCCGGCTGTCCTTGTGGCAAGAAAAAGCGCCATGTGCGGCAGTACAACCTCCAATCCGGAAGATCAGGCCAGGAAATGGCGCCCCGGGACGGAACATCCCGCATCAATATCCGTACTTCTACCATCAGAAACCGGATTGAAGCCGGGATCGCTCCCGATTCCGGGCAAAGGCTAAAATTACTATGTTTTTCCCATGCCGTGCAATTAGTGGCGCCGCCAATAAACTTTGCTGCGCATTATTTCTTAATTTTGTGGGCTTTGGGAAGAGCGGCCGGCGCCCGTCTCTGCGGGCCGGAAAATGGATTGCCGTTTGTCGCCGGTATCCGGGCGCGGGCCATCCACATCCGGCACCAGCTGAAAAGCCGGGACGGACGATCCCACAACAGGAACAAGTATTATGACTGGCGAGATACCGTCACCTCAACATACCACTAAAGGCAGCCAGAGCTTATCCCTACGCCTGTCCACTACGAAAGACAGCGGGGAACCCGTATACCTTGCCGGCAACTTCAATGGCTGGAAGGCCGGCGACGAAGCGTACCGTATGAAAGAGGAAGGGCCGGGCCTGTTCAGTTTCACCTTTAAAGACAAAAGCCTGCTGCCCGGGCAAATGGAATACAAATACCACCGTGGCGGCTGGGACTCGGTTGAACTCGACGAATACGGCAATACAGTGCCGAACCGGTTGCTGGAACCCCACAAGGTAAAAGAAGCCCTCGACCACGTGCCGCGCTGGAGGAAAGGCGGGCGGGCTTACGACCCCGCCTTTTTACCGGAGATACAGGTCATTTCCGAGCAATTTGAAATTCCGCAGCTGATCAAGACCCGCCGCATCGCCGCCCTGCTGCCCTATGACTACCGGGAAAGCGATAAGCGCTACCCGGTACTCTATTTGCAGGACGGGCAGAACCTCTTCGACGATTATGCCCCCTTCGGCAACTGGGCGGTAGACAAGAAGCTGGCGGTGATGGCCGAGCGGGGGATCGGCGACATCATCATCATCTCCATCGACCACGGCGAGAAGGAGCGGATCGCCGAGTTTACGCCTTCCTCCCGCACCAAACTAGGTTCCGGCGACGGCAAAAAATACGTACGCTTCCTGGCAGACACCCTGAAATCCTATGTCGACAAACACTTCCGCACCCTGCCGGAACGGGAACACACCGGCATCGGCGGCAGTTCCATGGGCGGGCTGATCAGCATTTACGCCGGGCTGATGTATCCGGAGGTCTACGGCAAGCTGATGGTCTTTTCTCCTTCTTTATGGGTGATGCCCAATATTCACTTCCATTTCCTGAATTTTCACGACCCGCAGGATACAGATATTTACCTCTACGGAGGGGAAGAAGAAAGCGCCAATATGGTGCCGAATATCCGGCGCTTCCAGGAGGCCTTCCAGGAAGCCGGCAAGGCGTCCGTCAAATTCAGGCTTTCGGTCGATCCCGGAGGGCAGCACAACGAGGCCCGCTGGGGCGAAGAGTTTCCCCGGGCAGCAGAGTGGTTGTTTTTCAAAAAAAATGAAACCAAAAAATGATCCTGAAAATTACCAATACCCCGAAAAACCTGCCGCCGGTGGTTATCGTGCCGGTGGCTTCCGGCGAAGGGTTGCCCGCTGCTATCCAGGCGGTGGCGTCCGCTGCCGGCATGGACGCGGCGCTGATAACAGCTGACTTCAGGGCCGAACACGGGGAAGTGCAACTTCTGTATACAGCTTCTACCCGTTTTTTTCTGCTGGGTATGGGCGCCAAACCGGCTTTTCAGGATGTGTTAAAAGCCTTTCGCTCCTTTTCCGGCAAATACCGGCAGAAGCTCGGTGCGGAAACCGGCATCAGCTTGCTGCACCAGAACCTTTCCGGCGCCGCCGCCACCTGGGTGGAGGCCGCCGTCAACGGCCTGGCCCTGGGCGCCTACCGGATCGGCCGCTTCAAGAAAATGCCCGATGGCAACGGCCATCCGCTGAGCGCTCCCGATGCTACCCTGGAGATACTTGCGGAGCAGAGCCTGGCCGCAAGCTGTGAACAGGCAGCAAGGCGCGGCCTGGCCATTGCCGAAACCCAGATGAGCATCTTCGACCTGGTCAACGCGCCCAGCAACAAGAAAAACCCTTCCGACCTGGCGCAGTGGGCGCTGGAGTCCGGAAAAAAATACGGCTATCAGGTTCGTTCGCTCGGCAAAGAGCAAATCCTGGCCGAAGGCCTGCACGCCCTGCTGGCCGTCAACCGGGGAAGCGAATACCCGCCCGCTTTCATCATTATGGAGTACCGGCCGGAAACCATCCCGCCGGCCGGCCTGAAGAAAATCGGCCTGGTCGGCAAAGGCGTAACCTTCGATACCGGAGGCCTGTCGATCAAGCCCTCCGCCAATATGCACTACATGAAAAGCGACATGGGCGGCGCCGCTGCCGTCTTCGGGGCTATGGAGGTGGCCGCCAAGCTGCAGTTGCCGGTCCACCTGATCGGGATCGTCCCGTCCACCGACAACAGCGTGGACGCCAAGGCCATCAAACCGAGCGACGTGATCGACTCCTACAGCGGCAAAGCCATCGAGGTGATTGATACGGATGCCGAAGGGCGCCTGATCCTGGCCGACGGGCTGTGCTACATGGCCCGGAATTACAGGCCGGACACGATGATCGACCTGGCCACGCTGACCGGCAGCACGGTGCGCACCTTCGGCTACCACGCCGCCGGCTTGTTCTCCAACAACGACGAGCTGGCCGCACGGATTTATCAGGCAGGCGAACGCACCGGCGAACGAAACTGGCGCCTCCCGTTATGGGACGCCTACAAAGACGACATCAAATCGGATGTGGCCGACCTGCGCAACTTCAGCGGCAAACCCATGGCCGGGGCTATCGGCGCCGCCAAATTCCTGGAGGCTTTTATCGAGGACCATCCGGCATGGGCGCATCTCGATATCGCCGGCGTGGCATTCAACGATTCGGAGTTTTCCTCCCAGAAAAGCGCCACAGCATTTGGCGTGCGGCTTCTGGTGGATTACCTGAGCCACCTGGAGGGAGGGAGGGAATGAGGGAATGAAGGAATGAGGGAATGAATGAATGAATGAAGGAGTGAGGGAGTGAGGTGGCGAACAGCGAACAGCGAACAGCGAACAGCCAATACCGCCCTTCCCAGCGGTTTCAATTTTAACATATACCTGAATACCTCCTATGCGTCCAATCACCTTTCTCTGTATTTCCTGCTATTTTAAGGGGCAGGACTTCCTGCGCGCCTGCAAGGCGGCCGGCAACACCGTGTATCTGCTCACGCGAAAGTCGCTGGAGCATCAGCCCTGGCCGCGGGAGTCGGTCGACGAGTTTTTCTACATCGATTCCGAAGAAAACACGCCGGAAAACCTCAGCAGCATTGGCCGGGGGCTGGCCTGGCTGATGCGCAGCAAAAAGGTAGACCGCATCGTCGCCCTCGACGACTTTGACGTCGAAAAGGCGGCGTTCCTGCGCGAGGAGTTCCGCATTCCCGGCATGGGGCAAACCACCGCCCGCTATTTTCGGGACAAGCTGGCTATGCGTTTCCGGGCCGCCGAAGCGGGGATCGACGTGCCGCCCTTCTGCCCGCTGTTCCACGATGCCGATATCAATTACTTTGCTGCGAAGGCTTCTCCCCCCTGGGTGGTGAAGCCCCGTTCCGAGGCCTCCGCCACCGGCATCCGCAAGGTACACAGCCAGGAAGAGCTGTGGCAGGTTATCCACAGCCTGGGCGACAACCGCCACCACTTCCTGGTGGAGCAGTTCAAGCCGGGCGACGTCTACCACGTCGACGCCATCACCGCCGGCGGCAAAACGCAATTCTGCCGGGTGTCCCGCTATCTCAACACGCCTTTTGAGGTCGCCCACGGCGGCGGCATTTTCCGCTCCCATACCATCGGGTTCGGCAGCGCCGAAGACCAGGCCCTGCAACAGCTGAACGCCCAGGTGATGAAGGCCTTCGGTATGCAGTTCAGCGCCTCGCATACCGAATTCATCCAGTCCAAAGACAACGGCAAATTCTATTTCCTGGAGACCTCTTCCCGCGTGGGCGGCGCCCACCTGGCCGAGATGGTGGAGTTCTCCTCCGGGGTCAACCTCTGGGGAGAATGGGCGCGGCTGGAAAACGCCATCGCCCGGGGCGAGGCTTACCAGGCGCCAACCCCGGAAAAGCTGTATGCCGGCATCATCGTATCCCTTTCCCGTTTCCAGCATCCGGACAATTCCGGCTTCAACGACCCGGAGATCGCCTGGCGCCTCAATAAGGATTACCATATCGGCCTGATCCTCCGCTCCGAAAAGCGCGAGCGCGTCCTCGAACTGCTGGACCAGTACGCCGAACGCATCCATCGCGATTTCCACGCCAGCGCGCCGGTGCCGAAGAAGCCGGCGGATTGAAAGGGTAAGGGGGAAGTCGGAAGCTTGCCCGGAAGAGCGATAGCGAAGACGGGGCGGAAGGCGGAAACTATACGTTGTGATGCCTGACGCAGACCTGCCTGCCAGTGAGCTGCGAGTAGGCAGAGGCACGTATTTTAAAATAGCTTGTACCCTTCTGCCGCTGCGTTTGACCTGGAGGGAGGGCGCAGCCGCAGGCAGGAAGGCAATGGACGCTTCAATGCTCAGGGCAGCCTTGCTTTGACAGCCCTTGGCGACGAAGCAGGTAACAGTTGGTTAAAGGCGAGCTACTCCCCTGCTGTTCCTTCTTCTTCAACCGCCCGCCGCACCTCTTCCACAAATTCAGGCGTTACCTCCAGCACTTTGCAAACCGCCTCGACGTCAAAGCCGAGCCGGATCATGTTGGCGCAGGCATGGCGTTTTGTTTCCGTTTTGCCTTTTTCCAGACCTTGCTCCAGGCCTTTTTCCAGGCCTTGCTCCAGGCCTTTTTCCAGGCCTTGCTCCAGGCCTTTTTCCAGGCCTTGCTCTAAGCCTTTTTCCAGGCCTTTAGCTTCGTAAATATCAAAAATGCTCATAACGGAAGATTTTACCGGAGGGGGCAGGCTGTCCAGGATTTCTTTCACCCGTTCTTCTCCGGCCTCTATTTTACTAAAAAAATAAACGAACAAGGGCAGGTAAAAGTTGCCTCGCTCGTCGTGTGCGCCAAGCAGGAGCAAGGAGGCGTTTTCCTCCAGGTAGCCGGAATCGTAGTAGTGTTTCATGACGAGCAGGGCCGACGCCAGCAGGCGGTTGGGCAGTTTCGCGACCTCCGCGTCCGGCAGGGCGTTGAAGTTGTGGTACAGGTAGTCAAAGTCAGGCAAGTAACGCCGGAACGGCTCTTCCAGCCCTTCGAAGAAGCTGCTCAGCGGCCGGTACTCCCAGGTTTCCTCGCCGTGGTAGAACAGGATGGGGATGACCAACCATTGCTCCTCCCCGTTCCTGGCCCGCCGGAGCATGGCGCTGCTCGTGTAGTACAGGGCCTGGAAAACGGCGGTTTCGTCCCGGTGGCTTTTGTGCTCTACCAGGAAACACGGGTTGACGCGCTTTCCGCTGCGGGTTGCAACGGAGAAAACCAGGTCGGAATAGGACTCCCTCAGCGCGTCGTCGATGAAGGAGCCGTTTTCCAGTTTCAGCGTGCCCAGGTCGAGCTCGGCTAAAAGTTCTTCGGGCAGATAGGCGCGCAGGTACTCCCGGGCCCGGTTCAGGTCAGAGAGCAGGTGTTTGAAAAACCGGTCGTGAGATTGGGGGAAGTTTTCCATGCTGCGAATTTACAAAAAAGCAGCAATTGAAACAAAAAAATTCAAACAAAAATTTAGTTTTCAGGCAGCCGCCTATATGAGCACATAGAAGAGGAGGAACAGCCGAGCAAAGCCTATTGCCGCTACAGCCAGCCCAGGCAGCGAGCTGTTGCTCTACCCCAACCCCAGCACCGGCCTGCTGACGGCTCAGTGGCAAACGGAGGGCCAACTGCTTTCCCGGAAGTTTATTCTTTCTGATTAAGTCTCCTTCAATTGCTTTATGCGGATTTTATAACTATACCGGGGCGTTTCCTGATACAACTGCTCGTAAAGCTCCAGGGCGCGGGCGCGATAACGGGAATCTTCCGGCAGTAAAAGGAACAGCTCGAAGTTGACCTCTGCCTGCTTGTCCGGCGGGAGGCCGCCGGCGCGGAGGGCATGGAGTTGTTGTATGGCCTGTTCGGTATTGCCCTTTTTATTTTCGTATTTAGCCGCCAGTATACGGGCGTTGAAGATCAGGTCGGGGTTGCCGAGTTTCTGGGCGATCCGCAGCGCTTCCTGCGTGATCGCTTCCAGCTCCTCCATTTGATTCAATTCCATGAGAACCACGCCTTTTTCCACCAGGCTGATGCCGAGCACCAGGCGGTTATTGATCTTGCGGGTCACCTCGATAGCGCGGTCGTAGAAGTGCAGGGAGCGGCTGTATTGTCTGGTATAATAAAAGACGTCGCCGAGGGTGTTCACCGCCTTGGCAATGCCTTTCTGGTAGCCAAGTTCCTCGCATAGCATCAGGTTTTTCTGGAGATACTCGATAGCACCGTGAAAATCCCCCTGCTCGCTCAGCAACTCGCCGATGAGGCCCAGGGCGATGGCCACGCCCTGCTTGTCGCCGAGCTCCTCGCAGAGCTCGAGGTCCAGCTGGAAATTTTCCATAGCGCTCTTGTAGTCTCCTTTGCGTTGATAAACGCTGCCGATACAGCCGATGGCGATGGACGTAAGCATTTTATTGCCCAGTTCCTCGGAAAGGGCGAGGCCTTTCTGGTAGGCCTCCAGGGCGTCGTCGTAGTCGCCCTTTTCGAAATAGACGATACCCATGTTGGTATACAGGGTAGCCATGCCCTGCTTGTCGTTGTGCTGCTCGCAGATATCGAGTTGTTCCTGCTGGCAGTAGATCCCTTCCTCGTATTTGCCCTGGTTCATGAAAGTGAGCCCCAGGTCGGCGGCCACCTGGGCGTTGGCAGTCGGCTCGATGTGGGCATGGCCGATGTCCAGGCTTCGTTCGAAAAATTTCTTGGCCTCGTCGTACTGGCCTTGCCGGAAGTAGAGCTTGCCGAGGCTTCCGTACGTCCTGGCGATGCCCACCTTGTCGTCGATCGACTCGAAAAGGCCGGCGGCGGTTTGCAGGATGCCCATGGCCTTGGGGTAATCCCCCTTGAGCATCAGCAGGCTGCCCAGGCTGTTGTTGGCCTGGCCGAGGAGCAGCACGTCGCGCGACTGCTTGGCCAGCTTCAGGGCCCGGGTGTAGGCCTGCTCGCAATCGTCCCACTGGCCGATGAGTTCCAGCACCTTGCCTTTCTTGAGGTGGGTCTGGATTTGGTCGGCGACGTCCTTTTGCCGGCTCAGCTTTTTGAGCAGCCGTTCGTAGTAGTCCAATGCTTGCTGGTTCTGGTAGTTGCTGCGGGCGTGGTCGGCCGCTTTGCGCAGGTACTCGCAGGTCTTGTCGAAAACGCCGGCTTCTTCGTAGTGGAAGGCCAGGTCGACGTAGCGCTCGTCCAGGTTGTCGGCGTAGAGGCGCTCAATGGCCTCGGCGATATTCCGGTGAAGTTGCTGGACGCGGGCCCGGAGCTGCATGCTGTAGACGGCCTCGCGCAGCAGGGAGTGGCGGAAGATGTAGCGCAGCTCGTTCATGGCGTGCCAGATCTGGCCTCGCTCCGCCCTTTTGATCTGCTCTTTGAGCAGGGCGGTGGCGTTGCCGTTGCGGCGGATGAACTCCTCCTGCGTCTTCATCACTTCCGAGAGGATGGGCACGTCGAACTCCCGGCCGATCACCGCCGCCGCCTTTACCGTTTCTTTCACCAGGGTGGACAGGCGGTCGATGCGGGCGGTCAGGATGGCGTTGATGGAGCTGGAAAGCTTGACGTTCTTATCCCGTATCGTCCACTGGCTGTCCTCCTCTTCCAACTGGCCGCTCTCGGAGAAGTACTCCAGGATTTGTTCCAGATAAAAGGGGTTGCTGTTGGACGTGCGCAGCAGCAGGTCGAAGAATTCCCCGTGGACGGCTCCGCCCAGGCGCAGTTCGGCGAAAGCCCGAACCGCCTCCGGCTGAAGCGTGTTGAGGTCGATCTCCAGCACCGGCTGCTGCTGGCCCTGTATCAGCCCGTCGGAGAGAATCTCCGGCTTGGCGCCGTCGTCCTTGTAGCGGGACGTGATGATCAGCATGATGGGAAAGCGGCTGATGTGCCGGGCCAGTTCATTCAGCAACTCGCGGGAATTGTCGTCGAGCCAGTGCCCGTCTTCCAGTTCTATGACGACGGGATGGACGAGCGATTCGGCGACCAGCAGGTTGATGATGGCCGAGAGGGTATTCTGGTAGCGCCCCTTGGCGTCGAGCTGGTCCCAGATGGAATTCTGGAAATTGAGGCCGATGAGGGCCGCCAGGACGGTGCGCGTCCGGACCAGTTCGCGCCGGATGGGCTGGGCTTCCGGGCGTTCTGCTTCGGACAGTTCTTCCAGCAATTGGTTGAACCGCCCTTCGAAGTTGCGGACGTTGGCGACGGAGGTGCTCTCCGGGTATTGTTCGAAGTAATTTTTCAGGAAATAGAGGAAGGGGTTGAACGGCTTTTTCAGGATCTGGTCGGCCTGGCAGGTATGCCAGGATACCAGGTGCTGGCCGTAGAGCACGTTTTTCAGCTCGTGGACGAGGCGGCTTTTGCCGATGCCGGCTTCGCCGAAGATGTAGGCTACTCCGGCCGACCGCCCTTCGAAGAGGGGCCGGGAAAAGTCGATAAGCTGCTGCAGTTCCGCTTCCCGCCCCACCATATCGCCGGCGTAGGAGGCATGGGCTTCGTAGTTGCGCCCGACCAGGCGGAAGGTGGGCACCAGGCCTTTTATCCCCTTGTATTCTATGTCTCCCCGGTTGAGGAAGTGGAAGTGGTGGTTTTTCTGGATTTCTTCGTCGACGAGCACTTCGTCCCAGGCGGCGTAGGTCATCAGGCGGGCCGCCAGGTTGACCCGGTTGCCCACCGCTGCGTACTGGCAGCGCTCCCCGCCGCCCACGATGCCCGTATAGGCCGTGCCGATGGTGAGGCCTACCCGGTAGCGCAGGCTGCTCCTGGATTGCAGGTCCCGGAGTTCCTCCCGTATGGAAGTAATGAATTCCAGGGCCCGGTCGCTGTTGTTCTCGAAAGAAACGGGCGCGCCGAAAAAGGCGACCATCACGCCGCCCTTATCCCCGTAGTCGATCTCTTTGAAATAGCCGGAGAAATTGTTGATCTGTTCCAGCACGATGGACGCGAAGGCGTCGAGCAGGGCATGGGTTTCCACCCCGTCGAAGGAAATAAAAACGGAGATGACGGTCCGGAATTCCCCCTCTTGGTTGTAACGGGCCACGGCATCCGGCAGAAATTGCATGGCCACGCCCCGTTCGATGGGCGGCAAATCCACGGGAATGACGTTGCCCTCCCCGGAAGAAACCCCCTCTTTGATCTTGTAGAAGCCGTTTTCGAGGGCCATCAGGGCGAACTGCCCCTTGGGCAGGTGCTGGCGCAGGGCGTCGTCGATGACGATGTCCTTGTCACGGGCCTTCACCTGGCAGGCGGCGCAGCCATCGATGGGCGCCCCCCGGAAATAATAGGCCTTGGATGCCCGCCCGACGATGCCCCACTCTACCGTCCCGTAAGACAGGCCGAACTTGATGCCGATGGTGAAACTGCGAAAGCGGAACTGCCGCTGGCCATACAGGCTGCGCGCCTGCATGGCGCCCTGGATGATGTCCTGCGCGCCAATGCGGCGCTCCGCAACAGGGAAAATGGCCGTAAAGGCGTCGCCGGCAAAATAGGGGATGAAGCCCCCCTTGGCGTAGACCATATGCACCAGGGGCTCGAAGATCTCATTCAGCACGTTAGACAGTTCTTCGGCACCCCGGTTGCCCTTCTGCATCAGGGCCTCCGTCAGCGGCGTAAAACCGGACAGGTCCACAAAAAGCGTGTAGGCCTCCAACTGCCCCTGGGTGTTGCCGTTGAGATATTGCTCCTGAATAAAGTGTGGAATAAGGTTTTTCACAAATACTATAGTCTCTTCTGAAATCGACTTTATATTGCCCCCCTCGATCTCCCCCTCTCCTTCGCGATGCTCCGGCAAGCAGAAAAAGGGGGGAGGTTGGGGAAAGACGGAAGGCTAGATGTGGCACAGCCCCGGCAGAACCTGTTCATCCTGCCTACCCCGTCCACCCTGTCTATCTTGTTAATCCTGTTCATCCTGTCTACCCCGTCCATCCTGTCTGGACTTGTTAATCCTGTTCATCCTGTCTACCCCGTCCATCCTGCCTGGACTTGTTAATCCTGTCTACCCCGTCCAACCCGTCCATCCTGTACGCAAAGTACGAAATTATAACGGTTCGCAATAGGAAACGCCCTCAATGCAAGGCCTGCTTGCATTTGTTTTTCTCCCAAGTGTTAACGAAAAGGCAGCGCAGAAATTATATGCGGGCCAAAGGCGAGGCTTTTCCGGAAAAGGACAGGGATAAAGCCGTGCCTTTTGCCTGCCCCTATGGCAGGCCGAATGGAATGTTCCAGGCTGCCGAGGCCCGCAAAACCTGGAAAACGCCTATTTTACTGGTGGTCAAATGCAAGGAATTTTTACAATTCGCGCGGGCGCATACTCATGTTTGCAAAATTTTTATGCATAAAGCCTAAATTTTTAACGTTTTTCTCCTAAGCATTAGATAAAATTCCGATATTTGTTTAGTTTGGCATTAAGGTTGTATGAACTGCGGCTGCCAAATAAACCAAGTTGGCCAGGCAAAGATTCCAGGAGATTATCAACGTCATCTTTCAAAATGGAAGTTGAGGATTTCCGGTTTAGCTAACTATGTATCCTATTCCCCGGGAAATCCTTAACCAATATCCAATCCCAAAGCATGGCCAAATTCCAGTAATTGTAAATTTCATTTTCACGATCTTAGATTCAATCACGCCGTTAAGTTAAAATTTTATTTTCTCCTGCTAACCAGCCTCCCTTTTCTCGATAGAGATTATGAAATATTAAAGCGAAGCTAAGTTTGACTTTACTACTTTTGAAAGTAGCGGATTCTTACTGTAGTAGTCAAAGCAATTATGTTAAAAATCTAAATTTTTGAAAATGAGGTATTTATGAAATTGAAAAATTTTCATTGTAGTAGTGATGCAATTTTTTTCTAATTATCGATATCGTATCTCAACTACTGATGTTGATAATTAGATTGATGTTGGACTGTACGCTGTATAAATACTCGAACCATGCTCGTGTAAAAGTAGTAAAATCAAACTAAGATTTAATTTAAGATAATGAGAATCGAAAACGACTTCTATGCTAGAGAAGAAAAAAATCAACCTATTCGCTTTGTTGGTTGGCATCAATAATTATGCTCATGTTAAAGGTCTTAGCGGGTGTATTAATGATGTTGCCAATATTGAGCAATACCTGAAATCCCGCCCCAGCCTGGAAGCGGACATAGAAACTTTAATAGGCCGGGAGGCCACCAAGCAAGGGGTTGTCCAAAAAATAATCTCCCATTTGGGGAAGGCAAAGGAAGGAGACACGGCTATGTTCTACTTTGCAGGCCATGGTTTATTGGAGAGTACTTCAGTACTTGCATTTCAAAAAGCCGGCGTAGGAGACAGGCTGGAATCTTTGGTTTGTTATGACAGCAACCCTTTTAATGAACCGGAAGGAGGCAAGGTATCCTGCTTAGCAGATAAAGAAATCCGCTATTTGCTGGCAAAAATGTCGAAAAACAATCCACACCTTGTCCTTGTTTTTGATTGCTGCCACTCGGATTCCGCTTCTCGCCATAGCCCTAATTTAGAACAACGGAGAGCAAGCCTGAATCCTATCCCCGAGAGAGCTTGGGATGGGTTCATTTTCCAGCACGAAATCCCCCGGAAAGAGCTTGAAGAAAAAACATTGGATGAGGTTATGCCTCTTGCCGGGCATGTTCAAATGGCTGCCTGCAGAGATGTAGAAGTAGCATGGGAATACACGGAAAACGGAAAGACGATGGGCGTGTTTACCACTGCTTTAATGAAAATCCTTGGCGCTTCGGAAAAGACGCCCAGTTATTATCAACTCAACAAGCATATTAATAATTTCATGAGAGGTTGGGCTGTTCAAAAACAAACTCCTCAGTGTTATCCGATTTCTAAAGACCCTCATTTACTCTTTCGAACTTTCTTGGGAGGAGAAATTCAGCAACAGGCCCATCGAAGCGAAATCGTATGGAATCCTCAGGAAGGTTGGATATTGCCTTTAGGAAAAATTCACGGTTTAACCGGCGAGGACGCCGGAAACCCTTTCCCTGTCTTTGTCCACGGCCGAAAATCTTCAAAGGATGTTTACATTCAAAAAGTGAATCCGGGTTATTGCCTAGTTGTTGACAAAAATCCGCCTGCATTAAGCCCCGGGCCCGGGCAGAGTTACCCTTGTGAAGTTCAAATCCCTATCCCTCCTATGAGTATTTTCATAAAAGGCGGGGAAAAAGAAAAGAGGAGGCTGGAAGATGCTCTAAAAAAGAAAATAAAAGAGTCAAAAAGCAGTTACGTCAAGTTGGCGGATGAGGCAGAGGAAGCGGATTACACCCTGTGGGCAAGGCCAAAAGAATGCATTATAAGCCTTCCTAATGACAACAAAGCTTTAGTCGCGCCTATCCCCATAGATTTGCTCAATGCTGTTTCACAGCCAAAATCTGTCGATCTTCTTTGCAACTATCTGGAACAAATTGCCCAGTGGAATTTTTTGCTTGATGCTTCTCCAAGACGAACCAGCCTTCATAGTAGGCCATCGGAACATTATACCAAATATCCGGTTGAACTTAAATTATATCAACAGAATCCGGATACCAGAGAGAAAAAAGAAATCCGTGTTGACCAGGGATGCATAAACCTGGACCTCGAATATCAAACGCCGGCCGGACAGCCTTACAACCAGCTAGTGGTTCATTTGATCAATCATAGCCACCTGCATTTATACTGCAGCCTGCTTTATCTTTCAATGAATTTTGAGGCGGATGCCAGCCTTTTGCCCGGAAATGGTTGTTGGTTGTCGCCCGGCGATGACATATATGCTTTGGAAGGAAATCCGATTGTGATAACTAATGACAGTTACATTGTAAAGGACAACTGGCCAGGAACCAGGGAGTTCCTCAAACTCTTTATCTGCACAGAACAGTTTGATGTCGAGCCATTATTGCTAAAGGGACTGCCCATCCCTGATGGCCAAAACAGAGGGCTGGCTACTTCTCGAGCTTTTAAATTTAAGGGGTTCAGCCACCCTAGAAAAGACTGGACTTGCTGGAACACCGAATTCTTTATCAACAACCACCCGCAGCGTAAACTACCTACGGAAAACCCTTAGATTCCCTTATCACATTACCGTAACAAGGGCTGGAAAAATCCTGTTTATCTTGCAGCATCAAATTCTTCTAGTTTAAAATACTTATTTGAAAACATGATCCTCTACAAACCCTACCTGCACCTAGCTCAAATCCGGAGTGCCAACACCTATCGCCTGAGTGTGTTGTTGCTGATACCGGATGGTTTTGACATTAAACTGCCAAGCGCAAAAACGCTGCCTGTAGATGGAGTTGCTTTAATGCGCCTGGAATTAATTTCAGTATATGGCCAGGTTCATTCTGCCCCCAGGGAATATTTAATGTATCTGAAAGTGCCCAGAGTGAATGCCATAAAAGTACAGTTGGAGAGCAAGATTGCCCTTCAGGAGTTGCCTGGCGCCATGAACCCTTTTGCCAATTTCGCCGAACCGGAAAACACAGACCCTTTTGTTTTAGGCAAAAGCCTGGCTGCTACCGCCGGCGTGGAGATTATAGATGACCCCAGGGAAGGGGTTGAAAAAGACAAGTCCAGTAATCTCAAAGATTGACCGGGATCAGAAAACACACAAATGAGGCTTTCATCGACATACTCATATTGGCTGTTATATTTGTTTGTTGCTGCTGTGCCTGGAAAGCTCTGTTCCCAACAAGGAACCGGGAAGTTTCCACTCGCTGAGATGAACCGTCCCTGGGTAGATTTGATCAACGACAGTATTTATAAAATTAAAGATGATTTTCCTTATCAGGCGCTGCCCTTAGCCCAAAAAGCCCTCAAAGTATCCGAGCAATTGTCCTATCCGGAGGGAAAAGCCCGGGCTTACAGCCGTTTGGGAATGGTTTACAATGTGCTGATGCAATATGATTCGGCAATATACTATTTTCAGCAAAGCCTGGATTACAGGCTGGAAAAGGGTTTATCTCAAAGAGGCATTTCCATAATGCACGCATATCTGGGAAACACTTATATACTAAAAGGTGCCTATGCCAGGGCCATTAGCCATTTAAAAGCGGCAGTAGAACTCCAAAAAGGACTGAATAACAAAAAAGAATTGGCGGCCGCCTACAATGACCTGGCTATTGGCTATAAACTCCGTGCCGAAAGGAGGTTGCGAGCCCAACAACCGGAAGCTTCCCGTGCGGAAGGCGAACAAGCCATTAAATACTACAAAAAAAGCCTTGTGCTTTACGAAGCGGAAAAAGAATGGGGTGCCTATGCTGACATTTGCAACAAACTCTCCTCCCTCTTCCGCATGAAAGATCAGGCTGACTCCACGTTGTATTACCTGGATCGGGCTGAATTCCTTTTTGATTCGCTGCGGCAGCATAAAGCACAACCTGATTCTCCTGCTTATCTATCGGGCCTGTTAGACACCTACTTGCGAAAAGGGCGATGCTACGACCATATCAACCGTTTTGAAGAAGCTTTCATCTATCATCAGCGCGCTCTTGAGATCAGCCGGCAGCTTGAAGACAGCCTAAGCCTTTTCATGGTGCTGATCAACCTGGGGGAAAGCTTTTTGCTGCAGAAAAAGTTTCAGCAAGCCCGGCGCTGTTACCTCGAGGCCCTGGCGATGTCGAAAAAAAAAGAACAGGAACCGGTCATGCTAAAAACTCTTTACCTGAATTTATCGGCCGTTTGCGATTCTTTAAAGCAATACAGCCAGGCACTGTCCTTTCTCAACCGGGGCATGGCCCTGAGCATGAAAATCGGCTTGGAAGAAGAGCAGGCCCGAATCGAAGATGCCGCCGAAAACATCCGTTTGGAATCGAACCTTAAAGAGATCGAAGCCCAGAAAAGGCACCAAAGGAACTTGTTTAGAATTGCGATTGCCGGATCTGCGACCCTGCTCATCCTTGCCGCCGTCATCATCTGGTCTTTCTGGAAAAACCAGCGGATACAAAATATCCTTACAGAAAAACGGGAAAAAGAAAGAGAAGAGGCGCTGGTAAACTATTTAAAAGCGGCTGAGCAAAAAATCCTCAACGAAAAAAACGAACTGCAGGAAAACCTCCTGGAAAGAGTAGGCCGGGAATTGCATGACGGCCTTGGCTCTTCGCTGGTGGCCGCCCGGTTGAAATTGGAGAACCTGAACCACATTCTTGAGCCGATTTCCCCCAAAGCCCTGAATTTGAGCAAGAACATTTATGCCCTGATAAAAACCACCTATGAAGAAATGCGGAAAGTATCGGCGGATTTGGAAAACCTTTCTTTGGAAGGAGGCCTGATCTTTTCCCTCAACAAACTTTGCGACGATATGAATGGGATGAAAAACAGCCCGAAAATCTCGCTGATGACCACTGGCCATGGGAACATAGCTTTATCTCCGAAAATCGAATTCAATGTTTTTCGGATCATTCAGGAAGCTCTGGCCAATGTGATTAAGCACGCCCGGGCAGAAAACGTAAACCTTCAGCTCATTTGGGCCGACAATACGCTTAACGTCACCATCGAAGATGATGGCATTGGTTTCGACCCGAATTCGACAAAGGATAACCTGGGGCTTAACAATATCAAATCTCGGGTTCATAGCATGGGCGGAACACTTACCCTGGATACTGCTCCAGGCAAAGGGGCCAGCTTGTTTATCGATATCCCCGTAAGCGTACAACTCAGTTAAGACATAAAAAATGGCAGGAAGGACAGACGACACCATTCAGATCATTATCGTAGATGATCACAAGATACTCGCTCAGTCCATAGCTGGCCTGATAGAGGGCCAGAAGGACATGAAGATGGTTAGCCAGGCATACAGCGGCCAGGAGGCTATAGAAATCCTCCAGGAAAATCAACTGGACATCGACCTGGTGATAATGGATTTGAGGATGGAAGAAACCGACGAATTAGAACCCGACGGAATAAGGACCGCCCGTTACATACTGGACAACGTGTATACGAGAGGGCTTCGGGAAGTGAAAGTCCTCATTCTTACTCAATTGATAGAAGGCTATCTGATTGACCTCGCGCACAAGATCGGCGTGGATGGGTATCTGTCAAAAGATTGCGACAGCGAAGAATTATTTCTTGCCATCCGCACCGTCGTCCGGGATAAGCGGAGGTATTTCAGGGGAAACGTAGAAGAAATTTGGGATCAGTTTTCCTATAAGTTCAAGGGAAGGCAAAATGCGCCTACCCTGACCCCGACAGAGATGGAGATTTTGCAAATGATAGCTGAAGGGGTTACTACCAAGGAGATGGCCCGGAGGCGCGGAAGAGGGGAAGATGGCATTGAGGCGCACCGGAGAAACCTGATGCGGAAATTCAAAGCCAAAAACGCCCCTCACCTGATCTCATTGGCATATAATTTTGGCCTAATCAAAGTAGTGTGACCGTTCTTTGAAAAATATGGAAATGCTCAATGCATTTGCGAAACGTCAGGGCTTATCCCGAAGGCGGCGCCTTGCTGCCCGGAGGAATTCTTCCAATTGGGTTTGCAGTATGCCGGAACGGGCATATAAGGCGATGGTGATCTTTTCGATATCGCTCGGCTTTGCCAAGAAGGCTTGAATGGCTTCGACCATGGTATCCCCAGCATTTCGGAACCTTATCCTGGCAACGCCCGTTCCCAACGCCGGGAATGCAATATGCTGAACCCGGTGCTGCTCAGCGTAGGTTAAGCAGGCCTTTACGGCATTGGCCAGTTCTTCGCGGGAGGCGCTTGCAATCAGCTGATGGAAATCGACCATGCAAGCATGGTATATATATCGGGCGCCAGACTGCCCGCCGGATGATACTGCTACTTCTCCCAGCTTGAGAGGAGCGCGGTAGTTTGCTTTTAATTCGGCAAGAATCCCTTCTCCTGCTTTGTGGAGAATTGCAGCCGCTACCCCCCCCCTCATAAGCATTTGTTCATTGCAGGAGTTTACCATTGCATCTGATGGAAGTTCGGTGATATCCTCGTACACTATATCCAACTGAACGCCGTTGACGCGAATATCGCGTAGTTCGCCAACCGGATCCGGATGCTCTCGGAGGCGCCATCTTAAGGCTTCCTGGTCGCGATAATAAATCTTGAATGGGAAATCCTCCTGAATTTCAGCAGACTCGGGAAAGTGGAACTTTCGGTATTGCAGGCTGTCTTCGGATGCGGAAGTCTGGATGTAATTGACAGCATTCAGATAAGCCTCTTCAACGGTTTCGCCCATGGCCAGGCCGTCGTAAAACTGAATGGCAAAACGAGCAGCTACCCGGTCGTCAACGGCATCGCCGGTCCCTATGACGACGGGGACTCTGTTTCGAACCAGTGTTCTGGCATGGCTGGCTGTATAACAGCCGTTGAGGAAAACGAGATGGAGGGAGCTTTGCCGCCCGATAAAGGAAAAGAGCCCTTCCGCCGGCGCTCTGTGGCTGACGGTCTCGCGGTCCTGAAGCAATAAGGAGGAGGCGTCGGCGTGCCCGCAGAAATGAAAGGCGGCGATGCGGCCTTTATACTCGAAATCCCGGAAGGTTTCGAAGAGGCCGTCGGCCGTGAGGTCCCGGCGTTCGACAAGCTGGATCAGCTTATTGGAAGAGAGGGGTTTCAACGCTTTTCCGATGCCATCTAGCTCTTTGCGGAGGCCGACAAGATATTGGCGGCGTTCCAGGTAGTCATTGGCGTAGGCGATAAAAACGGCTGGGCATGTTTCCATATTTTCTACAATATTATGTTCAATAGACGCGTACAGTGTTTTGCTCAAACAAATTTTGACAAAACATTTTAAAGATAACTATAAGTTTGAAAAGAGAAAAATCGGATTGTTCGTCAATGTTTCATATATTTACATTAACAAATGCCTATAAGCTCATAATGCCTTATCCTGTTATCCTCATAGCCTCAGCAAGCCCTGTTAAGGACCTTCATCATCTCAAGCCTGAGATTGAAAGAATTGATGATACTTTGCTTATCAACCATAACATAAACTTCACAAGAGAAATATTGCCGGAAGCCAATTCTGACAAATTAATTGCCCTGCTAAGCAAGCATAAAGAACAACTGGCGATCTTTCATTTTGCCGGGCACGCCAATGAAGAAGGCGTTTATCTGGAAGACTATTTCTTGCAGTCCAAAAATATCAGCGATATATTTCCCCGCAATAAGAACCTGAAATTGGTTATCCTTAACGCCTGTGCTACGGCAAAGCACATCGAAGAATTTTTTGAATTAGGCGTGGAAGCCGTCATAGCAACCAACGAAATGATCTCGGACAAATTGGCAATGGAGTTTTCCAACTTGTTCTACAAAGGGTTATTTAAATGGGGCAAGTCATTAGAAGATGCCTTTAACGCAGCCAAGGCTTCCCTGGAAAATAAAAGCATTGCCAAATTGAAGACGGGTAATCCGGACGTATTTGCTAACACCCGGAGGTTTGGAATTAAGAACCGGGAAGAAGTTTCAAGTGAATTCCCCTGGAGTTTGTATGTAAAAGATAAAGAAGACGCTCCGATTCTTAACAGCAATCTGATTGACATTTTAAGGCCGCCAAAAACTTTAATACTCGAATCCGAAGAGGAAATTAAATCTCATTTAGATTCACATATTCCAAAAATCATTGTTGCTTCCACGAGTAAGGTTAACATAAAGGCAATTGTCGAGAAAGATGAAAAATTAAAGGTACTTGAACCTAAAGAAAGAGAACTTCTTCTAGGTGCTTATGGAAAGAAGCTTAAAAATTGGCAACCTTACTTGATTGACCGTTCCAGCATTGCTCACATCGTTGAAGAATTTTCAACATATCGACGAATACCCCGGAATATGAATATGGATATATGGCTTTGTACTCCCTCCATTCTCAAATCTAAACTTTGGGAACAAATAGAAGTACAAGATATTGTAGAGAGTTCCATTGTCATTATAGATTGTTTGGCACTTTATAATATCGAGGAGAATGAAGGGTTTGCCAAACTTGTCAACTATTATCTGACAGGAGGGTGCGTTATTCCAATTTGTAGCCATCATTCTGATTTTACCAAGCAAGTTATCGAATCAATTAAAAAGAGATTGTTTTTGAGTTTAATAGACTACAAAAAAGACAAAAGAGACGCTAGGCATTACAATATCGATTTAGATGTTCAAAATAAGGATAAATTAATAGAAAAAATGATGTATATAGCTGATAATGTTTGGTTTAGAAACATCGTATATAAAATCAGGCAAAAAAAATACATTGTTGAAAAGGAATTATATGCATAACCTTCAAATGCACTTCTGATTATGATCATTACTTTTTATTCATTTAAAGGAGGAGTCGGAAGAAGCCAACTGTTGGTTAATCTTGCCAACTATTTTTATTCGTATAAAGGGCAGAAAATATTGCTAATCGACTGGGATTTAGAAGCGCCCGGCCTACACCATTACTTTGAGAAGGATGGAGATGCGAAACATTCAGATGAAAAAAAAGAATTACAATTTGAAAATGGCTTGCTGGAATATTTTGAAGACTTTTTAACTACTATGAAAGGCCATGCGAAGGTCGGTGCCAGGAATTGGACAAATCAATCAATTCCAAGTGAAAGCAAATTTGAAAATGGTGGTAGGCTTGAAGAAGAAATGAATGTTCTGGTTAGCGAAGAGGAATTACCTTCCCTTGCTTCTAATAAGTATATTTCCAACATAAAGAAAGGAGCTAAGAAAGCAAGAATTGACCTGCTTCCAGGAGGTAATTACGAAAAGAGATACTATGAACGCCTAAACCAGTTCAATTGGAATGAATTCTACGAAAGATATGATGGGAAGATTTTTATCGAAATTTTCAAAGATCAATTGAAGAACCTTGACTATGATTACATATTCATAGATAGTCGAACAGGTTTCAGTGATTACCAAGGTATTTGCAATATTCAAATGCCTGATTTTAACGTTGTAGTGGCAGCTCCAAGTAAACAAAATTTTAGAGGCTGTGTCAAGTCAATAGAACGAATTAAAAAATCACCTTATAATATTACTTACAAAGAATTGCCTCTAATTATTATGCCGATTTTGTCCCGGCTGGATAGAACAGACACCGAATCTGGAGAATGGATCAGAAAGTTCCGAAACGCCTTTTCGGATACCATTATTGACCTTTTAAATCATCTGCTGATCAAAGATAAAGTAGAAAAGGATTATCCAAACATTGAAGAATTAAAGGACAAATATATAGAAAACATCTTGTTGGAGTATAAAACTCGTATTTCTTATGGTGAAAAACTACTTTTTAGAGATTCATCGAAAAAAATTGAAATCACGACTCTGGAAAGGCAGTTCAAGGAAATCGCTGAAATAATTGAAGATCTTAAACAAAGGAAAAAGGGATTTTCGGGTACAGCTAAAAGTAATTTTTCAGAGTTTCTTTCTCACAAGATTAAGCCCATCCCAAAATTTCTGACTACACTTCCACGCGCAAACCAAGTCAATGTCATTGGCCGGGAAAAGGACTTAAAGCAATTGCATTTAAAACTAACAGAAGCCCAGACCCCCTTGTTATTAAATGGGCTGGCGGGTATTGGCAAGACTTCACTTGCTAAATATTACTTGGAGGAATACGAAAGTGATTATGATCATATCGCATGGCTTAACGTAGGGGCTGAAAATCCAGGCAAACAGGGAGTTATTAAGGCATTTCTTTCAGCCCCTGGGCTGTATGATAAATTAATTGGTCAGAAGTTAAAGGATGAAGAAACCAGGGAGAAGCAGCATAAGGCTATTTTAGATGCGATGGAAAACCTAACCGGCAAGAATTTATTGGTTATTGATAGTGCTGAAGATATTACAGACGATATAAAGAATTTATTGCCTCATCCTCAGCGTTGGAGAATAATAATTACTACAAGATGCCTCATACCAGAATTTGAACGCCATACCCTTAATGAATTATCGAAAACTGAGGCAAAAAAACTTTTATTTGTCTTATGCCCAAGAACGGTCAATGCAGAAGAAGAAAAAGTAGAAGAACTTCTAAAGCTGGCTAATTATCATCCTTTAACCATCAAATTATTGGCTGCCAGGCTTAGGCTGGATTATAGCTTAGACATTTCCCAACTAGTGGATCGAATGGCTAACCGGCAAACGGATCCTGCCGTTTCTTCTGATGAGGGGGAAGATAATCATGACAAGGCCGTTCAGGGAGTTTATGAGGGCTTATACAAAGCTTTTGAAGTGGCAGATCTCGGTCAGGAGGAAATGAAGGTTTTGCAAAATTTTTCTGTTATTCCACCTATCGAAATGGAGTTTGGATTATTGGTTCGTTTGTTTCTTATTCCATCCCAAAAGAAAGAAATGTTCGTTGACACCTTAAATCAACTGGTGCGCCAAGGTTGGCTTATATATAATGAGGTTTTAAATTCATTCTATTGCCAGCAGTTGATTCAAATGGTCATCAGATATAAATTAAAACCGGATGCAGATGCATGTGAAAACTTAATTAATTTTATAACTAATGAATTAGAACTTAAAGAAAATTATAATCGCTTGGAAAAACGGTATTGGATGACTTGTGCAGAACATTTGCTGGCTTATATTACAGATAATATTGAAATAGTCGGGACACTGTGGTTAAAGTTAGGTATCATGTATGAAGATTTTGCCAATTTTCCTAAAGCACTTGATAGCTATAAAAAGGCTAAGGAAATAACAAAATCATTTGAAAATGGGCAAGAAGGCATTAAACAAGAAGTGGAGCAGCATATCGCTTCAGTTATGCGCAAAATGAAAGAGATAGAAACAGCAGTTAATGATCACGAAGCTAAGCTGGAGAATGCCGTTCATAAATTTGGCGAAAACTCTTCTGAAGTAGTACGTCAACAGGTTCACTTAGCAAAGATTTATAAACAGCTCGGGAGATTTGGAGAAACCAGAGAATTATTAGATAAAGTGAAAAAGAGTATTTCTAAATATGAGATGGAAGGCCTTTTATTAAGCAACCATATTCAAATCGAATTGTCGGATTTATATTTAAATATGGGAGATATTGATCAGGCAAAAACATTATTAGGGTCTGTTTTTCAAGATAATATGGAGGCATTGAAGGATGACATAGATAGAGCAATTGGGCTTAACTTCAAGATGGTTGAACAACATGTTAAAAAAAGAGAAGAAACAAAAGCCAGGGAGCATCTGAAAAAAATCCTTAGATACCAGCCAAAGGATCTTGTCACTTGCCTCGAATTTTGGATGAAGGCAGCCAATCATTTCTTTGATCTACACGCCTACGAGGATGCATTGGATGTATTGTTGAAAGCATTAAAGCTTGCACTTGACAAGCTTGAAGAAAAAGAGAAAGATCCCATTGTTTTTCAAATTCGCCTAAAGTTGGCCAATGTTTATATCGTATTGGATGATGTTGAAAATGCCAAACAGATCATTAGCCAGATATTAAAAGTCGAAAAAAAATTATACGGGGAAAATCACCCAAAAATCAGTCAGACCATGGCTAGGCTGGCTCACCTAAATAAAATCCAAGCAAGTTATTTGCCTGCAAAGGATTTGTATGAAGAAACTATAAAAATTATAGAAAAATCTTTTGATACTATCCAACAGGAAACCGGAATTGCACAATCGGGCCTTGGAAAGGCAAACCAGGCATTAGGGAATTATGGTACGGCAAAAGAATCATTAGTAAACGCCTTGGAACTCAATGAACACTTATTTGGAAAGGATCATCCCAGGGTAGGAAGGAACAAACGTGATCTGGGAAAGTTGTACATCGACATGTCTCTAGATGGTAAAAAGAAAGAGGAAATTAAAGAACTTTATCAAAAAGCCCTTAAAGAATTCGAAGAGGCCCTTGCCATTTTCAACAAAGAACTGCCGGCTGGCAGCCCGGAAATTGAGGATATCAATAAACGGATTGACTGGGTCAAAATACTCATTAAACAAAACAATTAACCTGCAACCAACACATGGCCATAACCCTCAAAAATATCATCCATTTTTTCAGGCTGCAAAAAGTCCCTGTTGTTCAGGCCTGGCTGGAGAAGCGAAAAAAAAGAAAAAAGGCTTTCAATTTTCGCACGATGAGGCCTTTGCTCAAAGAAAAGCTGGAAGAGCTGGGGGTGGAAAAAGCGGAAAGCTGGTTTTGGGCAGAATTGATACCGTTTTCTTCCAAGGTAAAAGCTCGGGCCAAAAAAGGCAAGGGCAAGAAAAAAAAGCCGGCAAAAGCCAACAAAAAAGAGGTGTTGACGAACTTTTGCAGCAGCGAAGAGGAATGCCAGATAGTAGCCAAATGCTTCCGCCTCCTGAAAAGAGCGTTTGTCAAAAAGAAACAATACCCCAAAGCATTGGAGATGCTGCGGCTGGCAGGAATCTTCAGGGCATTAAGCCCGGATGAAGTGGCAGAAGGATTGCAAATGGCCGGCCACCTTCAGCTTGGTTCCGGATACTGGCTGGGAGAAGCTGCCGTGTGTTATAGCCAAAACGGCGATGAAACGGCAAAAACCATCCTGAACCATGCAGCCAGACAGGGCAATGAACTTGCCGAATTTATTTTAAGCCTTCATTCTAAAGCAAAACAATTATGAATTTGATCCGTGCGCTAAAAAAACTGTTCTCCAACGATACGGAAAAGCCTTCGCCAATTAATAAACCCGTTCAAAGGCCGAGGGCCACGCCCAGGCCTGTCGAACCCATTTCGACCGACAATGGGGACTGCCGTTGTATCCATTGCCATAAAGAATTCTGGTACGAGGACTTTATTGGCCTGTGTACGACCATCGATTGTTCCAATACCGATGGATTTAGAATGACGGTCAAGGATGGAAAATTCCATTCCCAAAAAGGGCCTCGACAAATCTTGCTTCGCGACGAGACTACAAAGATTCTTAAGGACGCGGAAGAGTATCCGATAAAAGACCAGATAAACACAAAAAACCACATATGCCCTTCCTGCAATTCCCGGTTTTACATCTATGCCTGCCCGGTATGCCGGAACCCCATGCCTCGTTTGCGAAAAGAAGATTTAAGGCATACTATTGCGCCGGTAGGGATCGGCAGCTCGGGAAAATCTATTTTTATGACGGTGCTGATCAATCAATTGTTTGAAGAGGCCATATTGAAAAAACCGATCAAGGTGATCAGCAATTTTTCGGAAAAAACCGATTTTGACCGATACCGGAAAAAGCATGCTCAAATCTTCAGAAACAAATCGGTCCTGGCGTCCAATTTAAGAGGAGAAATCCCCCACCCCTATCTCTTAGCGACCATGACCCGGCGCAAAGACCAGGAAAAAGACCTCAAAGCTTATACTTTATGGTACGACTTTGCCGGGGAAGACTATGAAAAAAGCGATGAGATGGATGCCGTTATCCAGTATTTTACTGCCATCGGAGGAATCTTTTTCCTGGTGGACCCCAGCAATAGCGAAAAAGTAGTTAAAATTTTGGGAATTGAGGCTAATGACCCTGACCAGGGCGCCAACGAGATGAGGGATGAAGGCGTGCTGACCCAAATCGGTTCTATTGTGGGAAAACATGGAACGGACGAGTCTTTTCATCAGAAACACATCGCGGTCATTGTGAGTAAAGTGGATCTTTTTAAAGACTCCAAATTTGAACACTTTCGGGAAGACTCCATTATCTGGCAACCATCTCCTCATCAGTCGGCAGGGGAGTTTTCTTTGGATGATTTCCGCCAGGTAAATGAAGAGGTAGAGAAATATTTGATGAAATACCACAAAGCTATATATGGCCAAATTGTGAGATTCCACAATGGCAAGGATGATATCATGGAATCGAACGTGGGTTATTTTGCGGTGAGCGCCTTAGGCCAAAACCCGGTTGGAGACAGAAAAGTGGGGCTGAAACTGGAAAAGAAGGTTTCTCCCATCAGGGTGGAAGATCCATTTTACTGGATGTTGTGGAAAATGGGGCATTTGCCGGCAAGCAGCGAAGAAGCGCCAAGCACGCCGCCGCCGGAAAAAGAAGAGGACGAAGGTTCTTTTGGCGGAGGAGGCCTGTTTGATTAAAGATTAAGGTGAAAACATGAATATAGCATACGACCTGCAAATTACTTTAATGGGACATGCGCTTATCAAGCAGCTTTTTGAAACCATTGGCCGCAACCTCACGCAAAGATGGGCGATCCGGTATGAAGGCTTGGAAGTAGAGGTATTGGCAGACCGGCAAGGCTTTTCAAATAGTTTGCTTACTGCCGTGCGGGTAAAAAATGCGGCGGCGGCTGTTGACCCGGCAAAAATCTGTGTGACTTATGTGCCTGGTCACCGGATAGATCATACCGCAGATTATATGAAAATCGCTTCCTATCTCAAGGGGGCGAAAAGGAATTGTTTCATTTGGGTCGTTTCCAGCAAGCAGTTTGAGCCAGGATCAAAAGAAAATTTGCTGGAAAGTGCCTTGAATATGCAGCTGATCAGTTTGGGCCAGGTATTGCAAGCGATGGAACAGCAAAATGAATTAGAGAATCCCGTTTTGCATGTAATGGAGCTGGAAAAAAGGTTGACCACATTTAAATTCAATAAAGTTAAATACGGCAATGCCCGGCCCTGGGCTGGCCTTCGGCCGGGCAATGATAAGAACATAGAGCAGGCGGTCAGAGATAGAATACCCCATTTATACGAAGTGATGACGGCTACAGTGGAGGACATACGATTTCACAACCTGCCCTGGGGAAAGCAGGGCAGCCACCTGGATTTTGCGCCCCGGTGGATCGACCTGTTTGTTTATGACGCTTTAAATTGGAATATCGAACACATTATTCAGTGGCATGCAAAAAGGAGTAAGGTTTAGGCAATTTTGTTACACCCACGCTCTGGGGAGCGGTTTTCAAAGCGAAAAAGGCTGGCAGGCCGTTGGCGTCAGCCACCCGCCTTACTTTGAGAATAAATTGCAAAGTTATTATTCTCTTGCTTTTCCGCCGGAACATCAGCGATTGAAAAGCTTTACTATTATGGGTCTGCAAATGGTCAATGGCTTGCCGGTATTGATCAGGATCGTCAATGCGGGCTTAACCGTAGAAGGAAGGCCCGGAAATATTTTGGCCCATTTTCTGATCCCTTTCGAGGAAGATGTGGAATACTTTTACGCCGCTGATATTTGCCGCTTATTTCTGGCGAGTTCTGATTCTGAAAACCCTATCTGGCTGGACAAATGGGAAAACGCCATGCCCCGGGATTTGGCCAAAGAACCTTTTCTGGATTTAGAAGGGTGGCTGGAAACAGGGGATATCTCAGCGGCTTTAGGCTTTTTAAGAATTTCTGGCAATACCGAAAAAGACGTCTATCGAAAATTGAAAATAGCCGCTGCATTGAGCATTAGGCCCCAGGATACCCGCTACCTTCTCATCAAGCCTCCTGCTACGGATAACCCGGAAAAAGATGGCGTTCATTTGGTTCGCCTGCTTTGGGCCATGCTGTCTCCTTCACAGCGAAAACATGTGAGCTTTTGGCTGGGAAAAGATGAACTTAAGGGTTCAGGCAGTTCCTGGCTTATGCTCAGCAGGGATTCCGAAAAACAAATAAGCCGGCAAATGCTACAGGAATCGGTATATGGTTTTGATTTTCGAAACGGGCAGTTGAGCCCTGGGGAGATATTCGAAGACCTGGCCAAACCCAGCAGCGGCCATTCTTTCGATGACCTGCATCCGGAAACCCTGAAGCAACAGATCGTCCGGCAAAATGAAAAGTTTGACAAAATGCTCGACCATTTTGCCTATGAAGGGATAGACCCGGTGAAAATCGACAGGCTGCTGCAATATCTCGCCGGCGAAAAGCTGCAAGACCATTATTACGACCCGTCGCGCTTGTCGAGGATCATGACCGAAAAGGGCGCCAATTGGACGCCTGAAGAAAACCTGGCGACGGTAAAGAGCCTTTTTTTTATTTCAGGCCAATTGATTCTAAAAAATAAAAATAACGACGCCAGAAATTTTTTACAAAAGGGATTTAATCTGTCAGACCCGAAATGGCCGAATCCAACTATGTCGGCCCTGTCTTTCTGCCTTGCCGATCAATTACAGGCGATATCCAAAGCCTTTTCTGTCGAAGAGCAGCAGCATATAGAAAGCCTGCTTGATTATTTAAAGCAGTTGTTCGAATCCCTTGAGTCTTTTGAAGGCCATGCCTTTCGCCCTCATCAATCGATGTTAAGCCTGAGCCATATTGGCAGAGAGCTTTACAGCAGATATTGTTCGGGCCAAAATATGCGAATAGGGTTTGGAGGGTTTTTATTTGCCTGCATAGCGCAGGGCACCGCCCGGCCAGGCCAATCGTTTTGTGAAGAAATATTGCAGGAATCCGATACTTCTATTTCTGAGGCAGAGGGCGATCCGGGAGCAGAACAAAAGTGGTATACCCGACTGCTGTTATGGCTGAAAAATGCGGGCTCTTCTGAGGAAAGCCCGGCAGCGGCGGAGTTGAATAGCTTATACCGCCAAACACCCGGATATTTTGAGCGGATATTGTTGTTGAAAGCTTTGGGCCAATATAACTTGGTGCCGGGAATTAACAGCTTAGTCGAACTGTATCGTTTCGCTGCAGATGCTCAACAGGAAAAAGAACAGGAATACATTTACAAAATATATCACAATTTCGTGCTTCATCAGAGGCATGCTCCCCTCAGCACAGCTTTCAGAGAATCTTTGATGAAAGACTTTGTCGGAAAAGAACAAGAGGAAAAGATAGGGGAGGAAATCCATATCCGGTTGCTGGAAGGGGAACAAAGAGCAGCGGCGCAAATGGCCAATCCGGCGTTCCCGGGATTTATAAAATCGGACAAACAGGGCACGGACGCCATCCGGGACGATGAGCAAGAAGTCATTCTTTATTTGGCCAACATTTTTGAAGATTATTACGACGAGGATTCCATAGATTTAACGGCTATTATCCGTGCGCTTTTGCAGAAAAACAATCAGCTTAAATTTTTTTGGGCAAGAGCCGTCATCGCTTATCTCAATAAGAATAAGGACACCTTTGACCTGAATAGGATCCTTAGCATCGGAAAAGCCTGCGATTTTCTGTTTGACAAGGCCAGCCTGGGCCGATTGGCGGAGCAAGGCGACGCTAATGTGAATGAATTCAGGGATGTTCTTTTCAAGAAGGCCCTGGATGATATTGTCCGGAATATAAAAGCCGGCGCCGACGTGGAAGCACCGGCAGAAGAGGAAGAGCCGGAGGAAGAGGAGGAAGCTCCCGAGGAAGAAAAGAACCGGCCCTATAGGCCAATTCGATTAAATATTCAAAAAATCCGGCAAGCCAATAAGCAACAGTTGTTAGAAAATATCCGAATCTTTCAACTGAGGGAATACATACCGGTATATGTCAAGCACCGTTTGGACAAAAGCGATTTTTATTTTTTCGAAGGCGATCCTGTTTCTCTTGCGATGTTGTGCAAGGTGGTTTCTTTTTTTAGCGTTAATAAAACCAGATATGAAACAGCGGGCGATTTTCTGAAAGAGATTCAGGAAAAATATAACCGGTCGAAAGATTTCAGGGAGCAGGAAAAAACATTGTTGGGCCCGGAACTCCATTTGTTTTATTGGTATTACCAAAATCTGGATAGAAATGAAGACACCAGGAAAAAGGAGGCACCGATATTTTCTGCCGATGAGTTTATTTTGGAATGCCTCGTCAAGCTGAGCAATCTGCAGCGAGAAGATTCGCTTAAGAGAGCCTGGCAAAAGATAGAAAGCCGGTTTTCATTGTTGTTTGGCCCTCTGCCCGAGTTCGAGCTAAAAGAAAAAGAACCTGCGCCAGTCATTCCGTTGCTTGCCCTGCTGCTTGAAAAAAGCAAGGTGGAATATAGAGATGATGTCTTTAGCGAAGTTCTGGAAAAAATATTTACTCCCCTTAAAAGTGCATTGAAAGAAAACGACCCTGATGTGGAGCGCCACCGCGCCTACTGGAAGTACATGGCTGCCGTTACAGGATGGGTTTATCGCGATTTTTATTTCAGCAAGGTAAGTCCTGTAAATAAAGCCAAGCAATACCTCCCTTTCAAGGATTCGGATGGGCAAGCCTTAAATGTGTTTCTTTTCCTTCGGGAACTTTCAGGCTCAATCGATGAATATGAGAATGAATTTCAGATAAAGGCAAAGGGAATCAGAAAACAGGCCCTTGCTTTTTTAGGCGATCATCATGGCACCGGACTTTTTGAGCATGAAAATATCATTAAGGAGTACATCCGGTATTTTGATTTTCAAAAATTTGCAAGCAGCCGGGTTGAAAAACTGGATGTCCTGTTTCGGGGCAGAGAGCCGGAAGAGATCAGCTTTTTGATAGATTGTTTGTTGGCGCCTGAATGTTTTCAACTCAAGCCGTTTCTGCGTTTCCTGAAGGAGGGCATTTATCACCAGGACGGGTTCATTTCCAAAGTAATTTCACTTGAAATCAATTACCAAAAAGGCTGGAAGAATAAGATCAAGAAGCAATATGAAGCATCCAGCCTTATGCTACGCCTCTGGGAAAAAGAGGAGTTTAAATTGGCACCCGAACACATTTTCAAACCATTGGAGATCGCACTTCTTGGCGCCGATAAGCATTATCTAAGGCAATTTAGAAGAGAAGTATTGATGAAGCCTCGATATAAGGATAAGATACCTGAATTCATGGGTATTCTATATATGATGGAGGAATTTTCAGCCAAAGAGAAATTTAATCAATTGATCAAAAGCCTGCAAAAAGATTTGGAAGATAATAAAAAGAAAATCCGGGCTGAACTTTGCCCTGCTTTTCGAAAGGCATTTCTTCAAATCTTGAACGGAGATTTTGACAAGGACAAGCGCAACAGGGATATTTTAAGTGGGGTATCTGATTCGTTGGGCGCTTTTATATGCCTGGATTTGGCATTTGACGAGAAGAGAGAATTGTACCGGCACTATATAAATCATCATCCCGGAGCAAATCCCGAAGGGGAAATCAAAAGCTTACTAAGCAAGAAAACAGGAGAAAACGAGAAAGCATATCCGAAACACTTAATCAATTCATTGTAAAAGATGAGTATTTACAAAGAACTTCCCGAAACCTATCAGTCCTGGCTCGAATCCGCCTGGGAATCCGCACAGGATTATGCTACAGGCACTTATTTAAAGGAACTGAGCTGGGAAATATTGATGAAAGCGGCTTTGGAAGCGGCGAGCCCGGAGGTCAAAAAGGTATTTTCCCGTTGTGCCAACAGTGGCGTAACACTGGATAACTTTATACAATATCTGGAGGATTCCGTCGGAACCCAGGACAGGGTAGAAGAGCAAGGCGATCTTGAAGACGATCATTATCTGGACGGTTTTTCCCGCCAGTGGTTAACGGCCTTGCAGTCTGCCTCCGGAAATGAAGCAGAGGCTTGGAGCATTTTTTTATCTCTCGATGTACCGGAGGTGATCGAAGAAGAAGTCGGCGCCTTTTTTGTCATATCAAAACTTAAGAAAGGTTTTGAGTTGCTTTCTCAGCAAACCACTGCTCCTGCGATAGCATTGTTTTCGCCGGACGGGACGCTGCTCAACGAATATTTTTCACAGGCAAGCCTTAGCGCAATGCAGAATGCGGCAAAATTAGCGGCTCAAAATGCCTCTGATTTTATTACTCCGATTCATGTATTATCTGCCATCCTTTTTGCCGGCGACCAGGCAGCCGAACGCAGCATCCGAAAACACCTGCCGCCGGAAATACCTTTTAGCAACCTGCAAGAGTATCTGCAAATCAATATTCCCAAGCGGCACCCGGAAGCAAAGCCTCTGGAGGTCACTGCTCATAAATGCTCCCAGTTTTTACTGGATAAATTGGCGGATGCAGCCAGGGAAATGCAAAAAAGAGGAGCGGAGCGCCTTTCCCTGTTGGATCTTTTGCTGGGTTTGCTGCTGAACGATAAAAAAAGCCATCACGGGAAAATTCACAAGGTATTCGGCGCCTATAAAATTGACCCTGTCAGTTTGTGCAGGGAACTGGATAAAGCCAATAGCGAAGACTTTAAAGAGCAACCCATTTTCATCCCTGAAGTTTTAATGGGCCGGGACCTGAACTGGGAAACTGGCCAGGGGCTGGTCCGGGAAAAGGTGATTCATGAAGGGCCAGAAGAGGAGGGCACTGGCCTGAGCAAGCAGTCTCCGTTCAAACAAGCCGCAGATAAGGCCAGGATGATCCTTTTTAAAAAGAAAAGGAATAGCGTTATTATTCTTGCCGAAAGAGGAACCGGCAGAACGAGCCTCATAGAGCAGTTGGCCCTTGAAATTGCCCGGCAGCCGATGGAAGGGCAGCACAAGAAATTGCTGCTTTTCGATTGCGCCAAAATAGCGCCGTCGCAAAAAGAGACTTTCCTGAAAGACATTTTACAATTTGCCTATGGCAAAAAGGATGTGGTGATTTGCCTGGATGGCCTTGAAACCATCTTTTTGGGAGAAGAATCCATAGACAAAAGAAGCGCTTCCTTTTTAGATCAATTCCAGTACAATTTACAAAAAAATGACCTCCAGTTTTTGATTACCATCAGCCCCAATGTTTATCAGGTGAGTTTCGGGAAGGATTTCCGGGTTAAAAAATTGTTCGAACACCAACAATTGCCAGAGCCGGATGATGAGACGACCAAAAAAATAATGAAACAGCTGATTCCTTCCTGGCAGGAAAATTATGGCCTTGCAGTGAGCGAAGAGGCCATTAACAAAGCTTGCCGGCTGACCGGGCAGTATATCCTTTCAGAATATTTCCCTTCCAAAGCGATTCAGGTTATTGAGGAGGCTGCAGATTCCAGGTCTACTCAAACCGCCAAAGAGGAGGAAAACACCGTTCTGAATGCAGAGGATGTCATTCAGGCTGTTGCCAAGCTTACGGGAGTCCCTGCTGAAACCTTAAGAGGCGACACAGGGGAGGAGAATTTTGAAAGCCAATTGAAGAACAGCGTTATTGGCCAACCCGAAGCCGTAAAAGTTTGCGCCAATGAGTTGGGATTGATCAAAGCGGGCATGAAAAACCCGGAAAAGCCGGCCAGCGTAATGCTGTTTTTAGGGATGACTGGAACCGGAAAAACAGAACTGGCCAAAGCCATCGCCAACGTGTATTCTTCCAGCAAACGATTGGTCACTTTTACGATGGGCAATTTCCGGGAGCCCCATTCCGTGTCCGGTTTGATCGGCGCCCCTCCGGGTTACGTCGGATATGACGAGGGAGGGCCGTTGATCAATGAGATTAATAAAGACCCCTATTGTGTAGTCTTGCTGGATGAAATTGAAAAAGCGCATCCCGAGGTGTGGAAACCCTTCCTGAATTTGTTCGACGAAGGTTGGATCGTCGATCAGAAAAACGTTAAAGCTTATGCCAATCGCAGTATTTTTATATTGACAAGCAATAAAGGGGCGGAAGAAATTTACCAGATTTTTAGCCGTTTGCCCGCAGGCAAAAAACTGGATGACGAGGACAAGATATACGAAAAAATGCAAAAGCTGGCTACTAAAGAATTGAATGAGTCCATCCACCCGGAAACTCACCAACCTTGTTTCACGCCGGAATTCCTGGCCAGGATACAACAGAAGATGGTCTTCCGCCCTTTGGATAGCGAGGCCTTAAAAGCAATTCTGTCTTTGTTCTTAAATAAGAAAAAGAAAACTTACCTGGAACTGAGGGAGAAAGAACTCCAGATTGCCAAAGAAGTAGAACTTCTACTAGCCATGGAATGCAATTTGCGATATAAGGCCTCCGGAGGCAAAGAAGGAGGGCGGGTAGTGCATAAGGTGATTAGCGAATATGTGGATGGAACCATCCAAAAATGTTCTATGGAAGAATTTAGAGCGGCGGACAAATTGATTATCAGCTTACCTGAAAACCTGCATGCTAAAATCCCGGAGTTGGAAAACCTGATCGAAAAGCTGGGCCCAGAGTTACAGGGAATGAAGGGATCGGATCATTACTTTGAGGAATTTTATGGGAAAATTGCTCAAATACTAAAGGACGCCAGAATGAGGGTTCAACGTGCGGACCAGGTATGGCACGAAATCCAGCAGATCAAGGAGGGCTTCCAATATGTTGAGCAGGAAGAAAATTATATCCGGGGCTTGATCAAAAAAATCGAGGAGCAAATTGAGGGCCTGGAAGAGAGAAGGGTTATGGACCAGGAGATTCAGGGAATGATAGAAGAATTGTATAAGCGCATGGAACAAAAAGAAGAAAACCAATCTATCAAACAGGTGAGCGAGGAACTGGCAAGCTTATTGAATGAGGTCGAACTGAAGGCCGAGCAAGGAAAAATGTCTAAAGGCCAGCTCGATGAAAAGATTCGTCAACTTTTTGAAGAAAGCCGGTCCTCTTCAGAAGCTCAGCAAAATGAACTGGTCCGCAGCTTCAACCGAAAGGCGAACGCACTTCGCGAAATGTATAAAACCCATTATCAGGAAGATTTCCCTAGCCTTCGGCAGTGGGATGGCCTGCAGCAACTTCAAAAAGATGTTTTGAAAAAAATAGAAAAAAAACAGATTGCCTGATGTCAATACTAACCAGAGAAACGATTAAAAAACTATTATTGGGAAAAACAATAGAAGACCGCTATGATATCTATCCGGACGGGTTTCTCGGAGAAGGCGGATTTGGTTTTGTCTTTAAAGGCCGGCATCAGCGATTAGGCGTAAAGATCAAAGATGTTGCGATCAAGATCATCAAACAAAAGATGTGGAATGACCCCAAAAAAGAAAGAGAGCTGTTTAATGAAGCTATTCTTCAAATGAAGCTTGAGGCCGAGATACAGGATGTAGAAGCAAGAGAGCTCATTACCAAGGTTTATGATTTTGGCGTCACAGAAGTAGAGGATACAGGAGAACATAAAGGCGCCAAAAAACGAATAGGTTACATCGTCATGGAGTTGGTTAAGGGTAGCGACCTGGACAAAGAGTGCGGCCTGTTCGAAGAAAGAAAAATGGTAGAGACGATAGCCACGAAATACATTGAACAGGTCTGCAAAGGCTTGAAACCGCTCCACCGGCTTTCAACGCCAATCATCCACAGGGATATCAAACCGGAGAATATCATGCTGATGGAAGACAAAAAAGTAAAAATTACCGATTTCGGCCTGGCTAACCGGCTAAACCATGCATATGGCTGGGCAAAAGGAACGGCAGGCACACAGGTATATATGGCCCCTGAAACACTAATAGGAAGTGGGCTCAGTATTGCCGCATCCGATGTTTTTTCCATTGGTGTGTCCTGGTATCAAATGATTACCGGGAAGTATCCCTTTGATGATGAGCTGCCGCCAAACGGCCGGGAAGATGCGGAGGCCAAAGAGTGGCGATATAAACGCCGACAGGAGGTCCGTCCTCTATCACCCCGGCATTTTAACTCAACCTGCCGGGAAGAGATCAGTGATATTATTCTAAAATGCCTGCAGTTCGATGCAAAAGACAGGTACAAAGATGCCGGCGAATTGTTGGATGCTATTAAGCCGCCAAAGAAAGAAGATAAAGAAGATTCTGCCTGCCGGCAATTATTTAACAAGGCGATGAATGCCCTGCACAAACAGGAATACCTGTTGCTTTCTAAGCTTGGCGAAAAGTACCTTCAACAGTGCGCCCCTGAAACAGGAGCATTGAAAAATGGAGAGATGCTTGTTGTGGCAAGGTCCGTTGGTATAGCTTTGACCCACTTAGGGCAATACAAGGAAGCTGGCGAAACTTTCTTCCGGCTGCGCAAAGACGTGGACGCTAAAAAGTATGGAATTGTTACAAACCAGGAAAAGGTGTTTTTATACGAAGCAGAAATCAGCTTGCATCAATTGACAAAGAATACTTCTAAAGAAAGGATTGTCAGGAAAAAGCTCGACGCAACTTTAAAATCAAATTGATCATTATGGCCAGCTTTAGCTTATTTAATACGCCCCTGGATATGGACCAGCTTCTGACCGATGTTGAAAAGGAGGCTTCATTTGCCGGACGGTTTTCTGTGATGAAAGGAAAAATGAAGGCGATCAAAGCTGCTCAGAAGCGCTTTACAAGTTCCGACAAAACGGCATGGTTGCAAAGCCTTCAACTGATATTGGATTATGCACCTTATAGTTCTATCGATAAAACTACAGCCGAAGCGCTTAGCCAGTATATTTCTTTTGGGGCCATCCACTCTGTTCAAAGCCATGAAGCCGAAGTGGTGTCTTTGTGCAAAAACCTGTGTGAGGTCAGCCGGCAGTTTTCTTTTGACGAAGATTTGCTGCGGTTTGTGAGAAAATTTCTGGAATCTGCTCATACGGAAGTTTCGTTGGTGATCTATAGTTGCTTAAATCCTTCTTCTTTGCTTGCTCGGGATTATTACAATCAAGTGCTTTCCCGGGCAGGAGGGTTGGAACTATTACAGCAATATGCTTTCCCTCAATTTGTGCCTATTATATGCGCCGGTTTCTCAGAACCTGGATATTCCAAAAATAAAACACTTTTGGAATGGTTGATGAATCATGCGTCCAACACTCAATGGGGCAAAGCCTCTGAGCTGGCCGTGGGTTTGTGGAGAGGCCGGTATAAAGTGTTGGACCAACATAGCTTGGATGATGAATTTTTCCAATATTTTGCTGCCCTTTCAAGCCCTTTCGCCAGAGAAATTCAATTTTTCATAGCGGCCATATCGCTAAAAATGGACGTATTAACAGAAATGGAGCAACAAAATGGCACCATTGAAGCAGTTTGGAGCAAGGAGTATTATAAGATTGTCAAAGCTTTTGTCGCCTCTTTAAAAGGGCAATACCCCGATATCGGAAAACAAGCGGTTGTAAGCCCGATAAGGAATCAATACCCGGCCCCCCTTTATGCGTTCATGCTGGTTGTTTACGCGGCCTATGCCGCCAAATACCTGCAAATGGACCTCGAAAATTTATATCGGGAAGTCGTTGGCCCCTGGAGAGCCTATGTCGATCAATTCGGCATTCGGGAATTTCCATACCAAGAGAATCCGGACATTGGAAAATATGAAAAAATACTTTATGCCTCTGTAGCCACTTTCAAAACAAAAAACTATATCGCCCCCTGGATTGTAGAATTGACCTTTCTGAAAGAAGGTGAAAATGCTGCTGAACAGAAGGTTAAAACCTTTCCGAAAGAGCTTCAGAAAGACGCCCAAAACCGGTTGAATGCCTTGTCAGGCATTTCCCACCCAGATTTGCATCAAGCCCCTCAAACGGAAAACGATTTCCTTTGCCAGATCAGACATGCTGTCCTGAGCCGGGAACCCGAAAAACTGACAGATTTGAGCCCACAATTGGAAGAGGCAAACGTCCATCTGAACGAGCAAAGGTTCTGCGCACTCGCAACACAGTACTTCCAGGATGAATCACAATATATGGACTCGCGAGAAGAGGCCATTGCTCTACATGCAAAAGGCATCCCCTTTGTTTTGTTTTTGCTGGCTCAAAAAGCATTTGGAAACGAGGATTTCCATCAGGCCATAGGTCTGTTTTATCAATTGTGCCTTCGGTTTCCAGGGCCAAGCCAGTGGCAAGAGATGTGGGCGCAGTCGTTGGCCACTACGGGTCAGATCGGCCAGGCTATTGCTCATTTGACTGCTCTTAAACCAATACTATCCGCTGGCGCCGCAGAATTATTGGCTTGGTGTTTGTTCGCCAAAGCTGTCCCTACCGAAGCAGCGCTTGTCAACATTGCGTTGTACTCGGGGCATTTTCTGGATGAGGGCCAGAAGAAAGAGTTGACGGAAGCTAAGGACTTGCTCCAACACTCAACAGGTTCTTTGAAAAACTTGTTGAGTGACATGGCCGAGCAACTCAATGGCATCGTAAGATTTCCCCAATACAGGGACTATCCGGATTTTGCTCAGAAATGGTGGCTTATCCGAAAAGCTAGCTGCGAAAAAGACCTGAACCGGATGATAGCGTATCTTCAGGAAATACAGGGCTGGACGGAAAGTTACCAATCCGAAGTAGTCAAAACAATATCAGCGCAAAGGCTGGCTCAACTCAATCCGGACACCAATGTGGCCCCTGACGTTCTGGAAACTTTATTATCCAATGTAGGAACTTCAAAAGAGGCCTTCTACGCTACGCAGTTTTACTCGGATTTGAACAGCGGGTTGCCCGCTTCGGAAATATACAAACGGTACCATGCCATCTATCAACCGGAACATCCTGTATTCAAACTCGTGATTTTGTATAAAGCCTGGGAGTTGGAAGACCACAAAACAGTAATGGACATGGTCGGCCAATTCGGGAAGAAGGATGCCCGGGCAGATATTCTCCTGATGAAACTCTTTGCTCATGTCAAAGAACAGCAATTCAAAGAGGCTGTCGAGATTTTATTGACCTTTGTAAAAAGCAATACAAAAAGCAGCTTGCGATCAGCGCTCATCTCGTGGGGGATACAACTGTCTGTACTCAGCGAGAATTACAAGTTGGAAGCGCTTTTGAAATTTGCCAATCAGGGAGGCATCCAAATTAAGAACCTCAGACCAAGCCTTATTGCCAAATTGCTTCAACAGGTAATGAACACTACAGAAAGCGAAGAAATTGACGAACTCAAAGAACTGTTGATCCAAGTATTAGATCCCGCTTACAGTACCTTGCTTAAAGCAGTAGAAGCTAAAGATGCCGGTTTTATTGATCAATTGAAAGATGCGCCGGCAAATGGAAAATGGGGGGCTTTTTTAGCCAGGAAGTCGCTCAAGGCTCTGCTGGATGAACTGAAAAAGAAAGACCCGGCGGAGGGCAGGGCTTTTTTGCAACAAAAAATCCCGCCTTTGCTCCAATTCCTGGATAAATCAAATGATGAACTGATCAGAAAAGAGGAAGTTGATGCCCTTAAGAGCTTGGAGCGCATCACAAAAAACCACAAACGGGTAGGCGATTCCCTGGCCGGCATATTGAAGATAAAGAATCCAGAAATACTGGCCAACCTGTCAGAAGCGCTTTTGGAAGAACTTGGTTTTCCCCATCAATTAAATGACCTCATCCAGAAAGCAGATGCTTATGTTGAGGAAAAAGAAGAAATAGTATTGGACCGCTTAGCCCACGTTATTGCTGTTTACGGTTGCTGGCTTGAATATCTAGAACAGCAACCCAAAATTATGGTGAACCAAATTTATAAGCCCTTATTTCTTCAATTGACCAAATTCAGGCTCCGGATGTATTGCCATAAGGGGTTTTCAGAGTGGTTCGTGAATCAGCGGAAACAACTTTCTGAGCCGCAACAATTCCTGGAGGAAGCCAAAGGCTTTTCGAATACCGGAATATACCATTGGATAGGCAGTTTGTATCTGGATCAGTTGATGGGCTTTTTTGTCGGCAATAAAATTGAACTGGCCAAATTGTATGCCGAACAAATCCAGGCAGTTTCCAATCAGGAACAAGATATGGCAAGCCGATGGAATATTCCAGAAAGTTCTTTTGATCCTGCCAGGGGAACTGCCATTCAAAAGGTGCTTGGAGAGGGGTTGGATAACTGGATAAAAGACAGAAAAGGGAATTTGGAAGGCGAAATGCCGCCTACGGATGAACAAAAGGGGAAATACGAATTTGACTATGCAAAAGGGTTGAGTATCGTCGACCGCGTTCTCGAAATTTTTCCGGAACATAAAGATTTGCTGTTTTTGGGGCTTAAATATGCCAATCAATGGAACAGGAACCATGCTGATTTGGAAGGCGATGATTACAAGATCAAGGAAAAAAGCAAAACCGCTGAATTAATCCTAAAGACTTTTGAAGCGTATTCGAATAAATATGCAGATAAATTAAAACGCATTTCTACGGCTGGCGTGCAATACGATTTTTTGCAGGAAAACCAGGCGCTGGCTCAGCATTTTTATTTTAAAGCGCTAGTAGAAAATCAGTTGAAACCTTTTGAATCTATGGAAGAAGTGGTGAAATGGGACTCTAAACACGAGAACATATTCTGGATTTATCGGAATAAGTATATTGAGTTGCTGAATAAGGGCAATATGACCCCCAGAGCAGGGCTTGCCAACCTCCAGAAGATGCGCAAATTAATATCTCCCGAAACAGAAGTTTATTCAGTTATTGGGAAAGATTTAAAAGATATAAAAAATTTATTATGAAAGAATGGCGTAATCCCTACATCACGCTGAGTTTGCCTGCTACGGCGAGCAAGAGCGAGATCAGCAAGCGAGCTGAACTTTTAGGCAGGCAAGGCACCGAGGAAGAGCGAATTGCCAGGACGGCTAAAGAGAAACTCAGCCATAACCTGGAATTGATCTTCCCGGCTTTCCTTACGGCCATCCCTTCCTTGAGTTTTACGGAAGGGGAATTGAAATTTCTTCGAAAATATAACAAGAAAAGCCCCCAGTTCAACGAAGAAACCCTACAGGATGCTTTTCTTCAATATAAACTCCAGGTAGAAGAAGAACCCATTCAAACCGATGAGCTATCTGAAGGCTTGCATGCGCTGATCAGAAGCGAGATCGGGCTCTTTAAGCATGAGGATGAATTTAAAGAAATAGAAAAAAAGGAAGGGATAGCAAAAATAAAAAACCGGGAAATTCAAACAAAACAGGATTCAAAAATCCGTATTCCAGTTATTATTAAACTCAAGGAATTATGAATGACGCTGTATTTACCCCCAAATTTACGCCGCTCCAATTATTGGAAAAACTGAGCATGAAGGAGCTTAAAGAAAGAACCGGATTGATGAAGGATGAAAAGGATCGGTATGATTTTATGCTGAAACAAGTCGCAGAAATCGCCCGGCAGTTTTGGCATATGAAGCAGGCTTTGGCGGCATTGGATGAAACTAATGTGCTGAACCAGGAGTGGGCTGCCCTGTTAAAAACGGCTGTGATAAATATAGAAGCCGCTTTTGCCCGGCTCCATATCAAACTAGAGGAAATCGGTTCGGTTCCTTTGACAGAAACGGTTGGGAAAAACTTCCGAGCCATTACCCAATTGCCATCAGACGAAGTGGAGGTGGCCATGGTCGGCAAAATGATCAGCCCGGCGGTATTTCAAAACGAACAGTTGATTATCAGAGGAGAAATTCAAATTTTGACTCCTGCAAAACTTAAAAATCCCTAACAATGAAGATAAGCAAAGCTTTTGGGATAGACCTCGGGACTACCCGTTCATTGATCGGTGTAATGGATGTCAATGACAACGAAATATTGTTGTGGCACAATGAAAGCGGAAAAGCAACCATCCCCTCTTTGGTACAATGGGATGAAGCCAACGGCAGGTTCAAAGTCGGAGATGATGTGTTGTTGACCTACCACCGTTCCCCTTCTCCAATCAGTTCTATCAAAAGGGAAATGGGCCTGGACAAAACCGTCCGGCACGCCGGGAAAGAATATAAACCCGAGCAAATATCGGCGGAGATATTGAGGTTCCTCAAGGCCTGTGGGGAGGAATTGGCCGCCGACAAATTGAATATTAACGAGATTTCTTATCCGGTCGACAGAGCAATCGTCACCATCCCCGCCTATTTTGACAACCCAAAAATTGAAGCTACCCGGAAAGCTGCCGAAATGGCCGGCCTGGAAACCTTAACCTTATTACATGAACCAACCGCTGCTGCTATTTATTATTGCTGGAAGCACAATATTCAAGATGGGATATTTATGGTCTACGACCTGGGAGGCGGAACTTTTGACGTATCTATTTTAAAAAGAGAAGGGGGTACGTTCAGCGTGTTGGGAATTGCCGGAGATAATTTTTTGGGAGGCGATACTTTTGACCGGGCTTTGGCCAGTTACATTATCCGGAAAATGGATGAAGGGAAGTATAATATGAAACTGGAAGTAGATAAAGACCCAGAGGATAAGGCCAGGTTCAATTATTTTGCCCAAAGAGCGGAAGGCATCAAAAAGCGTTTGTCCTCCGAAGACCAATTCCTGTTTGCAGATTCTTCCTGCCCGTTGAAAGATAAGGACGGCAATACTATTATTGTAGAACAGAAAATCACCCGGTCAGCCTTTGAAAAATTAATTGAAGAAGATGTTGCCAAAACCATAGAGATTTGCAAAGAGGCAGTTGCGAATGCTATGGAAAAAGCTAAGGGTACGTTTAAAGGCTTACAGGATGTCGATCATATCTTATTGGTAGGGGGCTCCACCTGGATTCCCTACGTTAAGAACATGGTTACTGAAAACCTTTGTGCCAAAGAGGGAAAGCAGGGCCGGGCCAAATCTGCTAAAGTACTTCAGGAATCCCCTGATGAATGTGTAGCTATGGGAGCGGCATTGCTGGCTGCTTCACAAGGTGGCCTGATTTATCAAGACGAGGAAAAAAACATTTCTTTGCATATTGAAGGTGCTTCCATTTCTGGGATAGAGGATTATCAGATTAAAGGCAGGGTGTATGCCACCGACGGGGCTGAAACTTCGTTTGAAGGGTATAGCCTTACCTTATTTCAGGACGAAGACGACCTGGAAGATGTGGAACTGGGAGATAAAGGCAGTTTTATTTTTGAGGACATCGTATTGCAGGATGGTTTTGCCTCTAAACTGGTATTGCAGTTGAAAGACCCGGGCGGAGAAACGGTCAGTACTTTCAGCCGGTCGGTAGGCCAGGGAAAACACATTGATAAAGAAGGCGTAAGCATCAATGCCCAACCTATTTGGATGTATGTGAAAAACAGTAAGGGGCAACAGGAGGAACTAACCATTTTAGATAAAGGCGTTTCGCTCCCCTGCAAAGTAAAATCGCCTGTACCTATCACGACTACCAATCCGGACTATGTCCTTTTTTATTTGCATCAGGGGGCTATAGAAATTAAAAAAGTATTTTATGAATTTGAAGAAGAACAAGCGTTGGGCACCAAGATCGATTTTGAATTATTCATGGATGAAAAGGGCAATCTGGAAATAGCAGCTCAGGTAGGAGATTTAGATCCTTTTCACATGGAATTGGAACCGCCGCCGCCGCCGCCGCCGCCCGACAGAACGGTTTTGGAAAAACTTCAGAAGGAGTTTAATGCTTCCAAACAGGAACTCAGCAAACCGCAAAGAAAGATGGCCGAAGCAAAGGTCAATAAAATTGTCAAAGATTTTGAGAAGGCTTTGGATACCGGAGATGACGCAGTGGCCTTTCAAAAAATGAAGGATTTGGAAAAGGAAATCGCCGAAATGGGCGCCCTAACCGATAACCTGAAACCTCCCAGGGAACAATTTGACGATTTGGTAAACGAAGTTGAAAGCATGATCCATGATAACATGCCGAAGATATCCAATGCCGACGATATCCTGAAAAACCTGGAAACGCGGAAAGGGGAAGGATACCAAGCTTATACGAATCAGAATCAGCAGAGCCTGTCAGAAGCTTATCAGGCCATAAAGAGTCTCCTTGAACACATAAAAAAAACGATCGCTCCAAAAGAGAAAGGGGAAAGGCCTCCTTTGCATTTGATCCTGCCCATGTTTGTTCAGGATATCATTGACAAATTTAAAGGGCTGATTCGGGAGTGTTCCGATGACGGGCTGATTCGGGAGGCACAACAACACATTGAAACGCTTCGGGCTATTCCATCGAACCTCCCCAACGAAGCTGCGGCGCAGGCGTATCTTCCAAAGGTCAGGCAGGCCTACAAATTTATGGAAAGAATGGAACGCATGCTAGGCCGTACGCCATCTAAGAAAGATTCTGGAATTCCTGGCATTTAATTTGACAAACGGCGTGTTCTTTAGCCGCAAAAAACAAAATAAAATGGAGGCCGATCAAATCAAAAGCATCGCCTGTTCGAATTGTGGTTTTTCCAACAGCCCCCTTCGAACCCATTGCAAAACCTGTGGGATAAGGCTCGTCGAATTGCGGGCCAGCCGACAACGGGTTGGGCAATTGGAGCAGGCCGCGCTCCAATTTTATCAGCAGCAATCTTATTACGATGCTATCCGTGCATACGCGGTGCTGCTCGAATATAAACCGGGCCTTCCTAAATTCCTGAAAGGCCTGTGCAAGAGCCTGATAGCGCTCAAAGCCAAAAAAGAAGCCGGGGAAGTTTTGGCGGAACTGAAACAAAAAAAGAAAAACGACCCGGAATTGGTGGCTATTGAAAACCAATTAGAAGGGCTTCAGGAAGATTGAGGTGTTACAGAGATTAATGAATAACACTTTACATTATGATGGATTCGAATAAAAAAATATTCATCGCCTATTCCAATGAGGAAGAGGATAGAAGAATTGCCTTTAAAGTATGCGACGCCCTTGAGAATAAGGGCATGGCATGCTGGATCGCTCCGAGAGATATCCCGCCCGCAACCGTATATGGCAGGGAGATTTCCAAGGCAATAAAAAATGCGGCGGCTGTTGTCCTAATCTTATCGGAACACGCGGATGAGGCCCACTATGTTTTAACGGAAATAAATATGGCCTTTGGTCATAACATTAAGGTGTTCCCCCTGAGAATAAAAAATATAGCGACATTTGATAATTTAGAATATTACATTTCAATTATTCATTGGATAGATGCATTTGATGAACCACGGGACGACAGGATCAACGAATTGGTAGAATATTTGCAGGCGGAATTTCGGCAGCCGCTCCTCCACCCTACTGCTACTCCCGACAAGACCGATGTGCCTCCGCAATATCAGATCACTCAATTGATAAAAGTTTTGTTTTACCCGTTTTCCCTGGCTTTGCAGGAGATTCAGGAGCAAGAGCTTAACGAAAGGAACATAGGTACTCTGGGGCTTTATAATGCGGTTTTTAAGTTAAACGAATTATTTGCGAAATTCTCCGTTTTCTGCCTATTGGCAGCCTACAGAGAATATACGGCAGAAGAGTACGATGCAAATATAGATAAGAAGGTGGTAGATAAACTTAGAAAAACCAATGTAGATTGGGTAGACCTGCTGGAATTCCTGGTTCAATTCTTTGAAGGCAAAGAAGGAATCCCATCCTTTTTGCAAGGATTTCTCCAGTACATAAGCCAACCTTTTGAGCAATATAACAGCAGGGAAAATATCGATGAAGCTATTCGAGTGATCTCTTTGGAAAAGAATGGGCAATTTGTGAAAGGCCGTACCATTTTGTCTTTCCTCAAATTATTGGTCCAATATGAATCGCAATTTAAAAATCGCGGAAAACAAATCGAGGGCTCGGCTATTTCAATTAAAAACGCCTTTTTAGCTATTTTCCATGAATCCGATTTTTTCAATCGCCAGAAAATGCTTTGGGTCAGGTCTATTCATCCGGATAATGCCAAAAAAGCTTTTGATATAAAAGGCATGGACATGAAAGGAGGAAATCCGGACAGAGAAGACTGCACCTATTATACGAACAATTGGGGAATTGTCAGCGACCAAATTATTTTTTTTGAAGCAAATAAGGAACATATCGAAGCTTATTTGAACCTGCATCCTTTTATTATTCCAGCCCGGGAGGATTCCGAATTGCTTATTTGGGATCAAACTAAGGGGTTTATACAAATATCTTACAAGAGTGTGGGAGGAAAATCTAATAAGGAGTTTAACGCAGATGAAACGGATGATTTGCTGAAAAGGTTTAAGGCCGCACATAAGGGGCTCCGCCTCGACGAAGAAGGGGGGATAACGATAGAAATGGTCCGGCAGATACTAGAAGAAACCACGGCCCATATTAAAATAGAAGTGACCAATCCAATCAGTAGCATCGAGTATCTGTCAAGCCTTCAAAACTACCAGGCTCAACTGGATAATTATCTTCTGGAACAACAGGGGCTATCTCTACGCCAATTACATGCCAGGATCAACCAAATTCGGAATGATGCCGATCAGGGTGGCTTTAACCACTTGAAAAAAACAGATCATTCAGAAATCCTGACAGATCGATATGGAGGGAAATACATTATTGCAGCCGAATTTTTCAGAAAAAACAGAGGGAATATCAAGGAACAATTTATTCTGGATATCATTCAGAAAGACGCAACAGAAGAAGTTAAACTGTTGCTGTATTTATCTTTTCTGGAATCCTCCGGCCTGCGTCAAAAGCAGGCAGTGATCGGGGTGGAACATTTGATGATCGCTTTGAGCAAAGTCTGCAACAAATTTGTGTTTGACTGGTACGACGCCATTGAGATTCCTCAAAAACTACATCGCGATATTATCCGGCGGCTCATTAAAAAAAGACAAGACAAAGGCCCCCAAGAGGGGATAGAGGGGCAACTCATCGTAAAACCCCGGCTGAAAAAAGTCTTGCAAATGGCCGTGGAAGAATCCAATCGCGCTAAACAGGAAGAGGTAAGCCTCAGAGACTGCTTTTCAGCCGTCTTGAGAGAAGGGGATTCCCTTCCTGTTAGGGTATTATTAGATGTATTTGATATGACCCATGATAGCTTATTAGGAGAATATTACAAATTATTGCTTAAATCAAGATAATATGTTGGAAAATTTGTTCTTTTCGAATAAGATCAATTTAGCTTTCAACCTGAGCAACGCTTTGTTGTTCCTGGTGGGCCTGATCTTTTTAGGCCTCGCTTTTTACAAATTGATAAAAAACTCAAGGGAGGTCAAAATCTTTAATCGATTATTTAAAGGACAACCTGGTCCTTATACCAAAGATCAAGTCCATGAGTGGATGAAAACTAACAAATTCTCATCTACAGGAGTTTTGTCCAGAGCTGTCCAAATACTTGATGAACTTTCCGCCACAACGATGGAAGACCGGGATGTCATTACGTATTTGGAAGATGTCCGAAATGACATTCGGACGGCTGTGCCCAAAGTAGTTCCGGGATTGGCAGTATTATTGGGTTTTTTGGGAACTGTCCTGGGTTTATACCTGGCCATTATCTCAATGCCTAAAATATTTGAGAATACCAATTTTGGTTCAGTAGATGAATCCTTTACGGTGTTGACGAATTCTATGGTTTCTGCTTTAGACGGCATGGGTGTCGCATTTGGGACCACCTTGGTGGGCTTGTTCGTTTCTTTGGTATTAACAGTCGGGAACCTGATCTATAGTATCTTCTGGAAACAATTGGATCGAGATTTTTTATACCTGATGAATATCAAACTTTTTCCAATTTACAATAAGCCCGACGATGACAACATCACCAATCAATTGCTGGAATCTATTAAGGCGTCGAAAGAGACGATGAATTTGATTCGGGGAACTAATGACCGCCTGATAGAAAGTGTGCAAGGCTTATCAAAAAGCATGGCCAGGTACAACCAGAAAGCAGAGCAGATGGTAAGGCAGGTTTCCAGCGCAGTAGAACAATTTATTGAAACTCAAAAAGAAAACAAGGGCGTTTTCGGATCGATCAGCAAAATAGCAGAAGAAGCATCCAAAAGCTATGGCAAAGTCGAAAGGCTTCTCAATACTGCCCAGCAGGATAGAACAGCCTTTTTGGATTATTTGCAGGACAGCAGAGATGAAATCAAAGAGATCAGCACTTTACAGCACAAAGCTTATGTAAAAACCAACGAGGAATTTTTGGAATTGCAAAAACAGTCCGGAGAAGAACAATTTAAGGCACAGAAAAAATTGTATGACAGCCAGTTTGACCGCTTTTCCGATGAACATCATAAATACCAGGAAGCTTTTGAGCAATTGCGCCAAAAGCTAGTCGAAACGGTTCAAAAGGAGTATGACTTGAAAATAAAGGATTTGAAAGAGCATAATGACATGCTTACCCAACGCATAGAAGAACTTGCTGAAAAAACGGCTGCTCACCTTTCCACCCAGCTTGAATCCACCAGTAAGAGTGTTGAGGAAAACTCAGCGCGTTTGAATGAAACAGTAGACAATTTAAGCGAAACCCTTGAAAAGAATAGCAAACAATACGAAAGTGACACGACGAAACTAATAAAGCAATTGAGTTCATTGATCATGAAAACAATTGAAACCAATAATTATTATATCCGTTAAGCTTATGCGCTTATTATTGAAAAAGGACCCCGAGGCTGATCCTGCTCTTGGCAGGGTCTTCAATGAAATCATTGCGGCTATTATCTTTCTAATGATTTTGCTCATTTTTATTCAGCAACTTCGATTCATCCAAATATTTGAAAGAAGGAGGATACAAAGCCTGCAAGAATATGTGAAAATTGAAATAGAAGATTCTTTCAAGAAAGAAGGTTTGGAAAAAAATCTCCCATCCATCATAGTAGACGAGAATAGCCCGCTGATACAAAAAATATTGATGACTGAAAACGTATTGACTTTCAAAACCGGGAATGTAAATTTAGAACAAAACATAGACCAAAAAATATTAGAGCTTGTTGGAAAAATATTATTGGAAAACGAACCCATTTTTGAAGCGGTTAAAGTAGAAGGCCATGCAGATACTATCCCATTAGGCTTGGCTATACAAAATAAATATCCAACCAATTGGGAATTGTCTTCCGGAAGAGCAATTACGGTAGTCCGGTTTTTAGTAGAGCATTTGGGTTTTAATCCGGTAAAGCTTTCTTCCGTAGGGTTTTCCAGTTATCACCCCATTGACCCTGAAAGGCTTGATCTCAACCGAAGAATTGAGTTTGTCATTCAATATTCCTATGGAGAGGATTATATGTATTCAGACCGGGCCGACAAAATTTACAAAGAGGTTAAGCAGATGAAAAATTCAGGCCATTAACCGCCTATGCAGCAAGCTTGACGTACTTTCTTCAAGCCCAAAGATTGGCTGGGACAGAAAGCTGGGAGACCGGCGGATAAAATGACATTTTCCAGGCTGCCAGTCCCACAAAGCCTGGAAAATGCCATTCATACTTCAATACGCCTTGGCGAACAGCACCCGCCGCTTCGACGGCTTGCCGGTCAGGATGCACTGCCCCGGCTCTTCGTCCCCATCCAGCGGAATGCAGCGGATAGTGGCTTTGGTCAGTTCTTTAATCCTGAGCTCCGTTTCGGTGGTGCCGTCCCAGTGGGCGGAGAGGAAGCCGCCGCCCCAGGATTCGGGCATGCCCTCTTTGGGCGTCTCCACGATAGCCTTGAAGTCGTCGAAGCTGTCGACCACGGTGGTATTTTCCTCGCGGAATTTTTTGGCCCGGTTGAATAGGTTCTGCTGAATGTCATCGAGCAGGTTGGCCACGTAATCCGCCACGCCGACCAGCGGCGTGAAGGTCTTCTCCTTGGTGTCGCGGCGGGCCACTTCCACCTGGCCTTTCTCCAGGTCGCGCATGCCGATGCCGAGGCGCACCGGCACGCCCCTCAACTCGTGCTCGGCAAACTTAAAGCCCGGCCGTTTCTGGTCATCCTTGTCGTATTTAACCGAGATGCCTTTATCGCGCAGCGCTTTCATGATCTTTTCGGCCACTTCGCCGATCTCGGGCGACGGCTTCGGGATGGGCACGATGGCCACCTGGACGGGCGCCAGCTTCGGTGGCAACACCAGGCCGCTGTCGTCGGAATGGGCCATGATCAGGCCGCCGACCAGGCGGGTAGAGACGCCCCAGGAAGTGGCCCAGACGAACTCCTCCTCGTTTTTGTCGTTGACGAACTTTACGTCGAAGGCTTTGGCAAAGTTCTGCCCCAGAAAGTGGGAGGTGCCGGCCTGCAGCGCCTTGCCGTCCTGCATGAGGGCTTCGATGCAGAAGGTCTCGTCGGCCCCGGCGAAGCGTTCGTTTTCGGTTTTGATGCCTTTGATGACCGGCACGGCCATATATTCTTCGGCAAATTTGGCGTAGATGTCCAGGATGCGCAGCGTTTCTTCCATGGCCTCCTGGCGGGTGGCGTGGGCGGTATGGCCCTCCTGCCAGAGGAATTCGGCGGTGCGCAGGAACATGCGCACGCGCATCTCCCAGCGCACCACGTTGGCCCACTGGTTGATGAGCAGGGGCAGGTCGCGGTAGGATTGGATCCAGCCGCGGTAGGCGTCCCAGATGATGGTCTCGGAAGTGGGGCGGACGATCAGTTCTTCCTGCAGTTTGGACTCGGGATCGACGATGACGCCCTCGCCGTTGGGATCGTTCATCAGGCGGTGATGGGTGACCACGGCGCACTCCTTGGCAAATCCTTCCACATGCTTGGCCTCCTTGCTCAGGAAGCTCTTCGGGATGAATAACGGGAAGTAGGCGTTGACGTGGCCCGTCTCCTTGAACATGCGGTCCAGCTGGTCGCGCATATTTTCCCAGATGGCATAACCGTTCGGTTTGATGACCATACAGCCGCGCACGGCCGAATTGTCAGCCAGGTCGGCTTTTTTTACAATATCCTGATACCACTGGGAGTAATTCTCCGCCCTGTTCGTAATTTCCTTCGCCATAGAATTGTCAAATATTTTTCGTATCTTGAAAACCAGCTGCTTACGATAGCGCCTTAACATTTCTTTAACCACTATGCTACGGCCCGAACTTGTTACTTTAAGTGGGTTTCTACATCTTAACAATAGTTAAGGTTCCCTACAAATGACTTTAACAAGATACAAACGCCGATTTAAGCAGGCTTTAACAGAAAAACCGGCACAAAAGTAATAAATTGCCTGTTGTTACATATACAGAGAGTCACGGTAATTACATTAAACATCATTTATATGAAAAGCTATAGAACAACGGTATTCTTCCTCGCCCTTTTCGCCCTGCTTGCGTGGGGGGGCCTCGTACAGGCACAGTACGACGACCTCTACTACGATCCGGACACCGATGGAGGATACTATGATTACAGCAGCAGCACCTCCACATCGGGCGACACTTACGCCTACTCCGGGGATGGGGATGACCGCTACTACGACGACGACAGTTATGACCACTACGAGGACGATTACAACTACCAATATACCTCCCGCATCCGCCGTTTCCACCGTCCCTACTACGGGTTTGACTATTTCGACCCGGTCTATGTAGACATGTTCTACTACGACCCCTTCTTCACTCCCGGCCTGACGACGATGCTCATCTACGACAATTTCTACGGCTGGAACAGCTGGAATCGCTGGAATCGCTGGAACCGCTGGAACCGCTTCAGCTACTGGAACCGCTGGGATCCGTGGTTCAGCCCCGGCTTCGGCTGGAATGCCTGGAACCCATGGAACCCTTGGGGCCCGGGCAACAGCGTATTCATAGGCTTTAACAACTTCGGCGGATTTGGCGGCGGCGGATTTTACGGCGGCGGCTTCTATGGCGGCGGATTTGGCGGCGGCTACTACTGCCCGCCCTCCTGGGGCAGCGGTTATGCGTACAATACGGCCACTACCGTCAACAATACTTACTTCGGCCCCCGCACCGGAGGTTCGGTACGCACGTCGACTGCCGGCAATTCCGGCCGCAATTTCACCAGCCGGAGCGAACCGCCGAAGGACGTGACCACGACCACCACTGCTCCCGTCGCCTCCCGAAGAGGCAGCGATGTGATCGGCACCGGCGGTTCGGCAACAATGGCAGAGACTGATAACAGCCGCGTTGCGCGTACCCGTTCTTACGACCGGGACAACATCCGCAAGGAAACTGTTGCCGCGCCGGCAACCAGCCGCATCCAGAGCCGGAATGTCTACGACCAGAACCCCAACAGCAGCCGCAGCGCCAGAAGTTACGAGCGCAATACCAACACGCGGCAGTCTACGCCCAGGTCGTACGAGCGCAATACCAACACGCGCCAATCGGCACCGCGGACGTACGAGCGCAACACCAATACGCGCCAGTCGACACCTGCACCGCGGACGTACGAGCGCAATACCAATACGCGCCAGTCGGCCCCCAGGACTTACAACCGGGGCAACAACAGCAGCCGTTCTTCCGGCAGTTACAGCCCAAGCAGCCGCGGCAATCGCTCCTCCGGAAGCTACAGCCCGAGCAGCCGGGGCAACAGTAGCCGCTCTTCCGGCAGCTACAGCCCGAGCAGCCGCAGCAACCGCTCCTCCGGAAGCTACAGCCCGAGCAGCCGGGGCAACAGCAGCCGCTCTTCCGGCAGCTACAGCCCAGGCAGCCGCAGCAGCAGCCCAAGCTTCAACCGCAGCAGCAGCGGCTCTTCTTCGCGGAGTTTCAGCAGTGGCAGCAGCCGTTCCAGTTCCGGCAGCAGCGGCAGCAGCCGTTCCGGCTCGAGCCGCCGCGGCGGGAACTAAACCAACAGAATACCGTTTGTGATTGAATATTGTTCAGGAAAGTGGGTGGAGATCGTTCAGGCGGGTCCACCCACTTTTTTTTAGCTGCTCTCCCCCCCCCTCGACTTCGCTCGGGGCGACGCTCGACTTCGCTCGGGGCGACGCTCGGCTTCGCTCGGGGCGACGCTCGGCTTCGGGGAGAAAATTGGTTATTGGTTATTCCGTTCATCCAGGATTTCATTTCCCAAACACTTATAAACTCCGATTTTGATCAAAAAACACATGACAATGGCAAATCGCGTGCGCTCCCTTTTGGCAGTTTTCCTCTTTTCCGCCCTCGGCCTTTCGGCTCAGAACAGCTTTGACGCTTTGCGTTATTCCAGCTTCCAGGTAGGCGGCACGGCCCGCTCCATCGGCGTGGGCGGCGCGTTGGGCGCTCTGGGGGCCGACTTCTCCGTGCTGAGCACCAACCCGGCAGGGCTGGGTTGGTACCGCAAAGGGGAATTCGTCTTCTCTCCCACTTTCTACAATGCCCGAACCAGCAGCACCCTGACCAACGCAGAGGATGGGCTGGCGACGGAAGAGGCCCGCAACAACTTCAACATCAACGCATTGGGCGTGGTAGTCGCCGGCCGGCCCACCTCCCCCAACTGGTCGACCTTCAACTTCGGCATCGGCATCAACCGGCTGGCTAATTTCCACCAGGAATTCACTTACGAGGGTTTATCCGAAGGCTCCATCGTGCTGGCCCACCAGCAGCAGGCCAACAGCCTCGACGGCTTCAGCGAGTTCGAAGCGGGCGTTACCATCGACGCCGGCGGCCTGTACGACGACGAGCCGCTGCCCGACGGCGACGGCCTCTATGAGTCGGACTACGAAAAAGCGGCACCCGGAACCGATATCTTCCGCCGCCAGGAGTTCGTCAGCCGGGGATCCATCAACGAGCTGGTCTTTTCTTTCGCCGGCAATTATAAAGAGCGCATACTGCTGGGCGCTACCATCGGCGTACCCTTCCTCCGCTACGAAGAGGACAAGACATACCGGGAAGAAGACCAGGGCGAAGGCCCCGACGGCGACGTTCCCTTCTTCGACGACCTGGAGTACAACGAAGAGCTGAATACTACCGGCGTGGGCATCAACCTGAAAGTGGGCCTGATCTACCGGGCGCACCAGGCGGTGCGGCTCGGCCTGGCCGTCCATACTCCCACGGCCTTCAGCCTGGAAGATGCTTTTCGCACCGATATGGCCTACAACTACACGCTCCCCGACGGAGAAGTGGTCAACGGCTTCGCCGAATCGCCCGACGGCCTGTTCGAGTACCGCCTGCGCACCCCCTGGCGGGTGATCGGCAGCGGCGGCTTTATTATCAACAAAATGGGCTTCCTGAGCGCCGAGTTGGAATATGTGAACTACGGCAACAGCGAATTCCGCTACGACGGCTTCATCGACGCCGAACGCAACGTCAACAACAGCATCGCCAACGACTTCGAGCCGGCCCTCAACATCCGCCTCGGCGGCGAGCTGGCCTATGAGATTTTCCGCTTCCGCGCCGGGCTGGGCATCCAGCAGTCGCCCTTCTCCAACGATGATACGATCAACAACACCTACAGTGCCGGCTTCGGCATCCGGGAACAGAACTTCTTCCTTGACTTCGCCTACCGGCTGCGCCAGAATGAGGAGCTTTTCATCCCCTACCAGGCTACGAATTCACCGGAGCAGTTGGTGACGAACAAAGGGAGCTTCAATACCTTCGCGTTTACCCTGGGCTTCCGGTTTTAATTATGGATTCACTCACACAGATCACCCTGGGCGCCGCAGTGGGCGAAGCCGTCCTGGGCCGCAAGGTGGGCAACCGGGCCATGCTCTGGGGCGCCATCGGCGGCACCATCCCCGACCTGGATGTATTCGCCAATATGGTGACGGACGACATGAGCGCCCTGGCCTTCCACCGGGCCATCACGCACTCCTTTGCCTTTGCCTTTATTGCCCCCCTGCTGCTGGGGTGGCTGGTGCACCGCCTGTACGACGAACGGAAAACCTTCTGGGCGGACTTCCTGAAAATATGGCTCTTTCTCGTCCTGCTGATCGGAGTGGGGGCCATATTCATGCCCATCCCCCCCCTTGAGGTAGGGCAGATCGCCCTGGCGGTGAGCGCCGCCATCCTTGTTTTCCCGGCAGTGGTATGGATAAGGCGGAAACTGCGCAAACGGAAGGTAAAGCCCGATGCTACCCAACGCGGCTGGACCCTGCTCTTCTTCTGGGCCATCTTCACCCATCCCCTGCTCGACGCCTGCACCACCTACGGCACCCAGCTCTTCCAGCCTTTCTGGGATTACCGGGTGGCGTTCAACAACATCTCGGTGGTCGACCCGCTCTATACGCTGCCCTTCCTGTTTTTCGTGATCATCGTACTGACGCTGAACCGGCAGAACCGCTGGCGGCCGGTATTCAACTACATCGGCATCGGGGTGAGTTCGGCCTATATGCTCTTTACCTTTTATAATAAGGTGCAGGTCGACCGCGTATTCGAAAGCTCCCTGCGGCGGGACGGCATCGCCTACCAGCGGTACATGACCAGCCCGACCATCTTCAACAACGTCCTCTGGCAGGGCGTGGCCGAGGGCGACACGGCTTACTACCACGGCATGTATTCCCTGATGGACAGCAAGCCGGAGGTACTTTCCTTTGTTGTCATCCCCAAGAACCACCACCTGATCGACGGACACGAGGACGACCGCTCGATCCGCATCCTGCGCTGGTTTTCCAGCGGCTACTACAGCATCCTGGAGCGGCCGGGCGGGCAGCTGCAGTTCAACGACCTGCGCTTTGGCTCTCTGGGCGAGTCGTTTGACCGGCCGGAGGATTTTGTTTTTCATTTTCTACTGGAAGAAAAGGACGGGGTGTTCATTGCCCGGGAGAGCTGGGAGCGGGAGCGGGATGCGGAGGGGGCGTTTGGGCAGCTGTGGGAAAGGATTAAAGGGAAGTGAAGAAGTGGGAAGCCAGAAGGGGGAGTGTCCCCAATTTCCGCCTTCCCACTTCAGGATGGTCGCTTATGCATGAACGTTATTCACACATATCGACGGAAGTATCTACCAGCCTCCCGCCATTGATATCGTTGCCGGCGCCACAATCCTTAACCCAGACAACCACCCTTTCCACCCAGGTATTGGTATCGGGATCAAATTCCCAGAAATCGCGGCCGCCGATGGCGAACTTGTTGTCGAAAGAAGCCGGCAAAACACCGCCGAAACGTTCCGTTATTCCTGCAAACTCAACGCCGTAATCGGTATATTCCCTGGCCATATTGTTGATTAGCCTGGAGTTGTTCGCTCCGTCGATAACCAGATAGGCGGTGCTCATGCCCTGAGCCGTATTCCGGTAGGCGAGCCAGTTTGTTGCCGGGAATTCAGCTCCGACAGAAGTTCCATCCGGCAGTTCCATGGCACCTTCTCCGTAGGCGCACAGGAAGAATCCGTATACCCCTCCGGTGGCGGTGTTCTTGTAAAGGATGCCATCTTTATCCGACACGAAATAGTTGATCCAGAAATCCTCGGCAGTATTTCCCCGGAGATAGGCATTGTTCCCGCTGACTATCGAATACCCCTGGGAGTTGAAGTTGGCAAATCCTTCTGAATACAACCCTTCAGCCCGGTTGTAGAAAATGCGGACGTAGTCGGACTTATGGACCAGGACGGCCTGGAAGTAAGCCTCAAAGTCGTTGTCTCTGATGTTCACCCGGTCGGAATTAGCTACCAGGATAGCCGTGCCGCCCATGCCGGTGGCGGGGTCCGGCACAAACCGCAGCCCCTGAATAAAGGAACGCTCAGCACCGTTCAGGTAAAGAGCCGGGGCGCCCACGTAGGGGAATTCAGCATCCGGAGCGGTGGTGCTTTGAATGACTGCCCCTGGCTCACCGATGATGCGCACCGGATGGGTAGCCGTTACAGTACCGGATTCATAGTGCATTCCACTTTCGACGAGGACCGTTCCGAAGGGGCCCACCGAATCGATAGCCTTCTGCAGGCCATCTATGGAATAGGCTTCCAAAAGTAAATAAGCACGGTTGCCGACAAACGAATTCTGCTCCGTCAAGGCATCTGCTTCGGACACCTTTAAATCGGCTTCTTCCAGGTAACTTTGAAATGGTGCTTTCTCTTCTGTAAGGGCCATGTCTTTTTTACAGGCAGCCAATGACAGGGCCACGAGGGCCAGCAGGAAAATGGGATAGTAACGCATAATCGTTTTGGGTTTTATGATGAACAAATAATGATTCTCCAAAGCCCTGAAAGAAGTCGAAAGGCACACAGCGCGCCCGTCCGGAAAACTGATGGGAAACACCTTTTATATATTACAGGCACGATGCCAATTATGGACAGGAGGATAAAATCATAGTATTTATGACTACGATAATTTAGGCTATTTCAGGGATTATGGCCTTTAACATTGTCCTTTTTTCCTTTACTATTGTTCTTTTTTCCTGAAACCGGTAGGGGTAAGCCCGAACTCTTCCTTAAAACAGGTTGAGAAGAAGTTGGGGTCCTTGAACCCTACGCTGTAGGCAATTTCGGAAACGGGCAGGGTGGTTTTGCGCAGGAATTCCCGGGCATAGTGTAGGCGGATGGCCCGGATGTACCGGGTAGCCGAGCATCCGGTGAGCGCTTTGAGTTTATTGTGCAGGGGGCTTCGGGTTATGCTCAGTTCGCGGCACAGGGCGTGGAGGTTAAACTCCGGGTTGGAGAGGTGGGCTTTGATAATTGCCTGCACCTTTTCCACGAATTCTTTCTCTTCGGGATAGAAGCCATCCGTGTCCGGAGGGAGCGATTCCGGCTCTTCAAAGTGATCTGGCAACCGAGGTTCTTCAAATTGGCCTCCCGTGCGCATGGCCGGTTCACGGCGGACAACCTGACCGGGAAGGCCGCCATTTTCTCCGGGACTTGCCTTCTCCCGCCTTTTTACAGACCTGGCATTGTCCTGCCGGCGGCTGGCCGAAAGCTGGTAAGCGGCGTAAAGCAAGACGAGCAACAACAGCCATGAAACGCCATACTCCCACCAGGTTGCATACCAGGCAGGAAGGATGACAAGCCCTTCCTCCCCGGCAACTTCCGGCTCGAACCGATACCGGCCGTTATTGGCAGGTATCCGGATACTGCCGCTCCCATTTTCAGCTGTATGCCGGCCATGTAGTGGGGTTCGCATAAAATAAGGAGGCTGTTGTTTTCCCGCCGGAAGCAGTGAAGGAAACAGGAAACAGGCGAGAAAACGGAGCCGTTTCTCCGGAATAGAGGGCTTATGTAGGTCTTGGTGTATCACATAGGTTCATTTGGTTTCGGGGAAGCCTTCTGCGCGAACTGTCACTGTCCCTGTGAACGGGACAATCCGAGTATGCAAGATACAACAATGTGACCTTGTTGTCAATAAACAGGATAGTATTGGCAGAGTAGAAAAGTGAGGATGTGGGGCCTGTGCCGCATAGTCAAAATAAGTGACCGGACATATTTGGTTGCCAGGGAGAAATTGCACCCCGACAATACATCTTCGAAAACTTTTTATAAATTTAAAAATGATTTCCATGCAAATCATCTAACCCCACATAAAGATGCGAAAACTATTTTTTCTGCCCACACTTTTACTGGTGTTGTCCACCTCTCTTTTTGCTCAAAGCCGAACCGTCACCGGTACAGTTACTGATCTTCGGGGCACCCCCCTGGCCGGCGCCAGCGTATTGGCTAAAGGTGCCTCCATCGGAACAGCTACCGACAGTACCGGAGGCTTTACTCTTACGATCCCGGCGGAACTCAGTATACTGGTTGTCCAACACATAGGCTACGCCAGCCAGGAAGCCAGGATCGGCAGCCAAACCCACATAACCATTTGCCTGGAAGAACAGATCACCGGCCTGGAAGAGGTGGTGGTGGTTGGCTTCGGCGAGCAGAGCCGGAAGCGCCTCACCGGCGCTGTATCTTCGGTGAGTAAAGAAGCGTTTGAAAGCGTTTCCGTGCCCACCTTCCAGCGGGCGCTGCAGGGACGGATGCCCGGAGTCGTAATGACGAACGCTTCCGGCGGCCTCAACGCCGAGTCCATCATCCGCATCCGGGGAGTAGGCTCCATCAGCGCAGGCAACCAGCCGCTGTTCGTGGTGGACGGGCTGATCCTCGCTTCCCGCCCGGACGACTACCTGGGCGTGTCCACCAACCCCCTCATCTGGCTCAACCCGAATGACATCGCCTCCGTGAATGTGCTGAAAGATGCCGCCGCTACCGCCATCTACGGGTCGCGGGGCGCCAACGGGGTGATCGTGGTCACCACCAAAAGCGGGCAGTACAACCGCCGGCCGCGCTCCAGTGTAAGCTACTACGCCGGCTTTTCGGAGATCAGTAAAAAGCACGAGCTGCTGAATGGCAGAGAATTTACCGAGCTGAGGAATGAAGCGGCCCGCAATGTAGGCCTGACTCCTGACGCCCCTCCCGCTTCCGAGCCTTCCACCGACTGGCAGGAATTGTTACTGCAAAAAGGGTTCGTACAGGAAGCCACCGCCAGTACTTCCGGAGGTACGGCCAGTACCCGGTACTACGTCGGCGGCGCCTTCCGGGCCGAAGACGGCTACCTGCGCACCACCCGCCTGCAGCGGTACAGCCTGCGCGCCAGCATCGAGCAGCGGATCGGCGATAAGGTGCAGGCAGGCATTTCCATCAACCCCTCCCGCACCCTCGACAACCGGACGGGCAACCAGTGGGCGGGCTCCGCCTGGGGCGCTGCCGCCTGGTTCCGCCCCAATGTAGAGGCGCTGGACGCGAACGGCGACTGCCGCCGGGACCCCATCCTCGGCTTTCCCGGCAACCCCTGCGTCGTGCTGGAAGACCAGGACATCGAGGGCGTTACTTCCCAGGTGCTGGCCAATGCGTACCTGAGCTGGGCGCCCCTGGCCAACCTGCGGTTCAGAACAGAGGTGGGTGCCGAATCTTACCAGGTACAACAGTCCACGCGCTTTGGATCGGCCACCTGGTTCGGCGCGCCGGACGGGCAGGCATCCTTCTCCAACCGGCAGGTATTCAACTACAACTGGACGAGCCTCGCCACCTGGGAGCGGCAATGGGGCGGAAGACACCACCTGGCCGCCACCGCCGGCATTCAGCTGACAAAGGACCGTTACGAAGGGCAAGGCGCCGGGGCAATTGGTTTTGCCGACGACCGCCTGGCCTCCCTCAGTGCTGCCGCCACCCCTGCCTGGGCCGAAAGCTTCCGGACAGAGGCCGCCTTCCTGGGTTACCTGGCGCGGGTGAATTACGCTTTTCGGAACCGTTATCTGCTGGACATTTCCGCCCGGTACGACGGCTCCTCGCGCTTCGGGCAGGCCAACCGCTATGGGTTCTTTCCCGCATTATCCGCCGGGTGGATCGTTTCAGAAGAGGAATTTTTCCAGTTGGAAGGGGTTGATTTTCTAAAGCTCCGGTCCAGCATCGGGCTGGCGGGCAACGCGGAGATCGGCAACGACCCCTACCGGGCGCTGGTCAACTTTCAGGCGGCCTACGGCGGGCAGCCGGGTTATATCATCGAATCGCTGGAGAATGAGTCCCTGGGGTGGGAAAAGAGCCTGCAGTGGGACGCCGGGCTCGATTTCAGCCTGTGGAAGGGCCGCCTGCGGGGGGAGCTGGATTATTATATCAGAGACACCAGAAATCTGCTGCTGCAACAGCCGGTGCCGGCGGTAAATGGCATCAGCCTCCTCACCCGCAATGTGGGCGCGGTGCGCAACCAGGGTTTTGAGTTCAGCCTGGCCGCCGATATCCTGCGGGGGAATTTCCGCTGGACGCTGGAGGTGAACGGCGCCACCCTGAACAACGAGGTGCGGCAGTTGCTGGACCAGGACGGCGACGGCGTACAGGAAGACATTATACTGAACAGCCGCATGCTCTTCCGCCCGGGCCTGTCTATCGGCTCTTTCTTTCTGGTAGAATACGCCGGGGTGGACCCCGATAACGGCGATGCCCTGTTTTTCGACCTGGAAGGCAACCCGGTTACCGGCTTTTCATCTGCCAACCGGAAGGTTGTCGGCCGGTCACTGCCGTCCCTCACCGGCGGCTTCACCAACACCTTTCGATATAAGAATTTCGACCTGTCCGCCTTTTTCCATTTCAAGACCGGCTACCAAATCTACTGGGAAAGCGCCCTGGAGCAGAACATGGCCTTCGGCGACAACCAGCGCCGCAGCCAGCTGGACGCCTGGACGCCCGACAACCGGGATACCGGGGTGCCCCAGGCGCGGCTCTTTGTGAATAACGGCGCCCAGCCATCCACCCGCTACCTGAAGGACGGGGACTATCTGCGGCTGCAGCACCTGCAACTGGGATATACCTTCCAGAATCTGGGACAACGCAATTACCAACTGCGCCTCTTCGCCGCCGCCCAGAACCTGCTGACGTTCACCCGCTTCCCCGGGCTGGATCCCGACGCGGAGTTCTACGCGCCGGAATCGGCGGCACTAGGAGCCATCCGGTACAATTTGCCGGCGGCGCGGACGTATACTTTTGGATTTACGATGGAGTTATAACACAAAACCACTTTTCGATGAGATCCATGCTCTACATACCTGTTATTTGTGTAAATGTGGAAACGTGTAAACGTGTAAAAGGCTGGGCAGCCCTGTTCCTTTACACCTTTACACGTTTACACGTTTACACGTCCTGGCACATTTGCACCATTTTGCTCACCACCCTACTCGCCACCTCCTGCAACTTCCTCTCCGATGTGGAGCCGTCGGATCAATTGTCCGTTGAGGAAGTATTCCAAACCGCCAATGACCTGGAGGCCGCCCTCGCCGGCGCCTACGACGGCGTGCAAAACGGCAGCCTGCTCGGGCGCAACACCGTGCTCTTTGCCGACCTGATGACGAATAATGCAGACTACCGAAGCGGCGCCTTTCTGAATGTCGCCAACCTGCAGATGGACCCCACCGATTTCTACGCAGAAAACCTCTGGTCCCAGGGCTACAAAACCATCAACCACCTCAACGCCATCCTTGCCGCCCTGGGCCCGGTGGCGGCGCAGGACGCCAGCCTGACGGCCGAAGATGCCGCCCGGATCGAAGGAGAGGCCCTCTTCCTGCGGGGCGTCATTTACTTCGAACTGGCGCGCCTGTTCTGCCAGCCGATCGGTTCGGGTAAATACCAGGATCTGGGGCTGCCGCTGATGCTGGCGCCGGTGCTTACGGCAGAGCAACTGCAATTTCCGGCCCGGAGCACCGTTGCCGAAACCTACGCCCGGGCCACGGCCGATATCGAAACGGCCAGCGCGCTGCTGCCCGGAACCAGTGCCCAGGGCCGGGCCAACCGCTACGCTGCCATCGCCTACCTCGCCCGGATCGCCTTTCAGCAGGAGGATTACGCTGCGGCAGCCGCCCTGGCCGGGGAGATCATCGACAGCGGCAACTACATGCTGGCACCAACCCCGGATGCGTTTTTCGTCCATGAAGGTTCTTCCGAAGAGATCTGGGCTATCCTCGCTTCGGCCAGTGATGAGATCGAAGGCGGCGGTTTGTCCTCCGTCTATCACCCATCCGGGCCCAACGAGGCTTTCCTTTCTGACGATCTAAAGAAGAACGGCTACGAGGCCATCGTTCCGCCGAAGCAGCTGGCGGTCCTCCAGGGTGCGGGCTACGTGGCGGTGGACTTCCGCTACGCCCCTCCCCTCATCTCCCACGACACGACACGCACCAACAAATACGAAAACGGCTGGATCGAAAATGAGGACGACGCCCCCATCGCCCGCCTGGCGGAGTTCCTGCTGATGCGCGCCGAAGCGCTGGCCCGCACGGAAGGCATTAACGAGGAGAGCATCGCCCTGCTCAACCAGGTGCGGGGGCGGTCGCTGCGCGTAGTGGACAGCCTGTGGCAGGCGGTTCCGGACGGCTCCGCCCTGCTGCTTTACCAGGCTGAGGACTTCGAGGACGAGGCCGCCCTCATCGATGCCATCATCCTGGAGCGGCGGGTGGAGCTGGCCTTCGAGGGGAACTATCTCCACGACCTGATGCGGCGAAAAGCGCCGGCCCGGGGGTTGCCTTACGACGATGAGCGCCTGCGCCTGCCCATTCCGCAGCGGGAGGTGGACGCCAATCCGAATCTGGTGCAGAATGAGGGGTATTAGTGCCTCCGGAGCGAAGTTTGGGGGCAATTACTGGTTATTGGTTATTGCCCGACTGCAAACTCTAAGCCGTTGATTGCCAGCGAACCTGGCCCCGAGCCTGTCGAGGGGGCGCGATTCCTTTTTGTATCCCTTGCCCGGTTTTAGGCCCGTCCGTCCGGCCGGGTAAATCTTAGGCTATAGGTTTTAGGGGGGAAACCCAGGCCTAATAGGGCACTCAATAGGCACCTAACGCCCAAAACCGGCTACCCGTCTAAGGTTGGACAGCAGAAAGGGGAAAGCCGAGCGGAGTCGAGGCCAAGCGTGTGCAGGAGGCATGGAGTGTCCAACCTTAGACGGGTAGCCCCAAAACCTAATACCTAAATCCTCCCAACACATAAGGGGCACAATTTAGCATCGCGCCCATTGGGTTCTCTAACGGACAACTAACAACAGCAACTTGCCCAGCGTTCGACCGAGCTCACGCCGAGGTCCTGTGGTGTTGCTGCTCAACCCACCATCCTCAACTCCTTCCTGAGCCGCTCGTACGTCGCTTCCGTCACCGGCGTGAGGGGGATGCGCAAATCCTGGCGGCAAAGGCCCAGGATTTCCATGGCGGCCTTGATGCCCGAGGGGTTGCCGTCGGCGTAGAGCCAGGGGTGGATGTCGAGCAGCAGGTTGTTGAGGCGGCGGGCTTCCTCGAAGTCGCCGTCCATGGCGGCGTGGACCAGGCCGGAGAACTGCTCCGGGAAGGCGTTGGCGATGACGGAGATAACGCCGGTGGCGCCGCAGGCGATCAGGGGGAGGGTGAGGGGGTCGTCGCCCGACCACACCTGGAAGCGGGCAGGTTTGTCTTTGAGGATCTTCATGGCCTGGGCCAGGTCGCCCGAGGCTTCCTTGACGGCGATGAACTTGTCGCTGGCGTGGGCCAGGCGGAGGGTGGTGGCGGCGGCGACGTTGGAGCTCGTCCGGCCGGGCACGTTGTAGATGATGATGGGAACGGGGGAGGCATCGGCCACGGCCATATAGTGCTGGTAGATGCCCTCCTGGGAAGGCTTGCTGTAGGCCGGGCTGCTCGACATGATGGCGTCGATGCCGTCGAAATTGTAGGCTTTTAAGCTGTTGACGAGTTTTTCGGTGTAGTTGCTGCCGAACAGGCCGGCAACGACGGGCAGCCTGCCGTTGACGATTTTAATAGTAAAGTCCAGTACGTCCCGGCATTCCTGGGAGCTGAGGGTAATGGCTTCGCCGGTGGTGCCCAGGGAGACGATAAAATCCACCCCGCCCCCGATGACGAATTCGATCAGTTTTTCCAGGGTGGGGTAATCGATTGCTTTGTCTTCTTTAAAAGGCGTCACCAGTGCGACGCCGGCGCCGCTAAACGGGGGCTGCCTCATGTTGGATATTGGTTTTGCCGAGCAGGGCCTCTGCCTGCTCGATGAATTGCTTCAGGCCTGCCCGGGGGCTGAGGTCGATCATCAGGTCGTAGCAGTACGTATGTTCGGTGCAGGGGCCGACCCGCAATTTGGCGCGGGAGAGGGCGGCGATGTATTCGGTATGGATCAGGGAGCCGGTATTGATATTCATAAGCAGGTCGAAGTCCTGTTTGATAAAAGACTGCACCAATTCTCCAGTGGGGCGGTAGGCCCAATCCACCTGTTTGCGGTTGTAGTAATCGAACGGGTAGTTTTCGCTGTCGGTGGGGTCGTCGAAGTAGCCCATCAGCTTGATGCGCTTGCCCTGCTTGCGGAGTTTTTCGGCGTAGGCCAGGACGATATCCCGGACGCTGAGCTCGGTGGCGTCGAAAAGGATGCCGACCGTTACGGCATTATTGAGGTTGACTTTCGATTTACCGGTGGGCTCCGGCCGGTGGCGAAGCTGTTGCTTCAGGCTCCGGCGGTAGGCCCAGTTGCGGATGTTTTGTATGACGTTCATAGTTGTTGTATGTTGTTTGTTGTCTGTTGCTTGTTGGCGGAGCAACCACCAACAGGCAACGAATAACGGACAGTTAATCGCCCCTCTTTACTGCCCCTCGTTCTCCTCCACGGCTTCTACGTCATAAACGCCCATATTAGCATATTTATTGATACGAGCTTCGATCATTTCGTCGACGGGCAGTTCCTGGATTTCGGCGATGGCCTTTTTGATCTGCCGTTTCAGCAGTTTGGCCATCTCTTCGGGAGAAGCGTGGGCGCCGCCGAGCGGTTCTTTGATGATCTCGTCGATCAGGCCGAACCCGAACATGTGGTCGGCGGTCAGTTTCAGGGCGTCGGCCGCCTGTTCCTTATAGTCCCAGCTGTGCCAGAGGATGGAGGAGCAGGATTCGGGCGAGATGACCGAGTACCAGGTATTTTCGAGCATATACACGCGGTCGCCCAAGCCGATGCCGATGGCGCCGCCGGAGGCCCCTTCGCCGATGACCACGCAGACGATAGGCACGCGCAGCTGGGCCATTTCGAAGAGGTTTCGGGCGATGGCTTCGGCCTGGCCGCGCTCTTCGGCTTCCAGGCCGGGGAAGGCGCCCGGGGTGTCGATCAGGGTGACGACGGGGTATCCGAAGCGTTCGGCCAGCTTCATGAGACGCAGGGCCTTGCGGTAGCCCTCCGGGTTGGCCATGCCGAAGTTGCGGTACTGCCGCATTTTGGTATTGACGCCCTTCTGGTGGCCCATGATGACGACCGTCTGACCGTCGAGCGAGCCCAGCCCGCCGACGATGGCTTTGTCGTCGGCATAGCAGCGGTCGCCGTGCAGCTCGGTGAACTTGCGGCACATCTGGTTGATGTAGTAAAGCGTGTAGGGGCGTTCGGGATGGCGGGAAAGCTGCACCTTCTGCCAGCCGGTGAGGCTGCCGTAAATCTCCTTGCGTTTGTTCCTGATCTTGGCCTCCAGTTCGCGGACCGTATCAGTAACATCAACGTCGCCTTCTTCACCGACCTGCTGGATTTTCTCCAGCTGTTCGTACAGACTTTCAAGGGGTTGTTCGAAATCCAGGAAAACCATAACCTTTGAGGTTTTAGCCCGGCCATCCCCAGCGCAGGCCGAAGGAAGAACGGGATTATCACTAGTAAGGTTCGCGGGGGCGCTTGGGGTGGAACGGGTTATTGGTTATTTGGTTATTTGGTTATTTGGTTATTGGTTGTTGGCGCGATGAAACAACGGCCGGAGTTGCTGTTGTCGGTTGTTAGTTGTCCGTTAGGGAACCCAATGGTTCCGGCGACCCCAAGGCCAAACCGGCAACAAACAACATATCCCGCTTTTAATACTGAAAAGCGGAATCCAATGTTAGACGGGTAGCCGCCGCAGATGGACAATAACCAACAACTAACAACTGCCCCGGAACTTCGTCCCGGAAAGCAACAAATAACCCGATAACCGGCCCGCCCTGTGGCCCGCCGCATATCGGTTCCTGGGGTTTGTACTGCCAGATGCTGCCCTGGGAAACGGGAAAGAAAGCCTCCCCCCATCTCCGGGCTTCTCCAAACAGGACTACAAAATTAGCAATAAGCATTGTGATGCAAAACTTTTTTTATTTTTTTGCGGCGAGGTGTTGCATCATTTTAGAAATGGTTATACATTTGCACTCGCTGATGAGAAATCAGCTGGTCCGCCTTCGCTCTAACGAGCTACGGCGGACAAGGTCCGGTAGTTCAGTTGGTTAGAATATCCCGACTCTTGTCGGGAGGGTCGCGGGTTCGAGTCCCGTCCGGAAAAGCAAAAAATAGCCGCGTAAGGATGTGGCTGCAAAAATAAGGTCCGGTAGTTCAGTTGGTTAGAATACCTGCCTGTCACGCAGGGGGTCGCGGGTTCGAGTCCCGTCCGGACCGCCAACTATGTTTCAAACAGATTCATTTAGTTGCTAAAACGCACTGTTTACGGGGCTTTTCAAAGGAAAAACAGCGCGTTGAGTTTCAGTAAGCCCCTTTAGGTTTCTTCTAATTTCATGCATTTTTTTCCGCTATTGTTACAGTAGGATCGCTTTAGCTTCATTTTTTGATTTTACTATGTCACATTCCTAAAGCGAAAAAAATGCAAGCTATCCGTTATGCTGTGGTCTATGATAAAGACAAACGCGGCGAACTCCGTCAGGACGGCACTGCCGTCGTGCTGATCCGTGCCTACCTCAATGGCCGAACCTACTACCACAATACCGGTATCCTCATCACTCCAGCCCAGTGGCACAAGAAGTATCAGCGCATCGTCCACCATCCAAACCAATTTGCTTTAAACAAGACTATTGCCGACCTGGTCAGCCGCATGGAGCGGTTCGAACATGAGGTCATGCACCGGGACGGCCAGGTGTCCCTGGAGCGGCTGCGGGAATACATGCAGACGGGCAGCCGGTCGGAAACCTTCACCGATTTTTTCCGGGAGCAACTGGAGAAGGAACGGGGCAGGCTGGCCCCGAGCAGCCACCTCGACCAGGCGAACACCTTCCGGAAGCTTCAGGAGTTCCGCGATCCCGCCTATTTCTCCGACCTGAAGCCCTCCTTTGTCCAGGAATTTGTCCAGGGCCTTTACAACGCCGGCCTGGTGCAGAATACGGTCCACAAGCACTTCAAAAACCTCCGGAAGTACATCAACCTGGCCGTCAGGCACAACCGGCTTTCCGCCAACCCCTGCAACCAGGTGAAGGTGCGCCCGGCGCAGACCGACAAGCTGTTTCTCACCGAACACGAGCTGGGGCTGTTTGAGCGCTTCGATACCTCGAAAAAGGACCATCACCCCGCGCTGCTCGATTTCTTCCTTTTTAGCTGCTACACGGGCCTTCGGTTCAGCGATATTTCCAAAATCAAGGATGACCACATCCTGGAGACTCCGGACGGCATAGAGCTGTTCCTGACGGCCCAGAAGACGAAAAAGCCGTACCGGCAAAACCTCCGCAAGCTATTCCCCCACCCGGATGGAGGATCGAGCCGCCCCGAGCGGATCATCCAGCGCCGGTTGCGGTCCTTCTACATCGACGGCCCGATCTTCCACTACACATGCCGGAATGCCTACGTGAAGCAACTCAAGAAGATCGCCCGGCAACTGCCGGTCCGGAAGCGGGTGCAGGACGAGATCGCCAGCCACACCGGCCGGCACACCTTCGGCGCCATTATGGCGGGCAAGATCGACGTCCACATCCTCAAAGAACTGATGCAGCATTCAAACCTGCGGGAAACCATGATCTACGTACACATGAACCGGGGGATGATCAACCGCGCCCTGGACGGCGTAGATTGGGATTAAACTAGCAATATGGCAAAGAAAAAGAAGATTAGTTTCAGGTATTTATTAAGGGGAAAAGATGACTTCAAGCAACTGTATATCAGGATCAATTATGATACGAAAAATACTCAAATAAAATGTGCCTGGGGAGATGCTGATATACATTGGAGTGAAGATGATCTTGAAAGTTTTCTGAAAAGAGAATACACCCACAACGCAGTAGCAGCAACCGGGAATTATCTTCTGGAAAAGGAGGAAATTATTGCCAGGATAGTGCGGTATCAGGAGAAAAAAGAAGAAGACTTTTCTATCGCTGGAATAGGCTCATTAATTGAGTTTTACTACACTTCTTTGCTCGACATTCTTAGGACGAACGCAGAAATCTTATTCAAAAAAGACATAGCTCAATTTATGGTTGCCAAAGATTATCTCAGGGTTGTAGAATATGGAGGATTGAGGGAAATGTATTTGCAGGCAGCAATTGAATACCCAAGAATCAAGGCATCCCTGAATGAGGAAACCATTACCGCGATAGAAGCCTATATTTTTTATTACCTGTATGTAAAGCTGAAAGAAGAAAATAATGGGGATGTAAATGGGACTTTCTTCTCTTGGGTTATCGGAGACGACAAAAAGAATTTGCCGGTATTTATGAATAACATTTCCAGCAAAATGAAATTGGCCAAACGAGAATTGAGCGATTTTGATTTTATTGAAAAATTTTCTCCGGAAAAAACCAAATTGGAAAAATACATCCAATTAATTGACTTAGAATACATTAGAAAGAAGGCTTCTTTTTAATGTTTTTTTAAACTCCAAAAAACATTTCAAAAACTTGCAATTAGCATGTTTTAGACTTAATTTGCGACTTATTGAAGCTAAAAGCCGCCTACTGACTAAGCGGAAATCATTAATTAAAAAAATAATATGATGGAACCAAAAAAGCAAACCCCGCAGCCGGAGATTCTCTCCGCTCAGGACGTTATGAGGATTCTCGACATCTCGCGCAACACCTTCAACAAATTGTGGCGGGAAGGGACCATAAAAGTATACCGCCAAGGGCGGAAGTTGTATTGCCTGCACAGTGAGATCATCGACGCGCTGAAATCGCAGCAGGCGGAGGCATAAAAAAAAGGGCGCTCCGGAGGCGGAACACCCTAAACTTTGGTATTTCTTCGGGACAAAGATAATGATTTTCCCGCCACTTTCAATTCATCGCCTTCCGAGAGCGCTCAAAAAACAAGTTTGATGAGCGCAAACAGTAATTTAAATTATCCAACCCATCGGGCAACCGGAAACCGGCTGCGGCAAGCGGTTCATATATCCGTGCTGCTCGAAAAAATTCGGAACGTGATGACGACCAACACCAAAAATGCCCAGGCGATTGAAAGCGCCGAAAAACTGACCGCCAAATTGCTCGAGCCGGCTTGTGCTAAAATAAAAACTGAAACTGCAGATTTAGTTGAATTAGCCATTTTGCTATGTAAAATTCTCAAAAATGCTGGAGATGACGAGCAATATCAAAAGGCCTGCGAAAGGCAAACGGACAGCTGATTTCGTGTCCGTTTTCAAAAGTGTTTTAGTCAAGGACGGCACTCCCCCACAGCGAGTGCTGCCGGTGGACGAGTTCTTCGCGAAATGCAGCGATCCGGACAACGAGAAGTTGGTCAACCTGACAACTGAACTCCGGGCGTTGAAAGCCAAAAGCCCGGAGGATTACAAAGAAGCCAGGCGGAAACGGTGTTCCGCCGTTTGCCTGGGGAAATGGGAGAGCCGGGGAAGCCTGGACACTCCCTCTTCCCTCCTGGCGTTCGACGTCGATGGCGGGGACGAACACATGCACCGGTTCAACCTGGGAGCCGCCCATAAAAGCCCGTATATCCGCCGGATGGATCAATCCCTGGGCGGAGGGACAAGGGTTTGGATCGAGGCGGAATTTGAACAGGAACAACAGCAAGAAGCCTACCTGGCGATTTGTGAACACCTGGCCGAAACCTTCGACATCCCGGTTAAATATCCGGGGGAGAAAGAACCTGCCGGAGAACACATAGACGGCAGTACCGGCGACGTGACACGAATGTGGTATCCTGCTTACACACCCGCCAACCTGGTTTACCAGCCCGAGAATTATGAGGTTTTTAAGTGGGAGGGGAAGATTACCGGGGAGGAAGACAACAGGGGGGGGGGAGACCAGCCCCGCCGGTCGGGCAAGTACCTGGTCGAATTCACGCACGAAGAAAAGGTCAACGACGTGATCCGGCAGATCACCGAACGGGGGATCGACATTACGAACGGGGTTGAAACCTGGTTTATCAAAATCCTCCTTCCACTCGCTCACGAGTATGGCGAAGCGGGCCGGCACCTGGCCCACCAGGTCAGCCAGTTCCATGACCGTTACGACCCGGCCCAAACGGATAAAGAGTTCACCAGGGCGCTGGGTAAAGATCGCGGCGCCGTGACGATCGGCTCCTTCCTCGACCATGCGAAGGCCCAGGGCATCACTTATGACGCAGCCAGGATAATATCCGCCAGAGGAAACGGGAAGCCTAAAATAAACGGCTCTTCCTGGGAGGTTGCCTCCCCCCCTACTCCATCCCCTGCCGGCATCCGGATCATTCCGCCGGCGGAGGTGCAGGAGAAAGAATTGCCGCCGCCCAAGTTTCCGTTGAAGATCAAAAAGGGCCGGTACGAGTGTCCCGCATCGAGAGGAAGTGGTCGAGAAAACGTTACCAATTTCACAATCACACCTTTGTATTTGCTTCTGGACAACCAAGCCCCGAAACGGATCATGGAACTGCAAAACGTCAATGGCGAAAAGACAGTGATCTGCTGCTCGGTCAAGGCCCTTACCAGCCCCAGGGAATTTGCGGCTATCGTGGAGGGGAAAGGCAACTTTGTTCCTTCCTTCAGCAGCAACCAATTCGCCCTCATTAAGGAGTATTTATACCAGCACGAAGAAACCGCCGAAGAGGTCACAGTATTGGGTCACCTGCCCGAAAACGGGTACTATGCCTTTGCCAATGGCATCTTTGACGGGAAGGCCTTCTATCAGGCCAACGAGTACGGGATCGCGTCGATCGGCGAATTGAGATTTTATCTCCCCGCTTTCAGCAAGGTTAACGAAGACGCGGAAAGAGAATATCACAACGAGCGGAAGTTCGTTTTCGAGAACGGCAACACGACTTTCAAAGAGTGGGGCCTGCAGCTGGTGAAGACCTTTCACGACAATGCCAAAATAGGCATCTGTTTCGTCGTTGCAGCCGCTTTCCGGGATGTGGTGTTCGCACACGCCAACTGCTTTCCCCTACTCTTCCTATTTGGCCCCAAAGGCACCGGCAAAACCACTTTCCGGCAGGCGATGCGGCGGCTGTTCGGCAACTACGGGCCGAACGACGCGATTGGCCTGGAGAGCGCATCCAGCCCGAGGGGCTTTTCCCGGAAGTTGGCGCAGGTACGGAACGGCCTGGAGGCCTTCGAAGAATATAAGAACCGGATCGACAAGAACCTCATCGGGATGCTGAAAAACGTCTACGACGGCATCGGCTATGAACGGGCGCAGACATCCAACGACAACCGGACACACGCCACCCTGGTCAATTCGGCGGTGATCCTCGGCGGGCAAGAAATGCCCACCAAAGAGAACGCCCTTTTCAGCCGGGTTTTGATGCTGACTTTTAGCAAAACGAAATTCGACGATGGAGAGAAGGCTGCTTTCAGGGGCCTGGAGGAAATGATCTCCGCCGGTTTGGGAAATGTCCTCCTCGAAATTTTGAGGCACCGCGAGGTCGTCGCTGCCCAATTCGGCTTTGAATTTTCAACGGTGTATGGCCACCTCCGGCGCGACGGGAAGACAAACCACCTGGATGAGCGGACATTGGCCAACGTCGCCGCCATCTTGGCGCCCTTCAGGGTTCTTTCCGGGCTGCTGGACTTTCCTTTCGACTACGAGGCCATTTACAGGCTGATGCGCGAAAAAGTCATCGAGCAGCACGACCAGATGACGAAGACCAGCGAAGTGTCCGAATTCTGGCAAATCATCGACTCGGAAGAGGGACAGAGTTTCTTCCGGGGAACCCACTACGTGGTAAGGGGCGAACACCTGTACCTCGATTTTAACAGGGCATTCAAAATTTACAAGGAGCAGGCGATAAAGCAACAGCTAAACCACCTGGATAAGGCCACTCTGGAGAGCTACCTGACCATGCAGCCATACTTTGAAAGACCACAGGGGAAGGGAGAGACGGACCGGCTAAAATCCAGGGTCGTAATGGAGGAAGGCGGGCCGCAAAGGCGGTGCCTGAAATTCCGGCATGAGTCCCTTGACTTGGATTTTATTAAGACGAAAACTTAAGACTTACTGGACTAAAATGGGCATACTAACTTTAAGCTTTTGATATTCAAATATTTATCCTAGTCCGGTCCTAGTCCAGTGTAGTCCAGTGCAAAATATAAGTTGCTGGAAACCAGATATTTGAAAAAAACGGGTTTTAGTCCAGTGTAGTCCAGTGCAAAAAAAAACAGGCAAAGGCCTGGTTTCATCGACTGGACTAAAATCGGGCTAACTGGACTACGAAGTCCAGTGAGTGGACTTTTGTAACTCCCTCTCCCTGTGATCTTTAAGTGCCAAATAGTCCGGTTAGTCCGGTTAGTCCGGTGATTTTATAGGAAAAATTTCAGGACGCATTTTCAGGCAATAAAAAACCCTCCAACCGGGCCGTGAAGTGGACCCCGGAAGGAGGGTATTGTTAAACAAAACAATTTCACAAATTATGAAATTTCTAAGATCATTACCGCAAGACACCGGTTTTTTCGAAACCTATGCCAAGCTGCACCGGCCGGTCAAGACGACAGGGATCTTCGCCCAGGTCGTGAGCGCCGCCACCGAGGTGAGCATTATCTATGCCCTATCGTACCAGGCCCTTTCCCCGATCCTTCCGGAGATCGCCGTCTACCTGGCCGGCCTGGTGGCGGCCCTGGGCACCATCACCATTGAGGGCGGGCTGAGGGTAACAACTCCCCAGGCTGTCGACGCCGTTTTGTATGGGCGGTTTGCCGGCCTGCACCTGGTGATGAGCATCGCCGTTTTCGTCGTGGTGATCCTGCTGGGTGCCGCCAGCGGGGTACTGTCCTTCAAAAATTCGGATACCATAGTGGAGAACCTCACTGCGCCGGCAGCAGGCCGGGAGAAGCTGGCAGCGGACAGCCTGTACGCCGGCCTGCAGGCCGAGGCAACGGCGCAATGGAAGGCAGACAGCGCCACCATCGCCGCCAAGTGGGCAACCCTGCTCGATGGGCAGGGATCGGCCTATTCCGGCAGGATAGCGGCAGCAAAAACGGACCTGGCCAACATCCGGCGGAAAGAAGCCCGTACCGGCAACTCCTACGCCACCCAGAAGGACAACGCCAAGGCGGCTATCGCAGCCCTGGAGGCGGAAAAAGCCGGGAAGCTTGCAGAGCTGGAGGCGGGCAAGGCTGCGGAGCTGGACGACGCCCGGGCGTCATTCCGGGGCCGGTCCGCCGGGTACGAGCAGGAATATAAGGACGCCGCCGGCGCCATCGAATCCGGGCAGGAAGAGAAGGTGGCGAAGTACGGCGGAGGCCTCGGCTATTTCACTGTTGTTTGCCTCATCATCTTCTTTGCCTCTGTGATCCTGGACCGGGTCCACCACAAAGGCAGCGGCATAGCGGAGACGGTGGAGGTCAGCCAGTACGACGTCAACCCACACTGGTTCACGAACCTGAAAGACGCCGTCCGCGATCGGTGGAATTATGCCCTTCAATCCCGGATCACCGCATTCGCCGACCGGACGCCGCCCCCGCCCCTGCCGAAGCAACCGGCACAGCTTTACGACCCGACGCAGTTGGCCAACATTACCGTTGTCCTGAAGGTCGAGCAGGACGGCGCTGCCGGCGAAGACGAGAACGTGATCTACATCCAGCCCAAGCGCCGCCAGATCGGCTTCCGGACTGGAGAAACGCAGGAAGATAGCACAGATTCCCCGTGTGACCTTTATAACGCACGAGAACACGAGAAGGAAACACCAAAACGCACACACGAAACGACAGACCTCCGGCACCTGAAACAGCGGCTCAAGGAGTACAAGAAGCGGCTCGGATCGCACACACAAAAAAAGCTGAAGCTGGAGCGGGCCGGGAAGGAAGTGCCGGCACGGACCATCCAGGCGATCGACAACAACCGGGAATGGGTGCAGCACTACACGGATTTGATCAACCAGGCCGAAGGCCGCAAAGCTTAGCCTGATGATCTATCTGCTCCACTTCGAAAGAAAGCTAAGCCATGCCCAGCATTATCTGGGCAGCGTGGCCGACCATCGCCACCTGGACCGGCGGATGCACGAACACCGGACCGGGCGCGGCGCCCGAATCCTGGACGCCTGCAACCGGGAAGGCATACCTTACCGCGTTGTCCGGACCATGGCCGGCGGCCGGATCAAGGAACGCCGCCTGAAAAACCGGAAGAACGGGCCGAGGCTTTGCCCGATCTGTAACCCGTCTATTAACCAAAAACAAGCATGAGGCCATGAAACCAACCCAGCGAAGGCGGCTGATAACCCGCCATAACCGGGCGCTGACCCGGTTCAGCATCATCGAAGTGCCGGAGGGTGAAGATCCTGACACTCCCCGCCGCCGGTACATCGTGACCCTCATTTTGTTAACCCTGGCCATTGCGGCCGCAATCCTTTTCTGATATGAATATGAAAAAAGTATCCGAGTACAAAGGAGACACCCTTTACCAGGACCCGGCAACGGGGGAATTGTGGGAGATGGACGAAGGGGAAAAGACTTACTGCTGGTCGTCTGTAGAAGCCTGGAAAAACGCCATTGATTGGGATGAGCAAATGAGAGCCGACGCCCACAGTTGTTCTGCCAATGCGGTATTCTCCGATAAAGGCCCAGCTGGCGCTGGAACGTACTGTACCGTCTGCGGAGCGCAGGTCAAAAGCTTTGGTCACTAAAATCCTGGAGCCATGAGTTACACCACTGAAGAAATGCGAACCCTTATTGAATTTCACCGCAAATACAGCACGATGAAGACGAACCACTACCTGCACTTCCTGGAGAAGCTCGGGGAAGAATGCCCAGACATTTATGGCGAGATCGAGGAAGCCGAAATGGAGTACGACGACGACGCCTACCTGGACGATCCGGAGGAAGAGGCCCGCGCCTTAGCCGTCGGTATGGTCAGCGAGTGGATAGATACTCTGGAGAAAGTGCGCGAACGGCTGAAAGGATGAAAGCCATAAACCCTTATCTCCGACAACTCAAAACCTTCCTGGCGAAGTCCCAGGAAGCCGAAGCCCTGGCAGACGTCTGGCAGTGGCTCTATGACCACCAGGTAAGCCTGGACACCATCGAGGCCGTGATCGGCGGCCGGCACTGGGAGTGGATCACAGAGAGCGAGGATTATACGCACCTCGAAATCCGGGAATTCAAACAACTGACTGCCCACTACGAGAACAAACGCCTGGCCAGCCTGCTGGCGTGAACGCTGTGCTTGTCTCTTCTGTAGTTTAGCCCTTCTCTGCCTCTGGCGGGGGAGGGCTTTTGTCTTTATCAACAAATCAGTGATTTTTATTTATAAACACAAACGCCTGATAAACAAATGTATATCGGGCATTTTCTTTTGTACATCTACATTTGTAGATGTTTTTATTGACAATTTCACCAAAAAAGGTAACTTTTGCAGTGAAACAAATTAACTAAAATGCGTATGGGCTACTCCAGCGTCACTTTTCGGGCGTCAGACGAAGAAAAGCAAGCACTCCGCGAGTTGGCTGCCGAACAAGGCACGACAGTAAGCAAACTTTGCGGTCAAGTTGTCCGAGAACACTGCCTGGAATGTGAAGAAGACGAAGGCGGCCAAGTGCTTGGCGAAGCCGACCTGGAGGCGATAGCGGAAGCGGTTGCAGAGAGGCTGAACGGCTCAACCGGAGGGGGCGAATTGCCACAGAGCGAGAAGCTGGAGGATTACGTCCGCACTGCAGCCGAAGCCACCAAGCTTTCTCGGCCCGAGATAATTGCCCGGCTGCTTTCTTACGCGATAAAAAACGTCTCTGCGAGACCCGAAATTTTGTTTACGTCGATCGACGGAGTCAAGAACAGTTTAAAATAATTTTCCATGGATAAGAAAGCCATTTTTCAGGAGCTGAACAAAGTGAAGGGCATCCGCGAATCCGATTGGCGGTGCATCCAGCGCCACCGGGAGATCAAAGGCCACGCCCTGGGCGAAAACGCCTACCTCCCGGCAGCGAAGCCGGAAGTGCCGGAAGAGATCGCCGTAGGCGTTAACGAACTATCGAAGCCGCCCCGGCTGGACGTCCGGTCCTGCCTGTGGCACGACGTCAAAGGGCATCCGCCGCTTCAGAAAACGCCAGCACGGCCGGCCGCTGCGTCTGTTTATCAATACATCGCCGGCTGGTGGACAAACACGGGGACATGGTAGACCTGAAGAGTTTTGTTTTTGGCGGGTTCATCGTCCTGATCGGCGTGTATTGGGCAATCCAGAAGCGGATCAAAGAAGGCCCCCGCGTCGAGCGCCGGGTCATTGTTTTCAAGAACGGGAAAAAGCGGAAAACGCCTACTTTTTCCGACAACTGAGATAAATGAAAGCTGAGGAAGCATTTCTGTTTGGCGGGATGACCGCTATCATCGTCATGGCGGTCGTCGCCGCGATCCTGTACCTCTCGAAGCCCGAAAAACGGATGCAGATTGACGAGGTACATTCTGAAGAAACTTAAAATAATTTTGAAGATGCCACTACTGGGTATTGAAATCTGCGGCCACAAATGCAAATGCCGCCGCCGGTGCGACGGTTGGTTTGGCCTGGCGCCGGCACTAGCCGACAGTTGCCGGAGGCTCTGCAATTCGGGAAGGACCGAGTTCACCAAAGAGGAATACCTCTGCGACGAGATCAACGAGGTGGATGTCATGCGCCACTACGGGTACGATCCTTGCCCTGGGCGAGGGCTTACCCTGATGGGCTACACCGACCCGACCGGAGAAATACCGCGCTCACAGGAGCAGGCAGCGATGCAGGCGGAGCAGTTGGACAACGCCATGATCCTGGGAGCGGTTTTGATCATCATCGCGCTGATGGTGTTCATGAGCGCATAAACGACTTTATCTATGGACCCAGTTGCCGCCGTAGCCGTTGCTGTCGGCCAGGTATTTGAGGGAGTGGCGAGTATCATCGTCACGGCGCCCAGGCGCATAGGCCGCGCCGTCGACCTGGCGAGAGAAGACCTGCTGGCGCCCTTGCGGCCAGGCGAGCTAAGGCCGGACAACACCGCGTTACTTGTGGTTATCATCGGAACCATCGTCCTGGTCGGCGTCATCGTTTATTCCGCATCCCGTAAATAGCTAATATGAAAAGAATGATCTTCGCCCTTTTCCTGGCGCTCACAGCGTCCTGCCAAAAAGATGCTCCGGAGCAGATGGCCTGCGAGGCTAACAACTTCGGAAGCCGCTGCTTCGAGAACCTGACTGCCGCGCCGATGGACGTGTACGTGGACGGATCGCTCCGTTTTTCTCTTCCACCTGGAGGGAGCCAGTGCATTGCCCAGATGTCGGTGGGCATCCACCAGTACCGGGCAGAGCAGCCGTCAACTGGTTTGTTGTGGGAGGGTAGTTTCGACGTGGTTCAATGTTCCGTGAGGACAATCGCGTTCCGGCCATAGGGCGGTTTGCTTCGCTCTTTGGTAGCCCCTGGGTGGGCTACCTTTTTCAAATCCCCAATTAATTGAAAATTAATCAAAAAATCTATTGCTTTTTTTGATATTTCATAACAGATAGGCGATTTTTTATTATCCTTGAATTTAGATGGCTTTGAAGACAAGGGCAGCAACGGAAATGCTGCCCTTTTTTTTTACAATTTTTTTTACAAACCTCCTGCCCGGCCGCGTAAACAAAAGAAAATCAGCGTTTTGCAAGGCTACTGAATCAGTCCCGTCCGGACCGCAAGAAAACAAAAAGCCTTGTAAGTCAATTACTTACAAGGCTTTTTGTTTTACATCCAACTTCCTGATTATCAGAGTAAAACATATTTTTGGGTAGAAATTTTTTTTTACAGCTTTTTTCCAGGATTTCTTCTTATTCCTCCTCTCCTGCTTAAGAATTATTCACCAACACTTTTTAAAACCTCCTCATACAATCTGGGGTGAATCCTGAAGCCACCCTTCAGGATAAGTTCTTCAATAACAGGCTGAAGTTTCGGAATGAGGTTCTTCGATTTTGCTCTTTTCAGAATTCCTAACAACCCGGTTATTTCAAGGCCGTATTCTCTGGCCACTCTTCTTCCTTTCTTTTCATCAATCAGCAAAATATCTGCTTTCAACTCGATCGCAAGCACAATTGATTCTGCCTCTCCTTTATCGATATCTCTGATCAACCTGTTGACCAATTGCTTATCAGCAACCTCCCGTGTCTTGATCCAGTCAAGGGAATTCAGTAAGCTTCTCTGGAATTCCAACTCACACAACTCTTCATATACTTCTTCGGGAATGATTATCTCATGGAATAGCTCCTTGAGGATCTCCAGTTTGCCGATCTGGATCAAATTGGTAATGGGGGAAGTATCACTAATAACGATCATTTGTCCTTATCCAACTTTTCCAGGGTTTCTATATCGGAAAGAAAATCCTCTACGTCGTAATGGATATAGATGTCTCTTTTAGCCAATTCTTTCTGAAAGCTGATGAGGTCCAATCCGGCCAGTCTCCTCGCCTGGCCCATAGACAGCCTTTCCTTATCATACAGATAAGCGGCGATCTCTATTCTCAAGGCCTGAGGGCTTATTTTTGCCTGTGCCAATACTTCTCCCGATATGATTAAATCTTCCATGAATTCTATTTTCCTGAGTTAAATGCCCTGGGATTTCTTTACTTCCAAATTTACAACATTTTTGAAGTAGAAGTAAGTTCAATATCCAAAATATCCTGTTGGGGGCTATTCGCACTTAACTTACCGGATCGACTCCTAAAAAATCGGATAGTTATTCCTTTCCTTCCAATCCAACAATAACTCTTCTGATCTCTCTTTAGAAATATGCCCCGTTGTAACCATAACTTTTAGGCAAGCCATAACGGCATATTTATGCCTGGACTTTTTCACCTGGCCCTCCAGTAACCGCAGGGCTTCTTCCGGTAATGGCAGTTTCCTGTTGGCATAAAATTCCTCCAGGGTAGTTGCTGCATCAATTATCAAATCTTCCGATTTGCTTTTCAAAGCATCTCTAAGCCTAATGTTTGTTATTTCAAACACAAATATTATTTTTGTTTGAAATAACAAACATTATGACTTCCAGAAAAGCCGTTTTACGCCCCAAAGAAAAAAAGATCCTCTCTACACTGGGTGAGAACATCAAACTGGCCCGGCTCCGGCGCAAGCTGTCTACCGAACAGGTGTCCGAGAGAGCAAACATCAGCCGAAGCACTTTGTGGAGTATCGAAAAAGGAAGCCCGAAGGTGGCGATGGGAAAGTATGTTCAGGTTCTGTCGGTGCTGACTGGAGAAGGATTTGCTTTCTGTGGGATCTGATGATATCCTGGGAAGAAAACTACAAGATGCTGAACTGAAAACGCCTAAGAGAGACCTAAAACTGAGACGGAGCAATGAAGGAGATTATTGTATATGCCGACTGGCAGGAATTGCCGGCTGCCATGAAAATGGGAATGCTCCGGGCGGAACAAGTCCGGGGAGAGGAAATCTTTCTTTCGAATACGACGAACAGTGGCTACAAAGTGGATACGCACAGGTGCTGGACCCTGACCTTCGTTTATTCACCGTACTCAGTACATCACCGATGAGAAACCCAACTTTGGTATTTTCCTGACTCCTCCCGGACAGATGGGGAAGGACGTTGATGAAAAGACGGAAGCGCTCCAGGCAAGAGAGGAAAAAGAAAAGAAAGAAGATTGTTTGAGTCCGATTACTTACTTGGGGTCAATGATATATCACGTTCGGGAGCACTTCGCTTTAAATTAAATGAAGAAGGCCCTTTTCTGGACGACGATACGACATTTCCAACTCCACCTTTCTCAAGCATCCGGGAATTGGAACACGCCAGCCTGAGAATTGAAGATGACGATTTCTTTGAAGATAAAGAGGCTTCAAAGTGGCTTCGTTTGTTGATGGCGCCGGGTTCTTCCCTAGGTGGCGCCAGGCCCAAAGCAAGTGTACGGAGTCCGGAGGGCCGCCTCTGGATCGCCAAATTTCCAAGCAAAAATGACGACAGAGACCAAGGTGCCTGGGAGTTTATCGTCAATAAATTGGCCGAAGAAGCGGGCATCAGGATCACGCAGAGCACAGCAAAAAAATTTTCTCAGAAATACCACACCTTTATGACAAAGCGGTTTGACCGCAGTGCTGACGGCAAACGGATTCACTTCGCCTCTGCCATGACCTTGCTGGGCTATAAGGATGGCGTTAGCCATCAAGAGGGCGAAAGTTATCTGGAACTGGTGGAAATTATTGAAGAATATGGCGCTCAGCCAGATAAAGACTTGTTGGAACTGTGGAAAAGGATCGTATTTTCCATTTGTGTTTCCAATACCGATGACCATTTATGCAATCATGGCTTCCTCCTGACAAACAGAGGTTGGCTTTTATCTCCCGCCTACGATATCAATCCAAATGAGCAAGGTGTTGGGCTCAGCCTCAATATTGATGAAAATAGTAATGCCCTGGACCTGGAATTGGCGAAAAGCGTGGCGGAGTATTTCAGGGTGAACCTCAAAGCAGCGGACACCTTTATGCGCTCTACGAAAAAGGCCGTCAACGCCTGGCGGAATAAAGCCGATCGGCTGGGAATCTCCAAAGCGGAACAGGAAATGATGAAATTGGCTTTCGAATAGTGCGTTACTGGAGCGGTTATTTTCGTGCAAGCCCTAACCGGAGCAAACCCGGATAAAATGGAAACAGCGCCCAAACCCTGCCCGCTTATTTTTTGTACGATTTGTTATACAATTTCGGTTTATTTCCATAATACCATCAGATTTGTTTTTGATCGTTACCTTCTCCTAGCTGGCAATTTGATGCTCAGCCATTTTTTGGGCGCCTCACTTGACTTGAAGGGCAACCTTTTGGCCAAGCATCCATCCGTTTTCATTAGTGATGAAACGTAAATAAGATGCGCCAATTAGACGCAGTTATTTTGGTCGCTAATGAGGCGAAAAACGCAGGCATAGCCGGAGCTAAGGCGTCCCGCTTTTTCTTAAAAAGCGGGATTAACGAAATTAGCGGGCAAAATAACAAGTATAATGGTGCAGGTTGTTTGCGTTTCATCACTTATCTTATCGGAAATTCTCTGGACCAGCAAAAACATGAAAAAATACCAACGACTATACCCCACCTTCCTCTTGCTGGCCTTTTTGTGGTGCCTGAACGGCTCCGTTTGCTATTCCCAGGAGATCGAATTCGAGCGCATCCCGAACGAGCTGGGGCTTTCGCAAAACCTCATCTCCGCACTTTTTCAAGACCGTCAGGGTTTCCTCTGGGCAGGCACAAAAGACGGGCTGAACCGTTTTGACGGATACCGTTTCCAGGTGTTTCAGCACGACCCTTTCGATTCCACTTCCATTTCGAACAACAACATCAAAACCATCCTGGAAGACCGCCACGGGCGGCTCTGGATAGGCACGGCCAATGGCCTGAACCTGCTGGACCGGAAGGCCGAAACCTTCCGGCGGTTTTTCCCAAAAACCAATCCCCAGCGAAGTACCGCCGCCATAGTAGAAGGCCATACCGGGCTGAGTGGACAGGAAATCAATTCACTGCTGGAAGACCAGGAGGGCAACATTTGGGTAGGCACCGTGTGGGGTGGCGTGGTGAAAATGGAGATGCCGCCCGGGCCCATGGATGTAGACAAAATCAAATACACCGTTTTCCGGGCAATTCGACGGCCACAATTACCTGAATGTTTCGGGTGGGAAAAAAGAAAGGGGCGACAACTTCCCCTGCATTTTCCAACAACCGAGCGGCGTGTTTTGGCTGGGCACCAAACGGGGGTTGATCCAATTCGACGCCACCACGAAAACGTTTACTTTTTTCGGCAACAACCCCCAAAATCCGCACAGCCTGAGCCACCCGCTCGTCAAGTGCATACAGGCCGGCCCCAGCGAACCGGAACGGATACTTTGGGTGGGTACGGGCGGCGGAGGCCTGAACCGCTTCGACCTCCAAACCGGGCGTTTCAACCATTTCAAAAAGAAAGACGGCCTGCCCGACAACGTGGTTTACAGCATCCTCGACGATGCCGAGGGCAACCTCTGGCTGAGCACCAACCAGGGGCTTTCCAGGTTCAATCCGAGCACGGGCGTTTTCAAAAATTACGGTGTGGAAAGCGGACTTCAGGACAACGAATTCAACTCGGGAGCCTATTTCAAAAGTGCAGACGGGCGGTTGTTTTTTGGCGGCATCGGTGGCTTCAATGCCTTTTTGCCTTCGGCGGTAAAGAACAACGATTTTGTGCCGCCCATCGTCATCACCGGCTTCAAACTGGCCAACAAGCCCGTCGATTTCAAGTCACCGGACTCGCCGCTGAAACATGCTATTTCCCAGGCCGAGGAACTGGCCCTGAGCTGGAAAGACAATATTTTTTCCTTTGAGTTTGCGGCCCTTGACTTCACCGAACCCAGTAAGAACCAGTACGCTTACCGGCTCGAAGGTTTCAGCGACGAGTGGCAGTACATCGGCACCCAGCGCAGCGCCACCTTCACCAATATCGACCCCGGCGAGTACACCTTCCGGGTGAAGGGCACCAACCACGACGGCACCTGGAACGAGGAAGGCGCCAGCCTTAAAATCACCATTCTGCCACCGTGGTGAAAAGCCAGGAAGCAGTCGGGACGGTATTCACGGTGCTACTTCCGGTGAGGAAGAATGCGGCAGTTCGGCAACCGGGCAGTCCGGCCGCCGAGCGCAATGTCCATATGGAAACCTCCGGGCAAAATGCTGTGCATGAAAAAGATACGCTGAACACCGCCGAACCGGAGCCTGACGAGCTTGACAGGCTCCTCCTCATCGAAGACAACCGGGACGTCGCCGCCTATCTCATTTCCATTTTGGAAAAAGACTACCAGGTCGTGACGGCAGAGGACGGACAGGCCGGCATCGAGAAGGCGCTGGAGCTCATCCCCGACATCATCATTTCCGACGTGATGATGCCCCGTAAGGACGGTTTCGAAGTCTGCCGGGCGCTTAAGCTCGACGAACGAACCAGCCACATCCCTATCATCCTGCTCACCGCCAAAGCCGAAGAGGAGGCTAAAATCCAGGGCCTGAAAACCGGGGCCGACGCTTACCTGATGAAGCCCTTCAACCGGGAGGAACTGTTCGTGCGTTTGGAGAAACTACTCGAGCTGAGGAAACAGTTGCAAAAGAAGTATGCTCAGGCCGGCACAACGTCAACGGCCGACAGCCCACCGTCCACCACCGAACCTACCCTCGATGACCTTTTCATGCAAAAATTCCAGCAGGCCATCGAAAAGAATATGGGCCAGGCCGACTTCGGCATCGACGGCCTGTGTAAAATGCTTTCCATGAGCAGGACGCAGCTTTACCGCAAAGCCAAGGCCCTCACCGGGGAAAGCCCGGCCCGTTTCATCCAGAAAGTGCAGCTTAATAAGGCCAGGGAACTACTCCAAACTACCGAACTGAACGTCTCCGAAATCGCTTACGAAGTAGGATTTACCGACCCTGCTTACTTCTCCCGGGCCTTCAACAAGGAATTTGGCGCTCCGCCCAGCTCCCTCCGCAAGTGATTGCTTTTCAATGCCTTAAATTTACACATGAGGCTACCCGTCTAACGTTGGACAGCCGGATGGATTCCGTACAACGTACACCACCCAGGACAACCGTTGGCCCCGTACAACGTACACGGCCCCGGCAACTTTTGTCCAACGTTAGACGGATACCCTACACATGCAAGATAAGTCCTGATATTTTCCAGCGCCCTGGAACGCTCGTCCAAGACTTTGGAATGCTCGTCCAAATGGTTTCGGCACGGAGTCCCCAACTTTGCCTTACCGGATGGAAATACTCCACTCCGCTTCCTGTATAACTCTCGACCGGTGGCGAGAACAAAAAATTCAACCTCACCGACTGTGATTTTGTGGGTAACCAATCCCGTGTATTAAACCCCGGCGGGACTCCCGATGGAGCAGGCTTTTACATCTATTTTTTTGATGACGACAATGGCGAAAGCCCCCGGAACGACACCATCATGGTGGTTGATTGCACCTGGCAGGGCAATACCGCAGAAAACTGGGGCGGGGCCATCATCATCTACAATGGCCATGGTACGGACAACTACTTTGGCCTCAGCAACTGCCTGTTTTCAGAAAATGACAGCGAAGAAGGGGGAGGAGCTTTGAACCTGAGAAACATCGGGGCAAATAATTTTATGGCCGACATTGCTGACTGTGATTTTGAGAATAATACTACCGCCAATGTCGGAGGAGGCATTCAATTTCAGAACAACAGCGGTATGGGCAATCACTTTCAGGTAACCAATTCCAATTTCCTGAACAACCATGCCGATGTGTTCGGTGGTGGTTTCCGGATGGAAAGCCAGGTTTCTGATTCCAGCCTGAGTTTCGAAGACTGCCTGTTCGACGGCAACAGCGCCGACATCGACGGCGGCGGCCTGGAGGTGGTCCACTTCCAATTAGGAGATGGCCAAACTACTATTAAGAACACCGATTTCCTGAACAACACCGCTCCCAACGAAGGGGCGGGCCTCAATTTCTATTTGGAACACCAGGCCGACGGCAGCCTCTCTGTGGAGGGTTCCCGCTTCTCCGGCAATACCAACGATGCCACTGGTAATGCAGAGGAAGGGGCTGGTGGCTTCTCCCTCAACAACTTTGGAAACGGCCTCGCCAAGGTCGGCCTACAGGCTTGCATTTTTGAAAATAACAGCAGCGACGACGGCGCCGGAGCCATCAACCTGTACAAAACCAACTTCGTCACCACCGACACGGTAAGGATCGAAAACTGCCTGCTGAACGGCAACAGTGGCGGTGGCTGGGGCGGCGGCATTGGCGTGAACGGAGGAATCGGCCTCACCCTGGCCAACAACACCATCGCCGATAACAGCAACGGGGGCATCATCTTCGCAGGGAGCGCCCTGAAAATGCAGAACAACATTCTGCACAACCCCAGCCTGGTTGATTTCCTGGCCTCCTCCGGCAATGTGATTTCCCTCGGCGGCAACCTCATCGGCGACAACAGCATGGGCACCCTGCTCAACAATACCGACCAGTCCGGTGCCGACCCGATGTTCGAGCCGGGTACCTATCAACTATCGGAAGAAAGCCCGGGCGTGGACGCCGGCGTGCTGCCCGATGCCCCAACCGCCTACGACCTGGCCGGCAATGCCCGCCTTCAGGGCAGCTGTATAGATATCGGCGCCTACGAAAGCCCCTACGATGCCGATCCCACCGATTGCCTGACTATTACGGATGCGCGGGAGGTGATAGCTGCCCCGTCTATGGTTACCATTTTTCCCAATCCGGCTGCTGACATGACCCGCATTTCCCTGGAAAACGACTGGGCCGGCGAGCTGAACCTCCGCATTGTGAATGCGCTGGGGCAGGTGGTGCATACGGCTGATTTTGAAAAGTACGGCCCGATAGTGGTGTTGGAATTGGATACCAGCGATTTGCCGAAGGGCCTTTACCGGGCCTTGCTGTCAAATGGCGAGGCGGTGGCGGTGGGTAGTTTTGTGCGGATGTAACAAGTTTAAGAAAGTCCTAAGGTTATCAGTGAGTTACGGTCCTATGAAATGAGTCCCCAGCAATTCCCGCTTTGGGATGCCACTAAAACACCAAGGCACAAAATCCCACGAAAAATTTAGTGCGGATTTAGTGTTTTTGTGCTTTCGTGGCAAATTTCAAGGCATCATTTCGCCAAACCGGGAATTGCTGATGAGTCCCGCCCGGGCCGCCTTTGCCCGCGTCCGTCGCGCCTCCATTAGTCCTCCTCCCCCACCGAAACCACCTCCACCACCACCGGCCGGTCCGCCAGCGGGAAGCGATGCTGATCCTTGAAGGCGTAGAGGCCCTCCTCCAGCATGGACAGATCATATTCCCCGGCTTCCAGGCCGAGCTCCTGCCGGGGGAGGAGGATAGCGGCCTCCCAGTCGAGTACCAGGTCGGAGAAAGCGCCGGCGATCTCGTAGGCGTAGCCGTAGCCGATGATGCGGGCGCTGTTTTCGGTGACGACGAGCTGCGTTTCCACCCAGTTGGTGATGAGCGCGTGGAAGCTGTCGGCTTCGAGGCGCATTTTTTGGAAAGCGTATTTCATGATCTTGCGAGGTCTTTTTTGCCACTAAGGCACCAAGGCTCACAAAGACTTAGTGCCGTCTTTGTGCCTTCGTGGCTATTTCTCAAGGCATAAAGTTAAAAATATCCCACCATTCCGGGCACTGCCCGGGCGGGATGTGCGTTTCCCGGAACAGCTCGCGGTGCGCCTGCGTCCTTCGTTTGGATACTGCCTGGCCGTAGTGGAACGTTTGGGTACCGCTTCCTCCCTTGGCGTTGGGCACTTTTACCCCCCTCCCACCTTTGTAGGCCGGGTCGGCAATGCGGTAACGAGAGCTGAACCTGGTGCTCTTCACCCAGTGCAGGCCGATGCGGGCCTTCCCGTTGATGACCTCCTTGTCGATGCGGTAAAGCAATTTTTTGCCGTTGTGGTACAGGAATTTGGCGTAAACGCCACTGTCCAGCTTTTTGCAGAGGAGTATAAAACCGTCCTGAAAAAAGTCCGGCGGGCATTTGTCGCGCGGGTCGAAATCGCCGCCGCCGGACTCCCAGTCGACGGTGAGGTCGGAAGCCGCGACTTCGTAGTCGATGACGGGATTCGAGGCCTGGACGGTGGGAGGCGGGGCCTGCCCAACGGGCGGCCCGGAGAAGTAGAGCAGCGTGCCGGCCAGGAGCGCCAGGAGGAGGAGGCCTCCGGCAACTGCTGTATTGCCGGAAGTAGGGGTGCTTCTGATCATAGGAATGCGGTTTTTGGTGAAGGCAAATGATTTTCAGGCCCTGCAAATGCGGATTGTAGGGCTAAGTTCTTTACTTTGCAGAATAAGTTTTTGTAAACGTACGGTACAAATATAAGGTGATTAAATCCTAAAATTAAAATTTAGACACTATTATTTTGGATTTAACCACTATTTTATCTTATAGCAATGTATATAAGTGAGAATATCAATTTGTTACGCAAGAACCAGGGCTTCACACAGAAGGATGTCGCGGAGAAGATTGGAAAAACCATTGCCACAGTAAGTGATTATGAAAAGGGCCGAAGCCTGCCGCCTTTGGATATAACCGTAAAACTTTGCAACCTATTCGGCGTCACCCTCGACGAGCTGGTCAACCGGGACCTGGCCCGGGAAGGGTACGCTGCTCAGCAACCCCTCCCGAAAGAGCATACTGACAAACCCAACCAGGAACTCCTCAACCGCCTGCTCGTACAGAAACTGGAAGAGGTGGCTGAAGAACTGAAGGCGAACTACCCGGAGGCGTATCGGAAATTGAGGCTGGAGGGGTTGATTGGGAAGGGGGATGGGTGACCGGAGACGCTTCAACCTGCCGGGTAGGCTGTTCAAAATGTATGGTTTTTTGAAAAAAAACTTCCCCGCGTTTTTATGGAGTCACAACGTATCTATTTAGCTGGACTGCTACTCTCATTGGTTTTCTCGCCACAAAAACACCAAAACACAAAATCCGCACTAAATTTTGTGGGATTTCGTGTCCTTAGTGCTTTCGTGGCGAAAAGCACTAAGCCCACCTAAATAGTTACGTCACAACAATAACTATAACTTCGGGGAGAACCGTCGTGCCATTAATAATACAAATTTGGGCGGAAAACTCCAATTTAAGCGCAAGTGCAAGTGCAAGCGCAAGCGCAAGTATCAAGGCCAAAAGCAGGGCGGTGCCAGTATTGAACTTGAACTTGGCTCTTGGACTTGAACTTGAACTTTAAAAGTGATGTGAGCTTTCTCCCTTTTTCCCGAACCCAACCTCCCCCATCCCCGTAAAAATCCTTAGCTTTATCGGCGACAAGCTCTCAACCAACTTCCAGGACAGCAAATGAACCATCCCAACCCTGACACCCTCGGCGCCTTCATCGCCAAATGGGCGGCCTCCGGAGCAGCAGAGCGCGCCAACGCCCAGGCTTTCCTCCTCGATCTCTGCCAGGTGCTGGAGGTAGAGCCGCCCCTGCCCAAAACGCCGGAAGAAGCCGCCAATGCCTACGTCTTCGAGAAAACGGTGCCCGCCATCGCCGGCAGCAGCAAGAACTTCATCGACTGCTACAAGCGGGGCCACTTCGTGCTGGAAGCCAAGCAGGGCGCCGACGCCGCCAGCGGAAGTACGCCCCTCTCCGCCGCAGCGGAAGCACAGCGCGCCAGCCGCCGGCGCGGGCACGGCATCCGCGGCACCAAAGCCTGGGATACGGCCATGGAAAAGGCCCGCAAGCAGGCGGAAAAGTACGCCCGCCTGCTGCCCCGCGAGGAGATCGGCGGCGGGCTACGCCTTCCTGATGGTGGTGGACGTACTACAGCATCGCCCTGTATACCGACTGGAGCCGCGCTACGGGCATTATGTGCCTTTCCCCGACCCTGCCTCCTACCGCATCCGGCTGGAGGGCCTGCGGAAGGAGGAAACCCGGGAACTGCTGCGCACTGTCTGGACGGACCCGCTCCGCCTGGACCCCAGCCGCCGCAGCACCAGGGTGACCTGCAAGATCGCCGACCGCCTGGCGCGGCTGGACCTGCTCCCTGGAAGGGCAGCACGCGCCGGAACGGGTGGTACACTTCCTGATGCGCTGCCTCTTTACCATGTTTGCCGAAGACGTGGGGCTGCTGCCGGAGAAGAGCTTCACCCAACTGCTGAGCGATATGCAGAAAGCTCCGGGCACTTTCGTCCCCATGCTGGAATCGCTCTGGGACAGCATGAACAAGGGCGGCTTTTCGGTCGTCCTGCGCAGGAATTTACCGCGTTTCAACGGCGGTATGTTCGCGGAAACAGAGGTGGTCGACCTCAATGCCGACCAGATCCAACTGCTGCTGGAGTACGCCGATTCCGACTGGCGCGATGTGGGAGTACATCTTCGGCACCCTGCTGGAGCGCGCCCTCGACCCGCACGAGCGCCACAAGCTGGGCGCCCACTACACGCCCCGCGCCTACGTGGAGCGCCTGGTGCAGCCCACCATCATCGAGCCGCTGCGCGCCGAGTGGGAGGCCGTGCAGGTACCGCCCTGCAGCTGGCGGAGGAGGGCGACATCAGCGGCGCCATCGGCCAGGTGGAGCGCTTCCCGCAGCGCCTTACCAACCTGAAAGTGCTGGACCCGCCTGCGGCAGCGGCAACTTCCTCTACGTCACCCTGGAACTGCTCAAGCGGCTGGAAGGGAAGTCTTCAATACTCTGCGCGAGCTGGCCAGGGCAGCAGCGCCTGGAACTGGCTACGCCATCGTCACCCCCGCCAACCTGCTGGGCATCGAGGTCAACCCCCGCGCCGCCGCCATTGCGGAGCTGGTCCTGTGGATCGGCTTCCTCCAGTGGCACCTGCGCAGCCGGGGCAGCCTGGAGGGCCTCCAGGAACCCATCATCCGCGACCTGCACAACATCGAGTGCCGGGACGCGGTGCTGACCTGGGAGGGCCGCACGCCCTTGCTGGATAAGGCCGGGCAGCCGGTGACCCGCTGGGATGGGCGGACGACGAAACCGCATCCGGTGACCGGAGAGGAAGTGCCGGACCCGGAGGCGCGGGTGCAGGCGTACCTGTACCACAACCCCCAGCCGGCGGAATGGCCGGAAGCGGATTTTATTGTGGGGAACCCGCCGTTTATCGGCACCGCCCGGATGCGGGATGCGCTGGGGGATGGATACACGGAGGCGCTGCGGAAAACCTATAAAAACGTGCCGGATTCGGCGGATTATGTGATGTTCTGGTGGGATAAGGCGGCGGAACTGTTGCGGAAGGGGGAGGCGGAGCGCTTTGGGTTTATTACTACGAATAGTCTGCGGCAGACGTTCAACCGGCGGGTGCTGCAGCACCACATGGGGCAGAAGAAGCCGCTTTCTTTGGCGTTTGCGATTCCGGATCATCCGTGGGTGGATAGCAGTGATGGGGCGGCGGTGAGGATTTCTATGACTGTTGGAGCACCAGGAGAACAAATTGGAGCACTCCAAAAAGTAGTAAGGGAAGATCAATTCGAGGAAGAAGATGCCTCCAATGTCATTTTGACCCCAAAAAACGGTAAAATATTGGCTAACCTTAGTATTGGCGCAAACGTAATTGGAGCTAAAACTTTAAGAGCTAACGAAAACCTTGGGAACCGTGGAGTATTGTTAGTAGGTGCTGGATTTGTGGTTTCTCCGCAAGAAGCTGAAGAGTTAGGCCTTTATCGCCTACCAAATTTGGACAAATATATACTTCCATATTATACTGGTCGTGATATCGTCCAAAGGCCAAAGGGAAATTATGTAATTGATCTTTATGGGTTATCAGAAAAGGATGTAAAACAACAATATCCAGAGGTTTATCAAAGAGTTTATGAAAAAGTGAAACCAAGCCGTGATCAAAATAGAGACAGATTTAGGCGTGAGAATTGGTGGCTTTTTGGAAGGACACATGAAAGCTTGAGAGATTCAATAAAAAAAGTTGCTCGTTTCATAGCAACTGCAAGAACAGCAAAGCATAGAATTTTCCTTTTTCTAGATCAGAATTCACGACCAGAAAGTGAAGTCGTTATTATTGCACATGATGATGCCTATTATTTAGGAATTCTTTCAAGTAATATTCATATATGTTGGTCACTAGCCGCTGGGGGATGGATGGGCTTGGGAAATGATCCAAGATATACACATACTCGGTGTTTTGAAACCTTTCCTTTTCCTTCTGCCGATGACGCCCAAAAATCCCACATCCGCTCCCTCGCCGAGCGCCTCGACGCCCACCGCAAACGGCAGCAGGAGCTACACCCCGACCTGACCATGACCGATCTATACAACGTCCTCGAAAAAGAGCGCGCCGGGCAGCCCCTCACCGACAAGGAGCGGCGTATCCACGAGCAGGGCCTGGTGGGCATCCTGCGGCAGCTCCACGACGAGCTGGACGCCGCTGTGGCGGATGCCTACGGCTGGCCCGCCGGCCTGGAGGAGGGCGAGATCCTGGAGCGCCTGGTGCAGCTCAACGCCGAACGGGCGGCGGAGGAAGCGGCGGGGCTGGTGCGCTGGCTGCGGCCGGCGTATCAGGCGCCGGAAGAGGCTAAAGTAGCTAAACAGGGCAAGTTGCTGGAGGTGGAAGTGGATGCGGCAGGCGATCAGGATGATCGCGCCACGAAGCGCCCCTGGCCCCCTACCCTGCCGGAGCAGGCCGCCGCCCTGCGGGATTTGCTGAACAGCCTGGACGCCCCGGCGGATGTGCCTGCCCTGGCGGCCGCTTTTGACAAGAAACGGACTAAAAAGCACCTGGATCAGGTGGAGCGGCTGCTGGAGACGCTGGCGGCCCTGGGGCAGGCGGAGGAAGTAGAGGAAGGGATGTGGGGGCGGTAGCCTCGTGGCGCGATCATCCTGATCGCAGGCCCATAATCCGGAATAGGAGGGTGGCAGGCGATCATCCTGACCGCCCGCCCGTAATCCTGATCGCCCGCCTGCTCCCGGGCCGAACGGACAGGCATAGATAAAACTCGCAGCCGGGAAAGGCAGCCTCGGCTGGTTTTGGACAGGAATAGGAGGGTGGCAGGCGATCAGGATGATCGCGCCACGAAGCGGCAGGCGATCAGGATGATCGCGCCACGAAGCGGCAGGCGATCAGGATGAATCTCTATAGCGGAACAGGAGACAAGTTGAGTTGAGTTATAAAAGTCCAAGCAAGTGCTTTATCGAGCCCAAATAGCTTGCTCTATCGTTATTGATCTTCGATTGCTGGCTCATCCCTATTAAAAAAGTGACGATCATTGCTGAAATGGATTCGGCTTTTTCAGGGCTAACCTTTCCCCGCTTCAAATAATTAACCAGTACCTTCTCCAGATTGCTATAATGCGACACAAGTTTTCCCAATAAATCTTCATTCCCGCCATAAATTTCAGAACAAGTATTGGCAATAAAACCGGGTTCTGAAGCTGTAATTATTCCTTAGGGCTTAGAAGAAAATATCTGTTCCATTTTGGCTGGCCCTTTTTCTTTCATGCTTCGTTGCCAAATCAGTCACGTAGCTAGGCTATGCTCCTGATTTGCCGCCTTGCCTGAAAGAAAAATTCCTCACCCAAATTTGTAACACTTATTTTCTTCTAAGCCCTTAGTATTTCCAGATAGGCCCGAAAAGGCAGAACGCCGCCCTCCTTGCGGAAAGGCGGCGGCGCAAAAGAGCGTTAGAGCATGTTTGGAGGTGGTGCTTTTGAAGCGAAAAATCCAGATTTCGGGTTCTCACGAAGGCGTTTTCCCGCCCCATAGCAGCGCTACGGGGCGGGAAAATGGCAAAGTGAGGTTCCAAAAGCTGGGTTTTGCAGCCAAAATGACTACCTCCAAACATGCTCTTTGCCTTTGAAATTTATTTACCTGGGTTGTTTGAGCGTTATACAGAGCAGCAAGTTACGGGAATACCCATTTCCAGTCCAGAGGGTTTCAACAAATGGCGGGTTTCCGGGCATGAACGCCGGTTTTGAAAGCATGAACCTCAGTTCAGGTTTTCCGGTGGAGGGTTTGCCAGAGGCGGCGGAGCACTTCCCCAGGGCATTCACGCACAAATAAAAAAAATTATCAACCATTATCTTCCGTTTCTGGTGGTTTTTTGAGATATTAACATTGTGTAAACGGAAAGCTAACATGAAACGGATACTCTCAACATTGACATTGGCCGTCATCGGCCTTGCTTCTGCTGCATCTGCTCAGCCGCAGGCCGGAAAGGCGGACAGCCTGGAGAATTTGCTTATGCTCGCAAATACAGATCAGGAAAAAGCTAACCTCCTGGATGACCTTGCCTGGGAATACTTATATACAGATCCCTTACGGGCCAGAGTTTATGCAGATTCCAGCCAACAGCTTTTTACAAAAATAGAAGATGAAGCCGGACGGGGAAAAGCCTTGGTTACGCTTGCTAATACTTTCGTTGTAGTGCAGAAATATGATACTGCAGCAAGTTTATATCGAAAGGCTCTGGAAATCCTTGAACCAATCGAGGAGTGGCAGAAGGCAGGGGCAGCCTATAATAACCTGGGAATCATCTCGGGAGAATTAGGTAACTATGAAGAAGCAAAAAACTACTATATCAGGGGCCTGGAGTTCAGGAAACGGGCAAAAGATTCTACCTCTGTTGCCCAGTCGTTACTCAACCTGGGAACAGTATATCATCATACTGGCGGCGAACAAGAACTGGCCATAGCATACTGGACCGAAGCAGCTGAACTTGCCCGACAGTTAGACCTACCGGACCTTGAAGGTGCCGCCGTCAATAACATTGGATGGCTTTATATGGAAAAAAAGGAAGCAAAACTCAGCCAATCCTACTTTATGAAAGCCGTTCAAATTTTCAAAGAATCGAACAACCAATTCAGATTGTCCGGCGCCTATAATAATATTGGATCATCGTACATTGAACTTCATCATATTGATAGTGCCGTTTTCTTCTTTAAGAAGAGCCTGGAAGGTAATGATTTCAACGATCTGGCTAAATCTTACAGTCTCCATGGGCTGGGAAATGCTTACTATCTGAGAGGAGAAAATGAACTGGCTTTAAAATATTATAAAGAAGCTCTGAATCTCGAAAACGAACTTGGAGTGAAGAACGAAATCACCAATTCTTTATTATCCATAGGAAATATACTAACTGAATTGGGAAGGCTCGGAGAAGCGCATCCTTACCTTGTAAGAGCAAGAGTACTGGCAGATTCTACGGGAGACCTTTGGCACCAATCACAGGCCGCTAAATTTTTATTGCTCAGCGAACTGAGATCGAACGGTCAATTGGAAAAGGCTGCTATGGTAGAAAAAATGGCAGAAACTCGAGATTCTCTTTTCAGCCGGGAAAAATTTCGAGCAATCGCAGAGATCGAAGCTCAATATCAGGTAAAGCAGGAAAAGGCAGAAAAAAAAGCCCTCCAGGTTGAAGCCGCGCTCCAGGAATCCAGGGTTCAGCGCCAGAAGTTTGCTATTATTGGTATCTCGGCTGGCATGTTGTTTGTTTTGGGCTTCTTGTTCCTTTTGTACCGTCAATATACCTTAAGGGTGAAGCAAAACCTCCAACTCGCCGCCAAAAACGCCCAGATTCACCTCCTCAACCGGGAGCTGAGCCACCGGGTGAAGAACAACCTGCAGTTCGTCTCCAGCCTGCTGGAAATGCAGGGGCGGCGGGCCGGTAGCGAAGACGCCCGCGCCGCCCTGCAGGAGAGCGAGAACCGCCTGCAAGCCATGGCCCTGCTGCACCGGCGGCTCTACCAGCAGGAAGAAGGCGCCACCACCGTCGAGCTGGGCAGCTACCTGGAAGAACTCTGCGGATACCTGGAATCCACCTACCCGGCGGATGGGCCGCCGCCGGAAATCCACACGGAAATAGAACCGATACAGGCAGACGCAGAACAGGCCGGCCGCCTCGGGCTGATCGTCAACGAGCTGCTTACCAACTCTTTCAAGCACGCTTTTCATGAAGTGGAACAGCCGGAAGTGTTCCTCGGCCTGCGGAGAACGGAAGATGGGTATATCCGGCTTTCCTACCGGGATAACGGAAAGGGGATGCCTGTAGGGTACGACGTGCAGAACAGCCGCTCGCTGGGCCTGAAACTCATACATACCCTCAGCCGCCAGCTCAGCGGCAGTGTGGAAGTATCCTCCCAACCAGGCGCCCGGTACGAGTTCGAATTTCGGGGCATGAAAAAAACAGGATAAACCATGCGCATACTCATCGTAGAAGACGAACTGGTAATTGCCGAAAACATCCGCGAGCGGCTGGAAGACATGGGCTACGAAGTAACGGCCATTGCCGCCGACGGCCCGCAGGCCGTAAACGCCTTCCGCTCTGACCCGCCCGACCTGGCGCTGGTGGACATTCAACTTGTCGGCAGCCCGCTGGACGGCATCGAAGTGGCGCAGCTCTTCAATATGGAGCAGCGCATCCCCATCGTTTTTCTCACCTCCCTGTCGGATAAGGCCACCCGCACCCGCGCCCGCGCCGCCCGCCCCGCCAACTACCTCGTCAAACCCTGCAACAAAAAACAACTGGAGGTCGCCCTCGAATTTGCGCTCGAAAACTTTACCGCCGACAAGGAACCGACCGAAGCGCCGCCGGCCAGCCCGCCCCGCTGCCCGTTCTACTCTTCCGCTGATTACTTCTTCGTGCTGGAAGGCGGGAAATATGCCAAGTTTGAAGTCGGCAACCTGCTCTTTGCCGAGGCCGACGGCTCCAGCGTCGACCTCTACTTCCGGAACCGCGCCCACCGCTTGGTCGTCTCCGCCAACCTCGGCAGCTTCGAACGGCAGCTCCCCCACCCCAGCCTGCGTCGCATCCACCGTTCTTACCTCGTCAATGTACATCATGTCGATGCGCTGGATGAGGCCGGCGCCTTCGTCACCCACAATGGCGAACGCCGCCGCCTGCCGGTGAGCAAAACCTACCGGGAGGCATTCTTCGGGTATTTCCGGAAACTGAAAGCGGACTGACGCCAGGGTTTGCAGGAATTCACCTCACAAGGAAATTCCCGCCGCCGACAAGGACGGCCCTTCTTCTTCCCTTTTCATTTGGTATTATTGTGTTACAAGCCTTGTGGTTGTCCCGAAAATAACCTGATACAGCTCTTCTGACCCAAAATTCAAAAAAAAGCATTAACGCTCGCGGAGCGCCGCGCTCTGCCCGGATGGGTGGGGCGGGGTGGCTCTGTTTGCTCCTCTTTCATCTGTAATTTTTAACGTGGTGTTGGTTGCTCCCAATGTCTTCCGCTGGCAGCGTATGGCACAGGGGTGGATATTTATTTGTCTGATTTCAGCAGGGTAAGTAAAAACCCTTCTCGTTTTAAAATTTCTTTGGATATGAAAAAGCTAAACAACGGCACTGTATTACTTAGCGTTTCTTTATGGTTGTGGCTGCTTTTGTCAGGAGATGCCGCCCGGCTTTTCACCCCTCCTTCTGCAGAAACTCCGATGGCCCGGCACGAAAAGCAGGAAGGCAACCTCCTTTCTGCGCCTGCGTCTGACGATGGTAATACCGCCAGCCTTGTTGCCTGTGTGGAGCCAAGTAACATCAACCCGGGATTCAACTGCCCCACTGTTTTTAACCCGGTCTGTGGCTGCGACGGGCAGACTTATACCAATGATTGCGTGGCCGCCAACCAGAACGGGCTCACCGGCTACCTCAGCGGTGTGTGCGCCGATATACTGGATGCTTACGCGGAACCCCTGCCCTGTAATACCTCTGGTAATCCCCCTTTCTTCGGCAATACGGCCGTCAACAGCCTCAACCTGCTCTCCACCTACAGCTGCAATCCCAACTGGCTGATGACCGGGCCGGAGGACATCTATACCTTTTCCACAATCAGCGGCGGCAATTTCTACTGTTACGTCGGCACGCCCAATATTCCCCGGCTGGACATCTTCCTGGTGCGGGCGGGCGCCGACGGATCGCTGGAGTGCATCGACTACGCCGACCAGGTGATCAACACTACCCTTACGCCTGGCGCCTATTACCTCATCGTCGACGGCCGGGACGGGGCGAGCGGCTCCTACACCCTTCAAACCCAGTGCCCGAGCGGCGGCAATCCTTCCTCCTGCCCGACGGGCCCAGATGAGATCATGTGCCTGGCATGGGTGCAAGGCCTCCTGCAAAACCAGACGGCAAGCGACTGTGAGTTTCCCAATTACAACAAGATTGAATCAGGGAATTTGAACAACACTCCAGTCGTCATATTTCATCTGGACGACGGGTTGGGTGGTTCCGGTACCGACATTTACGACTGCCAGGGCAACCTGATCCAAAGCTGTTTTGCCGGTTTCGGCGGTTCTTCCTGCCAGCCTCCCTTTTCGGGCAACCTTTATTTTCAGGTTTCCGGGCTTTCATCCATCTGGGAATGTAACCAACCGCTGCCGGATTGCGGAGGCAGTGGTTCCGGTGACTGCGCCTGCACCGCCTACACCGGCGACATCTGCGACGATTTCGACAGCTACACCGCCGGGCAGTCGCTCGGCCCGCAGTCCCCCTGCTGGACTACCTGGACCGGTGTAGTGGGAGATGACAACGACGGCCTGGTTTCCACCACCCAGGCCAGAAGCGGCAGCAATGCTCTTCGCATACAGTCGGATGATGATGTAGTACTGCAGTTGGGCAACCGCAGCAGCGGGCATTACCTCCTTTCTTACAACCTGTACGTACCGGATGGGCGGGCCGCCTACCAGAACCTCCTGCATGTATTCACCCCCAATGGCAGCGGCAACCAATGGGCTTGCGAGCTTTTCTTCTACACCGGCGGGTCCTTCGAGTTGAATGCCGGGGGCAATAATGCCGCTTCCGGAACTTACCAGCAAAACTTCTGGATATCCATACTCTACGACATAGATATCGACGGTAACCAGGCTACTCTCTGGGTGGACGGGCAAGAAGTGCGCAGCTGGCCCTTCGACTACCAGGCCAATTCGCCCAACGGCGGCATCGGCCAGCTGGCGGCGCTGAATTTTTATGGGAACAATGCGCTGTATGATTTTCATGTGGATGATGTGCGGGTGGTGGATGTGAATAACTTGCCCAACTGCCAAGGGGATCCTCTTTCCTATCCGTGGATACAGGATATTGTTAACAATCCAGACTGCCGGGATTGCTCAGGGCTATTGCAAGCCGAATGGCAGGGAAGCACGATCTTTATTCATTACTGGGATGCTGCTGCTTGTGGAATTTTCGATGCTGGGGGGCACCGTGTCTATGATTGTGAAGGGAATCTGCTACAGGTATGCTCTACTACCATTGCAGGTAACAATTGTACCCCCAATGCGGGAGTTTTCAACTGGAGTGATGAACAATTAATATGGGAATGCCCTGGGCAGCCGGGAGGGAATTGTGAGGCGCCTGGAAATTTAACAGTTACAGTAAACGCCCACACCTCAATATCCCTGGATTGGGAGGATATTCCTGATGCAAACGCCTACCGCATCCGGTGGCGACCGTCCGGTACAAGTAGTTGGGAGGAGTGGGATATTCCAACTTATCCCAACATGGTTACCACAGCAATATACCCCTACGAAGGCGCCTGCACCTGTCCCGGCACATGTTTTGTTTTACCTGCGCTTACCTTGCCCTCCGCCATTACTATGCTGGGCCTCAGCCCATGCACCAATTACGAATTTCAGTTGGGCGCCGTATGCAGCAATGGCTTTTCCGGCTATTCCGGTAGCTTTTTGGCGTCGACTACCGAATGCAACAATGATTACTTTACGGATGCCTGTTATTCCGTAGCCCGGTTTCCGCATTACGCGACCATATCGGGTATAGAACTGGGAGGCATACAGAATATTTCCGGAGACTGCCAGGACTGCCAGGGTTGCCAGGATGTTTTCAACGGCTATCAATGGTATACCGGCGCTACCGCCACCCTCCGGAAGGGGCTGAGCCATACGCTGACGGTAAATACGCTCTCCGGAGCGGAAACAGAAACCCTATACCTCAGAGGATGGGTGGATTTCAACCAGGACCTGGACTTTGATGACCCTGGTGAGGAGTTTTTTGAAACTACAGTCGCCGGTGGTTCCAACCTGAGCAGTACGCAGGTAGTGGAACTGCCCATCCCTGCAAATGCCGCCACCGGCCAAACGCGAATGCGGGTCAGCATGAAGGCGGGAAGTTACCCGGCCCCCTGCGAGGTATTCGACTACGGCATGGTGGAGGATTATACGCTGAATATCCAGGATGCAGACCTGTCTTCCTGTCCGGTCAACGCCGATGAAGTTCTGTGCCTGAATTGGCTACAAAACAAGCTGGCGGATAACTACCAGGAATACTGTGAGGGGATCCTTTGTCCTGTAAACGGAGGCATACCTCCCTTCGCTACCGTTTCCACCTACTCGACTTCTTCAGGGGGCCAGGTGATTGGAATAGCCTGGGGCGAATGCCTGGATGGTGTAGAAGAGTTCTATGATTGTAGTGGTGTGTTGCTCGAAAGCTGCATGCTGTCCGTTGACCCGAATACCGGAAGCATAACACGGACCTGTGATAACCAGGTTTTTGCAATTAGCCTTTCCGATAAGGTGGAGGTTTGGGATTGCAGCCAGCCGTTGCCCTCCTGCTCCGTAGACGCCGACGACGACGGCATCGCCGATGCCGATGACAACTGCCCCTACACTCCTAACCCCGGCCAGGAGGATGGTAATGGAGATGGAGTGGGAGATGCCTGTGAGCTACCGAGCTGTCCGGCGGCCCCAGATGAAATCCTGTGTATGGAATGGCTACAGGATGAGATCGAGTTGCACGATCCCGGTTATCCGGATTGCGGGCAAATCAGCTATCAGGAGAACTACACAGTAAGCCGTCTGGAAAATGCAGACGGGGATGTTATTCTTTGCATTTCTGATAATATTAATATTGATACCGTTTCCAACAGGTACTACGCTTGCAGCGGAACACTACTGGGAACCAGTTTCCTTTCTTTTATGTCAGATTATGACCCTCCTTACTTGGAGGGGTTGTTAAATGAATTCACAATATGGGAAGAGATCTGGGATTGCACGCAGCCGCTGCCTGATTGTACCGGTCCACCCTGGACAACAGCTTGTAATAATAATGGGGATATTCAGCTTATCCACATCCTGTACGATCAGTTTGAGAGTGATATTGAAGGCTTCGAACTTGAGGAAGGCGACTGGATTGGCGTGTTTTACGAAACCGATGAAGGAAACCTCATCGCAACAGATGCGGTCCAGTTCTCAAACGACGGTAATGGATTGATATTAAATGCTTGTGCAGAATCAGTGCCAGGGGCAGATGATGGTTTTGAACCCGCAGAACCTTTCAAATTGAAAGTTTTGAAAAATGGGATAGAATACAGCCCTGAAGAATTGCACGTGGAGTATCATCCTATAGGGTCGATCAATGCTGTATTTCCCGACGCTGAGGAAGCTTTCACCGGGGGCTTTGCCAATTCGGCCATTTCGCTCGTTGAAACCATAAAATGCATCGATATCGATGTGCCACAGGGAGTAAGTTATATTTCGTCTAACATCATACCCGACAATGCAGACTTATTCTCCATCCTGAATAGCGCCCAGTACGAAGGAGTGATCGAAATGTTCAGCAATGACGAAATGGAGTCATTTATACCAGGGTTTACCGAACCAAATGACCCAAACGCCTGGCGCGAGTGGGAAGTAGTGGATGGATACAAGATAGTCTCCAGCTCACCATCAAACATCCGGATCTGTGGTGAACAGGTAGATCCTACACTGACTAAAGATGTGGTCGCCAAAGAGGGAAATACTGTTCTGGAACATTACATATTCTATCCATTTGATGTGGCCCAGCCTGTGCTGGATGCTTTCATGGAAACCGATGGGCTGTTTCAAATACGCTATCAGCATCCTTCCAATTCGGGCTTACCCTTTCAAACTTATTTTTTCCCCTTTGGCACAGGTGAGAATTTCATTATGACGCCGGGTAAAGGATACATACTGAAAGTTATTCACGACCAGGAATTTTCCTATCGGAACACACAGGTTTTCTTTGATAACGGATGCCAATATTTTCGCCTGCCATTAGCGCCTCTAGACAACAGCAGTTGGATCAGGATGCCTGCTGCATTATTGTCCAAATATCTTGAGGCTGGGGACGAAATCGGTTTCTTTGCGCCGGATGGCAGGTTGGTAGGATCAGCTATTTTTAGAGGGTTTAATACAGTGGCAACTCTGATCGGGCAGGCGGCGGAGTTGACAGATCAGCCGATTGGCTTAAAACCGGGACAGCCTTTGGTAATGAAAATATGGCAAAAGGAAAAAAGTACCTTAAAAAAGGCATTTATGGAGTTCAGGGAAAGACCTAATATTTTCATTCCGGGAGTTGTATATAACCTCGATAAAATCCAACTTGCTTCTCTGGAAAGGGAAGGAGGGATGAAATGTGATGTATTCCCAAACCCAGCTCAAGAAAGTCTTACCTTATCGCTGTGGTTGTACCAACCTTTGGATATTGACGTTTCACTGCTTACTTCGAATGGAATGGTGGTTGATCAATTCAACCAAATACCTATACCTCGTGGAGATTACCAACTACCAATTGCCTTGGGGTCTTTTCCGGCAGGAGTATACTTGCTGAAAATAAAAAGTGACGTGGGTATTTCTATTGTCAGAGTAATCATCAGTAGATAATCTACTTTTAAAAAAACGCGACAATGAAACGTAAAATAGTTTTTTGGTTAGCAGTTGGAATCCTTGTATCTACTGTTAACGCATTCACTCAATCGCCAGGAGTGGTCGATGTAAGTTTTGGAGATAATGGCATCCTAATTGCCGATGCCAATCCTAATGGTGTTGAAAACCTATCGGCTATTGTCCAAAACGAGCAAACAGGTGACTTCCTATTTATTGGGGCAACTAACGATTTCCCGTTGACATCCATGGTACTCTCCAAGCACTCTGCTGATGGTGATTTTGACAATGAATTTGGCAATCAGGGGCGCCTGATTCTAAATTATGGGACCAAAGATTCGGGCAGAGATGCTGTTTTCCTGGCAAACGGCAAAATTCTGTTAGCAGGGTACAGTTATCAGCAGGCTACCCAAGAAGACATCATGGTCGCTAAATTAAATAGCGATGGCTCACCGGATTTGTCGTTCGGTATCAATGGAGCCATTTTGATCGATGTCTTTAGCGGAAGTGAAGACGATGTGTCGAGGATGAGCGTATTTAATGACAAGATTTATGTAGCCGGGACTTTCCTGAACCGGTCTAACACCAGTGAAGATTATTACATTCTTCGGCTCAATTTGGATGGTTCGCCTGATAACAGCTTTGGAAACAATGGCGTAGTCACACTAAATATTTTCGACGTATTATCCCCTGGCGTCAGGATTGACGATGTTTTGACTTCAATAGGTTTTCAAAGCGACGGGAAAATCATTCTTGGAGGATACTCCTATACATCAGAACCCAAATTTATTCTTATCAGGTTGTTCGAAGATGGAGGAAGGGACCTCTCTTTCGGCAATATTGGTTCGGATTTACCGGGCATTGCCTTCATAGAAACAGGTGATGACGAGGGCGACAGTGGATATTTGATGGATTTGAAAGTACTCGCAGATAACTCCATAATTGCTGTAGGAAGAACATATTGGACATTCGGAACATCCGGGTTAGAATTGACGGTGGTAAAATTGGATGTCAATGGCAACACAATTAATTCTTTTGGAGTCCAGGGAATTGCTACAATTTTCGGGGATACTGAATTTTTGACCTCTGCTGTCATTCAGAATGATGGGAAAATACTATTGGCGGCAACAGATATTATTTCAAACGTTGAGTCGAAAATCGTTGCTTTTCGCCTTAATCAGGACGGTACATTGGATACTTCCTTTGGCAATTCTGGTTCAACAATAGTATCAGCGCCAAGATATAATTTCCAATCTCGAAATGCTTTCATTCAGAACGGAGATCGCTTCATCATTTCTGGAAATATCGGAAATTTAGATGATGAATTTGGGGCAGTGCGTTTCTTTTTGGGAGACATTCAAACGGCAGGATGTTCTATCAATGACTCTGGACTGGCTATTTCTTCCTGCAATAATTCAAATACTTCGGACGACAGCTTAGACGACACTTTTGTATTTTCGGTTAACCCTGTCGGCAATAATCTTTCTGCCACGTATTCCATTTTCGGCGATGTGAACCTGAGCAATATTTTATTTGGGCAACCGATAGAAATTGATAATAATGGCAATGGATTTCTCATTTCTAATGGCAGCCTCAACATTAATATTGTTGATGATAGCGATCCCGGTTGTACGCTTATGGATATCGAGGTACAACCTCCTGCTTCTTGTTCCGGTCAAAGTGGAAGTGCTCCCTGGCCTATATCCTGCAACAACAACGGCAACATCCAACTCGTACACATTCAATACGACTATTTCAGCAGCGATATGGGGGACGGCACCCCATTGGAAGAAGGCGATTGGATCGGCATTTTCTACCAGGCAGAAGACGGCAGCCTGATGTGCACGGATGCTCAACCTTTTCCCCCTTCCTCCGATGGCGGTTTCTTCCTGTCCGCCTGCGGAGAATCGGCCGCCGGAGCCGACGATGGTTTTGAAGCCGGCGAACAGATCAAGGTAAAAGTATTTAAGAATGGAGTGGAGTATACGCCCAATCAGTTGATAGTAGATTTCCACAGCCAGTTCTTTATCAACCCAGTTTTTCCTGATACAGAGAACACTTTTCAGGGAAATTTCGCCAATAGCGCTATTCAGCGTATCGAACGCCTCAGGATCATAGAGCCAGATTGCGACGACCCCATCACCATTAGTTGTCCCGTGGTACTCACTGGCCAGTCTAATTCCAATGGCATATCGGAAGCCATCAGCTACAACTGCTTTTCCAACCTGGTCAACGGTCCGGAAATGATCTATTCGTTCAATAATCCGGCCACTCAGGATGTCCGGATCTGTATGGATAACCTGCAGGACGACCTGGAGCTGCTGCTTATGGATGAATGCGATAAGGACCACTGCATCGCCAAAAGTGAACGCACAGGAACAAGCCCGGAGGTGATAGTGTACCAGGAACTGCCTATGGGAGATTATTTCATATTTGTAGAAGGATACCTCGGTTATGAAAGCACCTACGACCTATCCCTGGAGTGTGGCCAGTTCAACCCAGGCAGTCTCTCCTGCTCTGCCACCACCATCCAATGTGACGGTATCATCACCGGCCATACCAATACAGGTTGTGCTGAGGCCTCCGCTTACCCTTGTTCCGAAGGATACTATCCGGGAAACGAGAAACTTTATCGTTTTAAATCCGATGAGGGAGGCTATGTCACCATCCGGTTGCAACCGGAGAGCCAGGACCTCGACCTGTTCCTGTTGGAGCAGGGTAACCGGGAATTGTGCATAACCTCCAGCACAGAATCAGGGTTGGAATTGGAACAGATCGAAGTCAACATCCTCCCTGATAAATATTACTATATACTCGTAGATGAATATAAAACTGAAAATACCAGTGATTTTACTCTTTCTTTATACTGCCATGATGGGGGGGGGCCTCAGACGCCTCCGTGTTTTTCTTCCACCCTTTGTACCAATGGAGAAGAGATCCTTTGTAATACCCCAATAACCGGCCATACCAATACTGGTATAGATTGTATTGAAAAATGGGGCAGTTGCCTTTCTTTCAATACGGGCCCGGAAGTTATTTACCGGTTTAACAATACGGAAGACCTACAGGACGTGATCATCAATCTGGACGGTTTCAGTGAAAACCTCAACCTCTATATTCTGGATGCCTGCAGCCCTAGTGCCTGCCGTGAAGGCTGGTCCAGTAATAAATCTGGCCTCATTCCGGAGGGAGTGGTTATTCCGGCAATGCCACCGGGGGAATATTACATTGTTGTTGACACCTACTCCGGCGGTGCCTCCAGTGCATTTAACCTGGAAATTCAGTGCAACAGCACTGTGCTGGACTGTTTTGAAGTAGAAGTTCCTGAAGGTGTAAGCTATATTTCCTCTAATGTGGTTCCCAACGATCCTAGTATGTTTTATCTGATTGACGAAAATTTCAAAGATGTAATTGATGTCATTTCCAATGACCAGATGCAAAACTATGCACCTGGATATACAGACCCCAATGACCCCAGCTTCTCAATAATCAAAGAGTGGAATACGGTTGACGGCTATCGGGTAGTCTCCTCAAGTGCAACAACCTTAACCTTCTGTGGTGAAAAATCGGACCCTGACTTGTTAAAGGATGTTGTCGCCTTTGAAACAAACGGAACAACTCCTTTCAGCAATTACATCTTTTACCCCTTTGAAAACCCCGAGTATGTTGAACAGGTATTTGAACCAACTGCTATTGAAAATATCAACCAAATCCAGTACATATACCCGAATAATAGTTTTATACCAAAGTTTTATTTCTTTTTCTGCGGCGCTACTAACCCAAACGGCGATACCGATTTCCTTATGGAAGCCGGCAAGGGGTATATCCTGAAGGTATGCACCGACGGTTCTTTTTCCTACCGCAGCCCGGAAGAAAAATACTTTGAAAATGGCTGTGTCTTCTTCAGAATGCCAATGCAGCCGCTTGAAAACAGTAGTTGGATCAAGATATCCAGCGAGCTGTTGAACCCTCTGCTCCAACCAGGAGATGAAATCGCATTTTTCAACGAGGAAGGCCAAGTTGTGGGGTCCCATCTGTTCACCGGCTTTAATCTAATAATGACGATTTCCGGCGACATGCCACAAACGGAACCTGTGGAGGGGATGATCGAAGAGGAGCCATTCAATGCTAAAATATGGTGCAACACTTCAGGGAGAATTGAAACCTTAGATTTCACTTTCAAAACTCATGAGAATGCCTTTCTCCCTCACACAGTATATGAAATAAACGACCTGAGGGTTTCGGAGGCCAATGTTGAAACAACGCCAACCTTGAAGTGCAGCGTTTTTCCCAATCCGGCAAGACACACGTTGAGCCTGAGTATTTTCCTACCCCATCAAGATAATGCCCAAGTTTCACTTTTTGACCTAAAAGGCAAGCGGCACCAGTTTTATGAGTGGCCATCTCTGAACGGAGGTACGCATCAGCTGGATCTGCACCTGGGAGATCTTCCTGCCGGTGTTTATTACCTGAAAGTCAGGGCCGAAAGTGGTGTTTTTACTGAAAGGGTAATTCTGGCGCCATAAAATCCGATGTCGAATGAAGTATGTAACCACCTTTTTATTACCACTGCTTTTCCTGGCGAACACTGGGGCATCCGGACAGTCTTCATTTTGTGGTGTACTGTCTTCGTCTTCCAACAGTGCTTATGTGTACTTATTGCAAGGCACCCCGGTAACCCTGGACGGGGAACCATTGTTCGGAGCTTTTCTGATAGCGGTATATGAAGCCTCCCCGGGAGAATGGGTCTGTGCAGGAGAATCGCAATGGCTGGGATTTAATACCATATTCCAGGTTCGAGGCATGGATTCCACTTATCCGGGCTACGCCGAAGGAGACGAACTGAAATTCTACATTCAGCTTGAAAGTGGATGCGTGGTCACAGAGGTTGAAGTCACTTTCGAAACGACACCGGCCTATCCGGGAGGAGGAATTTACAGCAATAATGGAAAAAACCTGATATCCTCTATAAACGCTACTACTCCCAGCCTGGCTATCAACGCCAATATTGGAGCGGATACCTGCGTAGCAAATACAGGTAGCATTTTGGTGGAGCCAACGGTTCCCGGCACTGCATTTTTTTATCAATGGTATGACGGAAGTACGGGAAATACAATAGAAGATTTACCCGCCGGGGATGATTACCTGTTAACCGTTACGGACGAATATAGTTGTAGCCAAGTAGTGTCCTTCTCCATCCCCTCCGCCCCCTGCCCCCTCCTCCTCTGCGACGCCACCTGCAACGGCCACCCCAACACCGCCGCCGGCTGCGCCCCCTTCCAGGTAGACTTCCTCGATGCCTCCACCGCCGGGGCCGGCATCGAAAGCTGGAGCTGGGACTTCGGCGACGGCAACTCCAGCACCGAGCCCAGCCCCACCCACACCTACGAGCAAAGCGGAACGTACACCGCCACGCTGACCGTCTCCGACGGCTACCAGACGGACAGCAAGAGCTTCGAGATCATGGTGTACGACGAGCCCATTGCCCTGCCGCTGCTGGAAAATGACATCTGCCAGCCCAACCGGGTGAGCCTGAGCGCGGAAAGCCCGAATGAGATCGCGAGCTGGAGCTGGGTATTCGACGGCGGGCAGCAGCTCAACGAACAGGCCGGAACGCTGGAGTTCGATAACTACAACACTGCCGTCAACGGAACGCTCTACATCGTCGATTTCCGGGGGTGCAACAATCAACTGGAGGTGGAGGTAGAGATCCCGGAACCCTACGATCTGAGTATAGGCGATGTGGCCCTGGCGGCACCGCGTTGCCGGGAAGCGAATGGCAGTATCGCCCTGACAGCCTCCGGCGGGCTGCCGCCCTATGCCTACAGCTGGGCGCACGACGATATGCTGGCTGATAATACGGCAACGAACCTGTCCCCCGGCGCCTACGCCTTCACCCTTACCGACGCCAACGGCTGCACCGAGAGCAGGAGCTTCAGCCTGGAAGACAATACCGAAGTGCCCGAGCCCGTACTCGGCGGGGATGCGTCGTTTTGTGAAAATGAGATAGAAGTGCTGGAAGCGGGGATTGCCGGCGGCAACTTTCAGTGGTTCCTGGACGGGCAACTCATCGAAGGGGCGGCCGACCCGGCGCTGGTGCCTGTTCAGAGCGGCGCTTATCAGGTGCAGGTTACCAATGGCGATGGGTGTACCGGCAGTGATGAAGCAATGGTTACGCTCCTGTCCACCCCTGCTCTGGACCTCCCCCCCGACACCACCCTCTGCCCCTCCGACAGCCTCCTCCTCTCCGCCGCCTGCCCGGGCTGCACCTACGCCTGGAACGACGGCCAGACGGAAGCCCAACGCTACGCCTTCGCCGGCGGCAGTTATGCCCTCACCGCCACCAATGCCGAAGGGTGCTCCGCCGCCGACACCATAAGCCTGGGAGCCCTGCCGCAACCCGCAGTGGCCCTCGGGCCCGATGCCGAACTCTGCGCCGGCGAAACCCTCCTCCTCGAAGGGCCCGCCGGGGAAGGCTATACCTACCAATGGTCGACCGGAGCGGCAACGCGGCAGATCACCCTCAGCCAGAGCGGGATGTATGCCCTCTCCGTCACCAATGCCGAAGGCTGCACCGGGACGGACGCCCTGGACGCCCGCTATCTGCCAGAGATCGCTGCTGAAATCTTCGCCTCTGCTGACGAGGCCTGCCCCGGCGACACCATCGCCCTGATGGGCATCGAGGCGGACTGGATCGAATGGATCGACACCAGTAGAACGCTGCTTCCGGTAATGGACGCCGAAGCGCTGGCAGCCCCCATCCATACCACCACCTACGGGCTGATCGCCGCCAACGCCTGCTCCGGCGACACGGCCTTCTACACAATAAAGGTGATGCCCCGCCTGGCCGACGCCGGGCCCGACACCTGCATCGCCCGGGGGCAATCCGCCGAACTGCGGGCTTCCGGCGCAGTGGCCTACCACTGGCTGGAGGAACCCTTCAGCCTGAGCGGCTACGACATCCCCAACCCGGTAGCCTCGCCCGATTCCAGCACCTGGTACCAGGTGGCGATGGAGGACAGCCTGGGCTGCCGTTATGTGGATTCCACCTTCGTGGAAGTGATCGTCCTGGAGGAAGTGGAGATCCCCCTTGTTGCCGTGATCACGCCCAACGGGGACGGGCAGAACGACCGGCTCGTTTTCCCCCTGCTCACCAAATTCAGGCTGTACAAGCTCACCGTTTTCAACCGCTGGGGAAAAACGGTGTATCGAAGCCTCAATTATCAGAACGACTGGGAGGGGACGCATAAAGGCAAACCCCTGCCCGCCGGCGCCTACTTCTACGTGCTGGAAATGGGCGACCGCACCCTGAAAAGCTCCTTAACCATCATAAGAGAATAGCCATGAAGCAGTATATACTTCCTATTGCCATCCTGATATGGGGCGCGCCGCTGTGGGCCCAGCAGTTGCCCCACCGCAGCAATCTCTTCACCGACGCCTCCTTCATCTGGAACCCGGCCATGACGGCCAGCTGGAACTTTATGGAATTCGGCGCCAATTACCGACAGCAGTGGCTGGGCTTCAACGAAGCGCCGCGCACCGCCACTGCGGGCATTCAGTTCCCCTTCGTGTCGGCCAATATGAGCGTGGGCGGCTACCTGATGCACGACGAGGTAGGGCCGCTGGCCTTCAACAGCGGGGCGGTGAGCTACAGCTATAAGGTCCGTTTCAACAGAGGCTACGGCGGACAGCTGGCCATCGGCGTCACGGGCAGTTTCGGGCAGTACCGTTTCGACGGGGCGCAGGCGCTGGCCACCGACCCCAACGACGCCCTCCTGCTCGACGGCCGCAGCACTGCCGTGCAGCCCAACTTCGGGACGGGGTTGTACTACACCAGCCGCTCGGGGGACGATTATGAGGAGAATTTCTTTTTTGCCGGCCTGGCCGCCAACCAACTGCTGGCCAGCGACCTCACTTTTGGAAATCCCGCTAACCTGCGACGCGCCCTGCACGCCAATGCCCTGCTTGGCGCCCGCTTTCACTCGTCCGCTGGCTTTGCCGAGCCGGCCCTATGGGTGCGCTACGCCGCTGAGAATGTGCTGCACGCCACCCTGAATTTTCGCTACGAGATGGAAGAGGCGTTCTGGGCGGGACTCAGTTACAGCACCGACCAGTCGGTGGGCCTGCAGGCCGGCTTCATCCTCACCGGCGGCTTCTTCCAGGACGGCCAGTTGCGGACAGGCGTTCAGGGGACGTATAACATCGGGCAGTTGGGCGGCTTTCAGGGGGCGGGGATGGAGTGTTACATCGCCTATCGGTTTGCATTGTAGGATGTCGCCAAGATAGCGTGAGAAGCTTTAATAATAGCGATACACTTGAACATCCTCCGCGATACGCTGCGCCCCAGCGGTTAGTACGATTGGCTTGGAGCGCAATTCTGAATGAAGGGCACAACTCAGGCAAAAACCACAGCGGATTGAAAATGAAGCATACTGAACTCCGGGCCTGCGATCAGGATGATCGCGCCACGAAGCCTCACTCCCCCCGCACCAAAAGAATCTCCTCCACCACCCCCGCCCGGTTCATGCGGAGCAGGAGCGAGTCGTTCTCCAGTTTGGCGATCTCTACTTTCTTCTCCGCTTTTCCGTCTTCGATGGTGTGCAGTTTTTCCTCGGTGATCCAGTACTTCCCCTTTTCCGTGGAGGTTCCGGAACTGGCCTCATACCGGCCGTCCTCATCGAAGGTGAAGGCCACTGCCGCATCGATCACCCGGTCATTCGTCACGTCTCTCCATTCCACGCCCGTCCACTGGCCTACCAGCTGGCTTTCATCGTATTTACCGGCACATCCCATGAGAAAAAACAACGCTGCTACGATCAAATTTTTCATGGTTCTTTTTTTTACAAGTATACACTTTTATTGTCTCCAAAACTGTGATTTGCAGGTTCGAGTCCTGCTACCCGTGCAAGGAGAGCATGTTTGGAGGGTGTCGTAGCTCAATGTTAGAGCACTGCCCTGATACGGCAGCGGTTCCAGGTTCAAGTCCTGGCGACACCACTATTTTTGCTGGAAACAGGTGCCTGAGTAACAACGTATCGTACCATGGGCAAGCCGGAACTCTGCTTCGGACCTGCGATCAGGATGATCGCGCCACGATGCAACTTCCCGGCCCAATTCGTATCTTTACCCTAAAAACCCGACTATGAAAAATCTGACTTTACTTCTGTTCGCCTGTTTATCCATTTCCACCACCTACACCCAAACCACCCTCACCGCCAAAGACTGGCAGGAAGACCTCCGCTTCCTCCAGCAAACCGTCCACCAGGACTACCCCTTCCTTTTTAAGAAAACCACCGCCGAAGCTTTCGACGCAGCAGTAGAAAAGCTCTACGCGGAAATCCCCAAGCTGCAGGAGCACGAGATACTGACCGGCCTGTCGCGCATCGTCTCCTCCTTTCAGTACGGCCACACGGTTTTAGGCTTCCGGCACAGCCCGGTGCCTTACCACAAGCTGCCGGTCAACCTGTACTGTTTCAGCGACGGGATATACGTTGAAGGCGCACACAAAGATTACGAACAGGCCCTGGGCGCTAAAGTCCTCAAAGTGGAAGGCAAACCCGTGGAGGAGGCCCTGGCCGCCATCCGCCCCGTGGTGCCGGCCGAGAACGACCAGTTCTTCAAAGCCTACGGGCTCAGCTACCTGGCTATCCCCGAGCTGCTGCACGCTCAGGGCGTGGCCGATGAGTTGAAAAACACCATCACGCTGACCCTCGAAAAGGACGGCAAGGTGTTCGATCAAACCATCGCCGCCGTGGACGCCAAAGGCCACGATGCTCCCACCGAATACGGCTTCACCAAACCGGAGAACGGCTGGCTGGCCACCCGCGATCAAAGTGCTACGCCCCACTACCTGAAAAACCTGGACAAAATCTACTACTACGAATACCTGCCCGAACACAAAACCGTCTACGTGCGCCACAGCCAGATCCAGGACGACCCCTCGGAGGCCATCCCGGCCTTTTACGAACGGGTGTTTGACTTCATCGAAAAGAACGACGTAGAGCGCCTGGTGCTCGACGTGCGCCTCAACGGCGGCGGCAACAACTACAAAAACAAGCCCATCGTCACCGGCATCATCCGCACCGAAAAGATCAACCAGGTGGGCAAGCTGTTCGTCATCATCGGCCGGCGGACCTTCTCCGCCTGCCAGAACCTGGTCAACGAGCTGGACAACTACACCAACGCCATCTTCGTGGGCGAGCCCACTGCCGAAAACATCAACTTCTACGGCGACAACAACCCCGTCGAGCTGCCCAACAGCAAAGTCACCGCCTACCTCTCCTTCGCCTGGTGGCAGGACAAGCCGCAGTGGGAGAACGGCGACTGGCTGGCGCCCCACCTCGCCGCCGACATGAGCTTCGGCGACTACCGCTCCAACCGGGACCCCGTGCTGGACGCCGCCCTCAACTTCTCCAGCGACAACTTCATCCTCGACCCCATGGGGTACTTCACCGGGCTGTTCACCACCGGCCAGATGGAAAAGATACCGGCCGAAGCCCAGCGGATGGTAAAGGATCCGGCCTACCGCTTCTTCGATTTTGAAGAGGAGTTCAACAACGCCGGCTATCAGCTGATGAACAGCGGCCAGGTGGAATCGGCCCTCTACGTCTTCCAGCTCAACGCCCAGCTCTTCCCCGATTCCGCCAACGCCTGGGACAGCCTCGCGGAGGCCAACTGGAAGGCGGGAAATACGGACAAGGCCATTGAGCTATACAACAAGGCCATCGAGATGGACCCGGAGGGGAGCGTGGGGGAGAATGCAAGAGGGATGCTGAAGAAGGTGAAGGGGGGCGGGCGGTAGACGGCAGACGGCGGACGGCGGACGGCAGGCGGCCCGCCTTCGCCAAGGCTTCGGCGGGCAAGGGACGGGACATCAAAAATTTTAGCCGGCTCGCAGAGACGGCCACACGTCAAATATCAACAGGCGGCGGGCGGCGGGCTCTCTGGGGGTTAAAACACAAGCTTCCTTTACCATTACAGCGATTTCCGCCACAACCCGGCCACGGTGCTGGAGAAGTACTTCGACGCCATGCTCTACTTCTCCAACTGGGGCACGAAACGGCTGATGTTCCGCCTGCCTGCCGGGCTGGTAAATTCCGGGGAAGTAGCCAGGTATTGCCGCGAAGATGAGTATGAAGAGCGATCCATCCGACTGGAACACCGGGGCGGCTACTACCTGTTGGATATAAAATTCAATGACGAAGAAGGCGGCGGCTGGATGGAAGAGGAGGATTAATCAAGTTCAAGTTCAAGTCCAAGTGCAAGTGCAAGGGGCAAATGGGGGTTGTGCTCTTAAATATTATCTTTTTTTGTTTTTGATTATAGTTGCTGCAGCACTTGTTGCAGAACGTGTTAGCTGGCTACTCAGATTGCTTCCAGCCCGGTCATCCGGCAAATCATTTAGAAATAAAATAACATCGCCGGCAAACCTTACCAATCGATCTTCCAGGTCAAATTTCTTTTCTTTCACAGCGAACAAAAAATTGCAGGTTATCAAAACTTAAAGGCCAATCATGTACTGTTTGAGTTTGCACTTGCACTTGGCGCTTGAACTTGCACTTTAAGCAAATATGTAAGGCAAGGCATTCAAAAATACAGGAAAGTTTCTTCCCAAAAAAACTGTTTTGAACAGCCTACCCTGTGGAATATAAGCTTCGCTATTCCACAGGGCCTACCCCGCAGGTTTTTATCTTTGCCTAAAAAAGCCCATGTCCACCGCCGCCCTTCTCTTCACCTTGCTCCTCCTCGCCCTCCTGGCCGGGATGGCCTGGCAGCTGTTCTTCCGCCGCCGCCCGGCGCCGCCGCTGGAGACAGGGCAGCGGGCCGTACTGCAGGAAAAGGTGCGCTACTACCGGCGGCTTTCGGACGAAGAGAAGGAACGGTTCGAACAAAGCGTCGCCCAGTTCCTGAAAGACGTGGCCATCACCGGCGTAGAGGCGGAGGTGACGGAAACGGACCGCCTGCTGGTGGCCGCCAGCGCCGCGATCCCCGCCTTTGGCTTCCCGGGCTGGCGCTACCGCAACCTCAGCGAGGTGCTGCTCTACCCGGATATGTTCGACGACGACTTCCAGGTGGAAGCGGCCCAGCGCGACCTCATCGGCCTGGTGGGCGACGAGGAGCTGAACCGCATGATGATCCTCTCCCTGCCGGCCCTGCGCAAGAGCTTCGCCCACCCGGAGCAGCGGCTGCACGTCGGCATCCACGAATTCATCCACCTGCTGGATAAGGCCGACGGCGATACGGGCGGCATCCCGAATGCCCTCCTCCCGCCGGAATACGCCGAAGAATGGCTGAACCTGATACGGCAGGAAATGGAAGAGATCAGAAGAGGCCGGTCGGACATCGATTCCTACGGCGCCACCGACGAGGCCGAGTTCCTCGGCGTGGCCGCCGAATACTTCTTCACTCAGCCCGGCACCTTCCGGTACCGGCACCCCAAGCTGTATGAGATGCTGAGCCGGATGTTCCGGCAGGAGCCGTGAGGGGGAGGCCGAAACCGCGCTGGCCATTCCGCCGGGAACGAAGTTCCGGGGCAGTTGTCAGTTGTTGGTTATTGTCCATCCGTAGCGGGCTTCGGCCTAAAGACCTCGGCGTGAGCTCGGTCGAACGCAGGACAAGTTGCTGTTGTCGGTTGTTTGTTGTCAGTTAGGGAACCCAATTGCTCCGGCGGGCCTGGAGAGCGGGCCTCCAGGCCCGCTGCTTCAACAAAATGGGCATTCTATTACATTGAAAAATGTAATTTGTTCGAGTTCCTGCTCGCCTGCCCGCCTGCTGTGCCTGCCTGCCGAATTGGTGTTTGCCAGGCAGGCATGGCCGGCAGGCAGGCGCGGACCTGATTGGTTTTCAAAAAATAAACGGGGGATTAGTCCACCCCCTAAATCCCCCGCCAGGTTAGGGAATTGCAAAAAAAAAATGGAAAAGCTGCGCAACCCCCTGTTTTTTTTGGATATTGAGAGGAGTATTGGGCTTTGGACAGCTATAAAAAGAGCCTCCGAAATCCTCCGTTAAATCGGAAGGCGGAAGGCGGAAGTTTACCCGGCCGAGGCACGAGGACGGGGCGGAAAAACAAGCGCTGGACGCCCATTTGTTGGCTGCTTCCGAGAATTTGAAATTTTTATCGGATGGCAAAGCCGTCGCAGGCACTAAGTAGTGATTAAAAAATAACTTCACTGTTTGAGCTCCGTCGTTGTAGCTCGTTTATCAGCCT
>JACJXZ010000011.1 GCA_020636375.1 Lewinellaceae bacterium | reverse complement strand
CACCTCTTCCAGGGTGTTGAACAGGCCGTTGTGCATGTAGGGGGCGGTCAGGGCGGCGTTGCGCACGCTGACCGTCTTGAAGGAGAACAGGTAGTGGGGGCGGGCATCCTTGCGCAGGCCGTTCTCCGCCCGCCCGGGGTCAGGGTCCAGCTGCGGGTGGAGGGTGTCCAGGCCAAGGGTGATGCCCAGCACTTCTGAATCCGTCTCCATGTAAAAGGGCGGGATGGCGCCGTTGAAGGCCGGGGCGAAGTGGCAGGTGCCGCAGGCGGCCTTGCCCATGAACAGGTCGAAGCCGCGGGCAGCATCCGCCGGGTATTCGTCGGTTTCGTCGCGCACATATCGGTCGAATGCGCTGTTGAAGGAAGTCAGCGAATTGACGTAAGCGGCCAGGGCGTTGCTGATCGAGCGGCTGTAGATGTCTTCCCGGCCGATACCGCCGTAGGCTTCCTCAAACATCCGCACGTAGGTTTGGCTCTGCCGCAGCCGGGCGGCGATCTCATAAAAGTCGGTGTTGAACTCCAGGGTGTCGTTGACTACGTGGGCGACCTGCCGTTCCAGGGTCACCTCCCGCATGTCCCAGAAGTAGCGGGAGGAATAGGTGGCGTCGATCAGCGTCGGGGAGTTGCGCCGGGTGAACTTTCCGGGGATGTGGGTTTTGCTCTTCGGCAGGCCGTCGGTGAAGGCCCGGGCGGGGTCGTGGCAGGAAGCGCACGACAACTTCCCGTCTCCCGACAGGATGGGGTCGTAGAACAAGGCCTTGCCCAGGGCGACGGCCGCCGGGTTGCTGAGGGGGGCGTACGACAGCTCCGAGTAGAAGCCCGTGTTGAGGAAGCCTTCGTCGAACATGTTGCGCGCCCGCATGTCCTGCGCCTGGTATTTGAACGGGCCGGCCTCGATGCCGTTGGCCAGCTGGAAGTCGAGCAGCTTTTCGTAAAGGGGGTTGGCGGCCTGTTTCAGGAACTCCAGCCGGCCGAAGGAGTCGAAGTCCGGGTTGGCCTGGAGCAGGTAGTAGGCTTTACGGAACAGCTTTTTGGCTTCCTGGTATTCTTTCCGCGCCTCCGGGCTTACGCTGCCCTCAAACAGCAGGAAGGCCTGCTCCATGGCCTGCAGGCTCGCGACGGCCTCCGGCAGGGCGTTGCCCGATCCGGGCGTGTCGAAGCCGGTAAGCCCCAGGGTAAAGATGCGGACGATGCCCGACCGCAGGGCCTCGACTGCCTGCAAACTGGTCAGGCTGAGAGGCAGGTGCACCCCGGCGATGAAATCGACCGATTTTTTCAGCTCGGCGGCCAGCGCCTGGATGTGGGCGCGCTGCTCCTCCGCTTCCTCGCTGAAGAGCAGCTCGTCGAGTGCCTGCAGGCCGTTGGGCCCGACGATATCGCCATTGACGTCCTCTTTGTCGACCTTGGGCAGGGGCGGGCCGTTGACGTGCAGGTAGTTATAATGCGTTTTGGTGTAATCGAACAGATATTCCACCCGCTTGAAGGCGTACCGGGAATTGGCGAGCTGCTCGCGCAACAGGGTAATCTCTGCCTGGTGCCGGGCAAGAGCAGCCAGCTTGCCTACCTCTGCCTGAAAGCGGTAAAAATCGGCGGCATAGGCCTGGGCGATGCGCTCGGCGGCATCATCAGTTGGCGCCCCGGCCGGAGCGTAGAACCCGAGCGCAATGAATAAGGTGAGGGCAAAAAGGGAGGCAGTTAATAGTTTCATGGGCAATTGCTTGTTCTTTTTGGTATCTGTTTGGATATTTTAGTTTAACCACAGCGGCCGCAAAGGGTTTTCACCGCAGGGTGAAAAGGCGGCGTTTTTTGTGGTAAAGGGTTTTGCAAATTTAACAAGAATAACCAATTGTTGCCGGTTTGACGTTGGGACCGCCGGAACAATTGGGTTCCCTAACGGACAACGAACAACCGACAACAGCAACTTGTCCCGCCTTAGAAGCTGTTTATTTTCCTCCCCAAAACCCTTATCTTGTTCCCATGATCGAATTCTACCTGAACGAACGGAAAATCCGCACGGACGCCCCGCCCGGCGCCGGCCTGCTCGGCTTTATCCGCAAAGAGCAGGGGCTGAAGGGCGCCAAGCTCGTCTGCCAGGAGGGCGAATGCGCCGCCTGCGCGGTGCTGGTCGGCGCTTTGAAGGGAGATAGCGTACAATACCGGAGCATGTGCTCCTGCATCATGCCGCTGGCCAACGCCCAGGGGCGGCACGTCGTCACCATCGAGGGCATCAACGGAGCGGAGCTGACACCCGTGCAGCAAGCCATCGCCGACTGCCACGGCAGCCAGTGCGGCTTCTGTACGCCCGGCTTCGTAGTATCGCTCACCGGCACCCTGCTCGGGGGGCGGCGGCCCGGCTACGGACAGCTCCGCCAGGCCATCGACGGCAACATTTGCCGTTGTACGGGCTACAAATCCATCGAACGGGCGGCACAGCGCATCGCCGAAGAGCTGCCGGCTGCGGATTACGGACTGGAAGCCTTGATCCGCGAAGGCTACCTGCCGGCTTATTTCCGCGACATGGCGGCCCGCCTGGCGGCCATCGCCGACCCCACCCGCCAGGGCCTGCCGGAGGAGGAAACCGCATCCGCCGCGCCCCTGTTCCTGGGCGGGGGCACCGACTTGCTGGTGCAGGCCCCCCGGAAGGTTCAACACAGCGCCGTCCAGCCCGTCTTTAACCAGCCGGCCCTGAAAGGCGTGCGGGAGGAAGGCGGGCGCTGTATCATCGGCGCCGCCGCCACCGCCACCGACCTGCAGGAATCAGAGCTGTTCCAGTCTGTCCTCAACCCGGCCGACGGCTTCTTCCACCTGCTGTCCTCCACGCCCATCCGCAATATGTCTACCGTGGGCGGCAACCTGATCAACGCCTCTCCCATCGGCGACTTCACCATCCTCTTCCTGGCGCTGGACAGCGATGTCCGCCTGCAGGACGGCCGGCGGGAACGTACCCTGCCGCTGAAGGACTTCTACCTGGATTACAAAAAAATGGACCGCCGCCCGGAGGAACGCCTGGCTGCCATTGAATTCGACATGCCGAAAAAAAGCCTGTGCTTCAGCTTCGAAAAGGTGAGCGCCCGCCGCAACCTGGACATCGCTTCGGTGAATACCGCTGCCCTCCTGGAGATTGGCGGGGATGGGGCTATCCGCACCGCCCACCTGTCCGCCGGCGGCGTCGGGCCCATCCCGATGTACCTGCGCCGAACCGCCGCCTTCCTGAAGGGCGAGTTGCTGGACGAGGAACTTTTGAAAGCAGCCCTGGCGGCGATGCAGGAGGAAATCGCCCCCATCAGCGACGCCCGAGGCTCAGCGGAATACAAGCGATTGCTGCTGCGGCAGTTGGTGCTGGCGCATTTTCAGAAAGCGGCGGCGGGGAGGGTTGACGTGGGGAGTTTGGCGTTGCCGGGATGAAGAGCGGGGCGTCGAAGTCTGGAGACTTCGACGAGCTACGGAGTTCCTTGCCGGCCTCGTGCTACGGAGTTCCTTGCCCGGCTTCGAATGAACTTTCATTTTTTAGGCATCAACCTGTATTTCAACCCCATGCCTATCATCGGTTTCCTTTGTACATAAAGGCTGCCCTCCAAAAAGAGGTTGCCTTTCCAGAGCGGGCCTCTTGCAGAGGCAACAACTCCGGTTTCTTCATTAATTGCTGCCAAACCCAGTCGCAGATTCCTGCCTCCGGTTGGATCTTCAAACCCCCAGTTAAACAGGCCGATGGAGAACGACGGTTCCGGGAAAAAATGAGCGCCCGGAAAATCATAATATCCCACATCAACGAAATACTTTGCGCGATTGCCCAACCGAAGATAGGCAGTAAGGTTCACTTCCTTTGAAGGGTAGTTGTGATAGTATTGCATGTCTTTCCAGGGCCGGCCGCCGTAATGAATAAATAAAGGACCGCCCCGCAACCCCAGGCGCCTGCTGTTGAAGGAGAGATAGGGGCCGTAAGCCTGGTAATTGAAGTTGTCCTCCATAAGAGGATCTTCGGCTTTTACCTTTCCAAAAGAGCCGTGAACGCCCAGGCCAACGTTTTCCTTATCGCCGGACTGGTAATTATAGGACACATCAAACCCTGCGGAGTTGAGGTTTACTTTCTTTGTGTCGATGACGTTGCCACTGCAATCCCGGGAAACTTCATCGTAAGCACCGGTAACTCCCCCCACCTGAATGTCAAACCACCGATCCCCCTTTACAATTTGAGGGATAGAATCCAACGGGGTGGCCGCCAGTATCAGGGTGGTAACTGACAAAAGAGAAACCGTAGCCAACCGCCACGGCAACAGCTCCCAGCCGGCCCACACTCGCCGGATAACGGCCGCCATGGCCGGGCAATACGAGAGCCCAAGAACTACCTTTTCCTCAAAGCTCAACAGTTGGTGAAAGAGAAGAATGGAAGCAGTCAGCGTGAACAAGGCCCCGGCAATAACCAACGGGGAAATAAGCTTGGCTCTGATCTTCGATATGGCCTTCCTGTGTTCATTTTTCCATAAGAGAGCAAGGGCCGCCCCACTGCCCAGCAGGCAGATCCACTGGCTAATTTTCAACCCGCCGAACAGGAACCCCAGTATTCCCCGGTTCGTCGTCGCTTCCCGGAAAAATTCCACGCCGGCGCGATTCAGCAGAATGGCCCCAACCACCAAAAGGGCCAGGCTTCCCGATGACTTCAGCTTCCGGCGTATACGCCACAGCAGTATAAAGATCAGCAACGTGGAAACGACAAAAAAGGCCTGGACGGGATAAACCGGCAAAGAGGCCGCAGCGCCTTCCGGAATGAGCCCCTGTTCCAGTTGCCATTCATAGGCAGGCATGCCGGGCCCGTAATGCCAGGACAACCAACCGTTGGCCACCATGCCATGGCAGCAGCCCGCCGCCACGCAGCCCAGGCGCCCTACCGCCGCCGCCAGGGGCAAAGCAATGAAAATCACGTCGGCCAGGGTGCCAGGCAACCGCCAGTATTTTTTGAACAACAGGTATACCGGGATTGCCAGCAAGAGGCCGCCCAGTATGGTCTTGCCCGATGAAGGAGGCAGCGGCCCGCCGTAAAAAAGGCTTTGCCAGCCGGCTATATCAAGCGCTCCCAGCCGGGAACCGACGACCAGAGCAGTATTGATCGCCGCGATCACGACAAAGCCGTGCACCAGGTTTAGCCGGAGCCGCTTCATTTCCTTCCACTGAATGAAAAGGGCAACGATAACCGCGAGGATGATGGCGCTGTTCCAGAAAAGAGCCGCCCGCAGGTCGGAGAGTTGGATTATTGTCAGCATGTTGGCATGGGGTTAATTAAATGGAACAAAATGTCCGCTCTTCACACCGCTTCAATGTCTGAATCAACAACAGAAAGTCATCATATCTTAAGGAAATTTCCTTGCTTTAACAATGATATTTGTCAGAGTCAATGGATTTTGGCCGCCTGGCAAAAAATGATCTGCACTTGCCCTCCGGCAAATGCGCTTCCTTATTGTACAGCGCCAGGGAATTCTTTAACTTGGCAAAAAACAGCCGCGCTGGCCATGAATAAAAAAGCAACTCCAACCACCCGCCCCTTCTCCGGCAATCTGGACGCCGCCAGCCACACCCGGGGGCAGTCCCTCTACCTGGATGACATCCCGGAATACGCCGGCACCCTCTACGCCCGGGCGTTCTCCTCGCCCGTAGCCCACGGCCGCATCCGAAGCCTCGATTGCGAAGCCGCCGCCCGGGCAGAGGGCGTAGTCCGCATCTTTACCTGGCGGGATATCCCCGGCGAAAACCAGGTCGGCAATATCGTGCCCGACGAGCCCCTGCTGGCGGAAGAGGAGGCCCACTACATCGGGCAGCCTATCGCCCTGGCCGTCGCCGAAACGGCCGAAGCCGCCGAAGCGGCTGCCCGCCAAATCCGGGCCGACATCGAAGAGCTGCCCGCCGTGACCGATGCCCGCGAGGCCTTCCGCCGGGGGCAGCTGCTGGCCGGCTCCCGCAGGTTCGAGATGGGCGACGTGGAGGCGGCCTTCGCCCAATGCAAATACATATTTGAAGGCACGGCCCACACCGGCGGGCAGGAGCACGTCTACCTGGAACCGCAGGGCGCCTACGCCCTGCCGAGGGAAGGAAAGGTGTTCATCCACAGCTCCACCCAGGGACCGACGCAGGTGCAGCGGGCGGCGGCGCGGGTGCTGGGCGTACCGATGAACCAGGTGGAAGTCGACGTCACCCGCATTGGCGGCGGCTTCGGCGGCAAGGAAGACCAGGCTTCCCCCTGGGCGGCCATGGTAGCCCTGGCGGCCTATATTCTGAAAAAACCGGTAAAGTATATCCTCAGCCGCCACGAAGACCTGCTGATGACCGGCAAGCGGCACCCCTACGACAGCGACTACCGCATTGGCCTGGACGAGGGCCTGAACATCCTGGCTTATGAGGCCACCTTTTATCAGAACGGCGGCGCGGCGGCCGACCTGTCCCCTGCCGTCCTGGAGCGTACCCTCTTCCACGCCACCAACAGCTACTACGTGCCCAACGCCCGCCTGACAGCCCATTGCTGCCGGACCAACATCGCCCCCAGCACCGCCTTCCGGGGCTTCGGCGGCCCGCAGGGCATGTTCGTCATCGAGGCGGCCATCCACCACGCTGCCCGCTCGTTGAAGGTGGATGCAGCGGATATCCAACAAAAAAACCTGCTGGAAGACGGCCACGTTTTTCCCTATGGCCAGGTGGTCCGCGACAGCGAAGCCCGCCGCTGCTGGATGGAAAACATCAAAAGGAACGACATCGCCGCCCTGCGGGACGAAGTCCGGCAGTACAACGCCAGCCACCAGTTCAGCAAGAAGGGCCTCCACCTCATGCCCGTCTGCTTCGGCATCTCCTTCACCAATACCATGATGAACCACGCCCGCGCCCTGGTGCACGTGTACAGCGACGGCAGCGTCGGCATCAGCACCGGTGCCGTGGAAATGGGCCAGGGCGCCAACACCAAGATGGTGCAGGTGGCCGCCCGCGAGTTCGGCCTGCGCCTGGAACAGGTGAGGATCGAAACCACCAACACGACCCGGGTGGCCAACACCTCCCCCTCGGCGGCCAGCGCCACGTCGGACCTCAACGGCAAGGCCCTGCAGGACGCCTGCGGGCAGGTCCGGGAACGCCTCTTTGGCCTGGTGCGGGAGGCGCTCGGGCTGAGCCGGGAGGACACCATCGGGCTGCGGGACAATACCGTACGGGTGAACGGCGAAGAGCAGGACATGAGCTGGCAGCAGTTGATACAGCTGGCCTTTTCCCGCCGCATCAACCTGAGCGCCAAGGGCCACTACGCCACCCCCGAAATCCATTTTGACAAGACAACCGAGAAGGGCCATCCCTTCGCCTACCACGTCTACGGAACCGCCGCCCTGCTCTGCACGGTCGACTGCCTGCGGGGCATCTACTCCTTCGACGCGGCACACATCGTCCACGACTTCGGCAGCAGCATGAACGAAGGGGTCGACCTGGGGCAGGTCGAAGGCGGCCTGGCGCAGGGCATGGGCTGGATGACCATGGAGGACCTGCAGCACAGCCCGGAGGGCCGGCTGCTGTCCCGTACCCTGTCCAACTACAAAATACCGGACCTGTATTCCGTGCCGGCCGAGGTCACCGTCCACTTCCTGGGCAGCGAGGGCAGCGAACGGGCCATCTACAAAAGCAAAACCACCGGCGAACCGCCCCTGATGTACGGGATCGGGGCTTACTTTGCGCTGTACGGCGCCATCCTGGCCTTCAACCCGGAGGCACCCCGGCTCTACCACGCGCCGATGACGCCGGAGCGGGTGCTGGGGTTGTTGTACGGGGAGAAAATGCGGGGAAATGCGGGGTAGATACCTGTGTATTATGCAGGAATCCAAAACTCCGGCACTCCCATCGCAGGCGGCCCGGCAGGCAGATCGATAAGCCGCCCGGGCGCGCGCGCTTCTGACATCATGAAAATGTCCACCATGGATTTACGAAATGTACACGTTCTGAATTCCAGCAGCAAAGCAGCTATTTTCCAGCCGGCGAAGGGCAGGCGCTCAGGGGAAACAGGTTTTGTGTATGGCCAGCGCCGCCCCTCAAAGGGAACGGCCGCCCGAAATGCCCGGAACCTGTTGCGGCACATTATCATGGGCAGTTGTGCGCTGGCCCTTGTCGTTGCCTTCCTGTCCTGTTCAAAAGATGGAGAGGCGCTTCCCGTGCCGGCGCCGGACACAGCGGAGGAAATACCGGTAGAAGCCCTGCTGGCCCAGCCCATCGAAATGACGCTCAACCCATACGGCAACGCCCCGCTGTCGGCCCTGGCGCAGGTAACTACCCAAAGCCCGGTACAGGTCCAGTGGCTCATCGACGACGGCCAGCAAATCCAACACTCGCCGGATTCCGCCGCCGTGAAGCATCACCTGCCCATCCTGGGCCTGCAGCCAGATGCCGAAAACCGGATCATTTTCACCATCACCCGGGAAGACGGCGATTTCGGCAAAGACACCCTCACCGTCACTACGCCCGAACTGCCGGCTTACCTGCCCGATATTCAGATCATAAAAAAGCAACCCGGGCGGATGGCACCCGGCCTGACCCTCTGCGGCTTCAGCTACAACAAGGACGGCCTGATGAACAGCCGCCCCTTTATCTTCGATGCGGAAGGGACGGTCCGCTGGCTGCTCGAGATCGATGCCCTCAGCACTTTTTTCTACCCTGTAAAACGCCTGCGGAACGGCAACTGGATCTTCGGCCACCTGAGCGACATCTACGAGTACGACATGCTCGGGCGGGAAGTCAACCGCTGGACGCTTGACGGTTATTACCAGCACCACGAGATCCTCGAAAAGGCCGACGGCAACCTGATCCTGGCCGTTACCGACAACAGCCTGGAGACCGTCAATGACCAGATCGTCGAGATCAGCCGCAGCAGCGGGGCCATCGTCAAAACCTGGGACCTGCGGGAGGTGATGGACAACACCCGGTTCTCCATCCTGTGGAACAGCCGCGACTGGCTGCATGTAAACTCCATCTGGTACGGCGAGGCAGACCGGAGCCTGATCATTTCCGCCCGCCACCAGGGCATTTTTAAAGTCTCTTATGATAACCAGTTGCTGTGGATCCTGGCGCCCCACAAGGACTGGGGCAACGCCGGCGTGGGCGGAACCGGCTTGCCCACTGCCGGCTTCCTGCTGACGGCGGTAGGCGAAACGGACGCTCCCTACCCAGACTCAATCCAACTGGGCCAGGGCCGGGCCGGCGGCTTCGACTGGCCCTGGGGGCAGCACGCCGCCATGCAAACGCCCGACGGCCGCATCCTGGCCTTCGACAACGGCTTCAAAAGGCACTTTCAGAACAACGGTCAAAACAGCCACTCCCGCGGGGTGGAATACGAGGTGGACGAAGGGGCCCGCACCGTCCGCCAGACCTGGGAATACGGCAAGGAACTGGGCCCGGCCTTCTACTCCCGCAACATCTGCGACGCCGACTACCTGCCCCAGTCCGGGAACCGGCTGCTCACCTCCGGCAACATCCATTACGAAGGAAAGGCGTACTGCCGGATCGTGGAGGTTTCCCCTGACGGCGAGGTCGTATTTGAAGCCGAACTCACCTTCGCCAACCGGTACGGCTCCGGCATCGACGCCTGGGGGCATACGGATATTGTGTACCGGAGCGAGCGGCTGCCGGTGTATCCGGCAGGGCAGTAGATTAAAACAAAAAATTTCTTTGGAAATCAATTTGTTTTATTTATATATTGCAATATGGTTGATGGCACGCTGATAAAGGAAACCGGAGCGACTTTCACTCCTCCCGGGCTGGCAAATTTCCTGGCCAGGCAGATATTTGAAAATCTCGATGTTTCAGATACAACTTCCCGCCTATCGATATTGGATCCGGCTTGTGGAGATGGACAATTGTTGTGCGCCATTTATGATGTGCTGAAGAAACAGGGGATGTCTCATTGTCATCTGAACGGCTATGATTCCAACCCGCAATTCCTTAAAGAGGCAAAATCCAATTTCTCCAAAAAAAGTATCCATAACTTTTCTTTAAATAAAGGAGATTTTCTCGACCAATTCGACTCCGGGGAAATGACCCAAAAGAGCCTTTTTAACGATCTGTCTGATGTTTTTGATATTGTTATTGCAAATCCCCCTTATGTAAGGACGCAGATTCTGGGAACGGAGAAAGCTCAGAAAATCGCAAAGAAGTTCAACCTGAAAGGCCGGGTTGATTTATATTATCCTTTTCCTGATTGTAACGGATTGCGTAGCTGGAAGGGGCAAAGGGTAGCGGCCGTGTCTCCTTAGTCCCGTAGGGACGATGGCTCATTGCCAGGGCCGATAGGCCCTGGATTAATGGCCATGTACGCCCTAGTCCTGCCCCAAAGGGGCCACTATGTGGTAAGGACGACAGCCAATCGCCGCAATGCCCTGGCGCCTTTTGGGCTATCGCTCTTACAGAGCTCTGGGAACGCCTCTATGACAACCAGGGCCTCACGGCCCTGGCAATGGACTAACATCCCTACGGGATTATGGCCTTCCAATGTCGGGCCGCGGATCACCAAAGGCAGCTACGCAATCTGTTACAATCAGTCCTTTTCTCATCGCCATGACCAAGAGCCTCAAGGCAGGAGGGTTAATCGGGGTCATTACGTCAAACAGGTTCCTGTTCACCAAAAGCGGAGAATCGATCCGGGATTTTTTAGCTGAACACTACGAAATAATAAATGCAATCGACCTTGGAGACACTAAACTCTTCGAAGCAGCCGTACTGCCTGCTATACTAATCGGAAAGAAAAAATCTAAAACCAATGGGCTACATGCAACCCATCATCAATCTTCCGCAAGATTCTCCAAAATATATGAAGACCTGAATGGATACAAGGGACCATTCACCAGTGCAATTTCAGTATATGACATTCTGGAATCCGGAAAACAGGGATACTTTAAAATCGGATCGAGGAAGTATAAAAAAAGTTCCGGCGTCCTTCGATTTTCAACTTTGAAAGGGGGGCTTTGGTGTATGCTGACGAAAGAGGAGCATGAGTGGGTCAAAGAAATAGAACGCAATTCAAAAACAACCGTAGGAGATCACTTCAAAGTCAGAGTAGGAATAAAAACAACGGCTGATCCTGTCTTTATCAAGTCGGACTGGGAGGCATTGCCGTCCGGCATAAAACCTGAAAGAGAACTTTTAAAGACTCTGATCTCTCAGGAAAATATTGACAAATGGAAATTGAATCAAACGGAAAACTTAAGGGTTCTCAATCCTTATACTTCTTCGAACAAAAAAAGAACTTTGGTGGATATAGGAGAATATCCGAAAGCTTATGCCTATTTGTGCTCTAATGAAAAGAGGCTAAAAGCCAGAGAATATGTTGCCAGGTCAGGCAGGCAGTGGTTCGAAATATGGGTTCCGCAAAACCCTTATTTATGGCCCTTCCCGAAATTGGTTTTTCCGGACATTAGTTCTTCCCCGCGATTTTATTATGATGAAGAAGGAAAAATAGTCAATGGGAATTGTTATTGGATCTCAGCCACAAAAGAAAGAGAGAGAGACATTTTATTTCTAATCCAGGGTGTTTCAAACTCTTTGTTCATGACTAAGTACCACGACCTGGTCTTTAACAATAAACTATATTCCGGGAAAAGAAGGTACTTTAGCCAATATGTTGAGAATTATCCCTTACCGGACATAAATTCTACAGGGTCGTAGATCGTTAATTGCGAGTTTTTGATGTTTTCTCTTTTTCGGAATGCACTGTCAATTGCTGATTTCATTGGATGCTCTCTTGCTTTTTTAGTTGGATTCCTGTGTAAAGGCGGCTTAATCTCATGTACGCGAATGGAACAACATGGTTTCATGGTTTTTCTGTTTCATTGGCTATGTGGACCATGAAACATGATTCCCCCATATATATACCTCGCTGCAATAGGTTTCCTTCACACAAAGTGTCGGAAAACCCTATTGCCGTTAAATATAACCGTAAACCCATAAATCAGTGAGCCCATGCGCCCATAACTCCCCCCTAAAACTCCTGCTCCTGCCCCCTCACCTGCACTCCATGTTCCACCCGCCACTCCTCGTTCCGCAGCAGATGCGGTTGCCGGCTGAAGTCGTAATCGCAGTCGCGGGTGCAGCGGAGCATGCGCTTGGTGGCGGTGGTAGGTTCCAGCAGTTTGTCCAGGAAAGGCATGAGCTCGTACAGCTCGGCGGGGATGTCGGGAAGGATGAAGTCCACCTCGCCGGCCTGGCCGACGGCGCCGAAGATACGCCAGTGGGAGCCGGGGACGCCCCTGCCGCCCTCGTAGGCATAATCCACCTCATAAAATTGGCCCAGCTCTTCTTCCGACACTTTAAAGCGGAAGGCCTTGCTTTCGTTCTCGGCGAACAGCGGGTCGAAGAAAAAGGCCGGCAGCGTATCGGGCAAAGTTTCGTAGCGGCCGTAGTAGGCATAGCTGTCGGCACCGGGGTGGGACAACTGGAGGTTGAAATGGGTGAAGGCCGCCTCTCCGGGCAGGTAGGCCGTGATGTGTTGCTGGTTGAACGGCTTGCGCATCCGCTCGCTGTTGTACGCCCAAAAGTACTGGCCGGTATTGCCGTCGTAGGCCTGGATGGTTCCCTCCCAGTCGCCGTCTTTGGGCAGGCTGATCTTTTGTTCAACAAAATCCGTTTTCAGCTCGGCCAGGCTGAGGTCGTAACGGCTCTGCTCGCCTTCCGTAGCATAAAAGTAGCGGTAGCGCTGCTCCCCGTTCACCTTGAAGAGGGCCAGCAGGCCGTTGTAGGGCTGGGCCGAAAAGGCGACGAACAGCCGACCGCCGATGATGCGGTAGACGGGCTGCATGGCGACCGGCCCGGTGACGACGACGTCCTCCACCGCCGATACGCCGTCCACGTACAACTCTACCTGCCGGAAAGCGCGGGGGCCGCCTTCTTCGGCATCGCTGGCCACCTTTTCGATGCTGGCGCCGCTGCTCAGGTGGCAGTAGGTGGTGTTTTCGAAGGCGAAGAAGCCGTTGTCCTCTATGGCGCGTATGACAGTCAGGGAGAGCTGTTCGCCCAGCCGCCGGTTGACGTCAAAGGACAGCCCTTCCGGCTGTTCCTCCTCCAGCACTTTGTAATACCGCAATACGCCGTACTGGTTGCTCACCAGGATGGCTGAGGCGGCCGGGTCGTTGACGAGGGGAGCGGACAGGTTGAACCGGACGGGCTGGGCGGCCAGGAAAAGGGGAAGGAAGCCGAAAACGAGGATCAGGGAGCGGAGCATGTGGTTGATGGTTGTTGGTTAATGGTTGTTGGGGTGAATATACGATAAAGGAGGGAAATGGGTGTGGGGATGGCTGGATAGTTCTACTGGTAAGCCCGCTACCTTTTTCATCAGCTCCCTGCGGGTGGAAAAGCCAGGTTATTGCGGGAAACCACTCCTCGCGCCGGGCAGCTATGCACCTAACAGCCAATAAGTTGCAACAATGGTCAACAAACAACCGGCAACAACCTGTGTAGCCAATGTCAGGCAGATTGTCCTGTAACGGCACACTTTTCTGTACAACACCCCATCCCCAACATCGCAGGCGAAGCAGCAACATGACAATATAACAATATAACAATATAACAATATAACAATATAACAATATAACAATCTGACCATTCACCCTCCCCTCCCCCACTCCTCCCGCAACAACCCATACCAGTACTCGTCGAACCAATCGCCGTCAATGGGGTCAAAATAACTCAGGCGCAGGTGGGCCTCGCGGGCAAAGCCCAGCTTCTCCAGTACGCGGAAAGAGGCGGGGTTGCGCGCGTCCACCAGTGCGGCCACTTTGTGGATGCCGAGCCGGCCGAACAGTTCGCCGACCAGGGCACCGACGGCCTCGGTGGCATAGCCCTGCCCCTGGAAAGCCGGGTTGACGGTATATCCGACCTCGGCGATACGGGGCTCGCCGGCCCGCAGCTTCAACGCGCAGTCGCCGACCAGTTTGCCGTCGCTTTGCCGTTCGATGCCGATCTGCTGGTAGGCGCCCGCCTTGCCCAGCGCCTTATGCGCCTGGCTTTTGATAAAGCGGGCAGCCTGTGCCCGGCTCATCGGGCTCATGGACTGGTAGCGCAGCACGGCGGGGTCGGAGCGGTATTCCAGAAAGTCCTCCAGGTCGTCCGGGCACAGCCAGCGAAGGAGGAGGCGAGGGGTATGGAGGTGCATAGGGTGATTTTTGACATGCGATTTTTGATATGCGAACAGCGAACAGCAAACAGCGCATCCCCCCCCTACACCAAATCCTCATCCTCCCAATTCGGGCGGTATTCTTTTTCCTTCTCTTTTTCCAGTTCCTTCAAATCCAACCCTTCTTCCGGCTCGGCAGCCGGCCCTTCGAGCCTGCCCTGCCGCATCCGGCGCAGTCGGGCCATCTCTTTGGCCATTTCCTCCTCCTCCCACTTTTCAGAAAGGGCCTTGGACCCCGGCAGGCCGAAAACGGTAAAATAATGGATCAGCAGCCCGATGCCCCAGGGCATCATCGGGTAAAAGAACCACAGGCTGCCATCGCCGCCTTCGCCGAAAGAAGTGGCCAAATTCATAGCCAGGAAAAAGAAACTGACCGCGATATAGGCACTGAGGTGCTTGTAGAACCCTTTCTTTTTCTCTACCCGTTCCTTAGCCCGCTTATAGATTTCCTGTTCTTCCATGTTTTCTGGTTATAACGTGCCCAAGTTATTAAAAAGGAAACAGATATGCCAGCTTTTCGCCTGGAGGCGCACAGTATGAGATTTACTCCCGGTTCGGCAGACAGGCCCGGCCTTCTGATGCCTCGGTATTACAGCAACAAAATATACCCTGACGAATAGAAGTGCCCTGTAACCGGAGTTGGCGCCAGAGCAATATAACAATATAACAATATAACAATATAACAATATAACAATATAACAATATAACAATTCCATCCCCCCTCAATGCCCCGCCGCTGCCCAATCCGGAAAGACGGTCAGGTCGATCCCAAAAACGGCGGTCCCCAGGTAGTAGGTAGACAGGGTGACGATGAAGACGCCCAGGAAGTTGAGGGCCAGGCCCGCCCGGGCCATCTGAATGACCTCCAGCCTGCCGGTGCCGAAGACGATGGCGTTGGGGGGCGTCGCTACCGGCAACATGAAGGCCAGGGAACCGGCGACGGTAGCCGGCAGCATAAACAACAGGGGGTTCGCCTCAATGCTGATGGCCAGGCCCGCCAGCACCGGCAGGATGGTCTCCACGGTCGCCGTGTTGGAGGTCAGCTCCGTGAGGAAGGTCACCAGGAAGGCGATGCTGGCGATCAGGATAATGGGGTGGACGCCCTTCAGCCAGGCCAGCTGGTTGCCGAACCAGAGCGACAGGCCCGACTCCTTGAAGCCGCTGGCCAGGGCAAAGCCGCCGCCGAACAGCAGGATGATCCCCCAGGGAATGTCTTCCGCCGCCGCCCAGTCCATCAGGAAGCCCTCCTCCTGCCGGGCCGGGATCAGGAACAACAACACCGAAACGAAGATGGCCACCGTGCCGTCGTTGAAGTAATCCGGATGAGCAAACAGATTGGACCAGCCGGGAATGGCAAAGCTGCCGATGACGATGTCCGCCCGGAAAAACCACAACAGGGCCAGGGCCACGAACAAGATCGTAACTACCTTCTCCTCGTAACTCCACGGGCCGAGCGACCGGCTTTCCAGCGCCACTTCTTTGCGGCTGAGGGCCGGGCCGGGCTGCCTCCGCCGGATGAACAGGAGAAAGAGATACGCCCACACTATGACGAACAGGATCACCGTAATCGGAAAGGCGAAGAAAAACCAGGAGGCGAAAGAGATCTCCGGCGCTTCCGGGAAATAGATGTTGAAGATGCGGGCAAAGGACAGGTTGGGCGGCGTGCCGACCAGCGTAGCCACGCCGCCGAGCGAACAGCCGTAGGCGATGCCCAGCAACAAGCCCACGGCCAGCTTCCGGGCTCCATCCTTCCCGTTCAGGGCCTCCAGCTTGCTGATGATGGAGATCAGGATGGGCACCATGAGCATGGCCGTAGCCGTGTTGGATATCCACATCGACAAAAAGGCCGAGGCGAACATGAAGCCCAGCAGGATCTTGCCCGGGCTCAGCCCAACCACGCGCAAAATGCCGAGTGCGATGCGCTGATGCAGGTTCCACTTCTGAATGGCCAGGGCCACCAGAAAACCGCCCAGGAAGAGGAAGATTACGTGGTTGAAATAGGTGACGGAGACGGCCCGGCCATCCATAATGCCCAATGCCGGAAAAAGGATGATGGGCAGCAGGGAGGTCACCGCCAGCGGCACTACCTCTGCCACCCACCACAAGGCCATCAGCAGGGCGACCGCAAGGGTAGCCGTCACTGCCGGCTTGCCCGGTTCCAGGTCGGCCAACAATATGATCAAGGCAGATAAGACAGGGGCAGCCAGGGTGAGGAGCAGCCGGGGCAGCCGGCCGGCAGCGTTTTGGTTTTCGTTTGTTTGGTTAACCATAATTCCAAATGTACGGAATGTGGGGGAATTGGTTGTCCGTTGTCTGTTGTCCGTTGTCCGTTGTCTGTTGTTGGTTTCGGGCAACCATCAACGGACAACCCTCACCGCCTCCCCACATAATACTCCAGGTATTTGCACTCCCGCACCGCCCGCCGGTAGTACTCCGTATCCCCGTACTCGGTGGCCAGGCGCTCGAAATACTTGCGGTAGCCCAGTTCCTTGATGTCTTTCTGGAACTGAGCATAGCCTTCCGGACCCCAGTCGTCGATGGTGTATTTTCCCCACCAGTAGTCGTCGGCCCGTTGGTTTTCCGTCATGTATTTGAAGAAAAGATTCTGCTCAGCCTTGGCGGCCATGAAACAGTACCGGGCGGCAGATTCCGCATCCGGGGCATACTGCAGGGCTTTCTGGTAATACGCCAGGGCCTGGCCGTTGTCCCAATATCCGGAATAGTACGACCCGCTGCGGAAATAGTTCATCACGTAATACGCCGGCCCGAAGTAGGACATATTGTAGTAGGCGTTGCCCAGCAGGTAATAATCAGTGGCGCTGTTGGTATTCCGGGCAATGTCCCGCATTTCGATCAGTTTCCGGACTAGGGTGATCCGGGTATAGGAGGTGAGGGTGCGGGGCGGGCAGTCCCACACGCAATCCTTGATGTTCATATTGAAGGGGTTGTGCTCCAGAGCGAAATCATACTCGGGCGGGAGGGCCTCAAAGATGGCCAGGGCCTCCTCCAGGCGGCCAGGGTCGCGCATCAGCAACACGCCCTTGATATCCAGGACATCTGCTTCCATTTTTTCCAGCAGCGAGGCCGGATTATCGCGATGGTCGCCCCACGGCGCCCGGTTGCCCATATAGTGTTTCAGGGCCAGCAGTTCCAGGCCGCTGTGCTCGGGCCGGCGGATGAACCCCAGCAGGGAATCCACGCGGCTCATGCGGGGGCCTGCTTTGAAATCGCTGAGCAGTTCGCGGCCGAGGAAGCCGGCCAGGAGCAGGTCGCCGCGCTGCCGGGCTTTATGGGCGAGCAAGTCGAGGATGAACTCTTCGTTGTTCCGGTCGGTATAGAAGGAAGCCTGCCCGTCGTCAAAAATGTCGACGATCTCGCCGGCGATGTAGCCTTCCTCCTCCGGAGAGAACGCCTTGCGTTCCAGGATGAAAAGCGCCAGGGCGATCTCCCGCCTCACCTTGTCATAGGCGCCTTTCATCTCCGGGTTGTCCTCCAGGGTCATTTTCGAAGAATCGAACCGGCCCATCAGCAATTCCAGATAGGCCTTGGTTAGCGCCCAGAACGAATCTTCCCGGTGGTTGTAATAAACGGTAGAGGCGAACTGCAGCAGGCGGCCGGCATATTCGGCGTTCTCCCGGTTTTGGAGCAGGTTGCCGTTCATCTCCAGGTTGCCGAACAGCGCGTCGATGGGTTCGTCGCTGAAGTAGGACAGGTTGAGGCTTTCCAGCTTGTTGACCTCCCGCGCCATGAGCAACCTGAGCCACTCGTGGTTGCCCACCAGGCTGAATATTTCCTCCCCGTCGTGCAGCCCCAATACGCCGTCTTTGCTGCCGCGCAGGAAATGCACCAACGCTTTGTCTTCAGGGTCCTGGCACAGCGCGTAGGTGGCGTCCCATGCCTTTTGGGAGGGGATATTAAAGCTGTAGTAGGCACTATGGCGGCGGCTCCGGCATGCTTTGAATACAGTGAGGAAATGGTAATAGCCCCGGGCGGTATCGCCCTGCATCAGCTGCAGCCCCGCCAGGTGGTCGAGCGCCCAGTAATAGATCAGGCTTTGGGTTTTGGCCTCTTTAAAATAATGGTTAAACGCCTCAATGGCTTTGGCCGGCTGGCCGTTGTGGCGGTAGCTCTTGACCAGCTGGAAGGCATAGCGCTCCTGGAGGAAGGGATGGCTCTCCTTTTCCATGGCTTTTTCCAGGCGGCCGATCAGCGCGCCGGCTTCTTCCCGGCTCAGCGTATCCGGCTCGTAAGCCCACGGCTGGTTCGCGGCGTCCGCCAGCTTTTCGATCTCCAGGGCCGTCAGCAGGTAATCCTGGCTGGCCTTCACCTGTCCGGTTGGCAGCTTCGAGTTTTTAAAGAGGACGGAGCGGATCAGCGCCTCCCGCTCCACCCCGCCGAAATTTTCCGTATACCGGCCGGTGAGCACCCGCTCCAGGGCTTCTCCGTCCACGTCGCTGCGGAAGAAGTCCATCCAGGCTTCGATGTTGTCGCCGCTGTAGTCAGGGCTGCTCCAGATGTTGTGGTATCCACTGGCCGTGTAGAAGACCGGGCTATACTCCTGGCCGAACAGCCATTCCGGCACAAAGAGGTTGAAATAATGGTAGGATTCGTCGACAGGCCCGCAGGCGTAGGCCGGCCGGGGCAGGGCCAGCAACAGGCTAAAAACGGCCAACCAGGCGACTGAGAAAATCCGCCGGGTAATTGTCGATGAGCGGTTCGTCGAGGTGGAAAAAGAGGATGCGTCCACTTGGGCTTCTGATTTTTCGGAGCCGGACTGCTGCCGCTTCGAGATCTTCCCGGTCGGGATACTCAAAACGCAGCCGGTCTCCTTCATTGAGATAATATCCCTCAAAATAGAAGTTTTCCGTTGCCTTATAGGCCTGCCCGCCGGATTTTTCCAGGCGCGGCTCTTTGTCGAGCGCCTCCTGGCCCGGCAGGTTGATGATGAAAGCCAGGCTGCCGAGGCGGTAGGCCAGCGCCCAGGAGAAAATGGGCAGCGCCACGTCCAGCGGGAGGGGATATGTGGTTTCCGCCAGGTAGGCAAAGCCCTTTTCGTTGTTCAGCAGGCTGTTGCTTTCCTGAACGCCTTCAATATCGCCCATATTGTAATACATGAGCGTGCCTTTGTCCACCGGCGGCACGCCGGTTTGATCCGGATAGCGGTACTGGTGCAGGCGGATGGTGGCGGAGGCCGCTGCTCCGCCTTTGAGCCGGTTGATGCGTTCCAGGAAGGCAAAATAGGCCTGCCGGGTGGACGGGCTCCAGTCACAGTCGAACTGGTACTCCGCCGGCGCCAGGCCGTAGCGGCGGTTGACCTGCTGGAGGTAATCCCAGGCCTGCTCCGCCAGGGCCTCCGGGTTGTGATCGCCCTGAAAGGTGCGGTTGGTTATAAAAACGCAGGGCACGATTTCCAAGCCTTCCGGCGGCCCTTCCGGGAAACGCACGGGCGCTTTGGGAGCAGCTGCGCCCCCTTCCACATCCAGGTCGAAGAATTTGACGTAGAGGCGCCGGGCGCCCAGCGTATCCAGGGCCTGCCGCTCGGTCTCCGACAGCTCAAAAGTGGATTTCCAGTAGTAGAAGCCGGCTTCGGGTTCGGGGCGGGAGCAGGAGAGGAGGGTTAGGAGGAGGAGGAAGATGGTTGCATGGTTAGATTGCTGCATGGTTATATTGTTGGCAAAACGGGCGCCGGGGGATGGTTATGTTGTTGACGAAACGGGAGTCGGAGGATGGTTATATTGTTGGCGAAACGGGAGTCGGGGGATGGTTATATTGTTGGTGAAACGGGCACCGGGGGATGGTTATATGGTTGGCGAAACGGGCGCCGAGGGGTGGTTATATTGTTGGAGGGCAGGATCAGGCAGCCGGGGCTGTTATGCTCCCGGGAGGCGCCACGGCTGGCTGATCCTGCAAACAACCGGTTTACCGAATGAAGCGGATGGTGAAGGGGTATTCGTAGTATTCGCCGTTGTTGGCCTTGACGGCGGCCACAATCGACAGCACCAGGGCCAGGAGCGCCACGCCAACCAGCAGGAAGATGCCGATGAGCAACAGGATCAGGATGGCACTGGCAATCAGGGCGATCGTCACGGTAATCTGAAAATTGAGCGCTTCCTTACCGTGATAATCGACGTAGGAGGAGCGGTCTTTGAATACCAGCCAGATGACCAGAGGCGTGACGATATTTCCAAAGGGCACAACCAGCCCGGCCAGGAAGCCCAGGTGGGCGAAGGTGGCCCACATCAGTTCGTCTTTGTCGGGAATGAGGCCTTCGCGGGTTTCGTGAGAATCGAGAGGTTCTTGCATGATGGTAGGTTGATTTTGCTTAAAAAACGGCTGCCACTTCTGTTTTTAGAACGGCAACGCTGGGCAAGTTGTTCCTTTTTGGTTGCGAAAGCCAGATTTTCAGACGAAAACCGGACGCGGCTCGACCGGGCAACCCTCAACCTCAACCTCAACCTCAACCTCAACCTCAACCTCAACCTCAACCTCAACCTCAACCTCAACCTCAACCTCAACCTCAGTAAACCGCCAAATCCTCATCTTCCAGCACTTCCTCGTTGCCCAGGTCGTCCACTTTAAACGCTATCCCGTCTTTGACCAGCAGGCCTTTTGTGTCCCCGGAACACTTATCCCGGCTGTGCTTGAGGTCGATCTTGATCAGTTTTCCATCGTAGTCGGTAGCGACATCATCGACGACGACGTGCCCGACCACGACTTTTTCCGCCTCGAAATAGTCCAGGATCTCGTCTAGTTCTTCCTCGCTGGCTTTGAGGTAGTATTTGTATTTGGCGGCCAGCCCGCGGTACCAGAGCGGGCTGGTTTTCCCGAGCAGAAAGTTGGCGGTCTCGTCGTCGCCCGGTTCGTGGTACAAGTCCCGGCCTATATTTTTCCGGACGATGTCATTGATCTCGGTAAGCGACAGGCAAAGGCCGGGCGTTTCGGGGCTAAGGCCGGCGTGGACGAAGAGGTGCCCGCCGATCTTTTCCACCGAATTTTTCGTCCTCAGCCATCTGCCCAGTTCGGCATGTTCGGAAAAAATATATCGCAGGGCCTTTTTCCAGTCTTGCTCCCCGCTGATCTCCTGGGCTACGCGGATGTATTTTTCGTCCACGTACTTCGCGTGGCCTTCGATGTTTAATATTTCGTGATTGCCAAGGATGAAATGCACTTTTCCGCAATGCTCTTCCGCTTTTTCCTCCAGGCTGTAGGCCAGCCACAACACCTGGATCACATCTTCGCCCCGGTCGACAAAATCGCCGAGCAGCACCAGGTGGCCGTCGCCAAAGGTCCAGTTGTAATTGGTGTCGATAACTTCGTTGCAGACGAGAAAGCTTTGGAAGGCATTGAAATTCCCCTCGATATCCGATATGGCGAGCAGCCTGGACGGCTGCGGGTAGACCGCCTGCTCCACCTCGTAGCGGCTTCGCAGGTGAACGTAGAAAGCATCGTTATCCTCGTTATTTACCCTGACCAGCATGGAATCGCCCCGCGAAACCTGCCGGCTGACCAACCGGTGGTCTTTGTTGACCTGATAGAGGGTATCGCCGAAAAGATACGGGCCGTCAATCCCGTTCAATTCGGCGTGGACGCGCTTGTGAAGCGCTTCCCAGCCCGGCAACCGGAGGTAGCGGACGCTGACGTTGCCGTCGGAGTCCCGAAACCCGAAGATCAGGATGACGAAAAAATACAGGGCTAACATCGCAGCCGAAGCCCATTTCAGGATTTTCAAAAAGAGGTTTTTGGCAGATTTCATACTTCGCTCGATAACAGCATGCCGCCCGGGCATAGCTTGGGATCATGAATTAAATAGCCTCATATTTCAACCATTCAGGCAAACGGCACCAGGGCCGGCCTCAACAGTTATCTCACGCCTGCCGCCGTTGGTTTTTGGCGCAATGCGCAAAACCATTCGCCCGGACAGGCGAAATCAAGTCGAAGGGAAAAGGGTGTTCAAACCTGGAAAGCAGGGGTAAATATCTAACTTTATACTACTGCCGCCGGGCAATGTTTCACGAAATTCAGGGTTTAACACATTACTCTTCCGGAAAATTGGCCTCGATCCAGCACTCGAAGAGCTCCAGTTCTTCCTGGGTGAGGTCGTCTTTTTGAGATTGCGGATAGACAGAGCTGTTGGGCGGCATGCCCTGGCTGGGGTTGTCTTTCAGTTCGACCACCCGGAATCGGATGCTGGGAAAAACGTTAGAAAGCCCTGCATAGTCAGTAAAGTCGAAGGGGCCGATGCCGCCGGCCCCGTCGTGGCAGCCGCTGTAGGCGCAGCTGTTGTCGATGATGACCTTGATCTGGTTGTCGTAGCTTACCTCGACGGTATCGCAGAGGCCGGGCAGTTCGGGTTCGGGCAGTTTATTGTAATCGCAGGCGCCCCAAAACAGGAAAAGAACCAGCATCAGGCTGCCGGGGATAAGGTTGTTCTTCATGGAAGTAAGGTTATTTTATCTCAGGCTTATCGATAGTGAACACCCGGGCGATGTTGAAGCCGAAGTGGATATCGCCGTCGGCCCAGTTGCCGGTAGTTTCGGTGATGAAGCCGCGGTGTATCATGGAGGTGGAGTTGGTGAAATGCAGCTGGAAAACGTGCCCGCCGGTCTCGATGTCAAATCCGATGGCAAGCGAGTTGTAATACCGGTTGATGTCGTCGGAGGGCAGCTGGTCGCCGGGTACGTAGTAATACTCCAGGGTGAGGGCCACCCGTTTGGTGATCTTCTGGCGGGCGCCCAGGCCGATGGCGAACACGTCGTTCTGCTCGTTGAAATCCACCAGGTTGCGGTGCACCAGGGTGGGCATGAGCTGGAGGGAGAAAGCCTGGCTGAACTTGCGGCCGACGAGCAATTGATAGGTGTAGGCAAAACGGGAGGATGCCTGCCCTTCCGGGTCCGGATTCTCTTTGGTCGCCCTGAATTCCAGCGTGCCCAGCAGAGCGGCGCTGACGGGCATATTTTTTTTGCCGGTGCTTTGCCGCAGGAATTTGTATTTGAGGAACCCGTCGAAGGTGTTCAGGAAGCCGTTCCTGCCCAGGCCGACGGTCAGCTGGTCCGTAATGCCGTAGTCGGCGCCGATGCGGGCCATGGCATTGTCCAGCCCGTAAAATTCGAAGAATCCGGTATTCAGCCTGCCGAAGCGGTGGGCGATTTTGACGTCGAGCACCCCGCCTGCCGTATTTTCGATGGAATGCCCGTGGATGACCCGGTTGGTCTTGAAGGCGGCGGTGACGTATTCGGTCCGTTCTTCCTCATCGATCAGGGAAAGCAGGTCGCCTTCCTGGGCAGACAGGAAGAAAAGAGGCGTGAACAGCAGGGAAAATAACAGGCAGTGTTTTTTCATGGCCAAGTGTGTTGTTGGTTGGGATGTTTTGCACAAGATATAAATATGAATGATTATTGGTTGTGTGCATTGGTGTATTTGTGCATTTGTGAGGGCACTCCGGAAAGTCCCCAAATGAGTGGGATGAGTGAGGGACTGAATGAGTGAATAAATATAAAATATGTATTGTTATTAAAATCAAAATTTATTACATAGTTGATTCTATTCACTCATTCGCTAAGTCACTCCCTCACTCCTTTTCCGGGGTTTCCGGAGTACCCTCATCTGTGCATTGGTGCGCCACCGCCAGGGCTGCCCAACAGTTGCCTGTACAAAAGAAGAGGGCAAACGGTTGCCTGCGCCTTGTTTTTTATTATCCTCCGCTGCTGTAACGCTTCTGGCGCTTCAGGTCCTCCACGATCTCGTCCCGCAGGTTCATCAGTTTTTCGGAGATTCCCACTTTGTAGAGGTGAGGATATTCAAAGCGTTTGTGTTCGTCGGGCAGCTGGTTCAGGCGTTGCCGGACAAACCGGTTGATTTCTGCGGGCGGCAGCCCTTCGATCTGCTTTTCCCCGTTTTTCATCACCGGGTGCAGCAGGGGTTCCTTTTTGCAGCGGCGGATGTCGGTGTTTTTTTCCGGCTGGTGGGGGTGGTAGATCCTGTCTACTTCCTGTTCTTCTTCCAGAACGATGGCGTCGCCGATGAATTGATCCGCTTCATTCAGCAGGCGCAGGACTTTTTTGGTGCCCGGGAAGGAAATTTTCCCTATGTTCTCCGAGATTTTCAACCGGGGTTGCCCACCTGAACTGCTCAGTTTGTACACGCCGTCGAGAGCGGCACTGGGCTTGCCCGTCACCAGGCGGGTGCCGATGCCGAAGCCGTCGATGGGAGCGCCCTGGTGGATAAGACTCCGGATGAGGTGTTCGTCGAGCTGATTGGAGGCGAAAATCCGGACATAGCCAAGCTCCGCCTCGTCGAGCCGTTGGCGGGCTTCCTTGCTCAGGTAGGCCAGGTCGCCGCTGTCGAGGCGGATGCCCTTCAGGTTGTGGCCTTTGGCCTCCATTTCCTTACCCACCTGGATGGCGTTGGGGACGCCACTGCGGAGGGTGTCATAAGTGTCCACCAGCAGGATGCAATTGCCGGGGTAGAATTCGGCGTATTTCCGGAAGGCCTCCAGTTCATCGTCGAAGCTCTGAATCCAGGCATGAGCCTGGGTGCCGGAAATGTCCAGCCCGTATTGTAACCCGGCGTACACATTTGAGGTGGCGTCCGCTCCGCCGATCACGGCGGCCCGGCTGGCGTGGATGCCCCCCAGGCCCTGGGCTCTGCGCAGGCCGAAATCTAGGACCGTTCGATCTCCGGCGGCCAGCCGGATACGGGCAGCCTTGGTGGCGACGAGGGATTGGAAGTTCAGATAGTTCAGGATAACCGTTTCGACGATTTGGGCTTCGATGATGCTGCCTTCCACCCGCAGGACAGGCGCCAGCGGGAAGACGATCTCTCCTTCGCGGGTAGCCCAAATATCCGCCGAGAATTCGAACCCTTCCAGGTATTCCAGGAATTCCGGTTTGAATCCCTGCGCCCGCAGATAGGCAAGGTCGTCCTGCCCGAAAGACAAGCCTTGCAGCAGGCTCAGCAGGTCGCCCAGCCCGGCAAAAACGACGAACCCGCCGTCGAAGGGGTTCTTGCGGAAAAAATAGTCGAACACCGCCGGTTCGTCCTTCCTGCCGGAGAGGAAGTATCCCTGGGCCATAGTGAGTTCATAGAGGTCGGTGTACAGGGCGCGGTGAGCGGGGAGTGGCCCGGCAGCCTGCGTTTGGTTGGATTGATGTTGCATAGAGGATTTTGATGTTGGCTAAGCAAGTACCGGGATTGAAATGAAGAAATGCATGGAAATGCATGGAAATACATGGAAATAACCTGGAATCTGCCGCCCGGCCCGGGCCGGCAATGTGTTTCGGACCCGGTACTTATGCCAACAAAAGTCAGCTCAAGAAGTTTGCCTGGTGCCCGGGCAGGTGCCGACAAAGGCCAAACCGGCGGGAGGAGCAGGCGGCGATAATAAAACGCAATGGGGGATTCCGGGAAATTTCATTTGGGCAAGCGCTGCGGCAAACAGCAATCTCTTGGAGCGTATACAGGGATTTACGGGTAAATTAGCTTTATTCTCCCGATGATAATTGTATAAGGCGGACATGATTATCCGGACGTGCCACTTTTAAGTGGTGCGTTACACCTTCCGCCACCGTTCACTTCCCCCCACTCTTCCAGGCGACCTTATCCAGTATTTTAAATTCCCGTTCCAGGAACTGATGAGGGGACAGGCCGGTGAAGTGATGGAAATCGTGAATGAAGTGAGCCTGGTCGTAATAGCCGGTATCGAGGGCCAGCCGGGTGAGGTTGTCATAGCGGCCGGCGGCCAAAGCCCAGTAGGCCCGGTAGAAGCGCAGGATGCGCAGGAAAGCGCGCGGCGGCATGCCCAGGTGTTCGTTGAACAGGCGGCGGAGATGGCGGGAGCTCACTCCTGTTTCCCGCAGCAGTTCCTGCCGGCCCGGCGAAATCCGTTTTCCTGCGATCAGATCCAGCGACTGACGGATGGTGGGGTTGCTGGCCATTTTCTTTTTTAACCGGCCAAGGAAGTAGGCGTCCAACACCTCGGCCTGTTGCCTGAGCTGTGGCAATGCTTTCAGGCGCGCCTGCAGCGGCAGCAGCTCTCTACGACCGTCGGTATCGCCCAGCGGCACCGTCCGGTCGGAAAATTCATGGAGCGGCCAACCAAAAAACTCGAAAAATGCGGCAAGGTGGAAAATGACGGCCAGCATCCGCTGCCCTCCCCGGAAGTGTACGGTAAAACGCTCCGTGCTCGGCGGCAGAACATAACCGGCAGGCAGGGCCTCCCGCTCCGTATCGCCGTGCGTAATCATAACGGGCGCCGCGCGCCCAAACTGGAAACAGAGCCCGGAAGAGGGAAAAGGCAGGTTATCCTCGTCCATCCATTCGTTCAGAAGGGCATCGCTGCCTATCCAGTGGTATTCGCGGATGTAGGGCCGCAGGGGAAGGGCGGGCAGTATGCTTATTTGCCGGATCATGAGGATGGAAACATTGTTGCTCTTTGTGCAAGGTCGGATATGCGGGGAGGATAAGCAATGATATTTGGCAGTGGGGGTTGGGGAGATGGGGAAATGTATGGAAATACGTGGAAATACGTGGAAATACATGGAAATACGTGGAAATACGTGGAAATACATGGAAATATGTGGAAATACATGGAAATATGTGGAAATACATGGAAATACGTGGAAATATGTGGAAATATAGCAACTATTTAGGTCTATTTCCACCCGGCATTTTCGCCCTTTGTTTGCCCCAACCCTGAAGGGAGCAAAGGCCGAAAATGCCTGATCACCCTTCAGAGCCTGTTCCGAATTCATTTCGGAAGTCGGGGCAAAATCAGGCATTTTCGGCCGGGTGGTAAATAGTTGCCAATATTCACTCATTCGCTCATTCACTCATTCACTCATTTTTCGGGGTTTCCGGAGTAGCCTCCTCATAAATGCACATATAAACATCCGCTCCAAACAAGCGCTCAATCGCAGTCCGCAGGCACGTCCTCGGCCACCGTCTTGGTGTCGATCAGCTCGTCGATCCGGTTCGTGCCGCGGACCGTCACGACGACATATGTCGACCCGACCTCCGTCACTACGCCGGAGAAACTGTTGAAATTCAGCTGGGTAAGGATTTCTTTGCCGGACAGCGGGCCCTCGCCGCCCGGATAGGTTCCTGCGACTTTAAACCGCTGGACGTAGGGAATCTCGATATTCGTATAAGTCTGGTATATATCCGACACCACCGTAGCTTTTTTCGAAGGCACGGTAATGGTGCGCTGGGAGGAAACGGTGACGATTTTGGTGCTGGAGCTTGCCCCGGCTATCGTACTGGTTTGAGTAGCGGACACCCCGACGGACAGGGAACTGGTGACCGATTGGCTGGCCGAGGCGCTGGCTCCGTAAAAGCTGGCGGAGACCTCTGCTTCGTTGGTCACCGACAGGGAAAATTCCGAGCTTACGCTGACCGACATCGACTCCTCCCAACTGGAAGTCAGGGTCGTTTCTTTGGTTTGTTCCCGGCCCACCACCTGCTCCAGGCTGCCGCTGCTGCAATTGACCAGGGTACTGTTGAAGGCGAAATCGGTTTTTGCCGGGGGCAGGACTGGCTGGAGCTGCCGGTAGTCGAGGGGCGTAAAATCCCAGTCGATGTCCAGGGCCAGGATGCGGAAATAGGCGATCTGGTCGGGATTGGGGCTGGCATTGCCGGCGCTGAGCCGCTGATCCGGAGCAAGGGTGAGCAAATTGTTGTTTTTCAACGACCGGAAGGTATAAGATCCCGGAGCTACCTGTTCGATCCTGAATTTGTAATGAGCCAGGGCAGCGGCATTGGTCTCGCCCCCGTTGACACCCCAGTTGTATTTGTTCTGGACGCCAACGCGGTTGTCGGCCCGGATGTACCAGTACAATACCATCCCTTCTGCGTGATACGCGATCGTAAATACGCCCTGCTCTCCGGGCACTTCGGTAAACCGAAAGGCCGTCTGAGTATAAGTGTCGGAAGGCGGGTTCTGTGAATAATCCAGGCTGGTGCGGTTGAAAATCATGGAGTTGGAATTGCTGGAATTGGTGTAGCTGCCGGCACCGGGAGCGAATTTGACCTGGTTCGTATTTTTATCCACGATCTGCACGTGGTGATTTACGCCGGGCCGGAGTTGGATCACGTCTTTATACTGGTCTTCCAGCGTAGTAGGCACCTCAATTTTTTCCGGGCTGGAGGTAAAGAAAACTTTCTCCCGTTCGGCAGCGCCCAGGAGCTGTTGGTTTTGATTAAATACCTCCACCGCAATATTCACCCCGTTCTCTTTCAGTTCCTGCCGCTGTGCCTCGGTCAGGTCTTCCAATTTCCGGTATACGTAGGTCAAGTTGGTGAGGTCGTCGATCGGTACCGTCCCGGCAGTGTCGAAGGTGTTTCCGCTGACCTCGACCCGGGCGTAGGCGGGCTGATATCCCTTCCGGGCGATCTCCCGGGTGCTGATGATGATCCCAACTTCTCCCTGGTAGGCTTCTATGGATTCTTTGTCGACTCCCCCTTGTTGAATTTCAATCCCGTTATCCGGGCCGGGGATATTTTCTTTTTTGCAGCCGGAAAAAGCGATGAGCAGGCCAAAAGCAGTGACGAAGAAGAATACATTTTTCATGGTAAGTGGGTTTGATGGCTACCGTTTTGGGGGGCGGTTCGCAATTCGCTGTTCGCTGTTCGCTGTTCGCGGTTTTTACCCGGCCGATCCCGACACCTGTCGGAAGAGGACGGGCGCGGTTCGCAACAGCGGCAGGCTGCTCCGGTTCATTGGTTTATGACAGCGTCCGACGCCGGGCGGGTAGCCGGTTTGATATTTAATAACTGCGCTTAATGCCGGGCAGGGCGGGAAGGTTACCCGCCATTCCGGAATTTTTTCCTGGTGGGCGCCGACGGGGTGGTGTATTAAATCCGTTGAACTTTGAACTTTCGGGGCAAATGGAGAGCGGACCTCCAGGTCCGCTGAATGGATCAACGGATTTAATACACCACCATAAAACCTGATAGTTGCTTATTTCTCTTCGAGTTTTTTTATCTTCATTTCCGGCATCGAGGCCACCAAAAAAACTGCCCGGACAGACGGGTGCCCGGAATGTGGCGGGCCTGGTTTCGCATGCGATGCGGAACGGATAGATTGAGTGGCTGGACCGCAAAAGCCAATCTCTATGTGCAGAAATGCGTACTTCTTTCCGGTTTTGCTTATTATAATTTTCGCTCCGGGTTGCCGGAAATCAACGCCCTCCGAAGCCATCCCGGCTACCCGGCCTGTTGAACCTATGACCGGCACGGCCCGCGCCCGGAAACTGATCGCTACGGCAGATTCGCTGAGCAACGACTCCCTGGCGCTGGAGCGATACCTTGAGGCTGTGGCCATGCTGAATCCCCTGATGGAGGCCGGGCAGGGCACGGCTGCGAATTTGTTGTATTTCAGAAGCCACCGAAAGGCAGGCAGCCGGCTGATCAGCCTGGGCCGCCCGGAACGCAGCGCCGCTCTGTTCGACTCCCTTTTCCCGTCGTTAAAGAAGGAACTGGGGGCCGGCCACCCGGAAGTGGAAAAATACCTGATCGATTTCAGCAAGGCATATTACAAAGGCGGCCGGGTCACGCAGCAAGGGATCGAACGCTACCGGCAGTTCCTGGAAGAATTTCAAAGGCCGGAAGCGGAAAGCCCAAAGCTTGCCGGGCTTTGCCACCAGATTATTGGAACCTTATTCCAACAACAGTACAAATACGCGGAATCCTTTCCCCACCTCGAAAAAGCCCGTTCCATCCTCCAGCCGCTGGCCCGCACCAATAACGATTCCGTTGTCCTTTCCGACGTTTACAACAACCTGGGGGTTTGCTACGCCGTGGAAGGCGACCTGTATGCCGGCATAGAGTATTTCCAAAAGGCGCTGGGCCTAAGGGATCACGCAATAATAAGTTACCCAAAATAGAGGAAGTTATTTTGTGTGCTGGCAAGGCGCCAAACGTAGGCATAGCCCAGCTACGGCGAGGCTTGGCAACGCCGCCAGCGCGCAAAAGAACGACTATAGATGGGTAAGTTATTGTTGCGCGATCCCTAAGGCGGCAGGCCCTGCCCGGCCCGCATTACAGCCTGGCCAGCAGCTATAACAACCTGGCCGTTGCCTACGGCGACCTCGGCGAATACCATCGCTCCCTGGAATACTATAAGCAGGCGCTGGACATCACCCGGCGGCTCGGGCAGGATTACGCCCGCGGCACCGCCCAGCTTTACGTCAATATTGCCGACGGCTATTTCAGGATGAAGGACTTCGACCAGGCCCTGAAGTACCAGCGCCAGGCAGTAACCATCGACCGCCATAATGCAGACAGCATCAGGCTCGCCTTCTCCCTGCAGGGGCTGGCCACCACCCTGAATGATGTCGGCCGGCATGATCAGGCCCTGGCCATGCTGCAGGAAGCCCTGGCCATCAGCCGGGAATACTTCGGAGAAACCCACGCCCGAACGATTGGAGCGCTGAGTTCCATCGCGGATGTCTATTCTGCCATGGAAAATAGCCGCCAGGCCCTGGAATACGGGCAAAGGGCTGCCGCCGCTTTTGGCACGGATACCCTCGACAGGGATTACGCAGCGGTGATCAGCGACCTGGGCGTCGAACACTTCTTCCTGGGCAATTTCAGCAAAGCGCTGCACTACCATGAAAGGGCGCTGAAGATAAAGCAGCAGCTATTCAGCCCGGAGCATCCCGAACTCCTGCTCTCCATGATCCTTGCCGGGCAGGCCCTGTCGCATCAGGGGCAGCACGAACAGGCAGACGGATACTTCCGGGAAGCCCTAAGCCGCCTGATCCCCGGCGCGGGCAGAGACCGTATTGCCCAGCAGATCACTCCTGCCCTGGTCAGCAAGGTAGCGGGCAAATACGAACTCATCAATGCATTGTTATACAAGGCCGAAAATTCGTTGTTTGCTTTCCGCGAAGAACCGGGCGCGGCAACCCTCCAAGAGGCGCTGGAAGGCTTTAAACGGCTGGATACTGTCAGAAACATACTAAAAACGGATTTCAGCGGCCAACTGTCCTTCAGCTACCTGCTCCGGGAATTGCAGCCGGCTTATGCCCAGGCTGTTCAGCTTGCCCTGGAAGGCTACGCTTCCACAGGCGCCGGCCAGGGCCTGCTCCGGGAGTGTTTCTACTTCATGGAAAAAAACAAAGCCAACCTCCTGTCCGACTACCTGCAGGCCGCCCACGCCAAACGCGCTGCCGGCATCCCCGAACCGGTGCTGGACGAAGAGCGAAACCTGGCCAGCCGGCTGGCCTATTACGAAAAAAAGGCGCTGGAAACTTCCAAATCCGGCAGCGCGGGCCGGCAGTCGCCCTATCAGGACAGCGTATTCCACTACAAGCAAATGGCTGATGCTTTCCGCCAACGCCTGCGGCGGGACTACCCCCGTTACTATTAGATGCGCTACGATGTCCGCGTAGCCTCCATTGCCGACGTGCAGAACCGCCTGCCGGGCCGCCGCACCGTGCTGCTGGCCTTCGCCCTGGAAGAGGGTTACTCAGCCGTCATAGCCATCACTAAAGATACCATCCTCCACCATTACAACCCGAAAGATTCTACCACGGCACAGTTGGTGGACAGCCTGCGCGCCCTCCTGGCCGCCCCCCCGGGCCCGGCCAGGAGCGAGGCCGCCGTTCGGCGGGAGCAGGCAGCAGCGAACGAATTGTCGCACCTGCTCTATCGCCGCCTGCTCCACCCCGTCCTCCGGCAGTTGCCGGAAGCCGCCGAACTCATCCTCATCCCCGACGGCAAGCTGGGATACCTGCCCTTCGAACTGCTCCTGACCGAACCGGCAACGCCCGGCAAATACCGCAGCACGCCCTACCTGCTTAAAAAGTACAGCATCCGGTACGAACACGCCGCGACCCTGTTCCTGCAGGAACACCCTAAAGATGCCTTTGCCCGAAACGTTTTTGCCGGCCTGGCGCCCGACTTCCCGCCCGCAACGGAAGAACTGGCCCTGGGCCACCCCGATACCGGGTTTTTCCGCACCGCCTTTCCGGAATTACAGAGCAGCCCGGCCCCGCTCCGACACAATACGGCCGAAGTGAAGGCCATCTCCCGGCAACTGGGCGGCACCAGCTTCACCGGCAGGCAGGCTTCCAAGTCCTTGTTCCTGGAAAAAGCCGCCGGTTACCGCATCATCCACCTGGCCACCCACGCCTTCGTCAACGACAATTTCCCGGAATACGCCCACTTCCTGCTGGCTGCCGGCGACAACATAGATACGGATCCCCGCCTGTATGCCTATGAGATTTACAACATGCGCCTCAACGCCGAACTTGCCGTGCTGAGCGCCTGCGAAGCCGGCACCGGCAAGCTGCAGCGCGGCGAAGGGATCATGAGCCTGGCGCGCGCCTTCCAATACGCCGGCTGCCCCAACATCGTCACCTCCCTCTGGCAGGCCGACGACCGCAGCACCAAAGACATCATGCTGGGCTTCTACCGCCACCTCAAAGCCGGCATGGGCAAGGCCGATGCCCTGCGGCAGGCCAAGCTGGATTTCCTGGCCACTGCCGGGCAACGCTATACTCACCCCTTCTATTGGGGCACGTTCATTCTGATCGGAGACAATGCCCCGGTGGAACTGGGCAGCAGCAATGCCCCGGCCTGGCTCTGGGGGCTGGGGCTGCTGCTGGCGGCAGGGCTGTTCCTGTGGTGGAAAAACCGGAAGGTAGCTACCCGTACACCTTCTTCCACATAGGGTCCATGGAAAGGAACCTTCCCATGCCCGCCGGGCTGATGTGCGTTTGCAAATGATTCCAGTGAATTTTCCTGTCGGCCGACTGCTGGGCGGCCATCAGCACCCGGGCGACGAAGTTGGAGCAATAGAAGCTTTTGGCGCGCCGGGTGCCCCATTGCCGGCGCTCCCCGCCCCGGCCTTTTTGCCCAACCGCCAGCGCCAGCTTAGGGATGAACCAACCTGTTTTTTTATGCCGGCATTGTCGTTGGCCCGAGATTTGCTTAAATTGCGGTGGCTATGTTTTGGGAATGAATCCACGGGGAGAAAAACTGCCTGGGCATCATCAGGTGGCACAACCGTTTGTAATCGGGTATAATCGTATACAAACGGATAGAAAGATGGGCTGCGCATGTCGCGGAGTTGTATTGAAAGGGGCGCTGCTCCGCTTTGGGAGCTGGGGCGGGAAAGGGGCTGGCCGTCGGGATATTGGGGATATACACGCACCACGGTTTATTTGAAACGCGAACTTCGCCTTTTGGTGTAAACGGAGGTGCGTGTACGCACAAGTTAGCACCAATAAGAAAGATAAAAAATGATGACTGATAAAGAATTAATTGGATTAGGGATAGAATATTTATTCTATAAAAGGATCTCTGGAATGATTATTCATGATTTACATCATTCACTTTCAAGATTAAGTAGTTCATTTTACCTAATCCAAAGAGAATTAGAATTGAAAAATATTAATCGCTTAGAACATATTGAAGAGGATATCGAAAGAATTTTTCACCTAATGAGAATTCTATCAACCCGATCCGGTGAGCACAGAATAGAAATGATCAATATGACTGAAGTGATTCGGGATTCGATAGCTCTTTTTGACAGGCGTCTACATAAAGATTTAATACAAGTTGAAATAGAAAATGATACGCAAATAAGAGGGAATAAAAATCAATTGTTTCAAATTTTTATGAATTTGTTTATGAACAGTGTAGAAGCAACTAAAAAAAATCACAATCCAATAATTCGAATTTTTTGTTATCGGGATTCAAAATATTTAAACTTGAAAATTGAAGACAATGGTGAAGGAATTACAAATGATTTTATCAATATGGTCACAGAGAAAGTTGTTGAAGAGAGTTATAAAGGAAGAATAAATATTGAATCTACTGTTACCAAAGGAACTACAATTACCTTACAGCTACAGGATATAATATGAAGCGGATAATATGGGTTGATGATGATATTCAATTTATAAGCAACATGAGAGAAATGTTCTCAGACTATGGCTTTATTGTTGAATCATGTACTAATCTCACAGAAGCTTATAAAAAATTGAAACAGGGTCACACAAATAACATTTTAGTTGATGTAGAATTTCCGAACAGCAATAAAGAAGGTATTACATTTCTTGAAAACATCATTCATGATTTTCCAAATTTGAATGCCGTCATTTATACTGCTTATCCAGAAACAGATGACGCTGTTAAAGTTCTCAAAGAGAAACTTGCTGCTGATTATATCAGAAAAGATAATCTTCTAAGTAAATATAAAAGAGATCTATTTTTTAAGAGACTTCATGAAAACTTCAAAGAAAATTTACAAAAACCGATTTTAAGTCAAAGGTTTAAGTCCATTGATGAGTTTGAGTCATTTGAATTAAAAAAATGGAGAAAAAAAACGATTTATCAATTATTTGGCTCTTTGATTGTTTTAGGATTGTGTTTTGGATTCATTTTGTACAAGAATAATTTTCAAATTGAAAAGCTTTTTTTGGTAATTCAGGAGAATAAATTATTAGCTTTTGTTTTGTCTGCCGCCTATGGCTTGATAAATATTTTCCTAATCAAAGATTTATACAATAAGTATAGAAATTATTCAAATATCAATAATTATATCAAAAGAAATATTGAGAAAAAAATACCTAAATATCTAAGAAGTTGATACTGGTGCTAACATCGGCTATGACGGTCAGTGTCGCTAAACGCGCCACCGCCGCATAGCCTGTTCCGTTGGCGGCAACTGAAGTAAAAGGAGTAGCTCAAATCAAAATTTAAAAAGATGAATTAACAAAAATGGAATTAAACTTTGATATTAGAGGGAATTTAAAACCTTATGAGAGGATAGAGTTGAGTTATGAAGAATTCAGAGGATTTTTTGTAGATTCATTTGAAAAGGATTCAACAAGATATCAAATATTCGAACATTATCAGAGGTACATTGAAGACTTTCAAGAAAAGGTAACAACAAATTTTAAGCAGTGGATTGATGGGAGTTTTGTAACCAATAAGAGGAACCCTAAAGACATTGACCTGGTCAATTTGGTTGATTATGAGATAGTTGAAGAGAAAGAATCCTTGATTAGGGGTGAATTTATCAGAGGAGCAGTACCAAAAAACTACGGAATTGATGCTTACCTGATGATTCTTTATCCAGAAAACCATAAATTGCATAACTGGACAAGATCAGACTTGCTTCATTGGAATGATTGGTTCACCAAGAGCAAGATGAATAAACAAAGGAAAAGATACCCCAAAGGGTATATTGAGATAAATTTCGGAGGATAAAATTAGCAGAGATGAAGGATTTAGAAATAATGGATGAAAGAATAAGCAAAGTAGCTGATTTACTGGAGCAAATAAAGTCAGTCGACGAGATGATAGATCTCCATAAGCAAAAAGGAGATGAAGAAGATATCATGTTGATCCAATACCAATATAGAAGAGGGAAATTTCTGAAAGAGTTAAGCTCAATATTGGAAGATTTAAATATCAGGCCTACCGATTTAGCTGCATAGAAAGGAATATCAAGATATGAGGATGCCGCCAATCGAGTGGCAAGGAACAGCGACTGACATTTAAACCTACCCAATGGGCAAAGGTGTCCGTCACTGTTCCAGAGCCCTCACACCACCGTACGTACGGGTCACGTATACGGCGGTTCGTCAAACAGTACAACCGCTCTTTTCACCAGTTGCACCTTGCATCTTTTCCATCGAAACGGATGGTTTGCCGTAGGGAATCGGTCACCCATGATAGACAAGTTCCATGTTTCGCGGATCGTCCGCTGTTCGACGTTCAGCCCTTCACGGCTACCCTCTCACGCTCCGCTGCCAGCAACAACTTGTCCCGTACACAAAGTGTCGGGATGGCTAGTCATTAGAACACGGTTTGGCTCCGCTACTATGGCTTCGGCTGACTTCTCCATTCCAGGAATGAATCCTCGTGGAGATCTCCCCGGGTAAGGACATCCGCTTTCCGCTGATCGCCGCCGCATCTACTCAATTAGGATGGCTGCCTACGCGCTTTGATCCCGTCACGCCTGACGGGATGCTGCCTTACGCTCCTAATCCAGCCTCTTATGCGATTCCTGTTCGTCGGTACCAGCTTTTGCAGTCCCGCTTCCTTCAGACCCCGGATCACTCCGAGCGCCCTTGCGGCTTGCTAACAGGCTTCGGCAACTTGCCTGTAAGGGATTTTCACCCTCTAGTTTTATTCCCTATCTTTACAGGGACCGGATGCCCATGCCGGGCACACACATTAGCTACCTGGCCATACTCCTAAGTGTCGCACGGCAGGTAGCTTCACCGTTGAACTAAACCGCCGTTCCGGCGGTAGCTTTTGTCCTCCAAAAGCCTTAACTGGTAAAGCGAGAGATGATTATTTCACCAAAACGCTTTACCATGAAACCATTAAGAGCTAAAATGTTGCGCTACATGGAGCGCAGGGGCTACAGCGAGCCGACGGTCAAAACCTACATCGTGTCTGGCAGAAAACGAAAGCCCCATGCACAACTAACTGATTTTCAGCGAAATAAATTCAAAAAAATCGACATCCAGTGCTATAAAAGTTGATGAATTATTCGTATATTCGGGAGAGTTGAATGCGTAAAGCATTGTTTTTCAATCACATGAAAGATTTAACTAATTTGTTATTCGCCAAACATTCAAATTTTCCCCTGATGAGAAAGCGCTTCGAACAGCAAAATGAACTGGACGCCCAACTGATCCCGGATGTAAAAATAGACGGCAAGAGCCGACATGAGCTTCCCCAACTGCTGGCAGGCTTGCAATACATTTTTGTCACTCCCTATCTAAATGAGGTGGTTTTCGAGATTCTTGAAAAGAAGGTTTTGGGGGGTAAAAAAGCAACGGGCCGTTTAGGCATGAGCTTGTGGGAGATATTGGTGCTGGGCACAATGCGGCTAAACCTGGATGCGGACTATGACACCGTTTACGACCTGGCCAACCACCACCAAGTGGTGCGCGGCATCCTGGGGGTACATACCCGGCAAGTATTTGGCGAAGGCAAATATTACGAGCTGCAAACGCTGAAAGATAATATCGCATTGCTTGACGAGAAAACTTTAAAGGAGATCAGCGAAGTGGTGGTTAAAGCGGGCCACCAATTAAAAAAAAACGAAAGCGAAGAAAATATTGAATTAAATTTGAAGGCCGACACTTACGCGGTGGAAAGCACTATACATTTTCCAACTGATATTAATTTATTATGGGATTGCAACCGCAAATGCCTGGACACGATAGGATTAATATTAAAGCACACTACCCTGCCCGGCTGGCGCAAGCACAAGCATTGGCATAAAATTATTAAGCGGGTTTACCGGCGCACCGCTAATATCCATCAAAAGAAAGGGAAGGGATATAACTAGACTTTGGACGTGCTAGGGGTAGATTTTGAAAAGACAGAACAACATCGGAACTTTGGATTGTGCGAAAAAACAAAGCCACCGAGTCGTTCTGCCACTCAATATTACAACTGGAGGTTGGAAAAAGCAAAGCTTTGGCCAACTTAGTGATGGGCCTAGCTAGCCAGCAATCTGCCCGGTCAGTTACGGCAGTTAGCCTAAGCCGCTGCTATCATTATCAATACAGTAGCATAGCGGATGCAATAAACTGCCTGCATGAAGGCGCCCATTATCCAGAAGAGGAAAAGCAGCGTGCCCATTTAGAGTTGGAGCAAAAGCTCTTATCGTTGAAAAGCGGTTATATGGCTAAACCGTTTGAAAAGTTTTACTTGCTCAACACAGACGGCAGTTCATTGATACGGTATCATTCGCCAACGCTTCCTGATCGTTCCCACGTGTATGTGGCTAATAACCGGGTAAAGGGAAACCGGTACCAGTGGATATTGGCTATAGCATATCAGTGGTTGGCTTGGCAGCGCGGCGGTCCTTATATGGGGTAGCTGAGGCGCCATGGAACCTTCCGCTGAGTATCCGCCGGCAGGGCATAGCCAGCCAAGGGCATACATTCGCTGCTCGGCAAGTCAAGGATTTAGTGGACAATAAGGAATTGCCTTTTGGCACACACTTGACCGTCAATGCATCAGATCGTTACTACGGTTCGCCCGAATATATCGCCCCGCTGTATGAGCAGCCCCATTTAGTGAACACCATCCGCTTAACCAACAACCGGGCGGTATGGAAAGCCCTCAGTATCGGGGAGCAGGAGCAAAGAAGGGCTAACAACTCCGATCAGCGGGGAGCTAATGCAGTGTATGGAGAAAAGTACAAGCTCTCAGAGGCTGAGCAGTGGAATTGCCGCCGGATGAGGAGGGCACCTTTGGAGTGGCTTTGTCTAATGGGCGGCGGGTGCTGGTACAAGTGCAAGCCTGGGACAATATGATGATCCGTACCAAACGAGGTATGAATATGAAAGATAAGCCCTTTCGGCTGGTAAGCGTGCGTTTGATGGATGCCCAGACAAAGGAGCCTATATTCAAGAGGCGCATGTGGCTGGGCGTATGGGGCAGCAGGTAGGAGAATTAACCCTCGAAGAAATATACTGGGCCTATCGCCAGCGCTTTGATATAGAGCACTTCCTCCGGTTTGGCAAACAAAACTTGCTGATGGATAGCTTCCAGACGCCGGACGTGGAGCACTTGGATAATTGGATGGAGATAGTAAGCCTGGCCTACTGGCTACTTTGGGTAGCCAAAGACGAAGCGCAGGCGAAAGTGCACAAATGGCAGAAGTACGACAAGCGTTACAAAAAGCGCGTTGAATATGGCTTGCCAGTATCTCCCTCCGAGGTGCAGCGGCAAATGGAATCTATTATTTTGAGTTTTGAGCAGGAGCCCTTCCTCCCAAAACTGCAAATAAAAAGCCGAGGGCGCAAAGAAGGAGACATTCAGGACAAGAGAGAACGCCATAAAGTCGTGTGGAAGGGTAAAAAGGCAAAGAAAAAGCGAGCCTGAACGGCTCTTTTTTTAACAGGGCGGGCGGCGAAAGGATGGAAAAAAAATTTCCCCCAACGCCGCACGTCCAAAGTCTAGGGATATAAGGAGCGGTTGAAAAAAGCGGCTGAAAAATATTTGCAGCGCAGCCGGGAATTGAGCCAGCGCGTAGAGCAAAGCTATAAGGAATTGTTGCCCTTAGCGCTGGCAGATATTCAGCTTGGCGCATTATTAAAAGCTTTATCCTATTACCATGAGATGCTGGAAAAGCATATCGGTTTGGTAGAGCGCCGTATTATTAAAGGAGAAATAATCCCTCATGAAGAAAAAGTGTTTTCTATTTTTGAGCCTCATGTGGAGTGGATACAAAAAGGGAAACATAATAAGAAAGTGGAGCTGGGCCACAATACCCTGATAACAACGGACCAATTTCAATTCATTGTTGACCATGAAGTATTGGTGGGGCAGGGAGACAAAGCCCAGCCTATTGCGCTGGCCAAGCGTGTCAAGGAGCGCTTCAGCGAAGGTTATGCGCTGAATAGTATTAGTTTTGACAGAGGTTTTTTTTTTTTTTTGGCCAAGAAGGCCTTGCAAGAGGACTTTGAGCACGTAGTGATGCCCAAAAAAGGGAAAAAAACGCCGCAACAGGAAGCTGAAGAAAGCGCCAAAACGTTCGTGGCATTGCGCAAAAAACACAGCGCTGTAGAATCAAATATCAATGAATTGGAGCATAGCGGCGCCAACCGGGTGCCGGATAAAGGCCTGGACGGGTTCAAGAAATATGTCGCTTTGGGAGTGCTGTCCTACAACCTCAAACGGCTGGGCAAGCTGGTGATGGAGCAGGGCCTGCTCGAAACTGTCGTCCGGCCGGGCAAGATGTCCCGGGCGGCATATCAGCATCCGCACGGTACAAGCCGTATTTAAGCAGGCATGCCAGCGCATTGGCCTTCGCAAGCAGGCAGGGGTGCATGTGCTGCGCCATAGTTTTGCCACGCACTTATTGGAAAACGGGGTGGATACGCTGACGGTGAAGGCCCTGCTGGGCCATTCCAACGTGAGCACCACTGCGCGTTATGTGCATGTGCAAAACAGCCGGATGAAAGGGCTGCCGGATTTGCTGGCCCGTTGGTGACCCATTCATGGCCCGGCCTAAATATGAGGTAGCCGATGTTTTTCGAGCCGGCGGCACAGCTTACCGTTCAAAGCATAAGCTGAGCAAAGCCCAGCATAAGGCCATGCGAGCTATAGAGCAATGCCGTACGGCGGCATTGGGCGGCCATCCCGACACTGCGTGTACGGGACAAGTTATCGACGCATGCGATGAATGCGGGCACATTCGCATCAGTTATAATAGCTGCCGCAACCGCCATTGTCCTAAATGCCAGAGCCTGGCTCGGGAAGCCTGGCTGGAAGCGCGGCAAGCAGAGCTTTTGCCAGTGGGATATTTTCATCCCGACACTTTGTGTACGGGACAGGTTATCGTTTTTACGCTTCCGGCAGAGGTTCACGATTTAGTGCGCTACAATGAACGGCTGTTGTATGGAACCTTATTCCAAGAAGCGTGGGCGGCCTTGTCGAAGCTGTGTGCCGACAGGCATTACCTGGGCGCCCGGCCGGGCATGGCAGCCATCTTGCATAGTTGGGGTCAGAACCTGCATTACCACCCTCACCTCCACTGCATAGTTCCTGGTGGAGGCTTGAGGGGCGGCAAATGGGTATCAGCCCGCGAGGAGTTCTTTGTGCCGGTGCAGGCTCTGTCGGCCCTGTTCAAGGGAAAGTTTGTCAGCGCTTTGCGCCGGCACTACCGAGCTGGCCGGCTTCGCCTGGCAGGGCTGTGCGGCCGTTTGCGCAGCAAGCAGGCTTTTGACGGCTTATTAAACAAGCTGATGGCTCAAGAATGGGTAGCCTATGCCAAGCCGCCCTTTGCCGGGCCGGAGCAATTGCTGACCTACCTTGGGCGCTATACCCACCGGGTGGCGGTAAGCAACCACCGCATTGTGTCCATGGACAAGGATACGGTTTGCTTCCGCTGGCGGGATTACGCCGATGGCAATAAGCAGAAAGTGATGTGCCTGGAGCATGAGGAGTTTATCCGGCGGTTTTACAGCATGTACTGCCGGCACCCGGTTCTGCAAGATCCGCTACTACGGTATTTTATCCAACCGGCTGCGCCGCCGGGCATTGACACTTTGCCGGCAAGCTTTAGGGGTAAAACCGCCGCCCCAGCTTCCGGTTCTGTCCTGGCGGGAGCGCTACCGGCAGGCCGCCGGCATTGATTGGGAAGTGTGCCCGGTGTGCGGCAAGGGCCGCATGTTGACGGTTCTCTGGATACCGGCTGGCCGGGGGCCGCCTTGTTGCCTCATGGCTAAAGGGTTGTCCACCCCATTGCCTGCGGCTCAGGCAGCTACAGTTCAGCCCTGAGGCTGTATTTTTATGCCTTGAAGCGGATGTTTGGCTTGAAAAAGAAGGAAGAAACGGCTATTTTAGGCTGCGGTTGCCGGCCGGAGGGGCTTACAGGGGGCCGGCAGAGAAAAACGGATGGCTAAAGAGCCGTAAGAGAGCCCCTGGATAGGCCGATACAATGCCCATAGAGGCAGCTGCGTTTGGCGGTTCCGTCCAACTGCATTGTATCTGACAGCACCGCTGCGCGGTCCCGGCAGATACAATGCTTAAAGTTAGCGGCAATATTATCTCTAATTCGGTATGTTATTAAAACAATGAATTCTAAAATTGATAGCCATTCAGATATATGAGTATTCAAAAAAAGAATAATTATCTAACGATTAATACGACTGAAAAAAATGCCTATCGAGGATTTGAAATAAGAGTTGAATTATCAAGGGTAATTAAGTGCAAAGAATGCCAAGGAAATGGAAAAAGGGTTATTTCTTGTCCGGAGTGTTATGGTCAAGGAACAATATACAAAACTCGAAAAAATATTCTTTTTGGGGAAAGGCGTAGTCTTGAGAAATGTTCTCGATGTAAGGGGGTGAAGAAGATTAATCTATTCTGCTATCCTTGCGATGGAAGGGGTTTTTACTATGAAAATCGTCCATATGTGATTAGAATTCCTTTTGGTTCTGAGATAGGAGAAGAAATAGTCAAAGAAGGATTAGGTAATTATGAATTCGAAACTGATGAAACTGGAGATTTAATTGTTTCACTTGAATACGATATAGAGGCTCAGCTTGTTGAATTTAAAGAAATTGCAAAGGATTCTTATAAGAGAGGTTTTTTAAATGAAGCAATAGAATGCCTTATAAAAGCGAGCGAAATAAAAAAGGATGCTAGTATTGAAAAACAATTACAAAAACATCTTGATGAAAGAGATAAATTTGTGCAATTCAACAAATATTTGAGCCAAGGAATGAGAGCTTATAGTGAAAAACTTTGGGAAATTTCCTTGAGTAACTTTGAAAAAGCTAAGGAAAATTTAAGCAAAACTTCAGAAGCTCATAGAGAGTTTATTCAACAGAAAATTGATATTTGTATTGAAGAATGTAACATAATTGAAAAACTAGAACAAGCTAAAAGGGAATTCTCTAAAGGCAATTTAAAGCTGGCTTTAGATATAGTCAGTTTAATTTTGAAGGAAAGAAATCACAAGGATGCATTTTCACTCCAAGAGAAAATTGAAAACTATGTAAATTCATTGAGAGAACCTTTAAATTTCTTTATTGCTTATTCTCGAAATGATGAAGATATTTGTATTACTTTGATTAAAAACTTAAAAGTTCTTCAAATTGCCAAACTTATAAACAATATTTGGTACGATGGTTTGATAGAAGCTGGAAAAAATTGGGATGAACAAATAAAAAATGCTCTAAAAAAAGCAGACATTATCTTGTTGCTAATAAGTACAGATTTCATAGCATCAGAATATTGTTATGAGACTGAAATGAAGACAGCATTAAAACTTCATGATGATGAAAAAGTGAAAGTGATTCCAATAATTATTAGGGAATGTCTTTGGCAAAAAACACATTTCAGTTATTTACAGGCATTGCCTAAAGATGGAAAACCAGTAACCTCGACTGATTGGGAAAATAAAGATAGACCGTTCACACAAATAACGGAGTCCTTGGAAAAAACAATTATTGATTGGCAAAGGGAGAAAATTTTAGAGAAGAGGTTAGATGTTACTAGCTAAATTTGCCGCTAACAATGCGTCAACACCATTAAGTTAAGCAGGTTGGCCGCGCCAAAAAATAAAAGGCGGCCTCAAAATTGCTTTACAATAATTACCTGATAAAAGAATCGGACGGAAAATGTCAAAAATGATAGAAACCTGGCAATACTTTACCGGGCAACCAATGATCAAGGCCACCGAAAAAAGCTCCTGTAATCGTGAGTTTAAATCCGGTTTTCGGGGCGTGTTGAAATCGCTATAATGCGCGGCGGTAATTTGCTTCATAGATATGCCGTTCGGCGCCGCGCATTAAACGTCGTCGCCGTTCTTTATTTTTTTCGGGCCTGATGGGCTCCATAGTTTGGAGAATTGTAAGCGTCCGGTGAACTACATCTTGCAATCCTCAGCTTTTTTCCAAAGATGCGGCAGAAGTTCCTCAATTCGGTTGACCGGGTGATCCGGCAACCGGGCCATGACGTCCTCCAGCCATTCGACGGGATCGACGCCGTTGAGTTTGCAGCAGGCGAAGAAGCTGTAAAAGATGGCGGCGGTTTGCGCCCCTTTCCCGACACTTCGTGTACAGGGAATTTTCAGGCATAATTTGTTTTAGCCTTTTCAAATTACATCCATTATCCGTAAATTTACGGCACAGCGGCACAATAATTTATTTTGAACATATGTGTTTCGTTCACATTATTGCTGTTTTTCATCAAATCCTCATTGCCAAATAGTTAGCCAATTTTGGTGTTTGGCGTTTAAGTATGTATATTTTATATATGTTCATATTCGATTAGTTTTCCAACCCTATTGCTTATGCTCCTGCCTCCCATTTGCCTGACAGCTCCCTTTGCTAAAACTTTAAACCTTCGCGAAGACGACTTAGCGGGCAAAAATTGCTCATGCTCGCCGAAGGCGCCTGGCAAGTACGAAGGAAGCCGCACAAAGATACGGCTATTCCGAGCAGCGCTACCACCAATTGCTCAAGGCCTTTAAGGCCGAAGGCTCCCAGGCTTTGGTTAACAAAAAACCTGGCCCTAAAACGAAGCCAGTGCGCACCGAGCCAGTGAAGAACCTTGTCATCCGCTACAAGTTTTTAGATCCGGCCCAAAGCACTGAGGCGATCGCTCAAAAGCTTCGCCAAGAGGGCCATAAAATCAGCCGCAGCAGCGTACGGCGCATTTTAGCCGAATACGGGCTGGAAAAAAAAATTGTTTAAGCACCCGCCGCCTCAACCAGGCCAAACAGTAGTGGAGCAACAGGTAAGCAAGCGCCGCAAAGCCAGGCTAAAAATAAGCCCCTCGTCTAACGAGCGGCGTTTGCGCCAGCAGTTGGCCCAGCGCGTTTCCGGCACTCACCTGGGCTTGATGCTCCTGCTTCCCTTCCATTTAAAGCTAGGCGCCTGGCCCATGCTGCAGCAATACTTGGGGACAGGAGATAGCCTGGCTTGCCGCATGGCCTTGCAGATGGTTCATGAAGCGGCTATTTGCACCAACCGCATCAGAGCCAAGAATACCCTGTGCAACCAAGGCTTTGCCCTCGCCAACGGGCTTTCTTTCCTGCCAACCGACAAGCAAATCCATGAGCTGTCCTATGGCCAAAACATCGAACAATCCCAGGCTTTGCAATTGGCCCTGGCCCAGCGCAGGAAACAATTAGGCCATTACAACGAAGCAAACATCCTGGCCCTGGACCCCCACCGCATCGTCACCCAGTCTGGCCGCATCATGCCGCGCAAGAAGAAAATGCCCAGGGAAAAAGCCGCTAAAATGATGCAAACCTTCTTTTGCAACGATGCCTTGTCCGGGCAGCCTTTTGGCTTCGGCATTGCTTCGCCGGGGCGTTCCTGTACCAGGGCAAGCACTCAGCTGCTTTCTTTTTTAGAGCAAATTGGCCTGCCTTCGGCTTTGCTCTTGGCCGATACGGAACATTATACCGTAGAGTTGCTAAGCACTATCCTGGAGCACCCCAGCTTCGACATTATAGTGCCTGCCCCTAACGCCAAGCACGTCCGACAGCTTTACCCGGCCATGGAGTTCAAACAACATTGGCCTGGCTATGCCCTGGCCAGCGCCCCTTTTCAATTCAAGGGCCATGAGCAAACCTTTCAGCTTATCGTTCAAAGAACCGGGTTGACCAAGTTTTCCTATAAACCTTTTGTTTCCACTTCCAGCCAAGAGGCTTTCTTGCAAGTCAGCCAACACTACCCCAAACGCTGGGCTATTGAGGACTTCTTTAATTTTGAAGAAAGGTACCACATGGATGGAACCGCGCCGCTACTATGAACCTCAATGTCCGCCTGGCTAAACAAACGGCTGCCCTGTTAGCCCAAGCCGCCTGTTTCGAGCTCAAGCAATTGCTGCCTCAGCCTTTCAGCCAATGGACGGCTCAACACTTGGCCAAAAGCGTCTTCCTGGATTTCGATGGCAGCCTCAAAGTCAAGGACGACACCATTGTCATTACTTTTTATGGCGTGCCTGAAAAATTGGGGCTCCACCAGCATTATACCCGTTTGCCTCAACGCTTAGCCCGCAGCGGCATCGACCCCAGAGTCCCTTGGTTATGCAATTTCAAAGTAGATTTCGTTTTTAAGTGAAACTATAATAAATTATGCCTGAAAATTCCCTGACACTGCGTGTACGGGGCAGGCCGTCTACCTGCAGGTAGGCCGCTGCTAAAACCAGTTCGATAAGCTTCTGGTGTAAAATGGTTAGGCGGCCGGCTGACTGCCCTACCCACCCACACATGGTTGAGCGCGGGATAACCATGCCCAGGCGCTCAAAACGGGCCCCTATGCGGTACAGCGGCAGGTGGTCCAGGTATTTATCGGCAATAATGACTCGCAGCAGCGATTCATCGGCTATACATTTGTCAATAAACCGGGAAGGCTGCTCGGCAATAACGACGCAAGGGCCTTCTTTTTCCTCTGCGCAAAAAGCTTTCTTGCTGCCTGGGTAGTGGGCATACGCCTCTACTATCGGCCGCATCGCTTCCGATGTCTTTTGCTTCATCTTTTTTCGGTTTGATCCAGCCTAAAGGTCAGAAGGCTTTTTTGCTAATGCAAGATGGGCTTCACCGGACGCTTACGGAGTTCCTCGTACCGGTACAGGCCTTGTCGGCCATGTTCAGGGGCAAGTTTGTCAGCGCTTTGCGCAGGTACTATAAAGCAGACCGGCTTCGCCTGGACGGTTTGTGTGGCCATTTGCGTAACAAGCAGGCCTTTGGCAAACTGCTCAATGCGCTTATGGCCGAAGATTGGGTGGTATATGCCAAGCTGCCCTTTGCCGGGCCGGAGCAATTGCTGGCCTACCTTGGGCGCTATACCCACCGGGTAGCCACCTGCCCGCCAGGCAAGCCTTGGCGGCCTGGCAGGCAGGTCGGCAACCACCGTATTGTGTCCGTGGACAAGGATACTGTTTGCTTCCGCTGGCGGGATTATGCCGATGGCAACAAGCAGAAGGTGATGCGCATGGAGCATGAGGAGTTTATCCGGCGGTTTTTGCAGCACATCCTGCCGGCAAGATTTTGCAAGATCCGGTATTACGGCATCCTGTCCAACAGGTTGCGAAGGCAGGCTTTAGCCCTTTGCCGGCGGGCTTTGGGGATGACGCCGCCAACTCAGCTTCCGGTTCTTTCCTGGCGGGAGCGCTATCGGCAGGCCACGGGTATTGATTGGGAAGTGTGCCCGGTGTGCGGCAAGGGCCGCATGGTAACAGTTATCTGGATACCGGCCGGGCGCCGCCTTGTTGCCTTATGGCCAAACCGATGGACACCCAATTGGCTGCGGCTCAGGCACCTGCCGGCCAGGCCTGAGGCAATATTTTTGTGCCCCTATGCAGCCAATTGGCTTGAAAAAGAATGAAGAAACGGCTATTTTAGGCTGCGGTTGCTGGCCGGAGGGGCTTACAGGGGGCCCGGCAGAGAAAAACGGGCGGCTGAAGAGCCGGAAGAGAGCCCCTGGATAGGCCGATACAATGCCCATAAGGGCGGCAAATACATGCGGCTTTCCCGGCATGGCGCCGGGACAGGCTGTTCAACTGCATTGTATCTGACAGCACCGCTATGCGGTCTTGGCAGATACAATGCTTAAAGTTCGCGGCAAGCCAAAGAAGCAAACACAAATTGTTTCGATATATTGTTGAAAGATATCGAGGATATTGTTAACTTAGTCAATCAAAACAAGCGCTGAATGCCTGAAAAATCGCCAAAAACTAAACAACGATCCGGGAAATCGCAGTACTTTGATTCGAGAAAGGGCGCCTTTAGAGCTTGTTTGGAGGTAGTCATTTGGGCTGCAAAAGTCCGCTTTTGGAACCGCATTTCGCCATTTTTTCGCCCCATAGCGCCACTATGAAGCTCAAAAATGCCTTCATGAGAACCCAAAATCGGCCTTTTTCGCTACCAAAGCACTACCTCCAAACAAGCTCTTAGGGCGTTTAAAAGAGATTACAAGATTCCCGTTTCCCAAAACCCTGAAGAGACAGTGAAACCGGACACTCCGGAGGGAGACTATCATAAGTTGGACCGCCGAAACAAACGGTTATATATTTTCAGCGTATTGAAAACTATTTTTGGAGTTACGAGAAGGGCCAAGACGCACCATTAGATTACCTGGAATCAGATGGTGTTTTTGGCGAGCCTTCAAAAACCGGGAAAGTCAGTTGGATAAGGCTAGAGGTCGCGGGAGATGAAAACGAAGAAATATTTGAAGGTTTTTATGAAAACTTCCTGGATTCTTTGAAACACGATTGTTGCATATATTTTTTTTACTCTGAAAGCTTTAAAGAGCAAAAAAGCAAAATCCGGTCATATGTAAAGTTGTTTTATCAGCTAAGGAAGGAGAAGGCCATACCGGAACAGGATTTGATCGAAAAGGAAATATAAAGAAGAGCCTGCTGCGAACAAGGCATATGACGGCCAACAACCGTAACACTATCATTCCTCCCCCAGCCGCTCCAGCAGCTCCCGCGCCCTATCCTTTTGCGGGGTGTCGGAGTCGCTGATCCCGCGGAGCAGGGCCACAGCCTCTTCCCGCCGCCCTTCCAGGCGCAGCAGTGCCAGCGCCCGTTTCCAGTCTGCGTCTTCATTGTATTCGACGGCGACCTGCTCAAAGGAAGAAACGGCCCCGGCGAATTGCCCCGCCCGAGCCTGCAGGATGCCCCGGTAATAATGCAGCCGGGAGGCGTTTCCGGAAAGCGGGCCGTTCTCCGGCCTGCCTGTCTCGTCGAGTACGCCCAGAGCTTCCTGGTACCTGCCCTGCCGGTACAGCGCATCCGCCGCCTTCCACAGAGAATCGAGGCGGGCTGCCTGCGCTGCGCTCTCCTGAATTTGCCCTTCGGTGGAGCGCACTGTTGACTCTTCGTATATGGACTCGGGATAAACGACGTACTCGGCAAAGAGGGCTTCCGGGCTGTCGTCCGCCCGGCTGAGGTAAAAATAAGCGGCCAGGGCAGCTACGATCAGCAGGGCGGCCGAAGCGGCAACCCGCAACAGCGGGCGGGAAAGGAAACGGCGCCGGGCGGCCAGGCCAGCGGCCTCTCCCCTACCCTTTTCCAGGATGGCGCCGATCTTGCCTTCGAGGTCCTGAACATCTTCTTCTTCGATCACTGCTTCGGCAATGCCCCGATGCAACGCTACCTCCGCCTCCAGGCCGGGATCAGTTTCCATCTCCCGGCGGAAAGCGGCGGCCTCCTCCGGCGGCATCTGGCCGGAGAGGTAAGATTCGATCCGTTCGTATCGTTGCGCTTCGTTCATATCTCGGAATTTTTAGGCTCGGGGCTGAATCCTGGATTACTCATCCGCCCGGTAGCGCCGCAGGTTGAAAGTTTATGATAACCGATGTTTTATAAACACAGATTTTCACGCGGATTAAAAACCCTAATTTAAACTGCGGCTAAATTTGTTAAATAATTGATTGTCAAGTAGTTGACTCGGTGTGTTTTAAAACAAATTAGGGTTCAATTAGGCTTCGTTTATTCGTTTGAGAAGCCTGGATTGATTCGGGTTTTACCCAAAAATGAGCTTTTTAGGCCCAGTTTCAGTGATTTTCAGGGTTTTTGGGGTGTGGAATACAAATTTTAACTATCTTTAAAAATCCTTATCAAATTTAATATGCGGCCTAATTTGTTTTAAATGGATCCTTCGGAATATTTCACAAGCCTGCCCACTGTGGCACATAAACAGTACGAAGCCATGCGTGCCTTTTTCTATGAAAAGCAACCTGCCGCTGAAGTAGCCGAGCGATTTGGCTATACCGTTTCGGCAGTGTATGGCCTGGCCCGGAACTTTAGGCGTCACTTAAAGGACCATCCCGACATCGATTTTTTCTTTACCGTCAAGCCTACCGGGCGGCCTGTTCAGTCACCGCCTGAGCAATCGGCCCTCGACGAGGATATTTTGGCCCTGCGCAAACAAAATTATTCAACTCCCGAGATCACCTCCATGCTGCAAGCCAAAGGGCATAAGGCCAATTACAATTACGTCTACGACTTGCTGATGCGGGAAGGTTTTGCCCGTCTGCCTCGCCGTACCAAAACCGAGCGCCAGGAATTGAAAGTGGTTCGCCTGGAAGCCCCAAAAGCACAGGCCTGGGACGGGGCAGAGGAGTATTTTGACACCCAGCACGCCGGCCTGTTGTGCTTCTTGCCGATCCTGCGCCACTACGGCATCGATGAACTGATCCGCTCCTCGGATTATCCCCAGACGCGAGAGATCTCCCGCCTGTCCGCCATTTTGTCCTTTCTGGCCCTGAAGCTGTCCAACGTGCGGCGCTATTCGGCCGATGACCTGTGGTGCATGGACCGGGGCAGCGGCCTGTTCGCCGGACTCAACGTATTGCCAAAGGCGGCCTGGTTCAGTTCCTATTCCCATCGCGTCACCCGGCAGATGAACCTGGATTTTCTGCGCCGGCTGCATCGCCGGTGGCTCGGACACGGCCTGCTCGGCGATACGGCTAACCTGGATTTTACCGCCATCCCGTATTGGGGTGACGAGGACGGCCACCTGGAGAATAACTGGTCGGGCAAGCGATCCAAAGCCTTGGCCAGCATGCTGGCGGTGCTCGCCCATGACCCCGATACCGGCATCATCGACTACGGCCACACCGATGTGCAACGCCAATCCGAAGCCCAGGTCGTACTGGAGTACCTGGATTTTTATCGCGCCGACGATCCGGATGGCAAAGCACTCAAATACCTGGTTTTCGACAGCCGGTTCACCAATTACGAGAACCTGGCACAGCTCGATGAGCGAAACGTCAAGTTCATCACTATTCGCCGGCGCGGTAAAAATATGATTCGCCAAATTGAACAGATGCCGGCTTCGGACTGGAAAACCCTGCGGGTGGAAGCCGCCGGAAACCGAAAGCGTACGCTCAAAGCAGCCGATCAAACCATCTTCCTGCCGGGATACGGAAAAGATATCCGCCAGGTCGTCATCACCGGCCATGGCAAGATCAAACCGGCGTTGATCATCTCTAACGACTTTGCTATCCCCCTGGAACAGATCGTCAGGAAATACTGCCGCCGTTGGCTCATCGAGAAATCCATCTCCGAGCAGATAGACTTCTTCCATCTCAACCGCCTTTCTTCTTCCATGGTCATCAAAGTCGACTTCGACCTGGTCATGACCATCCTGGCTCATAATCTTTATCGCCTTCTGGCCCTTGAGTTGGGACGTTACCAACATCTGGCTGATCAGTCGGTCTTCGACCGCTTCATCTATAATGCCGGAACGATTTCTATTTCAATGAACGATATCAGGATCTTCCTGAAAAAGAAACGAGACCTGCCGCAGATACTGACGGCAATGAGTGAATATCAGTTTGACTACCCCTGGCTCCATGACAAACGCCTCGCTTTTGAGGGGGCCTCTTTTACTTGAAAATTAGGGTCTATTTTTCCACGTGAAAATCTATGATAAATTTATAATCCGTGGCGCTATTGTGGCCTATGCGAAAACTCCTATATGCCCTATGTGATTAAAATCAGCGGAGCTCCCGGTAGCTGGCATCGGCCCTGATCATCTGCACCAGTTGCTCCTTGCACTGGAATTTACGCTTTTTGGCATAGCCCTCGCTGCCATAGCCCATCTGCCCGGCGATCTCCGCCATGCCCACTCCCTTGAAAAAAAGCCGCAGCAGGTTCTGGCAGTCTTCCCCCAGCAGTTTGAACTTGCTGCGGTAGAGCTGGTACTGTTCCGACTGCTCCAGGGCCTGCGCAGCATCGTCGGCGATCTCCCCTACCCTTTCTTCTTCCAGCGGCAGTACCCGGTTTGCCTTGCCCCGCGTCAGTTTTTTCAGCCAGATCCTCTTGCATATAGCATAAAAGAAGGTATAAAAACTGCTGCTGAGCGCCAGGTTGCCTCCCTTAGCTTTGCGGTACAGCACCAGCAGGCCCTCCTGGAAAACATCCTCGGCATCTTCCCGGCTGCCGCTGTTGTCCAGCACATGCTTCGCAATGCCGGGAAAAAAATGTTGGTATATATTTTCCAGCACTGCCGGATCCCGCCCCAGCAGGCCGTTCAGGTACTGTTCGTCAGCTAACCGGTGTTCGGGGTGTTCCTTCATTGGGGGATTGGGAGTGTTGGTGCGCCGAAAATAATGGATGCCTGATTTATAAAGCGATCAACAGCCGCCAGGGTTCATCCCTGCATGGGGTTTCTAAGAAGCTGCTTGAATATGGATTGTTTTCTCCCGGAGAAAATCCCGGAATCTTGCCTTTAATGCCGAAGGCCAGGGAAAGGTTACCTTACGTTACCGATAAACGCTGCCGGGTTGTTCATTCCGGAACCAAACCGAAACCCGGCAGGTTGAAAGGCATTTTCACCGATAATGCGTCACATCAATCCCCTCTATCCCCATCAGCTCTATTCCGAAATTCCTCAGTGCCTCCACGATGGGAATCGCCAGCCGGCCCTTGTCGGTGATGCTGTATTCGGTTTTGGGCGGCACTACCGCATACACCTCCCTGTGAACAAAGCCGTCCTGCTCCAACTCCCGCAGCTGGGTGGTGAGCATCTTGTCCGAAATGTGTTTGATCGACCGCTTCAGCTCGCTGTAGCGGTACACCTTGTCCTTCAGGCGCCACAGGATAGGCATCTTCCAGGTGCCGCCCACCCGGTCCATAGCGAATTCCACCGGGTTATAGTACACTTTTCCGTTATAAATGAAATCTGGCATATCGTATTAATTTGGTTATCAGTATACTTTCTTAAAAGTTAGTACCATACTTGCTCGTCAGTATATAGACAAAGGTAGGCATAGCGCTTATTTTTGTCCGGGTTTTAAAAAAAATTCCAACACAATAAATCCAGCAAAAATGAGCAAAGTGAAAGAAGTTCAAAGTTATGTGCACCCGCACGGCGCCCCGTTCAAGGGCAGGATCCTGATGGTGGCCAGCAGCCCCGCCGTTTCCCAACAGACCGGCTGGCCGATCGGCTTCTGGGCGGCCGAGCTGACCCACCCGCTGCGGGTATTCCAGGAAGCGGGTTATGAAGTGGAGCTGGCTTCCACCGAAGGCGGCAAACTGGAGATGGACGGCTACTCCAATCCCACCGACGCGAGCGGTTACTCGGCCCACGACGTCATTTCCCTTGGCTATATGCAGCAGGACTGGTTTAACCAGATGCTGGAGAACACCCGCAAGCTGACGGACGTCAACCCCGACGACTACGACGCCATCTTCCTGGTGGGCGGCCAGGGCCCCATGTATACCTACCGGGGCAACAAGGGCCTGGAAAAGTTGTTCGCCGCTTTTTACGAAGCCGGCAAACCCAGCGCGGCGGTCTGCCACTCTACCACCCTACTGCTGGAAGCTAAAGGCTCGGACGGCGGGCTACTGGTCAGGGGCAAGACCTGGACCGGCTTTGCCGACGCCGAGGAGGAGTACGCCGACCAGGCCGTAGGCATGAAAATACAGCCCTACCGCATCGAGGAGGAGGCGAGGAAAATAGCCGGCACGCATTTCAAAGTAGCGGCGCCCTTCTCGTCCTACGCTATTGCAGACGGCAACCTGATCACTGGCCAGCAGCAGAATTCCGGCGCGGCGGCGGCAGAACTGGTAGTGGAGATGTTGGGGAGGTGAGGCGTATGGGGTAGGGTGCGATGCTAAATTGTGCCCCCTCCGGTGTTGGGAGGATTTAGGCATTAGGTTTTGGGCGTTAGGCACCTGTTGAGTGCCCGATTAGGCTGGGATTGCCCCCCTAAAACCTACAGCCTAAGATTTACCCGGCCGGACGGACGGGCCTAAAACCGAGCAAGGGGTACAAAAAGGAATCACGCCCTATGGGGTACAGGGGTTGAAACGATGAAACCCCATTCATTTCACGACCCCATCGTGAAACGCCGCCCGCTTCCAGCCGCCGGCATCTTCATAAACCCACAGCTGGGTCACCCGAAACTCGTTCTCGAAAGGGCCGTCCTCGTCCAGCCCGCTGATGCGCACCTTGCCGGCCACAGCAGCGGCCCGGCCGTGAAGCCGCACCTGAAGGTCCAGCAAGGTATAGCTGTCGATGACCAGATCCCCGGCATCGAGCGCTTTCCGGCGGCCCGATACGTAGTTCAGCCAGCTGTCTTTGCCTAAAGGCGGGTTGGCGCCATTCGTGTGGAGATAACCCGCGACCAGCATTTTATCCAGGGCGGCGACGTCGGCGCGGGCATAGGCGGCGTTGAAGGCGTCGAGGGCCTGGTGCAGGCTCTCCCGCCCGGGGGCAGCCTCCGCTCCGGAAGGCGCCGGGCGGCCGCAACTGCCAAAGAGCAGAAAACCAAGAAGGGGAAGCAGGTATTTGAACAAGGTTTCCGGTTTCATTTTATGCAGTTTTCCGGACAAATAAAACAATAAATATTAAACAAATAGTTTGTTTTTTATTTGTTTCTCCGTAGCTTTGCCGCCGTCAATTTACACTTTTTAACCCTTAAATCCTTTGTTTTATGACTACTCAGGAAATCGCCGACCGACTGGTAAATCTTTGCCGCAAAGGCCAGAACCAACAAGCCATTGAAGAATTGTACCACGACGACATCGTCAGCGTCGAGGCCGCCGGGGAGCCCCGGGAAGCCAAAGGGCTGGAGGCCGTCAAAGGCAAGAGCGAGTACTTCGCCAACACGATGGAAGTACACGACATGAAAGTCTCCGACCCTCTCGTGGGGGGCAACCACTTCGCCGTGACCATGTACATGGACGCCACCGACAAGCAGAGGGGAAAGCGGGAAGCCATGACCGAGATTTGCGTCTACGAAGTGAACGGCGGCAAGATCGTCCGCGAGCAGTTTTTCTACCCGGCAGGGTAAGCGTTTACCGGAATGGAGAACAGCCTGCTTGCTGTTCTTCATCCCGGTGGCAGCCGGGCAGGAGATGAGGGCTGCTATAGCCTGCTTTATTTCCTTTCATTACGGCTGGCTACCTAAAAAAAAGAATGGCAAAGCAGCCGGATGCTGCCTTGCCGTTCCTTTTTTTGCAGAGCGCCGGTTTATCTCGCCACCACAAACTTCTTCGTCAATACCTGCTCTCCGCTAAGCAGGTGAATGACATACACCCCGGGCGCCAGGCCGCCTACGTCGATCCGTGCCTCCTGCCGGCCACTATCAGCAGTCATCGCCTGCCGGTAGAGGCGCTGGCCAGCCAGGTTCACCACGACCAGTTGCGCCGGCCCGGTTTGCTCCTGGTGGAAAACAACCGTTAGTTCTTCCCGCACCGGGTTGGGCAGCAGCTTCATATACGCAGGGGCCGCCTCTTCCCGCTGGTTGAGGGTTGCCGCTTCTTCCTTTTCTTCGGTGAGGACGGGCACGCCGCCAGCCAGGCGGGCGCTGCCCGCACACCCCTGAATCTCGATGTCGTCGATATAAACATAATCCGAATTGCCGGAGGCGTCGCAACGGAACCGCAGGCGGGTGTTCGAAGAGAAAGCGCCGGAAATGACGACCGACTCGAAATAGCGGACGTTGTTCACAAACTCGTCGTTGAGGTTCCACTCTTCAACGGTGGTATAGCTTGACCCTCCGTTGGTAGACACCTGCAGCCAGAAGTCCTCATTGGAATTGTCCATGCTGACCGGTACGTAGGTGAAGTTCACCGTCAGCTCCTCATAGCCGCTCAGGTTGAGGTTGTCGGTGGTGATGACGGAGGAGGAAGAATTGTCCCGCAGCCGCACGGCGTTCGAACCGCTGTAGGCATACGAGGTGCTGTACACTCCGGCGTCCGACCCGCCGTCGTTCCAGATGCCCCAGGTGGTTTCAAAGTCGTTGAAATCGATGGAGACATAGGAGCAGCCGCCGCCGCCGCAGGGCGGGCAGGAACCGCCGCAGTCCACGCCGGTCTCGTCGCCGTTCTGGATGCCGTCCGTGCAAGAGGGCCCGGTAGCGCCGCCGACGCAGAAGTTGGTGGTTTCGGAAGAGCCGAAGGAACCGCCGGAAGCGAGCGTGCTGCCGTCGGAGTCGTCGGCCAGGGTATATGAGCCGGAGCCGTAAGCGCAGCAGATGCCGTCGCCGTAAGCGTCGTAAATGATGAAGTCGTAACAGCCATCCGGCAGGCAGAGTTCTTCCACCACGGTGGCGCCGTCGGGCTGGGCGCCATACGTGCCGCCGGAAGCCACCACATTATTGCCGGCGTCGCGGACTTCCCAGCTCGTCTCTTCCGGATAGTTGTCCAGGACGATAGTCAATGTGGCGCCGTTTTCCTGGCAGCCGCCGCTACAGGGCGGGCAGGAGCCACCGCAATCCACGCCGGTTTCGTCGCCATTCTGTACGCCGTCGGTACAGGTCGCGCAGGCCGGGCAATCCGGGCCGCCACAGTCCACGCCGGTCTCGTTGCCGTTCTGGATGCCGTCAGTACAGGTGGGGCAGGCCGGGCAGTCGGGGCCGCCGCAGTCCACGCCGGTCTCGTTGCCGTTCTGGATGCCGTCAGTACAGGTGGGGCAGGCCGGGCAGTCGGGGCCGCCGCAATCCACGCCGGTCTCGTTGCCGTTCTGGATGCCGTCGTCGCAGGTGGGGCCGCCCCCGCCGCCGGTGCAGAACTGGGTGCTTTCCGAGGAGCCAAAGGCGCCGCCGGAAGCGATGGTATTGGTTCCGTCGCTCAGGGTATAGGATCCGCTGCCGTAGGCACAGCAGATGCCGTCGCCGTAGGAGTCGAAGATGGTGAAAGTATAATCGCCGTCTGCCAGGTTGATGTTTTCCACAACGGTAGAGCCATCCGGCTGGGAACCATAGGTGCCTCCGGAGGCCACCACTGTGTTGCCGGCGTCTCTGACCTCCCAGCTGGTCTCTTCCGGATAATTATCCAGGGTGATGGTCAGGGTGAGGGCGTTGGCGTTGCAGGGACAGGGGACGCAGGTGGATCCGCCGCAGTCGACGCCGGTTTCGTCGCCGTTCTGGATGCCGTCATCGCAGGTAGGCGGGGTACCCTGGCCGCATCCGTTGGAGTTGAGCAGGCTGGCGCGGAAGCCGCCCGGCTCGAAGAGGGCGCGCATGCGCGTTTTCTGCCCCTGAGTGTAGAGGTTCATGCAGCCGTCGTCGGAGTAGTCCATATAGTTCTGGAACATGTCGGGCTGGTCGCCGGCACCGTCGTTGCAGCTGTTGGGCCCGGGGAAGGAGCAGGGCGATCCGGTGTAGTTGGGCCCGCCGGCGGTGGGGGTATCGCCGACGAAGTCGTCGGCGTTGCAGTTGCCGTCACCCCAGATGTGGCGCAGGTTGAGCCAGTGGCCGACCTCGTGGGTGGCAGTGCGCCCCAGGTTGAAGGGTGCCTGGGCCGTGCCGTACCGGCCGGTATAGCGGTAGTCGTTGACCACCCCGTCGGTAGCGGCAGGGCCGCCGGGGAACTGGGCGTAGCCAAGGATGCCGCCGCCGATGTCGCACACCCAGAAGTTGAGGTAGTCGCCGGCGGGCCAGGCGTCCTTGCCGCCGGAAGAGGCGAACTTGACGGCGTCGTTGGTGCCGAAGGAGGAGGTGCGGGTGGAGGCCGTCCGGGTGATGCCGGTGGTGGCGTTGCCATTAGGGTCGACGGTAGCGAGGCAGAACTCGATCTCGGCATCCGCCGCCACGCCCTGGAAAACAGAAGGCGTGTTGGCCGCGTCGGCATTGAGGCGGCGGAAGTCTTCGTTCAGCACGTCGATCTGCGACTGCACCTGGGCGTCGCTGATGTTCTCTGTGCTGTTCTTGTAGACAATATGGACGACCACCGGTATGGTGATGGTGCCCTCTACGGCGCGCAGGTGCTGGTGTTGCACGCGCTCGGCGTGCCGTTCGATGGCCCGCAGGCGCTGTTCCCGCGCCGGGTTGTCCTGTATTTGTTGATGGAGGTAGTCCATGGTGCCGCAGTTGCGGACCTGGGCATAGCCTTCGGTGTTCAAGCCGGCGAGGATCAGCAGGCAGAGTACGAGGTGTTTACATACTTTCATGAAAGTCAAAATTGAGGGTGTTTGATAATCTGGTTTTATGTAGATGGATATATTTAGGTTGATAAAAAACAGGAATGCTCGTTACGGCCTGCGGCCGGTATGTGTTTAGTCCGGAGCGCGGCCCTCCAGGACCGCGCAGACAAGGAGCCTAATCTGGTTTCATTGACGCGGACCTGGAGGTCCGCACTCCAGATAGCGCTCACATACTGCAGGCCGTAGCGAGCAACTTCGATAATTATTTATCAGTAAAATAATTGTGTCCGGCTAATTATTAGCCCCTCCTAGATTAAGTCTCACGGAAACAATATAACCTGTCCCTGAGGGACGCCACAAGACCTAAGTGTTGCTTAAAAACGGTGAACAGTGTTTGTTTCCCTTACGGGATAAAGGACAGAAGCCGGGCAGGCGGCCCGAAGCGGGCCTGGTTAACTCATAGCAGGTTTGGAAAAGACGGCTAAAAATAATAAAATATTTTGCGTAGAAATAATTTTATAACAATTTTTGCCGACAGGCCCCTCTCGCCGGCATTTATCGTAAGTGCATCAAAGCATCCCATCCCGACCTCCTTCGTCGGTACGGGACTCCCTTCGGTCGCTTCCGCCTTCCACCCCGTCCTCTCCAGTCAGCTGTCCGGACCGGCCGGGCAAGCTTCCCATTTCCTCATTATTTCTTATATTGACCTGCGGCACCAAAGCCGATCTCAAAACCCGAGCCACAATGACGCCAAAAGAGAGAATTTACGACGCCTTCGGCGAGCTGCTCTACCTGGTCGCCAAAGCCGACGGCCTCATTCAGCCCGAAGAGGTAGAATCCCTGGAGAAAATCCTGAAGGGCCACCCCCGGGCCCGCCAGATCAAGTGGTCGTTCGACTACGAGCGCACCCACCGGAACGACCCGGAAGACCTGTACCTCAAGATCATCGACCGCTGCCGGGAGAACGGGCCGGATCCCGAGTACCAGTTCCTCATCGAAATCCTGGAGGAAGTAGCCCGCGCCAGTGCCGGCATCGACCGCAACGAAAAGGGGGTGATCGAAGGTTTCGTACACGACCTGACCGAACGTTTCAAAAAAGACATACAAAGCATTAACGAACTGAAAAACTGAACAGATGCAGACCATTTTAGGTGCCGGCGGCGCTATCGGAGGCCCGCTGGCCAAAGCACTGAAAGCATACACTGATGACATCCGCCTCGTCAGCCGCCACCCGGAGAAGGTTAACGAAACGGACCAGCTCCTGGCCGCCGACCTGACGATCCCCGAGCAGGTTGACCAGGCGGTGGAAGGCTCGGAGGTCGCTTACCTCATCGTGGGCCTGCCTTATGACATCAAGGCATGGCGCCGGCACTGGCCCACCCTTATGCGCAACGTGATCGGCGCCTGCAAAACCCACGGCGCCCGGCTGGTGTTCTTCGACAACGTCTACATGTACGACCCGGCCTATATGGGCCAGATGACGGAAGAGACCCCCTTCCGCCCGGTGAGCAAAAAGGGCCGCATCCGGGAACAGCTCGTCCATATGATCATGGACGAAGTGGAGGCCGGCAACCTGACGGCCCTCATCGCCCGCGCCGCCGACTTTTACGGGCCAGGGGTGCAATCCAGCGTCCTGCAAGAAATGGCGCTGAAAAATATGCTCCAGGGCAAGAAAGGGCAGTGGTTCGCCCGCCTCGACAAGAACCATTCTTTCACCTATACCCCGGATGCCGGCCGGGCCACTGCCCTGCTTGGCAACACCCCGGACGCCTACAACCAATCCTGGCACCTGCCAACCAGCCACGAGCAACTCACCGGCAAACAGTGGATCGACTTGTTCGCCCGCGAACTGAACATGAAACCCCGCTACCAGGCCCTGCCTACCTGGCTGGTCCGGCTCATCGGCCTGTTCGTGCCCATCATGCGGGAACTGGCGGAAATGGCCTACCAGTACGACCGGGATTACTTCTTCGACAGCAGCAAGTTCGAACAGCAGTTCAGCGATTTTGACATTACGCCTTATGAGGAAGGGGTGAAGGAGGTGGTGAAGGGGGAGATGGAGAAATAGTATAGAAATGCGGTGGAGATACGGTGGAGATGCAGTGGAGATGTAGTGGAAATGCAGTGGAGATGCGGTGGAAATGTAGTGGAGATGCGGTGGAAATGCGGTGGAAATACGATGGAGATGCAGTGGAAATACAATGGAAATGACCGCCATCTTGATGCCACTGCCAGGGGCGGGCGGAGTTGACAGCAGCCCTGCGCCGGGTTTTCCAGCCCCTGGCGCTCACAATGTCCATCGGGGCGGAAACGGCCGGCTCTCAGGCCGTCGAGTGGCAACCAGGCACTGTGGAGGCTTACTTCGTCCACCGGGGCGTCGGCCTGTCCTCGCGCAGCCGCTACGAGTCGGTGCGCATCGGGCGGGAAAGCTTTAAACGGCAACGCGCTTTTTCGATTGGCACGCCTGATAAGCGCATTTTGGAAAAAGACATCGGGATGGGCATCCGCTGCCATATCCCGCTGGTGCTGTACCTGCCTGCAGCGCCGCCGGGTTCTTTCCCGCCGCAATTCGAAGCCCTGCAGGCCGCGCTGTCCGCCATCGAACCGGAGCAAAACCGGGCCGATCGGGCCGATACCCGCCTGGCGGCCGTCATTTATGCCTGGAACATACTCCGGCATTTCTACCCCTATCAGGACGCAATGCGGGCAGGCTGGGAAGCAGCGCTGCGGGAATCCCTCGCGGCCGCCATTACTACCGGCGCCGGCACCCTGGGCGGCATGGAAATCCTGGCGCGTTTGCTGGAAAAACTACAGGACGGCCACGCCGGGCTGAACCACCCGGCCAATCCGGACACCCTGTATCCGTATTTCCTGACCACCCTGGTGGAAGACAAAATCGTGGCTACCTATTCCCGGGCAGAAGAGGTCAAACCGGGAGACGTCATCCTGGAGGTGGACGGCCAGGATGCCCGGCAGCAACTGGACAGCGCAATGGCCCTCATCTCCGGCAGCCCGCAGTGGAAGCGGGCGAAGGCGCTTCAATGGTGGTCGTTGTGGGGCAAGGACAGCGAACCGCTCTGCCGCCTGAAAATCCGGCGCGGGAAGGAGGAGTTGGCCGTCCAAACCAAAAGGTTGTGGTACTGGGCGCTGAAAATCCTGAAGGAAATATGCCGCGAAGCTTTCTATGAAATAGAAGAAGGCTATTACTACTGCAACCTGGAGCGGTTGTCAAAGGAGCAATTCGAAGGCCGCCTCGAAGAGCTGGCCCGCGCCAAAGGCGTCGTCTTCGACCTGAGAGGCTATCCGAAAATCCACAAACAGTTCCTCTGCCACCTCATCGATGAGCCGGCAGAATCGGCTTATTTCAAGACCCCCATCGTGTATTATCCGGACCGGGAAGAACCTATTACCTACGAAACCACCCGCTGGAACCTCCCGCCGGAAAAGCCCCGGATCAAAGGGAAAGTTGCTTTTCTCAACGACGGCAGCGCCATGAGTTATTCCGAGAGCCTGCTGGCCATCGTCAGGCACTACGGCCTGGGAACCATCATCGGCACGCCGACGGCCGGCGCCAACGGCAACGGCAATGGCTTCCGCGCGCCCGGCGGATACAGCATTTCCTTCACCGGCATGCTGGTGCTGCAGCACGACGGCTCGCCCCACCACCTCGTTGGCATCAAACCGGACATTTATACGGAACCCACCCCTGAGGGCATCCGGCAAGGCAGGGATGAACTGCTGGAAAAGGCGGTGGTGGTGATCAAAGAAGAGTAAAACCCAGTGTAGCTGCAATCTATGATATTTTTGGACGGGGCGCATTCAGGCAAAACTACACATCATAAACCCCGGCTACCCTCCCATTGCCACAGAACTATAAAGCATCTATCCCCGGAATTTCTTATCTTTGGAAGCAGCCGTTATTTTATAACCACGACCAAGCTTATGCAAAGCGTACCGAAAGATAAACTGCATTTGATATATCCTGACACCGACGGAGAACCCATGGCCGAAAACACCCTCCAATTCGAATGGATCGTGCTGATCAAACTGGGCCTGGAAGCCTGCTTTACCGACAGGTATGACGTATTTGTCGCCGGCGACCTGTTCTGGTATCCGGTAGAAGGCCGGCCGGACATCCGGTTGGCCCCCGACGTGATGGCCGTCATTGGCCGGCACAAGGGTTACCGCAGTTCTTATATGCAATGGGTGGAAGACAATATTCCGCCCCAGGTAGTATTCGAAATCCTGTCTCCCGGCAACCGCGCCGGCGAAATGGCTAAAAAATTCGAGTTTTACCGGCGCTATGGCGTGGAGGAATACTACATCTACGACCCGCACCAGAACAAGCTGGAAGGTTATCTCCGGGAAGGGGAGGAACTTGCCGCTGTTCCCGAAATCCGCCAGTGGATCAGCCCGCTGCTGGGCATCCGTTTCGAATGGACAGTAGAAGCCCTGACGTTGTACCGGCCGGACGGCGAGCGTTTCCTGTCGTACCTGGAACTGCTGGCGTTCAACCGGGAGGCTGTCCTGAAGCTGAATAAGCAGCGGGAACTGCTGTACGAAGAGATGAAAAAAACGCAAAAAGCTCAGGCGGAGGCGCTGAAGGAGAAACAAAGAGCGGAAGAGGAGAAGCAAAGAGCGGAAGAGGAGAAGCAAAGAGCGGAAAAAGAAAAGCAAAGAGCCGAAACTGCTGAGCGCCGCTCCCGGCAACTGGCGGAAAAATTGCGCCAAATGGGCATCGACCCGGATGCGCCTTAGGAGGCTGGGCAGACGGGCACGAAGCTACGCCGGTTGTCCAACGTCAAAAGGGTAGCCTAAACCCTGGGCACCCCCAATTGCCATGTTACGTCGTCACCTTCACAGATTGATTACCTTTGGCTGAAAAAATGGCGGTTTACTCTTTCCACAATAAAACAGCGGTAATCACCGGCGCCGGAACGGGCATCGGCTACGAGATCGCCCGGCAGCTTGCCCTGAGCGGCGCATCCGTCCTGTTAAACGATATCGACGCGGGCCTGGCAGCCCAAGCAGCCGAAAGCATCCGCCTGCAGGGTGGAAACTGCCTGACTTTGCCCGGCGACTCCAGCAGCCTCGACGTCATTAGCCAGATGGTCAAAACCGCAGTCCGCGAGTTCGGCCGCCTGGATTTTGCCGTCGCCAACGCCGGCATCACCACCTTCGGCAGCTTCCTGGACTATGCGCCGGAGCAGTTCCGGCGGCTCGTTTCCGTCAACCTGCAGGGCTCTTTTTTCCTGGCACAGGCTGCCGCCCGGCAGATGGCCAGCCAGGGTGCCGGCGGCCGTATCCTTTTTATGTCCTCCGTCACCGGCCACCAGGCACACCCCAACCTGGCGGCCTACGGCATGACCAAGGCCGCCCTGGAAATGCTGGTCAGAAGCCTGGGGGTAGAGCTGGCGCCCCACGGCATCACCGTCAACGCCGTCACTCCCGGCGCTACCCTGACGGAACGGACGATGCGCCTGGAACCGGACTACCAGGCAACCTGGGACCGCCTGACCCCCACCGGTGCTACATCGACACCTGCGGACATCGCTCACGCCGCCCTCTTTCTGTTGTCGGACAATGCCCGGCAGGTCACCGGCCAGAGCCTGGTGGTGGACGGCGGATGGTCGGCCGCCAGCCCTGCGCCTTAGACCGTGTACGACGATACGTTCCACTGCTCGCTACGAGCTACAGCTCGTACGCGGCCCTTGGCCAAGGGCTCCTGCCCTTGATGCGTTTCTTATGGCACGCAGGGCAGGAGCCCTGCGCCTTGGATCGTGTACGACGATACGTCTTAACGAGCAGGGCCCTGTGAAGTATTGGCATTAAATACCAGAGCAGAATTAACGCCCCACCTCCCAGATCACCGACTCCAGCGGCGCCAACTCCATCGACACTTTGCCCCGGCCATCCGCCACTTCCAGCCGGGCCTTTTTATTTCCGTACAGCCGTTCCGCCAGTTCATATTCTCCATCTTTCAGCCTCCAGATGGTGATGATATCCGGGGGAACCCGCAGTTCAAACTGATAGACCTTTTCCGCATCGAAATTGGCCACGATGATCAGTTTTTCCTCCTTCGACGGCCACGACCACCGCACAAAGGAGAACACCCGGTGGTCGTATCCCTCCTGCCCCCGGTTGTAGCCATGTATAATCTGGCATTGCCCCATCAGGGCCGGGCTGTTGATCGTGAAGTTGAGCAGGCGGCGGTAGAAATCGCGCAAGGCCTTCTCTTCGGGGGTAGACTGCCCGCCGTCGAACGCGCCGCCGTTCATCCAGCGCTGGTGGCTGGGCACGCCGACGTAGTCGAAGATGGAAGTCCGGGTGGGATCGCCAAAGCCCGGCTCTTCGGCGCCCGGCTCGCCAACCTCCTGCCCGAAGTAGATCATGGTGGGAGACGTGCTGATGGTGGCGGAAACCACCATGGCGGGCTGGCCCTTCCGGGCGTCGCCGGCGAAGGGCGGGCTGGCGATGCGCTGCTCGTCGTGGTTCTCCAGGAAGTGCAGCATTTGGTGTTCGATGCCAGCCTGGCCTGCCAGAATGGATAGGAGGTGGTCGGTGCTGCCATACCCCTGCATGATGTTTTTGAGGGTGTCGTACAATTCTACCTTGTCGTAGAGGTAGTCCATCTTGCCGAGGCGGATGTAGTCGCGGTAGATGGAAGGGGTATAAATTTCCGCCAGCAGGAAGGCATCGGGGTTTTTCATCTTGATCGCCGAGTTCATGAAGCTCCAGAACTCCACCGGCACCATCTCCGCCATGTCGAAGCGGAAGCCGTCGACGCCCATGGCCGTCCAGTACAGGGCGATGTCGCGGAATTTTGTCCAGGAATCGGGCACGTCCTTGTCCTGCCAGAATTCGTAGTGGGCTTTGTAGTCCTTCTGGCCGAAGCCTTCGGGCAGTTCCGGGAAGTCCTTCGTGCCGTCCGGGCGCACGCCGTAGTTGACCTTCACGGTTTCGTACCAGTCGTTGGCATCGGGTTGTGCCTTGCGGGCGCCGTTGCCGGTCCACCTGGCGGGGTTTTCGTCGAACCGGCCGTCGGCCAGGGGGTGAGGTTCGCCGCCCAGGGGCTGGTAGCCGCCCTGCGGCTCGGGCACGCGGAAGGGCTCGCCGGGGATGTAGTAGAAGTTGTTGTCGCGCCGGTATTCCACGGAGGTATCGTCATTCGCGCCGAAGTCCTCCACCCCTTCCGGGTTGTTTTTCCCCTCGTAGCGGCGCGCCACGTGGTTGGGCACAATGTCGATGATCGCCTTCAGGCCGTGGCGATGGGTGCGTTCGAGGAGGGCCTGGAATTCTTCCAGCCGCCGGGCGGGGTCTTCCGCCAGGTCGGGGTTTACATTATAATAATCCTTCACCGCGTAGGGCGAGCCGGCCCGGCCTTTGACCACGTCGGGGTCGTCGTTGGAGATGCCGTAGGAAGTGTAGTCCCGGATGACGGCGTGGTGGGGTACGCCGGTGTACCAGATGTGGGTGACGCCCAGGGCGCGGATGGAATCCAGGGCCTTGCCGGTGAAGTCGCTGAACTTGCCCACGCCGTTCTCTTCGATGGTGCCCCAGGGCTTGTTGGCGGTATTGGTGTTGCCGAAGAGGCGGGTGAATACCTGGTAGACGACGATCTTGCGTCCGGTGGTTTGTTCATTCACGTCTGTCTGAGTATTTTCAGGAGCACAGCCGGCCAGGGCCAGCAGGAAGACTCCGGTTAAATAGATTAGTTTTTCCTTCATTGGTATGGCTGGTTTCGATTCTGCGATAGGATAGAATAGCACAAAAATAGCAATGCCTTTCCGGGTAACAAAAGACCTTTATAGTGATGAGAGTATGTTTTGTCGATTTTGCCGATAAAACAGCGCCCCTGGCCAGTAGAATTTTGGAAATACAAATTAAAACCCCGAACTTAACAATCTGTCAATAGCCAAATTTAATCATGCAGGACATCCTCCACCTTCTCTTCTGGGCCGGCACCGTCGCCGGCGGGTTGCTCATCCTACTGCTCCTGATCTCCATTTTTGCGGGCATGGACATGGGCGGCGATGTAGATGTCGACGCCGGCGGCGATATGGATGCCCACGCCGAGGCCAGCGACGCCGGCCTCGGAATCGTAAAGACATTGCTCACGTTCATCTCCGTCGGCGCCTTCACCGCTCGCGCCATTTTGCTCAACACCTCCTGGTCCTGGACACTGGTGATCATCACCGCCCTCGTCGCCGGGGGCATCGCCGTGCTGCTGCTCACCTGGTTCTTCCGCTGGCTGCTCCGCAACCAGGAGGAAGGCACCTGGCGCCTGTGGCAGGCCGAGGGGAAAATGGGCACGGTGTACGTCCCTATCCCGCCGGGCGGCAAAGGAAGGGTCATCGTCAAGATCGACAACGTCAACCGCGAGATGGACGCCCGCACGGCAAACGGCCGCACGCTGGCCACCCACGAGAAGGTAATGGTCGTGGAAGCAAAGGAAGGATTTGTGGTGGTGGCGCCTTTGGAGAAGGGGGAGGGTTGAATTGCTATATTGCTATATTGCTATATTGCTATATTGCTATATTGCTATATTGCTATATTGCTATATTGTTATAGTGTTATAGCGCTGGCTCAGTGGATGAGAGGCAGCAAAATAGCACTCCCCAAAACACAGCTTTGACCAACACTATAGCAATCCCCAAAACACAGCCTTAGCCAACAATATAACACTATAACAATCCCCAAAACACAGCTTTTACCAACAATATAACACTATAACAATCATCCCAAACCTCGTCAAAAAACCCAAAATATGATACTTCGCAGTTCCATTGCTTCCAGGTTCAGGCTCCTGCTGTCGGCAGCCATCCTGTTTCTGTCCACCCCCCTGTGGGCGCAGCTCGATGAAGGCATCATGGGCAAAGGCATGTCTATTGCACTGCCCATCGTCGTCGTCGTCGCTATTTTCCTGCTTCTGATGTGGTTCTTCATTTCGCGCTACCGCCGGTGCCCCTCCGACAAGATCCTGGTGATCTACGGAAAGACCGGGCAGGGCAGCGCCAACTGCATCCACGGCGGAGCGGCCTTTATCTGGCCGGTAATCCAGGACTACCAGTACCTGGACCTCCAGCCCATGTCCATCGACGTGAACCTCCAGGACGCCCTGTCCAAGCAGAACATCCGGGTGTCCGTCCCGGCACAGTTCACGGTGGCCATCAGCAACGAACCCAGCCTGATGAAAGCAGCCGCCGAGCGCCTGCTGGGCATGCACAAGGACTCGATCCGCTCCCTGGCCCACGACATCATCATGGGCCAGATGCGCCTGGTGATCGCCAACATGGACATCGAGGAGCTGAACGCCGACCGCGACAAGTTCGTCACCTCCGTCTACGAACACGTCGGCGACGAACTGCACAAGATCGGCCTAGACCTGATCAACGTCAACGTCACCGACATCCACGACGAATCTGGCTACATCAAAGCTCTGGGGCAAGAGGCCGCCGCCAAGGCCATCAACGACGCCAAGGTGAAAGTGGCCAAGGAAGAGCGCACGGGCGCCATCGGCCAGGCCGAAGCGGCTAAGGAACGGCGCACCCAGGTGGCCATCGCCAACTCGGAAGCTGAAATCGGAGAAAAAGAAGCCGAAAAAACCCGCCGTACCCGCGTAGCCGCCGCCGATTCAGCCGCCGAGATCGGCGAAAAGGAAGCCGATAGAGAACGGCGCATCCAGGTGGCCGCCGCCAACTCCACCGCCGAGATCGGGGAAAAGAACGCCCAGGCCGAGGCCATCAAAGGGAAAAACCTGGCGGACATCGAGATTGCGATCTCGGATACCGACCGCCGGCAAAAGGTGGCTGCCGCCAATAAAAATGCCGAAGTGGCCGAAAAAACCGCCGAGGCCGAAGCCCAGAAAGCGGCCTACCTGGCCCAGAAAGAGGCCGAAGACGCCCGCAAAGAACGCGAACTGGCCGCCCGCCGCGCCAACGAGGTGGTCCAGTCTCAGATCGACAAGGAAAAGACGGTGATCGCCGCTGAAGCCGAAGCCGAACAGAAACGCAAAGTGGCTGAAGGCGAAGCGGCCGCCGTGCTGGCCCGTTACCAGGCCGAAGCCGAGGGCATGCTCAAGGTGCTGGACGCCCAGGCGATGGGCTTCCAGAAGCTGGTCGACGCCGCTGACGGCAACGCCCAGGCGGCAATCGGGCTACTCCTGGTAGACAAGATCCCGGAACTGGCGCGAATCCAGGCCGAAGCGATCAAGAACATCAAATTTGACAAGGTGACCGTCTTCGACGGGGGCGACGGACAGGGCACGGCCAGCTTCCTGAGCAATATGTTCAAGTCTATCCCCGCCCTGAGCGAGTTCATGAACCAGTCGGGCCTCCAACTGCCGGAGTACCTGGCAAAGAACGGGGAGCACGGGAATGGAAAGACAAAGAACGGAGAACCGGAAAAGAAGGAGGAAGTAGTCAAGGCGAAAATAGAGAAGAAAGAGTAAGGGCAAATGCAAAGGAATCGGTTTTTTGGTTAATGATCGGTTTCATCTTTTTGGTTGTTCAGAGAGGTATAGGGTTCTCAGTCCTTCTTCTCCACTTTTTCAAACTCCGGTTTGATGGTCCCGGCCAGGCCCAGCTGTTCGAGCAGCTCCATCTGGTCGGCGATCATCCAGTGGTCGATGATCTTGTTGTCCTTGATCCGGTAGCAGATGGCGAATGGCATCTTGAAATGCTTGAAGGTGGGCGGGATGTCGTCCAGGCTCCCTTCATGCCTGCCGGACATGCTGGCCCGGACAAAGACTTTGTCACCGGCAGTATACATCTCTTCAACCACGGCGTCATAACCGGGAAAGGTTTGCTCAAAGAATTTGATGTGCCCGATCAGCTTTTCGTCGGAAACATACCTGCGGATGAGTTCTTCGGTCTTTCTCTTCCCCGCTAAGGCGTTGTAGTATCCTAAAATGAATGCCCGGTTGCGCTTTTCTGTATCCATGTCCGTGTTTATGGTTTGGGGAAGTTGTCCAAACTTTTTCAGCGCTCTCAAAATAATCCATTAAGCGGGATGTAGCAATGACTATTATCATTTAGAAGCGAGCGCCACGCTGTGGCCGCCATAGTACATGCCGCTGCCGGTAGCGCCGGCAAACCGGCTGCAAAGATTACATGGCTAACTCATGCCAGTCTGTGATCATCCAGTGCGCCACGATCCTGCCCTGCTCTACCTGGTACCCGATGGCATAAGGCAGCTCCACCCGCTCGCCGGTAGGTGCCAGGCCGTTTGCCCTCCCTTCGTGCTTTCCGATGAAGCGGGCCCGCACGACGACTCTGTTTCCTTCCGCCGTCACCTCGTCCACCCGCACCTGATAGTGCGGAAAGGCCTCCTCCAGGAAGGCGATGCGTTCGGCAAGATTCGGATCGGAAGTGTATCGGGAAAGGATTTGGCGTTTATCGCCTGCTTCGTTGAGCGCCCGGATGAACTCGAGGATAAGTCTTTTATTTCTTCCGGCTTTGTCCACGATATCTGGTTTTATGGGGGCGAATTTTTAAGAAGGTGAGCGTAAGGCCTTCCCGTGGCTTTTTGGGGTTTTGCTTGTTTTCATCGGGTTGGCTGGCGCCTGATGGCCTCACGCCCATCCTCAATACCTTCGTTGCATAATATACCCGAAAAAACAGGGCGGCAGGTAGGATATTCGTCCCGGAAAATGGACTGTAGGTTGCATCAGAGGTTGTGGCGGCGGTTCGCTATTCGCAGTTCGCTGTTCGCAAGCTCCCAACAGCAACCTGCGAATAGCGAATAGCGAATAGCGATAGGCCCGTTTGATTTCCTCGCTTCTATCCATGATGTACGATTGAATTTTTCCGCAGATAAGAAGGGCTGAATCCGAATTGTTGCTTGAAAGCGCGGGTGAAGTGGCTCTTGTCGGTGAAGCCCACCTGGAAACACACATCGCTTACCGTCATCTCTCCTTTTTCCAGGTATGCCTTGGCTTTTTGCAGGCGGACAAAGCGGATATAACGGGATGGCGGTTGCTGGATCAGCGGCTTGAGCCGCCGGTACAGCTGGGTGCGGCTCAGGGCCAGGCTGCGGGCCAGGGCCCTGACGTCGAAGTCCTCCCGGCTGAGGTTGGCCAGGATGATGGCGTTCACTTTTTTCAGGAAGACTTGCTCCTGCTGGCCGTGTTGGCGGGCGACGGCCTCCTCCAGGCTTTTCATGCTGGAAGCATAGGCCCGCATGCGCGACCGCAGTTTCTGAAAAAGGATGGGGACGTTGCCTCCCCCGCTTCCCGGCGGAGCAGGCACGGCGCTTTCGGCAACCGCCTCTTCTTCCGGCGCTAAAGGCAGGCGGAGTTCAAACCGGGTGCCTTTGCCGGAACGCCCTTTCACTTCCACCGGAAGCGGGAGGCCGGCGGTGATCTCTTGCAGGATGGCCAGGCTTACCCCCGTATTGGAAATGCCGATCAGCAACTGCTCCTCCTCCCCTTCCCCGGGCAATTCCACCGACAAGCGGACCTCGTAGCCAGAGGGAGTAAAAGCGATCACCTGGCACAGAATCTGGCCGACGCTTTTGACGATGTCCTCCGGAAGGAAAGACAACTCCATCCCCTCGGCCTCCGTTTCAAAGGCCAGGCCTACAAAATTCGCCCGCGCCACCGGCATTAAGGCTTCGGCCAGGTGCCGCAGCAGAGGGACGATGTCTGTTTTGATGGGATACGCCATACCTTTGTGCTTATTGTTTGACCACCCCGCCGCTTTCGAAATTTAATAATACTCCTTTGGACGCAGAGGGACAATGATATTTGTCATGGCGGGGTATCTGCTTAAGAGCATGTTTGGAGGGGATGCTTGGGAAGCGATCCCGATAGCTATCGCATAGGCGTTAACTATCGGGACGCAACGGCTACCCGTCTAAGGTTGGACAGCAGAAAGGGGAAAGCCGAGCGGAGTCGAGGCCAAGCGTGTGCAGGAGGCATGGAGTGTCCAACCTTAGACGGGTAGCCGATGCAACCTCTAAGCCGTTGATTGCCAGCGAACCTGGGCCTTGTAAATTTCCGGACAAGCCTTGCGCTAATCCTAAGGGATTAGTGCAACTATTTAGGTTAACTTTCTGCCGCTGCCCTAAATAGTTGCGGATCAGTTTAGAAATACCCCCTCGGGACGATCCTCACTTCCGCCAGCGAGAGATAATCCCGGCCGTTGAGTTGCACCCGGATGTACCTCGCCGTCCGGTTGATCACGAAGTCTTTCTTCCTGCCGTTTTCCCCCGGATGGTTGATCATCAGGATATTGCCGTTGCTGTTGTTGGCCTCCTGGATGGCGCCGTTGAGGTCCGCAGAGGATAAAGGCTGGTCGGAAACGAAAATCCGGTAGTTTCCGAGCCGCTGCCCGCAGCAATCGGTCCGGTTCCAGAGTTCGATCTTTTCGATGGGGATGTGCGCGTATTGTTCGTCGAGCCTGATCTCCCAGTAGGGGTTGTCCTCCAGCCCGGTATGGGTAACGGAAGCGTCGGCCCAGATGCCGTCGACGTCTCCGTCAACCGCCCGGGAGTGGTGGCCGGCGTGAGCGATAGAAGACTGTCCGGTCTCGCCGCCCATGCCCAGGTGAGGGAGCTGGACCACGGAAAAGTCGACATTGACAAATTTATCGTACCGCTGGTTTCTGGTCATGGTCCGGAAATTATAATGAAAGATATTTCCATCGACCAGCCAGGTATCCCGCATGTAGTGGTGCTGGTAAAAATACAGGGTTTCTTCGCCGTTGTGGCTGGCAGGGAACTTCCAGACGCCCTCGGCGTAAGCCGGCATATTGCCTGTGGACCAGCCTGGCAAATTGTAAAGCCCTGGCTCGCAAAACGCGCAGAGCCTAAGCAGGTCCTCCCAGTTGCCATAACTGCCGCCGGAGGTTTTGGACAGCTGGTAGTCAAACTTGGCCCACTGGCTGTCAGAGTTGTTGACCACCTGGAAATCCGAAATGGCGTTGGTCACGGAAGTGCTGCTGGAAAAAGAGGCCGACACGCCGGTGCTGGGGCCGTTGGAATCGGCGCCGGCAGTCGCCCCCACCGTAAAACCGGTCGTCGTCTGAACACTACCCGAATTGTTGGCATTGAGCGGGCGGGCGTTTTCCAGTTTTTTTCCGTTACCGGGGTAGTACACGCCAAACATCTGGTAGAACCGCTCGGTGTAGAAGCCCCGGTCGGTGTAGTGGTTCCAGGCCAGGCTTCCCGGATTGACGCCCGTGCCGGAGGTGGTTATTTTCATCCACTTCTGCTTGGGGCTGGTCGTGGCATACAGCACGATGTTGTAGTTCACGTTTACCCGTGCAGTCTGCCCGCTCCAGGGGCTCCATTCTCTTTGCGCCCAGTTGAGGTCGATGTGGTATTCCGAATATTTGGGCAGGGAATTGACCGCCGGGTTGTCCAGGGGCTTGTCCCATTCGGCAAAGCTGCCGGCGTCCGGGAAGCCGGGGCCGATGGAAGCATAGGCGTTCTCGAAATCCGGTGCCAGGCTGCCGGTGCTTTTTTCCAGGCGGACTTTGGCCTTTTTTGCCTTGTGGGTTTCCAATGCCTCAATGGTTTGGGTGGACAGGCGCTCCAGGCTGTTGCTCCGGCTTTTATCCGGCGACGGTTCCGCCTTCTCTACCGGTGGCTGAGGGCGCTGGCGGCCTTGCTCCATTTCCGCTTTCCGCAGTTTCTCGGGGTCCGCTTTCGAGCGGTCCATCTGGCCGGAAGCTTCGCCCGTATCCTGCATGCCGGCAACGGCCGGCGCCTGGGCTTTCCGCAGCCCCTTTTCCGGGCTGTCCTCGATGATGGTCACCCGGACGCCCCTCTTGTCCGACATGGATTCCACGACGGCAACCTTGGCGTCGACGCCGATGCCGGAGAGCTTCATCAGGGCTGCTTTGTCCACATTTTCCAGCACGATGGGGATGTGTTTGCTCATGGCTTCTTTCACGTACTCGTTTTCAGGAATGGTGCCCTTTTGGAACTGGCCCGCGTCCAGGTAAACCGCTTCCACGCCGTTGAGCAAATTCCTGGATTTGGTTTCCGCCTCGCGCACGCCGGGGCGGGACGTTTCGATCCTTTTGGTTTCTACCGTTTTGTTGCCAATGGTTTTGGTTTGCAGGGCGGTGGCCTTTCCCAGCACGACAACCTTGGGGGATTGTGCGGAAACAGCACCGCTGAAAAAAATGGAGAGGATGGCTAGTAAAAGCCCGGTTTTCAGAAAGTTCATGATTTAATGAGTTTTGAGGTAAACAATGAATGGCCAGGGCCTGCAGCAGTGTGCAGAGCAATGTGTTTTCCCCGGCCGGGTTTAGGAAATCTGGCTTATGGCCGCTGGCCTTCTGCCGTTATTGATGAGACAAAGGTAGGTACGCCGCCGGCAGATTGCCAGGGCTGGCGGGCGGCAGGCAGGTTGGAACGGGTAACGAGCAGGGTATTCGGGGTAAACGGCGGCGGAGGGGCGGCCGTACATCGCACATCAAACGTCTCAAATACCGGGCTTTTTGATTTGCGATTTGCGACCGTCTCTGCGAGCCGGCTAAAATTTGCGATTTGCCTGGAAACGAACCCCGTCAGGCAATCTCTATCCACACCGCATCCCCCACGGCGCAGAGCTGCCGCCCGGCGTTATAGATGGCGGTGCCGGAGAAGAACTTCCGGCCGTCCTGCCCTTTGGGCCAGGCCAGTACGGTGCAGCGTTCGCCGGCCCGTATTTCCCTCTCGATGCGGGCCGTCATCCGGCCCAGGACGACCTTGCGCATGGCCTCTCCACAGACGGCGAAGGCACCGGGGCAATCCAGGGCGGCCCACAGGAACTCATTGCGCACCCGGCGCGCTGCATCGGCCAGCTCCGCCTCCGGTATCCAGGGGGAAGCGAAGAGGGGCGCCTCCCCTACCCTGCCGGCGAAAATATGTAATCCGTCGTGATCGCCCCGGTCCGGCCCGCAGACGAAGCAGCCGGGAAAGGGGTGGCGCCGGAACCCGATGAACCGCCGGGAGGCTTCCTCCGCCTGTTCCCATTCCGGGGGCGCGGGAGCGGCGAAGGCCACAGCGCCGGGGCGGGCGGAGGCGACGAGCTGATCGCCGTCCATCAGCCGCAACTCGTCTCCCTCGCGCTGCACTTCCAGTTCTTTATCCAGCGGGGGCGGCCGCCGCAGGGTCACCTCGGACACATAATCGGTGAGGTTGTCGAGCCTGCCGCAGGCGTAGCCGCCGTTGGCGGTGCCGGGCGGGCCGCAAAAGCGGGCGGAAATCCTTATCCCTGGGATTCCTTTCATGGCAGGCATTTAGTCGATTTTGTCAAACTGATACGCGCCGCCGAAAACAGAGAAACCAGTTATTTTGCCTTCCTCAGCAGCAGTAAAATTAAAAACAATACCCTCTCCAGTCTCAAAAAAGATCAGCTCCGATTCCGGATACAGCTCGTATTCCGCGCCGTCCCACAGCTGTTTCGCCCAAAGCCGGCCGTCTTTCAGGGACAAGTGTACTTCAATTTGCTGTTCCGGGAGGCGGTATTGGCCGGCGAAGCGCTCCAGTTGCTCCGGTGCCAGGCTGATCACTTCCCTGGTTTCGGCGTTATAAATCCCCCAGCCGTAGGCCTCCGAGACTGCCCTCAGGACTTCGCCGATGAGTGCGATGCCGTTGTCGGAATTGGACATCAGCACCACGCCCTGCCCCCGATGGGCAAAGCCCATCATCTGGCAGCGGTAGCCTTCGTTGGCGCCGCCGTGGCTGAAGCGCAGGGAATCGCCTTCGCCGGCCAGCGCCGGCCCCAGGCCCCAGTCGCCCAGGTGCTTAGCGAGCATTTTTTCCGTCATCTCCCGGGAAAGCACCCGGTTGGATTCGCCTTTGAGCGATTGCTGCACTTCGATGATGTAGCGGGCGAGATCGGAAGGCGTCGTCCACAGGCCGGCGGCTGCCATTTCGGGGTAGGTGTGCCAGTCGCCTTCCACTTTTTTGCCATCCGGCCGATGGCCAATGGCGGCATTTTGGCGCAGCCTTTCCGGCAACGGCTGTTCATACGTGCTGGGGTTCATGCCGACCGGCGACAATACCATTTCCTGCATGACCTGGGGAAAGGGTTTCCCGGCCACGTCCTCCACCATCTTCTGCATCAGGGTATACCCCCCGCCCGAGTACCGCCAGATGCTGCCGGGAAAGGTGTCGGGCTCGATCTTATCCGAGTTGGCCGGCTTTTCTCCGTTCAGGACCTGGAGGAGGGTGGGTACGGAATCTCCCTGCGCATAGCCCCCGAAGCCGTGGACCGTCAGCCCGGCGGTATGGGTGAGCAGGTGTTCCAGGGTGATGGGCTTTCCTTCCGTAAAAGGCGTGGCCTCCACCTGCCAGCCTTTCAGATACCGGTTGACGTCTTCATCCAGTTTCAGCTTTCCTTCCTCCACCAGCCGCAGGGCGGCCAGGGCGGCCACCGGCTTGCTGATGGAAGCCGCCTGGAAGAGGGTGAGGCTGTCGACCGGCACCAGGCTGTCCTGGCTCCGGTAGCCGTAGCACCGCGTCCAGGCGACCTGCCCGTTATCGACAAAGGCAATGCTCAGGCCCGGCACTTTGTAATGCCTCATCCGGTCGTGGATGTTGAAGCGGCTGGCCTCTTCCCTGCCGGCGATGACGATGCCGGGCAAAAGGCTGTTTTCCATCTGTTGGATGCGCTCTCCGGCGGCCGGGCTGCCCGGCTGGCTGGAGAGAAATGCTGTCGGTAAGGACAACAGGAAGATTAAGGTTAACAGGGGATGGTATTTCATTGGTGATGTTTTTTTAGGTGTGGGCTTAGGTCGAAGTCTGGAGACTTCGACCAGCCTAGCTGCCCCTCCTCCGAGCACTGTATCAGCGTCTCCAGCCGCCGCAGGCGCGTCTCCTCCCACTTCGCGCTCATCACGTACCAGATGGAAGGCTTTTGGACGGAAGGCGGCAAGGACCGGAAAAAATCCCAGGCCTTTTTATTGGCCCTGATCTTTTTTTCGTAAGCTTCGGAAAGCTCCAGTGTGCCTTGTTCGTAGGAATATCGTTCTGAACGCTTTTCCTTCCTGCGTTCGTATGCGGCCTGCCCCGGAGACCGGATTCTGCCCAGTTTTTTCAATTCCTCAAACCGCCTGATGTTCACCGCGCTCCAGATGCTGCTGGGCCGGCGGGGCGTGAAACGGATTTTGTAGCTTTCCTCGTCGATGGACCTGCGCAGGCCGTCAATCCAGCCAAAGCACAGCGCCTCGTCGACCGATTCCGGCCAGGTAATGCTCGGCTTTTTAGCGGCTTTTTTGTAATAACCGACCCAAAGCTCCTCCTGCTTGTCGTGGTTTTCCTGGAGCCAGGACCGGAAATCTTCCGGAGTAGGAAAGAATCTGGGATCCATATTTGCTTGCCTTTCGGTTGTTTTTTTTTGCCACACAGGACACAATAGCCCCGGGTAGCAAATCTCCACATATCTCCACGTATTTCCACATATCTCCACGTATTTCCATGTATCTCCATGTATTTCCACGTATTTCCATGTATCCCCACACATTTCCACACATTTCCATATATTTCAATGTATTTCCATGTATTCCACATAAAAATTCCGGTCAATGCGGAAGGACTGTATGCTCTTGCTGATTTTTAGCTGCTTCCATTTCCCGGCCGCCGGCGCCAGCCACTGTTCTTGTTCGTTTACAAAAGCCTTTACCGGCATGTCGAAGCCCTCCACGCAATTGGCCCAGCGGTAGGACAGCTTTTTGCCCTCGATGCGGTATTCCAGCCGGGGGATCAGGATGGTGCGCAGATATTGATCGAAGAAGCGGGACAAATCCCGGCCGGCCTGGCGGCTGAGGTACTCCTCCACCTGCCGGGAGGTCACCGTCTGGTGGTAGAATTCGCGGTTCATGCCGCGCAGGATGCCGCGCCACTTTTCGTCATCGTCGACGATCTGGCGCAGGGTGTGCAGCATATTGGCACCCTTATAGTACATGTCGCCCGAGCCGCTGCGGTTCACGCCATAGGGGCCGATAACGGGGCGGTCGTTCCGGATATTGGCGCGGGTACCGATGACGTAATCGGCGCTGGCCTCCTTGCCGTAGTGGTAGTCCAGGAAGAGGTTTTCCGAATAGGCGGTAAAGCCTTCGTGCACCCACATGTCGGCAATGTCCTGGTAGGTGATGCTGTTGGCAAACCACTCGTGGCCGGCCTCGTGGATGATGATGAAGTCGAACTTCAGGCCCCAGCCCGTGCCGCTCAGGTCGTAACCGCGGTAGCCGTTCTGGTAGCCGTTGCCGTAGGTCACCGAGCTTTGGTGCTCCATGCCCAGGTAAGGCACTTCCACCAGCTTGAAGCCGTCTTCATAGAAGGGATAGGGGCCGAACCAGTGCTCGAAGGCGGCCAGCATGCGCGGCACGTCTTTAAACTGTTCCCGCGCCTTTTCCAGGTTGTAGGGCAGCACGTAGTAGTCGCAGTCGAGCGCGCCCTTTTCTCCCGGGTATTTTTCGGAAAAATACACATAATCGGCGATGTTGGCATTCACCCCGTAATTGTTGATGGGGTTGCCGACGAACCAGTGGAAGGTACGGGTGCCGTCTTCATTTTCATCCACTCCGCGCAGGCGGCCGTTGGAGATGTCCATCAGCCCGGCGGGCACACGCACGCTGAGCAGCATGCTGTCGGGCTCGTCGTACATATGGTCCTTGCAGGGCCACCAGAGGCTGGCGCCTTCGCCCTGGCAGGAAGTGGCGGCAAAGGGCTTGCCGTTGTCGTCGGTTTCCCAGGCCATGACGGCGTCCCAGGGCGGGTTGCGGGCCACGCGGGGGCGGCCGCCGTAAAAGACGGTTATGGCTGCTGTCGTTCCCGGCACCTGAGGCCGGGGCAGTTCCACGAACCAGGCATTGCCATCCTGCCGGAAGGGCAGTTCTTTGCCGTTTTGCACTACTTTTTCCACCTGCATGGGCGGCTGCAGGTCGACCTGCAGGCGCTGCCCCGGCGCCAGCACCCGGTATCGGATGGTGTTGGACCCCGTGATGGTGCTGTCGGCGGGGTTGACGAAAATATCCAGGTGGTAATACGCCAGGTCCCACCAGGCCCGCTCCGGGGTGACGGAACCGCGCAGGGTGTCCTGCCGGGTGAAGGCCGGCTGAGCGGTAAGGGTTGTACAAACAGCTGCCAGGCTGCAGAGCAAACTCAGGTATTTTTTCATAGCTTGGGAATTCCTGAAATTTGATGTTGTCTCCAAATTTAAAAATTATCCTGAAAGGTACTGGCCCAGGATGCGTTTGATCATGCAAATAACTTTACTTATGCCATCTGCTTTCTACCGCCCTTTCTGGCACCCCCTCCTGCGCCCCGGCTGGCGCTCCGGCCTGGCTCTTGTTCTGCTCTGGAGCATCCCCCGCTTCTGGCTGGTGTTGTGGGCCAGCCAGACGGGCAGTTACCAGTATGTTTCCCTTGTCTTCCTCAGCATGTGGGCAGCCCCTTACGTGCTGCTGAGCCGGGAAGGGCGAAAAGCAGTGGGAATCTGCCGGCCGCGCCGTTACGGCTGGCTGCTTGCCGGCCTGGCGGCAGGACTGGCATACTGTGGGTTGATGTTTGCGTTCTCATACGAAGTTTACGGCCTGACAGAACGCAACTGGCTGTACTACATTTCCGGCACTTACAGCAACCTGCCGCCGGAGATGAACGCCGATACCCGCCTGGCCTTCTTCCTGATCTTCGCCTCTATCGGCATGACGTTCAGCCCTATCGGGGAGGAACTGTTCTACCGGGGGCTCATCCACGAAAACTTTCGGGCCAGCTTCGGCCAGCGGATGGCCTCCGTGCTGGACAGCCTGGCCTTTGCGCTCGTCCACCTGGCGCACTTCGGCATCGTCTATGTTTCCGGCAACTGGAAGTTCCTGGCAGGGCCCGCCCTCCTTTGGGCAGCGGCGCTCTTCGGGCTTTGCCTGTCGTTTTCCTGCTTCCGGCAACGCTCGGGGTCCATCCTGGGGGCTATCCTGGCGCACGCGGGGTTTAACCTGGGGATGAATTATTTTATTTTTTATTGCATTTAAGATACGAGCCACCTAAAGGTGGCCCGTCCGGTTTACGGCCTGCTCCAGGGCCCAGCGGTAGATGTCGTGGTACATCAGCGGGTGGGCCTGCTCCAGGGGCAGCCAGAGCAGGGTGTGGTCGTCTTCCACTTTGAGGGACAGGTCCTGTTCATAGGGCGTGATCAGGAAGAAGTGGCCGATCTTGTTGAAGTAGTGCCGGTGGCCGGGGTCGTAGTAGTATTCGGCGGCAGAACCCATGTAGGCGTCGATCTCTGCCAGCAGGCCGGCCTCCTCCTGCACTTCGCGCAGCAGGGCCTGCTCTTTGGTTTCCCCCGGCTCGATGCCGCCGCCGGCCAGGAAGTAGTCGCCGTCGTCGTTGCGGATGACGCCGGCTTCGCCCTTCTCGTTGAAGAAGACGGCATAGCTTCCGGGGCGGATACGATAAGGGGTTTCGGGGGGGATGCTGCCGAGCTGCAGCGTGGGCGTGGTTTGCATGCGGGTTGGTTTTGATACCTCTTCAAAAAGGATGAAACAAGAGAAAAGTTCCGGAGATGGGGCTGTTTTTGAAACATCCACAGCGTCTACTCCACCGCCATTTCCATATACAGCAAATACCCTTCGAAGCCCTCCCGCTCGTAGAAACTCTTGGCGGCCTCATTGTCCAGCCAGACGCTGAGCTGCACCCGCCGGGCGCCCTTCTCCCGGCAGAAAGCGCGGATGTGCTGCATCAGCTGTTTGCCGAAGCCTCTGCCCTGGTGTGCTGTGGCGACGGCCATCTCTTCCACTTGCACATACTCATAATTTTCGGCCAGCATGGCATGTGCTCCGTTGTTCTTTTTGTGGAGCAGCAGGGCGTACCCCACCGGCTCGCCTTCCAGGTAAGCCACCAGGCCGTAGGCGCCCTCCTTTGCCAGCACGGTTTCGTACCAACCGACGAACCGGCCAAAATCATAGGGCGCATAGCGGTCGGGGTGCCGCTCGTAATGGGGCGCATGCACGTGGCGGTTCAGGCGGGCCAGGACGGCGGCGTTGTTCTCCTGGCGGATATGGAGGTTACTGGAATGCGGGTTAGCGTCGGACATCGTTCCTGGTGTGGTAAAAAATAAGCAATGCCCTGAAAACCGGGAAAACCGCTTTTTAATTCCTGTCCGCCTATTTTTTATTGAAGCGGTAAGTGATCCCGCCGCCCAGAAAGGCATCCCGGAAGGTATTGCCGGTAGCGAAGCCGCCTTTGCCCGGTTCGCTGCCCCGGTCGTAGGTGGCCCTCAGCCCGGCGGCCCAGTTGCCGTTTATCCTCCACCGGGCGGACAGGAAAACCATCCAGCCCGTTATGTTGTCATTCAGATAATCGCCGGCGCGACCACTTTCTTCGATGTTTTCCGAACCATTGATGAGGTCAGAATTCAAGCCCCTCACTTCTACCCGTTCGTTGGCCAGCAACAACCGCAGCCGGAATCCCAACCCGAGCCCCAGTTCAAGCCGGCCGGCCCGTGCTGTCAATTCGGGATGGAAGCCCAACAGCAAATACCGGAAATGGAAGTCTCCGGACCAGGAACTGCTGCTGCCTTTCCCGCCGGAATAGACATGCAGGCGCCCGGTATTGCTCGTATACCCCACTTCGAGGCCAGGCTTCAGCACCTCATCGGCTTCGGGTTGTAGGATAAAAACCGCTCCGTAGCCGGCCGGGGCATCCAGCTTTGTTTCGGCGTAAGGGTAGTTGTCGCCGTACTTGGATACTATTTGGATCTGGTTGGGCCCGGCGTAAAAGGACAGGGCGGTTTGGGCGGGGAGGTAGTGGGAAAGTACGGCCAGAATGAGCAGGGGCAGTATTTTTTTCATGTCGTGGGTTGTTAAGAGTTTTGGGATGAACAAAGGCCAACCGGCAAAATACAATGGGTTCACGGCTGGCCCCCAAAGGCTTGTCTTGCAACCAGGGTAAATTAAATAATAACCGAATAACTACTATGGCTTCAGGAACAAAAAGCTCCTGAAGCTATAGCGGCCGGGCGATCAGGATGATCGCGGCACGAGGCTGATCATGGTCAAAACGATAGGCAGGGCCAGCAATACCCGCAATCCTATGTAGATCAGCGGCAGCGACCACAGCACAATCTCAAGGAACAGGCCCTTGCCCATGTACGGGTCCTCCTTGGTGGAAAGAGGCGAGCCGGGCAGGCCCCAAATAGCGTACTCCGCCCCGCAGGCCGCCAGGTAAACGATCAGGATGAGGGCGTTCGCCTTTTGCGATCCCCAGTTATAGAGCCGCTGTAGCGCGAAGGCCAGGCAAGCGGTATAAAAGCTTGTCTGCACGTGCCCGCTATAGGGGAAATCTGCCAGGTTGGGCGCCGCCATGAAGACAGCCAGCAACAGATTGCCCACAATAGTGGCGTTGAAGAGGTTGCGGCTGTCGTCAAAGCGGTATTCAGCGGGGGATTTGCCAGTTTTCATGGTTTAAGGCTATTTTCCTGTACAATTCACTCTATCTTTTCAAACCTCCCCCAACTGTCGTCCAGGCCATAAAAGATTTCGAAGGCTTTCTGATTCGGTTTCAAATTGAGGATGAAACCATAATTATAACCTACGGAGTAAATATATTGAATAGTGAAATCCTCATCGCCCAGGTCAAGCACTTCCTCTGCCGGCCAGTTGGTGAAAGTGGTGGCAAGCCACCCCAGGCAGAAATCCGGATTGTGTTCGAAAATCACCTTTGACATATTCACCGACAGGACATTGAGCACTACAGAATCCTGGCCGCAACAATCGGCAACACACCGGTAACGCCCGGCCAGGGCGCCAAGGATTTGTTCTTCGGTCTGGAAGATATCGGGGTCCAGCACGAGATCCCCCCCTTCCTCGTTGTTCAGGCAAGAGGCACTCCAGATGAGGAGCAGCAGCAACAGGGTTATTTGCAATGTGGTTTTCATGGATTTTAGTTTTTTATGAAACGTTGTGTAAATATTTTTTCCCCTCTCAGGACGAGAAAGTAAATCCCGTTATTCAGGCGGGACACATCAATCCGCTGCTGCCCGCCGGCCAGATTCGCGGCCATGACCTGCCGCCCCAGTTGGTCGTAGATGCTTAGTTCAGCCCCGGTTTCCGGGCCTTCGACGGCCAACCAATTGCCCGCCGGGTTGGGGAAAAGGCGGAAGGAGCCTTTGTCGGGTTCCGCCGTGGCGGTAAGCACGAAAGGCTTGACGAAAATGCCGGCGGACCGGTGCCCGCAAGTCCCAAAATCGATCAGCTCCCGGGAATCCGTCCCGTCAATATTGGCCGTCATGACCCAATCCGAGCAGCTTCCCGAGTTTTCTGCCCAGTACATCCGGCCGTTCTGAAAGTCGATGGCCAGGCCGTTCGGTATTCTGGTGGTGGTATACAAAGTTTGCACCTCGCCATCCGGGAGGTTAGCCCGCTGGATAAGGCCGGTCCCGGATGCCCAGTAAAGCTCTCCTTCCTCCGTGCCGAGAACCATATCGGAGAGGCCCAGCCCTTCCAGGCTGGCCGCTTCTTCCAAACCGGTTCCATCCAGGTTCATTTTGTATAGCTTATCCCCGAAAGGATCATCCCAATACAGCTTGCCGGCCTGCACGTCCAGTTCCAGGATGTTGACCCGCCCGTGCCAGGAGGCAGGGCTGGCCAGGGTCTCGACATTGCTCCCATCCAGGTTGGCCCTCCTGACCTCGTTGGGGCCTTCATCCGTCCAGTATATTTTCCCGTTGGCCACATCTACGGCGAAATCAAGGGGAGTCTCCAATGCCGGATACTGGAGCAGCACCTCAAAATTGTCGTCGTACAATTCCGCCCTGACGATCGCGGAAAGCGGGTCGTGATTCGGCAAGAATACATAAAAATCATTCAGCAAGTATACCTCATTGCTGGCCGTGTCTATGAATATCTTCGTCGGCCGGGTGATTTGATAGAACAGCAGGACTTCCCGCCCCTGGCCGTCATAACCGGCGCGGGACATGACTTCGGGCGTAAAATCCTCCGTCCAGTACACCGTTTCGGCGCCGGGATCAACGGCGATCTTCCGGGGCGAGTACAGGTTGGAAAAGCGTATTTCCTGGCCCGACCCATCCAGGTTGGCCCGGTAAATCCGCTCGATGCCCGATTCGGATATCGTCCAGTAAATCTTTTGGTTCAGGCGGTCCAGGCAGAAGCCGAAAGAATAACCAATAGCCACCCTTTCCTCGCCCTGCCCGTCAAAGCCTGCCCTCATCAGCTCAGACCGGCCGATAGCCAGGCCATCGGACTGCCGCCAGTATACCTTCTGCCCCGCCACGTCCAGTTCAATATCCGTAGGGCCTGCCAGGCCGGAAAGGACAACCTCCATATTGCTTCCGTCCATGCCGGCTTTGTAGATGGCGTTGTCTATTCGGTCGCTCCAGTAAATCTTGCCCGCCTCCAGGTCCAGGTCAATGTCCAGCGGCCGGGACAGCCCGGAAATTACTACCTGGACATTGCTGCCGTCGAGCCCCATCTTTTGAATTTTGTCGGAAACAATGAAATAAACAGCCTGGCCGGCTTCGTCAACGACGATGCCGTTTGGCAGAGAAAGGCCGAAAAGGAGCGTTTCCCGTCCCGTCCCATCGAGGTTGGAGCGGTAGATAGCGCCTTTCCCCCAGTCTGTCCAGTAAATTTTCTGAAGTGCCGGGGCAAGGCACAAATCCTGCGGTTCAAAAGCCGTGTAGATTTTTTCGGCATTTTCCGTCCCGCCGGTTGACTGGTAAATGGCTTCCGCCCTGATATCGGTCCAGAACACCTGGGCAGTGGCGTACAATGCAAAGAACAGGCTGGTTGCAAGGAGCAGCGTTTTTTTCGTTTTCATACAGCGCGCTTTTAATTGTGGCAAAAAATAACTTCATCCGGCTGAACGAAGCTGTCTTAAAATACGGCAAAAAACGACGGCAAAAAAGAGAAAATGGACGATGGTCGGTCCAATGTCAAAAAATGCCTACGGAGGTTCGTCACTCCAGGCACCCCCGAATCTCCACGTACTGCACATCCCGCCTGTCCTCAAATAAACTTACCCTCTGTCCATCAATCCGCCCGATGGTCATAACTCAACACCCTCGAAAGCCTCCACTCCCCTTCTTCCAGCAGCCAGAGGTGGGTGAATTTAGCCGTTGAGGTCAGCACTTCCTCCTCGTCCGGATATTTGGCGTAAAAGCGGTGCGTCCCGGTTTGGATGGCGCCGTACAGCTGTCCGTCGTTGCTCATCGGAAAAACCTGCAGGCTGCCGGGCACCAGTTCCCGCCGGGCCTTGTAGGGCAGCTTGCACAGGCCGTTCTCCGTGCCGGCGATAAAATCGGCCTTCGATGCGGTGATGCCGGACTGGTCGTGGTAAAACTCCAGATCCTCGCTCACCAGGGCCTGAAACTGGCCGATGTCGCAGGTGTTGAACCCTATGTCAAACAGAAGGCTGTCTTTGGCCCGCAGGACGTGAAACAGTTCGGGGGGGCTTTCAGGCTGGGCGGCTAAAAGTAAAGGCAAGGCGAGGCAAAACAGCAGCGGGAGAAAACTTCTCATTTATGATGTATGGTTTTTGGCCGGCAGGTTTAAATTCCGTTATCGGCGGTCAGGATTACCGGCTCGCCGTCCGTCACGATGATCGTGTGCTCGTGCTGGGCGACGAAGCTGTCGCCCTCGGCCCGCATCGTCCAGCCGTCGGCCGTCTCATAGGCGTACCTCCCGCCGGTGGAGATGAAGGTCTCCACGGCAATGACCGAGTTTTTCCGGAAGCGGCCCCGGTTCAGCCGGTCCCGGAAACAGGGAATCTCTTCCGGGCTTTCGTGCAGCCGTCGGCCGATGCCGTGCCCGCAGAGGTTTTTGATCACCCGGAACCCGCGCTTCCGGGCTTCCGTTTCGATGAACCCGCCGACGTCGGCGATCCGCACCCGGCTCCTGATGCGGCCGATGGCCAGGTGGAGGATCTCTTGCGACGCCTGCACCAGCGGCGCCAGCCCTTGCCGGTCCTGCCCGAGGATGAAGGAGCCGCCGTTGTCGCCGTAAAAACCGTTCAGTTCGGCAGACACGTCGATGTTGACCAGGTCGCCCTCGCGCAGGATTTTCTGCGGGCCGGGAATGCCGTGGCACACTTCGTGGTTGACGCTGATGCAGGTATATCCCGGAAAGTTGTAATCCTTCATCGGTGCCGGGCTGGCGCCGAACGACCGCAGCAGGGCATAGCCGTACTCGTCCAGTTCCCGGGCCGACATGCCGGGGCGGGCGTGTTCCCGCATTTTGCTCAGCGTGATGGCTACCGCCCGGGCGGCTTCCTGAAGGCCCTGCAGCTCGCCTTTGGTTTCTACGGACATGCTGTTGGTTTGGGGTGCAATATACAGGAATAAACCCGAAGTCCATACTGCATACGCCGCGGCATAGCTTCGCCACTCACTTGATGGAGCAGGATACAGATTCGCGCTAAGGGGTGATTTGCAGGCTGGCAACGCAAGTGGGCGGGCGTTTATTCAAAAGTTAGTGCCGAGCAAAAAAAACGTGATTCACTTGACAAAATCCAACAAACCCCATTACTTTGTACGTAAAAAAGAATACGTATGAGTAAATTAACGTTGTCAATTAATCAAATGGTCATTGATGAAGCAAAAGAATATGCTAAATCAAGTGGCAAAAGCTTATCAAGCATAGTTGAGGAATATCTGAAATCTCTGACAAAAACCGAGAAATCAAAGAAGAAAAAGACCTCAACGGAATTGGTAAGAGAATTAAAAGGCTCAGTCAAATTACCTGCAGATTTTACCTCTTACAAGGAAATTCTTCAAGATGCATTATTAGAAAAATATTTAAGAAAATGAAAAAAATATTTTTAGACTCTGATGTGCTTTTAGACTTATTGCTTGATAGAGAACCTTTTATGGATGATATCGCTGAAATAATTGAAGAATCAATATCATCAGAGGTCAAACTTTGTGTTTCACCAATAAGCATTACGAATATAAACTATATAATCGGGAAACTGGAGAATCAGCGTAAAGCAGATACACAAACAAAGAAAATTCTAAGGATAGTCAATGTAGAGAATGTTGGACAGACAATAATTGACAAGGCGGCCAATTCAAGATTTAAGGATTTCGAAGATGGGGTTCAAAACTATTGCGCAGAGGAGTCGGGACACGAAATAATAATTACAAGGAATACGAAAGATTACAAAGAAAGTGAATTGTCAATTTTGACACCAAGAGAATATTTAGCTAAAATTCAAAATGAATAGAGAAGCCTGGCACTAACAATTCGTATATTCCATGCCGGTTAAGCACCGGTACGCCATATACGCTGGAGTTAATATAAAAAACAGAGCCCTTCCAAATTCCTGAACACGCTCTAATCCGGTATCAATTTGAAGGCCTGCCTCAAGTTTCTGCTCATTGTGGTTTTCATTTATCGGCTGCCCTGCCCGGCAGCGGCGCAAAGCCACTACGCCTTTGAGCTGATCAATGAGGAGACCCGGGCCAGCTTTGGGGCGGTGCACAATCTTTACCAGGATAGCCTGGGCAGGCTATGGCTGGGGCACTACGGCAAAGGCCTGGAGTTCTTTGATGGCCTCAAAATCCAGCAGATAGAGATCGGCATGGATTTGTCCTTCGCGGACCAACAACAGGTTTTTGAAGCCGCCCGGGGAAAATTATACCTCAACTCCGGCAGGCAGATACACGTTTTTGATCCTTTGCAGCACCGGGTAACCGATTCCATCCCGGTGGCCCTGCCGGGACAAAAACAGGCTGCCCTGGACTACATCGAAGTGGAGGAAACAACAGGCCGACTGTGGGGTATTCATCCATTATCCCAAGATCCGGATACCGGGCGCCGGCGCTATCAGCTCTACTGCTCCTCCGGAGCAGATTCCATGAAACGGATGGCCCATCCCCCCCTGCTGACCTACGGGGAACCGGTTATAAAGCCATTTCAAGGCGGATGCATCGTGAAAGATACGGCAGGCCTGGCCTTGCTCGACACCTCCGGACAGGTGCAGCGCCAACTCCGGCTGCCCGCTTCCCAGCTGGTATTGATGACCAATAAAACCCTGGATGTAGATCGTCAAAACCGCTTGTGGGGGTATCGGGAGGAGCTTCCCTCCCGGGATTTGGTCGTGTTCTACCTTGATCTGGCGGATTGGTCGGTTCATGATTTTCTGCAAATGCCCTACGATCAAGTGATCAGCAGGATTGCGAATGAAGAGCTTGCCTACAAGAAAGACGACGACCTGGGCCCGGTCCGCTTTGACTTGATCCGCTCAGTTGGCCATCACCTTTATCTTGCGGGAGGCACAAGTTTTATCCAGATAGATCTTCGTACCAGGCAACAACTTCGGATCAATGCGTACATCCTCGGCCAAAACCCCAGGGCCAGCAACTTCATGTATGTGCAGGATATACTTGTCGACAGGGCCGGCCTGCTTTTTGTGGCCATGCAATCGGGGCTCGGGAAATGGATACAACAGCCGGATGCCTTTCACATCATCCCCCGGATTACCATAAGAGGCTTCGCAGAAGACGAACAGGGCCGGATTTACGGGGCGAATGGCTTAAAAACGTACGGCCCCCAAACCGGTATTTCCAGGTATGACCCCCGCAGGGATACCGTAGAATGGCTTGATGTTCCGTTTTTCCCCAACTGGTATTCTGTGGTTTATAAAGCAGGCAAGCTATACTTTGACCATAAAGCACTGGACTGGGAGACTGGGGCGTTTGAACGTTTCAAAAACATTCCCTATTCGGGGAATACCAGGTCTGAGGGCACTACCAACCATCTGCTGGTGGGCACGCAAATTTGGACTGCCGGGTGGGGAGACGATCAGATCAATATCTACGATTTGCAGAGCCTGGCGTTCATAAAGTCGATTCCGATACCCGCCTTAACCGGAACATTGGTAGACCTTAATGACATGTACTTGCGCCCGTCAGACCAGACCGTCTGGCTGGGCACTTTCGGGCAGGGCGTATTTGTTTTTTCCGGGGAGGGAAGGCTGCTCCACCACCTAAGTATCAGGCCGGAAAGCCGGGTGGCCCTTCAAAACAATATCGTCTCTTCCTTCTACGAAGACCGGCAAGGCAACATGTGGCTGGGGCACAGTTCCGGCATCAGCAAAATATCTCCCGGCTTTTCCGATATTCAGCATTTCACCATCGACGACAACCGTCCGGACTACTACATCATTTACGGGATACTGCCCGGGGAAGAGGACCGTTTTCTCTGGCTGAGCACCAACCATGGCCTGTTTCGTTTTGACCAACAAACCGGCTTATTCATGGACTTTCCGCTCAACCCCCTGGTCATGGATGTGGAATACAACCGCACCTCCTATCTGCGAGCCCAGGACGGCCGCCTGTATTTTGGTGGAACAGATCGGAGGAGTAAGAATGTAGCCTTTTATCCAAAGGAAGTCATTAAACAATATCTGGATCCGGAAAAAGGCAAAGCGCCTGTATTTATCAGTCAGTTTTCTAAATACGATGGCCGTACCGGCCAATTGACGACTCAAAACAGGGGAGTAGGCCCGATGAAGGAAATTGTACTCCAGCCCGGTGACCGCTACTTCACGCTGGAGTTTTTACTGGGCGACCTCCGAAGCCCGGATGACCACTATTATGCTTATTACCTGGACAATTACGAAAAAGACTGGAATGAGCCCAAACGCCATAACAACCTGGTGAAATACGAGAACCTGCCCCCGGGGAAGTACACTTTGAAAATGCGGGCCGCGCTTATGCGCGACCACCTGCCGCTCAATGAATACCATGTAAAAGTTACGGTATTGCCTTACTGGTACCAAACCTGGCTGGCGAGAATCCTGTTCGGGTTACTGCTGGCGGGAGGCATCTACCAGGCCTTCCGGTTCTGGCTCAGGCGGCAAATAGAGCAACGGGAAGCCTTGCGCCTGCGGGAGCTGGACCAGTTCAAAACCAGGCTGTATAACAACATCACGCATGAGTTCCGCACCCCGCTTACCGTGATACAGGGGATGAACAAACAGATTCAGGGATTCGAGAAGGAGCGGGATTTGATCCGGCACAATACGGATAGCCTACTGCGGCTCGTCAACCAAATGCTTGACCTTTCCAAACTGGATGCCGGCAACCTCCAACTGCGGAAAACCAAGGGAAACATTATTGCTTATATTAAATACCTCGCCGATTCGTTTTACTCCCTGGCTTTGGATAAAAACATCACCCTGGATGCCCGGTACGCCTCTCCGGCGGTAATCATGGATTTTGATGAAGAGAAGATGCAGTATGTCTTTTATAACCTGCTATCTAATGCAATAAAATTCACCCCTGCCGGCGGAAATGTAGCATTGAAGGTGAATACGTTCCGCGATATGCTGGTCATCGAAGTTTCGGATACCGGCAAAGGCATACCAGAAGCTGCCATTCCGCATATTTTTGACCGCTTTTTCCAGGTAGAAGACCATACCGGCGAGCAGGGAGGTACCGGCATCGGGCTGGCCCTGACGAAGGAGCTGATCGAGATGGCCGGCGGCAGCATAACGGTAAAGAGCGTACTGGGCCAGGGCAGTATCTTCACGGTGTCTCTCCCAATCGTCAACGACCAGGCTACCCCTCCCGGCACGCTATCGTTCGACACAACCGCCTCCGTTGCCAAAGCCGAAGCGCAGCCTGTCTATGCGCTCTCTGAAAAAACGGGGCAGCCTGAAATTCTCATCATAGAAGATTCGGGGGGCGTAGCCGATTACCTCCGGCTTATATTGGAGCAAGAGTATAATTTAAGGTTTGCCTCCGATGGGCAGGCGGGTATAGATCAGGCCCTTGAATACATCCCGGACCTGATCATTACTGATGTTATGATGCCGGAAAAGGATGGCTATCAGGTCTGCGGCGAACTCAAGCAAGACGAGCGTACCAGCCATATCCCCATCATTATGCTGACGGCTAAGGCCGATATGACATCAAAAATCGAAGGGTTGGAACTTGGCGCAGATGCGTATCTTACCAAACCCTTCGAGAAAAAAGAGCTGCTCGTCCGCCTGCGAAAGCTGCTTGAACTCAGAGCTCTGCTACAGGCCAAATACCAGACCTATACCAGCAGCCAGTCCATACCACCGCCCGCTGCCGATTCCCCCCGCGAAGTTGATCGGGAACAGGAGTTCCTCCAAAAATTAATTCTCGCCATTGAGGAGCGGCTAAACGATACCGGTTTGACCATCCCCGGCCTCAGCCAGAAACTGGCCATGAGCGACACGCAGTTGTACCGCAAGTTGAAAGCCATTACCGGCAAAACCCCTTCACAGTTTATCCGGTCCGTGCGCCTTCAAAAAGCCATGGCCCTGCTGCAGAACTCCGGGCTCAACGTTTCCGAGATCGCCTATGAGGTGGGATTTACGAGCCCCCAGTACTTCAGCAGGATGTTCAAAGAGGAGTTTGGCTTCCCGCCCAGTGAATTGCGCGCAGACTAGAAACTCTAACTCCCTCATTTTCAACACGTCCCCTCCTCTGCAAGATAAGTATAAGCCTTTGCAAGATAAGTATAAGCCCTTCTGCGGGCCTGGGGTGATCTTTGTGCCAGGCTAGTAAGAGCCTGTTTGGAGATGGTGCTTTTGAATCGAAAAAGGCAACCACTAATTAGCAGGCTTAACCATGGCTCCATAAAATTAAAAACCTTTAAAACGATTAATTATGAAGACGATGTATTCAATCAGCTTTAGTGCTGCACTCCTCGCTGTTGTCATCTTTGTTTGCAGCGCATGGCGAACATCAGGCCCTTCCCCGGTGGCAGAGGGCACCTATTTCCTGAAGGCCCGCCACAGTGGGAAGTACATTAGTGTCAAGGATGCTGGCCAGGAAAATGGCATCATTCTCTGGCAATGGGATTTTCACGGCAAAGCCCAGCAACAGTTTGAGTTCAAGAGTGCCGGTGGTGGCTATTACTACATTAAGGCGATGCACAGCGGCAAGTACGTCAGCATTAAAAATGCCGGCCAGGAAAATGGCGAGACGGTTTGGCAGTGGGATTTCCACGGAAAAGCCCAGCAGCAGTTTGCCCTCGAACCGGCGGAAGGCAATGCCTACTACATCAAAGCCCGGCACAGCGGCAAGTATCTTTCCATCAAAAATGCAGACAAAGAGAATAGGGCCATTCTATGGCAGTGGGATTTTCACGGCAAAGCCCAGCAGCAGTTTGAACTGGTTGCGGTATTGCCCAACGGGGGTAGCAGCAATGGCATCAACATAAGCGTCACCAGCGATTATAAGCCCGCCATACAAGGCGATAAAGTAGGCTGTGGCGACGGCACATTCTATGATCCTGTAGATGGGGGTACCTGCTGGACTTGCCCGGGTGGGTATAAGCGGACGGTCTTTTCCGTAAAGAGCGACAAGGCCTGCGAGCGCGCCGCATTCGAACGCTTCGCCTCCGCCACCAATCACGGGCGAGGCAGCGGCCTTTTGGGCACCGATTGTGCCGGCGGCCAATTTTGGGATCCCAATGGCAATTGCTACAGCTGCCCCTCTGGCTTTAGCCGCACCGCCCATCCGGTCACCTCTGAAAAGGCCTGCTCCCAAAGGGTACATGCAGACTATCAACGAGCCATTAGGAACGAAGACGCTAAAAAATGTGAAGGGGATTATTTCCTGGATATCGGGACCGGGAAGTGCTGGACTTGCCCGGATGGGTATAAGCGGACTGTATTACACCCCGTAAACAGCGATAAAGCTTGTGAGAAGATAACAATAGGCGGCAATTAAACTCTCAGGGGCACGGGGAAGGGTTTGAGCCATTCTTCCCTGTGCCTGATTCAAATCATAAAAATCTGTTTTTCAAGCCATTAACACAAGGGCAGGCTCCCCGTCTAAGGTTGGACAGTAGAAGAGGGAAAGCCGAGCGGAGTCGAGGCCAAGCGTGTGCAGGAGGTATGGAGTGTCCAGCCTTAGACGGGTAGCCCAAGGGCAGGCTATCCGTCTAATACTGGACAAGTTGGCCGTTGATTGTTGACTGTTGTCTGTTATTTCCAACTGTCGGCAGCCAATAATTGGCAACAGGTTGTTGCCGGTTTGGCCTTGGGGCCGCCGGAACAATTGGGTTCCCTAACTGACAACTAGCAACCGACAACAGCTATTTGTCCAGCGTTTGACCGAGGTCTCACGCCGAAGCTTCAATACAGTGCCAAGGGCCCAGTGCTCCTTGCATCCAAAACCGTTTTGTTCAGCATTACGTCTCACCACATCACCCTCTCACCACATCACCCTATCCCATGTACCCGGTTATACTTCCCCCCCTAAAACCGCGTATCCAGATAATGCGGCAACATTTTGCGCCACGTAGGCCAGTCGTGCGGGATGTCGTAGCCCCAGACGTCCAGTTCGTGGGGGATGCCCCTGGCACTGAGGATGGCGGAGAGGCGGCGCGACGCGTCGGGGTGTTCCCAGTCGCCGGAACCGGTGACGATGTGGATGTGGCCGCTCTGCTTGATGAGGGGCAGGAAGTAATCGTCATGCAGGTTGGGCAGGTACTGGACGGGCGAGTTGAAGTAGACGTCCTGGTCGTGGTAGCCTTTGGTGTAGGAGCTCAGGTCGTAGTCGCCGCTCATGGCGATGACGCCGTTGATGAGGTCGGGGCGGCGGAAGAACAGGTTGGCGGCGTGCAGGGCGCCGAAGGAAGCGCCGCTGGTTATGACGGGCGTATCCTGGCTGGTCATGCTTTTGATGAAGGGGATAGCCTCGGTGAAGATGTATTCGTTGAACTGCTGGTGGCGGATGGCCTTATGGCGGGGCTGCATGTACTGGTTGAGCCAGCTTTCGGCGTTGATGCTGTTGACGGAAAAAACCTTTACCTTGCCCTCTTCGATCTGGCGGCTGATGGAATCGATCAGGTGAAAACGCTCGTATTCCAGAAAATCCGCCGCAGCGGTGGGGAAGAGCAGCAGGGCAAAGCCGTAATGGCCGTAGACGGCTATTTCCATCGTTTTGTTCAGGGCCGGGCTGTGCCAGGAGTGGATTTCTCGTTTCATAGGGACAGGCTTGACAAGTTTTTGATTAGGATGCTCCGCCGGAACTGGTCAGGTCTTCCGGAAAAGCCAGGCGAAGATACTCGGTTTTTAAAAAATGCGGTAAAATCGGCGTAATTTTGGCAGGTAAAAACAACTGCCGCAAATGTCCAATTCCTACCTTGATACCATCATAACCCGCATCGGCAACGCCAGCCGGGAAGCCGAACAGGCATTCGGCGGGCTCTCCGCCCGCCAGCTCAACTGGAAACCCTCCGAAAAGCAATGGAGCGCCGGCCAGTGCCTGGAACACCTCATCGTTTCCAACCGCACCTACTTTCCGCAGCTGGAGGCGGTGGCCAATGGCGCCAGAAAGGCGGCTTTCTGGGAGCAGGTGCCCTTTTTCCCAGGTTTTTGGGGAAGCATGCTGCTGCGGTCCATCACGCCGGTCCCCAAACAAAAGATGAAGGCGCCGGACGTATTCCGCCCTGCCCAGAGCCAGGTTGGGCCGGACATCGTCCGCCAGTTTACAGCGCACAACCAGGAACTCATCCGCCACCTGCGCAACCTCGGAAACCTGGATTTGAAAAGGACAATCATCACCTCGCCGGCCGCCTCTTTTATTACCTACAGCCTGCACGACGCGGTTACCATCCTGGCCAACCACGAGGAGCGGCACCTGCTGCAGGCCAGGCGGGTCACTGAGCAGGAAGGGTTTCCGGGTTCGTGATACGGGCCTCCCCCAAAAAAAAGCACCCGCCACGTTGGATTGTGGCAGGCGCATCTGTTATGGGTTGTTACGCTTAACTTATTTGCTTTTGGCTACAGGAGAGGCGTCCCCGGGAGCGAGGGCGGCCGCCTGCAGGAACTCCTCCTCATCGAGGCTGTCGTAGAAGCTTTCCAGGTAGCGGGTTATTTCCCGGCGGGACTTCCTGCTCAGCAGGGTAAAGCCTTCGACACAGGCCATCACTTCTTCCCTTTTGGACTGAAAATGCCGGATGGATTCTTCCAGTTGCGGGCGGGTAGATTTCGTGCCCATATATACCCGCTGGCTGACGGACTTCTGCCCGACGTCGTTATTGGGCAGGGCATAACCGGCGCCCACCAACCCGGAAAAATCGAAATCGTAAGGGGCAATCCAGTAAGCGCCGCCGTCCAGCGGCTTCATGACCTTCAGGTTGCGCGCCATCTCCAGCGACCAGTCGGTGTTGCCGATCATGTACTGGAACATCGCGTGGGTGCGGTAGGCTTCCGGGTTGACCTGGGAGGGCTCCAGGCCGTAGCAGGCTTCACATTCCTCGCTGTTCAGGCGGGCGGCCAGCTCGTCGGCATCCTCCAGGAGGATTCCGTATTTGGTGAAGCGGATATTGCTTTCGGCATCGATGTAGGTGACCTCCACCAACTGGGCACGGAAGTTCATCGGGCTCAGCTTGCCGTAGAGCTCGTAAGCCAGGAATTCGCGAAGCACCGCTTCCTGCCCTTCCTCGCCTTCCTGGCAGTGGGTAACGAGCTTGATGTCGTCAAAGGGGAGCAGGCCCCGGGCCCGGAGGTCATTTTTGGAAAAATCGATCTTGATCGGCGGGAAGGCGCAAACGCGGCGGCGGAAACGGCCGCGGACGTTGACGTCCGCGCTCCATTCCTGGACGGCGCCCTGCCTGTCCGTAAAGCGGAAAATGGCAGGCTGCTCTTCCGAGGTTCTGGCGTTGTGCTCCAGCGTGTCCAGGTTCAGCTCCAGTTCGACTTTCAGGACCCCTTCGCGTTCCAGTTCATTGAAGAGGGTCTGCATGGTGGCCGAAGCAAAAGCCGGCGTTAAACTGATGGTCAATAAGAGAGATTGAAAAAAGGTTTTCATGATATGGTTCGCTTTCAATGTCGGGTTCGGATAATTAGAGGGGGCCGTTTGTCAAAAGGTTACACCAAAAGTGATGTTTTTAGCGGCAGGGGTCAACTTTACTTGATCAAATGGCAGGTTCTGCCTATTAACCCGTTGAATTCCGCCCCGGAAGTATTATTTTCATAGCTGAAAATACGAACCGCAAACGCCATGGCAGCATTAAAACCATTCCTCAGCTATTTCTACCGGTGGGAGAAGGAGCATCCCGATGAAGTATACCTGCGCCAGCCCTTCGGCGAAACCTGGGAGGAATACACCTGGGCCCAAACCGGGCAAATGGCGCGCCGCCTGGCCGCCGGCCTGCGCTCCCTGGGGCTGCCCGCCGGCGCCCACATCGGCATCGTCTCCAAGAACTGCCGGGAATGGATCATCGCCGACCTGGCTATCATGATGGGCGGCTTCGTCTCGGTTCCCTTCTTCCCCACCCTGCGCTCCGATCAGATCAGCGAAGTGCTGGAGCTGGGAGATGTCCAGGCGCTGTTCGTGGGCAAACTGGAAGGCTGGGAGGAGATGAAACAGGGGGTGCCGAAGGACATGCCCATCATCGCCTTTCCCCATTATGAAGGCAATTCCCGCGTAACGGAAGGGGAACAATGGCAAGATTTCCTGAGCCGCTTCGAGCCCCTGGCCGGAAGCCCCGTGCCCGGGCTGGACAGCCTTTTTACCATCATCTTCACCTCCGGCACCACAGGCACGCCCAAGGGGGTGATGCTCCGCTACCGGCAGCCGGCCGAGCTGGTGCGCATGGAGAAGGAAGAGGACCTGCTCCGGCTCCGCGCCGGCGAGAACAGCCTGATCTCCTACCTGCCGCTCAACCACATCGCCGAGCGGGCCCTGACCGAAGTGCTGAGCATTGTCTACCGGGCGCAGGTCTCCTTCGTAGAAAGCCTGGACACCTTCGCCCCAAACCTCCAGGCAATCCGGCCCACCTTCTTCTTCGCCGTGCCCCGCATCTGGACGAAGTTCCACCTGGCCATCCTGGAACGCATGCCGCCGGCCCGCCTCCGCCTGCTGCTCCGCCTGCCGGTCGTTTCCACCCTGGTGAAAAAGAAAATCCGCCGCGCCCTCGGCCTGGGGCGGGCCCGGATACTGATCACCGCTGCCGCCCCTATGCCCGACAGCCTGAAGGGCTGGTACCGCCGCCTGGGCATGAACATCCAGGAAATCTATGGCCTGACGGAGACCTGCGGGGGTTTTACCATGACCCGCGAATGGGAAGACGCCACCGGCACCGTCGGCCGCGTCCTCCAGGGCGCCGAGGTGAAAACCGACCCCGAAACGGGCGAAGTGCTCGCCCGCGGGCCCTGGTTTATGGACGGCTACTACAAGAACCCGGAAAAGACGGCCGAGGTGTTCCGCAACGGCTGGTTCCACACCGGCGACAGCGGAACGGTCGACGAGCAAGGCTTCCTGCGGCTGACCGGCCGGGTATCCGAAGCCTTCAAGACCGCCAAGGGCAAGTTCGTCGTGCCGGCGCCCATCGAATGGGCGTTTGCCGGCAATCCCGATATCGAACAGATCTGCATCGCCGGCCTGGGCCTGGCGCAACCCATCGCCCTGGTGGCCCTGTCCGAATTGGGCCGCGCCAAAGAACGGGCCGCCATCGAACAAAGCCTGCGGGAAACCCTGGATGCCGTCAACCGGAAACTGGCTAATTACGAAAAGATCGCCACCCTGGTCGTCACCCGCGAACTGTGGAGCGTGGAAAACGGCCTGCTGACGCCCACCCTGAAGGTGAAACGCAACGAGCTGGCCCAACGGTACGGGAGGCATTTTGAGGGCTGGTTGGCGGCACAGGAAGCGGTAATATGGGAGTGACTGGCTCCACATTTAAATCAAGCACTTCAAAAATTTAAAGGCAGTGAGTTAAATCCGTTGATTGATCCGGCGGACCTGGAGAACCTGCCCCGCAGACTTGCGGGGTCCGCGCTCCATTTGCACCGAAAATTCAACGGATTTAACCCACCAACCTCTATTGTTTGACGATCCGTTCTGTGATCACAGCACGTTCTCCGCGTACTTGTATATAGTAAACCGATGCAGGCAAAGTGGAAAGGTCAAGCGTGAAAGCTCCAGTACGCACTTCCGCCAAGCGAAGGAGCGACTGGCCCTCCAGGCTAAAAACTTCCACAGATTCAACCACGCTTATACCTTTAGGCTGTACCGAAATAAGCCCTCGGCTAGGGTTCGGGAAAATCTTAATGGAACCGGCCTCCCTGTTAGTTGTGCTGCTGATCGGCCCCTGGTCCCCCGGCGAGCCAATGTTTGGCACATCGCCATTGTCGCCGCCCAGGGCGACGGTCTGTACTGCGCCATTGGCGTTATCCACTATGCTGAATTCGCCCAGGTCGCTGTCATACGACTGCCCGTCGAAGGGGGCCGTGTCGGGGTAGGCTTCCATAGCGATAGGCAGAAAAGCGGCAGGGTCATCCAGCCACAGCGTCACCGCATCACCGCCGCCGCCCAGCCCGGCACCGTCTGCGTAGCCGATCTCCACGCCCGCCAGGTCGATCACCGGGCTCCATACATCGGTGAAAGCGGTAATGTCAGCCACGTCGGCAGTGATCAGCACAATAGCGGAAGCCCCCGGTTGAATCTCGGCAATGCCCTGGACCAGGACGGCATTGACCGGGTCGGCAGAGTCGTCGTCGTAGTACAAATCCGGATCGACGCCCGACACCCAGGCCTGTGTGCCCGTATTGCGAATCTCAAACCAATCGGCAGTCAGGTCGGCGCCGGCCTGACCCGAGAAAATCTCGGTGATCGCCAACCCTGTAGACGGAGGGACGGCCAGGCCGTCGCCCGGAGAGCCGATGTTTGGAATGTCCATATTGTCGCCGCCCAGGGCGATGGTCTGCACGGCGCCGTTGGCGTTGCCTACCACGCTGAACGCGCCCAGGTCGCTGTCATACGACTGCCCGTCGAAGGGGGCCGTGTCGGGGTAGGCTTCCATAGCGATGGGCAGGGAAGCGGCAGGGTCGCCCAGCCACAGCGTCACCGCATCGCCGCCGCCGCCCAAACCGGCGCCATCGGCATAGCCAATCTCCACGCCTGTCAGGTCGATCACCGGGCTCCACACATCGGTGAAAACCGTGATGTCCGCCAGGTCAGCGGTGATCAGGACGATAGCTGAAGCGCCTGGCTGGATTTCGGCGATGCCCTGGACCAGGACAGCATTGGCCGGGTCGGCAGAGTCGTCGTCATAGTATAAATCCGGATCAACGCCCGACACCCAGGCCTGCGTACCCGTATTGCGAATCTCAAACCAGTCGGCAGTCAGGTCGGCACCTTCCTGGCCGGAAAAAATCTCCGTAATCGCCAATCCGGTAGAAGGCGGGACGGCCAGGCCGTCGCCCGGCGAGCCGATGTTGGGCACGTCCATGTTGTCGCCGCCCAAAGCTATAGTCTGCACTGCGCCGTTGGCGTTGCCTACCACGCTGAACGCGCCCAGGTCGCTGTCATACGACTGCCCGTCGAAGGGGGCCGTGTCAGGGTAAGCTTCCATATCGACAGGATCGGAAGCTGTGGGGTCGCCCACCCAAAGGGTTACCGCGTCTCCGCCGCCGCTCAGGCCGGCACCGTCCGCATAACCGATCTCCACGCCCGTCAGGTCAATTACCGGACTCCACACATCGACGAAAGTGGTAACATCGGCCGGATTGCCGGTAGATAGCACAATTGCGGAAGCGCCAGGCAAAATCTCGGTGATGCCCTGAACGAGGGCAGCAGATGCCGGATCGGCGGAATCATCGTCAAAGTACAGGTCGGGATCGACGCCGGACACCCAGGGCGCTGTGCCCACGTTACGGATTTCGAACCAGTCGGCAGTCAGGTCGGCACCGGCCTGGCCGGCAAAAATCTCGGTAATCTGGAGGTCGTATTCCGGTACAACCAGCGGCCCCTGGTTGCCGGGGGAGCCAATAGCGGGCTCCTGGCCACTGGTACCCGCCGTTGCGGTAGTGGCGACAGCTATGTTGGTACCGGTTTGAACGATTCCCGTTCCCGCCTGGCTGAAGGCACCCAGAACGACATCGTAAGACAATCCGGACGGAGAAGCCGGCACGACCTCGTAGTCTACGATGTTAGTCACCATTGGTACGCCGACGAAGAGGGTCACGGCATCGCCGCCCTGGCCCAGGCCGGGCCCCTCCGCCCAGCCGATTTCCACGCCATCCAGGTCATAATCGGGCGACCAGACGGTGAAGAAAGTGTTCACGCCAGCTTCAATATCCGACACTACGATAACGCTTTCACCAGGCTGGATATCGGTAATGCCGTTAATGGGAGCGGCTACTGCGGGATCCTGGGAATCGTCATCGAAGTACAGGCCGCCGTCGATGCCACTGACCCAGGCTGTTTGCCCAAAGTTGGTGATCTCGAACCAGTCGGCGGTCAGATCGCCCCCATCCTGGCCGACCCAAATTTCGGTAATCTGCAGGTCGAAGGAGGGCGGCGGTACGCAGTCGTTGACAGCGCCTGGCGTCCCCAGGTCCCCGGCACCATAAGGGGTCATGGCTTCGCACCAGTTGGCGCCGTCGTTATTGTCCAGGTTGGTCAGTTGCAGGGCCATGGACGCGCCAGTGGGGTCCGGGAAGGTAGCGCCGTCATCCCATTCTACCCGGTCGACTTCGACAAGGTCCGGAGCGGTCAGGATAATTTCGTCGGCACCGTTGGCCAGATTGAAAGTGCCCGAGCTGTAAGCGTAATCCACTGCAACGCCTCCGTTGGCAGCCGGGTCGCCATTGTTGCCCAATACCAGATATCCACCTGCCGGGATCAGCAGGGGCCCTCCGTTGTCGATCACGTGCAGGTCGGTGCCGGCATCGGAAATGGACCATCCGTTGAGGTCGATGGAACCCAGGGTCGTGTTATACAATTCGAACCATTCGCCGTCCGCATCGGCCACGGCGGCAGGGTTTTGCATGATTTCGTTGATGACTACATCGCCCGGGTTGGCAATGGGCGGCACTTCTACCGGACCCAGCGTAACGAGCTCAGAGCGGAACTTTTTCCATTGGGGGTTGGGCAGGTCCTTGGCTTCCGATCCGTCGTTGTAGTAGTCGAACGTGCCGGTATCGATGAGTAATTGAACGGTTGTTGCGTCACCGTCGGCACCCAGGAAGGGCCCGGCAGGCAATTCGACGATGCCTTCGAAGGCGCTGAGGTTTGTCTGGGCATCCAGGTTGGCGGCCCGCAGCTCCGGCGCGTCGCCCGGGTTGCCGGACCAGGTATAGAGGCGGAAGTCATTGACCGGCCCGAAGGGGCCGGCGATGAGCAGGCAGCCGTTGGCATTGCAATCCATGCTGCGCAGCGTGTGTCCGCCGAGGTCCAGCTCGATCGGGGTGCCGAATACTGCGCTGTTGGGGACCGGGTTCATGGAAACGATGGACTGGAAGTTCTCCACCGGAAGCACCAGTGCTTTCCCGTCCACCAGCGGGCCGCGGAAGCCCAGCAACGCGCCGCCGGGATTGTTGGGATCGGCCGAGAGGGCTTCGATCTCGCGAAAAGAGGCAAACCCGTAATGGCCGACACCCATGCCATGCAGGTTGTTATCGTCCCAGGCGGCGAGGTCGTCCAGCAAACTCCGGTAAGAGCCAGTGAAGGTCAAGGTGGCGGAAGAACCGGCACCGTTTTCCTCGGTGCTGAAGATCACCGAGCGGTCCTGGTTGGTATGAGAGCCCATCCAGAAGACGGCATTGCCGTTGCGCAGGGAACCTTCGATATCGACCTCGTTGGTTGTACCCAGGGCGGCGGTAAAATCCACGGCGTAAAGCGGCATGCCGGACTGGCTGCGATCGAACAGGCGAATGGTTTGATTTTCGTCATCGGCCACCCACATGTAACCAGGATCAATAGCCTGGGCAGTGGAGCCGTCGGACACGCCATAATGGAAGCGGGTCGTGCCCGGATCAATCGTCGCATCGGAAGCGGCGTACTGAATGGTATAGGTATCGTTTTTGCCGTCTGTGTCGGTAACGGTGACGGAAATGGCAGCGTACCCCACACCCACGGGAGCAATAACAAGCAGGCGGCTGCCATCGGAACCGGAAAGCGCAAGGTTACCATCCGGCACGACGGCCTGGTTATCGCTGGAGACAGCAACGGTCAGGTCGGCAAGGGGCGTATCTGCGTCGTCCAGGATAAAAGGTATGCCGATGGCGGCTGCCGGGTCCGTCGGGTCGTTGATATCAGCGCCGACGGCGGAGGGGCCGTCGGGGGTGAGGCTCAAAAAAGGAGTGGCACTGGCCACGTCAGCGGTGATAATGGGGGCGTTGGGGTCGACAGTTACCGGCCCCTGGTTGCCGGGCGAGCCGATGTTGGGTACGTTGCCAGCGTCGCCACCCAGGGCGATGGTCTGCACCGCGCCGTTGGCGTTGCCTACAGTGCTGAACTCGCCAAGTTCCACGTCGTAGGACTGGCCGTCGAAAGGCGCCGTATCCGGATAAGAACCGGAAGCAACCGGGGAGGAGGTGAAGGGGTCGCCGATCCAGATGTTCACCTGGTCGCCGCCACCGCCCAGGCCGGCACCGTCGGCATAGCCGGCCTCAATACCCGCCAAATCGATCACAGCCCCCCAAACGCCAGTAAAAATGGTAATATCAGCTGGGCTGGCAGCGATAAGTACAATAACAGATTCTCCCGGCTGGATATCGATGATGCCTTGAACGACAACGGCTGCTGCCGGATCAACGGAATCGTCATCGTAATACAAATCCGGATCGGTGCCGGATACCCAGGCGGCATCGCCGACGTTGGTGACCTCAAACCAATCGGCAGTGAGGTCGGCACCGGCCTGCCCAGAGAATATCTCGGTAATTTGCAATTCTGCTTGTGCCGTCGCTGAGGCGCAGGAGAGCAAAAGGAGAGGCAGTAAAAAGAAATGTAGGGTTCTTTTCATAACAGAAAGGCTGGTTTGTAGAGAAATTGCAGTAAAGGTTAAAGGTAGGAAGGCACTAAAAAGAGAATGTAAAGCTTTTATTAATTTTGCATTAAGCTGAAAGGCTTACATTAATTGAATGTAAAAAGAGGTTTTTTATAGAAGTTAGCCACTGATCCGCTTCAGGATATACGGCCGCCCAAGGAATACCAGCAGGATCAGGCCGACTATGACGAGCAGTTTTCCCCAGACGGCGATGATCTCCAGGCGGGAGGAATCGCCCACGCCCCGCATGTTCACCAGGGCCAGGATGGCAATGACGGCAAACCCGGGAACTCCGGGCAGCCAGCTTCCGAAGTCGAACACGTGGGCCAGGTAATGCCCGAAGGTGAAGGCGTACACCGAAATGGTCAGCACATAGCCCAGGATGAGCACCCAGGACAGGCTGCCGGCGAACCCCTCGTGGTTGATCTCGCTCAGAGCTGCCCTACGTGCCTTTCCGGTTTTGCTCCCCGACAGGGTGGATGGGCATCAGCCAGAGGGTTTTTGTGCTATGTAATGATATTTTCCCGCTTCTACCCCATCAACCCAACCTGCCGCTCCCGGATTCTCCTCACATCGGCCTCGATTTTTTCCATCTCCTCTTTCAGGTCCTTTATCGCAAAGACCAATCTGGGCGGGACCAACTGCCCGCCATATTTAGCCTCCTCGATCTGATAATGATTTAATTGTGCTTGTTTGATGTTGAGCGTGGTATAGAGGCCGGAGAGTTTTGTCCGAAGCAGCTTCAATTCGAGTTCCCGATCGTTGAATAGCTCCTGTTCTCTTCGGGAAAAAGCGCTTATTTCTTCTGACAGCCCGTCAAGCGGCGATGGTTTGCTCTCTTGTTCATCTTTTCTGAAGACCTCATTATCCGAAACATGGGTAGCGATTTCCTGGTTGGATGCAGAAATCTTTTTTTGCAGAGATAAAACGTCGCCGACCAAATCTCTCTTGCCCACTTTTATCAAAACCTCCTTCACCTCGGACAACAACAGGTCGAGCCGGTTGCTTTGCGCTGAAATAGATGCCAATCCAACCGCTTGCTCATAAAATGTATTCAGGTCCGACTCGCGGACCCTCTCTGGCGGCGAAAAGGCACAGGTTGACCTGCTCTAGTTTCGTTTCCTTTTGCAGGTAATCTGTGATGGCATTTGTCATTGTTTTTGCCGCCAACTGAAAGGGGAATTTGGCGACACCGGTTCCCAGGGCCGGAAACGATATCGTCTTTAACCCTAGTGTTTCCGCTAGTTCCAGCGACTTGTTGACGATAGACCTGACTACTTCCTCATTGGCATATTCCCAATTGTCGAAATCGATCGTTATTCCATGAAAAATGTAGCGGGCGCCTAAATTCCCGGCCGAAGTAACCGCCACTTCCCCAATCTTCATAGGCAGGTGTTTTTTGATCTCCTCTCTTATCGACGCGCCCGCTTTATACCGGATTGCCTGCGAGACCCCGCCTCCCATCGAAAGGTAATTGTCGTCCGAACTGACAATAGCATCGGCCGGAACGGTAGTGATGTCGGCATACATGACCTCGAATCTGGTATTTTCTATTTGATAAGAAGACCTTCTCTCCGATGCAGTCATATCAACTTTTTTATCTCGTCAATAATGGCTTCCAGTTTCTGCTTTTCTTCCTTGATCCGGTGCATGATGATGGGAGGGGCCAGCTCGCCCCATTTGGCAGACGCCAATTCGGCTTGCTCCAGGTTGGTTTTGCTTATTTCGTAGAGCTGTAGCTGGTGCGTTATCTGTGGTATATTCTGCGGAGGAAGGGTGCCCGCTTTTATGCCAGTCAGGCTGAAAACTTTACCTGCTAAAGCCTGGCCCGGCTTTTCTGGTTTTGCGGCTCCGGGCTGGTTTATCGTTTCTATTTCATCAATTAAGGATAACACCCCACTGGTGATTTGATTGATTTCCAGGTTGGACTGTTCTGCTGAAACAGTACCCATGTTCTTTTCCTGCAATATCCTCTTCAACCGGGCCGATTGCAGTAACAGCCCATTTCTCAACTGTTCATCCTCAATGCTTTGGATTTCTTCCATCGCCATCTTTATGGCTTTTTCCAGCCGACCGGCGGCTATCAGGGATTTGATCCGTTCTTTATTCATGTTCCTGGTTTTAGTAAAATGGGCTATCGCGCCTCTCCTCAGTAGTGATTAAAAAACAACTTCACTGTTTGAGGCCCTTAAGGGGCGTGAAGTTATTTTTTAAGGATTACTCAACACTTTGCTCCGCCCCCCAAAATACCCCTTTTCATCGTCAGGAGCAAAACCGAACTATTTTTTATCACTACCCAGCATTTTCACCACGCCCCCACCGCCCATTCCAAATCCACCACGCCACGGTAGTCGTTATCGACAAAGTCGTCATAAGTAGTTTTCAACCAGTTCCTAAAACAAAAAGCACAAAATCCACACGAAATTTCGTGGGATTTTGTGCTTTAAACCAACTCTAAGCCCCCATTATTGCATTCGACAGGGAGTGATGGAGTGAGGGAACAATTTTTTATTACCTTTAATAATATGAGAAACGTATGACCAGAAATTTGCTGAAATCCTTGCTGATCAAAAAGCTGCGCGATGAGTTCCACTATGACCTGGATCAGTTGGAGGCGAGCCAAGCATCACAACCATGAAAATCATTAACCTCCTTTTTCCGGCCCTCCTGTTATTTTCCTGGCAGGGAGGCGCCCAATCCCCGCCTGCCCTTCATACCTATTCGGCGGCCAAAGACGTTGTATGGGCCTCGCCCGGCGGCTTCAACCTGACGATGGACATCTACACGCCGGAAACCGGGAAAAAGAATTACCCGGTTCTGGCCATTTTCCACGGCGGCGGCTGGCTGATCAACAACAAATCGATCATGGATCAGATGGCTCAGTACATCGCCGAACACGGAGAATACGTGGTGTGTAACATCAACTACCGCCTGTTGGTCGACAACGGCAACACCGTCACGATGGACCAGATCGTCGAAGACGCCTTCGGCGCGGTATTGTGGATCAAAGACAACATCAAAAAGTACAAAGGCGACAGAAAAAAGATCGCCGTCACCGGCGACAGCGCCGGCGGCCACCTCGCCTCGATGGTGGTGGTGATGGGCAACCGGCTGAGCTCCGCCGGCTTCGATGCAGAACCCCCGGGTTTCAAACCCACCTACCTGCCGCGTGGGAAAACCGCCGAGAAGATCGCAAAGAAAGACGGGCTGGAGGTGCAGGCCGCTATCATCAGCTACGGCGCCTTCGACATTTACGAGGCCTGCCTGGGTGATTTCGAAAGGCCCTCCAATTTCTTCTGGCAGATGGGAGGCGCCGAGCCCCGGCCCATCTTCGGCGCGCCGTTCAATGTGGAGGATAACCCCGAGCGCTACAAGGCGGTGTCTCCCATATACCACCTTCCCGATGCCGGCGAGCGAAAGCTTCCCCCCCAACTGCTCACAGTAGGGACGGAGGACAACCTCACGACGCCGGAATCGGTGAAAATGTACCGGGACAAACTGCAGGCGGCGGGCCATCCGGTGGAGTACTGGGAATACGAGGGGCGCCCGCACGCTTTCCTGGATTCGGGGGCCAACCCCTTCCTGGGCACCAACTTCGGGAAGGATGCCCCGGAAGCCCTCAACAGGATGATCGCCTTTCTGGATTCGGTTTTTTATTAGCTGCTGATCCGCTTCAGAATATATGGCCTTACCATGAAAACCAGCAAGATAAGTCCGAGAATGGTGAGCAGCGGCATACCGCACCAACTTCGGGAAGGATGCGGAAGCCCTCAACAGGATGATCGCCTTTCTGGATTCGGTTTTTTATTAGCTGCTGATCCGCTTCAGAATATATGGCCTTACCATGAAAACCAGCAAGATAAGTCCGAGAATGGTGAGCAGCGCCCGTACTTTGCAACTGCTCATAAGAAGACAGCCCCTACATGGTAAGCAGGCAGCCAACGGCACCGATAAGGCACAGCACCCGGTATTTTACCTTCTGCAGGTAGGCCAGGAAGTTGACGATTGGATTTACTCTTTTTTCAAGCTTCCAAAATACCGGGTATTCATCGTTTCGATATAAAACGCTATAGGGCTCAATCCCATTTCTCCCCGCCTGTCGTCCACCTTATCGGGCTCGATCAAAGGTTTGGGCTCATAGCTTGTCGAATCCCGGTTCAGTCGCATCTGAGTGCCATACACCTGCGGTTTGTCCTGGTTCACCAGCACTCGGTCCGTCAGGTAAGCATAAGCCCATCCGCTGACGGTTCCTTTTTCAACCTCCTGTTTCATGGCGCCCAATACCTCCTCCTGAAATGCCGGGTCCTGGTCGCAGTGCTGGATGATCAGCCAGAAATTGTGGGCGCTTTGCTTTCCGACCAGATCAGAGCCGGGGTATCCGTATTGCCGGAATATACGTTTTAGCTGGATTAAATTCAGGCTGTCCGTTTTCAATATCGCCTCCTGCGCTTGTTTGATCTCCACTTCATCCGGAATCGACATGTTTTTCAATTCCGTTAAGCGGTTCCGGTATTTTTGGTCTTCTGTTTTCAGGGAATCGATCCGGGCCGATAATGCCCTGTTCAGTTCCGGGGCATTTTGTTCTGCCTGGCCGGACAGCAGGTTAACTGCTCCGGCAAAAAAGGCGGATAATAGAAGCTGTTGTCTCATCTTTTATTTTTTTTGCCATTCGCTTACTCTCTGGACTTTGAACGGCCTGCCGCTAAAGGCGGACACGAGCGAAGCGACTGACGGAGTAAACCGACTTCCGACTTTTGGTTCCCCCATGCACCTCAATGCCTTCCGACTTCAAACAGAGGCACGTCCAAAGTCCAGTTACTTCTTCACCAACACCCGATACCCCCAGGGCTCCAGCCCCACCCCATCACTCCTCTCCGGCACATACTCCTCTCCGGAAAACAGCTCCGCATACCGCCCTTTGTGGTATTCGGCCTCCAGCCGCACGCTCACCGCCTGATCACTGAAATTGATCACCGTCACCACCTTATCGCCGTTCTTCTCCCGGGAAAAGGAGAGGACGTGATCCATTTTATCGTTCTTGATCCGGATCATCGGGCCGCCCCATTTGCCGTTCCACAGAGCCTGGTTGCGGTGTTTAAGATCGAAAAGTTTTTTGTAGATGTCCGCATTTTCGTGCGCTTTCCATTCGATGGGGTCTTTTTCGAAGAAATCCAGGGAGCGGGCCAGGCCGGCCTCCTGGCCGCTGTACACCAGGGGCATGCCGTCGATCGTGGCGCAGAGCACCATGGCGGCGTGCAGGCCGTCGCCGAAATTGGCGTACTGGTTGCCCTCCCAGGAATTCTTGTCGTGGTTATCGGTGAAGGCCATGCGGTAGGCGTTCTCGGGGAAGACGCTGACGTGCTCGGCGATGTAGCCCTCCGTCAGCCCCTTGATGTCGCGCCCTTTGGTGGTGATGGCGTGCAGGTGGTCCCAGAGTGTCCAGGCGTAGGTCATGTCGAAGGCCCGTTTGTGGAGGTCCTTGTATTCCGATTCGGCCAACATGAAGACGGGCCTGATGGCGTCCAGTTCTTTTCTGGCGTTCTCCCAGAACTCGATGGGTACGAAGCTGGCCACATCGCAGCGGTAGCCGTCGATATCCGTTTCGGCTACCCAATATTTCATGGCTTCCGTCATGTGCCGGCGCAGGCCGGGCCGGCTGTAGTCGAAGTCAATGATGTCGTCGTAGTCGCGCCAGGGAGTCGACTGGAAGTTGCCCTCCGGGGTTTTGATGTACCAATCCGGGTGTTCGGCCATCAGGGGATTGTCCCAGGCGGAGTGGTTGGCCACCCAGTCGAGGATGACGTATTTGCGTTACCCACTGGTGGCGATACTCGCTAATTTCAAACAAATGACCGTCCGGGTCCCGGAAAAAGCATCGCGCCTCCGCTCCCCGGCTTAGCTTGTTTGGAGGCTTTAATTCACTTTCAGCACAAATTGATGATATTTTTCAGTTTCTAACCTGTCAAACCAACCTGCCGCTCCCGGATTCTCCTCACATCGGCCTCGATTTTTTCCATCTCCTCTTTCAGGTCCTTTATCGCAAAGGCCAATCTGGGCGGGACCAACTGCCCGCCATATTTAGCCTCCTCGATCTGATAATGATTTAATTGTGCTTGTTTAATATTGAGCTTTGATCCGTTCTTTATTCATGTTCCTGGTTTTAGTAAAATGGGCTATCGCGCCTCTCCTCAGTAGTGATTAAAAAATAACTTCACTGTTTGAGGCCCTTAGTTGTAGCTCGTTCAGCAGCCTGACCCCGCTGGAACCCTGACTGGCTGCTTCACTTCACTACAACTAAGGGCCGTGAAGTTATTTTTTAAGGATTACTCAACACTTTGCTCCGCCCCCCAAAATACCCCTTTCCTAAAACAAAAAAGCACAAAATCCACACGAAATTTCGTGGGATTTTGTGCTTTAAACCAAATCTAAGCCCCCGTTAATCACTCATTCATTCATTCACTCATTCAGTCATTCCATACACTCACCATGAGAAACATCCGGATTGGATCCCCTAAGAATTCCAGCATCCGGTGCCCTCAACCTCAGCAGCGACGCATCTGTTTTTTACTTCCTGGTGCAGATCGCATTGCAATTGTCCGAGTCCACGCTGTCCGAAACCGTAAAATTGATGGTTAGCGTACTACCGGAAATGGTGCCGTTGCCGCTGTAGGTGATCCCGCTGAGCAACTGGCTGGGGATGGTTACCGAATTGCCGCTGACTGTTGCGCTGACCGATTCGCCAAAGTCATAGAGGTTGTTGATAACAATTGCATTGTCGCTGGAACCCGATTCTATAATGATAATCTCATAGCTGTCATTCCCGCTTCCGCAGGTTTCAACTACAGAGTAGGCGCCCAAAAACTTAATCCGGGCAAGCTCTTCATCCTTTTTGCATCCAAATGCGGATAACACCAAAATTGCCGCTGCCAGCGAAAACAAGGATTTGTGGTTGAGAAGAAGGTTCATGTTGACAAATTTTATGGTTAATAAATGGGTTATTAGATATAACCGCCTTTGCCGGGACAGGCAAAGACAGCCCGGTTCAAGGGAAAAAAGATCGTTGCTATGATGGGGGAATACACTGTTTGGAGGCCCCTGTCTAAAACAACTCAAATATAGCTTTTTTCAGGTAATGGTGATGCTATTTAGAAAAATCCTACCTTTATTGCCTACTTTAAAGCACTGTCAAACCAAAGATGAACAGAAAAGAACTGGCAGAAGAAGCCATACAGATCGCCCGGCGGGCGGGCGGGGCCATCATGGCCATTTACGGAAAGGAAGACTTTGGCGTGGAGCTGAAGCAGGACGAATCGCCCCTCACGCTGGCCGACATGGCCGCCAACAGACTCATCTGCGAAGCGTTGGAACAATTGCCGGTGCGGTACCCCATCGTCTCAGAAGAGAACAAGGCCATTCCCTGCGAAGAGCGCCGGAAGTTTGAATACAACTGGCTGGTCGACCCACTGGACGGCACCAAAGAGTTCATCAAGCGCAACGGCGAATTCACGGTCAATATCGCCCTGATCCACAACGGGGCGCCGGTACTGGGCGTGGTGCACGTGCCCTGCCTCGGCGAGACCTACTGGGCCGTCAAAGGCGAAGGCGCCTACTGGGAGCGCAACGGCGAAACACAGCCCATCCGGGCGGCTTCTTTCCGGTTGTCGGACCCCGGCCTGCACGTCGTCTGTTCCCGTTCCCACCTCAACGCCGACACCCAGGCCTTCATCGGCCGGTTGCAGGCGCCCGAGCTGGTGGCCAGGGGCAGCTCCCTGAAGTTCCTGATCCTGGCCCGGGGCGAAGCCCACCTCTACCCCCGCCTGGGGCCTACCATGGAATGGGATACAGCCGCCGCCCAGGCCATCCTGGAAGAAGCCGGCGGCATGGTGATCGATGAAGAAACCAAACAGCCGTTGCGCTATAATAAGGAAAACCTGCGCAATCCCTACTTCATCGCCTACGGGAAGGTGCAATAAGGATTTGGGGATACGCCAAGCCAGGCCAGCAATCCCGGCATTCATTCCTTCATTCCTTCATTCCTTCATTCCTTCATTCCTTCATTCTATGCACTCCCTCAGCGTCATCATCACCACCTTCAACGAAGCACACAACATCCAGGGCGTCCTGGAGTCGGTAGGCTGGGCGGACGAAATCATCGTGGTGGATTCGTTCAGCACCGACCGAACCGTAGAGATCGCCCGGCAGTATACCCGCCGGGTGATGCAGCGGCAATACACGGGCCCTGCCGGCCAGAAGAACTGGGCTATCCCGCAGGCCAGCCACGAATGGGTGCTGTTGCTGGACGCCGACGAGCGGGTGCCGGAAAAGCTGAAGCTTGAAATCCAGAAATACCTCAACCAGGAAAACATCCCCTACGATGCCTTTTGGATTCGCCGCCGCAACTTCTTCATGGGCAGGGAGGTCCGTTTCAGCGGCTGGCAGGGCGACCAGGTGGTCCGCTTCTTCCGGCGCGACCTCTGCCGCTACAACGACAAGCAGGTACACGAAGAGATCATCACCGAGAGCCTCCGCGTAGGCCGGCTGGATACCAAGCTCCTGCACTACACCTACAAGGACATGGAACACTTCCTGGCCAAGGTGCGCCGCTACGCCCGATGGTCCGCACAGGATTACGGCAAAAAGACGAAGCGGGTGACGGCCTTTCACCTGGCCGTGAAACCCTTTTTCCGCTTTTTTAAACACTACTTTCTGCAACTGGGCTTCCTGGACGGCAAGGTGGGCTTGGTGATAAGCATCGTCATGGCGTGGAGCGTTTTTTTGCGTTATGCCAATCTGATGGAGCAAAGGCAATAGGCAAGCGCCGGTTTAGGTGTAGGGTGTAAGTACATGGACTGAATGAGTGAATTAGTGAGGTCGCTCCGGAAAGTCCGGCAAAGGAATGAATGACTGGAGGAATGAAGGAATGAATAGGGTGCGATGCTAAATTGTGCCCCCTCCGGTGTTGGGAGGATTTAGGCATTAGGTTTTGGGCGTTAGGCGCCTGTTGAGTGCCCGATTAGGCCTGGGTTGCCCCCCTAAAACCTATAGCCTAAGGCCTAAAACCGAGCAAGGGCTACAAAAAGGAATCGCGCCCGGCACTATTCCACGATCTCAAAAGCCGTTTCGGCAGGGGTACTGTCTTTTTTATTTCTGTTGTCGGCCCGCAGCCCCAGTTGGTGGATGCCTTTTATGAAGCGCAGCGTGCCGGTCTGGGAGCGGATCACGATGCTCTGGGTAGTAATATTCCCGTGGCGGCCGAAGCTGACGCCCTCCAGGAAAGTGCTGGGGGTAATGCCGGTAGCGGCATAGAAGATGTTGTCGGACCGGACGAGCGCATCCAGTTTGAGCACTTCCCGCAGTTTGACGCCATCTTTCCGCAGCTGGCGCTTTTCATCCTCCCGCTGCGGTGCGCGCATGCCCTGCATGCCCCCTCCCAGGGCTTTGACGGCAGCGGCCGCCATGACGCCTTTTGAACTGTCTCCAACGCCCATCAGCACATCGATGCAGGTGCCGGGCACGGCGGCCATCAGGGCGCCCACCACGTCGCCCTCCGGATGGAGGGAGATGCGGGCTCCCGCCTGCCGGATCTCCTCGACCAGGGAAGCGTGGCGGTTTTTATCGAGCACAAAAACAGTGAGTTCGTTCACTTTCTTATCCAGAGCCTCGGCAATGCGGTGCAGGTTCTGGGTCGGTGATAAACGGATGTCGATGGCCTCCCGCGCTTCCCGCCCGGTGACGATCTTATTCATATAAATAGAATTGCCGGGATTCCAGAAACTGCCCCGCTCCGCTACGGCGATGGAAGAGATGGCGTTGGGGCGGCCGTCGGCCAGCAGGGCGGCGCCCTCCACCGGGCCTACGGCTACGTCCAGTTCGGGGCCTTCGCCATTGCCGACATATTCGCCGTTGAAAAGAGTGGGGGCTTCTTCTTGCGTTCCTTCTCCGATGACGACAATGCCGTTCAGGTCGACCGTTCTCAGGAAAGCGCGCATGGCCTCGGCGGCGGCTTTGTCCCCTTTCTCCTGGCTGCCCATGCCCATGTACCGGGCGGCGGCAATGGCGGCCGCTTCCGTAACGCGGGCCAGTTCCAGGCCCAGGTTGCGGCCCGGCAAGCGTTTTTCTTCCTGGCTCATAGCGATGTCTTTTGGCGATGAAGCTTTTCAGCGAATATGCCTCAAGGTACGGCGCTATGGGGCGGGAGTCAGTGTGGAAGGTCACAGAAGTGAGAAGGAAGAAGTAATATTAAATTTTTAGCAACTATTTAGCTACAGAAGCTAAATAGTTGCAGATTTTTTCTTTAAACCAATCACTGGCTTCTTATTTTATTGAATCCAGCAAGCCAAAGCCTCTGGCGGCTACGATCGGGTTGAAGATCTCTACGTATTCCCTGATCTTGCCTTCCTCATCGAATTTGAATATGGAGTAGTAATCGTTTTCGTAATACCCTGTCTCATTTCTCAACTTGATCTTACCGGAGTATTTCACGTACACGATGCTGGGGTCTTCCATGGCATAGATCTCATGAATGGGAAATTGCATCCCATCAAAATTTCCCGGTACGGGCTCCCAGTAGTCCATCAGCGCTTTTTTTCCTTCGGCGCCTGCCGGGAACAGCCCAGAGGCGTAGGGATTCACCTGTTTGCCTTCTTCTGCGAACAGGCCGACGAAGGCCGGGATGTTTTCTTCCTCCAGTAGTTGAAAGAATTTTCTTACGGTTGCTTTATTTCGCGTTCCGGTTTCCGTTGTCATTTCCTAAATGGGTTTTACCTTTTTAATTTAGCCATAGCTTTCTCGGGCAAATTGGTGTTGCCATCCTGGTACTTGAAGTTGAATTTCATCTTTGCCACCTTCCAGTTTCCGGCTTCATCTTTTGACAGCCCAAAATCGTACGAACCTACCACTGTCCATAAATTGCCCCCTTCATCCGGCAGGAAATGGGTGGCCGTTCCGTAACAGAAAACGTGGGCGGACCTTTCATCCGCCGCAGTTATGAAGTTCCCCAACTGATGATGGGTGTGCTCGAAGCCGGGTAGGATCCCCTTCCAGCTTTGAATGATTTCCGTCGGGGAGAGTACGGCCGCCGGCTGTCCTGTCATAGAAGAGTAGTCTAGTTCAACCTGTGGCGCAAAGCAGTTTTTTACCTGTAGCCAGTCTCTCTGGTCGATGGCAACGAATAAGCGAATCACAACTTCACTGGCATGATTCATAAAGCTGGTATTTTGTTCTATACAAAGGTCAGCCCTCGTGATAGCCCCAAGGGTATGAAAACAAAGTAAGAAGTATGAATTTCAAAGGCTGGCGCTCTTTCGGTACTTCAGCGGGGTAAGCCGGGTATGTTTTTTGAAAAACGCGCTGAAATTGTTAGGGGAGTCAAAATGCAGGGAGTAGGCGATCTCCTTGACGCTGAGTGCCGTTTGGGCCAGGTGAGCCTTTGCCAACTGTAGGATGTGGTGGTGGATATGGTTCATTGCAGTACGGCCGGTGAGGCTTTTCACGACTGCATTGAGGTAGTTGGGGTGGACGTTCAGCTTTTGGGCGTAATAAGCAGGAGAGTGCAGGTTAAAAGAAGCTGACGCCGACGCATCGGGATAAAAGCTCGTTTCGATCAGCGTCTGAAACCGGGTGAGCAGTTTCAGGTCAGCTGCCCGAAGTTGTTGCTCTGCTTCACGCAAGCCCACCTGGTTGCTAAAGTACCGTTTGATGTGGTTCAGCAGCAGCAGGACATAGGCTTCGATAAATTGAAACTTATCGGAGTTTTGGCTGTGGTATTCTTTTCTGATATGGTCGTATATGGCCAGCAGGGGAGAGACATCTTCCTGGCCGATCTCGAAGGGTATGGACTTGTCGATCTTCAGGAATGGGAATTCTTCGAGCAACCGGTTGAAGTGCCTGGAGCGGGCAATAAAATCCTGGGTGAACATGAGGTAGTATCCCCGCCAGTCCGGCACGATATCCCAGGAAAGGATCTGAAACGGGGAGTTGAAAAAGATGGTTGAGCCTTCCGGAAAATCAGTATAGTGCCCGGAAATGGCTTTGCCGCTTCCCCCCACTTTTATGGCAATAGCATAAAATTCATGCCGGAAGGGCGGCATCTCACTGACTACGTTCGGCATATTCTCTTCAAAACTCCGGATATCGAAATGCGGATGCCGGGGCGGAGGGATATTGATGGCCCGGCAGTAATCGGATATGGTTTTAAAATGCTGCATATTCAGATCCTCATTCCGAAAACAGCGGCCAGCTGCACAAGGTTGAAATGCTCCAGGCCGGGCGCTACCAACCGTGCGTCGCGGAAGGGCTTTCCAAAGGTATAATCGTTATAGAAGACCGCTGTGGGGATACCGGCCTCCAATGCTGCTTTCAGCCCCTCCTCCGAATCCTCGATCATAATGGTTTCAGGCGGCGAGAGCTGCATCAGTTCCAGGCAGCGCTTGTGCAGAAAGCCATCGTTGTCGGTTTTCCGCCCGGATTCTTTGCCCAGGATGGGGTTGAAATTCCCGTAACAGGCACCGAGCAGGTTCTTCAACAGGGCATGGATTTGCGCTTCGTGCGAAGTGGAAACCACCGCCAGGCGGACGCCGCGCGCCAGCGCCTCTACGATCAGCCGCTCCACGCCGGGGCGCAGGCTCAGCCGGGGCAGGTATTTTTCGATGTAGAGTCTCTGCTTCAGCGGCTTGAAGGCCTCTACGTACCGCTCGATTTCCATTGTCGGCATGCCGCCCTGCCCCAGGCTGTAGGCCAGGCGGAAGGCGGTGCCGGGCAGGTGCGACAGGCGGATGAATTCTTCGAAGCTCCACTGCAGATCCAGGCCGAGCTGTCGCATGGCCTCGTTGCTGGCGGGCAGGTGGCCGTGGCGCTCGGTGTCGGCCAGGGTGCCGTCGACGTCGAAGATCAGGGCGCGGAGGGATGGGTACATGGGTTTGGGTGAATGGTTGGTTAAACTTGTCAAGTTTTTCTCAACGGCAGCCGCAGCAACTCAGAGAAAGCCCCAATCATGAAATCCGGCCCGGCCTCCTTCAGCACTTCGGCGGGGCGGTAGCCGTAGGTGACGGCGCAGGTGCGCAGCCCGGCAGCTTTGCCCGCTTCAATATCGTGAGTCGAGTCGCCGACAATAAGCGCGCTTTCCGGAGGGATTCCCAACTCCTCCAGAATAATGCGGATACCCGCCGGGGAGGGCTTGAGGGGGTATTTGTCAGGTTGAGCGCCCACCACTTTATCAAAATAAGGCAACAGGCCCAGCTCCCGGATGATGGCGGCGGTGAAATCCTGCGCTTTGTTGCTGTAAACCGCTTTCCGGAGGTGGGGCAGGGCCGCCAGCGTATCCCTCACCCCCGGGTAGCAGCGGGTCTTATCGGCGTAGTGACGGCTGTAGTATTCGTCGAACAGGTGCCGGGCGCGCCGGAGAACCGACGGATCGGTTTCTCTTGTCGCTTTCTCCAGCAGATAGCTCAGCCCGCTGCCCAGGAGCGGCGGCAGCTCTTCGTAACTGAGCCTGGGCTTGCCCATGTTTTCCAGGGCATGGTTGACGGCGTCGGCCAGGTCGAAACGGGAGTCTACAAGCGTGCCGTCCAGGTCGAAAATGATCAACCGGATACCATCCCCCGGAACGGGAGAAGATGGCGATGAAGCAGGATGGGACATTGGCAGAGGTTTGTTATCCGGGCGGAAATAAACGGAAATGTATCGGGATGAAAAAATCTCTTGCCGACTTTTTGGCCGGCCTGCCCGCCCCCCCTATCCACACAGCACCCACCCGGGCACATAGCATCCAGCACTATGCGCCCTATGTGAAAACCCCTATGTGCCCTATGTGATAAAAAGCAACGGCCCCCAAAAGCCCAAGCCCCCCCTGTCCACACACCACACACCAGGGCACATACGATAGATACCTATGTGTTGCCCCCCCTCACTTCCGCAATCCCTCCGGAAACACTCCCAACTCCACGCCCCAGAGCAAGGGCAGCAGGAAGTACACCGCCAGGCTGACCAGCAGGATGGACATCACGTTCATCCAAAAGCCCGCCCGCACCATATCCGGAATGCGGAGGTAACCCGGCCCGAAGACGACGGCGTTGGGCGGCGTGGCCACCGGCAGCATAAAAGCACAGGAGGCGGCCACCGTAGCGCCGACCATAAGCGCATAGGGGTGGACGCCTATGGCCAGCGCCATCGGGGCCAGAATAGGCAGGATCATGGAGGTGGTGGCCAGGTTGGAGGTGATCTCGGTCAGGAAGTTGACCGTACCCACCAGGATGAGCAGGATCAGGATCAGGGCCAGCCCCTGCAGGCCCGCCATCTGGTTGCCGATCCAGGCCGCCAGGCCGCTTTCCTGAAAGCCCTCGGCCAGCGCCAGCCCGCCGCCAAAGAGCAGGATGACGCCCCAGGGCAGGGCCGCCGCCGATTCCCAGTTGATCAGCTGCCGCCCTCCCGCCGTCCTGGAGGGGATGAGGAACAAGGCGATGGCGCCGGTTATGGCGATGACGGTGTCGTCGAGGGCCGGAAGGATTTTCTGTAACAGGAAGGACCGGCTGATCCAGGCCAGGGCGGTCAGGACAAACACCGCCAGCACCGCCTTCTCCTCGTAAGAGATGGCGCCCAGTGCCCGCAGCTGCTCCCTGATCTCCGCCTTGCCGCCCGGCAGGACGATGCCCTCCATCGGATAGGCCACCCGGGTCAGGTACCACCAGCAGATGGCCAGCAGGACGGCGGAGATGGGCAGCCCGAAGGCGATCCACTGCGCAAAGGTGATCTCCACCCCGTAGAATTCGCGGACGACGGCGGCCAGCACCAGGTTGGGCGGAGTGCCGATCAGGGTGGCAATCCCCCCGATGGAGGCGCTGTAGGCGATGGCCAGCATGAGCGCTTTGCTGAAAAACGCCGTCGTTTCCGCCGGGGCCCTCCCTTCTTCCTGCAGCTGTGAGATGATGGCCATGCCGATGGGCAGCATCATGACCGCAGTGGCGGTATTGGAGATCCACATCGACAGGAAGGCCGAAGCGACCATAAAGCCCAGGATGATGTAGCTCACGTTGGCGCCGATGCGGTAGATGATGCTCAGGGCGATCCGCTTGTGCAGGTTCCACTTCTCGATGGCGATGGCGATGATGAAGCCGCCCAGGTAGAGGAAGATCATGCGGTGGCCGAAGGCCTGGGTGGTGCTGTCGAGCCCCAGCCCGCCCGTCAGCGGGAAGAGCACGATCGGCAGCAGGGCCGTCGCCGGGATGGGGATGGCCTCGGTGATCCACCAGGCGGCCACCCAGAGCGTGGAGGCCAGCACGGCACGGCCCTGGGGGGAGAGCCCCTCCGGATGGAAGAAGAGCAAGGCCAGCACAAAGAGGGCCGGGCCCAACGCGAGGCCCAGGTGGCGGACGGAAAGTTGTTGGAGCGGCAGCATCGGTCGTTTGGTGTTTGATCCCTGAAAGTTATATTTTATCTTGCGCTGATTATGCAGGATTCTTTTAAAAAAGGCATTGGGATAATCCTGGCGGCTTTCCTGGCCGCCGGGCTGTTCATCATCTTCCGGTTTGACGGCACGGCTGACCCGGGCGACAGCGTGCAGCACTACCTGATCGCCCGCTACGCTTTCGAGCATCCGCGCCTGTTCTTCGACCATTGGGGCAAGCCGTTTTTCGTTTTGCTCAGCGCGCCCTTCGCGCAGCTCGGCTTCGCCGGCATGAAGCTTTTTAACCTGCTGGCCGCCGCCGGGTCCGCCGGGCTGGCGGCCCTGTGCTGCCGCCGGCTGGGTTATGCGCACGCTGCTGCGGCCGCCCTGCTCTTCATCTGCGCGCCCTTCAGCTTCGAACTCGTCTTTTCCGGCCTGACCGAACACCTCTTTGGGTTGCTGATGGTACTGGCGGTTTACCTGGCGCTCAGCGGCCGCACGGCCTGGGCAGCAGCGCTGGTTTCCTTCCTGCCCTTCGTGCGCTCGGAGGGGCTGGTCATCATGGGCGCCTGGGGGCTTTATCTGCTGGCCCAGCGGCAGTGGAAGCTCCTGCCGCTCCTGCTGATCGGGCACGCTGCTTATGCCCTGGCCGGCGCCTGGACGCACGGCGGCCCGCTCTGGGTGTTCAGCAAAATCCCCTACGCCACGCCGGGCAGCATCTACGGGTCGGGCAAGCTGCTGCATTTTGCCGACCAGCTCTTCTACGTCATCGGGCCGGTGCTCTACGCCCTGCTCGTGCTGGGCATGCTGGGCATGGCCATCCGCCGGCAGGCCAAAGCGGAGGAGTGGTGGCTCGTCCTCGGCGGCTTCCTGGCCTATTTTGCCGCCCATACGGCCTTCTGGTATCTCGGCATCTTCAGCTCCATGGGCCTGAAACGGGTGCTGGTGGCCGTGATGCCCCTCATCGCTATCCTCGCCCTGCGGGGCCTGAATTTCGTGCTGTCCTGGGCAGAGGGCAGAAAAGGGCTGCAACAGGCCCTGCTCACCCTGATCCTGGCCGGCGTGTTGCTGTTCCCCTTTACCAAAAACAAGGCGGCAGTCGACTGGCAGAACGCTTTTTCCCTGGATGCCGGCCAGGAACTGGCACAGGACGTCGCCGCCTACATCCGGGAAGCCGGCATCCGGGCGGATGGCACCACCTTCTTCTTCAGCCATCCCTACCTCAGCATCACGCTCGGCGTGGACTACTTCCGGCCCGAACGGCGCCGCGAACTGGACCCCGCCGCCCTGCAGTCGCTGAAACCGGGCGATGTCGTCATCTGGGAAAACTGGTTTGCGGTGGTGGACAAAGGGGTTTCCCTGGAGGCCCTGCAGGATCAATACGGGCTGCAGGTGCTGCGCACGTTTGAGCGGCAAGGAGAGAAGCGGAAAGAGGTTTTTGTGGTATTGCAGGCTGCCCGGTGAGAGCTTGTTTGGAGGGTGTAAACGCATTCGTGTTCTGAGAAGCTGTTTGAATTTAGTTTTTAAATATACATCCCCTTAGTTTGACTTTTAAACTAAGGGGATGTATATTTGTGCTGCCTGTAGTTAGTTTGATAATTAAACTAAGTTGTCAGGCAGATTTGTTTTTGATCTGAAATTGGGTCGTTCGCGAGCGTTTATGAAGCGATGCGGGGTAATCAGGGCTTGCGCAACAAGTATATGTAGACAGGATTAACAAGATTATCAGGATATATACCCCTGCTGCGCAGGAAGCCTTGCAGACAGATTCACATTACGTTTACTTATCCTGGCCTGACACGGGCAGGCCCTGCCAGGCAATGTGCTAACTGTCTCTGATCAGATATAATTATATTCTGCTAATAATTTTTATCGGGGATGCTCGCTGCGGCCTGTGGCCGTAAGCGGTCCAAGATTCCGGACTCCTGTCCGGAGTATTCCGGAAAGTATTTGCGCCAGGCGAGAACCCGAAAACCGGCATTCTGGCCTCAAATCTGCAAAACCTGAAAGGTATGGATGCAAAAGAGCTCATCGAAAAGATCGACAAGGCCCGGCACCTCGCCGATGTCCTCAGCCCGGCCGGCATTGGCAAGCAATATAAGGAGGCAGCCAAATTGCTGCACCCCGACCGGTGCCGCCTGGCGGGAGCAGGCGCAGCCCTTGCCCGGCTCAACCAGTTGAAGGAAATCCACGAAAAAGGGATTCCCTTCGTGGATGACGCGGGGGAGTTCCGGGTATTCGGCCGGTCGGCGGTATTCGGGAACCTGGGAGCGATGCACGATGTCTCTTACCGCAATTTTCGCCTCCTGTCCACTCACGGAGACGAGGCGTCGGAGCATTTCCGGCGATACCTCCCCCGGAGCATGGATCCGGGCCGGGGGCAAATGCCGCTGCGTTTTCCCCACCGGGCAATACCGGCCAGCGGGTTGACGCTGCCACAGGAACACGTCAACTGGGTATTGTCGAGAATGCTGGAGTTCTGCGCCTGGCTGTCGCAGATCGGGTATGTGCACTGCGGGCTTAACCCGGAGAGCGTCTTCATCGTCCCGGAGACGCACGGCATCATGGTGGTTTCGTTCTACCACCTCTGCCGTAAGGACAGCCGCATGAAGACCATTTCGGCGAAATACCGGAACTGGTACCCGGCAGAGGTTTTCAGCCGGAAGCGGGCCCTGCCGGCAGTGGACCTGGAACTGTGCAAGCGGACGGCCGCCTGCCTGCTCGGCGACCGCTCGGGGCTGGGCATAAAATTTAAAAAAACGCACAACAAGGACTTCATCAACTTCCTGCTCAAACGACATACCGATGCCCTGGCGTGCTACGACGAATACCGGATGCTGTTGAGGCGGAACTTTGAACAGAAGTTTTATCCGCTGGAGATTTGAGCCTGCGGGCATCGCACAACAAGCAACAAACAACAAGCAACAAACAACAAGCAACAAACAACAAACAACAATAAAGGCCACCGGGCAAGCAGCCCGGCCTGGCCCCGACAATTATTTCTTCATTTTAAACATTCAACACAGATTTTCACGCGGATTAAAAACCCTAATTTAAACTGCGGCTAAATTTGTTAAATAATTGATTGTCAAGTAGTTGACTCGGTGTGTTTTAAAACAAATTAGGGTTCAATTAGGCTTCGTTTATTCGTTTGAGAAGCCTGGATTGATTCGGGTTTTACCCAAAAATGAGCTTTTTAGGCCCAGTTTCAGTGATTTTCAGGGTTTTTGGGGTGTGGAATACAAATTTTAACTATCTTTAAAAATCCTTATCAAATTTAATATGCGGCCTAATTTGTTTTAAATGGATCCTTCGGAATATTTCACAAGCCTGCCCACTGTGGCACATAAACAGTACGAAGCCATGCGTGCCTTTTTCTATGAAAAGCAACCTGCCGCTGAAGTAGCCGAGCGATTTGGCTATACCGTTTCGGCAGTGTATGGCCTGGCCCGGAACTTTAGGCGTCACTTAAAGGACCATCCCGACATCGATTTTTTCTTTACCGTCAAGCCTACCGGGCGGCCTGTTCAGTCACCGCCTGAGCAATCGGCCCTCGACGAGGATATTTTGGCCCTGCGCAAACAAAATTATTCAACTCCCGAGATCACCTCCATGCTGCAAGCCAAAGGGCATAAGGCCAATTACAATTACGTCTACGACTTGCTGATGCGGGAAGGTTTTGCCCGTCTGCCTCGCCGTACCAAAACCGAGCGCCAGGAATTGAAAGTGGTTCGCCTGGAAGCCCCAAAAGCACAGGCCTGGGACGGGGCAGAGGAGTATTTTGACACCCAGCACGCCGGCCTGTTGTGCTTCTTGCCGATCCTGCGCCACTACGGCATCGATGAACTGATCCGCTCCTCGGATTATCCCCAGACGCGAGAGATCTCCCGCCTGTCCGCCATTTTGTCCTTTCTGGCCCTGAAGCTGTCCAACGTGCGGCGCTATTCGGCCGATGACCTGTGGTGCATGGACCGGGGCAGCGGCCTGTTCGCCGGACTCAACGTATTGCCAAAGGCGGCCTGGTTCAGTTCCTATTCCCATCGCGTCACCCGGCAGATGAACCTGGATTTTCTGCGCCGGCTGCATCGCCGGTGGCTCGGACACGGCCTGCTCGGCGATACGGCTAACCTGGATTTTACCGCCATCCCGTATTGGGGTGACGAGGACGGCCACCTGGAGAATAACTGGTCGGGCAAGCGATCCAAAGCCTTGGCCAGCATGCTGGCGGTGCTCGCCCATGACCCCGATACCGGCATCATCGACTACGGCCACACCGATGTGCAACGCCAATCCGAAGCCCAGGTCGTACTGGAGTACCTGGATTTTTATCGCGCCGACGATCCGGATGGCAAAGCACTCAAATACCTGGTTTTCGACAGCCGGTTCACCAATTACGAGAACCTGGCACAGCTCGATGAGCGAAACGTCAAGTTCATCACTATTCGCCGGCGCGGTAAAAATATGATTCGCCAAATTGAACAGATGCCGGCTTCGGACTGGAAAACCCTGCGGGTGGAAGCCGCCGGAAACCGAAAGCGTACGCTCAAAGCAGCCGATCAAACCATCTTCCTGCCGGGATACGGAAAAGATATCCGCCAGGTCGTCATCACCGGCCATGGCAAGATCAAACCGGCGTTGATCATCTCTAACGACTTTGCTATCCCCCTGGAACAGATCGTCAGGAAATACTGCCGCCGTTGGCTCATCGAGAAATCCATCTCCGAGCAGATAGACTTCTTCCATCTCAACCGCCTTTCTTCTTCCATGGTCATCAAAGTCGACTTCGACCTGGTCATGACCATCCTGGCTCATAATCTTTATCGCCTTCTGGCCCTTGAGTTGGGACGTTACCAACATCTGGCTGATCAGTCGGTCTTCGACCGCTTCATCTATAATGCCGGAACGATTTCTATTTCAATGAACGATATCAGGATCTTCCTGAAAAAGAAACGAGACCTGCCGCAGATACTGACGGCAATGAGTGAATATCAGTTTGACTACCCCTGGCTCCATGACAAACGCCTCGCTTTTGAGGGGGCCTCTTTTACTTGAAAATTAGGGTCTATTTTTCCACGTGAAAATCTATGTTCAACATTATGGGTTATGCAAAATGGTCCAGCGATGCCTATGAGCATCTGAAGGGCAGTTACTCCCGGAAATCGAGAGCCGACATTTTCAAACACACGCGGTCCAGGCGGATATCGGATGCCATGGACCCATACGGGTTAACTTTCCGGGAAAGCCGGGATTCAGAGGCCCATCCTAATTCCCTGGCCATCGGTGTCTTTCTGGACGTGACCGGCTCCATGGGGCGCATTCCGGAATTGCTCATCCGCCACAAGCTGGGGGCTTTGATGGATACGCTGATCGATCACGGCGTGGCCGATCCGCAGGTCATGTTTTCCGCTATCGGCGATCACGTTTGCGACAAGGCGCCGCTGCAGGCCGGGCAATTTGAGTCGGGCACCAAAGAATTAAACGAGTGCCTGTCGGATATCTTCATCGAAAGCGGCGGCGGCGGCGGGGCCACCGAGTCGTACCTGCTGGCCTGGCTGGTGGGCGGGAGGCATACCTCCATCGATTGCTTTGAAAAGAGGGACACAAAGGGTTTCCTCTTCACCGTTGGCGACGAGTGCAGCTGGGAGAGCATCGACGCCGGCGCCCTGAAAGCCCTGATGGGATACGAGGAAACGGAAACCCTGACGGCCCGGGGCCTGCTGGCCGAAGCGCAGCGGATGTACCACGTCTTCCACATCCACATCAATGAGACGAGCTACCGCGACAATCCCCACGTAATCAGCTACTGGCGCGATCTGCTCGGGCAGAACTTCCTGATCCTCGACGACCACCGCGGCCTGGCGGAGCTGATTGCTTCTACAGTGGCCCTCTATCAGGGCGCTGCGCTCGAAACGGTCACCGCCGGCTTCGACAGCAGCACGGCCGCCAATGTGAAGCGGGCGCTGGCCAGGGTTTCCGCCGGCGTAACGGGGCGGCCGGAGTCGGGGGTTATCCGGTTGTAGTGCAGCCGGAACGAAGTCCCGACGCAGTTATGAGGTTGCTCTGTCTCCGCCGGACGGAGGCCGGAAAGTCCCCCAAATGAGTGGATGAGTGAGGGACTGAATGAGTGGATAAATATAAAATATGTACTGTTTTTAAAATCAAACTTTATTACATAGTTGATTCTATTCACTATTCACTCATTCGCTAAGTCACTCCTTCACTCCTTTTCCGGGGGTTTCCAGAGTGCCCTCAGTTATTGATTCCCCTTGGCTCAGGGGAAAAATAATTCATTAAAACCAACGACCATGCGATCAACCATAATCCTCGGCCTGGGCTACGGCGACGAAGGCAAGGGCCTTGCCACCGATTACCTGTGCCGGCAAAGCGGCCGGCCGCTCGTCATCCGCTTTTCCGGCGGCCACCAGGCCGGCCACACGGTGGTGGCCGACGACGGGAGGCGGCATGTCTTTTCCAGTTTCGGCAGCGGCACTTTTCGCGGAGCGCCTACCTACTGGAGCCGATTCTGTACCTTTTACCCCATTGCGTTTCTGAACGAATGGGAAGCCCTCCGAAAAGCGGGGATTCAGCCGAAAGCCTACGTCGATGCGCTCGCCCCGGTGACGACGCCCTATGACGTCTTTTACAACCGGGCCACCGAGAAGGTGCAGGCACACGGCAGCTGCGGCGTAGGCTTCGGGGCGACGGTAGCCCGCCAGGAGACGCCTTACAAGCTGTTCGTGCAGGACCTCTCCTACCCCGGGGTACTGGAACAAAAACTCCGGGCAATCCGGCAGTATTACGAAGCAAAAACGAACGATGGGCTGCCGGAGGGCGCCCTGGCGGAAGAAATAGCGGCCTTCAGGCATGCGGCCCGCCGGGTTCTGTCCCGGTTCGAGCTGGTGCAGGAGCCCGTTTTTTTTGCCGGCCTCCTGGAAAGAGAAGCTTTCGGGCACTTCATCTTCGAAGGCAGCCAGGGCATACTGCTGGACATGGACCACGGGTTCTTTCCACATGTGACCCGGGCCCATACGACGTCCAGGAACGCGCTGCAGCTGGTACGGGCGAACGGGCTGCCGCTGCCTGTAATATACTACATCACCCGCGCTTATCAGGCCCGCCACGGCAACGGGCCGCTCACGAACGAAGGCCTGCCGCTCAACGTCCTGCCCAATCCCCGGGAAACGAACCGGTACAACGAGTGGCAGGGCCGCCTGCGCCGCAGCGTCCTGGACCTCGATATGCTGCAGTACGCCCTGCAGTGCAACCGGAACTACTCCGGCGGCCAGCCCGAGCGCCTGGCCGTCACCTGCCTCGATCAGGTGGAGGGGCGGATAAGAGCAACCCGGGGGGGGAAACTGCTGGAGTTCGGCTCTGCCGGCGAGTTGGCCACCGCTCTCGGATTCCCGCCGGAGGCACTGCTCGAAAGCTGGGCGGACCGTGCGGAAGGAGTGGTGAGGACGGGGGCAGGGAAAGGTGTGGAAATAAATGGAAATGCGGGGGATGCCGGGCAGTTGGGGTGCCTATTTCAGGACAAGACAACACAAGACAGCAAAAAAATCATAGGAAATAAAATTATTTGTTTCTAAAAACAAATTAGTTTACATTTGCTGCATCCCCCCTTCCACCCGACGGTTCAAAGCCGGAAGCCCGGGGCCGGGCACCGGCCTTTGGCCACGGAAAATTCCCGGGAAACCGGATTCCAGGCGCCCCTGTGCCCGCTCTTGAAGGCAGGCATAGCCTGGCTTTAACAACTCAAAACTATATGTTTGAACGAGCGATCCTGCACCTCGACTTCGACGCTTTTTTCGTATCCGTCGAACAACAGCGCAACAGCGCGCTGAAGGGCAAGCCGCTGATCATCGGCGGCACGGGCGCGCGCGGGGTGGTGGCTTCCTGTAGCTACGAGGCCCGCGCCTATGGCGTGTACTCCGCCATGCCCATTAAGGTGGCCCTGCGGCTTTGCCCGGACGCCGTCGTGCTGCGCGGCGACATGGAGGCCTACTCCCGCCAGTCGAAGATCATCACGGAGATCATCCGGGAGGAGGCGCCCCTCTTCGAGAAGGCGTCCATCGATGAGTTTTATCTGGACCTGACGGGCCTGGACCGCCACTTTGGCTGCTGGCTGTGGTCGAAAGAACTGCGGCAAAAGATCATCCGGGAGTCCGGGCTGCCGCTTTCCATAGGATTGTCCGTCAATAAGCTGGTCTCCAAAGTAGGTGCCGGCGAAGCCAAACCCAATGGCGCGCAACTGGTGGAGGCCGGCGCAGAAAAGAGTTTCCTGGCCCCCCTTTCCATACGCAAACTGCCCTCTGTTGGGCAGGCTACCTGCAAGAAGCTCAGCTTCATGGGCGTGCGCACCGTGCGGGCGCTAAGCCAGATTCCGCCCCTGCTGCTGCAGCGCGAGTTCGGCAAGCCGGGCCTCGGCCTGTGGAAAAAGGCGAACGCCATCGACGACAGCCCGGTGATGCCCTATACCGACAGGCAATCCGTCTCCGCCGAACAAACCTTCCAGGAAGATACCATCGATATGCTGTTCCTGCACGGCCAGCTCGCCAGCATGGTGATGAAGCTGGCCTACGAGCTGCGGCAGTCGAACAAGCTCGCCTCCTGCATTGCCGTCAAGCTCCGTTATACCGACTTCAATACCTTTTCGAAACAACGGAAAATCCCGTACACCGCCAGCGACGGCGTTCTTGTTCAGCAGGCGCGCGAACTCCTGGACCAGCTCTACGAGCGCCGCCAGCTGGTGCGCCTGGTGGGGGTGCGGTTCAGCGGCCTGGCGCCAGGCTGCCCCCAGCTGAGCCTGTTCGATGCCTCGGAGAAGGAACACCGGCTGATGCAGGCAATGGACCGGGTGCGGAGGCGGTTTGGGTATGGGGCGGTGGGGAGAGGGGGGTGACGGTGGACGGTGGACGGTGGACGGTGGACGGTGGACGGTGGACGGCGGACGGCGGACGGCGGACGGCAGGCGGTGGGCCCTCTTCTGTTCGCGAGAGACTGTGTCTCGATGCGGGATAATGAGTAAGTCTCCGACTTACGTGGATAAGAAGGCTAGAAATACGCAAGTCGGAGACTTGCAAGTTGAACCGCATCGCGTCATAGACGCTCGCGAACAGAAGAGGGATTATAAGTATTCAACCTGCCGCCCTACCGACTTATGTGGATAAGAAGGCCAAGTTGAACCGCATCGCGTCATAGACGCTCGCGAACAGAAAAGGGCTTACAAGTATTCACCGTTCGTTCCGGAGGCACTAAAACACGTAGCTCAGCCGCAGGCCGGCGCTGTAATAGATAGCTTCCGCCTCTTCCTGGAAGAAGAGATGCGTATTGATCTCTCCGCCGAGGCGGAGGCGGTCCGTAATGGCGGTGCTTTTGCCGATCGACAGGCCAATGCTGCCGCCATCGCGCTGGAGCTCGGCGCCTTTGGGGTAGCGGAAGCTGTGGTAGCCGACGTTCAGGCCGAGATAAGTGCTCTGCAGTGCTTCTTTGAAGTAGAATTTCAGAGAAGGCATGGAGGTGGCGAGGCGGTCGCCATTGGCGTTCCAGCTGAAGCTCTGCCGGTAGGCCAGCCCGAAGCGCCGGCCGGCGCGGTGCTCGAGTTCCATCTGAACGCCGAAATACCCGCCGTCGATATGGATTTCAGGTTTTTGTTGCTCATAAAAATAACCGTCTTTTGCCCCCTGCGCAACAGCATTAATAAAAGCATAACAGGGCAGGGCCGTTTTTAAAACCTTTTAACAGTTGGCGCCCCTCCATTCTGTTAAAAACGATAACGCCTGCTGCCCGAATGCGCTGGCGCGCATCTGCACCTACACACATTTACACGCTTGAATGTTCCTCAACTGCCATACCTACTACAGCCTGCGCTACGGGACGCTCTCGCCGGAAGAACTGGTGCGGGGAGCGAAGCGCCGGGGCATAACCGCGCTGGCGCTGACGGACATCAACAACACCAGCTGCGCTCATGAGTTTGTGCGGCTCTGCGAACAGGAAGGTATCAAGCCGGCAGTGGGCATCGACTTCCGCCGCGACGGCCGCCGCCTGTACACCGGGCTGGCAAAAAACGCCGAAGGCTTCTGCGAGCTGAACAAGCTGCTGACAGACTGCTCTCTGGATGGGCGGCCCCTGCCCGATCAGCCGCCGCCCATGGCCAACGCCTGGATCATCTATCCGCGCCTGTTCAAGCCCATTGCCGATTTCCGGGAGCATGAACTGCTCGGCATCCGCCCCGAGCATGTGGCGCGGCTCTTTTCCCATCCACTTCTCCGGTACCAGCACAAGCTGGTGGCGCTCAGCCCCGTCGCCTTTGCCGATGACGGCGGCCACCACCTCCACCGCCTGCTGCAGGCCATCGATCAGAATGCCCTGCTCACCAAACTGAACCCCAAAGTGATGGCCAGGGCCACCGAGCGGCTGATGCCGCCGGCTACCCTGCGTTCCTCCTATCAGCACTACCCCCAAATCCTGCGCAATACGGAGCGCGTGCTGGACAGCTGCAGCATACAATTCGAAAGCGGCCTGCACAACAACCGCCAAACCTTTACCGGCAGCAAGGAAGGAGACTTCAGGCTGCTGGAAAAACTGGCGCTCAACGGCTGCGGGCGCCGCTACGGCAGCCACGACAAAAAAGCGCTGGAGCGCACCCGGCGGGAACTCCAGGTGATCCGCGAACAGGACTTCTGTTCCTACTTCCTCATCACCTGGGACATCGTGCGCTACGCCCACGCCGCCGGCTACCACCACGTGGGGCGGGGCAGCGGCGCCAACTCCATCGTAGCCTACTGCCTGCACATCACCGACGTCGACCCCCTGGAGCTGGGCCTCTACTTCGAGCGCTTCATCAACCCCTACCGCAGCTCCCCCCCCGATTTCGACATCGACTTCTCCTGGGACGAACGCGACGATGTGACGGACTACATCTTCAAGCGCTACGGCCGGGAATACACCGCCCTGCTGGTACCACCTATTCCACCTTCCAGGGTAGCGCCATCGTGCGGGAGCTGGGCAAGGTGTACTACCTGCCGAAATCCGAGATCGACAAGATCGTCGCCGATCCCTTCCACCCGGAGGAACACCACGAACTGGCGAAAACCATCCTGCACTACGGCCGGCGGCTGGAAGGCTTTCCCAACTACCTGTCCATCCACGCCGGGGGCGTCGTCATCTCCGAACGGCCGATCAACTATTTCACCGCCCTGCAGATGATGCCCAAGGGCTTTCCCATCACCCATTTCGATATGTACCACGCCGAAGAGCTGGGCTTCCACAAGTTCGACGTGCTGAGCCAGCGTGGCCTGGGCCACATCAAAGACGCGGTGGATTTGGCGAAACAGAACCAGGGGCGGGCGGTAGACGTACACGACATCGAAAAGATCAAGCAGGACCCGCAGGTGAGGGCCCAGCTGCGCTCCGGCAACTGCATGGGCTGCTTTTACATCGAGTCGCCCGCTATGCGGGGCCTGCTCCGGAAGCTGCGCTGCGACAACTACCGGCACCTGGTGGCGGCCAGTTCCATCATCCGCCCGGGCGTGGCCCAATCGGGCATGATGCGGGAGTACATCCGGCGCTTCCGCCAGCCACACAGCTTTCAGTACCTGCACCCCGTCTTCGAAGAGCAACTGGGCGAGACCTTCGGGGTGATGGTCTACCAGGAAGACGTGATGAAGATCGTGCACCACTTCGCCGGGCTGGGGCTGGCCGAGAGCGACGTGCTGCGCCGCATCATGTCGGGCAAAAAATACAAGGACGACACCCTCGGGCGCCTCCGCAGCAAGTACTTCGACAACTGCCGCGACCGGGGCCATTCCGATGAGCTGGCGCAGGAAGTATGGCGGCAGATCGAGAGCTTCTCGGGCTATTCCTTCTGCAAGGCCCATTCCGCCAGCTTCGCCGTGGAGAGCTTTCAGAGCCTTTACCTCAAGGCTTATTTCCCGCTGGAGTTCATGGTGGCGGTGATCAACAACTTCGGGGGTTTCTACCAGCCGGAGTACTATTTTCACGAGGCGCGCATGAACGGCGGCACCATCCACGCCCCCTGCGTCAACCACAGCCAGTATCTCACCACGATCACCGGCCGGGATATTTACATCGGCTTCGGCCTCCTGCACGGCATGGAGCGGCTGGCGGCCCACCGCATCGTCGCCGAGCGCGCCCGGGGCGGCCCTTTTCGCAGCCTGGAGGACTTCATCAACCGCCTGCCCGCCGCGCCTGAACAACTGGAAATCCTCATCCGCATCGGCGCCTTCCGCTTCACCGGCCGGAACAAGTACGAGCTGATGTGGGATAAGGTAGCCCTGATGAATCCGAAGGGAAAGTGGGACGGGACGTTGCCGCTGTTTGAAACTGGGAAGCCGGAAGCCGGAATCGGTAATGGCAACCATAGCACTGCTGACGAGGAAGCCCGGGAGTTCTTCCCCACTTCCCACTTCCCACTTCCGACTTCCTTCGAGCAGGCTTTCGACGAGATCGAGCTGCTCGGCTTCCCCCTCTGTTCGCCCTTCGACCTGCTGGAGAACCGGCACTGCGCCGATTGCATCACCCTTTCCGCCCGCCTGGGCGATTTTGTGGGGCACGTCGTCCGGGTGCTGGGGTATTACGTCTGCAAAAAGGACGTGCGCACCCACCGGGGCCAGCTGATGGCCTTCGGCTGCTGGATCGGGCAGGACGGGCACTTCTTCGACACGACACACTTCCCGGAGTTTCTCAAAACCTTCCCGTTCCGGGGCAAGGGCATCTACAAGATTGAAGGCAAGGTGGTAGAAGAATTCGGTTTTCCAGGCATCGAGGTGATCCGGATGGAGCGGCTGGCGTACAGGGAGGACGAGCGGTATGGACTATAACTGCCGGAAACGGCTCAGGCTACCAGCAACACCACCCCCAACGCAAAAAGAGCCAGCAGGGCCCAGGCCATCCGCCGGTCCGTCCGCCGGATGGCCGGGATGTCCGCCTTTTTTTTGAGCTGCCCCACCCGGTTGCCCATCAGGATGGCCCGCAGCATAATGCAGACGATGAGGGCGAAACCCAGAAGGTAAATCTTGTCCATCAGCACCATATAGCCGACGTCGGGCAGGGCGGAGCTGTAGGACTGCTGCAGGAAGACCGACGTCAGCAGCCCGCCGATGGGCAGGGAGATGCGGGCGTCCAGCTGAGCGGGGTGGATAAACAGCGCGCCCAGGCTGGCGACGATGACGATGAGCAGGGGCAGCAGCAGCTTGAGCAGGAAGTAATTCAAGGGGCGGGAGATGGACAGGCGGAAGGTGAAATTGCTGTAGGCCGCTGCTTTGCCGCTCAGGCCGAAGTTGCTCTGGTACTGGCTGGTGCGGGTTTCCATGCTGACGCCCCGGACCGTCCAGCCGGGCACCTGGAAGCCTTCGCGGATGAAGGCCCCGGAGCTGTCCGGCAGGTAAACCAGCGAATCCTGGGGGTAGTCGATGTTCTCGATGTGAATGTCCAGATGATGGCGGTCCAGCGGGAAATCGTAGAGCGCGAAGGGGTGGTAAAAGCGCCCCTCGATGCGCATGCCGTTGTACCAATAGCCGTCGGGCAGCAGCTCCGGCTCTTCGGTGAAGTTCTCCCAGCTGAACCCCCATTTGTCCAGCGAATTGACAAACTCGATGTTCATCGGGCTGCGCTCCCCTTTCCATTTGAACCAGAGGTAAAAATCGGCATGATAGGAGTAGTCGTTGATGTTCAGGTCGTACAGGTTCATCAGGTAGACGCCGGCGTAGACCTTCTGGGGGCCGCCGTCCGGGGCGGACAGGGCGAAAAGGGGCAGGAGCAGCGCCGCTATTATTGCAGCCGGGGTACGCATCAAGGCCATTGCATTGGTTTTAATCCCGGAATTTAGCACTACTTTATTACATTGAGCCGATTTTTTTTACTGCCCCTGCTTCATGGGCTGGCGACTGCCCGTGCAACAATTCCCGCTTTGGACAAGGTGACATCTTGTGAGGCACGAAAAAGGTGTCATCTTGTGCCAGTGAGGAGATGTCACCTACTCCTATCGTCGTAGATAACACCTCCAAAACCTCCGATGAGCGTCAAAACGGGGATTGCTGCCGCCCGTATAGCCCATGCGAAAAGCCCTGTACGCCCTATGCGGTAAATCCTCACAATTTTCCCATATTTGCAAAATAAGCCTTCCATCAGGGAAGGCGACCGACGTTTCCACGAAGGCCCTGACTCCTGGTGGCGCCTTTGTGCCTTTGAGTCTTCGTGGCAAAAAAGACAAAGCAATCAACAAAACCTCGGCAAACATGAGAATCCTACTGCTCGGCGGCGGCGGCCGCGAACACGCTTTCGCCTGGAAGCTAAAGCAAAGCCCCCTCTGCGAACGGCTGTTCATCGCCCCCGGCAACGCCGGCACGGCGGCCCTCGGCACCAACGTCCCCCTCAGCCCCAACGATTTTGAAGCGGCCGGCAACTTCGCCCGGAAGGAAAAGATCGACATGCTGGTCGTCGGGCCGGAAGAACCGTTGGTGCGGGGGATTTACGATTATTTCAAGTCGAACGACGACCTCAAAGGCATCCACGTCATCGGCCCTTCCCGGAAAGGAGCGCAACTGGAAGGCAGCAAGGCTTTCGCCAAAAAATTCATGATGGAACGGGATATCCCCACCGCCGCCTACCGCGAATTCACGCAAGAGACGATGGAAGAGGGCCTGGCCTACATCAAACAGCACGCCACTCCCATCGTGCTCAAAGCCGACGGGCTGGCGGCAGGCAAAGGGGTGCTCATCTGCCAGACGAGGGAAGAGGCGCGGGACGAATTCCGCGCCATGCTATCCGGAAAATTCGGAGAGGCCAGCGCCCGGGTGGTGGTCGAAGAATTCCTGGACGGCATCGAGTTTTCCGTGTTTGTACTCACCAACGGCAAGCAGTACAAAATCCTGCCGGTAGCCAAAGACTACAAGCGAATCGGCGAAGGCGACACCGGCCTGAATACCGGCGGGATGGGCTCCGTCTCTCCCGTGCCTTTCGTCGACGAAAACCTGATGCGCAAGGTGGAGAACTGGATCATCAGCCCTACCCTCACCGGCCTGCAGGAACTTGGCGCTCCTTACATTGGCTTTATCTTCTTCGGCCTGATCCGGGTGGGCAACAACCCCTTCGTCATCGAATACAACTGCCGGATGGGCGACCCGGAAACCGAGGTGGTCTTCCCCCGCATCCAGTCGGACCTGGCCGGGCTGCTGCTCGCCGCCGCCAAATCTACCCTCGACGAGGAACAGCTGATCGAAGACCCCCGCTGCGCCGCCACCGTTTTCCTGGTTTCCGGCGGCTACCCGGAAGCGTACGAAAAAGGCAAAGCCATCACCGGGCTGGGCGAGGTGGAGGGCAGCATCGCCTTCCACGCCGGCACCAGGCTGGACGACGACGGGCAGGTGAAAACCAACGGCGGGCGGGTACTGGCCCTGACGTCTTACGGGGTGGACCGGCAGGCGGCCCTGGCTGCCTCTTTGAAAAATGCGGAAAAAGTGCAGTTTGAGGGGAAATACTATCGTAAGGATATTGGGTTTGATCTTTAACTGGCTCACGCCACCGCAAAATCCGTATCCGGCCCTTTGGCCATAGGTTTGGCTTTTTCGAAAAAAACAGTTTCAAAATAACGATTTTTTTTAACAATTTGGTTACTGTGTTGTAAACGTATCTGTAATATTTTTATAACCCAATCCTGGTGCGCCTTGAATTTAGCATATAACGCACCAGATAAACCTGGCGCGTCCGGATGCAATCCTACACCACCGAACAGCTCCACCAGGCCCTCGGCGCCCGCCGCCTCCAAACCGGCCAGGCCGGAACGATAGCCCGCCTGCTGCTGGACTCCCGGCAGCTGCAGGCGCCGGAAAGCTCCGTGTTTTTTGCCATCGCCGGGCCGCACCACGACGGGCACGATTACATCAAAGTCCTGTACGAGAAGGGCGTCCGGCATTTTGTGGCCTCCCGGGCGGTTGATGCCTCCTCCCTGCCGGAGGCCAACATCTGGATTTGCGAAAGCACCGTCCGGTGCCTGCAACGGCTGGCCGCCCACCACCGGCAGCTGTTCGATATACCGGTGATCGGCATCACCGGCAGCAACGGCAAGACGATCGTCAAGGAGTGGCTGTTCCAGTTGTTGCACCCGGATTATCACATCGCGCGCAGCCCCAAGAGCTTCAACTCTCAGGTCGGCGTGCCGCTGTCCGTCTGGCAGTTGCAGCCCGAACACCAGCTGGGCATCTTCGAGGCGGGCATTTCGCAGATGGGGGAAATGGAAAAGCTGGCGCCCGTCATCCGCTGCACCATCGGCCTGTTCACCAATATCGGCCAGGCCCATAAGGAAGGCTTCCCCTCCATTGAAGAGAAAATCGATCAGAAGCTGCGGCTCTTCGAATTTGCCGACGTCGTCATTTACTGCCGCGACAACGAGCGGGTGGCCCGGGCCGTGGCGGCGCTGGGCAAGCCCACCTTCAGCTGGTCGTGGAAGGGAGAAGCCGCCCTTTGCATCCGGAAAGTGAACAGTGCAGGCGAGGGCAGTTTCATCGAAGCGGAGTACAAAGGAACGCTCTTTGCTTTCCAAATCCCCTTTGCCGACGAGGCCTCCATCGAGAACGCCATCCACTGCTGTGCCGTGCTGCTCTACCTGGGCTTGCCGCCTGCCCGCATCCAAGAGCGTTTGCCGCTGCTGGAGCCGGTGGCCATGCGCCTGGAGGTGCGCCGGGGCGTCAACGACTGCAGCGTCATCAACGACAGCTACAACCTCGACCTCACCGCCCTGTCTGCCGCCCTGAGCTATCTCAGCCGGCAGCACCACCACGCCGGGCGCACCCTCATCCTGTCCGACATCCTGCAGAGCGGCGAGCCGCCGGAGCAGTTGTATGAAAAAGTCGCTGGCCTAATCCGGGAGGCCGGCGTCCGGCGGCTGATCGGCATCGGCAGGGATATTCCGGTTATCGCCCGCTACCTGCCGCCGGAAGTGGAAGCCCGTTTTTTCCCCGACACCGACGCCTTCCTGGAAACCCAGCAGCACCGCGATTTCCAGGACGAGGCCATCCTGGTCAAGGGCGCCCGCCCCTTTTCTTTTGAGCGCATCGCTCGCCGCCTGTCGCTAAAGATCCATCAGACAGAGCTGGAGACGGACCTCAGCGCCCTCATCCACAACGTCCGCGTTTTCCAGCAATGGTTGAAGCCGGAGACGAAGACGATGGTGATGGTCAAGGCCGCCGCCTACGGCAGCGGCAGCCTGGAGGTGGCCCGCGCGCTGGAGTTCCACCAGGTAGACTACCTGGCGGTGGCCTACGCCGACGAAGGCATCGAGCTGCGGCAGGGCGGCGTGGGGCTGCCCATCCTGGTGCTCAACCCGGAGGAAGCCGTCTTCGACGGCCTGTTGCGCTACCGCCTGGAGCCGGAGCTTTACAGCCCTGCGCTGCTGCGCCGCTTCGGCCGCTTCACCCGCGAGGCCGGCGTTTCGGCGGCTGTACACCTCAAACTCGACACCGGCATGCACCGCCTCGGCCTGGACGCCGACAACCTGGACGAGGCCATAATCCTTCTGCTCGAAAACCCCCAACTGGAAGTGCGCAGCGTCTTTTCCCACCTGGCCGCCAGCGAAGCGCCGGAACACGACGGCTTCACCCACGAGCAGACCGCCCGTTTCCATGCGCTGTACGAGCGCCTGGCCGACGCCCTCGGCTACCGGCCCCTCCGCCATCTGCTCAACTCCAGCGGCATCCTCCGCTTCTCGTCATGCCAGATGGACATGGTGCGCCTGGGCATCGGCACTTACGGTATAGACGCTACAGGCCTGGCACGGGCGCAGCTCCGCACGGCGCTCACCCTCCGGGCCCGGATCTCCCAGATCAAACACCTGCTGCCCGGCGATACGGTGAGCTACGGCCGCAGCGGCGCCATCCGCCACCCTTCCCGCATCGCCACGGTGAGCATCGGCTACGCCGACGGCCTGCCCCGGGCGGCAGGCAACGGCCGCTTCAGCCTGCTGGTGCGGGGCAGGCGCGCGCCCATTGTCGGCAACGTCTGCATGGACATGTGCATGGTCGACGTGACGCACATCCCGCAGGCCATGGAGGGGGATGAGGTGGTGGTATTCGGGGAAGAACCCACGGCAGAGGAACTGGCGCAGGCGGTGGGCACGATTCCTTATGAGGTGTTTACGGGCGTTTCGCCGAGGGTGAGAAGGGTGTATGTGCAGGAGTGAATGGGGGGAAATGGGGGGAAATATATGGAGATACGTGGAGATACGTGGAAATGGGAGGGCGCAAAACAACTGGTGCTGCTGGATGCGCTGGGGCGGGAGTTAAGGCGGCTGCCCACCTCCTCCACCTCGGTTGAAATGGAGCTGGGCGGCCTGCCCAAAGGCCTGTATTTTATCCAGGCTTTCCGGGAGGGGCGGCGTTTAGGGGCGTTGAAGTTCCTGAAGCATTGAGCCGGGATCATAAAACTTGCCCAATCTGCCGGAGCCTCGTATCTTTGGGGCCATGAAGTACTCCGTCGGCATACAAGACTTTTCGAAAATCCGCACAGAAGGATACGTATATGTGGATAAGACGCAATACATTCACCGAATCCTGACCGGTGGGGCTTATTTTTTCCTCTCCCGCCCGCGCCGCTTCGGCAAGTCCTTGTTGTTGTCGACAATCCGGGAGTTGTATTCGGGAAGCCGGGAATTGTTCGAAGGGCTTTGGGTAGAAGATCATTGGGACTGGGAGCAGAAAAACCCGGTGATCCACATCAAATTTGCCAGCTATAAATACAAAGACAACCCGCTGAGCGAGGCCATCCAAAACGGCCTGCAACCCGAGGCGGAGCGGCTGGGCGTGGAGCTGCGCTCCGGCCCTTTCATCAACCCGCTGGAGGAACTGATTCATCAGGCTTATAAAAAGCATGAGCGTAATATACGCCGCCGACGAGCAAAAAGAAGCGCGCATCCGCATGGGCGCCCTGCTCGATGCCCTGGAAGCTCAGGAGCTCGACAAAGTAATAGAAATCCTCAACGCGACTTTCGCCTCCATCCCTTACGGCTTGTGGCAGAAGGAAAACGAGCATTTTTACCACGCGCTCATCCACCTCACGTTTTCCCTGATGGGAGCATACGTGCAATCGGAGGTGCATACTGCCAAGGGGCGTTGCGATGCCCTGGTGCGCACAGAGCGTTATATTTATGCCTTTGAATTCAAGCTCGACAAAAGCGCCGAAGATGCCCTCCGCCAAATCAAGGAAAAAGGCTATCTCGCGCCTTTCGCGGACGCGCCGCAGGAGAAAATAGCGGTTGGCGTCAATTTCTCTTCTGCGGACAAGCGGGTGGAGGGGCATTTGGTGGAAAGATGGTAAGCGGTGGGCACGATTCCCTGTGAGGTGTTTGCGGGGGGGCGTCGAGGGGGCGGCAGGCGTATGTGCAGGAGTGAATGCTGCTGTGAAAAGAAATTTTGACAAATTTTTTCCCAAAAGATATAAAATTAAATGAGTGCCCAGCCCCTTGTCCTGGAAACGTCCAAACCATCAACCTGGGGCAAGAACCTCCCGGGCTTTATTTCATAGCAATTACCCGTAAAAATGGCGAACGGCAAGTTGAAAAAATTGTGCTCCAAAGGTAAGTTCCTGGCCTTTTCGCTCTGGTTTGTGGGCTGCTCCTTCCTGGGAGCAGCCCAAAACCACGACTACATCTGGTACTACGGCTGGTCCAATGGGAATGGACATCCCGATTTTGCAGGGGGGGTAATTGATTTTAATACCAACCCGCCGCAGGCCCGGCCGCAGCGCAGGCCGGTCAATATAGAAATTTACGGACATATCATGTCTGATAGCTTGGGCTTAGCAGTATTATACTACAGCAATGGCCTGCACATTTACAACCAGCAGGATCAGGTCATGGAAAACGGGGATACCATTAACCCCGGCTTTTGGTGGGAAATCAGCAATCCAGAACCTTATGTCCACCGGGCATCAGGGTTTTCTATTCCTTTTCCCGGCCGGGCGGATGAATACCTTTATTTTCATCAGCGGTTCGATTCTTTGCGGGCCCTCCCTATCTGTTGCTGGTTTCCCAGGGATATTTATTACACCCACATTGATATGTCGGCCAACGAAGGGTTGGGCCGAGTGGTATCGAAAAACAATGCGGTGTATGCGGATTATAGCTCCAGCTTTGGCCTGGTGAAAACTGGGGATAACCAGGGCTGGTGGCTGGTGCTCGGCGCCATTCGTTCCAATGTATTTTATACCTATGCTGTAGATAGCTTGGGGGTAAGCTTGCACCGTGTAGATACGCTGGGCCTTAACATTTATGAAAGCAATTTCCTGCTGGATAAACCCAGCCTGGGTGGTTTTTCTCCGGATGGAACCAAGTTTGCTAAATACGATTACTGGCACGGCATCACCGTCCTGGATTTCGACCGATGCGAAGGGCGGCTGTCCAACGCCCGCTTTTACCCGGTAGACAGCACCAACACCTTTACCAGCCTGGCTTTCTCGCCCAACTCCCGCTTCATTTACTACAACACCAGCGGCCAACTGATGCAACTGGACACCTGGGCGGCACCTGAGGGGTATGCCATCGACACCATTGCCAACTGGGACGGCTACTACGAGCTGAACATGCCTCCCTTCAGCGACGGCTTTGCCTTCAGCCAGCTGGCGCCGGACGGGAAGATATATATTTCCGCCACAGCCTCCAGCCGCCACCTGCACGTGATCGAGCGGCCCGACCTGCCGGGCCAGGCCTGCGGGTTCCGGCAACACGGCTTTCCCTTGCCAACCTCGAATGGGGGTACCGTGCCGCATTTTCCCAATTACCGGCTGGCGCCTATAAATTGTTACTGACATGAACAAGAACACCCTCTGGCTTTCCCTGCTCTCTCTGCTGTTTGCGCCTGCGGCCCTTCCCGCCCAGGTGTTCTGGGCGGCGGGCTATACCGAAAGCCTGGACACTGCGGCAAACGGGCAGATACTCATCCAACCCTTGCCGGATACGGTGCTCGCACAGCCCTTCGACAGCCCGGTGCAGTTCGAAAGCACTATGGCCGGCGCCTATGGGCCGGGCGGGCAAATCCTTTTTTATACCAACGGGTGCCATATCTACGATAAAAACCACGAGGTCATCCCCGGCGGGCAGGGCCTCAACCCCGGCGAAATCCACGACATGGCCTGCGACGAATACGGCTACATTGCCCCCAAAGGCGCTTCCGTCATTACGTTCCGCACCCACCCCAACCTGTTTTTCCTCATCCACCTGGGCCTGGAAAATACCATCGCCCATTCTGTATCCTATGGCCCGCTCTACCTGACCCGGATAGCCTACGACACGATTGCCGAAACCGCAACGGTATTGTCCAAAAATGAAATATTGATCGGCGGGGAGGCCGATCCTTTTGAACTGATCCGGCACGGCAACGGCAACGACTGGTGGCTGATTGCCAACGCTTTTGGCACGGCGGAATACCACAAGATATTGCTCACGCCCAAAGGGCCGCAGCAGCACGAAACCCAAAGCCTGGGCTATGGTTTCCCGTTTCCTCCCTGCCGCTGGCAGCGCTCCCTGTCGGCCTCCCCTTCCGGCGAGCGGCTGGTGCGGTTCAGCTCCAAATGCGGGGCACAGTACCTGGTTTTTGACCGCTGCAGCGGGGAGTTGAGCGAGGCGGGCTTTTCTCACCTGGAGAACGGCGTGTTCGGCGGCGGCGGCAGCGCGTTTTCCGAAGATTCGGAGCACGTCTATTTTTCCAGGTGGTACCGGATCGCCAAAGCGCCTTTTTTAAACCCGCCCGACACGTTGCGGGCTTCCTACACGCCGCCCTCCGGTTTTGGAGGGAGCTTCGTGCATATGTTCCGCGACCCATTCGGGCGCATATACATCGCCCCCCAGGCCTCCGAGCCTTACCTGCACCTGATCGGCCCCGGAGACAGCGAGCCTGGCACGGCAATGGTGCAATTCAAAGGCCTGCGCCTGCCCCGGCGCGTCCAACGGACAATACCGCATTATCCCAACTATGCCCTCGGGCCCCTGGCCGGCTCTCCTTGCGACACCTTGATGATCACTTCGGTAGAAACCATCCCATCCGGCAACCCCGGCCTGCGCCTGTACCCCAACCCCGCCCGCCACCGGATAAGGATAGACATGGGATGGGAGGGCGCAAAACAACTGGTGCTGCTGGATGCGCTGGGGCGGGAGTTAAAGCGGCTGCCCACCTCCTCCACCTCGGTTGAAATGGAGCTGGGCGGCCTGCCCAAAGGCCTGTATTTTATCCAGGCTTTCCGGGAGGGGCGGCGTTTAGGGGCGTTGAAGTTCCTGAAGCATTGAGCCGGGATCATAAAACTTGCCCAATCTGCCGGAGCCTCGTATCTTTGAGCGCATGAAGTACCCCGTCGGCATACAAGATTTTCGAAAATCCGCACAGAAGGATACGTATATGTGGATAAGACGCAATACATTCACCGAATCCTGACCGGTGGGGCTTATTATTTCCTCTCCCGCCCGCGTCGCTTCGGCAAGTCCTTGTTGTTGTCGACAATCCGGGAGTTGTATTCGGGAAGCAGGGAATTGTTCGAAGGGCTTTGGGTAGAAAACCACTGGGACTGGGAGCAGAAAAACCCGGTGATCCACATCAAATTTGCCAGCTATAAATACAAAGACAACCCGCTGAGCGAGGCCATCCAAAACGGCCTGCAACCCGAGGCGGAGCGGCTGGGCGTGGAGCTGCGCTCCGGCCCTTTCATCAACCCGCTGGAGGAACTGATTCATCAGGCTTATAAAAAGCATGAGCGTAATATACGCCGCCGACGAGCAAAAAGAAGCGCGCATCCGCATGGGCGCCCTGCTCGATGCCCTGGAGGCTCAGGAGCTCGACAAAGTAATAGAAATCCTCAACGCGACCTTCGCCTCCATCCCTTACGGCTTGTGGCAGAAGGAAAACGAGCATTTTTACCACGCGCTCATCCACCTCACGTTTTCCCTGATGGGAGCATACGTGCAATCGGAGGTGCATACTGCCAAGGGGCGTTGCGATGCCCTGGTGCGCACAGAGCGTTATATTTATGCCTTTGAATTCAAGCTCGACAAAAGTGCCGAAGAGGCCCTCCGGCAAATTAAGGAAAAGGGCTATCTCGCGCCTTTCGCGGACGCGCCGCAGGAGAAAATAGCGGTCGGCGTCAATTTCTCTTCTGCGGACAAGCGGGTGGAGGGGCATCTCGTGGAGAAGTGGTAAGCGGGGGGCACGATTCCCTGTGAGGTGTTTGCGGGGGGGCGTCGAGGGTTCTATTCATCCACCTTTTTGACTACTTTGGGACTTTAACTGGAGCGCGGACCTCCAGGTCCGCGACAGGCTGCCTATAGCGCCGCAGGTTGAAAACATATTCTGCTGTTTTGTGCATAAAATCCTCTCTAAAGGAGGGCGGCGGACCAGAGGTCCGCGCGCCAGGAATCCGGTTTTCGCGGACCTGGAGGTCCGCGCTCCAGGAATCCGGGCTGGCTACACTTTAAAGTGCCAAAGCAGAACCAATTCTACAAGGCTTCTTCCGGACATCCACCGCCTCCCATAGCAAGGGACAGAACACAATGAATCCCCCTTCAGATGCGTTCCTCCTGACAAAAAACCGCTCATGCCATTCTTTAACCCTTAATTTTGCTAATTTTGCGGTGCTTTTGCCAGGCCTGCCGAAAAACCGGGCGTTTCAGGGCAAAAGCGAAGCACTTTACTACAAACTAAAAAATAACGATACCCATGGCAAAGCATTATCTGTTCCTCCTGGCTGCCCTGGCCTTCCTGCCGCTGACGAGCTGGGCACAGAAGGACGACCCCGTACTGTTCACCGTGGAAGACACCCCGGTACACCAATCCGAATTCGTCTACATCTACACCAAGACGAACGGCAAGAACGCCACCTTCTCCCGGGAATCGCTGGAGGAATACCTCGACCTGTACATCAAGTTCAAGCTCAAGGTGCAGAAAGCCAAAGAGATGAAGCTCGACACCATCCCCCAGCTGATGAACGAGCTGGCCGGCTACCGCCGCCAACTGGCCGACTCCTACCTGATCGACAAAGAGGTGACCGAGAAACTGCTGCGCGAAGCTTATGAGCATTCCAAGCAGGACGTCGACATCAGCCACGTCCTCATCAGCGTGCCGGTCAATCCCGACCCGAAGGACACCCTGGCCCTCTACAAAGAAGCCCTGGCCGTCAAAGAGCGCCTGAAAAAGGGGGACTTTGCCACGGTGGCCAAAGAAGTATCTGCCGACAAATCGGCGCAGAACAACGGCGGGCACATCGGTTACATCACCGCCCTGTTCCCCAACGGCTTTTACGAGCTGGAAAAGGCCGCCTATTCCCTGCCGCTGAACCAGCTGTCGGACCCCATCCGCACCGCCGCCGGCTACCACATCCTCAAGGTGCACAACCGCCGGCCGGCAAGAGGGGAGCTGGAAGCCGCTCACATCCTCCTGCGTACCCAGGATAAGGATCCCGTAGCCGTCAAAGCCCGCATCGACAGCGTCTACCAGGCCCTGCAGGGCGGCGCCAGCTTCGAAGAACTGGCCAAAAAGCTGTCCGAAGACGGCCGCACCGCCGCCCAGGGCGGATACATTGGCTTCTTCGGCATCAATAAGTACAGCCCCTCCTTCGAAGACGCCGCTTTCGCCCTGGAAGAGGACGGTGCCTTCACCCGGCCGGTGGAAACCAACGTGGGCTGGCACATCATCAGGCGAATAAGCCGCCGGGGCATACAACCCTACAACATCGAGAAGAGTCGTTTAGAGAACAAAGTCAAAAGAGACAACCGCTTCCAGGAAGCCAAGCTGGCCATGGTGGAGAACATCAAAAAGGATGGCAACCTGAAAGAGTACCCGAAAGTGCTGGAGGAATTCACCGCCAGCCTGACCGACACCTTCCTGACGTTCCGCTGGCGGGCGCCGGAAGAAGGCGGGGAGGCCCTGCTGTTCCAGTACGGCGACGACTACAAAGTGACGCTCGCCGATTTCGCCGGCTACCTGGAGCGCGCTACCCGCAAGCGCATGCGCGGCGGCAACGACGTGAACATCCCGGCCCTGGTCGACGAGCTGTACCGGGATTTCGTGAACGAAAGCGCCATGGCCTACGAAGAGCAGAACCTCGAAAAGAAGTATCCGGACTTCAAGGCTCTGATGCGGGAATATGAGGAAGGCATCCTGCTGTTCGAAGCCACCAAAATGGAGGTGTGGGACAAAGCCTCCCAGGACAGCGCCGGGCTGGCCGAATTCTACAAGCTCATCGAAGGCAAATACCGCTGGGAAGAGCGCGCCGTGACCAGCATTTACAAGCTGGACGACCGGTACAAGGACCGGCTCGACGAGGTGCGGGCGTTTGCCGCCACCCATACGCCCGACGAGGTGATGGAAAAATTCAAGGACAACGACCCGCCCATGCTGCGCCACGAATCAAAAACGCTGGAGCACAGCGTGTATCCGGAATTTAAGAGCATGGAATGGAAAGCCGGCGCCATGTCGCAGTCGGAACCGGACCCGCGCAGCCACCACATCAAATTCATAAAAATCGAGGAACTGCTGCCCGCAGGCATGAAAACCCTCGACGAAGCCCGGGGGTACATTGTGGCCGATTACCAGGACTACCTGGAGAGCAAGTGGGTGGAGCAGTTGCGGGAAGCGTACAACGTGAAGGTCAACCGGAAAGTTTTTGACCACCTGGTGCAGTAGTGCTTCCGGAAGGAAGTTCCGGGGCAGCTATTTCCCGGCCGGGACACGGTAGCGGTTATCTGGTTATTCTGTGATGTGACAACAGCCCCGGAACTTCACGCTAGAATTATCCAAACGAATAGAAGATGCGCAGTTTGAAAATCTGGTTTGTTTCGCTGGCACTGGCCTGGCTTGGCGCCTGCTCGATGGGCGGCAGCCAGGAAAGCGGGCAGGGCAGGTTGCTGGCCAAAGTCCACAACAAAACGCTGTACCTGTCCGAGCTGGATGGCATGTTCCCGGAAGGAACCACCGGCGACGACAGCCTGGTGATCATCCAGGCCTACGTCGAGCGCTGGATCCGCGAGGCACTGCTGCTCAACGAGGCAGAGCAGAACGTGCCCAGCGACCTGAACATCGACAAACTGGTGCGCGACTACCGGGCGTCGCTCATCCGCCACAACTACGAAAAGGCCCTGGTGGAACAGTCCCTGGACTCCGTAGTCACCGAAGAACAGCTCAATGCCTTCTACCAGGCCAACAAGGAACAGTATCAGCTGGAGACGCCCATCATGCGTTGCTTCTTCATCAAGGTGCCGGCGCCGGTGGAAGAACCGGAAAAGCTCCGGAAACTCTGGAACAGCAATGAGGAGGGCGCCCTGGAAAAACTGATCGAATATTGCAATGCCTACGCGGAAACCTACGCCCTGGAAGACAGCGCCTGGTACAAAGTGGAAGAAATCGCCATGGAAATGCCCAAAGGCACCCTGACCCCGGACAACGTCGGCGCCAAACGGGAGTTTTCCCAGCGCGACGGGGAATTCCTGTATTACCTGCGCGTTTTTGAGGTGAAAAACCGGAAAGATATCGCCCCCCTCGGCTACATCGAGGAACAGGCCCGCAAGGTCATCCTGCGGAGCCGCCGCGAAAAACTGCTGGAGGAAAAGATCGAGGCCATGTACCAGCGGGAACTGCGGCGAAATAATATCCAGACTTATTACTAGACAGGCTGAACAGGATATACAGGATGAACAGGTACAGCAGGCTGGCCAAAAGAGGGAAACCAACGCTTTGATAAGGTGACAGGATGAACAGGATATACAGGATGAACAGATACGGCAGGCTGGCCGGCAAACCCTCCTATCCTGTAAATCCTGTGAATCCTGTCTGCTTCTCCATCCTGTAAATCAATTCAGCATCTAAAAATGAAGTAGTGATGAAATATTTGTATTGTCTCCTTCTGGCAATGATCGTTTTGGGGCCCGCCGGCCTGGCGCAGCGCGAAGTCATCGACAAGGTCGTGGCCACCGTTGGCGGCGAGCTGGTCCTGCTCTCCGAAGTGGAAGAACAGCACGCCCTGATGGAAGCGCAGAGCGGCGTCCTGCCCAAAGACGCCCGCTGCAACATCATGGACCAGCTGATGGCCTCCAAACTGCTGGTCAACCAGGCCAAGCTGGACAGCATCGAGGTGTCGGACGAAGAAGTGGAAGCCCAGCTGGACGCCCGCATCGAGCGCATCCTGGGGTTCATGAACAACGACGTCACCCAGTTTGAGTCCTACTACGGGCAGACGATCAACGAGGTCAAGGCGCAGTTTCGCGAGGACCTGCGCAACCAGATTCTCGCCGACCGCATGCGGTCGGAGGTGATGGCCAGCGTGACGGTGACGCCCTCCGAAGTGAAAAAGTTCTTCGAGTCGATCCCGCAGGACAGCCTGCCCTATTTCAACTCCGAGGTGGAGGTAGGCGAGATCGTCTACAAGCCCGAAGTCAATAAAGAAGAACGGCAAAAGACCATCGAAAAGCTGGAGTCCATCCGGCAGCGCATCCTCAGCGGGGAAGACTTCGCCGAGCTGGCCTCCAAATTTTCCGACGACGGCTCCGCCCGCGCCGGCGGCGACCTGGGCTGGGCCAAGCGCGGCAAATACGTGCCGGAATTCGAGGCAGCGGCTTTCAAACTGGAAAAGGAGGAAGTCTCGCCCGTGGTGGAGTCCGAATTCGGCTTCCACCTCATCCAGATGCTGGAGCGCCGCGGCAACTCCATCCACGTGCGCCACATCCTCATCAAGCCCGAGATCACCGACGCCGACCTGGAAAAGGCCAAAAACCACCTCGACTCGGTGCGCCAGCTTATCGTTTCGGATTCGATGACCTTCTCCCAGGCCGTGAAACTCTATTCCAACGAAGACATCCAGAGCTACAACAACGACGGCCGCATGGTGAACCCGGCGACCGGCAACACCTTCTTCGAGATCGGCGACCTCGATCCCGACATTTATTTCACGATCGACACCATGGAAGTCGGCACCATCTCCCAACCCTTTGAGTTCCGCGACCAGGTGGGCGACATCTACTACCGCATCGTCCAGCTCCAGTCGCGCACCAAGCCCCACAAGGCCAACCTGCGGCAGGATTACTCCAAGATCCAGAAGGCCGCCATCGAAGCGAAAAAGAGCGAATTCATCAACAAATGGATCAGAGACAAGGTCGAGGCCACCTACATCGATATCGATATGATGTATCAGGCTTGCCCGGTGCTGGCCAAGTGGAAGGAGCAGGATATTCGCCCCTAAGCGACATGCCACTTTTAAGCTTGCCCTGGATTAAGTTAACAAAGTAGTATCAACTAACGGGCCGCCGAAAGGCAGCCCGCCCGAAAAAAGGCCGGACAGCGAAACGCTGCCCGGCCTTTTTGGCGCCCGAAGTTTTTGGCGCCGTCCATCCGGAGTTGGGCAGGCGCCAAAAATTTCGAACAACATTAATGCACCCCGTGCATCCACTTTTTGAGGATGGGGGAGAGCAGCAACAGCACTACCGCAGAACCCAACACCACGTAGACGCCCCACATCAGGTAGACATCGGCGTAGGCAGTCAGCGCATCAGAAGGGTTGGTTCCATGGCCGGGCTCAGCAATCAGTTTACCCAGTTCGCCGGCGATCTTATGGGCGAAGGCAATAGAGAGGAACCAGGCGCCCATCACGAAGCCCACCACTTTGGCCGGCGCCAGCTTGGTGACCACCGAAAGGCCTACCGGGGAGAGGCTCAGTTCGCCTGTGGTGTGGAATAAATACATGCCCAGCAGGAAGATCAGGGGCACCAGCGTGCCCGCATCGGCGGTGTCGATAACCGAACGGATACCCCAGACGATGATGAAGTACCCGAGGGCCATCTGCAGCAGGCCGAGGAAGAACTTGATCGGCGTGCGCGGTTCCTTTTTGACCTGCCCGAGCTTGGTCCAGATCCAGGAGAAGACCGGCGCCAGCAGGATGATGTAAAGCGGGTTCAGGGATTGCAACATGGAGGCTTCCAGGCCATGGAGATTGACGTAGCGGTCGGCCAGGATATTCAGGGAGCCGCCGGCCTGTTCGAAAAGCATCCAGAAGATCATGTGGAAAAAGAACAGGAAAATGAAGACGATCATCCGTTGGCCTTCCTCCTTGTCTTCTGCGGTTAGCGAGGTATAGATCAGGTATCCGATCACGCCCAGCCCGCCGACGAGCAGGATGCCGTTGGTGACCTGTTCGGCATTGATCAGCAAGGAGAAGACGGGGATGACGGCCAGGGAGGCGAGGATAATAATAACCTGCTTGCTGAGGCCGATTTTCCAGGGCGCCCGGTAATCCTCCGGGTCGGGCGGCAAGCCTTTGCCCTCGAATTTGCGCATGTTGCGCCAGAAGACGATGACCCCCAGCACCATGCCCAGGCCGGCGGCCAGGAAGCCCAGGGACCAGTCGACCCGCTGAGCGAGGTAACCACAGGTCAGCGGCGCCAGGAAGGCACCGATGTTGATACCCATATAGAAGATGGTGAAGGCGCTGTCTTTACGGGTATCGTTCTTGTCATAGAATGTGCCGAGGAAGCTCGAGATATTGGGCTTAAAGAAACCGTTGCCGATAGTGAGCAGGGCAAGCCCCAGGAAAAAAGGCGTTTCTCCCAGGTCGTTTCCCGCAGTCGTGGCCAGGGCAAACTGGCCCAGGGCCATGAAGATCCCCCCGGTGATGACGGCGTGCCGGAAGCCCATGACCCGGTCGGCCAGCATGCCCCCGATCAGGGGAGAGGCATAGAGCAGGGCGTTGTAGGCGCCGTAGATGCCATAGGCCCGCGCATCCGCCTCGCCCTGTATCATCTGGTCGAACAAGACCTTGGTCATGTACAGGATAAGGATGGCGCGCATGCCATAAAAAGAGAACCTTTCCCACAACTCTGCGAAAAAAAGCGTAAAGAGGGCTTCCGGATGCATCTTTCTCTGTGAGTAGACCACCAGAGGCACCCAGATCAGGATGAAGACCCAGCCGAAAATGAGTAGACCTAATGCGAAATCCATAAGTTTTTCGTTTATTTAGTTTTAGTTACGGCGTTGCCGAAAATCATAAATCCGTTCAATTCAAAGCCCTTTTTTTTTCGTCGCCCATTCTTCTTCCGCTTCCGGCTGGTCGGCCAGTTCGAAGCCTTCCTGCTCTTCGAAGTGGCTGCCGGGAAGCCCGTCCGCCCCGTGGGCCATCCGTTTCAGGGGCGCCAGAAGAAGGAGGGTCAGAATGCCCACCAGGATGCATCCGGCGGCAATTCCCGTAAAGATCGTAAAATCTCCGATATGCTGAGCCGCCTCGCCGAGGGCGCCTGCCAGTTTGTGGCCCAGGCCTACGGCGGCAAAATAGAAAGACAGTGCCAGAGAGGAGTAGCGGGCCGGTGACAATTTCGTGATAAAGGACAAGGCCACCGGCGAGGCGAAGAGTTCTCCCAGGGTGACCAGCAGGTAGGCTAGCACCAGCCAGTACATGGCAGATTCCCCCTTGGCCTCAAATTCGGCGGCCGCTCCGGCCATAAAGAAGAAACCCAACCCCAGAACGATGGTGCCCAGGGCGATCTTGAACAGAGAAGACACCTCCCTGCCCTGCTTTTTCCACCACAGCCAGGCCAGGCCTACCGGGGTGCCGAAGATCATGATGTACAAGGGGTTTAGCGACTGAAACCAGGGTGCCGGCAGTTCAAACCCGGCGAGCATCCGGTCTGTCTTCTGCTGAGCGTACAGGTTCATCAGGCCTCCGGCCTGTTCGAAAGCCCCCCAGAAGGCCGCCACCAGGATCAGAGTGAAAAAGACGGCCAGCAGGCGGTCCCGCTCCAACGGGCCGGATTCCTGATACAGGGTGATGGCCAGCCCGGCCAGCAAACCCAGGAAGGCGGCGATTATGCCAAACCCCGGCTTCCCGGCAGAGACCAATACCAGGGCGCCCAGCGCGAACAGGGCAACTACAAAAAAGGGGGTGCGGTGGCTGAACAACTTGCTGAACAACGCACCTACCCTGCCGGGCGACTCCGGCTCCGGCCGCTCCCCTACCCCACGCAGGTATCTTTGCCCGAAAATATAGACCAGCTGCCCGGCCACCATGCCCAGCCCGGCCAGGCCGAAACCCAGATGCCAGTCGATGCGCACGGCAACCCAGCCGATGGCCAGGGTGGAAAGGAAGGCGCCGGCGTTGATGCCTATATAAAAGATGGTGAAACCGATGTCGCGCTGATCGTCGCCCGCCGGGTACAAGGCGCCAACCATGCCCGTGATGTTGGGCTTCAAACAGCCCACGCCCAGGATGATGAAGGCCAGCCCGGCATAAAAAGCCGCCACCGTATCCACGACGAGCAGCCCGTAACCGAGGCAGAGCAGCAGCCCTCCCGCCAGTACGCTGCGCCGCTGGCCCAGCCGGCGGCCGGCCCAAAGCCCGCCCGGAATGGCGGCCAGATAGGCCAGCATCGTATACCAGCCGTACAGAGCCAGAGCCTCCTGGTTGTCCCAGCCGAATCCCGGGTTGTTCCCGGTAGTCTGCGCCACCAGGAAAAGGACGAGAATGCCGCGCATGCCAAAAAAGGAGAACCGCTCCCACAACTCTGTGAAGAACAGGATGAAAAGGCCCACAGGGTGCCCGAATAACTTCGGTTGCCCGTCAAAATCAAACGCACCTGCTTTCGCCATTAATCGATCCGTTTTTTTCAGCAAAACTACGCCAAAATAGATTTTTTTGGTCGTTTGAGGTAGAATGGGGGGGATTATTTTGGCAGAACCGGGCATGAAGCAAGATGGGAATCCGTGTATTTGTGTATTTGTGCATTTGTGTATTTGCGTATTCGTGCATTGGCGAGGCCGCTCCGGAAAGTCCGGCAAAGGAATGCCCATCTCTGCGAGCCGGGTAAAAATGACTGGAGGCCCGTCCTCGTTCCTCGGCCGGGTAAAAATGAAGGAATGAACAAAGTGAAGATGTATTTTAAATTGACATTCATTGATAAACACATTATGATGTTCATTCATTCCATCATTCCTTCGTTCCATCATTCCTTAACGAAGGTTTCCGGAGTGCCCTCACAAATGCACCTGTACACGATAATACCCGATTCTCCGAAAACTTTGTACCTTCGTGGACATTTTTGAAAACCATGATCACATACGTTAAGGGAAATATTACACACAAAAGCCCCACCTATATCATCGTAGAGGCAGGAGGGCTCGGATACCACGTCAACATCAGCCTGAATACCTACACCCAGGTGGAAAAGCTGGAGTCGGTCAAAATACTGACACACCTCCACATCAAGGAAGACAGCCACACGCTCTACGGCTTTGCCGACGCCGCCGAACGCAACCTCTTCGTCCACCTCATCTCCGTCTCCGGCATCGGCCCGAGCACAGCCCAGCTCATGCTCTCCTCGATGACCCCCGACGAGATGCGCGCGGCCATTATCAGCGAGGATGTCAATACCCTGAAGCGGATCAAAGGTATCGGGCCCAAAACAGCCAAACGGGCCATCCTGGACCTGAAGGACAAGATGCTGAAAGATTCCGGCGAAGAACTGGCCCTGGCCAGCCCGCAGGACAATACAATCCGGGAAGAGGCGTTATCTGCTTTGGTGGCTTTGCAATTCAACCGCATCCAGGCCCAAAAGGCCCTGAACAAAGCCCTGAAGGAAAAACCTGGCGTTGCCGGCGTTGAAGAACTGATCAAGCTGGCACTGAAAGAGCTTTCGTAGTGCTGAGGGAAAGTGGTTCCTGAATGGTTATTGGTCATTAGCCTGCCCCACAGAGTTGCGGCAATAACCAACGGCCCGGTTGGCTCAATGACCGTTTGATAACCTCGCTCCCGGCACACCGGCAATCCAAACCAGCCAAAGTAATCCGAATAGCCTCCCGGCAATATTTGGGCTGGTATATTCCCAAATACTTGATGTGTTAAAATCCGGACGGACAGCAGAAAAGCCGGGACCGCTGCGTTTTAGGGAGGTGAAACGACAAACTCGAAAACACTACAAAGTTCTGAATATCAATTGATTGCGTACACAGCAGAATAACCAAGTGCACGAATCCCATGCTGAAAGCTATGAGTAGAATACGTTTACACTACTGTCTCTTTTTTGGAATTGCAACTTCTGCCCTGGGCGCCATGGATAGCGGTGCCTCTCTGGAAGACCCCTATAGCATTCCCTTCGTCATAGCCGCCGATACCATACCGGACATCGAGGAGCGCTACGACGATTTCGTCACCGGCGGCAACGACAACCCCTTCGATCTCGAAGACCCGGGCATCATCGAGAAAAACCTCGAGTATGACCCGCAGACCGGCAACTACATCATCACCGAACAGATCGGAGATTTTGAGTTCCGCCCGTCGACCTATATGACCTTCGACGAATATTTCGAATACCGGCAAAAACAGGAAGAACGGGCCTACTTCAACCGGCTGGCCGGCATCGCCTCCGGGGACGGCAGCAGCGGCCTCGACCCCCTGGCCAAGATCGATGTGGAGAACAACCTGCTCGACCGCCTTTTCGGCGGCACCACCGTCGACATCCGCCCCCAGGGCAATATCGACCTGACCTTCGGCGTGGATTTCTCCCGCGTCGACAACCCCATCCTCACCGAACGCCAGCGGCTCCAGGGAGGCTTCGACTTCGATATGAACATCAATATGAACGTGACGGGCAAGATCGGCGAAAAGCTCAACCTCACCACCAATTACAATACCAACGCTACGTTCAACTTCGACAACCAGATCAAACTGGACTACAACAGCGACAACTTCGACGAGGACGCCATCATCAAAAAAATCGAGGCCGGCAACGTCAGCCTGCCGCTGCGGGGCAACCTCATCCAGGGCGCCCAGAGCCTCTTCGGCCTGAAAACGGAACTCCAGTTCGGCCACCTGCGCCTCACCGCCATCGCCTCCCAGCAGCGCTCCCAGCAGGAAAATATCCAGGTGGAGGGCGGCGCCCAAATACAACAGTTCGAAGTGCGCGCCGATGAATACGACGAAAACCGACACTTCTTCCTGACTTTCTACAACCGCGACAACTTCGAGCGCTCCCTGCGCAACCTCCCCCAGGTCAACAACCTGTTCAAGATCAAAAAACTGGAAGTCTGGATCACCAACGACCGCAACGAGGTGACCGACGTGCGGGACATCGTGGCCCTCGCCGACCTCGGCGAACCCCTCCAACTGGTCAGCCCCGACCGGATCTCCCCCAACCCCGGCTGGAACCGCCGGGACCTCATCGACAACAAACCCCTGCCCGACAACGCCGCCAACGACCTCTACAACCGCATCCTCGCCAAAGGCGAAGACGTGCGGGATATCGACCGGGCAGTGGCCACCCTGCAGGGGGAGTTCGGCCTGCAGCAGGCGCGCGACTTCGAGAAGGTCAGCGTACGCCGCCTGCGCGAATCCGAATATACCTTCCACCCGGAACTGGGCTTCATCTCGGTCAACATCAACGTGCAGCCGGACCAGGTGCTGGGCGTCGCCTTCGAATACGAATACAACGGAAACATCTACCGCGTCGGCGAAATGTCGATCAACAACGGCACCGTCAGCACCGATACCATGGACCTGACCCCCAAGGTGCTCTTCGTCAAAATGCTGAAAAGCACCACCCAGCGCACCGACGTGCCCACCTGGGACCTCATGATGAAAAACGTCTATTCCATCGGCGCTTTTCAGGTCAACCAGCAGGATTTCCGCCTCGATATTTTCTACGACGACCCCGGCGCCGGCCAGAAGCGCTTCCTGCCCGAAACCCGGATCGCCGGCAAACCCCTGCTCCGCGTTTTCAACCTCGACAACCTCAATACCCAGGGCGACCCGCAGCCCGACGGCATCTTCGACTTCGTGCCGGGCGTGACCATCAACCCGCGCAACGGCCGCATCATGTTCCCCGTCCTGGAACCCTTCGGGCAAACCCTCGCCGACAGCATCAGCAACGACCTGCTGTCGCGCAAATACGTTTACGACTCGCTCTACGAAACTACCCTCTTCCTGGCCCAGGAATCGGCCGAACAGAACCGCTACATCATCCGCGGGGAATACAAATCCAGCGTCTCCTCCGAAATCTCCCTGGGAGCGTTCAACATCCCCCAGGGCTCGGTGAGCGTGACCGCCGGGGGGCAGCGCCTCCAGGAAGGCAAGGATTATGAGGTGGATTACAATATCGGCAAGGTGCGCATCCTCAACGACGCCATCCTGCAGTCGGGTGTGCCGATCAACGTCTCCTTCGAGGACAATACCCTATTCGGCTTCCAGACCAAAACCATGGTCGGCCTGCGCGCCGATTATGAGGTAGACGACAATTTCAATATCGGCGCCACCTACCTGCAGCTCTTCGAGCGCCCCTTCACCCAGAAGGTTAACGTCGGAGACGACCCCATCAACAACAAAATCTACGGCCTGGACCTCAACCTGAGCCGCGAAGCCCCCTGGCTGACCCGCCTGGTCGACGCCCTGCCCGGCATCTCCACCAAGGAAATGTCGACCATCAACGTAACGGCCGAAGCGGCCGCCCTCCGCCCCGGCCACGCCCGCGCCATCAACCAAAACCGCAAGGACAAGGGCGGGGTGGTCTACATCGACGACTTCGAAGGCAGCGGCAGCAGCTTCGACCTGCGCATCCCGACCAACCGCTGGTACCTGGCCAGCACGCCGCAGAACGACGGGCAGAACAACAACCCCCTCTTTCCGGAAGCCGAACTGATCAACGACCTGCGCTACGGCGCCAACCGCGCCCGCCTCAACTGGTACCGCATCGACCCCGGCGCCCGGGGCACCGGCGATAACGAAAATCCCTACACCAGCCAGGTACCCCAGCAGGAAGTCTTCCCCAACCTGCAGCTGACGCCCGACCAACTGCCCAATATCCAGACCCTGGACCTGGCCTACTACCCCAACGAACGCGGGCCCTACAACTTCGATACGCCCGATGGGTACCCCGGCTATACGCAAGGGGTGGAGTTCCTCGGCGATTCCATGGTGCTGCGCGACCCGCAGACCCGATGGGGCGGCATCATGCGCGACCTCAACACCAACGACTTCCAGACCGCCAACATCGAATTCCTGGAATTCTGGATGCTCAGCCCCTTCCTCGACCCGGCCAACCCGAATAACCCCGCCCAGGACTACGAGCAGAAACAGGGCGACCTGTACATCAACCTCGGCAATATCTCCGAAGATATCCTCCGCGACTCCCGAATCTTCTTCGAGAACGGCCTGCCCGGCCCGGCCAACCCCGAGCGGCGTACCGACGAAACCAACTGGGCGCGGGTGCCCGTCTCCCAGCAGATCGTCCGCGCTTTCGACAACGACCGCGAAACCCGCGAACGCCAGGATGTCGGCCTCGACGGCCTGGACAACAACGGCGAACGCGAAAAATACGCGCCTTACCTCGATGCCGTCCGGGCCGCCAACCCGCAGGCAGCATCCAGGCTGGAAGTGGACCCCGCCTACGACGATTTCCGCTACTACCGGGACGCCAGCTTCACCGATCAGGACGGCGTGCTGCGGCGGTACCGCGACTTCAACAACCCCCAGGGCAACTCCCGCTCCAACGACAACCAGACTGAACGGCAGACAGCCACCAACATCCCCGACGCCGAAGACCTCAACCAGGACAATACCCTCAACGAAACGGAATCTTACTTCCAGTACCACATCCCCCTGCGGGCCAACCCGATGGATGCCCGCCAGCTGGATACCGAACGCACGCCCTTCATCACCGACCAGCGGGTAAGCGACGACGGGGAACGCATCTGGTACCGCTTCCGCATCCCCCTCAACGGCCCGGAAAAGGTGTCCGTCGGCGGCATCCGCGACTTCCGCTCCATCCGCTTCATGCGGATGTTTATGCACGGCTTCCGCGCGCCGGTCGTCCTGCGCTTTGCCCGCCTGGAACTGGTGCGCAACCAGTGGCGCCGCTACCGGGGCGATCTCTCTCAGCTCGGCGGCCCGGGCGCTCCGGTCTGTTCTGCGGATTCCACCTTCTTCAACGTGGATAACGTCAACATCGAAGAAAACAACGGCCGGCAGCCGTTCAACTACGTCCTGCCGGTAGGCATCCAGCGCGAGCAGTCGGTGGGCGTCTTCAGCGCCCTGCAGAACGAACAGTCGCTCTCCGTCAACGTCCGCGACCTCTGTGATGGGGACGAACGCGCCATCTTCAAGATCATCAATATGGACATGCGGGTGTACGAGCGCTTCAAAATGTTCGTCCACGCCGAAGAGAAGGGTATCAAAGTCCCGGAGAATGCCCTGTCCCTCTATGTCCGCCTGGGCAGCGACTTCCGGAACAACTACTACGAGTATGAACTGCCGCTGGTCATGTCCGACTCCACCCTGCTGAACGGCAACCCCAACAGCGCCGAGTACAAGAACCAGGTTTGGCGCATCGAGAACGAGATCGACTTCGCGCTGGATGACTTCGTGCGCCTGAAGGAAGAGCGCAACCAGGAGGGCATCCCCCTCAATGAACTCTATCAGAAACAAATGCCGACGCCCAGCGACAGCTCGATTGCCACCCTGAAGATCCTCGGCAACCCGTCGGTCGGACAGGTCAAAGTCGTGATGGTGGGCATCCGCAATATCTACGACTTCGACAACGTCCCTTACGACGTCGAAGTATGGCTCAACGAGATGCGCCTGACCGGCCTGGACGAACGGGGCGGCGCCGCGGCCACCGCCCGCATCGACGCCCAACTGGCCGACTTCGGCAGCATCACCGCCGCCGGAAATATTTCGAGCATCGGCTTCGGCGCCATCGACCAGAAAGTGCAGGAACGGCAGCGGGAACGCATCACCGGCATCGACCTGGCCGCCAACTTCAACCTCGACAAGTTCCTGCCCGAAAGCTGGCGGCTGCGCCTGCCCTTCTACGCCCAGTATTCCAACACGACCAAACGGCCGGAATTCGACCCCTACGACCTGGATATTACGCTGAAAGACAAGCTGCAGAGCGCCGACAGCCAGGAGCGGGATTCCATCCTGGCCCAGTCCCAGGAAGTGACCACCCTGAAGAGCATCAACTTCACCAACGTCCGGAAAGAACGGGCCGACAACAGCAAGCCGCCCATGCCCTGGGATATTTCCAACTTCAGCGTCTCGTATTCCTTTACCGAAACGGAGTACCGGGACCCCATCATCGAATTCGACCAGGAGGAAAAACATACCGGCGCGCTGGATTATACCTACAGCACCCGCACCAAATACATCGAGCCGTTCAAAAAGCTCAACAGCGAATTGCTGCGCCTGATCAAGGAGATCAACTTCAACCCGCTGCCCAACTCGTTCAGCTTCAGCTCCGTGATGAACCGCCGGTTCCAGACCACGCGCTATCGCTTCACCGACGTGGATCCCCGGTTTAAGACCTTCTACAACAAACGCTTCACCTGGGACCGCGACTACGACCTGCAGTGGGACATCACGCGGTCCCTGAAATTCAACTTCAACGCCACCAACTCGTCAGTGATCGACGAGCCCGACGAGACCGCCCTGGTCGAGCAGTTCGGCATCGACCGGGCCCGGGAGATCCGCCGGGACAGCATCTGGGAGAACATCAAGAATTTCGGGCGCCCCAAGAACTACCAGCACAACCTGAATGTCAGCTACAACCTGCCGGTGCGGTACCTGCCCTTCTTCGGGGACTGGGTGACGGCCAAGGTGCAGTACACCGGCGGATACAACTGGACGGCGGCCGCCCTGAACGTCGACTCCCTGGGCAACCTGATCCAGAACAACCAAAACCGCAGCGGCAACGTCGACCTCAACCTCGAGAAACTCTACGACAAGGTTCCCTACCTGGGCAAGATCAACCGGGGGGCGAGCAAGGCCCGCCCGGGCCGGCCGTCTTCCGGGCGGCGGAACCCCCGCAGCCGCGACGGCGAGAAAAAGGAGGAGGAGGGCGATAAAAAGGAAAAGGAAAAGAAAGACCGCCAGCCCAGCGCGGTGGAGCGCGCCATCGTCCGGCCCCTGCTGGCCGTCCGGCGGGTGCGGTTCAACTATTCCGAGCAGTTGTCGACCACCGTCCCCGGTTATCTGCCGCGTTCCGGCATTTTGGGGATGACCAACTTCGAATCGCCGGGCTGGGACTTCGTAGCCGGCCTGCAACCCAACATCCGCAACCTGACCGAGGACCAGCGCTTCAACCCCAACCCCAACAACATCCAGGGGGACTGGCTGCGGGAGAATGCCGACTGGATCACCGGCAGCGTTTTCCAGAACCAGGAAGTGATCCAGCAATATACCCAGAGTTACGACGTGCGGGCCACCGTGGAACCGTTCAAGGACTTCCGCGTCGACCTGGAGCTGAACAAGAACTACTCGGAGACCTTCACCGAAACCTTCAAGGACACCTCGATCATAGACGGCGTCAAGGATCTGGTGCATACCGTGCCCATTGAGATTGGCCAGATGCAGGTCACCTATTTTGCGCTCAATACCCTGTTCCGGGACAGCCGCGACGAGATCATCGGCCTGTTCAAGGAGTTCGAAAGCAACCGCGTGATCATTTCCAACCGGCTGGGCGTCGGCGAGCACGGAGACGAGAACCTGGCCGACCTGGGTTATGCCCGCGGCTTCGGCAACACGCAGCAGGACGTGCTGATCCCCGCGTTCATCGCCGCCTACACCGGCGAAGACGCCCGTTCGGCCAGCCTCGACATCTTTGACGTCATGCCGAAGGTAAACTGGCGGCTGACCTACAACGGCCTGTCGCGGCTACCTTTATTCCAGGATATCTTCCAGAATTTCTCTCTGACCCACGGCTACCGGACCACCCTGGCGGTGAGCAACTTCCGGTCGAGCCTGCCCTACCTGGCCACGCGTGACTCGGAGCCGATCGACACCACCAGCTTCAACTTCTACCCGAGGCTGGAAATTTCCGACGTCGTCATCCAGGAAGCCTTCTCGCCCCTGATTGCCGTCGACGCTACTCTCAAGAACGGCATGTCGTTCAATGTGGATTACAAAAAATCGAGGGGCCTGGCCCTGAGTACGGTGAGTTACCAGCTGAACGAGACCCAGACCAAGGAGATCGTCCTCGGCTTTGGCTACCTGATCCGCAACCTGGACATTCCGTTCCTGACCGGCAGCAATAAGAAAAAGGGCCGGGGCAACCAGGACCAGCAGCCGGATCAGCAGCAACAGGGCAACCAGCGGAACAACCGGGGCCCGCGGGGCCGCGGGCTCCAAAGCCAGGACCTGGACGTCAACTTCAACTTCTCCCTGCGCGACGATGTGACCTTCGCCCACCGGCTCGACCAGGGCATCATCGAACCGACCCGGGGCAACTACACGCTGAGCTTGTCGCCTTCGGCAGAATACCAGCTCAACCGCCGCCTATCGCTTCGCCTGTTCTTCGATTACCGGCGCACGGTGCCGAAGACATCGGCCGGTTTCCCGCGGACGGACACGTCGGGGGGGATTATTGTCAGTTTTCAGTTGAACTGATAGAAAACGAAGTTTCGGGTAGTTGTTTTGCCGCCGGCGCCCGCTGCTTTTGCTGGTTATTATTGGTACCCTTAGTTGTAGCTCGTTCAGCAGCCTGACCCCGCTGGAACCCTGACTGGCTGCTTCACTTCACTACAACTAAGAGCCGTGAAGTTATTTTTTAAGGATTACTTAGCCTAACCGGAACATAACGGAAGCCCGGCAGATTGAACACGCCAATAATAAACAGCTTGCCAGGAGCGCGTACATTTGCCCCCCACTTATTGGGCTGCATATCGCCAAAACAATTAACTTTGCGCAGATTTTTTTTCTGGCGGAAAGCAATATATGATCAAGAGCCTACAGATACGGAACTACGCGATTATCGAAGAGCTGGAGATGAAATTCTCCCAGGGGCTGACCATTGTCACCGGAGAAACGGGAGCGGGCAAGTCCATCCTGCTGGGCGCGCTGGGGCTCATCATGGGCAAGCGCGCGGACATCAAGTCGCTCTACAACCTCGAAAACAAATGCGTGGTCGAGGCCCTGTTCGATGTGAGCCGGTACGAACTGAAAGGCTTTTTTGAAGAAAACGACCTCGACTATGAAGACACCATGGTCATCCGCCGGGAAATCACCCCTTCCGGAAAATCGCGGGCCTTCGTCAACGATACGCCGGTAACCCTGAATATCCTCCAGGATTTAAGCTCCACTCTGGTCGACCTGCACCAGCAGTTCGACAACCTGGACATCCACCAGGTGTCCTTCCAACTGCGCCTGCTCGACGCCCTGGCCAACAACAAGGCCCTGCTGGGCCAATACCAGCACGGGTTTGCGCAGTATCAGACACGCCGCCGCCGCCTGGCGGAACTCATCCGCCGCAATGAAAATGCCGCCAAGGAACTGGACTTCCTCAACTTCCAACTGGAAGAGTTCAATGCCGCCGCCCTCAAAGCCGGCGAACAGGAGGAACTGGAAGAGGAACTGTCCCGTCTGGCCAATGCCGAAGACATCAAGACGACCCTGGCGGCCGCTTTCCAGCAACTGAGCGAAAGCGAAGTTTCCGTGATCGGCCAGCTCGAGGAAGTGGCCCAGGCCCTGAAGGGTATCCGCAGGTTCGACTCCCGCCTGGACAAGTTCTTCGAGCGCCTCGACAGCGTTTTGGTAGAATTGAACGACCTTTCCCAGGAGTTCGAAGGGGTGGCCGAAGAAACGGAACACGACCCCGAGCGCATCATGCAGGTGCAACAGCGCCTCGACATGATCTACCGCCTCCAGAACAAGCACCAGGTGGCTTCCGTCGAAGAGCTGCTCTCCATCCAGGAGAGCCTGCAGCAACAGCTGAACGACATCGGCGACCTCAGCGCCGAGATCGCTTCCCTGGAAAAAGAGGTACACCAACAGGAAACAACCCTCCGGGAACAGGCCGAAGAGCTGAGCCGCCGCCGCCATGCCGTGGTCGGAGGCTTTGAAAACAAGGTGGAGCGCATGCTGGCCGAACTGGCCATGGAACACGCCCGCCTGAAGGCTGAATTCACCCGCCTCGACGAGCTGGGGCCAACCGGGCTGGACGAGGTCAACTTCCTCTTCGCCGCCAACCTGGGCAGCCGCCTGCAACTGATCAAGGACGTGGCCTCCGGCGGCGAACTGTCGCGCCTCACCCTGGTGGTCAAATCCCTGGTGGCCAGCGCCATCCCGCTGCCCACCCTCATCTTCGACGAGATCGACACCGGCATCTCCGGCGACGTGGCCCTGAAAATGGGCAATATCCTGCGCAAACTGAGCAACGAACACCAGGTCGTTTCCATCACCCATTCCCCGCAGATCGCTTCCAAAGCAGATGTCCATTATTTTGTTTACAAAAAAATAAAAGAAGGGCGCACCATTACCGAACTGCGCAACCTGGAACTGGAGGAACGCATCCAGGCCATCGCCACCATGCTGAGCCAGAACCCGCCCAGCGACTCGGCCATCGCCAATGCGCGGGAACTCCTGAAGGCGGGATGAGGCGGAGGGTACATACCTATAAATGTGTAAAATTATCTTGTCGCCCTGAACCGAATCAAGAGGCTAAAAATCATAAAAATGACCAATAACCTGCTAAAAGGAAAAAGAGGCGTCATCTTCGGCGCGCTCGACGACAAATCGATTGCCTGGAAAGTAGCGGAACGCTGTGTGGAAGAAGGCGCCGCCATCACCCTGACCAACGCGCCGGTAGCGATGCGCTTCGGCGAGATCCAGAAACTGGGCGAAAAGCTGAAGTCGGAAGTGATTCCCGCCGACGCCACCAGCCTGGAAGACCTGGAAAACCTGTTCCGGCAGTCGACAGACGCCCTCGGCGGCAAGATCGACTTCGTCCTGCACTCCATCGGCATGTCGCTCAACGTCCGCAAGAAGAAGGAGTATACCGACCTGAACTACGACTGGATGCAGAAAACCTTCGACATTTCGGCCATCTCGTTTCATAAGGTCATGCAGACGTTGTGGAAAATGGACGCCATGAACGACTGGGGCTCTATCCTGGCGCTGACCTATATCGCCGCCCAGCGTACTTTTCCCGACTACAACGAAATGGCGGAGTCCAAAGCCTTGCTGGAATCCTTCGCCCGCAGTTTCGGCTACCACTTCGGGGAGCGCAATAAGGTGCGCGTGAACACCATCTCCCAGTCGCCCACCAAAACCACCGCCGGCAGCGGGGTAAAGGGCTTCGACGAGTTTTTCGACTACGCGGACAAGATGTCGCCCCTGGGCAACGCCTCCTCGGAGGCCTGCGCCGATTACTGCATCCTGCTGTTCTCCGACCTCACCCGCATGGTGACCATGCAGAACCTCTACCACGACGGAGGCTTCTCCAGCATGGGCATGAGCCCGAAGGTGCTGGAGATGTAGCAGGATGGGTTATTGGTTTCTGGGGCCGGCCGAGGGCCAAAAGGCGTTGCTGGTTTATCCGGCGACTCTATGGCCGCGCAGGCTTTTTCATTTCAACCCATTGAGTTCCGTTCGGGCAGATTGCGCCGGGCCAGCTGTTGCCGGGAAATCTCTTCCGGCGCCCGATTACTGCCGCCAGGCGACAAACCAATTGCCCAAACCTCTTTACCTTTGTAGTGATTAAAAAATAACTTCACTGTTTGAGATTCGTCGTTGTAGCTCGTTTATCAGCCTAACCCGCGACAATCCTACGTGGCTGATTCACTTCACTACAACGACGGATCGTGAAGTTGTTTTTTAAGGATTACTTTACTCTTTTACTGTTTAAAAGCAATCTTATGAAGCCATTCTTACTGTTCCTGCTCTTTGCCCTGCCGCTCTCTCTTTCCGCCCAGCAGCAGGCCAACCTGCTTGGGAGGTGGGACGACCCGGATCTGGTAGGGTCTGCTTTCTACGACAACACCTACAACGAAATATGGGGCCTGGCGGTCAACGGCCATGAATACGCCGTCGTCGGTTCTACGGCCGGCACCCACTTCATCGACATCACCGACCCCGGCCAGCCGTTCGAAGCGCACTTTGTGCCCGGCGCCTTCCAGGGCGGTGGGGTGATCCACCGGGATTATCACGACTTCCGGGGCTACCTCTACGCTGTCTGCGACGAAGGGCCCAGCACCCTGCAGATCATCGACATCCGGAACCTGCCCGATGAAATAGAGGTCGTTTATGATTCGGGCCAGATCATCCGCCGGTCGCACAACATTTTCATCGACACGGCGAGCGCCAAATTATACGCCCTGGCAATGGACAGCAACCAGGGAGGCTCAGCCGCCATGCGCATCATCAATATTTCCAATCCTTTGAATCCGGTGCCGCTGGGCAGCTACAACAACTTCGGCGGCCTGTCGGTTGGCCATGTACACGACGCCTATGTGCGCGACGGCATCGCCTTCCTCAACTGTGGCGGCAGCGGGTTTGCCATTGTCGATTTTTCCAGCCCGCTCAGTCCGCAAACCCTGAGCACCCTGACAGACTACCCCTTCCGGGGTTATAACCACTCCGGCTGGCTCACCGACGACGCCCGGTATTACTACATGGCAGACGAAACACACGGCGCGGATATGAAGGTCATCGACGTACGCAACCCCTGCGAGATCGAAGTGGTGGGCACGTTCGACGCGGGCGTAACGAACCCCTCCAGCATCCCGCACAACCAGATCGTTGCCTGCAACTATCTCTATGTGAGCTATTACTACGACGGGCTGGTCGTTTACGATATTTCCGATCCCTCCAATCCGCAAAAGGTTTTATACTACGATACTTATCCGGAGCCGGACGGCGGCAGCTATAAGGGGGCATGGGGCATTTACCCCCTGCTGCCTTCCGGCAATATCCTGGTGCTGGACATGCAGTCCGGCCTGTTCGTATTCGAAGGCATGGGCGACAACTGCGCCGCCACCCAGGAACTCACCCCCGTCGACCTGTCCTGCCTGGGCATCAACGCCGCTTCCGGGCCCGAAGGGATAGAAAGGCTGAACGTCTTCCCTCAGCCGGCCTCCGGCATTTTAAATGTACAGCTCGAATGGCCCGAAGGCCAAAGAAACGTTAATGCCCGGTTGCTGGACATCAACGGGCGGCTCGCCCAGCGTTTGGGCAATGAGCAGCTGCAGCCCGGCGCCAACCTGATCCGCTACGAACTCAACCCGGGCCTTCCGGCAGGAATATACCTGCTGCGCCTGCAGGGAGAGGGTGTGAATGTGACAAGGCGGGTGGTGGTCAGGTAGGAATGTGTATGGATGTGTTTATGTGTTTATGTGTTTATGGGGTTGTGTGTTTATGGGGGATAGCCCATTGTAGCCGGTTGCTATCCTTCCCTGCTGCCTGCGAATGCCCCTATACACAAATACACCTATACACTTATACACGAATGTACGATAGCCCCCAAAGAGTACTATGAAACGAATCATTCCTTACATCTTTTCCTTCCTGCCGCTGCTGGCGCCGGCCCTGCTGCCTGCCCAGCAGGGAGACTTTCCTACCGGGAGCAGAGAACGAAGCGGGAGCAGGAGCAGCGGGGATCAAAACGAGATCGAGTTGGACACGTTCGAGGTTTTTTACTTCTTCGCCGACAACCCCAACCAGGAGATTCCCTTTTCGGATTCGACCCTGGGCGATTATTTTCGCCAGTACGACCCGGTGCGGAAGCGGGACCTGGATTATCGCCACCTCGGCAACCTGGGGTCCGCCCACGAGCCCATCGTTTTTGAAACGGCCTGGAGGCGGGGTTTTGACATCGGCCTGCACCAGTATGACTTGTATATGGCCACGGGGAAAGAGATGCCCTTTTACCGGATCGAGCGGCCCTTCTCCCTGGTGTCTTATACCCTGGGCTCGGAACAGGCCGACGGGTACACCACTGCCCAGTTCAGCCGCAACTTCGCCAACGGCCTCAACTTTTCCCTCGACTACAAGCGCATTACCCAGTTCGGGACGCAGAGCCAGTATCCCAACCAGAATAACCGCAACACTGCCTTTACCAACGGATTGTGGTATGAAAGCCGGAACGGCCGGTACGACGGTTTCTTCAGCTTTGCCGCCAATACCATCCAGCAGGAAGACAACGGCGGCCTGCTGAGCGAGCCGATCACCGAAGGGCAGTTCAGCAGCCCCAGCTCGGCCGATGTGTTTCTGGAAACAGCCCGCACCCGGCACGCGCACCGGGAGTTTATGTATACCCATTATTACCAGTTTGGCGGCGGCCAGGACTCCATCCGCGGCCCGCGCCGGTCGTACACCATCGCCCATCAGGCTACCTACAACAACAGCACCTACAAATACCACGACGACTACGCCGAAGCGCAGGACTCCTTCTTCTACGGCGCCTTCCCCGCCTTCCTTCCCGACCCGCGGGGAACCCGCCTGTATTTCACCCACCGCAAACTGGAAAACAGCCTGCGCCTCGCGACTTTCAAGCTGGACAGCCGCAACCGGGAACGGGCGAAGAACCAGCGCGACCTCTTCGAAGTGGGCGCCATTCATACCCTGCACCGGATCGAAGAGGCCGGCGCCGATACGTCCCTCAACAATTTATTCCTGACCGGCAAATACCGCTTCAACCCCAACGAACGGCTGCGCATCAACCTGTACGGCCATTTCGGCCTGTGGGACAACGCCGGCGATTACCGGGCGGAAGGCAACCTCTTCTTCGATTTCAGGAAGGTGGGCAACCTTACGCTGGGCGCCGTCAACCAGCTGTATTCGCCTACATTGATGGAACACCGCCTGAACCTGTCCGAACAACAGGTATACCGCAATGATTTTGACAAAACACTCTCCACTACCCTGTCGGGCACCTATTCCCTGCCCGGCTTCCGGCTGGAGGTCACCGGCCGCTACCACCTGCTCAACAACTACGTCTACTTCGATACCCTCGGCCTGCCCCGCCAGACGGGCATCCCGATCAGTATCGCCCAGTTGATCCTCAAAAAGGATTTTCAGGTAGGCAGTTTTCACCTGGACAACATCGTCGCCCTCCAGCAGGCAACGGAGGACTTCGTCCGCCTGCCGGCCATCTATTCCAAACACAGCCTCTACTACGCCGGCAACTGGTTTAAAGTGCTGGATGTGCGGGTGGGCGTCGACCTGCGGTTCAACAATTCCTTCTTTGCTCCTTACTATAACCCCGTCACCGGCCAGTTCCAGCTACAGGATAGCCGGGAGGTACCCTTCTATCCGGCAGCCGACGCCTTCTTCAGCATGCGGGTCACCAAATTCCGGGCGTTCGTCAGGTGGGAAAACGCCACCGCCGCCCTGATCCCGGGCGAGCTGTTCTATCAGACGGCTTATTATGCACATCCCAGCGCGGTGTTCCGCCTGGGCATCAAGTGGCGGTTTTTGAACTGAGCTGTTGCCGGCTCCGGAAACAGACAACAGACAACAGACACCTATCAACGAAAAAAGCCGGAGGCACATTCCGCGCCGTCCGGCATACCCTCTCTAATCAACTAATTTTGCTTTGGGAAAAGAGCTGAGGGGGGTAAATAGACACTCACCTTATTTGTCAAAGGATACGCAGTGGAAGCCGGCCTCTTTTGGCGGCTTCCTCCACTATTTCATCATGGGATTACGGGGTTATACAGGGTTTTAGGTGTTTTTCTCTTTAGTCTCTGTGTTTATTATTTTATCTCCCGGGAAGAGGAAGTGTTACTGTTTCTGAAAACTTTTTTTAAAAAAATTATGAACTGCGGGCGGATTACTGTTTCACCAGCCGGCTCGCAGCAATCCGACGGCCATTTGCATCAAAAGCCTCCACGAGGTACAGCCCGGGCGGGAGGCCGTTCAGGTATATCTCCTGCAATTCCTGCCCGGCCAGCAATACCTGCCGGCTTAACAGCTGGCCGTCCGCACTGCGGATGTGGGCCGTTCCGGAGCTGGCCCCGGAGGTGTTCAGCCGAAGGTACACCCTGTCCTGCGCCGGGTTGGGAAACAGTACCGGCCGTTCACGGGCAAGGGCCTCATCAACGCCGGAGGTCACGATATACAGTTCATTGGAAACGGACGTACAACCGCCCCAGGTGGCCTGCAGGCTGTAAATGCCTGTTTCGACAGCCTGCAACACCTGGCTGGTTGCGCCGGGGATCGGTTCGCCGTCCAAAAGCCATTGAAGGCTGTCAAAGGGAGATGTGGTGAACAAAAAGTTGTTGTCGGAAAGGAATATGTCCGGGATCGGGGGGCTGTAGGCTATCGTTATGTTTACCGGCTCGGAAGGAAAGCTCAGGCAGCCGGCCTCGTTTTGAACCTGGACGCTGTACAGCCCGCTCACATAGGGGGTAATGGCTGCCGACAGGCCGCCGGTATTCCAAAGATAGCCTGGGTAGCCGCCGGGGGCCCGCAGCACGCTGGGCATATTATCACAAAACGCCGTTTCTCCGTCCACCGTGATGGCGGGCTGGGGCGGTGCCGGCTCGGCCAGGCTGTAGACAACCGCCGGTTCGGAGGGCTCGCTCCGGCAGCCGTTGAGCGACAGGGCCTGTACGCTGTATTCGCCGGGTTCTGTCACCTGAATAGCCGGGCCGGCCTCGCCGGTACTCCAGAGGAAACCTAAAGGCCCCGGGAAGGATGGCGTGGTGAGCGTCACCTGTCCGCCCTGGCAGAGGGCCAGAGATCCCGGGGTGAGGACGTACGGCGGCGCCGGCAGATAGTCAAACTGGGGGGAAACCGGATTTGACGGCGGGCCCAGGCAGCCCTGCTCGTCCGCAACCTGATAGTAAACCTCTCCGGTGGTGGTGACGAGCGCGGTTGGCCCCACCTGCCCGTTTGACCAGAAAACCGGCCCCTCGCCCGGCGCGGCCTGCAGCGCAAGCGTGTCTCCCAAACAAGCGCCGGGGGCCTGCTCCAGGACGGGAGCCTCCACGATCGCGGAGGTGCAGTTGCGGAGGATCACCAGGTGGTTGTGCTCCTCAAAAAGGACGTCTTTAGTAATGAAGGCCAGCTTTCCTTCGCCGCCCCAGCTCACCATCCGCCACACGTAACCGCCCAGGTTCAGGAACTCCCGCTGGCCCACCAGTTCGTAAGTATTCTTGTCAAATGTCTGCAAAAGCAGCCACGGGCTGTAGGTGGAGTTGAGAAAGTAAACCACATTGGAATCCGGCGCCGCGGCCAGGCCGGCATTATACAGGCTGTAATCCGAACGGAACTGCCCGGCCAGCACCGGCACGTCGCCGCTGATGTCGATCACCTGCCCGAGATGGGAATAAAGCCTGCCATCCGCATATTCTATCTCGTCGCCGAACTTATCGAATAACCCTTCGGTAACGCTCAGGATGCTCACGCCCTCGGCTGTGACCGCCATCTTCCGCAGCCCGAACTCCGAGCTTTCATTGTTGAAGCCGTACAGCAGGCCGGTGGCCGGATCGAAAGCGATGCTGTTGCTTCCGGTATGCACCGGAGTGGTGAGCGGCCGCTGAACGCCGTCGTCAAAAACGGCTACTCCCGTATGGCGCGGGCCAGTCAGCTGGCTCATCAGGGAGACCGCGACGGCCAGGGGAGAACCGGGCACCACGGCGATGTCATCGGCAAAATTGTCGCCGTAGAACGGGCTTGCGCTGCCCAGCGAAAACCGCTGGCCGACGGCCTGCCTGTCCGTGTCGAAACGGACAATCTCCGGGCTGGCCGTCAACCCGATGTAAATGTACTTTTCGTCATCGGAAACCGCCAGGGCGCCGGGCGAACCGCCAATGGCATAACAGGTGTCAATCGTCCCGTGGTAGGGGTCAACCACGCAAAGGCTGTTGCCGTTTGTCTCTCCTTCCGGAGTGGAAACGTACAGCCTGTCGGTAGTCGGCAGGTAAATAACGTCGTTCGATTTCAGGTTGAGGACCTTCACATCCTGAGCGGCAACGACACCGCTGAGCAAAAGCAAAAAGAGTAAGGTTGTTTTATACATTGACGTGTTGAAATTTCACGCAATGTAGCCTGCGGAACGATGCGGCGATAGAGGGAGAAATGAAAAATCGACGAATACTAAAACCTGCATGTTGAAAAGGAAATCAATGATTTAAGTTCAAGGTGTGTTCCTCCAACTCGCCATATTTTCTGCCGAATTGAAGCGCCTCTCGCTTTTGGTTTCGCTTTTGGCACAGCAGGTTTTGGGACCGCAGAACCCTTTATTCCCTGCCTTCCGTCGAAGCAACGGCATTCGTCGTCTATTGAATTCATCTCGCAATCCAGTATTGATTATCATTGCAGGCAATTTGCACATCCCTTCCAGAGCAAAACAATCATGGAATTAACGATCAACCATCTCAGCAAAACCTATCCCAACGGCGTCCAGGCCCTCCGGGATGTTACCTTTTCCATTCCCACCGGCATGTTCGGCCTGCTGGGCCCCAACGGGGCGGGAAAATCTACCCTCATGCGCATCATCGCCACCCTGCTGGACGCCGACTCCGGCAGCGTCCAATTGGGCGATATCGACATATTGAAGCAAAAAGGCGAAACCCGCCGCATCCTGGGCTACCTGCCCCAGGAGTTCGGCGTATACCCCAAGGTGTCGGCCCAGGCCATGCTCGACCACATCGCCATGCTCAAAGGCGTGGCCAGCCGCGGGGAGCGCAAAGAGCTGGTCGGCGCCCTGCTGCAACGCGTCAACCTCTACGAACACCGCAGGAAGGCAGTGAGCAGCTTCTCCGGCGGCATGCGCCAGCGGTTCGGCATCGCCCAGTCGCTGATCGGCAACCCCCGCCTGGTTATCGTCGACGAACCGACTGCCGGGCTGGACCCCGGGGAGCGCAACCGCTTCTACAACCTGCTCTCCGAGATCGGCGAAAACGTCATCGTGATCCTCTCTACCCATATCGTTCAGGATGTCAAGGAGCTATGCACCAACATGGCTATCATCAACAAAGGAGAACTGCTGTATACCGGCGCTCCGGATGATGCCCTGGAAAGCATCGACGGCCGGGTGTGGGAAAAGTCCATCAGCAAACCGGAACTGGAAACCTACAACCAGCAGTATCGGGTGATCTCCACCAAGCTGGTCGGCGGCAAACCCCTGATCCACATCTTTGCCGAGGAAAAACCGGAGGACGGCTTCTCCCCGGCGGAAGCCAGCCTGGAAGACGTTTTCTTCTCCAAAATTTTCGGGCTGAACTAAGTCCGTTGGCCGTCGCCTGTTCCCCGTTGTCCGCCAAACCAACAACAGACAACCCTTCTCCCCATGCTCCGCAACATCCTCTCCTTCGAAACACAATACTGGATGCGCCGCCCGATGGTGTACGTCTTTTTGCTGATCAACACCCTGTTGGTATTCTTCGCCGTGACGAGCGACGATGTGACCATCGGGCAGTCCTACGGCAGTATACACAAGAATGCGCCGTTTGTCGTTATGGGCATGTACGCCAACATGTCCATCATCATTTTACTGATGACCACGGCCTTTGCCCAGGCGGCGGCCCTGCGGGATTTCAGCTACAACACGCACGAAATCATATTTTCTACTCCTATCCGGAAGCGCTCCTATCTGGCGGGCCGTTTTTTGGGGGCAGTGATCGTTGCCTGTATTCCTCTCCTGGGAGTCTCGCTGGCCCTGTTGCTCGGTGGGCTGGTGCCCTGGCTGGAAGCCGGCCAAGTGGGCCCGGTATACTGGGGTGCGCATCTCAATGGATTCCTGATTTTTGGATTGCCTAACACCTTCCTGATCGCTGCCATTATTTTTTCCATCGCAGTGCTCAGCCGCAGCAGCATTGCCTCTTTCATCGGCGCCCTCGGCATACTGGTGGCTTATGCCACCGCCCTGACGCTGACCTCCGACCTGGACAACGAGCGCCTGGCCATGCTGGCCGACCCTTTTGCCCTGAATACCTTCAACCTCATTGCCAAATACTGGACGGTGGCGGAGAAAAACACCCAGGTACTGGGCCTGGAAGGAATGTTGCTGCTCAACCGCCTGATCTGGGTGGGCGTGGGAGCTTTGATCTGGCTCGGTGCCTACTTCCGATTTTCCTTTTCGGCCCGCCGGCGCCGGCGAAAGCAAAAAGATACGGAGGAAGAAGTGGAGATGGAGGCCGTTCCCGCAACGCTGGGCGCGGCACCCCGGGTGAACCTGTCAACCGGAACAACCAGCGCGCTGAAACAGGTGGCCAGCCAGGCAAAAGTTGACTTCCTCGGCATCGTCAGGAGCGTGCCTTTTCTGGTGATCCTCCTTTTTGGGGTACTGAATATGAGCTTCGCCCTTTCCGGAGCAAAAGACGCCTACGGGCTAACCCTGTATCCGGTGACGTACAACGTGATCAGCACCATACAGGGCACGATGTACCTGTTCACCATAGGCATCATCATCTTCTTCTCCGGCGCCCTGATCTGGAAAGAGCGGGATGCCAGGGTGGATGAGATATACGACGCGCTGCCCTACCCTACATGGGTGCCGGCAGTATCCAAAATGCTGGCCATGGCCGGCATCATCATCGTATTGCAGTTGTTGGCCGTTTTAGCCGGCATCACCGGCCAAACCCTGATGGGCTACACCAATTATGAACCAGGCGTCTATTTTTCGGAGATGCTGGTGATCGACTTTTTCCGTTTTGCCTTTATTGCCGTGATCTCCATACTGATACACACCCTGGTCAACAACAAGTATCTGGCTTACTTCGTGGTTGTCGCCTTTCTGATCGCCAACGTTTTCATCTGGACGCCCCTCGATATTCAGAGCCTGATGCTGCGATACGGCGCGCTGCCCAGTTTCACCTATTCGGATATGAACGGTTTCGGGCCGTATGTTCCCGGCATCACCTGGTTCAACATTTACTGGCTGCTGTTTGCCCTCATTCTGGTGGGGTTCGCCGTTTTTTTCTGGATCCGGGGTAAGGATACGGCCTGGAACAAACGAAGCTATAATGCCGGCCTGCGGTACAGGGCCAGTTCCAAAGCTGCCTTCTTTAGCCTGGTGGGCCTGTGGGGGGGGGCAGCCGGATTCGTCTTTTACAATACGCAGGTGCTGAACACTTACCGGACGCCCAAAGAAGCCCGGAAGCTGAGCGCCGATTATGAAGAACGATACAAGCAATATCGGGACATGGCTGTCCCCTACGTTACCGATATTGATTACACCATCGATATCTTCCCGGAACAGCGAGGGCTGAAGGTCAAAGGGGAACTCACCCTTTTCAACAACAGCGGCTGGCCGATAGATACCCTCTTCGTCAATTTACTGCCCTATATAGAACTGGAAATTGACATAGAAGGCGGCGAGGTGCTCTGGGACGACGGAGAACAGAACGTCTGCTTCTATGCGTTCCATCCCGCGTTGGCGCCGGGCGACAGCATTCAATTCCGATACACGGCCAAGCTCGATACCCGAGGCTTCGAAAACCAGGTACGGTTCACCCAGGTGGTGCCCAACGGTTCCTTCTTCAACACGACGGATGTCACGCCGCAGTTTGGGTATCAGACCAGCCGTGAACTCAGCGAAAAGCGGTACAGGAAAAAATACGGCCTGCCGGAGCAGGAGGTTGTCCCCCCGCTCGAGCGCCATTGTTCGGATAATTGCCGGCGGCATTACCTGGACGCCAATTCGGACTGGATCACCATGGAAACCGTAATTAGCACCTCCAAAGATCAGCTCGCCGTAGCCCCGGGCAGCCTGCTCAAAGAGTGGGAAGAGGGTGGCCGCCGTTATTTTCATTACCAACTGGACCATCCTTCCCTTAATTTTTACTCTTTCATTTCCGCCGATTACGAAGTGGCGCGGGAAGAATGGAACGGAGTAAAGCTGGAGGTGTATTACCACCAGGGTCATGAATACAATGTAGAGAACATGCTGCGGTCGATCCGACGGTCGCTGGAATATTATACGCAGAACTTCTCGCCTTATACGCACAGGCAGGCGCGCATTATCGAATTCCCCCGGTATGCCAGCTTTGCCCAGGCTTTCCCGGGAACGATGCCTTATTCCGAAGGCATCGGCTTTATCGCTCAGATCGAAGACGAAGAAGACATCGACATGGTATTTTACGTCGTTGCTCACGAAATGGCCCACCAGTGGTGGGCCCACCAGGTTATCGGCGCCAGGATGCAGGGCGCCACCCTGCTCTCGGAAACCATGTCGCAATATTCCGCTTTGATGGTCATGGAAAAGGAGTACGGCCGGGAGCAGATGCAGAAGTTCCTTCGCTACGAGATGGACCGCTACCTGCGCGGGCGCGGCAGCGAAACGGAACGCGAAAAGCCGCTGATGGAAGTCTATCCCGGCCAGGGGTATATCCATTACCGCAAAGGCAGCGTAGCGATGTACTACCTTAAGGAGATGATCGGGGAGGAAAATGTAAATGCGGCCCTGCGCACGATGATCGACTCCTTTGCCTATAACGCCCCCCCCTATCCCACTTCCCATCACCTGGTGGGCGCCTTCCGGGCGCATACCCCGGATTCCCTGCAATACCTGATCACTGACCTGTTCGAAACCATTACCTTGTTTGATAACCGCATGGGCGACCCTGTTTACCGGAAGTTGGACAACGGTAAATATGAAGTATCATTTGATGTGCATACCGGCAAGTTCCGGGCGGATACCCTGGGAGCAGAAACGCCTGTACCGATCAATGACTGGATCGACATTGGTGTTTATGCCGAGCCGGCGGAGGGGAAAAAACGAGGCGAGGCGCTTTACTGGGAACGCCACCTGATTACGGAACCTGATCCGAAATTCACGATCATTGTCGATGAATTGCCCTACGAAGCGGGTATCGACCCGAACTACTACCTTATCGACCGGATTCCGGACGACAATGTGAAGAAGGTGAAGGCGGGGAGTTGATCTTTTCTCCAAAGAAGAATATAGGAGTAGGCTGCCAGAGCAAATTTATTATTATCTGCCAGCCTACTCTTCGCTGTACTTCTCCTCTTCTAAAAACTTTTCCACCTCTTCGACGGAAAGTTCGAGCGCTTCGGCAATTTCTTCGACCAGAAAACCCTTTTCATGGAGATTGTGAACAGCAATGCGGGAACGGCGCCGGTCTCCTTTTTCCATGCCTTTTTCCATGCCCTTTTCCATGCCCTTTTCCATGCCTTTCTCCATGCCTTTCTCCATGCCTTTTTCCATGCCTTTTTCCATGCCTTTCTCCATGCCCTCTTTCATCCCTTTCTCCAACCCTTCCTTTAAGCCCATTTCCACAAAGCGGTCGTAAGTGCTCTTGGCTACTTTTTTTACTGGTTTTGACAGATGTTCCATAATTTCCATAGTTTGATCAACACTAAATTCGGTGATTTTGAAAAAATAAACAAACATCGCCTGGACGAAGTTTTTCACCTCCGGGTCATCGTCATATATATCGATACGAGAAAAAACCAGGACTGCGTTTTTTTGGAAATATTCCTTGTCCCAGGCATGTTTCAGGATCAGGAGCGCGTTGGCCAGGAAGCCGGTCTTCAGCATTGAAATCTCCTCATCTGAGAAATCGCTAAGGTCCGTCAAATGATATTCGAAGCCGGGGATGTATTTCCTCAGGCTTTCGTCCAGGGGGATGAAATATTCTTCGAAAGGCTTTTTTTCCCATTTCTTCTTGCCGTGGTAAAAAATAATGGGCAACACCGGTTTGACCGGCTCCTTCTGTTTTACCTGCAATTCCCATATCTCCAGTTCATACTGAAGCAGCTGAATGTGCGGATATTTCACAGGCTGGCTTTTGTGTTCCAACAGAAAAGTGATCAGGATTTCCTGCCCCTCATCTCCGAAGGGACAGGTATAAACAAGATCTGAAAAAACTTTTCTTAATTTGGCGGTAATATAAGAATCGTTCGCAGGCTTTAACTCCGAAAGTTTTAACTTTTGAACGATCTCTTCCGGCAAAAAAGCCTGCAAATAGGCTATCGCCAACTCTTTTCTTCCGAGAGCGGCTTTGAAAAATTCATCGTGCGGTTTGTTTGAAGTAATTGACATGATGCAATTTAAACAAAAAAACATAAACATGCAATTAAAATCATTATTGTTTTAGGTTATTTTTGATTTTATTGGATTTAATTTTCTTAATAATCAAAATAAACTGTTAAAATAAATTTTAATAGACAATAATTTAACAAAAAGAATAAAAATCGGTATTATGAAGCGAACTATCCTGATAACACTGGTCCTGACAGCCTCTCAGCTCTGGGCCCAGGAAAAACAAAATGATTCACCCTGGCACATCGTCGCCAAAGACATCAACCCCAACAATTATTTCGGAATCACCTGCGCCAACGGCATGGTCGGCCTGGTATCTTCCCCGGAACCCATGAAAGTGCAGGACGTCGTGCTCAACGGCGTATACGACTATTACCAGCGCGGCAGGGTATCCAACATCCTCAAAACCTTCAACCACGTTAACCTGAACCTGGACGTGGACGGCCGCCGCATCGGCCGCCAGAACATCAGCAACTACGCCCAGGTACTGGATATGAAACGGGCGGTACTGGCCACCACTTTTGACGTAGAGGACAAACTGAGCGTCCGCCACGAAATGATGGCCCTGCGCCACCTGCCTTTCACCGCCATGGTGATGGTGGAGATTACAGCCAAAAAAGCCGCGGCCATCACGCCGATGAGCGTAATCGAAGCGCCTAATCACCTCAGCGACGTGCGCAATTACTACAGCGAGATCGACCGCCCCCATGTGAAAGTGCCCCTGCTGAGCTCAGTAGCCAAAAGCCCGTCCGGGCGGCTCACCGTCGCGGCTTCCAACAGCTTTATATTCGAAGAAGAACATGGCAACGAGCCAGATCTGATCCACGAGGACTGGGACTACAACATGCACCTGGCAAAATTCTACAAACAGCTGAAAGCCGGCGAAACCTACCGATTCAGCATCGTCGCCTCCGCCGTTTCTTCCGAACACTACGAAGACCCTTTCAACGAAGCGGAACGCCTCACTGTCTTCGCCAGGCTGGAAGGCACGGAGCGCCTCCTTCAACGCCACCAGGCCGCCTGGGCCGAACTCTGGAAGAGCGACATCGTCATCGAAGGCAACGAGGCCGACCAGCGCGACGTGCGCTCCATGTTGTACCACCTCTATTCCTTCGCCCGCGCCGGCACGGCTTATAGCCTCTCCCCCATGGGCCTGTCCGGCCTGGGCTACAACGGCCATGTATTCTGGGATACCGAAATCTGGATGTACCCGCCCCTGCTGGTACTGCAGCCGGAAATTGCCCGATCCCTGCTGGAGTACCGCTTCGAGCGCCTGGAAGCCGCCAAACAGAATGCTTTTGCCCACGGTTATGACGGAGCGATGTACCCCTGGGAATCCGCCGGCGACGGCTCGGAAGACACGCCGGTTTGGGCGCTGACCGGCCCCTTCCAGCACCATATCAGCGGCGACGTTGCCTGGGCCGCCTGGAAATATTACCAGGCCACCGGCGACAAGGAGTGGCTCCGTACCCGTGGTTATCCCATGATCCGGGAGGTGGCGGACTTCTGGACAAGCCGCGTCGAACGCGAAGGCCCGGGAAAGTACAACATCAACAACGTCATCGGCGCCAACGAATGGCAGGAAAACATCGACAACAACGCCTACACCAACGGCATGGCCATCACCGTGCTGCGCTACGCCGCCCAGGCCGCCCGCGAGCTGGGCCTGGAGCCGGACCCCGACTGGGAACACGTGGCCGCCAATATCCCCATCCTCGCCTTCCCGGACGGCACCACCCGCGAAAACGCCACCTATAACGGAGAAATGATCAAACAGGCGGACGCCAACCTGCTGGCCTATCCCATGAAGATCGTCACCGGGGAAGAAAATATCCGCCGGGATCTGAAGTACTACGAGCCCCGCATGGCGCCGGACGGCCCGGCCATGGGCGTCTCCACCCTCAGCGCCCTCTACGCCCGCCTCGGCGAGGTGGAAAAAGCCTACCAGTTGTTCAAAGACAGTTACCAACCCAATGAAGTGCCGCCCTTTGGGGTACTGGCCGAGACGGCAGGGGGCACGAACCCCTATTTCGCCACCGGCGCCGGCGGCACCCTGCAGGCCGTCCTCTTCGGCATCGGTGGATTGGATATTCAGGACGACGGCATCAAACAGCTCCGGGCCGCCTTGCCCAAAGCCTGGACGGGGCTGAAGATGACAGGCGTAGGGAAAGAAGAAAAGACATTTGTCGTGAAGTGACGAAGGCACTATTTTTTTCAAATAAGCGTTTTAACTATCTAAGAGCATGTTTGGAGGTAGTCATTTTGACTGCAAAAGCACCACCTCCAAACATGCTCTGACACTGCCAGTGTCAGGCAGCCTTTCACCACCAAACCCTGTACGCCATGCTGAAAAAACTCCGCTACCCTCGTCTTTTTCCAATCCTTTGCTTGTTGTTATCCCTTTTAGTTGGGCCGGCCCTTTCCGCTCAGCCGCTGAGTATCTTCAGCGTCCATTTCGAAACGGATGAAGATACCCTCAGCCAGGAGGCCCGCCTTTCGGTTGCCGAAAAACTGCAAAACCTGCTGCCCGTACAGGATTACCGGGCACAGCTCATCGGCCACACCGACCGGCGGGGCAGCCTGGAATATAACCAGGCCCTGTCGGAGCGCCGGGCTGCCAGCGTCCGCAGCCGCCTGGAAGAGCTGGGCTTCTCACCGGATCGCATCCAGGCCACCGGGCGGGCTTACCTCGACCCGCTAACTGAAGGGCAGGACGAAGAGGCCCTGGCCCGCAACCGCCGCGTTGACGTCATCGTCGAAAAAGTGAACTGGAACGTGGAGAGTGCTTATTTTTCCCTGGACAGCCGGCAGCCGGCGCAACTGGAATACCAGCGCTCCGGCACAAAAATCTCCATCCCGGCCGAAGCTTTCCAGGACCGCTACGGGAAAGCAGCTAAAGGGGACATTATCCTGATGTACCGCGAATTCCGGGATCCCGCCGACTTTATCGCTTCCGGCCTGCCCATGAATTTTAACCGGCAGGGCCAGGACGTTTACTTTAACTCCACCGGCATGTTCGAAATCCGGGCCTTCGACCGGGCCGGAAACGAACTTGAACTGCGCAAGGGCAAGGCAGCCGATATCGACTTTGCCCAGACTCAGGTACTGGAGCAAACCCAGTTCTGGCGCTTCGACGAACGGCTGCAGTCCTGGGATAACGGCGATGCGCTCATCGAATACGAAGAAGGTGAAATGAAACGGGTGCAGACGGGTACCGAGAACAGGTATCTCGGCAACCTCGAACTACACTGGCCTGATTCCTGGCGGTGGTCCCGAAATACCGATACAATCTCGCAGTTGCTGGAGGCCTACGCCCGGCTTCCCCAACTGCTGGAATCGGCTAAAAACTACGATTACCAGTATGTTCCTGAACTCGACCCCAACCGGTTCAAGCAGCGTTTCGGCGGAGCCTTTGTCCGGCAGGATTACGCCGGAACCCGCTACGTCGGGCACCTCGCCTTCGAAGAGGCGTACAACAACCCCAAATACTACAACATTGAACTGGAAACCCTCGGCCGCAGCGGAAAAAAGGTCATAGCCCGGCTCCGGGACCTGTCCGGAGAAAACCCCGAACTGGCGGCCTTTGAAGGCGCCACCTGGGCCCTGAGCCCGGGCGGCAAAAAATCGCTGGACGAAATACTCCCGGATGCCTCCGCCGGCCTGCGCTTCTGCGACATCAAAATCTCCCGGAAAAAACGCAGCCGACAATATGCCATAATCCTCAAATACAAAGGCAGCCTCATCCGGCTGGACGCCCGGCTGGAGGACATCAACGGCGAGCGGCCGTCCGACGAAGCTACGGCGGAAGCCTACATCCAGTATACCCGGACCCTGCGGCAGCGCCAGCAGGACTTCGACCGGGAAAGAGAAGAAACGCTGGCCGGCCTCAACCTGTTCTGGCCCTGCGTGAAGCTGCTCCTGCCCAAGGCTATTGGCCCCGACCCCTTCCAGATAGCAGGCATTCAGGCAGCTATAGACTGCAACGCCAAGAGAGGGGACAATACCCTGGAATGGCCGGGCCAGCCAGCTTACAACGTCCGGGGAATCCTTCTGAACGACATGCCGGGTTACTCCTTTATTACCCGTCACGCCCGTTTTTTCCGGGACGACCTGGTGGGCGGATTGTCGCTTGCGGACGACTGGCGCCAGCTCATCAGCGGGTACGAAGCGTCGGTAAACGGGGACGTGCCCGTTTATTCCGAAGTATACCGCCTCTTTGAGCAACCCCGGCCGCGGTTGCGGCTCACCGGCCTGGGCACCTTCAACCTGGATGTCCTGAAATATTTTAAAGAAGAAGAACAGCTTCTTGCCCGTTTTAAAGATGAGAACGGCCAGCCGATCCGCCATTACCGGGTAGATGTGGTCAACCACAACCTCAACGGCCTGCTGACATTCAAAGAGCCTTCCATCTATCTGGACCTGCAGGCCCCGACCACGCTGATCGTCTACGGGGAAGACGGAAAGTTTTATTGGGTGAGCAGCAAGGATATGAGCCAGCTTTCCCTGAAGGGAAAAACTTCGTTTACGTTTACCGCCGCCGGCCTTGACCCTTCGGGCCGGCCGGAAGTGCTGCGGAAGTTGTTGTCGGATTCTTAACCCAAGCTCGATATGTAGACCCCAACTTTTCAGTGGCTGCAGCCGCCGTCGGCCGTCAACCGTCCGCCGTCCGCCAAGGTTGGGGTCTACATACCGAAGACCGGTTAATACTGCTGGGTTAATTGAAAATTCGGAGGTCCGAAGGGTGGACATTGGGAAGTAGCTGCAGATTAACCGGACACCACTTCAAAACCGGCCTACATACTGTTTCCTGTAGGGCTGCTGACAAAACTTTTCTGCTTCAACAGTAGTTCTCCATGCTCGCAATTGAGTATATTTGGTAAGACAGCTAAGCCAATCTCTGGTATTACCTGCCGTAACTTCTCCAAAACAGGAAACCCATGAAACAGCGCGTGCTCTACATCATCTTATTTTTACTCTCTTCCTTTCCGTCAGTATTTGGCCAGGTATGGACCTATACCTATGACGATTATACTACACCTAATCACGCCTATCGTATTTTGCCAATGCCAGACAGTACAATGATGGTATTGATCAATGAGGAGGCAGGCCGGGATACCTTCCAGATGAGGTTGATCAGAATCACAGAAGAAGGGGAAGTTATCATGCAGTATAATTTGGGGGAAGGATTGGGAATGGCTTTTATCCAGACTTACGATGGCCACTTCCTAGTTGCCGGAGCGAGATATGAGGACCGCTTCACTACGCAGGCTTTCGCCTTGAAGTTTGACCTGGAGGGCCTCGTGCTCTGGGAGCGCGCCTATGAAGAAGGATATATTATGTGTGCTATTGAAACCTCAGAGCACCATCTGCTGCTGGGAGGCAATTTGGGACAGCCTGGTACTTCCAGCAATTCGATGCTCTACAAAACCGATGAGGAAGGGGTGCGTTATTGGTCCAGAAATTATAGCTGGTTGAGCAATAGTGCCATTTCGCAAATTTTTCAACCGAATGCCGATCAATTAGTATTAGTTGGAGACGCAGAAACGGTTGGTGCCGGCACACGTGGTTTTTTCCTGGCTTCTGTCTCCGCCACCAATGGCGTTGTGTCCTGGAGCCGAACCCGAAATGTGGGTTATTTCCCTAATTCAGCGGATAACAATGATTTCTTGCAACACATCCCGGCAATGATAGACGAACACAACCAGATCATCGTAGCTTGCCCTGGAATTAGAAATGGGTCAGAAGGCAGTGGCATTTACAAATACGATCTCAATGGCCAGTTCATTGAGAAAATCGCATTAGTGGGTACTGGCTATCAGCGATATCCTCAAGAGCTGATGCTGGATGCTGACGGCAACTATATACTTGTTGGTACGCAGCGATACCACCGGCAGGATTATATACCTTATGTTGAGAAGATGACGGCAGGGGGAGTTGTGCTTTTCTCCCATCAGCTCGATCAACCGGGGCGTATCTTCGATGTCCACTTCAGCACAGAGGGGGATTTCATGGTGTGCGGTAGCTTTGACGATATTGAAACGGCTGCCGACATTCTGTCCCGACAAGCATTTATGAGTAGAATGGACCCGCTCACCGGCTTCGTACCTGGCTGGATAGAAGGCAAGGTATTCTTTGACGACAACTACAATTGCCAATGGGATACCGGTGAGATTGCACTCCCACATTGGCCGATCAGCATCGATGCTATTCAACTGGCGCTTTGGTGGCTCAAGATAGCCTGAGCTTAAGCGATAACCAGGAGCTTACGCTTAGTTATCCGGCCAATGGCCGTACCATCACCCTGCTGATGGAAGAATCACCGGGCTATCCGGCAGAATCTCATCCGGCTATTTCACTGGAAGGCTGCGGAGTGATCACCAATCATTCCTTTAGTACGGGCTTTTCCAATATGTTTGGCAGACAAGAGGAGGAACCATGGATATCCAAATCCTGTATTGAGAACCACAATTACCCGAGCTCGGATCGCATTATCGAAAAACCTAGAGGTTATGGCTACCATCATTTCATTGAAGAAGGCTCCAGGAACTTTGAGTTTTGCATCAAGCTAGACCAGGCAGTGCCAGCAAATATTGAAAGCCTTAACCTGGAATTAATCCTTTCTCCACAATTTCTGCCGGGTACTTTTCAACCGATAGCCTGGAACCACCCGATTTCCTGGAAGGCTACTGGCAATGATCGGATTCTGATCGAGTTTCAAGAAGCAGAGCTGTATCGGCAGGAAGCTTTCTATATCCGCTTTAGAATGAGGCTCAAAGCCGATGCCGAACTTGGTTCATTTATCGCTATAGAAGGAAATGCGTACTATAATGGAACGGTTGCTTCTCCTATCTATTTAGCGTTCTTTAATCTGAATTCAGGGGAAACACTTTATGAGCCTGTACTATCTCCCGACCCACTAATCCAAAACCTTAGCGTGATGGGAAGGGCAAATGCTGCCGACTACTTCTCCGATTTGGCTGTTGATAATCTGGGAAATGTCTTTGTCAGTGGCACTACCTTCAGTTTTGGTGAAAAGCGCCATCTTTATTTGGGCAAGCATAGCCCACAAGGACTGCTCTTGTGGGAAAAAACGTACCAACTCGCCACACCTAGCATGAGCCCATCTAAAGTTTTGGCGCTTCCCGATCAAAGTATTCTTTTGTTGGGTAATTTTCAAGACCCCGAATCCCCATCCTTTTATCGGGAATCGGCTTATTGCTTCGCCTTGAAAATTGATGCAGCAACCGGCGAGGAGATTTGGACTAAATCCTGGAAACCAGGACCAAGCCAATTGGGCGGCGACATATTTGAAGCCATAGTCAGAGTCAACGGACAAATACTTTTATTCGGCATCAGCCGGAATAACGGAAGCGCTTCCTGGAAAAATTTTCTCATCGAAATGGACAGTGATGGGCAATTCATCTGGCAGCAGTTTTTCAACTCAGGCAGCAGCGGAGTTCATTACTACGCCCAAATTAGAGAGGCCATTGATGGCCAGATTTTACTTGGGCTTCAGCCGGTAGCTGGAGATGACAATTTTGACTATATGATCCGGAAGTTTTCCCACTCCGGGGATCCTCAAGGCCAATTCGAATTTTCGGAAACAGAAATGCCCGCTTACATCACGCATTTTGAACTTGCTCCCGAAGGTGGGGTTTATCTGATCGGATTATCTTCCATTCCTATTGATCAAGGCTATGAATATCCGTTTTATCTGGCAAAACTAAATGCCGCGCTGGAAAAAGAATGGTCGACTGCCTCAGAAGATATGGCCAACCTTTGGGTTGAAGGCATGGCATTCAAAAATAACCACTTCTACATCGCTGGCGAATCATTAGCCGATTCGGCTAATATCGTCTTCGACCTGGCTTTAATCAAAGTAGACACTCAGGGACATATTCACTGGAGAAAAAAATTGGATTTCAATTCCGCGGAAAGAAATGCCCGGCTTGCTGCCACTGATGAGGGGAAATTCTGGATTGCTGCCCAATCAACAGTGGCCAACCTACTTTATGATCAACAAATAATCCTGATAGCAGAAGCCGATTCGCTGATAAATTCAATCTCCCAACTCCCTCCACCGGTTTCTTTGCTAATACATCCCAATCCAGCCACCGATGGGCTTTACTACCAACTGCCTGAAGGAGCACAAAGTCATGATATTTATTGGGAAATCCTGGATCAAGCCGGAAAAAGGATAAGGTCAGGCCGACATAATGAGCCTCATTCCATTCCGGTACAAAAACTGATCTCCGGCTTATACTTACTTCGGTTAGTAGTGGATGAAAAACTATACCTGGGCAATTTCATCAAGCATTAATTAATGTACTATGTGGTGTCAAAACCTCACACAAAGCAACACCCGGATACCGGCCCCTAAGCAATTAGTTCTTACATTTGTAACCCAATTCATCAGGTTCAAGAACATAAATCTCAGGGTTATGAATACCAGAAATGGTTTGTGGATATTGTTGACAGCCCTAATTATGGGCGCTTGCATGCAAAGCAACCCTCATTTTCAGGAGGATGCCCGAAACCCGGAGTACATACACCGGCCGATGAAACAGTTGTCAGACGTCATCGTCCACGATATCTTCTCCCCGCCAGTGGCCAGCCGAATTTACGCCTACGCCAGCATTGCCGCCTACGAAGCGGCGCTCCCCGGCTTTTCCGATTACCGGAGCCTGGCCGGCCAGCTGAACGGGCTGCCGCCGGCGCCGGCGCCGGAAACGGGCAAAACATATTGCTTCCCGTTGGCCGGCATCCATGCCTTCCTGAAAGTAGGGAAAGCCCTTACCTTCTCAGAGGATAAAATGGAGGCCTACCAACAGGAACTGTATGCCACTCTGGACACGCTGCGCGTGCCGGGCGATGTGTGGGACCGCTCCCTGGCCTACGGCGAAGAAGTGGCAGCCCATATCCTTGCCTGGGCGGACGGCGATATGTACAAACAAACGCGGACTTACCCGAAATTTTCCATCTCCGACGACCCCGCCCGCTGGCAGCCCACCCCTCCGGATTACATGGACGGGATCGAACCGCACTGGAACAAAATCCGGACTATGGTCCTGGACTCCGCCCAGCAGTTTACGCCTCCTCCGCCTACGGCATTCAACCTGAACGAGGAAAGCCAGTTCATGAAGGAAACCATGGAAGTCTACGAAGCCCTCCAGGTAGGGGACCAGGCCGAGCGCCAGGAACGCACCGCCATCGCCAAATTCTGGGACTGCAACCCCTACGTCTCCCATCACACCGGCCACGTGATGTTCGCCACCAAGAAGATCACGCCCGGCGGGCACTGGATCGGCATCACCCAGATCGCCTGCCGCAAAGCCGGGGCCGATTTCATGAAAACGCTGGAAGCCTACACCCTTACCTCTATCGCTCTGTTCGATGGGTTCATCAGTTGCTGGGATGAAAAATACCGCTCGAACCTCATCCGACCCGAGACGGTCATCAACCGGTACATCGATGAGAACTGGGCACCCACGCTTCAGACGCCTCCCTTCCCGGAATACACCAGCGGGCACAGCGTGATCTCCCGGGCAGCGGCTGTAGCCCTTACCTCCGTCCTTGGAGATAATTTCTCCTTTCTGGACACCACCGAGGAAGAGTACGGCTTGCCTGCCCGCGAGTTCAGCTCTTTCCTGAATGCTTCCAACGAAGCGGCGGTGAGCCGGCTGTACGGGGGCATCCACTACCGGCCGGCCATCGAGTACGGTGTGGCCCAGGGCGAGAAGGTCGGCGAATTCGTAGTGAAGAACCTCCAGCTCAGGCAGCAGCTGAGTACTAATTAGTGCCTGCGGAACGAAATTCCGGGGCAGTTATTAACATCCCGGATCGGGATCAGTTATTGGTTGATTGCCAGCAACTTTGCCCGAGCAGGCCGAAGGGATTCAATAACACGGATAAGCCCGCAGCGGACAAAATAACTGCCCGACGTTGACGGGAAACAATAACCAACAACCTATCAGGCTCCATGCTGCAACTGGACCGCAAGCTCACCCTCTTCGGCCTGACCATGATTGCCGTCGGCTCCTGCATTGGGTCGGGAATATTCGTGACGCCCTACGAGGTCGTCCGGGCCGTACCGCACCACGGCTTTGTGCTGCTCATTTGGTCGGTGGGAGGCCTCATCGCGCTGACCGGCGCCCTCACCTTTGCAGAATTGGGAGGCATGTTCCCCAAAGCCGGGGGTGTCTACGTGTTTCTCCGGGAGGCCTACGGAGAGCTGGCGGGATTCTTATACGGCTGGGCTATCCTGCTGGTCATCAACACCGGCGCTCTGGCCGCCCTGGGCATTGCCCTGGCGGAGTATCTTTCCTATTTCTACCCGCTGGATTACCAGGGCAGGATAACGGTTGCGGTTATTGCCATCACCGGGCTGACGGGCCTGAACCTGATCGGAGTCAACACCAGCCAGTGGTTTGCCAACGTTTTCACCGGGCTCAAACTGCTGGCTATTGTGGGCATTATCGTCGCCGGGCTGGTATTTTTCGACCCCTCCAAAGTACAATTGCATTTCAACCTGGCGGAAGGAACGCCTGAAAACCTCGGCAGCGCCCTGCTCCTGGCACTCATCGGGGTGCTCTGGTCTTTCGGGGGCTGGCATCACGCCAGCTACCTGGCGGGAGAGGCCGTCGAGCCCCAGCGCACGGTACCCCGGGCCATGGTTTTTGGCGCGCTGATCGTCACGGTCACCTACGTGCTGGCCAACCTGGCTTACATGCTGCTCCTTCCCCTGGACGCCATCGCCGGCACCACAAAAGTAGCCGGGGAAGCAGTCGCTCAGATTGTCTCTTTCGGCGGCAAACTGACAGCTGTCGCCATTGCCATCTCGATCTTCGGCACCATTGGCATTTACACCATGTCGGCCCCGAGGATTTACTTCGCCATGGCCGAAGACCGGATCTTTTTCCAGGGCCTCGCTTTCGTCCATCCCCGCTTCCATACGCCCAGCAACGCCATGTTGCTGCAAGGGGGGTGGGCGATCCTGCTGCTGCTGTTCTGGGGCACCTTCTCGGAACTCATCACCTACGTGACTTTTATGGATATTGCCTTCATGGCGCTGGCGGGGATGAGCGTTTTTGTCTTCCGGAGAAAAAGGCCCGGGGTGGAGCGCCCTTACCGAACCTGGGGGTATCCCGTAGTGCCCGCCGTCTTCGTCTTTATCTCCAGCGCTTTTGTGGCGAACACGCTCGTTCAGCGGCCGCGCCAGGCTGTTGCCGGTTTGATCTTTGTGTTGCTGGGAATAGCCGCCTTTTTCCTGTTTCGGTACGCCAACAAGGCGGACTGACAATACTGCTGTCGTTCTATGTAGCAGGCATTCAAAAAATTATCCGGAATTTTAGCACATTTGCAGAATCAGAAAGTTTATGGAATAAAAGCGCTATGCTAAAAGACAAGATACAGAGGCTCGCCCACGCTTACCACCAGGACGTCATCGGCATCCGCCGCCACCTGCATCAAAACCCGGAACTGTCCTACGAAGAGGTCGAAACGGGCAAGTACATCTCGGAAAGACTGCACGAATACGGCATCCCGCACCAACACGGCGTGGCCGACAACGGCGTGGTCGGCCTGATCAAAGGGCAAAACCCGGAAAAGCGGGTGGTTGCCCTGCGGGCGGACATGGACGCGCTGCCCATCGAAGAGGCCAACGAGGTGCCCTACAAATCCAGAAAGCCCGGAATTATGCATGCCTGCGGGCACGACGTGCATACCTCCTCCCTGCTCGGCGCCGCCCGCATCCTCAATGATTTAAAACAGGACTTCGAGGGCACGGTCAAGCTCATCTTTCAGCCCGCCGAAGAACGGCTGCCCGGCGGCGCTTCCCTTATGATCAAGGAGGGCGTGCTGGAGAATCCCCGGCCTGCCACCATCCTGGGCCAGCATGTACATCCGCCGCTCGAAGTGGGCAAGGTGGGCATGCGGGCGGGCAATTATATGGCCTCCGCCGATGAGCTTTACATGACCGTGAAGGGCAAGGGCGGCCACGGCGCCCTGCCTCAGGACTGCATCGACCCCATCCTGATCGCCGCCCATATCCTCACTGCGCTGCAACAGGTCATCAGCCGGAACGCCGACCCCGCCCTGCCCTCCGTGCTCACCTTCGGCTTCATCGCATCTGCCGGCGGCGCCACCAATATCATACCCAACGAGGTCAAACTCAAAGGCACCTTCCGCACCATGGACGAGCGCTGGCGTTTCGAAGCCCACCAGCGCATGAAGCGCATGGCCGAAGGCATGGCCGAAAGCATGGGCGGCGCCTGCGAGCTGGACATCGTCGTGGGCTATCCCGTCCTGTTCAACAACGAAGCGCTGACTCAAAAGGCCTTCCGGTACGCCGAAGAATATCTCGGCAAAGAAAACGTCGTGGAACTGCCCATCCGCATGACGGCGGAAGACTTCGCCTACTACTCTCAGGAGATGCCCGCCTGCTTCTACCGCCTGGGCACCGGCAACCCCGCCCGCGGCATCACCTCCCCCATCCACACCAACACCTTCGACGTGGATGAGGACTGCCTGGCCCTCAGCACCGGGCTGATGGCCTGGATGGCCGTGAAGGAACTGGGAGGTTAAAATTTGTTAAAAAAAAATCAGGTTGTAACTTCCCGTAGCCTCAGTCGTCATCCGGGAGAAAACAATCTACTTTCACCTATACTGGCCAGCCAGTATATACTGACTTTGCCCGGGTTTTGAATAACCCTGGCAATAATCCGTATAAAACCAGGATCATGCGACTGTTAACCACCACCCTCCTGCTGCTCTGGAGCAGCCTGATTTTCTGCCAAACCATCGTCATCACCGGAAACGTGCGGGACGCCGGCAAGGGCACCCCCCTCGCCTACGCCCACGTCGGCATTCCCGAAAAGGGCATCGGCACGGTTACGGGGCACGACGGTTCCTTCACCCTCAAAATACCGCAGGCCTACGGCCAGTCCAAATTGTCGGTTTCCTTCATCGGCTATGCCACTTACGAGCGGCCGCTGGACGGCCTGCGCAGCCCCGTCGACATCCGGCTCCGGGCCATTCCGACGAGCCTGCAGGAAGTCGTCGTCATGGACGAGCGGGCGGTGGAGGACATCATCCGCCGGGCCGTGCGCCGCATCCCCGACAACTACCCGGACCGCCCCAGTTCCGCTACCGGCTTCTACCGGGAGTCGCGGACCAATGCCGTCCAGGAGTACCTGTATATGGCGGAGGGCGTGCTGGATATTTACAAGACGAGTTATGAAAACAACAAGGAAGGCCAGGTCGGGCTCATCCAGGGGCGCAAGGTTATCCTCTCCGCCGAAGAGGTGGAACAGCACTCCGGCTTTTCCTCCGGGCATATGGCTGCCCACCGTTTTGATTTTGTAAAAAACCGGGAGGATTTTATTGACGAGAAATATTTCGGAGATTACAAATACTGGATAGAAACCGTCACCTTCTACGAAGGAAAGCCGGTTTATGTGATCGGCTTCAACCGGGCAGAGGGCGGCAAGGGCCGCATGAAGGGGTCCATTTATATCGACACCCTCTCCTACGCCTTCCTGCGCGCCCAGTTCGAAATCCTGCCGGAAGGCCTGCGCCGGATCGACGACTACCCCCTCTACGCCGGCAACTGGAAGGCCAACCGCTACACCGTCAACTACCGCAAACTGGACGATAGGTGGTACTTCAGCAATGCCCTCCGCGAGGGCGTCTACCGGGACGGCGGCATCTACAGCAACGAAATTGCCATCACCGAAATCCTGCCCGGCCGCGGCAAGCCGGTGCCCTACCTGGAACGGCTGGAACGGGGCGACGAATTCCTGGACATCACCGGCGAGTACGACGAGGATTTCTGGAACAACTACAACACTACGCCCCTGAGCGCCGGCCTGAAGGAGACCGTCGTGCAGATGCGCAACCAGGAAAAGGCAACGGAGGTCTTCGACAGCACCTTCATCGCCCGCCTGCAGACGCGGCGCGACTCCGTCGTCCGCGCCAATAGCGACGGCTCGGAATTCATGGGAAAAATTACGCCTTCCATAGATAAGCCCGACGGTTTCAAATGGCGTTTCCAGGCAGTTGTCGGCGCCGGCACCCACTTTCTGGAAACCCCGGCTGCCACCATGCGGGCAGCCTTCCTGGAAAACCCGGACGGGCCGGCCATCCTCAACGCTGCCGCCGATTGGGAGGCCCGAAGTTTCGAACCCATCGCCCACCTGGACCTCAACCTCTTTTTCCATCCCAATTTCTTCGTCCGCGGCGGCTGGTCGCGCGACCTCTGGAACAGCATCTACCGGGAACGATCCCTGGGGCTGGGCACCCAGCTCAACCTGTCCAAAGGGCGGCCCTTCTTCTTGCGGGCAGCGGCACAGCACAGCCACCATAAGTACGCCCGCAAGATCGCAGCGGCTGCCAATGATTTCGGCAAGTTCAAAGCCGACGGCAAACGCTTCAACGCCGACCGGATCAACCTCTACTACGGCAGCCGCATCCACAGCCTCAAGCTCTCTCTGGAGATGGCGCTGGAGTTACACCCCGGCCAGGAGATTTTCGTCCGGGGAGGTTACATGTTGCCCTTCGCCCGCCAGCAACACCTCTACCTGAAGGAGCGCCGGCAGCTCTTCAACAAAAAGCAACGCCTGCCTCTGGACGACAGGATTTTGGTGGAGCGGGACGGCGAGCCGTTTGATGGGAGAGTCACCCCGGAACAGTCATTTTTTGTGACGGTGGGGCTGGTGTTTAAGTAGAGCGAAGTTTGGTATTGCGGTTTTCGGTTTTATGATGTTGCGGTTGCCCGGCACAGCCGCCATTACTTCCGGCCGCAATACCATAACACCGTAAAGTTTGGTATTGCGGTATTTCGGTTTTATGGTGTTGCGGTTGCCCGGCACAGTCGCCATGAGTCCCGGCCGCAATACCATAACACCACAAAACCGAAACACCTAACCCATATATAAATTCAGTTTTTCAAAAGGCTATCCACCTCTATTTCGACACCTTGTCGTTCCACCACCAACTCCCAGCCGGCGGACTCCACCATGAAGCGCATGACGTCCAGCATCTGATTGCCCTGCCGGCTGGCTTCGCCGACCAGGCTGCTCTCTTCGGCTTTCTGGCGCAGCACTGCCTTGGCGTTTTTGTTGATCCGGGTATAATCTTCGGGAGTGAAGCTGTTGAAAAAGCTTTCTTCGAGGTTTTTGTATTCCACCTCGTGATCGATGGAGAGGATGCGGGGCTCGGGCAGGTTGCCGATGACGATGCGGCGCTGCAGGCTGTCTACGCTAATGCTGACCTGTTCCATATCGTAGCCCACCAGTACCTTGCCTGTAACTTTGAGGATGGCCTGCTTGGAAAAATTCCAGGTCGTGGGCATAGGCATGTAGAGTGTGAACTTGCGGATATTCGTCTCATCATAGAGTTCGCTGAAGTTGCCCTCCACTGTGACGAGCTTGCGCACCTTGCTCACCTTTTCCAGCAGGACCGTGCCCTGGCTGCGGATTTCTTCTTCCGCTTTCTGCCGGAAATACCAGCTGGCTGCCCAGAAACCCAGGGCGAAAACGGCGATGACGCCCAGGACAGCGAAGGCTCTCTTGATCATGAGGTGAAATTAAAGCCCTAATCCCTTTCCGCCGCCAGGTCATAGCGCAGGCCGTTGTATTCCTTCAGCACGGCCTTCACCGAACCCACCGACACCGGGGATTCTATGATGAGGGGGATTTTGTTCTTATCGTCAGATACCCAGACGTTCATCGCCGCGCCGCCTTCGCCGAAAACATAACCGGAGATCACTTCCGGGCTGAAGCGGATCGTATTGAAACGGCCCAGGCCTTTCACCTTGACGTTTTCTTCCTTGCCCTGATACTCCACCCGGAGCGGCCAGACTTCCTTATCCATGAATATCTTGACTGGTATCTTTTCACCGGACTGGTAAGCTCCGAACTCAATGTTCCGCGTGTAATAAATGATGGAGAGCACGTCGTGCATGCAATTTTCGATACTGTATTCGGCCATTTCCGCCGTCTCCTTGGATTTGCCCCGCATGGAATAGGCTTTGGCGCGGGCCTGGTCGAAGGTCACCTTGTCGTACAGGCGGTACTTGCCCTCGTGCACGTCGCGGATAGAGATAACCGGGAGCAGCGTACTCTTGTCGACGTAAGTGTCGTATTTATCCCGCACCTTGTAGAACCACTCGTACGACTTGTAGGTACTGCCGTGAGCGGACAGATGGTACTGGTCTTCTTTTTCCCGCACGCGGAAGGTCACTTCTCCGGCGGCCAGCCAGACGAAGTTCCAGTTGTAATACAACTTGTACGTGATCGTTTCGCCGTGCTGAAAGGAATTGTTGTAAATGCTGCAGGGCGTAATTTCCTCCGGCCTTTGCGGTGGTTCCGTTGTATTCCATTCAGTTCTTTCGGGAGCGGCGAAAGCCATAAGAAGGATCAGCGTGGTGCCTATCAGGCTCATTCTGAACAACTTCAATTTCATAACCTAATGATTTTAAGACATTTATTTTAAGTATGGCTGCCATTCCAAGTAACGCGGGCAGGCATAAGTTTATTATAAAGAGCGCAAAAGACGCCGCCAGGATGGCTATTTCCTCCCCGCCCTGAGGCCCCAGGGCCAGCAGCGCGGCTTCGCTTCTCGCCAGCAGCCCAAGGGCCGGCGGCAGGGGGATGCTGGTTTGTATTAAAAATATCGTTGCAATGCCCGCCAACGCTGCCCAGGCCGGGGCTTCAAACCCGAAAAACACCAGCAGGCAAAAAAACTGCAGGCTGTAAACAGCGTATCGGGCGACGGCCATCCCCAGCGCATAACCCAGGCGCTGCGGCGAGTAGTGTTTCAGCAAGGCCAGCAGGCGCAGGGCTTTCCGGGGCAACGGCACAAGCCTGGCGGCGGCACTTAGCCATTGGACATTAAAGAAAAACACATACGACAAAATTAACAAAACTGTCGCCAGCCACCAAAACCCGTTGAACAGTAGTTGGGCCTCCGGATAGTAGAGCGCGGCTACGTAGAGCGCGCCCGGAAGGCCAAAGCCGATGAGTGCCAGCAGCTGCGCCAGGTTGCCCACCAGGGCAGCCATCACAGCGTGCCCGTTGTACCGCGAAGGCACCGCCAGCAGGCGGCCGCCGTATTCTCCTATCCGGTTGGGCGTGAACAGGGCGAGCGACACCCCGGCCATCACCCCGGCGAAGGCCCGCCGAAACGGCACCTTCAGGAAGGGGGCCAGCAGGCAGCGCCATTTCTGGGTTTCCAGCATCCAGTTCGCTGGGAGCAGGAGGAAGGCCCCTGCCAACCACGGCAATCTTTCCGCCCACGGCATGGCTCCGAATGCCCGCCGGACAGCTTCCAGCCCTTCGCTTTTGAAGGCTTGCCCGTAAAGGGTAAACACCAGAAAGGCGGCAATTGTGCCCTTCAGCACCCAGTTGATCACAGAGTAGGCCTTTTTTTTCTGGTGTTCCTGCATATGCTGACAAACAAAGGCGTTGAAAACTTTTGTTTTGTGCCGGGATTTAGAGTACTTTGTTTATAATTGATGGCACCCCCATTGGGAATTTATTTAAAATTTACCTGTTTAGACGATTGGATACGCAAAAAGATACCTACCGCCTGCTTGGCGTCGACCCCGGCACCAACATCCTGGGGTATGCCATCGTAGAGGTGGCCAACAAAAAACTCCGGCTACTCGATATGGGCGTGATCTACCTGAAAAAAATGGAGGACCATCAGGATAAGCTGCAGCACATCTTCGAACGCCTGCAGAGCATCATCGAAATATACGCACCCCGGGAAATGGCCATCGAAGCCCCTTTCTTCGGTAAAAACCCCCAGTCGATGCTCAAACTGGGCCGGGCGCAGGGCGTAGCCATCGCAGCGGCCATCACCAAAGGCGTACGCATTACGGAGTACTCTCCCAGGAAGATCAAGCAATCGGTAACCGGCAACGGCAATGCCGCCAAAGAACAGGTGGCCGCTATGCTCTCCAACATCCTGGATTTCAAGATTGACGACTACTACCTGGACGCTACCGACGCCCTGGCCACCGCCGTTTGCCACTTCTATCAGTCCGGGAGCATCCTCAGCGGACAGAAGCGCTATAACGACTGGAGCGGCTTCCTGAAAGATAACCCTGGCCGGGCGAAGTGAGGAAAACGCCGCAAAATATCCTCATCCACAGGCCAACTCAACGAAGCAATATCAACTTGCCTTTTCCGGCCAGTTGCTTTTCTTCATTTAATGCCACGTAAAAGTAAACACCTCCGGGTAAATTGCCATCCAGTGTGATAATCTGCTTTCCGGTTGAAATATTTTCCTGCAGCACTTTTTTTCCCAGGGCATCAAATATCAAAAAAGCCCACTCCTGGAAATCATCGCTTTTCAGAGCAACATTGATCTGGCTCCTGGTAGCGGTCGGCCAGCATTCCATCCTGCTTTCTTCCCGGAACTGATCCTCGGTTTCGGTCAGCGCATTGCCAAACACCGCCAGGCCTTTCGATTCTGTCGTCGCCCAGATTCTGTTGTCTGGAGTTACGATCATTTCCCGAACGAAATAGTCTGGCAACCCGCCGAACCGTTCCCAGCCGGTTCCGTCCAGTTTGTTTCGGGCAGTCCCGCTAAAAGGGGTAGCAGCCCACAAATAATTATACTGATCCATCGCAATGGCATTCGGGCCAGATTCTCCGGGCGTAAGCGGGCCGTTGAACGTGAAATTTTCACCGTCAAAAAGCGTAAGGCCTTTATTGTGTGCTATCCAGATGGAACTGCTGTCGGCCGAGTTTTTGATGATTTGTTGGACGGAACCATCAGTGGGGAAACCTGAATTGGAATAAGTGTAATTTGTGCAGGCACTGTCTCCTACCATTTTTACCAAACCGGCTTCTTCTCCTCCCGTAACGTAAATATTGGATAATCCAACCCACTTAATGCCCGTCTCATAGTCGATAAGATGAGTAGTTGCGGCATTCTGATAGAGGCAGGAATTCTGGTCATTGAAATCCACGCGGTTCGTCCCATCAAATTTGATGAGGCCAATATTGTAACTGGAAACCCAGACAAAGCCGTCCTGCCAACTGGAAATGGTATGGATATAACCGAAATCGTCCCAAATGGACCAGCTTTCTCCATCAAACCTGATCAGCAAGGAAGCGGCCTGTAAAGGAATCTTGGCGGCCAACCACACATCTTCACCCACGGCAGCTACATCATGAATGTTGTCGTATGGAATATCCGAATTGCCCGTATTGTATACCGTCCAGGTATTCCCGTCAAACCGGGCTAAACCGCCCGCATAAGTCCCCATCCATATATTGCCAGATTCGTCGATATCGACAGACAGTATTTTATTGCTGGGAATGCCGGAGTTCGCCGTATTATAATAAATCCAATCGCCAGGGTTACCTTGGCTGAAAACGGACCCGGAAATGAACATGCAGAAAGCGAAACAGAGAATGCGAGTTGAGGAATTCATAATGACATATTTTGAAAGGATCAGAAAATTCGCCTTCATTCCTTCCCCATCTTCACTATAGCTCAGCTGGGTAAAATTCCTTCATTCCTCATACTCCCGCCGGATCGCCGCAGCCAGCTCCGCCAGTTCTTCCGGCGAGGGGGACAGTTTGGGCTTGGAGAAATTCATGTCGTCGATGTCGTTGATGGGGATGAGGTGGATATGGGTGTGCGGCACTTCCAGGCCGATCACGGAAACGCCGATCCGCTCGCAGGGCACAACGGCTTCGATCGCTTTGGCCACGCGTTTGGCGAAGGCCATCAGGCCGGCGAGGTGTTCATCCTCGATATCGAAGATGTAATCGATCTCCTTTTTGGGGATAGCCAGGGTATGGCCCTCGGCCAGCGGGTTAATATCCAGGAAGGCCAGGAATTCGTCGGTCTCCGCCACTTTGTGCGCCGGAATCTCCCCCCGGACAATTTTGGTGAAAATACTTGGCATGGAAAATAGTCTTTTAGAGCCTGATACACATTAGCAGTTGCCGGTTGCCGGCGATGATTTAATGAAGGTTCTGACAAGGGCATCCTGTAAGTAAGTATACATATTTTCCTGCAAATGTCCTATTCAGGAAAGGGAGATTTCCACAATCTCGAACTCGATATTTCCGCGGGGCGTTTCCACCACGGCCAGATCGCCGACAGCTTTGCCCAGCAGGCCCTGCCCCATGGGAGAGTTGACGGAAATTTTCTTGGCTTTCAGGTCGGCCTCCGATTCGGAAACGAGTTTGTACTTCAATTGCTTGCCCGTCTTTTTATTCTTGATGGTGACATTGGAAAGGACCGTCACTTTAGAATTATCCAGTTGGCTTTCATCCAGGATACGGGAATTGGCCAGCACCTTCTCCATGTCGTTAATGCGCATCTCCAGCATACCCTGGGCGTCTTTGGCAGCGTCGTATTCGGCATTTTCCGAGAGGTCGCCTTTCTCGCGGGCTTCGGCGATGGCCCTGGCCACTTCTTTGCGGCCCGTTGTTTTCATTTCTTCCAGTTCAGCTTTCAATTTATGGTAGCCCTCGCGTGTCAGATAGTTGTATCCAGACATAATCAATCATTTTATCGTAAACAATTTACCGTCACATCTCCCTCCTCTGGCTATGCCCTGCCAGAGTTGACAATTCACCAACTTGAGGGAAGGAAAATATGTGTATTATTTTTCTTCTCTTATACTCTGCAGGAGCAGAACCCTCCCTTTTGAGCATAAAAGGCAAGAACGCTTCTGCGGGGTATTGCAGAAACGTTCTTGCCATGGTTATAGCGCAAAAGTACGGATATTCGCTGAGAAATTCAAGAGCTGAAAGAGAAGCCCCTGAACTTATAGGTTGAAGCGAATGCCAATATTGTGCGTGCCGTCCCAGATCTTGGTATTGCGGTACGCATAGTCGATGGAAAAGCGCACGTCTTTATTTTCCTTGCTCAACGGAACGGATACAGAAGCGCCGGCGCTGAGCCCGGTGTAGATCGGCGATTCGACTTCATTTTCGGAGCCGAACTCGTAGCGGTAAGCGCCCCGGAGCATGAACATGTCCCTCATGGAGTATTCCACGCCGCCGCCGACCTGATCCTGGGAGAAAGAATTGGAAGTAAAGTTACCCAGAGCAGTCAGGCGGTGTTTGTCGCCGATCAGGAAATCGTAAGACAGGCCGATGTTCAGCATAGAGGGCAGTTCGAAGTCGGCCGAGCGCTGGGAGTAGGTCAGCTCGTAGCTGCCTCCGTTGGGCGCCGGCCCCTGGGTGGAGAGGCCCTGGCCGCCGTAGGCCATGCGGGAGCCGATGTTGCGCAGGGAGATGCCGAACTTGAAGTTGTCCTGTGCGCCGGTCACGTACTGCACGCCGGCATCGATGGCAAACCCAAAGGAATTGACATCCTGGATGGACTCGGACACGCCCCGGAAGAGCACGCCTACCGAGACCTTATTCTCAAAGGTGTGCGCATACCCCACGCCCAGGTTAAAAAAGCTGGGAGAGAAGGTCGTGCCCGTGCCTTCCGGCTGGTCGGTAGTCGTGACGCGGATGTCGCCGAAATCAATCGACATCAGGCTGATGGCGATAGCGCCGCCTTTGCCGACCCGCTGGGCAACCCCGGCGCCGTTGAGGCGAATGTCGGTGCCCTGCAGGTAGAGGGCATGGCCGAGCTGAATCTCGGTTTTTCCGATACGCCCGACGCCAGCCACGTTGAGGTGCATGGCTTCGACTCCGGAGACGAAGGAAGTCGACATGGTATGCAGGCCGGCGCTGCGGGGATAGGGGTTCAGCAGCAGTTGCCCCGCTCCGGCTTCGCCCTGCCGGTCGGGGTTACCTGCCCGGGCAGGCACAGCCGCCGCGCAGGCCAGCGCAAAAACGAGAATGAAGTATATAAGCTTATTCATATAGTCATTTTTTGGAAGCGGGCTTCCGAAGCCTGGCGAGCTTCGGAAGCACCGTTTCTTGCGGTTTTCAAGTTTATGGATAAGAACTTGCTTAGAGGCCCGACGGGTCAAACTCGCGGTTCACGCCAAACCACTTGAGCGTGCGCTCGCCCAGCCCTTCCGCTGCCACGTGGATGAGATATACCCCGCTGGCGATGGGAATACCCCTGTTGTTCCTCAGGTCCCATTCGATAGCAGGATTGATCTGGTTGCGGTTGAGGGCGCGGTTGTTGCCCTCCGGAACCGAACCGACCTCATCGCGCACGTACTGGCGGATGAACTTGCCTTCCAGTGTGTAGATCGACACCACGCACTTGGCCGGCAGGTTGGTGATCTTAACGATATTGGTGAACTGGGAAGTCTCGTAGTCGGAGAACCCGTAATAGGGGTTCGGCACGACATCGATCATGTCCAGCGCTTCGTTCACCTGCACCTGGTCCAGAGCGGTAGCTTCCTTGCCGGTAATGGTGAACCGGTAGAGCGGATGGTAGCCGTTCTCTCCGCTGCCGGTACGGTCGTCGCCCGTATCGTAAATGCCGTAATCCACGTCTTTCTCAACCTGATACGGATTGTTGGCGCGCAGCTTGACCACGGCGTCCGCCGGGATGAGGCCTTCATCGTAGGAAAGCATTTGCACATCCGGCTGGGTGGCCACCAGGCCGGCCCAGGTGATCTCCCGCACCGCCTTAACCTTGGTCAGCGGGCTCGGGCTCGGCTTGAAGTTGTCGCGGAAGATCTGGCAGGAGTCGTACGGCAGCTTGCTCACGTAGACCATGTGCTGGCCGCCCAGGTAATACGGCAGCGGCAGCTTGGTGAACGCGTCGTCCGAGGTAAGTAACGGCTGGCTGCTCGGGTTGAACATCATATCGCGGCCGGTAGCCGGCTCGTCGAAAAATCCGAGGGCAACGGAATCGCGGTAAATGGAGTTCTCGCCCCAGAATACGTTCAGCCGCTGGCCGGTTTCGACGTCAACGGCGTATCCGGGGAACCATCCCATGCCTTCGCCGTCGCCATCCGGCAGGGGCAGCCCATCCGGGCCAGCCTCTTTGCCTACAGACTCAGAAGCGCGCAGGTCGAACTGCTTGCGCCGGCCTTCCGTTAGAATAGGCGTTTCTCCTCCTGTCAGTATCGTATTTTCGGTGTAGAACCGGTTGGCTGTTTCGACTACCACGCAACGGCTCCAGAGGTCCTTATTGGAAGTAAAGACCACGTCGACGTTGTTCAGGCTTTCGATCCCCAGCTGGCTGCGCACGATACCGGAAGCGCTGTTGTTGGTCCACACCGGAGTGATGAACTGCGCTTCGATCAGGCCGACGCCCGGCACCGGCACCAGGCCGCGGCTGCGCCAGTCCAGCAGGTAGTATGGGATTAAGGGCGAGTTGCCATACTGGGCCAACCCACCGTCCGGATCGAGAGCGGCGTCGATCTCGCCGGCGTTCAGCGAAGTGTAGTCAAATACCCGGTCATCAAAGCCTACTCCCGGGAGCAGGTCCACACCTTCAGGGGCGAAGTTATACCAGGGCTCCGCCGTTTCGTCCTCATAAGAAATTTCGCTGGGAATATATCCATTTGCCCGGCTATCCTTAGCACCGGGTTCAGACACCTGCCCGATGGATACCGTAAAGCCGTAATCGCGGATGATCTGCTCATTCAGCTGGTCGATCGACTTCTCGGAGACCACCCGGTAGCTGCCGTCATCCGGGAAGAGCGTCATGACCCAGGTAGCGTCCTGGTCGACGACGTCGTCCGTCAGGTCGCTGTCGACAAACTTCAGTTCGAAGCTGCCGTTGCGGACATCCAGCGGGTTGAATACCTGTATATTGATCGGCCCGCGGCCTTCGGCGTAGGTCAGCTCGCCCAGCGTTTTCTGCCCACTGCTGAATGCATTTTCGAGTGCAGCGCGGGTATCGTCGCTCAGGTCGATGAAGTTGCCGCCATTGCCTACGCCGTCGACGCGGGTCACTACCGCTCCCTCGCCGTAATCGGAATTGAGCTGGCGGTCGACGATCGGCCGGGGGATAGCCGTGTAAGGCAGGCCGTCGCCATTGGGGCCGATATTCCGGCGGCCTTCCAGATAGGGCCGGCGCTGGCCGATGATGTCCTTCGGATCGAACGGTTCATATTCGTTAAAAGCATAAGCCACCGCCGCGAAGTAATACTTCTTGTGGTTGATCAGGCGGCGGTCCTCGTCGGCAAAAGCGTCCTCCCGCACCCGGAAAGTATGCCGGATACCATTATCGGCACCATCGACCATGAGGGTAGGCACATAGTAGTCTTCCTCTACCGGCGCGTCGATCGTATTCCAGTTGAAAATCCGGCTTACGCCGTTGCGGATGTCGACCTGGTAAATCAGGCGGGCCCGCGTGGGGTCGGCGACGTTCTCCGGGCTCAGGCCAATGTTCGGGCCGTTGAGCTGGTAGATTTTATAGCCTTCGAACCGGTAGAAGCTGTCCTGCGCCAAAGTCGGGATTTCCAGGCCCACTTCTTCGTACTCCTCAAAAGCATTATTGGAAATGGACTTTACCGTATCGTTAGTCACGACGATGATCAGCTCGCGGTCCAGCTCGATGATGTCCAGGTCCGGAGCATCCGGCCCGTCGGTGATATCGAAGCAGTTGTCGAACAGGGCCTGGGCGATGTCATCCGCTTCCTGCAACCTGCGGATGCTGGGGCAGGGGTAGGCCTGGTCGGGCACCCATACCACGCCGATGATCAGCTCGTTGACGGCGCCGGGATCCAGGCGGAATGGCCCGGAAGCCTGAATGGTGCGGCGGTCGCCTTCATCAAGGCCAGCCGTACACATGGACCATGCAGGGGAAGGTTCATCGGGAGCTTCCGTAAAGGCGTATTCGATGGGTTCGCCATCCTGGTAGGCGTCGCCGCCGTAGGTGAAGGGGCTGCCATCGCGCCAGGAGCCGGTCAGGTAGCGGTAGTATTCCAGGGCGGTGTTGGGGTCCGTCATGCCGGCGGGCCAGGGGCCGACGCTCGGGTTGTTGTAATAGGTAAAGGAAGACATGCCCAACTCGATGATCGTATCCGGTTCTTCTCCCCGGCCGGGGTTGACCAATACGCCGTTCGGCCCGAAGACCTTCGGCCCCAGCGGGCCGCGGAAGTAGTCGACGCCAAGAATTGGCACTTCGTCGCAATAGGTAACGACCCCCTGCGGGCAGGAGCAGCCGGTCTGGCCGTCCAGCACGTCTTCATTGTATACATAGCCGAGGCTGCGCAGCGTATCGCAACCGATATAGTCATCGGTATAGCAGCCCAGGTCGGGGTCGACCCACATGGCGAAGAAAGCGCTGTCGATCGGCTCTACGGCCCGGTTGATCAACTTGTAGCGCTGGAAGGTCATGTCGTTGAGTTCGTCGTTGGTGGCATAACCGAAGGCCTGCACCTGCACCTCCATTTGTATGGGGTCGGCGTTGGTTTCCGTGTGGACGTTGCCGTTGTCATTATAAATCCAGAAGATCATCTCATCCGGATACTGCGGGTCGTCACAGCCCCGGATTTCGATGATGGGGTAATCGCCGTTTTGCGGGTTGTACAGGCCATCGCCGTCCTCATCCCAGAAGCCGGCCAGGCCCTGGCTGGTATTGGGCAGTTCAAAGCCGTTGACATCCAGGAAGAACGGGTTGCCTCTGCCCGGCCATCCGCGTACGCCTTTGGGAATGGAAGTCGGTTCGTAGGTCGAGCCACTGCTGAGCGACTCTTCGTACTGGCGGATATGTTCATCGATCTCGGCGCCGGTCACGACGAAGAAGGCATCCCATTCGGAGCAAACCTCCTGGTCGGTAGTCCCGGGATCCGGGTCATCTTCGTTTTCCTTTTCCGGGAACAGCGGGCCGGGCCAGAAGTCCGTCTGGCCGCCAGAGCGGCCGTAGGTCTGGGCGGCAACTTTCAGGTTGCCGGCTTCATCCACGCCCCCCAGCCAGACGGCGCCGGCGAACAGGGAGGAGGCTTCCGGCACTCCGGGAGGCACTTTGGGGACGACGTAGCGGCCGTCGTTCCCATCCCACCACACGTCGCCGCCGGTAGTCAGGCGAGCACGGACGTTGTTGACGGCCTGGTCCCGTTGGGCTTTGGCGGCGTCGCAACTTGCTCTGAACTGAACTTTATTATTGTTATTAGGTGATTCGGCCTGCGACTTGTTGGGGTTGATGTGGGCGAAGGCCGTAGCCGCCGCAAGAACCACACCCAACAGGCTTAATAATACTCTACGCATAGCACAATAGTTTTATTATGAATGATTTTGCCGGGGGGCATGGGAGAAGCAAATCCGGTTCGGGTTTGCTTCTCCCAGCCAGGCCCCGATACATTAAAAGTCAAAAATAGCGCCCAGATACACCCTGCGCGGCAGGCTGAAGAAGTTCGGGTTAAGGACCCTCCACTGGTAGGAAGCCAGGAAAGATTCCAGGCTGCGCTGCGAGCTCAGGATGTTTTCGACTGCGCTCTGCCCTTCCGGCGTACGCAGGAAGCCGTCGTCTTCCGGAGAACCGGTGGCTTCGTATACGTTGATCACGTTGCGGCGGTCCAGAACGTTGGAAATACGGCAGTAAATGTTCAGCCCCAGCTTGCTGCCCAGGTCGAAGTTCTTGTCGACGCGCAGGTTGAGCGTGAAGTTCCAGGGCTTGCGGGCACCGTTGAGGGCGCCGATGGTGCCGGCACCGGTCAGTTGCTGTGCCTGGAACCGGGCGGTGTAGGGGCGGCCGGAAACGGCAATCCCCTGCAGGTTGAGGCCGGCGTTGGCGAAGATGTCGGCCCCAAAAAGGCGCGGGCCAGTGTACTTATTGCCGCTGGCGTACCGGTAGTCGAGGGTGGCGACAATGCGGTGGCGCTCGTCGAAGTTGAGGGGGAAGAGCGTACGCAGGTTGCCCCGGCTGCTGAGGTTACGGCCGGAGTCGGCGTCAGAACCGGTGCCGTCGGCGAACTGGAGCGTATAGTTGGCGTTGAACGAGATGTTGCCCGTCCGCCGCAGGTCATACTGGAAGGAGAACCCTTTGACCGTACCGAAGTCCTGGTTGTCATACGTCGTATACTGGCTGACGATGGGAACCGGGAAGAAGGTCCGGATTTGGATCATATCCCGCATCTCCTTGTAGTAGGCGGCGATCTTCAGCGCCGACGTATTGGAGATTTTCTGCTGGAAGCCCACCTCGTAGTCGATGGTGCGCTCCGGCTTCAGGTTCGGGTTGTTCTTGATGATGTTGGCGCGCTCGGCGAAGTAGAAGTAGTCGTCCGGCGTGGCGATCGTGTTCGTCGGCGGGCGCTGCACCAGGATGTCGTAGTGGGCGAAGAAGTTGGCCTCGTCAGAGATCGGGAAGGAGAAGGCCAGGCGGGGCATGAAGTTCACCTGCACTTCGTAGTCCTCGAAGGAAGCATTGACATCAAAACCGCGCTTCTTGATATAATCCAGGTCATCGCGCACGAACGGGTTGTTGTACACCGGGTTTACTACCCCGCCCTGGAAGATCAGGGCCGAGTTGTTGACCGGGTTGCCGTTGGCCTGGTACCACTGGTCGCCGTCGCGATAGGCCAGCACTTGCTCGCCGGATTCGTCGGTGGCGTACACCTTGAAGTTGTCGCCGATGTTGCCGGGACGCTCCCCGCCGAATTCACCGTGGTAATCGGCAGCGCCCTGGATTTCGTAGAGCGAGTAGTTGTCCTTCAGCACCTTGGTATTGGCGTCGTAGCGGTCGACGCGCAGGCCGAGGCGGAAGATGATGTCCTTAAAGGTGAACTTATCCTGGATGTACGCGGCGCCGTAGATAGGGCGGTTGGGCGCTACCGGGAAGGTGCGTATGCCGGTATTCGGGTCGCCGGTAGTGGTTGCGGTGAAAAAGTCTTCGAAGTTGCCGTCGAAGTTCTCGCCCAGGTAGGTGTAGCCGTAGTAGCCCAGCAACTGGAAGTCGTTGAGTTCTTTGGCGGAGAACATATCCAGGCTGAGGTCTTCCGGGCGCAGGCCGTCGACGTTGACGAAGGTAGTCAGCTCGTCTCCCGTCACGTCGCGGATGCGGTCGTAGAAAAGCGCTTCAGCACCCGGGGCGATGGACACCTGGTGAAGCGGCGTGATGATCTGAGAGCCGGCAACGGTGATGGTATCATAGCCGATGATCGGGGTCGTCGCATTGCCGTTTTCATCGAACGGAATGCCCTGGATGTGGCTGTTGGCCAGCTGGCGGGCCAATTGCCACAACTCACGGGGCAGGATATCGTACCGGCGGTTGGTGCGCTGTTCGTACCAGACGCCCAACTGGATGTTGTGGCGGCCCTGGTTCGAGCTTCCGGGCACCAGGTCGAAGGAGGCGCGGGCCTGGAAGGTATAGGTGTCGTTGTCTTCTTTGCGGTTGCGGTTGTAGACGGTGCCGACGTTGGTGTGGAAGTTCCAGGAGTTGTTGAATACGTCGATGGTCCTGCCGTTGATGGTGTTGAAACCGTCGATGGTGGTCGGCAGTTCCGAATCGCCGCCGACAACCAGCGGGTTGTTGTAATTGGCCAGCACCGGGTTGATATTGGGATCGGGTTGGTAGCTGGTCAGCACCTGGCGGTAATCGGTGTGGACGCGGAACAGGTTCTGCATAGAATCCACCATGAGGGGGCTGAAGGTCGGCTCCCATACCTGATCGAAGCGGCCGATATAGCCGTAATTGAACCAGTTTTCTTCGTGGTTGAAATCATAGTGGTCGTAGAGTTCTTTTTCGTAACCGAACTGGAGGGTGTAGCTGGCGTTCTGGATCAGGGCGCCTTTGCTGGCGCGGTCCTCCTCGGTAGCGCCGCCGCCCAGGCGGTGGCGGAAGCGGAAGTTGCCCCGGAAGGTCCGGTCGAACTCGATGGGGTTGTTGTGGCTGTTGAGCACGCGCCAGTTGGCCAGCGTCCGGCTGTCCTCATTGGGCGTGAAGCGGTTTTCTTCCCGGTTGAAGGCGCCGGTAAAGGTCACGTCGATGGCCTCGCTGAGGCGGGCGTCGAGCTTGGCGGTGAGGTCATAGCGCTGGTAATCCTCGAAGGGCTGGTAATCGATGGCCTCGACGTCCTCGTTGGTCAGGAAGTCGGCGGCGACGAACTGGTTGCCGCCCAGTTCGATGATCGGGTTGGCCTCGAGTTGGGCCAGGGATTGGTCCTTAATGCGGTAGACATTGACCGCCGTAGGGTCATCGTCGAGCTGGTCCGTGAGGCGGCCGGCCACGCGGAAGCCCAGGATGGAGGTCTTGCTGCCGTCCGCTTCCGTGCGCTGGAAGATCGGCCCGCTGAGGTTGAAGCCGACCAGGCTCTGGTTAAAGGGGTCGGTGAAGCGGGAGGTTTCCGCCTCGATACCTCCGGAAAACTGGCTGGAAGGGCCCTTCGTGGTGATGGAGATGATGCCGCCGGTAACATCGCCGTACTGCGCTTCGATACCGCCGGTGATCACCTGCAGCTGGTCGATCTCGGATTCCGGGATCAGGTTGCCCTGTACGCGGATACCGTCAATGTAGTAGTCGGTGGCGTTATCCCGCGAACCCCGGATGGAGATATTGTCTCCTTCGTCGGCGGAAGCCAGGCCGGCGGTGGTGGCTGCCAGCGCGTTAATGTTACGGGTAGGCAGGTTTTTGATCTGGTCGCTGGTGATCACCGCCCCCTGGGTAGTGTTGTCCTGTTCGACCAGCGGGACGCGGTACTCCGTGACGACGACCTCATCGAGGACGACGCCTGCGGGCGTGAGTTCAATGTCCAGTTTGTTGGCCTTGCCGGCCAGGACTTTCACGCCGGTCACCCGTTGCTTGGCATAACCGACGTAGCTGACTTCCACCTCGTAAGTACCGGGGTCAAGTTCAGTGAAGTTGTAATTACCGTCGAAGTCGGTCTCCGTTCCGGTGGACAGCACTCCATTTTTATAGAGCGCCACAGAACCGAAGAGGATGGGTTCCCCCGTTTCCTGGTCCTTGACCGACCCCTGAAGCGTCGTTTGCGCATGAGCGCCCGCTCCGGCAATCAGGAGTGAGAAAAACAATAGTAAATAACGTGCCATAAATTTCCTGTTTTAATTTTCGACTAAAACCAAGGGCTCTTTGGCCAGTGCACAATGTTAAAAAAATTCTTTGTCACATGTCAGTTTCGCCCCCACGGCAGGGGAGCGGCCCCTGTCTAAGAAGCAAAGGCATGAGCCTGTATCAAGGATGCAACAGACAGAAACACAATTTTTCAAGCTCAAAAATAGGCATTATGAGTTGCCTGGCTGCATCATTTTTTTTTAAAAGTCAGGTTTCTGATTTGGTATTCCGGGAGATTTTGGAGACCGGGTTGCTTTGCCGGCGCAGGCTGTTTGTTGTGTAAATGTGTACATGCGCAGGTGTGTAAATGATCGCGGCCGACGGGGCAAGGCGCATTTACACCTTCACACTTCAGCACTATTACACGTATACCTGCCATCCTGCTTTTCATAACGTGCCGCGCAAATATAACGCTTCCTTTGAAAAATCCAGGCATCCTCTTTTCGTCCTGTGGAAGACATGCCGGGATTTGCGCAGATTTGCCCATTTTTACCCGGGCGAGCGCAGCGAAGATGGGGGTTTATTTTGTGTATTGGTGTATTGGTGCATACGGCCGAATGCACGAACATACGAATACACGAACGCCCCCCCTGCACACTCCCCGACAATTCCTATATTTGCCGGCAAAAACAGCTCCATGAAACAAGTATACATTTTTTCTCTTATTCTCCTGGTTTTTAGTGCCCTGATGTTTGCCGGTTGCGGCGGCGCTCAGCCGGAGGAAGCGCCCCGCCACCTCTTCGCCGAATTTTTCGTCCGTTATCTGCAAACGGAACGGGAACTGAAGGCCCACGCCACCTTTTTTGAAGGCGACAGCATACAAACCGCCATACCGAAAGCTTTTGCCGGAGGCGCGACATTTCAGGGCGTTGGAATGAACGCCCGCAACCTGCCGGGAGGTACGGTGCGGTACGCCCTTGAACAACACGACAATTATGCCGACACCTTCCGGTTCAGCTTCAAAGACGATCTCGGCATCCGCCGGGATATCCCGGTGGCCATGGCACCCATCGACAGCTTCTCCGTCAGGGATGAGCAGATCAGCAAAAGCACGGGGATGGCCCTGTACGCGAGAGGGGGCCGGCTGACAAAAGGCGAGAGCATGGTATTGTTCTTCAGCGACCAGGACAATAAAGCCTCGACCATCCTGCTTACCGGGCCCAGCGCCGGGGAAGAATACCGCATCCCGGCCGCCAAAGTCGAAACGTTCGCTCCCGGAAACTATGATCTTTATCTGGTCAAGAAGAAACGGGAAGTGGTAAAGGGCGACACGATCTCTACGATGGCGGATATAGAATATTATACCAATACTATAAAGGTGGAAGTGGTGGAGTGATGGGGGAATGTGTGGAGATACATGGAGATACGTGGAGATACATGGAGATACATGGAGATACGTGGAGATACGTGGAGATACATGGAGATACGTGGAGATACGTGGAGATACGTGGAAATGCTTGGAAATACGTGGAAATGGCTGATGGGCTTAAGAGAAGTTTGGAGGTAGTCATTTGGGCTGCACCCGAGCAACAAACAACAAACAACATTAGTAAAGCTAGGCACACTGTTGTATCTTTGCCCGCGATTCAAGAAAAAGGCCTGCCGGTTTAGCCCTGTCATGCAAACATACTGCCCTATCTCCTGGCAAAGCCGCGGTCTGAAAATGCTACAATCGAATGCCGAAAGATCAGTCTATCCAATCTATCCTCATCATTGGCAGCGGGCCCATCATCATAGGACAAGCTTGCGAATTCGACTACTCCGGCTCCCAGGCCGCCCGGTCGCTGCGGGAAGAAGGCATCCGGGTCGTCCTCATCAACGACAACCCGGCTACCATTATGACCGACCCGGTCACGGCGGATAAGGTCTACCTCCTGCCGCTCACCGTGGAGAGCATCGTCCAGGTCCTCGAAGAACAGGAGATCGACGCCGTGCTGCCCACCATGGGCGGGCAGACGGCCCTCAACCTGGCCATCGAAGCCGGCAAACAGGGCGTCTGGGAAAAGTACCATACGCGCCTGATCGGCGTCGACCTGGACGCCATCGAGCTGACGGAGAACCGGGAGGCCTTCCGCCAGCACATGATCGACATCGGGCTGAGCGTAGCCCCCTCCCGCATCGCCAACTCCTTCCTGGAAGGCAAGGAGGCCGCCCAGGAGATCGGCTTCCCGCTCGTCATCCGCCCTTCTTATACGCTGGGCGGCACCGGCGGCGGCTTCGTGCACCGCGAAGACCAGTTCGACGCCGCCCTCCGCCGGGGGCTGAGCATGTCGCCCACGCACGAGGTACTGGTCGAAAAAGCCGTGCTGGGCTGGAAAGAGTTCGAACTGGAACTGCTGCGCGACGCCAAAGACAACGTCGTGATCATCTGCACCGTGGAGAACCTCGACCCCATGGGCATCCATACCGGCGACAGCATCACGGTGGCCCCGGCGATGACCCTCTCCGATACAGCCTATCAGCAGATGCGCGACGAAGCCATGCAGGCCATGCGCTCGCTGGGCAACTTCGCCGGCGGCTGCAATATACAGTTCGCGCTGGACCCGGAGACCGAGAAGCTGATCGTCATTGAGATCAACCCCCGCGTTTCCCGCTCCTCCGCCCTGGCCAGCAAGGCTACCGGATACCCCATCGCCAAAATCGCTGCCAAGCTGGCTATCGGATATTCCCTCGACGAACTGAAAAACCAGATCACCCAAAATACCTCCGCCTATTTCGAACCCACGCTGGATTACGTGATCGTCAAGATGCCCCGCTGGGACTTCGAGAAGTTCCAGGGCAGCGACCACCAGCTGGGCCTGCAGATGAAGTCCGTCGGCGAGGTGATGGCCATCGGCCGCACCTTCCCCGAAGCCCTGCAGAAAGCCTGCCAGTCCCTGGAAAACAACCGCATGGGCCTGGGCGCCGACATGAAAGAGTGGATCCGGACGGCCGACATCCTGGAGCGCCTGGAAAACCCCAGCGAAGACCGCATCTTCCGCGTCAAGGACGCCCTGCGGCTGGGCGTGCCGGAGAAGACCATCCACAAACTGACCCGCATCGACCCCTGGTTCATCCGCCAGATCAAAAAACTGGTGAAGCTGGAACAGAAGCTGATGCGCTATAACGTGCCGGAGGATATCGAGGAAGACTTCCTGCGCGAACTCAAAGAAGTGGGCTATTCCGATGCGCAGATCGCCTGGCTGATGCGCGTCGACGAACAGGAGGTGGCCGCCCACCGCAAGAAACTGGGCATCCGCAGGACTTATAAGATGGTGGACACCTGCGCCGCCGAGTTCGAAGCGCAGACGCCCTATTTCTACTCTACTTTCGACCAGGAGAACGAAAGCATTCCCACCGAAAAGAAGAAGATCATCGTGCTGGGCTCCGGCCCCAACCGCATCGGCCAGGGCATCGAGTTCGACTACTGCTGCGTCCACGGCCTGATCGCCATCAAGGAAGCCGGCTACGAGTCCATCATGATCAACTGCAACCCGGAAACCGTATCCACCGATTTCGACGTGGCCGACAAGCTCTACTTCGAGCCGGTCTTCTGGGAACACCTGGAGGAAATCCTGGAACTGGAAAAACCGGAGGGCGTCATCGTTCAGCTGGGCGGACAGACCGCCCTGAAAATAGCTGCGAAGCTCCACGAACAAGGCATCCCGATCATCGGCACCAGCTTTCCCAATATGGACCTGGCCGAGGACCGGGGTGCGTTTTCCGACCTGCTCAAAGAACTGGGCATCCCCTATCCCGACTACGGAGTGGCCCGCGATGCCGACGAGGCCCTCGCCGTGGCCCGCCGCACCGGCTACCCGGTGCTGGTGCGCCCCTCCTACGTCCTGGGCGGGCAACGCATGCGCATCGTCATCAACGACGACGAACTGGAGCGCCACGTGCTCAGCATCTTCAAACACCTGCCGGACAACCGGGTCCTGATCGACCACTTCCTCGAACGGGCCAAGGAAGCCGAGATCGACGCCATCTGCGACGGCGACGAGGTGCACATCATGGGCATCATGGAACACATCGAGCCGGCGGGCGTACACTCCGGAGACAGCGCCGCCGTCCTGCCGACCTACAGCCTCTCGGTAGAAGCGGTGGCCACCATGGTGGAATATGCGGAACAACTGGCCAAAGCCCTTCACATCAAAGGGCTGATCAACATTCAGTTCGCCATCAAAGACAACAAGGTATTCGTCATCGAGGCCAACCCCCGCGCCTCCCGCACGACGCCCTTTATCGCCAAGGCCTATCAGGTGCCCTACCTCAACATCGCCACTAAAGTGATGATGGGAACGCATAAGCTCAAAGACTTCGACATCAAACCGCGGCCGGGGGGCTTCGCCATTAAAGTCCCGGTCTTCTCTTTCGACAAGTTTCCCAACGTCGACAAAAACCTGGGCCCGGAGATGAAATCCACCGGCGAGGCCATCCGTTACATCCGGGACCTGTCCGACCCGTTTTTCCGGGAGCTGGACCGCCAGCGCTATATGTATCTGACCAGATAATGTTAACTTCGCATTATGAGTGACCAGCGCAAAGACCCGAAAGATTCTCCGGCCACCCTGCAAAAGGACGTGGAGCGCCTCCTGGAGCAGGCCGGCGAAGCCCGGCAACAGCTCGACGCTACCCGCCGGGACATCACGGCCGCGCAGGTGCAGGCCAGCCATCAGATGATGGGCTACATCGAGGCCATCAACGAACTGCGGGCAGACATCCGGGAGCAACTCCACCAACTCGAAGGGTTCGACCCGGAAGATTTGGAAGCCATCCGGCACATGGGCGAGCAACTGGCCTCCGCCCCGCTTTTCCACCCGCAATTCGAAGAGTTGCTGGCCCGCAAGGCCAGGGCTGCCGAAAACGGGCGCAGCTTCGAAGAACAACTGCGCGAACAAGTGCTCGAACGGCTGGACGAATTTTCCTTTTTCCCGGGGGAAAAGGAGAAGGCGGCCCGCCGCGCCGTCCTCAAAAACCTTACCGAAGCCGATAAGCTAACCAAAGCCGGGGAACTGCCGCCCCTGGCCCGCCTGCTCCTCAGCCAGGATCCCGCCGGCAACCTGGGCGCCGAAGCAGCATCGAAACTGCTTCAAGCGCTGAAGGAAGGGTTGCAGGAATACCTCAGCCGCCTGCGCCGCGAGCATAAAAGCCTGAAAAACTCCGCCTTCGGCCGGCACGCCTTCAGCGAAACGCCCGATGAGGCCATGGAAGACTTCGAAAGCCTGCGGGAGTTGCTCGAAAAAATGCGGGAAGCCTTTGCCGATTCTATCGAACGACAAGGCCCCTCTCCCCTGCTGGAATCCCTGATCGAAGAATACGGCCTGGACGAGGAGGAGGAAGAAGACTCCGAAGACGAACTGCTCAGCGCCTTCCTGGAGGACATGCTCGACGAGTCGGAAGGCCTGATGTTCAGCGAAGATTTCGGCCCGGATTTTGACCTTTTTTTGGACGACGATGAGGATGTGGAATGGTATGAAACCACCCACGAGCGCTTCCCGGTGGGTACTTCCGTCCTGGTTACCGCCGACCGGGCGCTGGGGCGGGGCGTGGCCAACATCAACATCAAAGGGTGGCAGGGGCGCGTGGAAGAAGTGCTGACTAACGGCGATGACATCGTCTTCGTGGTCGCCCTCGACAGCCTGACGCTGCGGCAACTGCCCGAAAGCTTCATCCGGTTTACCTGCGAAGAGGAGTACGGCGCCTTCTCCCGTTATGAGTTCGGGGAGGAAGACCTCGCTCCGGCTCAGCCCCGCGATACGGAAGAAGAGGCCATGGTGGCTCAGCGCCGCCTGTTCCACCGTTTCTTCTGGGGCGACGTGCAGGAGGATGAACAAGCCGCGCGCATTTACGACATCATGCTGCGGTCTCCCGATTCCGAAGATATAGACAACTGGGCCGCCTATTTTAACACAGAGGTAGAATACCCTTTCCATGCAGTGGTCGAAGGCCTCGTATTGCAACACATCGAACCGGGAACCGAGGTGGAAGTCCTGGGCGTAGAAGGCATCGACGACGACGAAGGCTTCGGCCTGGTCGCCTCCGTCAAAAAGGGGCGCGCCATCCTCTCCTACCCCCTCATGGAACTGATGCCCGTCAACGAGCGGGACCCCAAAGCACAGCCGTTGCTGGATTACCGGTACTGGGCGGATTTGATGCTTTAAGAAGCTGAGCTGTTTAAATCCTGAAGCACCGCGAACTTCCATTAACCATGCTCTCCCCCAGGACAAAACGAAACCTCTCCCGCATCCTCCCCTTCGGCATCATCTGGCTGCTGTCCGGCTGGGTGTTCCTGATCGTGGAACACGCCGCCGCCGGCGGGCCGGACGGCTTCCCCTCTACCGTTATCCGGATGGATTTTAAGATTTTTATGTTCTCCAGCCTGGCTCTTGCCGCCGTCGGCCTACTCGTCGGCATGGTCGAAATAGCCTACCTCAATGACCGCCTCGCCAGAAAGAGCTTCACTAAAAAAATCCTCTACAAGCTGCTGTTTTACACCCTGGCCCTGTCTGTCATCATTCTGATCACCTATCCGGCCGCCGCCAGCATGGACTTCCAGACGAGCATTTTCGACCGCCGGGTCTGGGACAAGTACTTCCGGTTCCTGACGAGCGTGACCCACCTGAGCACGATGGTGCAGCTGGGCGTCGCCCTGGGCGCCTCCCTTTTTTATGCGGAGATCAGCGAAAACATCGGACACGGGGTGTTGCTCAACTTCTTCACCGGCAAATACCACCAGCCCACCGAAGAAGAACGGATATTCATGTTTCTGGACATGAAATCCTCCACCACCATCGCCGAGCAGCTCGGCCACATCCGGTATTTCGAACTGCTCCGGGAGTACTACGCTGACCTGTCCGGCCCCGTCGTCGATTACCGGGGAGAGGTGTACCAGTACGTCGGCGACGAGATCGTCCTGTCCTGGCCCTGCGAAGCCGGCATCCGGGACAACAACTGCATCCGGTGCTTCTTCGCCATGCGGGAGGCCCTCCGCAAACAGTCGGGCCGGTACCGGGAAAAATTCGGCCTGGCGCCCACGTTCAAGGCGGGCCTGCATTACGGAAAAGTCACCACCGGCGAGATCGGCGTCCTCAAAAAGGAGATCATCTTCACCGGCGACGTGCTCAACGCCACCGCCCGGATACAGGGGCTGTGCAATACGTACGATGTCGACTTGCTGCTTTCGTCGGATTTGATCAACAGCCTTGACTTCGGCCCGGAATTCCAGGCCCGGCCGTTGGGGCGGAGCGAGCTGCGGGGCAGGAAGGAGGGGGTGGAGTTGTATACGGTAAGGGCAGGCCGGGACTTTTCCTGACACAGGCCGGTGACGTTGACGAACTCGGCGCCTTCGGCGAACAGGCCGGCGATGCCCGCAGCGTCGCGCCGGTTCCAGGCTTCGGCGAAGAGATTGGGGATGTCGCCGGGAGCATGGGCGTAGACTGGTTGGATTGCTTTCATTATATTTGAACTTTAAAGCCAATATACAAAAAGACAACCGACCACCATGAAATGGGCCTACACCATCAAAAACAAGACCAAAGCCGCCCTGCTCCTCGCCGTCGTCCTGGGCATCACCATAACCACCAACCTGCTGGAAAGAAGCCGCTTCCGCCAGCTGGAACGCTCCTTCGCCTCCATCTTCGAAGACCGGCTGATGGCCGAGAGCTACCTCTTCCACCTGTACGAGAACCTCAAGGAACGGCAGGATTTGCTCCGGGCGGCGGCTGGAGGGGGCGCCGGGCCCGATGTCATGAAGCAGGTGGAAGCCTACCAGGCAGAAAGGGAGGCGTTGATCGCCCAATACGCGCAAACCTACCTGACTGAAGAGGAGGAAACGCAGTTCAACAGCCTGAACGCCACCCTGGAGAAGATCAACCGCCTGGAAGCGGATTTAGCCCGCCAACCGGCCGGCCCCGCTCTGGAAGAAGCCACCGCCGAAGCGTTTTCAACAATTTCCGCCCTGTCCGACATCCAAACCGCCGAAGGAGCGGAACTGCGGGAAAAGTCGAAACGCATCATCATGGGCAGCGTGTCCACTTCGCATCTCGAAATGACCGTCCTTATTATAATCGGCATCCTCATCCAGGGGCTTATTTTTTCGTCAAAGACGCTGATGGGCGGGCAGGGGCAGAAGCCGGGGCTGAATTGAATACCAACACAGCAATACCATAACCAAAACCTATTCTTCATGAAACCATTAACTGCCATTCTCCTCGTTTTCTCCCTGGCTTTCCAACTCCGGGCCCAGGGCGATCCCTCCCCCTCCCCTATTGTCTTCATCTACGACGCCAGCGGCTCCATGTGGGGGCAGATGGACGGCAAAACCAAGATGGAAATCGCCGCCGATGTATTGTCCAGCACCGTAAACGGGCTGCCCGGCAACCAGCAGGTGGGCCTGGTAGCCTACGGCCACCGCGAAAAGGGGGACTGCGAAGACGTGGAATTCCTGGTGGAAATGGACAACGCCGACAAGGCCCGGATCAACCAGTCCCTGAAGGCCATCAAACCCCTGGGCAAAACGCCCCTGGCTTATTCGGCCCGGCAGGTGATCGGCCAGTTGCGCCAGGCCAAAGCAAAGGCCACCATCATACTGGTCACCGACGGCATCGAATCCTGCGGGGGCGACATCTGCGCGGCCATCAAAGCCGCCAAAGCGGAGGGCATCGACTTCCGCCTGCACATCGTCGGCTTCGGCCTGCAAAACGAAGAAACCGAGCAACTGCGCTGTGCCGCCAAAGCCGGCGACGGCCGGTATTACGACGCCGCCAACGCCGACGGGCTGGCCGAAGTACTCCAGGAAGCAACCAAAACGACGGTGGATAAACCCTTGGGCAACTTCACCGTCTTCGCCGTCAAAAACGGCAAGCCGGTGGACGCCATTATCCGGGCGTTCGAAGCCGGAACCAAAAACGCCGTCGCCACGGCAAGAACATACGGCGATACGGCCCTGCTCTTCCTGCCCGCCGGCGCTTACGACCTGGAGGCGGCGCCTTTGGAAAATAGCGACGTTACTGCCGTTACCTTCTACAACGTGCAAAGCGCCGGGGAAAAGACTACGCACCAAACCGTGAGCTTCGATGGCGGCAAGATTCTGGTCACCACCCTAAACAACGGGGAGGGCTGGGACGCCATCGTAAAAATCTACCCCAGGGGAAGCAGCAAAACCGCCGCCAGCGGGCGAACCTACGGCAAAGCGGATGCCTACGAAGTCAACCCCGGGCTGTACGACGTGGAAGTGCAGGCCATGAAAATAGAGGGGCTGGAAATCTCCCACCGCATCGAAAACATAGAGGTGCGCGCCGGCGAAACCCGGGAAGTGGAACACCGGTTCAAAAGCGGCATTGCCCGCATCGGCGCCAGGAGCGCCGCCGGCCTGGTCGACGCCGCCGTGAAAATAACAGAAACCACCAGCAAAAAAAACGTCGCCAACGGCAGGACCTATACCTCCGACAGCAGCAACCCCAAAGCGTTTACCCTCAACCCCGGCACCTATGAAGTGGCCGTTACTGCCCTGAAAGAACACAAGGGCAAAAAAGAAACCTTTACGATAGAGGTGAAGGAAGGAGCTACGGTGGAGAAAATCGCCAATTTTTAAAAAGACAGAATGAAAAAGCTGATAAAACCCGCCAGCCTGCTGCTGTGCCTCCTGGCCTTGCTGGTTTTTTTCGTTGCCGGCACGGCCGGTTCCAGTTACGCCGGCATGGCAGAGGGGCAGGGGCTGGCGGGCAGCGCTATCGTGCTGGGGTATGGGGTAGTGGCCGGGCTGGGCGCTGTTGTTGCGGCGCTCTTTTTCGCCTTTTATGCTTCGCACAGGGCAGTTGTGCTTGCCAATTGGGGGCTGGCGGGCGTTTTGTTGGTTGTCGTAATAATCCTGGGCTGTTAACTGCTGATGGCTTCCGTTTTTCTGCTCTTGTGGCCAGGAAGTGATGGCTTTTTGGCAAATTTACTCCCTCAGCTTCCCGCTGAACAAACTCACTTTCGGGTTCAGCGGGTTGCCCGAGGAGCGCCGGAAGGAAACCACCTGCCCCACATGCCAGATAGCATCGGCGATGGGGCCGTTGATCAGGTTCCAGAAGGGATACGCCGAGGTATTTTCCCCTCTTTGAAAGACGACTTCGTATCCGGCCAGGTCGCCATCCCCGGTGGCCCGGAATATGTCGGCGGCCTCTTTGATGTTCTCCAGCGTTTGCCGCCGCATCTGTTCAAAAGAAAGTTCCTCTTTTTCCCCGGAGCTGGCATTGGCCACGCGCCGGGCAGCGTTGACGATAATCTCGGAAAGGCCGTGGATGTGCGCCAGGGTTTCCTCCGCAGTCCGGGCCGTTTCGTTGGGCCGGAACTGCAGGTCTTCGGGCCGCAAACCCTCGGTCGCCCAGTAGTACCGGAAGCCCAGGCCGTCGGCCAGGCGGGCGGCAACGGCGCCGGCGGTGTAGGCCTCCGGGGCGGGCGGAATCTCGTAGTAAGGCAGGCTATAGTTCATTTCGGCGTTTTGTGTGGTTCCTTCCTGAGCGATGGCGCCATCAGCCAGACAGAAAGTGAAGAACAAGAACAGGCAGGTTGATTTCATGGAAACATTTTTTTCGGCCGGGTATAATTTATAATCCCCTCAAATATAGCAATTCCAGGCTGCGGATTTGCATCCATCCGGGTGCGATGCTAAATTGTGTCCCCTCCAGTGTTAGGAGGGTTTAGGTCTTAGGTTTTAGGCGTTAGGCGCCTGTTGAGTGCCCGATTAGGCCTGGGTTGCCCCTAAAACCTACAGCCTAAGATTTACCCGGCCGGCCGGCCGGGCCTAAAACCGAGCAAAGGGTACAAAAAGGAATCGCGCCCCATCCATCCTGTTCATCCTGTCAATCCCGTCTACTCATACCAGCCGGCCTCGCCATGATGGAACTCGTTCCAGCCCAGCAGGCGGGCTGCCACCCCATCCTGTTCATCCTGTCAATCCTGTCTACTTATACCTGCCGGCCTCGCCGTAATGGAACTCGTTCCAGCCCAGCAGGCGGGCTGCCACCCCATCCTGTTCATCCTGTCCACTTTCCCACCAGCCCACCTATCCTGTCAATTTTTTGACACGCACCACTTAAAAGTGGCGCGTCCGCCCGGAAAGCAGCACAACCCGGATAAGCTTCGTCCAAAATTGGATGCGGCAGGAAAAATTTTTATTTTCACCACCGGAAAAAAATACCGGAATAATGGATCTAACCAGCCCAATCGTATACGGCCCGCCCTTTTTTGTTGCCCTGATCCTGCTGGAGCTGGCGCACAGCAGATCTCACGATGAGAAAAAGAACCTGTATGAGTGGAAAGACCTGCTGGCCAGCGGCTTCATGGGCCTGGGCACCGTCATCATAGAACCGCTCTTCAAGGTCATTTCGGCGATCGCTATTTTCAACCTGTCCTACGAAATTTTCAACCCCGAAGTGGAAGGGGTGCGCACCAACATCCTGGGTTATCAATCTTTCGGATGGGCCTGGTACACCTGGCTGATCTGCCAGTTCCTGGACGACTTCAGCTACTATTGGTTCCACCGCCTCAACCATACCGTCCGGTTTTTCTGGGCGGCCCACATCGTGCACCATTCCTCCGACCACTTCAACCTGGGCACCGGCCTGCGGAACGGCTGGTTCACCCTCCTGTACAAACCACTGTTCTACATGTGGCTGCCGATGATCGGCTTCCACCCCGGCATGGTGATCGTCTGCATGGGCATAGAATCCCTGTGGCAGTTTCAGCTGCACACCCAGTATATCCCCAAGCTGGGCTTCCTGGAAAAGTTCCTCAACACACATACCCAGCACCAGGTGCACCACGCCCAGAACCTGGAATACCTCGATAAAAACCACGGCGGCTACCTCAATATCTTCGACAAGCTGTTCGGCACCTGGGCCGAGCTCGACGAGGATATTGAGATCAAATACGGCGTCATCCACCCACCCAACTCCTACAACCCGATGGTCATCCTCTTACACGAATACCAGAACATCTGGAAAGACGTGAAGAGCACCAACAACTGGCGCCACAAATTCATGTATGCCTTCGGCCCTCCCGGCTGGAGCCCGGATGGCGCCACGCTTACCGTCAAACAGATGCAGCGTCGGTATCTGAAAGAAAGCAACGGCGAAGCGGCGGCCGACGCCACAGGAGGCCTCGACCAACCCAGGCTGGATCTGGCAGCGCTCCATGTCAAACAGGAATATCAAAGCACGACCGCAAATAATAAGTAAACAGCTTTGCCTATCCCTTTCCCGCTTTTTGTTAACTTGCGTTGATTTTGTACATTTCCCGTTGGAAAAAAAGAGAGAATGGGATTGTTCGACCGCATTTTTGGCGCAAAAACGGAAGAAAGGGAACAACCGAAGATCAGCTTTGGACGCTACAGCGACTCCTACAAGGACAGCTCCCGCTATACCGCCTGGGACGTAGCGCTGGACAAGTTCGACAAGCAGGAATACCTGGAGAGCTACAAGCAGTTTTTCTACTACCTCCGCGACGAAGAGGAAGACAACGTGCGGTGCAGGGAGGTGAAGGGCGGCCTGGAATTCGAACTGTACCAGGGCTCAAAGAAGATCACCGGCAAAGCCACGCCCCAGAAGGTCAAGGTGGAAGCCAAGGTCGTCCGGGCCAAAGCCCTGAACGTGGCCTTCATGCGGCGCCTGCTCGAACAAAACTTCAACCTCAAATACAGCCGGTTCGCCCTCGATGAGGAGGGCAACATCGCCATCATCTTCGATACCTACACCCTGGACGGCTCTCCATACAAATTATACTACGCCCTCAAAGAGGTGGCCACCAAAGCCGACAAGCAGGACGACCTGCTGCTGGAAGAGTTCAAAAGCCTGCAGCCGGTCGATACCAGCCACCTCGAAGAGCTGCCCCTGCCCGAGAAAGAGGCCAAATACAACTACCTCATCAGCCAGGTCAAAAAGGCCCTGGAGGAGGCCGAAAACGGCAAGCTCGACAAAATCCAGTACTCCGGAAGCATCGGCTACCTGCTGCTCGACCTCATCTACCGACTCGATTACCTCATCAAGCCGGAAGGCTTCATGATGGAATCCCTCGAACACTTCCACCGCAAATACTACGAGAACGACGGGCTGGCCACCGCCGGCAAAAACCAGGTGCTCTGCACCGAGCTCCGGGAACTGATGGAACGCGACAAGGAGGAGTTCTTCAAGGAAATGTACCGCGTCAAGTCTACCTTCGGCATCACCCACTCGGTGCACCACGACCGGGTCGTCAGCATCATCGACGCCGAACTCTTCCACATGGATTGGTACAAAGAACACGGATACGACAACATCGCCCTGGCCATCCCCGGCTATATCGTGGGTTACTGCATGTTCAACTACGCCGTGCCAAAACCCGACCGTGACCTTTTCCACCTCTATTACCAGATCGTGGAGGCCGACTACTTCAAAAGCCTGGGCTTTGCCCTCAGCTACTACGATAAGGCCACCCGGAAATTTGACAAGCGCGCCATCAAAAAGGCCATCAGCCGTATCGTGGAAAACAACCGGTCCTACTATCCCAACCTCAACCCCGCCACCGGAACCCTCCGGTACGACAACCTGCCCGAATTCGCCCGATCTTTCCTGCTCATGGTCCGCAACCTGGAAATGGTTAAAACCGATTGAGGGAGGTGGGTGTTGGAAGGAATGAGTGAATGAGTGAATGAGTGAATGAGTGAATGAAGGAATGAGTGAATGAGTGATGGGCCGTGCTGGCTATACAAAAGACCTAACCATGACAAGAACAACCACAAAAGAAGACATCCGGGACATCCTGGAAGAAGTGACCGATCCCGAAATCCCCGTGCTCACCGTTACCGATATGGGCATCATCCGGGACATTAAGGTCGATGGCGAAGCGGTAGAGGTGGTCATCACCCCCACCTATTCGGGCTGCCCGGCCATGAACACCATCGAGGTCAACATCCGGGCCGCCCTCCAGGACAAGGGCTTCGATGAAGTCAGGGTAACCACCGTCCTCCACCCGGCCTGGACGACCGACTGGATCACCGAGCGGGGGCGCCAACGGCTCAAAGCCTACGGCATCGCCCCGCCCGTCGATGGCAGCGTCGACAAAAACGCCCTTTTTCAGAAAGGGCCGGTGGTAGAGTGCCCCCAATGTGGGTCCAGGCACACCGAAATGGTCAGCCAGTTCGGCTCCACCGCCTGCAAAGCCCTCTACCGATGCCTGGATTGTAAAGAACCTTTCGATTATTTTAAATGCCACTAAGGATGTGGAATGAGTGAATGAGTGAATGAGTGAATGAGTGAATGATGGAATGATGGAATGATGGAATGAATGAAGGCTACACAAACGGGGAGTGGATACCAGTAAACAGCCCTCCCAACCATATAGCCATATAGCCATATAACCATATAACCATATAACCATATAACCATATAACCATATAGCCATATAGCCATACGACCTGAACCTCTATGCAAGACAACAACACCATCCTCTTCGAGCCCGACGGCCACGTGGCCCGGATCACCCTCAACCGCCCCAACGTTTACAACAGTTTCAACCGGGAAATGGCCCTGGCCCTGCAGGCCTGCCTCGACCAGTGCCGCGACGATCCGCAGGTGCGCGCCATCTACCTCACCGGCGCCGGCAAGGCTTTCTCTGCCGGGCAGGACCTCCAGGAGGTCGTCGCCGAAGACGGCCCCAGGATGACGACCATCCTCACCGAACACTACAACCCCATCATCGTGCGGATCCGGGAGATCGAAAAGCCGGTCGTCGCCGCCGTCAATGGCGTGGCCGCCGGCGCCGGCGCCAACATCGCCCTGGCCTGCGACGTGGTGGTGGCTGCCGAATCGGCCTCCTTCATCCAAGCCTTCAGCAAGATCGGCCTCATCCCCGACAGCGGAGGCACCTTCTTCCTGCCCCGCCTCGTCGGCTTCCAGAAAGCCTCCGCCCTCATGTTGCTCGGCGATAAGGTAAGCGCCAAAGAGGCCGAACGCCTCGGTATGATCTATGACTTTTTCCCCGACGAGGATTTCGAAGAAAAATCCCTGGAGATCGCCCGCCGGCTCTCCTTCATGCCCACCAAAGGCCTGGGCTACACCAAACGCGCCCTCAACCAGTCGCTCGACAACGAACTGGAACGCCAACTGGCCATCGAAGACCAGCTCCAGTCCGCCGCCGGCCAGACCCACGACTACAAAGAGGGCGTGAATGCTTTCCTGGAAAAGCGGAAACCGGTGTTTAGAGGGGAGTAGGAAGTGGGAAGGCGGAAAGCGGAAGTGGGAAGTTTTTCAGGTGTTAGGTTTTAGGCGTTAGGCGCGGGTTGCCACTAAAACCTATGGCCTAAAATCAGCCAAGGGCACAAAATAGCATCGCGCCCATCGCATAACAATTTCGCCCCGGGCTTGCCAAAGGGGCAGCCGCCCGACCATTGCCATAGGAAAGGCTTGGCTATCCTCCCAGCCACAAACCACCGCCGCCAGCCCGGTGCGGGATGAGAGTCCGGCAATTACCGGTTTTACCAAATAATTGCTTTGCACGGGCCGGCAGGCGGAGCGTTAGTATTTCATGGGTGCATGGGTGCATGGATGCATGGATGCAATGAAACAGTAGAACAGCGAAAAAGCAAGGGGGAAAACGGAATGCATCCATTCTCCCCCGGCTTACAGCTTTCATAGCGTTTAATTGTTTTCAAGGTTTTCAGGATCTGAATACGGGGTGTGTCTATGTAGATTGTTTTCAATAGTCAGTACAAAGAAGAAAAAAAAGGAAATAGCGGTCAAGAGGGCCGGAGCGGCCGCCGCCGGATTTAGGAGAGTTTAACCCATTTGCCGGGTTGCCTCCTCCAATCGTTAAACCGAAAGAACCCCATAAAAAACTGATAGACAACATATTGAAAATATTAGTTAAAACAAAAATGTGAGTGTCTGAAAAACTTTAACAGGCCTTAAGGCCGTGTTAGGAGCCTGATTTCGGCAGTTGGGGCTGTTTTTCGTTAATGTTTCAGAAATTTGCCGGGCAACACTTCCCAACAATCGCCAGGGAAAAGCTATTATAGCGGAGTAAGTACATGTACTTATAACATATAACCATACACCATCCCCATGCCCAAGCGCACCAAACCACAAGTCAGGAGCGGCGTACCCCAGCCGGGGAGCCTCAACCCCCATTTGCAGGCGCAGCGCCGGAAGCTCCGGCCGGCGGCTGAGTACGTAGCGGGCATCCTCGGTGGCAGCCGTGTGCTGCTCGGCCAGGCCATCACCCTGATCGAAAGCACCCGGCCGGAACACCAGGAGCTGGCTCAGGCCATCATCGAGGGCTGCCTGCCGCACAGCGGCCGGTCCTTCCGGGTGGGCATCACCGGAAGCCCGGGGGCAGGCAAGAGCACCTTCATCGAGGCCCTGGGCCAGCACCTGCTGCAACAGGGAGGGCGGCTAGCCGTGCTGGCCATTGACCCCAGCAGCCAGGTGAGCCGGGGCAGCATCCTGGGCGACAAAACCCGCATGGAGAAGCTGGCCAGCCGGGAGGCGGCCTTCATCCGCCCCTCCCCTGCCGGCGAATCCCTGGGCGGCGTGGCCCGCAAGACGAGGGAATCCATCATCCTCTGCGAAGCGGCCGGATACGATACCATTTTTATCGAAACGGTGGGCGTCGGGCAATCCGAAACGGCCGTGCATTCCATGGCCGACTTCTTCCTCCTCCTCCTGCTGCCCGGCGCCGGCGACGAGCTGCAGGGCATCAAACGGGGCATCGTGGAAATGGCCGACCTCATCGCCGTCAACAAGGCCGATGGGGAACGCCTGCCCCTGGCCAAACGCGCCCGCCAGGAATACCGCAATGCCCTCCACCTCCTGCCCCCCAAAGTGAGCGGATGGGCGCCCCGGGTGGAGATATGCTCCGCCACCACCGGCACGGGCATCGCCGAAGCCTGGGCCGTGGCGGAAGATTACCTCAAAATCACAAAGGCAAACGGCTTTTTCGAAAAAAACCGGCGCGCCCAGGCCCACTACTGGCTGCACGAAGCCATCAACCAACAGCTGCGCGCCGCCTTCGCCGGCAACGCCGATGTCCGCGAAAAACTGAAATCCATCGAACAGGCCGTGCTGGAGGGAAAACTGTCGCCCTTTCAGGGCGCGGAGGAGTTGGTGGGGTTGTTTTTGAAGGGGTGAGGAACGCGGGCCTCCAGGCCCGCGCTCCAGGCCCAGCGGCCGTCAAAAACCACCATTTCGCAGAAAAAAAAGAACCCGGGAGGATTTGATAACATTTAATAATTGGCGTTTTTTTTTTGTTACTTTGGCCATGAGGGATGAGCAAGATGCCGGCGAAGATATTTTCCTTGCCATCGAGCCAATGAAGCACAAAGGCACCGGATTCTTAGTGCGGATTTAGAGTCTTCGTGTCTTCGTGGCTAAAAAGGCCCAGGAGTTGCCATAATAGCACAGCCATCCTTCATTCAGAAAACCACAAACTCAAAACAAAACCATCCTGATGAGATCACTAGTCTTAGCAGTAGTCCTGATCGGCCTCGGGCTGATCCTTTTTGTCAGTGGCTGCAACAGCTACAACACCTTCGTCGATATGGAAGAGAACGTCGAGAACGAATGGGGCAAAGTGCAGAGCGCCTACCAGCGCCGCGCCGACCTCATCCCCAACCTGGTGAACACCGTCAAGGGGGTGGCCGATTTCGAAAAGAGCACCCTCACGGAAGTGACTCAGGCGCGTTCCCGGGCCACGAGCATCAACATCGACCCCACCAACCTGACGCCGGAAAAGCTCAAGGAGTTCCAGGAGGCCCAGTCCGGCCTTAGCCAGTCGCTGGGGCGCCTGCTGCTCGTCTCCGAGAACTACCCGCAACTGCGGGCCAGCGAGAACTTCAAAGAGCTGCAGGTCCAACTGGAAGGCACCGAAAACCGCATCAAAGTGGCGCGCGACCGCTACAACGACGTGGTCACCGCCTATAATAAACGGGTGCGCCGCTTCCCCGGCAGCCTCTACGCCGGCATGTTCGGCTTCGACCAGAAAGCGCAGTTCGAAGCAGAAGCCAGCGCCCAGGAGGCGCCGAAGGTGGAGTTTTAGGGCCGGGCCTGAAAGATACGGTATTTCGGTGTTGTGGTGTTTTGGTTTTATGGCCCCGGCACCAGGGCCGCAACATTTACCCTGACAAATGGAAGGGCCACAACACCACAACACCACAACACCGCAACAACATGCTCAAATTTTTCACCCCCGAACAGGAAGAACAGATTATCGCCGCCATCCGCTCGGCGGAGCGCAACACCTCCGGGGAGATTCGCGTACATCTGGAAGACAACCCCAAGCGAGACATTATGGAGGAGGCCAAAAGAGTCTTCTTCCGCCTGGGCATGGACAAAACCGAAGCCCGCAACGGCGTGCTGATCATCCTGGCACCGGAGCGCAAGGCCTTCGCCATCCTCGGCGACGAAGGCATCAACAAAGTCGTGCCGGAAAACTTCTGGCAGGAAGAACGCGACATCATGCAGGAATGCTTCCGCCGGGGTGCCTTCGCCGAGGGCATCTGCAAAGCCATCGAACAAGTGGGCGAAAAGCTCAAAGCCTATTTCCCTTATCAGCAGGACGATACCAACGAATTGCCCGATGATATTTCGTATAGTTAACGCAAGGGTAAAAACCGGAGCGCTATACTCAAACCTGACACGATATTTTATACCATGTTCCGATCCATCCTGACCACTATCCTGCTCTCTTTCTCCCTGCTGGCCATCGGCCAGAAACAGATTCCGGCACGCACCAACATGCTGGTCAGCGACTTCGCCGGCCTGCTGAGCAGCCAGGAGTCCCAGCAACTGGAGCGCAAACTGCGCGACTACGCCCGGGCAACGTCCACCCAGATCGCCATCGTCACCGAAAACTCCCTGGAGGGCGAGGACCCCTTCGACTACTCCTACCGCCTGGCCCGCGCCTGGGGCATCGGCGGCGGCGAGTACGACAACGGCGTGCTGATCTACGTCGCCAAACAGGACCGGGAAATCCGCATCCAGACCGGCTTCGGCGCCGAAGGCTTCCTGCCCGACGCCCTGGCCAAGCGCGTCATCGACAACATCATCCGGCCAGCCTTCCGCCAGGAGCGCTACTACTCGGGCCTCGACCGCGCTACCAGCGCCATCATGGAGCTGGCCCAGGGCGAATACACCGGCGAAGGCCAGCAGCCACAGCAGCAGCGGGACGCCAAAGGCGGCGTGCCCGCCATCCTGATCATTGCCGTGATCATCATCGTAATCATCCTCCTCTCCCGCATGGGCCAGGATGACGACGACGACGACGACGGCGGCTACTACCGCGGCGGCCGCTACGACCACCACCCGCGCCGCAAACGGCGCGGCGGCGGCTGGATTTTCCTGCCCGGCCCCTGGATCGGCGGCGGCGGCTCCGGCGGCGGCGGCGGTTGGGGAGGCCTCGGCGGCGGCGGCGGCGGCGGATGGGGAGGCTTTGGCGGCGGCGACTTCGGCGGCGGCGGCGCGGGGGGGAGCTGGTAGGGACCCATACCATAGCGCTCGTCGAAGCGCTCGTCGAAGTCTCCAGACTTCGACGCCAGCACTTCGGCGCCAGCACTTCGGCGCCAGCACTTCGACGCCAGCACTTCGGCGCCCCTCACACCCACCCCTCTGCTCGTTACGATCTGCGATCGTATACGGAACCAGGGCCCCGGGCTCCTGCCCGGCATGTTTAAATACTCGATTGCCTGTTTACGCCGGGCAGGAGCCCGGGACTAAGGATCGTGTACGGCCACAGGCCGTAACGAGCGGGGGTTTTTGTGCTTTTGTGCTTTCGTGGCAAAAAACGTCCAACTCACCTTGCAAAAAAAAAAAATTTTAGGCGCTTCGCGCCAAAAGAGAAAAAAAGGGTAATAGGGTAAAAGGACTAAAGGTCTAATTTAGTCCTGCGCCACCCGGAAGCCGGCAACGAAGTTACGATAATCCGATGCATACCTGTTACGGTCCGGAACCCGGAGATTCCAGGCAATGACGTTGCCCCAGGACCCACCACGGACCACCCGGGAGGACTGATCACCGCCACTAACCCAGGCTGAGCCGTCGCGAGGCGCTCCCTGGTAATTGTCATGCCAGACATCCGCGCACCACTCCCATACATTGCCGCTCATATCAAACAGCCCCAATTGGTTCGCCTTTTTCAGCCCCACCGGATGCACCTGGCCGTCGCTATTCCCAGCATGCCAGGCAACGAGGTCCAGCGAATCGCTGCCGCTGTACAGGTAGTTGTCCTTCGCCCCCTGTTCCCCGCCCCGGGCAGCGTATTCCCACTCCGCCTCGGTGGGCAGGCGGTAGTTGCGGCCCGTCTTTTTGCTCAGCCAGGCGGCATAGGCGCGCGCGCCGTACCAACTAACGTAAATCACCGGATGTCGCTCGTAGCCGGTCTCCACGATGAATTTATCCTTTTCCGGCTTTATCCGGCATCGTTCCTGCTGAAAGCTTCCCGATAAGTTGATCCATTCCACTCTTCCTTCCTCCCGGTTGCCCTCCTCGTTCAAAAAGGCGGCAAACTGCCCGTTCGTCACCTCGTGCCGGCTCATGTAGAAGCTGCTCACCGTCACCTCATGTGCCGGTTTTTCGTCGTCATAACACTCCCCGTCCCGCTCCTCGCTTAGGCAGCCCATCGTGAAGGTGCCGCCCGGGATGGGGGCCATTTCGGGCATGGGGATGTCCGGCGCTGTGTCCCTATCAAGGCCGCCGAGCGGAGCCGAGGCGGCCGGCAGCAAACGCAGCACAAAGCCATCCTCCGGCAGGCCGACGCGCAGCAGCGTATCCCGGTAGCCCTCCGCCTGCACGAATACCTGGAGCTGGTAAGCTTCCGGCGGGATATCCTCCATAGTGAAGTAGCCCTGCACCCCGGTGCGGGCCGAGAGCGGGCCGCCCGACGTTCTAAGCGCTTCGTCCGTAATGCGGTTGGCGTCGCCCGCCTGCACCGTCGCCTGAGCAATGGGCTTGCCCGTTTGCGCATCCAGCACCCGGCCGCTCCACACGGAGGCACTGCCCCGAGGGTACAGGCGCACCTCGTTGGCCAGTTGGGGCCGCCCCTGCAGGCGGAAGCTGTGTTCCTGCTCGCGGTAGCCGTCGGCCTGCACGCGCAGGCGCAGAGCGCCCGACTCCAGGGGCGGCTCCTCGGCGAAGCGGTAGCGCAGCCAGCCGCTGGCATCGGCAGCGCGGGCGCCGCCGGGCAGCAGGACGGCAGCGCCCGGCACGGGCTGCCCGGTCTCCGCGTCCAGGAAGCGGGCGATCAGGTAGAGGCGGGGCGGGTTCAGCCCGAGCAGGGTCTCCAGGTTGACCGGCATGGCCTCGCGGATGCGCTCGAAGTAGGTGCTGTCGGTCAGGCGCAGCAGGCGGTTGTACGCGCCGTGGGCGGAGAACCAGGCGTCGGGTACGCCCTGCCGCTTTTCTGCTTCGTAGAAGTATTGGGATTCGTAGTAATCCGCCAGCCCCAGGGCGTGCAGAGCATCGTGGTAGCGCGGGTCGAGGGTGTCGGGCAGCAGCTCCATTGCCCGCTCGAAGGCGGGGCGCGCCAGCCTTGCTTCCTGCCAGGTGCTGGAGTCGGAGAAGTAGAAGTTCAGGCGCCGGGCACCGTAGTCGTAGGCCAGGGCAAAGCGGTTGCTGTCGGCCAGCGGGTAGGCCTCCGGGGCGCGGCGGGCGATAGCCTGCCTGAAGAGCGTATCGGCCAGCCCCATCGAATCGGCGGACGCCACGGCCCATTCGCCATAACTGGTCAGGCCGGCCAGCCGCTGGCTGATGCCTACGGCCTGGTTGTGCAGCTCCAGCGCCTCGTCGTTCAGGGGCTGCGCCTGCTGCCAGAAGGCGCGGGCCGGCCCTTCTTCGTTCAGGCTGTTGTAATAAGCAGCCCAGCCCAGGACGGCGAAGGATAGCAAAAACAACAGGATGCTGCCGAACAGCAGCCGGGCGTTGACGGGTTGGGGTTCTTCGGTTTCGAGCCAGGCGTCGAGGCTTTTGATTTGCGATGTCTGATTTGCGATTTGCGATTTTTGATTTGGGGAGGCCAGCCGCTCCTGGATGGTGAACTCCAGCTCTTCGATCTGGTCGCCCGAGAGCAGGCCCAGTTGTTTCAGGTAACGGATGGTATGCTTGTTGGCCTCGTCCCGGGGGTTGAGGGCGAAGCGTTGCACGGCCAGGCTGCTCGTCCAGTCGGTTTGGGCGAAGCTCTCGGCCACCTGTTCGCGCACCAGCTCCAGTTCCTGGCTCACGGCGCGGCGGGCCAGCCGCTCGTCCTCGCGGGAGAGCCGGCGCAGCAGTTCCAGCCGCAGGGTGGTGTCGGGCTGGTTGCCGGCCAGCCAGGGGATACGGCTGAGGCGCAGCAGCCGGTCGTGGGTCACGTCTATGCCCAGGGCGCGCCCGATGGCGATGGTCAGCGCCCAGTCGGGCTGGGCGTTCACCGCCAGGCCGCACAGCCAGCGGAAGAGGGCGGGGTCGTCGGCCAGGCAGGCGCGGTGTTCCTCCGCGTTGCCCCAGTCGCGGTAGCGGCAGGAGGGATCGGCGTGGCGGGGCAGCAGTTCATTCTGCCAGAATTCGAAGCTGCCGGGCATGTACTCCTCGTCCAGGTCGAGGGCTTCCACGCCGGCCAGCAGGCCGGCCGTATCGGCAGGATAGAGGCGGAAGTGGCGGTAGAGCAGGGCTTCCTGGAACGACCAGTCCGCCACCGGCTCGGGGGTGAGCAGCAGGCGGCGCGGCCAGCGCTCCAGGTCGCGGAGCGGCCCGGCCAGCAGGGCGGGCTTCCGGGTGGCGTAGGGGTTGACCAGCCCGTGGCCGTCGCCCAGCACCACCAGGCGGTAGCTGGGATACTGGCGGTGGAGCTGCTCCAGGGTCAGCCCGTCCGGGTGGCGGCCATTCCACACCCTACCGAAGTCGCCCCGGTGGAAGAAGGCCAGCACCGGCGCGTCGCGCTGCTGGAGGAAAGCCGCCAGCCGCCGGAAAAGCAGGTCCTGCTGGTGCCGCTCGTCGCGCTGCGGCAGCAGGAAGAGGTACTCCGCCGGGCGGGTCAGGGGGCGGTCCTGCCAGGTGGGGAAGCCGCCGGCCTGCACGGTGGCCCGCACGGTGCCCGGCGCGTCGAAGACGCGGCGTTGGCCGGCCTCGCGGCGGCGCAGCACGTCGGCAATGCGGAAGAAATCGGGCGGCGCCTGTATCTTCTCCTCATGCGGCAGGTAAGGGATGAAGTAGGGTGCCCGGTCGTGGATGGGGTACTCGGCTTCCAACTCAGCAGCGGTTTTAACCCTCCGCTTCCGGACCTGCTCCTGCCACCAGCGGTAAATCATGTATAGCTGCGCCAAAAAGGGCAGAAGTGCCAATAACAGCAACCAATCTTTCACGGCCAGCAAGACGCGCGGCCGGTCGGGCCGCAGCTCCTGCGTGGCCAGGAAGGGCTTGTCGGACTGTACCGGCAGCGCTCCTTCCGCAACGGTATAGCAATGGGCATAGTCACCCTCGCGATAGAGGCGCAGGCGGTAACGGGCATCTGCCGCCACTTCAGAAAAAGAATGGCGCACCTCAAATCCGCGCAAGGTATCCCGCCCGGCGAACACCCACTCGGCCAGTACGCCTTCCTGGGGCGGCACGGAAAAGGCGTATTCCCGGTTTTGCACCAGCTGTTCGTCGTTGGGCTGCCGCCGCACGCTGTCCAGGCGCGGCGGGTTGGCGCACAGCACTTCTATCAGCAGCGTATCTGCCCAGGGCATGAACCGGGCACTGTCGGCCGCCGGGCGGGAGAGGGTTATCTCCAGGTTCCGGGTTCCGGTCACCGGCCAGCGCAGGTGGAAGGTTTCGGCTTCGTGCACCGGCGCTCCCGTCTCCGCATCCCGCACTTCCCAGCGGAAGCCCGCCGAGTCGGCCGGGTCGATGATGATGGTTGTATTTTCCAGGTACAAGGCCGCCCCTTCCCGCACCTGCGGGTCCCCCGCGCTGATCTGCACGGGCACGGCATCTACCGTACGGGGCCAGAGCCACCAAACCGCCAGCCCGGCCAGCAGCAGCAAGGCCAGGCTCGTCGAAGTCTCCAGACTTCGACGCTGCCCCCGACGCCCCTTGCCCGCCGAAGCCTCCAGGCTTCGACGCCGCTCCGCCTCCGCCTCGCACTCCCCCTGAAACTGCTCAAAAATCTGGTAGAACAGCCGCTGCTCCTCCGCCGTGCGCGCCACGTAAGGCGCGAGCAGGTACTTCAGCTCGTCCCAGCGGCCGAGGTACGGGCCGCCCTGCTGCTCCAGCACGCGCCAGAGGCGGAAGCGGCGGGCAGGGTCCATAGGAAGGCCGGCCGCTTCCAGGCGGTGGAAGAGGAGGGTGAGGGGGAGGGTGGTATGGTGGTGTTCGTTGTTAATAGCTCTTGTTTTATTTGCGATGCTTGATTTTTGATGTGCCTGCGCGAATCTGCCCCCGCAGCGCCTCCAGGGCGAGGTGCCAAATCAAACATCTCAAATCACACATCAAACCTCATAAATCCCCACGCGGCCTCATTTGCGATTTTGGAAGTGCGATTTTTGATTTTTGATCTCCCTCACGTCGCTGCCCCGCCAAATCAAACATCTCACATCCCACATCAAACCTCACAAATCCTCCCTCCCCTCCCACAACCTTCTCGCCGCCATCAGATCCTCCTGCGTTTTCACCAGGAACGACAAGTTGTGCAACAGCGTCTCCCGCCGCTCTGCCTTGTCCTTTTCGAAGTAGCCGTTGAGGGTGAGCAGGCGGAGCCAGCCGATCAGCTCGGCGGTAGCGGGCTTTTTGCGCACCGACCTGTCGCGCAGCTCGTGAAAGAAGGCCAGCAGTTCCTCGTGGGCGGCCTCGGTGGCGGGCGTGTAGCTGCCGAGGTGGCGCCGCAGGATCTCCCGCAGGCGCTCGTCCCGGGGGAACTCGATGTGGTAGAAGGCACAACGCCGCAGGAAGGGGTCGGGCAGGTTTTTCTCCGAGTTGGAGGTCATCACCACCACGATCCGGGCATCAGGGCCGCGCTCCAGGGTGACGTTGTGCTCGCGCAGGAAGAAGCGCTGGTTGTCGATCTCGTCCAGGATGTCGTTGGTGAAATCGCGGGGCGCCTTGTCCACCTCGTCGATCAGCACCACGGAGCTGCGCGGCGCTTCGGGCAGCTCGGTGCGGAAGAGGGCGCGGATTTCCGGCGTCGGGTTGCTCATGGCGATGGCGCGGCCCAGGGCCTGCAGCTCGATGAAGTCGCCCGCCCGCTGGCCGCTGCCCTGGAAGTTGGCCGCCTGGAAGTGAGCCAGGGCGTCGTAGGTGTAAAACAGGTCGCGGGCGGTGGAGGTGGTCTTGGTGTTGAAGCGCAGCACCTCCGGGTGGAAGGCGTTGTTGTGCTTCTGGTTGAGGTAGCCCACCGCCCAGTCGGCCAGGGTGGTTTTGCCGGTGCCCGGCTCGCCGGTCAGCAGCAGGGGCTGGCCCAGGGTGATGGCGCCTTCGAGGGCCTGCAGCAGGCCGGGCGGCAGCACGTACTGGCTGGGGATGTAGGATGTGTTCGCGTCGTTTTTCATAATGATTTATCATTGAGGACCAGCCCTTTGTTGTGGCGGTCGATGAGTTCCTTAAGTTTGCGTTCGGCGTCGGCCATGTCGATGGCGGACTGGCCGGGGAAGAGTTGCCGCGCCAGTTCGCCGGCTTCCCGGCCGCTGTTTTCCAGCAGGAGGCGGTAGCGGCTCAGCCATTCTTCCAGGTCGGCGACGGCGATGGGCGTCAGCTCGGGCAGGGTCAGGCCGTGGCGGGATTCCTTCATGGCTTTGTGGACCTGCTCGCGCACCGGCTGGTTGTCTTTCTGGTATTCGATGCCGAAGAAGAAGAAGAAGCGGGGAGCGCCCTCGCCGAGCTCGCCCTGGCAGAAGCCGTCGTGAAAGTCGCGCACCAGGGCGGGTATGAGCTTGTCGTGCCAGTTGTAGTCGTCGAGGGTGATGAGGATGAATACCAGGTCCTGGGGGCCGAAGCCCTGGAGTTTGGGGCTCTTCAGCAGGTCGCAGATGGTCTTGCCCTCCACCGGTTGCTGGGCGTTCATCGGCTCGAAGAAGCGGGAGAGCAGTTCCCGCAGGATGTTGATCTTGAACAGCTTGGGAATGCGGTGGACGCGGGGCTTGAAGGCCACGGGGTAGAGCTTGACGCCGGGGTCGTATTCGCCTTGCTCCCAATTGAGGAGGAAGCCGCCGAGCTCCAGGCCGAGGCGCTGGAAGAGGCTCTCATGTTCCTGGCGGGCATCGCCGTAGAGGAAGTAGAAATGAACCTGGCGGCCGGGCTGGGGCGGGTCGTAGACGTCGAGCTCGAATTGGTCGCTCTGCCCGGTGCGGTCGCAGGTCAGGGCGTGTTCGGGGGCGATGGCGCGGTGGGTTTCCTGCTGCCGGCGCAGGCGGGCAGACAGGTCGGCAATGCTGATTCGGTCGATGAGCCAGAGCAGGGCGTCGTTGACGTTGTTGAAGCTGCGGCTGCGCTCCCCGAAGTCGATCAGGCCGAGCTTGCCGGCGCGGTCGGCTCCGTGGAAGCGCGCCTGCACGGTGATGGTGTCGTTGTAGAGGGCGCTGCCGGAGTCGAGCACTTCTTCTTTCAGACGCCGGAAGGCCTCATCGTGCAGCTCCCGGCCGATGAGTTCTTTGAGGCTCCGTTTGAGTGCGTCCAGCATAGCGGGTCATTTGGCGTTGAGCCTGTAAATATAGGATTTTGTATTAAAAGGAAGGTATAGGGGGAGGCTGGGGGTGGAAAAGCCAATTTAAGTGCAAGTGCAAGTATCAAGTGCAAGTGCAAGTATCAAGTGCAAGTATCAAGTGCAAGTGCAAGTATCAAGTGCAAGCGCAAGTGCAAGTATCAAGGCCAAAGCAGAGCAGTGCCGGTATTGAACTTGAACTTGGCTCTTGGACTTGAACTTTAAAAGTGATGTGAGGCAAGGCATTCAAAAACGCGGAGAAGTTTTTTTCCAAAAAACCGCTAATTTGAAAAGCCTACCTGCCGGGTCTCAGGAGTGCTCCCGCCTGGCTGAATCCGGCAGGCTTGTCGGAGATGCTCGTCCTGCCGGGGTTCTGCCGTGCATTTTTCTTAACTGCAACAGGGCAGGAGCCCTGTACTTTGGTCCGTGTACTACGCGATACGTCGTAACGAGCGGTATTCAACCGAATCAATGGCCGGCGTTGTTTTCATTCATTAGAAGTAACTATTTAGCAGCCCCCCGCTTTTTAGCCACGAAGACACGAAGACACCAAGATTGCACAAAGCCTTGGTGCGATCTTGGTGTCTTGGTGTCTTCGTGGCAAAGGCATCAGGCCCAACTAAATGGTTACCATTAGAAAAACTAAAACACGGATACATGCATTCGCCCATGCTCCAACGCCTCACCCCCACCCTCAACACGCCCATCACTTTCTCCGATCACACTTTGATCTGGATAGAGTCGGGCCATGGGCTGATCGAAGTGGATTTCAAGACCTACTCCGATTTTGAGGGCAAGCTGATTTTCCTCTCCCCCGGGCAGTACGTCAATTTTCTCTTCGGGGAGTTTAATGTTCTAAGCATAAAAATTCCGGCGGTGCACGTCCAAAAGTCGCCGGATTACCGGGTATTGTTCAAACATCTGGTAGCGCTGGGGCATATCGAGTTTTCAGAAAGCGATCAGCAGATATTGAATGCCTTGTTCGAAGGAACCTTCCGGAGCCTCCTCGACATTTCCACCCACCAATGGTTCTGGCAGAACCCCTTCGGAGCTGAACGGGAAGAGTACACCATCCTCTTCGACCTCAAGGACGTTATCGACCAGCATTTCCGCGATAACATCAGTGTAGAAGCGTTCGCCGCCGGCATCAGCCATGAATATTATCAGGTCCGCAAACTGGTTAAAAGCCGTTTGGGGCTCACCATAAAAGGGCTGGCGCAAAACAAAGTGCTGCTTGAAAGCCAGAAAGAAATCGCCTTTAGCGATAAACCCATCCAGGAAGTGGCCTACGACCTGGGCTTTAAAGACCCCGCCTACTTCAATCGCTTCTTCAAACAGAAAACCAGGCATACCCCTCTTGAATTCCGCACCCATTTCGGCGGCCCTGCCTGCGACACCTTCCTGCAGGACCTCCTCTTCCTCATCCGCGAACACCACCGCGAACAACATTCCTCCTCCTTTTACGCCGGGAAAACCAACGTGAGCATACAAACGCTCTACCGCAGGGTAAAGGAACGCCTCAACCTGACCGTCAGCGAGCTGATCCGCAACGAGGTCATCAAAAGCGCCAGGACTATGTTGCCTCACCTGCCGGTCAGGGAGGTGGCCTACCAACTGGGCTTCCGGGAGGCAAGCCACTTCTCGGCTTATTTTAAAAAGTATACGGGAATAGCGCCAAGTGATTTCCAGGCGGAACCGGGAGATAAAAGGCGGGGGTTTGCAGATGTGGCGGATCCAGGTGGGCTTCAGAGGCATTAGTGCCCGGACACAAATAATGATACGGGTGCGATGCTAAATTGTGCCCCCTCCAGCGTTAGGAGGGTTTAGGGAATTAAGGCGGGAAAGCAAGTGCACAAAACTTGTTTACGCTGCGGATATCTCCCTTTTTTCCCTTTCGGAAATATCGGGCCGGCGATCAGGATGATCGCGCCACGAGGTTGGTAACCGGCCGCATGGCACTTTCCGAAAAGTACAATCATCGGGCCAGCGATCAGGATGATCGCGCCACGAGGTTGGTAACCGGCCGCATGGCACTTTCCGAAAAGTACAATCATCCGGGCGTTTCTTGTACGCCGCCTGCCTCCTTCCCCCCCTATCTTTGCAGCATCATTTTTTCATCACCACAAAATCACCGATAATGAAGTTCACCAATTCATTGTTCAGCGTTTTGTTTACGCTTGTCATCGCCATGGGCACCGCCACTGCCCAATCCGGCAAAACCGAGTACGGGCCCCACAACACCGACGACAGCCACATCGCCCTGCAGGGCTACAGCCCGGTATCCTACCTGGACCTGGGCCTGGCCCAGCGCGGCTCTGCCGCCTTTAAGTCGGAATACAACGGCCTGAAGTACTTTTTCACCAGCGCCGGGCAAAAGTCCCGGTTTGACGCCAACCCCGACAAGTACCTGCCGCAGTACGGCGGCTGGTGCGCCACCGGCATCGCCGTCGGCGCCCACTTCCGTACGGACCCCAACAAGTTCCTCGTCCGCAACGGCAAGCTTTTTCTATTCCTCTACGACCTCGAAGTAGACGCCAAAGAGCTTTGGCTCCAGGACGAAAAAGGCATGGCTGCCAAGGCGGAGAAAAACTGGCGGGAGATGCATGATCTGTAAACAGCCTCCCCCCGGCAGATTTCCCGGAGGTCTATTCCAGGAAGCGAGCCTGCCGGGCAGGTAGGTGGGTGAAATAAAGGCCGGGCTCCTTGGGGAACCCGGCCTTGGCTTTCCTGCCAGGAAGTCAAGCCTTTTCCTTCTTTCCTTTATCCGCCTCCACCTCCGGCTTGCCGTTGAGGTAAAACGTCTCCTCCGCCGGCCGCAGCGCGCGCTTCATCCACAGCGGGCGGCGCAGGCCGCCGGGGCCGGGAGCGGGGCGCGTCATCGCCATCCACTTCTTGTACTGGTCGAAGGATTTATTCGTATCCACGTATATGTCGCCATATTTGTCGCTGGGCCTGGCCTTCTCCAGGCGCACCTTCTGGTGCCAGCAGTGCATGCCGCTGATGGGGTCGGGGTGGACGGGGAAGGTGATGTTCTGGTGGACGCCACCGTCGCTCCAGAAGATGCGGGCGCTGTCCGGGTCACTGCTCTGGAAAGGAGCGATGCCGTTTTTGGTGTTCATCTTCCAGCCGCCGTTGCCGTCGGTTTCGATGTTGACGGTGTTGACGGCCCAGCGGTTGCCGGGGGCGTCCTGCGGGCGGCGCCAGCGGCCCAGGTGGTGGGAGCAGGCGATGACGCCGGGCTTCATGCCTTCGGTCACCCACACCTTATCCACGAAGTAGCCGATGTCGGTATTGACCCGCAGCAGGTCACCGGTCCTGACGTCAAACTTTTTGGCGTCGCTGGGGTGCATCCAGATCGGGTTGCGGTTGGAGATCTCATACAGCCACTTGGCGTTGCCGGAGCGGGAGTGGATGAGGGTCGGCAGGCGGAAGGTAGGCACCAGCGGGTAGTCGCCCTTCTCGCGGTCCATCTCCTCCTCGTGGATGTGGCTTTTGATGTAGGTCGGAATGGTGTATTCCGGCCACTTCCAGTCGGCCATCGTCTGGGAGTAGAATTCGTTCCTGCGAGAGGGCGTGGGGAAGCCCTCTACCGGTTTGCCGTTGTACATGATGCCGATGGCCTTGCCGTCCTTGCGGATCACCTGGGTGGCGGGGTCCACCGCAGCGCCCTTCATCTGCTCGGCCGTCAGTTCTTTGAGGTGGCCGTGGTAAGCGCTGGGCTCGACGTTGAAGGCACCGTACTTCTTCATGTAGTCCAGGGGCGTGAGGCCCTCTTTGGCGGCGGCTTCGGGCAGCCCTTTGGTATGTTCGAAAATATACTGGTAGTACTCGTCGATGTTGATGCACTGGCCGGGGCGGTAGGGCGACTCGAAGTGCTTGCGGATGCCGAGGCTGCCGTCGGGGTCCATGCGCCAGCTGAGCTGGATCCAGAATTCGTCTTCTTCCCAGACCTCGCCCGGGTTGGCCTCGTAGGTAAACTCCACCTTCTTGCCGGCGCGGCGCAGAGCCTCCCGCAGCACCGGCTGCGGAAGGCGATCCACACGCAAGCGTGGGTCTCGTAGGAGTTGAGGTCGTGGCGTTCGCTGGTAGTCCATGGGCAGGACGTAGTCGGCGAAGTATACGTCTCGTTCCAGGTGGGCGTCAGGGCGATGTGCAGAGTGAACTTATCCTCGTCGCTCAGCGCCTCGATCCAGCTGAAGCCGTCCGGATAGGTCCACACCGGGTTGAACACCCGGGTGAAGTAGACGTCCATCTTGCCGCGGTTCTCCTTGAGCATATGCGGCAGCAGGAAGCTCATCTCGAAGAAGGCCAGCGGGTACTCATTCGGGAAGTGCAGCTCGTTCCAGAACTTCTGGGCGGGCGGCTTGTCGAAGAATTTGGGGTGGAACTTGTTCCAGGTGTTGGGCGAGGTGCCGCCCGGCGTGCCCACGCTGCCCGTCAGCACGTTGAGGAAGTGCAGGGCGCGGGAGACGGCCCAGCCGCCGAGATTGCCGGAGGAAGCGCTGCGCCAGTTATGCGTCGCGAAGCGCGTGCCGGCCTGGCCGATCAGGCGCGCCACCTCGACGATCATATCTGCTTTCACGCCGCTCTCCTTCTCGGCAAACTCGGGCGTATACTGAACGTACTCCTCCCGCATGGCGCCGATGAAGTTCTCGAAGGTTTTTTCCTTATCCGGTTGGCGGGCCTGGAGGTATTCCTGCCAGTTGACCCAGTTCTCCAGATAATCGCGGTTATACAGGCCTTCATCCAGGATGATCTTGGCCATGGCGAGCAGCACGGCAGCTTCGGTGCCGGGGTAGCTGGGCATCCAGTAGTCGGACATGCTGGCCGTATTGGACAGGCGGGGGTCCATGGTGCACAGCTTGGCGCCCTTCATCTTGCCCTCGATGATGCGCTGGGCGTGGGGTTGAAATAGTGCCCCGACTCCAGGTGGGCGGAGATGAGCAGGATGAACTGGGCGTTGGCGTGGTCCGGCGACAGTAGGTCGTGCAGTACCAGATGGCGTAGCCGAAGCGGGCGCCGGAAGAGCAGATGTTGGTGTGGCTGTTGTGGCCGTCGACGTTCCAGGCCTGCAGCACGCGGTCCATATAGCCCTCGTGGCCGGGGCGGCCGACGTGGTAGGCGATCTCGTTGTTGCGCCCTTCCTGGATGGCCTTGCGCAGGCGGCCGGCGATGTCGTCCAGCACTTCATCCCAGCTGACGCGCTCCCACTTGCCTTCGCCCCGCTTGCCGGCCCGCTTAAGGGGATACAGGATGCGGTCGGGGTCGGTGAGCTGGTTGATGGTGGCCGGCCCCTTGGCGCAGTTGCGCCCCCGGCTGCCCGGGTGGTAGGGGTTGCCCTCGAACTTGCGCACCTGCCAGGTTTCTTTGTCGATATAGGCCGTCAGGCCGCAGGCCGACTCGCAGTTGAAGCAGGTGGTCGGCACGATGGAGTAGTGTTTCTTCTCCACCCGGGGCCAGGCCTTGGCTTCGTATTCCACCCAGTCGTCCCACTTCTCGGGGGGCGGGAATTTGGTTAGTTTGCCCGGTTCCATGAGGCGTGGTTCCGGATCCGGGCCGGCTTGGCTGAGGTTGGGGATGAAACGCAGGGATTCTGCGATGCGTTCTATGAGGCTGCGCTTGCGGTGGTTCATGTTATTGGTTGTTTTATGTTGAGTGTTCCCGGTTGCCCTTACAGGAGCTCAGCCAGCAACCGGCAACACTCAACGGCTGCCGGGAGGCTTCCGGGCGTTGCTTCTTTTCGGCCAGGTGGTTCGGTAAAAGTCCTGGCCGAAAAGAAGCAACAAAATTTAAACCAGCTGCACCCGCTGCGGGGCTTCCACCCAAATCTTCTCCGTCAGGTAGATACCGGCCAGCACGATCAGGCCGGCAACGGCCAGCATAGGCGTGGCCAGGCCCGGGATGAACAGGATGGCCAGCGGCACCAGGTTGCCGAAGAAGATGGCGCCTCCCCAGAACAAGCTGCGGTAGCGGCCTTTGGTGATCATGTCGACCACGATCTTGGCTTCCTGGGTGGGGTGTGTCATCGTCAGTTCTACCAGCACCGTCAGCAGGTTGACGATGATGCCGGCGATCAGCAGGTATTTCAGATAGGCCATCCATTCCGCCGTTGCCGGCGTGAAGAGGGCGATGATGGCGAATGCCGCCGCGCCCGCCATGAAGCTGTGCGCCAGCATGTGCACGGCCAGGGCCGGGCTTTGCCAGAAATCGCGCCCTTTGGCCTGGGCGAAGAGGAAGGCCGTATAAACAGCGGTCAGCACGGCAAACACCAGGGTGGCCCATTCCACCGGCACCCGGAGCATGTCCCAGCCGAAGTAGGCCGTCAGGCCGAGCAGGGTGAGCAGGCCGCCGTAGATGCTGAAGGAATAGCCGCCGCGCACCAGCCACGACTTCCACTGCGGGCGCAGCAGGACGTTGAGGAAGCGGTCCGGGCGGTCCAGGTCCATGATGAGCAGGATGCCGGTGGCAGCCAGGAAGAGCAGCCCGGCGCCCAGCCCCCACCACCAGGCGGGGACGCTGGCCTCTGCCCATCCGAACAGCGCGCCGAAGAAGGCTACCAGGAAGACGCCGGCGGAGATGGCCTTGGTCAGTACGTAACCCGAGACCTCCCAGCCCCAGAGGACGCCCTTGTCGGGCGCGTCGTAGACGCGGCGGGGCTTGTCCATCAGCAATTCGATGGATTTGGCGGCGCCGTTTTTGGCGACGTTGCCGGCGTAGGTGGTATGGCCGTTGGCTTCCATGATGGCGTCGATGGCGTCGCCGTTGGAGAAGGCCATCTTTTCGGCGGCTTTGGCGTAGTGCCCCACCCCGCGTGACTGGGCGCTCCAGAGGTAGGCGTCCGACTTTTCAGTGGCCACCGGGTTGAGGGAGGCCTCGTCGCCGTTGATGTAGAACAGGTTGGGCACAGTGCCTTTGGCGGCTTTGCGCACGGTGACCTGCTCGCGGCCCAGGAGTTGGGAAATTTCCGATTCCGGGTCGTCCATATCGCCGGAGATGATGGCGTGTTCCGGGCAGACGTTCACGCAGGCCGGCTCCAGGCCGATGTCGACGCGGTGGGCGCAGTAGTTGCACTTGGCGGCGGTGTGGTTCTCCGGGTCGATGTAGAGGGCGTCGTAGGGGCAGGCCTGCATGCAGGACTTGCAGCCGATGCAGCGGTTTTTGTCGAAATCGACAATGCCGTCGTCCCGAAAAAACAAGGCCTCTACCGGGCAGATTTCCACGCAGGGAGCATCCGTACAATGGTTGCAGCGCATAACGGAGAACAGGCGCCGCGTGTGCGGAAATTCCCCTTTCTCCACCTGCTTGACCCACGTCCGGTTGACCCCGACCGGCACCTGATGCTCCGCCTTGCAGGCAGTGGTGCAGGCGTGGCAGCCGATACACTTCCGGTTGTCAATGATGAATCCGTATTTCATGCTCTTGTTTAGAATATATTTTTATAATTAAGGATAAAAGTATGAACACATTTTCATATTTCAAAATATACGGATAAACTTGACTGGTTTTCCTGAGGAGTGCCGGCAGAAAACCGGTTAAGTTTAGCTAAAGGAACATGGCGATGTGGGTGCCGAACTATCGGCTGGATTCCGGTGTTCCGGGCCATTGGGCGGGAGAATGGGGATTCGGGACGGGCTAATCAGATAAACTATATAACAAACTGAGCCGTCAAAAATATCAAAGGCCCTGCCAATTTAGACATTGTAAAAATAGTCGGCAAATAACCGACAACCCCTCCTTGCCCCCCTGTCGAACAACCAACAACGGCCTGCAACACCCATTCGCCCCCCCCCGGGTGCGATGCTAAATTGTGCCCCCTCCGGTGTTGGGAGGATTTAGGCATTAGGTTAGGTTTTGGGCGTTAGGCGCCTGTTGAGTGCCTGATTAGGCCTGGGTTGCCCCCCTAAAACCTATAGCCTAAAACCTAAAACCGAGCAAGGGGTACAAAAAGGAATCGCGCCCGCCCCCCCGTTCCACTCCTACCGTTCCTCATTCGTCTGCACCGCATCGGGGCTCCAGGAATCCTCTTCGCCGGCGTCCTGCCGCTTGTGGAAGGCCTCTACGGCATCGTGGATGTACATGAAGTGGTTTTTAGCGCCGATCTTTTCGATCAGGCCGTTTTTCTTCAGGATATCGCGCACCGGGCCGATCGCTCCGGACAGGTAGAATTGCACCTTGCGTTGTTCGAGGTAGGCCATCAGCTCTTCCAGGATCTTAATCCCGCTGGAGTCGATGTCGTGGATGCTGGAAGCGTCGAGGATGAGCAGTTTGAGTTCCCTGCCTTCCTTTTCCACCAGGCCTTCCATGGATTCCCGGAAATAACTGGCGTTGCCGAAGTACAGCTGGGCGTCGAAGCGCACGATCAGGATTTGGTTGTGCCGGATGGCCTTTTCAAAGCGGTTGATGTTGCGGTAACTCCGGGAATTGGGCAGTTGCCCCAGTATGGAGATGTGGGGTTTGGAGTTGCGGTAGATCATGAAGGCCAGGGAGAGGATGATGCCGGTGAATACGCCGTCCTGAATCCCCAGGGTGAGCGTCGCGACGAAGGTCACCATCATGGTCATGAAATCAGTACGGTCGGTACGCCACAAGTGAACGGCTTCCTTGTAATCCACCAGGTTGATCACGGCCACCACGATGATGGAAGCCAGGATCGCTTTGGGCAGGTAGAAAAACAAAGGCGTCAGGAACAGGAGGGTCAGGGCAATGAGCACGGCGCTGATCATAGAGGAGACGCCGGTCTTTGCCCCCGAGTCGTTGTTGACCGCCGAGCGGGTGAAGCTGCCGGTGGTGGGATAAGAATGGAAAAAAGCCCCGCCGATCTTGGTCAGCCCCAGGGCGATGAGTTCCTGGTTGGGGATGACGCGATAGTCTTTGTGCATCGCCTCGATCGTTTTTGATATGGCCAGCGACTCGATAAAGCTGATCAGACAGATGGTCAGGGCCAGGGGCAGCAGCTGCATCACCATAGGCCAGTCGATATGCGGTACAGAAACCGGCGGCAGGCCCCCGGGCACTTCCCGGACGATCTCCACCCCCCGGTCCTGCAGGCCGAAGAGATAAACGGCCGCCGTGCTGACGATCACCGCCAGCAAGGCGCCGGGGATGGACTTCCTGATCCGCTTCAGGATGAGGATGAAGGCAATGCCGCCGAAACTCAGGGCCACCGTAGGCCAATGGATATCCCCAATGTTCTGCACGGTATTGATGACGACCTCGTGGATGAAGTTGCTCCTCGGAATATCGATCCGCAACAGGTTCTTCAGCTGGCTGAGCCCGATGATGAAGGCGGCCGCCGAAGTGAACCCGGCAATGACCGGGTGCGATAAGAAGTTGATCAGAAACCCCAGCCGGAATACGCCCAGGAGGATCTGTATCAACCCGGCGATCAGGGCGGTAGCGATGGCCATGCCGATAAACGCCTCCGTGCCTGTCTCCGCAAACTGCCCGACCCCCGCCAGGATCAGCAGCGACACCAGCGCCACCGGACCCACCGACAACTGCCGGGAAGTACCGAAAAAGGCATACAGAAACAACGGGATGATACTGGCGTACAGGCCATAGATGGGCGGCAACCCCGCCAGCAGGCCATAGGCCATGCCCTGGGGAACCAACATCACCCCTACAGTGATGCCGGCCAGCAGGTCGCCTTTGATGTATGACTTTTTGTACTTCGGCAGCCAGTCGAGAATGGGGATGTAAGAACGGATATTATTCACTGTTTCACTGTTTTTTACCCGGCCGGGGTACGAGGGCGGGCACGGGTTCCCTGGTTCACGGGTTCATAGGCTCATGGGTTCATGGTTCCCGGATCCCCACCTAAACACCTAAACACCTAAACACCTAAACACCTAAACACCCATACACCAGTGAACCCATGTAGCCACGAAACACCTCAGGCCTTGCTCGAGCACTCAAAGTCCGTCCGGGGCAGGCCGGCGGCGATGATCTCATCCAGGGTGGCCTGTACGTTGACCAGGTTGTCGTATCCCCGGGACTTCAGGATAGAGGCGGCGATGGTCGAGCGGTAGCCGCTGCGGCAGTGCAGGTAGTACAGCTCGTCGTGCCGGATAGCCGCCATGTTGTCGTTGAGGAAATCCAGGGCGAAGTGCTCGGCGGGCTCCAGGCGTTCGGCGCTCCACTCGCCGGGCTTACGGACATCCAGGATCTTGATATCCGGCTGCGCCTGAAAGCGCCCGGCGAATTCCTCGGCGTAGATGGAATCGATGGAATCCACGTCTTTGCCGGCGGCTTTCCAGGCCTCGAAGCCGCCCTCCAGGTAGCCGATGGCATTATCGTATCCCACTCTGGACAGGCGCATGACCGTTTCTTCCTCCCTTCCTTTGGGGGCGACGATCAGGATCGGCTGCTGCAGGTCGGGGATCAGGGCGCCGACCCAGGGGGCGAAGGTGCCGTCCAGCCCGATGAAGATGCTGTTGGGGATGAAGCCCCGAACGAAGTCCTCCTTGTCGCGCACATCCAGCACCAAGGCGTCGTGGGCGTTGGCGGCCAGTTCGAAGGCCTCCGGGTTAAGCGCCTGGGCGCCGCGCTTCATGACGGTATCAAAGCTTTCGTAGCCCGTCTTGTTGATCTTCGCATTTTTGGCGAAATACTGGGGCGGCGGCTGCAGGCCTTCGGTGACTTCCCGGATGAATTCCTCCCGGCTCATATCGGCCCGGAGGGCATAGTTCGTTTTTTTCTGGTTGCCCAGCGTATCCCAGGTCTCCTTGCTCATATTTTTGCCGCAGGCGGAGCCGGCGCCGTGGGCCGGGTAGACGATGACGTCGTCCGGCAGCGGCATGATCTTGTTGCGCAGGCTGTCGTAGAGCCAGCCGGCGAGGTCTTCCTTGGTTAGGCTGCCCTTTTTCTGGGCCAGGTCGGGCCGGCCGACGTCCCCGATAAAGAGCGTATCTCCGGAAAAGATGGCGTGCTCTTTGCCGTTCTCATCAAGCAGCAGGAAGGTGGTGCTTTCCGGGGTGTGCCCGGGGGTGTGCAGCACCCGGATGGTAACGTCGCCCAGTTTGAATTCTTCGCCGTCCCGGGCCTCATATTTTTCGTAGGCCGTTTCTGCATCGGGGCCGTAAACGATGCGCGCGCCCGTCTTCTCCGCCAGGTCCAGGTGGCCGGAAATGAAGTCGGCATGGAAGTGGGTCTCGAAAATGTACCTGATCTTCGCCTGGTTGTCTTTCGCTTTTTTCAGATACGGCTCGGTTTCCCGCAGCGGGTCGATGATGGCGGCCTGCCCATTGCTCTCGATGTAGTAGGCACCCTGGGCCAGGCATCCGGTGTAGATTTGTTCGATCTTCATAGAGGTAAGTATTTTTGGTATGTGTTATCGGTGCCTGCGGGTGGCGAGACCCCATTGCCGGCTGCCCCAACAACAAACAACAAACAACGCCCCCCAACCCGCGCCCAAATTTATGAATATTCCTTCATATTTTCAAGTGGAGAGCAGGGAGAGCAAGGGGGGAGGGTTCACTTTCCATTTTTCAAAATTTGGAGTATTTTGCCCGCATGATGAATTTACGCAAACCCAAGCTGCCTTCCGTCCGCCTGCCGAAGCGGCCCCGCAAGACGGGCCTGCCGCCCGGCACGCTGGTATTCACGGGGCGGAAGAAAGTAGAAGAAACACACGTAACGCTGGTACAATTCAATGCCGAAGGGCAGATATTCGAACAGCACGCCAAGGATCTGCTGCCGACGCCGGAGGAAGGCGCCAAGGTCAGCTGGTATGACATCCGGGGCCTGCACAATGTAGAGCTGATCCAGGCCGTCGGCGACCGCTTCAACATCCACCCACTGGTGCTGGAAGATGTGCTGAACACGCAACAGCGGCCCAAATTCGAAGAACACGAAGGGGGGCTTTTCCTCACTGTCCAGTCGCTCTCGTTTGACCGCGAAAACCTGGAGATCAAAACCGAGCAGGTGGCCATCTATGCCGGAGCGGGCTTTGTCATTTCCTTTCAGGAAGACGAGGACGACCTCTTCCCTGCCATCCGCGAGCGCATCCACTCCGGACGGGGCAAGATCAAAAAACGGGGCGCCGACTACCTGGCCTATGCCCTGACGGATAATGTGGTGGATCATTACTACGTGCTGCTCGACCAGATGGAAGAGGTACTGGATAGCCTGGAGGAAGAGGTCCTCTCCCGCCCCGGACGCGCCAGCAAGGAAAAGATACATGAACTGAAAATCCAGTCTATTATGTTGCGCAAGGTGGTTTCACCGCTGCGTGAGGCCATCAGCCAGTTTTCCAGGAGCGACAACCCCCTCGTTGAAGAATCCACCCGCATCTTCCTGCGCGACCTCTACGACCACACCATCCAGGTGATGGACACCATCGACACTTACCGCGACGTGATGAACGGCCTGTACGACCTGTACCTCTCCGAGATCAGCTTCCGCATGAACAACGTCATCCAACTGCTCACCATCATCTCCACCATCTTCATCCCCCTGACCTTCCTGGCGGGCATCTACGGGATGAACTTCGACAATATGCCGGAACTCCACTGGGAGTACGGCTACTTTGTACTCTGGGGCATCATGGTCGTGATCGCGCTGGGGTTAGTCTATTTGTTCAAACGGAAAAGCTGGTTGTAAAAAGTTTGAAACCATAACCTGGATAAAAGAATGCACTGGACAATATCAAAATAATTGCGTATTTTTAGACCGTGATGTCGCCGAAGGAGCCGTTTATCAATACCGGCTCCGGCAAATCAGCCGGGATGGGAAACTGTAGTTTCCAGGATCGTTTCCACCCGGGCGGCCGGCGGAGATGCCGCCAACGAGTTGAAGGTATTTCCCAACCCGGCGCGCGAGCAACTATTTCTTTCATTCCCCTACCCCCCACACAAGGCAGTGCAAGTAGCTTTGACCGGCATGGACGGCAGGCACGTGCTTTCTGTCGGCATTCCGGATGCCGGGGCCGACGGCTTTTTCCGCCTGGCTTTGCCGGAATTGCCGGCGGGTGCCTACCTGCTCCGGGTGACTGCCGGCGAGCGGCATTTTACCCGACGGATCGTCATCCGGTAAAAGGCATTTCCCCTTGTAAAAGCGATAACAAGCGAAAACAGCCTGTTATTTGCCTGCAAATCTCAGCTTAACTCCTGAAAAAAAACGGTACGGACAAACGCCGGCCCCAAGGGCCGGCCTATGATGATATCCGGACAGCCCCGGAGATGCGGCAAGGACCCTCGGAAAGGAATTCCGGAAGGGAAACAGCTGCCCCGGAACTAGAGGGCTTTCCGGCACAGCGTGTAAATCGCTAAAACAAACATATTATGAGATTACTATTGATCAGCGTATTACTGGCAGGGGCCGTGCTTGTTCAGGCCCAGGATTTCGAAGGGGGCATTTACTTTGGCGCCACTATGTACAGCGGCGACCTTTCCCCCAAAATCCTTCCCCGTTACACCCGCTTTGCCGAACCGGCGGGCGGTATCGTTTTGCGGTACCGCGACCGGGGCGTCCTCGGGCTGCGGGGAAGCCTCACCTACGGCAACCTGCGGGGCGACGACGCCCGCAGCGCCTACCCGCAGCGCAAGCTGGCCTTCCAGACCAAACTGCTGGAGGCCGCCGTCGTCGGCGAATGGTACCTCATCCCGGACAACTTCCTGGGAGATTCTCCTCTGATCACGCCTTACCTGTTTATGGGCGTGGGCGTTTTTCACTTCAACCCGGAGGCGCAATATGAATCGGGGTATGTAGAGCTTCAGCCGCTCGGGACAGAGGGGCAGGGGCTGAAAAATTACGAACGCCCTTACAGCCGGACGCAGGTAGCCATTCCCTTCGGTGCCGGCCTGCGCCTGTTGCTGGGCAAGCGCGGCTTCCTGAGCCTGGAGGCCAGCGCCCGGAAAATCTTTACCGATTACCTCGACGACGTGACCGGCGCCGTGCTGGACTACAACCGCATCTATGAGGAAAAGGGAGAAATGGCCGCCCGCCTCAGCCGCCCGGATATCACGCCGGAAGAGGCCGCCTACATTTCCAACCTCTACCGGCGGGGAGGCGACTGGTTTGACGCGTATGGGTCCATCGGGGTTTCTTATACTTACCGGTTGAGCCGGTGAGGGGGGAGCGTTGCCGGCTCATCAGGGACGCGGAGGGCGTTGCTGGTTATGGGCCAGTCAGGGCAGGAAAAGGTTATCGGTTATTTGCCCGGTGAAAGGGGGCAATAACCCGTTCCTCCGCAAGGGGCCGGAATAACCAATAACTACCTGAGTTCTGCCCTGAACCTCCTAACCCTTCCTCCGGGGAGCCATGCCCCGCGTATCGCAGTACTTCTGATGGCGGGCTTCCGCCTGCCAGAAGGTGGAGGCGGGTTCCAGCTGAGTAAAAACCGGAGAGCCGTTGCGCTGCAGTTCATCGATCAACTGCCGGGCAACGGCTTTTTGTTTTTCATTCTGAAAAAAGATAGCGGAGCGGTACTGCCCGCCCTTGTCGCGGCGGTCGACGGTGGGGTCGTGCAGCTCGAAGAACAGGCGGGCCAGGGCCTCGAAGGAGGTGCTGTCCGGGTCGAAGGCAACTTCAACCGCTTCGGCATGGCCGGTCGTTTTGGAGCAGACGTCTTTATAGGTTGGAAAATCCCGGTGGCCGCCGGTGTATCCCACCCGGGTAGCGGCGACGCCTTCCGCCCGGCTGAAGAAATATTCCTTGCTCCAGAAGCAGCCGCAGGCGAATACGGCTATTTCAAGGTTTTTTTTTCCGGCGCCTGTTTTTCCCATTCCTCCTGCGGGATGAACTTCATGGACAGGGAGTTGACGCAATGGCGGGTGTTCTTGGGGGTGAAGCGCTCCCCGAGGAACACATGGCCGAGGTGGCCGCCGCAGTTATTGCAGAGGATTTCCGTCCGGCGGCCGTCGGCGTCGCGCTCGCGGCGTACTGCCCCCGGGACCTCATCGTCGAAGCTGGGCCACCCGCAGCCGGAGTCGAATTTATCTTCCGAGCGGTAAAGGGGCGCTTCGCAACGGCGGCAGATGTACATGCCCGCCGCTTTGTAGTTGTAGTATTCGCCGGTAAAGGGACGTTCGGTGCCCTTGTGTTCAATGACGTATTCTTCTTCCCGGCTTAGCTCGTTCCAATTGTCTTTGCCTTTCATAGAGAGGTTGTTTTTCCTCCATAGAATACAAATGGGCGGGAAAAAGGTTGGGGTGAATGTGTATGTGTGTATGTGTGTATGTGTGTATGTGTTTATGTGTTTATGTGTGTGGCTGCCACACTACTGGACAAAATGGTTTTGGACACAGAGCGCACTGAGTCCGACACAGAGACACGCAGAGTTTTCCGTTGATAATCAAGCCTCTGTGTGGCTCTGTGTCTTCCCTGCCTGCCTGCCGGCCTGCGGCACAGCCTGCCTGAGTGAGTGAATAAATATAAGATATGTATTGTTTTTAAAATCAAACTTTATTACATAGTTGATCCTATTCACTCCCCGTCTTCGCTATGCTTTTCCGGGTAAAATCCGCTAAGTAATCCTTAAAAAATAACTTCACGGCCCTTAGTTGTAGTGAAGTGAAGCAGCCAGTCAGGGTTCCAGCGGGGTCAGGCTGCTGAACGAGCTACAACTAAGGGGCCGGAGAAGAATAACTTCCCCATTTGATACGGCTCTTTTTCCGGGGTTTCCGGAGTGTACTTAAATGTGAAGGGGGGTATGATGCTACGGACATTTACACCTTTACACTTCCGCACATATACACATTCCTTACTCCTCCTCGATCAGCTGCTCCTTCTTCAGGATGGCGAGCGCCGCTTCCACCTTCTCCTTAGGCGTATACAGGGCGGACTCCCCGAGGGAGGGGATGGCCGAGTCGCGTTTTTCAACGATATGGCTTTCGATGCCGTTTTGTTTGAGGATGTCTTCGACGATCCTGGCTTTGAATTCTTCCACCGAAGAATAGATTCTTACCCAGCCTTCTTTCATAACAGTTTTGCGTTTTGGTTAATGTCTTGTTTTCTAACAGTATTTTGGCCCCAGATGTTAAGGGCCCGGAGAAGAATAACTTCCCCATTTGATGCTGATCTTTCGCCGCTGCACTGCGTTGCTCCCCGACCCTGCGGGTACGGGGCAGGCTATCACTTGCGTAGCTAGGCTATGCGCGTTCTTCGCGCCTTGTTCAGCGACGAAATCTCTAGCCTGAAATGAGGAGCTTATTTTTCTCCGGCCCCTAAGGGCCATTACAAAAGCTCATCTTCCTTTACCACAAAAAGTTCAACAGATTATCCGAACGGGGAAATGATAAAGGTCAGTGTTTTCAAAAAAATTGAACCTGCCCGTTATTCATTACATACCTTCCAGCAGGATTTTCCCGATATCCGGATCTTCCAGGATGGGCAGCAGGTTGGCACTGTTGGGCTTTCCGGGGTCGGCCAGATCCTGGGCCAGGGTAAGGCGGATGTCGTTGGGCAGGAAATCCAGTTTGACGAAGGCGATGACATTTTGCAGCTGCCGCCCGGCCAGCGGGCGCTCGGCCAGGGTGAGGTAATTGGCCAGGCGGGTGCAGATGGTGGCCAGGATGTCGACCCGCAGGGACTGTTTCTGGACGACGGCGCGCAGGGGCGCTTCGACGTCCTGGCCGAAATCCCTGGCATCGCAGATTTCCTGGGGTTTGAGCAGGGCGCGCAGTTCCTGGTTGACGAAAGCGATGAAGGTGGCGGCGGTGTTCTGGTCGAGGCAGGAATCCGCCAGGGTGCGCACCAGCCCCAGGTTGGCGCCCAGGTTGCCGATCTCGGCGATGGTTTCGAAGAACTGCACCAGGGTGCGCGGGGTAGTGCGCAGGCCGGTGACCACCTCCGGGTAGGTGAGCACGAAGTCGATGCCGCGGGAGTCGATGCCGTTTTGTTCGGCCCATTTGGCCCACTCTTTGGGGTCGAACTCCAGGGTGATGTGCATCATGCGGGTGACCATGGCGTCATCCATGGGAGTCACCGAGTAGTCGCCGCCGTCGGGATTGGCGGTGAGCACGATCTGCCATTTAGGCGGCAGTTTCCAGCTGACCAGCTCGAAATTCTGCAGCAGCTGCATGATGCCGCGCAGGATGCGGTCGTCGGCCCGGTTGACATCATCGATGAGCAGGATGCCCGGCCCCTCCCCCGAGGGCACCCATTCCGGCGAGCGGAAGACGGTGCGCCCCTGCTCTATCGAGGGCATGCCCACCAGGTCGCCCATCTCTTCGAACTGGGCCGGCGCGATGTAGCGGAACTGGTAGCCCAACTCGTGGGCCAGCGTTTGAACGATCTCCGTCTTGCCGATCCCGTGCTTGCCCCAGATACAGATGGGCGTTTTGCGCTGCCCGCGCGCCTCGGCCCGTATGTTGGCCTGCAGGACGTGCTTCACGAAAGCGACCACCTCGCCTGCCTTGGCCCTGGTGCCGTAGTATATATAATCGTATTGCGCTTGTTTGGCCATTTACTTTCTGCTTTGCGCCCCTAAGTTAGGGCTTTCTGAGCAGAAGTGGCGGCAATTCCTTCATTCCTTCATTCCTTCATTCCTTCATTCCTTCATTCCTGCTGCGGAGGCACATCCTCCTCGGCATAACCCGAAAGGAGCCGGTGCGGCACGTCCCTTTCCGCCTCCGAGATGGCGTCCATCAGGTCATCGACTGTTGCTACATGGCCTTCCAGGAATTCCCGGCGCAGCCGTTCGAGCCGCAGGATGGCGTGTTTCAGCCTCATGTGCACGTCGCCCTCCAGCCCTTTCCCTTCATTGGCCAGCGCGTCGATGCCGGCCTGGAGGGAGTTGGCCACGGCTTCTTTATCGCCCTTTTCGAAAGCTTCGATAGCCTCGGCGAAAGCCTGGACAGAACGGTTGGCGTCGGTGACGGCCTTGTCTTCGAAAACCGTCGTATTTTCTTTAGTGCGCAGCTTTGCCTGGTCCGAAGGGGCGGGCGCCCGGTCGCAGGCGGCCATGCTAAGCACGGCGGCGATAAATGCGAATGCGATCTTTCTCATGTTTCTTGTTTTGAAAGCGCGCCGATGGCCACAAACATCAAAGCCAGAAGAACGATGTGCTTTTTCATAGCAGATAATTTAAGGTTAAATATTAAGGACTTAAAACAAAGACCAGGAGCCGGGGCCGGGCCACTTTGCATTTCCGGAAAAATTCGCAGGAAATTCACCATAAAGAGATCTCCAGGATTTTTTCGGCATGTTGGAGGTAGAGCAGGTGGCCGGCTTGCTTTACCCGGTGAATGGTGGCTTTGGGAAAGCGGCGCGCCAGCTTTTCCAGCCGGCAGGTGCCGGAGTCAATATCCTGCTCTCCCTGCCAGAGGTGAACAGGTATCCGGACATCGTCGAGGCGAACGGCCAGGCGGTGCCCCAGGGCCCGGGCGTCGCAGGCCGGGCCGTAGCCGCCGCTGCCCCAGGCGTCGTCTGAAGCCTGCCGGAGGAGGGCCTGCATAGCCGGCGACTGCAGCAGCTCGCGGTCGGCCGGGGCCATACGGGCAATGGCCCTTGCCAGGGCCAGCTTCGGATTGCGGCGGTACCGGCGGGCGGCGAGATAGAAAAAGGGATTCGCCAGGGCCGGCAAATAGCGGCAGGCCAGGGCCAGCCACTGCCTGCTGCCGGCGGGCCACCAGCCGCCCTTGCCGTCGCCAACGGGCATTGCTGTATTCACCAGGGCCAGAAAGTCCACCAGTTCCGGAAAGCCGCCGGCAAAGGCCATGGCGAAAGGGCCGCCGGCCGACCAGCCCAAAGCGGCGCACCGTTGGTGGCCCAAATGGGCGATCAGGGCAGCGGCATCTGCGGCTACCTGCTCCAGGGTATAGGCCGGCAGCGCTCCCGAATCGCCCACTCCGGGACGGTCAAAGCTAACGAGCGACCATCTCTTTTGGCGCAACCACGCTTCATCGACGGTTATGCTGTTGCGCGACCCCCCCAGCCCATGAAAGAAGGCCACGGGGAAATGCCCCGCGTCTCCGTAAATATTGTAGGCAATCCGCCTGCCGCCTGCTACTGGGAAAGAACCGCTTTTCATTAGGCTTCTGTTACTGCCTAAAGACCCTTCAGGCCGGGAGGGTCACCTCCCAAAAGCCGTTATTTTGTATCTTTCCTGGCCTGCCGCTCCAAAAACCTTCACTTTTTTTGGCCTTTTTTGTTAATTTAGGTAGGCTTACGAACAGACAAAACAGGAGATGAACCGTAAAAAATGTGTGATCGTCGACGACAACCCCATGGCCCGGGCAGCCCTGCGCAACCTGGCGCGGCAGGCCCCCGGGCTGGAGGTCGTTCAAGAATGCAGCAGCGCCGCCGAAGCTTTCGAATTCCTGGAAAGCCGGCCGGCCGACCTGCTCCTGCTCGATGTGGAGATGCCCGAAATGAGCGGGCTAGACCTGCTCCGGAGCCTCTCCCACCCCCCGGAAACCATCCTGATCACCTCCAAACCGGATTATGCCGTAGAAGCCTTTGGCATGAAAGTACTCGATTATATTGTCAAACCGGTAACCCTGGCCCGCCTGCTCCAGGCCGTGGGGAGAATGGACGAAAAAAACAAGGCCAGCGAAACCGGAAACCTGAAAGATTACCTGTTTGCCCGGGTCGACAACACCCTGGTCCGCATTGACTTTGCCGACATCCTCTTCGTAGAGGCCATGGGCGACTACGTGCGGATCGCTACGGCAGAAAAAAAATATATGGTGCTGCTCAGTATGAAAGCCCTGCAGGAAAAGCTGCCGGAAGAGCGGTTCTTCCGTTGCCACCGCTCTTACATCGTAGCCCAGGATAAGATCGACAGCATCGCCGACAACATGATCGTCATCGGCAGGGAAGTGATCCCCCTTAGCGAAAAGGCCAAAAAGGAACTGCTCAGCCGGATCAACCTGATCTGATAACCACGCCAATATGAAAGAGGCCATCAGAGCACTGCTGCAAGTCGCGGGTAAGTGGAGCATCGAAATCCAGGCCCTGCTCTTCATGTCCTTTGGGCTTGCCCTGATCTTTTTATACCAATCCCACTACCGGCGAACCCTGGAAAATAAGGAGCAGGCCCGGCAGGTAGTAGAATATTACCTGCGAATCTCAGAGGCCTTCGACGCCCTGCAGGACGAGTCGGCGGGGCTCAGCCTTCATCTGGCAAAACTCGGAGCGGCCCCCGATTCGGCCCTGGTGCCCGAGATCGAAGTTCATATCCTGCGCCTCCAGGAAAAGGCCGGCCGCCTGATCAGCCTGCTTCCTGTCGGCGGCGCCAGCCGCGACAGCCTGAAACTTTTCATGCAACACCGCCTGGAGCAGGCCAGCATCCAGATGGCCCGCTGGCGGGATGCCCGCCCACCGGATAGAAAAGCCGACAGCGGAAGCGGCCTGCTTGCCCATATCCGCTCCAGCTTACTGGACAAGAAGGCGGCGGACATCCACCTCCTACACCGCGAAGGGCAGGCCCATGACCAGCGGGACCAGTGGTTCAACTTTTTCATCTCCCTCACTTTCTCGATCGTCATCTTCCTGGCCGTTTTTGCAGTCTTCAGAGGGGTCAACCGGGACCGCAAGGCGGGCGAGTCCCTCAATCAGGCCCTGGAGGCCGCTGAAAGTGCCGCCCGCGCCAAAGAACAATTCCTGGCCAATATGAGCCACGAGATCCGCACCCCGCTGAATGCCATCCTGGGGTACTCCTCTATGCTGGCCGATACCAACCTGGAGGCCGGCCAGCGGGAGTTCACCCGGGGGATCGAAACGGCAGGCAGCGCCCTGCTATCCATCGTCAATGACATCCTGGATCTGTCCAAACTGGAAGCCGGAATGGTGCGTTTCGAAGCCATCCCTTTCCAACTGGAGAGCGTAATGCAGTCCATCGGCCAGATGTTCCGGCACCAGGCCAGGGAAAAGAAGTTATGGCTTCATATCCACCCCATGGAAGATGTTCCGGACACTGTGATCGGCGACCCCACCCGCCTGACCCAGATGCTTGCCAACCTGATCAGCAATGGGATCAAGTTCACCAGCCAGGGCGGCGTCGATGTATGGGTAAAAAATATCCGCGAAGAGGACGAGGTGGCCTGGCTCAGCTTTAAGGTCCAGGACACCGGCATAGGCATACCCAGGGACAAGCTGGACAGCATCTTCGAGCGTTTCGAACAGGCCTCCGCCGACACCACCCGCAAGTACGGCGGGGCTGGCCTGGGGCTGTCCATCGTCTGGAAACTGGCGGAGCTGCAGGGCGGCCACGTCTACGTCCGCAGCCGCGAAGGCCAGGGTGCCACTTTTTATCTGGAGCTGCCCTACCGCTTCCCTGCCGAGGGCGAATGGCGCCCACCGCCGCCAACAGAGGATGGCCAGCCCCCTTCCGAACCCGTTCACCTGGAAGGGTTGCACATCCTGGTCGCCGAAGACAACCCTATGAACCAACACATCGCCGGGTTGATGCTCAGCCACCTCGGCGCTGACTGTACCATCGTCGAAAACGGGCACGAGGCCCTGCGCCACCTGCAGCAACAGCCTTTCAGCCTGGTGCTGATGGACCTGCAGATGCCCGTTATGGACGGATACGCCGCTGCCCGGGAGATACGCCGCCTCGGGATCGACGTGCCGATCATTGCCATTACCGCTCACGCCATGCCCGGCGAACGGGAAAAATGCCTGGCCTGCGGCATGAACGATTATCTCAGCAAACCGGTACGCAGGCAGGAACTGCGCCAGGCCATCCAGCGGAATCTCCCCCGGCCCGCAACACCCGTCGGCAAAGGCCCATCAGACGGCCCTGCTATCGATTACGATTATCTCATGGAAGTGGCAGGCGGCAGCAAAACCGCTCTGGCCGAGCTGGCCGGCATTTTCCTGGCCCAGGCCCCGCAGGAACTGGAAAAGCTCGGCACCGCACTTCAGGAAAATGACCTCTCCGGCCTGGCGGCCACCGCCCACAGTATGAAAAGCACAGTTTCCTATATGGGTATGGAACAACCGCTCGGGCAACTGCTCAAACGGCTGGAACTGGCGGCCAGGGCCGAGGCGCCGGACACAGCGCACCTCTCCTCCCTGCTCGAAGAAGTCAGCCGGATGACGGAACAAGCGCTCCGAAAGGTCCGGGAGGAATTACTCCCTTTGCGTGAGGAATAAAACTATAGTTTCATGCGTTCATAGACATAGACACTCTGTTTCATCGCCCCTGAGAAACTATCCCACCCTACTCACCGGCCCATCTCCCACTTTTAACGATGCATTCCCCCCTTTCAACGATCATTCCTTCGCGACGGCGGCCGGGGCCGTATTTTTATGGTGTATTCGATACAACCATAAAAACGTCAAGCGATGTTTGCTCCTGACCTTCCTCAAATGACTGAAACTCAACTGGCGAGCGCTTATCAACGAACCCACAGCGGCCGGTATCTGGGAGAATTGTACACCCGGTACTACGACAACGTTTTTGCCTATTGCCTCCGCTTTACCCACGACCGGGAAGGGGCCCTGGACATCGCCCAGGAGGTTTTCCTGCGGGCCGCCGAGCGGATCGGCCAGCTGCGGCATACCGAATTGTTTGCCGGCTGGTTGTTCCGGATCGTTCGCAACGAATGCATAAACTTCCTCAAAGCCAAAACATGGGCCGGCAACATCCCCGAAACCCGGGGTGGTGGCGCGGCATCGGACTACGACCCTTTCACGCCGAGTGCCGCCCAGGAGAAAGAGCAACTCCTGGATGCCCTGCAGGCCGCCCTGGCGGAATCGGACGAAGGCTGCCGGGCCTTGTTAAAAGAAAAATATGTTGAAGGCCTTCCGATCGCCGCACTGCAGGCCCGTTACGGGCTGTCAGAAAGCGCGGTGAAAATGCGGCTGGCCCGGGCCAGGAAGCAGGTACATGACAAAGCAGAACACATCGCCGCATTCACGACTCATTGCTCCGGCGTTTTTGATCGATGAGGCAGAAAAAATCGCACACTGGATGGGCAGCTTTGCCGTTTCATCTGTTCTTGTTATAGCCATCATTGCACTTTTAACTTGAACCTGCTGGACAACATACCACAAGATTTTCTGAACTTCCTGCTCACCACCTTATTTGCGTTGCTGATCGGGCTGGAACAGCGCCGCCACCACGAGCAGGAAAAGCTGAAGTATCTCTTTGGTACCGACCGGACCTTCGCCCTTATCGGCATCCTGGGTTTCATCCTGTATATTTTCGATCGGGAACACCTGCTCTTTTTCGGGGCAGGCGGGCTGGTATTGTCTCTTTTTTTCGGTATAGCTTATGCCGGAAAAATCCGGAAAGAAGGGCATTTTGGCATGACTTCCGTCCTGATTGCCCTGATCACCTACTGCCTGGCGCCGCTGATTTACACTCAGCCCCCCTGGCTGGTGTTGCTCGTCCTGATCACAGTGCTCGTCCTGGCGGAGATCAAAGAAGACCTCATCGCCTTTTCCGAGAAGTTTGAAAGGAATGAATTCATCACTCTGGCCAAGTTCATCGCCATAGCAGGAGTCATTTTACCGCTGACACCCGATGAGCGCATCATTGAAGGGCTGGCCCTAACACCTTACAAATTCTGGTTGGCGGTAGTGGCCGTTTCTGCTATTTCCTACGCCAGCTATCTGTTGAAGAAGTTCGTTTTCCCGGAGGCGGGCCTGTTCCTGACCGGCGTGCTGGGCGGGCTGTACAGCAGCACGGCCACTACCTTTTCGCTGGCCGGACAAACCAAAACGGCTGCTTATCCACCGGGGCTGACGGCAGCGGCTATCCTGATCGCTACAGCCATGATGTTTCTGCGCATCCTGGCTCTGGCCTTTTTGTTCGATGCTTCTCTGGGCAAAAAGCTGCTGGTACCATTCCTTGCCCTTTTCGCGGTTACGGCGGCCCTTTCCCTGTTCATTTATTTTCGGAACCGGGATAAGGAGGCAACAAATGGAGAACCCAGAACCAATGACCAACGCAACCCGCTCGAGTTCCGCACGGCCCTGTTGTTCGCCTTTTTGTTTGTACTTTTTGCCGCCCTGACCCACTATGTGCTTAAATTTTATGGCAGCAGCGGCCTGCGGGCCTTATCCTTCATCGTCGGGGTTACGGACATCGATCCGTTTTTGGTCAACCTTTTCCAGGGCAAGCAATCCATTGCCGAGCATCTGGCGGTGATGGCCACGATACAGGCCACCATCAGCAACAATTTCCTGAAGGCAGTTTACGGCGTCACGCTGGGAGCTCCGGCCATGCGGCGCTATCTCTGGCTGGGCTTCGGCGGGGTTATTGTGGCGAGTTTTGTGATCCTGCTGTTCGTTTGATTATTCTGCCCCCTCACACAACTATGCTTCAGGTTGGCCTTGTTTTCATAATAGTCGCCCAGCCCTAACCAAAAACCATCGACTATGGCCAAACCAGTTGCTACAACGGCCAGGGACATCTCCTCCGGGGTAAAGAACAGCGGCAGGATCCTTTCTGTACGGGGCAGCGTTGTCGATATCCGGTTCGAGGGCCACTTACCTTCCATATATACGATCCTGAAGGCGGGAAAAGAGGAGCAGGCCACCATCGAGGTGCAGTCTCAACTCAACCAGCACTGCGTGCGGGGCATTGCCCTGACGCCCACCCAGGGCCTGGCGCGGGGCATGGCTGTGGTGGATACCGGCGCGCCGCTGAAGGTGCCGGTGGGCAGGGGCATCCTCTCGCGGATGTTTAATGTCTTCGGCCAGCCCATCGACCACCAGGCACCGCCGGAAAAGGCGGAGTGGCGCTCGGTGCACCAACCGCCGCCGCCGCTGGGGCGCAGGTCCACCAAATCCGAAATATTTGAGACGGGCATCAAGCTCATCGACGTGCTGGTGCCGCTGGAGCGGGGCGGCAAGGCGGGCCTGTTCGGCGGGGCCGGCGTCGGCAAGACCGTCCTGCTCACCGAGATGATCCACAATATGGTGGGCCAGCACCAGGGAGTGAGCATCTTCTGCGGCATCGGAGAACGCTGCCGGGAAGGCGAGGAGCTCTACAGCGGCATGAAGGCCGCCGGGGTGCTGCCCAATATGGCGATGATCTTCGGCCAGATGAACGAGCCGCCGGGCAGCCGCTTCCGCGTCGGCCATACTGCCCTGACCATGGCTGAATACTTCCGGGACGACGAGCAGCGCGATGTGTTGCTGCTGATCGACAATATCTTCCGCTTCATACAGGCCGGCATGGAAGTGTCGGGCCTCATGGGGCAGATGCCCTCCCGGCTGGGCTACCAGCCCACGATGGGCACCGAGCTGGCACAACTCGAAGAGCGGATCTCGAATACCGATACCGGGGCCATCACTTCCATTCAGGCGGTCTACGTGCCCGCCGACGACCTGACCGACCCGGCGGCGGTGCATACCTTCTCCCACTTGTCGGCCTCCATCGTGCTGTCCCGGAAACGGGCCAGCGAGGGGCTGTTCCCCGCCATCGACCCGCTGCAGTCCAACTCCAAAATGGCCGGCCCGGCCATCGTCGGCGAGCGGCACTATTCGGTGGCGCAGGAAATCCGGCGGACGCTGGCGCAGTATGAAGAACTTAAAGACATCATCGCCATGCTCGGCCTGGAGCAGCTCTCGGTGGAAGACCGCCGGGTGGTGAGGCGCGCCCGGCAACTGGAACGCTTCCTGACCCAGCCGTTTTTCACCACCGAGCAGTTCAGCGGCCTGAAGGGCAAAGTGGTCAGCCTGGATGAAGCCATCGATGGCTGTGAACGCATCCTCCGGGATGAGTTTAAGGATTATCCCGAACGGGCATTTTATATGATCGGCAGCGTAGCCGAAGCCAGACGGGATTGACAGGATTTACAAGATGTAGTGGCTTGCGTTACAATGGCGTACATATCCTGAAAATCTTGTCAATCCTGTCCAAATATACTTTTTTCACAACCCGATAGAGGGGAGCTGAAAGACAGGATAAACAGCCTGCCTGCCGCGCCACGACAAGTTCCGTCACGGCAAGGCCGGCAGGGATGAACAAGATTTTGCAGCTCCCCGGTTGCCAATTCCTTCCATCGGGAGGAGGGAGGGGGCTAAGTACATTGTAAATTAAGTTCTTTACTGTTTTGGGATGGGCATTTTGGCGAAAGGCAAGGCGCGAGGCACGAGGAGGGAGGATAGCCGCAGTTACCTGACCGACGAGTAACGCAGCATTTCGCCAAAAGGCACTGGCAAAGCGCAAAGTTACTTATGTTACGGTGCACTAAATTCCATCAAACCATGAACTCCGGACTCATGCACCTCAAAATACTGCTCCCCTTCAAGGTATTTGCCGAAGTGGAGGGAGTGAAGCGCATTGTGCTGGAAACCGCGCAGGGGTCCTACGGCCTGCTGCCGCACCGGCTGGATTGCACAGCGGCGCTGGTTCCGGGCATCCTATGTTACGAAACGGAGGCGGGAGAAGAGTTTTTCCTGGCCGTCGACGAAGGGGTGGTGGCCAAGGCGGGGATGGAGGTGCTCGTTTCGGTGCGCCATGCCATTGGAGGAGGGGAGTTGGGGCAGTTGAAGGAGGCGGTAGAAGAGGAATTCCTCCGGCTGGGCGAACAGGAACAAGCCCTGCGCACCACGCTGGCCAAACTGGAGAGCGATTTCATGCGCCGGCTGGTGGAATTTCACAAGCAGAGATGATAAATGACATTGCTTTTCTGCCTGCTTTCAGAGCATATTGAAACGATGGAACCGAGAGACACAAAACAGACATCAAAGCTCGGGCGGGAGGTCGGCGCCCAGGAAAACAGGAAGCTGAAGGCCCGTCGCCAGGGCCGGCGCAGCATCTGGTTCGGCATCGGCATGTTCGGCCTGGTGGGCTGGTCGATCGCCATTCCCACGCTGCTGGGCGCCGCTCTGGGGATATGGCTGGACGGCCACTACCCGCAACGCTTCTCCTGGACGCTGACGCTGCTGATCACGGGCGTGGCTGCCGGCTGCCTCAACGCCTGGTTCTGGGTGGACCGCGAAAGCCGCGAAATACAAAAAGACCTGGAAGAAAATGACGAATGACATCCTGATATGGATACTGGCCTTGCTGGCGGGTGCCGCCCTGGGGGTGATTTTTTTCGGCGGCCTGTGGTGGACGGTGCGGAAGGGGCTGACGGCACGCCGCCCGGGGCTGCTGTTCCTGGGCAGCATGCTGGCGAGGAGCGCCATAGTGCTAACCGGCTTCTATCTGATTGGCGGCGACAGCTGGGAAAAACTGCTGGCGGCCCTGTTGGGCTTCATCGGGATGCGGGCAGTCATCACGCGGCTGACACGGCATTCCCGGTATTTTGCACCGCAAAGATCCGGACCGTAAAAGGACCGCAACAGGCTGCCAGCCTCAGACGGGTAGCCCCGCAACACCGAAAAACCGAAAAACCACAACACCATATAAATTATGAGCCTTAGCACCGACGACATCATCTTCTGGGAATACGGCTTCGTCAAGCTCAACGCCACCATCGTCCTCACCTGGGGCATCATGTTCGTGATGGCAGTAGGCGCCCGGCTCATCACCCGCCACCTGTCGAGCGGCATACACATCTCGCGCTGGCAGAACATGCTGGAGGCCATCGTTTCCGGCATTCTCCAGCAGATAAAAGAAATAGGCGTCCAGAAACCGGAAAAATACATCAGCTTCATCGGCACCCTTTTCCTGTTCATTGCTTTTGCCGCCTTGTGCACCATCATTCCCGGCTATGAACCGCCGACCGGCTCTCTGTCAACCACTGCGGCGCTGGCCCTCAGTGTTTTTGTGGCCGTACCCCTTTTTGGCATCGGGGAAAAAGGGCTCGGAGGTTACCTGAAGTCTTATCTGGAGCCGACGTTCATCATGCTGCCCTTCAACATCATCAGCGAAATTACCCGGACGCTCGCCCTGGCCATCCGCCTGTTCGGAAACATGATGAGCGGGGCCATGATCCTCAGCATCCTGCTGGTGATCTCGCCCTTCATCTTTCCCGTGCTCATGATCCTGCTGGGGTTGCTGGTGGGCATGGTGCAGGCTTATATCTTCGGGATCCTGGCAACGGTGTTCGTCGCAGCGGCGACGCAGGCGGGCGGGCATTGAGCATTGAGGGGGGGGGGGAGGGAGAGGGGGGGGGAGGGGAGGAGAGAGGGGAGAGGGAGAGAGGGAGAGGGGAGAGGGAGAGAGGGAGAGAGGGAGAGAGAGGGGGAGAGAGGGGATGGATTATGGCTTGCAGGTACTGTTAAAAAGTGATCGTTTAGGCATTATGGTGTTACGGTATTTTGGTTTTACGGGCGGCTCAATGCAGGCCCTGAGTTCACGCCGATGGACTAGTGCTTTCGGCATTAAGTAAAGGGTGATAAGAAACGCCGCTATTTTCCGCCGGGCCAAGGCGGCTTGAAGGGATCGTAGCCGTAGCTACGAAGCCCTTTAAGCCAACGAAGGCGCAGTGAAAAAGAGCAAGTTTATTGCCCCTTTATTTAGTGCCGAAAGCACTAGTGCTTTGATTCTGAAATACGCACAGTAGGGCGGTACGCAAAGGCGCAAAGGCGCGGAGCGCTCAAACCGTTGTTCCTCAATCCTTTGCGCCTTCGCGCCTCTGCGTGAGGTATCGTGCATAATTTGAAATCTAAGCACTAGTCACAGCCGCAATACCAGCACACCATAAAACCAGCATACCTGAGCAGTTGCGTCAAAAACCGAAATCATGGATAAAGTAACCATCATTGCCATAGCTTCGATCATCACGGCGGGGGTAACGACCAGCCTGGGCTGCATTGGGCCGGCCCTGGCCGAGGGGCGTGCCGTGGCCAACGCAATGACTTCGCTGGCCCAGCAGCCCGACGCCTCGTCGACCATTTCGCGGACGTTGTTCGTGGGCCTGGCCATGATCGAATCCATCGCCATTTACTGCTTTGTGATCTCGATGATCCTGATCTTTGCGAACCCGTTCTGGAACCTGATCACCGCGCAGTAAAATTTTGTGATATGCTAATCGACTGGTTCACCGTCATCGCGCAGCTCATCAACTTCCTCATCCTGGTATGGTTGCTGAAGCGGTTCCTTTACCAGCCCATTCTGCGGGCGATGGACGAACGGCAAAAGCACATTACCGAACAACTGGAGCAGGCCGATGCGCAAAAGGCCCGGGCGGAGGCGGAAGAAAGCCATTTTCAACAGATGAGCAGCGAACTGGCTGAACAACGGGAAACGCTCATCCAAAAGGCCAGGGCGGAGGCGGAGGCCGAGCGCCGCCGGCTGATGGAAGCCGCCCGCGAGGACCACCGCCAGCTGCGCCTGCGGCTGCGCCAAACCCTGGAGAGCGAACGCGCCAACCTGAACCAGGACATCATCCGCCGCTTCCAGGGAGAGGCCTTCGGGCTGGCCCGGAAAGTGCTGGCCGACCTGGCCGACAGCACGCTGGAAGAACAAATGGCCGCCGTTTTTGTCCGGCGGCTGGAAGGACTGCCTGACGTGGAACGCAAACGACTGGCGGCAGCCCTTCAGGAATCCAACCATTCCCTGTTGGTGCGCAGCAGTTTCCCCCTTTCTCCCGAACAACAAAAAAATATTGAAACTGCTGTAAAAAGAGTATTGGCCCCGGGCGGGCAGGTAGCCTTCAAAACCCTATCGGGGCCGGCAGAGGGCGGGCAGGCCGGCGGCATCGAACTCACTACCGACGGCTACAAACTGGCCTGGTCGGCAACGGATTACCTGGATACGCTGGAAAAGCGGGTGGCCGCGATACTGGAAGAAGAAATGGATAAAGCTTATTGAAAATGATGGCGCCAGAGGACTTACACGGTTTGTTCGGCGAAGCTTTCGAAACCCTGCGCCGGGCAATTGAAGGATTTCAACCACCGCTGGAGGTGCAGGAGACAGGCGTAGTCACCACCGTCCTCAACGGCATCGCCCGGGTGTCGGGCCTGCCCAACGCCGGGTACGAGGAGCTGTTGAAGTTTCCCGGCGAACTGTATGGTATCGCCTTCAACCTCGATGAGGCCGAGATCGGCGTCGTCCTGCTGGGCGACCACTGGCACCTGCGGGCCGGCGACGAAGCAGAGCGCACGGGGCGGGTGATGGACGTTCCCGTAGGCGAAGAGTTGATCGGGCGGGTGGTCGACCCCCTGGGCCGCCCTTTAGACGGCAAGGGGCGGATCGCCTTTCGCCGCCGCCTGCCCATTGAGCGCAGCGCCCCGGCGATCATGGACCGGGCGCCGGTCAATGCCCCCCTGCAAACGGGCGTGAAGGTCATCGACGCCCTCATCCCGATCGGGCGGGGCCAGCGGGAGCTGATTTTGGGAGACCGGCAGACCGGCAAGACGGCCATCGCCATCGACACCATCATCAACCAGCGGGATAAAGACGTCCTGTGTATCTACTGCGCCATCGGCCAGCGCGCCGCCGCCGTAGCCAAGGTGGTGGCCGAGCTGGAGGAAAACGGGGCGATGGGCTATACCATCGCCGTGGTGTCGGAAGGCAACGACCCGCCCGGCCACAACTACATCGCGCCCTACGCCGCCACCAGCATTGGCGAGTACTTCATGGAAGCAGGGCGCGACGTGCTCATCGTTTACGACGACCTCACCCAGCACGCCCGCGCCTACCGGGAGCTGTCCCTGCTCCTGCGGCGCCCCCCGGGCCGGGAGGCCTTCCCGGGCGACATTTTCTACATCCACTCCCGCCTGCTGGAGCGCGCCACTCACCTGCGGGAAGATAAGGGCGGCGGGTCGCTCACCGCACTGCCCATCGTCGAGACCGAAGCTCAGAATATCGCCGCTTACATCCCTACCAACCTGATCTCGATCACGGACGGGCAAATCTACCTCTCCCCTACCCTTTTCGAGCTGGGCGTACTGCCGGCCATCGACATCGGCAAATCCGTCTCCCGGGTGGGCGACAAGGCGCAGCTGCCGGTCTACCGGATGGCCACCGGCAACCTCAAGCTGGACTACGCCCAGTTCGAGGAACTGGAATCGTTCTCCCGGTTCGGCACCCGCCTCGACGAGCGCAGCCGGCGCATCCTGGACCACGGCCGGCGCATCCGCGCCGTGCTCCGGCAGCCCGAAATGGCGCCGGCGCCCGTGCCCGAGCAGATTTTCGTCCTGCTGGCCCTGGGCAAAGGCCTGTTCGGCCCCATACCTCTGGACAAAATGAAAAATGCGGAGCAGGCCGTGCGGAATGCCGTAAAAGAACTGGATCCGGAAATCCTGGACCAGTTGTATTCGCCGGAAGGGCTGAGCGCGGCGGGCCTTGCTGCCGTTGTGGGCCTGTGTGAAAAAGCCCTGGAACCTCTTAAAGAAAAGCCCCATGAATGATACGCTGGAAAGCCTGCGGCACAAGATCGAAGGCGCCCACAAACTGGAGTCGGTGGTGCGGACGATGAAGGCGCTGTCCGCCGCCAATATCAGCCAGTACGAGCGGGCGGTAATGGCGCTGGAGAATTATTACCGCACCGTTCAGCTGGGGCTGCTGGCGTGCTTCCGGCAGGAGGACGGGTTACCGGTCCCGCTTCAGCGGCAGAAAAAGCCGGAAGGCATCGTCGCCATTGTTTTCGGCGCCGGCCAGGGGCTCGTCGGGCCGTTCAATGACGGGATCGTCAATTTCACCGCTGCGGCCGTGCGGAAGTTGCCGGCACCCCGGGCCGTCTGGGCGGTTGGAGAATCCATACATCCCCGCCTGGAGGATGCGGGGCTGTCCCCGGCCGAGCTTTTTACCGTCCCCAATTCCGTCCACGCCATTACGCCCCTGGTCGGGAAGATTCTCGGGAGGATCGAGCAAACCCTGGAGGGCAGGCCGGGCGCGCAGTTTTATCTTTTCCACAACCGCCCGGGAAACGGAGCAGCCTATGGACCGGAAAGCCGGGCGTTCATTCCGCTGGATGAGATGTGGCGGCAGGAGTTCACCAGCCTGGAGTGGCCTTCGAAGAACGTTCCCCAGCCGATGGGCGGGTTGGCCCCCTCTCTGACCGCCCTCATCCGGGAGTACCTCTTCGTCTCCCTGTTCAAGGCCTGCGCCGAATCGCTGGCCAGCGAGAACGCCAGCCGCCTGGCGGCCATGCAGCGGGCGGAAAAGAACATTCAGGAACTGTCGCAGGACCTCAACCTGGCCTTTCACCGCCTGCGCCAGGAGTCGATCGACGAGGAATTGTTCGACCTGATCGCCGGGGCGGAGGCGCTGGAGGGGGCTACATAGTTTTCAACTTCCTCAATTGCATCTCTGATATGCTGAAGTCTGGCTTCATCACGCGGCTTGTCTTTCATATATCAGGATTTTTTCCTCCTCTACCCTGGATTTTATGTATTTTGAAATGGATTTCTCTGTTACCAAATCCACTTCTCTCCCTGTTAATTCTTTCAGGTCAAGATAAATTTTAACATATTCCAGGCCAATCGGCACATTGGGGTCAAAGGCTACCCGTCTAAGGGATCGCGCAACAATAACTTACCCATCTATAGTCGTTATTTTGCGCGCTGGCGGCGTTGCCAAGCCTCGCCGTAGCTGGGCTATGCCTACGTTTGGCGCCTTGCCAGCACACAAAATAACTTCCTCTATTTTGGGTAACTTATTATTGCGCGATCCCTAAGGTTGGACACTCCATGCCTCCTGCACACGCTTGGCCTCGACTCCGCTCGGCTTTCCCCTTTCTGCTGTCCAGCGTTCGGCCGAGCTCACGCCGAGGCCCTCAGACGGGTAGCCCAAGGAAACAAACCTGCCTATCTGAGTCGCGGGCCATCGAGAACGCGGGCCGCCCGGGCGGCTATGCAACGAGCAGAGAAGAGCATCAAGGAGCTGTCGCAGGATCTCAGCGACTCGAATGGCCGAGAAACCTCATCCTGCTGGGCGACTTCAACATCTACGCGCCCACCGACCAGACGCTGACGATGATCACCGACGCCGGGTTTACGGTGCCGCCTGAGCTGCAGCGCCTGCCTTCGAACATTCAGCAAAATAAATTTTACGACCAGATCGCCTTCCGGGTGCGGCCGGGGCGCTTCAGCACCACCGGCAAGGCCGGCGTCTTCAACTACTACAAAACCGTATTTACCCTGGACGATGAGAAGCTTTACGTTGAGGAGATGGGGCCGGCGTACCTGAAAACCAGCGACGGGCAGGCCCGCAAGACCGCCTGAGAACATGTGACTTTACGGCCATTAGGAGTCCTTCCAAAAAACAGAAAAGTGGATCAAAAGAAAAAACGGCAACTTCAGCTTTACCTTTTTATCGCCTTGTCGACGGTGACGGCCATTCTGGCGTATACCATTGAAAGCTGGCGGTGGGGGGCGCTGGCGTTTACGGCGGGTTTCCTGTTGATCGCAATAGCCACGGTTCTGGCTATGAGAAGGCAAGAAAAAAATGAAGAGCTCTGAATTCGCAATCCGGGCCGGTTTTGTAAGTTGCCTGCTGGCCGGGCTTGGCCAGTTCGCCACCGACTACTGGTTGGTCCGCCACTATCCAGGATACCGGTGGATGGCCGAATCCGTCAGTTATCTCGGGCAGGTGGATAGTCCGGTGAAGCGGGAGGTAGCCATATGGGGAGTAGTGTTCGCCGTTCTGATGGCCATGTTTGGCTGGGGTTTTTACCGGGCGTTTGCCGGTGAAGGGCGGTGGGCCACGTTCGCTACGGGAATGATCCTGCTTTATGCCCTGGGGGAAGGGGCGGGCTCGGGGCTTTTACCGGTGGACCCCGGGCGAGGGCTGAACGCGCCTTCGCATTTGCTGCACAACTTGTTCAGCATCTGCGGCGATGCCGGGCTGATGATCCTGCCGCTGATATTGCTGAAGGTGTTCCCCCGTAATAATCATCCGGCTTTTTTCCGGTGGTCGTGGTTTACCACAGTGTGCGGTTTGTCGCTGGCAGTTTTGTTTGCCCTCACTAAAACATTCCCGCAGGAAAGTGGCATCTTGTATTACCGGGGGGTCTGGCAACGGTTGTACATCCTGATCTATCATTTATACCTGATAGCCGTGGCGTTTCGAATGTTGCGCTAAAAATAAAAGATGAGCAAAGCACTACTATTTCTCAAAACCAACCAGAAGGCCCTGCTCCAGGTCGCCCTCAGCTTGTTTTTTGTGGGATTGGGTGTTTACTTCTTCCGGCATGAGCGGACGGAGGTGCATCAGGTGGGAGCCGCCCTGGCGCAGGCTGATGCCATGTGGGTACTTGGGGGGGTGGCCCTGCTGGCTCTGTTTGTCGCCATCCAGGGCCTGATGTATGTTTTCAGCTTTCGGGCCATCGGGCAGGGCATCGGCCTGGGCAGGGCGTCGGCGCTTTACCTGAAGCGCAACCTCATCAGCGTATTCCTGCCCGCCGGACTGCTGACAAATATGTTTTTTTTCAACGAAGAGCTGGAGCGGGAAGAAGGCATAGCGCCCACACAAACCTACTTTGCTTCGTCCATCTTCAGTATTTGTTCTATCCTGTCGGCCATCATCATCGGAGTGCCGGCCTTGCTGTGGTTGTTGTACCAGGGACGGTTATCCGGCGAGTTGGCTGCCGGCTTGTTGCTGACCCTGGCTTTGCTTGTATTATTGGGCTGGGCAGTGGGCAGTTTGAGGAAGAAGGGAAGCGCCTATCGGTTCCTGCAACAGAAGGCCCCTCCCTTTGCCGAGGTCATCGATCAGTTGCAAAGCCAGGCCTTCCGGGCCCGCGACTTCTGGATCGTCGTCGCCTTGTCTTGCATTATTGAAATTATCGGCATCGCCCACCTTTACATTTCCATGGAAGCGCTGGGCGGCGACGCTACGCTGCAGGCGGCTGTGATCGGATACGCCATTGTGTTGCTGCTGTTGATGAGTTCTCCCTTTTTGCGGGGCGTCGGCGCCATCGAAGTAGCGCTCACCTATGCCCTGACGTTGTTCGGTTTTTCTACTGTTGCTGCTATCTCCGTGGCGATGTTGTTCCGCTTTTTCGAATTCTGGTCGCTGCTGATCCTGGGAGCGGTGACCCTGATAGCCCAGCGGGGCACCCTGCTGCTGCGGGTGTTCCCTGCCCTGCTGTTGTTCGCCCTGGGCCTGGTCAACATCCTGAGCGCCATCACGCCGGCCGAGCCGGAGCGTTTGAAAATACTCAAAGAATTCCTGCCGCTGGCCGCCATCCATGCGTCTACCTACTTCGTGCTTTTCTCTGGGGTGCTGATGCTGGGCGTGGGGGCATACCTGCTGCGGGGGCTGCGCAATGCCTGGCTGATGGCGGTCGGGTTGAGCGCCTTGTCTCTGATTACCCATTTAACCAAAGGGATCGACTACGAGGAGGCCCTCATCGCCCTGGTGGCGCTGGCCAGCCTGATCTACCAACGCAAGCAATATTTTATCCGGACGGACCTGCGGCTGGCCAGGCGAAGCCTGTTTCCCGGCCTGGTGACGGTGGGCGGCGTACTGCTCTTCGGCGCCATCGGTTTCTTTTTCATGGATGAAAAACATTTCCATACAGACTTTACCTTAGGGCAGTCATTCGGGAAGGCAGCGTCCACTTTCCTCTTGTCGAATAACGGCCTGGCGCCGGCAACGGCCTTTGGCAGGGAGTTCCTCTATGGCATGAACCTGCTCGGGGGGGCGGCCCTGGCCTATGTGGCGTTCCTGTTGCTGCGCCCCTTCATTCGCCGCCCGCAACCCGCGCAGGACAGTCGCGTGCGGGCACAGGCGCTGGTGGAGAAATACGGCCGCTCCTCCCTCGACTATTTTAAAACCTATCCCGACAAGACCCTCTGGTTCAGCGAAGACGGGGAAGGTTTCGTCGCTTTCAAAACGAGCCGCAGCTACGCCATCGCCCTGGAAACTCCCGTATGCCGGGACGAAGCGGCGATGGCGGAGATCATCCCCGCTTTTGAAAACTGGTGCCGGCAGAACGGGCTGCGCCCCGCCTGGTACCGCATCCCGCAGGCCAGCGCGCCTGTCTTCGAAAGCCTGGGCAAAAAGCTGCTGCCGATCGGCGAGAACGCGGTGGTCAACCTCGACACCTTCAGCCTGCAGGGGAAGGACAAAAAAGACCTGCGCAACGTGATGAACCGCCTGGCCAAAGAAGGGTACGCTTTTCACCCCTACAACCCGCCCCAGCGAGACGGCTTCCTCCAGCAACTCAGGGCCGTCAGCGACGACTGGCTGCGGGAGACAGGGCGCCAGGAGCTGGCCTTCTCCCAGGGCTTTTTCGAGGAAGAGGAATTGAAAAACCAGCCCATCTTCACCATCGAGAACCAGGAAGGCAAGGTCGTCGGCTTTGTCAACATCGTTCCGGATTACGCTCCCGGCGAAGCCAATTTCGACCTGATGCGCAAAACGGAAGACGCCCCTAATGGCGTGATGGACTTCCTGTTCGTCAATATGTTCAACCACTTCAAAGAGCAGGGGTTCCACCGTTGCGACCTGGGCATGGTGCCGATGAGCGGCATCGACGAGCCGGAAAACGTGCAGGAGCGCGTCATCAAACTGGCATACGAACGCATCCGGCAGTTCTCCCACTATAAGAGCCTGAGGGGTTTCAAAGAGAAATTCGGCCCGGAATGGCAGATGATGTACCTCGTGTACAGTGCGCCGTTCGACCTGGTGTACCTCCCGGGGGCGCTGGAGGAGGTGATGAGGGGAGGGTGAGGGTTAGTCAACGAAACGAGGTGCTGGATGGCAGCGCCGCATAAACAGATTCGAAATGATTATTGAAACCAAAAATTTCAGAGTGCCGCCCAAAGAGGTTGTTTCCTTGAAGGACTACGACCCCGGGGCCCGGGACGGCTTCAAAAACAAGAAGGCGGCAAAGGCACAGCTCCGAAAAGACATCGAACAGATGTCGGAACTTCAATACCGCCTGTACGCCGAAAACCGGCAGGCGCTGCTCATCATTTTCCAGGCGATGGATGCCGCGGGAAAGGACAGCGCCATCCGGCACGTCCTGTCCGGGATCAACCCGCAGGGTTGTGACGTGAACAGCTTCAAGCACCCCTCTGCCCAGGAACTGGACCACAACTACCTCTGGCGGCATTACGCCAAACTGCCCGACCGGGGAAGGATCGGCATCTTCAACCGCTCTCACTACGAGAACGTGCTCATCACCAGGGTACACCCCGAATTTCTGCTGGCGGAGAACCTGCCGGGCATTCATTCCGTGAAAGACGTGAGCGAAAAATTCTGGAAAAACCGCTACCGCCAGATCAACAACTTTGAGCGGACCATCTCGGAAAACGGCACCACCATCATCAAGTTTTTCCTCCATCTCTCGAAGAAGGAACAGAAGAAACGCTTCCTGGAACGAATAGACAACCCCGAAAAAAACTGGAAATTCTCGGCGGCCGATATCGAAGAGCGCACTTACTGGGACGATTACCGCCAGGCCTACGAAACGGCCATCAGCAAAACTTCCACCGCCTATGCGCCCTGGTATATCATTCCCGCCGACCACAAGTGGTTCAGCCGGATGGCCATCGGGAATATTATCGTTGAAACCCTGAAGCGGATGGATATCCGGATGCCGGTGGTTTCGGAAAAGGAAAAAGTATTGCTGCAGCAGGCGAAGGAGAAGCTGGAACTTGAATAACTGAATAACTAAACTCGCTGAATATGAAAACAAACCAATTTCAGCACGAATACCTCGAAAAAATCCTCTCCACAGAGAACGAACACCTGCTCAAGCTCCACCAACTGGTCGCCGACGCCATGCGTGAACAGGAACTCATCTCAGAAAACCTCATGCATCCGCCCCGGGAGATACTCAGCCGGGGGCAACAGGTGGCCGACAAGGTGGCCACCTTCGGCGGCAGCTGGACCTTTATCATTTCCTTCGGCGTGGTGCTGGTTTGCTGGATCGCTGTCAATATCATCCTCGCCACCCGCGCCTTCGACCCCTTCCCTTTCATCCTGCTCAACCTGGTATTGTCCTGCCTGGCCGCCATTCAGGCGCCGGTCATCATGATGTCCCAGAACCGGCAGGAGGAAAAAGACCGGCAGCGGGCGGAAAATGACTACCTGGTCAACCTCAAGGCCGAGATCGAGGTGCGCAACCTGCACCAGAAGATGAACTTGTTGATGGAAGAGCAGTTCCAGACGCTGCTGGAAATCCAGCGCTATCAGACGGAGTTGCTGGAGGAGCTGACGGGCAGAGAGAAATGAAATTGCTCGTTTGTAACTGGACATTTTGTGCCTATTTGTGTAAATGTAGAAAAGTGTAAACGTGTAAAAGGTTGAAACCTCGTTCTTTTACACATTTACACTTTTACGCCCCGGCAAATATTCAGTAGTATGTTCCTGCATTGGGTGGAGGGAATAAAGGAATGATTTTCCCAGCAGATCAGAAATCGCTATGTTCAGGCTCTTTGATGCCGAGTTTTTTAGCGTGTTCTTTTATCCAGCCCGCCATTTCTTCCACCCGTTTTCCGGCGGCGTTGCCGAAGTGATGTAATGGGAAGCTGTTTCATAGTCTTTCTTCCGATATGCATCCAGAGCTGCGTCGAAGTCGAGGTCGGCAGCATTGGGAATAACGTCTATTTCGTCTTCCTCGACCATTTCCGGCTCCTCTTCGTCGGCAATAGCCTCTTTGTTCTTTTCGTTTTTACAAGCTGTAAAAACCAACATGAGGCTTGCGATAAATAAGATCTTTTTCATTGGAAATGTAGTTTTATTTAATTCATTCAGCGGAAAGACCCGGGCTGGAACAGAAGTCACACATTCTACTGGACATTTTCTGGATTGTGCATTCGCGCATTTGTTTATTCGTGTATAAAAGGCTGTCCTTCAGCCACATGCATAAATGCACGAATGCACATATACACAGTAGCCCCGCCATGTCCAGCAGTTTGGAAGTCACATTCTTTTCTGCGATAAATTCCACATTTTCAAATAATCAACCGCACCCCACCCATCTCTTCGATCCGGTAGGGGAAATGATCGCCCGGGGAGCCAATGAACATGAAGTTGATCGGAATTTTCCACTTATCGGACAATTCCCGGATCAGCTCCGGCCCGAATTTCCCTGGCATGGCAACGAATTCAATATCGATATCGGGATACTCCCGGTCGAGGACTTCAATGTCGCTGGCCAACCGGTCGGGCAGGGTTTCGCCATTCTCCAGTACAGTGACGATCTTCAATTTTCGGGTGTGCTCGTTTTTGCTGATGTAGCGCTGCAGCGGGCATAGATGTGATAAAAGACAATGGGAGCAGGGAAGTCACTTTTTTAAAGTGACCCACCATATTGTTCTGGTCTTTCCACCAAATAAACCAGTAAGACATGCTACGCATCCAACTTTCCGAGCCAAAATCACCTCAACCGTAAACGGCCAGATCCCAGGCCGGCCGGTACGCCATCCGCTATGGATTGACTACGGCAGTCATCATCGTCATTTACAACCTGATCGTCCAGGCTGCCGACGGCGGCCGCTTTGAATTGGCGCACCTGGCCATTTTAGGAATCCTGTTCGGCATGATCGGCTTCGGCATGCACAAGGCCCGCAAATGGATACGCGAGGATCATGCCATGGACGACCGCATGCTCTTCGGGCTGGTCCTGTCCATAACCACCGCGCTGGGGGTAATCGCCCTGAACGGCCTGATGGCCATCCTCAATTACCACCTGATCGTCAGCGAGACGTTCCTGCCCATCAAAAACGGATGGGATTTCGCCGTCAATTCGATGGCCCTGTTCTGGAGTTGCCTGATCTTTGGCTTTTTGAGCGCCTTTATTTTTTCTGCGTTCTATGAAAAAAACTGAAGCCGGGCGGTTCATCTTCATCAAAACGCCACATCATGGACTTTTTTGAAAGACTGGTGTTTGTGGATTTCAGCCCTGTTATGCGATCCCCTTAATCACCTCCAGCCATTGCCAGGCCCGTTCATTCAATTGATAAGCGTCCTCTTTGATCACCAGCAACGGGAGGCGAATGCGTTTGGCCATCCCTTCTACGGCGCCGGCATCGAGCACCCGGGAAATGAAGTTGCGTTTATGGGAGATCATCGCCACTATATCCGCCTTTTTGCTTTTGGCAAATTTTTCGGCCTCCGCTCTTAATTCGCCATGCCTCAGGTCGAAGTCGATGCTTTTGTCCTGCTTAAAGGTTTCCTTGAGGATCATCATGTTTTTCAAGCTGTCCAATTCATCTTCGTTCTTTTCAATGACATGCACTCCGTGGATAGGAGCATGAAGCGCAGCGCTCCATTGTTTGAGATAATGAATCGCCTCCAGGTCACGAAACTCAAAATCTACCGTGTAAACGATGTTGTCGATGCCTTCAAACCTGGCTTCCTCCGGTATCATTAAAACCTGGCAATCTGCTTTAGCCAAAACACTGAGGGCCGTACTGCCTAAAATTCTGTCTACCGCATCCGGGTTGCCAGACCCGATCACGATCAGATCTGCTTCCTGATCCAGCGCTACTTCCAGAATCCCCTCGACCGGGTAGGCATTGGCCGGGAAATATTCTACCTGGACCACTTCCCGATAGGCTTCTGGCAGGTTTGCAGTGACGAATTCCACGAGTTTTTTAGTCACTTTGTCTGTTCTTTCCTGTAGGGGCCTTTCCACCATCGGCCTCAGGTCCGGATGGCCAAAGGCATGCAGGGCCAGCAGTTGGGCCTTGAAATGGTAGGCCAGCTCCACAGCGAATTTGAATTCCTCCGGGGCGTGGCTGGAAAACTCTGTTGCAAAAAGTATCTTTTTCATATGGTGTTGGTTTAGGTTTAGGTCTTGGCCAAAGACCTTTCTGGCGGGAAAAGTCACTTTCATAGTATGCGCCAATGTAAGGGAGTGTTCAATGTTCTGTGTCCGAAGTTCAATGTAACCTTGGTTTCCGGCGCAACTTCGAACCTTAAACACGGAACTTTGAACAGCCCACAATGAAGTGACTTCCCTGCAACCTCCGGTCTTTCCACAAATTTAAACTAATATTTCAACACAAATCAGCCGATGAGATCATTCCTCAGGTGGATGGCAAAAAAGTGGATTCGGTAGAGGAGATAGCCAACTATTTATCAGTAGCTGTCAATAGCGAATACATCTGTGTACCTTCGTGATTTAACTTACATTGGCGAGGCAAATATTCTCAAAACTTTCTTTGCCTTTTTGGATCCCAAAACCCGATACGCCAGCAGTTTCACACGGTCATTAAACAGGAACCAGGCTACGGCATAGGCCCATACAAACCCGGCCCAGCCCCAGCCGAGCGGCGTCATAAATACGCCATAGACTGCGAACAGGGTAGCCACGATCTGGGTGCCGAGTACGGCACCCCATAAGATCTTCGCCGGTCGTATCGACCAGAACGTACCCCAGGTGCGCGTCAGGAAGATGGTCAGGTGGTAAGCTACCGACAACTTCAGGTACATCAGGGTCTGGATGTGTTCCCGGTCCAGGTGAAAAACCCGCTCGCCGAGGTAAAACAAAACAAAAGCAGAGACAACCCCAATGACGCCCAGCACGGTGGCGATGCCCAGCACCATGCGCATGTTCCAGGCCTCCGGCTGGTCCTTGTATTTGACGTTGTCATAGGCGATGGACAGGATCGCGCCGTCATTGAGCAAAGTAGGATGACGATCATCACCGCTGTCAGAGGATAAAAGTTAAATACCAGGATCGATAAGGTCATGAATAGTAAAACCCGCAGGGTTTCGGCGATGCGGTAGATCGCATAGCTGTTCATCCGCTGGAAAATCCGGCGGCTCTCTTTGATGGCGTCGATGATTACCGACAGCCCCGGCGTCATCAGCACAATAGATAGCCGCCGCCCGGTACGCGGTGGTACGCCGAAACGGCGATGCCGCAGTCGGGCTTCTTCAGTGCCGGAGCGTCGTTCACCCCGTCGCCCGTCATGCCGACGATGTACGTACGTTTTTGCAGCACATCCACAATATGGAACTTGTGTTCGGGGAACACCTGGGCAAAACCGTCGGCTTGATCAATGGATTCGGTAGTGGCGGGGTTTCTTTTTCTTGGCATCCCCAGGCTCGAAGCGTCGAGGATGTTGGCGCCCAGACCAAGTTTTTGGGCAGTTTCCTGGCGATGGTAATGCATCGCCGGTCACCATCTTGATCTTTACGCCAATTGCTTTCGCCGTTTTGATGGTTTCTTCCGCATCTTCCCGGGAGGGTCGAACAAGGGCAATACCCCAACGAATTGCCAGGGTACTGTCGCCTTCTGCCCGTACCACGCCCAGGGAGCGATAGCCGCGAGCGGCGAATTCGTCCACCGCCTTATTGACGGCGGGTTGCACCTGCCCGGCGTTGGTAAACAATCCCAGGATCACCTGCGGCGCGCCCTTAGCCACTTTGAAAGTCTTTCCGTCTTTGGTTTTAACCGTGGTATCAGTGCGTTTATGTACCGGGTCGAAGGGTTTAAAATCAATGACCCGGTAGTTCTTTAAGGAACTTCTGTCTTTCAACCCGCCCAGCACCGCCAGGTCGATGGTATCGTTATTTTCCTCCCGCGACGCCAGGGCGCCGTTGAGGATCACCTGTTCTGGTGGGATGCCATCGACACTGAAAGGATCGCCTAAAGTCAGCTTGTTCTGGGTCAGGGTGCCGGTTTTGTCCGCGCACAGCATGTCCACGCCCGCCAATTCTTCGATGGTACCAGCCGGCTCACAATCGCCTTTTTCTTAGCCAGCAGGCGGCGGTTGACACCATGGTCACCGACAAGACAGTCGGCATCGCCACGGGTATGGCGGCCACCGTCAGCACCAGGGCAAACTGCAAGGTGGTGAGGATGGGGTCGCCGCGAAAGAGGGCCACGGCAATGATGACCACCACCAGCGCCACCGCCAGAACGATCAGGTAATTGCCGATCTTCAGTACCGCCTTTTGAAAATGGCTGACGGTTTGGGCCTCCTGCACCAGTTGGGCCGTCTTGCCAAAATACGTATTCGCGCCCGTGGCATAAACCAGCGCTTCTGTTTCCCCCCGTCGAAGGATGGAGCCGGAAAACACGGCCTCGCCAGATTTGCGCTTCGCAGGCAAGGACTCTCCCGTCAGGGCGGATTGATCCACCTCCACCGGATCGCCTTCCAGCAGGCGCGCATCTGCCGGCACGATGTCGCCCAGCCGCAGGCGGATGACGTCGCCCGGCACCAAATCGCGCGCCGCCGGGGTGGCCCACCTCCCATCCCGTTTCACCCGCGCCTTAACGGCCAGGTTCGCCTTGAGGGCAGCAATCGCGTTGCCTGCCTGGCGTTCCTCCCAGAATCCGACCACGGCATTGGCCAGCAATAAAACGAGAATGATGGCAAAGTCGGGCCAGTGCCGGTCGATGGCGGAAAGGATCACCGCCGCTTCGATCATCCAGGGGATAGGGCCCCAAAAATAGGAGAGGAATTTCAGGAACGGGTTGGTTTTCTTTTCTTCAATTTCGTTGGGGCCGTACTGGGCCAGGCGTTTTTGCGCCTCGGCCTGAGTGAGGCCGTCGGATGAAGTCGCCAGTTTCTTTTCTAATTCAGGCAGGGGCAGTGCCTTCAGGCCATCTTTGGATAAAGTTGGGTTGGCCTGCACGGTAATGGGTTTCATAAATCCTTATTTTTTATCAATCCATTATCGCTTCCGGTTATTTTTCCTTCAGCAGATATACCCAGGACATTGTCGGGCAAATGTTTCATGATCTTTAGCATGGTAGATTGTTTTGTTTTGCTGAAAAGACCGCCCTCTTTCCATAAGTCACTCAAAAAGTGACTTCGCCCGGCTCGCCGGTCTTTAAATCAAAGCAAGCAACAATCTCTTTAGACATGAAAAACATCCTCCGGGCAGTCGACACCCAACACGCCGACCTGGTGGTGATGCAAACCCACCGGCGTACCTGGTGGAGGCATATTCTGGAAGAAAGCACCACCAAGGATATCGCCAACGTGGAGCAGAATTCCCTTCTGATGGAAGAGCAGTTCCAGACGCTACTGGAGATCAGCGTACCTATTTAGAGTTGACCCCGGACGGCATTTTCTGCCGCTGACCTAAATAGTTACGATCCAGCGCTATCAGACGGAGTTGCTGGAGGAGCTGGCGGGCAGGGAGAAGTGAAATTGCTCGTTTGTAACTGGACATTTTGGGCCTATTTGTGTAAATGTGGAAAAGTGGAAACGTGTAAAAGATTGAAAACTCGTTCTTTTACACATTTACACTTTTACGCCCCGGCAAATGTCCAGTAGTATGTCCCTGAATTTGGTGGAGGGAATAAGCAGATCAGAAATCGCTATGTTCAGGCTCTTTCTCTTTGATGCCGAGTTTTTTAGCGTGTTCTTTTATCCAGCCCGCCATTTCTTCCACCCGTTTTCCGACGGCGTTGCCGATCTCATTCGCTTTGATGTCGCTTTTGCCGAGGTCCGTCTTTTCTGCAAAAAACTTGCAGCAATTGGCAATGCGCCGACGACCTCCCCGTAAGATGAACCTGCTGATGGAGAAGCTGCCGGCAGGCAAGAGTGACTTTTTCCTGTCCTGCCGTCTTCCTGCCGTCGATGTTCCCGGCCCGCCAGGAGGTAGCGGAAACGCTCAAAAAATGGCAGGCGGACCGAAAGAAAAGCGATCCCAGGTGTTATTATATAACTAAAGTTGCAGATGGCAACAGCAAACGTTCAAAAAAGTACCCTGACATGCGGACTACCATCTTCCTGCTCTTCCTCGCTCTCGCCAGCGCCTGCCATCAACAAGAAAACCCCTCCCCCGCCGACAACGAGCTGGCGGCAAAAACCGCCGAGCTGGCCAAGCTGAAAAAACAGCAGGCCAGCCTGACAAAAAAAATAACCGCCCTGGAAACGGAAATTGCCGAACTGGACCCCTCGAAAGCCGTGCAGGCCAAGCTGGTCTCCGCCGCCGAGATCGCGCCGGAAGGCTTCGAGGCCTACATCAACCTGCAGGGCAGGGTTAGCTCGGAAAACATCTCCTATGTGGCGCCCCGGAATGGCGTGGGCGGTTATGTCAGGGAGGTGCTCATCACCGAAGGGCAGTACGTCAAAAAAGGGCAGCTGATCCTCAAACTGGACGACCAGGTGCTGCAGCAGTCCATTGCCTCCACCAAAACGCAGCTGGCCTTTGCCCAGGATATTTACGAAAGGACAAAGTCACTCTGGAACCAGAAGATCGGCTCGGAAGTGCAGCTGCTCAACGCCAAAAACAATGTTGATGGCCTGAAAAGCCAGATCGCCGTCCAGGAAGAGCAGCTGAAAACCTACCTTGTCTATGCCGACCAGGGTGGCGTCGCGGAGATCGTCAATATCAAACCGGGCGAGCTGTTCACCGGCATGGGCGCTGCCGGGCCGCAGATACAGATCGTGAACAACAATGACCTCACCGTCGAAGTAGACATCCCCGAAAATTACGCGACGGAAGTCAAAGCCGGCAATGAAGTGCTGGTGGAGGTTCCCGCCGTGAACCGGTCGTTCAAAACCACCATCGGGCGGATCAGCCAGGCCGTCAACGCCGCTTCCGTAGGGTTTACCGCCGTGTGCCGGATACCCTCGGCCGCCGGCCTGAAGCCGAACATGTCGGCAACGGTGAAAATCCTGAGCCACTCCAATGCCCGCGCCATCGTCATCCCGGTGAACATCGTACAGTCGGACGACCAGGGAAAATACGTCTACCTGATGAACCAGAGCGGAGAACACAAAACGGCTAAAAAAGTAAGGGTCACCCTGGGCGAGCTCTACGGCGGGCAGATCGAAATACTCAGCGGCCTGCAGCCGGGGGACATGCTGGTCACCAGGGGGTATCAGGATTTGTATGACGGGCAGGTGGTGGAGGGTATTTGAAAGGAATGAAGGAATGAAGGAATGAAGGAATGAAGGAATGAAGGAATGAAGGAGTGAATACAACAGGCAAAAAACATGTCAGAAACAAAAAAAAAGATCCCGGAAGTATTCAAGGAATTCAGGCCTACCAGTTGGGCGGTGGATAACAGCACGGCGATGTACCTCATCATCATCATCATTTCCGTGTATGGGTTTTTCACCTTCAACAATCTGCCCAAAGAGCAATTCCCGGACATTGCCGTGCCCACCATTTCGGTGACGACGGTGTACGTGGGCAACTCTCCTCAGGATATCGAGAACCTGGTGACCCGGCCCATTGAAAAGCAGATCAAGGGCATTTCCGGGGCGAAGATCAACGATGTGAATTCCATCTCGATGACGGATTACAGCAGCATCATCGTAGAATTCGATACCGACGTCACGGCGGAAATTGCCAAGCAAAAGGTGAAGGACGCGGTCGACAAGGCCAAGCCCGACCTGCCGTCCAACCTCACCAGCCAGCCGGATGTGGTGGAGTTTGCGTTCAGCGATATCCCGATCCTATTCGTCAACATCAGCGGCGACTACGACGGGCTGAAGCTGAAGCGCTTTGCCGACAAAATGAAGGACCGGTTCGAGGCCCTGCCCGAGGTGAACAAGGCCGAGATCGTGGGCGCCCCGGAAAGGGAGATACAGATCAACGTAGACCCCCTCGCCATGGAGAAAGCCATGGTGAGCTTTACGGACATTGCCAACGCCATCTCCAGCGAGAATATGGACATCAGCGGGGGGCAGCTGGAAATCGGGGAGATGGACCGCGCCCTGCGGATCAAGGGCCAGCTGGCCAGCAGCCTGCAGATGGAAGAGCTGGTGGTGAAGACCCCAACCGGCGGGAATATACGCCTGCAGGACCTGGCCGAAGTCAGGGACACGCTGAAGCGCCAGGAGAGCTTTGCCCGGCTCAACGGAAAAAACGTCATCACGCTCAACATCATCAAGAGGTCGGGGGAGAACCTGATCAACTGCGCCGACGAGGTCAAAGCCATCGTGGACGAGATGAAAGTTTCGGAACTGCCTAAAGACCTGGACGTGGTGGTCACCGGCGACCAAAGCCGGCAGGCTGCCCTTTCTTTTACCGAGCTGGTGAACACCATCATCATCGGCTTCCTGCTGGTGTTGCTGGTGCTGATGTTCTTCATGGGGGTGGCCAATGCCTTCTTCGTCGCGCTGAGCGTTCCGCTGAGCGTCTTCGTGGCCTTCATTTTCCTGCCGGCCGCCGACCTCATCGTGGGGGGCAACGTCACGCTGAACTTCATCGTGCTCTTCGCCCTGCTCTTCGCCCTGGGCATCATCGTCGACGACGCCATCGTGGTGATTGAAAACACCCACCGCATCTTCGACAACGGCAGGGTGCCCATTGTGAAGGCCGCCAAGATAGCTGCGGGCGAAGTATTCCTGCCGGTGCTGGCGGGCACCGCCACGGTGGTGGCCCCCTTCGTGCCGCTGTTGTTCTGGAAAGGCATCATCGGAAAGTTCATGATCTACCTTCCGACCATCCTCATCTTCACCCTGACGGCCTCTTTGATCGTCGCCTTCATCATCAACCCGGTCTTTGCCGTCAGTTTCATGAAGCCGGATGAAAAAGCGCCGCCGCACAAACTGGACATTTTTAAAAAGTGGTGGCTTTGGGCGCTGTTGATCGGCGGGTTCCTGGCCAGGATGGCCGGAGCCGGCGCCTTCGGCGGTTTTCTCCTCATCCTGGCCGTTCTCCTCATCCTCAACCGGCTGGTGGTCAAGGATGTCATCTACGCCTTTCAGAGCCGTGCCCTGCCCCGGTTGATGAACGCGTACGAAAAGCTGCTGAGGTGGCTGCTGAAAGGGAACCGCCCCCCATGGGCCTTTTTCTCGGTATTCATCCTTTTCTTCATTTCCCTGTCCGCCCTGGTCCTGAGAAACCCGGATTTCCCGTTTTTCCCCAGCGGCCAGCCCAATTACATCTACGTTTACCTGAAAATGCCGATCGGCACCAAGGCCGAAGAGACCGACCGCGTCCTGAGGCAGCTGGAGAACAGGACGTACCAGGCCCTGGCCAGCCTGAAGCCCGGCGAGCCCGGCTCTATCGTGGAGAGCATCATTTCCAATGTGGCGGTCAACGCCAACAACCCCATGGACAACAACCGGAGCGTGCAATCGAACCTGGGGCGGATACAGGTTTCCTTCGTGGAATTTGCCGAGCGCCCCAACCAGCCTACGCTCCCTTATCTCGACAGCATTCGGGCGGTAGTAAAGGGGATTCCCGGCGCCGAGGTCACCGTAGAACAGGAAGCACAGGGGCCGCCGACCGAGCCCCCCGTCAACATCGAAGTGGCCGGCGACGACTTCGACGCCATCGCCAAGGTAGCCAAAAATCTGTACAACTACCTGGATACCAGCAAAGTGGACGGGATCGACAACCTCGCTATGGACATCGACCTGAACAACCCGGAGATCGCAATCACCGTAGACAAGGAAAGAGCGGCCATCGAGGGCATCAGCACGGCCCAGGTGGGAGACGCCATACGCACCGCCCTGTTCGGCAAAGAAGCCAGCACCCTGAAGGACGGGGAAGACGAATACGACATTATGGTCCGCTACAACGAGGAACACCGCAACAACCTGCAAAGCCTGCTGAACATGCGGATCACCTTCCGCGATTTCAACACCGGCCAGATCCGGCAGGTGCCGGTCAGCTCGGTGGCGAAGTTCGACTTTACGAGTACCGCCGGCATGGTCAAAAGGAAAAACATCAAGAGGACCATACAGCTGCAGTCTGCCGTTACCGACCTTACCGCCGTGCCCCGGATCAACCAGGAGCTGGGGCGGAAAATAGCCCGGTTCAGGGCCTCCTATCCCATACCGGAAGGCGTCACCATCATCCAAACCGGCGAGAGCGAACAACAGCGGGAGACCAACGAATTCCTGGGAAGGGCCCTGCTGATCGCTACCGGCCTTATTTTCCTGATCCTGGCCCTGCAGTTCAACTCCCTGAGCAAGCCGTTCATCATCGTTACGGAGATCATCTTTTCGGTGATCGGCGTCTTCCTGGGCTTTGCTCTCACCGGCATGACCATGCCTACGGTCATGGTGCTGGTCGGCGTCATCGGCCTGGCGGGCATCGTCATCAAGAACGGTATCCTGTTGATCGAATTTACCGACGAGCTCCGGAAGCGGGGGTACAAAATCCGGGAAGCGGCCATCGAGGCCGGCAAGGTGCGGATCATCCCCGTGCTGCTCACCGCCGTGTCCACCGTTTTGGGGCTGGTGCCCCTGGCCATCGGCTTCAATATCAATTTTGAGACGTTGCTGACCGATTTCGACCCGCAGATCTGGATCGGCGGCGACAGCGTCGTCTTCTGGGGGCCGCTGGCGTGGACCATCATCTTCGGCCTGATCTTTTCCTTCTTCCTCACCCTGCTGATGATACCGAGCATGTACATAATCGCGGAGCGGCTGAGGCGGCCAATGGAAAAGTTTTACGGCACCCGGTTTATCGCTCTGCTGGGTTTCCTGGGGCCGTTCTTCTTCCTCTTCGTCGGGTTCATGTATCTTGTGCGGTGGATCACGGGCAGGAAGGTGTGGAACGGGACTTATGCGTAATGAGGGCAATTCGGGAACCTTAGTTAAGGAATGATGGAATGAAGGAATGATGGAATGAAGGAATGAGCAGCCTCCTACATGGAGTGAGTAGCCTTTCCAGATATTACAAAATTTTCTAGTTGATAACATCAAAAAAAAGGTGACCTCCCCGGCCATTCCGGTCTTTAGGCAAAAGCAAAAGCTATGTTGCGCATCCACTTGTCCAGGCCGCGATCCAGCCGATCAGAGTCCTTCCGGTCTCATGCCGACCGATATGCCATCCGCTATGGGTTGATCACCGCAGCGATCATCGCAATTTACAACCTGATCATAGAAGTTACGGGAGAGGGCGGTTTTGAATGGGCCCACATGGGCATTTTCGCGATCCTGTTCGCCATGATCGGTTTTGGCATGCACAAGTCCCGAAAGTGGATTCGCCCGGAACACGCCATGGACGACCGCATCCTCTTCGGGCTGGTCCTGTCTATTGCCACCGCCCTGGGGGTTATTGCCATGAACGGCCTGTTCGTCCTCATCGACTACCACCTGATCGTGAGCGAGACCTTTGTGTCCATCAAAGACGGGCTGAAATTCGCGGTCAACTCCATGGCCTTGTTCTGGGGGTGTTTGATCTTCGGGTTTCTGAGCGCTTTTGTTTTTTCGGAGATTTATGCGAAGAGGTAGCGCCTTTATTTGTTTCAACCTTCAGAAGCTTCAATAGCAATTTAATCCTGTTAATCTTGTTAATCCTGTCTACCTATACTTATTGTACAACTCCGCCTGGTCAACCCTGTCTCATCTTCACCTTCCGCCCCGGCAGCTGGTCCCATATCCCGGCATGCTCCTGCAGGCCATTGGGCGTGATCAGCCACATCACCGGGTAGCGGCTTTCCACGCGGGGCAGGGGGGCATGGCCATCGGTGAAGTAGACGATGCCGTCGGGGTGGTATTCCCGGTTGGCGAACTCGAGGGGGGCGTTGAAGTCGGTGCCGCCGCGCCCCATCACGAAATCGGGGGCATGGCCGCGGTAGGGGTACTGCCGCTTGATGGCCGTGTCGCATTCCACCACCAGCACCTCGGCACCGTGCCGCCAGATCTGGTAAATCTCGCTGAAGAAGCGCTGCACTTCCGGGTCGCTGACGCTGCCCGATGTGTCGACGGCCACCAGCAGGCGCTGCTTGCGGCGGATCTTGATGCCGGGCGTGGTGCCGTAGCGCTTGGAGGGGCGGCGGATGGTGTTCTTCAGGTAGGTGCGGTTGCTGCTGCTGGCGAAGAGGCGCAGGGCGCGCCGCCAGTCGAGGGCCGGCTTGTGGCGTTCGTCCAGGGTTTTCAGGTAGGCTTTCAGCTCGCCGGGCAGGTTGCCGATGCCGCGCTCCCCTACCCGTTGGGATGCGCTGTGGATGACAGCGTCGACCATCTGTTCCAGGTTGCTACGCCCGGCAGCGGAGAGGTTGGCCATCTGGCGGTGCCATTCGTCGTGGCGCTGCAGCCACTCGTTCTCGCCGCTGAGCAGTTCCTTCAGCCGCTGGGCCGACGATTTGCCGGGCGCGCCCCTGCCCAGCAGCTCTTCCAACCGGCCGAGGCCCGAACCGCCGCCGCCCGTTTCGCCGGCACCCGATTTCCGGTGTTCCTTCAGGAGGCGCTTGTAGTAGTAGCCTACGTCCTGCCCCGGTTCCAGGTTGAAGTCGCGGAACTGCTCCAGCAGGATGGCCCCTTCCGGCAGCTTGCCGCTCTCGACGTACTGGTTGACTACGATATCCGCCGCGATGTTGAAGATCTGTTTGTGGCTGAACTTGTCCGTCATCAGGATGTGGCGCAGGGCGATGTGCAGGATCTCATGCTTAATGACCCCGTAGCGGTATTTATCCTCCTTCAGCTCGTTATCCCAGAATTCCGGGTTGATGGACAGCTGCACCGCATCCGGCCCGGCCAGGCGCACGCCCAGCGTGGGCACCTGCGGGTTGACTTCCTTGATCAGGCCCGTCAGCAAATGCCCGAAGAAGGGCTCCTTCAGCAGCAGCTCGATGGTGGTGGAAGTGACTTCTTTGAGGATGCGGTCGTGGGACATGGATTTTTGTTTTGGAAGAGTAAGATAGGGAATTTTGCGTGTGCATTCTAATCCTACACCGTCCTCCAATCCTTAAAGTAAGAATCAATCAGCCTGTCAACTTCATCTGCACTTGCATTGATCTTTTCCAATTTGCTATCCTTTGGCACGCTTTGCAGTATGATGTTTTCTATTGGGTTAAATACGTCGCTCCCGCTGTATACTGTAAACACCAGATCATCCTTCCCGTCAAACAGGTAGGAAAAAACCATAGATGTCGGTACAATTAATTTATTCAATAAAGAAAGATAATCAACTTCAATTAATTTTCCTTTGCGCAGTAGTTTGAAGTCTACATGCTTCATTAACGACTCTAATGCGTTTGAATCATTTACGCCATTTTTTGTGAATTCAGCATATCCAAATCTAAAGTAATTTCCTAAAATTTCATTGAGGATAATTTCATTGTCGATTTCATCAACCTGAATAATGCCTGCAAATACAGAATGGTTTTCATCCGTATTTAATTCTTTTTCAATCAAAAACTGATCGCCAATAAATTTTTCTTTGCGAAGTTCATAAAACAGCTTGCCATAGGACCGAAGCCGGTTTTTTACTTTTTCAGATCGCTCATAACAGAATATGCTTATTAAAAAATCCTTCTTCAACAGGGAGAAAAATGCTTCCAGAAACTCCTCAAACCTCTCTTCGTTTCCTTCTCCGGAAATCCTCAACTCCAGCCAATTGACATGTTTCATTTCATCACCGGACTCAAACAAATCAGACCCAAGGTAATCCAGGATTACTCTTTTATTATAAAATATATTATATGATGTCTTTAAACTGATCATTACTCCTTTGTCTTTTTCTTGAAATAGTAGTGGTCCTTCAGCTTTTCTTCCAAATGACCAGCGTTAAAATGCTGTTCCTGGTTTCCGCCTTCCTCATAGAAAGCTTCTTTGTCCTCCCGCAAATGAGTTTCTTTTCGTTTGACTTTTCCGAACATATCAGACTTCTCTTCAAATATGTAAAGCCTTTTATTTCTTTCATCCAGGCCATAGTATTCGCCTCCTTTACTATCAGGGGTTATTACCTTCTGGGGTTGTTCTGAATTGGAAATGTCATAATCCCTTTTGAAGCCTCTGAAAGCACCCCTCCTGGAATCAAAATGCTTTGATATGCCTTTTCGTTCTTTGTCCTTTATCTTTTTTATTGGCATGATGCCTCTGTTTTCATGCAAAATATGAAATTTTAGGTTAAAATTAAAGATTTCGGAGATTTTGGTTAAAAACAGGTAGGGGGTTGGGGGATTGGACGGGCGGCGTATATGCCGTGCCGGTGTTTAACCGGCATGGAATATACGTATTGTTGTGTGCAAATTCTACGTGTACTTATCTATTAAATGCTTGATTGAAACTGATTGTAATTTCTTTTCAATTCTATTCAATAACTCATTAAATTCTCCCCCATCCAGTCTTATCACTCCCTTTTCATCTTCATTTGATTCCTTTATCTTATCAACAATCATATTTAAAGATTCAGCAACAGCATCAATTTCTAATAATCCACATATATCCATTCTCATTGAATGGGTTATTTTCTCAACCTCATTTAAATAGTTTTCGTCAAGCCTTGATTTATTATCCCCTTCGATGAGAAAGTTAATTAGCCGATCAAAATCTTTTTTGTCAGATATTTCTCCACATTCATTCCCAAATGTATTATACTTTAATCTTTCTGGTCTATTGAATTTACTTTCAATTGTATGCCCTGCTAATAATATTAAGGCATTACTCAAAGCAAAAGGTTTATTGGCGCTATAAAAATTTTCCCTGTTTAACATCCAATTTGAAATTTTATCAATTTTTTCCTTTGACCAATTTTCAACCGGGAAACCTGCTTGACTAACAACTCCTTTGTCACTATTAGGTTCGATTTCTATAAAATCAGGTTTTAGGAAAGTAATTGGAATTTCTACTTTTAGTTTCAATCCTCTTACTAAAACATTCATTAAAAGATGTCCCGCTTCGTGGTATATAAGTTTTATTGTATTTTTATTAACACTCATAGTTTCTTGTCTTTCAAAGAAAATAGTAACTATTTAGCAGCCCTCCGCTTTTTAGCCACGAGGACACAAAAATTTATCCGGCTGAACAGACGGACACTAAGGTTGCACAAAGCCTTGGTGCGATCTTGGTGTCTTGGCGTCTTCGTGGCAAAGGCATCAGGCCCACCTAAATAGTTGCCTTAAATATATAAAATAAAATGCATATCCATCCCCCTACTCCAACCCCAGATGCTCCGAAAAGGAAGGCAGTACCTTGGTACGGATTCGTTCCGCGATCCGGTTCATGCGTGCGATCAGGATGATCGCCGCACGAATGCATTCAGCTTCCCGCAAAGGGCGTCCCGAACACCCCCACTGCCAGCTCCGCCCAGATGAGGAAGAAGACGGCCAGAATAGCGAAGAGAAGGGCAATGCGATGCTTCGTTGTTTTCACCGTCCTCCATACCCGCTCGCCGGCCAGGCCGGCGCCAGACAGAAGGACGCCCATCACCAGAAAATCGAGAGGCGACCAATTCACCTCGTGGGTGAACTGCATCGCCAGGAAAGGGATGAGCAATAAAAAAGCTACGGAGAGTAGAATGATGCCGAGGCTTCTGTGCTGTGTGATCATGGTCGTTGAATTTAAAGTACTTTGAAATACAAAGTAAAGTAAAAAAACACATTTGTGCACGGTTTCGATAAAAAAAGCTATCTCCTATCCAGGAATGGCGCGCAGCGCGTCCACATCCTGGCGGTTGTAGGCGGCCATATACGCTCGGGTAAAGGCCCGCATGGCCTGTTCGTCGCTTGCCGGCTGAGCCAGGGCAGCGGCGTGCAGGAATACCGTCAGAAGAAGAAAAAGGAGATTGTTCATGATTGAGCAGTTGAGCCATTAATCCCCCCATTCAGCCGCCGCATCTCCTCTTCCATCGCCCCTCTCGACCGTTTGGCCGCTTTCGCCTTCTGGTTGCCGAACTCCCAGGTGGCGCCGGCGCCGAAGCGACGGTTGTCGAACGTGCGTACCCCGTCGATCCCGATGCCGCCGTAATCTCCCCGGTAAAAATAATCGCTGTTGGTGCGCAGTATGTCTGCCCCGGTCAGGCGCACCTGCAGGCGTTTGTCCAGGAAGTCCTTGCGGAAGCCAAAGTCGAGGTACTGATTGCCCCGCACCCGGATAGAGCCCCGCCATATCCAGTCGCTGTACCGCCCGTAGGTGAGATCCATGGAAATGCCCCAGGGCAACTTGAAATTGTTCCACAGGGCGAACCAAGTGGCCACTATCCCACCGCCTCCGCCGCCTGCTTTGTGTCCGTAAACTGCTGGAAGGCCGTGATCTTGCCATCCTTCAGTGTCCACAAATGGGCCGTTTGTGAATCGATCATCTTGCCCTTTGTCTTGTGCTTCGCTTTGGGGCCAGCACCTGGTTGTTCGACATGTCGTGCAGCTGGATGTCCGTCAGGTTCCAGTACTCCCACTCCGCCCCGATGCGGGCGAACACGCCGTTGACCACAGCTTCCGGGCCGATGTAGAGATTCTGGTCGGCTTAGGGGAAGCCCTCGGCCTCGTTCCACATGATGCCGGCGTCCATGACAGCCAGTATGGTGAATTCAATATCGGAAAAGCCCGTGATGAAGTTTTTGTAAAAAGCGGCCATGCCCTCGATACCGGCCACATTTTCCGGTTCGGCGTGCATGACCACATCCTCGGTGAAATATTCGGGATTGAAAAAGTCCAGCCGGCCCTCGTTCACAATCCGATCCCGGACCGTGGTGTACATCTCGATGTTGGCGGCCACCCTGGGGTCGGCATGCTTCAGGGGGTAATGTACGGACTTGGCGATTTTCCATTGGCCGTCTTCTTTTATCATTGCAATGGTGTAACCGACAGTGAAATGGATGGGAATGTCGTACACATTGGCCTTGCCGTTCACCTCGTAGGTGCCTTTGGCCCCCAGGTGTACTCGCGGTCCCACCAGTTGACGCTCAGCTGCCGCATGAATAGTGTGGCCTTGTTCTGCCGAAACTGGTCAGCGAAGTAGGCGGCGATATTGTCCGCCCCTTTGATTTCCCTGCCCTCCTGGTCAATGCGCACGGCATCGTCCAGGTACATTTTCCGGAGGGCTTCGGCGTCTTGCTGGTTGTAAGCGTTCATGAACTTGCGGGCGAAGTCCTGTATGTCATTTTCGTCATTGACCGATTGGGCCTGGAGGGTGCCAGAAATTGTGGCAAGGAGAAGGATGATCGGAAAAACGAGGTTTTTCATGTTTGATAATTTTTGGAAAGGTGATTTTTTGAAAAAGTGATGGCGCCAAAAGTATGGGGCACCTTGAAGGTGGTATAGGTTTAGCGCTATCCATCTGTGGTTGGACACTCCATGCCTCCTGCACACGCTTGGCCTCGACTCCGCTCGGCTTTCCTCTTCCTGCTGTCCTGCGTTCGGCCGAGCTCACGCCGAGGCCCTCAGACGGGTAGCCTCGTTTTCGTTATTCTGTTTGCACCACGATGCGTTCCGTCAGCGTACTGCCGTTGCTGAACTGCACCCGGAGCATGTACATGCCGGAGGGCAGCCCGCCCAGGCTGAGCTGGTGGGGAGCGGCAGTTGCGCCCCCGCTCTCCCGGTAGACGGAGCGGCCAGCGACGTCAAACACCATCAGCTGCCCGATCGTCAACCCCTGGCCGTAGTCGACCCACAACTCGCCCCGGGTGGGGTTGGGATAGGTGCGGATTTGGGAAACAACTTCCCCGGCACCCGTCGTCCGCAGGTCAATCGTCAGGTAGGCCCGGTTTTCGCATCCGGCGGCGTTGGTGACGCGGAGGCTGGCCAGGTAGAGGCCCTCGGCAGCGTAGGTGTGGGCAGCCTCCGGGCCTTCAGCAGTATGGCCGTCGCCAAAATCCCAGAAGAAGGCCTCTGCGCCGGGGGCATGAGCCGCAAAACTGAGCGGCTCGCCAACCGCCGGGGTGGGGCTCACTCCGATCTCGGCGCCCAGGGAATTGACGACGACCACCTGAGAAGAAGAACTGCTTCCAAATTCGTTGCCGGCCGTCAGCGTCACTTCATATTGACCGGCCCGGGGAAAGAAATGGTAAGGGTCGCGGAAACCCGAGACGCTGCCGTCGCCAAAATCCCAGTGCCATTCGGTGGGGAAGTTGAAGGACAGGTCGGTGAACTCCACCAGGCCCTGGCATTCGTCGATCACGAAATAATCGAAATTGACAGCGGGCGCGGTGTCGTTGGCCTCCAGGATCACGGTGTAATCCTCGACCTCCCCGTTTTGCATCCCCCCGCAAGGCATGGGCGCCGGGTAATAATCATCCTCGCAGGCCACCCGCATTCGCAGCGGTACGCCCACGACAATATCTGCCGGTATCAGGATGGTGCCGGTATGGGGCGTGTAGGCGTCGAGTTCCTCGAAAACCAGCTCCTCTTCTTCGAAGCTTCCGCTATTGTCGAGATCGATCCATACCCGGACCGATTCCCGGTAGTTGTAGTATCCCTGAATGGTGATGTCGTACGGAACGCCGGCGGCCAGCGTCGTGCTGTGGCCGCAGGTATAATCGGTATAGCCGTTGGAAGAACTGCCGCTGTAGACGTCGATCGTGTTCAGGGTAAACCTGGAGATATCATGGGTGATGCTGCCGGACGAAGCAGGGATTTCGCAAGCCGAAACCGGCCCGTTGGCGGCGTCGAGGACGACGGGCAGGACGGCCTCGTCGGCAGAAACGTCATTGCTCACCTGCAGGCGCACCTCGTAGGTGCCCGGCGCCGCGTAGGAATGGGTGGGGTTGGCCAGCGTAGAGGTAGACCCGTCCCCGAAGTCCCACAGATAAGTATCCGGCGTGTTGATGGCGGTAGAGGTGAACTGCACCTCCCGGCTGCATTCCGTCGCCTGCCGGAATTCGAAACCGGCGCACAGGTCATAGGAAACATCGATCACCACCGGAATATTGACCATCGGGTTCAACGGGTCGTTGGAATAGACCGAGACGACCTCTTCGTAACGGCCGCCGGCCACCTGTTCCGTGGAAAAAGAGAGTTCCAGGGCCATCGATTCGCCGGCACCCAGGCTGTAGCCGCCCTCCGGCAGAGTGATAAAACCAGAGGATTCGACACTGGCGATAAAGTTATCCATGATCGCCTCCATCTGCGCGTCGTCGATGTAACCGCCGGCTTCGGAAGCGAACAGGAGGTAATACAAGCGGCTCGCCTGGCCCAGGCCCCCCACCTCGTGGTAGTCGTCGCCCGGGTAGCTGGAAAAATAATGCTCTGCCGGCGAATCGCCCGCCCGGACAATGACCAGGTGGTTGACGGACGGCGAACCGGCACCAAACACCCGCTTTACGAAGCCTGTGTAGGTAGCCGCACCAAATTCCCGGGTTAAAACGGTGCCGTCGACGTCGCCGTTATAAGCCCCGAGGTTGCCGCCGATAATGAAGTTGTCCACGCCTTGTATGTCGGCGGCGAACACGAATAGCCCGGGATATTTCCGGGTAAAATACCGGCCATCCTGGCCCAGGGGGCTGTAGCTGGCCACCTGGTTGTCGGAGTAGGGCATTTCATAACCGTAATTGACGTGGAGGTAGTTTCCGTAGTAATACATGTTGTTGCCTCCGCTGTAAATATAAGTGCCGGAGACGCCTTCCGTAAAATCATACCGGTTGGGGACAAGGCTGTTGATGCTGGCGTAGGACCGGTTCAGGCGGGCCAGCACGCTGTCCAGGCCCAGTTCGGTATCGCCGCCCCCTCCGTTGGCAAAATGGAATTCCAGCCCGTCATAGGCCGTATTGGAAATGGTGACCGGAACCGCGATGGAATCCCGGCAGCTGTTCATCGACACCTCGATGCTCGCCGGGCTGACGGCGATTGCCGGAGCGCCGGAAGAAACAGCCCGCAGGCAGAAATAGGCTTCTCCCTGAACATTATCCACCACCCGCACGGTGTCTTCGAAAATGCCGACGGTATCGGAAGTAAAGGTAACCGAAAGGGTATCGGTACCTCCCGGGGGGATGCTGCTCCGGCGGAAACTGAGCGTAAATTCAGGCCGGTCAGACAGCAGGCTGTCGATCTCCAGGGGTGCGCAGCCTGCATTGTGGATGGCTAACTGCCGGGTTGAAGCCTTGTGTTGCATGACCTGCCCGAAGTCGAGGCAATCCGAAGAAAAAGTGATTTCCGGATAGCCGATGACGTCCAGGGTTACGGGAATGGCCAGGACGGGGTTGTCCGGATCATTGGTTTGAATGAAGACGGAATTGGCGTATGCGCCGGCGTTCAGGCTGGACGCATCGAAGGACAAGGCGATTTCCAGGGAATCGCCGGGAGGCAGCAACCCTTCCCGGGGTTCCGCCTGCAGCCAGCCGTTGCCGTGGTCCAGCAACCTGGCCTGGTGGGTGTCCGTCCCGCCAATGCCGATATCCACCTGAGAACTGTTCCGGATATCGACGGTGATCTGCCCGTCCGCTCTCCAATCGGCAGTTTCAGCGGCATCGAAGGTAAAGGCAACCAGGATGTCCGTCCCGTTCGCGGGATTGCCGTCGGTGATGTTTTGGATGAATGCCCCATCGATATAGAGGGCGGCATACTCCCCGGTGTCGTCGTAGTCGCCGTTCAGCCTTATCTCCAGGCGCAGGGAATCCGGATATGGGTTGACGCCGGAAAAAGCATGGGAGGTCTCCGCCCCGCTCCCGGCATAAGCCTGCACGCTGGTGGAATCGAACAGTTCCCGCTCGATGTCCAGGCTGAATTGAAGCGCGCCGGCACCCGAATTGGAAACGGTGAGCGGCACTACCGCAGCAGCCCCGCAATCCAGGGCCAGGCTGATGGCCGATGAATCGGCGCCGGCCAACGGAGCTTCCTGCACCGTCAGGCTTTGCCTGGCCGTATCGCTGGCGTAACAATTGTTGGTGATGAGCCGGACTGTGTAGTCTCCGGGTGCCGCGTAGGCATGTTCAGGATCCTGGAGGACAGACGTGGCGCCGTCGCCGAAGTCCCACAACCAGGAGTTGGGATAATTGGCCGTCTGGTCCGTAAACCGGACTGGCGTGTTGAGCGGAGGGTTGGCGTCAGAGAGGGCAAAATCAGCTTCGGGCGCATCGGGCGGCACGACGGAGCGCCAGTGGGCCTCCCAGCCCGAGCTGATGACCGAAAAATCCGAACGGAACTCGATGTACATCGCGCCGGACAGGGCGGTAACCGAGTCGGGGAGCGCCGAGCCGGTCGCCCACAACAATGGGGTCCCGGTGTCATCCATCCCATCGTAGACATACAGGTAGTCGTAGGAATACTCGAGGTTGAACGACCGGAAGGACAAGGTGATCTCCTGGGCGCAGCCGGGGTTGATCAGGAAAGAGCAGTTTTCGCCGTTTCCATAGGGGCCGTCCGCTCCGCCGGAATCGAAGAGGATGCCATCCGGCGCGGTAGTGGAGGCCATTTCGCACATGTTAACCACATCGGTAACCTGGATGTACCCTTCCCGGACAAGAGTATCGGCGCCCTGAGCGTTGGCCGCCACGAGCGTGACGCGGTAAGCGCCGGTATTGTGGTAGCTCACCAGAGGATGCTGCTCGGCAGAGGTGGCCGGGCTGCCGCCTTCGAACGCCCAGTACCAGGTGTCCGGCAGGTTTTCGGTCAAGTCGGCAAACTGTACCTGCCCGCCGGTATTGACCAGCGTGGGTTCGGCGGAAAAGTTGGCTGTCGGCGGGTCGTTATTCTGGGAGATCCACAGGGTGTAATCCTCGTTCTCTCCCAGGCCGGCGCCCGCGCAGGGGTTGGCAGCCCCGTCCGGAGACTGGCCCGACCGCACGCGAATCCGCAGGGGAACATCGTAAGCCTGAGCGCGCGGGAGGAGGATTTCCGCCGCGTGCAGGTAACCCGGCCCCGGGGAAGCATAGACAAGCTCGGCAGTGGGGTCGAAATGGCCGTTGCCATCGAGGTCGATCCAGAGGCTGACCCACTCTTCGGCGCCGGTCCGGACGCTCAGAGGGTAGCGCAGGCCCTCCGTCACGTGGGCTTCGTGCGAACAGGTATAATCCGAATATCCATTATCGCCGAGGGCGGAGGAGGACGACAGGCCGGCGAAGGAAAACTGGTAGATGCCCTGGCCGTTGTCGGTGTGGGTGGAGGTCGGCGTACAGGCGGCGCTAACCGGCCCTCCGGTATTCGTCACGGTAATAAAATCGGTTAGCAAAGTGGTATCGGTAGTGCCGCAGGCCCCCTGTCCGCTCGCGATCAGGGAAACTGTATAAACCCCTTCGGCGAGGTATTCGTGAGCGGGGTTTTCCAGGGTGCTGGAATGGCCGTCCCCGAAATCCCACTGGAAAGAGTCGGCGTTCAGGCTTTTGCTGATAAAATGCACGGTTGCCGGCACGACGCAGCTGAACCGGGCATTGGCGTCGGCTGTAGCCACCACCGCTTCCGAAAAGAAATCGCCCACCCCTACCGCATACCAGGCATTGGTGGTACTGATGGCCGGATCACTGCATTCGCCATACAGGTCGATGGCCGATTCGATGGCGTAATAGCGGGCGTCAGCATAGTCGGACATGGGCGTCAGGTATTCCGACAGGTTTCGGTAGGCGATGGCGCCGGCAGCTTCCAGGCCGATGCCCTTGACGGTGAATTCGTCTCCGTTGTCATTGACCCCGGATCCCCCTTCCGCCAGCAGGTAGAACCAGTAATTCTGCACGCCGGAATTGGTGTGGACGCCGTAGTTGTCGGCCGAAGAAGTCCACCAGTACAGGCCCTGGTAGGTATCCGGGTCGTTCCCGGCATTGGGGTTGCTCATGTCCCGGATGGGGTCATTGGCAAAGCTGGCCTGCTCCCCCAGCTGAAAGTTGGCGGCTTCGGGGTTGATGATGAAGTCGACAATGACGCCGAAGATGTCGCTGAAGGATTCGTTGAGCGCTCCCGGCTCGCTTTCATAAACGAGGCCGGCGGAATACTCGGTGACGGCATGGGTGATCTCGTGAGCCACGATGTCCGGGGTGGTCAAAGCCTGGTAGCTGTACCCGTCGCCGTCGCCGAAATAGAAGCCCGTCCCGTCCCAGAAGGCGTTGGCGTAATTGTAGCCGAAATGCACATAGCTGTTCATGACGGCGCCCTGGTTGTCATAGGAGTTCAGGCCGTAGTTGCCCAAGAAGTAATCGAAAGTGATTTCGGCGCTGTGGTGGACGCCGTAGGCGGCATCGTCCTGGTTGGTGGCGACATCCCAGTAGTTGTCCGCGTCCGTGAAGTCCACGGCGTCGCCAGGGTATGAGGACTGGTTGCAATCCCAGGTGATGATGCCGTTGCCGCGGCCGCTTTCCCGCAGGCGGAACTGGCCGTTGTAGTAGTCGGTGGTGATGTGCCGGGTGCCGCTGTACTTCGTCTCGGCCGTCCCGAGCGAATCCTGCAGCACTCCGGTGTGCAGGCGGTTCAGCCGGCGGACGACGGCGCCGCTGGAGGCGTCCACGTAGACCCATTCCCGGGCGAGCGGCTGGAGGCTGTGCACGTCGCATTTGTAGGCAAGCAAGGCTTTGTCTTTGTGGTGCAGGATGACCAGTTCGGGGCTGGCCGGGCCGGCGGGCGCGTACTGGCGGGCGTTGAGGCTTCCCCGGGCGGCGGCCAGGGCCGCGGCGGCGGTGACCGACGGGGCATTGTCTACCTTCACGCCGCGCCGGTAGTCGCCATTGGCGGATACGACCTTCTGCCCTTTGGCGTGGATGTAATACACGGCGTGTTCCACCGGGTACTGCCGGTAGTACTGCTGGAAGCGGTAGTGGGTGAAGCCCAGCTGATCCTGGCGGACGGCGTACAGCACGAAATGGCCGTCCGGGCCTGCCTGCAGGGTGGATTTCAGCCAGCCGCCCAGCTGGCCGGCATCGAATGCCTGCGGGGTTTCCAGCTTCACGTACCGGATGGCGCCGCTCTTGTCGTCGACCCGCACTTTGCGGGCGCCCGGAACGATCTTTTGCGCTTCGGCGCCCCGGAATTCGGTAGCACTCAGGCTGGAAAAAAAGCACAGGAAGAGCAGGAAGAGAAAACAGGTTTTCATAGTATGGTTTTTTGGGGTTTTGAAAGGGTCCTTTTAGTGCAAAAACCGGATGTCTGTTATTTATCCCTGATGATCGGCATATGTTACCCGGCAGGCGTACAACCGGTTGCCAGAGGTTGTCAGTTACAATGGGTGCGATGCTAAATTGTGCCCTCTTCGGTGTCAGGGGGATTTAGGTTTTAGGTTTTGGGTTTTAGGCGTTAGGTGCCTGATTAGGGCCTGGGTTGCCCCCTTAAAACCTACAGCCTAAGGAATCGCGCCCGTTACAAATGAAAAATAAGCGGAGCAAGGCATAAGGCAAAGCCGTTCAAAGCGGAGCGCAGCCCGGAATGCAGGCAGCGGGATGCCGAAGGCTTTTTTCGAAAGGGAAAGAATCGGAAGGCGCAGCGCCGGGGTGCTTTTCCGGGCGAGGGACAGCCCGGGCTGGAGTAGGGAGGGTTTTTTGGGTTCATTTTCGGGGTTTTAGGCTGGTTTTCAACCAGATATTGAACTGCAAACGGGGCGGTTGCCGAAAAAGTTCCCGGCTTTGTTTATTTTTTGGGCTTTAGTAGTGATTAAAAAATAACTTCACTGTTTGAAGCCCTTAGTTGTAGCTCGTTCAGCAGCCTGACCCCGCTGGAACCCTGACTGGCTGCTTTACTTCACTACAACTAAGGGCCGTGAAGTTATTTTTTAAGGATTACTTAGGCAATTATTCATACCTCACCGCTGACACTTATCGTTCAGCCCCTTTCCCTCCAGGACCATAGGAATTATCTTTGCCAGTCGCGCAGCTTTAGTCTCCGCCCTTTTGGCCTCGCTGACGTATTCGGCGTATTCCCTTTTTTTCCCGTGCGATAATTGAGCGAACCGGCTGGCCAGTTCAGGTTGGTGATCCAGGGCGGCTTTCAACTCGGGCGGCAGGACGAGCGGCTTTTTCCGCGGCGGCTTGATCTCTCTGCCCTGTTTCTGGTTCCGGATAGCCTCGGCCAGGTATTCCCGCACCAGTTTTTCGTCAATTTCTCCGATAGATTGAAACCGCCACTGCCGCATGGCCTTCGTTTTTCCCTCCTGGGCATTGACCAGCTTCCCATGTGGATCTTCGAGCAGGGCGCCCTGGAAAAACCAGATGCCGAAGTGGGACTGAAAGGCACCCAGCCCGGCGATGTTTTTACCTTCCACCATATATACCGGGAGACCCCACTTGATCGCCTCTTCCATGCCAGTGGAGAGCAGGATGGAACGAAGCAGGCGAAGCGCTTCTTTCCATTGGGGCTGGTTGTCGATAAATTCGTCTACGCTTTTGGGCTTTTTCATGAAGCAGGGGTGTTTGTTGTTTGTTGAAAAAAAAAAAACACGCAAAAGGTTTACGAAAGAAAAAGCGAAAACATCAAGTTTGTTTGCCATACTGCCCATCTCCATTTATCTCCTCGGGTTTCCGCACATTTCCATGTATCTCCATATATCTCCACACATTTCCACACATTTCCATGTATTTCTATGTATTTCTATGGATTTCCATGTATTTCTATGTATTTCCATGTATTTCCATGTATTTCTATGTATTTCCATGTATTTCCATGTATTTCCATGTATTTCCATGTATTTCCATGTATTTCCATGTATTTCCATGTATTTCCACACATCTCCCCAAATGCTCAAACCGTTCCCCGGTTCCGCGTACGCCAGACGGAGGCGAGCAGCCGGAAGGGGAAGGCCACGGCGCTGATGATGCTGGCAGTACCGAACAGCAGCATTTCGCTGCGGATGTAGTCCACCATATTGTTGCGGCGTTGATAGGGCAGGCTGCCGACCAGGGCGTCCAGCCCCTCTTCGTCGATAAACACCTGAAAATGGTTCAGTTCCTGGACGAGGTAGAACAGCAGGGGGATGCACAGGAATACCGCAATGGTTTTGAGCGCCTGCCGCCGGGCGAGAAAGGTGTGGGGCAGGAGGAACAGATAGCGGGTCAGGGTTATAGCTGTAACTATGTACACCACATTTGTGAAGAGAAAGGGGTATCCTTCCACGGCGATGACGACCGGCAGGATCACCGCCGCCACAACCACTGCCGTAAATATCCAGAACAAGATCTCCAGTAAAGTTTTTCTGCCCATTGACTGAATTTTGGTATCTGTACAAGCTTTTGGTTTAATCACATAGGCCACATAGGATTTTCACAATAGAACACATAGTGGCATGACCTTCCGGATGCGCCCCATGTGGCAAGCCGCTGCAATTTCTGCCAAGATAAGCCGGGGATTTGGAAAACCAACGGGGAATGGGAAAGTTCATGATCCGGGCGGAAGTTGGAAGCTTGCCCGGAAGAGCGATAGCGAAGACGGGGCGGAAGGCGGAAAAACAAACGTCGGAAAATCAAAAATCGCACATCAAAAATCCGCTCCTTCCAGCTTTTCCCGCAAATTTCCGACCTTTGTGCCCTATGCCAAAAGACAAAGACATCTCCATCATTTACGGCCGCCATCCGGTGGTGGACGCCCTGCGTTCCGGCACCCCGATCGAGAAGGTCATGCTGCAGCAAGGCATCCGGGGGGAAATGGAGAAGGAACTCCGCCACCTGTGCCGGGAAGCGGGCGTGCCCCTGCAGGTCGCGCCGAAAGAGCGGCTCAACAAGATCGTGCGGGGCAATCACCAGGGCGTCGTCGCCCTGCAGGCCCTCGTTCGCTATTACCGGCTGGAGGACGTACTGCCGGGCATTTACGAGCGCTCGGAAACGCCCCTGATCGTATTGCTCGACGGGGTGACCGACGTGCGCAACTTCGGTGCCATCGCCCGCACCGCCGAGGCGGCCGGCGCCCACGCCCTGGTCGTCCCTCAGAAGAACAGCGCCCAGATCAACGCCGAGGGGATGAAAGCCTCCGCCGGCGCCCTGGCCACCATTCCCGTCTGCCGGGAGAGCAGCCTCATCACCGCCATCGAGTACCTGCAGATGTCTGGCATCAAGGTGCTGGCCAGCAGCCTGCAGGCGGAAAAACCCCTTTACGGGCTGGACCTCCGCCAGCCCGTGGCCTTCATCCTGGGCGCCGAGGGGGAAGGCATCAGCCCCGCCGTGGCCCGCGCGGCGGACGAGCTGTTCGTCATCCCGCAGAAGGGCACGACCGATAGTTTCAACGTGTCGGTGGCGGCGGGCATGATGTTGTATGAGGCGATGCGGCAGCGGGCACGCTGACGCCCTCCATTGATTTCACGAATATATACCAATAAATGAGCATTTTAGTAGACGTAGCAACTATCTTAATAAGCATTTTAGTCATAGGCCAGGGGGCAACCTGGCTGGTGGACGCTTCGGTCAGGATCGCCAGAAAACTGGGTGTTTCAGAACTGGTCATCGGCCTGACTATCGTAGCGGCGGGCACCTCGGCGCCGGAATTTGCCGTCACTTTCCTGGCGGCCGTCCGGGACATGGGAGATATTTCCGTAGGCAATATTGTGGGGTCGAATATCTTTAACCTGGGCTTCATTCTAGGCGGCACCGCCATCATCAGAAGCCTGGCAACAAACAACAAAGTGGTGGTCCGGGACGGAGGGTTCCTCTTACTGGGGACGCTGCTGCTGACGGGCTTCCTGTGGGACCTGTCCCTCGGCTTCCTCGAGGGAAGCGTGCTGCTGATCATGTTGTTGGCCTATCTGGGATATTTGTTCTGGAAAAAGGAGCCTGTCGAAGTCGAAACGGAAGACGATCAAAACTACAACTGGTACGACCCCTTCATTTTGATCCTGGGCCTGGTACTGGTGGTCGGCAGTTCTCACTTTCTGGTGATCTCTGCATCCGACCTGGCGGAACTGGCGGGAATTTCCCAGTGGGTGATCGGAGCGACCATCGTAGCGGCGGGCACCTCCGCCCCGGAACTGGCGACCTCCATCGTTGCCGCCTTGCGGGGTAAGCACGGCATATCGGTGGGCAACCTCCTGGGCAGCGATATCTTCAACATGTACGGCGTACTGGCCGTGACCGCCATGATGAAAGACCTGTCGGTCGACATCCAGGCGCGTTCCAACCTTCTGGCGCTCATTTTTATGATCGTTCTGGTCATTATATTCATGCGCACCGGATGGCGCATCGCCCGGTGGGAAGGGGTAATGCTGGTACTGATCGGATTGGGCCGATGGTTATACAGTTTTATATAAGGGTCCTCAACCTTAACCTCAGCCTTAGCCTCAACTGACCTCTGTTCGCTGAATGGCAACACATCCAGGTAAAACTTACGATAAGCGGCTACCCGTCTAATGTTGGACAGCCGGATGAATCCCGTACAACGTACACCACCCAGGACTGCCGTTGGTCCCGTACAACGTACACGACCCCGGCAACTTTTGTCCAACGTTAGACGGATACCCCGATAAGCCTGTAACACGAATTTTTCCTACCTTTAAAACGAGCGAACAATAAGACTACAGATGAAAAAACCGCAGGAATGGATACGAGAATGGTTTTTCCCTGAACCTAAGGAGGAAGAGCTGTTCCCCCCTGCTCCCAACCTGGACAAACTTCCCGAGGAGTACCTCCGGCGCTTTGTGCTTAGCCCCGTTCAGGAACCGGCGCAGGTGCTGGGCAGAGGGGGGGAGGACGGTGAGCTGAAAGAAGTTGAAAAAGCACTGGCGAACTGGAAGCAACGCGGCACGCCTCTTTTGCTGAGCGCCGAACAGGGGGCGGGCGTAACGTCTCTGCTGAACGCCGCCCTGCCGCTGCTTCCGCCGCCTCGTTCTTTCCTGGAAGACAAAGAGCGCATCAGCAGCCGGGAGGAACTGTTGCGGGTGCTCGCCACGGCCTTAGGGGTGGAAGGGGCGGACAGCCTGGAGCAACTGGCGGGGGCTGGCTTTGAGGAGCCCCGGGTGGTGGTTTTCGAGAATGTGGAGCGCCTGTTGCTTCGGCGTATTGGCGGCTATGGCCTGTTGCGCGATTTCCTCCATTTTATCAACGCCACGAAATCGAGGGTATTCTGGATCGTCACCATCAACGATTACAGCCTGTACTTTCTGAACCGGGCGATGAACCTCGCCGATAGTTTCTCGGCAAGAAAGGCCGCCCACCTGCCCAATGATGTCATCAAAGAGATCATCCTCAGCCGCAACGATGGCTACGAAATGCGTTTCCTGAGGCCGGAAGGGGTCTCGCCGCGCCACAAACGGCGGCTCTCAAAAATGGATGCTGCCGCCCGGCAGGAGAACCTCCGGGAACATTTTTTCGAGCAGCTGCTGAAGTTTGCCGGGGGCAATATTTCCCGGGCCCTGTTGTTCTGGCTCACCGCCGCTCAGGGCGCTAAGGAGGGCAGGGTCTACCTCCGGCCGCCCCACACCGGAGAGCCGCAGGAAGTAAGCCTGGAAGAGCTGCTGGTGCTGGAAGCCGTCTTTCAACACACTTCGCTTTCCTTTGATGAGGTGGAAGGGATATTCCACCATTCTTCCTATAACGGCCGCCTCCTCCTGGATAAGCTGCTGAGCCGCGGCTGGCTCTACCCGCGCGAACTCCGCTCCGGGGTGCAGGAATACCAGGTCAACTTCTGGTACCTGCACGAACTGAAAGCGTTATTGAAAAACAAACTCAACCGGCACATTCCATGAATACCCGGCACATTTCCCGTATAGCAATGGCCCTGGCGGCTGCACTCTTTCTTCCATTCCCCCTATGGGCAAAGGAAGGCCCCTCCAACAGCTGGGGGGATTTCATCGAGGGGCTGAAAAACCTCATCCCGGGTTCCCTGGAAGACCCCTTCCTGAATAGCCTGAAAGACAACCCGGGGGTGTTGATAGAAGTCCTCTTCGCCCTGCCGGTCGTTCTTGGGGGCACTTATCTCCTTACCCTGCTGTTGAAATGGCTGATCTACAAGGCCGCTAACCAAAGCAACCGCCACCGCGTACAGTGGCTGCGCGCCTACCCTATAATCCGGCTTATCGCCTGGGTGGTGGCCATCGGCTTCCTGCTGCAGGTGCTACTGCGGGAACACTGGGGGATATTCCTCCTGGGCCTGGCCATCGTGGTGGGCTTCTCCGCCAAAGATGGCCTCAGCGACCTGTTCGGCGGCCTGTGGCTGACCCTCGAACGGCCCTTCAGCGTCGGCGACCGCATCACCGCCGCCGGTTATTACGGGGATGTGAAAGATATCGGCCTGCGCGCCACCACCATCAATACGCTCGACGATTCGATGGTGGCCATTCCCAATTCCTTTGTCCTGGGCAATGCGGTCGCCAACGCCAACTCCGGGGAAAACAACTGTATGGTGGTGATTCAACTGTGGTTGCCCATCGCCGTTGACGTGCAACGCGCCCGCCGGATCGCCTACGAAGCAGCCATCAGCTCTCCCTACCTCAACCTGGATAAAAGCCTGCAGGTGCTGGTCACGGACCACTTCCGCGAACGGCTCGCCACCGTCATCCGGGTAAAAGCTTATGTGCTGGATACCCAGTACGAAAAGCTCTTCGAAAGCGATGTGACCGAGGCGGCCAAACAGGCATTTCGGCGGGAGGGGTTGTATGGGGATTTGGTGGATTAGGTACATGTACAACTTTTGGGGTAGCCTGGCGGCCGTCGCCATCCAGAAAGCGCGCTTCGTTGTCCACCTGCAGGGGTATCCGCCATTTGAGGATTTTGTGCGGCCACAGGGGTAGGAAATGCCTCGAAATGCGAAACGCATTGAAATGCTGTGGGTAAAACGGCATTTCCACCCATTTCCATGCGCTTCTCGGTTGTAGCACGGGCTTTTACTCCCCCATCTCCAACACTTTCCCTATTTTTTCCAAAGCTCCCCGGATCACCCCCTCCCCATACGGCGCATAGCCCAGCACCAGCCCTGGTGCCTGCCGGAACTGCTGCGTATAGCCCGAAACCGGCGAAGCGATCACCTCCCGTTGCCGCAGCGTTTCCGACACCCGCCGGTCGTCCTGATGCTTTTCCAGCCAGCCTACGGCGTGCAGGCCCGCATCCGAAGGGTTCACCCGCAGGGCTTCTCCCAGCAGCTTTTCGCTCCAGTACACCAGGGCCTCCTGCCGCTCCCGGTACAGCAGGCGCATGCGGCGCAGGTGGCGCTCCAGTCGCCCCTCTTCCAGGAAGGCGGCCAGGGTGGCCTGCTCCAGGATGCTGTTGCCGCGGTCGGTATAGTCCTTGGCGCGGCGGAAGGCTTCGACCAGAGCGGGCGGCACGACCATATAGCCCAACCGCAGGGCGGGAAACAGCACCTTGCTGAAGGTGCCCAGGTACACCACCCGGCCGTTGCGGTCGATCCCCTGCAGGGCCGCCAGCGGCCTGCCGCTGTAGCGGTACTCGCTGTCGTAATCGTCCTCCAGTATCCAGGCGCCGTGGCGGGCTGCCCATTCCAGCAGTTCGAGGCGGCGGCCGAGGCTCATCACGACGCCAAGGGGATACTGGTGGGAAGGCGTCACGTAGGCCAGCTTCGCTTCCGGGGCAATTTCCCGGCCGGCCTGCACCGACAGCCCCTCCCCATCCAGCGGCACCGGGATGGGGCGGACGCCCGCCAGGCGCATGGCCTCGCGGGCGCCGTTGTAGCCGGGGTCTTCCATCCAGGCGCCGTCGCCAGGGTCGAGCAACAGTTGGCAGGCCAGCCCGAGAGCTTGCTGAATGCCGCTGGTGAGGATGACCTGCTCCGGCTCGCAGCGCACGCCCCGCGACTGGCGCAGGTAGGCCGCAATTGCCCTCCGCAGGGGCAGGTAACCGGCAGCGTCGCCGTAGCCATAGGATTCGAAGCTCAGCGACTTGCTCTGCCGGCTCATCAGGCGGAACCACTGCGGGAAGGGGAAATCCCAGAGGGCGGACACCCCGGGGCGGAAGGGCAACAGGTTGGGGCTGCCCGGCACCCGGCTCGCCGGCAGCTGGCTGATCGCCGCTCCTCTTTTGGAAAGCAGAGGCGGCGTTGGCGATGCCGGAACCCTGGCTGCCTGCATGCCAGGGCGGCCCAGCTGATCCGGCACCTGCTCGCTGACGAAAGTGCCGGCGCCGGCATGGCCGCTGAGGTAGCCTTCGGCTGCAAGGTGCTCGTAGGCCTGCAGGACGGTGGTGCGGGACACCTTCAGTTCCCGGGCCAGCGTGCGGCTCGGCGGCAGCTGCTCGCCGGCTTTCAGCTGGCCGTCGAGGATGGCGCGGCGGATGTGCCCGTAGAGCTGGAGGTATTTGGGCTGCTGGTTGCCGGCCCATTCGAGGGTAGTAAAGGTGAGGGGGAGGGACATGGTTGGATGGATATATTGATATATTGCTGGATAGTTAAGTAGTTGGACACCTTTATTGTAACTAATGCTGCTTCGAAAGCGTAGCTTGGCAGCTCTATTCCTGGGGCAATTGTTATATTGTTACGCTAATTGTGTCCGCTTATCTTAGGGGCCGGAGAAGAATAAGTTCCCCGTTTCAGGCGAGCTATTTTTTTGCCAGACGAGGCGCGAGGAGGAAGCATAGCCGGGGCTACGCGACCGACGAGCAACGAAGTATGGCAGAAAAATAGCCGTATCAAATGGGGAAGTTATTCTTCTCCGGCCCCTTAGGACAAATTTAGATAAAGTTTAGCATCGCACTTGCGCCTGTGAGTACTTCAGGCAGCACAGCAAGCAAATGTTGCCCCTCCCCGCCAGGCCATTTTTTTTCAAAGCAGAGAGAATTATTTGAAGTGGAGTGGTAATTTCATTCGCGGAAACCGAAAAGCGCTGAACCTCACAAGGTAAGTACATGGACTGCCCGTCTCTTTCGAGCCGGGTGAAAATGAGTGAATGAGTGCATGAGTGATTAACAGGGGTTTAGAGCCGGCTTTATGTATCATTATTTGTGTCCAGATACTGAGTATTATGAAAAAGAAGCCATGTTATCGTACGCCCCTGGCTGCCCCGGGGATTCCCGTGCGGATTGACAGGATGGTCAATCCCGCTGGCGCGAGGTTAATCAGGCAGGTGAGCCTTGCCGCCATCTTGCTGGCCAGCCTGCTGATCCAATCCTACGCCCAGGAGGCTCTGAGCAACGTGGTCGTCGAACACAACATCCTGATCCCGGCAGCCGACAGCGTGTTGCTGGCTACCGACATCTACCGGCCGGCCATCGACGGACAGCCGTTGCCCGGGCGCCTGCCCGTATTGCTGCAACGCACGCCCTACGGCAAATCGTCCGAACGCTTCATCCCGCAGGCCTCCTATTTTGCCAGCCAGGGTTATATCGTTGCCCTGCAGGACCTCCGCGGGCGATACGCTTCCGGCGGCACGTTCACCAAATACAACCCCCTGGAAGCCCCCGACGGCGCCCGCACGGTGGAATGGCTGGCGCGCCTGCCCTATGCCGACGGCCGGGTCGGCATGTGGGGCACCTCCTACGGAGCGCATACCCAGGCCGACGCCTCAAAGCTCAACCCGGAAGGCCTCTCCGCCATGATCATCAACATGGGCGGCATGGCCAACGCCTGGAACCACGCCGTGCGGCAGGGCGGTGCCTTCGAGCTGGGCCGGGAACTGACCTGGGCCTTCCGGCAAATCCCTATGGAAATCGACGACCCCGTCGTCAAAGCCCACTTCGAGCGCGAGCAGGTCGACGACTGGTACCACGCCTGGCCCTTCCGGCGGGGGCTAAGCCCGCTTTCCATCGCCCCGAATTTCGAGGATTACCTGCTGGAAGAATACGCCCACGGGGATTACGACGAATACTGGAAGGAAATAGGCATCAACTGGGAGGAGTACTACGGCCGGACGGCGGACGTGCCCATGGTGCACGTCGGCGGCTGGTACGACATCTTCCTGAGCGGCACCATACAGAATTACCGGGAGTTGTCCCGGCGGCAGGCCACCCCCAAGTGGCTCATCATCGGCCCCTGGACGCACAGCGGCAACGAGCGTACCTACGCCGGAGACGTCGACTTCGGCCCGGCGGCGGCCATCCCCGATTTTCACAGCGGATTCCAGGTTCGCTGGTTCGACTACCTGCTCAAAGGCAAAAAAACGGAAGGCATTCCGGACAAACCCGTCCAGCTCTTCGTCATGGGAACGGGCGACGGCAGCAAAAACGAGGCCGGCCGGCTGAATCACGGCGGATACTGGCTGGAGGCCGACGGCTGGCCCCTGCCCCGGGCAAAGCCCGATACGCTCTACTTCCACGCCGACGGCAGCCTGAGCGCCCAGGCGCCGGCCGACAGCGTGTCCTCCACTACCTTCACCTTCGATCCCGATCATCCGGTGCCCACCCTGGGCGGCAATGTGTCCGCCCGGGTCAAAGACGGCGCTTTCGACCAGCGGGAACGGCCCGGTTTCGTGGGTTGCCGCCCGCCCTACCTGCCCCTGCGGGCACGGCAGGATGTGGTGGTATTCCAGACGGCGCCGCTGGAGGAAGACGTGCAGGCCATCGGCCCCATCACCGTCCGCCTCTGCGTGTCCTCCACCGCCGAAGACACGGATTTTACCGTCAAACTGCTCGATGTCTACCCGCCCGGCGAGGACTTCCCCGCCGGCTTCGACCTGAACCTCACCGACGCCATTATGCGCATGAGCTACCGCAACGGCCGCCACGAGCGAAGCCTCATTACCCCGGGCGAGGTGTACGAGCTCACCATCGAGCCTTTCCCGACGGCCAACGTCTTCAAAAAAGGCCACCGCATCCGCGTCGACGTCTCCAGCAGCAACTTTCCCCGCTGGGACGTCAACCCCAACACCGGCGAACCCTTCGGTAGCAGCCGGAGGAAGGTGACGGCCGATAATACGGTGTACCATTCCGCCGGCCGGGCTTCGTTTATCGTGTTGCCGGTGGTGGAGAGGGAAGAGGAGTGATTTGGGATTTTTAATGTGCGATATTTGATTTGCGATGTTTGCCCGTCTTCGCTATCGCTCTTCCGGATAAAATTTTTGATTTGATCCAGGCTGCCCTGCTCAGCTAGCGTTCCCGGGCCGCCGGGCCAAATCGCACATCGCACATCAAAAATCGCACCTCATAAATTTTACCCGGCTCGCCAGAGCCGGGCAATTGGCCTTACCCATTCTCCCAAATTGGCTCTTTACACAAAACCAATTTCTTCCTTTCTTTGCAGAAAAAACATTCAGCATGCCAAGGCCATACTTACAGCAGGCGCCCAACGAACTGCGCCGCAAAGACCGCGCGGTGGAAGACGAAGCCTGGATCCGGGGCTTCCTGGGCCGGGCGCCCTTCGGGGCTTTTGCCTTCAGCCAGGACGGGCAGCCGTTCGTCAACAGCAACATCTTCGTTTACGACGAAGCCCGGCATGCCATTTATTTCCACACGGCCCGGGAAGGGCGCACCCGCAGCATCCTGGAACTGAACCCCCGGGCCTGCTTCAGCATCAGCGAGATGGGGCGGCTGCTGCCCGCCAAAGAGGCGCTGGAAATGAGCGTGGAGTACCAGGGGGTGACGGCCTTTGGGCAGGTGCAGGTTGTATCGGACGAGGAAGAAGGCTTTACGGCCCTGCAATTGCTGCTCGACAAGTATTTCCCGCACCTCCGCCCCGGAGAGGACTACCGGCCCACCACTCCGGAGGAATGGAAGCGCACCACCGTCTTTCGCTTCGACATCGAATTGTGGAGCGGCAAACAAAAGAAGGCAGACGCGGATTTCCCGGGCGCTTTTTTCTACGAAGACATGCAGCTTGCCCGAAAAACGCCCGACGCCTAAACCTCATCAAACCCGGCCCGTCCGTTTCCTGCAGTATTTGTTTCATGAGGAATGGACGGCCAAAATATATGGCATTTGCCAAGACGACGAACGGCCGGGCGAAACGCTGCTGCAATGCGCCCGGGAAATCACCCGACTTACCTTACCTGCCCCCCGCATTACGGAAGAGCGCTACGCCCTGGCCTTCGTCATCATCACCACTATAAATCCTGCACTGCTTACTAAGCCGCCGCAAAAAGTTTCTACATTCTTTTCCTTATCTTCGCCAAGATTAAAAAATAACTTCACTGTTTGCACAGACAGGCGTGAAGTTATTTTTTAAAAAATTATAAAGCGGATACAGGCATGCAGAAAGGAAAGCGCTATTTCAACACCTCCGGGCCGAACATTCCATCCGAACATTATACCCTGCCGCGCAAAGACCTCATCGAAAAGGGGATGGATTACGTCAGGAGGAGCCGGTATTTTACTATCTGGGCGCCCCGGCAGACGGGCAAAAGCACTTACTTTCGGTTGTTGGCGGACGAACTGGAAAGGCAGGGGTATAAAGCCTGCCATATCAACGTGGAAAATTACCTGGACGCCAGCAAACAAACCTTCCTTCGGATTTTATCCAATGAGTTCAAAAAAAATTACGGCATTGATATTCACCCGGAAGAATTCACAGAGTTAGCTGAAAATTTAAACAATCAATCCGGGGAAAAATGGGTTTTTATTATTGATGAAATCGAGGGCCTGAACCCCGCTTTGTTCGGGCAGTTCCTGCATACCATAAGAAACCTGTATCACAGCCGGGAGTTGCACAGCCTCAAAAGCATCATCCTGGTCGGCGTGAGCAACATCGTGGGCGTCGTGCAAGACCACGCTTCCCCCTTCAATATCGCCGACAACCTCGAAATCCCCTACTTCACAGACGAAGAAACCCTGGAATTGCTGGGGCAGCACGAAACGGAAACCGGCCAGCTTTTCGAAAAAGAGGTCAAAGAAAAAATCAGCCAGATAACGGCCAACCAACCGGGGCTGGTCAATGGGTTCGCTTTTAAATTAGTGGAGAGGTGCAAAGGGAAGCCAGCTATCGCTTATGATGACTACCTGGAAGTCGAAGATTGGTATTTGACCGAGGCCATCGACAAAAATGTTCAAAACGTCATCAAATATGCCAAGAAATACAGGCCCTTCGTCGAAAGGTTGTTGTACACCGAACAGGAAATTGTCTTCGATATCGACCGGGAAGCTATAAAAGTATTGCATACCAACGGGCTTTTGCGCAAAAACGCCGACCGGAAAGTCGAGTTTTGGGTTCCCCTGTATAAAAAGCGGTTGTATAAAGCCTTTTATCCCCATATCAACGGTGAGGATAGCCAGTTCTTTAACCAACTACCTAACTTCTTTGACCTGATCAAAGATGGCAAGATCGACTTCGATTTCCTGATCTCCAACTACAAAAACTACGTAAAACGCCGCAGCTTCAAAGCTTTCAGGGAAAAAGACGAGGCCACCGGCGAATACAAGTCCATCAAGGAAGCTGCCCTGAAGTACAGCTTTGAAACGTATATCTCTCTCTTCCTGGAACGCATAGAGGCCAAGAGTTACCTGGAAGCCGACACCGGACTGGGGCGAAGCGACATCATCGTTAACTACAAAGGCGCGGAATACGTCATCGAAACCAAAATTTACCGCGACAGCTACCAAATCCGCAAAGGGCTGAAACAACTGGCCTACTACTGCCAGTCTATCAACATTCCCGAAGGGCTTTACCTGATTTTCGCCTCCAATCAGCTGAAAGTCATGGGCATAGAGGAAGGCATACAGGAGATAGAGGGCGTCATAATCCGCGTTTACATCGTCGGATATGACGAGGAGAAGGATTTTTAGGGTATTTTGCGGGCAGTTGAATGTGTGTTGGTGCATTGGTGCATTGGTTGGCCGGCCAGCCTGTAGCCCTTCATCGTGCCCCCCCCGAATACACGAATACACAAATACACCATCCTATGAAAACAGGCATCATCGGTTCCGGCTCCATGGGTTCGGGCATTGCACAGGTGGCCGCCACGGCGGGGCACGAGGTATTCCTTTACGACAACAACCCGGCAGCCCTGGAGCGGGCCCAAGGCAGCCTGCAAAAGATCATGGCGCGGCTGGCCGAAAAAGGAAAACTGGAGCAGGAGGAAGCCGATGCCATCCTCAGCCGCATCCACTTTGTGGACTCCATCTATGCCTGCGAGGGCACCGGGCTGGCCATCGAGGCTATTGTCGAAGACCTGGACGTAAAAAGGGCCGTTTTCGAACAACTGGAAGACATCGTTCCCCACGACTGTATAATCGCCACCAATACTTCTTCCCTTTCCATTGCTTCTATTGCCTCATCCTGCAAGGACGCTTCCCGGGTGATCGGCATCCATTTCTTCAATCCCGCCCCCCTGATGCAACTGGTGGAGATCATTCCCGCTGTGCAGACAAGCGGAGAAACGCTGCAACAATCCATTGAACTGATCCAGAGCTGGGGCAAAATCACCGTGGTGGCCAAAGACACCCCCGGCTTCATCGTCAACCGGGTGGCGCGCCCCTTCTACGGGGAGGCCCTCCGCATCCTGGAGGAAGGCCTGGCCGACGCCCCCACCATCGACTGGGCCATGGCCGGGCTGGGCGGCTTCCGCATGGGGCCCTTCGCCCTGATGGACTATATCGGCCACGACGTGAACTATACCGTCACCGAAACCGTTTTCCAGGCCTTCTACTACGACCCGCGCTACAAGCCCTCTTTCACCCAGAAGCGCCTGATGGAGGCCGGCTGGCTGGGCCGCAAAACCGGCCGCGGGTTCTACGACTACCGCGAGGGTGCCCAAAACCCGGAACCCACCAAAGACAAAAAGCTGGGCGAACAGATCCTCTGGCGCATCCTCGTCATGCTGATCAACGAGGCGGCCGACGCCCTCAACCTCAATATTGCCTCCCGCGACGACATCGAGCTGGCCATGACGAAAGGGGTGAATTACCCGAAGGGATTACTGCAATGGGCGGATGAGAAAGGGATCAATCACTGCGTCACTACCCTCGACCGCCTGCATGGGGAGTACCTGGAGGATCGGTACCGGTGCAGCCCCTTGTTGCGGAGGATGGCGCGGGAGGGGCGGCGGTTTTTTGAACTTGCTTAAGCCGGGTATCCGTCTAACGTTGGACAAAAGTTGCCGGGGCCGTGTACGTTGTACGGGGCCAACGGTTGTCCTGGGTGGTGTACGTTGTACGGAATCCATCCGGCTGTCCAACGTCAGACGGGTAGCCCTTAAGCCACACCGAATCCGCTGTACTTTCTTGCATATTCAGGTTGAAAACCAAGAATAATGTCTTCTCGCAGAACGCCTCGTCGGATCAAATCATCACCTACCATTTCCTCTGTGTTGTTTGCCTGTACCCACGCTTTCCCATCAATAATATCGAAGCAGCGCCCCTTCCTTTCGGGGCAGCGCCAAAGCCGCGCCGTACTTCTGGTACTTTTCCGCACTGGTGGCGCTTCTTCCCCTGCTTTTCTTGCTGGTGTACGGGATACACCGCATTATATGGAAGTTGTCGAAAAGAAAGAGCGGCCTGTGACCTGGTCAAGCCTGCCTACCGCATAGAGATTGTTTCCGAAATGGCATTTGGGCTCCGCCAACCGGCCACCTGAATTTGCCTGCTGGCTTTTCCACCCCTGGTTGTTGGACGAGGTGACATCTTTTGAGGTACGAAAAAGGTGTAATCTCGTCCAAATTCAAACAGCTTCTAAAAAAATCCACACCCCCGTGCAACGTTTGACGCTTCCCCTGCATATAGTTGGCGACACCGTACGGAGTTTTGCTTTTCAAAAATTCCTTCAACCATTCAACGAATCGACAATTATGAATTCTTTATTCAAGATAAGTGTGCTATTGCTGTTTGCAGGGTTGTTATCCACCGCCTGTGACAAAGAAAATTTTGACGAAATAACCCCGGAAGCCCCGGATTACCAGCCGGACACAGTAGAAGTCAACAATCTGATGATTGCCCTGCGGCCCAATTCCTCCGATGGGCTGGCCCTGGGATGTATAACGATCAACTACCCTTTCGACCTGTTGCAGGAGTCGGGCGACAGTATCACCATTAGTTCCGATGCCGATTTCGATGCGGCCCTGGCCTTAGTGGGGCTGGAGCAGGTAGTGGATTTTGTCTTCCCTTTGTCTGTCACGGACAGCGAGGGGAATATTTCCCAGGTTGCCGATAATGAAGAATTGGGTTTGGCTTTTGCATCCTGCGTCCCCAACGGCAACTGGACTTATTCCCCGGGGCTATTGCCTGTTTTTCTGTTTGAGGACTGGTGCTACAGCCTCGTCTATCCCGTCAGCCTGGAAGATGGCGATGGGAATGCCTACACTGTCAATACGGAGCAGGAATTGATCGACCTGTTCGCTACCGTTTCTCCCCTGTTCTATGTCCTCCCATTGACTGTAACCGATGTGGATGGCAACCAGGTGGTTATCGATGATGTAGACTCCTTTTTCGCCGCCGTAGACAGTTGTGTGGGGACTACCATTACCCCGCCGGTTATTGTTGGCGCCGTATTTCAGATTGAAGGGTTTGGTTGCAACGAACTCGTATTCCCATTTAACCTGGAATTGAGTGACGGCAGCGTGGTTACCATTAACGACGAAGACGATTACGCCAATTTCGTGCTGGGGAACGACGAGAATTTCCAACTGGCTTATCCCTTCTCCCTGGTAAACCTTATAACCGGCGACACCCTGAATATCGACACTGATGATGCTTTCATTGAATCCCTTGAGGCTTGCGGCATCATCATTATCATAGAGGAGCCCGATTCCTGCTCCGCTCCAGCACACATCTTCCTGTTTTTCAATCAAGGGATAATTCAGTGCAACTATACCGTAAATTATCCTGCACAGGTAGAAGCGGAAGGCGTCATCTACGACCTGGATGATATGAACGATTACTTTGCTGTGTACAATATGTACTCTTCGCAAATTGATGCTATCGATATCGTATATCCAATATCGATCACTTTAGTCAATAGCGGGGATATTATCGAATTCAACAGCGATGCCGAGATCTGCGCATTCATTAATGACTGCGGCTAAAAGCAAATTCTCCAAGATTCAAAACCCGAAGAACCAATCCTGGTTTTTCGGGTTTACTCACCAAACCTGATCATCCTAAGTGGTTGACTCTACCCTGATAGCTTCGGTAAAAAAAGGAGAAAATGCTGCCTTCAAGGCCATGTACCAGCAATGCATTGGGTATGTCTACTCCATTGTAAGACGCTACGTGGCCAATGAAAGTGAGCACCCTGACATCATACAGGAAATATTCGCACGGATATTTTTGAGCGTTGGCGCCTTTGATGAAACGAAAGGCGAGTTCAAGTTCTGGTTGCGTAAGGTGGTGATCAACCAGTGTTTGCAACACTACCGGCAGGGAAAGTCCCACCGGCTTTTCCTTCCGCTCGACGGCGTACCTGAGATCGAAAATGGAGAAGCCCTGCTGATGGGCCAGTTGTCCAAACCGGATATTGAATACCTGCTGCGCCAAATGCCTGAAGGATACCGGCAGGTATTTATGCTGGCCGTCATTGATGAATATGATCATAAAGAGATCGGCGAGCTGCTAGGTATCAGCCCGGAAACCTCCCGTTCCCAATTATCGAGAGCAAAAAGCTGGCTGCGAAAGCACCTGCTGAATAACAAACAAAAGATTTTAGACAGTGGATTCTAATTACGATAAAATTAAACGGTTGATGTCCGAAGACAACCTGCCCTTGCCCCCTGAACTGGAGTGGGAGCAGATGCAGGATGGCATCCTGAAGAAAATGGAGGAGCTCCAATCTACCTCTAAACCGGCCCGGCTACGATTTTGGAGCAGGAGATTTTTTTTCATTGCCAGCCTTAGCATCGTCATTTTATTCCTGCTTGTAATCTGTAGCCGCCGGGTGATAAGTACCTATAAAAGCAGCCCCGTCATTTCCCAAGGCCAAAGCACTATGGGGCATTCGGAATGGACGGATGGGCCTTCCGGTGCGGCAGCTACCTTGCCGCCGCCGGCAGCTACAGAAAGGGCTGACAGCGGGGATGGCCCTAGCCTGGAAGATATTGGCTCTCGCCCCGAGAATGGGGTGGTGGCCAATGTCCCTGGCCTTGAACGGCCTCGGCAAATGGATACAGGAGCACCACTATCTCTTAAACGGGACGGCGCCGCTTCAGATAACAGGGCATCCAAAGGGGCCTTTGCTGGAAGTCAGGCAGAAACAATTGCTCCCGATCCTTCCTCTTCCCAAGAAGTCTTTACTCCGTTAATCCCAGCCACTCCGCTACGGCTTTCGGCTCCCCTTCAAAATAAAAGCGTTGCGGGCGGCCCAAGGCCAGGTGAGCGGGAAAACCACGATCTGCTATCGCCGGTTGAGGCCCTGCCTGCACGGCGCTTATTCGTAGAAAACCATACTGCCGGCCCGGGCCCGTCCATTTTTTCACAGCCGGTATGGGGAAGTGAAGCGGGGCCGAAGAGTAGGGCCATACGGCTGTCTTTAGTTGGTGGCGCTACCTGGTGGAATATGGGGTATGGCCAGGCAAAACCGGAGCGCTACGCGTATGAACGCACCATCATTTCCCACCAGGCCGGGTTGCACTACATTCACCCTCTGAAAAAGGATTTCACCTTGCTGCTGGGGCTTCAGTTCCAACAACTGGAGAACCGGTTCGACTGGAGTGCGGCTGTCGACGATTATACCATTACGCTCACCGACACCGTTGTACAGATCCGGACAAACACATTGACAGGAGAGCAAACGGTAGTCCGGGGTGACGTTGAACTAACCGTACCGGCAAAGCGCACAGTGCGGCATTACAATACCACACAACTCTTTCAGATCCCCCTTGCTATTGGTAAAACCTGGGCGGTAAAAAGCTGGCAGGCGGATGTTTTCATTGGAAGCACCCTGAATATTTTTTCAGCAAATGAAGGGCGTACGCTCTATCAGGGAGAACTACTGGACTACGATGGCACCCATACCGGATTTGCAAACAACCGGTGGAAAATCCACGGTATGCTGATGGGCAACCTGACTTACAGGCTCAGCAATCATGTTGGCATTACGGGGGGCATACAGTTTCAAAAAAGCCTTTCCAATTGGAGCACGGAGCAAAACATCCAAATGCATCCCCATGTGATCATCGGGAAGATCGGCCTGCAATATACCCTGTAACTCGGCCTGGGAGAAAAAAGTAACCTGGCCACTACGAACGGTACCGTTTGTGGGGTTGTCGCTTTTTGCCCACTGTCTGAAATGCACCGCTGGGTAAATTACCATGCTATGCCTAAAACTGTCAAACTACGGCATCGAGATGATGGAAGGTTCTTTGGAGAAAGCTAAAGAAGAAAAGGGAGTGCGAGAGCGCTCCGGTAAGGTATTATACACTGGCTTTTTCGGCGGACGTTACAGCCTAACGGAAAATTTTGGCTTGTTCGGTGAGTTGGGCTTCGGCATCTCTCTGGCCAGTGTAGGCTTAAGCTGGCGCTTTTAGCGGCCCACTTCTATCGATCGTTCGATACCGGCGTAATAGAGAAAAGCCGTCATCTTTCTCCGGCAACCGGCCCAGTTCCCCCAGCAACCAACGCGCTGCCTCTCCAACAGGCACATCGGCCCGCCCTGCCTCGCGTGCAAAGTGCAGGTACTTCATTACCAGAAAGGCGTTAAACCAACGGAAGAAGCGGCCGCAAAAGGTAGAATAGGCAGCCGAATGCCGCTTCATTTCGGCCAGCTTGTGCTCAAAACCCTGCTGGCGGAGGAATTCTTCCAGCATCGGGCTTGCTTCCCAATCCGGCCTGCCGGATGGCGCGGTTGGCTTGGCGGCGGAGTGAATGTAATGCTTTAAAGAAGTTACCCGGCAGTGACGCGAATGAGTAGCCCCTTCAATGGGGCCGCTCCATTTGCGTCATTTCCTTTTACAGCTTCTACACCTCCCCCATCAGATGATAATACGCCGCGCAGGCCCCCTCTGACGACACCATCGGCGCCCCCAGCGGGTTCAGCGGCGTACATTTCTTGCCGAAGTGGGGGCAGTCCGGCGGCTTCTTATGCCCCCGGAGAACCTCGCCGGCGATGCACTCCTGGCTATCGGGAATGGCCCGGGGCGCCAGGCTGAACTTCACGTTGGCATCGTATCCGGCAAAGGCGGGGCGCATCTTCAGCCCGCTGCCCGGTATAATGCCGATGCCGCGCCACTCCTGGTGAGTGGGTTCGAATACCTGCCAGATGACGGCACGGGCGGCGGGGTTGCCTTCATAGGGCACCACCCGGCTGTACTGGTTTTCCAGGCGGGCCACGCCCTTTTCTAACTGCGCGACAAGCATGAGGATGCCCTGCAGCAGGTCGACCGGCTCGAAACCGGTGACGACGATGGGGATATGATAGTCTTCGACGATGGGCTCGTACTCTTCCAGGCCCATTACCGAGCAGACGTTGCCGGCGCCCAGGAAGCCGTCGATGTGGCTGTCCTCATCTTCGAGGATGGCCCGCATAGCGGGCGGCACCAGCACGTGAGAGGTGAGCAGGGAGTAGTTGTTCAGCCCGTATTGCTGAGCATGAAGAACGGACAAGGCATTGGCGGGGGCTGTGGTCTCAAAGCCCACTGCAAAGAAAACCACCTCCTTATCCGGGTTGTCTTTGGCGAGCTGAACCGCTTCCATAGGCGAGTAGAAAAAGCGCACCCCGGCCCCTTCGGCCCTGGCCTGCAGCAGGCTCTTCTCGGTGCCCGGCACGCGCAGCATATCTCCGAACGAACAGAGGATGACGCCTTTTTTGAAGGCGAGCTGAAGGGCCTGGTCGATCACGCCCAGCGGGGTCACGCAGACCGGGCAGCCCGGTCCGTGCACCAGGCGGATCTTGTCGGGCAGCATATTGACCAGCCCGTTCTTGACCAGGCTGTGGGTTTGCCCGCCGCAGAATTCCATGAGCGCCCAGGGCCGGGTGGTTGCCTTTTCGATCTCTCGCAGGTACTTGTCCACCAGCTCGGGGTCACGGTATTCTGTCAGGTATTTCATGCTGTTTTTGTCTGATTAGGGTATGGTGCGGAGTTATGGGGGGCGATGGCTATATTGTTATATTGTTATATTGTTATATTGTTATATTGTTATATTGTTATATTGTTATATTGTTATATTGTTATATTGTTATATTGTTATATTGTTGCCGCTGCCGCCGTACGCCGTTGAGCCTCCCCCGGCCCTCCGGCCCTTTGGGTGCGGGTCAGGTTCTCCGAGGGAGGGGGAGAGGGGCCGCCGCCTGCCGTCTACCGTCCGCCGTTGGCCGTCTTTTCCGGCAGCAAATCCTCCAGCCCTCCGTACTGCTCCAGGTGAGCGAAGGTCTTGAGGGCCTCTTCCTCGTTGACGAGGTTGATGGCCACGCCGGCATGCACGAGGACGTAATCCCCTTCTCTGGCCTGCGGGATCATATCAAGGTACGCCTCTTTGACGATACTTCCAAATACGACTTTAGCCCGGCGGATGAGGCCGTCGGCCTGTTCGATGGATCGGATTTTTCCTGGTATGGCTAGGCACATGGTTTGAGTGTTGGATGATTTGAGTGCTATATTGTTTGATTGTTGGACTAGTGCTGTTGGCACTAAATAATGGGGCAGTTATTTTCCCGCCGGAGGCAGGCTGTAGTTATTGGTTCCCCTCGACAAGCTCGGGGGCTACCCGTCTGAGGTTGGACACTCCATGCCTGCTGCACACGCTCGGCCTCGACTCCGCTCGGCTTTCCCCTTTCTGCTGTCCAACCTTAGACGGGTAGCCAGCTCGGGCAAGGTTCGCTGGCAATCAACGCCGTAGAGGCTGCGGATGGACAATAACCAACAACTGCTCCGAAACTTCCCTCCGGAGCCCCTACACCCTTGCCTTCCCGATCTCCTTCCCCGACCGGTTCTTGTACAGTTCGACGTTGCAGACGAGGCAGGCGTCGAAGGAGCGGGCGATCATCCCCACCTCGACGGGGTTGTTGAGGTCTTTGATCCCGGTGCCTTTCAGGGCGTTGGCCAGGGGGGAAGTTTTCCCCGTCCCTTCCCCCCCCTGCAGGTTGAGCATGGTGGGTTGCAGTATGGTGTAATTCCTGATCTTTCCGCCTTCCAGTTCCGCAAAGTGGGCCAGGGCGCCGCGGGGAGCTTCGGTAAGGCCCAGGCCCCAGCCATCCCGCTCCCTGACTTCTGACCGGCAGGGCGCTCCGAGTTCCAGTTTCGACAACCACACCCGCATCATATTCACCAGCACACAAGCTTCGTGCATGCGGGCCCAGACGCGGGTGAAGACGGACGCCTGCTTCTGTCCGTATATGCCAGAAAACAAGTGCGGCTGTTTTCCATTCTGCCGCTGCGCGTCTTTGTCCAGGATGAGCATGCGGGCAATGGGGCCGACCTCTGCCGCTTCTTCCCGGTACCCGAAGCGGTGCGCTTCCTTATTATTTTTCAGGCTTTCCGCCAGCCACTCGTGATCGAAGGGCAGAAGCGCCGCTCCATCGAAATAAGCTCCCGGCACCTGCACGGCTTTCAGATAATTCTCCGGCGTAACTGCAAAATACCCTTTTTTGTTGCAAAAAGCGCCATAAGAAAGCAACGGAGGGGACACTTTGCCCAATTCATCCAGGCCGTATTCCAGCCCAACCCGGATAAAAAGGCCGAGATCGCTGTTGAAATGTTCTTCCTTTTCATTCAGCCACGCCATCAGGCCGCCCCAGTCGCGGATTTCCAGGTAGCGCTCCAGGGAGCAGCCCAGCCAGGCCGGCTCCAGCCACTCGCGGCAGTACTGGTCGAGCAGAGAAAAGGCCCTGGTCAGCTCTTTGGCCTGAACGGAAGTAGCTACCCCGCCCGGGACAATGAAGTTGGAATGGGGCCACTGGCCGGCAAACAAAGCATAGAGGGCCATGGGATGGGTACAGGACATGATGCCCGGCCGGAAGGATTCTCCTTTGAAAGCGGTAAAACGGCGGGTGGCGCTATCGAACAGGGCATTGCCGGCGAAGGCGGGGTTGGCCAGGCCCGGCGCAAAGGTGGTATAAAACCAGCGGCTGGTATTCTGAAGGATCTCCGCCGCCTGCGCCACCGAGCGGATCAGCAGCGCATTCGGCGGCAACTCTGCGCCCCAGGCGTGCTCCAGGGCCATAGCGGCCGCCAGCTGGTGGGAGCCGCCGCAAAAACCGAAAATGCGGGATGGAACGGACAGGGCGGCGCGGGCCGGCTGCCCGGCGAGGATGCCCTTGTCTCCCTGATAGACAGGAGAGTCGAAGGAAGCCCGGGCAACGACGCCTTTGCGGTTGAGGTAAACCCTCGCCAGTAAGTCTTTTTCAGCCTGGGCTGCGCCCGAGGCTGTCGCTTTTTCCATCGCTAACAATTGTTTCGTTTGTTTTGCCAATTTAAACCTGGCAAGTTTTCACCTGAGTTCCCCCGGGATAAACTTGCCCGGTTTTGCCGCCAGCTGCCCGTACTCCTTCCAGCCCATATCCGTGAAGTAAGGCTGCAGGACCGACCAGCAGCACGCCCGATAGCCGTTGAAATCATCGGCATCCTCCCCTTCGATGAGCTGCAGGCTGTGCCAGCTGTCCATCACATGACGCAGGTGGCGCGCCAGCTGCGGCGGGTTCTCCGAACCGGCCTTCCAGTCGAGCACGCCCCGGGCCCGGTTGAGCTGCAGCAGCAACTCCAGCTGCATGCGCTGCCACTGCACATGCTCCTGGTGCGCCTTCTTGAGTCCCGCCGAAGCGCGGACCAATTCCAGGGTATCCAGATAGAAAAATATATACTTTTTCTGCAGGCCATAGGTCGCCCGCAGGAAATAATCGAAGTTTTCAAACAATGGCGCCAGGTTGATCTCGGCCAGCAGGCGGCGCTGTTCCACCAGCAGTTCGTCATAAATGCCCTCCAGAATCTGCTCCTTATGCGGAAAATGATAGGCCATATTGCCCACGCTCATATCGGCCAGCTCGGCGATCTGCGCCAGGCGTACATTGACATAGCCCTCTTCGTTGAAGAGCTGGAGGGCGGCGTCCAGTATGCGTTGTTTGGTATTTCGGCTCATTCGGAGCAGAAATCTAAAACATTTAAAATATGCTGGTTAGGGAGGGATAACGTTCCGGGAATGAAGTTCATTGGCAGTTATTGGTTATTGGTTATTGGTTATTAACGACCGGGAGATGAATGGCCGTTTTTGACATCCCCGGGATAGCGCCCGGCCGTCACTAATAACCAATACCCCCCCAGCAACCAATAACTCCCTTAAATGCCGACCTAAGCTTCTTCCGGTTTCAGCGCATATTTCTCCGGTTCCTTTTCAAAAGAAACCTTACACCCGTCGCAGCAAAAATAGTAATTCATCCCCTCATATTCAACGACATGCCGGGCGGTGGCCTTTTCCACCGGCACGTTGCAGACCGGGTTGATGAAAATCTTATCGTTTTCCGCCGCTTCCGGACGTTTCGTGCCGGCGGCTTCCGGCGCCTCTTCCCGGCGCATAAAGGCGATCACCTCTGCCAGTATGCTGATGGCGACTTCTTCGGGCAGCTTGGCGTTGATATCCAGCCCGGCCGGGGTTTTGACCCGTTTGAGTTGATCGAAGGTGAGGCCCCGTTGCCGAAGGACGCGAAATACGGCATTGGCCTTGGCGCGGCTGGCCACAAAAGACACATAGGGCAGCTCCGATTCCAGGGCCTGCTGCAGAGCATCCTCGTCGTTCTCTCCCTGGGTACAAACCACGATAAAGGTATTCGGCGTCAGCACGGCCGGGTCGACAGCAGCGGTATCATCGACCCGCTCCGCGTCCGGAAAGGCATGCTTATCCACGCCCCGCGCCACCACCGTAACCGGGTAATCCATTGCCCGGCCGATGCGCGCCAGTGCCATGGCCACATGCGATTTGCCGAGGATGAGCAGGTGTGGCCGCGGCAGGACGGGTTCGATGTACAGCTCCACCGTACCACCGCTGTGGCAGGTCATATTGTAATCCACTACCCCAGGCCTGGGTTCCCCCGGCCCTTCGGGGCTGATGCGGACAACCCTCGGCTTGCCGTCCTGCAAAGCGGCGGAAGCTTCTTTAAGGACAATACCTCGGGTACACCCGCCGCCGATCCAGCCGGTCAGCGTGCCGTCCTTTTCGATGACGGCCTTGTCGCCCGGCTTGCCGGAAGAGGGCAGCTGGCGGTTGACGACAAAGGCGATGGCAAAGGGTTCTTTATTTTGCGTAAGGCTCCGGGCCTTTTCCAGAAATTGGTTAAACATAACTTAGTAGTGATTAAAAAATAAGTTCGACATTTTGAGTCAATGCTTTAGCGTAAAGGCCAGCAGGCTCATTAGGGCAAAGGCCTTCAGGCTACCCGTCTAAGGTTGGACACTCCATGCCTCCTGCACACGCTCGGCCTCGACTCCGCTCGGCTTTCCCCTTTCTGCTGTCCAACCTTAGACGGGTAGCCGGCCTTCACGCTAAAGCATTGACGTCGAACTTATTTTTTAAGTATTAGTCAAATAATTTTCCAGCTCCAGCAAGCTGTTCAGGTTATGGGCCGAGTTGAAAACGTCGATCTCCGGCAGGGCGGCGCTCATGCCTTTGGCGATGGGCGCATAGCCTTTCATGCCCTTCAGCGGATTGAGCCAGATCAGGCGCCGGGTGCGCTGTTTGATCTGCGCCAGTTCGCCGGCCAGCAGCTCCGGCTCGCCGGTATCCAGCCCGTCACTCAAAACGATCACCGTAGAGCTGCCCGACAGTGCCTGCTTAGCGTATTGTTCGTTGAATTGCTGAAAGCACTCCCCGATCTTGGTCCCGCTCGACCAGTTGTGCGCCCGGGCAGTAAGCAAGGAAAGGGTATGCCCCAGGTCTTTGGAGTCCAGATAATCGGTAATGCGCACCAGGTTCGTGCTGAAGATGAACGCTTCCACCTGCTCGAAATGGGCGCGCAGGGCCCAGATGAAGCGCAGGAGGAAGAAGCTGTACTTGTCCATCGAGCCGCTCACGTCCAGCAGGATGGCCAGCCGCTGCCGGCGGGGGATGCGCTTTTTGCGGCGCAGCTCGAGGGGGTCGCCGCCGGTGCTGATGCTGGCGCGGATGGTCTGCCGCAGGTCGATCCGCCCCTGGCTGGCGGAAGCCTTCAGCCGGCGCTTCAGCCGCAGGCTCATCTGCTTCCACAACTGCAGGGCCAGCTCTTCGAGCAACTCGCTGTCTATCTCTTCCACCTTCGAAAAATCGGTCCGCCGCAAGCGCTCCACCTTGTTGGCGCCCGACACGTTGCGGCCTTCGTCCTTCTGCTCTTCTTCCTTGCTCTGCCCCTGCCCCATCCACACCAGCGAACCCGGCGACTGGCGCTGGATGTTCGACTGGTTCCGGTACGTTGTCTTGCTCTGGATGGCGCCTTTGCGCCCGCCCCAGAAGCGTTCGAAGAGCTGCTCAAAGCGCTCGCTCTCCTCCCGGGTGATGCAAAAGATGGCCTTCAGGGCGTACTTAAAGGTATTTTTCTCGCCCAGCGTCCCGCAGGAGGCCGCCGTCAGCGCGTCCTGCGTTTCCTGTACGCCCACCGTCCAGCCTTCCTGCCGCGCCAGGTGGGCGAAGCCGATGACCGCTTCGGTGAGGCTATTGTAGGAAGATGCATGTGGGCGATCTGACATATTGCTTGTTGCTTTGAAATGGTGCTAATGCCTGCGGGGAAATCAACCAGTCAACCAATCAACCCCGCCAACCTATTCAACCAGCACCCCTTGTGCCTTCACCCGCTCAATATCCTTGGCCGACTTCAGCAGGCAGCCCAGGCTCCGGGCTATGGCATCCTCGGTGAGGTCTTTATATCCCAGCGCCTGCAGCCCCTGTACCCAGTCCAGCGTCTCGGCGATGCCGGGCGTCTTTTCCAGCTTTTGCTTCCGGATGGACTGCACGGACCGGACCACCTGCGTCAGCAGCCGTTCCTCGATGCCGGGCAGGTGCTTGAGCACGATGCGCTTTTCCTTCTCCTCGTCCGGGAAATTGACCCAGTGGTAAAGGCAGCGCCGCCTGAGGGCGTCGCTCAGCTCCCGGGTGCGGTTGGAGGTCAGGATCACAAATGGCCGGTGGGTGGCCTTGATGGTGCCCATCTCCGGTATGCTGATCTGGAAGGCGGACAACAGCTCCAGCAGGAATGCCTCAAACTCCTCGTCCGCCCGGTCGATCTCGTCGATCAGCAGGACGGGCGCCCGCTCTGCCTGGGTGATCGACTGCAGCAGGGGGCGCTTCAGCAGGAACTCCTCGCCGAAAATGTGCGCCTCCTTCTCCGCCTCCGTCTTGTCGCTGGATTCCTGGATCTTGATGGACAACAGCTGCTTCTGGTAATTCCACTCGTAAACGGCGGAGTTGACGTCCAGCCCTTCATAACACTGCAGGCGGATGACGCCGGTGTCCAGGTATGCGGCCAGCACATTGGCCACCTCGGTTTTGCCCACCCCCGGGTGCCCCTCCAGCAGAAGGGGCTTGCCCAGGCGCAACATGAGAAAGAGGATGGTGGCCAGCTCTTCGTCAGCGACATAACCAAGGCGGCTGAAACCCTGAGTGATCGTTTCTGTGTCTTTGGTCAGTTCTTTCACAAATACCCGTTTTGATTTTTGATTCGCGATTTTTGATTTTTGACTTGCCCGGCGGCTGTGGCTTCCCCGGAGAATATCGCACATCAAAAATCAAACATCAGACATCAAAAATTTCAGGTCCTCCGACCTGCTATTTCTTTCCGAACATGCCCTTGATCATCGATCCGGCGCTGAGGGTGTTGTCCACCTCCTTCCCCGCCAGCTTGGCCCTGAAGTTGTCGACAAACTGGTCGAACACCGAACCGGAAACGTCATTGATGAGGCGGGAGCCAAACTGTGCCAGCATGCCGGTGATGGTCACTTCCATGGTGCAGGTCACGTCGGTCTGACCTTCCTTTTCGACGAGGACGCCGTTCATCAACATGTCGGCGCTGCCCTTGCCCTTGGAGTCCAGGCCCTTGCCCAGCAACTGCATCCTGTAGTTTTCCTTATCCCGCTCCTGAAAAGTGATCTGCCCGTTGTACTTGGCCTTTACCGGCCCGAATTTCAGGCTGACCTCCCCCTTGTAGTTGTCCTCGTCGATGGTGTCGGTCAGGCTGGCTCCCGGCACACAGGTCACGATCCTGGCCGGGTCGCTGAGGTATTCCCATACCTTGTCGATGGGCTCGTCAACTTGAAAGTTCTTTTCTATTGTGGTCTTCATTTTTAAAAGGTTTATGGAGGCAGCCCCGGGGATGTAGAGTTGTCCCTCCATCTTCCGAGGCTGCCGTTTATTCACTAATTCACTCATTCACTAATTCACTCATTCACTAATTCACTAATTCCCTCATTCCACCCCCTTCTCCCTCAACGCCTTCCACACCTTATACGGCGTGATCGGGATGTCGAGGTGGGTAATGCCGTAGGGCGACAGCGCATCAACTATGGCGTTGGCGATGGCCGGCGGGGCGCCTACCGTAGGCGACTCCCCTACCCCTTTGGCGCCGATCGGGTGGTGGGGCGAGGGGGTGACGGTATGGCCGGTCTCCCAGTTGGGCGATTCCACTGCCGTGGGCACCAGGTAGTCCATAAAGGTGCCGTTGAGGATGTTGCCGTCTTCGTCGTAGATGAGTTCCTCGTACATGGCCGGGGCGATGCCCTGGGTGAGCCCGCCGTGGACCTGCCCCTGTACGATCATCGGGTTGATGATGTTGCCGCAGTCGTCGATAGCCACGAAACGGCGCACCTTGATCTCCCCGGTGTCCTTATCGATGTCCACCACGCAGATATAGGCGCCGGAGGGGAAGGTCAGGTTGGGGGGATCGTAGTAGTGGGTCGCTTCGAAGCTTACCTCCATGCCCTGCGGGTGGTTGGTATAAGCGGCAAAGACGATCTCCTGGATGGTCTTGGCTTTCTCCGGCGCGCCTTTGACGAAGAACTTGCCGGGTTCCCACTCGAGGTCGTCTTCGCTCACCTCCAGCAGGTAGGCGGCGATCTTGCGGGCCTTGTCCCTGAGCTTGCGGGCGGCAACGGCGGCAGCGGCGCCGGCCGTCGGCGTGCTGCGGCTGGCGTAGGTGCCCAGCCCGTAGGGAGCCGTATCGGTATCGCCTTCTTCCACCTGGATGTGCTCGGCGGGAATGCCGAGTTCTTCGGCGATGATCTGCGCGTAGGTCGTTTCGTGGCCCTGGCCCTGCGACTTGGTGCCGAAGCGGGCAATGGCTTTGCCGGTAGGATGCACGCGGATCTCGGCGCTGTCGAACATCTTGATGCCCAGGATGTCGAAGTCCTTGGACGGGCCGGCGCCGACGATCTCGGTGAAGGTGGAAATACCGATGCCCATCAGTTCGCCCCGCTTGCGCTTTTCGGCCTGCTCCTTGCGCAGCTCTTCGTAGCCAACGGCTTCCATGGCCTTTTTCAGGCCGGCGTGGTAGTCGCCGCTGTCGTATTCCCAACCGGTGGGAGATTTCCAGGGGAAGTCTTCCTTCTTGATGAAGTTCTGCATGCGCAGCTCCGCCGGATCCTTGCCGATCTCGAACGCGAAGCGGTCGGTGATGCGCTCGATGGCGTGTACGGCTTCGGTCACGCGGAAAGAGCAGCGGTAGGCTACGCCTCCGGGCGGCTTGTTGGTGTAAACGGCGTCCGCTTCCATGAAGGCGGTTTGGTAGTCGTAGGACCCCGTGCCTATGGAGAACATGCCGGTCGGGAATTTGGAGGGGTTGGCCGCCGCATCCGTATAACCGTGGTCGGCCAGAATCTTGAAGCGGGTGCCGAGGATCTTGCCGTCCTTCGTGCCGGCCATTTCAGCGGTGATGTGGTAATCGCGGGCGAAAGAATCGGCCTGCAGGTTCTCGCTGCGGTCTTCCACCCACTTCACCGGCTTGCCCACCAGGAAGGAAACGGCGATGGCGATGACGTAGCCCGGATATACCGGCACTTTGCCGCCGAAGCCGCCGCCGATGTCCGGAGAAACAACCCGGACTTTTTCCTCGGTCAGGCCCACATGGCCGGCTACCAGGGCGATCACGGTGCGGATAGCGTGGGGCGCCTGGGTGGTCATATACATGGTGAGGTGGTTGTTCACCTTGTCGTAGTCGGCCACGCACCCGCAGGTCTCGATGGAGGCCACGTGGATGCGGGGGATGTGCATCTGCTCTTTGACCACCACCTCCGCTTCGCTGAACAGCTTTTCGGTGGCATCGCGGTCGCCCACCTCCCAGTGCCAGATGTGGTTGTCTTTCTTGCCCTCCTTGTCAGTGCGCAGTACCGGCGCTTCCGGATCGAGCGCTTTATAGGGGTCGATGACCGGCTTCATGGGCTCGTACTCGACCATGACCGCCTCCTTGCCGTCGCGGGCAGCGTAGCGGTCGGTGGCGATGACGGCAGCCACTTCCTGGGCCTGGTACATGACCGTATCGGTGGGCAACACCATCTGGGTGTCCGACATCAGGGTAGGCATCCAGTGCAGGTTGTACTTTTCCAGATCCCTGCCGGTCACCACGGCAATCACGCCGGGGATCTTGAGGGCTTCTTCCGCATTGATGCTCTTTATTTTGGCGTAGGCATAGGGGCTGCGCACGATGTCCATGTGGAGCATGCCGGGCAGCTGTATGTCATCCACATAGTGCCCCTTGCCCTGGATGAAACGGACGTCCTCCTTCCTCTTGATGGAGTGGCCCATTCCTCCTATCTCTTTGGATGTTTTACACTTAATCATTTGTTATCAGGATTGAAGATGATCGGGCTTTATTCGGCGGACGGCAGACGGCGGACGGTTTACGGCCGCAGGACTGTTTCGGATATATGCCGGATGAAGCCTGCTGCAATTGGGTTTATACAAATTCCGGCTCTGTGGAGGGCGTCTCTTCGCCCCGCATTTTGGCGCCGGCGTATTGGATGGCCTTGACGATGTTGTTGTATCCGGTGCATCGGCAGAGGTTGCCGGCGATCCCCCAGCGGATCTCTTCCTCCGAGGGGTTGGGATTGTGCTCCAGCAATTCCACGGCGCGCATCAGCATGCCGGGGGTACAGAAGCCGCAGTGCAGGCCGTGGTTCTCTTTGAAGCCTTCCTGCAGGGGGTGCAGGCCTTCGGCGGTGGCCAGGCCCTCGACGGTGGAGATTTCCTTGCCGTTGGCCTGGATGGCCAGCACGGTGCAGGATTTGATGGATTTGCCGTTCAGGAGGACGGTGCAGGCGCCGCAACTGCTGGTGTCGCACCCGATATGCGTGCCGGTGAGGCGCAATTTTTCCCGGATCACGTGCACCAGCAGTTCCCGGGGCTCGACCTCCAGGGTGTGCTTTTCACCGTTGACGGATATGGTTATCTGTTTTTTCATTATTAATAGGATTTTTTGTCCTTGATCAGGACTTGGCTCTTTCAATAGCTTTGTTGATCATGCGTTTGGTAAGCACTTTGACCATGGCGCGCTTGTAGTCCTCGTCGCCGCGCAGGTCGGAAGAAGGGTTGCAGTCTTCCGCAGCGTACTGGCCGGCCAGATCGATCCTTTCCTCGTCCAGTTTGTGCCCTACCAGCACCTCCTCGGAGCGGGCGGCCCGGAGGGGCACCGGGTTGACGTTGGTCAGGCCGATGCCGGCGTAGGTGCAGGTGCCCTGCTCGTCGAGCGTGAGCTGCACAGCGACGCCGGCCGTGGCGTAGTCGCCCACTTTGCGTTCCAGCTTGTGGTAAGCATTGCCGGTGCGCGGCCCGGGAACCGGGATGCGGATCTCGGTGAGGATCTCGTTGGGCTGGACGGCGGTCATGTAGAAACCGTAGAAAAACTCGTCGATCGGCACGGTGCGGTGCCCCTCGGCGCTGCTGATGACGACTTCCGCCCGCAGGGCCATCATGACCGCAGGATGGTCGTTGGCCGCATCCCCATGGGCGATATTGCCGCCGATGGTGCCCATATTGCGGACCTGCGGGTCGGCAATCAGCTTGGTCGCGTCCAGAAAAATAGGATACTTGGCACGGACGACCTTAGCGGTTTCCAGCTCGGCCTCCCGCGTGAGCGCCCCGATCTTCAGGTAACCACCTTCCTCCTTGATGTGAGAAAGCCCCGGAATGTTGTTGATGTCGATCAAGAACTCCGGCGAGGCGAACCTCAGTTTCATCATTGGTATCAGGCTATGGCCACCTGCAAGGATCTTGGCTTCGTCGCCGTGTTGCTCCAGCAGGGAGAAGGCCTCCTCGAGGCTGGCCGGAGCGGCGTAATCGAATGATGCAGGTATCATGGTTTTGGATTTAGAAATGAATTATACCCCGAAATTAGAAAATAAATTCTAATTTTCGATGTTTTTTTGAAAAATTCCGTCTTCCGGGGGATAAATTTCGTTCAGCGGCTATGGGGAGAATATAATTTCACGTACCAGAGGAGAAGGCGCAGGAAACAGGGCTGCGCCCCGTTTCCGTAACATTGAGAGGGAAACAGCAAGAGCGGCAAAAGGTTCAACCGTTTTTCCCGCTCAGGCGAAAGCCACGGCATCCACCCGGGCCAGGTGGGCAGCCAGCAGGGCCCAGCTGTCGCCATAATCTTCAGAGAGGTAGAGGTTGCCGGTGGTGGTGCCGAAGGCCAGGATGCTGCCTTGCTTGGCGAGGGAGTGGCGGAAGACGATATCGAAGCAGTGTTCCTGGGGCAGCCCCCGGCGCAGGGCCTGCCAGGACCTGCCGCCGTCTTCGGTGCGGCAGACGCAGAGGGCCAGGCCGGGCGCCACGCGCATCTCGTCGCTGACGGCGGGGATCACCCAGGCCTTGTCCGGATCTTCGCCGTCGATGGCGAGGGCGAAGCCGTAGTCGGGGAAGCCATCGGCGCCGGTCACGTTGTCCCAGCTCTGCCCGCCGTTGGCCGTGCGGAAGATGCCGCAGTGGTTCTGCTGCCAGAGCACGTCCGGGTTGGCTGCACAGGCCAGCAGGAGGTGGGGGTCGTGGCCGACCTCTACGCCGGGGTTGGGCAGGTAGGCGGCAATGAGGCCGTTGTTGCGGGGTGCCCAGCTTTGGCCGCCGTCCGTCGTCTCAAATACGCCGGCGCAGCTCACGGCGATGTAAACATGGTCGGCATCGCGCGGGTCGACGACGATGGAATGGATGAAGGGATAGTCGCGCCCTGCGCCGAACCACTGGTTCTCGTCGAGGCGGCTGGGATGGTTCCACAGGCCCTCCACCAGTTCGAAATGCTGCCCGTTGTCATCGCTGTAGAACAGCCCCCCCGGCTCGGTGCCCAGCCACAGGCCGCCGGGGCGGCCCGGGCCGGCCTGCTGCATGCACCACACCTTTTTCAGGGTGGCGGGCTTGCCGGGCCGGAACTCGGCGCCGGCGGGATACTTTGGCATGGGCACGGACTGCCAGCTGCGGCCCTCGTCTTCTGAAAAGTGCAGCTTCTGCCCCCAGTGGCGGTGCGCCAGGCCTACCCACCAGGTATTGGTGCGAGGGTCGGCGTATACCATGGAGACGGGCATGCCGGTGAAGTGTACCTTTTCGATTCTCCAGGAATCAGCAGTGCGGTGGTGAACGATGAGGCCTTTGGAGGTTCCGGTGAGGAGCTTCATGGTTGGGTTGCTAAATTGCTAAATTGCTATATTGCTATATTGCTATATTGCTATATTGCTATATTGCTATATTGCTATATTGCTATATTGCTATATTGCTATATTGCTATATTGCTAAATTGCTATATTGCTATATTGCTATATTGCTATATTGCTATACTGCTATATTGCTATACTGCTATATTGCTATATTGCTATATTGCTATACTGCTATGCGAATCCAGGGCTAAATGGCCATGCAGCGGCCCAGAGGGCCATAATGTTAGTAGAAAGAAGCAGGTATTGCTTCCCCAGGCCCGGAGGGCCGTAATCGTAAAAGGGCAACGAACCTAATTCTACTTTGTTAACTTATAAGCGCGGTATCCATATCAAGCATGAAAAAATAGATTTAAAATTTCATAAAACCCTTTCTTTTAGAAGGCAGCGGGCCTGGAGGCCCGCGCTCCAGATGGCTCGAAACTTTAAGTTAACAAAGTAGAACTAAATACAAGGGTGAAATTCCGGCTCGTGTTCCGGCGCTGAAGAGAACGTAAGCGCCTGGGCCTAAAACGGCACTTTAACAACCTCTTGGATTTAGCCCTGGATTCGCATAACAATACAGCCATTAAAAAATTCGGCAATGGCCCCATCTGGGCCTACCCTCCGGATAATGCCTGAAAAACATACACCTCATCCTTTTCCCCTACCTTGTCCAGCAGGGTTTCCTTGTCTTCGATGAGCTCGCCGCTGAGGAAGATGTTGACGTGCTGGCGCAGGCGGCCCTGTTCATCCAGGACGTATTCCCTGATGCCGGGGTACAGGGCTTCCACTTCTTCCAGCACTTCGGCGACGGTGCCTCCGGCGACCTCCCTCTCCTTCAGAGAAGGGAAAAAGCGCCTGAGGGCGGTGGTGAATCTGACGGTTGGCATTTGTTATATTGTTATATTGTTATATTGTTATATTGTTATATTGTTATATTGTTGGCCTGATGTGGGCTTCGGGTGGTGATATTGAAATATGGGCGCGATGCTAAATTGTGCCCCCTCCGGTGTTGGGAGGATTTAGGTGTTAGGTTTTGGGCGTTAGGTGCCTATTGAGAGTCCGATTAGGCCTGGGTTGCCCCTAAAACCTACAGCCTAAGACCTAAAACCGAGCAAGGGGCACAAAAAGGAATCGCGCCCTGAAATATTGCTGGAATGTTAGCCGATCGCGAAGTTCAGCCAGCCCGGCAACATGGCCATTTCCCAGCCCAGGCTCTGCCAACAATATGACAATATAACCATTTAGCCCTATAACAACTCGCTCCTCTCATAAGATCATTATCTCACTCTTTCCAGGTACTTCTCTCTCACAAAATCATACGCCGGCCGCACCCACTGCCGGAAAAAAAAGTAAAAGCTGCCGTTCACCCAAACGCCGAGCAGCAAAAAGAAGGCGCCCCAGTAGTATTCCGCCAGCTCGCCCGTCCACAACTCGCTGGAGATGATGAAATAGCTGCCGACCAGGACGAGGGCCGCCGCCGCCAGCGTTCGCCGGCCCTTGTAATTCCACGCCAGCAGGGCCAGCGTGGCGGCCGCCAGGCCAATGGAGATGAAGGACGCCCATCCTGGCGCGTGCTGGTAGATTTTCGCCCCGCTGCACAACGTTATGGCGCTGGAAAAGGTTAGGATACAGAAGGGGCACTTGGGCAACAGCACGATGAGCAACCCGCTAAGCACAGAGAGGGACTTGGCCTTCCGCTTCGGCTCCTTTTTCGATGGGCAGGGGCAGGATTTGGGTGAATGGGACATGGGGAATGAGTGAATGAGTGAATGAGTGAATGAGTGAATGAGTGAATGAGTGATTTATCGGGTTCTTTTGTATTTTTACCAAAACAAACCTTTCGCTAATTTAGAATATTTTTTCTAAAAAATTGTTCAAAATGAAAGAATTGCTTCCCTACTTACAGGAATGGACCAATAAAAACCACGAGTTTGCCATAGCCACCGTCATACAGACCTGGGGGTCTTCGCCCCGCCCGGTGGGTTCCACCATGCTCGTTACGAAAGATACGGAAATGGCCGGCTCGGTGAGCGGCGGCTGCGTGGAAGGGGCCGTCATCCGGGAAGCGATGCCGCTGATCAAGGAAGGAAAGGCCAAACGGCTGGCCTTCGGCGTGGCCGACGAAGACGCCTGGGCGGTGGGCCTCAGCTGCGGGGGCAAAATCCAGGTGTTCACCGAGCGTTTCCTCGCCTTCGACGAACGGCCGAAGGAGCGGGCGGCCTGGGCCCTGCTTCGGGAAAAGCTGGAGGGCAACCAGCCCTGCATCCTCGTATCCCGCCTGGAGGATGGCCAAGGCTGGCATAGTGTAATACTGCCGGACGGAACTGCCGCCGGCCAGCCCGTCGCCGAAGCCCTGAAGGCCGAAGCCCTGCGCGCCTACCGCGAGCGCAAGAGCCAGAGCGTGGAGCGGGAAGGCACCGCCTACTTCCTGCAGGTATTCCCCAGCCGCAGCCAGATGCTCATCATCGGCGCCGCCCACATCACCGCCGACCTGATCCAGCTGGGGCACCTGTACGATTTCGAGACCATCGTGATCGACCCCCGGGGCGTGTTCGCCCACAAGTCGCAGTTCCCGCAGGCGCCGGACCAACTGCTCGACAAATACCCGGCCGAGGTGCTCAACGATTTCACCCTCGACGCCTACACCTACGCCGTGGTCCTCTCCCACGACCCCAAGATCGACGACAACGCCCTGCACATCCTCCTGCCCTCCGACATCGCCTACATCGGCGCCTTGGGCAGCAAAAAGACCCACGCCAAACGGGTGGCCCGGCTGAAAGCCGCCGGCTTCTCCGACGAGGCTATCGCCCGCATCCACGCCCCCATCGGGCTGGATATCAATGCGAAAACGCCGAAGGAGATCGCCCTGGCGATTATGGGGGAGATTATTAAGGTGAAAAATGCGTATTTGTGACTATATCCCTTTGACGCTTTACCTTTCATCATCATAAAACAAATCCTCCATCGACACTTCTGAATGAATCTCCTCTAAATAGTACTTGTTCTGGATAGCCGGATAAGTGGTGAGCAGCGTCGTGACGGCCGATTTTTTTGTTTTTGTGACATGCTCAAAAACGAGGCGTTTTCGGCGCAGTTGGGCAGCATAGTCTTTGGTGATGACGAACTCTTTATTTGAGAACTTGGCTTCGCAGAGGTTGATAAAACCATCTTTCCGGTCAATGAGCAGGTCGATTTGAGCGCCGGGCATCTCGTCGTCGCCTTTGTGATGCCAGGATGCGACCTGGGTAATCGTGCCGCTGAGTCCCAATTTCCACAATATTTGTGGAGTGTGGAGCATACAAATATTTTCGTATGCATAACCGCTCCATGCCGCAAAAGAGCTTTCGGCAGACAGTTTCTGCCAGGTATTGGCCTGGCCGGCAGTATTGCCTTTTATGAACCGGAGATAAAACAAGGAATACAGGTCAATGAGCCGGTAAATGCTGTCTTTTTGTTTTTTCCGGAAGGGACTGTATTTGAGGATAAACCCGCTTTCCAACAATTCATCGAGTGCTCTGGTAAACGTCCCCCCGTCGGGCAGACCCGATTGTTGCACGAGTTGGTTCCTCAGCAAACCGTATGGGTGCCGGGCAAGTGCTTCTATGATGGCGACATGGTTGGCGGCATTCTTGAACAGGGAATAATACAATTGTTCGTACTCGTCGTAAAGCAGCCCCGTGGGGGCGAAACAAATTTCGTCAATGAGTTGAGGCACGCTTTTTCCGGCATATAATTCATTGAGGTAAAACGGAATGCCGCCCATGGCCATGTACAACTGAATGATGTAGTAGCGAGTGAATTTCAGGTTTTTCTGCCGGCAAAACAATTCCGTTTCGTGCAGGTTGAAAGGTTGCAATTTGATCCTTCGGGTAACCCTGTTGTACAGCCCCCCTTTGGATTTCAGCAACTTTTTCTTTATCCAGGAGGCGGCCGAGCCGCAGGCAATCAACAACACTAAATCTGGAAAAATGTGATCATTTTTCGTAGATTTTTCCAAATATGAGGCCTAAACGGGAAATTGTGCCTCGGCATCAGCTTTCCAAACTGAGTAATGCATTCTTGCAACGAAAGATGAAATGAAAAGCTTTCCATACAATTTCAGAATGCTTATCTTTATAAAATATGTAACTATTTAGCTGGGCTAAGAGGCTTGTGCCACAAAGCTTGCCCGGCTCGCAGAGACGAGACACCAAGGCACAAAGATTGCACGAAGCCTTGGTGTAATCTTGGAGTCCGTCTGTTCAGCGTTCGACTGAGCTCACGCCGAAGTCCGGATAAATTTTCGTGTCTTTTTGGCGATAAAACCGGGTTAGGTGGCAGGCCACCTAAATAGTTGCGAATAGTTACTAATTGCAAAAAGCAAGGCATAAAAAAAACCGCACCCCAACTACAAATATCGCCCCCCAAACATCTCTAAACCATCGACAACCCAACATGAAGCTCCGACCCATACCCGTCAAACGCGCCCTCAACAAGGCCTACCGCAAGGAGAAAGTCCTGCGGGCGGACATTGAGGCCTTCAAGGCCAACCTGCGCACCCTGCTCGAACGCATCGACACCGACGAAAGCGAGGAGAACGCCAAGAACCACCTGCGCGACTTCCTCAACCACACCTGGTACAAGGACCACCACCTCATCGCCACCAAAGGGCGGGCCGACCTGGTGATCCACACCGGAGACAAATCCGCCAGCCCGGTGGGCGTGCTCTTCGAAGTGAAACGGCCCCGCGGCAAAACCGACCCCCAGGCCGCCGATATGATCAGCCGGGAAAAGCCCAATGCCAAAGCCCTGCACGAACTCATCCTCTACTACTTCCGGGAACGAACCGAACACCGCAATACCGACCTGAAATACCTCGTCATTACCGACATCTACCGCTGGCATATCTTCGACGCGGCGGATTTCGACAAGCTGTTCTACCAGAACCGCCGCCTGCAAAAGGACTTCGAAGCCTGGCGCGACGGCCGCAAGACCCAGAGCACCACCGAGTTTTTCTACCGGGAAATAGCCGGTCCGTTCGTGGAGGGCCTGGAGGAAGAGCTGCCCTGCGCCACATTTGACATCAGAGACTTCGAAAAGCCGCTGCGCAACAACAGCCCCCAGGACGACGACAAGCTCATCCCCCTCTTCAAGGCCCTCTCCCCCACCCACCTGCTGCGGCTGCCCTTCGCCAACGACAGCAACAACCTCAACAAAGACTTCTACCGGGAGCTGCTGCACCTCATCGGGCTGGAGGAAAGCAAGGAAAAGAACAAAAAAGTCATACAGCGCAAGCCGGCGGCCCAGCGCAACCACGGTTCCCTCCTGGAAAATACCATCGCCATGCTGGAGAGCGAGGGCCGCCTCCACAAGGCACCCCGCCTGAGCAGCTACGGCGAGGGCCGGGAAGAACAGCTGTTCAACGTTGCCCTGGAGCTGGCCATCACCTGGATCAATCGCATCCTCTTCCTCAAACTGCTGGAAGCGCAGCTGTTGAAGTACCACCGGGGCGAGGCCGCTTACCGCTTCCTCAACAGCCGGACCATCGCCGACTTCGACGAACTCAGCGAGCTGTTCTTCGACGTGCTGGCCAAACAGCCGGCGGATCGGCCGGCCTACGTGCAGAAAAAATTCGCCCACATCCCCTATCTCAACAGCTCCCTCTTCGAGATCAGCGAACTGGAAGACGCCACCCTCCGCATCAACAGCCTCAAAGACCGCTTCACCCTGCCCCTGATGAACGGCACCGTGCTGCGCGACGCCAAAGGCAAACGCCGCACCGGCGAGCTGAAAGTGCTGGACTACCTCTTCGCCTTCCTCGACGCCTACGACTTCAGCTCGGAGGGCTCGGAGGCCATCCAGGAGGAGAACAAAACCCTCATCAACGCCTCCGTGCTGGGCCTCATCTTCGAAAAGATCAACGGCTACCAGGACGGCGCCTTCTTCACGCCCGGATTCATCACCATGTATATGTGCCGGGAAACATTGCGCCGGGCCGTGGTGCAGAAATTCCGCGAATCGCCCCGCTTTGCCGAATTCGAGGGCGGCAGCTTCGAGGGGCTGGCCAACTACCTGGGCCGCATTTACGATCCGGAGGACTTGCAGGAGGCCAACCGCCTCGTCAACAGCATCAAGGTGTGCGACCCGGCGGTGGGCTCGGGCCACTTCCTCGTCTCCTCCCTCAACGAGCTGATCGCCATCAAGAGCGAGCTGGGCATCCTGCTGGGCCGCGACGGCAAGCCCCTGCCCGTGCGCGTGGAGGTGGAAAACGACGAGCTGGCCGTGGCCTGGCAACGCACCGACGAACTGTTCGAATACCGCCCCGGCGTGCGCGACAGCCAGCGCGTGCAGGAAGCCCTCTTCCACGAAAAGCAAACCCTCATCGAAAACTGCCTCTTCGGGGTGGACATCAACCCCAACTCGGTGAAAATCTGCCGGCTCCGGCTGTGGATCGAACTGCTGAAAAATGCGTATTACCAAGTGGGAAGTGGGAAGGCGGAAGGCGGACACTCAAAGGCGGAAGGCGGAAACGACCGTAGAGAGTCCCGTACCGACGAAGGAGGTCGGGATCGGAAGTTTACCCGGAAGAGCGGCAGCGAAGACGGGGCGGAAGGCGGAAATGACCCCGGCCCGGACATCAAAAATCAAACATCAAACATCGCAAATGACCCCGCCTCCCCCGTCTGCTACGCCGACGCCCCCGAACTGCGCGACGAGTACCGAACAGCGAACAGTCAACAGCGAATAGCGAATAGCGCCCTGGAAACCCTGCCCAACATCGACATCAACATCAAGCAGGGGAACTCGCTGGTGAGCCGGTTTGAGCTGAAAGGCACGTACAAGCACTTTACGGACCGGGAAAGAAAACGCCTCAAAGACCTGACCCGCACCTACAAGGAAAAGGTTGCCCTGTACAAAGACGTGCCCGGCGCCAAGGGCGTCATCCGCCAGGAGATCGAGCAGCTCAAAAAGGAATTCGGCGCCTTTTCATCCTTCAGGGACAAAGACTACCGGGAGCTGAAAGAGAAGGAAGCTCAGCTGATGCAGAGCGTGATGATCTTCGACAAAAAAGACCTGGAGCAGCGCGAGCAACTGGCGCAGGAAGTAGCGGCCCTGGAGGCCCGGGTGGCTGAAAAGCAGAAGGCCTTCTACGAAGACGCTTTCGAATGGCGCTTCGAATTCCCGGAAGCGCTGGATGAGGATGGCAACTACGCCGGTTTCGATGTAGTGATCGGCAACCCGCCCTACATCCGGCAGGAGGAGATTTCTTACCTGAAGCCTTACCTGAAGCAGTACTACACCACCTACGCCGGCACCGCCGACATCCTCGTTTTCTTTATCGAAAGAGGTTTGAGCCTGCTGAAGAAAGACGGCCATTTCAGCTACATCATCTCCAACAAATTCATGCGGGCCAACTTCGGCAAGCCCCTGCGCGAGTGGCTGCTGAAGCGCCGCCTCCTGGAGATCATCGACTTCGGCGACCTGCCGGTATTCGAAGAGGCTACCACCTACCCCTGCATCCTGTCCCTGCAAAAGGCCAAACCCGCCGGCGAGTTCCGCGCCGCCAACGTACCGGAACTGGTGCAGGAGGGCTTTGCCGAGTACGTCCACGGCATTCAATTCACCTCCCTGCAATCCGCCCTGAGTGAGGAGGGCTGGACGCTGGCGGACGCGCGCACCCAGCAGTTGATGGAAAAGCTCAGGCAGGCGGGAATACCACTGGGGGAATATGTGGAGGGGAAGATTTATTACGGTATCAAAACCGGCTACAATGAGGCTTTTGTCATTGATGAAGCCACTAAAGATCAGTTGATCGCGGAAGACCCGAAGAGTGCAGAGGTGATTAAGCCGTTTCTGGCGGGGAGGGATATTAAGCGGTATGTGCCGCCGGTTGCCGATAAGTTCCTCATCCTTTTTCCAAAGGGATGGACAAAAGAGCAGTTCAGTGACCATACCGAAGAACAGGCTTTTGAAAAACTCGAATCCTCTTATCCCGCAATCGCAAACCATCTTCTTCCCTTTGCCGAAAAAGCCCGCCAGAGACACGACCAGGGGGACTATTGGTGGGAGCTAAGGGCCTGTGAGTATTATGAGGAATTTGAAAAGCCGAAGATAATGCTTCCGGACATAGCTCTCAAAGCCGAGTGCCTGTATGATTATGGCGGCTATTATTGTGTAAACACGGCTTATATCCTTCCAACCGAAAAAACACATCTGTTGGGAATCTTAAACTCAACTCTTGTCCATTTTTATTACTCCAATATAACTTCTTCCATCCGGGGAGGATATTTAAGGTTCATCCGGCAATATCTGGAACAAATACCGATAAAAAAGGACAACTTACTGAGCAGCAAAATAAGGCAAAAAGTAGAACATATCACCATGCTCAAACAATCCACCCCCACCTCCTCCACCCTCCCCCTCGAAGCCGAAATCGACCTCCTGGTATACAAGCTGTACGGCCTGAGCTGGGCGGAGGTGAAGGTGGTGGACCCGGAGTTTGGGATGAGCGAGGCGGCGTACGGGGAGGCATGCTCCTGAAAACTAAAACTTCAACGGACGGGGTATGCGGCGGTGAAAGTTGAAAAAAACGTCAGGACCTAACAACATTCTTGCATATATCCAAAATTATCCTTAATTTTGAAACTATCAAGACCCGCCTCGCCTCTGGCTTTGGCTACGCGCATGTTTGGCGGGTTTTCTGTTTTTTTAAGCTACGCGCCGTGTCAAAGATAACTTATCAAAAGCAACCCAAAACCTTCAGTGAGCAGGTAACTCTACTCAAGAGTCGCGGCATGTTGATCCCCAATGAGGCCAAAGCCGAAAAGGTACTCAGGAATATCAGTTACAACAGGTTAAGTGCATATTGGTTTCCTCTTTTAAAAGAACCGAAGGAAAAAGAAATTTTCAAAAAGGATGCCTCTTTTGAGGCTGCTTTTCGCCTCTATCAGTTTGACAGCGAGCTAAGGCTTTCAGTATTCTATGCCATTGAAGAAATAGAAATAGCACTTCGTACACAAATTATCTATCACCAATCTCATAAATACTCATCTGGTTTCTGGTATAAAGATGGTAATGCCTTTCAAAGTTTTCCGCAGTTTGTTAATATTCTGAAAAGAATTTCAGATAATGTACAGGAAAGTAAGGAAGAGTTCATTCTGAAGTACAGAAGGAAGTTTGATCAATACCTTCCACCAGCATGGAAAAGTTTTGAGATCATATCATTCAGGTCACTCTATGGCATTTATAAAAACCTTAGCAGTTCTAGAGATAAAAACCAGATCAGTGACCACTTCGGTTTAAATTATAATGTGCTGATTTCCTGGATGGACACCCTCGTCTATATCCGCAACATCTGTGCTCATCACGCCAGATTATGGAATATCATACTAACTATTTCACCAGTGTGGCCCAAATCACCGAGAGGCCCTTGGGTATCTCGCTGGGAAAATGACTCCACCAACCGAGGGACAAAAGATAAGAAACTCAAGACCTATGCTGTTTTATGTATTCTAGCATTTCTAATGGGCAAGGTTAACCCTTACCATACTTTCAAAAGAGACTTATTCGAACTTTTTAAAAAATATCCCGAGGTTGACAAAGCGCATTTGGGGTTTGCAGAAAATTGGTTGAAGGAACCATTATGGTGTTAAATTTGATCACAACCTACACCTCCCTCCAAAACCGAAATCGACCTCCTGGTATACAAGCTGTACGGCCTGAGCTGGGCGGAGGTGAAGGTGGTGGCTCCGGAGTTTGGGATGAGCGAGGCGGCGTACGGGGAGGCATGCTCTTAACTCAAGTTTGATAGGTCTGGTGTTGAGGTGTTGAGGTGTTGAGGTGTTGGGGTGTTGAGGTGTTGGGGTGTTGGGGGCAGCAAAACCGGGTTGGAGCCTACATCCCGACTCTTATCGGGCAGGGTGCTCAAAAGTACGCGGCTATTCTTCCCTGCGGCCCTCATATGTTTGTAAAACCACAGGGAACGAAGGGAGCGCAGAGAAGAGTATCGTAGCTCCGCTGCGCAAGCAGCATCCTGCCATGCGGCCTTTCCTCTGCGGCCCTCTGCGCTCTTCCGAAACGAGTTCGGAACAGGTCCTGCGGTTCGCAAACATATAAGCATGCCCGGGCTTTGGGCCCGCCGGAACAATCGGGTTCCCTAACGGACAACCAACAACCGACAACAGCAACCTGTCCGGCTTCTTAGCCCGACACCCAATAGTTGCCCTCTTAACCTGATGCGCATGGAAGTTTCGGCTACCCGTCTAAAGTTGGACACTCCATGCCTCCTGCACACGCTTGGCCTCGACTCCGCTCGGCTTTCCCCTTTCTGCTGTCCAACCTTAGACGGGTAGCCGAAGTTTCCCAACGCGCTGCCGTCGGCCAGCCCTACTGCAGGTTAGCGATAGCGAGGTCTATCAGCACGCACAGATCATCGCTCGGGAAGATGCTGCAGGATTTCAGGTCCTTCCAGTTTTTCAGCTTGTCGATCAGTTGGTTTTCCGGCAGGTACTCGATTTCGCCGGTCAGGTAATCCCGCAAGTCGGCATCGATCAGCAAATTGGGGCTTTCCTTAGCCGATTTTATGATCAGCGTCACTTCTTCGCAGGACATATCTCCCACCAGCCGGAGCATGTGCTGAATATCGCTGACCGGGTTGGCGGGGGCGGGGCAGTTTTTGCCTTTGTTGGCCGGCCAGTCCCGGAGGTAAATCCAGCAGGGGACGGAACTCTCGCTGCAAACGAGCGAGCCGCCCTTTCCCCAGGGGACGACATCCTTGCAGTAGTGGTCGTAATCCGGGAAGCCTTGCCCGGTCAAAATATCCCCCCAGCCGCAAATATCCGGGGAATCCCGGTCGGGCGAACCGGCGCCGATGCCCGATGTGATCAATTTTTTGGCGGAGTCGTAAGTACACTGCTGCCCGGGATCGTTGGGCTGGTCCGGCACCCAGCGGATTTCGTACGTGGCGCCGTAGTGGTACTCCTGGCTGGCGGCGCCGCAGTCGATCCACGTCCCGCACATTTCCGCCTTCCCGTCCAGGCTTTCCGAATATTCGCAGGGGCAGTCCGGCAGCCGGGTATACCACTCCGACTCGCCGCCCTTCAGCGGGGAGAAACGGTCCTGGTCGCACAAGACCCGCCCTTCGCCGACTTCGATGAAGACGCCGTTGGGGTCGCCGTAGTCTTCGAGGAAGAAGTTGGCGTAGTGGAAATTCTCGATGCCTTTGTTCACTACCTCGCCGGAATAGACGTTCAGCGCCTTGGCCGGGTCGCCATTGATGGTCAGGTCCACCTCGACGAAAACGGAGAATGAGCACTCATCGCCAACGATAAAACTGCCCAGCCCTTCCCCCTGCTCGGTGTAAAAGCCGTTGGAGGTGATGTAGTCGATCATGATGGTGAGGTCCTGGTTGTTCTGCCCATAGAAGTGGAACTCCAGGTCTGCGAACAGGGTCCCCGGGATGTCGGCCGGGATATTGCTGTTCTTCAACACGAAAGGGGAAGCCAGGTAGGTGTCCTCCAGGTCGGGCGGGGTGGCGCCGCCGTTGATCGGCATGCCGAGCTCCTGCATTTCATCCAGGATGTACTGCGGCACCAGGTCGTTGATCTCCCGGGTCAGGCCGTTTTCATCTACTTTAGGCTCAGCCTCCTCTTTTTTACATCCGAAAAGGACAGCCGCCAGTACTAAAAAACCGAAAACATAAATTGGGTTCTTCATCGTTGTGTGGTTTTTATGATGTTCACCCGTTAGTTCCCGGCAGGCCGGGCAAGGTACCCATGGACCCGGATTTTTTTTTGAAGGCGTTTTGGGGGTGGCCAGAAAAGTGTGTCAGGTGGGTTTTCCGGTTGCAAGCCTGCGGCGGCGGCGGGCAGCCGCTTTTTATCACATAGCGCACATAGGGCGTTTTCACATAGGCCGCATAGGGCGGGGCGGCGGCGGGGCGGTGGCATGCTCATCGTGCTGATGTGTTGAAACCTGTGAGGTGGCCAGCCTTTGGAGTTGCTAAGCGCACATAGGGCGTTTTCACATAAGCATAGGGCGGGGCAGCTGGTACGGATGGTGCCAGCGAGCGGGCGGCGGCGGCGGGCAGCCGCTTTTTATCACATAGCGCACATAGGGCGTTTTCACATAGTACGCATAGGGCGGGACAGCTGACGGATGGTGCCAGCGAGCGGGGGCGGCGGCGGGCAGCCGCTTTTATCACATAGCGCACATAGGGCGTTTTCACATATACGCATAGGGCGGGCGACGGCGTACGGATGGTGCCAGCGAGCGGGGGCGGCGGCGGGCAGCCGCTTTTTATCACATAGCGCACATAGGGCGTTTTCACATATACGCATAGGGCGGGGGCGGGGTACGGATGGTGCCAGCGAGCGGACGGCGGCGGCGGGCAGCCGCTTTTTATCACATAGCGCATAGGGCGTTTTCACATAACGCATAGGGCGGGGCGACGGCGTACGGATGGTGCCAGCGAGCGGACGGCGGCGGCGGGCAGCCGCTTTTTATCACATAGCGCACATAGGGCGTTTTCACATATACCGCATAGGGCGGGGCGACGGCGGTACCGGATGGTGCCAGCGAGCGGACGGCGGCGGCGGGCAGCCGCTTTTTTATCACATAGCGCACATAGGGCGTTTTCACATAGGCCGCATAGGGCGGGGCGGCGGCGGGGCGGTGGCATGCTCATCGTGCTGATGTGTTGAAACCTGTGAGGTGGCCAGCCTTTGGAGTTGCTAAGCCTACGAGTTGTACATAGATGGGCAATGGGCTGCCATCAGCCTGAAAGGCTGAAATAGGAATAGCCCAGGGCATCGCCCTGGGCGACAAATGGCCGTTCAATTACGCCCTGAAAGGGCAAAATAATTTATATCGCCCCTTCATGGCTATGGTTTGGCACCCGATGTCGCCCAGGGCGATGCCCTGGGCTGGGTTATATCAGCCCGTTGGGCTGACAGTAAGATAGGTACAACTCGTAGCCGCCTCAGCGGAAGCCAGGCCCCCCCTCCCCGCCTGCCGTAGTACAAAGTACGGCGGGCAGGCCTTGTGCTGCCGGCGGCCAAAGGGGAGAGAGGGGGAAGGGCAACTTGCGCTGTAAGCCAACGTGGCCAGTTGCGGGGCCGGCCTTACCCCCTCTCTTCCCCCTGACCCTGCGGTGATAAAGAGAGGGGGTGGCCGATCTTGGATCGGCCGGGGGTGAGTTCTTCGCCGGCAGCTGGGTTCCCCCGGCGAAGAAGCCGGTAAAGGCTCCATTTTAACCTATTAAGTAAGCGGACACATTTAGCGTAACAATATAACCATATAGCCATATAACCATTGCCCTAGAGCTGCCAGGCGACGCTTTCGAAGCAGCATTAGTTGCAATAAATGTTTCCAACTACTTAGCCTGATGCGCATGCCTTTCACCTCCTTTCCACCCACCGCCTCGCCTCCACAAAAGCCTCTATCCAGGGCGAAACCTCATCCGCCCTGTCCCGGGGATAAAACGCCCAGTTCCAGGGGAAGACGGAGCGCTCGATGTGGGGCATCAGTACCAGGTGGCGGCCGTCGGCGCTGGCCATCATGGCGGTGTTGTAGTCGCTGCCGTTGGGGTTTGCCGGGTAGCCTTCGTAGCCGTATTTGGCCACGATGTTGTACTGATCTTCGGGCAGGGGCAGCTCGAACTTGCCCTCGCCGTGGGAGATCCAGACGCCGAGGGTGCAACCGCTCAGGCCGGAGAGCATCACCGAGTTGTTGTCCAGGATTTTGACCGAGGTAAACCCGCTTTCGTGCTTGTGCGAATCGTTGAAGGCCATCTTCGGTTTCGGCTCGTGGCCGGGGTTGATCAGGCCCAGCTCTACGAACAGCTGGCAGCCGTTGCAGATGCCGACGGACAGCACGTCCTCCCGGGCGAAGAAGCGCTCCAGGGCGGCCCGCGCCTTTGCGTTGTACAGGAAGGTGCCGGCCCAGCCCTTGGCCGAGCCCAGCACGTCGGAGTTGGAGAAGCCGCCGACGGCGCCCAGGAAGCGGATGTCCTCCAGCGTTTCCCGGCCCGTCATCAGGTCGGTCATGTGCACGTCGCGCACGTCGAAGCCGGTCAGGTGGAGCGCGTGGGCCAGCTCCCGCTCGGAGTTGCTGCCCTTCTCCCGCAGGATGGCGGCCCGGGGGCGCCGGGCCGAGGGGCTAATAGCCGGCATTTTTCCGGAGAAACCGTGGGGGAAATCGTATTGCAGCGGCTGGCGTTTGTAGTTCTGGTAGCGCTCGTCGGCCTTATTGGCGGCCGTTTGCTTCCGGTCGAGCAGCCAGGAGGTCTCGTACCAGATGTCGCGCAGCCGGGCGATGTCGAAATCGTAGGTTGCCGGCCCGTTTTTGATGTTTAGGATATTGCCCTCCACTACCCGCCCGATGCGGTGGCAGGGGATGGGCAGCTTTTCGAGGCCGGCGGCAACGGATTCGTCGACTGCCTGAAAGACAAGCCCGCAGTTTTCGGAAAACAGCAGTTTGATGGGATCCGCCTCTCCAAGGGCGCTCAAATCCACCTCTGCCCCCAGCTCGTTGTCGGCAAAACACATTTCCAGGAGGGCCGTGATCAGCCCGCCCGCCGAGACGTCGTGGCCGGCCAGGATTTTGCCTTCTTTGACCAGTTGCTGGACAGCGGCGAAGGCGGCGGCGAATTTCCCGGCGTCCTGGATATCCGGCACTTCGGCGCCCACCCGGTTGCGCGCCTGGGCGAAGGAGGAGCCGCCCAGTTTGTAGCCATCCATCGACAGGTTGATATAATAAACGGGGCCGCCGCCCTTTTGGAAAACAGGCTCCACGATCCCCCGGATGTCGTCGCACACGCCCACCGTAGAGACGATCACCGTGCCCGGCGCCAGCACGTCCCCGTCCGGGTATTTTTGTTTCATCGACAGGCTGTCTTTGCCGGTGGGTATGTTGATGCCGAGGGCGATGCAGAAGTCGGAAGCGGCTTTCACGGCCTGGTAGAGGCGGGCGTCCTCCCCTTCGTTGCGGCAGGGCCACATCCAGTTGGCGGAGAGGGAGACGGAGCGCAGGCCGTCTTCCAGGGGCGCCCAGACGAGGTTGGCCAGGGCTTCGGCCACGGCGTTGCGGGCGCCCGCCGCCGGGTCGATCAGGCCCGGCACCGGCGCATGGCCGATGGAGGTGGCCACGCCGTAGTGGGTATCGAAGCCCAGGGCCATCACGCCGCAGTCGTTGAGGGGCAGTTGCAGGGGGCCGGCGCACTGCTGCTTGGCCACCAGGCCGCCCACGCAGCGGTCTACCTTATTGGTCAGCCAGTCCTTGCAGCCGACGGCTTCCAGGCGCAGCACCTGTTCGAGGTACTCGGGCAGGCGCTCCGGCTGGTAATCGACCCCGGCGTACTGCCGTTCCAGCGTTTTGTCTTCCATGATGGTTTTCGGGGAGCTGCCGAACAGGTCGGACAAGGCCATGTCCATCGGTTTTTCCCCGCTGCTGCCCGAAACGAAGGCAAAGCGGCCGTCGGCCGTCACGTCGCCCACCACGTACATAGGCGAGCGTTCCCGTTCGGCGATCCGCCGCAGCCGTTCCAGGTGTTCGGGGGCGACGACCAGCCCCATGCGTTCCTGGCTTTCGTTGCCGATGATCTCCTTTTGGGAAAGGGTGGGGTCGCCGATGGGCAGGGCGTCCAGGTCGATGCGGCCGCCGGTGTTTTCCACCAGCTCGGAGAAGCAGTTGAGGTGGCCGCCGGCGCCGTGGTCGTGGATGGCCACGATGGGATTGTCGTCGCTTTCCAGCAGAGCGCGGATGGTATTGGCCACGCGCTTTTGCATCTCGGGGTTGGAGCGCTGCACGGCGTTGAGCTCGATGGCGGAGTGGTACTCGCCGGTATCGGCGGAGGAGACGGCCGCCCCGCCCATGCCGATTCGGTAGTTGTCGCCGCCCATCAGCACGATCTTGTCGCCGGGGCGGGGTTCGCCCTTCAGGGCCTGGTCCTGCTTGCCGGAGCCGACGCCGCCGGCCAGCATGATCACCTTGTCGAAGCCCAGCCGGCGGGCATGCTCGGCGTGTTCGAAGGCCAGCAGGGAGCCGGCGATCAGGGGCTGGCCGAACTTGTTGCCGAAGTCGGAAGCCCCGTTGGAAGCCTTGATCAGGATGTCCATCGGCGTCTGGTAAAGCCAGGGCCGCTCGGGCATGGCCTGCTCCCAGGGGCGGCCGGCCGCCAGGCGGGAGTAGGATGTCATGTAGACCGCTGTGCCGGCCAGGGGCAGGGAGCCTTTGCCGCCGGCCATGCGGTCGCGGATCTCGCCGCCGGAGCCGGTGGCTGCCCCGTTGAACGGCTCGACGGTAGTGGGGAAGTTGTGGGTTTCCGCCTTCAGGGAGACGACGGAGTCGAACGCTTTTTTCTCGTAGTAATCGGGATGGTCGGCTGATCGGGGGGCAAACTGGTTGACCCGCGGCCCTTTCAGGAAGGCGACGTTGTCCTTATAGGCCGAGACGATGGAATTGGGGTGGGCTTTGGCCGTCTTTTTGATCAGGCCGAAGAGGGATTCCGGCTGCTCCTGCCCGTCGATGACGAACGTGCCGTTGAAGATCTTGTGGCGGCAGTGCTCGCTGTTGATCTGCGAAAAGCCGAACACTTCCGAGTCGGTGAGCGGGCGGTAGATGCGCTGCGCTACCTGCTCAGGTATTCGACCTCCTCCCGCTCAGGTACAGCCCTTCTGCCTGGTTGTAGGCGGCGATGTCGGTGACCGCCCGGACCGGTTCCGGCTCGACGTCGATGGTAAAAATGTCCGGGTGCAGGGCCGGGTATTTCTGGTGCAGCATGGGGTCGTATCCGCCCTGCCCGGCGGCCAGCGGCCGGAACTGCTCGATGCGACGGATGTCGGCGATGCCCATATTCTGGGTGATCTCCACGGCGTTGGTGCTCCAGGGGGTGACCATAGCGGCCCGGGGGCCGGCGAAGGGCCCTTCGACGCGCTCCGCTTCGATCTTCGGCCGGCCGCCGAACAGCCAGGAGAGCCGGGCGATGTCTTCGGCAGTGGGCGGGGCGCCGGGCTGTACGGCGAAAACGATGTCGTCGGGGCTTCCAAAAAAGAGGATCATCGGTTGTCGGTTTGGATTTCCGGCAAAGGTCGGTGGTTCGGGCGGAAAAACCCAAACCGGGGGGGTAAATGTTTTTTGGGGCGACATTGTCATTTTGGGGAGGGGGGCTTATATTGAACGGAGTAAAAATTGGGGGCTTTGGCGGGTATGCTGTCGTAATAGCGGCGAACCCGTCGTGGCGTTGGGGGGTGATGGCCAGGTATTTCATGCCGGCGCCCTGCGCCAGTTGTGCCCTACTTCTTCTTTTTGCGCACAATTAGAATCTCCTGAGTAGAAAAAGCCATCCAGGCAAAGTCGTAGACGTTGTGGTATACCTTTCCCTGCCTGTTTTCGTAGATGCCGGTGATGTAATCAAAATTGAACCCCATTTTGGCGAGTTCCAGCCGTGCGATCGTCATTTTGTTTCGCTTTTCCCCCATGATGGTTTGCAGGATTTCCCGGTTGCGGTGCAGGATACGGTCTACCTCGCGGGTAACGAACCGCGTTTCCCGGCGCCGGGAGGCGTTGAAATCGTTTTTGCATTTCACGCTGCAAAAGCGCTTGTCGCTGCGGCCGGTTAGGGCGGTGCCGCAATGTTCGCATTGGCGGTTCATTGTTGGATGAGTTGGTGTGGTTTGGGTAAAGATAACCGTTTTATCGGATAGTTAGCAGTTATTAATGGTTGTTATCCGTTAGATATCGGTTAAATTTATAATTATTTGAAAAACAGTTGATTGTGATTGAATTTTTTCGGAATTTGCAAGGAAAAATGCAATTATGGACATCCAAACTTTCTCTCTCAAGATCGACGGCACAACCCGGATCGGGATTCGGAACCTGGAATTTGACCTTGCCTTTCCAGGCAAAATGAGAAAGGTCGGCGGTGCTCGCTGGTCGCCTGAACATCGCTGCTGGCATATCCCCCGGCGGGCCAGGGCCTGGGAGCACTTCAAGAAGCTTTTCCCGGACGACAATATTATTGTTCCCAAAGATGCTGCCTTCTTCAGGCAGGAGGCGGCCGAACCGCCCTCTCCGGAACTAAAGGAGCCTGCGCCTGGCGATGTCAGCTCAGCCAACGAAACCAGAGGCGACCGTATTATCGTCAGCCGCCACCCGCAGGACAGCGCCAAAGTGCGCATCCACATTCCGGTATCCCTGCTAACAGATTATGTGCCGGTGATCAAGAACATCCACGGCCGCCGGTGGAATCCGAATTTCAAAGTGTGGGAAGCGCCGCTGACTAAAGTGACCGTCCGTTTTGTCGAGAAATTCCTGCCTGGCCTTGCCCACTGGACTTTCCAGGTAGAAGACGGCATACCCGAGCGTATAGAAACGCCGCGCCCGGCTAAAAAGGCAAAGCCAAATTTCACGCCGGCGCGTTATGAAGGTGCCGTCTCCAAACTGGAGGAGACGCTATTGTTGAAGCGCTACAGTTGGAATACGATCAAGGCCTATCTCAGCTGTTTCCGCGGCTTCCTCCGTTTCTACGACAGCATCAAACCGGAGGATATCACGCGCTCCCAGATAGATACCTATATCGCCCACCTGGTCAAAACCCGTAACATCTCGGAATCGCATCAGAACCAAATCCTCAGCGCCATAAAAATGTATTTTGCCGAAGTGGCGGGCCAGGAGGAGAAAGTGCGGCGCCTGATCCGCCCCAAAAGGGCTAAGAAACTGCCTCACGTGCTAACGGAAACGGAAGTGGCCCGGCTGTTTAGGGCCACCCAAAACCTGAAACACCGGTGTATCCTGATGCTCATTTACTCCGGCGGCCTGCGGCTTGGCGAACTGATCCAGCTGCGGTTGGCCGACCTGGAGCCGGAACAGAACCGTTTGTTCGTATATGGAGGCAAGGGAAAAAAGGACCGTTGTACGTTGTTGTCGCCTAAAGTGTGGGAAAAGTTGCAGCAATACATCGAAGTATACCGGCCAGTGGAATGGCTGTTTGAAGGGCAAACTGGCGGGCAGTACAGTGCGCGGAGCGTGCAGAAAGTTTTCAGGCATGCCAAGGAAAAAGCGGAGATTAACCCTTACTCAACCGTACACACGCTCCGGCATTCTTTTGCCACCCACCTGTTGGAGAAAGGAACGGACCTGCGCTACATCCAGGAACTGTTGGGCCATGAAAGCAGCAAAACGACGGAGATTTATACCCACATTACCCATACAGGCTGGGCTAAGGTGAAAAGCCCGATCGACGACCTTGAACTGTAGCGCCTGTTCGACATTAGTGTATGTAAAAAAACTTCAGCAGCCTTGCTCTTGAATCTTTAAATCCGTAAATTGGGGCTGGCTTGTAAAAAACACCAGATGACGATCCATTAAGATTCGAATACTTCCGCCCCTTTCTCCCATTTAATTGGGATTTAGGGGCGAATTCATTCATTGAGGAAATATACGCACCACGGTTTATTGGAAACACGAACTTCGCCTTTTGGTGTAAACGGAGGTGCGTTTGTACACAAGTTGGGCGACAATGGAGTTAGATGAGGGAATGATATAAAGAGGAGGTGGTGAAAAAGGAATCCTGCCTCCTTTGTTGAATTTAGAACCAGTTGGATTAAGCAAAGATCATTGAAGAGAGGATATTCAAGAAACATTGTTGTAATTGTCGGCAGGCATTTGAGATCCTGAGCAACTGATGTTTGAGGAAATGAAAATATTGATCCCGGTCGATGGCTCGGCGGCCCATTAGAGAAAAGGATCGGATAATTTTTTGAGATCAGTAATTTTGATTGATTAATTGCCGGCGGATAAGCCTGCGGATAATTTGGGATGATTCAGGAATAATTTCCGGTTGAATTGAGTTCGTGAATTGATAAGGCCCGCGAGTTGACATTTTGATAAGGAGTTGGATGATCCATAATCATTGGGTTTGATAGGGTAGGTTAATAATGGCACCTTAACTTTTGGATTGATCCTGAAGATTCTGGTGGCAGATAATTTTGGATAGCCGATCAACAATGAACCTAGACAAGGAGAAAATGAAAGGGCCGCCTTGGCGGATCTGGTAAAAAAGGATAAATTGGAAAACTCATTAAAGAAGCGGATGCGCCCAACATCGTGCATCCTCCATACCGGCTAATCGCCGGTACGGCGTATGCACTGGGCGTTAGCGGCAATCAACAATAAAATGATATAAAAATGAAAAATATAATTGAGCAACTCAAATCCTTATTTATTAGCAGAGAACAAAAAGAAAGACTGGAACTTGCTCGTCAACAGGCAGAATTTGCCCGCAAGGAGCAGGAAGAAAAAGAGAAAGCGGAGCGTGCCATAAGAGAGCAAGAAAAAGCGAATGCAGAACTTGCCCGCAAGGAGCAGAAAAATAGGGAGAAGGCGGAACTTGCCAATTTTATGAATGAAGTAGAAAAGAAAATTTCAGAGTTTGAAGGACGTGATGAAAATGAGATAAAACTATTAAGGATTATACTAGAGAACAATTCGGCTTTGAAGGATGAAAAATCAAAAACTGCTTTGAAAACAAAAAATGTACCCCTTTTTATTATAGCGATTATTGATAAATTAAACGATGAACAACTTCTAACTGAAATTGCATTGGACTCACAGGACATCAATCTCTGCAACACTATTATTGAAAAGATTTCGGATGAGAGTCAATTAGCTAAAATAGCCATGTATGCATGGGATAATTCTATTCGCAAAATTGCCCTAGAAAATATAACAAACGACAACATATTGGCAAAGATTGCTTTCTGGGATACACAAGACAAACGAATCAGGGTAAAAGAAACGTGGTTAGGTGGGGTTTTAGGTGGTTGGAAAATTAGAGAGGAGGCTGTTAAAAGAATCACGGATGAAGGGATTTTAGAAAAAATAGCCTTGGATTATGGTTTCCATGAAAATGTTGAGGTTAGAGCAAAGGCTGTAGAGAAAATCACAGATGAAAATATTTTAATTAAAATAGCATGTAGTAGAGATGAATATAACGTAACATTGCGAACATCAGCTGTTAGAACACTTGCAAATGAGAATATTTCGACTGAGCTTGCCTTAAAACTTTCAAATGATAAAATTTGTGGCAGGAGTAATCTTGAATATATTATTTCAAAACTAACAAATATAAAGTCGCTAGAAGAAATTGCAATTAAACGCCCTGATTTTAGATATGATGTCGACAAAAGATTAGAGTATTTGAAATTAAATCAATTAGGAGTTGATGAACTTGAAATATTGGCATTAAATTCAATAAATAACCCCGAAGGATATAATGAGGAACTGGCAATAGGCATTATTGATAGGCTAAGTATTCAAAACGGTCAAAAAGCTTTAGAAAACATTACTATTGCATCTATTATGAAAAAGGCTTGGGATGTTTCTGAAGTTGCTATCAACAAATTGCAAAATCATTTAATCTTGTCAGACATATTAAAAAGTGATCAATTTTTGCATCATAAGGTATTTTCTGCAGCACTGAAAAACACTTTTGACATAAGTGCAGTCGAGTACTTTCTTTCGAGACCTGCAAATTTTAACCTTTTTCATCAAGCGAAAATCAAACTTGAACAATTAAACTTTCTTCGAGTATTGAAAGCAGCAGGTGATGAGTCATATTACATTAATACGATAAAAAAACATTTGACAGATGAAGTTATATTGTCTTTCCTTGCAGAAGATAAAGATTTACCAGAATCAATTCGTGATGAGGCGATTAAAAAACTTACTATCGTTAAGAAAAAAGAAATGAATGAAAGTATATAACATATAAGGCTAAGGGTTACCTCAGGTACAATAAAGGATTTGATAGAGTTTAAATAAAAGAAATCCACCTTCGGATTCGTCTTTGGATTATTTTTCGAAAATATAAATTGTGATTCATGGAATATTACTCAATCATTGTTGAATGCCAATTTGCGAGATTTGGCTCAGTTGAAAAAGAAATAGAGAGCCTCACAGATGCAATACGCCTTTTTAATAGCTATCAAGGTAGCCGCCTAATTGAAAGTCCTAATATTACTATTTATGAGAATGACGCTAGTATGGTTGTTTCTATGAAACTTAAGGCTACCGAATTTGATGATAGTTATACTGTTTCTATCTTACAAGAGGAGTTTAGAAAAATTTTACAACGGAAAGGTCATTTATAATGGCAAATTGCCGCTAACAATGCACATATTCCATAGCGGTTAAGCACCGCTACGGCATATGTGCTGAACGTTGTGGGCAACCATATAAAAAACATGAGAATAATCGCTAATGAGGATAACTATGTTATGACCATATTAATGTGATTTTCAAATCGCATATTTTTTAAAAGTACAAAACTTAAATTCTTATGAAATCCACTCTTATCATTGTTCCAATTATTAGTAAGACTGATTTTTTTGAAACAGTTTATTCTGAAAATATAAAGCATGACCCTGAATATTCAATTGTTCAAAAGAGTGTTACGAGGAGTAAAACTGTAGAAGAATACAATGTAAATGAAGCAAAAAAAGAATTGATAAAATTTTCAATTTCAGATGTGCTTAATTCAATCAAAAAATTCAGGGGAAGCACAATTGGTATTGGTCTTTTAATGATTATCACTTTGATTTATTGGATTTCTTCGGATTCAGAAACAATGCGAAAGATAGGGGTTCCTATCATATTTTCATTATTACTCATTTGGCTGTTTTTTAATCTCAAAAAGATATTCATTTTGGGAGAAGCTGTGAAATTAAGTGAAAAATATAATGGAAAAGAGGAGAGTAATGAAAAAAAATACGAAAGGGAAGAATCTAAAAACGCAGATTCCCATGGGCTTCATGGTACAATTACCACAAACCTAAAAGGAACATACGTTAATCCCCCTAAATATAGAGTGCTAACAAAATATGACGGAAAACTTGAATCAGTAATGACCTTTAATGAGGAAATAAAAAATAATAAAATTACCGAACTTCGAAAAAGATGTGCTCATTGCTTTTGCTATCTTCTGACTGCCTATGAAGGAAAAAATTGCCCTCGATGTGGAGGAGACTTATCAAAACCTGGGAAGCTTGGAAATAATATTACTCTCTTTGGTTGATTTAAAGGCATGCCCACAACAATGCACATAGGCAACAGCCTCCATTCGTCGGCTACAGCCTATGTGCCGGACGTTAGGTGCAATTAGAAAAAATAAAAAAATAAATGGGAATAGTTGATATACAAGACAATCTCAAAAAACTTCTGAGCAAAGATGTTAATCTCTGCATTGACAGAATTCTCGCAATAGTCAAAAAAGAATCATCATCGATTAATGAATTAATGTTAATAAAGTCGAGGATAAATTCTCTTAAGAGCGAAGAAATAAAAGGAACTGTTTCGTTACAAGAGAAAATATTTGAAGAAAATAAGATAAGAGCCTCATTACTAAAATATATAGATAATCTTGATTTAGGGTTTTTGATTGATAATAAGAACCTAAGTTTGAAGATAAATTATAGTGTCTCGGAAATTTTAGAAATTCTAAATGAGATTTTATATTACTCAGATGTTACAACTGATTTTGGAGAGTTCTTTACTCAACACCATCTATATAATTATGATTATCAGAGACAACTGATAAAAGATCAATTTATTTACGAGGCCTCAGAAAAGATAATCGTAGGACATAAAATGATTCATGAAGGAGATTCTCACTCTAATAAAGATTCTCATTTTGGACCAAAAGGCACTAGGTTCATTTCTTATACATTTTATGATATTAGGTGTATTCTCAATAAATACGATGTTGATAACATAGAAGAGTTACCTGAAGAAAGTGAATCTATTGATTTAAATACCGGAGATAAAGTTGTTAAATTGCAATTGTCTTCAATCAGAAGAAAAAGGCATATACGCCAAAAAGTAATATATTTCGATTACGGTAGAGTGATTCTAAAAGAAAACAACCCATACTCTCCTTTCTATCCAAATTATGAAGATAGAGAGGGTTTCATAGATAAAATTAGTTTTACTTTACCTGAAAGGCACAAAGGAATTTTTTTGCCTCTCATTAAGAAATATTTTGAAATGGAAAAGACAGTTAACATCTAAAGCAAAAATTAATATAAAATGATACCTTTACACATCCTAAAACTTATATTGCTGTATTTTGACTCAATTGATAAAACAGCCTTGATAGGTTTGTCAAATAAGAAGCCTAAAAATGAAGAATCGTTAACATCTGATTTATGTGCTTTATTGGACGGAGATGAGCAAAAGCAGTTTATGTTAGATTTTAATTTTGAACAATTAAAAAGAAAAATCAAAGAAATCTATCCAAAGTTGCCGTTTGAAATCAATTTTAAAACTAATGAGTATAGTAAAGCATATGAAGGCTCAATAACCCATTCTGATCTAGGATTAATTATAAATTTCCTGAATTACTTAAATCCAAAAGACTCCTGGACTGAAAGCTGGCTATTTCAGGCTAAATCTCTTAAAATCAATGATGGACTGAAGTATAAATTAAACTCTGACTTTCCCGCAACAAATAAAGATCAGTTTTTAAAATTGAAGAAATTAACTAGGACTTTAAAATTAGATTTTATTAGATACTTACACTATTGCCCTAGGCTTGATTCAAAATCGATTGAAGAAACAGATAGAGATAAGCTAAAATTTTTAAGGGATGCAAGTTTGTCGAGACAGATATTTGACTTCCAAATTGGTCTTGAACTTTACAATACTGTAGTTAACAAAAATAGCAGTAGTTTAAATGGAGGTATAATCATAAGTCCATTACTTGAGAAAAACCTAAAGTTTTCTGATTTACATGCTGAGTTTGTAATAAGGCATATACCATTTGCATGGTTTTTACTCAGTAGGCTTTCTATTGATAGTTTGTCTAGGAGATCCTTTATCAGGCCACAAGATGATTGGATCCCCGACTTTGAGGATACAAGGATTTTGCTTGATAACGAGAAGAGTATAATTCCTAAAGTTGATAAAAATGACTTAAAAACTGTGGCTCATGGGATAGTAAGAGGAGATAAGAATGCCATTCAAATTGTTGAAGAAACTTTCGGGATAGAAAGTAAAAATTATACGATCTTTCCTGAAAGAACGTTGACAATTAATTTGAGAATAGGAGGCTGAGGTAAATCTGCACCTAACAAGGCATAAAACGATCAGCCTGTCCATTCGTCCAGGCCGCCGTTTATGCTGGACGTTCTGCTCAATTAACAGATATGCTAAATCTAGTACTAGATACAAATGCATGGATTTATTTGGCTAATGGGTTTAACCCAGAGACTAATAATCATGAAGAAGAGTTTCATTTTAATCTTGCAGAATGGATTTTAGAAAAAGTAAAAAATGAAAAATGTAGCATTTTCTCAAACTACATTATCAAGATTGAATGGGAGCGTAATAGAGAGAAGTGTAGAGAACTAATTAAAAAATACGAAGCTCAAATAATTCAGAAAAAAAATGAATTAAAGAAAAAAAGAAGACAACCAGATTACTCGAAATTTGCAAAAGAGTTTAGAATGCTCGAAAATGCATTAAATGAAAAAATTGAAAAAAACAAGACACATGTTCAAACAATTGAAGAGATTTTAGAAAACTCAAAGGAAATTCCCATAAATGATGGGCAAAAATTAAGAGCTGTAGATTTAGCAATTCACAAAAAACCTCCATTTCACCACAAAGAAAATAGTGTTGCCGATGCGATAATTTTTCTAAGTACAGTAGATTACTTTTTCTATTCGGATGAATCCTATATTAATAATACTATTTTTGTTTCAAATAACACTTCAGATTTTGGGGAATCTGTAACAAATAAAAAGTTGCATCCGGAATTGGCAAAAATGTTGAAAGACAAACCGATCCTGTTCGAGACTAATTTAGCGAGAGCATTAGAGTTAGGAGATGAAGCAATAGGTAAATATCAAGTTTATTTAAATTATGTAAATAGAGATTCAATTTCCTGTCTTATGGATTGTAGAGGGGTTGACTATTTTATGGCAGAAGTTGAATTTACTAAACAAATAAAAATCGACATAGATAGGGACACTTATACCTATAATCCTAAACAGTTATTAATAGATTTTGGAGAAGACTTCAATTTTACAATTGATGAATTGAAGGAATTGGAAAAAAGAAAATTTATTTTGATAGACATGGGCAAATGCGAATTTTGCTATACAACCCATATACGATGTGAATGTGGAGAAGAACATGCTTTTTTTGGAGACATTATTGAATGTGGATGCGGCAAAAGTTATAGAATGATAGAAGATGAAATAAATCTAATTAAAGATGAAGTAAACTGAGCAGAACAATGCGTATATTCCATGCCGGTTAATCACCGGCACGGCATATACGCTGGACGTTGGTGGCCAGAAAATAAAAAAATGAATATTCAATTGATGCATAGATTAACAGAAAATGTAAAAGACATTATTGATGATTTTAATCATAAATTGAATAGCGTCGTCAATAATGATTTATTAAAAAATATTGTTGAAGAATATAGACAACATAATATTGCTAAAAATGAGTTGGGGTTTAATATATTTAAAATCGTATCAAGTATATATTATAAAGAAGATTTTCACAGCGAAATACTTAAAGCATTACTAGAAATTCAATTGATTTTAAATGAATTTATTACTACACTGAATTTATTAAATAAAAACTTAGCTATTGATTTAAAATATTATGCCGATTGTGAGATCATAAGAGAAGATCAAACCAATGATGGGCGAATTGACATTTCAATTAAGAGTAGAGTTGAAAACAGAATAATAATTATAGAAAGTAAGCTCAATAATGCCCCTGATCAACCTAGACAAATTCCGAGATATGTGAATTTTTATGAACAGAAAGGATTCAAAATTGATTCAATTGTATACATATCAATCGATGGTCGCAAAAAACCAAACACAAAAGATTGGTATCCCGAAGAATTAGAGAAAATAATGCCGAAAATGATCTTTCTTCCTGCATATGATCTTACCGAAAACGATTTGTATTCACAATTGACTAGATGTAATTCCAAGATTAAAGATTTTAAGATATCTTCTGTAATTATACATTATTCTGATTTGATAAAATATTTAGGCAAAAGTATTATGAATAAACCAATAATGGAGGCTTTCTCAAAGCTGGTAAAAGAAGAAAATAACTTCAAAATGATTCAGGCAATTAAAGATATGTTTCTAGATTTACCCAAATTTAGGGCACTTTACATAAAAGGCAAGTTTGAGACTAGTCCTTTCCCTTTTCAAACAGTTAACATCTACAAAGAATTCACTACTTTTTTCGACGGTTTAAGGATTGGCAAATCTGACTTTGCGATTGATATTTATTGTAGTGAAGAATTATATACAGTCTCCTTCTTTGATAGAAATGCTGAATTCGATAAAAATGAATCAGCGATTAAATTTCTTGGCAAAATGAGTACGGACTGGGATCAGAAACTGGATGACCGTAGGATTTATAAGTATTTTAAATTTCCATATGAAGAACTTGAAATGATAAGTTTTCTAGATAATTTTCGACAGAATCTAGCAGAAATAGTAAAAAGTAATCCGGCCACCAATCGAGTAGGGAGAGGTGGCCAAGATTAGCCACCCCTGCCCTCTCACACCACCGGACGTACGGACCACGTATCCGGCGGTTCATGGAACAACATCACGTTCTACTTTGGTTTGGGCTTGGCTTTGTTGCCGTACTTGACGTTGAGGTAATATTCCAAAAATGGGATATACCCCCTTTGCCTGAGTCGGCTTTCTGTCACCGTCGTGCCCATGATCGGACTACAGGCTATCGCCCAACCACCCTTGCGGGAGTAGGCAAAACGCCTGGCCCAACTCGCTTCCACGCCTAATTGCAGAAAGTACCGCAATCTGCGTTTGGTACTTCCATTGCTTCCAGATACAGTAGCGCAGCTAAGCAGCGTATCCAGGCGTCCAAATCCTTGAACTTCTGATACCCTGTGGCATGTTTGAAGTAATTGACCCAGCCTCGCATGAGTTGGTTCAATGCTCCGATCCGCTCTTGCACCGTTTTCGGCGTACTTTGCGGGTGATTTCCTTGATTTTCCGCTTGAGCCGCTCCCAACTTGTCCTGGCTATGCTCAGTTGATAGTTGCCCCGTTCCCCTTTCTTGTAAGTCGGCACGAAGCCGTGACCTAACAAGGTGAAGTTAGTGGACGCACGATCTTCGTTTTCTCTCGGTTCACTTCCAAATGAAGTTTCTTCTCCAGAAAACGGCTGATGCTGGTAAGTACCCGTTCGGCTGCCCTTTTGCTTTTCAGGAAAATGCTGCAATCATCCGCATAGCGCACGAATTTGTGCCCCCGCCTTTCCAGTTCCCTGTCCAGTTCATTAAGTAAAATGTTGGACAGCAACGGGCTGAGCGGCCGCCTTGCGGCGTGCCCTCCCGTGCGGTACTTCGCACCATACCGCCTTCCATGATGCCGCTTTTCAAGTACCGCCTTATCAGTCGCAGCAGGGTTTTGTCTGCCACTTTCCGGCTTATCAAATCCATTAGCTTGTCGTGATTTACCCGGTCGAAAAATGATTTTAAATCCAGGCTTATCACCCATTGTCTGCCTGCATTGATGTACTTGACGGCTTGTTGGAGAGCGTCCTGTGCGCTGCGTTTCGGGCGAAATCCGTAGCTAAAGTACCGAAAACTCCTTTTCCCATACCGGGCTTAGTGCCTGATGGATGGACTGTTGTACCAGCCTGTCCATGACGCTAGGGATGCCCAGTTGACGAACACCGCCGCTGGGTTTGGGGATTTTAACCCCTCTGACCAATTGTGGGCGGTATTCGCCTTGCAGGAGTTGTACTTTGATGCTTTCCCAATGAAAGGTCAGGTGACCTGGAAGGCCTTCTGTTTTCACGCCGTCCACGCCCGCTGCGCCTTTGTTGCGAAGTACCGAGTGATATACCGCACGAAGCCGTGCCCGCCCACTACCCAGCGCATCAAATTGTCTTGTCGCTTTTCCATGTAAAAAGTTTTGTCCTGTCTTTCCTGTACTCGTTCGTCCCACCGGTATCCGCCGTTCGGCTTCCGCTCCGGTGAAAGAGCCGGGTCGCTTAAAGACTGTTCCATGTTCAGTACTTTCACTTGCTTTTAAGCATCTCAGCCAGCCGCTACTATACTTCTGCTGACTTCTGGTAGCCCTTGCTAAGCAAGTTCGCTCTGCTTCGCCTCCGGCATCCCAGATCTCCCCGGTAAGGTGCATCCTCTTTCTGCTGACCCTGTCCGCATCTACATCAATGGGCTACTGTAAGTTCTGCCTTCGGTGTGTTGTGCCACCTTGATTACCCATCCATGCCTCTTATGCGGTTCATGTTCTTACATGCCAGCTTTTGCAGTCCCGCTTACTTCAGACTCCGCCTCACGGCGGAAACCCTTGCGGCTTGCTACACGCATACTTACTTTAGCGTGAGGAGAACTTGCATCTCCCTAGAGTGAAAGATTCCCGCCTTTGGGCTATCTTTGTTCCGATAGCCCCCGTCGGTCATCTTCGATGCCCATTCGAGGCACACACAATGCGTATATTCCATGCCGGCTAATCACCGGCACGGCATATACGCTGGACGTTGAACTAAACCGCCGTTCCGGCGGTAGCTTTTGTCCTCCAAAAGCCTTAACTGGTAAAGCGAGAGATGATTATTTCACCAAAACGCTTTACCATGAAACCATTAAGAGCTAAAATGTTGCGCTACATGGAGCGCAGGGGCTACAGCGAGCCGACGGTCAAAACCTACGTCAGTTGGGTATCTCAGTTTGCCCAGTACTACGGCAAGAGCCCGGAGCAGCTGAGCGAGGACGACATCGGCGCCTACCTGGACTACCTCAAACGGGAGCGCCAGTTGAGCCAGAGCAGCCTGGCGGGCTGTTACAGCGGCATCAAGCTGCTGTGGGAGAAAGTGTTGGGGCGGAGTTGGAATGCCAACAAACTGCCGCGCAGCAGGCGAGCCAAGACGCTTCCGGAAGTATTGTCGGAAGAAGAAGTGCGCCAGCTTATCTGCCAGACAAAGAACCTCAAACACCGGGCGTTGCTCAAGGTATTGTATACTACGGGCATCCGGGTAGGGGAACTGGTAAAACTGAGGCCAACGGACATCGATTCCAAGCGGATGGTTGTGCGGGTGGAGATGGGCAAGGGGCGCAAAAGCCGGTACCGTTCGGCTGCGCTCACGTCGAAGCACGGTTTTGTCGATGTCCTTGTTGAAGGAATTGCGTGCTTACGTTCGGCTGCGCTCACGTCGAAGCCTGGCTGAAATACCGGCCCGAGGTTTATTTGTTTGAAGGGGCTGTTGCCGGGCGGCATATCAGCATCCGCACGGTACAAGCCGTATTTAAGCAGGCATGCAAGCGTATTAAGCTGGGGAAGCAAGTGGGGGTGCATGTGCTGCGGCATAGTTTTGCCACCCACCTGTTGGAAAACGGAGTGGATACGCTGACGGTAAAGGCCCTGCTGGGCCATTCCAACGTGAGCACCACTGCGCGGTACGTGCATGTGCAGAACAGCCGGATGAAAGGGCTGCCAGATTTGCTGGCCCGGTGGTAAGGGGCTATGGGCCGGCCCCGATATGAAGTAGCCGATGTTTTTCGGCTCAGCGGGCAGGCTTACCGCTTGCAGCATAAACTGAGCAAAGTACAGTACAAGGCCATGCGGGCCATCGAGCAGTGCCGCACCGCGGCGTTAGGCGGGCATCCCGACACTGCGTGTACGGGACAAGCTATTGATGCCTGTGACGAATGTGGGCACATTCGCATCAGTTATAATAGCTGCCGCAACCGGCATTGCCCCAAGTGCCAGAGCCTGGCGCGGGAAGCCTGGCTAGAGGCAAGGCAGGCAGAGTTATTGCCAGTGGGCTATTTTCATCTTGTATTCACGCTTCCGGCGGAGGTTCATGATTTAGTTCGATACAATGAGCGGCTGTTGTATGGAACGCTGTTCCAGGAAGCGTGGGCGGCCTTGTCGAAGCTGTGTGCCGACAGGCATTACCTGGGCGCCCGGCCTGGGATGGCAGCCATCTTGCATAGTTGGGGCCAGAACCTGCATTACCACCCTCACCTCCACTGCATAGTTCCTGGTGGAGGCTTGAGGGGCGGCAAATGGGTATCAGCCCGCGAGGAGTTCTTTGTGCCGGCGCAGGCTCTGTCGGCCCTGTTCAAGGGAAAGTTTGTCAGCGCTTTGCGCCGGCACTATAATGCAGGCCGCCTGAGGCTGGATGGCTTGTGCAGCCATTTTCGCGGCAAGCAGGCCTTCAGCCAACTGCTCAAAAAGCTCATGTCCGAAGATTGGGTAGTGTACGCCAAGCCCCCGTTTGCCGGGCCGGAGCAGTTGCTGGCATACCTGGGGCGGTATACTCACCGGGTGGCAATAAGCAACCACCGTATTGTATCTCTTGACAAGGATACGGTTTGCTTCCGCTGGCGGGATTACGCCGATGGCAATAAGCAGAAAGTGATGCGCCTGGAGCATGAGGAGTTTATCCGGCGGTTTTAACAGCATAGCCTGTCCCGTGGTATCACGGGATTTTGCCGGCCCGGTTCTGCAAGATCCGCTACTACGGTATTTTATCCAACCGGCTGCGCCGCCGGGCATTGACACTTTGCCGACAAGCTTTAGGGGTAAACCCGCCGCCCCAGCTTCCGGTTCTGTCCTGGCGGGAGCGCTACCGGCAGGCCGCCGGCATTGATTGGGAAGTGTGCCCGGTGTGCGGCAAGGGCCGCATGTTGACGGTTCTCTGGATACCGGCTGGCCGGGGGCCGCCTTGTTGCCTCATGGCTAAAGGGTTGTCCACCCCATTGCCTGCGGCTCAGGCAGCTACAGTTCAGCCCTGAGGCTGTATTTTTATGCCTTGAAGTGGGCATTGAGCTTGAAAAAGAAGGAAGAAACGGCTATTTTAGGCAGCGGTTGCTGGCCAAAGGTGCCTATAACGGGGCCCGGCAGAGAAAAATGGGCGGCTGAAGAGCCGTAAGAGAGTCCTTGGATAGGCCGATACAATGCCCATAAGGGCGGCAAATACATGCGGCTCCGTCCAACTGCATTGTATCTGACAGCACCGCTGCGCGGTTCCGGCAGATACAATGCTTAAAGTTAGGTGCAAGCCGAAGGAGAAGTAAGATACATATGCAAAATAAAGATATGTGGCCAGATTAGAGAATAATAACCCTATGATGAGGGGAACATGTAAAGAGATAAAAATGTATATTTGAATAAGCATAATAGGGGTTGACAAGAAAATTTATAGAAATGACTAGAATTCAGACGATTATAGAAGAGATTAACCATCTTAACCCTGATGAATTGGAACTGATCCTGAAGGAGATCCTGATGAGGTTAGACAGAAGAAAGAAGATTGAATCCATATTAGATGAATATATGGGGATTGGAGAAGGTGTTTGGGAGATGGATGCCCAAGAGTATGTTAATGAATTGAGGGAGGATGATGAGAGATAACCAATGAACCTATTGTGAACCCCAAAAGAAAATGGATATTCCACAAAGAGACCCATAATGAAAATTTTCATAGATACAGCTCCATTAATTTATCTGATAGAGAAACACCCAAAATATTCTGCTCGTCTCAAGAAGTATTTTACCGAATTGTATATTGATGGCTATGAGATTATTACCAGTGTGATAACCTACTCAGAATATGGAGTTAAACCAAAAAGAGATGAAAAGGAAGAACTGATAAAAGAATTTGAAGAATTCTTAGAAAAAGTAGGAATTCCTATGTTGAATGTTAATAAAAGTCATGCGACAAGAGCATATGAGATGAGAGCGAAATATAAATTCTTAAAAGGGATGGACGGAATTCAGATAGGAACTGCAATTGAAGAGGGTTGTGATAAATTTTTAACAAATGATACCAAGCTGGAAAAGATAGAGGAATTAGAGATAGTTCTTGTAGATAAATTGGAATAAATCTTTGAATTATCCGAGCATGCACCT
>JACJXZ010000010.1 GCA_020636375.1 Lewinellaceae bacterium | reverse complement strand
CGACCGCTCCAACAGCGCCATCTGGCTGTGGGAAAATACCGCCTCCTATTCGGCCACGTTCGGCGAAAGCCGAATGTCGTTCCTGGCAGGCAGCAGTATCCAGAAGTCGCACTGGGGCAATTCCTACATCTATGGCAACGACTTTCCTGCCGACGTATCCGTTACTACCCTCAACGCGGCGAACAGCATCTCGGCCAGCACCGATGTGCAGGAATGGGCCCTGGCTTCCTTCTTCGGCCGGCTCACCTACGATTACAAAAGCAAATACCTGCTGACGGCTTCGGCCCGGCGGGACGGATCCTCCAAGCTCGCGCACCACTGGGGCACCATGCCTTCCTTCTCCCTCGGCTGGCGCATCTCGGCAGAGCCGTTCATGCAGGGTATCGACGCCATTTACGACATGAAGCTGCGCCTCGGCTGGGGCAGGAACGGCAACCAGGAAGGCATCTCCAACTACGCCCGCTACGGGCTGGTGTCGTACTACCGCCGGGCCGCCACCGACCCACTCTCCGGGCCGGCCGCCGTCCAGGTTTCCTACGGCAACCCCGACCTGCGGTGGGAAACCACCGACCAGTCCAACATCGGCCTGGACCTCTCCCTGTGGCAGGGGCGGGTCAACTTTACCGCCGACGCCTATTATAAAAAAACGGACGACGTGCTGCTGAACGTGCAGCTCTCCAACTCCCTGCCCATCACCTCCATTCAGACGAATGCCGGAACGATCGAGAACAGAGGGCTGGAATTTAACCTGTCTACCGTCAACACTACCGGCACACTGCGCTGGAACACCGACTTCAACATCTCCTTCAACAAGAATAAAGTGCTGGAACTGCAGTACACCGATGTATACTACTTCGGCAGGGTGTACAGCAACAACCAGGATGTGGCCATCGTGCGCGAAGGCCTGCCGCTCGGCGTGTTCTTCGGTTATGTTGCGGAAGGGGTAGACCCGGAAACCGGCGACCTGACCTACAAGGACGTAAACGGGAACGGCATCTTCGACCCGGGCGACCGCACCGTCATCGGCGACGCCAACCCGGACTTCATTTACGGCCTGACCAACTCGCTTTCCTGGAAAAACTTCGGCCTGGACCTCTTCTTCCAGGGCAGCCAGGGGAACGACATCTTCAACGCCACCCGGATCGACCTGGAAGGTATGTTCGACAGCAAAAACCAATCCACGGCCGTGCTGCGCCGCTGGACGCCGGAAAACCGCTACACCGACATCCCCCGGGCCATCGGCGGCGGCAAAGTGGACAACGTGCGCAATTCCACCCGCTTCGTGGAAGACGGCTCCTACCTCCGCCTGAAAGCGGTAACGCTGTCCTACAATTTCAACCCGCAAAGCCTGGAGCGCCTGAATATCCGCCAACTCACGGTTTACGTTACCGGACAGAACCTGCTGACATTCACCCGGTACAGCGGTTTCGACCCCGAGGTGAACGCCTTCGGGCAAAGCGCCACCGAGCTGGGCGTCGACTACGGCACCTACCCGCAGGCCCGCATCCTCACCGCCGGCCTGAATGTTGAATTCTAAAACCGAGAACAATGAAAAAGCATATAGCAGCCCTTTATTTCCTCGCAGCCCTAACCCTGAGTTCCTGCGAGAAATACCTGGAACTGGAGCCGGCCTCGCAGAGCATCGCCGTGGACAATACCGGCGCCGATTCCGTGTATTTCAAAACAGCCAGCGAAGTGGAGGCCGCCCTTGCCGGCGCCTACTCCGATTTCAAGAACGAATATTACCAGCTCGATTACTACGTAAACGGCGACGCCCAGGCGGACGACGCCTACGCCGGCGGGGACAACCCCGACAACTTCCAGATCGACGACTACCGCCTCGACGCTACCAACCGCAACGTCAGCCGCGACTGGGCCTACCTCTATTCGACCATCGGCAAAACGAATACCATCCTCAATAACATCGACGCAGTGGCCGATCCGGCCCTGACGGACGGCCGGAAGGAAGAGATCATCGGCGAAGCCGCTTTCATCCGGGCATTCATGTACTTCCAGTTGGTGCAGCTTTGGGGCGATGTGCCGCTGCAGTTGCAGGAGGTTAAATCCATCAGCGCCGACAAGCTGGATGAGATTTATTCCATCATCTTCCCCGCCCGCTCGCCCCGGGAGGAGATATATGCCCAGATCATCACTGACCTGGAGACGGCCCTGATCCGGGTGCCTGCCACGGCACCACACAAGGGCTACGTCACCACCGGCGCCGTGAACGCCGTGCTGGCCAAGGTTTACGCCACGCAGGAGCCGCACGACTGGGAAAAAGTCAGGCAATACTGCGACGCTGTCATCGCGGGAGGCTATTCGCTGCTGCCCGATTACGAACAGCTATGGGATAACGCCAACGAGAACTCCGCCGAATCCATTTTTGAGATCAACTACACCGGAGGCGCCGCCGACGGCAACTGGGGTACCAAAATCTTCCGGGGGCTCGACTGGAAAAAGTTCAACCTGCCCTCCAACGACCTCGTGGCCGCTTTCGACGCCGAGAACGACCAGATCAGGAAAAACGCCTCTGTGATTTTTCTGGACGTCACCGGCAAATGGTCAGACGCCCACTGGCCCCAGACACAGTATCCGTTCATCAACAAATGGCGCAACTTCCAGGAAGGCAGCGACCAGAACTACATCTTCATCCGCCTGGCGGACATCCTGCTGCTGAAGGCCGAAGCGCTGAACGAGCTCGGCGACCCGGAGGGCGCCGCCGCCCTGGTCGACCAAATCCGGGAGAGAGTCAACCTGCCTCCCACAACCGCTTCTTCCCAGGCAGAAATGCGCCGGGCCATTGAAAAGGAACGCCGCCTCGAACTGGCCTTCGAGGGGCACCGCTGGTACGACCTGAAGCGCACCGGCCGGGCCATCGAAGTGATGAACAACGCCAAAGGCCCCAACGGGCAGCCCCTGGGATATAACCTGACGCCGGAGCGGCTCCTTTGGCCCATCCCGCAGGCGGAGCTGGATAAGAACTCGAAGTTGATCCAGAATCCGGGGTATTGATAATTTGTGATGTTTGATTTGCGATGTTCGATTTTTGATGTGGCCAGTGCGGCCTGCGATAAGGGTACAGGAAGCAGGTTGGCTGCCATGGTTTTTTGTTACGCCGAAATCAGAAAAAATGAAAATCAGAATACTAATCCCGCTGCTGCTCTCCAATGCCATTGTTTTTGGACAAAAAGCCAGCGGCCCCGGTTATGCCGGAGAAGGGGAAAAAGTGTCCGTTGTTACTACCGCTGAAAATTCCCCGTTCCGCCTCACGCCGACAGCCACGCTTTCCTTTGCGCCCTTCGGTCAGCCCTTTGAGGACCAGCCCTGCGTTTTTGTCGACCCCTCACAAACTTTCCAGGCATTCGCCGGCATCGGGGGGGCATTGACCGACGCATCGGCGGAGACGTTCGCCAAACTGCCGCCCGGGCAGCAGGAGGAACTGCTGCGGGCCTATTACGATCCCGAACAGGGCATCGGATATACGCTGGCCCGGACGAACATCAACAGCTGCGATTTTTCGAGCGGCATGTACACCTACGTTGACGAAGGGGACGCAGAACTGCACACCTTCAGCATCGGACCCGACGAGCGGTTCAAAATCCCTTTCATCAAAAAGGCGATGGCGGCAGCAGGCGGGCAGCTCGACCTGTTCGTCAGCCCCTGGAGCCCCCCGGCCTGGATGAAGGACAACAACTCCATGCTGCAAGGGGGCAAACTGAAGCCGGAGCACTACGGCACCTGGGCAAATTATTTCGTGAAATTCATCCAGGCTTACGAAAAAGCAGGCATCCCGGTCTGGGGCCTTTCCGTACAGAACGAGCCCATGGCTAAACAAACCTGGGAATCCTGCATTTACACGGCACAGGAAGAGGCGGATTTTATCAAAAACCACCTCGGCCCGGCCCTGGAAAAGAAAGGTTTTTCCGATAAAAAACTCATCGCCTGGGACCACAACCGCGACCTGCTCTACCAGCGCGCCGCTACCTACCTGAGTGACCCCGAAACCGCCCGCTACATCTGGGGCGTCGGCTTCCACTGGTACGAATCCTGGACCGGCGGGCATCAGTATGAAAACGTAAAGCGCGTGGCGGAGGCTTTCCCCGAAAAAAAACTGCTGCTCACGGAAGCCTGCAATTATCCCTTCTCCTGGGAAACCTTCGGCGATTGGTCCTGGGGCGAACGCTACGGCGAAAACATGATCCACGACTTCAACAACGGCGCCGTGGCCTGGACCGACTGGAACGTCCTGCTCGACGAAACGGGCGGGCCCAACCACGTCGGCAACTTTTGCTTTGCCCCGGTTCACGCCAGAACAGAGGACGGCACGCTGCACTATATGAATTCCTACTACTACATCGGCCACTTTTCGAAGTTCATCCGCCCCGGTGCGCGCCGCATCGCCTGTTCGTCGAGCCGGGCGCAGTTGCTCGCCACCGCCTTTCTCAACCCGGACGGCAGCGTCGCCGTGGTGGTGATGAACCCTACGGAAGAAAAGATCGGCTACCGCTTGTACGTAGGCGGGCAGGCAGTGGAGGCAGAGAGCCTGCCGCATTCTATTGCTACCCTTATTTATTAAAAACCTGATCATGAACAGAACCCTGCTTTTGCTCCCCCTTTTCAGCCTGCTGAGCTGCGAGGCCCAACCCGAAGCCGAACCTTATGAGCCGCCCCCCGTCCTGCCGGTGGAGGTCTGGACGACGTCGGGCGACGGGGTAAACCTGCTTTACAAAAAGACGATCGATTTTGCCGCCGACGAGGATGAACGCTTTCCGGCTATACAGATCGCTCCGGATCAGCAATTCCAGGCGGTAGAAGGATTTGGCTACACCCTCACCGGCGGCAGCGCCATGCTGCTGCACCGCATGGCGGCACCCGACCGGGCGGCCCTGCTTCAGGAGCTTTTCGGCAAGGGCGACAATTCCATCGGCGTGAGCTACCTGCGCGTCAGCATCGGCGCTTCCGACCTCGACCCCGTGGTGTTCAGCTACAACGACCGGCCGGCCGGGCAGGCGGACCCCGAGCTGCAACATTTCAGCCTGTCGAGAGACACCCTGTTCCTCATCCCCATCCTGAAGGAAATCCTGGCGATTAATCCGGACATTAAGATCATGGGCTCGCCCTGGAGCCCGCCGGTTTGGATGAAAAGCAACGGCAGCAGCGTTGGCGGCAACCTCAAGCCCCAGTATTACGGCGTTTATGCCCGGTATTTCGTAAAATACATCCAGGCCATGCAGGCGCAGGGCATCGCCATTGACGCCATCACCCCCCAGAACGAGCCCCAGCACGGCGGCAACAACCCCAGCATGGTTATGTCGGCAGCCCAGCAGGCCGATTTCATCAAAAACCACCTCGGCCCGGCATTCCAGGCGGCAGGCATCGCCACCAAGATCGTTATCTGGGACCACAACTGCGACCGGCCGGACTTCCCCCTGGAAATCCTGAGCGACCCGGCAGCAAAAGCCTACGTGCACGGCACGGCCTTCCACCTCTACGCCGGCGACGTCAGCGCCCTGTCGCAAATCCACGACGCCCACCCCGACAAAGCCCTCTACTTCACCGAGCAGTGGACGGGGGCGAACGGCAGCTTCGACGGCGACCTGCAGTGGCACCTGAAGAACGTCATCATCGGCACCATGCGCAACTGGAGCCGGGTGGCCCTCGAATGGAACCTCGCCAGCGACCCCAATCTCGAGCCTCACACGCCCGGCGGCTGCACCCTGTGCCTGGGCGCTGTTACCATCGACGGATCAAAAGCCACGAAGAATGTCGGATTCTACATCATCGCCCAGGCGGCGAAGTTTGTGCCGCCCGGCTCAGTGCGGCTGGGCAGCAACATCATCGGAGGCCTGCCCAACGTAGCCTTCCGCCGCCCGGATGGCAAAACGGTACTGATCGTGCTCAATGAACACAATGGCATACAGTCGTTCAATATCGGCGCAGGGGAAAAATGGATTACGGCATCGCTGCCGGGGAGGACGGTGGGGACGTTGGTGTGGTGAGGGGTTTATTATGCTGGCGCACGCTTCTCATTTTCCGGGCGATTGATATGATCTGGGAGGGAAGCGCTTTGCTCAATGGTTTCAAACCCAGTACTCCCCTTCTCAGGCATTGCCGTCAAGGCGTAAGCAGGAGTAACCTCACCTATCCGTCGCCGCCGGCAGCGGCTCCTTATCGTCCAGAAAGAAACGGACAGCCAGTTCGAAGGCAATTTGGGGACCGTACAGTTCTTCTGCCACATGACTCATGATGTGCTCGAACTGAACTACTCGGTTTATCCAGCTTATCCACCGGATACCGCTCATAAAACCCTTCCTCCCCCAGCACCCGCCGCCGCTCGCCAATATACCCCTCGAACCGCTCCTTAAAATCAGCGTAAGATTCGAAAGTCGGTTCTTCCTTCTGGATTAAGCCCATAAACAACTCCGTCAGCGCTCCGCCCCCATCTTGACGGCGTGGCCGCCGAGCACGCCGCCCACCGCCTGGAAAGCGCTATTACTGGAAAGCGCTATTATCACGCTTTCCCACTTCAGCAATTTCTCTTCTCATGTAGAGCTCGCAGGTTTTGCCACTAAAACACGAAGGCTCAAAATCCACACGAAGTTTCGTGGGATTTTGTGCTTTTGTGCTTTCGTGGCATCTTTTCATTACGTGCGCACCTCACATGAGAAACTATTGTACCCATTTTCACAATGTGCAATATTTCCTAACAATCAATGTTTTAAGCGTCAAATACAGGTGGTTTTCCCAAAAATTAACCCCTGCCAGGCGGCTGCAAACTGTCCTGGTTTTTTCAAAAAAAGGTTTATACTTTAGCGGCGTAATTTTAAACCGATTATTTTGAAATAAACTTACTATGGGAAACGCCGCCGTTATGAAGCCTGCTTTGCCGAAACCGCCAACCGGGAAACCAGGCCGCCGAAAACCGCCATTTTTTTGTTCTCTGACAATTTCTGCGGATAAAGGCGGGATAAAGCATGGGGTGCAGATGGCCAGAAAATATATCGAAGGGACGGAGGGGCACGTTTACCTGGATGAAGAGGGTAATCCGGAAGTCATTCCAGAGATTCATGAAAAGCTGGAAACCCACAAAAAGAGGCGAGACAAATGTATCCAATATGCTGCCCTTGCAATAGGCGACGGCTACCGGGCCTGTTACACTTGCCCGGACGGCCAAAAAACCATATTTTTAAGGGCAAAGGAGGTCTGGAAATATGGTGAGACCTGCGATTACGAATCACGGAAAAAGGATCCGGAATATGAAATCAGCCGGGTAGTATTGACCGCTCAAAACTTTGGCATAAAAGATAGGCTGTGTAATCTGATAGTTTTTGGGCCCGGCGTTTTTTGACGTGAAAGATGTGCCCACACGGCGTAGCTTTGGGGTGTGAAACACAAAACACTCCCCGCATGGGCACCCCTCAAAGCTACGGTTTCTCTGCTGAAATCACGCGCTAAATTTCGCACCGCCGCTCGGCGCAGGCTCAAGGATCAAATCCGGTACCGTGACCAAACGATCAAGCGGCTTCAATCCGAGATAGCCCGCTTGCAAGGCCTGAGCCGTCCACAACCGGTGCACAACTGTGTCTATCCGGCTCAGATGATGGCCATGGCCGTATTTATTGTGCTGCACGGCGGTTCGTTGCGCTGCGCGGCTGCCACGGTGGGCTTCTACGCCGAGTTGATGGGCTGGAAGTATAATGCGCCCGCCTTCAAAACGGTAAGTAACTGGGTGGAACGCTGCGGGCTTCACGCGCTGAACCTGGCCAAGACGATCAGTGGCGAGTACGTAGCCATCTTGGACGCCAGCATACAGATCGGCAAAGAACAGTTGCTCTTATTGCTGGGCGTCAAAGCTGAACTAGCGGCCTCGCTCTCCCGCCCCTTAACTGTGGCGGACGTGGAAGTCTTGGGTATGGAAGTACAGTCCTCCTGGACGGGCGGGGATGTCAGCGATTTTCTGGCTCGCAACCTACAAAGCCGGCCCGGGCTCAGGCTCAAGTACGTCATTTGTGATAAGGGATCCAATTTGATGTCTGCCCTGCGTTCGCTCGCCCTGCCCGTCATCAATGACTGCAGCCACGTGAATGAACCTGGCCAAGCAGTTGTTCAACGCCGACGCTGGGCTGAGCGGGCTTTGCGCTGCCGTTGGCCATTCTGGCTGTTCATTGTTGGCATCCAAATTAACGTTAATTGGGCTAAAATAAAAGCCCTTAGCTATATTGCTTCCCAGCTTAGAATTGAGGTAAGAAACTTTAGTTTTTCAGCATAGTAAGCCACTTTGTCGGATATTTCCCCACCTGGAACCTGTATTTTCTCCGGAGCAAGTTGGCTTTCTTTGCTTGATACAGTACTTCTTTAACTATGAGGCAGCAAGTAAACCAATCATTGAATAGTTGGTAAAAATTATTTACCTTTAAGGTAAACAAAACAGGAACCTTGTAAGTGGAAATAACGTTTAAAACAAGGAAGCTGGAAAAAAGTTTTTCCAGTGACGGTGCCTTGATAAAGGCTTACGGGGCACAACGCGCGAAGAAAATCAAGCAACGCTACCGAGAAATGCAAGCGAGTGCCACGCTGGCGAACCTGGCGAAAATCCCGGCAGCCTACCTACATCCACTTACAGGAGGCCGGCAGGGGCAATGGGCTGTCAAGGTCACTGGCAACGACCGCCTCTGTTTCATACTTGAGCATAATCCCCTGCCATTAAAAGAAGACGGCGGTATTGATATGGAAGCCATAACGGATATCTGCATCATCGAGATTGTTGATTATCATTAGGTGAAACAGTGTTAGCCGGAGGAAATAGCAATTACTAAAAAACAGCACACACTATAACGATCATGACTACGCGAGCCACAGAAAAAGCCCTCCTGACCTGTCCGGGAGATACCATACAGGAAACCATAGATGCCATAGGTATGACCCAGCGGGAGTTGGCGGAGCGCCTGGGCTACCCCTTTAATAAATTGAACCAGTTGATAAAAGGGGAAGTCTCTCTTACTCCGGAAATGGCCGTTAAGCTGGAACACGTCCTGGGCATCCCTGTACGCACCTGGCTGGAATTGGAGCGGATGTACCAGGAAGACAAATTGGCGATCGATGAGCAGGAACGGCTCGCCGAGCAATTTGATTGGCTCAGCCAGTTTCCGCTTTCCGCCTTGAAAAAATGGGGCATCATTGGCAAGGGAAGGAAGAATATTAGCCAGGTGGAGGATCTGCTTTCTTTCTTCCAGGTTGCTTCAAAGGAAGAATGGGAAAGGATTTACAAAGACGCAAAAATATCAGTCGCCTTTAAGATCAGCCTGGCTCATACCCAGAACCCCTACTCTTTATCGGTATGGCTGCGCCTGGGCGAAAAGCAGGCTGAAAAGCTGGAGTTGTCCCCTTTTGATGAGAAACTCTTTAAAGGTTGCCTGGAGGATGCCAGAGAAATGGCTTATCGGCAGCCCGATGATTACCTGCAAGCTTTACAAGCCCTTTGTGCGAGCTGCGGGGCCGCTTTGGTTTATACTCCTCTCTTGCCCAATGCGCCGGTCAATGGCGCTACCCGCTGGCTGAAGAAACGTACTCACCCTCTCCTTCAATTATCGGACCGCTACAAAACAGCGGACCACTTCTGGTTTGCCTTTTTTCACGAAGCGGCTCACATCCTGAAGCATGGTAAAACGGAAATTTTCCTGGACGGGGTCAAAGGAGTCGAACAGGATGAAGAAAAAGAAGCGGAAGCCAATCGAATAGCTTTGAAATATCTGCTCGGAGATTTTCCGCTGAAAAAGTACGCCAACAAGACCAGGCCATGGAGCGAGGCGGAATTGGTGAATCTGGCTAAAGAATATAGGATCCATCCTGGAATTTTAGCCGCTCAGCTGCAGCGGGTGGGCAGCTTGCCCAATAAGAATTTGAATGGGTTGAAGGTGAAGGTGATGTTTTGAATTCAGAAAGTCTTGGGTTTTGTCGGCACTCAATTTGATAAAATGGCCTTTACATAGCTACCGATCTTACTTCATGAGCTCCTGTACCAAAGTCTTCGCATCCGCCGGGAAATCCGAGCGCAGAAACCACTCTGCATAATCAAACGTCTCCACTACGGGTTGCCCGCGGTGTTTCCCAAAGTTCCATACCAGCTTCCCCTCTACCCACCGGAGTTTACCCGAAATATCCGCCCGGGGTTCGTCCCCCGTTGTCAGCGTGTCGAGCTCTTTGGGGGTAAGCGGTAAGTCAGAATGTCTTTTGAGCTGGTTATACAGGATCGTGATCGTAGCCCGGATATCGGCCAGGGCATCATGGGCGCCTTCCAGATCTTCTCCGGTATACCGTTTGTAGGTTGCCTCCAGGCGATGGCTATTGACCAGCCGTTCGATCATCAGTATATCAACAAAATGAGTGTCTCCATCCGGGAAGACATATCCGCAGCGGCGGAACTCCGCTGCCAGCATTGGTATATCAAACTGATTGGAATTGTATCCTGCCAGATCGCAGCCGGCGAACCAATTGAACATGCTTTTTGCATATTTGCGGAATACATGTTTGTCTTTGACCATTTCATCTGTAATGCCGTGTATCTCACTGGCCGATTCCGGGATGGGACACTGCGGGTTGACCAGGAGGTTCTTTTCCTCTATCTCTCCATCCGGAAACCGCTTGATGGCAGCAATCTGTACTATGCGGTCATTTTCGGTATGAGTTCCGGTAGTTTCAAGGTCGAAAAAGATGATGGGGCGTTCAAGTTGCATAGCCTGTTTGTTTAAGAGTATGTTTGGAGGTGGTGCTTTGGAAGCGAAAATGTCAGATTTTGGGTTCTCACGAAGGCATTTTTGAGCTTCATAGCAGCGCTATGGAGCGAAGAAATGGCAAAGTGAGGTTCCGGAATCTGGCACTTGCAGCCCAAATGACTACCTCCAAACATGCTCTAACGCTGCCGCGCAGAGGCCGACAAGATGGTGAGTACCTCCTTCCGGAACAGTGAAAAATGCTTCTTTCAATATGGCTTTAAGTTTTTCATGATAGCCGTTCCCGCCGCTAGTTTTATTAATTTCTTCCAGTGGCATACCAAGATAGATAATTTGAGCATAATTACCGGGTTGAGTGTTACTGCCTAATGACAAGTTGGGGTGGTGGAGATTAATAAATTCAGAAATAGACTCTTTTATTCTTTCCACATTTTCAGCAGTTGCTTTCTCCCCATAAAGCTCAAATATACATTCCAGGCTGCCTTGACCTAAATAAAGAGGCTGGTTAAACCAAAAGCGAAAGGCAGTCGGCAGATTGGGGTATGCTTTATCCATTTCCTCGTTGGAGTAGTAGTAAAAGTGCAAATCTCGTTTCGAAGGGTTGAACCAACCGGAAATTTCAAAGCCATACGGCCGCATGAAGTCCAGAAGTTCGCAAAAATTAGCGCCTCGTATATTATTTATGTATTCTTCAATCTTTTTGAGTTCTTCGTGACGCTTAAAAAAATCCAATGCTTTTTCCTTTAGCGTTTCCCGGTTGATTGTATCCATGGAAATATTCTTTAAGTGGTTGAGAAAGTCTTCTAATATGGCCCTGCTATGGGTCGTGCTTTCCGGATCATAGGCACCCAACTTCTTTTCAATGCTATCCTTCAATTGGAGGTGAGTAAGAGGGTAATATTGGGCTTCAGAATCCATTAAACCTGGGATTTCCTTCAGAGTAGGCGCCAGTACAATTCCGATCTTGAAGTCGGCTTTTACCCTTTTCCAGTAGTCATCAAGTGGGTTATTAAGAGTGTGGCCGATCTTGTTTTCGATGAGGATTGCCCATTCATGCACACCGTGGTGTTTCTTCCCAAGGATAACGACATCAATTTTGTGCCATTCCGTTGCGACGGAATAGCTTTTTTTCAGTTCGATTTTTTCAAGGTTCAGGCCATATTCACCTTTCAGTGCCTCCAGTAAAGCTTCCAGGCACTTTTCCTCAAATCCATGGGATTCTTCTCTGTCAAAATAATAAGCCAGCAACCTGGAATTAACAACCTCTCGTCTGGGGAAACCGGCAATATCAAAAATGGATGGCTTGAGGGGCTCAAACAAGGGCAACCCCTCTGTGGTGCCAATGACTGCCTGAAGGGCGCTTTCTAGTTCTGGTGGAAACATGATGTAAATTATAATGGTTGGAATATGTTTTACGGGGGGAAAGGAAAAAAGTTTGTCCTTTTAGTAGAGTTTTGACTTGTGAATGAGGCTGTTCCTAAAATAATGCTTTACCGTCATACATCTGATGGCTGGAAGCACCGGGAAGCGCCCCCAGATTTCATTCAGCTTCTGGATGAAAAAGCGGCCCGCGGATACGGACGTCGGCTTTCCAACTCAGATCCCTTGACCGGAGGGTACGAAACCATGAAAAAGCAGCGGGCGGTCTACCGGCCCGGAAGGGCGCTTCGTCGAGTCATTGCCGATGTTCGAATTGCAGAGCGCGCAATAAAAGAGTGAAGCCGGAAAAGGGGAAATCTCAAATTTTGCTAAATTTGGATATTTATGCCAACTTGGGCAAAAATTGAACTGACGCTATGGCAAACGCAAAATTTAAAGGTTTTTCCCTCAAAGTAAACCTCCCCTTCCTGGACATAGAAGGCGAATGGGAAATAGATGAGCAACAGCGGCAGGCCGCCTGGGATATCTAAGTAGAGCTCGTCACCCGCGTAACGGTGCAGGAACTCAAAGAGGGCGAAGGCCTGCTGCGCGAAGCACTTACTTCCTTCTACTCCCTCTTCCAGACCACCCCCGGCGAAGCAGACGATACGACCCTCGGATACATTGCCGTAGCTGTGCTCAACAAAGTGCTTCGTCCGGTGCTTGCACACTAGCATCCCATTTTATAGGATTATGAAGATCAGCGCCCGGAGGGCGTTTCGGCGACGGCACATGAACGCAATTGGGAACATGCCGCTGCGCTACGGGCAGAGATCGCTAAAATCCGGGAGCAATTGACGGAATACGCGGATGTGCTGGCGGAGGTTTCAGGGGTGAGTATGTTGCATTGAGGTGGGAAGATGCCTAAGAGCTTGTTTGAAGGTTTTCTACGTATATTTGCCTGAGTTTGAAAAACAGGCAATATGAACCTCCAAAATTTTGAACGGTCCTTTTCTTCCAAAGTCCTCGGCCGGGGAATCCTGTATTTTAACAGCGGCAGGATACAATTCCTGGAAAAAACAAGCGGCGCAGGCGTGGACCAATGGTTTGCCCTCGTGGAAGGAAACGGCGACGATTATGAAGTTGAAATAGCTATCCTCCACAATGGAGACATCGCCCGATACGCCTGTGCGTGTCCCTACGACCAGGGCGGCCCCTGCAAGCACATCGCCGCCGTACTTTTTAAGATACGGCAGGAAAATATTATGAATAAGACGGCGGCGCCAGCTGCCTCCGGGCCAGGGCCCGCGCCCGTGCCTAAAACCCGAAGCGCGGAGGAACTGATGAGCGCATACGCAGAACTGGGCGAAACCGAACAGCGCCTGATCAAGATTGCCGCCCTGCTATGGGAACCGACATCGCAGACCAAGCTGATGGAGCTTTTCAATGCGGCAAAATTCAGCAACAGGCGCAAAAACATATACCCTGCCGACATAAAACCTCTGCTGGAAAAACTCGTCAGCGAGGGATTCCTCACGCTTGCCTACCAGCAATATGAATGCCCCGAAGAATTTGCCGACGACCTGTGCGACCGCTATTTTCCTACGGACCCCGATTTTGCCCAGTTGGCCACTCCCATCCGGCGCACCTTTCCCTCCCACAATTACTGGTATCAGCCCTCCACTGCCAACCGGCTGTTCCGGGACATGCGGATCGGGCGCTATGCCGCCAATACGGTTTTGTTCCAACAGAGCTTTTTCGCGCTGACCCAACAGGGGAGGGAGGGTTTCACCCAGGATGAACTCGTCGAGTACTGGCTGGGCGAGGATTTTGATGAGGAAAAGCTGGAGTCCTTCCCCGCCGGCGTCAGGTCGTTCCTGCTTTCTCAGCGACTCTCCTCCGATACCTTCTACCTGTCACCGCTGGACACTGGTTTTTTCCAGTATACACAGGATACTATAGGGCAACTGCTGGGGGAGGGCCGCCCGCTGCTGGCGCGCCTGCTGGTTCAATTGAACATATTACGGGGCGACTGGCAACAAGTAGATAAATTGTCCAGTTATCTCGATGAAGTGGCCCAGGTTGCTTTTCCCGGCATCCGGCATCTTCTGGAGGGGCGATATGCTGAAGCGCTGGCCGCCTTCGACACCGCCCAGCAACTGGCCCGGAAGTTATCCGGCAACAACAAGGAGGTCCTGTCCGGCCTGTCCGGCCTGTTCCATATTCTCGCCCGGGTACATCCGCAGGATACGAAGCTTTACAAAAAGGCACACAGCGCCGCCCGGCAGGCCATCAGCCGGCCCAACGGGTATCAGGTCGTTTACAATTACCTCGACGCCGTCGTATTTTTCCTCGAAAACAACAAACCGCTCGCCGGGCAAATGCTGCAGGCGGAGCCCCTGTTTCCGCTATGCCACTTTTTCGGCCACCTCTGCCGGTTCTGGGTTGACGAGTCGCTGGTGGATGCCAAAGAGGTGAAGCGCTACCGCAAAAAGCTCGCTGCCGACGGCTACGCCTGGATGGCCGCCGAGATGAACGCCCTGCTGGGCGAGTTGGGGCAGCCTACCGACGGCTATCCCCTGCCCGTCGGCCAGCCGCTTATCCACCTCCTGCCCCGGATCGAGGAGTGGGAAAATGCGATGAAAGTGCTGCTGGAACTAGGCGGCAAGGCGCCGGCCATCACCGAATCGGAAAACCGCATCGCCTGGCAGGTCGATTTCGAAAGGGGCTGGGCCCAGGCCCGCCATCAGACGATTGGCAAGAGCGGCAGTTGGACAAAGGGGCGGGTAGTAGCTTTCGACCGCCTCATAAACGGCGAGGTGGAGGGATTGGCACCCCAGGATGAGTCCTTCATCAGGGCCGTCGGGTACGCCTGGGGCAGCGAGTTCAACCTCAGCGGGAAGGAGAAATGCTGGAAGCAGCTCGTCGGCCACCCCCTGCTTTTTCTCCGCAAATCTCCCGCCACTGCCGTGCAGCTGGTGGAGGCCAGGCCCACCCTCATCGCCAAACGCACGCAGAAGGGCTATCAAATGCACTTCACCCACAATGTCCACGAGCCGGGCGCAAAAGTGGAAAAGGAGTCCCCCACCCGCTACCTGTTCATCGAAGTTACCGAACAGATGGCCCGCATTGCCCGCGCCTTCAACGGCAAAACCCTCACCGTGCCGCAACGGGCGGAAGCCCAACTGCGGGAAGCCCTGAACGGCCTGGCCCGGCTCGTGCCCCTGCAGTCGGCTTTCGAGGATGAAAACCTGCCGGCCGTAGAGGCCGACAGCCGCATCTGCGTCCACCTGCTGCCCGTCGGCGACGGCTTCCACGTGGAGCTGTATGTGAAGCCCTTCCGGGAAATACCTCCTTATGTAAAACCGGGCGAGGGCGAATCCTTCCTCGTCGCTCTGGTGGACGGCAAGCGGACCGCCGCCAACCGGAACCTCGAAGCAGAGAAAAAGAACCGGAACGCCCTGCGGGAAAAAGTGCCGGTTTTGAAAAATAACCGCCCGCACAGCGGCACCTGGCAACTGGAAGACGCCGAGACCTGCCTGCAGCTGCTGCTGGAACTGCGGCCCCTGCTGGAGGCGGAGGAGATCATCCTGGAATGGCCCAAAGGCGAAAAACTGCGCGTCGACTCCGTAGCCGGCTTCGACCAGTTCCGACTGTCGGTCCGGGATGGAAAACAATGGTTCGAACTGGACGGCGAGCTGAGGGTCGACGAAGAAACGGTGCTCACCCTTCAGGAATTGCTGTCGCTTAGCGAGGGCCAAAGCCAGTTTGTAGAGGTCAGCCCCGGCAAGTTCCTGGCCCTGACTGCCGAGTTCCGCCAGCGGCTGAAAGGCATCAACGGCCTGGTAAGCACAGCAAAAAAGGGCGGCAAACTGCAGCTCCACCCGCTGGCCGCCCCGGCCATCGAGCCTTTTACCAGCGCCGTCGAGCACCTGGAAGCCAGCCAGAAGTTCAGGGAAAGCAGGGAAAGGCTGGAGCAGGCTTTCGCCAAAAGCTACCGCCTGCCGAAAAACTTCGACGCCACCCTGCGCCCCTACCAACTGGAAGGCTATAAATGGCTGCGGCGTTGCGCCGAATGGGGCGTCGGCGCCTGCCTGGCCGACGACATGGGCCTGGGCAAGACGGTGCAGGCGCTCGCCCTGCTCACCACCCGTGCCAAACTGGGCCCCGCCCTCGTCGTGGCGCCCGCCAGCGTTTGCCGCAACTGGGTGGCTGAAACCACCCGCTTTGCGCCGGCGCTGACGCCCATCCTCTTCAGCGAAAGCGATCGGGAAACCACGATCAGAAAGGCCAAACCAGGCCACCTCATCATCGTGACTTACGACCTGATGGCCCGCGAGGAAAAACTGTTCACGCAAAAAGAATGGGCCACCCTCATCCTCGACGAAGCCCAGGCGATCAAAAACCGGGCGACCAAACGCTCGGAAACGGCAATGGCCCTGCGCGGCGATTTTAAAATAGCGATGACGGGCACGCCGCTCGAGAACCACCTCGGCGAGCTTTGGAACCTCTTCCAGTTCCTCAACCCCGGCCTGCTGGGCAGCATCGGCCAGTTCACCGAGCGCTTCGCCCTGCCCATCGAAAAATACCGGGACGAGAACCGCCGCGAACAGCTGCGCCGCCTGGTCCACCCCTTCATCCTCCGCCGACGCAAGAGTGAGGTGCTCAAAGACCTTCCGGAAAAGACGGAGATCACCCTCACCGTCGAACTGCCGCCGGAAGAACGGGCCTTCTACGAAGCCCTGCGCCGCAACGCTATCGAAAAACTGGCTGCCACCGCCGGCGAGGAACAGGCGGGGCAGCAGCACCTCCGCATCCTGGCCGAGATCATGCGCCTGCGGCGCGCCGCCTGCCACCCCTCCCTGGCCGACGGCGGCGCCGGCTTCACCCGCAGCGCCAAGCTGGAACTCTTCTCCGAGATCGTCGACGAGCTGCTGGAAAACGGCCACAAAGCCCTCGTCTTCAGCCAGTTTGTCGACCACCTGAAAATCCTGGAAAAACACCTCAGGTCGAGAAAGATCAGCTACCAGTATCTCGACGGCAGCACGCCCGGCAAAAAGCGGCAGGCGGCGATCGACGCTTTCCAGTCCGGCGAGGGCGACATCTTTCTCATCAGCCTGAAAGCGGGCGGCACCGGCCTCAACCTCACCGCCGCCGACTACGTCATCCACACCGACCCCTGGTGGAACCCCGCCGTGGAAGACCAGGCCACCGACCGGGCCCACCGCATCGGCCAGGAACGCCCGGTGACGGCCTACCGCCTGGTGGCAGAGCAGACCATCGAGGAAAAAATCCTGCAGCTGCACGCCCAAAAACGGGACCTGGCGGACTCGCTGCTGGCCGGGGCTGACGTGAGCGCCAGGTTGTCGGCGCAGGAGTTGATGGAGTTGTTGCGGGATGGGGGGAGATGAGCGCAAGTTATTCAGAGAACGTCTCGGTAAAAGCAATAAACTCCTCCATGGCATAGTAGCGCGATAGTTTTTCCTCGTTTCCCTTGATTAGTTCCGTGAGATCGATCTCAAAAGGGCTCGTATTGTATTCAGCGTATTTGAAATGTTCTTCCAGTTTTTTTTCCTGATACACCCGGTCCCACAGGGAATGCTCTGAGTGCAATAGCTCGACTATCTCATTCGTAGATTTATCTCCATAATGGCTGATCACCTCCTGAATAATGGCGACCTCTTTCGGTGAAAATACACTTTTGTCCAAGGCCTTGTTAGGTTCTATCCGGTAGCCTTTTCCCTGGTAGGTATCAGGAATACGCAATTCCTCCCGTATGGCTTTTACCCGGAAGAGCGTAGTGAAAACGGGGAGTGAATAGAATCAACCATATAATAAAGTTTGATTTTAAAAATAATACACATTTTATATTTATTCACTCATTCAATCCCTCACTAATCCACTCATTTGGGGGACTTTCCGGAGTGCCCTCAGGTAATAAGCCCGGGAAGCCTTCGGGAAAAGATCAAAGAAAGGTTGCAAAGGGCATTGGAAAATTATCAGAGCAGGGACAAAACTTCCGGTTAAAACCCTGTATTTACCTCTTTCCTCCTCAAAAGCACCATTTTTACGGAGCTGCATTTACCTGGAATATGCCACTCGTTCATAATCAATGCTTTTTTTTCGCTTTGATCTTAATGTTCCTTGTCCTGGCCATGGGGATAAAGCATAGAGTGCAAATGTCCAGAAAATACATCGAAGGGACGGATGGGCATGTTTACCTGGATGAAGATGGCAACCCGGAAGTAATTCCGAGAATATACAAAAAGCTGGAAAAACAAAAAAAGAAGCGCGACTCCTGCGTTCAGTATGTTGCTGTAGCAACTGAGGACGGCTACAGAGCTTGTTACACTTGCCCAAATGGGCAAAAAACCATATTTTTGAGGGCAGGGGAAGTTTGGAAATACGGAGAGACTTGCGATTATGAAGCCCGGAAGAAGGATCCGGAATATGAAATTAACCGAGTGGAGTTGATAGACCAAAATCATGGTACGAAGGACTATTGTTTTAAGGTTCAACTGGACAGCATCTACTTATACAAAAAGCATCACGAAAACCTGATGCGCCTGGAAAGGACCGGCATCTGGTTAAAACGCCCGCCCGGCAATAAAATATACCGCTGATGGAATTGAAAGCGCCACAATTTCACATATTATCCTTCAAAAGCCCTGCCCTGAGAAAGAAAGGCAACGTAGGCCGGATCATAACATTCATCAATGAACGGCTTGACCTTTCGAAATACGGCAGTACGGTAGAAGGCATCACCTACAGCCCAACCATCAGCGAAAAGCTGCCGAAAAACCTCAGGGGCAACGAGAATGATTATATAAAGAGCAGAAAGCGCTGGTTTCTGTCCATAGACCTCGATTACCACAAAGCCCTCCAGATGAACGACTGGCAATACGACCAATACGTCCTGGAAGGCTTCCTGCAATGCCTGGAGCGGCCAGGGGAGGTCAAGGGCTTCGACAAGGCGGCTTTCAAAAAGGATATACTGGAGATCATCGGGGCGCTGTTGCGGCAGGCAGCGTGAGAGGGCTATACAGGATTGACACGATGTACAGGATTCAGGCCTCGGCCAGGCAAAATTCCGCCTTCCGCCTTCGCCTTCCTACCCCCAGCTCACCTCCGCCCCCGGCAGGATATCGTAACACCCCCGCGCGCGGCGCACAAACAACTTTTTATTATAAGGATCGTCCCGATCCACCTCATTTTTGGAGAGGATGCTGTTGACGTACTGCCGTTTTCGGCGGTAGTCGGGCAGCAGGCCCCGGGGCATCTCCTCGATAAACAGCATAAAGTCGTCCATCAGCAGGCATTGCTCGTGGAGGGAATCTTTGGGGCCGAAGACGTCGAGTCGGATGGCGTTGAGCATGTTGAGCAAGAAAAACTCCATGCTTTTGTGGTTGATGACGTACAGGCGGCCAGTTGTTTCTGTGCCTTCTGGTATTCGCCCAGGTACTGCTTGGCCGGCCCGTATTGGGTTTCGGCATGCAGCCGCTGTAAGTGCTTTCCTTTGGAATCAATCTGGCAACAAAAATTACCGAAGTTCTGATCATTTAGCCCCGAGTCCGTATTTTGGCCGTATGGAAAACCAAACGCCGCTTTACGACCAGATCCAGGAAGCCCTCCGGCACATTCGCACCCGGACGGATTTCCAGCCCCGCTACGGCATCGTTCTCGGCACCGGCCTCAGCGGGCTGGCCGATGAGATCGAAGCAGTAGCGGAGATACCTTACGGCAATATCCCGCATTTTCCCACCTCTACGGTAAAAGGGCATAAGGGCAAACTCGTCTTCGGCTACCTGGCCGGCCAGCCGCTGGTGGCCATGGCCGGGCGGTTTCACTACTACGAAGGCTATACCGCCAAACAAATCACCTTCCCGGTGCGCGTGATGAAATTCCTGGGCATCGAGCTGCTCATCCTGTCCAATGCTGCCGGCAGCGCCAACCAGCACATACAGGCCGGCGACATCGTTTTCCTCCGCGACCACATCAACCTGCAGCCCGACAACCCCCTGCGCGGCCCCAACGACGAACGCCTCTACCCGCTTCCCCGACATGCTGCACACCTACGACCGCCGCCTGAACGCCAAAGGGCTGGAGATCGCTCAGAAGCACGGCATCCGCGCCCACGAGGGCGTCTACCTCGCCCTGCAGGGACCCAACCTGGAGACGCCGGCCGAGTACAACTTCTTCCACATCATCGGGGCCGACCTGGTGGGTATGTCTACGGTCCCGGAGGTACTGGTGGCCCGGCATATGGGCCTCGGCGTGATGGCCATGTCCGTAGCCACCAATAAATGTTACCCGCTGGAAGAAATCCGGGAGACAACCCATGAGGATGTGATCGCCGTGGCGCAGTCGGCGGAGCCGAAGATGCGGAAGATCGTGATGGAGTTGCTGGAGTTTCTGGGCTGAGGCTGCTGAAGTACTTTTTCAAAATAAGTTTTCTTAATCCATTGACTTTGAGCGCTAAGTTCTTACTTTATAATATGACTATGCCATATTAATCCATATCGCAATGAAAGACAAACAAACCTGGAAAGAATTCTACGAAGCCGCCATCGCCTACCGGGACCTGAAGCCCTGGGAGTGGATGCACGATAATGACATTTTTGGGGTGCAGGACCCCGAAAGCGGAGAGATCGGCTACTGCTGCATCATGGGCAATGCCGGAGAGGTTTATGCCCTGGGTTTATATCCTGGAGATGAAGGTTTTAAATCCTACCTGCTCCTGCTCAACCAGCCGGACGAAATTTCGATGGAGGACCAGTTCGCCCTCGGTCTGAACCAGCTTATGTTCAAAGTCGAATTCGTGGACCGCAGCGAACTCTCCGAAAAGGACCTGAAACAGATCAAAGCGCTGGGCCTCAAATTCCGGGGCCGCAACCAGTGGGTGCAGGCGCGCTACCATTTGCCCGGGACGCTGGGCTGGCCCATCAATGCAGAGCAGGCTAAACGGCTGACCCATGCATTGCGCCAGGCCTGCGAGGTGGCCGCCCGTTACAAAGAAAACGAAGATGTCCTTTACGGCAAAGACGATAAAATGCTACTAAGAGTGCCGGAACAAAAAGAAGGGCAACTCAACTGGAAGGACAAGTACGTGACGCCCAAAGGGTATAACATCACTCCTTTTCCGGTGATAAAACCCTCGCCGGCCCTCGTCAAGAAGGCCAAAAAAGAACTTGGCCACAGCAAGGGTGCCATCCTCTTCCTCTTCCAGTACATGCGCAGCCAGGTGAAGGGAGACGATGGCCTGCCGTTCCTCCCGCGCCTGGCCCTGTGGATCACCTACCCCGACGGCATGATCGTAAGCATGGAAATGCTGGGCCGCGAAGACGGCCTGGAAAAGCTGGAAGCCTCCTTCTTCAAACTCGTGCACCAAATGGGTTTTATCCCCAGGCAGATCGTTTTCAACTCCATGATGGGCAGCAATGCCCTGTCGAGGCTGGCCATGGAACTGGACATAGAAATGATGTATGCGCCGGAGGAAAAAATTTTCAAGGAGGTGATGCGGTCGATGGATATGTTTTTGTAGATTATGTTGGAAAACGTTTAACAGCAAGAGCTGCCCTCCCGAAAGTTCCTCTAACAGCTTTGCTGCTAAACATTTTCTGCTTTACTGGCTTTATAGCAATAGCCATAGAATTTTCGTAAATTTGCGCTCCAATACAACAATATGGTAGCCAATGAAAATAAACAGCCTGTCCCTTCGAAATTTCAAACGGTTCAGTGATCGGGAATTTAACTTCTGCGATGATGAGGGGAAAGCTTATGGCATGATTTTGCTGGTAGGGGAAAATGGTTCTGGAAAGTCATCTTTGCTTCAGGCAATCGCCATGTTGCTCGGGGCTGCGTTCAAGCCCTTTACTACTCCTTCCAGTTTGAAGTATCCTGGTTTTTATTGGGATAATATCCAAAGTGGTCGCATGCCTGTGGATGTCAGAGCTGCCATCTCGATGAGCAAAGAAGAAATCGACGCCACGCTCGACTACTATCAGCAGCTTCAGGAGCGCTTCCGAGAAGCGGGTATTAAGCCTGGAACGGATGAAATATTTGAGCTTTTTTTGGATTATCGCAAAGACCGGGTGCAAGCGTCTACCTCTGCCAATTTTTTCCAAACAAAAGGTTATGAGTACGCGCTTCAACTAAGCAAGTTTGTGCCAAACTTTGAAAGGTTATTTGAGAAAGTGGGGTCCATATATAAATATGATGAACATCGTAACGCGGCAAGCTTGTCTTCCACACAGATACAAGGTTTGAATGGGAAAGGTAAGGAAAACGAAACCAATGGAGTGTTCAGTGAAAAACAGCTAAAGGAAGTACTTTTCAAATGGTATGTTTTTCATCAAAATGTTGCCAATAAAAAATTTCGGTTGCGGGAAGGGCAAAGGGATTTTTTTGCTGATTTCGAGCGCCTTTACCAACAAGTTTTTCCCAACCGGACTTTCAAAGGGTTTGCTCCCAAAATGGAATTCGAAGACTTTTTTGACCAGGACCAGGATTTTTGGCTTTTTGATGGGAAAAACGATTATGAATTTTCGGAATTATCCGGAGGAGAACGAGCTATATTTCCCATATTATTAGATTTTGCAAACCGAATTATCAACCACTCCATTATACTCATCGACGAAGTAGAACTTCATTTACATCCACCTCTCCAACAGGCGCTGATTAGGGCCTTGCCGAAGCTGGGGAAAAACAACCAGTTCATCTTAACTACCCACTCTGAAAGCGTGGCCGCAATGTTTACTGAACCTCAAATCATAAGGCTAGATGGGTAAGTTTCGGTTCATTTTTTGTGAAGGCAATCGCAACAGTTGGGACATAGAAGTAATAGAAAAAATAATCAATAGCACCCAACTGATTGATATTGAAGTAGTGCCGGTAGGTGGAAAGGGTAGTCTGGCAAATTTCAGGAATGGCTATGTAAAAGGGAACCGGCTTGTTAGGGACGATGTGCAATCTATGGGGTTCAGAGATCGCGATTTTGACTTCCCGGTTCCGGAAAGGCCTCAACTTATCAACGCAGGAAATAATATCTATGCCTCTTATCGCACCACAATTGAAAATTACCTGCTTGATCCCCGGCAACTTTTCCAGTTTATACAGGAAAAAGTACTTTTTGATAAGCTTAGGGAAGGAACGAGGTCACTCGAAGGGGTTCAGTCTGCTTTTCGGGAGGCTGCCTTTGAATTAAAGTACTATACTGCTGCCCGTTGTGCATTAGGCGAAGTGCGTAAACCTATTCGTTTGGATACTACCTGGAGAAGAGGAAGTGGTGATTTGCCTGGCGATCTGACACGAGAACATTGTCTGAACGAAGCAATCCAATTGGTTCAGGCTGCTGCCGGCGAAGCAAGCAGTTATACCAGTGAAACGCTAATTGAATCCTTTGAACGTTTTTTGGAACACTTTAACGATGATTTTTTCCAAAATGACAATTACCTTATTTGGTTTAATGCCAAAGATTTGGAAACTCTGCTCAAACAAAAATTGTTCATAACTGATTTTTCTTTTAAAGGTTATTACAAATATTCCCTAGACCAATTTCACTTGGAACAGTTTCCAGACCTGGTGGAACTGAGAAATATTCTTGTTCAGCCGTAACCAAGCCAAATTATGCAAACCATATCACCCTACCAGCCAAAAAATAAAGTTCGGATCGTCACCGCCGCCTCCCTCTTCGACGGCCACGACGCCGCCATCAACATTATGCGCCGCATCATGCAAAGCTCCGGCGCGGAGATCATCCACCTCGGGCACAACCGCTCTGTCCGGGAAATCGTGGAAACGGCCATCATGGAAGACGCCCAGGGCATCGCCATCACCTCCTACCAGGGCGGCCACAACGAGTTCTTCAAATACATGCACGACCTGCTGAAGGAAAAGGGCGCCGGCCACATCAAAATCTTCGGCGGCGGCGGCGGCACGATACTGCCCGGGGAGGTCGAAGAGCTGCACGCGTACGGCATCACCCGCATCTACTCCCCCGACGACGGCCGCCAGATGGGCCTGCAGGGCATGATCAACGACGTGCTGGAACAGTGCGACTTCCCCGTCGGCGCCAGCCTCAACGGACAACTGAAAGAATACAAGGACAAAAACCCTATGGTGCTGGCCCGCATGATCAGCGCCGTAGAAAACTTCCCGGAAGACCACCGCAGCTGGCTGGATAAGCTGCGGCACGAAGTGGAAGGCAAAGTGATCCCCGTGCTCGGCATCACCGGCACCGGCGGCGCAGGCAAGTCCAGCCTGGTCGACGAACTGGTGCGCCGCTTCCTGACGGACTTCAAAGACAAAACCGTCGCCATCGTCTCCGTCGACCCCTCCAAACGAAAGACGGGCGGCGCCCTGCTGGGTGACCGCATCCGGATGAACTCCATCACCTCCGCCCTGGCCGACGGCCGGGTGTTCATGCGCTCCCTGGCCACCCGCCAGTCCAACCTCGCCCTGTCCAAACACGTGCAGGCGGCGGTGGATATCCTGAAGGCGGCACAATTCGACCTCATCATCCTGGAAACCTCCGGAATCGGCCAGTCCGACACCGAGATCGTCGACCACTCCGACGTGTCCCTCTACGTGATGACCCCCGAGTACGGCGCCGCCACCCAGTTGGAAAAGATCGACATGCTCGACTTCGCCGACATCATCGCCATCAACAAATTTGACAAGCGCGGCGCCCGGGACGCCCTGCGGGATGTCAAAAAACAATACCAGCGCAACCACCAGCTCTGGGAGAAGCAGATGGAAGAAATGCCGGTTTTCGGCACCATCGCCTCCCAGTTCAACGACCCGGGGACCAATACGCTCTACCGCGTTTTGATGGACACGGTCGTGGAACGCACGGACGCCCCGCTGAAGTCCGGCTTTCACAGCTCGGACGAGATAAGCGAAAAAATCTACATCATCCCCCCCAATCGGGTGCGCTACCTCTCCGAAATTTCCGACAACAACCGCAACTACGACAGCTGGGCGGAACGGCAGGTAGCCATCGCCCGCCAACTGTTCGCCCTGAATCACTCCATCGAAACCCTGGACAAACAGGACAACATTCCAAATAAAACAGAAACCCTGGCTACGCTGAAGAAAGCGTACGAAGACCTGGAACTCGACCTGGACGGCGACTGCAAGCGCATCCTCGACGGCTGGGAGGAGAAAAAGGCCGCCTACGCCGCCGATGAGTATAAATACAAGGTGCGGGGCAGGGAGATCAAAGTGCCGACCTTCACCAGGTCCTTGTCTCATACCCGCATCCCCAGAGTGGTGCTTCCGCGTTTCAAAGACTGGGGCGAAATCCTGCGCTGGGTGCTGCAGGAAAACGTGCCGGGAGAGTTCCCCTATACTGCCGGCGTTTTCCCCTTCAAGCGCAAAGGCGAAGACCCCACCCGCATGTTTGCCGGCGAAGGCGGCCCGGAGCGCACCAACAAACGCTTCCACTACTTGTCCTACGACATGCCGGCCGCCCGCCTGTCCACCGCTTTCGACTCCGTGACCCTCTACGGGGAAGACCCGGATTACCGCCCCGACATCTACGGCAAAGTCGGCAACTCCGGCGTCAGCGTCTGCTGCCTGGACGACGCCAAAAAGCTCTATTCCGGCTTCGACCTCTGCGACCCGAAAACATCGGTCTCCATGACCATCAACGGCCCGGCAGCCACCATCGCCGCCTTCTTCATGAACGCCGCCATCGACCAGCAGTGCGAAAAGTACATCCGGGAGCAGGGGATGGAGGATAAGGTGGAGGCAAAGCTCAGGGAGTTATATGACGATAAAGGCCTGCCTCGCCCGAAATATAAAGCAGAGGGCCTGCCGGATGGAAACGACGGCCTGGGCCTGCTGCTCCTGGGCCTCACCGGCGACCAGGTGCTGGAGGAAAAAATTTACAGGGAGATCAAAGCCAAAGCCCTTTCCGCCGTGCGCGGCACCGTGCAGGCCGATATCCTCAAAGAAGACCAGGCACAGAACACCTGTATCTTCTCCACAGAGTTTTCCCTTCGGCTGATGGGCGACATGCAGGAATACTTCATCTGGAACAAGGTGAAAAACTTCTATTCGGTCTCTATTTCCGGTTACCACATCGCCGAGGCCGGGGCCAACCCCATCTCCCAGCTGGCCTTCACCCTCGCCAATGGCTTCACCTTCGTCGAATACTACCTCTCCCGGGGAATGGAGATTGACGACTTCGCGCCCAACCTGTCCTTCTTCTTTTCCAACGGAGTAGATGCCGAGTACGCCGTCATCGGCCGCGTGGCCCGCCGCATCTGGGCCAAAGCCATGAAACACAAGTACAGCGCCAACGAGCGCTCCCAGAAACTGAAATACCACATCCAGACCTCCGGCCGCTCCCTGCACGCCCAGGAGATCAGCTTCAACGACATCCGCACCACCCTGCAGGCCCTCTACGCCATCTACGACAACTGCAACAGCCTGCATACCAACGCCTACGACGAGGCCATCACCACGCCGACCGAAGAGAGCGTACGCCGCGCCGTAGCTATCCAGATGATCATCAATCACGAGCTGGGGCTGGCCAAGAACGAGAACCCCCTCCAGGGCGCCTTTATCATCGAAGAGCTGACGGAGTTGGTGGAGGAAGCGGTATTAATGGAGTTCGACCGCATCACCGAACGCGGCGGCGTGCTGGGCGCTATGGAGACCATGTACCAGCGCGGCAAAATCCAGGACGAAAGCATCTACTACGAGACGCTCAAGCACACGGGCGAACTGCCCATTATCGGCGTTAATACCTTCCTCAACAAGGACGGCTCGCCCACCATCATCCCCAACGAGGTGATCCGCGCTACCAAAGAAGAAAAGGAAGCCCAGATCGAAACCCAGCGCAACCTGCGCAAAGCTAACGAAGAGAAAGGCCCCAGGATGCTGCGCCGCCTCCAGGAGGTGGCCATCAACAACGGCAATACCTTCGAAGAATTGATGGAAACGGCGAAGTATTGCTCGCTGGGGCAGATCACCCACGCCCTGTATGAAGTGGGGGGGCAGTACCGGAGGAATATGTAAGGAACCGACTGAAGCCCTGGTAATGGGAATAACCAATGACTGTTCCCGGTTTCCGGTTCGTAATTGTTTCCAGCGGCCAACGCATTTACTGTAATGACCGCGCGTACTGCGACACTTTCGACATGATTGCGTACTCTATGTACCAGCGCCTGGAGTTGGAAAGGCGAGAGATTGTCGAGGCGGTGAAAAAACGAGGGAGCATCTATGGCTGATTCCGTTATTCTCAACAAAGTGGCCAGCATAGAGCGCTGTGTCCGACGGGTACAGGAGGATTACCTGGGCTATGAAGCAGACTTCGAATTCGACTTTTCATATCTGGCAATGAAACAGAAAAATCCGTACCTTCCCATCAAAAAACATGCAACCCAAAGGCAAATGCATCTACTGCGGCAAACTCTACTCCGGCCGCGGCCTCAGTCGCCATCTGGCCACTCACCTGAAGGACGAACCTGCGGCAGACCGCAAAAAATCCTTCCACCTGGTAGCGGACGCCAAGCCCTATTTCCTGCACCTGCTCATGGACGGCGATGCCCAGCTGGATGAACTGGACGAATTCCTCCGCGCCATCTGGCTGGAATGCTGCGGGCACATGAGCCAATTCTGCACCGGGCGCTGGAGCGATAAAATAAGCCTGAGCACCAAATGCAGGCGCGCTTTTGATAAAGACGTTGAGCTGTGGTATGCTTACGATTTCGGCTCCACTACCGAGTTCACCATCCGTTGCGTGGGCGTTTATCCCATTGCGACCAAAGAAGGCATTAAACTGCTGACCCGAAACGAACCGCTGGACATCCCCTGCGACCATTGCAAAAAGAAGCAGGCTACGGAACTGTGTACCGTCCATTACGGAGGCGATGAGATGTTCTTCTGCGATGACTGCACCGAGCAGCACGAGGAAGAATGCGAAGACGCAGAATACGCCATGATGCCCATCGTCAACTCCCCCCGAATGGGCGTGTGCGGCTACACCGGCGGTTCGATCGACCTGGAGCGGGACCAGGTGATAGCGGAAGAATAAACTGGATTTCTCCCGGCAGATGCTGGCCAAGGCTTCGCAATAAAGCCTTGGTCATGCTGTGGATGCTCCTTCGAGGCATCAACTTATACTTAACGGCAATAGGTTTTGTGCATTTATGGGAGGGTTTCCCCTTTAGGGGATTTAAGGGGCGGGGCGGGCAAATGCACAAAACCTATTGCATCTATAGCATCTGCCGCCCGTAAGCCGCAGTATCTACAGCATCCACAGCATCGAGTTTGCGCCTCACGGCGCATACACCATCTTCTTACTAAACACCTGCCTTCCCGCCTGAATACTGCAAATGTAATACCCCGCCGCCAGCCGGGCGCTGTCGGTGCGGAAGACGTGGCGGTGCTGGCCGGCCGGTTGGTAGCCGTCGAAGAGGGTGGCCACCGGCTGCCCGGCCAGGTTGAACACCTGCACTTTCACCCGCATGCCGGCCGGCAAAACGTAATGAATACCCACCTGCCCGCCTTCGTAAGAAAGCCAGTACTTCAGCTGCACGGCAGGCGGCTCGTACACAGGCACTGCGGCGCAGCTCAGCCCCAGCTGCGGCAGGCGCTCAAAGGGCTGGCCCAATACGCCATTCACCGTTTCCGGTTCGATGCACAGCCAGTTTTCCAGCACAGTGGCATAGATTTGCCGGAAGTCGGTGCCGTACTGCAGGTTGCCCACCGGGTCCAGGTTTTGCAGGTCGGGGTTCTGGCCGACGAAGCCGCTGCCGTTCAGGCCCTCGCCGAAGAGCAGCAGCGGGGCGGCAGCGCCGTGGTCGCAACCGCCGGAGGCGTTCTGCTCAATCCGGCGGCCGAACTCGGAGAAGGTCATGCCCAGTACCCGGTCAGACACCCCGCCGGCAGCCAGGTCGTCGTAGAAGGCTTTGACGCCTTTGGACAGGGTATTCAGCAGGCCAGGATGAATGTTGTTCTGGTTGGCATGGGTGTCGAAGCCGTCGAGGGTGACCATGTACAGCCGGGTGCCCAGGCCGCCTTTGATGAGGCGGGCCACAATCGCCAGCTGCCGGGCGAAGCCGTTGTCGTAATCCGAAGCATTGGTGGAGGCATTGTAGGCATTGGAGATCGCCTCGGCATAGCGGAAGATACTGTTGGCTACCGTCCGCATATAGCCCACCTGCTCTCCGTAGTAACAATCGGGCAGGACGCTGGTGTCGTACAGCTCCCCGTTCTGGGCAATTTCGTATAAAGTGTCTGGATCGTCGACCACCACGCCCATGTTGATCATGTCAGAGTTGCTGAAGACGAGGTTGCCCGCCCCGCCGATCTGAATAGCAGGCGGCACGTCGGGCGGGTTGGTCAGGTAATCGGGGAACTGCCCTTCCAGGAAGCGGCCCAGCCAGCCCGACTCCACGGTTTCATTGGCGCCGCTGGCCGATGCCCAGATGTCGGAAGAACGGAAGTGGGACAGGTTCTGATCCGGATAACCGACGCTGTTGACGACTTTCATCTGCCCGTCCTGCCACAGAGGAAGCACGTCGCCCATCCAGTTGGGGATGCCAAACTCGTCGCTGAGGCTGGTGATGTCAGCCTGGGGCACCCGGATGGTGGGGCGGACGGCCTGATAGGTACCGTAATCGTAAAGCGGGATGATCATGTTGAGCCCGTCGTTGCCCCCCTTGAGGCGGATGAGGACGAGGATGCGGTCCGTGTTGGCGTTGGCCAGCGCCCAGCTCAGCGGGGAGCTGCCCATAGCGGTGATGGGCGTTTTGCCCAGCAGCAGGGACACGCTGCCCGCCAGGCCCAGGTTTCGGATGAACATGCGGCGGCTCCACATCTGGTGGTCCTGCTCATGGGCCTGGCCGTGCTCCAGGGCGCTGCCGTGGCGTTGTTTCTTCTTCGGTTTATGATGATCGCACATGGTTGTCTTGTTTTAAGTTAATTGAAATTCCGGAAGGCGGGCAATATGCCGGAGCAGGAAAACCACCTGGGCGGGAACAGTATCCCATTCGAGGTTCCAGTCGCCGGAATCATAATAGTTCTGTGGCACCTCCCATTTCAGGGCTGCCGTTGCCCGCTCGTAAGCCTCGGGGGTATCCAGCCCGGTGGGGATGAAGTGGTCGACGAGGGACTGAGTAACCAGAGCCGGGTCAGAAGAATTACCGCTCAGGTTTTTGGCCAGCTGCCGCAGGCTCTCCGGGGCATTGCCGAAGAGGAAGAAAAGGTAGTAATCCATCCCCTGCCAGCGCCCGGTCATGGTGGTGCTGTCCACCCAACTGCGGTTGCCGGGCCAGCCCGATACGTCGGTGGGGCTGAAAAGCTGCTGCCCCAGGTCGTATGCCAGATAGGCGACGACCTGAACGACGTCGTCATTGTAAAGAAAATCGCCTTCGCGGACAAAGGAGAGGAAATGCTCCATCGGACTTTTAACCTGGGTGCCGATAACGTATTCATCAAAGAAGTGCTCGCTCTTGAAAAGCTGGCGGAACACCGGGGCCAGTTCGAAATTATTGTCTATGAACGTCTGTGCCAGGCCCGCCACGATCTCATCATCTACCTGTGGGTGGACAAAAGTGGCGTAAATCTTGGTGCAGATATGGGTGGCCACCTGCTGGCTGCGTTGTTCAAAAAGTATATCGTGCAGTTCATCATACCCCCAGTTGCCGGTTTGGCCAAAGATGGTTTTTACGCCGGTGTCGTGCAGAAAAGGCACAAAGCTGACGGGGCCGCAGTAGGGCAGCGGGTTGTTCCACCCGGTGAGCGCGCGCGCCGTCTCCTGAATATCCACCTGGGTATAGCCGTTATCCCGGCCCAGGGTAAACAGCTCGTAGAGTTCCCGGGCGTAGTTTTCGTTCGGCTCGAAGACGGTGTTTTGCACGTTGTTCAGGAAGATGAGCATGGCCGGCGTCTTGCCGATTTCGTAGACGAAATCCCGGAAGTTGCCCAGGGCGTTTTGCTGCAACAGTTTGTGGTACTGATACAGGTGCGAGGCGCAGAGATACGCCTCGTACTTCGTCACGAAGTGGTTGCTCCAGAACAGGGCGAGCTTTTCGCGGAAGCCGTTGGACAGCATGTCGTTGACCCACTGAATGATCCAGGCCACGTATTGTTGCTGGACTTCCTCTTCGAAGTTCTGGTAATCGTCGACGGTCCAGTACGCCCATTCCGGTTCGGGAGAGAGCGGCAGGGCCAGGGCTTCGTCGATCAGGGCGTCTACCAGGGCGCCCGGCTCCTGGCTGAGCGCAGCGTCGATCTCGGCAGGCGTACCGCCGAAGCCCATTCGCCGGTACAGGTGCTGGGCGCGCTTTTTATCCCAGGGAGCGGCGCCCGAGGGTTGGTAGGGCGCCAGGGTGCCCGTCGCGCAGCTTAGAATTGCAGTGTCCATATTAACGGATTTTTGGTATGAGAACTGGATACCATAACGAATTGATGTGTCCTAACCCTACCCGGATAATGATTTTTCCTGATCTAATAAAGAAACCCGAACAACCACAAAGGTATCTGCCGGCCTACTCCTACCTCAATATCATCTGCTGCAATATAATGATCGGAAAGGTGTTTCACCTGGCTTGCTTTTTTGTTTTTGCCTCCTACCTCGACGGTGAATTTGTTATCGGCCATAAAGTCTCCTTCGTCCGTATGTTGTATCAAGTGTCGCCGCCGCAGTTGATTGTAGAAAAAAGTTTCCCGCAAGTTGCCCATGTCTGGCCGGTAAGGCGCCAGGGTGTAAGACAGGTTCGTATTGTCCAGGTAAAGTTTTTCGGGTTTTTGAAGAGCAGTAATGCCTTTGCCTTTCCGGTAAAGCGAAGCCGTAAGTTCAGCCCGCTCCAGGTGATGGAGATACCGAAGCAAGGTGTTCCGGTCCAGGCCGGAACGTTCTGCCAACTTAGTAATATTGGGCGTGAAGGGAGCGGATTCGGCAACGATCTGTAATAAAAGAGCAATTTTAGAGGCTTTTTGTACTGGGCTGGCTTCCGCCGAAGCCAGATCAGATTCCAGGACCAACTGTACTACCTGCTTCAGCCGTACTGGAAACAATGGAAGGCTTTCCAAAAAAAAAGGATAGTAACCATGCTCCAGGTACGAAGAAAAATATTGTAAGGGCTTGATGCCTCTGTTGATCTCCAGCGCAATCTCTTCATGGTTGCTCAGCACTTCTTCCAATGAATAGATACGCGACTCATAAATACCTATTACCTGCAAATATTCCCGAAAGGAAAGCCCTGGCATATCATACATCACTGCCCGTCGGCTTAAATCCACATTTTGGCGGCTAAGTTCGACTATTGACGAACCTGTAAAATAAATAATCAAATCTGGCTTCAGGTCATATATATTTTTTATCTCTCGCGACCAGTTCTCATACTTGTGGACTTCGTCCAAATAGAAATGAGTGATTCCCCGGGTTGCCAGCGTTTCGACCGTTTCTCGAAGGCTGTTAGAGGAGAAGTGCAAATCATCAAGAGGGAGATAAATACTGTGGCCAAAAGCAGGGTCGGACAATTTCATCTGTTGCAGTAAAAGCGTGGTTTTCCCTACGCCCCGGGCACCTTTGATGCCGACAAGCCGCCAGTTCCATTCAATCTGCTCTCGTATTTGCCGTATGTGCTCCGTACTCGTCCGGTTGGCAAGTAATCTGGATTGACGGATGAGGTTTTCCATGGCTTCATGAATTGATTCATGAAAAATACAAAAAAATCATGAATTGATTCATGAAAAATATTTTAACCGTTTTCTTTTCTATTCCAGCACAATACCCGCCAAAACCGCCACACTGCTACTCCAGTCTTCGAATTTCTCATTATTTGAAGCAATTTGAGCAAAAACAACAACTCAAATTAACCCAAAATGACCATACATTTTAATAAAGCCACGACGAACAACAGGCCGTTCAACCCGGCTCTGAATATGAATTTTCATGATCCCGGTAACCAACCCGGCAGCCGCCAAATAAAACAAAAAATCCGCATCCTCTCCATCGACGGCGGCGGCATGCGGGGCATCATCCCGGCTACTATTGTTTGGTACCTGGAGCAACGCCTCCAGGCCAGGGCCGGCAACCCGGAGGCCCGCATCAGCGACTACTTCGACCTGCTGGCCGGCACCAGCACCGGCGGCATCCTGGTTTGCACCTACCTGATGCCGGATCCCCGGAGGCCGGGGCGGCCGAAACTCAACGCCCGGGAATCGCTGTCCCTGTACCTGGATCAGGGTGGCTGCGGCATCTTTTCCCGTTCGTTCTACCGAAAACTCACTAGCATGATGGGCTTGCTGGACGAAAAGTATTGTTCGCAGGCTCTGGAGAAGGCCCTAAAGCGGTGTTTTGGCGAAACCCGGCTGCAGGATTTCCTGAAGCCCTGCCTGGTCACCGCCTACAATATCACCAGCCGCCGGGCCTTCTTCTTTACCAGCCTGGATGCCAGGCAAGACCCTGCCCAGGACTTCCCGGCCTGGAAAGTGGCCCGCGCCACCGCTGCTGCGCCGTCATTCTTCAGCCCCGCCCTCCTGCACCCGGCAGTGGGCCCTGCTATACCCCTGGTCGATGGGGGCGTCTTTGCCAATAACCCCGCTCTTTGCGCTTTCACGGAGACTCAAAAGGCCAGCTTTTCGCAACTGAAGGGCCATGGCCACGATCACGCCCACCCCACAACCGCCGAAATGATGATCGTCTCGCTGGGCACTGGCGCCGACAGGAAAGGCTACGCCTTTGACGCCGTCCGGTCGAAGGGCATGGCAGGCTGGGTGAAACCGATCATCGACATCCTGATGTCCGCCAGTACAGAAACCGTGGACTACCAGCTACGGGAGCTATTCGCCCACCAGCCCTGCGGCGGCGGCGGGCGGTACTACCGGATCAACCCCGCCCTGGGCAAAGCCGATTCCACGATGGACAATACCTGCCCCAGAAACCGATGGGCGCTGCATCAGGCAGCCCTGGACTATATCGAAACCAACCGGGAGAGGATGGAAGAGATCGTAGATCAGCTGATCGGAAACCAGTAGAACAAAAAGTTATTTGTACCTTCGGACTTTGCTGATAATTCGAACCGCGAACCCGGAATATGATCCTCTACAACGTCACCGTAAAAGTCGACCACGACGTCCACGACGACTGGCTGGCATGGATGAAAACCGTCCACATCCCCGATGTGCTGGCCACCGGCCTGTTCACCGGGCACAAGCTGTGCCGCCTGCTCGGAGTGGACGAATCCGACGGCATCACCTACGCCATACAGTACTTCTCCCCCGATATGGAAGCTTTTCAGCAATACCAGCAACACCACGCACCACGCCTGCAAAAGGAACATACCGAACGTTACGAAGGCCGATATGTGGCTTTCCGGACGTTGATGGAGGTGCTTGCGGAGGGGGGAAGCTGAGGGGGAGGCCGCTTATTGGTTATTAGCCCAACTTCGCCGTCCACCGTCCACCGTCCGCCGTCCGCCGTAATTAGGGCCTACATATCGAAGCCCCCCCTACACCACCGGCTCAAACCGCGCCGTGAAGTGCCGCAAAAACGGCGGTTCATAGGTGATGCGGTAGCCGTGCGCCCGTTCTGTTTCCTGCTCCAGTTCCCGGAAAGTTTCTACCACGTAATCGACATGGCTCTGTGTGTATACCCGGCGGGGAATGGCCAGGCGCACCAGTTCCATGGCGGCGGGGATCAGCCGGCCCTTTTCGTCCTTTTTTCCAAACATGACCGAGCCGATCTCGCAGCAGCGGATGCCTGCCTTGAGGTACAGCTCACAGACAAGTGCCTGCCCCGGGAATTCCTCTACCGGGATGTGCGGATAGAACGCCTTGGCATCGACGTAGATCGCGTGGCCGCCGGGAGGCCAGATGAGCGGCACCCCGATCTTGCGCAACTGCTCTCCCATATAACCGGTACTCTTGATGCGATAATTCAGGTAGTCGGGCTCAAAAACCTCCTCCAGCCCGATCGCGATGGCCTCCATATCGCGGCCCGAAAGCCCGCCGTAGGTGGAATATCCCTCGGTGATGATGAGCACCGTGCGGCACTTCAGGGCCAGGTCGAGGTCTTTCAGGGCCAGGAAGCCCCCCATATTGACCAGGCCGTCCTTCTTGGCGCTCATAATGCAGCCGTCGGCCAGGGCGAACATCGCCGTGGCGATCTCGCGGTAGCTTTTGTTCCTGTAGCCTTCTTCCCGCTGGCGGATAAAGTAAGCGTTTTCGGCAATGCGGCAGGCGTCGAGGATAAAGAGAATCCCATGTTGTTTGCAGATCGCCGAGATTGCCGCTGCGTTGGCCATACTCACCGGCTGGCCGCCGCCGCTGTTGTTGGTCACCGTCAGGATAACCGCGCCGATATTCTCCGCTCCGTGTTTTTCGACCAGGGCTTCCAGGGCGGCAGTATCCAGGTTGCCTTTAAAGGGGTGGTAAACTTCCGGGTGTTTTCCTTCTTCTATGGGGATGTCCACCGCCATGGCACCTGAGAATTCGATATTGGCGCGCGTGGTGTCGAAGTGGGTGTTGCTGATGAATACCTTGCCCGGCCCGCCGATCCGGGAATAGAGAAGGTGTTCGGCTGCCCGCCCCTGGTGAGTCGGCAGGATGTAGGGGTAGCCCGTCAGGCTCTTGATGGCAGACTCCATCCGCAGCCAGCTCCTGGCGCCGGCATAGCTCTCGTCGCCCCGCATGATGGCACTCCACTGGTTGGCGCTCATGGCGGACGTGCCGCTGTCGGTCAGCAGGTCGATGATCACTTCGTCAGAGTGGAGGAGGAACGGGTTGTATTGAGCGTTTTGCAAAAACTGCCGGCGTTCGGCTTCGGAAGTCAGGCGGATTTGCTCCACTACCTTGATGCGAAAAGGCTCGATGGTTGTTTTGTGATGCATGTTTTAAATTTGATTAGGGAGAACCAATAACTGCCCCGAAACTTCATTCCGGCTGCACTGTGGAGGGGGAAATTAGGGCAACCTGCCTATACTTTCGATGAATTTTGTCACCTACCCGAAGATGCAGGGAAAAGAACTTACCTTTGCTGCCAGTAAAGGCTACTTCCTAACAACCAGAATAAATGAGCAGCAACCTGCCCAAACAAAGGTTGACCTTCTTTTTCAGCGACATCGAGCGGTCCACAGAGCTGCTCGCTGAAATGGGGGAGGGCTATGCGCAGATTCTGCGGGAGTATCACAATGTGATCCGGCTGTTGCTGAGCCAGTACGGCGGCGAAGAGGTAGATACGGCAGGCGACGGTTTTTTCGTCGTTTTCGCCGAAGCGCAGAAAGCAGCTGCCGCTGCACTGATGGCACAGCGGGCCTTCGCTGCTCAGGGCTGGGCCCGGAAGGTGGGATTCCGGGTACGTATGGGTATCCATACCGGCGATGCCATCACCGCCCCCTCCGGTTATATAGGGCTGGAGGTACACCGGGCCTCCCGGATATGCAGCGCCGCCCATGGGGGGCAGATACTGCTTTCACAATCTGCCGTGCGAAGCCTGAAAAGCGCCCCTCCCCACGAGGCGGAACTCGTCGACCTTGGGGAATTTCTGCTGCGCGGTTTTAAAGAACCGGAGCGGCTGTACCAACTTACCGTCCCCGGGCTGCCGGGAAAGTTCCCGCCTCCCCGGACGGAGAAGCCGGTACCGACGATCGCCGTGCTGCCTTTCGTCAACCTCAATCCCCATACCGATAAGCACTACCTGGGTGACGGGATCGCCGAGGAGATCATCATCGCCCTGAGCAAGGTGCCGGGGCTGCAGGTCGTCGCCCGTTCCTCCGCCTTTGCCCTCAAAGGGCAGAAGCTCGATGTCCGCGAAGCTGCCCGCCGCCTCAACGCCAAGGCCGTCCTGGAAGGCACCGTACAGGAAGCCAACAGCAAGCTCCGCATCACCGCTTCGCTGGTGGATGCGGTCACAGGCTACAACATCTGGTCGGGTTCTTTCCACCGCAGGATGGAGGATATTTTCGCCGTTCAGGACGAGATCGCCGAGAATATTGCCGCCAACCTCAAGATCAAACTCATCTCCAAGCGCGTCCGGGGCGTCCGGAGCCGGCAAACGCAGAATATCCGGGCGTATAATTTTTACCTGCAAGGCAGGCAATATTATTACCAGTTCAGCCCGAAAGGGATCGAAAAAGCCATGGAGCTGTTCCGCCAGGCTATCGCCATCGACCACGCTTACGCCCTGGCGTATTGCGGGCTGGCTAACTGTTACGCCTACTCTTACATGTACATCGGCCGGCAGGAACAATATCTGCTGGCCGCCGGCAAGGCCAGCCGCAAGGCCGTAGCGCTCGATCCCTGGCTGGCAGAGGCCTATGTCGCCTACGGGCAGGCCCTTTCTTTGGAAAGCCAGCACGAGGAAGCAGAACTGGCATTTGAGAAAGCGCTGGAGCTGGACCCCAAACTTTTTGAGGCCCGCTACCTGTTCGCCCGCCTGCTTTTCATCCAGGGGAAACTGGAAGAGGCCGCTCATTGGTTTGAAGAGGCGAACCGGACCCGGCCCGAAGATTTCCAGTCGCTCCTGCTCGCCGGGCAGGTCTACGCCGACCTGGGGCGGGCCGACAAGGCCCGCGCCGCCCGCCGCCGCGGCGTAGAAGTAGCGGAAAGCAGCCTGCTGCTCGACCCTGATGACACCCGTGCCTTCTACCTCGGTGCCAATGGCCTGGTGGCCCTGGGCGAAACCGAAAAGGGCCTGGAATGGGCGCGCCACGCCCTGTCCATCGCACCGGAAGACCCTATGGTCCTCTATAATGTGGGCTGCGTCTTTGCCTTGCTCAGCCTGAATGTGGAAGCGATGGAGTGCCTGGAAAAAGCCTACGAAAAGGGCATAACCCAACGGGAATGGTACGAAAATGACAGCAACCTCGACGGGCTGCGGGAACTGCCGCAGTTTCAGGCATTGCTGGAAAGGATAGCGGAAGGGGTGGGGTGATGGCAAGAGTAAGTAGTTGGACACATTTATCGTAACTAATGCTGCTTCGAAAGCGTGGCTTGGCGGCTCTATTCCTGGGGCAATTGTTATATTGTTATATTGTTACGCTAATTGTGTCCGCTTACTTAGTAGTGATTAAAAAATAACTTCACTGTTTGAGGTCCTTAGTTGTGGCTCGTTCAGCAGCCTGGCTCTGCCAGAACTCTGGCTGGCTGCTTCACTTCACTACAACTAAGGACCGTGAAGTTATTTTTTAGAATACGTTTACCGGCACAATTCTCCCGTTAAAAATTGCCCTGTGTAACTGTCTTTCACCGCAGCCACCTCCTCCGGCGTGCCGGCACACACTACCGTGCCGCCCCGCCAGCCTCCTTCCGGCCCCATGTCGATGATGTGATCCGCCACTTTGATGACATCCAGGTTGTGCTCGATGACGATCACCGTGTTGCCTTTATCCACCAGCTTGTTGAGCACGAGCAACAGGTGGCGGATATCTTCGAAATGCAGGCCGGTGGTGGGCTCGTCCAGGATGTAGAGGGTGTTGCCGGTGTCCCGCTTGGCCAGTTCTTCGGAAAGTTTGACGCGCTGAGCCTCGCCCCCGGAAAGGGTGGTGGCCTGCTGGCCCAGGGTGATGTAGCTCAGCCCCACGTCATTGAGGGTCTTCAGCTTGCGGTAGATATTGGGGATGGGCTGGAAGAATTCCGCAGCTTCTTCCACCGTCATGTCCAGCACACCACTGATGGATTTGCCTTTGTAGATGATCTCCAGGGTTTCGCGGTTGTAACGCCGCCCCATGCAGGTTTCGCATTCGACCTGCACGTCGGGCAGGAAGTTCATCTCTATGACGCGCATGCCGGATCCGCCGCAGGTTTCGCAGCGTCCGCCCTTGACGTTGAAAGAGAAGCGCCCGGGCTTGTACCCCCGGATTTTTGCCTCCGGCAGCTCGGCGAAGATCTTGCGGATGTCGGTAAAAACGCCGGTATACGTCGCCGGGTTGGAACGGGGCGTGCGCCCGATGGGCGACTGGTCGATCTCGATCACCTTATCCACATGCTCCAGGCCCTTCAACTCCCGGTAAGGCATCGGGTTCTTCAGGCTCTTGTAGAAGTGCTGCCGCAGGATCGGGTAAAGGGTCTCGTTGATGAGGGTGGATTTGCCGCTGCCGGAAACGCCGGTCACACAGCAGAAAGTACCCAGCGGGATTTTCGCATCGACTTCTTTCAGGTTGTTGCCGGCAGCGCCGCGCAATTCCAGGAATTGGCCGGTTCCCTCCCTGCGTTTTTCCGGCACCGCTATCTTCCTTTTCGAGTTGAGGTAATCGGCAGTCAGGGTATGGCTGTGGATGAACTCGGCGGGTGTTCCCTCTCCGACCAGCTCTCCGCCGTGTTTGCCGGCGCCGGGGCCGAGGTCGATCACATAGTCAGAGGCCATCATGATGTCCTTGTCGTGTTCGACGATCAGCACGGTATTCCCAATGTCGCAAAGCTCGCGCAATGCTTCGATCAGCTTCTGGTTATCGCGCTGGTGCAGCCCGATGCTGGGCTCGTCCAGGATATAAGTGATGCCCGTGAGTTGGGAGCCGATCTGGGTGGCCAGGCGGATGCGCTGGGATTCGCCGCCGGAGAGCGTGCGCGCCGGGCGGTTGAGGCTCAGGTAATCCAGGCCGACGTGCAGCAGGAAGCCCAGGCGCAGGCGGATTTCCTTGAGGATGTCGCGGGCAATCAGCTGCTGCCGTTCGCTGAGGTGCCCGTCCACCTGCCGCATCCAGTCGGTGAGCAGGGTGAGGTCCATCTCCGCCAGCTCGCCGATGTGTTTGTCGTGTACTTTGAAATGCAGCGACTCCTTTTTCAGGCGGTATCCGCTGCATTCAGGGCAGGTGTCGATGGTCATGAACTCCTCGGCCCAGCGGCGAATCTTCTCGGAGGTTGTATCTTCGTACCAGCGCCCCAGCATGGTGAACAGGCCGTCATAGGCCAGGTTGTAGGAGAAGTCGCTGCTGGTATCCGCCTTGACTTTGAAGGTTTCGTCTCCACCATGCAGGATGATATTCAGGGCCTGTTCGGGTATCTCCCGGATGGGAGTGGCGAAAGTGAACTTGTATTTCTTGGCGATGGCGCGCAGTTGCTTGAAGGTCATGTTCTGCCGCACTTCCCCCAGCGGGACGATGCCGGCCTCGTTGATGCTTTTGCCGTCGTCCGGAATGACCTTTTCGAGGTCCACCCGGTTGACCTGGCCCAGGCCGTTGCAGTGGGGGCAGGCACCGTAAGGAGAGTTGAAGGAAAAAGAATTGGGGGAAGGCTCCTCGTAGGAAATACCGGAGTCGGGGTCCATGAGGTGTTTGCTGAACCCGCGCGCCTCGCCGGTTTCGTTGTCCATGATGAAGACCAGGCCGTTGCCCATCTTCAGGGCAGTCTGCAGGGAGGTATTCAACCGGTTGGCGCGGTCCTGCGCCACTTTGATGCGGTCGATCACTACCTCAATGTCGTGTACCTTGTAGCGGTCGACCTTCATCCCGGGGGTGATGTCCAGCACTTCGCCGTCGACGCGCACCTTGGCGTAACCTTGCTTGCGAATCTGTTCGAACAGTTCGCGATAGTGCCCCTTGCGGCCCCGTACCAGAGGTGCCAGCAATAAAACCTTTTGCCCCTCGAATTGCTCCAGGATGGCCTCTTTCATCTGCTCCTCGGTATAGCGCACCATTCGCTTGCCGGTCTCGAAAGAGTAGGCTTCGCCGATGCGGGCGAAAAGCAGGCGCATGAAGTCATATACTTCCGTGATCGTGCCTACCGTAGAACGGGGGTTGCGGCCGGTCGTTTTCTGTTCGATGGAGATGACCGGGCTCAGGCCGGTGATTTTCTCCACATCCGGGCGCTCCATCTCTCCGATGAACTGGCGGGCGTAAGCGGTAAAGGTCTCCATATAGCGCCGCTGCCCTTCGGCATAGATCGTATCGAACGCCAGGGAAGACTTGCCACTGCCGCTGATGCCGGTGATGACCACCATCTTGTTGCGGGGGATGCGCAGGTCAATGTCCTTGAGGTTGTGTACCCGCGCGCCAGTCACCTCGATGTAGTCGTTCTCTACAGCATGTTCGTAGCTGCCGATCCCGTTGGAATTGTCTTTCGTCATAGTTGTTTTTCCCATCACAGCATTTATAACCCCCAAGGGCGGCCCAGTGTTGAGCAAACTACAAAAATAGGGTTAATTATGTGATGCGGGGCACTTTTTTATTGGTGGAAAGGCAATAGCTTTGCCGTTCGAATAAAAAAGAACCATGAACGCTCGACAGACCGTCTTCGCTCTGCTCCTCTTCGGAGCCGCCATTTATTTCGGGATCAAATTCCTGCCCACCTTTGAGAAACTTGCCGACAGCGGCGCATCGCTGCTGATTGTCCTGCTGTTGTTGCTGGGCCTGGGTTATATGGTTTACCGGATATTGGCGGAGTGATCACTTGATCAATTCCAGCAATTCGTTCAGCATCATGGCGGTGGCGCCCCAAACTATCTTATTTTCCACATTAAAGTAGGGTACCTTGCGAAGTGTGATGTTGTCGGCCAGCTGGAGGTCAGTGACCTGGCGGGTTTCCGGCTGCCGGAGGTGTTCAACCGGGGCTTCCACGATGGACCGGACTTCGCTGAGCTGGGGCTGGAAATGAGGCGTAACAGTGGTATACCCGACGAAAGGCTTCACCAGGAAATTACTGACCGGGATGTACAATTCGGTCAGTTCGCCGATCAGTTTCACCGTATCGGGGTCGACGCCGACTTCTTCGTGGGCTTCCCGCAGGGCAGTATCGGCCAGATTGCGGTCCCCCTCTTCAAATTTCCCGCCCGGAAAGCTGATCTGCCCGCCGTGGCGGTCGTCCGGGTGGCTCGAATTGCGTTCGATCAGGACGATGTGCCAACCCGAATCCCGGGGATAAAACAGCGCCAGCACCCCCGCCTTGCGGGCACTCCGGGGGGCGGGTTCATACCGTCTCCGGATGACGTGCGCCATCTGATACTGCACCTCCTGGCCCGGAAGGCCTTCCCGCAGGTTTCTTTCCAGAATATTGATCAGCTGGTCGTTCATGTCTCTGTGTAATTCCCAAGGAAAAACAACTGAACCAAAGATTAGTTGACGCCTGAAAATGAACAAGCCCCGGCAGCTCCACGGCGCCAGGGCTTGTTCACTTTCAGACTGTAAGCTTACTCTTTGTTCGAAAGTTGCAGGTATTTTTCCAGCGCCATAGTCATAGAGGGGGCCTCCGGAGCCGGCGCTTTGATGTTGATCGTCAACCCTCTTTCTTCCACAGCTTTGCTGGTGCTGGTCCCAAAAACGGCGATGCGGGTTTCATTTTGTTTGAAATCCGGGAAATTTTCGTAGAGGGACTGAATGCCCAGAGGGCTGAAAAACACCAATACATCATAAGTAACGTCACTCAGGTCGGACAGGTCGCTGCTGACGGTTTTGTACATCATAGCGTCCTGCCAGTTAAAACCGTTCTCTTCCAGGAATTCCGAGACTTGCTTGGCCCCCAGGTTAGAACAAGGAAGAAGGAACTTCTCGTTTGCTCTGTGCTTTTTGAGGGCGGGCGCCAGGTCCTGGATAGTTCGTTTGCCGAAGAAAACCTTCCGCTTCCGGTAGACGATGAACTTCTGCAGGTAGTTGGCGATGGCCTCCGACAGGCAGAAGTACTTGGTATCCTGCGACATTTTGATGCGCAGGTCTTCGCAAATCCGGAAAAAGTGGTCAACGGCGTTCTTACTCGTAAGAATAATCGCAGTGAATTCATCGGGCCGGACGCGGGCTTTGCGGAAGTCCTTGGCTTCGATCCCCTCCACGTGGATGAAAGGGCGCCAATCGATCTGCAGGCCGTATTTTTTTTCCAGCTCGTAGTAGGGGGATCTCTCTGGTTTGGGCTGAGATACCAGAATAGTTTTTACCGGCTTGTAAGCCTCTTGCTTCGCTTTACCGTTTACTGCCATTCAACAAGGGTTTTACTTATTGAACCCCTGTCCCTGGTGCTGAAGCTGATGGCTGTCGATCCGAATTAGCCGAATCCCCAACTGTAAAGCCTGGCCGCCTGGGTTTCGCCGCAAGGGCATCTTTACCGGCGGGGCCTTACACAGATTCGTTAATTTGTACCGTCAGCGTTAAGAATAAAACACGAGCTTGACCAGCACGAGAACAGGCGCGATTTCGACTGTGCAAATATACAACAAAAAGTGAAACTTGTGAAAAAGCGCAAATCTGTTACTGATGAATAACCCTCTAAGCGATCGGAAAAAGTAGATGGCGCCGATACCGGAATAGGCACCGATAAGCACCGGCGGCAAGGCATTTTCGGGAGCGTAGGAAACCATCAGGTTGACAACAACCAAAAAAAAGCCAAGAATAATGCTGAATATGATGATCGTAAAGCTATACAAGTGGACTTCTTTTTTTATTGGAAAAACGAAGGCCAGGAACCCCAGCACCAGGTGTTTGCCCAGGAACAGGCCGGCGGTACCTGCGACGCAAAAGAACAGCCCTGCCCAGGTGTTGTAGGCAATGTCCAGCCCGTAATGACGGAAAAGCAGAAATACAAAAAAGCCGGCATTGATCAGGAAAAAACCGTAAAAGATATAGTAGGGAAGCCCGCCACCTGCTTCGCGTTCCCGTTGCAACTGGCTGAGCAGGTTGTCATTTAGAAAGGCCCGGTAGGCTTTGCCCACCTGGCCCCGGAACAGGGTTATAAGGATCGTCAGCAACAATAATATGCCAATATTCGTGATAAGGAGGAAGTTGCGATACCAACTTTGGCGCGGGGCCTGCTCCCTTTTCGCCGGAGGAGGGCTGACGGCGGGAGCGGGCCGGGCGGGCCGGCTTGCCGGGGCGACGAGGTCGAAAGGATTGCCGGTATCAGCGGCGGCGACGGCGGAATCTCCATCTGCTTCGGGAAGGCTGAGCCGCGGGCCCAGCTCAAAAGGGTTGCCCCTTTCCTGCGCCGCGAAGAAGGAAGGCAGCAGGAACAAGATGGCCATCGTAGCCAAGAACCCTTTTAATGTTTTGTCGAGCATTCGCATAAGATGCAAAAATAGCTATTCCCGGGCAAGTCCGGGAACAATTTAGAATTGGTTCTTTTACGAATCCTGAAGCAAAGGATTCATCAAAGAACGCAAAAAATTAAGTTCAACCCCGAAAGAATATGCCGGAATGGCTTGTTAATATGCTGTTAATAGTTTTTTTTAACCGGATTATCCCGATAATTTAGAGGCCGTTATCAGCCAAATATGAAAAACAGCACCATCCTGCGGGTCATGATCCTGGGCGCTATTGCCATTATCGGCATTATCGGCGTTCAGGCTTACTGGGTGGTGAGTACCTGGAATATCAACGAGGAGGAATTCGACAAAAAGATCAACCTGGCCCTCTACGAAGTGGCCTGTAGCCTGGTGGAACTCAACAACGGAGAGCTTCCGCCCCGAAACATCGTCAACCGCCGCACCTCCAACTACTACGTCGTCAACATCGAGAGCGAGATCGACGCCAACAGCCTGGAGTACTTCCTGCAAAAGGAATTCGAGCGCCTGGCCCTCTACGTGGACTTTGAATACGCCGTCTATGATTGCACGACCAACGAGATGGTCTACGGCAACTACTGCAGCTACTCGCCCGGAAAGAAGAAAGACCTGGAGCTGGGCAATCTGCCTAAAGATGACAAGTTCACCTACTATTTCAGCGTGAAGTTCCCCACCCGGTCCAGCTATCTGTTCGGCCAGATGCAGTTGTCGATCTTCTTTTCGGCCATCCTGCTGGTCGTTATCCTTTTCTTTGCCTATTCCATGTTTGTGATCCTGCGGCAAAAGCGGTTGTCGGAACTGCAGAAGGATTTCATCAACAACATGACCCACGAGTTCAAAACCCCCATCTCTACAATCAAGATCGCGGCCGATGTGTTCCTCGCCAACCCGGTGGTACAGGAGGATCAGCGCCTGCTCCGCTACGCCAGCATCGTCCGGGAACAAAACCAGCGATTGAATAACCAGGTGGAAAAGGTCCTGCAACTGGCCAAGATCGAACGGGGCAATTTCGAACTCAAACAAGAGCATATCCCCCTCCGGGAAGTGCTGCAGAGCATCGTCGAAAGCACAGCGGTGAAGGCCGAGCGCCAGGGCGGCACCTTGAACAGCCGGATCGACGTCGGAGAGGCCACTGTCCTGGCCGACCGCCTCCACCTGACCAATATCCTGCACAACCTCATGGACAACGCCATCAAGTACTGCAAGGATGCCCCCCGCCTCACCCTCCGCGCCCGGGCCCGCGACGGGGAAATCCGGATCACCATAGCCGACGACGGCATCGGCATCCCCAGGGAACACCTCAGCAAGGTGTTCAACAAGTTCTACCGGATACCGACCGGCAACGTCCACAAAGTAAAGGGCTTCGGCCTGGGGCTCTACTACGTGAAAAGCATTTGTGACGCCCATGGCTGGCGCATCCGCCTCGACAGCCAGGAGGGCAAAGGCACCTGCGTACATCTCGTTATCCCCGAAGCCCGACAGACGGCCTGGGCGCACTGGCACCGGTGGTGGCAGAGCACACAGGTTCGGTTCAGAAGGTTCACCGCCCGCGCGTGAGCCGATAACGTTAATGACTATTTCCGGCGGGGTGCCCCGAGCAAGGGGTACAGAAAGGAATCGCGCCCTTCCGGCGCCTGAACCAGGAATAAGGTTATTGGTTGGCAGTTATCAAAGATTGAGCATGAAAGCACATATATTATACGTTGAGGATGACGAAAGCCTGAGCTTTGTAACCCAGGATAACCTCGAACTACAGGGTTACCGGATAACGCACTGCTCCGACGGCAGGCAGGCGCTGAAAATGATCCACGAACATGATTTCGACCTCTGCATCCTGGATGTGATGCTCCCTGAGGTCGACGGTTTTGCCGTAGCCAAAGAAATCCGACAGTACGACACAGAGATTCCTATCCTCTTCCTCACCGCCAAATCCCTGAAGGAAGACCGGCTGTACGGGCTCCGGCTGGGTGCCGACGACTATATCACCAAGCCGTTCAGCATCGAAGAGCTAATCCTCAAGGTGGAGGTTTTCCTGCGCCGCAGCAAGATCAGCACCCCGGCGCCGGCCGGCCGGTTCCGGCTGGGCAAGTTCGAACTCGACCACGACAACCTGACCCTGCACCAGGGCGGGGAAAGCCTACAGCTCACGCAAAAGGAAGCGGACCTGCTCCGGCTTTTTGCGGAAAACCCCAACCAGGTGCTTAAACGCTCCGACATCCTGAAGCAGGTGTGGGGCGACGATGACTACTTCCTGGGCCGCAGCCTCGACGTGTTCATCTCCCGCCTGCGCAAATACCTGCGGGCGGATGAGTCGTTAAAGGTCGAAAATATTCACGGTGTGGGGTTTCGCCTGAAAGCGGAGTGAAACGGCCCGGCTCTCATAACCTGTAGGATAAGCCGGTATTGATCCCCCAGCTCAGCAACCGCCCGGTGCCAAAGCTCTTATCCGACATTCTGAATACCATGCATTCCGCCTGGGGCGCTATCCGGACCGACAAATGACGGGAGAGTTGGTATTCGGCGCCAATAGCCATGCCGCCGCTGAAGTTGAGCTTTCGGATAACCGATGGCAACCGGCCAAAAACCGGCCCTGCGGAAATATTACCAGGTCGATAAGATAATTCGTCGGTTTGATTGTCCGCCAGGAAAAGATTGGCCTCTATATACGGCTGAATGAACGCCCTAAACCTGGATGGGTTGAAGAAATAAGCGCCTCCCAACTGGAAGTCGACGTAATAAAAATCCCAACTAATCATTCTATCCACCTCTGTGGCATTGGCCGGCAGTACCGGCAAAACTACCGGCAATGGCCCATCTACAGTATAAATGTTGACCACCCCCTGGGATATGTTACCCCGGCCCCGAGAAGAGGCAGCGTAATGCGTGAGCGCAGCGCCGCCCTGCACGGACCAACGGCCGGAAAGCGGAACCTCCAGGTTGAGTCCAACAGAATGGGAAAAGTCGAAATCGTGAAGTCCATACCAATATGACCCGATGGGCCCCTGTATAGACTTGCCGTCAAACAAATAGGCCTGTACGCCTACGCTGGGCCCTGTATCCTGTCCCTGAAGAAAAGCGCCTGCCGCCAGAAGCAAAATGAACGTAAAAAGATGTTTTTTCATAGCCTTATGTTTTAGAAGTGATAACCAATTCCGATCATGAACCCACCCTGTAGGCCGCGTCGGTTGAACATAGGAGTCAGGGCATACCTCAATCCGGGTTCCAGGCGGGCAGTCACGCCGCTATGGTGTTGATAATATATGCCGGCCCCGCTCGTTATTTCCAGAAAATGGCGGGGTAAGCCGGCGAGGTTCAGGCCGGTTCCCCGGTGAACGAACCCCGGCCCGGAGAAGGAGGCCTCCACAATCCGGTTGGTTTCCCATAAACGGCCGTTCATCGCCAGGCCCCCATGGAAGGTTAGCTGAAGGCCACTGGCGCCGAAATAATAAAGCGCCTCTATAGGGACGGTGTAGTACCCGATCTGCTGTTCCATTTCCAGAGAGAATACAAAAGGTTCTCCCGGCGCAGGAGAGCTGGGTGACTGCCCCTGCCGGAAACCGATCGCCGAAGTGGTTTCCAGCCCGGCGGAGGTCTGATATTTGTATTGATTTACGAACAAGCCATCTGCAAAATACCCCGGCGCGTATTCCATCCGTTCCTTTTGCCTGAAAAAGAGGTTCATCTCCCGGACACCCAGGCCTGCCCTTATTCCCCAATATTCGGAAAAGCGAAAGTCCAGAGCCAATCCCATTCGCCGGTCGCCGCTCCAGTTGGGTTGTTCCAGGCCCAATTGTTCGCCCAGGCCGTTGTGAAGCGGGGCCAGCCACTCCATTTGCCACTCGTAGGAAATACCCGGGTATCCGGCGGCGGCTGGTGGTGTGGATGCGGTTTCCGGCAAGGGAGCGGCATTGGCTTTTGCTTTCGAAGGCACCGTTGATAATGCCGTCAAGGCTTCCCTGTCCAACTTCTGCTTATAAGATGGTTCCTGGTAATCTGAACCGCCACCCGCCGGGACAGGCTCCTGGCCATGCATAAAACCGGGCGGGCTGTCGGTGGTTTTTGCTGCAGGCAGCGCCAAGGGAAATGACCATTGGCTTCCCGGCCTCCTGGTTCCCTCGCCCTCCCTGCTCACTGGTTCTGATAATGCCGTATCCAGGGATTTTTCCGGCAATTCAGCCCGGAGTGTAGATGCAACCGCTTCGACAGCATGGCCGGCAACGGGGATGGGAAAGGCTCCCAGGGGTGTTCTCTTCATGAGGCTAAAACAAATCCAGGTACCGAAAAACAGCAGGATCAGTAAGGCCGGAACCCTCCGAAAAACTGCCGTTCGCGGATCGGGAGGAGGGGGTATCGCTCTTTCCATTTTATCCCAAAACCCGGGAGAAGGAGCGGCATACAGCCGGCTCAGCTCTTCCCGGTAAATCCGGTCAATACGATCCTCTTTGTCCTTTCTCATGGGGTCGCTTTTTGTGCCATCATCCTTCTCAGAGCTGCCCGGGCCCGTGACAACTGCGATTTGGAACCCGATTCGGAAATCCCCAGTATGCCGGCGATCTCGGCGTGCGTATACCCTTCGATGACATAAAGGTTGAATATGGCTCGCTGGCCATCCGGCAAGCGCTGTACATAGGTAAGCAGGGTTTCTGTTTCCTCGTTTTCCCTCTGAGTCGCATGTTCTGCTTCCTGTTCTCCTTCCTCGCTAAGAGGCGCAAGGCTCATCAGGCGTTCATGACGGCGGAGATACTGCAGGCAGGCGTTGGCCACTACGCGGCGCATCCAGGCAGCTAGTGGACGGTTGGGCTGAAACTGGTAGAGATCCCGAAAAATCTGGATAAACCCTTCCTGGAGCATATCTTCCGCCTCCTCCCTGCCCCTGGCATAACGCAGGCATACTCCAAACAGGAGGCCTTTGTGCCTTTCGTAGAGCGCTTTCTGTGCCTGGCGTTCACCCCGCCGGCAGCCTTCCAGCAATGCCTGCTCGAATGGGTCCAATGGATGTGGTTTTAATCAGGCTAGTGCAGAAAAAGAAGAAAGGGTTGCAAACGGGAAGAAAAAAAGTTTCGGGGTTGGTAAAAAAAGAGGCCCTTCCTCTTCGCCGGCAGCTCTATGGCTTAAAGAAAGGGCACAGGCTTTGTTCAGGGACTATCTGCCCAATTTGGGCCGGACAGCCTGTTATGCTTTTTAAAAGTACACGACAACCAGGGACGCCGCATTCACTCATTCACTCATTCACTCATTCACTCATTCCTTCATTCCTTCATTCACTCATTCCTTCATTCACCATTTATCCCCGCCCAGCAAATCCCCCAGGCCGCCGAGTACGCTGCCTTCGCCTTTGTCCTTGCCGCCGTACTGCCGGGAAGCGGAGACCACCCGGTCGGCCAGGCGGCTGAAGGGCAACGACTGAATCCAGACCCGGCCGGGCCCCTGCAGACGGGCGTAAAACAGGCCTTCGCCTCCGAACACCATGTTGCGTACGCCCTTGATCATTTCGATGTCGTAGTCCACGTCCCGGGTAAAGCCGACCAGGCAGCCTGTATCTACCCGCAGCGTTTCGCCGATGGCCAGTTCTTTTTCTATGATGTTGCCCCCCGCGTGCAGGAAGGCCAGGCCGTCGCCCTCCAGCTTTTGCATGATGAAGCCCTCGCCGCCGAAGAAGCCGCGGCCCAGGCGCCGGGAGAACTCTATGCCTACCGAGACGCCCTTGGCAGCGCAAAGGAAGGCGTCTTTCTGGCAGACGATTTTACCCTCCAGCTCCGAAAGGTCGAGGGGGATGATGCGGCCCGGGTAGGGAGAAGCAAAAGAGACCTTTTTCTTGCCGGTGCCAGCATGGGTGAAGGCTGCCATGAAGAGGCTCTCGCCGGTGAGCAGACGCTTGCCGGCGGAGAAGACCTTGCCCCAGAGGCCTTCGTTCTCGTCCTTGTGGCTGCCGTCGCCGAAGATGGTGGCCAGCTCAATGCCGTCGTCCATCATCATGAAGCTGCCGGCTTCGGCAATGACGGTTTCGTAGGGGTCCAGTTCGATTTCGACGAATTGCATCTCTTCGCCGTAGATTTGATAGTCAATTTCGTGTGCGTTCATGAAATGTGGTTTTGGTTATGTGAGGGCGAATGTTGCCCGAAAAAATCCGCTCCGCCAACTAATATAGAGGGTATGGCTGATTTTTTCTACAAAAGGCAAGGTGAGCCGGGTTAATTTTTATTCTTCTTTGCCGGGGCCGGTCGGAGGCTCCTAAAAAAACATCGAACAAAGGAATATAAGTGATTTTCGTCATTGTTTTATAAAAATCCCTCCTGTGATTTTCAGGCGTTAAACGCCCTTCGAATTTCCTGAATCAGCTAACCTCCGGCCATTATTGCCTTACCCGCCAGCTTCTGGTAGAGCAAATACCTGAAAACAATACCGTACCTTGCGGCGTTTTTGTGTTCCGGACCATTTAATACATGAAAAAACCGTCGCTTGTCATCCTGGTTATTCTCCTAGGCTTCTTTGCCGGCCCGGCGGGTGCCCAGCCCGTCGACGGTAGTTTTTTTACCGGCGTGCAACTCATCAACCTCAGCACCGGGAAAAAAGCCCGGCAACCCATGATGTATATATGGGAATACCAATCGCTTAAGCTGGACCGGCGCCTGTGGCTGGGAGCAGATATTACCCTGGCCAAGAACACCGTGCCTTACAACCAGAGGCAGGGCAAAGTGCTGGAGTTCTTCAAGGCCAATGCGCCCCTGCACCTGGATTACCGGGCCTCCGGGAACTGGTTCATCGAGACGGGTGTTTATGTAGGTGTAGTGGCCCGAAGCCGAAACGTATATATCACGGAATTCGTCGAGGTCAAATATTTTGAGGAACTGGAGATGCGTCTTGACGCCGGCTGGATGGCGGGAGTGAGCCTGCAACTCGAAAAATGGGGAAAATTACACCTCAGATACAATCATGGGTTGTTTCCGGCCGTTCCTATTAGAGAATATCACGTTATTAAAGACCGGATGGCCACTGCCGGCGTCACGATCGTCTTCTGAGCGTGGCGGCCCAGCCGGCAAGAGATGTAAAAGACCAGGTGGGCAGGAACCTTATCTCGCTTTGGGATTCCGCCGCCTTTAAGAAGCATATTTTGCCCGCTGATCTTCAGCGGCGTAACTTATTATCATGGGATTCTAATTGTATTTATGGGAAGTGCCTTCATGAAGTGAAGGCATTTTCTTTTTTTGGCCGGGCGGCCATCCTGTCCATACGGCTTCCCAAAGAATAAAAGGAAGGCCCGGCACGGCACGCAAAGGCACCGGCCGGGCCCGTTTAGAGTCTTAGATATCCTCAAAAGTGTGGTGGTGCGGCACCGGAAAGCCGGGAGCCCACCGTTTATAAGAAGAATAGGTGTTATCAGGGAAATACCTGGCCCGTAAAAAACCAAGCCAGTTGCTAAAAGTAATAAAATTCCTTCAGATCAACTACTATTCCAGGGATAAAAAAATTGCCTTCGCCTGCTCATGCCTGTTACAGGCAGGCGAAGGCAATTTTTTTTAAGTTAGGGTATTGAATCCGTTGATCTATTCAGCGGACCCCGGCAAAAGCCGGGGCAGGCTCTGGAGGTCCGCTCTCCATTTACACTGAAACTTCAACGGATTTAATACCCCACCTTTTTAAGCATGCTATGCCGGCATGTTGATCTCCTCATAGAGGGGGAAGCGCTCCATAAACGCATTGACCTGTCGGCGGGTGTCGTCGATCAGCTTTTCGTTCTCCGGGGCGGTAATGACTGCGTCGATCCAGTCGACGATCTTTCGGCAATCGGCCTCTTTAAGGCCGCGGGTCGTGATTGCAGCGGACCCCACCCGGATGCCGGAAGTGACAAAAGGCGTCTGCGTGTCGAAGGGCACCATGTTTTTGTTGAGGGTAATGTCGGCCCGTTCCAGGGCTTTTTCCGCCACTTTCCCCGTGACGTTTTTGGAGCGCAGGTCGATCAGCATGAGGTGGTTGTCGGTTCCGCCGGATATGACCTTATAGCCCTTCTCCACAAAGGCGCCGGCCATGGCCTGCGCGTTGTTGATCACCTGTTGGGCGTACGCTTTAAAAGAAGGCTGCAGCGCTTCACCGAAAGCGACGGCCTTGGCGGCGATGACGTGTTCCAGCGGGCCGCCCTGCATGCCGGGAAACACCCCGCTGTTCAGTACGGCCGACATCCTGATGGGGCTGCCTTTCTTGGTCTTGCGCCCCCAGGGGTTGTCAAAGTCCTTGCCCATCATGATGATGCCGCCCCGCGGGCCGCGCAGGGTCTTATGGGTAGTGGAGGTGACGATGTGGCAATGCTCCATGGGGCTTCGGAGTAAGCCGGCGGCAATGAGGCCAGCCGGATGAGCGATATCGGCCAGCAACAGGGCGCCCACCCGGTCGGCAATAGCGCGGAAACGCTCATAGTCCCAGTCGCGGGAATAAGCAGAAGCGCCGCAGATGATCAGCCGGGGCTTCACTTCCAGGGCCTTCGCCTCCACTTTGTCCATGTCGATAATTCCGGTATCCTTCTCCACTCCGTAGAAGTGGGGTTCATAAACCTTGCCGGAGTAGTTCACCGGCGACCCATGGGAAAGATGGCCGCCGTGGGAGAGGTCGAACCCCAGGATGCGGTCGCCCGGCCGGAGCACCGCCAGGAAAACAGCCGCGTTGGCCTGTGCGCCGGAATGGGGTTGCACATTGGCGAATTCGGCGCCAAACAACTGCCGGAGGCGATCGATAGCCAGCTGTTCCAACTCATCGACAAACTCGCAGCCTCCGTAGTATCGCTTGCCCGGGTAGCCCTCTGCATATTTATTGGTCAGGCAACTACCCGTGGCTTCCATGACCTGGGGGCTCGCAAAATTCTCGGAAGCGATCAGCTCGGCGCCTTTCTGCTGCCGTTGTAATTCCTTCTGGATTAAGTTGAAAACTAAACTATCTTTTGCCATCTTTAACGATTTAGTGCCGCAACAAGGCAGAGGGATTGCAGGTTTACTCTTTATGTTGCCGGTTAGCGGATTTGGATTCCGGGCAAATTTATGGGGTTTAAAGGGTAGATTCTAATTTTTGCCTTACAAACTGGAACGCGCAGAAGGGCAGGGCAGGATTTACCTGTAACCTTGCGTTTTTTCCTCCGTAAACACACAATAAAACGCCCGGGTAAAGCTTTGTAATTATCCCAATCTGAAGCAAGCCCAGCATCGCAGGCCTATGAAATGATTCTACTGTACTCTTAGCCTTGATTTGCCGGAAAGTTAATGCAATCTTTGCATCTACAGGCACCTCGGGGTGTTATTTGTTGTGTCACCATCTACCAATTTAAACGCGAATTGATGCTGATAAAAAGCCGCCGGCTGTTACTGACGTTACTCATCACCTTCTGCCTCGCCTGGGTATCCAGGGCCGATAGCAAGCGATTCCGCTGTATGTGGCGCACCGACCCCGCCACATCCATGGTTGTCGGCTGGGATCAGGAATCGGGCGACAACCCTGTATTGTTTTACGACGTCATTGATTTCGGCTCCAACGTAGATGCCTACCGCAACCAACGGCGCCCGGATCGCATCATCTTGTCGCGGGGGATGAACAACCACTTCGTCCGGCTTTCCGGCCTGCAACCCAATACGGTCTACTATTTCATCGTGAAAGACAACAGGTCGGTCAGCCAGCGATATTCCTTCAAAACGGCGCCCAATACCCCCAATGAGCGCCTCTCCATCATTGCCGGCGGAGACAGCCGCAACAACCGGGAAGCCCGGCGGGACGCCAACCAGCTGGTCAGCAAGCTGCGGCCCCACTGCGTCGTGTTCGACGGCGATATGACCGGCGGCGATACGGCCCCGGAATGGCGCGAATGGTTCGACGACTGGCAGGAAACCATTGGCAGTGATGGCAGGATTTTCCCCATCATCCCCGCGCGGGGCAATCACGAGCGGGAAAACAGCTCCATCACCGAGCTTTTCGACGTGATCAGCAGCGACGTATATTACGCCCTCACCCTGGGCGGCAACCTCTTCCGCATCTACACCCTCAACACCCTGATCGCCCCGGGCGAAAGCCAGCGGATATGGCTGGAAGGGGACCTGAGGGCCAGCAGCAATGTCATCTGGAAAATGGCCCAGTATCACCAGGCGATGCGCCCCCATACCCGGGCTAAACCCGAACAGGACGAATTGTGGCTCCATTGGGCACCCCTCTTCCATAAATACGGCGTGAACGTGGTGATGGAGTCCGATGCCCATGTGGTGAAAACCACTTACCCCATACGCCCCGACAATGGCCCCGGAAGCGACGAGGGCTTCATCCGGGACGACAAAACCGGGTCGGTATACATCGGCGAGGGCTGCTGGGGCGCACCCCTGCGCGACAATAACGACAACAAATCCTGGACCCGTGCCAGCGGAAGGTTCAACCAGTTCAAATGGATTTTCGTCGACCGGGAAAAGATCGAAATCCGAACCATCCAAACGGACATGGCCTACCAGGTAGGGGAAGTGAGCCACAACAACATCTTTGAACCACCGATTGGACTGAATATCTGGCACCCGCCGACCGGCGATGTGGTGACCATCACCAACAACAGCTCCACGCCGCCCGGCTCCCGGCCGCAGGTCGGTGGGCCGCTGGCCCAGAATGACCGCGAAACGTCCCGGCCGGCCCCTCCGCCGCCTGCCAGCCATAATGTCTCCTCCATCCCCCGCGAACCGGAACCCGCCGCCTCCGACCCCAGCGACTGGTCTCCCTTCCCCAAGGTGGTCCCGAATGAAACTGGAGATATCACCATAAAGTATTACCTGCCTCAGAACTGCGACGTCACCATCCAACTGATCAACCCTGGCTGGCAGCCCGTCGCCAAAATGGATTTCCCCCGCCAGCCGCGGGGCGACCAGGTCAAAAGCCTGAACCTGAGCCGGGTGCCTCCCGGCAGGTACCTCCTCGTTATCAAAGGGGGCGACCGGCTGGCGCGCCGTTTTCAGGTATTGGTGCGCTGAAGGAGTCGACCAACCGTAAAGTTTTGTAGCTTTGGGCGGACAAAACCAGAAGAATGGCCAAGTCGCTCAATTCCATAAAGGGGCCGATCGATGAAGAACTCAGGGTGTTCGAATCCCGCTTCCGGGAAGCCATGCGAAGCCCCGTCCCGTTATTGGATAAGATCACTTTCTATATCGTGCGGCGAAAAGGCAAGCAGGTGCGGCCCATGTTCGTATTCCTCGCCGCCAAAGCCTGCGGGGCCGTCACCGACGCTACCTTCACGGCCGCTTCCCTGGTCGAGCTGCTCCATACCGCCACCCTCGTCCATGACGACGTGGTCGACGATTCCTACGAAAGGCGCGGGTTCTTCTCCATCAACGCCCTCTGGAAAAACAAGATTGCCGTACTGGTTGGCGACTACCTCTTCTCCCAGGGCATGCTGCTTGCCCTGCGCAGCAAACAGTACCAACTGCTGGAAATCGTTTCCGATGCCGTAAAGGCCATGAGCGAAGGAGAACTGCTGCAGATCGAAAAGGCCCGACGGCTGGACATCGAGGAGGATGTCTACTACGAGATCATCCGGCAGAAAACCGCTTCTCTTATCGCCGCAGCCTGTAGTGCCGGCGCCGCCTCCGCCACTAAAGACCCGGAAGTGATCGAACGCATGCGCCTCTTTGGCGAAAAGATCGGCATCGCCTTCCAGATCCGGGACGACCTCTTCGACTTCGGCACCGATGACGTCGGCAAACCCCTGGGCATCGACATCAAAGAAAAGAAACTGACCCTCCCCCTAATCTATGCCCTGCGCCTGGCTTCCGGATCCGACCGGCGAAGGATCATAAAAACCATCCGCCGCCACAGCGATAAACCCGACCGGGTCCAGGAAGTAGTGGCCTTCGTTCGCGGCAGCGGCGGCCTGGAATATGCCCGAAATGCCATGGAGGATTACCGGCGCCAGGCTTTTGAGCTGCTGCATGCCTTCCCCGAATCCCCCGCCCGGCAGTCCCTCGCCGACCTGGTCACTTTTGTCACGGAGCGGAAGAGATAAGGGGCATGGCCTCCGGGGTACACGGAAGCTGTAAAACCATGAAACAGTGAATTCCGAATTTTCGTATATTACTCCCATATGTCAGAGAAGATGAAGGAAACAGAAGGGCGGGGCGCCCAGCCGGAAGAAACGGCCATCATCGGACAGGCCCGGGCTTTTGTCCTGCGGCTGTTCGGGCAGCGGCAGGACGGGCGCCTGCTCGTCCACAACTATGCTTTTGCCAATGCGGTGGCCAGCCGCGTTCAGGAAATCGCCGAAGGGGAAAACGCCGGCGGGGAAGCCCGGAAGCATGCCCTGCTGGCTGCCTGGTTGTTCCCCACCGGATATTTATACGACTACCGCGAGCCGGGCCACTTCAGCGCCGAGTTCGCCCGGCAGTTCTTTAAAGAGGCCGGCTATCCAAAAGAACAACAGGAAGTCGTATTGCACTGCATCCATGTTGTTGCAGAAGGCCTGCCTGCCTCCGGAGAAGCCGCATGGATGCTGAGCGACGCCGCGCAAGCTGCCACCTACCTGCAGGAACCCGAAACGGGGCTGCCCCTGCTCCGCCTGGAACGAGAGTTCCTGCTCGGGGAAAAATACGACAAAACGGAGTGGGCCAGGATACTCCTGGAAGAACTGCTGCGGGTCAAGCTGCACACGCACTACGCCCAGACTCACTTTCAACCCCTCCTGGCCCAGGCCATCCACAACTGCCGAAAGCTGGTGGAAAAACAACAGGACAAGAAAGGAGGCTGGGATAACCGGCTGGGAGGCATAGAGCAAAAAGTGCCGGCACGGGGCATACAGACTTTCTTCCGGTCCAACTACCGGAATCACATCAACCTGAGCGCCATCGCCGACAACAAGGCCAATATCATGATCAGCGTCAACGCCATCCTGATCAGTGTACTCATCACCTTCCTCTCTTATCGCAATATCGGAGAGAACAACCCGCAAATCTTACTGCCTGTCGTCATCTTTCTGGTCACCGGCCTGGCCAGCCTCATTTTTGCCGTCCTCTCCGCCCGCCCCAAAGTCACCATGCTCAACCGGGAAGGTGCCCCGATGGAGGAAGTGCGGCGCAATGTGGCTTTCTTCGGCAACTTCGTCACCCTGAGCCTCGACCAGTTCGAGGAGGCGATGGAAGATGTTTTCAATGACAGCAGCTTGCTCTACGGCAATATGGTCCGGGACCTGTACTACCTCGGAAAAGTCCTGGACAAGAAGTACCGCTACTTGTCTATTTCCTATAATATCTTCATGGCCGGTTTCATTGTAACAGTCGGGACCTTCCTGATCGCCTTGTTTGCCTGATCCCGGTAAAACAAACTAACCATGGTTGAAGCATTCGCCACTCCCCTGCTCAGGAAATTGCAGGCTGCCGTAAAGGAATTCCTGGAAACGGAGATTTATCCCAACGAGCTGCGGTGGTTGCAGGCCTCTTTCCGGGGGGTAGAATCTGAGATCCGCGCTCTCCGGAAGAAAGCCCGGGCTACCGGTGCCTGGAACCCCCACTTGCCGGCAGGGCACGGCGGGGCCGGCCTTAGCCTGTCCGAATTCGGCCAGCTCAGCGAGCTGCTGGGAACGACCCCTTTTGGCCACCTGGCGTTCAACTGCCAGGCACCGGATGCCGGAAATACGGAGCTGTTGCTCGAATACGGCTCGCCGGATATCCAACAGCGGTATCTCCACCCCTTGCTCGCCGGAGACATCCGCTCCTGTTTTGCCATGACGGAGCCTGCCTACGCCGGATCCAACCCGGTGCGCATGGGCACCACTGCCGTCGGCGACGGGGAGGATTACCTCATCAATGGCCACAAGTGGTTCACCTCGTCGGCCGACGGCGCCGCCTTCTCCATCGTCATGGCCGTCACCAACCCGGATGCCGGCAACCCTTACCAGCGGGCCAGCATGATCATCGTGCCGACGGACGCGCCGGGTTTCGAGCTGGTGCGCAATATACCGGTCATGGGCCATGCCGGCGAAGGGTGGCACAGCCACGCCGAAATCCGCCTGACCGAGGTGCGCGTCCCCAAAACAAACCGGCTGGGAGCAGAAGGGGAAGGCTTCCGGCTGGCGCAGCAGCGCCTCGGCCCCGGCCGCATCCACCACTGCATGCGGTGGATCGGCATCTGCGAGCGGGCCTTCGACATGATGTGCCGCCGTGCCGCCACCCGGGAGATCGGCGGCGGCAGGATGCTCGGACAACAACAAATGATACAGGCCTGGATCGCCGAATGCCGGGCCCAGATCGACGCCGCCCGCTATATGGTGCTCCATGCCGCCCTTAAAATGGAAAAGGAAGGGCAACGCGCCGCCAGCACAGATATTTCCACCATCAAGTTCTTCGTCGCCGGCGTCCTGCAACAAGCCATCGACCGGGCCCTGCAGGTGCATGGCGCCCTGGGCATCACCGACGATACCATCCTCTCCTATTTCTACCGCGAAGAACGGGGCGCCCGCATCTACGACGGGCCGGATGAAGCGCATAAGGCTTCGGTGGCGCGGAAAATCCTCAAAGGGTATGGCCTGAAGGTGCGGCAGAATGAATGATTATAGCGGGGTTGAGGAGGACAGAGGCTGATGTTGAACAAGTTGACGGTTGTTTGTTGTCCGTTGTCGGTTCGCGGGAACAATCAACTAACAACAAGCAACTGACCAAAATAATTGATCGTCAAGACTGCTAATCCCGAACTCAAGTTAAATTAACAAGCCCGACCTCACCTTTTCGCCTCGCCCGCCAACAGGCTCACTATTCCCGCCGGCATCAGCAGCGAGATTCCAAACAATCCCTCGTAGTAATACGGCAGGAAACCCTTCGCACCCCAGAACATCGTCCCCTGCAGGAAGAGCAGCAGCTCGCTGCCGAAGAAGCCCGCCAGCAGCAGGCCCATCCCCAGCCTGGAAAGCCGGGAGCGCACGCTCAGCACTCCGTTGAGAGTGGCATAGCCCAGGATGAACTGGGTGATCACGCCCAGCAACACCAGATGGATAAAGCCGATGACGAAGTTGCGGATGGTGTAGGCTACCGTGGCAATGTGGGGGATCACCACCGCTGCCTGCATCAATACCTTTAGCGCGAAGCAGGCAAAGGCGATCTTGACCAGCAGGAAGCCCCAGCCGCCCAGTTGTTGGTGCAAATCCTTATGTGCATTGACCACCAGGAGGGCGAAGAAAACCATAGCGGCCAGTTGCAGCGTCACCCCCAGGCTGTTGGCGGCAAAAACGGCGGGCAGAGGCTCCGACCAGGCCACTGCCAAAGCATAGGTAAAAAAGGAGGAAACCAGGAGCAGCCAGAAAAAGGGGCGGGCGAGGCGAGGTGCGAAAGCGGAAGGCGGAAGGCGGAAAGCGGAAGCTTGCCCGGAAGAGCGATAGCGAAGACGGGGCAGAAAGCGGGTGTTTGTCGTTCGTTGCCTGCGCCCCTCCGGTTTCCGGCTTCCCATTTCCGGCTTCCCATTTCCGGCTTCCGCATCAGCCCTTCCAAAGCCCGGAATGTTGCGGTTTTTCAGCAGCTGAAAGAACAACCCCAGCACAGCGAAGGTAAACCAGCCGTTGAACTGGAAGTGAAGGTAAAACTGCACAGTCAGGTAGTAGATGATTTTCTGCTGGTACCCAAAGATCATAATGGGGATCATGGCCCATAACGCGAGGGTGGAAAACAACATGAACAGAAGTGCCGCCCGGACAAACAATACCGGCAGGCCGCACTGCCCGCGAATGTCCTTCCAGAAGCGCCAGGCAAAAGCATAGGACGCCAGCACGTGCAGCGTAGAAAAGGCGATGGACCAGGCAGCGTACCCCTGAACGGGGAAGGCGATGAGCATGCCGATCACGGCCGCCTGGCTGAGCAGGAATACGTCGCGATAAAATCTGGAGCGTTGCTGTTCCTGCGGCAGGAAGCCGCTCATCAGCAGAGCATAGAGCGCCAGATATGCCCATCCCAGCATCGCCACGTGGGAGTGCCCGTGCAGAAAGAACCGGAACTTTAACCAGGTTAGCTCCTCCACAAAAGCATACCGCAATATTACCCCCATGGTAGCAGCAATAAGGAGGTTGACCAATGCGACGCGAAACCACACTTTGGGCATGGTAACAGTTTTTTAGTTTACAGACGAATTTCAGGGGCAAAGGAGTTGTGGATTATCCTTGCCAAAGAACGGACGACGGGAACTTCGCCTGAGGAAAAGCCAGGAGCATTTCCCGTCAGCCCGCTCCGGGGATAATCCACAACGAACCTAATTCCCCACCTCGTGGCCGTCGTTGGCGTACATGAACTCCAGCACGTCGCGGGCGTCGCCGATGGAGAGGTTCTGGTTGGGCATGCGTACGAGGCACTCCTTGAGCAGGGCCTGCGCCGCCGGGTCTTTCTCCAGCATGATGTCGACGTTGGTGGTCATGTTCATAATCCACTCCGGCTTGCGGCGCTCGGTGACGCCTTTCCAGCCCGGGCCCACGACCCGCTGATCGCTAAGCTTGTGGCAGGCGGCGCATTTCATTTCATAAATGGCTTTGCCTTTTTCCACCATTCCAGGCTTGAGCGGGCTGTTGAGCGACACCTCTTTGATCTCGCCGACGCCCTTGCCGTCATCCGCCACCGGGTCGTCGATCATGCTTTTGGGCGCCGGCTTACCGGCAGAGGAAGTATCTCCGGAACCGCCGCAGGCATAAGCGAAGATGGCTAAAACAAAAGCGAGAAATACTGATAATCGTTTCATGATTGTGGTTTAACAAGTTGAGAAACTTTAAGAAATACTATTGCTTGGAACCCGCTTTTGTAGTTATATCTTCTGTTCTTCCCGTTCAATCCGTTTGGCCAGGTCGCCAATGGCCTGGTGTTTCAGCTGATAGTGCAGGCCTTCCCGGTAGGCGAACGCCTGAATGTGCAACGGGCAGGGATTCTCCGAAGAACACACCGGCAGGCCCAGGATGCAGGCGTTGAACACGTCCGGCCCGTCGATACATTCCACCACTTCTTTCAAAGTGGCTTCCAGGTTCTTCTCGCTGAGGTAAAAACCTCCGCTCGGCCCCTTGGTGGAAGAGATCAGGTTGTTGCGCGACAATTGCTGCAGGATCTTCGCCAGGAAGTACTTCGGCACGTCCAATGCGGCGGCGATATCCTTCACGCCGACTTTTTTCCCTGCGCTGGCGTGAACCGCCAGGTAAAGGACCGCTCGTATTGCATATTTACACGCCTGGGAAAACATAGGCTGTTTTTTTGTTTCCCGGAAAAGCGCCGTGCTGTCCGGAAAGGCCAATTTTTGCGCAAGTTATGGTAAAAAATAATAAAAGACAAAAAAATCTTTTATTTATTTCCTCCCTGTCCTTTTCAAAAATATTTTTCCCACTCATCAAAACCAAAAAATAAGTTTTAAAAAATTGATAAACAGCATTTTGAATAACAAATTCCTCCTCTGATACACAAGGGGTGACAAAAGTCATTGTACAAGAAATGACGACTTGTTTTCTTTGCATAAAAGATAAAAAAGTCTTTTTATCCTTATTATTGTTTGGAACCAGCATCATAAACATTAATCATCGCAAACAAAATTCATTCACTTATGAAAACTCCTATAGGCATTCACTCCTTACCGATGTTCCTGCTGGCAGGGCTGGGGTTGGCTTTTTTCAGCTGTAGCCAACCGGGCGGCGCCAACCAGGGCGGTGCCCTGGCCGACGATGTCGCCTCCCAGGTGTACGTCGCTCCCGGCGAGTACGACGAATTCTACGGCTTCTTCTCCGGCGGCTTCAGCGGCCAGCTCAGCGTTTACGGCCTCCCTTCCGGCCGCCTGCTGAAAGTCATCCCGGTATTTTCCGTGGACGGAGAAAAGGGTTATGGGTTCAATGAAGAGACCAAGCCATTGCTGCAAACCTCCCACGGTTTCGTGCCCTGGGATGACGCCCACCACCCGGAGATTTCCCAGACCAACGGCGAAACCGACGGGCGCTGGGTGTTCATCAACGGCAACAACACCCCCCGCATCGCCCGCATCGACCTGACGACCTTCGAAACGGCAGAGATCATCGAAATCCCCAACAGCGGCGGCAACCACAGCTCACCCTTTACTACGGAAAATACGGAATACGTGGTAGCCGGCACCCGTTTCGGGGTCCCTTACCCGCAAAAAGACGTGGCCATCGACAGCTATGCCGAGAATTTTAAAGGCATGCTCACCTTTATAAAAGTAGGCCCGGAAGGCGAAATGGATATCGCCTTCCAGGTGCTGCTGCCCGCGTTCGACTACGACCTGGCACACTCCGGCAAGGGAGCGTCCCACGGCTGGACATTTTTCACCTCTTATAATACCGAGGAAAAGAATACCCTGCTGGAAGTCAACGCTTCGCAGCACGACAAGGATTTCATCGCTGCCGTCAACTGGAAAAAGGCCGAAGAATATATTCAGCAGGGTAAATTCCAGGAAGTGCCGGCCCAGTACGCGCATAACGTTTACAGCGACAAGACCCACACGGCCACTTCTACCATGAAAGACAAGGTGAAGGTGCTGCTCCCGTCCGAATGCCCGGGGCTGGTCTACTTCCTGCCGACGCCCAAATCGCCGCACGGCGTGGACGTCGACCCGACCGGCGAATACATCGTCGGCAATGGCAAGCTGTCGGCCGACCTGACGGTACACTCCTTCAGCAAGATGCTGAAGGCCATCGAGGCAAAAGCCTACGATACCGAGATCGCCGGCATCCCCGTCCTGAAGTTTGAAGAGGTCGTCGCCGGCGTGGTCAAGGAGCCCGGCCTGGGGCCTTTACATACCGAATTCGACGCCAAAGGCAACGCTTATACCACATTTTTCATATCTTCAGAGATCGTGAAGTGGAAAGTAGGCACCTGGGAAGTAGTGGACAGGGTACCCTGCTACTACTCCGTCGGCCACCTGATGATCCCGGGCGGCGACTCCCGCAAGCCGGAAGGCAAATACATGGTTGCTATGAACAAGATCACCAAGGACCGCTACCTGCCCACCGGCCCGGAGCTTAACCATTCTTCTTATCTCTATGACATCTCCGGTGAAAAGATGAAGCTGCTGCTCGACTTTCCAACCATTGGCGAGCCGCACTACGCGCAGGGCATTTCCGCCAGCCGCGTCATGCCGAAGTCGAAGAAGTTTTATCCAATCGAAGAGAACGAGCACCCCTACCGCGCCATGGGTGAAAAGGATGCCCGCGTAGAACGCGAGGGCAACATCGTCCACGTCTACATGACGACCATCCGCAGCCACTTCGCCCCCGACAACATCGAGGGCATCAAGGTGGGCGACAAGGTCTACTTCCACGTCACCAACCTGGAACAGGACTGGGACGTGCCGCACGGCCTGGCCGTCATGGGCGCCAACAACGCCGAACTGCTCATCATGCCGGGACAGACCGAAACCCTGCTCTGGGAACCGAAAAAAGAAGGGGTCTATCCTTTCTACTGCACGGACTTCTGCTCCGCGCTGCACCAGGAAATGCAGGGATACATTCGGGTCTCCTCCCGGGATTCCAATATCGCCCTCAAGTGGGGGCTCGGCGAGCCGGAACCGGAACAGTAAGGTGGTTAGGAGGTTATTAGGGGTTATTGGTTATTGCCGGGCCAGGACTGGGAGAGGTTATTGCCGGCGGCAGAGCCGGACAGGGTTATTGGTTAGTTCTCTTTCAAGTTAGATCTTGCGCAAACGCGGCAAGAAACATGCAGAGGTATGTGTTTAGCGATGAGGTGACATCTTTTTGCTCCTTGTTGTTGGCGATTGAGGGGCAAAAAGGTGTAATCTCATCGCGGTCAGCCATCTTGCCAGATGACACCTTCCGCCTTTAAACGATAGTGGCATAAGCCAAGGTTCAGTGAAAAGGCGGAAGATGTCACCTGGCCTGGCACTAAACACATACATGCGGGCATGTTGAAAATCAATTCTCTGCGCCTCCGCACCTCCGCGAGAAACACATTCCGAAACGAGTTCGGAACAGGTGCTGTGTGAACAATCTCATAGATGGAGAATAATTCATTTCAAAATATTGCCATGAAACAACTACCACGGGTGCTTATGATACTGGCGGCTGCCGCTTTGATGATGCTCTTCGTTTTCCCGATGTGGCGCATCACCCTCATCGCCCCGCAGTATCCGGATGGCGTAAATATGTACATCTGGATCAACAAGATTGGCGGCGACAGCCCCGGCACCCTGCAAAATGTCAATATTCTCAACCACTATGTGGGGATGAAGCACATCGAGCCGGACGCCATTCCTGAGCTTCAGTATTTCCCGTACATCGTCATCGGCCTGGCGGTGCTGGCCCTGCTCGCTGCAGCCATCGACAGGAAACAGCTCTACCTGGGCTGGGCCATCCTTTTTGCCGTACTGGCAGCTGCCGGCATATACGACTTCTACCTCTGGGAATACGACTACGGCCACAACCTGAGCCCGACGGCGCCCATCAAAATACCCGGGGCTTCTTTTCAACCGCCCCTGTTCGGCACCAAGGTGATCCTCAACTTCATCGCCAAGTCCTTCCCCCATACCGGCGGGTACTTTGCCGGGCTTTCCGCCCTGCTGGCCCTGGCGGCCTGGTGGTTAAAATCAAAATTGAGCAAAAATGAAACTCAGCAAGCTTCTTCCGGCGGCCGCTCTGCTACTAAGCGCGGCTTCCTGCGCACAGTCGCCTAAACCGATCAACTACGGCAACGATGCCTGCCACTACTGCAAAATGACAATAGTGGACAAGCAGCACGCCGCCGAGGCCGTGACCCAAAAGGGTAAGGTTTTTAAATTCGACGCCATCGAATGCCTGGTGAATTACCTGGGCGAACAGGAAGGCCAGGAATATGCCTTCCTGCTGGCCAACGATTACGAAAAACCGGGCGAGCTGATCCCGGCAGAAACGAGCTACTATCTCATCAGCCCGAATATCCCCAGCCCGATGGGCGCCTTCCTGTCTGCCTTCGAAACACAGGAGCGGGCCCGGGCGGTTCAATCGGAAAAAGGCGGGGATGTATTCGACTGGAATGGGCTGATCGGGCACATGAACAACTGACGCCGAAGACAAGCAGGTTCGAAAATCATCATCTAAACCAATAATATGCTGAAGGACGGCATGAACCTGTACATGGCTACCGGCCACTATGTAAAAGTGGAGCGAAACGGCGATGAGATCAAGGTCGGCGGGGCTAAGATCCTGGGGACAGTTAAGGCTTCAAACGGCATCGTGCATGTTGTCGACGCTGTATTACTGCCTCCTGACTAAAAAGAGGAGTTCACTGAGTTGGTAATGGAGGCTGCCGGAAAAGGCGGCCTCCAAAAAACCGGAAAAGATGCGCAAAACAACCTTAATCTTTACTTTCCTGCTCGCTTTCCTGGCGACGCAGGCGGCGACGATCACCGTCTGCCCCGACTGCGAATACAGCAGCATCAGCCAGGCCATCGCCTCGGCCGGCGCCGGCGATGAGATCCTCATCCAGGGCGGGGTGTACCAGGAAGGCAACATCCTGGTCGACAAGCCGCTCCGCCTGAAAGGTGAGGGCTGGCCCGTCCTCGACGGCGAAAACGAAACGGAAGTCCTCACAGTCACCGCCAACGGCGTAACCATCGAAGGGCTGGTCGTTCGAAATGTAGGCACCAGCTACCTGGAAGACCGGGCCGGCATCCGCATGCGGCGCGTACGGGATTTTGCCATCCGTGGCAACCGCCTGGAGAACACCTTCTTCGGGATTTACCTGGAACACTGCAGCGACGGGCTGGTCTCCAACAATATCCTCGAAGGGCAGGCCCGGGAGGAAATGTCCTCCGGCAACGCCATCCACCTGTGGTACTGCAAACGGATGCTGGTGGAAAACAACCAGGTGCGCGGCCACCGCGACGGCATCTACTTCGAATTCGTGGACGACAGCCGCATCCGGCACAACATCAGCGAGGACAACCTGCGCTACGGCCTCCATTTCATGTTTTCCAACGACGATGATTACTTCCGCAACACCTTCCGGCGCAACGGTGCCGGGGTGGCGGTCATGTTCTCCCGAAACATCAACATGTGGGAAAACCGCTTCGAATACAACTGGGGGCGCGCGGCCTACGGCCTGCTGCTCAAGGAAATCTACGATGCGGAGATCCGTAACAACGTTTTCCTGGAGAATACCATCGGCATTTATGTGGAAGGCTCCACCCGCATCCGGTACCGGTACAATGAATTCAGCCGCAACGGCTGGGCCATGAAGATGTCCGGCGGCTGCCTCGACAATGAGGTACGGGCCAACAACTTCCTGTACAACACCTTCGACCTGTCGCTGGCAAGCGCGCCCAACAACAATGCCTTCGACGGTAACTACTGGACGGACTACAGCGGCTATGACCTGGGGCGGGACGGCGTCGGCGACGTGCCCTACCACCCCGTCAAGCTGTTCAACTACGTCGTCAACCGCACGCCGGAGGCCATGGTCCTGCTGCGCAGCCTGTTCGTCGACCTGCTCAACTTTTCCGAAAAGGTGAGCCCGGTCCTGACGCCGGCTGATGTAGCGGACAACGCCCCTCTCATGCAAAAGCTCAATTTTTCAAAAGATAAACCGGCCTTCTGATGATCACGATAGAAAACCTGCACAAATCATTCGGCAAACAGGAAGTCCTGAAAGGCGTCAGCCTGAAATTTCAAAGCCCCGGCATCACCGCCATCCTCGGCCCCAACGGCTCGGGAAAAACCACTCTGATCAAAAGCATCCTGGGCATGGCCTTGCCCGGCCAGGGCACCATCCGCTTCCAGGGGCAGGACATCAAAGGCGGCTGGGCCTACCGCCGGCAGATCGACTACCTGCCGCAGATCGCCCGTTTCCCGGAAAACCTGACCGTGCAGGAACTGCTCCGGATGATCCAGGATCTGAGGGGCGGGCAGCCCGACGCCGAACCGTTGATCCGGCTCTTCGCCCTGCAGCCCCATCTGGGCAACCGCCTGGGCAACTTGTCCGGCGGAACGCGCCAAAAGGTCAACCTCGTCCTGGCCATGATGTACGACAGCCCGGTACTCATCCTGGATGAACCCACCAGCGGGCTGGATCCCGTGGCCACGCAACGCCTCAAAGAACTGCTCCGGCAGGAAAAGGAAAAGGGGAAATACATCCTCGTCACCACCCACATTATGAGTTTCGTCGAAGAGATGGCCGATGAGGTAGTCTTCCTCCTGGAAGGGCACGTCCATTTCCGGGGAGGGCTCCAGGAACTAAAGGAAAAATACGGGGCCTCCAGCCTGGAGCGGGCCATCGCCCGGATCTTGGAGGAGGGGGAGCTGGGGTTTAGTTCCAACGGACACGGAGAGAAGGCGGCACAGTTGGTGTTGAGAGGGGCGTAGGGAGGTTATATGGCTATATTGTTGAAGGGCTGAATGGTTTTTAATGGTGTTCGGCTGACCGGCGTTTATACTACTGTACATAAAGGTGCTAAACGCCTCTAGCCACGAAGACACTAAGCCTCGAAGGACCACAAAGCCGATAGCTATACGGCTTTGTGCCATCTTAGTGTTTTGGTGTCTTAGTGGCAAAAAAGCACCATGTACAGTGGCCGGCGTTCGCGAACTCCGAAAACCCAATTCCGAATAAGCGTATTCAAAAAAAGACAATCATGTTCAAGATACTCAAATACAGCTTTTACGACCTGACGCGCAGCCGGTGGCTGTACATTTACGGCGCGTTTTACCTGTTGCTCTCCGCTTCCCTGCTTTGGCTGGGCGGCGGCCTGTCGAAGGCCATCATCAGCCTGATGAACATCATCCTGGTGCTCGTGCCGCTCATCGCCACCATGTTCGGGGTGATGTACTATTACAACTCCCGGGAGTTTACCGAGCTGCTGCTGGCGCAGCCTATCCGGCGCAGCCACATCTTTTTCGGGCAGTACCTGGGCGTGGCCTGTTCGCTGGCCATCAGCCTGTTGCTGGGGGTGGGGCTGCCCTTCGTGTTGTATGGCATCTTCAGTTCTTCGGAGATTTGGAACTTCAGCATCCTGTTGCTGGTGGGGTTGTTCCTGTCCTTCATTTTTTCCGCCATCGCCTTTTTCATTGCGCTGCGCAATGAGAACCGCATCAAGGGGTTCGGGCTGGCCATCCTGGTGTGGCTGTTCTTCGCCGTCATCTACGACGGGCTGTTCCTGCTCGCCCTGTCGATGTTCAGCGACTATCCGCTGGAACGCTTCGCCATCGGCGCCTCCCTGTTCAACCCGATCGACCTGTCGCGCATCCTCATCCTGCTGAAGCTCGACATCTCGGCACTGATGGGGTACACCGGGGCCGTCATCCAGAATTTCATGGGCACGGTGCTGGGCATGGCCTGCTCGCTGGGCGTTCTCCTGCTGTGGGTAGCGCTGCCCGCCTGGGGCATAAAAAGAGTAGCGGTAAGGAAAGATTTTTAGAATCGGATGAGAGACTTGTCAAGTCTAAAAACAATAAAAAAACATCAACTATGATCGATCAAAAAGAAATTCAATCCAGGACGATAGGAGAGCTAGTCGCCGAAGATTACCGGGCGGCGGGCGTATTCAAACAATACGGCATCGACTTTTGCTGTGGCGGCAAAAAGACGGTGGCCGAGGTGTGCCGCCAGAAAGGCGTTCCGGTAGCGGAGCTGGAAAGCAATCTCGCCCGCCTGGACCAAATGCCGGCCCGGCAGCGGCTCCAGTTCAACGAATGGGCCCTGCCCTTCCTGATCGACTACATCGTCAACGTCCACCATACTTACGTGCAGGAGAAGCTGCCGCAGTTGCTCGAATACGGCAAGAAGGTAGCCAAAGTGCACGGCCACGCCTATCCGGAGACCATAACCATTGCCGACAAACTGGAGTCGTTGGCGGAAGAATTGTTTGCGCATCTTAGGAAAGAGGAGCTCATTCTGTTTCCCTACGTGAAGGAGTTGTGGAAGGCTAAAGAAGCGGGAGAAACAGCAGCGGCTCCTCCTTTTCAAACTGCGCAGAACCCCATCCGGGTGATGGAGGCCGAACACGAATTCGCCGGAGAAACCATGGCGGAAATCCGGACGCTGAGCCGGGATTTTACCCCCCCGGAAGGTGCCTGCAACACCTACCGGGTGCTGTACGCCCTGCTGGAAGAGTTCGAAGAAGACCTGCACCAGCATGTGTACCTGGAAAACAACATCCTGTTTCCGCAGGCGGTGGAGTTGGAGCGGAGTTTCTAAACTGTAAAATCTGCCCGCTGGCCCGACGAGGCAGCAAAGGCGGAAAATGCCTGGCCCCCTCTTCAGTACTGGGGCAAAGCCGGGCATTTTCTGCCGCTGGCCGGATACGTGCTGCGTTTTTGCATTTTGCGGCTAAATCTGCCACCTGCTAAAAAAAGACGCCTTTGTGATCGTCTGCCTAAACAAAAGGGCTAATATTTTTTCATCTTTGCGAGGCCTGGACGTTCCGGATTTATCCGGTGCGTTAGGCTCAAGCAGCTGACGGCCACTTAAAATCGGCCGGCTCAAAAATCAACCATGTTCCACCGGCTACTCGCCATATTGCTGATCGGGGCGCTGCTGCTGCAAAGCGGCAGGGAGGCGTTGATCGGCCTGTGGTTTCGGGCCAACCAGGAAAGCATTGCCGAAAAATACTGCATCAACAAGGACGAGCCGCTGCTGATGTGCCAGGGCAAATGTTACCTGCAGAAGGTGATCGAAACGGAGGCGCCGGAAGATGCGCCCGCCCCGGCAAAGATCCCCGCTCCGGAAGAGCGGATGCCATTTTTTGCGCTACCGGCCCCGCGTTTGCTCAAAGCCGGCTCGTCGACGAGCCTAACCTCTGATAAATCTCCATTCTACTACCTCGCGCCTCTTTCTGTTGAAGTAACCTTCGGCCTTTTTCGCCCGCCCTGGTTGTAGGCCTACCCCCTTTTTCAGCGTTCCAACCCGGAGGCATCTCTGGGGCAGGAGATGGTCCATTTCAATTTAATTCTGCTTTGTCAACTCAAGGGCCGGCTGACTTTTGAAGTAAAAAAACAGTAACAACCAGCCTTACGCTACCTGCCCTACCCTCCGGAACCATTCAACAACCCAACAGAATCTTTTCGCCATGAAAAATATTTTCTTCCTGTTCCTGGCTTTCATCGCCCCGTTCCTGGCACTTGGCCAGCAAACAGTTGCCGGCAGCATCGCCGACGCCGAGACGCAAAAACCCCTAAGCTTCGCCACCCTCGCCGTCGAAGGCATTCCCGGCGGCACTTACGCCGACGAGCAGGGGCGTTTCCAGTTGGAGGTGCCCGCAGAAGGCCCTTACACCATTATCGCCCAACACGTCGGTTATGAACCGTTGAAATTGCCGGTTGAAGACAATATGGGCGAACTGCAGCTGCAGCTCCAAAGCCAGCCCATCCTCATCGAGAACATCCTCGTCCAGGGCAGCAAAGTGGACAACGCCGCCCAATCGGACGTCATCCTGGGCTTCGCCCGCCACGTCAGCCATCCCAAGGACGTAGGCGACCTTTTTAAAGACACTCCCGGCTTCGGCCTGGTAAAAAGAGGCGGCTACGCCATGGATCCCGTCTTCCGCTCCTTCCGCAACGAGCAGCTCAACGTGCAGTACGACGGCGGGGTGCAGGTGATGCACGCCTGCCCCAACCGCATGGACCCCATCACCACTCACGTAGCGCCGGAAGAAGTGGAGCGGATCGAGCTGATCAAAGGCCCCTTCAGCGTGCGCTACGGGCAATCCATGGGCGGGGTGATCAACATCATCACCCAGCAACCGGAACCGGCCGAAGCCTTCACCATGGGCGGAGCCGCAGAGACAGGATATGAAACCAACGGAAATTCCAAACTGGCGCGCCTCACGCTCAATGGCGCCGGCAAAGGCTATGACTTCACGGTGAACGGCGGCGCCCGCGACTTCGGCAACTACCAGAACGGCGACGGACTGGAGATACCCACCGCATTCAAATCTTACGACTACGCCGCCAAACTGGGCTTCCGCCCCGCCAAAAGCCACCGCCTGCAGTTGGGCTGGCGGCAATCGTTCGGCCGCGACATCCTGCACGTCGGCCTGCCCATGGATACCCGCGAAGACAACAGCAGCGTACTGTCCCTCGATTACGTTGCCAAAAACATCAGCCCCAACCTGTATTCCATTACGTTCAAGGCCTTTGTTTCCAGCGTGGACCACATCATGAGCAACGAACTGCGCCCCAATTTCATGATGACGGACGCAGTGGCCACCGTCGACGCCCTGACCGCCGGCGGCAAGCTCGAACTATCCTGGCAGCCCGGCGCCCGGTCGCAGCTGTATACCGGCCTGGACTACCGCGGCCTGGCCCGCGACGGCAGCCGCGTCCGCCTCGTCAAACGCAATATGATGACCGGCGAGCCCCTGGAGATGCCCATGCGGTTCGAAGACCTCATCTGGCAGGACGCCCGCCTCAACGACATCGGCATCTTCGCCGAATCCCGCTACTTCCTGACCGAGAAGCTCACGCTGACCGCCGGCGTGCGGCTCGACCGCGTTGAGGCCGAAATCCTGAACCCGGCCCCGGATTTTGCCGAGCTGTACCCCGGCCTGGCCAAAAAGACGGAGTGGAACACCAGCGGCAACCTCTCGGCGGATTACCGCCTGAACGAGCACTGGAATACCCAGCTGGCCCTGGGCCGCGGCACCCGCACCGCCGGCATGGAGGAGCGGTTCATCAACCACTTCACGCTGGGCGCCGACGCCTACGAGTATGTCGGCAACCCCAACCTGCGCCCGGAGGCCAACCACCAGGTGGAATGGAGCCTGAGCCGCCAGTCGGAGCGCCTCAGCGTCAAGCTGTCCGCTTTCTATTCCTACATCACGGATTACATCACTGCCGCCGTCGATTCCACGTTGCCCCGCAAATATATGCCGATGGAGCAGCCGCGCTTCTCCCGCCGCTTCCGGAACATCGACGCCGCCACCCAGAAGGGCTTCGAACTGGAAACTACGTTGCAATTGCCGGAGCACTTGCAGCTGTACGCTACCGCCGCCTACACCCACGCCCGCAACGTCGACTGGGACGAGCCGCTGCCGGAAATCCCGCCCCTCAGCGCCACTGCCGGCCTGAAATACGAACGGGAGCGCTACTCCATCGACTTTAAGGGCCGCTTTGCCGCCGACCAGGAACGCATTGCCGCCTCATTTGACGAAACGAGGACGCCCGGCTTCAGCGTGTTCGACCTGCAAGGGCATGTGGAGCCCATCAAGGGCTTGTCCGTCGGCGCGGCCGTACTCAATATTTTTGACCGGAATTACTACGAACACCTCAACCGCGGCTACCGCAACATGCCGGTGCAGGGGCTGATCTTTGAGCCGGGAAGGAATGTGACGGTGTTTGTGCGGTGCGCGTTCTGAAGGCGTGTGCCTTATATATGAAATGAAAAGTTTTGTTTTTTTTAGAATCACAACAATTTTATCGTTCGCGAGGGACTGTGTCCCGATGCGGCTTAACCGGCAAGTCTCCAGACTTGCGTAAAGATTTATAATATACTCAGAGCTTGTTTGGAGGCCAGCTTTTGGGCTGCAAACAAGCTTTTCTGCAAGTCGAAGACTGAAAGCTTATCCGCATCGCGTCAGATCTGTCTGCCAAAGCAGACAAATCTGACGCTCGCGAACGCCCAAAATTTGGGGCTGTGCCCCAAACCCCCTCCGCTCCGGCCGCTCGCCGCGCCTCACCGGCTGCGCCTTTGGGCTTGCCTGTTCGCCGCTTGCTCACAGCCTTCGCCCCTACCTTGCCTCTCCGCCCGGCGGAGAGCGCCGGTTTTTTATGCTGTGAAATATTGCTTCGCTATTTCACAGAAGCTCACAGGATTCCGGAAAAGCTACCCTCCTGACTGCAGGGGCAAGGCCAACCGAAACCCAACATAGTCGCTGTCCCCTTCATCATCTCCCATCATAAAACTGCCGCCTGGCACGAGGATCATCTCGTGGTGGGGGAGGAGGTTTTCTGCTTCGTTGGGCATCCAGGGCGTTTGTTTGGCAGTGGAAGGCATGGGTTTTGAATTTTAATCAAATGTAAGGAATTCAGGAGGATTGGCGGTTTGCGAGTTTGTCGTGCCTCGCTTTGGATGGTGCCGATTCGCTTCTTCTTAATCACGGGCCACCCTTCTATGCATCAGGGTAAACCTAAAGGTAGCCCGTCCGGCAGTATATTAAATCCGTTGATCCATTCAGCGGACCTGGAGGTCCGCTCTCCATTTGCACCGAAAGTTCAACGGATTTAATACACCACCGCCCGTCCAAAGAAAAGCCCTGGCGGAAGCTGCTTCTGCCAGGGCCTATGTTGGAGTTTCAGGTAACTATTTATTTTTGTTTTTTTCTTTGGCCGCGATGAGATTACATCCCGACAAAAATCGGGACAGGCTCTTTTTACCCCTCAATTGCCAGGAACAAAGGGCAAAAAGATGTCACCTCATCGCTAACTGCTACATCTTCTTAATCTTATCCAGCAGTTCCTGCGTCGCCGAATAGTCCTCTCCGTTTTTCCGGGCCAGCTCGATGGCGTGTTCGGCGGCTTTCTTGGCCTTTTTCTTTTTGCCGGTCTTGTAGTACAGGGAGGCCAGGGTATCGTTGTTGTAGTACGCGTCTTCCAACTCAACGGATTGCTCTGCCCAGTTCACGGCTTTTTTCAGCATTTCCTCATCCTCTATATTTTCGAAGAAGGCCCAGGCGATGTTGTTCAGTTCCATGGCGCCCGGGTTCTCGTACTTATCGTAATACGCAACCGCCGTTTCGGCGTACTCGTCCATTTGGCCGAGCATCCGGTAGTAGTTCATGCGGAAGTTGGCCGACATCATGGAGGCCTCTTCCGGGAAGGCCTTCTGGAACTGGGCGTCCACCTTGGCCAGGGTCTCTTCGGGCGCACCTTCGGGATCCAGTGAGCTGATGATCATTTGCTGGAGCTTCCGCAGCACGTCCCGTTCCCCGTAGAGCGCTTCGAAAGCGGCCCGGTTTTCGAGGATGTAGTCAAACAGCCGGGAATCGGCGCTTTCGGCGCTTTCGAAGATGAGCTGCATGGTTTCCTCATCGCTCCAGTCCTCCCTGCTTTCCAGGTAGGCCTGCACGACTTCTTCCGCATTGGGCGACATGGAAGTCATGGCGGCCATAGCATACTTTTGCAGGAATTCCGGGCTGCGATCCCCTTCAGCGTAGCGTTTTGACATCGTGGACAGGCGGCTCGCCGGGTCGAGGGCGGTCTTTCCCAGGCCGACGAACTGCTCGGCATCGTGGTATCCGACTGCCCGGTGCAGCAACTCGCCGTCGCCGCCGATGAACAACAAGGTGGGATAGGCCCGCACCTGGTACAATTCCGCCAGCGCTATGCCTTCGCCGGCTTCCATGTCTATTTTGGCGTTGATGAAGTTCTTATTGTAAAACTCCCCGACCGAAGATTCGGTAAACACATTGCGGGACATCATCTTGCAGGGGCCGCACCAGGTGGCGTAGGCATCCATGAAGATGACCTTGTCTTCGGCCTCGGCCCTGGCGAGGATGTCTTTCCAGTTCTCCTGGGAAAACTCAATGCCCTCCTGCGCGAACAGGCCAGCGGAAAAAAGTAAGGCGGTTATGACTACGATTGAAAGTCGCATACAATAGGTTTTAGCGGTGAATAATGCCAATGTGCCTGGGCAAACCCGTGTAGATTAGACGGAAATCTGCCAATGGAAATTGTATTGCCTGGGAAAAACAACAAAACTTAGAAGCTGCTGCCTCCATTGAATGCAAAAGCAGAAGCGCCGGAGAGCCAGAACCGAAAAAAAGCGGGCCTGGCGCAAGTTCCGGTTTTGCTCCAAAGCCAGGCCCGCTTTTTTTCGGTCACAAACCGCTCTGCTGGATAAAGCGCTCCACCATCATCACCGCCGCCGGGCTTTCGCTGCGCGCCAGTTCCAGCGACTTTTCCGCCGCCTGGCGGGCATCCTTCGATTTGCCGTTCATCTGCAGGATTTGTGCGTAGTTCAGGTAATACATGTATTGCTGTCCCTTTTCGGCGGCTTCCTGCGCCAGCTCTTCGGCCTGTTTCATGGCGCCTTCGTCCTGGCTGAATTGCTTGGCGATCTCGCTGGATAGCTTGTTCAGCTCATCGGGATCGTCGGCTGCCACCTTTTTAGCATATTTCCTGCAGGCCTTGCAGAAGCTTTTCACGTCGCCCGTTTGGCGGTAAAAATCCATCTGGGCGGACAACTCGAAAGTTTCGGCCTTCTCCGGGTAGTGCTGTTTCATCTTACCGATCGCTTCGTCGAGCAGCGATTCCATTTCAAACTCGATCGCCTTCCGGGCAGTGGCCTGGCAGGCGCTGTAGACCTGGTCGCGGACCGCGTCTTCTCCCGCCAGCGCCTCGATCGCTTTGCGGTTGTCCGTCATCATTGTGAAGATTTTCGAATCGGCCTCCACGGCGGCCTCCAGGATGAAGCGCAGGTTGAATTCCGTGCCGAGGTTCTTCTGGCTGTCGAGGTATTCGTTGGAAACACCCAGGCTGGGCTTGCCGGCCTTATTCAGGGCGCGGACGTACTTGAAGACCAGTTCCGGGTCGCGGTTGCCCTTTTCGTATTCCGCTTCGTATTCCGCGCTGTTGTCGGCCAGGCCGAGGATTTTTTCACCCAGTTTGAGAAAGCCGTCCACATCCTGGGCGCCGCGCACCTTGTCCACCACCTCGCCGTTGCCGTCGATGAAAAAAAGCGTGGGGAAGGCGGAAACCGGATAAGTTTTCCGGAAGGCCAACCCTTCGCCTTTTTCCATGTCGAGCTTCATATTGATAAAATGCCGGTTGTAGAACTCTCCGACCTTCTCGTTGGGGAAAACTTCCCGGGACATGCGTTTGCAGGGACCACACCAGGTGGTATAGGCGTCGATAAAGATGACTTTTTCCTGTTTTTTAGCCTCTTCCAGCGCCTCCTCCCAGCTACCCTGGAAAAAATCGATGCCCTGGCCAAAAGCAGGGGCTGCGAACAGAACCATCCATCCAATGAGTACCTTCAGTTTCATCATTGCTTATTCTTTGTTTTTTTTCGAACGTAAAGATAAGGGATTGTAACGGCTCTTCGCAATCCCGGGGCCAGGTACTTAAACGGAAACAGAGAAGCTGGCCCGAGGCCAGGCGTGACGGGCATTTCAATCTGTTTCTGCGTATTTCCACGTGTTTCCATGCACCGCCTCATCTTTTCTCCGGCCCCTTACTCTTCTTCCTGCTTCTGCTTAAATTCCTTTACCAGGTCATTGCCTGATTTCCCGGATCGGGCCGCCTCCAGCAGCAGGCGCGCGTCATTGGCCAGAGGGTGCTTGGGATATCGTTCCAGGAATGCCTCGTATTGCTGCCGGGCTCGATCGGTATCCGCCAGGTTTTCATCCAGGGTCAGCCCCTGTAAAAAAAGTGCCTCCGGGGCACGCTTGTAATTTTCATAACTCACCGTAATCCTGCCCCACAGCTCTACGGCCTTTTCGAAATCTCCAATCCCCCGGGAAGCCGCTGCTGTCCGGAACAGAAATTTGGGGGTAAGGGTATCCTGCGGGAAACGCCGGGCATACTCCTCCACCCTGTCCACCAGGGTGCGAACGGTTGCGGAATCAACCCGCGGCTGATCCTTCTGCTCCTCCAGCGCGCTCTGCAACCCCTGGATCAATTCGGAAAGCCGGTCCTGGCTGAGTTCCTCCTCCGCCGGCGGTTCACTACCGCAGGAGCTGAGCAATAATCCGGTTGACAGGATAAATAAAAACATCAGGTTTTTCATAGTTCTTTCTTTTGTTTACCTTTCTTATAAAAGAGAATATCCGGTGGAGATGTTGACTTTACGCCCCCTCTCCCCCTCTCCCCCTCTCCCTATCTCCCTATCTCCCTATCTCCCTATCTCCCTATCTCCCCCTCCCCATCACCCCATCCCCGAATATCCCCGGATGATCTTTTCAAACAGGGGTGCCGGAAGCAGGCGCCTGGCCAGGATGGACAATTTCTGCAGCGGCTTGCCGATGGTATAAGACCGGCGCAACCTACGGGCTTCCAGCGCCCGGATCACCTGCCGGGCGACTTCTTCTGCCGGCAGGCCTTTGTCGACGTCCTTATCGATATCGGAGTACACGCGCTCAAAGCTTTCTTTGTAGGTGGGATCGTTCGGGTCATAATCTTTGATCCGGTTGGCGTTGATGTTGGTCCGGATATCTCCGGCGTGGATGCTACAGGCCTGCACCCCGTGCGCCGCCAGTTCCATGCGGAGTGCCTCCGTGAGAAGGCCTACGGCAGCTTTGCTGGCGCAGTATACCCCCCGGTACGGCAGCCCGAACAACGCCCCGATGGAGCTGATGTTCAGCACCCGCCCGCCGGATCGGCGCAGGTGGGGCAGGGCCGCCTGTATTACCCGTATCGCCCCTTTCACATTCGTATCCAGGACCCTTTCGATATTATCCATCCGGAGCTGCTCCAGCGGCCCGGCGATGCCGATGCCTGCATTGTTGATGACGGCGTCAAGGCGGCCTTCTTTCCGGGCAATGGCGTCCACTGCTTTGCGGACGCTGACCTCGTCCTGTACGTTCATCGCCAGCATTGAATAGGGTAAGCGGCTATCCCGGGGATTCCGGCTGGTGCCGTATACCCGGTAGCCTTTTTCCGCCAGCTGTCCGGCCAGGGCCTGCCCCAGGCCGGAGGAGGCACCGGTGATCAAAATGACTTTACTCATCGGGCTGCGCTCTTTTGGTGAGGGGTAAAGATAGGGAGGATGGCCGGGTTTGTACCTGAACTAAGTAGTGATTAAAAAATAACTTCACTGTGAATGAATGAAGGAAGGAAGGAAGGAAGGAATATCCGGGGGCTTAGCCACATTTTAATGTCTCAATATTTTTGCCTACGCACCTAACCGCAGGAGGATGCAAGGGCAGAACAGCGCCTGCTTATAAAAAGCCGCAGAATTTTCCATTTCGCATTTTTCATTTTGCGGGGAAGGCCGCTCTTCCGGCAAATTGGCTACCCGTCTAAGGTGGGACAGCAGAAAGGGGAAAGCCGAGCGGAGTCGAGGCCAAGCGTGTGCAGAAGGCATGGAGTGTCCAACCTTAGACGGGTAGCCGGCAAATTTGTATTTATATTAATCTTGAAGGGTTTATTTCCTTTTTCCGCAAAATTTGCGTTGTTTTGCGCGGTGAAATGTGAAATAGCGATTTGACGCTTCATCCATAAGAAAACGGTCATTTATTTACTCCTGTGGCGCCGCCCCCACCTTCAAAGGAGCAATATTTATGCGTTTCATTAAAGGTGGTAAAAGCGAGCGGAAAAAAATTGCTATTTTCATCGTCCCAAAAAGACACCAGGCCCCCTGATTCATAAGGACTGCTAATTAATAACTCGGAGAACAGCTTTAATGAAACTGTTTAGCTTTTTCACCCAAGAACTTGCCATTGACCTGGGTACGGCCAATACCCTGATCATACAGGATGGACAGATCGTCGTCGACGAACCTTCTATTGTGGCGATTAACCGACGCACCGGGGAGACCATTGCTGTAGGGAATAAGGCCATGCAGATGCATGAAAAAACCCATGAGAACATAAAGACGGTCCGTCCGTTGAAGGACGGCGTGATCGCCGATTTCCAGGCTGCGGAAAGTATGATCGAAGGGATGATCAACATGATCGGCCGCCGCCGCCGCTTATTTTCTCATATGAAAATGGTGATCTGTATCCCTTCCGGCATCACCGAAGTGGAGAAACGCGCCGTTTTTGATTCCGCCGACCACGTGGACTCCAAAGAGACCTACCTCATCCACGAACCCATGGCCGCTGCCCTGGGCATCGGGCTGGATGTAGAAGAGCCGGTAGGCAATATGATCATTGACATAGGCGGCGGCACGACCGAGATCGCCGTAATCGCCTTGTCCGGTATCGTTTGTGACCAATCTATCCGCATTGCCGGCGATGAGTTCACCAACGACATCATGAGCTATATGAAACGCCAGCACAATATCCTGATCGGCGAACGCACCGCAGAGCAGATCAAGATTCACGTCGGCTCGGCGCTGCACGAACTGGAAACTCCTCCGGAAGACTATGCGGTCAACGGCCGAGACCTGATGACGGGAATCCCCAAGCAGATCAAGATTTCCTACAGCGAGATCGCTCATTCGCTGGACAAATCGATCTCCAAGATCGAGGATGCCATCCTCAAAGCATTAGAGACCACGCCTCCGGAACTGGCCTCCGATATTTACCGCACCGGAATATACCTGACCGGCGGTGGCGCCTTGCTTCGCGGGCTCGATAAACGCATTGCCCAGAAAACGAAGCTGGCAGTACACATCGCCGACGACCCCCTGCGGGCAGTTGTTCGCGGCACCGGGATTGCCCTGAAAAACACAGACCGCTTTTCCTTCCTCATCGACCGGAAAAGCGTCTGACCCTTGATTTTCATTATTAAACCTTTCTGCCATGCGGGGCCTTTTACAATTGTTTGCGGCCTATGGCGCCGGCATGCTTTTCGTGCTGCTGGAAGCCGTATCGCTTACGCTGATCATACAGTATAATCAGCGGCAGGGAGAGATTGCCACCAACTCCTGGGGGCTTTTAACCGCTTATGTCGACCGCTCTTCTGACTGGCTCGCCGATTACTGGGGCCTGAAAAACGAGGTGATTAAGCTGCAGTCCAAAAACATCAAACTGATGGAGCAGCTGGACAATGCCCGCTACTCCAGCCTGAACCGCCCGGATTCCCTCGGCCGGGATTCGTCCGAACGGCTATTTGCCTTTACCAGCGCCAATGTTATCAGCAATTCCGTACTCAGCACCAACAACTTCCTGCGGCTGGACCGGGGGAGCAATTACGGCATCGAACCCCATATGGGCGTTATCAGCAGCGACGGCATCGTCGGCATCGTCAGAGCTGCCACCGAACATTTCAGCCAGGTGATGTCCGTCCTGCACAGCCAGTCCCGGATCAATGTCAGCATTCGCAGCACGAACTATTTCGGAACGCTCACCTGGGACGGGCGGGACCCTCTGTTCATGCAGCTGGAAGCTATTCCCCGGCACGCCAAGTTCGTGGTCGGAGATACCGTACAGACCAACGGCTACAGCCAGATTTTCCCGAGCGACATACCGGTCGGGATCATCCGCAGCGTGGAGGAGGTTGCGGGCAACAATTTTTTCAATATCCAGGTAGAGCTTTTCAACGACCTGGCTAATGTAAGGTATGTGTATGTGGTGAAAAACAGGATGAAAAAAGAACATGATGAATTAGACCGGGCAGCCAATGACTAACGCAATACCCATCAATATTATCCGGTTTATCGGCTTGCTCGTCCTGCAGGTCCTGATCCTCAAGCCGATCTCTTCCGGCTGGGAAGGGTTCATTTTTGTCAATTTCATCGTTTATCCTCTTTTCATCCTCCTCCTTCCGTTGCGGACCCCTATGCCGGCGGCCTTGCTTTCGGCCTTTGCCATGGGCATACTGGTGGACGCCGCGTATGACTCCTGGGGCGTTCATGCCGCCGCCAGCGTCCTGACCGCCTATGTCCGCCCCTTGCCGCTCAAATGGCTGCAGCCGCGCGAAGGATACAATGTCAACCACAGCCCCACGAAAAAGAGGATGGGCCTGAGGTGGTTCCTGGCCTATTCCAGCATCATGATGGGGTTTCACCTGCTGGTTTATTACAGCCTGGATGCTTTTTCTCCCATTTTCATCAAGTCTATTTTGCTAAAAACCCTGTATAGTTTCCCATTATCTATGGTTTTTGTTATGATTGTAATGAATATCTTTAACCCGGAAGATTAAAAATGCAGTAGTGGTGGCTGACCAGAACCAACAGCGGCAATATTTCATACGGCTCTTTTTCGCCCTGGCGGCGGCGGTGCTGATCCTGCGCGCCCTGCACCTGCAGGTGCTCGATTCCTCCTACCAGACAAAAGCCGACGCTACAGCCATCGACGAGCAGGTCATCTATCCTGCCCGGGGCACCGTCTACGACCGTAACGGGAAAATCCTGGTGTACAACAACCCGACCTATGACCTCATGGTCACCTACAACCAGGTAGACCCGGAAATGGATAAGAAGGCTTTTTGCGAGCTGCTGAATATTACGGAGAAGTACTTCGATGAAACGCTGAACAAAAACTGGCGAGACCCCCGGTATTCCAAATCCGTGCCGTTCCCGTTCCTGACAAAGATTTCGGCCAGGGATTTCGCCCGTTTTCAGGAAAGGCTGTACCAGTTTCCCGGTTTCCGGCCCGTACTGCGCCACGCCCGTGGCTATCCGCACAAGAACGCCGCACACCTGTTGGGATACATCCGGGAGGTCAACCGCGAAGAGGTCGACAACTCCAGCGGCGAATACGTGCCGGGAGATTACATCGGAACGGGAGGGCTGGAGCTTAATTACGAGCCCCAGCTCCGGGGGAAAAAGGGGACCAGCCTGGTCCTGAAGGATAACCTGGGCAGGGAGATCGAATCCTACAGCGGAGGCAAGTTCGACAAAAAACCCGAGTCCGGAAAAGATATACATACGACCATCGACCTCGAACTTCAGGCGTATGGAGAGGAACTGATGCAAAACAAGATAGGGAGCATCGTCGCGCTGGATCCTGCCACCGGCGAGGTTCTGGCCATGGTGAGCACGCCGGCCTACGACCCCAATGTCCTGGCTATTGACCGCGACAGAGGAAAAGCTTACAATGAACTGCTGCAAAACCCGAACAACCCCCTGTTCGACCGCTCGATCATGGCCCAGTACCCTCCCGGGTCCCTTTTCAAACCTATTGTAGCCCTCATCGGCCTGCAAACGGGCGCGATCACTCCGGATAAAGCGGTTTCCTGCGGCGGCGCTTATTATTATAATGGCATGCGGCTCACCGGATGCCACGGCCACCCTCATTGCTATAGTGTGGAAACCGGAATCCAATATTCCTGTAATGCCTATTTCGTAACGGTCTTCCGGGAGATCATCGACGGAAAAAACAACTTCTACAACCCCCAGAAAGGCCTGGATACCTTCAACCATTACCTCCACCAGTTCGGCCTGTACCAGCAACTGGGCATCGACCTGCCCCGCGAGAAAAGGGGGTTTTATCCTACTTCCAGGTTCTACGACGACTATTTCAACCGCCAGCAGGAAGGGCAGAAATGGAACTCCCTTTGGATTCGGTCCCTCGGCATCGGACAGGGGGAGCTGTTGCTGACCAACCTGCAGATGGCCAATGCGGCAGCCATCATCGGCAACCGCGGGTTCTATTATACGCCCCACCTGGCCAAAGAGCTGGACGGAGGCAAAATGCCCGTACCGGAAAAATTTACGGTGAAACGCAAAGTCGATATCAATAAAGAATACTTCGACCTGGTAGCCAACGGCATGGAGAAAGTCGTACTGGCCGGCACCGCCCGCTCCGCCTATGTGCCGGGCGTTTCCGTCTGCGGCAAAACCGGAACGGCAGAGAACCCCCACGGGAAAGACCATTCCATCTTCTTTGCTTTCGCTCCCAAGGACAACCCCCGGATCGCCATCGCGGTCTACGTGGAAAATGCCGGCTTCGGCGGCACCTTTGCCGCACCGATCGCCAGCCTCATGATTGAAAAACTGATCAACAGGAAGATTGACGACAGCCGCAAGTGGCTGGAACAACGCATCATGGAGGCTAACCTGATGGACGCTACGCCGTAGGGCGGCAGAAACTGCGTTGCCGGGCAGTTACCCGGCCGGTTGCTGGTTATTGTCATGGTGGGTGCGACGGTGGGTTATTTAAAAAGAAGAATCTTATGATTGTCTCCGCCATCGTAGCAGCAGGCCGCAATAATGTCATCGGGAAAGACAACGGCATCCCCTGGTATCTGCCCGCCGACCTGAAGTACTTCAAACGCACCACCCTCAACCACCATATCATCATGGGCAGGAAGAGCTTCGAGTCCATCGGCCGGCCTCTGCCCAAACGGACCAACATAATCGTTACCCGCAACCCCTTTTTCGTTGCCTCCAACTGCCTGGTCGTCCCTTCCATCGAAGAGGCACTTTCCATCGCCTTTGACAACGGAGAGGAGGAAGCCTTCATCATCGGAGGCGGGCAGATCTACCGCCAGAGCATGGCTTTCTGGGACCGCGTTTACCTTACCCGCGTAGACGTGGAAGTAGCGGGCGGCGAGGTATTCTTCCCCGAACTGCCCGAGAAAGAGTGGAGGCTGGTTTCCAGAGAACCCCACGAGCCGGATGAAAAAAATACCTGCCATTATGCTTTTGAAGTATATGAACGGGAAGGTTTGTAGTTTTCCAAAGCACCACCTCCAAACAGGCTCTTATCCCGGAAGAAAAATCAAACAAATTTTTGTTTCAAAAAATTTGTTTTTTTAAGCAATTAATTGCAACTTGTTGTCATAACGCGTAAGCGTAATCAACTTTCTAACGCAGGTGTTCGGCATTCGGAGTTTTTCCCTGCTGAACCGGCGAGGCGGCATGAAATTCGGGCTGGCCCTTGATGTCCTCCCCCGTCTTTGCCGTAAACTTTTTCGGGTAAAATCGCTCAATCACTCTGTCCATACATCCGTATCCGCGCGCATGATCAGGTAAAAACCAACGCTGTATCCATTTCACAACCTGAAAACAGCGCGATATGAAAGAAGACTTACTGCATTATGCCTGGCGCCTGCAGCGCTTCAACCGTACTGCTCTGCAAACCACGACCGGCGAACCCATCGAAATCCTGCATACCGGGACGTACAATACCCACGCCGGCCCTGATTTTCTCCATGCCCGCATCCGCATCGGCGACGCGCTCTGGGCGGGCAATGTGGAGATGCACCTCAAAGCTTCCGACTGGTTGCAGCACGGCCATCAGGAAGACCGGGCTTATGACAACGTGATCCTGCACGTGGTCATGGAGGAAGACACGCCCGTCCACCACGCCCGCGGTGAACGCATCCCCTGCCTGGAGATGAAAAAGCGGATACCGCAAAAGCTGGCAGCGCACTACCTCCGGCTGCTCAGCAACGAGGACTGGATTGCCTGCGAGCAGCAGTTTCCCTCTGTCAGCGAACTGACGCGCAACCTCTGGCTGGAGCGCCTGGCGGCCGAACGCCTGGAGCAAAAAGCGCACCTCATAGCTCAGCAACTCGAACAGAACAAAGAAGACTGGGAAGAAACATTCTACCACTTCCTGGCGCGCAGTTTCGGCGCCCGGATAAACGCCGAGCCGTTTATGATGCTGGCTCAGCGCTGCCCCCTGCTCCTGCTGCGGAAACACCGCCACAGCCTCTTCCAGATGGAAGCCCTGCTATTCGGCCAGTCGGGCCTGCTCGCCGGGCCTTTTGAGGAGGAATACCCGCAGCAGTTGCAGAAGGAGTACCGGTTCCTGCGCCGCAAATACAAGCTGCAGCCGCTGCCGCCGCAGGCGTGGAAGTTCCTGCGCCTAAGGCCCGCCAACTTTCCTACCTTGCGCATTGCGCAACTGTGCACCCTGCTGTTCCAAACCGACAACCTCTTCAGCAAAGTAATGGCGGCCCTCAGCATGGCGGAAGTGGAAAACATCTTTGAAGTCAAACTATCCAACTATTGGTGGACGCACTACACCTTCGACAAAGCGTCGGAAAAAAAGCGCAAGGCCATGGGCCGGGACGCCGTCCACCTCATATTCATCAATACCATCGCGCCCTTTCTCTTCCTCTACGGCCAGCGCCGGGGAGAGGAAAAATACCAGGAGCGCTCCCTGGAACTGCTGGAGGCCACCCGGCCGGAATCGAACGCCGTCATCCGCCGCTGGAAGGCCATTGGCGCCACAGCCGATTCGGCCTTCCAGACACAAGCCCTGCTGCAGCTGAAAAATGAGTATTGTGACCGGAAGCGGTGTCTGGAGTGTGCGGTGGGGAATGTGGTATTGCAGCGGGAATGAACCAGGGTTTTGAATCAAATTATTGTCACTTTTGCCAAAAGTAGGTTTTTTGTGTAGATTTGGCAAAACCTTCAATTCCAGGATATGCTGGTTGGAAGAAAAGAAGAACGGGAAATCTTGTTAAAGGCGCTCCACTCTGACAAAGCGGAGATGGTCGCTATCATTGGGAGGCGGCGTGTTGGGAAGACGTTCCTGGTTAATTCCGTATATGAAAAGCACATAGTTTTCCAACAGACAGGAGTGCGAAAAGCGACTACAGAGCAACAACTGCGGACGTTTACAAATACCCTACCCAGGCATACAAGGTTTGGAGCGGTTATGCTTTTGAGGGGATATGCATGCAACACCTGCCGGCGATCAAAAAAGCGCTGGGCATCTCGGCGGTATATACCACCGCTTTTTCTTATTTACAAAAAGCAACGGAGGAGGAAAAGGGTCTGCAGGTCGATATGCTGATGGAACGCGCTGACCAGATCATCCATCTTTTCGAGATAAAATTTCACAATACGGAATTTGTCCTGTCTAAAGACTATGCAGAACGCTTACAAGCCCGCATACAAGCTTTTCAACGCTTGTCAAAGACCCGGAAACAGGTGTTTTTAACCTTTATTACTACTTTTGGATTAAAGCCCAATAAATACAGTACCAGCCTGGTAAACCAGTCGTTGACCCTCGATGATTTGTTTTTGGAGTGAGGCTACCCGTCTGACGTTGGATCCCGCTTTTCAGTATCAAAAGCGGGATATGTTGTCCTGACGAATGCTGCGCATTGTCAGGATGCTGACCGCAAGCGTCAGCGTTTGTTGCCGGTTTGGCTTTGGGGCACCGGAACGATTGGGTTCCCTAACTGACAACAAACAACCGACAACGGCAACTTGTCCAGCGTTCGACCGAGCTCACGCCGAGGTCCTTAGTCCGATACCCCAAAATCCTCATTTCCTCCATCTTTCCACACCCCAGGTCAGCCCTACCACCACGGCCAGGGCAGGCAGCAGGTTTTCGATATTAACCGTGCCCAGTTCCAGCAGCCGGATGCCGATGGCGATGATCAGCACGCCCCCGACAGCGCTGAGCTGAGCAATGATGACGGGCGTGAAAAAGCGGTGCAACTGCCGGGCCAGAACGGTCGTCCCTCCCTGAAGGAGCAGCATGGGGATGATGGAGAAGAGGACGCCGATGCCATAGGTGGCAGCAAAGGCGACGGAAGTGATGCCGTCGAGCGTGGATTTGATGAGCAGCAGTTCCCGCTTGCCCTGCAGCCCTTCCTCAATGGCGCCGACGATGGTCATCGAGCCGATGCAGAACAAAAGAAAGGCGGTGACCAGGCCCTCGGTGAAGCGGTTGTCTTCCACGTGAAACGCCTGTTTGATCCAGTCGCCAAACCCATTGAGCAGCACGTCGAAACGGACGAGTTCCCCGAGAATGCCGCCGAGTATCAGGCTGAAGATGAACAGGAGCAGGTAACCGTCCGGTACTTTCAGCGCCATTTGAATACCGATGACCAGGGTGCCCAGGCCGATCGCCTGGAAAATGATGGCCTGCACATTAGCGGGAAAGAGCTGCTGCAGCCATAAGCCGAGCAGGCTGCCCAGGCTGACCGTCGCCATGTTGATAAAGGTGCCGATAGGTAAGTGATGTTTCATGCCAGGGGGATGTCTTTGACCAGGGCTTCTGCCTTCCCGAGGGCATCCGGCTTGCCCACGTCCAGCCACAGCGACCCGTCGTGGCGGTAAGCCTGCAGGCGTTCGCTCCTGGCTGCTTCCAGGAAGACGTCGATGATGGAAAACACCGGCCCGGGCGGCATGAATTCAAAAATGCGGGGGCTGAGCACGTACAGCCCGCTGAAGGCCAACGGTTGATATTTCGGTACCGGGCGGCTGATGCGCTCTTCGCCGGTGCGGTTGTGGCGCCAGCCCGCCAGCAGGCCGCCCTCGTCGAAAAGGAGGTGGCGGGAACTCGGCCGCTCGCGCACCGCCAGGGTGGCCAGCGCGCCGGAGGCCAGGTGGGCCCGGTAAAGGGCCGGCAGGTTGACGTCGGAAAGGATGTCTACATTATGCACCAGGAATGGAGCGTCCTGAAAAAAAGGCGCTGCCTTCAGCAGGCCGCCGCCGGTATCGAGCAGCAGCCCGCGCTCGTCGGAAATGGTAATGTCGATGCCAAAGTTGGCATGTTGTTCCAGGAAGCCGATGACCTGCTCTCCGAAGTGATGGATGTTGGCCACTATTTCGCGCACACCGAAATACTTCAGGCGCCGGATGGTTATTTCCAGTAGCGGCATCCCTCCTACTTCTACCAGCGCTTTGGGTTTGTTTTCCGTCAGCGGGCGCAGGCGCGTACCCAGGCCGGCGGCAAAGATCATTGCTTTCATCCCTGCAAAGGTATAAATCCTTACTTTTGCGTAGTAATGATACAACGCATATTGGTACAAATACTGCTGGCCCCTTTTTCCCTGCTCTACGGCATAGGGATCAGCCTCCGCAATACCTTTTACAGCAAGGGCCTGCTGAAAGGGGTGGAATTTAATGTGCCCGTCATTTCGGTCGGCAACCTGTCGGTCGGCGGGGCGGGCAAGACACCCCACATCGAATACCTGATCCGGCTGCTGAAGGACTACATCGAGGTAGCAACCCTCAGCCGGGGGTACCGGCGCAAGTCCAAGGGCTTTCTGGAAGTGCACTCCCGGATGAACGCCGAACAGGTGGGCGACGAACCCCTGCAGTTCAAACGCAAGTTCCCGGATATCCTGGTTACCGTATCGGAAAGCCGCACCTTCGCCATCCCCAAGATTATGGGCGATCATCCCGGAACACAGGCCATCTTGCTGGACGACGCCTTCCAGCACCGCTCGGTCCGGCCCGGCCTCAATATCCTGCTCACAGAGTACAGCCGGCCTTTTACGCGGGATTACCTGCTGCCGGCCGGCCGGCTCCGGGAATGGCGCTCCGCCTACGAGCGCGCCGATATCATCATCGTGTCGAAGTGCCCGGCGGATTTGAGCCGGGAACAGCAGGACGCTATGGCACAGGAGATCAGGCCTCTGCCTCACCAAAAGATTTACTTTTCTTATTACGAGTATGGAAAACCGTATTATATATTCGACCCTCGTTACACCCTGGACCTTCATCCGGAAATGGACTTATTGCTCATCAGCGCCATCGCCAATACGGATTATCTGGTCGATTATCTGGACCGGCGGGCCGGCAGCGTCCGGATACTGGAATATGAAGACCACCATTATTTCACGAAATACGACGTAGGCCAGCTCAAAGCCCGCTTCGAACAGATGGATTCCGGCCATAAAGCGATCATCACTACCGAGAAAGACGCCATGCGGCTGGAGCTGCACCGGCAGTTCCTGGTCAGCGACCGGATACCAGTTTTTGCCATACCCGTAGAAGTGCGGTTCCATTTCGGCGAAGGGCCGCAGTTCGATCAGGATATCCGCGATTTTTTACTCAATTTCAAAGCCTGACCTTGAATCCGATACTATACCTTATATATCACTTCCTGAAGCAGCTGGTCCGCCTGTCGTTTTGGGCGTATTATTCGAAGATCACGGTGCTCAACCGGCGCAACTTCCGGTTTGACCGCCCCACTATCCTGGTGTCCAATCACCCCAATACGCTGCTCGACCCGCTGCACGCCGCCGTCCGCGTACCTATGGTTGTTCATTTTCTGGCCAACGCCAGCTTGTTCAGGGGCGCTTTCCAGAACTGGTTTTTCAGCACTTTCTTCTGTATCCCGGTCGAACGGCCGGAGGATGTAAACGGCCGCCCGCTCAACAACCAGCAGGCTTTCCGGCAGGCCGGCGCCTTCCTGGCCGGGGGCGGCTGCCTGTACATCGCTCCGGAGGGCACCAGTTACATCGGCCGCCGGATAAGGCCCCTGAAGACCGGCGCTGCCCGCATTGCCCTGAGCGCAGAAAACCAGAACGGCTTCGAGCTGGGCCTTAGCATTATGCCGGTCGGGCTGACCTACGAAGCCTCCAACTGCTTCGGCCGGCGGCTGACGGTCTACGCCGGCGAACCCATCTGGATAAAAGATTACGAAGCGCTCTACCGGGAAGATGAATTCCAGGCTGCCCGCCAACTGACAGACGACCTGGAAGACACCCTGCGGTCTCTTGCCATCCATACCCGAAACGAAGAAGAGGACCGGCTGATCGCCCGCCTCGAAACCTTATTGCGCAACAGCGATCCGGTTTCGGAGCCGGTACATTTTGCACGGGTGCAGTACCTCATTGCGAAATTGCGGTACTGGCAGGAAAACTCGCCCGAACCAGCCGGGCAGTTCCGGCACGAGGTGGGCGCCTACTTCCGCACCCTGGAAGAACAACGGACGGAAGACCGCGCCCTGTCCCGCCCCCCCCGGCCCCTGTGGCTGCACTTTGCCGGCCTGGTCCTGCTCTTCCCCGTTTTTCTGCACGGGCTGGCCCACAATTTCCTGCCGGCTTTCATCCCCGTCTGGATAACCCGCCGGCTGAAACTCGATATTGAATATAACTCTACCGTAAAGATCCTGGCAGGACTGATCACTTTTCCCCTCTTTTATTTTTTACAGTACCGGTTGATCTACTGGTTGTACGACGGGCAGACGGCGCTGATCTACCTGCTCACGCTGCTTCCGGCCGGCTTTTTCGCCTGGGCCTTCTTCCGGCATCAACAGCGGGTCCTCCGTTATTTCCGATTCCGCCGCAGCCCCGAAAAGGAAAAGCTCCGGGCCCGGCGGCAGGCTATCTGGGAAAAAACCGCTAATTTGCTCGCTAAAAAAATATCTTGACCGAAGATATACTGCTTTTCCTTTTCCTGGCAGCTACCGCCATTCAGCTTCTGTACTGGCTGCTCGCCTTCTCCCGGCTGGCCTTTTACCGGCAGCCGCCCCTCCCTCCCGGCCCGCCCGAACCCGTCTCTGTAATTATTTGCGCGCGCAACGAAGAAAAAAATTTGCGCCGAAACCTCCCGTATTTCCTGGCTCAGGACTATCCTGAGTACGAGGTGATCGTCGTAAATGACAATTCTTTTGATAAAACTTTTGACGTGCTCTTGGATTTTCAAAAAAAAAGTCCCATCTTGCGCCTTATTGACGTAAAAGTCGATACTCGTGGGAAAAAAGCAGCCTTAAGCAAGGGCATTAAAGCTGCAAAATTTGAAATACTTTTATTATCCGACGCCGATTGCCGCCCGGCGAGCCCCCAGTGGCTCAATTTTATGCAAGCATTCATTCGGGATAGGGCGCAGATCGGCTTAGGGTACAGCCCTTATTTTCGTGGGAAAGGCATCCTGAATGCCTTTATTCGCTTTGAGACCACCTATTCTGCTATCCAATATCTTTCCTTTGCATTAATGGGATTGCCCTACATGGGAGTAGGGCGCAACTTGTGTTATCGAAAATCTCTATTTCGTGGGTCCGGAGGTTTCGATTCGCATGCTCACATAGCTTCCGGTGATGACGACTTGTTCATCAACCAGGTAGCTACGCGAGACAACACCCGGGTGATCCTTTCACCCCAAGCATTCGTCTTTTCAGAACCAAAAAGTAGTTGGAGAGGCTACTATCGCCAGAAGTCAAGGCACTTAACAACAGGTACCCGCTACCGGTTGGTACACCAGCTCGCCCTCGGCCTGCTGTCCGCCAGCCATTTCGGGCACTACGCCTGTGGTTTCGCCTTGATCCTTTATCACAGTCTGGAATTAACCGTATTACTTAACTATCTGGCACGGATAGGGGTAGCCTCCGCACTGTACATACTGATAATGAGAAAACTACACGACACTTCTCTGATCAGATGGGTCCCTGCACTCGATGTACTCTACGCATTTTCCTACCTCGTGTTCGCGCCGGCACTCTTTTTAAAATCAAAGGAAAAATGGAAGTAGCAGTACAGAACAACTTCACCTCCACCAGAGCGCTGGATGATTACTCAATTGTTAAGGAAGCCATCAAGGGCGACCAGAAAAACCTACGCTATCCTCCTGGAGCGTTACCGGAACCCCATCTTCCACATGATGCTGAAGATGGTCAAAAACCGGGAAGATGCCGAAGACCTGACCATCGAAGCTTTTGGCAAGGCTTTCGCCAAGATCGACAGCTACGTGCCGCGCTACGCCTTCAGCACCTGGCTGTTCCGCATCGCCATCAACAACGGCATCGACTACATCCGCAAGAAGCGCCTCAACATGTTCTCCATCGATGAGCCGATCGACGGCGAAAGCAGCAGCGACTATTCCGGCAACCTCCGGTCCGCTTCCCTCGACCCCGAAGAGATCATCATCCGCGAACAGCGCGTGCAACTGATGCGCGACGTCCTCGGCCGCCTCAACGGCAAGTACCGCCTGATGATCGAACTGCGCTATTTCGAGGAACTGAGCTACGAAGAGATCGCCACCGAGCTGGATATCCCCCTCGGCACCGTCAAGGCTCAGCTGTTCCGCGCCAAGGAAATGCTCGGAAACCTGCTGTCCCAGCCCGGTGCCAGCGCCTACCTCGACAACGTACAAAGCAAGCGGGCTTAGCTGCCCTCGAGCTGCCGGAACGCCGGTATGCTTTTGAATGAACCTATTGAAATTTTGATGTCCCAAAAACTGGATGGGCGGTAGGATAGTACATCTGAGGCTATTCACCGTTCGCAAAAAATCATACCAATATCCCATGAACTGCCGCTCCATCCTTTTTTATCAGTTAGCTTGTCGAAGTCTCCAGTTAGCTTGTCGAAGTCTCCAGACTTCGACATTAACATATAGCACCAGTCAATCCACCAGTTTCACCCCCTCCTTCGACACCTGAATCACCCGCACCGCCTTCGCCCTTTCCTGCACATCCATACTGCTGTTCTCCAGCCTCAACACCCCTCTCGGACAAACCGCCGCACACACCCCGCAACCCACACAGGAAGCCCGCACCACATCCTGCCCGCGCTGGGCGTACCAGCGCACGTCGATGCCCATCTCGCAATAGGCCGAGCAGTTGCCGCAGGAGATGCACTGGCCGCCGTTGGTGGTGATGCGGAACCGGGATTTGAAGCGCTGCACCAGCCCCAGGTAGGCCGCCAGCGGGCAGCCGAAGCGGCACCACACCCGGTTGCCCATCAATGGGTAGAAACCGGTGCCCACCACCCCGGCAAAGGCCGATCCGATGATGAAGCCGTACCAGGTACGGACGGTATTGCTGTTGAAACTCAACACTGTCTTTTCCCCGGAAAAATAGGTGTACAGGGTCAATGCCGTCATCACCACGGCGAAAGCCAGCACGCCGTGCACGATCCAGCGCTCGTATTGCCAGGCGCGCAGGCTCTTGTCGGACAACTGCCGGTAGGGGTCGCCCAGCGTCTCGGCCAGCCCGCCGCAGCCGCAAACCCAGGAGCAATACCAGCGCTTGCCGTAAAAGTAGGTGATCGCCGGCACGGCAACGGCCGCCAGCACAATGCCCCAGACGAGCATAAAGATGCCGATGGCACCGCTGCTGATCAGGTTGTTGATGTTCCAGTCAAAGAAAAAGGTGTAGTTCAACGGCCAGATATTCTTCAGGTCCATGGAGGGCAGGTTGAGCCGCACCAGGATCTCCGGAATGAGAAAAGCAAAGGCCAACTGGAAGAACATGACCGAGTAGGTCCGTATTTGCTGGTAGCGGTTGTGCCTGTACTTGGCGAACATCCGCACGCCCATGACCAGGATGACCAGGGTGTACAGCAGGCCGTAGAGGAACCACTGGCTGGCCTCTCCCCCGTTGAGGGCCCGGCTCACCGGGTCGGCCATCAATATCCAGCCGATGATGTGCTGGGGTACCCAGTACAGGAGGATGTAAAAGCCAATGAGATAAACGCCGGTCAGAATACCCAGCCAGCCGGCCACCTGGGGGGAAGCGGAGCGGGCAGGGGTGTGTTTTGCCTCGCCCTGGTAGAAAAACACCAGGGCCGTAATGAGCAGGGCTACGACGGCAGTCGCCGCCGGCCAGAAGTATTTGTCGTTCATGTAATAAACGCCGTAGAGCAGCAGGCCAATAATCGCGGCCCCCAGGAACGAGCCGCGCCAGCCCGGCGTCAGGCCGCGGGTCATGGGGTTGTGGTAGATGTGGTTGTGCTTGATGCCGGGCAGCGCCCGGAATTTTGGCAGGATATACAGCAGGCCTCCAACGATGGCCAGGCCGATGGTCAGGAAGAGGAACAGCAGGGGGTTGCCGGAGACAGGCCCGGTGCTGCTCTTTTTGGTGGCGATGAAGGCGTAATCTTTGAACAGCCAGCTGCCCATCTTGTATTCCCATTGGCTGGTGCCTTCGGGCAGGCCCTCTTTGGCCTGCTGGTTCAGCGATTTTTGTGCTGATTCCAGCACTTTTTTAAAGGCCGGCGCGAATTGGAAACTGCTGCCGTATTCCTTTCCGAGTATCCCCTTTTCCCGGGCGGCAGCAGTTATGGCTTCGAGGTGGTACTCGTTGCCGATGGCTTCGGTGAGGCTTTCTTCAGTGAGGCGATAATTGTCCAATCCGAGCGTAGCGGTGAACAAGAGCAAGGCTATAATGAAAAGAGCGAGGCCTGTTTTTTGCAGGGTATTCATTATGAATGGAATTTTTTTGTTGTTGGGTGAGGAGATTTGGCAAGTCTTTCCGGGGGGAACTCGCGAGAAAACTTGCCGGGCCTATCCGCCGGATTTCAGGAAGCGCAGCGCCCCGGCCAGGCCCCTTCTTTTTTTCAATTTCAGGCCCCTGCCGCTTTGCCGGTTGTAAAGGCGAACCAGTTGTTCGTCGTACTCGTCGTAAAATTCGGGGTCGAAATTGGCGATGCCGAGGTTCGGCAGCACCTCTTCGATGTGGGTTTGTTCCCGTATCCACTTTTCGCAAACCTCGTGCCGGTAGCGCACGCCCATGAGGTTGAAGCCCAGGATGTGGCCCTGTTCCCTGTCGTAGACGAGGCGGATGCTCTTTCGCCCGTCCGGGTGTTCCCAATAGACGGAAGCGTGGTTGGCCGGCGGCTGCGCCTGCACATCGCCGTATACCTGGTATTCGATATCGATAAACTTGGCGGAGTTGAACCAGATGCCGGGGTCATAGGCCACTTTTTGGCCGCAGATATTATAAGCTGCTGTTTCCCCCGCCATCCGCCCAGTGTACCAGACCGCCTCGATGGCGCGGCGGCCCGGTTGGGGGTTGCGCAGCTGCATGCAATCGCCGGCGGTATACACATCGGGGATGTTGGTTTCCAGGAAGTCATTGGCCAGAATGCCCCGTTCTGTTTCCAGGGCGGTTCCGTTCAGGAAACTGATGTTAGGATGCACGCCGGCGGTCAACCCGACATAACCGCACGCTATGCGCTCGCCGGTGCTGGTAATGACCGCGCAGGCGCGCCCCCGGCCATCATCGACGATTTCCCTGAGTTCGGTCGACAGGCGCAGGTCGATGCCGTTTTCCAGGATGTGGCGGTTCACCATAGCCGATTCTTCGGGGGGCAGTATGGCGTTCCAATAGCTCTCTTCCCGCACCAGGAAGGTGACCGGTATGTGGCGGGAGTGGAACATCTCCGCCATCTCGATGCCAATCAGGCCACCGCCGACGATGACGGCCCGCTGAAGGCCATCGCTGAACTGTTCCATATTCTGCAGGTCCTGGTAGCTGTACAGGCCGCTCACGCCACCTAAATCCTGCCCGGGCCAGCCAAACTTGTTGGGCGAAGAGCCGGTGGCCAGCAGCAGTTTATCGTAAGCCACCTCCTCCCCCTTGCTGCCGTAGAGTTTCTTCCCATCAAAATCGATGCGCTCGACGTACACGCGCAGCAGGCGTATCCGGTTCTTGTCCCAGAACCAGTCCTCGTAGGGCTTGGTATCTTCGTACCGCAGGTGCCCCATGTAAATATACATCAGGGCGGTGCGGGAGAAGAAATGATCGGTCTCGGCGGAGATAACCGTAATATCATGATCGCTGAGCTTTCGGATAAACCGGGCGGCGGTGATGCCGGCGATGCCGTTTCCGAGAATGGCTACGTGCATAGGGTTGTAATGAATGAATGAGTGAATGAATGAATGGCGGCAACCTCGTTCGGCCGTTTCACATTATGCTGTTGTTGTTATACCGTGTTGCAGCTGTTTTTTCCGGACCTTTCATTGAACTTAATCAACTTCATTACAATGAACAGCAGGCCCGCTTCAAGATAGGAAATATAATAAAAAGGGCGATGGTTGGCCGCCGGCGGAAAAGGGTGGCGGCACTGTCCCGGTTGAGACAATTTGGCCTGCCTCTCCCCCGGTTGATTGTCAGCTAAGGTACAAAGTCGTTTTTTTTAAATTTATAGGGTGAACCGAAACGCATTTATTGGCCCGAATTATCGGCATAATACCATTTTTTTCCTACTTTCACGGTTCAGTATTCCCCAAACGGAACATCCCCAAAATTACTTTCAACACTTCTCAGTCGTGATAAAAAACAACTTCACTTTTTGAGACCCGTAATTGTAGCTGATTCAGCAGTTTAGTGCGCCGGCTGCTTCACTTCACTACAACTACGGATCGTGAAGTTATTTTTTAAGGATAACTCAGCAAAATCAAACTGGAAAAGAAAGCTCGTGCAAGGCTAGTCTTGCAACAGGGCGGCTTTAACAACAACTATTAAAACGCAAACTTCCTGTTATGAAAAGATGCTTTACTCTGCTCCTAGCCCTTTTCCTGGGATATGGGTTGAATGCCCAGAATGTCCTCTTCACCGAAGATTTTGAAGGGGGCATCCCGGACGGCTGGACTGCCGACACCCCCTGGAGGTCCGGCACGGCCAACTCCCTCTCCAGCCAGTATTTCTCGATCCCTGCCCACTCCACCTTTGTCGGCGTAAACGACGATGCCGCCGGCCAGGGCGTCAGCAGCAACGGTATGCTGGTCACCCCTCCGATCGACCTGTCCGAGGTGGCCGGCGCTGGGCTCACCTTCGAAGGGTACTTCATTAATGGAGATTACCAGGGCAACGAGACTGCCAAAGTCCTGTTGTCTTCCGACGGCGGCGCCACCTGGACTGAAAAAATTTCACTGACCGGCGTAGAGGACGAATGGCAGAGCCTTTTCCTCAGCCTCGGCGAATATACCGGAGATACGGTATGGGTCGCTTTCGAATACCGGGACGGCGGTTCCTGGAACTATGGCTTCTGCGTGGACGATGTTAAAGTTACCGCCCTGCCTGGCCATGAGGTCAGGCTGCTCGACATCACTACCCTCCGCTATCACGAGCTCAACTCGGACATTGCCATTAAGGGTACCTTCCGGAACCTGGGAGCGGAAACCCTCACCAGCCTGACCGTTAATTGGTCGGATGGGGTGGAAACCTATTCTGAAGAGATCACCGGCCTGAATGTTGCCACCGGCGAAGATTATAATTTCACCCACGGCACTCCCTTTGTTGCTTCGGAAGCGATCACCTACGATATTGATGTGTGGGTAAGCGATCCCAACGGAGAAACCGACGAGGACGACAGTAATAACATGGCTTCGGCCAAAATTTCCGGCGTCACCTTTGTGCCGGAAAAGAAAGTCGTGATCGAAGAAGGAACCGGCGGATGGTGCGGATGGTGCCCGCGCGGCCACGTGGCTATGGAATATATGCGGGACAACTATCCTGAAACGTTCATCGGCATCGCCGTTCACAACCGCGACGCCATGGCGGTCGGCCCGTATGACAACGGCGTTAACCTGAGTGGTTACCCCGGCTGCAATGCCGACCGGCTGATCCTCGGCGGCAGCGTGAGCAATGGCCTGTTTGTGGAATACCACGACGAGCTGATAAAACGCATTTCTCCCATAAAGCCCGGTGTTGAAGCCCTTTACAATCCGGAAACCCGGCTGGCAGAGATCAATGTCTCCGCTGAATTCGTCACCAAGCTCGACGACATCAATTACCGGCTCTGCGCCGTCATCGTCGAGGACAGCGTGACCGGCACCGGCTCCGGCTACAACCAGGTCAATTATTACAGCTATCAATCCAACAACCTCCCGCTTGTCGGCGCCGGCCACGACTGGCAGGCCGAGCCCGATCCGGTGCCCGCCTCTGATATGGTCTACATGGACGTGGGCCGCGCGCTGCTGGGTGGATACAATGGCCTTGCCGGCATCATCCCCTCCTCAGTAGTGGCCGGCGATGTGATCACCCATACCTTTGAATATACGGTTCCGGTCGTGCCGGTGTCTTATGACCCCGATCACCTGCGGGCTGTCGTGCTTGTGCTGGACGGAAGTACCGGCGAGATTCTCAATGCCGAACAGGCCGACTTCGAGTTCGTCATCAGCTCCAGCAAAGAGCAATTTGCCAATGAACTGGTGGATATCTTCCCGAACCCTACCCGGGGCGAACTCAGCATCAACGTCCGGCTCGATGAAGCTGCCGACATTCAGCTGCAGGTTTACAACATGCTCGGCCAACAGGTGGCCGGACAGTACTTCGGCCGCCATAACGGCTCGGCTACGCTGCCCTTCGACGGCGCTCAGCTGGCACCCGGCGCCTACACTTTCCACCTGAGTATGGGGGATAAAGTGGCGGTCAAAAGGGTAATAGTGGAGTAAGCCGCTGTGCATGGATCGTTTTTAGTTGCTGGTTAGGCTGTAGTCGGGCCGGCAACTAAAAACGATCAACAAGCTGACTTTTGCATAACCTTAAGGTTTCGGGCCTTGATTTATAGGAATTATATTAAGACTTTTGCACTACATACTATTTTCTCAATCGTTAAAGTGTTCTCATGAAGCAAATTATACTCCCCCTTATCCTGTTCCTCTTCATCTTTCAAATCGGCCTGGCGCAGGTTAATTTATCCCTGACTCCCAACCCCGTAGAAGCCTCCGGCGTTGCCGATCCGGATGACCTGTTTTTTGAAATCATCGGTTATGCCACCTTGAAGAACGAAGGCACGGAAACAGTGTCCATCAAGTGGGAAAGAGTGGTCGTTGACATGCCTGGAGAGTGGGAATCCCTGGTCTGTGATTTCCACCAGTGTTATGTGGCTGCCGTATATTCCAATATTGCCGACAATCTCGGCCTGAACGAGCCGGTCGTCCTGGCGCCGGGAGAATCTTCCAACCTGGACGTTCACGCCATTCCCAAAGGCGTCACAGGATCGGCAGAAATCCGCATCGATGTTTCCCTGACCAATGAGCCGGACAATATCATTCTTTCCGGTACTTATCTTTTCAACGCATCTCCGGTTTCCAGTTCCAAAGACCTTAATAAGGCCAAGCTGGCCGTTTTCCCCAATCCGGCCACCGATTATGTAGAAGTACAGGGCGCTCCGGCCGCCGGCCGCCTGGCTATTTACAACGTCATCGGCCGCCAGATGCGGTCCTTCAACCTTGCTCCCGGCAGCCGTTATTACGTGGGGGACCTGCCCGCCGGCTTGTACCTGGCAAGTGTGCTGAACAGAAAGGGGGAGATAATGAGGACTTTCCGCCTCAGCAAGCGCTCCCTGCGGCCGTAGCGTAGTTATTGAACGGAAACACAAAAAAAGCCAGGCCGGATTTGGCCTGGCTTTTTTTTGCCTCCGTTCGAACGTTATGCCTTCCCTGGCGGGCCGGGTGAGGTTCTTTGTTCCTTTTTCTGTTCATCAAGGAGGAACTTGACCATTCCCGGCCGAAGCGCTCTCCCGTCGGCAACCAATATAACCTAAAGCACTCTCAGGCCTTTCAGGCAGGATACTCCACGTAATTCCTCGGCGTTTCGTACAGGCGGACGGCCAGGTCGTATCGGCCATCCAGTTGTTCCCGAAGGATTTTCCAGATGACATAACAGATATTCTCGGCGGTAGGGTTGAGGGCCCGGAACTCCTCTGTATCCAGGTTGAGGTTTTTGTGGTCGAAGCGCTGTTCTACATGTTCGTCGATCAGGCCTTTGAGGTATTTCAGGTCGATGAGGTAGCCGGTTTCGGGGTCCACTTCGCCGCTGACTTTTACTTCCAGCTCGTAATTGTGGCCGTGGTAGTTCGGGTTGTTGCACAGGCCGAATACCTCCTGGTTCTTCTCCTCGCTCCACCTGGGGTTGTGCAATCGGTGCGCCGCATTGAAATGGGCTTTTCGGAAAGCAGAAATTCTCATTTTCAGGGATTGTTGGATTTGCTAAACAAACAAAAAATGGGGGGATAAGTTGGGAGGGAAACATGTGGAAACATGTGGAAATACATGGAAATACATGGAGACACATGGAAATGCCTGTCCGTTGTTTTGGTGCCTGCATTTATGCCCAAACCGGCGCTCCATACATTTGAATTCAGTTCCGCACAGGCACTTACTGGTTTTTCAGAGATAAAATCCTTATTTTTACCCGCGAAAAGTTTTTTCGGATAGCTGAATCGTAAATAGTGAATTCTATCCATAAATTTAAGGTAGAGGGGATCGCAGGAGAGGAGATTGATTTTGCCCGGTACAAGGGCAGAAAGATCATTGTGGTAAATGTGGCCTCCGAATGTGGTTACACGCCGCAATATCAGCAACTGCAGGAACTTTATGAGGAGTTCAAAGATAGCGTAGCGATCGTTGGTTTCCCCTGCAACGACTTCGGTGGGCAGGAACCGGGAAGCAACGAGGAGATAAAGGAATTTTGCACGACGAACTATGGCGTGAGTTTTCCTATGGCCGCCAAAATAAGTATACAAAGGCGGCCTCATCCCATTTATGAATGGCTAATGAACAAGTCGCTGAATGGGTCAATGGATAGTGCCGTGAAGTGGAATTTCCATAAGTTCCTGCTCGATGAAGAAGGGCACCTCGTAAATGCGCTCCCCTCCGGCGTAAGCCCATTGGATGATATGATCCTGGAATGGGCGGGTTTACCTTGAATCTTTTCCTCAGTTTTCACTCCTGTTCGATTCATCGGTCCGGTTAGAATGCCTGGAATTATGCTTTCCAGGGGCTAATGGTTGTTTGTGCTGGATTGCCATGCTGGTCAACTGCGGCTTTCCAATAAGCAATAACCTGCCGGGAGCGCCGCTCCCGTAAAAACCCTTGAAAGCTCCAGGCCCAAAGGCCAACATATGCTATTCAGCGAGGTTATCGGACAGGAATCGGCAAAAGGGCAGCTGAAGCAACTGGCTTCCGGTGGCAGGATGCCCCATGCCCTGTTGTTTCTCGGCCCTCAGGGAAGCGGCAAACTGGCCCTCGCTATTGCTCTGGCGCAATATCTCCTGTGCGAAAACCCCGGCCCTAATGATGCATGCGGCCAATGCAATCAGTGTAACAAGGCATCCAAGCTCATCCATCCCGACCTTCATTTCTCCTATCCCACGGTCGGATCAAAAGCCATAAGCGACACCTTTCTCCCCAACTGGAGGCAGGCGGTGAGCGAAAACCCCTATCTCGATGTCAACCAGTGGCTCCAGAGCATTGGCGCAGAAAACAAACAGGGGAACATCACGAAGGAGGAATGCGTCAACATCATCAAAAAGTTCAGCCTGAAAACTTTTGAGAATACCTACAAGGTTCTGATCATGTGGCTCCCGGAGTTTCTCCGCAAGGAGGGCAACCGCCTCCTGAAGATCATTGAAGAACCCCCGGAAAATACGGTTTTCATCCTGGTGGCGGAAGAACAGGAACTCATTCTCAATACCATTCTTTCCCGTTGCCAGATCATCAACGTCAAAGCGCTGAGCGACGAGGAAACGGCAGAGGGGCTCATGCGGCAGAAAGGCCTGGGCCGGGACGAAGCCTTTTCGGCAGCGTATCTGGCCAGCGGCAATTTTAACGAAGCGCTCCAACTGGCAGGCCAGCAGGCCAACGATAACGCTGCCTTGTTCCTGGAATGGATGAGGCTGGGATACCAGGGCAACCCCATCGGCCTGGTGAACTGGGCCGACTCCTTTGCCAAACTCGGCCGGGAAAATCAGAAGCATTTCCTGCGGTACGCCCTGCATTTCCTGCGGGAATATGCCCTGCTCAAAGTGAGCGGCGGCCAAAACAGAGCGCGCCTGCAGGAAAAGGAGTTGCAAACCGCCCGGAAAATGACGGCCGTACTCGAACTGGATCAGGTGGAACAACTGGCCCGGCTGTTTTCCGACTGCAGCTATGCTGTGGAGCGAAACGCCAACCCCAAAGTATTGTTCCTCGACGCCTCGATCCAAATGCACAAAATTATGAAAAGTAAACTGCAGGAAGCTTATACAGGCCTAAGGGCCGCTTTAGTGCTGTAATTGTAAATATGGCATGCCAGAGGGCAACGAAGCCCCGATTTATAATTGAAGCACCCGGTTTCCGCATCTAACATAAATGATTTGAAATATGGGATGTATCGGATGTACTGTGAGCAGCAACGGCTCACCCAAAGGCTGCCAGAACAACGGCGGCTGCTCCACCGGCGGCTGCAACCGCCTGAATACATACGACTGGTTGACCGCCCTGGATATTGAAGACGTTGAACCTTTTGATATAGTGGAAGTCAGCTTCAAAAACGGAGCGCGAAAGGGCTTTTTCCGCAACCCTCCTCACACCCGCGCCGTGACCGGCGATATGGTGGTGGTCGAGTCCGGCAACGGGCTGGACCTCGGCCGTATAACCCTTTCCGGGGAACTGGTGCGCCTCCAGATGCGCAAGAAAAAGGCCGGGGAAGACGAAGTGCTGCACAATGTAATCCGCCAGGCCAACAAACGCGACCTGGACCGGCTGGCTGAAGCCCGGGAACTGGAACTGCCGACAATGGTGCGCGCCCGCGTCATCGCCCGCACGCTGGACCTGGAAATGAAGATCGGCGATGTGGAGTACCAGGGAGACAAACGCAAGGCTACCTTTTACTACACCGCCGACGGACGGGTAGACTTCCGCGAACTTATCCGCCATTACGCCAAAGAGTTCCGCGTGAAGATCGAAATGCGGCAGATCGGCGCCCGCCAGGAGTCGGCCCGCATCGGCGGGCTGGGTTCCTGCGGCCGTGAGCTGTGCTGTTCTACCTGGCTGACCGACTTCAAATCGGTCACGACCGCCGCTGCCCGCTACCAGAACCTGGCTATCAACCAGTCCAAACTCTCCGGAATGTGCGGCCGGCTGAAGTGCTGCCTCAATTACGAACTCGATACTTACCTGGATGCCCTCGACCGCTTTCCGAAACATGCAGAGAAACTGCAGACGGAAGCCGGCACGGCCGTCCTGGTTAAGACGGACATCTTCAAGGGCCTGATGTATTATGGCTATGAGCGCGATAACGGACGGGGTAAATTGTATGCTGTCGAAGCGACCCGCGCCCAACAGATCCGCGATATGAACAAGAAAGGGGAAAAACCTGCCGACCTGGTCAGCCTGCAATCTTTATCCGAGATTGTGGAAGAGGAAGCGGAGATGGATTTCGAAGACGTAACCGGCGCCATCGAGCTGCCGGAGGAAGAGCGGCGCCGCAAGCGCAGGAAAAAACGCCGGAAGGGAGGCGGCACCCAGAAGAAGAGCCCGCCCAAAGCCAGGGCCAACCCGCCTAAAGAAAAAGAAAAAACGGATAAACAGAAACCGGCGAATAAAGGCGGCCAGGACAATAAGGACCGGGGCCGGGGCCGGCGCTCCCGCCGGCGAGGCAATAAGAAAGGAGGCGGCCCCAATAAGAACGACAACCAGAATAAGAAGCCATAAAACGTTTAAACAACAATGAAATACGACCTTACCGTCATCGGCTCCGGCCCCGGCGGCTACGTGGCGGCCATACGGGCGGCCCAGCTCGGCATGAAAACCGCCATCATCGAACGGTATAATACCCTGGGAGGTACCTGCCTCAATGTAGGTTGCATCCCTTCCAAAGCTCTGCTGGATTCCTCGGAACACTACCATAACGCCAAAGAAAAATTCGGCATGCACGGCATCGAACTGGAGAACCTGAAGGTCAACATGCCGCAGATGATCAAACGAAAGAACGAAGTGGTCGAACAGACCGTGGGCGGCCTCAGTTTCCTGATGAAGAAAAACAAGATCGACGTATTCCACGGGCATGGTTCTTTTGTCGACGCGCATAAAATCAGCATCGCCAAAGAAGACGGCACCAGCGAAGAGATAGAAACCGACAAGGTGATCATCGCCACCGGATCCAAGCCCATCGTTCCCGATAGTTTCCACTACGACAAAAACCGGGTGATCACGTCTACGGAAGCCCTCAATATCGACAAAGTGCCCAAAAGCATGGTCGTCGTTGGCGGGGGTGTGATCGGGCTTGAACTCGGCTCGGTTTTTGCCCGCCTGGGAGCGGAGGTGGAGGTCGTCGAGTTCCTCGACCGGATCATTCCGGGCATGGATGGCGACTGCAGCAAAGAGCTGATGCGCGCCCTGAAAAAGCTCGGCATGAAATTCCACCTCAGGCACGCCGTGACCAACGTTAAGGTCAACAAGAAAAGCGTCACGGTGGCCGTGCAAAAGCGCGACTCGGAAGAGCAATTTACGATCAATGCCGATTATTGCCTGGTTTCCATCGGCCGTCAACCTTACACCGCCAACCTCGGGCTGGACAAAGTGGGGGTGGAAATTGACGAGAAAGGCCGCATACTGGTCAATGAAAAGCTGCAGACCAACGTGGAGAACATCTATGCTATCGGCGATGTCATCCGCGGCGCTATGCTCGCCCATAAAGCGGAGGAAGAGGGCGTCTTCGCCGCCGAGGTGATCGCCGGGCAAAAGCCGCATATCGACTACAACCTCATCCCGGGGGTCGTTTACACCTGGCCGGAAGCGGCCGGCGTGGGGAAAACCGAAGAACAGCTGAAAGAAGAAGGCATTCCTTACAAATCCGGGAAGTTCCCCTTTAAAGCCCTGGGGCGGGCCCGTGCCAGCATGGATACGGAAGGCATGATCAAAGTCCTGTCCCACAAAGAAACAGACGAAATCCTGGGCGTCCATATGGTCGGCCCACGCACGGCCGACATCATCGCCGAGGCCGTGGCCCTGATGGAGTTCCGGGCATCCGCCGAGGATGTGGCCCGGATGAGCCACGCCCACCCGACTTATACGGAGGCCTTCCGGGAGGCAGCCCTGGCAGCGACGGGCGACAGAGCGATACATATTTAAAGGACAGAGAAGAATATGTCGCTATTCAAACCGGGAGCGTTGAGGTTGAGAACATCGGAGGCCCAAAGCCGCCTCAACCTCAACCTCAGCCTTAACCTCAACCCCAGCTACCCCGTCAGCTCAATCAACCGCTCAATTCCCCGGATAAACCCCGTCTTGGCATCCGCATAATCATTCCCGCTTTCCCAGGTGCCCTTGGCCAGCTTTACTTTCAGGCGGTAGTAGGCGTCGCGCGCCATGGAATGGGTGCGCAGGTAATCGCGAAAGGCCAGATGGCGTTTCCATGACGAGGAACCGTAAGCGACGACGTGCAGGTGGTGCGTAGGCGGAAATTGATCGCGCGGCGGAAGTTGTCCGGGGTCTTCGAAAACTTGTCTTTGCAGCTTGGTCAGGCGGGCGAAAAAGAGGCGTTCCGGCATTTTCTTTTCATAACAGGAATAATAACAATAACCACAATCGAGGAGCGGATTGACCACCGACCCGAACAGCTCCTCTTTTTCAATCCCGACCAGGATATCGATAATGGGTTTGGCGCCCAGACCTTCGACAGCCGTGCTGCCGATGTGTTCTACCCTAGCCTGAAAATGCTCCAGGTGAACAGCCAACTGCAGGCGCTCCGACTCGAAAGCTACAGCCCAGGCCGGGTCATAGGGCGCGATCTCGATCTTTTCTGTTGCCATAGCTGCGAATTTAAGGGATTAACCGCTCAAACAACAATATAACACTTCGACAATATAGCAATATAACACTCCGACAATATAGCAATATAACACTCCTCATACCCCCTCACAACATCAGCACCCTCACCAGCAACACCACAGCAAAAACGATCAACGCCCCTCCCGAAATCCGGCGCAGCCACAATAAATGAATGGGTTGGAGGGCTCGCCGGATGCGTTTGGCCAGGATAACCTTGGAGAAGTCCGTGAATACAATAGTGCCGAAGATCCCGCCGAAAAACAGGGTGGCTTCCCTGCTGTCGAGCCCGCCGTCGAAGACCATAGTGGTGGTTACGCCGATCCAGAAAAAAAAGGTGAAAGGGTTGACGGTATTGATGAGAAAGCCTTTTAGCCAGAGCGAAAAATAGCCCGATGCCCGCAGGTCGGCCTTCGCCCACTGCGGGCTGGCCCCGGCCTGGGGAGCGGTAATCAGCGTACCCAGGCCAAATGCCGTGAGGGTGATGCTGCCGACAATACCCAGATAGAGGGCGAATTCCGGCGATTCCACCAGGCCAGTGAGGTAAGACACCCCGAAATAGGCGCCGAAGATGAAGAGCACGTCGCTGATCCAGATGCCCAACCCAACCATGGTGCCGGCGCGAATGCCCTGCTCCACCCCGGCCTGTATCAGCGCAAAGAAAATAGGGCCGACCAGGATCGCCAGGATCAACCCGAGTTTTATGCCGTTGAAAATAAGGTCCATGCCGTGCTCTCGTTGTTCGGCCGTAAAAATACAGGGATTTAACGGCTATGAGAAATGCTGGCCTTACTTCCCCGGCTTTTAAGTTTTTCCCGGACAAAATTTTCCCAATCGGCAAACTGCTTGCCTTTCATCACGCGCGGGAATTTGTTTTGCCCGCCCATTTTGCCTTTCGATTCCTGCCATTGGTAGAAAATTTCAGCAGGAAGGGTTTGTACCTGGATTTGGAGCAAAGAACCTCGTTCGGTCCGGTAATCGTCGTTGACCTCCATCAACCGCTCGTCCAGCAAACGGGCCACGGCGGCGCTGTCGGCCACGGGTTCGCAGCCGATGTGCCACTTGTGCATGAAGTTGCCTTTCTCTACGAATGGGCTAACCGTAAATTCCCGGATGTTGATGTTCAGCTTCTCTTCGACATGCTGAATGCCCTGGTTCATATTATCCACTGAGAGATGTTCTCCGCAAATGCTCAGATAGTGTTTGGTGCGCCCGGTGATGACGATCTCCCAGCGTTCCTTATCGGTAAAGCGGACCGTATCGCCGATGAGGTAGCGCCAGGCGCCGGAACAGGTGCTGATCAGCAGGGCGTAGTCCACTCCTTCCTGAACCTCCCCGATGGTCAGCGCCCGGGGTTGCCCTGCCAAACGGCCGTCTTCGTCAAAGTTGGCGGAATTAAAAGGGATGAACTCCAGGAAGATGCCGTTGCGCACCAGCAGGCGCATGCCTCTGGCGCCCGGCCGGTCCTGGTAGGCGATAAACCCTTCGGAGGCCAGATAGGTGTCCATATATATCAGCGGGCGGGCAAAGAGCTTTTCAAACCCCTTCCGCATCGGTTCGAAAGCGATGCCTCCGTGTACGCATACCTTCAGGTTGGGCCATATCTGGTGGATGTTTTCCAATTGGTGAAATTCCAGGATCCGCTCCAGCATGAGCTGCAACCAGGATGGGATGCCGACGATGAACCCGATATCCCATTCCGGCGCCAGGCGGGCGATCTCATTGATGCGCTCCTCCCAGTCGCGGATGCGGGCAATCTCCGCCCCCGGCTTGTAATACGGCCGCAACCAAAAGGGCGGGCGGCTGGCATTGATGCCGCTGAGGTCGCCCATGAAATAATCGCCCTGGTCCTGAAGGTCGCTGCTTCCCCCCAGCATGAGCATGGGCTTGGTGTACAACTCCGGGTCGACGTCGAAATTGGTGAGGGCAAAAAACATCTTGAGGCCGGCATGGCGCATGGCCCGCTGCATTTCATCCGAAACCGGAATGTGCTTACTGGGCGCGCCGGAAGTGCCGGAGCTGAGGGCAAAATATTTGATCCGGCCCCGCCAGGAAACATTTTCCACCCCCTTTAGCGCCATGTGCCACCAGCGTTCGTACATGGCGTCGTAATCAAAGATGGGCACCTTCTCCCGGAAACCGGCGGCCAGGTCATCCTCCCGGAGAATATCTTTGAAGTCGTAATACTGCCCGAAAGCAGTCTGCTGGGCTCGTTTCAGCAACCGGCGCAGGGTGTGGGTTTGCAGGCGCATAGGGTCTACCGGGCGCTGTTCCAGTCTTTCTCCTATTTTCAATCCTCTTTTCAGTAAGTTCCCAAAGAAAGGCATAGTGGTATAGTTTTGCAGTGTTCCTGCTCAATTTAAAAAAAGTGGGGCACTGTTGGGTAAGGAGGCTATGAGAAAAGTAGGGGAATGGCGGGATGGCTGTGTAATGGGTTGGGGTTTTGGGTTTTGGGTTTTGGGTTTGGGGTTTGGGGTTGGGGTTTGGGGGGTTAAGGTTGGACTTACTCCCGATGCCAGCCTGACTTCGAGAGAATCGCAGCCCTCGAACTCGGTAAAGCCCCGAACCTCCTTAGGTTCAACCACCGCTATCGCCCCTCTACCCCACTACCGTCGCCACCAGCTTCCGGGCACCTCCGTGGTTGCGAAACTCGCAGAGGTAAATTCCTTGCCAGGTTCCCAGGTTGAGGCGGCCGCGGGTGATGGGGATACTGATGGAAGAACCGATCATGGCCGCTTTGATGTGGGCGGGCATATCGTCCGGCCCTTCGACGGTATGCCGGAGGAAAGGCAGGTTCTCCGGGACGACGTGGTTGAAGATGCTCTCGAAATCTGTCCGCACATCAGGGTCGGCATTCTCATTGACCGTCAGGGCGGCGGAGGTATGCTTAATGAAGAGGTGCAGGATACCGCGGTCGGGCAACCCTTCCGGCAACTGGCGCAGGACTTCGCCGGTAATAATGTGGTACCCCCGCGGATAGGGCGGCAGGCTGAATTCTTTTTGCAGGACCATATGCTTTTTTTACCTTCTCCTTCCGTACTCCGGGCAGCGGATATCGCCAAAGTAATACACGAGCCCGACTCCCAGCAGCAAATAGCTGTCGTTGTTGTTGCTGTTGCCGCGCTGGGTGCCCTTGCTCCCGATCTGGCTGTCTCCGGATCCGGGAATTTCCCGGGAGCGGTCGGAAAGGGCCACTGCGGTCTGGTTGCGCAACTTGAGCAGGTCGCCTTTGTCCGGGTAGACCGTGCTGACGTCGTCCAGGTAGTCGGTGAATAAGCTGCGGGCGCTGAGCTCGAAATTAAGGCTCAGCTCATAGCTCAGGTCCAGCTTTATGCCCAGCCCGTAGGCCAGGCCGCCGCTGACGCTGTAGTACTCTTCGCCCTTGAACTGGCCTTCGGTGCCCAGGGGGCGCAGCTCTACCATTTCGCCCTGATAAGACGCTTTGGGGTTGAAGTGAAATACGTTGAAGCCGGCAAAGACGTAAGGCGTGAAGAACTCATCCTTGCTGCCGTGCGTATAGGGCAGGAAATTGAATTCCAGTTGCGCCGTGCCATCGATGAGGATGGATTCGAAACTCAGGTTGCGGGCCTGTTCGAAGGGGTTGCTGGAGTTGGCGTCGTCGGCCATGACCTTCCCATAGTTGGCCGACATCTTGAAGCACAACCGGTCATTGAAGTTGTAGCGGGCGATAATGCCTCCGGCCAATCCCGGCATGCTGAGGTCGTAATTGGTGTTCAGGTCGCCAAAATAATAGGCGCCGCCAAGCCAACCGCCGGCTTCCCAGCCTTTTTGCGCATGTGCAATGGATGCCGTCCCCAGAATTATCGCAACGAAAAGTAATGCTTTTCTCACTTTATTCCATTTTTAAACCGAGGTGCAAAGATAGTTTTAAAATCCGGGAATAGAACGGAAAAAGCCGGGGGCGTGGTATATATCCCCGGGAAAGTCAATGACGCGTCTGTGTCATTTCTGGCGCAGGCAAGTTGTCCGGCATTGAAGCTGGCGCTATCCGGGCAGATTGCTCGCGGCCAACCCTTCGTTCAGCCTCCCGGCGGCAGCGGCGGTGCGGAAATCCGGCATCCTGAGAAGCTGTCTGAATACCTCACCTGAAAAATTATTTGTCGATTCATTTAATTAGTTAGTTATACTAACTATATTTGTAGCGTATTAGTCCCCTTTCAACTTGAATCCGGGATTGATCCGGGGAGGCGAGAAAGTTTTTTTACCCAAATAATTAGTTGTTCTAACTAAAATATTTATTCTTAAAATCCTCACAATTATGACAAAGATCAAAGGTTACGATTATGGAAAAGCCAGCCTGGCGCAATCGCCGGTGAGCCGGCAGGACCTGGAGCTGCTCAAAAAGACAGTACTGTGGAGCGAAGCCGACGAAGCCAACCTGCGAAAGGCAGGAGAAGTTCTCGGTAGCCAAACAGACGCAGTGCTGGATTTGTGGTACGGTTACGTTGGCGGCAATCCGCATTTACTGCACTATTTTACTCATGAAGGCGAACCCAACCCCGAATATCTCTCTGCTGTTCGCGCCCGCTTCGGCCAGTGGATCATGGATCTCTGCCGACGCTCCTGGGACCAGGACTGGCTGAACTACCAGCACGAGATCGCCCTGCGGCACCACAGTGCCAAAAAGAACCAAACGGACGGCGTGCAATCCGTGCCCATTATCCATTTCCGTTACATGGTTGCTTTCATATATCCGATCACAGCCACCATAAAGGGCTTCCTCGGCAATAAAGGACACAGCCGGGAGGAAGTGGAGGCCATGCACGACGCCTGGTTTAAAGCAGTCACGCTAAGCACGCTGCTCTGGTGCCACCCATACGTTCGCGAAGGCCAGTTCTGACCGGAAAAACGGATTAAAAAACAGGAATGGCCGGTTGCCCGTTCTTTTTGATCAGAGAAGCGGCCTGGCCGTTCCCTGTTTTTATCAACCGGTTTTGTTAGAATTAATAACTAAGCGTATCTTTATCCCATGCCAACACCGGAAAAATACATTCCGATAGACTGCAACTTCTACGACCGCATCGAAGCGGCCATTGTGCAGCGCAGAACCGTACAACTGGAATACCGGGACGCCGAAGGGCATCCCCTTTCTGTTTCGACCAGGCTTCAGGACACCCAAACCAGGAAAGGCGAGGAATTCCTCCTGCTACCCTCCGGAGAAGAAATCCGCATGGACCGCATCCTCCGGATGGACGGCGTGGCGGTGCCGGTAAGCTGTTAACCGTATCCAGGGAACATGGAAAAATCCGTCTTTGACCCCCATCTTCAGACCGGCAGCATCGATGCCAAAATTGTGGTAGCTCTGGAGCGCATCGCCGAGGTGTTCCGCGTATCGCTCTGGGAAGCGGGCAAAAATTACGGCCTGAGTCCTCTGCAGATTCAGCTGCTCATCTTCCTGAAGTTTCACAGCCCCGAAAAATGCAAGGTTTCCTACCTGGCGCAGGAGTTCAGCCTGTCCAAGCCGACCATCAGCGAGGCAGTACGGACTCTGCTGAAAAAGGAACTGATCAACAAGGAAACAGATCCCGCCGACACACGCAGCTATTCCATTCTCCTGACGGCCGCCGGCGAGAACCTGGCCGCCGAAACCGCCTCCTTTGCCAACGGCCTGCTGCCTGCCTTTGCCGCCTGGCCCCCGGAGCGCAAGGGCCATTTCTACGGCGAACTCCTGCAACTGATCTCCGGCCTGCAAAAGCTCGGCTTTATAGGCATACAGCGTACCTGCCGGAAATGCCGGTTCTTCCGGGACGGCAAGGATGGCTATTACTGCCGACTGCTGAACACGCCGCTGCAAACGGAGGATTTGCGGGTGGATTGCCCGGAGTTTGAAGCAGGCTAAGCCTCATTTTCCTTATCTTTGCCCCTCAAACTTTCTAACCATGCCCAAAACCATCGTCTCCTACAACGTCAACGGCATCCGGGCCGCCCTGAACAAGGGGCTGCTCGACTGGGTCCGGGCCAACGGCATCGACATTTTCTGCGTTCAGGAAACCAAAGCCCACCCGGAGCAGGTGAAGGAGCGGGCTGAATTCGAAGCCCTGGGTTATGAACAACACTGGCACAGCGCCGAGAAGAAAGGCTACAGCGGCGTGGCCACCTTCAGCCGTATCGAGCCGGACGACGTCGTCGCCGGATGCGGCATCGAAAAATACGACCAGGAAGGGCGCATCCTGCGCACCGACTACGGCGACTGGTCGGTGCTCAATTGCTACTTCCCCTCCGGAACGACGGGCGACGTGAGGCAGGCCTTCAAGATGGAGTTCCTCGACGACTTCCACCGCTGGATCAAAGAGCTGCGCAGGGAACGCCCCAAACTCATCATCGTCGGCGACTACAACATCGCCCATAACGAGATCGACATCCACGACCCGGTGCGCAACAAAAACAACTCCGGCTTCCTGCCCGAAGAACGGGAATGGATGAGCCAATGGTTCGACAACGGATTCACCGACGCCTTCCGCTACCTCAATCCTGATAAAGTGGAGTACAGCTGGTGGACCTACCGCGCCGGCGCCCGCAAAAAAAACAAAGGCTGGCGCATCGACTACCAGTCTGTGACCGACAACCTGAAGGATAAACTGCTGGAAGCATACCAGATGACGGATGTCGTGCACTCGGACCACTGCCCGGTATATTTGAAGATTGCCTTATAAACTTGGGAAAAACTTGTCAAGTTTGCAGAGCGCTGCCAGGAGAAGAAACTTGTCAAGTTTATTATTAAAGGAAATGGAACACAAGAACGAAATCGTCGCCCAGTTCGTCCGGCGGCTGCAACAAAGCATTGAAAGCGGCAGCTTCATCAAGCTGACCCTGAGCAAGCCCGGCGGCAAAGACAAGGATCTCCGGAATGTCTATGCCCGCCTGATCGAGCTGAAAGGGGAACAGGCGCTTTCCTTCACGTTGCGCTACGCCACCCGGGACGAGGTGAAAAACCATCCCGTGCCGGAAGCGCTGGCCATGGTAGGACTATGGCTGGGAGCGGATTTCCTCAACGGCGACCTGTTTACCCCGGAGGAAGATGTTTCCATACAGTTCAGCAAAAAGCGCAAGCCCCGGCTTTTCTTCCGCCCGCCCAGCCTTCAGGCACAGCCCTCCAAAACGCATGACCGCCAGAAACAGTACCTCATCGAGCCTGCCGGCAACCCCTACCTGCAACCCATGGGCATTACCGGCGCCCAGGGCCAAGTGCTGGCTGCTGGCCAGGCCAAGTACCGGCAGATCAACAAATATATTGAGATCATCGACAACCTGCTCCGGCAACATCCTCTGCCGGAGAAGCCGCATATCGTCGATATGGGGTCCGGCAAGGGCTACCTCACCTTTGCGCTGTACGACCACCTGGCCAACAACCTGGGCCTGCAGCCCACCATCACGGGCATAGAGCTGCGGCAGAAACTGGTGGATTTCTGCAATGAACTGGCAAAGGAATCCGGGTACGACGGGCTTTCCTTCCTCGCTCAGGATATAAACGACTTTCAGCCGGAGCACATTGACCTGCTCATCGCCCTGCACGCCTGCGATGTGGCCACCGATATCGCCATCGCCAAAGGCATACGGTCCGGGGCCGGGATCATCATCGTGGCGCCCTGCTGCCACAAGCAGGTCCGCAAACAGATGAACTGCCGGACCGACATGCAGGCCATCCTGCGGCACGGCATCCTCGAAGAACGGCAGGCCGAGCTGATCACCGACGGCATCCGCTCCCTGCTGATGGAGGCCCATGGCTACCAAACCAGGGTGTTCGAGTTCATCTCCACCGAGCATACGGCAAAGAACCTGATGATCGTGGGGACGAAAGGAAAGAAAAATGAGGAGGCACTAACGCAAGTGGAGGCGATCAAGAAAACGTATGGGATAGGGTTTCATTATTTGGAGGGGTTGTTGTAGGGTTTTGGCAACTTCAGCATGAGGCTATAGTATTTTCATTTCACAATACAATATAGCCATATAACCATATAGCCATATAACAATATAACAATATAGCCATATAACAATATAACCATATAGCCATATAACAATTGCCCCAGGAATAGAGCCGCCAGGCCAAGCTTTCGAAGCAGCATTAGTTACAATAAATGTGCCCAGCTACTTACTCCCGCGCCATCACCGCTTCCCGCGCCACTTTCATCGGGATGCCGATGCACTTCTTTTCCATGTATGCCAGCATCCTCTCCATCAGCTCGCGGGTCTGGCCGTCGAGCATTTCCACCTCTTTGCGGAAAACTTCGTTGACGGCTTTGTGCCGGACAGCTTTAATTTCGGTGGGAACGCGCCGCATGGCAATTTCCAGCTGGCGCTGCTTAAACAGGGTGGGAAACTCCTGCAGGTATTCTTTAAGGATCATCCTGGCTTCCTCGACCTCCTGCTCGCGGAAAGCAAGGTTGGCCTCCGCCAGGTGGCGCAGGCCTTCTATTTCGATGTAGTTGATATCGTTGTTTTCCACCACTGCTTCCGAGATGTTGCGGGGAACCGCCAGGTCGATCGCTACTTTGCGCCCCTTCTCGCCCTGAAGCAAGGAAGCGTATAATTCAGGCGTGATGACTGCATTGGTAGCGCCGGTGCAAACGATCAGGCAATCAAAGCCCGACGTGTAGGCAGGCAGGGCGTCCAGCGGCTGCGCTTTGCCTCCCAGCAAGGCGGCCAGCTGTTCCGCCTTGCCGAGCGTGCGGTTGAACACTACAATATCGTCGAAGGCATGTTTGACGAGGAATTTGGCGACCAGTTGATTGGTTTGCCCGGCGCCAACCATCAGAATGCGGGCATTTTTATTCAGCCCCGCATTCAACAGCTTTTGAACGGCCAGGGAAACCACAGAGATCTGTTTTTCGCCTATGCGGGTATTGGAGTACACCGCTTTGGCAGCCACAACCGCCTGCTGATAAGCGAGCCGGATGAAGTTGCCGGCAAGCCCCCATTCCCAGCATTGGTCAAAAGCTTCCCGCAGCTGGCGGAGGATCTGGCGCTCGCCGATGACCAGAGAGTCGATCGAAGCAGAAACATCGAGAAGGTGCTCCAGAGCAGCCTCTCCTTCCAGGCACTGTACGACATCCTCAATTTGGCTTAAGGCAGCAGTGGGCAACTCCGGATTGACGGACTGGAAAAAGCGGGAAATAAACTGGGACGTAATTGGCTGAGCGGTAGTAAAGAAATACATTACCCGATTGCAGGTAGGGAGATACAACAGCTCATCAAGCTGAAAACCGGCCTTAAGGGCTTCCAGGCGCGCTTTAAGCGCACGGCTATCGGCAGCCTTTATGACAAAGTCTCCAATCTCCTTGAGCTGGGTGTGCTTATGTGTTACAGTCAGTATTTTATAATTCGCCAGCATAGTGCCCAATCTATAGTTCCAGATTATAAGTTGCAAAAATATATCCCCGTTACACACCTAGTGTCATGAGACTGCAACAAGGTTAAACAAAACTATTATCGAGGCATAGCGAACTCGATGACAAATATCACCGGAAGAGATGACATTTTACTTTTTTGTGATAAATATCACGCTACACGAGGACATTTATCACGAATTGATCGAGCTTTAAAATATTGATAATCAATCAGGTAATACAGGCCTAAAAATCCAGCCTGAGCCGGTTAGACAGCTGAATTTGCAGGAAGGCCGCATTGTCACGCCATTGTAAAAAAACATAAACAACTGGCGAGCCCGCTGAATTTCACTTGATCTTGATCTGCTCGGAGGCATTAACGAAGAGGGTATTGCCGATGCTTTCATAGCCTTTGAAAACAGCAGCTCCTTCGTGGCGGGCCACTTCCTCCCGGAAGCCGATAATGGTGAGGTCGGCATCTTTGGATTTTTCAGCGATGATTTCCCGCGGGTCGATGTCCGGCTTTCGGGGGATGACTTCGATGTTGTGAGGGGCGATGGGCAACTGGCCGGCCTCGATCAGGCTGTGCAGCCGGCCCCATTCCTCCTCGGCGTTTTCCTCCGGGTAGATGGCGAAGATTTTGATGTACCCGTCCTTCCATTCCCGGTGGCCCAGGATGATGTAGGCCAGCAGGATCATCAGGTTGGCGTTCTCGTAGTCGTTGGAGGTGATCCAGATGTGTATGCTCTGTTTCAGGCCATAGCCGCGTTCGGTAGTCCCCAGGATAACGAGGTCAAAATCGACGGACTTGATGAGCTTGAAATTGTCGACGATGTCCTCCAGGTTGTCCGGGTTCATCTTGGAAAATTCGGTCAGCAGCAAATTGTTCTCCGTACCGGAAATGCCGGGCAATTGGATGACCTGGGCTACCGCAGAGGTGTAGGAGGGGCTGATCAGCGTATCGATATAAATGTTGCTGTCGCTGGCTTCCGCCATTTTGATCAGCCGGTCTTTAGACTTCTTGGCTTCCTGGTGGGTCGACTTGGACAGGTAACCCGTGATCTTGTGGATGTAGGTGCCGAAGCCATACCGCTGCGATATCCAGCGCAGCATGTCGAAGGCGGCCAGGCGGTCGAAGGAGTGTTCGGAAATACACACGGCCGACGGGCGCCAGCTCGCTGTCTGCTCCTTATCCGTTTTTTGTAAAAAGACCTGCAACTGCCGGCTGACCTGGAAGATCACCCCCTGGAAGATCACCGCCAGGTTCTTCTTTTCGGGGTTGTAACGGTTCACCAGAAGGTAGAACACCACCATCAGCCCCAGGGCAAGAAAAGCATACCCGGGATTCATGAAAAACATCAACCCGAAACAGGCGATGGCGCCGAAAAGCGAAATGTACCAGCGCGAACGGAAGGTTGGCCGGTAGGAAGGGTCGGCAGCGAAGTGCTGCAAAAAGGAGATCAGGCATAGAGATCCGTAGGTGACCATAAAAAACATGGAGATGATCTTCGCCACGGCATCCAGTTCTCCCATGAGGATGAAGACAAAGGCCAGCACAACCGTCACCACCGTCGCGTTGAACGGCTCATCGTTCTTGCCCCGCCCGCGCGACAGCCAGTAGTTGACGCCCCGGGACGGGATGAGGCGGTCTCGCGCAATGGCCTGCAGGGTACGGGGCGCCACCAGGATCGACCCGATGGCCGAAGAGATGGTGGCTGCCGCCAGCCCCACAGGGATGAGCCACCAGCCCTGCCAGGCGATCTCCGCCATGATGAGGCGGCTGGTGTCCGCCAGGTCTGCCGGGCTGGCGGAGTCAGCCAGTTTATAGGCAATGAAGAGGTAGACGACCATGCCGCAGAGGGTGCCGGCCAGCGTACCCAGGGGGATGGACTTGCTGGGGTTGCGCAGGTCGCCGGAAAGGCCCACGCCGGCCGTCATGCCGGTGAAGGCAGGAAAGATGATAGCAAAGACGGTAAAAAAGCTGAATACTTCCACCGGCGTCGGGGAGGAACCAGCCTGCCGGCTGGGGTCTGCGGGGCTTAGTTTTGGGATATTGGGGTTGGGGTAATCGTCCGTCACCCCATCCTGCGGAAAAGAAAAAGTGGCCGTATCATCCGCCGGCTGGGCGGGCGGCTGGTAATCGGCGACATTGGCAAAGGGATTGACCTCTACATTCCTCCCGTAATCGGTCTTGCCGAGAAAAAAGGCTACCAGGGACAGAAAAAGAGTGGCCACCACCACGTAGAGCGTTTTGACCCCCAGGTCGGCCCCCTTGGTCAGCACGATGGCCGTCAGGACAAACAATGCGGGAATACTCACCGTCTGCTTCTTGCTTAATAACCATTCCACGGCCGGAGGCAAGTGATAGTTCTGGAGCAAGTATTCAAAAAGCGAATTGAAAGCCTCGGCAAAGGCGATGATGTAAAAGGCCACACTGATCGCCTGAGAAAAATAGAGGGCAATGCCAATGGAAGAACCGATGACCAGGCCGAAAGAACGGGAAATGATGAAGTATTCGCCTCCGCCTTCCACCTTCTGGTTGGTGGCGATTTCGGCAATGGCCATGGCCGTGGGTATCGTCACGGCATGGCCGATGAGGATGATCAGGATGGTGCCCGCCAAACCCACCTGGCCGACTGCGAAACCAAACCGCAGGAACATCACCGCCCCCAGAATAGTAGAGATGGCAGTGAAGAATACCGGGGCGGTGCCGAATTTCCGGACGGCGGCGGCAGCGGTGGTCATGGCCTTGGTTTTGATATTTGAACGGTAAGATAAACGTAAACTTCAAGTTGGCAAAGGTTTTGGTTTTTTACCTTTGCCTCATGAACACGAAAGTCGAATACCGCTGGGCCCGGCCCGGCCTGCGCCGCCTGGGTTACCTGGCCATGGCAGCCCTGCTGGTGATGGCGGCGGTGTTCTTCCGCGAGCGCGCCTGGCTGCTGGATATCGCCTTCCAGACGTTCCTGCTGGTCAACGAAGGCAGCGTGCAGGTGATGGTCAACCGCTTCGGCTCTGCCGTGGTGCAACTGCTGCCTTTGCTGGGTCTCAGGCTGGGCGCTTCCCTGCCGGTGGTTTCCCTGCTGTATTCTATCTCCTTCCCGCTGCTGTTCCTGCTTTTTTATACCCTGATCGTACGGGTGCTGCGCAACGACCTGCTGGGCTGGGCGCTGGTGTTCCTCTACACCCTCATCGTGTACGACGCCTTCTACTGGGCGACCTCCGAGCAGCAGCAGGGGCTGGGTGCCTTGCTGGTGTTCTACGCTTACTGGCTGCGCTACCCCCGGCAGGAAAAACCCTGGATGTGGGCGGCGAGCGCCCTGGGGGTGGTAGCGCTGGCCTATTACCACCCGCTGGTCTTCATTCCCTTCTATTTCCTGTGGGCATTCTTCGGGCTGCACCTGCGGGAGAAGATCGCCGGCCGAGCCTACTGGCTGCTGGCCGGGTTTATGGCCGCCGTCCTGGCCCTGAAATCCCGCTTGTCTGCCAACTGGTACGACGACGCCAAGTACGGCGCGTTCCGGGAGAACCTGGAGGCTTACTTCCCCAACTACTTTTCTATGCCGGCCCACGGCAAATTCCTGGAGAATGTCCTGAGTATCTGGTATTTTTTTCCCGTCTTCCTGCTCGTCGTCACGGCTTTTTACGCCTATCGCCGGCAGTGGCTCAAATTGGGCCTGGTGCTGGGCACCTGCTTTGGTTACATTATGCTCCTGCACATCGGCTCCCCTCATTCTACCTACCGCTTCTACGCCGAGGTCAACTACATGGCGCTGAGCATTTTCGTGGTGGTTCCTTTTTTATTCGACATCGCTCCCCTGGTCAAACAGCAGTGGCTGCTGCCGCTGTTTGCTGCCATCCTCATCCTCCGCCTGGCCGCCATCTCTCTCCATCACGCCCCCTTTGAGGCCCGCTGGCGCTGGATCGCCGATACCCTCAGCGCGCAGCCGGCCGGCGCCAACCGGTTCTACCTGCCCGAAGCCGAAGCGCCCATGGACACCCTGCTGATGAGCTGGGGCGTACCCTACGAAAGCCTGCTCATCTCTGGCAGCAAAGAGCCCAAGGCCTTGCTTGTTCATCCCGACTTGTCGGCTTTTTCTGAGGCTTTGCAGTTGGATACGGTGTTTGTCACGCCTTTTAAAACTTATTCGTTGGAAAACCTAAATTCGGCGTATTTCCCGCTTGGCAGGGGGGAGTATCGGAAGGTTGTTTTTTCTAAGTAACATTTTCCTTACTTTTGTGCCTCTTTATGAAACTGTGTATATGTATATGCGTGTATACGTGTATACGTTCAACCATCAATTAAATCCTATGTACCGTACACACCACTGTGGCGAGCTCCGCATCTCCGATGCCGGCAAAGAAGTGAAACTATCCGGCTGGGTGCAGGCCGCCCGCGATTTTGGCGGCATGACCTTTATCGACCTGCGCGACCGCTACGGCATCACCCAGCTCGTTTTTAATATGGACGACGACGCCGAGCTGTGCGAGCGCGCCCGCAAGCTGGGCCGCGAGTTCGTCATCAGCGCCACCGGGCAGGTGCGCGAACGCAGCAACAAAAACCCCAATCGCGCCACCGGCGACATAGAGATCGAAGTGAAGGCCATGGACGTGCTCAACGCCTCCAAAGTGCCGCCCTTCACCATCGAAGACGACACCGACGGCGGCGACGACCTGCGCATGAAATACCGCTACCTCGACCTGCGCCGCAGCCCGGTACAGCAAAATATCATCTTCCGCAGCCGCCTGGCCATCGAGACGCGCAAGTATCTGGCCGATCAGCGCTTCCTGGAGATCGAAACGCCCTTCCTCATCAAGAGCACGCCGGAAGGCGCGCGCGACTTCATCGTGCCCTCCCGCATGAACCCGGGCCAGTTTTACGCCCTGCCGCAAAGCCCGCAAACGTTCAAACAAATCCTGATGGTGGCCGGCATGGACAAGTACTTCCAGATCGTGAAGTGCTTCCGGGATGAGGACCTGCGCGCCGACCGCCAGCCGGAATTCACCCAGATCGACTGCGAGATGGCCTTCGTCACTCAGGAAGAAGTGCTGGCTACGTTCGAAGGGCTCACCAAACACCTGTTCAAAACCGTAAACGGCGTCGAGTTGCCGGACTTCCCGCACATGTCCTACGACGAGGCCATGCGCCGCTTCGGCTCCGACAAGCCGGACCTGCGCTTCGGCATGGAGTTCGCCGAGCTGAACGACGTGGCCCGAAACAAAGGCTTCCAGGTCTTCGACAGCGCAGAACTGGTGGCGGGCATCTGCGCGCCCGGCGCCGCCGACTACACCCGCAAGCAGATCGACGAACTGACCGAGTGGGTGAAGCGCCCGCAGATCGGCGCCAAAGGCCTGGTATACGTCAGGTTCAATGCCGACGGCAGCGTCAAGTCTTCCGTCGATAAATTCTTTTCCGAAGACGCGCTCCGGGCCTGGGGCGAAAAGGCCGGCGCCCGGGCGGGCGACCTGATGCTCGTCCTGGCCGGCGAAGCGGAAAAAACGCGCAAGCAACTCAACGAGCTGCGCCTGGAGATGGGCCGCCGCCTCGGCCTGATGCAGCCCGGCGACTTCAAGCCGCTCTGGGTGGTCGACTTCCCCCTCCTGGAATGGGACGAGGACACCGAGCGCTTCTACGCCATGCACCACCCCTTCACCTCGCCCAAGAAGGAGGACGTGGCCCGCATGCTCAGCGGAGACCACGAAACGATGAAAGCCCTGCGCGCCGACGCCTACGACCTGGTGATCAACGGCGTCGAGATCGGCGGGGGGTCCATCCGTATCCACGACCGCGCCCTGCAGGAGCGCAACTTCAAGCTGCTGGGCTTCACGCCGGAAGAAGCGGAGGCCCAGTTCGGTTTCCTCATGGGCGCTTTCGAGTACGGCGCGCCGCCCCACGGCGGCATCGCCTTCGGCTTCGACCGCCTCTGCGCCGTGATGAACGGCCAGAACTCCATCCGCGACTTCATCGCCTTCCCCAAGAACAACATGGGCCGGGATATGATGATCGACGCGCCTTCGCCCGTGCAGGAGGAGCAGTTGGAGGAGTTGTATTTGAAGCAGGTGGGGGTGGAGGAGAAGAAGGGGTAGCCCAATTTGCCGGCGGCAAACAACTCATCAAAAAAATGGTTAATTTTATATCGCTGAAACCGTAAGTTTTCTAAGAAGCCATTTTTCATCAAAAAACGAGGCCTATGAGTGAGCTGGAAAAAGTTGAAGCCATGATAGCCGGATTGTCCAGAGGGGAAAAAGCTCAGTTGCTGCAATGGGTAGTCAATGACCTGGGAGAGGCCTTCCCGGGTATTGATAGCAAGCCCGGTGTGATGGGGGGCGCCGCCTGTGTAGTCCGCACCCGCATCCCTGTTTGGATACTGGTTCAGGCCCACAAAATGGGCGCCAGTGAAATAGACTTGCTCAAAGCCTATCCCCACCTGCGCGCTGAGGATTTGGCTAACGCCTGGGCCTATTACCGTTCTCATCGTAAAGAGATAGATGATTTGATTGAGGACAATGAGCAAGAGGAAGCGGCATGAAACTATTACTCGCCGATGAAAACTTCCCTTTCCCCAGTGTGAAAGCTCTCCGGCACTACGGGCATGATGTAAAACCTTACTCGAAATGGACCTGGCGGAACAAGCGATTTCCGATGAAGAAATAGTGAAAATAGCTTCTGAACAGAAAAGAGCTGTCTTGACATTGAACAGAAAGGACTTCAAAAGGCTCCATAACAACCTCTCCAGTCATTCAGGGATTATCATTTGTACATTCGATGCTAATTTCGGTGCTTTGGCTCAGCGGATACATGAAAGTATAAATGTACGCGCTAGCCTGGAAGGGCAACTGATACGGATTTCCCGAGGATAAGTTTGAAAACAATAGAATAAAACTAAAACCCTGTATTATGGGACGGGATAAGGCGTATTATGAAGCGGAGGAATTGATTGAAAAGGCTCGGAAGGAAGGGGCGACAGAGCTTAGCCTTCGGGGTATTGGACTAATTGAATTGCCCGAAAGTATTGACTAGTTTCTTCGGCTTACGCCGCATAAGGGAGTAACTCAGTTGTTTTTTCTTCTGCTCCTTGAATTTACTGCGTGGCCGCCTCACTCCCAGGGCTGGCCGCGTCACGGATCTTAACATATTAACCTGATGCGTATGACCCAAGCCCTCCCTCCATCTCCGCCACCACCTGAAGCGCATCCTGATAAGTGCCCTCCATGGCGGCGGCATCTTCCCTGCCGGCGAAGAGGGCCATTTCGCTGGTTTGAATGACAGACATGAACCGGCTGACCAGGCCGCTGTCGAGCTGCAGTTCCTGGAGGCGCTGCTGCAGGTTGGCCTTGGTGAGCGAAGAGCGGGGGATGTGCAGCTTGTCGCAAACGTATCCCAGCATGGCTTTGGACACTTCGTCGTAGAAAGCCCGGGTGCTGCCGGATTTGAGGTGCTGCCGGGCAGTGGAAAGGCGTTGCTGCGCCACCTTCCGGGCGCGCCGGCTGCGCAGCAGCGTCGGATCGATATCCGCCCGGCGGGCGCGCCAGCGCTGGAATGCGACGATGCCGCCCAGCAACAGGGCCGGCAACAAGGCCAGCGACCAGAAAAGGGGAGAACCCAGGAAGGGCGGGCGCTGTCGGCGAAGGGCGGTATCCGTCATCAAGAACCGGATATCATCGCTTTTATCCACGCTTTCCTCCCCGACGGGCGCGTTGGGCCGGCCGCGGCCGGAGCCGGGGCGCACCGTGATATCGTATACCACCTCATTGGCCGTAATGTACCGCGCACTGTCGGGGTGAAAAAAGGCAAAGGCCGGCTGAAGCTTGAAATTGCCCGTTTCCCGGGGCAGCATCAGGTATTCGAAGACCTTTTTTCCGGTGATGCCTCCGGCGTTTTCATAGGAGGATTCTTCCACCACCTTGGGTTCGTACAATTCAAAACTGGCAGGAACTTCCAGTGCCGGCGCCTGCACCCGTTTGATGTCCCCGCTCCCGTTGATGGTGATGGTGAGCGCGAGGGCGTCGTCGGTCGTGACGGTGGCGCGGCTGAGACGGGAGTCCATCCGGAAGTCGCCCACCCCTCCGGAGAAGGAGGGCGGCGCGTTGCCCGGCAGGGCGGATACTTTGATGGTTAGCGGCTCGGTACTGGCAGGCACCCGTTTTACCGCCGGCGTATAAAAGAAGCTCCGGCGGCGCTCTTCCTCCTTGATAATACCGAGCTGGACATTCATGGGGGAGATACGCAAAGAACCGGCTTGCTGCGGGAAAAGGGCTATCCGTTTCAGGATTTTGGTCACATATTGTTTCCCGTTGACCACCTCCCGGATGACGCGGCCGTCGTAGCGGCGGATGTCTTTGGCAAAAAAGCCCTGGTAGTCCGCTTCTTCCAGGATGTTGAAGTTTTCGACATTGACGGTGGTGTAGAGCTTGTAATCCAGGACGATCTGCTGGCCCACCCACGCTTCGGTAACGCTGGGTTCGGCCTGGATGAAAACCTCCTGCTCAGCAGCGCCGGGCTGGCTCTTCACTACTTCGATTGGGATGGGTTCTGTGCGCAGCGTCCGCCCCTGTGCCCGGATGGCGGCGCTGCCGATCGTCAGCCGGCCCAGCCGCCGGGGTTGCAGGGTGTAGATGTATCCTTCTTTTTTGCTCACCTGCCCGTTGATGATCTGGGTCTGCATCGAACGGCTGGGCCCCGAAACGACAATGAAATTATTGAACGAAGGAGGCGTAAAATTGGACCCGTCGGCGTTCCGCAGCTCGAAAGTCACGTCAAAATAACTTTCCAGGGTGACTTTCCGGGCATCGGCAGTAGCTTCGAAAGACACCTCCCCCTGTCCCGGCAGGAACAGGGGAGATACGATGGCCGCAAAAAACATCAACAGGACTCTGGCCGATGTCCGGTATGCAGGCCCCAATTTTGGCGGTCCTGAATTCGGTTGCTCCACCAGGGCTTCCGCTGGTGGGAACACCGGGCGCCGAACAATGAACACCGGCTGGGGACTTCCTGTCGAACTTGGGCTAAGCATAGTAATGATCAGATCTTATAGGTCTTTCGTTTGCGCTTCGGCTGGGGTGCCGGCTCGTCCGGCTGCTGGAAGGGCCGGGGAAAAGACGGCCACTCCCCGAAATTCCAGTCGAAGCCGGGCATTTCCATTCTCTCTTCCGGTTGTTCCTGTATCACCCCGTCCGGATTGGGGACGACCGTAACGGGCACCGGAGTGGTCTCCAGCACGTCTTCGCCGACGGCGATACTGGCCGGCTCGATGTAGTAGTTGCCGACGTCTCTGGGGCGAAGGTAATAAGTATACGTCACACTTTGGCTCACCTTGCCATTGACCATGCTGATGCTGGAGGCGTAGTTGGGGCCGCTCACCACGTCGAAGCCTTCGAAAAGCGGTGGCCGGAACTCGTCCCCCCCGGCGCTCTCCAGGGAGAAGCTCACTTTGAAGCGGTTGCCCAAAAGAATGGAATCACTGCTCACCTCAACCTTAAACCGGGCGCCTTCCTGGGCGCAGGCCAGGCCGAGGGCCAAGGTAAGGGCGAAAACGGTACTGATTGCTTTCTTCATAGCTCGCGATATTTTGTTACCAATCTTTTCCACTCCGGCTGGCGGGCTGGCCTTCCTTTTTCATCTTCTCCATGACGCGGAGTTCCTCCTCTTCGATGATGTCCAGCAGCCGCTGCGCCTCTTCCTGGGAAAGGGCCCGCCCTTCGTTTTGCGGCTGGCCGCTCTGCTGTTTTTCCTGATTGGCGTTTTGCTGTTGTTGTTGCTCCTCCTGCTGGCCTTGTTGTCCCTGCTGTTGTTGTTGCTGCTGTTGCTGATCCTGCTGGCCCTGGGACTGGCCGTTTTGCTGTTGCTGTTGCTGGTCTTGCTGCTGCTCCTGCTGCTGCTGGTTTTGTTGCTGCTGCTGCTGTTGCTGTTGTTTCAGGAGCAACCGCTGGGCCATCGCCAGGTTGTACTTAGTACTCTGGTCGCCGGGTCGGAGGCGCAGGCTGTTTTTGTAGGCCTCGACGGCCTGTTCCGGCTGTCCTTCCTGGAGATAGGCGTTGCCCAGGTTATGAAAAGCGGAGGCCCTGGCCTCGTCGTTAGTGGAGGTTTCGGCAGCATGCTCGAACCGGCGGATGGATTCCTTGTAGCGGCCCTGCTGGTAAATGGCGTTGCCCAGGTTGTAACTGCCCTTGGCAGTACTGCGTTCTGCCAGGGACTTGCGGTAGTATTCTTCGGCGTCCTTAAATTCCTGGCCTTCATAGGCCTCGTTGCCCTGGCGCAGGTAGCGGTGCGCAGGCTGGGCTTGCAGGCAGAGGGTGCTCAGCAATATAACTAATGCAGCCAATCCTGTTCTTTTGTGAGCCATAGCTTTTATATTTCCTCAATAATAACCGTAAATAACCAATAACTGCCTTCAGCCCCGGAGGCAGAATAACCACTCAGGCCCCTACCCCGCTCCCGCCCCGGCGGTAAGAGATCAGGAACTCCACCAGCAACACCAGGATAGCCAGCCCGACGAACCACTGAAAATAACTGTTGTACTCCGAAAAAACGCGCTGCTCCAGTTCCCGTTTTTCCATGTCGTCGATCCGGCCTTTGAGGGCATCCACTACCCGGTTGCTGCCGGCGCCGAGGTTGAAGTAATCGCCGCCGCCGGCTTCGGCAACCTGCCGCAGGGTGGCTTCGTTGAGGCGGCTCATGACAGGGTTGCCGGACTGGTCCCGCTTATACCCCTGGCGGCCGTTCTCCATGGCCGGGATGAAGCTGCCGGCTTCGGTTCCCACCCCGACGGTGAAGATCAGCATGCCGTTCTCCCGGGCTTCGCGGGCCCGGCTGACAACGTCGTCCTCGTGGTCTTCCCCGTCGGTTATTATGATTAACGCTTTGTGGCTTTTGTTGTTTTCTTCGAAAGACTCCTCTGCCAGCCCTATGGCCTGGCCGATGGCCGTGCCCTGGTTGGGGATCATATTGGGATTGGCGCTGCGCAGGGCCAGCAGGATGGCGTTGAAATCCTGGGTGATCGGCGACTGCACATAAGCATTGCCGGCAAAGAGGATCAGCCCCAGCCGCTCGCTGCTTAGGCCCTCTGCCAGGGTCTGGGCAAAACGGCCGGCGCGGGCGAGGCGGCTGGGGGATATGTCTTCCGCCAGCATGCTCTGCGAAACGTCGAAGGCGATGAAGATATCGACGCTTTTGCGCTTGTACTTTACCAGCTTGGTGCCGTACTGCGGGTTGGCCCAGCCGATGGCCAGCAGGGCCAGGGCCAGCAGCACCAGCCCGAATTTCAGATAGTGTTTGAAGGAAGACACCTCCGGCATGAGCCGCTCCATGAGGCCGCCGTCTCCAAAACGGCGGATCGCCCGCCGGCGCGACCGCCAGGCCAGCCAGAAAAACAGCAGCAGGACCGGCAGCAGCCCCAGGGCGTATAAATGTTCGGTGTATTCGAATCGGAGCATGGAGTTGTTGTTGGTTGATTGTTGCTGGTTGATTGTTGCTGGTTGCCTAACGATCAACAGACAACAGACAACCAACAACAGAAAACAAACCCGTCACGGTATCGTCCGCAGCACCGTATACCTCAGCAGCGCCTCCAGCAGCAAGAAGACCAACCCCCAGAACACGAAAGGGTGGAAGGCCTCGTTGTACCGCTTCAGCACGGTGACTTCGATTTTGGTTTTTTCCAGTTTGTCGATCTGGTTGTAGATACGTTCCAGGCTTTCGGCGGAGGTGGCCCTGAAGTACTCGCCATCTGTCATGTTGGCGATATTCCTGAGCAGTTCCTCGTCGATCTCGACCCGGGCCAGTCCGAAAATATAGCGGCCGTCGCTGCGGCGGCTGACCGGCGTCAGGGCGTCCCCGGTGGAGCCCACCCCAATGGTGTACACTTTGACGCCCACCTTCTGGGCGATCTGGGCGGCCATGAGTGGGTTGATGTAGCCGGCGTTGTTCACCCCGTCCGTCAGGAGGATGACCACCTTGCTTTTGGCTTCGCTTCCTTCGAGATGGTGTACGGCGGTAGCCAGCCCCATGCCGATGGCCGTCCCGTCTTCCAGGATGCCGCACTCCAGGTCGGCGAGGAAGTTTTTCAATACGCGGTGGTCCGTCGTCAGCGGGCATTGGGTGAAAGCCTCGCCGGCAAAGACGGCCAGGCCGATGCGGTCGTACCGGCGCTTGTCGACGAACTCTGCAGCTACCCGCTTGCTCACTTCCAGCCGGTCGGGCTTAAAATCCTGGGCCAGCATGCTGCTCGACAGGTCGAGCGCCATCATGATGTCGATACCTTCTGCGTCAACCTCCTCTTCTTTGAGCACTTCCTGGGGCCGCGCCAGGGCTACCACCAGGGCCGAAAAGGCCAGCGCCCGAAGGATGGGCAGGGCCGCCCGCATCCTGCCGCGCCAGGAGCGCATGCCCCGGATGCTGTCCAGGCTGGGCATGCGCAGGGCAGCATAGTGGCGCCGCCGCCGACGCAGGTACCAGTATCCCACGAGAGGCAGCAACAACAGGAGCAGGAAAAACTCCGGGTTGACGAATTGTATGTTTTCATCGAATCCGATCATGTATTTTCTTCGTCGCTTTTGTCCTGCCCCGCCTGCCCTTCCGGCGCTTCAACCAGAAGCTCTTCGCGGCGGGTGCGGTTCACGAATTCCACCACCGAATCCATGGCTTCGCTGTGGAAGGTGGCGGGAGGCTGCGCTTTGGCAAACTTGACCAGGTCGGCCGTCTGCAACAGGTCCCGCAGTTGCCCTTTCATCGCTGTATCCATATCCAGTTTGGGTTGCAGTTGCTGGATGATCTCCCCGGTCGTTCGCTCCAGGGCGATGATATTATAACGCTGTTCCAGGTATTCCCGCAAAATGCGGGTCAGCTCGCTGTGGTACTCCTTGACAGCGCCCTGCTGCCACAGTTTTCGTTTTTTCAGGGCTTCCAGTTGTTCGAGGGCCAACAGGTGTGCCGCCACTTTACGGGGCGGCGGCGGTGGCGGCGGCGGTTGTTCCCGGCGCCGCAGATAGAACAATACCCCCAATGCCAACAGAATTACCGCCAGTCCGATGAGGTAGGGCAGGAAATCCCGAAAATTTGCCGGCTCTTCGATGATGCCCTTGATGGGCTGTATCTGCAGGGAGTCCGCCGTTACCGGAATGGTATTTACGCGGAGGGCCAGCTCCGTGGTGCTCACCGTGTCCTGCCGGCCTTTCTGCTCGTATACGACGGGGATCGGCGGGATGAAATAATAACCCGAATCAAAGCAGGTCAGCCTGATCTCTACTTCGGTAATCCGCACGCCGTTTTCGCCCTCCTTTTCGAACCGTTTGGCGTCCAGCACCTCCAGCCGGGGTTCCCGGTTCAGGATATCGAAGCCAATGCTTTTCACTTCCACCGGTGCCCCATAGCTGGCAACCACCGTGAGCGTCACCTGGTCGCCGATCAGGATTTCCGGCTGGCTGAGCATAGCCCCAACGCTGGGCTGAGCCAACACGGGCGCCCCGGCGACCCAAAGCAGCAAAGACACCCAGAGTACGCGGGTAACCGCACGCCAGTGAAAAATGCCTTTATTCCTGCTCTTCGTTATCATATTTATATTGCCTGTCTGGATAATTTAGCTTTCCCTCCTTTTTTCAACCCCGTCCTTGTGACACAGCCGGGCGAGATTCACTCATTCACTCATTCACTCATTCCTTCATTCCCTCATTCCCTCTACCTCCCCCGCTGCTGGAAAAACTTCAGCAACGCATTCACATAAGATTCGTTGGTCCGGATATTCACGGCGTCGGCCCCCACCTTTTTGAACGTCGTCCGGAAATAAGCCAGGTGGTCCTGATGCCAGGCGGCGTATCGCTCCCGCAGGCGGCGCGAGGAGGTGTCGATCCAGCGCATTTCCCCCGACTCGGCATCCCGGGCGCGGATGAGACCCACGTCGGGCAGTTCTTCTTCCCGGGGGTCGATGATGTTCACCCCGATCACGTCGTGGCGGCGGGCAGCGATACGCAGCGGCGATTCATAGGCCTTGGCCAGGAAGTCGGACAGCAGAAAACAGATGCTGCGCTTTTTGACGATGTTATTAAAATACTCCAGCATCACCCCGATATCGGTGCCGTGCCCCTCGGGTTCAAAATCGATCAGCTCGCGGATGATGCGCAGGATGTGCTGCCGCCCCTTTTTCGCCGGTATATATTTCTCGACCTTGTCGGAAAAGAAGGCCACCCCCACCTTGTCGTTGTTGTTGATGGCCGAGAAGGCCAGCACGGCGCAGATTTCCGTGATCACTTCGTTTTTCAGCTGGTTGACGGTACCGAAAAAGGAAGAGCGGCTCATGTCGATGAGCAGCATCACGGTCAGTTCCCGTTCTTCTTCGAAAATCTTGACGTGTGGGTCGCCGGTGCGGGCCGTCACGTTCCAGTCGATATTGCGCACGTCGTCGCCGTACTGATAATCGCGAACCTCGCTGAAGGACATGCCCCTCCCCTTGAAAGCACTGTGGTACTCTCCGGAGAACAAGTGCTTGCTCAGGCCCTTGGTCTTGATCTCGATCTTGCGTACCTTCTTGAGGAGTTCGCTGGTTTCCATGTGAATGTAATGAGTGAGGGAGTGAATGAGTGAATGAGTGAATGAGTGAATGAGTGAGGGAGTGAATGAGTGAGGGAGATCACACTAAGTTCCTATTCAGTCCTTCACTCATCCACTCATCCACTCCTTTCTACGGCACCTCTATCGTATCCAGCACTTTATTGATAATATCTTCCTGGGTGATATTTTCCGCTTCCGCTTCGTAGGTCAGGCCGAGGCGGTGGCGCATCACGTCGTGGCAGACATTCCGCACGTCTTCCGGGATGACATAACCCCGGCGCTGCAGGAAAGCGTGCGCTTTGGAGGCCAGCGCCAGGTTGATGCTCGCCCGCGGGGAGCCGCCGTAATTGATGAGGGGTTCCAGGTTGCGCAGGCCGTACTCTCCCGGGGTGCGGGTAGCGAAGACGATGTCGAGGATATACCGCTCTATTTTTTCATCCATATAAATCCTGCGCACCGACTGGCGGGCTTTGAGGATGTCCGCCGGTTTCACCACAGGATGCACTTCGGCGAATACGTCGCCGGAGAGGTTGCGGCGGATGATCTCCCGTTCTTCCTCCTTATTCGGGTAGGTGATCTTTACCTTGAGCATGAAGCGGTCGACCTGGGCTTCGGGCAGGGGATAGGTTCCTTCCTGTTCGATCGGGTTTTGGGTGGCCAGCACCAGGAAGGGTTCTTCGAGGGTAAACGTATCGTTCCCGATGGTCACCTGCCGTTCCTGCATGGCTTCCAGCAGGGCGCTCTGCACCTTGGCCGGCGCCCGGTTGATCTCGTCGGCGAGGATGAAGTTGGCGAATACCGGCCCTTTGCGGACGGTAAACTGGTTGGTGCTGGGGTTGTAGATCATGGTGCCGATGATGTCGGCCGGCAGCAGGTCGGGGGTGAACTGGATGCGGCTGAACCTGGCGTCGACAGCTTTGGAAAGCGTTTTGATCGCCAGGGTCTTGGCCAGGCCGGGCAGGCCTTCCAGCAGGACGTGCCCCCGGCACAGCAGGCCGAGCATCAGCCGTTCGATCATCGTATCCTGACCGACAATGACTTTGGCAGTTTCCTCCCGGAGGGTTTCAACAAAAGCACTGTCGGCATAAATTTGCTGATTGAGTGCTTCGATGTCAATTGATTGCATATCTTTTGGGCTTGCTTGTGGGATCGTTTTGTCGTAGCTCTTACAAAGGAATGAAGGATAAATATCCAGGCGCTTGAAGCAGCTTGTTTATCTTTCATTCCCGGGGCAGCCCACAAATTTGCTAATTTTTTGAATATTATACTGATGAATGCCCGGTTTTGTTGAGGCAAACCCGGGATTGTCAGTATAACCCGGTTGCTGCCCGCCGGATTGCCCCCGGGCCGCCGCTAATTATAGAAATTAACTCAACATTAACAAGCATGCGAGCTTTAAATTTCTCCGGTTTTGTATTCTCGGCCATTTTCCTGCTGCTCCCTATGGCGCCGGCTGCCACCCAGGACGCTCCCCTGCCCCGGGGAGAACGCATCGAAATAGCCCACGAAAGCATCGAAAAACTAAACGGCGGGGTGCTCATCGTCCGCCTGCCGTTCTACCAAACGAAGATAGAGGGCATGAAGGGCATCCTCAGCAGCAGCGGCCCGGATAGCCCCAACCGGAAAAGGATCGAAAAACAACTGGAAGAAACGCTGGCGGACCGAAAGGAATTCAACCGGAATATGATCAGGGCATTCCGCGAAGTGTACGACTTTTCGGAAGTGTTTTTCATGCCCGACACCGCCACCGCTTCCCTGAAAGCCGGCCAGGCCCGGGGCTTCTTTCTCAACGACAGCCTGGAAATTGATGCCGGCATTCAACTGGAGGGGCCTGCCCCGTATTTTGTCCTCCGCTTTGGCTCTACTTCGGACATGACTACGGACGGTGTCGAAGCTATGGTGATCATGAACGACCGGTTCGAAGACCTCGACAAGCCGTTCCCATACTACCAGCGCCTGCACGATTTTACCGCTTTCATGGGCAGCATCTTTCCCGCCCCCGGCCAAAAGGAAAAGGATGCCCTGCGGATCGTGGGCAAGCTGAATGACAAACTCCATGATTATCTCAGCCGGGTGAGGCTGATGGAGGGGGATGGGTCTTAGAAGCTGTTATGCAAAAAAGCCGGAAGTTGACAGGATTGACAAGATTTTCAGGATAGCTATGTTTTCGTGACACAAGCCACCGCATCCTGTTAATCCTGTCTACAATATTACACAACCCCGCCCTGTCATTTTTTTCCAAGGCTATCCTTCCTTGTCCCCTTTTCCAGCAACGGCCGGATCGGCGTAGAGTCCAGCAATGTCTTGATTTCCGGCCTTTCCGGCTTTTCCGGTTTGGGAGGCTTGCCCAGCGTATCGCGTTCCAGGCGGGCTTCCAGGATTAGGATGGAGTCGGCCAGATGGCTGGCTTCTTCCAGCGCCTTTTCGTAACAGCGCAGCATTCGGGTTTGCCGGTAATTTTTGACCCGCAGGGCCACTTCTTCTTCGATCACGGCCTGCACGGCCAGCTTGTTGCGGTTGTCTTCCCCGCAACCGGCGAGCCAGGGCAATATCAAAATGGAAAAAATGATCCACGGCCTCATTGTTGTTCGCGTTGAATTCTTGCCCGAAGTTTTTCCTCTTCCCGTTTGCGCACATCGACCAGCGAGTCGACCGCCCGTTCGAGTATTTCCTGGTAGGCCGCGTCGCAAATGCTGTCCATGATCGGGCGCAGGCTGTCGATCTGCTGGTTGGCCAGCGTGTCGATGCGGATGCGCTCCCGGGAGGTCAGCCGGATGGGCGCTTCTTCCGGGGGTTCGCAACCTGCCAGGAGCGCCGCGAAAAGACCAGTGGCGAGTATGGCCCTAGCGCTTTGATTTTGAAATATGTACCTCCTCAAGGGATTGATTCTCACGCAGAGGGGCGGAGGCACAGAGGACTGGGAACCAGCGACTGGGCGACTGGGTGCCTCTGCGCCTCCGCGTGAAATTTCGCCCTTTGGGGGAGGGGTGTAATTCGAAATTAAAGCCCTAGCGCTCTTCATTGAGGTCGATCACTTTTTTGCGCAACTCGAAGTTTTTCCCGAGATAGACCTTCCGGACCATTTCGTCGGCAGCCAGCTCTTCGGCCGTGCCCGCCTTGAGGATGCTGCCTTCGAACATCAGGTAGGCCCGGTCGGTAATGGAAAGGGTCTCCTGAACGTTGTGGTCGGTGATCAGGATGCCGATGTTCTTGGTCTTCAGTTTGGCGACGATGTATTGGATATCCTCCACCGCGATGGGGTCGATCCCGGCGAAGGGCTCGTCCAGCAGGATAAACTTGGGATTGGTAGCCAGGGCGCGGGCGATCTCTGTCCGGCGGCGCTCCCCGCCGGAAAGCGTATCGCCCCGGCTTTTGCGGACCCGCTCCAGGCCGAATTCGTCGATGAGCTCTTCCAGGCGTTCGCGTTGCTCCTGCCTGGTCAGCCTGGTCATCTCCAAAACAGCCCTGACGTTGTCCTCCACGCTCAGCTTGCGGAAGACGGAAGGCTCCTGCGGCAGGTATCCGATGCCGGCCTTGGCGCGCTTGTACATCGGCAGGTCGGTAATGTCCTCCCCTTCTAAATATACCCGCCCTTCGTTCGGCTTGATGAATCCGACCACCATGTAAAACGTAGTCGTCTTGCCGGCCCCATTGGGCCCCAGCAACCCCACGATCTCTCCCTGATGGACCTCCAGGGACACGTTGCGGACCACCTCGCGGCGGCCGTATATCTTTACCAGATTCTCGCTCCTCAGCCTCATCTTGTTGGGTTCAATTGGTCAATGTTCATTGGTTTAATGGTTTTATGGCCGGATTGTTTGATCGTTGTGCCCATTCATTCATTCACTCATTCACTCACTCACTCAATCACTCATTCACTCATTCACTCAATCAATATACTCCACCTTGCGCAGGAACCGGAAGCCAACCGTCAGTTCGAACGTCAGGTTGCGGATGCGGCGCTCGGGGATGACGCGGGAATTGCCCGTGATGGGATCGCGCACATTGGGAATTTCCGGTTGTTCATACTGGTAAGAGAAATCCGGGTTGACCGAAAATTCGATCAACGTGCCTACAAACTCGGAAAAGGGGATTTCAATGCCTCCGCCCAGGGTTATTCCGTAGTTGATTTCCCGGATAAATTGAGTGTCGTCGATGGGAAAAATGGCAAAACCGGGGTTGGACTCATTAAAATCAGTGTACTGATCTAAATTAGTGTCAATGGTATAATCCACGCGAACACCCAAAGCGTAGTATGCTTTACTTTCGCCTTCTCCAAACGGGAATTTTTGCTTTGCGCCGGCTGTCAACGAAATGTTTTCGAAAATGAATTCACGGGTTGGCTGCCGGGAAGGGAGGTTATTGAAAATATTCCTGAAAAACTGGTTGCGGATGGCGCTTCCTTTCTGGTGATACCCCAGCTGAGCGAATACTCCAAAAGCATTGTCTTCGGTGATTGATTCAATGAAGGTAATGCCGTGGTATTTTAACAAAGGATCCTGCTCGAGGCCCGACCACTGCTGCACACCAATGGTCAGCCCTCCTTTAACGCCGAAGGCGAAGCCCTGTGCCTGGCATTGAACCCCCAGCCCGGCCAGGATCAAAATCGCAAGTATCATTCTTCTCATTGATCTAAGTTTGGTTTTGTGCCCCGGCCTCGTTTCATCCGAACGGCGGCGGAAGCAAAGTGCGCCGGAACGCCCTGCAAAGGTGAGACTTTTTAGGTAAAAAACGAAGACATGGGCCAGTCTTGGGCTTTTACGATAAGATTGACAGAATATTATGACTACCCGTCTAAGGTTGGACAGCAGAAAGGGGAAAGCCGAGCGGAGTCGAGGCCAAGCGTGTGCCGAAAGCATCGAGTGTCCAACCTTAGACGGGTAGCCATTATTATAGACAAGATTAACAGGATGAACAAGATAGACTTACTTCTCCGCAAGCCTCTGTTTCTCTTGCCTCGTTGCCGTTCCCGGCTTCAGGCGTCCAACCATCCGGCCGGGAACGGCAACGAAAGACTACTGCACCCGCAGGCGCTGGCCGAGGTTGATAATATTGGAAGACAGGCCATTGAGGCTCTTAATGTTTTCCACGGTAGTGTTGTACCGGCGGGAGATGTTGTATAGCGTGTCGCCTTTCTCTACCAGGTGGAAAGTGGCAGTGGCCGGCGGCGGCGCCGGGGTTTCCGGTTCTTCGTCGAAGCCTGCATCCGGTTTTACAGGTTCCTTATCCGGAACGGGCGCCGGTTTTTCCGGCTGGGGCGGGCTCACCGGCGCCGGGTTTTTCACCGGAGGTTTTGTCTCCGCGGGCTTTTGCGGCAGGTCAATTTCTCCTTCGAAGTCGATCTCGCCGTCGTCGTCCTCATCGGGTACAGCGACGGCAGGGGGCCTGTCTGTGGGCGCCGGCGTCACTTCGCTGGCCAGCTTGGGGCGGCTGCCAACTTTGCACCCGCGGATTTTTATCCGCTCGTTGACCGCCGGCTGCACATTGGAGGACAACAGGTTGCGATCGTACAACCGGTCCAGTTTGATGCCGTACATCTGGGAGATCTGGTACATGGTCTCTCCTTCCTTGACGTAGTGCCACTTGCGCTTGCCCCGGAAACTGTTGCGCTTGGGCTGCAGGTAGATCACCGTGCCCTCGGCGAGCTTTTCGCTGCGGCTCTTCAGGCCTTCATTATATGCCAGAATCTGGCTGAGATTGACTGCCGTGCGAACAGCGATCTCGTTCGGCGTCTCTTCAGCTTTGGCGAGGACATACCGCACGTCGTTGTTCTCGAAGACGAGCCCGGGGCTGACCAGGGTGCCTTCTTCGCCGGTAACGATATCTTCGCCGGCAATGACCTCCGGAGAAGTCAGCTCGTCGTACCGGTTCAACTGGTACCGTTCGATGATGTCGATGAGCTTGCGGGGATAGTTGGCGCTGGTAGCGTATCCGGCGCGGCGAAGGCCCTCTGCCCAGCCCTTGTAATCAGTGGGGTCGAGCCGGAAGAGGAAGCCGTAGCGGAACTGCTTGGCCGGGTCGCGCAGGAATTCCGAATGGGCGACGAAGCTGGCCTCCGGGTTTCTGTAGGACCGGAAGCAGGATTCCACCAGTTCGCCCTTCTCGTTGTAGTCATCGTCTTTTTTGTAATAGGTCTTCCCGTCCCAATCGCTACCGCACTTGATGCCGAAGTGGTTGTTGGCCCGGCGGGCAAGGTCGCTCTTGCCGGCGTTGGACTCCAGGATAGCCTGGGCCAGCTTGATGCTGGCGGGGATGCCGGCCCGCTCCATCTCCCGGATCGCAACTTCCTTGAACTCGTCGACATAGCGGAGGTGGTCGCTCTCCTGCGCCTGCAGCGCCGCAGAAAATAGCAACATAAAAAAGGATAGATTCACAGTTTTTGAGAGCATGGCTGTTCAGATTTAGGGGTTTGCCAGGTATAACCTGCCGGCAAAGAAAGCAGTAAAACTTGGATAAACCGCCTGCCTGCCGGTACATTCGTGCGTTTATTATACGAAAAGATAACGTTTCTGCCCGGCCCGGCCATTACAGGCGGCCCAAAGATTATCATTTTATTAACAAGGAAATTCCGCACCGTTCAAGCCCTGGTTACCATTTTCTCCCATTTCCATTTATTTCTACATATTTCCATGTATCTCCATCGTATCTCCATCGTATCTCCATGTATCTCCCTATATTTCCATGTTCCCTCCTCAAAACAACCCGCTAATCCTCCCCTTCTCCAACGCCCGTCGCCCGAGCTGCCCAAAAAAGCGCACCCCTTCGATAAGGTTGGCGAAGCGCTCATCCTGCGTATGGCCCTTCCGGTATCGGGCGTAGATTTGCTGGATGATCACCCCGATTTTGAACGCTCCGTATACGTAATAGAAGAGCGGGTCCTTGATTTCCCGGCCGCTCTGGGCGGCATAGCGTTCCACCACCTCCGCCCGCGTCAGGTTGCCGGGCAACCAGGTGAGGTTGGCGGCAGCCAGGGGCATCATGCGGGCCTCGGCAGGTTCAGTCCAGTAGGCCAGGGAAGTGCCCAGGTCCATCAGTGGATCGCCGACGGTAGCCATCTCCCAGTCGAGGACGGCCAGGATGTGGCTTAGCTGCCCTTCCTGCAGCACCAGGTTGTCGTATTTGTAATCGTTGTGGATCAGGCCGGCCGGGCCCTCCGCCGGCTGGTTCGCCCTCATCCACTCCGCCAGCTCATTCATGCTTTGAACCGTATCGGTTTCCGCCTTGTAGTATCGTTTGATCCAGCCCTCCACTTGCCTGCCGACATAACCCTCGGGCTTGCCTATGCTGATCAGGCCCGAGGCTTCGATGTCGATCCGGTGCAGGGCGGCAAGGTTGTCGACGGCAGCTTCAGAAACGGCGCGCATCAGATCCGGCTCCAGGCCCGCTCCCTGGTAGGAACTGCCGCGGAGGATGACGCCCCTGACCCGTTCCATGATGTAAAAGGGTGCGCCGATCACCGATTCATCCGCACAATACAGCACCGGATGAGGTATTTTTTCATAAATTCCGTCCAGTGCCGACAACACGCGGTATTCCCTGGCCATATCATGTGCGGATTTGATATTGGCGCCAAAGGGGGGGCGGCGGAGCACATATTCGCCCTGGTTGGTTTGAAGCAAATAGGTCAGGTTGGAATAGCCGCCGGGAAACTGCCGGATAGCCTCCAGGGAGGAGAAGCCTGGCAAATGTTGCCGGAGGTAGGCTTCGAGCTTTGGCTGGTCCGGTTCTTCTCCCTGCCGGATATTGGCCGCCTGGTCAATCATGTGTTCGTGTTTCTATTACGCCTGTAAATTAAAAAATTACTTACCTTTTCCCTATGAAAACCCAGGAAGACTTGCGACACCTGCTCCGCCGCATCGACGGAAAGGGCTACAAAGCCTATAAAGATATACAGGGGCAGTATGCTTTTGACGATTTTGAACTCCACGTCGATTACGTTCAGGGCGACCCCTTTGCCTCTCCCAGCCGCCTGCGCCTGCGGCTGCCCAACCGCTTCCCGGAGTGGGCCCGGCAGAACCGCAGCCGGGAAGTGGCCCTGCGCGATTTCCTGGCCCGGCAATTTGCCCGCGCTATCCGGCGATTTGCCAAAGGCCAGCGCGGCAGCGGCAAGAGCGGGGCGGTGTTCATCGACCAGCCCGGCCAGGAAATCCTGGAACGGACGGCGGTGGTGCTGGACGGAAACGAGCTGGAGGTTCGCTTTCAGGCGGGCCTGCCCGCCTTCGGGCGCCGCATCGCCGGCCAGCAGGCTGCTGCCATCCTCCTGGACGAGCTTCCCGCCATCGCCGGCCACAGCCTTTTCCCGGAGGTGATCGACGAGGAGAATTTGCGGACGCACCTGCTGATCAACGAAGACGCGGACGCCCTGCGCGGCCGGCTGGAAGAGCTGGGCCTGGTGGCTTTCATCGCCAACGGCGCCCTGCTGCCCCGCGCCAGCGGCGTTGACCCCCGGCCGATGGAGGGCGGCCTGCCCTTCCGCTCGCCGGAGAATATGGAAGTGGAAATCCAGTTGCCCAACCGAAAGATAACGGGCATGGGCATCCCCCGGGGCATCACCCTGATCACCGGCGGCGGATACCACGGCAAATCCACGCTGCTCCGTGCCGTCGAGCTGGGCATTTATAACCACATCCCCGGCGACGGGCGGGAGTTCGTCGTCGCCGACCCTCAGGCCGTCAAGATCCGGGCAGAGGACGGGCGCTTCGTCGAAAAGGTCAACATCAGCCCCTTTATCAACAACCTGCCCCACGCTACCGACACCCTCCGTTTCTCTACCCAGAATGCCAGCGGCAGCACCTCGCAGGCCGCCAACGTGATGGAAGCCCTGGAAGCCGGCGCCCGGGTGCTGCTCATCGACGAGGACACCTCGGCCACCAATTTCATGATCCGCGACCGCCGCATGCAGCAACTGGTGCCCAAGGAGCGGGAGCCGATCACGCCCTTCGTGGATAAGGCCCGGCAAATGTACGAGGAACTGAGCGTTTCTTCCATCATCGTCGTCGGCGGCTCCGGCCTGTACTTCGACATTGCCGACAAGGTGCTGTGCATGGTGGAGTACGAACCCCGCGACCTGACAGAAAGGGCGCGCGAAATTGCCCGCGCCTACCCCCAGGAGCGGGAAGCGGAAGGGGGCGAAAGCTTCGGTGCCCTGCCGCAGAGGGCCCCCATCGCCCGGAGCCTCGACGCCCAGAAGGGCAGGCGCGAAAAAGTCCGCGCCTTTGCCACGCGCAGCCTGCAGTTCGGTACGGAAGAGATCGCCCTTTCCGCCGTCGAACAACTGGTGGACAACAGCCAGCTCAACGCCATCGGCGACGCGCTGCTCTACGCCCGGAAGTACATGGACGGCCGCCCCCTGGCGGAAGTGCTCGGCCAGGTGCTGTCCGATATCGAGGCCGGCTCGATGGATGTGCTGAGCCACCGGAAGGAAGGGCATTATGCTGTTTTTCGCAAACTGGAACTGGCAGCGGCTATCAACCGGTTGCGGAGCCTGCGGATGGAATAGTTTAGCTGACTGCTTCCCGGTAGGCGGAGGGAGTCAACCCTGTTTCCTTTACGAAGCGTTTGCCAAAAGCGGCATGATCGGCGAAACCCAATTGATAGGCCACTTCTGCAATAGGCCTGCCCAATCGGAGCAACTGCTTGGAATGTTCTATTTTTTTGCTCAAAAAGAACTGGTAGGGGCTCATGCCGTAAGCGGCTTTGAAGGCACGCACCAGGGCGTATTTCGACAGGCAGGCCGCCCGCGAAATGTCATCCAGGCTCAGGGGCCGGCCGATGTTGTCGAGCATGAACGCCCGCGCCCGCTCCAGGCGATTGTGGAGTTCAATGCGGGTGCTGGCCTTCACGGCCTGGATGAGGTGTAAACGGCGCCAGTAACCCACCTGCGACTGGATAAGGCTGCAGGATAGCTCAAAAAACAGCTCTTCCCAATTACTGTACTGCGGCGGGCCGCTGGAAAGGCCGGCAATAAAGCGCCCGAAGGCGGAGTCGCCGGCAGGGGTGATCTGTTCCAAAAAATGAGGAACGGGGCTATCATCCGGATAAAATGGTTCAATATGAAACGCTGCTATGCGGTGGCTTTGGATCACCTCTTTCAGCATACTTTCGGCAATGAAGATGGAAAGCCCCTCCGTTTGCCGGCTTTCCAGGTTGCGGCTAAGAACCGTCTCTTTCGGGTTGACGATCATAAAATGACCCGGAGGGATGCAGTGATCTTTGCCCTCGAACCGGTAGTATTCATCTCCGCCGGAAATGGCATATTTAATGGACAGGCGGGTATCGTAAGTCTGGTGCTCGAATGCTCCGGTTGAAGAGCGAAATATTTTGTTGTCGAAGTTGCCGTCAAAGTCCTGGAAAAAGGAGTCGTCGGTTAGCTGAATCCAGCCATTTCCCTGCTCTTTCATGCGGCCTGTGATTTTCGCGATTGATGTAGTTTTAAGGTTTTCCTAAAAATAGGGCATTTCAGGCCGATGGCTTGTTGGCTGTATTGCCAAACCGGGATTAAGGAACATTTGAAAAATAAATTCGACGCCGGTGAGTCAGGGGCGGCCGCTGGTGGAATCTACATTGCGCTTTGTACAGAAAAAAAGATGAAAAATTTGATTCCCCGTGATTTTCCCGTATTTTTACAGCCTTCCAGGCATTCTGGAACCTCCTGTTTCATCCATTTCCTGCTTGGTTGATACAATCCAGCCTTATACAGTCCAAATGTCAGCCTTTTTATAGATTGTCGGAAGCCCAGGATATGTTCTGGCATGATTTGGGCCATCCCTGCATTCGTTTGATTGATTTTCGCCCAACAGGCGGCTATGTCGCCCATGGTGGCAAGTAGCATACTACTTGACACCATGGGTTTGGACACGGGGAGCATAGAGAGCAACACAGAGCAGCAGGGAGTTATTTTTATTGATAACCAATTGCTTGTGCAGCTATGTGTTTCCCCGCTGAACGCTGTATCCAAAAAAATGCCCAGTAGGCTGGGCAAGCAGGAATAAAGGGGAGTAAGGTATTCATTTATTAATCAGATCTTGTAAAGAATTTTTTAATGCAGACCCCAGTCGTATACCTGGCCTTTTCAAATAACCGGGATGATTATTTGCCATTAGTCAACCGGGAACGCAAAAGCCTTACGCGCATCCTACACGATAAAGATGAGGCCGGGGTAGTGAAAGTGATTACCGAAGCAAGCGCTACCCTTGAGGATATTTTCGAATATTTCAACAGATATCGTAACCGGGTGGTGATTTTTCACTATGGCGGGCACGCCAGTGGACGAACACTGGAGTTGGAAACCCCTGACGGCAGTGGTCGTTCTGCCGGCGCTGCCGGTTTAGCTGCCCTGCTTGGTAAAGAGGAAGAACTTCGGCTTGTGTTTCTCAACGGTTGTGCTACGCAGGGGCAGGTGGCAACCCTCCTGGAAAATGGCGTGAAGTCAGTCATCGCCACTTCCGTACCCGTCCAGGACAAAATGGCGGTGGAATTTTCGGAGCAGTTTTATAACGCGCTTTCCGGCAATGCCTCTGTCGGAAGTGCTTTTGATATCGCATCAAGTTTCATTGCTGCCAAATACCGCAACGCTGAACCGCTAAAAATTTACCGGGGCATAAATTTCGACCATGTCGGCAATAACGGGAAGTTGTGCTGGGGGCTTTATACCCAAGAGGGAAATGAGGAAATATTGGGATGGTCGTTCCCGCATCGGCCGGTTCAGCCTTTGGTCATTAAGAACAGGTTTAGCTATGTGGAAAAGCCCGACGTCAATGACCTCCTGATAGAGATAGTCTGCGATGCGGTAGCTGACAATAATCCGGACCTCGATTATGAATTGCGTAAGGAACCGATCAACATTCCTGCGATAAAAAGAGAGATTGTGGATTCTTTTCCTACACCCATCGGAGAGCAACTACGGAAACTCTTCATACGAGCCGATGACTCCCGCCAGCCGGATGCAATGCAAGGCTTCACGCTGGCCCGCCTGCGACAAATTACCCAGACCTATCAGACAACCATGCAGTTCCTGTGCTTTACGATGCTCTCCCAATTGTGGGACATCAAGCATAGCCAGCCTGGCATGGCCCTGGAGGATGGTTTCATTGTGGACCTTAACAGCTTTTTCGCCAAGCGGGACGGGCAGGCCTATGTGTTTGACTACAGCCGGTTGGTCAGGGCTATTTCCGGATTTTTTGACCAGCAGAACATTCCTTATTTCATAGATGAGTTCAAGCTTCTGTCTCAGGATGGGCCTCACCAGGCGGATCTTAACAAGGCTATATATTTTCTTAAAGAAACACATGGTGCCATTCTTTCCGGCAAACTTGATGATAACCAGGACGTAGAAACACGCTGCAAACAAGGAGAAGAACAACTCGGCATATTGCTGCGGGAACTTGCTTTCCTGGTTAAATACAAACTGGCGACTATAAAAAATATCGAACTGATCAAAAGAAGGCATGAAAAACCCCGCTATCGGCATAATCAGATTTTACTCAACCGGGCATTAACGGTCGCCAGCACCGGCGGGCCTTCGGAAGTAGGCCAGATATTTGAAAACTTTACGGACAGTAAGTGCGTACTTTTTCTGAAGACCAAAGGCGAGCAGGTTTTGGACTACCTCAACCTTTCTCCCTTTATTATTGACGAAAATGCCCTTAAAAACGATTACAACACCAAGCTTTACCTGTATGCCTATAGCGAAAAAGACAATTACTTTTTTCAGTTTTTAAATAACGCCAAAGAAGCTCCGATCACCGTAAACCGGCAGCAGCATCCGGAAATCAAGGACCAACTGGATCGTTTCAAGGCACAGTTCCTTGGACTTGAATACCAGGCGACTGCTGTGCCGGCAAATGAAACCAGGCGCCGTTTTCCGCGTAAACGCTATTGAGAGCTTACTCGAAAATTATCAATTGAAGTTCTGGCTTCGGGAAATGACTACCAAGAATGCCTGTTAGTTCGCCATTCAAATTTTTAAATGCATACACCAAAGAAGATAAGGATATCTTTTTTGGAAGAGAGGAAGAGGTAGAGCAGCTTTATCAGTTGGTGTTCCAAACCAACTTGACTTTGGTCTACGGGCAGTCTGGCACTGGCAAGACCAGCCTGGTGGAGTGCGGGCTGGCTAACCGTTTTGCCATTTCCGACTGGTTTAACATCTACATCCGGCGCCATGAAAATATCAATCAATCGCTGCTTCGAACCCTACGGAATTACAAAACAGAGGAGCCAGGGAGCAGCGGGCTCGAGGGGCGGATAAAAAGGCGGGGGCAAACGAGGAGAGCAGGTCGGGCCCGGGAAAATCCGACAAAGGAACCCGTGCGGGCTCTGCGCCGGGTGTACGAGTATTTCTTTCGCCCGGTTTACCTGATCTTTGATCAGTTTGAGGAGCTTTTTATCCTGGGGAAGGAAGCCGAGCAGGCTCAGTTTTACGAAACGATTGCAGATATTTTAGAAACGGAAACTTACTGCCGGGTGATCATCATCATGCGTGAAGAAGTGATCGCCCGTTTGTATGATTTCGAAAAAATAGTACCCAGCCTTTTTGAAAAACGAATGCGGGTGGAGCCCATGAGCCAGGCGAAGGCTCGGGAAGTAGTTCGGAAAACCACTCAAAAGTTTGGAATAACCCTGGCAGGAGAAAATGTGGATGGCGCCATCGTCGACGTGATCAGCAAAGGAGAGGGGTTGGTAGACTTGCCGCACCTACAGGTTTTTATGGATAAGTTATACAGGGAAACAACCAGCCCGTCCTCCGGAAAGGTAGTATTTGCCCATGCTCTTATTGAACGATTTGACGATATCGATAATGTCCTGGCGGAGTTTTTACAAAGCCAAACCCGGGAAATTGAGCAGTTGGTAAGATCACAGTTTCCAAAAGTCCCGGAGTCTGCTGTCAGGAAAGTATTCGGGAGGCTGGTTACTCTGAAGGGGACCAAACGCCCATTGGCGAGGCATGAAATAATAGCAGGCCCGGAGGAAGAAGATAGCGCAGGCTTTATTCTGAAAAAGTTGCAGGAAAGGAGGTTGGTTCGCTATGTCAACGGATTTTACGAGCCTGCTCATGATACTCTGGCCCAGCAGTTTAACGAACAGCGCAGCGAGGAAGAACTAGCATTATTGCAAGTGTCCAAACTTGCGCAGGACCGGCTGCAATCCTACCCCACTGCCAGAACTTTGCTCAGCAATAATGAGCTGGCGCTGGTCAGGAACTATCAGGCCAAGCTGAGGGAAGAAAAGCGGTTGACGGAGGAAGAATGGAGTTTCATCCGAAAGAGTATTCGCTACAACAACCGGCGCCGCTTCGCCATCTGGAGTATAGTCCTGGTTATCGTTGCCTCCCTGGCCATGCTGGCTGGCAACCTGAATAAAAAGGCAACGGCATTGGAAATAACCCAGCAGCAGGCCCGAAACGAAGCTGAAAAAGCAAAAAAACTCCTTGAGCAATTTCAAAAAGAAAAAGAAGAAAAGGAAAGAGCGCAGCAGGAAACAAACAATGAGCAATACAGCAGGATTCTGGAAAAGGGAAAGCGCTTCATAGACAATGGTGATTTTGAAAGGGCGATCACCGAGTTCGACAAGGCCCTTGCCATCCGGCCAAATGGGGTTGAGGCGGACAGCCTGAAAGCAATCGCCCGGGAAAGTGTTGGATTGAAGGAGTCGTTCGGCCGGTATATTCAGGAAGGAGACAACTACGCCGCACGGGCAGATACCTTTTTGATCTATGCCCGGGAAGAATACCGAAAGGCTCTTCGCCTGGGGTTTGATAATGAGCAGGCTCGAAACGAGCTGCAATTGATAGAACCCAAGCTGGACCAGTTATTTGACAAGTACAAAAAGTCAGGTGATTATATTGCCGGAGCCATTTCTGATTCCAGAGATGTAGCTGCATCCTGTGACATTGCGCTCAAACGGTACCTTATTGCGGCGCGGATACGGCCAGGTGAGAAATCGATTCAGAGAAAGATAGATGAACTGATGAGAAAATGCTCCTCTTTAGATTGAACCGCTTTGAGTCTTGGGAAACGAATTATTGACTGCCGGAAAACTACTGAACCCATGAAGGTGAAAATTATTGGAGCCTATATTTTTTTCTTTTTCCTGCTACCCTTCACCCTGGCCGGCCAGGAAGAAGAATGCTTTTTCCTTTTTCTGGAGGAAGGTATCATCAGCCTGCAACAACGTGAACAGCCCGATTCCGCCCGGGCGCTTTTCCGGGCAGCCCAGGGTTGTATCATGGAGGACTCAGATACCCTGAAATATTGGATGCAGAAGGTAGAAGAAATGGAGCAATACCTGGAACAACGATCCCGAAGAAAGCAGTACATTAACCAATATCTTCAGGAAGGAGCTGCCCTACAAAACAGTAAGGAATATAGCTTAGCTAAGCAGTTTTATGCTATGGGGATAGATACGATCAGGCAGTGGGGAGGCATTGATTATGACACAGAACTGAAAGCCCTTCAGGAGAGGATAGAGGAGTGTAATAAAAATATAGCCGAAAGCCAGTTACAAGAACGAGAAGAACAGAAGCAGCAAAATACAGGAGCTATCTTCAGAAAATATTTACAGGAAGGAGAATTCGCCTTGCAGAACGGCGACTACTTGGAAAGTTTCAAATCTTTTAGGGAGGCCAGGGAGGTAGCTCCGGAAGAACAAGCTGTGCGAGCAGTAGAGAAAATGATCCTGGTAATGGACAGCCTGGAGCGGCTCCTTCTCGAAAATACCGGAAGAAAGAGGCAACGAGCTGCTCTGTACCTCGACCTTGCCGAAATGGAAATCTTATTCAGCGACAGCCTTTCTCTGGGCAAATATAAAGTGGCCAAGGGGCTGAACCTCCTAAAAAACAGGAACTATTACGACCCACTCCGCCCGGACTCTATCCGGATGCTAATGGATCAGTACTACGATCATTACTATAGCCCATGGGAACTCTTCGCCCTTTCATACAGGGGACTGGAGGGCTACGATTATAATTATATGAGCGGCTTGGAAATAGGGTTCAATTATAGAATAGCCCCAAAGTTGATTACAGCTTATTCCGTCAGGTACCTCAGTTATAATAATAATTCTGATGATGAATCAATTATAAACATCGAACCGGCGTTTCACATCGGGTTTGAATTCCCGGGTGAAAATGTCGACAAAGAAAGAAAAAAAAGACTGATTACGGCAAGGTTATTTGTCGGCCTGGCTCATGGGACCTGGTTCTTTTCTTCTGGCTTCGACGCCCCAAGGGAAGGGATTTCCATCAACCCTAATTTCATTGGTGGATGCAACTTTCGGATCAGAATTAATAGGCGGTTCTATTTGTTTGGAGAGTTTGAATATAAAAATCAATTGGGATCAATTAAGATCAAAAACAGGAACCACATATTAGATTATCCGGGCAGCGTTGCCTTGAAATTCGGATTTATACAGCGGTTAAGTACCAAATACTAATTTCCCCGAAAATGAATCATTTCATCAGATTGTTTATTACATCTTTGACCACCGCCTTGAGTTTTGCCCAATTGGTGGCGCAGAAGGAGGAGCATCAATACTTGGATTTCCTTTTTCAGGGGATTGAAGCTTTGCACAACAAGGAGTACGCGGATGCGCAATACAAGTTCAATGTCGCGGAAAGTTTGCTCGAAGGAGTGGAATGGGGGAAGGATGGAGTAGACTATTGGCGAGAGAAAGTAAAACAGTCCAAGCGAAGGGATCGAATAGAAAGAGACTTGACCTACAAAGTGGCCCGCAATCTTGAACTGATTAAGATATGGATATCGGAGAGAAAGTTTGGAAAGGCAAAAGCCGCTTTAGAGAGTAGCCTGAGCGAGCTCGATTCTTTAAATACTCCCGATTTCAAGCGTCTTCGCCTGCAGGTGGAAACGAACCTGCAGGTTGTTCAGGATTCCATTAAACTGAGAAGAAAAAAGGCGGAGAAGCAAAGTGCCGAAGCGGAAAAACTCGCTCATTACCTCCGCCTGGGAGACTCTCTTCAAAGCGAGGGTAGATACCTTGCAGCGCTTGAGCAATACCAAAACGCAAAGGATTCGATCACCATTGGTAGAAAAACTGATGCGCTATACAGGATTTTCTATCTCAGGAATACGTTGGAGAAGAATCTATTTGCTCCTAAATTGAAAAAAAGGGACAAAATTCAAAATATTGTCGTTTTATCTCTTTTAAACGTCAGCAGAGGGATAAGCCTTCGGGAAAGCATTCATGAAGTGTTGGAAAAGCACCCCAATTTTTATCCGGATGTTATTGATGAAAATGTTGATGAACTGGCCAGAGAATTTCACAAGAAGTACTTTGGCCGATTAGAGTTTTGCTTTTTCCTCATTCCCAGATCCGACGGGTTTAGGATCGTTATGGAGAATGGTGAAAAGATTAATGCGAATTATGGTTATTTCAGCCTCAATGAATTTGAAGGTTCTGGACTAGGCCTGGGCCTCAATTATCATCTTACAGGACGTTTGATGCTGAGTGCTTATGGTTCGTGGATAGGAAGCCCCATAAGAGGTTCAGGCCCTATAGATTATGCCAAATCCAGCCAATTATCTATTATTGGAAGGTATAACTTGGCGCCCGAAGACAGGAATTCCAAATGGAAAAAGAGAATTTTCCTGCCTCAGGTTTTTGGGGGCGTAAATTCAACAGGAGTGTCGACGAACAACAATAAATTCAATACCAGGCTTCTGTCTTTTTCCACAGGGCTGGCTGGAAGGCTCTATCTCCAAAAAATGCAATATTTTTTTGCAGAATTAGAATATAAGTGGGGGACATTTAGCAAAGTTAGTGAAATGAAGATCGCTGACCGTGGGCTTTCCCTCAGGTTTGGAGCTATCATGCGCTTTAGATCATCACGCGCATCTCAAGATTAGGTTTAAAGGCAGTTCGGGATGCATATCGAAAATATACTGGTTCAAATTTCGAGGCAGCGCTATGGGCAAGAAAATAGCCGAAATGAGGTTCCAAAAGCGGGCATTTGCAGCCCAAATGACTATCTCCAAACATGCTATGAACCGGCTGCAGAGTTAAAGGTTGTTTCCAGGCGGCCCGACCCACACCGGCACCCCACTGAACGCCGCATTGCCGGTCAGCTCATCTATCCTGCTGTTCTCCGTTAAGTCATTGATGCTGGCACCAGGATGGGACTGCGCCACTCCCATCTGCACCCCATCCCGCCTGTGGCCCCAGCCGTGGGGGATGCTGACGACGCCCGGCATCATTTCGCTGCTGATCTCCACTATAATCTGTATAGCACCCACGGAAGATGCCACCTTCACTTCCTGCCCATCCTCAATACCAGCCTTCCGGGCATCTTCCGGATGTATGAGCAAAGTGCAGCGTTCCCGCCCCTTTACCAACCGGTAGCTGTTGTGCATCCAGGAATTATTGGAGCGCAGCTGCCGGCGGCCTGTCAGCAGCAGGGGGAAATGGCTTTCAGTTGCCGTTTTCCAGTTTTCTATTTCTTTTGTGAGCCGCGTGATGTCCTGAACGAAAATCTCCGGTGCCAGGGGGATTTTTTTGCCGGGGGTGAACAGGCGCTCCGGCAGGCAGGGTTGAAGCGGGCCGAGATCGATGCCGTGGGGCGCCTCGGCCAGTTGTTTCAGGCTCAGTTGGTAAGGGCCGGCGCGCAGGGCAAAGTCCAGCATGGACTGTGGCTGCATGCCATTGCCCGGCTGGCCGCTGAGGCGTTCCGTCAGCGCCTGGAAAATCTGCCAGTCGTGGCGCTGCTCCGGTTCTTTTTCGAACAGGGGTGGGGAGTATTTGGCGGTGTTGTGTACAGCGAGGATATGGAAGATGATGTCGTAGTGTTCCGTTTCCAGGCCGGTGGTGGGAGGCAGGATGATGTTGGCGTGGCGGGTGGTCTCGTTGATGTAGATGTCGATAGCGGCCATGAATTCAAGGCCGGCCAGGGCTTTGTCCAGTTGCTGGCCGTTGGGTGTGGAGAGGACGGGGTTGCCGGCCACCGTCACCATGGCGCGGATTTGCCCTTCGCCGGGGGTTAGGATCTCCTCGGCCAGGGCGGCGACGGGGAACTCGCCGCTGTACTCCGGCAGGCCGCTCACCCGGCTGCGGCGGCGGCCGAAGATGCCGGTTTTGCCCCGGCTGCCGGTAAAGCCGACGTGGTCGAAAGCGGGCTGGGTGAACATCGCCCCGCCCTCCCGGTCCAGGTTGCCGGTAATAATGTTGAGTACGTTGATCAGCCACTGGCACAGGCCGCCGAAGGCCTGCGTGGAGGCCCCCATCCGGCCGTAGCAGACGGCGGAGGGGGCATCGGCGAATTCACGCGCCAGGCGGCGGATGTCCTCCGCTTTTATACCCACTAAAGGAGCAACTGTTTCCGGGCTGAAGCCGGCCGCAATCTTTTGAACTGCATCCAGGCCGGCAATGATATCTTCCAGATGATGTAGTCCTACTAACCCTTCTTCAAAAACGGCATGGATCAACGCCAACAGCAGCAAGGCATCGCGCCCCGGGCGGATGAAATAATGCACATCGGCCTTTTCGGCGGTCTCTGTGCGGCGTGGATCGATCACTACTACCCTCCCGCCCCGCTCCTGAATGCCCTTCATGTGGCGGGCAAAGCCCGGCGCCGTCATCAGGCTGCCGTTCGACACCAGGGGGTTGGCGCCGATGATGAGCATGAAGTGGGTTCGGCTGACGTCGGGCACCGGCAGCAGCAGGCCGTGGCCGAACATTAGGAGCGCCGCCACATGGTGCGGCAGCTGGTCAGCGGAAGTAGCGCTGAAACGGTTCCTGGTGCCCAATGCTTTGGTGAAGGCCCCGGAGAAGAGCATGCTGCCCAGGTTGTGCACATTGGGGTTGCCGAAGTAGGCGCCGACGGCGTCGGGTCCGTGCTTTTCCTGCACCTTGCGCAGGTTGGCCACTACTTCATCGTAAGCCTCCTCCCAGCTGATGCGCTGCCAGCCATTGATCGTACGGCGTACAGGATACTTCAGGCGGTCCGGGTCTTCGTAGACATCCTGTAGGGCGACGGCCTTGGGGCAGATGTGGCCCCGGCTGAGCGGATCCTGCTCGTCGCCGCGGATGGAAGAGATCTTGCCGTTCTCGTGTTCGATGGCCAGGCCGCAGATGGCTTCGCATAGGTTGCAAGCTCGGTAGTGGGTAGGCATGGGTGGAAATCTTTTTAGGAGGCTAAGAAATGACTTATCCCGGGGTTTACAAATAGAGGCCGTCCCGGGATAGCCCGGTCTCCGCGCCCGTGGCTGGCAATTCTTCCAGCGCGCCTTCCTCTTGTTCCACTTTCTCTTCTTCCTTCATCATCCAGCGGATCAGCACCGGGATCAGCGCCAGATCGCTCACCAGGGCGCTGAAGAGGGTCAGGCTGATCAGCAGGCCGATGGTGACGCTGGGCGGATGGATGGAAAACAGCATGACCAGGAAGCCAAAGAAGAGGATGACCGTGGTCAGCACGATGGCCTTGCCCGTTTCCAGGAAGGTGATGTGCAGCGACTCCTCGATGCTCAGCCCTTTATTTCGGGCCAGCTTGAACTTGCTGAGGAAGTGGATGGTATCGTCGACAGCGATGCCGAAGATGACGGCAAAGACGATGGAAACGCCCGCCTCCAGCTCGATGCCGAGAAAGCCGAGCAGGGCGCCGGCCAGCAGGAGCGGAAATACGTTGGGAACCAGGGAGATGAACAGCATCTTCCAGTTGCGGAAGAGCAGGGCCATGAGCAGGCTCACGATGAGGATGGCCATGCCGAGGCCCTGGATGAGGTTGCGGCGCACGTACTCCGAGTTCTTGTCGATGATCAGGCCGGTGCCGGTGCGCTTGAATTCCACAACGGATGTATCCGTGTTGGTGGCGATCCAGCGGTCGATCCGGTCGCCCATGTCCTGGATGTTGTCGGCGCCGACGTCCCGGATGCGGGAGGTGATGCGCGCCTTTTTTTCATCCTTGCTCAGCAGGACGTCGACCGCCAGTTCGGGCACCTGCTCGGCCATCCGGCGGTAGCGCCCGAATTGTTCTTTGCTTTCCGGCAAGGCGTAGGCCCCGGGGTTGTTGTTGCGCATCATCTGGTTGATGCTTTTGTAAACGGCAGTGATGGACGCAACTGCCTGTACGGCCGGAATCTGATGGAGGTAGTCTTCTACTTTGGCAATCTCCCGGATGACTTCATAGTCGTTTGCCTTGTACCCATCTTTGGCGTATACGGCAAACTCCATGGGGCGGAAGCCCGCCAGGTTTTTTTCGAAGAAAAGGAAATCTTCGGTGATCTTTTCGCCCATAGGCAGGTTGTTCTCAATCCTGTAATTGGTAGTGATCCGGGAAATGCCCCAGAGGCTTAGGAGGAGCACGGCCAGCCCGCCAAGGGCGATGCGGAGGGGGTAGCTGCGGGTGAAGCGGTACGACCACTCCATGGACCTTTCCCAGAAGGCCTGCCCCCGTCCCAGCTTGATGATCTGATCGGCCCGAAACCAGGAGATTACGGCCGTGGTAAAAAATAAGACCGTGACGTAGGCGATGATCACGCCGATGGCGGCATTGATGCCAAAATCCCGGATGGGGCCGATGCGGCTGGTGAGCAAAGAGGCAAAACCGATAGCTGTGGTCAGGGAAGTGAGCAGGGTGGCCAGGCCAATCTCTTTGATGGTGGTCACGATCGCCTTTTCTTTCCGGTATCCTTTGCGCAGCTCATCTACGTATTTGGACATGATATGGATAACATCCGACGTGCCCACGATGATCATCAGCACCGGATAGAGGGCGGCCATGGCGTTGAGTTCCCGTCCGCTGATACTCAGGAAGCCCATGAACAGCAGCATGCCCAGGGCAATAGAGAAGAGCGAGACGGCAATGCCCCAGGGGCGGCGGAAAATGAAGAACATAACCAGCGTGACCAGAATGCCGGAAATGACGGCCGACACGATGATCTCCCGCTTTTGCATGGCCACCAGCTCCTTCTGGAAATAGGGGCGGCCCAGGTAGTGGTATTCTTCGAAGTCGTACTGCCGGATCAGGCTGTCCAGGGCCGACATCAGTTCCCGCGCCGGTTCCAGCTGGATGCTGTTGACGGTCTTCAGGAAGACGGTTAGGGTAGTGGCGTCTTCCGAGATGAAGTTGTGTACGAAGCGCTCGTCATTCAGGATGCGCTCCTTGTCCCGTTCGTAGCGGCCCGGTTGATCGATGTGGATGGCCGGGACGGTGGTGATGGCAAAGGGTGTCCGTACCGGATAGGCAAACTTGGTCAGCGACTGGCAGGCAGTGACGTGAGGCAGGCGCCTGGCCTGTATCGAAAAATCGTGAAATCGCTCCAGGAACTGCTGGTCGAAAACCCCTTCTTCCCGGCGGATGGCGACCAGCAGGAAATTGTCGTCCGATTCGAATTCCCGGATGAAGTCCTGAAAAAACTCCAGGTCCTCGTCGCCTTCCGGAAAAAACTGCTCGAAGTCAAAAGAAAACTTCAGATTTCGGATGCTGAAGGCGCTGATGATAGCCAGCACGCCAAAAATGGCAACCGAAATGACGCGGATATTAATATTCATAGGCTTGTATACTGTCCGATACAGGAAAAATGATCCTGAAATAAAAAACCAACGTCATAACCATAATTTCAGAAAGATGTTTATCATTTTTGTCTTACCGTTTAAGGCGAAGCGCAGTCCCCATTATGGCTACAAACAAAACCCTGCCGGAAGAACTGCTGCCCTTCCAGGAGCAGCTTGTACAGACCAGGCGTCCTTTCATCCAGTTATTGCCCCGGGAAAGCAGAAAGACCCTGCCCTGGGAGAGCAAGATCGGCGGCCTACCCTATTGGCCCGCCCAAATGAAGTATCCCACAGCCCCCGACGGGAGCCCGCTCTGGCTGCTGGCGCAGGCCAACTTTGAAGAGGTGCCCGCCCTGCATCCGTTTCCATCGCAGGGTTTGCTTCAAATATTCATACATGACGACAGCCTCTACGGGCTCAACCTGGACGACCCCTTCGACCAGAGCCGTTTCCGGCTGGTCTATCATCCTGCCATCCGGCGGGACGATACCTTTTTGCTGAACAGTTTCGGCTTTCTGGAGGATGCCCGTTACTTACCGATCGAGGCCGGCGTTTCTTACCCCCTCTCCTTTCAGCTCGGCCACGAACTGGTTCCGCCATCCGACTATCAGTTTGATCAGTTGCTGGGGGAGGGATTTTTCGAAGTATTCGGAGAAGAACAGTGGGAGGTCCGCAATCGCTACAGCCGGGCAGTCCTGAACGCCCCGCACAAGATGGGCGGTTACGCGTTCTTCTGCCAGGAAGACCCCCGCAACCCCGGGGAACCCATGGAACTCCTCTTCCAGCTTGGCTCCAGCGATCAGTTCAACTGCATGTGGGGAGATATGGGCGTGGCCAACTTCTTCATCTGCCGGGATGCGCTGCAAAAGGCAAATTTTTCCAGGGTGATGTATAACTGGGATTGTTATTAACACTTGTTTTCGGTATTATGGTATTTCGGTGTTTCGGTTTTACGGGCCGGGAGCTCCTTCAGAGTTGGGCCTGCCGCAATGCCATAACACCGCAATGCCATAATACCTTAAAAATAGAAAGCCGCTCCCAGCCGCAGCCCAAACCGCCGCGCCTGTGGGTTATCCAGATAACTCAGCCGCCAGGATAATTCCACCTGGAATACCTTGAGGATATTTTCAATGCCCACACTGGCCTCCATATAGGGCCGCTTGCTGGGCGTGCGGAAGCCGGCATAGGTATCCGCTTCGGTGGGGACAAAGGCGTTGAGCCGGTTGGCGTCCAGGTTCTTGTCGGTTATGGAACCGATCACTCCTTTGAATGTGGCGTAGGACCGGAATTTGAGCTTGCGCAGCAACGGCACCTTGTTGAGCAGGAAGCCGTCGAAGTGGTGTTCCAGGAAAATGCTGGCGTAGGCGTCGCTGGCAAATTCATAGCGGGTCATCATGTTGAAGATTTCTCTTCCGGTAAAGTAGCCCTCGTTGCCGGGATGTACCTCCATGAGCAGGAAAGGCACCGTGCCGAACACTTTGCCGGCATTGAACCGGTAGGACATCCAGCCGATGGGGTTGATGTAAAAATAGTGACGGTAGCTGAGCGACAGCTTGTGGTAGTTGTAGTCGCTGCCCATCACCCCGTTGACGCCGAGCGTGTATTGCAACTCTATGATGGGATGCTGCGAGCCGAAGCTGGTGCGGCTGAAATCGGTGTCGATGATCATCTCATCGAAAGCATAACGCGCTTTGAGGATGACTTCGGTGGTATTGATCGTGGTGTCGATATCCGACATGGACGCCGGGTCGGGCAGGTAGGCGTAGTTGAAACCGCGGCCGTCGTCGGTCACGGCGCCGTAGGGGTCCATGTTCCGGTTGAGGAAGGTGACGCGGTGGGAAAAGCCGCTCTTCCAGTACCGCTCATAGAAGAGCTTGCCCTCCTGGACGCGGATGAGCTTCTGCATCAGGTTGCGGCGGAACATACCGGTGAAGAGATCCCCTTCCACAAATTCTTCGCTGTTCTCGCTGTTCAGGCTGATGTCGTCTTTATATGCCGCGCCGGTTATAATGCGCGGGTTTTTGGAGATCAGCCACTTCACGTCCCCTCCGTATTTATAATCCTCATCTCTTAAGCCGTAGGCCACATAGCCGCCCAGGCGCACCCGCTCGCTGAACTGGTCGCTGGTGCGCAGGCCGATGCGGAAGCGGTCGCCCTCCACCGGGTTAGTGCTGTACACCGAGGAGTACGGCCCGATCTCCACCGGGCCCAGCTCGAAGTAGCCGACGAAGACGATCTCGATGATCTCGACGTAGGTCTTGTAGAGGGGTACGTTCTGAATGCTGTCCACCATGGCATAGATGGCCGCCTCGGTTTTGGAGAGGGGTTCGTGGCGGACTTCGGCCCAGAAGGTGTCGCTGTCCACCTCTACTTCCTCATAAATATAGAAGGGGTCTTTTTCCACGTAGTGCTGTTGGGTGGCGGCCTGGTCGACGGTGAATTCCCGGAAGGTCTCCGTCCGCCGGGCGATCATGCCCGGGGCGCCTTCTGTCGGGGTGAAGTCCACCACCATTTTCTTTTTGACCGGAATCCAGGCACTATCCTGGGGCGTAAATTCTTCGTAGATGATGATGCGGCTCACCAGGTTGATGTTCACGTCGGGGCTCATGCGCATGTTCACCCGCTCGACCGCGAAGATGGAGTCGGCCACCCAGAAGTCGCCGTAAAAGGTATTTTCCTGCTTCCGTTTGGGCTTGAACTTGAGTTTATAGCTCCAGTGGCCGTCGATATTGGTGCTGTCCAGGATATAGTATTCGTAATATCCCAGGCCGGATTTGGAGAAGGGGCTGACGAACGGCTTTTCCAGCACGTAAATCCAGTCGTCGTAGATGTTGTAATCCTGGTGTACGCGCTTGATGTACTCGATGACGGTCTGGTTGTCCGTCCCGGAAGTGCGCTGGGCCTTGACGACGGCTTTGGGCTTGCCCCCCTCTTTGACGTAGTAGACGTCGGATAGCACTTCGTTGATGTAAACAGGCAGAAAAGGCTTTTCGTCGGACGTGCTGTCGATGTTTTCGAAGACGAAGGCAAAGGGTTTGAGCAGCTTGCTTTTTTGCAGTTTGGGGTTGATGTTCTCCAGGTCGAGCTCGATCTTGGAATAGCTTTCGTACTGGAAGGAGTGGAGGGCGTCGATTCGGTTCTGATCTTTCTTTTCGATGATGCCCCGCACGATCCGGTTGGCGGGGTTCTCCCCGGCGATGACCACTACTTCATCCAGGACGAGCGCGGAGCCGCCGAGGTAGAAATTGATTTCCTGAATGCTGGAATCCAGGCTGACTGCTTTTTTCTGAGTTTCGAAACCGATGGCGGAGGCGGAGAGGGCATCATAGAGCGTTTTTACTTTGAGTTCGTAGTAACCGTCGATGTTGGTAGAAGCGCCCAGCGTCGTCCCTTCAAAAAAAACATTGGCGAAAGGGATGCCTTCTTTGGTGTCGGCGTCAACCACCCGCCCGTAGATGGAATATTGCCCCCACGCCAGGGCATGCCAGCAGCAAAGGGTCAGGAGCAGTAGTAATCGATTCATATTGGCCGGGATTATATTGATTGTTCTATGGGTTATATGGCTCGGTTGTTATATTGTTACATTGCTATATTGTTAAGTACCTGGACACAAATAATGACACATAAAATCGACTATGAGCCCCTGTTAATCAGTCATTCACTAATTCGCTAATTCAGTCCATGTACTTATATTGGCGGCGGTGGTTTTTGGAAGACAGCAGCTATATCGTTAAGACCAAATTTGCCCGAAAGGGCCACGGTTTTTCGCTGGCGAAGGAAATTTTTGCCATTTTGCCAGTGCAAGCTATATATTTCGGCACAGTATTGCAACAATCAGTTGTCTATGAAAACGTTAAGTTTTGGCATTCTTTGAAAACATACTACCGTACAGGAGCGCCGCAGAGCCGATAGCTATACGGCTTAGTGCCATCTTAGAGCCTTCGTGTCTTCGTGGCAAGAAAAAACACCATGTACAGTAGGCGGGCATTACTTTAAAAAAGAAGGCGCAACCCGCCAGATAGTTTATCAAAAGCCCTGATTATTATGTTAAAGCCCTGTCTGGACGAGCGATTGACAGAAGCCGGCTGCGACGAAGCGGGGCGCGGCTGCCTGGCCGGCCCGGTCTTTGCCGCCGCCGTCATCCTGCCGAAGGACTTCACCCACCCGCTGCTCAACGACTCCAAACAGCTCAGCGAACGGAACCGCTACGCCGCCCGGCAGATCGTAGAGGCGCATGCCCTGGCCTGGGCCGTTGCCCGGGTGGATCCGGAAGAGATCGATAAAATCAACATTCTCAACGCCTCTTTCCTGGCTATGCACCGCGCTCTGGATCAACTGAACCTCGCGCCGGAGTCCCTGCTGATCGACGGCAACCGCTTCAAGCCCTATCGCAGCCTTCCTTTCCACTGCATTATCAAGGGAGACGGCAAGCTGTTACCCATCGCCGCTGCCTCCATCCTCGCCAAAACCTACCGCGACGATTATATGATGCGGCTCGACGCGGAATACCCCTATTATCAATGGCGCAGCAATAAGGGCTATCCCACCCGGGCGCACCGGGAGGCCATTCAGGAGCATGGGGCATCGCCTTATCACCGGCGGTCGTTCCGGCTGTTGCCGGAGGGGGTGCAGGGAAGGTTGTTTGGGTAGGGCGTTGCAAAAGAGAGGCTGCGGGCCTGTCCAGAGGTTTATCATAAACACAGGTTTGTTTGCTGTTTTTATTTCATCTCTCGGCCTTAAAACTTATTGACATGGAAAATGCGCTGCTTCAATCAAATATCCGCCCGGGCCTGGAAGAAGGCGGGGCGCTGCTGAGCCGGCTACCGGAAGCCACGCTGGATTCGCTGATGTACTGGAAAAGTGACTGTACTGAGCCGGGCGCCCTGGCCCAGGCCGTGCTGTGGCGCAACGGCCGGCGGGTGGTGCCGGATTGTGGCGGGGAGGCAGCGCGGGTCGGCGAAACTCCGGTTTCGGCCAAAGAGACAGAAAAAGCAGAGCTTGCACCGATAAAACTATATCCCAACCCCAGCCAGGGAACTTTGACAATTGAATTGCCTGTAGGCTATGGCCCGGCAATCGTTATATTCTACAACCTGCAAGGCCAAACTGCTCTAAAACAGGGCCTATCCGAAGGAAGGCGCCTGATCAACCTGCCCAGTGGGCGGTTCAAACCTGGAGTATACCTTGCAGAGTTAATCCTCTCTTCCGGCAAGCGTGAGCGCTTCAAACTGATCCTCACCCGTTAACTCAACAGCCGGGCCCCGGCAAAAAACGGCGCGGGCCCGGCTGCTTTCCATCCTGGCATCATTCCAATCTCTGGCAATATGAAGTTTATAGGCTTTTTTCCGCTCCTTTTCCTGCTGCATTTTGGGCCTGGCGTTTCCGGCCAGCCTTTTAACCTGCCTGTCGACCTGGGCTACCCCCTCAACCACTTCCGGGACATGATCGTAGATAACGATACCATCATCGGCTACGGCCTGGGGTTCTCCAATGATTCTATTCCTCAGCAAGGGCTTTTGTTGTCCAAATTTGACTCATCGGGCAACCACTTGTTCTCCAGGATGATCCTGGACCCTCAGGGAGAGCCACTATTCATCGACTATCACTGGGGCAAAATCGCCAAAACCCGCGACGGCGGCTACGTCATGACCGCCGCCCCAACCCACGGCGACGCTGCCTGGTTGCTCAAAGTGGGGCACGATTTTGAGGTGGAGTTTATCAAAGAGTATCTGGATACGGTAAATAGGAGCCATTACCGGTATAATGCGCCCATTGAGCTCAGTGACGGGTATTTACTGAGTGGGGGAATACAAAGGCCCAATTACAGGAATAACCCTTTTGCCCGAAGGGTAGATCAACAAGGCAATACGGTTTGGTTTAAATATTACGGAGATTATGATATTGAAGACCTGGCCAACTCGATGGCAAAGGTCAATGACACCCTATTTGTCTTATGTGGCACAACCGATGTAGAAGGCCCCAATTCTGCCCGGGTTACTATCCGGTTTATCAATGGACAAGGAGAGGTTGTGAGGTTTTGGCAATCTGAGCCAAATCCGGAGATGGGGTATAACAGGAACGTTCTCTCAACTGCTGGCGGAAGCCTTATCACTTTTGGGTTGTATCTGGTAGAAGTAATTGGAGGAACCAGCATAGTCCAACCCACCCTGGCCAAACTGGATTCCAATTTCCAGGTCGAATGGTTGCGCCATTTCGGTTTAGAAGCCAGGCTTGGGGCAGATGTGATTTTCTGGGATATCGAACGCCTTTCCGGCGGCAACTATATCGGCGCAGGCGAGAGTTTTGTCAAATCAAGCAACGCCCCTACCCGGAGAGTGGGCTGGCTTCACAAATTTTCCCCGCAGGGAGACAGCATCTGGGAAAACCTGGTAGACGCGCCTTTTCCCTTATTGGACGTCAACCGGGGCACCCTCGCCGGCGTGGGCGAATTGTCCAGCGGCAGCATCGTAGCGGCAGGGGAAACGATCGAATTCAACCAACGATATATCTGGCTGGTCAAGGTCACGCCGGACGGCTGTTTGGATACCCTCTGCTCAATGGTAACGGCAGTGGAGGCGGCGGTAGCGCCGGCCGGAGAGGCGCCGTTTTCCCTGTATCCCAACCCTACTGCCGGGCCGCTCACCCTGGCCTGGCCGGGAGCGCCGGCGGGGCGGGAGACGCACATCCGCCTCTTCGACGCTGCCGGCCGGGAAGTGTGGCGGCAGCAGCGCCGGGTGGAGCGGCGGATGGAGTTGAACCTGGATGGCCTGCCGGACGGGCTGTATTTTTTGCAGGTGCAAACAGAAGCGGAGAGTTGGGTGAAGAAGGTGGTGGTGCGGGAGTAATGACCAAGGGCGGAGATGGGTCTTATCCTCTCAAAATCACAAACAGGCTGAATGCCGGATTGTTAACATGCTAAAAAACAAGTAGTTGTAGCTAATGAAGAGGAACATCCTCCCAATCCAGGAGGTGAGCTGAGGCGGCAAACTGTCCTGGTTTTTCCCGGAAAAAAGCCGTAACTTTAGCAGCGCCGCTAGTGGCCAGGCGAACTAGCGTAGAGCTAAGCGGAAGGCAAGTCGCCTGGCCACTAGCCGACTGCCTTTTTTCTTCCCCCCTTACCGCCCCGTCAGAAACGGATTGTGCATCCGCTCATATCCAATATTCGTATCCGGCCCGTGCCCAGAGTAAACCACCACATCATCCCCCAACGGAAACAGCTTCTGAGCAATGCTGTTGATCAGCGTCCTGAAATCCCCGCCGGGCAGGTCGGTGCGGCCGATGCTGCCGTAGAAAAGCACGTCGCCGGCAATGACGAAGCGGCCCTGCTCGCAGAAAAAGGACAGGCTGGCCGGGGAATGGCCGGGGGTGAGAATGGCCTCCAGCTTCGTCTGGCCAAACTTGATGACATCGCCTTCTTCAATAAATTTTTCCGGATCGGGGGAGAGGGGACCGGTATTGGGAATGCCGAAGAACATGGCCGACTGGGGCGCGGCCTTCAGCAGAGGCAACTCGCCCCGGTGAATTTCCAGCCCCAGCTTGTAATGATCGGCGACGAACAGGTTGCCGAATACGTGGTCGATGTGGCAGTGCGTATTGATGAGCCGCACCGGCCGCAATCCTTTTCGGTTAATTTCCTCCACCAGGTGTTGTTTCTCCTCCTTTGTGTAGCATCCCGGGTCGAAAATGACGCACTCGCCGCTCTCGTCGTAGACGACATAAGTGTTTTCCTGAAAAGGATTGTAAGTCAACTTTAAGACTTGCGCCATTTTTTATTCGCAAGGTACGGACATTTCAAAGCTTTTCGCAAAATTCCGCCTTTTCCATGTAGCATTGACGGCGCAAAAAGGATATATTGAACAGGCAAGTAATGAAAAGACGGAATTTGGCGTTCTAATCAGGTTGCCAATGGTATGTTTTTTTGAATATTGCCACCAAGGGCTAAACAGTGAAGCCCTTTTTTATGTCTTCCTAAAAGAAATCGTATTACGCCGGATATGCAAAGACTGATCTACACCTTTCTCTTTTTTCTCCCTGCTTTGGCCCTGCTGGCGCAGGGGACGACCCAGGTAGAATTTGGCAAAAACCGCGTCCAGTATCACCAGGATTTTGCGGAGTGGTCGCAGTACGAAAGCGACAATTTCATTACGTACTGGTACGGGGAAGGGCGCTATGTGGGCCAGGCCGTTGTGCAACTGGCGGAGTATGACTTCAAAGACATCCAGAACATCCTGGAGCACCGCATCAACGAGAAAATCCAGATCATCGTCTATACCGACCTGACCGACCTCAAGCAGAGCAACATCGGCAGCGAGGAGACCTTCACCAATACCGGCGGGCAGACCAAGATCGTCGGCAACAAAATCTTCGTCTATTTCAACGGCGACCACAACAACCTGCGCAAACAGGTGCGCGAGGGCATCGCCTCGATCTACCTCAACGCCATGCTCTTCGGCTCCAACCTGCAGGAGATCGTGCAGAACGCCGTGATGATGAACCTGCCGGAATGGTTTAAGGAGGGCCTGGTATCCTACGTAGGCGAACGCTGGAATACGGAACTGGACAACCGCCTGCGGGATTATATCATGAGCGAAGATTTCGAAGGCTTCGAAGCCCTCGCCGAAGAAGATCCCCAATTGGCCGGCCACTCCCTCTGGTACTTCATCGGCGAAAACTACGGCAAATCCACCGTCTCCAACCTGCTCTACCTGACCCGCATCAACCGCAGCATCGAAAGCGGCTTCCTCTACGTGCTGGGCAGCCCCTACGAAATGGTGGGCGACAGCTGGGCGATTTTCTACCGGAAGAGATATGCCGCAGACATCGCCGGCCGCTACGCCCCCCAGGGCCAACCCCTGGAGATAAAAAACAAACGCAACCTGCCCATCACCGAAGTGAAACTGAGCCCCGATGGCACCAAAGTCGTTTACGTCACCAACGAGATCGGCAAATACCGGGTCTACCTCCAGCAGGTGGCCACCGGCGACCGGGAAGTGATCTTCAAAGGGGGCTTCCGCAACGCTTTCCAGGCCACGGATTACAACTACCCCCTCCTCTCCTGGAACCCCAACAACCAACAGGTGGCCATCCTCTACGAGCGCCGCGATGTCCCCAAGTTGATGACCTACGACATCTATACGAAAAAGTCGACGGTGGAAGACCTGTCCACCGAATACCACCGGGTGTACAGCATGGAGTACGTCAACCCTGTTACAATGGTATTCTCGGCCGCCGTGCGCGGTATATCGGATATCTTTCTCTATTACACCAATACCCGCCAGACCCAACGCATCACCAACGACTTCTGGGACGACCTCGACCCGGCCTACGTCCAGGTGGGCAACCGGAAAGGCATCCTCTTTGCCTCCAACCGCCAGGACTCCATGCTACGGCAGGAAAGGCTCGACTCCATCCTGCCGATCAATACCTACGACATTTTCTACTATGATATGGAAACCCGCTCCCAGGAACTGGTCCGGGTCACCAACACGCCTTACGCCAATGAGCGCTCGCCGGCAGCAGTGGACACCACCTGGTTCTCCTACCTCAGCGACCGCAGTGGCGTCTACAACCGGGAGACGGGCTACCTGGAAGAATATATCCATCACTACGACCAGATCATCTTCCTGGAGGATGGCACAGAAATTCGCCTGCATATCGACTCCACCCTGGAAGAGCTGGACACCACCCTCATCGACACCATCCTGATTGAACCGGTCCTTAAGAAACGGGCGGTAACTCAAGCCAACTCCAACTATGATCGGAATATCCTGTTTCAATCAACCGCCCCCCGGGTTGACAGAGTGGCCGACCTGATCTACCGCAACGGCAAACACCAGATCTTCGTGCATAAAATACATCCGGACTCGGCGGCTACCCTCTCCGATACCCGTTACCACAACAAGCGCGCCCTCGAGGCCGATAAGGCCATACTGATCGCCCCCTCAAAAGAGAAAAAGGTGGAAACAACCGTGCTGGGCGAAGTAAAAAAGGTGACTGCCGATGAGATCAGGGTCGAACCCATTAAGCAGGACACCGGGAAATTGGATATCGACAATTACCTGTTCCAAAGCGAGTTCGACGACGAAGATGCGCCGCCTGCCGTTATCATCGTCGAAGAGGAAAAGGAGGAAGGAGAGGAAAAAGTCAAGATCATCACCGGGACAAGAAACATCTCCGAGCTGATCGGCCAGACGCAGGAAAAAAGCGTTTATGAGTTCCGCCCGGGAAATATTACCCCCTACCGCCTGCAGTTCCGGACAGACTACGTCACCACCCAACTGGACAACAGCCTGCTGTTCGACGGGCTCAACAGCTTTGCCTCCAACCCGGATGAATTCAACTACCCGCCGCCGGGCATCCTGCTGAAAGGCAACTTTAAAGACCTTTTCGAAGATTATGAGTTCGAAGGAGGCGTGCGCATCCCAACGACCTTCAACGGCAGCGAATACTTCCTGGTCTTCAAAGACAAGAAAAAACGCCTGGACAAACAGTTCGCCGTTTATCGCCGCAACCAGCGATTCTCCGGCGAAAGCCAGACCTTCGTGCCCAACCGCCGGGAGGTGAACGTCGTGCTCGGCCAGGCCGGAGTGCGCTATCCGCTGGACATCTTCCGCAGCCTCCGCGCCACTGGCACGCTGCGCCGCGACCGCATCACCCAACTGGCTACCGACCTGCCGACCTACAATACCCCGACCCGGACGGAAGAACGCGCCGGCCTGAAACTGGAGTACGTCTTCGACAATACCCTGGACGTGGCCCTGAACATCAAAAACGGGACCCGCTACAAGGTTTTTGCCGAGGCCGTAAAACGGTTCAACCTGGATATCGACAACCAGTTCTCGCTCAGCTTCAACGATGGGTTCATGACCATCCTGGGCTTCGACGCCCGCCACTACCAACGCCTGCTCAAGCATTCCGTTTTTGCCGTGCGGGCGGCAGGCGCTACGTCTTTCGGCTCCGAAAAAATCCTCTATTACCTCGGCGGGGTCGACAACTGGCTCTTCACCAGCTTCAACCAGGAAATTCCCAGCCCGCAAAGCCCTGAGTTCGCCTATCAGACCATCGCCACCAACATGCGGGGCTTCGACCTGAATATCCGCAACGGCAACTCCTATCTGCTGATGAACGCGGAAATGCGGATTCCCATTTTCAAATACTTCTCCAAGCGTATCCGCTCGCCCTTCTTCCGCAATTTCCAGGCCGTCGGCTTCTTCGACCTGGGTACTGCCTGGGAAGGCCGCGACCCCTTCAGCACGGACAACCCCCTGAATACCTCCATCATCAACAACGGAGAACTGGTCACCGTCAAGGTCAACTATTTCCGCGACCCGGTGGTCGCCGGATATGGCATCGGCGCCCGCGCCGTCCTGTTCGGCTACCTCGTCCGGGTAGATTATGCCTGGGGCGTGGAAACCCGGAGAGTGCAGGACCCGAAGCTGTACATTTCGCTGGGCATGGATTTTTGACGTCCGCCGAACCGCGTCCGTCCTCGTGCCTCGGCCGGGTAAAACCGCGAACCGCGAATAGCGAATAGCGAATAGCGAATAGCGAACAGCGAATAGCGAACAGCGAATAGCGAACAGCGAACATCACCCCCGGGCCCTATACCATCCGGGTATTTGCAGTCAACACTGAATTCCCTATCTTTGCACTTCTTTTGCGGGCCGTGCAACTCTATTTCCATCTGCACTGTTCACAAACACGATACCCGATATTCTTCGACCGATAATTTTTTGTCATGGCAACACCGCGGACGGTCGCGTTCTATACCTTGGGCTGCAAGCTCAATTACTCGGAAACTTCCTCTATCGGGCGGCTCTTCGAATCGGCCGGCTATGCAGAGGTGGGCTTCCGGGACGGGGCGGACATATACGTCGTCAACACCTGCTCAGTGACGGACTTTGCCGACCGCAAGTGCCGGCAGATCGTGCGCCGGGCCCTGAAATACTCGCCCGGGGCCAAGGTGATAGTGGTGGGCTGCTACGCCCAGCTGAAGCCGGAAGAGATCGCCGGCATAGAAGGCGTCGACCTGGTGCTGGGGGCCGCCGAGAAATTCCGCATCCTCGACTATGTCGACGGGCTGAGCAAAGCGCCGGGCAAGGGGATGGTCCGCGCCGGAGAGGTGACGGAAGCCAAAGATTTCGTCAATGCCTTTTCCTTCGGCGACCGCACCCGCTCCTTCCTCAAAGTACAGGACGGCTGCGACTACAAGTGCACCTTCTGCACCATCCCCCTGGCACGCGGCCGCAGCCGCAGCGACACCGTCGAAAATGTAGTGGCCAACGCCCGAAGCATCGCAGACAGGGGGGTGAAGGAAATCGTGCTGACCGGCGTTAACATCGGCGACTTCGGGAACGGCACCGAAGTCATCGAAGGCGCCCGGCCCAAAAAAGAAGCCCTCTTCATCGACCTGATCCGCGAACTGGACCAGGTGGAAGGCATCAACCGGTTTCGGATTTCCTCCATCGAGCCGAACCTGTGTACGGATGAGGTTATTGAATTTGTCGCGCAGTCGGAGCGCTTCGTTCCCCATTTCCACATGCCCCTGCAGTCGGGCAACAACAAACAGCTGCGGCAGATGCGCCGCCGGTACCGGCGCGAGCTGTATGCGGAACGGGTGGCGAAAATTAAAACGCTGATGCCCCACTGCTGCATCGGCGTGGACGTGATCGTCGGCTTCCCCGGAGAAACAGAGGAGGACTTCCTGGAAACGTACCGCTTCATCAACGAGCTGGACATCAGCTACCTGCACGTGTTCACCTACTCGGAACGGCCCAATACCCCGGCCATCGACATGGAGGGGGCTGTCGATATGGAAGAACGCCGCCGCCGAAACCAGATGCTCACCATCCTCAGCGAGAAAAAGCGCCGCTTTTTTTACGGACAACACCTCGGGCAGAGCCGGGAGGTACTCTTCGAACACAGCAAGGAGAAAGGCAAGATGTCGGGCTTTACCGACAACTACATCCGCATCGAAGCGCCCCTGCGGAAAGAACTGCTCAACCGCCTGGCGCCGGTGAGCCTGCAGCGGATCAATGAGAAAGGGGAGATGGAGGTGGAAATGGCGGGGGTGGAGGCAAGATATGTAAATTAACGCGGACTCAACTTGCCGGGTAGGCCCTGACTACCGTGCATGAAGGAGCCAAAAGCCCATAGCCATGAAGGCCTGCCTGCACGGCCGCGACCTCGCGGGCAGGCACCAAGCCTCAAAGTTTACCCGGACTTTGGCGTGAGTTCAGTCGAACGCTGGCAAGACGTGCCCCACAAAGCCGATAGGCTATCGGCTTTGTGCCGTCTTAGTGTTTTCGTGTCTTAGTGGCAAAAAAAGCGTTATGTACAGTAGTATGCAAATATTCCCCAAGGTTTAGCTAATATTGCCACACACAGAATGACATACTGATTCAAAGCCTATGTACCCCGACCTTTCCTACCTGTTCCACGATCTCTTCGGCACCCCCGTCGACAACTGGCTGTCGATCTTCAAGACCTTTGGCCTGTTGCTGGTCCTGGCCATCCTCTCGGCGGCAGTGATCCTGCACCGGGAGCTGAAGATCAGGGCTCAAAAGGGCGTTTTCCGGCCGGCGAAGGTGCAATTTGAATACGGTAAGCCGGCCGGCCGTGCCGAGCTGATCTCCAATGCCATCTGGGGTTTTGTGTTGGGCTATAAGGGCTTCTACGCCGTTCAGAACCTGGAGCTGCTCAAGCAGGATGCCGCCGGAGTCCTCCTTTCACTGGACGGAACCTGGTGGACGGGCCTGGCCATGGCCGCCATCTTTGCCGGCGGGCGCTACTGGGAAGCCCAAAAGAAAGCGCTACCGAAACCCAGAGTGGAAGTAAAAGACATTTATCCTCACGACCGCATCGGCGAAATCACCATGATCGCGGCGATCTCCGGGGTGGTTGGCGCCAAGGTTTTTGCTATTGTCGAAGACATTGACGCCCTGATCAAAGACCCCGCCGGAACGATCTTTTCCGGCGGCGGCCTGGCCATCTACGGCGGCCTCATATTCGGCTTCCTGGCCGTCACCTTCTACCTGCGCCGCAAAAAAATCCCGGTGATGCCCGTGCTGGACGCCGTGGCGCCGGCCCTCATCATCGCTTATGGCGTCGGCCGCCTGGGCTGCCACCTGGCTGGCGACGGCGACTGGGGCATCGCCAGTACCCTGCCTCAACCCGGCTGGTGGTTCCTGCCCGACTGGCTGTGGGCGTATGATTACCCGCACAACGTGCTCAACGAAGGTGTGCTGATAGAAGGCTTTCAGGGGCGCTACAACCACCACCTGAACCCTCCGGTTTTTCCCACCCCTGTGTATGAAACGATTGCCGCCCTGCTGATCGGCGCCATCCTGCTCGCCCTGCGCAACAGAGTGGCAGCCTATCCGGGCATGCTTTTCTTTATCTACCTCATTTTCAACGGCGTTGAGCGTTTCTGGATCGAAAAGATTCGGGTCAATCCGGAGTATACGAACTTAGGCGTTACCTATACCCAGGCGGAATTTATCTCCGTGGTGTTGTTCCTGATCGGGTTGGCGGGGGTTGTGGTACTCTGGCGGAGAACGGGTAAGAAGAATTCATAACGCTCACCCCAGCTTATTCACCTCCCGAAATACTTCATCCCGCGGTTCCCACAGCTCGATCTTATTGCCTTCCGGGTCCATGATCCAGCCGAACTTGCCGTAGTCGTACTCCTCCGGCTCGCCGACAATCTCTACCCCTTCTTCCCGCAGCACGGCGAGCAGGGCGTCCAGGTTGTCCACCCGGTAGTTGATCATGAAGGGGGAGGAACTGGGCGCATAATACTGGGTGCTTTCGGGCATGGCGCTCCATACCGTGTAGCCCGAGTCGCCCTCCTGCCCCCATTGGAGGACGATATAGCCGTCGGGGGTGGCGGGAAGGCCGAGGTGTTTCTGGTACCAGCCCTGCAGGGCCTTAGGGTCTCTGGCTTTGAAAAAAATGCCGCCGATGCCGGTTACTCTTTTCATGTTATCGGGTTTGAGTGATTTTTTTAACACATAGAGCACATTTTGTGCTTTACTACTTTTGTTCGGGTATTTATACAGTGTATAACCTAATATCGATCTAATTATCGACATCATAGGTTAAGATACGATATCGATAATTAGAAAAAAATTGGCTCGCTACTATAATGATAATTTTTTATTTCATAGATAGCCTGTTTTGAAGCAATTATACTTTGACTATAACTGCTTTCACTACTACAGTAAAAATCAGGTGTTTTCAAAAGTAGTAAAGTCAAACTAAGGGCGACCCGTCTAAGGTTGGACAGCAGAAAGGGGAAAGCCGAGCGGAGTCGAGTCCGAGCGTGTACAGGAGGCGTGGAGTGTCCAAACTTAGACGGGTAGCCAGACTAAGGCATTGGCGCAGGCGGCGCGCTACAAATCCTCAGCCCTTTCCCGGGCCGGGCAAACATCCGCCGCGCCCGGGCATCTACAGCATCACTCTCTCCTACCGTTCCCTTGCCATTTCTATCCTTTCCATATAAACCCCGGGGTTGGCCTCCCAAACTTTGCCAATCTTTGTTACCTTAGTAGGTTTAAGCATACAATTTCATTCACATTTAAAAAATAATAACTCATGGAAAACCGCTACTCACGGCCAAATAGTGGAGGAACGAATACATTGCTGCGTCTCCTCGGCTTTATTTTTGCAATGATCCTCATTATTGGAATGCTCGATAAGGCCGGCCTGAAGATCAGCCTCGAAGGCCGGGAGGGACAGGATTCCAGCCCACGCTACAAGGAAGCCTCTGTCGGCGGGGCGTATGCCGAAGAAAATGGGGAGCGCGAAACCATTTATGTCAGCCCCGATGAACAGAAGCAGGACAACCGGGAAGGCTATCGGCCCCGCCCCTACAATGATTACAGCCAACAGGCGCCTGCCCGCAGTTCCCGGCCGGCGCTCTCCGCAGACGAGTTCATCCACCGCTTTGCCGAGACGGCCACCGCCCAGGCCCTCACCAAGGGCGTGCCGGCCGGCATTTCCCTTGCCCTCGGTGTTACCATGGTGAAGAAAGGAGAAAAGATAGAAAACTGGCAGGATTTTATGGATAAGGTAGTAGTGCCCCTGTCCAATATCAAAAGCAATGCCGCCCGCGACGGGTTGCAATCCTATTTCAAGTACTCGGCCAACAGCAGCCGCTGGCTGGAAGGCCTCGGCAGGCAGGGCGATTATTCGTACAACGCGCTTCGCCAGGCCATGCAGGAATACCGGCTGGAAAATTACGACGAGGAAGTGCGCACCGCTCTGGTAGAAGGCACGAAGGTGGCTCCGGAGATGGAGCGCCAGGCCAGCTACGTGGCCGACGAGGTCAGCTCTCATCTCGTCCGGCAGCGGATCGCCCACGAACAACAGGAGGTACGCACCAGCGGTGGGAATGAAAGGGTGAAGGAGTGGAAAAACTACTACAACGAAACGGTCGGCAGGGACGTCGCCAAGGAAATTGCCAAGCGCAAACTGAAAACCGGCCAGTACATTACCGAGTCAGACATGGGCCGCCTCATCGAAGAGGCCAATGTAGAAACGGAAAAAGTGCTGAAGAACAACCTCTCCTTCCTCGGCCGGGATATCAACCGCAACCACCCCGACGCGCCAGAGATGCTGGATATTACCAAACCCGGCAACGCCCAGGCCAGGCAGGAATTGTACCAGAAGAAAATCCGGGAGCAGGAATACGCCGGGAACCAGTAAATGAGTGTGCTTGCCTCGCTCTTTTTAATTCTCCCGGTTTACAACGGCATATATGCTCAGCATCAACCGGAACGCCGGCCCGGGCCACGCTCCGGTTGGTGCTGAACACACACTTATACACCCACTACACCGGGATGATAACAAATCCAGGTGGGCTGCTAAAACTTTAACATACCCTTAATCTAAAATCAAGCCCCTCTTTTGGCAACAGATATAATAAAAATATTATATTTGCACCGCAACTTTGTATCCTGAATCATCCAGGCGGCCTAAGTTAAACACCCTGTTTACCAACGAAAAACCTGAAAAGGCCGCCGACAAGCCCGTACACCTCCAATGCCGGATGCCGTCCGTACGGCCGCACACCTGTTTGAACTCCTCGTCATCGGTTGGTATCGTATCACAATAAAAACGAGTGCTACTACATTACTAAGCATTATGAAACAATTACTGATTATCCCGGTATTATGCCTCGCCCTGGCCGCCCAGCTGAGCGGGCAGGCGGAAATTTTCGACGGGCTTTTTGGAAAAGAAGAGCCGACATTCCACGCTTCTTTTACCCCTACTGCCGAAGAAGGGGTAGTAAAAATGTCCTTTCATTTTACCCATCCCAGCCTCGACAAGCTTGAAGTTTCCTTTTGGGCCAAAGACCTGGGCGCCAACCTGATGGGCAACGGAGAAAAACGGCTGGTTCAGGGCCTGGGGGAATATGGCAACCGCCAGCAGGCAGAAATCCTCATCGACAACCTGAAGAGCCGCCACTTCTACACCATTGGCATCGACTACCGGGGGGGCAGTACGATATCCCGCAAGTTTTCCTCCCGGGTTTTGGAAGAAAGCTACCGCTATGAGTATCAGGCGCCAGCCCCCGTACAGGCCCGGGCTGCCGAGCCGCCTGCCCGGCAACCCAAATCGCCGATAGCGGCTCCGGCACCCCAGCCCTGCCAACCGCCCAGCCTCTTTGTGCAGGTAGAACCCGCCGGCTACTGCGGTGCCGACAACCGCCCAGCAATCCTCCTGCAATGCACCAACTGCCAGGGCCGGCCCTGGGAATTCAGCGTGGAAGCCCGCAGTGAATTCGAGCAGTGGCAGCCCCTGCGAATAGACGGAAAAAGACAACAGGCCCTGGGCGTCGCTCCCCGCACCGAACCGCTCTGCACCCTGGAGCCCGGCGCCTACTACTTCAGGGTTCTGGCCTGGGGGGAAAACTGCGACAGCCCGGCCGTCCAAACGATCGGCACATCGGTGCAAATTGCCGGCGATGAGCCGGCCTCTGCATTATATCCAACGCCCTCTCTACCGCAGCCGACAGCCTCCGTCCCTGCCTATTTGCCGGATACCTGCATCATCGAAAGCGAAGCTATACTGGAAGGGGACCTGATCTCGGGATTTATCGAACTGGACCCGGCCTCTCCCTGCTCTGCCTACCAGCCTTTTGCCAAGGTGCGCTACGTCCACCCCGGCTACCGGGATATTACGGTGGGCCAGGTAACGCTCGTACCGGGCGAGGACGCAGCCTTCAAGGTACGGCTCGACAAACAGGATCTCAGCCGGGGCATCCACCCGCTGCAGATAACCGTTTGCATTCGCCCCAAGGACAGCAGTAAAGATATTCCCATCAGCTCTTTCTGGATTCGGGCGGAAGCGGTTGCCGGCAGTCCGGCACCGGAACCAACCCGGCAAAAATCCGGATTTCAGGAAGAGGACCACCTGGCTAAATGGCAGGAAGCGCAAGGTATCGCCAGTGGTTCGGAGCAGGAAGAATGGGGCTTCGATAAGGGGGCCCGTCCTCCCGGCCTGCCCGGTTTCAGTGCTGCCGGGCCCGATTGCAGCGAATTAGGAGGCCTGCAGCTGATCTATGTTCCGGACCGGCCGGGCCAACCGCTCTACATTTCCTGGTCCAACCCTGGCTGCTGCCAGGAGCAGGAATGTGAATATTCCGTTTGGGCGGGCCCCGGCCCGGATCAGCTCAAACTGCTTGCCAAGGGCCGAAAATCGGGCGCAACTATCCGGGAATCCATCCTGAACGCTGAAAAAGGCACCGCCTACTATGAGGTAGCGGTGCGCACCCCTGCCGGTGTCCGGAAAGCAGCCTATATATCCGGCCGGGGGCCGAAGTACGGCGCTGAAAAAGTGTCGGCTCACCAGAACCAGTACGAGCCTTCATTCAACGAGCCGCTTGTTGCCACCCAGGAAGCCGGAGCGGCACCCGGCATACAACTCGGCGGCGGCCTGGCAGCAAGAGCCGGAGGGCCGGCACCCTCTTTTTCCGGCGCTCCTCAACGGCCCATCACCGATTTCGCGCCCTGCCGCATCTTCCGGGAAACACACGTCATCGCCAATAAGCCTATCCAGGATGGCGACCGGGTCACCATCGAGTATGATTTCAACGACAGGGCTTATTTGTATAGCCTTTATCACCAACCGGATGGTTCACCCGACTGGGTGATCGCCCCCGGTACTACAGAGTTTCAACAATCGCCGTCCTTTGAAATCCAGGCGCGGGCCCACCATTCCGGCAAGTATCTGGTGCTGGCGATAAAGAAAGACAAAAGCTGGGGCTGTTTGTCTGCCCCGGTAAGCGAACCTTTGGAAATACAGGTATTGAGATAAGTATCGCACTGCCCGTACCGGTTTCCAACACGGGCAGTAATACTACTTTTACTTTAACAGGAGCGCGGGCCTCCAGGCCCGCGAATTGGATGAAAAATCTATTGTGGAACGTAATAAAACCTTTAAAAAGGGTCGCAGCGGGCCTGGAGGCCCGCGCTCCAGAACACCGGATGTTAAAGTAAAAGTAGTATTACGGAAAGAAACAAAACCTATTCTATGAGAAAACAACTACCCCTTCAACTGTGGTTGATGGCGGCGGCCTTTGCCCTGGGCATTGGCGGCCTTTCCGCCCAGGAACTGCTTGTGCGCGGCACCGTCACCTCCGCTGAAACCGGCCAACCCCTGCACGAGGCCAGCGTTATGGCCAAAGGAACCGAAAAAAAAACGCTCACCGGCAAAGACGGCAGCTTCGAAATCAGCGTACAGCAGGGCTTTTTCACTCCTGCTCCACCGCCCATCCTGATCTTCTCGATGGCCGGTTACGAAACGCTGGAGCTGAAAGTTTTAGGTAAAAGTAAAGTAGAAGTAGAACTAAACGCCAGGTCATCCAAACTCTCTGACATCATCCTTTCCGGCACGGCCGCCGGCCAGGCGCAGCCGGCCATGAGCTATTCGGTTGGCGCCGTCGACGAAGAACTGCTGGGGCTATCGGCACCTCCCTACCTGGCGAACAGCCTCCAGGGCAAAGTGGCCGGCCTGCAGGCCAATCCCATTGGGGGGCAGCCGGGCCAGGACGGGTACCTCCAGCTGCGTTCCGTCACCTCTCTGGCCAACGGCCAGCAACCGCTCATCATCGTGGATGGAATATTTATGAACGACGGGAGCGCCCTTGCCGACATCAACCCCGACGATATCGAAAAGATAGAAGTGCTCAAAGGGGCAACGGCGGCGGCGCTCTACGGCTCCCAGGGCGCCAACGGCGTCGTGCAGTTGTTCACCCGCCGGGGGCGCGGCCTGGCAGTGGGAGACACCAGGGTCACTTATCGGGGTGAGGTGGGGTATTCGGACGTGCCCAACACCTACCCCGTCAACACGGCCACCAACCGGGAGGTGGAGACCGCTTCGGGGCCGCAGCCGGTACTGGGCAGCCTGACGGCGGATGAAGTATACGACTCGCCCCTGCCCAATCTGCAGGATTATCAGAAAGACATTCTTTTCCGAAAGGGCGCTTACCAGTCCAATTATCTTTCCGTACAGGGGCGGGCGGAGTCGACCAACTTCATGGTGTCGGCTCACCGGTTGCGGGATGAAGGGGCGCTCCAGGGCTTTGACGGATACACCCGCCACAACTTCCGCGCCAACCTGGAGCATCAGCTGAGCAACCGGTTCAGCCTCCAGGTAAGTTCTATGTACACCTCCTCAACACAGGACCTGCTGGAACCAGCCACCAACGGCGCCGGCAGCTTCCTGGCCAACAGCCTGCTGCTCACGCCTATGTTCGGCCTGGATGCCGGCAATGAAGAAGATGACAGCAACTACGACTGGGACATCGACAACACCGGCATGGGCGTTACCAACCCCCTCTATTGGCGGGAAAATTCCCGGCAGGCCCTCCTTCGCCGGCGCCTGATGGGCAGCGTGGGGGCCAGCTACCGCCCGAAGAAGTGGCTGACGCTGAGTTATGCCGCCTCGCTCAACCGCTCTTCCCAGGAATACGAACATTTTGTGAAAAAAGGGTTCCTGAGTTCCTCCCGGCCCGGGCTGTTCGGCGCTCAGGCCACTGCCGGGGAAGGGGGAAGCAACGGCGGCGCCATCCTCCAGTCACAGCGCGTAGACAGCTATTTCACCTCCATGGCCGACGCTACCCTGCAGAAAAAATTCTCCGGGTTCAACCTGGCATTGCGGGGCGGTTTCCTGTACGAAGATTTCACCCTGGACTACGCCGAGGGCAGGGGCGAGAATCTGGCATTCGAGGGGGTCCGCTCGCTCGACAACGCCCAGAGCAACATCAAGGCTTCTTCTTTAATGGAAGAGGCAGTGGCCTACAGCACCTTCCTGGTTGGCGATGCCGATTACCAGAAAAAGTACATCTTCAGCGGGCTTTTCCGCCGGGAAGAATCGTCGCTCTTCGGCCCGGAGGAACGCTGGCACAATTACTACCGCCTGGCCGGCGCCTACCGCCTGACCGAGGACATTAAAATGAAGTTTTTCCAGGAACTCAAGCTGCGGGCGGCAATGGGGTCGGCCGGCAACCGGCCGGCGTTCGGCCAGCGCTTTGAGTCTATTGAACTCATCAATGGCGCAGTAGCGAAAAACACCCTGGGCAACGACTTCCTGAAGCCTTCCCGGACCACCGAAATGGAGGTGGGCATCGATGCTACTTTCCTCAAAGGGTTTACGCTGGAATTCAATTACGTCAAGTCTTCGACCGAAGACCTGATCCTGCTGATGCCCCTGTCCGGTTCTTCCAGCTTCAGCGGGCAATGGCAGAACGCCGGCAAGCTGGAGGCCACCATTTACGAAGGTGCCCTGCACACTGATTTTGCGCGCTTGTTCAAGGTGAAGAACAGCGATTTCCGCTGGGGCCTTACCACTACGTTCAACCGCATGGAACCTGTAGTGACACAACTGGGCCTTCCTGCCTATACGACCGGCCCCGGACTGGAGCATTCCAGCCTGTTCCGGGTGGAAGAAGGGCGTTCGCCGGGAACGATGGTTGGCGAGGTTTTTGCCACCGACCTCAGCCAGTTGCTGGAGCAAGCCGATATCGACCCCAATGATTATACCTTGAACAGCCTGGGCTACGTGGTCCGCAGGGATCAGCTGGGCACACCGGAAGAACGCCCCTACCGGCTAATGGACGAAGACGGCAACCCCCTCGTGGAACCAATTGGCAACATCAACCCCGATTTCCGGATGGGCTTTGCCAATATCATTGCCTACAAAGGGTTGAAATTGTATACGCTGTTCGACTGGAAAAAGGGCGGCTCGGTTTATAACCTCACCCGGCAATACCTCTACGGCAATGGCCGCCACGGGGACCTAAGCAGCTACCCGGAAGTAGCAGCCGGCTTCTTTGAAGAGGAGGGCCTGTTTAACAATGGCGCCCCCAACAACCACTTTGTGGAAGACGGCAGCTTCTTCATGCTGCGGGAAGCCTCCCTGTCTTATACCCTGGAAAGCAGGCAGTTGCAAAACCTCCTGGGCGGGTTCATAGAGAGCATTCAGTTCAGCCTGATCGGGCGCAACCTGTTCACGAAAACGAATTACTCCGGTTTCCACCCCGACGTGGCCGGCGCGCCGGCCCTCGATTATTACCTGTCGAACCGCTTCTCCGGGCAACCGGGCAGCGAGGCCCGGACACCCAAAGGGGACCCCGGCCTGTTCCTGGTCGATGCGTTCAATTATCCGCTGCGGCGGTCGTTCAGCTTTAGCCTGCAAATGACTTTCTAAGATTTGACAGGATGGACAGGAACCGGACGGGGGGGCGTGCGATGAGTAAATGTAGACAGGATTAACAAGATTGTCAGGATATATACACCTCAGTGGCGCAGGTCACTACAACTTGTAAATCCTGTTAATCCTGTCTGCTTTCGACCTTCTTACACAACCCTGCGTTATCAACAGACAGGGTGAACAAGATTATCAGGATTTACCTGGTGGCACAGCAACGGTTAATCAAGCAAATATTTCACTGAAAGCTGGATCATTGAATTTGAAAAAAGAAAAAAATCCATATGAAAAAGATCATACGTTATACACTAATCTTTTCTCTGGCCTTCTTTGCGGCCGTCGGCTGTAAAGATATAGACACCCTCAACCTGAACGATCCCGGGCGCAATGGCCTGCTGGCTACCGGGAGCGACTTGTTTAAAGTACTGGATGCCGGGTATGCTTCCTGGTGGCAGGGCGTCCACGGGCCGGCGCCTGCCATTGCCCTGTCGGTGGCGGCGGATGCGCTCACCCTGGGCCGGGAGGAGTTCGGCGCCCTTCGGATGAGCGCGGAGCCAAGGAAGGCCTACAACAACCGGATCGCCGAAGCGGAGGAATACAAACAGATAGCCGAAGGGCCGTGGTACGGCTGCCTCTCGGCCGCAGCGAGCGCCAACGACGTCATGGCCGCCATGAAGGAGGGCATTTCCATTGACAAGGGCGGCCCGCAGGATGAGTCGGCGCTCGCCGCCGCCCATTTCCTGCGGGGCGTCAGCTGGGGCTACCTGGGCCTGCTCTTCGACCGCGGGCTGATGGTTGATGAAGACGATGCGCCGAATGAGAAAGCCTCGTTTTCCGATTACCGGACCATGATCGGCGCCGCTGTCGGCGAACTGGAAGAAGCTATAACAATCGCGGAAGCTCTGGGGCCGGATTTTATCCACACCTCTTTCCATGGCCTGGCGCTGGACGCCGGCCAGTTTTCCCAGCTTTGCCACTCCTACGCCGCCCGTTTTCTCGCCCAGTGGCCGCGCACTATGGAAGAGAACGAGGACGTAGACTGGGCAGCCGTGCAGGCCCATGCCGAACAGGGGTTGCAGTGGGATTTTGCGCCCATGGCAGACGGCGGGCTCTGGCAGAGCTACCAGCAGTACGCCTTTGCCGAAACCGGCGGGGATCCCTTCTGGGCGAGGGTAGACCAGCGCCTGGTCGCCGCCCTCGACCGCAACCAGCCGACGCGCTACCCGGAAGTGGAAGCTCTGGGCGAAGACCCGCTGCCCAACCCCACTGCCCAGTCCAACGACCAGCGCCTGGCCTCCGACTTTGTGTTCATCCCGTTCAACAGCTTCCCGGCGGAAGCCGGCGAGTGGCACTTTTCCCACTACAAGCACAACCGCAACCAAACCGCCCCGGACTTTGCCGGCGACGGGCATTCCGCCGGCCCCATGCCGGCCTTTCTGTCTGCCGACAATGAACTGCTCAAGGCAGAAGCCATGCTCCGACAGGAAGACAACGCCGGCGCCATCGCCGTGCTCAACGCCGGCACCCGGGTAACCAGAGGCGGCCTGCCGCCCTTCTCTGCCGGCACTTCCGGACAGGCGCTGGAGCAGGCCCTCCTCTACGAGCGGGCCATCGAGCTGCTCAACGCCGCCCCGATGGGCGCCTGGTTCGACCGCCGCCGCCTGGCGCCCCGCCTGGAGTATACGGAACTGGATGCCCTGGGTGGGCTGCAATACGGTACGCCCGCCCAGTTGCCCGTGCCCGCCCGCGAGCTGGAAGTGCATGGGGAAGAGCCTTATAACTTTGGAGGGGCGCTGGATCCGTATGGGGTGGAAGCGGTGTATTGAGTGGGTGGGCGGTGTTCACGGTGCGTGATTTGAAGGGCTTGCCTCTCCTCTCTTTTAAAGTTCAGGTTCAAGGGCCAAGTTCAAGTTCAATACCAGCGCCAATCTGAATTTGCACTTGATACTTGCGCTTGCACTTGATACTTGCACTTGCACTTGATACTTGCACTTGTACTTGCGCTTGATACTTGCACTTGCACTTGCACTTAAATTGGCGTTTTCCGCCCAATTTATAATCCGCTGCAATAGGTTTTGTGCATTTGCCCTCCCCGCCCCTTAATCCCCTAAAGTTTACCCGGCTGCGGAGCAGACGGGGGGAGTCTTCCCCAAATGCACAAAACCTATTGCCGTTAAGTATAGTATTTTCAATAGCTCAACGGTTCCCCGCATGGTTGTGGTTATTGCTTTAACTCCACAAGAATGCGGGGATTTTTTCATCCTGTTTTGAACAGCCTATCCTACGGTACGGCAAGCGCATATCCGGGGACAAATCGCAACTGCGCCCCCGGAAAGCTAATGCCGGAAGAGCAGCCACAATTCCTGAGCGCTTGTTTGGAGGCCGGGTTTGAAAGCGAAAAGAGTTATTTTTTTGATGAAACAAGGCGGGAAAACCGGAGTTTAGCCGTAGCTAAATGAGGATTTTTCCAACGCAGCGTCATCAAAAAAATGGCCTTTGCAGCTCAAAGATTGGCCTCCAAACAAGCTCTGATGGCTGCGCGTTGTTCACCGGCTTTAAAAAACAAACCGGCCCGCCGTTCAGCAAACGCTTACCAGGCGGGCCAGGCAGCGAATATTCGATGCCGCCCTGGACCAACTGCTTTTAAGTGGCCGGTTACATGAAAAAAACAAATAACCGATGCCGCCGGGCGGCATGCCGGATGAGCAGGCTGGACAGTCTGTTCGCGCTGCCGGCGTCCGTGAAGGCCGGCATTCGGGAGAATAAAGCTGTATTGGTTTATATTATGTGCCTCTTTTATCTCTCCCGGAGGAAAAGCGTTACTGGTTTTGCCTTTTTTTGGAATTTTTTTGTGAGGTAAGTAAGGTAAGAAAGCTACGGCGGCTATTGGCCGCCGGTCCTGGCCAGGCGGAACCCCAGGCCGTAGAACCTGACGCCCGGGGTGCTGTAGTACCGATCGGAGCAACGCGCGTGGGCGGCACCGTTGCCCCACGAGCCGCCACGGTTCACCCGGTCGGAGCCGCTATCCGGCCCAGTAGGGTTATCCTGGGGTTCCTTCGGATAATCCCCGTACCAATCCCAGCACCACTCCCACACGTTGCCGCTCATGTCGTGCAAGCCCAGCTCGTTGGGCTTTTTCCGGCCGACGGGGTGGGGCCGGCAATTGTTTTTATCTACTTTATCTTTGTCCCATTCCCCGGCAAGCCTCTTATCTCCGGAGTTTTCCCAGAACCACCCCACCTCATCCAGCTCGTCGCTGCCGGCGTAGCGGTAGCCTTTGCTCTGCCGGCCGCCCCGGGCGGCGTACTCCCACTCCGCTTCGGTGGGCAGGCGGTAGCCGCCGGCACGGAGGTCCAGCAAAATTTCTTTGGTTTTTGACGGCTCCGGAGTTTCCGCCTGCCGGTAGGCCGGTTCCAGGCCGTGCCGGCTGCTCAGCCAGTTGCAGAAGGCAACGGCGTCGAACCAGCTGATGCCGACGATGGGGCAGTTTTCGTCCGTCAAAGCGCTGCCGATCTTTTTGTAGTGATCGTCGCTGCCGGTTTCCACGTTATATTGGCTGCCCTCCTCCATCCATTCCGGCCGGTTGCGCCCGGTGGCGGCCACAAAAGCCAGGTATTCCCTGACCGTTACCGGGTATTGGCCGATTTCAAAGTGGTGGAGGCGGACTTCGTGGACGGGTTTTTCTCTGTCGTATTCCTCGCTGCCCATCTGGAAAGCGCCGCCATCTACGCGCACCATAGCGGGATCGGGAACTTCAACCTTCGGGCGGGGCGGGGTCGGAGTGGGCTCAGTCGGGGCTTCCCTGTCGGCTAAAAGCGTCGTCTCATCTCTGTCCGTTTCAGGGACCGGCGGCGGTACCGGCGGTTTCGTTTCCTCCCCGGCCTCCGGGCGGGAGGCGGGAAGGCGCAGGGCGCTGAGCAGCCTGCCTGCTCTCTGGCGCAGCCTTTTCAGGAGGCTGGCCTGCCCGGCGGCATACGCTAGGTTGCGCAGCGTGGCCGGCACCACCACGTCGAGCGGGCGGGGGGAGGACACGGTTTGAATAGCGATAAAATCGTGTCGGACGCCCTCGGCGATCAGGCGGCGGGCGGTTTTCTCCAGGTCCCTGCGTTCTTCCGGGTAGTTGCCGGAGCGCAGTTTGTGCACGGCCAGTTGCAGGCGGAACTCGCTGTAGGCCTGCGACAGTTCCGGCAGGGGGTTGCGTTGGTACTGGCCTTCCAGGGCGTCCACGATCTTCTGGTGCAGTTGCAGGCGCAGGCCTTCGTCCAGCAGTTCGAACAGGGCAATACGCTCTGCTTCCGGCATGTGGCCGTTGCGGAACCATGAAATCCGGGCAATGCGGGTGATGTTTTCAAAGGTGAGCAGGGGTTCGCCGAAGTGGCTGCCCACGGCCTCGCCCAGGTAGAGAGTCAGCTCCCAGTTCAGTTCGGGGTAAATGGCGCAGGCGGCGATCCAGGCAGCCAGGGCGGGGCGGGAGGCGGAAAGCTCGCGGATGGCGCCGGCATCTGCCCGGATTTCGGTTTCGGCATCGCCGCTGCGCCAGCTTTTGAGGTTGGCGCTTTTGAGCTGTTCGAAATGCTCGATGGCCTGCAGCAGGCCGGCCATGTTGGAAGGCAGCAGGACGAACTGTTCGGCCAGCCGCAGCTCGTCGTGCGACCAGGCGGCGGCGGGGCGGGGGGTCAGCAGCGCCCGGTCGCTCCACTGGCTGAAAACCTGCGCCCACCCCTGCAGGCCGCCGCCGGCGGGGCGGATCATCTTTTTGCCGTCGCCGAAGAGGAACAGCCGGTAGTCGGCATAGCGGGCGGCGAGCTTTTCCAGGGCGATGCCCCGGGGGTGTTTTTCGTTCCAGCACACCCGCATGTCGCCGTTGTAGTAAAAGCGCTCGACGTAGACGGTATTTTTGAGCAGCTCGCGGTGCAGCAATTCGAAGAGGTGGTGGTGGTGGTCGGCAAAGGCGGTGTAGTCGATGAGGAAGAGGTACTCCGCCGGGCGGGTGCGGTACTGGTAATGGAGGGCCATGGCGCCGCCGTTGCCGACGGTTTCGCGCAGGGTCCGCCGGATGTCCAGGCGGGGGATGTTGCCGGGCAGGCGCCGCCGCAGCTGCCGGGCCAGGGTGGACAGCTCTTCGCCGAAGTGTATGCGCTCCCGGAGGGGCAGGTCGATGGCCCAGAACCAGGGCGGCTCTTTGGCCTGTATGCTGCGGGCGACGAGCCGCCCGCGGAGCCGCCGCAGGAGGAGGTAAACCAGCAGCAGGCCGGCCAGGAGAGCCAGGAGGATGGCGGCAAATCCCAAATTCGTGATCCGGCCCAGGTAGTAAAAGTAGGAGGCCGGCACAATACTGAGAGCCAAAACGAGGGCCAGCAGGCGCAATAGCAGGGTTTCTTCAGGCGCCTGCTCCCCGGCCTTTTCGCCGGGCCGGGCTGCTTTCCCTTTTTCGGGCAGGCCCTCCGGGAATATCTTGGTCTTTCCGCCCTCGGGCAGGATCAGCAGTTCTTCCGGGGCGGCCTCTTCGGCGCCGAAAAAGCGGCCGAACAGCCCGTAAAACTCAGCCTGGCTCTCGCTGTCGGTGGCGACGAGGGGGCAGAGCAAGGTCTTCAGCCGGGCTGTGCTATCGGCCCGCTGCAGGATGGCGTGGATGCGCGGATAGTCGTCGATGGCCAAACGGAAGCCGTGCTGCTCCAGCGCTTCGAGGAAGGCGGGCAGTTGGGCGAGGGGGGGCGTGGAGGTTTCCGGTGCGGCCATCATGCAAGTGTTTTAAATAAGCAGTCGGACATATTTAAATTGCCAATATTTTTTTATCGAAGATGCTCGCTACGGCCTGTGGCCGTAAGCGGGCCAAGGTTCCGGACTCCTGTCCGGGGTGATTTGAAGAGTATTTACGCCGGGCAGGAGCCCGGAGCCTCTGTTCCGTATACGACCGCAGGCCGTAACGAGCATTCCAGGTTATTTGTAAATTAAATATGTCCGCCTGCTTATCCCCAATCATCAATCCGTTTTTTCAGCGCCTGCCGCAGCTCGTCGCTTTTAGCCAGCACGGTGTAGGATTGCATCAAGGTTTTTTTATCCACCCCGGGCGTGCCCAGGGTATCCACGTCAAAACCCAATTGCTGCAGCACGGCCAGCCAGCTGATCAGCTCTGCCGTGGCAGGCTTTTTGGTGTTGGCCTGGGCAGCCACCTTGCGGATCGCATCGAACTCTTCGATCAGCCGGTTCAGGCGGCCCTGCTCCATCTCTTCCGCGCCGAGCTTGAGCCTGATGATCTCGTACAGCTCTTTCTCGTCGGGGAAATCGATGTTGTAAAAAACGCAGCGGCGCAGGAAGGGCGCCGGCAGGTTCTTTTCGGAATTGCTGGTCAGGATGATGACGGGGCGCAGCTCCTGCGGCGCCTGGAAGGAAGTTTCCAGTTCCGGCACGTCGAAGCGCAGGCCTTCCAGCTCGTTGAGGATGTCGTTGGGGAAATCGCGGGGCGCCTTGTCGATCTCGTCGATGAGGACGACAGAGCGCGTGCCTTTCTCCTGCGCGTTCCTGATGGCCAGCCCGAGGGCCTGGTACTCGATGAAGTCCCCGGTGTTTTTGATTTCCTTTTCCTGTTCCCGCTTGCTCTGGATGTACTGGAAATGCTTTACCGCCTGGTAGCGGTAGAACAGGTCGGTGGCCACGGAGGTGGTCTTGGCGTTGAACACCAGGGCCTGCCCCATGCCGAAGCGGTCGGCGACGTGGTGGGCGAACTGGGTTTTGCCGGTGCCCGCCTCGCCGGTCAGGATGAGCGGCAAACTCAGCTCCAGGGCCACGTTGAAAGCGTCGGCCAGGCCGGGAGAAACCCGGTAGCGGGCCGGGTGGTTCCAGTTTTCCCGTTTTACGGGGGGCAGGGTTTTGTTTTCGTAATGTTGCATCAGCAGGGGTTTAAATGCTATCTGTCAAAGGTTGTATGGAGGCTGCATGGGGTGTGTACGGTCCAGGAACAATCCTGGAAGGTGTACGTTGTACGGGTCCGGGAGCAGCCCTGGGGTGTACGGTGTACGGGCCGAGCAGCCCTGGGGTGTGTACGGTGTACGGTCCGGGAGCTGCTCTGGGGGTGTACGGTGTACGGGGCCTCAATCGGTTGTCCGACATTAGAGCCATAGCCGGGTTTAGATTGCCGGATAGGCTCTTATATCTTCTTCAATAATTTGCCGCAGGCGGTCTTCGACGACGCTCATGCGGAAGGCGTCTTCATTGGGGTTGTAATATTCCGGATGATCTTTTTTAATCCGTTCGATATGGCGCCGGGCTTCCGTCGTTTTGGTAGAATGGAAGTCGAACCAGTCCATGAGGTCGCTGGCCGGCACCCAGGGGCGGGGCCGGAGCGGGTAGCAGCAGGGATGGGCGGCAAAAATGCCTTCCAGGTCGTTTTCCAGGGCGCTCTCCTTCCTTCCCCATCCCAGCCACCTGGCGAGGCGGGCCGCTTTTGGCGCCTGCCCGACGGCGGTATAGAAGAAGAGCAGCTTCAGTTTCGAATGCCTGCCGCAGCAGAAGTCCCGGACCAACCACTGAAAAAAGGCCGGCAGGAAAGGCTTGCGGTGTTCCCGGCTGACCTTGAAGACGACCGCCAGGTAATCCTTTTGAAGCAGCGGGAGGTTCGACCGGAAAAAATCCTCCAGCGTTTCCAGCGAAAGGGTTTCATGGGCCGGGCCGAGATACAGGTGCCTGCCAAAATAGCTCCGCAGCGCCTGTTTGCTGCTCTCCAGGTCGAACCGCAGGGGCAATGGCTCGACGTTCAGCACCGGCTCGTATCCCTCGCCCCGGATGGCGGTCGGGCAGTGGACGTCGAATCCGCCATCGCTTTCCAGCACCTGCCGGATGAACCGCTCCACCAGGCTGTCCAGCTTGTCGTCGTACAACCCGGAGAGGAAATAGTGCTGAAAAGGCTCGTCCCTGTGCCGGTCAAATTGCTGCCGCAGGAGTTCCATTTCCCGCCCCCGGTCGCAGGAAATTTCCCCGTAGCGGCGGCGCGGCAGCCGGCGGTTGAAGAAGCTGCCGGTAGGGCGGGAGGGCTGGCGTTCGTCGGCTTCCCGGGCGAGTAGGGCCTCGGCATGACTCGGCCGAACGCTGGACAGAGGCTGCGGGGGTTGTGTACGGTGTACGGGGTCAGGGGCAGTCCCAGGTTGTGTACGGTGTACGGGGTCAGGGGCAGTCCCAGGTTGTGTACGGTGTACGGTATCCGGCTGGGTGTCCAACGCTGGACGGGAAGCTGCTTCCCGGATTTTGGCCTTCAGTTGAGTGATTTTTTCTTCACCCTCTGAGATTTGGCTTTCCAAGGAGTACTTCTTGATTGCATCGTAGGCCCTGACCAGTTCTTTTCGAAGATAATTTACTTTATTGATGGTTTCTTCGAGTTCCTGTTCCCAACCATCCCGTTCTGAAGCCATGCGTTGCGGTGTTTTTTTGGTGTTATGGTGTTTGGTGTTTCGGTCCTTGCATTTGTCAGGGCAGCTATTTCGGTGTCACAGAATTATATTTTCGAAATTTGAAAGCCTGAAAATAGGATTTTCCGGGAGATTGGGCAAGTTTCAGAGAGCTGTGACCAGATAAACACAGAGAGATTTAACAAGTTTCGGCGAATTGCCTCGGATAAATTTATCAAATCCGGCTGCAAGGCAGTAAACCACCTGTGCTTTTTTCTCATTAATAAGGCACAAAATGCATGTCCGATGAACATCAGGCTCGAAACAAAAGTAAAAGGTAACTACAAAGAAGTGATGGCGCGCTTTGACCGCAAGCTCTTCGAAGCCCTGGCACCCCGGCAGGGCGAGATGGAGATCGTGGAATTTACCGGTTCGAAAAAGGGCGACAGGGTGCACATCCGCTTTCTGAAGCCCCTGAAAGCGGATTGGGTGAGCGTTATTACCGGTGACGAGGTAAACGAGCAGGAGGCTTACTTTATCGACGAGGGGGTGCAACTGCCGTTCCCGCTTTCATTCTGGCGGCACAGGCACATCGTCCGCAAAATGACGGAGGATACTTCCTGCATTGTTGATGATATTACTTTCCGGGGGCCGAACCCTGTGGTGACCTGGCTGTTGTACCCTGTCATTTTCCTGGGGTTTTATCCGAGGAAGAGGATTTACCGGAATTATTTCGGAGCGGCGTGAACTCTTGTAGGCCACTTTTCAGGAAAATAGGTATATAATCTATCGTCCTTCAGCAATCCTCGCTTTGGCAAATTAATGCCAAATTCCTGCCACGAAAACACAAAAACACCAAATCCACACTAACCTTTGGTGGGATTTTGCGCCTTTGTGCTTTAGTGGCATTCTAAAACGAGAATGGCTGGTTGCCCTTCGTCCCTATGCCATACGCCGTCGGCCATAGCCTTGCGGAATTGAGGCCGGAAGCTGCCGGGCAAAGCGCTGCTGCCCGGTAGCTGTTAGCGGCTGGTGTAAACTTATTTGTAAACCGTAGCCTACGGGACTGACAGCATCGCAAGGTTTATTGAGCGCTTGCCTCTGCATTCAGAAATTCGGGATTTCATACAGGCTCGCAATGTTTGCCTTTCCTGCCCTGCCCGATTTTTCCTATATTTAGAATTCCTGGCAGGCCAGGAAAACTATCACCACCAACTTTCTCCAATTTTCGCATTCGGTTTCAGGCACAGTCCGCCCTCGCGGCCTGCCGTCATATCTATAGGCAAAAACAAGAATTCCATAACCCATAAAACTCATACTATGAAAAAGTCGCTAAAAACGACCCTTTGCTCCATCATCCTGCTGGCCTGCAGCCAAACCGCTTTTGCCGGCAATCCGCTCAGCGCGTATGCCGGCACCTGGGCCAATGCCGACCCGGAAGGCGGGATTACAAAAGTCGTCATCACGGTAAAAGGCTCAGTGGCCTACGTCCAGGCTTTTGGCAATTGCGTGCCAAGAGATTGCGACTGGGGGCAGGTCCGGAGCACTGCTTATTCTTCCAGCATCAGTACCAGCCCGGAAAAGAATACGGAAGCTATCACGGCGGAATATAAATCGGGACCCGGGAAGGAAGTGCATATCATCGAAAATCTGGTGATCAGCATGGATGGTTCCGGTGAACTGCATATTCGCAGTTTAAAAGTCTATACTGATGATTCGGGCAGGAATAGCCAATCCCATACATACCGATTTAAAAAGGCCGGCTAATCATCAAGTACAGGAAATGGGCCGATTGAGGTTGAGATCAAACCTCAATGGCCCACCCACATTGCCTGTTTAGTTGCCATGAATATCCGCCCCGCCGGAAGCCTTGGAACTTATCTTTTTCGCCCCCCCTTTGTAGTGGATATCGCTGGCGCCGGAAGCTTCTATGTCGATTTCGCCGGTAGCAAAGACCCAGGCGTCGGAAGCGCCGCTGGCCCGGATTTTGCACTTGACGGCTTCCAGTTTTTTGGCGTCGAAGTCGGAACCGCCGGAAGACTCCACGATCAGTTCATTGACCTTGCCGGACAGGACGGCGTCGGAGCCGCCGGAGGTATTGCAGTGCAGGGTTTCTGCTTCGATGGCCATCCTCGTGTCGGAACCGCCGGAGCAGAACAGCTTCAGTTCTTTCAGCTTCAGGCCGTCCTCGGCAAAAACGTCGGAGCCGCCGGAAGCATGAAGCTCGCTGAGGTTTTCCAGCGTCACGAATACATCCATGGCCCTGGCGTTGCGGACACTGCCCTGGACATCGAGGTAGAGCGTCTTGCCGTCCACCCGGGTGATGATCTGATCCAGGATGTTTTCATCGGCCTTGACGGTGAGGGCCGCCGGGCTGCCCTGGGTGATGTAGAGGTCGATGCCTTTCTGGACTTTGATGACGTCGAAATTGCCCACTGCTCTTTCCTGTTCGACGACATTGCCGTTGCCGGTTGTCCGCTGGGCGTAAAGGGAGGTTGATAACAGCAGCGCAGCCAGCATCAGGAAGCTGGCGCTGACCCATAGTTTGTGGCTTTTCATGTTTTTTGGTTTTGAGTAAAAAAGAATTATCGTACGCGTCTGCCTGTAAAGATAAGGGTTTGACAAAAAGGTTGCCTGAGAGATCACGCCGGCCGGCAGGGATTTACCCCTGGCCAGCAGGAAAAAGAACATAGCATGGAGGGATAATCCATTTTCCGTAAGGGAAAATCCTGCCGTCTTTTCATGCCCATTTCCCATCCTTTCAGCGCCATTATCTCCCCGGCACTGAACTCTGGAGTTTGTTATCCTGTTATAAATACGTACCTTTGCAGGGTCAACCATTAGTTCCGTTGGGTTCAGTAGTCTTTTTATTCCTACCTGAATAGTCGCTCTAAGATTTTCCACCAGTCGTACTAATTGTTTGATTGCTCTGCGGGCCGTGTGACGATGCCGCAGCAGCCTGCTCCCCCACAGAGGTGAATTCTTTTATTTTTTAAATTTTTGTTATGAACATTTTTATTGCAAAGCTCAGTTACGACACCAACAGCAACGACTTAGAACGCGTATTCGAACAATTCGGAGAGGTGTCCTCTTCAAAGGTGATCATGGATTATGACACCGGCAGGTCCAAAGGTTACGGATTCGTCGAAATGGATAACGACGATGCCGCGCTGGAGGCCATTCACGAACTCAACGAGACGGAACTCGACGGCAGGACCATCGTCGTCAAAAAGGCACGGCCGCGCAACAGCCGCCCCACGAACGACTACAGCCGAAGCAGCTACAACCGCTGGTAAGCAATACCGGGCTCGCCCGGGGCTTTCGAAATGAACTGATCCGGCCTCTCAGCGGGGCCGGATTCATGAAAACCCGGGCAAGGCGGGCAAAACCTACACCGGAAAATCCGGGCCGTTTATATCTGACTGGTTAATTTTTTTCACTGGCGAGTGGGCGGAGAATAGCTATTCTTTGAAAAAAGTTCTTCCACTCCATTCAAATTCAACACTATATGATAATAATCAATGTAAAGGACAACGAATCGATCGACCGGGCGCTGAAGCGCTATAAGCGCAAACACCGCAATATTGGGCTGATCCGGGAATTGCGCCGCCGGCAGCAGTTTACCAAGCCGTCAGTTAAGCGGCGAACCGAAGTGCTCAAAGCGATCTATAAGCAGGAAAAAGAGCATGCCGAAGCAAATGACTGAGAAAAACAGCTTCGATGCATGAAACAGGCCCTGCCCGGTATTTGACGGGCGGGGCCTGTTTAGTATTTCCACTAATTTTACTATTTTTGCGCCGTTTCAATCAAAAGAGGAATTTATGATCATTATTGAAATCAAAGATGGAGAATCCATCGACCGGGCGCTGAAGCGCTATAAGCGCAAACACCGCAACGTAGGGATTGTCAAGGAGCTTCGCCGCCGGCAGCAGTTCACCAAGCCGTCGGTAAAGCGCCGGAACGAAATGCTGAAAGCTCAGTACCTGCAGCAGAAAATCCAGGCGGAAGAAACCGATTAATTCCCCAGGCCCAATTTCTCCAGCCTGTAATATTGGAAAGTACGGTCGTCAGACATGACGACGAACAAGCCATTGGGGAAAGCCGCTCCGAGTCTGGCAGCGCTCACCTCGCAACCGTCTGTCTCCCAGGAAGAAAGAAGGATTTCCTTCACAAAGGGATGGAGATGCGGCTGGCCCTGTTGCCCCTCGCGGGGAAAAACGCGGAAGGCGTAGCCTTGCTGGTCGGATACGATGATGAACCCCCTGCCCTGCCCGGTGTCCAGGACGGCAATGCCTTCGCGGTCTCCGCTGAAGCCTTCCTTGCCAAAAAAGGCAAGTTCCTCGTTTCCTTTCTCCGGGGCAGCGTAGTACTTCCTGATCCCGGCCGCCTCATCAGAATAATAAACGTATCCCAGCTCATCATCCACCGCGACGGCTTCGATCTCCTGAAAGCCGCTGAATTTGCCGAACTTTCGCACCAGTTTCGCCTGTATGGCATTGCGCGCTCCTCCGGCCAGGATGTACTGCCATAAATACCCTTCCGGTGGGCCGCCCTTCCGGCTGACGATGGCGGATACTTCTCCGGACGGCGCCTTGTACAAGGCAATTCCCATGGGCTCCCGGTAACCGAAACCTCGCTCCCCGTCGAAAACAGGAATGCCGCCCCCGTCGAGCGGCTGCATATCCGGCACGGAAAAAATACGCAGCGCGCCGGCGTCGCGCTCGGTGACCGCCACGATGTCCACTTGCTTTCCGCCCAGTTGAATGCCGTATTCGACATCCACATTATTGGGGTAGCGCAGGCCGCGCACCGACTTTTCCGATATTATCCTGCCGTCCAGCCCAAACGCATACAGGCCCCCCATCCTTTGTTTGTCGGTGCCAAAAATGATGCTGCGCTCCGGATCGGCGCTGTTCCACCAGATGGCAGGGTCGTCGGAGTCGTAAGGCACCGGCTCGGTAACGACGTCCGCAGGGATGCGCCCGCTCTGGATGAAATCGCAGGAGGCCAGCAGGAGTATGAGGGCCAGGAGCACGGGGATTTTCCCGGAGCTATGGCCATTGGGTGAGTGGCGGGATTTACGGTGCCTGATGTGCGTCCGTCTCTGTCGGGCCGGATAATTTTTTTGATGCGCGGTGTGGCCCGGAAGAGCCGCCGCCATTGTTCGGAATTCGGAATCCGGCTTTTCGCAGGCACCTGAAAGCCAGCGCCAACTTTCCCGAAAAACAAAGTTTATTGAACAATCTCGTCGCAAAGCCTGAATTTTCATATCGTTGCGAAATAACCCTCCCCGGCAGCAGGATAACCATTCAACAATTATACGCCCCCACCCCCTGCCTACCGCACCAAAGTAATATCTCCTTCATAAATCACCGAAATCCCATCGATGAACCCCACTTCCACAAAGTAGGCATAGACGCCCACCTGGGCCGGTTCGCCCTTGAAGTAGCCGTCCCACCCCAGAGAAGGATCATTGGGCTGGAAATTGTAATTTTCGAAGACCAGCCCTCCCCACCGGTTGAAAACCTTGAGGGCAAGCACTTCCTGCGCGCCCGGGCCGGTGTAAACGGTAAAGTTGTCGTTGCGGCCGTCTTCGTTGGGGGAGAAGGCATTGGGAATATACACCGGCCGGTTTTTGAGTACGATGACCACCACCTCGTCCGTAGCGGTACAGCCATTGAGATCCGTGACGGTAACGGTGTAAGTGGTGGTATTGACCGGGTTGGCGTCCGGCGACTGGCATTCGGTGCAGGAGAGGGAATCCGGCGGCGACCAGGCGTAGGATACTGACAGGTCGTTGGGCCTGGCGCGCAGGCGGGCGGAGTAGCCCAGCTCTATAGTCTCATCGGGGCCGGCGTTGACGATCAGCTCGCCGGGCTGAGTGATGGTGGCGGTGAGGCTCTTGGTGCAGCCATTGGCATCCATGACCGTCACTTCATAAGTACCCGCTAAAAGCGCATTGAAAACAGGCTCAACCTGAAAGAGCTGGTTCCCGACGCTGAATTCGTAAGGCGGGACGCCGCCGTCTCCCGATACGGCAACGGTGCCGGTCGGTTCTCCAAAGCAGAGAACATTGATGACGGTATCGAGCAAGATGAACAGCTCCGGCGGCTGGTTGAAACTGGTATCGGCTGCGGTGACACAACCGTTGGCGTCGGCCACCGTCACGGCATAACTGCCCGGCCCCAGGCCGCTGAGGGTAGCTGCCGACTGGCCGCCGGCCCATTGATAGGCGTATCCGCCAACCCCGCCGGTGGCGACTGCCGTGAGCTGCCCGTCGTTCTCCCCGAAACAGCTAATTCCCTGCAAGTCAAAGGAGGCCTGCAGCAGGGGCGGGTCTTCGAGCACGAATGTAAAGCTGCCCCGGCAGAGGTTGGCGTCCTGAACGTCGACCATATAACTGCCGGCCGGAAGGTTGCTCAGCTCGTTTTCACCGACGAAGCCATTGCCATCGTTGAAATCGTAGAGGTAATCAGGCAGGCCGTTGGCAATGGCCACTGTGATCATCCCGTCGGAAAAGCCGGTGCAGGAAGGGTCGGTGATGCTGGCCACATTGGGGTCGAGGATGAGTTCCAGTTCGCGGACGGGGATGGTGAGGGGCAGTTCGCAGCCGTTGTCATCCCGGATGGTTACCTGATAATCGCCCACGGGCAGGTTCTCCAGGCTGTTGTCGTTGCCAAAAGGCTGGCCCAGCCAGCTGTATTCATAAGGAGGAGAAGCGCCGCTGACCAGCAGAGTGACCGAGCCGTCGGCACCGCCGTTGCAGGTCGGCATTCCGATGAGGGTATCCACTTCGAATTCCGGCGGCCCTCCGATAGTGGCCGTGAATTCTGCCTGGCAGGTAGAGGCATCGGTGATGGTTACGGTATAATCCCCGCGGCCCAGGCCGGCCAGGTCTTCCGTCGTTTGTCCGCCGCCCCAGCTGAAGGTATAGGGTGCATAGTCGCTGCTCACGCTAAGGTCGATCGAGCCGTCGGTGGAATTGGGGCAGGATAATGGAGCGGTGCTGGCGCTGACGTCGAAGTGCCCGTCGCAGCATTCCACGTACACGTTGCCGACGGCGGTGACGATACAGCCGTCGTCGGTTTCAATTTGCAGCACGATAGATTTCAGCCCCGGCCGCCCATAAACGACCTGGTGCGGGCCGGTGCCGGCCGTATTTCCCGGGTTGGCGGCCAGCCCGAAGGCCCACCTCCGGTCGGAGATGACGCCGTCGAACGTGCTGGCGTCGGTGAAGGTAACCGGCTCGCCGACACAGACAGTATCGGTGCTGATGGTGAAGTCGGCCACCGGCCCCCGGAAAGTGCCGGTTCCGCCGAATTCGATGGAGAAGCCGTCGCCGGAACCACTGAAGTTGTTGATCACCAGGGCGTAGCTCCTGCCAGCTTCCATGTCGATAGCCTGGGCGAAGTTGTTGTTTCCGGGCTGGCAGCCGCAGGACTCGTTGGTGTCGCCATCATTGATGGCCAGGCCGGTAGGGCCGGTGCAGGGTTCCCATACCGGAAACGGATCGCCGATGTTCTCGCCGGAAGCCATACAGCGGAGCGGGTTTTTCACTGAGCAGTTGTTGACGCCGTTGGGCAGTTCATAGATAACGAAGTCCAGGTCGTCGGCGGGATTGAGCGGGCTGAGGGTAAACGTCAGGGTGCCGGATTCCTCGCAGGTCCATTTATACCAGGAGGAGTTGGCCTCGACGATATCGCAGCCGCAGCCTTCATTAAAGACCTCGTTGGGGTTGGCCCCTTCGCCCACTACGAAGTCGACGGTAAAGGGGTCTTTATCGCAGAGGACGACGCCGGTGGCACAATCTCCGGAGGGGGCAAGCGGTTGGTTGAAGTTATCGACGCACAGCTTGAAAGTACCGGTATTTCCCAGCCTTCCGCTAACCTGGATATAATAGGTAGATCCAATGCTGAGGTTGCTGACAAAGGCGTTGATGATGTTGTCGGAAGGGGGAGCATTGCTGCAATCCACTTCAACCAGGCTGCCGCAGTCTCCGCTGTACAGCGCAAACTGCGGGTTGCTGAGGGTGCCGCCGGCATTGATGTTGACGTCGCCCACGACGGTGATGTTGACGGTCGTCGCCTGAGCGGTGAAGGCAAACCACACGTCCAGGCTGTTGGGGGGAAAGCAGGCCGGGTCGATGCCCGAATCGGTAGCGCCGACATTGGTGTAAGCACCGGAGGCGGAGCACCAACTGCTGACGTCATCCAGAAATATAGCGCTGCTGCAGTTGTTGTTGGCGGGCTGCGCCAGAGCGCCGGCTGCTGACAGGAACAGCGTTGCCGCCAAAGCGGCCCGGGCAAATTTGGGGGAAAGTATCCTTTTGGTCATAGCATGTACTTTTGTCATAGCTTTATTCGGCAAATTTCCTGGATTCAGGCGAGAGAAGAAAGCCGCTGGAATTTCTTTATATTTACTGCTTCAGAGAATCAGAAAACTAGAAAATTAGCCAACTCTTCCTAATATCGCTACACATACGTGATTTTTAACAATTCTTTAGGAAGGACGTTGCCCGGCGGCGGCGCATTGGCAATTTGGCGACAAAAATGTCCATGAAGCAACATATTCCGAACACGATCACGTTGATCAATCTTTTTTTTGGCTGCTGTGCGCTGGCCTGCCTGTTCTATGGCCAGTTCGTCGCCGCTTTCTGGTGGACCTTTGCGGCGGTTGCCGCCGACTACGCCGACGGGATGGCGGCACGCCTGCTGGGAGTGCAGTCGGGCCTGGGGAAAGAGCTGGATTCGCTGGCGGATATGGTTTCCTTTGGGGTAGTGCCGGGAACAGTTTACTATATGCTGCTGAGCAACTACTTCTACCCGGAGGGCGCCGGCGGGCTGGTGTATGAAGCTGCGCCCGGTTTTCTGGTCGCCGTCTTTTCCGGCCTTCGCCTGGCCAAATTCAACCTGGACACCCGGCAGGCGGAAGGGTTTATCGGCTTGCCGACCCCCTCCTGTACGGTTTTCACGATAGGCCTGGCCCTGATCTATACTTTCAATTCCTTTGGCCTTCGGCCTCTGGTGGGCCACCCTGTTTTCTTGTATACGTGTGTTGCGGCCCTGTCCTTTCTGCTGGTTTCGGAGGTCCCTATGTTCAGCCTCAAATTCAAAGCTTTTACGTGGAAAGGCAACGAGACGAGGTTTATCTTTGCCGCAATCGCTCTGGCGATGCTTTTCCTCACCTGGGAGGCATCCTTCTCGATCGTCATCCTGCTGTATATCCTTTTCTCGGTTTTTCGATACCTGACAGGAAGGCACGTTGTTCCATGAGGCTAATAAGTAAACCTCAAAAAATAAGTCGCCGCACGAAATGCAGGCAGACAACTTGTTTTTTGACCACCACCAAGCTATGCTGTTTCTCGTCCCCACTCCGATCGGCAACCTGGAAGATATAACGCTCCGGGCGCTGCGCATCCTGCGGGAGGCCGACGTCATCCTGGCGGAAGACACCCGCACTTCCAAAAAGCTGCTGGCTCATTATGAGATCGGCACGCCCCTGCGCGCCTACCATGCCCACAACGAACATGCCATCGTCGGGCAGCTCGCTGCTCAGATGGAAGGCGGAGCCCGAATGGCCCTGATCACCGACGCCGGCACGCCGGGCGTTTCCGACCCCGGCTTCCTGCTGGCCCGCGAGTGCCGGCGCCGGAACATCCGGGTGGAGTGCCTGCCCGGAGCGACGGCCTTTCTGCCGGCCCTGGTCGCCTCCGGCCTGCCCAGCGACAAATTTTTCTTCGAAGGCTTCCTGCCCCACAAGAAGGGCAGGCAAACGAGGCTCGAATACCTGTCCGCCCTACCGTATACGTTCATCCTGTACGAATCGCCCTACCGGCTGGTGAAATGCCTGGCCCAGTTGGCTGAAGCCTGTGGCCCGGAGCGCATGGCCTGCGTTGCCCGCGAACTGACCAAAATGCACGAAGAGGTGCGCACCGATACGCTGCAGGAGCTATGGAGCTACTACAATGCCCAGGAAAAGGTCAAAGGAGAAATTGTAGTGGTGGTGGCCGGGAAGTGAAGTAAATAACGTGAGGTTTGAGGTTAAGGCTGAGGCTGAGAGCAAGAGATGGCTGCCGCAACCCCCGGCCGCCAAGGTTCCCAACCTCAACCTCAACCTCAGCCTTAGCCTCAACCGGCCTCTGTTCACTGAATGATAACACATCCAGTTCAAACCTCACGTTATTTACCTCACTCAATGACCACCTTTTTCACTACCCGGCCCTCCTGCATCTGTGCCACCAGGAAATAAATTCCAGGTTCCAGTTGGGAAGTATCCAACACCGCCTGTCCGCCTTCGAAGGGTTGCCGGAGCACAGGAGCGCCAAGGCTGCTGAACAATTCGAGCTGCCCGCGAGCGTCATTTCGCATGTATACCGTCAAACGGCTGCCGGCCGGATTGGGAAATACCCGCAGGGAAGATGCATCCGGGCTGTCGTCCGGCGTATTGGAAAATATCTGGTTGATGAAGGTCACCACAGCCGGTTCTTTGAGGTCATACGCCAGCGTATCCCCTTCTGCCGACCGCAGGATCAGGCCGTCCAATTCTACTTCGAACCTGGTTTCCGGATCCGACCGCCCTTCGATAATATCTCCAACGATGATAAAAGAAAGGGAAGCCAGCCGCCCGTACCCATTCACGTTTTGTCTGTTCCTGCGGCTGAAAGCGAGATCGTACCGGCCCAGGTTGTAGCTGACGAGGTCTCTCCTGACACTTAGCACGTTGTTGGAATTGCCAAAGAAAGAGTTGTCGTCATAGTCTGCCGAAATGGCATGCGGCACGACCAGCCCGAGGGGGTAGCTGAGATGGAAGGCCAGGCCATACAATCCGTAAACCGGATTATTGGGTTCGCCGACATAGAGGTGGGCTGTAAGTTCGAAATAGCCGGGGCTGTCCTCTGTGATCACGATCTCCGTCTCCTCAAATTCCAGGTAAACCGGCGGGGCACCGCCGGTAGGGCTTGAGAGGATATTGAAGTCCGGCGTATAGTTCATATCGATAGCCTGCACATCCGCAGCTTCGACCGCCCCGTTGCCGTCGCAGTCGAGATGCTTGAAATTGACCGGCCCGGCGTGGGCGTTCCAGTCGAAAGAGAAATTGGGGGCCCAGGCCATCGGGTTGCCGGGGTCGGGGAAAAACGGGCGCTCGGGGCCCTGCTCGCCCAGCCCCAGGCCGATATTCAACAGGTCGTAATTGTTGGCCCGGGCGTTGCCGTTGGCATCTCCCGGCCAGACGCAGTCGGTCACGTTGCACATTTCATCGGGAGCACCGGCGTACACCTCCAGGCAGAGGGTATCGGTGCAGCCCCCGTCTGACCCGATGTACAGGCAGACGACATTATACGGATCAGTGAAAGTGTAAACAGCCGTGGCGACTCCGGGCAGCGGGACAACCAGCTCGCCGGCAAAATCCCAGACGTAGTAATCATAGTTGCTGGAGGCGTTATAGAAAAAGAAAGTATTGCCTTCCAGGTGAGTAAACATAAAATCAGCCGCACAACTATCCACGCAGGGCCCCGCCTCCCAGGCCGAGAGGCCATGCCAGTTCGCAGCCTGGCAGGCATTCATGTAGGTGACGCCATCACATCCGCAAACGGGATCGTATACAGCTGTGCAGGGCATGTTTTCATCGATCTGGGTAGAGTCGATGCAGGTGTTCTGCGCCGCCAGTAGATGGGGCAAAACCAATAGAAAGAAGAGGGGGAGAAAGCGATGGACTTGATGAGGCATACCGTTGGAAGTTAATAGGTTTTTACGTTACAAATTTGCATCATTCAAACCGGAACGAAAAGAACAAATTGCATATATTGTTCTGGTCTTTTTTTTGTCGGCTGAATTTATATTTATGAAAATCAATCTATTAGCACAGAACATGCTACTAAATTGTTCAAGATGAACGGCTCTAAACTAATTTCTCTGCTGGAAACCTTTTCCCCGGTGGCCCTCAACCGGTTCCGGCGCTTTGTCCATTCCCCTTATTTTAATGAGAATGAATCGCTGGTTGCCCTGTTCGAATTGATCCAACAGTACCTGGCTGGTGACAAGAGCGCTCTGGAAGCGAAACAGATGGACAAGCGAATGGTTTGGAAAAGGCTTTATAAAAACAAACCCTATGACGACGCCCACCTCCGGGGCCTTGCCTCTGCCCTGCTACAGCTGGCCTACCAGTTCCTGCATGCCGAATCCTGCCGGGAGAACCCTCTGCAAGAGAAACTGGCCGTAATGGAACAGCTTAAGAACCCGGCCATGGACAAACACTTCCGTGGCCTGGCGCGCCAATTTGCCCGTTATCAGGAGGAGAAGCCGAGCGAGGGCAGCGACCCCTATTTTCAATCCTACCTCTTTCATCGCCTGCATCATCAGCAAGCAGAGGAGAGGGGAGAAAGGCAGAAAGATTTCGGCCTGCTGGAGACGGCCGACCATTTCCTGGATGCCTACTACTTCCTCGAGAAGCTCCGGCATTACTGCGACGCCCTGGGATACCAGAGTTTTCTTTCCCGCAAACCCGATATCAACCTGCCTGCCGGCTTCTGGGAATTCCTCAGTGGTTCCCTGCTGCCGGGGTTTCCCCTGATCCGGGCTTACTATCTGGTGGCCCGTATGCTTTCGCACCCTGAAGAGGAGCAATACTTCACGATGCTGAAAACGCTGCTGTTCGAACACTTCCGGCAATTTACCGAAGAGGATAGCCTGACCCTGTGGATTCATCTGATCAATTACTGTATCCACAAGAAGATCAATGCCGGCCGGGCGGATTTCTATCCTCCCCTCTTCGAAGTTTACCAGAAGGCAATTGAAACCGGGCTGCTGATGCAAAGTGGTGTGTTGCAACCGCAGCATTATAAAAACATCATTACCGTCGGCCTGCAGGTTGAAGCGTTTGAATGGGTAGAACACTTCATCCGGGAATACACCCAACTGCTGCCTGAGGGCAACCAGGAAAATGCTCTGGCTTACAACCTGGCCAAGGTTTATTTTTCCCGGCAGCAATACGAGAAGGTAATCGAAAAACTGCGCGAGGTGGAATACGACGACCAGGTCTATGCCCTGGGCAGCAAATTGATGCTGCTGCGCACTTATTTCGAACTGAGAGAATTCCTGGCGCTGGATTCCCTGGTAGAAAGTTTCCGCATTTTCCTGCGCCGGAAAAAAGACATCTCCCGGGAAGTCCGGCAACAATACATGAACGTACTCCGGTTCGTCCGCAAGCTCTCACGGGTCGACCCCCGCGACAAAGCGGCTATCCATAAACTGCGGGAAGAGGTTAAAGCCTGCAATGCCCTGGCGGCAAAGCGCTGGATTATGGAAAAAGTTGAGGAATTGGAGGGGTGAAGCACATGCCGGGAGAAAGCGCCTGGCCGCGGAAATCCTGGGCTGCCGTACTTAGGCCCCCGCTTTTTGCAATTCCTCCACTCTTTTATTCATCACTTTAAACCAGGCAGGCGGCACCAGAGACAGCAATATTGCCGCCGGGTACCCCATTGGCAGCTGGGGGCTGTCGTCAAAATGGCGAAGGACCTGATACTTGCGCGTAGCTTTGTAGTGGTGGTCGGAATGGCGGGTCAGTTCGTAAAGGAAAATGCGCCCGAGCTCATGGTCCGAATTCCAGGAATGGCATGGGCTCACCCGCTCGTAACGGCCGTTGGGCATTTTCCGGCGGCGCAGGCCATAGTGTTCGATGTAGTTCACCGATTCCAGCATCAGGAAACCAATTGCGGCGACGGCCAGGGCGTAGCCGATCATATACCATCCCCAAAGCAGGCCGATAGCCAGCAGGTAGAGCGCCTGGTAGGCCGTGAACCGCACCATTTCATTTTCCCAGCTCCAAACTGCATTTCCCAGCTTCTCCAGGCGTTCCCGTTCCAGGGCCCAGGCATTGCGGTAGCCGCCGCTTACCGACCGCATCCAGAATGCGTAAAGGCTTTCTCCCAGGCGGGCGGAAGCGGGGTCTTCATCCGTAGCCACATTCCGGTGGTGGCCGCGGTTGTGTTCGATGAAGAAATGGGTGTACAAAGCTGAAAGCAACAACACTTTGGCCAGCAGTTGTTCCTGCCGGGTGGATCGGTGGCCCAGCTCATGGGCTACATTGATCCCGATGGTGCCCACGATCAGGCCCACGCTGAGCGTCATGCCCACCGCTTCATAGGTTTCCAGCCCTCCGGCGGCAAGCGTATTGAAATAATAAAAAAGGAGCCCATAGAGAATGGGGATATTGGCGTACAGGAGCAGGTCAAAAAAGGGTGAAGCCGCCCGCTCCGGTTCTTCTTCCGGGCTTATGTTTTCCGCCGAGCGGGGCGTAAAAAATTCAAGAAAGGGGATCAGGACGAAGCCTACGTACATACTGCCGAATGACCAGGGCCCCTGCCAGCAGATGCCCAGGAAAGCAGCGGCAGGCGCTATGTAGGCGATCAGGTATTTAATGTCTCTCCACATGATACGTTTGAATTTTGCCTGTCAGCTGAACCGAAAGGGGGTAAAGGTGTTTCCTTTTCGAATCCAGATTGGGTAAATTTGCCCCCCCGTTATCTGATCAAATAAAGTTAGCAGAAACCCGGAAATTACGCAAACCATAATTAAACAATGAGCAAATCATTCCATACGCTTACCGTGCGAGAGGTGAAAAGAGAAACGCCCGAAGCGGTAACGGTCTTCTTTGATATTCCCGAAAACCTGAAAGAAGCTTTCCAATATACTCAGGGCCAGTACCTGACCCTCAAATTCCACTTCAACGGAGAGGAGGTGCGCCGCGCCTATTCGATGTGCAGCAGCCCGCTGGACGATCATATTGCCGTGACAGTGAAGAAGGTGGAAGGCGGGAAAGCGTCAACCTACATCAATGCGGAATTAAAGGCGGGCCAGGCCGTGGAAGTCATGCAACCGGAAGGGCGCTTCTTCACCCAGCTCGACCCGGACCAGCGGAAGGACTATTACCTCTTCGGCGCCGGCAGCGGCATCACGCCGCTGATGTCGATCATCCGGACCGTCCTGGAGGAGGAACCTCAGAGTACGCTCTTCTTGCTCTACGGCAACCGCAACGAAGAATCCATCATTTTCCGGAGCCGCCTGGAAGAACTGGCGCGGGACTACAGCGATCAACTTATCGTGGAGCACATCCTCAGCCAGCCTGCCCGCGAAAAGGCCGGCGGCATGCTGAGCTTTTTGAAAAAAGGCCAGATCAGCTGGGAAGGCGAGGTAGGCCGCATCGACGACAGGCAGGTGAATGCATTCCTGGATAAACATCCACAACGAGCTAAAGCGGCGGAGTACTTCGTCTGTGGCCCCGGCGATATGATCGACACCGTCAAAGCCAGCCTCATCAGCCGGGGCATTGACTTCAAGCAAATCCACGCCGAGCGTTTCATCAGCAGCCACGAGAAAGGGGGCGAAAAAGTGAAAGGTGCCGCCGGCGCCACCGTGAAGGTCCACCTGGATGGCTCCGAGTTTGCCGTCGCCGTGCCGGAAGGAAAGACCATTCTCGACACTCTGATCGACAACAAATACGATCCGCCTTATTCCTGTACGGCCGGCGCCTGCTCCACCTGCATGGCGAAGCTCCTCAAAGGCAATGTTAAAATGGAAGCCTGTTATGCGCTGGACGACGACGAGGTAGCCGAAGGGTACATTCTCACCTGCCAGTCTCACCCTACCACTGAAGAGGTGGAGATTACGTATGATGTGTGACCGTTCCTGTAGGGCCGGTAAAAATTTTTACCGGCCCTACAGGAACGGCCACCCATCAAAAACTCTGAATTCCGGGCCCAGCGCCCTCACCGCCTTCTCCACTGCCTCCCGCATCGCGGGATGGCCGGAGCCAAGCCCTTCATAAACGTATCCATCCCGGAAGCTGCCGAGCGTCCGGGCCAGTATCTCGGCACCGAAATGAACGCCGGCGTCGGCTCTTTCCTCTTCGTCGAAAAGCAGGGCGTGCGAGCGCATCTCCTTGCGGTAGCTTTTTGTGAAGGCCGTTCCAAATTGACGGAGCTGGTTTTTTCTTTCTTCCGTGCCTGCCCGGTGCTGCAGCATCCAGAGGTGGGCCAGCAGGTGGGCCACATCCTGGGCCGGCCGGCCGTAGTGGGCGAATTCCCAGTCTATGATCCGGGCCTGCTGCGATCGGGGGGCGATCAAAATGGAGCGGGGCCAGAGGTCGCCCATGATCAGGCACCTGCCTTTGGCGAGGTATTTTTCTCCCAGCTTCCGGGCTTTCCCGCCGAGTTCGGCTGAGTTAGGAATACCGTAATTATCGAGCATTTCCCCAACCCGGGCGTACTGGACGTTCAGGCGGGACTGCTGGATGCCCCTGTTGTTGATGGAGGCGGCAATGGCCTCGTCGCCGGCAGTCAGGCCATGAAGCCGGGCGAGAAACACGCCGAGCCCGGTGCCCGTCTCCTCTCCGATGTCTTCCGCCTCGTCCAGAGAATCCAGGTTGCCCAGGTCCTCCAGAATGATGGCATGCCTGTCCTCATCGGCATGCAACAACCGGGGTGGCCGGAGGCGCTCGGAAACGATCGAATTTAAGGGCGGTTTGTCGAACAGGCGGAGCGCGGCGGCCTCCAGGATGATCCGCCGGGGATCGAGCGGGATGTCCGGAGCTTTGGCAATATACGGCGGAGCATGTTTGACGACCAGGGAATATTCGCTCCCTGATACCCGCCACACGCGGTTCAGGTTCCCACCAGAGAGCTCCTCTATCTTCCCGGCAGGCAGGAAACCGGGAATGGCGGCGGAAACGAAAGCGAGGATGTCTTCTGTGTCTGAAAAAGCCATGGCCTGTCGTCAATGAAACCTGTAGAGGAGGTTTCCGAATTCTACCGGTTGCCCCCGTTCTATAAAGCGAAGGAGGATTTGCCGGGTAGCCTCCCGGCTGCGGTCCAGGGATTCGGAGACGCCCGCCTCATCGGGGTTGGAATAGCCCGGGACGGAATATTTGTGCCCGATCACCAGGCCGGCGCAGGGGATACCCATCTCGTTGGCGAGCACGATTTCCGGGGCTACGGTCATGGAATTCACGTTGGCGCCGATCCTGATCCACATGCGGTTCTCGGCGGCGGTTTTGCCTCGGGGGCCGCCGGCGTACGCGAATATCACTTCCCTCCCCGGCGCCGCTATCAGGCCGCCGGCAATGTCGAGCAGGTGCTGCCGCAGCGGCCGGGAGAAGAGGCCTTCCGTCAGTACCAGATGCGCATGATCCGGAGCCGGTTTTTCGAACATCGTGCAGGTGCTGCCATCCGGCAGGCGGTTGTCCAGCATGATGAGGTCATCGATAAGCATGGGCCGGTAAAGGGGCAGGGCTTTATCCATGACGCCCACCGAGCTGGTCACCAGCAGGGCACCGCAGTTGGCCTGCTTCAGGGCGGCGGCCTGGGCACGGTAGTTGACCTGGTTGGGCAGCAGGGCATGCGGCAAGCCATGGCGGAAAAGCAGGTAGGCCGGCCGGTCCACGCCCTTTATTCTGTAAAGGGCCTGATCGCCGAAAGAGGTGGCGATCGTCTCTTCAGACAATTCGTATTCTTTCAGCGATTCCGCCGAAAAGGCGCTGCCCAGGATAATGGCAATGGATTTCATAAAATCCGGGTTATTCAGTCACTCCGGCCTGGTGTGCCTGCAATACTTCTTTGTTGTCTCCGTCGAGGTTGACGAAGGCGACAACCTCACAGTTCTCAGCAACCCAGCCGGTGGGCAGCGTCATCGTATAGTTTTTTTCGATGACGGCACCCGCCGTCAGGTCTTCGTCGATGCGGTCGCCATTGTAGGTGGTCAGCATGTCGCGCAGGACGTGTTTGTGTTTGTAGTTGGGGTCGGGCGTACCGCTGGAGGGGGTCAGCTGCAGTTCCTGGATGTCATTCTCGGTGATGGCCACGCTGATATGCACCTCATCTTCGGCGATATTTTCTTCCACGTACAAGGTCACCTTCACCTCCAGCCTGCGGTCTTCGTCGCTGTAGGCATTTTGGATATCGATTTTCACTTTGGGGGGCGATCCCAGTTCGTCGACGATGAAGCCGGGCCATTGCGTGCGGCCGAGTTGCAGGTCAAACTCTCCCTCGAACTTTTTGCGGTTAACGACCGCCGTTGGATAGCCCAGAGGGGCGCCGAGGTAGCTCAGCAGGTTTGTCCCCTCATCTGTCCGAAAGTCCTCGCTGTCCGGGTAGGGAGGCGCAAAAGAGCCGGCATGGATGGATATGGCCACCAGGCGCTGCCCGTAATCGGCGAGCAGCCCCTCGATCGCTGCGCTGCCTGCCGGGCAATTGACGCAGCGCACACCGGTAAATTCTTCGATCAATACCTGCCGCTGCTGGCTGTCCACAGGGGTAACCTCGATGGGGTTTTCACCGCCCATTCTGGGATTTATTTCGGGGGGAATTTCTTCGCAGCCCAGCCAGAGGAGGCTTGAAAGGAGGAGGCACAGGGAAATCAGATTTTTCATTTCTTAATGTTTTAGATTGCTTGTATTGTTGCAGGAACGAAGCTGCCCACCGGTTCTCAATCCCCCCCAACAGCGCCGGAACCCCTTCCCCGCGCGTTAAAAGTTCGAATTTGCCGTAAATTTCACGCCGCTGAAAGCCGGTTCCAGCCGGCAAATCCCCCCGGTGCAAACGACGCCTTCCACCTGCTTGATGTAGCTTAGGGAAAAGCGGTTGGCGCGGTAGGTGTAGAAAACGTCGAATCGAGGGTAGTGTAGCCGGAGCTTTTCCCCCGTATCAGCATCAACCGGAGAATTCTTTCCCGGATCGGCATTGTACATATCTGACACCGTAAAGGTCCAGTGTGGGGCAATGCTGAATTCGACAAGGCCAAAGAGCCAGTTGCCGTAGTCGTGTTTGACCCCTTTTTCATCCTTTCCGGTGGCCATGTATTGCCCTTCGAAACGAATAGACTTCTTTCGGTCAAATTTATACAAAAAGTCGAAGTAGGGGATTGTCGTTTCCACGATTGGCGCGTCAGGTTTAAACTCGAAAACCTCCTGGTTGTAACGCTGAACCTGTACGCCGCCCAGGAGTGTCCAGGTGCGTTTGTGCTTGTACGATACTTCGGTATATACTTCGCGGTACAGGAGGCTGTTTTCTTTGTCCAGGGTGTTGATGTTGGAAAAATTGACGTTAAATCCCAGCTTTCGCTTGTAATTGTAGCGGATATCTGCCTGGAAGGCCTGTTCGCCCAGGGTCTGGGTGGCGGCGTTGTAGCGGGCGTTCAGCCGGTAAGTATTGACCCGCGCCATAGGCGGCAGGAAGTTGATCAGCCCCCGGTTGAGCTGCTCCTGGGGGCGGGTGCGGAAATCAAAGTTCTCGGTGCGTTTGCCTTCCAGGGTAATGCCGAGGCCCTTGTTGGCATAGCTCAGGCTGGAATAAACAACCGAGCCGGAGGCGAGGAAGAGCCGGTCGCCGATCACGGTGCTGTCGTTGATGGTCAATTCCCCGAATGGGTCATTGAGGTTGTCTTTGGATTTGTAGGCGCCTTCCACATACCAGGTGAAGTTGCCGGCGGTCAGCGTATTGAAAACGGAAAAGGCATAGGTGTTGTATTTCGGCACAAAGGCTTCTTCTTTGATATAGGTATTGATGGTAGCCACCACCGAGTTCATCGAGGCATCGTCCAGGGTGCGGTTGACGGCGCCGAAGCCAGGGGCGATGGCCCAGTTTGCGCCTTCCCCTCCGCTCAGGTAGCCGTCGATGCTGATGCCTTTGATCACGGTGCCGTATACGTCAAACTGTTGCTTTTGCCGGCCGGTAAAGGCTTTGATCTTCCAATCCGGCAGGATTTCATAGCCCAGGCGGGCGCCGAAGAGGGCGTTGTCGATGAGCAAGGGGCGTTCTTCAAAGGCGCGAAAGATGATGCCGCTGCCAATCTGGTCGTAGAGGTAGCCAACCGAGATGTCCAGTTTTTGAATGCTCTTGTGGATGTACCAGCGGCCGATGCCTTCATCCGTATAGGAGTCGGTAGGGTTGAGGAGGTTGGAGTTGTTGAACAGGTCGAAGCGCAGGCCGAAGTCGAAGCCCCAGTTGCTGTAGCTAAGGTTGAGCCAGGCGTCGGCGCCGTACAGCTGGCGGTCGTATTGGGGCGTGTTGGCAGCCCCGATGAGGCTGTCGCGGATGAAAAAATTGGCATTCGTTTCCAGGTTGCCGGATATCCGGCCGCCGTCGCTTTCCTGTGCCGCCGCCGGCAGGGCGCATGCCAGGATTATGAAGCAGTAGAGTAGTGCCTTCAGGTTTTTCATTTGTTCGGTATTTCCGGTTTCGGTTTTTCTCGGTAATCCTCTATACTACCGTATATGGCATGTTTTGCCACAAAGGCACAAAAACACGAAGGACACACTAAGCCTTTGTTCCCGATAGCTATCGGGATTCGTGCCTTAGAGTCTTCGTGGCTATGGGCGTTTGGCTCCTTCAGTAGTATTGGCCATCCTTAAAATGACAACTTCAGTGTTACAATTTTCAGCTTTTTACGTCAAAAAAAAGGCCCGGTTGTCCAAAATTCCTACAATTATCCTTTGAATTCAGGGGATAAAAAAATTTTTGGCTAAGATAGTCATTCAAAAAACAAAGATGTGTCCTGCAGGCCGGTAGGATTCCTTACCTTTGCAGGCGCAAAATAAAACTACAATATTCGTATGAAAGCACTAACCACAATCGCCTTCGTTTTCCTGTCCATCCTGGTTTTTGGCCAAAAGAGCATCCCCTCGGCTGAAGTCAAAACGCTGGACGGGCAATCTGTCGATATTCAGGAATATGCCCAAAACGGCAAGATCACCGTCATCAGCTTCTGGGCAACCTGGTGCTCTCCCTGCAAAAAAGAACTGGACGCCATCGCCGACCTCTACGACGAATGGCAGGAGGCCTATAACATGGAACTGGTGGCCATCACGATGGACACCCAGCGCGCCCTCGCCAAGGTGAAGCCCATGGTCGAATCCAAGGGCTGGCCCTTCGTCATCCTCTCCGACGCCAATCAGGTGCTCCGCAATGCCCTGAACTTCCAGACCATCCCCCAGACTTTCCTGCTGGACCAGGAAGGGAATATCGTTTATACCCACTCCGGTTACGTCCCGGGCGACGAATATGAACTGGAAGAGAAGATCAAGGCGCTTGGAAAATAGGAGTTCGCTGTTTCATGGGTTCATGGAATGTTATGCAGCCATGAATCCATGCGCCCATGAAACCATGAATCTTTCGCCAGAAATCCGTATTTTTGGAAGGAACCTTCCACTGTGGCACCATGGTCGAGAAAACCCACTTCCTTTCCCCTTTTGGCTGCATCGAAATACAGGGCAGCAGCCTGGGCATAAGTACTGTTCATCTGGTTGACAAGAAGCCCTGCCCCGCCGGCCCCATTCCGGAGGTACTGCGCGACTGCGTCGTCCAACTCAACGAATATTTCCGGGGAGAACGGCAGGAGTTTGATTTGAAGCTGGATTTTGGCGCCGCTCCGGCCTTTCACCAGGCCGTGTGGCGGGAGCTGCTGAAAGTGCCCTACGGCCACACGACCACTTATAAGGCCATCGCCGAAAAGCTAGGCGACCCCAAAGCGGTGCGCGCCGTCGGGCAGGCCAACCGCCACAATCCCATTGCCATCATCGTGCCCTGCCACCGTTGCATCGCCAGGAACGGCGACCTTCAGGGTTATTTCTACGGCCTGGATATGAAGCGGCAGCTGCTGGGGTTGGAGAACCCACAGAGCTATGCGCAGCAGGGGAGTTTGTTTTAGGTGGTGAAAATGGATAAAATCGGTTTTGGGGCTTGGCTAGTGGCCAGGCGAACTTCAAGTCGCCTGGCCACTAGCCGGCCTCATGCGCCACATTGGCTAAAGCAAAGTTAGCCGTTTCGCCAAACAATTTCCAGGACAGTTGACAGCCTCCGCTCACCGACTAATTTGAAAAAACGAAAGAGTTTATTTTTAATATATCCTTGATTTTCAGCTTTTAAGCCACGCTTAGCTGGCCGCAATTCGCAACTATCATGCCCTACCAACCCACCCTGGCCTACGCCCAGGAACAAGACCGGCAAGACCCACTGCGCCCCTTCCGGGAGCAGTTTTACTTCCCGCAGCACGACGGCCGGGACGTACTCTACTTCACCGGCAACTCCCTGGGGCTACAGCCCAAGAGTGCCCGGGCGGCACTGCTTCACGAACTGGAGCACTGGAAAACCCACGCGGTAGAGGGTCATTTCCGCGGAGAAATGCCCTGGATGGAATACCACAAATTCCTTCTGCCGCAGACGGCACATGTGGTGGGGGCGAAGGAAGAGGAAGTGATCGTAATGAACACGCTGACTACCAACCTGCACCTGATGATGGTCAGCTTTTACCGGCCAACGGCCGGGCGCTACAAGATCATAATGGAAGCAAGTGCCTTCCCCTCCGACCAATATGCTGTTGAAAGCCAGGTGCGCTGGCATGGATACGCGCCCGGGCAGGCCATTATTGAAGTCAGCCCTCCAGCCGGCGAGGAATATCTGCGTTCGGAAGATATTCTAGCTGCCATCGAAGAACATGGCGAAGAAACGGCCCTCGTCCTGTTTGGCGGCGTGAATTACTTCACCGGCCAGTTTTTTGACCTGAAAGCCATTACGGAAGCTGCTCACAGCGTCGGCGCTTATGCCGGATTCGACCTGGCACATGCCGCCGGGAACGTCCTGCTCCAGTTGCATGACTGGGGTGCCGACTTTGCCGTTTGGTGTAGCTACAAATACCTCAATTCCGGGCCGGGCGGGCCCAGCGGCGCTTTTGTTCACGAGCGCCACGGCAACAGTCCGGAACTTCCCCGCTTTGCCGGCTGGTGGGGGCACGACGAACAGGAGCGCTTCCTGATGCGCAAGGGGTTCAAGCCGATGAAGGGTGCCGCCGGCTGGCAGCTGAGCAACGCCCAGGTCCTCAGCTTTGCCGTTCATAAAGCCAGCCTGGACATTTTCCAACAAGCCACTATGCCCGCCCTGCGCGCCAAGAGCGAAAAACTGACCGGGTACCTGGAGTTCCTGATCCGGGAGATTAACCGGGAGGAGGAGCGCTACCATATTATTACTCCTGATGACCCGCAGGCCCGGGGGTGCCAGCTATCGATCTATGCCCCCCGAAACGGCAAACGGCTTTACGAATACCTGGAAGCAAACGGCGTCATCAGCGACTGGCGGGAAGATAACCTGCACGGAAGAGCGTCCGCGCCCGGCCAGGCCGGCGTGATCCGTGTCGCGCCGGTTCCCTTGTACAACAGCTTTCAGGATGTTTTTGAATTTGCTGCTTTGTTGAAGCGCTACGGAAACAAATGATGTATGAAATATTGCTTCCTACCCTTATCCTTGCTGCTCTCCCTTTCTGCCTGCCAGCCGGCAGATAAAGAAAAGCTGCCGGAGCAGGATGCCGCCCATTTGCTCCTGGAATTGGGGATGGCGATCCCTCCCGGTGAAAACCGCGAATACGCTTATACCGATAAGCAGGACGCCTACTACTACGGGCGCACCCATGCCCCGGTGAATGAAGACTGGTTCTCCGGCTGGAATGTACGAACCCGGCGCGTATTCAGGGATTACCGCCTGCTGGTAGATGGGAAACCACTGGATCGGCCGCAGGCTGCCGCCACTGTATTTCCGCACCTGATTCGCCGGGAATATATCAATGCGGTTGAGGAATTTGCCATGTTTGACTTCCAGCGGGTTTTATCTGTAGGCCTGAAAGCAAAGGAAGGGCAGGCCATGGCAATATCCCTGATCGGCGAGCACGTCCGGTTTGCGAAATACGAAGATGCCGTCGCCTTTTTCCGCCATAGTGAGCATCCGGATATGGTGCTGGGGATAACGCCCCGATATTCCGCCGGTACAGAAATGATGGACCTGGACAGCCTGGCCTACCTGCAAGCTGATGCCGGCGCCCGGGGCTTTTTCATTGCTCTGGACAGCACTGAGGCGGCGGTATCCGGCCTGCTGGCCGAGGCCCGAAAAAACCATGAGGCCTGGCTGGAGCAGCGGCAAAGGCGCATGGAGGGCCTGATCACCGAAAACAACTACTTCGAATCCGGCGACAGCCAGCTCACCCGGGCTATTCGCTGGAATATCCTTACCCTGGATCAACTCATCACCCGGCAGACGGGATACGGCATTTATGCCGGCCTGCCCTGGTTTAACGATTACTGGGGAAGAGACCTTTTCATTTCTCTGCCCGGCGCCTGCCTGGTTACCGGACAATTCGAAGTGGCCCGTCATATTCTCCGGGATTTTGCCCGGTATCAGAACACGGATGAGCGCTCTCCAAACTATGGGCGCGTTCCCAACCGGCTGCGCCCAGGAGAAATTATTTACAATACGACCGACGGTTCGCCGCGCTTTGTGGCCGCCCTAAAAGATTATGTGGATTACTCCGGCGATACGGCCATCATCCGCGAGTTGTATCCCGCGGTGAGAAGGGCCACAGAGGGCGTACTGAAATACTGGGTAGACGAAAAAGGCTACCTCGCCCACGATGCGGCAGATACCTGGATGGATGCCCGCATTGACCGCCCTGATGTGCCGACGGAGGAGAAGCTGCCCTGGTCGCCTCGCGGCAACCGCGCCAACGACATACAGGCGCTGTGGCACGAGCAATTGCTGGCCAGTGTTTTTTTCGCCAACCATCTGGGCAGAAAAGAAGATGCCGGGCGCTGGATCGCTATCGCCAAAAAATTGCGCATCAACTTCATCCGCGACTTTCTCGCGGAGGGAAAGCCTTTTCTCGCCGACCGGTTGCGGGAGGATGGATCCCCGGACTTTTCCCTTCGCCCAAACCAATTGTTCGCTTTGGATTTCATCAAAAACGACAGCCTGCGCTTTGCGGTTACCAGAAAGGTGTGGGAAGGGCTTGTCTATCCCTGGGGTGTTGCTTCTCTTAGCCAGGAGGATCCCGAGTTTCACCCCTACCACGAAAATCCGGAATACTACCATAAGGATGCCGCCTACCATAATGGCACGGTCTGGCTTTGGAACAACGGCGTGGCTATGCAACGCCTTCTGGAGGCCGGCCAGGCAAATATGGCCTATGAACTTTTCGGCAATATGAGCCTAATGACGCTGGAGATGGGAGCAGTGGGCAGCCTGAGCGAAAATACGGACGCCCTGCCCCGCCCCGGCGCCGATTGGCCCAGGTTGTCCGGAACTTTTCTGCAGGCCTGGTCCAATGCGGAATACCTGCGGGTGTGGTATGAATATTTCCTGGGCATCCGCCCGGAGGCAACTGGCCAGGCGATCAACCTCCAGCCCCGTATACCGGATGCAGTATCCGATTTTCGGTTTAAAGAGCGTATTTTCAATGGTTTTGTGGAAGGCACCTATAAAAAAACAGGAGGCAAACGCACCTTCCGGTACGTTTTCGCCGGACTGGAGTCCTTTGTTCTCTTTCAGGTAGATGCTTTTGCCAGCCGGGTTCTGCGAATTAAGGACGGAGACGTCCTGATTGCCTTTCCGGATGAGGCGGAACCCTATGTTGAACTGAACGGGAAAGAGCGGCTTCCACTGGAAAAGGATGCAAAAGGGGAGGCCACGGCAAAGATGGCGAACAATATCTTTGAAGGCCTTCATTTTGCTCGTCCGGAGCTTCGCCCCGGCCTCGGCGCCCTGTCGGAGAAGGACTGGTTGAAGAAAAAAAGAGAAAGGGAGGCCGCTATTCGTTAATGGTCAGGCGCAGCACGGAGCAGGGCGCTTCCCGGGCGAACTTATCCTGGTTGCTGCCGAAGAGTACATCCAGCCAGTTCTCCTTACCAGGTGTGCCGGTAATAAGCAGATCGAAATCTGCGGCCATTTCCGCCACGGTCCTGACCGGGTTGGAACTCGTTCTGACGACCAGGTTCACAGCAACGGATGAGGCTTTTAACATTCTCCGGGAATCCTCCCGGATCTGCCGGAGCTTTTCTTCAGAAGCCTGGTGGGGGGCGATTCGGAGCAGGGTGAGTTCTGCATTGTAGAATGCAGCAATCCGGCTGGCAGCGGCGATAAACCCCGGATTGTCCCGGTAGGGCCGCTGGGCAATGAGAATCCGGCGGATATAGCGGACGCCGTTGTCTTTGAAAAGGGCGAAGTTGCTGTCCAGGTGAGTGACCAGCCAGCCAATCGGATTACGCACAAGCAGCCGGTTTCGGGCCCTGCCTTCCCACCCGCTGACCAGCCAGCGGCAATGGGTTTGTTTGCTGATTTGGTAAATCGTCGTTACCAGTTCATGGGTGACGACGGCGTCGAAATCGACATCCACGCTTCGCTCTCTGGCCATGGCGGTTATGCGGCGATTGAGTGAAGTGATGAGCGGGCTTTCCGTTAACAGGGCTTCCAGGGAAGTCTGATCCGGCACCTCTTTAAGATGGACCACCTGTACTTTCTGTCCCATGGATAGGGCGGCACCCATTTCTACCAGCATTTCTGCAGATCGTTCCTTACCAAAGAGGGGGATAACCACCCTGGCGTCTTCCATCAGCGCGCCATCCAGGTTGGTGCTTTTGGCCATTATGGGCGGCGAATGGTAGATGTTCCTACCGATTTGTTTCTTCCAGCTTCGGCGGTACAGCAGATAAAGAGCGGGCTGATGGCCGTATTGCTTTAGCACTCCGCTCCGTTGGGCGTTCTTCCTGCCGTAAAAGTAATAAATGGCGCCCCCCAGTAATGTGATGAGCACAGCGCCCAGGAGCCCCGTAGCACCCAATAATACCAGCAAAACTACACCTGCTATTATTCCGAAGATTTGCGTCCAGGGATAAAGGGGAGAACGGTAAGGGGGCGCATACCACTGTACCGCCGTTTCCCGGAGAATGATCACGCAAGCATTGACGGCCATGAACATCATGACCTTGAAAGCGCTGGCCAGTTTGGCGATGCGTTCTACATCCAGAAAAGTAATAGCCAGCGCCATGAGTAAGCAAGTGGCAACAATAGCGCTTACCGGGGTCAGATACCGGGAACTCAGCACGCTGAAACGGGCGGGCGCCAAGCGGTCACGGCTCATAGCGAAGGGAAATCTCGAAGCGGCCAGAACACCCGAATTCGCCATGGAAATGAGGGTCACCACTCCCAGTACAGCTGCCGCCAGCCCCCCCCAGTGGCCAGCCAGGTGGTTTGCCAGCGTATAGATGGGGCGCAAGTCGTGGTGCAGTCGTCCCACCGGTATGTTGCCCACCAGCGTAAAGCTGACCAGGGTATATACCAGAGCGATCAACACCAAGACCAGGATCATGGCCAGAGGCAGGTTGCGCCCGGGGTTTTTGATCTCTTCGGCAATGGCCGCCACTTTGGTGACCCCGGCATAGGATACGAAAACGAAAGCGGCAGTAGCAACCAGGCCGGTATTGCCATGGGTCAGGAAAGGGCGCATATTGGCCGGTTCTATATTCGGAATACCAAAAATGACCAGGATAAGCAGGCCAAGCAAGCTCAGGCTGACCACACCGATTTGCACGTTCCCTACCTTCTTCACCCCTAAAATGTTGAGCGCCATGATCAGGCCCAGGAAACCGAGCGAGGCGGACTTCAGTGGCACATTGGCCAGAACAAGCAAGTAGGCGCCAAAACCAACCAGCGCAAAAGAACTTTTCAAAAGCAACGATAACCACAAGCCCAGTCCGGCAATGGTGCCTAATATAGGGCCAAAAGCCCTTTCGATATACACGTAGGTGCCTCCCGAAGTGGGCATTGCCGAGGATAATTCAGACTTGGATAAGGCGGCCGGCAATACGCAAATGCCGGCCAGCAGGTAGGCCAGCCACAGAGAAGGGCCCGTTTTAGCAGCAGCAATGCCCGGCAATACAAATATCCCGCTTCCCAGCATCCCTCCCATGCCAATGGCTATCACGGCCGGAAGGGTCAAACGGCGTTCCAGTTTTTTCATGTAGTTGGGCTCAGTTGAACCCAAGGATAAGCAAATTTTACCACAATGCCCGACCCCGGCCGTGAAAATGACACTGGAGTTGCCCCTTAAGAAGGAACAACTCCAGTTAGTTTTATGGAAGATCTAAAGTCCGGCCCGGCCCTTAACTCTGCAGCGCCAGTTTATCTTTGGAACCGTTGCCATTACGGACCAGTTGCGTGAAATCCCGGACAGACTCCTTGGATTTCTTCTCGTCATAAAGGCCTCTGATCTCCAGCTCGATGTTCCTGTATTTTGCATTCTCGCGGAAGTCCTCAATGATCTCAATCACGTCCAGGTCGATATCGACTGTGTTGGTGGCGTCGATGATCACTTTCGAGTTTTCGGGAAGGTGATTGAGGGTTTGCAGAATGCTGGCTTTGTTGAGGAAGGTTACGTCCTCGGCCAGTTCGAAACGGATGGGCGCCCCTTCTTCGTGCTTCTCGGGGTAGAAGAAGTAAGGCTTCTTGTAGTTGTTGTACAACAAGTAGAAGATAGCCACGACCAGCCCCATTCCAATGCCGGCCAGCAAATCGGTAAAGACGATACCCAGGATAGTAACCATGAACGGGACGAACTGGGCTCTCCCCTGTTGATACATTTTTTTGAACAGCGCTGGCTTGGCCAGCTTGTAACCCACCACGAAGAGGACGGCCGCCAGGCTGGAGAGGGGGATCAGGTTCAGCAAGTGCGGAATGCTCATGGCGGCAATCAGGAGGATGAAGCCGTGGATGATGGCCGAGGCTTTGGTCCGCCCGCCCGATTGGATATTGGCCGAGCTGCGGACGATCACCTGCGTGACCGGCAATCCGCCGACCAGGCCAGAGAGCATATTGCCCAGGCCCTGGGCTTTGAGTTCCCGGTTGGTGGGCGTGACGCGCTTATGAGGATCAAGCTTGTCTGTTGCTTCTACGCAAAGCAGGGTTTCCAGGCTGGCCACTACCGCTATGGTCATAGCTGTGATGTATATCTGGGGATTGGCAATCTGGCTAAAGTCCGGGAAGGTAAATAAGCCGAAAAAACCGGCCAGGCTATCCGCCACGGGGATACTCACGATCTGATCCGGCCGGAGGGCGAACTGCGGCATAGACTGAAAAGCCAGATTCAGCAATATACCCAGTACGACCACCACCAGGGGCCCCTGAATGATCTGGGTGAAAGACCGCTTCTTCATGAACGGCTGTTCCCATAAGATCAGGATTGCCAGCGAAAGGAGGGCGATGACGATAGCGCCCGGGCTGACGAAATCGAGCATGTAATACAATTCCGACAGCGTATTGTGTCCATCAGGTTGCGCGAAGGAGAGGTTCCCTTCATAATCTTTGTCATAACCCAACGCGTGTGGGATTTGCTTCAGGATGATGATGATCCCGATACCCGACAGCATTCCCTTGATCACCGAGGAGGGGAAATAATAGCCGATGATGCCTGCTTTGGCAAAGCCCAGCAACATCTGGAATACGCCGGCGATCACTACCGCCAGAAGAAAAATCTCAAACGTGCCCAGGTCCTGAATAGCCGTCAATACAATCACAGCCAGGCCGGCTGCCGGGCCGCTTACCCCGATCTGCGAACCGCTCACAAATCCGACAGCTATGCCTCCGACAATTCCGGCGATGATCCCTGAAAACAGGGGAGCACCCGAAGCCAATGCAATACCAAGGCATAGTGGAAGAGCCACCAGAAAAACCACGATACTTGCCGGTAAGTCGTACTTCAGGTTTTTGAAATAGTTGGGTCTTGCAGTAGTTTCAGAATTGGTAACCATGGTCAATCTAGTTTTTAAAATACAACGGTCGGGGCCGAAAGGGAGGTGGCCCGTAGTGTGTGCTTTCAGTCAACGAAATATAACACTAAAGTATATTAAATGTTTTGCTTACTGACAAAATTGTAAATATTTTATTTAAAATAGTAAAACTTTAATTTTTTCGGGTTCCCTTGTAAGCATTAAAAATAAGTTCGGTATTCTGAGTCAATGCCTTGAGGTGAAGCCCCTCAAATTCATCAACACAAAGACCTTCATCTCAAAGCATTGACGCCGAACTAACTTTTAAAATGTTCCTTAACCCACGAGGTCTTCGGAAGAAGAGAAACTTTAAACGCTCGGTTTCTTTTCTGGGGGAGAACTTTGTTTCGGGGATTGAAGAACAGGGCAGGGGTTGTTAGTTTTTCGAGGGCCCGGCTGTCAGCCCTGGCAGGTTGCCCGGCGACTATCAGGTCAATATTGTTCCTTTGGATATACTCATGGAGGCAGTTCGCATCCAGCTTTGGCATAACAGGATAACCTGTTTCATCGAACCGGCAAACCTGATACCGGTATATTTGGCTGCCCCGCCGCCGAGGATAAAGAAAGTGTTGCTGATCCCAAAAGGCGCTGAGCTTCCTCAGAACTGGTTGAACGGATTTATGGTATTGATCCTCGAGAAAAAGAATATTTTCTATTGGCCGGAATGCTGCTTGCTCCGGTATGAGCATGACCGGCGACCAGGCGGTCCGGGCAAGTTGGTGGCAGGAGGCTGGCCGAAGCCATTTCCCTTTGTTTTCCCAGTTAGTTACGATCAGGTCGTAAGAAAAAAGCCGACTGGACTCCACCGTTTCCTGAATTGCCTTTCTCCTGAGAGCTACCTGCTTAAGCCAATCGCCAAAAAACCAGCCTTTCCAGGGTGATCCGGATACTGCCGATTGGCACGCATCTTTTTTCCCGCTATTCTTTTCGAGTACAGTTACATCCGCATTCACCTCCTCGGCAAACTCCAAAAAGTATCTGGCCACGGCTCCGAAAGCAGGGCGTGAAGTTTGTGCTAACAGCAGTTTTAGCATTTTTATGTGCCTTTGCAGTGTGAACAAAAAAGGCTTTGCCATTGAGGCTTTCTCGGCTTGGCTACTCCGGGGTCAAAAACGCAATATACATAAAACTATGATCAATGCAAATAAAGCTCTTTGTAAAAATAGTTTTGCTATTATTTATAATAACCTAACTTTGTTCTCGTGCCGGGGATGGGTCAGATGGAGAAGGGAAATACCGGTTCAGGGGCTGCCAGCCTGCGTCGGCCGAAAAAATTGGCAGCTCAATTCTTCAATTCCTAAATTCGGCCTGCTTTTCCGAATAACTGATCAAAATCTAAATTAACTATGAAAAAGACTTTTTTTATCCTCGCCTCGCTGTCTCTTCTGTTTAGCTTTCAAGTGCTCAATGCCCAGACAGCGGAAGAGATTATCGACAATTACCTGGAAGCCATAGGCGGTAAGGAGCAACTGAAATCCGTCGGCAGTATTAAGCTGACCGGCAAAGCTAAAGCGCAGGGCATGGAACTGCCTGTCACCATGTACCAGAAAGCTCCGGGCCTGATGCGTATGGATATGGTATTCCAGGGCAAGGAGATCACTCAGATGGCCTTCAACGGCGAAGAGGGCTGGTCGACTAACTTCATGACCATGGAAGCCGAAAAATGGGACGCAGAGCAGTCCGCGATCATGAAAAATGAGATGGACTTTATGAGTTCTTTTCTCGGATACACGGAAAAAGGATATGCCATTTCGCTGGAAGGGGAAGAAGAAATAGAAGGCACCGCTTGCTTAAAGGTGAAGCTGGTCAAAAAACCAATCGTAGTGGACGGCAAAGAAGAGGAGAATTTCAGCTATTACTACTTTGACAAAGAGTCCTTTGTGCCCATCATGCAGGAAGAATATGCCAAGGCTGGGCCAATGAAGGGGCAACCCTCTCAAACCTACTTCAGTGACTACCAGGAGGTGGACGGTATTTACTTCCCATTCAGCATTTCCCAGAAAATTCAGGGGCAATCCATATATGACATGGCAGTGGAATCCATGGAGCTGAATGCCGATATTGAAAAGGCCATGTTTGACTATCCCGAACCGGCTCCTGCTGAAAGCAAGGAATAGAAGCTTGTGGCCCTTTTTATCCGGGGATGAGTAAAAACGGGTAATGGTTAAGGTATTCCGGTTTTATGGTTTTTCGGTATTGCGGCCAGGTTTCTGGAGGCCAGGCCGGGTTCAATGGCAGGCCTGTAGGAGGTAACCGCAATACCGGAATACCATCACACCTAAACCCAGGTACAAAAACGCCATAAGTTCTTCCCTCCCTCACTCCCCGTCTTCGCCACAGGCTCTTCCCGCTAAAGACGTATGTACTGCCAGGCAAGATTCGCCCATTCATTCACTCATTCACTCATTCACTCATTCACTCATTCACTCATTCATTCATTCATTCATTCACTTTGTCTATCCATATCATGCAACGTTCCGTTTTATACCTATTGTTTCTTTTTTTCCTGTATCCGGTTTATGGCCAGGAGGACGGCCTCCCCCAGGGCGACGCCCTGTTCGGGTCCATGCGTGCCCGCCATATCGGCCCGGCGCTCATGAGCGGGCGCATCACCGACCTGGAAGGGCACCCTACAGACTCCAAGATCCTCTACGCCGGCGCTGCCGGCGGAGGGGTATGGAAATCGACGGACGGCGGGGTAACCTTCACCTCCGTTTTTGACGATCACCCGCAATCCATCGGCGCCATTGCCGTCGATCCCCAGAATCCGGATATTGTGGCCTGGGTGGGCACCGGCGAATGCTGGACCCGCAACAGCGTTTCCGTGGGCAATGGCCTGTACAGGACAACGGACGGCGGCAAGAACTGGCAACACCTGGGGCTGGAAAAATCCGAACGCATCAGCAGCATCCAGATCAACCCGCAGAACACCGACGAGGTGTACGTCGGCGTGCTGGGCGCCCTCTGGGGAGACAGTGAGGACCGTGGGGTTTACAAAACTACGGACGGCGGCGCCACCTGGGAGAAAATCCTCTACGTGGATGCCGGTACCGGCTGTTCGGACCTGGCCATAGACCCCCGGGACCCCAAAACCCTTTATGCCGCCTTCTGGGAATTCCGCCGGACAGCCTACTCTTTCAATTCCGGCGGTTACAAGAGCGCCCTTTATAAAACCACCGATGGCGGCAAAACCTGGAAAAAGGCGCACAACGGCTTTCCGGAAGGCAAGCTGGGGCGCATCGCCATCGCTATCGCCCCCTCCAGCCCCGACATCCTCTATTCGGTCATAGAATCCGAGCAAAACGCCGGAAAAGGCCTGTACCGCTCCGAAGACGGGGGCGGCACCTGGCAGCACCGCAACAAGGATTTCGAGCTGGCGGTCCGGCCTTTTTACTTTTCGCGAATCGTCGTAGACCCCCGCAACCCAGACGTGGTCTGTAAGGCAGGCCTGAGCGGATCCATCAGTAAGGATGGCGGCAATACCTTCCGCACGATCGGAAGCGGCGTACATGCCGATGTTCACGACTTCTGGTTTGACATCCACGACTCGAACCGGATTTACCTGGGTTCTGACGGCGGTGTCTATCGATCCTGGGATGGCGGGACGGCCTGGGAAATGGTCAAGGGCCTGCCGGTATCGCAGTACTATCACGTCACCGTCGACATGCAGCAACCTTTCCGCGTTTATGGCGGCCTGCAGGACAATGGATCCTGGGTGGGCCCCTCCGCCAGCCCCGGGGGTATCGAAGCCCGCGACTGGCAAGGCGTAGGGTATGGCGATGGATTCCGCGTGTACCCTCACCCCGAAGACCCCAACACCTGCTACTCCGAGATGCAGGGAGCAGAAGGGCTCTGGCGGGTCGATATGAAAAAGGAGCAGGTCAAAACCATCAAACCCTATGCCGAAGAGGGCGACCCCAGGCTCCGCTTCAACTGGAATACCCCCATCTCTACCAGCGCCCACCGCCCGGGCCGCCTCTTCGTAGGCAGCCAGTTCCTCCACCAATCAGATGACCGGGGAGAGACGTGGGTGAAAATCTCTCCGGACCTGACCACCAATGACCCGGCCAAACAGCTGCAGGAAGAAAGTGGTGGCATCAGCGCCGACAACTCCGGAGCAGAAAACCACTGCACCATTTTCACCATCGGAGAATCCCCCCTCGACGAAAAAGTGATCTGGGTAGGGACCGACGACGGCAATGTGCAGGTCACCACGGACGGGGGCAGGAACTGGGCCAACGTCACCGCCAATATCCCCGGGCTGCCCAAAAACACCTGGGTATACCATATCGAGCCCAGCCATTTTGACAAACAATCGGCCTACGCCGTCTTCGACGGCCACACGCAGAACGACGGCAATACGTACGTCTACAAAACGATGGATGGCGGTAAAACCTGGACTTCCATTGTAACGGAAGACATTCAGGGTTTTGCCCGCAGCATCCAGGAGGATTTTGTCAACCCCGGCCTGCTGTACCTGGGTACCGAATTCGGGCTGTACATCACCGTCGACGGCGGCAAATCCTGGTCAAAATTCACCAACAACATGCCGGCCGTAGCAGTGCATCACGTAACCCTACACCCCCGGGACCACGCCCTGGTGCTCGCCACCCATGGCCGGGGCATCATCATCATCGACGATGTGACCCCGCTCCGCCAACTGACGCCGGAAGTAGCCGCCAAAGATGTACACTTCTTCGAGCGCCCGCCGGCCATCATCAAGGAAGCCTCCAGCCTGGGCGGCACCTCTGCTTTTGGCGAGTTCGTCGGCGATAACCCCACCTCTTCCGCCCGGATCGTGTACTACCTCAGAAAGCGCCACACCTTCGGCAAAATGGAAATGGAAATCCTGGACGCTTCGGGCAAAAAAATAGCAAGCCTCGCCCCGGGCAAGTCCAAAGGCATCAATGAAGTATTGTGGAACTACCGTTACAAAATGCCCCGGATCGCGGCCGCCAAGACCTTTACCTTCGGCGGCTTCACTACCCCAACCGTCCCGCCCGGCACCTATACGGTCCGCATGACGAAGGGCAGGGAGGTCTACGAAACTGCCCTCGAGCTCATCCCCGACCCGGAGTCGATCCACTCCCAGGCCGACCGGGATGCTCAGCACGAATCAGCCATGAAACTCTACAATATGAACGAAAGCCTGGCTTACCTCATCGATCAGGTGGATAAAATGATGGAGGGGGCCGAAACGGCCAAAGGGAAAAGCCCGTCGAAAAAGGTTTTGGAACTGCTGAATCCTTTTGCCGCCGACCTCCAGTCGATGAAGGAGGAACTGGTCGTCACCTCCGGCGATAACTACGTCGGCACAGCCGAGCCGATGCTGCGCGAAAAGATCGCCTCGCTCTACAGCGCAGTTACGGGCTATGCCGGCCGGCCGTCTACTGCGCAGCTGCAGAACCTGAAGCTCTTGTCTTCTCAGCTGGAAGCTGCTCAGGCTAAAATGGAAGGCATGCTGGGCAGGCTGAGCAGGCTTAACGCCGCCCTCTCTGCCGAAGGCCTGCCGGAGATCACTTACCGCAGTAAGGAAGAGTTTATGGAGGCAGATATTTAAGCCGGCATCGGATGGTTGTTGGTTGCTGGCCCTGAGTCGGCCCGGACAACCCACAACTATCAACAACAAACTAATACAGCACCCGGAACCAGATCGTCGGTTCGATCTGTTTCAGTTCGTCGAGCAGTTCCTGCCCGTAGGCCTGGTCGACGTCGGTGATCACGTATCCGATCTGCTCGTTGGTCTTCAGGTATTGCCCCAGGATGTTGATGTTGTAGCGCCCCAGGATTTGGTCGATCTGTGCCAGCACGTTGGGGACGTTATGGTGGATGTGCAACAGGCGGTGAGCGTCCTTGACGGCGGCGAGCTGAACGTTGGGGAAGTTGACGCTGCCGCTGGTGCTGCCGGTATTGATATACTGAATGATCTTATTGGGTACAAAGTGGCCGATATTTTCCTGGGCCTCGGCCGTACTGCCGCCGATGTGGGGCGTCAGGATGGTATTGGGCAGCCCGACGAGTTCCGACTCGAACGGCTCGTTGTTGCTCTTGGGTTCCCGGGGGAAGACATCGACCGCACAGCCGCCGATTTTGCCGGAGAGTATTGCCGCTCTAAGCGCCTCGACCTGGACGACCTGGCCACGGGCCAGGTTGAGGAAGATGGCGCCGTCTTTCATGGCGGCGAACTGCTGCGGCCCGAAGAAGCGGTCGTTCTCCGGCCGGCCGTCGATGTGCAGGGTCACGATATCCGCCACAGAGAGCAGTTCGTTCAGGCTGTTGCACTTGCGGGCGTTGCCCAGCGCCAGCTTGTCGGCGATGTCGTAAAAGTAGACTTCCAGCCCCAGGGCTTCGGCCAGCACCGACAGCTGGGCGCCGATGTTGCCGTATCCAACTATGCCCAGCTTCTTGCCGCGCACCTCATGGGCCGCCCTTGCCGATTTTTCCCACTTGCCGTTGTGCATGGCGCGGGCCTTATCCGGCAGGTTGCGCACCAGCATGATGATCTCGGCTATAGCCAGTTCCACCACCGACCGGGTATTGCTGAAGGGAGCGTTGAAGACCGCCACCCCGTGGCGGTTGCAGGCGGCCAGGTCGATCTGGTTGGTGCCGATGCAGAAGGCCCCGATATTGATCAGGCGTTTGGCGCTGGCAATAACTTTCTCTGTGACCTGTGTTTTGGAACGGATGCCCAGGACATTGACGTTCCTGACCTTTTTACACAATTCTTCCTCACTGAGCGCGGACTCCAGGCACTCCACCTGATAACCTTCTTTCTCGAACAACTCGGCCGCTGCGGGGTGCACGCCTTCCAGCAGGAGTACCCGGATGCGGTTTTTCGGATAGGACAGGGAACGGCTCATCTTCAGTTCGTAGAGTATTTCGTCAAAGCTGGGCGCCACATGGTCGGCTTCTTTTTTGACCTTTTCCCGTTCGACGTTTTCCGTAAAGAGGTAGAATTTGTTGGCGAATCCCGCCTTGCGGATCTCCAGGTCGTTGGCACCGTCGCCGATGACGTAGACGTCTCCCTTGAGTTTGAGGTCCTTGATCACCTGGCTTTTGCCGCCACTGCGGGAGAGCGGGATGTCAGGGTTGAACCCGGTGACGAAGCCCTCCTCGTCGTAGAGAAACTCATTGGCGAAAACATTCTCCGCCAGCAGGCCGTAGTCGGTGATCACCGGCACGATAAAATCCCGGAAGCCGTTGGAAACGACGTAGACGGTTTCCCGCAGGGCTTTGAGGTGAGGCTGGTTGCGCAGGAAAGAAGGAGAGACCTGTTTTTTAAGCTGCTCGGCCAGCTCCTGGATGTCCTCCTTGTGCACGTGAAGCAATTCCAGGCGCTGGGTCAGCGAACTGCGGAAGTCCAGCGACCCGTCCATCCCCAGGTTCGTGATGTCCTGAATTTGCTGCAGGACCTTATTCCTTTTCTTCGGATGGGTATTCGACAACACGATCTCCGCCAGGAGGTCCAGCGCCTCGATGCGGGTGAAAGTACTGTCGAAATCGATGATAAAATGCGGCTTTTTCATAATGGGCGCGAAGTTAGTTTACTTTTGGCGCAAAGTGGGTGATCTGCCGCACTTCGTGGGGTTAAATTTTTATTAAGGACTTCGGCCTGCAAAGATTATAATCATCAAATCAGAATACGAGGCCGGGCAAAAACACGTAGGCCTGCTACTGTTGGTCGCCCGCCTTTCCCGACCCCTTATCAGTTTACCTTCGGGCTGAAATGCCTCCACCAGAGGAAAGCAACCGAACTGCCGGCCGCTACCGACGGGGGCCGCGCCCCACGTGCATCAGGTTTGAATGTTTAAGTATGTTGAAACCTGATTTGGAGCCAAACCTCAGCCCCGGCCCGAAGGGCCAATATATCCCAGCACGGGGCAACGCCCCGTGGTAAAAACCCGGCATTAGGTTACGCCCTGAAAGGGCAATATAAACCCGGGAAGCCATCCAAAGGCAAAGCAGGCTGTGTTATGTTGGCCCTTCGGTCCGCCGCCAAAGGCTATGACCGACAGAGGCAGGCTGGATGTGGGCAATGGGGTTTTGCTAACCCCCGTCCGTCCAGCCGGGTAAACTTCGGGCTGTCCGGGCTATTATGGCCACCTGCGTTAACATTTCAACCTGATGCGCACGGGGCCACGCCCCGCCCCGCCGCTTCCTGGAGCGGGAAGATTTACGGCAGATGGAAAATCTAAAAGCCTGGCTGGTGGTGTTTGTGGGGCGGAGCTGAGGTATTTGGAGCTTAACACTTTTCCATCATACTACTGTACATGGTGCTTTTTTTAGCCACTAAGCTTGCCCGGCTCAAAGAGACGGGACACGAAAAATTATCCGGCTGAAGAGACGGACACTAAGGCGGCACAAAGCCGATAGCTATCGGCTTTGTGGAACTTTGTGGCTTGGTGTCCCGTCTGTCCAGCCGGGCAAGCTTTGTGGCTATAGGCATTTGGACACCTCATGTACAGTAGTATGCTTTTCACCCTCATAAAAATATTCCCCCCTCAAAATTAGGAACTTCTGCCAAATCTCCATTACTTTGCGGTACTTTCGGAACCAAAATATTACCACGCGGATATTTCGAGGCTAAATACATGATTACCAGAGAACACATCATAGAAACCGCCACCCAGCAATTCATCAAACACGGGGTGAAAACGGTCACCCTCGACCGCCTGGTCAAAGAACTGCATACGTCCAAACGGACTATATACACGCATTTCAAGGACAAAACCGAACTGCTCGAAGCCTGCCTGGCGGTTTACCACGCTCAGGTTAAACAGGAGAACGAAGAGATCATCGCCTCGGCCGAAAACGCCATCGAGGCCATGGGCCACCTGCATCAGAAGATTGTGGGGCGCACCTACAACGTCAACCCCAACTTCTTCAGCGACATCATCCACTACTACCCCGGCCTGCTGCACGAATCGTACCGCAAAACCGGCAACTTTGCCCACCAGCAACTGGTGGACCTGGCCGTGTGGGGCATCAAAGACGGCATCTTCCAGGAAGACATGGATGTGGAAGTCGTCGTCAAAACGGTACTCTCCCTGCTCAAGCTACTGAAAGACAACGACCTGTTCCCGGCAGTGGAATTCAGCAAAGAACGCCTGACCTTCGGCATCCTGATCCCCTACATGCGGGGGCTTTGTACCCCCAAAGGCATCGAGCTGCTGGAAATGGAAGAAGAACTGTTCCGCATTTCGGTTTAAAAGAATCCTCCCCGCAAGCCCGCCGGGATCAAAATAAAAGATATGAATATCAACAGCTCCCTAAGCAAAACGCCAATCGCCGTCGTCGGCCTGTCCGCCATCTTTGCCGACGCCCGGAATGTCGAAGAGTTCTGGAACAACATCGTTCAGGGCAAAGACAGCATCACCGACGTGCCGGAAAACCGCTGGCGCATAGCAGATTACTATGATCCTGATATGAACGCCCCCGACAAGACCTACTGCAAGCGGGGCGGTTTCCTTCCCGAGATCGACTTTAACCCCCTGGAATTCGGCCTGCCCCCCAACATCCTGGAAGTGACCGACGCCAGCCAGCTGCTGGCCCTGGTGGCCGCCCGCGATGCCCTGCTGGATGCCGGCTACGGGCCGGATTCTCCGAAATTCACTAAAGAGCTGCGGGAAAAGACCGGCGTAGTGCTGGGCGTGGGCGGCGGCCAGAAACTGATCACGCCCCTGATCGCCCGCCTGCAATACCCCATCTGGGAACGAGCCCTGCGCGCCAGCGGCGTAGCGGAAGAGGATATCCCCCCCATCGTCGACAAAATGAAAAAGTACTACGTGGGCTGGAACGAAAACGCCTTTCCACTTACTGGGCAACGTCATTTTCCGCATCACCAACCGCTTTGACCGGCGGTACTCAACAGCGTGGTCGACGCCGCCTGCGCCGCCTCCCTGAGCGCCGTCAAGATGACTGAGCGAACTGGTGGAAGGGCGCTGCGACATGATGCTCACCGGCGGGTAGATACCGACAACTCCCTTTCATGTACATGTCGTTCAGCAAGACGCCCGCCTTTTCCAAATCGGGGCACATTACCCCCTTCAGCGACGAGGCCGACGGCATGCTCATCGGCGAAGGCCTCGGCATGCTGGTCCTGAAAAGGCTCGAAGATGCCGAACAGGCCAACGACCACATCTACGCCGTCATCAAAGGCGTCGGTACGTCGAGCGACGGCCGCTTCAAGTCAGTCTACGCCCCCCGGCCCTCCGGGCAGGCCCTGGCGATGAACCGCGCCTACGAGGATGCCGGCTACGCCCCCTCCACCGTCGGCCTGATCGAAGCCCACGGCACCGGCACCGGCGCCGGCGACCCTACCGAGTTCACCTCCATGAATATGGTCTTTGGCAAGGACAACCCGGAAAAAGCCCACATCGCCCTGGGGTCCGTCAAGTCCCAGATCGGCCATACCAAAGCGGCGGCGGGCGCTGCCGGCATGGTGAAGGCTGTACTGGCCCTGCACCACAAAGTATTGCCGCCCACCATCAACGTGGAACGGCCCAATTCCCAATTCGACATAGAGAACTCGCCGATCTATATCAATACCGAATCCCGCCCCTGGCTGCGCAACGGCCATCCCCGGCGGGCTTCGGTGAGCGCCTTCGGCTTCGGCGGCATCAACGTGCATATTACTATGGAAGAGTATGAAGGGAAAAAGCCGGCAGATTACCGCCTGCACGAGCCCTTCAAAACGGTACTTTTCCAGGCGCCGACCCCTGCCCGGCTGCTGCAGGATTGCCAGGCTACCCTGGCCCGGCTGCTGTCGGAAGAGGCACCGGCCGTTTTTTCCAGGCTGGCCCAGGATTCTAAAAATACCAACCCTGAACGGCCCCATGCCCGCCTGGGTTTCGTAGCTGGTTCGGCGGACGAATGCGCCGGGCTGTTGCAACTGGCCATCCAAACGCTGCAGAAAAACCAGCATGCCTGGAACCACCCCAAAGGCATTTGCTACCGCCCGGAAGGCATTGATCCAACTACTCAGAAAGTGGTGGCTCTGTTTTCCGGCCAGGGATCGCAATACGTCGGCATGGGCAAAGAACTGGCCAATGCCTTCCCGGAAGTCCACGGCGCCTTTGGCAAAATGGACAGCCTGTTCCGGCAGGATGGGGAAGCACCGCTTTCCAAAACAGTCTTCCCCGTTCCCGTTTTTTCGGACGAGGAACGGCAGGCGCAGCAGGAAAAACTAACCCTGACCCAGTATGCTCAGCCTGCCATCGGCGCCCTGAGCATGGGGGTGTACAAGACCCTGCGGCAGGCCGGCTTTCAGCCCCACTTTGCCGCCGGCCACAGCTTTGGCGAGCTGACGGCCCTCTGGGCTGCCGGAGTACTCGATGAGGATACCTATCTGGCGCTGGCCAAAAAACGGGGTGCTGCCATGTCGGCTGCTTCCTCGGAAACGGATGCCGGCGCTATGTTGGCCGTGAAAGCTCCGGAAGCAGAAGTGCGGCAAGCCATCAGCAGCATGCCAGGGGTAAGCATTGCCAACGTCAACTCCAATGACCAGGTAGTCATCGGGGGAGGCTCGGCCGCCATCAAAGCTGCTGCTGCCCAACTTCAGGCCAAAGGCTTGTCGGTGATCCCCCTGCCGGTCTCCGCCGCCTTCCACACTGCCTACGTGAAACACGCCCAAGAACCCTTCGCCCGCTTCGTGCACAACCAGCAATTCAACCAGCCGGCCATCCCGGTTTACGCCAATACCACCGGGCTGCCTTATCCCGGCAACGCCGACGAGCAACACGCTATCCTGGAGCAGCAGATCACCAACCCCGTCCTGTTCAAAAACCTGATTGAAAACATCTTCCGGGATGGGGGCCGCATTTTCGTGGAATTCGGGCCGCGGGACGTGTTGTCCAAACTGGTGCAGAATATCTTAAAAGACAAAGAACTCGTGGCCCTGAGCGTCAATCCGAGCCCGAATAAGGACAGCGATCTGCAGTTCCGCCAGGCTGCCCTGCAACTGCGTGTGCTGGGCCTGCCGCTCAGCCACGTCGATCCCTACAAGCGGGAAGCGCCCGCTCCTCTGGCCAAGACCAAACTGAATGTGGCTCTGAGCGGCAATAATTATGTCTCCGAACCTACGCAGAAAGCTTATCAGGCAGCTCTGAATGACGGTTTCCGGATTTCCGGCAGCCAGGCATCTGTAATTGAAAAAATAGTAGAGGTCGAAAAGATCGTCGAGGTTCCGGCCGGAAATTCAATTGATTCTAAAAATGAAAATGAAGAAGAAGCCATGAATAAAGAAGCCCTTAAGGTATTGCAGGCGGCGCTGGAGTCGTTCAATGCCCATCAAACGAAATCGCTGGAGATTTTTGAGCGGTTCATGAGCGAACAAAACCAGCAAGGGCAGCAGTTGCTGCAGCTGCTTTCCCGACAGATCGAGGCTCCGCAAAATGCTGGAGATGCGGCAGCGCCGGCCAGCTTCGAAAAGCCGGCCCCTCCCGTAACCCCGCCAAAGCCGCAATACAAAAACGGCAACGGCAACGGCGCCAATGGTTTTGTTAAAGCAAAAGTGCCCGGAGCTGGGGTGGAGGTTGAGGAAAAGGCGGAGGTTAAGGTTAAGGCTGAGGCTGAGGTTAAGGCGCCGGCTGCGCCGAACGGCATGGATACGGCTAAGCTGGAAAAAAGCCTGCTGGAAGTGGTCAGCGAAAAAACGGGCTACCCGGCCGAGATGCTCGAACTGAGCATGGACATGGAGGCCGACCTGGGCATCGACTCCATCAAACGGGTGGAAATCTTCGGCGCCCTGACGGCCCAGTATCCGGAAATGGCCGGAATCAATCCCAATGAGTTGACGGAACTGCGCACCCTGGGCGAGATTGTGGCTTACGTGGGCAAGAAAGGGGGAGCAGTGGTACGGAGAAAAGGTTGAGGCTGAGGTTAAGGCTGAGGTTGAGGTTAAGGCGTTGCTCCGAACAGCACAGATACAGCTAAGCTGGAAAAAGCCTTGCTGGATGTGGTCAGCGAAAAGACCGGCTACCCACCGAGATGCTCGAACTGAGCATGGACATGGAAGCCGACCTGGGCATCGACTCCATCAAGCGGGTGGAGATTTTCGGCGCCCTGACGGCCCAGTACCCGGAAATGTCGGGCATCAACCCCAACGAGCTAACGGAACTGCGCACCCTGGGCGAGATCGTAGCTTACGTGGGCAAGAAAGGGGGAACAGCGGTGGCCGGGCAGAAGGCTGAGGTTAAGGTTGAGGAAAAGGCGGAGGTTGAGGTTGCGCCGGCTGCCGAAGTGCCGGTTGCTTCGGGCAGCATGAATACAGCTAAGCTGGAAAAAGCCTTGCTGGAAGTGGTCAGCGAAAAGACCGGCTACCCGGCCGAGATGCTCGAACTGAGCATGGACATGGAAGCCGACCTGGGCATCGACTCCATCAAACGGGTGGAAATCTTCGGCGCCCTGACGGCCCAGTATCCGGAAATGTCGGGCATCAACCCCAACGAGCTGACGGAACTGCGCACGTTAGGCCAGATTATCGACTACGTCGGCAGGAATAGTAAAAAAAAACTGGTAGCATAACCGCACCCGCCGCTCCTGCTCCCAGGGCAGAAAAAAAGGGTACGCGGATACGGACAGGCTACTTCCACGGTGTGGAACGCAAAGCGGTAGGATTGAAATTCCTGCCCCGGCCGGACCAACTGGAATTTTCCCTGCCGGATACGCACATTACTTTAGTAACGAACGAAGGTTCAGGACTGACAGCGGAGGTGGCGCGCCTATTGGGAAAACGCGGCCACCGGGTTGTGGTGCTGAACCTTCCTCATATCCAAAACCCGGTGACGGACAAGGCCGTCAGCCTTACCGCTGCTTCCGATGAGGCGGTCCAGGAGGCGTTGGCCGCCGTCCGGGCGCAGTACGGAGAGGTGGGCAGTTTCATCCACCTCCACCCCCACTTCGAATTTCAGCACGGCAACTTTACCCGGCATTTTCCCGCCGAGCGGGAGATCGTCAAAACCCTCTTCCTTTTGGCCAAGCACCTGCAGAAACCGCTGAATGCGCTGGGACAGCAGCAGCGCGCCGGCTTCCTCGCAGTTACCCGGATGGACGGGCAACTGGGGCAGGGGCGGCGCGGCAATGTCTCCGTTTTTGGCGGCGGCGTCACCGGGCTGGTGAAATGCCTCAACCTGGAGTGGGCACCGGTATTCTGCCGGGCGTTGGACATACAACCGGAATTGCCGGCTGAAACCATTGCCGCCCAGATAGTGGCCGAACTATATGATGCAGATGTCTCGAATGTAGAAGTGGCCTTTTCCGAAAAAGGCCGGCAGACGACAAGCGCTCAACCGGTTGAAGTAGCAGCACAGGCAGAAATTCAGACGACGGTTACGCCCGATTCCGTCTTCCTCGTCAGCGGCGGCGCCCGGGGCGTTACGGCTACCTGCGTCATTGAAATGGCGAAGGCTTTCCAGTGCAAATTTATCCTGCTGGGCCGCTCTTCCAGCACCTTTGAAGTGCCTGCTTTTGCCAGGAATGAAAATGAGGAAGGCGTTTTGAAGCGGCTCATCATGGAAGACATGAAGGCGCGGGGAGAAAAGCCCAACCTGGCAGCGGTTAAAAGTACTTACAAGAATATTGTCGCCAAAAAAGAGATCGACGAAACCATTGCCCGGATACAGGCTAATGGCGGACAAGCCATGTATATCCAGGGCGACGTGACGGACCCGGCGAGTTTTCAAACTGAGCTGAAAACTGCAGTAGATAAGTCAGGTAAGGTGACCGGCATCATTCACGGTGCCGGCCGGTTGGCGGATAAGTACATACAGGATAAAACGGAGGCCGATTTTGAGAACGTGCTTTCCGTAAAGCTCGACGGCCTGCTCGCCCTGCTGCGGAGCGTGGACATTCACCAGCTCGATCACCTGATCCTGTTCTCGTCGGTAGCCGGGTTCTACGGAAATGTGGGCCAAACCGACTACGCCATCGCCAACGAGATTCTGAGCAAAGCCGCTCACTTGTTCAAAACCAACCATCCCAATACTCATGTCTCGGCCATCAACTGGGGAGCCTGGGACAGCGGCATGGTCAGCGGCGAACTGAAAGCGCAGTTTGAGGCAGCGGGCGTCACCCTGGTCAACAGCCAGGGCGGAGCGGCCATGCTGGTCAACGAACTCAATGTGGCTTACGCCGATCAGCCGCAGGTGGTCATCGGGGGAACGCTGCCGGCAGCTGTCAGCTACATCAGCGAAGACCTGCGGGCCTATCGCATCCGCCGCCGCCTGAGGCTGGAAGACAACCCGTTCCTGAACCACCACGTCATTCAGGGCAAAGCGGTGCTGCCGGTGGTGAACGCCGTGGGATGGATGGCGCAGGCCTGCGAAAGACTGTATCCCGATTACCGCGTTTCCCGGGTGGAGAACACCCGGCTGTTCAAAGGTATTGTCTTTGACGGCTCACAGAAGGAAGATTACATTGTTGAAATTAAAGAGGTGGAGAAAGCCCCGGAACAGATTGTCTTTGAGGTAGCCGTCCTGAGCGAAGGAGACAAACTGCCCACCTACCACTACAAGGCAACGGTGATGCTTTTGAATAAAAAGGAAGAACGGGAAACGCCGACATTTACGCACCGGCTCAGCGGCACCTGGCAGCCAATGGATGGGGCAGTCTTGTATGAGGATGGGTCGCTTTTCCATGGCGCCTACTTCCGGGGGATCGAGCGAATACTGGATTGTACGGAGAACCAGATCGTCCTGTCCTGCAAAGCGCCGGAGGTGCCTTTGTCCGGGCAGGGGCAGTTCCCGGTAGGTTCGGTCAACACCTTCTTCACGGACATCCAGTATCAGGGCATGGTCGTTTGGGTACAAAAATTCATGGACGGGGCGAGGAGCCTGCCGCTGCAGACTGACTCGGCAGTGATTTGCCGGCCGGTTCCTTTCGGAAAAGAGCTGTTCGTCCATGTGGGCATCACCGAAGCCACCGATTTCAAAATGGTGGCCGAGTGTACAGTGTATGATGAAGAAGGAACCGTTTACATGAAAACCACGGGGGCAACGGTAACGGTATCGAAGCAACTGGTATGGTAGCTCGTGCCGCGATCATCCCTGATCGCACGGCCACAAGCGCCTAACGCCAAATGCGCTTCGTGCCGCGATCATCCCTGATCGCACGGCCACAAGCCCCAAATGCCAAATACGCTTCGTGCCGCGATCATCCCTGATCGCACGGCCACAAGCCCCAAATGCCAAATACGCTTCGTGCCTGATCGCACGGCCAAAAAAATCAACATGACCAAAATAGCCATCATAGGAACCTCCGGACTCTTTCCCGGTTCCTCCACGCCGGAGGAATTCTGGGATAACCTGATGCAGGGCAGAGACCTCACCGGGCTGGCAACAGAAGAGGACTTCGGCGCAAATCCGGAGATTTTCTACCAGCCGGGCAAGGGAGTGGTCGACAAATGCTATTCCCTGCGCGGAGGCTATATCCGCGATTTCCGGTTCGACCCTTATGGCTACGAATTGCCGGCGGGCTTTCTCGCCCGGCAGGACAAGCTCTACCAGTGGCCGCTCCACGTCGCCCGCGAAGCCCTCCGGGAGGCCGGCTATTTCAACAATAAGGAAAAGCTGCAGCGCTGCGGACTCGTCCTTGGCAACCTTTCCTTTCCCACCAGTTCCTCCCACCTCCTGCTGGCGGACGTTTACACCCAAACCATGGAGAAAGCCCTGCGGGAGCTGCTGCAGGACGAGCAATTCCGGATACCGGCTACCCAAAAGGGCAGGCCGGATAACGCCATCCTCGACTGGACGGTCTCCCAAATGGCCAGCCGGGCACTGGGGCTGGGCGCCGGCCATTACGCCCTGGACGCCGCCTGCGCCACCTCCCTCTACGCCATCAAGCTGGCTGCCGACGAACTGCTCACCGGCAAGGCCGATATGATGCTGGCCGGCGCAGTTTGCGCTTCCGACCAGTTGTTCATCCATATGGGGTTCTCCATATTCCATGCCTATGCCGGGGCAGAGGATAAATTCGTTCCGCTCGACAAAAACTCTGCCGGGCTGGTCTCCTCCGAAGGCGCCGGAGTGGTGGTGCTCAAGCGACTGGAAGACGCCGAGCGCGACGGAGACAGCATTCAGGCAGTCATCGGCGGCATCGGCCTGTCGAACGACGGCCGTGGCAAGTTCCTGCTCAGCCCTCACCCGAAAGGCCAGCGCCTCGCCTTCGAGCGCGCCTATTACAACAACGGCATCGACCCGAAAGAGACCTCCTACCTGGAATGCCACGCCACCGGCACGCCCCTCGGCGACCTGACAGAGATGAACTCCATCGCCGGCTTCTTCGCTGAACACCAAACCCAACCCCGCCTCGGCTCCGTCAAATCCAATATGGGCCACCTGCTGACCGCCGCCGGCATGACCGGCCTGCTGAAGGTATTGCTGGCCATGCAGAAGGGGGCCATCCCGCCTAACATCAACCTGGAGAATGCCCTCTCATCCGGCAATGGCTGGCTGGGCCGGGAACAGATGATCCTCGAACCGACGCCCTGGCCTCACCCGCAGAAACAGGCGGGCATCAACTCCTTCGGCTTCGGCGGGACGAACGCCCACATGGTGGTGCAGAACTACTGGCCCGAGCACGCCGGGGCTGCTTCCGGGCAACCTATAGAATTACAACCCATGGCCATCGTCGGCATGGACGCCCACTTTGGCGATTGTGCGGGGCTGGAAGCATTCCATTCTACCATTTATCACGGAAAGCAGCATTTCAGAGCTTTGCCGGAGGGACGCTGGAAAGGATTTGATCAAGATGAGGCCTTGCTGAAGTCCTATGGCTTTGAAGACGGCAAGCCCCCCCTGGGCGCCTACATCGAAGATTTTGAGATCGACCTGCTGCGCTATAAGATACAGCCGACGGAAGCCGAAACGCTGGAGCCCCAACAGGCGCTCATCCTGAAAGTGGCGGATAACGCTTTGCGGGACGCCGGTTTGGAAGAAAGCCGAAACGTCGCCGTGCTTATCGCCATGGAATCGGAGCTGGCCATCCATCACTACCTGGCCCGCTGGGATGCAGGCTGGCAGCTCGGGAAGGCCCTGCAAAAAAGCGATATCCAGCTCGATGAAGAACAGAAAGCGCGCCTGGAAGAACTATGTAAAAACGGCGTTTACCACCGGGAAGGCTCCCAAACCCCAAGCCAGCATACCAGTTTTGTCGGCAACATTATGGCCAGCCGGATAGCGGCGCTGTGGGATTTTTCGGGGCCGGCCTTTACGGTTTCCTGTGGTGAGAATTCGGCATTCAAGGCGCTGGAAGTAGCGCAGAACCTGCTATCCCTCGGGGAAGTGGAAGCTGTCGTCGTCGGCGGGGTCGATTTTTCAGGCGGATTGGAGAATGTCCTGCTGCGGAATAGGAAGAATAAAATAAACCCGGCAAGTAAGCCCAGCCTTCCCCTGAACGACCACGACGAAGGCTGGCTGGTGGGCGAAGGCGCCGGGGCGGTAGTCCTGAAGAAGCTGGCGGATGCCGGGGAAGACAGGGTTTACGCAGTAATTGAGGAAACCGGGCAGGTAAAGCCGCTGGGGGAAGCAGGCTATCTGGAGCTTGCCGCTACGGGCATTGCCCGCGAAGACGAAGCAGAACTACAATGGTTGCTCGAGCAGCCGGGGATGGTCCAAAAAACTACACTTTTTGAAGAACCGGATACTGTCCTTCCGGAACTTGCAAATGGCCTGGCGCCGAATTCCGAACACCGCCGACAGCCGGCCCAACAACCGGCTGCGCTCGGCAGCATCAAAGCTAATATTGGCCATACCTATGCTGCTTCCGGCATCGCCGCCCTGATCAAAACGGCTCTTTGCCTGCACCATCGGTTCATTCCGGGCATTCCCAACTGGAAAGGCCCTAAAGAGGCAGCCGCCTTGGAAGGCAAGGGGTATTATTTCCCGGAAAAGTCGCGCCCGTGGATACTGGAAAACGGCCGACAAAAGCGACAGGCAGCCGTTCATGGAGTGGACGGCATGCAGGTCCGGCTGTCGGAAGCCGTCCGTCCCTCCGGTGCGAATTCGGCCTTTCTGCACAACAACGCGCCGCACCTCTTCATCCTGAAGGGCAATGCGGAAAAGGAGCTGCAGCAACGACTGACCGCCCTGGAGATCGCTGCCGAAAGCCCGGTGCCGCTGAGTGCGGTCGCATCCCAGTTTCACAGGAACAACAGCACAAAGGAAGCTGCTTATTGCCTGGCCCTGATCGCAGAAAACAAAAAAGGGCTGGTACGGGAAATCCACTATTTCCGGAAGAATATCGGTGCCTCGTTTCAAAACCAGAAGGCCCTCAAAACGCCGGGGGGCAGTTATTTTACTCCCCACCCGCTGGGCAATTCGGGTAAGGTGGCCTTCGTCTACCCCGGCTCTTCCACGGCTTATCCGCACCTGGGGCAGGATTTGTTCCAGCTGTTCCCCCAGCTGTTTCCACACTTCGAAAGCAAACTGCCCAACCTGGAGGAATACATCTGGCCGGATTACCTGTTCCCCAAAAAAATACGCTCCGCCGATCAGCCGAAGAGCATCTACGACAATGCCATCGCCATGATGTCGGTGGGCGTGTTCTTCTCCGCCGCTTACACCCATGTCCTGCGCCAGGTTTTCAGGCTGGAGCCGGAGATCGCCTTCGGCTACAGCATGGGGGAGTGCAGCAGTATGTGGTATTCCCTGGGGGTGTGGAGCGCTGATGAGACCAAAGAGTTTCAGCAATCGCCCATTTTCAAAAACCGGTTTGCGGGCAACCTGGAGTTGCTGGCCGAACACTGGGGTATCAGCCCGGAAGAGGCAAAAAGCAGCTGGGTGAGCCTGGTGTTGCTGGCGCCGCGAAAAAAGGTGGAGGCCCTGGTTAAAGGCCGGGAAAAGGTATTCCTGACCTTTATCAATACCGAAGAGGAGGCCGTCATTTCCGGCGACAAGGCGGCCTGCCTGGCCATTGCGGAGCAGTTGGGCTGCCCTACCGTCGCCATTCCCTTCCAGAATGTCATCCACCACGATTTCTGCGAAAAAGAAAGGGCCGGTTTGCTGAAGATGCACGGCTTTCCTTTACAGGAGGTGCCCGCCATCGATTTCTATTCCAGCATTACCCATTCCAGGATAGAGATGGACAGCCGGAATATCGCCGAAAACTCCACGGCGGTGTGCTGCCGGATGGTGGACTTTCCAAAGACCGTAAAAACCGCCTACGAGGCCGGCGCCCGCCTGTTTGTCGAGCTGGGCGCCAACGCCACCTGCACCGGCTGGATCAACAAGATCCTGGCGGGCAAAGAACACCTGGCGGCAAGCATCGACCAGAAGGGCAAACCCGATGCCCAATCCCTCCTGGAACTACTGGCGCAACTGGCCAGCCATGGCCTGGACCTGGGCCTTTCGTTGCTGTTTCCCCCGGCAAAGGAAGAACAACCGGCCCGGCGTTTTATGAAGAAAATTATCCCGGGCGGCACCCGGATTTTCGATACCATCCTAAGCGAAGAAAACCGCAGGTACTTTGCTGCCGCCGAAAAGCGCAAGGCCCGTAAAAAGGCCGCTGCCCTTGTCCTGGCGGCAGGCGATGAAGAAGAACCTTCCAATTTGAATTACTCACTTCATACAGAATCTTTTCTCCACATGGAAAGCAGAACGGAAGAAAGCACGGCCGGCATACTGGCCCCTCAGGAGCGGCCAGGCGAGAACGGCCTGCGACTGCAGGACTACGAATCGGGCGAGCATCTGTCGGGCAAAACCGTCATTTTCTCTCAGGAGGACCTGGAGGAATTCGCCACCGGCAAGATCGCCCATGTCTTCGGGCAGGAATACGCCGTCATCGATACCTACCGCCGACGGGTGATGCTGCCCATGCACCCTTACCTGCTGGTGAGCCGGGTAACCGGGCTGAACGCCAAAATGGGCGAGTACAAGCCCTCCACCATGCAGACGGAGTACGACATCCCCTACAACGCCTGGTTTACTACCGACCGGCAGATCCCCTGGGCGGTCTCCGTTGAGTCGGGGCAGTGCGACCTGTTGCTGATCTCCTACCTGGGCATCGACTTTCAGAACAAGGGCAACCTCGTCTACCGGCTGCTCGACTGCACGCTGACCTTTGTCGACGACCTGCCCTTCGAAGGGCAGACCCTGCGCTACGATATTTCCATCAACTCCTTCGTCCGCAACGGCGACAACCTGCTCTTCTTCTTCAGCTACCGCTGTTTTGTGCAGGATCGGCTGGTGCTGAAAATGGACGGCGGCTGTGCCGGCTTCTTTACGGATGAGCAACTGGAGGAAGGCCAGGGCGTGGTGTACACCGAAAGCGAGCTCGAAGCGAAGCGCACGGCAAAGAAAAAGCACTTCACGCCCCTGCTCAAAACCCACAAGACTTCCTTCTCCAAAGAAGACCTGCGCCACCTCATCAACGGCGACATGGAAAAGTGTTTTGAGGATGATTCCTACTTCGCCAACGGCCGCAACCCTTCCCTCTGCCTGCCTCCGGAAAAGATTCTGATGATCGACCGCATCACCTCGGTTGACCTGACGGGCGGCACCTACGGGCTGGGCTATATCGTGGCCGAAAAAGACCTTCACCCCGACGACTGGTACTTCCCCTGCCACTTCCGCGACGACGAGGTGCTGGCCGGCTCCCTGCAGGCCGAGGGCGGCGGCAACCTGCTCCGCTTCTTCATGCTGTTGCTGGGCCTGCAGCGGCTGACCAAAGACGCCCGTTACCAGCCCGTGTTCGACCTGCCGCAAAAGGTGCGCTGCCGCAAGCAGGTAACGCCCAAAGATACCAGGCTGGTCTACAAACTGGAGATCAAAGAGATTGGCCTCATTCCCAACCCCTACGTGATCGGCGACCTGGAGATCATCTCCGATGGGGTCGTGACGGTCCACTTTGAGAACCTGGGCCTGCAGCTGAGAGAAAAATCCAATCCCCGCTATCTGGAAGAAACGCCGGGGGTATCTGTTTCTCCCCGTTCAGAAGGCGCTTTGCTGAACGAAGAGGACATTACCACCTTTGCCCTCGACGACCTGTCGAAGTGCTTCGGGCCGGAATTTACCGTCTACGACGGGCGGACGGTCTCCCGCCAGCCCAACACGGACCTGCAGCTGATCTCCAGAGTCCTGAAAATTGAAGGAGAGCGGTTTGATTTCTCGAAGCCGTCCGCCATCCTGGCGGAGTACGACGTGCCGGCCGATGCCTGGTATTACGAGCAAAACTCCGCCCACACCATGCCCTACTCCATTCTGATGGAGATCGCCCTGCAGCCCTGCGGCCTGCTGGGCGCTTATCAGGGCAGCACCCTGCAATTCCCGGATAAGAACCTCTACTTCCGCAACCTCGATGGAGAAGGGGAGCTGTTCGGCCTGCCGGCCGGCACGGACCTGCGCGGGAAAACGATCACCAACCGGGCGGTGCTCGCATCTTCGGTGGCCCTGGGCGGAACTATCCTGCAAAACTACACTTTCGAGCTGTCGGCAGACGGGCAGGTATTCTACCAGGGAAAATCTTCCTTCGGCTTTTTCCCCGGCGAAGCGCTGGCTTCGCAGGTGGGGCTGGACGGCGGTAAAGAAGTGGCCCCCTGGTTTGAAACGGAAGGGCTTCAGCCCAAAGACTACATGCAGGTCAGGCTGGACTCCCTTTACGGCCAGATGAAATTGTTTAAAGCGCCGGCCGATAAGCCTCATTACCGCCTGGCGGAAGATCAACTGGATTTGCTGGACCAGCTGATCATCGCTAAGGGCCAGGGAAAGTACGGCAAGGGCTATATCCACGCCACGAAATTCATGAAGCCCTACGACTGGTTTTTCACCTGCCATTTCTACCAGGATCCGGTGATGCCCGGTTCCCTGGGGGTGGAGGCCATCCTGCAGGCCATGCAGGTCTTCGCTTTGCAGCAGGATTTGGGCAAGGATTTTGCCTCCCCGAAATTCGTCCAGCTGCCAAACCACAAAACGGTTTGGAAATACCGGGGCCAAATCCTTCAGCACGTAAAAGAGATGCACCTGGAAGTGCATATCAAAACCATTGAAAAGCGAGGCGGGCAACTGGCCATCATCGCTGACGCCTACCTCTGGAACGACAAAATGCGGATTTACCAGGTGACGGACCTGGCATTGGCTATCGAAGAAGCCTGACTCATAATAAAAAATAATTCTGTTTGTTCGCGAGGGTCTGCGACCCGATGCGGCAAAACTTTGCAAGTCTCCAGACTTGCGTAATGAAGACAAATATGGATTTAGAATACAATGGCGCATTAACTCCTTTTTACTGGAAAGGCTCCCCGCGCGCCGTATCCTTTGATGCTGCGGGTATCCAGCAAAAGTTGGCGAGTACGGATTTGCCCTGCTTTATTGTCCAGGACTTCCGCGGCCGCATCGGCGCCAGCAACGAAGGCGAACTAACTGCCAACGGCAAAGGCCTGCAATTACTCGCTATGGCTAATGCCCTGCCCCCGAGCCAACTGGGCGACCCTTCATTCCGGGAGGATTACAACCTGAAATATGCCTACAAGACCGGTGCCATGGCCAACGGCATCGCCTCCGAAGAGCTGGTGATCGCCGTAGGCCGGGCGGGCCTGCTCGGTTCCTTTGGGGCGGCAGGCCTGGTGCCCGCCCGGGTGTTGCAGGCCATAGAGAAGATACAGGGCGGGTTGCCGAACGAACCCTACGCCTTCAACCTTATCCACAGCCCGAACGAGAAGGCGCTGGAAGCCGGTGCGGTGAAGCTGTACCTGGAAAAAGGCGTCCATATCGTGGAAGCCTCCGCCTTTCTGGCATTGACCGAGCACATCGTGCACTACCGGGTGGCGGGGCTGAGCCGGGATCAGGAAGGCGGGGTTGTCATCAACAACAAGGTCATTGCCAAAATATCGCGGAAGGAAGTGGCGGCACACTTCATGCAGCCCGCGCCGGAGCGTTTTCTGAAGCTGCTGCTGGAAAAGGGCAAGATCACCCCAATGCAAGCCGAATTGGCCGCCAGCGTGCCTATGGCCGACGATATCACGGTGGAGGCCGACTCCGGCGGCCATACCGACAACCGCCCGCTGGTGGCCTTGCTGCCGTCTATCATTCAACTGCGGGATGAGTTGCAGGAAAAGCACCAGTTTGAGCAGAAGATCCGCATCGGTGCGGCGGGCGGCATCTCTACGCCGGCTTCCGCTCTGGCGGCCTTTATGATGGGCGCCGCCTATGTGGTTACCGGATCGGCCAATCAGGCCTGCGTGGAAGCGGGCACTTCCGAGCATGTCCGCCAGTTGCTGGCCACGGTCGACTCTACCGACGTCATCATGGCGCCGGCATCCGACATGTTTGAAATGGGCGTGGAGCTACAGGTGCTGAAGCGGGGTACCCTCTTCGGGCCGCGCGCCAAAAAGCTTTATGAATATTACCAGCGCTATAAATCCATTGAGGAAATTCCGGCAGAAGAGCGGCTGAAAATGGAAAAGCAGGTTTTCCAGAAGCCTCTGGAGGCCGTCTGGCAGGACTGCATCGAGTTCTTCCGCAACCGCGACCCCGAGCAGATCGAGCGGGCCGAGGGCAACCCACACCGAAAGATGGCACTGGTTTTCCGCTGGTACCTGGGGCTGTCGTCCAACTGGGCCAATGCCGGCACGCCGGGGCGGGCGCAGGACTACCAAATCTGGTGCGGCCCGGCCATGGGCGCCTTCAACGACTGGGTGAAGGGCACCTACCTGGAGGACTACCGGAACCGACGGGCAGCGGACGTGGCGGAGCAGATCATGCAGGGGGCGGCCTATTTGTACCGGGTGCAGACCCTAAAGATGCAGGGAGTGGCTTTCCCGCTGGAGTGGGGGCGGTTTGTGCCGCAGAGGGAGCAGATGGAAGAAAAGCTGTATTATCCTGGTTAAAGTGGCCATCATCGGCGCCGGCATTGCCGGGGCAGCGGCGGCCCGAACACTCTCCGACGCCGGCATTGAAGTGCTGGTGCTGGAGGCCGGGTAGGCGGCCGCATTCACACCTTCCGCGACTTCGCCAGGGAGGCGACGACCGCGGCCTTTCACAGAACGGTGCACGGGGCGTATTTGTCGGGGGTAAGGCGGGGCACCGGTAACTGTTTTCAGGACGGGACACACACAACAGGCATTCATTCCCGCCCCATTTCAAAAACCAACTCCGGCAACACCACCTTGAACTCCTGCGCTTGTTCCTGGTCCGTCCAATACACGATGAAATTGACCCGCGCTTCAGCCAGCACGTATCCTGCAGCGCGGTGGGCAAGGAGTTGCTTGTGAAACTTTTTGGAAAATTTCAAAACCAGGTTTCCGTTTTGATCCGCCAGGCCTTCGGCCTGAATGAGCAGATCTTGTCCGCTCATCAGGGCCTCCACGCGGTGTTGAACGAAGGCAAAATAGCCGAGGTAAATGTCTTTGAGCGTGAGTTGGACGGCAATTTTTGGCGGCGGTAGCCAGGCCCCGGTATTTTCAACGCGTTGTACGTCCGGTAAATGGATGTGATGGGGAAAACGCCCGTTGGTATGTATCGCCAAACGGCTTTTGGCGCGGGTGAGGGCGACGTATATCTGGCGCCTGGCCTCGTCGGAGTCAGCGTTGAAGCCGTCGAGCATCAGGAAAACATGGTCAAACTCACGGCCTTTGGCCTTATGTATCGTCGAAACAAATATCGTATCGCTCTCTTGCCGATAGAAATCCTCGATTTTCGATTCTCTTACGAATGATTGAAAATCAGATGTATACTTGGTTTTCGGGTTGATCTCCTGAAAGTCCTTAACTAAATTAAGCACGATTTCGAATTTCGGGCTGAACCTGAATTTATCATACACTGCGCGTTTGGCATTTTCCCAATCTTCCGGTGCGATGGTGACTGAGTGGGGTGCCAATGCATCCATGAAATCCGTACTTCCAACAGGTTTTGAAGTGGGAAGCCATCGTTGCTTTGGATAAGTTTGGCGGTATGCCGTGCTGTAGCAGCATACCGGTGATTTGAGCAGCCTCTTCGTTGGTTTTACCAGCACGCAGGTACCGTACCGCTCAAATCGGCGGCGAGCAAGTCGCGTACCAGGGGTTCAATGAGATGCCTGCTTTGGTAGGATACCAATTTCAAATGGTACTTACCGTTGTATGATGCGGAATGATGTCATCGGTTTTCAGCCTTTTGGAAATTGTTTTGGCAAAGGCATTGGCAAAGGCGACGATTTGAGGGCAGCTTCGGAAATTGACCGTTAGTTCATATTTCACAGCCTGCCGGCGTTCGATGAGTTCAGTCAAAAAGCGGGAATCGGCGCCTCGAAACGCGAATATGTTTTGGTCATCGTCGCCCACGGCAATCACGCGCAAGCCCTCATTTTTTTCCATTAAAATGTTGACCAATGCAAACTCATCGGCGTTCATATCCCTGTGCTTCGTCAATGACCAGCACCGTTTTGGTGATTCGGTTGGGTTCGATTTCGCCATTTCGGATTTTCTCTACGGTGTCCTGAAGGATGCTATCCGATTTTTCAAGGCTGCCAACGCGTACCCAAAAGGTCGAAACAATAGGAATGAAAGGTTTTGATTTCCACAAAATGGGCTGCATTGCCGATGAGCGCCATCAGGCGTTTTTAAACTCCGTTGCCGCTGACCGCGAAAAGGTGAGCATTAACAACTGCTCGTGTTTCACATCTTCCATGAGCAGGAGCGCGGCGAGTTTGTGGGTCAATACCCTGGTTTTGCCGCTGCCTTACCGGCAATACGACGACAAGGTGCGCGCTGTGTTTGTCGTCGATGATCTGGCGCTGCGCCTCGGAGAGGGTTTCGAATAATTGCCGGTATTTGGCAGGCGTAATGTTTCGCCTGATTTCCGCGCTGCGGGTTCCGGGGAAATACCTTCCCAAAAAGAGGAGTAGTTCAACTGAAAATAATAATCGTCCACAAAGCGCAGCGCGCCCACATAGTCGTCGCACCATTTTTTTGCATATTCTCCGACGATGTGGATTTGTTGCACTTTGTTTTCGTAGAACTGATTGAGTTTTTGATAATCCTCGTTTTTGTATTGGATTTTGTTGTTTTCTTCCAAACGGACGATGTTCAAGCGGTTGTAAACGACCAAAAACCGCCTTCAATTTTCAGGTACCTCGATTCTGGACAGGTAAAAAGCGCATCTTCGACTGCCTCCGATGTGGTTTTCTGTTGAAACAAGCCGGCTGGTACTGCTCGAAATTTTCTTTTAATTCCAGCACGGAAAATTCTACCAGTACTTCCTCTGCCTGCCCGTTTCCGGCAGTGGTGGTTTGTTTTTTTTGATATAAAAACTCACTACTGAACGCGCCAGTTCGTACCGTTTATCAATTTTTCACGCAAATTCCGGGGCGAATCCTTGGCTTGCACTACGATAATTTGGTTCGCAAAATCGCGGGGCGCGCGTTTTATCCAGTGTTTTATACCCAAAAGTTCAGTATCGTTTTGAGTCGTTGCGGCGAAACGCCGGCGCAGCCTGCGGCTTCGGCGGCTTCATTGAGGGCTTTGAGCGAAAAGTCCCGTTCGGCCTCGTCCAATTGAGTGAGCAAAACTGTTCGATTTGATAGAACGTTTCCAGGATGGCAAGCGAGCGGTTTTTTGTTCACCGCGTTTGATGAACGCCGTCAGGTCTTTGGCGTCGGCGAGGATTTTTTCTTCCCGCAGCAGGTTGATGATTTGGATGACCTCTTCTCTGACGATGCCCAGATGGTCGCTGATATAATCAATGCGCGATTCGGCGGCTTCACTGTCGGCTACCTGTGCCTTGCTTTTACTGGAGAACAGTTTTTGAGGATTCGGATAGCGTTTACTTTCTGGCGCTCATTTTCGAAGCGATCGGATTGTTCGATTTTTTAATGGCCTCTTGCGCGGTTTTGCATAGGATACTGTTGGCATATATGCGGGGCATGTTCTGCCCGCGGCGCAGGTAGCCGGCGTCTTCGAGTGCGGCAATGGCGGTGGTTACGCGGGTTTCAATTTCAGAAACACTGTCGTCCCAGCCCGCTTTACGGGCGATCTCGAGGGGCGAATTGGAAACGCTCGTGCGGTATTTGGTAATGAATTTGATGGCGTTCCAGATTTGTTTGATCTCCTGGATGTTGAGTTTGGTCTGGTTCAGCAGGATGAAGTGTTTGCTCAAATCTTCCTCATTGAACAGCACGTAGCACTCCGCCTCAATTTTTCGTCACGCCCGGCGCGCCCGGCCTCCTGCACGTAGTTTTCAAAGAATCGGAAATGTCGAAATGGATGACCAGGTATACATCTTTTTTGTCCACGCCCATGCCAAAGTACCGAGGTGGCGACCATGACCTGCACCATTCCGGCAATGAAGGCATTTTGATTCTCCGTTTTTCCGTAGCCTCCATTTTGCCGTGAAAGGCGCGGGCGTTGAAGCCGTCTGCCCGCAGCCGCTCGGAAAGTTCGCTTGCTTTTCGCGTGCGGGAGACGTACACGATACCGGGCAGTTTTGTCGTTAAGGAGGTTTCGCAGGGCGTCGTATTTGTCTTCGTCGCCTTCTCTTTCCAGCACCTTGTAGTGCAGGTTGCTTCGGGCGGCGGGTACCGAAAACATCGAGTTCAAGGTTCAGTTTTTCCCGAAAATAGGCGCAAATGTCTTCAATGACTTTCTGTTTCGCGGTAGCAGTGAAGCAGGAGACGGGGATGGGGTCGGCGAGGTTCTTCTTTTCCTGCAGGTTTTTGATAAAATCAGCAATGTAGAGGTAGTCCACCCGAAATCCTGGTACAGGCGGAGAAGCAGTGTGCCTCATCAATGACGAAGCGGGCGATCTTGCGGTACCAGCAGCAAACGTTCGATGGTTTTGGAACGCAGGGACTCGGGCGAGATGTAGAGCAGCGCGGTGAGCCGTCTTCCACGCGCTCGAAGGATTTGGCGCGTTCGATGGGGTCGAGCAAACCGTTGATGGTGGTGCCTCGGTGATGCCCGCGCGTTCCAGATTGTCCACCTGGTCTTTCATCAGCGATTGCAGGGGCGAGATAACGACCGTCAGGGCTTTCATACTTTGGTACCGCTCATCAGGGCGGGTACCTGGAAGGTGATGGATTTGCCGCCGCCCGTAGGAAAAATGGTACCAACAGGGACCGGTTCTGGACAGTACCGCCCGGACGGCTTTCTCCTGCAAGGGCTCGCCTCCGTAGGTTCGGTAGCGCTCAAAACCGAAAAACTGTTTCAAGCCTTTGAAAATGTCAAGGTGTTGGTCGCAGTACGCGCAGCCCTCCAGGCAGGGTTTGTTGCGCAGGTATGCTACGACGCGCTCGATTTCCGGGTAATTCCTCAGCACCCAGGGTGGCGTCGCGGAAAAACGGCTCCGGCAGTTGATGATACCAGAGCGTAAGCCAATTCGATGGGGTTTTCATCCGCAAACCGGGCAACATCTGCCTTTTCACAAATGTCGGCGCCAAATTTTTTAAAAATCAATGCGGTAACGTCCGGATTTTCAGGCTGAAACCGCAGGAATTTAAAAAGGCGGAAAACGCCTCCTGGTACCTGAAGCAAACCGTAAAAAATCATTTTCATAGTGGGATCGAGGCGCGAAAATGCCGTCACTTCGTCGTGAAACAGGTCCCGCGCTTTCAGGGCGTCGTTGAGCGGGTTGTTGATGGCATCGGTTTGGAGCTTGTCATCCTTGACCAGGGCATGGTAGGGTTTCTGAGAAAAAGCAGGGGCGACCACGGCAAGGTATCAATGGCGTTTTCGAGCGGAATGCCCGCCGCAGCAAGCGCCGGGCGGACGAATTTCAGATCGTGCTGAAAAATGTTGTGCCCGCAAACAAAATCCGCTCCCCGAAGAAACAATGCGAATCCCTCGAGCGAAGCATCGTGAAACTGTTTACCATCGTCCAGGCAGCCGCCGATGTCGAAGACTTTTTGCCGTTGCGTAGTGGTTTCCGTATCGAAAAAAGGCTATGGAGGGCATACCGGTTCCATTCCGTTTCCTACAAAGCTACAAAGGCGCTTCGAGTTCCGCTTTATTTAGAGCGAAAAACTGGGGAAGCAGCAACTCTCCGCTTTCAGAAGGCTTGAAAGATTTATATTCGCTTTAAAAAAAAACATGTTCTCCTCGACAATTTCGAATCCCTTTGTGCCGGCAAAAATCCTGGTACGCGGCCTGGCCTATTTCAACGAGCGCGCCGTGGAGCGCCTGGAGGAAACCACAAAGTACCAATGGGAAGCGGTGGTATCCGGCAGCGAAGACTACGAGGTAGCCATAACGGTAAGCAAAGAGGTGAAGTCCTGGAGCTGCGATTGCCCCTACGACGGCGGTACCAGTCTGCAAACACGTCGTAGCCGTGCTGTACGCCCTGCGCGAAGCGGCGCCGGCAAAAGCCAGAAAAGGTAAAACCACAGCCGGCAAGATGAGCTTTGAGGACATCCTGCTCCAGCTCGACATCGAAGAGCTGCGCGAATTTATCCGGCGCCAGAAAGCGCAGGACCGGGAGTTCGGCGAGCAGTTTATGCTGTTCTTTTCCGACAAGGACCCGCAGATGGACGTGGAGAAAAAGTATCGGGAAATGGTGCGGCAACTGGTAGAAAGCATTCCGACCGGGGCTTTATGGACTACCGGGGCACCTTCGCCTTCTCCAAAGCTATGATGCCGGTATTGGATACCGCCGGTCATGCCATAGCCAGGAAGAACTTCCGCGAGTATACCATCGTATCGCGCAGGTAGTGTGTGCCTGGAAGTGATGACAGTACAGCAAGCATGCGACGATTCCGCCGGAAATATTGGCGGCATCATTCAAGATGGCATCCAGATTTTCCAGGACATCGCCAATAACAAGGCGGCAACTCCCGGGGTGATGGACCAGATTTTTTCCTGGCTGGAAAAGCAATTGCTGGATGCAATCTGGTTCGACTACGGCGACTACGGCTACGAAATGCTGGCTGTGGCCGAATCCCTCGCCCCGCACGTGAATCCCGAACGCTTTCTGCGCTTGCTCGACAAGCTCCTGGAATCCAGAGCCGCCACCGGCACTTACCGCGAATATACCAGAGAAGCGCTCAAAAAACAGAAGATCCGCTTCCTGCAGGCCATGGGCCGCGAACAGGAAGCCGGGCAACTCATCGCCGCCAGCATGGACATCGTGGAGGTGCGGCTCGAAATGGTGGAAGAGGCCATTGCCCGGAAAGACTACCTCCGGGCCAAACAACTCATAGCCGGAGGCATCGAGATTGCGGAAAGCAAAGGACACCCCGGCACGGTGCGCCAATGGGAAGAGGTGCTGCTCCGTATCGCGCAACTGGAGGACGACCTCGATACCTTCCGGTTTTTTGCCAAAAGATTCGCTTTTATCAGGGGGATGAGCCCCGAGTTTTACCAGAAATGGAAGTCCTCCTTCTCTCCGGAGGAATGGCCGGAAGTCATCGGGCAGCACATCCAGTCCGTCATTGCCGAAGAAACCGCCAAACCCCGGAAATTCGCATGGGATAGCCTGGAAAACGCGCTGTTCAACAGTCTGGCGCCCATTTATATCGCAGAGCAGCAATGGGAAAGGCTACTGCATCTCATACCGCCGGATCCCAGCGAACACACCCTGGCCCTGGTGCGTCCCCATCTGGCCGGCAGATACCCGAAAGAAATGCTGGCGCTTTACTTAAAGCTACTGGAACTGATGGCCGACAAGGCCAGCAACAGAAGCCAATACCAAAATCTCGCCGCGCTGATGAAAAAGGTAAAACAGGACATCGAGGGCAGCCATGCCGCCATCGATGAGCTGGCTGCATCGCTCATCCAGCAATACCCGCGCCGGTCGGCGATGCGGGAGGAGTTGGGATGGGTGTTGAGGGGGAGAGGGTGAGGCAAAAGAAAGCCCTTTGGACTTGCTGCGTTCGAGGATGATGGCAGACCTGCTGTGGTTTTCTGCGCAGCATACTTCCATGCCCCACTGGCGGAGGAGATAAAAGGTAAGGAGTAACCAATACTTCATGATGGAAAGGATTTTTTTATACTGACGTACGCTTGGTTTTTGCTTTACAAAAACCAGCGAGGTCAGTATATGCTGACCCGGCCGGTCCTGTAGTCGACAAAACCAGCCGTGCGTCAGTATAGTTGAGCAAAGACATGCCGTTGGTCGCGGGTCAGCCACCTGAATCGAGCATGTTGAAAACATATTAGCGACGTGAGATTAATAAGTGTCGGGTTTAGTAGGTTAGTGATTTTGGCTTTAACCGAGGCAAAGGTTCCCGACCTTAGCCGTAGCTAAGGAAGGCGGTTCTTTAACGAAGGGTAAAGCCAAAAGCGCTCCTAGGAAATCTGACAGTTATTGATCGCACGTCGCTTAACAGAGCCGGGGCAAGCGGAAAGGTTATCACTTGCCCACCTGTTTTTACTCCTTCAATCGCTGCAACTGCAACCGCTGGTAACCGCCTTCTTCGATGAGCTGGATGTTGTTGCGGTCGAAAGCGCCAAAGCGATATTTTTTCCACTGGCTGTCTCCCCCGAGAAAGAGGCGGATTTTCAGAAAACCATCCTCGATGACCCAATAGCCGTGCATTTTGGTATGCCCTTCCTCAATGGTGAGGTGCCGGCCTTCCATGCCCACCTGCGCCTGGAAGTGATAAACGCTCCCGCCCGATTTCCAGCGGCCGATCAAGCCCTCCGGCGCAGGCACGGGGCCGTAGGTAGCACTCTGGGGGACATCGCGGTGCTTGCAGGACGTACACTTCACTTTACCCCCATCGCAGCCCATCGCGGTGCAGTGTCGCCACTCGTCGCGGTAATCCGTATCGTAGTAACCCGTGGTGGGATTGTACCGCTGGTAAGGTACCCGGTCGTAATAGCCGCCTGCTCCGCCGCAACTGCTGCAATCCGCCTTGCCGGTACCATAACAGGCGTAGCAGGTGGAGCCGGAGGGGGAGATTTGCGTAGGCATGGCGCCCTGTTCTTTTGCCGGCACCTGTTCCTGCTGCCGGATGTAAAGCCGCTGCACACCCTGGTTTTGGGGATTGCCGTCGTCGATGATGGTGAGCAAGAACTGATCCTTGCTGAGCCATTCGATGCTGCCTTTGAAGGCCTGCTTGCCGTTGTCGAGCAGCGTGATGTGGGGTGCGGCGTAGCGCCAGGTACGCTGCACCTCGGTGTACCGGCTGCCGGCCGTTGCGCGGAATGTGCATTGCTGATTGGCTTTGATGGTCCAGTCGAAGATGTAGAAAGTCCCGAACTCGCTGCTCTTGGCCTGCCATTGCCCGACCAACGAGGAGCTGTTTTGGGCAAAGGTGGCTTGGCAGAGGCAAAGAAGGATGGGAATGAGTATGCTGTTTTTCATGGTGTAATTTTTTTGATTTGAGCCGGTCGGAACGTGGTTGGGGTTAATATTTCCAGAGTTCTTTTTCTTTCCAGAAAGATGCAGCATCGGCGTTGCCGTTATCCATCGCTTTTTTCACCCAAAAAGCGGACAGGGAATTATCTGCTTTTACGCCCAAGCCGTCGTAATACATTAATCCCAACATATACTGTGCTTCAGCATCCCCTTGTTTTGCAGCAGCATAGTACCATGTAAGCGCTTCGGAATAGGATTTTACTACTCCATCCCCATGAAAATACATACTACCAATGGCCGTTTTGGCAGGAGGGTAATCCTGCTTTGCACTCTCCTGCCACCAGTGCAAGCTTTTGTATTTATTCACTTCTGTGCCAAGGCCTCTCATGTAGCAAACCCCAAGGCCATGTTGAGCCACGGCATTACCCTGCTGCGCCGCTTTTGAGAACCAGTAAAAGGCTTGCTTGTAATCTAACTGGATGCCCTGTCCCTTGAAATACATGGTTGCAACATCTTTTTGAGCTAGGTGAAATCCATTTTCCGCACTCTTTTTAAACCAATAAAGGGCCTGTTGCGCACTGGCAGGCACCCCCTTACCGTGTAGGTATAAATAGCCCAGATTGTATTGTGATTTCTCATTGTTTTGATCTGCACTTTTCTTAAACCAATAAAAAGCCTGTTGATAATTTATTGGTAGCCCACGGCCTTCGGTATAACACAATCCAAGTATATACTGTGATTCATCATATCCTTGCAGGGCACTTTTTTTAAACCATTCTGCGGATTTGGAAAAATCAACTTCAACTCCATGCCCGTGGTAATACATAAGGCCTAGTCCATATTGCGCATAGCTATGTCCCTGATCCGCACTTTTTCTAAGCCAGTAATAGGCTTTTTGAAAGTTTCCTTCGTCGTGATAAACAGCGCCAAGCGTATACTGTGCACCCGCATTGCCCTTTTGGGCATTTATCTCCAATGCACGGCGGTCGTCCGAGGTATTAGGCGTATGAGCTGGCTGTTGCCGTTGTCCGGCGGCCTGGCATACCAGCGCCAGCGAAAGGAAGAGTGTGATGGTGAATTTCATGATGGATGTTGATAATGAGTGGTGATGGAAATACATGTTGAGCCGCAAAATGCGCGGATGAAGCCCGCTGGTTAAGGAAGCTTTTGATATGTACTGGTCCCCTGTCCACGGAAGATGAGTTGATTGGCAAAAACGCCTTCCCATCTTCCCTGCATCAACCCGGCGGAGGGGCTGCCGGTGAAGGTGTACTCGGCCAGGTAGCCGCAGCCGGGGTTCATGCATTCACCCTTGGGACTGTAAATCACCATTTTGATCTGGCTGCCCGCTTGCCGTAGGTAAATGAGCAAGAATTCAGAGTTGGTTTCAATATTATTTGCGTCCCGGCCTTTGTTTTTGAGGAGTATTCCGCCCTCTTTTGTACGCTCGATGGATAACAACTCGTTGAAAGTTGTTGACTCGGGGGCTATATCGAAGCTCTGAAAGCCATTGTTCTTCCATGTACCAGGCAGCTGAGCAGCCAAAGCTGGATCGACATTCATTTCAATTTTGCGCAGTTCGATGGCCCCCCGGTACTGCTGGCGGTAGATGCCGCTGTAATCGTCGAGGCGGGTGTATTGGCCCCTGATGGCGTTGCCGTCCATTTCGGTCAGGGTGATGTTGAGTTGCGATTGCGTTCCCGATATGTTCTGGAGTATCTCAAAGTACACCGTACCTCCGCCCGAGCGGAAATTACGGATCTGCCAGTTGGGGTTGCTCATAGATGCTTGGGCAAGCATGCCTTTGTAAGCGGCTGTCAGGCTACCGCCTTTGACTAACCATTCGGACATCCAGGTGGTGGCGACCCCGATGTCGTCCTTCTGGATGCCGACCACTACCCACCAGCCGTCGAGGTTGGGGAGGGCGGGGGCGTTTTGGGCGGGGAGGGTGGCGTTCAGAACCAATGCCAAAAAACAGAGTATCGTGTATTTTTTCATGATTTGTAGATGTTGGGGCGCAGGCGGGCGAGGCCGGCCTGCGCCCTGGTTGTTTAGTTTTTGACCGTAATGATTTCTACGCGGCGGTTTTCGAAGTTTTTCGAACTGGTAACGGGATACAATGGGCGGGTCTCTCCGTGAAACTGAAAACGCATCCGGTTCAGGTTCATCAGGGCGTCTACGTCGTCTTCATATTTCCGCTCGATGTAAGCCACAATTTTGTCGTACACGGTTTTTGCCCGGCGCATGGAAAGCAGTGTATTCGCGGCTTCCTCACCGTCAGGGCTAGCGTGGCCGTGGACTTCCACCCTAATGGAATTGTCGTTTTTCAGGATTTGAACAACTTTTTCGGCAAGAGCTTCCAGCAGTTTGTCGGCATTCTTGTCCTTGCTTTTATCGCTGCCCATATCGAAAAGCAGGGTGCCGAAGCTGATCGACCCGTCCCAGGCGGGCAGCCCCGGCTCGCCGATCTGGATGTCGTGAGCGGTGATGTTGCCCGAGGCCGGTTTTTTTACCTGAAGGGCGTAGTTCTGATCGCGTACTTGTACGAGCACGACCAATTCGGCGCCCTGCCAGAGCGTGTCCATAATCTCTACCTGAAACGAGTCAGGGGCTACGGACGCGTTTACCTTGTTGGGTTGGGCAGAGGCCAGGCTTGCAAAAAGAAGGAAAGTGAGGATCAAGTGAAGGTGATGCATAAAATTTATTTTAAAGGTTGAAGACGATTGTTATTCTGAAAGAATTCCGTCCTCGGCCGAGGTTATCAACCGAATCAAGATTTTTTGCCTGGTATAAATGTGCGCCAGCAGCAGCGCCAAGCCGAGGAGGGTGAACCAGCCGTAGACATCTCCCATCTGGGTCAGAACAGCCCAGGCCGATTTCAAAAGGTACCATAGCCATCCGAATGCGCGATCACCCGCGCCACCAGGATATCCCCCGTCACATTCACCACGGTGCGGAACATATCCAGCAGGCGGTCCATGGGCAGGATGATGCCGACCCAGGCGGCGTTCAGGCCCATGGATTCGAGTACGACCATCATCAGCACCAGGCCGCCGCTGGGCACCGCGGCCGAGCCGATGGAGGACAGGGTGATCATAGCAGCCATGAGCAGGTAGTGGGCCGTGCTGAGCTCGATGCCGTGCCACTGCGCCAGGAAGATTATGCAAACGGTTTGGTACAAGCTGGTGCCGTCCATGTTGACGGTGCTGCCGATGGGCAGCACGAAATTGGCAATGGCGGGGGATACCTTTAATTCTTCGGTCACGCACTTCAGCGTCACCGGCAGCGTAGCGGCCGAGGAACTGGACGAAAAGGCCATGCTCTGTGCGGGGAAGATCCGGCGGAAGAAGCCGGCGTACTGCCACTGCCGCGTTGCCAGCCCCAGCAGGAGTGGGTACAGGCCGAAAGCCAGCAACAACAGCCCGCCCAGCGCTACCCCGGTGAACGATAACAGGCTCAGCAGCAGTTTGGTCAGCGCCCCCAGCGAATCCGCCATCGGGACGATGGTGCCGGCAATGAGGGCGAAAACAAAAACCGGTGCCAGGCGCATCACCCAGTCGATGAGCAGCAGCAGGGCCGCATTGAGGCTGTGCATGAGCGAAAGCAGGGGCGCCGCCTGGGCTTCCGGCAGGAAGAGCAGCGCTATGCCCAGCAGGATGCCGAAGAAGATTACCTTCAGCAGGGAGCGGATGTCGCCCAGCGCGTCGAAGATATTATCCGGGATGAGCGTGTCAACCAGGTAGTTGAGGCCGGTTTTGGACTGCGCCTTCTCCTTTTCGGCCAGCTTGTCGGCCAGCGGATCGGGCCCTTGGGTTTGCTGGGCCTGTTCGGCCTGCACATCGGTTGCCAGGCTGGTGAAAGCGGCGTTCTCCGACAGGCGTTTGCCATCCAGAAGCGGTACGCCGGCCTGTTCTGCCCACAGTTCGTAGGCCAGCCGGTTGCGGGCCTGCTGCCGTTCGCCCACCGTATGGCCGGGCCGGAGCGAGACGGACAGTACAATGCCAAGGCCAATGGCCAGCAGGGTCGTGGCGCAATAAGCCAGCAGGGTTTTCCCTCCCAGCCGGCCCAGGTGCTGCGGATCGGGCAGGGAAGCCACGCCGGTGACAACCGACACCAGCACCAGGGGCACGGCGATCAGTTTCAAAAGCCGGATGAAGGCCTCGCCAATGCCGGCGATCCAGTCGTTGGTGAACTGCGCCCAGCCGTAGTGGATGGCCGCCATGGCGTACAGGACGCCCAGAAGCATAGCCGCCAGAATGCGGGCTGCGGTAGTGATTTTCATGCTGCTAATGGTTTAGAAGATGCTTCGGTGGTGACTGTTATTCCAGTTCCAGGGAGGCAGGCAGGTTTTCGGCAATGCGGACCTGGGTAGATAAGCGGGTTAGTTCGTTGAAATCAATGGATTCGAACAAGGTGTCGATGTGGAAGTTGAGTGTGATTTCTGCTGCTGGAGAGGATATCGTAGGCTTGAAAACCAGGTTGACAGGCGTTTGTTGCTGTACTGCCGGCCTGACTTGTTCCTCTTTCTGGCAGGAAAAGACACTAAAGGCCAGTGCTGTGATTACGATGAGGTTGATTTTGAATAATTTGAATACAGACTGTTTCATGTCGTGTACGTTTTAGTGAATGACAAAGAATTCCTAGGCCATCAGGGAGTGTTTTCCTTGATGGCGGAATGTTCTTAATGAGTTTACCTGATAGTGTAAAGGTAGGCTGATGAAAAGAAAGAGGATTCGCTATTGGCGAATCCTCTTTAAGAACAATACTTTAGATTAGCGCCTTTTAAATCTTAAAATAATCGTTCAGCCATTCAAACCGGGAATGTGCCTTCACGAGCTGGCCGTCTTGGTATTGTGCATCATCCAGCGTCAAATTTCTACCATGATTTGCCCCTTCCGCCTTCCATGAAAAAGAGTTGTTAATGACAATCCTGGGGCGGTCCTTAATGTGAAGGAAATACGCTTCCTCGCAAAGGAACCCTTCCGGTATCCCTCCACTGAGATCCCGTACATCAAGTTTTTTCATTACATCATCCCTGTTAAAAGTGTCGTCAGTAAATTTAACGGCTACTATAGGCTTTGCTCTGGGGTTTGGTGTATAAATGATTTCAGACGACTGGCTATCGGCAATGATGGCGATAATCTGTTCGCTGCGCAACCGGATCGGAGTACGCATTTCAAAGTCATGGTGCATCTGGCCGATTACCCGATCCGAATAGGTTTTCTTGTTATTCCTGTGACACCACCGGCCCTGGAATTCCAGAAAATTCACCGAAACCTCCTTAAATTTTTCCAGGAATTTACTTGGGAAATCATACTTGTTGATATAGCCCCACCCGGGAAACCATTTATTAAAAAAGGCAAGGTTTTGAGTAAAAAAATAGCCCAAAATCTCCCTGTCGTGGTTCGTCATCAGGATCAAACCTATACCCCGGTCTTTTAACATTTTTTGAATCTCCGGCGATTCCTCAATGATGCTCTTCAACACCTGGTTGATCCATCTGTCGTGCTCCATATGGTTTTCATCTCCCCCAAGTGAAATATCACTGATGATCAGATCCAGATCGCCGCTCATCAAAGTGTGTTTGATGTGTTCAGTTATTTCCTCAATGCTTTGCAGATAGCGGTTCTGGTTGTGGGCCCGCAAGTTGGCAAACATTCTTTCTTCTGGTGAAAGGTTTTCTTTGTTTTCCATGTGCTGTATCCAGGGTTGCAACCAGGTATTATTATAATCATCCCATTGGGCTTCCACATCGTCGATCAATAAGTAGTTAGCCATCTTATTTTAGTTTTTTTGAAAAAAGTCGATATTGCTTAAGCATGCCACTGGAGAAGGCCAGCGTAACACCTGTACCTATTGGCTTTGCATTTTTAAAATCTATTTCCGCATTACCTCCAAAAGTGCTTTCCATGGCGTCGAGTGTTTCCATGATCGTAAAAAGAGAACTTTTTCTTCCGGAAACGCTTCTTGTCTTACGCCAGATTTCGATCCTATCACGGGCCTCCTGAGAAAAGCCATCCGCATTATCTGTGACTGTTATCGTCAGGCCTTTTTCTTCAGAATATGCCGCCTCTATTTGAATCATGATTTTTTCCCTTTTTGAAATCCTGGCATATTTGTAGGCATTGTGAACAATGTTCAGGAGCATGAGGCTGGGGACAATTTTCCCCTTTGCATTCTCCGCAATGTCATCCGAAAAGTCGATCTGAATTCCTATCAAAGTTTGCTGTTTCAAGTCCAGGTAACGCCTGCATAAATCTATTTCATCCCTCAGCGAACAGGAAAATTCCATTTCGTAAATCTTTGAAAAGAAACCACTTGTTGCGGCAAATAACATTGAAATTACCTGTTTCGAAGCCAGAGATATCTCGTCCCCATTGTTTTTGAGAATCGCGAAAGGCGCGTCATGAATACCACTTATGAAATGGGCTTCCAGGCGATTCCGGTAGAGGATATTCCTGCCTTCAAAGGCATTCTTGATTACTCGTTGTTCAATCTCCCCCACCTTAAAATACGCCAGCCGCCCGATCTGCTTCAGCAGGAAAATATACTGCTCCAAGCTTGTTTCATTTTCAAAAGCCCCGGCCTGCTCATTCTGAATGGCGATCACCCCGAACGGCTCCGCCGTTGCTATATTGCCGCCGATGAGCAGAAACAGAAAGCTTTCCGTCGGTTTGCCTCTTTTGGGGGCGGGGCGGGACAGGCCGTTCGACTGGTAAAATTCCGCTTTAGCCTGGTTGGCCACCAGGCAATAATCCTCCTCTCCTCGTTTGTATTTTTCCCGATGATTCCACAAATGGGCCACCGGAAAGTTAGGTTCCGAATCAATATCGAAAACGACGCTGCCAACCTCCTCGTAGCGGCTGTTGTTTTCCCCTTCAAGCGGGGCGGCATCCGAGTGGCCGATGAGTTGCAGCGTTCGGCTGCTCTGCTGATACCGGTACAGGGATATCTTGGTGGCGTTCAGTATGCCGCGCATTTCCTCCTTGGTGATGGTTTGGAAGGCGGCCTGTATGCCAGGGTAGCCATCGGCTTTATCCAGCTTGTCACCCAGTTGGGTGAACAATTGCTGGCGGAGGAGGTAGCGGTTTTGCTCGTCCTGCAGGGCTTCCCGGCTTGCTTCTGCTTCCTGTTTTGCTTGTCGTTCTTTGTTTTTTGAATTCCCCTCCAGCCACCACATAATTATTGCCACAACCAGAGATATTACTGCTATAAAAATTAGGCCATAGCTGATCCACATTTTGTCAACATCTTGAGAAAATGGGATGCTAAGCATTCCGGTTTTTGATGCGATATGAATAGTATCCTTAGCCCCGATATTTTTAAACTCACCAAATACTACCTCTGCCGGCAAAATCCGGTCATCAAAAATGGTAATGGTATCTCTGCCGACGATTCTGGTAAAGGCATTGCGGCTGAGCATCGAGTAATCGGGGGCGACGATGAAAAACTGCCGTTCATCATCCTCGTAGTCCAGCTCGGTTTTTTCCGTGCCAAGTTTTTTAAAGATCCTGTTTCCCAGGTAAGCCTTTTGTGATGGGCTGTCGGCGCTGTTCAACACTTCCCAAAGCTGCGGCTCCACTCTTTTCTCCTTGAGGTACTCCCGGGCTTTTTTCCCATTAACCCGGAGCAAACCTTTCAGGGAGGCAAACACGGCTGTGCTGTCATCCTGAAGGTGAAAGCCTCCGGTGTTGAATTCCTTTTCCCACAGCCCGGTAGCCTGTTGATCGTAAAAGGCCAGCTTTTTGTCGCGGTAGTCAAAGGCCACAAGGCCAAAGTCGGTGCTCAGCCAGGCCGTCCCTGACTTTTCCATATCCACGCCTCCGTACACCTTTCGCATTTCCTGGTAATTACCCGCTTCGGAACCGGCATAGTGGATCATTCCTTTTTCGGCATCGAGATGCTCCAGGGCGGTAATCTCGTTGCGGCCGGCATCCCATTGCGCATGGAAAAAATACCGGTCGCGGGTACAGATAAGCAGGGTTTTGATTTTCGATCCTTCCTCCCGGGGGGTAATATCCAACACATAGGAGATGTTGGCACCTTCCAGTTCCTTATGCGTTATCGCGATGCCGCTGTCCTGCTCCCGGTTGCGGTACCAAAGGCCTTTCTTACCGCCATAGAACCAGCCGTTTCTGGCTTTGTCGGGGCTGATAAACTGTACAGGAATTTCCATTTCCAGCCCACTGATGAATCCTGTACCGCTGTCCAGGAGAAAGAGCCCTTTGCTTGTGCCGACAAATACGCCCTTTGGGGGCAGTGTAATCAGGGCGTAAATGCTTCCAATGTTTTTTTCTCCGCCCAGGTTCATTTGGGCCACCCTCCGGAATGAACCATTTTCCAACTCGATCCTCCATATCGCGCCCTTATCCGTACCAGCCAGGAAGCTGTTTCCCGCGATCCGGACTATTGACCTTACCTGGCCTGCCTGAATTTCCAACAGGCGGGAATCGATCATTTGGTTTGAGCACACATCCATCAGCAGGACATGGCCGATGTCATTGCCCGCCAGATAATAGCGACCATCCACCCTGCAGGTGCTCCAAAAGTGGTTGAACCCGCCGGGGTTGAGCCCTCCTGTATCCAGCCACGAACGGAATACGTCCTGTTGCTTCTGCGGCCAGAGCAGAACGTGTTCACGAATGGTGCCAATGAGGATCGTATGCCCTTTTTCAAGGTAGGCCAGGGCGCGTACTTTGTCCGCTTTGCCGCCGTACGGCAGGTTGAGTCGATATTTCAGGCTGTCCACTACCTTTGCACCGCTTACCTTCAGTTCATATAGTGAACCGTCCACCGTAGCGGCGAGCAGGATAATTGCATCCTTGCGGGAGCGGAATTTATTTTCCACCACATCCCAAACCGGCTTCGAAAATAAAGTGTCGCCCTTATTAGAGCAGAGATAATATCCTCCCTCTTTCGCGGGCTTCAGGCGGAAGCTGCCGTTGGCCAAGGCCTCTTCTCTACCTGCCTGCCTGCAGGTAACGTCCATTCGGCCTTCCAGGTAATTTATCGCCCCGATGCATTCGTCTTTAACCTTTATATGTACCCGGTGGCTATCGCGGTTGGGAAGCAACTCAATTTCATCTTTCCGGCCGATTTCGATGCCGCGTTCCAGAAGGTTGTAGGGATAATAACCGATGAACTGGTCCTGCAGGTAAACCTGCACGCCCTGCTGCAGGGCAAAGAACAACAGCCCGTCCGCTTCACAAATGGCATTGACGTTAGCCGAGCTGCACCGGATTTGGCGCAGGCCGTTCAATTCCACCACTTTTTCCTGAGCGGCCATGGCCAGCGGGAGCAGGCCGGCAAGGCAGAATAACAGTTTCTTCATATAGAGAGCAGGTTTTGGATGCCCGTCAATTTTAAATCGCTACTAAATTAACCGGCTTTGGGCTATACCCTATCGCCAATGGCGACAGAATGGGGTTTTGTGGCGACGGTGGATGCCGCGCTTCGCCCCTTGCGAAAAGCACTGAAAAATAAAGAAAAAGATAGTAAAACTATCAGCGCGGCCATTTTTTCGCAGCGGAACCTTTACCTCAATACAAGATTTAGCTGGATAAACTGGCCTTATCCAGCTAAAAGCGTAAATTTCATCCCGATTCAGCTGATTAATACAATGAACGATCCTTCCCAACTCCTCCAATCCCGCATCACCGCCCTGGGCGATGAAAAAAAGGCCCGCTGGCTGGAAAACTACGTCAAGCACGATGTACGGTCCAAAGGCGTGGGCATACCCCAGATTCGGGAGGTAGTTAAGGCGGTGGCCAAAGAACATGGCCTTAACCAACAGCCGACCGGGGTCCAGTTTGAAATCCTCAGCGATCTCATGCAGCAGCCCTTCACCGAGGACAAGCTGGCGGCCATACTCTACCTGCAACTCTACTGGAAAGGGCAGGCCGCCGCCCCGCAGCTGGAACTGATCTCGGAGTGGTTTGACCGGCGCTGGATCAGCGACTGGAACGTCTGCGACTGGCTCTGCGTACGGCTCCTGTCCCCCATGGTGGACCGCTCGCCGGAGCAGGCCCTGCCCGTGCTGAAGGCCTGGAATGGGAACGAGTATTTGTGGACGGCCCGGGCCTCCCTGGTGCCCTTCGCCCAATGCAAGTCCATCGCTGAGCACATCGATACGATCGAAGCCTTTTCCATCACCCTCATCCAAAGAGAGGAGCGGTTCTGCAAAACGAGCGTGGGCTGGGTGCTGCGGGAATATTCCCGGCACAATAAGGATTTCGTACTCCGCTTTCTGGAGGAGCACCGGCAGTGGACAACGCCGGAGGTGGTGAAAAACGCAACTAAGGGGCCGGAGAAGAATAACTTCCCCATTTGATACGGCTATTTTTCTGCCATACTTCGTTGCTCGTCGGTCGCGTAGCCCCGGCTATGCTTCCTCCTCGCGCCTCGTCTGGCAAAAAAATAGCTCGCCTGAAACGGGGAACTTATTCTTCTCCGGCCCCTTAGTATATGTAAGCTAATTGGAAAATTTTGGTAAATTCAGGGTAACTATATTAGGTGTTGCGGTTTTATGGTGTTTCGGTATTGCGGCCGGGTGCTGGTAGCGCGGGAAACAGGGAATGTTCAAAGAACTGTGTCAACCCACATTTTTCTAACCGCAAATAATCCACAATGGCGAAGGAGATATTTCTTCCCACTAGCCTCCTCTTCCTCCTCCCCTTTTTTGCTACCGGGCAAAAAGCCCAATTCGAATTATTTACGCCCAAGGATGGCCTTGCCGGCTTCAATACTGACCACCTGACCCAGGATGAGCAGGGCTTCCTCTGGATGATAAGCGGCCATAAACTCCAGCGGTTCGATGGCCGGAGCTTTTTGCCGTATCCTTTGCCGCCGGGAAACCCCGAACTGATATCCGGCCTTAAGGTATACGAGGACACGCTGCTTTTCGTGCTGGCAGAAAGGGCCGCTTTCCTGTTCGGCCCGAACACAGGAGCCTGGGAGCGCTTTCAACCGGCAGTTGAGCAGGGCGATTCTCTTTCTTTTTCCTTGCTGGCACAGGACGGGATCGTTGTTCAGGGCCGCCAGCCGGGAAATGAAGCGCTTTACTGGCGGTTTGTGGACAGGAAGTTCATACCGCTTGTGCCGGACGGCATTCCAGGGCCCCGGCCTCATCTCATTCGTTTTGATTCCTACGATAATGCCATCCTGTTTAATGGACAGGGGGTAACCTGGGCCAGTTCATCAGGACAGATTACAACTGCATCTCCCTGGCCGGCGTCTTGCCAGGATTGTCAGGCCGCCGACGCCAAATTCTGCCGCCATGGCGAGCTGGTGATCCTTGCCGGCAATCAATTTTACACACTGTCGGAAGGGGGGGATTCCTGCCTGTGGCTCAGCACCAGCAATGGCCTTTCCTGTTTTCACATCAGGGAAAATACCTTCACCAATTTTTTCGAAGGCCTGCCCGAAAACGAATTCAACCCGCTGGCCAGCCTGAAAACCCGCCCACGCCCGGGAACTGGTCAATCTGATGGGAGGCCACCTTTCGGCCCGAAGTGAGGTAGGTGAAGGGTCGTGTTTCTTGGCCACCTTGCCGATCCGCAGAGAAGCCCCTGTTGGTCCTGCTCCGATCGAAGCGGATTCCTTTAATGCAGGCGCTGGCCAGCCGGCCATCAGCAGGCAGGAAGAGGCGCCGGTGAAAGATGCCGAGCAGGAACACCCCCAGATTCTCATCATTGAAGACAATCCGGATGTAGTGTTTTATCTTCAGTCCTGCCTGGAGGGGCTGTACAACCTGAATGTCGCGTACAATGGACTGTTTGGTATCGAAAAAGCAATCCAGGACATTCCGGACCTGATCATCAGCGATGTGATGCTGCCGGGAAAAGGCGGCTTTGAGATCTGTAGCATTTTAAAAAATGACGAGCGCACCAGCCATATTCCTATCATCCTGCTGACGGCCAAAGCGGACGTAGAGTCGCGGCTGGAAGGGCTCAGCGCCGGGGCGGACGCCTATTTGTCAAAACCCTTTGTGAAAGAGGAACTGTTGATCCGGTTGGAAAAATTGCTGGAGTTGCGCCGCAAATTACAGGAGCGTTACACTCAGGTAAGCCTCGAGGCACCAACAGGAACAGCAACTGCGGAAACATCCGGCATGGAAGCGGCATTCCTGCAAAAGGTTAATCACCAAATCCTGGCTTACCTGAGCGATGCGGGTTTCAGCAATGCCCAGCTGGCGAGCAAGCTGCACCTGAGCGAATCGCAGTTGTTCCGAAAGTTGAAAGCCCTTACCGGCCGGCCAACGGGTGGCTACATCCGGAGCATTCGCTTGTTGAAAGGTAAGGAACTGCTGCAGCATACTCAACTGGCCATCTCCGAGATTGCCTATGAAGTCGGTTTCACCGACCCTTCTTATTTTTCCCGCGCCTTTTCCAAAGAATTTGGCGAAAGCCCCAGTGCGGCCAGGCCGAATTAACGGACGATTTCGGCCCTTTCACATCCCGGTTAACAGTAACTTAAATTCACCCGTTGATTCGTTCCGCTTTCACTGGCGCAATTCGAAAGTAGCTGTTGATCAGACTCTTGCGCCTTATCTCCCCTTTCTTCTGCAATTATAGTCCAAGCCGTTTTCTCCTCCTGCAATTATTGTCCATCCGTTTGACAGAATGGTGAACGGCTATGAAGGGGAGTAACTATACATTTACATACGTAATTCAATTTTTCTACATTCAAATTACCACCTTATGAAAATCCACAACAGGTTGAACGTGTTTCAATATCAAGATCTCGGTTCAGCTGTAGCCCGGTCAATTGGTATTTTGGTTCTCCTTACCTTCCTCTCCAGTTCCACTCAGGCGCAAGGAACCCTGGAGCCTGGCCTGAGAGTAAATGTAAAAGATTATTATGACTTCATTGCCTTAGCAACGCATGGGTCGGGGTATGAAAAGAAAGATGATAGGTACCAAAAGCTTGAAACGGAAGAAATCAAAACCGTCAGAATGCTGACCAGGTTTTCATCCTCTTTGTCTGCAGCCTATAAAGGTGTAAGTGCATCCGTAAGCTTCTCTACTGAGAAAGAGGTCACTGATTATTTTCGCAAGCTGAAGCAAGAAAGGGAAAGTAGTTCTATGACACAATCCGGAACCCTCAAAGAGGACCAGGTTTTTGGGACCCTGACAAGAAATGCCAGGTTTAAGATTGGTAAGGAAGAGACAAACAAAGTGCTGCACGTGGAAACCCGTGTATTCAGCTTTGACGAATTAAAGAAGCGAAATAATAAGCCCTGGACTGAAGATCTGGCTAACTTCGCAACAAGCAATAGTATTTTAAGCCAATCTCAACTGCCAAGCAAAACAATTCCCATTAATTATATTTACCAACCCAAGGGCAAAGTGTGCCATCACAGCAAATTTCTGGAACTAAGGAATGATAATTGCGTACCCGACGGTAAAAATTGTATCATCAATGATGGCAATCAAGCCGTTGTCTGCCATCATCATAATTACAATTGGATCGGAGGGGCTAATTGCAATTGTTTTAAAATTGATGGCACCAACGTCAAGCGTGTATCTTACAGCGCCCTCGGATACCCAAGATAAGTATTGCATTTCATTGAGGATAAGAACCTGAAGGCCAAGGTTGAGCAGGTAAGCCTGGCTACCCGTCTAAGGTGGGACAGCAGAAAGGAGAAAGCCGAGCGGAGTCGAGGCCAAGCGTGTGCAGAAGGCATGGAGTGTCCAACCTTGGACGGGTAGCCGTAAGCCTGATATGGCAGCCGCTATGCCCTGGCCTCTTTTCATTAAAGGCAGTTTCAAAAATCGGCCGGAGCTGATTCCTACCAAACACCCAAACAACTCCTCCTCTCCCTGCACAGGAACCGCCTGTAAAATTAGAGTTTACCAGCTCTTTCCAAGTCCAACGGCTGAAAGAATCCACCCCAAATCTGTTCATCCCCTAAACCTGTCCATCCTGTTCATCCTGCCTACCCCATGCATTCAGCTCCCCAAATCCTGTCCATCCTGTTCATCCTGCCTACCCCATGCATTCAGCTCCCCAAATCCTGTCCATCCTGTTCATCCTGTCTACCCCATGCATTCAGCTCCCCAAATCCTGTCCATCCTGTTCATCCTGCCTACCCCATGCATTCAGCTCCCCAAATCCTGTCCATCCTGTTCATCCTGCCTACCCCACGCATTTAGCTCCCAAATCCTGTTCATCCTGTTCATCCTGTCTACCCCACGCATTTAGCTCCCAAATCCTGTTCATCCTGTTCATCCTGTCTACCCCATTTAGCCCCAAATCTGTTCATCCTGTTCATCTTCTACCCACGCATTTAGCTCCCAAATCCTGTTCATCCTGTTCATCCTGTCTACCCCACGCATTTAGCTCCCAAATCCTGTTCATCCTGTTCATCCTGTCTACCCCACGCATTTAGCTCCCAAATCCTGTTCATCCTGTTCATCCTGTCTACCCCACGCATTTAGCTCCCAAATCCTGTTCATCCTGTTCATCCTGTCTACCCCACGCATTTAGCTCCCAAATCCTGTTCATCCTGTTCATCCTGTCTACCCCACGCATTTAGCTCCCAAATCCTGTTCATCCTGTTCATCCTGTCTACCCCACGCATTTGGCGCCCAAATCCTGTTCATCCTGTTCATCCTGTCTACCTCACGCATTTGGTGCCCCAAATCCTGTCCACCCATAGTAAATCTTGTAAATCCTGTCTATTTTTGCCCCCGAACAAAAGCCCTTTCGCATGATCCGATACCTCCTGCCAGCCCTATGGTTATTCCTTAGCCAGGCCGCCCCGGCGCAAACCAACCGCCCGGAGCAATACGACAAGCCCTACGTCATCCTCATTTCCTGCGACGGCCTGCGTTACGACTACGTGGAACGTTTCCGCCCCCCCAACCTCCTCCGGTTCACAGAAGAAGGCGTACGGGCATTTTCCATGATCTCCAGTTTCCCGTCCAAAACTTTCCCCAACCACTACACCATCGCTACCGGGCTGTATCCGGAAAATCACGGCCTGGTGGACAATACCTTTTACGACCCGGAGCGCAAGGCCCTTTACCGGATCAATGACCGGGAAGCTGTCGAAGACGGCAGCTGGTATAAAGGCACTCCCCTTTGGGTCAATGCCGAGCAAAACGGCATGGTCGCCGCCAGCTATTTCTTCGTGGGGTCAGAAGCGGCCATACAGGGCGTTCGCCCTACCTATTATTTCCCCTATAAAGGCTCTACCCCTAATGAAGAGCGGGTGCGGCAGGTGCTGGAATGGCTGGCCCTGCCCGAAGCCCGGCGCCCACATATGATCACCCTCTATTTTTCGGATATGGACGACGCCGGCCACCGGTACGGGCCCAGTGATGAGGAACATATAGGCACTGCCCTCCTGGAACTGGACAAGGTGCTGGGGCAACTCTTCGACGGCGCAAAAGCCACGGGCCTGCCGGTCAACATCATCATCGTGTCTGACCACGGGATGATCGACGTCGCTCCCGACAAGCTGGTCAATACCGACCCGCTGGAACAGGAAAGCCGGTACCGCATCGCCAACAACGGCGCCCTCGCCCATGTCTATCTCGAAGCGGGAGCGGACAAGGAGGCCGCCTTCCGGTTCCTGAAGGCAAAGGAGGATCATTTCCGTGTATACAGGATTGAAGATTTTCCCTTTTACCGGTCCTGTCCGCCCAATCCCCGGCTGGGCGACCTCATCCTGCTGCCCGATTATGGCTATTACCTGCGGGACAGCCGCCGCATTGCCCAGGCCCGGCAGGGCAATTTCAGGCAAGGGGGAGAGCACGGCTTCAACCCGGAATTCCCGGAGATGAACGCCGTTTTTTACGCCAACGGGCCTGCATTTAAACAGGGGCTGGCTATCCCTTCTTTTCGGAACATTCACGTCTATCCGTTGATATGCCGCATCCTGGGCCTTCCCATTCCGGATGATATTGACGGGAGAGTGGAGGTGCTGGAGGGGATACTGGGGGAATAGAAGGGAAATACGTGCATTTGTGTATGCGTGTATAGGCGTACCATTCCGAAAACCCAATAGCGAATTCCGAACCGCTACCGGCCACTGACAATTATCATTTTCTTTTTCCCTTTCAATCCCTAGCTTTTGGGGAAAACGAATCCGTTATGGCCGAAAAGACCCTGAACGATTTCCACCGCAACCTGAGCTGGTCGACCCGCATCTACACATTGCTCACCATTGTCATTGCCGTCGGAGCTTTCCTTTTTGACGCCTGGAACACCAACTGGGCCATGACCATGATCATGGCCCTGGCGATGGTGCTTTTCGTTGAGAGTTTCGCGCTTTATTTTCAGAAGCACCCTCGTACCTGGCGGCTGGTGCGGTGGGGGCTGGTGTTGGTGTTGCTGTTGTTGCTCTTGACCGGTTAGTTGATGAATTCGCCAAAAAAGGCTAGTTTGCAGGCAACAAACCTTACAACAATGAGAATAGACCTCTCCACTGTTGAAGTTGTCAACAACAAGGATAGAAGGCGCTTTGAACTTATTGTCGACGGGCAAACTGCTGTAACAGAATACATGACGCCTGGCGACAAGATCATTTTCACGCATACTGAAGTTCCAATCGGGCTTGAAGGCAACGGCATTGCCGGCCTGTTGGCCCAAACAGCGCTGGAGTGGGCTAAAGAGCAGGGGCTGAAAGTGATGCCGCTCTGCCCGTACGTGGCGGGATACATTCGGCGCCATCCGGAGTGGAAGCCCTTATTGTTGAATGGCTTCAGCGTTGATTAAAGTTAAATAATGAAGATACTTACCCAGACCATTGAATTCGCGACGAAAGGGCATACCGACATCCTTGACCTTACCCCTCGAATCCGGCAGGCCCTGGCCGAAACAGGCTTGCGGGAAGGGCAGGTTACTGTCTTTGGCGTTGGTTCGACGACCGGCATTTCTACGGTGGAATACGAGCCGGGCCTGGTTGACCATGACGTAAAGAATATGCTTAGCCAGATCGCTCCTTACGGAAAGAACTATCAGCACAATAAGGCCTGGGGTGATGACAACGGGGCTGCTCACCTTCGGTCGACACTCGTTGGCACGTCCTATGTAGCGCCTTTTTCCAACGGGCAACTCCTCCTGGGCACCTGGCAGCAGGTCATTTTCATCGATTTCGATACCCGCCCCCGGCAGAGAAGCGTGGTGTTGCAGTTTTTGGGAGAATGAGGGCATTTTGGAGGTTTTGCCTTGACGCCGGGTTTTGGCATTGCCGGCACTCTTTTTTGCAGTACTTCTTCTTTTTGAAACCCGAAGTGGCTCATTTATTGAAGAAAATAGTGTACTATTGCACTAAATTAATAATTGAAAAACAGACTCCCCCTTTTTAAACCTGTAGATGTAGCTTGTTCGTTTGTCTGGTCCCTGCGATATTTCGCATACATTCAGCGATTCAAACCCTTGCTATATCTGCATCCTGGAAGTTTGTTTTCTTTAGTGGTTAAACGAACTGCCCATGAGCAGCATACGCGTGTACCGGGAGATTCTCCCGGCTATTGATGTCTCCCAGATGACCGAGGTAGACCGCCTGATGGTTGAAGAATACCACATCAGCCTACTGCAGATGATGGAAAATGCCGGCCGTTGCCTGGCCGTGCTTGCCCGCGACCGGTTTCTGGAAGGCAATCCTGCGGGAAAAAGGGTTATGGTGCTCGCCGGCAGCGGCGGCAATGGCGGGGGCGCGCTGGCCTGCGCCCGGCGGCTGCACGGATGGGGCGCAGAGGTGGAAGTTTACATTGCAACCGCCCCGGAGCAGATGAAACCCGAATCGGGCCATCAACTGAGCATTCTGGAACGCATAGGCCTGTCGGTCAGGAGTGGGGGCGAGCTGGGCGCCACGCGCGGCTTCGACCTCATCATCGACGGCATCATTGGATACAACCTGGCCGGCGACCCGGAAGGTTTGCCCAAAACCATGATCGAATGGGCCAACAAATCGCCCATCCCGACCCTCTCTCTGGATACCCCTTCCGGACTGGACCTCACCACCGGCAAAATCCACAGCCCTACGATCAAGGCCCGGGCGACCCTGACCCTGGCCCTGCCCAAAAAGGGGCTCTATGCCGAAGAGGTGTTACATCTACGCGGGGAACTATACCTGGGAGATATCGGCGTACCGCCTGCCCTCTACGAAGAGCCAAGCCTTGAGCTGAAAACCGGGCCTATCTTTTGCGAATCAGACGTACTCCGGATTGAATGACGCAGGAGTAACAGGTTGTCGGTACACAGGCCAGATTGTTGAATAGCCGCACAGCTAACGTTTAACCCACCTTTTCCACCTGCACTCCTCCTTTTGCCTTGTAGTACAGTTCCGAGCAGTTTTCTTTGGTCAGGATCTCGCAGGCTACCCGGTGCAGGTCCGCCGTAGTCACTTTCTGGTAGAACCCCGCCTCATTGTTGATGAGGTCTGCATCGCCCAGCAGTTCGAAGAAGGACAGGTTGATGGCTTTGTTGAGGACGTTCAGTTCGGAGAAAACCAGCGTGCTTTCCATTTTATTTTTCAACTTTTGCAGTTCCGGTTCCGGGATGGGCCCTTCCCGGAGCTCTTCCAACTCCTTCCAGATAGCGGCGGAGGCTTCATCCAGGCTTACCCCGTTGGCTGGCTTGCCTTCGATGATCAGCAGGCCGGGGTCGATGGAACCCGTCACGTAACAATCAATGCTGGAAAACAGCTCCTGCTCCTTGAGCAAGCGGCGGTACAGGCGGGAAGAAGAACCGTTGCTCAGGACGTCCGAGATGAGGTCGGCCACATAATAATCCGGGTGGTTGCGGGCCGGCACGTGGAAGGCCAGGTAAATGGCGTCGATCGGGACGTTAGCCTCGTTGATGCGCCTTTCGAGGCGCTTCTGCGGCGGCTCCTGTGGCAATTTTCGCTCAATGGCCTGCCCGGCGGGAATGTCGCCGAACCATTTTTCTACCAGGGCCTTCACTTCCGCCGACTTCACATTGCCGGCAATGGTTAGAATAGCATTATTCGGCCGGTAGTAGCGGTAGAAAAACTGGCGCACATCATCCAGCGTGGCGTCTTCAACGTGCTTGGGAACCTTGCCGATCGTGGGCCAGCGGTAGGGATGCACCTTGTAGGCCATGTCGGCGATATGGTGCCAAACGTCCCCATAAGGCTCATTGAGGCAGGTTTCCTTGAACTCTTCCACCACTACCTTGCGCTGCACTTCCAGCACCCGCTCGTCGAAATTGAGGCTCAGCATGCGGTCCGACTCCAGCCAGAGCGCTACCTCCAGGTTCTCGGCGGGCAGGATGTCGTAGAAGTTGGTGATGTCATTATTGGTGAAAGCATTATTTTCGCCCCCCGCCATCTGGATAGGCGTGTCGAAATCCGGGATGTTGGCGGAGCCTCCGAACATCAGATGCTCAAAAAGGTGGGCAAAGCCGGTCTTCTCCGGCGATTCATCGCGCGCTCCTACGTTATACAGGACGTTTACCGCCGCCATAGGAGTGCTGTCATCTTCATGGATAAGGACTTTCAGCCCGTTGTCCAGTTCGAACCTTTCAAATCTTATCACAATTCAGCAATTTTTCATGGTGCTGCCGCTTCCTCAAGTGGCAACAGGCGCACTCCTGCAAAGGTATTAAAATTCGGCATCCTTCGACAAAATTCAGTACGCCATGCACCAAAATAGAACGCCTTTACATCTATCCGGTTGAATTCGATGCAAAAAATCTTCATCGGGCCCGATGGTGAATCTAAAATCACCGTCAGATGAAAAGACACGATATTTCCCGCCTGGACAAAAACCGGGGCATCTTCCTGAAGGTCGGCCTCCTGATATCCGTTGCCCTGGCCATCCTGGCCTTAAACTGGACGACAGTGCAGTATGAAAATCCCAACATCTATATCGCTGACATCTACGATGAAACGATAGAGGTGGAAGCCATCCGCACTGCTCAGGACCTGCCGCGGCCAGTACCGCCGCCGGTAGTCACGCCCACCGATGAGATCATTGCGGTAGAGGAAGTGGAATACTCGGATGCACCGGCCCGGCAGAACATCGATCTTAATACAAACTTCAGCATATCCGGCCCGGAGCCGGTATCCGCCCCGGCTACTGTAGCCTACGAACCTCCTCCTCTTCCGGTGGCCGAAGAGCCGGCATCCAAAGAGATTTTCAAGATCGTGGAGGAAATGCCCCGTTTCGGGCAGTGTGCTTCCATGCCTTCGAAGAAGGAGCGGGAGCGTTGCTCCGACAAGGAGCTGCTCAGCTACGTATACCAAAATATCCGCTACCCGGAAATGGCCCGGGAAAGCAACATCGAAGGGCTGGTTGTCGTGCAGTTCGTCATCGAAAAGGACGGCTCCGTAAGCAATACCCATATCCTGCGCGACATCGGCGGCGGCTGTGGCCGGGAAGCCCTGCGGGTGGTCAACAGCATGCCGGAATGGACGCCGGGCCTGCAGCGCGGGCGGGCGGTACGGGTGCAGATGAACCTGCCGGTGAAGTTTAGCTTGAAGTAGCCTGTCGGCTGGCAACTTTCTCCGGCTGCCAGAGCCGCCTGTCGGCGCAGACATGAGCGTTGTCTGCTGGCTTGCCCGGAAGTAATAAAATGATTATGACGCGCCCGTTCATCCAATTTTGGTTGCTCTTATTCTTCCTGAGCTGCATCGGGGAGGTACGGCTCAATGCGCAGGTGGAAACCATCCGAAGTTCCGGTGATACCGTACCGGCCAGGAAGGACATTCCACCGCCGCCCCCCCCTCCTCCACCGGTAGAAGAGCAGGTTTTTAAAGTCGTCCCCGATATGCCGCGATTCCCCGGTTGCGAAGACATTGCAGACGATGAAAAACGGAAGGAATGCGCCCGCCAAAGAATGCTTCAATTCATACAAACCCAGCTGCGCTATCCAAAGGAAGCGGCGGAGCTTGGGATTGAAGGCAGAGCTGTAATTCAGTTCATTGTCGACAAAGATGGCAGTGTGATCGACCCTAAAATTGTACGCGACCCGGGTTACGGCCTGGGCGAAGAGGCCCTTCGGGCGGTCCGCGGAATCCCCGGGCGGGGCATCAGGTTCACTCCGGGGCCCAGCCGGGGGCGTGCGGTGAAGGTGCAGTTGAATGTGCCCGTAGAATTCAGGCTGGACGGCTCCATACCTATTGAGGAATGAAAGGAGGCTCGAAGTTGCCAGTACACAGTTGCACAAAAAATAAAACTCCCAAGCCTATGCAAACCTTTATTTCTACCTTATTTACCTTCCTACTGCTGGCACTGTCCTGGAGTATAGCCGCCCAGCCGGCACCGCGTGTTATTCCCAACCCTGAAAAGGAAGCGGAAGAAATTTTCAAAATAGTCGAGGAAATGCCCCGATTCCCCGGCTGTGAAGAGTTGCCCACGGCCCAGGAAAGGAGGCAGTGTTCTGATAAAAAAATGCTGGAGTTCCTTTACCGGAACATCACCTACCCCGCTCTCGCCCGGGAAAGCTGCGTGCAGGGCACGGTGGTCATTCAGTTTGTGGTAGAAAAGGACGGTTCTGTTACCAACGCCAAAATAGTAAGGGATATCGGTGCCCAATGCGGCGAAGCGGCCCTTGATGTAGTCAATCTGATGAACGAGCAGGGCCTGAAGTGGACATCAGGCACACAACGCGGTCGCGCCGTCCGGGTACAATTCAACCTGCCGATAAAATTCCGGATCGAATGCCCGGAAACTCAACCGTCGGCTGCCTTCGAAGAGCCTGCATCAGGCCCGGCTGCACAAGAAGAAAAAACGGAACAGGCCGGTGAAGCCCTCCCCCCAACGGAAACTATCCCTTCCGGCACTCCTCTACACCCGGAGGGCTTCCGGCTTTTTCCCAACCCGGCTGCCGATCAGCTGAATATTCGCCAGGTGGCCGAACCCGGCCTGGTGTCCCTGTCCATCGTCAACGCTTCCGGGCAGGTATTCTGGGCGAGGGAATACGAACACCCCGGCGGTGCTTTGGAAGAGCAGGCCAACCTGGGCCGATGGCCCCCGGGCACTTACTTCCTGCGCGTTCAACAGAAGGGCGCTGTGCAGGCACACCGGTTTGTCAAAACACGGTAGCCCTACCCTGTGCTGCCCTGCCGCGGTGCCGGGCCGGCCTTCGGCGAAGCCGCCCCGCCATGAGTTTCCCGCCAGGCCTGGGCGGGTTCTCCGAAAGAAGATAGAACACCTGAGGTTTTTTACCGAACAGGAAGGGCGGCTGTCCAAAGGATAGCGCCCTTTTCAAATTTACGTCAACCTCTTCTTTTCCGGCCTGCCTCTGTGCGTTAAGCCCGAATTTCATATATTTGAGAAGCAAAAATAGCAACCTATGGCACGCCCCGATTTCAGCAAGATACAGCTCGACCAGAACGTCTTACGCACTACCTCCCGCAGGGGAGAGGAATGGAAAACACCGGAAAAGATACCGGTGCCGCCCGTACTGGCCAGGGAAGACATCAAAGGCGCACGCCACCTGAGCTATGTCGCCGGGCTGCCGCCTTTCCTGCGCGGCCCCTACAGCTCGATGTATACGGTTCGACCCTGGACGATCCGCCAGTACGCCGGCTTCTCCACAGCGGAGGAGAGTAACGCCTTCTACCGCCGCAACCTGGCCCAGGGCCAGAAAGGCCTTTCCGTGGCTTTTGACCTGGCCACCCACCGGGGTTATGATTCTGACCACGACAGGGTCACCGGCGATGTGGGCAAGGCGGGCGTGGCCATCGATTCGGTCGAGGACATGAAAATCCTTTTCGACCAGATCCCACTGGATAAGATGTCGGTATCCATGACCATGAACGGAGCCGTCATTCCGGTCATGGCCTTTTACATCGTTGCTGCCGAAGAGCAGGGCGTTACGCCGGAGCAACTCAGCGGCACCATACAGAACGACATCCTCAAGGAGTTCATGGTGCGCAACACCTACATCTATCCGCCCCTCCCTTCCATGCGTATCATTGCCGACATTTTTGAGTATACTTCAAGAAAAATGCCGCGGTTCAACTCCATCAGCATCAGCGGCTACCACATGCACGAGGCGGGCGCCACGGCCGACATCGAGCTGGCCTACACCCTGGCCGACGGGCTGGAATACCTGCGCGCCGGCCTAAAGGCCGGCCTCGGGATCGACGATTTTGCCCCGCGCATCTCCTTTTTCTGGGGGATCGGCATGAACCACTTCATGGAAATTGCCAAAATGCGCGCCGCCCGTATGCTGTGGGCCAAGATCGTCAAGCAGTTCAATCCGAAAAGCGCCAAGTCGATGGCCCTGCGCACCCACTGCCAGACCTCCGGCTGGAGCCTCACTGAGCAGGACCCGTTCAACAACGTAGCCCGCACCTGCATCGAGGCGTTGGCGGCGGTGTTGGGCGGCACCCAATCCCTGCACACCAATTCCCTGGACGAAGCGATCGCCCTGCCGACGGACTTCTCCGCCAAGATCGCCCGCGATACCCAAATCTACCTGCAAAAGGAAACGGACGTCACCAAAGCCATTGATCCCTGGGGAGGCTCCTATTACGTTGAATACCTGACGGCCCAACTGGCTGAACGCGCCTGGGCCCATATTCAGGAAGTAGAAAAGCTGGGCGGCATGGCCAAGGCCATCGAAGACGGCCTGCCCAAGCTGCGCATCGAAGAAGCTGCGGCCCGCAAGCAGGCCCGCATCGACAGCGGCAAAGACCAGATTTTAGGCGTCAACGTTTTCCAACTGGAAAAGGAAGACCCCATCGATATACTGGAAGTCGACAACACCGCCGTTCGGGAAGCGCAAATCCGGCGGATCAATGAAGTAAAGGGCCGGCGGGATGAAGGCGCTGTGCAGGAGGCGTTGGAAGCTATTTACCAATGTGCCCGGGTCGGCGAGGGCAACCTGCTCGAAAAGGCGGTTGACGCCGCGCGGCTGCGCGCTACCCTGGGCGAGATTTCCTATGCGATGGAGCGCCAATTCGACCGCTTTGCCGCCCAGACCAAGTCGGTCTCCGGGGTTTATTCCAGCGAGATCAGCTCCGATGACGATTTCCGCAAGGCCCGGGAACTTGCCGACCAGTTTGCCGAACTGGAAGGCCGCCGCCCCCGCATCATGGTCGCCAAGCTTGGCCAGGACGGCCACGACCGCGGCGCCAAGGTGATCGCCACCAGCTTCGCCGACCTCGGCTTCGACGTCGATATCGGCCCTCTGTTTCAGACGCCGGCGGAAGCCGCCCGGCAGGCGGCAGAGAACGACGTGCATATCCTGGGCATCTCCTCCCTGGCTGCCGGCCACAAAACCCTGGTTCCGGAAACAATCGCTGAGCTAAAGAAACTGGGCCGGGAAGACATTATGGTTGTCGTGGGTGGAGTGATACCCCATCAGGATTATGAATTCTTGTTCGAACAGGGCGTCGTAGGCGTTTTCGGGCCGGGGACGAAGATCGCCAAAGCGGCGGCGCAGATTTTGGAGGTATTGATCGAGGCGTTGGGGGTGGTAGAGTAGAATGAAGGCGGGCCGGACCGATCTGTTATACTCCGCTGCAATAGGTTTTGTGCATTTGCCTTAATCCCCTAAAGGGGAAAACCACCCGTAAATGCACAAAACCTATTGCCGTTCAGTATAAATTAACAAAGTAGTATTAATAGAACGGCCCTGCGATCAGGATGATCGCGGCACGATTACTGCCAGGCGCTCAGCCGGCCGTTGCGTTCGAACGCTTTCAGTTCGTCAACGAGCTGGTCGTTGGCGTCAGGAGTAAAGAGAGAAGCCTGCTGGCGGTCGTCGAAGATTTCAACCCGGAGTTCTTTGGCGAACGTCTTGGCCAGGTCGCCCAGGTTGCGGGCATAGCGTTCGCTTTTTCCCATGGCCATAAAGAGGTCGATCACGCCGGTGCGGATCATTTCGTATTTATCCACCTGCATGAGCATCTGGCGCTGGGTTTTGCCGCGCACGTTTTTGCCCATCTGCTGTAGTTTGCGCCGCAGTTTTTCGACCGAATAGCCCAACACTTCCGCCCGGTGTTTCCACCAGTTGTTCCCGCTGCCACCATTGCGGGCCTCGTATACCTTCAGGTGGCTCTTTTCGGCAGATTCCTGGCAGGATACCATGCCCATCGCCTTGGCCAGCTCCAGTACATTGAGCACCTGCTCTTTGGTCAGCAATTCGCCGTTGTCGACCTGTTCTTCCAGAGAAAACAGATACTTGGCGTACTTCTGTTTCACCTTGCTTTTGGAATTGAGCGTGATCAGCTTGGCAAGCTCCACCGAGAGATAATAGTCCTTTACAATGGAATTGCCCTTCACCTTTCGGTTGGCGAAGTCCTGCATTTTTACCGGCTTGCGGATGCCATCCTTGAATTCATACACATCTGTCAGCCAGCGCTTTATGTTCGTGGGGTAGTGATGGTCCGGCAGTTGCAGAACCTGGTGCAGTTGGGTCGCCGCGACCACCTTTGTCCCTTTTTTGCTGATATAAACCTGAAGTACCATAAGGCAATGGTTAATGGTTACGTTTACAAATTTGCACTTTTTGTTTTAAATAAGCAAATAATAAAACAAAAATTTTTGAATAAATTCTTCAGCACTTCAACCTTGTACTTCTTGAGCTCAGAGGTGGGCGGTAATCAGGGAGGGATATTGACCGGCTGAAATTAGAACAAAAACAAGGCCCGGGTAGTTCCAACAGCCTGTTGGTTTTTATCCACAGGCAGGGAAAGCTAAAACATTTTTATTTAATCAAAATAATGACGAAGTTGCATTTTTATATCATCCGCATTGCAGGCGAGCATTTCTGCCCCATTTCCATGTATTTCCATGTATTTCCACATGTTCCCCTACATTTCCATCAGCCGTTCTTCTTCAACCACTTCAACCCTTCCCGTTTCGTCAGCGGTGCCAGTCCCGGGTGGTTCTCGATAAACGCCGTTACCGCATCCGGGTCGGTCTTGGAGTACTGCCGCAGCGCCCAGCCGGCGGCTTTCTGAATGAAGAATTCATCAGATCCCTTCAATTCCAGGATATAGCGAAACAATAGCTCTGAATCCGTTCTGTCCTTATACAGCAACTGAAAGATGAGGCATACCCTTTGCAGCCACATATGGCCGGAGGCCATCCAGCGTTCGGTAACGGGTAGTATAAGGTGAGGGTATTTCTTAAAGTGGATGCCCACCAGTTTGGCCAGCCAGTCGACGGTGTCCCACCAGGAACGGGTGGTGATCAGTTCTTCGAAGAGGCTGATGAACGCTTCCGGCTGCTTTTTCTGCACCTTCTGCACCATCTCCAGGGCAAAGTAGTTGACCTCCCGGTACTCATCGTTCATGCAGAGGCGCGCCAGGGTTTTGAGTTCCCCTCCCTCCGGAATGCCTTTGTCCGCAAAAATCTTTTTGGAGAGGGCAGACACCTCCGGAGACTTCAGCCCATAGTATTCGAACTGGTGCCGCATGTAGGCCATCTGCCCCTGCGCTCGCTCGGGGTCGCCGGCAGCCTGGAAGGTGGATTTGACGTGCTGGAGGTATTCTTGTGGGTTGAGCATGTTTTTTTTCAAAAGTTTATTTGCATAAAAAGGCCTGACTGTTAGCACCTGACATTTTTTAAAGTTCAAGCCCAAAAAATGCGGGGAATTTTTATTATCCTATTTTGAACAGCCTGCCCGGCAGGTTGACCCTGTGGAATAGTCGCCTGTCCGGGAAGGGTTGTCGGGCGAATTCCAAAGGGTTGAGGCGCTTCCGACAAACGCTGCCGGGTTGGTAAGGCCACGACACAGCGGAAACCCGGCAGGTTGAAATCCTTTTCAATACCCTTTCTCCCTATCCACTTCAAAAAGCAATTCCCGCCCTTCTTTCCACCGCCGGTAATTTTCAGCGACGATCTTTGCCGCGTTTTCCTGGTTGGTTATGCTGGCGATGTGGGGGGTAATTATAATGCCCGGATACTGCCAGAAGGGGTGTTTTTCCGGCAGCGGTTCCTCGCTGAAAACATCCAGCCAGGCTTCCTGGATATAGCCTTTCTCGATGGCTTTGAGCAGGTCATCTTCATTCAGGTGGGCGCCCCGGGCTACGTTGATGAGGAAAGAACCTTTCGGCATGTGCCGGAAAACTTTGTAATTGAGAATGCTTTCGGTATCGGCCGTGCGGGGCAACAGGCAGACGAGCAGGTTGACCTGTCGTACGAAACCTGCAATTGTAGTGTCTCCCGCATGCAGGCAGCGCACACCCGGGATGTCCTTCGGGCTTTGGCTGTAGCCCAGCACCCCGAAACCCAGGGCCGCCAGGGAAGCCGCGATGCTGCCGCCCAGGGCACCCAGCCCCAGCATGCCGATCCGCAGGGGAACCTCGATCCGGGCCGGTTTCTCCCAGCGCATTGCTCTTTGGTTATCCAGGTAGAACCGCAGTTGCTTGTGGATATTCAGCACGGCCATCAGCACGTAGTTGCGCATGGAGGTGGAGAGGCTCTCGTCGACGATGCGGGTGATGCCCAGGCCGGGCGGCAGGGTGGCGTCATTGAGGATGTGCTCCACCCCGGCGCCGAGGGAGCTTACCAGTTCGAGGTAGGGGAACGCCTGCAGTACATTGGGCGGATGCTTCCACACTACCGCCATCTCTACCCATTCCGGCTTGGGAATATCGGGGTAAATCCAGACGGGGGTGGCGCCCTGAAGTTCGGCTTCGATACTTTGCCGCAGGGGTTGCACATCGCGGTCAGTGATGATAAGGGCGATAGACATAGCATTGGTTTTTCATGTAAGGTACGCACATGGCGAAAAGATGCCACGAAAGCACTAAAACACCAAATCCGCACTAAATTTAGTGCGGATTTGGTGCCTTTGTGTTTTTGTGGCGATACCGGCATGCTCTACATAAGAAATTGCTGTAGACATAGTCCGTTTTTGACTACCCATCTAAGGCTGGACACTTCGTGCCTCCTGAACGCGCTCGGCCTCGACTCCGCTCGGCTTTCCCCTTTCTGCTGTCCCACCTTAGACGAGTAGCCCAATACAGGTCTTTTTGTCAAAGGCGGCCCGTGCTTCCGCTGTTGTCATTTTGCGTGCTTGACAGATCGGACCATGACAGGCAGCGGCAAGCAGGAGGAGTAAGAAACTGAAGCAACAGGAGATTTTGATATTCATGCTATATAAGGTTTAAGAACCTCTTCGACAAGCTCAGGGTAAAACCTATCTGATGGGAACGGGCGGAAAGTTCTCAAACCGGGGCCCATTCCGGCGGCGGCGCCTCCAACTCCAGCCGTTCTTCGCGTTCCGGGTCGAAAAATTCCAGCTTCCAGGCGTGCAGCTGGATGTGGTTGGGGTGGTATTCTTCTTTGGCGCCATAGTGCATGTCGCCGACAACCGGGCAGCCGATGGCTGCCAGCTGAGCCCGGATCTGATGATACTTGCCGGTGAGGGGGCGGATCTCCAGGAGGGTGCGGCCATCCTCCTCTTTTCGCAGCAGGCGGTAGGAAAGAATACACTCGAAAGCCTTATCGGAATTCTTCGGGGCAACCCTGGCGCGCTTTTCATTCAAATCCTTTACCAGCCAGTGAGTAAGGGTGGCTTCCCCTTCTGCTGGCACCCCTTCCACCATTGCCAGGTAGGTTTTCTGCACTTCCCTGAGCCGGAACTGCTCGTTGAGCTGCCGGAGGATGCTCTTTTTTTTGGCCACCAGCACCAGGCCCGTCGTCACCCGGTCGAGCCGGTGCACGATACCGACGTAGGGGTTGCGCTTTTTCAGCTTCAGGTGGCCGTACGCCAGCGATTCCACAGAGGGGCCAAACGGGTTGCGCTCCACCTGTATGCCGGCGGGCTTGTTGACGGCGAGCCAGCTGGGGGTTTCCCGGATAATGGAGATAGTCAAGTCAGAAGTATATTTTAAGCAGCGGCGAAGCCTTCAATGCCTCTGGCATAGGGAGCGACAAACCCTAATACAATATCAGATTTTGGAATGCCTTGTTCGATGAGTTTGCCGGCAATGTCAATGTCCGTCATGTCTTCATGTATCCAAACTTTGTCGTTTTTTATTTGAATGTGGATGACTAACCCATGAATATACCGCTTATTCTGCCAACCGACATTAAGCAATAGGAATTGCCCTCCGCTTTCATCAATGATCAATTGCTGTTCAATAGCAGGAAGATTAGATATTTTTATGGAAGCCTGATGAGAAAGGGCTTCTTCAATAATGGTTTTATATTTTGTCACCTTATCCATTCTATTATTTTTTTCTCTTCGATATATTTTTCCTCTTCTTCAAGGTCGATCTTCAGTGGATCATCAGTAATGACCCAATCATCATTCTCAAGAGCTGCCCGAACCGCATTATGAATTATATCTCTGGCCATGTCTGATATTGAAGTTAATGCGCAAAATCCACTTCATAATCCCCCCGAATCCTTTCCATCGGCGGATTAAAATATCCGAACTTCAACTCCGGAAATTCCTCCCTCAGCCGCCGCATCAGCTCCCTCACGCCCATGGTCTCCTCCGTATCGTCGATGCCCACCCGCTCCATGTACCAGTCGGGGTCGATGTTGAAGTTGCGCCATTGGATCATCTTCAGGCCGGTGCTGCGGATGAGCTCGCGCAGGGCCTGGTACTCTGCCTCGCTGTCGGTCACGCCGGGGAAGACGAAGTAGTTGATGCTCGTCCACCCGCCGTGGCGGTTCACCACGCGGATGCTCTCCAGGATGTCTTCGAATTCGTAGTTGTTGGGCAGGTAGTACATTTCGTAGAGGTACTTCTGGGTAGAGTTGGTCTTCACGCGGATGCTGTTCAGGTAACTTTACCTGGCAGAGGGCTTCCACGGCGTCGGGCTTGCTGCCGTTGGTATTGATGTTGATGCTGCCCTTATCGGTGAATTTGCGGATCTGGTGGATGGCGTCTTTCAGGGTTTCCCACATCAGCAGGGGCTCGCCCTCGCAGCCCTGCCCGAAGCTGATGATGGGGAAGGGCGCCGATTGCAGGTGGGGCACGGTATACTCCACGATCTCGCCGGCGGTGGGCTTGAAATTGAGGCGGTCGTGGCTGGAGACCACGTTCTCCTCCTCCGGCTGAAAGGAGATGCAGCCCACGCAGTTGGAGTTGCAGGCAGGGGAGGTCGGCACCGGGCATTCCCAACGGCCCATGAAGTAGTTTCGGGCGGCAGGGCAGTTGTAGGTCAGGGCGCAGTTGTTGGCGAGGTGCTCCACAATGCGGTTATTGGGGTAGAACTCCTGCAGGGCCTGTACGCCCCGCTCCACGGCATCCTGGTCGAAGCCGTCGCACTCCTGCCGGATGTCCTGCTCGATGCGCAGGGCAGGCACGTAGAACTTATCGTCGTGCCAGCCCACAGCCGTGTAGCAGAACAGCGGAAGCGTCGGCGCGTCCGGCTCATTCACGTAAGAAGCCAGGTACAGGCCGGTATAGGCGGGCGGGATGAAGGCCGCGGTGGCCCACCCCTCTTCGCAGAGGCGCATTTCGCCGGTCTCCACGTCGATGCCCACGGCGCGCCGGCCGGGCAGCTCGTAGAGGTTGCCGCCCTCGGGCAGCTCGATCCAGTCCTCCTCCGGGACGGGCGTGGCGTAGTGGCCGGAGCGGCCCAGGGCGTAGAGGGTAGTGTCTTCGAAGACATTGCCTTCGCCGTCGGAGTAGAGTACGTATGGGGAGTGCTGTAAAGCCATAAATGTATTTGTAATTAATAAAGGGCGGCGATCATCAGCTTCCGTGAGAAGCCCCTGGCAGGCTGCCAGCAGCGAATCGCGAAAAGCGAACTGCCAGCCCCTCTCGATCAGCCCGCAAAGGTACGGCTTTTACAACACTTTCTCTAAGGCAAAGGATGTATAATCTCTTCATCATTAAGGAGGTTTTTCTTTTTCTGTAATCCCTTACCCCTTCGGCACTCCTTCTCCTTCTGTACAACCGTATGGGCCCCTGCCATGAAAATTCCATTAATTGCCGGGCATGTCAAACTGAAAAAAATTGTACATTTAAAACCTTAGGAATGAAAAATAAATAACTAAGCCCAATTGCCGTTATCTTTTTCCACCAGGCTTCGTTATTTTTTCGTTGCGTAGCGCTGCTATGCGCCTCAAAAATGCCTCGCCTGGCGAAAAAATATTTAGGCACTTGGACCAACTTATTTATTTTTCATTCCTTAGGATCAGATTCAAATAGCTTCTTACCCAAAAACTCTTTTTTTATGAAGAATACATCGCTGCTCTCCTTCCTGATGTTTTTTTTCGTCTTCCCTGCTTTCGGCCAGTGGCAATCTCTAGGTGGCCCCTACGGAGGCTTTGGCTTTTATGTCAAATACAACGATGAATATGCCTTTGTAGAAGGGCGGGACGCCTTGTACCGCACCGGCGACAGTGGAGATTCTTGGCAGAAGCTGTCAAACGGCCTCCCACTGCGGTATAGCCCCGCACGCTTTTCCCTCGACGGCAACGCCCTGATATTCCAGGTGGCCATTAATGGTGACGATGACAATTATGCGCTCTATCGGAGCGACGACAATGGCGATAGCTGGTACCGCATCCCCCAACCCGACAGCCTGAATTTCGTGCCCGCGCTTGCGATCAATGACGGAAACCTCGTTATCCGGACGCTCTCCCGAACCGTTTTGCAGTCTGCCGATAATGGCCAGACATGGGCTATGCCGCCTTCGGTTGGCGCGCCCACACCATCGAGCCGGGCGTTGGAAGTATATGGAGGAGACATTTACCTAGGCGGAACCGGAAAAATATATGTTCTCCGCGCCAATACAGCCGCTTGGGACAGCATCTCTGTCCCCGCTCTGCCGAATTCCATCGATGAGATTTTCGTCCACGAAGAGCTGCTGATCCTGGCCAGCGGCTCATCCGCCGTCCGTTCGGAGGACAACGGGCAAACCTGGGTTTCCGCCCCCCACCCCTGGGAAATGGGGCAGGACATTCGCGAATTAGTATACTACGAAGGAGCGCTTTACTTCGGCAACATACCGCTATACCGCTCGGATGACCTGGGAGCAAGCTGGCAGCTGCAGGCCAGCAATTACCCCGATAATTATCTACAGCCTTTTTCCATCGGCCAGAACCAGGGCCGCCTGCTGGCAAGCACTTATGCCAAAGGAATGTTCGCTTCCTCCGACGGTGGGCAGCTCTGGCAGAGGGCGAGTGTCGGCATATCGGAAAGCTGGGTCAATACATTATACGCAACCGGGAATGCCCTGTACGCCGGCAGTTACGGCAGCCTCGACCGCTACGACTACAATACCGGCGCCTGGAATATCCGGCCGGTTATGGAAGCGGAACACACGGTGCTGGAATTGGTAGAAGCTGAGGGTGTCCTCTTAAGCTTTGCACAGTTCCTGCCTTTTCTTTTAAGGTCTGAAGACAACGGCCAAAGCTGGGACAGCATCGAGCTATCTTTCAATTTTCTTCAGGTGTTCGATGAATTGCTGGTGGTGGAAAACGTTGTCTATTCCTGGACCAGCAGCAGCGACCTGCCGTTTGGGATTTCCGTCATCAGGTCGGAAGATGTCGGCGCTACCTGGTCCGATTATTCGAATGAGCTGTTAGGCGTACTTGGCTTCCGCCCCAATGCTATGGCCAGAGGAGATGGCGTGCTTTATATTTATAGCCGGGAGGCCATCGCCCGTTCCTTCGATGAAGGCCAAAGCTGGGAGGTAGTCGTTCCGCAGGGCGGCCTCTTCCGACGGCCGATGCTGGCGGCCGGGGATATCCTGATGAATTTCGTTTCCGGGCAGCCTGCTCCCGAAATATCTGCGGACGGCGGCGCCACTTTCTATCCTGCCAACGGCCTACCAACTGATATTTCTCCCTCTCCTGATGACTACAGAAGCCTCGTTTTCGTGGAAGGAAAATACATTCTGGCCAGCAGCCGGGGTTTGTTCCTATCCTTTGACCGTGGCGCCAACTGGACGCCTTTTGATGCCCGTGAGTTGCCCCGGGACCTCACCGCTCTGGCATTCCATCAGGATACCCTCTACGTGGGGTCCATGTACAACGGCGTGTGGAAGATCGAAGCATCCGGGCTTGAGATCGAAGTGGAAAAGCTGTGTGGCCTCGTTTTTGAAGATGAAAACTCGAATAACGTGCAGGATGCCGGCGAGGAAGGCATTGCCAATATCCTCATCTCCTTTAATGAAGGCCGACAATATACCAGCACCGACAGTACAGGCGCCTATACCATGTACATACCGGCGGACAGTACCGGGGGGCTCAGCGCTGTTGCCCCCGGCCTGTACAGCAACATTAGGCCGGATGCGTATGCCATTTCGGGCCCGGCGGACACCCTGGATTTCCGAGTGCATTACACACCGGGCGTACAAGACCTCCGGGCAAACCTGACGGCTGGGATCTTCCGGCCGGGTTTTGAAAGTTCCTACACCCTGTCCTACAAAAATGTCGGTACTGTAACCCAGGATGCGGATATCGAACTGAGCCTGGACAGCCAACTGGATTATCTGGAAGCCAACCCGCCGCCAACCGGGATAAACGGCAATGTACTGTCCTGGAGTTACCCGCAACTGGCCAGGAACGAAATGGGGCAAATCGGGATAAAGGTACAGCTTCCCTCTACTGCAGCTCTGGGAGATATCCTCAGTTCGCAGGGCACCATCACACCGTTGTCGGAAGATGAGGTGCCCGGTGACAATACCTTTGCCAGCCGTGATGAAATTGTGGGTTCCTATGACCCCAATGACAAGCAGGTAGCACAAGGCGAACAGTATACCACGGAGCAGCTCGAAAACCGGGAGTTCCTCGACTATACCATTCGTTTTCAGAATACCGGTACTTTCCCGGCGGAAACTGTCCGAATAACCGATCAACTGGATGAAAGGCTGGATGTCGCCACCTTTGAAGTTATCGGCTCCAGCCACTCCTTCTCCTACACTATCCAGGATAAAGGGCTGATGGAATTCGTATTCCAGGAGATCAACTTGCCGGACAGCACCGGCAATGAACCGGAGAGCCACGGCTTCGTCCGCTACCGTATCCTCCCGGAAGAAAACACAGAGGTGGGGGACGTGATCCGGAATACTGCCGACATCTATTTTGATTTCAATGCTCCTATCACTACGAATACGACAAGTACTACGCTCACTCTGCCCGTTGGCATTAAAGGCACAGGCCCCGTCAGCAGCAGCCTAAAGCTGTTTCCCAACCCGGCGAGTTCTTGGTTCACTATGGAAACTCCGGAGGGTGTGGCAGGCAAAAGCTGGTTAATGATCTTTGACGCGGGAGGGAAGCTGATAAGGGAAGGGATTTTAGCGCCCTCAAGAAACCATCAGATACCGGCCGGTGGCCTGGCGCCGGGGGCTTATTGGGTAGTCCTGAAAACGGCAAAGCAGGTGTATGCGGAAAGGATGATCATTCAGCTGTAAATTTGTGTACTTTAGGCAAAACCATCTTCCCATGCCCACCCATTAACGGGCCCGCAGCCTCCGCAAAGCCATATGCGGTCCGGCTGCTGAACACGAGAACGGCAAAGCCCTGCCCATCCGAGACGATGAGCAGGGCAATAATGGACCTTAGAAGCAGGATGTCATATCACAGAAATCGGCGGATTCCAGCTCTCCTGCACGAAGTATACAGCGGGCAGGTAGGACTTGCCGGCGCACCAGCCTGTAGCCGTGTAGGAGAGCTGTAGATGATATGCCACTAATGAAGTTCACGGCCTGGACAGGATCTTGTTCGCGAGAGACGGAAACAAAAAAGCAATCCAGAGAAATATCCGCATCCTGGGGACGGTTATCACTTTTCTTTCCCTTCGGAGTTGAGGGATGATCCTTTCCACAAGTTCATCCGCCGAAATCTTGTTTTCGGTTCTCCCTGCTGTCATTCCAGTATCTGTAACCGGAGGGATCACTTCCAAAACTCCAATTGAGTTTTTCTGTAAGGCATATCTCAGGGCCACAGTAAAGTTTCGCATGGCAGCCTTGGTAGCACTGTAAACCACGCCATCTGGTTTGGGGAATGCCCCTAACCCGGAAGAAGTGTTAATGATGAATGCATTACTATTGTTGCTCAACAACGGAATAAGCAGCTGAGTTAATATTATCTGCCCGGTAATGTTGATATTGATCTCTTGTGAAATTTTTTCAAGCGGGATCACGCTCTCCGTAAAATCGTAATTATACTGTACCCCGGCATTATTGAATAACATGTTCAATTGAGGGTACTTGTTCTGGATCAGGACCGACGCTTTTTCAACATCCGATAGTTCGTTGAGGTCACAGGACATGGTTTCAAATCCCGCTTTTTCTAATTCGGCCAGTTTCTCTCTGTTCCTCCCTAAAAGAATAACTTGATTGTTCATTTCTAACAAGGCTTTACCTAGTGCAAGCCCTATACCTGATGTGCCGCCGGTGATCAATATGATGTTATCAGAAAGTCTCATTTTATCGTATTTTTGATGAATGAAGGAATGGTTATCGTTGATAAGGGTTATTTAAAGCGGTAGGCAAGCCCCAAATGAAATACCTTGTACATATTGGTCACACTGGATTTGAAGCCTTTGTCCATCTTCTTTTGCAGGCCGATCACGGCCTGTTCGTCCAGATTAGCTGTGCCTCCAAAAGCATAAGACGGAGTTGGGTACTGGCCCCAGGCGGGGGTCCACTCAAATCCAGCGGAAAGGCCATTTTTGAAATCATATTGATAACCAATTCCCAGTGCAAGGCCCCATCCCGCCGGCCTCGTTTGCTGAATTTCTATGGAGCCGTGGTAATCTTCGCCGGAAAGCGTACGAAGCCGGGAGTCAAAAACCATAGTCTCCGTATCCTTTCCATTGAACACAAAGCCTCCCGAAAGATAGGGCCCTCGCCTGACAGGCGTGTATCTCACCTGAAGCATCAAGCGTTGGGAAACGGCCTCAGCGGAACTGGCCAGCCCGTCAAGTTCACTGGATTTGGCATTGAAAGATGATCCATCCCTTTGAATCTTATCTTCTAGCTGAAAGATGATACCTGAGTATAGTTTGTCATTGAAATGGTACCCTATACTTATACTTGGTTTGAAGCTTCCGTTCATGGGGAGTTCGCCAAGCCCCAGGCCAATTTGCCAGTAGTTTCTCAGGGCGAGGTTATTCTCCTGGCTGATGACTTGCTGGCTAAACAATAGCGCAGCTATAAGAGAAATCGCTTTGATGGTTTTCAGGCTAGCTGCCAGATAGATCGTGAAAGGATGATGGATGAATGTCTTCATAATGCGTAAGATTTGATGTTCCATGCAAAGGTGCACCGAACACCAGCCTTAGGCATTAACATAGGTTAAGGAAATATCCTAGTGGTCTGTCAAGCTTAAATTGCAGGGTAATCTATGGCGTCTTTTGCGGCTGCTTTTCGTTGAAGAACCCCTTCCGTAGCTAGGCTATGGGCGGGAACCTTCGCCTCAATCAGCCACAAAATACGCGATACCTTACCCCGCATTCAAACGTTGACAGACCACTAGCGAGATTTCACCAATTGCCCTCTGATCCGGCTTAGCTGAATAGGCGTGATGCCTAGGTAGGAAGCTATGTGATACTGAGGGATCAGATTTTCCAGATTCGGATATCGTTCTCTAAAAATCATATAGTTGGTAGTGGCATCATTAGTAACCATCTGAATATCGTGTCGTTCTTTGCTGATCCACTCTCGTTCTAAAATGCGCAAGAGCAATTGCTCCAGACATCGGTGCTGGCCGAATAAAGCCCTGAACTTATGGTAAGAAAAACGGATGAGTTGGCTGGGAACGAGGGCCTGAAAGGACAATGCAGAAGGTTCATCAGACAATAAAGCAGTGAGTGCGGTCGGAAACATCCCGGGAATGAAAAAGGTCTTGTTGTATTCGTTTCCGTCTTTGTTGTAGTACACCCTGACCACCCCATCTACGAGCAAATAACAATGGCTAACGCGGGAACCTTCTCGTACCAGATATTCATTTCTCTCTACCTCCAATGGGCTTAGAAGAAGCCGAAAGTCTTTCCAGGCTTCTATGGTGATGGGAGAAATATCATTCAGTGACTTCAATATTGTTTCCATTTCCATCTATGATTCCCAAGACCTTAAAACTAACATTTTTCTTTAACAAACCGGGATTATCGGCCACAGAAAAGCGCCCTGAACGGGCCGCACCCATCAAAGTTAGTCAGCTCATAGTGCAGGCGCGCTACCCTCCCACCTGTGGTCCAGGCAATGGAAAAGCAGCGCCCTGCACTATCGGTTTGAGAAGCGGAATATCAAATGACAGAAATCGGCGGATTCCAAACGCCCGTTTTCGCCGTTTCCCTGGCATACTCAGCGAAGCCTTTCGCCTTTCTGCCCAGCACCTTTTCTACGTCATTGCTTATCTCCTGATTCTCCGGCTTGCCCAGCACTTCCCTGAACAGGTAGTCGAACAGCCAGATGTAATCGGAAGGGACGCCGGCCGACTTCATCATGGCGCTGTAGTCGTCCAGCGATACCGGCTGGTACTTGATGGCCTTCCCCGTGCTGGCGGCGATTTCCCGGACCGCTTCTTCAAAGGTGATGGTACGGGGCCGGTTACGGCGTAGGTTTTTCCGTTGTGGGCGTCATCCAGCAGCACTTTGACAACCACATCGGCAATATCGCCGGTATCTACAAACGGGATCTTCGCCTCAGGCATAGGCAAAGTACACATGGCCCGCCAGGATGGGGTCCATCAGAAAGCTTTCGCTGAAATTCTGATTGAACCAGGAAGCTCGCACCAGGGTGTAATCCAACCCTGAATTGGCTACCACCTGTTCGCAGCGTTCCGCTTCTTTCTCCCCTTTGCCGGAGAGCAGTACGGCTTTCTTTACTCCTGCTTTTTGGCTTCTTCCGTGAGCCCTTTGACTGCTTCGTAGGCACCGGGGACAGCCAGGTCCGGATAGTAGACGATATACACTTTGTCCATTCCTGCCAGGGCGCCGGGCCAGGTAGCCGGATCGTGCCAGTCAAATGCCGGAGTACTGCTGCGGGCGCCTACCCTTACGTTTTGACCTTGTTTTTTCAGTCCTTGAACAACTTTTCGGCCGGTCTTACCGGTGCCGCCGATTACCAGGATGTTACTTGGGTGGTTCATTCTTTTTTGAGTTTTAAAGTTTAAAAAATGCGACTTCTTTGACAGATCCTGTGGACAGTGCGTCAGGCGGAAGCAATGCGACAATAAGGAGCAGAGATTTCGCCTGATGCGCTGTCTTTGGATCACAGGATCTGTCAAAGAACCAAAATGCTTATACAGTCTTAAATTGGGTGAAAACTACAAGGAGCGAAAGCAGGAAGGAGAGCACCGCAAAAACGGTCCGGATCAGGTGCAGGCGGTTCCATTTCTGTTCGTAGGCCTTCCTGAACCTGCCGATCTCCAGCTCTCCCAGTTCTGCAATTTCCAGTGCATCCAAAGCATCATTGAGGGGCACGTTCCCAAAGGCAGTCACGCCAAAGGTGCCCAGCACATAGGCGATGGAGGCAGCCAGCAACACCCAGAATGCCATGCCGGAATTGAACTGCTGTATCGTGCTGATGGTAAAGTACCAGCGGGCTTCCTATAAAGATCAGGAAGAAGGCCGGGTTGAGGATACCGGTTGATGGATTGCATGCTTTCCAGGTAGGTGAGGTCTACCACCTTTCGGGTGCCGGGTATAACGGATACCTGAAAAAAATAAAAAAAGCCGGCAGACAGGCCGGTAAGGAAAATTGCGGAAAAGAGGGTGAGTGATTTGAGCGATACTTCCATTTTACTTCTGTTTGTTGTACAGAGGCAAAATTGAAGTAAAAAAAGCCCGTCGGCTTGACCCTTCCAGCCAATGTTATGACACTTTAAGCCAGATGAACTTTTTTACTGAGGATTGCGGTATTCCAGCGGAGACTGGCCGGTCCACCGTTTGAAAGCGCGGCTGAAGGCGCTTTGCTCCGAGAAGCCGGTTTGAAAGGCGATTTCGCTCACCGTATCGGAGGTATTGCTGAGCAGGCCTTTGGCTATTTTTTCCTGGGTTTGCCGAACCAGGCCTCTGAAAGTGAAGCCGCTATCCGACAGCCTCCTCGTCAGGGTACGGCTACTCATCCCCATGTGCGCTCCGATCTGGGCGATGCCGGGGATCCCACTGGGGAGGGCGTCCTTGATCAGGCCTTCCACATCAGCGGCTATTTTAAAAGCGCTGGCTTCTATGCCTCTTTTTTCTTCTTCCACTCTTTCCAGCAGAAATTTATGGATGCTGACATCCGCTTTGGCGGTCCGGGTTTCCAGGTCGGCTGTCTTGTAGGCAATAAAATTGTGGGCCTGGCCAAATAAAACGGGGCACTTGAAGGCCTCACGGTGGCTTTCCAGGCCACTGGGAGCGTCATGCTGGAAGGATACACCGATTGGCGCCATATCGGTTTCTGTCATCGCCTGTAGTACGACTACCGTTGCCGAAAAGGTAGCCTCGTTAGACAGCCCCACTCCTCGGCGGTACGCATCGCGGAACAGGTGTACTTTAGATACTTCGCCTTCCTTTTCCACCTTAAAGACATACGTATTGGACAGCAGGTGAAAATAACGCTCGCAGCGTTCGAAGATCTCCCCCGCCTTTGAGCATGTCTTCCACGACAGCCCCAACACCCCGTAATCATCCATCTTCATCTGCTGGCCCACTCGTACGGAAAAGCCCGGGCCCAGAGTTTGATCTGTCACTTCATGCAGTTCAAAAAAATGATCTGCCGGAACGGCCTGTATATCGTCCATAGATCCTATGGGTACGGGAAGCCCCTCAAGGCCTTCCGGTGCCATACCTTCCGCCAAAGCATGGTTTACCACTTTCCGATACAGGTTGATGGAGATATAATTCATTGACCGTACAATGCTTGTCCTCCGTATTTAGTTTAAAAAGCTGTTTGAATTTAATCCTCGGGGTTTCTCATGTGCCTTTCTCCGCTACTCTGCCCTGGGCCTCCTTCACGGAACGGCAGAGGGCTTCCATACGTTGATGCAGGGACCGGGCCTTCTCCGTGTCAAATTACTTTTCTTCCAGCGCTTTCCGGCACATAGTCCGGATTGCTGACGATCAGCTCAAACGTCCGGATCTCCCACTCGAACGGCTGGAATTCCTCGTCTTCCTCTTCTCCGAAGCCGAAGCCCCGGGTCTTTTGCACCGGTTCGTCGGGCAGCGGCAGGGGTTCCATGTGCAGGGCTTTGATCTCGAAGGGCGTCCGGCTGCTGAGGAGTTTGATGTAGCTCAGCTCCATCGGCAGGTTATAATCGCGGGTGTACTGGTCGGCCCGGAGGCGCAGGTAGTCCTTCCCGTTGTCATTGTCCGGCGGTTGCTGGCGGCCGAATTTCCGGGAGAAGGCCTTTTCTCCCTTTTCGACCACGACCTGGGGAGCGGGCAGGAAGCAGGCTTTTTCATCCGACAGGAAGCCGAAGTTGTAAGGCATGTAGACCAGGCTGGTATGCAGCAGGTCCGGGCTGTAATTTTCCAACTCGAAACGGATCCAAATATGCGGTTTGTCTGCGCTGAGTTCGAAGGTGAACGTATTGCCCGTCGGCATGATCCGTTTTTCCTGGCCATTGCCGGTGTATTCATACAGGCGCAGCTCTATCGGATACATGACTGTTTTTCCGGAAAGGCCGGATGGGACGGCGGCAGAGAAATAGTTGAGGTTTTTCAGGAAGGACCACTCCGCGATCTGGTTGAAGTTGTTGAACACTTCTTCCACCCTGCCGGCTGCCGGCCGGCCGTTATCGTCGAGGTAAGCTGTAGCCCGGATGAGAGGGCGCGCCGGCTCGAAGGGAAGGAAGTAGCCAAATTTTCCGCCCCGGGCTTCCAGCACGTAGTTGGCCCTGCCTTCGTCATCCGCCAGTTCGAAGAGCTGCCTTTTGGCGTTATTCATCAGTTTGCCGAGTTCCTCTTTGGCCAGTGTTACACCTTCTTTATCTCCTGCGAGGAATATCCGCATTTTGGGGATGGCCAGCCCTCCGACGTTGCCGAGGAACGGCCCTTCGGACGGGTCGAGCCCTGCCGGAAATTCTATGACCGAATGCATAGGATATACCTTCAGTATTTTGGCTTCCCGGCGTTTCGTGCGGTCCTTGTGGGGAAAAACGACGGCGGTAACGCCCTGCGCCTTGCTGTCCGGCGGCACGCCGTGCAGGGCGCCGAGGCTGATGCGCCACTCCTTTTCCGCCTGGTTGTACTCCAGGGTGCAATCGCCGGTTTGGCTGGCCCGCTGGTTGGTCAGGAAAACTTTGTAGCGGTCGTTGGGCTGGCGGGTATTGATGTAAAACTGGGGCGTCTGCCGCTGATCGTAGCGGCTTTCATTATTGTAGTGGAAGCGCATGCGGTTGAGGATGCGGGTGTGCAGGTCGTGGTAGGTGACGTCGCCACGATGTTGCCGGAGCACTTCGGTCAGCGCCTGGGTGAAAGCGCCGTTGCTCTGGGTTGTGCCGGCTTCCCAGGCCAGTTCGATTTCCAGGCAGGCAGCCATCATGATGTGCTGCCCCTGCGGCAGGATTTCCTCCAGCAGCTTGTTTTGTTTCACTTTTTCCCGGACTTGTGGGTTATCGTGAAAGATGAAGCCTTCCCATTTTCTTTCCGGCAGGGCCTGGCGCATGACCTGCCGGGCCCTGGCAGGTATTTCCGGCGTCAGGGCCGAGCGGGTATTGGAGCCGGAATGGCAGCAGTCGAACAGGGCAATGACGTTGGCCCTGGGGTTTCCGTCCCGGTCTTCGGCCAGTTCCCGGATGAGGTAGCGGAACTCTTTGTCGCACAATACCGTATCGTCCGGGTCTTTTCTCCCGGTGCCCCGGAAATCGGTGCAGATGACGCCTCCGATATTGGCATCGAGCTCTTCTTCCCGGAACGCCTCGATGCTGGTCTTTTCCCGAATGCCGTGCCCGGAGAAGAAAAAGAGGGCAAAGTCCCCCTTTTTGGCCTTGCCGAGGTGGCCGCGGAAAGCCTGCACGATCTTTTCCTTGGTGGCGTCGGTATTCAGGATGGGCTCATGGATGTAGATGTTCTGAAACCGTGCTTGCATAAAGTCCTGGTTCAGCAGTTCCCGGACCAGATTTACGTCGTTGACGCACCCTTCCAGTTGGTGGTTCGCTGACAGGTTGGGGTATTGGTTGATACCCACGAACAGGGCATATAAGTCCGGCAAAGTTTCCTGCGGCACGGTTTTGGCAGCCATTTTTGTTATCCGTTTAAGGGAGAAAAACTTTTTTTCCCGCAGATTTAACATAAAAATAATGCTTAAAAATGCAGAAATTAAAGCTGTATAAATTACAAATTATTGAAAATGAATGTTTTTTGATTATTTTTTTTATTCGGATAGCCCAGTAAATTGAAGAAATGTACTTCACGCTGGCAGAATTATTCCGGACATTTGTATTGTCAACGATAAAGAACGAAAGTTGGCACGTTCCTTCGGAAGAGAAGGCGCGAGAAAAGACTCGCTGCAACACATGGCGCAAAGAAGCATGAGACTCGCTTCTTTGGCACAGTGAAAAAGGTTGTAATCCCACGAATGCAATTATACTAATGCCCGCTGGAAAGCGAAGCAAGTACAAGTATATGCTGGCTCTTCGGCGCCCGCATATAATCCCATGAAAGATTTTCGGGGATATCAAAGGATGTCCTCATTTTTGGTATGTAGATAGCCTCTCAAAGCTCTTTTGGAACCGGCCCGCACAGGGCCGGTTTTTTTTTGCCCGCCTCATTCTTTTACGGGAGGTCAACAGCATAGTTGCCTTTTTTATTAAAAAAAACCATATATCTTAACGCCGTGCCCGGCATGGATTTCCCCATCCCATGGGCAGAATTTGCCCATCACAAGCCCGTGGCGCCAAAATAACCAGCAGCCTGCCCGCCAGGCTGTACCCGCTCTCTTACCGGAAAGAAGCGTTGATTTTTTCCAGCGCTTCCGATCCCGGGCACAGCTCCTCTTCCCGCAGGGTATTCAGCGGCTGGTCCACTGTATTTTCCAGCTCGTGCATATCCTGGCTTTTCGGGTCGATATAGAGCAGGCCGGTCAGCACTTCCCCCTTCATTTTGGCCTCCAGCAGCCGGTTGACGGCTGAAAAGCGGTCGGTGGGGTTCCAGTTGGGGGCCAGTTTATGGAGGTGGATCACCGAGCCGTCGTGCAGCTCCACATGGGCGGATTTGCCTTCGGGATAATTGACGGTGATCTCCTCTTTTTCCGGCACGAAGTCGATCGTAGCGGTTGCTTCGAGATGTGCCCGGACGTAGTCGTACGATTTGGTCGACTCCGGCTTGTTGTTGAAGGTCACGCAGGGCGAAACGACATCCAGCAGGGCAAAGCCGGGGTGCGACATGGCGGCTTTGATCAGGGGCACCAGCTGGGTTTTGTCGCCGGAGAAGCTCCGGCCGACGAAGGTGGCGCCCAATTCGAGGGCCAGGCCGACCAGGTCGATGGCCGGATAGTGGTTTTCCGCTCCCCCTTTGCTGAGGGAACCGATATCAGCAGTGGCGGAATTCTGCCCTTTGGTCAGGCCGTAGCAGCCGTTGTTCATGACGATGTATACCATATTCACATTGCGGCGGATGGCATGCACGAACTGCCCCATGCCGATGGAGGCTGAGTCGCCGTCGCCGGAAACCCCCAGGTAGATGAGGTTCCGGTTGGCCATGCTGGCACCGGTAGCGATGGACGGCATTCGCCCATGGACGGCATTGAAGCCATGAGAGTTGCTCAGGAAGTATGTCGGGGTTTTGGAGGAACACCCGATACCGGATAACTTGGCCAGCCGGTGCGGCTCGATGGAAAGTTCGTAACAGGCCTGCACAATGGCGCCGCTGATGGAATCGTGGCCGCATCCCCCGCACAAGGTGGAAATGGCGCCTTCATAATCGGCCTTAGCGAAGCCGATCTTGTTTTTGGGCAACTCAGGATGCCGGAACTTCGGCTTTATGTACGTCATCTTGTTTCTTTTCTTTTGGATAATTTTCAATGATCAACTGCTCGATCCGATCAGCGGTGATGGGCTGGCCGTCGTAGTTTAATATCGGGATCAGCTGCCGGGGGTAGAGGTCCAGCTCGTTGATCAGCATGCTGCGCAGTTGGGCATCCCGGTTTTGTTCCACCACGAAGACGCGTTGGTGCGTATCGATGAATTGCCGGACGGTTTCATTGAAAGGAAAAGCGCGCAGGCGCATGGCGTCCAGCGCAATACCTTTTTCCCGCAGCAGTTCCATCGCTTCCAGGGCGGCGTAGGTCGTCGTGCCGAAAAAGAGCATGCCATAGTCGTTGCTGCTTTCTTCCTGGTACAATTCGGGAGCCGGGACGTACTTCTTGGCTGTTTCCCATTTTTTCAGCAGCCGGTCGACGTTGCGCACATAGGCTTCGCCGTTTTCGGTATACCGGGCATACTCGTCCTTCGAGGTGCCTCGCGTGAAAAAAGACCCCTTTGTAGGGTGTGTGCCCGGGATGGTCCGGTACGGAATGCCGTCGCCGTCGACGTCCAGGTAGCGCCCGAACTGCTCAATGCGTTCCAGGTCCTCGGCGCTGAGCACTTTGCCCAGGTCGTATTGGCGGCCGTCTTCCCATTTCAGGGGAGGGGACACATGGTCATTCATTCCGAGGTCCAGGTCCGACATGAGGATGACCGGCGTCTGCAGGCGGTCAGCCAGGTCGAAGGCCAGGGCTGTAAAGTCGAAACACTCCCGGGGCGTACTGGGAAACAGCAGCACGTGGCGGGTGTCGCCATGCGAGGCATAGGCCGAAGAGATCAGGTCCGGCTGCTGGGTTCGGGTGGGCATCCCGGTGGAGGGCCCGCCCCGCTGTACATTGACCAGCACGACCGGGATTTCGGCAAAATAGGCCAGCCCCAGAAACTCGCTCATTAGCGAAACGCCGGGGCCGCTGGTCGTGGTAAACGCCCGGGCGCCGTTCCAGGTGGCGCCGATGACCATGCCCATAGCAGCCAGTTCGTCTTCAGCCTGGATGATGGCGTACCGGCCCTTTCCGGTTGCAGGGTCGATGCGCAGGCGGTGCGCATATTTTTCAAATGCGCCGACGATGGAAGTGGAGGGCGTGATAGGATACCAGGCCGCCACGGTGGCACCGCCGTAGATGGCACCCAGCGCACAGGCAGTATTGCCGTCGATGAGGATCTGGTCGCCCACGTTGTCCCGCCGTTCCAGCCGGATATCCAGGGGAAAGTCAAAATGCTCGTGCACATAGTTTTCTCCCAGTTCCAGGGCTTTGAAGTTGGGGGCGATCAGCTTCTGTTTGCGTTGAAACTGCCCCTCGACAATGCCCTTCAGCACATCCATTTCGATGTCGAGCAAAGCCGAAAGGGCCCCGACATAAATCACATTCTTGAACAGCTGCCGCTGCCGCGGGTCGCTGTAGTGCTTCATGGTCATGGCCGTCATCGGTATGCCGATATAATGGATGTCTTCCCGGATAAATTCCGGGTGAAGTTTTTTGGTATTATCGTAGAGGAAGTATCCGCCCGGCTTGACGCTTTCCACATCCCGCGCCATGCTCTGGGGGTTGACGCAGACCATGAGGTCCACCCCGTCGCGGCGGCCGAGGTAGCCCTTCTCGCTGATCCGCACCTCGTACCAGGTAGGCAGGCCCTGTATGTTGGAAGGGAAGATGTTCTTGGGCGAAACCGGGATGCCCATCCGGAAGATGGCCTTGGCAAACATGTTATTGGCGCTGGCGGAGCCGGTGCCGTTGACGTTGGCAAATCGAACGACTAGATCGTTGATTGCTCGGATATGTTCCATATTGGCGTAGCTTTTGTCACTTGGTACAAATATTTCTGCATGTCCCAGGCTGCCGTCGGGCAGCGCTCGGCGCAAAGCCCGCAGTGCAGGCAGACGTCCTCATCCTTGACCATGACCCGCCCGGTGGGCAGGTTTTCCGACACGTAGAGATCCTGGCTGGTATTGTTGGCCGGCGCCAGAAGGCGGGCGCGCAGGTCCTCTTCTTCCCCGTTGGCCGTGAAGGTGATGCAGGACGTCGGGCAGATGTCCATACAGGCGTCGCACTCGATGCAGCGGCTGGTATTGAAGACGGTTTGCACATCGCAGTTGAGGCAGCGCTGAGCTTCCTTGAAGCCGGTAGGCTGGTCGAAGCCCAGTTCTACTTCCACCGTCCGGTTGGAGAGAGCCACCTGTTTTTCGGCGTGAGGCACGAGGTAGCGCTTGTCTGCCACCACCGGGCTGTCGTAGCTCCACTCGTGGATGCCCATCTTCTGGCTGACCAGGTTGGTGTACGGCGCCGGCCGGTTGTAGACCGATTCGCCCCGGCAGAACAGGTCGATGGAAATGGCAGCCTGGTGGCCGTGGGCCACGGCAGTGATCACGTTTTCGGGCCCGAAGGCGGCGTCTCCGCCGAAGAAGACCCGGTCGAGAGTCGACTGGAAGGTGGTCTTGTCGACTACCGGCAGGTCCCACTTCCCGAATTTGATGCCCAGGTCGCGTTCGACCCAGGGGAAGGCATTGTCCTGCCCGATGGCGATGATCACATCGTCCGCTTCGATGAACACGTCCGGCTCGCCGGTAGGAATGAGGCGGCGCTTGCCGTCCTCGCCGTAAATGGCGGCCACTTTGCCGAAGACCACCCCTTTGAGCTTGCCGTTTTTCACGACAAATTCCTTGGGTGGCATGTTGTTCAAAATGGGAATGTCTTCCCGTTGGGCGTCTTCGATCTCCCAGGGCGAGGCTTTCATATCCTTGAAGGGGCTTCGGACGATCACTTTCACCTCGTCTCCGCCCAGGCGGCGGGAGGTTCGGCAGCAGTCCATGGCGGTGTTGCCCCCTCCCAGCACGATGACCTTTTTGCCGATCTTGGAGGTGTGCCCGAAGGCCACGCTGGCCAGCCACTCGATGCCGATGTGTATATTGGTACCGGCTTTTTCGCGGCCGGGCAGGTCGAGGTCGCGCCCCCTTGGCGCGCCGGTGCCCACGAAGATGGCGTCGTAGTCCTGCTCCAGGATGGATTTCATGCTTTCCACATAGGTATTGAAGTGGGTATGGATGCCCAGGTCGAGGATGTAGTCGACCTCCTCATCCAGCACCGATTCGGGCAGGCGGAAGGCAGGAATCTGGGTGCGCATCATGCCGCCCCCTTTATCCCATTCGTCATACAGGTGGATTTCGTAGCCCAGGGGCGCCAGGTCGCGCGCTACCGTCAGCGAGGCGGGGCCGCCGCCGATGAGGGCGACCTTCTTGCCGTTCTTTCTTTCGGGGATGGACGGCATCAGGTGGCGGACTTCTTCTTTGTTGTCGGCCGCCACCCGCTTGAGGCGGCAAATAGCCACCGGTTCTTCCTCGATGCGCCCCCGCCGGCAGGCCGGTTCGCAGGGCCGGTCGCAGGTGCGCCCCAGGATGCCGGGGAACACGTTGGATTCCCAGTTGACCATATAGGCCTCGGTGTAGCGCCCGGCGGCGATCAGGCGGATGTATTCCGGCACCGGCGTGTGGGCCGGGCAGGCGTACTGGCAGTCCACCACCTTGTGGAAATACTCCGGGTCTTGAATGTTCGTCGGTTTCAAAATCGGCTAGTGTTTTTGTTTTCCTACATTTAGCCGACTAATATAGCAGAGAATTTTAAAAATGTAAAATAATAGTTGAAAACTGTCGGGATTAGTCGAATCTTATTGAAGTCAACCTCAAAAAAAGCGCACTTTCAATTCCCGGCCAGCCTCGTCCCTTTCCGCTCTGCACGAAAGAAAACCGGCAGGCTGGCCTTAACGGCTTTCATCATCAGCCGACGCGCCAGCTTCATAAAATTCGTCCCGCTGAGCGGTGCCAGCGTGATCAGCCCCTGCCCCCGGGTATGTCCCGGATTGGCCTGCACGTAAAACCGAATATCCGGATCCTTCCGGTACTTCAGCGGTATGCTGGCGCAGGGGTCGTTGACCAGGACCTGGTCTTTGCGGACCGTGCCCAGGCCGAAGTTGTAATCCTTCCCGTAATGCTCCTGGCCAATGTAGTCGATCACCTTCTGAATGTGTTCCGGGTTCTTCTGCTGATACGTCGGATAGAACTCTTCCAGCGACTTGGCAAAGACCAGATAGGCTTTGTACGTAAGGGCATCCGCCCAGAAGAACGTCCGGGAAGACAGGATCTCGCGCCAGAACATGAGGTACAGCCTGGCGCCGGTGACCGGTATCAGCGACTTGCCGCGGTGGGCCTTGTCGATGACGGTTTGCCCGAAATAGATGAACAAATGCTTCCTGCTATCGATCACTGCCCGGCTGATCCGCAGGCCAGTAAAGCCGATTATCTTTCCGTTGAGGGTATAAAAAGAGTAGTAATTGTTGCCGGCAACGCGCGCCATGAAAGAGTCCCTGGTGTAGTGGTAATAATTCCGGTAAACGGCCCACATTTCTTCTTTGACGGCATCGGAGAAATTGTTGGTGACGATGCTGACCTGGATTTTTGAATGATTCATTTTCCGAGATTTTGAACTGTTTCAGATGTTGTTCTCAGTTCAAAAATGCCCGGAAATCAGGCTTTTCCCAGCGGGCCCGGAGTGATGGGCAGGGTACGGGCGGCGGCGGGCGGGTTTTAAAGGGTAAGTGGTTTTAGGGGCTGGGGGAAGTGGGAAGTCGGAATCGGGAAGTCGGAAGGCGGAAGGCGGAAGGCGGAAGGGGGAAGACGGGCTGGAAGCCGGAAGGAAGTCCAGCATAAGTACATTGTAAACTAAGTTATTTGCTGTTTTGAGGGTTACGTGAGAGCCTGCCCCGTACACGAAGTGCCGGGGAGAGAGGGGAGCCGTAGCTACCTGATCGACGGGACTGTTCAGAACGCTGTGTCTTCCCGCCTGCCTGCCTACCTGGCAGTAATGGCAGGCAGGCTGTGCCGCAGGCCGGCAGGTTACTCAACCCGCAGAGAAACGGGGAGATGTCACAGCGTATTCGCTTGACAGCGAATACTCTGTGTTCCTCTATATGTTTGTAAAACCGCAGTGAGCGCAGAGAACCGCAGAGAAGAGTATAGCAGCTCCGCTGCGCAAGCAGCATGCTGTATAGGCAACGCCCCCGGAGAGGCCACACGCCGCTTTTCCTCTGTGGCTCTCTGCGCCCCCTGCGGTTAAAAAACACAGGGGCGCGGAGCGCCGCAGAGAAAGACAGTACCTCAGCGGTTCAAAACTTGGGGACGGACACACATTTCTGGTAACTATTTAGCAGCCCTCCGCTTTTTAGCCACGAAGACACCAAAACACTAAGCCTTGGTGCGGTCTTGGTGTCTTGGTGTCCAGTCTCTGCGAGCCGGGCAAGCTTCGTGGCAAAGGCATCAGGCCCACCTAAATTGTTACCATTTCTGAACAATCTCTGATCGACCGAGCAACAGTTTACCCTGTACACGCAGTGTCGGGGCAGTATTTCGCCAAAAGGCACTGCCAAAACAAATAATTACTTAGTTTACAGTATACTATTTCCGGACGGCCACCTTCTGGCTCCAGGATGTCCCGTCCTTCAACCGGCCGACGATAACATACATTCCGTCGGGGGCCCCGGCGGCATTCCAGGCTACCGTATTTCCGGTATAGGCCCGGTTGGCCAGCAACTGTCCTTTGATGCCATAGACCTCAATGGACTTAAGATCGGCGGCGTTCAGGGGATCGGCAATATAAAATTCCACGCCTACCGTAGGCGTTATGAATTCCACCTGCCGGATGGCTTCTCTCACCGGCGAAACGCCCAGTTCCCGGAGGACTACCGCATTGGGCGTCATCAGGCCCAGCGTCCCGCCCGGGATGAATGCTTCGATGAAGTTGCCCTCGCTGTCATACCTTTTCACAGATGAAGTCTGTCCTTCGCCGATCAAGATGTCCCCGTTGGGGAAAAAGTCGACGCCTTCGGCAAACTGCAGGTTATTCATAAATATCCCCAGGTAATTGCCGGCCGCATCAAATTTTTTGACTGCTCCTCCGAGGTAATCCACCACCAAGAGGTTGCCCTCTTCGTCAAACCAGATGTTTGTCGGGCCACTGAGGTTGGAATTGACGAACCGGCCCATATTTTCGCCCGTGCTGCTGAATTGCTGGACGTATCTTGAGTTGTAGGAGGAGACATACAAATTGCCGTGGATGTCCCAGTCTAGTCCGATACTGTTGGACACGTTGGCATCGGTAAAGGCATCTACGAAATTGCCATCCAGGTCATATCGCAAAACCCGTCCATTGCCAGACCACTGGAGTACGTATAATAAACTATCCTGCCCGACCTTCATCCGTGTCGGCCCGCCGATTCCCGTGGCGAAATCGCCGATGTATTCTCCGGTCTCGGCATTGTATTCGGTAATCTTGTTGGTATTCAGGTTGGAGACGATCACAGAGTTCCGGTGATCCAGAAAGACGATGTCCTGGGGCCAGGCCAGCTCCTGGTCGGTGAATACTTCTCCGTTTTCCCCGTTCTGGTCGAACTTCAGGATTTTCCAGGGGCCGGTCGTGAAACCGGCGGCGTCGCTGACGTATACCTCAAAGTTTTGTCCATGAACAACACCCCATGCGCTGCCCAGCAATAAAAGGATGATCAGTAAGTTACGCTTCATAGCTTCCTTCATTTTTTGGTTGGTGAAATAATGGACAATATGCCTGTTTCTCGCCGGCGCGCGGTCAGGAGTTATAAAAATTGACGCTTTTACGGGGTGCGGAGGGAATTGCAGCTCGACCAATTACGGATTTTCCAATCCCGCGTTCACATCTTCTTCTACCCCTCCCATCACCACTTTGCGGATCTTGTAGGGGCGCTTTTGCTGCGATTCGAAATAGGTACGCATCTGGATCTCGATGACGATGCCGATAGTCACCAGCTGAATGCCGGCGATGACCAGCATCAGGCCGAGGATCAGCAACGGCTTGCCCCAGATATCCTGGCCCATGATCTTCAGCACGATCAGGTAGAGGTTGACCAGAGCGCCGGCGGCGAAAAGGAAAAGCCCGGTATTGCCGAACAGGTGCATGGGCCGTTGCATGTACTTTTTGAGGAAGAGCATGAGCAGCAGGTCGCTGATCACCTTAACGGTGCGGTTGAGGCCGTATTTGGACTGGCCGAACTCCCGGGCATGGTGCCGGACAGGCACCTGGGTGATGCGGGCGCCTTCCACGTGCGCCAGTACCGGGATGAAGCGGTGTAATTCGCCGTAAATGCCCATATCTTTGGCGATCTCGGCGCGGAAAACGCGAAGGGCACAGCCATAATCCCGGAGATTGACGCCGGATGCGTTCCGGATGATGAAGTTGGCGATCTTGCTGGGAATCTTGCGCAGGAAAATGCCGTCTTTTCGGTTGGCCCGCTCGCCGGCCACCATGTCGTAGTTGCTTTCTTCGGCCAGTTGCAGCATGCCGGGTATGTCCGAAGGGTCGTTTTGCAGGTCACCGTCCATCGTGGCGATGTATTCTCCCCGGGCCTGTTCGATGCCCGCCATCAGGGCCAGGCTCTGGCCGTAATTCTTGCGAAACTCCACGACTTTGAGGCGAGGATGCTGAATGCCGTAGAGTTCGCCGAGCGTATTGTCGGACGACCCGTCGTCGACGTATACGATCTCGTACTCCAGCCCCTCGAGGGCGGAGGTGATCTTTTCGATGAGGGGCCTGATGTTGCGTTCCTCGTTGTATACGGTTACGACTACAGATAATTTGATAGACATAAGATTGCTGTTTCGGGTGGAGGGGGAGGAAGGGCGGTGTTGTTATATTGTTACCCCTCCTGCCTGTTCACTCTAATTTGACGACATCAAATGTCAGCTGCCCATGGCGCACCTTGAATTCCCCCAGTTTTTCATATTCCAGGCCAGGGTGGGATTCGGGATATAAGATGTACAGCGTTTCTTTATCAAAGTTGTCTGTTTCGCGAGGTACGATCTTTTCCCGCCCGACGGTCAGGTAAAAAGAGTTGGTGGGCTGCATGTAAGTGTCTTTGAAAACCGCCATTTTCTGATCCCTGAATTTTTCAGCCACCTCTAAAGTCGATTGCCGGCAGATATCTCCAAAGTCGTTGTTGTTCCGGTCGGGCAGCACGAACCAGTTGAAGCCGGCCCGGAAAGTGACCAGGACGGCGATCATGACCAGCAGGCGTTCCTCTTTCCAACGCCAGTACAGGTAGGCCAGTCCGCTGAGCGCGAGCCCCGTAGCCAGGCTCACCGCATACCGGTAGGGAACGCCTTCCGGCCGCTCGATGAAAAGAGGAGCGAATGCGCCGACGGCAGCAATAACGCAAAACACCAGAAAAAGAGCATGGATCAGCCGGTACTGCCACGTCCTGTTTGCTTCGTGAAACGGATGCAGGTAAATGTAAGCAGAAAAGATCAGCGGTGCCAGCATCAGCAGATACCGGGGGTACACTTCCGGAGAGGTCCAGTAGACCAGGATATTGGCTGCAAAGGTGATGAGGTTGAAGGTGATAAAGCGGTCTTCCCGCAGCCGGGCCAGCGTATCCCGGCGGAAGAAGTAGAGGATCATCAGCGACCAGGGCAGGAAGTGATAAACCATCTCGAAGGGAAACATGAAAAAATGGCCGATCGTATTCCAAACGCCATAGTTGACCACCGTGCGTTTGGAGGACTCCCGGAATAAGGTGGTAAATACATTTTCCAGGCTGTTGTACTGGTGATAGGCCAGGTAGTATCCTCCGACGATGAGCAGGAATGCCAGCCCGCCAATTGCGTGTTGCCAGGAAAACAACTTTCGGAAGCGGCGGCACCAGGCAAAGTAAACCAAAAGGGTGGTGCCCTGAAAAACGACCGACGGCAGGCCCTTCAGCATAAAACCGGCGGCGGTAAGCAGATAGGAAAACAGGAAAAGCTTCAGCCAGTTCCCTTTCCGGAACTGGTGGTACACCACCATGAATGCCGTAAAAGTAACCCACGAAAAACAAATGTCAATCAGGGCCAGGATAGAATCCCAGAACAGGACCCGCCCGCAGGTGAGGAAAAAGAAAGCATTCAGAAAAGCAACCTTACGGCTGTAATGCTTTTGAAAAAAATAATAGATCGTCGCCCCGTACCCCAGCAGGCAGAGCACCGTGGGCAGGCGGGCGGTGAATTCGCTGGCCGTGCCGGTGCCTTCAAAACACAGCAGGAGTATCCAGTTCCACAACGGGGGCTTATTGTAATAATATTCCCCGTGCAGAGTTGGGGTAATATAGTTGCCGGAAAGCTTCATCTCCAGGGCGACCAGCGCCCGGATGGCCTCATCGTCGATGAAGGCCAGTTCGCCCAGGTTGATCAGCAGGGCGGGCCCCAGGAGGGCTAGTATCCCCGCATATAGCCAGGGCCGGTATGTCGAGCTTTGGATAGTATTCAATCTGATTTCCGTTTTCCGGCTGCAAAAGTACAGTTTTTTGGCTTTGCCAGCCATCTGTTTGGTTGGGAGGTTCGGGAAAACGGCCCCGGATGCAATTTCCTGGACGTTGATTTCGCGTACGGCTTTTTGGAGCTCTTTAGGCGGGAGGGATGATTCTCATATGTTTGTAAAACCGCAGGGCCTGTTCCGAACTCGTTTCGGAAGAGCGCAGAGGGCCGCGGAGAAGCGTATCGTAGCTCCGCTGCGCAAGCAACATCCTGCCATGCGGCCTTTCCTCTGCGGCCCTCTGTGGACCCTGCGGTTAAAAAAACACAGGAGGCGCGGAGCGCCGCAGGGAAAGGCAGCGTACCTCAGCGGTTTGAGTAACCTGCCGGCCTGCGGCGCAGCCTGCCTGCCATTACTGCCAGGCAGGCAGGCAGGCAGGAAGACACAGCGTCCTGAACAGTCCCTTGCCTGCTCACGGTCGAACGTCAAACGACAACTTCGAGTTGTCGTTTGACTTATACTGCGCTGCCATAGGTTTCGTGCATTGCCGCCCCCGCCCCTCAATCCCCTGATTAGTTTTCAAAAAATAAACGGGGGATTAGTCCACCCCCTTAAATCCTCCCGAAACGAGTCCGGGACAGGCTCGCCAGCGCAAGTTGTACATAGATGGGCAATGGGCTGCCATCAGCCTGAAAGGCTGAAATAGGAATAGCCCAGGGCATCGCCCTGGGCGACAAATTTCAATTACGCCCTGAAAGGCAAATATTATCGCCCTTCAGGGCTGGTTTGGCACCGTGTCGGGCGATGCCTGGCTCAGCGTTGGGCTGACGAGAATGAACCAGCGCTGGCGGGCAGGTGAAACCACATTCGGATTAATTATGAAACTCAATAGAGTCTCCAATGCAAACCTGCCGTTGAGCATAATCCCTACATTCCTTTCCTCCTTTTAATTGGATTTCTCCCCAAAAACGCGTTTTTTCGTTAATGTGTAGTTTGCTGGGCTAAATCCAGCATACTTTATCTTTTTATACCATTTCCAATATTTCAAAAACCAAATGGCCGGCCTTTCTACCCATTCTGCCCCCGCTCCTGCCGTCAACTGGCAAAGCCTCATCCGTGCGGTAAAGGATGGGGAGTGCATCCTGCGTACTTCGGCGTGGCTACTCTGGAGCGGGATGGGGAGCGGCTTCCGTTGCAAACCCTTCTGGCCCGCCACCTGGCAGAAAAGCTACAGCAGCTTCAGCCCGGAGCGCCAATGCTGGATGGAGACAACCTGCCTTATGTAGCTAAAGCGCTGGAAGACGCCATCTTCCTGAAGGAAGTCGCATCCAACCGGAACTACTCGCCGGAGAATGCCCGCGCCGCCCTGGCGGCAACCATCCAGGATTTTTACGGGCAGTTCACCTTCCAGGATTTTCCAGTGTACCAGCAGTTGGTACGGATGCCTTTCCATTTTGTGGTGAAACCAACCCGGCACCCTTCCTACCAGGCTTATGACCAGGAGAACAAGTTCGACGCCCGTTGCTTGTATTACCACTATGCCAACCCCTCTCACAACAACCGCATCCAAATTCCGGAGGGCGATATCCGGGAGGATTCGCCCCTGGTGTACCACCTTTCGGCGCTGTGGAAGAGCCAGGCTCGATGGTGGTTGCCGAGCGGGACCAGCTGGCGTTCCTGGACGCCATCCTGCAGAAGGAGAATACGCTAAGGCATCCCATCGAGCGTGGCGATCCACTTCACTTCGGCGCGGGAGCGGCAGTTCGATAAGACGTTCGTCTTCCTGGGCTTTGATTTCAACCAGTGGCACCTGCGGCTCATCATGCACCTGATCGCCCGCTACCAGCGACAGCGGGCGACCTACGCCCTGCAGGATTCGCAGAGCCTCGACGAGCTAACGTCCTTTTTCTATCGCAACAACTTCGACGTGCGCTTTGAGGATAAGCCCGCAGAATTATTCCTGGCAGAGTTTGAGCGCGAGCTGCAAAAGCCCGCCGCCCCTGCCCCGGAAGAAGCGCCCCAGCTCAAAGTGTTCCTGATGTACAGCCCGGAGGATCAGGAGGCGCGAGAGGCCCTCGACAAGCAGCTTGCCCCTCTGAAGAAAACCGATTTCATCCAAACCTGGGACGAGGCGCAAATCCTGCCCGGCGCCGATAGCGAAACAGAGATCAACCTCCACCTGAAGGCTGCCGACATCATCCTGCTGCTCGTCACTGCCGACTTTTTCAATTCCGACGCCATCTACGAAAAATACCTGCGTACTGCCCTGCAACGCCATGATGCCCGGCAAACTGTCGTCATCCCCTTGCTGATGAGGTCGTGCGTTTGGGAAGAGACGCCCCTGGGTAAACTTACCACCATCCTGCCGCGCAACAAAACCACATTGGATAAGCAGGAGAAGCCGGAAGCTGCTTTGTCGGATACCGTAAATCAGCTTCGGGGCTGGTGCGAGAAGATCGTTGGCCGTAAAAAACTCGCCCGATGAACCGCTACCCTGGCCCACGGTCCTTTACCGGCGATGACCGCCACCTGTTCTTCGGCAGGGACCTGGAGAAGCAGGAGCTGTTTCGCCTCATCGTGTTGAACGGCCTGGTGGTGCTCTTTGGTGAATCGGGTACGGGCAAGACCTCCCTGCTGCAGGCAGGCGTGTGCCCGGCACTGGAGGCGCGCCAGTATAAGCCGGTGTTTATTCGCCTGAATAATACCGCTGAGGCCCCGGAAATACAGGTGTGCCGGCAGCTCAAGGAGGGAGGCTTTATCCCTGCCGACATGCCAGAGGGCCGCACGCTATGGGAGTACTTCAGCCGCTTCTGGTATGTAGACCTGGGCGAGGTGTTCACTCCAATATTTGTATTCGACCAGTTTGAAGAGCTGTTCACCCTGTATAAGCCCGATGAGCGAAAGGAGTTCATCAAACAGTTTGCCGACATCACCAACCACCGGCCGCCGCCGGGCTTGCCGCCGGAGGCCGCCGCGCCGCCCCAGGCAAAGTTCATCTTCAGCATCCGCTCTGATTTCCTCTACCTGCTCGACGAGCTTTCCGCCGATATCCCATCCATCCTGCGCTGCCGTTTCCAGCTTCGCCTACTGGGCCGCGAGCAGGCGGCCGATGCCATCACCCGGCCGGCGGGAGTGGAAGGCGCTTACGTGTCGCCAAAGTTCAGCTACAGCCCCGCTGCCCTCAACGGTATCCTCGAAGCCCTCGGCCGCCATGAAACGGAGGGGCGCCTGGCTGCCGGCCACCCAACCGCTACCCTGGAAATTGCCGCTTTCCAGCTGCAGCTGGTCTGCCGGCAACTGGAAGCCAGGATTATACAGGAACAAAAACCAGAAAGCTTCACCATCGAGCCGGATTTTTACGGCGGCAGGGCCGGCATCCGCAACATCATCGATGAGTTTTACAACACGGTGATCGAAAAAGTGCCGGCAGCCGAGCGGGAAGCGGCGGAGCGGCTGCTCGCCCGCGGCTTGATCCGCAACGGCCGCCGCATCATGATGGAGGAGTCAGCCATGCGGGAGGAATACGGCCTTTCGCAGGCCACCCTTGCCCAGTTGCATGAGGAACGCCTGCTGAAGCGGGAAGCCCGCAAGGGGGAGCTCTACTACGAGATCAGCCACGATACCCTGGTGAAGCCGGTGCTGGAGCGCTTCAAGAAGATCGAGGAGGCGGAGCGGGAACGCAAGGCAAGGGAGGAGGAGGAACGGCTCCAAAAAGAACGCGAGAAGATCCGGCGCGCCCGGCTGCGGAATATAATCATCGGCATTGCAGCCTTGGCTTTGCTGGGCTTTGCTTTTTGGAGGAATAATGCAGCTCTTAGTGCCCAGCAAAGCGCCCAGCAGGCAGAGGAAAGAGCCACGATACAGCGACAAAAAGCGGAAGAAGCAGAAGCGAAGGCAAAGGAGGCTGGTGAAGAAGCCAAACAGCAGCAGCGCATCGCTGAACTGGAAAAGAAAAAGGCACGCACTGCCCGGGAAGATGCGGAGCTGGCTGAATTAAAGGCTAAAGGTGAGCAGGCAAAGGCTGCCCAAGCTGAAAAGGAGTTGGCTGAAAAGTCCAGAATCCTTTTCAAAAAGTTTCTTATAGAGGCTAATGACGATATCTATCGCCTTCAGTACGAAAATGCTCTGGCAAAACTCTACGAAGCGGAAAGTTTTGGCTTAGAAAAGCCTGCCGTCGCCCGTACTTATATGGAAATCGCATTCTGGTTTGCCGAAACCAACCGGCTGGATTCAGCCAAAACCGCAACAGCCGCCGCTGCCCGCCTGCTCGGCCGCGAAGGCCTGGCCAAAGAGGTGGAAAAAACTTTTAACCGTATTGGGCTTCGTACCTTGCTGAAACGCCTGGACAACGACCACTTCGATTTTTTAGAAGCTCGTCATTTTCCGGATCTTGTCCCCATACCAGAAAGTGAATTTATGATGGGAAGCCCGGATAGCATTGGCTCATCTAATGAGCATCCACAGCATCCTGTCCGGCTTTCAGCCTTTGAGTTAGGCAAAACAGAAGTCACCTATTGGCAGTTTGCCATTTATGCAGAGAACAAAGGCTTAAGCATTACAACTTTTGCACCAGATTGGGGTGTCAGTGGCGATCATCCCGTGGTTAATGTCACCTGGTATGATGCCGCGCGCTATGCCAACTGGTTGAGTATCCGCGAGGGGTTGGATACTGCCTACATCTTTGAGGGGGATAACTTTCAGCGGATCGACTCCTTAGCCAACGGCTACCGGCTGCCTACCGAAGCGCAGTGGGAATACGCTGCTGGCAATGGGGCAGAGCATACAGCTTACAGTTGGGGAAATGAGCTGCCCATTGGAAAGAAAGGGGGTAATGTTGCCGATGAAACTGCCAAACGCAAATTTCCTGACTGGACTATCTTTACAGGTTACGAAGACGGATTTATTTATACCGCCCCAGTGGGTTCATTTAATCCCAATGATTTTGGCCTCTTCGATATGACGGGCAATGTATGGGAATGGTGCCAGGACAGGTATGGTTCTTACCAAGAAGAAGCACAGGTCAATCCAATTGGCCCGGATTCCGGCTCTTACCGTGTGTTGCGGGGCGGGTCCTGGTTCAGCCTCCCGGGCCGCGCGCGTTGTGCTCTTCGCTCCGCCGTCTTCCCGGACTTCCGTTACTACCGCTATGGTTTTCGCCTTGCCAGGACCGGCGGCCAATAGCCGCCGTAGCCTTCTTACCTTCTTACATTCTGCAAGAAAAACGCCGCAGGAAACAATTTCTCTTTTTCTCTGCAATTTTCCCCTTCCACCAGGGTAACCTCTGCACCCCTGCCCACATATATAGGGCAGCGATAGCCCGATATATAAACTACGTTAGTAGGAGGATATATGGTAAAATTGCCCTTCATTTTCAGAGACGCTGTACTATATATCCGTACGATATATCTGAAACCCATGCAAATCAGGATCTTCACATTGCCGTTTGACGAGCTCTCGGAAGGTTTTCCAGACGAGATTGTCACTGAGTTCTGCTTGAACAAGAAAGTACACCGGCTCAATACGCAGTTCTTCCTGCAGGATGGCCGCGCCTTCTGGACGGTAGCCATCCACTACGAGGTTCTGCTCAAGGGCGAGGATAAGCTCCGGGAGCTGGATGAGGGCCAGCGGCTGCTCTTCAGCCGGCTGAAGGAATGGCGCAAGGCGCAGGCGGATAAGGAAGGCATCCCGCCTTACCTGGTGGCCACCAATGCGCAGTTCCTGTATATGGTGAAGCTCAAGTGCCGGCCTTTGGATTGCTTTAGGAGTAGCGGATTCAGGGTTCGAAGCCCTGACTTCGGCGTGAGCTCAGTCGAACGAAAGGGCCTGATATTTCAGCCAAGGGCAACGCCCTTGGTAACGGATGGTTACCTAAGCCCTGAAAGGGCGACATAATTTTCACATTAGCCCTCAATCCCACAAATATTTTTCGTCATATTCGACATCATATTCATCGAGAAACCGGATCACCTCCTCTTTGAATGTTAACCGCTTATGATGTTCTTTTTGTTTTTTAATATAATTGGTGACGGCTCCAATCCTTGAACTGCTTACCGAGAATACAGCGTACCCATTTTGCCAGGCAAAAAGATTAAGATCCGGCCTTTGTGCCTTAACCCATTTGCTGCTGTTCTTCTTTATCTCTTCTTGGTATTTAGCAATAGTAACCGTCCTTGGAAGGGTGGACAAAATATGAATGTGGTCAGGCACTCCGTTGATCATAAGCGGCCTGCCTCCGAGGTTATTGACAATCTCGCCGATGTAAGCGTACAACTGGCTTTCGACTTCCGGAATGATGAGGTGTTGCCGCGATGCCCTGCGTTGGGTTATTTTTGCCTTTATTGAGTTTCATAAATTAATCCAGGGAAATGTGGTTTTCCACCCCCTGCCCCCGCCAGCGGGGGATACCGCACCGCTAAACTCCTGGAAAATGTCCCCCGCTGGCGGCTACGAGTTGTACATAAGTCTTGCCTACTGAGGCTTTCGGCCAAAATGCCTGGCTTTGCCTCAATTCTAAAGGATGGCCAGGTATTTTCGCCCTTTGCTCCCTTCAGGGTTTGGGGCAAACAAAGGGCGAAAATGCCGTCCAGGGGCAGATATAAAGCGCACAAAAAGATGTGTACAACTCGTAGCCGCTGGCGGGGGATTTAGGGGGTGGACTAATCCCCCGTTTATTTTTTGAAAACCAATTCAGGCAAACCATACGGGGCGCAACCGCCTATATAGAAAAAGGTGTTTGGATAGGTTTTTTGAACTTGGGGTGGAAGTGCCCCAAATGTAACCTTTTCCTGGCATCGCCCTCCCAATCGTATCCCTCGCCCCACTCAGTCTAGGATTGATAACCAACAAATTTTTCCCTAACTTGCCCCTACACCCAAAAACTATGAAGAAGCCGAAAAAAGAAAAAGACACCGGCAAGGTTTTTGAGACTCGGAGAGCCGCTTTCCGGGAGGCCAAACGTGATCACGGGGTGCCGGTGGGCAAGCAACCTGATGAGGTTGTAAAACCTTACACTCAAATCGGAGATGAAATTACTACAACCGAAAATGATCGACCTTCAATACATATCAGATCAAAAGGAACTTTTGGATTATCACCTTTTCCATGGCGCCAACCATGAAGACAAGCAGGGATTAAAAGATTTAAGCATTGCAATCCTTAAAGTAAGCCAGGCCGGATTTGACTCGATGGTCAACGAAGAGCTGGAATTTCAGAATTTACTAGAAGTATCCCTGGAATTTCTGTTGCCTTCTCATGAATTGTTTGCGCTCTTTGTAGAGCGTAGCCCGGCCCTGAAGAAAAAATCCAGGTCTTATGCGGGAATGTTTTACCGCTTGAAAAAAGAACTTGGCGAAGAATTGTTTAAAGAACTCGAATTGGATTTGCCCGGCAACAAGTCGCTTTTTATCGGTTTGATGAAAGTCGAAATGCCGGCCCTTTCGATATTCCTTAACCAACTCACTTCCAGCAGTTTCGTTTTTGGCATTTTAAAGGAAAGAGAAAAAGCTTTGCAGGAAAATATCCTGGCCAGGTTTTACGGAGAAGCCGTTTTTATTGAAAAGGAAAAACACGTACGTATCAACTGGTTGAAGGGGATCAAACTGCTTTGCGGCGATGATACCCTTGTTTTTCGCCTTGCTTCCGATGGCCAGGACAACCAATACCTTGAATTCTACGGGCCAAGCGCTTTGGTTGATGCGAGGATAAAAAACAATCTTTTGCCTTGTCTGAAAGAACACTTTTACCTGCGCCGACGCCTGCCACGGACGGGCACCATGTAAAACCGCAAATGATTGAAATTTTCAAAGCGGCGTCCCTGGATGGGCCATGTTCGTTACGGCATATCAGTAATTAAACGTTGCAAACAGATCATCCATTTTCTTCATTAGTTAGCTTCCCGACTATGTTGACTTTGCCTGCCCTGGTTCTCTTAACCGCCTTTTCAATCTGCCGGTAAGCCGCCACCACACCTACGTATTCTACTGCAATGAGCCAAAATCCGGGGTCAGAGAAGAAGCTTAAATGATTGCCTCCATAAGGCATGATAAGAAAAGGAACTGTAATTGTGGCGTCCAGTATTATAGCCACTGCGAACATGGCAATACCCAGGACAAAACCATTGGCCTGATGTCCCTTTCGATAATAGGTGTGTGCCCCAAGTGTCGCAAGGGGGATCAAAACGATGGACAGCACCCAGTTGGCCTGTAGGTCCGGGTCTGACATAAACGGCACGAAATAAGAAGCGACAAATGCCAGGACACCGAGGGCCCATACGATAACTGCTGAAATGACTGCGCTTTTCAAATGGATATTTTTCATTTTGATATCTTTTTTTGGTGAAGGAAGATCGAAACAGGAGCAGGTGCAGTATGCATCTAAGAGCTTGTTTGGAGGCCGCTTTTGGAGATAAAAAGTGTCAATTTTTTGGTGAGGCAAGGCACTTTTTGAAGCCCATACCCGGAGGTACGGGCAAGAAAAGTAACGCAGCATCACCAAAAAAGAGGCATTTTTTAGCCCAAAGGGTGGCCTCCAAACAAGCTCTAAGGCAAAGGTGGAGCAAAAAAAGGCCGGTGGCTTGACCCTGCAAGCCAATCTTATGACCCTTTATGCCAGGTTATTTATCTCAGGCGGGATTCCGACTGCATCATAGGTTTGGAGCAGCCCTTTCGGAGCTTTCCCCTGTAACACATAGGCTAATTTCCAGGCCAGATTTTCTGCATCCTGGACGCCGCTATTGGCGCCTCTGGCCCCAAATGACGAGACCATGTGGGCGCATTTTATCGCCTAATTCTACGCGGTTCATGGTCTCCAGGGTTTTCTTCGCAAAACAGATCGCCCGGTTACCGACAGACACGGTACGGTTTTGGGTGAGAATAACACTTGGGATGTTCCGGCCGGCCAAATCCAAGGCAGCGGTTAATCCGGCAGGGCCACTACCAAAGATAACCACCTGGTGCCGTACGGGCGTAGGAGCATCTTGATCAACAAATCTCTGGTAAGGAAAGACCGGGTTCTTGTAGGTCTTGGGTTTTATCCAAACCATCGTTTTATATCAATAGGCACCTTTAGCCAATTCGACGAATGATTTATGATTTTTTCTTTTCTTCCAAATCCCCTTGCGAGGCAAATGGTTTAGACATTAGTTAATACTTTGATAAAAATATTAATGTTTAATTTGTAGCCAATTATCAATCAACTCCTGCAATCTGCAGTTTGAGCTGCATGCTGTACCGGTCAAAACAAAGAGAAAAATGAAAAAGAAGAAATACTGGCAAAAAACCATAAAACTCCTTGTTGTCTTTTTGAGTATTTGGTTCATCATCAGCATTTTATGCTCAATAGTTTTTGTTGGCCAACTGAATGCCGCTAGGCTCGGCGGTTTTCCGTTGGGGTTTTGGTTTGCCATGCAGGGAGCAATGATCCTATTCGTACTTATGATCTTCATTTACATCCGGCTTATGAACCGGTTAGACAAAAAATTTGAAGAAGAAACAGGAAAAAAGCAAAACCCATGGGCGTCCAAACCTTAACGCTGGCCTTCGTAGCCGCCTCTTTCACCTTGTATGCCGTCATCGCTTATTTGAGTAAAGCTAGGTCTACCAAGGATTTTTATGTGGCCGGCGGGAGTGTTTCTCCAGTAGCCAACGGAATGGCTACCGCCGCCGATTGGATGTCGGCTGCGACTTTTATTTCTCTGCCCGGTATTGTTTCCTTTATGGGATATGACGGAGCTGTTTATTTGTTGGGGGGATCGGGAGGGTTTGTCTTGCTGGCGATGCTGATCGCTCCTTATTTGAGGAGATTCGGAAAGTATACCATCCCCGATTTTATTGGCGACCGGTATTATTGCCATACCGCCCGGACCATAGCGGTTATCTGTTCTGTTTTTATTTCGTTCACCTACCTGGCCGGGCAAATGCGGGGTGTTGGCGTTGTTGTTTATCACCATTCTCTTCCTTTGTATTCCGGCAGTAGGGGCCTTTGCGAGAGCGTATTTTTTGGAAGCCATTCATGATCAACCCTATGCCAATGTGCCTCAATGGTTTAATACCTGGGAAGAAATTGGGCTGATCACCTTCAATGACCTGAATGGGGATGGGGCCGTTCAATATTCGGCAGGCCAGAACAATGAATTAACCATCGATCGGGACATTCTTTTCCTGGCCAGTCCTGAGATCGCAGGATTACCGGCCTGGGTGGTCGCGCTGGTGGCGGCAGGAGGGCTCGCTGCGGCTTTGTCAACGGCGGCAGGGCTTTTGCTGGTCATCTCTGCAGCTATATCCCATGACCTGCTGAAAAAGCAATTTGCACCGGGCATTTCTGATAAGCAGGAGTTGTTGGCGGCGAGGGCCAGTTCTGCGTTTGCCATTGGAGTGGGCATTTATTTCGGGATCAATCCACCCGGTTTTGTCATGGAAACCATAGCATTGGCTTTCGGCATTGCGGCTTCTGCCTTATTCCCGGCCATTTTCCTTGGGATCTTTAATAAGAAAATGAACAAAGAAGGCGCGATAGCCGGCATGTTGGCCGGGTTGATATTTTCCGTGTCTTACATCGTTTATTTCCGGTTCATGGGCGGTGATCCAAATGATTATCTGTTGGGCATTTCCGCCCAGGGGGTTGGGTTACCGGGAATGATCCTGAGCTTTGTGGTTACTCTCGGCGTTGCCCGGCTTTATGATGCTCCGCCATCCGACATTCAGGAGATGGTGGAGCATTTGCGATATCCGGAGAATGCATAGGTGTTATTTATTCAAAATATGCCCCTTACGTACTCAAAAAGAAATCCCGGACACCAGGCCCGGGATTCCCATTTTCCCAGTGTTTCTTTAATCGCGCTGTAACAATACTTTCTTGTTCACGACGCCTTTCCCCGCCCTCAGCTGCACCACATATATGCCGGAGGGGAGTTGGGCGCCGCCCTGGCCGGCGCCGTCCCAGCTTTGTTCGTGCTGTCCGGCGTCCAGCGTTTCGTTAAGCAGCACGCTCACCTTTTGCCCCTGCAGGTTGAATGCCTCCAGGCGCACCGGGCCGGCTTCCGGCAGGTAGAACCTTATGGCCGCCTGGCGGGAGAACGGATTGGGGGAAACCTCCAAGGCGATGCTGCCCGCCGGGGTTCCGGCCCCGGGGCGGTAGGAAATGGGCGGGGCCGGGCAGCAAACGCCGGCCCCCGCATTGAGGGCGCCGATCATGGCCTGCACCTGGGCGGCGACGTAACCAGCATCGGCCGCGGGAATGGCGCCGCCGCTGTGGTAGGATACATAGCTGACCACATAATTCAGCGTAGAGGCGACAGAACTGGCTGGATATCCGCTGCAGAGCTTGCTGGCCGCCAGGCCCAGGCGCGAAGTAATGGCCCCTTCAACCGCGCTGGAGCTGAGGTTCAACCCTTCGACATAGGCCACCAGGCCATCTATGGCGGTGTTGATGCAAACACTGGGGTCGCAGAGGTCGCCCAGGCCATCCTGGTCCAGGTCTTCCTGCCCGGGGTTGAAATCGGAAATGCAGTTGTCTACATTATCGCAGACATCGTCCCCGTCGGCGTCGCCGATACCGGTGCAGGCCGTCGGCACCCCAAAGCAATTGCAATCGGCATCGACCGTGTCGTCGACATTGGTGTCGTCGCCGTCGTCGCAGGGGTCGCCAATATAGGCGGAGAGGTTCGGGCAATCGAAGGGCGGCTCTGTGTAATCTACGCACAGCTCGGGGGCTTCACCGGAGGAACCTTCATACGATTCGGCTACCCGCCTGCCCTCGCCGTCGATGAGGATCACAATGGCGCTGCCGGAAGCATAGCCACTCTGGTTGACGACCTCCTGAATGATGCTGCTGATGTCTGCTGTTTGCTGGGCCGGGCCTGCATCGCCTACGGAGAGCCAGTCCGGGGGCGACCAGTTCACCGCAGCGCTCGTCGGCGTGCGGCCTGTCAGGCCGTAGTCATCATCTGTAAAGGGCGGTGCGTTCCCGATGGCATGCCCATAGATAGTGAGGTTGCAGGGGTTGTCATTCCTGTCTTCATCAACGGTAAACTGGATGTAGGCGCTGTTGATGGTTGACCCCGGGCGGATATTGAGGCCGGCAAACCGCAGGCCCACCGTTTGGGGGCCACTGTCTTCGGCCAGCTCCAGGTCGCTGCTGGACAGGCTGACGGAACCATCGCTTTCTTCTTCGGCATCGCCGTTGCCGGCGCTGACCCGAGCGCAGGCCGTTATCACTGGCTGGACAACGGTGCAGCCGTTTTCATCAATGGCGCCGTCGCAGTCGTTGTCGAGGCCGTCGCCGCAAATTTCAGTAGCGCCGGGGAAAACGGTGGCGTCGGTATCGTCGCAGTCGTCGCTGCTGCCCGAGCAGGAGCCCGGGGCGGTGAAGCCGTCGCCGTCTACATCGAAGCTCAGGCCGTCGTCTATGGTTCCGTCACAGTCGTTGTCCACGCCGTCGCAGATTTCGGGTGCGCCGGGGTAGATGGAGCTGTTGTTGTCGTCGCAGTCGTCGCCGCTGCCCTGGCAGGAGCCCGGGGCGGTGAAGCCGTCGCCGTCTACATCGAAGCTCAGGCCGTCGTCTATGGTTCCGTCGCAGTCGTTGTCCACGCCGTCGCAGATCTCCGGTGCGCCGGGGAAGATGGAGCTGTTCGTGTCGTCGCAGTCGTCGCCGCTGCCCGAGCAGGAGCCCGGGGCGGTGAAGCCGTCGCCGTCTGCATCAATGCTCAGGCCGTCGTCTATGGTTCCGTCGCAGTCGTTGTCGAGGCCGTCGCAAAGCTCGGGGGCGCCGGGGAAGACGCTGGCGTCGGTATCGTCACAGTCGTCGGCGGAGCCGGAGCAGGAACCTACGGCGGTGAAGCCGTCGCCATCTGCATCGAAGGTCAGACCTTCGTCGATCTGTCCGTCACAGTCGTTGTCCACATCGTCACAGAGTTCGGGGGCGCCGGGGAAGACGCTGGCGTTGGTGTCGTCACAGTCGTCGGCGGAGCCGGAGCAGGAGCCCAGGGCGGTGAAGCCGTCGCCATCCGCGTCGAAGGTCAGCCCTTCATCGGTCTGTCCGTCGCAGTCGTTGTCGATGCCGTCGCAAAGCTCAGGGGCGCCGGGGAATACGGTGGCGTCGTTGTCGTCACAGTCGTCGGCGGAGCCGGTACAGGAGCCCAGGGCGGTGAAGCCGTCGCCATCCGCGTCGAAGGTCAGCCCTTCATCGATCTGTCCGTCGCAGTCGTTGTCGATGCCGTCGCAGAGTTCGGGGGCGCCGGGGAAGACGGTGGCGTCATTGTCATCGCAGTCGTCGGCGGAGCCGTAGCAGGCGCCTATGGAGGTGAAGCCATCGTTGTCAGCGTCAAAGGAGGATCCCGCGTCGACAATAACGGTTTGCGTCTGCGTGCTGGTGTTACCGTTGCCGTCGTTGAAAGTCCAGGTAAGGGTGTAGATCCCCTGCTCGGAGTAGCTGGTCGGGTTAGTGGTAGTTGCCGTAATCGTACCGGCGCAGTTATCCGTGGCTGTAGGGGCGGTCAGGGTGACGCCGCACTCGCCGGTAGCCGCGGGCAGTTCGGCCACATCCGGTACCGGGGCCGTTATATCCTCAATGATTACCGTTTGCGTTTGGATGCTGATGTTTCCGTTGCCGTCGTCATAAGTCCAGGTGACGGTGTAGGTTCCCTGCTCGGAAAAGCTGGTCGGGTCGGTGGTGGTTGCGGTGATGGCGCCGGCGCAGTTATCCGTAGCGGTGGGGGCGGTCAGGGTGGCATTGCACTCGCCGGTAATGGTGGGCAGCTCGGCCACATCCGGGACCGGGGCCGTTACATCCTCAATGATCACCGTTTGCATTTGGGTGCTGATGTTGCCGTTACCGTCTTCGTAAGTCCAGGTGATGACGTAGGTTCCCTGCCCGGAGTAGCTGGTCGGATCAGCGGTCGTTGCGGTTACGGTACCGGCGCAGTCGTCCGTTGCCGTCGGAGGAATCAGGGTGACGGAACACTCCCCACTTATCAAAGGTAGAGGACTTACATCGGCTACCGGGGCGATATCATCAAGGGTGCCACAGTTATCGCAGGCCTCCTGATCGCCGGTGATGTTCCAGTTATAAGTGTTGACGAGTACATTCCGTGCGTCGGCGCCGGCACAATAGAGCAAGCCTTCACTGCCCAAACTGATGTTGGCACGAGGCTCTTGAGCAGCCCAACCGATCAGGGTATTATCATAGTTCTCTCTGGATAGACCACTACCGGAGAGCATATCTGTCATGAAGACGAGCGTAGAAGATATTGTCCAACCTCCCAGGTTTTGGTCAAATGCGGCCGCATCTTTAAACATTCCTTCTAAGCTTAGGGCTCTGCTTACATCCCAGGAACTGAGATCCTGATTGAAACTGGTCGCGCCGGCAAAGGCATAATCGAAACGGGTGATATGCCCCACATCCCAGGAACTTAAGTCCTGATTAAATGAGGTACAGTTTTCAAAAGTATGAAATAATATATATCCCACGTCCCAGTGGCTGATATCACTGTTGAAACTACTAGCACCACTAAACATATAGCTCATGTTGAGAATTTCATTTGCTTTCGGTTTGTCGTTAGCGGAAACCCTCAGGTTGGAACAACCATAAAAAGCACTATTCATGCTTTCCCAGAGAATACTTCCCCACTGTACAACATCTATGATCTTTTCCCGATCTCCACCATTGTTGAAGTAGATATGATTGAAATCTCCGTAAATGCCAATGGTGTATATGCCGGGTGTGCCGAAATCATGAGTAGCATTCCCAGTCAGGTTAAACTCATCGATAATACCGTCATTATTCCAGTCCACGTGATAATTATAAGTTCCTTCAGGGTCCGTCGGTATGGTAATGGACGAATTACCGGAAGTACCAGGATTACGGGTATCCCAGGTGGTGAGGAAAGGAATGCATTCCTCTTCCGTAAAGGCGATCGTAGTAGTAGCCGCACATCCGGAACCGCTCCCGCTAAAATCCACTTCCAGCACTTCTCCGGGATAGGGAGTATGTTGCCGGGGATTGGCAACAGGAAAACGGTTATTTAAATAAAACCCGCCCCGGACGCCTGAAACATTATCATTAGTGATCACCACTTCGGATGTACCAGTGGCCAGCGATATGGCGAAAACTTTTTTCGTGAACTCGTCATTGACAAAGACAATCGTACCATCGGCATTGGTACTGATCCCGTTAAGGTAATTATCTTCACCGGGGCCTACCGGGATACTCGTAACCTGATTGCTATTGGCCGGGTCAATCACATTGATCGAGCCGCCCGCTGTCCAATTAGTAGTTACGATCTTTCCGCCTGGCGTGGTGGCAATACTTGTGACATTAGTCGCCACTTGTATCGTTTCAACTACCGTCTGAGTACTTACATCAATAATCGCTACATAACTATCTCCACCCTGGTTGTAGGCTACATAAATTCTGCTGCCGTCCGAGCTGGTCGTGATGTCTCTAGCTATCCCACTACTAGTCGGCGGTATCAGTGGGATCGTGTTTACTACGCTGTTGCTGGCGGTACTTATGACACTTACCGAGGCGTCATTACGATTGGAGACATAGATGAAGTTGCCATTTCCACTGATTGTAAGTGCGTTGGGGGTGTCGCCAACCGGCACAGCGGCTCCCACTTGAGCGTAGGTGCTGCTGTTGAAGACCTCCACGGTATTGGCATTATAATTAGTAACATAAATTAGAGTGCCGTCAGAACTGAAGATGACCGAGTACGGATTGTCCCCCGTGCTAATAGTGGAAATTACAGAATTAGTCGTCACATCGACCAAACTGACGGTGTTTCCCTGAAAGTTAGCAACAGCCACTTTTGTTTGGTCGGGGCTGATAGCTACGCCAATAGGTTGTGTTCCAACGGGTATGGATTCGACTAACTGATGGGTAGCCACATCGATCACATTCAACTTATTGTCAATAAGGGTTGGGATATAAATGTTTTCCAAAGCCCGGTAATAGGAAAAATTACCTGAGGCTGTGGTGATCTGGTCTTCCAGGCTCGTCAAGTCAAAATAAGGATTATAGGAGCAAAAACTGGTTTCAACCGCCGGCAGGTTCAAGGTATTAGCGCTAACCGTTACTTTAACAACCACCTGCGGCCAGCCGGCATTGTCCTGGCTCAAAGTAATATACTGGGCGCCAATATCTGAGCAATCAAACTGGGTATATGCTGAAGGCAAGTCGTAACCATCGACAATTTGCTGATAGCTGAGGCAATTGTCACTAGCAGTGAATATCAAGTCATCATAGCTTAGATTGGCCACCCCGGTATTATCAAGGGTAAGATTTACATCCTGCACACTGATGTTGATGGGAAGATCTTCGACCACGGTCAGGTTCATTTGTAAAGTTGGCCAATTACCGTATTCTATTGAGTGAAGGGTAATGGTTTGGGCGCCACTATCACTACAGTCCAGCGGTAAGACGGAAAGATTGTTATCGAACACATAGGCAGCTCTAATTTCTGCGCCGGAAAAGCAGGCATGCATGGGGGTGGTAGGGAATACCAGATCAGCCGTACTAAGCTGGGTCTGGCCGTTGGCGTCGAGGTAAACGGTATGGTCAAGTGGGTCGTCCAGTGGACTTGGCGGTTGATATTTGATGGTAATAGTTGTCGAGCAGGAGGTTGAATTTCCGGCAAGGTCACGCACATTAACGGTCACCGGCTGAACCCCCGCATCATCGCAATTAAAAGTCCTGGTAAGCTGTCCATCCAGGAAGGTATAGCTCCCAAATCCGCAATTATCGAAGGCGTATTGTACTAAATGTCTTGCGGTCACGGTAACCTCTGCTGAGGTCTTGTCGATGTAAAAGGTAGTAGCATTGGCCGAGGTTTTACAGATCACATTGTAGGGAGGTTCATTATCGGTCGGTGGATTGATCGTAAAGGTTTCGTAGGCTACCGCTTGATTATTTCTATATAAAACAATAGCGTAATCATCTGGCGAAAGGTTCTCCACCGTATTGCCTGTAATGGTTCCAACGGGCAGTACCGCAATGTCATCGTAACAGCCGCTTGCATCAAATGAAATACTACCCAGATTGCCTTCACAGGAAGGCTGGTTAATTTCAGTAATATTGACCGCTGTTCCCGAACAAGAGAACTGGTAAAAAATATATCCGTCCTGGGGCGCTTCTACTAAATCTCCCGCAGTTCTGGAAGAGGATGCCACCGCGGGATCACTAGCCACATAGCTGCCGCCGCCGCCGCCGCCGCCGAGAGAAGTTCCGTACGGCGCGCCGCCGCCGCCGCCGGAATAACCGCCGCCGCCACCGCCGCAGGTATAGGCGGATCCACCGCCGCCGTATCCAAAGCCTCCCGTACCTCCTTTATTTTCTTCAGCTGAACAGTTGGTATCCCAGTTGCCGCCGGCGCCGCCGAACTGGCCGCCTTTTTTTCCGCCGCCGAAGTCGCAGTTCTCCGTAGGATGCGTATCCTGAATATCGGTTCCGTCCCCGGTAGCGCCGCCGCCGCCGGCGCTCTTGCTTTCATCAGTCCCGCCGGCGCCACCGCCGCTGCCGTCAGTCCCGCCGGCGCCTTCGCCGATGGTACTCCACCCGCTATCTCCGCTGGCGCCTGAATTTGCGCCCTTGCCATCATAACCCTTACAGACCGCATCGGCCGCCGCCCCACCGCCGCCGCCGGCTACGGCTATCAGGCGAAGGGCGTCAGGGTTTCCATCCAGGTCTGCTAATAATCCGGTACCGCCGCCGCCGCCGCTTCCTCTCCGGTCCGCATCGGTATTGCTTTCGCCGGCGCCGCCGACCACGGCCCGAATGATGCTGCCCAGCGGTATGGCGCCGGCGCCATTTCCAATTTTTACTATTACCCTGACCGTAGCTCCTTCTCCGCCTTTAAAATGACAGGTTCCAAAGGGCCAGGTTACTCTGCGATACCCTCCGTCAGCCCCTTTCATCAGAAATTCTATTTGGTCATAGGTGGTTGATGCAGGTATGATAAAGTCCTGATGGGCGCCGGTATACGTTATCGCGTGGCCAAGACCATCCGCTTGAAGCGTCGTCTGGCCGTGCAAGTTGCCGACGGCGCTCAGCATTACGAAAAATATGGCTATGCGGAGCAAATGCATAGTGGAAGGATAAGTTCTTTTCATCCTTTTTTTGAGTTTTAGCATTTTGAGTTGAGTATTCATGGTAATTGTGTTTTGAATAGGTTTCCTGTAGCCGGGCATGTGACCAAATTTGGTTTTGGCCACATGCCAACTCCGTTTTTGAATAATTAATGGCGCTGCAACAATACTTTTTTGTTGACCACTTCTTCCCCAAACCGCAACTGTACCATATACATGCCGGAAGGCAGCGGCCGGCCGCTCCTATCCGTACCGTCCCACCGTCGTTGGTGCTCGCCGGCGCCCAATGATTCACTGTTCAATTGTCGTACCAACTGCCCCTGCAGATTAAAGACGCTGATCGTCGTAAAGGCCGCCTCCGGCAAATGGATCTTCAGGTTCGTTTCCGAATGGAAAGGATTGGGATAGATCTCCATGTCGACTTTAGCTTCCCGGAAAATTTCCCCTGACAGATCGATCGTCTGAGGTACGGCGTCGGATGAGATGGTCGCTGTACTGCCGGCGCCGCCGCAATTCTCAATGTAAACCGCTCCGTCGTCTACGGCATTGCTGTACCAGCCCCAGGGCCAACGCGGCACAGAAATCAGATAATCAGCGTAGCTGATATTGCCGGCCGCATCCTGATAGGCCAGCGTGATCGTATACACCCGGCCGTTGCCATTACTCATCCTTTCTTTACGTAATTGTACGGATTGGCAATCGGCGCTGATCACGATATCTTCCAGCGTACTGCCGTCGTAAGTACTAGGATCATCTTCGCTTTCATCGCTGCTCGCGCTTTCTATCCATACGCCGGCCACCCCATTATCACAGCTGCCGGATACGCCGGTCACCATCTGCGCTACCGTGAAGGTTTGATAAGTGTTATCCGGAGGCCAGAGTTTTTGAGGAGCGGCCATATTGATCGAGACTTCGCCGGCTACCGTGATCGTAGCAGAGCAATTGTCACTTAAATCACCGTCGCTTACCGTCAGGGTGACGGCGGTGATCCCCTCCGGATAAGGTCCGGCCGGGCTGACGGTAAAGGTCAGGGCATCCTGTTCCGGATCTGTCGATCCACCGTCAAAATCAGCGGCTATAGCTGTGCCCTGGCAATTGGCATCGACATCGACCGTAATGTCCTGGCAAACGGCGACCGGCGGCGTATTGCCGACTACAGACGGATCATCTCCATCCACCAGGCCGTCGCAATCGTCATCAATGCCGTTGTATACCTCGGTCGCACCGGGGTTGACAGCCGGGTCGGTGTCGTCGCAGTCGGTATCGGTGGTGTTCACCAGTTCACTGCCCAGTTTGAAACCGGCCGGGCGGTTGCAGGCAATGAAGAAACTGCCGGAATGGTACCCGTCGCCGTCCACATCCTCAAACCAGGTTTGGTTCATGAACACCGCCGCGTCACCGTCATTGCAATCGATATCAGTGATGTTGATGAGCTCATCTGCCGTTTTGTAACCTGAAGGGCGCTCGCAGCCAATCAAAGAGGCCGCACCCCTGTAGCCATCGTTATCGCTGTCAGGATACCAGGCCTGGCTGGGGAACTCGTCGGCATCGCCGTCGTCGCAGTCGGTGTTGTCGGCCACATACCCGGTTCCGCAGGCCTCACAGAACACCTCGCTGTTGGCCGCATCGCCATACGTGTCGCCATCGCTGTCGAGGTAGCAGGTGACCAATGTACCTCCTGTACTGTTCACCTCCCATTCCACGGTGCGGGTGCAGCCGCCCACTGCATCTTCTATTTTTACATAAAAAACAGTGGTAGCCTGCAACAAGCCACTGGTCGGTGTAAAGGTATTTGTCCCTGCATCGTACGTCCCTGCAGACTGGGTTGCATTGGCATCTGTAAAAATGCCAAGGATGTTGAAATCCACCGGCGAGCCGAGGTCGAAGGCAGGGCTTACAGCCGAACAATCTGATGTGGTGACCGGAGCGATGATGATTTCATTGTTGGTTACATTCGGAAGGGGATTACCCTGGGGATAGCTTATGATACCGTTGTTGACAAGATTCGTATTGCTGTGGGATTCCGCTGTGTTGACCACCAGCAGTCCCTCATTGGTAATGAGGTCCAAATTTCTGAAACCACTTTCGATATACCAAGTCCCGCAGCTTGCATTGGTGATAGTTGTATTAAGATTATATATACCATAATTTCCTGTTTGGCCAAAGGTCATTTCACCTTCATTTATAAAACTTCCCGTCCTGGTATGGATGCCATATTCCCCAATCTGGTCAATGGACACCATAGCACCACTTTCATTGAGGAATTGGGGACTGTTGATAACCCCAGATATTCCACTACCGGTTGTGTTTTCAATGGTCAGGATGGCGCCAGTGCGATTGAAAAAACTTCCTTTATTACTTATACCTACTCCCCCAATTCCTACCGAAGTGCCGATCTCAATGGCGCCGTGGTTTTCGACCGTCCCATTAATGGTCAGTGCAGTTAGCGTTGAGCCGTTGATGGCCAGGCTACCGTCGGAAAGTATAGTCAGTACACTGCCGCCATTCACGGTGACCGATTTGGCGACCGCTGCCGTTGTGCCCGAAATGACCGGGTCATTGGCCACATTCGGGATGGTCACATCATCGCTGGCTGTCGGCACGCAGTTCGGCGACCAGTTGCAGGCCTCCTCCCAGTCGGTGCTGATGTGTCCGGTCCAGGTGCGGGTAGTGGTGGAGCAATCGGGGTTGGGGTTGACGTTGGCGTCGCCGTCGTTGCAGTCGAGGTCGGTGGTATTGACCAGTTCCGAGGCCGGCCGGTATCCTGCCGGGGCTATGCATGCTACCTGGGTAGCGCCGGTGGTATAGCCGTCTCCGTCCGCATCAGCATAAAAGGTGGACAATGTCCCGGTGCTATTCACCTCCCACTGCACGGTGCGGGTGCAGCCGCCCACGGGGTCTTCTATTTTTACATAAAAAACAGTGGCCCCTGTTGACAGGCCGTTGTCCGGGGTGAAGGTATTGGTGGCCACATCATACGTCCCTGCCGGCTGGGTGGCATTGGCATCGGTGAAAACGCCGAGTATGTTGAAGTCCAATGTGGCGCCCAGGCCAAAGGCCGGGCTGACGGAAGCACAATCCGTGGTGGTGGTGGATTCGACGATGATTTCGTTGTTCGTGGCGACGGAAAAGGCGCCGCCGTTCAGGTTGTTCACGATGCCGTCGTTGGTAGTAATGCCGCTGTTGCCGGAAGCGTTCTCAATCAGCAGGCCGCTGTTGGAAAAATTTCCGGAATTGTTGATGATGTTGTCGGTGATGATTTCGATTACGCCACAAGCGCTGTTGTTGAAGGTCGCCGCATTCTTAATACCGGAGCTGCCCGGGGCGCCGACAGCCCCGATAACGATGGCAGCGCTGTTGGTGAAGGTGCTGTTGGCCAAATTCCAAATCGCTTCGCCGACAGAATTGTCAATATTTATCTGGGAACCGTTGTGGTTGAAGATACCTCCATTTATATTTATGATGCCAACAGGTGCGACGTTAGCTGTCCCCCCGTTTTGGCCGATGTTGAGGATGGCGGCGTTGTTGAAAGTGCCAGAATAATTAAATATCCCACCGTTACCTAACGTATTGTCTATATTTATTTGGCCGTCGTTGTGGTTGAAGGTCGCTTCATTATAGATGCCGTTACCTACCTGCCCGTTCTGGCCGATGTTGAGGGTAGCGGCATTGGTGAAGACGCCACTGCCAACATTCTCAATCCCATTGCCTCCCACATTGTCAATGTTTATTTGGGAGGCGTTGTGGTTGAAGGTGGCTAAATTTGCGATGCCAATTAATACGATGTTGCCAGCCCCGCCGTTTTGGCCGATATTGAGGATGGCTGCATTGGTAAAGACGCCGGATTCGTTAAATATCCCATTGCTTCCCGTATTGTCAATATTTATTTGGCCGCCGTTGTGGTTGAAGGTGGCGGCATTGCGGATTCCATCTTCTGAGACCCCGCCGTTTTGACCGATGTTGAGGGTAGCGGCATTGTTGAAGACACCGCTGCCGATATTCACTATTCCACCATAGTCCTTGGTATTGTCAATATTTATTTGGCCGCCGTTGTGGTTGAAGGCCGCTTCATTCCAAACGCCTGCGCCCCTGATGTTATCAGTTCCCCCGTTTTGGCCAATGTCAATGATACCGGCGTTGGTGAAGGTGCCGCCGGAACGATTATATATCCCACTAAAATTAATCACATTGTCAATGGTAAGGGTCCCTTCATTGGTAACCGTCCCGCCGTTGTTGTCCAATCCATCTAAACTTGAGCCGTCAATCGTCAAACTGCCGCCACTGCTGATGACCAGGGCACCTCCGGAATTTACTTTCACGGATTTGACCGAGGCCACGGACGTTGCTGAAATGACCGGGGCGTTGGCCACGTTCGGGATGGCCACATTGTCGCTGGCGGTCGGTACACAGTTGGGCGACCAGTTGCAGGCCTCCTCCCAGTCGGTGCTGAGGTGTCCTGTCCAGGTACGAGTGGTGACGGAGCAATCGGGGTTGGGGCTGGCATTGGCGTCAGAGTCGTTGCAGTCGATGTCGGTGGTATTCACCAATTCGCTGGCCAGTTTATATCCAGATGGGCGATGACAGGCTGCGGCAGCAGCCCCAGAAGTGTAATTATCATTGTCTTCATCCCGATACCAAGTTTGTAACATATTCACTGCTGGGTCGCTGTCGTCGCAATCTATTGGGGAAAGGCTAATGAGTTCGCTGGCCAGCTTGGTTCCGGCCGGGCGCTCACAGGCTGCCGTTATTCCATTTCCTGGGTATCCGTCATCATCAAAATCTTTATACCAAATTTGCCCAGGGAACTCATTCGGGTCGGTATCATCACAATCGTCGGTGCCACTCAGCTCGCTGAGTAAGAAACCATTGCTTGGACGGTAGCAGGCCGTGATGCTGGTCGATCCGCTATAGTTATCGCCGTCGGCATCAATGTACCATCTTCGATCCCTGGCTACATCAGGGTTGTCATCATCACAATCACCGATGCCATTCAGTTCGCTGCGCAAGAAGCCATTGGTTGGCCGTTCGCAGGCGGTGGTAGCAGAAATGCCATATCCGTCACCATCGGCATCAATGTACCAGGTCTGGCCGGGGAACTCATCGGCGTCGCTGTCGTCGCAGTCGGTATTGTCGCTGACATAACCGCTCGGAGCGACACAGTCCAGTACGGAAGCCGCCGGATCTCCATATCCATCACCATCCGTATCTGCGTAGAAGTTGGTTTGGTTACAATTAGCCAATGTCCACACGGAGAAGGCATCCACGTTTTGGGTTTCCACCCAGTTGGCTGTTGCATCACTGGCACTCACGGAATGGTATTCCCAGTTCGTTCCATTGAATCGGTAGGGCACCAGTTCACTTTCTGTGATGCCGTTCAATTCATAGTCCAAGTAGTTGAAGCGCACCGTCGCATCCAGCCCCGAGTTGGTGGCCGGAGAGATGTCGTAGTAGCGTTTGATGCTCACTTCGCCGTTGACATCCTGCACCTCGTGCCCCCGTTGGATGGTGGTGGAGCCAAGGTTGGCAGCAGACGTAATGCTGGTGCCAATGTTGCCGGGATTTTCCGCAGCGGGAGCATTCAAGTTAGTAGTTTTTTTCACTACCCCTGTTCCGATGCTGCTGTAAATATAACTCGCAACGCCTTCTCCTACGATGGTACCGTTACCAATAAGTTCAATAGTTTTATTGTTCAAATCCAAGTTGCCGGACACCATGTTCAACTCATTGGAAATAGTCAAATCACCGGTGATTTTAGCATTGCCCCCCGATGTTTTATTGATTTCCAGGTTGTAAAAATCGATAAGCGAATTGCCAATAATCCTATTACCCGCCCCGGTCATTATCACGGTAGAAGTGCCCGGGATGAACGTGGCTCCCGTGCTTACGGTAAAGTTATTGTTTAAGGTGTATAGCCCGTTGCCTTGTGCAGTCGCGCCTGTTTTGACCCATAACAGACCAACAGCACAAGTGAGACTGCCATGGTTGGCCAAATCAGAACCACTGTCCAAAATGAGAGAGGGGCTGGTCAGGTAATGACCATTAGTAATTTCCAAGTCGCCTACAGAAACGGTTAGAGCATTGGTGACCGTTACGTCTTCAAAGATTACTTTTTGGTCGGAGGGCTTGTCCACCACCAGGTTGTAAAAGCTTACAGGGTCGGGAGAGATGAGCTGGGTGCCAGTCCCGTTTAAAACGACAATAGAAGTACCGGGCGTGAACGTCCCACCATCTAATAGGAAGTCTCCTTGTAAATAATATTCGCCGTTTCCTTGTGCCGAAGCGCCTGATTGAATCCAAAAGGAGCCGCCGCCTTGCACAATAATGTACCCGGCATTCGTTACATCGGTACCGTTGAGCAGGTGTAGAGACGGACAGTAGAGCGCTCCATTTACCGTGAGGTCACCTGCATTAATCGTCAGTTCATTGGTGACAGCGACCGTTGAATTGATTGAGACCGTCTTGTCGGAGGGTTTATCAATAACCAGATTATAAAAATCTGTCTGAGCGCCACCGTTTGCCATCACAGTTATGTCCGTTATCCCCGTAAGCGTAACGGTGGAAGTCCCGGGCGTGAACGTCCCTCCATCTAACAAAAAGTCTCCCTGTAAAAAATATCCGCCGTTCCCTTGTGCCGAAGCGCCTGATTGAATCCAAAAAGAGCCACCGCCTTGCACAAGAATGTACCCGGTGTTCGTTACATCGGTTCCGTTGGGCAGGTGTAGAGACGAGCAGTTGAGCACTCCATTCACCGTGAGGTCACCGGAATTAATCGTCAGTTCATTGATGACAGAGACCGTTGAATTGATTGAGACCGTCTTATCGGAGGGTTTATCGATAACCAAGTTATAAAAATTTGTCTGAGCGCCACCGCTTACCATAATCATGGCGTCAGTAGCCCCCGTCATGGTAACGGTGGAGTTGCCCGCATTAAACGTACCACCATCAACCTTGAAATCTCCATTCAGGTAGTATTGTCCGTTGCCCTGTACCGTTGCGCCCAGATTTATATCAAGGTCTCCGTCGGTCACGGTAAGGGTGCCGTTGTTGAATAGATTCCACTGTTCAACCAGGACGGATTCCGCTTGTGCCGAAGTATTAATCTGTGGATAGCTATTTGCCGGACAAATGACCACCCCGTCAGCAGCGGTAGGGATACCAGCAGGATACCAATTTCCAGCATTCTCCCAAGCGCTACCATTACAGCCCCTCCAAATACTTTTGCCAGAAAAGCTAGCGGAAAGAGAAACTGGTGCATTGCCATTTGCAGTAAAGGTGCCCGCATTGTACAGGATGGTGCCGTTGTTGATGTTGATATTGCTGCTGGCGTTGGACTCTTGAAGGATAAAACCGGTATTGGTGAAAGAGTTTTGGGGATCTGCTATATTTTTATCAAAAACGTGGATAACGGCACTACAGGAACTATTGAGGAAAACAGTATTGCCGTTGCCATCATTATGAATAGCAAAACTGGATATATTCCCGTTTTCCCCAATTTTAATCAATCCCTCATTTGTGAATGCACCGTTATCACGGTTCGAAATACCATTAGAACCTGCATTCTCAATAATGATGGAGGCATTGGAAAGATTGGAAAAGGAGCCCTGATTATATATACCAGTAAGTTGACTGCTGGCGATGGATCCAATGGTAATGCTGCCACTGTTTTCAAAAGTGACATAGTTATAAATGCTATGGAAGGTATCATCAGCAAAGATGTTTCCAGTCGAATAGTTCGAAAAGAGGCCAAAATTGACAATACCACTCGAATTCACATCCCTGACCTTCAGTGTTCCTGAGTTGTTAAAAGTAGAACCGTACATATTGAGTATCCCGTTGTGATAGATTGAGCCATTTAACCCGATTTCGATATTACCAGTCGCCTGATTCGTGAAACCGCCCGAATTATAGATACCATTATCATCAATATACTGGATATTCAGAGACCCGGAATTGGAAAAAGTACTGCCCGATTCGTTTTGAATTCCATTTTCTCCAATCCCTCCACTCACGGAACCAATATTGATTGTACCGCCATCATTGTTAAAAGAACCGGCGCTACTGTGAATTCCTATAGTTCCTGTTTGGGATATAGTGAGCGTGGCGTTTGAGTTGTTGGTAAACGTTCCATCATTATAGATACCCTTATTGGTGGTATTCATGATTGCCAAGGTTCCGGAATTGGTAAACGTGCTGCCTGACTGGTTCTCAATTCCGTCATCGCCAATAGCGCCACTTTGACCAATTTCCGTTGTGCCATTGTTGGTGAAGGCACCTCCGGTGCAATGAATCCCGTCCTGACCGGTTTCCCGAACCTCGATATAACCACCAATATTGTTCGAGAAAGTTCCTGCGTTTTGAATACCTACAAGGTTGGCTTTTCTGATATTCAGCGCACCAAAGTTAGAAAAAGTACCGCCGGCTTCGTTTTGGATGCCATTTTCACCAATCGGACCACTTACTGTACCGATATTGATGGTACCTCCCAATTGGTTTGTGAAAATGGAATTGGAGTTGTTGAATATCCCGTTTCCATCCATTCCCACAATATTGATGACGCCGCCAAACTTATTGGTGAAGGTAGCATTCGTATTATTTAAGATGCCGGTATAGGTGCTGAATCCTACCGTGGAAATGTTGATTTCACCATTATCATTGGTAATCATTCCATTATTGGAAATGCCGTTAGATATATGGGGGGAAATATTCAACGTAGCATTTGGCTCAATGGTCAGTTCTCCTCCGCCTAACACCCGTACGACCTTTGCAGTGGCAGGAGAACCAGACCAAATGTGAGGATCATTATTAGCAGCACTAATATCAACGAAATCCAAACTGCTGGGTATCTTGGATGGAGACCAGTTGCCGCTGTTGTGCCAGTTGTTATCAATGGCTCCCGTCCATTCAATAATCGTACTTGAAAAGGTATATTCCACCCATCCGTTCTGGGAGTTGCCTCCTCCGTTAGCACCTTCCGTTTTGGTACTGCTGATGGCATAGATTGTGTTAGCGTAGCTGCCGCCACCGCCGCCGTTATTGGCATTAGCACCGCCACCACCACCGGAATAACCACCACCACCACCACCACCGCCACAACATTCACCACCACCGCCACCACCGCCGAAACCCCAGCCGCCATATTGTGCGTGGGTGCCGCCACCGCCGCCATTCGGAAAACCTTTCTTGCCACCGGTACTGCCACCACCACCGTCGGAATTGGCACCCCCGCCGCCACCGCCGCCTTCTGATCCGCCACCGCCGCCACCACCGTTGCCGTTTGTTCCCCCGGAACCGCTATTGGCACCCTCTCCGTTTCCCCCGCCCTCCGTTGAGCGCCCCCCCTGTCCTTGCTGGCTATCTACGCATCCGCCAAAGACATTTCCTTGATAGGCGCCGCCACCGCCACCGGCCACAGCCAGAATTTCCCATGGGTCGTTGCTCGTTGGCCGGTACAAAACAGCCGTGCCACCGCCTCCGGCGCCAGTTGTAGCAATTGAGCCGCCAACCAAGCCCCTACTGCCATATTTTCCCACAAGAAAGCGGATGGTCCCTCCGGGTGCCAAGTCATTGGCGCCGTTGCCCACCCAAAATTCAGCTACCGTGGTAGCGCCTTCCCCGCCATTGCTTTGGCAATCATCGCCGGCTTTGGCGTAACCTCCATCACCTCCTCTGAGGGTAAAACTGAGGGTGTTGTGGCCGGGATTGGAAGGAATGATATAGTCTTGTGCAGAACCCTGATGTTGACTGGAACCGTTGGCACTGATGGTATGGGTATTGCCGTCGTTGTTCAGCGTCTGGGCTGAAGCGGCCATACTAGTCGTCATTAAGAGAATGAGCAAAAGGGTGATTTTTGATAGATGGTTCAACCTGTTTTTCATGATGCTTAGCTTGGATTACAATGAATGTTTGATTCTCTGACAATTTCTGCGGACTAGAGCCAGACTAAAGTCGGAAGCACAGCTCCTGCTGTCGCTTTAGCTCCCAACTTTAGTCTGCCCCGCAAAAAATGTCAGAGAAGGGAATATTTTCCGATGCACCAAAGATGGGGGCAAACCCTGCCGGAGCACTGGTACTCATGTGCCAAACATTACAGACTATGTTGCAGCGGGGAGAAAAATGCTACCGCTCAGGTTGCAACCAGCCTGAAACACCTGTCTTTATTAATTGGAAATCAGCTACTTGCGGAATGAGCTCGGACGAACCCCGAATTCCTCGAAAAAAGCGGCGGAAAAATAGTTGAGGGAGGTGAAACCAACTTCGTAGGCGATCTCGGAGATGGTGAGCTCGGAGGTAGCGAGCAATTCCCTGCCTTTTTGCAGGCGGATGGAGCGGATCAGAACGGTGGGCGATTTATCGGTGAGCGCCTTGACCTTGCGGAACAACTGCGAACGGCTCATGCCGAAGGAACGGCACAGCTTTTCCATGTCCAGCTCGGCATTGGACATTTCTTCTTCGATCAGCGCATGGAATTTTTGCAGGAAGGGGTGTTCCGGCGCCGCCGGCTCGCCGGCATCCTCCGCAACTTTCACCCAGCCGGCATAACGGGCCTGGAGTTTCCGGCGCAGCTCCAGCAGTTTTTCCAGCCGGACGAGCAGTTCTCTCTTTTCGAAGGGCTTGGCCAGGTAGACATCCGCTCCTTTTTCGAGGCCGCTCATCCTGGAATCGAAATCCGCCTTGGCGGTGAGCAGCACGATGGGGATGTGATCGGTTCGTTCGTCGTTTTTCAGGGTCGTGGTGAGCTCATAGCCATCTTTTTCGGGCATCATCACATCGCTCACGATGAGGTCGGGCACTTGCTCGATGGCCATTTCTATTCCGATCCGGCCATTTTCGGCCAAAGTGAGTTGGTAGTCGTCCTCGAGGCAGGCGACCAAATATTGCCGGACGTCCGGATTGTCCTCCACGATCAGCAGGCTGGGTTTTCCGGCTGTTCCGAATCCGGTTGTGCTATCCATGAGATCCGGATTGGCCAAAGCGGGCTCTATGATGGCTTTTTCCACCCTGTTCATTTTTTCCAGGCTTCCGTTTGCGCCTTCAGCGGGAATCAAAGACGCATTCGCAATGGGCAGCTCGATGGTGAAAGCCGAGCCCTTTCCGACGGTGCTTTCAACGCGGATATTTCCACCCAGTATTTTTACCAACTCCCGGGCCAGGGCCAGGCCGATTCCGGTACCCTCCCCCCGGCGGGGCGATGCAACATCTGCCTGGTAAAAACGGCCGAATATATGGGGTAAATCTTTCTCCGGGATACCGACGCCCGTGTCTTGCACCCGGATGCGCAGAGCCGGCCTTCCGTCCAGGTTTTTTTTATCGATCTGGCAATAGATATTTCCACCATCGGGGGTAAATTTTATGGCATTGGACAATAGATTGGAAATGATGCGCAATAACTTGTCGGGATCATAATCCATTTTTATTTCCTCTTCGGTAACCAGGAAATGTAATTGTAGGCCTTTTTGCTCCGCATAAGACTGGTGGGACTCCGAGATATAACGCAGGTATTGCACGACGTCTCCATTCACCATGTCCACTTTAAGCTCATTGGATTCCAGCTTCCGCAGATCCAGTAATTGATTGACCAGGTTTAAAAGGCCGGCGGTATTTTGTTTGATCATTTTGGTGCCCCGTTCCAGCCACAGGTCCGGCTTTTCGTTAATCTGGCCGATCATGCCGTAAATGATGGTGAGCGGCGTACGAAATTCGTGGGAGATGTTGGTAAAAAAGCGGGACTTGGCCTCATCCAATACCTCTAGCTTTTCTTTTTGCTTTTCGACGACTGCTTTTTGAGCCAATATTTCTTCATTCAACCGACTGAGCTCCGCATTGGCTTTTTGTTTGGAGCGGAAATAAAAAATGCCGATGGCCAAAACGAGGCCTGCCACGCTCAGTGCAATCCACAGCATGCGCCGGACATTTGCTTCTTGGGCCAGTTCTCTTTTTCGGGCAAATTCAAGCTCTTGCTTTTCTTTTTCAAATGCAAAACCTGCTTCCAGTTTGGCGATTTCCCTGGTGTTTTCTACATTGAAAAGAGAGTCCTTGATATTGGTCGAAATTTCCATGAACCGAAGTGCTTGTGAAGCGTCATTAAGCTTTTTGTACATCCGGTAAAGGCCCGCAGCGGCTTCCATTTCATACTCTTTGATATCTGCAATAATGGCCAAATCGTAGGACTCCTTATAATAGGTCCGGGCTTGGACATCATTGCCTCTGCTTTCCGCTATTTTCCCCAAACCATAAAGGCTTTTCAATTTCATCAAATAGTTATTCGTACTTTGAGACAGCTCAATGGATTTTGAATAGCTCTGCTCGGCGGATTCATATTTGGAAAGCATCTCGTATGCCTGGCCCAGGTTCCAGTACAAATCTCCGCCGATGTGTTGCCCTATTTCTTTTTTCAGTCTTTCCGCTTCCAGAAAAACATCAACAGCGCCAGCATAATCTTTTTTCAAAAGCAAAGCCCGGCCTTGTTTGAAAAGAAATTCAGGGTTGATTTTTTCACCATAAGCAAGCTGGTATGCTTCTTCTGCCTTTTTCCAATACAATTGTGCATTTGTGAAATCTTCGATGGTCATGTACACCTCTCCCAGGAAATCGAGGTTTTGGATGATATCCGCATGATATTCCGTTCCTTCCACTACCTGGAGGGCCGCATGGAGGTTCTGCAAAGCTTCCGGGTAATTCCCCTCAAAAAAATAGGTGACTCCTATGTTTCGGAAAGTATGAGTAATGCCAGGGAGGTCGTTCAGTTCACGCATCAATTCTTGCGAAAGCAAAAAATGCTCGACGGCTTTTTCCCTTTGCGAGGCTCGGCCATAGTTATTGGCGATGTTAGTGTAGATTTCCGCCATGCCCCTTTTGTCTCCCATGCTTTTATTGATTCCCAATGCCTGGTTCAGGAAGACGTTGGAAGAGTCAAATTCAGAGAGAAAAGAGTAGACCCTGCCAATGCCGTTGGCTGCCTTTGCCTCCATTTCTTGGTCGCCAGCTTCTTCGGCCAGTGCGCGTGCTTCTTTCAATAGGTCCAGCCCTTTTTGGCTCTTGTTTTTTTCATGGTATACATACCCCATTTGTATGAGACAGGAGGCAATGTCCACTTTGTTATTGTTCAATTCCGCTAAATCCTTAGCGGTTTCATACCAGACCAGGGAACTATCGAGCTGCTGTCGGTTCTCATAAATCCTTCCTTTCGTAAAAAGCACTTTGAACAATACTTCTTGATCACCGTATTCCCGAGCATCGGTGTATGCTTTTTCAATCAGTTGAATGGCCCTGTCGGGATTAGTTTCCACGTATTCGAGTGCCAATTCATACTCCTGCTGGATAGAGTGGATATTATTTTCTTCCTGAGCTGATAAGAAAAGTGGCATGGCTAATAGCCACCAAATGATCAAGACTGAGTGACTCTTAGTAAGATGAAAAATAAGGCGCTGCGATCCGATGGCTCTGAAAAGGGAACCCATTGCTTTCTGTCATTAATTGCTTCAAGATCCTTTCCTGTACTACGAAAGGTCTAAATGGGGCGAAAATTTACACAAATTAAACCTTCTTTTTTCGTAACTATCATACGATAAAATCGAACGAATATATAACGGCGCACTAGCAAATTATTGATAAAAAGGTTTTACAAATATACAGAAAATCTATGCAGAGCTGCCCATTCACTTTTGTAAAGGCACCTTAACCTAAGGTTTTAACGTATCTATAAAGGACAGGGCAGAGCCCCGAAAATCTGTAGGTTTCATTATACAGGGTCAGGATTGTACAATCCATCCCTAAAATTAAAGTACGGTTGATCAAATTGGATTGTTTTCCTTCGAAATTGAATTCGGTATTCCAATGCTACCATTTCTCAGAACTGACTTTTGTCATTAGTTTTGCTTTTTTGAGGTGTGCTTCTTTGTGCAGAAAAATTGACGGGCATGCGAAATTCCATCCTCCTCATCGCGCTCCTGCTGCCAGGGTGCCAGGCTTCACCGGAAAAACAGGAGGCAGATAGCGAAACGGACAGCACCTACGTAGCTGCGCCCGACACGGCCAGCCTGCCCGCGCCGGCGGAAGCGCCCCCTGCGCTCAACCAACCGGACTACGACACGGCCCAATGGACCGACCTCGCCATCCTGGATACCAGCATATTCATCGACATGCGATACGCCACAAACAACAACTTCGTCCAGGAAAAAATGTATGAATGCGGCCGCTGTTTTCTCCGCCCGGCGGCCGCCCGGGCCGTCGCCGCCGCCCACCGGGAACTCCAGCGGCAGGGGCTCGCCCTGAAAATGCTGGATTGCTACCGCCCCCGCCCCGTTCAGTGGAAGCTGTGGGAGAAAGTGCCCGACCGGCGGTATGTCTCCGATCCCCGCAAGGGGTCGATGCACAACCGGGGAGCGGCAGTCGACCTCACCCTGGCCGACAGCACCGGCCGCGAACTCGATATGGGCACACCTTACGACTTCTTCGGCCCCGAAGCCCACCCGTCCTACCAGGCGCTGCCCGATTCCGTGCTCGCCAACCGGGCACTGCTGCGGGAAACCATGATCCGGCACGGGTTCCGCCCCATCCGAACCGAGTGGTGGCATTATTCTTTTGGCGGGAAAAACTATGAACTTTCGGACATGTTATGGAAATGTTATTAAAATGAAGGATTAGCTCGAAAAACAGCAACAAAGCTTATATTTGCGCGTTTCGAAGGGTAGAATACTTAATAATAAGAACGGCTGGCCCAAAAATCATACACACCAATGTCTCAAACAGAATTTCAATCCGACGTACAGGCAATAGACACACTCGCCAAGGCTTACCATGAACTCCGAAATGAAATTGGCAAAGTGATCATCGGGCAGGAAGAGGTCGTAAGGGCCGTGATCATTTCTCTGTTCAGCAACGGGCACAGCCTGCTGGTCGGCGTTCCCGGCCTGGCCAAGACCCTGCTGGTCAGCACCATCGCCGAAGTGCTCGACCTGGACTTCAAGCGCATACAGTTTACGCCGGACCTGATGCCCTCCGACATCACCGGTTCGGAAATCCTGGGGGAAGACCGGCAGTTCAAGTTCAACCGGGGGCCGCTGTTCTCCAACATCGTCCTGGCGGACGAGATCAACCGGACGCCCCCCAAAACCCAGGCCGCCCTGCTCGAAGCGATGCAGGAGCGCTCCATCACCGTCGGCGGAATCCGCCACCCGTTGCCTTCCCCCTTCTTCGTGCTGGCTACCCAGAACCCCATCGAACAGGAAGGCACCTACCCGCTGCCGGAAGCCCAGCTCGACCGCTTCATGTTCAATATCCCCCTGGATTATCCTTCTTACGACGAAGAGATCGAAGTGGTGAAAGGCACTACTTCCGTTCAGAACTTCGAACTCCGGCACGTGCTCACCGGCGGCCAGATCAAAAACTTCCAGCAACTCATCCGGAAAGTGCCGATCGCAGATAATGTGCTGGAGTACGCCGTCTCGCTCGCCACCCAAACCCGCCCGAACACCGGAAGGGCAACGGAAAAGGTCAACAATTACATTTCCTGGGGCGCCGGCCCGCGGGCTTCCCAGTACCTGGTGCTGGGCGCAAAATGCCACGCCGCCATCCACGGCAAGTATTCTCCGGATATCGAGGATGTGCAGGCCATCGCCAAATACGTATTGCGCCACCGCATCGTCCGCAACTACAAGGCCGAAGCGGAGGGCGTCACCGAAGAAAACATCATCGAGAGCCTGTTTTAGGCTGCTCACTATCAACAACTTACCGGAAAGCGGGTGGAGGGCGAGGTCCCTTCCACCCGCTTTTTTTTATGCCGTGAAACTTTATTCTTCCTGAAAAGGTTGTTCTTTTGTTAATTCATTATTAACTTAATGTTAATTTAATGTAAACTTTTTCGTCACCATAAATATCTTGCTATGAGTAAAACGCAATTTAAAGAAGAGCAGCGGTTCAGGAGATGGGAAGTCTTTGCCTTGCTCGTGGTCCTGATGATCAGCGCTTCCTACCATTTCGCTGAATTATACCTTTCCGGCACATACGAAACGGGGCCGCTAACATTGCAGTACACCCTGGTCACTATTATTCTGGCGGGCACCGCAGCCTATCTGTGGAGCATCCGGCTGATCCTGGAGATCGACAAGGAAGGCATCCGGTATCAGTACTTTCCCCGGCACTACCGGAAGCACAAAATCAAATGGGAAGAAATAGAACAGGCCGAGTTTATCGATACGCCAGTACTGGCCGAACTGAGCGGATGGGCCGTCCGCCTGGGCACCTGGGAGCGCATGTTCAGCGTATCGGGCCGGACCGGGCTGAGCCTCCGCCTGAAGAACGGACAACAACTGTTTATCGGCACGCAGCACCCCGAAGAGCTGAAGGAAGCCCTCGCACGCCTGGGGGCGGGCAGGTAAGCGTTTGTGGTCCGTTGTTTGTTGTCCGTTGTTTGTTGTCCGTTGTTTGTTTCGGGGAGCCCGCCGGCCGGACTGTTCAAAACGCTGTGTCTTTTGTTTAACCCGCAGAGGCCGCGAAGACACGCAGACCTGCTCGCCGTACTCAGGTACTAAGGCAGGCGGGGAAGGTCACAAAGTATTCGCTGTCAAGCGAATACTCTGCGGTTCTCAGCGGCCCCGTCTCGTCAGCCGGGCAAGCTTATATGTTTGTAAAACCGCAGGGAACGCAGAGGGCCGCAGAGAAGGACAGACGCTCCGCTTTCTATATGAGCAAAGCCCTGGAAAAGCATCGGCACCTTGCCTCTGCGGTTCTCAGCGACCCCTGCGGTTAAAAAAACACGCGGGGCGCAGCCTTGCAGGCAGGGCACCGCAAAGAAAGACAGTGCCTCTGCGGTTCAAAACTTGCGGGCGGACACACATTTGTGAACAATCTCCCGCCGGCCGGGCAACAAACAACCGACAACGAACAACCGCCCCCCTCTTCCTCCCCAATTTCCCGCTTCACGCCAAAACGTTCTCCAATTGCATCTGTTCTAACGGAAAAAAGGCAAGCCACACCTGCCTCCCGGATTTCCTGAAGATTTCAACGCTGAACCCCATTATCCATGCGACGTACTTTCCCGCTGCTGTTGCAGGGGATTGTACAGTAAAGCGTTAACTTTATACCAAAAATCAATATACCCGATGAAGAAGACCGCTAATATAATATTATCCGGTACGCTCTTTTTTACCTTGCTCCTGACCGGCTGCACAGAGGATGCCCGCCGGGGCCTAAGCCCTATCCCCACTGCTTTCGGCAACCTAAACGAGATCGTCGTCGTCATGGATGCCGATATGTGGGACGGGGCGGTGGGCGACACCCTGCGGTACTACTATTCTGCCGCCTATCCCCTTTTGCCCCAGCCGGAACCCATTTTCGACCTGCGGCACTTCACGCCGGTGGAACTCAACCAGGACCCGCTGCGCAAGGAACTGCGCACCTACCTGGTAGTCGGCAACCTCAGCGACAGGGATTCTCCTGCTACGAAAATGATCATCAACGACATCGGCGAGGAGAAGGCCAGAAAGGCCAAAGAAGACAAAGATTACAACAGCGCCATCGGCCGCGACAAATGGGCCAAGGGGCAGTTGCTGATCTATGAGTTCGGCTATTCGGAAGATGAACTGATAGCCATTCTCAAAGAAAACTTCCCGGCGGTCCGCAAGCGCGTCAACCAGCACGACAGCAGAAAGGTGGACGCCTATGTGTACCTCAACGGAGAGAACAAAAGGCTGGAAGAAGAGGTCCGGGAAGACATAAACGTGTCCATGCGCATACCCAGCGATTATTTCCTCGCCCTCAACGATGACAACATCATCTGGGTGCGAAGGGAAACCGATGAAACCAGCAGCAACATCATCCTGAAAAAGATCCCTTACACGGACCGCTCCCAGCTCAGCAAGGACAATATCATCGCCATCCGGGACTCCATCGGCCGACAGTATATTTCCTCCACCTTGCCCGGCACCTACATGCAAACCAACGACGTGGACCTGCCCGTATTGACCGACGTCACGAAAATCAACGGCTATTACACCCTGGAGGCCAGAGGCATCTGGGAGATCGTCGACGACTACATGGGGGGGGCGTTCATGAGTTGCCTGATCCTCAACCCCAACAGCAACGAACTGCTCTTCGTGGATGGCTTCCTGCACGCGCCCGGGGAGGATAAAAGGGACATCATGCAATACATCGAGCACATCATCAGGACGATCAAATTTTAAACCGGCCAATTCAGGCTTTTGGTAAAAATATGGCGGGGCGGAAAAGGACCTCGCCATATTTTTTTATTTTTAGTTCTGAAGAGCGGCTGACATGAAAAAATTTCTGCGCCTATCTACTCAGAAGGAACGCTGGAAGGCAGCCTCCGATGAGGAGCTTCTCCAGGCTTACCGGGAAACGGGCAACCGCGAACTGGCCGCAGAGCTGTTCAACCGGTACGTCCATCTGGTCTATGGCCTTTGCCGGCAACACCTCAAGGACCGGGAAGACTGCCGCGACGCCGTGATGGCGGTTTTCGAACAGATCGTCATCAAGGCCAGAGAAACGGAAATCCGGCACTTCAACAAATGGCTCTATTCCACCGCCAAAAACCATTGCATTACGAGCCTTAGAGCGGAAGAGCGGAATACCCGCCAGCAGGAAGAATGGGAAAACTATGAAAAAAGCAGTCCGGAATTTATGGAAAATGAGGGCTTTCTTCGTCTATACTATAAGAGAACGAACGAACCGGACGCCGGCCTCCTCCTGGAAGAAGCTATTGCAGAGCTGGAGGAAGGCCAACAAATCTGCCTGCGCCTCTTTTTCTTCGAAAAGAAGAGCTACAAGGAAGTTGCCGGCGAAACGGGCTATTCTGTCAAGCAGGTGAAAAGCCACCTGCAGAACGGTAAACGGCGGCTGAGCGTCATGCTTGGCCAGAAGTTTCAAAAGAGCCAATAAACGGAATTATGCATTCCATTTTTAAAAAACGAAGTTGCCTCACAGAGCGGGAAGTGAGGCAATACCTGAGCGATGAACTCAGCGATGAACAACGCTACGACGTAGAAAACCACCTGCTGGATTGCGAGCTGTGCTCAGCCGCCGTGGACGGCCTTTCGCAAAGCCAGGGCTTTGGCCCTGCTGAAGAGGACGTTCAGGAACTCCGGGCCCGGGTCGCCGATTCGGCCAGAGGCATTCCGCAACGATGGATAACCTGGATCAACCGCGCCGCCGCCGTCGGCCTCCTCCTGATCCTCGGTTACGCCGGCTTGCGCTACTGGAATGCCTCCCGCCCCGAACGGCTCTTCGCTGCGCACTTCGAGACGGCAGCCAATACCTACATCACTTACCGGAGTACCGACGACGACGCCCTGAATGCAGAATTGAAACGGGCGCTGGAATACTACGACGCCAGGGCTTTCGAATATAGCCTGCCGCATTTCTCCAATTATCTGGCGGCGAACCCGCAGGACCACAGGGCGACCCTGCTGGCCGCCTGCGCCTACCTGCAGGCCGGCCAGCCCCAACCGGCCGAGAGATACTTAATACAGCTGGAAACCCTGGGAATGACCTACCAGGGCCAGACGCTCTGGTACCTGGCCCTGGCTCACCTCCGGCAGGGAGAAATGCCGAAAGCCAGGGCAATGCTGGAGCGGGTAGTTGCCGAAGCCGCCCCGCCCTTCCGGGAAAAGGCGGAAGCATTGCTCAAAGAGATACAATAACGTGGTAGTGGGTTAAATCCGTTGATCTATTCAGCGGACCTGGAGGTCCGCCCTCCAATTCCGCAGAAACTTCAACGGATTTAACCCACCACCAAATAACGTAAGGTTTGAGGTTAAGGCTGAGGTTGCTGCCGTTCAGCATAGCAGTGGATAAAAATAACTTCACTGCCTGAGATTCATAGTTGTTGCAGTGAAGTTATTTTTTAAGATTGAGCAAATCCTGGCTTTTCTTTATGAATGCCGTGAGGTTGCTGCCCTTCAGCATGCCCTGGTCGAGCAAAGCGAGCTTGTAGAGGTATTCTGCCATTTCGGCCTGGGCCGCTTCGTCTTCCTCCTCCAGCAGCTTGCCGGCAACCAGAGGGTGGTTGCTGTTGACGACGACGTTGAAGGAGTCCGGGAAATCGCCGAACTGGTTGCCCTGCAGCGCCTGCATCTCCTTCATCCGCCGCAGGAACTCCGGCCGGGTGATGGTCACCGGCTGGCTCTCTGGTGAAAGGGCTTTCAGGACTACCGTCCCTCCTCCTTCGGCGACGGCTTTTTCAAAGACTTCAGTTACCGCCTTCTGTTGTTCTTCGCTCAGGACGGATTCTTTTTTCTCATCTTTTTGCACGAGGTTATCTACCGTGTCGGAATCCACCCGCACAAAGGTGATGCCCTGCATCTTATACTCCAGTTGCTGCATGAAGTGGTTGTCGATCACGTTGTCCATCACCAGGATGTCATAACCTTCCGCCTTCGCTGCCTGTATGAAGCTGTCGTGGCTGTCCGGGCTGTTGGTGTAAAGCAATACCACCCGGCCGTGCTTGTCCGTCTGGTTGGCCTTCACCTTTTCCTTGTAGGCCTCGATGGTAAAGAACTCGCTGTCGACATTTTTGACGAGGGTGAACGGCAGGGCCCGCTCGTAGAATTTCTCATCTGAAATGAGGCCGTATTTCACAAAAACCCCAATATCGTTCCACTTGGCCCGAAAGCCCTCTTCGTCCTTCTTATATAGCTCGCTGAGCTTATCCGCCACCTTCTTGGTGATGTACCCCGTGATCTTGCGGACGTTGGTGTCGGCCTGCAGGTAGCTCCGGGAGACGTTCAGCGGGATGTCGGGCGAATCGATTACGCCGTGCAGCAAGGTCAGGAATTCCGGCACGATGTCCTTCACGTTATCGGTCACGTACACCTGATTGCTGTACAGTTGTATCTTGTTCTTCTGTAGTTCGAAATTGTTGGCCAGTTTCGGGAAGTAGAGTATGCCGGTCAGGTGGAAAGGATAATCGATATTGAGGTGTATCCAGAAAAGGGGAGTCGAGCTGAAAGGATAAAGTTCCTGGTAAAAAGCCTGGTAGTCTTCATCCTTGAGGTCGGCAGGCTGTTTGATCCAGGCGGGGCTGGTGTTGTTGATAATATTGTCAACCTCTATCTCTTTTTCTTTTGCCTCTTCCCCTTCGCCTTCCGTGATTTGCTCCGTTTTTGTTCCGAACTTGATGGATACGGGCAGGAATTTGCAGTATTTCCCCAGCAGTTGTTCGATCCGGTGTTCCTGCAGGAACTCCTTATTCTCTTCATTGATATACAGGATCACGTCCGTCCCGCGCTCTTTCTTGTCGTTTTCAGCCAGGGTATATTCCGGGTCTCCCTCGCACGTCCAGGTTACGCCTTTGGCTTTTTTCTGCCAGGATTTTGTGACGACCTCCACCTTGTCGGCCACCATGAACGAAGAGTAGAAACCCAAACCGAAATTGCCGATGATGGAAGATTCGTCCTTGTATTTCTCCAGGAATTCCTGAGCGCTGGAGAAAGCGACCTGGTTGAGGTATTTTTTGATCTCTTCTTCCGTCATGCCGATCCCCTTGTCCCGGATGATCAGCTTCTTGTTTTCCTCCTCGATGATGACCTCTATGGTGGTGTCGCCGATATCGCCCTTCACTTCGCCCCGGCCGGCAAGCGTCTTCAGCTTGGTCGTGGCATCCACCGCGTTGGAGATGAGTTCCCGGAGGAAAATCTCGTGATCGGAATAGAGGAATTTTTTGATGATCGGAAATATGTTCTCCGTCTGTACAGATATGTTACCCTTTTGCATGGCTCAGAAGATTTTGTTTGACAGGTTAGCGCAAAAGACCACTTCAAACCGTATGCCATGGACAAAAAACTGCCAAATTGACATTAGAAATGGCGAACGTGCCGCCCATATGCCCTCCGCCGTCAGTTTTTCCGGCTCCATGTTGAATATTTTCAAATAAATATTTATTTTGCACACCAGAAATGAAACCTGGAGCCAATAGTTCCGTTTCACCTTTCCAAAGAGCATTCAAAGAGGTTAAGAATCGTATCTTTCTGTTTCCTGTCTACATACCACATCTTGTGAAAAGAGATTGATATGCCTTCGCGTACATGAAGGTGGCGTCTTTCTTCTTCCGGCTTGTGTCGAAAAACCAGCCATGAAGAAGAGAGCAGATGCTGCCTTTGCCGGCAGGTTTCCCCCTTTCCAAAAACATCGCCAGTACGGGTATATCTGAATGACTGTGAAGCGTAATGCTTCATACGATCTATTGTTGTGAGCAACGTTGCTGACACTGGGGGGTAGTTGGCGCGTTGCTCGCGCAATAGGTCAAAAGAATCAAGGGCCCCTCCGGGGCCCTGAAGGAGTGAGCGGGTTGGTTCGTTTTGGGGGGTAAGAACCGGCCCAATCTCACACCAGGGTAGAAGGCAACTTCTACCCTTTTTTTTTGCGCCTGCTTTTCAAGTATATCCGGGCTACGAGCCCGCCTTTTCCTACCTTTTTTGTACTTTGAAGCCATACTACTGTACATGGCGCTTTTTTGCCACCAAGACACAAAAATTTATCCGGCTGACTGGACGGACACTAAGACGGCACTAATTGTGGGTCTTTGAGGCTTGGTGCCTGCCTGCCCGCGAGGTCGCGGCCGCGCAGGCAGGTCTTCGTGGCTAAGGGCATTTGGCTCCTTCATGCACGGTAGCATACTTTGAAGGTTCTTAAATCAGCAAATACAAAAACAAAAACACCTTGGAAAGGCCGAGCCTGATCGACGCAATATCCCTGCAATGGGACCTCTGGATCGGAAAATACCGGGCGTTCTTCCCTACCCGCACGGAAGATGTACAGGATTGCCTGCAACTCTCCAGGGAAGCCGGCACGGTAGATGGGCTGTGGGGAGAAGAAGGCATGGAAAGGCTGAAGTTCCAGCTGGCAGCCTGCCAGGATACCCGCACCGGGAAACTCATTGCCAGCGTTCACCTGGCCGGCGCCCCCCAGGTAAAGGCCATCCAGGGAAAAAAGGAACAATACCAGCTGGGCCTTTTCGATGAAGAGCGCCTGGCCGGCCTGGCCATATTCTGGCAATTGTCCATCCATCCGGCCCACCAGAAATCGCAGGCGGCCATAGTGCTACTCAGCCACTGCTTCATCGAAGTGCTCAAGGCCGGCGGGCAGGCCGTCCTTATGTCCTGCGACCCAGGCCACTACTCCATCTACAAACGGCTGGGCATGCGCCCTATCGGGACGCTTAGCAAAACGGCCGAAGGCCTGTTCCGCATTCCCATGATCTTCGTGCCGGATTACGACTACCTGTCCATCATCCACTCCCCCGTGCTTCCCCTGATGCGCGGCGTCAATTTTGAGGCCTTTCAACCGCTATGCCAGTGGTATTACCAGCTGGTGCGCGAAAACAGCGCCCTGCAGGCCGGCGCCGCCTATTACCCTAGTGAAGAGGAATTCGAAAGCCACCACGCCATCACCGAAGGGCTCAGCGAAAAGGGGCGGGAAGCGTTCCTGAAAAGCGCCGTCGTTATCCATTGCCGGGAAGATGAAGTACTGATCACCGAGAACGACAGCGGAAAAGCTTTTGGCTTTGTCCGCAAGGGAATGCTCCGGGTTGTGATCGGCAACAAGACCATCGTACAACTCGGAGAGGGGGATATTTTCGGAGAGATCGCCTTTATACTACACACGAAGCGCACCGCCCAGGTCGTCGCGGCCAGCCCCGATACAGAAGTCGTCCTCTTCGGCGAATCCGCCCTCCATACCCTGGAAGAAGACGCCGACCGGGCCATCATCTGGCGAAACCTCGCCCGCGTTTTAGCTCAAAGGGTGCTGGTGACCAACAAACTGCTGGGCTGAATGGCTGTTATTCGAGGGGGGGCGAGTTGGCGGTTCGCGGTTGGCTTTTCGCTTTTCGCTGTTGGCTGTTGGCAGGCAATCGAAGGCAGCTTCGGCTTGTGGGCTTCCAATAGTGCCTAATGTTTGACGGGCAACTGTCTAAAAACAAAAAAATGTTTAGCGAAACAAAACGTTTAGCTTTGCTAAACAAATTTCATTCCGTATTTTGTAGGCTTATACTGACATCCCGGGGTTGTATTTAACAAAAACCTTGCGTTCGTCGGTATCAATCCGATCATTACCACAACTAAAGCCTTCACTACCATGATGAACATCGTCGCCTTACTCGTCGCCGCTCTTATTCCTATGGTCATTGGATTTGTCTGGTACAACCCGAAAGTGTTCGGCACCGCCTGGATGAAAGTGGCTGAAATGACCGAAGAGAAGATGCAGGGCGCCAATATGCTGGCCATATTCGGCATTTCTTATGTACTGAGTTTCCTCGCTGCCGCCGCCCTCAACGCCATCGTCATCCACCAAAGCCATATTTACTCCATCCTGCTCGACGAGCCGGGCTTTGGCGACGCCTCCTCGGAGATCGGCCTGTTCATCGCCGATTTCATGGAAAAGTACGGAGACAACTACCGGACTTTCAAACACGGCGCATTCCATGGCATTATTGCCGGCATCACGCTCGCCCTGCCCGTTTTGGGCGTCAACGCCTTATTCGAACGCAAGGGCTTCAAATATATCGCCATCAATGCCGGCTTCTGGATCGTTTGCTTTGCCCTGATGGGGGGCATCATCTGCGCCTGGAAGTAAGTGCCTGCTTAAAGAGAGTTACCTTTGAGCCATTCCAGGAAACTGGACAGCCGCCGACGGGAGATCGGCACTTTCGTCTCGTCTTCCAGCAGCGCATAACTGCTGCCGTCTTCCCGGAGGACTTCCTTGACGTAATCACGATTGACGATGTGCGATTTGTGGCAGCGAAAGAAGCGGTTGGTGGGCAGCACGTCCTGGTTGGCGCTGATCGTTTTGGCCACCAGTATCCGTTCTGCTTTGTTGTTGAAGAAGAAAGTCATGCTGTCATTGGCTTCCAGGCGGACGATGTCCTCCAGCTTCCAGAAGGCCCACCCTTTGGTGGTCGGCAGGCGCAGCTTTTTGTCCTCATGCGGCTTGAAGCTTTCCATGATGCTGGAGAGGCGGTGGTTCCAGTCGGCATCCCGGTAGCTCAGCTTCTCGACGGCTTTGACCAGCTCTTCCGGGTTGATGGGCTTGAGCAGGTAGTCGATGGCATTACACCGGAAAGCCTCGGTGGCGTAGTTGTTGTATCCGGAAGTAAAAATGATGCTAAACTCGGGCGCAGGAAAGAATTTGATCAGGTCGAACCCCATGCCGTCCTCCATCTGTATGTCCAGAAAGACAGCGTCCGGCCTTTTCTGGCGGATCAGCGACACGCCGGTGGAAACGCCGTCGGCTTCGCCGACTACTTCTACATCCGGGCAAAGCTGTGAGAGCAGGTTTTTCAGGACTTTCCGGGAGTTGGGCTGGTCATCTATGATCGCTACAGAATACATGACTGTAATTTTTGGGACGCTTTATTGTTAATAGAAATAGGCGGCAGAGGATAGAGAAGGGCCGCCGGATAAAGCGGGGGGACTGCCTGGGCCTTTTTCTCCGCCCTCTGCACATTAAAACTCAATAGAATAGGGAAAAGTACGAAAAAGGATCGGTTTTTAACACTTTTTCCTTACTCTTTAAGCAGTTTCTCTGTTTGTGCCGGCCGGCCTTCTTCCAGTACGCTCAGCAGGTAGAGGCCTGGCGGCAGGCCGGGAAGGCCGAGGTTCAGCTCCTGCCCTCCCTGGCTTTCCGCTTCCTGAAGGGTTTGCCCGAGAGCATTGGATACCCGAAACCGGAACCTCCCGGATGATTCTACCCGCAGCGTCACCGCCTCCCGGAATGGGTTGGGGAAGGCCCTGAACACTACTGGCCGGCCAGCCGGCTCTGCTATGCCGGAAAGGGGTTGGTTGGAAGCGCCGGGCGTAGGCGCCACCACCTGAAAACTGCCTGTGCCGTCGGGCAGCCGGCCGACGGCCTGGTCCGTGGCCTGCTCTCCGAACTCCAGCCCGTCGACCAGAGTGAAATTATGGGCAGCATCGTCAAAAATGCCAATGTATTCCCCATCAGCATCCAGCTTGTAGCTGGCATGCAGCGGCCCCTGATCCGAATCGTCGTCGCACCAGATAAGGAGGAACTCGCCGGCCTGTATCCAAATATCCGGGAACTGCCATTTGGTGGGGTTATCCGGGTTATCGGAAAGGTAACGGCTGCCCAGATAAACAGCCTCTGTGCCGTAATTGTAGATTTCTACCCAGTCCTCATACTCGCCGGCCTCATCGGCCACCGTAACGTCGTTGCTGGCCATGAACTCATTGATGGCCAGAGGAGCCGAAGCGCCACCTACTGCTAACTGGTATGCTTCGCAAAGCGGAAGGCGGCTCTGCTGGCCGTTGTTGTCGCTGGCCAGGATATAGTAATAGACGACCGCCGGCCCGTTCAGCGCAGGGATGGACACCCCGTAGAGGCCGTCGCCGGCGGCGGCGTCCTGATGGGCGCCGTCGTCAAAAAGAGGGACGCAAAAGGTATTGCCCTGTCCATTCAGCTGATAACAGAGTTCTGCTGTTTCCACCTGCTGGTCGTCTTCTGCCCGCACGGTAAAGATCAGTTCCTGCAGCGCGTTAGGCCGGTTGTGTTGTACGTTGGTGAGGATAGGGGCAATATCTGCGGGTTGTAACTGCTCCAGCGTAGCGTCATGGCGGGCAGTAACAAAATGTTTCAGGCCGGACTTGGTGTGAAAATACAGCGTCTCGTTGTCGAAAGCGTTCTGGAAATCACTGTAATTGAAGCCGTAGTCAAGCGGATAGTAGGGATTGGAAGAAACATAGGTGCCAATCTGGCTCCGGAGTGCATTAAAGTAGGGGAAGAGGGCCACTTCGGTATAAATTTCTTCCACAAACCGTTTCGTGTAATAGGAATACCGGTTCCGGTATTCCGGAATTTCCATCAGCCGCTCGTAGATGGGCCGGGGTTCATCGGGGTGCGACCAGTCGTACATATCCCGGTTGGCCCAGTCGATGTTGAACCAGTCAATGCCCACGAACGCTGGACAGCAGAAAGGGGAAAGCCGAGCGGAGTCGAGGCCGAGCGGGTGCAGGAGGCATAGAGTGTCCAACATCAGACGGGTAGCCCGGGGCAACCATGGCATGCAGGCACATAAGTATCCAGACTAATTGGAAATGAAGTCGGGATGACCGGAAGGGCCGTCTCCCCGGAAGAAGGCATCGGGGAGTTGACGGCAATGGGGCCTTTCCTGGCGTCGGCGTGACGGCAATACAAATGGGCGTTTAATTCCCGGCAGCATTTCGCTGCTCTTCCGGAAATCCCGAAGGGCTTTCCAGCGCTTCCTCGGCCAGCTTTTCCTGCACCTTTTTTTTGTAAAAGGAATCGATGTACCTGGCGGCTTTCTTCCGTTCTGCGTTGATGAGTTTGTCAAAGCCTTTGATCAGGGCTTGGATCTCTTCCCGTTTAAGATCAAAAGCTTTTAAGGTTTCGGTCAATAATTCCTGCCGGGCCTTGAACCCCAGGAATTTTCGCTGAGTGATGCTCGTTATGCCCAGTTGGGAGTTGGGAACAGCATAGGGCGTTTCGACAAATCCCGAGAAGTCAAAATCGTAAGGCACCAGAACGGTCTTACTGCCGTCATCGGGCCGGATCAACTTTATGTTCCGCAATGTCTGAACGCTCCAGTCCTCGTTCCCGATCATATACTGAAATACCGACATCCGGTTTTCATCAGCCAGGGAGATGCTGTCCGGCGGATAGTTCCAGCATTCGCATTCCGAGCCGCCGATGCGGCGGGCCATCTCATCGGTATCTTCGATCAGTATGCCGTATTGCTCCATATTTCCATGTTTGCCTTCGCTGTCCTGGTAGGTGATCCGGGCGAGTTGTACCCGGTAGCTTTTGGGGCTGATCAGGTTGTAAATCCGGTAGGCCAGGTATTCTTTCAGGAGGTGGCTCTCCGCTTCGGGATTTTCTTTGCAATAGGTGACCAGTTTCATTTTGTCGTATCTCCTGTCCAGCCCCATTTTCTCCAGGCCGTCTTTGGAAAAGTTGAACAGGATCGGGGGAAAATCACAGATTCTGCGCCGGTAGTTCCCCCTGGGGATCACATCCAGTTCCAGTTGTGCCACTATACCGCCGGCATCCGGATAAGTAAGTTTCGCCGGCTGGTAATCATCCTCTCTGGCCCGGTCGTTGATCAATTTGTCCATATCCGTTCGCAGGGCTAACTGAACAGCTTTGCCGTTTTTGCTCAGGAGATCAAATATACTTTCTCCTTTTTCCGGAACCGGTTGCGCCTGTAAGCAAGGCAGCGGATAGCCGGTAACAAGTAAAAACAGGATCAGTAAGCCGGGAAGCGGCAGGCGGCACTGGTGGAAGAATGAAGGGTTCGTCTTTTTCATACCATCCGGGTTTTTGAGTTATCTGTTGCGACGCAGAATATAGTAAAAATACAGCATTTCAGCAGAACGGGCGGCAGGCGGCCCGTTCTGGTCAATCGGCATTCGCGAAAGTGCGGACGACTTTCTTTTCATTCTCCAGCAGGTCGAAGAAAGTGTTTAGATATTTCTGGGCCGAAACGGCCTCCCGTTCATCCAGCAACCAGAAGGTGGCACATCGCCGCAGCAACTCCTCTTTCCTGTCCAGGAAAAACTTTGCTGTTTCGAGCGCTTCCGCTTCCGTCACCTTGTTCCCGAGAAAAAACCGCTGATTGACATTCTCAATCGGGAGGGCATGATACGGCACGGCGTAATTCGTGCCGGTAAAACCGGCATAGTCAAAATCATACGGCACGGGAACCAAACGGTCAGAGCCCGGAATGGCCAGCGTTTCCAGGTTGTGCCGGTTGGGTACCGACCAGTCGGTGTTGGCAATCATATATTGAAAGAAACACATCTTCAGGTAAGCTTCCCGTTCCAGGGAGGACGGCCGGATGACTCCATCTTGTATGACCCTGGCACCCAGCCGGGCTGCACACGCTTCTTCATCTTCGACGAAAAGGGCGGGAAATGCGCTCCGTTCTTTTTCATCCTTCAGGGATTCGACATTCACCAGTTTCGCCCGGAAATGGACAGGGTAAACGACCTCGTAAAGATGGTAGATCAAAGCTTCCCGAACCACGCAATCGTAAAAAAGGCGCCCGTTTGAACAAGGGAGAACCATCTTGAGGTCGTTGGCAGGCTGGAAGCCCAGAGCTTTTAGCTGGCTCTTTTTCGCCTTGATCTTGATCGGAGGATAGTGGCAGACCTGTTTCCGGATGTTGCCTCTGGCACGGACTTTCACATCCAGCGTGGCCAGGCTCCCGTCCTTGTGGCGAAAGCGTAAAACGCCGGGCTGATACTCTTCTTTCATCTTATTCCGGACCAGCTGGCCCCAGTCCGTGTCCAGTTGAATCACGGGGATAGAGTCGCCCTGTCCGCACAAGAATTCGAACAAGGAAAGCGGTTTTTCCCCGGCAGTTGCCTGTTCGCTGCCCTGGGAAGCCAGCGGCGGTGCCAGGGCGGCTATCGATACAAAAATGAAGAATAGGGCATAATATCTCATAGTTATTGCGTTGTGGCAGCCGCACCGTTGGGCTCTTCCCCTGTGGTTATCAGTCCTGCTTTCTTCTGGTGGGCCTGGTAACAAAAGCCTGGAGCACCTTCTCCTCGTCTCCCAGCATGTCGAAAAAATCGGTCATGAAATCTTGTATGGACCGGCTCGACTTATCCCTCAGCAAGTCGAAATCCCGGCATACCTGCAGGAACTGTTCCTTTCTGGAGAGATAGTATTGCGCACAGGCGAGGGCTTCGTCTTCATTCACGTATTTTCCCAGGAAAAGACGCTCTTCGACATCTTTGATGGGAAGGCTGGACCGGGGCTTGGCATAGTCCGTATCCACAAAGCCGGCATAGTCAAAATCATAGGGGATGGGGACCAGCTTTTCGTGGCCGGGCAGTTCCAGGATCTGAAGGTTGTGGCTGTTGGGTTCCGACCAATCGGTGTTGCCGATCATGTACTGGAAGAAGCTCATTTTCACGTAGGCGTCGCGCTCCAGGTCGATGGTTCTTATTTTTTCCTCTTTGATCCGTTTCCCGTTGACCCGTTCGGCAAATTCTTTATCATCTTCGACGAAGAAGGCATGAAAGGAATATTTTTTGTCGCCAGCCTCCCATCCCTCCAGTTGGATGACTTTCGTCCGGTGGTGAACCGGATAAGCCACTTCGTAGAGCTGGTAAGCCAGGGCTTCCTTCAGTAAACACTCAGCATCGGCTTTGCCGTTGCCGCAGGGCAGCACCAGCTTCAGCTTCTTTCCGGGGGCTATGCCCAGCCCGGCGAGCTGCTTCTTGTCGCCCTTGATCTTGACCGGGGGGAAAAAGCAAACCTGTTTCCGGGCGTTGCCTCTCGCCCGGAGCGAAACCTGCAGGGCGACGGTTTCTCCATCCGGCCCGGAAAAGGACAAAACGCCCGGCTGGTATTCTTCCTGGAGCTTTTCATCGATCAACCGGTTCCAGTCGGTTTCCAGAATGAGGACGGGTATGTAGCCATTCTGGCGATAAAAATATTCAAAAAGGGTGGGCTGGGGCGGGTCTCCTTTTGATGCATCGGGAGTTTGCGACGAGGTAATGCCAGGCATGCTGAGCATAGCCGCTGAAAGGAAAAATACTTTTCTCATGACCAGGGTTTAGATACAAAAATCAGTTCAATCTTGTCCGTTTCCCATTTAAAGTACCCCTATAAAACTTATTGTTCTCGATGAGCAGGATTTCTCCCTGCTTGCCCAGTTTAATGCTGGAGTCTATCCCGATGATCCGGTTGCGGAATAAGCTTACAATTTCGGAAAAAGAAGTATGCCCTACAACGAGGTGCTTCATATTTATTGCGTTCAGTATCCATTGAGCCTGCCCCCTGGTGAAATCATCCTCAAAATAGCCCCGGTACCAGATAGGGCCGTCTTCCGAATAAAGATAGGCCAGATAGGGGTCTGCCAGGATGCTGTCCTCGGGCTGGTCGAGGATTTGCTCCCGGAAGAGATCGTTCATAGCGCCGAAGGTCAGCCCCATTTCCAGCAGTTGGCGGGAGAGGCCAGCATGCACAAAGGCCGTCCTGTTGATAGAGATAGCCACCGGCCGGGAGCGCAGCCACCGCCCCAGGAAAGTATCCTTGCCAAACAGCTGATCATAGGACATTCCCATCCGGGCCATCGTGTAGCGGTACTTTTTGTGGATGTACCGCAGGTCGCCCTTCAGGGCCATGACCTCGTGGTTGCCCAGCAGATAATGCACCTTCCCACCGGCCTTTTCCGCCTGCTGTTCCAGCTTGTACACGAACCAGAGTAGTCCGGTCACCTCATCCCCCCGGTCAAAAATATCTCCCAGGACAACCAGATGCCCCCTGCCGAAAGCCCAGTTATTTTCCTTGTCAATGATGCCGTGTGCCTTCAGCAGGGCGATCATAAGATCGTATTGCCCATGGATATCGCTGACGGCGGCAATGCGTTCCACTTTCCGGAAGGCCGTTTTCGGATCAGGGGCAAAGGTAGCGCCCAACTGGATGCAGGATGGGTCGAAGGCGGCAGGAAATCCGGGACCGGCCATCAACGGCCGGCCGGCATCCAGCGTATCCTCTTTCAGCCCTTCTTCGGTGATCCACCGGGCAATGACCGTTTCTCCTTCATAAAAAATGTAGGGCCCGTCTTTGAAAGAAGGCTGGCTATCGAAAGCAGGGTTCTGCGCTTTCAGCAACAAAGGGAACCCCAGCACAATGAGGCCCAGCCTGGCCAGGACAGAAGCAATTTTCATGTTCATTTTTTCTGTTTCCCCGCCCACAGCCACTGGTGCTGCATCGCCCAGTCTTCTTTCCGGATAAAGGTAAGCGGGACGTATTCATCGGTCGGCATCCCAATATGGTAGACGACCCACTCGTCATCGTATTCGCGAACCAGGCCGCGCACGCAATCCACCCGGTTGTCCGTTTCCATTCGGCAGTCTGCCCAACGGTATACTTCCACCCGGTAGTGAAATTTTTGGCGTTTGCCGTTCATCGTCATTTCGATCTCGATATCCTGCTTGCCAGGAATATTGGGGAGGGGAATGGCTAAATTAAGCATAATCGGATGATTTTATGGAAGAAAATTGCTGAAGGCAACGGAAGATGCTTCTCTAAAATAAAGAAGTTTTCCTTTACCGCCGGCAGGCATTACTCCTTTTTTTAACAATAATGCAACCCTTTTCATTGGGTCGATTTAAGCAGAGTGGTTTATTTTTGGCGCAACCCCGCAACCGGGTTGATTTTTTCAGTAACCACCTAAAAATTTGCACCGTGTCTTTTAATCTCGAACAATACCAGATTTACGTCAAAGAAATTCACCGCAACAGCAGCGTGCCGGAGCTTTACGAAATCGCTCTCCGAAGCGAAAAAGGAACCGCCATTTCCGATGTCGGCGCCTTGCTGGTCTACTCCGGCGTAAAAACCGGCCGCAGCCCCAAGGATAAGCGAATCGTGAAATCCGCCCCTTCAGAGAACCATATTGACTGGGGGCCGGTCAACATACAGCTGGACAAGCAGACCTTCATGATCAACCGCGAACGCGCCCTGGATTATCTCAATACCCGCGACCAGGTCTTCGTGGTCGATGCCTTCGCCGGCTGGGACCCCAACTACCGTCTCAAATGCCGGATCATCTGCACCCGAGCCTATCATGCCCTGTTCATGCAGAACATGCTCATCATGCCCACCGAAGAGGAACTGGCCGATTTCGGGGAGCCGGACTACGTGATCTTCAACGGAGGAAGCTTTCCGGCCAACCGCTATACTTCTCAGATGACTTCCCGGACCAGCGTCGACCTGGACCTGGAGCGCAAAGAGGTCGTCATCCTGGGCACGGAGTATGCCGGCGAAATGAAGAAAGGCATCTTCTCTATCATGAATTACCTGATGCCTCTGGAGAACGTCATGCCCATGCACTGCTCCGCCAACGTGGGGGATAATGGCGATGTCTCAGTATTGTTCGGCCTGTCGGGCACCGGCAAGACAACCCTCAGCGCCGACCCTAAAAGGAAACTCATCGGCGATGATGAACACTGCTGGACGGATACCGGCGTGTTCAACATCGAGGGCGGATGCTACGCCAAAGCAATCGGGCTGAGCGCCGAGAGTGAACCGGATATCTTCAATGCCATCCGGTTCGGCACCGTGCTGGAAAACGTAGTTTACGACAAAGAAACGCGGGAGGTCGATTACAATGACACTTCCATCACGCAGAATACCCGGGTTTCCTACCCCATAGAGTACATCAATAACATTCAGATGCCCTGTATTGCCGGCCACCCCAGCCATATCATTTTCCTGACCTGCGATGCCTTCGGCGTCCTGCCTCCGGTGAGCAAACTTACGCCCGAACAGGCCAGCTACCACTTTATTGCCGGCTATACGGCAAAGGTAGCCGGTACGGAAATGGGCGTCACCGAGCCGGAAGCAACGTTCTCCGCCTGCTTCGGCGCCGCCTTCATGATGTGGCACCCCAATAAATATGCGGAACTGCTGGCAGAGAAAATCCGGCAGCACAAGGCCAAGGCCTGGCTGGTCAATACCGGATGGACCGGCGGCCCCTTTGGCGTGGGGGGGCGGATCAAACTAAAGTACACCCGCGCCATCATCGACGCCATTCACAGCGGCGACTTCGAGAAGGCCGAGACTGTCACCGAGCCTCACTTCGGCTTGCAGGTGCCCACCAGTTGCCCCGGCGTGCCGGCAGAATTGCTGATCCCCCGGAATACCTGGAAAGACCAGGCGGCTTACGACAAGACGATAGCCAAACTGGTTGGCCTGTTCCGGAAAAACTTCGAGAAGTACGAAGCAGGGGTTCATTCCGATATTGTGGCGGCTGGGCCGAAGGCGTAGCAAAGCCTGCGAGGCATTTTTGGCATCAGCTCCCTGCCTGGCGTCCAAAAATGCCTCGCCAAAAACTACAGCTTCGGCAGTGCCCAGCCGTTGTGGTACTCTGTGGCAATAAGCGCACTGGCTTCTTTGTCGTCTTTAAACAAGCCCATGCGGTCATCCCAGTGGATTTTCCGGCCGGTTTTGTAGGCGATGTTGCCCATCTGGGCGTTGATGGCAGCGATGCCGCCGGTTTCGATACCGCACTTCAGCATGCCGGGGTCGTTGGCCCGGATGGCGTCCACGAAGTTCTGGGCGTGGTCCTTGACGTAGTCGGCATCCCTGCCTATATCCTGCCTTGGTATGGCCTCCACTTCATACTTCTTCATGCCGTCTTCATTCTGAGTTTCGGGAATGACCTCCCATCCCTGCCGGTTGACCACCAGGGTAGCATGGTTGCCGATAAAGGCGATGCCTTCCGTCCGGCCGTAGTTGCCGTTGTCGATGCCTATGGCGTGCTCCCACAGCATGGTGAAATCTTCGTATTCAAAGATAGCCTGCAGGGTGTCGGGCGTCTCGGAGGCGTCGTCCGGATAAGCCAGCTTTCCGCCGGATGCCATGACTGATTTGGGAGCTTTGGCCTGCATGGCGTACAGGGCGATGTCGATCTCATGTACGCCCCAGTCGGTCATCAGGCCGCCGGCGTAATCCCAGAACCAGCGGAAGTTGAAATGGAAGCGGTTGGGGTTGAACGGGCGTTTGGGCGCCGGCCCCAGCCACATGGCGTAGTCCACGCCTTCGGGTGGGGCGCTGTCGGGCAGGACGGGCACGGGCTTCATCCAGCCCTGGTAGGCCCATGTTTTCACCAGGCGGATTTTGCCCAGCTTGCCGGAGCGCACGTAGGCGATAGCATCTTCATAATGGCCTCCACTGCGCTGCCACTGGCCCACTTGCACCACCTTGCCGGACTTCCTGCCCGCCGCCATCATGATGCGGCACTCTTTGATGGAGTTGGCAATGGGCTTTTCGACATAAACGTGCTTGCCGGCCTGCACGGCGTCGACCATCATCAGGCAGTGCCAGTGGTCGGGCGTGCCGATGATGACGGCGTCGACGTCCTTATTTTCCAGCAGCTTCCGGTAGTCGCCGTAATTACGGGGAGCGTATCCCTGTATCTTTTTGGCCTCGGCAGTTCGCTCTTCCATTACCCCCCGGTCTACATCGCACAGGGCCACACATTCTACGCCATCCACCATAAAGTGGCGCTTCATATTGGTCCAGCCCATGCCTTTGCAGCCGATGACGGCCACACCCAGTTTTTCATTAGGGGAAATCTTCTTTCGGTTGGCGGCAATGAGGTCGACGGGCAACATGCCGGCCAGCCCCATGCCGGCGGCAGCAGTGGATGCCTGACGGAGGAATCTTCTGCGTTTCATCGTTTTGTTTTTAACCCTGAAAAGCTGTACATCCTTGAATGTAGCTGTTTTTCAGCAAGAATGGAGCAAATTGGCCATTATTTTGCACATAACCGGAACCTGCCGGCAAACGAGCAGGGAATATGACAGGGTATTCGGCTATTGCGGCCGGTGTGTTAAAAGCCACCCAAAACACTCACTTCACATCCACTTTAATGCGCTGCTCGCGGTTGGCCAGTTCCCAGGCCGTGTAAAACACCAGTTGCCCGATCTTGGCCATCTTGCCGAACTGAATTTTATCGACGGTGTCGGAGGTGCGGTGATAATCGGGATGGGTGCCGTTGAAAAAAAAGATGGCGGGGATGCCGCGCTCGGCGAAATTGTAGTGGTCGGACCGGTAGTAGTAGCGGTTGGGGTCGTCCTCGGCGTTGTAGGTGTAATCCAGCTCCAGTTTGGTATACGTGGCGTTGGCCTGCTCATTGATCTGATGCAGCTCGGTGCTCATCCGGTCCGAGCCGATGACGTAGATGTATTCGGGGTTGTTCTTGTGTTTTTCGTCTACCCGCCCCACCATGTCGACATTGATATTGGCGACGCAGTTTTCCAGAGGGAATAACGGGTGGTCTACGTAGTACTGCGACCCCAGCAGTCCTTTTTCCTCTCCCGACACCAGCATCAGCAGTACGCTGCGCCGCGGGCCGAGGCCCTGCTTTTTGGCCTCCGCCAGAGCCTCGGCCACTTCCAGGACCGTGGAGGTGCCCGACCCGTTGTCATCGGCGCCGTTGTAGATGGAAGAACCCCGGCGGCCCAGGTGGTCGTAATGGGCAGTGATCACGAGCAGTTCTTCCTTCAGTTCCTCATCGGTTCCTTCAACATACCCCAGCACATTCTCGCCCAATATCTGCCGTTTGAATTTATCCTGCTGTACCGTGAGTTTACACTTCAGGGCCACCGGTTTTGACTTTCCCTTTTTCTGCATATTTTTCCGGGCGCGGATCACTTTTTTATAATCACCGCCCAGGATTTCCCTGGCAATTTTGGCAGTGATGAAGAAATTGTTGGCGTAATGCTGCTCCGGCTTCTCTCCTTCGCCATACTGCAGGCCGGTGCTGAAGATGGCCCGCCGGGCCTCGGCCACATTCTTCTTGAAATCACTGTCGATGATCAAAACCAGGCTGGCGCCTTTCTGCCGGGCCAGGCGCAGCTTTTTGCGCCAGTCCGACGCCCAGTCCGAGGTCTCCTTTGTGCCGGTCACCTGCGACGTGCCGGCGCCGTCAACCGGCTCTCCGCCGTAGATGAGGATGGCCTTCCCGCGCACGTCTACGCCCTTATAGTCGTCATAACGTTCCGATTCGATGCCGTAGCCGAGGAACAGGACTTCCCCGAAGCTGGATTCCGGAAGGCTGGCGTTGGCAGAGGGGTAGGCGTAGTAATCCCAAAGATGCCGGTAGCTTTCTCCGTTTACCGCCAGAGCGATGCGGTTCCAGCTTTCGGCGGTAAACGCTATGCGCTGAAAGTAGGAGGTGTCGCCCACCACCGCCGGCAAGCCGTATCCTGCAAATACCCGGGCGATGTATTCGGCGGCCATTTTCTGGCCGGGCTGGCCGGTTTCTCTGCCCTCAAATTCATCGGAAGCTATAATGGAGAGGTGTTCCCGCAAGCCCTCGCCGGTGATCATCTCTCCGAATACGCGGGGAACGGCCGCCGCTTGTTCCGGGGCAGGCTGGTACTGGCTGTATGCCGGCAGGCAGAAGGCCAGCAGCAGGACGGTTGCTAATTGTTTCATAATGATCGGTCGGTTACGGATGAAATGACGATCGCCAGCCGGGTGCATGGGCTGGCGATCGAAGATATTCTTTTGTGGATATTGGTTTGTTAAACAATAACGCCGGAATACGTCCGCCGATTGCCATTCGCTGCGTTTCTTCTCCTACTTTCACCCGGGATTGATCTTCCCTACCCGGCGGGCGTGGCGCCCCCCCTCAAAATCGCTGGACAGAAAAGCCTCCACCATGGCCAGCGCCAGCTCTTCGGTAACGAAGCGGACGGGGATGGACAGGACGTTGGCGTCGTTGTGCTGCCGGGCCAGGCGGGCCAGCTCCTCGTTCCAGCAGATGGCGGCGCGGACGTCCCGGTGCTTGTTCACCGTCATCGCGATTCCGTTGCCACTGCCGCACAGGACGATGCCCATGGCGGCTTTCCCCGCCCCGACTTCTTCAGCAACCGGATGGGCGAAGTCAGGATAGTCGACGGATTCCGCCGAGTTGGTCCCGAAGTCGACCACTTCGATGCCTTTTGACCGCAGCAGGCTCGCGATGCTGTTTTTGTAGGGAAAGCCCGCATGGTCGCAGCCGATAGCTATTTTTTTGTCCATGTCTTACCGGTTTCCGGATGGCGGCGCAAAGTTTTCAGTTGCCTGTATCTGGAACGGCTGGAATTTAGCCTGCAGTTCTTTGACAAATTCCGTATCCTGGTTCTGGCTCGCATCCCGAAGGAGGTCGTCCTTGGTGCGCATCGCCAGCAGGTATTCCGTTTCGAAGCTCGAACTCAGCACGTCCGGGTCTATGGAGTTGTAAAACCGCAGGTGGTTGGCCACCCGGTCGGCAAGAATGGCCATGTGTGGTTTGGCCTTTTCATAGGCGTCCGCCGTCAGATATACGCTGATCATGTAATAAGCCCGGTAGTCGTAGGGGAAATTCATATCGGGAAAAGCCTCGAAATACTTGTCGATCAAGTCTGTAGCCTGCTGCTTCTTGCCTTCCTGCAGCATTTTCAGCGCCGCCCGGCGCATGCTCAGCTGGTGGCTTTGTACGCTGGGAGCATAGGAACGGTCGACGAATAGGTCGTACTTGTCGAAGTTGCCCCAGCGGAACTTCTCCATCACATGCTCATAGACGGCATCCGTATTCACTCCTCCGCTGCCGATGATGCCGTACTGCGGCTCGCTCGGCGTGCGTTTGGGCACGATGCGCAGGGCCAGGCCTTCCAGCTCGAGGTAGTCGTCCAGCCCGAAGAGCTTGTCCTGCCGGCAGGTCACCGCAAAGTAGATGGGCCGCTCCCAGAGGTTGGAAGAGATGATGTCGAGGATGGCCACTTCATCTTTAATGAGATAATCTTTCCCCTGCAGCTTGAGCGGGATGGCGGGGACGATACTGGCCGTGTCTTCGATGCCGACTACGCCGCTGGACAGCACGGCTTCCCGGTTGACGGGAATGAACACGTTCTGGGTCCGGTAGTGGCTTTCGATCTCCCGGCCCGACTGGGTGGGCAGGGGATGGTCTTCGCCGATAAAGCGGATGAAGTCCTCCAGTGTCTGGGGGCGGTCCTGCCCGCTGGGGTTATAGTAGAAGACCTGGTTCCGCTTTTTGCCTCGGAGGGCATCCTTCGGGATGGACATTTTGATCGGCGGCGAATCGTTCACCTTGCGGCGCAGCAGGTTGATGTACCAGTCGACCGCGATGAGGCTCAGGTTGACCACCCGCACATCCTTGCGGATGCCTTCCACCTCCTGGGCGTACCAGAGCGGGTAGGTATCGTTGTCGCCGTAAGTAAAGATGATGGCGTTGGGCTCGCAGCTGTTCAGGAAATTGGAGGCGTAATCGCGGGCGCCGGTATGGTGGATACGGCTGTGGTCGTCGAAGTTCTGTGTGCCCATGAGCACGGGGGCGCTCAGGACAACGACGGAGGCCAGCGCCGCCGCTACCGGGCCGCTTTGCCCGATCCGTTCCCGAAGCTGTTCGAAGAGGGCGAGCACCGCCATGCCGATCCATATACAATAGGTGAATATGGAACCCACCAATACGTAATCCCGCTCCCGGGGTTCGTTGGGCGGCTGGTTGGAATAGATGGTTATGCCGATGCCGGTGATGATGAAAAGGGCCAGCACGGCCAGCGCCTCGTTGTTCCGTTTCCGGAAATGGAAGAAAACGCCGATGATACCAAACAGGAAAGGCAGCAGGTAGTATTTGTTGCGCCCTTTGTCGTTCTTTATTGCGGGGGGCAGCTCGCTCTGGTTGTACAGGCGCCAGCTGTCCAGGAAAGAAATGCCGGAAATCCAGTGGCCGCTGGATTTATCCCAGGGGTAGAATCCCTGCTCGCCGTTCTGGCGGCCGGCGAAATTCCACATGAAATAGCGCCAGTACATCCAGCCCAGCTGGTAATTGAACAGGAACTTGATGTTGTCGGCCTGATTGGGGCGGCCGGGAGGCAGAGGGGCATTGGGGTCGAGGCCCATCCAGCGCTTATAGAGGGAGGGCCGGCCCTGGGTATAATCGCCCATCCGGGGGAAGAGCATCTTATCGGCGTCGCGGTAGACGTAGGATATCTTCTGGTCTACGATCTCATAGTGGCCGTCCACTTCGCCGTAGCGGTCTTCCGTTTCCGACTGGATGGGTTTGGCGTCGAAGTGCGGCCCCCGCAGCAGCGCGCGCTCTCCGTACTGCTCGCGGTTGAGGTAGGGAATGAGGCGCATGGCGTCCCGGGGATCGTTCATATTGATGGGGGGGTCGGCATTGGCGCGCACGACGATGACGCCGATCGTGGAAAAGCCGATGACCACCAGGGTAGCGCCGACGATCAGGTGCTGCAGGGCCAGGCTCCGCCTCTGGTGGGCGTAGCGCAGGCCGAGGAAGATAACGGCGCCGATGATCAGGAGGGTCGGAACAATACCGGAATTGATGGGCAGCCCCAGGCTGTTGACCGTAAACAGCTCCATAGCGCCCCACAGCTTCGGTATCCCGACGATCACCAGCGACTGAATGGCGACAATGGCCAGGACGCCGGCACCAACGGCGGCAAGCGTGCCCTTCCAGGTGTGGTTTTCGTATTTCTTATAATAATAGAAAAGCGCCAGGGCCGGAAAGGTGAGGATGCTCAGGAGGTGAACCCCGATCGACAAGCCGGCGGCGTATATGGCAAAGAGGAACCAGCGGTCGGCCGACTGGTTGTCGGGCAGGCTGTACCATTTCATCATCGCCCACAGGGTCAGCGTGGTGAAGAAGGTAGACATGGCGTACACCTCCCCTTCCACTGCGGAGAACCATACCGATGTGGCAAAAGCCGTAGACAGGCCGGCGGCCAGGCCGGCGCCCGCCAGGGCGATCGACTGCCCGGAATCCAGCGCTCCTTCCCGCCCCACCAGGGCGAGGCGGCCGAGAATGATGGTGACCCAGCAGATGAACGTTGCCGCAAAGGCCGTGCAGATGCCGGACATGAGGTTGACTGCAAAGGCGATGTCGGCTGGGTCGTCGGAAAAGACCTCGGCGATCCAGGCGAACATGCGCCCGACAATCATGAACAGCGGCGCTCCCGGGGGGTGTACGACCTGCAGCTTGTAAGCGCCGAGGATAAACTCCCCACAATCCCAAAGGCTGCCGGTGCGTTCTGCCGAGAAGAAGTAGACCGTCATCGCGATGGCAAAAACCAGCCAGCCGGCAGCGGTATGTAGACGTTTCATTGATCCCATTGAGTGTTCCTGTTGTTTAATCTATCCCACCTTGCTGTAAAGTGCTGCGTATCAATTGCACTGTGGGTTTAACTAATTGAACTGCAAAAGTAAAAAATTATTGCTGATAAATTGTATCGCGCAAAATAAGGCAGATTGCAACAAAAGCCTTATTATCATCATCCTGTTTAGAGAATCCTCCCGACGGGCGATTCTATTTTTTTGAAAAACGATCCGCATGTTACTCAAATGGTTATTTACCGGCCTCATCATTTATGCCCTGTACAAATACTTCTTCGGCCCCAACGCGCTCGGCAGCGGAAGCAATGAACAGGAAAAGCAACACATCGATTATGAACAACCGCCCCGGAAAAAGGCCGCCGGCAGCGAGGAAGACGAATACATAGATTATGAAGAAGTCGACTGAAGCACCGGAGGAGTTCCCGATCGGGCAACTGGTGCTGTACAAAAACAACCAGCTCATCGCCTTCAACAAGCCGGCCGGCCTGCCGGTACAGGAAGACAAGACCGGCGACCGGGCGCTGATCAACCTGGGAGAGATTTACTGCAAGTCGAAGCTTCACCTCGTCCACCGGCTCGACCGGCCCGCCAGCGGGGTTACGCTGTTTGCGAAAACAAACGGAGCGCTGGTGAGCCTCAACGAACAGTTCCGGCAACGGCAGGTGGAGAAAACCTACCTGGCGGCCGTACAGGAAAAGCCGCCCAAAGATGAAGATACCCTGGCCCACTTCCTGAAGAAGGACGGAAGGAGCAACCGGGCCCTGGCATTCGGGCAGGAGCAGCCAGGCAGCAAAAAGGCCGAAATGGCCTACCGCTACCTGGGCAGCACCGACCACTACCACCTGCTGGAGGTCAGGCTGCACAGCGGCCGCCACCATCAGATCAGGGCACAGCTGGCGGCCATCGGCTGCCCGATCAAGGGCGATGTCAAATACGGCGCCCGGCGCGGCAACCCCGGCCGGTCCATCCACCTGCACGCCTGGAAGCTGCGCTTCCTCCATCCGGTATCCGGCGAATGGGAAGAAGTGGTGGCCCCGCTGCCGGAGGGCGACCCGGTCTGGCAGGCCCTCCTGGAAAAAATATCATAATATGGAGACCCTCCTGAAGTATTTCCCCAAGCTTACGGAGCTGCAGCAGCAGCAACTGGCCCAGCTCGGCCCGCTCTACCAGGAGTGGAACCAGAAGATCAACGTGATCTCCCGGAAGGACATCGACAACCTCTACGCCCACCACATCCTCCACTGCCTGGGCATCACCCGACTGATCCACTTCGCGCCCGGCGCCGAAATCCTGGACCTGGGCACCGGCGGCGGCCTGCCCGGCATCCCCCTGGCTATCTTTTTCCCGCAGGTGGCATTCACCCTCGTCGACGGCACCCGGAAGAAGATTATGGTGGCCGAGGAGATCATTGGCACCCTCGGCCTGGCCAATGCCCGGGCCTGCCACATCCGGGCAGAGGAGCTGAAACAGAAGTTCGACTTCGTCGTCTGCCGGGCAGTAGCCAGCCTCGACAAGCTGGTGGGCTGGAGCTTCCCCCTCATCAAATCCCAGCAGCGGCACGCCCTGCCCAACGGCCTGATCACCCTGAAGGGCGGCGACATCAAGGCCGAGATCAAAGCCCTGCCCCGCGGCTCCTATACCGAGGTATATCCGCTGTCCGACTTTTTTGACGAGGCGTATTATCAGGAGAAATATATAATATACGTTCAACGATAAGGCTTGCTCTACCCGGTGAAATAACCACAGGGCGCGATTCCTTTTTGTACCCATTGCCCGGTTTTAGGCCCGTCCGGCCGGCCGGGTAAATCTTAGGCTATAGGGTTTAGGGGGGCAACCCAGGCCTAATCGGGCACTCAACAGGGGGGAAGTTGCCAAACCCAGGCTACCAGCCATAATGTTGCCCATCCTGTCAATCCTGTGAATCCTGTCTAAAAAACGCGCCAATTAGAAGCGGCACGCCCTGCCAATCCTGCTCATCCTGTCTGTTCAGCCCCTCCCGCCTTCGCAGAGCTACAGCGGGCGGAGAAAGGGGAAGCTGCAAAAACCAGGCACCAAACCCTGTCCATCCCCGGCTGTTTCCCCCCTAAAGGCCCGCGCATCCTGTAATCCTGTTCATCCTGTCTGCTCCAGCCCTGTCATGTCCAGTTAGTCAAAAACTCGTCCATCCTCGTCCATCCCCACCGGATACCAGCCACCCTCGTCAATAATCCTAACCCCTCCACGAATAATCCTCGTCCGGCTTTCCGATTCCTCGTCTTTTTTTCGTATTTTTGGAAGCCTTTTTCAGAACACAGCCAAGAAACTCATCCTATGTCTTTTGAAGTAGAAGGAAAACTCCACAAGAAGTACGAGACCGAAAACAAGACGGACTCCTTCCAGGCCAGAGAATTCGTCATTCTGGTGGAAAGCGGGAACTACCCCCAATACGTTAAATTCCAGCTCGTCCAGGACCGCTGCGCCCTGCTCGACCCCTTTGAGGAGGGGGAAGAAATGAAGGTCCACTTCGACCTTCGGGGCCGGGAATGGCAGGGCAAGTATTTTACCAACCTCAACGCCTGGCGCCTGGAAAAAGCGAGCGCCCAGGCAGCGCCCCCCCCGGCGGCCGACAGCGGCGGCGGCTTCTTCCCTTCGCCGGAGAACGAGCCGGCATCGGATGGAGGGGGAGGAGGAGACGCGGCGGATGATGACTTGCCGTTTTAGGGGTCGGCGTTTTTTGCCGTTCGCGAGAGGCTGTAGCCTTGATGCGGCATACCCTGCCAGTCTCCGACTGGCGTAAATCAACCTATTTGATAGATCACGCCAGTCGGAGACTGGCAAATTGTACCGCATCGCGTCACAGACGCTCGCGAACACCCCTTATTTATTTGTAACTATTTAGGTGGGCCTGGTGTCTTCGTGGCTAAAAAGCGGAGGGCTGCTAAATAGTTACCAGCATGTTATGAAAACGCCACGAAGTATTGACAGTAGGGAATCCCTTGTTCCAAACGGCACATTAACAGCTATTTAACACCCTTTCGGCCTTTTCCGGCGTTTAACAGGCATGAAGATATTCATCATAACATTATTGGCTACCCTCTTTTCTGCCGACACGCTCCCCGCCCAGGCACTCACCGGTGCCGCCACGCGCTGGAACGACAGCTTCGCCGAATGGCTCCTGTACACCACTGATGAGGAGGAAGAAGGCGAGCTGCGCCACCGCTGGCCCATGCAGGACAACTGGACGGAATGGCAGTACCGCCTGGGCGAATCCACCGGAACGATCAAGCTCAAATGGCGGGAAGACCTCAACGAGTGGGAGGCCCGGGGCGACAACCAGATCGCCACCGCCCGCACCGTCTGGCGCGGCAACTTCCGCGAGTGGCGCATCGCGGACGGCAACCATACCCTCACGCTCTACAGCCGCTATGGCAACATCTGGGACGAATGGACAATCCGCAGCAGCTCCGCCGGGCAATTCGAGATGTACACCAGCTTCGAAGGCGACCCTCGGGATTGGGTGGTCGTCGACGAACTGGACGAGTCCGTTCCTCTGGTCATGAAGTTATTGATGGTACACGTGGTGCTTTTTCAGAGTACGCCTAAGCAGTGAGGGATCGGTTTGCTGGCCGGGGTAGGGTTGTTGTTTGCTGGTTTGGCCTTGGGGCCGCCGGAACAATGGGGTTCCTTAACTGGCAACTAACAACCGACAACAGCAACTTGTCCAGCCTTATAAGGATGCTTTCTTTCCGATATTAAGTATCCGGTTAACCTGCCGCCTTTCCATAAAATACAAAATAGCCAGATAGCCCAGCATTAATCCGGTATTAACCAGCAGGCTCACCCAAATCCGCCCATTAATGGCTCCCCGCAGCATCTCGCTCCCACCGTAAAAAGCCGCCGCCAGGAGAATGTAAACCGCCATCCGCCCCACCGGGTAGTTAATAGGATAATACCGCTGCCCCGTCCAGTAGCTCGCCCCGGCCATAAACAGGTAGCAGGCCAGGGCCGCCCAGCCCGGGCCGTAGTAACCGTAATCCGGGATGAGCCAGACATTGAGGGCGATGGTGATAGCCGAACCGCCCAGGGCGATGTAGCCGCCGATGATGGTGCGGTCGGCCAGTTTGTACCAGATGGAGAAATTGTAGTACAGGCCCAGGAACAGATAGGCCAGCAGGAGCAGGGGGACCACGCCCAGCCCCTCCCGGAAATCCTTGCCGATAAAATACTGGACCACGTCGAGATAGAGCATGATGCCCAGGAAAACGACGCTGCCCACCAGGGCAAAGGCCTGCCCCACCTGGGCGTAGACCTTGTCCTTGTCCGAGCGGCCGGCATTTTTGAAGAAGAAAGGTTCCGCTGCGTAGTTGAAGGCCTGGGTGAACAGGTTCATCAGCACCGCCAGCTTGGAGGCAGCGCTGTAGATGCCCATCATGCGCTTGTTGTAGGCCAGGTCGTCGGAGGCCAGCTCCTTGAGCATGGGGATGCCGATCAGCTGGTTGATCACCCCGGCGATGCCGACGATGACCAGGGGGGCGGCGTAGACGATCATGCGCTGCCAGAGTTCCCGGTCGAAGCGCAGCCGGATGCGGAAATAGAGGGGCGATAAGAGCAGGAGGACAAAACCGCTGGCCAGGAAGTTGGAAAAAAAGACGTAGGAGATGCGCTGCTCCGGATGGTAATAATCCTCCAGGATGCCCCAGCCGTTGTCCAGCAGCCAGGGCCAGGCCTCCAGGAAGAGGAAGATGAAAACGATGTTGATGACGATATTCAGCGTCTTGACGGCTGCAAACCGGATGGGCCGGTTTTCCAATCTCAGGCGGGCAAAAGGAATAGCCGCCAGCGCATCAAAAGCGATGATGAAGGCAAACCAAACGACGTATTCCGGGTGCTGGGGGTACTTCAGCCAGTCGGCAATGGGCTGGGCACACCATATAAATAGTACCGTCAGCACGATAGTGGAAGCCAGCAGGGAGATGGAAGCCGTCGAAAAGCTCCGCTCCATATCCTCGTCGCGGCTGCCGAAGCGGAAGAAGGCCGTCTCCAGCCGGTAGGTGAACAGCACCAGCAGCAGGGCCGCCCAGGTATACATATCCGACACTACCCCATATTCGCCCTGCATGAACACGCGGGTGAAATAAGGGGTTAATATAACGTAGTGCAGCAGGCGGCTCAGGATGCTGCTCGTGCCGTATATGGCGGTCTCTCCGGCTAGTTTTTTGAGTAAGGACAAGGGTGTAATGGTTATTTGTAATTAGCGGCAAAGTTAAGGAAAGGGGCGCATCTTTGCATGGCAAATGATTATTCGCGGGCTTGCCTCTATGCCGGACGTATTGACATAAGCCCACAGATTTGCTGAATTCCGGCAAAAATCCTTGCCCTTCGCCCCCGGACAGGCAATAATTTAGCCGCTACCTTCATTTTGGAACAAAGCCGGGCGAAATACCGTAAAATATTTCCCCGGCCAACCAAAATAATGGTATTTTCGCACCGTTTTTTTCCCCATTACAACTACACGACCCGTTATGATAAACGTCGATCTGCTCAAAGCCATCTGTGAAACGCCGGGCGCTCCCGGATTTGAACAACGCATCCGGGAACTGGTTCTGAAAGAGGTAAGCCCCCTGGTGGATGAAGTGCGGGTGGACAATATGGGCAACGTGATCACCCTGAAAAGGGGCACAGGCGACAAAAAGGTAATGATCGCCGCCCACATGGACGAGATCGGCTTTATCGTCACCCATATCGACGACGACGGCTTCCTGCGCTTCCATCCCCTGGGCGGCTTCGACCCCAAGACGCTGACTTCTCAGCGCGTCATCGTGCACGGCAGAAAAGACGTCATCGGCGTGATGGGTTCCAAACCCATCCACCTCATGAAACCGGATGAGCGCAACAAGCAGACGCCCATCACCGAATACTTCGTCGACCTCGGCCTGCCCAAAAAAGAGGTGGCCGACCTCGTCTCCATCGGCGACCCCATCACCCGCGACCGCCACCTTATCGAGATGGGCGACTGCGTCAACAGCAAATCCATCGACAACCGCGTATCGGTCTTTATTCTCCTCGAAGCCCTGCGGGAGCTGAAAGATAAACAAGTGCCCTACGACATCTACGGCGTCTTCACCGTGCAGGAAGAAGTGGGCCTGCGCGGCGCCATGTCCTCCGCCCACGCCATCGACCCCGACTTCGGCATCGCCCTGGATGTGACCATCGCTTTCGACGTGCCGGGCGCGCAGTCGCACGAATACGTCACCCGCCTCGGCAAAGGCGCGGCCATCAAGATCATGGACGGCTCGGTCATCTCCGACTACCGCATGGTCAACTTCCTGAAGAAAACCGCTACCGCCAACAACATCCCCTGGCAGCCCGAAATCCTGCCCGCCGGCGGCACCGACACGGCCGGCCTGCAGCGCTACGGCAAGCGGGGCGCCATCGCCGGGGCCATATCCATCCCCCTGCGCCACATCCACCAGACCATAGAGCTGGCGCACAAGGGCGACATCCACCACTGCATCGAGCTGCTCAAGGCCGCCCTGCTGCAGCTGGATAAACACGACTGGCGTTTTGAGCATACGTGGAATAAGGAGGAAGGGGGGAAGAAGGGAGATGATGTGTTGGGATTTTTGTGAGGCTTTCACCCCATCAACCCCGCCACCGCAAAGGTAATATACTCCAGAAAAAACAATACCCAGATAAACTGATAATACCGCCGCACGGTAACCTTCCGCTGCAAGTCTACCCGCTTACTGGCGATCCACAACAAGGCCAGCAGCAGCAGGTGCGATCCCGCAAAAATAGCTCCGTTCAACTCAAAGTTCAGCAAAAAAGGGGAGGCTGCAAGGAGAATGTAAACCAGGCTGATCAGCACATTGCCGATCAGGAACACTCTTCGGGCGCCGATGCGCAGGGAGAGCGTTCGGATCTCATACTTGCTGTCACCCTCCATGTCGGGGATGTCCTTGAACCAGGCGATGACGATGCTGTACACGAAAATGGCGCCCGTCAGCAGCCAGACAGCGGGCGGGATGTTCTCCCTGCCGTTGACGATGAAGTGAAAATTCAGGAAGAGCAACAGGTTGACGATGAGCCCCCGCACGGCGATGATGCAAAAAGCGGCCCAGAAAGTGAAGCGCTTCAGGCGGAACGGCGGCAGGGAGTAGGCCGTGCCCAGTGCCAGGCTGAGCAGCACCGTCAGCAGCAGGTATTTACCGATATAAAAGGCGATGGCGAGGGAAAAGAGCACAGAGGCCGTGATCAGCACATAGCCCGTCCGCATGGAAAAGGCACCGGAGGCCAACGGCAGGTAAGGCTTGTTGATGCGGTCGATCTCCACATCGGTGACCTGGTTGAGGCCGACGATGTAGATGTTAGCACCCAGACAGCTGGCCAGCGTCAGCAACAATTCCGGCAGATGCCAATCCTGGTAGCCGGAATACGAAAGGGCCAGCAGGTAGAGCGCCAGGATGCTCAGCGTGGTGCCGATCACGGTATGCAAACGGGAAAAACGGATAAAGTTGATGAGGAAGTTCATGCTTTCTGCCCTTGAAGTACGCCAAAACGGATGAGGCCCAACTTATACCCTTTGATCATATAGCGCATGGCCCAGGCCCCCTTCAGCGTCGGCCAACCGGCTTTCAGCAAGCCTTTAACGCTGCGCCATTGAAAGGCCGACCGCATCACGGCGCCCCAGAAGGGCGCCACGGCGTTGGTCCAGTCGGCCGTTCTTACCTGCCCGAAGCCGCTGGCCCCGGCCATGGCTTCCAGCTCGGGGATGGACACCATGGGCGGCAGGTGGTAGTACTGATAGATTCCCTCCAGCAGTTGTTTTTCTTTTCCGCTCAACGCCGGTGGAAGGGCCCGGTGAAACCAGGTAGCCATCAGCAGCCGGCCTCCTGGTGCCAGCAGTTGATGGAACAGCTCCAGCATCTTCTGCTTCTCCTGAATGTGCTCGGCGCTCTCCATCGACCATACCAGGTTGAACGGCCCGTCAGAGGCTGACAAACTCATCATGTCCTGTGCCCTGATCTCGACCTTATCTTCCAGGCCGGCAGCCTCGTTGTATTTCCGCCCCTGATCCGCCTGTACCGGGCTGAGGGTGCAGCCCAGCACTTCGGCATCGAACAGCTGTGCGAGCAGGCGGGCGCTGCCGCCCACGCCGCAGCCGGCGTCGAGGATGCGATCCGCCCGCTCCACCCCGCCCCAGCGGAGCAGCTCCAGGGCTAGGTCGGCCTGTGCCTGGGTATGGCCCTTCTGCTCTTTACCATCTTTGCCGTAGTAGCCGTGGTGCATGTGTTCGCCCCAGGTGTCCAGCCAGAGGGCGGTGGAGCGGTCGTAGAAGTGCTGGATGCGCTGGTTGAGGGTGTTCATACTGTATATTTGTATAGACTTGACTGGTTTATTTTATTTAAGGATTGGCTTAACCTGCTGGGTTTTGCGTCTTCGATAAACGCTGCCGGGTTGTGCCTATCAGGATCCAAAGGAAACCCGGCAGGTTGTGTCTCGTTTCGGGATCGGAAAATCCCGGATCAACTCAACCCATAAATCACCAGCCCAATGACAACTGCAATAACCGCCAAAGCAGCAATCTGATACCCATTCAGCCGCTCGCGGTACTCCTCCGGCACATCCTCCTGGCTGCTGAAGGCCCGGCGCAGGTACCCGAACAGGGCCGCCGGTATGAAGACAAACCCGGCCAGGGAGCCGATGAGCACCCGCCCGGCCAGTTGCAGCCAACGGCCGGCGGTCATCTCCTCTGCAGTTTCCTCCACCGGCGCATGCATTGCCGCCGGCGACAGGCCTGCCTGCGGCTTGACGCCGGAAATGGCAATGCCATATTCTCCCCTTCCGGTCACCCAGTGGGGTTTCACATAGCGCATCTTAATATCATGAAAGCCCGCCTCCCGGAACCAGTGCAGGTACTCTTCTTCTTTGGGGAACAACATCCAGGTGTTGGCCATGAAGCGGGCGATGGCGTTCTCCGGCTCCAGCGGCCCGATCATCAGGGCGATGCCGCCCGGTTTGACGACCCGGTAGGCCTCGTTGATGCCCCGCTGCGGATTGGGCCAGTATTCGATGCTGCCGGCGGAGACGTAGCGGTCGAACGCGTCGGTGCCGAAGGGGATATTTTCCGCGTCGCCCAGCTGAAACGCGCAACCCTGGAGCGCCTCCTTTTTCTTTGCCTTCGCCATCTGGTGCGGGCTCTGGTCCACACAGGTGACCTGCTCTGCGGAAGCCAGCCGGACGATGCCCTCGGTGGTAAAGCCCGTGCCGGAGCCGACGTCGATGATCTTCAGGCCGGGCTCCTGCAGTTGCCCCAGCTCCAGGGCCTCATCCCGCATGCGCTTCGTCCAGAACAGCGGGTTGACCAGCTTGTCGTAAAAAATGGACAGGTAGCGGTAAAACCAGTAGGCTTCCTTTTTGTGTTGGATCAGTCGCATGGATGGTGGTTTAAGCCGGTTTATGGGTAATGGTGCTTACCGGGCAGATGTCTTCACACAACAAGCAGGCAATGTCGCAGGGCCGGTCGACGGCAATAGTATCGAAGGGGCTGATGAAGCCGGCATCCTGGGGGCAGATGGCTACACAGGCACCGCAATTGATGCAGGCGTTCCAGCCGATGAAAAAGATGACGGGATCTTTTTTGGGCATAAGGCGTCAGATTTTTTTGAATTCGGAATGGGGGCTGAAGTAGCTGGCCATCGTCTGGTAAAGGAGGGCATCCCGCTCGCGGATGTCGTTCTTCCGGAAAATCTCGGTTTTGACGTCGTACAGTTTCCACATCTTGTTGCCCAGTTCCTCCAGCCAGCGGTTTTGGTAGCCTTCCAGGTTTTGAGCGGTAGGCGGTTTGTCCTGATTCAGGAAATCGGCCAGAAAATTGCCCGCGATGTTGCCGCCGCTCAGAGCCGTATGAATCCCTCCCCCGGTGATGGGATTGACGTGGCGGGCTGCGTCGCCCACCAGGATGAGGTTGTCGGCATACTGGGTGCGCAGCGGAGACGCCAGAGGCACGCCGCCGCCCTGTATCTCCAGGATGCGGGAGTTTTTAAACCGCTCTTCAAAGAAAGAATGGCGGATAAACCGGTCGAGGTGCCACTGCGCATTCTTGTCGGTCATGGTGGGAATGACGCCCAGGCCGATCTCGGCGTAGCCGTGCCCTTTGGGAAATACCCAGGCGTAGCCGCCCGGCGCCCATTCGTGGCCGGTGATGATCTCCAGCAGCCCCTCTGTTTCCACCTGGTCGACGATGAACTGCAGGCAGCTGGCCAGCTCGGTGATCTTGATGTGGGTACGCAGGCCCGCCCATTTGCCGACCTGCGATTGGAGGCCGTCGGCGCCGACCAGCACGCGGGCTTTTACTGTAATGTCCTGATTGAAGCGGCGCAGGAAGACCTCGCAGCCGCCGTCGCCGTTGGGCCGGTAGCTCAGCCCTTCCGTTTTCAGCCATACTTCCGTGCCGGCGCGTTCCGCCTGGGTCATCAGGTAGCGGTCGAAGCGGCGGCGGTCGACGACGTAGCCCAGGGGCTTTTGCCCTTCTCCCGGGCCGTATTCGTCTGCCTTGAGCCGGCGGTAGTCGATAACCGTTCTGTCTCCCTTCTCGTTGTAGATGCCGAAGCCGTATATAGGCTCGTGGATGAATTCCGCATCAGGCGTAACGCCTACCTCCTCGAGCGCATGGCGGCTCACTGCCCCCGAGCACTGTATGGGCGCGCCCAGTTCCTGCCGCTTGTCCACCAGCAGCACTTTCAGCCCCTGACGGGCTGCGAAGCGGGCAGTGGTAGAGCCGGCAGGCCCGGAGCCGATAATTACGAGGTCGTATGAAGGCGTTGGCATACACAGCGTTGTTTTTACCTTTGATTGAACCCCAAACCAGGGGAGTAGTTCAGGCAAAATCGGTTTTCCTGCCAAAAGGTATTCTTTTTCTGTGAACATTTACCATCTCATTACCTTAACACAGATACACCCACCTATGCCAAAAGGCTTCAGGCGGGCACAACAAATGCACGAATACACTTAAACACTATTAACCATGTGGAAAGAAGAAAACAACCAGCTCAAAGCTACCTTCAAATTCAAGGATTTCACCGAAGCCTTCGCCTTCATGACCGAAGTGGCCTTCCATGCCGAAAAGATGCAGCACCATCCGGACTGGCACAACGTGTATAACACCGTCAGCTTCGCCCTGAATACGCACGATGCGGGCGGTAAGGTAACGGAAAAGGACCACAAGCTGGCGGGGGCGATTGATAAGGTGTATAAAAGGTATCAGTAGAGTGCAACATCAATTTTGTTTAAGAATTCATTTTCTATCCGATATTGGTTATTTTAGCTGCCTGGAAAAGAAAGGGTAGCTAATGATAGGAAAATTTAACCGTGACGATCATGTTTTCAGGTCGAACGCCTTTGAGGAAATAATCAAGGACACAATCCGGTTTTTTAATGGAACACCAGTTACGGAACTGCCACCCTCAGCAAAATTTCACGGAACTGGCGTATATGCTATTTACTACATTGGAAAAAACAAACTATACTTAGAATTAGCCAATCGAAACAGGATAGAATTTTCTCTGCCCATTTACGTTGGAAAAGCTGTACCTCGTGGCTGGAGGCAAGCCCGGCTCGAAAATGAAATTGACAAGAAGAGTACTGAACTATACAACAGATTACGTGAACATGCCCGAAGCGTAGATCATGCAAATAATCTAAACATCGACGATTTTCGTTGCCGGTTTATGATCCTGGAAGGAACAGGAAGTAATTTGATTGGCACAGTAGAAGCAGCCCTGATCAGGCATTACAAACCTATTTGGAACACAGAAATCGATGGCTTTGGCAATCATGACCCTGGGAAAGGGCGCTATAACCAGGCAAAATCAGACTGGGATATTATTCATCCGGGGCGCCCATGGGCTGATAGGCTTACAGGAGAAGGGGCTTCGCCTGATAAAGTCGAAGAAAAAACTGCAAGGTACTTTCTAAATAGAAAAGACAAATGAAGTCATTAGAGATTTTTTCAGGAGCAGGAGGATTGGCTCTAGGGATGAAGCATGCCGGTTTTAGCCATAGTGCCTTAGTGGAGTGGAACAAGGATGCCTGCGATTCACTGAGAAATAATTTCAACGAAACTCAGGTTTTTCAAACTGATATCAGGAAGTTTGATTATAGGCTCTTTGAAGGAGTAGACGTGATTTCCGGAGGCCCTCCTTGTCAACCTTTTTCGTTGGGCGGAAAGCATAGAGGCAATATGGATAAAAGGGATATGTTCCCTTATGCAATCAAAGGAATTCGGGAAACACAACCAAAAGCTTTTATTTTTGAAAATGTAAAAGGATTGTTGAGGCAGTCGTTCTCTTCTTACTTCAGCTACATTATTCTTCAATTAACATATCCTGATCTAATAAAAGAGAAAGATGAGGATTGGCGAGATCATTTAGCCAGGCTGGAAAAAATACATACAAAGGGTAATTATCATGGACTGAAGTATAACGTGGTTTTCCGATTAATTAACGCCGCCAATTATGGGGTACCTCAAAAGAGAGAACGGGTTGTCATCGTTGGCATAAAAGACGCTCTTAATATAGAATGGAACTTTCCCAGAGAAACCCATTCTCAGGAAAGGCTCCTTTGGGATAAATATGTCACGGGAGAATACTGGGATAAGCTCAAGGTTCCGGAAGCATTGAGGGAAACACCAACTAGCCAGATGAAAAAGACAGTTGAGAAATTAAAAGCTAAATTTGGTTTCTTCAAACCGGAAGAACTGCCTTGGGTAACAGTCCGGGAAGCCTTGATTGATTTGCCTGACCCCCAATCAGGCTCCAATGGCAGGCAGGATCATATTTTCAGAGATGGCGCAAAAACGTATCCCGGGCATACGGGAAGTTTTGTCCACGACCCTTCCAAGACGATTAAGGCAGGAGATCATGGAGTGCCGGGTGGTGAAAATATGCTCAGGTATGAGGATGATTCTGTTAGATACTTTACCGTTTTAGAAGCGAAGAGAATTCAAACTTTCCCGGATGAATATTTTATTTCCGGATCCTGGACAGAGGCCATGCGGCAATTGGGCAACGCGGTGCCTGTTAAACTCGCATATACAATAAGCAAAGAATTAATAGACAAGCTCAGCCATAATTAATGCCTAATAAAAGATTTGATACACGCACCTCCAAGCTCCCCCACGTCGGCACCACCATCTTCACCGTCATGTCGGCCCTGGCCAACGAACACGGGGCGATCAACCTGTCGCAGGGCTTTCCCAATTTTCCCTCCTCCGAACGGCTGTCCGATCTGGTTTGCCAGTACATGAAAAAGGGGCACAACCAGTACGCGCCCATGGCGGGCGTGCCCATCCTGCGGGAACGGCTGGCGGAGAAGGCGGAGCGCCTTTATGGCAAAACCATCAATCCCGCCACCGAGATCACCATCACGGCCGGCGCCACCCAGGCCCTCTTCACCGCCATCACCGCCTTTGTGAGCCCGGGCGACGAGGTGATCCTCATCGAACCAGCCTACGATTCTTACGGGCCATCCATTGAGGTCAACGGCGGCATCCCCGTACCCTATGAGCTGCACGCGCCGGACTATCGGGTGGACTGGGAGCAACTGGGCGACCTGATGACTTCCCGCACCCGCATGATCGTCATCAATACGCCGCACAACCCCACGGGTACCGTCCTCAAGGCTGAAGACATACAGGCGCTGGAAAAGCTCACCGCCGGAACCGGCATCCTGGTGCTCAGCGACGAAGTGTACGAGCACCTCATCTACGACGGTCAGCCGCACCAAAGCGTACTGCGCTTCCCCGGCCTTTGGGAGCGTTGCCTCGCAACTTATTCCTTCGGCAAAACCTTCCACAACACGGGTTGGAAGATCGGCTACTGCCTGGCGCCCGCCCACCTGATGGCAGAGTTCCGAAAGGTACACCAGTTCAACGTCTTCTGCGTCAACACGCCCGTACAGTACGCCCTGGCGGACTACCTGGCCGACCCGGAGACCTACCTTTCCCTGAATGATTTTTACCAGCAGAAGAGAGACTTTTTCCTCGACGCCATGCAGGGCTCCCGCCTGCGCCCCCTGCGCTGCGAAGGCACCTACTTCTACCTGTTCGACTACAGCGCCATCAGCGACGAGCCGGATACGGAGTTCGCCAAACGGATGACGATCGAATGGGGCGTAGCGGCCATCCCGGTCTCGGTTTTCTACTCCAACAATAGTACGGACAAGGTGATCCGGCTGTGCTTTGCCAAAACGGAGGAGACGCTGGAGCAGGCGGGGGAATTGTTGAGGAAGATATAAAGCCCCACCGCTTTACATTTATTGTTCTTGATTATTTATTTCTTAAATTGTGGAAAACAATTAATGGCTCGCGATTTTTATCACAAACAGGTGAAAGCAGCATTGGAAGCTGACGGGTGGCGAATTACCCACGATCCCTATGAAATGACGGTTGATACTATAGGCTATGAAATTGACCTGGGTGCTGAGCCGCTTATAGCTGCGGAAAAAGGAGGGGAGAAAATTGCGGTCGAGATCAAGAGCTTCATCGGGCCCTCCACCATCACTGAATTTCACAGGGCGGTCGGCCAGTTCAACGATTATTTTGTTGCAATGGAAATAGTAGAACCGGAACGAGTGCTTTATCTGGCTATTCCTGAAAATGTATATCGCAGCTTTTTCCAAAAGCCGGTTATTCAAAAATCTGTAGAACGCATCGGAGGTAAAATTATCGTATATGACCCTGCCGAACAAAAAATCGTATCATGGATAAAGTGAAAAAATATCAGGATATTATAATAAAATATCTAAAAAATTACGCCCAACATTCTCGTCCTGCCAACCTGCCAGATGTCGAAACCAAAGTAGTGGCCGACCGAGAGAATAACAGTTTTCAGTTGCTGCGCATCGGCTGGCAAGGTAATCAGTACGTCTTCGCCATCGTATTTCATTTTGATATCAAAGATGGTAAAGTGTGGTTTCAGATAAATAATACAGAGCGCGAAGTCGTCGATGAACTAATGGATATGGGTGTCAGCAGAGAGGATATCGTGCTTGGTTTTCAACCGCCTTATGCCCGGCCCCATACGGGCTTTGCGGTGGGGTGAGCTGTAAGCGGATAACTTTCCCCGGCTGCCGTAGCTTTCCCGCTTTCATTCAGGAATTTCAGCGGCGGAGCCTCACGCTGCCGCGAAAGGGCGTTTTCTTTCTCAGAATAAAGGAAGTGAGTGGAGGATGGCAAGCTACTAGAAGAGTGATTGGAAGACGAAAGCCTTTTCTTAAAAGGCAGCGTTTCTCTAATACGCCCGCTCATCTCTCCCCTCCATAAAGTTCATAAATGCCCGGTTGACCACCCGGTTGCCGCCGGGCGTGGGGTACTCCCCGGAGAAATACCAGTCGCCGTTGTTGTTGGGGCAGGCATGGCGCAGGCCCTCGACCGTCTGGTAGATCACCTCAATCTCAGGCTTGATCCTGGGCGGGGTGACAATCTCTGCAATCTTTTTGGAGATTTTTTCGTAGGGATATTCGTCGTATAGAGCAGCCACCTCATTTTTGATCTCCTCGGTGGGCAGGTGCTCCTGGGCTTTGCAGCGCAGGTAGGTTTCCTTCAGCAAATGCTCTTTATCGTCTTCTTTCAACAATTCCACCAGGGCGCGGAAGGCCACGAATTCCTTCATGCGCGACATGTCGATGCCGTAGCAGTCCGGAAAGCGGATTTGGGGGGCGGAGGAGACGATGACGATCTTCCTGGGCTTGAGGCGGGAGACGATCTGGATGATGCTGTCCCGGAGCGTAGTGCCCCGCACGATGGAATCGTCGAGCAGGACCAGGGTGTCCTTGTCGTTCTCGACAATGCCGTAGGTGACGTCGTATACGTGGGAGACCATAGCCTCCCGGGAGGTGGTGTCGGCGATGAAGGTGCGCTGTTTGGCGTCCTTCACCACGATCTTCTCGATGCGGGGTTTCAGGGCGAGGATTTTATCCAGTTTTTTGGGCTTGATGTCTTTGCCCATTTTGAGGATTTTATCCTTTTTGATCTCGTTGAGGCGCTTTTCAAGGCCTTCCATCATGCCGTAGAAGGCTGTCTCGGCGGTATTGGGCACAAAGGAGAAAACGGTGTGTTTGAAATCGTGGCCCACGGCATCCAGCACGGCGTCGGCCAGTTGTTCGCCCAGCCGTTTGCGTTCCAGGTAGATGTCGCGGTCGGTGCCGCGGGAGAAATAGATGCGCTCGAAGGAGCAGGCTTTTCTTTCCAGCTGGTCGATGTAGGGCTTTTCGGAAATATCGCCCCGCTTTTTGATGATGAGCGCATGCCCGCGGGTAAGTTCCTTCACCTGCCCGAAGGGTACGTTGAACACGGTCTGAATGGCCGGCCGTTCGGAGGCCACCACCACTACTTCGTCATCGTAGTAGTAGAATGCCGGGCGGATGCCGGACGGGTCGCGCACAACGAAAGCGTCGCCGTGGCCGATCAGGCCCGCCATGACGTAGCCGCCGTCGAACTTCTTGCTGGCGCGGCGCAGCAGGCGCTGTATGTCGAGGTTGTCGTAGATCAGGTTGTTGATCTCCATGTTGGAGTAGCCGTCGGGCTTGTACCAGGTATGGAGGCGCTGCACCTCGTCGTCGAGGAAGTGGCCGATCTTTTCCAGGACGGTCACCGTGTCCGATTTTTCCTTGGGGTACTGGCCCAGTTCCACCAGTTCGTCGAACAGCTCGTCGACATTGGTCAGGTTGAAGTTGCCGGCCAGGATGAGGTTACGGGTGATCCAGTTGTTCTGCCGCAGGAAGGGGTGGCAGGTCTCGATCGAGTTGTCGCTGTGGGTGCCGTAGCGGAGGTGGCCCAGCAGCAGCTCGCCCATGTAGGGTTTGTTCTCCTTGAGCCAGGCGGGGTCGCCGAGCTTTTCCTTGGGCAGGTCTTTAAAATGCAGGTGGATTTGCTGGAAGAGGTCGTCCAGGTAGTTGCTGGCGATGCTGCGCTTGCGGCTGATATATTTCTTTCCGGGTTTGACGTCCAGCTTGATGGTGGCCATGCCGGCGCCGTCCTGCCCGCGGTTGCGCTGTTTCTGCATGAGCAGCTGCAGCTGGTTGAGGCCGTAAAAGGCGGTGCCGTACTTTTTATGGTAGTAGTCCAGTGGTTTCAGCAAGCGGATGAGTGCTATGCCGCACTCGTGTTTTATCTGTTCACTCATGAGTATTGTTGTTCGTTGTGGGGGGCTGGTTAGCTGTTGATTGTTGTCTGTTGTTTGTTGCGGGGACACCATAACCAACAACCGGCAACTAACAACAAATAACCAGCCCCAACCCACAGCCCTTTTCACGCCGCAAAGGTAGGGCCTTTCGGGCTGCTTTGGAAACAAATGTGAAGCAGGTTGGGCCGATATGAGGCAAACAACATCGAAAGAGAGCTGTAAGTTTTTTCCGGCAGAGCCTGTTGCCAAATTTACGGCGCTGGTTTTCAGGCTTTTTTTTGGCCAAATTTGGATTGGGCCCGTTAGCAGGTATTCAGAAAAAAAAGGTACCTTTAGATACTCTTCTTTGCAATTCAACTCCGGAAGCAATGGAAACTAAGATTTGGTATCTGGAAGACTTTGACTTTTACAAAATCCTCTGCCCTTTCAAACTGGAGGACCACATCAAGAAACATCCCAATAAGATTTTTAAGAAGCACGAATTCCTGTTTATGGAACGGGATCCCTGCCAGGAGATCATCCTCATCGATAAAGGCAAGGTGAAAGTTGGCCATTACGACCACCAGGGCAACGAGCACGTCATCACCTTTCTGGGCAAAGGAGAGATACTGGGCCATATGGCGCTGTTGGGAGAATCCCGGCACCGCGCCTTTGCAGAAGTGATGGAAGACGGGACCCAGGTGTGCAGAATGAGTGTAGAAAAAGCCAGAGGGCTCACCCGCGATTACGTTCCCTTCGCGCTGGAAATGAACCGCCGCATCGGCAATCACATCCGCAAGCTGGAACGCCGCATTGAGCTGTTGCTTTGCAAGGATACTAAAACCCGTTTGATAGAATTCCTTCTCGACCTCGGCGCTGATTACGGAAGGCCGCGCGATGGGGGCATCTGGATTTCCCACAACCTCACGCAAAGCGATATCGCCGCCCTGCTGGGCGCCTCCCGCAAATCTGCATCTCTGCTCCTCAATGAACTGGAGAACGAAGGGTTCATCCGGTTTGACCGCCGGTCCATCTTTATCGCCGAACCGAAACGGCTGGCCAGTATGGTTTCCGGCCAAACGGCGCTTCATTCCTGAGAGCATATTTCGGATCACCCTGAAACCTTATGCCCATGCAATCCAACGATGGTATTTGGCTGACAGCCATCCATAAGGCAGCTGCCGACAGGGCCGTGAGCCTGAACCTCTCTTCTGTGGGGCTGGCTGCCTTACCCGAAGAACTCCGGCAATTGACAAGCCTGGAGTATGTTCACCTGACGGACAACCGCCTCACTACGCTTCCCGATTGGTTGCCGGAACTGGAAAACCTGAAAGAGCTGTTTCTCAGCGATAACCAGTTGGCTGAACTGCCGCCCGTTATCGGGCAACTGCCGAACCTGGAAAGGCTGGTTGTAACCCATAATCAACTACGAGCACTGCCGGAAGAGATCGGCAACCTGAAAAAACTATACTGGCTGAGCGCGCGCAACAACCAGCTCCGGTCTCTTCCCGACAGCATCTGCCAATTGTCCGGCCTGCGCATCCTGATGGTTTCATTCAACTATCTCACCCGCCTTCCGGATTGTTTTGGCCGGCTCGCCAACCTCCGGGAGCTGGACCTTACCGGCAACCGCTTGCCCTCCCTCCCGGAGAGCTTCTGGGAACTGGAAAAGCTGGAGAGCCTGTCACTCGCCCTGATGCCTTCCTTCAGCATCCTGCCCGAATCACTGGGCCGCCTTGCCAACCTCCGGAAGTTGTTCCTGAGCGGCAACGGCATAAGCAGCCTGCCTGCATCCCTGTCCGGCCTGTCTCACCTGGAATGGTTGTTTATGGGAAACAACCATGTAAGCTATCTGCCCGACGGCTTTGAAAAGCTGAAAAAACTCGAAAGAATGGACATCAGCAATAATCCGGTGCAGAACCTCGAGGCAACGCTGGAAAAGATGAAGGCCCCTCCGGTAATAAGCTGAATTCCGGCTTCTGTTACCAGGGTAACAATTTCCACAACGGTAAGGCTGTAATTTTGAATGCATAATCGGACTTCTGTTTTACCATTCGGATAAGCTTTAAAGTAAGATTGAGGACAACTCCTGTATCGAACAGGAGATGAAGGTGAGCGCACGCTGCCTCTTTACCCTGCTGTAACGGGCCACCCGCCTGCGCGATGCTATGGCGGACACGCCTGAAGGTAGCCCGCCCGGAGGAAATATATTCTTCACAATCAGATAAAATCTAAAAGATCATGAAAATTCAGTTTCTTTTCTATTTGCTGTGCATTGTCTCCTTTGCCGGCTGCCAGTCTCCAACTCAAAACCCGGAACCCGCTTCCGACCCCGATGTATTCATTAACGTCAATGCGGAGGGCGTCATCATCGACGGTTATGACCCTTTGGCCTTCTTTACCGACGGCAAACCTGTAAAAGGGTCGCCGGAATTTCAATCTGCCTACAAAGGCGCCATATACCGCTTCGCCTCCGCCGATCACAAAAAACTGTTCGATGAGGCGCCTGAAAAGTACAAAGTCCAGTACGGCGGCTGGTGCGCCTACGCCATTTCTCTGGGCCGGACAGCGCCGATAGATGTAAACACCTGGTCGGTGATCGACGGGCGCCTGGTGATCCAGCACAACCAAAGGGCCGTCCGGGGGTGGGAAAAAGACCCGCAGGGCAACCTGAAAAAGGCCGACAAATACTGGCCTTATGTAGCCGGCAATAAAGGAAAACAGATCCTTACCGACGAGGAGAAAATGTTTCTCGCCAATGTCAACCGGAAAGGCGTCATCATTGACGGGTACGACCCGGTGGCCTATTTCAGGGAAAATAAGGCCGTAAAAGGCAGCGAGCAGCATGCCGCCCGCTATGAAGGCGCTACCTACTGGTTTTCCAGCCAAGCCAACCTGAACGAATTCAAAGACAATCCGGAAAAGTACAAGCCGCAATACGGCGCCTTCTGCGCCTACGCCATGAGCCGGGACCGCCTCCGCCCGATCGACCCCACGCTGTTTCAGATCGTCGACGGGCGGCTTATGCTACAACATTCGCAAAAAGCCTACAACCTGTTCAACGAGAACCTCGATGGGAATGTGAAACTGGCGGACGGCTATTGGCCCGGGCAGGTCGCGAAAAAATCAGGCGGAAAAGTGGCGTACGATTCTGCGGTCAAGTGACCTGCCTGTATAGAAGACGCAACAACCTGCCGGGTTTCGGCTACGCCCGGGTATGAGAACCCGGCAGCGTTTATCGGAGACGTGGCAGGAGAAATATTGCGACGCTTTCAGCAAAATCCGTCTTCGACAAACACTGCCGGGTTCGGACAGGCGTGATCACTACGGAAACCCGGCAGGTTGAACGATCCTAAAATATAAAAATCTCAAATCATGAAAACCTTATTCTTTCTCTTTGGCCTGGCGCTGAGCCTACCGCTGGCTGCTCAGGTGGCAGCAACCTACGAACTGACGCTGGAAGGCGCACATGAAATAATGGCAAAGGCCCAAGCGTACGCAATGGCCCACAATGCTCCCGGCGCCGCCATTGCCATTGTCGATGCCGGCGGCAGCCTCATCCTGATGGAACGCCTGAACGGGACATTCCCGGTGGCGGCGGAAGTATCCTGCGGCAAAGCCCGTACGGGCGCTATTTTCAGGATGCCGTCCGAAAACCTGGAAGAGGCCATCAACAGCGGCCGGGGTGCCCTGGTGACGGTTGGCGAGAATATGCTGCGTGGCGGCTTCCCCATCCTGTACAACGGAAAAGTGATCGGCGGGATCGGCGTCAGCGGCGCCGCCAGCGCCGGCCAGGACGTGGAGATCGCCAGAGCTGGGCTGTCGGCTGATTTTCTAACGCAGTAAAGATCAGATCATGAAAAGAATATTCATCTTCATCTGCCTGGTTCTGTTCACTGTAGCCTCTCCTGCTCAGGAAAGCAGAGAACTTGCTGTCGGCCAGGCGGATGCAATAGTTGACCTCCGTACAAAGGAAGGAGCGGCGTTGGTCGGCGCGCAATGGAAATACAGCCCGGCCCGGTTCGTGGAAACAAAATTTTACGCTCCCGGACCGGACAAAAACGACCCGCTCGCCTTGTATCCCACCGGAAAGCCCATTGCCACCCAGGACCTCAGCCCGAAGGCCGGCATTGCCGGTTACGACGACAGTCAATGGGAAGTCATCGACCCGACGACGCTGGAAGAACGCCGGGGCAGCGGCCTGGGCTCCTTCGCCTGGTACCGCATCCGGATAACCATTCCTGAAAAGCTGGGTAATTTATCCGTTGCCGGCTCTACTGCCGTTTTCGAAATCGTGGTAGACGATTACGCCGAAATCTGGTTGAACGGCCAGTTGAGCAAAACCTTCGGCCAGTCCGGCGGCGGCGCCATCAGAGGCTTTAACGCCCGCAACCGGGTAGTGCTGACGGAAAATACCCGACCGGGGCAGGAATTTACCATTGCCGTACTGGGCATCAATGGCCCCCTGGCCGATTTGCCTTCCAACTACATCTGGATTCGGTCCTGCACCCTGGATTTTTATGAAAAATATCCTTCCAACGCTGATTGGAAAGGGCTCGGGCATATCGTCATGGCCGACCAGGAACTCCAGGAAGTTATCGATCCCGAGGCCCGTATTGAAAAACTCGCCGACGGCTTTCAGTTTACCGAAGGCCCGGTTTGGCACCCAGAGGGCTTCCTGCTGTTCAGCGACCCGAACGCCAACGTGATCTACCGCTATGATCCGGTGTCGGGAAACGTTTCGGTATACATTACCAAATCCGGCTATTCCGGGATCGACATCGGCGAATACCATCAACCCGGCTCCAACGGCCTGGCCATTGACGCCGACGGGCGCCTGCTGGTTTGCCAGCACGGCAACCGCCGCGTCGTCCGCCACGAGAAAAAGGGGCCCGTCACGGTGCTGGCAGACCGTCACCAGGGCAAGCGCCTCAACAGCCCCAACGACGTGGTGTTGAAATCCGATGGCGCGCTGTACTTTACAGATCCTCCGTATGGATTGCCCAATGCCTACGGCGACCGGCGCAAGGAATTGCCCCACCAGGGAGTCTACCGGCTCAAAGACGGCCTGTTGACACTTCTCTCGACAGACCTGGGCGGCCCCAACGGCATTGCTTTCTCGCCCGACGAAAAGTACCTGTATGTCGGCAACTGGGATATTCGGGATGTCTACCACACCAAGACCGTTTGGCGATACCCGGTTCAGGAAGATGGAACCCTGGCCGACGGGAAAGTCTTCTTCAACTTCAACCAGACCGACGAGCCGGAAGCCATCGACGGGATCAAGGTGGACCGGAAGGGTTACCTCTTTGTCTCCGCGCCGGGCGGCATCTGGATACTGAATCCGGAAGGCCAACTGCTCGGTAAAATCATCGGCCCGGAACGGCCCGCCAATATGGCCTGGGGCGATGATGGAAAGACGCTTTACCTCACCGCTCATACCGGCCTGTATAAAATCCGGACGAAGAACGGGGGGAGATTTTCCTGGCAAAAAACGGATTTTATAACTTCTCAATGACTGTGGTCCCTACAGGACTGCAACAATGCTGAACTTATTCCAGGGCCTCACGGCCCTGGACTTCGGCGTGAGCTCAGTCGAACGCAATGATATTTCGTTCCTGCGGAACTCACAGTATTTCAAAAATAACATCATAAAAACCCTACCTCTCCAGGAGGACGCCAAAAATGCGGCGTCAAAATTCCTGTTCTTAATGAAAACCCCGGGCAGCGAACTGCGCCCGCAAAAAGCTCAGGCACAAACCATTTCGCCCGAGACCATCCGGAGTATGGAAGAAGAACTTCGATTCTGGAAAATGGAAACTTCCGTCCTTCTGAGGCTGCTGCAGCAATTGGAATACCGGGGGCATAACACAAAAGTAAGTTTGAAGGTACTTAAGGAGGAATCAGTCTTCCTGCTGGAGAACACCTTTACGGACCATGAAGCAAAATTGAATACTATCCGGGGAAGGAAAGTCATCGGCAGGATACGTTTCAAGTCCCTGGAGCGGTCCCATCAGAAGATCAGAAAGGCTTATCAGAAGTTTAAGCTGAAGGTATTGTGGGTGTTGCCGTCGTTTGTCCCGATTACTATCTGGTAAACCACGTTTCCCTTTTCGAAAAATTCTGTCCTGATTTTTCTCACCTGTTACGCAGGTAACAATCCCGGGCAGAATCAGCCCTTAATTTTGAATAAAAAATTCACCATGTCCCACTTCGATATCATTATCATCGGCACCGGGGCCGGCGGCGGCACCCTCGCCTACAAACTGGCGCCCACCGGCAAAAAGATCCTGTTGCTCGAGCGCGGCGATTACATCCCCCGCGAGCGCGACAACTGGAGCACCCAGGCGGTATTCCTCGACGCCAAATACAAAGCCAAAGAAACCTGGCTCGATAAAAACGACAAGGCTTTTCATCCGGGTATTCACTACTGCGTGGGCGGCAATACCAAGGTGTACGGCGCTGCCCTGCTGCGGATGCGCGAGCGGGACTTCCAGGAGGTCCGGCACCACGGCGGCATCTCTCCGGCCTGGCCGATCAGCTACCAGGATTTGGAGCCATTCTACACGGAAGCGGAGAAGCTCTACCACGTCCACGGCGAACGCGGCATCGACCCCACCGAACCGCCGGCCAGCGAGCCCTACGCCTACGGTCCGCTCCCGCACGAACCGCGCATCCAGGAGTTGTACGAGGATATGCGGAGCCTCGGCCTGAGGCCATTCCCACTGCCCATTGGCGCCCGCATCGGCAATGGCAAGCCTGGCGCCGCACCAGCCATTCTCGACCGCTTTGACGGCTTCCCCGACCCTTCCGAAGCTAAGGCCGACTCGCATGTCATCGCAGTGAAACCGGCGCTTCAGTATCCCAATGTGACGCTCCTGACGGGCAGCTATGTGGAAAGGTTGAACACGAACGCTGCCGGCAATGCCGTCACCGAGGTAGTCGTCACTAAAGATGGCGAGACAACCACTTACCGGTCTGACATCGTCGTGGTGGCCTGCGGCGCCATCAATTCAGCGGCACTGCTCCTGCGCTCCGCCAACGGCCGCCACTCCAACGGCCTGGCCAACGGTTCCGACATGGTGGGCCGCAACTACATGGCCCACAACAATTCGGCCCTGCTCGCCATTTCGCGAAAGCCCAATCCTACCCTTTTCGGCAAAACGATCGGCCTGAACGACTTTTACTACGGCAGCGACGATTTCGAATTCCCCCTCGGGCACATCCAGATGCTCGGCAAGTCAGACCAGCTGATGTACAAGGAAGACGCCCCGGGTTTCGCTCCGGGCCTTGCTCTAGACTACGTCGCCAGGCATTCCCTCGATTTCTGGCTGACCTCCGAGGACCTGCCCGACCCCAACAACCGGGTGATGCCGGGCAATAACGGCCAGTTGAAACTCCACTATACCGAGAATAACCTGGAAGGGCACCGCCGCCTACAGAAAAAACTGCGCTGGATACTGGAAAACGCCGGTTGCGAAACCCACCTGCTGCCCAACAACCTCTACCTGGGCAAAAAAATACCGGTGGCAGGCACTGCCCACCAGTGCGGCACTGTACGCTTTGGCAACGACCCGAAAACCTCCGCCCTGGATTCCTTCTGCCGGGCGCACGAAGTGCAGAACCTGTACGTGGTCGACGGCAGCTTCTTCCCCTCCAGCTCGGCGGTTAACCCCGGGCTGACCATTATAGCGCAGGCGTTGCGGGTGGGAGAGCATCTGAAAACGGAAGTGCCGTAAGTAGGCAGACAGATTTATCTCACCAATAAATCGGGAAGTTCGCGAGAGGCTGTAGCCTCGATGCGGCATAATTGACAAGTCTCCAGACTTGCGTAAACCACACACAAGACACCTTAATTTGCGCCGGTCTGGAGACCGGCAAGTTGTGCCGCATCGCGTCCTGTAGACGCTCGCGAACATCTCGATATATAGACAAATTAAACCATCATGAAACCATCCATTCGCCTGATACTCCTGCTCCTGCTGTTCTCTATAAGCGGCCAGCTTGCCGGCCAGGCAGCCCGCCAGGTCAGCAAAGTGAGCATTACCGTTTCCAGCCTCGCAGCCGTTTTGCCATTCTACCAGGAGGTGCTGACGTTTGAGGAAGTGGAAAGATACGAGCTGTCAGGGCCGGATATCCAATGCTTACTGGGTTTAACCGACGAGGACATGCTGGCCAGGGTTGCCGTGCTGCAACTGGGGCAGGAGCAGATTGAGCTTATCGAATTCGTCAACGAAAGCCGGCAATTGCCACCGCCCGCCGATGCCCGCAGCAACGACCTGTGGTTTCAGCACATCGCCATTGTGGTAAGCGACATGGAAGCGGCGTATCAAAGGTTGCGGGAGTACAGGGTAAAGCATGTTTCTACGGCCCCTCAGACCCTGCCCGGTTACCTCCCGGCAGCCGCCGGCATCAGCGCCTTTTATTTCCGCGACCCCGACGGGCACAACCTGGAGCTCATCCACTTCCCGAAAGGCAAAGGCGCCCCGCGCTGGCAGGAACCGTCCGGCCGCCTGTTCCTGGGCATTGACCACACTGCCATCGGCATCGCCGACACCCGCCGGTCCACCGCTTTTTATCAGGATGTGCTGGGCTTGAAGGTGGCCAGCGGAAGCGAAAACTACGGCACCGAACAGGAACGCCTCAACCAGGTTTTCGGCGCCCACCTGCTCATCACCGGGCTGAAGGCCCGGGGCGGGTTCGGAATCGAATTCCTGGAATATCTGGCACCTCCCGGCGGGCGACCCTACCCGGCAGACAGCCAGCCGACCGACTTGTGGCACTGGCACAGCACCGTCGTGGTCGATGATCTTGAACGCGCCCACCGGCAATTACAAGAAGCCAATTATCGGTTCATCTCCAACGGAATAACCCGATTCAATCATCAAAATGCCTTTATGGTTCGCGACCCGGACGGCCATGCCGTGATGGTGGCGAGCCTGCCGGTACATGGACCGAATGAGTGAGTGAGTGAATGAGTGAGTGAGTGAGTGAGTGAATGAGTGAATGAGTGAATACCAGGGTTTCAGGTCCGGTTTGTGTTTTTCTATCATCGTCCAAATTCTCCATAAGCAAAAAATTAAAACCATGATTTTCAATTCAGATCATCCATTAGCCAATCAAACCGCTATCGTCACCGGTGCCAGCTCGGGCATCGGCAAAGCCTGCGCCATCGCATTGGGCCGTGCCGGCGCCAACGTCATCGTCAACTATGCCGGCAATTCACGCGGCGCCGAAGAAGCTGTGGCCGAGATCGAGGCGGCCGGCGGCAAAGGGCTGCCTTTCAAGGCCGACGTCAGCCGGAAAAGCGAAGTAGATGTCATGTTTAAGGCAGTGGTAGATACCTTCGGCACCGTAGACATCCTGGTCAATAACGCCGGCCTGCAGAAAGACGCTCCCTTTGTAGAAATGTCGCTGGACGACTGGAACTATGTGCTCAGCGTCAACCTCACCGGCCAGTTCCTGTGTGCCCAGGCGGCAGCCAGGGAATTTATCCGCCGCGGCCGGCGCCCGGAGGTTTCCGTCGCCCTGGGCAAGATCATCTGCATGAGTTCGGTACACGAGCTGATTCCCTGGGCCGGCCACGTCAACTATGCAGCCTCCAAGGGAGGGGTGATGCTCTTCATGAAGTCCATCGCTCAGGAACTGGGCGAAAAAGGTATCCGCGTCAACAGCATCGCCCCCGGCGCCATCAAAACGCCCATCAACCGCATGGCCTGGGAGACGCCCGAAGCCGAGCGCGACCTGCTCAGGCTCATCCCCTACGGCCGGGTAGGGGAAACTGCCGACATCGGCAACGTCACCGTCTGGCTGGCTTCCGACCAGAGCGATTACATCCACGGGCAGACCATCGTAGTGGATGGTGGCATGGCCCTGTATCCGGGCTTCCGGGATAATGGGTAGCCAGCGGGCTATCTGTAGCCGGATATATTTAATTTAAATGTACCTTTTTCTTCAAACCAATAAATCGGACCGCGTTCGCGAGAGACGGTTTCTCGATGTGTAATAATTTACCAGTCTCCAAACTAGTGCTTTCGGCACTAGCGCAAACCAACATATTTAGCGGCCCTCGCAAGTCTGGAGACTTGCAAATTGTGCCGCATCGCGTCTTGTAGACGCTCGCGAACGTTCTTCGATTTGAAGGGGCGGGGTAAAGTTTAAATAATAGGCACAAGAAGGCAATTTCCATAAAAAAAGAAACATCATGGCAAAACATAAAGCAACGCAGGAACACAAACGCCTGCAGGAAACCTACCAGCAAAACAAAAAGTGGCTCAAATGGGGCCCTTATCTCAGCGAGCGGCAGTGGGGAACGGTGCGCGAAGACTACAGCGAACACGGCGAAGCCTGGGATTACTTCCCCCACGACCACGCCCGCTCGCGCGTCTACCGCTGGGGCGAAGACGGCCTGGCCGGCATTTCCGACGACCGGCAGCGCATCTGCTTCGCGCCAGCCCTCTGGAATGGCCGGGATCCGATACTGAAAGAACGGCTATTCGGCCTGCCGGGCCCTCAGGGCAACCACGGAGAGGACGTCAAGGAATTGTATTACTACCTCGACAATCTGCCCACCCACTCGTACATGAAACATTTGTACAAGTACCCGCATGCCGAATATCCCTATACTGAGTTGGTAGCCGTTAATAGCAGCCGCTCCAAACACGAGCCGGAGTACGAACTGCTGGACACGCCTGCCTTTGCCGACAAAAACTACTTCGACGTTTTCACCGAATATGCCAAGGCGGAAGAGGAAGACCTGCTTATCCGAATTACCATATTCAATCGTGGGGTACAGGAAGCGCCCATTTGGGTGCTTCCTACCCTTTGGTTCCGCAACCTTTGGGCTTTCGGGCTGATGGCCGATAAGCCGGGCATGCACCTGGAAAGGGGAGAGGACAGCCAACCCTGCGTAAAAGTGGCGCATCCTGAAACCGGAAACTACCATTTGTTCTTCTCGGAAGCGGAACGCTTGCTGTTTACCGAAAACGAGACCAATACCGGCCGCCTTTATGGCATACCTGACAATACGCCCTTCGTCAAGGATGCCTTCCACCGGGCAGTCATCGGACAGCAGTTTGACTGGCTGGCGGAAAAAACCGAAGGAACCAAATTTGCTCCTCTGTACCACTTTCGGCTGGCCCCTGGCGAGAAGGCCGAGATACGCCTGCGCCTGTGCCGGGAAAAGCCGGCGGGCACCCAGCCGCTCGGCAGAACCTTCGATGCCGTCTTCAGCCAGCGGATTCAGGAAGCCGACGAATTTTACAGCGGCTTCCAAAAAGGAAAAGATGAAGACCTCGCCAACATACAGCGCCAGGCTTTTGCCGGCATGCTCTGGAGCAAGCAGTATTTCAACATCGACATGCCGCGCTGGCTCAACGGCGACCCGGGCCAGCCTACTCCTCCCGCCGCCCGTAAATCTGGCAGGAACAGGGCGTGGATGACACTCAATAACGAGGACATCATCTCCATGCCCGACAAATGGGAATACCCCTGGTATGCCGCCTGGGACCTTGCGTTCCACTGCATTCCCCTGGCCATGCTAGACGCAGAATTCGCCAAAAACCAGCTCATCCTGTTCCTGCGCGAATGGTACATGCACCCCAATGGCCAAATCCCGGCCTACGAATGGGCCTTTGGCGACGTGAACCCGCCGGTCCATGCCTGGGCCTGCCTGCAGGTATACAAGATCGACGCCGGACGCACCGGCAAGCCGGATAAATCCTTCCTGAAGCGCGTGTTCCAAAAGCTCCTGCTCAACTTCACCTGGTGGGTGAACCGCAAAGACCGCAATGGCAACAACGTTTTCGAAGGGGGATTTCTGGGCCTCGACAACATCGGGGTTTTCGACCGCAGCAGCTATATCCCCGGCGGCGGCCACCTGGAGCAGGCCGACGGCACCTCCTGGATGGCTATGTATTGCCTGAACATGCTGGAGATGGCGCTCATCCTCGGCGAGGAGGACATCGCCTACGAAGATGTGGCGACCAAGTTTTTCGAACACTTCATCTACATCGCCTCCTCCCTCAACCGGATCGGCGAGGATTGGACTGGCGCCTGGGACGAGGAGCAGGGCTTCTTTTACGACATCCTGGCCCTGCCCGACGGGAGGTATATCCCTTTGAAGGTGCGGTCGCTGGTTGGTTTGTCCACCCTTTTCGCTGCACTGGTGCTGGAAAGAGAAAAACTGAAAAAACTGCCCGGCTTTTATGCGCGCCTGCGGTGGTTTATGCAGTACCGCAAAGACAATAACGAAAGCCTGGTGATTGAGGAATTTCACGAAGGCAAGGACGTTTTGCTTTCGCTGGTGCCCCGCGAGCGGCTGAAGCGCCTGCTGGCCGCCTTGTTGAACGAGTCGGAGTTTTTCGGCAAAGGAGGCATCCGGTCTATCTCCAAAGTACACGAAACGCCTTATGCCGTCAACATCAACGGGCAGGATTTTGGACTACAGTACGAGCCGGGCGAATCCACGACCGGGCTGTTTGGCGGCAACTCCAACTGGCGCGGGCCGATCTGGATGCCGATGAATTACCTCATCATCCAGTCGCTGCGCACCTATCACCGCTATTTTGAAGACAGCATGAAAGTGGAATGCCCTGCCGGCTCCGGCCGTTGGGTTAACCTCGACACGGCGGCTGATGATATTTCTAAACGGCTGATCGGCAGTTTCCGGCAAGGCCCGGACGGCAGGCGGCCGGTGCATGACGGTTACGAAGTTTACCATTCCGACCCGCACTTCCGCGACCTGGTGCTCTTTTACGAATATTTCCACGGCGATACTGCCCGGGGCGTCGGCGCCTCCCATCAGACGGGCTGGACCGGGCTGGTGGCGGAGCTGATTGACCGGGTGGGCTGGGAGGTTGGCGCTGAGATGGCAAGTCATGCACTTCATGAAGTCTAATTCTCGCGCAAAGAATTAGCGAACAACGATTTGAAGATTCCACGGGCTACTCGTCCACACTACTGGACAAAATGGTTTTGGAACCTCTGTCCGACCTTTAATGGGCCACCGCTCGGCGCCTCATATGTTTGTAAAACCGCAGTGAGCGCTGAGGACCGCAGAGAAGAGTATAGCAGCTTCGCTGTGCAAGCAGCATGCTGTATCGGCAACGCCCCCGGAGATGCCACACGCCGCTTTTCCTCTGTGGCTTCCTGCGCCCTTCCGAAACGAGTTCGGAACAGGTCCTGCGGTTAGGCGCGGAGCGCCGCAGAGAAAGACTGCGTACCTCTGCGTGTACCTTGGAGTAAGTATATCAATAGCTACTTTCCATTCACCTGAACCTAAATATCAGAAAATGCAACAGTACAAAAATCCCGATTTTAATACATTGACCGCCAGGGAATGGCTCGTAACCAACGGGTTGGGCGGATATGCTTCCTCCACCCTTTGCGGCGCCAACACGCGCCGGTATCACGGCTTGTTGGTAGCGGCGTTCAACCCGCCAACGGACCGGTGGGCCCTGGTTTCCAAAGTCGAAGAGAAGCTGAACGACGGTGAAACTTCCGTGGAACTGTCCTCCAATGCATTTCCCGGCGTGGTACACCCACAGGGTTATCAATACCAGGAAAGCTTCGAGCGTTCGCCCTTGCCCCGGGCAACGTTTCAGGCAGGCGCTTCCCGGCTGGCCAAAACGGTTTTTATGGTCCACGGCTCCAATACCACTATAGTAGAGTACGAAAATATCGGCAACCGATCTTTCACCCTGGAATTAACCCCATTGTTCGTCTTTCGGGATTACCACAGCTTATTCCACGAAAGCGATTACTACGATTATTACCATCAGCCGATGGGGGAGCGGGCCTTAAAAATCCATGCCCATTATGGTGCCAGGCCGGTCTGTTTTGCCTATTCTCATGGCCAGTTTGTCAGCCGGCCGGACTGGTTCCGGCAATTCGAATACGAAAAGGAAAGATACCGGGGGCTGGACTACCGGGAAGACGCCAGGAGCATCGGGCAACTGCACCTGAGCCTGGAACCGGGCGAAAATGCCTTTTTGGCCTTCACCACCGAAGAAGAAATGGCAGCAGGCGATCCCACAGCCTGGAAAGCCGCCGAAATTGAACGGCTGGAAGCGTTGCGCCCTGCTTCAGAGAGTGATTTTTTCCAGGATTTGGCGGTGAGCGGAGACCAGTTCCTGGCGCAGCGCAAAGCAACCGGAAATTATACCCTGATCGCCGGCTACCACTGGTTCACCGACTGGGGGCGCGACACCATGATTGCCATGAGGGGCCTGGCCGTGGGGCTGGGCAAGAAGGAAGTCAGCGAATCCATCATCCGCACCTTTTTGCAGTACCTCGACGGCGGCATGCTTCCCAACCGCTTCCCCGACCAGGGCGAAGCCCCGGAATACAATACCATCGACGCCACCTTATGGCTGTTTGTGGTGCTGCACGAGTATTACGGAAAATTTCAGGATAAGGCGTTTGTCAGGGAAGTTTTTCCCCGGCTGGCCGAGGTATTGGAAGCCCACCGCAAAGGCACCCGCTACGGCATACACGTCACCAAAGAAGGGCTGCTTTATGGAGGAGAAGGCCTCTCCCAGCTCACCTGGATGGATGCCCGGGTAGGCGATTATGTGGTAACACCCCGTCATGGCTGCCCGGTGGAAGTCAATGCCCTTTGGTATAATGCGCTTTGCATTTATGCCGCATTTGGAGATTTGCTGGGCGAAGAAACCGGCAGCGAAAAAAAACAGGCCAGGCAACTGGCCCGGGCTTTCCGGAAGTATTTTGTCAATGATAAAGGCTACCTGAATGACGTGGTCATTCCCGATGTTTTTATTGACGACGCCATGCGGCCCAATCAAATTTATGCTGTCAGCCTTCCGTTTTCGCCTGTTTCCAAAAAGGAAGCCCAATCCGTGCTGGCCCAGGTAGAAAAGGAGTTGTACACCGGCCTGGGGTTGCGTTCATTATCGACCGGCCATCCTGATTTCAGGCCGGCGTACGGAGGCAACCAATGGGACCGGGACGGCGCGTACCACCAGGGGACTGTATG
>JACJXZ010000001.1 GCA_020636375.1 Lewinellaceae bacterium | reverse complement strand
TTCATACGCCGCCTGGCTTTTCTGTTTTCCCCAACCCGGCCTCTTCCCGCCTGGCGGTGAGCAGCGGCAGGCCGTTTGCCGGGCAGCGCCTTTCTTTGTACAGCGTAATGGGCGGGGAGGTGCTGGCGCATGGACTGCCGGAAGGAGCAACCTCCTTTGCTTTTTCGGTAGCGGGCCTGCCGCCGGGCGTTTATTTCGTGAGGATATGGGAAGGGGCGGCGGCAGTTTGGAGTACGCGGGTGGTGGTGGGGCGGAGGTGACTTCAGCAGTACTTTGCGCGAGGGCGGCAAAAAAAATTAACCGCAGGGGGCGCAGAGAACCACAGAGAGAAGATGCTGTAAGGCGTTGCCGGGAGCTTTGCGTACATGCATGCCGCCTGCGCAGCGGAGCTGCAATACTCTCCTCTGCGGCCCTCTGCGATCCCTGCGGTGAAAAATGCGGGTTGGCACAGTTTTTTTGAACACTCCCGTTTTGAGAGGATGGGAAGTCCAGATAGGGCTATGAAATTGAGAAATGCATAGGAATACGTGGAAATGTATGGAAATGTCCGCCCGCGTGCCTCCCGATTCAGGCCTCCCGTTTCCCGGTTTATACAAAATGGGTGGGAAGCGTAACCTGTTATCCCGTTCCTTTTCCCGGCACTTTTTGCCCCTGTTGCTTTTGCCTGAAGCCACTTTCACTCAATTCCCTTTGGGGCTGACATTGGAAGGCCAGTATATCGTCAAAAACCTGATCCTTATTGCTGCCGCGATCGCGGTGGGGGGTACGGTAAACAGCAGAGACACCAGCGAAGAAATTCATTGAATCCTTAAAAAATAACTTCACAATCCGTAGTTGTAGTGAATTGAATCAGCCAGGTAGGATTCCCGCAGGGTCAGGCTGATGAACGAGCTACAACTACGGATTCCAAAGAGTGAAGTTATTTTTTAATCGCTACTAATGCCTCGCCTGGGCAATATTTCTACTCAAAAGCTGATCGGCATTCTATCCGGCAACCTGGAACTCTTGAAAGAAAAGTTTGACTCGAATGCCTGTCGGCACAGATTCAATAATGGTAATTGAGCGTTGAACCTGAAATGATCCGGTTGCTGTCAATATTCCACCTTCACCGCTTTCATCCGCATGAGAATATCTCCTGTTGCGATTTGGCATTCATACACCCCTGGCGCCAATCCCGCGCCGTTTAGCGGAATGCGGTGCGTGCCTGCCTCCATCTGGCTGCTGCGGTACACGACCCGGGCCGTCCGCCCGGCTATGTCCACCAATTGTATATAAACCTCGCTGCTCTTCTGCAGCTCAAATTCCACCGTGAAGTCGCCGGCGAATGGGTTGGGGTATATCCGGGCGTCAAACGGGGCATGCTTTTCTCCGCCGGCCGTTGCCAGCCCCTGCGGCTGGGCAGGGACAAACGTGATCTCCGGCTGCATGATATTTCCAACTACCCGCTCCGACGGCGTGAGGTCGCAGGGGTCGCAGGCCTGCAGGCGCGCCAGGAAGTCGGAACCCGGCACTGCCCGGAACCCCGGGTTCAGCGTAATCTCGTCACCGGCGAAGAACTGAGCGGATGTCAGCACGTTCACCGTGCCCATCGTCTCCAGGGTGAACCGCGCCTTGTAATTGCCGAAGGCCGGGTTGTCGGTGACCACCAGGTTGGGCACGCAGTCGATGGTGAAATCTCCCGGGTTGACGTTGAAGAAGATGTTATTCGAGCCCTTGACCATGATGCGCGCCTGCTCGGTGCGCACCTCCGGCAGGGTGACGTCCGCCGAGCCGTCGTTGGGCGTGCCGGCCAGCAGCAGGGTAGGGAAGGTGAGCCCGCCGTCGGTCGACAGGAAAATGTCCACATTTGCGCAACTGACCGGCGCCTGGTCAGTGTTGGCCACATTCCAGCTCACCGTGGCGTTCTCTCCGGCGAACAGGCAGGCCGAGCCGGCGGGGACGGTGACGACGAACGGCCCGATGCCGCCAACGGTGGTGACCATCATATTGTCTTCGTCGGTGCAGCCGAAGGCGGCCACGTTGTCGCGCACCGTCACCCGGAAGTTCAGCTTGCGCCCTACGCCGGGCAGCACTTCCCAGGTGGGCACCGTGCCGGCTACCACCGCCGGCAGGTTGGGGAAGAAGCGGATAGGAGAAGCCGTCGGAAGCTGGGTGCGGAATACCGGCCCGGCAGCCGCGCTGGCCTGCGGCGGGTGGGTGATGATGGTGTTGTCCATCTGTTCCCAGCAGTAGGTGAGGGCGTCGCCGTCGGCGTCGTTGCCCGTAGCGGTCAGCATGAACGGCGTGCTGACGGGGATGCTGAAATCGCCGCCGGCGCTCACCGTCGGCTGGTTGTTGCCGGTCGGGGTGGGGGTGGGGCAGCTGCCTCCTCCGGCAGTCACGTAGTTGCTGATCTGCTGCAGGCTTATGGCGTGGAAGTAGCGGTCGCGCGGCCCCTGCACGTTGCTCGTGCCGCAGGTGCCGGCGTAGGACATGATGGTAGAGCCGCTGCCCGGCTCAAAGGCGGTGGCCGGGTTCAGCTGGCCGGCATTGCTGCAAATGGGCTGAGTGCTCTCGTTGAAGGTATGGTCGGCGCCAAACTGGTGCCCGAACTCGTGCATGATCAGGGTGACGATGCCGGGCGTGAGGGCGACGTTGCCCACCACGGTGGCGCCCATGGCCTTGCTGCCGTTGTTGCAGGCCGTGCCGATGCCGAGGGATACCCCGGCGGAGCCTGTGCCGGCGTTGACGCCCAGCGCATGAGCAATGTCGTAGTTGCCCGAGCCGATGATGCCGTCGACGATGCCCTGGTTCTCGCCCGCCATGGCGTTCTGGTTGCCGTCGGTGTAGCCGTCGGTGGCGGCGTTGGTGAAGATCAGCAGGTTGTTGTTGGGCACCAGCTGTAGCTGGATGGCCAGCTCGCTCTGGTACACGCCGTTGATCACGGTCACCATGTTGTTGATGGTGGCCATGGCGTTGTTCACCCCGGTCGGGTCGGCAACGGAGGCGGAGGCGGCCGTAAACTCGGCGTCAGCGGCCACCGCCAGGCGGAAGACCCGCAGCTGGCAGTCGCCGGCCATGCCGCGGAAGCCCAAATCCGGCGCGGGGCGGCCGGCGCTCTGTACGCCGCAGTAGATGGGGTCCTGCTCCGGGTCGAAGTCTTTCTCGTAGTAGCTGAGGTAGTGTTCGGTGTCTTCTTTCACGATTGGCGTGACGAACACCGGGTCCGTCCCTTCCGACAGCACCATGCCGTAAAAGCCGAGTTGGCTGTAGGCGAAATAAATCCGGGTGAACGGGTCGTCTACGCCCTGCCCTTCGTATGAGCTTATTTTCGGGAACTTTTTGGCCAGGTCCGGGTGCATCGCCGGCGCCCGGCGGATGCGGAACTGTTGGAGGGCACCGTCCGGCAAAGGGACTTCCAGCAGGGCCGGGCTTTGCCCCACGGCCACGGCGGAGCGCTCCGGCGCTGATGACAGGGAACGCTCCATCTGCCCGGCGTCGAGCCGCAGCAGTCGGAATTGCCTGGGCAGGGGTACCTGGCTTCTGTCGTAGCCCTGTATTTGCAGCTTCTCGATGTCCTGCCAGAGATTGCCCGCCGGTTTTTCCTGGGCGCGCAGGCCGGGCAGGGCCATCAATACGAATAATAGGATAAGTGTGATATGTTTCATTTGGATGTCTTTTTGAGTTTTATAATTAGGTTTTAGGTTTTAGGGCCTAAGGAACCTAAAACTGAAGCCCTAAAACCTGAAACCAACCGGAGGGAGAATTCAGGACTGCTCTGCGAATCATACAGGAAATGTTGCAGGCATAATGCGGTAAGCTCCGCCCCGCATCCTGTTAATCCTGTCAATCCTGTCTACCCAAAAGGGAGAATTCAGGACTGCTCTGCGAATCATACAGGAAATGTTGCAGGCATAATGCAGTAAGCTCCGCCCCGCATCCTGTTAATCCTGTCAATCCTGTCTACCCAAAACAATTGGCCGCCAAAACCTGTCAATCCTGTGCCTCCTGTTCCATCCTGTCCAATCTGGTCCGCAGCCGCGCATTCTCCTCCTGCAGCTCCTTCATCTGCCTGTTCAGCTCGATCAGGTGCAGGAAGGCCTCTTCGATCTTCTCCTGCTGGCTGGCGGCGATGGCGCCGACGGGCAGGCCATCCTTGTCAATTACAGCCGCCGAAGGCACGCCCGGCAGGTGGCCCTGCTCGCGGATGCTGGTTTCCACCTCTTCCAGGGGCATCAGGTTGTAATCCTTTTCGAACACATAATCCGGCCAGGCGGGGGAGAGCAGCACGCGCAGCTCTTCGCAGATCACGTTGCCGTCGACAGCCAGGCGGTAGCCGGCCGGCACGCTGGTGGTGCCGATGCCGAGGGTGCCGCCGATGCGGGCGTCGTTAGAAACCGTCAGCCCGCCGTCGGCCTTGGTATTGCCTTTGATGTCTACGTCGAAGGCGGGGTCGGGAGAGGTGGTGCGGATGCCGATTTGGTGGCTGTCGTCAAAAATCTGGCTGTTGCCCAGGGAGTTGGGGCCGGTGAACTTGGCTACGCGGTTTTCGGTCCCGGCGATGTCCCCGGAAGAGAGCAGCTTGGCCCAGGGGTTCGACCAGCTGCCGGCGCCGGCGGCCTCCCGGCGGTGGAAGATGCCGTCGTCGGCGAAGAACAGCTGGTGGTCGTTGCTGGCGCCGCCCGGAGCGAGGGTGAACAGGCCGCCGGCGGTGGCAGTGCTGGCGGGTGCCGTGCCGAAGCCGGAGAGGCTGTGCAGTTCGAAATACGCCTCATCGGTGTAGGTGTTCGGCGGGCTGTCGGCGGAGGCGTTGTCGTCGAAGTGGATGCGGCCGAAGAAATCGCCGGTGGTGTGGGTATTGCCCACGACGTGCAGGTTGAAATCCGGCGCCTCGGTGCCGATGCCCACCAGGCCGTCGGCCGTGATGGCCATCCGGGTGGAGAAGGCGGGGTAGCCGGTGGAAAACAGCATATTGGCGGGGAAGCCGTCGGGCTGCACCGGCCCGGTGACGATGGACTTGATCTCTATGCCCGGCACGTAGCCATCGTCGGTGACCCATCCGCGCATCTGGAACTGCCCCAGCGTATTGCCTTCTTCGACCGGCAGGCGGCCAACGCCGGGCTCGTACCCGTTGTTTTTGTTGGTCGTCAGCAGGGGATACTGCCCGCTGATCTGCGCATGGCTGAGGATTGGGAAAAGGAAAAGGGCCAACAGGCCAATCAGGTAAGGAACTTGCTTTCTCATAGGTTATTGAGGTTTATTTTAAAATGGTTCAGGAAATCGGTTATGCAGGTTGCTATTATTTCCCGGAGGGTAGTTGCCCATTAATATAGCGCGGAATGGAAGTGTTACGAAAAGGCGGGATTTTTTCGGACGTACCACTTTCAAGTGGTGCGTAACAACGGGCCACTTGATTGAGTTTCAAATGATGTGATGTCGGCTGGCGCACTAAAGTTCGCCTGTCGACTATCACGGCAACCTCCCTGTTTAATTTTTAAAAACCAATTAGCCTGCGGCGGCAGGCAGAGGCCTGTTTGCCCGCCGCCCAAAGCTTTCAGCAAAGGGCGCGCGGTCCAATGTTGGGCAGGAATGAAGCCGGTCCGGCGGCAACTTTAACATTGTGCAATTTGGGAAAAAACACCAAATAACGTACCTTACTGCCGTTCTACTCTGATCAAACCTGTAAACACAACAATTGTCGCCGATACTTTCACTGGTTGTTCAATCTCAAAGACTTTCACGCCATGAAGAAAAACCTGTTTTCCCGCTTTACCCCTCCCCTTATCAAATATTTATTTCGTTAATATGTTAGCGGGTTTATCCCTCCTTTCTGCGGCTGGCCCGGCACGGGGGCAGGCGGTGTTTCGAGGAGAAATTTTGGAAGTTGTCGACAGGAGCGCGATATTTAGAATGGACAATGCTGCTAATGGCCGAGATTGGGAGGTGTTCGCGCTTGATTTTCAGGACATAAAAAATTATGTCGACAGTATGGGAGGCAGTGCTGCGGTTACCTTAGAGATAGGGGATGCATACTCCTGGGATATTAATATTGAAGAAAGCTCCTATGTTTGGGGTGGAGAGAATGTGCCCGGCATCTTATATCAAGGTACTATCGGGCAATCTGCGGCAAATAACATAAACTGGTTTTTCAGCAATGGATATTTCTCGGGCTCGATCAGTATAGACAGCTTATTGTATCAGGTTGGCCCAATCAACCTGGCTGGAGTTTCAGAAGATGAGAATACTTTTGTCCTTTTGGAAGAAGGGCAAAACTGCGTTCCATTGACATCCGCCAATTTGGACTGCGATGCCGAAGGAAGCGGCGCGGTCTTTGAACTGGGGATAGAAGTAGATTATGATACATATGTGGCTTTTGGAGGAGATGCAAATGCTGCGTCCACGATCCAGAGCCTGGTGATGGCCAGGATGTTTAAGGTAGTTGCGTTTTACCAGCACTACTTTGACATTTGTTTTGACATCCGCGGCCCTTTTATCCGCACTTCCCCGGATAACTATAATGCAGGCTTCAACGGGACAATACGGAGAATAAGAGACTATTGGCGGGATGCCTACAACTGCGTTCCGGTTGATGGCATAATCCTGCTGAACCAGGGAAACAATTTGCCCTTTCAAGGATATACCGCCGGAGAATTCTGTACTGCGGATACGCTGTATTCGCCAACCGTATCTTATGTGGACGTCCCCCTTTCTCCAGCCTTTACCATAGATGATTTTGATGATTTTTTGACAGTGGCCATAGCTCATGAGCTTGGGCACCAACTGACGGGGCGAAAGCATGTCGACGACGGATATGTAAATTGTCCTTATAGCAGCGAATGCGGGCCGGTGGGAGCAACCTGCTCCCCTTTGATGTGCGCGGGCGGGGGGAATAATACCTTCACGAGAAATTATTTATGCCCCTGTACCGTCGGGTATATACAAGGAAGGATAGACGCGCATATCGACGGTTGCCTGGGCGACCTGAGAGAATGGTCCATGCCGCCCTGCCCGGAACGTTGCGGCGCCCGGTTATCTGCTTCTGTTGACAACTTAAGCCCTATTATAGGGTGCGGCGCTGAAGAACTAGTAAATTACACCATTGAAGTTTGCAATTATTGCCGGCTCGACACTTTTAACATAGAAATAATGCAGCGGTATAAGGATATTCAGCCATTTGTCGCCTCTTCCGTGCAACTTGAAATAGAAGAAACGGCCAGCTACCGTTACCTGCGGCTCAATGGCATAGAGCTAGATTTCGGAGAATGCTTTTCGTTCACTGTCACGAACAGGGCCATAGGCAAGCCGCCGGTTTTTGGAGTGAACAACATAGTCAACGATATCCGGTTGGACAGCATTCAAAATGGAGCGGCCGTCCTGGTAGAAGAAGAAACTACTGTTGTCAGGCCCCGGGAATTATCTTCCAGCGACTTCATCGCAGTGGATGGGGCTTTGTCTGGCAGCCCCAGCCTCTTGCCGCCCAACAGCAATTGCTCTATTTCCGGAGGCAGGCAGTTTATCCAGGTCGAGGGCGTGTTTGAGGTTGACCTGGATAGCATTTCAGGCGCCGATTGTTATACCTTCAACGACAATTCTATCATCCTCCTGAACCCAGGCGCCAGAATAGTGGTTTCCAGCGGCACGCTCCGCCTGCTTGATACTAAAATACTAGGCTGCGACGAGCTCTGGCAAAGCATCATCGTCGAAGCCGGCGCCAGCCTGGAAATGCGCAACTGCGCCGTCTCCGACGCCGAGAACGCCGTCACTTTGCTGGCCGGCTCGCAGTCCGAGATCCGCAACAACACCTTCCGCAACAACTACACCGGCATCCTGATGGGCCTGCAGCCGGGCCAAACCGCCAGCCTGCGCAACTGCTACGGCAATACCTTCCTGGCGGACGGCAACCTCAAAGCCCCGCGCAGCAATGAGCAAAGCTTCGCCGGCATCTGGCTGGACAACGCCAGCGCCTCTGTCGGCGTAGCCGGCCAGGATCCCAACGTTTTCGACGGGCTGTACACCGGCATCCTGGCCCGCAACTCCAGCCTGCGCGTGGCCAACGCCACGTTCCGCAACCTGCTGGGCGATGCCAGCCAGGGCGGCAGGGGCATACACGCTTTCGGCAGCCCTACGGGCTATTACCTGCTGTATGTCTCCGGCGGCGAGGGCCGCCCGGTATTGTTCGACAACTGCGCCACCGGGATAAGGGCCAGCGGGGTGAACGCCTACGTCTTCAACACCGTCATGGCCGGCGTCAACACGGGCCTGCGCCTGGCGAGCTGCCGGGACAAGAGCCTGCGGATCTGGGGCAACGACATACAGGCCCTGGACATGGGCATCGCCCTGCTGCAAAACAACCCCCGCTTTTGCAGCGTATTCGACAATACTGTCACGCTGGAAACCACAAGCGCCTTCCAGGACCCGGCAGCCATCGTAGTGGAAGAAAACCCCTTCGGCGCCGGCGGGTACAACCGCTACCTGATCCGGGAGAATACCGCTAATGTTTTCACCGCCGGCACGGGCATCCGGATGGGCGCGGCCGGCAAGGTGCAGGTACACGACAATATCATCCTGCTGCAGGACGAAGAAAAGGGGAAAACCGGCATCCGCCTCTCCGGCACAACCGATGCCTGGCTGCGCTGCAACACGGTGATGGGCCCGGCCGGGGCGCCTTACTCTGTGGACAGCTACGGCTTTAACGCCACGGGCGCCTCGGGCACGCTGATCACCTGCAACACCACGAGCAATACCCGCCTGGGCTTCCGCTTTGAAGGGATGGGGGATGCGGTGCAATTTCAGGGCAATACCATACAGGACCACTTCGACGGCTTGCTGATCGAGGAGACTGGGGCCATTGGGTTGCAGGAGCATCAGGGGAACCTTTGGTGTGGGGCGTATGCTGGGGTGGGAGCGAGGCATTTGGCAGAAATTCCATCTAACGTCTTATCATCTACATTTTTTGTAGATGAAGATTTTCCTTCAGAGTGTCTACTTCTTCCTGATTGGGAGGCTAATGCTCAATGGTTTGTCGACCAGGACGTAGATAGCACTTTTCAGTGTGTTACGGAATCAGCAGACGTTTGTTCGGTCAACACTCCCGGTTCCGGAGAAAAACCCGAAGAGGAAGACGAACTCCTACAAAAGTTGGCAGAGGGAAGTTTTGAATCCCCTGAATTTGAGGACGCCCTCCAATGGACGGGGCAACGCCATCTTTATTACCGCCTGTTGAAAAAAGGGGAAGAAGCACTGGAATCCTGGGAAGAAGATTTTCTGGAGGAGTATGAAAACACAACCGTAGGAGACTTCTCTTTAGTGGATACCACGCTTAATACGGCTTTTACACTTGGAGAACACACAACGGCCGCCTTGGATTCCCTGAACAGTCGCATCGAAAGCAAGCTGGACAGCTTACATTGGGTGGATTGGCAGTACAGCTTCGGCGTTGAAGTAGATACGGCGACCCTGCTGGCCCAACATCAGGCCCTGCTGGACAGCCTGGCCCACTTTCAAGAGCAGGGAGAAGATCAAATGGAGGCCATTCAACTGTACCGGGAGGATTTTCTGGACGAAGCGGAATTGAGTAATAACTCCATTTCAGCAAGCGAAGTATTTGAGGCCAATGAACAGGACGTCAATGCTTTGTTCCTGGAGACAGTAGCTGTAGGCATCGATACCTTTACAGAAACTCAGATTACAGCCTTATGGGAGCTCGCCAACCAATGCCCTTTATCGGGTGGCGACGCTGTATTCAAGGCCCGGAGTTTGTATAGCCTTATCGACCCACTGGTAAAGTACCAGGATGAAGAGCGCTGCGCTTCCGAGCCGGAGGAAAGGCAGGCGCCTGTCCACCAACCCGAAATTGCTGCTAAGTTACAATTGATCCCGAATCCCGCAAAAGATGAGCTAACCGTCCGATTGCCTGAGCCTTTAGGCATGGCGGATTACTTCATAGTTTATAACCTTCGCGGGCAGGTTCAACTGGAAAAGCAATTGAGAGTAGGCGAAACGGTTTTTCTTATTAACACCAGCCAACTTCCCGCAGGTATTTATTATTGCACAATAAGAGGGCCCAGCCTAGGGCATGAACCCCAAAAGTTAATCATCATTCGATAAATAAATGGGCGCTTCCTTACCATTATGGTTGGAGGCGCCCTTTCTATTGATGGCCGGTTATGAAATACATCAGCATGAAGTATCTAACGGTATTATTAGCCTTTCCCTTGTTTTGTTTTGGGCAGAGGCACGATTATATTTGGATGTTCGGGTATAATAGTAATGCAACTTCCGGGTATCCTGGGGTAGAAGGAGTTTTAATGGATTTTAATGAATATCCACCAAGTATAAATTATATTCCAATAGAGTTAATCTTTAATGTGTGCGGCACGAGTATTAGTGATGAAGAAGGTAACCTTCTTTTTTATACTAACGGGTGTGCTATTGCAGATTTAAACCATGAATTAATTGCCAACACTGATTGCCTTAATGCAGGGCCAATTCACGATGATTATTGTGATATTATAGGATACCCTGCCGGCCCTCAAAGTGCATTAATACTAAATACTCCAAACCACTCCAATAAATACTACCTATTGTATTCCCATTTAGAATATGCTGAAAACTCGCCGGCGATTGCATTAACTACAGGTTTGTTGGGTGCTATTGTAGAAGTAGACACATTGACAAACCAAGGAAACATGATAGTGAAAAATGTACCTGTGATAAGCGATAGCCTGGGAATGGGGCAACTCACAGCCGCAAAACATGCAAATGGGATTGATTGGTGGGTCATGGTTCCTCAATACCTGACCAATGAATATTATACCTTTCTGCTATCTGAAGATGGAATACAGGCAGTATTTGAACAACAGATCGGCCGCGAAACCGTATTGGAAGGAGAAGCTGGCGGCCAGGCTGTTTTTTCGCCAAACGGCAGGTTCTACATCCGTTATACTCCAGCAGATGGCTTGTTTATTTTTGATTTTAACAGGCTAACCGGTTTATTGAGTGAGTTTCGTTATATTGATATTGACGATGGGGCTTTTATCGGTGGGGTGGCAGTATCTCCCAATTCCAGGTATTTATATGTATGTTCAGAGGATTTTGTGTATCAATTTGATTTACACGAGGACAATATAGCATCTTCTCAAATTACAGTGGGTGAATATGACGGCTATCTATCTCCATTTCCAACCAAATTCTATAACGCTCAATTAGCTCCGGATTGCAGAATTTACATCAACTCTTTTGCCACCGTCAACATATTACACGTCATCCACAACCCGGACGAACCCGGCCTGGCCTGCAATTTCGAACAGCATGCGGTGCAATTACCTTTTAATCATCTGCGCTCCCTGCCCCACTTCCCCAACTACCGCCTCGGCCCCTTAGTAGAGGGGGAGAACCCGCCGCCTCCCTGCGAGCCTGTAGTTTCCAGTGAAGAGGAGGTGCCGCTTTCCCTGCAAAAAGCCTACGTTTTCCCCAACCCGGCGCCCGGTTATTTCAAGGTAGTGTTCGAGGAAGCCCTGCGGAGGCCCGGGCGGGTGGTGTTGTACAATGGGCTGGGGCAGGTGGTGCTCGAGGAAGTACTGGAAACGGGCAGCCGGGAATTTCGCATCGAGCTTTCAGGCGTAGCGCCGGGTTTGTATTTTTACAGTGTATTTCGGGAAGGGGAGGTGGTGAAGGGAGGGAAGCTGGTGGTTGGCGGCGGACGGTAGGGCGGTGGGAACTCCCTCTCCCTTAGGGCTACGGTTTACACACATCTTTACAAGATGTTGATATCCAAAGTCCCGTAGGGACGAAAGCCCGTTGCCAGGGCCACAGGCCCTGGTTTAAAAGCCCGGTAGCCAGGGAGTCCTGTAAGGACGACAGCCGATCGCCGCAATGTCCTAATACCCTATGCCCTAATGCCCTTTGAACTATCGCTCTTACAGAGCTATGGGAACTCCTCCATTATAACCAGGGCCTAGCGGCCCTGGCAATGGGCTATAATCCCTACGGGATTGACGTGGAGCACCGCCGGGCAAAGCGTCGCAGCCCAACGGCAGAACATGGCGGGGAAGCCCTTTGGAAAAGCTGGCGTAAACTTATGTGTAAACCATAGCCCGTAGGGACGAAAGCCCGTTGCCAGGGCCGAAAGGCCCTGGTTTAAAAGCCCAGCAGTTGGGGAGTCCTGTAAGGACGACAGATTTTGCGCAAAGAGAGGCCGAGGCGATTTCCGGCCCGTTAGCCCTGGATCTGTCGCTCCCCGACACTCCGCGTACGGGGCAGGCTTTACAGAGCTCTCTTGCTGCCTATTCGCTATCCAGGGCCGATGGCCCTGGACCTCGGCGTGAGCTCAGTCGAACGCAATGGGCTAAAATCCCTATGGGATTGACGCAGGACACCGCTGAGCAATGCGCTGTAGCCAAGTTGGTGTCAGGCCCTGGAGGAACTGTTGTAAACTTATGTGTAAACCGTAGCCCTTAGGGAGAACCAATTCAAGCGCAAGTGTCAAGCGCAAGTGTCAAGTGCAAGTGCAAGTGTCAAGTGTCAAGTGCAAATTCAGAGCGGTGCCGTTGTTGAGCTTGAACTTGGCTCTTGGACTTGAACTTTAAAAAAGAGGGGAGGCAAGGCATTCAAAAATGCGGAGGAGTTTTTTGAAAAAAAACCGAAATTTTGAACAACCTATCCTGGCGTGACTCCGGCCAGGACGTCACCGCCCGGCAGGTTAAAATTGGAAAATATGGAAACATGCGGCTTTGAGATCGATACCGCTAATGTTTACACCGCCGGCACGGGCATCCGGCTGGGCACGGCCCACAAGGTGCAGGCCCACAAAAACACCATCCTGCTGCAGGACGAAGAAAAAGGAAAAACCGGCATCCGCCTGTCCGGCACCGCTGACGCCTGGCTGCGCTGCAACACGGTGATAGGCCCGGCTATGGCGCCCTACTCTGTGGACAGCTACGGCTTCGACGCTGTCGGCGCGTCGGTTTTTTATCTTAATACAAATCGACTTCCCCCTGGCATTTATTACTGTTCAATAAAGGGGCAAGGCACAGTCAATAAGGCTACAAAATTGGTAATTATTCGTTAGAGAAATATGGCGCTTTCAGCTTGTTATGGCTGAGAGCGCCTTCTTCATTTTAATCAGTATGAATAGTCAACTCATTAAAAAGGTTTGTTTGTTTTGTTAGGCCTTCCTTTTTTTGTTTTTGGCCAAAAACATGACTATGTGTGGATGTTTGGCTACAATAGTACGGCAGAAAATATGCTCGATATAGCTCTCCCGACGGGCTTTTTTTATTTGATTTTGACCGCCAAAGTGGGCAATTAGATAACTTTCAACACATACCCATTGAAAATGAAGGGATAGCTGATGGTGTTGCTTTTTCGCCGAATTCAAGATTCTTATATGTAAGCGCAGAAGATAGCCTTTTTCAGTTGGATATGAGGGGGCTAGATATTGTTAACCCCAAAACCTTAATTGGCGTTTTTGACGGTTATCAATCTCCTTTCCCGACAACGTTTTTCAATGCTCAACTTGCCCCCGATTGTAAGGTTTACATTAACTCTCTTACTACCGTCGATGTGCTACACGTTATCCACAATCCGGACGAGCCCGGCCTGGCCTGTAATTTTGAGCAACATGCCGTACAATTACCATTTAATCATCTCCGCGTATGATTTAGGATGTGTGATTTATGATGTATGATTTGTGGCACTGCCCTGAGGCTCAGGTGGGATGGCGTAGGGCAAGGACATCAAAAATCACACGTCGAAAATCGAAAGTCAAAAATTGGGGTGGCGAGTGAGGTGATGTAGGATTGATGTATATAATGTGCAACGGTAGATTAATTAAATTTTATTTTGATGGCGCCCATTTACTTTTCAGCGATTTATGAACACCGGATAACGCCCCCCTACGCCTCCCTACTCCTCACAATCAACAACTCCCGATACCGGTTAAACACCGAAGACTTGGAAACAAACCCCAGGTACTTCCCCTGGTCCGCCACCGGCAGGTTCCAGGCGTTGTGGAAGTCGAACTGCTGCATTACCTTCTCCATCGGGTCGTGGACGTCGATGACCGTCGGCGGGTTGTGCATGACGTCTTTGACGAAGACCTGACCGTATTTTTCTGTGTCGAACATCATTTCCCGCACGTCGTCGAGCAGGACGATGCCCTTCAGGTGGCCCTCCTGGTCCACCACCGGGAATATGTTGCGGCGCGACTTGGCGATGGTCTTGACGAATTCGCCCAGGGATATTTCGGGATCTACCTTTTTAAAATTGGTCTCGATCAGCCCCCGAAGGTCCATCTCCCGCAGGATGCTCAGGTCGCGCTCGTGCGGCGGGGCCCACAGCCCTTTCTGGAACAGCTCCCGGGTGAAAATGGAGTGGGGTTCGAAGTAGAGGGATACAAAATAGGAGAGGGCCGAAACCAGCATGAGGGGCACGAACAGCCCGTAGCCGCCGGTCAGCTCGGCGATGAAAAAGATGGCGGTCAGGGGCGACTTGAACACCCCGCTGATCAGGCCCGCCATGGCCACGGCGATGAAGTTGGCCTCCCGCAGCTCGATCCATTCCAGCAGGTTGACGCTATGGGCAAAGGCGAAGCCCAGGGTGGCGCCCAGGAACATGGAGGGGGCGAACACGCCCCCGTTGCCGCCGATGGCGATGGTGATGGAGGTGGCAAATATCTTGGCGGCCAGGGCGGCCAGGGCAAAGCCGATGAGGAAGAGCGGCTCGTCGTACAGCCAGTAAAAGGGGCTGTGTTCGACAATGGCCCCGATCCGCCCCGCCAGCAGGTTGTTGACCGTCTCGTACCCTTCCCCGAACAGGGGCGGCATCAGGAAGATGAGCAGGCCGATGGCCAGGCCGCCCAGCCCGACCTTGACGACGGGCCGGCGGAGGTTGTCGAAATACGCTGTGGTGCGGATATTGACGCGGATCATTATCACAGAGAGCAGCCCGCAGAGCAGCCCCAGGATCAGGTAGAACGGAATGCCGTCGATGGCCCAGTCTTTGCTGGGGAGAAAGAACAGCTGCTCGTAATACAGCATTTTGGCGACCACGGCGCCGGTGGCGGCGGAGATCAGCAGGGGGATGAAGGAATGCAGGGCCATATCCGTCAGCAGCACCTCGAAGGCGAAGATCACGCCGGCCACCGGGCTGTTGAAGATCGCCGACATGCCGGCTGCCGCCCCGCAGGCCAGGAAGAGGGTCTGCCGCTTGCGGCCCACCTGCAGGATGCGGGCCAGGTTGGCGCCGATGGCCGAGCCCGTCCGGATGATGGGCGCCTCCAGCCCGACCGAGCCGCCGAAACCGACCGTCAGCGAGCTGCTCACGGCGTGGGCGTAGGTTTCGTACCGCGGCAGGTTGACCTTTTTCCTGGAGATGGCGTAGATCAGCTCGCTCAGGCCGGGGTTGACCGGCCGGCGTACGATCAGCCGGATGAAAGCGATGGTACACAGCACGCCGCCCAGCGGCAGGAACACGAACAACAGCCGCTCCCGCGTCGGGTCGGAACCCTGAATCCACTCCTTGAGCAGGAAGACCAGGGATTTCACGCCCACCGCCACCAGCCCTGAAACCAGGCCGATGATGATGCTGACGATGATCTGGTAGTTGCGGTCGGAGATATGCGTGGCAAACCAGTGGATGAGCCGGTAGGTGAAGCGGCGGGAGTAGCGGTAGTATTTTCGGAACCGGCCCATGCTGTCCTGTGGTTTTTTGCTTGCCGCCGCAAATATACTCCACATTCCACCCAAAAAACAAATGCATTGCGCAGCGGCATTATTTTACCGATATTTGGGGCGCCACATCTTAATTAATCACCCGCAAACACCCACTGTTATGAAAGTACGACTTTTGTGGCCTTTCCTGTGCTTTGTCCTTTTGCCTGCATCAGCAAGCGCTCAGCAGGCGCCTGGTTCCGAAGCAGAAAAGAGCCCCCTGCCGCCGGACGAAAAGAAGAGCTACGCCACTCAATTCATCCGGGGAACTCCACCCCTGATCGACGGCAGGCTCGACGATGCCGCCTGGCAACAGGTGGAATGGGGCGGAGACTTCGTCCAGTTTCAGCCCTATAACGGAGAGGCACCGACCCAGGAAACCGCCTTCAAAATCCTCCACGACGACAAGAACCTGTACATCGGTTACCGCTGTTACGACACCGAGCCGGAGCGCATCGTCCGCCGTATGTCCCGCCGGGACGGCTTCGAGGGCGACTGGGTGGAGATCAATATCGACAGTTACAACGACAAGCGCTCCGCTTTTTCCTTCACCATTTCCGTTTCCGGCGTGAAAGGCGACGAGTTCGTTTCCGACAACGGCAACAACTGGGACCCCAGCTGGAACCCCATCTGGTACGCCCGCACGGCCATCGATTCGCTGGGGTGGGTGGCGGAGGTGCGCATCCCGCTCAGCCAGATCCGCTACGCCGACGACCCCGACCCGGTTTGGGGCATACAGCTCACCCGCCGCGATTTCCGGGAGGAGTCGCGTTCGACCTGGCAGTACATTTCGCAAAACGACCCCAACTGGGTGAGCGGCTTCGGGCAATTGCGGGGCCTGAAGGGCGTCCGGCCACAGAAGCAGGTCGAGATACAGCCTTATGTGCTGGCCCAGGCCCGGAGTTTTGAGAAGGAAGAAGGCAACCCCTTTGCCACCGGCCATGAGCAATCCATCAGCGCCGGGCTGGACGGCAAGCTGGGCGTCACCGGCGACCTCACCCTCGATTTTACCGTCAACCCGGATTTCGGGCAGGTGGAAGCCGACCCTTCTGCCCTCACCCTCGACGGCTTCCGCATCTTTTTCCCCGAACGGCGGCCCTTTTTCATCGAAAACCGCAACCTCTTCGACTACCAGGTGAGCAATACCTGGGCCGGCGGCCCTTTCGGGCAGGACAACCTCTTCTACTCCCGGCGCATCGGCGGCGCGCCCCATGCCTATCCGGACCTGGAAGACAGCGAATACGCCAGCGTGCCGGATAACGCCTCCATCCTGGGGGCAGCCAAGTTCAGCGGCAAAACCCGCAACGGGCTGGGCCTGGGCATCCTGGAAGCCGTCACCGCCCGCGAACTGGCGAACATCGCCCAGGGCGACGACCGGGCCACGGAAGTCGTCGAGCCGCTGACCAATTTCTTCGTCGGCCGGGCCACGCAGGACTTCCGCGAGGGCAGCACCGTGCTCGGCGGCATCCTGACGTCAACCCTGCGCGACCGGACGGACGCTGAATTCACCGGCCTGCACCATGCCGCTTATACCGGAGGCATTGACCTGGCGCACTGGTTCAAAGGCCGGACGTACCTTTTCGCCGCAAATGTGGTGGGCAGCTCGGTGCAGGGGAGCCCGGAGGTGATCCAAAATACCCAAACCGCTTTTGAACACCTCTTTCAGCGCCCCGATGCCGATCACCTGGAGGTAGACAGCACCGCGACGTCCCTCAACGGGCATGGCGGCACCCTGCGCCTGGGCAAGCTCAGCGGCCGCTTTGTCTTCGACGGCGGGCTGGCCTGGCGTTCTCCCGGCCTGGAGCTCAACGATGTCGGCTTCATGCGCAATGCCGATGAGATCAACCACTTTTACTGGATGGCCTACCGCATCAACGAACCCTTTTCCATCTTCCGCAACCTGTCGTTCAGCTACAACCACGCCGCCCGCTGGGACTTCGGAGGCAATGCCCTGTACCAGCGCCTGGGCGGCGGGGTGAACTTCTTCCTGAAGAACTTCTGGAGCTTCAATACCGGACTGGACCACGAGCTGAGGGATTACTCCAACAACGACCTGCGGGGCGGGCCTGCCCTGAAGCGCTCTAAAGGCCTGGTGCATTGGGCAGGCATCGGCTCTAACCGGCGCAAAAAACTGTACGCTTATTTGAACGTAGTACATGCCTGGGGCTTTGAACGCAATGCTCCCCGCACCGTCGCTTACCGCGATTATTCCCTGGACCTGACCGTGCAGCCGGCCAATGCGTTCAACGTTACCGTTTCTCCTTCCTACGCCAACGAGCAGCGCAAACTGCAGTACATTACCGAAGAAGCTGTAGGCGGCGCGCCCCGGTACATCGCCGGTTTCGTGGATCAGCGCACCTTTTATTCGACCATCCGCCTGAATTACAACATCACGCCCAACCTGACCATCCAGTACTACGGGCAGCCCTTCATTTCCAGGGGCACTTACCGGGAGCTGAAATACATTACCGACCCCAAAGCCGATCATTTCTACGACCGCTTCCGGCTCTTTACGGCACAGGAGCTGTCTTTCGACGAGGAAGCCGGAACCTTCCGGGTAGATGAAAACCTGGATGGGCTGGTGGATTACACTTTTGACGAGCCCGATTTCAATTTCATTCAGTTCCGTTCCAACCTCGTCTTCCGGTGGGAATACATTCCTGGCTCCGAGCTGTTCCTGGTCTGGTCGCAGAGCAACACCGCTTCCGGCGATCCGGCGGAGCGGCTGCTGCCCAGCCTGGGAGAGCGCCTGTTTTCTGAAAAGATGCAGAATATCTTTCTGGTGAAGGCCACTTATCGTTTCCTCCGATAGAAGCTGTTTAACAACTCATTAACAAAACTTCAAAACCGATTAACGGCTCGCTGTTGTTCGTTTGTTACCTTTGTACCCGTTGGCGTTGCCGGGCTGCTTTTTAGCCCGGAGCCGGCGAAAGAATCAAGTACTCTGTTAAATAAATAAATTGTCGTTTCCGGGCGATGAATTTTCGTTCTGATCGAGGAATGCCCGGAGTCTGGTAGCAGCGTTACCAAGGCGAGGACGTGACGAAGAGCAGGGCGAAAAGGCACGGCCGGAAGCATAAGATATTTATTTAACAGAGTACTAAGTGTCAAACCCAAAATGTTTATCAAGATGTTGAAGCAACTCAAAGTATCCTTACTCACCCTTTTGGCAGCTGCCTTTTTGTTCAGCTGCAACAACAGCCAGACTGCCGCACAGCAGGAAGCCGCTCAGAGCCTGACCACTCCGGTACAGCCGGCTGACCCGAACGCCGCCGCCCAGCCGGCCGCTCAGGAAGCCGCCGTACCGACCGGCCCGACCACGGTCATGAGCTTTGCCGAGACGGAATTCGACTTTGGTACCGTCGTCGAAGGCGAGAAAGTATCGCACACGTATAAGTTCAAGAACGACGGCCAGGAGCCGCTGATCCTCAGCAACGCCAAGGGCAGCTGCGGCTGCACCGTCCCGAGCTGGCCGCGCGAGCCGATCCCCCCGGGTGGCGAAGGCGAGGTCACGGTCGAATTCAACTCTCAGAACAAGAAAGGCAAGCGCAACCAGAAGGTGACCATCACCGCCAATACCAACCCGCCGCAGACCTTCATCTACCTGAAGGGCGAGGTGCAGGGCAAGGAAGGCGACGCGCCGACGGTTACGCAGTAAGCGCGGGCAGGTACGAGCCCTCCCGGCGAGGTGCGTACCGATAAAACTGCACCCATAAAGCCTGTAGGATTGAACAAAATCTTACAGGCTTTTTTTATGTTTGCATCCGTTCGGTAAGGAAAATTTAAAAAATAAATTCGACGCCAGTGGGCCAGGAGCGGCCTGGAGCCTATGCGGGCGAAGGCCGCTCCTGGCCCACTGGCTCAAAATGTCGGATTTATTTTTTAATCACTACTAGTGCTCTGTAACATAAGTTCCTATCGACAATTTCGGCCTCTTTTGGCGCTGGCCGTCGTTGCTCACTCCTTACGTAGCTCCGGCTATGCGCGTCATGAGCGCCTTGTCCAGCACCAAAATAGACTCGAAATTCTTCGATCAAACTTATGTTACATAGCACTAGGAAGATTGAATACCAATGAAAGACTATCTGTCCCTGATCAAATTCAGCCATACCATTTTCGCCCTGCCCTTCGCCCTGCTGGGCTTCTTCCTGGGCACGCTGGAGTCGGGCGCCGGCCTGAACGGGCGCCTGTTCCTGCTGGTGCTGCTCTGCATGGTTTTTGCCCGGAGCGCCGCCATGGCCTTCAACCGCTATCTCGACCGGGATATCGATGTTCAAAACCCCCGGACGGCCAGCCGGGAAATCCCGGCGGGGATCATCGCGCCCCGGGCGGCGCTGGCCTTCGTTTTTATCAATAGCCTGCTGTTCATGCTCACTGCGTGGTTCATCAACCCGCTTTGTTTTGTCCTTTCCCCGGTGGCCCTGCTGGTCGTCCTGGGGTATAGTTATACCAAGCGCTTTACCTTCCTTTGCCATTTCGTTTTGGGGTTGGGCTTGTCCCTGGCCCCCATTGGCGCCTATCTTGCCGTTCAGGGGCAGTTTGCCCTGTTGCCTTTGCTGTATTCCGCCGCTGTGTTGTTGTGGGTTTCCGGCTTCGATATCATCTATGCCCTGCAGGATGACGATTTCGACCGCTCCCTGAATTTGAATTCCATCCCGGTCGCGCTGGGCAGGAACGGCGCGCTGCGGTTTTCCTCGGCATTGCACCTGGCCTGCGCCGGCGTCATCCTGCTGGCTGCCTATCTGCTTTACTCGATGTACCCTGCCTTCGGGTGGATCCACTGGGTAGCGGCGGGCATCTTTATCGGCCTGCTGGCGTACCAGCACGCCATCGTCAAGCCAAATGACCTCAGCCGCGTCAACCTCGCCTTTTTCACCACCAACGGCGTGGCCAGCCTCATCTTCGGAGGGATGGTCATCCTGGATATGTATTATTAAGTGCCAGTTTATATCCCACCTCGCTGCCGGCCGACAACAACTTCATCCCCCACCTGAATATGCGGCAATTCCCCTTCTTCCGCCGCTAAGCTGGCGTGCAGGCCGAACGCTATTTTATGCCCCTGCCGGCGGTAGGCGCTCAGGGTGCGGAGCGGTTCTTTGCCCACTTCTGCCGACTCCTGGTCGATGGTAGTTATCTGGCATCGGCCGCAGGAGCGGATGCCGCGGAAGCGGGCGTCGCCGATGCGAAAGCTTTCCCATTGCTCCTCTTCGTAAGGATTGCCGCCGGAGAAGACGACGTTGGGCCGGAAGCGGTTCATGGGCACCGGGTTTTCGAGGCGTTGGTTAAGGTCGTCGAGAGAAGCTTCCCCGATGACGAGCAGCGGGCAGCTGTCGGCAAACCCCACCATTTCGCCGGGCTGGCCGTAGGCCGGGTTTAACGGGCGGACGCTTTCGTCGGGCAGGTACACCAGGCGGCATCGGGTATCCAGCGCCTCGCTGAACCACTCGTCGGCCTCCGGGCTTACCAGGAGCGCCCGGCAGCGGTCGTCCCATATCTGCACTTCCAGCCCGGCGGCCTGTTCCGGAGGGCGCACGGGAATGGCCAGCGGCGCCAGCCCCTCGTGGCGGTGGCGGACAATGAGGTGAGGGCCGCTGAAATCCGGCACCAGGAGGGCCAGCCGGGGAATCTCCCGCTGGCTGATGAAGAGCCCGTCGCGGTCCACCAGCATCCAGCGGCGGTCATAGGCCAGGCCGCGTTTTTCCACAAGAGCCCGGGGCAGGCTGATGCCGGCCAGAGATTTTATCGGATAGGTATATAGGGTGGTGATCTGCATGCCGTTTTTGCCTCAAGATAAGAAGTTGTTCGATATAGTCCTTTTTTCGGCTATTTTTGCCCTTCTTACCCGCTATCGCGGGAGTTCCGTCTTTAAAATGAAACCTCCGCCCGCTCTTTCCGTAATTATAAGATGAAATGCTTTCGGGGAATCGAAGGGCTGTTGCCGCGCATCAGCTCTGCTGCCCAGCCCTTGTATCATTTAGCAACAATATACCGATGTGCCCTATTACCTGTATCATGGCCCGGTTTAAGGACCTCAACCCAATAACTATGAAAAAACGAATATGGCTGTTGCCGGCTTTCTTGATCGTATGCGGCGGCATAGTTGCCCAGCCCACCAAACTGAAAAAGGCCAATCAGTATTTTGAAGAAGGAAAATACCGCCAGGCCATACCCTTGTATGAAGAAGTGCTCGGAGTGGAAGACCTGGCCGAGGTAAAGCTCCGACTGGCGGAGTCCCACCGCTTCCTGGGTAATTACCAGGCTTCCGCTCAGTGGTATGCACTGACCATCGGCCTGCCCCAAAGCCGCCCGGAGGATAAGTTCTATTACGGGTTGATGTTGCTGCGCACCGGCGACTGTAAAGGGGCGGAGCGCTGGTTTAAGGATTACCTGAAGTACAATCCTTACGACCCCCGCAAACAGCGCCTGCTCAATGCCTGCGGATACATCCGGGAGCTGAGCAAGGAACAACCCGGAAGGGTGACCTTGTCCCTGCCTGATTTCAATGGGCCCAACAGCGAACTCGGCCCTGCCTTTTTTGAGGACAAGCTCGTTTTTTCAACTTTCCGCAGGCCTGCCGAGGATCCCTCCCAGGCTTTTCTCGACCTCTTTCAGGTAGCCATCGAAGACAGGGGAGGCGCCAGGGCATATTCCACGCCCCAGCTCTTTTCCAGTTCCCTCCAGTCGAAATTCCACGAGGGGCTGGCCGCATTCAGCAAAGGAGAGACGGAGATCTATCTTACCCGTACCCGCAGGGTGCCCGCTTATCTTCCGCTCGATGCCGAGATTCAGCGCCTGGAGATCGTCACGGCCCGCCGCCTGCCGCAAGGCGGCTGGAGCAACCTCCAGCCGCTGCCGTTCGGAAGTGACCATTACTCGGTCGTACACCCTTCTGTCAGTTCGGACGGCAGCCGTCTGTTCTTCTCTTCCGACATGCCCGGCGGGCAGGGCGGTAAAGACCTCTACCTCTCTTTTCTGGAGAATGGCCAGTGGGGCCCTCCGATCAACCTTGGCCCTACCGTCAATACGCCGGATGACGAGGTCTTCCCCTTCATTAGCGATTCGGGGAAGCTGTTCTTCTGTTCCAACGGGCACCTGGGGCTGGGCGGGCAGGATATATTCTGGACGGAAGAGGGGCACGACGGCCTCTGGGTGTTGCCCCGCAACCTCGGCACCCCCTTCAACTCCCAATCTGACGATTTTGCCATCATTTTCAATGCAACAGAAAAGGAGGGGTATTTCACGTCCAACCGCAGCGGGGGGGCAGGCAAGGACGACATTTACTTCTTCCGCCTGGCCGAAACCGGTACGCCGGTGCAGCTGGATGTCGTGGACCTTACCACCGGCGCCCCGATCCCTTATATCCGGGTGCTGAGTTCCTGCGGTGGAGACACCCTCGTGAGCGACGCCGAAGGGCGCCTGTTTTTCAGCCTGCCGGACTGCTGTACCCTCACCGGGACGGCCAAAGGTTATCAGCCTCGTTCTCTGGAAGCCTGCGAGCGGAAAGGAGAACTGGCGGCAGATACGCTTTTCCTGGCCCTGGCCCTGGCCCCGGAAGGAACCGCCGCTTCCCGTCCGGCACCGGAAGCACCCCGTGGAACCTCGGGCAACTACATGCTGAACGGCGTGGTGCTGAACCAGGAATCCGGCATGCCGGTAGTCCAGGCGAAAGTGGGGTTGGCCAGTGTCAATTGCCTGGAACCTGCCAGCGTTTTTACCGATAAACAAGGCCGTTTCACCCTCTCGGTGGAAGCAGGGTGTTGCTACCAGGTAAGAATAGAAAGAGATAACTTCTTTGCCCAGAAAATGAAACAGCCCATATGCGTCAGAGACGGCGAGTACGGACAATTCGTCAATGCTTATCTGATGCCCTACGCTTCCGACCCGGCGAGCGAGGGCGACGGGGTGCCTGTAAAAATGGAAGCAGAAGCCGGCGCTTTCGGGTTCGACCGAAGCAGCAATGAGGAAAGCGAAGGCTTCTCCTTTCGCGTCAACGTCTATTATGATACCGGCCGTTCCAGCGTCCAGAGAAGTTCCATCCCGCATCTCCTGCGCTTGCTGCAGCTCCTGAAGGAAAATCCGGATATCGTCGTGGAGATCAGCTCTCATACAGACTCCAACGGCGAGAGCGAATCCAACATGGCCCTTTCGCAGAAGCGGGCCGATGCAGTAGTACGGTTCCTGGTCAGCGAAGGTGTCGAAAAAGAACGCCTGGTGGCCAGAGGCTACGGGGAATCCCGGTTGGTCAACCACTGTGCCGACGGCGTGCCCTGCACAGAAGAGGAACACCAGCAAAACCGGCGGACGGAATTTCGGGTCGTCGGCAAGGTGCAGCAATAAAAAGAGGGTGATCCCTTAGAATTTGGCTTTCCACAGCGAAAAGGGCAACTCATTCCTGCTCACAGGGCCCTTTCTCCCAACGGGTGACGCCCGCCCGGCGGGCGTAACATTCGTTGGGGTATGTTTTGCCGTCGCATCCGCAAACAGGCTCATACACCTCTATACAAGCCATTTCGGGGTCGGCCTTGCTCTGGTCGAGGCAGTCGCCGGAGATGGTTTTGCGGCCTTCATTGCAGGTGGCGGACAGGCAGGCGAAAGCGAAAAAGGAAAGGATGAAGCGTTTCATGATACAGATTGCAATTGGTGAAAAGTATAAAGATAAATTAAAGATCCTGATTTTTAATGACAGTTTGAAAAGCGCTTTTGCCGGAAGACTCTACCTGCAGGAAGTACGGGCCGGGAGCAAGGCCGGGAGGGAGGCGCAGCGGAAAGGAGGGCGTGCCGGGAGCCGCCACCTGTTCGAACAGCAGTTGCCCGGTTGAATTGAAAAACCTCACCCGCGTTGGGTGTTCCGGGGGGCAGCCCCATTCCAACTGGAGGTTTTCCCGGAATGGATTAGGGAACAAATTCATTTCCGGAGAGCAGGCAGCTGACGAAGGCGAAGAGAGAAAATCCTCCACGGACAGGCAGTAGTCCTCCACTTCTCCAAATTCGATATTTTCCTCGCAAGGTTGGGGCGGGCTGCTGCTGTTGCCGGCCCATTTCATGCTCAGGCGCAACCGGACGGAACCTCCGGCTGCCGTTTCCGGTATCAGGATTTGGCCAGAAACGGGCCCTTCCGTTCCGAATGGAGTTTCAAAGAGCAGCTCTTCCGGGCCGGCGAAATGGCCGTCCTGGTCGAAGTCGGCCCAGATGCGGTAGTGTTCCGGGAAAGGCAGGTGCAAAAAACCCGGTTCGATAGTGAAGGAATAAGCCTGCCCGGCCTGCAGGCGTACCGGCAGGTGGGTAAAGTCGCCGTAGCCGTCATCCTGCCCGCTGGGGTTGTGAAAGCCGCCGATAGAGAAGGAGGCGATCCATTCCACGCCACTTGGCGCTGCAGCCGACGGGCAGTAAGGCAGGCTGGTGCAGGAGCCGCAGCCGGGAGTGCGGAAAGAGAAGGCGAGCGTATCCTGGTGTTGGTTTCCCGGGCAGTTGGAGATCAGCAGGGCTTCATAGTCGCTGCAGGGGGAAAGGCCGCTGAAGGCGAACTGGTTCCCGTCCGTTTCTCCGGCGGCCAGGTTTTCTTCCTGGCGCCACAGCTGGGCCTTATGGAATGCGGTGCCGGCTGAAGCCTCCCAGCCGATCACTGCTGCTTCCGGAGTGGCCTCCTCCAGCCAGGCTTCTGCCGGCGCCGGGCAGCAGCCTTTTGCCTGCAGGGATGCCAGGCTGGGCCAGCTGTCGGACAGCGGGCAGTGGGCCACGAGCATGAATTCATAAGCGTTGCAGGGAGAAAGCCCTTCGAACAGGTAGGGCGGCAGGGGTTGCCCCAGGGATGCCCATGCCGAGGTGCCCTGAAGCCGCCAGTACAGGCTGGCAGGGTGGCCCGGCTGCCAGTCGAGCAGGGCGGTGCTGTCGCTGTGTTGTTCTGCTGTGAACGATGCCGGCGCCGGGCAGTCGCTGCAGCGGGCCAGCAGGCGGGCCAGGCTTTTTCGGGCGTTGGCCCGGCCTCCGCCGGCCAGGCTCTCCGCCAGCTGAGGCAGCGTGTCGGCTCCCTCCAGGATCAGTTGCTTCACGGCCAGGGCAGCCTGGGCGGGCGCTGCTTTTGCCAGGGCGCTGAGGCCGGAGCAGGGGGCGGCGTACAGCAGGGCGGCGATGCCCGCTACCAGGGGGCTGGCGTAGGATGTGCCGCTGGCCAGGGCATAGGTGTCGCCCGGGCTGGTGGTGAGCACTCCGATGCCCGGCGCTGCCAGGTCGACACTCAAAGGGCCATAAGCGGCTTCGCCCCGCTGGTCGCCGCTGTTGGAGGCGGTCACGCTGATCAGGAACGGGCTGGGGCAGGAGGTGGGCATGTCGCCTGCCTCGTCGACATTCCAGTCGCGGTTGGCGGTAGCCGCACAGTTGATCATGCCGGCCTGCCCCAGATGGCCGTAAAAACCGCACCAGACCGGGGCATCCTGGTAAGAAAGCCCGTCGACGCCCCAGGAGGAATTGGTGGCTACAATAAACGCTCCTTTTCGCCCATTGGATTGATTGTATGCCCGGCGCTGGGCCAGCGCGTAGGCATAAGCCTGAATGACTTCCGACTCGAGCCCTGCGCCCCCTACGATGGGCATGATCCGGGCGTGCCCGGCCATGCCGGCCACGCCTGTTGCGTTGCCGCCCCGGGCGGCGAGGATGCCCGCTACCTGAGTGCCGTGAAACCCGAGGTCGACCTGCCCGTTTTCGAAAGCCGTGTTCCAGCCATAATAATCGTCCGTGTATCCATTGTCGTCGTCGTCGACGTGGTTGTTGGGGATCTCGCCGTGGTTGCGCCATAAGTTGGGCGCCAGGTCAGGATGGCGGAGGCGGACGCCGTCGTCGATCACCGCCACGACGATCGTGTCCCCGTCGGGCGTTACGCCGCCGGAGCTGATTTCCCAGGCTTCGGGAGCATCCACGTCGGCGTCCGCCACAGTGCCATTGACCCCGTCGTTGTGCCATTGCCACTGGGCGGGAAAGAGCGGGTCGTCCGGGAAAGTGGCGCGCAGCGACAAATGATGGTCGTGCTGGGCAAGAGCGACTCCCGGCAGGCCGGCGACGAAGGCGAGCAGGGCCTTGTCGGCTGCCGGGGCGGGATCAAACTTCAGCAGCCATATAGGCGGGTCGGCGCATAACTGCTTCGGAGTATGTATCTTTGCCGTTTTACCGGCGTGGCGCCGCAATGCCGCCAGCACCGCGGGCATGGCCCCGCTGTCAGCCAACTGGACGATGAAGTGCCCGGGCTCATAGGGGAAACGGGGCTGGGCGGCAGGGCCCGGAAACAGCAAAGCGGAAAAAAAAACGGGGAAAAGCAAAGAAAGCCTTAAGGGTGTCATGGAAAACCTCGAATGATTTGTCACACAACAATCCAAAATTAACTTCCGTTATGGTGCTGGTGGAATAATGTCTATAAAAAATCGCCGACTGCTAAAAATCTGACAATTGAAATGACCGCCCTATGATTTTTTGAGTATTTAATTTTATTGATATATTACCGAAGTTTTCCATAGGGAAGAACAACTCCTGTAATTACTTTTTGAAAACGCAAGATTATGAAGCTATTTTCCAGTGCCCTCCTGTTATTGTTAACCTGGGTTGCCTGCCTGCCTGCTTACGGCCAGCTCAACCGGGCCAACAAAGATTATGAAATGGGGGCCTTTAACCTGGCGGTGCGGGGTTATCTCGAACTGCTCGAAAAACGGCCGTCTAATTTTGAAGCCATGCTCAAGCTTGCCGATTCCTACCGGTACCTCAACCAGATGGAAGAAGCGCGGAGTTGGTACGAACGGGTGCTGGCCGACCGCGAAGGCCGAAAGAGCATGGTCGACGAGTATCCCTTTCAGTACGCCGAAGTCCTGATGGCCCTGGAACAGTACGATAAGGCCCGGCAATGGTTTGAGGCCTACGCCAAGGTGCAGCGCCAGAACGAAGAGAACGCCGCCAAGGGCCGCCAGTTTGCCCAGAACTGCGTTTTTGCGCAGAACCAGATGGGCCAGTCCTCCCCCTATCTGGTGAGCAATGAGTACATCAATACCACTTCGTCGGACTTCGCTCCGGCTTTTTACGGCGACCAGGTGGTCTTTTCATCAGCCCGGACCGACCTCAACCCAGCGGGATCCACCTGGACGGGCAAAGCCAACAACCAGCTGTTCATGGCCAGAGTGGGGGATAACGGCTTCCTGGACGCTCCGGTGCCGCTCCAGAACCGGATGCAGGACGAAAACGCCTTTGTCAACGTCGGGCCCTTGTCTTACGGCCCGGAGGGCCGGTCGGTGGCCTTTACAAAAAACAACTTTATCGACGGCACCCGCCATATCCCGACCGGAGGGCTGGAGCTGAGCATCCATATCGCCCAGATCAATCCCGGCGGAGAATGGGCCGAACAGAAACCCTTTCCGTATAACGGCTCTGGGTTTTCTACCGGCTGGCCCGCTTTCTCGCCGGATGGCAACGCCCTGTATTTTTCGTCCAACCGGCCGGACGGCTTCGGCGGTTTCGACCTGTACGTCTCCTTCCGGATGGGCAACACCTGGAGCACGCCGGAGAACCTGGGGCCCAATGTGAACACGCCGGGCGACGAAGTGTCTCCCTTCTACGACGGCAGCAACCTGTATTTTTCCTCCAACTGGCATCAGGGCCTGGGCGGATACGACATTTTCCGGGCCGAACAGGCCAACGGGCGCTGGGCCCGCGTTTTTCACCTGGGCAACCTGATCAACTCCTCCCGCGACGATTTCGGCTTCATTTACGATGGTTTCCGGAATATCGGTTACCTGGTATCCAACCGCCCGGGAGGGCGGGGCAGCGAAGACCTGTATAAGGTGTTCAAATCTGCTGACAACATCACGCTCAACATCCGCAACGCTTCCGACGGCGCTCCCATCCCGGGCGCTACCATCGATTTTATCAACTGCGGAGAAGGCCTCTTTAAAGCGGATGGCCGGGGCACCTATAGCTTTCAGGCGGTGGAAGGGCTGAACTGCGATATCGTCATCCGGTCAGACGGCTTCAACGACGCTGTATTCTCGGTGTCAGCAACTGCCGGAAGCCGCCGGAACGAATCGTATGATATCATGCTCAGCCGCCGTGGCGAAGAATACATTGGCAAGATCCTGAACTATGCTACCCGCCTGCCCGTAGTGGGGGTGGCAGTGGCGGCCACCAACCAGTCGACCAACAGCACGATGCAGGCCACCACCGATGTTAACGGAGATTACGCCCTGGCCCTTAGCCCCAACGCTTCCTACCTGGTGCGGTATTCCCGCCCTGGTTTTCGCGATATCAGCCGAACGGTAAACACCGGAGAAGGCAATGACCGCACCGTCCTGGGGGTGATCTCCATGCTGCCCGTCAGTGAAGGCGCAGATAATTATCCGGGCTCTGATGTGGCGCCCCGGCCGGGCGGCATCGTCGGAGACGGAGGCGCCGTTTCTCCGGGCGGGGAAAGCGTCCCTCTGGGCAAAGGCTATTCCGTCCAGGTTGCCGCCCTCAACAAACCCGGCCTGGAAAACTTTTCCGATTTGACGAGCATCGGGCAGGTCTACTCCAAATTCGAAGGCGGCGTCTACAAGGTGCGCATCGGCGTTTTTCCCGGCCGCGCAGAAGCGGGCAATGCCCTGAATTCAGTCAAATCCAAAGGTTACAAAGACGCTTTTATCGTCCCGGAGGAAGGCAATGTCGGGGCGCAACCGAAAAGCGGCCAGAATACTCCTGCACCCTCTGCCGCCGGCACCGGACAGTATAAAGTGCAGCTGGCCGCTTACCGGAACCCCCAGTACTTCAACCCATCCGGGCTGGAACGGTACGGCAATATCGAAGACCGCCAGAGCGGAGGGCTGACCGTCAAACTGCTGGCCGGCTTCGACGACATCGAAGAGGCCAAGCAGGCCTGGCGCCAGGCAAAGGCCGCCGGGTTCAATACGGCGTACATCGTCCTGGATACGGGGGCTGGCCTGACTAAAGTGTATCCCTAGTGCCGAAAGCACTAGTGCCGCCGGAACGATAGTGTCGCAGGTTGAAAAATAATAAAAACATATGTTGTTCGCGAGAGACTCCGCCTTCGCTATGCTTCGGCGGACAAGGTGTGTCTCGATGCGGGATAATGAGTCAGTCTCCGACTTAGGGATTGCGCAATAATAAGTTACACAGAATAGACGAAGTTATTTTGTGTGCTGGCAAGGCGCCAAACGCAGGCATAGCAGAGCTACGGCGAGGCTTGGCAACGCCGCCAGCGCGCAAAATAACGAGTATAAATGGGTAATTTATTGTTGCGCAATCCCTTACGTGGATAAGAAGGCCAGAAATACGCAAGTCGGAGACTTGCAAGTTGAACCGCATCGCGTCATAGACGCTCGCGAACAGAAGAGGGATTATAAGTATTCAACCTGCGGCACTAAAGTTCCGGGGCAGTTAAGGTAGGCTATAGGTTTTAGGGGGGCAACCCAGGCCTAATCGGGCACTCAACAGGTGCCAACGCCTAAAACCTAAAACCTAAACCCACCTAACACCGAAGGGTACCCAATTTAGCATCGCGCCCGGCAACAACCAAACGACAAACAACCATCACCCCCCGGCTCACGGTCACTTCAACACCTCCTCCACTTCCGTATACGGCAGGTTAAACGCTTCTGCCACGCCCTTGTAAACGACTTTGCCGTGTACGACATTAAGGCCTTTTTTCAGGGCATTATCCTCCCGGCAGGCCGCCTTCCACCCCTTGTCGGCCAGCTGAATGGCGTACGGCAGGGTGGCATTGGTCAGGGCGATGGTGGAGGTTGAAGGCACAGCTCCCGGCATATTGGCCACGCAGTAATGGACAACGCCGTCGATGACGTAGGTGGGGTCGTCGTGCGTGGTGGGCTTGCAGGTCTCGATGCATCCTCCCTGGTCGACGGCCACATCCACCAGCACGGTGCCCGGCTGCATCTCTTTGAGCATATCCCGGGTGATCAGCTTTGGCGCTTTGGCGCCGGCGATCAGGACGGCGCCGACGATCAGGTCTGCATCCTTGATGAGTTTGCGGATATTGTATTCGTTGGAAAACATGGTGACGACATTGGCCGGCATGACGTCAGCCAGGTACCGCAACTGGGAAAGGTTCACGTCGAGGATGACGACCTGGGCACCCAGGCCTGCCGCCATCTTTGCCGCCTGGGCGCCGACGACGCCGCCGCCCAGGATCAGGATCTTGCCGGGTGCCACCCCGGGCACTCCCCCGAGCAATACGCCCCGGCCGTGCTGGTGCTTTTCCAGGTACTTGGCGCCCTCCTGGATGGCCATGCGCCCGGCCACCTCCGACATGGGGGTCAGCAAGGGCAGGCTGCGGTTGGGAAGTTCTACCGTCTCATAGGCCAGGCATACCGAACCATTGCCGATCATCGCTTTGGTCAGCGGTTCGTAGGAGGCAAAATGGAAGTAGGTGAACAACAGCTGCCCTTTTTTGATCAGCTTGTATTCCGGCTCGATGGGCTCCTTTACTTTGATGATCATTTCTGCCTTATCATACACCGCCTCGATGGAAGGAAGAATCTGGGCGCCGGCCTGCTGGTACTCTTCATCGGGAAAACCACTGCCGACACCAGCGGTGGTTTGAACATATACGCTGTGTCCGCGCTTGGTGAGCTCCAGTGCGCCGGCGGGAGTCAGTGCAACGCGATTCTCGCTGGTCTTGATTTCCTTAGGTACGCCAATAATCATTACTGTTGGTTTTTTTTCTGATTAGGAATAATGGAAGGATGGGCAAAAATAATAAACTGTTCGAATTTTTAACGCCTGTTTGGGAAGGGGCGAAAAAAAAGCCCGCCTGACAGCGGGCCCTTTCGGAAAGAACAATATCTGAATGTATAACCTATAACCTAATTCACGGTAATAGATTCAACAATCGTGCCAAAAGCTTACCGCACAAAAACAGGCAAGTCCTGCGCCGGGATTACCCCTTTGGCCATGGCGATGTCGAACAGGCGTTGTACGGCTTCCCTGCCTTTGATCCCCAGGCTCCGGGTGTAGTCGTTGACGTACAGGCCGATGTGTTTGTACATCACCTCTTCTTCCATCTCCTGGGCGTGCCGGCGGACGAATGCCCTGGGTTCTTCCGGGTGGCTGAGGGCGAAGGCCACGCTGCGGGCCATCACCCGGTTGACGGCCTGCAGGGCTTCGGTCCCCAGGGCGCGGCTGGCGACGATCCCTCCCAGCGGGATGGGCATTTGCGTCGCGCTTTCCCAGTATTCCCCGAGGTCTCTCAGTTTTACCAAACCTTTGTCCTGATACGTGAAGCGGTTTTCGTGAATGATCAGGCCGGCGTCCACGCTTCCGGACAGGACGGCGTCTTCAATATCGGAAAACAGCATTTCCGTTTTCTTTTTAGCTTTGGGATAGGCCAGGCTGAGCAGGAAATTGGCCGTTGTATATTTTCCGGGGATGGCGATGCGGGCCTTTTTGATGTCCGCTTCTTCCATGGGCGCTTTGGCGATAAGCAGGGGCCCGACGTTGTCGCCCAGGGCGCTGCCGGCGTCGAGCAGGGCATAGTCCTGCAGCAGGAAGGCAAAGGCGTGGTAGCTGAGCTTGGTTATGTCGAGCGATTTGGCGAAAGCCCTCTGGTTGAGCTCCTCGACGTCGGCGATGACGGGCTGAAATTCCAGCCCTTCGGTATCGACCTTGCCGTGGATCATGGCGTCGAAGATAAAGGTGTCGTTGGGGCAGGGGCTAAATCCTAAGGTCAGTTTCATCGGCTGTGGTTATATGTGGCGGTAAAAATACAAAACAGTTCTCCATTGATAACGTTTCACGGAGGAACGACAGGAAGCTCATGGATGAAACCAGTCAATACGCTTTGCAGGCCAGCGGCCTTACTTTTGCTTACCCGGGAAGCGCTCCGGTTTTCTCCGGTTTGGACCTTGCCGTGCCGGAGGGCAGCGTCTTTGGGCTGTTGGGTGCTAACGGGATCGGAAAATCTACCTTGATGAAGGTGCTGATGGGGCTGCTTCCCCGGAAAGGTGGGGCCGTATCGCTCTTTGGAAGCCCGATCCGGCAGGAGGCGTTCCATCAGGTAGGGGTGCTGATCGAAGGGCCCAACCTGTACCCCCACCTTTCCGGCCTGGACAACCTGATGGTCATGGCCACCTACCGGGGCGTGGGCAGGGACAGGGCAGTGGAAGTACTGGAGCTGGTGGGGCTGGAAGGCCACGCCGGCAAGCTGGCGCGCCATTATTCGACCGGCATGAAACAACGGCTGGGAATAGCCATGGCCCTGTTGCACCGGCCGCGCCTCCTGCTGATGGATGAGCCGGCCAACGGGCTGGACCCGGCCGGCATCGTCGACGTCCGCAGCCTCTTTCGCCGGCTCAACCGGGAAGAAGGAATGACCATTTTCCTGTCCAGCCACCTGCTGAGCGAGGTGGAACAGTCCTGTACCCACCTGGGCATCCTTGCCCCGGGGCGGCTGGCGTACCAGGGCGCTCTGGAAGGCGCCCGGAGGCAATTGCCGGCAGGGGTGCGCCTGCGCATCCTGTGCCGGCCGGCCGATCGGGCGCTGGACGTGCTCCGGGCTGCCGGCCTGGACGCCGGGCTTTCGGAAAAAGGCGCCCTGCAATTACCTCTTTCCGGTAAAAAAGAGGCCAATCTGGTGATCGACCTGCTCCGGGGCGCCAATATCGATATCTATGAACTGGCAACGGAAGAAGACAGCCTGGAAGATTTCTTCCTGAGCTTGTACCAGTAACAAATTGTCCTATGCATACTTTCCTGTCTTGCCTGAATGCCGAACTGCGGAAGAACCGCAATTCCATGGCTGTCTGGCTGTCGCTGGCCGGAACGGCGGCCAACGTTCTGCTTTTCCTGGGCCTGCATCTGGTGGATGGGGAGCTGGGTGGGGGCTTTTCCGCCGGCAGCTGGCGGGAATACATCACAAATCACTACGCCGGCATCGCCTTCATGATGCTGCCTTTGTATGTGATCATACTGTGCAGCCTGGCCTTTCAGATGGAACACCGGCAGGAAATGTGGGTGCAGCTCCATACTTTGCCCGTAGCGCCGCAACAGGTTTACCTCGGCAAGTTGGCCTTTCTGCTGCTCCTCTTTGTGGGCGCCCACTTGCTGTTTATCCTGGGTATGTTGCTGTCCGGATTGCTGTTCGGCCTGATCGGGCCCGCCAATAAACTGCTGGAGGAGTTGCCTTCTTTGGGGCAAATTGCCGGGCTGTCGGCCCGCACCGTCCTCTCCATCCTGGGCCTGATGGGATTGCACGCCTGGCTCAGCTTTCGGTTCAGCACATTTATCGTGCCCTTGCTGATCGGCATACTGGGGTACGTGGTTGCCGGGTTGCTGGGGGCCGCCTGGCCCTGGCAGTTTCTCAACCCTTACGCGCCAAGTTTTTTATTCATGCCGCGTTACGAAGGAGAAATCGCCGCTGGCCAACTGGGGTGGTTGTCGGCAGCAGAGCTGATGAGCCTGGCCTACCTGGGCTTGTTTACGGCCCTTGCCCTGCGGGCACTGAACCGAAGACGGGTGGGCTGATCGCGAATCGGAGGCTACCGCAGGGCCTTGGCTTTTTTCCCAACGGCAATGATCGCTAAAGTCAGGACGAGGAAGGTGGTAACTGGCATCATAGGGTTTGTAGTTTTCGAATATTTAATCGTTTTTCTCATTCACTTTGCTAAGACCTTCCGGGCATCTAAAAAGGTTGGGCTGAAAGGATAACTTTTTTGAAAAAAGTTTTGGGACAAAACAGGGCGCAAAATACGGTTTACAACCGGGATTTTCCAGCCGGTGAGCGAAAATGGCAGAGGAAAGGGGGGCAAAAAGACTGATACGAAATATTTCGTATTTCTTTGGAGGCAAAGAAATTTAGCGTAAAATTGCATACGAAACATTTCGTAATTTAAAATTTCATCGCATGAAAAAATCACCCGTCCGTATTCAACGCTCTTTTGCCTGCCTGTTTCTGAGCTTTTGCATCCCTCTGTTCACGGCCGCCCAGCCAGCCGGGGAGCAGAGCTATGCGGATGTTTCCGTTATGCCGGATGGCGTTGCCGGGGAGCGGATTCAGGCGGTCATCGACGCGGTCAACGCGAACAGTGCCGATGCCGTAATTGCCCTCCTGGAGCAGCACTGTGCAGCGGAGTTCCGCGAAATGGCCCCGGCGGAGATGCATGTCAACGCCTTCCGTTCCGTTTTTCAAAGCACCGGCGGCGTCCGTTTTCACAGTATCCGGACTTACGTGCCGGCGCGACCGGAAACGGTCGTCATCCTACGGGACGAGCTTTTCGGTTCCTGGAGCGCGTTCAGCTTTTTCCTGGAGGGCGAGGATCAGAAGATCAACGGCCTGAACTTTTCCCCGGCCCGGACGCCAACCAACGTGGAACCGGAAGAGGTTACGGAAGCCAGCCTCGTGCCGGAGCTGGGACAATTGCTCCGGCGCCTGTGCGAACGGGACGCCTTCTCCGGCGCTATCCTGGTGGCAAAAGGGGATGAGGTGCGCTTCACCTACGTTTGCGGGGAGGCATCCAAGCGCTTCCACGTCCCGAACCGGCTGGACACCAAATTCAACCTGGGTTCCATGAACAAGATGTTCACCGCTACCGCTATCCTGCAACTGGCGGAACAAGGCAAGATAGCACTGGACGACCCCATCTCAAAATACGTGGATGATAGTTGGCTGCCGGAGTCCATCACCGGCAAGGTCACCGTCCACCACCTGCTGACCCATACCTCCGGCCTGGGCAGTTATTTCAACGACACCTACTGGAACGGATCCCGGGAGCTTTACCGCTCGGTGGAGGACTTCAAGCCCCTGGTGCAGGGCGAAACCCTGCAGTTCGAGCCCGGGGAGCGCTTCGGCTACAGCAATACCGGCATGCTGCTGCTGGGGGTGGTCATCCAGAGCGCCACGGGGCAGGATTACTTCGATTACATCCGGGAGAACATCTACCTGCCGGCGGGCATGGAAAATACAGACTGTTACGAGATGGACTATCCTGTGGAAAACCTCGCCATCGGTTATGTGCCGGCCCCGGACAGCCCCTGGAAATGGGAGAACAACCTGTACAAACACGTCATTAAGGGCGGCCCGGCGGGCGGCGGCTTTTCGACGGTGGAAGACCTGTTCCGTTTTGCCCGGGCCCTGCAAAGCGGCAAACTGGTTTCCAAGGCTTCCCTGGAAAAGATGTGGACGCCCCATACCGCCCGCTATGGCTACGGCTTTTCGGTGGAAAGTGGCCCGGCGGGCAAGGTGGTGGGCCACAGCGGCGGCTTTCCCGGCCTGAACGGCAACCTGGATATTTTTCTGGATAAAGGCTATACCGTCGCCGTGTTGTCGAACTACGACAACGGCGCCAGCCCGCTGGCCCGGAGGGTTTATGAACTGATCGGCAGCCTCCCGGTAAACCAGACAGGAAACACACAAGATTGACTATAGACAGGATTAACCGGATTTAGTAGACAGGATTAACAGGGTTTAGTAGACAGGATTAACAGGATTTACAAGATTTAGGGGCTTGCGTCAAAGGGGTGTATGTATCCTGCTCATCCTGTCAATCCTGTCTACAAATACTCATCGCACCCCCCCCGGGGCCTGCATATCCTGATCATCCTGTCTATTGTCTGCTATTTCAAGAGATTCACCTCATCCCCCCGTTCTCCAGTTCCTTCACCAGCCTAACCGCATTATACACATGCCTCAACCCTTCCAGCAGCCCCCGGGAGTCGGTAGAGACGGCCCGGTTCTCCTCGGGCAGGAAGGCGTAGCTGCCGGCCAGGCTCTCCAGGTTGCCGTCGTGCACCAGGCCGACCACTTCGGCATTGCGGTTGATGACGGCGCTGCCCGAGTTGCCGCCCACGATGTCGTTGTCGGACGCAAAGCAGATCGGGATGGACAGGTCCAGGCCGGGAGGCACTTTCTGCCAGCGCTCGTGCAGGCCCCAGGGATAGGCGCTCTCGCCGAAGGAGTAGTAGCGGTCCCACAGGCCGTAATAAGTCGTTTTGGCGGGGGCGAGGGTGCCGTTGTATTCGTAGCCCCGGATGCGGCCGTCGGAGATGCGCAGGGAGCCGGTGGCGTCGGGCGGCATTTCCGTGCCGAAGGCCTCGAAGATGAGCATGGCCAGCCGTTGGTTCTGTACGTCCAGGGTGTTCTGGGCGTCCTGCATTTGGGGGCTGATTGCCGCCAGCTGCGCTTTGGCATGGCGGGCAAACCACAGGTAGGGGCTTTTCGCCTCCAGGATGCCTTTGGGCGAGCCTTCGATGAGGGCTGCCACTTTGCCGGGAGAGGCGACGGCGGCATTTTCCAGGATGTATTGCAGGGCCTTCTCGCCGGAATGCCCTCCGTAGGCGATCTTCAGCGCTTCTGAATTTTTTCCGAGGACTTTGGCCAGGAAGTTGGCATGTGCCTGGATGCGGAGCTTCTCCAGGTCCATATCCGGCACCTGGAGTACCAGCTCCGATTTGGTTTCCGCGAGTTTTTCCCCTTTGTAAGGCGCTGCCCTTTCGCTCTCCGGCAGGGCCATCTGTTCGGCATAATCCACCAGTTTTTTGGCCAGTATCAGGTGGGCGGGGCTGCTGAAAGGGGTGATCTGGTGGGTGAAGTAAGCCGTAAAGCGTTCATTGAGGACGGCTGCGGCTCCATCGATCTTGCCCCACAGGTCGCGGTATTCCGTGTACAAAGCCTTGTCTTTTTCCATGCGGTTTTTCAATTCCCGTTCAAAATCCTGCTTTTTAGCCATCAGGTATTCATCGTTCAGGGCCAGCTGATAGCCGGCGAATACCTTGCGGCCGTTGGCCACGCTCAGCAGCTGGCTCAGCAGCTCCGCCTGCCGGCCCGGGTTGGCCTGGAAATGAGCATACTGCGCCTGGTACAATTCGTTGAAAAGGGTAAGCAGGGTAGGGTTGCGGTGGTCGCGGTGGAAGGCGGCCTGCGCCATGGATAACAGGCGGTCGGTATTTCCCGGGCGGCCGACGACAAAGACCGGCTCGCCCTCGGCGGCGCCCTTTTCGCTCCACCGAAAATAGTTGGGGCTTTTCACCGGCTGCCCGTCGTCGTCGTAGGCCCGCAGGAAAGCAAAGTCCAGCTCGTAGCGGGGGTAGGTGAAGTTGTCCCAGTCCCAGCCGGTAGCGGCGATCTGCACGTCCGGAACCATCACCAGGCGCAGGTCTTCGTAGCGCTTGTAGGAATGAAGGGCGTATTTCCCGCCGTTGTAGAGCGTGACCACCCGGCATCTGGCAGTGCCGCCCTCTTCGCAGGCGGCAGTGAGTTCCTGTATTTTCAGGTCCCGCAATTGCAGCTGTTCTTCCTCTGTCTTGCCCCGGGCCATGGCGGCCTGTACTTCCCTGGTCACGTCCTCCACGGACAGGAGCTGGTCGACGTAGAGGTTGGGGAACGGCCGCTCGCCCTTCTGGTCAACGGCATAAAAACCATCTTTTTGCAGGTTCTCCCCTTCCTGCTGTATGCCGGGCAGCAGGCTGCGGACGCAGTGGTGGTTGGTCATGATCAGCCCGTCGGCGGATACGAAGGAGGCGGAGCAGCCGGTGGAAAACTCCAGGGCGGAAAGCCGCACGTCGTCCAGCCACTCTTTGGTGACCCTGAATTCGTAGAGTTCCTCGAAGCGCTGGGTGGGTACGGCGTCGAAGGTCCACATCCTGCCGAAATCTTCGGGAGCATACCGGACATCTTCCAGTATCAACGGTTCGTAAATGGTGTTCTGGGCGGTGAGCGCAGTACAGCAGCTCAGGATGAGCACTGCCAGGGTGATTCCCAAGGGTTTGGTTTGCATGGTATATGGTTTTGGTTTATTGCTGGCGGCTAAGATAGTGATTTGTTGATTTTTGATTTTTGTAACTATTTAGCAGCCCTCCGCTTTTTAGCCACGAAGACACAAAAACACTAAGATTGCACAAAGCCTTGGTGCGATCTTGGTGTCTTCGTGGCAAAGGCATCAGGCCCACCTAAATGATTACTGATTTTGCCATATTGGCATTATCGCCCGACAACCCCTGTCATATTGGCTGGGTACTGGCTTTTTTCATCAATGGTACGTAGTTTGAGTGAAAATAGGAGGCGACAAGGTCGGAAAGCAAAGAGAAAAGGCAACTCCGGCTTGTATTTTTAAAGAATAAAAAAGTAACTATTTAGGTGGTCTGCCATCTAGCTGGTTTTATTGCCACAAAGACTCCAAGGCACAAAGATTGCACGAAGCCTTGGTGCAATCTTGGAGTTTTTGTGTCTTTGTGGCAAAAGCCTCTTGACCCAGCTAAATAGTCATAAAAAAAACCAGCATAATGAACTTGAATAATTTCACGATAAAATCTCAGGAAGCCGTTCAGCGGGCGCAGCAGATCGCGATGGAAGGGCAGCAGCAGTCCATCGAGCTGGGCCATCTCCTGAAGGGCATCCTGGAGGTTGACGAGAGCGTGGCGCCCTTCGTTTTCAAGAAGCTGGGCGTCAATTACGACGCGATCCGGCAGGCGACGGACAGCATCGTGCATTCCTACCCTAAGGTCAGCGGCGGCGGCAGCCAGTATCTGTCGCGCACCGCGACGGAGGCGCTGCAAAAAGCCAACACTTATCTCAAAGAGTTTGGCGACGAGTTCGTCGCTCTGGAACACCTGTTGCTGGGCATCATCGCCACCAAAGACAGCGTCTCGCAGATGCTCAAAGACAGCGGCGTTTCGGAGAAGGTTCTCAAAGCGGCCATCCAGGAGCTGCGCAAAGGCAGCCGGGTGACCACCCACAGCGCCGAGGACAGCTACAACGCCCTGAACAAATACGCCATCAACCTGAACGAGCGGGCCCGCGACGGGAAGCTCGACCCGGTCATCGGGCGGGAAGACGAAATACGCCGCCTGTTGCACATCCTGGCGCGCCGAACCAAGAACAACCCCATCCTGATCGGCGAGGCCGGCGTCGGCAAAACCGCCATCGTCGAAGGGCTGGCCCACCGCATTGTGGACGGCGACGTGCCGGAAGACCTGCGCGACAAGGATATTTATTCCCTGGATATGGGCGCCCTGATTGCCGGCGCCAAATACCAGGGCGAATTCGAAGAACGCCTCAAATCGGTGATCAATGAGGTGACCGCCGCCGAAGGCCGCATCTTCCTGTTCATCGACGAGATTCATACCCTCATCGGCGCCGGGAAGACCCAGGGCGCGATGGACGCCGCCAACATCCTCAAGCCCGCCCTCGCCCGGGGCGAACTCCGGGCCATCGGCGCCACCACCCTCAACGAGTACCAGAAGTACTTCGAGAACGACAAGGCGCTGGAACGCCGCTTTCAGACCGTGCTCGTGGAAGAGCCGGGCGTGGAAGACGCCATCTCCATCCTGCGGGGGCTGAAGGAACGCTACGAAACCCACCACAAGATCAACATCAAGGACGACGCGGTGGTGGCTGCCGTGCAGCTCTCCCATCGCTACATCACTTCCCGTTTTTTGCCCGACAAGGCTATCGACCTGATCGACGAGGCGGCCGCCAAACTGCGCCTGGAGATGAACTCCATGCCGGAAGAGCTGGACGAGGTGGAGCGCAAGATCCGCCAGCTGGAGATCGAACGGGAGGCTATGAAACGCGAGAAAGACAAAGCGAAGATCGGCCTGATCGACGAGGAACTGGCCAACCTGGAAGAACAGCGCAACGCCCTGCGCGCCAAATGGGAAAGCGAAAGGGAAGTGGTGCTCGGCGTCCAGAAGGCCAAAGAGGAACTGGAGCGCCTGAAAGTGGAGAGCGCCCGGGCCGAACGGGAGGGCAACTATACCGAGGCGGCCGAAATCCGCTACGGCAGGGCCCCCGAAGTGCAGAAACAGCTCGATAATTACATGAACCGCCTGCACGAAATGCAGTCCGACACCAAAATGCTGGTCAAGGAGGAAGTTGACGCGGAAGACATTGCAGAGATCGTCAGCCGCTGGACCGGCATCCCGGTTACGCGCATGCTGCAGAGCGAGCGCGAGAAGCTCCTCCACCTGGAGGAAGACCTGCACAAGCGCGTCGTCGGGCAGGACGAAGCAGTCGAAGCGGTGGCCGACGCCATCCGCCGCAGCCGCACCGGCCTGTCGAACCTGAAGCGCCCGGTCGGGTCCTTCCTCTTCCTGGGCACCACCGGCGTGGGCAAGACCGAGCTGGCCAAAGCCCTGGCCGAATATCTCTTCGACGACGAGAACCTGATGACCCGCATCGACATGAGCGAGTACCAGGAGCGCCACGCCGTGAGCCGCCTGATCGGCGCCCCTCCCGGATATGTCGGTTATGACGAAGGCGGCCAGCTCACCGAGGCGGTCCGCCGCAAGCCCTACAGCGTCATCCTGCTCGACGAGATAGAGAAGGCGCATCCGGATACTTTCAACATCCTGCTGCAGGTGCTGGAAGACGGCCGCCTGACCGATAATAAAGGCCGGGTGGCGGATTTTAAGAACACCATCATCATCATGACCTCCAATATCGGCTCCGGCCTCATCCGCGACAACTTCGCGAACATGGCGCCGGGCGAAGAGGAGGCGGTGATCGAAAATACCCGCGAGCAGGTCTTCGAGCTGCTCAAGCAGGCCGTCCGCCCCGAGTTCCTCAACCGGATCGACGAGGTGATCATGTTCCGTCCGCTGTCCCGAAAGGATATCCGCCGGATCGTCCAGCTGCAACTCGAAGAACTGAAGCAGACCCTGGCGCACCAGGAAATACAGCTGTCCATCGCATCCCCGGCCATGGACTGGCTGGCCGAGGAGGGCTACCACCCGGAATTCGGCGCCCGCCCGCTGAAGCGCGTCATCCAGAAGCGCGTGCTCAACGAGCTCTCCAAGCAGATGCTGCTCAATAAGGTAAAACCGAAGAGCCACATCGTGCTGGATGTGTTCGACGGCCAGGTGGTGTTCAGAGCGCCGATCAGGGAGGAAGAGGTGATTGCCTAGTACTGTTGGCACTAAATAACGGGGGAGTTGTTTTCCCGCCGGGAACAAAATGCCGTTGTTGGTTCCCCTCGACACGCTCGGGGCCAGGTTCGCTGGCAATCAACGGCTTAGGGGGTGCGGATGGGCAATAACCAACAACCAACAACTGCCCCGGGACTTCGTTCCGGAAGCACTAGTGCTTTCGGCACTAAATAAAGGGGCAATAAACTTGCTCTTTTCCACCGCGCCTTCGTTGGCTCAAAGGGCTTCGTAGCTACGGCTACGATCCCTTCAAGCCGCCTTGGCCCGGCGGAAAATAGCGGCGTTTCTTATCACCCTTTACTTAATGCCGAAAGCACTAGGGCCCGGGTTCCCGTCTTCAAGCCTATACCCGCCGCCTGATCATTGATCCTTCCCCGGGACACGGTGGTGGTGTTGCCCGAGACGCCTGGCACGTCATTGGTGGCGTTAATGGGGCATCTGGGACAAATCGCAACTGCGCCCTAACTTGCTTCAATGAGCAATATTTTCGGCAAAAAAAAAACGGGGCTTGGTAATTTTTAATATATTTGTTTCAATATCCCGTTGCTGCGCAGGCCGTCGCTTCGTACCGGCCTGCGCAGCAACGGTTTGAGGCGCGCCCGATCCAGCCGGAAAAGATAACTCATTTTAGCAGTGGTAAAAATCATCTCGACTCTTTAAGTAGTGATTAAAAAATAACTTCACTGTTTGAGATCCGTCGTTGTAGCTCGTTTATCAGCCTAACCCGCGACAATCCTGCGTGGCTGATTCACTTCACTACAACGACGGATCGTGAAGTTATTTTTTAAGGATTACTAAGTCGACAGCCTGGTGGTGATTGACGTCGAAACAAAGAATACCCCAGGCAAATCAAAATCATACTCATGAAAAAGACCTCTACTTTTACTCCCTGCTTTGCAGCGGGCCGATGGGACGCGTATTGCAAAGCCCCAACCCGGTTTTTCTTCAAAACCAGCCTGATCCTGTTCTGTTGCGGTTGGAGTTTCGCCTTGCCCGGGCAAGATTGCGACAACGACCCCGAACCGCCAACCGTGCAAAACTATGAAATCTGCCCGGACCCGGGTCTGACGGCCCTGCCGGCCGGCGAAGGACTGGCAGCCATTTGCGGGAGCGTGCCTGTCGCCCTGAGCCAACTCGGCCAGGATATCGACAGCGAGGCGGCCTTCGACGAATTCGGCTATTCTGTCGCCCTTTCGGCCGACGGCAGCCGGGTGGCCGTTGGGGCGCCCTTCAACGACGGCAATGGCCCTGACGCTGGCCAGGTGCGGGTGTATGATTTTATTGGGGGAGCCTGGGTGCAAGCGGGCGGCGACATCGACGGCGAGGCGGCCGGCGACGAATTCGGCTGGTCGGTCGCCCTTTCGGTAGGAGCGGCAGCCGGGTAGTAGGTAGATGAGGCGCCCTCAAACGATGGCAATGGCGTTGGCGCTGGTAAGGTGCGGGTGTATGATTTTATTGGGGAACCTGGGTGCAAGCGGGCGGCGACATCGACGGCGAGGCGGTAAGCGACCTGGTAAGCTATTCGGTTGCCCTTTCGGTAGCGGCAACGGCAGCCGGCTGGTAATCGTCGGGGAGCGCAATAACGACGGCAATGGCGTTGGCGCTGGTAAGGTGCGGGTGTATGATTTTATTGGGGAACCTGGGTGCAAGCGGGCGGCGATATCGACGGCGAGGCGGTAACCGGCGATCGATTCGGCTGGTCGGTTGCCCTTTCGGTAGGGCGGCAGCCGGGTGGTAAATCAGGCGCCTGTAAACGACGGCAATGGCACTGATGCCAGTAATGTTCGGGTGTATGATTTTATTGGGGAACCTGGGTGCAAGCGGGCGGCGATATCGAGGGCGGGCGGTAGGCGACGAATCCGGTTCTACGGTCGCCCTTTCGGTAGGCGGCAGCCGGGTGGTATCGGGGCATACTTAAACAGTGATAATGGCAGTAACGCTGGTATGTTCGGGTGTATGATTTTATTGGGGAACCTGGGTGCAAGTGGGCGGCGATATCGACGGCGAGGCGGTAAACGACCAATCCGGCTTTTCGGTAGCCCTTTCGGTAGGCGGCAGCCGGGTGGCTGTTGGGGCGCGCTTAAATGATGGCAATGGCAGTAACGCCGGCCAGGTGCGGGTGTATGATTTTATTGGAGGAACCTGGGAGCAAGCAGCCGGCGACATCGACGGCGAGGCGGCCGGCAACCGATCCGGCTGGTCGGTTGCCCTTTCGGCCAGCGGCAGCCGGGTGGCCATCGGGGCGATCTACAACGGCGACAATGGAACTTTCGCCGGCCATGTGCGGGCCTACGAGCTTACCCTGCCCTGCCAGGTATCCTGGTATGACGCTGCAGGCAATGCAGTCGGCACGGGCGAGGTGTTCGACCCGGTCGCCGCCAACGAAGTGGACCCCGGTACTCCGGGCGCGTACTCCTTCTTTGCCGAGTGTGTTTGCGCCGGCTGCCCGAGCGCGCGCACTGAAGCCGTCTTTACGGTTGCATTGCCCGAACCGCCAACCGTTCAAAACTACGAAATCTGCCCGGACCCGGGCCTGGCCGCCCTGCCGGCCGGCGAAGGCCTGGCGGCCGATTGCGGGCCTGTCGCCCTGAGCCAACTCGGCCTGGATATCGACAGCGAGGCAGCCGGCGACTTATCCGGCTGGTCGGTTGCCCTTTCGGCCGACGGCAGCCGGATGGCCGTCGGGGCGCGCTTCAACGATGGCAATGGCCTTGACGCTGGTAAGGTGCGGGTGTATGATTTTATTGGGGAACCTGGGTGCAAGTCGGCGGCGACATCGACGGCGAGGCGGTAAACGACCAATCCGGTTCTACGGTTGCCCTTTCGGTAGGCGGCAGCCGGGTGGTAAAATCGGGGCGGTATTCAACGACGGCAATGGTACTGACGCCAGTAAGGTGCGGGTGTATGATTTTATTGGGGAACGTGGGTGCAAGCGGGCGGCGACATCGACGGCGAGGCGGTATTCGACCAATCCGGTTCTACGGTCGCCCTTTCGGTAGGCAGCAGCAGGCCGGGTGGTAAATCGGCGCCCTTCAACGACAGCAATGGCCCGGACGCCACCATGTTCGGGTGTATGATTTTATTGGGGAACCTGGGTGCAAGCAGGCGGCGACATCGACGGCGAGGGCGGTATTCGACCAATCCGGCTGGTCGGTTGCCCTTTCGGTAGATGGCAGCCGGGTGGTAATCGGGACGTACTTCAACGATGGTAATGGTATTAACGCTGGTCATGTGCGGGTGTATGATTTTATTGGGGAACCTGGGTGCAAGCGGGCGGCGACATCGACAGCGAGGCGGTAAGCGACGAATCCGGCTGGTCAGTAGCCCTTTCAGCCGACGGCAACCGGCTGGTAATCGGGGCGGTATCAACGACGGCAATGGCGGTAATGCCGGGCATGTTCAGGTGTATGATTTTATTGGGGAACCTGGGTGCAGGCGGGCGGCGACATCGACGGCGAGGCGGCCGGCGACCGATCCGGCTGGTCGGCCGCCCTTTCGGCCGACGGCAACCGGCTGGCCGTCGGGGCGGCCTTCAACGACGGCAATGGCAGTAATGCCGGCCATGTTCGGGTGTATGATTTTATTGGGGGAACGTGGGTGCAAGCGGGCGGCGACATCGACGGCGAGGCAGCCTTCGACCAATCCGGCTGGTCGGTCGCCCTTTCGGCCGACGGCAGCCGGGTGGCCATCGGAGCGCCCTTCAGCGGCGGCAATGGCCTTTTCGCCGGCTATGTGCGGGCCTACGAGCTTACCCTGCCCTGCCAGGTATCCTGGTATGACGCTGCAGGCAATGCAGTCGGCACGGGCGAGGTGTTCGACCCGGTCGCCGCCAACGAAGTGGACCCCGGTACTCCGGGCGCGTACTCCTTCTTTGCCGAGTGTGTTTGCGCCGGCTGCCCGAGCGCACGCACTGAAGCTGTCTTTACGGTTGCATTGCCCGAACCGCCAACCGTTCAAAACTACGAAATCTGCCTGGACCCGGTACCGGTACTTGCCCTGTTAGGCGAAAGTATGGCGGTAGGTGGTGGTAGAGCTGTCGCCCTGAGCCAACTCGGCCAGGATATTGACGGCGAGGCGGTCTTAGGCCAATTCGGCTGGTCGGCCGCCCTTTCGGCCGACGGCAGCCGGGTGGCCGTCGGGGCGCCTTCAACGATGGCAATGGCGTTGACGCTGGTAAGGTGCGGGTGTATGATTTTATTGGGGAACCTGGGCGCAAGTGGGCGGCGACATCGACGGCGAGGCGGTGGCGACCAATCCGGTTTTTCGGTTGCCCTTTCAGTAGGCGGCAACCGGGTGGTAAATCGGGGCGCCCTTCAACAATGGCAATGGTACCTTATCGCTGGTAATGTTCGGGTGTATGATTTTATTGGGGAACGTGGGTGCAAGCGGGCGGGGACATTGACGGCGAGGCGGGCGGCGACAGATTCGGCTATTCGGTCGCCCTTTCGGCTGACGGCAGCCGGGTGGTAAATCGGGGCGCCCATCAACAATGGCAATGGTACTGGCGCTGGTGCATGTTCGGGTGTATGATTTTATTGGGGGAACGTGGGTGCAAGCGGGCGGGGACATCGACGGCGAGGCGGTGGCGACGAATCCGGCTGGTCGGCTGCCCTTTCGGTAACGACGGCAGCCGGCTGGTATCGTCGGGGCTCGCTCAAACGGCGGCAATGGCAGTAATGCGGTAGTATGTTCGGGTGTATGATTTTATTGGGGAACGTGGGTGCAAGCGGGCGGGGACATTGACGGCGAGGCGGTAAGCGACGAATCCGGTTGGTCGGCTGCCCTTTCGGTGAAACGGCAGCCGGCTGGTAATCGGGGCTCGCTTAAACGGCGGCAATGGCAGTAATGCCATTCATGTGCGGGTATATGATTTTATTGGGGAACCTGGGTGCAAGCGGGCGGCGACATCGACGGCGAGGCGGCCTTCGACGAATCCGGCTGGTCGGTCGCCCTTTCAGCCGACGGCAGCCGGGTGGCTGTTGGGGCTCCCGTAAACGATGGCAATGGCAGTGGCGCCGGCCAGGTGCGGGTGTATGATTTTATTGGAGGAACCTGGGTGCAGGCGGGCGGCGACATCGACGGCGAGGCGGCCGGCGACGAATCCGGCCGGTCGGTCGCCCTTTCGGCCGACGGCAGCCGGGTGGCCGTCGGGGTGCCCTTCAACGACGGCAATGGCCTTAGCGCCGGCCATGTGCGGGCCTACGAGCTTACCCTGCCCTGCCAGGTATCCTGGTATGACGCTACAGGCAATGCAGTCGGCACGGGCGAGGTGTTCGACCCGGTCGCCGCCAACGAAGTGGACCCCGGTACCCCGGGCGCGTACTCCTTCTTTGCCGAGTGTGTTTGTGCCGGCTGCACGGGTGTGCGCGCGGAAGCCATCTTCACCGTTAGCCCCGGGCCGGTTGCCGGCTGCCAGGACGTCATCGTGCTGCTCGATGCCACCGGCAGTGGCAGCACTACCCCGGAGGCGGTTGACGACGACTCCTTTGCCGCCTGCGGTGGTATCGCCAGCCTTTCCCTGGATGTCATGGACTTTAACTGTACGGATCTCGGCGATAACCCAGTAGTATTGACCGTTACCGACAACAACGGCAATTTTTCGACTTGTAATGCTACTGTCAAGGTTCAGGATAATATAGCGCCGACGGCGCGGTGCAAGAACATCACCGTCCAGCTCAATGATAACGGCAATGCTTCCGTCACGGCCGCGCAGGTGAATAACGGCAGCAGCGACAACTGCCCCCTGCTCGGCCTGAACCTGACGGGACAAACGAGCTTCGACTGCAGCGATGTGGGCCCGAATGCTGTCATACTCACCGCTTACGACCCCAGTGGCAATTCGGCGTCCTGTAACGCCACGGTGACGGTGAAAGACAACGTTGGTCCGCGAGCCCGCTGCGAGGACATCACCGTCCGCCTCGACGAGGAGGGAAAAGCTACCATCCGGGCCTCCTCCATCGACGACGATTCTTATGACGCCTGCGGCATCGCCGGCTTCTCGCTGAGCAAGCGGCGTTTCGACTGCGATGACCTGGGAGACAGGACAGTAAGGCTGACCGTCACTGATGTCAACGGTAACTCCAGCACCTGTACCGCCACCGTGACGGTGAAGGACCGGGAAAACCCGGATGCCTACTGCCGGGATATCACCGTGCAGCTCGGCCCGGATGGGCAAGCGTCCATCTCGCCGGCCGACGTCGACGACGGCTCTTACGACGTTTGCGGCATCGAGTCGATGGCTCTCAGCCAGGAGGATTTCACCTGCGCCGGCCTGGGCACCAATGTAGTCTGGCTGACCGTTGTCGACGAAAGTGGCAACGACGACTGGTGCCTGGCATCCGTCACGGTACGGGACGATATCTTCGGCACCTGTCCCGACCCCTGCCTCAATGCCCCCGACAGCGACAGCGACGGCATCTGTGACGCTGTCGACAACTGCCCACAGGATTTCAACCCCGGCCAGGAGGATGCAGACCAGGATGGCATAGGCGATGCCTGCAGCCAAAGCATCGTCTGCATTGATGAGGCTATCGACGGCCTGATCGGTTATGTGGAAGGGCTGAGTATCAGCTATAGCGTGGAACGAGCCATCACCCAGCGGTTGGGCCTGGCGAGCGAAAAGTTATGCCTCGGATACCCCGCCGGCGTCGTGGTATCCTCTCTGGAATACGTCATTACCTACGTGGCTAACCAGAGCGGCGGCGCCATACCCACAGCCGATGCCGATTACATCATCGGCCAGCTGCTGGACATGATCGGCGCCCTCGATGCCGGTACCGGCATTTGCTGTTCGAACCCGGCCCCTTCCTATCGGCCCGGGGCCGGCGCCCCGGCAGGGGAAAACAAACTGGAGGTATTTCCCAATCCGTTCAGCGTCCAGGCTACTGTGCGGTTCTTCCTGCCGGAGGCCACTGCCGCCACCGTGGAGGTATTCAACCTGCAGGGCCAGCGGATACAGCTACTGTCGTCCGGCGCCTTTGATGCAGGCAGCCACGAGCTGTCCTGGAATGGCCATGCAGAAGGGGGTAAAGCCCTGGAGAGCGGGGTTTACCTGGTTCGCTTGATTACAGCGGATGGAATACAGGTGCGAAGGGTGAGTTTTGTAAGGTAACATCTGTTTGGACGGGCCACTTTAAAGTGGCCCGTCCCATATACCGCTGTTCAACAGTTATACGTACAGTTCCCCGTCGCATAAGGCGTCAGGCTGACCGTGACGTACATAAACTGCTGCCAGGTGGAGGCGCCGAAGTAGAAGCTCCCCAGCACGCAGCCGTAACCGCCGTCCAGGTTTACAAAGATGGTGCTTTCCCAGTAATTCCAGAGGTTGCCGCCGAAAATGGAGTCTCCATAGATGAAATTGAAGTTGAGGCGGACATCGATCGTGTTGGGGCCGGAGCCTTCGAAAACGTAAAAAGTGAAGTGTTTTTAAGATGGGCTAGCGCGCTAACGAGGATAAATATAAGTATTTTTTTATGGCATAGCAGCCAGCATAATATTGCCGGACATTTCGGGGCTATTGTGTATGCATCACACTATAAACATGGTGGTTTTTCTTGCCACAAAGACACGAATACTCTATCCGTCTAAGGTGGGACACTCCATGCCTCCTGCACACGCTTGGCCTCGACTCCGCTCGGCTTTCCCCTTTCTGCTGTCCAACCTTAGACGGATACCCTAAGACCGCACGAAGGCTTTGACGAGCAGGCCTTTATAGCGGCCCGTTCTCACACATTTCCATCCATTTCCACACATTTCCATGTATTTCCACGCATTTCCACGCATTTCCACGCATTTCCACGCATTTCCATCCATTTCCATCCATTTCCATCCATTTCCATCCATTTCCCAACCCCAGATCAGTCACCGCCTCACCCACTTCCCAAATTCCTCCACCCCCTTCGCATTCAGGCACATCTCTGCCGTCAGCCCTCCTTTCCGGGCTGAGAGCACGCCGAAATGGATGTCGTGGATGCCCTCCTTGCTGTGCGCGTCCGGGTTGACGGAAATGAGGACGCCCTTTTCCAGGGCATAGGGGATCCAGCTCCAGTCCAGGTCGAGCCGGTAGGGGTTGGCGTTGAGTTCGATGGCCACGCCGTTGGCGGCGCAGGCGTCGATCACTTTTTTATAGCCGATGGGGTAGCCCTCGCGGGAGAGCAGCAGGCGGCCGGTGGGGTGGCCGAGGATGGCAGTGTAGGGGTTTTCAATGGCGGCAATCAGGCGTTGGGTCGCCTTGTCTTCGTCCATGCGCAGGTTGGAGTGCACGGAGGCGATGATGAAGTCGAAAGCCTGGAGTACCTCTTCGCCGTAGTCGAGCGATCCGTCGCTGAGGATGTCGCTCTCGATGCCTTTGAAGATGCGGAAGGGTGCCAGTTCTTCATTCAGGGCGTCGATCTCTTCCATTTGCCGGAAAACGCGCTCCGGCTGTAGGCCGTTGGCGTAGAAGGCCGATTTGGAGTGGTCGGTCATGCCCAGGTATTCGTAGCCCAGCTCTTTGGCGTAGAGGGCCATGTCGCGCAGGCTGGCGCCGCCGTCGCTGTAGGTGCTGTGGGCGTGGACGACGCCTTTGATGTCGCTTTCTGTGACCAGTTCGGGCAGGTTTCCCTCCCGGGCGAGGCTCACTGCCCAGCCCTGCTCCCGCAGCTCGGGGGCGATGAAGGGCAGGCCTGCTTTTTCAAACACCTGGGCTTCTTCCGCCGTGTCGCTTTCCGGAGGCCCGCCGTTAACGGCGGCGAAGGCTTCGAGGAAATCATCCTGGCTGCTGAGTTCGAACAGGCGGGCGCCGAATTCGGCCGGGGGGCACTGGTACAGGCGAACGGGCGTATCGGCTGCCGTTTTGGCCAGTATGAAGCCCTCTGCCTGCTCTTCTTCTTTTAACAGCCCGTCCTTAAAAAGGGCATCCAGCCCGCCCTCGTAGCCGATGAGCAGCTCAATGCGTTCCACCACGTTAGCCCGCCGGCGGATGGCGCCGCAGAGGTTTGCCCGGGCGCCGGGCAGGGTTTGCCCGACGGCTTCTTCCAGTTGCTCCGCCTCCTTTTCCAGGGTGGCGTAGTGGTACTGGTGTTTGGACCGCTGGTAGTATTCCAGCTGCTTTTTCAGTTCTTCCTGGGTCTTCCTGCCGAAGCCCTTCAGTTCCACCAGGCGGTTCTCGTTGGCGGCGTAGAGCAGCTCGCCGACGGATTCCACGCCCAGGCCCTGCCACACCGCCATGATCTTCTTGGGCCCGAAACCCTTGATGCCGAGCATCTCCTGGATGCCTTCCGGCGTTTTCTCCCGGTATTTTTCCAGCGTCTGCATCTGCCCGTTTTCCACCAGTTCCCGGATCTTTCCGCTGATGGCCTTTCCGACTCCTTTGATGGATGCGATCTCTTCCTCATCCATTTCTTCCAGCGGCTTGTCCAGCGAGCGCAGGGTGCGGTAAGCATTCTGGTAGGAACGGATTTTGAACGGGTTTTCTCCGTGGAGCTCCATGAGGCGGCCCAGCAGTTGGAAGTGTCTGGCGATGTCTTTGTTGGTCATACAAAACAGGCGTTTTTGATACTACTTTGTTAACATAAAAAATTAACCGCAGAGGAGAGGATGCTCGTTACGATCTGCGATCGTATACGGAACCAGGGCGATGGGCTCCTGCCCGGCCTGTCACAGCTTTTAATTGCCTCTTTTCGCCGGGCGGGAGCCCGGCACCCAGAGCCGTGTACGATTACAGATCGTAACGAGCATTCCGAGTTATTTGTAAAATAAATAGGACCGACTACTTATCTCAGAACTCCACCTCCTTTTCCAGAATCTCTTCTTCCCGCTAGTTAGATATAAGCGAGAACGTAGTTCTAACTTACTGTTCGCGAGCGTCTATGACGCGATGCGGTTCAACTTGCAAGTCTCCGACTTGCGTATTTCTGGCCTTCTTATCCACGTAAGTCGGAGACTTACTCATTATCCCGCATCGAGACATACCTTGTCCGCCGAAGCATAGCGAAGGCGGAGTCTCTCGCGAACAAAACATGTTTTTATTATTTTTCAATCTGCGGCACTAGCCATCGTATACGGTACCAGGCCGATGGGCTCCTGCCCCGGCCTGTCACAGCTTTTAATTGCATCTTGTCGCCGAGAATGCAGCTCCATGACAGCTGGCCTTTTCTGTCCTGTCAATCCTGTCAATCCTGTCAATCCTGTCCTGTTCTTAGGGAGCAGCGGAATCCGGAAAATCCTGTATCAAAACTCCACTTCTTTTTCCAGGACCTCCTCTCCGCGTTTTACGACGACTATTGTCTTATCTCCTGTCTTGTACTTGCCCAGCCCTTCCATATAGCCGTAAATATCCTTCACCTCCGTATCGCCAATTTTGATGATGATGTCCCCGTTTTCCAGGCCGGCTTTGGCACCCGGGCGCCCGTCGATGACGCCGTCGATGCGCATGCCCTCGCCGCTGTAGACGTAGTCGGGCATGACGCCCAGGGTGACTTTGAAGGCGGCGGCCTTGCGGCTTTCGTCCTCGTCCTTGGTCTTGGTAAAGGCCAGTTCGCCGTTGTCGTCCAGTTCCTCAATCAGGGCCAGGATATAGTCCGTGACCAGCAGCAGCCCCTGGTAGTTGACCAGTTCGGCGTCGTCGGAGGGCTTGTGGTAGTCGGTATGCTGGCCGGTAAAGAAGTGCAGGACGGGGATGTCTTTCAGGTAGAAAGAAGTGTGGTCGGACGGGCCGATGCCCGAATCCGTAGTTTTGGCCTGGATGCCGCCGATAGACAGCCCTTCGATCACCTCTTTCCAGGCGGGCGAGGTGCCGGCGCCGTTTACGGCCAGGACTTTTTCTTCGTTGAGGCGGCCCACCATGTCCATATTGAGCATGTAATTGGCCTTGGCCAGGTCGAAGGTCGGGTTGTTGGCGAAATACTTGGAGCCGTACAGCCCCATCTCTTCGCCGGAGAAGCCCATGAACAGGTAGTTGTTGTTCTTGGCCCGGCCGCTTTTCAGCTCTTCGGCGATGCGCAGCATGGCGGCCACGCCGCTGGCATTGTCGTCGGCCCCGTTGTGGATGGCGGGATCTCCGGCGTTGAGCGAACCCATGATGCCGTGGCCGAGGTGGTCGTAGTGGGCGCCGATGATGACGGTCTGTTCGGCCCCGTTGTCGAGGTAGCCCAGCACGTTCCTGCCGGTGCGCGGCTCTCCGGTTTCGGCGTGCGGGTGGGCCTTGAAGTTGAAATCGAAGTTTTGGTACCAGCTGCCGTCGGCGCCTTTAGGTTCCAGCCCCAGCTCCTGGAAGCGGTGGGCGATGTACTGGGCGGCCATGGTTTCGCCTTCCTTTCCGGTTTCCCGGCCCTCCAGCAGGTCGGAGGAGAGGTAAACGACGTCTACCCGGAGGCCGAGCAGGGGGTCTTTGGCCATTTGCTGGCCGGGCAGCAGCGGCAGGAAGGCAAGGAGCGCGGCGATTAATGTTATGATCTTTTGCATTGGTTTATTTTTGAGGACGAAAATACGGATTTTTTGAGAATGCCTGGGCCGGGCTTTTTTTGCCACTAAGGCACAAAGGCACGAAGAATGCACAAAGCCAAGGGGTTAACTTCGTGTCCTGGTGTTTTTGCCTGTTTGCCCAGCCAGGAAGTCAAGCCGGCAATTGGTTCAGGTTTCGCCAGCTGATCAGTCTGCCGTTTTCCAGATTCCAGTCCTCGTCCCCTCCATAAATGACAATGCTTCCTCCGACGGGGACATCGGCGACGGAGCGCCACCAGTCCAGGTTTTTGAAAAAAGAAGAAGAGAAAGTGCGCCCGGCTTTGATTTCAATTGGCAGGAGCTGGCCGCCCTGGTCGATCAGCAGGTCGATCTCATGCCCCTTGTGGTCGCGCCAGTAATAGATCGGGGGGCGTTCTCCCTGGTTGAAATAGCGTTTGCAGATTTCATTGATGATGAAATTTTCAAAAAGCGCCCCTTTCTGAAAATAATTGTCCAGGGCTTCTACCGACCTTATTCTCAACAAAGAACAAGCCAAACCAGTGTCATAGAAATATAATTTTGTCGCTTTGGTGATGCGCTTGTTGAAGTTTCTGAAATAAGGGTTTAGCTGGTAAACGATGAAAGAGGTCTCCAGGACGGACAACCAGTTCTGGATGGTATGGACGCTTACGCCAATAGCGTTCGCCATATTGCTGTAGTTCACCGTCTGGCCGATATACCCTGCGCAAACGCCCAGAAACCGCTGAAAAAGGTTGAGGTTGCCGATGTTTTTTATCTGCCGCACATCCCGCTGCACATAGGTTTCCAGATAATCCTGGTAGAAACGGCCGGGCGGGATTTCCCGGTCGTAAATCCGGGGGTAGAAACCCCGGAAAATCCAATTTTCATAATCCTGCGTTTTCTGCCCCAATTCGGACAGGGAGAAAGGAAGCAGGTAGAACATGGCAGTCCGCCCTGCCAGAGACTGGCTGATGTTTTCCAGCATGAGCAGGTTGTGCGAGCCGGACAAGATGAAACAGGCTTCCCGGTCGTCGTCCACGATGGTTTGGATGTAGGACAACAGCTCCGGTACCCGCTGCACCTCGTCAATCACCATCTTGTGGCCGGACTTGACGAACAGTTCCTTCGGGTTCAGCTGTACTTTCTCTCTGAAATCTGGGGTTTCCAGAGAGAAGTAGGGCCAATCCGGGAACAGAGATTTCAGCAAGGTCGTTTTTCCTCCCTGCCGCGGGCCGGTGACGGTCAGGACGGGGTATTTGCCCAACAGGGAGGTGATGGCGGGGGTGATGTGCCTTTCGATCATATAAAAAGTAAATTTTCACTAAAGGTAGTGAAAATTTACTTTTTGATCTTAAATCTTTACTATTATAACTGGCTGCGGCACCAATAATTCCAGTCTTCCAGAGTAGTAATACCAGGAGGAGATGACTTCTTCGTCGCCATAAGCGTCGACGATGATTTCATCGCGGATGCGTTCTTCGCGTTCCGGGTCGGTGTCTTTGAAACGTTTGGTGACGTCGATGAGTTTGTTGGGCATGTGGCGGATTCCTGTGGTTGGTGAAATTTTCAGCTTTTCAATTCGGATGAATTAACCCAAATTTGCGCTAAGTTAACCATTTTGTTTACGAAGAGCGGCATCCGCAAGTCGGAGACTTGCCCGTTATGCCGCATCGAGGCTACAGCCTCTCGCGAACGAAACGTAATTTAAATATGTCCGACTACTGCTGTTGGTACTAAATAATGGGGGACTTATTTCATCGCCAGGAGCAACTCGGCCGATTGCGAGTCGATCGTATTGCCCGTCGCCTTGTGCCTGGCATCGTAGCGCAGGGTGGCCAGTACCTGATTAAAAGCATTGGGCACCGGATTGTTTTTTGCCACATAGGGCACATAGGCGTTTTCACATAGGACACATAGGCACCTGTCCTGTGTATTTTTACCATTTAGTCGTTCAGCGAATTTATACCCTGCTCTTTTAATTTTTCAAGATTTTCCTTCATTGCCTTCACTTGTTCTGCCGGGTGCCCTTGCCAGTTAGTCACTTCTCCTACGACTCTGAATGGATGTGTCGAACGATAGGATTTTGTCGGGTTTCCAGGGAATTTCTTGTCCGTTAAGTCAGGGTCATCTTCAATAGCGCCTGTTGGTTCTACAAGATAGATTCTTTCCCGGCCTTCGCCAAATGCGAGCTCAGCGCCCCAGATAGCGGCATCTAATGTCGCAGTCAGGAAAATGTATTTCGCCTTTTTCTTTTCTCCGTAATTCGAGTTGAAACCTGCTTCAATCAGGCTGCCAACTTTTAAGTCAGCCTTTGTCCCGTGAAAATAGGTCTGAGCGAAAGGCGTCGCTCTTTGTTCGTCCGGGTATTCGTCGGCTTTGTTATTTTCCATTGTTCAAAGTTATTTCGGGGCCGCTTTTTAATTTTTGGTGCGGCCAACCTGCTTAACTTAATGGTGTTGGCGCATTATTGGGGGCAGTATTTTATTTCATTTTCAATTTTTCCTTATTCAAAAATTCGATAATACTCTGAACTTGACTATCTATGTTTTTGGTTTTTTTCAAGCTGTAAATCAAGCTTCTTTTCTTTCCATCAGTTAAAGCTTCATATATGCTTTTCAAATCAGAATCCTGTGCAAGAAAAACTTCAAGTACTTCTGGAACGTCCACACCGAGTTGATCAGGATCTTTGTCAATTCGGTAATTAACTGGGTCACCGAGATTCTTTCCTAATTTTTCAATATATTTCGTGGCTATGATGATGAAAAAGTTACCATCACCAAGATGATTAAGTCCACAGCGATAAGACAAAGCATTGTCGAGGGTGCAAATGATTCGGGTCGCTTTCTTGTTCTCAAATTGATTAACTACATCAGCATTGAGTTCTAAATAAAAATATCCCCCTTTTCGTTTTTCAAGTTGCTTTATTTTTTGGTTTCCGCTATGAGTGTTCATTTCAGTTTGTCTTATTCATATTGCCCCCAACGGTTGGCGCCGGCGACGTGCCCAGCTTTTGCTGGGCATGGCCGCTGGCGCGGTGTGTGTGCCTCGAATGGGCATCGCAGATGGCCAAATCGAGCTATCGGCAAAGCCACTAGGCTTAAAGATAAGAAGAAAGGGCCATTTGCAACTCTAAAAGAGTACTCTAGGGAGATGAAAGTTCTCCTCACGCTAAAGTAGGTATGCGTGTAGCAAGCCGCAAAGCCTGCCCCGCAGAATTGCGGGGGGCGTCCCGAGCGATTGGGAGCCTGAAGCCTGCCTGCTGGCCGCAAGGCAGGCAGGTAAGCGGAACTGCGAAAGTTGGCATGCAGGAACACGAACCGCATAAGAGGCATGGGTGGACCGTCAAGGTGGCACAATACACCGAAGGCAGAACTTACACTAGTCCATTGATGTAGATGCGGGCAGAGTCAACGGAAAGAGGATGCACCTTACCGAGGGAGATCTCCGCCTGAAAAGGTGGAGAAGTCAGCAGAACCCATACTAGCTGCGGGCTGAGATGCTGGTATGTGAAGGGGGGAACACGGAACAGCCTTTTAGCGGCAGGATTCTCAGTAGAGCCTGGAAGCCGTATGGCGGATGCTTTGCTGGCGAACTTGCCCGGAAAAGGCAGGTGAAAACTTTTTTTTATGGGAAAGGAATTCAATCTGATGCGTTGGGTAGTGCACGGGCAAAACTTTGTCAATGCCTACCATGCGGTGATGCGCAACCAGGGGGCGGCAGGTGTGGACGGCATGCCAACAGAGGCATTGCCAAAACACCTTACCCACCACTGGGAGCGCATTAAAGCGGAGCTGCTGCGGGGCGAGTACTGCCCCCAGCCCGTGCGAGGGGTGAAAATCCCCAAGCCCAGCGGCGGCACCCGGCAGCTAGGAGCCTGTCGGAGAAGTGTTGGTGAGGCGAGAACGAGCAAATATTGTTCTGAACGAGGCGCGATGAAGGAGCATAGTGGCGCTACGCGACTGAAAAGCAACGAAGTGCAGAACAATATTTGCCGTTCGCAGCCCATCAAGTGCTTCTCCGACAGGCTCCTAGGCATCCCAGTAGTGATGGACAGGCTGATACAGCAAGCCATCCACGGGATACTAAGGGATCGCGCAACAATAACTTACCCATCTATAGTCGTTCTTTTGCGCGCTGGCGGCGTTACCAAGCCTCGCCGTAGCTGGGCTATGCCTACGTTTGGCGCCTTGCCAGCACACAAAATAACTTCCTCTATTTTGGGTAACTTATTATTGCGTGATCCCTAAGCCGGCTCTGGGAGCCGAGTTTTAGCGCATTCAGTTACGGGTTTCGCCCCAGGCGGAGTGCGCATGATGCCCTCCGGCAAGCCAACGAGTACATCAACTCGGGCAGGCATTGGGCCATTGATTTAGGCTTGAAGTCATTCTTTGACAAAGTCAACCATGACAAGCTGATGAGCCTGGTTAGCCGAAAAGTAGGAGATAAAACCCTACTAAAACTTATTCGGCAGTACTTGCAAAGTGGCATGGCCGAAGGAGGCAAAACCGTACCTCGCAGAGCAGGAACGCCACAAGGCGGGCCGCTCAGCCCATTGCTATCCAACATCTTGCTCAACGAACTGGAATGCTGCCGGCTACCAAAAGCTAAAAAGCCTGGACGCATGGATACGATGCCGGCTCAGATACTGTATCTGGAAAGCCTGGAAGCGGCCGAAGCGAAGGCTGAGGGCGTTTAGGCAATTAGGGGTAGAGGAAAGTTGGGCGCGCCGTTTTGCCTACTCACAAAAGGGTGGATGGGCAATCGCTTGCAGCCCAATTATGGGTACAACCGTGACGGAACAACGCCTCCGCAAACGAGGCTACATCCCGTTTCTGGAATATTACCTGCAAGTCAAGTATGGCGATACTTCCAAACCCAAGAAAAGTTAAGCTGTTCTGTGAACCGCCAAGTACGTGATCCGTACGCTTGGTGGTGTGAGGGCTCTCCGGCAACGCTGAATCCTTTGCCCAGTGGGTAGGTCTAAAATTCAGGGTTGTCGGTTGCCACTCGATTCCAGCCAGCCTTCATTCCTTTTTAATTTGTTATTTCTACCGAGCCAAGAATCTTTAAAAATTCTTCCAACTCTTTAAATTTCTTATCATCTATTTGATAGGTAATTTCAAAGCGATTTTTTCCATATTCAAAAATACATTTCGATTTGCCTAATTTTATTTTGGGATGATAGTGTCCAGCTAATTCAAAATCATGTGTTTCGATATAACTTCCTTCGTCATAATCTTCATCTTCTTCGAAATGCTTTTGAATCAAGAAATACAACTCACTATCACCATTCAAATTTTCAAAGTGAACCTCCACTCCAATTCCTGAATCTGTTATATTTATTTTATCGCATTTAAATTCCATAATTCTTATATCCAATATTGATTGAATCTTCTTGCGTTATCTCTTTCTTGTTTAGTCATTATCATATAAACAGCTGAAGGAATCAATAACATTCCTCCGATTGCAAGAACATTGTAGGGATTATTTGGCATAAATAGATAATCCTTCAATAAATATCCAATTATTCCAGTTCCGAAAACGAGAATACCAAATGCTATCATAGCAATCAATTTACTTTCTTTCGCCTTTACCTCGTTTACGTTATATTTATTCTCTTTTGAGCATTCTGCACATTTCAGGCTAAATTTATCACCCCTTTCTCTTGCTAATTCAGCTCTATCATTTACAGGATATTTTAACTCTATTTCACTTCGACAATTTTTACAGTTTAAGATGAGCTTCATTTTTCTTTTTTTCTTGGTTGGCTGGAACGGTTGGCACATGCGGCGTGCTGCCGCTTAGCATGAAGTCGGGTAGGTCAGGGGCATTGCTGCCCCTTCCCCCCCTAAGAACCGTGCGGGCCAGTTTATTCACTTCGTTCATGTGTCGCTTCGCTCGGCTCCCGGCACACGGCTCAAGCACCCTTAACGCCAGCCATTGAGGCCAACGCGGTAGCCGTTACAGGTTGTTGATGAACTTGTATATGACAAACCGGGTGCATCAGCACGAGGTTTTCGCTCTCCCACTTCCCCCCCAGGTGTTTGGGGGTCAGGTGGTGGGCGTTCCAGCCGGTTTGTTCCGTTATTTTCTGTTGGCAATGGGGGCACAGCCCTTTTTGCCGTTGATAAAGATAGCTGATCATTCGCTTGCCTGCAAGTTTGTTGATCATCAGGTAATCCTTACGCTGTTCGAAGTAGGTTTCGTCCCGGGGTCGTAAGGGTTGGTACCTGTCTCGGATCTTGATCCCGACCTGCGAGTACAGGACAGGCTGTGCCGCTGGATGGGTACGCCACTGGTACCTGGAAGATGGTGATCAGGTTTCCATGCAAGTCATGTGCGAAGAAAGTCCAGTCCCGGCTATCGGTAGCGCATGAAGTAGCGCCGTTTGATCCACCCGCGCCTTTCTGGTGAGCGTGGCGGCGGTAAGCCCATTTCCAAAGCATCTGCCAGATGCGGTGGTCCACATAATTAAAGGTGTATTTTACCACGACGTGGCGATGGTACATTGTCCATCCCCGGATCAGCGGAGCCAGGTGGGTTAACAAATCGGCTGCGTTGGCGGCTCTGAACTTTATGATGAGTTGCTTTACCTTTTGAAGAAAATTTCGGATACTTTTACGGGACGGTTTAATCAGCAGCTTATCTTTGTACTTACGGATGTTTTGAGACAGAAAATCGAAGCCCTGCCGGATGTGGGTAAGGTGGGTTTTCTCTTCGGACAGCTCCAGCCCCGCTCTACTAAAAAAGCCTGGATGGCAGGTTTAACCTTTTGTTCAAGCAAGGCTGGGTTCGAACAGGTAACCACAAAATCGTCGGCGTAACGGATCAGGTGTACATGGTGCGGGTTGATGCAGCGCTTGGGTTCCTGGCGGTACAATATTTGACGCCGCTTGCCTTACCAATGGCTGCTTGCAAGCCATCCAAAACCATATTAGCCAGGCAGGGGAGATGATTGCACCTTGTGGGCTTCCCGCCTCGGTGGGAAAAAATTGTTGCTTTTCAAAGAATCCTGCTTTGAGCCATTGCTGTAACATTCTTTTGTCTACCGGTATATGATCTAGCATCCTGCCTGCGGCAGGCAGGCATTGGTGGGAGATGTTGTCAAAACATCCTTTAATATCGCCTTCCAATATCCATTGGGGAGCATTTTTCTTGGCGAGGATGTCGAAGCATCGGGCGATAGCGTCAGCACAGGAACGGTGGGAACGGAATCCATAGGAATTGGCATCCGCCAGTGTTTCGGATATTGGGTCTAGAGTGCAAGCAAGTGAAGAGCCTGCATAGCGCGGTCGCGCATAGTAGGGATGCCGAGGGGCGTTTCTTGCCGTTAGGTTTGGGAATGTAAATCCGGCGTACCGGTTTAGCCCGGTAGCCTTTGTTTTGCAATTGCTCAATGGTATAGACTTAGCCAGGGGCGTGTCCCATGTTTGTCCCCCGACACGCTGTGTACGGGGCAGGCTATCAATACCAGCGGTACGGTGGTACTGCTGTTCTCTGTAACTCTCCTGATTGCCAGGAGTTTTCCGGCACAGGAATGGCTCAGGATGCCTTGCAGCACTTTCGCCTTATTCCACCTTCCGGATTGTACTGCCTTCACGATACGTGCCTGTAAGGTGGCTTTACCTGCCGCTCGACAACTTCCCAGCGTATAAATTGCCATGCGGTTTTGCCAGTCACGGGCGCACTATGGTAAGAACCGAATATTGTGCTGGTAGGTAGCTAGTATATCTTTTGCTTTCTCGTGTGTAAAAGGTAATACAAGTTTCTCGTGACAGGGTACCAGATAGAAGCCTGCTCCCTTTCGGGCGGAGTGATGTGGTAAACGGAAAGCTTGCCCTTCCCTTTTCTTCAACTCCTATCCCGGTTATTACTGCCGGGCATTCGCTTTCTCTATCCTCCTTTACCCGCACCCGCTTCGGTTTCCCTTGCGGTTGCCTACCCATGCCCGGTGGGCTGGGGCGGATACGGGCTTAACAGTTTCCGCTCTAAATACTTGCGGACGGTTTAGCACCTGCCTTTAGGTACCGGAGGAAGTTGGGCTACGTAGCAACCTAAACGATTTGCTAACCTCTCCTCTTGCTTTTTTAGCCACAGTGTATCAATGCCTTTCACTGTTCCAAAGTAACGGCCCTTGCAGCAGTTCACTTATGTTGTGCATATCGTCCTCCCAGGTGCCCGCACCGCTAGGCATTAGCAGCTTTTGGCTTCCTCTCGCGAGTTTGCCTTTAACGGGATGCCGTGTCTCCGAAGCTTCGGACAAAGCCGTTGCCAGCGATGCCCGTCCGGATAGAGAACTAATGGTAGTACATTAGGTTAGAGCAACTTGGGGTACCTCTTGCAAGGTTCTGGTTCTCCGTTGTCTAACAATATTTAGAGCGACTTTCTGTCGCACCGTCATGTGCTTTGTTCGATGTCGTTTTCTGGTTCTCTAATCTACAAACATTACTGTATCTGTAATGGAAATCAATATATCCAAGTCATTATAATTGAGCTGTAACTGCCATGTTGCTTCTTCTTGTGTCTTTCCAACAAAATAAAAAGTTCTGTTTCGGAAATCAGAAATTCGACTTGGCTTGCCAAGTAGTTTTTCCATTTCTTCCTTACTTTTTCCACGGAAACAAAATTGGTTAGCAAGAATTGCTTTTTCCCAATAATTTTTGTCCCCAACGTAAAATTTATACGTATTTTTACCAATGCGAAACTCCTCAACTTTAAGTTTTTTCCAATTTTGCAATACAAAAAAAGTAATGAAATCTTGGCAAAAATCTGCTTCGGCTTCATATTCAGAAGTTTCCTTTACTACTTTTTTATTCATATCACATTGAAGCAAAAGAAATAGAAGTAGAAAAATGAAAAGTATTCGCTTCATTGCTTTATAATTTTAGTGCTGTTTAATACTTGATCGTAAGCATCAACTATAGCAATGAAGTAAATACCTCTTGGGAAATCATGAATATTTAGTTCCACTTGGATTTGATCTTCAATTTCTCTTGACAACAATTTTCTGCCAAATACATCAAACAAGATGATTTTTCCTGAAAAATTAAAATTAAATTCCAAATTGATATTCCCATATGTTGGATTGGGAAAAACCCTTTTTCCCAATTTAGGGGCTTCAGAGGTGGAATTAGTTGAACAGGTATACTTTGTCATCCTTGACTGGCAGTGCGGAGCAATCACAGATAGTTCAACAGCATGTATCCCCCCGTCTAAATCATCGAAGGCTAGAACCCTCTTTGTACCAGTATACGTTTTGTACATCACATTTTGTGTATTATTAGTGTGCAAAAGCATTGAAGCATGGCCCAGCTCATGTAGGGCAACTGTCTGAAAGTCTCTATTGGGAAGAGTATCCATGCTTGAACCCATAGGCGCTTCGCTTGTGTGCCAATTTATTTCTATTGGGGCAGGATCAGTTGGCCTTCTGAAATATTTGCTGAAAAGCATTTCGAATTTGGGTTGAGTAGAGTGGGTATTGTCATTGCACTTTTCTGGGGTCCTGAAGGTTTCCGCCCAAGTAGTAGTAACTCCTGTGGGCAACGTATTATCCATGTCAATCAAAGAAGCCTTCGACAAATCAGCAATTTCATTTTTCGGCTTTATTACCATATTTACTCCGGTAGTACACCTCCAAGTATTCAAGGCCCTTTCAAAAGATTGCTCCACACTGTCGATGGTAAGAATATTATCTCCAAAATATAGGTCATACCCTCCCTCGCCGTTGGTATCTTCGATCTTAGTCAAAATACTTTCCCTTGTTTGCGTGGCTACATAGAAATTGGATAGGTTTGTTACACAGAAAGGGACGTATAAATTCTGAGTTGAATAGGAGAAACAAGTATCTTGAGTGTTCCAAATTAATAGCGGGCCTGTTCCAGCATATGTTTTGATATTTCCATCTTCATTCAAGCTTGGTACCCGAACGACAATGGTGTCTTCACTCCAAGCAATAATGTCCCTTTCTGGAGGGTAACACCAATCGTCACCTGAAGGCCCTGCATTGGTAAACCCCAATTTCATGTAAGAAGGCTTATATTCATCTGGCCCCGGCGTCCCAAAATTTTCTCCTACAATAGTTATCAAACCAGGGATAGGCGGTGCATTTAAGGATTGTTGTCCAACTCCCGCCGCAGCAGTAGGAGGATTGAAAGATAAAATAGACGGGCAAGCTTTCGGAAAGACTTCATTTTCAATTTTCAGGCAATTTAAAAGTTTTGTGGAGTGAGTCGAGTAATCATAAAAAATGTTTCCCTCTTCCATGGCACTATAATCAAACCTTACCACGCCGCTTCCAAAAGGATTCTCTATTTGAAGGAATATTCTTGCAAGAAAACTTTTTTGTTCGCTAATAGCAAACAATGAGTCTATGCCTCCAGTTGAAGTCAATTTGATTTTGACCTTGTTGGAGGTTAAATCTGTCACAGTCAGATTGTAGTTGCTTAAGCCTGAAATATCGCCATCGTAAACCTCAATGGTTCCATTTTCGACAATACTCGAACCAAAAAATGTAGTATCATATTCAGCAACTATCAATGATTGATATAGGCCAAAACTGCCTTCTGACGATCTTACCTTAATATCCGCCCCAATTCTTATGGAACTGAATGCCGTCTCAATGACGGGTTCTAAAGTGTATATGATGCAGGTATCTTCCTCTTCTTTGTTTTCAGTCATTAATACTTTAGAGGGCTCATTAGTATGCATTTTTATCAACGCGGCCAATTCTTCTTCGATGTTTTCATATCTATGAAAGGGGCTGACAGCTATTCTTCTGCCTGGATTTTCTACATATTTCAAAAACCCTTGACTGCTTGAAAACACGCAAAAAATATTTCTGGAAAAACCTTTAAGAGTAGGAGCAGGGTATGTATTGGGCCGAAGGAAGAAAATGCCCGATTCTCCCTCTTTCAAAGTCAATAGGTTCGACCATGTGGTGATCCGACCACCAACTTCGCCTCCTCTTGTGATGATGATCAAATTTAATTCTTTAAATTCAGTACTTTTAAAAACTCTCTGAATATCAATCATGTGAGCAGTGTAAATTCTTTCGTCAGTTCCAATGTAAGATTCGCTTTTGACAACCCGGCCTTCGATAATAAGTTGAGACTCTTTGATTTTTTGTTCAAGGGGAATTTCGTAAAGTTGACCCTCAAGCATCTTACTAATGATTAAAAATGCGAAGAATAGAATCAATTTTTTCATGACCGTTTGATTTTAAAATTGAAAGAAAAACTTTTGTTTATCTGCCTATTTTCTTTCTAAATGACATCGAACGGCCAGCATAAACGGCGGCCTGACCGTATGGGAAGGCTGATGTCGGGTAGGTCAGGGGCATTGCTGCCCCTTCCCCCCCTAAGAACCGTGCGGGCCAGTTTATTCACTTCGTTCATGTGTCGCTTCGCTCGGCTCCCGGCACACGGCTCAAGCACCCTTAACGCCAGCCATTGAGGCCAACGCGGTAGCCGTTACAGGTTGTTGATGAACTTGTATATGACAAACCGGGTGCATCAGCACGAGGTTTTCGCTCTCCCACTTCCCCCCCAGGTGTTTGGGGGTCAGGTGGTGGGCGTTCCAGCCGGTTTGTTCCGTTATTTTCTGTTGGCAATGGGGGCACAGCCCTTTTTGCCGTTGATAAAGATAGCTGATCATTCGCTTGCCTGCAAGTTTGTTGATCATCAGGTAATCCTTACGCTGTTCGAAGTAGGTTTCGTCCCGGGGGTCGTAAGGGTTGGCCCTGTCTCGGATCTTGATCCCGACCTGCAGTACGGGACAGGCTGTGCCGCTGGATGGGTACGCCACTGGCCTGGAAGATGGTGATCAGGTTTCCATGCAAGTCATGTGCGAAGAAAGTCCAGTCCCGGCCTCGGTAGCGCATGAAGTAGCGCCGTTTGATCCACCCGCGGCCTTTCTGGTGAGCGTGGCGGCGGTAAGCCCATTTCCAAAGCATCTGCCAGATGCGGTGGTCCACATAATTAAAGGTGTATTTGGCCACGACGTGGCGATGGTACATTGTCCATCCCCGGATCAGCGGAGCCAGGTGGGTTAACAAATCGGCTGCGTTGGCGGCTCTGAACTTTATGATGAGTTGCTTTACCTTTTGAAGAAAATTTCGGATACTTTTACGGGACGGTTTAATCAGCAGCTTATCTTTGTACTTACGGATGTTTTGAGACAGAAAATCGAAGCCCTGCCGGATGTGGGTAAGGTGGGTTTTCTCTTCGGACAGCTCCAGCCCCCGCTCGGCCAAAAAGGCCTGGATGGCAGGTTTAACCTTTTGTTCAAGCAAGGTTGGGTTCGAACAGGTAACCACAAAATCGTCGGCGTAACGGATCAGGTGTACATGGTGCGGGTTGATGCAGCGCTTGGGTTCCTGGCGGCCCCAATATTTGACGCCGCTTGCCTGGCCAATGGCTGCTTGCAAGCCATCCAAAACCATATTAGCCAGGCAGGGGGAGATGATTGCACCTTGTGGGCTTCCCGCCTCGGTGGGAAAAAATTGTTGCTTTTCAAAGAATCCTGCTTTGAGCCATTGCTGTAACATTCTTTTGTCTACCGGTATATGATCTAGCATCCCTGCCTGCGGCAGGCAGGCATTGGTGGGAGATGTTGTCAAAACATCCTTTAATATCGCCTTCCAATATCCATTGGGGAGCATTTTTCTTGGCGAGGATGTCGAAGCATCGGGCGATAGCGTCAGCACAGGAACGGTGGGAACGGAATCCATAGGAATTGGCATCCGCCAGTGTTTCGGATATTGGGTCTAGAGTGAGCAAGTGAAGAGCCTGCATAGCGCGGTCGCGCATAGTAGGGATGCCGAGGGGGCGTTTCTTGCCGTTAGGTTTGGGAATGTAAATCCGGCGTACCGGTTTAGCCCGGTAGCCTTTGTTTTGCAATTGCTCAATGGCCATAGACTTAGCCAGGGGCGTGTCCCATGTTTGTCCCCCGACACGCTGTGTACGGGGCAGGCTATCAATACCAGCGGTACGGTGGCCGCTGTTCTCTGTAACTCTCCTGATTGCCAGGAGTTTTCCGGCACAGGAATGGCTCAGGATGCCTTGCAGCACTTTCGCCTTATTCCACCTTCCGGATTGTACTGCCTTCACGATACGTGCCTGTAAGGCCTTTACCTGCCGCTCGACAACTTCCCAGCGTATAAATTGCCATGCGGTTTTGCCAGTCACGGGCGCACTATGGCCAAGAACCGAATATTGTGCTGGTAGGTAGCTGGCCATATCTTTTGCTTTCTCGTGTTAAAAGGTAATACAAGTTTCTCGTGACAGGGTACCAGATAGAAGCCTGCTCCCTTTCGGGCGGAGTGATGTGGTAAACGGAAAGCTTGCCCTTCCCTTTTCTTCAACTCCTATCCCGGTTATTACTGCCGGGCATTCGCTTTCTCTATCCTCCTTTACCCGCACCCGCTTCGGTTTCCCTTGCGGTTGCCTACCCATGCCCGGTGGGCTGGGGCGGATACGGGCTTAACAGTTTCCGCTCTAAATACTTGCGGACGGTTTAGCACCTGCCTTTAGGCCGGAGGAAGTTGGGCTACGTAGCAACCTAAACGATTTGCTAACCTCTCCTCTTGCTTTTTTAGCCACAGTGTATCAATGCCTTTCACTGTTCCAAAGTAACGGCCCTTGCAGCAGTTCACTTATGTTGTGCATATCGTCCTCCCAGGTGCCCGCACCGCTAGGCATTAGCAGCTTTTGGCTTCCTCTCGCGAGTTTGCCTTTAACGGGATGCCGTGTCTCCGAAGCTTCGGACAAAGCCGTTGCCAGCGATGCCCGTCCGGATAGAGAACTAATGGTAGTACATTAGGTTAGAGCAACTTGGGGTACCTCTTGCAAGGTTCTGGTTCTCCGTTGTCTAACAATATTTAGAGCGACTTTCTGTCGCACCGTTTTATGCCTTGTTGGGCACAGGCTACTTTTTTATTTAACTCAATCAAATAGGATTTAAATTGTATAAGAAGATACAAAAGTGTTTGCATGTGTTAGCCTTATACTAGTTTCTCTCCTGATTTGTATGTTTACAACATTCCATTCTAATACCTAAAATCCAATTTCATATCAGACATAAAATTTTTATACTAGAGAAGAAATCAATTTTTCAATAATTCTCGTATTTCCTTAACTCCATCGCAAGTAATTCCTTCTTTTTCTAAAACCTCAAGATCTTTTAAAAAAACTGTCCTATAACTCGAGTTATTATCATAAGGCATATTTTTCATTTTAGCATACAACGTTTTCGCCTTCGCTATCTTACCTTGAAATAGTAGCCCGAGGGCTATATTAGCATTTATCCATTCCTGGCTAGGATCGACTTCTAATCCTTTACGTGCAGATTCCTCAGCAGATACAAAATCTTCAGCCAAAATTTGATACCAAGCAAGGCTACCATAAGAACTCGCTAAATTTGCCTTTATGATCCTATTCTCACTTCGTTTTTGGTAAGCTATTGAATAAATTTTGATAATTTCTTTTTGAAGATGAACTTTTTCCACTTTATTCGTTGAGCTATCTATTTGTTCAAGATAAGGATTAACTTTTAATAAAATGGTCTGATAATCTGGATTCGTTTTTTCTTGCAACTCGTTACAAGAATCCATTAATTCAAGTGCAAAAGGATTATTGGGGTAATTTACTAGTAAAGCTCTTGCATCAACTATCTCTTCGTAACAATTCTGGAGCTGTTTCAATTCAAATAAAATATAGGCCTTATTTATTATTGTTCGTGCAATTTCAAGATCATAATTTTCTGAATCCTTATCAGTTAATAATTTATAATTTATTAAGCTTTGGTCAAATTTTCTCAAGGCCTTTTCGTAATCCTTTTTAACACTATAAATACTACCTAAATTGTTTTGAAGAGTTGCAATAATTGAAATATTCTTATTTTCATCAGTTTTGCCCTGTTTTTCATAAATTTCTAAAGACTTGAAAAAAGCATTTTCAGCCTCATCCCATCTACTTAGATTATAATAGATGGCGCCTAAATTAAGATGAATTATTGATAGATCAGATTCGAATCTGGTTGAGTCCTTTTTTGCTAATTTTTCATAAATATTTAAAGCCGAAAAAAAAGCATTTTCAGCCTTATCAAAGTCATTTAAATTAATATAATTGACACCAAGTTTATTCAAGGTGATTGCTAAATCCAATTCAAATCGAATTGAATCAGTTTTGGCTAATTGTTGATAAATTTCAGTTGCTTTTTGGTTGAATTTCTTTGCATTATCTAGAGAATATTGCTTCAGATAAACATCCCCAAGTGCAGATAAAGTCAGCACCAAAAAATCAGGCTCAAATTCTTCTGCTCTTTCTTCAATTAGCCGCTTTTTGATTTTCAAGGCGTTCAGGAGCATTGCCTCAGATTCATTAAATGCATTATTTAATCCATATAGTGCACCAAGATTATGCTGTGTTCTAGCTAATTGTGGCTCGAACTGATCAGGTAGAGCCTCCGCTAATCTTTCATAAATATCAAGGGCTAAAGCATAAGCATCTATAGCTAAATTATAATAATTCAATTGACGATAAAATATGCCTAAATGAAAATAACAATTTGCAGCATCGGGTTCAAATCTATTAGGATTATTTTTAACTAATCTTAAGTAAATTTGTGATGCTTTAGGTAAAGTCCTATATGCACCATTATGATCACCCTGGTCAACATAAATTTTTCCGAGTGTACTAAGAACATCAGCCAATTGAGGTTCAAATCGCCCAGGAGTCAGTTTGACCAAATTTTCATAAACTTCAGCCGCTTTCCAATAAAACTTAATAGCTTTACTGTAATCATCCATATTAGAAAATAAATTTCCCAATTTAAATTGTATAGAAGCTATCGTAGGTTCTATATAAAATTTATTCGTAGCATCTAAATTTGAAGAGTATATATTTATTGCATCTAAATATGCAATTTCGGCTTTTTGATAAGCTTCAATTCTCAAGAATAGTTCCCCCAACTCGAATTTAGTTAAGGCTTTTTGAAGGCCTTTTAAATTTGTATTCTGTTCAAATATTTTGATGGCAGTCAAGAAATATTCCTTTGCTTTTTCATTGGCCCCCAACATCAGTTGAATATCACCAATGTTTATCAGAGCACTAGCTGTAAGCATCTTATATTTAGGTGAATCTACATTTGAGTAAATTTTTAAAGCTTTCAAATAGGCTTCTAAAGCTTTATCATATAAATTTTGTCTTTGATAAAAGTAACCCAAATCACCTTGAATCGACGCGTATTGATCTAAAAAATATCTAGCATTACGATTTACAACTATTACTCCACCTGAGACTTCATATAGTTTGTTGCCAAAGCCATCATTATTGTTTTTAGTCAATTCATAAGTTATATTTGCTGCATCTAAAAATGCCTTCTCAGCTAAATCATATTTGTTATTATTTTCAAACTCCAGTGCTAACTTATAATAAATATGAGCTATCTTCGGACCATTATTTGTCAGATTCAATGCTTTTTTGTAAAAATGGATAGCTTCTTGCCGATTGTTATCTCTCAAAAATTCAGCATATTCAATAAGTGTTTCAAAATTGCTGCTGTCTAATTTCAATAGTAAGTCAAAGGTCGCTTCTACACTATCAATCTCATAATTAGTGTAATGAAGATCTTTTTTGAGATGAAGAAATTGAATTGTTTCTTTAGTTCGCACTTTTAAGATTGAATCTCTTTCACCTAACACCTGACGAACTTGGTTTATTTTCTTCTGCTCAGTTAGAATACTTTGGGTTTGAGCCGTTAGATTTACTTCTGATAAAGAAATAAAAGCTTTTTCAAAATCTCCTGCTTGGAAATGGCGAAAGACTATCTCATATTGAGGCGACACCTCATCTAAGTTAACTTTAGCATATTTATCAGCTAGTTCCTGAGCCTGCTCTTCAATTTTTTCACTAGCCAATAATAATCTATCAAATTCTTCCTGTAGCCGAACTATTTCTTTTTGATTAGTTTTATTTTTCTCTTTTTCTCTTTCTAAAGCATCTTCTACCCTTTGCATTTTTAATGCAAGTTTTTTCTCTGCATTTGTAACACCCACTTTGTAAATGGTCCTTCGAAAATCCGCCAAATACTCAGGTGACGCCATTGAAATCTTAATTAGTTCTTTTTGTCCTGCGATAGCGGTTAAATCATCTAGATTAACTACTTGAAGGCTCTTTTTCGTGACCGTAAATCTAAATTGTTCTTTTTCGGCAATACCAACTAGCATTAAATTAAAAAAACCTTCACTATCTGTTAATGTTGCTTGAGATCTGCCAAACTCTTCTTCTACTTGAGCAAGACTTACATATTCGATTTTCCCCTTGTCAAATTTACTATTATGCATAGTAACAACTCCCGAAATAGAAGATTGTTGTGCAGATATAGGGAGTAAATAACATAAAAAGAGAAAAATAAAAATTGTGTTTTTCATTTTTTAAAGAATTTAATAATCACTTTTTATCATTATTATATCGAGTGATTTCTGGGTTTGTGGGTAGGCGTTTTTTTTTATCAACTTGAAACCTGGTTTAAAAAACATTACTTGTTGTTGTTGCTTTTGAACATTTTCAGGAAACTGTAAATTATAATTACCAAGTTTATCGGTAGTATCTCTAATCCTTCCAGCAGATACAATAACTCCTTCAAGTGGTTCATCATTCCAAATCACCGTTCCAAATACGAGGTCTAATCCACTCAGGGTAACTGGTAGATAAATTGGTTCGCCGACATTTAATTCATACAAAGAGTCGGGATACAATGATTTATATGGCTCTCCATTTGTATCTTGAACGTTAATATACACTCTAGCATTTTCATCAAAAAAGCGATTTGGAATTTCATTAAATATTGCTTGCCCCTTTTCATCAATACTTTCTCTAGCCTTTTTTGTTCCATAAGTAATTTCAACGAAACCAACCTTTTTAAGCACTAAATCATTCCTACTACGTTTGCCATGCACAAATACTGTAAGGCTATAGGAATCTTTTTTCTCAAACTTGCTTTTTGAAAAAAAATTAAATGTTTGATCAAACCCGTCTCGTTGAGAAACAATTATAATAATAATTACTATTAGTAGAGATGCTAATATAGGAATCATCATCGATTGTAACTTAAGGACAATTTTTTTTTCTCTTTTTCTCAACAACTTAACAGTTTCAACATTAAAATTTTTCTTCAAAATTAATTTTTCGCGATGGTTTGAATGAACCAGAGATATTAATTTCTTAGCTTTCACATCAGGTAATTCAATTAAGATGCCAGAGTTTTCCTGAGGCATCATTTTAATACTCAATTCATCTTTATCAACACTTAGTAATTCGGCAATCTTCGAAATTAGCTTTTTTACTTCAAAAGGAGTATTTTCTTTTAGTGGAAGATCCGTGATTATTTCCACTACACTTAATTTCTCTTCATTTTTGCCTGAATTATCTTCAGCGTTGCTTGATAATTGCTTTATTATGAAAAGTAAGGCCTCATTTATTTTCATAATAGAAATCTCCTGGTCTTCAATCTTCGAAGTACCTAAACGCTTTTCTTTTAAATAGCTTTCGTATCGAGCCGATTGTAACAGAATTTCTTCTTTTATATCCTCATTCTGAATTAGTTCCTCAATCTTCAATAGCTCATGAAGTACTCGATTTGTTTTGCCTTTTGCAAGGAGTCGTTCTAAATTTTCTCTCAAGTTGTTCAAGTTATTAGATATTATATTTAAAAACGGAATATTAGCTTGTGCCCAACTTTAAGCATTGTATCTGCCGGAACCGCGCAGCGGTGCTGTCAGATACAATGCAGTTGAACGAAGCCGCCCAACCCGGCTGCCCTTATGGGCATTGTATCGGCCTATCCAGGGGCTCTCTTCCGGCCCTTCAGCCGGCCGTTTTTCTCTGCCGCCCCCCCTGTAAGCCCCTCCGGCCAGCAACCGCAGCCTAAAATAGCCGTTTCTTCCTTCTTTTTCAAGCCAAATTGTCGCATCAGGGCATAAAATTGCTGCCTCAGGCATTGCCTGTCCCTACCTGAGCCGTAGGCAATTGGGTGTGTTCAGGCAAAAGACAAGGGGGCGGCGCCCGGCCAGCCGGTATCCACAGCACCGTCAGCATGCGGCCTTTGCCACACACCGGGCAAACATCCCAATCAATGCCGGCGGCCTGCCGGTAGCGCTCCCGCCAGGATAGAGCCGGAAGCTGAGGCGGCGGCTTTACACCCAAAGCCCGCCGGCAAATGGCCAAAGCCCGCCCTCGCAGCCGGTTGGACAAGATGCCGTAGTAGCGGATCTTACAGAACCGCGCCGGCAACACATGTTGCAAAAACCGCCGGATAAACTCCTCATGCTCCAGGCGCATCACTTTCTGCTTATTGCCATCGGCGTAATCCCGCCAGCGGAAGCAAACCGTATCCTTGTCCATGGACACAATGCGGTGGTTGCTTACCGCCACCCGGTGGGTATAGCGCCCAAGGTAGGCCAGCAATTGCTCCGGCCCGGCAAAGGGCGGCTTGGCATATACCACCCAATCTTCGGCCATAAGTGCATTGAGCAGTTTGCCAAAGGCCTGCTTGCTGCGCAAATGGCTGCACAAACCGCCCAAGCGAAGCCGGCCTGCATTATAATGCCGGCGCAAAGCGCTGACAAACTTTCCCCTGAACAAGGCCGAAAGGGCTTTTACTGGCACGAAGAACCCCTCGCGGGCCGATACCCACTTGCCGCCCCTCAAGCCCCCTGCCGGGACTATGCAGTGGATATGAGGGTGATAGTGTAAGTTCTGCCCCCAAGTATGCAATACGGCTGCCATCCCTGGGCGAGCCCCCAGGTAATGCCTGTCTGCGCACAGCTTCGACAAGGCCGCCCACGCTTCCTGGAACAGCGTTCCATACAACAGCCGCTCATTGTATCGGACTAAATCATGAACCTCCGCCGGAAGCGTGAATACAAGGTGAAAATAGCCCACTGGCAATAACTCCTGCCTCCTTGCCTCTAGCCAGGCTTCCCGCGCCAGGCTTTGGCACTTCGGGCAGTGCCGGTTGCGGCAGCTATTATAACTGATGCGAACATGCCCGCATTCCGTACAGGCGTCCACATGCCCGCCCAATGCCGCCGTGCGGCACTGCTCAATAGCCCGCATGGCCTTGTGCTGAACCCTGCTCAGCTTATGCTTCGAGCGGTACGCCTGGCCGCTGAGCCGAAAAACATCGGCTACCTCATGCTTGGGCCGGCCCATGGCCCCTTACCAACGGGCCAGCAAATCCGGAAGGCCTTTCATCCGGCTGTTTTGTACATGCACATAACGCGCAGTGGTGCTCACGTTGGAATGGCCCAGCAGCGCCTTCACCGTCAGCGTATCCACTCCGTTTTCCAATAAGTGGGTGGCAAAACTATGCCGCAGCACATGCACCCCTGCTTGTTTGCGCAGGCCAATGCGCTGGCATGCCTGCTTAAATACGGCTTGTCCGGTGCGGATGCTGATATGCCGCCCCGGCACCTGCCCTTCAAACAAATAAACCTCGGGCCGGTATTCCAGCCAATAAGCCCGTAATTCCTTTAACAAAGACAGCGACAAAACCGTGTACCGGCTCTTGCGCCCCTTGCCCATCTCTACCCGCACAACCATCCGCTTGGAATCAATGTCCGTTGGCTTCAGTTTTACCAGTTCCCCTACCCGGATGCCCGTAGTATACAATACCTTGAGCAACGCCCGGTGTTTGTGGTTCTTTGTCTGGCAGATAAGCTGGCGCACTTCCTGTTCCGATAATACCTCCGGCAGTGCCTGGACACGTTTGCTACGGGGCAGTTTGTTGGCATTCCAACTCCGCCCCAGCACTTTCTCCCACAGCACCTTGATGCCGCTGTAACAACCCGCCAGGCTGCTCTGGCTCAACTGGCGCTCCCGCTTGAGGTAGTCCAGGTAGGCGCCGATGTCGTCCTCGCTCAGCAGCTCCGGGCTCTTGCCGTAGTACTGGGCAAACTGAGATACCCAACTGACGTAGGTTTTGACCGTCGGCTCGCTGTAGCCCCTGCGCTCCATGTAGCGCAACATTTTAGCTCTTAATGGTTTCATGGTAAAGCGTTTTGGTGAAATAATCATCTCTCGCTTTACCAGTTAAGGCTTTTGGAGGACAAAAGCTACCGCCGGAACGGCGGTTTAGTTCAACGTCTCGTGCAGCCGCAGTTGCCAGCTTTTGCTGGCAATTGACGGCTGCACTTTGTGTGTGCCTCGAATGGGCATCGAAGATGACCGACGGGGGCTATCGGAACAAAGATAGCCCAAAGGCGGGAATCTTTCACTCTAGGGAGATGCAAGTTCTCCTCACGCTAAAGTAAGTATGCGTGTAGCAAGCCGCAAGGGTTTCCGCCGTGAGGCGGAGTCTGAAGTAAGCGGGACTGCAAAAGCTGGCATGTAAGAACATGAACCGCATAAGAGGCATGGATGGGCCGTCAAGGTGGCACAACACACCGAAGGCAGAACTTACAGTAGCCCATTGATGTAGATGCGGACAGGGTCAGCAGAAAGAGGATGCACCTTACCGGGGAGATCGGGATGCCGGAGGCGAAGCAGAGCGAACTTGCTTAGCAAGGGCTACCAGAAGTCAGCAGAAGTATAGTAGCGGCTGGCTGAGATGCCGGCAAGTGAAGGTACGAACATGGAACAGTCTTTAAGCGACCCGGCTCTTTCACCGGAGCGGAAGCCGAACGGCGGATACCGGTGGGACGAACGAGTACAGGAAAGACAGGACAAAACTTTTTACATGGAAAAGCGACAAGACAATTTGATGCGCTGGGTAGTGGGCGGGCACGGCTTCGTGCGGTATATCACTCGGTACTTCGCAACAAAGGCGCAGCGGGCGTGGACGGCGTGAAAACAGAAGGCCTTCCAGGTCACCTGACCTTTCATTGGGAAAGCATCAAAGTACAACTCCTGCAAGGCGAATACCGCCCACAATTGGTCAGAGGGGTTAAAATCCCCAAACCCAGCGGCGGTGTTCGTCAACTGGGCATCCTAGCGTCATGGACAGGCTGGTACAACAGTCCATCCATCAGGCACTAAGCCCTACTGGGAAAAGGAGTTTTCGTACTTTAGCTACGGATTTCGCCCGAAACGCAGCGCACAGGACGCTCTCCAACAAGCCGTCAAGTACATCAATGCAGGCAGACAATGGGTGATAAGCCTGGATTTAAAATCATTTTCGACCGGGTAAATCACGACAAGCTAATGGATTTGATAAGCCGGAAAGTGGCAGACAAAACCCTGCTGCGACTGATAAGGCGGTACTTGAAAAGCGGCATCATGGAAGGCGGTATGGTGCATACGCACGGAGGGCACGCCGCAAGGCGTAGCTCAACCGTTGCTGTCCAACATTTTACTTAATGAACTGGACAGGGAACTGGAAAGGCGGGGCACAAATTCGTGCGCTATGCGGATGATTGCAGCATTTTCCTGAAAAGCAAAGGGCAGCCGAACGGGTACTGGTAAGCATCAGCCGTTTTCTGGAGAAGAAACTTCATTTGGAAGTGAACCGAGAGAAAACGAAGATCGTGCGTCCATCAACTTCACCTTGTTAGGTCACGGCTTCGTGCCGACTTACAAGAAAGGGAACGGGGCAACTATCAACTGAGCATAGCCAGGACAAGTTGGGAGCAGCTCAAGCGGAAAATCAAGGAAATCACCCGCAAAGTACGCCGAAAACGGTGCAAGAGCGGATCGGAGCATTGAACCAACTCATGCGAGGCTGGGTCAATTACTTCAAACATGCCACAGGGTATCAGAGTTCAAGGATTTGGACGCCTGGATACGCTGCCGGCTGCGCTACTGTATCTGGAAGCAATGGAAGCGGCCCAAACGCAGATTGCGGGCCTTTCTGCAATTAGGCGTGGAAGCGAGTTGGGCCAGGCGTTTTGCCTACTCCCGCAAGGGTGGTTGGGCGATAGCCTGTAGTCCGATCATGGGCACGACGGTGACAGAAAGCCGACTCAGGCAAAGGGGGTATATCCCATTTTTGGAATATTACCTCAACGTCAAGTACGGCAACAAAGCCAAGCCCAAACCAAAGTAGAACGTGATGTTGTTCCATGAACCGCCGGATACGTGGTCCGTACGTCCGGTGGTGTGAGAGGGCAGGGGTGGCTAATCTTGGCCACCTCTCCCTACTCGATTCTCGCCAGCCTTCTTTTTATATTTCAAAATTGTCCGTTTCAATCGTTTCTATCTCTTGTCCGTAAACATCTTCTATAAGTCTCTTTACCAATTTTTCTATTTGGTCTTTATCATTCCCCAAATCTATTTGATAAGTTGGAATGTCATCTAAATCGTGATACACAAATTTTTTTGAGTAGTCCTGATTTCTGAATTTTTCTATTTCTTCCTTACTCTCTTCAAACGATTCGTCAAATGATAAATGCAAACCGAATCCTGATTTTCCATTTTTATTTGATTCGAGCATATTGTTGTTGATAATCTGAAATAGGACTGAATTTGGCGAACTTATATTTATTGCAAAATCTTTCTTCTTTTCGAGATATTCCTTTTCGGCAAAAATTAATTCACCTTTCAATCTTTCGGAAAACGGCTTATCAAATTCTTTCTTTTCCTTGAATAGTTCATGGTGATTGATATGCTGCATCAATTCAATTACTCTTTCTTTGGATATAGGCTTTAATTGGTCTTCTTTTAGTTTGCTTTCTTCCTCGACTCTTATTTCAATTGCCAATTCATCTGATGCTTGTATAATCACTCTTGATTCAAGTCCTTTTGATTTAGGGTAAAATGGAATTTCACTTTGTAATCTTCCTCTTAATTCTACAGTTTGACCATTTATCAAATTTTGAAGATTATCTTGAAAATCATCTGGTGCTATCGTTGCCCAGACTTGCCAATAGAAAATTGGTTCATCTAAATTTTCCATTTCAATCAATATATATCCGCTCCCCAAAAACCATTTTCTGTCGACAACGTAAAAACCTTCCATTTCGACCACTCGGCTTTCTCTTTCTTTTTCTGGTATTTCCGTAATTAAATCTGGCAATGGACTTTCTAAACTTCTGAAAACATTATGCTTCTTTCCACATATTTCGCATTTGTATTTTTCCATTGCTTTTTTCTTTTTTCTGGTTGGCGAGAACATTTGTATAAACACACCCCCCCACTTGCGTTTATATCCCCTATGTGCCGGCCCCAAAATTAACCCTTTTCATCGTCAGGCACAATGTCGCCGCTCGCTTTTTCCAAAAAAACAGCGAGCGGCGCAGCCCCCCTACGAGTCACCTGCTTTTAACCGTTTATATTCGTTTATAAACGCTTTGATGCCGTCGATAGCATCGCAATTTAAGCAACTCTCCGGCCAACGACAATGCCTGCACGAAAAAAACGCTTACAAGGGTTTGCCAGCTTTCGACAGAAGTTGAGGGCCATCGGAAAAAATTACCCGCCCTTTCCAGCCATGTCAGCCCTCGGCTCCGCTCGGCTCAAGCCTAATGCCCCCCGCCCCCCGGCAAAACCTCCACGCCTTCCCCCGTCTGTTCCTCCTTCACCAGCATCCAGGAGAGGGCGGAAATGCCCAGCGTCACGGCGCAGATGACGAAAAGCACGCTCTTGTTTTCCACCCTGCCCATAAACTCCCCGACGCCGAGGCTGGCCACCAGCTGCGGCAGCACGACCGACAGGTTGAACAGGCCCATGTACAGGCCCATCCTGGACTGGTCTACCTTCTGGGACATGATGGCGAAGGGCAGGCTCACCGTCGCCGCCCAGCCGATGCCGAGCACGGCCATGAGGGCGTAGATCATGGCCGGGCTGGTGCCCAGGAGCCAGACGCCGGCGTAGCCTATGGCCATGATGGCGATGCAGATCCAGTGGGTCGTCACCCGCCCGATCCTGCGGGTGACGGGCTCCAGGATGAGGGCGGGGAACAGGGCCGCTACGCCGTTCAGGATCAGGAAGGCGATGTCGATGACGCGGCCGTTCGCTTCCTGGCTGAAATCCGGGAACCGGAACTGCAGGAAAGAGAACATGTAAATGAACATCGACTGCACCCCGACCCAGGTGAAGCTGTGGGCCGCCAGCACTTTCTGGAAGCCGATGCGCCCCGATTCCCGCTTGGGCTTTCCGGTTTCGGACTGCAGCAGGGATTGTGCGATCAGAAATACGGTAAGCGCGGCGCAAAACATTTCCATATAGTGATGCCCTACTTCGATCTCCATCACCCGAACTGGTACGCGGTAGCAGGCGTAAAGCAGGAATCCCCAGAGCGGCTTGATGGCCCGGAATCCTTCCCGGAAGCTGTGCCCGTCCCCGGAATCTTCTCCTTCAAAATTTCGCGGTTCTTCGACCAGGAAGGGCGGCACGATGGTGAACAACAAGACCAGGCCGGCCCCGAAATAGATCAGAAACAGCTTGCCCGTTATCGCGCCGATGACGTAGGCCAGCATGCCGAACGTGCCCGAGATGGTCTGCATCCAGGTGTAGCCCTTGGTGCGTTTGGCCCCTTCCGGCGTCACGTCGGCGATGATGGAGCGGGTGGGGTTGAAGCCTACGTTGATGGAAATATCCAGCGCCAGGGCCACGGCAATAGCCACGCCGAGTATGCCCTCTATGCCCAGGGCGGCGGAAACGATCTCCAGGTTGGGCAGGGCCAGCAAGCTCAGGGCGGCCAGTATGCCGCCCACAATGATAAACGGCCGCCGGCGGCCGCCGCCGAACCAGACGTTGTCGCTCCAGACGCCGAAGAATACCTGTCCGAAGATGCCGGCAATGGGCCCGGCGGCCCACACCAGGCCGATGTCTTCGATTTCCAGGCCGTACTTGGTGCCCAGGATCCAGCTCAGGGCCGAAATCTGTATCGACAGCGCAAAGCCCATGGCCGTGGCCGGCAGGCTGAGGATGACGTAGAAAAAGTTGGTCAGTCGTTTTTGGATGTCCAGCATGTTGTGTGCGATTGAATGCCACTAAAACACAAAAACACGAAAGCCGCACTAAATTTTTTGGGAGGTTTGGCGCTTTGCGGTTGTCGTGGCAGGCTAAAGAAGGTCAATCGTTTTTAAATAATACCATGGCCGTAATGCCCGGCACGGCGAGTTTGTCCGTATACACCGTGCCCAGCCCTTGTTCGGTGACGTGGTCGCCGTCGACGGCGATCGTCCAGGGGCCGGGGGGGAGGGCGACGGTCTTGTACTCCGGGTTGGCGTTGTAGATCACCAGGATGTCTTTCCAGGCGTCGCCGTTGGCGTTGCCTGCCAGGGTGAAGGCCACCACGTTGGGCTCGCCGGGTTCCAGGAATTGCAGGTGCTGCTGTATCATCTCCGCAGTGCGCAGGCGGAAGGCGGGGTGGTTTTTGCGCAGGGCGATCAGGCCCTGGTAGTAGTCGAACACTTCCTTGTATTTCGCCTTGCGTTCCCAGTTGATCTGGTTGATGCTGTCGGGCGATTCGAAGGAGTTCTCCACGCCTTGTTTGGTGCGTGCCATTTCCACGCCGGCATGCAGGAAGGATACCCCCTGGGAGGTGAGCAGGATGGCGCCCGCCAGCTTCTGCATGTGTACCCTCTCGTCCACCGGCGCGTCGGGCCGGGAGAGCTTCAGGCGGTCCCACAGGGTATGGTTGTCGTGGCAGGAAAAATAGGTGATCGTTTGGGCCGGGCCGGGCGACCAGGGGCCGTCGGCGTCGTAAATCTGGATGGAATCGTAGTTGAGCTGAGGGTGGCGGGTGGCGGCCACGACGCCGAAGCGGATGCGCCCCTCCTGGCCTGCTTTGCCGCTGACGAAGCCCGGGTCGTCATGGGTGAAGACATGGCCCTTGATGGCGTCGCGGATGTCGTCGCTGAAGGCGGCGACATCTTTTAGCTGGGAAGTATGCCGTTTCAATGCCCTTTTCTCCACGGGCAGCGGGCTGTCGCCTGCCGTCCAGCCTTCGCCGTACACGAAGATGGTGGGGTCGACCTGGTGCAGGGCTTCGCTCACCTGGTTCATCGTCTCGATATCGTGGATGCCCATCAGGTCGAAGCGGAAGCCGTCGACCTGGTACTCGGTGGCCCAGTATTTGACGGACTCGATGATGAATTTGCGAACCATGGCCCGCTCCGAGGCCGTTTCGTTGCCGCAGGCGGAGGCGTTGGAGAAGCTGCCGTCCTCGTTGTGGCGGTAGTAGTAGCCCGGCACGGTTTGGTTGAATACGGAGTTTTCGGTGGCGCCGGTGTGGTTGTACACCACGTCCATGATCACCCGCAGGCCGTTGTCGTGCAGGGTTTTGACCATTTGCTTGAATTCGCGGATGCGGGCGGCGCCGTCGGCGGGGTTGCTGGAATAGCTGCCTTCCGGCACGTTGTAGAGGTGGGGGTCGTAGCCCCAGTTGAATTTGTTGTCCTCCAGCTTGGTTTCATCCACAGACAGGTAATCAAAGGAGGGCAGCAGGTGGATGTGGGTGGCGCCCAGTTCTTTGATGTGGTCCAGGCCGGTGGCCAGCCCCTGCGGGCTTTTGGCCCCGCTTTCGGCCAGGCCCAGGAATTTGCCTTTGTTCTGAATGCCGGAGCTGGGGTGGGTCGACAGGTCGCGCACGTGCAGCTCGTAGATGATGATGTCGGTGGGGTGGGCGAGGGGCGGGCGCTGAGTGGCTGCCCAGCCCTCGGGGTTGGTAGCCTTCAGGTCGACCACCTGTCCGCGTTTGCCGTTGGTGCCGGCGGCGGTGGCGTAGGGCCCGGGGGTTTCGTCCAGCCACTGGCCGTTTGCCTTAACCTGGAAGGTATAATACACGCCATTCAGGTCTTCTTCAAACTGAGCGGTCCAGGTGCCTTGTTCGGCTTTCTCCATGTTCGTTTCCCGGCTGGCCTCCCCTCCGAGGGCCTGGTTGTAAAACCGGAGTTTCGCTTCTTCGGCGGTGGGCGACCACAGCCGGAAAGTGGTGGTTTCCGGGGTGTACCGGACACCCAGGTCGCTGCCCTCGTAAACGGGGTAGTCGTCGTAAGACGGATAGATGGTTTCTTCAGGAGCGGTCTTGCAGGCTGATGCCATGATCGTTAGCGAGGTTAAAATGAAAAGAACGGTTATTCTCATGTTGGCTATTTTGGCTTAAAAATAGAGAATTTGGGTAATAATTTACCACATAGAACTTCACATAGGCCAAGATAGCCGCCGGCGATGCAAGAACGCTCATTTTTTGGAAAAAAGTTACCTTGAGCGATCAATGCGTCAGCATAGCCTGATGCCCATTCCCATCACCCTCTCTCCCTCCACCAACTCGCCAAACCCGACCCTGTCACGTTCATCAACGGGCCGAAGACAGCCGGCGCAAGGCCCATGGTGGCCACTTTGCCCATCTCCAGGGCCAGTCCGCTGGCCAGGCCGCTGTTTTGCAGGCCTACTTCGAGGGCGATGGTGCGGCACGATTGGCGGTCCAGGCCGGACAGGCGGCTGGCCCAATAACCCAGGAAGTAGCCGGCGGCATTGTGCAGGGCGGTGGCCAGCAGGAGCGCAAGGCCGACCGAGAGCAGGCTGTCGCGCCCGGCGGCGGTGATAATGGCGATGATGATGGCAATGCCAACCATGGACAGGCGGGGCATCCATCGCGCCAGCCAGGGGAACCGCTCGTAGAAAAAGTGGTTGAAAAACAGGCCGGCAATCACCGGCAGGATGACGATACGCAGGATATCCAGCGTCATCCCCCAGGCATCGATGGGCACCAGCTGGCCGGCCAGGAGGGACATCAGCAAGGGCGTGAGGGCCGGTGCCAGCAGGGTGGCGATGGCCGTCAGGGTGAGCGACAGGGCCAGGTTAGCCCGGGCGATGAAGGACATCACATTGGAGGCCAGCCCGCTCGGGGAACAGCCCACCAGGATAAGCCCGGCGGCGATCTCGGGTGGGAAGGAAAACAGCTTAGTCAGGCCAAAGCCGACAAACGGCATAATGGTAAACTGGCAGAGCAAGCCCACAAAAACGCCTTTAGGCATGCGGAGCACCCCCGCGAAATCGCGCAGGCTCATCGCCGTGCCCATCCCGAACATGATCACCATCAGCAGAGGAATGATCAACCGCCGGAGGTCAAAGCCCCAGAGTTCCCGGAACGGGGCAGGGTAGAAGAGGGAGGCAGTTACTGCGGCGACGATCCAGGCGGTGAAGGCCAGCCGCCGCCACTGCTCCGACCTGCCCAGGCTAAGGGCCAGCAGCACAAAGAACAGGATGGCTGACGGGCCCAGCCAGGCGTGCCACCCGGCAAAACCGCAGGCAAGGATAGCCATCAGGGTAAGGGCGGCGGCGAGGACGAAGTGGTTTCTCATTTTGTTGCTGTTCTGCCGGCAAAGATACCCTATTCTTTATCTTGATGAATGATGTAGTTCTGGAATTCGGGGAGACAGAGTGCGTCCCGTCACCCTGGCAGCCAGCAATTTTGCCCTGCTCTTAGTTCTACTTTGTCACTTTAACAGGAGCGCGAGCCTCCAGGCCCGCGAAAACCTGCTCCGAGCAGTTTTTTAGAAAGCAGTTGCCTTTTAATAGGCTGCCTGAGGCAGCCCTCGCGGACCTGGAGGTCCGCGCTCCAGTACTCAAAGCCGGCTAAATTTTATAGGGACAAAGTAGAATTAGGCATCCTGGTTCACTGTACGCTCGCCTCATACCCCAGCCGCGCCCGCCATAAGGGTGGTTCGCTGAGGTGCAGTTCCAGCAGCTGGCGGTAGTCGTCTGTCCCCTCGTACCGCTCGATCAGCCGTTCGTTCCAGTCAAAATAGTTGAGGGTGGCCGGAGAGAACTCGGGGCTGAGGCCGGGAAAGCGATCCTGCAATGCCAGGGAATCCAGCGGCGCGAACAGCACCTCTTCCTCATCGGCAGGGATGAACACCCGGTAGTCCAGCCCCGGCGTACTGGTGTGGCGGAGGATGGCCAGGTCGGCCCGGGCATCCTCGGGGTCCAGCATCTTAAAGTGGTTAGGGAATTCAATGTTGTCGAAAATCAGGAAGAATCCGGGCCCTTTGACCGCTTCGGGCAAGGCTTCAGCGAAGTGCTCGACCCGGAAATAGTCGCCGTAAACTTTGACGTAAAAATCATCGAAATCTTCGGGCTCGGGCAGGTAGTAGAAAGCATTAAGCTGGGAAATGCTGTCGTTGAGCAAGGAATAGTAAGGCGTGAAGGTATTCCGGCTTTTGTCCCGGATGCCGGCAAAAATGACTTCGCTGACACCCGACTCAAAGGTGCAGGTAATGCGGGTGGCTTTCTGGTAAAAGCTGTCCGTCGGCATTTCCAGCACCAAGTCAGGGGTGTCGCTCCGGCGCCCTTTGTAGCGGTAGTAACTGTCGTCTTTCAGCAGATAGGCGATAAAGTCCTCGCCGGCCGCCATTCCGGTTTGTAAGGAGTAGGTATGGTTAAACTGGTCGAGGCTGGCCTGGAGGGTATTGCCGAAGCGGGGGTCAATATAGAAAAAGGCCGGGCTGAGGCTATAGTTTTGGGTGATGCGGAAGGTCGTCGGCAGCAGCTCCGGCCGTTCTGCCGCATAATCCGGTTTCAGTTCGGCGGGGATGCGGGTGAAGTAGTCCAGCTGCAGGCTGCTGTCGGCTTGCCGGCGGTACATCAGGGCCAGGTTGTGGCTGGCCTCGCATTCCCGACTGGCACTCAGTTCGGCGGATTGGACGGTGGCGTTAAAAAAGTGCTCCTGCAGGATCTGCCCCTGCTCGTCGGCCAGGGCGGCCCAGAGCAGCTGCCTGCCGTCTGTCGGTACATTTTGGAGGCTGACGGTAGTCGTTACGGCCGGGCAGGGTTGAGCCTGGTCATCATCTTTGTTGCAGGCGGCCAGTATGAGCAAAAAGAAAAAGAGCGCGAGGTTTGGTGTAGAGAAGTAGTGCATAGATACTTTGATTTTTTCCAAAACTCCCAAAAAAAGCGGAAACTTGTTCTTATACTAATGTTAAAACCCGGTCTTTGGTGGAAGCTGTGCAATTTAATATATGGTCGGTGTTCATCCTGCTAGGCACCGCACACGGTTTTTTTCTTGCCCCGGTGCTGGCGTTCCGGAAAGAGAATCAACCTGCCAACCGCATTTTTGCGCTGTTGTTGCTGAGCGTGGCCCTGCACCTGGCAGATTATTCGATCACCGTTTCCGGGCTTGTATTCCGGTTTCCGCATTTAATGTTTTCTACCTACCCGCTACTGTTTGTGATCGGCCCCCTGTTTTACCTGTATATCCTCGCCTATCTGGGGGGAGACATTGGCTGGAACTGGAAAACGCTGCGCCATTTTATCCCTGCCCTGGTTGTCCTGCTGCTTTTTCTGCCATTCTACCTGCAGAGCGGCGAGGAGAAAACCGGCTTTTTTCTGGAAGCCACCCGGAACGCATTCCGGGAAGTGCCGCCGGAGCAGTTCATGCTGATGTTGGCCCAGGCGTTGCAGATGTTTGTTTACCTGTTTGCGGCCCACCGGCTGATCAGAGATAAGCTGAGTGCAATGGCCCAGCTTTCAGCAAACGGAAATTTGCTCAAGGTGAGATGGCTGCAAAAAGCCACCCAGGTATTCCTGGCATTTACCGGTTTTTTCCTGCTGATCACCGTCCTGTTGATCCTTTCCGGGCAATACCGTTTTGAAATAGACTACCTGGTGCTGCTGTCCCTGGCCGTTCTGGTTTATGCAGTGGGTTATGTCGCCCTTATGCAACCAACCCTCTTTCATGAGCCGATCCGGTTCAGCCGGGCAACGACAATTTTGCCGGGCGAAACGGCTCAACACCTCAGGAACGCGCTGTTGGACTATATGGAAACCCAGGAACCCTTCCTGGAGGAAGGCCTGAAGCTGGACGATGTGGCCGCCGCCCTTGGCGCTCCCGCCCATCACATCTCTGAAGTGCTTAGCAACGAACTGCACACCAACTTTTTCGACTTCGTCAACGGCTACCGGGTGGAAAGGGCCAAGGCGTTGCTGCGCAGCCCGGAATTCCGGCATGCCAAAATCCTGGCCATTGCCTTCGACTCTGGTTTCGGCAACAAAGCTACCTTCAACCGCGTGTTCAAGAAGTTTACCGGCCTGACGCCGGGCCGGTACCGCAATAACCAATAACGAATAACAAATAACCCGAAAAAGAGGCTCACTTTCCAAAACAGGACTTCTTCCCTTTGTTTTCGGGCCATTTTTGCCCCTGTCATTTTATTTTTCCAAACTTCAAAACAACCGCAAAATGGTCACTTACGAAACGTCCATCGTAATCCGCAAACCACTGAAAGATACATACGATTTAATAGCCGACTACAAAAAGGCACCGGAATGGATCACCGGGCTGAAAGCGGTAAACCCGCTGGATGGGGTGCCGGGCAAGGCTGGTTTCAAAGCCAGCTATATCTTTGAGGAGCGGGGGAGGGAGGTCATTTTTCAGGAAGTGGTTACAGCGGTTGAGCCTTACCGTTCGTTTCAACAGAAAATGGAAGGCGGCGGCGTCTTTACCGAGGGCGAGGTATACCTGCAGGAACAGCAGGGCAACACGCGGATACTGATGAAAAACAAGGTGTGGGGAAAATCCTGGTTCATGAAACTCTTCCTTCCCCTGATGAAAGGCATGATGAAGCGGCGGCAGAGGAACGACCTGGAAAACCTGAAAAAGTTGGTTGAAGAGGGATAAACGCAGGTATTGGTATACTCAACTGCATCTGGTTTTGTGCATTGCCCGCGCCGCCCATCAATCCCCTAAAGGGGAAGTCCACCCAAAATGCACAAAACCAGATGCAACGCAGTATAATGGGAGAAAAATCGTAACTATTTAGCTGGGTCAATAGGCTTTTGCCACAAACCTGCCTGCCCATCTGACGCTGGGCAGGTAGGCAGGGACACAAAAACTCAAAGATGGCACAAAGCCTTGGTGCAATCTTTGTGCCTTGGAGTCTTTGTGGCAATAAAGCCGTCTAGATGGCAGGCCACCTAAATAGTTACGAAAAATCAAAAAAGCCGGCTTGCGTGCGCAAGCCGGCCTTCTGTTCATTCTGTATTGGTATCCGAATTGAAATCTGGTCTTAGCGTTGGATGATCATTTGCTGGCCGAACACATCGCTGGAAGTGTGCAACTGATAGATGTAAACGCCGCTGGCTACCGGAGTGCCGGCAGCGTTGGTGCCGTCCCACTCGACGGTGTGGTTGCCGGCCGGGTATTGGCCAAATGCCAGTTGTTTCACTACTTTTCCGTTCATATCCAGCACGTTCAGCAGGATGTCGTCATCAGCCGGCAGATAAAACGGGATAGTGGTGCCCGCCGAAGTGGGGTTCGGGAAATTGGCCGACAAGATGGGTTCGAAAATGTCGAAATCCTGAACGATGGCGCTAAGGCGGTTGTAGGCATTATTACTTCATAGGGGCGCATCATCTCGTGGTCCTCGTGGGAGAGGATATGGCAGTGCCAGACATAGGTACTGGGCGGTCGAACTTGGCAATGACCCTTACGGTGCCCGGAGGCAAAATGAACGTGTCCTTCCAGCCTCTGGTTGGCTGCCGGAGGAACGGGAGTGCCGACATTTGCATTAGTAAATTCAACGATGCTACTTTCCACAACGTAACCACTAAATTCCATTTTTCCCGGAGAGATGGCTATGATGTTCTTCTTGGTCTTGTTGTATCACAACTATCCCCCATCAGCGCCCCCATCTTCGCTTATTTCCAGAGGAGCTATGTCCATTAAATTGAAAGCGACCGGTGGAGGTGCATGGGTGGGCATCTTCAGTGAAATTCCAGCCTTCCCAAATCTCGACATCGTTCAGCATGGGGTTTTCAGTGATGGGCCAAACCATGCCAATGAGCCATTGGTCTTCACTCGGATCGTCTGAACCATACACTTTGGATTGTCGCCATTAATGATACCATGGATGGTCGCAGGCTACAGCGGCATCCCTGCCTTCAAAGAAGGCTACCCGACGGTATTATCCGCCTGCCCTTCAGTGTACTCCGTGAGATTATTCAATGTAGTAGATGTACTTACGCCGAAAGCAGGCGCGCTTCCACTCACCACGTCAAAGCCATGATCCTACGGTGGTCTCTGGGTCTGCCGGGTCCAGGGCTCCTCCTTCACCATCTGCAAGTGAGTTATCCGGATTAAAACCCTTGAACGGCCCATCCGGCCCGCGGTTCTTCATGATCACGCGAGTACCGGCAGGAAGAGTGGAGAAATCAACCACTATGTCGGCACGTTCTCCGGGCGCTATTACCAGTTCTCCATTAGGCATATTTACCGGCTGGTTCAGGAAACCCTGATCCACACCGATCTGAATGAAGGGTATGTTCAGCTTAACACCAGGGTTGTTTTCGTCTTCCAGATAAAGTACATAAAAGCGGGAATCGGAACCGTTCAGCATGCGGAAACGATATTTCGTCCGTTTTACTTCCAGCTTCGGCCAGGCTACGCCGTTGACGATCATGAAATCGCCAAAGAACTCTGCAACGATTGAGGGGTCGAGATCGCCTAAATCTGCCCCGTCTAAAATGCCTTCAAAGAAGGGGTCGCCATCTTTGCTGGGCAGGAAGAGCTGTCCATCATCGGTGAAATAGCGGTCCTGAATAACGATCTCCCGCTCGTATTCCCCGCCGGGAAGGACGCCCTCATCGATCAGATCCAGCTCATTGTCGTCGCGCAGCAGGTAGAACCCGGCCAGGCCGGCGTACACGTTCAGGCGGGTAATGCCCAGGGCGTGGTCGTGGTACCAGAGCGTTGCGGCTTCCTGGTCGTTGTCGTAGTGGTAGATTTTCTTGACGTAAGTCGGGCCCCGGTCTCTCCAGCGGCGGGTGTACCAGGCTTCGGGCAGGCCGTCGCTGGCCGATTCGGTATGGCCGCCGTGCAGGTGGACTACTGTCGGCTGGCCGTTTCTCGGGTAGCGCGGCGGATTTGCCCAGTGCAGGGTTTTGTCTACCGGCAGCAGATGCTCGTTAGGCAGCAGGTTTTCCCATTTCACGTAAATGTCTTCATCTTCCTTCGCCATGAAGGTCGGCCCGGGGTAGGTCACCGCGCCGCCCTGCGGGCCGTAGCCCCACACGCTGGTATACAGCTTATTGGCGGGCGAGGCTACGCCGTTCTTGTACAGCCCCAGGTGTTGGATCACTTCCCGCATCTCCATGGCGAAGTATCCGCCGTTGGTGGCGTTGATCTTGGCCGGATTGGGAAGGCTGGTCACGAATTTGGGATGCGAAGCGGCATCCAGCAGGGTGACTTGCGCGTGGCTGCCCCAGGGGGCGAACAGGAAGGCAGCCAGCCAAAGCACCAGATAAACAGGTCGTCTATTATTTGTAAAATTCATCAGTAAGTTAGGTTTAAGGTTAATAGTACATGAAATTTGGTTGAAACGAAAAACGCTTAGCTTTGGGAAAACGATTCCTAACTTACATCAGGCCGTCTGCCTGTATAAGAGATTACGGATACCAGGAGAATGTTGGCCAACTTAACCTATACTGCTGTTTAAGCTTAGTGCCCGGGCAGAAACGGGAGGAAAGCAGCAAATGCTTATCCATCATCTCAACCCCGGTGTAGAGGTCAGATAAAAACCATGGTGCTTTTTGCGACTTTTTTCGGCTCTCCCGGATGTTTCTAACCGGAGGAGAAAACACGAGGACGGATTCTGAAAACTGAGTGACTAAAAGGGGAAACCGTGTGTTTTTATTCGTTCGGGTATTGGGGAATGCTTTGCTTTTGCAGTGTAAAAGTATTTTTTTTCTTTAAATTATCAAAAAATCTATGGAAATAAGCGTGGGAAAATTTTCCCGGATCACTTTCAGAAGTATTTGGCTGACAGCGCGAAACAAAACCTGAAGGGCGTCCGTCCAGGCCATTGAGGCATAGCCTGCTGAAGGTTAAATTAACATAACTTTAGGCCCTTTGCAGCCCAAATGACTACCTCCAAACATGCTCTTATATCCGGTAATCGTATATTTGGGGCGCGATTCCTTTTTGTGCCCCTTGTTCGGTTTTAGGTCTTAGGTTTTAGGTTTTAGGTTTTAGGTTTTAGGTCTTAGGTTTTAGGGGTAACCCAGAGGCCTGATCGGGTACTCAACAGTAAAACCTAATACCTAAATCCTCCTAACACCGAAGGGGGCACAATTTAGCATCACGCCTTAAATACCAAGCTATGAAAAAGATTTTAGTTTTATCGGTACTGGCCTGTCTGGCCCTTTTGTCCTGCGGGAAAGACGACGTTCCTGCCGGCGAGGATGATCTGAGCTACGACGGCCCCAATGACACCGGGCCATTGCTGGCCGCCGCCGACTACGAAGCAGCGGCCCGGTTCCCCGCTTCTGTAACCAGCCGGTTCCAGGGCAAAAAACTGAAGGAGGTCACCTGGTTTATGGGCATCCCCCCTTCTGCCTGCCGGGTGAGGGTCTACGGCCCGGAAGTCAACGGCGAACCGGGGCAACGCCTTTACTCTGCCGACGTGACGGCCCGGGTGCAATCCGGCTGGAATGTCCATGAACTGCGCGACCCTATATCCATAGACGGGCAGGAGCTGTGGATCAGCATTGCCTTTACCCATCCGGTCGACCAGCAATCCATCGGCTGTGACGCCGGGCCCAATGTGGCAGGGGGCGACTGGCTGTTTTCCAGCAACGACGGGCAGTGGATTCCTTACCTGCAACGCACCGGCGGGGCCGTGAGCGTCAACTGGAATATCCGGGGGGTCGTCGGGGAGTAAAGGGTGTTGTTGTTTTGCCGGGCGCGATTCCTTTTTGTATCCCTTGCCCGGTTTTAGGTCTTAGGCTGTAGGTTTTAGAGTCAACCCAGGCCTGATCGGGCAATCAACAGGCACCTAACTCCTAAAACCTAAATCCTCCCAACACCGAAGGGGGCACAATTTAGCATCGCGCCCGTTTTGCCTGTATAGCCATACAACAATATAGCCATATAACCATGCAACCGTTCACCCAAAGGCGCGGCGAACTCATCTTGTTGGCCTTTGTCCTGTCGGCGCTGTTTCCCGTTCCCGGATACCCGGCGGAAGTGCCCCGGGTGGCTCATTTCACCAAGCAGCAATACAATGCTCAGAACCAGAACTGGAGCATTTGCCAGGGGCCGGACAAGCGGATGTATTTCGGCAATTCGGGCGGCCTGCTGATGTACGACGGCGCCAACTGGCAATGCTTTTCCACGCCGGGGCAACGGTTGGCCCGGGCGGTGGCCAGCGACGCCGCCGGGCGCGTTTTTGTTGGCGGATACGCCAAAGCCGGATACTGGGCGCCGGATGGGCACGGGCAGTTCAAATACCATTCGCTGCTGGATCAGGTGAGTTACGAAAAGGCTCGCCGGGAAGAAATCTGGCATTTCCTGCCCACCGACAGGGGGCTTTTCTTCCAGTCTTTTTCCACAGTTTATCGCTATTGGGAAGGCCAGGTGGAGGTGATCGTCCCTCCGGGAAACACCATGTTCCTCCGGGAGGTGGGAGGCCGCATCCTGGCGCCGGTGATCTATGAAGGCCTGTACGAGTATCTGCCCGATGGCCGGTTTGAGTTCCTGCCGGGCAGCGAACCGCTTGCGGGTAAAAGGGTGGCCACCATTCTGCCGCTGGAAGGATCCGCTTTTCTGGCCGCCACTCAGGATGACGGCCTTTACCAGTATTCGGCCGGCCGGCTTCAGCCGTGGGGCGGGGCCCTGAACCAGGAACTGAAGTCGGTACAGGTCAACAAAGGCATCCGGTTGCGCAACGGCAATTTTGCTTTCGGCACCATCCTGTCCGGCGTCTATATCGTCAGCCCGGAAGGGGCTCTCCTGTTCCACATCAACCAGGAAAACGGCCTGCAGAACAATACCGTATTGGCTCTTTTCGAAGATGATGCCGGCAATCTCTGGGCGGGTTTGGATAAGGGGATTGACCTCATCGTCGCTAATTCCTCCTTGTCCTATTTCTCCGACAAAAAAGGAGAGGTAGGCTCGGTTTTTGCCGCTGCCCTCTTTCAGGACAGGCTCTACATCGGCACCAACCAGGGCGTGTTCTTCAAGCGCTGGCCTTCGCAGCGGGAGGATGCCTTTGAGCTGGCGCCGGATACGCAGGGGCAGGCCTGGGAACTGAAAGTGCGCGGCGGCCAGATATTCTGCGCCCACAATGACGGCGTCCTGCTTATCGGCGGCAATGCCGTCCGGAGGCTTTATGCTGAGACCGGGGTGTATCACATCCTGGACGTTCCGTTCCGGGACAGCCTCTTGTTGCTGGCCACTTATACCGGGCTGGCCGTGTTGCGCGATGACGGCCGGGGCAACTGGGCTTATGCCCATACCGTCAAAGGTTTTGAGGCTTCGGCCAAAGATGCCTTTTTCGACCCGCAGGGCAGGCTTTGGGCCGCTCATCCCCACCAGGGGGTGTTCTGCCTGCGTTTCAATAATGAATTTACGGAAGTCAGGCCGGCAGCCCTCCCGGTGCCGGAAGGGCTGCCACCGCTGGAAAAGCTCCGGGCCGGCATCACCTACTGGGCGGGCAAAGCCTGCATTTGGCCGGATTCGGGCAAACTGGCCTACGATGTCCGGGCGGCTGAAATCCATCCCGTATCGGAAGAGGAAGCTTTCCCCGGACACCGGGGCGCCCTGAAGTGGGTTCCGGGCCGGGGAGGCGATTTGTTCAAGTTGTTTCCCCACTATACCGAATACATCGGCCGGGGTGCCCATGCCTATTTCGATGTCTCCCTTGTTGCTTCCGATGAACACATCATCAGCCTCAATGATTCGCTTTACCTCATCAGCACTGAGGACGGTTATGTCATCCTCAATACCCGGCGGGTCAGGGATATAAAAGAGCTGGCGGTCCCGAAGCCCGTTTTCTCCACGGTAGAAGTGAAGAGCAGGGGGCGGGCCATTCACGTGGCCGACGCCCTGGAGGGGCCGCTGGTGCTGAATCCCCCGGAGAACAGCCTGCGCTTTTTTTTCGGCCTGCCTTTTTATGCGCAACACATCAACCTGAGGTGCCGGCTCCTGGGATTCGAGCAGGAATGGGGGCAATTCGGCAGAGCGATGCCCCGGGAGTACACCAACCTTCCTCCCGGCAGTTACGAATTCCAGGTGCAGCCGGAGCTTACGGGCGAGGCGGCCTCCTTTTTCTTTGTGATCCGGCCCTACTGGTATCAGGCTATATGGTTTAAGCTGGTGCTGGCTGCGGCGCTCATCGCTGCAGGGCGCCTGTTGTACAAAGCGCATGAAAACCGCCTGGCCCGGCAGAAACGGCAGCTGGAAGTAAAAAAGGAAAGGGAATTGCAGCGGCAGAAAATCTATTCCAGGAACCAGATGCTGCAGGCGGAGATCAAAAACAAAAGCCGCAAACTGGCGGACAGCACCATGGAACTGGTCCGCAAAAATGAAATGCTGATCCGGCTCAAGAAAGAACTCAGCCAAATGAAAAAGAAAAAAGAGCCGGAAAACACCGGGCAGCACCTCCATAAGATGATCCGGCAGATCGACAGCCACCTCAGCAGCGAGGAAGACTGGAAAGTGTTCGAGTCCAACTTCAACCAATTGCACGACCAGTTCTTCAAACGGCTCAAAGGCCAATATCCCGAGCTTACTCCGGGCGACCTGCGCCTGGCAGCCTACCTGAAAATGAACCTTGCTTCCAAAGAGATCGCTCCTTTGCTCAATATTTCCCTGCGGGGGGTGGAAAATAAGCGGTACCGGCTCCGCCGGAAGATGGGGCTCGGGCCGGAAGCAAACCTGACGGAGTTTCTGATGCAGTTTTGATCCCCTGGTGAGGTGGCCTAAACCTTGTTTTCTGCCAGAAGAAAGCACCATGAAAATTCAACCGATTGATTTTCAATTTATTTTAAACCCCTTCGCCGTGCAGGGGAGTAGCAGAAAAATGGGTTTGGCGTAGTAAAAATGAGGTCGGATTTTAGGATAACAAGTTTTTGATTGGTACTTTTGTTTTGCTTTCATTAACATTTTTTGTACTTTCATTAGGCCAGGTCGGCACTTTGCCAAATAAGCATAGGGATTTAAAGCCTGGATGCGCAGGCAACCCGGTTTGGCTTTGCATCAGTGCAACCAAAAATCATCACTCCGGCTTTCTGCGCCCTGGCTGTTTTGCCGTGCGGTGCAGGTGCCTGCGAAACCTTCTTCGCTTACGCTTATACCATCAAACCCATCTGAATACCCAGAATGCTATGCCCTTGTTTTGCCCCTGGTTGGCCAGGAGGTAAAGAAAGGAAAATAAAGCGTATCAGTATGGGCTACTGATGCCTCCGTTGTTGGTATATTGTTACCATGCATAAATTTGTGCTCACCAAATCAAACTAGAGATGAAACTTTTTACCAAATTGCTTTTTATCTTCCTATGCCTTCTGGTATGGGGTGCCGCCCAGGCTCAGGAAACGACCTACACCGGGGTGGTAACCGAAGAAGGCGGCGAACCGCTCATCGGCGTCAACATCCTCAACAAGAAAGACGCCTCGGGTACGATCACCGACTTTGACGGCCGTTTCGAGTTGCGGGCCAATGTGGGGGATACGATCGTCGTGTCCTACACCGGATATGAGCCTGTTACCTATGTTCTTGGAGCGGTAACTACACTGGATTTCGAGCTCAGCCAAAGCGCCGAGCTGCTGGAAGAAATAGTCGTGGTGGGGTATGGGTCGCAAAAATCCAAAGACCTGACCTCTTCCATTGCTACGATCCGCGCTGAAGATATCGAGAAGACGCCCTCCGGCCAGCCCATGCAGGCCCTGCAGGGGAGGGTAGCCGGCTTGCAGATCGTCAGCGCAGGTTCTCCGGGGGATGCGCCCAAAGTGCGGATTCGGGGCGTGGGGTCCTACCCCGGCAGCGAAAACGAAGCGCCCCTCTTTGTGGTGGACGGCATGTTTTTCGACAACATCGACTTCCTGAACAACAACGACATCAAGACGATCTCCGTCCTGAAGGATGCCTCCGCCGCCGCCATCTACGGGGTGCGCGCCGCCAACGGTGTGGTACTGATCGAAACCAAAGGCGGCAGCTACGATTCGCCGGCGCGGATCACCTACGATGGTTACTACGGCGTGCAGCGGGCCCAGAACGTGCTGAAGATGGCCAACGCCGAACAGTTCACGACCATGGCCCTGGAAGCTGACTCGGAAGCGGACGCCACCTTTATCCAGAACGCCATGCAGCGCTACGGCCGCAGCCGGATCAACCCGAACGTGCCGGATGTCAATACCGACTGGTACGACGTCATCCTGCGCGATGCGCCGATCACCAACCACAGCGTCGATGTTTCCGGCGGCGGCAACAAGGCGGCCTACTCTATCGGCACCAGCTACTTCATGCAGGAAGGCATCCTGGACATGAAGAACGACTTCGAGCGTTTCAACCTGCGGTCGAAGATCGACTTTAAAGCGACCGACTGGTTCACCATCGGCGGCAACGCCATCATCAGCAATGGCACGCGCTTCCTGCCGGAAAACGGCGCCTGGTTCCGGGCTTATTACGCCGTGCCTATTATGCCGGTGTATGATGAAAAGAATACCGACGCCGAACCGCTGCAGCTGGCCAACGCGCAGGACCTGGGATACCGCGGCGGGCAGAACCCGCTGGTCGACACCAAGTTCAACCGGAATGAACAAAAAGTCCGAAAATTGCTGGGCAACTTCTACGTACAATTTAACATCCTGCCGGAGAAGTTGACCTTCAAGTCAGCTTACAACAGTTCGCTTACCACCATCAACCAGCGGAACCTGAATTTCCCGTACTTTATCGGGAACAATTTCCAGCGGGAGAATTCGGTGATCTACAGGAACAACGAAAACTACTTCAACCAGATCTGGGATAACATCCTGACTTTTGAAGACAGCTATGGCAACCACAACCTGACCGCCATGCTGGGCACTTCCTATCGCGACGAGGCCTTCGACCAGCTGGAGGTGCGCGCCCTGAACTTCCCGATCGACCAGGAAGCCGCCTGGTTCATCGACCAGGCTGAAACCCTGGATACCGACCGCGAAAATGTCGGCGACGACGGCCGCCGTTATTACGGCATTTCTTATTTTGGCCGGGTGGCCTACAATTTCGACAACCGGTATCTGATCTACGGCACTTACCGTGCCGACGGCAGCAGCAAGTACCAGGAAAAATGGGGCTACTTCCCCACAGTCGGCGTAGGCTGGGTGCTTTCGGAAGAGAATTTCTTTAACGTGAACGGTATCGACTACCTGAAGTTCCGCGCCAGCTGGGGCGAACTGGGCAACGACCGCATCCAGGCCAGCGACGGCGCTACGACCACCACGGTAGTAACGACTTCTCTGGGCGACACCCAGTACAGCGGCACCGAGACCTCCAATACTTTTTCAGCCCTGCGCTGGGAAGTGGTGGAAGAGACCAACGTCGGGTTGACCGCCGAGTTCCTGCGCAGCCGCCTGTCCTTCGAAGCCGATTATTACATCCGCGATACCAGGAACGCAGCCATCCGGGTCAACATCCCGGCCATTGGCGGAACGGTGCTTCGTAATGTGGGCATAATCCGCAACTCCGGTTTTGAAATGGCCCTGAACTGGAACAACCGCACCTCTTTCGGCCTGAATTACAGCGTCGGCGGCAACATCACCACCCTGAAGAATGAGGTGCGCGACCTGTTCGGCCAAACGTATATCGATGGCGGCACGGCGGAATTCCGCCAGCGTTCCATCGTGGGCGAACCGCTGCTGGCCTTCTACGGCTGGGAAGTCGCCGGCGTCTACCAGAACCAGGCGGAGATCGATGCCGACCCGATTGCCGTTGCGAACAATCTGGAGCCCGGCGACCTTAAGTATGTAGACCAAAACGGGGACGGCATCAGCGATGCCGACGACCGCGTCGTGCTGGGGTCTTACCTGCCGAGCTTCATGTTCGGCGCCAACCTGGGGATCAGCTATATGGGCTTTGACCTGTCGGCGCACTTCTTTGGCCAGTCCGGCAACAAAATCCTGAACCGCCGCCGCGGCGAAGTGATCTTCACCAACGACACCAACATGGACGCCGACCTGGCCATCAACCGCTGGCACGGCGAAGGCACCTCGAACACCTACCCCTCCAGCAAGGGCATGCGCAAGAGCTGGAACCAGCGCCTCAGCGACTACTGGGTGGATGACGGCGGTTTCTGGCGCATCCAGAACGTTCAACTGGCCTATAACGTCCAGGGAGAGAAAGTCTTTGGCGCCGGCGCCCCGGATTTCCGGGTTTCCTTCACGGCTGACCGGCCGCTGAGCGTGTTCGATTACAACGGCTTCACCGCCGAAATCCCCGACGGCGTGGACCGCCAGACCTATCCGATCCCCGCTGTATATACGGTTGGGCTAAATGTCAAATTTTAACGTAAACTATATAAAATACCAATCTGATGAAGATCTTAAACAAATATAACCTGGGCACCAGCTTGCTGGCCCTGCTGCTGCTGGTGCTGCCGGCCTGTGAAGAAAACCTGGACGAGCCGGCCCTGAACCGGACGTTCAACCAGGAGATCGATTATTCCATCTCGGATAATATGGTGCTGCCGCTGATCGGCGTGTACGCCGATTTTTACTCGCGCGGCTGGGAAACCATCCCCCTGATTGCCGTCCGCGGCGACGATGTCAACGCCGGCGGGCTGGGCGACCAGCAGCCATTTGACGCTACGGATAAGTTTGTCTATGACCAGGCTTACTGGATGTACAACTCGTTGTGGCAGTTGAATTTCAACGATATCTATACCGGCAAGACGGCCATCCAGCAGATCGAGCTGTACCGCGAAGCCGGGGCGCCTTCTGCCCTGGCCGACCAGTACATTGCCGAGGTCAATACCCTCAATGGCTTCCTGCTGCTTTACCTGTCTCGTGTATGGGGAGAAATGCTGATCCCCGAGACTGCCGACCCTACTGACCTGCTGGTGGCTGAACTGTCCACCAAGGATGAAGTCATGCAGTACATTTCTCAACTGATGGATGAGTCCATTCCACACCTGCCGACGGTCCATCCGGCCGACCGCACCGATGTGCCCGGTGGCGTCAACCGCTATACGGCCCTGGCTATTAAGGCCATGGCCGAACAGGAATTGGGCAACTACCAGGCGGTGGCCGACGCCACTTCGGAGATCATCAACTCCGGCGTGTACCAGCTGGAACCGGACTTTTACGAGTTGTTCAAGCTGAAGGGCAAGCTGAACCGGGAAAATATCCTCGAATTGCAATACTCCGATTACGGGCAAGGATCGGGCGACGCCAATTTCCACCTGTTTGACTTTTACGGCCCTCAGGGCTGGGATCCTGCTGTGGACGGCATTGGCGGCGGCTGGGGATTCTTTGAGCCGAGCTTCAAGTTCATCAAGTTCATGCTGGACCGGGGCGAGACGGTCCGCCTGGAAACGAGCGTACTCTTTACCGACCGCGGCATTGCGGAACTGCAGCAAGACCCCAAATACGCTGACCTTCCCGACTTTGTGTCCAATACCACCCGCGATGGGGACGTCATCAAAGACTATGCGCGGGCCAAGTTCGCCAGCGGCAAACACTACCTGCCGTCCAACCAGATCACGCCGGGCCGCACGGGGTACAGCAATAACAAAAACTACACCTGCATCCGCTACGCAGAGATCCTGCTGATGCACGCCGAAGCTATCCTGCAGGGCGCCTCCAGCTCGGCGATTTCTGCCGACCAGGCGGTGAACCTGGTTCGCGCCCGGGCCGGCCTGCCGCAAATTACCGGCGTCACCCTTCAGAATGTGGTTGACGAAAAATTTGCCGAGCTGGCTATGGAATGGGGCGTGCGTTACTACGACCTGATCCGCTGGGAAAGGTATGACGAGCTGAACTACGACGGCCGTACGTTCACTCCCGACAAAATCTATCTGCCTTACCCGCAGAACCAGGTCGACTTGTTGCCGGCTTTGGATAAGGGCTGATATTGCCGGAGCGAAGTATCTGGGAAGTTGCTGCTCAGCCGCAATTTCAGGCATATAATATTTTGTCAATTAATCTTAAAGTGTTGAAAAAATGAAACTTATCAATAAATTATTCTTGCTGCTCATGCTGATGGGCATCGCCCTGTCCTGCGAACGGGAGGGCATAGACCCCATCACTCCCTTTGATCCGGGGCCCGACCAGGGAAGCCCGGAGGTCAAGATTTCCTTTCCGCTGGAGGGGTCCCTCATTCAGGTCCTGGAATCCGTTACTACGGTTAACATCAAGTTTGAAGCTACGGATGACATCGAGCTGGCTGAAGTGTCCATTGATTACGACGGCGCGAAAATTGCGACGTTTACGGAATTCCTCGATTACCGCCGGTATGTGGGCGAATACGCCTATGACCAGGTCACCGACGGGATGCACACCATAACCATTTCAGCCACCGATACGAATGGCAAAACTGGCTCCGCTACCGTCAACTTCACCAAAGAGCCGGCCTACACGCCCCTCTATGCCGGCGAGGTCTTGTACATGCCGTTCGACGGCGATTTCATCGACCTGGTGAATGTACGCCAGCCGACGGTGGTCGGCACTCCGGGTTTTGCCGGCGAGAGCGTCCTCGGCCTGGATGCCTATAAGGGTGCTGCCGACTCGTACCTGACCGTCCCGACGGAAGGCATGCTGGGCGACGAGTTCAGCGCCGTGTTCTGGATGAAGGTCAACGCTACTCCCGACCGGGCCGGCATACTGGTCATCGGCCCTCCGGATGAGGCCAACCCCACCGCCCCCAACAACCGGACCAGCGGTTTCCGGTTCTTCCGGGAGAATGCCGGCGGCGAGCAGCGCTTCAAACTCAATGTCGGCCGGGGTGACGGCGATTCCTGGTTCGACGGCGGCGACGCTGCCGATGTCGTTCCGGACACCGACGACTGGCACCATTTTGCCTTCACCATTTCCAGTACGGATGCCGTGGTCTACATCGACGGGGAGATCGTAAAGGAAGACATACTGGATGGCGGCGTGGACTGGACGGGCTGCGATATCCTTTCCATTATGTCGGGCGCGCCCCGGTTTACCGGCTGGGACCACTTGTCGGACCGAAGCTTCATGGACGAACTGCGCATCTTCGACCGCAAACTGTCTCAGTCAGAGATCAGGGCTATTATCGCTACGGAAGGCGGCGGCGGCGGCAGTTACACGCCGAAGTACGACGGCGAGACCTTCTATCTCGGCTTTAATGACGGCATTTTCCGGGAAATGGTGAGCGGGCAGATGATGACGGTCGTCGGCACTCCTGGTTTTGCCGGCGAGGGCAAAGTCGGTGCCGACGCTTATGCCGGCGCTGCCGATTCCTACCTCACTTTCTCTACGGAAGGCCTGCTGGGCGACGAGTTCAGCGCCGCGTTCTGGATGAAGATCAACCCCGACCCGAACCGGGCCGGCATATTGGTTATCGGCCCGCCGGACCTGGAAAACCCGGATGCCCAGAACAAGCGGACGAGCGGCTTCCGCTTTTTCCGCGAGGATGCCGGCGGCGAACAGCGCTTTAAGCTCAATGCCGGCAACGGAACAGGAGACAACTGGTTCGACGGCGGCGACGCTGCTGATGTCGTCCCTGACGATGAATGGCACCACTTCGCCTTCAGCATTTCCGGCAGCAAATGCGCTGTTTATATCGATGGGGAGGTTGCCGCCGAAGGGGACTTCGGAGGCATCGACTGGACCGATTGCGATATGATCTCCATCATGTCCGGCGCGCCTCACTTTACGGGCTGGGACCACTGGTCGGACCTCAGCTATATGGATGAACTCCGCCTGTTCAACAAAGCCTTGACCCAGGAGGAGGTCGGCCAGATCATTGCCGACGAGAATTGACGATCCTTCAAATGCCGGGAGCCGGTGTCGCCGGTTCCCGGTATTTTCCAACTTTATTTTCCAGTTGCCATGATTCAAACCTCCCTGCCCTTGAGGTCCATTTTCCTTTTTGCCCTCCTGAGCCTCGTGCTGTTTTATTCCTGTAAAAAGGAGGACGGGGAACCAACGCCCAAAGAAAACCTTAAACTGACTTTTGCCCGCCTGGGCAGCCAGTCCATTCTCAATAATAATGCGGTGGAGGGGCGAGGTGCCATTTATCTCGGTTTCTCTGCCCCGGTGGATAGGACTACTTCTGACTTATTTCAAGTGAGTACAGGCGGGACGATACTCGACCACTACGAAGTCTGGAATGCCCCGGGCAATCAGGTCACCATTTCAGTCGATCATGTGTGGGTGGAAGGCGCAACGTATACCCTCCGGTCTAATAGCGGCTTATCCAGTCCGGAAGCCGCAACGCTGGAGGAACTGGTGCTTTCTTTTAGCATCGTCAAGCAACCCCTAAAGGTAACCCGCATTAAGGCAGATACCATTTTCTTTGTGCTGGATGCCGATGCGCTCAATACCGATGTCAGTGTCAGCCAGCCGATGGAGGTTGCTTTTTCCCACCCGCCGGCGGCCAGCCCCCAAAACCTGAAAGCGCATATTTCGATTGAAGGCCGGGAAAATATGGATTTTAGCATTATGGCCCTCAGCGATACCGTTTTTCAACTCCAGTTCACAGAAAACCTCAAAGATTTTACTGCCCACAAAATAACCTTCGCGCCAGGCCTGGGCGAAGCTGCCGGCCGCGATTTTGACGGGCTGGAGCTGTCCTTTTTCACCGGCCCTTCCGCGGCGCCAGATTTCCCGCTCCTGTCGGACGAAGAACTGCTGACCACCATTCAGGAACAAACCTTCCGCTATTTCTGGGACTTTGGCCACCCCGCCTGCGGCATGGCGCGCGAGCGCAATACCAGTGGCAACACCGTCACCAGTGGGGGCAGCGGCTTTGGCCTGATGGCTATGGTTGTGGCTGTGGAGCGCGGTTTCATTACCCTGGAGGAAGCGCTGGAGCGCTGGGAGCAGATTGTCGGCTTCCTGGAAACGGCAGATCGTTTCCATGGTGCCTGGCCGCACTGGATCAATGGGCAGACGGGGGCCGTCATCCCTTTCAGCCAGCGCGACAACGGCGGCGATTTGGTAGAAACGGCCTTCCTGGTGCAGGGCCTGCTCACGGTGCGGCAGTACCTGTTGCAGGAAGCCCCCCAGGAAACCGGGCTGATCGGCCGCATCAACACCCTCTGGGAAGGGGTGGAGTGGGACTGGTACACCAAGGGGCAGGATGAAGCCTTATACTGGCATTGGTCGCCCGATAATGAGTTCCAGATCAACCTGAGAATAAGCGGGCACAACGAGACGCAGATCGTTTACGTCCTGGCGGCTGCTTCGCCCACCCATCCCATAAGCCCCACCACCTATCATTCCGGCTATGCCCGCTCCGGGGCAATGGCTAATGGGCAGTCCTATTTCGGCATTACCCTGCCGCTGGGATCGGACTACGGCGGCCCGCTTTTTTTCGCACACTACTCCTATCTGGGCCTCGACCCGCGCAATCTGGAAGACCAGTACGCCAATTACTGGACACAGAACGTCAACCACTCCCGGATCAACTACCAGTATTGTGTGGAGAATCCGAAGAAGTATTACGGGTATTCTGCCCAGTCCTGGGGATTGACCGCCAGCGACAGTTATGTTGGCTATACTGCCCACAGTCCGACGAATGACCGGGGTGTCATCACGCCCACGGCGGCCGTGTCGTCCATCCCCTATACGCCGGCGGAAAGCCTGGCGGCCATCCGGCATTTCTATTACGATTTGGGTGACCGGCTATGGGGCGAATACGGTTTCTATGACGCTTTCCATCCGGGCAACAACTGGGAGGCCGATTCCTTCCTGGCCATCGACCAGGGGCCGGTCATCTGCATGATCGAAAATTACCGGACCGGCTTGCTGTGGGATTTGTTTATGACAGCGCCGGAGGTAAGGCAGGGATTGGAAGAGCTGGGATTTATGTACTAGTGCTGTTGGCACTAAATAACGGGGCAGTTGTTTTCCCGCCGGGGGCGGAATGCGGTTGATGGTTGTTGGTTGGCAATCAACGGCTTAGGGGTTACAGCTGGCCAACAACAATCAACTGGTAACTGCCCCGGAACTTCGTTCCGGCGGCACTAGTGTGGCACGCAGCCTCCGTCGGCCTGTAATTCAGGAAAACTAAATTATCGCCATGGTTCGAATCGCCAACATACTCCTGTTTTCTGCTTTCTTATTTGTCAGCCCGGCCGTTTTCGCACAGCCAAAGGGGCTTCCAAGCGATGAAGCCCTGCTCGACCGGGTCCAACAAGAGACCTTTAACTACTTCTGGGAGGGCGGCGAGCCCGTCTCAGGCGCTGCGCGCGAGCGCATACACGAAGACGGCATTTACCCCCATGACGATGCCGACATAGTCACCTCCGGCGGCACCGGCTTTGGCATCATGGCTACGGTCGCTGCCATAGAGCGTGGTTTTATCACGCGTAAGGCCGGCCGTAAACGCCTGCAACACCTGGCCGAATGGCTTAAGAAAGCGGACCGCTTCCACGGTGCCTGGCCCCATTGGATGCATCCCTCCGGCAGGGTAAAACCGTTCAGCCGCTACGATGACGGCGGGGATTTGGTGGAAACGGCCTTTTTGGTGCAGGGCTTGATTGTCGCCCGCCAGTATTTTCAGGGCGGCAACCGGCAGGACCGGCAACTGGCAACTCTGTTGGACCAGATCTGGAAGGAAGTGGACTGGCAGTGGTATACCCGGGGCGAGCACGTCCTGTACTGGCACTGGTCGCCCGAGCATGAATGGCGGATGGATTTTGCCGTTACGGGTTATAATGAGTGCACCATCATGTATATCCTGGCTGCTGCTTCCCCTACCCATCCGGTTGATCCGGCCTGTTTTCACGAAGGCTATATGCGCAAGGGCGATATTGTGTCCAATGAAAGCGCCTATGGCTACGAGGCCGTGCTCGACCATAATGGCAGAGGCGCTATACCGGTCGGCCCGCTGTTCTGGGCGCATTACTCCTTCATGGGGCTGGACCCGAGGGGGTTGCAGGATTCCTACGCTGATTACTGGCACCTCAACCGCAACCACGCCCTGATCCACCACGCCTACTGCAGCAGCAACCCCCGTGGATATGCCGGTTATTCAGAAGTGTGCTGGGGGCTTACCGCCAGCTATTCCATCACCGGCTATGATGCCCACCATCCCTCCAATGACCTGGGCGTGATCACGCCGACGGCCGCCCTGTCCTCGTTTCCCTATACGCCTGATGAAAGCATGTTGTTCCTCCGGCATATATATGAGGATCACCCCGAATATATCGGCAAGTACGGCCCCTACGATGCATTCAGCGTCGAATCGGATTGGCACCTGCCCCGTTACCTGGCCATCGACCAGTTGCCCATTCCGGTAATGATCGAGAATTACCGGTCGGGATTGATATGGGACCTCTTCATGTCGGCGCCGGAAATACAGGAAGGCTTAAAAAAACTGGACATTCAAACAAAATAAAACCAACACAATGAACCGTGCCTTGATCTTTTTAGTCGCCTTATTTTTGTTGAGCCAATTAGCCTGGAGCCAGGTGGAAACGGGAAAATATCTGTACAAGCAACACCAGCACGAGGGGTATACGTTAAATTACCGCATCCTTTACCCCTATGACTTTGATGAGAACAAGCGCTATCCGCTCGTCCTGTTCCTGCATGGCCGGGGGGAAAGCGGCGACGACAATGAGAAGCAACTGGTTCACGGGAGCAAGCTGTTCCTGGATTCTTTGGATAAATACCCGGCAGTCGTCATTTTCCCGCAGTGCCCGGAGACGGATTACTGGTCCAATATCGACCGGGTGCAAAAAGACGACGGTTCGCTCCAGTTCACCTTCCCGGCTGACCGCCCGCCGAATCCCTCTCTGGCTGCCGTAATGGACCTGGCCGGCCGGGAACTCGCCAAACCATACATCGACGAGAACCGGCTGTATGTCACCGGCCTGTCGATGGGCGGCATGGGCACGTTCGAGCTTTTGTGGCGCATGCCCGAAAAGATTGCCGCCGCGGCGCCGATCTGTGGCGGCGGCGCTCCGGAGAAAGCTTCGGCCATGACGGATATCCCCATCTGGATTTTCCACGGGATGAAGGACGACGTGGTTCCGCCCGGCTTTTCCATCCGCATGCTGAAGGCTATCCAGCAGAGGGGAGGCCTGGCCAAGATCACGCTCTATCCCGAGGCCAACCACAACGCCTGGGACCCGGCTCTTGCCGAGCCGGATTTTTTGCCCTGGATGTTCTCCCAATATAAAGGCGAATCCTTCTCGCTGTTCGTCGACTCGCTGATGTCGGAGATGACCCTGGAAGAGAAGCTCGGCCAGCTCAACCTTGCTACCCAGGGCGGTGCCGTTACCGGTTCGGTCATCAGCAAGGATGTCGAGCAGAAGATCAGAGACGGCCAGGTGGGCGGCATCTTCGGTTCCCGCAGCGCGGCCAAGATGCGCAAAATCCAGGAAATTGCGGTCAAAGAAAGCCGGCTCGGCATCCCGTTGTTAACCGGTATGGACGTCATCCACGGGCATCAGACTATTTTTCCCATTCCGCTGGGCATGTCCTGCACCTGGGATCCTGAACTGATCAAAGAAACTGCCCGGACGGCTGCCCGCGAGGCAACTGCCGACGGCATCATGTGGAATTTTTCCCCCATGGTCGACATATCGCGCGACCCCCGCTGGGGCCGCATCGCCGAAAGCAGCGGGGAGGATCCGTTCCTGGGCGCGAGGATCGCGGAGGCCATGGTTCGGGGGTACCAGCAGGATGACCTGGCCGACCCTACTACCATGCTGGCCTGCGTGAAACACTACGCTGCGTACGGCGCTCCGGAAGGCGGGCGCGACTACGCCACAGTGGATATGAGCCGGGTGCGCCTGCACAATGAATACCTGCCGCCGTATAAAGCCGCCATTGATGCCGGCGTAGGTTCGGTGATGACTGCCTTCAACGTGGTGGACTACGTGCCGGCCAGCGCCAACGAATACCTCTATCAGGCCGTCCTGCGCGACGAATGGGGTTTCGATGGATTCGTGGTAACGGACTACACCGCCGTTGAAGAAATGATCGATCACGGCCTGGGGGATCTCCAACAGGTATCGGCTATGGCCCTGAAGGCCGGCATCGACATGGATATGGTGAGCGAAGGATTGGTGGGTACGCTGAAAAAATCGCTGGAAGAAGGCCTGGTCACCGAAGCGCATGTCGACCGCGCCTGCCGGCGCATCCTGATCGCCAAGGAACGCCTGGGCTTGTTTGAGGATCCCTATCGTTATTTCGATGAATCGCGGGCGGCCAAGGAAATCCTTTCCGAAAAAAACCGTGCCTTTTCGCGGGAAGTAGCCGGGAAATCGGCTGTCCTGCTCAAGAATGAAGGTAAAATATTGCCCCTTAGCAAATCCGTAAAGATCGCCCTGGTCGGCCCGCTGGCGGACAGCCGGCGCAATATGATGGGTACCTGGAGCGTATCGGGCGATCATTCCAAGTCCATCACCGTTAAGGAAGGCCTGGAATCCCTGATTGGCCAGGAAGGCAGCATCCGCTATGCGAAGGGGGCCAACATTTCCGACGACCCGGAATTTGCCCGGCGCGTCAATACTTTCGGGGAGGAGATCGTCATCGATAAGCGTTCGCCCGAGGAAATGATTGCCGAAGCCGTCGGGATCGCCAAAGCATCTGATGTGATCGTAGCCGTCATGGGGGAAGCGGCGGATATGAGCGGGGAATCGTCGAGCCTTTCCGACATCGGGCTGCAGCCTTCACAGGTGCGCCTGTTGAAGGCGCTCAAAGAAACGGGCAAGCCCATCGTCCTCGTCCTGTTCAACGGCCGGCCGATGACCCTCACCTGGGAGGATGAAAACATGGATGCCATACTGGATGTCTGGCACCCGGGTATCGAGGCCGGATATGCTGTGGCTGATTTGCTTTTCGGAGATGTCAATCCTTCCGGCAAACTGACTATGTCCTTTCCGGTAGCTGTCGGGCAGATTCCCGTTTACCACAGCATGCTGAATACCGGCCGGCCGTACAATGGAGAGGAGAACCGGAAATTTTTGTCCAATTACCTGGACATTCCGAACGAGCCGTTGTATCCGTTCGGGTACGGGTTGAGCTACACGCAGTTTGAATACGGGAAACCGGCCCTGTCGCATGCCGAAATGACAAAAGGGGGCAAAGTCACCCTGAGCGTCACGGTAAAGAACACCGGCGAGCGCCCCGGGGCGGAAGTTGTGCAGATGTACATCCGCGACGTGGTGGGCAGCATCAGCCGCCCGGTCAAAGAGCTGAAAGGGTTTGAAAAGATTACCCTCCAACCCGGCGAGGAGAAGACGGTTCGGTTCCCTATCGACGAATCTTTGCTGCAGTTCTGCAACGGCGACCTGGAGTGGGTAGTGGAACCCGGCCTGTTTCAGGTATTTGTCGGGCCGAATTCGCGGGATGTGCAGGTGCTGTCGTTTGAGTATAAAAGCCCGGATTAGTGGCCACTGTTGCCTGCTGAATTTTTACCGAACAGAGCCATGGAAGGACAAAAAAACAATACGGACAACTGGATCATCCGCGCGGCGCTTATTTTCCTGCTTTTTGTTTTCCTGTTGCGCTTTATGGGGCGGCTTTTCCCCTTCATCCTGGGGACCTTGCTGGTGCTGGCTATCGGCGGCGGTGCCTTTTTCCTGTGGGATTACCTGCAAAAACGCCGGCGGTTAAAGGCCCGGCGTTCCACCGTGGAAGGGATGTCGGAAGAGCGTATCGAATTTTGCCGGGAGCAAATCCAAAAGAACAAAGAAGAGGCCCGGCAGATCCAAAAGAGCATTAAGGAACTGAAAGGCCAGATGGCCACCGGCGAAGGGCTGGCTAACAAAACCCGCGAAGACGCCATCCGCCTTATCCGGGAGTTCGAGTTGGAATTGAAACTCCGCCAGTCCAAGATCAGCTTTTTCGAGACGGCCCTGCACAAGCTGGAAGTCCTGCAGCACAACCGCCTGCTCACCCAGTCCATCTCCGATAAGGAACTGGAGCTCAAACGCCTCAAGGAAGGCCACTACGAAGACCTCGCCAATATGGAAGAACTGCGCTCCGACGTGGAGATGGAGACGCTCTACCTGGACACCATCGACGAGCTGTCCCTGAAATTGAACAGCAGCACTTCGCTGGAAAACGCGGAGAGCCTGCGGAAGGAGCTGGAGGAGATGACGCGGGAGTTGGGAGGCCGGGGGCAGTAGATAATCGAGAGCTTAGTACACTGAAACTTAGCCCTCCGCCTTCCCGCTGCCCACTTCCCATTTCACCACTTCCGCCCTCACCATCTTCACCTCCCCGTAAGAATAAGCATCGTCGAAATGGCTTCTGACTTCTGACAGGGCGGCTTCCGGATGCTCCGCCAGGAACTGCTTTATTTTTTCAACATCCTCTGCGGGCAGGACATCGGCGGCGCTCAGCTCGCCCTGCTCGATATAGTGGGCCAGGTGGCCTTCGATGGTGGACTGTACAAATCCGCGTTCCTCGGCGATCTCCTGTATGGTTTTGCCCGACTGGAACAGCTCGAAGCTGATCTTTTTGGTGTCGGGCTTCGGCTTTTTGGCGGCTTTTTCCTGGATGGCCAGGGGCAGCGTATCCGTCGGAATCTCTTTTTCCGAACAGTATTTTCCGATGATGCCGACGAGTTCGGCACCGTACTCACGGATGCGCCCCTTGCCGATGCCGTGGATTTTTTTCAGCTGGGCGTTGTTCAGCGGCAGGTTCCGGGCCAGTTCGAGCAGGGTGCGGGTGGGCAGCACCATGTAGAGGGCCACGTCCTGTTTGTCGGCTTCCGCTTTGCGCCATTGCTCCAGGCGGGCGTACAGTTCCGGGTGTTCGAGGTCCTGGGGCCTGATGGTTTCTTTTTCCGGGGGCGGCGCCTGGTGGCGGGCGGCCTGGAAATCCAGCTCGGCGAGGGCCTTGGCGCGCAGGTAGGCGTGGGTCTTGAAGCCGTCGAGGGCAGTGGTGAAGCAGGCGTGTTTGGCAAACAGTTCCAGTTGCAGCTTTTCCAGTGCCTCCAGGGCCGTTTTGCGGATTGAGCGGTTGTCGGTTACGATGGTGATGTTTTTGGCGGCGGGTTCCAGCTCGTCCCTGACCTTTTCGGCAAACCAGGCGCTGGCCTTGCGGATGCGTTCCTGGACGGCCTCGTTGTCCTCCGGCAGGCCGCCCTGGGCGAACAGGCCCTGGAGCTGGCGCCGGAACTTTTGCCCGACGGGGAAGAGCTGCGCTTCGGCCAGGCCGGCCAGGGCTTTGAACTGCTCCACAGCGCCGGGCAGCAGCTTGCTTTCGTGTTCGAGCAATACGCGGTTCAGGTGGTTGATGGCCCGTTTCAGGCTCTTGAAGCCGAACAGTTCGAGGAGGAGGTTTTGCTGGTAGGCGGCTTTTTCCTGCTGGAGCTGGCCCTTGTCGGGCGCGTTTTTTTCCGCCTCTTCCGAGAAGTCTTTGACCCGCGAGTCGGTCCGGATGCTGGAGGTGCCGATCCGGGAGATCAGCACGATGCCCTCGAAGCTCTTGCAGCGGCTCAGCGCCACGTAAACCTGTCCGTGGGCGAAGGCCGCCTGCGCGTCGAGGATCACCTTTTCGAAGGTCAGCCCCTGGCTTTTGTGGATGGTGATGGCCCAGGCCAGCCGGAGGGGGAACTGGGTGAAGGTGCCGATGACATCCTCCATGACCTCATTGGTATGTTCATTTACGGTATACTTTACGTTGTTCCAATCGGCGCGCAGCACGTCGATCGGTTCGGTGTCGCCGGGGCACTGTACCCGGATTTCGTGCTGGTCGATGCGGGTGATTTTGCCGATTTTGCCGTTGTAGTAGCGCCTTTCGGGTTCGGTGTCGTTTTTGATGAACATGACCTGGGCGCCGGTTTTGAGTTCCAGCACCTCGTCGGCCGGGTAGGCATGGGCGGGGAAATCGCCGGTGATCTCGGCAGCAAAGCGGTGCGCTTCCCGGTCGATGGCGGCCAGTTTTTCGGCGTTGATGTCGTTGGCCGAGGCGTTGTGGGTAGTCAGGGTGATGTAGCCCTCCTTTTCTCCGGGGCGGAAGCTGGCGTCGTAGCGGCTGTTCAGGGTGGCCAGCACGTCCTGGTCGATCTCGTTGTTGCGCACCTTGTTGAGCAGGCGGATGAAGATGTCGTCCGACTGCCGGAAGATATGCTTCAGCTCGACCACCACCGGCCGGGTTTGCTGCAGGGCGAGGCTGCCGAAGAAGTAGGGCGTCTGGTAGTGGTCGCGCAGCAGGTACCATTCGTTGTCTTTCACCACCGGCGGCAGCTGGTGCAGGTCGCCGATCATGAGCAGCTGGACGCCGCCGAAGGGCAGGCTGGGGTTCTTGTAGCGGCGCAGCACGTCGTCGATGCCGTCCAGCAGGTCGGCCCGCACCATGCTGACCTCGTCGATGACCAGCAGGTCGAGGCTGCGGATCAGGCGGATCTTTTCGCGGGAGAAGCGCCGCTGGCGGGCGGCTTCCCGCGCATTGCCCGGCAGGTAGGGCCCGAAGGGCAGCTGGAAGAAGGAGTGGATGGTCATGCCCCGGGCGTTGATGGCCGCCACGCCGGTAGGTGCCACCACCGCCAGGCGCTTGGGCGCTTCCTCCTTGATCTTGTGCAGGAAGGTGGTCTTGCCGGTGCCCGCCTTGCCGGTCAGGAAGATATTGCGGTTCGTATAACAGACGTATTCGTACGCCAGCTCTAACTCGGGGTTGGACTGGAGGCGCATGGGCTTTTTGGGTAAAGGTACCAATTATTTGGGGGTTTTGGAACTGGAGTGGGGTAGGGGTGATTTTACGGGAGCAGCAAGTTGCTGAAGTGGTTAAGTTTTGGTTTTCAGTTGTTTGTGTTTCAGTTTGATGCTGTTTTCCGGAAAACAGGTATAGACAAGGGAGGGGCAAGCTGTCCCGTTTTTTGTGAGAAGGGAGTTAGCTGACCTTCGATAGGTACCCGCCGTCCGCCGTCCGCCGAACTTGGGCCAAACCCTCACTCTCCCCCATAATCCACCGCTTCCCACTTCCGCCGCCGGTAAATCCGCCGCCGGCTGCTGTACCAGTCCCGGTCCTCCACCAGTTGCCCCTTGTTGGGATCGTTGATCTTATGCACAAAGCAGAAGCGCTTGTGGTCGTAATCCTGGTCGTTCTCGTAGAAGTTTTTGCGCATCTGTTCCAGCTCTTCCTCCCGGTAGCGGGCGAGCGGCTTGAAGGCCTCGTCCTTGCGGCGCTGGAAACGCTTGGCCATCAGCAGCTTGTCGAAGTAGGGGAGGCGGACGATTTCGCGGGCGGTATCTTTCACCTGCTCCCGAAAGGCCCCGGCCGTTTCCCCGAAGCAATCGTCGATCAGGCCGATCTCTTTGGCCACGGCCGTTCCCCAGGGCAGGCATTGCTCGGTGAACTGCCGGGCCTTGTCCGTGCCGATGCGTTTGGGCAGCAGGTAGGTCCAGTATTCCGAGCCGTACAGGCCCATAGTGCGGGTGTGGGGGTTGAGGACGATGCCGTTGCGGGCCAGCACCTTGTCGGCGGCCAGGGCGAGGGGCACGCCGCCGGCGCCGGCGTTGCCCTGCAGGGCGGAGATGATGTAATGATCCGTAGACTGGATGATCTCCAGGATGAGGTCGTCGATGGCCAGGATGTTGGCCCAGGATTCGTCGGCGGGGTTGTCGGCCTGCTCGATGACGTTGAGGTGGATGCCGTTCGACCATACGTCATGGCTGCCCATCAGCACAATGGCCTTAACGGGGCGCTGCCTGGCCCGTATGAAGGCTTCGCGGAGGCGGTAGCACTGGCCGGTGTCCATCGCGCCGTTGTAGAAATCGAAGTGGAGGTAGCCGACGCCTGGTTCTTCTTCGTACCAGATTTCGCGGAAGGTGGTCCCCTCCGGCGTGTCGAACGGATCCAGCTCGTCGGTGGGGATGGCCCTGGCGGCTTGGCCCAGCGCCAGGGTGGCGGGGAGCTTGATGGCGCCTTCCACCTGCTCTTTGAGGTGGGACAGCCAGATGGGGTGGTCGCCGCAGGCAATGCAGATGGCGTGGTGGCGTTGAGCCAGTATTTGGCCTGGGTTACGGGCCACTTGAAAGTGGCCCGTCCGGGCTTCCGGGTGGCCGCCGAAGGCGAAGTATTTTCGGCCGGACAGCTCCACCGGCGCGCCCGGGCTGCTGTCGGCGGCGCGGATTTTGGTGAGGATGCTTTCGGCATCGTCTTGCCAGGAGAAGCGGAAGTCGTCGAGTTGGGCCTTGCGGTTCCAGCTGCCCTTCACGTCCGGGCGGGCGTAATCCAGTGGTTCCGGCCGGAAGCCCGGCTTTTGGAAGTTGGCCACAGCTTCCAGCAGCGCATCCATAGCCGCCTGCGTCACCTCGTGGCGGTACAGGCAGGCTTTGCTGGCGGGGCGCATCGGGAAGGTGCGGGATGCCCAGATGGGGCCGGCGTCCATTTTTTCGACGGCCTGGAGGATGGTGACGCCCCATTCCTTTTCACCGTTCAGGATGGCCCAGTCCAGGGAGCTGGCGCCCCGGTCGCCTTTGATGCCGGGGTGGATGACCAGGCAAACGTTGTTCTTCCAGATTTTTTCCGGGATTTTTTTCAGGAGGTAGGGCGCGATGACCAGCTCCGGCTGAAACTCCTCCACGGCGGCTTCCATCGCCTCCGCGCTGCTGGCGATCTGCACCCGCACCTGATGGTCGAGGCGGTCGAGTTCCATCCACGCCCGCTGGGCCATGCCGTTGAAGGCGGAAGCCAGGAAGAGGATTTTCATGTTACAGTCTTTCTGGATTTTTGATGTTTGATAACGGGTTAAAGTTGGATAGAAAGTATTAGAGTTGTGTACGGTGTACGGGGCAGTGGCGGCCTTTGGCTGTGTACGGTGTGCGGGCAGTGAACGAGCGGAATGGGAACCAATAACCCCGACCAACTCCCGGCAGCGTTAATAACTCCCCTACGCCTCCGCCTCCCGCACCAGCCCTGAAAAGTGGTAATAAGCCGCACAGGCTCCTTCCGAGCTGACCATGGGCGCGCCCAGCGGGTTTTCCGGCTTGCACTTCGTGCCGAAGTTGGGGCAGTCCAGCGGTTTTTTGATGCCCTTCATGATCTCCCCGGCGATGCACTCCTGGTTCTCCGGCGCTTCGGCGATGTTGACGTCAAACTTCCGCTTGGCGTCGAAGGCGGCGTATTTTTCCTTGACCTCATAGCCGCTCATGGGGATCACCTCCATGCCCCGCCACAGGCGGTCCGTCACTTCGAATACCTCGAAGATGGCCTCCTGGGCCTTGATGTTGCCCTCTTCGCGCACCATGCGGGCGTATTGGTTTTCCACTTTAGCCTCTCCGTTTTCCAGCTGGCGGACGGCCATCAGGATGCCCTGCAGCAGGTCCACCGGCTCGAAGCCGGTCACGACGATGGGGATCTTGAAGCGCTCCACCAGCGGGTAGTACTCCAGGATGCCCATGATGGTGCAGACGTGGCCGGCGGCCAGGAAGGCCTCGATCCGGCTCTCTTCGTCTTCCATGACCGCCTCGATGGCGGGCGGCACCAGCACGTGGGAGGCGAGGATGGAGTAGTTCTTCAGTCCCAGGCGGTGGGCATGCACGACGGACAGGGCGTTGGCCGGCGCGGTGGTCTCGAAGCCGACGGCAAAAAAGACGACTTCCTTGTCGGGGTTTTGCTGCGCCAGCTTGACGGCCTCCAGGGGGGAGTACAGGATGCGGATGTCTGCCCCGGCGGCTTTGGCAGCCAGGAGGCTCTTCTTCGAGCCCGGCACCCGCAGCATGTCGCCGAAGGAACACAGCACCACGCCCTTTTCCTCGGCGAGGTAGATGGCCTTGTCGATGAGGTTGAGGGGCGTCACGCAGACCGGGCAGCCCGGGCCGTGCACCATGCGCACCTCTTCCGGCAGCATGTTGAGGATGCCGTTTTTGACCAGGCTGTGGGTTTGGCCCCCGCACACCTCCATGATCGTCCACGGGCGGGTGACGGTTTTTTTGATTTGCTTCAGGTACTGTTCGGCCAGTTCGGGGTCGCGGTATTCAGAGAGGAACTTCATCGGTATTGGTTTTGCGGTTTGGAGTGCCTCTCCAGGGCAGGCATCTCCGGAATATTGTTAAACATGTGAAAAGGGCGTTGCTGGGCTACTGGGCTAAGTAGTTGGACACATTTATAATAACTTATGCTGCTTCGGAAGCGTGGCTTGACAGCTATAATCCTGGGGCAATTGTTATATGGCTATATTGTTATATTGCTACGCTAATTGTGTCCGCTTACATGCCAGAGCCCGTTGTTACAAATGTAGTTAAAATACAGGAAGATGGAAAGGGTAGAGTGGGGGAGGCTATTGTGCCAGGAAAAAAGTTCCGGGGGGCGTATACGGACAACGCCGCCTGAACCAAAGCAGGAGCCTCCAAACATGCTCTGAGCGGTCAATTCTAAACCAATTCCGCTATTCTCGACAATAACCACTTTTTTTCGGGGAGCGTTTGCGTGTTCAAAATTACAGATCGTAGTTTCTGCACAGCAGATTTATCAAATTTATTAAGTTTAAGCAACTTATACATTAGTGAAGTTAGATTGAGGTAATTTTCCTTATGATAGCCCAATTTTCGTTGCCGCCGTACCGAGCCTTCAAAACTCCTCAAATAACTTTCCAAAGCAGTAAACTCTTCCAATTCGTAGTAAATTTTCATCAGCAGGATTTTGCTGGTCAGGTTGGGTAACGAATCATCGTATTTCACCACTTGCAACAGCTGCATCGCCTGGCCAAAGTCCCCTTTTTCATAGTACAGTTTTGCCATGTTGTAGTTGAAATTCAATTCGCGGTGTTTGGGTTCGATCCTGGATTTGTATTCCTGTAAAAAGGAAGCCACCCATTCAAATTCCTTCAGGCCCAGGCCCGAAGCTGCGATATTTTTGTAGTGAACGGGCGACAGCACCCCGTGCTCCAAAAGCAGGCCCTCTTGCAAGGCCTGCCGGTACCATTCAAACAGCTCACGAACATACTCGCTCTTTCCTTTGTTGATCTGCTTGATGCAGAAATTTAAGCCGATGGCGTGAAAATCCTTTAATTCCGATAGTGTAAAACAATCCCTGTGTTTCGCCAGCCCGGTCTTCAGCTGCTCAAAGTAGATCGCCTTTTCTTCCTTCAAAGCCTTGTAGCTATGATGGTACAAGGCAATGACCGGCAAGCCTAAAAGGTGCTGCCGCTCCGGTGCTTCCAGATATTGCAGCAAGGCTTCCAGTAAATCGTGTTCATAATCCACCTTCAACACATTTTGATGCGCCAGCAGCAGGCAACCCTGCCTCAATTTGGCGCCGATCAGAAAAACATCCAGGTGGGCCGTCGGTTTTTTCAAATCCATATCCGCGCCGCGCGCTTCGTTCTTTTTCAGGTTGTACAACTCCATTTCGAGTTGGTACTTCAGGTGCTGGGCCTCCAGGTTGTCCAGTGCCTGCCCTTCTATAATTTTCTTTGCCTTTTTGATCTTTTGTTTAAAAATGTTTTTCTGGCCGTGTTCCAGGGCAGCTCGGGCGATCCAAAGTTCTCGCTTCGCTTTCTGCTTTTGCAAGGCCGCGACGGCAAAATAATCCTCTATGGCTTGCATCAGGTAGTTCATCACATACGCCAGGGCTTTTTTGTTGAAGGGGCTGTCTGGATAAACTACCCGGTATAGGTCCTCCTCCGTAAGTTTGGAAAAGCAGGCAGCCCGCAATGCATCAAACAGCAACACCACGTCTTGCCGTTGATTGTGAAAAGGGGACCGGACAAACTGCTTTAAGGCGCGCAAATCGCTATCGGTGAGGCTCTGAAAAAGCGTAAAAAGTTTATTGGATGGCATGGTTTGTAGATAATTTTCGAGAATTATTTATGCAAAATACTGAAATACAAATAATTACATGTAATTATACTAATTTTATTTTCGAAAACCACTAAAAAAAATGGTTGAACGAAATGGCTTTTAGCCCCACCTTTGTCAAAACCAACTGGCAATCAAAACCCAATCTCATGAAGAATATGACAATGGCGTATAGCAAATTATGGATGCTCGTTTTTTTGTGGAACGGATGCCTGTCTAACCTCGCCGGGCAGGGTTGGATAAGATATTATGAACCTTGGGGGGGATGCGATGTTGTGGAGGCAAGTAATGGAGATTTGGTGGTATTAGCCATTGATTATGAAGCTGCAATTGCTTGTTATACTCCTTTTATAAAGCGGGTGGACCAGGAGGGGCGTGAAATTTGGAATCGCAGTTTGCCCATGTTTAACTGCGTCTTTTATCAGACTACAAAAATCCTCAGAAAATCGAATGGCAATTTTGTAATAGGAGCAACTGATTTTTATGGAAGCCAGGATACCATCAGGCTGTTAGAAATAAACAATGATGGTGCCGTGGTTTGGGAAAGAAGCTATTCTTCTTTCAATGCTGCTCCGTTCAGGTGGATGGGAGATTTCATCGAGACTTCTGATGGCGGTTTCTTGCTTTGCGCCGATGTGGAGGGTGACGATTATAGTAGCCTGGCTATAAAATTAGACTCCGCAGGCGATGTATTATGGGAGCAATTAGTAGAAAACATCGACTTTTTTCAAGTCATTCAGTTAGAGGATGAGAGTTTTGTATTAGCCGGAAGGAATGAAAATGATGTAAATAATGATGACGTAGCCCTTGTAGGAATAAACTCCAATGGTGATTTTTCATGGTCTTCTGATTTTGATTCCGGCAATTCGGATCATGCCATCGATGTCGTTCAGACAGATGACGGGCAACTGGCTATTCTTGCCGTCTGGGATGGAACCACTAACGGAACACCGTCTTCTTTTCCTGGTACCTATGTGCCCTATCTGATTAAAACCACAGCTACAGGGGATTCAATATCTGGAAAAACGATAGAACTGGATTATCAACCTGATTTTACCGTCTACCTGGATAAGCTATTCCTAAGAGAAGGTGGCGGTTTTGATATTTTGATGCCTTACTCTTCTTCTCCTGGGGTAGTTCATACCCAGATTATTCAAACAGACAATAATGGAGAGCGCATTAACGAGGAAAATGTGTTAAATCATTCTTCTTTCGCTATGGCCCCGTGCGCTAACGGCGGATACGCGGTAGTAGGCGGTGCTGGCGCTCCGTATAAAGTTTACCTTGCCAAAGCAGACGCCCATGGGCGATTCGCGTCGAGCGTAGTCCAGGGCAACATTTTTAGGGATGGCAATTTTTCCTGTGCGTTGGATACCGGTGAAATGGGTTTAAAAAACTGGTTGGTCAAAATCGAGGATGTAGAAAATCAAGTCACTTCTTATGCCACCACGAACGAAACCGGCGACTTTAACGCGAACCTCTTTGAGGGCAATTACGAAATCACCGCTTTAAATCCTTATCCACTCTGGGAATCCTGCCCCAACCTGAATCCACAACTCGTCACCCTTGATTCCCTGCTTAATTCGGCAATACTTGACTTTCCCATGCAGCCGCTCTACGATTGCGCCTTGATGAACGTAGATGTTTCCGCACACTTCCTCCGCCGGTGTTATGACAACACCTACTACGTCGAATATTGCAACCAGGGCACGGTGCCTGCCGAAAATGCAAGAGTTGAAGTCCGGCTGGACGAATACATGAGCGTCAATGATGCTTCCCTGCCTTTCTTCAACCAGGGCGACAGCTTGCTGATCTTTCCCGTAGGCGACGTCGGCATCGGCGAATGCGGGCGAATCGCCATCAACGCTTATCTGGATTGTGACAATACCGTCCTGGGGCAAACGCATTGCTCGCAGGCCCGCGTTTTCCCCGACTCCATCTGCTTTCCCGCCGACCCCAACTGGGATAGGTCCAGCATTGCTGTAACAGGTGCCTGTGAGCTGGATTCCGTTCGGTTTTTTATTCAAAATGAGGGAACCGGCGATATGGATCAGCCCCTGAATTACTACGTCGTCATTGACGAGCTCATTATGTTGGAAGGAACGTTCCAACTCAACAGCGGAGAAGTGCAGGATATAGCGGTAGAGGCCATGGGGGCAACCTACCGTTTGGATGCCGAACAATCTCCCGGGCATCCTGGCAGCAGCATGCCCAGCGCGACGGTGGAGGGCTGCCCGGATTTCGCAAGCCTGGGGTTTGTGATTTGGCTGGCGCAAAATGATCTGGATCACTTTATTGACATTGATTGCCAACAAAATGTAGGGGCTTATGACCCGAATGACAAACAAGCCTTTCCGCGCGGCTACGGCGAGGAGCGCAAGATTGAACCGGAAACGGAAATCGAATACAAAATCCGCTTCCAAAACACCGGCACAGATACGGCCTTCCGGGTGGTAGTCCGCGATACCTTATCCGAATCTCTGGACCTCAGCACTTTCCACTTGGATGGAGCCAGCCATTCTTGCGAATGGGAAATACTGAGCCGGGGCGTTCTGAAAGTTGCCTTTGAAAACATCATGCTGCCCGATTCCAACGTTAACCAAGCGGCCTCTCACGGCTTTTTCAAATACAGCATCCGCCCCAGGCAGGATATCCCCCTGGGTACGAGAATTGATAACCGCGCAGCCATTTATTTCGATTTCAATGAGCCGGTGCTCACCAATGCCGTTTTCCATACCATCGATACTAATTTTATAGAAAGGGGCATAGTGGATATGCTGGAGGAAGTGCCCGTGAGGAATAACCGGATCCACATCCGGCCCAACCCCTTCCACCAGTCTGCTACCTTCCAGCTGCCCCAATCTTTTCAACAGCTTGAACTCAACATTTTTGATGTGGCAGGCAGGGTACTTGCCACAGTCAATGGAGCGGGCAATACACTACTTTTTGAAAAGGGCAATCTCAAAGCAGGAATTTATTTTTTCCAGATTCGAGGCGATGGGAAAAAACTGGGCATTGGCAAGTTGGTGATTTCATCGTTCTAAATAACCCCGATAAACCTCCACCTGAAAATCCAACATTATTGGACTTTGGACGTTAAGCATAAGACAATGGCACGTCCAAAGTCCAAAGTATTAAAACCAATCTAATCGTTCACCCACCTCTACCTCCCCACCACCTTCGCCGTCACCTGATCATCTCCATTCCCGACAACGAGCCAGTACACTCCCGCTGTCGGCGCGCCCAGCCGCAGGTTCAGCACGTTCAGGCCCGCATCGCCGCGCACCGTTGTTTGCCAGACCGTCCGCCCCAGCCCGTCCACCAGCGAGAGGGGCAGCCGCTGCAGCCGCTCCTTCAGCGAGAAGGAAACCGTCATCTCCTCCACTACCGGGTTGGGAAAGACGGTCAGGCCGGAGACGTTGCCGGAAAGGCTTTCGGTGTTGTAGATAAAGCCCAGGTCCGTCTTTTCGAAAGTGAAAATGCCGGTGCTGGAACCGTCGAAAGCGTAGAAGACAATCTTCCACAAGCGGTCTCCCGTCTTGACGAAAAAGGCGCGTTCGGGGTCGATGACCCACATAAAGGAACCCAGGTCGAAGCGCTTCCAGTCCTGCCCGATGATGTCCAGCTGGGTGCTCAGGCTATCCCAGTATGGCTCGAAGTCGACGGTTTGCGGGTCGACGCCCCGGGCTTCGGCGGTTTCCACCCCTGGCCCGGACAATACTCCGGTGACTATATATTGCAAAAGGACGCCGTCGCCCGGGTCGAGGGCCGTCCGGTAGCGGGTGAACAGCAGGTCCCAGTTGGCGGGGCTGGGCCCGGCCGTTCCGGTGGTAAAGGAGTACAGCACCAGGGGGCTGCCGGCAAAATCGGCCTTGTCGATGGTTATTGTCTCCTCGTTGGCGCCGTCGAGATCCGCATATTTTAGTGTGTACAAGCCGCTTGCCATCGATTCGACGAAGATTTTTTTCCAGCTGTCGTCGCGCAGCTGCAGGGCAAAGACCCGGTCGCCTTCAATGGCCTGAGTAGCAGGGTTGTAGGTGCCCCAGCCGTAGTCGTCGGAGTTGCCGTCATCTTTGGGGTTGTTGAAAGCGCCATTGTCCCAGTCGATCTCCTCGTTGTAGAGGCTGTCGGAAAAGGCCAGCAGGGCAGGCTCGATCTCTTCGGCAAAATCGGTGGTGTACGACAGGTACAGCCGCAGCTCGGGCGCCTCTCCGGCCATGGAGGAGGCGCTGGCCTCGTTGACGAAAATACCGGCTGAGCCCGGGGCGGTGGCGAATGCCAGGTCCCAGGATTGGTTGGGCAGGAAATCCATCGCGTCGGTCCCGATGTTGTAGTACGCCTGGTTGGCGTAGGAACCGCCCAGCGGAACCTGCACGAACTCCTGAGCCGTCAGGGAAGCAAAACCGAAAATTGCGATCAGGAAAAGGGTCAATTTAGTTTTCATGTGCCAAAAGTTTTCGATGGTATTCAAGAAATATGGTTGACTAAGTTAGGCAGTCTTATTTAAAATGAAGCTGATAATTGTCACCGCCCATTGATTTTTGGCAAGCCTCAACTTTAACCTTAACGCTACAGGGCAAGCAACTTCAGATTTTTAAATCCGGAATCCGGGCCTTATCTTGAGCGGAGTATATTTTCTCGCCACGAAGACACAAAAACACCAAGATTGCACAAAGTCCTGGTGTAATCTTGTTTTCGTGGCAAAGGCATCAGACCTGCTAATTAGTTACCAAAAAAGTTACCACGCAACACTAACCGAACTAACACCAACCGATCATGGACAAAGACCTGTTGAAAAAAGACGCCTTGTTCTATCACGCCAAAGGGCGGCCCGGCAAAATAGAAGTCATCCCCACCAAAGAAACCGCCAACCAGCGGGATCTGTCCCTGGCGTATTCTCCCGGCGTGGCCGAACCCTGCCTCGCCATCGAAAAGGACGTGAACGACGTTTACAAATATACAGCCAAGGGCAACCTCGTGGCCGTCATCAGCAACGGCACCGCCGTGCTGGGCCTGGGCGACATCGGCCCGGAGGCCAGCAAGCCCGTCATGGAAGGCAAGGGCTTGCTGTTTAAAATTTACGCGGACATCGACTGCTTTGACCTGGAGCTGAACACCAAAGACGTGGAAGAGTTTGTCCGCACGGTTAAAGTCCTGGAGCCTACCTTCGGAGGCATCAACCTGGAGGACATCTCGGCGCCGGCCTGCTTCGAGATCGAAGAGAAGCTCAAAAAGGAGCTGAATATCCCGGTGATGCACGACGACCAGCACGGCACAGCCATCATCAGCGGCGCTGCCCTGCTGAACGCCATCGAGCTGGTCGGCAAGGACATCTCCAAAGTGAAGATCGTGGTCAACGGCGCCGGCGCTTCGGCCATTTCCTGTACGCGCATCTACGTCTCCCTGGGCGCCCGCAAGGAGAACATCTTCATGTACGACAGCAAGGGCCTGATCCACCCCGGCCGGCACAACCTGGACGGCAAAAAGCCGGAGTTCGTGAACGGGTCTGTGCCGGCCGACACTTCCCTGGCAGACATCCTGAAGGGGGCCGACGTCTTCATCGGCCTGTCGCGCGGCAATGTCCTAAGCCAGGAAATGGTCAAAGCTATGGCCGACAATTGCATCGTCTTCGCCATGGCCAACCCCAACCCGGAGATCAGCTACGAAGACGCCAAGGCTGCCCGCCCGGACTGCGTCATGGCCACCGGCCGTTCGGACTATCCCAACCAGGTCAACAACGTCCTGGGTTTCCCTTTCATCTTCCGGGGCGCTTTGGACGTGCGGGCCTCGGAGATCAACGAAGAAATGAAACTGGCCGCTGTTTACGCCCTGGCGGAGCTGGCCAAAAAGCCGGTGCCCGACATCGTCAATATGGCCTACAGCAATGCCAATTTGAAGTTCGGCAACGACTACATCATCCCCAAGCCGGTGGACCCCCGGCTGATCACCACGGTAGCCCCGGCGGTGGCCCGGGCGGCCATGGAATCAGGCGTGGCCAAATACCCGATCACCGACTGGGCGGCCTACGAGATGGAACTGTCCCGCCGACTGGGCAACGACAATACTATTTCACGGATTATAGAGACGAAGGCCCGGCAGGATATCAAGCGGGTGGTCCTGGTCGATGCCGAACACGTTTCCGTGCTCAAGGCGGCGCAGATCGTGCTGGAAGAAAAGATCGCCCGGCCCATCCTGCTGGGCAAGCGGGAAACCATCGACTCGATCATCGCGGAGTACGGCCTGTCGCTGCCCGGCGTGCAGGTCATCGACCCCAAAAACCCGGTGGATGAGGAGGAGGTCAGGAAGCACGAGGTATACAGCAATATACTCTACGAGAAGCGCAAGCGCAAAGGCGTGACCCTGCTGGAAGCACGGGATCTCATGCGGAGCCGCAGTTACTACGGCGTGATGATGGTGGAAGCCGGCGACGCGGACGCCCTGGTCGGCGGCGTCACCAAGAAGTACCCCTACACCGTCCGCCCGGCCCTGCAGATCATCGGCCCCAGAGAAGGCGTACGCAAGGTAGCCAGCACCCACATCCTGATCACCCGTTTCGGGCCGTTATTCCTGGCCGATACCTCCATCAACCACCACCTGACGGCGGAGGACATCGCCCATATTGCAGAACTGGTGGCGGAAAAGGTGGAGTCTTTTGACATCACGCCACGGATTGCGATGGTCACCTACTCCAACTTTGGTTCGGTGCCCAACGGCGAGTCGGCAGTACTCATGCGGAAAGCTACGGCCATCCTGCAGCAGAGCCATCCGGACTGGGCTGCCGACGGAGAGATGCAGGCCAATATGGCCCTCAACCCGGTGGTGCGCGAGCAGTTCTATCCTTTTTCCAAGCTGGGCGAAAAACGGGCCAATACCCTGATTTTTCCCAATCTTTCAGCTGCCAACATTGCCTACAACCTGCTGGCCCATACCGCCAATATGGACATCATCGGCCCCATCCTCCTGGGCATGAAAAAGCCGGTGCATATCCTGCAGATGGGCGCCGGCGTCCGGCAGATCGTGGATATGATGGGCATTGCGGCGGTGGATGCGCAGGGGAGATGAGGAAATTGTTTCACTGTTTAACGGGGTCAATGTTCCATTGTTTTGGGAACCCATGAACCCATAACCCCCGGCCCCAACCAGGCCTACCCCCCTTTCGCTGCCCGCTGGAGCATCTGGTCCACCCCGGAGGTGAACTGCTGGACCGTTGGGGTGTATCCGGTCTGGCCCAGGGCTTCGATGGCGTACTGGCCATCTTTGTTCTTTTCCAGGTTAAAGACCCAGACGGTGGGGTACCCTCTGACCTGGAAGGCTTGCTGGAGGGAATGATTCTGCTGCCGGATCTCGTCCGGTATTTGCTTGCGGCGGGGGAAGTCGAGTTCGAGCAGGATGACGTTGTTGTCGGCCCACTTTTTGAATTCAGGCTGGGAGAAGACATTGGCGGTCAGCCTCTTGCACCAGCCGCACCAGTCGCTGCCGGTGAAGTTGGCCATGATCGGCTTTCCCGTTTTCTGAGATAAGGCGTAGGCCTGGTCGATATCCACAAGCCAGCCTTCGTTTTCAGCGGTGTACTTTCCCTGGGCGATGGCGAAAGCCGCCAGTAGAAGGAAAGCCAGTAAGGTGCTGATCTTTTTCATAAAGTTATTCTTTTAAGGCTAAACAAAGCTTATCCGGTAAAGATACAACCTTGCTTCCGAAAACAGGAAAGATAAAGTGTTACCATCTCGTTAATGGGCAGTGCCATCATCGGATCAGCACAAAAGGCGCCCAGTAATAAGGCGCCTGGTATTTCTTCTTCATTTCCTGCTGAGCGGTATGGAAAGCCGCCCGGATATCCATGCCGCTGAACCAGTTCCGGTAGAAAGCGGCCATGAAATCCACGGTTTGCGGGCCGTCCGTGATACTCCACAGGGTCATGATGATCCAGTCGGCGCCGGCCAGTTTGAAGGCGCGCTGCAGGCCGTAGACCCCTTCGCCCCCTTTGATCTCCCCGCGGCCGGTATTGCAGGCGGAGAGGATGGCCAGGCGGGTGTTCGACAGGTCGAGGTTGGCGATCTCATAGCCGGTGAGGATGCCGTCTTCGTAGCCCGGCAGGGGCGGGTGGCCCCGCCAGGCAGTGTCGGCGTTTGCCAGGAGTAGGCCGCAGCGGAGCAGGGCGTCCTTTGCCGATTCGAAGGAGTTGGCGGCGGGGCGGGCCTGGCTCGTGAAAGGTTCGAAAAAGAAGCCGTGGGTGGGGATGTGAATGATCTGGGGGGAAGGATACTTTTCGCCCAGGGCTTTGAAGGATTCCTCCAGGCCTTCGTAGCCCCGGAGGGTCATGGTAAACATTTGGTGGGCCTTGAGTATCCGTTCGACGCTTTCCATTTCCGGAATGCTGAACCCCAGGAACCCCAGGGAGTAGCGTTCCTGGCCCTCTTCGCCCTGGCGAACCGGAGTGGGGGAGTAGCGTTCGGAGGCGACTGGCTGCAGCGCCAGTTCCCGGACGGCCTCCCGGTCGGTTTCGTAGCGGATGCCGCCGTAGACGAGGGCGGTGGCCAGCTCTTCTGCCGTGGTTTTGCTTTTCCCGGGGATTTCCCGCGAACTGGTGACGTATTGCAGTTGGTACGCGTCGGAAAGGTGTGTGCCGGGCTCCAGGCGGATGGCGGCAAAAGCCAGCCGGTGCAGCAGGCCGGAAGGGGAGTAGTAAATGGTGTCGGCGCCGTCGAGGTAGGGTTCCAGCGGCTTCCAGATGAGTTGGTAGAGGGTGTCGCTGTCGTACCATTCCTCGACCTGGTCCTGGGTTGACGTTCCCGAATAGGAGAGCCAGCGCTCCAGCCTTTTTTGCTCGAACAGGGGTACGAAAACGGGTTCGGCCAGGCCTCTTTTGTTGATGTAGGCGGCGTACAGGACGCTGTCCGTCGGCTCGTTGTCGCGGTAGTGCTGGAAGTGGATGAATTCGATGGCGGCTTCGGAAGGGTGGAGGGCGTCGGCGACTTCTTTCCAGGTTATATTATGGCGAGACTTTTTAAAATCGGATGACCAGTAGGTGAGCGCCCTTTCCAGGTTATCTGCCCTTTCTTCCAGGCTGTCCAGTGAAAGGTTTTTCCGGGGGTAAGCTAAGCTATACTGCTTGTAAAGTACCTGGCGGGTGGCCTTCCATTCTTCGTAGAGGCTGTCCAGTTTCTCATGGGTACTCCTCCTGATCAAATTTCGGGTTTCTTCGGCATTTTGCAAGATCATGGATTTCAGGACAAGTAGGTTGTCGTATCCCAACGGGATGGATTGTTCCAGGGTGGAGTGGCTCAAAATGAACGAGTGGTACAGGTCGAAATAACGTGAGCTGACTTCGAGGTAGTTTTGCTTTTCTTTTTCTGTGAGGATTTCAAAGTTTTTGGAAATGTTATTGCGAAGTATTTCGAGCGCTTCCTTAAAGAATCCCTGAGCATCTTCAAACTTTCCGGTTTTTTCTTTGACCTGAGCTGCAATTGCCAGTAGTGACACATACAAGTAGCTTTTCTTTAGTTCCGTGCTTTTCTCATTCTCCACAAAATCCAGGATTAGCGAATCTGCCCGGGCGTAATCTTCCATCATATAATAAGACAAAGCCATGTTATTGATGATATGCAGGTCGGCAATGGACAAACTGGTGCCTGTCAATTCTTTTAAAATTCCAGTTGATTCTGCCAATAGGGTAATTGCCAAAGCTATAGAATCCAGGGAGATATAACTATTGCTTAAGTTATTTATAAAGTTGACGTAAAGCGAATGCTTTTTTCCCCGAATCTTTTCAATAATGGCAATGGCTTCCTTATGAACCGGAATAGCTTTTTCATGCTTGTTGGTTTTATGATAAAGGTTACCCAGGCTATTCAATAATCTGGCGTAAACCATGTTTTCCGTACCCAGGAGTGTTTCAGACTTTTTTATAGCATTGTTCAGGAGGCTTTCTGCTTTTTCGAGTTGCCCTAAGTTGATGTAGATATCGCCGATCTCTGTGATGACCATAAAGTAATAAGGGTGCTTAATGCCAAATAAATTTTCAACTAATGGAAGTACTGACAGAAGGTTGCTAAGAGCATTGTCTAGCCGGTCCCGGTGGGAGTCGTTCGTCCCAAGGTTGACGAGGATCGTTAAAAAGTGTGGATCATTGGTCGCTCCGGCCGCTTCAAATATGCCTTTTGCCTCCTGGAGAATGGTAGCTGCTTTTTCATATTCTCCGATATTCGAGTAATGGGTGGCAAGATTGTTTAACCGCACTCCGTAAGCCAGGCTTTTCTTTCCTTCTGATTCCTCTGTCATTTTCAATAATTGCTGCCAAAGGGGCAGCGCTTTATCGTACATGCCCAATTCATAATAAACGGTCGCCTGGACGGATAGAATAGGGCCAAATACAGCAGGATCCGTATTTTTTATCTCGTCCATGATGGCCCGTGCCTTCAGAGAAAGAGGAAGGGCCTTGGGAGGGTTAAAGTGATAGAGGTGGACTACTGCCAGGTTGGTTAAGGCTTCTGCATATAAGATGCTTTTCTCGCCTTCTTCCTGAAGGCAAATGGCCTTTGCCTTAATGGCTAACTCAAGTGCTTCATCAGATTTGCCGGAGTTGGCAAGCGATTCTACCTTCTTATTGAGTTCTGCACAACCTTCCTGCCCGTTGCCCGAAACGGCGGCAAAAAAGAGGCAACCGATGGCTAGTATTATCTTTGTATTAAGCATTGCTGTGATTTTGTTTACTCGGAAAACAACCCACAATCCATCCTGCCCAGCGAGATAATATAAGCGTACCGCGCCAGCTTCCCGTAATCCTCAAAACGCATCCGCACGAAGCCGCCTTCCCCCCAGTCGGGCCCGTAGCTGTTCATCAGCAGGAATTCTTCCTTTTTTTCATCGTAATCCACTACCACCGCGGCCTGTCCCCGGTAGCTGCCCGGCGATATTTCCGGGAAGGTGGGCGGGACGACCAGGCCGGCAATGACGGGGTTGTTCCAGTCCAGGGCAGACAAGGTGGCGTTGATTTTGTCTTCAGCCCCGGCGTCCAGCCTGAAAATGGTGGAGTAGCCTCTTATCCTGAACCGGCCGGCTTCCCGGCGTTCGGCCTCTCCCGGCAGCCGGCTGCAGGCGTAACGCGAACCCGGGAAGGTGGCCTCCCGGCATACGCCCTGCTTTCGGGCCAGATCGAGCCCGTCGGTCAGATAAGCACCCGCATCGCAGGTTTCTCCCTGTTTGACCTGGTTGTAAATGTAGGCGGCCGAGAACCGCATCCGGTCCACTTGTTGCTTGCCGGACAACCGGCACTGGAAAGCCAGGCGGATGGTCATGGCGTTCGCAATGGCGTGGGCGGCCGAAGAAGCGGCGTACCCCTGGTCGGAAGGGGTGGGGCAGTAGGCCAGCAGGCTTGTTTGGCGGCCGCAATCCGGAGGCGGAGTACCCTGGCTGCCGGCCTGTGCCGGCGTTTCCAGGGCAGTCAAGGGCTGCGCCGGGGCTGCCGGGCCAGCAAGCAAGCCGCAAATCAATAGGGGCAACACTCGCGTTTTTTTCATTTTTGAACCATTTGAGATTGTAGTATAGCTATCTGTCTAAAGTTGGACAAAGGGTGCCGGGGCCGTGTACGGTGTACGAGGCCAACAGCAGTCCTGGGGGGTGTGGGGTGTACGCAGGATCAATTGGGCGTCCGGTATTAGACAGGTAGCCTCAGATCAGCACAAAAGCGCCCCACACATAGGGCTCGTATTTCTTCTTCATGTCCTCCTGCGTCCGGTAAAAGGCCTCGTGGATGTCTCCTTGTTCAAACCAATATGTATAGAAGGCGCTCATGAATTCCACGACCTGCCGGTTGTCCGGGATCTTCCACAGGGTCATGAGCAGGTGCCCGGCGCCGGCGATCTTGAAAGCGCGCTGCAGGCCATATACGCCCTCGCTGCCGCGGATGTCGCCCAGGGCCGTGTTGCAGGCCGATAGCACCACCAGTTGGGTGGCCGACAGGTCCAGGTTGGAGATTTCGTAGGCGGTCAGGATGCCGTCTTCCAGCCCCTGCCAGGGCGGGTTGCCTTGCCAGGTGTTGTCGGCGCCGGCCAGCGCCAGGCCGGAGCGGAACAGGGGGTTGTCTGAATATTTAAACCCTTGTTTCAGGCTGCCCGCAGGCTTGTCCGCTTCCGGGAAAAAGAAACCGTGGGTAGCGAGGTGCAGCGTCGAAGGTGCCGGGACGCTTGCCCCGAACAGGCGGAAGGACTCCTCGGTGGCTTCCGCGCCTTGTAAGGACAGGCAATGGATGTCTTTGGATTGATACACCTTTTCGAGTTCAGATACTTCCTCTCTGGTGGCCGGCAGGCTGGACAGGGACTCGCCCCGGTTTCCGCTCCTGAACGGGCCATCTTTTTTGGCGGTGAGCGGATCGGCCAAAGCGGGCTTCACCGGAAGATAGGTGGCCTCTGTTTCGGGGCGTGTTGCGGCCCTGCCGGCGCCCACTAATTCCTGTCCGCCCTCGTTAAAGGTAAAGATTTTTTTAGAACCGCCCTGAACGCCCCGGGCCAGCGCCAGGCTGTCGGCGCCGAATTCCACGCCGCCATAGAGGATGCCATTGGATATTTTAGGTTTTTCGGATGTTTTTGCGGCCAGCTCCCGCGAGCTTTCCACATATTGCAGCCGGTATTTATCCGATAGAAAGAGGCTGGAATTAACGGGTATGGCCGGAAAAGACAGGCGGTGGAGCAGGCCGGAAGGGGAGTAGTAAACCTTTTGGGCACCTTCCAGGAGGCTATCCAGTGGTTCCCAGGCCATCTCATAAAGCCAGGAGTAATCTGCCCGCACCGTCGCGCGCTTTTCTCCCCGGTAGATCTCTTCTACGTAGTCTTCGGGAGAAGTGGGCGGGTAGGAGAGCCAGTCCTCCATTTCCCGCTCTTCGAAGAGATACACCAGCCGGGGCTGTTCGAAATCCTTGCGCAGCACCAGCGCGCAGTACAGGACGCTGTCCGAAGTATTGCCCCGGTAAAAGTTGAAGTGCAGGAATTCGACGGCCGCTTCCGTTGCTCCGAGGCTGTCCCGGACGTCCTTCCAGCTCACTCTTTTCCGGGCCTGCGCAAATACGGGAGAACTTTGGACCATCTCTCCTTCCAGTTTCCGGGCCCTGGCCTCCAGTGCCGCCAGTTTGCTGGAATCGGGGCGTATGGGAGCGGAGTAGAAAAAAGAAATGTATTGCCTGGCCTCCAGCCATTCCTGGTGTTTCTGGAGCAGGGAGGAATCGCTTTTTAAAGAATGGAACACCTTTTTGGACTGGTCGAGCAACAATCCTTTCAGGTGCAGGGCGTTGTCGTACATCAACTCGCTGGAACGGGGTATTCTTTCATGTTCCTGGATGGCGAAAGAGGCGTAGCCGTCGAATCGCATGCGCATATAATCAATAAACTTTTCCCGGCCGTATTCGCTTAGGATGCCGAAACTGCGGTTGATTTGACCGTCGCAAAGTTGAAGAGCCTCCTCAAAATACGATTGTGCACGGTAAGGGTCACCTTTGCCTCTCAGCGTATTGGCCAGGTTGAACGGTACTTTTTCATAATCAATGTGATTTTTTCCAGAGAATTGCTCAATGCACCTGATGGCTTCCAGAAAAGCTTTTTCTGCCTCATCATATTCCTTTTGCCTTAAATAAATAGATCCCAGGTTGTTGGAAGCAATACCATAATATATGTGATTTTCGCCAACGGTTTCTTTTATCAGGTTTAAGGCCTTTACAGCTGTGACTAAAGCGGTATCCAATTGCCCTGCCTCTGCGTATACCTGGGATAGGTTGCTCAGGAAAACTCCATAATTCATGGAGTTTTCCAATCCCATTTCTTTTAGAAAATTTAACCCCTCTTTATAGTGATCCGAGGATAGTTCAAATTGTCTTTTGATATTGTATATGGTGGCCAGGGTATTTTGAAACATGGCATACCTGAGGTTCTTTTCTTTTATCTTCCAAAGTCGGTATTTTCTGAGGGTTCCCTGTGCATAAACCATGGCTTCATCTGTAAGCCCCAAGGAAGCATAAAGGGCCGCTATATTATTTTTCGTGATCAGATTAAAAACGCGAACACTGTCCTCATAGCTGTACTTCTCCAGGACTTCCAGTGCTTTGATATAAAGTGGCAATGCTTTTTCATACTGCCCAAGCAGTTTATGACTAAGCCCCATGTTATTCAGCGCGTAGGCGTAATGAACTCCATTGGATTCATTACAAATATTCATGGCCTGTTCAGCTACTTTTATGGCCTGGAGGATATCTCCTTTATTGTAATACCCTTCGTTCAAAAAATTCAACTCCTCACAAGTCTCCTCCCCGGATAACTCCAGGCTGTCCAGTGGCAGTTCGCCCTGGGCGAAGGCGACCGTGCAGAAGAAAAAAAGCAGGATGGTGGCGAAAGGCTTTAAAAGTGTCATGATCATTTGTTTTTCGTGACGGGCAAATGGCAATCCCACCGCCCCAGGCTGAAGATGAACCCATAGCGGGCGTATTTTCCGAATTCGTCGAAGGAAAGCGTGGCCAGGCCGTTGTCTTCTCCGTTTTTGCGATAGCTGTCCAGCAGGGTAAACACCCTTTTATCCTCGTCGTAGTCGACGGCCACCAGGGCGTGGCCGGCCGTGCCGGAAGGGGTGTCGCTACCGGTAGCCGGCAACCCTGACAGGCATACGATGGCCGGGTTGTTCCAGTCCAGCGCGGTGAGCAGGGCGGTGATTTTTTCCTGGGGGCTGGCCTCTATTTCGAATATCTTGTCATAACTTTTGATGCGCCGTTGGGAAGCTTCTGCCCGCTCGGTTTCGCCGGGAAGCTTACCGCAGGCATATTTGGAGTTGGGGAAGCTGGACTCCAGGCAACACCCCTGGGATTGAGCCAGGCGCAGGCCGTCGGTCATGCGGGCGCCGGCATGGCAGTCCCGGGAGTTCGATTTGACCTGGTTGTAGATGTAGGCAGCGGAAAACAGCATGCTGTTGATGGACGCCACATCCGTTACCCGGCACTGGAAGGCCCAGCGAATGGTCATCGCATGAGCGATCGCGTGCCCGACGCAGGAAGCGATCGCTCCCTGGTCCTCCGGAGGCTTGGGGCAATGGAGGAGCAGGTTTTTCTTGTTCTGTGTGCTCCGGCTTCGGATAGCCGCCAGGGGAAGCTCCCGGTAGGCTTCATCGTCAAAGATCAATCCCGGCTGCGCCCAGGCGGCAGAGCCGGCAGCAAGGCTGATCGCCAGGATCAGCAGGTGTTTTCCGGTTCTCATATTTTTCGTTTGTTTGCTTTACTTAAACTTCCGGGTATTCTGGGGCTCGCGCCCCTGTAGCCGCAAAGCAGAATTAGCCCGGGGACAACCGTCGGATCACTTCCGGGTCGTCGATCTCTATTAGCACTTGCTCGCCGTCGGAATCCCCGGCATCGCCCGATTGCCGTAGTTCATAATACCGGTTGCTGAAGCTGAGATACAGCCCGGCGCCTTTGCCCGAAGGCAATTCCAGGATGTCGAGGTTGTTGATGTGCAACCCTGCTTCCCGGGGGGCGTAGATGATCAGCTTGTTTCCATTGAATAAGTATATGGCGTCTCTCCTGTCATGTTGCCGGATGGTGAGGTCGATGGCCCTGTCGGCCGGTGTCCATGTTTTCCCGTTGTCAGATTTGCGAAGCACCCGGATTTGCTTCTCGGCGAGAACTTCCGACCGGCGGGTTCCGCCGATTACATCTGCTTGTTGGTCCGGCACCGACGGCCCTATTTCCGAAGGCGGTCGGCTGATTTCATTGGGTGGCAATGTGCCCGGGCTTTCTTGTTTTTTGTCATTGTTGCCTAAGATATCGGGAGAAGTCCTGGGCCCCATGATATAGCCTGCCCCGAAACCGATGAGCAGCAGGCCGATAGCTGCCGCTATGCCGTAGGGGATAAGCTGGCGGATCAGCCCTCGCCGGGCCGCCTTTTCCTCCAGATATTCCCGGTGGGCCTTGTCCAGCCGGTTCCTTATGTCTTCTTCCACTGAAAAGCGGGCGCCGGATCGCAGTTCTTGTTCTTCTTCCAGTATCTGATGGAGTTCCGGGTTCCTGGCCAGTTCCGCCTCGAAGTCGGCCAGGCGCTGGCCAGCCAGTTCTCCTCTGAGATACTGATGGATTTTTTCCAGTTTATCCAGTTGCTCTTCCATTATTTTGTTTACTTTTTTCAATGCAATCCCGCCACTTCTTCCGACAGCGGAGCAAGGTTTGCCCTACCGACTTGCGGTCCGCATACCCCATCATATCGGCTATTTCGCCCAGGCTTTTGTCGAAATAATAAAACTGCCGGATAATCTCCCGGCACCTGGGCGGCAGCTTTTTAAAACATTCCTGAAGCAGCCGGTGGCGGGCCAGCGCTTCTTCTTCTTCCTCTCGTTTTTCCGTTTCTGATATTCCAGGATTGTCGGCGATATTGGTTCCTGGCTCTTCCGTCCTGAGCTTTCTGTTCCTTTTATACCATTGGTTCCTGGCCATTATGGTCAGATAGTTCCGAAGCGGCCCGGTGGGTTCATATTTTCCGGTTCGCCAATTCCGGATGAAACCGATCAAAACGTCCTGGAAAACATCCCTGGTATCTTCTTCCTGGCCGCCGTTTTTCAGGATGAACCGCCGCACGTGCGGGAACACCTCCCGGTAAATGCAACGGAACGCCGCGTCTTCGGCTCCCGGATCCCCATCCCTCAAGAGCTGAAGTATCTGCTTGTCCGAACAGTTTTGCTTCATACTAATCATATATACCGGATTTGAAGGACGGCCAACAGACATTTTCCATTTTCCGGTGATGAGTTTTTAAAAAAGAAGAATTTTTTCACCCACCTGGGCACATCCCGAAAAAAGTGGGAACTAAGGGATGTAAGCAGAATGAAATAAACGGCGGTTTCCGGACCCCCTCCGCCCGGAAGCTTGGCCAGCTCATCTGTTGCAAACCATTCAACTTCAATAATTCACTAAACTAAACAATTTAGCCATGAAGATTAAATTGTCAGCACTCGTTTTGTCCATGTCCCTGCTTTTCTGCGTATCCGGCAGCGCGCAGGAGTTCTACTCCTCCGCCGTCGGCCTGCGCCTCGGCTACCCGGCCTCCATATCTTACAAAACCTTCATCAGCGACCAGGCGGCGCTGGAGGGCTATGTGGGGCTCCGAAGCTGGGGTTTCGGCAATTTCATCAACATCAGCGGGGCCTACCAGCACCACATGCCCATCGACGAGGTGGACGGCCTGCAGTGGTACGTCGGCGGCGGCGCCTCTGTTTATTTCTGGTCGTATGACGATGTTTTCTTCGACGAAAGGTACTCCTCCACCAACTTCGGCATTCAGGGATACGTGGGGCTGGATTATGCGTTCAAAGACGCTCCCGTCAACCTGACCCTCGACTGGGTGCCCACCTTTTTCCTGGGCGGCACGCTCAACATCAACACCTTTGGCTACGGCTACGGCAGCCTGGGCGTGCGGTACATCCTGGGGCGGTGACCAGCTGTTTGCTGCCAAACAAGCACTGAAATGCGCGAATTTGGCCCTACAAAGGTCAAATTCGCGCAGTAAAAACCGACGAATGAAATGTGGCTTGCGTCCGCCCCCCACGGCGAAGCACCGCTCTACCACTCCATCACTTCCCCCCTACACATCCACCGTCGCCTTCATCCCTACGTCTCAACCTGCCGGGGCTTCGAGTCATCCCCGCTTCGGCTAACCCGGCAGCGTTTATTGGAAATGCGGCAGGCTGATTAGCGCAATGCCGCAGGAGGTTTTACTTTTTACGCACCCATCGTCTTTCCAACCAAAACCATTACTTTTACCTCCAAAAGTTATACTGCATCGGGTCTCAGACCCTCGCAAACGACATTGCTATTGAAATGGATATAAATTACTGTCGATTTATCGTATATAACATTATGCCGCAAGACAATCCCCCAGCGGGGGAGAAGCCGCCAAAACAGGCCGATGGTACGTCCCCCAAACCTGTCCATCCTGTGCATCCTGTCTTTTCACCCTCGCCTGATCCCCCCGCAGGATGGAGGCCGCTAAAACAGGCGGGCAGTACGTCCCCCAAACCTGTTCATCCTGTCTGCCACAAAACCGTGCGCCCCCCCATCCTGTCCAGTCTGTGGCCAATAGCCATCCTGGGCATCATGCTGGCGTTCTCATCCTGTACCGAACCCCCAACCCGAAAAGATATGAATCCTGAAAAAGCAACCACCTTCGACTGGCAGGGCCACCGGGGCGCCCGCGGCCTGCTGCCCGAAAATACGGTCCCGGCATTTCTGAAAGCCCTGGAGTATCCCCGGGTCAAAACCCTGGAACTCGACCTGGCGGTGAGCCGGGACAGCCTGCTGGTCGTCAGCCACGAGCCCTGGATGTCCCACCACATCTGCAGCCATCCGGGCGGGCGGCCGGTAGCCGAAAGCGAGGAGCAAGGGCTGCTGCTCTACCAGATGCCCTACGACTCCATCCGGCAATACGACTGCGGCAGCCGGGGCAACGAGCGCTTCCCCCGGCAAAAGGCCATGCCCGCTCACAAGCCCCTGCTGAGCGAAGTGGTGCAGGCCGCCGAGCAATACTGCCGGGAGAAAGGCCGCCCCGCCCCCCGCTACAACATCGAGATCAAGTTCGAACCGGAATACGCCGGCGTCAAAGCCCCCGATGCAGAAACCTTCGCCCGCCTGGTGCTGGAGGAGATCACCCGACTGGGGGTCAAGGACCGCTCCTGCGTGCAGTCCTTCGACGTAGCCCCCCTGCAGCACCTCCACCGGATGGCCCCCGGCCTCTTCACCGCTCTGCTCATCGAGAACGCCCACGGCGTCGGAGAGAACCTCGAAGCCCTGGGCTATATCCCCGACGTGTACAGCCCCTATTACAAACTCGTCACCGCCAACGTGGTGGACACCGTCCACGAAAAGGGCATGGCCCTCATCCCCTGGACGGTAAACGACACCACCGCCATGAAGGCGCTGATTGCCCTGGGGGTGGATGGGATCATTACGGATTATCCGGATTTGATTGCTGAGGTGGAGTGATGTTCGCCAGGCTTAATAAAAGCCATTCCGTATGAAGGACTACATCGCCAGGATTAGAAAGAAGATCGGCCGGGACAAGTTCATCCACCCCGGCGCCAGGATCATTGTCGAGAATGACAAAGGGGAAATACTCTTCATAGAGCGGGCAGATAATGGAAACCCGGGGCTTCCTGCCGGGGCCCTGGAAGAAAATGAGACGATCGAAGCATGCATCATCCGGGAAGTGAAGGAGGAAACGGGGATTGATATAACGGCCCTGGAGGTGATTGGCATCAGCACAAATCCGGAAGTGGAAACGGTGCGGTACCCGAACGGAGATGAAATACAGTACTTCACCGTTGAATTTTATTCCAACAGTTGGAAAGGGGAACTCAATACTGGCGGAACGGCAGAAGTGAAAAAGGCGGCATTCCGAGACAGGCGTAACCTGGAAAAGTTGCCCGAAAATGAACGCCTGGCCTTTGAGAGCCTGGAATATTACCGGAAAGAGGGCAAAATCAAATTGCGGTGAGAAATATTCGCAGGGGTAACAGAGGCCCGGCATCACCATATGGTGTTTTCCGCTTCGGAAGACAAGCGCTACTGGGCTTACAGATAAAAAAGGCCCCGAATCCCATTCAGCACAGCTTTTTGGAATTCGATAAATTCAATTTCGGCATACCAGCACCATATCCCGGTGAGGGCCAGGTAAATAGCCAGATGGGATACCAGAAACGCCCAGATGATGGCCGTGAACACATAAATCCAGCCGATCCAGCTGAAGGGGTTGAGGTAGGAAAAGAATTCACTGCCGCCGTCTCCCCGGACGGGCCGGTTGAACCGCCGCATGACCCGGTGCAGGTGGCCTTCCATCCACAAGGCATTGAAGCAGGGCAGGGAGAAAATGGGAAATTGTATCCCTTTCATGCTGCGGCCGATGGCTTTCCACCTCAGCGTCACATTCCGGGCGATCCCTATCTTTATTCTGCCAGGGTTTCGGGTGGACATGCCCAGGTATATGAACCGGTATCCGAACAGGGCGTATAGTATTTGTTTCATCTGGTTGCTCTTTCAGTATTTTTGATCGGGCAAAAATACAATTTGTGTTTTTATTTTTAAAATAATTTGTGTTTGAATTTGAATCTTTTTCGATAGCATATTGCTGGAAAATGGCTTTGAAATCATAAATTTGGCCAGAAAGGATAGGGTTGGGACTAGGCGAAAATGCCATTCGGAGTGACACCTAAATAGTTGCTATCTTTCTGTAACATGAAATACTTCCTGCTCTTCGGCATCGGCCAGGGCCTGCTGCTTTTCCTTGCCCTGGCCTACAAATCGGCTATAAACAAAAACAACGCCTGGCTCATCGGCCTTTTCGTCCTGTTCATTTCGGCCATCCTCTCCGGCCCTTTGCTCAACGAGTGGCTGGGAGAGCCTGCCGGTTCTTTCCTGGTGGACCCGCTCATTCTGCTCATCGGGCCGTCCTTCTACCTGTACATCCGCAGCTTTTCGGCAAAACCGAAGGCAAAAGATTACCTGCTCCACGGCCTGCCGTTTTTGCTCTATCTGCCGGTGCTGGCCGTTTTTTACCACACAGCGGTGCGTTCCGCTCTTTCCCAGCCCTCCCTGCAGACCGTCTACAGCTCGGCCTTTGCCGTTTCGATCGGCTTGCTGAAATTTCTGCACCTGTTCCTTTACGTATCTCTCTCCTTCTCTGCCCTGCGCGCTCACCGGGCGAAGGTGAAGCGCGTTTTTGCCGACCTGGAGGGCAAAGACCTGGCCTGGCTGCGCTACATGTTGGGGGCCTTCGTCTTCCTGGCCGCCATTTCCCTGGTCTTGTACGTCGCTGCCCTTCAGTATCCGGCCTATCAGAACCAGCTGACCCTGCTGAACCTGGCTTTGCTCTCGGCTTTTATCCTGACCCTTTCGTTTTACGCCTTCCACCAGCATACCCTTTTCGATTATGCGGGCAGCCGGGCAGATACAACAAGCATTGAAGCGGTGATGGAGGAAAAAAGCGCCCCCAAATACGAAAAGAGCGGCCTGGCCCCGGACGAAGCGGCGGAAATCGAAAAAAAGATCGGGGCCTTTATCGAGGGCAAAGGATACCTCGACCCGAACGTCACCCTGGGCGCCTTGTCCGTACACATCGGGGTGCCTCCCCACAAGGTCTCGGAGGTGCTGGGCAAGTACATGGCCACCAGCTTTTACGACCTCATCAACCGCCACCGGGTGGAGGACATCAAGAGGGCCCTCCGCGACCCGGCCCTTGCCCACCTGACCCTCCTGGCCATCGCCTACGACTACGGCTACAACTCAAAGTCGACCTTCAATGCCGCCTTTAAAAAATTTACCGGCAGGACGCCTTCGGCCTTCAAAAATGCAAGTGCTTGAAAATCAGGCTCCCAGGAATTTCGTACGCCCGGCTTTTTCAGGGGCAGGTACGAGCTTATCGGCACGGTCGCCTTTTTTCCCGAACCGCTTCACCTTTGCATCATCTATTCATTCACACACAAAACAAAACTGTGATGACAAAAGTGAAAGCCAAAAAGAAAGTATGGGTTATTCTCGGGTTCTCTGTCCTGGTATTGGCCACTACGGCCCTGACCGCTGTTAAAAAAGCGCCCTTTCCGACGCCCACCGGCCCTTATGCGGTGGGGACGTCCCAGGTAGAACTGCGGGACGAGAGCCGTGAACGGAAGCTGCTGGTGCAGTTCTACTATCCCGCCCGGGGCAACGGAGAAGCCTCTGCGCCCTACACCCCGAATCCGGAACAACTGGAAGCGGACCTGAACGCCCTGTACGGCGTGCCGCGCCCCCTGCTGCGCAAGATCACCGCCGCCGGCGTGCCTGTAACCCCGGGTGCCCCGCCCGCCGATACGGACGAGCAATTCCCGCTGCTGCTCTTCTCCCATGGCCTGAACGGCTCCCGCTACCAGAACAGCTTTCTGCTGCCGGAGCTGGCCTCCCAGGGGTACGTCATCGCCAGCATCGAGCATACCGGCGCTGCTTCCGGGACGGTACTTGAGGATGGCAGCTACGGCGGCATCATTCCCTTTGACAGCATCATGCTCAACGAGGCCTTCAGCACCAAAATGATCGAAGAGTGGAGCGCCGACCAGCGCTTCGTGCTCGATCAGATAGAAACCCTGAGCCGCGCCGGCAAGCTGGCCTCTGGCAAGTTGCTGGACCTGGAGCAGGCAGGAGTCTTCGGGCACTCCTTCGGCGGCGCCACCTCGGCGGCTACCCTCACCCTGGATACCCGTTTCCGGGCGGGTATCAACATGGACGGCTTCTACTTTGGAGAGGCCCACAAAACCGGCTTCGAGCAACCGTTCATGGAGCTGAGGGCCGACAACAAAAGCGCGGAGGAGATGAGCGAAAAGGAATTGAAAGAATGGAAGTTCACCCGCGAGCAATACCAAAACTTTCTGTTCGACGAATGGAAAAAGCGGATCGACAGCTACGCCCGCAACGGCTACGAGTCCTACGCCATCCGCTACGCCAACCACATGAGCTTCTCCGACTTTTCCCTGATGATGCCGTTAGGGTTCCTCACCGCCCCGCACCGGGAGGCACACCATCAACTTACAACGCACCTGGTGCTGGACTTCTTCAACCGCCACCTGAAAAATGCCGGGGCAGCTGAGGTGCCCCAAGGGTTGATCCACTACATTAAAAAATAGGTAACTATTTAGCCGCCCTCCGCTTTTTAGCTACGAAGACACAAAAATTTATCCGGCTGAACAGACGGACACTAAGATTGCACAAAGCCTTAGGGGTCGCGCAACAATAACTTACCCATCTATAGTCGTTATTTTGCGCGCTGGCGGCCCCGACACTCCGTGTGCGGGGTAGACTGTTGCCAAGCCTCGCCGTAGCTGGGCTATGCCTACGTTTGGCGCCTTGCCAGCACACAAAATAACTTCCTCTATTTTGGGTAACTTATTATTGCGCGATCCCTTAGTGCGATCCCGTCTAGCCAGCCGGGTAAACTTGGTGTCTTGGTGTCCCGTCTCTGCGAGCCGGGCAAGCTTCGTGGCAAAGGCATCAAGCCCACCTAAATAGTTGCCATTTTTTAAACCATCTCAATAAAACCTGTGCCGTAGATCTCTTGAAATTCATATACTTGTGCGGCGCACCAGATTATTAATCTTTTCCACAAATGAAAAAATCACTGAAATACATCGCCGGCGCCCTCGTGCTGCTGGCATTTGCCCTGGCCTGGATACTGGCGCCGGTCGGCAACGGCTACACGGCCAAATACCTGTGCTCCCATGCCTTTACCTCCGGGCAGGATCCGGAGGAAGCCATGGAACTGTTCATCGAGCCGGTCAACCCGCTGTTCAGGGCCGTCCGCTACCGGGTGGACTACGAGCAGAAAGAAGTGTCGGCCTGGTTCCTCGGCTTTCTCCGCCCGGCAACCGCCGTGTACCGGGAGGGCTGCGGCTGCACCCTGCTGGTGGACGGCACCCGCGAGGCGTTGGCGCAACAGGCGGAAGGGCTCGCGGTCGAACGCCCCGTCCTGAAGGATACGCTCTGGCCCGCCGGCAACCGGGTGGACGTTCAGAATATCCCGGCCAATGTCGATATCAAAAAGCTGAACAGTCGCCTGCGCCGGGAGTTCGAAGAAACTGCTGCCGATCCGGGCAAACGGGCCAATACCCTGGCCATTGCGGTGGCTTACAAAGATACGATCATCGCCGAGCACTACCGGCCGGGCATCGATGCGGGCACGCCCCTGCTGTCGTGGTCGGCCTCCAAGAGCATCACCGGCGCCCTGATCGGGAGGCTGGCGCAAACCAAAGGGTTCGACATCTACCGCCCAGCCGGCTTTCCGGAATGGGAACAGGATGAGCGAAAGGCCATCACCGTCGACCAGCTTTTGCGGATGGAAAGCGGGCTGGAATTCGACGAGCGGTACGCCCCCTTTGCCGATGCCGTGGAGATGCTCTACCAATCCCCGGATATGGGCGCCTACGCCCTGAGCAAGCCCCTGGCGGCGGCGCCGGGCACCTCATGGAGCTACTCCAGCGGAACGACCAACATCCTGGCGAAGATCCTGCTGGAAGAAACCGGCGGCAGCTTCCGCGCCCTGGAAGAATTTGCCCACAACGAATTTTTCAGCAAGCTGGGCATGACAACTGCCGTTTTCGAGCACGACGAGCACGGCGCCTTCGTCGGCTCCAGCTACTTCTACGCCAGCCCCCGCGACTGGCTCCGGTTTGCCCTGCTCTACAAGAACAAGGGCGCCTGGAACGGCGAGCAGCTCCTGCCGGAAGGCTGGGTGGACTATTCCCTCACTCCCACGCCCCACGCTCCCGACGGCCGGTACGGCGCCCAGATCTGGCTGAACGCCGGCGCGCCCGGCTCGGACGAACGGCTGCTGCCCCGGCTGCCCCGCGACCTGTTCGCCTTCGAAGGCTTCCAGGATCAATGGATCGTCGTGATCCCTTCCCGGAACCTGATGGTCGCCCGCTTTGGCGTGACGCATGACCCGGCATGGAGCATGGAAACTTTGATACTGGATATCCTGGATTGTATCGAATTTTCGGAAGAGTAGGCCAGAAAAACTGGGCGGTGTACTTTTCAGGCGGGAAATTGCCGCCTGGTTTTGGCACAGGTTCTAAGGGCAATTGTTATATGGCGATATTGTTATATTGTTACGCTAATTGTGTCCGCTTATTTAACAACTGACAACAGCAACTTGTCAAGCGTTCGACCGAGTTCACGCCGAGGTCCTCATGTAATACCCCCGCTGCCTATGTGTTCTACTGTAAAAACCCTATGCGGCCTATGTGATAAAACAGAAGGCCTGAATAGATACCATCTCAAAGCAACATATGAAAGCCCTTGTCTTTAAAAAATACGGCGCCCCCTCCGAGGTGCTTCGGCTCGAAGAACGGCCCAGGCCGGTGCCCGCAGCACATGAAGTGCTCGTGAAAGTCCACGCCACGGCCGTCAACGATTATGACTGGAGTATGGTGCGGGGACAACCCTATCTGTACCGCCTGCTATTTGGCCTGCGGAAACCCAGTCGGCAGGTGCCGGGCATGGAAGTATCGGGCACGGTCGAGGCCCTCGGCAAAAACGTATCGGCCTTGGAGGTGGGCGACGCAGTCTACGGAGACATATCCGAATACAGTTTTGGCACGTTTGCCGAATACGCCTGCGTACACGAAAAAGCCCTGGCCCGCAAGCCTGCCGGCATGTCCTTTGAGGAGGCTGCCGCCATCCCGCACGCCTCCCTGCTGGCCTATCAGGGGCTGGCCGGCATGGGAGGCATTCAGCAAGGGCAGCAGGTCCTGATCAACGGCGCCGGCGGCGGGGTAGGGGCCTTTGGCCTGCAACTGGCAAAATTGTACGATGCCGAAGTGACGGGAGTCGACGCCGGCGAGAAACTCGAAAGGATGAAGTCGGCCGGTTTCGACCATGTCATCGACTACAAAAAGGAGGACTTCACCCGGAACGGCCGGCGCTACGACCTGATCCTGGACGCGAAGACCGCCCGCCCGCCCCTCGCCTATACCCGCTCTTTAAAACCCGGCGGGAAGTACGTTACCGTAGGCGGAACTCCTGCCCGCTTGCTCCAACTGCTTGCCTGGAAGCCCTGGATTGCCGCATTTACATCAAAGAGCGTACACATCCTCGCCCTGAAGCCGAACCAGGGGCTGGAACACATCGGCGAGCTGTTTGAAGCCGGCAGGATAAGGGCGGTGATCGACGGGCCGTATGCGCTGAGCCAGGGGGCGGAGGCCCTGCGGCGTTTTGGAGAGGGGAAGCATTATGGGAAAGTGGTGATCGCTCTATAGCAACGTGCGATCAATAACTGTCGGGTTTTCTAGGAGTGCTTTTTCCTTTATCCTGCGTTGAAGAACCGCCTCCCTTAGCGCTGCTAAGGTCGGGAACCTTCGCCTTGGCTAAAGAAAAAATCACTCGCCTATCTAATCCCGACAGTTATTAATCGCTCGTCGCATAGCATGAGAAGCAAAGCAATTTATTTCGTATTATGTGTAAAAAACATCAATGCCTGCCAACACCAACTACACCATTCCCGCCGGCGCCCGCATCGGCCATGTTCACCTCAAAGTGGCGGACCTGCAGCGCGCCCTCGATTTTTACTGCGGCCTGCTGGGCTTTGAGCTGACTACTACCTACGGTTCCGAGGCGGCCTTTATCTCTGCCGGCGGTTACCACCACCACATTGGGCTGAACATCTGGTTCAGCAAGAACGCCCCGCCGGCGCCCCGCCGGGCGGCCGGCCTGTTCCATACCGCCATCCTGTACCCAACGCGCCGGGACCTGGCCGTCATCTTCCAACGGCTGCGCGAGGCGAAATACCCCCTCACCGGCGCCTCCGACCACGGCGTCTCCGAAGCGCTCTACCTCGACGATCCCGACCAGAACGGGGTGGAGCTGTACTGGGACCGCCCGGAAAGCCGCTGGCCCAAAAAGGCGGACGGCTCGCTGGATATGTATACCCGGCCGCTGGATTTGGAGGGGCTGCTGGATGAGTTGGATTGACTGGCATTTTTCGTAACTATTTAGCTGAGCTAAGAGGCTTTTGCCACAAAGACACCAAGGCACAAAGATTGCACGAAGCCTTGGTGTAATCTTGGAGTTTTCGTGTCTTTGTGGCGATAAACCGGGTTAGGTGGCAGGCCACCTAAATAGTTGCCATTTTTCATTAATACACCAAAAAATGACACTCGAAGACCTCGGATACAACCATGAACTGGCAACCTACCGCCAGGAGCAACACCTCGACGCCTTTGACGTGGGAAGAGTCATATCCGAACACAAGGAAAGATACGCCGTCAAAACCCCCGACGGCGAATATGACGCGGAGCTGATCGGCAACCTGCGGTATTCCGCACAGGGAAGAGTCGACTTTCCCGCCGTCGGCGACTGGGTGGCCATTCAGGCGTACGACGAGCACAAGGCGCTGATCCACGCCGTTTTTCCCCGCAAGAACCGGATAGAACGGCGGGCGGTGGGCAAGGCCGGCGAAACCCAGATCATCGCCGCCAATGTCGACTGCGCCTTTATCGTGCAGGCCGTCGGCTGGGATTTCAACATCAACCGGATCGAACGGTACCTGGCGATCTGCAACGCTTCGGGCGTAGAGCCAGTCATCCTCCTGAACAAGGTCGACCTGATCGGCGAAGCCGAGTTGGAAAAATTGCTGGAAAGCGTCCGGGCGAGGGCTGGAGAAGTGCCGGCGATTCCGATCAGCAATGAAACCCGCCAGGGATACCCCGAGCTGAACCAACGGATCGAACCGGGAAAAACCTACTGCCTGCTGGGCTCCTCGGGCGTCGGGAAATCCACGCTGATCAACAACCTGTCCGGCCGGCAGCTGATGAAGACCGACGCCATCAGCGAAAGCACCCAGAAAGGCCGCCACATCACCAGCCACCGGGAACTGGTGCTGCTGCCCGGCGGCGGCATCCTGATCGACAACCCGGGCATGCGGGAAGTGGGCGTTGCGGATTCGGCCGGCGGTCTGGAAAGCACCTTCCTGTCGATCGCCGAGCTGGCCAAGGATTGCAAATTCAAGAACTGCACCCATACCAACGAGCCCGGCTGCGCTGTATTGGCCGCAGTAGAAAGCGGAGATTTGGACGAAAAGGCGCTCGGCAATTACCTGAAGATGGAACGGGAAAAGGCACACTATGAATCGACAGTGGCGGAACGGCGTAGAAAGGACAAGGCGTTTGGGAAAATGGCAAAAAACATTATGAAGAATAAGAAAAAAGACCGGCCCTGAGTAATCCTTAAAAAATAACTTCACGATCCGTCGTTGTAGTGAAGTGAATCAGCCACGTAGGATTGTCGCGGGGTTAGGCTGATAAACGAGCTACAACGGCGGATCTCAAACAGTGAAGTTATTTTTTAATCACTACTGAGTTGGCGGTTGCTCGTTCTTGGTTATCGGGAGCCCTGGCCCGGACAACAAACAACAAACAACCGACACCACATCAATAGCTTCAAACTGAAAACCATGAAAAAAATACCCCTCTTCCTCCTGACCACCGCTGCCCTCATTTTTGCAGGCTGTCAGGCCCCTGTAGAGAACCCGACGGTTTCTTCCCCCTCCAACGTCAATTCCATTGAGTTCTTTTTAGACGCCAGCGGATCGCCCTACTACCGGGTAAAACACGGCGAAACGGTAGCCGTGGACAGCTCGGCCATGGGCTTCGACTTCCAGGGCCAGCCCCCCCTGAAAAGCGGCCTGAAGATCCTCCGGGCAACGGAGCGGCCCTTCGACGAAACCTGGGAGATGCCCTGGGGCGAACAGCGTACGGTGCGCAACCACTACAACGAACTGCTGGTGGAGCTGGAAGAAACCGAGGCCCCAAACCGCAAGTGGAACATTTACTTTCGGGCCTATGACGACGGCATCGCCTTCCGCTACGAATTTCCCGCCCGGGAAGGCGTGGATACCCTCATCATCCTGGATGAAAACACGGAGTTCCAGCTTGCCGGCGACCATGACTGCTGGTGGATCCCCGCCGATTACGACAGTTATGAACACCTGTACAACACGACAAAGTTCTCGGAGATAGACGCCATCGCCGCCGGCGCCAGGAACAGCCTGGGGCATACCTCCATCCCGCAGAATGCCGTGCATACCCCGGTGACGATGAAGTCAGGTGACGGGCTTTACCTGAGCTTCCACGAAGCCGCTCTGACCGACTACGCCAGCATGACCCTGAAAGTGGGGGAGGCGCCCTTATTGATGGCCAGCGAACTGGTCGGCTCGGACCGTTTCGGCTACAAAGTCAAGCGGGCATTGCCCTTCCGCACCCCCTGGCGCACCGTCCAGATCGCCGATAAGGCTACAGGCCTGATCGCCTCCCGGCTCATCGTCAACCTGAACGAGCCCAACGTGCTGGGCGACGTGGACTGGGTGAAGCCCATGAAGTACGTCGGCATCTGGTGGGAGATGCACCTCGACCGGTCGAAGTGGGACTACGCCAGCGGCAAGCACGGCGCCACCACCGAAAACGCCAAAAGATACATCGACTTCGCCGCCGCCAACAACATCGGCGGACTGCTGGTGGAAGGCTGGAACACCGGCTGGGAATACTGGACAGACCCCGTGAAAAGAGAAGGCGTCTTCGATTTCGTCACCCCGTATCCGGACTACGACCTGCAGGAAGTGGTGCGCTACGGAAAAGAAAAAGGCGTGGAGCTCATCATGCACCACGAGACCTCCGCCTCGGTCGAAACCTACGACCAACAGCTGGATACTGCCTATGCCCTCATGGAAAGCCTCGGCATCCATGCCGTAAAAACGGGATACGTCGGCAAGATCATCCCCCGGGGAGAGTACCACCACGGCCAGTGGATGGTCAACCATTACCGGAGGGTGCTGGAAACGGCCGCCCGGCACAAGGTAGCCGTCAACGCCCACGAGCCCATCAAGCCCACCGGCATCCGCCGGACCTATCCCAACGCCATCGCCCGGGAAGGGCTGCGGGGGCAGGAGTTCAACGCCTGGTCCAACGACGGCGGCAACCCGCCTGAACACCTCTCCATCGTCGCCTTCACCCGCATGCTGGCCGGGCCGATCGACTTCACGCCCGGCGTTTTCGAGATTTCCCTCCGGGACAAGCCCAACAACCAGGTCAATACCACCCTGGCCCACCAACTGGCCCTGTATGTCGTTGTCTACAGCCCCATACAGATGGCCTGCGACCTGCCCGAAAACTACGAGGGCCAGCCCGCCTTTCAATTCATCCGGGACGTCGGCGTGGACTGGGAACAAACCCTCGTCCTGGACGGCGAAGTGGGCGACTTCGTGACCATCGCCCGGCAGGAAAAAGGCACCGGCAACTGGTTCCTCGGTTGCATTACCGACGAGGACCGGCGCGAGGCAACCATCGACTTCAGCTTCCTGGAAGCCGGCAAAAAGTACCGGGCCGCCATCTACCGGGACGGCCCCAATGCCCACTACCGGGACAACCCGCTGGACATCGCGATCGAAGAGGGGGAGATGGACCACAATTCTTCCCTGTCCTTCACCCTGGCGGAAGGGGGCGGGCTGGTCATCAGTTTGAAGCGGGTTGAATGATACTTTGTGGTAAACTGGAGCGCGGACTTCCAAGTCCGCGAACATGATTGATTTAAGTACCAATACTCAAATAATCGACACATTTTTGATGGGCTCTTTTTCCGCCATGCTGCGTTATAAAGCCTCGCCGTAGCTTCGGCTATGCCTACGTTGAACTAAACCGCCGTTCCGGCGGTAGCTTTTGTGCACCAAAAGCCTTAACTGGTAAAGCGAAAGGATATTTTTTCACCAAAACGCTTTACCATGAAACCATTAAGAGCTAAAATGTTGCGCTACATGGAGCGCAGGGGGCTCGGCGTGAGCTTTGCCGAACGCTACAGCGAGCCGACGGTCAAAACCTACGTCAGTTGGGTATCTCAGTTTGCCCAGTACTACGGCAAGAGCCCGGAGCAGCTGAGCGAGGACGACATCGGCGCCTACCTGGACTACCTCAAGCGGGAGCGCCAGTTGAGCCAGAGCAGCCTGGCGGGCTGTTACAGCGGCATCAAGCTGCTGTGGGAGAAAGTGCTGGGGCGGAGTTGGAATGCCAACAAACTGCCCCGTAGCCTTCGGCGTGAGCGCAGTCGAACGCAAACGTGTCCAGGCACTGCCGGAGGTATTATCGGAACAGGAAGTGCGCCAGCTTATCTGCCAGACAAAGAACCTCAAACACCGGGCGTTGCTCAAGGTATTGTATACTACGGGCATCCGGGTAGGAGAACTGGTAAAACTGAGGCCAACGGACATCGATTCCAAGCGGATGGTTGTGCGGGTGGAGATGGGCAAGGGGCGCAAGAGCCGGTACCGTTCGGCTGCGCTCACGTCGAAGCACGGTTTTATCGCTGTCTTTGTTAAAGGAATTACGGGCTTACGTTCGGCTGCGCTCACGTCGAAGCCTGGCTGAAATACCGGCCCGAGGTTTATTTGTTTGAAGGGCAGGTGCCGGGGCGGCATATCAGTATCCGCACCGTACAAGCAGTATTTAAGCAGGCATGCAAGCGCATCGGCTTGGGAAGCAAGTAGGGGTGCATGTGCTGTGGCATAGTTTTGCTATCCCGTCTGACGAGACGGGACTGGAAAACGGGGTAGATACGCTGACGGTAAAGGCCCTGCTGGGCCACTCCAACGTGAGCACCACTGCGCGCTATGTGCATGTACAAAACAGCCGGATGAAAGGGCTGCCGGATTTGCTGGCCCGTTGGTAAGGGGCCATGGGCCGGCCCAAGCATGAGGTAGCCGATGTTTTTCGGCTCAGCCTTCGGCGTGAGCGCAGCCGAACGTGGCCAGGCGTACCGCTCGAAGCATAAGCTGAGCAAGGTTCAGCACAAGGCTATGCGGGCCATCGAGCAGTGCCGCACCGCGGCATTAGGCGGGCACATAGACGCCTGTAGTGAATGCGGGCACGTCCGCATCAGCTATAATAGCTGCCGCAACCGGCACTGCCCGAAGTGCCAAAGCCTGGCGCGGGAAGCCTGGCTAGAGGCAAGGAGGCAGGAGTTATTGCCAGTGGGCTATTTTCACCTTGTATTCACGCTTCCGGCGGAGGTTCATGATTTAGTCCGATACAATGAGCGGCTGTTGTATGGAACGCTGTTCCAGGAAGCGTGGGCGGCCTTGTCGAAGCTGTGTGCCGACAGGCATTACCTGGGCGCCCGGCCTGGGATGGCAGCCATCTTGCATAGTTGGGGGCAAAACCTGCATTACCACCCTCACGTCCACTGCATCGTGCCGGGCGGCGGGTTGAGAGGCGGCAAGTGGGTATCGGCGCGCGAGGAGTTCCTAGTGCCGGTACAGGCCTTATCGGCGATGTTCAAGGGCAAGTTTGTCAGTGCTTTGCGTAGGCACTATAATGCAGGCCGCCTGAGGCTGGATGGCTTGTGCAGCCATTTTCGCAGCAAGCAGGCCTTCAGCCAACTGCTCAAAAAGCTCATGTCCGAAGATTGGGTAGTGTACGCTAAACCACCGTTTGCCGGGCCGGAGCAGTTGCTGAAATATTTGGGCCGCTATACTCACCGAGTGGCTATCAGCAACCACCGCATTGTCTCCATAGACAAGGATACGGTTTGCTTTCGCTGGCGGGATTATGCCGATGGCAATAAGCAGAAGGTGATGCGCCTGGAGCATGAGGAGTTTATCCGGCGGTTTTTGCAGCATTGCTTGCCTGCACGGTTTTGTAAGATACGCTACTACGGTATCCTGTCTAACCGGCTGCGAAGGCAGGCTTTGGCCCTTTGCCGGCGGGCCCTGGGGGTAAAGCCGCCGCCCCAGCTTCCGGCTTTGTCCTGGCGGGAGCGCTACCGGCAGGCCACGGGTATTGATTGGGAAGTGTGCCCGGTGTGCGGCAAAGGCCGCATGTTGACGGTTCTCTGGATACCGGCTGGCCGCGGGCCGCCCCCTTGTCTTTTGCCTGAACACACCCAATTGCCTACGGCTCAGGTAGGGACAGGCAATGCCTGAGGCAGCAATTTTATGCCCTGATGCGACAATTTGGCTTGAAAAAGAAGGAAGAAACGGCTATTTTAGGCTGCGGTTGCCGGCCGGAGGGGCTTACAGGGGGCCGGCAGAGAAAAACGGATGGCTAAAGAGCCGTAAGAGAGCCCCTGGATAGGCCGATACAATGCCCATAGAGGCAGCTGCGTTTGGCGGTTCCGTCCAACTGCATTGTATCTGACAGCACCGCTGCGCGGTCCCGGCAGATACAATGCTTAAAGTTGTACGCTATAAAATTTAAGACAAATGCAATCGAATTTAGAAGTTACAAATCTGATCTCACCAATCATTAGCAGTCTCAAGAATGCTAAAAATGAATTGGAAAATTTATTGCAATATGGAGTAGAAGACTATTTATATACCCAAACAGAAAAATATTATTACACAAATACTTTTTTGTATAGATATGATAAAGTGAGATTTAAGGATGTGTATTTTCCAGTTTCGGCAAAATACAAAAAATTAACAACTAACTTCGAAAAATTAAATGATGTTTTTGGTGAATACCACAATATTATAATTACTGGAACTGCTGGAAGCGGGAAAAGTACTTTGGTTAAATATATTTTTTTAAATTCTATTGAGAAGTTTTATAAACTTCCAATCTTAATTGAGTTGAGACATTTGAATGAATATGATGCGTCAATTGAAGAGTTCCTTATTAATAAAATTCTTAATTTTGATTTAAAGCCATCTGAAACCATTTTAAAAAGAGCTCTTAAAAAAGGAAGTTTTCTATTTTTATTTGATGGGTATGATGAAATTTTTTCAAAAAAGAAAAATAGGATAAATCAACAAATCGAGGAGTTCATTGATAAATATCCAAGAAATAACTTTGTAATTACAACAAGGCCAGGTGGCGGAATAGAGAATTTTCCAAGGTTTCATAATTTTAGTGTATGCAATTTAACCAATGAAGATATTTTAGCATTTATTAATCTACTTGTAAAAAATGAAGAAAGAAAATTTCAAATATTAAGAACTGTTAATGATTCTGAAAGTGATTCCTATAATGAATACTTAAAGAATCCATTATTATTATCAATGTTTATTCTAGCTTTTGAAAGCCATCCTGAAATTCCAAAAAAGAAAAGTGCCTTTTATCGAAATGTTTTTGACACTCTTTATCATAAGCATGATGGCATTACTAAAAATAGCTTTCCAAGAGAAAAACTTACAAAACTTCAAAAAGAGGATTTTGAAAAAATATTAAACATTTTCTCATACATAACTATTTCATACGGTAAGTACGCTTTTACGGAAAGCGACTTGTCTGATGTTCTTTTGCTAATAAAAGAAAAGTATCCAGAGTTCAATTATCAAATACAAGACTTAATATTCGACCTTAGAACTTCAATATCAATTCTAATTAAAGAAGGATTCGAGTACAAATTCCCTCATCGTTCAATGCAGGAATATTTTGCATCAGCCTTTATTAGTAAAATCCCAACAGATAAAAAACCTAAGGCATACAAACAATTAGCAAAAAGACTTAAAAAAGAAAGTAAGGATAACAGTTTTAATTTGTGGAGTCTTTGTAGGGAATTGGATTATTCAGATTTCACAAAATTCTTTTTATTACCAGAATTGAAATCAATATTCAAGAGACTAGATTACGATGATGAATCAGAATTATTGTATTCTTTTATTGCTGTAGTAGAGCCTAAACTTTTTCATTTTAACGAGATGGTATTAGCTGAAAAATTTAACTTTTCAAATAGTTTGTTGAAATTTGCAGAGGTGTCGGATTTTTCAATCATTAGAGATTTTCCTATGCAAACACCTTTTCACGAAGAAATATTTTACTATTTGGAACAAACCAATTCTGTTGAAGGAAGAGATTCCGAAAAGGCATTAAACAGATCGCTGAATGATCTTCTGCCAGAAAATCCAAATGATAAGGTTTTAGAAATAATGCTGAAAAATGATATTATTTCTCGAATTGTCGATCTTAAAAGTTTGATAAGTCAAAAAATCAACAGTTTAAATGATGAAATTGAAGCAATGGATGATTCATTAAACGAGCTATTAGATTTCTAATAGTGCGTTAGCGTACAACACCGCGCCAGCGGCCATAGCCAGCGTAAGCTGGCTACGTCGCCGGCGCCAACCGTTCTGCATAATAAAAATAAAAACTCAGAAAAATGAAAAACATTTACAGTGCACTTACGCTGCTAATCTTAGCAACTCTTTTAAATGGGCAACCAACTATAATTTTTGAAGATGATTTTAATACAGCAAGTTTTGGTACTGAATGGTCATTAAATATAGGTACAAATGGTCTAATTGAAATAAACAATGGAGTTGGCATAAACGGTTCCTTTGGGGTAATGATTGGGAAATCTGTCGATGAGAATATCTTTACAACTAATGCGCTTGATTTACATTTAGACTTATCTGGACAAACAGATGTTAAATTATCTTTTTTTATTGCAGATAACGTTGACGAAACTCAAATTGATGATGGTCTATTGTTAAGTGATAATGGGGGAATTACTTTCTACCCTGTATTAAACTTCTTTCCTGATGAATGGAGTAACCCTGCAACAGATTTTCAACCTTTTTACGGTCAATTTCCACCCATTGATATCTTTAAGCTTGCGACTGATGCTGGCCTGACTATGACAAGTAACTTTGTCATTAGGTTTCAGCAAACTGGATTAAGAGACTTTTATGGTTTCGGTGGGCAAGATGGTTTCTTTATTGACAACGTAGTAGTGTATAATGAGAATATCGTATATGGTACATTACCATTTCAAGATAACTTCAATAATAATTCCTATAAGCCTTCATGGTCTTGGACCTTTGCAGATGAAACAGTTTCTATAAATACGCCAAATAGTCCAACCAGTAATATGAATTATGTAGGAGTTGGCTCAATTAATCTTCCTAATTCAACTCCAGTTTTATTTATGGGAAGAAGGAGTGATGGTTATCAAACTACTAATGCTTTCGATTTACATCTTGATTTATCATCAGAGACCGATGTGGAAATGACATTTTGGATTGCGGATAATGTTGACGAGACGCAAGATGATGATGGACTATATTTTAGCAACGATGGAGGCATCACTTTCCATCCGGTATTAAATTTCTTTCCCAGTGAATGGTGCAACCCTGCGACTGATTTTCAACCTTTTTTTGGGCACCACCCTCCAATTGATGTTGATGAGTTCGCATCGCAAGTTGGTTTAGAATTAACAAGTCGGTTCGTAATTAGATTTCAACAAGTTGGTGACAAAGATTTTTATGGTTTTAATGGGCAAGATGGTTTTTTCATAGACGACGTAAACGTTTATGATCCTAATTTAGTTTACGCAAATTTACCCTTTGAAGAAACTTTTGAGACAGGAGATTTTCAGCCATATTGGGCATGGAATTTTGCAGACCAAACTGTTCAGATTAATACGGATAACGAAATTACAAGCCCGATGAGTTTTGTAGATGTTGTAGATAACTTTGGCCATAATAACTCTACCTATTCAGCTTGGATAGGAAAAAGGTGCGATGGAGTATTCATCACAAATGCTCTTGACTTGCATTTAAACTTGCTAAATCAATCAAATGTCGAGTTAACCTTTTGGCTTGCCGACAATTTTGATGAAACACAAATAGATGATGGGATTTATCTAAGTGTTGATGCAGGCGCTAATTTTGAACCAATATTTGATTTTGACTTTTCAAACACCCCTGACCTGATTTATGAGTTTTATCAGTTAGACATCGCTTCTTTAGCTAATATTGCTGGATTATCTTTAAGCGAACAGACAGTAATTCGTTTTCAGCAAACTGGCAGAAGCGATTTTAATGGTTTTAATGGAGCCGATGGAATTTTCCTGGACAACATTAATGTTACAGGTATGACTACCTCAGTGAAAGAATTAGATGGGTATAGAAAAGTTCAGATATTTCCAAATCCTACAAGTAAACACTTAAAGATAGTTAGCAATAATAAAGAATTTACCCTTAATCAAGTTTGGATAACAGATATAAATGGAAAAGTTGTTCTAAATATAATGACTAATTCATGCAGCAATTGCTTGATTGATGTCAACCATATTCCTGTGGGATTGTATGTGATCTCTATGGTTCTTGAGAATGAAGAGATAATCCATAGAAAGATAATAAAGAAATAGAAATAACGGGAAATAACTATGCAGAATACTGCGTATATTCCATGCCGGTTAATCACCGGCACGGCATATACGCCGGCCGTTGAACAAAACCATCCTATTTTACACTCATAAGGTTCTGTTTTTCAGTGCATTGCACTTATTTTTCTCTTAAATTTGGCGGTATTATTTCACCAAATCAAGAGATATGAGTACACACACAAACCACCTCCAGAAGCTGCAAGATTGGATGGAGCTGCGCAATTACAGCGAGGCCACCGTTTCTGCCTACCGCTGTGCGCTGGGCCAGTTTTTGAACTGGCGGGAAGCGGAAGGCTTCACCGCCCCATTCGGCCAGGAAGAAGCGCGGCGCTACTTGCTGAGCCGTTACCGCAGCGGCAAGAAGTGGCAGACGGTAAACGGGGATTATTCGGCGATGCGCAAGTTTTACGAGCACGTCCTCGGGCAAGCTTTGGCGTGAGCGCAGCCGAACGCAGTGGGACGTAGAGCATTTGCCGCGCCCTCGCAAGGAGCGGAGCCTGCCCGGCATATTGTCCACCCAGGAAGTAGAGCGGTTGATCAGCTATGGGCGGACCTTCAAGCACCAGGTTTTTATGGTGCTGTTGTATGGCACGGGCCTCCGTTTAAGCGAAGCGTTGAACCTGCGGATAGCGGACATTGACGGGCAGCGGCAGCAACTCCGGATAGTAAAAGGCAAGGGCGTTAAAGGGCGCTATGTGTCCGTGCCGGACTGCTTATTGGAAGTATTGCGCAACTACTACCGGGCATACCGGCCGGAAGAGTACCTGTTCAACGGCAAGTGCCGGGGCAGCCGGTGGGCGAACCGCTCGGCGCAGCATTCCCTGGAGCAGGCGCGGCAGGCTTCGGCGTGAGCGCAGCCGAACGGCTGCGGGTATAGAGCGCAATGTCTCGCCGCATACTTTGCGCCATTGTTACGCCACCCACCACCTGGAGAATGGCACCAATTTGGTATATTTGAAGGAGCAGTTAGGCCATAAGCACTTAAAAACGACAGCCCGTTATATCCATCTATGCCAGTCGTACCACAAGCGAGTAGCCCACCCAATTGCGGGCATGGAGATTGCTTACCGGCAGGAGGCACGATAGGAGATCTGTTCCGGGATTATGGAGAGGAGTATATCCGGGTGTACGGCGCCAGCCGGCGCACCATAGAGCTGATCCGTTCTATCCGGGTGTGCCGTACGCCAGCTCTTGGGGGCAAGCGCATCACCTGCCAGGGCTGTGGGCAGGTTCGTTACCAATATTTATCTTGTGGCAACAGCCAATGCCCACAGTGCCAAGGCATCAAACGCTTGCAATGGCAAGACAGGCTACGCTGCCGCATGCTTCAAGTGCCCTACTGCCACATCACCTTTACTTTGCCTCACTGTTTGAATGGCCTGGCGCGGCGCAACCCCTGGCAGGTGTATAATCTGATGTTCTACTCAGCCTGGCAGACGGTACAGCGGCTGTGCAAAAAAACGAAGGACGTAGGCGGCTTGCCCGGCATGAGCGCGGTGCTCCACACATGGGGTTCGGACTTAAAGTATCACGTGCACCTGCACTGCCTGGTAACGTTCGGGGGCTACAATGAGCAGGATGGCAAGTGGCACTGGCCGAAGCGCAAACGGAAGATAGCGCCTTACCGTAAGCTGAGTGGGAAGTACTGCGGCATATTCCTGAAAAGGCTAAAAAAGCTGATGGAATCAGGCCAGGTGGATTACCACCAAAGCTATGAAGAGCTCAAAAGCAGCCTGCCCAAAAAGCGCTGGGTGGTGAACCACCAATGGCCTACGGCGGAGACGAAAGTAATTGAAGAATATTTAGGGCGTTACATCTGTCGCATCGGCATCTCGAATAAGCGCTTGTCTTATGACAAGAACGGGCAAAACGTATGCATTGAGTATGAAGTCCTACGGCGGCTGGGGATAATCAAACCAGTTGCCTATTTAGTTCGCGGCACAGGGTGCCAACTATAGACCGTGCGGCATGGAAGGGGAGCCCATCATCAGATACGAAGCCTGCGGGGCATCGTGCGAAAGGCAGAGGCCGCACCGGTATCAGCACATGCAGTTGCGCAGCGCGTGCGTAACGCGCCCATCCGATTGCTCTCAAAGCACACTGAATGGGATTGCTAACCGGATGCAATGAAGCGAGCGCGCGTTACAGGAAAAGATATTTACCTTTAACGAGGAAAGGTTCAAGGACAGCAGTGGTTCCAACTAAGTCTGCGCCGTGAGGTTGCGCGAGACACTTGAGTTCGAAAGACCATGAGTAATCGAATCAAAACGATTCAAATAAAATAATCAAACAAACACCTGATTCCATTATTTGAGGGGTCGCTCAAATAAAATACTTTGAAAGAATTAAAAGCGAATGCTTAAAACTTGAGGTTAACAAATGGATAGACAGTTGAACAAAATATAAATTGATCGAGGCCTCAAGATGAAGATCTTGAAAAATTGAAATTGTAAACGAATATTCGAAACATTGATGAGATCAAACCAAGAGAAACTGAATTGAACAACTGAAGAAGAACAGAATTACGGTTGAGAGACGTAATAAAGACCTTCAGGAACCAGAAGAATTACTTAAATGATTTAAAGTTAGCAATGAATTACTTTTCGACACAATGCGATCTGATATATTTGAGACCATGAAAAAGTTTGCGACGAACATGACCCACTAAAGGGAAACACTGGTATATGGTCGTCTGGAGAATGCAGAATCATATTTGAGAACAACTGGGGCAAAGCGAAAATTTAAGCCGAAATTTGAGCCGACATCAACTGGACATCAAAAACGTGAATTGAGCAATGGCAACCTGGGGAGATTCTTCAAAAGGGCGAACGATCTGATTGCAACAGCATAACAACCAAATTGTACGAAAACCAACCAACGGTGCATTGATGATCTGATTAAATTTAGAGATGACAATAGCACACCGCGAGGGTCATGGGCAGCCGCGCGCCAATGAACAAACCATCCTGTTTTCCACATAAAATTGCAGTGGATGATTTCAGGTATATTTCACCAACGGAATGCAACAACCCTTCAGTAAAGACTGATAGAACAAGGAGTTACTACGCCTTAAAGCATTTGAATGGCGGGAAGCGAGGCTTCCTTACCCATCGGCAAGTCGCGGCGATTTGGAGCGCCGCAAAGAAGGAGAGAACGATTACGCGATGCGAGACGTCGGTTGGCGTGAGCGCAGCCCAGGGACGTGAGATTTGCCGCCTCGCAGGAACGGAGCCGCCCTGGCATTGTCCACGGCAGAGCGGGATCAGCGGCGGACTTCCACGTTATGGGTGACACGCCGTGCGTGAACTGGGATCGACATTGACGGCAGCGCGCACCCGATAGTAAGGCAAGGTTGCGTTTGTCCATCAGTGCCGTTGAGACGCAATACTGGCACCGACCGATTTGTTCAACGCGTACTGAGCCGGGAACGGGACGAGAGGGAAGGCGGGCATAAAGCAACGTATCGCATACGGCATCTAGCCCGCACCACTTAGAACGGCACCAGGTAGCCACAAAACGCCCGATATATCAGCGTCTAACGGAGCATCCAATTGGGATGAGATTAGGCAGGAGGAGATAGCGTCCGGGGGAGGTATCCGAGGTACCAGGGTACCAGAATAATCCGCTCCATGAGGGACCAGCCCGGAGGCAACGCATCACTTCCAGGGCAGTTGCACAGTACTTGGACCAATGCCCGTCAGGAAAAGCCCAGTGGCAAGACAGGCTACGCGATGCGAAGTTCCCACATCACTTTACACACACGTGAAGCACGGCGCGCAACTGAGGTGAGATGTACAAATGGCGGCTGGCGGCAAAGAACGGAGGTTCCATGAGCGCACACGGTTCGACTAAGTACACCCCACGCACTGCCGTAACCTCGGCGCAGACAGGAGGCGGTGGCTAAGCGCAACGGAAGATAGCGCCATCGTGGAGGAAGTACGCCAAGCTAAAAGAAATCAGGGCGGATTACCACCAAGCCATGAGGAACGGGCAGCCGCCAGCGCGGTGGTGAACACCAATTTGGAGACAGTATGAAATTTAGCGTCTGTCGCATTGATAAGCGCTGTCTGACGAACGGCAAACGTATGTGAGTCACAACAGAAACAGGGCAGGCCTGAAGCCACGGGCATATGGGAGTTATGCACAATACGACACATTTAACGTCGCATTATGGTCGGCCACAACGCGCCCGTCAAGCAGGCAACGGTGCACGTCATAGTTCTTCGTGCCTTATTAAAGAGCCCACGGCAAGCTGCAGTTCCGGAGGAGCCCGCACCGACACCCTACGTGCAACCGCGTACAGCGGAACGCGCGTCCATCCGGTATTCAGTTCCCACTACTGCTGTAACCGAAATGCAAAAATGAAGCATTTTTTGAGCTTGATAAGGGCATTTCCTTAACCAGACAGCGGGGCAGGCTGGTTTTGTCCAACTGAAATGTCTGCGCGGGCCGGTTTGAGGGCTTGAGGTTCGGGAATCAGCCTGTCCATTCGTCCAGGCCGCCGTTTATGCGGGCCGTTCGCGGCAATCAGATGAAAATAAGTTGACAAATTTGTAAAGAACTCGTAAATTAACAAGGCAAATGACTGGTTTTTTCATAAGTGGTTGATTAACAACAAATACCGATGGCGATGACTCAAGACCTAGCTAACAGGAAGTATAAACTGATTGAAGAAATAACTGACATCAATAACGAAGGCCTGCTTATTGAGCTGGAAGAATATTTAGCAAAACTAAGGGCAAAAAGAGAATGGCATGACATAGTTAAGCCGATAAGAGAAGAAATTTCCATCGAGGAATTGAAAAAAGAACAAGGGTACAAACCAATATCGAAGGAAGAATTCGATAAATTAGTGAAAGAACTAGACATTGAAGAGTCAATTGAAGAACTATTGTCAATGCTTGATTGATGGATTATTTACTTGACACCAATATAGTTTTAATTTATTTGAGGCAGTCCGGATTAAAAGAAGAATTAGACAGACGTTTAAGCTTATTCTCGCCTGAAAATACCTTGCTCATTTCAGTTGTTTCAATTGGGGAAGCCAAATCAATCGCTATCCAAAGAAAATGGGGCGAAAAAAAGATAGTCCAGTTGGAAGGGCTTCTAAAGAAGGTAGTGGGTTAAATCCGTTGATCCATCCAGCGGACCTGGAGGTCCGCTCTCCATGTGCGCTGCAATTTCAACGGATTTAACCCACCCCCCTAAAGAAATTATTAATAGCAGATATTAATGCCAAAAGGATAATAGAAAGATATGCGGAAATTGACGCATATAGCCAAGGGAAACTAGAAAACAAGCGGGCTAGTTTTACATCAAGGAATATGGGTAAAAACGATTTATGGATAGCTTCGACAGCATCGATACTAAATGCCAAATTGATTACGACTGATAAAGATTTTAGGCATTTGGATCAAGAGTATATTGACCTATTAGAAATAGATTTAGATGAAATCAAGTCCAAAATAAAAAAAAGATAGCAAGGCAAGACTGCCGCGAACACAGCATAAAACGGTCATCCGCCCTATGCGGCGCACGCCATTTATGCGGGCCGTTGTCCGTCACTTCGCGCTTTCATGAGTTGTTGATGATTGATAGTCAAGCTTTTCTAGAGATTGATTTGGAAATAAAAACGTTAACCAAAAAGAAGGTTGAGAAAGTTTCTTTTTAAGGAAACTTTTGGGTAAATTTGGGAATTAACACAATAGGAAAAGATGAACCCCAAGTATGAAGTAATCTTTTTGGAAGAGGCGATGAAATTTCTGGAAGCTGTTGATGAGAAAGCAAGAGAGAAGATCATCTACAATATTGACAAATCCAGATATATGAATGACCCCAAACTTTTTAAGAAACTGACAAGTGAAATTTGGGAATTCAGGACTCAATACCGAAAACTCCAATACAGGTTACTGGCTTTTTGGGATAAGAGGGATAAAAAAGAAACACTTGTAGTGTCAACTCATGGGATTGTAAAGAAAACAAGTAAAGTCCCAGGAGCAGAAATAAAGAAGGCAGAACAGATTAGGAAGGAATATTTTGAAGATGAACAATAACCAGATCAAAATGGCAGAGACGAAAAAAAAGGTGAAGCGATATACCCTTGATGAGGTAAAAGACAAGTTCATTGGTAAACGAGGAACTCTGGAGAGAGAAGAATATGAAATGGATTTGAAGATGGAGTTAATAGGGGACATGATCAAGAGAATAAGGAAAGAAAGGAATTTAACTCAATCAGAATTAGGCGAATTGATTGGAGTACAAAAAGCTCAGATTTCTAAATTGGAGAACAATACAAAGAATGTATCAATCGGAACCATAATGAAAGTCTTTGATGCCCTAAAAGCAAAAGTAAAACTTCAGATTGAATTGATTGACAAAGAGGTTGAAATTGCCTGAATGAAAGCGCGAGCGCCGTACAACAGTAGCTAACAATACATACAACAGTCATGTCCGGCAAAAGCTGGCCACACCGTGTATGCGAACCGTTCAAGCTCATTATTCGGGCCAATTCCTTTCTGGGAATCCATTAGTTTTGTATTTTGAGGGAAAAAAGCCGAGGCGCGGAACAAATGCATTATGGACATCCTAACTCTTGAACTGCGAGTGGAGAACCGGTATACTGAAATTGAGCGCGTGAACAGCGAATTCAACGAATTTTCCCGTAAAAACGGCTTTCCTGATCCCGTCAGAAGAAAGTTCAACACCGTCTTCGACGAGTTGTTGAACAACATCATTTCCTATGCTTTCCGGGATGAGGGCATTCACATCATTAAAATCCAGGTCACTTACCAGGCCCCTTCCGTTACCGTCGAGATCAGTGATGATGGCATTCCGTTCAACCTCTTTGAAGTAGCGCCTCCGGACCCCCACCTGAATCTCGCCGAAAGGCCGGTCGGAGGGCTGGGCATACATCTGGTGCGCAACATGATGGATAGCTATTTTTATGAACGGATTGGCCACAGGAACAAGACTACTTTAATTAAGCACATTGGGCAACAATAAGCAAATGTATATTCAATGGACATTCAAATCCACGAAAAAGAGGGGGTGAAGATCATGCGAATCCGCGGAAGTTTGGATACCAATACCTCTTCTGAAGCGGAAGTGTTGTTCAGGGAGGTTCTTCAGGAAGGGGCAACGCGGTTGCTGCTGGATTTTTCCGAACTCGATTATATCAGCAGCGCCGGCCTGCGGGTATTGCTGACGACTTCCAAACAGCTTCTGGGAAAGGGGCAACTGGGCATATTCAATCCCAACGAACAAATCCGGGAGGTTTTTGAAATGACGGGGCTGATCGGCCTGATATTCAATATCTTTGAATCGGAGGGACAGGCCATGCAAAATTTCGAAACAGGCCGATGATCAAAACCGTCATCCTCGCAGATAATCTGGTCAACGACTATTGCGGTTTGCAGGAGCGGTATCTGCAAAACAACGTCCATATCGGGCTCATGGAAGCGGAGCGCCTTTTTGGCAGGGCGGACGACCCGGAGCCCGGGCCGGTAGCGGCCTTTCTCGCCCGGCAGGAAAAAGAGGCCTCTGCCCTTGTCTTATACCTGAGAGATTACTACGTCCTGGAAACCGGCAACGGAACAGAGCAGCTCGAACGCCTGGGCAACCACTGCGTCAAGGGCTCCACGGGAGAGGAGCTCGTCAAGCCCGTTCAGAATCTGGCCGGGCCGGGCCGGGTGATCAACAACCAGGGCCTTTCTTTCCCTTTCGAGGAAATGAGGCAAGCGCTTCTGGGCTTCGCCGGGGTGGATCTCCTGGAATTAAACCCGGCGGCCTTCCGCTCATCCGGCCTCCGGTTTTTGCTCATCGGGTTCCATACGGAGCGGAGGATTTTTTCAATAGCCAGCATCCTGCGCAATTTGTTCGGCTTCCGGCATGTAGCGGTCTTTTCGCACTTCCTGGCCAGCGCCAACAAGGAGGCCCATTTTTCGGCACTCCAGTTCCAGTTCCCGGATCACCTCATCCAGGTGCTGAACAGCACGGCCGCATTGTCTGAATACATGGGGCAGGATTTGGCTTACCTCGACCGGTTTGCCCTGCGATCCGTCCATATCGAGCCGGAGGAGATCCGCAACCGCCTGAACGCGTTTCAAAAGAACATCATCGAGTTCATTTGCATGCACTGGACGGAGGCCCGGCTGAAGGTGATGGGGATGGGCTACAGCGGAAGCGCCCTTTTTCTGGCCAACGGCAAACAGGGGAATTCCAGGACCGAGCCCATGGTCATCAAAATCGACAACCACTATCCGATACGGCTGGAAATAAAGGGGTACAACCTGGTGAAAAGCTTCCTGGGAAAACACGTGCCCACTTTGACCTTTCCCGTCAGCTCCGGCAGCTTCTCCGGCGTAGGGATGGAACTGGCTTCCATGGAGGGGTCGCCAATGACCCTGCAGGAATGTCTGGAAAAAGCCGGAAACGATTACGCACTGGATGATTTTCTCCAGAAACTGGGCCAGATCCTCTCGTTGTTGACGGAACGGATTTACACCAATACCAAGCTGGAGCGCCATATCGCTCCCTACCGCCATTTCAAACTCCATTTGGCCCAGCAATCCAGGTGGTTGAAAGCCAATCTCGCCAATATCCGAAAACACGAGGTCAGGGATATTTTCGTTTCGGCCGAGGCAGTGGAAAAACTGTTCGACGCCATCCGGAAAAACAACGATGTGCTGCTCTGTGAAATGTGCATTGCGCATGGCGACCTGAACCTGGCCAATATCATTGCAGACAGCAAAGGCAACCTCTGGACGATCGACTGGACGCACACGGGCCTGCATCCTATCGCAGTCGATTTTGCCAAAATGGAGAACGATGTCAAGTTCGTATTGACGAAAAACCTCGAAGAGCAGGACCTGCCAAAACTACAACGCCTGGAAGAGTACCTGCTCAACAACCGCATCCCCGCGCCTGTCAGCGAGCTTCCGGCCGGAATGCAGTTTGTATCCTGGGACCTTCGTTTCAAGAAAATCTATCTGCCCGTAAGAAAACTCCGGTTGGCTTACAGCCACCTGCAGCAGGATGAAGAGTGGCTGATGTACAAAATCGCCCTGCTCCGGTATGCCCTGCATACTTTGAGCTTCGACAAAACGCTTCAGCAGGGGGAATGCGGGCCGGTTCAGTTATGGTATGCGCTGGCTTCCGTAGAAATCCTCGTCTTCCTGCTGGTTGGCGACGACTTTCACCTCAAAATCCGGAGCGAACGCCCGGACGATTACCCCGAGCGATACCGCATCCCGATCGATATGGCCAACTGGAAGGTGGAATGCAAGGAGTACAACCCTCCTTATTACGTAGCTCCCGCTGTGCTGAACAACAGCCGGAAGGGCCATCCGCGTGGCGAAACCGATCCCGAGGATGAGTGGGTGTATCCGGACATGACCGACTGGGGCAGGGAATACATCCGCGCTGCCGATGGAAAACCTTTGAACCCCAGCGGCAGGACGGGGATCGCCGGACGCGGCAGCCTCTGGTTGTGGGGCAGCAATCCGATGCTTTTCCTCTGCCCGGTGCTATACAATAAAGAAGTGGGCCAGCTCGAATGCCTCGTCAACACAAAAGAGGGAGAATCCGACATTATCTGCATCCACTTCCGGCGGGGAGAAACTTTTGAAGAAGCGCTGAAAAGAGCCCGGGAAAAAATACATATTGACCTGGAATCTTGCTACTTTAAGCAGCTTTTTGAGGGGTATTTTTATGATTGCAGGCAAACCGATCATGCCTGGGTGGAAGCCAGGGCTTTTCTGGCCTTCCTTGAACACGAGTGCCCTGAGCAGAGCCTCCGCTCGGAGGACCTGCAGTGGAAGTTGCTCAACCATTCGCTGATCAACGGGCTCCACCCGAGTTATGCCAACTTGTTGAGATCAGCTGTGCAGCATCTTTATGACGAAGGTATTCACAGAGACCAATTTATTGTTAACATCATAGAAAAAACCGCTTAATGGAGAAGTATTTACAACTCATCAGGGAGGGGTTCGCAAAAGAAATCGATCCCTGCAAAGACCCGGAAATGCAGGAAGAATGGGCGAGGTTCGGCATTTTCGTCGCCCACCATCTCTACCAGATGATCCGGAAATGGCGCTTCAGGATAGATGCCATCGATGAAGCCGAGAAGGCCGACGGGTCGCCCACGACCGCTCTGGAACTCGAAATGGAACATTTTGCCAAAAGCGCGCTGGAACGGTTCCATGCCCCGGCGCAGTTCCTCGGGGAGGAATCAGGGGGCGATGCGGATACCAGCGGCTTCCTGTTCGTGATCGACCCTATCGATGGGACGAGGAGTTTTCTCTCCGGCTTTGAGACCTATTCCATTACGCTTTCCGTGCTGAAAAACCGGGTTCCGCTTTTCTCGCTGGTGTGCGTCCCGTCTTCCAGCGATGTGTATTTCAGGATCGGGAGCGGGCAGAGCATGTTATTCCAGATACCGACGGCCGACCAGCCGTTGGAAGTTTACAAAATGCCCTTGTTCCAGCGGTCGGAAGACCAGCCGATACTGGTCAACCTGCACCCCTCTGTCGAATCCCTGCCCTACCTGGAAAGATTGTTCGACCTGTGGTACCAGGGCGATATATCCCTGCTTAAATCGGTGAGCGGTTCGCCCTCGCTCCTGATGGTCGAGGCGGCCAAAACTGGGACCTTTTACGTGAACTCCTGGAAAACCGGGCCCACCCGCCCCTACGACCTGATCCCCGCCCTTCATATCGTCGAAGCCTCCAACTGCCTGGCGCTCCGCCGCGATGGCGAACAGGTGGACGTGTGGAACCACCAGGGGGTGTATATCGTCGGCCCCCGGGGGAAACGGCTGGACATGTTGTTAAAGACTATGCCTTATTTGCATTAAGGGCGCCGGAGGGGCCCAGATACCGGAGGGCGAAAATAGTAAAGTCGTCGTGCTGCGGCGCATTGCCGACGAAGGTTTCCACGGCGGATTCGAGGGAAAGGACGAGGGCTTCCATAGAGTGGGGGGCCTCCCGGTTGAGGGTTTCCCGGATGCGTTCCGTTTCGAACATGGCCCGGCCGGCATTCATGGCTTCTGTAATTCCGTCGGTATAAAGGAGGAGGGAGTCGCCGGGTTTCAGCTGCAATTCGGCAACGGGGAACGGGCTTTGGGCCATAATGCCGACGAGGGTGCCCTTGGGCAGGTCCATGAGCTGGTACCCGCCGCCGCCGAGGGCCAGGAAGGGGGGATTGTGGCCTCCATTGGCATAGCGGAAGACGCCGGTGCGGATATTGAGCACCCCTGCGAAGAGGCTGACGAACATCATGTCTTCGTTATTGGCGGCCAGCCAGTTGTTGACGGAGGGCACCACATTCTCAAATCCCGGATTATTGCTGATGAACAAACGAAGAGAAGTGAATGCCCGCATCATGAACAATGCTGCGGGCATTCCTTTCCCGGAAACGTCTCCGATGGCGAAGTAAATATGTTCGTCATCCAGCACCAGGGCATCGTAGAAATCGCCTCCCACTTCCCGGGCCTGGTTCATCAGGGCGAAAGCGTCGACCTCCGGCCGGCGGGGAAACAGCCTCTGCCCATTGGGAACGATATTGGCCTGGATTTTTCCCGCGATCTCCAGTTCTTTTTCCAGGTGTTGGTACTTCAGCTGTTCTTCGACCTTCCTGATCAGAGACTGGTTGGTCCGGTTGAGGCGCAGGGCCATCATGTTCATCAGGTTGCGGACGCCCTGGCGGGTCATGGCAATGTGATCCCAAAAGGTCTGCTCGGGGATACAGAGGATCTGGCTTGGATGGTGGGCCAGGGCCAGGGCGGAGGTAGGGCGGCCCATCATGATCGACATTTCTCCCAGGCATTCGCCCACCTCAACGGGTATTGAAATTTTCGTGCCGTCTTTTTCCAGGATAATGCGAAGCTCTCCGCTGATTACCAGGAAGAGGGTGTCGTTGGGCACCTCGGGGTAAATGAGGACATCTCCGGGCACCAGGTTCCGGATTTGGCTCAAAGAGAGGATGTGCCGGATTTCTTCCAGCGTGAAATCCTCAAAGAATTGGAAATTTTTCAGGACCTGGGTCAGCAAATCAAGGGTCATGTCATCGTTTCTCTGGAGGCAGTTCAATGGCCTTGGTAGTTCCCTTGGCCAGGTTGGTAATGTCTACGCCCGTAGCATTTTTCAGCTGTTCGATTAAGGTCACTGCGCTATTGGTCAGGTTTTGGATGTAGTTGGGCATGCCATCCCCGCCGTCGCCACCGTCCAGGATGGTGAGTTTTTCGATATGCAGGTTGTCGGCAATGACCCGGGTGGCCTTGTCGAACAGGTCGGGCAGCATGCGGATCATGAACAGGTCGTGGGCCTGCCCGTCCTGCCATTGCTCCAGCATGAGTTCGACCGCTTTTGCCGTAGCTTTCCCGTCTTCAAGGATCCGGGAAGCGCTGCCCTGAGCTTCCATTTCCATAGCTTCCTTTCGCGCTTTGGCCGGAATGATCACTTCAGCTTCCTGTTTTTTGGCGCTCAGCTGGACGCGCAGGCCTTCCAGCTGGAGTTTCTCTTTTGTGCGCGCGATCTCGCCGGCAACAACGGCCACCTGGCTGGCTTTGTTTTCTTCTCCCTGAAGGGAAAACCGGGTCACCGAGAGTTCGTTTTCCTTTTTGACGATTTCCAGTTCGGAGCGGACTTCGGCTTCTCTTCCCAGGCGCTTTTGTTCGGCTGTGACCTGGCGGGCTTCGGCCTCGGCGATCGCTTCGGCTACCCGCGCATCGCGGATCACCTCGGCGTTTCGTTTGCGCCCGATGGCTTCCAGGTGGCCATGCTCGTCCGTGATGCTCAGGATTTGGAAGGAATCCAGGACGAGGCCCAGGGTTTTCAATTCGGCGCGGGCTTCTTCCAGGGTCGTTCGCATCACTTCGATCCGCTTGGTGTTCGCTGCCTCGGGGCTGTACGCTGCCAGGATACCCCGCAGGTTCCCTTCGATGACCTGCTGGGCGGTTTTGTCGATATTGTCTTCCGATTTTCCCAGGAAGCGTTCGATCGCATTTTCCATGCCTTCCTCGGAGCGGCCTGCCAGTTTGATATTGGCCCGGCCTTCTATTTCGACGGGGATCATGCCCTGGCAGAGCACCTTTGCCAGGTTGACCTTGATCGTCCGGGTGTTGAGCGAAAGGCGGCTGACGGATTCGATAAAGGGCCACTTGAACCCGCGCCCTCCCCGGAGGATGCGGTAGCCGACGGTCTGGCCGTCGGGCCCTTTGCGTTGGCGCCCGGAAATGATCACAATTTCATTGGGCTTGCAGATGACGACGTTGGATTGGAGGAAAGCAATCAGCAGCAAAACGCCGATGGCACCCAAAAAGAGGGCAATTCCGATGATCTGTGCGCTATCCATATCGATTCAGTTTCTTTAGTACAGGCTGTAAAAAAGTATGTTCACAAATTTATTTTTTAATCACTACTTAGTATACACTGCGTTTACTCCTGTATTATTTATCAGTTGATCTCGTTTTTAACGGATCACACATTGAAATAAAGAACAAACTCGCTGGGGTGCGGGCGGAGGTTGATGTATTCCAGTTCTTCCTTTCGCTTGATTTTTACCCATTTTTCCAGCAGGTCGGTTGAGAAGACCTTGTCCTGGACGAGGAAATCGTGATCCTGTTCCAGGGCGGCCAGGGCGTCTTCCAATGAAGCCGGGGTACTTTTCAGGCCGGCGCCTCTTCCGGAGGCGACATATTCATAGATGTCTTCATCCACCGGCGGGGGCGGGGCCATTTTCCGGCGAATGCCGTCGATGCCGGCCAGCAGGATGGACGCAAAAGCCAGGTAGGGGTTGCTGGAGGGGTCCGGCGTGCGGTATTCGATGCGTTTGGCCTTGGGGCTGGTGGCCGAAGCCGGAATCCGGATACAGGCACTGCGGTTGCTTTGGGAGTAGACCAGGTTCATGGGTGCCTCATAGCCCGGGACCAGGCGGCGGTAGGAATTGGTCGTAGGGTTGCAGATCGCGCACAGAGCCGGGGCATGGGCCAGGATGCCGGCGATAAAGTGTTCGGCCAGTTCACTCAGGTCGGCATAGCGGTTTTGTTCGAAAAACAGGTTTTTTCCGTCCTTCATCAGGCTCATGTTGACGTGCATGCCGGAGCCATTTTCCTGGTGAAGGGGTTTGGGCATGAAGGTCACGGTTTTGTCGTAGCGGTCGACGACATTGCGAACCACATATTTGTATTTCACGGCCCGGTCGGCCTGCACGGTCAGCGGGCCGAACTTAAACCCGATTTCGGACTGGCCTGCGGCGGCTACTTCATGGTGGTGCAGTTCCGGCTGCAGGCCCACCAGTTTGAGCACCTGCGAAATTTTCGATCGCAGGTTGTTGTATTGGTCGACGGGCGGCGCGGTCATATAGGCCCTTTTGCGGGAAGCGATATTGCCGAGGTTTTTGCCCTCCCGGCCGGTGCTCCAGAAAGCCGCTGCGCTGTTGAGGTAGAAGTATCCGAATTGGGTGGACTGGTCGAAGCGGACTTCGTCGAAAATGAAGAATTCGATCTCCGGGCCAAAGTAGGCGGTTTCTGCAATGCCTTGCGCACGAAGCAGCTGCTCCGCCTTTTTGGCTATTCCCCTGGGGTCGGAAGCGTAGGGCGTATTGTCTCGGGGGTTGATGATGTCGCAAAAAAACGACAAGGCCGGTTCTTCGAAAAAGGGGTCCGTAAAGACGGAAGACGGGTCGGGGCGGAGGATGAGGTCGCTGTCGTTGATCGATTGAAAACCTTTGACGGAAGAGCCGTCAAAAGAGAAGCCCCTGATCAGGTCGCCCTCGTCGATGTGGTCAGCTGCGATAACGAGGTGTTGCAGGGTCCCAAAAAGATCGACGAATTTCAGGTCGAGGAACTGAATCTCTTCATCTTTGATCCGCTGGAGGACCGACCGGATAGTTGGCATGCTGTTTTTTCCCATGATTGAATCGCTTTAAATAGCCCGGTCACCCCGCTCGCCGGTCCAGATTTTTACTGCATCAATAACGTCGTTGATAAAAATCCTTCCCCCGCCGCCACTGTTCATAGCGCCTCTGGAGATGGCTTCGATCGCATTTTCCACATCGGAATCTTTCACCACCAGTTCCAGGCGCATTCGCTTGAAGAGGGTCACCTTTTGTTCGACCCCCCGAAAGGTGCGCTGTTCCGCCCTGGGCGCGGTGCCCAATACCGGCATTACAGTGAAGTGAAACATTTCCGCGCCGGAGAGCGATTCTTTGACGGCCGGCAATTGCTCCTGGCGGATATAGGCAATGATCATTTTCATGATAAACGGCAGGTTATTCAGTCGTGAAAATCTGGAATCCGCTGTACGACTCCATTCCGTGTTCTTCAATATCCAGCCCCTTCAGCTCGGTTTCATGAGAAACGCGGAGCCCGAATATGGCATCGATGGCTTTAAAAACGACGAACATACTGATGGCAGTGAAGCCGAGGCAGGCCATCACCCCCAGGGCCTGAATGCCGAGGGCCCCGAACCCGCCCCCATACAACAAGCCCTGGAGAGGGGCGCCAAGCGCGGTAGAGCCGAAAACGCCGACGGCCAGGGTGCCAAAAATGCCGCAGATGCCATGGACAGGGAAAGCGCCGACGACATCGTCTACTTTTAACCGGTTCAGCCAGTCGATTCCGAAAACGACGAGAATGCCCGATGCCAGCCCGATAAAAATGGCCGAGCCGCTGTTGACAACGGCACAGGGGGCGGTAATGCCTACCAGGCCGCCCAATACCCCGTTTAAGGCCAGGGAGAGATCCGGCTTGCCGTACCGCATCCACGAGACGGACATGGCCGAAAATGCGGCTACCGCCGGGGCGAGCGTAGTATTCAGGGCAATGCGGGCCACGAGTTCCGGGTCGCTGAACCCAAGCGTCGATCCTGCATTGAAGCCGTACCATCCAAACCAGAGAATAAATACCCCGATGGCCACGAGCGGCATGCTATGGCCGGGGATAGCGCGGGGCTGACCGTCGTTGGTAAACCTCCCAAACCGGGGCTTGAGCAGCCATGCCCCGACAAGGGCGCTCACTCCACCCAAGCCGTGCACTACGGTAGAACCGGCAAAATCGTGAAATTTCAAATCCGCCAGCCAGCCTCCTCCCCAAACCCAATGCCCGACTACGGGGTAAATGAATGCCGAGATGATAAACGAATAGAGCAGGTAGGCAGAAAACTTCATCCGTTCGGCTACTGCTCCGGCCACGATAGTGGCGGATGCTCCTGCGAATACGGCCTGAAACAACCAGAAGGCTTCGACCGGGACGCCCTCCAGAGGCGACTCCACGCCAAACATAAACCACCCTGCCGTGCCCACGAGAGGTTCATCGCTGCCGTACATGATGGCATACCCAAAAATGAAGTATCCTATCGCCGCAAAACTGAAGTCGATGACATTCTTCATCAAAACGTTGCCCGCATTCTTGGTTCGGACCAATCCCGCCTCCACCATCCCAAATCCTGCCTGCATAAAAAACACCAGGAAGGCGCACAGGAGAATCCACAACGTATCTATTGCATTCATAATCGTTTTGGTTATAAATCTGCATTCTGATAAGGGGGATAAAAAGGGTAAGCAGTCCGGCAAGATTCTGGACAGGTGCCTTCCGGTCGCAAGATAATACCTTTCTGAGAATTCTGGATTTTTTTTGGAACTTGAAATTGGGCAGGCAGGCCAATAATTCTTCAATTTCGCCTTGCCGGCAATGCCTCCGGTACTCCTGGCGGGTAGCGCTGAAATAATATTCGGCAAATTTTCTTCCCTACTGGCCTTTTTTCACAACCCGGGGCCCCTGCCAAGTCTCCGGCCCCGAAGCGTTGGCCGCAGGGAGCAACGGCAAGGTTGCCTGCCAGATAACGGACAGTGCCGGCCGTTGAACGCTCCTCCTCACACCGCCAGCGTGCCGCTCTGCCGCACGGCCAGGTATTCCCTTTCCAGCTGGGCTTTGTCCACCGGGACGACGCCGACCTTTTCGCAGACCTGCCCGCCGGCGAGGTTGGCCAGCATGGCGGCCTCCCGGATGTCCATGCCCATCGACAGGCACAGGCCGGCAATGGCGAAGACGGTGTCTCCCGCACCGCAGACGTCGGCGATGGTACGGGGGTGGGTAGGCAGGATTTCCCCGGCGCCGTTTCCATCGTAGAATATGCCCTTTTCGGACAGGGTGATCAGCGTGTAGGGGTTGCCCAGCTTTTCGCGGATATACCCGGCAGCTTTCCGCAGGGACGCCAGCTCGGCTTCAGCCCGGAAAGGCAACTGGGCCTGTATCTCCTTGAGGTTGGGCTTGAAGAGCGTGGCGTGCTTGTAGGCCCAGAAGTTGTCGAATTTGGGGTCGACGGCGGTAGGGATATCCCGCTTGATGGCCTCCAGCATGATTTCCTGGATCACGGGGTAAGACAGTACGCCTTTGTTGTAATCCTGGAAGAGGATGGCGTGAATCTCCCGGCTGTCCAGGATTTCGCGTATGCCGTCGAGCAGCAGCCCGGCTTCCGGTTTGGAAAGGGGGTGGGTGTCTTCGTTGTCGACGCGGAGCAGGTGCTGGCTGGCGGCGATGATGCGGGTCTTGACGGTCGTTATCCTTTCCTTCGAGCGGGCCAGGCCTTTTCCGGACAAGCGGTGGCCGGAAAGGAGGGCCGCCAGTTGGTCGCCGTCCTCGTCCGCTCCGGTTACCGAACAAAGGTAAGGGGTGGCGCCCAGCGCCTGCAGGTTGAGGGCTACGTTGCCCGCCCCGCCCAGGCGGTGTTCCCTGCTCTGCAGGTGGACGACCGGCACCGGCGCTTCCGGCGATATGCGGTTGGCTTTTCCGGTGAGGTAACGGTCGATCATCACGTCTCCGACGATCAGGATGTTCTGGTGCTGGAAGGCGTCAAATGCTTGTGTCATTTTTTCTGGTGTATTGGATAGCGATAGTTAGGGGTAAAGTTAGAAAAAGTAAGGGGCAAAATTTTTTGCGTTCCTCCGCTTTCTGGTATGAATGCATGAATGTGTGCCGGTTTCAGGTTGTTGGCTGTTGCCCGGATGAGTACCTTACTCCAACAAATCCCGGATAAACGCCGAGGCTTTTTCACTTGCCCCGCTGTTCTGCAGCACATACGCCCGCGCCTTTTGGGACGCCGTCCGCCAGGCTTCCTCGCGGCGCAGTTCGGCAAACTTTTCCTGGAGTTCCTCCCGGCTGCTGATGCTGAATCCGCCGCCGGATTGCACAAGGTAGCGCGCTTCTTCGAATTTCTGGTATTTGGGCCCGAAAATCACCGGCAGCCCGAAGGCTATGGGCTCCAGGGTGTTGTGCAGGCCGGAGCCGAAGGCGCCGCCGATATAGGCGATCCGGCCGTACTGGTACAGGGCGGACAGCAGGCCGATATTGTCGATCACCAGGACGCGGGCTTCCACCTTCTCTTCGCCCCGCGTTTGCGCCTCCTCCCTTTTCAGGGCCTCTGAGTACCGCTGCCAGGGCAACTTCAGCCGCCCGGTGATCTGCCGGATGTGCCCTTCGTCAACCTGGTGAGGGGCGATGATGGCTTTCCACTCCGGCGGGAGCTGCTCGTTCAAAAAGGGCAGTAGGCGGGCCTCGTCTTCCGGCCAGGAGCTGCCGATCACCAGGACGGGGGCCCTGCCGGCGAAGCGCTCCACCAAAGGGAACGAGGGCGCCTGCTCCGCAATCTGCAACACGCGGTCGACCCGGCTGTCTCCGGCGACGGTGTAGTTGTCGAAGCCCGCCTCCCGGAGCAGCCGGGCGGAGCCTTCGTCCTGCACAAAAATATGGGCGAACCAGCCCGGAAGCTGCCGGAAGAAACCGCCATGCCGGCGGAAGAAGAGCTGCTCCGGCCGAAACAGGGCGGAGGCCAGCACAATGGGGACGCCGGCCTCGCGCAGGGCCCGAAGGTGGCTGGCCCAGAACTCGTACTTGACGAAAACGGCGGCGGCCGGCTGCCAGAGGGCCACAAAGTCCCGGGCATTGGCCGGAGTGTCCAGGGGGAGGTAGGCGATGTAATCCGCCCCCCCGTATCCTTTCCGGACCTCATAACCGGACGGGGAAAAGAAGGTCAGCAGGATGCGCACCTCCGGATGGCCGGCTTTCAACAGCTCGATCACCGGCCGCCCCTGTTCAAACTCGCCGAGGGAGGCACAGTGGAACCAGACGAGGGGGCCGCCGCCGTGGGTGTTGTCCTTCAGCAACTCCCGGTGCCGGCGGCGCCAGTGCCGGCGGCCGGCTATCCACCGGGCTGCCTTTGGATGGAATAATGCCGCCAGGCGGAGGAACAGGCCGTAGAGGTGGATGGCGAAGGGGTAGAGGATGTGCATTTGTGCATTTGTGCATTTGTGCAATTGTGCATTTGGCAGACGAATACACGAATGCACAAATGCACCCATACACGCTAATAATAAACCTCTCCCGCCTCCCGGCCGAAGTAAATGGGGATGATCCAGCCAACGCGGATGCCGAAGAGCAGGTCGGTGCGTTCGGTTTCGTCTTTGGCGCGGGTGTCGAAGTTAAAATCCCGGCGGCTCAGGGTGAAGCCCTGGGTGAACTCGAAGCCGGCATAGAAATTGACGCGCTTGTCCATGCTCATGACCTGATAGCCGATGAACTCGGTGAATGCCAGGCCGTTGGACAGGCGGTCGTAGCCTTTTTTGTAATTTTCATCCAGCTGGGGTACGCGGCTGGCGGGGTCGTCCTGGATGCGGATTTTGTGCTGCAGCAGGCCGGCCCCCACCGTCACCCGGATGCCGGACCGAGGGTTGGGCAGGCCGATGCCGATGAGCTTGCCGATGTGGGCGCCGGCGTAGAAGCCGCGCTCCCGCAAAGTGATGTCCGCATAGCCCCGGTTGTTGCCGATAATGGCGCCTTCCGGGGTGCGCAGCGAGGCCAGTACGTCTTCCTTGACGTTCCCGCCAAACAGGTAGGCATAGTCGAATCCGAAGAGCCAGTTGCCTTTGGCGGTGATCAGGTCCGCCCCGGCGCCGAAGCTGAAATTGTTGCCGAAGCGGGTTTCGAGGTCGCCGCCCGGCATGTGCGCCGCATAGCTGAGCTTGACCAGCACGGCGTTGCCCTTGTTGAGGGGGTTCGCGCCGGGCCGCTGCCCCCACAGGAGGAACGGCAGGCAGCTCATTACGAATAGTAACGGCAGGTTCTGCATAGCTTTATCCATTTTGTGCAAATGTAAACATTTTGGCGGGGATGGGGGAGGGAGGAGCTGGATTGTTATAGGACTATGAACGCCTGGGTGCAAATGGAGAAATGCATGGAAATATGTGGAAATACGTGGAAATACGTGGAAATACGTGGAAATGCCTGGAAATACGTGGAAATATGTGGAAATACGTGGAAATGCATGGAAATGCATGGAAATGCATGGAAATATATGGAAATACATGGAACCGGCTGCCTTGCTTGGATTAATATTTGAGGCCACTCCGGAAAGTCCGGCAAAGGAATGGATGACTGGAGGCCCGTCCTCGTTCCTCGGCCGGGTAAAAATGAAGGAATGAATAATGAATAAAGTGAAGATGTATTTTAAATTTATATTCATTGACAAACACATAATTATTTTTATTCATTCCGTCATTCCTTCGTTCCATCATTCCTTAACGAAGGTTTCCGGAGTGCCCTCATTTTTTCAACTATGATTTCTTCCCAGATGCTTATTGTCATAGCCAGGGGAGCATCCAGGCCGGAATGATTGCCAGGCTATTTGGAAAGCCAACAAACAACAAACAACAAACAACAGTTAGATTTGCGTAGCTTTGCCGGCGAAAAGAAAGATAACATATGGCCTTCCAAAAGACAATACTTATCACCGGCGGCGCCGGGTTTATCGGTTCTCACCTCGTCCGGCTGCTGGTGAAAAAATATCCGAAATACCACATCGTCAACCTGGATAAGCTGACCTACGCCGGCAACCTGGAAAACCTGAAAGACATCGAGGATAGCCTCAATTACACGTTCGTGAAAGGTGACGTCACAGATGAAAAGCACGTGGATCAGCTTTTCACTGCGTTCCGGTTCGACGGCGTGGTCCACCTGGCGGCGGAATCCCATGTCGACCGCTCCATCGCCAACCCGATGAGCTTCATCGAGACCAATATCGTAGGGACGGTGGTGCTGCTGAATGCCGCCCGCCACCATTGGAAAGAAACGGCTGGAAAGCGGTTTTATCACATCTCCACCGATGAGGTATATGGCAGCCTGGGCGAAACGGGTTACTTCACCGAGGAGACGCCCTATGACCCCCGCTCGCCCTACTCGGCCTCCAAAGCCAGCTCCGACCACCTGGTGCGCGCTTATTACCATACCTACGGCCTGCCGGCCGTCGTCTCTAACTGCTCCAACAACTACGGTCCCTACCAGTTCCCGGAAAAACTCTTGCCGCTGGTGATCAACAATATCCGCCACAACAAACCCCTGCCGGTCTACGGCGACGGCCTGTACACCCGCGACTGGCTCTGGGTGGAGGACCACGCCGCCGCCATCGACCTGATCTACCACCAGGGCCAGGCGGGCCGGACCTACAACATCGGCGGCAACAACGAATGGAAAAACATCGACCTGGTGCAGCAGCTCTGCGACATCATGGACCAGCTGCTGGGCCGCCCCGCCGGAACATCCCGCAACCTCATCACCTTCGTCAAAGACCGGCCCGGCCATGACCGCCGCTACGCCATCGACGCGTCCAGGATCAAACGCGAACTGGGCTGGGAACCTGCCATCCAGGCCGACGAGGGCCTGCGGCGCACGGCTCAATGGTACCTCGAAAATACGGAATGGCTGGAGCGGGTGACTTCGGGGGCGTACCAGAAGTATTATGAGGAGCAGTATGGGGGGGAGTGAAGGAGTGAAGGAGTGAAGGAGTGAGTAGGGGAAAAAACAGGCGTGTTTTTTAGTCCGGGAAAGAGTATTTTTGCGCCCAAAAGCACGCTTTATGGTACCCAAAAGATGGAAAGTCCCGATGCGGCGGTTGCGGCGCATTTTTTTAACCTCGGTGATCGGGGGCATGGTGGTGGTGCTGCCCCTGACGATCTTTATTGCCTTGCTGCGGTTCGTCGTAAACATCACGGCCAGCATTTTGTCGCCCCTGGTCCTGTTGTTTCACTTTTCGGAGAATGTATCGCTCTGGATCATTGACCTGCTGTCCTTCGCCAGCGCGATCGCCCTGTTCTTCGCAGTCGGCCTGGTCGTGCGCACTCAGTACGGCAATAAGGCCATCAACCGGTTCGAGGAACGGTGGCTGATGCAGCTGCCTTTCTACTCGGTGCTGCGGGAAACGGTGCGGCAGTTCTTCGGCGGCAAAAAGACGCCCTTCTCCCAGGTCGTCCTCTGCGACCCCTACAACAGCGGCGCCCTGATGACCGGCTTTGTCACCGACGACGAGGTGGGGCACGGCTACATCACCATCTTCGTGCCCACCGGCCCTAACCCGACGAACGGCTTCATCTTCCACATGCCGGAAGAGAAGGTCTACTTCGTGAAAACCCGCTCCGAGGACGCCATGCGGACGATCATCGGCGTGGGGACGGGCTCGCGGATCTTGTTTGAGGGATGGGAGGGGAAGGGGATGTGAACTATTTCGGTTTTTATACTCCGCTGCAATTAGGTTTTGTGCATTTATGGGTGGCACCCCTTTAGGGGATTAAGGGGCGGGGAGGGCAAATGCACAAAACCTAATTGCCGTTAAGTATAAAATGTGCGAATTTGGCCTCAAAAAGGCCAAATTCGCGAAATAAAGCCGGCGAGCCGGCTGAAATATGTCCTGCGGCTGAAATCCGGACGCAGCCTGAACAGCCGGATCAGGATGCCATTGCACGGTTATTTGTCCTCGTCGGTTTGAAGTAAAATCTTAACGCTTTTATACGCTCCTTTCCCCAGCCCTTCTCCTACTCCGGAGGCCAGGTCGTATGCGAGTTTTGCCTGCCCGAGAATGGGGAGCCAGTATATGCAGGCACCCTTTCCAAGTTTGCCGGACAATGTTTCGCCTACGGAATCTGCGGTGGTTGTCAACATCCTTTCGAACTTAGATTTCTTTGACATGATAAGTGATTTTGGGTGAAAAATGGTTTAGCGGCCTGCGATCAATTATTGTCAGATTTCCCATGAGCGCTTTTGGCTTTACCCTTCCCCGACACTGCGTGTGCGGGGTAGACTGTTAAAGAACCGCCTTCCTTAGCTTCGGCTAAGGTCAGGAACCTTTGCCTTGGTTAAACCCAAAATTGCTAACCTGCTAAACCCGACACTTATTAATCGCAGGTCGCTAAAAACAGGTAGAAGGTTTTCAGGAATCTTCATCTGTTTATTGGTTAGTGGGGGCAAGAGTAAAAAAGTCCACGCCGGGGGAGATTTTTTTTTACTCAAATGGGCATAATCTGTAAAAGCCTTTGTCTTTTACCTCGCCACCACCACCTTAGCCAGCCCCGTTTTTTCTCCGTCGAACAGGCGCAGCAGGTACAATCCCGCCGGCGAAGCGCTTAAGTCCAGCGTTGACCGCCTTGTCCGCAATACTTCTGTTTTCAACATCCTGCCAGTTTGATCGAAAATTGAGATTTTTAGCGGCAGGCTTTGATCGTTGCTTATGACCACGTCAAACAGGCCGGCGCTCGGGTTGGGGGATAACGTAAGCCCCCACTCGGCAATGGGGTCGGCGATATCAGTTATGAAAAAGGTAGCATCATCGGTGCAGCCGTTGGCGTCGGTAAGGATAATGGTGTATTCTCCATCTATCAATTCGCCGATTTCCGAAAGGATTACCGTATCCTCCAGGTTGCCGCCGAAGATGATAAACGTATACGGCCCGGTTCCGCCCGATGCCTCGGCGGTCACCTGGGCGTCGGCTGTATCTATGGTTAGTACGGGCAATTCGGCAACTTGTATTAAACTGTCGGCGCTGTTTTTACATCCGTTTTCATCCGTGACTGTCAAGGTATAAATACCACTCTGGCTTTGAGTGGAGGTGGTAAAAGCCGCACATTGTCCAGAGGAGGAAAACCCGTCGGGCCCGTTCCAATCGTAGGCGACGATCGGCGCATCCGGGCGGGCGCAGAGAGAAAATGGTTCTCCTTCGCAAACGATGCCATTCGCAGGCGCGTCGTTAATGGCTGCCAATGGCAGCGGGTGGACGGTAGCCGAGCCGTTTGCGGTTTGAGCGCATCCGTTGTTATCGGTTACCGTCAGGACATATTCGCCGGTTTGCTGCGGGGTGGCGCTGTAGAAATTCAGGCATTGTTCTGTAGAGGAAAGATCGTGGGGCCCGTTCCAGTCGAAGCCGGCAGCCGGCGCATCGGTTGAGGCACATAGGATCAGGGTGTCTCCTGCGCAAACGGTGGCATCGGCAGGGAAGGAGATAATGTCTGCCGAAGGCAGCCTGTGGATGATGATGGTGTCGCTCGCGGTATGGGAGCAGCCGTTCACGTCCGTAACGGTAACATGATAGATGCCGGATTGACCGGGCAGGGCGTTGGTGAAGCTGATCGAATCCAGTTCGGAGGCGAAGCCTCCCGGGCCTTGCCAGGAGTACGTTGCGTTCTCAGCGCCGGTTATAGCTTTAATAACAAGATCGTCGCCTTCGCACGCTTCACTGCTAGGCGGGCTGTTTTGTGTTTCAAGCGAAAAGCTGATGACGTGGATGTTTTGGCTGGCGGTTTGCGCACAACCGTTCCCATCGGTGACGGTTAAGGTATAAACTCCTGCCTGGCCTGCCGTAGTCTCGTCGAAATTTACTTCACGCTGGGTAGAGAATAAATCGCCGTTGGGATTAGCCCACGAGTAGGTCGGGTCGCCGGCATCCGTTTCGGCCCGCAGGGAGAAAGCGGCGCCTTCGCACACCCTTCCGTCAGCAGGCGTGGGCGTAATGGCGGCTGTCGGCAAAGAATGGACGATGACATCGCCGCTGGCAGCTTGTGAGCAGCCATTCGCGTCGGTTACTGTCAGCATGTAAGTGCCTGACAGGGTAGCGTCGGCGTTGTCGAAGGAAATGCACGGCACACCAGAAGAAAACCCCGAAGGGCCGTTCCAGATGAAGTTCAGGCCGGAAGTGTCGGCTGAGTAGCAGAGGGTAAACGATTCTCCCTCGCAAACCTCGGCGCCGGCGGGTGTGAAAGCCGCCGTTGGCAGCGGATGAACGGTAATTGTCCGGCTTTCGCTGTTCGGGCAGCCGTTGCTGTCCGTTACTGTCAACGTGTAATCGCCACCTTGCTCCGGAGTGGCGTTGTCGAATGAAATGCATCGTTGATCCGAAGAGAACCCCAAAGGCCCGTCCCAGGAATAGTCGAGGACAGAGGTGACTGCCGACGCGCAAAGCATGAAACCCTCGCCTTCGCAAATCGCCGCGCCAACAGGAGTGGCATCGATGGCTGCCGAGGGTAGGGAGTGGACGGTGATGTCCGTGTCGGCGCTTTCCGTGCAGCCGTACCGGTCCGTCACCGTCAGGGTGTACGTTCCGGATTGCGATGGGAGAGCGTTGCCGGTTGCAAATATTTCCTGGGTGGAAACAGTATCGCCCTTGTGGTCAACCCAGGCAAATGTTGGGGTATCGGCGTCGGTGTCGGCGCTCAGGGTGAAGGGTTGCCCTTCGCAGAGGGTGCCGTCGGCGGGGTCGATCAGGACGCTAGCATCAAAATCGATGACGGTGATGGGCTTGCTGGCCGTAAGCAGCACACAGCCGTCCTCATCAGTAATCGTCAGGAAATAAGTGCCAGACTGCATTGCCGTAACATTACTGAAGGTGAGGCTGGCTTGGGTGGAGGCAAAGCCGTTGGGGCCGCTCCATTCGTAAATCGGGTTGTCGACGTTGGTTGAAGCGGTGAGGGCGAAATCGCTGCCGGCACAGGCGAGGCCGTTGGATGGGGCTGATTGGATGGACGCAGCAGGGACAGAGCCGGCGAGGATGGCCTGGGAAATGCTGAATGCACCATTCCTGTTGCCCAGGGCGTCGGCAACAAAAACGTAAAAGCATTGGTTTACAGGTTGTGGCGGCACATTGATCGAGACCGGCGAGTAAAAAATAAGGGTTGAATCATGAGTAATTATGGATCCATCGGGGTTGCATACCCAAACATGGGGGGTGACAAGAGACAGAGAGGCAGGAGTGACGACAATTCGGGCAAGGGTATTTGCCGAAACGTTGTATTTGAAACTCTGGATCGTGGCATTGCAATGGATGGTGTCGATAAGGCTGGAGTTGCTTGCTAAAATGGAGGTAGCTGACGAACCGTTCATCCTTTCAACGGAAATGCAAAAATCGCCTGTTGCGTTTGCGCCGAAATCGGACACTATAATGGTATATTCTCCATCAACCGGAGCTGTCCTTATCAGGTCAACCTTCCTGTAAAAAATACTTGTTTGCGCAGATCCTACTGTTGTCCCTCCTGGCATAATCAACTCAACCTTGGGGGTGACAAGTGAAAGGTTAGCTGGAGCCGCTCTGATGAAAACAACATCCCCCTGCATCAAAGAAACCTTGAATGGAATAACCGAAGAAGCAGGATTGATGGTGGAGTCAATACTCTGCCCAAACTCGATGGGCCGTGCCTGGGCACTCGCCAAAGCGGGCAGCAACAAAAAGCAGAAAAATACCCAGGATAGTTTCTTTTGTAGAAAAGTACTCATGGCAATAGGTTTTAAAGTTAGGTAAGATCAGAAAAAAGACTATCCGCCCAAGGTTGGACGGAGACTGCCGGGGCAGTGTGCGATGTACGGGTCTGGCGGCGACATTGAGTTGTGTACGATGTACGGCTGCCCAATCGGGTGTCCAACGGTAGACGAGTAGCCTGAAAAAACGACGCGAGGTAATTCACAGCACAAACCGATACCCCAGGCGCAACAAAAAGGAGGGCTACCCGTCTAAGGTTGGACAGCCTTTAAAGCCGGGGGTTGCCGCCGACTTCTCCTGGGCTCTGCGAACCCTGTCACATTTTGGCAAAGGAACTCAAACAAATCCGGGAACTGCCTTGAAAACAACCTTTGAGCTGGCGTAGTGCCATCATCCCTGCGAATGTCGAAGTTGTGAACGACTGTCAACGCGGCCAAGCGTTGTTTAGGAATACCTTTATGGGCATGGTGGACAAATGCCAGGTAGCCATTGCGCCCTTCAACCTGAGAAGAGGACCGTTGAAAAGTGGCTGCCATGCTAAAAGCCTTTTCCAAATAATACTGCCGGGTATCTTCATCCAATTGTGCCGTCAGGCTGTGTCGCTCATATCGCATTTGGGCATCCTCGGCTCGCTTTTTATAATAATCGCGCAATTCTTTGTCGCGAGCTTTGGCCTGCGCCTTATTGAGTTGAAGCTGCCAATAAGCATAAGGCAAGGCGCATTTTTCAACCCATTGCCGGTGCAGGCTGGGCACAGCCTTAGTTTGGGCCCATTCGCGGAGTTCTTCTTGTATGCGTTGCTGCCAGGCTTGTATGCCCGCAGCAATATCCGGTATTTGATTTAATATTTTGGCGGCTTTGTCCAACGCAATTTCTATCCCCAAGCCTGTTGCTATGCTGGCTATTTTCGTAAAACACTGCAACAAGCCCTTTTCCGCTTGCCCTTTTGGGCGCCATTCATCCATGTTGTCAAAGGGGTGTACCGTTTTGTTTATCTCTTCTATATGTTGGCGGTAACTTTTCTGGCTTTCTGCCGCTTTTGCCAGCTGTGCTTCCGCTTCAGCCTTCTGCCCGGCATCCGTGCATTCGTCGCGCTTCTTTTGCAGCCGCCCCTTTTTCAGCCCGATGCGGCAACCCGCCGCTTTGTTTATATCCTGGGCAAAGTGAAACAAGTCCGGCATCGATACCGCGTTCAGGTATTGCTCCTTGCCTAGTTTTACCAACGAACGCGCCCTGTCGCTGGTTAGGCCTACAACTTGCACGCCCCAATCCAGCACCCTGCTTTCTAGGTGCTCCCACCAACTGGCGGTGTCTCGTTTTTGGCTTGCTTCTTCAAAAAAATGTACCCGCTTGTCAATTCCTGGCACACCAACAGCATCTCGTCCAGCCAGGTTTCATCCAAGCCCAGCACCACTTTCAATTCTTTCAGCTCCTGGCGCGCTTCGCACTGCAAGCCGGCTTCCTGCAATTGCTTATACCATAATATATTCGCCTCTATCTCTTTGGTTAGCCGCTGTATGCTGCTTTCCGATACCGCCCCTATCCCTTCCAGTTGCAGGTGCCCGAAATGCTCTGATATCCGCGCCGAGCCCACCCCGCCCTTTATCCCAAAGGTGTAGATGGTGCTTATTATCATACGCTTTAAATACCATTGCCCCCAGGCAGTCTCCCATTGGTCCGTGCCCGATGCCTCAATGCGTTTCTTTCGCCGCTGCTCATGATAATGCACCGTGCTCTTGGGGGCTCCTATGGCCTCGCTCGTTTGGCGAAGGCTCTCCTCTCGGTTATCTCGCCGGCGGGCTTGTATTTTCTGCCATAACTCTTTCAGCATAAGGCTTTTTGGCCAAGTTATAGCTTTTGTCACACTTTTGGCTCCATCTCTGCTCTTGGTTCCCGGTTTTAACCCTTAAATTGTCCAACCTTAGACGGGTAGCCAAAAGGAGCGGTTGAAAGCTTTGTCCCCTCCCTCATTGATTATATATTCGGCGTTGCGCTCCAGGTTCAGCACCCCCAAATGGTAGCGGGCCTCAACAAAGGCGGCGCCGTTTCCAAAGTTGAAAGCCGCCTGCGCCCCCAGGAGGAGGGCAGCGTCCAGGCGGTCGGCAAAGGCAGCGTCTTTGACCGGCACTTCCTCGGTGATCCGGGTGTACACCCTGCGGGTTGCGCTTTCTCCTTTGCCTTGCGCTACGACCTTGCCCGAGACGGCATATCCAAGGCTGACGCCCGGCATGGCCGCCAGTTCAAAACCCCGGCTGCCGACAGGTATGCGGTAGGCGAGAGAGACCGGGAACTCCAGATACCGCACTCGGGCATCAACTTTCGCATTGATTTCAATGCCGCTATCGTAAACAGTTTCCTCCAAACGATAGCCATGCTGGGTCAGGCAGAGTTCGGCCTGCCCATGCAATGCTTCGGAAACGGGAAAACCATACTGCAGGCCAAAGGAGAATACCCGCGCCGGTTGAAATGGCGTGTCGAATACAAACTCGTAATTGATGTTTTGCTTGGACCAGCCAGGGCCCCAGGTTATGCCCAGATAGGTGTTGCTGGAAGCGGGTTGCCGGTAGTTGCCGGTTTCGGGTTGAGCCAGGCAAAAGGAGGCCAGGGTCACGGCGGTGGCCGTAAGACATAGTTTGCGTTTCATGTCAGTGGTGGTTTATGGTATTATTAATGTGAATGCGGGAGGGCATCAGGCGCTTTCCCTTTTCCAGGTGCTTTATTTATCAATACCTGGTTTAGGAGCCAGGTCAACATTTCCATAGGGATTTTATTAAAAAATCAATGGCCTTCAATTAACTGGCGGGCCAGGCTTTTCGGGGAGCGATCCGGTTTGAACAGGCCCCAGTGCGGTTCGACAGGCTCGTGAGTTTTCCAGGGCTGGTCGAAGGCTTCGAAGTAGGCAAACGGCACATTGGTCGCTGCCAGTTGGACGTAGTATTTTTCCTGAAGAGCCTCCGACATTGCCGGCGAATCCTGGCCGGCAGTGGGGAAGCCTACCTCTTTAAAGAGAATAGGTTTCTTTGTTCGCTTTTGGAGGCTCTCATAGGCCGACCTCGTCCATTCTACAGCCGAGGCGGCCTCGTATTGCCCGTTCCAGTAAGGGTGTACATTGGGGAAAACCCAATCTCCCAGGTTTAACAAGGCAGTATTGGCATAATCTTCGATCTGTTCAGTGGTGGTTACCGGTTTGTTTGTAGCTGATTTCATGGCATTTACTGCCTGTGAAAGTTGCTCCAGGTTATAACGCCAGCCCAGCCCTTCGTTTCCTACGCAGTACCCCAGGACAATCTTTGAAGCGGCGGCAGCCTGTGCCTGGCTAACTTCTTCTACGCCGACAATATTCCAGATGCCCATGATGAGGCCCTGAAAGCCCATTTGCTCTGCCAGCCGGGGAAGCTCTTTTCCGAGCGGGCCGTCAGAACCATAGGTTACCAACCCGGTGAATCCTGCCCGAGCGAGGGTTTCGAGATCTCTTAAGATAGAAGCAGTGTCGGGCTGGAGCCCAATTCCAGGGTTGAAGTTGGTGGGGGAATAAGCTACCCATCTAATCTCAGCGGGAAACCCTTTAAAGCCTTGCGTGGGCGGTTGGATTAATTCCTCCGCTGCCTCGACGACTGCCGCAGCGATCATTTTTTCGGCCTTTTGCCCGGCGTCGGTTTGCCCCGACCGGCTGATCTTTCCCTGCTCTGCCCAGGTAGGCTTGAAGTGATTGGAGCCCGCCTCGCGAATGCCCGCCCAAGCATTCAGAGAAAGGTTGCTGAGGCATTTGGCCAGTTGAGAGAAGCCGGCATCTTTTTTCAGCTTCGACGTAACTTGAGCAGGGCCATGCTGCGCGTTAAAAGCATCGAGGTCCATCCAGGTGAAACATTGTCCCGCCCACTCGCCATAGCTTTCCCGCACATGCTTCTTTTGGTAATGAGCGATTATGCTGATGAATTCTTTTTTCAATTCCTCATCCGTTCCAGGACAACCGGAACTCTGGCAGGAAACTACGTCTAATGAGACTACAGCTAAGAAAATAAGGCTAAGGATAGCGTTTTTCATGGTGGAAAGATTTTAATTCAAGAAAGAATAGTATTATCCATTCAACCTGGCGGAATGCTCAGGAAAATCAAGTCTTCGGTTGTGTTTCGAGTAGGGCTTTCTCTGGTTTTTGTGACATCTCTTCAGCTGCGCGGACCACTGCCTGAGCTACTCTTTTCTCGGCAACCTGGCCGGCTTCCGTTTGCCCTTCGCAACTGATCCTGCCGAGTTGCGCCCAGGTGGGCTTGAAAGTAGACAGTCCTCGTTGCCGGAGCTGTGGCCACACCCCGGCAGGCAGCCGTTTTATAGAAAGGGCCAGGCTTGCGAAAGCGGGCTCAGCCAGCAGTTCGGATCGGACAACTGCCGGCATGTTTTGCGCGTTGAACCGCTTATAGTCCTGGTCCGTGAAACATTCATACGCCCAGGTGCCGCAGCTTTGCCCGACGTAGCGGCTTTGTTTCTCGCGTATCGTCTTTATGAAAGCCTGCTCAGTTTCTTTTTGGGTCCGCCCGTAATAATAGGTAGTTTGAGAAACTACATTGCCCGAATCGTCCCATTCCGTCCAGGTACTGGATCGTTTGCCGTTTTGGAAGAAGGCCTGCCGCTGTTGCTTTCCATTGGGATGCCAGGCCAGTTGCTCTCCGTCGCAAACACCCTTGACATAGAATTCCCGGGTAGCGTTAGTTCCATCTTCATACCAGGTAAGGCAGGCGCCGTCCAGCTTGCTGTCGGCAAAATGCTTTTCATGCTTTGGGTTGCCGTTTTCATACCACGCCAGCGATTTGCCATCTGATATGCCATCCTTCAGGTACTCCTCCGCAGCCTTCTGGCCAGACTCGTACCAGGTGTGTTTTTCACGGTCCGGGATGCCGTTCTTATAGAATTCCTTTAAAGCGGGCTTCCCATTGGGAAACCAGGCAAGCCGCTCCCCGTGCAGTTGCCCGGCAACGTAATGTTCTGCTACTTCCTGAATCCCGTCGGGGCGCCAGTAGGAGAATCGACCGTGGCGCTGGCCTTCCCGATAAAAGCCTTCTGATTTAAGGTCTCCATTCTCGTGGTAGCATTCGACTTTGCCGGTGAAGGGTTCCCCTGCCTTTTCATTCAGGTAAGCAATGCCCGACCTGTCAGTAAGTTCGCACACAGGTTCTTCTTTACAGGCCGTGAAGGCCAGGAGGATGAATAAGAAAAGGGTGTATTTCATGGCAGATAAGGTTTTGAATGAATTTTACTTTTCAATACCGGTTTATGGCGGAGGGTCAACATTAGAATGGGCTTTTTTTGAGGTTGTGAAAAACGGATATAGTCGGGACTGTTCACGCGAAAGTGTTTCACGCAGAGGCGCAAAGGCGCAGAGGTTTGATTTTCAGCATGCTCCGCATGCTGGAAAATCTCCTTGACACACTTTTTTGAACACTTCCATATAGTCCGGGGAAAGAAAAAAATTTTCAAAAAAACAGCCGATGCTTGTTGGCCTCATATAGCCGGCGAGTATTACCAACCAAAAGCAATTGCAAAAACTGAACCAAAAAAACAGGATATGATACTTGTTAGGCTATGGATTTTGTCTTGGATGGCATTGTTGGCAACTTTTCACGAGGCCTGTCCCCAGGAACCTTTCCTGCCGGGCAAACCCCATCCGGAGTATTCTAACCGACAACTGATGAATTCGGGGAGCGACATTCCAAAGCAGTCCAACCTTCTGCCCTTTTGCCCCATTCCAGCCGATCAAGGCATACTGCCGGCTTCAGCAACCTTTGCTTTATGCCAGGCGCTGAGCATTCAACGAACCATGCAATTGGGTCAGGGCGGCCCCGATGGTGTAGTGTTTTCTGCTTCTTACCTGTTTGATTCGCTTAAAGGAGGCAAGGATTGCGATACAGGCATTTCCATTTCCAAGGCAATCCAATTTATGCAGGAAAACGGAGTGTGTACTACAGATGCCTATCCTAATTCCCGATACGCCTGTAAGCCTATTGAGGAAAAACAGGCCATTTCGGCCGGGAGCCTTCACAGGATAGCAGGAGTTTATCGGTTGTTCGGGGCAAACAACACAAGCGGGCAAGAAAAGGCCGATGCGGTACGGCACTGTCTTGGAGGCCCTGATAATCCCCGCCCGGTGGTAGCCATCCTGAATTTCAACCTCGGCTTCCACTCCTGGTCAGCTCTGTCTGGAAATTGGCGGCTGGTGCCTTTGGATACAATGGAGAAAAACCTTTTGGAAGCCTTGGTAGTCGTTGGATATGATGACGATTCCAGGTGCTTTACTCTGATGGGGTCATTTGGCGCCTCCTGGGGAGAAGGCGGTTTTGCCAAAATCGGATATGAAGATTTTGGAGCGGCAGTGAAATACGCTTTGGTACTGGATTCAGGAACGTTTTTCTTTTGAATAAGAGGAATATCATTATGAATTTCTTTTGCTAACTTTATTGCAGGCAACAGGGAATCTGAACAGTTTATAAGGCAAGATTTTGCCATTACCGAAAACCCTTAATTTATGTCCAAAGATCAGGATGGCCGTAATGATGAAAACGTACTGGTGGGCTTTTGCAAGGGAGAAGGCAAAGAATACCTGCGGGCAATTGAATGCCTGGACAAAAACTGCCGGCCTAAAGTTGTTTCCTGGCTGCTGAAGCATCAAATGGATAAACGACAGGCAAAGGAAATTTATGAGGAAGCACTCACCGATGCTTATGTAAACTTATGCATTTTGAAAAAACCTCTTACGACAAGCCTGTGTGGTTATATTTTTTCCATCAGCAGGAACAAATGGCGCAAGGAAATGGGCAGTAAAGGAATTCCGGTTGAGCCTCCCCCCGAACCTCCGGTTAACCCGATGGACGAAGGGATTATCCCCCCGGAGATCATCAAGGCCTGCCGGGGCAGGCTGAGCCAAAGGTGCCGGGATATCCTGGATGATGCAGACCGGGGCTTATCCATGGAGGAGATCGCAAAAAAATATGGTTACTCTGATGACCGTTCAGCCAAGCAGACCAAATACCGCTGCTGGGCTGATTTCGTGAATTGCGTCAAGGAGCAACTGTCAAAAGAAATTTGAAATGTCTCAGGAAAATCAAAATAAAGAAGAATGGATTGATGCCTATGTCTGGGATGACATGGCACCGGAGGAACGCAAGGCATTCGAGGAACAGCTGGCTGCTGACGCAGGCCTGCGAGAGGAATACGAGTTGCGCCGGGCGATTCGGGAGGGGTATCGGATGGAGCGGCTACGCATGGAAGCAAGGGAAGGTATTAATGTTGCCCGGCGACAAGTCAGAGCCAGGGAATGGGCTAATAGAGGCCTTCTCCTTCTCATTTTTTTACTGGGAATAGGATTGGGCCTAGGGTTAAAAACATTATACGATTGGTGGAACCCGGAGGCGCCCCAAAAAGAAATCCCTCAGGCGGATGTAATAGAATTCAATGAAGATGAAGAGATGCTAATAGGTCAAAGTAACGATTTCGGATTCAAAGTTGCCGTAGACCGAATCGAAATTCAGGAAAATAAACTATCGGGTTTTTCCTCGGTGGATTCATTGGTTGTAGCGCTCGTAACAAGCCCATCAGAGGACATCGTTTACGCCGATAATACGGTTGCCCTTTATTTTCCGGAAAGCCAGATGCCGGACAAGGATGACATTCGTTTGTTAGAACTGATTCTGAATGGAGAAAGGGTGTTGTATCTGGGAATTGGAAAAAAGCTGCATGTTTTGAAGAAAGGAAATTGATAGCGCATGAAGAAAAAGTGATGGAAACCTGTCGTCCTTACAGGACTTAATACGACGCCAAACCATATTCCAGGGCCTTGCGGCCCTGGCAATGGGCTTTTGTCCCTACGGGACAGGTAGCAAAGCGAGCTTTATTGAGAAGCCACCTTAGAACGAGCGCGAGATATTTACTCTTTGTCCATATATACGGCATGGAGTGTTAAAAAGCCAAACCATGCAAAAAGCACTCATTTTAGTCACCGTCTTTCTCATTACGAGAATGTTTTCTCCTGTATCCGCTCCTCCTCAAAATGGGGTAATTCTCGGGGAGGTAATGTTTGATTCTGTAGCTTATCACAACATCCCGTTGGAGGATACCTTTTTGCTGAAAGCTCCTGGAGAATACTGCCCATTGAAACTTTGGAGCCCAAAAGTTATTGACCAAGCGCCCTTTGCCATTTGTGTGTCAACTGCCATTACGAACGCCTATACCATCATGCGAGCGCGCGATTGCGGTTTAATCGGCGTGGAAAAGGTCAGGCAGGTTCAGCACTCCCTTTGTTTTTTGCATAAGCATATCGTTAAAACCATCGATGGCGTAACCGGAGCCTTCTTTGAAGATGGGTTCAACTTCATTAGAGATAAAGGGATTTGCCTTGAAAAAAGCTTTGAATTTCGCAAGGCTTTGAACCGCCAACCGGGGCCAACAGAACTTGATGAAGCTTCAAAATACAAAATTGCTTCTTACAAGCGCCTTTTCAATACAAACTCTTCGCCAAAATTGAAAGTCTCTCAAACTCAGAGTATGTTAATGGATTGCATACCAGTGGTGGTGGGGATTTGGACTACCCCTGATTTTCGAAATTTCAGGGGGCATTTATGGAGACCTCAGGCACCTCCCCGTACAGGCAAGTTGCATGCTGTCGTAGTCGCTGGCTATAATGAGGCTACCGGCGAGTTCGAGTTGATTAACAGTTACGGCGAGAACTGGGGGAATAAAGGATACTTCTACATGGAAGAAGAAGATTTCGGGCGGTATGTATTAACCGGGTTTTACATGTCGTTGGGTGAGTTTACACCACCTTGTAATGATTAGCAGCTTTGGAAATTATCCCACAAAACTTCATGGTTATGAAGAACCAAGCCCTCAATTTGTGCTTTTCATTGTGCCTTGGATCATGGCTTTTCATCTGTATCTCTGCCAAATTACAAGCGCAATGCACTGAACTCAATAAAAAAGTCGACGATTTGATTGAGGCTAATGATATGACAGGGCTCGTAGAGTTGGCTGATGAGGCATTAAAAGTATGCAAAACCGAGTTTGGGGCGAATTCTGAAGAATTTGCTCAAGCACTTATGAACCGTGCAGCAGTGTATTCTTTTTCGAGCAGCCAGGATAGTACCTATGTTTATCTTTTAGAAGCCAAAAGAATTATTGATCAGATCGGGCAGGATACCAGTAAGGGATATGGCGCTTTACTGAACAATTTAGTCCTTTGTTACAATTCAAGAGGCGAATTCCGAAAAGCGGCTAACTTGCAATTGAGAGTACTCAAAATGGCTGAAAGAAGCTTTGGCAAAAAATCCTTTGAATATGCCAACCGGCAGAATGGGTTATGTATGTCCTATATTTTCCTTGGAAAGCTAGACTCGGCTTTATTTTACGGGCAAGCTGCTGTTGAACTGATTAGAGAGTTAAAAGGTAAAAATCATATTTATTATCTTATGTACAGCGCTAATTTAATAGTAGTATATGAGAAGTTGGGCTACCCGTCTAAGGTTGGACAATTTAAGGGTTAAAACCGGGAACCAAGAGCAGAGATGGAGCCAAAAGTGTGACAAAAGCTATAACTTGGCCAAAAAGCCTTATGCTGAAAGAGTTATGGCAGAAAATACAAGCCCGCCGGCGAGATAACCGAGAGGAGAGCCTTCGCCAAACGAGCGAGGCCATAGGAGCCCCCAAGAGCACGGTGCATTATCATGAGCAGCGGCGAAAGAAACGCATTGAGGCATCGGGCACGGACCAATGGGAGACTGCCTGGGGGCAATGGTATTTAAAGCGTATGATAATAAGCACCATCTACACCTTTGGGATAAAGGGCGGGGTGGGCTCGGCGCGGATATCAGAGCATTTCGGGCACCTGCAACTGGAAGGGATAGGGGCGGTATCGGAAAGCAGCATACAGCGGCTAACCAAAGAGATAGAGGCGAATATATTATGGTATAAGCAATTGCAGGAAGCCGGCTTGCAGTGCGAAGCGCGCCAGGAGCTGAAAGAATTGAAAGTGGTGCTGGGCTTGGATGAAACCTGGCTGGACGAGATGCTGTTGGTGTGCCAGGAATTGACAAGCGGGTACATTTTTTTGAAGAAGCAAGCCAAAAACGAGACACCGCCAGTTGGTGGGAGCACCTAGAAAGCAGGGTGCTGGATTGGGGCGTGCAAGTTGTAGGCCTAACCAGCGACAGGGCGCGTTCGTTGGTAAAACTAGGCAAGGAGCAATACCTGAACGCGGTATCGATGCCGGACTTGTTTCACTTTGCCCAGGATATAAACAAAGCGGCGGGTTGCCGCATCGGGCTGAAAAAGGGGCGGCTGCAAAAGAAGCGCGACGAATGCACGGATGCCGGGCAGAAGGCTGAAGCGGAAGCACAGCTGGCAAAAGCGGCAGAAAGCCAGAAAAGTTACCGCCAACATATAGAAGAGATAAACAAAACGGTACACCCCTTTGACAACATGGATGAATGGCGCCCAAAAGGGCAAGCGGAAAAGGGCTTGTTGCAGTGTTTTACGAAAATAGCCAGCATAGCAACAGGCTTGGGGATAGAAATTGCGTTGGACAAAGCCGCCAAAATATTAAATCAAATACCGGATATTGCTGCGGGCATACAAGCCTGGCAGCAACGCATACAAGAAGAACTCCGCGAATGGGCCCAAACTAAGGCTGTGCCCAGCCTGCACCGGCAATGGGTTGAAAAATGCGCCTTGCCTTATGCTTATTGGCAGCTTCAACTCAATAAGGCGCAGGCCAAAGCTCGCGACAAAGAATTGCGCGATTATTATAAAAAGCGAGCCGAGGATGCCCAAATGCGATATGAGCGACACAGCCTGACGGCACAATTGGATGAAGATACCCGGCAGTATTATTTGGAAAAGGCTTTTAGCATGGCAGCCACTTTTCAACGGTCCTCTTCTCAGGTTGAAGGGCGCAATGGCTACCTGGCATTTGTCCACCATGCCCATAAAGGTATTCCTAAACAACGCTTGGCCGCGTTGACAGTCGTTCACAACTTCGACATTCGCAGGGATGATGGCACTACGCCAGCTCAAAGGTTGTTTTCAAGGCAGTTCCCGGATTTGTTTGAGTTCCTTTGCCAAAATGTGACAGGGTTCGCAGAGCCCAGGAGAAGTCGGCGGCAACCCCCGGCTTTAAAGGCTGTCCAACCTTAGACGGGTAGCCAGAAGTTGGGTTATTATGAAAGAGCTCTTCCCTTGGCAAAAGATATCACTTCTTTAGCAGATTCAGTTTTTTATCCCACACACCCATATTATAATTATTATGGAGCCTTGCTTGGGGGTCCAAGTCTAATATTTATAAGATCAGGCTACTATAGAGAAGCAGAAACTACAGTCGAAAAAGCAAAAGAGTGGTTTGAAAAGAATATTGATCCAAAACCAGTAGAATACTACGTTATCTTGAGCCATTATTCACTACTTTGTCGAAAGCGTGGGCAATTTCTCAAAAGCTTGGATTTATCTCTCAAAGCTTTTGAGGGCTCCAAAGATTTACTAGGTGAAGCTCACCCCAATTATATTATGAGTATCAATGCTGTTGGCGTACTTTATCAGGAAATAGGGGATTATCCTAAAGCATTGTATTATCTCAAGAAGACAAAAGAACTGTATGACAAATATCTGGGGAAAAATCATACTGGCTACTCCGTTGTTCTCAACAATATGGCTACTAATTATAGTTATATGGGTTTTTATGACAAAGCCTTGATTTATCATGATCAATGTCTTGTATTGCATCCTCAGGACCATCCAGATTTCCCACTATTCCTGTTTAATAAGGGTCTCGCTTTAGAATTACAGGACTCGCTAAATAAAGCCGAAGCCATTTATCAGGAAGCCCTCAAAAAACAGGAAGAGTTGTCAGGCAAACCTTCTGCAATTATTCTATCCGGAATTGGCAGATTATACTATAAACAAGGCAAGTTAGCTGAAGCAGAAAACTATTTTTCAGAGGCAATTAATACCATAAAAAAGGAGGTAGATGGGCCACATGAATTAATCTCTAAATCATTGGCCGGGATCGGTCTTATTTATACCGACAAAAAAGATTTTGGCAAAGCTGATTCGCTTTATAAGCAAGCCCTGGAAATGGAAAAAAGTATCTATGGCGATACATTTAATTTGATTAAAGTTTATCCTATTTATAATAACCTGGGGAAATTGTATAGAAACGAAGGGCGATTGCCGGAGGCTTTGGAATATTTTCGTCGCAGCAATTTTCTTCTTCACCAGGAATTGAAAAACAACTATGCGGTGCTTTCTACCGAAGGCAAGGAAGCATATTTGAACTCCATTCAACCTGATTTAGACCTTTACTGTGCTTTTGCCTGGAAATATGGGGAGAAATTGCCTGAAGCGGTTGATTTGGTATATAACGATGCCCTTGCCGTCAAAGGGTTGGCCTTTACCAGCGCACAACACTTAATCGAAGAGATGCGCCTTGGTTCCGACTCCACAATGATACCCCAATTCGTCGAATGGCAAAACCTGAAAAATGTCATAGCAAAACAATATAGTTTGCCAAAAAACCAGCGTCAATATGATGCAGATAGCCTTTTCAATCTTGCCGAGAACATGGAAGAGGAACTTTCCCGCATGAGCAAAGGTTTTCGCGGGGCATTGAGAAAGATCACCACGGATACACTTAAGAATGCTCTGAAGGCGGATCACCTTGCCATTGAGTTTATCGATTTCAAACTTAAGGAAAAAGACACCGTTGATAGAATAATCTACGCTGCCCTGATCCTTCGGAAGGGGTGGAAACATGTCCGTTTAGTCCCATTATTTGATGAAGAAACTTTACTGGAAAAAATTGCTTCCGCCACCAAAAATGGAACGGAGAAAGAGAAGATACACAGGCTTTATCGTGGTACCCATCCACCCAATGCGCCTGAACATTACCAGACTTTGTACGAACTCATCTGGCAGCCATTGGAACCTTACCTCGAGGGCGTCCAGACTATTTATTATTCCCCCTCGGGAGAGCTCCACCGATTGGCGATGGCCGCAATAGAGAAACCTTCGGGGCAGTTGCTGTCCGAAAAGTACAACCTTATTCATCTTGCCAGCACAAGGGATATTGTCGGCCGCCAGCCTTATTTTGCGGATGGGGTTACTACAGGTGTTGTCTTTGGCAATATGGCTTATGATTGTCCTTTAGATACAGCTTTCTATCGGGACGATGACTACGCCTATCATGACAAGGGGAATTATAATTGGGGAAGGGTCAAACCACTCAACGACACGCTGGAAATTCGGCTTGTATATGATAGGTTTACTTCATACGGAATTAAAACAGAAATGTACCAGGGTATGGAGACAGATGAATCAGGCTTTAAAAATTTAGGGAAACTGCCCTATTCTCCCGAGCTGTTGCATATTTCTACCCATGGCCTTTTTTTAAGCAAAAGAGATATCGAGTCAGAAAAGGCCAAAAAAGTAAGCCACTTTTTTGAGCATCCGCTCTACCGGTCTCTGCTTTTTTTAGGATGTGTAAATAATTTCCTGACAGATACGGCGCAGGTCAATCAATATGAAGAAAATGAAGGCTTGCTGGTTGCTTTTGAAGCCGCTAACCTGAACCTTTCCAATACCCGGCTTATCAATCTATCTGCCTGTGAATCCGGGCTGGGAATAATTAACGGTGAAGGTGTTCAGGGTTTGCAGCGTGCCTTTCTGCTTGCTGGCTCCGATTACGTGATGATGACCCTTTGGCAAGTGCCGGTTGAACCGACAGCGGAATTCATGGATAAATTTTATCAGTATTGGTTGCAAAAGAAAGTAGATATCCGAGAGGCATTTCTGAAAACCCAGGCTGAAATGCGAGAAAAATATCCGCAAAATGCGTATGCCTGGGCTGCATTTGTGTTGGTGGGCAAGTAAGATGAACTGATTGGGCCTCATTTAGCACTTGGAGCGGCAGGTTTGCGCCGGAATACCACTAAGTTTTGAGCGGATACTTCTCTATGCATCTCCGCGCACTTACATGTTTGCAAAACCGCAGGGAGCCTGCCTACCCGCCCTGCCGGCCATACCGGCATGGAGGATCGCAGAGAAGGGCAGGGCGCTCCACTGCGCATACGGCATGCTGCCTGCGCAGCACCTCCGGGGGCGTGGCATGCCGCTTTCCCTCTGCGGCGCCCAGCGCCCCCTGCGGTTGAAAAAACAAAGGGAGCGCGGAGCGCCGCAGGGAAAAGCAGCGTACCTCTGCAGTTAAAAAGCGCAGCATTCAGAAGCCCCTCCGTCAACCCCAGATTTCCTCCCCTTGCCTCCCTCCCCCAAAATCCCTACCTTTGACCCGTCTTCCCAATACCTCGCACATGACAGCAGAAGCCATCACCCATTTCCTTCAGGATTATCCCCCTTTCACCTACCTGCCCCGGGTAGGCCTGGAAGAGCTGGCCAACCAGGCCACCCTGCAACTCATCGCTGAAGGCGATTACCTCTTCGAAGAGGGCCAGCCGGCCGAACCTGTTGCCTACGTGCTGCGAAAAGGGCGGGTAGAGATCCTGAAAAAGTTCGAAGACAGCACCCAGGTCATCGACATCCTGAAAAAAGGCGGCCTTTTGGGCATCCGGGCCATACTGACCCAGAAGCCCTACCTGGCCTCCGCCCGGGCTACCCGCAGTAGCACCCTGCTCAGAATCCCGGCGCCGATCCTGCTCGACTTCCTGGAGCGCTACCCCCGGGTGGCCCTGTTTTTCGCCCGGGGTTTTGCCGCCGGCATGCCCATCATCCAGGCAGAAGAAAAAGAGGAAAAGGCGAAAGAGACGCATTTCCTTAGCCGCGACCCGGTGCTGTTCATGCGTACCGAGGACGTGCTCATCCCCAACCCGGTGGAGGACCTGCTGAAAGGGCCGGGGGAAACAACCCTGCGGGAGGTGGCCCGGCAGATGCAGGAGCGGCTGTTCGGCTCCTTCATCATCGTGGATGAGGAAGGCCGTCCCCTCGGCATCGCTACCGAGTCGGATTTCATCCGGCGCGGAGCGGCGCGCAACGCAACCTGGGAGTCGCCTGTCAGCGAGATCATGAGCAGCCCGGTGGTGACCATCCGCAAGGGTGCCACTGCCGCCCAGCTGATCATCGCCATGAGCAAGCACAAGGTCGACCACCTGGTGGTCACCGGAGACGGTACGCCCCAATCGCCGGTAGAAGGCATCATTTCCCAGCGCGACCTCCTGCTCATGCACGGCAACAACCCGGCAGTGCTCGTCCGCCAGCTTCGGGAAGCACGGGACGTAAAAACCCTGGCCCGCATCCGCAACCGGGCCGACGAGCTGATCTTCAACTACCTGCGCCAGGAGGTCTCCATCTCCTTTATCGCCGCCGTGACGACCGAGATCAACGATACCCTGCTCCAAAAGGCATTTGATTTCAGCCTCGCCCGGTTGCAAAGAGAGGGCCTGAAAAAGCCGCCCCTGTCTTTTTGCTGGCTGTCGCTCGGCAGCGAGGGCAGGGGAGAGCAGCTCCGCCGCACCGACCAGGACAATGCCATCGTTTACGAAGACCCGCCGGAGGGACAGGAGGAAAAGGCAGAACAATATTTCCGGCGCCTGGGCGCCGCCGTGGTGGACATCCTGCTGCAGTGCGGCTTTGCCCGCTGCCCGGGCGACATCATGGCCAGCAACCCCAAATGGGTGAAACCCCTCAGCGGCTGGAAGCAACAGTTTACGGATTGGATTGAATTTCCCAATTCGGAAGGCCTCATCGGCGTTTCCATCTTCTTCGATTTCCGCCCGGGATACGGGGATGGGCGGCTGGCCGACGCTCTTGGCGACCATATCCAGCAAATCATTAGCGAGCGCAGGAGCTTCCTCGGTTTCTTTGCCGAAAGTGCCCTGCGCCATCCTTCGCCTACCGGCTTCTTCGGGAAATTCATCCTTGAAAACAAAGATGGCAAGGAAGGTGCTTTCGACCTCAAGGCCCGCGCCATGCGGCCCCTCGACCATGCCGCCCGCGTGCTGGCCTATGCCAACAATATCCGGGGGGTAACCAACACCATGCAGCGGTACGAACAACTGGAGGCCATCCTGCCGGATAAGAAGTTGTTCCGGGAGGCGTCGCTGGCCTACGGAATCCTGCTGCGCTACCGGGGCATCAACGGCTTCCGAAATGAGGACTCCGGCCGCTACATCTTCCCTAAACAGCTGACCCGCATCGAACGAAAAACGCTGGAAACCTGCTTCGCGGCGGTAGAACGGGTGCAGCAGTATTTGAAGAATATGTTTCGGGTGAGTTGAGGGGGATTGTTAAATGGTTATATTGTTGACGGGCGCAATCACGGCGGGACTCCAGCCAGGACTACACCGCCTGCTCATGCATTTCCACATATTTCCACGCATTTCCACGCATTTCCATATATTTCCACCTATTTCCCCACCACTTAACCTTACCTTCGCATACCAAAACACACAACCGCAACCATGCGAGGACTACAAGTACTATACGAAGACAACCACCTCATTGCCGTCAACAAGCCGGCGGGCGTCCTGGTGCAGGGCGACGAGACAGGCGACCGCCCCCTGAGCGAGTTCGTCAAGGATTACATCAAGGACCGGTACAACAAGCCGGGAGCAGTCTTCCTGGGCACCATCCACCGCCTGGACCGCCCGGTGAGCGGCGTTACGGTCTTCGCCCGTACCAGCAAGGCGCTGAGCCGCATGAATAAGCTGTTTCAGGAACGCGACATTCAAAAAGTGTACTGGGCCATAACAGATCAACGGCCCGAACCCCTGAGCGGCCAACTGGTGCACTACATCGAAAAGGACCGCAATAAGAACTTTGCACATGCTTACAGCAAACCCAAAGGCAACGCCAAAAAATCGGTGCTGGAATACCGCCTGATGGCCGCTATCGCCGCTCACAACCTGATCGAGATAAAGCCCGAGACCGGCCGCCCCCATCAGATACGGGCGCAGCTGGCCCGCCTGGGCTGCCCGATCCGCGGCGATGTCAAATATGGGTTTCCTTCACCCAACCCCGACGGATCTATCCACCTTCACTGTCGGTCCTTATCCTTTGAACACCCCGTAAAGAAAGAGCCGGTGACGATCACCGCAAGCCCGGATGAAGAGGACGAGGTGTGGGGGATGTTTCGGGAGCAGTGGCGATAAAGGTGGATATGTGAGGGCACTCCGGGAACCCCGGAAAAGGAGTGAATGACTGGAGGAATGAAGGAATGAATAAAGTTGCAATGTATTTTAAAACCATAGATGGATAGCCTTTGTGCCAAGCCAATATTTTAATATCATGTTCATAGGACACTTCGCCGTCGGTTTCGGGGCTAAAGCCGCTGCGCCCCGCGTTTCTCTGGGCACGCTTTTCCTGGCTGCCCAGTTTGTCGACCTGCTTTGGCCTACCTTGCTGCTTTTCGGCCTGGAGCGGGTGAAGATTGCGCCGGGCATCACCCGGGTTACTCCCCTGGATTTTGAGCATTACCCTATCAGTCACAGCTTGCTGATGGCTTTTATATGGGGCGGCCTCTTCGCCCTGGTATACTGGCTGGCGAGAAAGAACCGGTTCGGCGCCATGGTACTGGGCTTATGCGTCGTCAGCCACTGGGCACTCGATTTGCTGGTACACCGGCCGGACCTGCCGCTGATCCCGGGAGGCACCGTCCGTTTGGGGATAGGTTTATGGAACTCCCTGCCTGCCACGCTTCTGGTAGAAGGCCTGCTGTTCGTGGCCGGCGTCTGGCTTTACTTCCGGGCCACAACCGCCAAAAACCGGGTGGGGCGCTGGGCGCTTTGGGGCCTGGTGGGTTTCCTGGCCGCCATCTATGTGGCCAATCTTTTTGGCCCGCCGCCCCCGGATGTCCAGGCTATTGCCTGGGCAGGCCACCTGCAGTGGCTGTTCGTCGTCTGGGCTTATTGGGTAGACCGCAACAGGGCTCCCCTCGTGCCGCGATCATCCTGATCTCAGGGCCAGTAATCCAGCCATAAGGACACTCCGCAAAGTTTCCGGATAGAGTGCCGGAGCATTGGAGTTGTGCAGAACCATGCCTATGTTTTACTGACAAGTTGAGGTGCCGTTCATTACTCTAAAACCCCATCGTTCCAACCCGGAGGGCTTTCCGGGGTAGCCTCAGCCCTCCAGCCCTCCAACCATTCCCTCCCCCGCGATCCACCCTCCCGTCCACGCTGCCTGGAAGTTGAATCCGCCGGTGATGGCGTCAATGTTCAGGACTTCGCCGGCGAAGAACAGGCCGGGGAACAACTTGCTCTGGAAGGTTTTGAAATCCACCTCTTTGAGGTCTACCCCGCCGGCGGTGACGAACTCCTCCTTGAAAGTGCTTTTTCCGTTGACGGCGTAACTGCCCTGCGCCAGTTCTTCGGTCAGCTTGTTCGTGGCGTTTTTGCTGAGTTCTGCCCAGCGGGCCTGTTCCGGTACGCCGGCATGGGCCAACAGGCTTCGCCACAGGCGGGTGGGCAGGCCGAACAGGGGGCGGGCGTAAGGCTGTTTCTTCGGTTCATTCTGCCGCAGCTCATTCAGTGTTTCGCGGACGTTTTCCACATGCTGGTTCACCCAATTGACGCGTATGCTAAAACTGTACTTTTTCTCCGCCAGCTCGCGCGCACCCCAGGCGGAGAGCCGCAGGATGGCGGGTCCGCTCATGCCCCAGTGGGTGATCAGCAGGGGGCCCGTGGCGATCAGCCTGCTTCCTTCAACCTTCACTTCTGCTTTCGGAACAGAGACGCCTGGCAGCCCTTCGATGCGCGGGTCCCTGATGTTAAAGGTGAACAGGGACGGGACGGGATCGACAATGCAGTGGCCCAGTTCGGCCAGTACTTTCCATACAGCCGGGCTGCTGCCCGTGGCTACGAGGACGGTATCGGCAGGGTAGGAGCGGGCTTTGGTATGGGCCAGCCAGTGGGGCCGGCCTTCTGCCGGAGGCTCCAGCCGGTGTACGCGTTGTTGGAGCAGCACCTCCACCCCGGCTCTGCGGGCTGATTCCTGCAGGCAGTCGACAATAGTTTGCGATTTGTTGGTAGTGGGAAACATGCGCCCGTCCTCTTCGATTTTGGTGGGCACCCCCCGCTTTTCGAACCATTCCACGGTATCGCCGGTGCAGAAGCGATGGAAAGGGCCGATGAGTTCCCGCTCGCCCCGTGGGTAGTTTTTGGACAACTCCTTCGGCACGAAACAGGCGTGGGTGACGTTGCAGCGCCCGCCGCCCGATATTTTGACTTTGCTCAGTACGTCCTTGCCCGCTTCCAGGATGGTGACTTCCGCCTCCGGATTCAGCTCCGCGCAGCGGATGGCGGCAAAGAAGCCTGCGGCGCCGCCGCCGATGACGATGATGCGTTTTTTCATATACTTCCGTCGACGTCTCCTACCTTGATGGCATTAATTTGCACTTTCCTCAGTTCTGTTTTTTCAGAACATTATTTACAGAAATCTCAAACCCTTCGACGGCCGGCTCGGCCGTACAAAGATCATCCCCCAAACGAATCTCCATTTTCAGGCCATGATAAACGTGGATTTCTTTCAGTTGGGGGAAGATGTGCCATACTACTGCAACGTTAGCCTCCCGATAGTCGTGCATTTTTTTGTGAACCAACGTCATCTGATCTTTGGATGATATTACCTCAATCACAAAAGCCGGCACGACATTTTCGCCGTCAGCGGCCTGCCGGATTTGAGTTTTGGTATAATAGGCGATATCGGGCCTGCGGTGGTTCCCGCCAAAGAAAGCATCTCCTTCAGCGATGAATTGCCCTTTTATGGATCGGCTGGATTTGAGGCGGTAAAGGTGTTCGATCAGGTTATCCTGGATGTAGAACTGGCTTTTGTCCATGGTTCGGGGGGTCTTTTCAACGGTACCGTTCACCCATTCGTATTTGAAGGAATCCTCGCGGCTTAAATATTTCTTCCGGAAGGTTTCCCAGGAAATTTTCCTGGCGCCGCCCGGCTCTCCCCGCGATTTTTCCCGAACTGCTGTGTCCGCCATAAAATCAGGATTTTTTACAATAATAATGTTTTTGAGCTTAAAAAGCTAATGAACAGTACAGTTCGATCCGCCCTTTTATTTTCCTAATTTTGCGCTTCGAAAAAAGCAACAATCCATGCCAAAGATACCAACCGACATGCTCGTCAGCCCCGACAACGGGCAGCCGCTGGAGTGGGCAAACGGCAAGCTGCAGGCGGCCGGCAACGGCCTTTCCTATGAAGTGGAGAGCGGCGTGCCGGTGCTGTTGCCGCAGGGCGCCCGCGAGACGTCCGCCCGGGCCGAACAGCACGAGCGCTTCGGTTCCCGGTTTTTCTACGCCGACCACTACCAGTCCGACGCCGAGCTGTTCGATTACTTTGAAGACTTCGAGGACGAGGGTGCCCGGCACGAGATGCGGCGCCTGCACGAGGCGATCGTTTCGGAAGTATCCGGAGAAACCGACAGCATCCTGGACGTCGGCTGCGGCAATGCCTGGGTGGCCCAACACTTCTGCCCTAAAGGGATAAGCGTCTGTTCGATGGATATTTCCACCGTCAACCCGCAGCGGGCGATGGAGCGCTATCCCTTCGGCAACCACTACGGCGTGGTGGCCGATGCCTACCGCCTGCCCTTCCGGGACGGCGCCTTCGATTGCATTATCGCCTCCGAGATCATTGAGCACGTGCCCGATCCCGGGGGCTTTATTGGCAGCTTGCTGCGGGTGTTGCGGCCGGGCGGGCAGCTGATCATCACGACGCCCTACGATGAAAAGATCCAGTACTCGCTGTGTATCCACTGCAACCGGCCGACGCCCCAGCATGCGCACATCCATTCCTTTACGATGAAAAAGATGCTGGCCCTGACGCCACAGGAACGGGTGGCGGGCCACCGCATTTATACCTTCGGAAACAAGGTGCTGATCCGCCTGCGGACGCATGTTTTTTTGAAATACCTGCCCTTCCGCCTCTGGCGCTGGGCGGACCGGCTGGCCAACAGCGTGGTCCGTAAGCCGGCGCGGATCATGTACGTCATCAGGCGTAAGTAATACTTATGGGCCAGAAAAGAATAACTTCTTCATTTGATAAAGTTATTCTTTTAATCGCGGTAAGAAATATCAGGTTAATTATAGCATTCCTATTAAAGTGATAAAGGTCACTTTCCGTTATCTTCTTGCTTTTTATATTTGCCCAGTGTTAGCAAACCCACAACCATCGGTAGTATGGACAACCAATCCTGCAATCCCAAACGCTGGCAATTGCTGAGGCAAAAGCTCAACAACCTCCATCCGGAGGACTTTGCGCGTGCCCTGGAAAGAAAAAACGGGGCCGTCCTGCTCGATGTGCGTACGCCTGAGGAATTTCAACAGGCGCACCTGCCTGGTGCCATCAACATCAGCTACCTTACGCCTGACCTCTGGGACCGCCTGGAAGAGCTGAACCCCCGCAGCCCCTACTTCGTATATTGCCGGACCGAGCGGCGCTCCATGCGCGTCTGCATGCTGATGCAGAACGGTGGCTTCCGGGAAGTGTACAACATGGAAGGCGGGCTGTGCGCGTGGGAGGAGGCGTTCGGGCCGGTGGAGGTTTTTAATGGTTAATTGTGTGATGGAATGGAGGCTGTGAGAAAAAGCGGGTATCGGCCTATGGACTTCGGCGTGAGCTCAGTCCTGGCCCACTTATTGCCTCTGCCTGTCCCAATCGGTTAAAAGCCTTTGTTTCTGGTAGCTTTAGGGATTGGAGGTTAGCGTCTTTGTGGGAAAAAATCGCGATATCTCCCCTTCAAAAAAATTACTCGTTCAGTTATCGGTTGCTGCCCTGGCCCGGTGAGTTTATCTTTGTGGTATAACAAACAGCCACTATACCATGCAAGCTCACCCCTTACCAGAAAAAGAGGTCATGTACCAGGCGCTGGTCCGGAAGGACAGCCAGTTTGAAGGCATCTTCTTCGCCGCTATAAAAACCACCGGCATATTCTGCCGCCCCACCTGCAGGGCCCGCAAGCCCAAACCCGAAAATGTAGAATATTTCGCTTCCGTCAAGGAAGCCATGGATCATGGCTACCGGCCCTGCAAGGTATGCCATCCCCTCCAGATGAAGGGCCGTGCCCCGGAATGGCTGCAGGGGCTGCTCCAGGAGGTCCGGGATAACCCGGAGGCCCGGATCAAAGATTGGCAGCTGGAGAGTAGGGGGCTGAATGCCAGCCGGGTCCGGCGCTGGTTCCAAAAGCATTATGGCATGACCTTTCAGGCGTTTCAGCGCATGTTACGCCTGAATCAGGCCTTCGGCCAGATCAAATACGGAGAGCGGGTGACGGACGCCGCTTTTCAGAACGGTTACGATTCCCTCAGCGGCTTTGGCGAGACTTTCAAGAAGACTACTGGTTTTGCGCCCAGCCGGAGCCGGGATAAGGCCCTTATAACCATTACTCGCATGGAGACACCCCTTGGGCCCATGTTGGCGGGAGCTACGCAAGAAGGGATTTGCCTGCTGGAATTCACCGACCGCCGGATGCTGGAAACGCAGCTGGAACGCTTGAAAAAATTACTGAAAGCAGAACTATTGCCAGGCGAAAATCCTCATTTTGCCGAGCTGGTCCGTCAATTACGGGCCTACTTTGCATGCCGCATAAAAACGTTCAACCTTCCGCTTGTCCTTCCGGGGACGGATTTCCAGCGGCAGGTGTGGCAAGCTTTGCGGGCCATCCCTTATGGCGAAACCCGTTCTTACCGGCAGCAGGCGGAAGCCATCGGCAACCCCGCCGCCGTCCGGGCAGTAGCCCGCGCCAATGGCGACAACCGCATCGCCATCATCATCCCCTGCCACCGGGTCATCGGGGCAGATGGGAAGCTCACCGGCTACGGCGGCGGCCTGTGGCGCAAGCAGCGGCTGCTGGAGCTGGAGCGGGATGTGGTTGCTCCTGGGCCAGTAGCCGGCTTAAAATTAGTTGATTAGTTGATTGGTAAACCAATCAACATCCACTCGAGTAGCGGGGTTGGCAATCAACTAATTAACCAATTTCCTCGCCACGACCACAAACCGCGTGCTCGGGCAGCTGTCCGCCCAATCGGGGATCAGTTCCAGGCTGTGGGCGTCGTACAGGTCTATCTGCCCGCCGAAGGCGCGTTCGAAGTAAGTGCGGATGCGGTGCAGGGGCGGCAGGAAGCGCAGGTGTTTGCCGGCGTAGTTCAGTTCCATCTCGCCGCCGCCGAAGTTGATGTTGATGATCTCGCTTTCCTGGAACATCCGGCCGTTGTTTTCTACCAGGCGTGGCGTTCGAAGGGATACCAGTTGCTTATCGGCTGAATACATCAGGTTGGGATACCAGCGGATGTGGTCGGGGGTGATGAAGTCTCCGATGAAGTACCCTCCGGGGCTTACCCGTTCGGCAGTCCGCTGAATAGCATCCTCCAGCCGTTTGAAGTCGAGGTAGTGGTATACATTCAGGCCGCTGAAGGCAATATCCCAGGTTTTTCCGTCGGCGTCGAAGGCGAGGATGTCGCCCACTTCGGCGCGAATCCTGCGGCTCGCTTCCGAAACCATGGCGGGGGATATGTCCATGCCGAACAGCTGCTGGTAGGGGATGCCGAACTCGTCGATCAATGTGCGTTCGACCAGGCCAGTGCCGCAACCCACGGAGAGCAGAGAGCTATCCGGAAAACTGATCCTGTATTTCTCTCTGAAGAATTCCAGGTATCCGCGCATGAAGCTGTCGAGGCAGGGCTGGCAAACCAGGGCGTCGTACAGCTCAGCGTAGTGGTGGAAGTTGTCGCCCGTGTTTTGATTGCCCTGCAGTTCGCGTTGCAATTGGGCCGCCTCCTTCAATTCGTGGTTGAGGTTGCGCCAGTAAACCGAATTGGATTGGTGGCCGTTTTCGTCGACGTTAGCGTCCAGGCAGCGCAGCAGCTGGGCGCGGTGTTGGTCGGAGAACAGGTCGGCCAGAACGGCTTCCAGCCTTTTTCGGCTTCCGGGTATTCCCGCCTCCTGCATGCGCCGCAGGCGGCGGGCCAGCTCTACCATATGCCGCAGGCGGGTGGGGAAATCGGGGCGCGGGCCCGGTTCTGTCCATTTCACCTCCTCTTCCGGCAAGGCGTAAAAAACTCCCCCGTCCACACGCTGTATCGTCTCGCGCTCCAGGTCATACACCCGGGCGTCGCCCGTAACGTTGTCGATGTCTTCCGGCCGGCCGTATACGTGCAGGGTCATAAAATAGCCATCTGTCGGGTTGCCCATCTGGTGGACCAGGGTATGGCTGACGCCGACTACATCGCCGGGGTTAAACTGAGTCCTGGACAGCGTCGAGATCCGCCCTTCGTCCACCCGGAAGGCGGCATGTTCTGCCGGGCCGAACACCTGCACAGCACCCCACTGGGTATAGCCGTGGTCGTGAATGGCGGAAAAGTCGCCTGGTGCCCACGACATGGCCATCATTTCGAAATTGCCTTCGGCGTAGATCAGCCGGCGGCCGTAGCTGTCGGTGGCAGGGTGGCCGTAGTCTGCCCACGGTTCAAGGTCTTCCTGGCGGACGCCGGCTTCGAGTACGATGCGGCGCACCTCTGCGGGTTTCCATTCCTTGCGTTCTTCCAGTTTTTCGACGATGTATCTCAGAGAGGCGGGCAATACCTTTTTATCCTTAACCGGAGGTTGAGGGGTAGTGATTGATTTGGGCATGTTGGTCTGTAGTTTGGTTAATACCCTGCAAAGTTCGGGAAAATCCGACGGAGTGGCTGTGACGATTATCACTAAAAGAAGAAAAGGGCTGGGCTTTATGGGCGCTATTAGAGCGTTCTGCCAGCTGGTTCAACTTGCGGCTTTAGCAGCTCCGGCTTGAAAGGTTAAAACATGGTCGCTATTCATTGCCATCTTTTTCTCCCTTCATCAATTCCTCGATGATAGCTTTTGCTTTTTCAACCGGCACGTCTACTAGTTCGGCGATATCTTCTACGGGTATGCCTTTCTTATGAGCGCGGGATATGACCATACGCGTGTTTTCTTCACGCATTTCTTCACGCCCTTCTTCACGCCCTTCTTCACGCCCTTCTTCACGCCCTTCTTTAAGCCCCAATTCAAGGCCTTCCTCTTGTGCTTTTCTTTTTAGTTCCTCAATAATGGCTTCTCTGATACCCATGGCTCTTCTGGATTTAGTGATCATTTGAATATCATCATCAAATTTATTGAAAAATGCCGTTTCTTCAAAGTCGATATAGTACTTGATAAAGTCCAGCAGGTGCCTGATCTTGCGTTTGGATACTCCTTGCCGGAATAGGTGCCGCACCATTTCTGTCTTGATATATAACCTTTGTTCATCATCCTTCTTGTCCATATCCAATTCCCGGCGGGCCACTTCCATTACCAGTCCGAACAGGTTGCCAGAATGGCGCAGGGCCAGCGGCTCATGATCTAATACTATAAACGTCCGATAACGATAAAGCGTCTCAGTCTCCCAGAATTCTTCCCGGTATTCCGGAAAATGATATAGCCGGTTGGCATCCGTATAAATAGCCAGGGCCACAATAGACTGGTTATACCGGTCCCGGATGCGGTAGGAATATTGGAACATCCGAAAGGCGAAGTCCGGATCATTATATCCCTGGACTTCTACGTGGATCAGAAACCATTTTTCTTCTCCGTTTTTCAAGAAGGCCCGGATGAGTTTGTCGGCATGCCGAAGTTTGGATTCCGATTGTGGCGAAAGCTGCTCCAGCTCTTTGTCCAGGAAAATGAATCCTCGCCCGAAGTCGATCTGATCTACCTGTTCCGGGAAGAAAAAATGAAGGAAATCTTCGATCAAATCTTCGATGATTCCCTTCCATAATGTGTCTTTGTCAACCATAGGCTTGCGGTTTTAGGTGTTTTCCTTATTAGAGGTGATGGAGACAAAATTACATCCTTCCAGACGGGAAAACCAGGACAGTTGAACGGGTTGGCGCAGGGGGCTATTTGGTGGCTAAATGGATTTTGTTTTGATGTAACTTATTGAATATCAATAATTAAATTTTCTGCAAAAGTTCTTCCACGTCATCGGCAAGCTCAACAGAGGCCCTTCAAAAAAACGTCTGATGAACCTTTCTCCCTGTCATAACCTATTATTTCTATGGAGATAATGCCGTAACTTTATCTTTCCCTCAAATTCCAGGAAGGCTCAAGAAGCACCAAACCCACCTCAATTATCCACTGTGACCAGCATCACTGATCATTCTTTTTCCATGCCGCATCTTTGCACTGTCAATCGCACGAAATGTGCGGCAACAACAGAAAAAAAGAAACAGCAAAATACCATGAAAAAGAAAGTATCCTTCAAAGACCTGATCAATGGCGACAAGCCGGTTTTGGTAGACTTCTCCGCCGAGTGGTGCGGCCCCTGCCGGGCCATGGCGCCCATCCTACGGGAAGTGGCGGGAACGATCGGCGACAGGGCTTCCATCGTGAAGATCGATGTGGACCGCAACCAGGCTTTGGCACAGCAGCTGCAAATCCAAGGCGTGCCCACCTTCATCCTGTTCAAGAACGGGGAGGTGAAGTGGCGCCAGTCGGGCATGCAGTCGGCCCACCAGCTGACTAACGTGATCAACCAGTTCGCGGAAGAAAAAGTGGCTTAGTGTTAATATTCTTAAGTGGAATAAGGCAAGGATTAATAGCCAGCCTGCACTCTGCGCCTTTGCGTACTGCCTGCTTTCAACCTCTGAATTTTTGACAACTGAAAATCGAACAAATAACTATGGAATTGATCGGCAATACCTCCTCCTTCTGGGAATTCATCAGCCAGCCCTGGCATTGGTCCGTCTCCGGCGTTGCCATCGCGCTGACGCTGGCCCTGCTGACCTGGATGGGCCGCAGCTTCGGCGTATCGACGACCTTTAAGGGCATTTGCACCATGGCCGGCGCCGGCAAACGCATCCCTTTCTTCAATATGGATATGAAGGAAGAGTACTGGCGCCTCGCTTTTGTGTTGGGCGGCATTTTGGGTGGTTTCCTCACCGCTCAGTTTTTGCAGAGCCCGGAGCCGGTGGCGATCTCCGGGTCGACCATCGACTACCTCGGCACGATCGGCATCGCCTATCCGGAGTCCGACGCGCTGGGCCGGGGCTTCGTGCCTACTGAAGTATTTAACTTCACCAGCATCAAAGGCATCATCCTGGCCTTGGCCGGCGGCTTCCTGGTTGGCTTCGGCGCCCGCTACGGCGACGGCTGTACCTCCGGCCACGCCATCTCCGGCCTGGCGCACCTGCAACTGCCTTCCCTCATTACCGTGATCGGCTTCTTCATCGGCGGCCTGCTGATGACGCACCTGCTGTTTCCGCTGCTGATGGGGGTGTAGAGGGAATGAAGGAATGATTGATTGAAGGAATGAAGGAATGATTGATTGAATTAAACAGAAAATCGAGCAATGAAAAATACATCTTTCTTTATCGTCGGCATCTTTTTCGGGATCGTTATGACCAAATCGGAGGCTATCTCCTGGTTCCGCATCCATGAGATGTTCCGCTTTGAGAGTTTCCACATGTATGGCATCATCGGCACGGCCGTCGTTCTTGGCGCCGCCGCCATGTGGGCTATGAAAAAATTCAACATAAAAACCCTCCGGGGGACTTTTGTAACTTACAATCCGATGAAACTCAGCATCAAGCGCCACCTCCTGGCAGGCTCCATTTTCGGGCTGGGCTGGGCGCTGGTGGGATGCTGCCCCGGCCCTATGTACGTCCTGCTGGGCAACGGCTATGCCATTATGATCCTGATCCTTCTGGGCGCCATCCTGGGTACGTACACCTATGGGCTGGTTATGGATAAGCTGCCGCATTAAGTGCAGCGTTTTCGGTTACTTTCAGGGTGTTGTTCGTTGATCGTTGGCTTGCAACCAGCAGAGGGCATGCCCGGGCAACCTGACCATACAACTGGCAACGAACAACAGATATAATAGTTGGGTGATTTATTGGGTAAAACGGGCAATCTCTGCATGGGGTTGCCCTCTTTTTTTTCTTTGTTGGAGCACGTCCTTCAGTATGCCTTTATGCCACAAGACAGATGAAAATGAAATACTTAACCATTGTTTTTCTGATCCTTCTTCCAGGCGTTTTGGCTTTTGGCCAAAACAGCTTCCAAAATTGGCTGCCCAAAAAAGATGGTTTTAAGATCGAACCCTTCATCATGGTGCAGTTATGGAGCAGCTACACCACCGGGCAGGAAGTTTACAACCCAGAGCAGAAACAGTATGAACTGGTTGACGACCGCTTCAATGTACAATTGCGCCGCGCCCGTCTGGGCTTCCGGGCAGAGCCTTACGAGGGTCTGCGGTTCACCGTCGTCGGTGCCTACGACCTGATCGGGCGGGACGTGCTCACCGGGCAGGTAGGCGGCACCAACAACGGTTCCCTTCCCGAATTCGGCATCTGGGACGCCTTCTTCCAGTGGCGCCTGAAAAAGGGCAGCGAGGCGTTCAATGTAGTAGGCGGTTATTTCCGACCGCAGCTGAGCCGCGAGAGCATCACCTCCGGATGGGCGGTCAACTCCATGGAGAAATCCATGTCTCAGAATTACATCCGCAAGCACCTGGTCGGCACCGGCCCCGGGCGGGCGGCGGGTATCAACCTGGGCGGCCTGCTGCTCGACGGCAACGGCGGGCTCGGCCTCAACTATAACCTGGGCGTATTCAACCCTCTGACACTGGCCAACAACGGCAACTCCACCGGCTCCGCGTTCGCCCCGCTCTTCGCCGGCCGCGCCGTCATTTACCTGGGCAGCCCGGAAATGGACAAATACAAAATCGGCTACAACATCAATTACTTCGGCCAGCGCAAAGGCCTGTCGGTTGGTGCCGGCGGTGCCTGGCAGGGGCGGACGGATGTGTTCGAAAGCAGCTATGCCGCCAGCGCCGACTTTCTCTTTAACTGGGGCCCCCTGAATGTCGATGGAGAATGGAATCTTATGTGGCGGGAGGGCAGCCGCCCGTTGGCCGATGACGTGGAGCGCAACTTCACCTACTCCTCCAATACCGGCCACCTGCGCCTGGGGTATAATATTATTGTCGGCAAAAAAGCCTTCCTGGAACCTTCCTTCATGCTCATGCAGTTCAACGGTGCCAGAAGCCTTGACGGCCAGGCCGACGCCAAAGCCGTCGGCGCTTCGTCCGGTGCCGAGCGCACCTACGACGCCGGCATCAACTGGTACCTCAACAAGACAAACCTCAAGCTGATGCTCCACTACACCTGGCACGAAGGCGATGCCGGAGAGGCCGCCCCCGGCTTTGCCGGCAACCAGTACTTCAGCCAGAGCGATGTCGGTGCCATCCATCGGGGCAATTGGCTGGGGCTGGGCGTGAATGCTGTATTTTAGGGTGTAAGTACATGGACTGAATTAGTGAATGACTGAATTAGTGAATGACTGAATGACTGAATGACTGATTAACGGGGGTTTAGAGTCGGTTTTATGCATCATTATTTGTGTCCAGATTATATGTGCAGTTACAAAAATCCATAGCCTACTGCTGCCCCGCTGTCGGCTCCTGATTCATGCTGCCTTCCTTGCCCGACAACCCCTCTAGCGCCTGCTCCAGTTCATGCAGCGCCTGCGAAGCATCTTCGAACCGCTTCTGCCCGGTGGCTTCCAGGTAGTCGTCGAAAGCCCGCTGGGCCTGTTGGATCAGATCTGCCGTTGCCGGCACAGCCGCCGCAGGCTGGCCCTCGGCTCGTTCGGGTGCCGCCGGCGCTTCGCCGAACAGGCCCTCCAGGGCTTCCTGAAAGGTCTGGGCGTAGCTGAGCTTGTCGTCGTGCATCACGCAAACCAGCCGCAATTCGGGATAGGCGGCGGTCTCCGCCTGCAGGTAGATAGGTTCTACGTAAAAAATGGTATTCTCGATGGGAATGGCCAGCACGTTGCCCCGGATGACCCGCGACCCCCGCTGGTCCCACAGGGAAAGCTGCCCGGAGAGAAAGCTGTTCTGGTCGATCTTGGTCTCCACCTGCTGCGGGCCCAGTACCCGCTTTTCTTTGGGGAAACTGTAAGCCAGGAAGCGCCCGTAGTTGTCCGGGTCGCACAGGCCGGCAATCCAGCCGATGGACACCTGCCGGTTCTTTGGAGTAAAAGGCAGGATGAGGGAAAACTCCGCCTCGGTAGCTTCCGGTTGCTGCCACATGATGTAATAGGGTTCAACCGGCTGTACTTCGCCGTAGTATTTTTCGGTGGCGCGGATCCAGAGGTCTTCCTGGTTGTAGAACACCTCCGGGTCGCCCATGTGGTACTTGGCATACACCAACCCCTGAACCATCAAATAGTCGACCGGGTAGCGGATGTGGGCAAGCAGGGCCGGCGGCATTTCCTCTCTTTTTTTCATCATGCCCGGAAAAATTTCGTCCCAGACCCTGATCAGCGGGTCATTCTCGTCGAAGATGTAAAAACTGACATTCCCGTCGTAGGCATTTACTGTGACTTTTACTGAGTTGCGGATGTAGTTGATGCCCTCGAATGCGCGCCGGTGCTGTATGCGCAGGCTGCGCTGCTGTTCGCCTTCCTTGAACTGAATCTCTTCCCGGGAAGAGAAGGGCTCCGAATAGGGGAAGTATTCGGAAGTGGTATAGGCGTCGAGCATCCAGTAAAGTTCGCCGTTGGCGTTGACGATGTAGGGGTCTCCATCCAGATCTAGGAACGGTGCCAGCTTTTTCACCCGCTTTTCGATCTGGCGGTCGAACATGATCCGGCTTTCGGAAGTAGGGTAGGAGGACAGCAGCAGCTTGAAGTCGCCCATTTTGTAGGCGTAAACCAGCTTTCTCCAGAAGTTGCTCAGCTGCACCCCGCCTTTGCCGGCGTAGCTGACGTATTGGTTTTCTTCTCCCTGGGGATAGTCAAATTCCGGCTCGACGCTGTTGGTGATGACATAATTATCCGTGAGTTCGCCGTAGTAAATTTGCGGGCGGGAGACGGCCAGCTCTGCGTACTGGCTTTCGGGAGGGATGTTCTTGACCAGCAGGTTGGGCAGCCCTTCCGGCGTGAACTCGGTGACGGTAGTCAGGGCGACCCCGTAGCCGTGGGTGTATTTAAAAACTTTGTTGACAAAAGTCTGGCTTTCCGGCGGCAGGTTGCCAGGCACCATTTCCCGGGCCGAGATCATCACCTGCCGGTACTGGCCGCCGAAGGTGTAGCGGTCAATATCCACATTATTGAATTCATAGTACAGCCGGATTTCCTGGAATTGCTTGAGCACGGCGTCCAGCGCTCTCCAGTCCCACAGGCGGATATTTTTGAAAATGGTCTGGTTGTTCTCCACCATTTCCCGCGTGAAGGATTCCTCCACGGGAAATTCTCTGTCTTCTATCTGGTGGAGGTTGAACCCGTGGCGGGTAAATTCGATGTTGTTTCGGATGTAAGGTTCTTCGTAGGAAATCTCGTTGGGTTCTACCCGGAAGCTCTGAAAGGTGCCGGGGATCAGGTGCAACCCGATAAACCAAACGGCGGCCACCACTGCCGCTACGGACCCCAGGGTATATTCTGCCTGCCGGTCGCGGCCGGCGCCCAGGCGGAAGAGCAGCCGCCAGATGGCGTTCCGGAAGGACGGCACAAACAGGAAAATGCCCATCAGGGCAGTTAAGATCATCACGGCCATCAGCGTAGGCAGGATGATGTGCACGTCGGTCCAGCCCGGCCCGGAAACGGCGCCCAGCTCGGAATACAGGAGGTGGAAGCGGTCCAGATATTTGCCGCCCGCCAGCACCAGCAGCAGGATGCCGCCGTTGAGGAAAAGCAGCCGGTTGCTCCGGTGCTCGTCGATATCGTCCACACGGCCGAAACTGACGTTGTTGCCGTCTCGCAGCACCGTGAAACGGGCCAGGTAGGAAACGGCCAGCCCTACAATGGAAAGAGAAAGCAGGATGCTGTATACCTGGTCCAGAAAAGGAAGGGTGAAAAAGTAAAAGCCGGTGTCCTGCCCCAGGATGGGGTCGGCCAGGCTCGTGTTTATTTTGTGCCAGAATTGGAGGAAGACGTTCCAGTTGGCGAAACCCCATAGGCCTCCCATTAGGATGGCTAATGCGTAAGCGGCGTTTCGAAGGAGTTTCCTGCCTTTAGGCAGTGCGTACAGCAACCCTGAAATGAAACCGAAGGCCAGCAGCCCTCCGGCGGCTACGAAGCCGGTCTGCGCCAGGAAGAGCGTCCAGAACCGGTCGTTGTAGCCCAAAGTGTCAAACCAGAGCTTCTCTCCCCAGAAATTGAGGAACAGAAAAAATAAAACCGTGATGACAATGAGGGCGCCGCCGGCAGCTACCCGTTTCCTGTTCTTGCGCCCAAGGCTCCTGAAGACGATCAGCGCTCCTAAACCGGCCAGCACCAGAAATAGTAAAGTAAACATGGATGTAGAGTTTATGCCTAACTATAAAAGGATGGCCGGGGGGGAAATGTTTTCTTATTTGGATGGGGACATGAATAAGTGATAAAAATCAGCGCCAAAATTGCAAAACGCCTTCCTCCGGATGACAAAAAGCAATGAAGGACCAATGGAAAATGGCAATATTGCAGTCCTCCCATTGGCCTGCCGCTATGATTAACCAATACCACATGAATATGCAATATTCCAAGAACCAGCTATTCTTCCTGGCTTCGCTCCGGATACTGATCGGCTGGCACTTCCTGTACGAGGGCCTGATCAAGGTGTTCAACCCGGGCTGGACTTCAAAGGCTTACCTGCTTAGCGCGGAAGGGCCGCTGTCCTTTTTCTTCAAGTGGCTGGGCGGCAGCGCCCTGGCCGATGCAGCGGATATCGTCACCATCGCCCTGCTTATCGGCATCGGGCTGGCGCTGGTGCTGGGGGCCTTCGAGAAGGTGGCCGCCTTTGCCGGCATCGCCCTGCTGGCAATGTTCTACCTCTCTCACCCGCCCCTTCCCGGCCTGGAAAACGCCGGCCCGTCGGAGGGCAACTACTTTATCGTCAATAAAAACCTGATCGAGATGGCCGCCCTCGGCGTGCTGTCTTTCTTCCCGACCAGCCACCTGGTAGGGCTGGTGTATTATTTTAACAGGAGCAAGGCCTCCCCTATGAGTAATCCTAAAATCCCGCAAGAGGTGGGAAACGTTTAGAGCCATCTTCGTGTCTTTGTGCCTTCGTGGCCATCTTCTGTTTCAAAAAAGAAAAACAATGAGCAACGAAAAACAATATCCCGACAGCAGCCGGAGAAAAGCCCTTAAGGGGTTGATGGGCCTGCCCTTCGTCGGAGGCATCCTGATCGGGGCCTACGCTGAAAGCCGTAAAAGAATACGGGCAAAACGCAATATACTTGATGAATTGAATATCGAAGCCATGCGCCCGGAAACCTCCGGGGATATGGCCGGCGACCCCATCCGGGTGGGCATCATCGGTTTCGGGGGCCGGGGCCAGCACCTGGTGCGGGTGCTGGGATATGCTACCCCTTCCTGGTTCCAGCTCATGAAAGAGGAAGAGAACGAAGATGCCGTCAAGGCCTTCCGGGAACAGGAAAACCTCAACGTGAAACTCACCGGCGTCTGCGACGTGTTCGACGTCTACGCCGAAGAGGCAGTGGCCTCGTTCCCGGATTGCAAGCGATACCGCAACTACGAGGAGATGATCAACAGCCCGGATATCGACGCAGTGGTCATCGCAACGCCCGACCACTGGCACGCCCCCATGTCGATCGCCGCCCTGCAGGCCGGCAAACACGTCTATGTAGAAAAGCCGATGACCCACCACATCAGGGAAACCTACGAGCTGCGGGAGGCCGTCCGGAACTCCAAAGCTGTTTTCGCCGTCGGCCACCAACACCGGCAGACCCAAAGCTTCATCACCGCCAGGGATGTCATCAAAAAGAAGGTGCTGGGCCATATCTCCCTGGTGCAAACCAATACCAACCGGAACGACGACAACGGGGCCTGGCAATACGATATTCACGAAAAGGCCAGCCCCCGGACCATCGATTGGGGCCAATTCCTGGGCAGCGCTCCGAAAATCCCCTTCAACAAGGAACACTTCTTCCGCTGGCGCAAATGGTGGGCCTACGGCTCCGGCCTGTCCGGCGACCTGATGACCCACGACTACGACCGCATCAACTGCGTGCTGGAAATGGGCATGCCGAAGTATGTCGCCGCTTCCGGCGGCATTTATACCCACCACGACGGCCGCGAAGTGCCGGACGTTTTCCAGGTCGCTATGGAATATCCGGACTTTTCGGTGGGATCCAGCCGCCCTAAGGGCATTGAAAAAGGCATGACGTTCATGTACAGCGCCACCCTCGGCAACCAGTTTAACCGAAGCACCATCCTGATGGGCCATGATGGCACTATGGAACTGGGAAACACCCTGACGATTTACGCCGACCCCGGTTCCACCCGGTATAAAAATATGATCGAGTCGAACCTCATTCAGCCGGAAGTGCCTATCTATTCTTACAACCCGGAAGCCGAAGAGGTGGATGCCATCACCTCTGCCACCGCCAAGTACTTTGCCGATAAAGGGTTGTTGTGGACGTACCGCGACGGCAAGCGCGTCGACTCGTCCCTGCTGCACCTCCGGGAGTGGCTGGGGGCTATCCGAAACGGGACGCCCGTCAGCTGCGGCATCAAAGAAGGCTTCGAGGAAGCTATGTCCGCCCATATGGGCGGGCTGGCCTGGAAGCTCGGCCGCCGCATGGAGTGGGACCCCGTCCGGGAAGAGATCATCGCCCTGCCCGGGGAAGACCTCGATGCGGTCCTGCTGCGGACGAATGTGGGGGAGTATGTTTTGGAGACTTAGCCGGTTTTCGATATGTAGACCCCAACCTCGGCGGACGGTTAACGGCCGACGGCCGACGGCGGGCCACAAACACTGGGCTAGTGAAAAGTTGGGGTCTACATACCGAACTTGGGTTAGGGATTGCGCAACAATAAATTACCCATTTATACTCGTTCTTTTGCGCGCTGGCGGCCCCGACACTCCGTGTGCGGGGTAGACTGTTGCCAAGCCTCGCCGTAGCTCTATGCCTGCGTTTGGCGCCCCTGCCTGCTCGGCCGCGTCCTCGCGGGCAGGCAGGTTGCCAGCACACAAAATTTTACCCGGCTGCATAGACGGGAACTTCGCCTATTCTGTGTAACTTATTATTGCGTAATCCCTTAGGCACAAAAAAACCGCCGCGGCCGAAGCCGGGGCGGTGCAATCCAGAATCATACTTTACTATAATAACAATTTTGAAGGCTGGTTTGGTTGATTCGCGAACCGTGATTCCGCCTGGTTCCTCTGGGGTGGAATCACGGTTCGCGAATAAAAAACTCAAGCCCTTGGCACGTCGCCCTTCTTCTCCGGCAGCCTCTCGAAATGCTCGGCCCCGTCGATGTCGATATTGAGGTCGTTGAGGTCGCTGAATTTAAACAGGCCTTCCAGGCTGAGGAGGACGAACTCGTCCTGCCCGTTGACCAGCAGTAACACATCGGTGATGGTATCGCCCTTTTCGCGGATGTAGAAGCCGATGTCTTGCTGCCCTTCCCGGATTTTGAGCAGTTCCTCGAAAGAGCTTTGGCGGATGTCCTTCAGCAGGCTTTTGTATTCCCCCGGGCTGACCAGGTTGCCTTCTTCCATGACCAGCACCCGCAGGTAGGTGATCTTGTCGAGCAGCTTTTGGGCCTGCTCGTCGTCGGCAAAGTTGGTGGCGATTTCCAGCAGCCAGCCTTGTAGTTTGACGTCGGTGACGTTCTCGCGCTGCTTGTACTTTTCGTAGAACTGAGCGATGGGTTTGGGCTGGGCAAAGGCAAAAAGAGGGCCTAACGTCAGCAGTGCTGACCAGATGAGGGTTCTCATATCGTGAATTTTAGATTTTGATTAAAAATGGTTTGTCGGATGGTGATTTGCTTACAAGAACGGGAGCGAGTTGACAGTTGCTTATTCATCTCCGGCAACAGACAACAGGCAACAGGCAACAAATAACTACGCCCGCGGTGCTTTCTTCGCCTCAACCTGCTCTTCTTCCCCGCCGCTTTCCGCCGGCTGCTCTTCCTTTTCCTCTGCCGTTTTCATGTTCTCGGCTTTGAGGATGGTGTTGACCAGCTCGGAGAGGTCTTCGTATTTGAGGCGGGATTTCATGTCCATGTAGACGAATTCCTCCTCATCATTGACGAGTATAACCAGGTTTTTGAGTTTCTCCTTTTTTTCCCGCGACAGGATGTGGACGGTAGAGCTTCCTTCCTTTACGACGAGCAGGTCCTCAAAACCACTGCTGTGGATGTCGGTTATGAATTCGTTGACCTCTGCGGAAGTGATCGGGCTGCCGTCTTCGGAAGCCAGGAGGCGCAGCTTCTTGACCTTACGGGCCAGCTTTAACCCGGCCTTGGCCTCCGGCTCCCGGGCGAAACCCTGGGCGATGCCGCCGCCCAGCCAGATCAGCCAGCCCGGCATCTTGAAATTGGTGACCCCTTCCTTGTGCTTGTGGGTGTGGTAGAACAAGGTTGTCGGTTTCTGAGCGCCACAGGGGCTCCAGCTCAGGGTAAAAAAGGCGAGGATGAGAATAGTGAAACGCATGATTCGGACAAATTTCCGGGTTGGGGAATGTGGGATTTGGACGGGAACCGGATAGAAATACGTGGAAATACGTGGAAATATTTGGAAGCAGCATCCTGGGGTTTATTTCCGTATCTCAAAGTATCTCAAAGTATTTCTATCCACCCCTTTACTGCTTCTGTTCCTGGCTGGGGGCCTTTTCCTTATCGTCGAATTCATTGATGAGTTTGGACACCTTGTCCAGGTCGATCTTGCCGACGAAGCTCATCAGCACGAATTCGTCCGCGCCGCCGACCAGCAACAACAGTTCGTTGATCATCTTGTCTCCGTCGTCCTTGATGAGGAAATCCACATTGGCGTCGTCTTTGTCGCGGACGGTCATCAGCACTTCGTACTCCTTGGTGTTGATCTTGGCTTTGGCCTCCTTGTAGAAACCGGCGGCATTTTCCTCGGCCACCAGGATGCGGATGCCTTCCAGGTCGCTGGCCAGGTCGATGATGGCTTTGGTTTCGGCATCGTCCATTTCCATGTTGTCAATATCCAGCTTTCCGAACATGTTCAGCAATTTGGAGCTGATGTAGACCACGGTGAAGCGCTCATCCTCGACGTACTTCTGGAAGTATTTGTCGATGGCGTTCAAATTGGTGGCCTGCGCAGAGGCAGAAGAAACAACGCCCAGCAAAAGGGCAATAACAATGAATTTGAAGCTTTTCATGATTGTCGATTTTATCGAGTGATTCTAATGAATGAGTGAATGAATGAATGAATGAGTGAATGAGTGAATGAGTGAATGAATACCGTGAGGCCGACCCTGCCACGAATGCACAAATGCACTATTTAAAGAACTTCCCCACCTTCTTCAGCTTGTCCATCTCCCGGGCGGCGGTGGTGGTGCCGTGGTTGAGTTCGCTGCTGGCTTTCAGCAGGGCGGTGCTGGTGAGGCGGAAGGCCTCGCTGGCGGATTGCACTTCGTACTTCGACCAGTCGACCCCGGCCTGCTGGGGCGGCTGCAGGGCGCCTCCGGACAGATAAGCCCACCACACGCCCAGGCCGATCACCACGGCGGCGGCGATGCGTATCGCCCAGTTTCGGGCAGCCAGGCGGCGCACTTTGGCCTCTGGCCGGCCGGCTTTCAGTTGCCGGAGCAGCTTCTGGTCGAAATCGCTGCCTAACTCATGGCGTTGTTCCCGGGCAAAGTGCTGAAACAGAGGCTGGTAGGCCTTCATGCTTTCCGGCACGTCGTCGCGCTGGAAATACGACCGGAGGCGGTGTTCTTCCTTCAGGGACGTTTCCCCTTCGAAGTATTTATCCAGCAGTTGTTCCATTACTTTATTGTCCATAATTGCAGTAGTTTCGAACGAATGTGTTTTCTGGCTCTGAAAATGTTGGTCTTCACCTGGTTGAGCGGCATGTCCAGCGTTTCGCAGATTTCCTGGTAGCTCAGCCCCTCGATGTCGCGAAGTTGCATGGCCATTTTCTGGTTGTCGGGCAGTTGGGCCATCAGTTCTTTCACCTGGCCAGCCGCGTCGCTGAGTTCCGCTTGCCTGCCGGGGTCATGGTTGCTGCTGCTCAGGCCGTAAGCCTTGTCCAGGCCCTCTGCCTGGTTGTAGAGCAGCCGTTTTTTGTCGATGGCCCGGTTTTTTGTCATCTGCATGCACCAGGCCTGGACATTCCGGACTTCGTGCATGTCCTGGCGGTTTTCCCATACCTTGATGAAGACTTCCTGGACGACGTCTTCCGCTTCGGCCGGGTTGGCGGTAATGCGCAGCGCCATCCGGTAAAGCTTGTTCTTGATGGGTAATATGTCCTTTTTAAATTCTTCGAGGTTCATGTATCGAAGTCTGAGGTTCGGATGATTTCTGGTTCTTTCTTACCGGGTGTCACTGGGGTGACGGGGCGAAAAAAATAAAGTTACAGCATCCGGAAAAAAAATCCCGCTTTTTTTTTTGATGCCGGAAAAACCCGCTGAACGCGATAAAAAACACAGGCTTTTCCGGTATGACAGGCGGGAGGAAGCAAACAAACCACTAAACCGGAGCATTTATTAAGTTGTATTATTTTATCCTTTTATCTTTGGTCCGGAAATTTACAACCGGGTGCTTTGCGTTTCTGGATGAAGCAACGTTCATTAACACCTAAACACCTAAACACCTAAACACCTAAACACATACACACATCCCGGCAAAAGCCCGGGTACACAGCGTTGAGACTTACAGCCTATGAAGCAGTTGGATCGCCTGATGATCACCAGTTTTATCCCACCATTTTTGGTGACCTTCATGATCGCTATGTTCGTGCTGGTGATGCAGGTGTTGTGGTTATACATCGACGATATTGCCGGCAAGGGCCTGGGTTTTTTCCTGATCATTGAGTTGCTGGCCTACAAGTGCGTCTCCCTCATTCCCATGGCACTGCCCCTGGCGGTCCTCATCTCCTCGGTGATGGTGCTGGGCAACCTGGCCGAGCGCTACGAGTTGTCGAGCTTCAAGTCTGCCGGCGTTTCCCTCTGGCGGATCATGCGCCCGATGATGTTCTTTGCCGCCGGCGCCACGGCCTTTTCCTTTTTCTGTTCCAACAACCTCATTCCGGTGGCCAACCTCAAGTTTGGCTCCCGGATGTATGACATTCAGCGGCAGAAGCCCGCCCTCCGGCTGGACGCCGGTATTTTCAACGATGATTTTGACGGGTACGCGATCCATATCGGCAGCAAAGCCGCCGATGGAAAGCACATCGAGCACGTGCTGATCTATGACCACAGCGACGCTTCCCAGGGGCGCCTTAGCCAGATCATCGCCGAAAGCGGAGAGATGTACGCTACTGAAGACGGGGGCTACTTCGTGATGAATCTGCGCAACGGGCACCAATATATGGAAACGGAACCTTCCGCCGCTAATTCCCGCCGTTCCTTTCCGTTTGTGCGGACCAATTTCAAGAGCTGGAACAAAGTATTTGACCTGGGAGAATTTCAGCTCAACCGCACCAATGAGGAACTCTTCAAGTCCAACCGGAGCATGCTGACCAGCGGCCAGCTGCAGGAAGCGGTGGACTCTTTGGATCTCAAGATACTCCGGCGGGAGAAGAGCATGTCGAACCAGATCGTTAATTTCTTCAGCTTCATGGAGGTGGATACCGCCTACCTTAGCGAACCCGGAGAGGAGGACGAGGAAGGGGGGGCGCCACCCGAGCCGGACCCGGAAGTGTCGGACCCGCAGGACACTACTGCGCTGCCGGCGGATGTTGAGGCTGCCGAACCTGAAATCCCCGGGGTTCTGTTGGACAGGAAGTTGAAAAACAGGCCCCCGGCGGCGGCGCCGCCGCCCCCACCAACGGTCGCCGTGGCGCGCAAGCAATTTGAAGGCAACCCGCTGGAGCAAAAGATCGATAAACCGCTGGAAGAATACCAGCACTTCTATCAGCTGTTTAAAGACAATGACGAACGGCGGCTGCGCAATAAAGCCAAATCCTTCGTCCGGAGCATTCACGCCCATTCCGAATCGGCCATGCGGTCCCTGGACCGGCTCATGGAGTCCAGAGTCAAACATATTTACGAATTGCATACCAAGTACAGCATGGCCGCCGTATGTTTCATTTTCCTGTTCATCGGCGCGCCGATGGGGGCCATTGTGCGAAAGGGAGGGTTTGGCTACCCCATCCTCATTTCCATCATTTTCTTCATGCTGTTTATCGTACTGACCATCTTCTGCCGGAAGATCGCCGAAACCTTTGTGTTGCCGGCTGCCGCCGCCGCCTGGGTGCCCTGCGGGGTACTCTTCCCGGTCGGCCTTTTTCTGACGGTAAAAGCAATGAACGACAGCAAGGTGGTCAACTCCGACCGATTTTTCGTCTTGTTCAATAAAATTTTTAAACGCAGGAAGAAATGAGGAAGGGAGAGGCGCTTCAAACGGTAATCCTGGAAAACAAATGGTTTTTCCTGCCTTTTGGCCTGTTCCTCGTCATGGGAGCCATCCTTCTGGCCATCATGGACACCGGCGACGCCATCTTCTTCTTCAGTGCTCACCGCAGCTACTGGGGAGACCTCTTCTTCCGGTATTTTACCAAAATGGGGGAAGCCGCTCCGTATTTCCTGGCGATAGCTATCCTGCTCTTCGTCCGCTTCCGCCATGCGGCTGTTTTGCCCGTGCTTGGCCTCGGGGTTACGATTGCGACCTTCTTTTTCAAAGGGTTGTTTAAACACGAACGCCCTTTCCGGTATTTCAAGGAAATAGGGGTATTTGACCAGATCAATCCTGTAGAGGGCGTCGTGCTGAACGCCGGCGCCAACAGTTTTCCTTCCGGGCATACCATGTCGGCGTTTGCCTTGTACGCTTTCCTTGCCTTATGCCTGCCCCGGAAAAAGGCGGCGGGCCTGCTATTGTTCTCTATTGCCTTGCTGGTGGGGATTTCCCGGATTTACCTGGTTCAACACTTCTTCAAAGATGTTTACCTGGGGGCGATCCTGGGGGTATTGATTGCGGTTTCGCTGTATTGCCTGCAGTACCGGATGGACGCCCCCTGGATGAGCCGCCGCTTGGGCGGTAAGGGCCAGGAAGGCCGCTCCTGAAGATTTTCTATAGTGCAAAAAACGTACGCCGCCGCATTTGTTAAACAAAGCGGGACACCATGCCGATATCCTTTTCAGAATTGCGAACGCCACGCCTCATCCTCCGCGAGCTCAACCCTCCGGTGGTCCGGCATTTGTTCAATAACCACACCGGGCCAGAGATCTTCCACATGCTGGGCTGTGGCTCGGAGCAGGATTACGTGGCCATCAAAGAGCGCTATTGGCTGAATTTTATCGACAACCCGCGCCTGTCGTTCCGGACCTGGCTGCTGATCGACCCCAAAACCGGAGGCCTGATCGGCGATTGCAGTTTCCACAGCTGGTGGGTTCGCCACAATTACGCCGAGGCAGGCTATGGCATCTGGGATGAATTTTATAAGAAAAAGGGCCTGATGAGCGAAGCCCTCGAGCGCATCCTGCAGGTAGGTTTTGAAGAAATGAAACTACAGCGGGTGGAGGCTTTCGTGCTGCCCGGCAACAAACCCTCGATCCGGATCATGGAGAAGTTCGGCTTTCGCCGGGAAGGCTTCCTGCGGCGCCGGTTCAACAACGAGGGCCGGATGGAGAATACGCTCGCCTTCTCTTTGCTGCCGGAAGAATTTGAAAACCGGAACCGGCCGCTGGATATCCGCCAACTGATCAACGCTTTTGAAACTCAAACCCTGCCCGCGACGGCCTGGACGCACGAAGCCCACCTCTCCGTGGGGCTTTGGTATATCCTGGAATACGGCCTGGATATCGCCCTGTGCAAAATCCGCCCCGGCATCATTGCCTATAACCTGGCGTCGGGAGGGCAAAATACGGTCGACAGCGGCTACCACGAGACGCTCACCATCTTCTGGATGCGGATACTCCACCGGTTTGTCCGGGAGCAGCAGGGCAGCCGCCGCTATGAGGCCATCCGGGAAACCCTCTTCGCCAGCCCCTACGCCGATAAAAACCTGCCCTTCCGGTACTACTCCCGGGAACTCCTCCTGTCTGCCCGCGCCCGCGGGCAATGGGTGGCGCCGGATCTGGTGGAGATGTAGGGGCAGAGGGCCGGCTGTTTCACGGGTTGGAGGCAGGGCCCTGCCTCCAACCCGTGAAACAATCATGAACCGCCTTACTTCACCGCCTTGATCTCTCCTGTCTCGATCTTCCGGACATATTTATTTACTTCCTCCCGCACCCGGGGCAGCAGGATCAGCAGGCCGGTCAGGTTGGGGATGGCCATGGCGAAGATCATGGCGTCGGAAAAGTCGGTGACGGCTGTAAGGCTGGCGGCAGAGCCGAGGACGACGAAGACGCAGAACAGGATTTTGTAGGTATAGTCGGCCACTTTGCTCCTGCCGAAGAGGAACATCCAGCTTTGAAGACCGTAATACGACCAGGACAGCATGGTGGAAAAGGCGAAAAGCACGACGGCGATTGTCAGCACGTAAGGGAACCAGGGGATCACCTCAGCGAAAGCGATTGAGGTGAGCGTCACGCCACCGACGCGCTCTCCGGTTGCGCTCAGCAGGACGTTGTTGCCTACGACATCCCCATAGACGAAATGAACGTCCGTGTTAAAGATAACAATCACCAGGGCTGTCATCGTACAAACCACAACAGTATCGATAAAAGGTTCAAGCAAAGCGACTATTCCTTCGCTGGCAGGGTTTTCTGTTCGCACAGCGGAGTGGGCGATAGCCGCCGATCCTACGCCTGCTTCGTTGGAGAAGGCGGCGCGGCGAAAGCCCTGTACGAGCACCCCTACAATACCCCCGCTAATGCCGGCCGGGGTAAAAGCTCCGCTGACGATCTGGGCAAAAGCCTGTGGGATGAGGGACGCATGGCCTAAAATAATGATTAGTGCCGCCAACACGTAAATCCCACACATGAAAGGCACCACTTTTTCAGTAACAGAGCCTATCCTTTTGATGCCGCCGATAATGACGATAGCGACCATAAGGGCCAGGAAAATTCCAAAAACCAGGCCGGCAGAACCGGAAGTGGCACCGATCATGGAATTGAACTGCTGGGCAGCCTGGTTGGCCTGAAACATGTTGCCGCCACCGAAGGAGCCGCCGATGCACATGATGGCGAAGAATACGGCCAGGAATTTCCCGAACCCGGGCATTCCCTTTTCGGCCAGCCCTTTGGTCAGGTAGTACATCGGGCCGCCGTAGACGGTGCCGTCAGGGCCAACATCCCGGTATTTTACCCCTAGAGTGCATTCGGTAAACTTCGAGGCCATACCCAACAGGCCTGCCAGGATCATCCATAAGGTAGCGCCCGGCCCGCCAATGGATACGGCAATGGCCACCCCGGCAATATTGCCAAGGCCAACCGTTCCGGACAGGGCGGCGGTCAGGGCCTGGAAGTGAGACACTTCTCCTTCGTCATTGGGGTCAGAATATTTTCCCCGGACCGTATCGATGGCCAGCTTGAACCGGCGAAATTGTACGAATCGGAAATAGAAGGTGAAGATCGTCGCCGCCGTGAGCAGCATGATGATCACCAGCGGCATGGCCGTGGAGGCAGAATCTCCCAACTGGACGGCATAAAAGACCGTTCCGGCAACAGCGTCCGTTATCGGCTGTACCGCTTCGTTGATCCGTTGGTCCCATCCTCCGGGGGCGTCCTGGGCAAAAATGGACAGTGGTGTCAGCAGGCTTGCAAAAAATAGCAGTAAAGGCCTTTTCATAGTGGTCAGTTGTTAATCTTTTTACCCGGCAAACAGGACGGGCCCTCACTGGAAGCTGCCGTCTTCTGTCCCTGGGAGTAAGTTGGCTTGTAAGTAATTGATTTTCTGTAGCTTGTGTTGGTTGGGCTACAGGATGTCGTCAAAAGAAGCGTTAAGGTATTTTTTTATTCTTGCTTTTTCAAAGGATCGTAATAAATATTTCGATATGGACAGCCGGCGCCCCTTTTTGATTTGGATTATTCGGACAGGAAATGTTAATTTAGCCGGACAAGCACTATCCAAAACTGATAATCTCCTTGCAACACCATTATACTGACAAAGAGCTCCTGGAGCTTCTTGAGAAAGATGACGAGCTGGCTATCAGCCTGATCTTTCGGACTTACTACCGTTATCTCTGCAGGGTGGCTTACAGGATCATACCCGACAGCAATACAGCGGAAGACCTCAGCCAGGAGGTTTTTTTTGAGCTTTGGCGCAGGAAGGGCCAGCTACAGGCCGTTACATCCCTGAAGGCTTACCTGCGCCGTGCAGCGGTCAACCGGGCGTTGAACTTCATCCGGGACCAGAAGGTCAAATTTGCGGACGAACAGCCGCAGCCGCTGCAAAGCGGAGGGGCGAACGCCGGCCAGCAAATGGAGGCGGACGAATTGCAGCAGCGCATCGACGAGGCCATCGACCGCCTGCCGGAGCGGTGCCGCATCGTTTTCGTGCTGAGCCGGTTCGAGGACATGTCGTACCAGCAAATTGCCGATTCCCTGGATATTTCGGTCAAAACCGTGGAAAACCAGATATCCAAAGCCCTGCGGCTCCTTCGGGAGGCGATCGGCCCTTTCCTGGGCCTGTGGGCGGCCTTGGCGCTGATATGAAAGCCAGGCGACAAATCCGGGAATACGCTTAAAAAAGGGGGGCCGGGATAGGGGCAAAAATATATTACCGTGTCTACAAAGCAGGAAGAAAAAAGGAAATGGAGGTTTCAAAGTACATATTACTCTTTCACAAAAAAATGAAGGGAGCGATCGGCCCTCGGGAACAGGAAGAGCTCGGCGACTGGCTGCAGCGGGAGGACCGCCATGGCTTCGCAGGGGAACTGGAGAAAACGTGGAACCTTAGCAAGCGCTATAAGGAGAGCTACGAGCCGGACGTGGAAGCCGGCCTTTCCCGCCTGCAGCAGCGCATAACCGATGCCAAAAAGGCCGGCAATGGCCGCCGGCTTCATCCGGCATCCGGCAGGCGCCGGCCGTTCGGCTGGATGTCCGTGGCCGCCGCTATCGCCTTTATCGCTGTCGCCGGCTGGTGGTGGATGGGCAATGGCGCAGCCGATCCCGGAACGAACGCAACCCTTATTGCTGCCGGCGCCGGCGAATCCACAGAAACAACCCTGCCCGACGGCTCTACGGTCATCCTGAACGAAAATTCCTCTCTGGTGGTTTCTTCTGATTTTCGTAGCGCTTCCCGGCGCCAGGTAGAACTTGACGGCGAGGCGTACTTCAAAATAGAACCCAATCCTTCCCGCCCTTTCCTCATTACTACCCGGGAGGCCCGCGTGGAAGTGGTAGGCACGGCTTTTAACCTGCGCGCTTACCCCCAGGAAGGCTTCACCGAGGTGGAAGTCGAAGAAGGCACAGTCCGCTTATCCGGGCTTGCCAGCGGGCAGGAAGCCGAGCTGGGGCCCGGCCAGCGGGGCACCTGCCGCCTGGGCGCCCATCTGGAAAAAACTGACTCCCCGGCGCTCAACGCCCACTCCTGGCGCACCCAGCGCCTCCAGTTCCGCAATACCCCCCTGGGGGAAGCCCTGCCTTGCCTGGAACGCCACTTCGGCGTGAAGCTGGAACTGGCTAATGAAAAAATTGCAGGCTGCAGTATCACTATGAAGTTTGAGGATTTTACCTTACAGGAAGTCTTTAAAGCGCTGGAACTGATCTTCAGGGTGGAGGTTCAGGAAATGAAAGGGGGATATGTGCTGAAGGGGGGGGCCTGTGAAACGGCTGGTTTGGAGATGAGATAGAAGGATTCCAGTTTCAGCGCTTCGCAGATTGCTATGTCGGTCAAAATTTTCTCCAAAGATCAGGTTATCTTCCCCGCTCCCGACTTTATAACAGAAATCATCTCGCCAAGCACAGCTGCCAAAGGCCGGGGCGTCAAAAAGCAAGACTATGCTGCTCATGTCATTTCTGAATGGCCGGGTTCGCCACTTTTGAAAAAGTGCTATATTTACAAAAAGTAAGGCCCGGACAAAATGCGTCGTATCCCTGGTTTGGCTTCCATCCCCTCTCGGTTCCTGCCGGCGGCTGCCCTGGCAACAGGCCTATTCTTTTACGCCGCAGGGCAACCTTTATACCCTGATCATTCAAACTGGCATGTAGCCCCTCTGCCGGTGGAAGACGAACTGGGCAGCAATGGCATCAAAGCAGTCGCCGAAGACCGGCAGGGGTTTCTCTGGTTCGCTTCCAACAATGGCGTGGCCCGCTATGATGGCTATTCTTTTAAAAATTATCCAGCCGTTTCGGGAGACAGCACTTCCCTGAACCACGGCCGAACCAGCGCCGCCTTTGTGGATCATAGCGGGACATTATGGATCGGTACTCGCCTGGGCATCAACCGTTACATTCCGGAATGTGACTGCTTCAAGCAATACAATCAGGCCGGCGAGGCGCCGAACACTGTGCCGGATGGCGAAATCAACGGAATTGCCGAGGACAGGAACAATCAAATGTGGGTAACCAGCCAGTACGGCGGCCTATACCGCTATGACCGGGCTACAGATCGTTTTGAGCGCTTCCTCTACCGGCAGGCAGATTCGGAAAACCTCTCCAATGACCAGGGCCGGGCGTTACTTTGCGATAAAGAGGGTTTCATTTGGGTGGGAACGGGAGAACCTTTCGTTCCTTCCATCACCGGCGGCGGATTGATCCGTTTCCATCCGGAAACGGGAGAAGCGAAACGCTATTTGCACGATCCGGATGACGAATTCAGCCTCATCGATAGCCGGGTAAGCGCTCTCCTTCAGGATAGTAAAGGAAGAATATGGGTAGGCACCTGCAATAGCGGCCTTCATTTGTATGATCCGAAAAATGATCGCTTTATCAGAATGGCGCCGGGCCGTTCCGAGGTTTATGCCCGGCCGGCGGGAATGGGCCCCTGGACCTCCTGCCCGCATATCCGAATTCTGCATGAAGACCGGTGGGGTGGCATCTGGGTGGGCAATTTCAATGGAGGCCTCTACCGCTTTGATGCGGCGGGGGGAGCGCCCAGGCTGTTTGCTCACAGCCCTGAAAACCCGGCCGGCATGACGAATGACCTCGTCTGGACATTTTTCGAAGACTCCCAGGGCCGCTTTTGGCTCGGGAACATGTCGGGCGGAGGCTATAAGATCGACCCCTGGCAGAAGAAATTTCAGGCCCACTTCGTGGAGGAGGCTATTTCAACCGTTTTCGAATCTCCGGCGGAACCGGGCGTGATCTGGCTGGGGCTTTGGGAGAAAGGATTGTGCCGCTGGGATCGCCGAAGCGGGGAATGCCGGCATTTTTACAAAACTTCACCGGCGTCTGCAGGCCCGGCGAGCAATCTGGTTTTTCAATTTTTTGAGGACAGGGAAAATAACTTATGGCTGGCAACGGATAACGGGTTGAGCCTTTATAGCCGCAAGGCCCGCCGATTTACCCACTACCCAATTAAAACGCCCAGTGGCGAGGCGGTAAGTATTTTTGTCATTCATGAAGATCGGGAAGGCGTCTTGTGGTTAGGTACGTGGGGCCAGGGCTTCTATGCCTTTGACCGCAGCAACGGAACGTATGAACACTTTGCCTTGCCCTATATCGGAGGAAAGGAAGGCAATCTCTACAACCAGAGTGTGTATGACGTGCATGAAGATATGCAGGGCCGCCTTTGGCTGGGCACCTGGATGGAAGGCTTATATCATTTTGATCCCGAGGCCCGAAGCTTTGAACGCCATCTGGCGGGGATCGGCATCAGAACCATTTACGAGCATGAGCCGGGTAAATTCTGGCTGGGCACTGGTAATGACGGGCTGATCGAATATGCTCCCGGGCATGGTATATTGCGGTCCTTTAATACTCAGGACGGCCTTTCCGGGAATAAGGTGTACTCCATTCTGGAAGATAAGGATCAGGTATTGTGGATGAGTACAAATCAGGGTATCAGCAGTTTTGACCACCGTACGGAAACCTTTGTAAAATACGACAAAGAAGATGGGCTGCCCTCGCTGGGGTATTATGATTTCAGCGCATTAAAAGCCTTTGACGGCACTTTTTTCTTTGGCTCCTTCAAAGGCTTGGTTAGTTTCCGCCCGGAACAAGTTCTCAAACATTTTGCCCCACCAACCATGAACATTCAGGATGTCAGGATATTTGACAGATCCTACCGGAAAGGAGAAGTGGATTCTACCTTCACCTGGCTTCCCGAACTGCCGGAGCAGTTGGTATTGCCTTACAATCAAAATGAACTGACTTTTGAATACGTTGGCCTGCATTATACAGCGCCTGCGCTCAACCAATACCGCCACCGCCTGCTCCCCTATGAGCAGCAGTGGATCGAAGCAGGCGACAAAAGGGCTGCCCGGTATACCAACCTCAGCCCGGGAGAATACCAGTTTCAGGTGGTCGCCAGCAACAGCGACGGCCTTTGGGCGGAAATCCCGACAACCATCGGTATTCGGATTCTGCCGCCCTGGTGGCAAACCTGGTGGGCCCGCCTGCTGTATGTACTGGTAGCCGCTTCGGCACTTTATGGTGCCTACGCTTACCAGAAACGCCGGTGGACGCTGCAGGCTTCCCTGCAAAGGGAGTTGGAGGAATCTCAGCGCCTGAAGGAACTGGATGAATTCAAAAGCCGCTTCTACGCCAACATCACCCACGAATTCCGTACGCCGCTCACCGTCATTCAGGGGCTGGCGGATCAGATACAAGAAAACCCGCGCTGGAAGGTTGCCGAACATACCGGCCTGATCAAACGCAACAGCCAAAAACTGCTCCAACTCATCAACCAGATGCTGGACCTCTCCAAATTGGAAGCCGGAAGAATGGAACCTCATTACATCCAGGGCGACATCATCAAATACCTGAGCTACCTCGTCGAATCGTTCCACTCTCCGGCCATCAACCGGAACATCAGCCTTTCCTTCTATGCGCATACCGACCGCCTGCTTATGGACTATGACCCGGAAAAATGCCAGCAGGTCGTGAGCAACCTGCTCTCCAACGCCATCAAGTTCACGCCGGAATATGGAAAAATAAAGGTGGTGGTAAAGTGCTTGCTGATGGGGGGCAGCGGAAACTGGAAGTGAGTGTGCAGGATACGGGAACGGGCATCCCTCCCGATCAGCTTCCCTATATTTTTGACCGTTTTATCAAGCTCCCCCAATCCCCTAAAATCAGGGAGTTGACAACCAAGCCTCCTCTAAGCAAGCCTCTTCCGGAACTTCTCCCTTTGGGGGATCGAGGGGCTGCATTCCCCACCTCAGGGGGCTAGGGGGCTACTGGCTCCCGTACTTGCCCTGGCCAAAGAACTGCTGGAGCTGATGGGCGGAAACATTGAGGTGGAAAGCGAGGTAGGCAAAGGAACGCGTTTCACCTTCCGCCTTCCGGTGCACAACGAGGCGAAAATAGAAGAAAAAACGCCATTGCCTACTCCGGTGGCGGCGGCTTCCAAAATAACCACCTCGCTTGGGCCCGTCCGCCAGGCCATGGGCGCTACACGAGAGGTGCCATCCGTTTTGGTGGTGGAAGACAGCCTGGATGTCATCTACTACCTGCGCGAGTGCCTGCAGGGCCGGTATCAGGTGATGGAAGCTTCCAACGGGCGGGAGGGCATCGCCAAAGCTCAGGAAACCGTCCCCGACCTGGTCGTCAGCGATGTGATGATGCCGGAGGTAGACGGGTTTGAGTTGTGTGAAACCCTGAAAACAGACGAACGCACCAGCCACATCCCGGTCATTTTGCTGACGGCGAAGGCCACGCAGGAAGACAAGCTGGAGGGCCTGAACCACGGCGCGGACGCCTACCTGATGAAGCCGTTTCACAAGGAGGAACTGCTGGCCCGCCTGGAACAACTGCTGGAACTGCGGCGAAAGCTGCAGCAAAAATACCAGTCGGCCGATAGTGACGGCTCGGCGCCGGAAGACGCCTTCCTGCAAAAAGTCCGGAACACGATCGAAGCCCACCTGAGCGAGCCGGATTTCAGCGTGGAGCAGCTGAGCCGCGAAGTGGGCATGAGCCGGGTGCAATTGCACCGCAAACTTAAGGCGCTCACGGATATGTCTGCCTCTCAACACATTCGGCTGACGCGCCTGTCCATAGCCTATGAACTCCTCAAGGACCCGCAGCTCAACATCTCTGAGATCGCCTACCGGGTGGGCTTCAAGGATCCTTCTTATTTTTCGCGGGTTTTTTCGCAGGAGTTTGGAGTCTCCCCAAGCGAAGCGCGAAGCTAAAAAGCCTTAATCAAAAACGCTGTTATGAACAGAATACAGCTTACTATAATCCTGATTCTGATGGTGTCTTCCGTATATAGCCAGGAATACAGTACGCCTTCCTCGAGACCCCAGAAATATTATATGGTCACGGAATCTGGAGATACATTGCCAACCGGTGTCCCCATACCAATTGAGGGGAAATCGATCGATCCCGATATAGTAGCGCGCGCCAGGAGGACTCCGGTGAAAGGGGGGCTAAAAGTGAAACAGGCTTCGTCTAACGTACGGCCAGCCGGGCCGGGAAAGAAAATTGCACTCCCTTTTGACCTTCCAACCTTTACCCCCGGCCAAAACGGTATTCCAGTACCCCAGATAGAAGAAGCAAGAGGAAAAACAATGCTCGTCAACTATTCCCGTCCCCGCCTGGCTTTGGTTCCGAGATTTAAGGATAGTGCTACAAAAGGGATCAATTACATTAGCACGGAACAGGGCCTGAATGCCTCTGCTGTCCTGAGTGTTTTAAAGGACGGCAAAGGCCGATTATGGATTGGCACCTGGGAGGGAGGGGTAAGTTGCTACGACGGAACTTACTTAACCCATTTTACGGCGAAAGAAGGATTGAGTGACAACCGGGTCTACTCAATGATGGAGGATAGCCAGGGACGCATCTGGTTCGGCACTTTTGGCGGTGGGTTGATATGTTATGATGGCAACAACTTTACGATTTACAATTCTTCACAAGGTTTGTTAAACGACTGGGTTTTTGCTATGACAGAGGATCAGCAGGGAAATTTGTGGTTTGGCACCGTATATGGAGCCTGTAAATTGATACTCGAAAAGCCTATTGGCCAGCCTGGCAACCGTTTCATCCATTATACTACTGAACAAGGCTTATCTGGCAATCATATACAAGCTATGCTGTTGGACAAACAAGGTAATCTATGGTTCGGCACCAATCAGGGAGGGGCTACTTGTTTCGATGGGCAGTCATTTACACAATATACAACCAACGAAGGGCTGCCCAGTAATGATATCCGGTCTGTTTTCCAGGATCATCAGTCCAGAATTTGGCTGGGTACTAATGGGGGAGGTGTATGTGTACTGGAAGGGAAAAGCTTGTTCAATTTTACCATTACTGACGGCTTGAACCATAATACCATCATGTCGATCGCTGAAGATGAAAGCGATCGCTTGTATTTTGGTTCGCTTGGAGGCCTGAATATCTTCGACGGGCAAACATTCACCAGCTTTCAAACTGAAGAAGGCCTAACACTCAATACAATACTATGCTTGGCCTTGGATCATGAGACGTCCAGCGCCTGGTTGGGAACAGATGGTGGAGGCCTCAACCATTTGGAACATCAGGGGCATTGGTATCTGGAAGAGCAATCGTTGGGAAACCGGCAGGTTAAAGTCATTCTACAGGACAAGCAAGGCGCATTCTGGTTTGGAACTTACGGCGGAGGCGCCATTAAATACGATGGCCGGAATTTCACGTGTCTGCTCAACGAGAATGGCCTGATAGATGATAAGGTAGACGATCTTATTGAGGATAGGAATGGAAAGATTTGGATCGCCACAAACTCTGGAGTAAGCCAGTTTGACGGCGAGTATTTCACTAATTATACCACCGAGGAAGGCTTGTGCTTTAATATTATCAACGACCTGTATGAGGACAAGAATGGCTACATTTGGGTGGGCACTAATGGGGGAGGCTTAAGCCGTTTTGACGGGGTGTCGTTTTCCAACTACCAGTTAGTTCCGGATTTGAAATTCAACATTATCAACCAAATCCTGGAAGATAAAGAAGGGTATATATGGTTAGCCACTCGTATGGGGCTGGCCCGCTTCGACGGGCACAGTTACACCTATTTTACTACCAATGAAGGCCTGGTCGATAATAATGTTTTTGCCCTTTTCATAGACCGGAAAGGCCGAATGTGGATAGGCACGGAAGGCGGCCTGAGCCTTATCCGTACCGAACTGACGGGAAGCCCTGAGGATATCATAAACTTCACCACGGAAGAGGGCCTGAGTCACAATAATATCCGTTCCATCCGGGAAGATGAAGAGCATAATATATGGGTAATTACGGAAAAGGGCATTACGATACTTTCTCCAGGGGGGGGAGAGGGGCCTTCTGCCTTCAAAACAATTATCTTTGGAGAAGGAAGTGAACTCAAGACTAACCAGCTTGAAAAAGGCATTTATCTGGATCAAAATAATCAGCTCTGGCTAGGTACAAAAAGAGGAGCCATGCGTTTGGAGCTTGAGCAGTTTAGATTTCCAAAGGGTAAGCCTAAAAATATGCAGCTTTTGCATCTCGAAGTCGAACAACAATTTGTATCCTTCCGGGAATTGCAGGATGCCTCTTACCGTAATACTTTCTCCTTCGGAAAAACCTTAAATCAGGCCTTCGACTCGGTGTCTGCTTTTTACAATTACCCAATAGGCTTGAAATTACCCCATCATATCAATCATCTCACATTCCATTTTTCGGCTATCGATTGGCAGGCGCCGCAAAGGTTACAGTATACTTACAAAATGGATGGGTTAGAGGAGAAATGGAGTCCGCTGCAGGCAAATAATCAGGCTGATTACCGAAACCTGCCGCCCGGCAATTATACTTTCAAGATCAAGGCCATGAGCGCAGCACAAGAATGGAGCAATGTATTTGAATATCCCTTTCGCATTTATCCACCATGGTGGCAAACCTGGTGGGCTTATTGCCTTTACCTGTTGTTCGTTCTACTAACGCTCTACAGCCTCTATCAATATCAAAAAAAGCGTTGGCAGCTGAGGGCTTCCCTGCAGAAAGAGAAAGAAGAGTCGATGCGCCTTAAAGAACTGGAAGCCTTCAAAAGCCGCTTCTACGCCAACATCACCCACGAATTCCGTACGCCGCTCACCGTCATTCAGGGGCTGGCGGATCAGATACAAGAAAACCCGCGCTGGAAGGTTGCCGAACATACCGGCCTGATCAAACGCAACAGCCAAAAACTGCTCCAACTCATCAACCAGATGCTGGACCTCTCCAAACTGGAAGCCGGAAGAATGGAACCCCATTACATCCAGGGCGACATCATCAAATACCTGAGCTACCTCGTCGAATCGTTCCACTCTCCGGCCATCAACCGGAACATCAGCCTTTCCTTCTATGCGCATACCGACAGCCTGCTTATGGACTATGACCCGGAAAAATGCCAGCAGGTCGTGAGCAACCTGCTCTCCAACGCCATCAAGTTCACGCCGGAATATGGAAAAATAAAGGTGGTGGCCAAAGTGCTTGCTGATGGGGGGCAGCGGAAACTGGAAGTGAGTGTGCAGGATACGGGAACGGGCATCCCTCCCGATCAGCTTCCCTATATTTTTGACCGTTTTTATCAAGCTCCCCCCAATCCCCTAAAATCAGGGGAGTTGACAACCAAGCCTCCTCTAAGCAAGCCTCTTCCCGGAACTTCTCCCCTTTGGGGGGATCGAGGGGGGCTGCATTCCCCCACCTCGGGGGGGCTAGGGGGGGCTACTGGCTCCGGCCTGGGCCTTGCCCTGGCCAAAGAACTGCTGGAGCTGATGGGCGGAAACATTGAGGTGGAAAGCGAGGTAGGCAAAGGAACGCGTTTCACCTTCCGCCTTCCGGTGCACAACGAGGCGAAAATAGAAGAAAAAACGCCATTGCCTACTCCGGTGGCGGCGGCTTCCAAAATAACCACCTCGCTTGGGCCCGTCCGCCAGGCCATGGGCGCTACACGGGAAGCGCCATCCGTTTTGGTGGTGGAAGACAGCCTGGATGTCATCTACTACCTGCGCGAGTGCCTGCAGGGCCGGTATCAGGTGTTGGAAGCATCCAATGGGCGGGAGGGTATCGCCAAAGCTCAGGAAACCATTCCCGACCTGGTCGTCAGCGATGTGATGATGCCGGAAGTAGACGGCTTTGAGCTGTGTGAGGTTTTGAAAAAAGATGAGCGCACCAGCCACATCCCGGTCATTTTACTGACGGCGAAGGCCACGCAGGAAGACAAGCTGGAGGGCCTGAACCACGGCGCGGACGCTTATCTGGTGAAGCCTTTTCAAAAAGAAGAGCTGCTGATCCGCCTGGAGAAACTCCTGGAGCTGAGGCGAAAGTTGCAGCAAAAATACCAGTCGGCAAGTGGCGATGGCCCCGGGCCGGAGGATGACTTCCTGCGGAAAGTCCGGGAAATTGTTGAAGCCCACCTGGAAGAGCCGGATTTCAGCGTAGAGCAGATGAGCCGGGTGGTGGGCATGAGCCGGGTGCAGGTACACCGCAAGCTGAAGGCGCTGACGGGCCTGTCCGCTTCTCAGTTTATTCGCATTACCCGCCTGAACAGGGCTTATGAATTGCTGAAGGACCCGGCGCTCAACATTTCGGAGGTGGCTTATCAGGTGGGCTTTAAGGATCCTTCTCACTTTTCCCGCGTTTTTTCGCAACAGTACGGAGTGGCGCCAAGCGAGTTGCGGGGCGGAAAGTATTCTGGAAACCTTGGTAAAGGAACGAAGGAATGAATTATACCTCGCTGCAATAGGTTTTGTTGCAGTAGTTTCTCATGTGAGGTGTACACGTGATGAAAAGATGCCACTAAAGCACAAAAGCACAAAATCCCACGAAACTTCGTGTGGATTTTGTGCCTTCGTGTCCGTCTCTTTGAGCCGGATAAATTTTAGTGGCAAAACGTGCGAGCGTTACATGAGAAATTGCTGGTTTTATTGCTGTGTAACGTCCATTTTATTGAATACCAGAAATTTGTAATAATTAGTTAAAGCCCGGCGTAACGCCCGTACCAGGATTTTTCCTGCCTTTGTAACCCACAGCCATGCTTTTGAAAGCATTATCCGGGCACCTCCGGGCGGAGTAGCGATACCTTGGAGAAAGATATTTTTTCATCTTCCTCAAGCCATTCGCTATGAAGAATTTACTCTTATTGCTTTCCTGCATTTTTATGGTATCCGCTGCCACGGCGCAATCCCGCTGGACAGAAGAAGGCCGCCAGTACCTGCTCGACAACCTCCGCCGCACCACCGCTGAACTCGAAAAGGAAGTAGCCGGGCTGACGAATGCCCAGTGGCACTTCAAAGAAGATTCCGACAGTTGGTCCGTCGCTCAGGTAATCGAACACCTCGGCATTTATGAAAGGAAGTACTACGACGAAAGCCGGGTCGTCAGCCTGCTTCCGCCTGAGCCGGGACTGGCCCAAAGCACCCCGCCCGACAGTTATTATCTGGAGTGGATGGCGGAAGAACAGCCGCACCATGCTCCCTCCAGCGATATTCCAATGGGGTTTATGCAGGGCAAAGACAACTGGGCCTACTTCCTGGCCGGCCGGGAACGGAACCTCAAAATGATCGAAACCACCGACGTGGATTTCCGGGCGTTTTACACCTACCGCAGCAATGGAAAACGCTGGAACCTGCATCAGTTGTACATCATCCTGTTTGCCCATTGCGACCGCCACCTGCGGCAGATCAGGAGAATAAAATCCCATCCGGATTTTCCCAAAGAGGGTATGGAAGTGATCGAAAAAAGAGAGTTGGGTGCCATCCTGAAAGTGGTCGAAGCGGAGACCGGCTGTTTTTTTGCCCGCGACTACGACTGCTGGAAACAACACTGGGTACAAGAAGCCCACGCTTTCCAGGCCTGGAGCAACGCCGACGGGACCTTCGACGCCCGCGCCGGCTGGGCCGCCGTCGATAAAGAGATCGGCGATTACATCAAAAACAACCCTGTAGGCCCCGAAAAGACCAGCCATCCGAAAGTGATCCGCAAGAACATCATTGCCAAATTCTACGGCCCCGACGTAGCCTACCTCACCTGGGACCAATACAACAGCGACCCCGAAGGGCGGCAATTCCGCTACAGCAAAGAAAGCCGCATTGTGGAAAAACACGATGGCGAATGGAAGATCGCCCACGTCTCCGCTTTTTGGGATTATAAAAACCGGCTTGCTGAGGGCCAAATCGAATAAGGAAAGGCCTGGCGTTGTACATTTTTCCAACCCAAAGTAATCACTACAAAATGAGTCGAGATGAATAAAGGACTAACCTTTCTGGCCTGCCTTTTTGCTGTGTTCTGCATAAAAAAGCTGTCAGCCCAGCAATGTGGCGCCATGGTATTCTATGACACCCCGGGCATATTATACGATTGCGCCGTCCCTGTCGGCATCAACCAAATGAATGTCATAGCTACAGGGGCAGACGGGGGCGAACGGCCCCCCGCAAGGTTCGGCGGCGCCGGCGGCTCGGTTTCTGCAGCCTTTAACGTTACCCCTGGCGACCACATTCGGGTTATTATAGGGGAAGCGGGGGAAGACGGGGCCCACGCAGCCGGCGGCGGCGGCGGCACAGCGGTTATCAATTGCGGCAATCCGCAGAATTGCGCCGGCGGAACGCTGCTGATCGTAGCCGGCGGCGGCGGCGGCGCCGGCAGGTTGAACGGCGGCGGCGCTTCCAGTTCGGCAGGCGGTGGCAATGGAGGAAATGCTGACCTGGCGGGCAGCGGAGGAGGGATCAACTCCGGAGGTACAGGTTGTGGGCAGTGCGCTGATGGCGTTGCTGGTTTAGGCGCTCAGGCATCCAATACTGCAATTGGTCAGGCAGGCACCAACAGTGGAGCTACCCAGGGAAGTGGAGGGTCAGGATATGGCGGTGGCGGCGCCGGTAATTATTATACCCCCGGAGGAGTGCAACGTCATAGTGGCGGCGGCGGCGGCGGATATTCGGGAGGGAATGGCGGGAGCGATGATGGCAGTTCGGGAGTGGACAGCGGAGGAAAGGGTGGCAGCAATTTTGTACGGTCCACAGCCACAGCAGTCACCAACAGCAGCGGCGCAGATGGCGGCAGCGGCGGCGACAATACAAATGGTACAGTGACGCTCGAATTCTCCCTGGTTTTGCCGGTTGAACTGGTACAGTTTGCAGCTTCCTTCCATAAGGGTCAGGTAGGATTAACCTGGCAAACTGCCACCGAACGCGACAACGCCGGTTTCGACGTCCAGCGCTCTGCCGACGGGCGCGGCTGGCAAACCCTTGCTTTCCTTCCCGGCCACGGCACAACCCAGCAGGAGCGATCCTACAGTTATACGGACAAGCATCCCCTGTCCGGCATCAACTACTACCGCCTCAAACAAACAGACTTTGATGGGCGGTTTGAATACTCTGCAATTGTTAATGTGGAAGCAGGAAAAGAAGATAATGTCATCCGCCTTTCCCCCAATCCGGCTGCTGGCACCGTCACCCTTGCCATCGACGCAGAGTATTCTGGCGAGGCTTTGCTCACCCTGTACAACTCCGTGGGCCAGGCGGCAATAGCAAAGCGATTGTTTTTGGACCCCGGGTCCTTCCGGGCAGATATTGGGCTGGACGGGCTTCCGGGCGGGGTGTATATGGTAGAGGTGCGGGCAGGAAGAAGGCAGTGGAAGGGAAGGCTTCTGCTACGTTGAATTCGTCTTCGACATGCCAGGTGTAGAAACTTAGGCGCTAATGAAAAATTAGCGCCTAAGTTTTTATCTTAAGAGCGAAAAAACAACCTCTCGCAAATGAACAAACTCTTTTTGCCCTCCCTTCTTTTTCTCTTGCTTTCCAGCACCCTGTTCTCCCAACCCTCCAGTGAACAGCAGGCTCGCCAGGCGCTGCAGGAAGGGGAAGAACTTTCTAGGGAAAGGAAATACGAAGCGGCCAACCAAAAGTTTGAACAAGCGTTGGCCTTTTTCGAACGCGACTTCGCCAGTTTCCGCCCGCAAATATTCCAGGCGAAAATGGGGCTGGCCCGCAATTGCCGGCAGGTGCTGAAATACGATCAGGCTTTGAGCATTTATCAATCTATAATCCCCTGGAAAGCTTCCGCCGCCAGCAAAAAACAACAATTAGAATTAGAAACAGGCATCGGCATCTGTTATTACAAACAAAACCAGCCTGACCTGGCCCTGCGGCACCTGAAAAAGGCCGAAGACGCTTACCGGGTTGATCCGCCATGGGAAAAATTCTTTCCCATCTCGCAGGCCTACAGCTTCCTGGGCAACATCTACCGGAACCGCTCCATGCCGGATTCGGCAATTTATTACTACCGCAAAACGGTGGAGACAAACGTCAATTTTTACGGCACGGAAAAGCAGGCGGAGGTTGGCCTGAATTACATCGTCCTGGGCACTGCATATAACCAAAATGACCAATTCCGCGAAGCTGTTGAGTATTATGACAAAGGCGTAAAGATCATCCTGGAAACCCAGGGGCCCGGGCACCAGGACTTGATGCAGGGTTATACTTACCTCTCTGCGGCCTATGCCAGGATAGGGGAACTGCACAAAGCAGAAGCCTATTTTAAACAGGCTCAGGCTATCCTGCACAAGCATTTCCCGCCCGGGCATATCTACCAGGCTGTCCTGTGCTCTAACGGAGGCGAACTCTACCGGATGATGAGCGACTATGAAACGGCGGCTGAGTTGCAGCGCCTGGCTCTCAGCATTTTTGAAAAAAACCTGCCGCCTGGCCATTTGAACATCGCTGTGGCTCATTTCAATCTGGCGCTCGTTCTGAACGACCTTAAGCGTTATATTGAAGCGGCCGGCCACCTGGAAAAGTGCATCCAGTATGTTGTCGAAAAACACGGAGAAGAGCACTATCCGCTGGCGTTGTCCTACAATGGCCTGGGCCAGGCCTACATCGGGCTGAAAGATTATCCCAGAGCGTTGAACGCTCTGGACAAAAGCCTGGAAATCGCCGAAAGGACAAGCGTCCGGCCTCACCTGAATTTCGCCTCCCCGAACTACAACAAAGGAGAAATTTTCCTGGAACAGGGAAAATACGGCGAGGCCATCAGACACTATGGCCTGGCTCTGGAAGGGTTGGGATACAATGGCGAAGCTCCCGGCGAGGTTTTCGATTACAAAAGGGTAAAGACGCTTTTGGAAATCCTGGATGCCCGGGCGCGCGCCTATCAGGAACAGTTCCGCCAAACGCAAAATGAAGAGAGCCTTTCCCGGAGCCTGCGCGATTACCGATCGGGCATGGAAATACTGGATCACGTTGTAAAGTCTTTCCGGGAAGAAGACATCGCCAGCCTGGCCGGCGAGTTTTACAGCTTTATGGAAAGCGCAGTCGGCGCGCATTGCGAGGCCTATTGGCAAACCGGGGAACGGAGATACCTGGAACAGGCCTTTGAACTTGCCGAACGGAGCCGGGCGGTACTGCTGCGCAAGGCGGCACTGCACAATACAGCCCGGGCCTATGCCGACATCCCGGAGCAAACGTTGGCCGAAGAGCAGGAAATAAAGCGGAGGATAGCTGGCCTGGCCGCCGCCGTCGACGAGGCCGTGCAGGAAGGAAAACCCAAAACGGACACGGCCGTCCTCAACCTGAACGCCCGGCTGGCCGAAGAGCAGGCGCAGCTGGAGGCGTTTTTAAAACAACTGGAAGAAGACTATCCTCGTTACTACCGGCTGAAATACGACTTTCGCGTACTGCCGGTGGAGGAAGTGCAGGCCAGCCTGCGCCCCGGGCAAGCTCAGGTTGCTTATTTCATCGGCAATCGGTTGCGGCTCGCCTTTGTTTTTACTTCCGATGATTTCCGGGCGGCCCAATTGCCTGCAGATTATCCGCTGGCGGATTGGTGCCGGCAGCTCTGCCAGTCCATCTACGGAGAGTCCCCGGATGCGGGCGCTTACGTACAAAATGCCCATCGCCTGTACCAGAAGCTGGTCCAGCCGCTGGAACCCCTGCCCGAACAGCTGACGGTCATCCCCGATGGGCCCTTGTATTACCTGCCCTTCGAGGTGCTGCTCTCGAATCTGCCGGAGCAACCGGAGGCCTTCCACAGCCATCCCTATCTGCTCCACCGCTATCAGATGGCCTACAGCTTTTCCATCACCCTCACTCAGGCCATGGTCCGGCAGCCGGCGAAGGGGGAGAGGATGCTCGTCGTCGCCCCGAGCTTCGGCCCGGCGCAGGAAACGCCTTACGACAATTACCGGCGCGACAACCTGGGGCCTTTGCTGTACAACGGCCAGGAAGCGCAGGCCATACGGGGGATCATGGGCGCCGACCTGCTGGCGGGCGAGGAAGCCTCCCTGGAGGCATTCCGGGAAAAGGCCGCCGGCTACGGCATCTTCCATTTTGCCACCCACGCCAAGGCCGACGACTACGACAGCGATTATTCCTACCTGGCTTTCGCCGGTGCCGGGCAGGATGAACCCAACGCCAAATTTTACCTGCGGGACCTGTACGCCCTGCACCTCCCGGCAAGGATGGTGGTGCTGAGCGCCTGCGAGACCGGTCTGGGCGAATTCCGGCGCGGCGAAGGCGTGCTGAGCCTGGCCAGAGGCTTCGCCTACGCAGGTGCCAGGAGCATCGTCACTTCCCTCTGGGCAACCAACGACCAGGCCACTGCCCGCCTGATGGAGGCCTACTACCAACATCTCCGGGAAGGCAAAACCATCGACGGTGCCCTGCGGCAGGCCAAGCTGGACTACCTGGCCGCCGCTACAGACCCGGCGGAGGCACACCCTTTCAAATGGGGCGCTTTTATCGCAATCGGGGATATGGATGCCTTGTCGGCAGGGGGCGGTGGGTTGTGGCGGTGGGTTTTGGTGGGATCTGTTGGGGTTTTGTTCTTTTTATTGCTGAGGCGGAGGAGTCGGGGAGGGTAGTGGAGTGCTTTGCGTGACAAATATGGAGGTATGGAGGGCGCTTATAAAGCTTTGATCGAGGGCGGGAACAGTGGTTACTACGGCAAGATGAACCGGAACGACGACCATAGGGCGGTCGGGTTCTCCTGTCGTTGCGTCCAGGGTGCGCCGTCTAACGGCATAGATTATTGACGCTGGCGTGAGGCCAGCCACAGCCTGGCTGGAAGAAGTTGGGCTAACAACTTTCTTTGAAACTCTGCCCGCCAGGCAGGCGGGTCTGTGTAAAGCAACCGGCTTAGCGGTTTCTGGATAGGGAAGTGCGGCGGGAGCATTATAGTAAGGGCTTGCAAAATAATAAGTGATCCAGAATAGACGAAGTTATTTTGTGCGCTAACAAGGCGAAAAACGTAGCCATAGCGGGGCTACGGCGAGGCTTTTTAACGCAGTTAGCGTGCAAAATAACAAGTCTAAATGGAATACTTATTATTTTGCAAGCCCTAAGGTTCTTTGCGGTTGGCAGGGCTGGGGGCTTTTGATCTACCCCCTTTATCCTCCCGAAATGAATCCGGGACAGGCTCCGCCAGCGGGGGAGATCGGTTACCCTTGGTTGTTGTGAGGCTTCTTTGGGGTGTCAATTCTACCCATGAGTTGGGGAAAACTTTTACTCATGAAGGCAGTGGGGTTCCTCTGTGGCATTCATCCTACTCTATGGTTAAGGAAGGAGAGCATGAAAAAATAAAAAGCTTTTTGTCGAAGCTATTATCTCCCCCGCTGGCGGGGGCCGGGGGGTGGACAAATGGCATTTTCATCAATCCAATCTCCTATCATGATAGACACGTCAGCCATCTTGTTCAGCACCTCCCAGTCTGAAAACCGGAGGACGGTGAAGCCCACGCTTTCCAAATCCCTGTCCTTTTTCTGGTCCTTTTCATACCCTTCCGGAGAATCATGCGTGATGCCATCTACTTCAATGGCCAGGAGCAGCTCTTTGCACATGAAGTCGGCAATGTAGTTGAGGACCGGGCGTTGCCTCCTGAACTGGTAGCCTTTCATCTGGCGGCTGCCCAGGACGTACTTCCATAAGCAGGCTTCTGCCTTTGTCATGTTTTTTCTCAGGCTGTTGGCAAAAGGCTGGAGATTTTTGTTGTAGTGGTAATTGTTTTGGGGGGATGCTTTTTCCATGGGTTTTGGGTTTTGATCCACCCCCTAACCCCCGCCAGCGGGGGAAATCGGTTACCCTTGGCTGTTGTGGGTTTCCTTTGGGGTGTCAATTCTACTCATGGGCTGGGGAAAAACTGCACCAGACGGGGAAACAACACTTTTTCGGGCTACAACACTTTCGGATCGGAGTAATTATCTCCCCCCTTTGGCTATCAACAGTGTCCTCTTCCGGCTTTATGCCGGAAGCTTTAGTATAGGAGGTGGATGGATTATTTAACTATATTTTATCAAGTACAATCGCGATAGCCTCACTAATGTAAATTCTTTCCCGAAAAAACACAAGTTGTAGGCAACGGCCAACAATCAACGGCCAACTTGTCCAGTATTAGACGGATAGCCGGCCCTACTGCCCCACCACCAACACCCGCCACCCACTGCCCAGCCGGCCCAGCAAATCCGCCGCCCGCTGCCGGTTGGGGTTGTCCGGTTCCCGGCTGATGGCCGTTAGCTGTTGTCGCGCTTCATCGGTTTCCCCTGCGCGGAGTTGGGTAAGGGCCAGGTACCAGCCAGCCCCCTGCCGGTAGGGGCTGCCGCTTTGTCGGGCCAGGGTGGAGAAAAGGGCAGCGGCTTTGTCCATGTTGCCGTTTTGGTAATAAGCATGGCCCAGCAGGTAGGAGAGAGCCGGATTGGCGTTTTCCCCTGCTTCCAAGATATCGATGGTTTCCTGGTAGTTGCCCGCAGCGAAGGCCGCCAAGGCTTCCTCCCCTTTGCCTGCCGATTTCCCCTCGCCGTCCGCCGTCTGCCGTCCGCCGTCCACCCTGCTCTCCCCCCTGGCCATATCCGAAAAAACGGGTGCTTCGTAGCTGCTTTTTGCGAGCCGCCCGGCGGAATAGTTCAGGTTGGCGTAGGCGAACAAGGCAACGGCAAGGAGCGCCGCCAGCGCTGCCGCCAGGCCAACCCAACGGGTTATGGTTCTGGCAGGGCGCTTTTGTTCCGGTTGCTCCAATGCTGCCAGTTCGAGCAGGCGCAGGCTGGCTTCGTAAGCTTTCATTTCCTCTCTCAGGCCGGCGTTTGTCCCCATTTCCTGTTCAAACGCTTCTTCTTCTTCCCGGGACATGCGGCGCTCCCAGTAGGCTTCTATTTCCTTGAGGTGCTTCATAGTTCCAGCAGGATTTTCATCAGTTGCGGTTGTTCCCGTACCCTGGCGATCAGTTTGGTCAGGCAGATGCGTTTGCGTTTCTTGGCGACGTTGCTGTTTTTGTACCCCGCCGCTTCGGCGATCTCTTGCATGGCGTAGCCCCTGGTCCACATCACCAGTACCTGGCGGCAGTTGTTGCCCAGCAGTTGCAGGGCTTTGGCCAGGTGTTCTTTGCGTTCTTTCTGTATTAGGGCTTCAGCAGAATCCAGCTCTTCATCGGGAACTTGCAGGGCTTGCTGCAATTCCTGCCGCCGGTTGTCCCGCCGGAGCTGGCTCACCCAAAGGTTGCGGCAGATTCGGTAGTGGTAGGTCTTCAGGGAACTGCGCCCCTCGAACAGGCCGCTGCGGATGTTGACGATCATCCGGCGGAGGCCTTCCTGGAAAACATCTTCGGCGTCTTCCCGGCTTCCGCCATTGTCCTGTACCAGACGGAAAACGGCATTCCGCCACGCCTCGTTTTCGTACAATCCCGCCAGGGCTTGTTTGGGTGCCTGCTCTTCCGACTGTATGGCGGCAATGAACGATTCATCCGTGTAGCGCATGGGTATAGTGCTTCTTTTGGGTTCCGGGCGGTAAGTTACATATTTAAGTTTACATGCCTCCCGGCGGCAATTTTTCATAAAGTTTAAAAAAAAACGGTTTTGGGCGGTAACCTTTTTTGAAGCCAGGCGACTGTAGGGGCAAAAAGATGAAATCCTAATTGCCATGAAGCAGATGCTCAAAACCACCGCCAGCCTCGCTTTCCTCCTGCTGGCTACCGCGTTGTTCCTATCCAACCGCCAAATAGTCCTAAATGGGGAAGGGCAGCCGGAAATTCATCCGCCGCCTGCCACTCAACTCCAGGGCACCTGGAAGCTCCTGGCCTCCAAATGGAACGCCGACACCAAGCAGTTTGCCGACAATACCGTTTATAAGATTTACACCCGCAGCCGTTTTGCGCTCGTTTATTTTGATCCTTCGGATCACTCTTTTACAGGCGCCGGCGGCGGAACCTATACAGTGGACGGCAATCAGTTCACGGAACGCCTGGAGTATTTTTCCTTCGATACTACCGCCGTGGGAAGCTCGCAAACGTTCAATTTTGAAATCAAGGATAGCATCTTTCACCAGTCGGGAACGCTGAATACGGAAAAGTACTCCGAGTATCAGATTCACGAGTTCTACGAAAGGATAGAGCCGGGGATCGGCACCCTGAAGGGCAAGCACCCCCTGGTCGGTGTCTGGAATATTGAGAAAGCTTTCTACGGCGGCAACAAGCAGGATATTGCCGCCCGCTACGGCAAGGTCGTCAAGATCATTACGCCCGGTTATTTCTACGGCGCCTTTTTCAACCCCGAGACCGGCTATTTCAACGGGGTAACCTTCGGAACCTGGGAAGCCGTGGGCGATCAGTACACCGAAACCATCCAGGCCTACTCCTGGGACAAATCCGCCGTCGGCAAAACCTATTCCTTCAACTGGAAAGTAGAGGGCGGTAAATTCTACCAAACCGGAAAGATCAATTCGGATCGGTATACGGACTATGAGATTGTAGAAGTGTCGGGCCGGGCAGAATAATTTTTTTCTGATATAAAGATTTTGTTAAAAATAAAAAAACGTAATTTGTCGACAAACCCATATTTAATGGACTTGAAAGCCTATTTAAGTTCCGAAGAATTCTACGGAAAACTAGCCAGCCGGTATAACCTGAACTGGGATGTCAGCAACTACTTCCGCCATTCCCTCTCCATCGGATACAACAACTACCTGGGCCGCTTCCCCCTGGTGCTCTGCGGCCCGATTGTCCGCAAGACAACTGCGGAGAGCGTTTCCATCTGGATCGCCATGAAAGAATACCGGGAAGTAGGGCTGAAGGTATACGAAGACGACGAGGGCAGCAAAGGGCAGGAAATAGCCGTCGACGTGGAGAGCCGGACGGCGAGGCTCGGATACAATCTGAGCGTGGCGCTGGTGACGGCCAAACCTCAGGATGATAAAAAATTCGACGCCGGCAAAGCCTACTTATACGATCTTTCTTTTGGCAACGGAGATACCCTCGACACGCCCGGGATCATCCACAATGACCCGGGCACTGCCGAACAAGAAGAACGGATTACCTATCCCGGCTGCGAATTGCCTTCCTTTATCATCCCTCCCGAAAAAGTACGCGACCTGAAGGTCGTACATGGCTCCTGCCGCAATGTCAACGGCGGCGGCGACGATGCCATGCCCATCCTGGATGACGTGCTTGCCGACAGCTTCAACGGCCGGCGCCCGCACCAACTGCTGCTGACCGGCGACCAGATATACGCCGACGACGTGCGCTACGTACATCAGCACCTGCTGACCGACGCCGGCGACCTGCTGCTGGCGGGAGAGCGGATAGACGCCGGCACGGAAACCTACGAAGACGTCTGGGAGAGCGACGATACGGTATTGCCCAAAGAAGTCTGGGCGCCTCAGTGGCGGGAGCCGTTGCCGCTAAAGGAAGAAGGCGAAACCGTTACTACCATAACTGCCGCCGGGATCAACCTGCAAACCGGGAACCGGGGCGACTTCGTCCGCGAACACGCCAATTTTACCACGACCTCCAACCAGGGCCACCTGATCAGCCTGGGCGAGTATTTCGCGATGTACCTGTCGGTGTGGTCGCCGGTGCTGTGGCTGAGGTATTTTAAGCTGAAAACCCGGATGACGGGCAGCGACAAAGTACCCCCGGAACCCAAAGATGACCCGGAGATAAAAAAACTGAAGAAGCAAATACGGGAAGCCGCCAGCCAGGCGGAGCGGGCTACGCTGCAAAAACAGTGCGAAGAGCTCTGGGAGAAGCTGGAAAAGGAACGGCTCGCAGCCCTGATGGCAGTAAGCGCCGAGCGCCTGCGGGAGTTCGTCCAGGGCCTTTTCAAGGCCAGGCGGGCCCTGGCCAACATCCCCACTTATATGATGTTCGACGACCACGAAACCACCGACGACTGGCACGTCAACCGGAACTGGGTGCGGGAAACCTACGAAACGCCCCTCGGGCGGCGCATCATGATGAACGGCCTGGCCGCCTTTGCCGTCTTCCAGGCCTGGGGCAACACCCCCGAACACTTCGCCAGAGACAAACCCGGCGGCAAGCTGCTCGACGAGCTGGAACGATGGGTCACGCACCGCTGCGCCACTCCTCCCTGGGAAGAGGACAAAGACACCCGGCCTGTAAAGGCCATCTGCAAGCTGCTCAACCTGCCGCTCGATAAAGCGGAAGCCGCCGACCTGGCCCGCAAACTGCGCACCGGCGACAAAGCTTTCACGGCTGCCGCCAATACTGTTCAGTGGTACTTCGATATCCAATTCCCCACCCACCAGCTCCTCGCTACCGATGCTCGTACCTTCCGCAGTTTTCCCGGCAAGCAGTACCAGCCTTCGGTTCATTTGAGCGATAAAGCGATCGAGAAGCAGGTTCCCAAAACCGAAGAAAACCCCGAACTCACCCTTCTCATTTCTCCCTGCAACCTGGTCACCATTCCGCTATTCCGAAACTGGCTGTCGGTTTACCTGCTGCCTTTTTTCCAGTATTTCACAAAATTCAAACGCGGCGACCGACACAAGCTCACCGCTTTCGACCCCGACCTGGCGGACTCCTGGGAGGTGCATAGCCCGGCTTTCGAAAAAATGTTGGCCCGCCTGGCGTCCCGCGTCCCGGAAAAAGACGGCAAGCGGCACGCGAAAGTGGTGGCCGTTTCCGGCGACGTGCATTTCAGTTTTGCTGCCCGGCTGCAGTATTGGGCAGAGAAGCCTTTGGGCGGAAATGCCGCCGAACACCGCCTGACGATGGCCCACCTGACCGCCAGCGCCTTTAAAAACGAGGTGGGCATGTTTGCCGTCATGCACGACATCGGCTATGAACTGGCCAACTTCATTTCGGCTGAGAAAAAACTGCCGGAACCGGAAATCATCCTGGGTTATCCCAAGCCAGATAGCTTCTCCGAGGAAAAAGCAAAAGAAATATTGCTCAACACCAGGTGGTTTCCCAACTACTACCCGGCCATGATGCAGGAAACGCCCGCCATGTTGCCCCTGCCCCAAATGGAGGAAGATTTGAAAGTCCCCAAACCGGATTGGTTCTACCGCATCGACTTTGTCCGGGGCGCTAAGGGCAGCGATTATCAGGCCGACTTGCCCGATCCTGACCCGGACCCCAATCCCGACCAGAAATGGTATCATAAAGTGGGCAGCAAGCTGAAAAAGCACTACCTCTATGGGAAAAACAGCGTCGCCGGCCGCGATATCATCAGCCGCAACAGCCTGGCCGTGCTGAACTTTCACTGGGAAGGCAAAGGAAAGGTGAGCGGGGAAGCCCTCAGCAAAACCGCCAAAACACTGAAAGTGGACGTGGAAGAGGCCTTCCCTGATCCGCCCTTTCAAATCGTTATCGGCGAAGAATTAATGGATGTCAGCAAGGTGGAAACCCAGGGAGATTTTATCCATCTCACTATTGCTAAGCGAGGCGACGAGGGTACTACGGCCGCCGAACACCGCCTCGGAGCAGAAGTCAAAATCCGGCAGGCTGTCCGCCAGACCCACTGGCTGCTGGAAAAAGAATTAACGGAGGCGGAAATCAATCTTAAGCCGGTTGAATTCCTTACCTACCGGGTGCCTCTGGAAGACGCAGATCCGGCCTACCCGAAACCCGAACTGCCGCTGGAAGAAAACGCCGTTACTCCATAAACGCCCATAAACCCTGTACGATGGCTGAAGAACCCAAGAAGAAGATCATTTTTGAGGACGTCCTGGCGCTGCTGGAAGTCCTGCTGGCCTGGATGCGGGCCGGCAAGCTGATCCGCGATTTCTTCTGGCACATGGGCTACGACCTCAAACAGAAGGTGGAACCGGGCGCCGGGGTGACTACGCTGGACAAGATCATCGGCGCCTCCGAGATTTTGTACGAGTCAGTGACCGACCTGGAAGAAGCCTGGGCCACCCGCCCGCAGGACCTTAAGGGTTTTAAAAAATACATCGAATACGGCAAGCATATCAAGGAGTGGTACGAGACCCTGAAGCAGAACTATGACGAGCTGAGCGAACTGCTGGACCAGGAAGGCAACAACCCGGAGGGCGAGCTGGATTACGAAGAAATCTTTAAGCACATCGGGCTGGTAGTGCTGCTGAAAACGCTGGAAGGCGGCGCGCCTCAGGTATTCCACCTGCTTCGCCTGCTCTCGGTGATCAAGCCCGCCCAGGAGACGGAAAAAATCCAGCCCAATGCTGCCCAGTCCCGGAGTGTCATCAACAGCCCGCCGAAGCAATTCCCCCACCAGCGGCCGCAAATCCACTGGGATCGTTTCGGAGATGTCTTTTCCGAACCCAAAGAACTCCTGAAGCAGGAGTACTTTCCCGACGGCTTCCCCATGGACGAGGCAGCGGCGAAAGCGGTGTCTGAAAAACTGTTCCCCGTGCTGGCTGACCTGGCCCGCTCCCTGGGCGGCCACGCCGTTTTCGGCATCAAGCCGCTCCCGGAATTTGGCGACATCGACGACCCCGGGCTGAAAAGCACCCTGGAGCGCACCCTCACCTTCTGGTACAGCCTGGAGGAAGGGCAGTACGACGCCGGGGCGAGCCTGGTCTTCGCGCCTACCGCAGACAACGGCGTTTACGACCTGATCATCCGCCCCTTTGGAGAAGTGGAATTTTCGAAAACCGCCGGCAACTGGCAGTTCAAAACAGCCATGTCGGCTCATCTCGAAGCCCTGGCTTTCGGAGAAGGCGGCGTGAAATTCCCCGACGAATTCGGGGACAACAGCCTCTGGCAATCCGAATTTTCCGTCCGCAAGGTTGGCGGCGCTGATAACGGTGCCCTGGCCATCGGCGGCGAACAGGGCACCCGCCTGGAGATCGGTGCTTTGGGCCTCCTGATGAAGGTCCTGCTTTCCCGGGCCAGCCAGGAGCTGGACGTCATGTTGGAAGTGGATTCCGCCACCTTCTTCCTCGGCGCGGGCGATGGCGACAGCTTCCTGGCCAAAGTGCTGCCTGAAGACGAGGTGCGGGTAGACTTCGACCTGGGCCTCGGATGGTCGACCAAACAGGGCGTACACCTGAAAGGCAGCGGCGGGCTGGAACTCAACTGGCCGGTGGGTATCTCCATCGGCAAATACTTTGTGCTGCCCGCCATCCAGTTTGGCATCAAAGCCGAAACCAACGGCATATCCGCTTATGTGTCCGCTTCCGGGAAAACCAGGCTCGGCCCCTTCTTCCTGGACATTGAAAAGCTGGGCCTCATCGCCAGCCTCCGCAAGAGCGAAGATGCCGAGGGCAACGCTTTGCCTCCTACCTTCGATCTGGATTTCAAATACCCCGAAAGCGTAGGCCTGCTGATCGACGCCAGGCACATCAAAGGCGGTGGCTTTCTTCAATTTAAACCCGACAAGGGCGAATACGCCGGCATCGCCGAGCTCAGCATCAAAGGCAAGGTCACCCTGCAGGCCCTGGCGCTGATCAACACAAAACTGCCGGACGGCAAGAAAGGCTTTTCTTTCCTGCTGATCGTCAATTCGAAGTTTCCGCCCATACAGCTCGGGCTGGGCTTCACCCTGCGGCGGGTAGGCGGCCTGGTGGGCATCAACCGCAGCGTCAATGCCGAGGCCCTGCACAAAAAGATCGGCGATGCGGACTACGCCGACGTCCTCTATCCCCAAAATCCGATAGAAAAAGCGGCCCAGGTCATCAGCCGCCTGAGCAGTACTTTCCCTCCCCGGGAAGGGCAGTACGTATTCGGCATCCTGGCCGAGATCGGCTGGGGAACCGGCGACCTGTTCGTCCTCGAAGCCGGCCTGATCCTGGAACTGCCGGAGCCCTGGCGCTTGCTGCTGCTCGGCAGGCTGTCTTCTAAAATCACCAAGAAGATCGGCGACAAGGAGATCGTCGTCGTCAAGCTGGATGTCAACTTTAAGGGCGAGCTGAACTTCGACGACAAGTACGCCACCTTTGACGCCAAAGTAGTAAAGGGGTCTAAAGTCCTGATGATCGACATACGCGGAGACCTGGCCTTCCGGCTGACCTGGGGCAGGGAGTCCGGTTTCATCATTTCCGCCGGCGGGTTTTATCCCGGCTGGGAACCGCCCACTCTGGGCCTGCCTTCCTATCTGGTGCTCGACCCGGAAAAGATGAATAAGTTGGAGTTGGTGATCTATGAGGACAATCCGACCCTCAAGCTTTCCTGTTACCTGGCCATCACCTCCAACACCCTGCAGTTTGGCGCTGCCCTCTTTTTCAATTACAGCTGGAAATTTTTCCACGCCAGCGCCGAGCTGGGTTTCGACACCATCTTTTTCTTCAGCCCCTTCCGGTTCGAGGCGGGGTTGTTTGCGGAAGTTATCGTCAAAGCAGGCGACACCACCGTCGCCAAGGTCGACCTGAGCGGTGTGCTGGGCGGCCCCAGCCCCTGGAGGTTCGACGGCGAAGCCACCTTCTCCATCTGGATTTTCGATTACACCGTCAGCGTGCACAAGGAGTGGGGCGACCAGGACGAGACCCGGCTCGATTCCATCGAAGCCCAGCCCCTGCTTGTCGAGGCCCTGCACGACCCGCGCAACTGGCAGGCGCTGCCGCCGCCGGGCCGGCAGCAGCTTGTTTTCCTGCGCGAGCAAGATAATGAGCAGCAGGAAGAGCAGGAAGTCCTGCGGATGCAGCCCGAGGGCGCGCTTTCCGTCAGCCAGTCCGTCCTGCCCCTGGAGTTGCGCCTCGACAAGGTCGGCGACCAGCCCGTCAGCGGCCAGCGGGAGTTTGCAGTGGACGCCCTGGTCAACGGGCAGGCCGTTGGCATGGACACAAGGAATGACGAATTCGCGCCGGGGCAGTTCCTGAAATTTACCAAGGATGAGAAAGTAGCTTTGCCGCCTTATGAGCGCTTCCGCTCGGGAGGGGCCCTGCAAAGAGATGCCCTCATCCGCAGCAGCCTCTACCGCGAGAAGGAGGCTGCTTACGAGATGAAAGTATACGATTCGGGGCGGGCGGTACCCCGGGCAGAGGCGCCTCCTGAAGAAGAAACCCGGTTCAACCGCCAGCTCGAAGGCGGCTCCCTTCGGCAATCGGAGCTGGGAAAGATGGCGTCAACCGGCCGGGCGGATTTCGAAAGAGCAGCTTTTGCCGAAAAGCAGTACGCTATCGTGTTGGCGGAGGGCTTGTCGGAGTTTGCCGACGTGAACCGCTACCGCAAGGGGGGCAACGCCATGAACCGTTCAGAGGCAACCGCTCTGATCCGCCGCATCGAAGAAGAACAACCCGAACTGGAGGACAGGCTGACGCTGTTGCCGGTGGGGGGATGAGGTGTGCTGCGAATAAGCCTGCTGTTCGCGGTTCGCGGTTCGGCTTACGTAAAAGAAAAACCGACGTTCACATAAGATTGATTATGCCAAACACACCAAAATACACCTTTCTTCCCTGGCTGCGCCAGGGCCTGAGCAGCAACCTAACCACCGTGGATGGCCTGGGCGAGGGAGCAACGAACCCCGAAACCGGCCGGGCAGCCATCACGGTGCAGGTGCGGGTCAATGAACAACAGCTGGCGGAGCTGCCCGCCAAAACCGTCGAGTTTTACGGGCCGGGCGACGTGCTGGGCTTCGAGCGGCGCGCCGTGGTGAAAACGGAACCCTTGCATGGCGTTCAGGATTTCGAGAGCAACTACTTCCCCTACATCGAGTTTTACGAGGAGGATTTTCCCTGGCGGTATACGCCTGCCAACCCGGCCACTGGCGCTGCTTCAGAAACCGGCAACCCCCACCGCCTTCGGCCCTGGTTGGCCCTGCTCGTTTTTGAAAAAGGAGAATTCGAGATTTACCCTCCGGTAGAAGGGCTGCGCAACCTGCCGGCCCTGCGCGTTCCGGCGGGCGCCGACAGCGGACTGTTTCCCAACCCCCGGCAAACCTGGGCCTGGGCGCACGTGCATGTCAACCAGGCGCTGGCCGGAAGCACGGGAAGCCAAAGCGAGGCGCTGGCCAACCTGAGCGGCCTGCTGCAAAACAACCCGAATGCCGCCTGTTCCCGCCTGCTCTGCCCCCGCCGGCTGAAACCGGGCACGGAATACCACGCCTTTGTCGTCCCCGCCTTTGAGCAGGGGCGGCGGGCCGGGCTGGGCGCTCACCCCGCTCATATCCGGGAAGTACCCGCTATGCAGCCCTCCTGGGGCGCGCCCCACAGCTGGAGCCCGCAAAACCTGTGGCCCATCTACTATCAGTGGCAGTTCAGGACCGGAAGCGGAGAGGATTTCGAGGCGCTGGTGCGCAAAATCCTGCCCCGGAAGCTCGACCGCCGCGTGGGACGCATGGAGGTCGACGTGCAAAAGCCGGGCTGGGGCCTCCGCTTTCAGGGGACTGAGGCCGAACCCACCGCCGGCACCGTCCAGATGACGGGAGCGCTCAAAGTGCCGGTGCCGGAGGAGGAAGAAGAAAACGCTTTTCTGCAAAGCACAGAATTTGTGGATAACCTGGCGGGCCTGATCAACCTGGAGGAAGACCTGCGGGAAAGCAGCATCCCCGGGAACAGCCCCTATTACGACAACCCATTTTTCGAAGACGAAGACGGAGATGCGACAGCCATGTACGACGACCCCATCGTCACGCCGCCGTTTTATGCCAAGCACTATCATACCGGGAAAAGAGTAGTGCCGGAACAGTGGGATGCCTGGCCGCACCGCCTCAACCTCGACCCTCAATACCGCATCGTGGCCGGCATGGGCGCCCAGGTGATCCAAGAAAACCAGGAAAGCCTGATGGACCGCGCCTGGGACCACCTGGCTGAGGTCGAAAAGGTCAACCACCGCCTGCGGCGCCTGCAGCTGTCGGCAGAGCTGAGCGGCCGCCTGTACGCCCGCCACCTGAGCCGGTTTAGCAGCACCCGCCTGCTGGCCTTTTCCGCTGCCGCCCATTCGCGCATCCGCGTCAACACCGGCAGCCAGCCCCGGACGATGCAGGCCACCCTCCGGCAGCAGCAGGCTTTTCCGGCGGAGTTGTTATCGCCGGCCTACCAACGGCTGTTCCGGCCGTCTGGGGCGGTAGCCCGCCGGCTGCAAACCCAGCAGCGCCCGCAGGTGTATCAGATGACCGCGCCGCAGTACAGCCTGGTATTCCAGGCCCGGACGGCAGACGTTTTTGCGCCGGGCGGTAATATGGGCGCTTCCGGCAGTTACCAGAACCAGGGCGCTCAGGCGAATAAGGTGGAATTTGAGATCGACAAGCTCCTGAGGTATGTGAACCCTGTCAGTATGGCCGTGGGAAATCCCTTTGGGCCAGAAACCTCAACAATCCGGGAAGCCCTCCTGGAATGGGCGCAATTCCAGGGAAGCAAGCTGCGCCGGGTAGCCACGCCGCCGGACAGCGGCGGCCACATGTCGAACTACCAAATCCAGGTTTTCGACTACCTCGACCCGCGCAACACGCTTATCCGGGCTACCTGGCGGCGCACAGAGCTTTCTTTTTCCGGTGCGGCTACGCCGATCGGCGAGATCAGGGCCATCAGTTACCAGCCCGAATTCCCGGAGGCCACTTACCAGCCCTTGACCCGTCTCTCTCCCGATTATTTCCTGCCCAACCTGCACCTCATTCCCCCGGACACCTTCGGCCTGCTCGAAACCAACCGGGCCTTCCTCGAATCCTACCTCGCCGGCCTCAATCACGAAATGGGCAGAGAACTCTACTGGCGCGGCTATCCGGTGGACCTGACGGCGACCTTCTTCCGGCAATTCTGGGATGTGCTGGGGCAAAGAAGCGAAGCTACCAAAGATATTCTGCCCATCCGGCAGTGGCAACAGGATTCGCCTTTGGGCGACTTAAACCATTCGCCGAGGGCTAAGCCCCGGTATAAGCCCGTCTTTTTCGAACATAAGGTCGAGTCGGATGGGCCAGTCAGCACAACCTGGCTCAGCCACCCGGAAATCGACGGCAGGCCGGATTTGTTGCTCTTTGTTGCCTCGGCCTATCCGGAATACTTCAAACACAGCGTAAGAGCAGGCTATGCCTCAGGCAAGTGGGCTGTTCTCAGTTACACGCCCGCCGCGATCATCCCCAAAGGCGCGCGCTTTTTTATCCTGGCCGTTGACCCTGCTCAAACCGGCCGGGCGTTTATCCACCGGGTAGAACCGGAAAATGTGTTCGGCAATTTCGTCAGCCGCATTAATCATCCGGCGGCCAACGACAATCCCAACGCGATCTTGCTGGTCACCCGACGGAACGAAGGCAACCGGGCTTACCAGAATGCGCCGATAGGAGTGAATTACATCAATTCAATAAGGCGGTGGCAGATGTACCGGGAGGACCGGAACAACATCCGTACCGACTCGGCTTTCAACGTGCTGGTGCTCGATCCCGGAGAGCCGGACATCTGGGAGGACACCATTGTCCAGGCTTTCGAACATACGCTGACGCCCGCCAACAACGGCCGGATTATGACCTTTTTTGAAAACGGGCGGGGCGGCGGCAGCGTATTTTTCACCAACCGGTACCGGGGCAAGTACAACCCCCTGTTCAGCCAGGTGATCAACGATAATGGCCTGATCGTCACCCCTTATGGCTTTATGGGGCCGCCCGACCCGGAAGGCCGCAAGTACGAAGACGGGATGAGCTTCAACGTCGCCGCTTTCCGCAAAGCCGAGGGTCATCCCCGGGCGGCGAGCCGCCTGGTGTTCGTCGTCCGGGGCGAGCTGCTGAAAAAATTCCCCCGCACGGTGATCTACCTGCAAAAAGCCGCCTGGCAACAGGGAGCATCCGGGCCGGACAAAACCCTGCCCCGCGTCCTGGATACTTCCCGGCCGGAGTATACCCTCGAACCAGCCTTCCAGGCCCAGGTAGACCCGGATATCCACCTCCTGGGCTTCGATATTTCCATCGCTACGGCTATGGGCAATGTTTCTGCCGATAACCGCCCCGGCTGGTTCGTCGTCATCCGCGAGCGGCCCGGCGAGCTGCATTTCGGCATGGACCAGTCCGCCGGCGATGCCGCCGGCTGGGACAACCTCAACTGGGAGGACGGCAGCCTGGCCAATATACAGGCCGGCGCTTACCTGGACCTCGACCTGCACCGGCCCCAAACCCTCCGCTTTTCGGACATGGAAGAAGCGACCGGCAACGAGGTGGCCTGGGGCAGGGGAGAGGTGGAAGGCGAAGGCCCGGGTGCCGGCGAAGGCAATGCGGCCGATATGGCCTGGATTCTTTTCCAGAAACCCTTCATGGTGGCTATTCATGTAGAGGAAATGCTGGTCGGAGAGGCGCTGGCATGACGGGCCAGGGGTGGGCGAGTTCGCTATTCGCTATTCGCCGTTCGCCATTCGCTGCTTGCAACCGGTCCAATGCCAGGCGGGCAAACCATAACGAAAACCTATAAACAGGAAATGAGCACTTTTTCAGAAATACAACCAGATTTAGCCGCTGCGCGCAAAAGGTTCCGCGAGGCCCAAAAAGCCGACATCAACCTCCGGCAGCAACTGGATTTCCTGGAGGCAGCCATCAGCCATGAACTGCGGCGCACCGGGCAGGCAGCGCTTTCGGGACAACATCCGCTGTCTGTGCGAAAGAATGGCCTGCTGGACAAACAGAAAAACGAAGAAAACGGCACGATTAAAGAACTGCGCGAGGCACGGGAGGCCGTGGCCCACGAAACAGGCCGGTTCCACGCCCTGGGCAACCCGGAGGAACTGATTCAAAACCTGGACGACGCCCTGCCGATCGTGCTTTTCCCTTTGAAACTGCAGACGCGGTTTGTCAAGACCAAACACGTCGCCCGCGACATTCCCCTCTCGCTGGTGGAAGATGCCGGAAAATGGCCGCGCCTGAACGGCCGCCCCCCCTTCCACATGAAGAACCTGTTGCCGGGAAACGATGCCCCTTTCCAGTTGCCCACCCTCGAATTGCTTCAGCAACAGCTCGCTGAGTTTGACTTTGACGACAGAGAGGCGGAAAAGCTGGTTCAGAAACTGGTCCGCGACGGGCGGCAGTTCATCCGGCGCCATCCGGACAAGTACGAGCTTTGGGTCCGGATTTATCCCGACGACATTTTGATCCAAACCCACGAAGAGGCGCTCACCCCGGGCGAGGTGCGGGCCGGGCAGGCTTTCTGGCGGGAGCTGTGGCAGCCGGGCAAAAAAGAAAAGGACCTGTCGGAGGAGGAAAAACTGGCACCCTGGAGAATCCTGCAATCCAGCTATCGCGCCCCGCGCGCGTTGTGGATTGCCCGCCAAACCAGGCCCGGCAATTATCCCGGCGAGGACAATCCATTTCCGGAGCAGCCCGAATTCGAGCAAAGCGCCGACCCCCTGGAAAACCCGGATTTAAAAACCGACGCCTGGACGCAGGCACCATACTCCTGGCTGCTGCCCGACCGCTTCACCGTGCGCCTGTACGGGAAGGATATCCAGGGTACGCCCGAAGATGAATCTGCCGTCGGCAAGGATTTTCACGGCAACCCCGTTCAGTGGCCCCTGGCCCTGGGCTTCAACCCGGCGGAAGAGGACACCGAAAGCATGAAGGACAGGGGAGGCACCCTGAGCATGCCCGCCGATATCCGCTGGATTACCGGTTTTGAGGAGGCGGAAAAAGCGGGCATGGCCATCCGTATCGAATTGACGGAACAGGAGTGGCAGGCCGGCTTTGAGCGACTCGTCGTGCTGGGCGTAAGGGCTTCTTCCGACAGTACCGAATCCACACAACTGGTAGAAGAGCTTTTCACCAACCACCAGCACAAGGCCTGCGGCATGAGCTTCCTGCCGCAGGGAACGCCCACCAACAACACGAAAAAGAAAAAAACGCCGTTTCAGGGATTTGCCGAAGATTTTGCGCTCCACCTGCCGCTGGCCCTGGGCCAACCCCAGTTTGGCATGACCTTCAACCCGTTCAGCAAAAAAGACGGCCAATGGCTGTCCGAGGCGTTGGGCGTCGATCCGGCGGTTTTTCAGCAGGTGGCCTGGAGCGGGCATACCGATATCCGGGAAGGGCTGGCTATGAACCAATTGCTCTATCCGGCCACCTTCGGTTACTATCTCGAACAGTTCCTTTTCCCGTTGCTGTCCGACATCAACGAAGAGGTGTTGTACGATTTTTTCTCTCACTATGTCAGCGCCCGGGGGTTGCTGCCGGCGATCCGGGTGGGCAAACAGCCCTACGGTTTCCTGCCCGCCTCGGCCTTTTCCCGCTGGGAATATCCCCCCCGCGACCTGTCCAACAACTTCCTGCAGCGGCTGCACAAAAACGTGCTGAAGAACCTGCTCGAACACTGGAAGCGGCTTTCGCAGAAAGTCAATCAGGTAGGAACGCTGGAAAGCGCGGAAAACTTTGCGGAGAAATTTATGGACATCGTCGGCCTGCAGGCCACTTCCGGGCAGTTGATGCAGCGCTACGCCCTGGGCAGCAGCCTGGTGGGCATGGTCCGGGCCTGGGATCAACGGGCGGGCGGAAATACCCTCACGGCGGCTCAGTTGCAGCAACGCCTGGCCAGCGAATTGAAGGTGGCGTCGAACGATTCCACCCTGCTCCTGGTGCCGCCGGTTGCCGACCGGCTGTTTTTCCAGAAAGAAAACCGGCCTTTCCCCTTCCCGCTGATCGACGATCTGCCGCTTTCCGAGACCCGCCCCCTGCAAAACTTGTGGGATATCGGCAAAAGCTATCTCGAATGGCTGGAGGATGCTCCCCTGCGGGACGTCATTACCCAGCAGTTCGGCTCCAACTTCGATGTCTCGCCTTTCGACCTCCCCTACATCTTCTATCAACTGACGCGGCAGTCCCTGATGCGGTCCTGGCTGAAAACGGGGATCGAGCTGCTGGAGCAAAAAGGCAAAGTCAGCCCGGTAACCCACATCGACTTTGAACTGGACGACGTGAAAGTGCCCGGGAACAATCCCAGCCAGGAAGCCCTGAACGCGGGGCTGCTCCACAGCGAACACCGGTTTTATCTGTTGCGGTATCTGCAGCAGCAGGAGCAGGCCCGGATCAGGGCAGAGGGCCTGGCCCGCGCCAACGAAGTTTTTTCCGATGCGGTGTCCATCGACGAGTACGACCGGTTCCTGGAAGATTATTTTGATCAAAAAGAGGAAGGCGAAGACAAGTCCCGGCGCGAGATGGTATTCATCCGTGCGGAGCAAGCCCTGGACGAACTGCTGGCGTCCAATGCGTATGAACTAAAACTGGATAAGTGGGAATATCTGGAGATGGGCTATGACGGCAGGCCGCTGCGCGAATACATCGAAGAGGCGCTAAGCGGAGGCTTTCCTGACGAGGGAGACCCCCGCCTGCGGCTGCGGCGGGTGAGGAATGCCCTTCGGATGCTAAAGGGCCTGCCCACTGCCCGCCTGGAACGGCTTCTGATGGAGCACCTGGATATTTGCTCTTTTCGCCTCGACGCCTGGCTGCAAGCTCTCGTTTACGCCCGCCTGGAGGAGCAGCGTAACGCGCCAGGGGGCGAAAACGGGCTCTTCATTGGCGCCTACGGTTACCTGGAAAAAGTGGAACGCAAACCCGGCGGCGAGGGAGTACAGGTAGAGGAAGTTGGCCTTTTCTCCGTAATGTCCGCCGGGGAGGCTTCCCGGGAACCGGCGGAGGCCGTGCTGCCCCTGATGGATTTCACCCTGGCCCGGGAGGCGGGATATGCGCCGGAGGAATTGCTGCGCCGGGCTTTTCTTTGTTTGAACGACGAACCGGGCGAACACTATTTTTATGACGTTTCCAAAGACGATATCCGCTTCGATTTTTCCCGGCGGAGCGACCCGGAATCGGAAGGTTTCATCCCAGCCCCTTCGGTGACGCACGCCACGGCTGCCGCCGTCCTGCGGGGCGGCTACCGCGCCAACCAGTTGGCCAATGCTGCCGAGGCCGGAGGTTCCTTGCCGCCCGACAGCAGCCAGGCCTTTGCGGTCAACCTGAACTCCACCCGCGTCCGGCAGGCGCTGCTCTTGCTGGAAGGCGTCGCCAACGGATTGGAATTGCCGGCTTTGTTGGGCTACCAGTTTGAGCGGCTGCTCGGCGAAAACAACCTGTACCAGTATATCTACGACATTCGGCAGCAGTTTCCCTATCGCAACGAGGCAGAGGAAGGCTCGGAAACCACGTCGGACTTTTACGTCACAGACGGGCTAAAGGTGATCCGGCAGTTGCGCCTGCGCCCGGCCCTTTTTCCGGGCGTGCCTTCCGTTGAAGATTCCGGCAAGGTCATGGAACTCGGAGCGAAGCTGGAAGATTCGCTGGATGCGCTCAACGACCTGCTCATCTCGGAAGGCGTGTTCCAGATGGTGCAGGGGCGGCCGGAAAAAGCACGGGAAGCCATGGAAGCCCTCAATGAGGGCGGCCTTGCCGGCGAACCGCAAATCATCAAAACGCCTCATGCCGGCGCTGCTTTCTCTCTGAAGCTTGGAATCCTCTTTGATGGCGTTACCAATGAGGACAACGGCTGGGCCGCATCGGAAAGCCCCCGCTCCTGGGCATCTCCGGCGCTGAACAACTGGCTGAAGGCGCAGCTGCCCCATCCGGAAAATATCGCCATCAACGCCCGATTGCCGGAAAACACCGAGGCTAAATTTACCCTTGCCGCCCTCGACATGCAACCGGTAGACCTGGCCTACTGGCTGGCGGAACAGCCGCTGGATTCCCGGATCGGAGCGCTTGTTGCCTGGCTCCGGGAGCAAATACGTAAAAAAGTAGGATTGCCGCCTGCCGCCTCCATAGAGGTCAACCTGCTGAGCCGGGCGGGTTTCGAACACGATGATTTGTCGCTGGCAGAGCTGAAGCCCCTTTGCCGGCAGCTGGTGGAAATGATCCAAAACAGCCGTGCTTTGGACCCCGGCGACTTTACGGCCTCCCCGGAAGAAAAGCGCGGTGCGCCTCCGGTACATTTCAGCACTTCCAACCAGGATGTCTACCGGCTGTGGCTCGCCGGGCGCAATGTTGAAAACCCCGAAGAACATCTTATCTGGTACGCGTTGTCGCTTTTGATGAATGAAGGCGAAACCTGGCGAAACGCCTGGAAAGCGGGCGCTTCGCCGGAAGAACTGCAGGATAAATATATACCTGTTTTCGACGGCCTGATGGCCGCCCTGCGGTTTGGCATTCCCGAAGCCCTGCCCGTCTGCGGCCCGGCCTATGATCCGGAGTTGGGGGGCGCCATCAGCAAACAGATGCTGGAGGTGCGGAAAATCCTGGCTGATCGCAAAAACGAAGCAACGGCAATCATCAACGCCAGGGGCAGCCAGGCGCTAAGCCCTTCCGAATTTGCCGAAACCCTTCAGGAAGCAGCGGAAAAATTGTTCGGAAGATCGTTCCGGGTTTTTCCGGCTTTCCGGTTTTTCAACCCGGAGGAGGTGGCCGCTGCCCTGGCAACGGATTACCGGCTCGAATCGGCAGGGCCCTTTGCCCTGGAAGAATGGCTGCAGGGCGTTTCCCTAACCCGGGAAGACAGCCAGCAGTATCATCAGTACGCCCTGTTGCGCGAGGCGGCTACCGGGCAGGCGCCGCCGCCTTTGCAGCCGCTGCAGTTCCCGTTTATGCCGGAGGGCTGTCCGGGATGGTTCGGGCTGCCGCTGCCGGAAGGGGAACAGGTGCGTCGGGGAGCGGTTTCCCTGGCTTTTGAAGTGCCCGAAAATTTTCAGCCCGCAGCCGAAAATGCCGGCATGCTGGTTGACGAATGGCTGGAGACTATCCCCGACGCCACGCTGGACGCCGGGCTTGCCCTGCATTACAACCAGCCTAACGCCGAAGCGCCCCAGGTGATCCTGCTGGCGGTGTCTCCCAAACTGGAAGGCCGCTGGACGCTGGACAAGCTGATGGATACCATAACCGAAACCATGGAACTGGCCAAGACGCGGGCAGTTGACGCCAAGATCATCCAGCAGGAAAGCGTGGCGGCGCACTACCTGCCGATGCTCCTGGCGCCGATCGATTCGAACGGGCATACCGCCTTTACTGATTTCGGGCGGTATTTTTAAAAAACTTAGTAGTATGGCTAAAAAATTCGTTTTCTGGAACCGGCTCGAACCCCGCCCGCAGATGAAGTCGCTGGAGCGGCCCCTGCGCGCCGAGGTACGCGATGCGCTCTGGATGCTATCGCGGCAGTGGCAGATGGGAGAATTCATAGGGGAGGATGGCGGCACGCCGGCGTTTGCCAGCCTGGCGTTTCATTCTACCCCTTTGGGCCGCATCTCGCTCAACCGGAATAAGGCGCGGCCGGTTCAAAGTGGGCGGCCTTTGCAGGCAGAGGTAGAACAGGAATTCATTCCGCTCAGCCTGCAGCAGCGGTTGGAAATGGGGCGGCATTGGCTTCGCATGCTGAAAAAACTACTGCCCGAAGACCGGAGCGAAACGGTTGCCTCCGCTTTTCGGAATAATAAAATGCTGCACTTCCGGGTTCCTCCCGACTACAGCCGCCGGGAAAAATTCGACAATGGAGAAACCCTCAGCAATGAGAACTATACGGAGCATCTCCGGGCGGTTGCCGAGGGGCGCATGATCGACGGGGGGCGGCTTTTTGAAATATTGAAAACTGAAAAGGCCTCTGTTTTCCTGGATGCCTACGATGCGGCGGTGGATGCCGTCGGAGAACAGTTCCGGGACTGGGCGGCAAGGATGTACGGCCTCAGCGCCGAGAGCGGTGCGGGCTGGAATGCCTCCCGGTTGGAATACAGCTTCGACTGCGCCTTTTCGGAGGACGGAGAGGCAGCTCGGGTGCTGAGGGCCGATGAGTACCGCGGAAAAACGATGGATTGGCACAGCTTCCGCACCGGCGCGCCGGATTATGTGGGCGGTGCCAGGGGGTTGACGGAAGGGTTGGAAAAAGGAGGGCGCGCTCACCGGAATACTGTCATCCCGGGCCGGGTGGCCTTTCCGGGCATGCCGGCTGCCCGCTGGTGGGAAATAGAAGACGGCGAGGTGAATTTCGGCAACCTCGACCTCGATGTCACCGAAACCGGCATGATGATGCTGGGCCAGTATCTGATGATGTTTGGCAACGACTGGCTGGTAGCGCCGATGACGATCCCGGCCGGTCAGATTTGTCGGGTGGAGGAAGTCCTCGTCACCGATGTTTTCGGGCAGCAGGTTTGCCTGCGGCATTACCGGGAGACGCAGTTCGGGAAAAGGGAAACGGATTGGGGCTTGTTCGAAGTAGCAGGGGATACGGCAATGGAAACTCAGGCCAACCAATGGTTGCTGGCCCCGCCGGCGTCCGGTTTCGTTCAGGAGAGCGCCCCGCTGGAACAGGTAGAGTTCGTGCGGGACGAGCTGGCCAACATGGCCTGGGGCATCGAAAACATCGTGCCCGACGGGGTGCGCAAGGGCGAAAACGGCTTTGAGCGCGCCCTGCGGGTGCGTGAATATTTCCGGCAACTGGCGGCGGACAGCCAGCCAGAGCCTCCCCCTTTGCCCAACGAGGCGAAGCTGCGCTGGCAGATCGGGACCAGCGTTCCCGAAAACCGCATTCCGCTCTTGCCGGTACAGATTCCCGACAGCCGGCCGGCGCAGCGGCGGACATTGCTGCTGCAGCGTGCCGCCATGCCCCGTATCGTTCCGGGGTTTCCCAACCGCCGCATCCGCCCCCGGGCGCAAATCCTCCGCAAAGGGCTGGACGGGCCTGTCAGGGAGCCGTATTATATTTTTGAAGAAGAAGTGCCCCGGACGGGCCTGGTTGTCCAGTCCTGCTGGCGGCGCACCCGTTGGTACGACGGCAGCATCGCAGTCTGGGCTGCCCGCCGGAAAACGGCCGGGCGCGGGGAGGCCGACGGGCAGCTCCGGTTCGACCTGCTGGTGGAGAAAAATAAAGAAGAGGCTTAAAACGCCCACTCCCAAAGCAGGCTTCCCATCCAAGCCCGGAGGCCGTCCGACCGCCGGTAATGGGCAGCCCGCAGGCTGATGCCGGTGATCTCGCCGAGCTTTCTTTTCCCCAGCAGGCGCCAGCGCCAGATGGGGCTGAGCCGGATACCCAGGCCCATTTTGTGGCTGCTGAAGGCGGACAGGTCGAAATCAGAAGTGTAAAATGCCGCGCCGTGGCGGTGCCCGAGGTAGGGCTGAAAATAATCGGCGGCGCGTTGCCGGTGGTAGCGGTAAACCGGCGTGAGGGAGAAGGCAGGGCTCAGCTTCAAGGCAAGTTCCAGCTCCAGGCTGTGGGCGCGGATGCCAAAGCCGTCCAGGTAGTAGCGGTAGAAAAAGCGGGTGGCCACCCCGCCTCCGGCGAAGTAGTGCAGGCGCAGGCTGACAGGCCATTGCCAGCGCCGGCCCGGCAGCCGCTCGATACGCGGCAGCTCTTCCTCCGGGAAGTAGACGCGGTGGAAGGGGGTGGACAACAAGCCGTGCTGGTAGGAAAAACCGGTACTCAGCGCCAGGCTCGTGCGCCGGTTGACGGCCCGCTGGTATTGCAGGTTGAAGTGATAGGCAAAACGGCGGTCGGTTGTGATGAAAGGTTGCACGGTATCCCGGAGCTCTTCCGGGAAGTACAGCACCCAGCGCCCCAGGAAAGCCTGGGCGTCGAGGTAGAGGGCGCTTTGCCCATCTTTCAGGGGCTGGTAAAAACTGCCGTGGATATTCATGGAGAGGTAATCGGATTCGACCGACCCGCCCATCCCCCAGCTGTAGGCTTGTTGGGTTTTCGGCTTTTCCTGTTCCCAACCCAACTGGACAGACGCCCGGATGTCGCTGCTGGAAGCCGACGACATCCGGCTGTCGATGCGGTCGGTCGATGCGGAGGTATACGTGTTGAAGCCCGCTTCGGCCGACAGCCGGCTGACGCTGTCCACCGGGATGAGGACGATGATCCGGGTATCGTAGTCCGTCAGCGCTTCGGTGCCGATGCCGCCGGTGACGGCGCTGTGGCTGCCCTCCTGATCGTAGTAGTTGAAGAGGATATCGATATCGATAGGCGCCCGGGCCGCGCTGTCCGGCGCCGGTTGCCCCGACGCGGAGCCGCATAAGATGAGCAGGAAAAGAAGGGATTGGGCTGAAATGAGGAAACGTATGGAGACGCATGGAAATGCGCGGGGATCAGCCACCGACCGGAATACTTGACATAAATTATCATGAAATACATTGCTAGTCCAGGCAAGGCGGCAGGTTTCAGGGCATTTCCATGTATTTCCACGTATTTCCACGTATTTCTCCATTTCTGTCGAGTCACTCACCCATTTACACCTTTACACCTTTACACATTCGTCCTCACCGCACTATCCATCCATTCCCCCAGCCCTTTTCCGGGCTGACGAAGGCCAGTTCGCCTTTGTCGTTCTCTGCCATCAGTACCATGCCCTGCGACTCAATGCCGCGCAGCTTGCGGGGTGCCAGGTTGGCCACTACGACTACCGGCTGTCCGGGCAGCTCTTCCGGTTTGAAGAATTTGGCGATGCCGGCGACGACGGTGCGTTGTTCGCTGCCCAGGTCGACAGTGAGCTGGAGCAGCTTGTCGGCCTTGGGTACGGCCTTGGCGGCGGTGATGGTGCCGGTGCGAAGGTCCAGCCGGGCAAAGTCGTCATACTGAATGGCGGGCTTGATGGGTTCCCGTTCCGGCCCTTTTTCGGCTTCCAGGACTTCCTGGAGCTTTTCCTTCTGCCGGTTGACGATCTGCAGGCGGCTGTCGTCCTTGCGGTCGACGATCTTGGCGAAGAGCAATTCCGGTTCGCCTATTTTATGGCCGGGGGCAAGGGCCGGCTCTCCTTTGTCGAGCTTGTCCAAAGCTTCCTGCAGGCTTCCGTTCCGGATTTCCGGCAGGTTCAGCAGCTTGCGGATCTTTGGCGCCGTGAAGGGTATGAACGGCTCTGCCAGCAGGCTCAGCAGGGCCACTACCTGCAGGCAGGTGAACATGCAGTCTTTGATCTCCGGGTTGTCCGGGTCCTCCTTGAACAGTTTCCAGGGAGACACGTCCTGGAGATAAGTGTTGCCCCAGGAAGACAGCTCCATCAGGGCCAGCACGGCGGAGCGGAAGCTGAAGGCGTCCAGCTCGCCGGTGATCTTTTGTATGATCTCGCGGGCAGGCGCCAGGGCAGCTTTGATGTCTTGCGAAGTAGAAGGCACGACGCCGTCGAAGTATTTGTTGGTCAACACGATGACTCGGTTGACAAAGTTGCCCAGGTTGTCCGCCAGTTCCTTGTCGTGGAAGTCGGTGAATTCGTCCCACTTGAAGTCGGCGTCCTTGTTTTCCGGCATGTTACGGATGAGGGCGTAGCGCAGGGCGTCTTCCTTATTGGGAAAATCTTTGAACTCCTCCAGGTATTCGTGCTGCTCGATGCCCCAGCCGCGGGATTTGGAGAATTTCTGCCCTTCGAAGTTGAGGAACTGGTTGGCGGGCACGTTCTTCGGCAGGTTGTACCCTCCGTAGGCTTTGAGGATGGCCGGGAAGATGATACAGTGGAAAACGATGTTGTCCTTGCCAATGAAGTGGATGAGGGTAGTGTCTTTGTCTTTCCAGTAAAGCTCCCAGTCTTTGCCGTTCTCTTTGGCCCACTGCCGGGTGGAGGAGATATAACCGATGGGGGCGTCGAACCAGACGTAGAGTACTTTGCCTTTTGCTTCTTTGATGGGTACCGGGATGCCCCAGTCGAGGTCGCGGGTGATGGAGCGGGGCTGCAGGCCTCCATCCAGCCAGGAGAGGCATTGGCCCACCACATGGCGTTTCCAGGCTTTGGGGTCGTGGTGTTGCTCCCCGTCCAGGATGCCGGTATCGATCCATTGCCGCAGCCACTCTTCGTGTTTATCGAGTTTGAAATACCAGTGCCTGGTCTTTTTCAGCTGGGGCGCTTTGCCGCTGAGGGTGGAGCGCGGGTTGATCAGTTCGAGGGGAGAGAGGTCGGAGCCGCAGTTCTCGCACTGGTCGCCGAAAGCTTCCTCGTGGCCGCATTTGGGGCAGGTGCCGGTGATGTAGCGGTCGGCGAGGAACTGGTCGAATTCTTCGTCGTAGTACTGTTCGATCTCCCGTTCCTCAAATTCGTCTCCTTTATTGTAGAGCTTCAGGAAGAAATCCTGGGAGGTCTCGTGGTGGAGGGGCGCGCTGGTGCGGTGGTAATAATCGAAGGAAATGCCCAGGCGGGCAAAGGTGCCCTTATTCAGGTGGTGATATTTGTCGATGATCTCCTGGGGAGAGATGCCCTCCTTTTTGGCGCGGATGGTGATGGCGGCGCCGTGTTCGTCGGAGCCGCATACCCAGACGACGTCTTTGCCCAGCAGGCGCAGGTAGCGCACGTAGATGTCGGCGGGCAGGTAAGCGCCGGCCAGATGGCCGAGGTGCAGAGCCCCGTTGGCGTAGGGCAGGGCGGAAGTGATGAGGTAGCGTTTGCTCATTGGTGATCGAAGGTTGTGTATGGGTACATTTGTGTATTGGTGTATAAGTGGCCCAGGATGGCATCAGGCGAATGCACAAATGCACTTATACACCAATGCACGTATAAAGGCTGCGAATATACGGCAAAGTCAACACAATACCCCGAAAATTGGTTTCCAAAGGCTGGATGAGAAGAAATTGGAGTTGGGAAAGGAGGGATGCCCAGAAATATAACAATAAAGCAATATAACAATAAAGCAATATAACAATAAAGCAATATAACAATAAAGCAATATAACCATTCAACAATCTAACCACCCCATCTCACGCCGCCCACCGAAAGCCCTGCAATTCCCACGAACCTCGGGGCAGGAAATAAGCGAACTGGAACCGAAGCGTATGGTTTTCGTAACTGAGCTCATAGGCGGCGAGCTCCAGGTCCTGGCTTAGGTGGCGGGTTTCGGTGCGCGTACAGTTGAGAAAGCGCCCTAACTGGCCTTCCTGGCCGCTCAGCCGCTGCCGGGCCAGGCGCAGGAGTTCATCCGGCAAGAGGGACTGCTGGCTGGCTTCCAGGGCCAGGGAAGATAATTCTACGGACAGGGGTAAGGTTTTCATGGTTTTGGTGTTTAATCGTTAATACGAACGGATATAAAGATGTTACCCTTTTTTGATAAAAAGACGCTCTTTTTCGCCAGTGGGGCATTTAAAAAATAAGTTTGCCGATTTGCAGATGTGGCGAAATGAAAAAGCCCGGCCGGTTGGAGTCCGGGCAAACCAGGGCTGATGAATGAGCTTCATCTGCAAATCCCGAAAGGTGAACTTATTTTTTATCAGTATGCAGGGTAATGAGTGAACGGGAAATTTTTTTGACTGGGGCATGAATTTTTTTTTTCTTCCGGCAATAATTTTTCAACAGGCCGCGTTTTATTGCCGTATTTCGGAGCGCGGGCAGCCAGGACGCGACGCCAGCCGCTCACAATCAAGACAGATCTTTATCTGCAAGAATATAACTGGGGTTTAGTTTTTTAGAGGAGTGTAGTAGCGTAATGCTACTACGCTTTCTTTTTTTTGGTAAATTCCCGCCCATAAGCAGATAAGTCCTATGCACATCAAGCCCTTTCAAGCGGTTTATCCCAACCTGGATTTCATCACCTCGCCCGACTCCTTCTTCAATTCGGTCCGGGAGGAGTATCTGGAGTATTACCACAGTGGCTTTTTCACTAAAACAGCGCAGGAAGCCCTTTTTATTTACCGCATCAAGGACCCTGTCCGGCAGTATACGGGGCTGATCGCCTGCGCCGACATACGGGATTACCTGGCCGGCAACATCAAACAGCACGAACATACCCTGGCGGCGAAAGAACAACAGCAGATGCAGCTGATGCTCCGCCGCCGGGCTGCGGTCAAACCGGTCCTGCTGGCCTATAAACAGGTGGAGGCCATCAACCAATGGATTGAAAGGTATATCCTCCGGCGAGATCCTTTTTTTGAGATCCGCTCGGAAGAGAACGGCGAGTACCATTTCCTGTGGGAAGTCCGCGACGGACAGTCGATCCGGGCGCTGCAGGACCTGTTCGAACAGCACGTGCCTTGTGCTTACATCGCCGACGGCCACCACCGCACCTCCACCACTTCCCTGATGTACAGTAAAGCCCTGGACGGTAAACATCAGGGCGATTATCACCTGCTGCTCTGCGCTCTTTTTCCCTCTTCAGATATCGACATCCTGGATTTCAATCGCGTCGTCTTTGGGCTGAACGGGCACTCCGCGCCGGCTTTTATGGCCCACATTGCCCGGTATTTCGAGATCGGCATACTGGACGGCCCCCGAAAGCCCGCAGAAAAACACGAGATTACCATGCTCCTCAACCGGGAGTGGTATAGCCTGCGCTGGAAGGAACACGTCCTCCTGGAATACCACGAGGAGGAAGTCGTCCTCGACGCCATGCTGCTGGACGAAAAAGTGCTGGCCCGTATTCTGGGCGTGGAAGATGTGCGCACCGACCACCGCATCCTCTACCTGGAAGGGCCCAAAGGGCTGGAAGGCATACAAAATGCCGTGGCCAAAGGAGAGGAAGCCGTAGCCTTTTGCCTCTACCCGGTAAAATTGGAAGAAATGATGAAAGTGGCTGACGCCGGCAAAGTGATGCCGCCCAAATCCACCTGGGTGGAACCCCGGATAAAGAATGGGTTGATCGTGCAGGAGTATTAACGGAAAGTGTGTATGAGTGAGGGCACTCCGTCTCCGCCGGTCCGGAATCCGGCTACGACGGATGGAGGCCGGAAACCTCCGTTAAGGAATGATGGAATGAATAGAAACCATATTTCACGTCTCAAAAAAATCAAGATGCGAAAGATCTCTGCCGATATCGTTTTCCCCGTCGCTTCCGAACCGGTAAAAGAAGGGGTAGTTGTGCTGGACGAAGCAGGGAAGGTGCTGGCACTGGATTCCAGGCCGGAACATGACCCTGCCAGCCTGGAAATCCACAAGGGGGTGATCGTGCCCGGTTTCATCAACACGCACTGCCACCTGGAGCTGTCTCATATGAAAGGGCGCGTCGATACCGGCACCGGCCTGCTGCCTTTCCTTCAGAAAGTGGTCAAGTTCAGGAATTTTCCGATGGAGGAAATCCTGGATGCCATCGAACGGGCCGACCGGGAAATGTGCGAGAACGGCATCGTCGCCGTTGGCGATATTTCCAATAAGCTGGATACCAAAGAACAGAAAGATAAAAGCCCTATCCGGTATTATACGTTCGTCGAGATGTTCGACTTCCTGCAAAACGAGGGAGCGCAGAAGACCTTCAATATGTACAAGGAGGTCTACGATGGCCAGAGCGATGCCGGAGGGAACCGCAAGAGTTGTGTGCCGCACGCTCCTTATACCGTCTCTCCCCGCCTGTTCCGTTTGCTCAACGAAACCAACGAGGAGGAGGGCGTCACCATTAGTATTCACAACCAGGAAACCGAGCACGAAGACAACTTCTTCCTCCACAAGTCCGGCGGTTTTGTGGAGTTCTACGAGTCCTTCGGTTTTCCGCTCCGCCATTTTGAACCAACGGGCAAAACATCTATCCACTACGCCCTCCAGCAGATGAACCCCCAATGCCGCACCCTCTTTGTCCACAACACCATGACCGGCCCGGAAGACATCCGCGCCGCCCATGCCTGGAGCGATAAGGTATACTGGGCCACCTGCGCCAACGCCAACCTCTACATCGAGAACCGGATGCCTTATTACCAGCATTTCATCGACGCGGGCGCACGCATGACCATCGGCACCGATAGCCTGACCTCCAACTGGCAGCTTTCCGTGCTGGAGGAGATGAAAACTATTGCTCGCTACCAGTCCTATGTGCCCTTCGGGACGTTGCTGCGCTGGGCCACCCTGAACGGTGCCGAAGCCCTCGGCTTCGAGGCGGAACTGGGCAGTATTGAGGTGGGGAAAAAGCCCGGCCTGAACCTGCTCAGCCTGGATGAAAGCCTGAAGCTTTCGGCAGAGACGGAGGTGAAGCCTCTCGTGCCGCGATCCTCTTGATCGCGAGGCGAACTGACAAAAATCATTGCAGCTTGTGACCTCCGTTATTGGCGGCATGCCTGCGGAGGCATACCTTATGGCCCAAACCCGCTGTTGCGGCCAGTCGCCCCCTGTGTTTGTCGCAACCGCCCCGGTTTTGCAGAACGTTATAGCGCCTGGTTTCAAATAAGCCGAACTGCTGACAAAAGTCATCTCCGGAAGTGATCGGCATTACAAAAGGGGGGATGGGTACAGGCTATCTTCGGCAAGAAAGAAAAAAACACAACCATCATGAAAAGACTATTAATGGCAGTCCTGGTGCTGGCATGGCCGGCTTTCCAGGCCCTGCAGGCACAAAGCAATCTTTCGAAAGCGGATCAGAAAACCCTGATCTTCATGGCAGAGGAGGAAAAAATGGCCCGGGATTTTTATCAGGCCATGGAAGCCAAATGGGAAGCCAAGGTGTTCAACCACATTGTCGGGGCCGAACAACGCCACCTGGGCAGGACGGAAGAGCTGGCGGCCAGCCTGGATGTCAAATTGCCCAAAGGCATGGTGGATGGCGAAGCCGGCAAATACCGCAACAACGACATACAGCAGCTCTACGACGAACTGGCAGCCCTCGGCAGCCAATCCCTGGAAGGCGCCCTGCGCGCCGGGGCCCGCCTCGAAGAGATCAACATCCGGGATTTGAAGATGGCTCTGGAAACGACAACGGATGGAACCGCGCGCGGCACCTACCGGTCCCTGCTGGAAGCCTCCGGCAACCACCTGCGGGCCTTCAATAAGAACCTCGCTGCCCAGGGCATAACTTACAGCCCGGTTCTGCTGCCCCAGGCCGATTTCGACGCCATTGTCGATTCGGGTGGCAACGGCCAGGGGTGCCAGGGGCAAAAGGCCCAAAGCGGAAAGGGGTGCTGCCAGGGCAAAGGCGCCAAACAGGGCGGGTGCTGCCAGGGCGGCCGCAAAGGAAAAGGAAAGCAGCCGGCGAACTGACGGCCTGCCGTGCACCAGTGGCTGCTGCTGCCGGCCGCCGGCTCTTTTGTTGAAAATTTCGTAACTATTTAGGTGGGCCTGATGCCTTTGCCACGAAGACACCAAGACACTAAGATCGCACCAAGGCTTTGTGCAATCTAGTGTCTTGGTGTCTTCGTGGCTAAAAAGCGGAGGGCTGCTAAATAGTTACAAAATTTCTCCCTCAAGTTGCCCTTTGCTTGCATAATCCTCTTTATATTCAGCCTTTCAGGAAAAGCTGAAAGTATGCAACAAACGATAGCGCGATTGGAGTGGGGGCTGGCTCTGAGCCTTATTCTGGGAGTGCTTATTTTGCTAATGGCGCCGGTTGTCATCGAAGCTCAGGTTATTCCGCTTACGCTGGACGAGGCCTTCGAGGTCGCCAGCCGCAATTACCCTTTGCTGAAGCAGGACCGGCAGTTCATTGAAAAGCAGTATGCCCTGGCCCGTTCGGCAGCCACCCGCCCCAATACGGGGATTTTTATCTCCGGCGACGAGGTCGACCCCAACAGCGCCAGAGGAATCCACTCCGTAGGGGTACGGCAGGACTTCAACTGGCCCGGCGCGAGGAAGCCCCGGGAAGAGGCCATCCGGCAACAAGCTCTCCTCGGCAATGCCCGGCTGGAACTCGACCAGATAGAACTGCGGCGGCAGGTCGCCCTGGCTTATTACGAGGTGTTGTACATCCGGGGGCTCCAGGAACTGGCCCAGCAACAGGCCAGCCTGTTCACCGACCTGGTGGAACTGGCGCAGTTGCGTTTTGAATTGGGAGAAACAGGCAAAATCCCGGTGCTGTCCGCCCAGGGAAAACAAAAGGAGGCCTCCCTGGCACAAATCCAGGCTAACGAGGACCACAAAATCGCGCTGACCATATTCAACAACTGGATGTATTCCGATACGGCTTACGAGGTGGCCGGGCGTACCCTGCCCGAGCCGGCGGGTTATTTCAGCTGGTTTGTCAATAACGGGCATCCGCTTTTGTTGTTCCGGCAGCAGCAGGCCAACCTGGCAAAGGCCCAGGTCGAAGTGGAACAGAACAAACTGCTGCCCCAGATCCGCACCGGCGGGTTCCTGCAGATGGTCAATGCCGATTCTCCTTTCTTTGGCTACCAACTGGGGTTGAATATCCCCCTGGGGCGAGGCGCCATACGCGCCCTTGTCGAGGGGGCTGAAAAACAGGCGGAAATCCGCGAGACGGAACTGGAAGCCGCCCGGCAGGAATTGGATAACGACCGCCGCCGCCTTACCGCCGCCCTCGAGAAAGAACAACTGGCTCTCGATTATATCCGCCGGGAAATGCTGCCGCTGGCCCGCGAACAGATCGATGCCTCCCGCAAAGCCTATGCCCAGGGCGCCGTGGAATATCAGGATTACCTGCGCAACCTGGAACAGGCATTGGAAACGCGTTTTCAATACCTGCAGGCCCTGAGGCGTTACAACCGGGTGAAACTGGAACTGGAGTTCCTGAGTGGGAGAAGGTAAGAAGAGGACGGGATGTTGGGACGGGCGGTTTCGGCGGGACTGTTCAACAGCTGTTTTCAACGAGCAGAAGAGACGGTATAACCATATTAAACATAATACAACATGTCAAGAATCTACAGATGGGCGGGGCTGGCTGTTTTAGCCGCTTTAGTGGTCATCCAGTTTTTTGGGATTGATAAAACCAACCCGCCGGTAAATGCCAGCGAAGAATTCATGGCGCTGGCCGCTCCTCCTGCCGACGTGGCCCAACTGCTCAGAAACGCCTGTTACGATTGCCATTCCCATGAGACGAAGTACCCCTGGTATACCAATGTCGCACCGGTTTCCTGGTGGATCGCCAACCATATCGAGCACGGGCGGGAACACTTAAACTTCTCGGTTTGGGGTGCCTACGACGCAGAAAAACAGGCTCACAAAGCAGAGGAAGCCGGCGAGGAGGTGGAAAAAGGCAAGATGCCCATGACGTCCTACCAGCCTATGCACCCGGAGGCCCGCCTCACCGACGCCCAGCGGGAACGCCTGACCGCCTGGTTTATGGCGCTGTCCCAACAAAAGGAGGGCGCAAACCATACACCGCAGCCCGAAGTGGCTTCTCCGCAGGAAGAAGGCCACGACCACGAAGATGGAGAAAGCCACGACCACGAACACTAATACTATGGAACATCGTGAAGCGCGCCTGCACGGTGACAATTCTTTCTTTAGCCGTTACCAGGACTATCTCGGCGAGTTCGTCTACGGCGGCATCGACGGCAGCGTAACCACTTTTGCCGTGGTTGCCGGGGCCGTTGGCGCCAGCCTGGACAGCTCGGTCATCCTTATCCTGGGGTTTGCCAATTTGCTGGCCGACGGTTTTTCCATGTCGGTGGGCGCCTACTTATCCTCCAAGTCCGAGCGAGCCAATTACGAAAAACACAAAAAGATCGAGCAGTGGGAAGTGAAACACCTGCCGGAAGCGGAACGGGAAGAAATCCGGGAGATTTACCGGAAGAAAGGGTTCTGCGGGGCGTTGCTGGAAAAAGTAGTGGATGTCATCTGTTCAGACAAAGACCGCTGGGTCGACGAAATGATGAAAGACGAGCTGGGAATGATGGAGCAGACCCGATCTCCGTTTAAGATCGGCCTGGTCACCTACCTGGCTTTCCTGCTGGTGGGGTTCATCCCTCTGGCCCTCTACCTATGGGATTTTATCTTCGGGTTTAGCGGCGACCTGTTCCTGACAACCTGCCTGCTCACCGGCCTGGCCTTTGCCGCCGTCGGCTGGCTGAAAACCTACGTCACGGATACCTCTCACTGGAAAGGCATTCTGGAAACACTGGTCCTCGGCGCCATCGCCGCCGGCGTGGCCTATCTTGTGGGGGATGTGCTGGAGCGGGTGATCGTAGGGGGATAAAAGTTTAACGCATGTTCGAAAAATTATTGCCATACGACACGGCCCACCTCATCCTGGGGGCTTACCTGAAGTATTACCACCAGTACAAGCGGATCACCAAGCGGGCGCAAATCCGTTTTGAGAACCGCGACTGGCATGGCATACAGGCCGATTCCCGGGAGCGGCTGACCCTTTACCGCAACCAGGTGGGGCGCACGACGGAGAAAGTCCTGGATTTTCTCGGCGACCGCGCCGCCGACCGCGACACCTGGAAGCGCATCAAGGAAAACTATCTCGACGAGGTCATCAATTTCAACACCCGGAATATTGCGGAAACCTTTTACAACTCGGTGTTTCGCCACAGCCATAAAGGGCTGAGCGTAGACGAGGACCTCATGTTCGTCCATGCCACCGGCACCTACCGGGAATTCCGCTCCACAGTGCCTATTTACCAAACCTTTTTCCTCGTCCGGCCCATCGAACACGTCGTCCGGCAGTTGTTCTCCTTTTACGCTTTCGACGCGCCCTGGGAGGATATGGAGCGCGACATCGGCTATATCACCACCGTGCTCAACCAGAAGATACTGGAAGGGCGGGATGCTCTGCCCCGCAATGCGCGCCTGGAAATGCTGAAGTCTATCTTCTTCCGCAACAAAGGCGCATACATCGTCGGGCGGCTGCACCTGGAGGACCGCGTCTTTCCCTTTATCATGCCCCTGCTGCACGAAGAGAATGGGATCTATGTGGATGCTTTGCTGCTGGAGTACAACGAGGTGAGTTCTATCTTCAGCTACAACCGCTCCTACTTCCTGGTCGATGTGGACATCGTCAGCGAAATGGTCGACTTCCTGCTGTCCATCCTGCCCACTAAAAACATGGGCGAACTATACAACTCCATCGGCTTTGAAAAGCACGGCAAAACTGTCCTCTACCGGGATTTCCTGCGCCATATGGACCGATCCTACGACGATTTCGTCATCGCCCCCGGCATCAAGGGCATGGTCATGTCGGTCTTTACGCTCAATTCCTACAACATGGTCTTCAAGGTCATCAAGGATACTTTTGCCGCTCCTAAAAAAGTGACGGAGCAGGAAGTTAAAGAGAAGTACGAGGTTGTTTTCTTCCACGACCGGGTCGGGCGAATGGCGGACAGCCACATGTTCGAGAATTTTACCTTTCCGCGGGAACGCTTGTCTGCCGAATTGATGGACGAACTGCTGAAAGAGGCGCCTTCCAAAGTGAAGGTATACGACGACATCGTCGAAGTCAAACACCTCTACATCGAGAAAAAGATGATCCCGCTCAACCTTTACCTGGAAACGGCCACACCCGACCAGGCCGAAGACGTGATCAACGAATACGGAAAAGCCATCAAACAACTGGCCGCCGTGAATATCTTCCCGGGAGATATGTTGCTTAAAAACTTTGGCGTCACCCGCCTCAAACGGGTCGTTTTCTACGACTACGACGAGATCGGTTTCCTGACCGATTACAATTTCCGCCGCATCCCCGAACCGCGCGATTACTACGACGAACTTTCTTCCGAGCCCTGGTACTCGGTCGGGCCCAATGATGTATTCCCCGAGGAGTTTCCCCGTTTCCTCATCGGCCGCCAGGATATCCGCGAAATCTTTTACAAGCTGCATGGCGACCTGTACGACGTCACTTTCTGGCGCAAGGTGCAGGAGCGCCTCCGCAACGGCGAAATCTTTGACGTTTTTCCCTACCGGCAGCGCCTGCGGTTCAAGAAATTGTTCCGAAACAACCATCAGGAAGAACCCGAAGATACGTTTTGATGAGCGGCCGGCCTCACCGCTTGAAATAAGATGATCACAGCATGAAAAATCTCACATTTATCCTGGCATTCCTGCTGTTCTGCGCGGCCTGCAGCACCAGCCGGAAAACCAAGGGCACCGACCGGGCCCTCGACGAACTGCAAGCCCTGATGTCCGGCACCTTTACCAGTGCCGCCCAGGCCGCCCGCGATTCGGCATTTTATGATATCACCCTGCACATGTATCCCATCTGGCCGGATAAGGGGCGGTGGCTTTATGTAGAGCAGGCGGTGACAGCCATGCCGGGCCGCCCCTACCGGCAGCGGGTCTACAAACTGGAACAGGCGGGCCCTCAGTCCTTCCGGAGCGTAGTATACACCCTGCCGGAACCTGAAGCCTTTGTTGGCGCCTGGAAAGAACCGGCCCGGTTTGAGCAGCTTAGCCCGGAAGCCCTCGAACTTCGCGAGGGGTGCGCTGTGCTGCTGGAACGGCAGGCCGACGGTTCCTTTGTCGGCGGAACCCGGGGCAACGGCTGTGAAAGCACCCTGCGCGGCGCCAGTTACGCCACCTCCCGCGTCACCATCCGCGAGGGCCTTATCGTCAGCTGGGACCAGGGCTTCGACGACAGCGGCGGGCAGGTGTGGGGCGCGGTGAAGGGTGGGTATGAGTTCAGGAAACAATAAAGGGGAAAAAGGGGTAGAATCCCGCCTTTTATTTCAATGTATGAATATAAATTCATACTTTTGTATGTGCTTTTAATTCTATCGGAAAGCCTCCCTTTTAAAATCCTCCCCATGGAAAAAGGCGCTTTCTAGGTTTCAAAAAACAAACAAAAGGCTTATGAAGGTTAATGGCAATCCTGACTGGACGGAGACCCAGGCCGGCCAACAGCTGCAAGAGCGGCTGACCAGCGAGAAAACCCTGAAGGCGCTCGACCACCTGCTGCAGCGCATCGACACCCTGGAGAAGGGCGTAGAACGGCTGAATACCCTCCTGGAGCAAGGCCCGGGGCTGGTAAGCATGGCGGTGGATACCGTCGACGATACTTACCGCCAGGCGGCACAGCAGGGCGTCGACATCAACGAGCGCCTGGCCAACGCCCTCCACATGGCCGAGAAGCTGACTTCCCCCGAGATGGTAGAACGGCTCGATGGCCTGCTGAAGTTCGCCGATCAGGCACCGGGCATCGCCAGCATGATGATGGACATGGCGGACGACGGCTTCCGCCAGGCTGCCGCTCATGGAATCGACATCGAGCAGCGCCTGGGCGCCGCCCTGCAACTGGCTGAACAACTCACGGCTCCGGAAATGATCGAACAACTCAGCAGCCTGCTCAAGCTGGCCAAACAGGCGCCGGGCATCATGGCCATGGCCGTGGACGTCATGGATGAGGGATACCGGAGCGTATCCGGTAACGGCCTCGACTTGGCGGCCTTATCCCAAAAAGGCATCACGGTAGCTAAGCGAACCGCCGACCTGGTCGATTCTGAAGAGTTCGACGCCCTTCTCCATAGCGATTTATTTAACCCGAAGACCCTGGATGTCCTCTCCGTGGTCAGCGGTGCGCTGACCCAATGCCGGATGGACCCGCCTAAGAGAGCCGGCGTGTTCAAACTGCTGGGTGCCATGCGCGACCCAGAGATTCAGAAGTCGCTCGGCTTCCTGCTTTCCTTTGGCCGCAACTTTGGAAGGCTCTGCAATGAAGTAATTGAAAGAGAATTGCAAAACAACAAAAAACAATAGACAATGGCACACCATGAAGTTCTGATCGTCGGAGGCGGTACGGCAGGCATCACCGTTGCCGCCATGTTGCGCAACAAGCCCAATGCTCCGGAGGTCACCATCATTGAACCTAGCGAGAAGCATTACTACCAACCCATCTGGACGCTGGTTGGCGCCGGCGTTTTCCCCCGGGAAATTTCCGAACGCAACGAGGCGGATTTCATCCCGCCCGGGGTTACCTGGATCAAGGATTACGTAGACACTTTCCAGCCGGAGAAAAATGCCGTCACCCTGCGCAGCGGCGATCAACATACCTATGACTATCTGGTCGTAGCTCCCGGCATACAGATCGACTGGGATAAGATCCCCGGGCTGAAGGAAGGCCTGGCCAAGCCCGGCTCCGGAGTCTGCAGCAATTATTCTTATGATACCGTGAATTCTACCTGGGACGCCCTGAAAGGCGTCAAAAAAGGGCGGGCCATCTTCACGGCGCCTTCCACGCCGATCAAATGCGGCGGCGCTCCGCAGAAGATCATGTACCTGGCTGCCGACTACTTCCAGAAGCACGGCCTGAAGAACAAGGTCGAGGTCGTCTTCGCCAGCGCCGGCACCGTCATCTTCGGCGTTGCCAAGTATCGGGCAGCCCTGGAAAAGGTCGTTGAACGGTATGGTATCAAGACCGACTTTTACCAGGAACTGGTAGAAATCAGGCCGGATAAAAAGGTTGCCGTCTTTGAACACCGGCAGACCGGCGAGAAAAAGGAGATGGAATATGAAATGATCCACGTCACGCCTCCGCAAAGCGCGCCCGATTTTCTTAAGAAAAGCCCACTGGGTAACGAGGCAGGCTGGGTCAGCGTGGATAAGGATACCATGCAGCACACCAAATATCCAAATATTTTCTCCCTGGGCGACGCCAGCAGCCTGCCTACCTCCAAGACAGGGGCGGCCATCCGCAAGCAGGCGCCTGTACTGGTAAAAAACCTGAGGGCCGTAATGCAGGGCCATACGCCGGAAGAGGCTTACAACGGCTATACGTCCTGCCCGCTGGTAACGGGCTACGGCAGCCTCATCCTGGCAGAGTTTGACTACGACAGCCAGCCGGCTGAATCCTTCCCGTTCGACCAGGCGCAGGAGCGCTACAGCATGTACGCCCTGAAGGCCTACGGCCTGCCACAGATGTACTGGCACGGCATGTTGAAAGGGCGGGAGTTTTAAAAGTGTTTGGATTTACAAGATTGTCGGGATTGGCTTTGGCGGTTCCGCTTTGGTGGACGCCAAAGCCTGCGCGGTTTTAGTTCCTGGTCGTTTCGAATAAATTTTCCGATAGAATCTTTATAGAGGGCAGCTGCCGTTGGGCGGCTGCCTTTTTTCGGACAGGCAACTTTAAAATGGTCCGTAAACCAAAGCATTCTGTTAAGAAACACTCCGCAGAAAATGAACGCCTGCTCTCCGCGTTTTTTTAACATACCACTTTGGATTGCTAAACTGAATCATAAAGCTGATGCCGCGCAACTTTAGAATAGTAACCTTTCTCTTGATTGTCTTCCTGTGCCTGGCACTTTCCCGCTCTTCTGCCCAGACTTACTTTGGCGTCAAAGCCGGCCCCAACATTTCTCACTTCCGCATGACGAAGATACCCAATGCGTTTGGAGACTCCAGCCTCGGGCAACTGTACGGCTTTCAGGCGGGAGTGGCCGCCGAGCAGCCCATTGGCCGGCATCTGGTGCTGGGCGCGGAATTGCTGGGCGTTATGAAAGGCGGCCAATGGAGCCTGGCCCCCGTCGGCGCTGTCGGTGCCGAGACCCGGTCGGAGCTGTACTACCTCAACCTGCCCATCTTCCTGCGCCTCATTCCCGTCGAGCGCTGGTCGGTGGATGCTGGCATCGAAGGAGGCTACTTGCTGGGCAGCTCCGACGAGGTCATTTTCATGGAACGGGCCGACTTTGCCTGGCTGCTGGGGGCTTCATTCCACATCTCCCGCTCCTTCCTGGCCAGCCTGCGCTACAGCCTGGGCAATGTGCGGGTGGGGGAGGGCCAATTCCGCGACGAGGACACAGGCATCAACGGCGTGTACTATTTCCGGACGCGGTCGCTGCAGTTGTCGGTGGCGTATTTCTGGTAGGATCGCGCTGTCCCGCTTCCGCTACCCGCACTCCGTCGGGAGCATCCCACAGATGTATCAGGAATTTTAACGCCTCTGGTTTCCTCAAAAGAGGAAAAAATTCATATCTTGCTCGTCCTTCTGAAAATCTGCTGCCCTTAGTAGTGATTAAAAAACAACTTCACTGTTTGATGCCCGTAATTGCAGCTCGTTCAGCAGCCTGACCCTGCTAAGTGCTTCGCGCACTGAATGGCGGGTAAGGGCCCTGAAGTTATTTTTTAAGGGTTACCTAATCAGCTTATCTCCGCTTGTTTCCCGTTTCCCGGCCCAACTCTGGCCATGCAACCCAAAGTTATTCATACATCCCAATCCAAAGCCATTATGCGACAAATGAAAGTTACCCTCAGCGCCTTGTTCCCGATCTTCTTCAGCCTGCAGCTGTCCGCCCAGGCGCCCACCATTCAGGACTGCCTGGGTGCCATCCCGATCTGCCAGCAGGTGTATTCCGAAAGCCGGGTGCTGGCCGGCGACGGCAATTATCCAAACGAGATCAACCCCGACATCAGTTGCACCGATGTGGAAGATTACTCGATCTGGTATACCTTTACAGTCAATGAATCCGGCAATTTCGGCTTCGTCCTTACCCCAAACTTTGCCCTGGATGATTACGACTGGGCCCTGTTCAACATCACCAATGCCGAATGCGGGGATATCTACGACGACGAGGATTTGCTGGTGAGCTGCAACGCTGCCGGCGGCACTTTTTTTAACTCCGACGCCTGTAGCGGGCCCACCGGGGCGACGGGCGCGACCTCCTATAACACGCAAGGTGCCGGTTGCTTTAACTTGCCCCCTGATGAAACCGAGGGCTATTCTCCCTTCAACAGCCTCATCCCGGTGACGGCCGGCAATACCTACGTGCTGATGGTCTCCAACTGGTCGGCCTCGACCTCTGGCTACACCATCGATTTCGGCATCTCCAATGTCGATATTTTTGACTTCGAACCTCCGGTCCTGGATGAGCTCAACCTGCCCGTGAGCTGCAACGACAACAACATCAGCTTTACCTTCGATGAAAATGTGGACTGCACGACCATCTCTGCTGCCAACTTTTCCCTCACCGGGCCCAATGGCGAAAGCTACGCTTTGTCCCTGGCCTCCAGCATCTGCGATGCCGGCGGGGAGTATCACGATGCTTTTTCGCTATCCATCTCCCCGGCTTTGGCGGATTCCGGCAATTATACCCTCCAGATCACCTCCGAACCGTCGGACCCCATTACCGATCTCTGCGGCAACCCCCTGGCGTCCAGTACGCATCCTTTCCTGCTGGACACGCCCGGGGTGCCGGCCATTGACCTCGGCGGGAGCCAGGGCATCTGCGAAGGGCAATCCGTTGTGCTCGACGCCACCACGCCCGGGGTCACCTACCTCTGGCAAGACGGCTCCACCGCGCCAACTTTCACCGCTACCAGCCCGGGCATGTATTCGGTGACCGTCGCCAATGCCTGCGGACAGGCTTCTGACGCGGTAACCGTCAACCTGATCGGCGGGCCGCCGGTCGTGGATTTAGGTGAGAACGCCACCCTCTGTCCCGGGGATGAACTCCTGCTGGACGTTACCGCCGAAGAAGCGGCTTATCTCTGGCAGGACGGCAGTACCGGCGCCATCTATACCGTAAGCTCGGAAGGGGAATACGCCGTGGCCGTCACCAACGCCTGCGGTACGGATGCCGATACCATAACAGTGGATTTCACCCCGCCCCTGGCCGTCAGCCTCGATCCGGAATATACTGCCTGCACAGGCGAAGTCGTCGGACTGGACGTTTCCTACCCGGGCGCCACCTACCTCTGGCAGGATGGTTCTACCCAACCAACACTCCAGGTATCGGCAGGCGGAACCTACTCGGTGACCGTGGCCAATGCGTGCGAGTCCGTGCCGGCCAGCACAGAGGTGCTTTACATCAGTGCGCCCATCGTCCAGCTGGCCGATGACACGACCCTCTGCCCGGCAGAACAGCTGCTGCTGGACGCTACTGCCGAAGGGGCGACTTATTTATGGCAGGACGGCAGCACCGGCCCTGACTTTACCGTGAGCGCAGCGGGTACTTACTCTGTGACCGCCACCAACGCCTGCGGCGATGGAACGGATGCTATAACCGTCGCCTATACTCCCGCGCTGTCCGTTGACCTGGCCCCGGAATACAGCCTTTGCGAAGGCGGCGTCATCGAGCTGGATGTTTCCAATCCGGATGCGGCTTACCAGTGGCAGGACGGTGCCACGCACCCCATCTTTCTGGTATCCGAAGGCGGCGCCTACTCGGTAACGGTGAGCAATGATTGTCAAACGGTGACAGCCGGCACAACGGTGAGTTCCCTCGCCCCGCCTCTGGTCGACCTGGGTGGCGACACGGCACTCTGCGAAGGGGAACAGTTGCTCCTGCAGGTGGACGTCCCCGAAGGCACGTATCTTTGGCAGGACAGCAGTGCCGCCCCCTCCATGATGATAACCAGTGGCGGAACTTATGCCGTGACGGCAACCAACGCCTGCGGGCAGGATGAAGACGCCATCCAGGTTGCCTATATCCCCCGCATCGACAGTGTAGAGCTGGGCGAGGCGCGCTACCTGTGCGGCGGGCCGGTGGTTTTTGACGTCACGGCCCACGAATTCGCCTCCTACCAATGGCAGGATGGCATCAATTTGCCCCGTTATGAGGCCTCCCGCCCCGGCCTGTACGTGGTCGAGGTCTTCAGCGACTGCGAAACGGTTATGGATTCGGTGACCTTGTTCGAATGCGAATACTGCAATGTTTACGTTCCCAACGCCTTCTCCCCCAATGAGGACGGGCGCAACGACACCTTTATACCGCAATCGCCCTGCGAGTTGATGGACTACAAGTTCTTCATCTTCGACCGCTGGGGCAACCAGCTTTTCCAGGCAGAAAGCCCCAAAGATGGCTGGGACGGCCGCTACAAGGGCAAAACTATGCCGCCGGGGGTGTATGCCTGGGCGCTCTCGTATTCGGTGGAGGCCAACGGGCTGGTGGAGAACCGGAAAGTGATGGGGGATATTATGTTGGTAAGGTAGGTGGTAAGGGACAGGGTTGAAACAGGGAAATACGTGGAAATACATAGAAATACGTGGAAATACATAGAAATACATAGAAATACGTGGAAATACGTGGAAATACATAGAAATACGCGGAAATACGCGGAAATACGTGGAAATACGTGGAAATGCCCTGGGGCCTGGCAATGTATTTCGATATTTCTATGTGTATCCAGGCACATATCCTCTATCTTTGGCTCCAATTCCAAACAAGCTTGTAACCAAACCAAAACCGCCATGCCAACTCCTCACACCCGACTGGAACACGACCTGCTCGGCGATAAGCAAATCCCCGGGGATGCATATTACGGCATCCAGACCCAGCGCGCCCTGGAAAACTTCCAGATCAGCGGCGTGAAGCTGTATTTTTTTCCTGAGCTTATCGAGGCCCTGGCGGAGGTGAAGCTGGCCGCTGCCCTGGCCAACCACGAGCTGGGCTTCCTGCCCACCCCCATCAAGGACGCTATCGAGGGGGCCTGCCGGGAGATCATGGCCGGCCGGTGGCACGGCCAGTTTCAGGTCGACATGGTGCAGGGCGGTGCCGGCACCTCTACCAACATGAACGCCAACGAGGTGATCGCCAACCGGGCGCTGGAACTGATGGGCCACAAAAAAGGAGAGTACCGGCACTGTCACCCCAACGACCACGTCAACCTGTCACAGTCCACCAACGACGCCTATCCCACCGCCCTCAAAATTGCCCTGATCAAGAGTAAAAAGAGCCTGGAAAAGGAGCTGAAAGCCCTGATCAAAAGCTTCCGGAAGAAGGGCCGGCAATTCGCTCCCATCATCAAGATCGGCCGCACTCAGTTGCAGGACGCCGTGCCCATCAGCCTCGGCCAGTCGTTCGACGCCTTCGCCGTAACGCTGGAGGAGGAAGTGCAGCGCCTGGAACACAACGCCCGGCTCTTCCTCGAAGTGAACATGGGCGGCACGGCCATCGGCACCGGCATCAACACCTCGCCCCACTACGTTAAGTCGGTCGTTGCCCACCTCCGCAAGATTACGGGTTTCAAGATCGTAAAGGCCAAAGACCTGATCGAAGCCACCCAGGACACCGGGGCTTTCATCATGTTCTCCTCGGCGGTCAAGCGCCTGGCCGTCAAGCTGTCCAAGATCAGCAACGACCTGCGGCTGCTGTCCTCCGGCCCGCGGGCCGGCTTCAACGAGATCAACCTGCCGCCCATGCAGCCCGGCTCCTCCATCATGCCCGGCAAGGTCAACCCGGTCATCCCGGAGGTGGTCAACCAGATTGCCTTCAAAGTGATCGGCAACGACCTGGCCGTCACCCTGGCCGTCGAGGCGGGCCAGCTGGAGCTCAACGCCTTCGAACCCATCATGGCCGCCAGCCTGTTCGAATCCATTTCGATGCTGAAGAACGGCATGCGCACCCTGCGGGAAAAGTGCGTCGACGGCATCACCGCCAACGAAGAGGTATGCCGGCAGACGGTGCGCAACAGCATCAGCATCGTCACCCTGCTCAACCCGGTGCTGGGCTACGAGGCTTGTTCCGCGCTCTCAAAAGAAGCGCTGAAGACGGGGAAAAGCCTGTACGACTTAGTACTGGAAAAAAAACTGATGACGGCCGCCGACCTGGAGGAGGCGCTGCGGCCGGAGAAGATGATCCGGCCACAGTTGTAGCCCGGACGGGCCACTTTAAATTGACCCGTTATTAATTACGCGGCCGCCGGAACAATGGGGTTCCCTAACTGACAACAAACAACCGACAACGGCAACTTGTCCAGGAGGTTCTCCTCCCGCCTATTCCATCCGCAGCACCTCCGCCGGCTGCCGGCGCGCCGCCCACAGCGCCTCTTTTGCCACGCTCAGCATTACCAGCGCCAGGCTGGCGCCGATGGCGAGGACGAACAGGCCGGCTCCCGGCTCTGCCCGGTAGGCGAACTGCTGCAACCAGCGGGTGGCCAGCCACCACGATACAGGTGCCGCCAGCAGGGCAGCAGCCAGCGCCAGCCACAGGTACCGCCCCACCAGCAGGCTCAGCAGCTGAGGCAGAGAGGCCCCCAGCACCTTCCGGATCCCTACTTCCCGCATGCGGTAGCTGACGGCCGCCCGCACCAGGCTGTAGAGGCCGGTGGTGGCCAGAAGGATAGAGAGCAGGGTGAAAGCCAGGAAAAACCGGGAGAACCGACGGTCGGATGCATAGAGGCGGCCCACCTGCTCGTCGATAAAGGCGAGCTGGAATGGCAGGTCAGGAGCGATGGCTGCCCAGTCGCGCTCCAGGGAGGCCACGGCCTCGCTCACGCCGCCCGGCCGGAGGCGGACGATGATGTTCGACATAATGGTGCGGGGCGCGTACATCACCAGCGGCTTCATGGGTTCGTGCAGCGAGTTGAAATGAAAATCCCTGGTTACGCCGATGACCTGCCCTTCCATGATGTCGCCTATTTGCAGGCGTTTGCCGAGGGGGTCTTCCCAGCCAAAGGTACGAACCGCCGTTTCGTTCAGGACGATGCCCGTGGCCGTATCCTGGGGGAAGTTGCGGCTGAAGCCCCTGCCTTCCAGGATGTCTATGCCCAGGGCGTCGAAATAGTCGAAATAAATCCCGAAGATATGCATGGCGCGGGCTTCTTCTGCCTGTTCGCTGAGTTGCCGGATGGGCACCGAACCGTAATCGTTGTCGAAAACATCGCCGGCGGTTACCGCCTCCACCCGGGGGTTGGCGGCCAGCACCTGGCGGGCGCGTTCGAAACGCTGCATAAAGTCAGGCGTGTACAGCTGAAGGGCCACTACCTGCTCCCGGTCGAAACCCAGGCTGCGCTGCCGGATGTACTCCATCTGCCGGAAAATGGCCAGCGCGCCGATGATCAGGCCGGTGGTGATGGCAAACTGGGCGCCCACCAGCAACATCCGCAGGCGGCTGCCGGAGCCGGAATGTTGAAATTTCCCCTTCAGGGTCATAGCTGCTTCGTACCGCGACAGGACCAGCGCCGGGTAAAAGCTGGCACCCAGCGCCACCACCCCCGATAGCAGGAGGAAGGCCACTGCCAGCCATCCGGCATCCGTCGCTGCCAGGCGTATGGGATGCCCCAGTATGGCTGCAACGGGCGTCCGCAGCGCCGCCAGCAGGATCAGGCTTAGCAGGAAGGACAGGGAAGTGAGCAAAAAGGCCTCGCCCAGGAATTGCCGGCGAATCTGGCCGGCAGTGGCGCCCAGCACTTTTCGCAGCCCCACCTCCTTCGCCCGCCGCAGCGAACGCGCCGTGGCCAGGTTCAGGAAGTTGAAACCCGCGACCAGCAGGATCAGCAGCGCGATGGCCGAAAGGCCGTAGGTATACGCGAGGTTGCCATGCCGGTTCTCCTGCGTGTTCATCAGGTAGCCCGAATGAAAGTATATGTCCCGGAGCGGCTGGAGGCGGAGTCGGATCCGTTCGGCCCGCTCTTCATCGAAGTGATCTGCCAGGAAGCCGGGAAGCTTGGCCTCCAGGGTGGCAGGTTCTGCATCTTCCTCCAGCAAAATGTAGTTGTGAAAAGAAATCCATCCCCAGCTCTCCAGCGTCACCGGGTAGCCGGGCGGCACCCGGAACGTTTCGAAAGACACCAGGAAATCGAAGTCCAGGTGGCTGTGTTGCGGCTCGTTGGCGAGGACGCCCGTCACGCGCAGCTGCTGCCCCTGGCCGAAATCCAGGGCTTTGCCCATGGGGTCTTCCTCGCCGAAGTATTTCCGGGCCATGGCGGGGGTCAGCACGACGGTATTGGGCTGGGCCAGGGCCGATTCGGGGTTTCCGGCAGCCAGCGGAAAGCTGAAGATGCGGAAAAATGCAGGGCCTGCATACACCAGGTTGTATTCGTAATATTGCTGGCCCTGGTAGCCTAGAATGGCCTCGTCCGAATACCGCAGGCGGACGCTTGCCGCCACCTCGGGGAATTCCCGTTCCAGTGCCGGGCCCATAGGCGGGGAAGTGGTAGCCAGCTGCCGGCCGTCGGGCCGGCCTTTGGTTTCGTCGAAAGTAACGCGGTACACCCGATCGCCGTTTTCGTGTTGCCGGTCGGAGGCCCATTCCTGGCGGACGATGAGGAAGATCACCAGGATGGAGAAAAAAGCGGCGCTAAGGCCCAGGAGGTTGACCAGCGTAACGCCGGGGTTGCGCCACAGGTGGCGGAATGCGAGGAGGAGGAAGTTGCGCAGCATGCCGGGTTTTCGGTTTAGTCGTGATCAAAAAAATAAGTTGTCGGCCTGCATTTCGATCCCTAAGGGGCCGACAATATATTTTCTGAGGATCACTAACTTAAGGAATTTAAGCCGGCGGACAGGCAAAATGCAGCCAATTGTCACTAATTTGAAGCCGGCTTCTGGTTTCAGGTGGCCAATTCGGAATTTGCAGTCTTATTCGGGTTATTCTACGGGGTAAAAAAAATGCCTTTTTTACCCATTAATCAGGATATGAAAGTACTACTCATCGAAGACGAAAAGAACATTGCCTCCTTCATCGAGCGCAGCCTCGCCAGCGCCGGGTACGAGGCCTGTGTGGCCTATGACGGGGAGACGGGCCTGGAAATCCTGGCGGGCCAGGAGTTCGATGTCATCATACTGGACATCATCCTGCCCCGGAAGAACGGATGGGAAGTATGCCAGCACATTCGCCAGCAGTACCGGAAAGACACGCCGATCCTGATGCTGAGCGCCCTCAACCATACCAACCACGTGGTGAAGGGCCTGGAGGCCGGCGCCGACGATTACATGGCCAAGCCGTTCAAGCTAAACGAGCTGATGGCCCGGCTGCACGCGCTGGTCCGGCGTTACCGCCGGCAGTTGCCCGCCAACCACCTGCTGCAATACGGTGGCCTGGAGGTCAACCTGGAATCCAAGGAAGCTTTCCGGGAGGGGCGCCCCATCAAACTGACGATCCGGGAGTTCAAGCTGCTGGAGTTCTTCGTGCGCAACCCCGGCAAGGCCCTCTCCCGGTTCGAACTGCTGGAAAAAGTATGGGGGCTGGATTTCGACACCGGCACGAACGTGGTGGACGTGTACGTCAACTACCTCCGCAACAAGATCGATAAAGGATATACTACCAAGCTCATCCATACGGTTTATGGCATGGGCTACATACTTAAGGAAGGCCATGACCCTGCGGAATAGGATTGCCATTACGTTCGCCCTGCTGAACTTCGCCCTGCTGGCCATTATTTTCGCCGCGCTCTACTTTTTGAACCGGCAGTATACTTACACGGAGTTCTTCAACCGGTTGGAAGAAAGAGCCCAGATCGCCGCTAAAGTGCTTCTGGAAAAAGACGAGCTCAACCTGCCGATCTTTGAGGAAGTCCGCAAACGACACCTGCGTACCCTGCCCATGGAGCAGGAGTTTTTTTTCCCTTTGGGGCAGGAGGGCGCCACCCCGCCTCCGGTATTGCCGGAATTCCTGGACGCCGGGATGCTTGCCCGGATCGAAAGCGGAGAAGAAGTCCAATATCATCACGGACAGCTTTCTGTAGTGGGCATTCGCTATGAAGATAACCAGGGCGTTTTTGCAACTGTAGTCGCTGCTCAGGACCTTTACGGGCAGCGCAAGCTTACCAATCTGCTCCGGTTGATGGTCCTGACCCTGGGCGCTGCGCTGCTTGCCGTTTTTTTCCTGGGGCGCTGGTATGCCTGGCATATCCTGCGGCCCATCGGGCAGATGATCAAAAAGATGAAAAACATCAATTCCAGCAACCTCCACCTGCGCCTGCAGGAGAAGCCGGGCCGGCAGGATGAACTCAAACAGCTGGCCGTCACCTTCAACCGGATGCTGGACCGCATCGAAGCCGCCATCGAAACCCAGAACCTCTTCATCGGCAATGCTTCCCACCAGATCAAAAACCCCCTGACGGCCATTATTGGCGAGGTGGAAACGGCTATGCTCAGGGAACGGTCCTCCGCCGAATACCACCACTCCCTGGCGGTAATCGGAGAAGAGGCCGACCGCCTGGGCGCACTGGTCAAACAGCTCATCCGGATGAGTTATCCGGATACCGGGGAGGGGCAGAAAGCCGAGTGGCGGTTCGACGAACTTATCCTCGACCTGGTGGAAGAGTTTAAAGAAACGTATCCCCAGGCCGGCATCAGCCTGGAATTCTCCAACCTGCCTTCCGACCCGGAAAGGCTCCTCTATCGGGGATATTACCACCTGATCCGCATCGCTGTCAGCAACCTGCTGGAAAACGCCATTAAATTTTCGGGAAACAGCCCGGCAAAGCTCAAATTGTGCTTCTCCGATGAAAAACTGGCGGTCAGCATTACCGACCATGGTATTGGCATCCCCGAAGAGGCCCAACCTCACCTTTTCACGCCTTTTTTCCGGGCGGAAAACGCCCAGGGGTATCCCGGTTATGGCATAGGCCTTGCCCTGGCGGAAAAGGTGGCCAAGATGCACGACGGAGAACTGAAGCTGGTGTCTACGCCAAGGGAAGGAACCACCTTCACCCTCATGTTGCCTTTCTAATTACTTTCTAACTTATCTCTAATCCTGCTCTAACCCCTGTTTGCCGGAAGTATGGTAACTTTGACAGCGGAATGAAGAAACGAGCAGAATACAGCAAGTTCCATAATCCCAAAGATCCAGAGCGTTAGTTGTCCCATGTATTTATCCGACTTTAACCCTGAAAATCCATAAGGTCGTCTTTTTGTTTCTAGAATTAGGCATTCAGAACCAGTCCTGCGAAATGAAAGCGCCATCCCAACGCTGCATTTCGGGGTACTGGTTTTTTTATTTTGTAAAAACAACTTCCCCGCCTGGGAGGCGCCCGGGTGGGGAAGTTGTTTTTTCGGTGCCGGTGCCACAAACAACGGACAACAAACGACCGACAACAGACAACAGACAACAACCCTCGTGGCCAATGTCAGGCACCCCGGTGCCGACGTAATAACCAGTAACTACCTCTGAAGTTCGCCCCGGCATTAGTCCGCCGTCCGGGCACACCGGAAGCCGTAGGCGATATAGCGCGGCCCGCCCGACCAGGCGCCGAACCGGCGGTAGGCGATGGGGCTGTAGGGGTTGAAGGCGCTGAACGCTTTGCCTTGTTCGTAAAAACCGCCTCCCCGGTAGCCGAATCCTCCCTTATGGTCGTTGTCGTCGGGCCAGCCTGGCACATTGGCGCTGGCGAGGTACCCCAGCCGCCCGTCGCCGTGCCGGCCGCTGAACTGCCTGCCGGTTTCATTGCCCGGAGTGATCACTTTTTCCCAGACGCTGCCCGCCAGGTCCATCACCCAATAATAGGAGGCGCCGATGTAGGGGCGGGTAGCGTCGGTAAGGTTCGCTTCGGTGTAGCCGTTAATCAGTACGAGGTTGTCCTTGGTATCGACAATGCGCGCTATCTGGCCGGCTTCGCCTGTGCCCCAGGGGTATTCGTGCGCTATGGGCCGGCCGCCGCCCCGGCATGCCTTGGTGAATTCGAACTCCGTCATGGGGCGCAGGGCTGCCCAGTCGGCAAAGGCGATGCCGTCTTCCCAGCTGACGAAATTGAGCGGCCGTTCCGGCGCTCCGGCAACATATTGCCCATCTTCGAAGCGGATGGTCCCGCGGCTGGAATAATAATCCGGGCCGCCGAAGTTGGCGCGGATAGCAGCCCCCTCTTTGTCGATGTTGTTTAAAAAGGCGGCGTACTGCCCCTGGGTGATCTCGTATTTCATGAGGTAAAACGCCCGGAAACCCTTGGGGAAAGCAGCGGGGATCGGCCCCTGCTGGTCTCCGTTGTATATGGGGTTTTTGGAGCGGTAGTATAAGGCGCCTTCTTCAGGCCCTACGGCGATCTCTTCTTCGGAAAGAATGGCATACAAACCGTCAAATTGCCCGCCCGGCCCGGAGCGGTAAAAAGCATTGTACTCCAGCGCCAGCGTATCGGGGTCTCCCAGGGTAAACGGCCCTTCCGGGATGTACACCATCTCCAGGGCGTAGGCCTCCAGCGTGTTTTCCCAGATGTATAGGTTCGGCGGAGGCGCTTTGAAGTGTACTTTCAGGGTATAACTGAGGTCGCCGCGATAATCCGCTGCCGGATACAGGTACAGGCCCAGGCTGTCGGAGGAAGCCTGCAATACCGCTTTCGGCATCTTTGGGCCATGGGTTTCCAAAACGGACATACGGGAGGGGGCCACTTTCAGGTGGCTGGCCCGGCCGTCCTTGTTTTTAAGTTTAAAAAAAATCCAGGCTGCGTCGTGGTTCCGCCCGTTGCGCCAGGCATGGCGCCAGCTTACCGTCAACTGGGCCGACCATTCGCTCAGGCCGGCCGCTTCTTCGATGTAATGCATCCGGATGTGCTCCACCTTGATGCCGGCAGCCCAACTGCCGGAAAGGAGGCAGGAGAAAAGTAAGATTAGCATACAGTTCTTCATGTCGGGTGATTTTTGATTGTACAATATAAAAATTTTTGCCGATTGTGCCTGCCCGCCTCCTTTCGACAATGCCAGGTTGTCTGAAACCATGGTCCAGGCACAATTAATTGTTTGCCGGAACCGTTTTTAACATATGCTCATTGGATAATGGTAAAGCCCCCCGGGCGTTTTTGGCAACCCTAAAACGAAAAACCTATGGCCCAGCAATCCCCCAAACTGAAAGCGATGCTTTTGTATTCCCAAACAGATGAAGCTTTCAAGAACCTGTTTGCCGTTTATTTACAGATTATGCAGGACGACGGCCACCTTCAGCGGTATTCCCTGCAGGAAATAGAGCGCCTCGATACTTACCGCTTTAAGGAAACGTGGAAAGAGGTCGACTTCTTCCTCCTTGCCTGCACCCCCAACCTGCTTGTCCAGCTCAACGCCAACGCCCCGCTGTTTAAGCGGCTTACCGAATATCACCACATGGAGCGCCTGCGGGTGGCGGCCATTTCCTTCCTGCCCCTGCCTCCGAAACGAACCATGCTGAAAAACGTCATCCACCTGCCGGACAACGGCCATTTTGTGCAGAGCCCTGTCTGGGACAGCCCTCACAGCGCCTGCAACCGGATTTACTATTCTCTTTGTAAGCACTTTAAGGAATGGCGCGACAAAAAAGAGCAACTGGAGGAGGCCTGGGCAAAGGCCAGGGTGGCGCACACCACGGAAGGCTACGAGGCTTTCCTGAAAAAATACCCCCATTCCTGGTATTCCCGGGAAGCCCGAAACTTGACCGAAGCGATCGTGGAGGGCAAGCTGTGGGAAGAGGCAAATGAAAAGAAAACCCTGGAGGCGTATTACAACTACCTGCGCTCCACCTCCCGGAACCGGGAGCGCCTCAGCGAGGCAGCCCTGAAGGTTGCAGAGATCGAAGAAGACGAATCGCGCAGCTGGCAATTTACCGCCAGGCAAGGCCGGCCGGAATTCTTCTTTCGCCATAAAGCCTTCTTCTTCGAAGGGAAAAATAAAGAGGAAGTCAACAGCCGCATTGCGGAATTCCTGAAAGAAAAACACATCGCCTTCGCCGGCGACAAATACCAGGCCCCGGAAAACCACTACCTGCTGAACCTGGCCAAACACCTGCCGGATAAGGAGTTCTTCTCCCTGATGTCCTATTTGTCTTACTGCGGCCGCCTCCGCGGGAAGCTGAAACAGGCTCTGGAAGACCGGAAATGGACATTGTACGCCTATATTGTCTACAGCATTGGGCTGTTGTTGCCGGAGTATCAATTATCCCGGCTGGGCATTGGTTTCAGCCAGGCCGATGAATTTGTCGTTGCGTCGATGCTCAAAGCCATCTTGTGTTTCGGCATAGCGGGCTATCTGTTCTACCGGAATTATAAGGCTTTCATCTTCTTCAATAAAGATGAGGAAATCCTCAGCGAGTCGGTCAATGCCGTAAAACGGGCATCTTCCTTCCTCCGGGCGAGCTTCCTGACCAATGATCCCCGGACAGTCCGGCCGACGTTGTTCTTCCTGGACCGCATCGAAAAGCAGTTGATTTACATTGAGAAAAAAAAGTTCGTTCACTACCTTGTCCAGGCCGATATCCCCAAACTCCAACAACGCCTGATCGAAGAGAAGGGGGCTAAAAACTCAATAACCAATAGCGCTGTGATGTAACGCGAGCGATGCGAAAATGCGGGAAGGCAGGGTTGCCGGTTGCCGCCAGGACGGTTTTGAAAAAAACTAAAAGTACAACTATGGATTTCCGATTGTCAGAAGCGCAAAAGCGCTTGGTTGCCGAAGCCCGGGAATTTGCCCAATCCGAGATTGCGCCTTATGCAGCCCGGTGGGACCAGGAGGAGCACATCCCCCGTCGGCAAATCCAGAAATATGCGGACGCCGGATATTTTGGGATGACCTTTCCCGCCCAATACGGCGGGCGGGGCCTTTCCACCCTGGATGCCGTTCTGGTCATTGAAGAGGTCGCCCGGCATTGCGGCATCAGCGCCCGGCTGATTGTCGACCACAATTTCGGGGCGGCCATCACCATCCTGAATTTCGGCACGGAAGAACAGCGCCGCCGCGTCCTGCCCACAATCTGCCGGGGCGAAGCGCTGATGAGCATCGGCATGACGGAGCCGGAAGCCGGCTCCGCCCTGGCCGAACTGACTACTTCGGCGGCGGAAGACGAGGAAGCGTTCGTCATCAACGGCAAAAAACACTGGATCACGGGCGCCGGCGAACGGGAATATACCTTGTTGTACGCCCGTTTCCACGAAAAGCCCGGGCCCCAGGGCATCGGCGCCATCCTCATCCACCGGGATATGCCGGGCTTTAAATACGCCGGGCGGATTCCGTCTTTAGGCGTCCGGGGGGTTCAGGAAGGCATTCTCGAATTCGAAAACCTGCGCGTGCCCAAAGAGAACCTGGTGGTGCCGCCCGGTTCTGCCTTCCGGAAGCTGATGTCAGCCTACAACGGCCAGCGGGTAGGCGCTTCGGCCGTTGCCCTCGGAATCGCCCAGGGAGCCTTTGATTTTTCCAAAGATTATGCCGACGGGCGCCGGCAATTTGGCAGGCGGATCACCGATTTCCAGGCGGTGCAGTTCAAGCTGGCCGACATGGCCATCAGCCTCGACGCGGCCCGCTATCTTGTCTACCGGGCAGCGGCTGGCGCCAAAATGGGCATCACCGGGCGCTACGAATCGAGCGTGGCTAAAGTTTACGCCTCGGAAATGGCCGTCCGGGTGACGAGCGAGGCCATACAGCTCTGCGGCGCCCAGGGCTACGCCCGCAGCCTGCCTCTGGAACGCATGTTCAGGGATGCGCGCTGCTTCACCCTCGCGGGCGGCACGGCGGAAATGCAGCGCATCGGGATCGCCGGCAGCATACTCGGACGGCCCCTGCCGCAGGATAAATAAATAGAACGCTTGTTCTAAATAAAAAAATTTAGTACATTTGTTCTAAATTTTTCGTCTATGGACAGGGATACTTCAATTGCCATCATCGGGGGCGGCATCGGCGGGCTTACTACGGCTATTGCCCTTTGCCAGAAAGGGTTTCGCCCTACCGTTTACGAGGCGGCGCCGGAATTGCGCCCGGTTGGTGCCGGCATTACCCTGGCGATCAACGCCATGCGGGTTTTTCAGAAGCTGGGCCTGGCGGGCCGGGCGCTGGAACAGGGCCATCCGCTCGAAGAGCTGCGGATCACCGACCAACAGCTCCGGCCTGTCAGCCGAACGGCTTTGGGCCCGCTCATCCGGGAGTTTGGCGTTCCCAACCTGGGCATCCACCGGGGCGCATTGCAGCAGTTGCTCCTGGAGGCTTTGCCGGACGATGGGATTCAAACAGGCAAAAGGCTGGATCGGCTGGAAGGAGGGGAGGATGAGGTACGGCTGTATTTTGAAGATGAGACGGTTGTGTCGGCCGATGTGGTGATTGCCGCCGACGGCATCCACTCGGCCGCCCGGCAGCAGCTGTTCCCGGCCGCCCGGCAGCGCCCCTCCGGGCAGGTATGCTGGCGGGGGATGTGCCCGGCGGATATTACGCCCTGGCAGCGACGTGGCACCGAAGCCTGGGCACCGGGCCAACGCTTCGGCATTGTGCCCATAAGCGAAGGCAACATCTATTGGTTTGCAGTGGTGAATGAGAAGCGGGGCTGCGACTGGGCGGGGCTTTCCAAAGCCGGCCTGCTGGATGCTTTTCGGCCCTTCGCCCGCCCCGTGGCGGAACTGATCGAACAAACACCGGAAGGCCGGATCATCTACAGCCCCATCAGCGACCTGGAACCCCTGAAGAAATGGCACTCGAAGCGCGTCGTCCTGCTCGGCGACGCTGCTCATGCGACTACCCCAAATATGGGACAGGGTGCCTGCCAGGCTATTGAGGACGCTTTGGCCCTGGCGGGTTGCCTGTCGTCCTTGCCTCGGGAAGACGCTTTCCACGCCTATCAAAACCAACGCAAAAAGCGGGCAGACCGCATCGTCCGCCAGAGCCGCCGCCTCGGCCGGGTAGCTCAGCTGGACAGCCCGCTGCTCGGCCGCCTGCGCAACGGGCTGTTGGGCTTCCTGCCTTCATCTCTTGCCCTGCGGGGGCTTCGGGAGCTGGCCGCCGGGAGCGCCTGATCTCTCTGTGGGTAAATGTTAGAGCGGGAAGTGAGGTTTCCTCTCAGGCAGGGGACACAGGAGGGGCCCAGGGCTGTTCCCCAGGCAGAAAACAGCAATTAAAAAAAATGCCGGAGCTCTCTGTTGCAACTCCGGCACTTACCTATTACTCAAACTGTATTTTCCGTAATCTGTGGAAATGCGCCTGAATTAACTTCGGCTGCGTTTCGGGAGCAAGTATAGGCCTAATCGGGGTTTCAGTCGTTGCATATTATAATCTGGGCCCTATTCGGGGCTTTTTTTCGCCGCCGGATGTCGGGTAGTTGTCAGTTTCTGGTTGGTGATGGTGGTTCGCTTTTCGCCGCAGTTTGCAATTGGCGGCTCGCGGCTCACTAAGCGAACAGCCAAAAGCGAACACTGAACACCCGGCACTCCCCATCAAATATTCGGAGACCAGACCGTATAGCTCTTCGGCGGGCACTGAATCTCGACCCATCCGCCGCCCTGGGTGGTGGGATACCAGTTGGAGTGGCCGGTGAAGTCTTTGATCTGAGTATTGGACCAGTTGGTTGGCACCCAGCGTTGCACCCAGTTGTTGGAATTGTTGAGGTAAACGATCAGGCCGGGGCCGTTGTAGCCATTTCTCCGGGCCACGTACTCGTCGTTGTCGGCGTAGAGGATGGAGGTCGTCCCGGTAGCCTTATTGTTGTGGATCCAGATCAGGTTGTTCAGCCTTTCCTTATTCAGCCATTCTTCATAATCCCGGTAGAAAATGGTGGGGTAACCTTCGTGCGTCAGGATGTAAGCATAGGCCAGCATTTTATTCCAGATTTCATCTGTGTCGTGATTGGCCACGAAGGTGACGGCGCGGAAGGGGTTCCGCTTCCACATCATATCGTCGTAAAGGACGGCGAGGTTGTTGCCGTCAAAAGCGTCGTTCATTTTGTAGTAGCAGGCGAAGTCGAAAACGCTGCTGTTGGCCTCGTTGGCCCACCAGTTCAGGTAGTCGACGTTGGCATCCCAGAGTTCGCCGACGGAGAAGCCGCCGACGTGGTTGTTCCACTCCCGCACGACCCAGGGGGCAAATCCCTTCACATAATCGAAGCGCCAGCCGTCGAAGCCGATATTGTTCTTGTAGTATTTGGCCACGCCGTCAGTCCTTTTCCACAGCCAGTCCTGAACATAGGGCACATCGTGGCAGAGGTCGGGGAAACCGCCGAAGTAGCCATCGTCGTTGCCGTGTACCCAGTTGGCGTGAAAGTCGTGCTGCGTTCGCAGGAACTTGCCGGAGGCCACCTGCGTGAAGTCGGTCCAGGTCTGGGTGCCGGTATACTGGTTGTTTTCCAGCTGGCCGCCGCTGTTGTGGTTGAGCACGATATCGGCGTAGACTTTCATATTCTGGGCGTGGGCTTCGCTGATGAGGCCGGTCAGTTCGGTTTTCGAGCCGAAGCGGGTTTCGACGGTCCCGTTCTGGTTGTAATCGCCGAAGTCAAAATAGTCGGTGGGGTCGTACCCCATGGAATTGGCGCCGCCCTGGGCTTTGGAGACGGGGGGCAGCCAGATGGATTCGATGCCTGCACTGGACCACCCTTCGAGCTTGGTCTTAACGGTGTCCCACCATACGCCGCCGGCCGGCGGGTCCCAGTAGAAGGCCTGCATCATCACCCCGCCGCCGGGGCCGCCGGAAAAGGTGCGGGTGGATACCTCGCCGCCGAACCCTTCCGTGCTGAAGGGGGCGCCGTCGTGATGGGTGACATGTACGATGTTCAGTTCGCGTTCTTCGGTCAACGCATCCTGAAGTTTGTCCTGGTTACAGGAGAAGAGGAAAAGGGCAAGGAACAGGAGGCAGGGCGTAAATTTTTTCATAGGGCAGAATTTTTCAGTCGTATTTGTTTTGTTCTGGATTCGGAAAATGGGACATTATCCACGGTGCAATTTTAATGGTAATACTCCTGTTAATCGCCGCAGATCATAATCCGCTACAAAATTTACAGGATTTTTTTACGGGATGTACAGGATTTGGACGGTTGAGGCTGGCCGCCGGTGGTTAAACGCTTTGGGTAGACAGGATTTACAGGATGTACATGATTTGGGCAGTTGAGGGTGGCTTCCGGGGTTTAAACGCTTTGGGTAGACAGGATTTACAGGATGTACATGATTTGGGCAGTTGAGGCTGGCTGCCGGGGTTTAAACGCTTTGGGTAGACAGGATGTACGGGATGTACATGATTTGGGCAGTTGAGGGTAGCTTCCGGGGTTTAAACGCTTTGGGTAGACAGGATTTACAGGATGTACATGATTTGGGCAGTTGAGGCTGGCTGCCGGGAGTAAGCCGTATGTGGGAAAACCGCACGTACGGTTTGATGAGGGGGGCAGTGGAAAACCCATAAGAGGAGATTGTTCAGCAATTTGTATCCGCCCTCAAGTTTTGAACCGCTGAGGTACGCAGTCTTTCTCTGCAGCGCTCCGCGCCCCTGTGTTTTTTTAACCGCAGGAGGCGCAGAGCGCCACAGAGGAAAAGCGGGCTACCCGTCTAAGGCTGGACACTTCATGCCTCCTGAACGCGCTCGGCCTCGACTCCGCTCGGCTTTCCCCTTTCTGCTGTCCAACCTCAGACGGGTAGCCGAAAAGCGGCGTGTGGCATCTCCGGGGGCGTTGCCTATACAGCATGTTGCTTGCGCAGCGGAGCTGCTATACTCTTCTCTGCGGTCCTCTGCGCTCACTGCGGTTTTTCAAACATATGAGGCTGCAGAGGAACACAGAGTATTCGCTGTCAGGCGAATACTTTTTGACATCTCCGCGTTTCTCTGCGCGTTTTGAGTAACCTGCCGGCCTTCGGCACAGCCTGCCTGCCATTACTGCCAGGTAGGCAGGCAGGCGGGAAGACACAGCGTCCTGAACAGTCCCCAGCCTGCCAAACCTGTACATCCCGTACATCCTGTCTACCCAAAGCATCGCGCCCCCAGAACCTGTACATCCCGTCCATCCTGCCTCCCCAAAGCATCCAGCCACCAAACCTGTCAATCCTGTCCATCCTGCCTACCCAAAGCGTCGCGCCCCCAAAACCTGTACATCCCGTCCATCCTGCCTACCCAAAGCATCGCGCCCCCAAAACCTGTACATCCTGTCCATCCTGCCTCCCCAAAGCATCCAGCCACCAAACCTGTCAATCCTGTCCATCCTGTCTACCCAAAGCATCGCGCCCCCAAAACCTGTACATCCCGTCCATCCTGTCTACCCCGTCCACCCTTGTCATCAGTTCAAGACTTCCTTAAGGTACTCCCGGGGCGTACAATCCTGTAACTTTTTGAAGGAGCGGTTAAACGCCGATTTAGAGTTGAACCCGACGATGAAGGCGATGGCCAGCAGGGTATGGTTCTGGTATTCTTCCTGCCGGGCGAGCTTTTTAAATTCTTCAACGCGGTAGGAGTTGACGAAATCGTTGAAGTTCATCCCATAGCCGTCATTGATGACTCTGGACAGGGAGTGGGGGCTGGTGTCGGCCAATTCCGCCAGGGCGTTGAGGGTGAGGCCGGGGTTGCGGTAAGGTTGTTTTTCATTCATGGCCCGTTCCAGCCGGATTTTGATCTCGTCCATTTCTTCTTCATCCATCGAGGCGGCCTTGTCCTGTTCCTCCTGCCCCTGGGGGGTGGGTGGGGCGTCGGGGTCGGGCAGTTTGAAGATTTCGGGTTGGCGCATGGTGTAGTAACCCAGGAAGAAAGCCGTCAGGGAAAAGACCACCCAGAGGGCGTCTGTGGTTTTTTCGGTGATGAAGCTCAGGTCTTTTTCCAGGATCAGGCCCAGGCCGCCGATGAAGTAGGTGGCCCCCCAGATGAGGAGGCAGGCGAACTTGAGCCACATGACTACGCGGAGGAATTCCAGGTTGGGTTCGAAAGCATGGGTGTCTCCCGATTCTCGTTCGTACTGCCGGATGGTGCGGTGGCAAATGAGCCAGTAAAAGGAATTGAATGCCAGGGCCAATCCGCCCGACCAGGCAAAGAAGGCCTTGAAGTCCTGGTTGACCACCCGGGAGATGAATTCTTCCTTGGGCATGAAGATCAGGGGCAGGTAAGCTGCTACCTGTAGCAGGAAAGGCACAAAATGCCACCAGCCGATTCCGAACCGGTTCGTCGCCGGCGTGCGCAGCAGGCGGTTGATGTACAGCAAAAAAATGGGGGCGTAGAGAAAGTAGATGAAATCGGGCAGCAGCAGCAGGCGCGGCATCCAGTTGAAGGTGTCCCGGTCGTAGGTCGATACCCGCCCGGCCAGGGCGACAGACAACAGGAGCAGCAGGACGGACAATATCCGGTTGGCCGCCCGGTTGTTGTCCTGGAGGGTATTGATGGCCAGGATCAGCAGCAGGCCCTGGATGGCCGCCAGCAGGAGGAGAAAGGTATAGAGGTTGATCGGGTTGCCGGCGAGGTCTTCCCAGGATTCGATCCTGGCCGTTACCGTCCCCGGGCTGTTCCCGCGGAGGATGTACTGCCGGTTGATGCGCGCCCTGCCGTTGCGCCGCCCTTCGATCGTCTCCCAGTTGCCACGGGTAAACTTGTAATAAATGGTATCGTCCAGGAGGGGGAGGCGAGTGCGGAGGGTTCCGTCCTGTTGTTTTTCCAGGAGGTAGTCGGGGTCGCCGGGATGCCAGTCGTTGAAGCTGCCCACAGCGTAAATGGAGGCGTCGGGCGGCGTGTTGTCCGGCACCTCTTCGACGGTAATATCTACCCATCCAAAGCGGGGGTTGACCGGCAGGTCGTCCCAGCTAAGTATCCGGAGGCGTACGGTATCCTCGCCGGAGGCGCCCTTATGGTAACGGTTGTTGACGAACTGGCCGAAGGCATTGGTTTCCACTTTTTCCCAACTGCCCCGGGTGATCTTATATTCGAAGGGCGGCGGGCCGGGCTGGCTTATTGTGAGAAAGAGCTGCCCGGACGCATCTTTTTCAAAGGCAAACCCGGGGTCGTCCGGTGCCCAGTTGTTGATGGATCCGCTCAGGAAAAGCGTGTCTGTTTCGGGCGTGTTGGGCGGTAATGCTTTGATGACAAAGGTGGGCTGGGCGCCTGTCGCCAGCGCCAGCAGGAGAAACCCAAAAACCAGAACGCTTCTTCGCATATAAGTGATGATTGACAAATCCGGAACGGTACGCCTTAACTGTTCCGGCTAAAATTAAGCATTTAAAGCCAAGGCAAAAGCGGTTGAGTGCGAAAAGTCACCTTCATTGCTGCGATCGGTCATTAACCTGCTCTATTTCAAGTCTTAATTTGAGGTTTGAGAAAAAGATGGCGCACCGCCGTTTTATTTGTTGAATCAAAACTGACGAATATGTTCCTCTACGTTGAATTATGGAAGCCCCGGCCCGAATGGAATAACCTGCCCTGTGAACAACGGGAGGAGTTTCTGGCCATGCTCGCGCCGGGTGTCCGCCGCATGCAAGGCCTGAATGTTGAACTGGTAGGCTTCGCCGTCTGTGACGAAGCGGTGCCCCAGAATTCGGATTACCGCTATCTGGCCGTCTGGAAAATGCCCAACCTGGGCCATGTGTATATGCTGGAGAAGGCCGTGGAAGAGGAAGGATGGGCCAACTATTTCGATATTACCAACGCCCGTGGGCAGATCATCCCGGTGAAGGACTTCGTAGGGGATATGGTTAAGGTGTGAGGGGGCATGGGGGGAGGTATATTGTTGTGTTGCTAATACTACTTTACTTTAAAATTTCTCGTGGCCGGAGGATCTGGAGAGCCTGCCCTGTACCCGAAGGGTCGGGGTCCGCGCTCCTGTTAAAGTGACAAAGTAGTACTAAAGAAAGCGGACACAATTAGCGTAACAATTTAACAATATAGCCATATAACAATATAGCCCATCCACCCAGGTAACAATTCCACACCTTTACCCCCGTACTCACTCCCTCCTCCAGAAAAACAGCGGCCTGAGCGCCTGCTGTTTGCCATATTCGTCGATGACGGGAATTGCCGGGCCGGCCGCCAGGGGGCTGCACTGCAGGCTGTTGCGGGAAGGCGCGAAAAACCAATTCTGCTGGACGCTGAAGTCCGTAATGTCAATCGGGCCGAATTCCAGGCGTACCATCTGCACGTGTTCCTCGTAGGTCTCCGGGTCAAAGGTGATGATGGTATCCTGCTGGACGAAAATATCGTCAATTGCTGAAGGCGGGATGGGCTGGCGTTTCTGGTCGTAGCCCATCAGCGTCCCTGCCTGGAGGCGTTCGACGAGGATTTCCTTGAGGTGTTTGTCCTTCCCCTTCAGCACCTCTATCTGCTCTTCAGAAACGGAATACCGTATGTGGGTGGCGAAGCGGACGGCCGGGGATTTCAACCGGGAGAGGCCCCTGCGGGGCGCCGGCAGTTTATACCACACCAGCGGCTGATAGCGGTCCGGCTGGCTGCCGCTTTTTACGGCCGGGGCTATGGCCAGGGCTATCGTTTCCAGCTCATTTTTCCTGCCATTGAACAACCAGAGTTGCTGCACGACAAAAAAGGGCGTTTCCCCCAGCAGGTCATAGGAAACGACCTGAACGGTTTCCTCATAAGTTTCCGGGTCAAATACCACGATAGTGTCGGCGGCAATCAGCCGGGCGCGGGCTTCGCCCGGCGGCAGGGAGGCCGTCAGCCCGCGGTCGGCGTAAGCGGGAAGGGCGCCCCGTTCGATGAGGCGATTGAGGTGATCGGTAAACGGAGAAGGGTGGGGGGCTTCCGGGTTATCCTGAACCACTTTTACCGGCACGATTTCCAGCAGATTGGGCGGAAGTGGCGCCTGGACGCGGTCGAAACCGACAACCGCTTCCACCTTTGCCGCCCAGATGACGTCTTTATGGTTGATCAGGCGTTCCACCTGGGCGTTTGCGAATATTGGAAAAAGGAAAAAAATGGCGATATTTCGAATGCGCATTGGAAGTATGTTTTTTCAGATCGTCCCGGAAAAGTACATATTTGAAGGCAAAGCATTTGTATAAAGCAATTAGCCATTTATTTATTGTGCAGCCTCTGTTTTTCTATTGTTAGCCAGCCGGGGCTTCGGGCGCCATTCGCAACCCGGGCTTTCTTTTTCCCGTGCCCTCACACAACCCCGGCGGCCTCCGCTTCCTCCTTAACATAACTTTAAGAACTGCCTTTTGAGCAGTGAATGAGCCCCCGGCGTTAGTAAAACACCCGGTTTGCCCGATGAACGGCAAATGGATTTTCAACCGGCTGGCCCGGCTGGTGGCGAGTTGTATTAAATTTAGTAGTTTTGCGGGGCTTTAAACAGGCATGCCATGTCGGTAACAGTACAGAATCTGACCAAAATTTACGGTACGCAAAGAGCGGTGGATGACATCTCATTCGAAGCCCGGCCGGGCGAGGTGCTGGGTTTCCTCGGCCCCAATGGCGCCGGGAAGACCACTACCATGAAGGTCATTACCACTTTTATCCCTCCGGACGAGGGGGCGGCCGCTGTTTGCGGCTTCGACGTGGTAAAACAGCCCATGGAAGCCCGCCGCCGGATCGGTTACCTGCCGGAGCACAACCCCCTCTATAAAGACATGTATGTGCGGGAATACCTGGGCTTTATCGCCGGCCTCCACCAGCTGAAGAACGCACGGCGCCGCGTCGGGGAAATGATCGAAGTGACCGGCCTGGAGCGCGAGCAGCACAAAGTGATCGGCGCCCTCTCCAAAGGGTACCGGCAGCGCGTCGGGCTGGCCCAGGCCATGCTGCACGACCCGGACGTGCTCATTCTCGACGAGCCTACTTCCGGGCTGGACCCCAACCAGCTGGCGGACATCCGGAAACTGATCAAGCAGCTGGGGCAGGAGAAGGCCGTCATCTTTTCCACCCATATCATGCAGGAGGTCAAAGCCATCTGTGACCGGGTGCTGATCATCAACCGGGGAAAGATCGTCGCCAACGATTCTATAGAAGAACTGCAGCGCCGCATCGCCGCCGAATCTGTAGTCACGGTAGAATTCCAGAAAGAGCCGCCGCGCAAAGCGCTCTCGGCCCTGCCCCGGCTTCGCGAACTGCGCGACCTGGGCAAAAACCGCTTCCAGCTCATCTCGGAACCGGAGGCGGACCTGCGGCCCGCTTTGTTTGATTTTGCCGTGGAACACCATAATAAGTTGCTGGAATTGCACAAGGAAGTTTATGAAATCGACGAGGTTTTCCAAAAACTGACGAATTAAGTAGTGATTACCATTATGAAGCTGCGCTTTTGCCTGTGCCTGCCCCTTCTGCTGGCCGCTGCCTCCGGAGCGGCGCAGGCCGACAGTGCCCGGGTCACCAAAAACTTCGAATTCGCCGATGGCGTTTATCTGGCCTTCGGGGAGTTCCGGGCCAACCGGCCCGCCCTGAGCTGGGAAGATGTGGAAGCGCAGCTCGTCACCAGCCAGCAGGCTTTCCTGGCACAGGCCGAGTACATCCGAAGAAAGGATGGACAGCCACTGTCGCCGGATTCCATCTGGGGCATTTGCCTGGAGGGAACGCCTTTTATCCGCCTGCCCGACACCGCCACCGATAAGCAGGCCATGGCCTTTGCCGGGCTGCGCGTGCGGGGGCGTATCTGTTATTACGCCTACGATGTGGAAGAAACGAAAATGATTGAAATTGCCGCTTACAACCCCCTGACCGGCAGGCCCTTCCGGAAAGGCGCCGTCGCACGGAAAGAGGCCGTGACGCGGGAAGAAATGTTGCACTTTGAAGATGGGCGGCAGAGCCCTTTTCATAAAGAGGCTTTCCTGGACTGGATAGCGGACGACCCCCAGTTGTGGCGCACCGTCGCTGAGCTGCCGGAAGAGGAACTGAAAGAAAAATTGTATAAATGCCTGCTCATCTACGACGACCGCAACCCGGCCTATGTGCCGGTTCGGTAGGAGGCCGGGGAAGCAGCTGTATGGTGGTTCGGCATTCGGATTTCGCTGCCGGACACCGAATGGCGAATAGCTAACCGCGCCCGTCCTCGTGCCTCGGCCGGGTAAAAATACTGAACAAAAACCATGCTAAGCATATTCCTGAAAGAGGTCAATTCATTCTTCAGCTCCCTGATCGGGTACATCGTCATCGGCGTATTCCTGATGACCCTGGGCCTGGTGATGTTCGTATTTCCGGATACGAGCCTGTTGAATTTCAATTACGCCACGCTCGACCAGCTCTTTGAGATCGGCCCCATGATATTTGTCTTCCTCATTCCGGCCATTACCATGCGGTCGTTCGCCGAAGAGCAGCAGGCCGGCACCATCGAGCTGCTGGCCACGCGCCCGGTCACCAGCCTGCACATCATTATGGGCAAGTACCTGGCCAGCCTGTTGCTCCTGGCCTTTGCCCTGCTGCCTACCGGGCTGTATTATTATACGGTATATCAACTGGGTTCTCCGCCCGGCAACCTCGATTCGGGCGCCATACTGGGATCCTATATCGGCTTGTTCTTCCTGGCCGGCGCTTTTGCCGCCATCGGGTTGTTCGCATCCTCCCTCTCCGGCAACCAGATCGTCGCCTTCCTCCTGGCGGCTTTTCTGTGCTTCTTCCTGTACTGGGGGTTCGACTTTCTGAGCCGCCTGCCGGTATTCGCCGGCAAGATGGATGACGTGGTGCAGATGTTCGGCATTGATTATCACTATAACTCGATAAGCCGGGGCCTGGTCGACACCCGGGATATCGTTTACTTTATCTCTGTTATCGCCCTGTTCATCATGATGACGATGGTGTCGCTGGAACGGAGGAAGTGGTGAGGCAGGAATGTGTAAATGTGCGTAGGTGTAAAAGTGTAAAAGTCCGGCTGAGCACTCATTTACACCTTTACACGTTTACACGTTTACACAATGAAAGCAATGAAAGAGCCAAAACATAAAAACAACCGCAAAGCACAATCCCTGGTCCAGCTGCTGCTGTTCGCCGGGGTGTTGTTGTTCCTGAACATCCTGGCCAATGCCCGCATCAACGGCACGGCCCTGTACGGGTACCTGGACATGACCGAGGAGGAGCGGTATACGCTGACCGGCGCCACCCGCAGCCTGCTGGAGGGCCTGGACGATGTGGTGTTTATCCGGGTATTGCTGGAAGGGGATTTTCCGGCGGGCTTCAAGCGCCTGCAATCGGCCACCCGCGATGTGCTGGATGACTTCCGGTCGGCCTCCGGCTACGTCGAATACGAGTTTGACGACCCGGGCGCCGGAACGACGGAAGAGGTCAACCAACGCCGGGAGCAGCTGTCCAAAGACGGCATCAATCCGGTCAACCTGCGGGTTAAAGGGGTAGAAGGGACTTCTGAGAAACTGATCTATCCCTATGCCATAATTTATTACAAAAACCGGGAATTCATCGTCAACCTTCTCGAGAACGAGGTGCCGGGCGTGCCGCCGGAAGTTACCCTCAACAATTCGGTGGGCTTGCTGGAGTACAAACTGGCCAACGCCATCCAGAAGCTGCAACTGGCCCGCAAACCCAGTATCGTGTTCACCAGCGGGCAGGGAGAACTGAGCCCCATGGAGACCGCCGACCTGGAGAAATCCCTGCGCGAGTTTTACGAAACGGGGCGAGTGAACCTCGACAGCGTGGTCAGCATCGGCCAGGAAGCCGCTGCCGTCGTGATCGCCAAGCCTACCCGGCCTTTCTCGGAAAAGAACAAGTTCAAGCTCGACCAGTATATCATGAACGGCGGCAAGGTGCTCTGGCTGCTGGATAAGGTGGCCGTCAGCCTGGACAGCCTGCGGGGCCGGAAGAGCTACTATCCGAACGAGTATGACCTCAACCTCGACGACCTGCTGTTCAAATATGGCGTCCGCATACAACCCGACCTGGTGCTGGACATGCAGTGCTCCACCATCCCCCTGGCCACCGGGATGGTAGGCAACGCCCCGCAGTTCGACTACTTCCGCTATCCCTATCACCTGGCCGTCGCCCCGCAGTCCAGCCATCCGGTGGTGAAGAGCCTGGGCGTCGTCAATTTGCTGTACGCCAGTTCCATAGATACGAGCGTGCAGACAAAAACCAGGGTGGAAAAGGACGTCCTGCTCCAGTCTTCCCCCAATACACGGGTGCAGCTGATCCCTGTGGAGATGAACTTCGAATTCCTGCGCTATGACCTGGACCCCGATAAATTCAACCAGGAACCCCGGGTGCTGGCCCTTGCCCTGGAGGGCGTTTTCCCGTCCATGTATGAAAACCGGGTGACTGAAAGCATGCTGGATGGCCTGGCCCAACTGGGCATGGAATTCAAACCACAAAGCGTGCCCACCAAGATGATCGTCGTCTCGGACGGAGACGTAGCCAGGAACAAGATAAACCCGCAGAACCAATCCATCAGCCCCCTGGGCTATAACGAATTCGACCGCTATCTCTTTGCCAACAAAGACCTGCTGCTGAACGCCCTGGAGTACCTGCTGGACGACAAGGGCGTCATCGAAGCCCGGGGCAAGGAGGTGCGGCTGCGCCTGCTGGATACGGTCAAGGCCAAGCGGGAAACGGCCTTCTGGCAGCTGTTCAACATCGGCCTGCCTCTGGCCTTTTTGCTGGCTTTCGGACTGTTATACAACTGGATGCGGAGGAGGCGGTTTGCCAGGTGAGGGGAGGAGGGATTGGGTTGGTATGGCTATATTGTTGGATGGCTATATTGTTGGATGGCTATATTGTTGGTATGGCTATATTGTTGGTATGGCTATATTGTTGGTATGGCTATATTGTTGGTATGGCTATATTGTTGGATGGACAGCCTGAAAAGACAAAGGAGTAATATGAAAACTAAAAAGACGAAAAAATGAATCGCACACTAATATTGCTGATCGCCTTCCTCCTGCTTGGCGGGGGCGTACTCTGGTACCTCTCCCAGGGAGAGGATGAGAAAACGACGCTGGCCGGCGCCGACCGCGCCTTTGCCGTCAAGGACATCGGGCAGGTGCACAAAATCTTTATTGCCGACCGCCGGGGAGAGCGGACCACCCTGGAACGCCGCGACGGATACTGGCTCTACAACGGGAAATACAAGGCCCGCCCCTCCGTGATGCTGCCCCTGCTGGACGCCCTCACCCGGGTACAGATCAAATACAAGCCGCCTGAGGCAGCAGTGCCTTCTATGGTGGAGGCCCTGGCTACCGAAGGCATGAAGGTGGAGTTGTACGGCCAGGACGGGGAACTCCTCAAAGCTTATTACGTCGGAGGGTCGACCTCCGATGAGCGGGGGACTTATATGATCATGGACGGCGCCGAGCAACCGTACGTGGTTCACCTGCCGGCCTGGGAAGGCAACCTGAGCGTCCGCTTCCGCCGCTACGGCGACGAATGGAGAGATAAAACCCTTTTCGAAGAAGAGGTGGAAAATATCCAGTCGGTCTCCATCGAGTATCCCAAACAACGCAACCAGTCCTTTATCCTGGAAAATGCGCCCGGCGGCTATGAAGTCCGCCCCTTTTATGACATCACTCCGGAGATACGCCGGCCCTTCCGGAAGGGCAGCGCGGAGGCCTTCCTGGCCAGTTTCGAAAGCGTCGGCGGCGAGGCGTTCCGCAACAAATACCCCGGCAGGGATTCTATCTCCCAACTGGTGCCGTTCAGCATTATTACCCTGGTCAACAAGCAAGGCGATACTACGCAGGTGAAGCTCCATCCCATCATCGAAGAAGCCACCATTTCCCAGGATGCCAAGACCGGCGATTACGTCCGCTACCCCGGCAATATCGAGCGGTACTTCGCCGACCTGAACGGGGAGGACTTCCTGCTGGCCCAGCAGATCGTGCTGGAAAAGCTGTTCTGGGGGTATGGCTCTTTCTTCGAGGACAAGAATTTGCTGAACTGAAAAACTGATCATTTTCGATTATTCGGATAATTCAACCTGCCGGGTTTCGGGTTGGCTCTGCCTGGATAAACCCGGCAGCGTTTTGCGGTTCTGGTTGCCATAATTGTATGTTCTTCGTATTTTCAGGCACATGAATAAAGCTGTCCTTTTTTACAGTATGGTTATTGCCACGCTACTCCTCAGCGCCACCGCCTCTGAGCGCTGGGGATTCTTTGGCCACCGCCGCATCAACCGCATGGCCGTCTTCACCCTGCCGCCGGAGATGATCGGCTTTTTTAAAAAAAATATCGAATTCATCACCGAGCACGCCGTCGATCCCGACAAGCGGCGCTACGCGACGAAGCACGAGGCCGTCCGCCACTACATCGACATCGACCACTGGGGAGCGTATCCCTTTCCGGAAGTGCCCCGCGACTGGACGGAGGCGCTCATGAAATTCACAGAAGTGGGGGTGCTGACCGCAGCGGGCGACACCCTGCGACTGGCGCGGGACACGGTGAGGGAGCAGGTTTTTATCCGGCTGGATTATCACGGCGCGGCGCTTTCAGCACCTTATGCTACTGCTTACCGGGACTTTTTCGAGTCCTACATCAAACCGCAATATTACGAAGATGCCTGGGCCGTGGATTGCGATGCCCTCGGTGCCCTCTTCGGCCTGGAGGTTGGCGCCCTCGACTGCCGCTCTGCCTTTGCCGTGGATCATTTTTCGGAATACGGCATTGTGCCCTATCACCTGCTGCAGATGCAGCACCGGCTGACGGAGGCCTTCCGCCAGCGGGCGCCGGGCCGCATCCTGCGCCTGGCGGCCGAGATGGGGCATTACATCGGCGATGCCCACGTGCCCCTGCACACCACGGAGAACTACAATGGCCAGCTCACTAACCAGGTGGGCATCCACGCCTTCTGGGAGAGCCGCCTGCCGGAATTGTTTGCTGATAAAGAGTACGACTTTTTTGTCGGCCGGGCCGAATACATCGGCGACCCCAAAACGTATTTCTGGGATGCCGTCCTGGCCAGCCACCAACTGCTGGACAGCGTCCTGCTGATTGAGCGCGAGCTCAGCCAAACCTTCCCGGAAGACAAGCAGTACTGCTACGAAGAACGCCTGGGGCGGACCATCCGCACCCAGTGCCAGGATTACGCTGCGGCCTATCACCGGCGCATGGCCGGCATGGTGGAGCGGCGCATGCAGGCCTCCGTCCACGCCATTGGCAGCAGCTGGTATACCGCCTGGGTGGATGCCGGGCAGCCGCCCCTGCCCGCCTTTGGAGCGTATGAGCCTACCGTGGCGGAGCGGCAGGAGTTGGAGGAATTGGAGCGGCAGGCAGCAGGGGGTGAGGCGAAAGGTAGAACACACGAGAATGAATAGGTTTTAGTCACGCCTGTTTGATCAACTTCAGGACATTCAGATCATGCAAATATACAAGCAGGCTTTTTTCCCAATCCTTTTTTCATTAGCTTTGGAGAAGCATAGCCCCTTGAAAACCCAAGAACATGGCAGAAGAAAGCGGCAAGACCCGAGGCATCGACCTCAGCGAAGTAACCTCCCACATCCGGAAAGTCCGGAAAGCCCACTTCCTGGGCATCGGCATCGATGCCTACCAGCACTTCCCCAAGCTGTCCAACGCGGTCAAAGACGTCAAGGACATCGCCGGCATCCTGCAGGAGCAATACCAGTTCGACCCGGATAATATGGTATTGCTGCTCGACGAGCAGGCCAGCCGGGAGGGCATCATCAACGCCCTGGAGAATATGGCCAATACCCTCACCGGAGAGAACGATCTGGTCATCTATTATTCCGGCCACGGCCACCTCAACGAAAAGACCGGCAAGGGCTTCTGGATACCGGTAGGCGCCGGCCCCGGCTCGCCGGCCGATTACATCCCCAATACCGTGGTCAAAGGCTATATTGAGGACATTCCCGCCTTCCATACTTTTCTCATTTCCGATTCCTGTTTCTCCGGCTCTCTCTTCGTCGAAGGCAAAATGCGCAGCACCAACGAAGCCATCGCCGACCTGGACAGCCGCTCCTCCCGCTGGGCCCTCTGCTCGGGCCGCCACGATGAGGAAGTGTACGACGGCAAGCCCGGCGAGAACAGCCCCTTCGCCCAGAGCATCCTGCGGGAGCTGAAGCAGTCCAATACTTCAGAACTCAATGTCGGCCGGCTGATCAACGAGGTCATTATGCAGACGCGCTCCCACTACCGGCAGCTTCCCGAGGGCAACCCGCTGTTCGACGTGGGCCACGAGGGCGGCCAGTTCGTCTTCCGCCTCAAATTTGACGACGCCCGCGACTGGGCTGCCGCCGAAGCGGAAAACTCCATCGCTGCTTTCGAAAACTACCTGGCGCTTTATCCCGCCGGCAAGCACATGCGCGAGGCGAAAGAAAAACTGCTGGAGCTCAACGACGAAGCCGCCTGGGCCGTTGCCGTGGAAAAAGATAGCGTCGTTGCCTACGAAACTTACCTGGAGCAATTCCCCAAAGGCCGGCATGACATCGAGGCCAGCTCGCGGATGAAGACCATCAAGGAAGAACAGGAGTGGGCCGAAGCGCTGCGGGTCAATGAGGTCTACGGTTACCAGAGCTACCTGGAGAAATACCCCGAGGGGAAATACGTGGCGGCGGCCAACAGCGGCATCGAATCCTTGCGCAAAGGGGAAACCCCCTTCGTGATGGGCAGCGCTCCGGCCGCCGAAAGCGTGGATATGGCCGATACCATCCGCATGCCTCGGGGGTACCTTATCGGCGGAGGCCTTCTTGCCCTGGCCGTGGTGATCGGCATCTTCGCCTGGGTGTTCGGCGGCACCCAAAAAAGCGATAAACTGGCTTATGACCGCGTCCTCAAATCCGAGGAATACGGCGATTACTGGGCCATACAGAAAGATAAATACTGGGGCTTTTACAACTCCATGACCAAGTCGATCATCCTGCCGCAGTATGAAGAGGTCAACCCCTTCGTCAAAGAAATGTCCCTGGTGAAGCGGGACGGCAAGTACGGCTGGATCAACAAGCTGGGCAGCCCCGTCATCCCGATCCAGTACGACAAAGCTTCCCAGTTTGACAATAAAGGGATAGCCCGGGTGGAACTGGGCGGGCAGGCCTTCAGCATCGACCGCAGCGGCAACCGGCTGGACGCCAGCTCCCTGGCCGGCCAGCAGGAGCGCCAGCAATACGAGGCCGCCCTCGGAGAAAATACCATCCCTGCCTACCAGGCCTACCTGGGGGCCTACCCCGACGGCAAATTTGCCGAAGACGCCAAAAAGAACATCGCCATTAAGGAGCAGGCAGAGCAGGCCACCTGGGAACAGGCACAGAAACTGGACCGGGGCAAGTTTTACCGCAAATATCTGCGGGAGTACCCCGGCGGCAAATACGCCAGGGAAGCGGAAGAAGCCCTGCAACGCTTCTTTATGGACCCCCGCGACTCGGCCCTCTACCGCACCGCCCTGCTCAACGATCAGCTCTGGATGGCGCAAAACCTCAGTTACCAGGGGGCGGGCCGGTGTTACAACGAGCAGGACTCCCTGTGTGAGAAAAGCGGCCGGCTGTACACCTGGGACGAAGCGCTCCAGGCCTGCCCCGAAGGCTGGCGCCTGCCCGCCGACGGCGACTGGTGGGCAATGGCGAAGGATTTCGGCACCGCTTTTTCTTATTCTAAAAACCGAGGCCAGGGTGCCGGCGAAGAGGCCTACCAGAGCCTGCTAAAAGGCGGCAAGTCCGGCTTCAAGGCCGCTCTGGGCGGCCAGTACGACGGCAGCGCCTTCTTCGATGCCGGCGTTGCCGGCTACTACTGGACCAGCATCCGGGACCAGAGTTCCGGCGAAGTGCTGGTTTATGTTTTCGACGCCCGCGAGAAAAAGTTGTCCCGGGTGACGGAGGATAAGGGGAAGTATTTTTCGTGCCGGTGCGTGCGGGAGTAGGGGGCGCTCCGGAAACCTTCGTTAAGGAATGAAGGAATGAAGGAATGAATGATGGAAATGGAAAAATGATCGTTTTGGCAGGTACATTTTGATTATCTGCAAAAGGAAGAAACACTTATAAACCATGAACAGGGCGGTCTGGGGAAAACTCGACAATGCTACTTACCTCACGGGAATTCGGGAAGGCGACCGGGATATCCTGCGCCATATCTACGATGAGTTCCAGCCCAACATCATTTCATTTTGCCTGAAGAAGGGCGTGTCGGAAGAAGAAGCACAGGATGTTTTTGCCGGGGCGCTGTTAGCCGTATTTCAACAGGCGAAAGAGGAGTCGCTGGAGTTGAAGGTTCCTTTTTCGGCTTACCTGTTTGCCGTCTGTAGAAACTTGCTAATGAAATCATTCCGTTCAAAAAAGCGGTTTGCCGAGGTAACAGAAGGGATGGAAAGAGCATATTCAGACAGCAATCCGCTGCCGGATGAGCAGTTGGAGCGGGCGATGCTTGGAAAGGTCATCCGCGAACTGTTCGGCAAGCTGGCCGATGACTGCCAACGGATCATTCAAATGCGGTGGGATGGGGAGAGCTACGAGCAGATTAAGGAGGCTATGGGCCATGGCAGCGAAGGATACACCCGCAAGCGCAAACACTTCTGCCATAAGCACCTGTTGGAATTGATGAAGAAGGACGAGCGGGTTCGGGATTTGTATTTGTGAATTAAATTTCATGTAATGTCCAGCCAGGAAAAATTGGAGCGCATCGATAAGTTTCTCCTCGGGGAAATGGAGCAGGAGGAAATGGAGGAATTCCAGCGGGAAATGGAATCCAATCCGGCACTGGCATCCGAGGTGAAACTCCAGAAGGTGGTATTCCATTCGGTTACCGATAAGGAGTCCGCCCGGTTTCAGGAATTGCTGGGTGAGATAGAACAGGAACGGGAAAAGGCGCCTGAAAAGGGGGCGGCCAAAACCATTCGATTCGCCTTCAGGAAGACGGTTTCCATTGCCGCTGCCATTGCGTTGGTTGTCGCTGCCGGGGTATACCTTTTCAAAAGCCAGGTTCAGCCTGCCCGGCCCGGGAGCCTGTTCGCCGCTTATTTTGAAATCCCTCCCATTGAAGACATCGTGGACCCGGCTCTGATCAGCAGCGTCAGGGACAGGGGAGAGCAGCCCCTGCCGGACTCGGAAAGCCAACCACTGCTTGAGGTTGCAAAATTGTATAAAAATAAAGAATACCATACCGCTCTGGAGAAACTGGAGGCGATTGATCCAGGGTCGCTGGAGAACCCTTCCAATTACTATTACCTCGCCGGCATTTTGTGCCTGATCGACGGCCGGGCGGAAGAGGCATTGGTTAACTTTGAGAATGTTGCTTCCGGGTTTCCGGATGGTCGGGCCTGGTATCAGGCGCTGGCCCTCATCAAGCTCGGCCGGATGGAGGAGGCTGGGCGCAAGCTGGAGCAACTGGTCGGCTATGCCAACCCCTGGCGGGAAGAGGCGGAGCGGATATTGGAGGGGTTGAATTATACTTGGTTGCAATAGGTTTTCTCGATACTTTGTGTGCGGGACAAGTAATGCATTAGCCCTCCCAGCCCCTCAAATCCCCTAAAGTTTACCCGGACTTTGGCGTGAGTTCAGTCGAACGCTGGCTAGACGGGGGGAAGTCCACCCACAACTATTGCCGTTGAGTATAGAAAAGTAATCCTAACCTGCCGGGTAGGTCCTGTGGAATAGCGAAGCTTGTATTCCACAGGGTAGGCTGTTCAAAATTGAAATAGAAAATTTTCCCAGGTTTCTAAGAGCGTGTTGGGATTTTCATGCTGAAGCCGAAAATGAGCAAATTTTGCCTCAATCAAGGCAAATTTTGCAACCGGATGCGGGTCCCGCTACTTGATAGCGGGAGCGAAAAATTTAATGCTGAGTGAGGGAAAATTTGCCATTTGGAGGCTAGCAATGGAATTCCCAACACGCTCAAAGCTTGAGCCAGCTTAAGCCCAAGCCCTGTATGGCTATTATCCCGAATTGGTACTTGTCGATCAAATATACCTCAACCGGGGAAACCGCAAATACCTTAAAGACAGGGGTATAAGGTACGTTGGCAGGCCACTGGGCCGGTCGCCGGAAATGTCGCGCCAGGAAAAACAAAAACGAAAGAAAGAACAAAATAAACGGTCAGAGATAGAAGGCAAATTCGGGCAAGGAAAATCAAAATATGGGCTGGATGACATACAGACGCGGCGCGAAGATGCTTCCTATGCCTGCATTGGCCTTATCCTGTTGGCGCTCAACATAATAAAGTTGGGCAGAGAAATTTTTGTATCAATTTTTAGCCTCTGGTGCCGCTTATTGAAGCAGGTGGCCAGCGGCCAGGGCAAATTTAATTCGATTTGGGAGGTGGTTGGCTCGATAGGCCCGCCGAACACGAGGCCCGCTCTCGCAGTGGGCTAAAAGTGTCGCCGACTTTTTGAGGACGCCCTACAATAAGCCTTCAATTTCACGAACTTCAAACCCAAATTTTCTCTCCCCGGGATGACGGCCAGCAAAACAGCAATAAGCCCCCCCATCCACCCATACCCCTCCAGCCGCCCCCACATCCACCGGCACTCCATTCCTGATCAGCTAATAGGAGAAGGCAGGAAGCAGCAGTTTTCACAGGTGAAAATTTTGGAACAAGAGGGGCTTTCCAATTTAAGCATTTTTACGCTTAAAAAGATCAAAAAGCCGGGTAACATTTTTCCAGGCAGTGGTATTTCCTGTCGCATTTCGGAAGGGAATGTAGAATGGCTCCAAAAAAAAGATTTGCAGAAATTGAAAAAACTATCAAAAGACTACCATCATGAAAAAAAGAAGCATGTTTTTCCTCTTGGCGATGCTCTTCACACTAACAGCATATGCCCAGGTTCCTCATTTTTTTAATTACCAGGCGGTGATCAGAGACCCTGGTACCTTAATGCCATTGGCGAGTGAGGAAATATCGATCAAATTCACCCTCTATCAGGACGAGCTTGGCGCCACCGAAGTCTACAAAGAAATCCACACCTCCGTTCCTACCGGCCAGTTGGGCATTGCCAATGTCCAAGTGGGGAATGGAGACATTGTTCAGCTCGGGAATATTGAAGAGGTGGACTGGGCCTCCGGCGAGGTCTGGATGAAAACGGAAATCGACCCCAACAACGGCTTCAGTTTTGTCAGTTTGGAAACGGTCCGGTTTACCGCTATGCCTTATGCCTTAGTGGCTCAAACTGCCTTGAGTAATTCTTCCGACCCGGTAGGCACGGTGAAGCTATTCTGGGACGCAGGTGGCCAGCTCAGCATCCCCGACGGCTGGGTGGTGCTGGATGGATCACAGGTACTGGACCCGGAATCCCCTCTTTTTGGCATGACCATCCCGAATATGGCCAATAAATATGCTGTGGGTTCAACTGCGGCCGGAGTAACTGCCTCGGTAGGAAACCCCGATCACCGAGTGAATCTGGCACATAACCATGCGGTGAATAACCATACCCATTCCTTGCCGAACCACACGCACGACCCAGGGTCTTTAAAGTTTTCTTCCTTTTTTATTGATTATAGCCAAAGTGTTACCATTGGGTCTGAAACTTTTTATACCGGGGCCTTGAGAGGCTTTAACAGTTCCGGAGGATTGCAAACGGCCCTTTATAACACGAGCAACTATATCAACGTAGATTACGACGGCGCAGCCGTCCCTTATATGCATGTTAATTCCCAGTACAGTGATGAAACGTACTACACCGCAAATGGCACGGGGACTACTGCCTCGGGTGGGAGTGGGACAAGCGGAGGCGCCTCGCCTGACACCAACACCAAATTGTCCTCTTCCCAATCCATTCAACCGGAAAGCATTGGATTTAAATATATCATGAGGATTAAGTAGCGCGGAGGTCTGCACCTTATTTTTTTACCTAAAAAAAGGAAAATGAAAACCAGATATTTATTTATTGGAATGCTCTGTGCCCTGAGTATTTCTTTGGCCTGCGCTCAACAACAGGTCTTCTTACCAGCAACAAATTCCGTATTGGCAAACGGAGGCAGTGTAGTCGATAATTTTAATGCAGATAATGCTACCTATTCGATGCAATATACCATAGGAGAGTTATTCACTTTTTCTGGCGTAGGAAATACGGTTGTCGTCAGTTCCGGCTTCAATCAAGGCTATGTGCCATTTGTGGTCGGCCAAACGGAGCGGATCGTTCCGGATGTTGAGGTAACCCTTTTCCCCAATCCGGCCCGGGATTATGTGATGGTAAAAATCACCGGCAATTCGGGTATGTTGAACCCTGGATTTGTGATTCGAGATTTAATTGGGAGGGAAGTTTTTACCGGAATTATATCTTATGGCCCGGCAGACGAATACAGGATAAATACCCATACCTTGATCTCCGGGTTTTATCTTTTGGAAGTAAGGCACGAAAACCAAAAAGTGGTAAAAAGCTTTGTGGTCCAGTGACAAGAAGGAATAATCGAGTTGGCTGCGGGTTGATTTAAATGTATTTGTGAAGAATTTAAAACCTGCAACCGGTTCATTTGGCAAGTTTGTCTATTTTGAATCAATGAATTATGGTGAAGGCTAACAGTCTCGTCGAGGCAGAGGTCTTCTCCATATTTCATTGACCTCAACTTATTTTTTAAATATTCTTTAGTAAATTTGAAAATGTGGACAAACGGACACTGTAAGCACACTAGCCCGGCAAGAAGAATCCCCAAGGTAGTTGCACTCGTTTTTATGCTCTTCTTCTTATTTGGCAACACCGGGTCTCAAAATAGCGAAAAACCGGGCGAGGTGGCGGCAAGCACCCCCTCGCCCCCCAACGCCTTCCTCGCCGACTCCCTCTGCGCCCTGGAGTTATACGAGCAGGCGGCAAAAGCATTGAGGTCCAACGAACCGGGAAACGCGCTGGAGGATGTGGAAGAAGCCATCCGCCTGTTCGAAAGCGTGGTGCAGCATACTTCGGATTCGATGGTTTGGGAAAGTTACATCTTCGCCCTCTTCGACTGGGCGCAGCTCAACGGCTTCCACTACAAGGATATGCAAAGCGCCTTGCAGACTTTCGAAAAGGGCTATCAGATCGCCCTCGAAAGGTTTGGGGAAGAATACAAGCACCTTTCTTTTTTCATCACCAAAATCGGCCATGTATCTGCTCAGATGGGCGACTTCGAAACTGCCGTCATCTACCACCGGAAAGCCTTTGAACACCGGAAGAAATACCTGGAAGAGCATGAGTTTTACTACCTCGCCGGATACCTCAACCTCATATATGGCCTGAAGGGGGAAGGGCAATATGAGGAAGCTTTGCCGTACCTCGATACTGCTCTGGTGCTTGCAGGAAAATACCACAAAAATACGGAGATTGAAACTGGTGTTTATTTAAGTTACGCCAGCGCTTACCTTGGAATGGACAAGCTTGACCTTGCGATGAAAACCTACCGCAAAGCCTTGAGAATGGATGACGGTCAAGGCCATTCCAGTAACAAAGCCTTGGTGCTGATGGGTATGGGAGATGTTTATATAGCAATGGGGGACCAGGAGCGAGCCAGGCAACTCTACTCACGAGCCATCACGACGTTCGAACGGTTTTACGATGAGGAACATCCGTTTATGTCCTGGATTTACATCAAAGCCAGCCAACAGATGAGTGCTGCTGACAATAAGCCCGCCGCATTGGATTACGCCCTCAAGGCATTGCGTGCGGTAGCGCCTGGCCTTCCAATGGATTGGCGGAAGAACCCAAGCCCGGGAGCGGTGACGGCGAGCGTTGGGGCACTCTGCGCTCTTTCTTCCAAGGCGGAAGCTTTAAAAGCGCTGGCCGAACAGGAGGAGAAAAAGGAGATGCTCTCTAAGTCCCTCGAAACTTATGAGCTTTTATTCAGTGAAGTGGGCCGGAAACTTCAGCAATTCCAGTCCGAGCGTACGAAGCAGGACTTTTGCGATGTCCAGGAGAGCTGGGTCGAAGGCGCGATGGAGGCTGCAGTGCTTTTATTTGAGTGGTCTAAGGATTCCACTTATCTGGAACAGGCGTTTCAGTTATCGGAAAAAGGCAAGGCTTATACCCTGCTTCAGAATTTGCGGATCGCGCAGGGAAGGGAAGAATCCTACCTGCCGGATAGCCTGAAAATGGTGGACATCAACTTCCGGAAAGCGATAAGCGAGGTGGAGAAGGAAATATTTGAGGCCCAACAGAAAAGTGGCAAGGCCGTCGCGCCAGGCATTTTGAGCCTGGAAAATAAGCTTTTTGCTCTGAAACGGTCCTATGATTCCCTTGTCGTAGCAAATGAGGCGAGATATCCTTTTTACTGGCGGCTTAGAAAAAATATTTCCCCACCGTCCATCGCCGATGTCCAAAAAAGGCTTTTGCCCGGAGAGGGGCTGCTGCAATATTTTTGGGGCGATGAACACATTTACCTTTTTCTCATAACAGACAAACAGTACGAATTCCATTACCTGGAAAATGACTCCAGCTTGCTCGAAGCCGTCAAGGGCTTAAAAGAAAATGTCAACCTTGCTGAAGATTTTGTTTCAGGCGGCCACGCGGTTTACGAACAGCTGGTGGCGCCCTTGCTTCAGGGCAAAGGCATCAACCGGATACATATCATTCCAGATGGCATCCTATTTTATGTGCCCTTCGAAATTTTGCTTACTCAGGATGTAGCTGAAGATGCGCCCAACCTACGTCAATTGCCCTATCTCATCAAAGAAATGCCGGTCAGCTATGAGTATTCCAGCGCTCTTTTTCTGGAACATGGCGGTTCCGGCATCGAAGTAAGCCAATACCTGGGGGTTGCTCCTCAGTACCAGCCCCCTCCCATAGCCACTCAAACCGGGCAGGACTCTCTCTACACCAACCTGGTTTTCCGGAATGTACGGTCAGAGATCATGCCCTTGGCGTTCAATGTCCCGGAAGTTTTAGAAGCTTCTGAAGGTTTGCCGGGCGAAAAGCTTTCCGGCCCAATAGCCACCGAGGCTCAATTCAAGGCCAAGGCCCCGGATTATGATATCCTCCACCTGGCCATGCACGCCCATACCAATGACCTGGACCCCAACTACTCCTGGATGGTCTTTTCCAATGTCACTGATGAAGAAACAGTTTCCGGAGAGGACGGCCTGCTGCATGCCTATGAGATCGCCAACATGAAACTCAAAGCCCAGCTGGCGGTCCTGAGTGCCTGCAATACCGGCGCCGGGCCGGTGCGCAAAGGGGAAGGGGTCATGAGCCTCGCCCGGGCGTTTAAATACGCCGGCTGCCCCAACGTCGTCATGAGCCTGTGGCCGGCCAATGATGCTTCTACCAGCGAGATCGTGGTTTCATTCTTTGAATACCTGAAAAAGGGTATTCCAAAAGACGAGGCTTTGCAAAAAGCCAAATTGGATTTCCTGCAATCCACAAAGAATGAGCATTTCACCCATCCTTTCTATTGGGCAGGGTTGGTCCTGGTTGGCGATGAGGCGCCCGTTTATTTTCATCGGCCCTGGTGGCAGATTACTGTGTTGCTGAGCGTCGGAACAGGGGTTCTGGGCTTATGCCTGTTCCTTTACCTTTTGGCAGAATTTTTCCCCTCCCAATCCCCCCTTTCACATTTGTAATTCCTTAGCTTTGCGCCCATGGAAAAATGGAGTGGAAAACTATCCCTGGCCCTGAAAGGAATGGCCATGGGCATCGCAGAAGTCATCCCCGGCGTTTCCGGCGGCACGATCGCTTTCATCACCGGCATATACGAGACCCTGCTGGAGACGATCAAGAACATCCTCGGGCCGGAAGTGTGGGTAACTTTACGCCGCGACGGGTTGGGGGCTGCCTGGAGCAAGGCCAACGGTACTTTTCTGGTATCCCTGCTCGCCGGCATGGCCACCGGCGTCGTCTTCGGCGTCTTTTTCATCACCCATTTGCTGGAGCACTATCCCATTCCGCTGTGGGCATTCTTCTTTGGCCTCATCATCGCCTCGGCCGTTTACATCGGCCGGCAGGTACAACGCTGGACGATCACGGAAATCCTGGCCCTGGTGGGCGGCACTATCCTGGCCTACCTGATCACCATCGCCACGCCGGCGGAGGGCAGCACGGCACTGGTGGCCGTCTTCATCGCCGGCGTCATCGCTATATCGGCCCTTATCCTGCCCGGCATCTCGGGCAGCTTCATGCTGCTGCTGATGGGCATGTACACCATCATCATCCCCACCGTCAAGGAGGCGCTGAAAACGCTGGACCCTGACAAGCTGCTCATCCTGGGCGTCTTCGGCGTCGGTTGCCTCATCGGCCTGGGGACGTTCTCCCGGGTCTTGTCCTGGACCTTTAAACACTATCACAACCCCACCCTGGCTACCCTCACCGGCTTCATGCTGGGCTCCCTGAACAAGATCTGGCCCTGGCGCAAACCCGTGCTGGGCCTCGACGAATCGGGCAAGCTGGTGGACATCGAGAACGGCATGGCCGTCGATAAGGTGATTAAGGAGGTGAACCTCACTCCCGGCCAGTTTGCGATTGATGTGGGCAATTCCTACCTCCTGGCCGCCCTGCTGGCTATGGCCCTGGGCCTGGCCATCGTCTTTCTGCTGGAACGGATGGACCAGCGGGAGGGGGAGTAGGAGTGCATGTGCATGAGTGTATAGGTGAGGGCACTCCGGAAACCTTCGTTAAGGAATGATGGAACGAAGGAATGATGGAATGAGTAAACGTAATCATGTGTTTATAAGTGAATGTCAGTTTAAAACACATCGCCACTTTATTCATTTCTTCATTTTTACTCGGCCGAGGAACGAGGACGGGGCTCCAGTCATTTTTAGCCGGCTCGCAGAGACGGGCATTCCTTTGCTGGACTTTCCGGAGCGGCATACACTATTTCTTTCCTGCGCACTTACGCGAATGCACGAATACACGAATGTACAAATGCACACTTTTTCTAACCTCTACGGCCTGATCGGCTACCCCCTGTCTCACTCCTTTTCCAGGCGGTACTTCAACGAGAAGTTCCGGCAGGAGAAAATGAGCGATCACCATTACGAGTTATTTCCATTGGAAGACATCGGCGAATTGCCGGCTCTGCTCGCCGCCCACTCCAACCTGAAGGGCCTCAACGTCACCATTCCTTACAAACAACAGGTGATGGCTTACCTGGACGAGCTGAGCGAAGGCGCTGCGGCGGTAGGCGCAGTCAATACCATTAAAATCAGGCAGGGGAAGCTCACCGGGTACAATACCGACGTTTATGGCTTTGAACAGTCGCTGCGGCAGTTCCTGGAGGAAAGCAATGCCGTTGCCGGCCTGCAGGCATTGGTGCTGGGCACCGGCGGGGCGGCAAAAGCGGTGGTGTACGTACTGGCCAGGATGGGCATTCCATACCGGATGGTGTCCCGCCGGGAGGCCCCGGGGCAGCTCACTTATCCGGAATTAAACGAAACCTTGATACAGGATTATCGTTTAATCGTCAATACGACCCCTTTAGGCATGTCGCCCAAAGTAGAGACCTGTCCTGATATACCCTTTCAACACTTAGGCCCAAAGCATCTATTGTTCGACCTGGTTTACAATCCAGAGGAAACCGCCTTTATGGCCCGGGGAAAACAGCGGGGCGCCACCGCCCGCAACGGATTGCAGATGCTTCACCTGCAGGCAGAAAAAGCTTGGGAAATTTGGAATTCCTGACTTATTTTGCGTCAATTATTTCCACATACTTTCAAAAACCCAGGCCTGCAGATGAAAGAAATAGGAAAACCCGTAATAAAGGATATAAAAAAACTCCGAGAGATGGTGTTAGCGATCAAGGAAGGAAGAGAGCAGGCAGTGGTGGATTTCTCCAATACGGAGGCCGCCTTTGCCGCGCTGTCGGATGCGGAGCTTAAAAAGGCCGCCTGGCTTTTCGGGCTCATGAATAAACACTGGCTGGTGGGCATCGGTTCCCGCCTGGGGCTGGCCGCCATCCGCCTGCACCTGCCCTTTGTCGAGTCGGTAGTGAAAAGCACTATTTTCGAACAGTTCTGCGGCGGCACCACGCTGCTGGAGTGCCAGAAGACGATCGACAAGCTGGCGGGCCAGGGGTGCCTCACCATCCTCGATTACGGTGCGGAGGCCAAGGAAAGGGAGGAGGATTTTAACCATACGATGAACGAGACGATCCGGGCCATCGAATTTGCTTCCCGTTCGGAACACATTCCGGTGGTGAGCACCAAGATCACCGGCATGGCGCGTTTCGGGCTGCTGGAAGCCATACAGCAGGGGGAGTCCTTTACCAAAGAGAGCCGGAAGGAATACAAGAGCGTGCTCAAACGCCTGGACTCCATCTGCCACGTCGCCGCCCGCCGGGGCGCGAGCGTCTTTTTCGATGCGGAGGAAAGCTGGATCCAGGACAGTATCGACCATCTGGTAACCATCATGATGCGGCGCTACAACCGGGACAAGGTGGTGGTGTACAACACGTTCCAACTCTACCGCAAGGACCGCCTCCAGTTCCTGATCGATGCTTTCAACCAATCCCGCAATGGCGGATACCTGCTCGGGGCCAAGCTGGTTCGGGGCGCCTATATGGAAAAAGAACGGGAGCGGGCGGAGAAAATGGGCTATCCTTCGCCCATCCACCCCAACAAGGCCGCCACCGACGACGCCTACGATATGGCCCTGCGTTTTTGTGTCGACAATTACGAATATATAGCTTCCTGTAACGCTTCTCATAACCAGGAAAGCAACCTGCTGCAGGCAGAACTGATCCGCCGGAAAGGACTGCCGCGCAACCATCCTCACCTCAACTTCTGCCAGTTGTACGGGATGAGCGACAATATCACCTTCAACCTGGCCCGTGAAGGCTTCAACGTCGCCAAATACGTGCCCTATGGCCCGGTGCGCGAAGTGGTGCCCTACCTGATCCGCCGGGCCCAGGAGAACAGTTCGGTTACCGGCGATATGAGCCGCGAATTTCAACTGGTGCAAAACGAAATGAAACGCCGGGGGCTGGCGTGAGGCCGGGCTTTAAGTACATGGACTGAATTAGTGAATTAGTGATTAACAGGAGCTTAGGGCCCCCCTAAAACCTAAGGCCTAAGCCCTAAAACCTAAGGCCTAAAACCTAAATCCTAAGGCCTAAAACCGAGCAAGGATACAAAAAGGAATCGCGCCCGTGTCATTCTCTAAGGGGCCGGAGAAGAATAAGTTCCCCGTTTCAGGCGAGCTATTTTTTTGCCAGACGAGGCGTGAGGAGGAAGCATAGCCGGGGCTACGCGACCGACGAGCAACGAAGTATGGCAGAAAAATAGCCGTATCAAATGGGGAAGTTATTCTTCTCCGGCCCCTAAGCGCGAGGTTTTTCCCGAATTAAAGGATATTAAAGCAGCGCCTCGCCCGTTCGGCGGGTCTTACATCCGAAGAGCAATGAAAATTTAGTATCGAGGTGGTGGGCTTCCCCGCCTGTGACGGCCGTTGGCCTACATCGCATGTCGCTCCCGAACTTCCTGTCCAATTGCAGGCGGGTAGCCAATAAACAAACACGCTATCTGATTTCCAACATTTTCTGTTGCCAACATTAAGAAAAAGCCGGGAAACTCCGAGTTAACAAACCACTCGTATCAGATTTATCAAATAAAAAATTATCTTTGTTTCGTATATTTGTAGCCAGGATTGCTCCCCCTCGGATCTTAAAAAGCTCTTCTTCCCCAGTTTTAAAGGCGAAGCCCAACCGGCTTCTGCCCGTTGATCGCACCCTGAACATAGCCCAAATCGTAATCCCATGATGCATAGCGATTTGTCGTGCTGGCATCAAAAGCCGCTTGGCCGGAATAGAAAAAACTATCGAAATGAGGTGCAGGAAACTCAAAAGCCGTTTACTGTTTTTGGCCCTGTTTTTGCCATGGATCGTGGAGGCACAAATCACCGCGGATTGCGCAGGAGCCATCGTCGTGTGCAGCGACCAGCTCATCACCCTGGAAGGGGGCCCGGGTACGCCCGACTTCAACGACCCCGACAACCAACAAGGGGATTGCCAGCTGACGGGAGAATCGGAAAGCGTTTGGCTCTATTTCAGCTTTCGCTCCGACATGCCCGACAGCAGCATCATTGAATTTACCATCGACCCGGTTCAGGATGGAGAGATCGATTATGACTTCTCTTTGTATGCCGCCGATACGCCCTGCGACAGCCTGGGCAGCCCCGTCCGCTGTAGCTACGCCTGGGTCTTTTCCAACAATCAGTTCAGCTGTGGCTTCTGCCCCCTGACCGGCCTGGGCAACGGAGAACTCGATGTCAGCGAAGGGCCCTTCGGCAACGGCTACCTGGCACCGCTGGCCGTATACCCGGGGCAAGGCTTCTACCTGTACGTCAACGAATTTTTTGACGAGGCCAGCCTTTCCAGCGGATTCAATATATCCTTCGGCGGCAGCGCCGCCCCTTACCTCGATTGCAGCGTCAACCCCAACTGCGACCAAATGGTGGTGGATGCCGGCCGCGACAGCACCGTATGCAGCGGGGACGTCCCCTTCCAGCTCATCGGCAGCGCTACTTTCACCACCGGCTACGAAACTTATACCTGGACTGCTTCCAGCGGGGCCGAAGCCTTCCTCGATAACCCGAATATCCCGCAGCCTACCGTTACCTTCCCGGACGGATTCGCCGGCAACATCGAATATTACCTTCAGGTAGAAAGCGGAGACTGCATCAACTTCGATACGTTGCGCCTGGAAGTGCTGGCCACTCCTGTTTTTACCATCAGCGGGCCCACTTCCTTCTGCTCCGGCGATAGCGTCACCCTTACCGCCAGCCCGGGCTTCGAAAGCTACCTGTGGTCCAACAGCAGCACTGCCGAAAGCATCGTCGTCACTACCGGAGGGTTGTATTCCGTGACGGTCACGGCGGCAGGCAATAACTGCGCCATCGCCAAGGAGGTGGACGTCCTGGAGTTTCCCCTGCCCCAGGTCGCTGTTCCGGCAGATACTTTCTTTTGCAGCCGGGATACCGTCCTTCTGGACGCCGGCCCCGGTTTTGCGTCCTACAATTGGCAAAACGGCGCCATCGGCAGGTTCCTGCCGGTCAGCCAGGCCGGCGATTATTCCGTGGCGGTGGTGGATACCAACGGTTGTGCAGCAACCGGCAATACCACCGTCATCGAGGTGGCCCCGCCCGACCCCGAGATCGACGGCCCGTCCGGCTTGTGCCCGGGAGAAGAGGCCACCCTCAGCGTGTTCTCCATCTATTCGGCTTACCTTTGGTCAGACGGGAGGTTCTCTCCCCAGGTCAATGTCCCCCAGCCGGGGATTTATTCCATCCAGGTCTGGGACGAATTCGGCTGCCGCGGAACCGACACCCTGGAGATCAGCGCCCTGCCTGCCGCCGACCCCGAAATCCTTGGGGCAGATACTATCTGTTTCGGTTCCGGCGCTACCTTGGAACTCAATACTGCCTTCGCTTCTTACCAATGGTCCACCGGGCCTGCCTCTTCTTCTATTGTTGCGGATTCCTCCGGCGTCTATAGCGTCACGGTGACCAACGCCGAAGGGTGTTCCGCCGCGGATACCTTCAATCTGGTGGAATTGCCTGCTCTTGACGTAAACCTGAACATCCTGGGCAATTCGGTGCTATGCACGGGAGATACCATTTTTATTCAGGCTACTTCCGGTTTTGTTTCCTATGAGTGGCAGGACGGCTCGGTGGGGCCGGTGGTTCCCGCTTCAACCGGCGGCAGTTACGCCGTCGAAGTAACCGACGCCCTGGGCTGTACCGCCACGGCCAGCCTGGAAGTGGACGAGTCAACGCCTCCCCAGCCCCAGATCGGCGGGCCGGCCGGCCTCTGCCCGGGAGCCTCCGGCACCCTGGAAGCGGGCGACTACTTTTCTTATGAATGGGTGGACGGCAGCACAGGGCCGGAGCTCGATATTGATTCGGCAGGGACCTATGCCGTGACCGTGACCGATATTAACGGCTGTTCCGGCAGCGCCGCCGTTGAGGTGGCCGCTTACGCCAACCCGCAGCCCTCCATCTCCGGGCCCGCCACGATCTGCGAAGGCACCGCTACTGTCCTTACCGTCGGCGGCGGCTCGTTTGCCGGTTATCAGTGGCAGGACAACTCCACCCGGCCGCAACTGTTCATCAATGTCGGCGGCGACTATATCGTTACCGTATCCAACGCCCAGGGATGCCGCGCGGCGGATACCCTGACGGTGGAATTGCTTAGCCTGCCGGAAATCCCCGTCCCGGCTGCCCTGGAATTTTGCGAGAACGAAAGCCTGATTATCGACGCCGGCCCCGGATTCGCTTCCTATAACTGGTCGACCATCTCGGCGGAACAGAGCATAGAAGTGTCGGCGCCCGGCGTCTACAGCGTAACCGTTACCGGTTTCAACGGCTGTAGCAACAGCCAGGATATCGACGTATCGACCAACCCCATCCCCGAGCCCAATGTCATTGGCGGCCTGATTTTCTGCCAGGATACCTCAACGACGCTGGAAATAGAGGACGAAGGATACGCCAGCATTATCTGGTCGACCGGAGGCACGCTGCTCACCGAGACTTTTGACAGCACGGGAGAATACAGCGTGGCAGTGTCCGACAGCAACGGATGTGTCGGCAATTACGCTTTTCTGGTCGAAGAGCTGGGCCCAACGCCGGTAGAAGTAAACGGCGACAGCCTGATCTGCGAGGGGCAAACGGCCGTGCTCGACGCCGGCGGCGGATATAATTCCTACCTGTGGTCGAACGGGGCCACCGAAAGCAGTATCCCGGTGGAGGAGAGCGGGGTATTCATCGTCACGGTCACCAATACCCTGGGATGCGAAGGCACCGATACCCTGGCGGTCCGGGTGCAGCCCCTGCCGTCGGTCGCCCTTCTGGATTCCATGATCCTTTGTGAGGACGGCGATCTGACACTGAACGCCGGCGCTGGCGACTATATCTATCTCTGGAATAACGGCGGGAACACCCCTTCCATCCTGATCGACGAACCGGGCATGTACGAGGTGGTAGCCACCGATTCGGTTGGCTGTATCGCCCGGGATTCAGTAGAGGTCATTGAAAACGAGGTCCCTTCTCCCCAGATCGATGGCGGCCTCAGCCTTTGTCCGGGGGATTCGACCCTTTTGTCGGTAAATGAACCCTATATAGATTACCAGTGGTCGAACGGGGATACTACCGCTTCTTCCCTGGTGATGTTGCCTGGCTTTTATACCCTTACGGTAACAGATGCCGCAGGGTGCCGGGGCACCGCCAATATCCTGGTGAACGACGTTCCGGCGCCCCAGGCGTCCATCGACGGCCCGATGGAGATCTGCGAAGGGGCCACGGCCATCCTCGATGCCGGAAACCATGCCGGTTACCTTTGGTCGGACGGCACCACCGGCGCCCAGCTCCAGGCGACGGAAACCGGCCTCTTCAACGTGGTCGTCTCCAACATTTTCGGCTGTCGGGATACCGCCTGGGCGGGCCTGCTGGTCCTGCCTTTGCCCGATCCCGGTTTGCAGGAGGATACCATCCTGTGTGAAGGCGGCACCGTAGTCCTGGAGGCGGATACCAGTTTCAATTATTACCTCTGGGACGATGGCACCACCGGCCCCGTCCGGGAAATTGACGCTCCCGGAATATACATCCTGGAAGTCTCCGACGGCAATTGTTCCGGCCAGGATACGGTGCGGGTCATCCAGCAGCCGGCGCCGCAACCGGCAGTGGCCGGGGGGGGCACCGTTTGCCCCGGCGAGGAAGTGGCCCTGGAAGTCATGGGCGACTGGCCGGGCCTGGCCTGGTCCAACGGCGGTACCGGCAATATCATTACGGTCAGCGAGCCCGGCAACTACACGGTAACCGTTACAGACAGCCTGGGCTGCCCCGGTTCCTCCTCCGTGCTGGTTGAAAACTTCGAAACCATCCCCCCGGCGATAACCGGTGATGCGGGCTTTTGCCCGGGAGAAACGGCCGGCCTGGGCTTATCCGCCACCTATGCTTCCTATCTCTGGAGTACCGGCAGCACCGCTGCCTCCATTACCGTCAATTCCGCCGCCGTTTATTCCGTGACGGTTACCGACGACAATGGCTGCAGCGCTTCCGACGCCCGGCCGGTATATGCTTTTGCCGCTCCTCTGGCCAACATCGGAGGGGAGACGGCGTTTTGCCCCGGCGACAGCGCCCAGGTCTTCGCTTTCGGAGACAATGAAAGCTATGCCTGGTCGAATGGCGACACCACCAAGGTCACAGCCATTTATCAGGCCGGCGATTATTCCGTTACCATAACCAATGAAAATGGCTGCCAGGCGGTAGCCGGTGTTTCGGTTGCCGAGCTGCCCGAACCCCAGCCCCTCATCCTGGGCGATCCGTTGTGTGTCGGCGATAGCACCGAATTATACGTAGAAGATACTTTTGAAACGTATTCCTGGCAAAACGGCGACACCACTGCTTCCATCACGGCGGCCGCCGCAGGCCTGTATGCCGTTACGGTGACCGATGAGGCGGGCTGTGTCGGCTCATCGTCGGCACAAATAGAAGAGCAGCCGCTTCCCGAGCCGGAAATTATCGGAGGGACGCCGATCTGCCTGGGAGTAGGCGCTACGACGAACCTCATTGTAGCGGGCAGTTATCAGGAGGTAGAATGGAGTACCGGCGAGCAAACGGACACCATCGCCGTTGGCACAACCGGCCTCTACACGATAACGGTAACCGATGCCAATGGTTGCCGGGGGGCAGCACAGTTTGACCTCGAAGCCCTGCCGGCGCCCGGACTGGAAATTCAGGGCGACACGGCCTTCTGTGAAAACGGCAGTACCGTCCTGCAAGCCGTGGTGGCAGATAGCATAAGCCTGCTCTGGTCTACCGGCGACAGCACGGCTCAGCTCACGGTCAGCGAGCCGGCGGTGTATACCGTCGTCGCTATTGGAGGGAATGGCTGCCAGACTATCGATTCTATAAGCGTTGCCGAGATCATACTTCCGGAATTCCTGGCCGGCGGCCCGCCGGGCATCGATTGCCGGGAAGCGCCGGTTCAGTTGGGCAGCCCCGCTAATCCGGTTGACGGCCTGGATTATCTGTGGGCCGGGCCCGGTATCGATGACAGCAACCGGGATGATCCCATGCCATGGGTCGCCGAGCCGGGCTTGTATACGTTGGTGGTCACCGAATCCGGATACCAGTGCAGTTCCGCACCGGTATCCATACAGGTGGCGGACGAGCGCTATGAGCCCCTGGCCGTATTGGAAGTTATGGATATCCTCGGCTGCTCCACGCCAACGGCAACAGTCAGCGGCCAGGGGTCGGAAGAAGGCAGCCACATTATTTATCAATGGCTGAACAGCTCCAACGAACTCCTCGATGAAGACGGGCTGAGCCTGGCGGTGGGCGAACCCGGCGGCTATACCCTGCTGGTCATTGACACCCTGACGGGATGCAGCTCCATGGAAACGGCAGAGGTGCCGGCAAACTATGACTATCCGCAGGTTGACGCCGGGCCGGACGGGCAGCTTACCTGCGCGGTTACTTCCCTGGAATTGTCGGGCAGGGTCATCTCCGCTTCTGCCAGCCTGGTTTTCTCCTGGAGTACCAATGGCGGCCGCATCCTTGAAGGAGGCTCGGGGCTGCGCCCGCTGATCGATGCTCCGGGGCTGTATACCCTTTCCGTTGAGGATCAGTCCAGTGGTTGTGTGTCCACGGATACGGTGAGGGTGTGGCAGGATATCGAAGCGCCGGTGGCGGATGCCGGCGCCGACCAGCAAATTGACTGCCTGAGCCAGGAGGTAGCGCTCGACGGGGGCAACTCCTCCCAGGGATCCGGTTTCCGGTACGAGTGGCGGCAGGCGGAAAGCGGCTTTGTCCAGTCCGGGACCCTGTATCCAACGGCTTCTGTTCCAGGCACGTATTTCCTGACGGTGACCAACCTCAACAATGGATGCAGCAGCGTGGACACCGTTACCGTTTTGGAAACGGACGACTACCTCGCCGGCCTGAAGGTCGATGCTGTCGGCCCGCTCTGTTTCGGAGAAAGTTCCGGCTTTATATCGGTGGCTGAAATCCAGGGCGGAACCAGCCCGTTCCTCTTCAGCCTCAACGGCGGGCCGTTCATGAGCCAGCAGCAGTTCTTCAACCTGGAGGCCGGGCCTTACGATATCGCCGTCCAGGATGCCGCAGGCTGCGAATACACCCTGGACGTCTTTCTGGAAGAAGGCAACGACGTACAGGTCCGCCTGATCGGCGAACTGGACCTGGAACTGGGAGAGGCCGCTGTCCTGCAGGCGGAGACCAACCTGCTTCCCGCCGAGATCGGCCAGGTTATCTGGGAACTTCCCGTGGATTCTTTCCCTTGCCTGGATGACGATTGCCTGTCGGTTGAATGGCAGTTGGCGGAATCCGCTACGGTCAAAGCTACGGTGATAGACACCAACGGGTGCCGGGCATCTGATGTCGTGCAGTTGGTGCTGGACAAGCGCCGCAAGGTCTATATTCCCAACGCCTTCTCTCCCAATGGGGATGGCGCCAACGACCGCTTCACCGTTTTCGCGGACCCCGGTCAGGTAGTGATCGTCCGGCGCCTCCTGATTATGGATCGTTGGGGGGAGAAGGTGTTCGACAAGAAGGATTTTCCGCCCAACGACCCGAGAATAGGCTGGGATGGAACGCTGCGCGGGCAAACGCTCAACCCTGCGGTTTTTGCCGTTGTCGCCGAAATTGAATTTGTTGATGGAACATACGGAGAATTTAAAGGCAGCCTTTCTTTAGTACGATGAAGGAATTGCTGCAGAACCAGAAAATATAAAGGTGGGAGCCGGCCCCAAAGGCTGGTTCCATGCTTCCCTGGCGCCCGTCCTTACCCCCCTTACCCTATGCCGGGGAAGCGCCTTTTTCAGCCAGCTAATTGCCTGGGCATGACATTAATCATTGCCGGTCAATGATTTTTTTCCTTTTTTTTTCAGGAAATGCTAATTTCGCCAAAGAATAGATCATCTGCAGAAAATATGCCATTCCAATAGCCTGAAGCCAGGCCGTAATCTATTCGAGGAGGCAAAAACACCTTCCCGTGCAGTTGAATTCCCCAAAATGTACATCTAATCCCTTTGCCGCGCTTTACTGATGGAGTAGAAATATTAAACCAGAAGGATGTTTGAATGGGCGTTCAGGTTGCAGTAGCATAAGCGCACCTTCAAGCAACTCTAAAAAACAAACCTCATGCGGTATCTCTACCAATTCCGCCAGTACCTGGCTTTCGTTTTTTTTGCTTTATCAGTCCCTTTTTGGTTGCAGGGCCAGGGCGCGCCCGATTGTGCGGCCGCCGTTGTTTTATGCAGTAGCCAATCCATTTCCTTCAACCCATCGGGTATAGGGGGGGTGAACGACTTCGCCCCGGCAGCCAACAGCCAGGGATGCCTCCTGTCAGGAGAGCGCAATACGGCCTGGTATTATTTTGAGTTCAATAGCTCTATGCCTGCCAATAGCCAGATTTCCTTTCTCATCATACCCAATGGGGTAGCCGATTATGACTTTGCGGTCTACGGCCCGGACGTTGGCTGTGGCGGGTTGGGAAGCCCGGTACGCTGTTCCTATGCTGCCCCGCCAGTCCCAACCGGACTAGCTCCCGGCGCTACAGATACGTCGGAAGGCGCTGGAGGCGATGGTGTCGTAGCGCCGCTGGTGGTCCAACCCGGGCAGGGTTTCTATCTGGTGGTCGACAACTTTTCCAGCAACAATACCAGTTTCAACCTGAACTGGGGCGGTTCGGCGGCTCCTTTCCTGGATTGCACGGCAACTCCACCCTGTGCGGTAACGTTGAACTACAACCCCAGTTATACCCTGTGTGCCGGAAGCGGGTCGATCGTCCTCCAGGGAAGCACCCTTGGCGGCAACGGCTCCCAAACATATAGCTGGACGGCCACCAATGGAGGCGATTTTTACCTCAACAACCCCTTCATTGCTAACCCCACCGTCAACTTCCCCGTTGGCACTTCCGGCACCTTCCAGTTTACTGTCACCGTCACCCAGAGCGGTTGCATGGAACAGGCAAACGTGACGGTGAACGTCGGCAGCAACCCGGAGCCGTCGATTGCCGGCAACAGCGAGATTTGCCAGGGGCAGAGCACTGTGCTTACCGCTACGCCGGGGTTCTCTTTCTATTCCTGGTCGAATAATCAAACCGGGCCGAGCGCTACGGTCAGTGCCGGCGGCATGTACACCGTGACGGTCACCAACGCCCAGGGTTGCCAGGGCACAGCCTCTTACTTGGTCACTCAATTGCCTACGCCTAACCCGTTCATCACCGGGCCATCGCAGGTTTGTGCCAACGGCTCAGCCATCCTGACCGCCAACCCCGCTACTTTCGATACGTATCAGTGGAGCAACGGCCCCTCGGATCTGATAACCGCCATCGACGGGCCAGGCACCTATTCGGTTACCGTCACCCAGGACGGCTGCCAGGGCGTGGGGCAGTACGTCGTCGCGCCGGCACCGCCCATCCCGGTCACCGTAACCGGGCAAAACACCATTTGCCCCGGCCAGTCCGCCGTGATTGACGCCGGCCCCGGCTATACGTCCTACACCTGGCTGAATGGCGGGCCACCCACCCAGCAATATGCCGTCACCCAGCCCGGCCAGTATTCCGTGTCTGTGACCAATGCTGCCGGCTGTTCCGGAACAGGCTCCATTATCGTCAACCCGGTACCGGCACCCGAGCCAACCATCACCGGCAACCTCTCCATTTGCCCCGGGAATTCCACCACGCTGGACGCCGGAGTCATTTATCAAAGCTATCAATGGTCGACTACGAGCAGCAATTCCATCATTACTGTGAATTCTCCCGGCACCTATTCGGTAACGGTTACCAACAACCAGGGCTGTACCGGCTCGACATCGGTGGAGGTGGTTGCCGCTCCCGGGCCTGCGCCGGCCATCAATGGGGAAACCACCATTTGCCCCGGCGAATCGACCCAGCTGTTCGCTACCGGCGGCTTTGCTTCCTACGCGTGGTCGAACAACGACACCGGCCCGGTGATCGATGCCAATCTTGGGGGTACCTATACCGTGACGGTAACCGACGCCCAGGGTTGTGTCGGCGAAGCTTCCGTTGAAGTAACCGAAAACCCGGAGCCGGCACCAGTCATTACCGGCCCGGCAGAGATTTGTGTGGACAGTGCCGGCACGCTGAATGCCGGTGCCGGATTTGCCAGTTACCAGTGGTCCGACAACAACGGCAGCAGCGGGCAAACGCTGAATGTCAATGCGCCGGGGACCTACAGCGTGACCGTCACCAACCAGTTCGGCTGTGCCGGGACGGATGACTTCCTGGTGGCCCAGCCTGCCCCGCCCGAACCTACGATCATCGGGGACCTCGCTTTCTGTGAGGGCAGTTCCACCGTCTTGTCTGCCGAACCCGGCTTCGTTTCCTATGTCTGGCCGGATGGCAGCACCAACGCCGACCTGACGGTGAGCCAGCCCGGCACCTACACCGTTACGGTAGTCTCCAGCCTGGGCTGCCCCGGGCAGAACAGCGTGGACGTCACGGCCAATCCCTTGCCGGAACCCGTCATTTCCGGAGACGACGAATTCTGCCCGGGGGAGAGCGCCAGCATCCAGGGGCCGCCGGGTTTTGCGGCTTACGCCTGGTCGAATAACGCCGCCATGCAATCCACCACCGTCAACGTTGCCGGAACGTACACCCTGACTGTCACCGACGCCAATGGGTGCCAGGGCAGCGTCAGCACCGACATAGCGGCCGTGCCCGAGCCGCAGCCCGAAATCACGGGTATTCTGGAATACTGCGAGGGCAGTTCCACCAACCTGAGCGCCACGCCCGGCTTCAGCGGATACGCCTGGCCCGGTGGGCAGGACACTCCGGAAATAACGGTGTCCGCCCCCGGCACTTACGAGCTTACCGTCACCGATGCTTCCGGTTGCACGGGCACCGCCATGGTGGAGGTCGTGGAGAACAACAACCCGGCCCCAGCCATTATCGGCCCGGCGAGCCTGTGCCCGGGAACGGGGACGGCCCTTTCGGCCGACGGCCAGTATCAGAGCTACGCCTGGTCGACCGGCGATACCCAGGATTCTACAACAGTACCCGGCGCGGGCAGCTACGGGCTGACCGTTACGGACGCCAATGGCTGTGAAGGTATAGCCAGTATCGAAATAGCAGAATTCACCGCTCCCGCGCCTCCCACTGGCGTGGAAATAGAATATTGCCAGGGCGGTTCGGCATCCCTGGCGGCACCCGCCGGTTTTGATGAATACCTCTGGGAAGACGGCAGCGCCTCCGGAACGATCAATGTCACAGCCCCCGGAACCTATGCTTACACCGTGACCGACGGCAACGGTTGTACGGGCGCGGGCAGCTTTGTGGCGGTGGAAAACCCGCTGCCTGTTTTCGCAGTCTCCGGGGAGCAGGAATATTGTGCCGGCGCTTCTACGAACTTATCGGCGCCCGCAGGCTACAGCGCCTATTTGTGGAGCACCGGTTCGACAAACGCTTCTGCCACGGTATCGGTGCCCGGGCAGGTGTCGGTCACCGTCACAGACAACAACGGCTGTTCCAGCCAGCAAACGGTTGCTGTTCAGGAAAATCCGCTGCCGGAAGCCAATATCAACGGCCTGCTCCAGTTTTGTACCGATGGCGCCACCACCCTGAGCGGCGATGGTGGTTTCGCAGGCTATGCCTGGTCGACCGGCAGCGCCCAGGCTTCGATCAGCGTCAACCAGGCGGGCAATTACACCCTGACGGTCACGGATGACAACGGCTGTTCGAATAATGTTTCTGTGGCGGTTACGGAGATTCCCGAATTGCAGCCTTCCGTTTCCGGAGAGATGCAATTCTGTGCCGGTTCCTCTACCACCCTGGAGGCGGAAGCCGGATATCAGAGCTATGCCTGGTCCAATGGCAGTTCCGGCCCTACAACTACAGTATCGGCGCCGGGGACGGTCAGCGTATTGGTTGTCGATGAAAATGGATGCGAAGGCACGGCGAGCGTGGAAGTTGCCGAACTTGCTCTTCCAGAACCCGTGGTCACTGGCGTGGATTTCTTCTGTGAAGGCGGCGCCACTACTTTGGATGCCGGCAGCGGATATTCGGCTTATGTGTGGACAGGCAATGTCACTACGCCTCAGCTCACGGCCAGCCAGCCCGGGGTATATACCGTTACAGTCACAGATGCCAACGGCTGTCAGGGAAGCGGCTCAATGGAGGTGGAGGAGATCCCTACGCCCGCGCCAGTAATCAGCGGGGAGCTGCTGTTTTGCCCGGAAGGCGACACTGAGCTGAGCACCGGCAACAGCTGGGCTGCTTACCAGTGGTCCGACAACAGTACTACTGCTTTCACTACGGTGGCCCAACCCGGTGTGTACGGCCTGACCGTTACGGACAACTTCGGCTGCTTCGGCAGTGCCTCCGTGGAGGTCGCCTATTTTGAAACGGCGCCCCCGGATATCCTCGGCAACCTCAACTACTGTCCGGAAGGCAATACCACGCTAAGCGGCGAGAGCGGGTTTGCTACTTATTTGTGGTCGACCGGCGCAGTGAGCAATCAGGTCACGGTGTCCGACAACGGCACCTATGGCCTGACCGTCACGGACGCCAACGGCTGTCAGACGGAATCCGCCGTTGACGTCGAAGCCTATGCCGTCAGCCAGCCGGTGATTACCGGCGACAATGCTTTTTGTGCCGGGGAGACGGCAACCTTGCAGGCCAATGGCGGCTTCGCCGCCTACAACTGGTCGGCAGGGGGGAATCAGCCAACCCTGACCGTCAGCACCGGGGGCATCTACCGGCTGACGGTCACCGACGCCAATGGCTGCATCACCAGCAACAGCTTTTCGGTAACCCAGAACCCGCTGCCGCAGGTCAATATCGGCGGCTCTACAAGCTATTGTATCGGCGGCTTCACCACCCTCAATGCGGGCGGGCAGTACACGGCCTACGAGTGGTCGGACGGCAGCGCAGCGCCAACGCTTCAGGTCGGCCAGGAAGGGCTGTACGGCCTGACCGTCACGGACGCCAACGGCTGCGTCGGCAGCGACGAGGTGCAGGTCGTGGAAGACATTGAGCTGAACCCGGTCATTTCCGGGCCGGTTGCTTTTTGCCCGGGTACGTCCACCACGCTGGACGCCGGGGAGGGGTTCCAGGATTACCAATGGTCCGACAATTCCACCGGACAGTTGTTGCAGGTCAGCACTCCCGGCACGTATTCGGTGACGGTAGCGGATGCTTCCGGCTGCGTAGGGGATACCGAAGTGACGGTCAGCGAATTTCCGGCGCCCCAGCCCCTGATCGAAGGATCGCTGGAATATTGCCAGGGCGCTTCCACCAGCCTGCAGGTCACCGGCGGCAACTTTGTGGATTACGACTGGTCGACCGGCGCTTTCGAACCCGAAATAACGGTTGCCCAGCCGGGGGCCTACACCGTCACCATTACCGATGGGAACGGCTGTGTGGAAACAGCCGGCGTCGACGTGCAGGAGAACCCTCTTCCCGTCTTTCAGATTTCCGGCCAGCTGAGCTTCTGCCAGGGAGACGCCACCGAATTGTCCGCCCCCGCCAATTTTGCCGCCTACCTCTGGTCGACCGGTGCTCAGGTGCCGGCCATCACGGTACAATCTCCGGGCAACTACGGGCTTACGGTTACCAATAGTTTTGGCTGCAGCAGCCAGCAGGCGGTATCGACCACCCAGATACCCCAGCCGTTGGCCGACGCCGGGGAGGCCCAGGTCATCAACTGCTACGAGGGCGAGGTGACGCTGGGCGGGAGCGGCTCCAGCCAGGGCGGCAATATTATCTATCAATGGGCCGGGCCGGGCATCGACGCCTCTAATGCCGGCGATCAGTTTCCGGTAGTGAGCGTCCCCGGCCAGTATACGCTGACGACGGTCAACACCTCCCTGGGCTGTACGTCGGAACCCTCGGTGGTGGAGGTGGCCAACGATACCGATAACCCGGTGGCAGCCCTGGAAGCGTTGGATGTCCTGGACTGCATCACCAGCACCGTGGTGGTCGACGGCGGCAATTCATCGACAGGGCCAGCCTTTGCCTACCAGTGGTTTGACGCCAGCATGAACCCGTTGAGCAACCAGGGCCTGACGCTTCCGGCCACGTCTGCCGGCACCTACTTCCTCCAGGTATCCAACACGGCTAACGGCTGCGAAGCCGTAGCCAGCGTGGAGGTGGAAGAAAATTACCAGTATCCGGTTGCCGAAGCCGGCCAGCCCCGGCACCTGGACTGCGATGTGACTTCCGCCAGCCTTGACGGCGGCGGGTCGCAGCAGGGCACGTCCATCGGTTACAACTGGTCGACCGCTGATGGCAGGATCCTCAGCGGCGGGAACACCCTGGCTCCCATAGTGGATGAGCCGGGGACTTACACGCTGACCGTGGTTGACAATTCCAACGGCTGCGCCAGCACCGACGTGGTGGTGGTCACTCAGGACGTCGACGTCCCCTTCGCCGAAGCCGGCCCGGGGCAGCAGATCGATTGCCTCCATCCGTCGGCACCGCTGGACGGTTCGGGATCTTCCGCCGGCAGCCGGTTTACTCAGCAGTGGGCCTTCGGGCAGCCGGGCAATATCGTTGGCTCCGGGCTGGAGCATACGGCCACGGCGCCAGGTACTTATTTCATCATCGTGACAGATACGGAAAACGGGTGTACCAATACGGACGCCGTAGAGGTCAGCCAGAATGCCGCCGCCCCCTCCGGTATCAACCTGGCGCTGGACCGCCCCACCTGCTTTGGCGACTCCGATGGCAGCATGATCATCAGTGGAGTGGTGGGTGGAACGCCGCCCTACATGTACAGCTTCGACGGGCAGCCTCTGAGCAGCCAGTCCGCTTTCTTCAACCTGACGGCGGGCAACTACACCATTCTCGTCCAGGACGCTATCGGCTGCGAGCTGGTACTGGAGGCCGTCCTGGAAGACGGCAACGACCTGACCGTCAACCTGGGGGATGACCAGCCCGTGGGATTGGGCGAAGAGGTGACCCTGGATCCGATCGTCAGTATCGGGGAAGATGAGATCGCAAGCGTGAACTGGAACGCTGCCGACAGCCTCTCCTGTGATGGCTGCCTGCGGCCTACTGTACTGCCTACTACTTCCGGTTCCTATTTTATTGAAGTGGTTGACGAGAACGGCTGTGTCGCTACCGACCAGATGTTCATCCTCCTGAACAAACGACATAATCTTTATGTCCCCAATGTGTTTTCACCGAATGAAGACGGCAGGAACGACAAGTTTTACCCCTTCGGCGGCACGGAGATCACGAACATCCGATCTTTCCTGGTCTTCAACCGTTGGGGAGAATCGGTCTTTGAGGTGTATAATTTCCCGCCCAACAACCCGGATTACGGCTGGGATGGCACCTTCCGGGGGGAATTGTACAACAGCGCCGTCTTCGCCTGGTTTGCCGAGGTGGAATTTGTGGATGGAGTGGTACAGGTGTTCAAGGGGGATGTGGTGCTGATGAGGTAGGGGGGCGCTCGTGGCGCGATCATCTTGATCCCAAGGCAATATGAAACGGCTTTAAATTTTTAGGAGCGCGTTCGGCTGGGCGATCATCTTGATCGCCCAGCCGCAGCCTTTACATACACGTTCAAAAAACCACCTCCGTTGCCCCGTAGCCATACCGGGGGTGATACTCGTTCCGGAACGTCTGCACTTCCGGCATTTGGAGCAGGCGGCTGGCGATGGCGTCCCGCAAGCGGCCTTTGCCGACGCCGTGGATGATGAACACGCGCTCCACGCCCAGGCGCACGGCCTTGTCGATATAGGCTTCGAAGTGAGAGAGTTGGGTGCGGAGGATTTCTGCTTTGCTCATCTTTTTGTGGTTGGGTGCCAGCTTGTCGATATGGAGGTCGAGTTCCGGGATGAACTCGGCCAGTTCGACCACTTCATGGGGCATGCGTTCTCGGACGTCGAGCCATTGCTGGTTGGGGTGGATATTGCGGCGGGTATAGGACTGGAGGTCTTCTTCTTTGGGTTCGATGCTGCCTTTCAGGTTTTCGAACAGGCGGAAGAGGTGCACCCTTTTGTTGAGCAGGGGTGCGGTTTTCACGCGGTTGAAGAATTGTTTGGGCTTCAGGCGCAGTGCCTTGTGCATTTTGCTGCCGGTGCCTTGTGTAGTGATGCGCCAGCAGTCGGCCTCTATTATTGGATTGTCGTTGAGCTGGTCGAAGAACAATTCGCCGATAGGTTGGATGGAGGCCCGGCCGAGTTTGCCGTTATAGCGCAGGCTGACGCGGCCGTTGAGGAAAAGCTCCAGTCCGATGATGGTGTCAAACCGGGTGTCGTTGATTAAGATAACCCGGTACTTTACGGCATAGCCGCGCCCGTCGGGCACCGGGTCGAAAGCTATCTGGATGCCGAAGCTCTTCAGGATGGTATATTGTGTTTCCACCGGAGGGCGTTCTGGCATTTCTTCCTTGCGTTGCTGTTTTCCGGGCACGATCCTGGCCTTGACCGAGGGGCTGGCGTCCTGAAAATCTTCCGCCCGGGCCAGGTCGTCGATAAAAGCGGGGATTTCAAAGTCGCTGTCGTCGAGCAATACGTTGACCATGTCGTTGTCGAGCAGGGCAGTGACAACGCCTTCATCCCTGGAATGCAGGAACCGGACTCGGGTGCCGACGGCGAATAGCATGGTTTCAAATTGTTAGTTAATGGAACAACCCACCCCGGTTGTGGTTCAAAAATACCCAATAAGTACGGGAAATCATTGTAACGATATTTTTTATCTTCGGATTTTGTCCCATCAGGATGCCTTTTTTCAAAATCGTTTATCCTTTTCCTGCGGTTTTGTGCTTTTGAACTTTCGTGGCGATACATCCTTTACTATCTTTATCGTATGAGGCTCGCCTCAGCGATTCTCGCTTTGGCAAAATGATGCCTGAAATTCAGCCACAAAAGCACAAAAACCTGCCTGCTCGGCCGTGGCCTCACGGGCAGGCAGGCACGAAATCCGCACTAAATTTTGTGGGATTTCGTGCCTTAGTAGTGATTAAAAAATAACTTCACTGTTGAGGCCCTTAGGGATTGCGCAATAATAAGTTACACAGAATAGACGAAGTTATTTTGTGTGCTGGCAAGGCGCCAAACGCAGGCATAGCAGAGCTACGGCGAGGCTTGGCAACGCCGCCAGCGCGCAAAAGAACGAGTATAAATGGGTAATTTATTGTTGCGCAATCCCTTAGTTGCAGCTCGTTTATCAGCCCAACCCTGCGAGAATCCTACATGGCTGATTCACTTCACTACAACTACGGACCGTGAAGTTATTTTTTAAGGATTACTTAGTGGTTTAGTGGCATTCTAAAACGAGAACTGCGGGGTTCGCCTTTACCATATAAGAAAAAAGCAAGCATGAACCTACGCTGGAAAGCAGCCCAGGCGGCGGAAATCCGCTGGTGGCGGGCTTACCTTCGCAACAAATCGCCGGAAGCGTACCTGGCCCGGAAAGCCAGCTACTGGCGGCGGGTGCTGCGGGAAGCCCAGTATGAACCGGATGCCGGTGCCCGGGTACTGGATGCCGGCTGCGGGCCGGCAGGCATCTTCCTCATCCTGGAAGCGCAGGAGGTGCATGCGGTCGACCCGCTGCTCGGCGCTTATCAGGCTGATTTGCCTCATTTCGACCCATCTCGTTACCCGCACGTCCGGTTTTTCCCCCAGCCGCTGGAGGCGTTTGACCCTCCGGAACCCTACGACGCCATCTTCTGCCTGAATGCCATCAACCATGTAGCAAACCTGAACCAATCGCTGGACCTGCTGGCCGGGGCACTGAAGCCCGGCGCCCGGTTGCTGCTATCGGTGGATGTCCATAAACATGCTGTCCTGAAAAAGCTGTTCCAGTGGGTGCCGGGGGACGTGCTGCACCCGCACCAGCATAGCCTGGAAGAGTATCAGCAGATGCTGGTGAAGAGAGGGCTGGAGTTGGAACGGGCAGTGCGGCTGAAGGAAGGGAAGGTTTTCGATTATTTTTTAATGGTGATGCGGGGACGAAGGCGGGCAACCTGAGCGTTTTCTTTTGACTATAAGCTTTTCTGATTTGCGCAGCACTTCTTCACACCCCAATATCCTCCTCCCACAACCCCGGCTGCTCCCGGATAAACCGTTCCATCAGGCCATAACACTCCGCGCTATCCACCACCACGACCTCCACTCCCCGGGCGGCCAGCAGTTCTTCTTCCCCCATAAACGTACGGTTCTCGCCGATGACCACCCTGGGGATTTCGTAGAGCAGGATGGCGCCCGTACACATGGGGCAGGGAGAGAGGGTCGTGTACAGTACGCACTCCCGGTAGACTGTGGCGGGCAGGCGGCCGGCGTTCTCCAGAGCGTCCATCTCGCCGTGGAGGATGGGGCTGCCTTTCTGCACCCGCCGGTTGTGCCCCCGGCCGATGATTTTTCCCTTGTGGACGAGGACGGAACCGATGGGGATGCCGCCTTCTTCGTATCCGGCCCGGGCTTCTGCCAGGGCTGCTTTCAGGAATTCATCCATGATGGTTAAAGAAATTATCTTCCTTAAAATTTTTCCAGGTTAAAGTAATAATAGTATAAGCTTTCCTGCTCACGAAAACCAGTTTTAGACTGACGATTATTTCTATTTCAAAAGTTTCCTCTGTTCAGCATGATGCAATTCTGACAAGTCTAAACATAAATAGGTTTCAATGTTCCTTGAATTAGTAGCGACACCGCGAATTATCTCTCTAACCACCCTCGGGTTTTCAATTCCATTTAATGTGACTTTTTCTTTGTCCCATTGGAGATTTCTTATTTCTATGATTCCCAATCCAAATATTTGATGAAAAAATGGTTCGTGCAATTCGACATCTATGAGCCTATATCTCTCAATATCGAATGTTCTCCTTCCCCAAAGCCCGCCTTTTACAATTCTTAATCTTTCATGCGACAAAAAATATTGCGATTGTTTCACCTCCCAATATTTGACGAAAGTTTTAAAGGAAAGAAACAAGAGGCCAATGATGGCAAAAATAGGGTAGAATGGAATGAGCAGTAGGCAAGGCAAAACCCCCGCTCCATAAATGATGTATTGCTTGAGATATACTAATTGTGAAGGCCGGGCGGCCCAATATAGTATTTCTTTTGTTCCTGCGGAGTATGTCATGGTAAACTGGTTTTAAGAGTTAAATTTATGTTCTTCTTGAGAATCCTTTAAGCTTCAAAACTTACCTTGTTAAAGAAAAAATAGTAATAAGTGTCTGGACAGAAGGATACGTAAATGTCAGGGCACCGGCACCTCTTCCGGCGCCAACTGCGCCGCAAATACCTGCCTGCTGTCCTTGATCTCCATGATGGTCACCGATTTCCGGGGGATTCGGCTATCCGGGCCGTAGCTGATGGTGCCGGTTACCCCTTCAAAACCCCGGATGGAGGCCAAAGCCTGGCGCACGTCCTCCGGGTCCTGGCTTTTGGCGTCCTGTGCTGCCCGGATCAGCAGTCGGGCGGCATCGTAACCAAGTGCTGCAAAAGCATTAGGTTCTTCCCCTGCGTAGGCCTGCATATAGGCTTGCCGGAAAGCCTGCACCTGCGGGTTGGGGTTGTCGGCGCCCAGGTAGGCGTGGGTGGTAAAGAAAACGCCTTCCACTTCTTTGTGCCCCTGCCAGGTAGCCGGCGCGTCGAAGGCGTCGCCTCCGATGATGGGCACGTCAAAACCGGCCTGGCGGATCATCTGCACCCCTTCCAGAGCATCCTGGGGCAAAGCGGAGAAGAAGATGAAATCGGCAGGTTGTATGCCCTGGATGGCTTGCGCCATGTTGCCCTCCTGATAAGCCTGCTTAGCTACCACCTCGCCGCCCAGTTGCTCGAAGCGGCTGATAAAATAGCCCTGCAACAGGTTGGTATACGTTTCGGATGAATTATAGACGACCGAAACCGTGCGCGCTTCCAGTTCACCATAAGCCCATTCCGCGGCGGCGGCAGCCTGTACGTTGTCGCCAAAGCAGGCCAGGAAGAGATAGTCTGGCACCTGGGCGGGAAGCTGGGGGGAAGTAGCCCCGGAAGTCAGGAATACCCGCTGGTTGTCGGCAGCCGGGCCGGCGGCAGCCAGCACCTGGTCGGTATCCGACAAGCCCAGGAAGGCGGCAGTGGATGGGTGTTCATCGAGTATCTCCAGCGTCTTTGCCTTCAGGACATCAGCATCGGTTTGCCCGTCTTTGAGCGCGAGGTATACATCCTGGCCGCTGGCATTGGCCTGTTCGACGGCCAGTACGGCACCCCGGGAGGATGGGATATCCAGAGCGGCCTGGTTGCCGGTCAGGTTGTAGATGGCCCCAAGCACAATAGGTTGTTCGGACTGTTCGGGTTGGTTTTCGTTCCTGCAGCCGAGGCTAACCAGGATAAGCACAAAGACGAAAGGAAACAGATTTTTTATTTTGGAGGTAAGCATGACGTGTTTTTTTAATTCAATTATTCCGATAATTCATCTCTTAACAATATCGCCGGCAACCGTAACCCTATTTCACCGCCCACACCTGGAAAATTCGCGGCAAGCTAACCAGTGTATTTTCGTCCTGTTCGAAAGCGCGGAGCTCCGCCAGGCAATCTGCGACCATTTCCCCGGAAGCCAGCTGGTTGCTTGCCAGCGCGTCGGCGATGTTTTCCAGAGTGAGCGAAGCCATTTGTTTGCCTTCTCCGGTTTGGAAGACGGGCTGTACGATGTTAAACTGAATGTTCCGGAACCCGGCTTCCCGCACCAGCTGCGGCAGCCGGGGGCCGATGTTCGGGTCGGCGCCTCTGCGCCGGGCAGCTTCCGTATACCATTCTACATATTGATCGAAGGCCCGGCAGGCCGGGGAACAGAAGTGGCCGGCGAAGTCGATGTCTTCCAGGAGAATACGCCCGCCCGGCTTAAGCATGCGGCGAACCTTTCGGGCCAGGGCCGCCGGGTTGTCCAGGTGAGTCATCAGGAAACGCCCGTAGGCGAAGTCGACGCTATCGGCGTCCCTTTCCCAGTCCCGGACGTCCGCCTGCTGGTACTGTGCCTGGCTCATGCCGAGCGTTTCAGCTCGCTGCCGGGCGAAGGCAATATTCTCGGCATCCCAATCGATTCCGGTGATGGATCCGTTGAAGCCGACGATTTCCGCCAGGGCCAGGGTCGCAGCGCCGCCGCCGCAGCCCAGGTCCAGCCCGTGCTGGCCGGAGGTCAGCCCGGCGCGCTGGAAGAATGCCTGAGTAGTAGGGGTCAAGGCCCGGTTTAGGATTTCCAGGCGGTTGCGTCCGGGCGTCCCCCCCCGGATGATGTATTGTTCGCTTTGCTGAACAGTTGCGGTCATGGTGTTCTGTTTTTAGGCTAACCTGATGTCTGCTTCATTGGTCTCGGTGTCCAGGATCGGCTTATCCTGAACGGAGAGCAAGACCGTATTGGTTTCAACGATGAACCCGTGGCTGGCGCCCCTGGGTACTTCGAAGGTGCTGCCGGTCCGGAAAGGGTAGGAGTTTCCGTCCAGGAGGATCTGTCCCGACCCTGCCAGGATGGTGAGGTGGGCGTCGATGGTATCGTGGATATGGGGCCGGTAGCTTCCGGTTTCCAGCCGGACGAATTCGACGCAACCCTCGGCACTGGGCACCCGGTACAGGCCGATGTGTTCTCCGGCCAGCGGGTTGATAGTGTGAAAGGCGATGGACTGCAGTGATTTTTGAAGGTGCTGCATGGCGGTTTTCATTTATCAGGATTGTTTTCTTCGGAACTAATAGTACAAAGGTGGGTTTGTTTGAGCCTCTTTGCGGCCATTATTGTTCCAAAATAGTGGAGTATTGTTTCGTATCGTTTGTATCTTCCGGCTTCACTGCAAAATAGAGAACATGACCCGCGAAGAAGCCTATGCCTTACTTGCCGAGATGACCGAAACGGAATCTCTCCTGCGCCACGCCCGCACGGTGGAACTGGCCATGCGCGCCCTTGCCCGGCATTTCGGGGAAGACGAGGAAAAGTTTGCCGTCACTGGCTTGTTGCACGATGCGGATTATGAAAAGTACCCCGACCAGCATCCCGGCGTCATCGTCGCCCGTCTGCGGGAGATGGGAGAGGAAGAGGTCGCGCACGCCATTGCAGGCCACTATACAAAGTGGAATGTGCCGCGCAATTCCCGGCTGGACAAATGTATCGTGGCTGCCGATGAGCTTACCGGGTTCATCTATGCCGCCGCTCTGATACGCCCCACCCGGATTGAGGGCATGAACGCGAAGTCCGTCCTGAAAAAGCTAAAGACAAAATCCTTCGCCGCCAGCGTCGACCGGGAAGAAGTCCGCAAAGGGGCGGAACTGCTGGGCTGGGATCTGCATACGCTCATCGAATTCATCATCCCGGTACTGGAGGAACACAAGGAGGAGCTGGAACTGGGGGCGCCGGGGTGAATGGTGTTGGCCTGGAGGAAAGAAGTACCTGGACGGAAATAGTGACATATGTGGAAATACCTGGAAATACCTGAAAATACATTGAAATACTTACCAAACTTGGGCTTGCAATGTATTTCCTTATTTCCAGGTATATCAATGTATTTCTGCCCAGGAACTTACACACATACACCTCACCGCCTCCCGTTCCCCCATTCCGAGGCACTTACATCCGGTATGCTCAGCAGTTTCTTATTTTCTTCGAACAGTTTGACCGCCATCCGGGCAGCGATCTCGGCGCCGGTGCGGTTGTCCTTTTCCAGGGCTTCCGGGGTAAAGTATTTCTTCACGAAATGGGTGTCGAATTTGCCGGAGGTGAAAGCTTTATGGTGCAGGACGAAGATGCCGAAGGGTAGGGTAGTGGCCACCCCTTCAATCTCGTAGTGTTCGATGGCTTCCAGTATGTTGTGGATAGCCGCCGGGCGGGTTTCGCCGTAGGCGATGAGCTTGGCGATCATGGGGTCGTAGTAGATGGGGATAGTCATCCCCTCTTCGTAACCATCGTCGAGGCGGATGTTTTTGCCCCGGGGGCGCCGGTAAACTGAGATCTTTCCCACGCTGGGGTGGAAGTTGTCGGCCGGGTCTTCGGCGTAGACGCGCAGTTCCACGGCATGGCCTTTGATTTGCAGTTCTTCCTGGGTGAAGCTCAGTTCTTCACCCCGGGCGATGCGGATTTGTTGTTCGACCAGGTCGACGCCGGTGATCATTTCCGTGACCGGGTGTTCCACCTGCAGGCGGGTATTCATTTCCAGGAAGTAGTAGTTCAGGTCGTCGTCGACCAGGAATTCCACCGTTCCGGCGCCTTTGTAGTTGCAGGCGCGGGCTACGTTGACAGCGTCCTGCCCCATCCGTTCCCGGACCTCCGGAGTCAGTATCGAGGAAGGGGCCTCTTCGATGACTTTCTGGTGGCGGCGTTGAATGCTGCATTCCCGCTCGAAGAGGTGTACGACATTGCCATGCGTATCGGCCAGCACCTGCATTTCGATATGCCGGGGCGAGCCGATGTATTTTTCCAGAAATACCGAACCGTCCCCGAAAGCCGATTCCGCTTCGCTGATGGCCCGTTTCATCTGGGATTCGAAGTTCGCCTCCTCTTCCACAATGCGCATGCCCTTGCCGCCACCGCCGGCAGAGGCCTTGATAAGGATTGGAAAGCCTACCTCCCGGGCCACCTCCTTGGCCTTTTCGATGTCGGTGATGGCTTCGTCCAGGCCCGGCACCATAGGAATGTCGTATTCTTTGACTGCCGCCTTGGCCGCCAGTTTGCTGCCCATGATCTCAATAGAAAAGGGGCTGGGGCCGATGAAGGTGATCCCGGCATCTTCCACAGCGCGGGCGAAGCTCGCGTTTTCGCTCAGGAAGCCGTAGCCGGGGTGGATGCCGTCGACCCCCAGGCTTTTGGCTGCTTCGATGATCTTGTCTCCCCGCAGGTACGACTGGCTGGAGGGCGGCGGGCCGATACAAACGGCCTCATCGGCGTATCGCACATGAGGGGAGAGCCGGTCGGCCTCCGAATAAACGGCAACGGTAAGGATGCCCATCCGGCGGGCGGTCCGCATCACCCGCAGGGCGATCTCTCCACGATTGGCAACAAGTATTTTTTGCATCGCTTTGTTTTGAATGTTAACTGTAATGGGAGGCTTTAGGACCGGGACGCTGTAAGCAGAGCGATATATGTGTTTTTGTGTATTTGTGCATTGGTACATTCGAGGCCGTTTTGCCACAGGCTGGAATAGCCAGGCCCTGTTCTGGCAGGACATATAAACGAATGCACCAATGCCCATTTCATACTCCAGCAAATCAGGCTCTAAAGTAGGGAAAATTTTTTATTCTCTCCTTCCACACTATCTTTGCCTTCCTAACCAAAAACAAACCACAACCATGAGCGATACGCCTCCCATTCTTTGGCAACCCTCTGAATCTTTCGCCCGCCATTCCCGCCTGAAACACTATTTGAACTGGTTAAAGGAAAAAAAAGGACTGGATTTCCAGGGCTATCCCGGCGCCTGGGCCTGGTCGGTGGAACAGCCGGCGGATTTCTGGGAGTCGATCTGGGAGTACTTCCAGGTGATCAGCCACAGCCCCTACGCCCGGCCCATGTCGGACGACCCCATGCCGGACACCCGCTGGTTCGAAGGCAGCACCCTCAATTACGCCGAGCACATCTTCCGCTCAAAGAACGAAAGCCATCCCGCCATTGTATTTCAATCGGAACGGCATGCCCTGAGGGAAGTCAGCTGGGCGGAACTGGAGCAGGCCGTGGCCCGCATGGCGGCTTACCTGCGCAGCATTGGAGTGGAGAAGGGGGACCGGGTGGTGGCCTTCCTGCCCAATATCCCGGAAGCGACGGTGGCCTTCCTGGCGGCCTGCTCCATCGGCGCCATCTGGTCGAGCTGTTCGCCGGATTTCGGCGTCCACAGCGTGGTGGACCGCTTCCAGCAGATAGAACCCAAGGTGCTGTTCGCGGTCGATGGCTATCAGTACAACGGCAAACCCTACGATAAGATGGGCGCGGTAGGCGAGCTCTGCGACAAGCTGCCCACCCTCGGGAAAACCATCCTCCTGCCGTACCTGGACGAGCAGGCCGGCGCCGGACTGCTCCCCAACGGCATCCTTTGGGCGGAAGCGATGAAAACCGAAGCCGCCGGCCTTTCCTTCGAGGCGGTGCCGTTCGCTCATCCTATCTGGGTCCTCTACTCTTCCGGCACGACCGGCATCCCCAAGGCGATCACCCATTCCCACGGAGGCGTTTTGCTGGAACATTATAAGTATCTGGCCTTTCACAACGACGTCCACCCCGGAGAGCGCTTCTTCTGGTTCTCCACCACCGGCTGGATGATGTGGAACTTCGTACAGGCCTCCCTGCTGGTGGGGGCCACCATCGTGTTGTACGACGGCAGCCCGGGGTACCCCGACCTTAATGTGCTCTGGGCGTTTACCGAGCAGGCCGGCATCCACCATTTCGGGACCAGCGCCCCCTATCTGGTGGCCTGCATGAAACAAGGGCTGCAGCCGGGGAAGGACTATGGCCTGTCCCGCCTGCGGTCGATCGGGTCTACCGGCGCCCCCTTGCCGCCGGAAGCTTTCGGCTATGTGTACCGGGAGATCAAAGAGGGCGTCTGGCTCTGCTCCATGAGCGGAGGCACCGACGTGTGCACGGCCTTTGTTGGCGGGTGCCCGCTGGAGCCGGTCTACCTCGGGGAAATCCAGTGCCGCTGCCTGGGCTGCGCCCTGTATGCTTTCGACGACGACGGGCAGCCGGCCGTAGACGAGGTAGGCGAGATGGTGATCACCCGCCCCATGCCGTCTATGCCCATCTTTTTCTGGAACGACGAGGATAAGCAACGCTACCTCGCCAGCTATTTTGAGCTGTACCCCGGCGTCTGGCGGCACGGGGATTGGGTGAAGGTCACGCCCCGCCATTCCCTGGTCATCCTCGGCCGTTCCGACGCTACGCTCAACCGGCAGGGCATCCGCATCGGGACCGCCGAGATCTACCGGGCGGTCAATCAGGTGCGGGAAGTGAAAGACAGCCTGATCGTCAACCTCGAACTCAGCGGCGGCCGCCACTACATGCCCCTCTTCGTGTTGATGAACGAGGGCGAGGCGCTGACCGATGAGGTGAAGGGCCGCCTGCGGCAGATTCTGCGCAGCGAGTACTCGCCCCGCCATGTGCCCGACGAGATCATCGAGGTCCGGGATATTCCCTATACCATCAGCGGCAAAAAGCTGGAGGCGCCGGTCAAGAAGATCCTCCTGGGCCGGCCGCCGGAAAAGGCCGCCAACCCGGATTCCATGCGCAACCCGGAATCGCTGGATTTTTTTGTGGAATTCGGCAAGGGCATTGAATAACGCTCCCCGAAAAATACGAGCAAAATATCCCAGAAAACCCTACTTTTAGGGCAAAACCGAGCCGGCCAGGCGAATGCTGTTTGTTCCTCTCGAAGCGCATTCGGCTGGCCGGCTCTAAAAACTACCCGCATGCACGATTTCTATTCCATCAACCGCAATGCGCTGATCATCCGCCCGACGCGCGCCATGATCGACTGGGCAAACACTGTCTTCCCGGAAGACCCGATCGACTACGATGAGATGGACCAGCACGACGAGCAGGATGTTTTCCTGCTTCCCGACTTCGAAACGCCCGAGGAAACCCTGGAATGGCTCCGGGAGAATTGCGAAGACCTCATCGCCTATGTGCTGGACGATTGGTGTATGGACAAAAGCGCCTGGCCGGCGCCTTTGGACTGGGCCCTCTTCGAGCGCTTCTTTCATTATTCCGTGGAAACTTCCGTCGTCGATACCATGGACGAAGATTACGACGACGCGGAGGAGGATTTTGAGGATATGGATGAAGAAGAGGGATTTGGCGATTTCGACTTCGAGGACAATTAGGGAAAGTTGTCAGCATGTTGTTAGAAATCACCGTTGTCCCCATGAAAAGGCTTTGCGCCCTGACCATTGCCCTGTTCTTCTGTTTTGGAGGCTGCCTTGCCCAGCGGGCCGCCGCCGCCGAAGAAGAACCGTATCGCCTGGCTATCCGAAAGGCCACCTCGAAAATACACCTGGATGGACAACTGGACGAACCCGCCTGGCAGGAAGCGCAGGTTGCCGGGGATTTTTTCCAGAACTTCCCCATGGATTCCTCCTTTGCCGCCCTACAGGCCGAAGTGCGCCTGGCCTTTGACGAATCCTTCCTCTACGTCGGTGCCACGGTTTACCAGCAGCGGGAGGATTATATCATCACCTCCCTCAAGCGGGATTTCGAAAACGGCGGCAGCGACGAATTCGCCGTCAACATCGACCCCTTCAAAGACAAGGTCAACGGCTTTCACTTCGCGGTAACCCCTTTCAACGTGCGCCGGGAGGGCATCATCGACAACGGGACCAACATCAACCGGGACTGGGACAGTAAGTGGTATTCGGAGGTGGCCAACCACGACGACCGCTGGGTGGTGGAGATGGCCATCCCATTCAAGACGCTCCGCTACTCCCGGGCGGATGGCGACAACAGTTGGCGCATTAATTTCAGCCGCATTGCCGTGAAGCAGAACGAGCGGTCTTCCTGGGTGCCCGTGCCCCGGCAGTTCGGCGCCAATCACCTGGCCTTTACCGGCCTGCTGAAGTGGGAAGGCCAGCCGCCCGCGCCCGGGCTCAATATTTCGGTGATCCCTTACGTCACCGGCAGCAGCAGCAAGGATCACGAGAATGGCGCGCCGGTGGACAACAGCATCGACGCCGGCGGGGACATCAAGGTGGCCGTCACCCCTTCTCTCAACCTCGACCTCACTTTCAACCCCGACTTTTCCCAGGTGGAGGTCGACCGGCAGATCACCAACCTGAGCCGGTTCGAGTTGTTTTTTCCCGAGCGGCGCCAGTTCTTCCTGGAAAACGAAGACCTCTTCAGCCGCTTCGGCTTCCCCGATGCCCGCCCGTTCTTCAGCCGCCGCATCGGCCTGTCCGCCCGGGGGGCGGTGCCCATCATTGCCGGTGCCCGCCTCAGTGGCAAGCTGGACGACAACTGGCGCCTCGGCCTGCTCAACATGCAGACCGCAAAGGTAGAAAGCGCCGGCATCGACCCGGCCAATTACTCCGTCGGCGTGCTGCAGCGCAAGGTGTTCGACCGCTCCTACGTAGGGGCCGTCTTCGTCAACAAGGAAAACTTCACTTCCGACGGGGCGGGCGGCTACGAGCTGGACGGCAACGGCTACAACCGGGTGGCGGGGCTGGAGTACAACCTCTACTCCAAAGACGGCAAGTGGGAGGCGGAGCTGTACTACCACCGGTCCTTTTCCGCCGAAAAGAACAACGACGCCCAGTCGGCCGCCCTGTTCGTCGGCCATTTTACCCGCAACTGGCGGCTGTTTTTCCCTTCCCAGTATATCGGGCAGAACTTCCGCGCCGACGCCGGCTTCGTGCCGCGCACCGGCTTCCTGTCTTTCAGCCCGGGCATCACCCACAATATTTTTCCGAAAAACCCGAAGGTAGCCAGGAAGATCATCCAGTACGGCCTGGAGTTCAGCACCAACTTCACGTACAACCAGCCCGATTACCGCCTGGCCGACCGGCAGCTGCAGCCGGGCGCTTTCGTCGTTTTTCCCGGGCAGAGCACCCTGAGCATAGGCTTCGCCAGCGATTTCACTTACCTTTACTTCCCCTTCGACCCCACCAATAAGGATACCGGAGAGAAATTGCCCATCGGAGAATACCAGTACAATTCCCTGGGCGTGAGCTTCAATTCCGACGTGCGCAAAAAGTTTTACTTCGACGTCGAAGTGGCCGGGGGGGAATATTTCAACGGCGACATCCGGCGGGTGGAGGGCGCCATCAACTTCCGCTGGCAGCCCTTCGGCATCCTGGCGGCCACCTTCGCCTACAACGACATCCAACTGCCGGACCCCTACAACAGCGCCAGCTTCTGGCTCGTCGGGCCCCGGGCGGAGCTGTCCTTTTCCCGCAGCCTCTTCTTCAGCACCTTCCTTCAGTACAATACCCAGGCCGACAACGTCAACATCAACAGCCGCCTGCAATGGCGCTTCCGGCCGGTGTCGGACGTGTTCCTGGTGTATACGGATAATTACTTTTCGGATCGGTTTTTTAATGAACCGCAGGTGAAGAACCGGGCCCTGGTGCTGAAGGTGACTTATTGGTTGAACCTCTAAAAATCACTTACCAATCTGTAAAGGCCGCATTGAAGATATCCTCCATCATCTGGTTGGAAATAGCCGTCACCGCCTCGTCCTCCACGCTGGCCAGGTCCTGCGAGCTGGGAAAGTCGAAGAAGAAAGAGAAATTTTTCTTCCAGCCCTTTTCCTCATTGACGTTGTTGATGTATTCGATGGCGGTGGTGATGGTCAGGCGGTTGATGGCGGTGGTTTCCCCCGGCTGGGGCGCCTCCGAGGTCACGTTGTAACTCACGATGATGCCCTTGAACTCGATATTGGGGTCCGTATCGTTGAAAACCAGGCGGGACTCGGTCCGGATTTTTTCCTTCAGGTCTTCGGCGAACCGCTGGGCCAGGGCCGGCTGGGCGTTGAGCGCGTTGTTGGTGAACTGTTCGACGTAGTAAGTCGTCACCGACGGGTCGATGCTGATCCCCCGGAAGGAATAGCAACCGCTGGAGAGTACAAGAAAAGGGGCAAGGAGTATGATTAAGCGCTGCATGGCTGATTTTTGTGTTAAAGATCGGACAGGATGTCCGGGATTTACAGGATCAACAGGAAATTTTTAACGGAAGAATGAGGATGCCTATTGAGCGCGCGCGGTCATTTTTACCTGGTAGGCGCTGCGGAAGCGGTAAAAATGGCCGCAAAAACTACAATTCATACTGCTTGATCTTCCGGTACAACGTCCTTTCCGATATCCCCAGGTCCTGTGCGGCTTCTTTCCGCCGGCCGTTGTGTTTTTTCAGGGCTTTCTGGATGAGGTCTTTTTCGTTTTCCTCCAGGGATAGGCTTTCCTCCACCTCTTCGGTAGGGGTGAAACTCTCGGATTCCTCCCGCGGCAGGATGATGGGTTTGTTGACCTGGTTTTCCGCCCCGTCGCGGTCCTCGTGGTATTCGGAGAGGAAGTCCCGCACGTCCTGGCGCGGGGCGGGCATATTGGTGCGATGGGAGAAATTATCGGGCGGCCGCAGGCTGGGAATGTCTCCGGCGTCGGGCACGCGCAGGTCGTTGTTGCGGATGAGTTCGAAGACGAGCGTTTTCAGGTCGTTGAGGTCGTTTTTCATGTCGACCATGAGCTTGTAGAAGATTTCCCGCTCCTGCATGGTGACGCCGTCGTCGTTGTTGCGGCGGCCGGCCTGCGGGATCATGGGCAGGTTGCGCTGAAGGATCTGGGGGGTATAGCGGGCCAGCCGTTCGGCGCTGACCATCTTGTCTTCTGCCAGTACGGACACCTGCTCGGCGATGTTCTTGAGTTCCCGGATGTTGCCGGGCCAGCTGTAGCTTTCCAGCGCCATCTGGGCGCGGTCGTCGAGCTGAATGGGTGAGGTGCGGTACTTCTCGGCGAAGTCGACGGCGAATTTGCGGAAGAGCACATAAATGTCCTCCGGGCGGTCGCGCAGGGCCGGCACCTTTATGGGTACCGTATTGAGGCGATAGTACAGGTCTTCCCGGAACTTCCCTTTTTTCACCTGCTCAAACAGGTCGGTATTGGTGGCGGCGATGATACGGACGTCCGTTTTCTGCACTTTGGACGCCCCGACCCGGATGAACTCTCCGGTTTCCAGCACGCGCAGCAGAAAGGCCTGCGTATCCAGCGGCATCTCGCCGATCTCATCCAGGAAGATGGTGCCGCCGTCGTAGCTTTCGAAGTATCCCTTGCGTTCGCTGGTCGCTCCGGTGAACGCCCCCTTTTCGTGGCCGAACAATTCGGAGTTGATGGTGCCCTCCGGGATGGCGCCGCAGTTGATGGCGATGAACTTGTTGTGCTTCCGGGCGCTCAGCCCGTGGATAATCTTGGAAAACACCTCCTTGCCCACGCCGCTCTCCCCTGTGATCAGGACCGACAGGTCGGTGTTAGCCACCCGCACGGCCGTGCCCAGGGCGCGGTCGAGCAAAGGAGACCTGCCGATGATTCCGAATCGCTGTTTGATGGCCTGGAGGTTGCTGTCCATGTTGGTGTTTTGTCGTGTGTATTTGCGGGTATGGGGCTGCGGTGTGCCGGGGGTGTTCAATTGTTATATTGTTATATTGTTATATTGTTATATTGTTATATTGTTATATTGTTATATTGTTATATTGTTATATTGTTGGCTGGGCGGGGGCGGGGAAATGTTGCATTGCCGGCTCAGCAGGGTTAATTAGATTGCTGTGTTGGGGCTGTTCACGCGGATGTGTTTCGCGCAGCGCCTCTTCCGAACGCGGTTCGGAAGTATTGATTTTCAAAATGCGCAGCCTGGATTATTCAGCAATCCGGCTATCTACCCTCTAACCACCTCTCCCTTCAGCGTCGCGCTTGTCGCCTCCTTAATGTTAACAAAGCAATAATCGCCCGGTTTAAGCCCATCCACTTTTGGGAAGACGATCATTTTATTCTGGGAATTTCGCCCTTTGAAATCCTGGTCCGACCGTTTGGAGTCGCCTTCGACCAGCACCTTGAACGTCTTGCCGATGTCCAGCCGGTTATGTTGATGCGATACCTGTGCCTGCAGGCGGATGACCTCCTGCAGACGGCGTTTTTTCACTTTCACGGGCACGTCGTCTGCGTATTTACGGGCGGCCAGGGTTCCGGGGCGTTCCGAGTAATAGAACATATAGGACATGCTGTAGCGGGCGAATTCGATCATGCTCAGGGTATCCTGGTGCTCTTCTTCGGTTTCCGTACAAAATCCGGTGATGATGTCCGACGAAATGGCGCAATCCGGGATGACTTCGTAGATGCGGCGCACCTTGTTCATGTACCATTCGCGGTCGTAGGTGCGGTTCATGAGTTCCAGGATGCGGCTATTCCCCGACTGCACCGGCAGGTGGATGTAGTTGCAGATGTTTTCATGTCTGGCCATAGTGAACAGCACCTCGTCGGTAATGTCTTTGGGATGGGAAGTGGAAAAGCGGACGCGCAGTTCCGGGCTGACGTGGGCCACCATTTCCAGGAGTTGAGCGAAGGTAACCCGCGCTCCGGTTTCCGGGTTTTCCCATTTATAGGAGTCCACGTTCTGGCCCAGGAGGGTTACTTCCCGGTAGCCTTTGCGGAAGAGGTCGGCGGCTTCGGCCACGATGCTGAAAGCGTTGCGGCTGCGCTCGCGCCCCCGGGTGAAGGGCACCACGCAGAAGGAGCACATATTGTCGCAGCCCCGCATGATGGAGATGAAGGCGGCCACCCCGTTGGAATCCAGCCGCAGGGGGCTGATGTCGGCATAGGTTTCTTCCCGGGACAGGAAGACGTTGATGCCTTTGTCTCCCTCTTCAGCCGTGCCGATCAGGCTGGGCAGGTCGCGGTAGGCATCCGGGCCGACGACCAGGTCGACCAGCTTTTCTTCTTCCAGGAATTTGTCTTTCAGGCGCTCGGCCATGCAGCCCAGCACGCCGACGAGCGTTCCCGGCCGCTGTTCCTTTACCTTGTCGAAAATGCGCAGGCGCTTGCGCACTGTCTCTTCCGCCTTCTCGCGTATGGAGCAGGTGTTGACCAGGATGAGGTCGGCCTCCTCCAGGAAACGGGTAGGCTGGTAGCCGGCATCCGACAGGATAGAGGCGACGATCTCGCTGTCGCTGAAGTTCATCTGGCAGCCGTAGCTTTCGATGTAGAAATGCCTGCCGTTTTGCACGGCGCCTCCGGCCTGTTGCGGGTAGAAGGCTTCGCCCTGCCGGCTCTCGTCGATCTTCTTTTGTATTCCTACAAGGGTAGGATTGTTGTCGTACATCTTCTTCGAAAATTTTTCCCGACTCGCTTTGTGTAATGAAGCGGTGAAATACATCCTGACTGAAAAGGACAATCAGAGGCTAAAGGTTCAATGACCGGGAAACAAAGATAAGGATTTTAACAGCCTCGGTGACATTTTGGCAGTTCCTTTTTCTTTTTATTGTAATTTGAGGGGGCATTATAGCTGCTCTTAGGATTTTCTAGCCACGAAGACTCGAAGGCACAAAGAACTCACTAAGAGCATATGCTGGCCCGGCCGGTTCCGTGGCCTACAAAACCAGCCGTGCGTCAGCATAATTTCGTAACAACAACTTTGTACCTTATGAAAACAAGGATTTGGATTTTTTTGGCATTAATGGCGGGCCTGGCTTTTGCCTGCCGGGGTGGAAACAATTCAGGGGAGGGTTCTTACCAGGGGGCCATGCCCGGGCAAGCCGTGGAGGAGGAGGCCCGCATGGCCAAGGAATCCTATGCCCGGGATTACGACCAGGCCGGGGAGCAGCCCCAGCCGGCCGCTCCGGAAAAAAAGGTCATCCGCACCGCCAACATGCGGATGGAGGTGAAGGATTATCCGGAAGCTCTGGCTGCCATAAAAGAGCTGGTAGTTGGTTACAAGGGCGAACTCACCGGCGAAAACGAACAACAGTACGGCGGGCGCCTGGAGAACACCCTGGTGATCCGGGTGCTTCCCCGGCGGTTCGACTCTCTGCTGCTGGCGTTTGAACAACTGGCATCCCACGTGGATTTCAAATCCATCAATGCCGAAGACGTGACCCGGCAATACATCGACCTGGAAACCCGCCTGGCTTCCAAGCGGGCAGTGGTAGAGCGGTACCGCGAGCTGCTGAAACAGGCCAAAAATGTGCAGGAAATACTGGCCGTAGAGGAAAACCTGCGGAAGGTGGTCGAGGAGATCGAATCCATAGAAGGGCAATTACAGTATCTGAGCCGGCAGGTGGATTACAGCACGATCAACCTCACCATTTACGAAGAAGGCAGCCAGCTCAGCACTACTCGTTCCTTCTGGAGCCGCGTCGGGGAAGGTTTCGAAAACGGATGGAAACTGCTGCAGAGCCTGGCCGTCGGCCTGGTTACCCTCTGGCCGGTCGTGCTGATCCTTGCTCTGCTGGCCGGGTGGTACGTGCGCCGGCGCCGGAAGAAAGGGTAGGAGGGGAGTTGTCGGTTGCCTGTTGTTGGTTTGCCAGGCCCAAAGGCCCCCGCCAACAAACAACGAACAACAAACAACGAACAACCCTCACCCCATCTTGTTCTTCCCCGCAAACCCCATCATCAGGGGCACCAGGAACAGGACAAGGGCAAAGAATATCATCAGTGAGGCAGATCCGGGAAACATAGCATCAGGATTTTGGTTTTGATGCTAACAAGTTATTAAAGCCAAATTACCCGGAGAGTGATGGAAGTCAGGCGAAAGCAGTGATTTTTATTAGTGTGGGGCTGTTGGGTTTCAGGTAGGCGGGAAGCCTGTATTTGAAAACTGGACTGGCCAAAAGGTAGACAGGATTAACAGGATTAACAGGATGAAGGGACTGGCAGATATCCTGTCAATCCTGTTAATCCTGTCTGAAAAACGCCAGGCTCCTAGAACTTAAAGTCCACCCGTGCCGTCAGGTTGCGCGGCGCTTCCAGGAGGGCGGGTCGGGTCGCGTATTCGGCATTAAAGGTATTGTTCAGCAATACGGTCAGGCGCACGCCGCTGGCGAAATTGTAGCCCGACCGCAGGTTGAGCACGGAAAAGCCGTTGTTGTGTTCATCCCGGAACCCCCTTACGCCGGGCAGGAAGAAATCCACCTCGAAGAGGGCGTCGATGGCGACCATGTGGCTGTTGTAGAACAGCTCTGTGCCCAGGAAAAAGCCCTTGTAGTTGGCTTCCAGGTCAAATTTGAACAGGTGCCGGGAGCGGTATTTCAGGATATTCTGATCCGGTTCCGACGAGCTGATGGCATTCTGGTAAGCCAGGGTCGTTTCTTCGGCGGTGGAGTCGAACTGCTCGAACCGGGGGTCGATGAAGGTATAGCCGGTGAGCAGGCTTACCGGCACGCCCAGGATTTCTCCCCGGCCGGCGATGGTCGCTTCGAAACCCTGGATTTTTGTGTCGCCGATATTGTAAGACCGGAACCCTCCCTGGACGAAGTTGAACTCGATCATATTCTGGTACCGGGAGGTAAAGCCCGCCAGGTCGACAAAGCCCTCGAATCCGTTGAAGCGGAACCCCTGCTTGATGCCCAGCTCGGCGCTCCAGCCCGTTTCCGACCCCAGGTCCGGGTTAGGCAACACCCGGATGACGCCGGCGTTGGTGACGATGAACTTCTCTGCCACCGTAGGGTAGCGGTAGCCCTGCCCCCAGGACGCCCGCAGGTAAGACGCCTGCCCGACGCGGTAATTGGCCCCCAGGCGGAACACCGGCTTGGACTCCTGCTCTTCCGAGGGCGGCACCGTATCCCGGATGACGCCGTAGACGAAGCCCGGGTTGGACAGCAGGTTGTTCTCGTAGCGGAACCCCCCGCTGAGGTTGAGCCGGTCCAGGAACTTTTTTTCCAGCTGGACATAGCCGGCGATATTCCGGGACGTGAAGGTCGTATCTCCGTACAGCTCTGCGGAAATATTGGTGCCCGAGAAAACGATCCCGCTGGTGATCACCAGCTCGGCAGCCTTGATCTGGCGTTGGAACTGGTATTCTCCGTAGTACATGTCCGAGGCGTTGGATTGGTCGAGGTTGTTGTCGTTGTCGACATTATAAAACCGGCCCTGCAGGCGGTGCCGGTTGCCGCCTTTGTCATAGTAGTTAACAAAGGGGTCGATGTTGTATCGGACGCGTTTGCGGTCGGACAGGGTGTTGGCTGCACCGACATACGCCATCGTATCAGAGGCCCAGTAGAGGAAGGCGGCCGATCTCCCCACGTTGAAGTTGCCGTTCAGGCCGATGGTCAGCCGGTCCGTTGCGCGGTAGCGGGTGCTGAAATTGGCGCGGCCGAAATTCCGGTAGGTATCCTTGTTGTAATCTTCTTCCCGGAGGAAGTATCCCCCCAGCACCAGGTCGAGCTTGCCGATCTTGCGGCGGTGCGACAGGCTGGAGCCGAAGGTAAAGGGCGAGACGTCCCACCATTTCAGGCGCTTGTCTTTGGGCGCCATGTAATGCGTATACCAGGTGGCCAGTTCCGTTTCCGGCCTGGCTTTGGGATAGGCCGTGCGGACGTTGATGATGCCGTTCAGGGCCGAGGAGCCGTACAAGGCTGAAGCCGCCCCTTTGACTACTTCCACCTGGGCGATGTTCTCGACCGGCACGTCGTCCCAGTTGGGGAAGCCGGCGTCGGCGGTCAGGATGGGCATATCGTCTACCATCAGCAGGACCCGGCTGCCGGCGCCCTGCGCATACCCCGACCCGCCCCGGATGTTGGCCTGGCCGTCGATGATGGTCACCCCGGGGATTTTCTCCAGGGCTTCGTCGATGGTCACCTTGCCGGTGCTCTTGATCAGGTCGGGGCGGAGGACTTCCAAAGAGACGGTGACCTCGCTCAGCGGCTTTTCGAACTTGCCGCTGGTGACTGTCGCCGTTTGCAGGACTGCCGCCTCGACCTCCAGGAAGGCGTCCACGTTTACTTCCTGCCCGGCTTCCAGGGTGAGGGTTTTATTGAAAGGCTGGTATCCGACGTAGCGGATGGCCAGGTCGTGCCTGCCGGGTTCCAGCTCCAGGCGGTAGGTCCCGTCGAAGTCTGTAATGGCGCCGGCCGCAGCTGAGCGGACAGTGGCCGCGATCAGGGGTTCGCCGGTGCTGGCGTCAACGACTTTGCCGCTGACCGATGCCTTTTGTGCTGTTGCCGTTTGAATACAGAGGGCCAGAAAGCAAAGAAATGCGAATACTCTGCTCATATGTAGTGTTTTGCGTTTGTGAAGACAGTTTTATGCGCACAGGCCCATAGAGCAATTCAGGGGGGCGAAATTATAATAAAATACGGGTTATCGGATAAAATTAGCAGAAATTGTAATATTCGCGATGAATATGTACGGACATTTTTTTACTTTTGCCCCTGCCTTTTACCTATTTTTGTCTCCACACCCGTAGCACCCTATCCGGTAAGTAACCCTTAGGGCCCGGAGAATAATAACTTCCCCATTTGATCCGGCTCTTTTTCCGCCAGGCTGCGTTGCTTGTCGGTCAGGTAGCTCCGGCTATCTTCCCTCCTCGCGCCTTGCCTGGCGAAAAAATAGCTCACCTGAAATGAGGAACTTATTTTTCTCCGGCCCCTTAATAAATGACTTCGAGATTCTTCCGCAGCGAAGAACAAGCGGCAAATGTTCTGTTTTGCCGGGATTTTACATGACATCACCATTAAATCTTGTTACTATGAAGAAAGTCGTACTCCTCTTTTTAGGATTGATAACCTGGAGTTTTGCAGGCGCTCAGGAAACGACCTGCGACCCCGACCAGTCCGTTCCGGATTCCGTAGTGGTGGCGCCCCTGCCGCAGTCCCCAACCCGTCCTGGTGGTGGAATCGCGGACACGGCCTGCGCCAATGAATACTACCGCTATGTGTTTACTTTCAACATCCCGGAGACTTACGATTACCAGGGAAATATGGTGCCCCTCCAGAATGTGAGCATTGCTCCCGACGGCGCTGTGGTCAACATGCCCGCTTCCTTCGATTACGTTTGCAACCCTCCCAATTGCGTATTCAACCCGCTAACCAAAGGGTGCGTGGTCATTTTCGGCACGCCGGCGCCGGGCGATGTTGGCGTTCATGACCTCAAGGTCGACGTCGACGTGGCCCTGAACGTAGGCTTCCCGTTCACCCTTCCGCTGGCACTTCCCGACGACCTGGAGGCCAACAGCCATTACTACCTGATCGTCAAGCCCGAGGGCTCGGCCAATTGCTTCTCCCTGGATACGTACGAGAGCTTCGCCTCCAAATTCCGCATCCAGAACCTGCCCAACCCCACCAGCGGCTGGACGCAGATACAGGTCAGCGCCGAAACCGGCGGCACTTTCGACTTTTTCGTCAGCGACCTGCTCGGCCAGCGCCTGCACCGGGAACGGGTGACCATCCTGCCGGGAGAGAACACCATCGATTTCGACGGCAGCCACCTGCCCAACGGCATGTACCTGTACAGCCTGAGCAACGGCACAGAAATGGTGACCCGCCGGATGGCCATTTCCCGGCAGTAGGGGCGGTTATCACGGACCGGTGCCGTGAGCAGTTATCGGTTGATAGTTGTCTGTTGTTTGTCCGGAGGCCCGGCGGGTTCCCGAACAAACAACAGACAACTATCAACAAACAACAAACAACAACCCCCTCAGCAACTGTCTCCAAAATTTAATCCCTTCTGATTTTTGGAGCGAGGCCGTTGCGGCACCCTGCAACATCAAGGCTTCGCTCCTGCACCCTAAGCAAAGGGAGCGCTGCTCCCACTCACGCAGTTATTACATCGCCTGGAGCCGGAGCAAGGCCGGGGAGGGGTGACGGGTTGCTGGTTATTAAGTTATTGGTTATTTGCTTGCTGCTCCCGCCAATGACCAATAACCAATAACCAATAACCCCAATAACCTATCCCTCAACCCTCCTCCATTCTAAAAAACAACGCCTATGTTAAAATACTACTTTTCCCTGTTTTTGGCCATCCTCGCCCTCGGGTTGCAGGCGCAGTCGGGCTGCCCGGGTTGCCTGGTGGAATTGCCGGCCGGTTTGCCGGAGGATACGATCTATCTCAGCAACGCCGCCGACGGGCAGGCCGGCGTGTATTACGACTCGGACCTCAGCTTCCGCATGCCCAAAACCACGACGCCGGTCAACGCCAGCGACCCGGATACGCCCCCCGGGCTAGGCATCAGCCAGATCACCATCACCTCTGTTTCCAACCTGCCGCCCGGGCTGGCCTGGGAGGCCAGCCAAACCGTTTTTGACGTTTCGCAGGAGACGGACGGGTGCGTGAAGTTCTGTGGCGTGCCGCTCATCCCCGGATTCTACGACGTGGAGGTGGTGGTCAGTGCCGAGGTGTTGTTCCTGACCCGGGTTTCTTCCTTTTCCATACCCATCCTCATCCTGCCCGGGACCAGCGTTACCGAAGGGTTTACGTTGGCCAACAACAGCGGCTGCGGCAGCGTGACGGCCAGCTTCGCCAATAATGTGCCGTCGGGCGGCAATGCAGGCTATTCCTACCTCTGGGATTTCGGGAACGGCAACATGTCCCTGGCTGAAAACCCGGGGCCGCAGGAATACGACGAGCCCGGCGAATACGAGGTCAGCTATCAGGCGGTCATCGATACCTTCGGTTATCTGCTCACCGAGGTCGTTGTGGAAAGTGTGGGCTGCACCGACCTGTTCAACAACGCCCCCGACCTCCGCATTGAAGTCTGGGATCCGGCCGGGGAACGCATTTTCGAAAGCCTGCACATCGACAATGCCCAGACGCCGGTTAATTTTATCATCAACCTCTTTCTCGGCGAGGGCGATTACCTGCTCCGGGTGATGGATGAGGACAGCGGCATCCAGGGCGGCGACGACGAATGCGGCGCCATCAACTTCAACCGCTTTTCCGATGGTTCGTTCACCAACGGAAGCCTCCAGGCTGCGCTGAATATTTTCCATCCGGTAGACACCGTGCGCTCCGTAGATACCGTCCGGGTGTACGAACAACCGGAAGCCCCCTTGCTGTCGGGCCATGGCCCGGCGGCCCTTTGCGAAGAGGACGCCTACCAATTCACGGTGACCAACGGTTATACTTCCGGGCTGCAATGGTATCAGGACAGCCTGCCGCTGGCCGGGGTAGACGGGCCCGGGTTCACCGCCACATCCAGCGGCGATTATTGGGTGACGTATACCAATCCGGATGGCTGCAGCGCTACCTCCGGGATGGCCAGCTTGTTTTTCAACCCGCTGCCGGCGCCGCCCGTCTTCCAGAACATTGAGAACCTGCTCGTACTGTACGACCCGTCAGTCTTGCCGGAAAACTATTCCCTGCAGTGGTACCTGGATGGCAACCTGATCGAAGGCGCCACGGGCCAGGAGTATTGCATCGAAAAATCAGGCGCTTACCGCCTGGAGGTCGTGGATGAAGATACGGGTTGCCGGAGCAGCTACCAGCTTCAGGCCGCTTACAATCCGGCCTTCCCGGATTGCCTGACAACCGGAACCGATGAACAATGGCTGGAGGGCTTCACGGTCTTTCCCAACCCCGCCGGCAGTTTCCTCCACCTGGAGGGGCCGGCGGCGGGCGAAACGATACGGCTCGTTTTGTACAATGCTCAGGGGCAAGCCCTGCAGCGCCGGCAAAGCTGGCCGGACGGAGGTGCTTACCGCGAAACACTCCTCCTGGACGGATACCCGGCCGGCCTGTACATCCTGGAGGCCCGAGTGGGCAGCCGTATGGCTCATTTTAAAGTTTTTAAACAGTAAATACTGTTAGCCATTTTGGCACAAAATGTGCAGGTATAAAAAATAAATTTTAGTTTTGCATCCGTATTGACTACGGAGCTGGATACAGGCCCGGTGCCTGGAAATCGTTGCCATAATCCCATCTGAACTGCAGACAGCGAATGCTTAGTTTTTACGAACGAAAAGAATTATGACTGCTCAGATCGAGAAAAGGGAAATTGGTAACCTCGTTTTAGAGAACATCCCTGATATCCCTGAAGCCCTCAATGAAAGGCTGACCCATTACCACAATACCCGCGACGCGCATCTGGTCGATTGGCTGAACAAGGGAGGCGGCCTGCTGATCAGCACCCGCTTTGGCGAATCCGCACAGCTGCACATTGTAGAAACCCCGGGCGCTACGCGGCAGCAGGCGACGTTTTTTTCCGAGCCGGTCTTCAGCGCGAGCGTCTGCCCGGCACCCGGCGCTAACGGCTTCCTGTTCGCCAAAGATGTTGGCGGCAACGAAAATTACCAGCTCTATTACTTCAACCTGGATTCCGGCCACTACCATATGCTGACGGACGGCGTTTCCAAACATGGCAGCGGCCTTTGGAACCGGCAGGGCACGGCCATCGTGTACAACAGTACCAAAGGCAACCACATAGACCATGGCCTGTACCTTTATTCCTTTGGGGAAGTGCCCGGCGAACGCCTCGTCTTCGAGGGCGAGGGCTACTGGTATCCCATCGACTGGTCGCCCAATGGCCGGGAACTCACCGTGATCAATTACCGGTCGATCAACGAGAGCTTTTTATACCGGCTGGACATCTACAGCGGGGAGGCCAGCCCGGTTCACGCCCGGCCCAATGTCGCCTGCCGCGGCGGATTCTGGAATGCCGACGGCACGGAGATATTCTATGCCTCCGACGAATTTTCGGAGTGCCGCCAGCTGATACGGTACTGCCCGGAGGACGGCCGGAAAGAAGTCGTGGCTGCCGGCCTGCCCTGGGAGGTGGAAGCCATGCGCTTTTCTCCGGGCGGGCAGCACCTGGCCTTCGTGCTGAACGACAACGGCATTTCCCGCCTGTACTTCCTGGATGTCGCCTCGGGCGAATACAAACCTTTTACAGGGCTCCCGGACGGCATCATCAGTTCCCTGCACTGGCGCCCGGACGGCAAACAGCTGGGCATTACCATCGATACGCCTCATGCCCCGGCCGACGTGTATACGGTCAACCTGCAGGACTCCACAGCTTGCCGGTGGACGTATAGCGAGGTGGGCGGCCTGGACTCCCGGCTGTTCATCAAACCAAGCCTGATCCACTATCCTTCTTTTGACTTCGTCGGCAGCAAGCGGCGCACCATTCCAGCTTTCTATTTCAAGCCCACTAAGGGAAAGGGCCCGTTTCCCGTGTTGATCTATATACATGGTGGCCCGGAAAGCCAGTACCGGCCGGGATTCTCGCCGATCATCCAGTATTACCTCAACGAGCTTGGCATCGCGGTCATCGCGCCGAATGTCCGGGGTTCTTCCGGGTACGGCAAAAATTTCCTCAAGCTGGATAATGGGTATAAACGAGAAGACTCAGTAAGGGACATCGGGAAGTTGCTCGATTGGGTGGAGGCTCAACCGGAGCTGGACCATTCCCGGGTAGCGGTCATGGGCGGTTCTTACGGCGGTTACATGGTCTTGTCCTCCATGGCTCACTTCAACAACCGCCTGCGTTGCGGGATAGATATTGTCGGCATCAGCAATTTCGTGACCTTCCTGAAAAATACGAAATCCTACCGACGCAACCTGCGCCGGGTGGAATACGGCGATGAGCGCGACCCCCGTATGCGCCGCCACCTGGAACGTATTTCTCCAACGGCCAATGCCCACAAGATCACCAGGCCCATGCTCATCGTCCAGGGCCTGAACGATCCGCGGGTGCCGGCCAGCGAAGCCGAACAGATGCTCCACGCCATCCGCAAGAACGGCGGAGAGGCCTGGTACCTGCTGGCCAAAGACGAAGGCCACGGCTTCCGGAAAAAGTCCAACCGCGATTATTATAATAAGGCGGTCATCCTCTTTTTGCAGCGGTACCTTTTGTGAAAGCCGGGGAGTTGTTGGTTGTCGGTTGTTGGTTGTCGGTTGTTCGGCCGGCAGGGAAGAGCCTCCCAGCGAACAACAAACAACAAACAACGGACAACAGACTTATCAGGGTTGGCTATTCCGTGTAGATCACAACCGCTATTGCATTGCAGGCTGCCGGCCGGGCCGGTCAGCCGTCCAGGTGCAGCACCATGAGCGGGATATGGGTGGCCAGGGCCATCCTCTTGGTCTGGCTGCGGTGCAGCATGCTCTCCCAGATACCGCGGTGGCGGGTCACCATGACCGCCATTTCGGCTTTTTTTTCATCGGCGTAAGCACTCAGGCCTTCGGCGACGTCTTCATTTTCCACTTCGGCAACATCGAAAGCGAAGTCCGGTTCCCCGTCTTTGAACAGTTCCTGAAAGATTTCCTCCTTGGTCCTGGCAAATTCGATGGGGATATCCTTCTTTCTTTTGACGTGGACGAAGTGGACATGCGCTTTGAAGTGCCGGTTGAATTCCGCCAGCTTATCGATCATTTCCTTTTCGGCCGATTCGTAGTTGCTGGCATAGACGATATGCCGGATAGGCCGGAACCGGGCGTCGTGCGGCACCAGCAACACCGGGCAGTAGGCCCGCTGGGAAACGCTGGAGGAGACGCTGCCGAAGATTTTTTCCAGCACGCCGCTCTGGCCGGTAGTGCCCATCACGATCAGGCCGTAGTCTTCCGACGCCTGGGTAAGTTCGTCTCCGGGAAATCCGACCAGGACGTCCGGGGAGACGGGGCAGGGGAGGGGCCCGGCCTCTTTGGTGCTTTCTTCCACAAAAGTGTTAAGCATTTCCCGGCGGCTCTCCATGAGTTGGGCGACGGGGGGGATAAAATCCGCTTCGCCGGCCGTTTCCGGCAGGAAGACATGCACGACGTCGATGGATTCCGCCTTCAGGGCACCGGCCAGCTGGAAGGCATAGTGTAAGGCATTTCGGGAGGTATTGGAAAAATCCGTAGGCACCAGGATCTTTTTCATAGGATTAGTTATCCGCTTATATACAATAATGAAGTGCCATAATCTGTTGGCCACAACCTGTATGGCCATCGCTAAAATGCAGCATCTCCGCCAAGCCCGGATTGATTTTTCTCATCAGGGAGGATGATATTTGTCAAAATATGGCCCACCCGGATCACCCGGGGGCGTCCAGCCCGTCGAACAGCGTCCCGGCCCGGCCCGGGGGCACCACACCGATGTGGCGGTAGGCCCTTTCGGTGGCTTCCCTACCCCGGGGCGTGCGCTGGATGTAGCCTTCCATGATGAGGAAAGGCTCGTGTACCTCCTCGATGGTGCCCGCCTCTTCGCCTACGGCGGTGGCGATGGTCGTGATGCCAACCGGCCCGCCTTTGAATTTGTGGATGATGGTAGACAGGATTTTGTTGTCCATCTCATCCAGGCCGCCTTCGTCGACATTGAGGGCAGAGAGCCCGAAGTGGGCGATCTCCACGTCGATGGTGCCGTCGCCCTTGATCTGGGCGAAGTCGCGGATGCGGCGCAGCAGGGCGTTGGCGATTCGCGGGGTGCCGCGGCTGCGGCGGGCGATCTCGGCGGCGCCCTCTTCGGTGATCGGCACTTTCAGGATGCCGGCGGAGCGTTTGATGATGCGTTCCAGCGTTTGGGCGTCGTAGTAATCCAGGTGGCAGTTGATGCCGAAGCGGGCGCGCATGGGGGCGGTGAGCAGGCCCATGCGGGTAGTGGCCCCCACCAGGGTGAAGGGGTTGAGCGTAATCTGGATGCTGCGGGCGTTGGGGCCGCTGTCGATCATGATGTCGATGCGGTAGTCTTCCATGGCGGAGTACAGGTATTCCTCGACCACCGTATTGAGGCGGTGGATTTCGTCGATGAACAGCACGTCCCCCTCTTCCAGGTTGGTCAGCAGGCCGGCCAGGTCGCCCGGTTTTTCCAGGACGGGGCCGGAGGACATCTTCAGGCCCGCCTCCAGCTCGAAAGCAATGATGTGGGAGAGGGTCGTCTTGCCCAGGCCGGGCGGGCCGTGCAGCAGGACGTGGTCCAGCGCCTCGCCCCGTTGTTTGGCCGCCTGGATGAAGACGTGCAGGTTCTCCACGATCTTCGGCTGCCCGCTGAAATCTTCCAGTGCTTTGGGGCGCAGGGACTTTTCTATCTGTTGCTCTTCGGCGCTCAGGCGTTCGTCGCCCGGGTCCAGATTCGGATTTTGCATAGTTTGTCCTTCATCGGTTCAGTTTTCCAAAGGTAAGGGGAATTTTTCAGGAAAAGGCCTATATTCCTGTTCATGAAGGCACCAATCACCTGGACAGATACGCTGAAAATTCCAGCGCTCCTTCATCCGAAAAAATATAAATTCTTACATTTGTGCGGCTTTTTGGCCTTGCCCGGGAAGCAATAGTGTGTCTTTAGCGTTTTTGTGCCCCGTCGCCGTTAGCCGGGCGAGCTTCGTGGCAGGGAGTAGTGAAAAGAGAAAAAACAACAAATAAAACTGAAAAGTACAATGAGTGGAAGCAAAGTAACCATTGAAAATGGAAAGTTGATCGTTCCCGACGACCCCATCATTCCCTACATCGAGGGCGACGGCATCGGCCCGGACATCTGGGCGGCATCCGAGCGCGTTTTTGACGCAGCCGTCGAAAAAGCCTACGGCGGCAAGCGCAAAATTCACTGGAAGGAAGTGCTGTCCGGGCAAAAAGCCTTTGACGCTACCGGCGAATGGCTCCCGGAGGACACCCTGCACGCCATCGAAGAATACCTGGTGGCCATCAAGGGGCCGCTGACGACGCCGGTCGGGGGCGGCATCCGCTCATTGAACGTGGCCCTGCGCCAGAAGCTCGACCTCTTCGCCTGTGTCCGCCCGGTGCGCTGGTTTACCGGCGTACCTTCTCCGGTCAAGCGCCCCGACCAGATCGATATGGTCATTTTCCGGGAAAACACGGAAGACATCTACGCCGGCATCGAATACCTGCACGGCACGCCGGAGCTGGAAAAACTGAAGAACTTCCTGGTCGGCGAGATGGGGGTTACCCAAATCCGCTTCCCGGACACCGTTTCCCTTGGCATAAAGCCTGTATCCGTGGAAGGTACGGAGCGGCTGGTGAAATCGGCTATCGATTATGCGCTCGACAACGGCCTGCCTTCGGTCACCCTCGTCCATAAGGGCAACATCATGAAGTTCACCGAGGGCAAGTTCAAAGAGTGGGGCTACGAAGTGGCCGAACGGGAATACGGCGACAAGGTCTTCACCTGGGCTCAGTACGACCGCATCGCCGCCGACGAAGGCCGGGAAGCCGCCAACAACGCCCAAAAGAAAGCCCTGGATAACGGCGCCCTGCTAATCAAAGACGCCATCGCCGACGCTTTCCTTCAGCAAATCCTCACCCGCCCGGCAGAGTACTCCGTCATCGCCACCCTGAACCTGAACGGCGACTACATCTCCGACGCTCTGGCTGCGCAGGTGGGCGGCATCGGCATCGCCCCCGGCGCCAACATCAACTATACCACCGGCCGGGCCATCTTCGAAGCCACCCACGGCACTGCGCCCAAGTACGCCGGCCTGGATAAGGTGAATCCCAGTTCGGTGATCCTCTCCGGCGAAATGATGTTCCGTTACATGGGCTGGAAAGAAGCCGCCGACCTGGTCATCAAAGGCGTGGAAGGCGCCATTTCCAAAAAACGGGTGACCTACGACTTCCACCGCCTGATGGAAGGGGCTACCCTGTTGAAATGTTCGGAGTTCGGCGCTGAGATTATTGGCAATATGTAACTTAACGCGAGGTTTGAGGTTAGGGCTGAGGGCAGGAGGTGGCAGCCGCAATCCCGGCATTTTCCGGCAGGTATGCCTTATGCCTGGCTCCCGCCCACCCTACTGGACAAAATGGTTTTGGACTCAGTGCGCTCTGTGTCCAAAAAATGTCCATCAGTATGGCGCCCGCCCCCAGCCTAAATCTCAACCTCAACCTCAACTGGCCTATTTTCCTGAATCCAGGGCCAATGGCGAATGCCCAGGCAGGCTCCGGGTTGGCATGCCATTGCCATTATCTTTCTTTCAACGCTTCAAAGTTGAGGATGTCCATGTAATCCCATTCCCTGTAAGCCAGCAAATATACTTCCTCCCTGGCACCCTCTCATCCTTGAAGTCCTTCATCTCGTCCTTGAATACCAGCATTTCCCGTTCCAGGCGATGCAGGGAACGGTTGGTTTGGATGATGAACTCGGCGAGGGCCGATTCGACTATATTTAAGCGTTCTTCCACTTGATTTCCCCCCGCAGGCTTACCAGAATATGAAGTACAATATGGCCAGGATCACGCAAATGATTGCCGTGCTGATATTGAACGCCCTGCCGGTGCGGAACAATTCCTTTGAGAGCTTAATCCCCTTTTCGTGGGGAGCGCCCTTGTTTTCCCAGTAGCTGATGGCCACCATAATGGCCATGGTGCCCAGGCACGTCCAGAGCATCTGGTTCAGGAACGGAAGGTTCAGGAAGAAGGGGCTATCCGACCAGCCGTTGGGGGCTACTTTGAAATACAGGGCGATGGGGATGGACAGGAGCGCGCCCCAGATGGCGGCTTTGTTGGTCGTTTTCCTCCAGAACAAGCCCAGCATGAAAACCGCCAGGATGCCCGGGCTGACGATGCCGGTATATTCCTGAATGTACTGGAAGACCTGCCCCAGGTTCTTAAGCTGAGGGGCGATCAGCACGGCGATCAGCAGCGCAACGCCTGCCGAGGTCCGGCCTACGGTTACCAGTTGTTTTTCCGAGGCTTGTTTGTTGACGTAAGGCCTGTAAATATCCATAGTGAAAATAGTGGCCGTGGAATTCAGCATGGACGCCAGGGAGGAGACAATGGCGGCGGACAGGGCGGCCAGCACCAGTCCCTTCAGGCCGGAGGGGATGAAACTGCTGATCAGCCAGGGCGCGGCGTTGTCGTTGATGATGTTTCCGCTGGGGCCGATAAATGAAGGGTCAGCTGTCGTTGCATCCACGACCCCTTCCGGGGAAGAATTGAGCACGAAGGCGACGATGCCGGGTATGACTACGATCAGGGGGATCAACAGCTTCAGGAATGCGGCAAAGGCAATGCCCCGCTGTGATTCCTTCAGGGATTTGGCCGCCAGGGTGCGCTGGATGATGTATTGGTTGAAGCCCCAGTAGTAGAGGTTGGCCACCCATAGGCCGCCGATCAATACGGTCAGGCCGGGCAGGTCCAGCCAGGCGTCCCGGCCGTCCGGCGTGATGATCTCTCCCTTCTCCAGGATCATGGAGAACTTTTCGGGCACCTGTTCGTATATGGCCTTCATGCCGGCGATCACGCCGCCGTCCGGTGAAACATGCGTCAGGGCAATATAAGTGGTGATCAGGCCGCCGGCGATGAGGAGGACGACCTGTATGACGTCCGTCCAGGCTACCGCTGCCAGCCCGCCCCACAGGGAATAAACGGCGGCGAACAGCGCCAGGCCGATGATGCAGGTCAGTAGGATGGAGCCGTCTCCCACGCCGATGATGGTGTCCAGGGCCGTAGCGCCCAAATACAACACCGAGGTAAGGTTGACGAAAATGTACAGGCCGATCCAGAAGACAGCCAGGATGGTTTTGAGCTGTTCGCTGTAGCGTTTTTCCACGAACTCCGGGATGGTGTACAGCTGCTTTTCAATGAAAATAGGCAGGAAGAACTTCCCAACGATGAGCAGCGTCAGGGCGGCCATCCATTCGTAGGAGGCGATGGCCAGGCCGATGGCAAAGCCCGATCCGGACATACCAATGAATTGCTCTGCCGAAATGTTGGCGGCGATCAGGGAGGCGCCGATGGCCCACCAGGGCAGCGACTTGCCGGCCAGGAAGTAGTCTTCGGAAGTTTTTTCTCCTTTGCGGGTCACCCAGAAGGCGATGCCGATGATGGTCAGCCCGTAGGCGATGAAGATCAGGTAGTCAATCGTTGCGAATTTCATGGCTCGTCAAAGTTGGTTTTAGTTCTTACGGTGAAAGGTAAGGAAAAAAGTTTATTCATTGCCTGCCCAGGGCAATTCTCATTAAAAACCCGGGAGCTTCAACCCTTGTGTCCGCTCACTCAATCCGCCACTGCCCGCGGTTTCATCATACTCCCTTCCCGGGCGCTTTCCACCATGACGGCCTCCAGGATGTTCTCCTGGTTGAGGATGCCGACCAGCTCGCCGTATTCGTCGTATACAGGGCAGATGGATAATTTTTTCCTGGACATTTGCTCGTACGCCTCGTTCAGCTCCATGTCGGTGGAGAGGCGTATCCAGTCCTGGTTTACGATGCGTTTGATGCGTTCCTCCTTGCCCAGGGCCTGCAGCCCCTTGATGATGTCGTCCCGGGAGATCGTGCCGATGATCTGGTTGTCTTCCGTGACGATGAACTCCTTCTCCTGGCCGTCGAGCAGGATTTCCACGGCCCGCCCGATGGTCTCCCAGGCGTGGAGCGGCGTATATTGGTGCATCAGCACGTCCCGGACGGTAAGGCGGGAGAGCAGGGAGCGCTGGGTCTCATAACTGGCTTCTCCGCTGGCGCCCAGGTAGATGAACAGCCCGATAAAGATGAGCCAGAAATCGTACATAAAACCGAAGAAGACGAACCCGATGGCGAGGAACTGCCCGATGCGGGCGGCAATATTGGTAGCGGTGGCCCGGTCGTACTTCATCGACAAGAGGGCCCGAAGCACCCGCCCGCCGTCCATGGGAAAAGCCGGGATCAGGTTGAAGGCAAAGAGCAGGACGTTGACAAAGAGCAGGTTGGGCAGGAAGTACTTGCCCAGGGTGATCTGGCTGGGGTCTTCCAGCTGGCTGGTGGGCAGGCTCAGGCCGGAGGCCTTGATGTAAATAAAGAGGACAATGGCGATCACGACGTTTACCGCCGGCCCGGCCAGGGCGACGGCGAGTTCCTGCCGGGGTTTTTCCGGCATCTTTTCCAGCATGGCCAGCCCCCCAATGGGCAGCAGGGTGATCCGCTGGGTCTGTATGCCGTAGCGCCGCGCCGTCAGGGCATGGCCGAACTCATGGAGCACCACGCAGGCGAAGAGCGCCACCACGAACGCTACCCCGGTGAAGGCTTCGGTGGTATTCTGCCCCGCGTTCAGGCTGGAGATGAAAATCCACGCCAGCAGAATGAGAAAAGTCCAGTGCAGGTATACGTTGATGCCCGCAATCCGGGCTATTTTTAAAGACCAGGTCATCATTTTCCGGTTGTTTGGTTAACTGGAGGCCACTTTCGGTTATCCTCCTGCCAAATTACCCAAAAAAACAGAAATTGTTCGAAATACTATGTTCGCCAGCCGCTTTATAGCGCATTTGTGTATTCGTATGCACCAACACACCAATGAGGTCACTCCGGAAACCTTCGTTAAGGAATGATGGAACGAAGGAATGATGGAATGAATAAACATAATCATGTTTTTATCAATGAATATCAATTTAAAATACATCGTCGCTTTATTCATTCCTTCATTTTTACCCGGCCGAGGAATGAGGACGGGCCTCCAGTCATTTTTACCCGGCTCGCAGAGACGGGCATTCCTTTGCCGGACTTTCCGGAGTGCCCTCACCAATGCACCAACACACCAATGCACCAATACACCTCCTACCCCGCCACCAGCCCATGCTTAATCGCATACTTCACCAGCCCGGCAGTATTCTTCACGCCCAGCTTTTCCAGCAGGTTCCGGCGGTGGGTGTCGACAGTGCGGATACTGATGAACAGCTTGTCGGCGATCTCCGGGTTGGAGTATTCCTCGGCGATGAGGCGCAGCACTTCGATCTCTCTGCGGGTGAGGGGGACGCCCGCCTTGCGCTCCGGCGGCTTTTTGCCTTTCACCAGCTGGTCGACCAGGGTGGCGGAGACCTGGCTGCTGAAGTAGGTATGGCCTTGGGCCACCGCCTTGATGGCGTTGATGAGCTCGGCGCTTCCCGCATCTTTGAGCAGGTAGCCGGAAGCGCCGGCCTCCAGCATCCGGACGATGTAGCTGCTCTCGGAATGCATGGACAGGACGAGGACCTTGATTTCCGGGTATTGTTCCTTGACCAGCCGGGTCGTTTCGATGCCGCCGGCCTCGCCCATGGAAATATCCATGAGGATGAGTTCCGGCCGGGCCTTCCGGAGCTTTTCCATCACCTCCTTCCCGTCCTGCGCCTGGGCGATAACCCGTATCTCTCCCGTATTTTCCAGGATGGAGACGATGCCCTCCCGGAAAACGCGGTGGTCGTCGGCGATCATGATCTCTATCATGCTTCAAGGGTTTTTAAGGGTACTTCAATGGTAGCCAGCACGCCCTGGCCGGGCTGGGATTCGAGGATGAACGAGCCGCCCAGCGACCGCACTCGGGTCTGGATGTTTTTCAACCCGATACCTTTGTCGATCCCGGGGGTGGCGTCGGGCCGGTGCGGCGAAAAGCCGACCCCGTCGTCCTCCACCATGAGCACGACGGAATCGGAGTGCCGGATCAGCTGGACGTTGATCGTCTGCGCCCGGGCATATTTCACGGCGTTGTTGATCAGTTCCTGGGCGATGCGGTAGAGGCCCAGCGCCGCCTTCCTGCGGATGCGCTCCCGGAATTCGGAGTGGTAGAAATTGGCCTGCACCTTGCCGCTGCTGTTCACCCGCTGGCAGAGGTTTTCCAGGGCGGCCACCAGCCCGAAATCCACCAGCACGTTGGGCATCAGGTTGTGAGAAATGCTCCGGATGTCGGTGGACATGGTCTGCAGCAGCTCGCTCATGGATTCTATCATCTGCATGGCCCGGGCGTTTTCATCCCTGGTTTCCATCCGCAGGGCGTCGAGGTTGAGCTTGATGGTGGAGATCAGCGGCCCGATTCCGTCGTGGATTTCCTTGGAGAGCCTGCGGCGCTGCGCCTCGGTAGCTTCCAGGATGGCGTCGAGCATGTGCTGTTCGGTTTCCTTGGCGCGGGTGACGTCGATGATACTCAGGGCCAGCCCCTGCGGCACCGGCCGCCCCCGGATGGTGAGGTAGGCTTTGCCCACCTTGATGGCCAGGAGGTCGATACGGCCGGCGGGCTCCTTGAGCGGAAACTCCAGCTGCCCGGCCAGGTCGGGGAAGGCATTCAGGTATTCTGGCAGGGAGAACCCTTCGCCTTCCGGCAGGCGGAGGTAGGCCCGCCCCAGGTTGTTGGCCAGCAGAAGCCGCCCCTCCCGGTCCGTCACCACAATGCCGTAGGGGACGGAGGCTACGATGGATTCCAAAAGGGCTGTTTTTTCCTTCATGCTGGCGTTTTCATGGTTTGTGCTGCGGATGTGCGCCCGGTTTTTACTAAAGATAGGCAAATTAAGAAAAGGACGGGAAATGCAAACTGAAAATAGCTGTGGGAGTAAGGGTAGGTAGAATAAGGCGAAACGGGCAGGGGAGTAGGGTAGAGGCCATGCCGGTTTATTGGCGGGAAAAGGGCGTTTGTTGCCGGTCGGGGGGGCGCTCATAGGAAAGGGCGTGTTTGGGAAGGGGAAAAATAAGATATTAAAGGGCCGCATGTGTTTTGAAGGCGTGGGCGACAATTAACTTTGGGTCGCCATAAAAAAGTTGAAAAATGCTTTTATTATGACAAACGAAAAACGCAATTACCTCTCGTATTTTTTATTGATTTTCTTGACGACGATTTACTACTCAGCCTCTGCTCAGTATTACAAATGGCCCTTTGTCGAAGGGCAGTCGAATATGAATGTTTTTATCAAGGGCGTAGAGCTGGGGGATACGACAAAAATCGACTTGATAGCATGTAATTTCACCCAAGACAATTACCAGTATTGGTTTTTTGAAAAAGGAAGTTCAGAGGCCTATTTTATCGAAAACCCGGAAAGTGGCAAAATCTATGCCTACCTCGGAGAAGAAGGATATTCCTCTGAATCCACACCATACTCATTAACATTCAATGAATGCGATTTTTTAATCACTAAAACCAATCAATATGAAAAAGAGAACTTTCCTTTCCAGCCTTTTTGCTCTTTGCCTCGGGATCGCCGCCTGGGGAATGCTCTCCGGCTTCTCTCATGAGGCCGACAGCGCAGATAACCACACCACGGAAGTTACGGTCTACAAGGATGGAAGCCGGGTCGGCAGCGGTTACAAGGTGGTTCTGGAATTCGTCGGCAGTCTTTCTGACAGTGGGTTTACGGATGCCTATTACACCAACTCCGACGGGGTGGCGTACGTGAAACACGCGAGCCAGGGAGAGGTGAAAGTCTACGTGGACGGTAACTGGAGCAACCACCGGACCAAGGGCCGGGCACCGGGGAAAATCAGGGTAGATTTGTAGGCAGAACCTTTTCAGATGATTTAACCTTTTCCGGATTGGCCAGGCTTGATGCTGTGGCAGACAGGCCTGGCAATCCACAATGAATTTTAAAACCCAGTTGTCATGTCCAGGCAAATACTACTTTTTTTTCTTTTCTCTTCGGCTTTTTTCTGTCCCGGTTATGGTCAGAAGGCGAACAGTCCGGACTGCTTTGACATTGCACTTGAAGCTTTTACCAACATGATTAACGAAAAGGAGGCGGATGCCTATCGTTTGGCAAAATGGCATCTCGACAATTGCCTTCATTCAGAATATTGGTTCCGTAATACCCACATGCTTCTTGCCGAATCGGGCATGGCTTTAAGAAAATATCAGGAGGTGATTGATGGTATGACCGCTTTTATCGAAAGCGATAAGTCGAAAGATTCGGAACAGGCAGCAGAGGCTTACTTCTTCCGGGCAATTGCCCGAAAAGATGGGCGAATTGGCACCATGGAAGATTCTTTTGAAGATTTGAAACAATACCGCGAATTGATTGCAAAAATCAGAGAAACGAATCCTGAGTATTGCTCGGAAAACCAGGGAAAAATCGACTACGCGAACGGCATATATGAAGTACTTTGCGGGTACCTCAAAAAATGACTGAAAATTAAAAAAGAGAGCAATGAAAAATAAAATACCCACCCTTTCACTTTATTATTTGTTGGTTCTTTTCATGACCTCTTGTAGCCCAAATATCTCAAAAATCATTGAGAAAGGCCATGCCAGCCTTAACAGAGGGGACTATGATAAGGCCATTAAAAAATTTGACAAGGCAGCAGGTAAAGCAAAGGTATCCAACGATAAAGCCTACCACGGGCTTGCACTTGCATACGAGGGCAAAAGGAACATTGCTCTAGCGGCTGATTATGAATACAAAGCCCATAAAGCCAATGATTTAAATCCGGAGTACTGTTATAATATAGCCCGTTACAATGCTTACTCAGGCAATAAACCGAATGCTTATGCCTGGTTGTACCATGTTGGTTTTTGCGTCGCTAAAAGCAAATCGTTCCGCAGCATGGATCATTATATAAATCAGGCTTCTGGCGAGCCGTTTTTTGAAAGCCTGGAGGGTGACGAAAAATTTTATCGTTTTTTAAACGGTGGCTACAGAAGGGTGAAAATTCAAATAGAATCAGGGAAGTCATCTGAAAGTGATAAATTTACTCAGAATGATCAATTTGCGGTAGTTTCGGCCTATACTGTGTCCGGAAAGAACAAAGTAATCCTGGCAACTGATGTCATTCAGGACGATAATTCGGCAAACTTCTATAACGAATATGTCATATTTGATTACAAATTGGGAACGGACATTGTGATCGGACAGTACGATGAAGACTATACAAGCCATGACCTGCTATCCTATTTCAAGGGGCCGCTACCTGGTAATTTAACTGGATTGACTAAAACTTCGAGTTCCCGAAACAGCTCCCTTTCTTTTTCGGTTACTGACTCCGATAGTCGTACATACACTTCGGGTACTTCCATTCCGGCCACGATCAGTACAAAGGAGATTCTGCTGGGCCTGGGTGCCGCAGCATTGGTGATCGCGGCAAGCGAATTGTCAGCAGGGGAATCCAGGAAAAAAAATCTATCCTATGGCGACTACTGCACATTGGATGTGGACTACGAGGTGCCGGCGGATAATTATCTTGATAAACTATTCGGAAATAATAAATATAAGGCAATTTTTGTGCTTAAAATCCTGGATGGGAAATACGGATCCGGGCAAGTAAGAGCCGAAGTAACGGATATCCAGATAGGATATGGGCGGCTATTCAATTCGCTTTCTAAGATAAAAGGCAAATCAAGGGCTTACAACTTGCTAATGAACCAATATGGGCACTTGATCGGGAAAGAGGTGCAGCCTAAATTGGAAGATATAAAATGCAAATAATAGATGGAAGTCGGTAGTGCGGGTAATGAGGGGTCAATCGTTTGGTTTGTTATAGTGTTCGGCTAATTCAACTTTTACTTTATGAATTTGCGGACCTGGAGAGCCTGCCCCGATTTTTGCCGGGATTCGCGCTCCTGAACCTCCCGGCTTACCATATTTTAAAGTAAAAGAAAAACTAACCGCATAGATAGAAATAATTTGCAGGAAATCGGCTTTTTTTGAGAAAGCGTTGTAATAGTAAACCCTGCCATTGTCCTTTCGTAAAAGCCCTAATCCCAGCCGGGGCCGCTTTGAAGTCCGGGTGGGCAACGGCCTGGCCCGGGAACTGCGGTTTGACCTGCACGATTTGAACGGCAGGCGGCTGCGGTCATTCCGGATGGAAACCCCCACGAGGATGCTGGACTTGTCGGATTTTCCCGATGGCATGTACGTCCTGCGGGTATCTGACGGGAAGCAGGCAGGGGTTTTGCGGTTGGCGGTGTTGAGGGATTGATCCCGGCAGGGTCGGCAGTAGTTTCTCATGTAAAGTGCGCACGCGGCGAGAGGATGCCACGAAAGTTTACCCGGCTGACCAGACGGGCACTAAATTTAGTGCGGATCCGGCTGGATAGACGGACACCAAATCCGACACTAAATTTAGTGCGGATTTGGTGCTTTTGTGTCCGTCTCTTTTTAGCCGGATAAATTTTAATATATGAGTTTTTATACGTGCATGTCTCTTGGACACGAGAAATTGTGTACTGTGTATCAGGGTCGGAATGTGTGTATTTAAAGTTTTGATAATTAATAATATATGAGTTTTTTATAAAAAAAAACTACATGGCTCCCCTTAAATACGCTATCCGGGAAGCATCTCAAATTTTCAAATTAATAGGGGGTGCAGCACTTTTTACAGGTGAGCAGGCTAATATTTCTAATCTACGCTCAGTGTTTGAAAACGCTAAGGTTATTCACTTTGGTTTAAGGCGCTCGAAATATTCCAAAGCTATTTGGTAAGCCAGCTCATCTCGGGCGGCAATTTTCTATTGCCATGCGAGATGCAAATTCGAATTCAACGTGCTTATCAAATTGAAGGCCACTTCTCAAATATCTCCGGAAAAATCATCCTGAAACACCCACTCCCCTCCCGGCCTTCCCAGCTTCACATCATCAACAGCGCCCAACCCCTCAAACCTGAAATCGATACCTTTGATGGCGGCCGCCCGAATTTTCTCCTCTATGGAATAGGCCAGGTTGCCATCTAAAAAAATGGAAGCTTTTCCCCCGATACATTCCATTCTTACATGCACATCGCGATTGAAATCTACACCGAAGGCAGACAGGTCCTTTTTCTTGCCCGAAGCGTAGTGATTGACAAAATTCAGCGTGACTGAAGAAATACATCCCTTTGCCGTCAGGGGTATCCAGATTGCAGTGCCTTCGCAAAGCAAATAAATCCTGGTATTTTGGCATATCGCGCTTCCTTCTTTATAAGTGTTTCTCACTTTGGCCTCAAAAATAAAATTGTCGGACATCAACCCTTCAAAATCCCGGCAGTTCCCCATTCTGGTGAGGGGAGGGCGAGGTTGCAGCGATATGTTTCGGGCGCGCAATTGATCCTGGCGCAACTCCAGCCTGCCTTCCCGGCGGATTTCCTCTACAGGGAAATAGGCCGGCACAGGTTCCTGCTGGACGGCACAGTACCAGCCATCGGTGGTGATGTGCAAGCTATGCTCCTGCACAACCTGCTCGCCTACGACCAGCTTGGCATCGAAATACCCCGGAAAATAATAAATAGAAGTATGCTGGGATTGATCCTTTGGGATGGTAGTTCTCAACCGCGTATCCCAGGATTGTTGGACGATCACCGAATCACAGGGGGCTTTACTGGCATCAATGTCAAAAATCACGGAATTAGGAATGCCCTGGCTAACTACCTTCTTGCTGGAGAATTGAAAGTCTTCCGGATTGAGGTTGTGCCGGCTCTTGGCACTGAAAATAACGGCCAGGGCAAAGAAGGCCAGGACAGCTATGCCTGCAAGGTTCCATGCCCATTTCTTACCTTTTTGAGAGGGCAGGACGGTTGGGCCAGGCATCGTTAAGGCTGGCTTTGCCTCCTGGCGGTGGCCATGCAGGAAGGCTCTCCAGGAATCGTATCCTAAAAAACGCGCCAGGACGTTCAGCGTATTAACATTGGGAAAACTATGGTAGGCGACCTTGCCCCAAATCCGCTTCAGCGTGATATAACTCAATGGTTCTCCGGTCTCTTCCTGGATTTTTTCGCTCAGGTTTAGGAAATCCTGGTGTGTCCATTGCGCTCCGTTGCCCCAGCCGAGTTTTGCTTCAATTTCTTTGATGCACTTGTCGAGGTAATGATTAGCTGTCTGCATAACCCTGTTGCTTTGACTGTGTAATTTACGATTATTCGTAACTATTTAGGCATCGCTCCGAACGGCATTTTCGTCCTTTGTTTGCCCCAACTTACACACAAGTCGTACATGAGAATTTATAATTTGTGTGCTTATCGGCCTGAAAGGCCAGGCTAACTTAGCACGGGGCACCGCCCCGTGAAACAGGCCCCCGGATTGTTGGCGGCGCCCTGAAAGGGCAGCATAATGCGGATGCCCTTATATGTTGGCCTTTCAGGCCGCCGGCCATTGTATTGTCCTTTTTCACGGGGCGTTGCCCCGAGCTATGATATTTTAGCCCTTCGGGCTGCGGGCTGTTTAAAAATGGCGATTTTTCTTTTTTGAATACTCCTTGATGGCACTTGTACAAAATTGTACAAGCCCTGTATTGCGTACAAAAGCAGTTGTCTTTTCCTTGCAATGGCGTAAAGTTTTAGTCGTATCAAACCAAGCTATACCATGATGTTGAAAAAAATTTATTTTAGCCTTATTGTGCTTTCCTTCCTGCTGACAGCAAACGCCCAAATCGCCGTTCCTTTCGACACGGCCGATTGGAAAATCGAAGCCGAGGAGTTTAAATTGACGGATTACCGGGGAAAGAAAGCCCTGCAATTAAAGAACGGGATTGCCTACCTGGAAAACGCCGGCTTCAAAGACGGCATTATTGAATGGGATATGGCCTTCCCGGGCCAAAGAGGTTTTACCGGGATCCGTTTCCGGATTGAGGACCTGAGCAACATGGAAGAATTCTACCTGCGCCCCCACCAATCAGGGCAGCCCGACGCCAATCAGTATTGCCCGGTTGACAATGGCCTGTCTACCTGGCAGCTGTATCACGGCGAAGAATACTCGGCAACCTGTACTTACAGGTTTGACGAATGGTTTCACGTCAAACTGGCCGTATCGGGAACGAGAGCGGAAGTTTACATTGACGACATGAAGGAACCGTTACTTCATGTGCCTTTTCTGAAAAGAAAACCAGTGGCTGGCGGGCTGATGGTCTATTCGGCAATGGCCCCTGCCTATTTTGCCAATTTTTCCTATACGCCGAAAGATGATCCAATTCTGATCAATCAACCCGTTGCCGAAAGCGAGATGGATCCTCTTACCATCCCGGTTTGGTCTGTTTCCAGCCCTTTCCCGGAAAAAATGTTAGAAAAGGCCTTTACCCTGGGAGGTTTTCAGGCCGATGGCTTGAAATGGCAGGATTTGAAAGTGGAATCTTCCGGAACCGCCAACCTGGGCACGGTTGCTGTGCTTGACAGGGAAAAACAGAACACCGTTTTTGCAAAAGTAGTGATAAATGCTTCGGAAGATCAGTTAAAAGCGCTCCATTTCGGTTACAGCGACCGGGCAAAGGTATACTGCAATGGCACAGCTGTCTACAGCGGCGACAACGGCTATCGGACCCGCGATTTCAGATACCTGGGCACGATCGGTTATTTTGATACTGTCTACCTGCCGCTGAAAAAAGGCCGCAATGAGGTTTGGGTCGCCGTTTCAGAAAACTTTGGAGGCTGGGGCCTGCGAGGGAAACTGGAGGATTTGGAGGGGGTCGATCTGGTATACTGAAACGGCCTCTGTGGACAGGTTGCGCCCTCATATGTTTGTAAAACCGCAGGGCCTGTTCCGAACTCGTTTCGGAAGAACGCAGGGAACGCAGAGAAGCGTATTGTAGCTCCGCTGCGCAGGCAACATCCTGCCATGCGGCCTTTCCTCTGCAGCCCTCTGCGGGCCCTGCGGTTAAAAAAACACAGGAGGCGCGGAGCGCCGCAGGGAAAGGCAGCGTACCGCAGCGGTTAATTTACTAAAGTAACAAAGTAGGTCTTTCAAAGGAACGGGTTTTGATTATTGGCTGGGTACTGGCGAATACGACGAAAATCCGCAAGGGAGGTTGTTGCCGCTTTTTGATTATGCCAAACCATGGATGGCGCTGGAGCATTTCTGGAACAGCTGGGCCACCAACCGAAAGGACATCATCCTGGTCGCCTGCGGGTCGGCCGCCTCCTGGATGATCAGCGAGCTGATCAACGGCCGGGGCGGGCTGCACAACCAGGTCACAGCACGCATAAAGATCCACCCCTTCAACCTGGCCGAAACCGAACGCCTGCTCCAATCCAAAAACAACGTGCTGGGCCGGCTATGGGGATGCCCCGCAAAGAACTGGCGAAGGCGGCAGGCATGAAAACCGGCGGCACCCTGACCCGCCTGCTGGAGGAACTGGAGGAAAGCGGGTTCGTCAGCCGCTATACGCCTTTTAACAAAAAATCGAAAGACACTTTGTACCGCCTCTCTGATTTCTACAGCCTGTTCTACCTGAAGTTCATCAAAAACAACACCAACTACGGCGAAGGGGTCGGAACAGTCACTTTTAAGTGGCTGTTATTCAGATTTTTGTGTGTTTTTATTTGAAATTTTAGAAAAAGGTCAGAAAAAAGTGCAGGTGAAAGGTGAGAAAACTGTCCTTTGGTGGGGGCCAAACATCAGCCTTCTCCTTCTATTGGAATCTCTCCCAATGGGAAAGAAGATGGCCGGACGGTCAGAATATGTACCTGGCTTCTGTCAGGAACGGAATAGACTATTCGGTATTTTTGGACGATCAATTCCCGGATCGAGGATATGTTGATTTCCGGGACGACTCTCCCAGAATAAGGGAAAGCTTCCAGGGCTTGAGTTTGTTCAAAAATGGCGTCAATGAGAAAAGAAGCATACTTTTCAGAATATTTTGCCCGGTATTCGGCAATTTCATCGAGATCTTCCAATGCCTGGAAGGTCCAGTTTACTTTTGCCATTTCTTCATCCTTTGTTTAGCCTCTTCCTGGCTCATGACTTTGCCTTCTTCCACTTCCTGAAGGCCCGCATTGACCTTTTCCAGCAATATCAGCCGCTCAAACAGTTCATCCAGGGAGAATTCATCGGGAAGGGACCGGATGGTTTCCAATACTTTTTCTTTTACCAGCATTTTATTCGTTTTATACAAAGATAACGATAAAGTGGGGGAGAATGGTTTAAATTTCATCCTACTCTTCAATTAGACGGTGGTGTATTAAATCCGTTGAACTTTCGGTGCAAATGGAGAGCGGACCTCCAGGTCCGCTGAATGGATCAACGGATTTAATACACCACCCAATTAGACAGCTTCCACTTTCCCAATGTGTTTCAGCATACTTTATATTTTGAAAGGATATCTTTAGCTGGTTTGCCAATGGTCTCTCCTTTGTCCAGAGCCTGCTCCCTGCGGCCCAGCTCATCCTTCCAGGCTTCCGATAGCTGGAAATCGTCTTTCGCCAGGAGTTTGATCATATAGTGCATTAACTCCGCCTGCTCCGTGCGGCTCAGTTTGCTGACTTCCTCTTTTATGGCTTGAATACTCATATCATTCAGGTTTTACCAAATTAACCGGCATATAAAGTTAACGGTTTTATTGGTGAAGATGATATATTGTTTAAGCCGCCTTTACTCTGTGGCCCTCAGCGTTCCCTGCGGTTTAAAACAAAAAAACACCCGCCAAATTCACTAACTTCACCCCAAAACCCCTAGCCATGGACTTCCTCAACGAATCGCAAATCGCTACCGGCTTCATCAGCGAAATCCTCAGAACGGCCTACCAGGGCATCCGGGATAAGGTGAAAGGCGACATGAAGGAACACGATTTCTTCGGCACCGCCGCCAAAAAATACGGGCAGAAGATCGCAGGCCGCTACAACTTCATCCGCGTCTTCGGGATGAACGAGCCGGTGCCCTTGAGGAACCTTTACGTGCGGGCCAATATCCTGGAAAAGGCCTCTTATTACAAAAAGGCGTCCCTGGAGGAACTGGAAAAAGCCTTCGGCCAGGACAAACGCAGTTTTGGTCAAACCAAAGAAACCCGCTCCGGCATAGAAGTCCTCAACGAGCTGCAGCGCTATATCGTGCTGGGCAAGCCCGGCGCCGGCAAAACCACCTACCTCAAATACCTGGCCCTGCGCAGCATCGACCGGGAAGCAGGTATCGAAAGCCGGAAAATCCCCATTTTCATCACGCTGAAGGAACTTTCCGATAAGCGGATGCCGCTGATGGCGTACATTGCCGAGCAGTTCGACATCAGCGGGCTGCCAGAGGCAGGGCCATTTATCGAGCAAATCCTCAAAAACGGCAAGTGCCTGCTGCTGCTGGACGGGCTGGATGAGGTGGACGAAGAGCGGAAGGATGCCATCATTCAGGAGGTCATCGACTGCTCCGATAAGTATGAGGGCAACCAGTTTGTCGTCAGCTGCCGGGTCGCCGCCTACAACCACTGGTTCCAGCGCTTCCACGACGTGGAGATGGCGGATTTCAATCAGCAACAGATCGAACAGTTTGTCCACAACTGGTTTGCCGCCAAGGGAGAGCCGGAAACCGGTAAGGAGTGCTTCGAAAAAATGAAAGGCAATAAACCACTGCTGGAAATGGCCAGTACGCCTCTATTGCTCACCCTGCTCTGTATTGCCTACGACGAGAATTACGATTTCCAAACCAACCGGGCAGAATTGTACCAGGAGGCGATACAGGCGCTGCTGAAAAAGTGGGACAGTACCCGCCGGATCAAGCGCAAAGAAATCTACCGGAATTTGACGACCAGCCGCAAAGAACAATTGTTCAGCATCATCGCCAAAGCCACTTTCAGCCGGGGGCAGTATTTCATTCCCGAAGCGGAACTCCTTGATTTTATCAAAAAGTACATCTACAATATCCCTGGAACGGGAGAGGGTTCCCTGGAAATAGATGCTGAAAACGTGCTGCGGGAAATGATCGCCCAGCACGGGATCATCATCCCCAGGGCGAAACGGGTTTATTCCTTTGCTCACCTGAACTTTCAGGAGTACTTTACGGCGATGTTTATTGTTGAGAACAGAGATACGGGGACGCTAAAAAATTTGGTGGAAGAACATTTCGGAGATGATAAATGGCGGGAGGTTTTTCTGCTTGTGGGCAGCATGCTGCCTCGTGCCGACAACTTTTTTACATTGATGCAGGAGGATATTGACCGGACGATAAAAGGAGACGATATCTTAATTGAAATATTAGGAATGGTAGAAAAGATGGTCAAGAAAAGATCAGAACACCCTATTGCTTTACGTCGGTCTTTTGGATTGTGTTTTATTCTTGATCGTACAAACGAAAGCAATTTATTAAACCTCGAACCTAAAGACAGCGCACACATGTTACTGTTAGCTTTTGTCACATATAAGGTTGATGAGCTTATAAATGCCATTGCAGAGACTCTGGAACTAAATTTGGAATTCAACCTTGACGCTAATATAAAAATAGAATATGATAGTACCGATTTTCAAAAATTCTCTCAAGAAACGATCCAAGACATTTTTTTTAAAAGGAGGGAACTTACTAATGCGAAAGGTCGTGAACTCGATATCAACATCGAAATTGCCCCTCCATTGAACCTTGTTATTAAGATAAATATAAATAACATCCAATATCTCCTAACCAAATACCTCCACCTCCACGCCTGCCTCACCACCGAAAACTACGCCTCCCGCGAACTGAAGGAAAAGCTGCTGGAGGGGATATTGGCGCTGCCAGAGGAATTAAGCTCCTAAAAATCTTATCCGGATATGACCGTCACAAATAACTTCCCAATAAATCCTGTTTTGTGGCCGGTCCCGTAGGGCTACGGTTTACACATAAGTTTACAACAGTTCCTCCAGGGCCTGACACCAACCTGGCTACAGCGCATTGCTCAGCGGTGTCCTGCGTCAATCCCATAGGGATTTTAGCCCATTGCGTTCGACTGAGCTCACGCCGAAGTCCAGGGCCATCGGCCCTGGATAGCGAATAGGCAGCAAGAGAGCTCTGTAAAGCCTGCCCCGTACGCGGAGTGTCGGGGAGCGACAGATCCAGGGCTAACGGGCCGGAAATCGCCTCGGCCTCTCTTTGCGCAAAATCTGTCGTCCTTACAGGACTCCCCAACTGCTGGGCTTTTAAACCAGGGCCTTTCGGCCCTGGCAAAGGGCTTTCGTCCCTACGGGCTATGGTTTACACATAAGTTTACGCCAGCTTTTCCAAAGGGCTTCCCCGCCATGTTCTGCCGTTGGGCTGCGACGCTTTGCCCGGCGGTGCTCCACGTCAATCCCGTAGGGATTATAGCCCATTGCCAGGGCCGCTAGGCCCTGGTTATAATGGAGGAGTTCCCATAGCTCTGTAAGAGCGATAGTTCAAAGGGCATTAGGGCATAGGGTATTAGGACATTGCGGCGATCGGCTGTCGTCCTTACAGGACTCCCTGGCTACCGGGCTTTTAAACCAGGGCCTGTGGCCCTGGCAACGGGCTTTCGTCCCTACGGGACTTTGGATATCAACATCTTGTAAAGATGTGTGTAAACCGTAGCCCGTAGGGACGACCGGTTTCCTCCCTATTTATGGAGAAGCAACGCCCTCAATAATTTTCCTGCACCCATTCCCCCACTGCCAGCACGCAAAATACCAGCCGCCCCTCCTCCCGCCGCAGCACCTCCTTCCGCACCAGCCGCTTTACCGCCGGCTCCTCCTCCGGGACGGGCAGGCCCTGGGACAGGCGCCGCACCACCTCCCTTCCCCGCTCATCCAGCTCGCTCCTCCAGAAGTGCTCGAAGTGGTTGGTGGCGGCGATGAACATTTGTTGGATGGCCACCTCCAGGTCGGCAGCGGTGGCGGTGCGGCGGTTGCCGTCGTTGTTGAGGTGTTCTACCAGCTCGTACAGGGCGCATTGCAGGAGGTAGGGCTGCCGGCCCAGGCGGCGGACGAAGGCCAGCGGCAGCGCTTCCGATTCGTAGCGCAGGCCGAAATCGGGGATGGGCTGGGTGGCCAGCTGCAGGGCCGCCTCTTCCTCCAGGTAGCTGATGCGCACGGTGCGGACGTTGATGAGGTAGTCCGTCCAGTCGATGGCCCGGGCTTCGGCCAGCTCGTGGCTGCCGGCGAAGAGCAGGATCAGGCGAGGGAAGTGCTGTATCCAGTAGCGGAAGGTGTCGGCCAGGCCGGGCAGCGTGCCGTTGGCGATGAGTGGGCCGAGGCGCTCGTACTCGTCGATGCAGATCAGCAGGTAGTGGTTTTGGGCTGCAAGCTGCTGTTGTGCTTTTTCCAGCAGGGTGGTGAGAGCAGCCAGGCCGGTGGGCGGCGCTTCCTTTTCCAGGCCGCAGCGCTGCATCACGCGCTGCCCGACGGCGGTGGAGAAGGAAGCCAGACTGCTCTGCAGGAAAGGCGACTGGCAGTCGAAAAAGGCCGGCCGCAGGGTGGAGGGCAGGAAGCGCTCCAGGTGGAGCAGGGTGCTGGTCTTGCCGGTGCGGCGGTTGCCGGTGAAGAGGATGGCGCCGGCGGCGCCTTCCCGCAGGGCCTCGGTCTGTATCTGATTGATGATGTCGCGCCGGCCGACGAACAGCGGGCTGTCTTTTTCGCGGATGGGGTTGCCGGTGATGAAGGGGTTGGGCAGCGGCAGCCCGGTGGATTGTTCGATCCGGTGGACTTCCTTGTCAATGACTCGTTTCCACTGCAGGCTCACCTGCCCGAAGGCCGCCCAGGAGCGCTGGCGCGACAGGTTAGCCGTTTTCTGGAATTCGGCCAGCCGCCGGCTGATGCCTTGCAGTAGCCGCAACTGGTTGGCGGGGTTGTATTCGCGCAGGGCTTTTTGGGTGTCTTCCGATAGTTCCAGCAAGGGGCGCAGGGCTTCGCCGTAGTCTTCCGGCATCTGCTCCGCCGCTGGCATGAAGGACAGCTCCTGCCACAGGTTGGCGATCTGCCGGGGGCTGGAGAAGCGCTTCATGGCGTCGGCAGCCAGGGTGAGGAGGCCGCGCTGGGCGGTTTTGCGCTGTATCGGGCGGTTTTCAAGTAGGAAGACAGCCAGATCCGCGGCGGCTTCCCGGCCTTCTTTTTCGGTATAGCGGCGTAGCAGGTTGCTGAAAAAGGGGATGGGGAGGGCGATATTTTCGTCCCAGCGCAAGGGGTTGCGGGGGGACGTGGAGGAATACCGGAAGTAATAAAAAGGCCAGTAGAAATACCTGCCCAGGATTAAGAAGTAGCTGATAGTGAAGACCCCTCCAAAAGTCACATCTCCAGCCAATCCTCCGACCACTCCGAAGACCACTGCTGGTGCCAATCCTACGTACACTCCTGAGGCAACTCTTCCAGATAATCCGATACCCACTCCTGTGGCCATTCCTAATGCCACTCCCAAGGTCACACCTCCGGATACTCCTCCAGCTACTCCTGCGGCTACTCCCGCGACCACTCCAAAGACCATTTCCCCGACCACTCCGAAGGCCTTCAGGGGGCGGGAGGCGAAGATGTTCCAGAAGGGGGATACCAGGTCGCCCTGTTCCGTCAGATGCTGCAGGGATCGGCGGGAAGCGGTGGCCAGGGTGAGCAGGCCGGCATTGCACAAGGAGCGCAAGGACTCCAGGAAAGGGTCATTGAACAACTCCCGGTGGCGGGTGATCTCCTCGAACTCGTCGAGCAGCACGATCGGGCGGGGGCGCTGTTTTTTCTGCTGATCCTTCAGGTGCCATTCCAGGACCAGCAGGGGGTCGTTGGCCAGCAGGCCGCCGTCGATGGGGATGCCCAGACCGTCGAGCACCGCCGAGCAGAAGTTAGCGGGCGTCCGCATCTCGGCGCTGAGGAAATCGAGGTAGAGGAATTGGAACTGCTCGCCAGCCTCGTCGCCCAGCCGGCGGTTGCCGGTTTGCTGCAGGTGGTAGAGCAGGGAGGACTTGCCGATGCGCCGTTCTCCCACCACGGACACGCTGTTGCCCGTTCGCAGGCGGTTGAGGAGGTCGCTGGCCTCCCGGCTGCGCCCTACGAAGTCCTCCTCGCGCCGGATCATGGCGCGGTGGGTGAAGGGGTTGGGCGGGAGGGGTGGGTTGTTGGGCATGGCGTTTTGAATAGCTTTGGTTGGGAAGGTAAAATAAGAAGAGTTGGGAAGAAATCAGAACGGCCAGGAAAAATGCTTAAGTAGCCGGACCGTATTAATTTACGTTTCGTTCGCGAGAGGCTGTAGCCTCGATGCGGTATAACGGGCAAGTCTCCGACTTGCGAATGCCGCTTGTATAGCTTATTGACGCCAGTCGGAGACTGCAAATTATCCCGCATCGCGTCGGAGACGCTCGCGAACAAGTGGGTTGCTGAGCATGGCGTTTTGAGTAGCTTTGGTTGAGGGGTTAAAATAAGGAGAGTTAGGAAGAAATCAGAACGGCCAGGAAAAATGCTTACGATAATTGAAGCAGTTTTTTAACTTGTAGCGGCGAAAACTGCTCAGTATCCTTTTCTCCATTAAGGGATGAAATAAAGCCCGGACAGAAACAGGTAACATTGTGACGCCGGTTTCGTAAAAAAGATTGCAGCCTTCAAATGCAGGCTCTTTCATCATAGGCAGTCCTTTGTAAGGGTTATATTTGGAAAAATATCCACGATAACGGATATTACCACGACAACAAAAAACAGGAAACTAACGCAACAATGAGCAAAAAAGCACACAGCAAGATCATCAACTATATATGGGGCATTGCCGATGATGTACTGAGAGACGTCTTTGTGCGCGGCAAGTACCGGGACATCATCCTGCCCTTCACCGTACTGAGAAGGCTGGATGTGCTACTGGAAGACACCAAAGAGGAGGTGCTGAAAACCCATCAGTTCCTGAAAGAGCAGCAGATTGACGATACCAGCAGCCTGGCCAACATAACGAAGTACCCCTTCTACAATACCTCTCCCTACACCATGGGCAAGAACGGCCCGGCTGATGCGGAATTCAAATTTGTATCCCTCAAGTCGGAACCAGACCGGATCGACACCAACCTCAAGAAGTACCTCGATGGGTTTAGCCCGAACGTGCAGGAGATCATCAGCAAGTTTAAGATACGGAACCAGCTGGAGACTATGGAAGAGGCGGGCATCACCTGGCTGCTGATCGAAAAGCTGACGTCCAACGAGATCAACCTAAGCCCGCATGAGGTGATCAACGCGAAGGGGGAAAAGCTGCCCCCGCTGACCAACCTCGGCATGGGCTATGTCTTTGAAGAGCTGATCCGGAAATTCAACGAGGAGAACAACGAGGAGGCTGGAGAGCACTTTACGCCCCGAGAGATCATCCGCCTGATGACCCACCTGATGTTCGGCCCCCTGAAAGGCCAGCTTAAAGAATACGCCTCCTATTCTATCTATGACCCGGCCTGCGGTTCGGGCGGCATGCTCACGGAGGCGGAGCATTTCGCGATGAAAATTACCGGCGACAAATCCCGCTTCCACCTCTACGGGCAGGAAGTAAACCCCGAAACCTACGCCATCTGTACGTCTGATATGCTCATCAAGGATAAGGACCCCAAAAACATTGCCTATGGTTCGACTTTGGGAAAGGATGGCTTCTATGGCGAATCTTTCGACTTCATGCTGTCCAATCCGCCCTATGGCAAAAGCTGGAAGATCGACTACGACAGCATCGTGGGGCCTAAAAAGAAGATCATCGACCACCGCTTCACAGAAGGGGTGCCCCGAAGCAGCGACGGGCAATTGCTCTTCCTGATGAACATGGTGAGCAAGATGAAAAGCACGACCGAACTGGGCTCCCGCATCGCGACCGTCCACAACGGCTCGGCTTTGTTTACGGGGGATGCCGGCAGCGGGGAGAGCAACATCCGCAGGTACATCATCGAAAACGACCTGCTGGATTGCATCATCGGCCTGCCGAAAAATATGTTTTACAACACGGGCATCAACACCTACATCTGGCTGCTGACCAACCGGAAAGATGCGCGCCGGGCAGGGAAGGTGCAGCTCATCGACGCTACGGAGATCTACCAAAAGATGCGTAAAAGCCTCGGCGCCAAATCGTACGAGCTGTCCAAAGAGGACATTAAAAAAATTACCCAGGCGTACCTCGACTTTGAGGAAACCGAGATCTCCAAAATATTCAGGAACGAAAATTTTGGCTACCGGAAGATCACGGTAGAACGCCCCCTGCGCTTGTCGGCGCAGTTTACCGATGAGGCGATCCGCAAACTGCGCTTCCACAAGAACCTCTACGACGAGATGGCGTGGATCTATAAACGCTTCGGCGAGGAGGTGTATAAAGGCCTGAAAAAACACAGGGAACTGATCTTTAAGCACTTTGAAAACGAGGACATAAAGGTCAAAACCGCCAACCGGAAAAAGCTCCTCGACCCCGCCTTCTGGAAAGCGCAGCGGCAGTTGATGGAAACTGCGAAAGCCCTGAAAGAAGTGGTGGGCGAAGCGGTATTCGATGATTTCAATGTGTTCAAGAAACAAGTGGATAAGGCATTGAAGCAACTCGGCCACAAGCTCAGCGCATCGGATAAAAAGGCCATCCTGGATATCGTGAGCTGGAAAAATGAAGCGGCGGAGAAGGTTATTAAGAAAAATGAAAAAGGCGGGGCCGTCCTTTATGAAGCCGACAGCGAATTGCGGGATACAGAAAACGTGCCCCTGGAAGAGGACGTTAACACCTATTTCAAAAGGGAGGTCCTGCCCCACGTGCCCGACGCCTGGATCGACCACGAGAAAACAACGGTCGGCTACGAGGTCTCTTTTACCAAATATTTCTACAAATATGAGCCCCTCCGCAGCCTGGAGGACATTACGCAGGACCTGTTGACAGTGGAACAAGAGAGTGAGGGGCTTTTAAAAGAGATTTTGGGATGATGGAGAAGTTTAAGAAATACAAAAGTTATGCTGATTCAAGCCTAGACTGGCTAGGTTCAATTCCTTCACATTGGATCATTGAGAAAGGCAAATGGCATTGGAAAAAAGAAAAAAGGCCAGTACGCCCGGAAGATGAAACGGTAACTGTTTTTAGAGATGGAGAGGTCACACTCAGAAAAAATAGGAGGATTGATGGCTTCACAAATTCAGTCTTAGAAATAGGCTACCAAGGAGTAAGAAAAGGGGATTTGGTCATTCACGGAATGGATGCTTTTGCCGGTTCAATTGGGGTTTCGGACAGCGATGGAAAAAGCACTCCTGTTTATTCTGTATGTACTCCCAAAAAAGGAAGCAACCCCTATTATTTTGCTTACCTACTAAAAGTAATGTCCAAAAGAGGGTGGATTGAGTCCTTGGCTAGAGGAATAAGAGAACGTTCAACAGAATTCAAATATAACCAATTCGCCTCATTAGATTATCCTATTCCACCAGTTGCAGAACAGCAGAGAATAGTGGAGTTCCTCGACCACAAAACCGCCCAGATCGCCCACTACATCCAGCTCAAAGAAAAAACCATTACCCTGCTGGAGGAGCGGAAAGCCGCGATCATCAACCAAGCGGTGACCAAGGGCCTGCCCGCCGAAGCCGCAGCGAAGGCGGGGCTGAACCCGGATGCGCCGATGAAGGATTCGGGGATCGAGTGGCTAGGGGAGATACCGGAACATTGGATTGTAAAAAAACTTAAATGGAATTCAAAAACAACAAGTGGGGGGACTCCACCAAGTGGAAACCGGGAAGACTTTTACAATGGAGATATTCCTTGGATAAGAACAACGGATTTGAATAATAATGAATTATTTGATGTTCCTGAGAAAGTTACCGGTTTGGCTCTAAAATATACTGCTTGTAAAATAGTTCCCGAAAATACTGTCTGTGTTGCAATGTATGGAGGACCAGGTACTATTGGAAAGCATTCAATAATTCGATTTTCAGGAACAGTTAATCAAGCACTTTGTGCAATAATTCCATCCCCTGATATTATACCTGATTACCTATATTACTATTTGAAGTTTTATAGACCTATTTGGATGATTAATGCAAAAGGTTCTAGAGTTGACCCAAATATTAGCCAAGATGAAGTAAGAAATATGATAATTCCTTATCCTTCATCAAGGGAACAATCTAGCATAGTTAAGTACATTAAATTTAATTGTGATAGAATAGATGAATTGATTTCTAAGAACGAAAAAGAAATCACCCTCATCAAAGAATACCGGGAAAGCCTGATCAGCGCCGCCGTCACCGGCAAGATAGACGTCAGAGAATACCAACAAACCGCCAGCGAATATGCCACAGCCGACAACCACTGACACTTCGGAACGAGGCTACCAACGGCTTTTTGTAAAAGAGCTGCTGGAAAAGCAGGGCTACGATGCCGAGACCCGCACGGCGGATTTCGACACGGAGTTTTGCATCAACCGGCAGTACGTTTTGGACTTTATTCAGCCACCCAGCCGAAAACCTATGCATATCTGGAAAAGAGCGGCATCCGCGCCTTTCTGGTTCGCCTGGACAATCAGATCAACAAAAAGGCATCGTAGAGGTATTCCGCAAAGGCATTTCCACCGGGACCAGAAAGTACGCCTCTTTATCCCCGCCCCACTCCATTTACAACCAGGAAGACGCCGCCCTCTACCGCGCCAATACCTATACCGTCACCCAGGAGCTGGTGTACAGCCACGACGACAGAAATAAAACCGCCTCGACCTTACCATTTTGTCAACGGCTTCCCCATCATCACGATGGAACTCAAGAATGCCTATACCTACCAGGCGGTGCGCAAAGCCATCATTCAATACAAAGAGGACCGGGACCCCGGGGACAAAATTTTCAACCCTACTGGTGCATGGTGCATTTTGCGCTGGACACATCGCAGGTATTCATGACGGGCGCCCTTACCAAAGGCGACACCCGGTTTTTCCCTTCAATAAAGGCCTCAACGACGGGCGCCCTACGAGCCCTTCGGCGCCGGCAACCCGGTCAATCCCAACAAACAGAAGACCGCCTATATGTATGAGGAGGTGCTGAGCAAGGACAGTATCGCCAACCGGTTGAGAAGTTTGCCACCATCGTAGAAGAGCGGAATGAAGAGACGGGGAAAAATACAAGGTGCAGTACTTCCCCGCTACCATCAGCTCACGGTAGTGCGGCGGTTGTTGCAGCACGCCAAAGCCCATGGCGTGGGGCAGCGGTACCTGATCCAGCATTCCGCCGGTTCGGGCAAGTCCAATTCCATCACCTGGCTGGCGCACCAGCTGATCAGCCTGTACGACGATAAGGAGAGATCCCATTGTTTGACAGCGTAGTCGTAGTGACCGACCGCCAGAACCTGGACGAACAGATCCGCAACAACATCAAGAACTTCGCGCAGGTCAGACACGTCGTCGAAGCCATCACCGGCAAGCCCAAGGACATCCGGCAGCTCGACCCTTCCGAAGAATCCACTACCAAGACGGCGCACATGAGGCTGGCGCTGGCGAACAACAAAAGATCATCACCTGCACGGTGCAGACCTTCCCAACGCGCCAAGCCATTTCCGACTGGGAAGCAAAAAGGTACTATCATCATCGACGAGGCGCACAGCAGCCAGAGCGGCAATGCCGCCGCCAGCATGAACGCCGTATTTTCGGACATGAATTTCGAAGAGCTGGAGCGCGACGAAGAAGGCAATGTCTCCACCGAGGACCTGATCAGCTACCGGTGAGCAGCAAGAAGATGCTGGACAATGCGAGCTACTTCGCCTTCACCGCCACCCCTAAAAACAAGACCCTGGAGACATTTGGCACACCAGAGGAATACATCGATGAGCACAACGAACGCAAAAAGCGGTTCCTGCCCTTCCACACCTACTCGATGAAACATACCATCGAGGAGGAATTTATCCATGATGTGCTGAAAAATTATACTACCTACCAGTCTTGGTACAAGATCAAGCATAGCTGCCGAGGCGGATACGGGCAAGGAATACGAAACCACCGATACCTAATAAAAGATCCGCAAGTTTGTAGAGTACCACGAAATAGCAATCCTGGACAAGGCAAAGATCATGATCGACCATTTCAATCAGCATGTCAAACACCGGATAAAAACCATAAAGGCGATGGTCGTGTGCCGGTCCATCGAATCTGCCATCAAATACAAGGATGCGTTCGACGCCTACCTCGCCGAGATCAATTCCCCTTCGATCATCGTTGCCTTTTCCGGCAAGAAGCGGCACTACCGCACCGGGCAGGAAGTGACGGAAGCCAAAATGAACAATTTCCGGGACGCCGAGAACGACATTCCGCCCAGTTCAAAAGGACAAATACCGCTTTCTGATCGTCGCCGACAAATACCAGACCGGCTTCGACCAGCCCTGCTCCACACCATGTACGTGGACAAACAGCTTTCGGGCGTACAGGCGGTGCAAACGCTCTCCCGCCTCAACCGTACAAGAAGCCGGATAAGAGAGACACCTTCGTCCTGGATTTTTACAACACGGTGGAAGAGATCAAAGACGCTTTCAAGCCTTTCTACACCACCACCGTCCTGAGCGAAGAGACGGACATCAACAAGCTGCACGACCTGCAGGAAGCCCTGGACGATTATCGATCTACGACAAAGACGAGGACCTGTTTGAATTTTTCCGGAAATTCTACAGCAATGCCGACCGGGGCGAACTGGATTACCTGACCGATAAAGTGAGCGCTAACTTTCAGGAAGCACTCACCAAAGACGAGCAGATCGACTTCAAATCCAAGGCGAAGAGCTTTACCGCACTTACAATTATCTGGTGAAAATTGTCAAAACCCGAAGCAGTACTGGGAGATACTGGCGCTCTTCATGAAACACCTCATCCCTCACCTGAAAATCGAGGAGGAAGCCAGGAGGAGAATATCGTCGAGGTAATTGATATGGATAATTACCGGACGGTCTTGCAACAGGAGAAAACGGACATCCTGCTGGAGCCGGAAGTAGGGATTGTGTCGCCAATTCCGGTGGAGTAGGCGGCATGGAAGTACAAAACAATTCGACACCCTGAAAACATCGTGGACAGCTTCAACAGGCGTTTTCCCGATTTTGACCTCATACCGGAGGGCGACAACGCGGAAGGCGAAAACATCCTACCCGCCAGATTCCGGAACGTTTAAAGGACAACGAAGAGGCCCTGCAATGGATCCTCAATTCCGACAAAGCGAATGCGAAAGTCACTTCTGACGAGCTGTTGGAAAAAGTCATGAACACGCTGATGTTCACCCAGACGGGCATCTTCAAAAAGTACTCGAAGGATAAGGTGTTTAAGAAGCGTTATCAGGAATTTATTTTTGATTTGTTGTGGAGTCAGCGGGGGGCGGAGGGGGAGAGGTGAGACCTTGAGTACACAAGATTTGGGGTCGCCTGGACCCTACTAATGAGAAGATTGGCAAGGCAATAATGAACCTTCTTTAGGAGGGCGCACAGAGTAAAAATAAAGGAATTTTATGGAAAAGAGGGTTGTTTCGATTTACTTAAGGGCTAACTATACGAATAGCTATAGGCAAATCTCGATTGAAGAAGTGCTTTCAATGATGAAATGCGGTAAGGCTTTTGGACTAGAAAATGCGACTAAAAAGTTGAGAAAGGCTGAAAAAGAAGGTAAGCCTGACCTAGTAAAAACAATAAAACAAGGATTGCCCTCTTTTATAACCGCCGGTCTTTGTAAAGGTGACAGGTCAGCTGCAAACTTTGATTCCGAATCATATACAGGTTTAGTTATCCTCGATATAGATGATATAGACGATCAGGAAAAAGATAAGGAAGCTGTACTGGAAAAAACCAAATCAATCAGCTACACCTATGCTGCTTTTACAAGCCCCAGGGGAAGAGGCATAAAAATAATAGTCAAAGTAAATACTACTGCCAAACATCACAAGGTTGCTTATGAACAGGTTCAGAGGTATTACCAACAGCAGCTTGGCATTTCAGTAGATGCGGCAAGTGATATAGTCCGCTTATGTTTTATGTGCCACGCACCTGACTTGTATCAAAACAGTAAAAGTAAGGTTTATGTAATTCAGCCAGTTATGACCATAACAGACATCATCAATTTCACAAATAAAAAGGTCCCGTTCGTGCCAGGAAACAGGAACAATTATACTTTTTTACTAGCCTGTAATTTAAACAGGGCAGGAATCGATAAGAATTCTGCTACCGGAGAAATTACTCGCCTGTTTTCTGAATCTGATTTTAAGGAAGAGGAGATCCGCAAAATCCTAAATAGTGCTTATGCCAATAGTATAGAGCATGGTAAGTATAAGTACGAAAGTTCTTTTGGACAAATAAAAGAAACGATTAGTGTGGATGACCAGAACCTTTGTTTAAAAGAGTTGAAAAGGAACAATTTAGAGCCTAAAGAAGCAACAATGGCACGTTTGGCCATTTGGGCATTGAAAGAAGAAAAAGGGTTAGTTATTGGTAGCCTTCGGGAAGATGCCACCTTGATCGAAAGTACAATAAGTGATTGTAGTGACGGCAAGTTGCTAAAATACATTTGTGTCCAAGATCAGGAAATTGATTGGGATGATTTATCCGAACATGAAGATGAGGAAATCAGAGGTTGCTTTAATGCACATCATTCTTGTATCAGTGATTGCGATAGTATACCTGATGACTTGCTCATGGTAACGATTGTTCATTTTAAGCTGGGTAAGTTGACAGAAGCATATAACAAGTTGATTCACCAAGCGTTTTTTGTGCCAAGAGTCAAGGCTGAAATATACCATGACCGGCTCTCAAAAATGGCACAAATCAACAATGCCTGGAAAAGCACTTATGACGCTTTAGCCTTAAATTATTTGGAAAGCCATAGGAGTTAGGAATCTAAAAAGGTTTGTAAGTATTTTTTTGTGTCGGGCAAGCTGTTTTCAGGTATTAGGCAATCAAGCGGGAAAACATGTTCTGAGAATTTGCCAGTGTTCGGGTCATACCACATGCACTTTGCATATTCTTCAGATACTTCGCGGATTTTTGTCCCATCATTTTTATCAAACAAAGGCTTTTTTTTATCGGGATCACTAATGATTTCAGTAATTACCATTTTGGGAGGCAGAAAAGATAGGTGATTAAACGATTGGGTTAGCTTCCAAACTTTTTCACTATTATCAAGGTTTGTCCATTTTGCGGAAAAAAGAAATTCTTCCGATTGGTATGCAGAGAGATATGTTTTTAACGTCACCACTTCATTCAGCTCTCCTTTGACAACAGGTATCGGTATCTGCTCTTCATCCGGATGGGAAGATTTCCTAAGCATACCACTATTGAACCAACGGTCAAAAAACTTACAGGTTTTAGTAGAAAACCAAACGCAGTGTACCTTAAATCCTGATCTTTTCGCATTTCCGGTTATTTCATCAAAAAGGTGAGCTTTTGAAGAGTTTTCAAGAACAACTTCATTCACGGTCATTGTAGGTGGCGTCATTTTGGTTTGTCCTGATTTGATCGTTCTTGTGATATGACCTTCTGTAATGGTGAGTTCCGTATAGCCTTCTTCATTGTTCTTTGCAATAAATTCAACCAATTCACCGACTTGAAAAGGAAAGGGTTGCGGTTTTGGAATTGCCCTTTTAGGACGAGGAGGTAGTTTTGGCATTGAGCTTATTGTAGTTGATAAAATTGTAACTCTTTTACGGAAAATCCGTATCCTTGTTTCAAGCTGAGGCGCTAAAGATGTTCTTCGATATACCGGAAGCTTTTTTCGTATTTGCTACAGGCCATCGTGCACACAGGTTATCCTGTTTGCCGTACTGACACAACTTCATTATGGTGGAGGACAAAAACCGATAGGATTCGGAAATAAGGTTGTCAGGTGGGCGTTTAGTGACGAAGTAAAGTTCCCACGGAATTGGGATAATAAGCAATTATTATATCAGACCGGGGCAACTTCTTCATCGTTGCTAAGATACGAATAATAATATTAATGCTCTCCATAGTAGGGTATTTATGTTGTTAAACAGTTACAACCAAGGTGAGAGTCAAGAAATTGGCTGGCGGTCTTACTCCTTGTGAGGAGGTGCTACGATTGAAGCACTTGGCGTTTATCCAGTATGGTTTTCACGAGTTGAACATTGAGGGCGGCTCAGCTTATTTATAGTATCATCATGCGCAGTAAAAAGAAAGATTGGTTCAAACCTAAAGGATATCTCCATCTAACTAAGCAGCTCAGTCCGGTTGTCGACAGGGCAAACCTGATGAGGTTGGTTAAAAACCCCAAACTCGTAGCCAAGCATGCTTTTTTTCCGCTCCTTCACAGAAAGCTGCCCCAACGCCGATACAAAATCATCGACTACGATAAAACCGGAATGGCGATAAGAGGGCATAACAAAAATGGCGTAAGTACTAAAAAGCTTCGTCCAATTCATTATGCTACTCACATTGATGCTGCGATTTATTCCTATTATTCTCAGGAAGAGATCCAGCCCAGATATGAAAAAGTGCTGCGAGATGAATATGGGCTATCATCTTGTATCACGGCTTATCGTAAAATCCCCACCGGAAAAGGGGATTCAAATAAGAACAATATCCACTTTGCAAAGGAAGTATTTGACCATATCAATGAGAGAGGTCCTTGTTGTGCTATGGCATTCGACATTGAAGATTTCTTTTCCAACCTTGACCATAAGCTGTTAAAGAAAGCATGGTGTAAACTGCTTGGAACCAAATCTTTACCAAAAGATCATTTTAATATTTACAAATCAATTACTAAGTATTCATATGTCTTACTGGACGATCTTCGAATTAGTACAGGAGGCTTCGATGAAAAGAAAATTGCTGAGAACCGGAATAAGTATGGAGTCAATGCCTTTTTCAGTAGCCCGGAGGAACTTCGAAAATTTATACAAGAAGGAGAGCTACGCGTCTATAAAAATCAACGCCTAAACCCAAAGCAAAAAGTACTCAGAGGCATTCCGCAAGGCTTGCCTATCAGTGCAATGCTTGCCAACTTGTACCTCCTGGAATTTGACAAATTGGTGTATTCAAAGATCACTAATGAGCATTCTGGGTTTTACAGGCGATATTCGGATGATATTGTGGTGGTATGCAATAAAGAAGACCAGGAGGAAATCGCTGACTTCCTTATCGAATCCATAAAAGACTTCAAGCTGAAGATCTCTCAGGGAAAAACAGAGGTTTGTGTATTTGATTGGCGCGATAAAGGACAAAAGACGCTGAAGAGTACCAGAATCATTGAGCATAATGGAAAGAAGATACTGAAAAAAGGAGCTCCCTTCCAATACCTTGGCTTTGCATTCTATGGTGATAAGACGCTGGTAAAAGGCGCCAATATTTCTAAATTCTATCGCAGAATGAGAGAGGCTATAAGGAAAAAAGCAGAACGTGTCAAAAAACTAAAAGAATCAGGTAAGCCTATAGATTATGTGGTTTACAAAAGAAAAATACGGAGAATCTATTCTCATCATGGAGTGAGCGGTAGGCGGTTGCCAAAGCAGTTTTTTAGGCTTGAACCAGATCCACTTAAAGGAGGATATCAGACTATTTATTATGATTCAACCAGGAGGTACCGAGGTAATTATTTGTCTTATATAGTGTCTGGCAGAAAACGAAAGCCCCATGCACAACTAACTGATTTTCAGAGAAATAAATTCAAAAAAATCGACATCCAGTGCTATAAAAGTTGATGAATTATTCGTATATTCGGGAGAGTTGAATGCGTAAAGCATTGTTTTTCAATTACATGAAAGATTTAACTAATTTGTTATTCGCCAAACATTCAAATTTTCCCCTGATGAGAAAGCGCTTCGAACAGCAAAATGAACTGGACGCCCAACTGATCCCGGATGTAAAAATAGACGGCAAGAGCCGACATGAGCTTCCCCAACTGCTGGCAGGCTTGCAATACATTTTTTGTCACTCCCTATCTAAATGAGGTGGTTTTCGAGATTCTTGAAAAGAAGGTTTTGGGGGTAAAAAGCAACGGTAGTTTTAGGCATGAGCTTGTGGGAGATATTGGTGCTGGGCACAATGCGGCTAAACCTGGATGCGGACTATGACACCGTTTACGACCTGGTAAAACCACCACCAAGTGGTGCGCGGCATCCTGAAATACATACCCGGCAAGTATTTGGCGAAGGCAAATATTACGAGCTGCAAACGCTGAAAGATAATATCGCATTGCTTGACGAGAAAACTTTAAAGGAGATCAGCGAAGTGGTGGTTAAAGCGGTCCACCAATTAAAAAAAAACGAAAGCGAAGAAAATATTGAATTAAATTTGAAAGCCGACACTTACGCGGTGGAAAGCACTATACATTTTCCAACTGATATTAATTTATTATGGGATTGCAACCGCAAATGCCTGGACACGATAGGATTAATATTAAAGCACACTACCCTGCCCGGCTGGCGCAAGCACAAGCATTGGCATAAAATTATTAAGCGGGTTTACCGGCGCACCGCTAATATCCATCAAAAGAAAGGGAAGGGATATAAGGAGCGGTTGAAAAAAGCGGCTGAAAAATATTTGCAGCGCAGCCGGGAATTGAGCCAGCGCGTAGAGCAAAGCTATAAGGAATTGTTGCCCTTAGCGCTGGCAGATATTCAGCTTGGCACATTATTAAAAGCTTTATCCTATTACCATGAGATGCTGGAAAAGCATATCGGTTTGGTAGAGCGCCGTATTATTAAAGGAGAAATAATCCCTCATGAAGAAAAAGTGTTTTCTATTTTTGAGCCTCATGTGGAGTGGATACAAAAAGGGAAACATAATAAGAAAGTGGAGCTGGGCCACAATACCCTGATAACAACGGACCAATTTCAATTCATTGTTGACCATGAAGTATTGGTGGGGCAGGGAGACAAAGCCCAGCCTATTGCGCTGGCCAAGCGTGTCAAGGAGCGCTTCAGCGAAGGTTATGCGCTGAATAGTATTAGTTTTGACAGAGGTTTTTTCTCCGCTTTGGTCAAGAAGGCCTTGCAAGAGGACTTTGAGCACGTAGTGATGCCCAAAAAAGGGAAAAAAACGCCGCAACAGGAAGCTGAAGAAAGCGCCAAAACGTTCGTGGCATTGCGCAAAAAACACAGCGCTGTAGAATCAAATATCAATGAATTGGAGCATAGCGGCGCCAACCGGGTGCCGGATAAAGGCCTGGACGGGTTCAAGAAATATGTCGCTTTGGGAGTGCTGTCCTACAACCTCAAACGGCTGGGCAAGCTGGTGATGGAGCAGGTATACTCGAAACTGTCGTCCTAAGGGGCAAGATGTCCCAAGGCACTATAAAAATAAGTGCGTTTACCGCTGGCTTTCCACAGAAAGGTGGGTGAGCTATGCCCAAAAAGCCGAAAATGTGTGCCTGAGGAGGCACAAAATGAAAATCGCTGGGTAAAATCGCCTGTTTTGTGCCGGCCTCACCCTGCCGCAGAGCTGCCACCCACCGGCCGGGCAGTACCGCGCAAGGAGAAAATGGCGAAAACTGGCGTTTTCTGCCAGACACTATATATATAGGGCTGCCAAAGTCATGAATGAAACAGCTATAAGAAAACAGTTGAAACGGCATGAGAGGGTATTGGAGGGGGAACTACAGAAAATTGAACATATTCTATGTAATCCATAGTATTGGATCGCGCAGCTATTCTGCTGATAATTTTTGAAATTCCAAGTCAAGGTCTTTTATGCATGAACATCACCCGAATCCTCAACTGCTCCACCTCCCTGGAATACTACTACCTTTGCATCCGGGAGAAGGTAGCCGGCTTCACCAACCGTGGCCCGCAGCCCGGCGACCAGGTGTATTGTATATGGCGGTGAAAGTCGAAGGCACCCTCAACTGCGCCTCCTCCCTCTCTTCGGCCTCCGCTCAACCCTTCCCCCCCGCCTTATCAACCAACTCCTCCAGCCCCAGCTTCCGGTACGCCTCCGGGTCGCGCGTTTTCAGCTCCCGGGCCACTTCCTGCAATTTCTGCACCAGCAATTGGTTGAAAAGCTCCTGATTGGGGGCGGGTGTGGAGGGGGGGGGGATATCTTTCAGTCCCGTGGGCGGTGGGCCGTCCCATATTTCGCCCTGGCCGGTGATGAGCCAGTTGAGGTTGAATGTAGGAAATACTTTTTAATGGCTTCCAGGAGGTCAATCCTCGGTTTATCCGTTTTGCCTGTAAGAAAATTTGACAGTACAGCTCTGCTATAGCCTGACTTCGACGCAAACTCAGATTGCGACAGATTTGTCTGTTTCAATAAAAATTCAACTCTTTCCTTGACAGACATTTATAATTTATTAAAAAGAAAATTCAAAAATTATTGTCAAATTTTCTTTATTTTAAGAAAATTTCAATACATTTGTGCTATAGACACAACCTTCACAAAGTAAAAACAAAACACTATAATCTGCAATTGTAGTGCCCTAAAAATCTTTGCCCTCCCTTCTCATGCCGGTCTTTCAACAGCGGATGCAGGGCGAGCTGTATGGGGAAGAGTATGTGCCTGCGGCAGGGGAGGGGGGCATTTATCATTTTCCACAAAAACCGAAGTCATGATCCGAACCATCGCTACTGCTCAGGGTGGAATGCCCTCCGCAGGCTTTTCCCTTATTGCTTTTCTGTTACTATTGCTCGTAACATTTCTGTACTTTTACCAACCGCCGGAAACAAATCCGCCGCCTCTCGCTGCGGCGTCGAGCCCGCCTGCCATTGAATACGAAGTCACCACGTCGGATATTACTGTTGACTGGACTGGCGGCGGCGATTTCGATCCCCGGGATAAATGCCCGCCCGATTTTTTCGGGAGGGTTTCGTAGTGTTGTACAAAGAGTAGCGGACGGGGCTATTTCGCTTCCTTTACCATAAGGTACCGTAAACTGCTCTATCGGATCGACAAAGAGGTGGTAAGGCGGGAAGGTACGCATCGGCTTGCACTGGGTGGAGAGCGCGAAGTTCAGCTCTAAATACCGCATCGCCGACCCGGCCTTTAAGGGCGGCAAAACGGTGAAAGTGCCCAACGCCAAAGGGGGTATGGATGCCCAAACCTTTCGCTACGGGCAGTAGTTTCCAGGAGGAGCGTGCAAAGGGGCGGGAGCTGTTCAGAGAAACCCACATTGAGCCGGATCAGTGCCCGGAATGGTGGGATATACTGAACCTTTTTCCGTAATGAGGAATTGAACTTTTATCCTTTTTCTTATTGCCCAAAATCAATCACGACAACCACATGAAATACGCTTTCCAAAAATGCGCCTCGAAGCCGACAGCCTCTACGCCCTGATCAACAACTGGGTGGAAACGCACCTGACGGTTACGGAAGGCGCCGCCGTCATCATCGGCTATGGCTATGCCTATGAGATTGCCGGCGCCTTTTCCAACCTGGTGCTGGACTGGGAAGCCGCCATCCTCCTCCCCAGAGCAGAGCTGGAACTGGAAAACGGGGAGTACGACCTGATCATGCTGGAAGAAGAGCTCTACGCCTGCCGCAACCAGCAGAAGTATCGGCTGCCGGATATGGCGGTAACGGTAGAGGTGGTTTCGGTTCCGGAGGAGTAAGTGGGGATTGAGAACCTTGTTTTAGCTCCTTCCTGACAGGTTCTTAATCCTGGGATAGTATGAGATGAGGTGGGCCCTGGTCCACTTTCATCAAACTCTTATTACGAGCCACCTGAAGGTGGCCCGTCCGAAATGGCAGCGGCCTGTGCCCTGGGCACAAGCCGCTGCTTTCATTGGTGATCCCGGCAGGATGAACTGCGCTGATCCTTTGTGCTCCGACGTCAAAAAGCAGCGGCGGTTCGCTGCGCTCCCCAGTAGTTTTTTATTCGCCGGTACTGGCTCAAACGGGGCTTGGTAAGTAAGCGAATAAAAATCGGTACCTGTGCCCTGATCGGGCACAAGCCGCTGCTTTCATTAGTGATCCCGGCAGGATTCGAACCTGCGACCGTCTGATTAGCTTACCAACTACGGCTTTCGCCGCACCCTGATCCCAAATCCCGATAGCTATCGGGATCGGAAATCGTCAGAGATTTGTGGTATGGACTATCTCTTCGCCATCTCAGGCGCGCCACGTATAGTCTCTACGGATCCCTTCGGGCGTACCGGCGCCGAAAGCGCCATTCCGCCCTTCAATGGTTTCCTCGGGATTGCCCTATCTATTTAGACTTAGGTTTCCCCGATACAGTGGCGTCCACTCCGCAGGTTCTGTTTCCCTGCGGAGGCTCCTAATTGTGGCTGCTTTCAGCCGCTTCGCTGAAGTCAGATGCTCTATCCCCTGAGCTACGGGACCATTTTTCTTTTATCCATTGCTTGCCATATCCGGACTTTAAATACTTTTCTCTGTTTCTGGCTTCTTCTCTGGACAAGAATTCTTCTTTAAAGAATAATATCCGAGGCATCCATCCCTTCGTTGACTTGGCTTTTCCGGCATTATGTTCTTCCAGCCTGCGTTGTACGTCGGAAGTCATCCCAACGTAAAACCGAAAATGCTGTGTGCTTTTTAAAACGTAAACGAAGAACATACACTAAATTATTAACGCTTGTATGAAGTCAGATGCTCCCTGCCTGCCAGTATAGAATCAGGCTCTTTGCAGGTACTGGCGGGCAGGCAGGTATCCCCTGAGCTACAGGACCAAATGCAAGTCGGAAGTCGGAATGGCTTTTAAGTTGCTTCCTTTTGCAGCTCTGTCAGCATTTCCGAATCCCGCTTTCGTTTAACCACGCAAAAATAAACCTTTTCACACAGCTTTACAACCCGGAACCTGTAAATTCACGCACGCTCATAACCCCTCCCTGGATTAATCCGTTCACCTACAGGCGGCATCTCCATGTATTCCCCCATTTCCATCCATTTCCATTTATCTCCATGTATCTCCACGTATCTCCCCATTTCCATGTATCTCCACATATTTCCACGTATCTCTCCCCCATTTCCATTTATCTCCATGTATCTCCACGTATCTCCCCCATTTCCATGTATCTCCACATATTTCCACGTATCTCCCCCATTTCCATCCATTTCCATTTATCTCCATGTATCTCCCCCATTTCCATGTATCTCCACATATTTCCACGTATCTCCCCCATTTCCATCCATTTCCATTTATCTCCATGTATCTCCACGTATCTCCCCATTTCCATGTATCTCCACATATTTCCACGTATCTCCCCCATTTCCATCCATTTCCATTTATCTCCATGTATCTCCACGTATCTCCCCCATTTCCACGTATTCCCCCCTCCCCCAAACAACCAACAACAACCAACGTACAACACCAAAATAAAATTCCATCAACATTTTACCCTAACCCTGCGTTCTAGTATAGACATTTAAATTACTATCCCATGAACAAAATCGTTTACCGCCTTTTCAAAAAAAAGCGAATCTACTTCTCTGTTGCCGCTGCGCTCTTCTTCCTCTATGCATACGATTTCATGGAAATGCGCATCAGCAGCGAGACCTTTCAGCACATCCTTTCCGAAAACCCCTTCGGCTATCAGGCTACTTTCGACTATTACGAAGCGGACGGTAAAAAATCCGCTACCTGGAGATTGGCAACGACTCCCTGCCGCTGATCGTCTTCATCCACGGCGCGCCCAGCTCTTCTTCCTTCTGGAAAGGCTTCCTGCGCGACAGCTCCCTGCTGGCGCAAAGTAAAGCTGCTGCTACCGTCGACCGGTACTGGGCTACGGCTACTCGGGCTACGGGCAGCCGGAAGAATCGGTGAAGAAACAGGCAGAGCCTCATCGCCGGCATCATCCGGGAAAAGCGGGGACATCACCCGGCGGTCATCCTGCACGGGTCGAGCTACGGCGGCACCGTGGCGGCCGCATCGCCATGGACTTCCCCAAACTGGTGGACGGTATGCTCCTGCGATCGGTATCTCGTGGCGCTGGGGAGGAAAAGACCTACGATTTCTCCTACATAACAGAACACTTCCTGCTGCAGTGGATGCTGCCAGGCTCCATCCACGTACTAAACCGGGAGAAGCTGTCCCACAAAATGCAGCTGGACAGCATGCATAACCTCTGGAAATTCCGCATCCGCGCCGCCGCCATCGTCCTGCACGGCGACGCCGACGGCCTGATCTACCCCCGGAACGCTTTCTACGCCAAAGAACGGCTCACCAATGCCGCCTACCTGGAGATGCAGATGCTGCCCGGCAACAAACACGACCTCCTCTGGAGCCAGCGCAGCCTCCTGGAAACTTCCCTGGAAAAATTGCTGAAACTGACCGCGCAGCGGATGCAGTACTCGGAAGGGATGCAGTAGGCAGCGGAAACGGAGCTTCCCGGCAGTTATTTCAATAGGAGAACCACAGGCGGTTATTGGTTATTGGGGAACGGCCGGCAGTTGTTGGTTGTCTGTTATTCGCCCTTTAAAAGGAAAAAGTTATTTTTACTCACTGAATTTTAGCAAAACCCACTGACAACAGACAACCAACAACTTACACCCACATGAGCAACGTGCAAATCGAAGAGAGCTGGAAAGAGGCGCTAAAAGACGAATTCGAACAACCCTACTTCCAGGCGCTGGCCACCTTCCTGCGCAACGAGAAAAAGAACGGCAAAACCATCTATCCCCCCGGCCCGCTCATTTTCAATGCCTTCAATACCACGCCTTTCGACGAAGTGAAAGTCGTCATCCTCGGGCAGGATCCCTACCACAACCCGGGCGAAGCCATGGGGCTGTCCTTCTCGGTGCCCAAAGGCGTCCGCATCCCGCCCTCCCTCCAGAATATCTATAAGGAGCTGAAAGACGACCTCGGCGTGTCCATCCCCGGTCATGGCGACCTGACCTCCTGGGCCGAACAGGGCGTTTTCCTGCTCAACGCCATGCTCACGGTAGAACGCAACAAACCGCGCTCCCATCAGAAGGCCGGCTGGCAGGCGTTCACCGACGCCGTCATCCGCCGCCTGTCGGACCAGCGGGAGGGCCTGGTGTTTATGCTCTGGGGCGGCTTCGCCCGGCAAAAAAATCAGCTCATCGACGGCAGCAGGCACCTGGTGCTGGAAGCGGCCCACCCCTCGCCCCTGGCCGGCGGGGCTTTCTTCGGCTCGCGCCATTTCTCCAAAGCGAATGCGTATCTGGAAAAGCAGGGGAAGGAACCGGTGGATTGGCGGTTGTGAGAAGTAAAGTAGAACGGGTTATTTTTTATTGGTTATTGAACCCGCTGTGGGCCGGCGGCAGTTATTTGGTTATTGGTTATTTGACTTGCTGTGGGCTGGCGGCAGTTGTTGGTTATTGGACCTGCTGTGGGCTGGCGGCAGTTATTGGCCTACAGCCGGCAGCCCTAATAACCAATAACCCTCCTCCGCCTGCTCCCCCGGAAATAACCAATAACCCTCCTCCGCCTGCTCCCCCGGAAATAACCAATAACCCTCCCCGCCTCCTACCCCCGGAAATAACCAATAACCGGAATGCCCAAAGGCCTTCCCTACACCGCCTCCTCCTCCAGCGACTTCAAATACCTGTTCAGCCGCTCCATCGGCTTGACGATAGCGATCCGCCCCGACCGGACGAACTCGTAGATGCCGATCTTTTCCAGTTCCTTGAAAAAGGCCTCCGTCTCCCGCTCGTGGCCCGTTTTTTCCAGCACGATGTACTCCGGCTCGATCTCCAGCACCCGGGCGTTGTGGGAGCGGATGAGCTTTTCCACGCTGGTCGAATTGGAAAAGATATGGGTGGGCACCTTGTACAGGGCCAGCTCCTGATAGACGATCTCCTCCGGCTCGTAATAAAAGCCACCTTTGCGACGTCGACCTGCTTTTCCAACTGGTACCACCAGCTTGACCATTATCTCGTCGACGTGGGCAACGATCGTGAACCGGTGGATGCCGGGCATCGAAGACCGGCTGGTGGTCAGGCTCTCCACATTGATGTGGCGGCGGCTGAATACGGAGACTACCCGCGACAACATACCGCCTGGTTCTCCGTGAAAACGATGATGGTGTAATATTTTTCTCTTCCATGACAGGGTTTATAAACAGGATTACAGGACTTCAGCCCGGCAATCCCCGCTTTGGACAAGGTGACATCTTTTGAGGCACGAAAAAGGTGTCATCTTGTGCCAATCAATATAACAATATAACAATATGACAATCCCATATCTACTCCAGCACAATCTCATCCACCGCCGCCCCGCTTTGCACCATCGGGAAGACGTTCTCCTCCTTCTCCACGCGGATATGCAGCAGGTAAAATTTCGTCGTGCGCCAGCATCTCAATGCTGGCACTACGCTTTGAGCTCTTCCGGCTTTTCGATGGTATTTGCTTACCACCCCGAAGCCTTCCGCAATCTTAATGAAGTCGGGGTTTTGCAGCTCTACGGAGGAGTAGCGCCGGTCGAAGAACAGCTGCTGCCACTGGCGGACCATGCCGAGGTAGTTGTTGTCGAGCAATACGATCTTCACGCCCACATGCCACTGGGCGCACAGCCCGAGTTCCTGGATGGTCATCTGGAAGCCCCGTCGCCGACAAAGGCGACGACCTCCCGGTCCGGGTGCGCCATCTTGGCACCAAAAGCGGCGGGCATGCCGTAGCCCATGGTGCCACTACGCCGCCGGAGGAAACCCACTGGTTGGTGCTCTTGTACTCATAATAGCGGGCAGCGGTACCATCTGGTGCTGCCCTACGTCGGTAAATACGATGATATATGCCTTGCGTCTGGTTGGACACTTCGCGCACCGCCATGCCCATCTTGATATGCCCTTCGGGGCTGGGGTTGAGGTCCTTGCGGATCACCTTTTCGTATTCCACCTTGTCCATGTCGCGGAACTGGTGCCCATTCCGGGTAGGATTTTTCCTTCACCAGGGGCAGCAAGCGTTGCAGTAGTAGTTTGGCGTCCGAAAGGATGGGTACATGAGCGTGGACATTCTTGTTGATCTCCGACTGGTCGATCTCTATGTGGATGACCTTAGCTTGTTTGGCGTATTTTTCCAGGTTGCCGGTCACCCGGTCGTCGAAGCGCATGCCGATGGCGATCAGCACGTCGCAGCGGTTCTGCATGACGTTGGGCGCGTAATTGCCGTGCATGCCCAGCATGCCCATATGCAGAGGGTGGTACTGGAAGGAATGGTCGACAGGTAGTGGATGGTGCATACCAGCGGGATGCCCGTCTTTTCTACGAACTTCCGGAAATCCTCCTGGGCGTGGGCGATCTGTATGCCGTGGTTTACCAGGATCATCGGCTGCTTGGCGTTGTTGATCAGCTCGGCGGCATCTTTCAGCGCTTCCGGGTCCGGCTTGGGGTAGGGGTGTACGACCGGATGAATTGTACCGGGGCGGTAATCGAAGTCCAGCTCCTCCAGCTGCGCATTTTCGTAATGTCGATCACCACCGGCCGGGTAATTTACCGGAGTTAGCAATGCGAAGAAGGCCTTTGGCGAAGACCTCCGGGATTTCCTCCGCCCGGGTGACTGGTAGTTCCACTTTGTCACCGGCATGGTGCAGTTGATGACGTCCGTCTCCTGGAAGGCGTCCGAGCCGAGCAGCTTGTAGAACACCTGGTACCGGTGATGCACACCAATGGCGTTGAATCCAGGATGGCGTCGCCCAGCCCGGTGACCAGGTTCATGGCGCCAGGTACCGAAGTACGGCGCAGAGACCCCGTTTTGCGGGTTACCCGGGCATATCCTTCGGCGGCGTGGACGGCGCCCTGCTCATGGCGGGGCAGCACGTGGCGCAACCGGTCCTGATAGTGATAAAGGGCATCATAGACCGGCATGATGGCGCCTCCCGGGTAGCCGAAGATCGTGTCTACGCCTTCTTCGAGCAGGCAGCGCAACACCGCCTCGGCGCCGGTCATCCTTTCCTTTGTTTTCGTCGCAACTGCAGTTTGTCCTGCATGCTGCTGATTCTCCTGTTTCATGATCTTGTCTTATGCTTGCTGAGTTAAAATAGTTTTAGCCTCCCCCCGGCCCTTTGGGTGCGGGCCAGGCTCTCCGAGGGAGGGAGGTATGAGCTTGCCGGGCCGGCTGCCTGTTTTTCCGCTTTCCTTCATTATGTCCCGTCCACACCCCATCACCCCATCACCCCATCACCCCATCACTACATCACCATATCACTACATCACCATATCACCCCATCACCCCATGCCGTGCGACATAAAGTTATAGATCGCTTTAACGACAAAAAGATCTATAAAATCACGTTCTTTGACATAAGTTAAATTATGAATGCATATGGGACAACCAATTGCCCCCTCCCTGCGCCTGGAAATAGTGAAATCCAGGCAGGAGGAAAAACTTAGCTACCGGGATTTAGCTGCCCGCTTTAAGGTGAACTACCATACGGCAAGGAACCTGTGCCTTTCTTACGAGAAGCGGGGCGAAGCGGCGCTAGTCCCGGGCTACTCAATTGTGGGCGCGGGGTGAAGCCGGAAGCGGAGAAAGCTTATCGGCTGGTGCGCTTATTATACCACTTCCATCCCGATTGGGGCGTACCTTACATCACGACCAAAATTGCGGCGAACTATCCGGGTTTGGTACTGCAAAGCGAGCGCCACTATCAAAGGCGGTTAAAAAGGACTGCCCCAAAATAGAGATACCTCCTCCTACAATCCCTAGGGAAAGCTTGATCAACGACGTGCGCCAGGCTCATGACGAATGGCAAATCGACGCTAAAGAACAGGTCAAGCTAGAAGCAGCGGGACAAGCCAAGCTAGAGCCAAGGGAAGAGGCATGTTACTTAAACATAACGGATACCAAAAGCCATGCCTTGCTAAATGCAAGGGCTTTCCCCACGGGTTGATCCGGCAAGTTTCTTTGCAGGAGGTAGGGGGCTTACTGCTTGAGCAGTTCCAACAGTGGGGAATGCCAAGGGCTATCAGGAGCGATAACGGTTCCCCCTTGGCGTGCCCAGCAGGAGCGTGATCCCTATTATATCCCTGTGGCTGGCAGCTTGGGGAGTGCGCCACATACTCAACCAGTACCCAGGCAGTACCACAGACAGACAACCCGAACGTGGAAAACAACCAGCATACCTCGGCGCGCTGGTACCGAAATATACAAGTGCCAGAGCCTCGCCCAAATGCAGGAGCAGCTAGACCAAGCATGCGTGTATCAAAGAGATTTCTTTAAGGTTTCCAGGTTGGGCAACGCTACTCGCAAACAAGTTTATGCCAGGCTGTATGACAACCCGAGGCAGTTCGGTACCTGAAGCTCTTTGACGAGCAGAAAGCCTACCAACTCTTAGCTCAAGCTGTCTATCCCAGGAAAATCTCCGATAATGGCGTTATCACCCTTTACGATAAGCCTTTCAGTGTTGGTCGCGAACACCGCGGGAAAATCACCTTCGTAGTCTTTTCTCCCGCAGAGTTAGCCTGGATCTGCCTCAGCCCGGAAAAAGAAATCTTGAAGGTTATTCCTGACCCAAGGTTCTCTAAAGAAAACATATATAATTTAACTGTATGTCAATGAACTTTTTTGATCTATATCTTTTTGTCGGTGACTGATCTATAACTTTATGTCGCACGGCACCCCATCACCCCTCATCAGTCACACAGCCTTCGCTGGCCGAAGATACTGTCCGGGCGTACTTCCGCAATAACCCGTTCTCGGCTTTGATCGCCGGGGCTTTCCAGTGCTTTCTCCTTTCGGCGATTTCCTCATCGCTGAGTTTTGCATTCAAGGTATTGTTCGCCGCGTCGATGGTAATCAGGTCGCCGTTGCGCAGCAGGGCGATCAGGCCGCCGTCCTGGGCTTCGGGGGTGATGTACCACGACAAAGCCGTGGGTGCCGCCGGAGAAGCGCCCGTCGGTGATGAGGTACCACCTTTTGCCCAGCCCTTCGCCCATGATGGCAGAGGTAGGCTTGAGCATCTCCGGCATGCCGGGAGCGCCCCGTGTACCGCAGTAGCGGATGACGATCACCTCGCCGGTACCTGCACTTCCTTGTTGCGGATGGCGGCGTTGGCGGCGTCCTCGCCGTCGAATACCCGGTACAAATACTGCTGAAGTACCTCGCCCTCCTTGCCGGTGATCTTACCACGGCGCCCTGTTCGGCGAGGTTGCCGTAGAGGATCTGCAGGTACTGGTCGCCTTGATCGGGTTGCCGAAGGGGCGGATAACGTCCTGCCCCTCTTTCAGCCCGCCGGCTTCCGCCAGGTTTTCCGCTACAGTCTTCCCGGTCGCCGTAAGGCAATCGCCGTGCAGGTAGCCGCCCTCCAGCAGGAGCTTCATGACGGCCGGCACGCCGCCCACGTTGTAGAGGTCTTCCATGACGTAGCGCCCGCTGGGCTTGAGGTCCGCCAGAAAGGGCGTCTTGTCGCTGATGCGCTGAAAATCGTCAATGGAAAGGGGACGCCGACGGATTTGGCGATGGCGATCATGTGCAGCACGGCGTTGGTGGAGCCCCCAGGGCGGTGATGACGGTGAGGGCGTTCTCGAACGCCTCGCGGGTCATGATGTCCCGGGGTTTGAGGTCTTTTTTCCAGGAGGTTCCGGATGGCGCCCTACCCGCATGGTGTCGGTCACTTTTTCCGGCACGTTAGCCGGGTAGGAGGAGTTGAACGGCAGGCTCATGCCGATAGCCTCGATACCGTAAGCCATGGTGTTGGCGGTGTACATGCCGCCGCAGGCGCCAAAATTTCGCAGGCGTTTTGACAATGGTACTGAAATCTTTTTCCTCCAGCTCGCCGGCAAAACGCTGGTAAGGGCTCTGAAGGCAGAGACGATGTCGAGGGACTTATCCCCGTGGCGCCCCGGCTGATGGTGCCGCCGTAGACCACGATGCCCTACCGGTTGAGCCGCCCGAGGCCTACCATGGCGCCGGGCATGTTCTTGTCGCAGCCCACCACCGCAGCGATGGCGTCGTACCACTGGGCAGAGGCTACCGTTTCGATGGAGTCGGCAATGATGTCCCGAGACGGCAACGAATACCGCATGCCGCTGGTGCCCATCGACATGCCGTCGCTGACGCCAATGGTGTGGAAGATCATACTGATGATACTGGCGTCCTGCACGCCTTGCTTCACCTGGCTTACCAGCCCGTTGAGGTGCATATTGCAGGTGTTGCCTTCCCAGCCGGTGCTGACGATGCCGACCTGGTACTTTCTGCATGTCTTCCTCGCTAAGCCCGACGCCGTAGAGCATACTTCGTACCGGTACAGGCAGGTGTCGTCCTGGGTGATCCGCTTGCTGTATTTGTTCAACTCCGTTCCTGACATGTCCTGGATTTTTTCTGCAAAGGTTTTCAAAAGTAATGGCAGCAACCGCGATTGCCGAATTAAAATAGAATATTGTTACGATGCTCAGTTTGCAGGAAATTGACCTAAGTAATTGATATATAGTTTTTTGTGTTTTTCTTTCTTACGATTACCGCAATCATTCCTTCATTCCCTCATTCCTTCATTCCTTCATTCCCTCCACCACCCCAAAAAAAAAGCCGCTCTCCGGGGAGAACGGCTTTTTGCTGGATCTTTCATCTCGGTCAATACCATTCTCCCGGTAGCGGTGGGGTAATGATCACGACTACAGAAATAACGGTAATGATATTGATCGGAGAGAAATTCATAAAAAATAAATATGTTACGCAAGGTGGGCCATTTTCGGGAAAATGGCAAGGGGCCGGGACGGTTTTGGGCTAAAATACCCGGAATGGGGTAGGAGGGGAGCGGCTTGAGTTTATTTAGCTTCGCATCAAGTGCGAGTGCAAGTGCGAGTGCAAGTGCAAGTGCAAGTGCAAGTGCGAGTACAAGTGCAAGTGCAAGTACAAGTGCAAGTACAAGTGCAAGGTCCAACTCAGAGCGGTGCCGTTCCTGGACTTGAACTTTGCTCTTGAACTTGAAAAGTGATCCGAGGCAAAGCACTCGAAAACGCGGAGAAGTTTTTTTTCCAAAAAAACGCTATTTTGAACAGCCCCCTATGGAACTCGCCAAGTGATTATTCCACAGGGCCTACCCGGCAGGGCAGGAACGCCTGCGGCATTATCCCACAGGATTTGCCCGGCAGGTTGAGCTTATACATTTCAAACCAGGTACTTTTTCAAACAAATTGCCATGAAGCCTTATCTCATCGTTGGATTTTTAATCATCCTTTATTTTCCATTACTCAGTCAAAATTTTCCTAACAAGAAAAAATATAAGCTGCCCAAAGAACTCACCGAAGTCTCCGGCCTCTACCGGGCAGCGCCCGACAGCCTGTGGTGGCACAACGACGGCGGCCACCCGGCAGAGCTTTTCCTGACCGACAGCCGGGGAGCGCTCCTCTGGAAAACGCCGGTTCCGGATGCCCTCAACCGCGACTGGGAAGACCTGACGGTACCGACGACAAGGGCAATCTCTACATCGGCGACTTCGGCAACAACTTCAACCGCCGCCGCGACCTTGCCATCTATATCTTCCACCCCGCTTCCCGCCGCCTCGATTCCATCCGTTTTCAATATCCGGACCAATATACTTTCCCTCCGGAACCAGTGACAGAACTTCGACATGGATACCTGCTTCTGGTTTCAGGACAGCCTCCACCTTCTTCTCCAAAACCGCCTGCACCGGGGCAATTATTACACCAAACACTACACCCCTGCCCGCTCGCCCCGGCACCTACACGGCAACGCTAAGAGACAGCCTCTACCTGAAAAAAAAGGGTGGTCACCGCCGCCGCCATCAGCCCGGACGGTACCGGAGCGCCGCCCTGCTGGTACTGGTTTAAACCCTTCCTGGGCTTTATCCCCATCACCCCGGCGGATATTTTTGTGCTGACGGATTATGCGGGCACGGATTTTTTTTGAAGGGTAAGGCGAGGAAGAAAAAAAGGCGCCCGCTGCCTTTGGTATACTCAATTTGAAGCGCTGGATTATATCACCCCGTATTCTGTATGGATCGCTTCGGAGCGGACCATCTTGTTTAAGCAGAAGATGAAGAGGAAGCGAGTGGATTGATGAAGCTACAATATGATTGAGGCAAAACTCATGCCATAATTTATGAAAATATTAAATTGTTTACTTTTTTTCATAAATTTTATTACCTTTGTCAGGTAAACATTATACATGCCTCTACAAGATAAAAAGTCGGGCAAGGCTTTGCATTCTGCGATAGAAGGAGTTGTTTCCTCTGACTACATCTGGATCGGTAAATCTAAGGAATTTAATTTTGACTGGGGGCTTGAAAGAAGCAATGAGGTTTACAAGATTTTCTTGTCGACAAGGATGACGAAATTCTTGGATTGATGTCGCTAATTGATTACCCTGGGGAATATAGAATCCACCTCAACCTAATCGAAGTGGGCAAATCTAACCGGGGAAAATCAAAAAGCGTCGAAAATATTGCCGGTTGCCTGATCGCATTTGCCTGCCATATTGCTTTCGACCGGGATTACTTCGGTTTTGTCTCTTTGCAACCGAAAACGCAATTGATGGAGTTGTACCAGGAAAAATATAGTTTTCGTCAATACGGAAGATTGTTAGCAGTTGAACAAGAATCTTCAAAAGCCTTAATTGATAAATATTTGAACGATGAAGAAGAGTGAAAAAATCTATAAGGAGCCTCCGCGAAAAATACACCGATGAAGAGATTGTTGAAAGCTTTGTCTTCAACGAGGATTTAAATCCCGCAGAACAAAAAAAAAAGTAGAGGAGGAGTTTAGGAGAATCCGAATGGAAAGGCTCAAAAACATGAGCGAGTCTGATATCTTGGCTGCTAACCTGATAAAAATCAAGCTGCGGATCAAAGATTATTTCAAAAGAGGTAAGTTTGAAGAAAAGTTTAGTTTTGCTAATCAGTTAAAAGAGTACATCAAAATAACTAAAAGAAGCCATAAGGAGATTGCGGATAATCTGAATATCCATCAGACGAAACTCAGCCGGATTATCAATGGTACTGGAAAACCCCAACATTGAATTAATGTACAGGCTTGAAGAGCAGCAGCAGCTACCAGTTGCCTGCTTTCTATTGGTGGAAGTTGTTTTCTAAAGAGCTGGAACACAAAATCCGAACTGACCTCGAGAAAAAACTGGAAGAAGCAAAAAAAAAGTTAAAGGCGCCTTGGAAATTCGCGCTTAACATCCTGTCAGTACCTGGCGCCTCAGGCTAACCGTACTTGCGAACAGCCAAATTTTAACCGGCTCGCAGGGACAGCACCGAATTCCGAACAGTTCCGCACTACCCGCTCACCTCTGGTCCAGCCGCAACCCCAGCCGCAGCCCGGCGTAGAACTGCCGGATGCTGCTTTCCTCGCTCCGGATGCCGGCATCGCCGGACGGAGAGGTTATAAAGGCTTCCGACCCCAGGCTTTCCCACCGGGTGGGCAGGTAGTACCGGTAACCTACCAGGGGTGAGGGTCAGGATATCCGACAGACTGATGTCGATACCAGTCCGACGGCGGCGCTGAAGGCTATGTCGTCGGAGTCAGTACCGCAATACCTTCGTTTTCTACCTTGCTCTGAATCCAGCTGGTACGGAGAGTATGCGGCAGGAACAACCCTTTCTGCAAAAAGCCGCCCGATTTGGAAAAGGTGGGGCAATCGCAGTCGCCTTCCAGGTCGAGGAAATAGATATTGGCGTTGAGGAAAAGGCTGAGCCAGGTGTTGGACAGCTGCACCTCAGTATTTACTAAAAATCACTACCAGCTCGATGGCGTTGCTCGTCCTTTGAAAGTTAATCTCCGGCAGGAAATCGATCCGGTAGGCTTTCATCGGCAGCCAGTAATCCACGCCAAAACCGAAATGAGATTCCGACAGCAGGTACTGCGGGCCTGCGCGGCGCCGGCGTACTGCCAGTCCGGCGCATCATTACCGTACCGGTAGGTGGCGCTGACGCCCAGTTGGTAAAGAAGGCGGCACTGTTCAGCAGGATGGCGAAAGTGAGGGTAGTTATGTATTTCATGGTTTGCTTTTTCATGCATGGCAATTTAGCCACTAAGATTCTAAGGCACAAAGAACCCACAAAGATTTTGTTTCAATAGCTGAAGGGACTTCGGTTTTCCTGTCTTTGTGACAAAAAAACGCAACTGTTTAGGTGGGCCTGATGCCTTTGCCACGAAGACACAAAAACTCCAAGATTACACCAAGGCTTCGTGCAATCTTTGTGTCTTGGAGTCTTTGTGGCAATAAAACCGGCTAGATGGCAGGCCACCTAAATAGTTACAAAAAAACAGTTTAAACATAACTAAACCTTCCCGAGATTGTTATGAGTGTTTGCAAAGCAGGTCACGACAACTTTCTATCTTTGCGTCCGCAAAGCAGGCTCGACAAGTTTACGGAGATGTTGCTGTCATAATGGCCAAATGCCCCAGCCAAGGAAGAACCAAGCTCCGCTTAGGGGCCGGAGAAAAATAAGTTCCTCATTTCAGGCGTGCTATTTTTTCGCCAGGCAAGGCGCGAAGAACGAGCATAGCCCAGCTACGTGAGTGATGAGCAACGAAGGCTGGCGAAAAAAGATAACGGCAATTGGGCTTGGTTATTTATTTTTCATTCCTTAGTGCGTCCTTTGTGCCTTCGTGTCTTTGTGGCAGAAAAAAACATCACTGCGTATGCTTGTCAAGCCTGATCAAGGCAGAAATATATGAAAACAAAAACAATAAAACGCGATAAAGTCAACGTCATCACCCTGGGCTGCTCGAAGAACCTGGTAGACTCAGAGAATATCATTACCCAGCTCCGGGGAAATGACTATCAGGTGGTGCGCGACAGCAACGACGAAGACGCCAATATCGTCATCGTCAATACCTGCGGCTTCATCGACCTGGTAAGGAGGAATCGGTCAATACCATACTGGAATACGCGGAGGTGAAAAAGCAGGGCGGCATCGATAAGCTGTACGTCACCGGCTGCCTTTCCCAGCGCTATAAGGACGACCTGGAAAAGGAAATCCCGGAGGTGGACGCTTACTTCGGCACCCTGGAATTGCCCTACCTGCTGGTAAAACTGAACGCCGACTACAAACACGAGCTGATCGGCGAGCGGATCACCACCACGCCCCAGCACTACGCTTACCTGAAAATATCGGAAGGCTGCAACCGCACCTGTTCCTTCTGCGCCATACCGCTGATGCGCGGCAAACACGTCTCCAAACCCATCGAAGAACTGGTAAAGGAAGCGAAAAACCTGGCTGCTTCGGCGTCAAAGAGCTGATGCTCATCGCCCAGGAGCTGACCTACTACGGTACCTGGACATCTACAAAAAAAGAGAGCTGCCGCAGCTGCTGCACGCCCTGGCGGACGTAGAGGGCATCGAATGGATCCGCCTCCACTACGCCTACCCCAGCAAATTTCCGGTGGAGGTATTCGACGTGATGGCGCAGCGCCCCGAGATCTGCAACTACCTGGACATGCCCCTGCGCAGCACGCCAACGATGCCGTCCTGGAGCGCATGCGCCGGCAGATCACCCGGAAAGAAACTACGGAGCTGGTGCGCCTGGCGCGTAAAAAGATACCTGGGCTCAACCTGCGCACCACCATGCTGGTGGGTTTCCCCGGAGAGACCGAAGAAGAATTTCAGGACCTCTGCGATTTTGTGAGGGAATTGGAGTTCGACCGCCTCGGCGTCTTCCAGTATTCTCATGAGGAAGACACCCTGGCGTACAGTACTGGCAGACGACGTGCTTACCGTAAAGTCAAGGAAGAACGCGCCGCCCGCATCATGGAGATACAGCAGGAAATCTCCTTCCGAAAGAACCAGGAAAAGATCGGTAAAACCTTCAAGGTCTTATTCGACCGGAAGGAGGGCGAATTTTTCGTCTACTAGTACCGAAGGGGATTCGCCGGAAGTGGACAATGAAGTCCTCGTCCGGTACCGCCGATAATTATGTGCGCATCGGCGATTTTGCTCCGGTGAAGATCACGGACGCTTTGGATTACGATTTGTTTGGAGAGGTGGTGCCGAAGCCGGAAGCGGAACATGCGGATTCGGAAAATCGCCGGTAGCAGGGCTTTCTGCCCGGCTCTTTGCTCCGGCATGAAAGGGGATAAGCTCCTGTTCAAAAAGAGGGCAGGTCCTTTCCTTCCAACTCCATCAGGATGCGCCATTCCCTGGGGAAATAGTTGTTGATCCGGTTCTTTAAGCCCTTGATCCAGCCCAGCGGCATACTTCCTGGCAATGCCACGAGCGCCCAGCCCTCCTCATCGTTTCCGGGAGGGTTATATTCTCTTTTTCAGGTATTTTAAGGCATCCTCCCGTTGGAGGGGGACCCGTGGTATCGAGCTGGTATGCCAGGCTGCTGAGGCTACAGCGCCGGCGCGGGCACGAAGTCTGACCGCTTGAACTGCCCCAGCTCGGTGCCGGTATCGAAACGGCTCAGGGCATAACTGAGTTGAGCTACCGGTTCCCGGAGGCTTTCAGGAACGGCGATACCTACTAAGGCTTCGTCCTGAAAAAAGGTAGAGAATCAGAATGGCTAACCCACTTTCTCAGCTCTTCTTTTGTTTTTGCAGATACCGGCTGGTATCCCTTTGGTGCCGGGTTCCTGAGCCTGGGCGCCTTGTAAGGGCTGCCCCCGGTCTTCCGGAAAGCCGCCAGGTAGAAGCCCTCGCCCCGCGCAGCCGATGGGGATAAAACTGGTATCCCAGGTACTGCCGGCGATGCCCCAGCCAGGTTCTATCCGCAGCGGCTCGGGGCAAAGCCCGAACGAGTCCCGCAGCCAACGGGCGTTCTCTTCATTCTCCTGGCGGTTGTACGTACAGGTGCAGTACAGCAACAGGTAGTCCGGCGCCAGCAGTTTGACGGCGTCCGCCAGTATCCGCTTCTGCCTCCCTGCGCAGAGCTGGACGTTCCCCTCCGACCATTCTCCGGCGGCTTCCGGGCTTTTCCGGAACAAGCCTTCTCCGGAACAGGGCGCATCCACCAGCAAAAGGCCGAAAAACCCTTCGAGCCCGCCAAAGTCGCGGCTGTCGTGCATGCTGCTGCCGGCGTTGGGATACCCCACTTGATCAGGTTGTGCCGCAGGCCTGATACCGGGAACGGATCACTTCGTTGGTAGCACGAGGCTCTCCGCCGGAAGCACCGACAGCAAAGGGTGCTTTTCCGCCGGGAGCGGCGCAGAGGTCCAGCGCCCGGACGAACCGTCCGGCGGCACCAACTGACGGACGGTACCTCGCCGATGAACATGGAAGAGGCCTCCCTGGACGTAATAAGCCCCGGCGTGAAACCGGGGGTCCAGCGTAAATACCGGTACCGTTTGGCAAGATAGAATCCGTCAGGGTTCCATTTTACTTTTCCAGCATTTTCTTTCAATAAAAACCCTTGCTGGGGTTAACGCGGATACTCACCGGAGGGGGGAGCGGACAGCGCCTCCAGGAAGGCGGGTACCATTCTTCTCCCAGCTGGTATGCATGCGTTCGGTAAAGGCTTGAGGCAACTGCATGTTGAAGTTGTTTTGGCTACCCGTCTGAGGTTGGACACTCCATGCCTTCTGCACACGCTTTACTCGACTCGGTATCGACCTCCGCTCTTCTGCTTCTGCTGTCCCACCTTAGACGGATAGCCGTTGTTTTGAATGGCTTTCAATCCAGTTGCCCGATGGCTATTTTTTGCGTAAATATGCCGCCTGGGGTGAGCGCTCGCGCCAGGTACAACCCACTTACCATCCCGGAGATGTCTGCCTGGATGGTGCCCGCCCGCCCGTCTTGCGAGAAGGTACAGCTTGCCGGAAGCCGTATACAGCTCGATTCGATAAGTGCCCGGCGGCACCCGGAAATGTACGTTGCCCGCTGCCGGGTTGGGAAAGACGCTGAACTTTTCAGCCTCGGCGGGCGGCGCTTCGGCTGCTGTCGCCAGCAGGTCAAAGAGCGGGAGTTCAACGACGTTCAACACCTGGCGCTGCATGACATCCTCCTCCTCATACAGGGAAACGAACAGGACGAGGTTGACCTTTTCGTGGCGCCACTCCCAGGGCACTGTATAATCGTAATGGTGGGTGTAAGCCTGCCCGGGCACCGGCTGTTCCGGGAAGACGCTTACCGTTCCCCAGGCGCCATCCACGATTTCCCGGACGACATGGTGGTGCGGGTAGAAATAAATGGGCTGCCCCATACCGAAAAGGGGATGACCTTCCACCTCGTTGTAGTAATTGCTCTGGTCGAAACCAAACCCGGCATGGATCACGGAATCCTCGGTGATCATCAGGTTGAGCCGCAGCTCGCCGCCCGGCGGGCGCTCGGTGAAGGTGCTGGCTATGTCGATGGAAAGCTCCCGGGAGACGGGGTGGTAGGCGCCCTGGATTTCCAGCCCGACGCAGGCGGCCCGGCGAGGCGCTCCAGGATGCGGTCCTCCCATTGCAGGGGATGTACGGCAATCTGGTTGGCGGTAAACCGCTGCGGTCCACCATGCCCATGGGCGTGCCCAGTACTCCAAAATTGTTGCGCCACTCTGTACTGTATGGGTTGGCCATGCCATCGACCGAAGAATGGTGAAAGGCCAGGACCAGCTCCGGATAGGCTGCCGCCAGCTCTTCGGCGATGAGGTGGCCGTTGGGGCAACTGCCGCAAAAGGCCGAAGTGTATTTCTCTAACAGGATGCGCTTTTGCTGGGCGCCGGCCGACAGGTAGACAAAGAATAATGCGGTTAGAAATATGGTTCTCTTCATCTGTATTGTTTATTTAGGGACAAGGTAAAAGCATTTACAGGAATTACGGGATTTTTTAGCACGGGACGGTAAAATTAGACAGGATTAACAGGATTGACAGGAATGACAGGATTGACAGGATTGACAGGATTGACAAACGCAGCTCCGTTTTAGCGGCTTCCCCCCTTCGGAGGGATCGAGGGGGACTGCAGACAGCTGCCTGCTGTGCCAGCATGGCCGGCAGGGATAGACAAGATTTTCAGGATTTGGACATATGGCGGCGCAAGTCCACTTCATCCTGTTCATCCTGTTAATCCTGTCTACAAAAACGTCCGTTAATCCTGTCCATAAAAGCCCCGTCAATCCTGTCCATTCAACCCCCAGTCATACTCCTTGTAGCTCACCCGGGCATCCTGTCGGATCTGCGTATTGGAGTACTTGTTGAGGTAACCGATAATGTCCCCAAAATCGCCGGCGTACCATTCAAAGATTCTGGAAATTTCTACCTCATCCTGTCCGATCTTGTTATATCGCCGATTGTTGATGAAACTACGAGCCTGTTGTTCCAGCAGTTGGCTGAGGTTGTCGGCCGTCCAGGCGCGGTTGAGCAGGGGCGGGCAGGAGCGGGCTGCGCAGTTGACCGCAAAATGGATGCGGGGCTCGTCGAACCCGGGGCGGATGATGTCATGTTCGATATTGTTGAGCGAGTAGGTTTTTCCGCCCAGTTGGATCCATTTTACGTCCCACGGTTTGCCATCGTGGATTTTCGTGATACTGGACACCGGGTAATGGTCCAGGATAAGTTTGACGGTAAACGCGTTGTAGGCGTTGATCCAGTAGGCCAGCTTTTCGTTGCGGGGCCAGCCTTTTTCCGCCGGGTTGGCGGCCAGTTCGTCGAGGTAGGCCTGGAGATTGGCTTTGTCTGCCAGAAAGCCTTTATAGTCCACTTTGCCTTCGGGGGAAACGTGCTTTTGCAACAGGGCGCCCCAGGCTATATGGTTGGGAGGCGACGGGGTGGAGGGGTCCGGGGTGAATGAAGAGCGTCTGGATGGCCCGGCATTTTCGCTGGCCGTTTCCTGTTTTTTTGCTGCCAGGGTGGCCGCTTTGGAGCGCCCTTTTTCCGGCTGTCCGGCTGCGCTGAGCCGGTCGCTGCCGGTTTCGGCGCCGGCTGCTTTGGATCTTTGGGCATTGGGGTTCGCTGCTGTTTCGGGCTGGCTCTTTTGTCCTTTGTCTTTCACTTCCGGCAGTGAGGCATCCAGTGATGGCTTTTTTCCCGGCGTCTCCATTTCAGTGGTGCCGGCGTCCTTTGTCGTTTCTCCTTTCTTTTCGGGCTGGCAGGCGGCCAGGGTAGCCAGGCCCAGGGCAATTAACAGTGCTCGCGTCATGGTTTTGGTTTTATGAATACATAACTGCGTATGCCCGGTTCGGGTTGTGTGGGATGTAGGCCAAATGTTTTTGCGGGGACAAATCCCTGCTTTGAATTTCTATCGCCGGGAAGGGGCAAAATGATAGAAATTCAAAGCAGCATTGCTAAGTAAGCGGACACAATTAGCCTAACAATATAACAATATAGCCATATAACAATATAGCCATATAACAATATAGCCATACAACAATACAGCCATACAACAATATAGCCATATAACAATATAGCCATACAACTTAGCCTAATACGCATACACCATCGCCTTCGTATCATACACCTGCCCGTCAATAATCAGGCTGTAATAATACGTTCCCCGTTGGTACTGGTGCTTTTCGTAGCCATACAAAATATCCACCATTCCCGGTTTGAGTTCGATGGAGTAGCGCGCTAGTTCCCGCCCCTGGGCGTCGGCCACGCGGACGAAGGCCTGGCTGTACCGCACCGGGCGTTCCACCAGCACGGAAATGGTGGTGGCTTCGTCGAAGGGGTTGGGGCGGTTCTGCAGCAACGTGATGCCGGCTTCCGACAGGTAGGGCTGTTCCTTCAGGCTGGTGGTGAAAAAGCTGAGTTTCTCGTCGGTGAAGTGGCTTTCGATGCCGTTGCTGTCGACGGCGGTGGCATTGAGGTAATAAATGGTGGCCGGCTCCAGGAAGAAAAGGGTGTCGGACCTGGAGGCGACGTCGATCAACGTGTCGATGTAGAGGGTCGTATTGGGGCGGATGCCCAGGCGGTACGGGCCGTCTCCTGCCGGGTCGACGATCTCGTAGCGCAGGCCGTTGTCTACCCGCTCGACGATGATGTCCTCCGGGGCGGGCGGCCCCAGGGCGCTCATGGCCATGGAGTTGCCGTTGATGATGGCGTTGCGGGCCAGGTAATTAAAATCCACAAAAAAGCTGTCGATCACGCTGTCGCCGTCGGTATCTACGCCCAGGACGTCTTCCCTGGTGTGCTGGCGGTCGTCGTAGCCGGGCTGGCCGGGGTTGCCGTCGCCGTGCTCATTGGCGGAGGTGAAGCGCAGGGCGGGGAAGCCGCGCTGCCGGAAGGGGATGTGGTCGCCGCCGCGGCCTACGCGGTCTTCGCGGCTCATGATGTTCAGCACAGCAGGCACGGGCATTTTGTGAAGCAGCTCCTCCTGATATTCCAGGTAGGCGAAGCGGGCCAGGGAACGCCCCGGCCCGGTGGAGTAGAGGCGTACGTTGATGCTGTCGACCTGATTCAGGCCCGGGCAGCCGGGCGGGGAGGCCGTTTGCCCGCAGATGACGCCCCCGATGATGTCGTTGTTGTATACCGCCCTTACGGGTATTTCATGCTGAACGCAGTAAATGGCAAAGGCTTCGGCTCCGTACAAGCCCTGCTCTTCCCCGGTGGTGAGCAGGAAAACCAGCGTCCGGTCGAACGCAAAGCGGCTCATCACCCGGGCCAGTTCGAGCACGAGGGCGGAGCCGCTGCCGTTGTCCTCCATGCCGTGAGCCATACATTCGGTATCGCATGCGTCTTCGCAGCGGCTGTCCAAATGGCCTTCCACGAAAACCAGCTCGTTGCGGTGCGGCCCGATGCCGGGAAGCACGGCGAAAACGTTGCGGTGGCGCCCCATGCCGCAAATATCCTGGTCGAATTGAAGGTAAGAAACGCGCAGCCGGCCCTCCTGCCGGGCGCTGAACGACAAGAACTTGTCATAGGCCCAGCGGCGGGCGGCGCCCATGCCAAAGGTGGCGCTGCTCGTATCCGATCCCGTGTTCCGGTTTTCAAAAGCGGAAAGAGCAATCAGATACTGTTTGAGCGAATCCGCAGACACCTCCGCCAGGATACCGTCGGTGATATCCTCCGGATGGTTGATCACCTCCGACGGCAGGTAATCGTCAGCTTCAAAATCGCCTCCGAGGATGCGTTCCACTTCGTAGTTGGTAACCGTAATATCCTGTTGTGCCCGGATGCTGCAGAAAGCCGACAGGACAAGTGACAGGGACAGGAAGCAGCGTTTTTTCATGTTGTATAGGTTTTGCGACAAGAGAGTTTAACAGAAAGTTAACCCTTTTGATCTGTGGAAAGTAAATATTTTGCTGCTCTTTATCCAGGCCAGGTAATTTATTCGCCGCAAAAGTTGTTTATACTGAAGCATCACAAAAAAACATACTGCAAAAATGAGAAACAGCGTGATCTTCTTCCTGTTCCTGTTCTTTGGGAACGCCGCGCTCCGGGCGCAGGCAGGCTGCACCCTGTTTTATCCTTTGGATGCAAAGGTTAAGCTGGAGTACACCTACTACGACAAGAATGGCAACATGGAAAGCAAAACGCGGAGTTCGGTAAAAGCCGTGCGGAGCCTGCCTGGCGGAGTGGAAGCAGTCATTTTCAACCGGATATTCGACAAAAGGGATAAAGAACAATTCACCGGGGAGTACCGGGTGCGGTGCGAGGGTGGCCTGATCAAAATGGACGCCACCTCCATGCTGAACCCGGGCATGCAGCAATCTTTGTCCAATATGGATGTAGACGTCGAAGGGGAAGCCTTTGTCATCCCCGGGAAAATGAAACCCGGCCAGGCTTTGCCAGACGCGAAAACCAACATCAGGGCCGCTGCCAAAGGCATCAACATCGTCGATATGACAGTGACTGTTACCGACAGGAAAGTGGCGGGGCAGGAAAGGGTCACTACGCCTGCCGGCACTTTCGACTGCTACAAAATCTCTCAGACTACCGAGGTCAGGATGATGCTGGCCAAATCCTTCGCTTCGGTAGAATATTACGCCGAAGGGTTAGGCCTGGTCCGCTCGGAGACATACGACCAGCAGGGGAACCTGGAAGGGTATATGGAGCTGACGGCGTTCGGGCAGTAGGGAAGTGGCGGTTTAATTCAGTAGTTTCTCATGTAAGGTGCGCACGCGGCGAGAGGATGCCACGAAAGCACAAAGGCACCAAATCCGCACTAAATTTAGTGCGGATTTGGTGCCTTTGTGTTTTTGTGGCGATACGTGCATGCTCTACATGAGAAATTGCTGGATTTAATTGATAAGAAGCGAATTTTTCGCAGGGGCGCGAGCCTTTATGGGGTATTAGGGGGTACCGAATCACCTCCTGGTCAGCCTTTCCCAATGCTTGTCCAAATCCAGCAAACTCTCCAGGATGAACTCCGCCGCCTGGGCGTAAAAATCTGGCATGATGCGCTCGTAGTCGTCGGTGGGCTTGTGGTAGTCCTCGTGGTCTTCAACGCCGAAGTACAGGAACGGGATGTTTTTCTGGTGGAATTTGCCGTGGTCGGAAGACATCGTCCAGTCGTCTGAATGCGCAGGCTGCGGTTGTTCGTGGCCGAAGGAAACAGTGATGGGGTAGCGTTCTTTAATGTTTTCCAGCGGGGTCCGGAGGAAGGGATTGTAGCCGGTGCCTACCGCATACAGCTCCCGGCCGGCATTGCGGCTGATCATGTCCATGTTGATGTTGAGCAGGATTTGGTTCAGCGGCACAGGCGGTTCCTCCAGGAAATGATCGGCACCGCGCAGCCCAATCTCTTCCGCATCGAAGGCGGCAAAGATGACCGAATGGCGGGGCGGGTTCCGGCTGAGGAAGCGGGCCATTTCCAGCAGGGCCCCGACGCCGGAGGCGTTGTCGTCGGCGCCGTTGTAAATCTCTCCGTTGCGCACGCCCTCATGGTCGTAATGAGCGCTTAGCACAATGTACTGTTCGGGGTGATCCGTGCCCCGGCAGTAACCGATGATGTTGCGGCCTTCGTAGGCCTGTTTGTTCCAGCGGCTGTAAAAGCGGAAGGGCTGGATGTAGCTGCCGCCGAACTGCTTCAGCCCGAAAGCATCGAACCGCCGGCAGATGTATTCCCCCGCCAGCAGGTTGCCCGCTTCCTGAGTGCGGCGCCCTTCGTACTGGTCGGAAGACAGCTCCCGGACGTGGGCAAGCAGGCTGTCTTTGTTCAAAGAGGATTGCGCCGGCAATGCCAGGCTGGAAACACAGGAAAAAATGAGGGTAAATATTTTTAATGCCATAGGATAATTTTAGTACTTGAATGTACGCCCAAAATTTGATATTTTTGTACGTATATACAAAGCGAATTTAAATGGATGCCAAATTAACCTTGAAGCTGGACAAGGAAGTGATCGAACGGGCTAAGCGCTTCGCCCGCCAATACAATACCAGCCTCAGCAAATTGGTAGAACGCTATTTTGACCAGATAACCCGGCAAAATGATGATGAAAGCGAATTAACTGAATTCACGCCGCTTGTCAGAAGCTTGCATGGAATAGCTTCTCTGCCTTCGGAGTTTAACCCCGAGGAAGCCTACTTTGAATATTTGCTGGAAAAGCATAGCCCAAACCCTAAAGATGGCAACTAAAGTATTTGTAGATACCAATATTATAGTCGACTTCCTTACGGAACGGCAACCATTTGACATTCCTGCTGCCAGGCTTTTCAACAAGGCCGACGAGAAGGCAATTGAGGCCTGTGTTCCTGCCAGCGTATTTCCGTTCTTGTTCTATCTGTTATCGAAATTGCTTTCTTCCAGGGCAGAAGCCTGGGATGCCATTGCCCGTTTTCGGCAACTGGTCACGTTGTTGCCTGTAGACAAACGAATCGTGGATCTTGCTTTGGCCTCTGATTTCAAAGACCTGGAAGACGCCATCCAATATCAGACAGCCATCGCCAACGGCATACAATTTTTCATCACCCGCAACCTGAAAGATTTCGATATGGCTTCCATTCCGGTATTGACGGCGGAGGATTTCATCCGGCAGCTTCCGTAGGCACATCGCACATCAAAAATCGCACATCACACATCAAAAATCCTCCTTCTCTCATCCGACAACAATATTAATCATGCGCTTCGGCACCACGATCACCTTGCGGATGGTCTTGCCGTCGATATACTTCTGCACTACGTCCAGCTCGCGGGCTGCCTTTTCCAGGTCCTCCCGGCTGGCGTCGGCCGGGAAGTCTACCGTAACCCGCGTCTTGCCGTTGATGGCGATGGGGTAGGTCACTGAGTCTTCCACCAGGTATTCCGGGTTGAACGCCGGATAGGCGGCGTCGCGGTGGACGCTGCCGGCGTTGCCCAGGCGATGCCAAAGGTCCTCGGCAATGTGGGGGGCGAAAGGCGCGATCAGCACCGCCAGCGGCTCCAGGACGGCCTTCTTGTTGCACTCCAGCCGCTTCAGCTCGTTGGAGGCGATCATGAAGGCGCTGATGCAGGTGTTGAAGCTGAAGCGCTCCAGGTCTTCCCGCACTTTCCTGATGGCCGTGTGCAGCACCTTCAGTTCTTCCCGGGAGGGCTGTTCGCCGCTCACGGCGAAGGCCCCCTGCTTGTCGAAGAACAGGCCCCAGAAGCGGCGCAGGAACTTGCTCACGCCATCGATGCCCTTGGTATCCCAGGGTTTGGCCTGCTCGATCGGGCCGAGGAACATCTCGTACATGCGGAAGCAGTCGGCGCCGTACCGGCCCACCACGTCGTCGGGGTTGACCACGTTGAAATAGCGCTTCGACATCTTGCCGACCTCGCTTTTGGTGACCAGTTGCCCGGCCGGGTTGGTGATGAAGGCCGCGTCCTTGAAGTCGGGCCGCCATTCCCGGAACTGATCGATGCCTTTCTGGCCCAGGTAGGAGTTGTCCTTGCCGTATTCGCTGACAAAGTCGACATGAACCGGGATCATGGCCCATTCGGCATCCGGGTACTGGTCCAGCAGGTCGGCGGACACAAAACGCTTTTGTTTGGCCTCCGATTTTTCCAGGTAGATGAATTCGATTACGCCCTGGACCATGCCCTGGTTGATCAGCTTTTTGGCGTACTCCCGCTCCGGCACCAGTTCCAGGTCATACAGGAAATGGTTCCAGAAGCGGCTGTACAGCAGGTGGCCTACGGCGTGCTCGGAACCGCCGATGTACAGGTCTACCGCTTTCCAGTACCGGACGGCGTCCTGGCTGGCGAAGGCTTCTGTATTGCGCGGGTCCATATAGCGGTACCAGTACCAGGAGGATCCTGCCCATCCCGGCATGGTCGACAGTTCATAGTCGTACTTGCCCTGGTATTTCCAGCCTTCCGCCCGCCCCAGCGGCGGTTCGCCGGTCTCGGTAGGCAGGTATTTGTCGACGGGCGGCAACAGCAAGGGCAATTCCGATTCTTCGATCAGGTAGGGCACTCCGTCCTTCCAGTAGGCCGGCACGGGCTCGCCCCAGTAGCGTTGGCGGCTGAAGACGGCATTGCGCATGCGGTACTGAATCTTTCCTTTGCCCAGGCCGCGCTCTTCCAGCCAGCTGATCAGGGTGGGGATGGCCTCTTCGTACGTCATCCCGTTGATGATTCCGGAGTTGATGTAGCGGCCTTCTTTGGTGTCGTCGGCCGCCTCGTCCATGTTCTGCTGCGCATCCAGGATAGGGACGATCGGCAGGCCGAAATGCTTGGCGAAGTTCCAGTCGCGCTGGTCGCCGGAAGGGACCGCCATGACGGCGCCAGTGCCGTAGCCGGCCAGCACGTAGTCGGCGATGTAAATGGGCACCTTCTCTCCGTTGAAGGGGTTGATGCAATAGCTTCCCGTAAATTCGCCGGTCACCTGCTTCACTTCCGCCATGCGCTCGATCTCGGAGCGGGAAGCCGTCCATTTGATGTATTTCCCGACCGCTTCCTTGTGTTCGGGCTTGGTGATCCGCCCAACCAGTTCGTGCTCGGGGGCCAAACACATGAAGGTGACGCCGTAGATCGTATCCACCCGGGTGGTGAATACTTCGATCCTGGTGTCCGGGTCTTCTTCCAGGGCAAAGCGCACGCTGGCGCCCTGCGACCGGCCGATCCAGTTGCGTTGTTGCTCTTTCAGGCTCTCCGGCCAGTCGATCTCCTCCAGGCCGTACAGCAGGCGGTCGGCGTAGGCAGTGATGCGCATGCTCCATTGTTTCATCAGCTTGCGCTCCACAGGATAGCCGCCGCGCTCGCTGACGCCGTCCTTCACTTCGTCATTGGACAGGACGGTGCCCAGGGCCGGGCACCAGTTCACGTAACTTTCTTCAGGGAAGGTCAGGCGGTATTTCAGCAGGAACAATTGCTGTTCGGGCCCGCTCATGGCGTTCCACTCCACAGCGGTAATGGTGGGCGTGTCTTCGTCGCAAACAGCAGGGGCCCCGGCATTGCCCTCCCGGGCGAAGCGCTCCTCCAGCCGGCTGATGGGCAGGGCCTTGTCCGCTTCCGTGTCGTAATAGTGCCGGTACAGCTGCATAAAAATCCACTGCGTCCACTTGTAATATGCCGGGTCGCTGGTGCGGATTTCCCGGCTCCAGTCAAAAGAGAAACCCAGGTTTTCCAGCTGCGCCCGGAAGGTCCTGATGTTCTGTTCGGTGGAAATGGCCGGGTGGATGCCGGTCTGTATGGCGTATTGTTCCGCCGGCAGGCCGAAAGAGTCATAACCCATGGGGTGCAGGACATTGAAGCCGCTCAGGCGCTTGTAACGGGCAAAAATATCGGAGGCGATGTAGCCGATCGGGTGTCCGACGTGCAGCCCCGACCCGGAAGGGTAGGGGAACATGTCCAAAACGTAGTACTTGGGCTTGCCGCTTTCGTTGCTGACTTTATAAACGCCGTTCTCCTCCCAGTACTTTTTCCATTTCTGTTCGATCTCGCGTGGGTTATAATCCATGATTGCTGTGTTTATTCCAAAACAACTCCGGCTCCAGTCTGCCTAACTTGTTTTTTAGTCATTGCCTGGCGCCGCTTTCCAAGCTGTTTTTTTTTGAAAAAGTTCACGTTCGAAGGTGCGAAAATAGATAAAATACGTTACAATTGGGTAGTTTTGAAACGTTAGAGTGGACGGGCTTTATGTGCTGCGTTTATGTATTGCTTTCCGCTTTTTCGTATTTTTGCAAAAAACGTAACTGTTTAGGTGGGTACCTGATGCTTTTGCCACGAAGACACAAAAAAACTAAGGGCTTGCGCAGAAATAAACGGTACAGAATAGAGGAAGTTATTTTGTGCGCTGGCAAGGCGCCAAACGTAGGCATAGCCGGAGCTACGGCGAGGCTTGGCAACGCCGCCAGCGTGCAAAAGAACGACTCTAAATGGAGTGTTTATTTTTGCGCAAGCCCTAAGATTACACAAAGCCTTAGTGCGATCTTTGTGCCTTTGTGTCTTTGTGGCGAAAAAAACGCCGGAAGGCAGGGCCGCCTAAATAGGTGTAAAAAACCAAACACAACATGCTGAGAAGCCTGATCAAATTGGGCCTGTTCCTGGTAGCCGGAATCCTGGTGTACAACTATTTTTTTGGCACCGCCGAGGAAAAGGCGCAATCCAAGCAGATCTTTACCGAGATCAAGGACGTGACCAAATCGGCAGTCGGCCTGCTGAAAAGCGAAAAAAAGAAGTTCGACGAAGGCAAATACGACGATGCCGTCGATAAGATCGGCGGCCTGATCGACAACCTCAAAGGCAAAGCCGAACAACTGGAAAACAACCGCGAGCTGCTCGACCAGATCGCCGACCTGCAGCAAAGGCAACAATCGCTGGACAACAAGGTGAACAGCCCTGGGGTGGAATCCTACGGCAACGAAGGCCAGCGCGTCGTGGCCGACAGCGCCCAGCGCCGGGAGATCGAGGACGAGTGGAAAGCGCTGGTGGAAAAGACCGAACGCGTGATGCAGGAGATGGAACAAAGGGCGGAGAGGGGGCAGTGAAGGGAAGGGCGGACGGCGGACGGTAGACGGTAGACGGCGCACTAGCTGCTTGCGGCAAGGGCAAAATCCTGATAATCCTGTCTGCTATTACGCCGCATGTCCAATCTTATCGGCTGACAACCTTCAATAATTCCTTCACCTTCCGCGCCTTGGCCTTAGCCCCGGCCAGGCGCTCGTCAACGATAGTCACATGTCCCATCTTGCGGAAGGGCTTGGTCATGGCCTTGCCGTACAGGTGGATATGCACCCCTTCGATGGCCAGGCAATCTTCCAGCCCCTCGTACGCCGCCGGGCCGGCATGCCCTTCGGCGCCCAGCAGGTTGACCATCACGGAGGGGGCTTTCATCCGGGTGCTGCCCAGGGGGAAGTTGAGCACGGCCCGCAGATGTTGCTCGAATTGTGAGGTATAACAACTGTCGATGGTATGGTGCCCGCTGTTGTGGGTCCGGGGCGCTACCTCGTTGACCAGCAGTTCGCCTTTTTTGTCGAGGAAGAGTTCCACCGCCAGCAGCCCGCAAATGTCGTAGGCCTTCACCACCTCGATAGCCAGCGCCTCGGCTCTTGCCTCCAGTTCCGGCGAAATGGCCGCCGGGCAGAAAAGGAATTCCACCAGGTTGGCCTCGGGATTGAACTCCATCTCTACGGCCGGGAAGGCTTTTGTTTCTCCATGGGCGTTGCGGGCCACGATGACGGCCAGCTCCTTGTCGATGTCGACTTGCTCTTCGATCACACAGGGGCCGGGCAGCAAACCCTCCAGCCCCGCTGCATCCCGGATAACGCTGACCCCCCGCCCGTCGTAGCCGGCCGTGCGGCTTTTCTGCACAAAAGGGAAGGCGATCTCTCCCCGGGCCACCGCCTGCCGCACCGCTTCCTCATCGTCGAACAGCCGGAACGGGGCCGTTGGTATTTCCTTTTCTTTGTAGAATAGTTTCTGAGCCCCCTTGTCCTTGATGATGTCGAGCTGGGCCGGGGCAGGGTGGATCGTGAGCCCTTCCTTTTCGAGTTGGTGCAACGCCTCCGTATTGACGTGCTCGATCTCGATGGTCAGCACGTCCAGCTGCCGGCCGAACCGGTACACGTCGTCATAATCTTTAAAATTGCCTTCGGTGAAAAAGGGCGTCACCCGGCCCGCCGGGAAGCCCTTGTCGCTGTCCAGCACATACAGCGGCAGGTGCCAGTTGCCGGCAGCCAGGGCGAGCATCTTGCCCAGTTGGCCGCCGCCGAGCACGCCAAGCTTGAATTCGGGGTGGAGAGGAGAGGGAGTGAGTTTCATTTAAACCTGTTTCTAATCTTTTTGCTGGTGCATTGGGATTCCTAATGATTGTTCCAACCATCGCCCGCAAAGCTACTGAAAAAGTTTGCAGGCTTAAAACCGGATGCCTATTTTCACAGCCCACCAAAGCACAGTCCATGAAAAGCATTCTCATCAAAGGTGCCCGCATCGTCAACCGGGGCAAAATAACGGAAGGCGACGTTTTCGTCAAAGGCGGGTTTATCGAGCGCATCGATCCGGAGGTGAACGCCCGCGCCGACATAGAGCTCAACGCCGAAGGCCAGTACCTGATCCCCGGCATTATCGACGACCAGGTACACTTCCGCGAGCCGGGCCTCACCCACAAGGCGGACCTGTACACTGAGCCTCGGGCAGCCGTCGCCGGCGGGGTCACTTCCTACATGGAAATGCCCAATACCAAACCGCCGGCCCTTACTCAGGGGCTGCTGCAGGATAAGTACGACATCGCCGCCATCAGCTCTCTGGCCAACTACTCCTTCTTTATGGGCGCTTCCAACGACAACCTGGAGGAGGTGCTGAAAACGGACCCGAAGACGGTATGCGGCATCAAAGTGTTCATGGGCTCCAGCACCGGCAACATGCTGGTCGACGACGAGCGGACCCTGGAAGGGCTGTTCTCCCAGGTACCCATGCTGATCGCCACCCACTGCGAAGACGAATCCACCATCCGCGCCAACGAGCAGGCCTACCGGGAAAAATACGGAGAGGACATTCCGGTGCGATACCACCCGGAAATCCGCAGCGTCGAAGGCTGCTACAGGTCGTCTTCCCTGGCGGTGGAACTGGCCCGCCGCCACAACACCCGCCTCCACATCCTGCACATCTCCACCGCCAGAGAACTGGATCTTTTCCGCAACGACATCCCCCTCGAACAAAAGCGCATCACTTCGGAGGTTTGTGTCCACCACCTCTATTTCAACAGCAAAGACTACGAAACGCTGGGCACGCAGATCAAGTGCAACCCCGCCATCAAATCAGCGGAACACCAGGCCGCCCTCTTTCCCGCCCTGCTGGACAACCGCCTGGACATCATCGCCACCGACCACGCGCCCCATACCTGGGAGGAGAAGCAGGGTACTTATTTCCAGGCGCCTTCCGGCGTACCCCTGGTTCAGCACAGCCTGAACGTGATGCTGGAGTTCTACCACCAGGGCAGGATCAGCCTGGAGCGCATTGTGGAGAAGATGTGCCACGCGCCGGCGGTTTGCTTTCGGGTAGAAAAAAGAGGCTTCGTCGAGGAAGGGTACTGGGCGGATCTGGCCCTGGTGGATGTGGACAAACAATGGCAGGCCGGTAAGGACAATATCTATTTTAAATGCGGCTGGTCGCCGTTTGAGGGGCATACGTTCAGGGGGAAAGTCGCCAGCACCATCGTCAGCGGGCATCTGGCGTACCACGAGGGGCGGTTCGACGAGGGGAAGAAGGGGGAGCGGTTGGGGTTTTTGGCATAATCCCTACCCAAACCGCTCCTTCAGTTTCCGGTCCGCAAAGGTAAGCAAAATATACCCGACAGACAGGGCGGATACGATGCTCAGCGCCTGCGTCGGCAAGCCTGCAAGCGTATCCACAAAAGCTTCTATTGCCGGGATCTGGCCTCCCTGGCCGGGCCCTGCCGTTTCAATAACATTGAAAACCAGCGCAAAGTAGGCCAGCAGCAAAGCCCCCGCCACCCCGCCGAGCGCTTTTTGCCAGAACGGGCTGATCAGCGGGCTGATGTCCAGCTTGCGGTAGAGGTTGGGCAGGCGATCCATCACGTTGCGGGCGAAGCGCAGGGAGGGCTGCTCCGGTTCCTGTTGTTGCAGCTGCTGGTGCAGCCTGGCGCGCTGCGCCCATTCCCGTTTGAAACCAGGGTCTTCGGCCAGGCGGCGCTCCACCTGGGCGGCTTCTTCCGGAGAACAATCTCCGTCGATGTATTTCCAGAGTAATTCGTCGTGGTTCATAACAGGTCTTCTATTTCGGCTTCGAGTTGGTTCGATAATTCTTCCTTGAGCGCCTCCCGGAGGCGGTGCAGCTTGGTTTTGGCGTTGCTCAGGCTGATGCCCAGGATCTCGGCGGCCTCCTTGACCGGCGTTTCGTGCAGGTAGAACAAGGTGACCAGTGCGGCATCCGTCGGCTTGAGGCGGCTGATGGCGGCCTGCAGCTGGCGGCTGAGGTCTTCCCGGTAAAGCTCGTCCGCCGGGTTGCCGCCATCGGTGTCTTCCACCTGGATATACGACTCGTCGTCGTCGATGGAGGAAACGGGCAGCTGCTTGAGCCGGGCCTTGTCCAGAGCCGTCCGGTACGCCACGGTATACAGCCAGGTGCTGAATTTCGACTTTTTTTCAAAGGAGCCCAGCGTCCGGTATACTTTGATGAACACGTCCTGAGCGGCCTCCTCGGCGTCTTCCCGCGATTTCAACACCCGCATCGTTATGGTGAACACATAGTCCTGGTAGCGCTCCACCAGCCGCTGGAAAGCGGGCTGGCTGCCGTCGAGGCAGGCTTCCACCAGTCTAATGTCATCATCCATTTGATGGTAAGTTTTACAGGACGATGGCGGCGGAGGGCTTTAACGGGGCTTATGCCGCCGCCATCGTCCTGTTCTCTCTGACGAGTCCAGCGTGGGATCAGGTTACAAATATTTTCCCAATTTACAAAATGGCGGTTACGACAGTTAAAAAAACTGCCATTTTGTAACCTCCTCCTATCCTCTTCTCGTCATAGCCACAGAACGAACAAATTAATCATCAGAAAAACAAAGATCATGTCTGGCATAGAAGTATTAATTCCGATCCTTGCTGTCGCCGGTTTTTGGGGTGCCATCATTCTCTTCGTATACATGTTTTTCTCCTCCCGCCACCGGGAGCGCATGGCCCTCATCAACAACCGCCTGGATGCCAAGATTTTTTCGAAGGAGAGCGACCGGGAAAATTCCCTCAAGGTGGGCATCGTGGCCATCATGGCGGGCATTGGCGTCTTCATCGCCTACCTGCTTGACAAATCGGGCCTTCCCGGGGTAGTGGCCTACTTTACTGTCATCCTCATTTTCAGCGGCGTGGGCCTGGTCGGTTTTTACTACCTGGTCAAAGGGAGAGAAAAGGAAAAAGAACGGGAACTGGAAGAGATCGAGGTGTAAGATTAATCCATTTGATGTAAAAGAAGCCTGCGCCGGGGTAGCCCGGGCGGGCTTCTGCTTTTGTGCTTGCACTTGCACTTGAATTGGGGTTTTCCGCCCATTTTGCGCCCCATTCCGACCCCGACAAAAGATCGGGGCAGGCTTTCCGAATTTTTAACCGGCTGACTAGACGGTCGCATTTCCGACTTGAAACAGCGGCACGTCCAAAGTCTAGTTATTGCTGTAACTCCACAAACTGGCAAAGAAAAGTATCTGCGAATCACTTCCCAAGCTTTGCCAGCAGCCCATACACTGCCGCAAATTAGAAGAAATTAGCTCAATACCCAATTGGAGCTTGCAAACAAACAGGTTTCAAAGAGAAGCTAGAAAATAGAAGCATCGGATTTCGTCGTGCGCTTGATAATCAGCAAGGCGACCTAAAGCACAACATAGCCAAAGCTTTATGGCGCAAGGGTAGCCGAAAGCCGTGGACAACAAGCTGTCCTACCGGCACGAGGTTTCAGCCGACGGTTGTTTGAACAGGCATTGGCGCAGGGCTGCAACCAACAACCATCAGAAACAGCTGTTCGGCTTCTAAAGGAGTATTTGTCAATGATTCGAGCCCAAATGCCGGAGAATTTGTCTGAGCTTTTCCACGCACAGCCATACTGGCGATGCGCAACGCATCCAATGCGCATGGATTTGCTGAACACCAGTATAGCCATATCGACATACAGTCTTATAGAGACAACGACCAGAAATATGCCGCCCAGCTACCGGGCGCCCAGGCTGGAACCTGAATATTTTGATTTGGGCTATGCCGTCCCAGGCGCTTGGGAAAATAGCGGAAAACAGGCTTATTTTTGTGCCGCCATAGGTTTGGCACCAGCCTTTTCATAGGAACGGAAAGCAGATCGATTTGCTCAAAACCTTGACGGCTTACACCGCAGGGATCAACCAATGGATTGGCAGCCCTGCTCGGCGCTGGCGCTTGCCCGCCAGGTAGTACAAGGTGCCCAGCGTTTATAGGCAGCGCCTGGAAAAAGCGCTCAACGACCGCCATAAAGGCTAACCATTCGAAGGAGTACCCGCTGTTAGCTGACTATATTAATTACCAACGTGCCTAAGAGGTTTGGCGTGCTCCCAGGCATTTAAGGCTTATCAATCCGCTGGCGTATTGAATATCTTTAAATGCTGGAAAGCAAATTCAATTCCAGCATATTTTAAGCTAAACGGTTAGGCAGCTATGATTTTCTTATACCTTATCCTGGCTTGCTGACAATGTTTTTGTCCCTCTTATAAGTTGTTTTAGTGGGTTTGGGACAAGCATCAAAATGGCTCAGCATTTTCATTCAGACATGGTCAAGAACGCTGACGAAATATGTCCGATGATTCCGAGAGGCTTGTGGATTTGGCAGCTTATTTCTGTTCTACGATAGCGCGGACAGATTAAACCATCTTGAATGCTTATATATGTTTTAGTTATGTCCCCGCGCATGCGACAAAAGATCGGGGCAGGCTTTCCGACTTTTTAACCGGCTGACTAGACGGTCGCATTTCCGACTTGAAACAGCGGCACGTCCAAAGTCTAGTGCTTCGCGATAATGCGGGGAATACGGTCTTCCGCCATACTGCGTTGCTCGTCAGTCGCGTAGCTTCGGCTATGCTTCTTCCTCGCGCCTTGTCTGGCAGGAAAATAACCTCGCGCTATTCTCCCCTTATTTAATGCGCGAAGCACTAGTTATTGCTGTAACTCCACAAACTGGCAAAGAAAAGTATCTGCGAATCACTTCCCAAGCTTTTCCAGCAACCCATATACCGCAACCGCCGTCGCCATCGCCACGTTCATCGAGGTATTTACCCCGTACATGGGAACGTGGATGCTTGCCTGGCAGAGGCCCAGCAATTCCTCCGAGACGCCGTCCTTCTCATTGCCGATTACCAGCACACAAGGAGCTGAGGGTTGAAATTCAGTATAAGGAATGCTGTTTCCGGTGATTTCCAGGGCGACCAGATTCTGCCGCCGCGACAGTTCCCGGGCTTCGTCCATATTGATAGCATGGTGCGGCACATAAGCCATTGCCGAACGGGACACCCGCCGGATGATCCTGCTGTCGAACAGATCCGCCTCTCCCAACGCCCACAGGTGCTGCAGGCGGGCCGCATCGGCCAGCCGGAACAGCGCGCCCAGGTTGCGCGTATCCTCCACGTGGTCCAGGAGCAGGCTCAGGGGGAACCGGTTCTCCCGGACCTCTTCGAGGTACTTTTCCATGTCTTGAGGGCGCTCGTCCCGGAAACTTAATTGCTTTTCCTTCATAGGGCAAAGATAGGAGGCTTTGAGGCTGGGAGAACCAGTTGCAACGCAGTTTATGATTACGGGCCACATAAATGTAGCCCGTCCGAAACAAACTGCCTGCTCCTAAACACGATAGGAGCAGGCAGCATAATCAAATGCGATGAATTAGCCCTTATAACATACAACTTTTTTTTGAGAAAATCAATAGTCAATAACCTCTGCAAGGGCATTTTATCTTGCCACAAAGGATCGAAGATGCCAAGATTGCACGAAGTAACCGGAAAAAAACTTTGTGATTCTTTGTGTCTTGGAGTCTTTGTGGCTTTGATCAGTAAAAATTCGGGCACTTCACCGAACTCCGCCACTGGGCGGGGTGCGTATAAATGAACGACAGTTCAAAAGCGCCCCGGGAGTTGTTGGCCGTCGCCAGCACGGAGGTTGTGATATCGTAGCTGATGCCGAAGTTCCAGCGTTCCATTTCCAGGATGGCGGTGACGGCTACGGCGTCCATGGCCATGCCGCTTTCCAGTTCGTTGGACAGGTGGGCCCAGCCGCCGGCCCGGATGGCTACCTCCTTCCAGTCGCGGTTGGTATAGCGGAAGTTGCCGCCGATGGTGGTGCTGAAATGGGTGTTCTGCCCCATGACGGCCACGGCAGGCAGCAGGCTCAGCTCCCGGGTGAAGGGAATCTCCCCGCCGGCGTGGGCCGTCCAGCGGGTATCGAGCTTGTCTTCGCTGTTTTCCAGGAAGGAGATGCTGGGGTTGTTGAGGTGGTGCAAGGCGCCGCCGGCATAGAGGCTCAGGTTGTCGTCGAAGAGCACATACCAAAGCACGCCGGCGTTGAAGTCGAGGTATAGGCCGGTCGTTTGTTTGTCGAAGTTCTCTCCTGAGGGAGTGCTGGTGTCGATGACACCGTCGCTGGCATTGAACTGCTGGCTGAACCACAGCCGCTGCCAGTTCAGGCCGTGCTGGCCAAAGCCCAGCTGGGCGCCGGCAATGAGATACTGGTCGTAGGTGGCGTAGCGGCTGCCGCCCAACTGCTTCATGACGGAAGCGCCGAGGTTGGCCTTGGTGCGGTGAAACTGGGACAGGCCCGCCTCGTCGCGCAGGACGCTGAACCCAAAGCCGAAGTAGTCATCCTGCTGTATCCGCTGCCGCATGTCAAAACTGGCGGCAATCGTCCGGAAAGCATTGTTGTCCAGGATGCTGGAATACAGCTCCCGGTAGTTGGCGACGATGCGGAACTTGCCCTCGTAAACGCCGATCATCGCCGGGTTGAGCTCCGCCGGAGCGGCGTAGAACTGAGAAAAACGGGGGTCCTGTGCCTGGGCCTGGCGGGGTGCCGCCAGAAAACAAAACAAGCCAAAAAAAACAAAGAGAGTAATATTGGAACGCATAGTTAATCGGTTTAAGTCAGTTGTTTAGATGAAGGGCCGACATGGAGGCTTTTAATCGCTTCTTCCCCTTGGCTCCTGGTGGGAATAACGCACCTCTGAATCGGGAAAAATGTCCCCCGCCGGCCGCTTGCCCCGTAGCTGGGGTCGGCGCACGGGGGATTTGGGGGGTGGGCCAATGATCTGATTACCCGGATATCCACCCCCCAGGTGATTCAGTTTTATCTTATCAGCGTAGTATGCCCCCGGAAGGCTTCTTCCATGCCATCCTCGTATTCTACGACGACATACCAGATGAACACGCCGCCGTTGACGGCCTGCCCGCGGAAGGTGCCGTCCCACCCGACCGTTTCGGAGTTGACCGGGAAGTCCGTTGCCTGATACAGCAGCTCGCCCCACCGGTCGAAGACCTGGAACTGCCTGACCGTGGTGCCGTCCTTGCCGTGGACGCGGAGGATGTCGTTGGTGTTGTCGCCGTTGGGCGTAAAACCGGTAGGCACGGCGACGACCCGCTCTTTCTCCACATAGACGTAGAACCTGTAGGAAGACTCGCATCCATTTTCATCGATCCCGTAAAGCTCGTACAGGATGGAGGTTTCCGGGAAGGCACGGGTAGACTGGCATTCGGTACATTCCAGGGTGCCTTCGTAGGGCGCTATCCAGATGTATTCCGGCGTTCCCGCCGCGTTCTCGGCGGTGCCGCTGAGCATCAGGGTATCGCCCAGGGCTATGGTGTAATCCTTTTCTCCGGGAGTGACGGTGAAGGGGGCGGGATCCTGTAGTGCGATCGGGGCGGTGAACAGGCAGCCGTTGGCGTCGCGGACGCGCACGTTATAATTCCCGTCGTTCAACCCGATCAGCGTGCTGGAGCCGCCGTAGAAATCGCCGTCCAGGCTGTACCGGTAGGGGGGTACGCCGCCGGTGGTGGTGATGCTGATGGACCCGTCCCGGTAGCCGGAACAAGTGGGGTCTATCTTGGCCAGGGTGGCCTCCAGGGGGTCAGGTTCTTCGATGGCGGTGGGCACTTCCAGCACGCAGCCGTTCCCGTCGGTGACGGTCAGGGTGTAGACACCGGCGGCCAGGCCGCTAAGGGAAGGGGTGTCCGGCCCGTTCGACCACAGGTAAGCATAACCGGGGACGCCACCTTCTACACTGACACTGATGCTTCCCAGCCGGTTGCCGTAGCAGGGGTTATCTTCTTTGTCGACGGTGGCCGCCAACTCTGTAGGCTGGGTAACGGTGACGGAGGCGGAGGCAAAGCAGCCCTCGCTGTCGGTAACGGTAACGGTGTACTGCCCTGCGGGCAACTCACCGGCCGTCGCCGTTTGCTGGCCGTCGCTCCATGCGTAGGTGAAGGGCGGAAAATCTCCGCTGGGGTTGTTCACGGTTGCGGCACCGTCCTGGTTGTCAAAACAGCGGGCATTTTCAACGCTGACCCCGAAGGTGATGGGGGCGGGTTGGGGCAGCATTTTGGTGCGGACAGCGGTGCAGCCGCGGCTGTCCGTCGCCGTTACCGAGTAGGAGACGCCGCCTGCCAGGTTGTTGGCGGTGGGCCCGGTGGCGCCGTTGCTCCAGGCAAAGGTATAATCGCCCAGTGCAGACCCGGCGCCTCCCGAGATGTCATTGACGCCGAGGCGGCCGTCAGAATAGCCGTTGCAGGACGGCGGTTCGGGGATGACCAGGAAGGCCACCGGTTCGAGGTCTTTGGGGATTGCCGTGGCCACGACCGTGCAGCCGTTGCCGTCTGTTACCGTGACGAAGTAGGGTATGGAGTCCAGTCCGGTGGCCGTCGCGGTGGTTTGCCCGTCACTCCAGAGGTAAGAATAAGCGGTGCCGGTGCCTCCGCTGGCGGTGACGGTAAGCTCGTTGCCGCTTTGCCCGAAGCAGCCTTGCCGGCCCTGGCTGATGGTTGCTGCTACCTCTTCTGCCGGCTCGCCGATGACGGTGGATGCCTCCAGGGTACAGCCATTGGCGTCGGTAATGGTCACGTTGTAGGTGCCGGCAGCCAGCTCCGGAGCTGTGGCGGTGGACTGCCCGCCCGGCCAGGCGTAAGCATAAGGGGTGGCGCCCCCGGTGGCCGTCACGGTAGCCGATCCACTGCTTTCGCCTTTGCAGGCAGCGTCTTCACTGGCAAAAGCAGCCGCCAGCGGATCGGGCTCCGGCACGGTGGCCTCTGCTACCAGCTGGCATCCGTTGCCGTCCGTCACGACAACCGTATAAGTATCGGCGGACAGCAGGGTGGCCGCCTGGCTGATCTGCGCCAGGTTGTCGTTCCACTGGTAGCTGTAGCTGCCGTCGCCACCGGACAAGTAGATGGCCGCACTGCCTGTTTCTCCTCCATGGCACAGCACCGGGCGGATGCGGATCGAATCGATCACCAGGGCAGGCGGAGAGCCGATGTTTACACAGTCCTCTATCTGGCAGCCGTTGGCGTCGGTGACGGTGAGGCAGTGGGTCCCGGCTGAGAGTTCAACCTGCCCGCTGGTGGTGGCGCCGTTATCCCAGGAATAAGTAAGGTTGCCGTTGCCGCCGGTGGCTATGGCCTGGGCGGCGCCGTCGGCAAATTCCGCACAGGTAGCGTCGGTGATGTTGAAATCCAGTTCCAGGGCGGGAGGTTCGGTCAGCGTGGCGCTGGCGTTGGCGGTGCAGCCCTCGCTATCGGTGACGGTCACCCCGTAAGTCCCCGCTGTCAGCCCGGAAGCTGTCGCCGTATTGGTTGGGGGCGTGGTGCTCCAGTTGTAGGAAAAGTTGCCGTTGCCGCCCTGCGCCGTTACCTGCAGCTCGCCATTGGCGGCGCCGTTGCAGTCAATGAGGCGGGTAGCCTGGACGGACAGGCTGATGCTGTCCGGTTCGCTGATGTTGAACAGCACGGTATCCCGGCAACCGTTAACATCCACGACCACCGCCTCGTAATCGCCCCCGGCAAGGCCGGCGAATACGCCGTTATTGCCGACGGGGTTGCCGTTGAGCAGGTACTCCATCGGGGCGATCCCGCCATTGGATTGGAGGGTGGCGGAACCGTCGGTGCTGCCGAAACAGGAGACGCCCACCGGCGAATCCAGCAAAGAGGCGGACAGCGTGCAGGCGTCGGAGATACAGGTGGCGCTGCCGGCCGCCACTTCGCAGCCCTGGTTGTCGGCAACGAATACCCGGACTTCCAGGAGGACTTCATCGTTGAAAGAGAGGCTGCCGGTGGTATAGCTCGTTTCCGTCACCGGCCCTTGCCATCCGGAAGGCGTACCGTTGAGGGTGGCGTTTACCTCGTATTGGGTGAAACCGTTCACCGGCTGCCAGCTGAAGGTGAGCGAGCCATCCTCGTTCTGTTCGCAGGTGACTGCCGGAGCGGGGATGTCATCCACAACTCCAATGGTTGCCGAATCAGAGGAGGTACAGCCGTAAGAGTCGGTGACGTTGACGGTATACGTCGTCGTCGAGGCGGGCGTGGCAACCGGGTCCGGGCAGTCGTTGCAGCTCAGGCCGGCGCCCGTCCAGCTGTATTGCACCTCGTTGGATGAATTGAAGGTGATCGACCAGGAGAAGACCTCCCCGACGTCGCCGGGCGCGGTGCGGTCCGAAACCCGAAGGGTCCAGTTGCCGTTTATGGTGGCGCCCTGCAGGGCATTCCAGGAGCCCTCCGGCTGGAAGTCGCCGGTGAAGGGCCCGGTGCCGGCGGTGATGGGGATGGTGGCGGTGGGGGTAAAGCAGGTGTTGGTGTAGTTGTCGGAGCTTCCGCCGTTGCGGGTGCTCAGTTCCAGCAACTGGCCGCTGGGGGCCTCCAGGAAAATGTCCAGGTCATCGTTCCAGTTGGTCTGGATATTGATGCAGGCCGAGACGATCTGGCTGGCAGGGTCGGCCAGCGTGCCGGGAGAGATGCTGTTGACGTTTATCACGGATTCAAACGGGGAAGCGGGAGGGTAATTGGCGTTGCCAAAGGGTTCCTGGGGTACCGCCTCGAAAGAGACGACCGTTTCGGAGGAATTGCCGGTAGATACATCGAGGGTTACGGGCTCCCCTTCGCAGATGACGGTATCGGGCGCCGGGTTGAGGATTTCCGAACAGTTGTAACAATCCGGGTGCGAAAAGGGGAGGACAGTGATGGAGACGGAGGTGTCGTGCGCGCAACCATAGTCGTCGAATACGGTGAAGTTGTAGCTGGCCGTGCCGGCATTCTGCGGGGAAGCCATGATGCTGAGCGAGTCGGCGCTGTATTCGAAAATGGAAGGGGTGTTTTTCCACTCGAAGTCCAGGAACTGAGGCTGGTAGGTTTCCAGGGCGGGATACAGGCTGGGGTCGAAATCGATGCTCCACTGGAAAATCCAGCCGTTGTCGCTGGCCCAGAGGTCGGTCACGATGATGGTCCACTCTCCGTTGAGCGGGCAGCCAATCAGGTTGTTGAGGGATTGGAAGGACTCGTAATCGCCGGGGGGCAGGGTATATTCGTTAAAACCTCCGGGGTTGTTGGCCTCGGCGAACTCGGTCCAGGTGCCGTTGGTGGAGGTCGGCGTCCAGCAGTAATCGAACCCAATGCCCGGGGCGGGCGGGTCGGGGGTATTGAAGTCGTCGCCTTCGAAGGGGTCGCCGAGGTGTATCTCGTCGGTGATGGATTGCTGGTTCTGGAGCATGACGGTAGTGCCGTTGGGGCATTCCAGCTGAACCTGCAGGTCATGCATCCAGGAGTGTTCCATGTTGACGCAGATGCCCAGCAACTGGCTGATATCGGTAAGCACCTGATTGGGGGCAAAGCTGTTGAAGCTGATGCTGGTGGAGTAGTCAATACCGACCCCGTCCGGCAGGTCGAGGGAGTCGGAGAGCACGCCGGCGGTTTGGAAACTGCCCTCGGTCGTGATGGCGGAGACCGACATATTGGCGTCCAGGGTGTCCAGCGCCGCACTGAGCGAGATGGTGTCGCCTACGCAGATTTGGCCGGGCAGGTTGCCGGTGGAGAATTCGGGGTAAGTGGCCACCCGGACCCGCTGGCTCAGGAAGTTGAGGTTGGTGCAGCCGCGCTGGTCCTCAATGGTGAGCTGCACGGTATACCCTCCGGGTTCGTCGAAGACGTGCGCGACATCGGGGCCGACGGCGGTGGTGCCGTCCCCGAAATCCCAGGTAAATTCCGAAGTGAAGTCGGAATGCACGTAATCCAGCCCGCTTTGAGGGTAAACCCCGCGGCCGGAGAAGGAGACCCGGTCGCCGGGGCAGATGTTGATCCAGCCGGTATCGGCGGGCATGACGGCCGGGTCGGTGGAAGCAAGTTCCACGAAAATGTTCTGGCAGGGCATGGCGCATTCGATCTCGGCGCTCCAGCCCCGGCCCTGCCCGGCACCGTCCGACTGGAACGTGATGGTCAGGCAGCCCGTTGGGTTAGCTGCCGTGGCCTGCACGATGAAGTTCTGGTTCGGCAGGAAATCGTCGGCGTAGCAGGTGATGGGGGTTCCGCTGGCGTCCGGAGCGTCATAGAAGCAGAATTCGTCTTCAGCGCTGACGTTCACGCCCGAAAAATTGAGCCGGATGTAGGAGCCGGGGGAGTTCGGGCAGATGGTGATCGAGGAATTCTCATTGGCGGAATAGCCGGCATTGTTGCCGCCGCTGTCCAGAAAGAAGCCTCCGCAGGTATTGACGGAGCTCTGAGTTCCCATGATGATGTTTTGAGAAGCAGCCGGGAAAGCTGTTAATAGAAGAATAGTTGCCGCAACTGGCGCCATGATCCTTGTAGAGATACTCATGAACAGAAATTTGCATGGTTTGACAATAGCTTCTGGAATTATGATCTGTCAGGTAGCAAGCGGAAGGGCCTTCCCGCAAAGCAGGAAACATCTAAGGGCAAAACCGGCTCTCAGGTTGTCTGCCCTGCGGGATAGAATCTGAAGAGAAAAGATAGCTGAAAATAATAACTGGGTATTTTTCTGGTTGGCGGCGCTGGCGGAACCTTTTCCGGGTTCGAAAAAAAACCACCGCTCTTTTTTGAAAGGATGTTTTACGGGCTGAAACAAAGTTAGAAAAAAAACTTATAAAATCTGTATAAAAATTCTTCATAATATTTTTAGCAGTTGCTGTGCAAAAATATTTCATTCGGGCAAAACTACTCAGGAACTTCTGTTAAAAAATGCGGGCGCACGGCCAATTTTGTCCGGTACAGGGCAGGGGCAGGGAATTTGCTGCGGCAATTAACGCCATTTTCGTTTTCAACATCTAAGGCGCGTCCCCTATAAATTTGTAGCTTTGCGGCTGATTGCTGAAAAAAAGAAATCTGATGAATATTCTCGACGGAAGGCAACTGGCCAAGAAAATCCGGGCGGAACTGTCCGAAGAAGTCAACAAAATCGTTGCCGCCGGGGGGCGCGCTCCCCATCTGGCGGCGGTGCTGGTCGGGGAGGATCCCGCCAGCCAGGTTTACGTCCGGAACAAAGTCCGGTCCTGCGAAAAAATAGGGTTCCGGTCCACCCTGATCCGCCGCCCGGCTGACGTTGGCGAATCAGAACTGCTGGATGTCGTCCGCCAGTTGAACGAAGATGAAGCGGTCGACGGTTTTATCGTCCAGTTGCCGTTACCCCGCCATATCAACGAGGAGCGGGTTACGCTGGCGATCCGCCCCGAGAAAGACGTCGACGGTTTCCATCCGGTCAACTTCGGGCGGATGGCCCAGGGGCTGCCCTGTTACCTGCCGGCAACTCCCGCCGGCATCCTGGAGATGATGCGGCGGCATGAAATACAAACGGAAGGCCGGGAAGTGGTGGTCATCGGGCGCAGTAATATCGTCGGCACCCCCATCGGCATCCTGCTTTCCCGGAAAGCCTATCCGGGCAACGCCACGGTGACGATCTGCCATAGCCGGACCCGGGGGCTGGAGGATCACCTGCGGCGGGCCGACATCATCGTGGCGGCCATCGGCATTCCCGAATTCGTCAAGGGAAGCATGGTCAAGGAAGGCGTGGTGGTCATCGACGTCGGCATCAACCGGGTGGAGGCACCTGGCACGGAAAAGGGCTACCGCCTGTGCGGCGATGTCGACTTCGATTCGGTGAGCCCAAAGGCCAGCCTCATCACGCCGGTGCCGGGAGGTGTCGGGCAGTTGACAGTCGTGTCGCTTTTGATGAACACCCTGAAGGCCGCCCGGCGGGAAATCTATGTTTAATTGGTACTGTTTAGGTCTGTCCTAAGTAATCCTTAAAAAATAACTTCACGGCCCTTAGGGCTTCAAACAGTGAAGTTATTTTTTAATCACTACTAAGTAGAAAAAGATCCAACCGGACAAACGAATGAATTGCATAGAAGGCACGGCATACATCACCCGGCAAATTGCCCAACTCCTGGAACAGATCCATCCAACGGTTTATGCCTCGCCGTTGAGCTTGTTTAACGGCTCGACGCTGGGCCAGCATTTCCGGCATATTTTTGACTTCTACGACTGCTTGCTGCGGGGCGCTCCGGTGGGAGTGGTCGACTATGCTTCCCGGAGGCGCGATGAGCAAATGGAAACGGACCCCGGTTACGCCGGGATGGCCTTTCGGAAGCTGGAACAGGCATGTGGCCACCTTCAGGAAGAGAAAACCCTGGACATCCAGGCCGACTTTTCCTCCCTGCCGGAGGCGGGCCGGCCGGTAGTCGGCTCTACCGTCGGCCGCGAGCTCATGTTCGCCTATGACCATGCCGTGCACCACCTGGCGCTCATCAAAATAGGGTTGAAGGAGGCGCAGCCGGAAGCCCTGGTGGACGAACACCTGGGCGTAGCGCCCTCGACGATCAAATACCGGCTGGGCACCGTTCCTAACGGTGCCGGGCCGAAACGGCCCTAATGCGCAACTTTGGCGGCCCTTGCCCGTTTCTATTTCATATTACTGAGTATGGATTATTACTGCTATGACATCAAAGTGGCCACCTCCCTCAAGGAAATTGCCCTGGCCTTCCTGAACGAACTGCCGTTCGACAGCTTTGAAGAGGCCGGCGACGGCCTGCGCGCCTATCTGCGAAAAGACAGCGATGTGGAAGAGATTGAGGACGAGCTGTCCAATATCGCCGCTCAGCTCTCCTTTACCTATGAGCGCCGGCTGATCCCCGACCAAAACTGGAATGCGCTCTGGGAATCCAATTTTTCTCCCATCCGGATCGGCAACCTCTGCGGGGTGCGCGCCCCTTTCCACCCGCCCATGGAAGGCGTACAGCACGAAATCGTCATCAGCCCGCGCATGGCCTTCGGCACCGGCCACCACGCCACCACGTACATGATGATGGAACAGATGGGGCAGGAGCGCTTTGCCGGGCTCCGGGTGTTGGATTTCGGATGCGGCACCGGCATCCTCGCCATCCTGGCCGAAAAAATGGGCGCGGCATCGGTAGACGCCGTAGACGTCGAACTTCCGGCCTACGAGAACACCCTGGACAATGCCCGCGCCAATGGCGCTGCCCGTATCCAGGTATATCACGGCACCCTCGATGCGGTTCAAGGCGGCAGCTATGGGTATATTCTGGCAAACATTAACAGAAACGTAATATTAAACTCGATCAGGGCGTTATATGGAAAACTCGCCCCCGGCGGTATATTGTTGGTTTCCGGCATTCTGACAGCGGACGAAAGCCTCGTGCTGAGCCGCGCCAAGGCGGCAAAGCTGAGGTTTACCGACAAGGCCCGGCGGGGAGAGTGGAGCTGTATTCGTTTCGTCCGTTAAAAAACATTCATGAAAAAGGTATACGTTTTACTGCCCGTCTTTTTATCCCTTGCATTTTGTCTTAGCGGCCAGCGCCTGGAGCGTTTTTCGGAGGACCGCGCCGAGTTCATGCGCCAGATGGAGGAGTATATGACCGCCAGCAAGAGGCAGTCCCTGGAAAAAGCTTATAAAGAATTTGCCCAGGTGTTCGCCGGCGGCCAGTTCAGCGAAGAAGAGACAAAACAAATCTACAAAACTGCCAACGCTATGCTGGGGCAGCGCATGATGGCCAGCCCGTATTTTGAGAACTATCTCAGCGCGCTGGCCATGATCGTCAATACCAGCAACCGCGAGCGCCATTTTAAGGAATGGCATCAGGTGCTGGACGAGATACTTGCCAGCATCCAGGACCGCCACCTCAAGCCGTTCAATGAGTTCGTAGCGTTCTCCATACTTTTTTTCGAACGGCAGGCGCTCCGCTATTCCGATTCAGGCGGAACCTCCTGGTATGCGCTGGCCGACGACTACCAGTTCCGCTTTGAGGAAAATGAAGGCGCTGTCGTGTTCGGAAAGCTGGACCTTATGGCCAACCGCCGCACCGATTCCATATTTATATACAATACATCCGGATACTTCCTGCCTAACCAACGTACCTGGAAAGGCCAGGGCGGGCGGGTCACCTGGGAGCGGCACGGGTTGGGCCCGGAGGTATATGCCGAGCTGGGCGCTTATGAATTCGAAGCCATTAAAAGCCTGTACGAAGTCAAGGAGGCGCAGCTGCATTATCCGGTATTCTTTGGCGAAGGGCGGCTGATCCCGGGGACTTTCAGCGACAAGCTGGTGGCCAGCAATGACGCCACCGAAGGCTCGTTCCCCCGGTTTGAGTCAAAAAACCGCGTCCTGGAAGTTAATAATATCGGAGAAGGGATACAATATGTCGGCGGGTTCCGCCTGAACGGCAAAACGGTTTACGGCTTCGGCTCCAGAGACCGGCCGGCGCGTATTCTGATTGAAGATCGGAACAACCGGGCCACTTTCCGGGGCGCTTCCGAGCTGTTTACCATCCGCCGCGAAGAGCTGATCGCCGGACAGGGCGTGGAATGCGTGCTCCAGTTTGGCCAGGACTCGATCTACCACCCCTCGGTCAATGTGCGGTATGAGATCGCCGACCGCGAGATGGCCTTGTCTCGTGGAGATAATGCCAATGATCGCAATCCCTTTTTCAGTTCCATGCACAAGGTCAATATCCACGCCGACAACATCATCGCTTACCTCGACCAGGATTCCATCGCGATCGGGCGGGAAAAGATTCCCATCCACCGCAAACCGGTGGTGGAATTTGAATCTTTCAACTTTTTTACCGAAAAGGATTACCAGCAGTTGCAGAATATCGCCACCGTCAACCCCATCGCCGTGCTCAAGGTGATGCAGGATAATGAGGGCAAGAACGACCTGCCTGCCAATGAGGTCGCCCAGAAGCTCAACCCCCGTTTTTCCATCGAGAACATCAAAGGCCTGCTGTATGATATGGTGGCCCGGGGCTTCATCAATTACAACAGCGATGACGAAATGGTGGAGGTCAAGGACAAGGTGAAGCTGTACGCCGATGCCCACCGTAAAAAGACGGATTACGACGTGCTCAAGATCAAGTCCGATACGGACAGCACCAACGCCATCATGAACCTCCGCGACAAGAGCATCGATATCCGGGGTGTGGACCTGGTGGAATTCAGCGAAAAACAGCGGGTGGCCATTATCCCGTTCAACAAGCGCCTGACCATGCTCACCAACCGGGATATGGACTTCGACGGAAAGGTCTTCGCCGGATTTTCCACCCTGGAAGGCAAGGATTTCCACTTCAAATACGACCAGTTCCAAATGGACCTGGACTCCATTCGCTATTTTGACCTGTTTATCCCCACCGGCAGGATCAACAAGGGGCAGCCCGAAGCCCTGTCCATCGGCTCCCGGATCGAACACCTTACCGGAGTACTGCTGATCGATGCCCCATCCAATAAATCCGGGCAGGATGACATCCCATTGTTCCCCTCGCTTCAGAGCAAGGCGAATTCCTTCGTCTTTTACGATTACGACAAAACTCAGAACGGCGCCTACACGCGCGACTCCTTCTATTTCCAGCTGACCCCCTTCAGCTTCAACCACCTCGATTTCTTCGGCAAGGACGACGTGCAGTTCGAAGGGACGCTTTTTTCCGCCGACATCTTCCCGCCTTTTGACGAGACGGTCAGCCTCCAGGCCGACACCTCCCTCGGCTTTGTCACCAAAACGCCGGGAGAAGGGTATCCGGCCTACCAGGAAAAAGGGAATTACGAAGGAGAGATCAGCCTCAGCAACCTGGGCCTGCTGGCGAAAGGCAACGTAAAATACCTGGGCGCTTCCATTTATTCCGAGGATATCATTTTCATGCCCAAACAGATGCTGGCCAGCGCCGAGCGGTTCGACCTGGAAGAGAGCCGGGAGGAGGGCCTGGAAGTGCCCCGCGCGCAGGGGTTTGACGTGAAGATCGACTGGAGGCCCTATAAGGACAGTATGTACATCCGTTCGGAAGAGGCACCTTTTGCCCTCTTCCAGGAAGGGGTCCATACCCTGGAGGGCACCCTCATCCTCACGCCGGGCGGCCTGAAAGGCGACGGCATCCTGGATTGGGACAAAGCCACCATGAAATCCCACCTCTTTTCTTTCGGCGCGTTTTCCTCTACGGCGGATACCACCGATGTGAAGATCAAAACTCAGGACCTCAAAGACATCGCATTGGAGACCAGCAACGTGAAAAGCGACGTGGACTTCGAAGAAGAGGTGGCCACGTTCAAGGCCAATGACGAATTCCTGGAGACGACCCTGCCGGCGGTGCAGTACAGGACTTCGATGAACGAGTTCACCTGGGATATGGCCGAGGAGCACATCACCTTCAAGTCGGACCCCACCAAGCCGGGCCAGTTCGTTTCTATCCACCCCGACCAGGATTCTCTTTTCTTCGAAGGGGGGGAAGCCTTCTACGACCTGAAGACCGACGAACTGCAGGTGAGCGGCGTTCCTTTTGTCGTCGCTGCCGATGCGTTTGTCTATCCCGACAGCAACTATCTGGAGATCGGCCGGGGAGGGGTCATCGCTACCCTGGAAAACGCCAGGATCATTGCCGATACGCTCAACCGCTACCACGTCATCAACCGGGCCACCGTCGACATATTGGGCAAGCGGTTGTACCGCGCCACCGGTTTCTATGAATACAATATCGGCGATCGGGAACAGGAGATCGAATTTGCCGATATCGTCGGCCAGCCGGTCGGCAAAGGCGCTTACAGCGAGAAGCGGGTCGTTACCCGGGCCACCGGGGAGGTCACGCCGGACGACAACTTCTACATCGACCACCGCACCGAGTTCCGGGGCAGGATCAGCCTGGAGGCGGAGTCCAGAAACCTTTCTTTTAACGGTTTTGCCCGGCTGGATTCGGAGCGGCTGCCCCACCGGTACTGGTTTACCGTAAGCAGCAAGGCCGACAAGAACAACCTGGTGATCAACTACGATGAGCCCAAAAACTACGACGGAGAACCGCTGGGCACCGGGTTCTTCCTGGGCAAGGAGACCTCCGAAGTTTACCCGCGGGTGATGATGCCGCTGTTTTTCCGCAAAGACCGCCCCATCCTGCCGGTCAAAGGCGTATTCAAGTATGACCAGGGCAAAGACCAGTTTGTCTTTGGCGACTCGCTCAAAGTCATTGGCGGCAACCTGCGCGGCAACCAATTGATATTCCGCAACCGCGACGGAAAGCTGGAGGGCGAAGGTGCCTTCAACATGGGAGGCGGGTTAAAGTACATCAAAGTAGATGCATCGGGAACCATCCGGTCCGAGTTTGTTGAATCCGCCGCTCCTGTCCAGGAAAACCTGATCATTTCCGACACGATGGACTTCACCGCCGCGACCCTCCCGCCGGTTCAGCAGGTCTATCAGGTGGATGCCGACGTAATGGCAGGCATCAAGCTGATCCTGCCCGAGCGGTTGCTCAAGATCATGATTACCGACATCGAGTCGATGAGCTTCGACGCCAGCCCCGTAGTATACCTGACCGACCTGGACTTCTACCGGAAGGCTACGGCCAACCTGCTGCCGCCCGGCAAGGAAGCCGACGCTGCCCTGGCCAGCCTGGGCACCGGCCTGATGAACGTGCCGGAGAAAGTGAATCCCTATACCTTCCTCTTCAGCCGGATATCTATGAAGTGGAATGCCGAGTTCCAGTCTTTCATTTCTATGGAAGATAAGAACGCGCTGGCCAGTATCAACGGGCAATCCATCAACCGGATGCTGGAGTCCTATGTAGAGTTCAAGATGCCGTCCAACGACGATGACCGGCTCTATGTATACATCAAGTCTCCCAGCGAGCTGTTTTACTTCTTTGGTTTCAAGCAAGGCATACTCAGCGTTACTTCCAACAACCCTGCATTCATGGAGGAACTGGCGGGCATGAAAAGCAAGGAAAGGGTCACCAAAATGGATGACGGCAATACCTACGAAATCCAGGATGTGGATGTGGGCACGGCCCGCCTTTTCTACAACCGGGTGAAGGCTGCCAGGAAGTAGCCTGCCGGAAGGAATGACGTGACAAAAGTCATCTGCTGATTGGAGAAGGCTGGATATTTTGGCAGAAAAAACTGGAACCTATGTATCTGCTGGATTTGTTTCAAGCCAAAACCGCTTTCCTGGCGATGGTGGTTGTCCTTTTCGTTATTCCCGTCTGGATCGGGATTGTGGCGTTTACCAAAAAGAAAGGAAAAGCGGACAGCGTCGATGCTCCTGAAGAAGAACAGCCGGTTTCCTGACCGGCTGTAGCTTTCGCATCTTTGGGGAGCTCGCTCCACACTACTGTGCATGGTGCTTTTTTTGCCACAAAGACACAAAAACACAAAGACGGCACAAAGCCGATAGCTATACGGCTTTGTGGCTAAGATGGACCAACAGGACTTATGTGCATTAGTATGGGCCAGCCCGTTTTTTACGCTCTGCTGGCCTGATTAGCATAAATTTAACGGTTATTATCAGAAGCTATTCCGTAATCTTGACTATTTTGTGAGCGATTCCAGCATTCGGACTCGGGCAATCGCATGTCCTTTTTTTTCTCCTGACAAAGAGAGCTTTCATATTGCACAGCTTTTCTGGTTTCTGTTCACAGGAAGGGGTAGGCCCGGGGAGCTTGCTGGCCTGTTTCATTTTTCCAATCACCAATTACGCAATGAACTTTACGGAAATTAAATTCAACCGCACCCAGCATAAAGACTTCATGCGGGTACTTCGCAAACGAGTAAACGACTACTTTCAGGAAAATAACATCAGCCGTTACGCCAACGCCAAAATGGTGGTGAAAACTATTGTGCTCATCGCCTCATTCGCCATTCCTTATGCGCTGATGATCAGTGGCTTTTTTATCCATCCCCTGGCCATCCTGGCCTGCTGGGTCGTGATGGCTTTCGCTACCGCCAGCATCGGGTTTTCCGTCATGCACGACGCCAACCACGGCGCCTACTCCCGCAACCCACACGTGAATAAGGTCCTTGGTTTTGTCATGAACTTCATCGGGGGCAGCGCCATCAACTGGCGGATTCAGCACAACGTCCTCCACCACTCCTTCACCAACGTTCACGGGATGGACGAAGACATCGACGCCGGCAAGATCCTGCGCTTTTCTCCCCATCAGGAGCGGTACTGGTTTCACCGCTTTCAGCACATCTACGCCTGGTTTTTCTATGGCCTGATGACCATGATGTGGATCACTACCAAAGACTTTCGCCAACTGCTCCGCTATCGGAGAAACGGACTCCTGGAAGCCCAGGGCATCAAATTCAGCGTTGCATTGTTCGAGCTGTTTTCTACCAAGGCAATCTATTATGCCTACCTCCTTTTCATCCCTATGTTTATGGTGTCCATCCCCTGGTGGATGACGCTGGCTTTCTTCCTCATCTTCCATTTCATCCTCGGCTTTACGACGGCCTGCGTTTTCCAGACGGCCCACGTCATGGACGAGGCGGAATATCCCATGCCCGACCCGGAGGGCAATATGGAGAACAGCTGGGCCATCCACCAGTTGCTGACCACCGCCAACTTCGCCCCCAAAAGCCGGATCATGTCCTGGTTTATCGGCGGCCTCAACTATCAGATCGAACACCATCTTTTCCCCAATATTTGTCATGTCCATTATCCAGATATTTCCAGGATCGTAAAAGAGACGGCCCAGTCTTTCGGGCTTCCTTATAAAATCCAACCCACTTTTCTGTCGGCGCTGCTCAACCACGGGCGTATGCTGAAGCAACTGGGCATGGCCGGCAGGTAGGGCTTGCCGGTAACTACATTCGAATGCATGGACTTTAAAGGGCTGCCCAAAATAGAGCTGCATCTGCACCTGGATTGTTCTCTCAGTTACCAGGTGGCATCCCGTATTGACCCCTCTCTGAGCCTGGAACAGTATCGCCGGGACTTTATCGGCCCGGTGCGCTGCCACGACCTGGCCGACTACCTCACCCGGGCGGAGCACGGCATCCGCATGATGCAGACGCCCCGGCAACTGGAGTGGGTGGCCATCGACCTGCTGGAACAGCTCCGGGAAGAAAATGTGTTGTACGCCGAAATCCGGTTTGCGCCCCTGCTCCACATCCGGAAGGGCATGGCGCCCGAGGCGGTGGTCGCTACCGTCAACAACGCCCTGAGCAAAGCCATGGCGTCCGCCGGGGTGGAGGCGCGGCTCATCCTGTGTACGCTCCGCCATTTCAACGAAGCGGAGAGCCTGCAGACCATCCGCCTGGTGGAGCAATTCAAAGGTTCCCTGGTCGTCGGTTTCGATATCGCCGGCGACGAGGCCGGGTATCCGGTGGACGCGCACATCGCTGCTTTTCAGTATGCCCGCCGCCGCGGCATTCCCTGCACCTCCCACGCCGGCGAGGCCCGCGGGGCGGACAGCGTGCGGGAGGTGCTCCGGCACTTTGCCCCGCAACGCATCGGCCATGGCATCCGCTGCACGGAAGACCCCGCGCTGCCCGAAGAACTGAAAAGGCAAAACATCCACCTGGAAATTTGCCCGACCAGCAACCTGCAGACCAATATCTACGAGGATCTTGCCCAGCACCCCGTCGACCGGCTCTACCGCCAGGGCCTGTCCCTGAGCATCAACACCGACGCCCGCACCATCTCCAACACCAGCCTGGAAGAGGAGTACCGGAAGCTGCACGATACTTTCCACTGGCAGAAAGCCCACCTGCTGCAATGCAACCTCCATGCGCTGGAGGCGGCATTTGTGGGGGAGGAGGTGAAGGCGCCGATCCGGGAGCGGTTGGTGGAGGGGTATGGGTAGGGTTGGGCACTATCTACGCATTCTCCGAAAACCGCGATTTCTTATGATCAGGCAGTTTCGGCTCGCGCCCTTTCCAGGAATCGGGCACGTGTTTGATATGGGGTTCCATTTTCTGGATAGCCCGCAGCACGTCCACCCGGCTGATCTGGCCGACGAGCTGCCCGTTTTCCGTTACCGGCAGGCGCTTGAATCCGGAATGGACAAATTCATAGGCGGCATCGAGGATGGTCTTATCCGTGCTGATGGTTTTGACGGAAGTTGACATATAATCGGCGACCTTGGTCATTTTTTTCGGCTCCTCGTTGTAGGGGCCTTCCAGCAGGATCCGAAGGCAGTCCACTTCTGAAAGCATTCCAACCAGTTCCCTCTTTTCATTGAGAATGGGCGCCCCGGAGATTTTTTTCTTCAGGATGACGTCTATAGCTTCCCGGATGTCCGTCTCCGGGGTAAAAGTAATCAGCTTGGTAGCCATGAATTTAGTAACGGAGGGATACTGGTTCATACGGTGAATTTTTAGAATGAAATAAGGAAAAATGGTGGTAAACGAGCCATCTGGCGTTGATGTCCCCTTCAATTTAACACAAAAATCTATTTTCTGAGCTTTTTGTGGAATAAAATTTTTTGAATAGCCGGGCGAGGGGGGGCGCGGTTTGCGGTTCGCTATTGGCAGTTCGCCGTCTGCCGTCCGCCGTCCGCCGTCCGCCGCCGGTATAGATAGATATTCATGATATGTCTGTTTACGATCCATTTTTTCTGATACCTGCCGCTTTGGCCCTGGCGGCTGCCCTGGCCGTGGCGCTGCGCCTCATCGACGTTCCGGGGGCGGCTGTTGGCTGGCTGGTGGGGTGTTTCATCTATTTAGGCGGAGGGCTGCCGTTGTTGATGTTGCTGGGTGTGTTTTTTGTTACGGGATCCGCGGCCACCGCCTGGAACCTGCGAAAGAAGGCGGCGATGGGGCTGGCCCAGGCAAACCGGGGGCGGCGTTCTGCCATCAATGTCCTGGCCAACGGAGGGGTAGCGGCGTTTTTGGGAGTGGCAGCCTGGCTCTTCCCGGAGTTGCCGCTTCCGTTTCCGGCCATGATGGCCGCCAGCCTGGCCTCGGCAGCCTCCGACACGCTGTCTTCCGAAATGGGCAACCTGTACGGCAGCCGCTATTACCACATCCTGGGCTTCGGGCCGGGAGAAAGAGGGAAGGACGGCGTTGTCAGCCCGGAAGGGACAGCGTTCGGCGTGCTGGGCAGCCTGCTGGTTGCCGGCGCTTTCGGCCTGGCCTCGGGCTGGGGGGCTACGGCGCTCTGGGTTGGCCTGGCAGGCCTGTTCGGCAATTTCACGGATTCCATCCTGGGCGGCAGCCTGCAGCGGCAGGGCTATATCGACAACCACGGCGTTAATTTTCTGAGTACCCTGGCGGCGGCAGGGGTGATGGGAGGCGTGGCGTGGGCCGGGGGATGAACCTGGAAATGCCGAAGAGTGAGGCGGGGGAGGGTTACTCAAACCGCTGAGGTACGCTGCCTTTCCCTGCGGCGCTCCGCGCCTCCTGTGTTTTTTTAACCGCAGGGTCCGCAGAGGGCCGCAGAGGAAAGGCCGCATGGCAGGATGTTGCTTGCGTAGCGGAGCTACGATACGCTTCTCTGCGCTCCCTGCGTTCCCTGCGGTTTTACAAACATATGAGCACGCAGAGAAACGCAGAGGAACACAGAGTATTCGCTGTCAAGCGAATACTCTGTGTTCCTCTGCGGCCTCATCGGTTCAAAACTTGGGGGCGGACACACATTCCTGAACAATCTCCTCAAAGTTCCGGGTTCAACAATAAACACAGCAATTTGAACAGTCCCTGGGGTCGCTGGAACAATTGGGTTACCTAACTGACAACTAACAACCGGCAACAGCAAATTGCCCGGTCGTGGACCTTCAGCGAACCGCGAAGCGCGAACTGCGAACTGCAAACCGCAGAGTATAAATTACGCATATCTGCCCTGCCCCCTGTTTTTTCTCCCCAAAAAGCCTTATATTTATACTTTATTATCCCGCCCATTTGACCGGCCGTCAACCGGTGTGCAATTCCCTGCGGTCACCCCTTTTCCGGAAGCGTTTTATTACGGTCAAACCATTGTTCTATGAACAATAAACTGGACAAGATATTCCGGCCCGGCACGATTGCCGTGATCGGTGCCTCGAACGAGCGGCACACAGTGGGGTATGCGCTGGTCAACAACCTGGTCGGCAAGGGATACAGCGGCACTGTTTATCCGGTCAACCTAAACGAGCATAGCATTCAGGGAGTCCGCTGTTATCAGCACGTTGGAGAAATTGAGGACGAAATCGACCTGGCGCTGGTCGCTACCCCCGCCGAGACGGTTGCCAAAGTGGTCAAAGAATGTGGCCAGGCCGGGGTAGGGGGCGCAGTGATCATTTCCGCCGGCTTTTCAGAAACCGGCCAGGAAGGGCAGGCCCTCAGCCGGCAGGTGATGAAATACGCCCGGGCGTACGGCATGCGGGTCGTCGGCCCCAATTGCCTGGGCTTCATCAACCCCTCGTTGAACCTCAACGCTACGTTCGCCAACCGGACGGCCCTGCCCGGCAAGATCGCCTTCATATCTCAGAGCGGCGCCCTGTGTACGGCCATTCTGGATTGGGCGCGCAAACAAAAGGTCGGTTTCAGCCATTTTGTGTCCATCGGGGATATGGCCGATATCGGCTTTCACGACCTGATCGATTATTTCGGAAATGACCCCCGGACGTCGAGCATCCTCATTTATATGGAATCGCTGAAGGATGCCCGGCGGTTTATGAGTGCGGCGCGGGCCTTTGCCCGCACCAAACCCATCCTGGTGCTCAAGGCAGGAAAGAGCAAGGAAGGCGCCCAGGCCACCTTGTCTCATACCGGTTCCCTTGCCGGCAATGATGCCGTTTTCGAGGCGGCGCTCAAGCGGGCGGGCATCATTCGGGTGGAAACGATCGCCCAGCTTTTTAACTGCGCCCAGGGGCTGGCCCTGCAGCAGCGCCCTGCCGGCAACCGCCTGGCCATCATTACCAACGCGGGCGGTCCGGGCGTACTGGCCACCGACCACCTCATCGGGAACGGCGGCGCCCTGGCCCCCCTAAGCGAAAAAACCATAGCCCGCCTCGATGAAGCCCTCCACGGCAACTGGAGCCGGGGCAACCCCGTCGATATCCAGGGCGACGCCACGGCCCAGCATTACCGGGCGGCAACCGAAGCTTGTATCGAAGACCCCAATACCGACGGCATCCTGGTCATCCTCACGCCCCAGGCCGTAACCCGCGCCGCCGATGTGGAAAGAGAGATCGCCAACCTGGCCCGGCGAACCCGCAAAACGGTGTTGGCCTCCTGGATGGAAGAGGAAGACTTTCCCCGGGAGTTCTATTACCGTCCTCCGGACAATACCATACCCAGTTACCAGTTTCCCGAAAGCGCCGTCGATGTCTTTCTTAAAATGTACAACTATACCCGCAATATAGAGTTGTTGTATGAGACGCCCTCCACCATGCCGCAGGAGTTTTCTCCCGATACGGCAGCAGCCAAAACTATGCTCGACAATGCCCTACGGGCAGGGCGCCGGCAACTTACCGAGATCGAGGCCAAGCAGCTCCTGTCGTTTTATGAGATGCCGGTGACCTGTTCCAAGCTGGCAAAAACGCCCGGTGAGGCTGTACAGCTGGCCAAAGAGGCGGGCTTCCCGGTAGTGATGAAGGTCGTATCGCCCGACGTCGGCCTGAAGACGGATATCGGCGGGGTGGAAGTGGGACTGAAAGGGCCGGCAGAGGTCAGAGCAGCCTTCCGGCACATTAAAAGCAGGGTGCAGAAAGCCAGGCCGGAAGCGGAGATTTACGGCATTTCGGTGGAAGAGATGATCCACAAGCGCTACGAATTGCTCATCGGCGCCAATAAAGACCCCATCTTCGGCCCGGTGATCGTCTTTGCCCTGGGAGGCGTGACCGTGGAGATTTTCAAGGACTCCAACATCGGCCTGCCGCCGCTCAACATGGCGCTGTCCAAACGGATCATCGAGGAAACAAAGGTGTATGAACTGCTCAAAGGATACCGCGGCATGCCGCCGGTCGATATCCGTTCCATCCAGTTCATCCTGTACAAATTTGCCTATCTGATCATGGACTGCCCCCAGATCAAGGAGATCGACATCAACCCCTTCGTGGTGGACGAAAACGGCGGCATCGTCCTCGACGCCTACGTGATCCTCGACCAGGAATACCGGGAAGGCCAGCACCGGCCCTACAGCCATCTGGTCATCTCGCCCTATCCCAAGCAGTACGTCCGGCCCTATACCATGAAAAACGGGCGCCGGGTTATACTCCGGCCTATCCGGCCGGAAGACGAACCCCTGGAAGAGGAGATGATCGCCAGTTTCTCCCGGCAGACGCAGTATTTCCGGTTTTTTGGCTACATCCCTCACGTTTCCAAGGAATTGCTCAAGCGCTCTACCCAGATCGATTATGATCGCGAGATTGCCATTGTCGCCGAGATAAAGACGGAGGGAAAAAAGATGATGGCCGGCGAAGCGCGCCTGCTCGCCGATGCGAACAATGAGGACGCCGAGTTTGCCATCGCTGTCGCCGACCGTTGGCAGGGCCAGGGACTGGGCGGCGAGCTGACCGATTATATGATCCGCATCGCCCGGGAAAGGGGGATTGAAAAGGTCTTTGCCAACGTTCTCAAAGCCAATACCGTCATGGTGGAAATGTTTCGCCGCAGGGGCTTTGCCCTCACTTCCATAGACCATTCTACCTATTTTGCCGAACTGGAGGTGGCGAAGGTGGCTGTCGATCCTTGCTGATATGTGGCAACTGGCGGCGAAGGGGGTGGAAATGAGGCCGTGAGGGAAGAGTTCGCTGTTCGCTGTTGGCTATTCGCCTACCGCCCGAAATACCAGGCCACGAAGCTCACCGTTGTGCAAAGCACTACTCCCCATAGCATGTCTGCCAGCGCCAGCGTCCAGGAAAAGTTGTTGATGACCGCCCGGTTGACCAGGTCGTAGGTGGCGTAGGTGACCAGGCCGAAGAAGGCACCGCGCAGCAGCACGTCGCGGGCGCTGCCCTGAAGGGACGGTTGAACCACAAAGACGATGATGCCCGCCAGGAACAGCAGGTAGAACAGGCCGGCTGCCAGCCAGTCGGTTTGTTCCCGCATGAGCGGGCCCAGCTGCCGGCGGTAGAAGCCCCGGCCCAGCCAGCCGAGCCAGAGCATATCCAGTGGAAAGAAGGCGAGCAGGGCGATGAGGTAGAGTTTGAGGAAAGCCATATTTCTGGATTTCATTTCTAACACCGAAACCGGCAAAGGAGTTTTCGGAGCAGAAGGACAAAGAAGGTTTCTATTGCCCACAACCGGAAAAGAACGCGCAATACGGCCAGCCTCCGCAGGGGGACTCCGCGGTAGGTGTTCTGAAAGTAAATGGTACTCTCCATCCAGTACTGTTGCAACTGCGCCAAAGAATGCGCCGTCCGGGTAGTACGGCCGAAATCGTGGTCGAAGCGGAGGGAGCGGACGAGGTAATTCTGCCGGCCCATCCTTTTTATTTTCCAGCCCAGTATGGATTCTTCGACGTAGAGGAAAGTTTGCTCATCCCACGGCCCCAGGAGTTGAAAAACCTCTTTGGAACCCAGGAAGAAGGAACCGCTCAGGCAGTCTACGGGTTCGGTGCCCCGCCTCGTTTTCGGGAAGGCGTAGCGGTTGGAGCAGCCCAGCAGCCTGCCGGGTATATCCAGCAGGCGCAGAGAGGCCAGAGCGTCGTCGCGGAAAGTGGGAATCTTCCATGCCTGGTGTTTCTGGTCTTCTTTGCCGCCGACGTACATGGAGGGGCCGATGAAGGCCGCTCCCGGCAGCTTCGGGTACTCCCGCGCCAGGTTGCGGATCAGCAACGGGTCCTCCAGCCGGATGTCGTTATTGGAGATGAGGATGAAATCGGCCGCCTTGCCGGCAATGTAGCGCAAGCCGGAATTGACGCCATAGGCATAACCGCCGTTGCGGCCGTTCTTCAGGAAAGCCGTATTCGGGAACCGGGGGAGTTCCCGGGCCAGCACGGCCGCCGACTCGTTGGGAGAGGCGTTGTCGACCACCAGGATGGACAGGCGTACGCCCTCCTGTGCCTGCAGGTTTTGCACGTACCGCAGGGTATCCCGATAGTTCAGGTAGTTGACGATCAATACACATATCCGGGGCATGGCCGCAAATTAATTATTTTTAGCCTGCATGGCCTTTCGGTTCCTCCAAACCATAACATAAAGGCCGCCCGTGATGAAGAGCTCGACCAGGATCAGGGCTGCGACCAGCCCGGCCAGGCCGTACAACCTGGCCAGCAGGTAGGAGGCAACCAGGTTGAGGGCCAGCCCCAGCAGGTACACCCGGGAGTATTCCGATTTGCGGCCAAAGGCCAGCAGGATCTGGTAGGCGGGAATATTGGCCAGGATGATGAGCGGCACAAAGAGGTACAAGCGGAAGTTGATGACCAGATAGGCGTCGGCCGACCCGGCGAAAAAGCTTAACAGAGGCTCGGCAAAAAAAAACATCAGGGCGGTTGCGCCTGCCGGGAAGAGAATAAAGAGGGACAAAGTGTTGCGCAACAGCGCCAGCAGTTCTTTCCAGCCTTTTTCCACCTTTTTGCACGCCAGGGGGAACAGCGCCTGCGAAAAAATAACCAGGAGGAACCTCAGCGGCTGGATGAGCTTTTGCATCACGCTGAAATAGCCCGTAAGGGCGTTGGTCGTCAGGATATTGATCACCAGCAGGCTGTAGGAAGTGTTGATTTCGATAGACAAGTTGGTGAGCAGCAGTTTGAAATCGGACCGGAGGTAATGCCGGATGGCGCCGGCGGCCGGCGGCAGCAGGAAAAGGCCGTACCGGTATTTCAGCAGCCCGACGACGAGCAGGCCGGTGGCCAGCGTGGCGCCTCCCTGCAGGCCGATCACAAAGACGTGATCCTCCGGCCGGCGGACGAATGCGATCACCAGAACAGCAAACAGGAGTTTGGAGGCCAGGTTGGCCGCTGTGATGTACTGAGCCTTCTGCAGGCCGATGAATAACCAGTCAGCGTATACCACCTGCCCCAAAATCAGCAGGTACCCCCAGAAAAATACCGGCCCGTAGCCGCCAAGATAGGGTATGAACCCCACCAGGGCCGCCAGCCCCAGGCCCGCCAGCAGGGCAATGATTGCCCGGGTGTAAAGGATATCGGAAAAGATACGGGACAAGGCCCTTTTGTCCTGAGCGTGGAGCGCCGCTGCCTGCACCCCGGTGATATTAAAGCCATAGCCGACAATGGTTTTGCCGTAATTGAGGAATACCTGCACGAAGGCGATGATCCCGAAGTTGTCGATGCCCACCCGGCCGATAATGACGGGGATCAGGAAGAGGAGCACCAGGGCGTCGGTGGCGCGCAGCAGGCCCAGAGAGAAAAAATTGGCGATGGCCAGCCGGTACTGCCCCAGTTGGCGCAGGATGCCTGCCGCTGCCGCCCATACCCGCTTTTTCCATTGCCGCCTCATCTGTCATTGTTATTTTCAATCCTGAACCAGTTTTCGGAGCCGGTCGCGCCAGAAGGCGGCCGCGGAGGCGAGCAGGAAGCCGGCGAAAATGCCGGAAATGCCGTACAGGATAACATGGCCGGCATCCCAGCGCGCTTTGGGCAAGAGGATGAAGTTGTCGATGGGGATGACATTTTCCGGGATGGCCAGGTTGCGTTCGATCTCCGCTTTGCGCTGTTGGAGTTCGCGGGAGAAGCTCAGCAGTTCATGGGCATTTTTCCCTTCCGAATTTTCGATGGTTACGGTACTTTGGGCAGAGGCAGAAAGGCTGCCGCCGGCATAGAGCTTGGCCAGGATGGAATCGACAGCCTGTAGTTTTTCCTCAATGAAGGCCATTTCTTCCCGGAGCTGCCGCTTTTTCATTTCCAGGCGGTCGGCGGTGAAGGGGTTGCTGTTGAAATATCCGGTGATGGCTTGCCGCAGGCTGTCTTCGGATATCGGAGCGGAGAGAGTGATGGTAAAGATCATTGGTTCTTTGCGGAAGGTGTAGTTGGTCGTCAGCTTTTTGCCTTTGATGTCGGAAATCTCCACCTTCCTGATCTTTTTCGCCTGCTCTTCCGTCAGTTGCATCAGGCCGCCCGCCTTGTCGGCGCGGCCGTTGTTCAGCAGGGCGTCCAGTTTGGCTACCATGTCTCCGAAGATTTTGGGATGCAGGTCGCCGTAGACGAAGGTGGCGGCCATCTGGTAGACTCCCGCCCTTTGCCGGAGCAGGGCCAGCGACAGGAGCAGGCCGGCCAGCATCAGGGGCAGGCTCGTGCGCCAGTGTTTGAAGAGCACGTCCCGGATGAAACAGGCGGTGTTGTAAACCAGGCGCACCCACCACAGGGCGTGGTTTTGGAGGTCCTGCCAGGTGAGGGTGTCCGGGGTTTCGGGCTGGGAGGCGTTGGTGTCCTTTGCGTGTTTCATAAACGGTGGGTTGTACGATGAGCAGCCGGTGGGGGTGCGGATTCCCCGGGGGGCGAAGTTATGGAAAAAAGTGGATTTATAGGGAGAGGAGGGAACGGCAATATAGCTTTACTAATACCAGCGGAAGGCTAATTCTTTAACATGTTGGTTGACAAAAATCATTGACCTGACTGTTGTTTAACTTCAAGTTGAATTCAAAAATCTATGTGATATGGATGGGACTGACCTTTTTTTTGGGTATAAAGTGATGGTAGTCAGGTGGCGCCATAAAAAGCTTAATGAATTTGCTGGGTCAATTGTTATTTTGTTGAGAAGATATTAAAGTTATTTTCCTGGATCCAGTTGCAATAGTTTGGCAAATCCTCCTCAACACCCTATCTTTCTTCCCAACATTTATCTTTTAACATGCCGGACATCCCGACTCAAAAGACAGGTGCCGTATCCCCCGCTTCTGCCCTGCTCGTCGGCTTTTTCTTCCTGAATACTTTCCTGTTGCCGGGCGGGCTGTTGTATACGACTTTGTTGTCGCCGCTGTTTCTGTTCCTGATTTTGCGGAGGGGTCAGTGGAAACCGTTAGCCTGGTATCTGGCGCTGTCCGTACCCCTGGCGTTTTATCACCTTTCCCGGGGGGCGGTTTTGGAATCCTTTGCCAAGTCTTATCTGCTGTTTTCCAGTGTTTTCCTGTTCGTTTCCTGGGCTTTTTTTTTCCTGCAGGAACACCGGGAGGCCCTGAGATGGGGGTTCCGGCAGGTGGCCATTTACAACACCCTCTTTGTTGGCGTTGCGTTGTTGGCGCTGGCCATTCCCGGGTTCGGTAAGCTGTTCTGGTATTACGAGCCGATCCATCCCGCCATTCCGGCTTTTCCCCGGCTGAAGCTGCTGGTTTACGAGTCGTCTTTTTACGCCCTGCAGCTGGCCCCCGTTTTCCTGTTTTACTTTTTATCTTTCCTGTTTGCCCGGGGCAACCGTTACCTCCGGGAGACGGCGCTGCTGGGCGGGGCCCTGTTGTTGTCGCTCTCCTTTGGCGTACTGGGCGGGCTGGCTCTGGCCATCCTCCTGGTTTTCTTTCTCCATGCTTTCCGGCTGCTGCGGTATAAAAAAGTATTTTTTGCTGCGGCCTACCTCTGCCTGGCTGGCGGGGTGGGGGCTTTTTTCCTGTTTCAGGTTTTCCCGTTCAACCCGGTGGCCGAGCGGGTGGAATTCATCCTGGCGGGCCACGACTCTTCCGCCAATGGCCGCACCTGGGAGGCTTTCCTGCTGGCCTGGGGCATCCTGGGCAAAACAAGTTACCTGCTGGGTGCCGGCCTGGGGCAGATCAAGGAGGTGGGCCACAGCCTCATTGTGGAATACTACAACTATGAGGGGGAATGGGCCGAGCTGGCCCGCATTCCCAATGCTATGGCGGAGACGCTGGCCACCTTCGGCATCGCCGGAGCGGCGGGGCGCATCCTCGTACAGGCCATGCTTTTCGTCTATACCCGCGTTTACGTCAATTACTACCGCCTGGCTCTCTTTTTCTTTGTCTTTCTTTATCAGTTTACCGGCAGTTACCTGACCAATATTTACGAATATTTGATCTGGGTGATTGTTTTTTTGCCGGTGTTTCCGGAGTTTGGGAGGGAATGAAGGAATGAGTGAATGAGTGAATGAGTGAATGAGTGAATGAGTGAATATTGTTAATCAATTGGCAGGAATTTTTTGTGTCTTTTCAAAAATATCCATTGATTTTTAAAAATTTGCGAACAACAAACGACGAACAACGAACAACGCCAATGTTTCCCCTGAACATCCTCATGCTGGCCCGCCCCAACCTGCTGTCCGACCCGGGAGGAGACACCGTGCAGGTATTCGAAACGGCACAGGCCTTGCGCCGCCGGGGGCACCAGGTGGATATTAACCCGGAACAGCCTGATTACCGGGCGTATGGCCTGTTGCATTTTTTTAACATCATCCGGCCGGAAGATATTATCGGCCATCTGGAACGTACGGATAAGCCCTATGTGGTTTCCACTGTATATGTAAACTATGAAGAATACGACCGTTTTCACCGGCCGGGCCTCGTCGGCCGGGCCGCCCGTATTTTGACGGCCGATCAAACGGCCTACCTCAAAACCGTGGGCAAGTGGCTGTTGAAGGGCGAACCGTTGAGCTCCTGCTCTTTTCTCTGGCAGGGGCGCCGGGCCACAATACAGCGCATCCTGGAGGGCGCCGGTTGTTGGTTGCCCAACTCGCACAGTGAATACCGGCGCCTGGTGGGTGATTACGGCGTTGAAAACGACTACGTGGTCGTTCCCAATGGAGTAGCCCCCCGTCTTTTTCTCAGCGAATGGCCCGTGGCAGGCAACCGTGTCGGCATTTTATGTGTAGGGAGGATCGAAGGAAGGAAAAATCAGCTCAACCTGATCCGCGCGTTGAAAGGTACATCTTTGCCCCTGACGCTGGTAGGGCATCCCGCCCGCAACCAGAGAGGCTATTATGAGTTGTGCCGGAGAGAAGCAGGAGGCAGTATCCGTTTTATCGGGCATTTGCCGCAGGAGCGCCTGTTGCCGTTCTACCGGCAGGCCCGCGTCCATGTGCTGCCCAGTTGGTTCGAAACGACGGGCTTGTCCTCTCTGGAAGCTGCCGCCCTGGGCTGCAACATAGTAGCGGGAGACCGGGGCGATGTGCGGGAATATTTCCAGGACAGTGCCTGGTATTGCGAACCTGGCAGCCTGGAATCCATCAGGCAGGCCGTACAGGAGGCTTACCATGCGCCCCCGGATACGGCATTGAAAGAAAGAATTAGAAAAACATACAATTGGGACAACGCCGCAGGCCGGACGCTGGAGGGATATGCTATAGCTCTCGGCAATAAAGGGCTTGTTGCTTTTTAACAAACAACAACCAACAAACAACTGACAACAAACAACCAACAACACAGCGCCCCCCTAAAGATCGGCATCCTGGGCTGTCGGGGCATCCCCAACCGTTACGGCGGGTATGAGCAGTTTGCCCAGCACCTGGGCGAAGAAATGGTGGGCCGGGGCCATCAGGTATGGGTGTACCAGTCATCCCGGCACCCGTTTGCCGGGGAGTGCTGGAAAGGCGTTCGCCTTCTTCGCCAGCCGGACCCGGAAGGCAGGTTGGGGACATTCGGGCAGTTCATCTACGACTTTTTTTGCCTGCTGGATGCGCGCAGGCGAGGTTTTGATATTTTACTGCAGTTGGGATACACCAGCAATGCCATCTGGTTTATGGCCTGGCCTTCCGGTCCGGTGAACATCATACATATGGATGGGCTGGAATGGAAGAGGACTAAGTATTCTTTGCCGGTAAGGTACTTCCTGCGGTGGATGGAACGGCTGGCTGCCCATCAGGGGGATGTGCTGGTAGCCGATTCGAAAGCCATTTCATCTCACCTGGAACGCGCCTGTCGGCGTTTTGCCGAATATATTCCCTACGGCGCGCCGGCAGTGCCGGCAAGAGATGAGAAGGCCCTCGCCCGTTTTGAAGTTGATCCCGGACAGTATTACCTGGCAATTGCCCGGATGGTTCCGGAAAACAACCTGGAACCGGTTATCGAGGGGGTGCTGGATGGTGAGGGCCTTTTGCCGATCCTGGTGGTAGGCGATACGGACACCCGCAACGGCAGGTATTTGGAGAACCGTTACGGGGGCAATGGCCGGGTTCGGTTTCCGGGGGGCATTTTCGAGCCGGATGTCGTGAACAGCCTGCGGAGTTTCGCCCGGCTATACTTTCACGGCCATTCGGTTGGGGGCACCAACCCGTCCTTGTTGGAGGCGATGGCCTGCGGCGTTCCCATTTGTGCCCACGATAATGTCTTTAACCGGTCAGTTTTAGAAGAGCAGGCTTTTTATTTTAAGGCCAGTGGAGACATCAGCCGCTTGCTTGCCGGCTGGCCGTACCATCAGGAGCGCGCCAAAGCGTGGGCAGAACATAACCGGCAGAAGGCAAAGACGGAATACAGCTGGCAGAGGGTGGCTGACAGCTATGAAGCACTTTTTTTAAAGCACGCTAAACCAAAAATCAGCATTTGAACCTGCTTCCAAAAATAGGAAAGGCCTGTTTTCTCCTGATCCCCTTTACCTTATGTTTCTGGGAGCGGGGCAACACTTATGTGGTCATCCTGTATGGGGTGGCCGTACTGCTGCAGCCTGGCCTGAAGGGGCGGTTCCGGAAGGCTTTGAAACAAAAATGGGTTTTTCCCTTTCTGGCGCTCTATGCCTTTACCGCTTTTTCAGCGTTCTGGTCAGCTGACCTGTCACGGGCCGCCTTTGTCCTGGAAAAAAAATTTACCCTGGTGGCATTTCCTGTATTGGCGGCCCTGGACGGGCAGCTCAGTTGGCGCTTTGTCCGGCAGGCCATGCTCTGCCTGGTGGGCGCATGTGTTCTCGCCCTCTGGGCGGCGCTGGCACACGCGGTGGGACAGTACCCTGCGGCAGGAGATGTTTCTGTTTTTTTCTATCACCGCCTCGGTTGGGTGCTCGATGAATTTAATGCCGTATACCTTTCGCTCTACGTATTTATGAGCTTGGTTTTTTTTGATTTTCTCGTTCGGGAGAAGGCCTTTTCCTTTATAAAGCAGGCGTGGATAAAAGGGCTGGTTTGGGGAACCCTGGCTTTAGGCATCGTTTTATTGTCTTCGCGCCTGTTCATTTTGCTGGCCGTGGTTTACGGGGTGGCGAGGCTGAACCTCGGGCGAAAGGGGCGGGGCGGTTTGGGAGGCGTCAGAAACCGGGTATGGGGTATTCTGTTCCTGGCGTTTGCGCTGTTGGCCGTGCTGGTCAACCAGGGGCGGTTCCGGGAACTTGTCGATTCCCGGTTCGAGGTGTTACAGCAGGAACAATTTCGCTGGGATACGCCATTTAACGGGCTGACTCTGCGGCTGTTGTTGCTCAGGTTCGGCTGGCAGGCGCTGGAGGAAAACCAGGCCTGGGCGGCGGGCCTGGGAGTGGGGGACGTCCGGTCGGAAATGAACAGCCTGATTTTGAGGCACAACCTATACCACGGCAACCCGGAGCTGGGCGATACCGGATACCTGAATTACAGCCTGCACAACCAATACATGGAAACCTGGCTACAGGCGGGCCTGCCTGCCCTGGCTGCCTGGCTGTGGCTGCTGGCTCTGGGCTGGCGGGCGGGGCTGCGGGAGGGCATCCTTTTCCCCCTCCTGTGGCTGGTGCTGGCCGTCGCTTCTTTTTCTCTTTTTGAAAGCGTGCTGGAACGGCAGCGCGGCGTCGTTTTTTTTGCATTTTTTCTTTCGGCACTATATTCAAGCATAAACTATGAAAATCCCGAAATTCCCTCAACCGGCACCGGGGCCTGACGGGCCGGGCGCTGCGCTGCGCGGCCCGTTGGGGCAGCAAACAGGCGTGTGGAGTTCCGCGAAGGACATGGGGAGCAGGCTGGCCTGTTTTCCTTACCGATACCTGAAACGGGCGGTGGATGTATCGCTCTCCCTGTTTGCCCTGTTTTTTGTCTTATCCTGGCTGATGCCGTTGTTGTGCCTGCTCGTCCTGGCCGATACGGGGGTGCCGGTTTTTTTCGTCCAGAAACGGATCGGCAGATGGGGCCGCCCTTTTCATTGCATCAAGCTTCGGACCATGGGCCGGGCAAAAGCGGGCGAAGAGCGCCTGCCTACCCGGCTGGGATACTGGCTGCGTTGCCACAAGCTGGACGAACTGCCCCAGTTTATCAATGTCCTGAAAGGAGATATGAGCATCGTGGGCCCACGGCCACATATGATCAGCGACCACCGGGCTTTCAGCCGGGAACTAGGAAGGGATTATTGCCTGAGGCATGCCGTATTGCCTGGCATCACCGGCCTGGCGCAGGTCCGGGGGTACGAGGGCCAGGTCAGTTCCCGGCATAAACTCCGGGGCCGCCTGCGGCTCGATCTTTTTTACATCCGGCAATGGTCAATGGGTTTGGAATTTTGTATTATGTACCGGACGATCCGCTTGTTTATGCAGGGAATGGCAAAAGGGCCCGGGCATCCGTTGTGAAAGGAGCCGGGCAAAAGTTTAATCATTACAGAATACGAATGGAGGACCTGAAAAATGCTGTGGTCAAGGCCTTGTTGTACTTCGATATTTTTTCCTTTCCCTTGCGGCAGGAAGAAGTCCACCGGTTCTGTGGCGTAAAAACCAGAGTACAGGAAGTAAACGCGGCGCTGCAGGAACTTCTGGCCGAGCAGCGCGCCTGGGTTTACGAAGGGTACTTCATGGCCCGGCCCAGAGCCGAATGGGTGGCAAAACGGGAAGAAAACCATAAAATATCGAGCGCCATGATGAAAGAGGCTGTCCGCAACGCTCGCCTGATCAGCCAGTTTCCTTTTGTGCGCGCCGTGAGCATCTCCGGCTCCCTGTCCAAATATTCAGCCGATGAGAACGCCGACATCGATTACTTCATCATTGCCCGCTCCGGGCGGCTGTGGATCTGCCGCAGCCTACTCCACCTCTTCAAAAAGCTGACCTTCCTGTTTGGCCGGCAAAACGGGTTTTGCATGAACTATTTCCTCGACGAAGAAGAACTGGAACTGAAGGACAAGAATTACTACACGGCCCTGGAGAGCATCACCGTGATCCCTTTGTTCGGGGCCTCTACGCAGCGGGCGTTCTACGAGGCCAACCGCTGGGTGCGCGCCTATTTCCCCAACCACGACCCCGTCCTTGCCCTGAACGGCCGGATTTCAGAAAGGCACTCCCGCCTCAAACTATGGATGGAATGGCTTTTTTCCGGCAAATGGGGCATCAGCGTCAACCACGCCCTGCGCCGCCTCACCGTCTGGTGGTGGAGGCGGAAGTTTCAACGCAGCGGGTTTCCCATGCAATACTTCGACCACGATCTTCGGGCGACGCCGGGCGAGTCGAAGAACCATCCCAACGACCACCAGCGGGTTATCCTGGCCGCCTTCCGGAAGCGGATACGGGCAGTAGAGGAACGAGGGCGTTAGGTTGTTTGCTGTTCGCTGTTCGCTGTTCGCCCCTTGCAAACCCCCAAAACCCAAAACCCAACCCCCAAAACCCAACCCCCAAAACCCAAAACCCAAAAACCAAAAACCAAAAACCCAAAACCCAAAACCCTCACCTAAAATAATCCGGCTCCCCTGCGTTCGGTTCCCGGGCGCTGTCCGGAACCCGGAGCGTCTGGTAGGGTGCCAGGGAGTCCACCCGCCGCCGGTGATACAAGGCACCCAACTGGGGGAATTCGTTGTATACATGACTGGGGGAACCTTGAAGGCGGGTTTCCACTTCTTCTTTATTCCACCCCCATTCCCGGGCAATGACGCGAACGGAGGGTTCCATGAAACTGATGTATAACAACTCGCTTTGGATATGGTCCTGCCTGCGGCTGAACTGAATATCGGCCCGCTGCCGGTATAAACCTCATGGTAGCCGGATTTTGCGAAGCGTGAAAAAACCAACTCCTCTCCCTTCGTCGGAAAGATAAAGAACATAGTGTTCGCCGAGCAAAGCGGGCCTCCGTTTTTGGCTCCTGGAGCAGGTGAGCTGGCTGCCCTTCCAGAAAACCTGCCCTGCTTTTATTTTCAGATCCGGCGAGAATTGGATTTTATCCTGGGTGGCAAAAACCGTTTGCTGGGCGCCCAACTCATTGAAGTGCTGCAGCCTCAACCCCTCGCTTCCGGTTTCGTAATCGTGGATGATGCCGTAACGCCCGTCCGGCAGGTAATAGGCGCCTTCGGTTGGAAATGCCGGGGAACTAAACAATCCCTTTAAGGTGAACAGAAAAGCTATAACCCCGATGGGCGCCTGCCGCATCGCCGGCCGAACCGCCAACAGGAGCAACGCTAGCAACGTCAGCAAAGCATATAGGCGGGGAAACTGGAACCCCAGCGGCTGGCCGTGGAGCTGGTAAACCGGAACATTGGCGGCCAGTGCAATCAGCAGCCATCCGGCCGCCTGCCATAATGGGCGGCCTTTCATCAAAACCGGCAAGGCGAGCAGGGGCAGCAGGAGCAACACCAGGCTGTAGCTGGAGCCATAACCGGTAAGGAGCAGGCCAGCCAGAAAAGCCACGGCAAAACGGGAAAAAGCATCCACTTTTTTTTCCTGCATCAGAAAGACAGCCGATGCGAGGACGATCACCTGCAAGAGGAGGTTGCCGGCCAAAGCCAGGCCAGGCAGGTCGGCCCATGGCTGCGGGTTGAGGTGTGCGTCCGGGATGAAGGCATTAAAGAGCAGCGCCCGTCCGGATTGGTATAGAATAGAAAAGGGATCGTTGATCTCGCCCCGGAACAGGCGGGGGACGATCTCCAGAAAGTAATTTTCGGTGATGAGGGGCGAAAAAAAGAGCATCGGCAAAAGCGAGAGGATGGCGGTAAAGGCGAGCGTCAGGAAAAAACACCGGAAATCCTTTTCCAGCAGCAGGAACAGCAGCAGGATGGCCGGGAAGAGCTTAAGGGTTATGGGGACGGCCCAGAACATTGCTGCCGGCGCTGTCCGCCCTTTTTGCCAGGCCAGGAATCCTTCTGTCAGGAAGGCCACCAGCCAAAGGTAGGACTGGCCCTGCTGGAAATTGTTGAGCAAGGGGGCGGACAAAATAAAGGGAACCAGGAGGAGCCGCCGCTGTTCATCCAGTTTCAGCCGGTGCGCCAGCCGGAAGTACGACCGGCAGAACAACAGCAAGCCCAGCAGGCCGAAAAGCACTTTGGAAAGCTCCACCGGGCGGATCGACGCAAAGGGCAAGTAAGCCGGCACGCTGGCGGGCGGCACGGGCGTATAATTGACAAAAACAGGGTAAGGGGAAAGGCGGTTGGCCATGGTGTTGAAGCTGTAAGGATCGTACACCTCATTGCTAAACTGTCCATCCAGCAACATCCGGCTGGCGTAGTAGTAATTAGCGTAGTCTCCGAAAGGGGCCCGGTGGCTTTGCCAGAGCAGCAAAAGCCCCATGCCCAGGAAGATTCCTGTGCTCAGGAGGCTGTAGGAACACAACCAATTTTGCCGGTTCGGTTTCATGTTTTGCTCTGATTCTGCTTTGCTGCTTCAGAAAGTTATTCTTCTGAGGGCTGGGCCTCAAAAAGGACGAAATCCTCAAATAGCCTGCGGCGCCGGAATACAGGGCTTAGCGCATACCGGTGCTGCCGGGCGATGGTCTCTATGGCTTCCAGGTTGCAGGACTCCGACAGGATCAGCCATACCCGGCTTCCGGGGTGGGCGTATTCGGGCAACCGCCCGAAAAAGCGCCGAAAAAAACGATGGCCCTCCCCCGTGTACCAGGCGGTGGCGGCGGCGCTTTCCGGTTCGCCATCGAAATAAGGCGGATTGGACAGGATGACGTCAAACCGCCGGGCTGCCAGTTCGTCGAACAGGTCCGACTGAAGAGCCTGCAGGGGCAGTCCGTTGCGGGCGGCATTATCCCGGCAGCAGGTTACGGCGGCGGGGTTGATGTCCAACGCCGTCACCTCGGCACCCTTTCCGGCTGCGATCAGCGACAACAGGCCGCTGCCACAGCCTATTTCCAGCAGGGGCCTGCCCTGCAGTTCCTGGTCCTGAAGGAAGGCTGCCATCACCCTGGTGCTGCCGAAAAATGCCGGGTGGAACACGCCCGCCGGGATGAACAGGCGGAGGCCCGAATAGCGATAGGAACGGCCCTTCCGCAGGTAGCGCTGCAAAAGAGGGCGGTAGAACCGGTGGAGGAGGATGCGGAGGAATCTGCGCATGGGGTTGGATGGATTAAATATTGAGGGCACTCCGGAAACCCCGGAGAGGGAGTGAAGGAGTGACTTAGCGAATGAGTGAATAGAATCAACTATGTAATAAATTTTGATTTTAAAAACAATACATATTTTATATTTATTCACTCATTCAGTCCCTCACTTCTCATCTGCCGAAGCCTGGCGAAGGCGGGCATTCACTCATTTAGGGGACTTTCCGGAGCGGACTCAATATTTCTTATGTCATGTTGAGTATAAGGTGTTTTTGGGGAATATCAGGCAATATAGCCTTTCTGCCAGAAGTCAACTTTTGATGTTCGATTTTTGATTTGTGCCCGTCTCTTTCAAGCCGGGTAAAATATTTGATTCGCCGGGGAACATCCCTGCCGCAGGCTCCCAGCACATCGCACATCAAACATCAAAACCCTTCCACCTCCGGCTGCCGGTACTTCAGCCAGAAGCGCTGTAGGGCTTTCAGCTCGTAGGGAAACCCGTACAGGCCCAACTGGTAGCGCCAGCTTGCCGCCATGCGAATAGCCCGGCGCTGCCGGCCGCTGAGCTTGATGTCGGACACTGTAGGGTAGTAAGCGTTGAGCACTGTCTCGAAGTTGCGGATTTTGCCGGTCACCCTGGGGGTAAGCCAGGGCGTCAGCGGGTTTTTGCGCAGGTCGAAGTTTTCCCAGGCCGGATCGAGCCAGTCTTCCAGTTTCCTGGGGAAAGAAAATCCCTGTTGTTTTGCCTTTTCGAACATTTCCGAGCCTTCGGTGGGCACCGGGCTATAGACGTAGATAATGATCTCCGTGTCCGGGTTGGCCTCTTTTACTTTTCTTATGAAATTGATCTCCGCTTCCACCTGCCGGAGAGCCTCCTGTTCGCCGGCGGCCGGCCAGCCCAGGACGAAGGAATACTCCGGGATGATATCAAACCTCCGCAGCCGCCGGGCGAAGCTCAGGATCTGACTGCCGCTCTGTTTGCCGCCCTTGTCCATGAATTGCAGCAGCTGGTCGCTGCCCGACTCGGCCCCGAAGAAGATCATGCGGCAGCCGGCCTCCCGCATGAGGGCCAGGCTGCTGTCCTGGTAGCGGTCCAGGGTGTCGATCCGGGCTTCGCCCCACCAGTTCATGCCTTCTTTTTTGATGAGTTCGGAAAAGGCTACCGTCCTTTTTTCCGAAACGAAGAAGTTGTTGTCGTGAAATTCGATGGCGTCGCCGCCGTAGGTTTCCTTCAGGTATTTGACGTCCTGGTAGATTTTGTCAGCAGACTTGCCGTTCCAGCGGGCTTCGTAGATGGGCACCACCGCGCAAAAGGCGCAGCGGAACGGGCAGCCGAAGCTGCTGTGGTAGGCGATGGTCCGCTCTCCGAGGAAGCTGCGGCCCAGGTATTTGTGCAGGGAGTAGAATCTGTTGAGTTTGTCGTAGGGCAGGGGAGGCAGCTCGTCGTAGGCGTAGAGGGCTGCCTTTGGTGTTTTTACCATCGTTCCGTTTTTCAGAAACGCCAGGCTTTGGATGTGTTCACAGCTTTTTCCCTCGCTGAGGGCGTCCAGCAGTTGGGGAAAGGCGTAATCCCCCGGCCCGTTGACCACAAAGTCAACATAACCGGACTTCAGCACTACCTCCGGATGGTTGGAAGGAAAGTAGCCGCCCCAGATGTTGATGATGTCCGGAAAATGTTCGCGTACCGCTTTGGTGATGGGAATGGCCTGCTTCAACTGCGGCCCGGGCATGACCGTGCAACCGAAATACCGGAACCCGCCCTGCCGGAAATAGCTGAATATTTTTTCCTGAGGGGCGTCCTCCAGGTTGCCGTCGACGATCACCCATTCGTAACGGCCGTCGATGCTGGCGGCGACCTGCAGCACCGAGTTGGGGATGCGGGCCTTGTGGTTGGCGCTGCGGGGGTTGAAGAGGAGGGCTTTTTGCGGGGGCATGAGTGTTAATTTTTGGACAACTTAACCTGCCTGGCTTCAAGGTAAGGCATAGAATGTGCGGAGGCAATAAATTAAGCGGGAAAATGAGGGATTGTCAGGTGGTTGGCTGGTCCGGCAAGAAAAAAATATCCAAAGTGCAAGTTTGGGCAACATTGTGAAGGTTTTTTCGGATGAAAAAAGGCAAACACTGGTAATATCCCGTGTTTTTACATGCTTATTTGTACAGTGTAACTATAAGGTTTTGGACGAACTAACGTTGCGACCGATAGCGAAATAAGCATTGGGTTATGTTTTTGTAGAAGTTTGGTATTTGCATCAGTCTGTAGATTTCTTTTGGGGATTAGTTAGGTTTCGATTGCAAGGGCGATGGGGTTATTAAAGGGGGGTGGGGAGAAAGTTTGGAGCGCGTGAAGGAAAGGTTCGTAATATTTTAAATATACCGGTTGAAAGACAAGTTAGCTGCAAGCAAAAGAATAAAAAATGACTATTGATGATTATACGGCAATTGAAATCAATAATGCGATTTATGATGGTAAATTTATTAAGTGTGCAAAATCAGTTCTTGAAATTTTCAAAGAAGTTGAATTCAAAGTTCCTATTTTTAGTGAAAGTGAATTAACACTACTATGTGAACTTATTTGGAGTGATAAAGAGATTGATGAGCTATTAGTGGAGCTACAAGAATTTGAATCAAATGTGATGAATAATAAAAATTCAGATAAAAATGAAAATGATTATGCTTATGCTATGTACTATGCTAATATGTACGTTGGAACAAATAGTCGAAACGCGAGAGTGAGAAGGAGCGAAATTTTAAGGCGATATTCAAGTATAGCCAGTAGCTGACAATTAACCACGAAAGCGAGCCTGAACACCTATCGACTATAACGTTAGTCCTAGCACTATGCCTTCTCCAACTATTATCCCCAAAAACCCTTGCCAAATCAGGAAACCTTCCCTACTTTTATACTGTTGACCAATCAAACCTGACAGCCATGACCGCATTTCCGCCAATCATTGACAGCCTGGGAGAGAAAAACGATGTGCCGATCCACTTGAGCAGAGCCTCACAGGAGATCATTGACCTGATCGAATTCAGGTTGCCCCAAAAAGGGCTGGACGAGACCATTCGGGGGCTCTTTCCGGATTTTCTGGAGTTGCGCCTTAAGGTCGGGCAGTGGATAATCGCAGGCAACAACCTGGAGCGCCGCTCTACGGCCGTACACAAAAAAGTTCAGGAGTTATACCAATCGGAGGATGAAGTAGGGCAGATAATGGCGGAAGCGCTCGACATTACATCGGCCATCTCCAAAATCATTTTGAAACAAGTCCGGTCAAAAGGCGCCGCCGATTCCGGGCTTGATATTCCATTCCATGCTGTTGAAGCTTTGGAGCAAATGCCCAATGAAAGCATCAGGTATTTGGCAAAAATGATTAAGTGCTCTTTGTTTTTTGACGGGCTGGTTTTTGTTCATCATCTCTGGCAAACCAAGAAGCTGGATATTAACCTGGAAGAACTTTCCCAAAACATCCGTTCCACTGCCTCCCACTACGGCGCTTACTGTACTATAATTGGCCTTTGGCAACCCAAGGACGAGGACGAGCGCCAGATCATCCGGAATATTAAAATCCTGGCCGCTCATTTTCGGTCTAAAATGGCACCGGGCAGGCTGTATAAGTTCGAAGACCTGGAAAAAATGGCGGCGAACTGATGAACTCGTTCCTCTTTCGCATGGAACCCCAGTTTGAAAAGGATGAGGCGAAACTCAGGAAGGAAAATGCCAAGCTGGCACACAAGCTTTGGACGCTGATTTTCGATATAGCTAAACATCATTTCAGGGCCTGGGAAAGCCCGAAGCTCTCAAAGGCACCTTGTCCGGTTGCTGGTCGCGCCGGATTGATGAAAAACACCGCTTGATCTATAGGGTTGAAGAAAATATTGTCTATCTGCTTTCGTGTTACGGACATTATGTATAAGGCCTTTTGCCATTAGCGCTGATGCGTGTTTTTCAGTTTCACCCCATAAAACCCCGCCACCCCCCCCACTTGCCCCACCAGCGCCCCCGCCAGCGCCCCGCTGATGCCATACGCCGGAATGAGCCACAGGCTCAATCCCACATTCGCCACCCCCATTATCGCCACTATCCCGGTGACATAACTGGCTTTATTATGCCGGAAACAAACCTGGATGCGCACCACATAAGCAAAAAAAGCCAGGATGATGCCGCCGGCGAGCAGATAATCCACGAGATAAAAGTGGAAGCCGTACCCGTACCGGAGAATCAGGTAAACGGACAGGGTAATCAGCGGCGCCAATGCCATACCAGCAACAGGAAGCGGCGTTCCAGCCGCCGCAGGGATGCCGCCCGAAGCCGGTAAATGTTTTTGACAAAGGCAGCAGGATGGCGGATACCATCAAATGGCTGGAATGGATGAAGTTACCAGCACCGGTATTGCCCCAGTTCACCCGCTCTTCCCAGCAGCCCCATCAGGTACAGTTCTCCGCGAGACGAGGCGGCGCTTACCAGGGCAAGCCAGAGGAAGGGCAGGGCGGCTTTCAGGAAGGCGGTACCTGAGGGCATTACCAAAGCGACGGAAAACCAGATACGCGCGGTTCAGCCAAAAGTACAATACCCCCCCTTGAGCAACTGGTAAGCAACAACCAGCAACAGGAAGGCATGAAGGGTAGGCTTTAAAAAAGCCAGCGCCGCCACCAGCAACACCGTCGCTAAGATTTCTATCAACGCCGCCTGCCGGAACAGCCGCCGGTACTGCACCAGCGCTTCGAAAACCTGCCAGGACAACTGCGCGGGAATCCATAGGAGGAGAACCCCCGGTGCAGCAGTACCAGCGGCAGCCAGTACCAGCAGGACCAGCACGCCTGCGGTAATTATCAATTTCCCTTTAATGGAACCAGCCAACTGCCGCTCTAAATCCCGAGGTTCCCGGCTGTACTGGCGCAGCAGGAAATCCCGGCTGCCCATGTTGACCAGTGCCCCGGCAAGCCCGACGACCAGCAGGTGCTGCATATAAACGCCCCAGAATTCAGCGGAGTAGAACCGCACTGCCGCCAGGGAGAGCAATACGCCACCAGCGGAACGGAAAACTGGGCGGTAGGAGTCGAGGATTTGCCGGAGCCGTTTCATGGGGGGCGGTTATTGGTTGCCAGTTGTTGGTTGTTGGTTGTTCGTTGCTTGTTGTTAGTTGTGGTACGGGAATATTCAGGCTCAGATTCCAATACTCATTTTTGCAAATACCCTCTTTAACCCCTCCTAACCTTGCCCATCCGCTTCTCCACTGCCATTCCCAACCGGGACCGCAAAGCGGCAGTACCTTCGTATGAAGAGCGGTAATCCGCCGTAATCCCGGCGTTGCTTTAGGCTTACCATTCCCGTTGTATCCAATTCATAGCGTGGTTGTAATAGGCGCGTGGGTAGGGGCGTTCGAATTCGATGTCGCGGTCGGTAGAGCTTTCCCAGGGCAGGTTTTCCAGGAAGCGGCCTTCCACCTCTTCGTAAAGAGGAGTTCCTTTGATCGGGTAGGCGACGGTTAGCGTGAAATGGTCGGGCCGGGATTGCTTCAGGAAACGGAGCGTGGTCCGGATGTCCTCTTCCGTTTCGCCGGGATATCCCAGCATGATGAAACTGCCGGCTTCGATGCCGTATTGCTGGGCAAGTTGGATCATCTCGCTTACCTTCTCTGCTTCCACCATGCGGTTCATAGCGTCGAGTACGCGCTGGGCGCCACTCTCGGCGCCGATCCAGATGCGGAAGCATCCGCTGTCGCGGAGCAGTTGGATCACCTCCTCGTTCATGCGGTCGGCACGGCTGATGGCCTCATAGGGCGTCACCAGCCCATTTTCCTGCACCAGGCGGGCGAATTCGCGCAGCCAGCGGTGGTTGATGGTGAAGACGTCGTCGACGAACCAGATTTTGTCGAAGTCGTAGCGCGCTTTCAGCCAGGCCAGCTCTTCCGCTACTTTGGCAGGGCTGCGTCGGCGGTACGACTTGCCGTAGACTGCCCGGCTGCACCATTTGCAGCCATAGGGGCAGCCGCGCATGGTGCTCATGGAGAGCATGCTGTAGCCGTGATGCTGCCGCCAGGCGTCGAAGTATTGTTGCAGGGGGATTTTCTCCCGGCCGGGCAGTGGCAGCTCGTCGAGATCGGCGAGGAAAGGCCGTTCGCCGGTGGTGGATACTTGTCCGGCAGCATCCAGATAGGCAATGCCAGGGATATGGGCAAGTTCCATATTGCCGCCGGCATCGAAATGCCGGGCCAGTTCCAGCATGGTGGCTTCTCCTTCTCCAAAGGCGATGATATCTGCTCCGTAGCGCAGGAAATGTTCCTTGTGGTGCCGTACCTCCGGCCCCCCCAGCACGATGCGAGTAGCCTGAAGGGCTGGGCTGTCCTTCACCAGCCGGATGATGCGCAGTACGTTCAGTTTGGTCATCAGGTTGGTATAGATACCCAGGAGGGCAGGCGGTTCTTTTTCCAGGAATGACTGCAGCGACTCAAAGGTGGAAAAGGTCGTGTCAAAAACGGCGTTGGGGAAGCCGTTCTCCTCCAGGTAAGCGGAAACGTACTGCAGGCCCAGGGGCGGGTAGGGCTTCATGATCTGCTGCTCCTTCTCGTCCTCGTACAGGAAATAGCCATGGGTGAATACGATGCGCATCTAAGCGTTCTTTTTCAGGATGATCGCGAAATGGTCGGCCCGGCCGGCAAGGTATGGAAAATCCAAAAGGCCATCCAGTTTTTCCAGCCAGGAGAGCCATCTTTGACGGCGGGCAAACAAGGGTTCCAGGTAGGAAGGGGGCGTAAACAGGCCGATGGGGTGGAGGCCTTCCCGCCGGAAGCCGGGAGCATAGAGCGCCTCCACCTCTTTGGGGGTGTAATACCACACGTTGAGGCTGCTTTCGCCGATCCGGGCTTCTACCGGCCCCGGGCCGCGGCGGCGGGATGATTTCCCCGCCTCTCTTTTTATAAAAAAGTAAGCCCTTTCCCACCAGCAGCAGCGGCTCATCAACACCAGGAACAACAATCCGGCAGGCCGGAGGCAACCGTGAAGAACCCCTGCCAGTTGGCGGTTCTCCTCCGGCGAAATGCAATTGAGGCCGCCGAAATTGGAAAAGATAAGGTCGAAGCGCCGCCCGTCCAGGATGGCCGGCAATCCCTGAAACCCGGCTTGGAGGAACTGCAGCCCCGGCAGGGGCAGTGCCGCTTCTTTTTTGGCTTCCGCAACCCGGATCATCGCTTCCGAAAGGTCGGTAGCCAGGACGTTATGTCCCGCGCCGGCCAGCCGAATGGCGTCTTCCCCGGTCCCACAGTTCAATTCGAGGATATCCATCCTGTCTTTCAGGCAAGGCAGCAGGGCCCGCCAAACCTGCCGGCGCTGAGCCCGCCCGATGGCCGACGCTGTGAAGTGCTGGTCATATCTGTCGGCATAGCCGTCAAAGGCGGGCAGCGGCTTCATGGTCAATGGCTTTGAGTTTCTGTTTGGCAAAGTAGGCTGCCGGAGCGTAGTACAACAGGGAGAGTGCCCGTTTCCAGGGGGCGATGCGGAGCTGCGCCGGCGCCCGGGCCAACTGGCCGATCTGCCTGGCCGCCCGTTCTTTACGGAAGATGCGGTGGACGTAGCGGTGCAGCTGCCGGTAAAAATCCGGCGAGTATGTATTCCTGAACATCAGGTCCAGGTCGTCGGAGTCCGTCCAGTTGGCCTTGCTCTCCAGGCTTTGTTTAACCTTATCGTAGAAGCCGGTGCCAGGCAGGGGATAAGAGACCGAAATGCCAATATCGTGCGGTGCCAGCTCGCTGATGATGTCGATCGTCTTCCTGATATCTTCGGCCGTTTCGCCGAGGTAGCCGAACTGGATGAAGAAACAGGGTTGGATGCCGTGGGTTTTGAGCTTCCGGGTGGCGGTGCGCACCTGATCGAGGGTAATACCCTTATCCATAGCGTCGAGGATGCGCTGCGAGCCGCTCTCCACGCCCATCCACGCCTCTTCGCAGCCGGATGCCGCCAGAGCTTCGATATACTGGTCCTTGACGAGCAGGTCGGCGCGCGATTGGATTTTGTAGTGCAGGCGCAGCCCTTTTTGCCGTACAAGCTCTGCGAAGCGCACGACCCAACTGCGTTTGAGGCCGAAAATGTCGTCGCAGAACCAGATGTGCTCGAATGGGGCCAGCTGTTTCAGGTATTCGATCTCCCGGATGACGTGTTCCGGGCTGCGCATTTTATAGGAATTGCCGTAGATCGGCTTGGCGCACCAGTTGCACTTGTAGGGGCATCCCCGGGTGGTGGCAATGTTGAGGGAAAAGTAGCCCCAATGCTGTTCCCAGGGACGGCGGTAGGCTTCGAAGTCGATCAAATCCCAGGCGGGCAGGGGCAGGGCGTCCAGGTCTTTCATCACCGGGCGGGCAGGGGTGCGTTTGGTTTGGCCTTTTTCCCGATAAATGATGCCGGGGATACCGCGCACAGGCCGGCCCTCTTCCAGGGCGCCGGCCAGCTCCAGCAGGCTTTGTTCGCCTTCCCCGGGGAGGACAAAATCCGCGCCCTGTTGCAAGTAAGCTTCCCCGTGGTCGCTGGCGTCGGAACTGCAAACGATAACGGTAGCCCCTCGCGCTTTGGCCAGCCCTGCCATCGCCCACGCCGCCTCCCGCATGTTGGTAAGGCACATTTTGGTGAGGTAGTTGAAGCCGTCGTCGAAGATAACCAGCACGTCAGGATGTTGGGTTTCCAGCACCAGCCGGAGCTGCTCCGGCCCTTCAGCGAACATGGTGTCGAATAGCTGAACCGCGAATCCGGCTTCCCGGAGCATGGCCGCTGCCTGAATGGTCATCAGGGGCGGGTAGGGCTTGTTCCACTGCAATTGCTTGGGGTCCAGCTGCAGGAAGTAGGAGTGGGTGAAGAGGAAGCGTGTTTTTTTCATTTATTGGGAGGTAAATCCTGTAAATCTTTAAATCCCTGCCGGCCTTGTCGTAACGGAGTTTACTCCGGCACGGCCTGCCTGCTGTGCCAGCATGGCCGGCACGGCAGGCGGGCTGTCATCCTGTCCAATATCTCAAAACGCGGGCAGCATTCCAAAGTTCTGCCGGTTTCAATTTGCCGGGAGGCAGGCTGTAGGCGCAGAAAAGACGTTATATTTATAATCGTTATTTTTGTAATGGTTATAAATGTAATCGTTATATAAATAATCGTTACTTTTATAACGATGACTTTTATAATCATTATGTTTATGACGATTATAAAAATAATCATTACTTTTATAATCATTATACTTGTAACGATATCCAACAAGTTTTCAATTTCATCCCATGCCCATGTCCTCCTTCCTCAAAGCAGCCTTAGCAACCAACCCAATCGTATTGATGGACGCCGGTGCCCGGGGCGGGGCCGGGGAGCTGAAACGCCTCGCCCCCTGGATTCATGCCTACGGCTTTGAGCCCCACCCGGCGTCTTTTCAGGAACTATCCCTAGCTTCGGGGCCGTACGCCTGGCAGCAATACCTGCCCCTGGCCCTGGGAGCAAAGCCTGGCCGGCAAACGCTTCATCTGACACGCCATCCCAGTTATTCCTCTTTCCTGGAAGTGGACTGGGCCGTCCACCGCCGACACCTGCAGCTGATGCCGTTGTACGAGCAATGGAGGGAGGCGCTGGCCCCGGTTGGGCAGGTGGAGGTGAAGGTGCAAACACTGGATCAGGTGGCCGAAGAACAAGGCATTCGCCACATCGGCCTGCTCAAGCTGGACACGCAGGGGACAGAACTGGACATCCTGCGGGGCGCCAAAGCGCTGCTGGAGGAAAAGCGCATCAGCCTCATCAAGTGCGAAGTCTCTTTCATCCCCTTTTACAAAGGGCAATGCCTGTTTGAGGACGTCAGCCGGTTTCTCAAAGGTTATGGCTATGTTTTCGTGGATTGCCTGTATTACCCGGAGGTAGTGCATGAGCGGCGGCCGTTTGGGAAAGGCCGCGCTTCGCCGGTTGAAGGAGTCGTTGAACGGCCCCATTTCGCTATGGGGGGAGACGCCATTTTTTACCAGCCTGTCCCCTGTTCAGGCCAGGATGCGCTTTTGACGGGCATTCTGCTGGCGGAAATGGGGTACTTCAGCCCGGCGTATGAGGTGCTTCTGGAGTTTTCCGGGTTGGATGGCGAGGAGGTGGGCAGCTTGCTGAGGGCTTTGTCTAAACCCTCTTTCCGGCAAAGGTTGAAAAAGGCAGCCAGGCGGTGGTTGCCGCCGGTAGTGTCGAGCTGGCTGAAGGGGGAGTAAAGCAGTTATTTATCCTGTTGTGGGCAGGCTGGAGTTATTGGTTATTGCCAGTCAAGCCCCGGCATGACAATAACCAATAACCAATAACGCCATTTTACCAAGGGCAGGATAAATAACTGAACTGGCCGACGTTGGTTCCCAGGCGGCCTTGCGATCAGGCCTTCGCCTGCCAAAGCAGGCTACTGCCTGCGGAGGCAAGATGATCGCGGCGCGGCAATGCTCCTGAAGGCATGGCGCCATTGCCCACGCAATTAAAAATTTTTATTGGCCTTTTTTATTCTGTTTTCTTGTTTATTTTGTATAATATTGTTTTGGTGTTTTTTAATGCGGGTGTAAACTAAATTTTCCAAATTAATTTTGTTCTCGGCCGGCCTTCGGCATTTCTGTAATTGATCGGCAAATCCCAAAACTATATACTAGTGTCTCTTTTTGGCTTCAAAGTTCTCGCGGTACCAAGCCGCCCGAAAGCCGGAACCCAGGCTTTTTATTGCCTGGTTAGCCTCAAGCCCTTGGCGAAAATGACAAGGCCATCGAATTACAGCTTGGTCATTTGCCCAAAGGAGCGCATTGGCTGAAATTGCATAGTGCAAAGAAGATTTGTAAAGAAAAGATAATCGTGCAGTAATGGATCCTGTTCACCCTGTGAAATAATTGCTTTGTCCTTCGCGGGTCTATTTCACAGGGTAAATCTTGTAAATCTTAGAATCCTGTCTAATGAAAAAAATATTTACTTTTATAGCCTTCTTCCTGGCTTTTCACTTCTGTAGCGCTCAATACTTCCAGGCTACTATTGTTAAAGACAATAATGACCTTATATTTAAGATTCGCCCAAATCCAGGCGGGGGAGACATCTCCACAGGCTGGTCCGATATAGAGTTCTTCGTCCGCTGGTCCGACAGCTCTCCTACGTTCGCCTTTGGCGCCATCACCGTAAACAACACTGATTTTCCGGGAGTCGTCATTCCCAATAACGGCCGCAATATCCAAGGGACAGAGGTTGGCTATATCAATAACTGGTTTGGCATTTCTTTTAGCGCAACCCCGGCAAACACCTATACCGACGGGATGGAATATGAAGTGTTCAGGGTGGCCCTCAACGTCCCGGCTTCCAGTATTCCTTTTGAACTGGTTCACAATTCCTTCTTCTTTCCGCACTATCTGGCACTGGTCTCCAACTCCGGTACCGACCTGACCAATCCTGACGACATTTTTTTCTACGGCCCCGATGCCTTGATATGCGACCCGAACTGCCCGGCAACGACCTTTGGCAATAACCATGTCGATTCCGGAAGCATCGTAGTAGACTGGTATGCAGATTTGGATGGCGACGGCTTCGGCGACCCGGATAGCTCGGTCCGGGCCGCCGGGCAACCTTCCGGCTACGTCGCCAACAATACCGACTGTGACGATATGTTCGATACGGTATTCCCGGGCGCGCCGGAAATCTGCGACGCCCTGGACAACGACTGCGATGGGGTAGTGCCCGCCGACGAGATTGACGATGACGGCGATGGGTTCAGCGAATGCGAGGGGGACTGCGACGACGCTCTCGCCACAGTATATCCCGGCGCGCCAGAACTGTGCGAAGGGATAGACAACGACTGTGACGGCCAGGTAGACGAGGATATTGTTTTCAGCGATTATTACCAGGATGGCGACGGCGACGGATACGGCGACGAGTTTCCTGTTGTCGACTGCCAGCCTCCGGGCGCAAACTACGTGCTGCTGGATGGCGACTGCGACGACACCGACGACACGGTGTTCCCTGGCGCACCTGAGCTGTGCGGCGGTTGGGACAACGACTGCGACGGGGTAGTGCCGGCCGGCGAGCTGGATGGCGACGGCGACGGGTTTAGCGAATGCGAAGGGGACTGCGACGACCTGCTCGACACCGTTTTTCCGGGCGCACCGGAGCTGTGCGACGGTTTGGACAATGACTGCGACGGGGTTATCCCGGCTGATGAGCTAGACGGGGACGGGGACGGGTTCAGCGAATGCGAAGGAGACTGCGACGACACCCTGGCCGCGGTCTTCCCGGGCGCACCGGAGCTGTGCGACGGTTTGGACAACGACTGCGACAGCCAGGTAGACGAGGATATTGTTTTCAGCGATTACTACCAGGATGGCGACGGCGACGGCTACGGTGCCGGAGCGCCCGCCAACGACTGCCAGCCTCCGGGCGCAAACTATGTGCTGCTGGATGGCGATTGCGGCGACACGGACGGCACGGTGTTCCCCGGCGCGCCGGAGTTGTGTGATGGCCTGGACAACGACTGCGACAGCGAGGTAGACGAAGGGCTGAGCTTCGACGCGGATAACGACGGTTTCACCGCTGTCGGCTCGTGCGAAGGCACAGCCGACGACTGTGACGACACGGACGCCACGGTCTTCCCGGGCGCGCCGGAGCTGTGCGACGGGCTGGACAACGACTGCGACGGGGTGGTCCCGGCGGACGAAGCTGACGGCGACGGCGACGGCTTCAGCGAATGCGAAGGGGACTGCGACGACCTGCTCGACACCGTTTTCCCGGGCGCGCCGGAGCTGTGCGACGGTTTGGACAACGACTGCGACGGTGCAGTGCCTGCCGGCGAGCTGGACGGGGACGGCGACGGTTTCAGCGAATGCGAAGGGGATTGCGACGACACCCTGGCTACACCTTCCCGGGCGCGCCGGAGCTGTGCGACGGGCTGGACAACGACTGCGACGGGATTATCCCGGCTGATGAGCTAGACGGGGACGGCGACGGCTTCAGCGAATGTGAAGGGGACTGCGACGACCTGCTCGACACCGTTTTCCCTAGCGCTCCGGAGCTGTGCGATGGCCTGGACAATGACTGCGACGGGGTGGTCCCTGCCGACGAAACGGACGGCGACAACGACGGCTTCAGCGAATGCGAGGGGGATTGCGACGACGGCAACGACACCATCTTCCCAGGCGCGCCGGAACTATGCGACGGGCTGGACAACGATTGCGACAGCCAGGTAGACGAGAATGTCGTTTTCAGCGATTACTACCAGGATGGCGACGGCGACGGCTACGGCGACGGAGTGCCTACTAATGACTGCCAGCCTCCGGGCGCAAACTATGTGCTGCTGGATGGCGACTGCGACGACACAGACGGCACGGTATACCCCGGCGCGCCGGAGCTGTGCGACGGATTGGACAACGACTGCGACGGGGTAGTGCCCGCCGACGAAACTGACGACGACAACGACGGTTTCAGCGAATGCGAAGGGGATTGCGACGACACCCTGGCTACAACCTTCCCCGGCGCGCCGGAGCTGTGCGACGGGCTGGACAACGACTGCGACGGGGTAGTGCCCGCCGACGAAACCGACGACGACAACGACGGCTTCAGCGAATGCGAAGGGGATTGCGACGACGCCCTCTCCACAGTATATCCCGGCGCGCCAGAGCTGTGCGAAGGGATAGACAACGACTGCGACGGCCAGGTAGACGAGGATATTGTTTTCAGCAATTACTACCAGGATGGCGACGGCGACGGCTACGGCGACGAGTTTCCTGTTGTTGACTGCCAGCCTCCGGGCGCAAACTACGTACTGCCGGATGGCGACTGCGACGACACGGACGACACGGTGTTCCCGGGTGCGCCGGAGTTGTGTGACGGGCTAGACAACGACTGCGACGGGGTTATCCCGGCTGACGAACTGGACGGCGACGAGGACGGCTTCAGCGCTTGCCAGGGAGACTGCGACGACGCCCTGGACACGGCCTTCCCCGGGGCGGCGGAGCTGTGCGACGGCTTGGACAACGACTGCGACGGCATAGTGCCCGCTGACGAACTAGACGGCGACGGGGACGGGTTCAGCGCATGCGAAGGGGACTGCGACGACGCCCTGGACATGGCCTTCCCCGGGGCGGCGGAGCTGTGCGACGGCTTGGACAACGACTGCGACGGCATAGTGCCCGCTGACGAACTAGACGGCGACGGGGACGGTTCAGCGCATGCGAGGGACTGACGACGCCGGACTTCCCGGGCGGCGGGCGGCGACGGCGACAACGACTGCGACGGCATGCCCACTGACGAACTAGACGGCGACGGGGACGGTTCAGCGCATGCGAAGGGACTGCGACGACGCCCACCTTCCCGGGGCGGCGGAGCTGTGCGACGGCTTGGACAACGACTGCGACGGCATAGTGCCCGCTGACGAACTGGACAGCGACGGGGACGGTTTCAGCGCATGCCAGGGAGACTGCGACGACGCCCTGGACACTACCTTCCCGGGCGGCGGAGCTGTGCGACGGCTTGGACAACGACTGCGACGGCATAGTGCCCGCTGACGAACTGGACGGCGACGGGGACGGGTTCAGCGCATGCCAGGAGACTGCGACGACGCCCTGGACACTACCTTCCCAGGGCGGCGGAGCTGTGCGACGGCTTGGACAACGACTGCGACGGCATAGTGCCCGCTGACGAACTGGACGGCGACGGGGACGGGTTCAGCGCATGCGAAGGGACTGCGACGACGCCCTGGACACGGTCTTCCCCGGGGCGGCGGAGCTGTGCGACGGGCTGGACAACGACTGCGACGGCATAGTGCCCGTTGACGAACTGGACAGCGACGGGGACGGTTTCAGCGCATGCCAGGGAGACTGCGACGACGCCCTGGACACGGCCTTCCCCGGGGCGGCGGAGCTGTGCGACGGCTTGGACAACGACTGCGACGGGCAGGCTGACGAAGGCTTGAGTTTCGACTCAGACAACGACGGCTTTACCGCCATCGGCTCGTGCGAGGGCAGCGCCGACGACTGCGACGACAGCAACCCGAGGGTTTTCCCCGGGGCTGTGGAGTTGTGCGACGGCATCGACAACAGCTGCGACGGGCAGGTAGACGAGGGCTTCAACCTGGATTTGGACGGCGACGGGTTTACAGCCATCGGGGCTTGTTTCGGCAGCGCCGACGACTGCGACGACGCCGACGGCGCGATATTCCCCGGAGCGGCGGAGCTGTGCGACGGACTGGACAACAACTGCGACGGGCAGGTAGACGAGGGCTTCAACCTGGATTTGGACGGCGACGGTTTTACAGCCATCGGCGCTTGTTTCGGCAGCGCCGACGACTGCGACGACGCTGACGGCGCGATATTTCCGGGCGCGGCGGAGTTGTGCGACGGGATCGACAACAACTGCGACGGGCAGGCCGATGAGGGCCTGAGCCTCGACGCCGACAATGACGGCTTTACGGCTATCGGCTCGTGCGAGGGCAGCGCCGACGACTGCGACGACACCGACGGCGCCATCTTCCCCGGCGCGGCAGAGTTGTGCGACGGGATCGACAACAACTGTGACGGGCAGGTAGACGAGGGCCTGAGCTTCGACGCCGACGGCGACGGCTTTACCGCCATCGGCTCGTGCGAGGGCAGCGCCGACGATTGCGACGACACCGACGGCGCCATCTTCCCCGGCGCGGCGGAGTTGTGCGACGGGATCGACAACAACTGCGACGGGCAGGTAGACGAGGGCCTGAGCTTCGACGCCGACGGCGACGGCTTTACCGCTATTGGCTCGTGCGAGGGCACGGCGGACGACTGCGACGACACGGAGGCCACGGTATTCCCCGGCGCGCCGGAGATTTGCGACGGTTTGGACAACGACTGTGACGGGCTGACAGATAGTGCTGACAATTCTTTAGTAGACAATGAAGCGCCAACGGCTGCCTGCCGAAACCTCACGCTCGGGCTCAACTCTAACGGTATGGCAACCATCACCGTCGGTTCAGTCAACGACGGCAGCAGCGACAATTGCGGCCCCCCTTCCCTCAGCCTGGATATAACTTCCTTTGGATGCACGGACCTCGGGCCGAATGATGTTACGCTTACCGCTACGGATGCGGCGGGCAACAGTTCAAGCTGTGTCGCTACGGTAACAATACAGGATAACACCGACCCTGTTGTTGTCTGCCGGGATATTACCATAAACCTGAATCCTAATGGATCTGTCAGTATTTTCAGCGGCCAGGTGAACGGCGGTAGCGCCGACAACTGTGGCCTTCTTGGTCTTAGCCTTGACCTCAACGTATTTAACTGCAATAGGCTGGGTGCCCAATCGGTTACCCTCACGGCTACAGATGCGGCGGGCAACAGTTCAAGCTGTGTCGCCACGGTAACCGTGGAAGACAACGATAACGTTTGTAATCCCTGCCCCTCGGACCAGGATGCAGACGGCGTATGTGATGGAGACGACAACTGCCCTGCTGTAGCCAATCCCAACCAGGAGGATATGGATTTGGACGGCCAGGGTGATGTTTGTGATCAGGCTTTATGCATCAATGAAGTTGTTAATGGCCTGTCGGCGTATATCAGTGGTTTGAACATTAATTTCGGTGTTGAGCGTGCATTGCTGAAACGGTTAAGTTTGGCGGAATTAAGGTTCTGTGCCCGAATGGATATCAGAATAGTTGCTATGGCCTTGGACAATGTTGTTAGCTATGTGCAATCTCAAAGCGGCAACAACATTCCAACAGCGAATGCCAATCACATTGTTGGCCAGATAGAAAATTTGATCGATGCCCTAAATGATGATATGGTTGAGTGCTGTGCCGGTTCATCAGCCAGGCCTTTGTCTGGCCCTCATCATGAACTGATGCTGGAGGAGGGCTACCGCTTGGATGCCTACCCGAATCCGTTCGCACAGCAGGTTAACATCCACTTCTATTTGCCGGAGGCGGGGCAGGCCAAGCTAGAGGCAATCAGTTTGGATGGGCAACTGATTCGGTCATGGGATACAGGCTTTCTCGATGCCGGCGTATATGAAAAGATATGGGATGGAACAGCGGATTCCGGCCAACCTTTGAAAGCAGGGGTTTACCTGCTACGACTTAGCACAAAAGATGCAGTATTGGTGATAAAGGTGGCTTTGGTTAAATCTTAGAAGCTGTTTGATATATCGTTTTTAACGTGAGGTTTGACTTGGATATGTTGCCATTCAGCTAACGGAGGCCAGGTGGGGCTGAGGTTAAGATTGAGGCTGAGAACCTTGAAGGCTGGGAGTCTCAGACCAGCCAAGCTTAAGGGCCCGGAGAAGAATAACTTCCCCATTTGATACGGCTCCCTGCCTGCTCGCCAGCTCGCTGGCAGGCAGGTTTTTCCGCCAGGCTGCGTTGCTTCCCGCTTTTGGGCAAAAGCGGGATCAGGTAGCGCCGGCTATCTTCCCTTCCCGGAACAAGTCCGGGACAGGCTCTCGTGCCTTGCCTGGCGAAAAAATAGTTCGCCTGAAATGAGGAACTTATTCTTCTCCGGCCCTTAATCGCGTTAAGTTACTCCGCTGTTGCAACACTAACCGGCACCTCCAGCTTCTCCCACCGCAGCGTCACCTTGCCATCGGCAACAATAAATTCCATGCTTTCCACATGCTCGTCGATAGCCCGGGGCGTAACCTCCACCCGCAGGGCGTCTTTGGACTTGTCATATTCGTATGCGCCCCATTGTTCAGCCACTGAATTGAAGATAACGGTCCATTTCTCTTCGCCGGGGATGGTGAACAGCGAATATTTTCCGGCGGCCAGTTTTTTGCCTTCCACCAAAGCGGTCTTTGAAAAGGAAATGGTAGTCGCTTCGTTGGCGCCGGTGCGCCACACCTCCCCGTAAGGGACAAGGCCGCCCCAGATGCTGCGCCCCTTGACCTTTGGGCTGCTGTAGTTGATCTCCACGGACATGTCCCCCAGCGTCCCTGTTGCCTTGCGCGGGGGGCTGGGGCGTTCGGATTTCGAGTCTTCATCGGCAGAGGATTCTTCATCGGCGGCCATTTCGGGTTGGCTTTCCTGCTGCGCAGCATCGGATTTGGGCTGCGGGTTGTTGCAGGCGCCCAGCGTGAGCAACCCAAAGATAAACCCGGTGAGGATTGTTTTCATAAGCAGTTTTAGGGGAAAGATAAGGCCTTTGAGGGAAATACGCCATGGATGAGGGACTAAATTCCGCAAAGTGGTGGGGAATTGTCACCGGTTTGGGCCTGGGTTTGTTGACGATTATCATTTTTGAAGGGGTTTCGAATCCTGTCGTTTCAGGTGCAGGAGGTGGCGTATCCGCACGTTGAGCGGCAAGAGGCAGGAAAGCATGCTCAGGCCGGGCTGAGCCGAGGGTAAATTTTTAGGATTTTTTTGTTGGCCGTTGAGGGGTAAGTAGTATATGTATATAGCAGCCTGAGCCATAAATACCCGTATTGAAAGAATTCAGCCTCTGATCCGGTTTTTTTGGGTAGTTTGTTCCTTAATGACCCGGCCGGATTCCGGGTAATTTTATCCATAACCAAAATCGAAACAAATGAAAAACGCATCGAGATTTTCCTTACTACTCCTGGCTTGCTTGTTCGGTTTTCAGGCGCTTGCGCAGAATGTCGGGATAAGAGCCGGGTTAAACTTAGCTACCGCCCTGGAAAAGGACGAGGATGAAACCTACAGTGACAACTACAAACTTAATCCCGGCTTTCATGCCGGCGTTACAATGAATGTGCCGCTTCAGGATGCCCTGTCTTTGGAGACCGGGTTGTTTGTGACTAAAAAAGGCGTAAAGTATGAAGACAACTTTTTCGGGGCTAACGTTAAGGCGACAGTAAACCTTTATTACCTGGATATCCCGGTGACCTTAAAAGCGACGACCAGCCTGGGAGAGAGCGGTGCCAGATTTTTCGGTGCCTTTGGGCCCTATTTCGATTTCGGGTTCAGCGGAACGGCTAAAGCAACAGCAGAGTTTCAGGGCATGAAGGAGACGGAAAAAGAGGACGTTAAATGGGGCAATGATGAAAACAATGATGACATAAAGCGGACAGATGTCGGCCTAACTATCGGAGCGGGGCTGGAAATAGAATCCGTGCAGGTCGGGATTGCATATGCTTTAGGGTTGTCCAATAATTCTCCTTATACGGATTTCGGTACCGTTTCGAAGAACCGGATTGATTAAATTTAAGGAAAAAATCGTCATATTGCACTTTGGGCGGGAATCTTTGTTTAGCTGTTAAAGACTTGATGGACTTGACAAGTTTGCCCGGCGACGGCTCGACAGAAACTTGTCAGGTTTTTTCTCTTACCCGAAAAAAATGACGGTGATGAAATACCTTTATGCTTCATTGGCCCTGATCGCAATAATCGGCTGCACGCCTAAAACTACCCAGAAAATGCCGGCGGAAAAGCCCCCCATTCCCGAGGTTGAGCTAACCAAAGACGCCGCCGCCCAACTAAGCCAGCTGGCGTTGAACTGCATTGGCAAGGAATACCCCAACAAGCTGGGGCAGGTGCTGGGCGATTCCACCTATCTGGCAGAACCCCGCGCCCTGCACCCCGCCTTTTATGGCTGTTTCGACTGGCACTCCGCCGTGCATGGCCACTGGTCGCTGGTACGCCTGCTGAAAACCTTTCCTGAGTTGCCGCAGGCGGACGCCATCCGCGAACAAATTTCTCGAAACCTCACGCCGGATAACATCAGGCAGGAAATGGCCTTCTTCGACGACGAACACAACAAGAACTACGAGCGCACCTACGGCTGGGCCTGGCTGCTCGGGCTGGCCCAGGAACTGCACGGCTGGGACGACCCCCAGGGCAGGCAGTGGCGGGAAGCCATTCGCCCCCTGGAAAAGATGATCGTCCAGAAGTTCCTCGATTTCCTGCCCAAACTGACCTATCCCATCCGGGTAGGCGAGCACACCAACACCGCTTTTGCCCTCGCCTTCGCCTGGGATTACGCCGAAGCTACCGAAACCTGGGAACTGAAGCAGCTCATCGAATTCCGCGCCCGCGCTTTTTATTTCAAAGACAAGGGCTGCCCCGTTTCCTGGGAACCCAGCGGCTTCGATTTCCTGTCGCCCTGCCTGGAAGAGGCCGACATCATGAGCCGGGTGCTGGACGAGAAGGAGTTTCAGGACTGGTTTGCCAACTTCCTCCCCGACTGGCAGGTGCTGAAACCGGCAGAGGTCAGCGACCGCACCGACGGTAAGCTGGTCCACCTCGACGGGCTGAACTTCAGCCGGGCGTGGGTGCTGTATACCCTCGCTTCCAGGTTGCCGAAGCAGAAAGAGGATTTGATCCGCCTGGCGGCGATGCACATGGACAAGAGCCTGCCGCAGATCACCAGCGGGGATTATGCGGGGGAGCATTGGCTGGGTTCGTTTGCGTTGTATGCGCTGAGCAGGGAGGAGCGGGTGGATTGAAGATGGGTATATATGCGGATCTGTCGAAGCAGGCTCCGGGGATGTGCAGGCTGAAGCTGAAATCCAGCCAATCCTGCCGGTGTTGAGATTTCAGGGCAGCGCATTAACTTTCAAACAGTTCCATTTCTTTTGCCTACTTTTGTAGCGCAAAAAAAACCATTATGAGCGAATACCCCGAAGTAAAAGTCAACATCAACCAATCCGTCGCCATCCTGATCGACGGCAACAATATCGAAAAAAGCCTGCATCACCTGGTCGACGACAAGAACGCGCTGATCGATTTCGACAAACTTATACCCAAACTGCTGGACGGCCGGGGCCTCAGCCGGCTGATGTATTTCCGGGAGGGGGTCAGTATCTCTCCCAAACTGGCCGAGCGCCTGCTGCACAATTTCCACGGCTCAGTCGTTCCCTGCCATAAATCTGCCGACATTCCCCTGACCATTAAGGCCACCCAGATCGCTACCAAGGTGGATACCATCATCATCCTTTCCGGCGATTCGGATTACGTGGAATTGGTGCGCCATCTGAAAGGGGAGGGCGTGCGCGTGGAAATTGCCGCCATCGAGCAAACCACCGCCAAAATCCTCATCCAGGAGGCCGACCTGTTTACCGCCATCGCAAAAGAGGATTGTTATGTGCTGAAGACCTACCGGGGAAAGAAGGTGAGGAAATAGATGGGGCTTGAGGGGATTGTTATATGGCTATATTGTTGGCCGGGCGGAAGCCGGAGGGATGGTTATATTGTTGGAACGCCTCTGGGTGAACAGCCCCCAACCGGGCCAACAATATAACCATCCCCTCAAGTACCGCCTTAGCCAGCAATATAGCCATATAACCATATAACAGTATAACCATCCGGCCACGAAGCCACTCACCCCCTACGCCGCCGCCTTATAAATCCGGCTGATCAGGTTGTCGATGATGTAAGACTTTGTCCTGGAATAGAAAGTATCCAGGTTTTCCAGGTAACGGTGGTAGAAGAAGTTGAGCACCAGGCCGGTGAGCAGGGCCACCAGGGTGGTGTCGAAGGCCACGTTGAGGTTGCGGGTGATCTCGGGCATGCCTTCGACGGTCTTGGCCAGGTGGGCCATGCCGATGGAGGAGGACAGCCCGATCAGGGTGCCGATGAAGCCCAGGGAAATCACGGCGCCCAGCAGGTAGCGGACGGTCTCCAGCTTGCCTTCCAGTTCCTCTTTGCTGGTCTCTACCTGGGCGTTGAACACCTGAAGGGTTTCGCTGACGGACTGGTCGTTGCGGTACTGGGTACAGGCCTTCTTGATGAACTCGGCCACCAGCAGGTTCTGCTGGCCGGCCTGCTCCAGCTTGATGGTGTCCAGCTTGATCTTGGCCACTTCTTCCGGCGACAGCACCAGCTGGTCGCGCAGCGGCAACAGCCCCAGGTTGAAGCCGGCGTACTGCCCTTTGATATACTTCTGCTTCTCGTATAACTCAAACAGGCTGTAGGTAAACAAGGCGTAGATCGCCGCCTGTATGTACCCCTTGCCTGACCCGCCCAGCAATTCGAGCAGGCGGTGCATACCACTGTCCGGGCTGAAAATGTTGCTCAGGAGGATCAGCAGCAGCCACAGTACGGCCGCCGCCAGGATGCTGATGGTCAGTTGAAAGCTCTTGGTGTTAAACATGTCTTTAAGGCTTTATTAATTTGAAATTACCGTTCTCCTGCAGCACGACGGTGCCCAGCAGGACGCGCGGGCCTCCCAGCGTCAGGGACATGGAGAACGAATCCCCCTGCTCCTGGTTCTGGCTGTTCTTGGTATAGATCAGGCCGCTGAGGTTCAGGGTCGTCCGGTTTTTGGCGCTCTCCTTGTACTGTGCGTACAGCTTGTATTCGCCGGGGATGATCTTGTCGAACTGCCGGACGGCCTCCTGGTTGGTGCGCAGGTCGTTGCCGAAGAGGCGGTTGCGGGACTTGCCGCTGTCCCACTGGCCGATCTTGTCGTCCCGCTTGCGGCCGCCGTAGACGCAGTCGCCGCCCTTGCAGACGTACAGGTCCACGTTGTCCTCGGCGCTTCGCCAGTTGACCTCGAAGGAAACCACGCAGGGCACCGACGGGGCGTCTCCCTTGTACGTCCGGGGTTCCGGAGCGGGTTCTTTGGGCTCGGCCGGCTTCGGCTTCTCCGGTTCCGGCTTTTTGACATCCGGTACATTGGCCTCTTTTTTCGGTTCGTTTTTCGGTGCCGGCGGCTGGCTGCTCCGGTCCTGGGGCGCCTTCACCTGCTCCGGCACTTCCTGCCGGGGAGGAGGGACGTAAGCCTGGGGCTTCTCCTCCCTGGGCATGTTCTTGTAATCTACCAGCACGGCGAAGAGGGTATCGCCCACGGTTTTGTGGCGCAGGCTGTCGTGCAGGCTGCCGAAGACCTTCATCTGGGCCGTGTCGATGTACACCGCCGCCTGTTGCACCTTGGCGGCCGGCGCTCCGCCCTTGGGGGTGATGATGAACAGGAAGATCACCGCTCCCAGCGCGCTGGTCAGCAAGTCCAGAAAGGACAAATTGAATAATTCCGCTTTTCTTCTTGACATGAGTGTTACTTTGGGTTGGGCCTGGGGGAGCCGGTTATGGGTTATTTTCTTCAGCTGAGCAAAGGGGCGTTATTGGTTATTAACGGGCAGGAGAAGAGCCTCCGGAATCAACTAATAACCAGTAACCAATTTTTTACCTCGGCTTTACAATAACCGTTCCCTCAGGTTCCCAACAATTACCCCGCCCTTAGGCTCCTCCAAACCGGCGGGTTGGATTCGATCTTTCTCCCGGCCATCCGGGCAGGAAGCGGGAAGTGGCATTCTGCGCATTGTCGGGCGTCCGCCGGCGTGTCGTGCCCGCAGTTGCGGCACTGGACGATATTGTTTTCCGGTTCCATCGGGTCGCCGGCCTTCCCTTCGTCGTCCTGGTGGCTGAAGTTGCCCTTCATGTTGCAGTGGCTGCAGCTTTCCACCCCATCCTCATTGACCGTGAAACAATTATTGCATATCAGCATAACAAGAGGTTTTGATATAGTGGGTTAAACCCTTTGATCCTTTCAGCGGACCCCGGCAAAAGCCGGGGCAGGCTCTGGAGGTCCGCTCTCCAGTTGCACAGAAACTGTAATGGATTTAAACAACCACAAATTTTTGTTGGAAAGCCGCAAAAGCTGCCCCCAGGCCCAGCCCGTGACAGGCAGGTTTTGCGGCCAATATTCAATACCGGTCGGCGAAATTGAAGTGGTATTCGTAGCCCACCGAGAAGATGGTGGAGCGGCTGAGTTGATCGCCCTTGTTGGCTGTAAAGAACTCGTTGGCATCTTTATAGCGCGGGTTGAACATGTCGGCCACGCCGCTGTCCCAGGTCACGTTGAAGGTGATCTTGCTGGTTTCATTGAGGGCGACCACCAGCCCGGGGGATACCTGGAAGCCTACCATTGTGGGGCGGTAGTCTTCGTTCACGCCGTTGCCGAAGGCCAGCTTGTAGTTGTCCATCTTCGTCTCGTCCGTCCCGAAATATTCGGTGGTCTCATTCAGGTTGCCGCTCAGGCCGAAGTTGAACGACGGGCCGATGGCGATGGAGACAGCCACGCGGGGCGCCAGGTATGCCCGGTAACCGACCAGTACCGGCACGGACAGGAAGTGCAGTTTTTCCCTGCCGGTAAAGAAGGCGGTGCCGAGTTCGCCGTCAAAATTTTCGGTCTGGTATTCCCCGCCCTTCTGGATGTACTGGATGCCGGTGCTGATCGTGAAATTCTGGATTTCAAAACCCATAGTTGCGCCGCCGTTCAGCCCGAAAACGGGGTTGGAGCCGGGATACAATTCCGCCAGGTCTTCGGTGAATTTGAATTTGGAGAAATTGCCGCCGCCGTTGGCGCCGATGTAGAAAGAGTTGTTTTGTGCGCTTAAGGTGGCCAGGCAAATAAAAGCCATAGCGAGGGTGCTGATGATCGTTTTCATAGTTTGCAGATTGTTTTGGTATAAGGTTAAGAAGCAGCGTTTTGCATCAATTGATGCCACAAAGAAAAGGGCAGGAATCGTTAAGATGTGTTATGGCTTAGTTACTTTATTCTTAAGCGGTGGGGTTTAACTATGCATTAAGGCTTCTTAAATGTGTTAACACAGGCTTTGTGCATTCGCAGATACGGGAATATGTCGGGACAGAAAGGCGCCAGTCGGCGGATACGAACCAATAACCCTGCCTCAAACCGGGATCAACAACTCCACCCGGGTGCCTGCCACCTCTCCCTTTTCATTTACCCGGTCGGTTATATTGACTTTGGTATTGGTATTATAAATTTTATTGATGATCTCCATGCGGTCCTGGGTGATGTTCATGCCCATGGATTTTTTTCCCGGCGCGGCTTTGCGCAGTTCGGCAGATTTCCGGCGGCCGATGCCGTCATCCTCGACCAGGCATTTCAGGAAGCCGTCTGCTTTGGATACTTCCAGCCTCAGTTTCCCCTTGCCGGGTTTGTGCATCAGGCCGTGCCAGATGGCGTTTTCCACAAAAGGCTGGATGAGCATGGGCGGAATCTCGATCTCCCGGGGGGTCAGGTTAGGGTCGACGTGGACCTCGTACTCGAAGCGGTGATTGAACCGCAGGCTTTCCATATCTATGTAGAGAGACAGCGTTTCCAGCTCGTCTTTGAGGTTGACGTAGTTGGACCGCGAGTTCTGGAGGATGAGGCGGATCAGCCGGGAGAAGCTGTTGAGGTACTCGGAGGCTTTGCGGGTCTCGTTCTTGATGATGTAATGGTCGATGGAGTTGAGGCAGTTGAACAGGAAGTGGGGGTTCATCTGCGCCCGCAGAGCCGTCAGTTCGAGGTTGGCGACCTTCTTTTCGAAGTCGGCTCTCAGGCGTTCTGCCTGCCTGACCTGGCCTACCCGGTAGCGGTAAAATGCGTATACTGCGGCGAGCAGCAGCAACAGGAGGCTACCCCGGAACCAAAACTGCCGCCACCACGGAGTGGCCACCACCAGCCGTACTGATGCGGCATTTTCATTCCAATGCCCGTCGCTGTTGGCCACTTTGATCAGGAAGGTATAATCGCCGCCTGGAACATTGGTGTAGGCGGCGTAGTTGCGCTGCCCGGCATCTACCCAGCCCGGATCGACTCCTTCCAGCTTGTATTGGTACTGGTACTTTTCCGGGTGGGTGTACCCGATGGCCGAAAAGTCGAAGGAGAAGTAGTTCTGTTCTGGTTTCAGCCGGATGACATGGGTATGGAGCAGGCTGGAATCGCTTTCCCATTCATTATTGTATACCTTAAAAGAAGTGAGGTAGGGGCGGGGCTGCTCCCGGCTGGCCTGCAGGTGCTGTGGGTCAAAGATGCTCAGGCCCTTGCGGAAGCCCACCGCCAGTTCTCCGGTGGAGAGCTTTTCCATCTGGTTGGCGGTGACGACCTTCAGGTCTTCGTCCAGCCAGAGCAGGCCGTCTTTACCGTTGTAAATCTCCAGGCCGCTTAGGCCGGGTTCGAGCTTGGCCAGGCCCACCGGGCTGATGCCCCACAGGTTGTTGTTGGCGTCAACAGTGAGTTTAGTCATGGCGGACACCTCAGTAACCACTCCCTTTTTTATGGGGATCGCCCCGTTCCTCACCTTTTCCCGCAGAGAAAATTTTTCGCTCAGGCCCTTTTCCGGAATATCCAGGTTGATCCGCCCCAGCTCTCCGTCCTCTTCATTGCTTACCCACAACCACCCGTCCTGAGCTTCCGCAAAATCCTTGGCTCTTTTGAAGGTGTTGTCGTTGGTGGCGCCTTCCTCATAGGGAAACAAGTAGAAAGTGTCGCGCTCGTAGGAATAAACGCCGAAGCCGCTGCAGTTGGAGATCCATATATTGCGGCGGCTGTCTTCATAGAAAGCATAGCGGTACCGCATCTGGTTGCAGGGCGGAAAAAGGCGGGTTAAAGGCTCGGCGGTCCCAGTGCCGGCTGAAACCCTGAACAGGCCGGTTTTTCCACCGCCCAGCCACAGCTGGCCCTGGCTGTCGGCGAGGAAATTGAGCCAGCTGTTTTCCTCCGGCAGTTTTTTATTGACCGGATGGCTTACCATCGACCGCCCATCCGGCGAGAGGGTAAAGATTTCGCTGCTCTCGAGGATGAGCAGCTGCCCGTCCGGCAGCAGGGTGAGGTCCTTGCCGAAAAAGAGGGGCGCGCCGTAACCGGCGGGCTTGGGGATCAGCAACCATTCGGCCGTTTCGCGGTCAAAGCGATAAATGCCCTCCCCTCCGTTGACGTTCAGGTAGAGATACCGGCCGGCAGGGCCCTCCAGCACTTTTTGAGTAATATAAGGGTGGATGGCGCCGGAAGTTTCGTACAGATGATTTTGGAACTGGGTGGCAAGCGGGTCGAATACCCGCAGGCCGGCGGCGCTGGCCGACCACAGGCGGCCCTGAGGGTCCACAAAGTCTATTTCATAGGTTTTTTTCTTATCGTTGTCGTTGGCCCAGGGATAGGAAAAGCGGAAAGTCCGGGTATCGAGCAGGGCCACTCCCCGGTTGCAACTCAGCCAGAGCGCTTCGCCGGACCGGCGGAATATTTTCTGGATGCTCCATCCCTCCCGGGGGCGGAGTTCCCGGGCTATCTCATTGCGCTCCGGCTCGTAAACCAGGAGGTTTCCGTTGTTGGCGAGCAGGTAGAGGTGCCCGTCGGAATGGCCGAAAATATGCTCTATGCCCTCCGGCTCCGGCCGTGGATAGCCGAACCGGCGGCTGTACTTGTTGAAGTTGAAAAGGCGGAGGTTGGTGCCGATCCACATCAGGGAGTCGTTGTCCGGTGCCTGGCAGATAGCCTGTATCCGTTCTTTGGCCGCCGGATGCTCCGGAGCAGTTAGTGCCGGTTCAGGATGGTAATGAACAAAGGCATCCGTTGACGGATCGTAACGGGTAAGCACCTGGCTGCCGGAAGACACCCAGGCCGTTCCCTGCCGGTCGGCATATACCCATTCGATGAAATTGCTGCGCAGGGAGGACGAGTCGGAAGGTATGTGGTAATAAGAACGGAACCTGCCCAGTGCCGGGTCGTAAACGCTCAGCCCGCCGTAGGTGCCTACCCACACCCTGCCATCTTCCGGCGCTGCCGCCAGGCTGGAGATGGCGCTGTGGGCGAGGCTGCTGGAATCCCCCTCGTGCTGGAAAAAGGTTTTGACCCGCGTGCCGTCAAAACGGGCCAGGCCGTCATAGCTGCCCACCCAGATAAAGCCGTTGGCGTCCATGTCCAGCCCCCGGAAGTAATGGTTGGGCAGGCCGTCTTCAGCGCGGACGGTCAGGGTGGGCCGGCCCAGGTCGTATTGGGCCAGGGCATGAGGTGATCCGGCCAATAGCAGCGATATGAGCAGCAAACACTTCTTATTATTTATTTTGACTGGCGGCATGGATATTTGTTGGTGTTATAGCTTCTCAAAGTTCAAGTTCAAGCGCCAAGTTCAAGTTCAAGTTCAATACTGGCACTGCTCTGATTTTGGCCTTGACACTTGCGCTTGCGCTTAAATTGGTTTTTATCGCGCAACGAGTAAATTTAGGAAATGCCGGGCATAATTTGAGCCTATGTGCAACTTTCGGCTTATTTTGAGCAGGATGAACTTTTCATAAAACCGATTGATAATGGCTCATTCCAACTTGATCAGGCACTATTCCGTAACCTTCGCGGCAGTTGCCGCACTTTGCTTCGCCGCCTTCCAGGCCAGGGCCCAGCAACTGCGGATAACGACAGCAGCTGTAGCGGAACTTCCCACCCTGAAAGGCAAAAAAATCCTCATCGTCTACGGCGGTTGGGAAGGGCACAAACCTGGCGCTTTTGCTGAAAGGATGAATGCCTGGCTGAAAGAGCAGGGCGCTGTGGTGACGGTGTCCGACTCCCTGGGCATCTACGCCGACGAAACCTTCATGTCTTCCGTCGACCTCATCCTCCAGCACTGGACGATGGGCCAGATCACCAAAGAGCAGGAAGCAGGGCTGCTCAAAGCCATTAAAAGCGGCACCGGCCTGGCCGGCTGCCACGGCGGCACCGGCGATTCCTTCCGCAACAATACCGAATACCAGTATATGGTCGGCGGGCAATGGGTGGCCCATCCCGGCGGGGAGATCGGCTACCGCGTAAATATAACTGACGAAGACGACCCGGTGGCCCGGGGCATCGGAGATTTCGACATCCGCACCGAGCAATATTGCATGCACGTAGACCCCAACGTCAAAGTATTGGCTACCACTACCTTCACCGGCGAGGCCGACAACTGGATCGACAAGGCCGTCATGCCGGTCGCGTGGAAGAAGTATTACGGCCAGGGCCGGGTGTTCTACCTGTCCATTGGCCATTCCCCGGGCACCTTCGAAGTGCCGGAGGTGTGGGCGATGCTCACGCGGGGTATCCGGTGGGCGGGCGGGAGTAAGTATCTGCCGAAGGAGGAATGGATCAGGCCGGTGTATGGGGGAAGGTAAGTAAGCGGACACAATTAGCATAACAATATAACAATATAGCCATATAACAATTACCCCAGGAATAGAGCTGCCAAGCCACGCTTACGAAGCAGCATTGGTTACGATAAATGTGTCCGACTACTTAGGAGGGGCATATTGATGCGCCGGGTTTTCGCCGGTTTGCAATTTGGCTTGCAGCTTATGCTCTTTAACAATTCATTATCAAAATAGCCGCCCCTCCGGCTTGCTTGTTTTGGCAACAAAGAAGATATTAGGTAGCCAAACACCAAGCTATGCCGTTTCGCTCCTGCCTTTTCCTGTTGTTTGCCCTCTGGGCCTGCCAGCCCGATCCCCGGCCTGCGCCGGAGCAGCTCCCGCAACGGCAGGATATCCTGAGCATCAACGAACGGCCACAGCAGGAAAGCCCTTACGAAGTGCAGTGGGGCGGCGTCCACATCCCGTTGGTGAAATATGCCAACCCCGAGGTGTACAGCGGCAGCATTGAAGTGGATCTTTCGAAATTCAGGGCTATCGTCGGGCAGGAGCTGAAGCTGCTCAAAAACCGGCGCGAGCTGGAAGCAGAGGTGGTCAGCATCCACCGGGAGCCTCACAGCCGTTTTTCTTCCTTCTGGTTTTCCTATCCGGAGTTCGAAAGCAGCCGGCTGGAGGCGTCCGTGGTTTCTACGCTGCGGCAGGGCATACAGCAGGGAGACGTTCTTTCCATCCGCCTGTTCTCCAAAACGGACAGCGCCATCGTGCAGTCCGTGAACATCAAAGTGGCGGACCCTTTCGAGCCTTACGTGCCGGCGGTGCAGGTGCCCCGGCCTCAATACGGCGGCGACGTTTTCGGCTTCCAGGTAATCCAGGAATCCGGCCGGCGCCCCCTGCTGCGGATCGACACGGCCCGGCAGTCTACCCGCCATATTTACCAATTGTACCGCTACAACCGCTTGTACAAGGTCATACACATCCCCGGGTTCCAGTCGCGCCGCCGCCTGCTTACCGACAAAGACCGCCTTTTCCGGACCAGGGAGGTCCGCCACTCGGAACTGCTGGGCTGCGGGCAGGATTGGCTGTCCCTGCCGGAATATACGGCTTTTGCCGGCGCGGACGTCAACCTGTGGTGGGGCGATATGCTGGCTTCGCCGGCCAGCGAAAATTACCACCTGCACGACTTTCGCGCCAATATAACCCAGGGCCTGCGCCTGATGGTGGGCCGTCGGGAACTGCCCATCCGCGGGTTCCACCTCTTTGTCGCTTCCCGGAACGGCCTGCCGGAGCTGTACGTGGCCGACAGCCTGGAAACGCCGGCCCTGCTCAGGGCACTGTTCAAAGTACAGCCCGCCAGCACGGTTTATTTCGATAAGCTGGCTGTGGAAAGCGCAGATGGGCAACTGATGGCCTTTCCGGTGGCCTTCGCCTTCAATATCGGCTTCGAGCGGCCTTATACCCTTACCCTCAGCCCGGCTGCCTCCGTCGCCGCCCCGCCCGTTTATCAGGCCAACGGGCAGGACGACGCCACGGTGATCCGTTTTCAAAACTACCCGCTTTCCGGAATGATCCCTCTTCTCCTGGGGCTGGATAGCAGCCAGGTGCGGTTCCGGGATTGGGGGCAGGATACCCGGCTTGACGCCCTGTTTACATCCGCTCATTACCCGGCGGAAGACGGGAAGGCGCTCCTGCTCCGGGAACTGCAGAGCCGGTACGGGTTCGAACTGGAATGGGCGAATGTCGTGGAAGCGTGGGAGTTGTCCGTAGGGGATAGCGCCGATCTTCAGGAGTTTAAAACCACAGAGGCCAAGGACTTCATCCAGTACAAAGATGACGCCAACAAAACGGCGTTGCTGGTTTACATCACCCCGTCCCGCCTGGCCCGCTTCCTCACCGAGGAACTCAACGTTTCGGTCGTCAACCAAACCGGCCTGCCCGCCGACACGAAACTGAGGATCGAGATGGACTTCGCCTCCCTGACGTCCGCCCGGGAGAGCCTCCGGCGGCACGGCCTGGCCCTGGAACGGCTGAAGAAAGGGGCGGCAGTGGTGGCGCGGCGGTTCCGGTGAAGTTTATTTTCCGCAGGCTTTATGGTTTTTGCCCGGCGGGGCGGCCTGGGCGTACGCGATCTGTTCCTGCCGCAGGCCGGAAGCTAAACCTGAAAGGCGAGGGGTATCGGCCTAAGGCTGGACAAGTTGCTGTTGTCGGTTGTTAATATGGCAGCAACAAACCTGATCAGAATGAAAAAAGCTCTGGCGCCTTAGCCATTACTTTTGCCGCCAGTACTGGATACCGTCGCCGCCTTTATGTATTTCTTCGCCGTCGGTACCGGCTGATCGACAGCCCTCCGATTGATCCGTTTTTCTCTGTTTTCTGGGGTCCTTTTCTATGCTTCGCCTATATTCAGTTTTGTCCGCTTTCAATATCCGGCGCTATGCTTTCAATGTTGGCTGCCTGATCATCGGGCGGGTTTTTACGTCATTCAACTTTACACTATATGAGTTTTGTGGAAGGTTTCTTCCACCTTCTGGTTACGGGGATTATTGACGGTACGTTCATCCTCCTTTACCTGATTTTAGCCCGGCGGGCGCTACGGCGCACGCGATCTGTTCCTGCCGCAGCGGGCTAAACCTGAAAGGCGAGGGGTATCGGCCTAAGGCTGGACAAGTTGCTGTTGTCGGTTGTTAATATGGCAGTGTAAGGTGTGCACGCGGCGAGAGGATGCCACGAAAGTTTACCCGGCTGACCAGACGGGCACTAAAATTTATCCGGCTGGATAGACGGACACCAAATCCGCACTAAATTTAGTGCGGATTTGGTGCCTTTGTGTCCGTCTCTTTGAGCCGGATAAATTTTTGTGGCGATACGTGCATGCTCTACATGAGAAATTGCTGCTTCCCTGCCGGCCTGCGGCACAGCAGGCAGGTCGGCGTACCTCTGCGCCCAAAAAATGTCCAGTAGCATACCATGCATTCGGCTAAATCCCTCCCGGGCGCTCATGGCTTTTCAGCGAGACGTGCAGGTGGTCTGCACTGCCCATGTGGCGAAGGGTGTTGAAGCCCATCAGCCGGAAGTAAGCGGCTACGAGGGCATTCCGAAGTGCGCCCCGCCGGAGGGTGCGCAGGTCCACGGCGTGGGCATAGCCGCTGCTCTGCCGATAGTGCAGGGAATGGCTTTTCGTTGGCAGCCCCATCTTGCCGTAATCTTCCGGCTGCCTGTCGGCATCGGTAACCACCAGCCCTTTATCCAGAAAGGTGAGCGTGCTCACGCTAAGGCGCAGGACCGGGTGCAGGCGGGTAAATTCCCGGCGCACCGACTCGTGCTTGGCATTAGAAGCCGACAGGTAGAACAGTCCCGGCAGGCAATAGACGGCCACCAGGGCGAAGGCCAGCCCGAAGGTGCGGCGGATATTGCCGGCTCGTCCCGTCAGCCGGCCTTGCCAATAGTTGATGTAAAAGAACAAAAGCGCGGCGCTCATCAACACGCCACCCAGAATGGCGCCCCATGCCGGCACAGTATAGTTTTCGTGCAGAAAGACGGAACCCCGGATCAGCAGGAAAAAAGGCAGGACAAAAAGGAATAGCAGTTTGCCTGGCAGGAAGAGTAAACGTTTCGACATATTCAGGCCATTTAATGAAAGGTCGTTTTTATAATCCAGGTAAAGTAGTTCTTACTACAAAAGCAATCAGATAAGGGACAAACAAAGATACCGAACGGCATTAGACCTTTACCTTTACTCTGGAAAACATCAGCCTGAAATGTATTTTAACCAACAGGTCCGCCAGGGGATTTCCTCATTCTCGGCTCTGGCACATGCAGCTGAAGTAAAAAAAGGGCTTTCCAGGTTGGAGAACGACCTGAAATCAGGAGAAATAGATGACGTGGCAGCGCGTTATCAACACGACAAGGAGGATTATCTGTTTATTATTGGCGCAAGGAATACGTATTAATAACTCGTTTCATCCAGCTTCACCTTACCCCGGAAGGTCCAGAATACAAAAGCCGTATAGCTCAGCACCAGCGGCGCCCCGATGGCGGCGAACAGCAGCATGATGCCCAGCGACTTGCTCGATGAGGCGGCATTGTAGATGGTAATGCTATAGGTTTTGTCAACAGTGGAAAGGATGAGCACCGGGTACAGCTCAATGGCCACCACGATGAGCAGCAGGGCCATCGTGAGCCCGGAGAAAAAAAAGGCCTGCCCGTATCGGCGCTTGGAGATCAGCCGCGGAATGTTGGCAATGCTCAGGAAGGCCAGCACCGGCACGATGAACAGCCACTGTATAGCTTTGAAACGGTCGGTCAGGTGGGGAATGTAGATCAGCGTGTACAGGGTCACCAGGGCGAAGGTGACGATGAAAAAAATCATGGCCCGCCGCGCCAGGATGGTTAGCTTGGCGTACAGCCGCCCCTCCGTCTTCATGAGCAGGTACAGCGCTCCGTGGGTGGAGAACAGGGCCAAAGTGGTCAGCCCCACCAACAGCGCATAGGGGTTGAGGAACTCCACCCAGTTGCCCTCATACTCCTGGCTCGGGCCGATATCCATGCCGAGCAGCACGTTGCCCAGCACGACGCCCAGCAGCACGGCCAGCATGACACTCGAAATGCTGTAACTCACATCCCACATCTGCCGCCACCACTTCATCTTTTCCTTACTCCGAAACTCGATGGATACCGCCCGGAAGATCAGGAAGGCCAGGAAGAGCATAAAGGGTATATACATACCCGAGAAAAGGGTGGCGTACAGCACCGGAAAACCCGCAAACAGAGCGCCGCCGCCGATGACCAGCCACACCTCGTTGCCGTCCCATACCGGCCCGATGGCGTTGAGGGCGATGCGGCGGCTCTCTTCCTTGCGGAAGAACAGGTGCAGGGCGCCGGCTCCCAGGTCAAATCCGTCCAGAATGGCGTACCCGCTGAACAGGCCGCCGACGACCAGGAACCAGAGGGTGGGGTAGTCTATTCCGAGTATGGTGGGCATGATGGTAGAGTGTTGAGGTGTTGAGGTGTTGAGGTGTTGAGGTGTTTAGGTGTTGAGGTGTTGAGGTGTTGAGGTGTTGAGGTGCCTGGAACCTTGGGGTCGGCTCTTTTCTGTTGGGAAGGCAGTTTCGGCAAGCCTTGTATATTTTTTTACGGTTATCATTTGCCTTTGTTTTTTAAGTATCGGATGAATCCGAATGTTTGATTGATCGTTTTGTCTACATCTCTTCGCAATTCCTCTATGGTTTTTTCAGGGAGCATATTTAGGTCTTCAAAACGCGTCACTTTTTCCATTTTTTGAAATTTTAAAGGTTCTAAAGTATAGACGCGCAAAACTCAAAATTCCATAAATTAGCAACTACTTTTTTTCAACCTCAACACTTCCACACCTCAACACCTCCACACCTCAACACCTCAACACCTCAACACCCTCACCCCCCAAAAGCCTCCGCCATCCCCTCCTGCCGGTGCCGCTCCCCGATCATGCCTTCCGTACCCGGCCCCGCTTTGATCTTTTTATTCAGCAGGTAGAGGAAAAGTACAAAAAGCAGGGAATAGATGATAGCAAAAAGGATGAGAGAGAACAGCACCTGGTTGGCGGTCACGGCAGCCGACAGCGCGTCGCTGGTGCGCAGCAGGCCGTAGACGACCCATGGCTGGCGCCCCATTTCGGCGGCGAACCATCCCACCTGGTTGGCGATATTGGGCAGCAGCACGGCAAAGGCGAAAACCCAAAGCAGCCAGCGTTTATCGAACAGCCGGCCCCTCCACCACAGGAAGGAGGCGAAGAGGGTCAGGGCGATCAGCACCATGCCGATGGCCACCATCAGGTGGTAGAACTGGAAGATGGCGTTCAGGGCAGTGGGGCGCTCGTCTTCCGGAAAGGAGTTGAGGCCTCTGACCGGGGTCTCAAAATCGTAGTGAAGCAGGTAGCTCAGGCCGCCCGGCAGCTTCAGGCCTGTCACCTCCTGATTTTCTTTGTCCACCCACCCGAAAACGTAGGCGTCGGCTACGGTCAGGCTGTCGAAGTGGCCTTCCAGGGCGGCGAGCTTGGCGGGCTGGTTGACGGCGACCCCCTCGGCGGAGGAATGGCCGGTGGCCAGCTGCGCCAGGGAAAATACCGTCGCTACTCCCAACGCGATCTTGAAGGCCCGTTTGGAGAGCTCGACGTGGCGATCTTTCAGAATGTAATAGGCATGAACGCTGAGCACCAGGAAGGCGCCCGCCAGGAAAGCGCCGATCCATACGTGCAGGAGGCGGTCGACACTCGAAGGGTTAAAGACCATAGCCCAGAAATCGGTGATCTCGGCGCGCGCCTGCATCCCTTCGCCCACCACGTGGAAGCCCGCCGGCGTCTGCTGCCAGGAGTTGGCCACCACGATCCAGACGGCGCTGAACAGAGAGCCGAAGAATACGCCTATGGTAGAGATGAAATGCACCCGGGGGCTTACCCGGTTCCAGCCAAACAACAGGATACCCAGAAAGCCGCTTTCCAGGGCAAAGGCAAAAATGCCTTCGGCTGCCAAAGCGCTGCCGAAGACGTCGCCCACGTAGCGGGAGTACGTCGCCCAGTTGGTCCCGAATTCAAATTCCATAACAATGCCCGTCGCTACCCCGATGCCAAAGGTCAGCGCAAAGATCTTCGTCCAGAAACGCGCCATCTGCTCGTACATCGGCTCTTTCGTCCTCAGGTACTGCCCTTCCATGATCACCATGATCAGGCCCAGGCCAATGCTCAGCGGGGGATAGATGTAGTGGAAAGAGATCGTGAAGGCGAATTGTAAACGCGATAGTATTTCGACGTCCATCGTTATCGGCTTTGGATTGTAGACAGGATTTGCCCTGGGAAATAGCTCTGATGGAGCAACCTTTTATTTCACAGAGTAAATAGGAATAAAGTCTGGTGTTGTCCGAAATATGAGGTTTATTCGATGGATTGGCAAGAGGAAGGGAGGGAAGAGGGGTTATTTAGAATGACTCTAACCAATAACCCTTCTATACTTTACCCTTTCCCGCTTCTTTCCGCCGGTTCAGCTCCCCGGCGATCATCTCGCCCACCCGGTCCAGGTGCCCTTTGCCCCCGAAGTAGCTGTAAATGAAAACCAGCCCGCCAAAGAACACCACAAACGACAGGGGAAAGAGCGCCAGGCTTAGCAGTGCCAGGTATCTCAGGTTGAAGAAGGCGAAGAGGTAGTATCCGCCGATCCACACCGGCGAGATGGCCACGATGCGCACCACCAGTTTCAGAAACGCCTTGAAGAGGTAGTTCTTGACCTCCCACTGCCCGCGCAGGCGGAGCAGTTGTTCGGTGGTGAAAAATTCAGCGCCCACGGATTCGAGGTGGGACAGTTCGTCCGATGCATTGTCCTCCAGGTGCCTGAGTATCCCGTCTATGTTGCGGATGGGCATGAGAAGCGGTTTTATGCCTATATAACTTGCGCCGCCTCCCTTTGGTTTTCCGTGGATTGCTTTTTGCAACCTGTTGGTTGAGCGAAGCCGCTCGTTCGTTCGTTGAGCGAAGCCGAAACGAACGCCCCCTACTCATTCGTCTGCAGCACGTACTTCCCATACCGCCGCTTGTCCTTCTCGTCGAAGGTGTCCACCGCGTGTTGCACCCGCATGAAGAAGTTGCCCTCGCCGATCTTGTCGATCAGGCCGCCCCGGACGAGGATGTCGCGCACCGGCCCTTTCACGCTGGCCAGGTTGAACTCCACATCCTGGGCGTGGCACAGGCCGATGATCTCTTCCAGGGCGTGCATGCCGCTGCTGTCCAGCCCGTTGATGCTGTTGGCGTCGAGGATGAAGAGCTTCAGCTTTTTGCCCTTCCGGGCGATTTCTTCTTCGATCTTGTCCTTGAAGTAGTTGACGTTGGCGAAGTAGAGGCGGGCGTCGAAGCGCATGATCAGGATATCGTCGCGGACCTCCAGGTCGTCGAAGCGGGTAATGTTTTTGTAATGAGGCTTGCCCGGGATCTTGCCCAGCACGGCGAAGTGGGGCATGGTGGTCCGGAAGATGATGATGGCGATGGACAACACCACGCCGATGAGGATGCCCTGCTCGATGCCCAGGGCCAGGGTGCCAATGAAGGTGGCGATCAGCATCCAGAAGTCGGAGCGGTCGGCATGCCACAGGTGTACGGCCTCTTTGATGTCGATCAGGCCGAATACGGCGACCATGATCACGGAAGCCAGGATGGCATTGGGCAGGTAGTAGAACAGGCCGGTAAGGAACAAAAGGGTCAGGGCGATCAGCACGGCGCTGATGATGGCCGCCAGCCCTGTTTTGGCGCCAGCCTGGTCGTTGACCGCCGTGCGGCTAAAGCCGCCGGTAACGGGATACGACTGGAAGAAGCTGCCGCCGATATTGGCGATGCCCAGCCCGATCAGTTCCTGGTTGGCGTCTACTTTATAGTCCTTGTGTTTGGCCTGGATGGCCTTGGCTACGGCGATGCTTTCCATGAAGCTGACCAGGGCGATGGCCAGGGCAATGGGCAGCAGGGAGCTGAAGTTTTCCAGGTTGATGCCGGGGATGACGAACGAGGGCAACCCACTGGGCACGTCGCCCACGATCTTCACGCCTTGTTCGGTGAGCCCCAGCCCCCAGACGGCCAGGATGCCGAAGACTACGGCGAGCAAGGGCCCGGGAATGGCCTTGTTGATCCGCTTGGCGCCCATGATCAGCACGATGCCCAGGATGCCGATGAGGAAGGTGGCGATGTTGAGCTCCCCGATGCGGGAACCCGCCTCGATCAGGATCTCGTGGACGTAGTGGCTGCGTTCCAGCTTGATGCCCAGCAGATGTTTCAGCTGCGACAGGCCAATGATGAGGGCTGCCGCCGAAGTGAAGCCGCTGATCACCGGGTGTGACAGGAAGTTGACCAGGAAGCCCAGCCGGAACGCCCCCAGCAGGAACTGGATCAGGCCGACGAACAGGGCCAGCGTGATGGCCAGCAGGATGTAGGTTTCGGTACCGCCCTGCGCCATCGCCCCGATACCCGTCGCCGTCAGCAAGGACACCATGGCTACCGGCCCGACCGCCAGCTGGCGCGACGTGCCGAAGATGGCGTACAGGATCAGCGGGATGGTAGAGGCATATAATCCGTAAATGGGCGGCAGCCCCGCGATCATCGCATAGGCCATGCCCTGCGGGATGAGCATCACGCCGACCGTCAGCCCGGCCGACAGGTCGCCTTTGAGGTTCTCGCTTTTATATGCGGGCAGCCACTCTAGTATAGGTAAGAATTTCCTGATCTGCATCGTTGGTGTGGTTTTTACTGCAAAGGTGGTGTTTCTGAGGGGAAGCCGCAGTGATGAAGGTCACAGGGGTGAGAGCCACTGCGCTAAATGTAATTACCCGTACAATGTTTTTTCCCTCCAGGCATTATGATCCGGCGGAAAAAGATTAACTTAAATAATGCTTTCAAACAAGCTTAATGTGGCAGGCTCAGGCAAACGTAATTATTTCTAAATTTTATCATCATGAAGAAAATCATTGCTCTTTTTCAGGTCATTGCCTTGCTGGCTGTTTCTTGTTCCAAGAACGATAATGAAGATATTGAATTAAACAGGGAAGAGGAGGAAACCCCGGTCCAGGAAGTTCTTTGCGATTGTTTGTTGAAAGAAATCTATGGAAGCGACGGCTCGAAAGTGTATTCTTACGATATCTCCACCGCAGATTGGAAGGTGACAGGCAGCAGGCCTGAAAACGCCAATTACAGTTTTGAGTTTGAATTTGAAAAAGATACGCTCAGAAGAACGAAACGGTATGAATATGGTCAATTATACAGTTACTCGGAAATAACTTACTCGCCGGAAACTTCCCTGCCACAAAAAAAAGAGAACTATTATGCTTCCGGAGAAAAATATCTTACTACCGAATACTATTACGATCAAAATGGTTTTTTATTTCAAAAAATAGGCTACAATGCGAACTCGGAGGTTCGAAGTATTTCTGAGTATCTTGAAATTGATCAGGACGGGAATCCTCTCCTGGAATTCAGAAAAAATAGTTTCGATGCCACGACAGGATTAATGCTAAGATATGCCTATGATGATGGCACATGGATTTATCGGGACAATCCTCATTCTTTTGCAGAAAGCCAGAAGAACAACATAATATGGAGTAGTTTCACAAATTCAAGCCCCGGTGCCGATCCTAACTGGAACCCGCAGGCGTTTGTGAGATATGAGTACGATGAATGTGGATTCGCAGCCAGGAAATACAGGATAAATGAAGATGGCTCCGAATCGTTGTTAACACGATTTGTCTACAAATGTCGATGAACATCCCGGCCCATTTGCTCCCCTCCCTGCGAATACGCCAATACGCCAATACGCCCTCAAAGCAGCTCAATCCTGTTCCTCCCCAACTCCACCTCTCCTTCCTTCTCCAGTTGTTTGAGCAGGCGGGAGACGGCCTCGCGGGAGGCGTTGAGGTCGTAGGCGATCTCCTGGTGGGTGGCGTTGATGGTCCGGGAGTTGTTGGCCTCGGCTTTTTTCTCCAGGTAGTCGAGCAGGCGTTCGTCCATCTTCTTAAAGGCGATGCTGTCGATGGTGCGGATGAGTTCCAGCATGCGGTTGTCGTACGAGAGCATGACGAAGTTTTTCCAGCTGGGGTAGCGGCTCATCCATTCGTCCATATAGCGGGTGGGGATGCCGATGATGGTGGTGTCCTCTTCGGCTACGGTCCGGATTTCGCTCTTTTTGTTCATCATGCAGCAGGTGAAGGACATCGAGCAGGTCTCTCCCGGCTGGAGGTAGTACAGAAAGAGCTCGTTGCCCTCTTCATCCTCCCGCGACACCTTGATGCTGCCCTGGATGATCAAAGGCACGATTTTGACATAACTGCCGAAATCCATGATCATTTCTCCTGCCCGGAACTGCATGACTTTGCCCACCTGGGCGATCTCGTCCTGCAGGGGCCGTTCGGCGATCTGTGGGTAGTGCTTGCGCACCAGATTGAGTACTTCCTGGTTGAGGTCCTGTATGGGCATGGTTGTATGGCTGTATGGTTGGTTATATTGTTATATTGTTGAAAGGGGTGGGACAGCGTTCGAACCTCGGCGTGAGCGCAGTCGGACGCCGGACTCATGCCGAAGTCGGGGCAGAACGCGGTTCGTTGGTGAAATTTTTGATCAACTTTATTTTCCGGCGAGCTGCTCCTCGATCTTTTCCAGGCGCTTTTCCAGCTGCAGCAATTTCTGCAGGATAATAATGTGGGTTTTCTTGGCGTCGATGCCCACCGGGCTGTCGTCGCTCTGAATGATCTTCGCAATGGCGTCGTACACTTCTTTTTCGACTTTGAGGCTTTCCATAGTAAAAAGTTTTGTATGGTTGCGTTGCTGGCCCCCAGGGTTTCCAAATCACAAATCACAAATCACACATCCTCAGGCCTTCGCCTTCTCCGGGTCGTATTTGAAGTTGATATTCAACCAGATAGACCGCGCCAGGCGGAAAATGTATACGAAGAAGATGGCGCAGACGGCGATCAGGGCGCCGAAGGAGGCGGCAGTGCTCCAACCCAGTACCCAGTGCAGGAACAGCACGAACAAGATGCAGAACCATGCGGTAAAAATGTAGGAGATGAACATGGCCCCGAAGTAAAACCCGGGCTCCGGCATAAAGTCCTGGCCGCAGTGGGGGCAGGCATCCTTCATGTCGAATGGTTTGCTGAAGCTAAAGGCACCGGTGTCAAAGAGGTCCTCCTCGTGACACTTGGGGCATTTCATGCCAAAGATGCTGTAGGCTTTTGACCCTTTTTTGAAAATGCTCATATTGATTGTGCTATTGCAGGGGGCGGCTCCCCCGATATCCATTCTTTTATTCCTTCATTCTACCCACCAACCGCACCACCCGGGCCGGGCCGCTGTGGTAAGGCCCCTCGGAGAGGACGGTTTCCGTTTCTTCCAGCAGGTGCAAATGTAAGGAAGAGAAGTCTTCCTCCAGTTCCTCGGCGCTGAAGAGCAGGTCCGCCTGTTTAGGCCCGCCGGAGGGGAGGCCCAGTTGTTGCTTGGAGAAAGCTTCCAGGATGACCATCCCGCCGGGTTTCAGGCTTTGCGCTGCCTGCTGGTGGAGCAGCCGCCGGCTTGCGGATGGCTGGTGCGCAAAGAACAACCCCACCAGGTCGAACGCGGATTCCGGGAAAGCGAAATTTTCGATCCCGGCCACCCGGTAATCGATCCGGGTGCCCTTCTCGCGCGCCAGCGCTTCGGCTTTCCGCCGGCCGGCTTCGCTGTAATCGAAAGCGGTGACCTGCCAGCCGAGCGTGGCGGCATAAACGGCGTTCCTGCCTTCGCCTTCCGCCGGGAACAAGGCCTGGCCGGGGCGGAGGGGCCCGATTTTTTCCTTCAGGAAGGCGTTCGGCTCTTTGCCGTAGACATAAACCGCCTCGCCGTATCGTTGATCCCAGAATTCTTTCATGGTATATCGATGCTACGCTCCGCAGGGGACGGGCGTATAAGGGAATGTCCGTTTTTTGTTAGAATAAAATAAAAAAAGTGCCGGTTCGGGCTTCTTCCACATTTACATGTTACACTGGCAATTTTCCAGGCACTCGATGATGAGCGATACGTCCCGCTCCTTCAGAGAGTACATCATGCTCCGGCCCTCCCGCTTTACATTCAGAATGCCTTTCAGGCGCATATTCTGAAGGTGGTGCGAAGTGAGCGACTGTTCGCTGCCCAGCTTTTCGCAGATTTCAGAAACGGAAAGGCGGGGATATTGCTCCAGAAGGTGGATAACGCCCAGCCGAAGAGGATGCGCAACGGTCTTCAGTATAAACGCGATGCGCTCCAGCTTGTCCGCTTCTTTCTTTTTGAGTATTCCGGTATTGCTTTCCATAATGCAAAGATATGAATATATGTTCATGAAACAAAGTTTGGAGAATAAAGGTTGGGAGGGCTGTTGGGAATTGTCAGTACCGGTATCCGGGCGGGGTTTTGGAATGCATCGAAGTGTGCAGGGATGGGCTTTGCCCCAAGCAGCAAAACCTACCACAAAAACCACCGTTGCAGCAGCCCCTGCAGGTTTTTGCGCGGCTGAATGGCCAGGGGGCGGATTGCCGTCTGGCTGCCTATGCTCGCCCAGGCGTTGTATTCGCCGGCGGGCAGGCGGCTGATATTGAAGCTTATCTCATTGTCGCCTTTTCGCAGGGAGTACTGCCGGTGCAGGAACGAACGGCCCAGGCTGTCCAAAAGGTCAATAGTAAGCGTGCACGCCTGCGGGCAGTAGCAGTGCAATGTTGCTTTTTCCTGTTGCGGGTTATCCAGGGATAATTTGCCGATTTTTGCCTCTGTCATTTTCTAGTTGTAAAAGTGTTTGTGTGTAGTTGCTTGCAGGTTGTAAAAGGCAGTAATAACAGGGCTATTTTCGTTTTCTCATGATCTGCTCAAAGGTAAGACGTAATTTCAGTAAAAAAGTTACTTTTTTGTTAAAATAAGGCGCGTTTCACTTCATTTCCTTCAGAAACTTCTGGATATCCTGAGTTTTCCCGAACAGGACCAGGATGTCTCCGGATTGAAAAACCATATCCGGCCGGGGCACGCCGCTGACCTCGTTTCGCTCTACCTTGACGCCCAACAGGTTGCGCCTTTCCTGTTTTTTAAGTATGGTGACGATGCTGACGTCGTATCTTTCCCGAAGCCCGGCCTCGCCCACAGTCTTCCCTTCCAGGCCGGCGGGCAGGCTGGCTTCCACGATCTCAAACTTTTTGTCCAGCACGAGCGCCCTCAGGGCGCCGTCGACGATCAGGCGGGTGGCCAGTTGGTCGGCAAAATCAGCTTCGGGGTGGATGATGTCTTCAATGCCCATCGCTTCCAGGATGGTGTGGTGAACCGGCGAGATGGCCCGGCTGATGATCTTGGTGCTGCAGTATTTTTTGAGGAGCGCCGTGGTGGTCACCGAAGCGCCGATGTCTTCGCCGATGCTGATGATGACGACGTCGGTGTCGGAAAGGGGTAGCCGTTGTACGGCCAGCTCGTCGGTGGCGTCCATGCAGATGGTATGGGTCAGCTTGTCCTGAAAGAGGTTGACGATGCTCAGGTTCTCGTCCACGCCCAGTACTTCGTGCCCGTCTTCTACCAGCCGCAGCCCCAGAGTGGAACCGAAATTGCCTAATCCGATGATGATGAATTTCATAGTCCAATGAGTTTAGCATGAAGTTTTGCGCTCCGGGCTTTGTTTCCATTTTGTCAGCCCATGATGCCGGCCACTTTGTATTAGTTAATCAAAATATCTTCCTCCGGATAGCGTATCGGGTTGTGGCGCCGCGGGGCGAACTGCCGGGCGATACCCGTGAGCAACGTGAGGAAGCTGACCCTGCCTACGAACATGGCCAGGATCAGCGTCAGCTTGCTGGCCGGCGACAGGCTGGCCGTTATGCCCATGCTCAGGCCGACGGTGCTGTAGGCGGAGATGCATTCAAAAGCGATGGGCATCAGCCCCAGGTGCCCGTCGAAATACAAAACGGAAAAGATGGAGGCTCCGATGCCCAGCAAGGATAACAAGATCACCGCTGTTGCCCGCTGCAGGGCCTGCGCCGGTATCTGTTTCCAGCCGAAAATAATGCGGTCCTGCCCCAGGATTTGCCGGTAGATGTTCATCAGGGACAAGGCAAAAGTGGTGGTTTTTATCCCTCCTCCGGTAGAGCCGGGAGAAGCGCCGACCCACATCAGCAGGAAGAATAACAGCAGGGTAGGAAGGGTGAGCGAGGCGGTGTCGACGGTGTTAAAGCCTGCTGTCCGGGTGGTTACCGAGCCGAAAAAAGCCGTCGCTATCTTGCCCCAGCCGTCGTGCCCGGCCAGGGTGTTGTCGTACTCCAGGACGTAGAACGCCAGCGCGCCGCCCAGGAGTAGCGTCAGGGTAGCCGTCAGAACGATGCGGGTATTGACGCTGATGTTGGGTTTTCGGTATACGGCTTCCTCCTTTCGCCGGTACAGCCGCTGGTAATAATACCGGAGGATGATCTTCAGGTAGTTGTAAAAATTGATAAAAACGCTGTACCCGACCCCTCCCAGGATGATGAGGGCAGCAATGACGAGGTGCAGGCTATAATCGTGCCGGAATCCTTCTTCGTACAGCGAATTCGTCAGGGTGGAAAACCCGGCGTTGCCGAATGCCGATACGGCGTGGAAGACAGCGAAAAAGGCCCGCCCTTCCCGCCCGGCATAACCGGGGTCCAGGTTGTAGTAAATAAGCAGGGCGCCCAGGCTTTCGATGAGCAGGGTGAACGTCACGATCTTGATCAGGGTGTTGAAGGTGTCCCCAATGTCCCGGGCATTGATCATGTCTTTGATCATCAGCCGGTTGCGGTAAGAGCCGTACCCCTGGAAAAACAGCCCGAAGAGATTGGTAAAGGTCAGCATGCCCAATGCCCCGAGCTGAATGAGCATCAGCAGGATGAATTGCCCGAAAAGCGTAAAATCCTGCCCGGTGTCGAGCACCACCAGGCCGGTGACGCAGACGGCGCTGGTTGACGTGAACAGGGCGTCGATAAAGGAGATGCCCTGCCGGGTGGCCAGCGGCAACTGCAGGAGCATGGCGCCGATGCAGATCAGCAGGAAAAAGCTGAGCACGAAAGCCAGCGCAGGGTGGAGGGTTTGCCGCTCGATAGCGTATGCCCGGGCGGAGATGTCGAGCACTGCCAGAAACAGGACCAGGCCGGCGGTGGGCTGGATAAAGCCCTTTTTGATAAACGCAAATTCCAGCAGGTTGAACAAGGCCAGGAGGGTTAGCAGGCCGGCGGCGGCCAGGATGATATACCGGCTGAAGCGCCGGGCCCGGCGGGCAGCCGGATTGTCCAGGATGATCCGCTGCATCCGGCCGAAGAAGAGCAGGCCGTACACCAGGTAGAAGGAGTCGGTCAGGAGCTGGTGCCAGAAGTTGTTGCGGAAGCCGAAGTCGAAAACCAGGGCCATGAAGGCCAGAATGCTCCCGGCAAAGAGGACGTTGTCTCCGAGTAAAAAGCTTCTTTTCATAAACGGCGGGCGGCCTTGCCTGTTTTCACCGGGCCAAGGTACGGCAAATGAGGGGGATGGGCAAGGCCATGCCGGACAGCCTGCGGGAAGGGCTCGCCCAAATTTCACATCTATACTGACAACAGGATTGATCAAGGGATTGCGCAATCCCTAAGCGGATCAAAAAGCCGCACGCCAAAATATATAATGTTAACCTGCTGCGCTAAAGCAAAAACCAAGCCTGCGCCAGTATAATATAAATTTTTCCCATCTTTATGAGGATTTAAACAGCTTCTAAGTAACGCAGCCTAATTTCAGGGAATTAAATGGATGACAAATACGGAGAAGACGAACGATTGCTCTCCGAGATCAAAACGGGAAGCCAGCAATTTATCAAAAGCCTGTTCCAGTCCTACTGGGATCCCTTCCAGGCTTTTATCACCAAGTTGCATGGCCTGCCGGATGAGGAGATCGCCGAGCTGTATGTGCGGGCCTTTACCACCTTCTATTTCAATATAAAAGATGGCAAACTGGCCCCGCCGCTGAGGAGCCGGCTGAAGACCTATTTGTTCGGGATCGGCAGGAACTACTTGTTGAAAAGGTTCAAAGAAAAGCAAAAAGAACCCATTGGCCTCGACCCCGGACTTGAAGCCGTGCAGCGACTCTTCCAGCAGCCGGATATCGTTGATTATTACGAGCTGGAATGGCAGCGGAAAATGGTTGAAAACCTGCTAAAACACCTGGAGGAACCTTGCCGGAAAATCCTTATCCTGACTTTCATCGAAGAGAATTCCGATGATGCCATTAAGGAAAAAATGGATATTCCGTCCGAGGTGGCAGTGCGCCAGCGCCGTTTCAACTGCCTCGAAAAACTCCGAAAACTCGTCCGGCAGAGGAAAGAAGCGTACCCCTCCGAAAAACCCAAAGAATAGAGTATGGAAGACCTGGACTACATATACAGACATTTCACGGCCGGCCTTTCGGCTGAGGAGCGGAAAACCTTTGACGCCCGGCTACAGTCGGACAGCAGTTTCCGAACCCAGGTATCCGATTACCAGCTGATTTTCGAGGGGTTCCGGGGTATGCGGCAGGAGCGTTTTTTCCAGGAAGCCAGAGGCTGGAAGGGCGAGCTGCTGGCCGACAGCCGCATCGGCGACGTTGAAGCCTTCCGTGCCTATTTGTCCGGCGCGATGCCGGAATCCGAAAAGGCGGCCTTCGAAGCCCGGCTGGGACAGGACCCCGCCCTGGCAGCCCGCCTGGAGGAGTACCGCCTCCTGCTGGCCGGGCTGAAAGCGATGCGGGCGGAGGCTTTTTACCGGCAGGCAGAGGCCTGGGCGAAAGAACTGGAAATGGCGCCGCCGGCCCAAGCGAAGAAGCCCGCAGTGAAGTTTCTCTGGCCCCGGGCTGTCCGGTATGCCGCCGCCGCTGTCCTGGTGCTGGCCCTGGCCTTTGCCGGAATGAAATACTACGCCCTGTCCAACTATTCTACGGACGCCCTGATCGCTCAGAACTACCATCCCAGAAATACTCCCGCTACTTTATCTGGCCGGGAAGACCTGTTCCGGGAAGGCTTCAATGCCTATTCTGAAAAGGACTTCCCGGCTGCGATCGCCTTTTTCAGCCGCATTCCGGAGGAAAACCCCCGGTATGCGGAAGCGCAGCTCTTCCTGGGCTACGCCTGTTTTGAGTCGGGCCGGTACCCGGCCGCTGTCCAGGCCTTCCAACGGGCCGCCGATGCCCATGACCAGCGCTTTTCTGAAAACGCGGAATGGCATCTGTTGCTGTCCCGTTTCCGGGAAAATCCGGCCAGCCCCGCCTTTGCCTCCTTGCTCGATAAACTGACCCGCGACCCCCAACATAGTTTTCACGACGAAGCCCTCCGGCTGAAAGCATCGCTCGGCAGCTTCTGGCGGAAACTGGCTGGGTAGTAAGAGGGGGAGAGTGGGTGAGTGGGAGAGGGGGAGAGGGCAGAGCTAACGCGCCACTGAAAAATACTGGTGTGCGACAACCTTCTATATGCCCTATGCGGCAAAAAAGCCCCGGCCCCTCACCTTTGTGGCCTACTGTGAAAACGCCTGTGTGTTCTATGTGATAAAACACTCCTTCGCCCCCGGACTATGCACCCGGTATGGCAAAAAACACAGCCTGCTAACTTCAGGATCAAAGGTGTTTTCTCAACGCTTTTGCTCCAAACCCAACCTCCGCCGGCGGGCAAACCAGTAGAGTAAGCTGCCCGACAGCAGCCCGAGGGCTATCCACCACCCCCAGCTCCGGCCATAAAGCGGTACCATGTCTCCGATAACGATATAGGACGCCCAGTAAAACGGGTGCGCTTCGAAAGGGTCTGCCTGGCTGCTGATGTATTCGGCCTTGGCCCGGTGCAGGGCGGCGTCCTTGCTTTCGCCCTTTTTCAGGTGGCGGTAAAAGCGGCCCATGACCTCGGTAGTCGACTGGTCGTTTACAGCCCAGAAAGTCGTGAGGATACTCTTCGCGCCCGCGTAGGCAAAACCGCGCGCCAGGCTGATGATGCCCTCTCCCCGCCGCAGGGCGCCAAGGCCGGTCTCGCAGGCGCTGAGGGTTACCAGTTCCGCTTCGAGCCGCAACGGATAGAGGTCCCGGACCAGGAGGTTGTGTTCTGCCATCCTGTCTTCGCCCCCGTAGAAGGCAATGTAAGATTGGCTGGAAACGGAATCGTTCAGAATGCCGTGAGAGGCGATATGGATCACCTTATACCGGGGCGCCAGATCCAGGAAAGCTTGCTTGCTGGCCTGGGGGCCGGTTTGGATATTGCCTCCTTTCAGGATGGAGCGGATGGTTTTTACTTCTTCGATATTGTAGTAAAGGGTGTCGATCTCGCTCCGGAGCATAGCGATGGGAAGGGCGGCGGCGGTCCGGGTCCTGGGGAAAGCCGGCGCGAAGGCCAGCAAACCGGATGACCGATATTGTTTTTCCTTCATGGCTTTCAGCAGGCTGGCCGAGTAGCAGTAACTGACCTGGTGCTGCTTCAGCAGGTAAGGATAGGCAGCAAAATCGCCCGAAGGGTTCGGGGCCGGTTCCGTCAGGAGCGCTTCAAAGGGAAGGTAGCCCAGGACGCCGTCCGGGATAATAATCACTTCCCGGCGAAGGTGGCCTTTGATGGGGCTTACCAGGGCCTGGTACAGTTTCCAGCCGTAAGTAGCATACTGGTTCTGGGTATGGCGGAACAGCTCCGCTGTCGGGGCAGGAGAGAGGTGATAGTCGTATATGCCGGAGCGAAACTGCCGGGCCCAATCGGCAATGGGGAAGTCGAGAGGGATGTGGCTGGCATGGATGGCTTCCCGGTCGACCGTTAGCACGAACAGGTGTTCGTCGCCCAGGAAATACTCGACCAGGCATTGTTCTTTTTTCAGGAGCTTTTTCTGGAGAAAGGGGAGCAGGCCGCTATAGCCCTTTTCCCTTGCCGGCCCGCCGAGGTGATATTCTTCCTCAAAAAGGGCCATCAGCCCGTCGTATTTTTTCCGGGCCGACGCCAGTTTCTGGTAGAGGTTGCGGATTTCTTCCAGGTTGCTCTCCGCCTTGCTGTTTTCCTCGGCAATCAATCCCTCGATGATAGACACGTCTCCCTTGTACAGCCTTTCCAATTGGAGCAGGCTGTCCGGGATGTTGGCGCGCTGCAGGGCATTGAGGTTCCGGTGCCAGTCCACCAGCAGTAACGCCTTGCTTTTTTCGGCGATCTCGAATAAGGCCGGATAGCGATCCGGGCCGAGCCGGTAGCCGGCGTACATGGCCGTTTCAAAGATGGGATAGCAATCCTTGAGCAGGAACTGCTTGTCCTCTTCGGAGTTGTAGTCGATGCGCAATTGCTCCACCAGCTTGATGGCAGCTCTGGAACTGGCCCAGGCCTCCCGCAGATAGGCCGAATCCTGCCGGGCCTGGAAGGACTCCGACAGGGCGCTGGCTTTGGCACCCAGCACATTGATAAGGGCCCGCTCGGCAAAAATGGTGTTCCAGTCCACTTCCTCCAGTGCTTCCAGGAGTTCTGGCCGGGTACTGAGAATCCCGATCGCCGTGTCGTAATAGCAGACGGCTTTTTCGTAGCCGTCCTGCCTGGCGTAGAGCTGGCCAATGGCCATGTAAGTCAGGGCGGTGGAGTAATTCCGGGGGCCGTAATCTTCTGTCTTTTCCTTAAGCGCCAGCTGGTAATAATACAGGGCGGTATCGTAGCGGCCAGCCAGGGCGTGGACCTCCCCCAGCAAGTGGGCGGTGGACTTGAGGTAGGTGTCGTCTTTGACGTGGTAAGACAGGGACTTTTCGAGGTATTGGAGCGCTTTCGCGCCGTCTTCCCGCGCCAGGTAAAAAGCGGCGATGGAGTTGTAGGTGGTGATGAGGTTTTTCTTCAGCCGGAGCCTGGCCCCCGGGTCGGCCCCTTCTTGGTAGTTATGGCCTGCCTTCTTCAGGCTTTCCTGGGCCAGGTTGTTGTACCACAATGCCTGCCGGTCGTTGCCCATCCCCTCATAACACTTGCCGATCTGCTGATAGGTGAAGGCGATCCTGCCCATGGCTTCATAGCTGGCCCACATCTCCTTGACATAGTCGAGGCTGGCCCAGAAATAAGGGATCGCATCCTGGTAGTCGCCGCGTAGTTTCTGAATGGTACCCAGGTACTGGCAGGAGCGCGCGATCAGCTCCCGGTCGCGAACCGTTAGGGAGTCCTTTCGTTTTAACGCTTCGATGAGCTCTTCGTGGGCCCGGATAGCCTTCTGGTAACTGGCGATCTTGAAATAGTAGGAAGCCCAGAATGCTTTCAGGTCGGCCTCCAGGCCCTGCTTCGCCGGCCCGAGGTCGTGTTCCAGGCCGGCAAGGGCTTCCTGCCCAACGTCCAGGTAATGATGTAACTGATCGAGCTGGTGGTGGTCCTGCGCGCACTGCATGGCCCACTTGAGCGCCAGGAAATACTCGTTCACCGCGCAGCGGCTAAGGGTGTATCGCTGGATGGAGTCCAGGAAGAAAATCGTCCCGGGATAATCATTTTTATAGTGAGCATGGACACTGTCATAGAGGGCCTTCACGCGGGCCGTATCGGCGAAGGCTTCTCCCGGGGCCTTGCCCGGGAGCAACAAAAGACAAGAAGCGAGCAGCGCAAAATGCTGCAAAAAACGAATCTTCATTGGTTATCCTCGCATTACTGCTCTTTTACCGCTTTCCCGGGTTGAATATCTTCACGGGGACGGCGTATACGCTTTCTCCCTCCTGTCCGGGCCCTTTTCGCCTTACGCGGAGCCAGGCGTCTCCCGAAAATTTCGGGTCGGCCACTGTGAAGGTTGCCCGGGCCAGCCTGCCCGGCCGGGCTGGTTTCGATCCCTTTACCAGAGCCGGTTTCGAGTAGGCGACTTGTTTGTTTCCGGCGCCGGCGATCTCGAATTCATAGGCCTGGCCCGGCAAAGGAACATACCCGATCGCCAGTTCGTGAAGGGCGGGATAAGGGATAGTGTCTGGCCAGTCGCAGGGCGGGTCGTCGCAGGGGTAGTACATCAGCGTGGCCGTTCCCGGAGCTTTCGGGTCGGAAAGCATAACAACGGGGATGGTGTCGGGCCAGTCACAGGGCGGGTCGTCACAGCCGATACCCTGGGCGGCGACGGCCTGGGCGACGGACATCCTGGCGATCTCGTACGCCAGTTCGTTCGTTTCCTCACAACAATCGCATTCGCCCTTCGCTTTTTCAATGGACTGAAGGAGCGCCACTTTTTGGAGGTGTTGGGTTGGAATAATGTTTTGGGTCGTCAGTTTTTTCATGCAGGCCGACAGCAGCAACGCCACGGCCAGGAGGGGCAGTGTTTGTTTCATATGTGTCTGTTTTGGGTAGATGAATCTGTTAAAGTTACGGATCAGGGATTAGGAAAAGAACGAATACTTTGATTTTTCTTAACAGGGTGTCATTCTTTAATACCTCGCCCGGGGAAAGCGTTAGGGGAGGAGGATAAAAAAATTGAAGGCTTGATGTAACAGGCGATGCCTGACAGTTCCTTAGAACCGCCAAACCATGCCCACCGAGTTGCCGGAAAAGCTTAGGCCCTGCAGCAGAGGAGCCAGGTCGCCGTTGCCCTGTGCCTGCCAGAGGAAGGCACCCAGGTCGAAGGCGAACAGGAAAGCGCCCTGCAGGAGGATAGATTGCCCGAAGCCCTTCAGGCGTTCCGGTTTATTGACGGTGCGCCGGGAGCGCTCCATCAGGTACAGGCCGCCCATCATATAGCCCACATCCAGCCCGGCATTGAACAGGAAGATTTTCTGTAGTTTGTGTTGCTCGGCGATGGTCGCGTATAAGTCAAAGGCCGCCGGGTCCGCCTTTATAGAGGAAAGGTAACCGGCCGTGGCCAGCCCCAGGTTGACGAGGTTCCAGCCGGCATTCATCGCATGGAAATACCTGCTTTCTCCTTCGCGCCGGGAGGCCAGCGAAGCGCCCAGGGTTATGTTGCCCACTGCCCAGCTTCCCAGGATGAGCATGCTGACGCGCTGTTTTTCCAGCCGTTGCCGGTTGAAATCGGTTAGCTCCTGCACTTGTGCGTAAGCCAGGGCCAGGGAACTGAGGAAGGCGAGGGTGAGTATAGCTCTTTTCATGATAGATGGTTTGCCTTTTCTTCGGGAAAAAGTGGATTGTGACATAACAATATAGCCCTATAACAATTAATACCCCCCCGCGTCGTCATCCGGGTTGCGGGGGTCTCCCACGCCTTGCAGGCGGCCGTCGGGCAGCCGCTGGATGGCCTTGATGACGGCCATGCGGCCGACGATATTGAAGGAATGGCCCATGGCCTCCAGTGCCTGCCTGGTGCTGTCCGGAAAGGCATTGTCCTCGATCAGGATGGCGTCGGGCAGCCACTGGTGGTGGAACCGGCCGGCGTTGACCGCCTCTTCGAGGCTCATGCCGAATTCGGCTACATTGATGAATACCTGGAATACGGCGGTGATGATAGTGGAGCCGCCCGGCGCGCCCAGCACCAGGAACAGCTCTCCGCCTTTTTCCACGATGGTAGGCGTCATGGAGCTGAGCATGCGCTTGCCGGGCTGTATGGCGTTGGCCTCGGCGCCTACCAGCCCGAACTGGTTGGGCACGCCCGGCTTGGCGCTGAAGTCGTCCATTTCGTTGTTGAGGAAGAAGCCGGCGCCGTCGACCCACACCTTGCAGCCGTAGTTGGAATTCAGGGTGGTGGTCACCGATACGGCGTTGCCCCCGGCGTCGACGACGGAGGTGTGGGTGGTCTCGAAACTTTCTTTCAGCAGTTTGAAGTTGCCGGCCAGGATGGAATCGCTGACGGTGGCCTGCCCGGCGTCGAAGCTGGCCATGCGGGCCCGCAGGTAGGCGTCCGACAACATCGAGTCGCGGGGCACATCGTAAAAGTCGCTGTCGCCCAGGTGTTCGGCGCGGTCGGCATAGGCGCGGCGCTCGGCTTCCACCATGAGGTGCACGGCGCGGGCGGAATGGAAACCATATTCATGCAGCGGATAGGGTTCTACCATCTTCAACATCTGGAGGAGCGCAATGCCTCCGCTGGAAGACGGCGGCATGGAAATGACCCGGTATTCGCCGTATTGCCCGATAACCGGATCGCGCCATTGGGAGGCATACTGCCGGAGGTCTTCCAGCGTCATGATGCCATTGCCGCTTTGGATCTCGGCGACGATGGCTTCCGCCACAGGCCCTTCGTAGAAACCTGCCTTGCCCCTGTCCCTGATTTGCTTCAGGGTGGCCGCCAGTTTCTCCTGCACCATCAGGTCGCCTGGTTGGAAAGCGTCCTTGATGAATGGGTTGGGCGCTTCATTGTATTTTCGGAAGCCTTCCTGGAAGCCATTGAGGCGGTCTGCCTCCGTGGCTGAAATCCGAAAGCCCTTCTCCGCCAGCTCGACGGCGGGCTGGATCAGCTCTTTCATATCCTGTATTCGGCCGTACCGGCGGTGGGCTTCGAACAGGCCCGCCACCGTACCCGGAACGCCGGCTGCCAGGTGCCCTATGGTGCTGAGCCCGTCAATGACGTTGCCCCGGCTGTCGAGATACATATCCCGGCTGGCCGCCATGGGCGCTTTCTCCCGGTAGTCGAGCGCCGCCGCCTCTCCGTCCCCGGTGCGGATAACCATGAAGCCGCCCCCGCCGATGTTGCCGGCCCGGGGATAAACGACAGCCAGAGCGAATTGCACCGCCACCGCCGCGTCGACGGCATTGCCCCCTTTTTTCAAAATCTCCAATCCGACCCGAGTGGCCAGCGGATGGGGAGAGACGACCGCCGCTGAATCGGCAGCGAATGTCTTAGTGGCCTGATAATCAAAGGCTGGTGCAGTTTTTTTGCAACTGTTTCCCCATAGGAATACGAGAAAAAGCAGGAGGAGAGATTGAAAATTCGTTTTTGGCACGGTACTTGATTTAGTTTAATCAGAACATCAAAAGTACTACATCAAAAGAAATTTTCTAAGGTATTTTCGTACGGCCCCGCCTGGAAACCATCCAAAGGGATGGGCGGGATAGTTCGCTTACTCTCTGGGGCCGTACTTTTTGATCTGGCGTGTATTTTTTGGGTAATATAGTTTGTGATGTAGCCGAAAGGCTACAGGTTTACTGGCTATTTTGGCACCGCCGCAGGGAACCTTGCGTGCGGTGTTTTTTTTATGGGTTTACTGGTCCATTGGCTCTCTGCGCCAACCCCCAGGTCTTCCCGGCCTCCGTCCGTCGTAGCCGGACTACGGGCTGGCGGAGGCAGAGCAGCTTCACCCACCACTTATGAGGCTGCTCCGGAAAGTCCGGCAAAGGAATGAATGACTGGAGGGATGAAGGAATGGATAAATGAATAAAATAATGATGTATTTTGAATTGATATTCATTGATAAACACATGATTGTGTTCATTCATTCCATCATTCCTTCGTTCCATCATTCCTTAACGAAGGTTTCCGGAGTGCCCTCACCTACACACCCTCATCCTACCCCTCTGCCGGATCCGCCTGCAGCGTAAAGGTCCGCGTGACCGGGTTGAGCGGGGTGTCCACCATCTTGCCTTCGCTGTCGACCAGGGTCAGTTTGATGGTGTTTTCGCCCATGGGCAGGCCTTCGATGTAGTAAGGTTGCCATTTGTCGATCATGTGCGTTTCGCCGTTGATTTCGGCTTTGACCTTATAGTCGCTGCCCAGCTGGGCGTTGACGAGGTAGAAGTCGAGCATGACCTTCTCTGTTTCGGCCTTTCCGGTGTACGTGCCCTTGGGGCGGCTGTAGAACAACATCGGCGTATTGGCCGGCGTGGGCGTGCTCTCTGTCATGCTGTTGCCTTTGACCACTGCTTTGACGGCTACGTGCGCGCCCTCCGTTTTGATCGACTCGTGATAGGAACGCGAGAGGAAGGCCAGGATGTAGTGGTCGCCGTCCGGGATTTCGTAATCAAAGGTAGCCTCGTACTTGGCAGCGTAGGGCTCGTTGTCGACGATCAGGTGAATGTGCTGGCCCTGGGCGGAATTGGCGCACATTTTCTGGGTAGCGTCCGGCGTTTGCACGCCGAGCTGGTAGTCGCTCTCATTGAGCACAAATTCAAATTTGCCGTTGTTGAACGACATAGATTCAATCCTGGCATCGGGGTAGGATTTGGAGGGGGAAAATGGCGTCACCGTGTATTTCATCCCGGGCGCGGCTTCTTCCTGTTGGCCCTGTTTCTGTTCAGAAGACCCTCCCTGGCAGGCCGCCAGTGAAAGCGCCAGCACGGCGAAAAATAAATTTAGCGTTCTCATTTCTGATCTGATTTTTTATTTAAAATGTTATTAAAATTGTATGATCAGGCGTAAATGCGTTTGTTTTGCGCACAAGCGCCGTGTACTTAGTAAAAAAGCGAATGCCAACGCTTGTTCATTAGAATAGCCGATAAAGATACTTGAAAAAATTATGGCAGAGGATATTATAGAACTGAAGGTGGAAGGCATGACGTGCAACAACTGTGCCGCCAGCCTGAACCGGTTTCTGGAAAGGAAGGGTGTTGAAGACGTGTACGTCAATTTTCAGACCAGGGAAGTGCGCTACCGGCAGGGAAATGCGAAAATAAGCCTGGATGAAGTGAAAAAGGGAATTCATAAACTGGGCTACAGTGTTGTGGAGGAGGGCAGGAAAGGCGCCGGGCCCTGGTGGACCCTGGAGCGCAAATTGCTCGTCAGCGCAGTTTTTACCCTGCCCTTGTTGCTGCACCACCTGCTGATGATGGGCGGCGTACATTTGCCGCTGCTGGGCAATTTCTGGTGGCAACTGGCTTTTTGCCTCCCTCCATTCGCGATCGGGTTTACCCACTTCGGGCGCAGCGCCCTGAGTTCCCTCCGGGGCGGCGTGCCGAATATGGACGTGCTCATTTTTGTAGGCGGCACGGCGGCCTTTGCATACAGCCTCATCGGCACCCTGATGTGGGAAGCCAACTACATTTTCTATGAAACCAGCGCCACCATCTTCACGCTGGTGCTGGTGGGCAACTGGCTGGAAAAGCGGGCGGTAGAACAAACCACGACAGCTATCGGCGAACTGGCGAAGCTGCAGGTGAAGGAAGCCCGCCGGGTGATGCCTTCGGGGGCGGTCGTCACCCTGGACCCGAAAGAGGTTCAGGTGGGAGACATCCTGCAGGTGAACGAAGGCGACCAGGTGCCGCTCGACGGCCTCATCAGCCGGGGAGAGGCATCCATCGACGAGTCCATGCTCACCGGAGAAAGCATCCCGGTGGAGAAGAGCGCCGGGGGCCGCGTCATCGGCGCCTCCCTGGTCCTGAGCGGCAACTTCCGGATGGAGGTCACCGCTACTGGAAGGGATACCGTCCTGAGCCAGATGATCGATCTGGTCAAGACCGCCCAACAGGACAAGCCGGATATCCAGCGGCTGGCGGACAAGATCAGCGCGATCTTCGTGCCGGCCGTGCTGGGCATCGCCCTGCTTACGTTGCTCATCGGCCATTTTGGGTTCGGCCTGCCCTTCCAGAAAGCCCTCATGAACGCCATCGCCGTCCTGGTGATCTCCTGCCCCTGTGCGATGGGCCTGGCCACGCCGACGGCCGTTATGGTAGGCGTAGGCCGCCTGGCCCGCAACGGCATCCTGGTGAAAGGAGGGCAGACGCTGGAAATTTTCACCCGCATCCGCAATGTCGTATTCGACAAAACGGGAACCCTGACCAGCGGGCAGTTTAAAATAAAGAACATCACCTACCACCGCGGGAGCGAACAACGCGCCAACGCCATCATTTACAAATTGGAGCAACATTCTTCCCACCCAATTGCCCGCTCCCTGGTCGAGGAACTGGGGCGGCGCCTCAATGGAGTGGAGGTGGAACTGGCCCAGGTGGAAGAACAAAAGGGCATAGGAATAGCCGCCAGCGACAAAGCCGGCAACGCGTACCGCATCGGTTCCGGGCGCATCCTCCGCCATCCTCCGGCCAACGAAGGGCAGTGCCTCTACCTCACCGAAAACGGCGAACTGCTGGCGACCATCGAAATTGCCGATGAACTGAAACCGGAAGCCCGCAGCGCCATCGACTTTCTCCGGTCGCAGGGCATACAGCCCGCTATCCTTTCCGGCGACCGCCGTGGCAGGACGGAAGAAGTGGCGGCGGAGCTCGGTATCAGCCGGGTCTTCGCCGAGCAACTGCCCGAACAAAAGCTGCAGGTCGTCGGGCGCCTGTCCGCCGAAGCGCCTACCGCTATGATCGGCGACGGCATCAACGACGCGCCCGCCCTGGCCAAAGCCACCGTTGGCGTCTCCCTGAGCAACGCCTCCCAGGCAGCCATCCAATCGGCCCAGATCGTCCTGCTCAACGGCAGGCTGGAGCACCTGAAAAAAGCCTGGAATATCAGCCGGCACACGGTACTGACCATCCGGCAAAATCTGTTCTGGGCATTCGCCTACAACATCGTCGCCATACCCATTGCGGCAATGGGCTTCCTCAATCCCATGTGGGGAGCGCTCTTCATGGCATTTTCCGACGTGGTGGTCATCGGCAACTCCATCCGGCTGAAGTATAAAAAGGTGGATTAGTCTAAACACCTTTGGGTGCCCCGGTGTTATGACTCCCGGCAAACGGTTTTTGCCGATCCAAATGAAAAAGGCACCATGAAGAACATCATCCCGGCGTTGTTGCTTTCCATCACCCTGCTGGTTGCTTCCTGCGAAGAAGCTTTTATCCCCGAGGGCGCCGACGCGCCGCCCCAGATCGTGGTGGAAGGCTATATTGAAGGCGGCCAGCGGCCCAGCCCGCCTTTTGTGATCCTCACCCGCAGCGTTCCCTTTTTCAGCGAGTTTGGCGCCGAGGACCTGGAAAACACTTTTGTCCGCAACGCGATAGTCCGCGTTTCGGATGGAGAGAAAATGGCGGTGCTGGACGAAGTGTGCCTCGATGAGTTGTCGGAGCAGGAAAAACGGCTGGCCAGCGCCCTTTTTGGTTTTAACCCGGACAGCCTGGGGTTCAACTTTTGCGTTTACGTCGACCTCGGGTTTACCCTGCGCGGCGAAGAAGGCAAAACCTATACCCTGGAGGTAGAGGCAGAGGGCCAGAGCCTGCGGGCGGTAACCACCATTCCCCGCCATGCCCCTCTGGACAAGCTGGAGTTCCGGGACCCGCCGGGCGACCCGAACGACACCCTGGCTCAGCTGCTCTGTACCCTGTCCGACCCGGCCGGAGAAACCAATTTCTACCGGTACCAGGTGGCCATCAACAACAGTGGGTACATCAGCCCGATCGCTTCGGTATTCGACGACCGCCTGACTGATGGCCAGGAGGTCGAATTCCCCTTGTTCAAACCCGAAGCCCGGGGCGCGCAGGACTTCGACCTGGAAACCCTCGGCCTGTACAAGGTCGGAGACACCGTCACCATCAAATGGATAACCCTGGACGAGGCGCATTACAACTTCTGGAATACCCTGGAGTTCAACGCCGCCAACCAGGGGCCCTTCTCCAGCTATACCCTCATCGATTCCAACATCGAAGGCGGCCTGGGCATCTGGGGCGGCCTGTCGGCATCTTATTACGACCTTCGGGTGGAGAAGTAAGCCGGGGGCGGAAGGGAGGAAGGAATCAGCAAAATCCCTACCTTTGTCAAAATTCTTTCGATTTGGAGATCAGCCAACACCATAAGACGGCATTGCTCTTCGGCGCTACCGGGCTGGTGGGCAGCCAGTGCCTGCGTCAGCTCCTGGAGCATCCGGCTTACCGCCAGGTCGTCACCTTTGGCCGCCGGCCACTGGATGTGGAACACCCCCGGTTGAAGCACCATACCATTGATTTCGGCCGCCTGGACGATTACGCCGGCCTGCTGCGCGGCCACGACCTTTATTCCTGCCTGGGCACTACCATGGCCCGGGCCGGCAGCCGCGAAGCTTTCTACCGCGTAGATTATACCTATGCTTACGAACCGGCGCGCCTGGCGGCCGCCAACGGCGTCAATCAGCTGCTCCTGGTTTCTTCGGTTGGCGCCGATCCGGAATCCTTGTTTTTCTATTCCCGCGTGAAAGGCGAACTGGAAGCGGCGGTGAAAGAACTGCCGTTCTGGGCAGTGCACATTTTTCAGCCTTCTTTCCTGGTCGGGGACCGTAGCGAAACCCGCCTGGGCGAACAACTGGCGGGCCGGCTCACCCTCGGGCTGGACCGGCTGACCGGCGGGGCCCTGCTGGGCAAGTTCCGGCCGGTGGAAGCAGAACAGGTCGCCCGGGCCATGATCCATGCGGCCCAGATGCTGGAAAAAGGCGTTCATGTCTATCCTTCCGGCCAGATCCACGAATTGGCCGGGGAAGGCAACCAGCAAATCACAAAAACTTAAACCGGGTGTCATTTCGCCGGATGGGCGGCATCCGCCAAATATTCTAAATATGAGCACAGAAGTAAACAAAAGTTCAGACATAAGAGTTACCGTCGGCCTCAACCAGGAAAACATCCCGGTGAAGATCAGCTGGGAAGCCGAAGACAACCCCAACGGCAAGGGCGCGCAGGAGGTCAAAGCTATCCTGATCTCCCTGTTCGACCGGGAAACCAAAGACACCCTCAAGATCGACCTCTGGACCCAGGATATGCAGGTCATCGAAATGGACCGTTTCATCTTTCAAACCCTGCGGGCGATTGCCGATACCTACCAACGCGCCACCCAGAATACCGAACTGGCCAACGAAATGCAGCGGTTCGTTACCTATTTTGGCGAGAAGACAGAGATTATCCCCAAACAATAACTGCCCGGATTTGATATTTTTGGCAAAAAGATTTACTTTTGCCGCCGGTGAGCGCACACGACCGGCTCCCGCTGAACCCCCCCAGGCCGGAAACGGAGCAAGGGTAGGCAGGTCGAGCGGTGCGATGTGTTGCTCACCTTATTTTTCTGCCCTGCAGAAAAAAAATTAACCCCACTGAGAACTTTCCTGTTCAAAAATTCGGCATTAGAGCCTGATATTCGTAACTTTACGGAAAATAGAATGAAATTTTTCATCGATACCGCTAGCCTGGAGCAAATCAAAGAAGCCAATAGCCTGGGAATACTGGATGGCGTGACGACAAACCCCTCCCTGATGGCCAAAGAGGGTATTTCCGGCGAAAAAAATATCCTGAAACACTATGAAACTATCGCGAAGATAGTCGACGGCGATGTGAGCGCAGAAGTGATCGCAACCCACTTCGATGGCATCATCGAAGAAGGAAAGCGGCTGGCTTCGATCGCCCCCAATATCGTCGTAAAAGTCCCCATGATCAAGGAAGGCGTAAAAGCCCTTAGTTATTTCCGCGATCAGGGCATCCGGACCAACTGCACCCTCGTGTTTTCCGCGGGGCAGGGAATACTGGCGGCCAAAGCGGGCGCCACTTACGTTTCGCCCTTCCTCGGGCGTCTCGATGACATCAACTGGAACGGAATGCAGCTCATCGAAGAACTGGCCGAGATATACTCCATCCAGGGTTTTGAAACGGAAATCCTGGCCGCTTCGATCCGCAGCAGCCTGCACATCGTAGATGCTGCCCGCGCCGGCGCCGACGTGGTGACCTGCCCGCTGGATCCGATCCTCGGCCTTCTGAAACATCCGCTGACCGATATCGGTTTGGAAAAATTCCTGGCGGACCACAAGAAGGCCAACGAATTATTGACTCAATAGAGGCTATCAAATACATACCAATTTAGAAAAGGAATGAGCTGTGCTTGTTCCTTTTTTCTTTGTAACTATTTAGGTGGGCCTGATGCCTTTGCCACGAAGACACCAAGACACCAAGACCGCACCAAGGCTTTGTGCAATCTTAGTGCCCGCCTGCTGTGCCAGCGGCCGGCAGGTTTTTGTGTCTTCGTGGCTAAAAAGCGGATGGCTGCTAAATAGTTACTTTTCTTTTTTAAAACCGATTGCCTGGCCTTAAATGAGCTACAAGGCAACCGGTTTTAAAAAAGAGGCGAAGCGCTGATCTGCTCTAACATGTTCTGTATCAATCTGTCAACTGCCTGATATGGGTTTTTGCTGAATGTTCCGTTTGGCCGGTTGGCGATGATGACATTGGTGGACAGCGCACGGTGGCCCAGCAGGCGCGAAAGGCCATAGATGGCGGAAGTCTCCATCTCGAAGTTGGTGATGGGATAATCGCGGAACCTGAACCGGGCCAGGGAATCGAAGAACCGCACATCAAACCGGGCTTTTGCCCGCAGTTCCCGGCCCTGAGGGGCATAAAAACCAGGGCTGGTAACGGTGATGCCCTGGAACTTGTCCTGGCCCAGAGCCTTGAGCAGAACCGGGCTTCCTTCGCAGGCGTAAAAGGGAATGCGCCCGGAATGTTCCATAAAAGCCTTCAGTTCGTCTTCCAGTTCGGCTTCCCCCAGGTTGGGTTGGTATTCGTAAAAGTTGATCAGGTTGTCCAGGCCAAGGCCATACGCGCCGGCGACGAAAGAATCGACCGGTATTTCCGGGCGGAGCGAGCCGGAAGTGCCGATCCGCACGATGTTGAAAGAAGTAAGTTTTGGTTTGGGTACTCTGTTTTCAAAGTCTATATTGGCCAGGGCATCCAGCTCATTGATGGCGATGTCGATATTGTCCGGCCCGATGCCGGTGGAGATCACGGTCAGCCGCTTTTGGCCGATCCTTCCCGTGTGGGTGACGAATTCGCGCTTTTCTTTTTTGACTTCCACCTCGTCGAAATACCTGGAAACCATAGGCACCCTTCCGGGATCTCCCACAGTGATGATATTAGAGGCAATATCCTCGGGCCGAAGGTTGAGGTGGTATACGCTGCCGTCGGGATTCAGGACGAGCTCGGATTCGGCGATTCTGGGCATTTTCTGAATTTTTACTTTTCTCTGGTAAAGGCTGTAAATTAATACTTTATTTTCAGGCCGGAAAAAAGAAACTTATGCGAAAGATTTATCATTTGTCGTCCTGCAATACCTGCCGGCGCATCATCGGAGAACTGGGAGGGGGAGAAGGCTTTGAACTCCAGGACATTAAAACCGGGAAGATCACTCCCGCGCAGCTCGACGAGATGAAGGCCCTGGCCGGCAGCTATGAATCCCTTTTCAGCCGCCGGGCGCGGAAATACCGCTCGATGGGCCTGCACGAGCAGGATCTGGACGAGCAGGACTACCGCCGGCTCATCCTCGGGGAATACACCTTCCTGAACCGCCCGGTGGTGCTCATCGACGGCGAAATCTTTGTCGGCAGTTCCAAAAAGGTGGTCGCCAAAGCCATACTACTGTACAGGGCGCTTTTTTGCCACTAAGACACAAAGACACTAAGATGGCACAAAGCCGATGCCCGATAGCTATCGGCACCGGCTTTGTGGGTCTTTGAGCCTTGGTGTCTTCGTGGCTAGAAACATTTGGCTCCTTCATGTACAGTAGTATGCCGCCAAAGCAAAAAAACAAATTGTAAATGCTTGCAAAGGAAGAAATCATCTCTTATTTCCAGGAGTTGCAGAACGGCATCTGCGCCCGGCTCGAAACCGCCGACGGCAAGGGACGTTTCCGGGAAGACCGCTGGCAGCGGCCGGAAGGCGGCGGCGGGCGCACCCGCATCATCGAAGGCCGCCACATCGCCAAAGGGGGCGTCAACTTTTCCGCCGTCCACGGGCTCATGCCGGAAAAGATCAGCCGGGCCCTTGGCCTGGCGCCGGGCCATTTTCTGGCCACCGGGGTCAGCATCGTGCTACACCCGGCGAGCCCCATAGTGCCTGTTATCCACATGAATGTCCGCTACTTCGAGGTGGAACCCGCCGGAGAGCAGCAAACGGACAAGGCCTGGTGGTTCGGCGGCGGCATCGACCTCACCCCCCATTACATCGACATAACCGACGCCCGGTTCTTCCACCAGGAGCTCAAAAAAGTGTGCGATGCTCACCACCCGGATTACTATCCCCGGTTCAAACAGTGGGCGGACGATTATTTCTACCTCCGGCACCGGCAGGAAACCCGGGGCGTGGGGGGCATCTTTTTCGACCGACTGAGTGGAGAAGATGGTTTCCGTAAGGAAGAACGCTTCGCTTTTGTCCGGGAAGTAGGGGAAGCCTTCGCGCCGCTGTACATCCGTTTGCTGGAAAAACACAAGGACGAGCCTTTCGGCGAACGGGAACTGGCCTGGCAGAACCTGCGGCGCGGCCGGTACGTGGAGTTCAACCTGGTGTGGGACAAAGGTACCCGGTTTGGGCTGGATACGGAAGGCAGGACCGAGTCCATCCTGATGAGCCTGCCCCCGGTAGCCAACTGGGAATACGATCACCGCCCAGAGGAGGGTTCTCCGGAAGCCCGGACCCTTTCCCTGCTCCGGAAAGGAGTCGACTGGATCAATTACACAGGATCGTGATCACCTCGGTCTGTATCTTGTTGCTCATGTTGCCCGCCCGGTCTTTTATTTGTATGGTGTAGGACATGGTGTCCGTTTTGATGGTCGGATGAGGCAGGCAGGGGGTAGAATTGTCGGCATAGGTGCAACACAGCGGCAGCCGGTTGGGCAGGCGCACCGTGATCTCCCCGGAAATGCCGTTGCCAATACCCTGGTCGGGAATCATGGGCAGTTTCTTGATGTCGGTGAACCCTTCCCGGCTATCGGTCAGGAAGATGTCGACGGTGCTGTCCCCGGGCCCGAATCCGAGGTCGCCGTCGCCATCTGTAAAGCTGAAAGTGATCTCCAGCGTGTCCGGAAGCGTATTGGCATTGCCCTGTTCGATCGCCTGTTGGTTCATGCCGACGTACTCGATCGCCGGGATCGCCGGGTAGTTAGGCGGCTGCACGCAGTTGGAAACCAGAAATGCCAGTATTATGGTGAGCAAATGGTAGATCGTTTTCATAACTCTGTTTATTGATTGCATAAAATGGAGATGGTGCCGGTTCGGATGACATTACTTTTGTTGCCTGCTTCATCCACTGCCTGGATGCTGAAAGATACGGTATCTTTTTCAATTGATTTCCCTCAACCTTTCAATTGCTGATGGAAGAGCATTCGGTTAGGAATGATTTAATGCTACGGGTAGAAACAACTGCCGGGGAGATGTTTGACGATCTCCTGGCGCTGGATATCTTTCAGTACCAGAGCCGCCACAACGCCCTGTACCGGCAATACCTGAGCCTCCTTGGCGTTTCGCCGGAAGCAATAACCCGCGTGGAAGAGATTCCTTTCCTGCCCATCCGGTTTTTCAAGTCTCATCCTGTCCAAACCGGTGCCTGGGAACCGGCGCTTGCCTTTGCCAGCAGCGGGACCACTGCCGCCGCTACCAGCCGCCACCTCCTGCGGGATTCGGGTTTCTACCGCCGCAACGCCCGCCGGGGCTTCGCCCATTTTTACGGGCCCGTGGAGGATTATTGCGTGCTGGCTCTTTTGCCGTCTTATCTGGAACGCAGCGGCTCCTCTTTGGTTTTCATGGCGGAGGATTTTATCCGCCAGTCCCGCTACCCCGAAAGCGGATTCTTTTTATATAACACGAAAGAGCTGATTGGGATTTTAGCGGACTGCAAAAAAAATGCCGTCCCCACGCTGTTGCTGGGCGTCAGCTTCGCTCTCTGGGAGCTGGCGGAGCAGTATCCGATGGACCTGGGCGGCCTTGCCATCATGGAAACAGGAGGCATGAAAGGGCGCCGCCGGGAGATTACCCGGAAGGAACTGCACAGCATCCTGATGGCTGCTTTTCGCGTGGAAACCATCCATTCGGAATACGGGATGACCGAACTGCTTTCCCAGGCGTACTCCCGGGGCGGAGGCCTTTTCCGGCCCGCCCCCACCATGCGCGTCCTGGCGCGCGAGATCACCGATCCTTTCGCGCTGCAACAATCCGGAAAAACCGGCGCCCTCAACATTATCGACCTGGCCAACCTCGACACCATCAGCTTCATTGCTACTGATGACCTCGGCCGCGTTTATGAAGACGGCAGCTTCGAAGTCCTCGGCCGCCTCGACGCCAGCGACGCGCGGGGGTGCAATTTGCTGGTGCAGGATGTTTGACGTTGTGTATTTGTGTATTTGTACATTCATGCCCCGTCAAACCGCTGCAAATCCAGCTCTTCGATCAGCCGGACCACCTTTTCCGAATAATCCGGGTCGGTGGCATAGCCGGCTTCCGACAGGCCCTGCGCCCAGGCGCGGTAGTCGGTTGCCGGGAGGGAGAACAGGGGCTGGTAGCGTTCGTTCTGCTTCAGCATGAGGCTGTGGGCGCGGAAGCTTTCCCAGGCAGAAGGGTAGATGCGGAAGAAATCCTTGTGCGTGTCGTCCTGGAAGTTGCTGCAGTGCCCTTTCCGGCAATTGCGCGAAAAGCACTTGATCCCGAAGTGGTTGTTGTTTTGCCGGGCGATCGGGCTTTTGCCGGCATCGCTTTCCAGCAGCCCCTGTGCCAGTTTGACGCTGGCGGGGATGCCGTACTTTTCCATTTCGGCCTGCGCCACTTTGGCGAACCGGCGGACGTAGGCCATTTGCCGGTCCCGCTTTTCGCTGTCTCCGCCAGCAAAAATGGCCTTGCCTTCGCCCTGGAGGCGGGTGGTTGCTGCCGTTGCCTGGGGCGTAGAGGCCGGGTGTTCGCCGCTGAGGTTCACGTAAGGTTTCGAGGTACTCAGCCGCAACTCCAGCGTGAGGTTGCGCTCCAGCATCAGGAAACACACGAAGGCGGCGGCAAGGAGCTTAAGCCAGTGCCGCTCCAGCCAGTCGGTGCCCCACTGGCGGAACTGCTCCAGTTTGCTGCGTACGAAAGGTAGTTTGATGATCATAGGCGTAGAGGTTTTGAAGTTGAATAATACAGGCGTTATGATGGGAACGAATGAGCGGGCAAAAAAAATTCTGAAAAGAGGGAAAGTTCCTAACCGGTTGACAGTGAGTAAGCTGTGGAAAAGTGTTGGTAGGAGGTTAATCCATTGAGTGCCAGTTTCCCCGGCCGGTGGAAAGCTTTCCTGCAGGAATCCCTAACTTAGTTGCCAAAAACCAATATGGCGAATAACTTCTTACTCTATGGCGCTTATGGCTATACCGGCCGGCTGATTGCCGAGCGGGCCAGAGAGCAGGGGCTGCGACCCATCCTGGCAGGGCGGTCGGCGGAAAAAACCCGGCAGGCAGCGGAAGAACTGGAAATGGAGTACCGGGTTTTCAGCCTGGACAATCCGGATGCCGTAGATGATGGCCTGGAGGGAGTATCCGTCGTTCTCCACGCTGCCGGCCCGTTTGTCCACACCGCCCGCCCTATGATTGAAGCCTGCCTGCGGAAGGGCGTTCATTACCTCGACATCACCGGGGAGATCGCCGTCTTCGAGCTGGCGGCCGCCATAGGTCCCCGCGCCCGGGAAGCCGGCGTCCTGTTAATGCCCGGTACCGGCTTCGACGTAGTGCCTACCGACTGTATGGCTCTGTACCTGAAAGAAAAAATGCCGGATGCCACACACCTGCAGCTGGCCTTCTCTTCCGGAGGGAGCCGGACGTCGCAGGGCACAGCCACCACCATGGCGGAAAACCTGGGCGAAGGAGGCGCCGTACGGGAAAATGGCAAGATCAAAAGAGTACCCCTCGGGCATAAAGCGATGGAGGTGCAGTTTGCAGAAGGCAAGAAAAGGCTTTGCATGACCATCCCCTGGGGCGATGTCTCTACGGCTTACTACAGCACCGGCATACCGAACGTTGAGGTTTACACCTCCGTGCATCCGAAAACCTACCGGTACATTAAGCTGCAGCCCTGGTACAACTGGCTGCTGCGCACTTCCTTCGTCCGCAACCTGGTGAAGAGGCGTATACAAAAGGGCCCCGCCGGACCCTCCAAAGAAGAACGGGAAAAGGGCAGGAGCTACATCTGGGGAAAGGTATGGAATGACAAGGGGGACAGCCGCGAAGCCCGCCTGCTTGTCCCCGAAGGATACCAACTCACAGCTCATTCAAGCCTCAACATCGTTCGGAAAGTGCTGGAGGGCAATGCTCCGGCGGGCTTTCAGACTCCGGCAAAAGCGTACGGTTCCGGGTTGGTCCTGGAAATCCCGGGAGCTGTCAGAGAGGATACAGGCGTTTGACCCTGCTATTTTCGGATTGATCCCGGGTGTTCGCCGGCGTTCATGTTTCGAATACGGCCCGTCGGGGGCGGGATGCGGTTGTCTGTTGTCTGTTGTCTCCAATTGTGGGCAGCCAACAATTGGCACAGCAATTTCTCATGTAGAGCATGCACGTATCGCCACAAAAATTTATCCGGCTCAAAGAGACGGACACAAAGGCACCAAATCCGCACTAAATTTAGTGCGGATTTGGTGTTTTAGTGCCCGTCTGGTCAGCCGGGTAAACTTTCGTGGCATCCTCTCGCCGCGTGCGCACCTTACATGAGAAACTACTGCAATTGGCAGCAGGTTGGTCCCGAAGACCTGTCAACTAACAACGGGCAATGATCAATGTGTCCATCATTAGAAGGGTAGCCCCTACGGGCGACAATAACCAATTTCACCCCGAGCGAGTCGAGGGGAACCAGCAACTACCCGTGAACTTCTTTCCTAATACTGTCTCATCTCCGGGTCGATCTCCCGGGCCCAGGCCAGGATACCCCCCTCCAGGTTGTAGAGGTTGTCGAACTGCGCCAGCTTTTGCAGCTCCCGGATGGCGTCGGCGCTGCGCTTGCCGCTGCGGCAATGGAAGACTACCTTCTTGTCTTTAGAGATGCGATGGACGTGGTTTTTCACCTGATCCGGCGGGATAAGCGCTCCGCCCAGGTTGGCGATCTCGTACTCGTAGGGCTCCCGGACGTCGATGAGCTGGAAGTCGGCGCCTTCTTCCATCATTTGCCGGAGATCCCGGACGCTGACCTGGGGTACCGGCGCTTTGGGTTGCGGGGCACAGAACTGCTCATAGTCGATGAGCCTCTCGATCACCAGGTCCGGGTTCTTCCGGATTTTCAGGATCCGGGAAGTGAAGCTGGCCGCATCGAACAGGAAGAGTTTTCCGCTTAACGGCTCGCCCACGCCGGTGGCTACCTTGATCACTTCAGAGGCCTGCATGCTGCCGATAATGCCGGGCAAAACGCCGAGGACGCCGCCTTCGGCGCAGTTGGGCACCAGCTCCGCAGGGGGTGGGGCGGGGAAGAGGTCCCGGTAATTGGGCCCCCGGATTCCGTCTTCCTGTGGGTAGTTGAATACGGAAACCTGCCCCTCAAAGCGGAAGATGGACGCATAGACGTTGACTTTTCCCGCCAGGACGCAGGCGTCGTTGACCAGGTAGCGGGTCGGGAAATTATCGGTCCCGTCGGCAACAATATCATACCGGGAAATGATGCCAAGTGCATTCTCGCTGGTCAGCTGTTGTTCAAAGACCTCCACTTCGATGTGTGGGTTGAGGGCCAGGAGTTTCTCCCTGGCTACAACCGCCTTGGGTTTGCCGATATCCTCCATCGTGTAGAGAACCTGCCGCTGCAGGTTGGTCTCGTCTACCCGGTCGAAATCGACGATGCCGATCCGGCCGATGCCGGCGGCAGCCAGGTAGAGCAGCATGGGGCTGCCCAGCCCGCCGGCCCCCACCACGAGGACGCGGGCCTGCCGGGCCTTCTCCTGGCCCTGCCTGCCGAATTCGGGCAGCGCCAGGTGCCGGGCGTAACGGCGCAGTTCTTCAGCACTGAGTGGGTTCATAATCTTTTGGTCCTGATCCGTGTGTAAAACCCGCGAAAGGGCAGGCTTGTTTGTCGGCTGGAAAAACTTTATGCAGTCCGGCCAATAAAATTCCTCCAAAGGTTTTTAATTCTGAGAATAAATTTGGATTTTTGTGATATATAATCGGTTTTTGGGATAGCCTCTCTCCGCAGTTTCTGGAGGGAGGTTTTTTTTTAGGTGCCCGGACGTACGCATTTCTACCCATTTCCATCATATTTCTATTGCATTTCCCTCCTGCTGCCGCTTATTCCTCATACAAAATACTCTGCTTGAAATCCTTCTGCAACAATAGCTGGATATTGGTCAGCACGATCTCGCCCATGGTTTTGCAATTCAGGAAGCCGTTGTTCCGGTGGTGATAAGCCAGTTCTTCTTTGAGTTGTATGATCTTTTCTTCGGTAGAAAGCTCGTCTTTGACCATGACCTCCATCAGGTTGCTGAATTGCGGGCCGGACGTTTTCACCCGGGCGGCGATCAGGCTGCGCTCTTCAAGCTGGTACTGTTTGACCGTTTCCGGCCGCATGTGTTGCATGCCCAGGAAGATGATAGGGTTGTTCTCTTTGAAATACTGCGGAAGGTAAAAGCTCTTTCGCCCTTCGAAGGACTGCTGGTCGAAGTCGATGGCGCGCATCCGGAACTGGGAGCCCTCAATGTCGGGGGTGATGTCCACGACGTAGTTGTAAGACCGCATATCTCCCAGCAGGCGGACGAAGCAGCGTTCGTTGAACTTGATAAACTCTTTGGCGATTCGGATCTGGTTGAAAGTGGTATCGTCCAGGCCGCGCCGCATGAAGTCGTCGCCGGGAATGCCGGCCACGTGTTCCTCGACCAGCGTGTCCCGGTCCACCATGAACATGACCCGGTTGGGAGAGAGCATGTCTTCGAGTTCCAGGCCGTAGATGCGGGAGGCGTCGGCCTTTTTCACATAGAAGTGGTCGTAGTTGTCGTTGAGGCGGTTGATGATCCGGATCCGGAAGGGCTTGGTATTGCCGAAGGTGCAGAAGTCGATGCGGGCGACGGTCAGGTGGTCGAGCACTTCCACGTCGCCGTCCGTCTTCAGCAGGGCGTAGATCCGCTTCATGGCGTCGTTGATCTCCTGCCGGTCGGATTCGGAATAGTACACCGTTTCCCAGAGGGTGTCGTTGCCCTGCTGGTCGATGAGGGGCACGGAGGATTCGTACCGGAGCAGGTCGCGGTACTGGATGGTCAGCCCGGCGTTGCGGTTGTGGCGCTTCAGGTATTCCCGAAGCCGGGCACTTACCGGGATGAGCGTTTTCTTTTTCGAAGGGACGTTGCCTTTCATCATAGCACTTCAGTCGTTAGAACTTCCGTGCATTTTACGAAAATTATGGGAGAGTCAGGCAGAGGTTGAGGTTAAGGTTGAGAACCCTCCCTCAACCTTCGCCTCAACCTTAACCTCAACCTCAACCTTCAATCCGCCCCGTGGCCGATATGTTTTTCCTTCATCAGGCCCTCCAGTTCGGGAAGCACGGTCATATCCTCGATAGTAGAGGGTGGGCTGAACGGTTTGCCGTCGGCAATATGGCGCATGATGCGGCGCAGGATCTTGCCCGACCGGGTCTTGGGCAGCCGCTGTACGATGGCCACCTTCTTGAAGGACGCCACCGGGCCAACTTTAGCGCGGACCATCTGTATCAGTTCCCCTTCCAGTTCCTCTTCTGTTTTCTCTACGCCGCCTTTGAGCACGACGAATCCGACAGGGATTTGCCCTTTCATCTGGTCTTCGATGCCGATGACGGCGCATTCGGCCACTGCCGGATGCGCGGCGACGACCTCTTCCATCTTTGCCGTGGAGAGGCGGTGGCCCGCCACGTTGATGATGTCGTCGATCCTGCCGGTGATGAACACGTAGCCGTCATCGTCGATGTACCCGCCGTCGCCGGTAAAATAAAAACCCGGATAAGAACTCATGTAAGAAGACAGAAAACGGGGGGTGTCGTTCCAGAGGTTAGGCAGGCAGCCCGGCGGCAGGGGCAGGCGGATGACTACGGCGCCTTCCTGTTTGGCGGGCAGGCTCTCCCCGTCCGGGCTGACGACCTGGAGGTTGTAGCCGCAGACCGGTTTGGCGGCAGAGCCCGGTTTGATGGGCAATAGTTCTACGCCCACCATATTAGCCAGCATGGGCCAGCCGGATTCGGTCTGCCACCAGTGGTCGATGACCGGCACGCCCAGGAGCTGGCCGCACCATTCCAGGGTGGCTACGTCGCAACGCTCGCCGGCCAGGAAGAGGTAGTCGAGGCTGCTGGTGTCGTATTTCTTTTTGAGCTCTCCTTTGGAGTCTTCTTTTTTGATGGCCCGGAACGCCGTCGGCGCCGTAAAGAAAACTTTTACCTTATAGTCTTCAATCACCCGCCAGAAGGCGCCGGCGTCCGGCGTCTTCACGGGTTTGCCCTCGTAGAGGATAGTGGAGCAGCCATGGATCAGAGGGGCATAAACGATATAGGAGTGGCCCACCACCCAGCCCACGTCCGAAGCGGCCCAGTATACGTCGCCGGGCTTTACCCCGTAGACGTATTCCATGCTGAATTTCATGGCAACGGCGTGCCCACCGTTGTCCCGCATAACGCCTTTGGGGCGGCCGGTAGTGCCGGAGGTGTACAGGATATAAAGCGGATCGGTGGCTTCCACCGGCACGTAGCCCGCCGGCTCGGCCCGGGAAACCAAATCCTGCCAGTCGTAGTCACGCCCTTCCTTCAAGGCCGCTTCCAGCTGAGGCCGCTGATAAACGATACAGCCTTCGGGCTTGTGTTCGGCCTCTTCCAGGGCGGCATCGACGATCGTCATATAGTCGATGACTTTGGTGATCTCAATGCCGCAGCTCGCCGCCAGCAGGTATTTGGGCTGGGCGTCGTCGATGCGGATGGCCAGCTCATGAGGAGCAAAGCCGCCGAATACGACGGAATGGATGGCGCCCAGGCGGGCACAGGCCAGCATGGCGATCACCGTCTGCGGGATCATGGGCATGTAAATGATCACCCGGTCGCCTTTTTCCACGCCGCGGGCCCGGAGGGCGCCGGCGAACAGGCTGACTTCTTCCAGCAGTTGCTGGTAAGTGAACGCCTGTTTGGCGCCCGTTACCGGCGAGTCATAGTAAAGGGCTACCTGCTGGCCCCGGCCGTTCTCAACGTGATAGTCCAGCGCCAGGTAAGCGGTATTGAGCTTTCCTCCTTCATACCAGCGATATAGCCCTTCTTCATCTTTGGACAAGATGGTTTTCGGTTTCTCGAACCAGGGGATCGCCTCTGCCTGTTCTTTCCAGAATTCCTCGGGGGAGGACATGCTCTTGTCATAAAATTCCTGATAGGACATAATTCTATTTTTTGAGGGATACCTGACAGGATTGACAGGGCTTCGTTTAACGTTGGATCCCGCTTTTCAGTATTAAAAGCGGGATATGTTGTCCTGACGAATGCTGCGCATTGTCAGGATGCTGGCCGCAAGCGTCAGCATTTGTTGCTGGTTTGGCCCTGGGGCTGTCAGAACAATTGCGTTCCCTGACGGACAACTAACAACCGACAACAGCAACTTGTCCAGCGTTCGGCCGTGCTCACGCCGAGGTCTCACGCCGAGGTCCTTAGGCTGATACCCCAAGCACACCCGGGATTATCCTGTTAATCCTGTCAATCCTGTCTAAACATCAGTTAATTCTGTCTAAATCCGTAAATCCTGTCTATTGTCTGTGTTTGCCAAACCTGTAAATCCTGCCCTCAAGCGCCCTTCGCTCCTGTCTTGATCTCATCGACCACCTCCGGATTCAACAGGGTGGAGGTGTCGCCGAGGTTGGAGGTGTCGCCGGAAGCGACCTTGCGCAGGATGCGGCGCATGATCTTTCCGGACCGCGTCTTGGGCAGGCCGGAGACGATCTGGATCTTATCCGGTTTGGCGATCGGGCCGATCTCTTTAACCACCACCTGCAGGATTTCCTTGCGGAACTGCTCTTCATCGCCGACGGGGCCGGCGGTGATGACGTAGGCATAGATGCCCTGGCCTTTAATGTCGTGCGGGTAACCGACTACAGCGGATTCGACGACTTTGGGGTGTTCGTTGATCGCGTTTTCCACTTCGGCGGTCCCCATCCGGTGGCCGGAAACGTTGATCACATCATCCACCCGGCCGATGATCCGGTACATGCCGTCTTTGTCGCGGCGGGCGCCGTCGCCGGTGAAATACTTGTCCTGGAAAGCCGAGAAATAGGTTTGCCGGCAACGCTCATGATCTCCATAAGTGGTGCGCAGCATAGAAGGCCAGGGGTATTTCACGCAGAGCAGCCCTTCGATGTCATTGCCACTGAGTTCATTGCCGTCGGAATCCATCAGGCAGGGTTGGATGCCCGGCAGCGGATAGCCGGCGTGAGCAGGCTTCATGGGGCTGAGGCCGCCCAGGCCGGAGATCATGATGCCGCCGGTTTCAGTTTGCCACCAGGTATCGACAATGGGGGAATTGCCCTTTCCTATTTTGTTGTAATACCATTCCCATGCTTCTTCATTGATGGGTTCGCCTACCGTGCCCAGTACTTTGATGGAACTCAGGTCGTATCCCTCAACCCATTGGTCGCCCTGTGCCATCAGGGCCCGGATGGCGGTAGGAGCAGTGTAGAACTGGTTGACCTTAAGCTTGTCGCATACCGCCCAGAAGCGCCCGGCGTCCGGATAAGTCGGCACGCCTTCGAACATGACGGTCGTGGCGCCGGCCAGCAGCGGGCCGTAGACGATGTAGGAATGGCCGGTGATCCAGCCAATGTCGGCAGTACACCAGTAAATGTCGCCATCCTGATATTGAAATACGTTCTCGAACGAAAAGGCGGTGTACACCATGTAGCCGCCACAGGTGTGGACGACGCCTTTGGGTTTGCCGGTAGAACCGGAGGTGTAGAGGATGAAAAGCATATCCTCGGCATCCATTTCCTCGGCTTCGCACTCGGCGCTCTGGCCGTCCACCTCTTCGTGCCACCATTTATCCCGCCCGCCTTCCATAGTCACCGGGTCGCCGGTGTTTTTGTGGACCAGTACTGTTTCGATGCTGTCGCAGCCCATGGCCAGGGCATCGTCGACGACCTGTTTCACCGGGATGTTCTTTGCGCCCCGGGCGTTATAGTCAGAGCAGATCACCATTTTGCAGGTGGCGTCCTTGATGCGGTCGGCCAGGGCCTGGGCGGAAAAGCCGGCGAAGACGACAGAGTGGATGGCGCCGATACGGGCGCAGGCCAGCACGGCAATGGCCAGCTCCGGTACCATAGGCATGTAGAAACAGACGCGGTCTCCTTTTCGGATGCCGTTGGCCTTTAAGGCATTAGCCGTTTTGCATACGGCGGCGTGCAATTCTTTGTAGGTATATTTCTGCACCGGGGCGTCCGGCTGGTTGGGTTCGAAGAGTATGGCAACCTGGTCTCCCCGGCTTTCCAGGTGGCGGTCCAGGCAGTTCTCGGTAATGTTGAGCTTGCCGCCGACGAACCATTTCACGTCGGGGTCCCGGAAGTTCCAGTCAAGGACTTTATCCCACTTTTTGCGCCAGGTAAAGGTGGAGGCCTGCTCTGCCCAGAATCCCTCCGGGTCTTCAACGCTGCGGCGGTAGACGTCCTTGTATTCATCGAAGGACTTGATCTGTAGAGTCATATCGCTATGGTTTTATTGTTGTTTTGAGCAATGCGGATTCTCGGCCCTGATTTCAGGGGTAAATATATAGATATTTAGATGTTTATATTTGTCAAAGTAAAAAAATCTGGATGAATTATCCAAATTCTATGACTTCATTTATTGTATTTATCAGCTCGTCGTTGTCAAAAGGTTTGGTGATGTAGACTTCGCCGCCGGTGGCATATCCCTGGAAGCGGTCTTCCTGGGTTCCTTTTGCGGTGAGGAAAATGATCCGGGTGTGGTCATATTGGGCGTTGGCCCGTATTTTTCGGGCTACTTCAAAGCCGTTCATGCCGGGCATCATGACGTCGAGGACGACAATGTCGGGTTTCTGCGCGGCCATTAACTGCAGGGCCTGGTCTCCATTTTCGGCTTTGAAGGCCTGATAACCTTCCTTTTTGACCAGGAATTCGAGTGCCACAAGGATGTGAGGTTCATCGTCGACGAGCAGTACTTTGGCGTTGGTTTTATCAGTCATATTGAACGGGCTCCGAAAGTTTAGCATTGCCGTGGCAGACGGCCCTGATGCGCTGCTAAATTTACGTTATTTTGAGGAAAAAAAAAACTATCCGCCCTGTCCCTGTATCATTTTCTCAATTTACATTTCCGTTCAGCAACGGGATCTCCACGATGAAGGAGGTCCCTTTTCCGGGAAGGCTCTCCACCCGTATGTTTCCGGCGTGGCGGCGGACGATGGAATGGGTGATGAAGAGCCCCAGGCCGCTGCCCTGGGGTTTGCCCCGGGCCTGGTCGCTGAGCTGGGTGAATTTTTCAAAGATCAGCTTTTGGTCTTTTTCGGGTATTCCATCGCCGTTGTCGGTTACTTCCAGGGCCGCTGCCGGCCCTTCCTGCCACAGGCGGACGGTGACGATGCCCTCCCGGGGGTCACAGAACTTGATGGCGTTGGAGATGAGGTTGATCACGACCTGGGTCAGGCGGTCGTCGTGCCCCATAACATCCAGAGGGCGGGATTCGATCAATAGCCGGTGCTGAATCTGGCGATCCCGCATCAACTGGCGCAGGCCGGAGAATGCTTTTTCGGCCACTTCGGCAAAGTCCAGGGGGCCCAGTGCCCATTCCTGGCTGGACTGTATTTTTTCCAGGTCGAGGACCTGGTTGATCAGCCGGGTCAGGCGTTCGCTTTCGCTGACGACTATGCTCAGGAACTCCTGCTTTTGCTCCTCGGGCAGGCGGGGCGTTTCCTGCATGATCCGGGAAAGGGCCTTGATGGAGGTAATGGGGGTGCGCAGTTCGTGGGTGACGGTAGTTATAAAATCCGCCTTGAGGCGGTCCAGTTCTTTGAGTTGTTCGTTGGCTTCCTTCAGCTGTTTGGTCGTCCGTTCCAGTTCCGCCGATTTTTTTTCCAACGCTTTGCTGTACTGGATGATCTCTTTGGTTTGCTCCAGAACCTTGAACATTTCCTCCAGGCTGATGGGTTCTTCTTTGGCAATGGAGCCGATGATGATCTTGGCAGAAGCGGCGCCGATCGCGCCGGCCAGGTGGGTCTCGGCGTAGTTGACCAGGTCGGCGCCGGCAATTTGTTTTTGAGACAGGTCGATGCGCTGGGCATTTTCATAGGCATTCAGCACCAGGTTGCCCCGGGGCTCGCCGAGGAAGCGGTTGAGCAGGATGCGGATGTCCTGTACTTTTGCCTGGCGGCGCATGACATCGTAATCCGTGCCTCCTTTGCTGTATTTATAGATATCGACGAACAGGTCGGCCTGGGATACTTCGAGCGGGGTCCGGGAAGTGTAGAGCGAGACGAAAAAATAGGCGCCGCAATTGAACAACAAGCTCCAGAAGGCCGCTTGTGTAATATGGCTGGCGCCAGCCAGCCCGAACAGTTCGTGGGGCCGGAGCAGCTCGATGCCGAAGGGCCCGTCTTCAATAAAATGAAGGGGAAGGACGCCGGTTTCCACCATTGTCGGCAGGGGCAGCGTGTAGGCCCATATCCCGAAGCCGGCCAGCAACCCCCAGAGCGCGCCCTTCTTGGTTGCCCGCTTCCAGTAGATGCCGCCCAGTACGGACGGGGCGAACTGGGCGATGGCTGTAAAGGAGATCAGCCCCACAGATACCAGGCTGTACTGCTCCCCGACGGCTTTGAAATATCCATACGCCAGAAGCAGTACGACTACGATGCTGATGCGGCGGATGCCCAGCAACCGGCCACTGAGGTTGCCGTAAGGCTCCTGATGGAAGGTCTGTGACCGCAGCACCAGGGGGAGGACCAGGTTGTTGCCGATCATAATGCTGAGCGCGATGACCGCGACGATCACCATGCTGGTAGCCGCCGAGAACCCCCCCAGCCCGACAAACAGGGCCAGCATTTCTTTGCCGTGGGCCAAGGGCAGGCCCAGGACGAAGCTGTCCGGTTCGTAACTGCCCGCCGGAAACTGGTCCAGCCCGGCGATGGCGATGGGCAATACAAAGATGTTGATCAGCAACAGATACAATGGGAACAGCCAGGAAGCCTTGCCGACGTGGTTCGGGTTGGTGTTTTCCACGACCGATACGTGAAACTGGCGGGGAAGCAACATGACGGCAGCCATGGAAAGAAAGGACAGCCAGAACCACTCCCAGCCATTGATGCCGGCGTCTTCCAGGGAGAACAGGCGGTATAGTTCCGGGTTGGCCGCCGCCTGCCGGAACAGGCTGCCGAATCCATCATATATTCCGAAAGTGACGAAGATGCCGACGGTCAGAAAGGCGACCAGCTTCAGCAGCGACTCGAAGGCAATGGCGGCGACCAGCCCCTCGTGCCGTTCATTGGGGTCGAGGTTGCGGGTGCCGAACAGGATGGTGAAAACAGCCAGGGCGATCGCAATGTACAAAGCGGAATCCAGGTAAAAAGGAATTTCGGAATGCAGAGGGGGCTTATCCGGCCTTGCCACCAGCAGGTCGAAACTGGTCGAAATAGCCTTGAGCTGAATGGAGATGTAAGGAATGATGCCGAAAACTGCGATGAGCGTGGCAATAACCCCCAGCCACGTGCTTTTCCCGTAACGCGAGGAAATGAAGTCGGCTATGGAAGTGATCCGCTGGGACTTGCTGATGATGATGACCTTCTTCAGGAGCATCCACCAGGCCGGCGCAATAATTGCTGGCCCGATATAAGTCGGCAAAAAACCCAGCCCGCTGGTCGCCGCTCTGCCCACGCTGCCGTAGTAGGTCCACGCGGTGCAGTATACAGCCAGAGAAAGGGAATAAATGACCGAGTTGTTGACCAGGCTCCGGCCGGCCTTTCCCCGGTTTTCAGCCAGGTAAGCAATCAGAAAAAGAAAGGCTACATAGCCAACTGAAATCAATATGATAATCCCGGCATCCATGGCAGCGCTCCGTGTTTTTCTTTACTTTGGCCTGTTGTTTTTTTTGGATTCGACAATTTGGGCGGTGAAGAAAATTATAGCCGACCAACTGATAAAAATGTAAATGAACAGCACGGGAATGCCACCCAGCATTTCTCCCCGGCCGAACAGGCTCAGGATGGGGTAGTTGAAAATGAATAAAGCCAGGAAGAACATGCCCAAAAGCCTGAATACTTTATCATTTGACATAAAAACGCTCATTTATTCTTCCGTTTGCTAAAGATAAAGCTAAAAAACGGGTATACAAGCTGCATAACAAAAATGCAGGCAGGGCAATTGCTTCCCCGCCTGCATGGAACACATGTTTGATGTTTCACCGGCACGCTCCCGGGCTGCATGCGCAGTACAGGTAACTACGCAGGCATCAATGCACGTGAGCAGAACCGGCGCCGCGAGGCACCCGGATGTCTTCGACGATATCCTGCACTTCCTGCGGAGGCGCCGCAGTCAGGCGGGAAACGATGAAGGCGATGATCAGGTTGACCACCATGGCTACGGTCCCGAAGCCTTCCGGGGAGATGCCGAACCACCAGCCGTCCTTCAGGCCGGCGACGGCTTCCTTGCCGCCGTCGAAGGTGCCGAATTTGAACTTGAGCATGTACCACAGCATCAGGCTGATGCCGATCACCATGCCGGCGATGGCGCCTTCGCGGTTCATCCGCTTGTCGAACACGCCGAGAACGATGGCCGGGAAGAAGGAGGCGGCCGCCAAACCGAAGGCGAGCGCCACGACCGCCGCAACGAAGCCCGGAGGGTTGATGCCGAAGTAACCGGCTACCACTACGGCAAATACGGCGCCGATGCGCGCCCACATCAATTCGCCTTTTTCGGTGATGTCCGGCTTGATCTGCATCTTGATCAGGTCGCGGGAAATGGCGGTGGAGATGACCAGCAACAGGCCGGCAGCCGTGGAGAGGGCAGCGGCCAAACCGCCGGCGGCGACCAGGGCGATCACCCAGTTCGGAAGGTTGGCGATCTCCGGGTTGGCCAGCACCATGATGTCCCGGTCGATAGTCAGTTCGTTCTTGCCGGCGTCGGCGACGTACTGAATGACGCCGTCGCTGTTCTTGTCTTCAAATTTGATCAGGCCGGTCTCTTCCCACTTGGAGAACCACTCCGGCATGCTGGCGTATTGCTCATTGCTTACGGTGTTGATCAGGTTGGTGCGGGCGAAGGCGGCAATGGCCGGCGCCGTCGTATACAGGATGGCGATGAACAGCAGCGCCCAGCCGGCTGAAACGCGGGCATCCTTCACCTTAGGCACGGTGAAGAAGCGCACGATCACGTGCGGCAGGCCGGCGGTGCCGACCATCAGGGCAAACGTGATGGCGAACACGTCGGTCATCGTTTTGGTGCCGGAAGTGTATTCGGCAAACCCCAGCTCAGTGTGCAGTTGGTCCAGCTTGTCCAGAAGAGCCATCCCCGAGCCATCCGTCACGTCGCCGATCAGGCCGAGCTGCGGGATGACGTTGCCGGTCATGGCAATGGAAATAAAGAACGCAGGGACCATGTAGGCGAAGATCAGGACGCAGTACTGGGCCACCTGCGTGTAGGTGATGCCCTTCATGCCCCCCAACACGGCATAGAAAAATACAATGGCCATGCCGATATACACGCCGGTATTGATGTCCACTTCCAGGAAACGGGAGAAGACCACGCCTACCCCGCGCATCTGGCCGGCGACGTAGGTAAAGGAAACGATCAGGGCACAGACGACAGCCACTGTCCGGGCAACGTTGGAGTAGTACCGGTCGCCGATAAAATCAGGGACAGTGAACTTGCCGAATTTTCGCAGGTAGGGGGCCAGGAGCAAGGCCAGCAACACATAGCCGCCCGTCCAGCCCATCAGGAACACGGCGCCGTCGTACCCCATAAAAGAGATCAGGCCGGCCATGGAGATGAACGATGCTGCCGACATCCAGTCGGCTGCCGTTGCCATGCCGTTGGCTACCGGGTGAACGCCGCCGCCGGCGACGTAAAATTCAGAGGTGGAACCTGCTCTCGACCAGATCGCGATGCCGATGTAGAGCGCAAAGGTGAGGCCCACTATGATAAAAGTCCAGGTTTGAACACTCATGATTCTTTTTGTTTAGTTGGTTGATAAAAGGTGGCCTAGATTTCGTCGAATTCGTACTTTTTGTCCAGCTTGTTCATCAGCCAGACGTAAACGAAAATCAGGACGACGAAAACGTAGATCGATCCCTGCTGGGCGAACCAGAAGCCCAGTTTGGCCCCTCCGAAGCGGATGGCGTTAAGCGGTTCGGCCAGGAATATCCCAAACCCATAGGATACCAGGAACCAGATGGCCAGGAGGATCAACACGTATTTGATGTTCTCCCTCCAGTATTGTTTTGCTCTGTTGTCTAAAGAAGACATGGCCTTAAAGTTTTGATTAAGAAATAGATATATGTAAATAACTAAATGTAGTGGCCTATAAGAAAATGTGGGCCTGCAGGCGGATTTGCTGAACGTCCTGCACGTTGCCGTTCGGATCAAGCCCTCCTTCCCGGACGTCGCCGCTGATCGAGTGGTATTCCAGGGTCAGTTTGGCGTTGTGCCCGTTGATGAAATAATTAAGGCCGACATCCAGCCCGAGGACAGTTTCATCGAAGCCGGTAGCGTCATTTTTAAAACCATCGTAGTTGCCCATCTGCAGGGCTATATAAGGCATGAAGCGGGAGGCAGGCAATTTGTAGCCCACATGGCCGTAAACAGCGGTGCCGGTGCCGGCCCAGCGGCTGACATAGTTATTGCCGTAGTCGAAGCTCATAAAAGAAGCGTAGGCATTCAGGCAATCGTCGCCGGCCAGAGGCATGTCCAGAAAGGCATCGACTGCAAAGTGAAAGACGCTTTCGTGTTGCCCGGTGGTGTCATTGTACATGCCGTTGGGGTGGGCAAAGAACCCGGCGCCAATGCCGAAGACCTTTTTGGCCCCCAGGTAGCTCCCTACCTGATAGGGCAGCTTGGTGGACTCCTTATCCCAGAAGTTGTAGCGGAAATACCCTTCGACAATCGTGTTGCCCGTGGGGTCGCCGCTTTTGTCGGCTCTGGAAAAGCCGTTATAGGTGAGGTTGCTTGCGGCTCGGCCAAGGTCCGCCTGTATGCCGTTCCTCCCCGGGTTGTTGACTGCCAGGCGGTAATCGAATTTGCCTAGTTCCCCCTTGGCATAGATGCCCAGGTGGCGGGCGAACTGGTCCGTAACTGCCAGCGAATGCCAGTGTACGAAGGGGCGGGCCTGATCCAGTGTCATGAAGTTGAGGGTACTCTGATTCGCCAGGCGGGTCAGGCCCTTCCAGTAGTGCAACCCGCCGCCGATATACAGGGCGTTGTCATTGGAGACTTTGAATTCCGTCCACGCATCGTGGAGGAAGAGCTGGGGAGCGTCTCCGTTGTTGCCCAGGGAGGTCAGGTTGCCGGGGGTGAGGTTGTTGAGGCCGAAGTGGGTCAGGATCAGAAAACGGGGCGATACCTGGGCATAGGCCAGGAAACGCGAGCGGCGGGCAAGGTGCGTCAGCTGGAGCTTGGAGTTGTCCACTGCCAGGTTGTTGGTCTGTATCCATTGCTGGTGCCAAATGATGAACCGGACGTACTTCGAGCCATCTTCCGACAGCTTGACCGTCAGCGGCTTGTAAGAATGGTCGACTTTTGGCTTCTCCGCATTCTCCTGTGCCAGCGCCGGCAGCCCGAGGCCGAGGCAAAAGGCCAGGAGGGGGAGCAAACGGAGTAAATGTTTCGTGTCCATAAACTTTGTTTTAAGATGAAAGATCAGCTCATTTCTCTGGCTAAAGTATATAGTTATCTATATATATACAACTTTTTAGGAATTTTTTTTCGGAAACAGGCAAAATAATATGCTTTGCTTCCCGGCAGGAAACTAAATTGGCTTTGGCTGGAAAAGTTTTTTTTGGTGATTTGTTTTGCCCCCGGAGAAAGCGTGGCGCAGAATGAATAGGCAGGAGATGGTGTTAAGTATGTGAGATTTTATATGTTTGTGCCGAGGATGGGGAATTATATAATTATTTAAATATATTGCGGGAGTAATCGCGGAGCAGGGAGAGGGGAGGAGCGTTCAAATGACCTTGATGAGGGTTTTGATGATCTCGTAGTATTCTTCTTTGCTGAGGGAGTACAGGGAGTTCTTGCCGTCGCGTTCGACATCAACGACATTTTTGTTCTTGAGGATGCGCAGGTGGTGGGAGGCGATGGCTTGTTCGATCTGGAGTTGTTCGTAGATGCTGGTCACGGTCATTTGGCCGTTGTTGTACAACAGGTCGATGATGGCTATCCGGATGGGGTGGGCAATGGCCCGCAATGTTTCTGTGGAATCTTCCAAAAAGTTAGCGTTGAAGTGTGTTTTCATTTCTTCTTTTCTTGGCCGTGCTGGAACAAATATAAACATGTATTTTTGTAAATATACTCAAATGTGTCGGAAATCATGGCTACGGAGAATACCATTCCTCGGCGTATATATGATTTTTTGAAGGAATTCCCGCCCTTCAATTTGCTGGGCCAGGAGTTGCTGCTGCAGATTTCGGAACGCGTGCTGGTCCAGTACCGCCAGCCGGAGGAGGTCATCTTCCGGCAGGGAGACCCGCCGAATACGCATATTTATATCGTCCGGGAAGGGGCGGTGCACCTGTTGCGGGAGCAGGACGGCGAGCCTGTCCTGGTGGAGCAATGCGATGAAGGAGACGTCTTTGGCATCCGCCCCTTGCTGGCCGACGAGAATTATGTACTTACGGCTAAAGTGGTGGAAGAGTCGCTCATCTACGCCATCAATGTAGAAGGGTTTCGCCAGGTTCTGGAAAACCATCCCCGGGTGGCGTTCTACCTGGCCAGCACCTTTGCCTCCGGCATCGGAGAAAACTACCGGCGCGCAGGCAAGCCCCGGCTCTTCCTGGACCAGGACAAAATGGTGGACGCCAATTTCCCACTGGTGGAAATCCAGTCTCTGGAGAAAAGTAAAGACCCGGTCACCTGCCTGCCGGCTACATCGGTCCGGCAAGCGGCCTCAATTATGAGCGAGCGCTGGGTGGGGTCCATCATCGTCGTCAATGAAGAACAGCAGCCAGTGGGCATCGTCACCGATAAAGACCTGCGGTCGAAGGTGGCCACCGGGGACGTCGGCCTGGAGCGCCCCGTGGCCGAGATCATGTCCAGCCCCGTGATTACCGTCGGGCCCAATATCACAGTCGCCGACGTGCAGATCGAAATGGTAAAAAACCGCATCAACCACCTGTGCATCACCGAGGACGGAACGTCCGAAACGCCTGTCATCGGCGTGCTCTCCGAACACGACCTCATGGTGGTGCAGGGCAACAACCCGGCCCTGCTCATCCGGGAGGTCCGCCGCTGCCGCACCGGGAAAGAACTGCGCCATATCCGGGAACGGGCGGAAGAGTTGCTCAAAAAATACATCTACCAGGAAGTGGCCATTGCCTTTATCGCTACGGTGATGTCGGAAGTAAACGATGAACTGATCACCCAGGTGATCCGGCTCTGCCAGGCGGAGATGGACGAGGAAGGGCAACAACGGCCACCCGCCGGCTTCTGCTGGCTGGCCCTCGGCAGCGAAGGCCGCCAGGAACAACTGCTGCGCACCGACCAGGACAATGCTCTCATCTTCGAGAATGTGCCGGAAGCGGATTACCAGGCGACAAAGGCCTATTATCTCAGCCTGGCCGGCAAGGTGACGCGCCTGCTCAATGAAGTGGGCTACGAATATTGCCCGGGCGATATGATGGCGAGCAACCCCAACTGGTGCCTTTCCCTCGACGAATGGAAAGCCCAGTTCTCCAAGTGGATATTCGAACCCAGCCCCAAGGCAGTCATGTTCTGCACCATCTTTTTTGACTACCGGCCCATCTACGGCATGAAAGAACTGGCGGCAAAGCTCACCGGACACATCTTCGAGAATATCGGCGGCCAGGCCATCTTCCTGGGCTTCCTGGCAAAGGATGCCCTTCAAAACCCTCCGCCGCTGACCTTCTTCCGCAATTTCGTAGTGGAAAACAGCGGCGAGCACAAAGACGAGTTCGATATCAAAGCCCGCGCTATGATGCCCCTGGCCGACGCCGCCCGCGTCCTCATCCTGGACGCCAAAGTCGGCAAGGTCAACAACACCTTCCGCCGCTTTGAAAAACTGGCCGAGCTGGAACCTGCCAATAAGGAGCTGTACGAGCTGGCTGCCGACGCCTACGAGATCCTCATGCGCTACCGCGCCCTGCAGGGCCTGAAAAATAAAGACTCCGGCCGCTATTTCAAGCCCTCGGAATTGTCGAAAATGGAAAGGGTCAACCTGCGCAACTGCTTCCAGCCGATCAAGGAACTGCAGACGTTGCTGACGCTGAGGTATCAGTTGGCGTACCTGAGGTGACAGGGAATTGCTGGATTGTTATATGGCTATATTGTTATATGGCTATATTGTTATATGGCTATATTGTTATATGGCTATATGGCTGTCGTGCGTCCTTCGCTTTCGCCTTGGCATCCACAATATAACCCCGGGCTAAAATAGCCTGGCAAAAGCGGTGAGTGCCGTAATTTAAAAGGGTAATGAGCCTGGATACGAAGGCGGCGGCATTCCGGCCCGCTGGGCCTAAAACGGCACTTTAGGCTTTTTTTCTGCCAACATTCAGGCCCTATGGGCCAGACTTTGACATTCCAGGCTCAGCCTCATGCCGTAAACCCGCAGATTTTGCCCTGGATTCGCATAACAATATAACAATATAACAATATAACAATATAACAATATAACCATATAGCAATATAACCATATAGCAATCCAACCATGCCCCTAAACTGGCTATCCAAGCTCCTCAACCCTTCCTCCGACCATCCGGAATTCTGGAAGGCCTACCTGGCAAGCTTCGACGGGACGCTCGCCAGGCGCACTCCCATCGAAGAAGCCTGTTTCGTCGTCTTTGATACCGAAACCACCGGGCTGGACGCCAAAAAGGACCGCATCCTGTCTATCGGGGCCGTGAAAGTACGCAACTGGCAGGTCGACCTGAGCGCCCGGCTGGAGTGTTATGTGCAGCAGTCCTATACGCCGGAAGGAGGGGCGATCGCCGTCCACGGCATCCTGCCCGGCACCAACACCTCCCACGCCCTGGACGAGATCGAAGCCGTAAGGCGCTTCGTGGGATATTGCCACAACAGCGTCCTCGTCGGCCATCACGTCGCCTTTGACATCGCTATGGTCAACCAGGTTCTCCGAGGCATGATCGGCCAGAAACTGGCCAACAAAAAACTCGATACGGCCGCCCTCGCCGCCCGGGTGTCGGAGAAGAAAGACTACGAGCAGCCGGGAACCTACGGCCTGGATACCCTCTGCAGAAAATATAAAATCCCTATGAGCGACCGCCATACCGCCGCCGGCGACGCCTTCATCACCGCCGTGCTGCTGATGAAACTGCTGGCCCGCCTGCGGAAGCGGGGGGTGAAGACGGTGGGGGAGTTGCTGCGGGGGCCAGGGATGTAGAGGTGCCAGGCCCTTTGGGGCGGTGGTTGGCGGATACATCGCAAATCGCAAATCACAAATCGCAAGCAAGGCGGCGTTTGGGATTTATGAGGTTTGATGTGCGATGTGTAATGTTTGATTTTTCTGCCGCCTCAACGCCGGGCCTGTGCTGCCTCTCTACATCCAAAATCACACATCGCAAATCACACATCGCAAATCAGAAATCGCAAATCACAGATTTGGGATTTATGCATGTGCGATGTGTGATGTTTGATTTGGCAGGGCGGCATGGCGGGCATTGAGGCGGGAGGTAAATCACAAATCAAAAATCGCAAATCAGAAATCACAGATGGGGAGGCATAAATAAACCCCAAAAACTTTTTTACCCCATGGATTTACCCACCGAGATCAAACTCCCGCTCCCCCACCTCGAACTGCACCTCGCCGAAGGCGGCGAATTCTTCATGGGAGACGACAATGGCGAATACGATGACGAAAAACCGGCTCATCAAGTAACGGTTCCTTCCTTTTTATATGAGCAAATACCCGGTCACCCAAAGTTTATATGAAGCCGTTACCGGAGGCCAACCCTCCATGTTCAAAGGCTCGGACCGCCCGCTGGAAAAAGTCTCCTGGCAGGATGCTCAGGATTTTATCCAAATACTTAACGGCAGGCAGGATGTGCAGGAACACTTTCGGCAGCTAAAGCTTTCCGGCCTGGCTTTCCGCCTGCCCACCGAAGCGGAATGGGAATACGCCGCCCGGGGCGGCCGCTGCAGCCAGGGCTACCTGTATGCCGGGAGCGACAAGCTGAAACAGGTGGGATGGTATACCGAAAACAGCGGCAGCGAAACCAAAGAGGTGGGCTTGCTGCTGCCCAACGAGCTGGGCCTGTACGACATGAGCGGCAATGTGTGGGAATGGTGCGAGGACGACTGGCACGATAATTACCAGGGGGCGCCGGAGCATGGTACTGCCTGGGTGGATGCTCCGGAGCGGGGTGCTTCCCGGGTGGACCGTGGTGGCGGCTACTTCCACGGCGCGTCGCGCTGCCGCTGTGCGGCCCGCGGTCGCAACGCGCCAGTGTACCGCTACGGCAACCTTGGCTTCCGCCTGGCGGCGTCCTTCCAGGCAGTTGGATAGCCGTCCAGCCTGTCTTCGCTATCGCTTGTCCGGGTAAATTTTCCCGTGAGCAAAAACGAGCCACCGGAGCGCAACCGGACGCACTAGATTTATCTGGTGCGTAAAATAGTTAAAACCGCACTGTTTACGCCAGTCGGAGACTGGCTGATTATACCGCATCGCGTCTTATAGACGCTCGCGAACGAAACGTGATTTAAATCTGTGTAACTACTAAAAATTTTAATCCTAAACTCCATGAAACCCGCCATTATCCAACAAATCGAACAACTCTGGGGCGGCAGTTTCCAGCTCCACCCCGCCCCCATTTATCCCGACGCCTTAACCGGCCTGATCGCTTTCAAAACCAACTGCCCCAAGTATGCCCTGGACGGAGATCAGCTCGTCGGCCTGAACCTGGCAGCCACCGGCCTGGACGACGAGCGCTGGAAAAAAGTCGTCGGCCTGCTGGAGCGGGAATCCGTGCGCCTCCGGGCCCTCAACCTCAGCGACAACAAACTGGCAGCTTTCGCCCCGCCCCCCGGCATAACAAGCCTGCAAAAACTGGATATCGACGACAACCCCCTCGGCGGCCTGCCGAAGGAAGTCCTGGAGCAAGGCAACGCCGCCATCCTCAACTTCCTGCAGCAGGCTGCCGTGCAGGAAGGAACCGTCCCCTTGTACGAAGCCAAGCTGCTGATCGTCGGCGAGCCGGGAGCGGGCAAGACCACCCTGCTCAAAAAACTGGAAGACCCGGAATACCTCGCGCCGCCCCAGGGAGACAAAAAAGTAAAATCTACCGTCGGCGTCAACATCCTGGAAGGCTGGGCCTTTCCCTACGCCAAAGACAAAAACATCACCTTCAAGGCCAACCTCTGGGACTTCGGCGGGCAGGAAATCCAGTACATGACCCACCACTTTTTCCTCACGCCCCGCGCCCTTTACGTGCTGGTGGCCGACGACCGCAAGCAAAACACCGAGTTCGACTACTGGTTCCGAATCATCCACCTGCTGGGGCGGGAGAGTGCGCAGGAGAAGGTTAGCGTGCTGGTCGTGCTAAACGAGGTCAACCACGTGTCAGTCAGCAATTTCGACCTCAGCAAGTACCGAAAGGACTATCCGGGCATGCACATCCGGATGGAGGAGGTGGATTTTTCAAAAAAAGACTACCGCAGCGACGGTTTGCCCGGGAAAGTACAGGAGATGCTCAGCAACCTTCCCCACGTCGGCGACCGGCTGCCCCGCCTTTGGGCGCCCATCCGGCAAGAGCTGCTCGAACGGCGCAAGCAGCGCCCGCACATCACCTTCGCCGATTTTGCCGAAATATGCAGCAAAGAGCGGGAAGGCAAAAGCCTGAAGAAAGAAGAGGACCAGCGTTTCCTCAGCCGGTATCTGCACCGCCTCGGCGTCATGTTGCACTATCAGGACGACCTGCAGCTCGACAATTTCGTCATCCTGAACCCCCAGTGGGCGGTGGATGCGGTGTACAGCGTCCTTAAGGACAGCCGGGTGAAAAGCAACCGCGGCCGGTTTGCCGAAAAAGACCTGCGGGATTTCTGGAAAGGCTACCAACCTGGCGAGCGGGACCGCCTGCTGAGCCTGATGCTCAAGGACAAGTTCGAGATTTGTTACCCCTCCTCCCGACCCGGCGAGTACATTGCCCCCCAATTGTTGCCCAGCATTCGCCCGGATTATCCCTGGGACAGCACGAAGGCCATGAAGTTTCGCTACCAGTATCCCTTCATGCCCAAGGGCCTGATCTCCCGCCTCATCGTGCGCCTCAGCGAGGACATCGCCGAAGGCGGCGGCCTGGTCTGGAAAGAAGGGGTAGTCATTGAGCGGGACGGCTGCCGGGCGCAGGTCGTGCAGGGCAAGACCATCAAAGAAGGCCTGGAAGTGCTGGAAATAGAACTCGACGGCCCGGAGCAGGAGCGCAAGTTCCTGCTGCGGCACGTGATGGCGGAGGTGGAAAAGATTCACGAGAAGTCGTTCCGGCACATCGCCTTCGAAAAGATGATTCCCTGTAATTGCGAGGTTTGCAAAAAAAGCAAAAGCCCTGTTTTTTTCGAGTATTCCGAGCTGCTGCAATACGAGCAGGAAGGCTGGGATTTGATCGACTGCCGGAACGGAAACCTGAAGAAGGTTAGGGTGAAGGCCCTGCTGGAAGGCGTTTTCGAGCGGGAACACGGCGGCATTACAGCCAGAGTCCGGGATTGGGTGAAAAGAGGAGAGGTACTTCTGGCATTGCAAGCCCTGGAAACCGATTTCCCCGGAGATGACCAGGCCATGCTGTTGATATCCCGCTGGAGCGCTTTGCAAAAAGAAATCATGGACGGCACGCTGCCTGCTGAAAACATAGAACTGCGGCGGAATCAGATAAAATCCGGGATACTGGGTTTTTTAGAAAGCCTGTAGCGGCCCGTAGTATACCCGGAGCGGGGGATGCTGAGATGAGCGCAAATCACACATCAAAAATCAAAAATCAAATTCCTCCTCTTTTTTCGTAATTTGGCCCGTCTAAAACGAAAAACGCCTCTTGCAATGAAAAAGCCTGAAATATTCTTCATTTTCCTAAGCCTGCTCCTGGCCGCCGGCTGTCGCCCGGGCAACAACAAAGGCAACAGCGATACGAAGATGGAGGGCGAGCCGGCCGCACCCGCCCTCGTTTTCGAGCAGGAACGCTTCAGCCGCCAGTCCGCTTCCTGTGAGCAGGACAGCAACCGCTGCGCCCGCGTATCCGCCGTGTATCCCCTGGCTGTCGCCGGTCCGGAGGAGGCAGTCCGCAGCATCAACGACTCCCTGCTGGCCTATGTGAAGGTCAGCCTGGCCGTCTTTTCGCCTTCTCCCGAAGACATCCCCACGTCGCTGGACGCCATTGCCGACGACTTCCTGGAGGAGTACGAGGCCGTCATGTCGGAAGCGGGCGAACAGGAGGGATCTTGGTCTGTAGAGCTGGAGGGGAGCGTCCTCTATCAATCGGACGGCCTGGCTGCCGTTCGGCTCGGCACTTTTTCCTACGCCGGCGGCGCCCACCCCAATTCGTTTGAATACCTTCTCAATTTTGACGCCCGCACCGGCAAGGTGCTCCGGCTGACCGACCTCGTCCGGGATACAGCCAGGCTGAAAGAACTGGCGGAGCTGGCCTTCCGGCAGGCGCGGGAACTGGGCCCGGACGAAAACCTGTCCGAAGCCGGCTTTTTCTGGGAGGGGCCCTTCGCATTGCCGGAGAACTACGCCATGACCGAAGAGGGCCTGTACTTTGTTTACAACCCCTACGAGGTGGCTGCTTATGCCATGGGGCCTACGGAATTCACCCTCAGCCGGGAGGAACTGGCCGGGATCCTGAATGAATTTTAACCGACAACTGGCATGAGATACATAACCGTTCTTTTGGCCATTTCTTTGTTTGCTGCCGCTGCCTGCGGCAACAAAGCCGAAGGAGATAAAGGCGAACCACCACAGGCCACTACCGGAACAGATAACGCGGCGGGGCCGCAGGGGCAGAGCGCCGGCGAAACGCCTCCTCCTTCCGACGGCCAGCAATACGCCTTTGCCGGCATCGAAGGAAAACAATGGGTGCTTTCCAAATACACCTACGAAGGCAACCCGGAGCGGCCGGTCGGCGAAGACCCTATTTACATCGTCATTGAAGGGGAAAACCTCACCGGCAACGGGGGGTGCAACAACCTTACCGGCCAGGCCGGGTTCAAAGAAGGCGGCGCCGTCGATATTTCCGGCATCGCCAAAACCAAAAAACTGTGCGGTGGCCTGATGATCCAGGAGACCCGTATCATTCAATTGCTGGAAAGCGCAGAAACCTACAAGGTCAACCTGGTCTTCCTCGAATTGTCCGGGCCGGAGGGCCGCCTCACTTTCCGCAACGACCTCAAATGACCGGTATGGCCCGACAGGTTTCAGGGAAACAATGGTTTCCGGGATTTCTGGTTGCCTGGCTGCTGCTCAACCTCTTCCAGGCCGCCTTCACCGAACTCGACCCGGACGAAGCCTACTACTGGCTGTATTCCACCGACCTGGACTGGGGTTATTTCGACCATCCGCCAATGGTTGCCTTGCTGATCCGGGCAGGCACGCTTTTGTTCCCGGGAGAGCTGGGCGTGCGTTTCTTTTTCGTGCTGCTCCAGCCCCTCTCATTCTATTTTGTCTGGTTGCTGGCGGGCAAGCCGTCCGGAAAGCCCGACGTGTTCACCCTGGCCGGGCTGCTGGCGGCTATCCCCATCCTTGGCGCCTATGGGTTTATCGCTACGCCCGACGGGCCTCTGCTCTTTTTTACCGCGCTTTTTTTGTGGTTGTACCGGGAATTCCTGGAAAAGGGCGGCTGGCTGTTCACCCTCCTGCTGGGGATAACCATGGCGGCCCTGCTGTACAGCAAGTATCACGGGGTGCTCCTGATCTTTTTCATCCTGCTGTCCAACCTTTCTTTGTTGCGAAAACCTTCGTTTTACCTGGCTTCCATACTGGGTTTTATCCTCTTTTTGCCTCACTTATACTGGCAGTACGAGAACGGCTTTCCTTCTTTCCTGTACCACCTTCAGGGCAGGGACGACCTGTACAAACTGAAATACACGACGACCTACCTTTTGAACCAGCTGGTTATTTTCAGCCCCTTCCTGTTCCCAATGCTGATCTGGGTGCTTTGGAAGCGGCGGGCCGCAGGCGCCATGGGGCGGGCTTACCGCTTCCTGCTCTACGGGTTCTGGCTTTTTTTCTTCTACACTTCCTTCAAAGGGCACGTCGAACCCCAATGGACGGTAGCGCTCAGCTTCCCGATTGCCCTGATGCTCTTTGGCGAAAGCCGGCACAATCCGGGCTTTGGCCGCTGGGCGCGGATATTCTCCCTGGTGACTTTTGTCCTGCTCCTGCCCGCCCGCCTGGAGCTGGCTTTCAACTGGACGGGCATGAAAAGCGACTTCCACCGGCGAGCCTGGGCCTATGAGTTGCAGGAACGGGCGGAGGGGTATCCGGTGCTGTTCCAGAACTCTTACCGGGATGTGTCCAAATACAGCTTTTACACCGGCGAGCAAGCTTATGCCTTTTCCGATATCGAGTACCGCCCCAACCAGTTCGACATCTGGGACAAGGAGCGGGGATTGCAGGATAAAAGGGTCTTGCTGGTGGCGCAGAACAACTGGAAGTGCGAAAATTGCGAGAAAGTGGAGCTGACCCAAAAATCCTTCAAAATACAGTGGCTGGACAGCCTGCAGGCAGCCGGCAAGGTGCAGTGCCTCCTGCCGGATAACCTGGGCGGCAGGTGGAGCGTGGGCCCGCAGGCCGCCTTCCCGGTAAAGATTTACAATCCTTATCCTTTTGATATCGGGCTGCGCAAGGGAACGCTGCCGCTGTTGGCCAAAGGTGTTTTCCTCCGGAAAGGCGTCCCCCGTTCTTATCCTCTGATCAGCCTGGAGGGGGCGCCCCTTGCCCTCCCGGCGGGCGATACGGCCGTCTTCGAGGCCCGCTTTTCCGTACCGGATTCCCTGTCCGGCCCCTACCAGTTTGGCATCGGCCTGAGCCGGGACGCCCTGCCCCCCGATATCAAAAGCCGCCTGGTGGACGTAGAGGTGGTGGAGTAGGGCCCCCACTCACTCATTCATTCATTCATTCATTCATTCATTCATTCACTCATTCACTCATTCACTCCTTCAAAAAGATAGGGGCAGCCTCCCTGTTCAGGAAGCTACCCCATGCTCGACTTGTTATTAGCAAGCTTGTCCCATGAATGTGGGGACTATTCTTCGGCCATGAACGGATAGCGGTAATCCGTCGGCGGAACGAAATTCTCTTTAATGGCCCGGGCCGATACCCAGCGGTAGAGGTTGAGGATGGAACCGGCCTTATCGTTGGTTCCGGAGCCTCTGGCGCCGCCGAAAGGCTGTTGCCCGACAACCGCCCCGGTGGGCTTGTCGTTGATGTAAAAATTGCCGGCGGCGTGGCGCAGCTTTTCTGACGCCAGCGTAACAGCTTCACGGTCTTTTGCGAAAACGGCGCCGGTCAGCCCGTAAGGTGAAGTGTTGTCCAGCAGTTCAAGCGTTTGTTCGTACTGATCGTCATCGTAAATGTAGAGCGTCAGTACCGGCCCGAAAATCTCCTCGCACATGGTGCGGTATTTCGGGTCTTTGGCCAGGATGACCGTTGGCTGAATGAAATAGCCTTCCGATTTATCGTATCCTCCGCCGAAGATGACCTCTGCATCCCCGGCTTTCTTTGCATCGGCGATATATTCGGAAATCTTGTCAAAGGCGCTTTCATCGATCACAGCGGACATAAAGTTAGAAAAGTCCTCCGGATTACCCATTTTTATCGACTTTAAATCTTTCTCCAGGCCCGATTTTATTTCCGGCCACAGGCTTTTGGGCAGGTATGCGCGGGAGACGGCGGAGCACTTTTGCCCCTGATATTCAAAGGCGCCGCGGGTGAGCGCCGTCACGACCTGCGCCGGAACGGCGGAAGCGTGGGCGATGATAAAATCCTTGCCGCCGGTCTCGCCGACGACCCGCGGGTAAGAGCGGTAATTGCCCAGGTTCTCCCCCATGATGCGCCAGAGGTTCTGGAAGACCCCCGTGCTGCCGGTAAAGTGGATGCCGGCGTACTGCGGGTGGGAGAAGATCACCTCCCCGGCAACCGGCCCGCTGACGAACACCAGGTTGATCACGCCGTCCGGCAAGCCGGCCTCTTCGAGGATCTCCATGATGAGGTTGGAGACATAAAGCTGCGATTCGGCAGGTTTCCAGACCACCACGTTGCCCATCAGGGCGGGAGCGGATGGCAGGTTGCCCGCGATCGAAGCGAAGTTGAACGGGGTGAGGGCAAAGACAAAGCCTTCCAGCGGGCGGTACTCCATGCGGTTCCAGATGCCGTTGCCGGAAATGTTCAGCGGCTGTTCCTGGTAGATTTCGGCCATGAATTGCACGTTGAAGCGCCAGAAGTCGCATAGCTCCGCCACCGCATCGATCTCGGACTGAAAGACGGTCTTCGACTGCACCAGCATGCATGCCGCATTCATCTTTTGCCGGTACGGGCCGGCCAGCAGGTCGGCGGCCCTGAGGAAGATCGCCGCCCGTTCCTGCCAGGGCATCTTTTCCCAGGCCGGCTTGGCTTTCATCGCGGCGTCGATGGCCATTCTGACCTCTTCGGCGCCGCCTTTGTAGAAGTGGCCGAGCGTATGCTTCCGTTCGTGCGGCGGGTGAATAGGGATTTTCTTGCCGGATTTAACTTTTTGCCCGCCGATGGTCATGGCGACTTCTACTTCCCTGGATTTGGTTTCTTTCAGCGCGGCCTTGAGCTCCGCCCGTTCCGGGCTGCCGGGGGCGTAGCTGAGCACTTTTTCATTGATGGCCCGAGGCACTTTGAAATATGCGTCTGACATAGTATTTCTTTAGGTTTTAATGGTTAGCGTTGAGAGCATGTTTGGAGGTGGTGCTTTGGAAGCGAAAATGTCCGATTTGGGGTTCTCGGGAAGCCATTTTTGAGCTTCATAGTGGTGCTATGGGGCGAAAAAATGGTGAACCGAGGTTCTGAAAGCGGGCATTTGCAGCCCAAATGACCACCTCCAAACATGCTCTGAGGGGGCAAAGGTAAGGTTTTAAGGGTGGAATTTAAAGGAATGAATCCAGCTTTTAGAGGTGGTCCCTAAGGCATGAGATCGTTCATAAGTGTATGGGTGCCCCGTCCCTGCGAGCCGGGTGGAATTTGTGCATATATGTATTTGTTTTGCAGAGCCAACCGGTAGGCGTCCACTATGCCTCCCCAACGAATGCACGAATGCACCTAAACACCTAAACACTCACACACGACTCTCCCCCCTTTCCACCGCCCCCCCCACCTTCACCTGCTCCGGCAGAAAGGGGCTCGCGTCGCCGCTGCCCTTGATGATCTCCCGGACGATGGTGGAGCTGATATGGGAATACGCCGGCTGGCTGATGAGAAAAATAGTCTCCAGGCCTTCGCCGACGATGTTGTTGAGCTGCGAGATGGTTTTCTCGTAGTCGAAATCCGAGGAATTGCGCAGGCCCCGCAGGAGGTAGCGGGCGCCGATCTGCTGGGCGTAATGAGCAGTCAGGCCGGTAAAATGGCCGACCTCCACTTTGGGTTCCTCCTGAAAGACTTCGTGGAGCCATTGCAGGCGCTCTTCCAGGTTGAAAAGGTAGTTTTTCTGGTTGTTGACCCCGATGGCCACCACTACCTTGTCGAACAGCGGCAACGACCTTTTCACCAGGTCGACATGCCCTATCGTGATGGGGTCGAAGGAGCCGGGGAATACTGCGATTTTTGTCATTGGAACGGAGGTTAGGGTTCGGGCCGGGAGCGGTTAGGGTTTGTCTTGTTCTTGTCGCTGAGAGCCAGGCACGTTATTGGTTGTTTTGCAATAATGCTTCGTAGAGCCGGTAGTTCTCGTCATCGAAGCAGACGAAGCAAACCTGTTCGATGGAGGCGTCTCCGGACAGGAAGTCCTTCACGGCCCTGGTGGCCACGCTGGCCGCCCGTTCTTTCGGGAAGCCGTATACGCCGGTGCTGATATTTGGAAAGGCGATGCGCTTCAGGCCATTCTTCACGGCCAGCGACAAGCTGTTCCGGTAGCAATCCGCCAGCAACCGATCGCTTTCGCTTTCGCTCTGCTGCCCCCAGATTGGCCCTACGGTATGGACCACTTTTCGGGAGGGCATTTTGCCGGCTGTGGTGATCACGGCCTGGCCGGTGGGGCACTTCCCGCATTCCGCCCGGATTTGCCTGCATTCCTCCAGGATTTCCGGCCCGCCCGCCCGGTGGATAGCTCCGTCGACCCCGCTGCCGCCCATCAGGGAGGAGTTGGCTGCGTTGACGACGGCATCTACCTCCATTTTGGTAATATCTCCGCGGATTAGTTTGATTTTTTCCATGCCGCAAAGATAAGAACTCATTCCAAAAGGCGGAAGGAATCCATAAAACGGCTGCTCGCCGTATTCAGGCTTCGCCCTTTGACGGTTGCAGTTTGCAGGGCGTAATACCGGTTGCCGGCGACCAGGGCGCGGGTCTTGATCACGGCCTGCCCGTTGAGGTAATCGATGCGCCAGATGCGGCCGGGATGCCCGAAATACGGGCGCTCGTCGGCGTAGGCCAGCTCGCCGCCGACGCTCTCCACTGCCGATTCGATCGTCGCTTCAAAGAATTCGTTTAGCAGCTCGGTGCTGTCCTCATCGAGGGTGAGAGGAGGGTAGTCGCAGTAGCTCACCATATAGATCAGGTTGTCGGCGCTGTCTTTTTCCGCGGGCTGATGGAAAAACACATGGTAGGCCAGTTTGCCGAGCGGGGTTTCAAAGCTGTCTACCTGTTGTTTCAGCTGGCCAGGCACCAAAATCCGGAAACGGCCTTCATAGGATTGGTATTCTTCCCATTGCTCCTGCGCAGGCAGGGCGCCGGCGCAAAACAGAAAGATTAGGCCTAGAAAACAAAATCGCATCGGTTGTTGCATTTAATGGTTGAACAAGCTATACCTTGGTAGTGATTGAAAAGAGGGTTTATTTTCTTTGCAGGTTGGTTTCCGTTGCCCCTTTAGAACACCACATCCCTGCCATTGGATGGCACCGAACCACAAAATTGTCGCCACAAAACCGGCGGGGTTCATCCGGTGTCCGAAAAATCCTTATTTTCACCTTATTATTAGTACCAATAAGCTGTTGTTGAACACATGCCATATACTTACGAGTATCCCCGGCCGGCCCTGACGGTTGATTGCGTGATCTTTGGCCTGGACGAAAGCCATAAACTCAAGGTGCTGCTCATACAGCGGGGCCACCCGCCCTTCAAGGGCCAGTGGGCGCTGCCCGGCGGCTTTGTCGATATGGACGAAGGGCTGGAAGCGGCTGCCCTCCGGGAACTGGAAGAAGAGACCGGCGTGAAAGACGTTTTTATCGAACAGCTGTATACGTTCGGAGAGCCGGGCCGCGACCCCCGGGGGCGGGTGGTGAGCGTCGCCTATTTTGCCCTGGTCAACCTGGAAGAACACCCCGTGACGGCCAATTCCGACGCCAGGCGCGTCAAATGGTATGAAACCGACAGCCTGCCCCAGCTCGCCTTTGACCACGAGGACATCCTCAGGGTTGCCGTCGCCCGCCTGCGGGCCAAGGTTCGTTACCAGCCCATCGGATTCGAATTGCTGCCGGAGAAGTTTACGCTCTCCCAGCTGCAGAAGCTGTACGAAACCATCCTGGGGGTCGAAGAGCTCAACAAACGCAATTTTCGCACCCGGATCCTGAAGATGGGCGTCCTGAAGGAAGTGGGCAAACAGGAAGGCGTCGCCCACCGGCCCGCCAAACTGTACTGCTTCGACAAAGAAAAATACGAGCAAATGGCGAAGGAGAAATACGAAGACCTCCTGCGCCGAGGCGTAGATTTTGAAATATGATCCGGCCCATGAAAACCCCGTACCTGCCTTGGTTCCTTTTGTTTTCCTTTTTAACGCTGGCCTCCTGCAAAAATGACCGGCAGGGGCCGCCTGCTGCCGCCGAATCGGCCGGCGAGGCGCCGGCCTTGCCGCCCCGGGAAGAAGACTACGAAGCCGCGCGGTTCAAATGGGGATACATCAACCCGGCCGGCGAGCTGGCCATCGCCGCTGAATTTGACGACGGGCGCCCCTTTGCCGAAGGGCTGGCCGCAGTGCGGGTGGAGGGCCGCTGGGGGTATATTGGCAAGGACGGGCGCTTTGCCATCCCGCTCCGGTTCCAGGGCGCCTGGAACTTTTCCGAAGGGCGGGGGCGCGTCCTGACCTACGACAACAAAATGGGCTTTATCGACCGGTCGGGCAACTGGGTGGCAGAAGCCCGGTATGACGACGCCCTGGATTTTCAGGAAGGTCTGGCCCGCGTTCGGGTGGAGGATAAATATGGTTTCATCGATACAGATGGGAATATGGCCATCCCCGCCCGCTATGAGCATGCTTCCTCCTTTGAGAATGGCTATGCCAGCGTGAAGCTGGAGGGGAGCTATGGCCTGATCGGCAAAGACGGGAGGGAGGCCCTGGCGCCCGTATATAAAAAAGCCTCGCCCTTTCAGGAAGGGCTGGCGCGCATTCGAAAAGACGGCCTGTACGGCTTTGCCGATGAACAGGGTGAGGTGGCGATCCCTCCCCGGTTCGAAAACGCCCAGGACTTCAACCAGGGCCTGGCGCCGGCGAGACTGGACGGCCGATATGGCCTGATCGATAAAAGCGGCGAATTCGTGGTGCCCCCGAAGTATCAGCAGTTGTGGTACGCCGGAGAGTCTCTATGGGGGGTAGAACAGGAAGGGCGCTACGGTTTTATCGACGCTCAGGGCGAAGAGGCCATCACCGTTCAGTTCGAACAGGTTTTTAGTTTTGAGAACGGCTTTGCTCCCTACCGCCTCGGGCGCCTGTGGGGATACCTCGACCACGAAGGCAACCTGCTGACCCAGCCCCGGTTCGGCCTGGCCTGGGCCTTCCGGGAAGGCCTGGCCCGGGTGGCCACCCGAACCGGCATCGGGTTTATCAATACGCAGGGCGAACTGGTTATCCCTCCCCGGGATAACTACCTGGACCTCCGGGACTTTTCGGAAGGGCTGGCCCTGGCGCAGGTGTACCGGTGAATGGGTTGAATAGCTTCCCTTTTGGAAGCAGGAAGTGGTATGGCGCGCAGAGGCGCGGAGGGCTGCCCGGGGTGCGATTCCCATTTGTACCCCTTTAGCGTATCGCCTGGGGAAATGCCCTGAAATTGATGGTTCCACGGCTGCATTGGCCCATTGTTAGGCCGCCCGTGCCCCGCAAACCATGGACCAAGGGAACCCTGAAGCCATTAACAGAGTACATTTTGGAAGTTTTCATGTCGAAAACTACAAGAGGGTACAAATCAGAATTGCACCCGCTGCCCTTATAAGGGGCTACCATTCTAACGTTGGACACGTTGATCGTTGCCGGTTGTTAGTTGCCGGGGCTTCGGTATCAACCTGTTGCCCATTATTGGCTGCCAACAGTTGGAAACAACTGACAACGGTCAACAATCAACGGCCAACTTGTCCAACCTTAGACGGGTAGCCGCCGTTGTTGGTTGTTCGCTGGCAATCAACGGCTTAGGGGTTGCGGATGGGCAATAGCCAACAACCAACAACTGCCCCGGGACTTCGTTCCGGAAGCACTAGCTACTCCCCATCCCCGTCTTCCACCACTTTGCTTTCTTCTTCTTCTTCCGCTTCATGCGGCCGCCTGCCGAAGATTTCTATCAGGTCCTTCTTGAAGACGACCTCTTTCCGGAGCAGCAGCTGAGCCAGGTTTTCCAGCTCCTCGCGGTGTTCCTGCAGCACTTTCTTTGTCCGGTCGTAGGCCGATTCCACCAGGTTGTGCACCTCCTGGTCGATCAACTGGGCAGTGGCTTCGCTGTAGGGCTTCTGGAGGGATTGTTCATACTGGCCGGTGCTGTCGTAGTAGCTGATGTTGCCCAGTTTCTCGTTCAGGCCGTAGAACGCGACCATGGTGTAAGCCTGCTTGGTTACCTTCTCCAGGTCGTCCAGGGCGCCGGAGGAAACTTTGCCGAACACCACTTCCTCGGCGGCGCGCCCGCCCAGGGCAGCGCACAGCCGGTCGACTAACTGGTCTTTATTGTAGATGACGTTTTCCTGCGGCAGGTACCAGGCGGCGCCGAGGGAGCGGCCCCGCGGCACGATGGACACCTTCAGCAGGCTATCGGCGTGCTCCAGATACCAGCTGACGGTGGCGTGGCCGGCCTCGTGGAAGGCTATTATCTTTTTCTCCTTTTCGGAAATGATCTTGCTCTTCTTTTCCAGCCCGCCGATCACCCGGTCGGTGGCGTCGTAGAAGTCGTGCATGTCGATGGCATCCTTATTGCGGCGGGCGGCGATGAGGGCGGCTTCGTTGCAGACGTTGGCGATGTCGGCGCCGGAAAAACCGGGCGTCTGGCTGGACAGTGTTTCCAGGTCGATAGCCTCAGACAGTTTCAGCGGCTTGGTATGCACTTTAAAGATGGCCAGCCGCTCTTTTTTGGTGGGCAGTTCCAGGTAGATCTGCCGGTCGAAGCGGCCGGGGCGCAGCAGGGCGCGATCGAGGACGTCGCCCCGGTTGGTGGCCGCCAACACAATGACGCCGGTGTTGACGCCAAAGCCGTCCATTTCCGTCAGGATCTGGTTGAGCGTATTTTCCCGTTCGTCGTTCGACTGCAGGGAAACAGCCTTTCCCCGCGACCGGCCCACGGCGTCGATCTCGTCGATGAAGATGATGCTCGGCGAGTTCTGCTTGGCCTTCTTGAACAGGTCGCGCACCCGCGAGGCACCGACCCCCACGAACATCTCCACAAATTCAGAACCAGAAATAGAGTAGAAGGGGACGCTCGCTTCGCCGGCCACGGCCCGTGCCAGGAGGGTCTTACCGGTGCCGGGAGGGCCGACGAGCAGGACACCCTTGGGGATCTTGGCGCCCAGGCGCGTGTAGCGGGAGGGGTTCTTCAGGAAGTCGACAATTTCCTTTACTTCGACCTTGACTTCCTCCAGGCCGGCCACGTCGTCGAAGGTGACGTCGCTCTGCCCCTTTTCAAAGAGCTTGGCCTTGGACTTGCCCATGTCGAAGATGTTGTTCCCTCCGCCGACGCCTCCGCCGGGGCGGATGCGCCGGAGGATGAAGATCCAGATGCCGATGATGATGGCAAAAGGAACGACCCAGGAAAGAATGTTGCCCCACCAGTTGGTGCGGCTGATATAGTTGACGTCGATCCGTTCCTCGGGAGGAACGCCCTGCTGTGCTTCTTCCAGGCTCCGCTCGAAGGTCTCGATAGAGCCGATGTTGAGGGTGTAGTGCGGGCCCTCGGTGCCGGATTCGATCTTGTTGTACCGGCCCTGGCCCAGCTTGTCCTTTTTGATGTAGATTTCCGCCGTCTCTTTGTTGACGATCGTGATCTTTTCAATATCCTTGTTGGCCAGCATTTCCTGTTTGAACTCCGTCCAGGAGACCTGTTCGGCGCTGCTGCTGTTGAAGTAGAAGAAAATCTGGACTACCAAAAGGGCAAGTAGGATATAGAGTATCCAGGAATTGGAAGTGAAATTCCCGCCGGATCCGTCGTTGTCCGGTTCGGAAGGTTGCCTTCCGTCCTGAAATGGCCTTTTCCTGTCTTGTTGTGCCATAAATGCAGTTTGGTTGTGTTGTTTAAAACTTCGGCAGGCAGGCCGAAGTTCTGTAAATTCTCCCATAAATAAAAACCCGCATCATCCAACGATGTTCAGGCAGGGTCGGAAGGCCGCCGGTAATTAGTGCAGCAGCCCTGAACAGGCCCGGCTCATTCTGCCCGCACATATAACACCACCCGGACTCCTCTTTTTTCCCAGCTTTTTTCTACCCGCCATTCCTCCTGCAGCCGCCGGATTTCTCCATCGGTAAAATCGTTCATCACATTGGAATAAAAGATGTGGCTGTCGCGGGCCAGGTCCTTTTCTTTCATGCCCCGGTTGTCCTCACTGAGTTCCTTGAATTTCAATGGGCCGATCTCCGGGAAGGCCGTGCCAACCGATTCCAGGGGAATGTTTTGCCCATCCAGATACCCCAGCATCTGTTTGCGCAGGCTGTAATAGGGCAGGTGGGCAAGGGTAGAATCCCACCCCTGTGAAATGGTGTCCGGATAGATCCAGAGGTTGCCCGTCAGCAAGCCGGCAAAGGCGGCGGCGAAAAGCAGGTGGCGAAGGCGGGAAGCCAGCGGAGCATTGGCCAGCACGGCATAAAAAAGGATGCTGATACTTAGGAATGCGGGCAGCAGGTAGCGGTGGCCGTGCAGGCCCCGGTAGGCCAGGAAGGTGATGCTGAGCAGAGTCAGGCTGATAGCGGCCAGCCAGAAGGCCTGCTTCACCGGGACATTTTTTCGAAGCGCCCCGCCCTTCCAATGCCGGTACCACAACCCGCCCAGCAACAGCCACACGAAAAGTCGGCCGAAATCGAGCAACCGCCAGCCCAGGATCGCTGTATTTTTTATCAGCCCCGGTATGCCTACCTGCTCAAAACCCGGTGCCCAGGGCATGGCGTCGTGGTAGCCCACCCACCCCTTTTGCTGGTAGTGATAGGCCAGGAAGGCCAGAGCCAGCAGCCCGCTGGGCACAAAGGGCAGCGCCGTCCGCGCCGGCGCCAGCCAGCTCTTTTCCCAATTCGCCAGAAGGCTGAAGCAGTAAAGCGCCACCACTGTCATCATGCCCCTGGTGCTGATGAGCGCCAATCCGATGGCCCCAATGATCTGCGCTCCTTTCCTTCGGTACAGTATGCCGTAAAGGGCCAGCAGGAAAAAGCAGCAAAGGGCGATGTCGGGACTGGCCAGCACCGCCTGCCCGGCCAGCACGGGGTCGGCTGCGGCCAGCAGCGCCAGCATCCAGCTGTTTCCTTTTCCTCCGAAGTAATCGCCGAGGCGGACGAGCAGGTAAACGATCCCCAGCAGGAAAGGCAGCATGGCCAGGTGGCTCACCGCCAGGCTCCTGCCGAACAGCTTCCACGTCGCCGCCAGGTACAGGCCAAATGCCGGAGGATGCCCGCTGTCGATCTCGTCCGGCAGCAGCAGGTATCGGAAGTTATTCTCGTAGTACCAATGGGCATGCCTGGAACCCAGCTGTATGGTGTCCCAGAAAAAAGCGTGGTGGCGTACCAGCAAGGTGGCCAGGGTGGCCAGTAGCAAAAGGCCGGCCAGGGTGATATTCCGGGGGGAGAGGGATGGTTGCATGTTTCACTTTTCTTTCCCATACTTCTCCAGCATGCAAGCCTTGACGAAAGCCACGAAAAGCGGGTGCGGTGTTTCCACGGTGCTCTTCAGCTCCGGATGGAACTGCACTCCGATGAACCAGGGGTGGTCTTTAAGTTCGACGATCTCCACCAGGCCCGCCTCCGGATTGATGCCCGAAGGGACCAGGCCCGCCTTTTCGATGGCCTCCAGGTAGGCGTTGTTGAACTCGTAGCGGTGCCGGTGCCGTTCGCTGATCTTCAGGTGGCCGTAGGCTGCCAGGGCTTTGGACCGGCGGCGGACCTCGCAGGCGTAGGCGCCCAGGCGCATGGTGCCTCCCTTTTTGGTGATCTTCTTTTGTTCAGGCATCAGGTCGATGACCGGGTCCTGGGCCCGGGGGTTCACTTCGGTGGAAGCCGCATGTTCCAGCCCCATAACGTGGCGGGCAAATTCCACAACGGCGCATTGCATGCCCAGGCAGATGCCAAAAAAGGGAATGTTGTTCTCCCGCACATACCGGATCGCCTTGATCTTGCCCTCAATGCCCCGCTCTCCGAAACCGGGAGCGACGAGGATGCCGTCCAGGCCTTCCAGGTGCTTGACCACATCGCTGTAGCTGTTTTCCAGGTGTTCGGAATGGATGGGCTCTACCTTAACGTGGCATTCGTTGACGGCGCCGGCGTGTACGAAGGACTCGTGAATGGACTTGTAGGCGTCCTGCAATTCGTTGTATTTGCCCACCAGCCCGATCCTGACCTCGTAGGTCGGGCTCTTTAGCCGGCCCAGGAATTTCTTCCAGGCCCGGAGGTCAGGCTCCTTGCGGTCCTTGAGGCGCAGCTTGGTGATGACTACCGTGTCCAGCTTTTCCCGCAACATGAGGAGCGGGACGTCGTAGATGCTTTCCGCGTCGATGGCCTCGATGACGGAACCCACATCGACATTGCAGAACAGGGCCAGTTTGCGGCGGATATCCATCCCGATGGGGTGTTCGGTGCGGCACACCAGGATGTCGGGTTGAATGCCGGCGTTCAGCAATTCTTTGACGGAGTGCTGGGTGGGCTTTGTTTTCAGCTCCTTTGCTGCCCGCAGGTAGGGGATGAGCGTCAGGTGGATGACCAGGCAGTTGTCGGTGCCCAGTTCCCAGCGCAGCTGCCGGAGGGCTTCCAGGTAGGGCAGCGACTCAATGTCTCCCACCGTGCCCCCCAGTTCGGTAATGACGATGTCAAACTCATTGGAAGTGCCCAGCAGTTGCGCCCGCCGTTTGATCTCATCGGTAATATGCGGGATGACCTGAACGGTCTTGCCCAGATAATCCCCGGCGCGTTCTTTCTGGATGACCGTCTGATAAATGCGCCCTGTGGTGACGTTGTTGGCCTGAGAGGTCGGCCGGTTGAGAAAACGCTCGTAGTGCCCCAGGTCGAGGTCGGTTTCGGCGCCATCGTCGGTTACGTAACACTCTCCGTGTTCGTAAGGGTTGAGGGTGCCGGGGTCGACGTTGATGTAAGGATCGAATTTCTGGATGGTGACGGAGAAACCGCGGGCCTGCAGCAGTTTGGCCAGGGATGCGGAGATGATGCCCTTGCCCAACGATGATGTGACGCCTCCCGTAACAAAAATGTACTTGGTCATGACTTTTTTTTGGCGATGAACCGCTGGCGCTTGGCTCTGAACGGGCGGGAAAACGCCGGCGCTTCATCGCCAATGGCAAGCGGGAGTGCTTGTTACGGGATACAAAGATAGGAATTGGATTTGGGAATATGGGGCCGGATCGGGCTTTTATGGGCAGGTTTGTTTACAAATATATTGCGTTTATATTTAATCCTTTGAATGCGAAATGTACAGCATCCTTCATTTCATGCCGTCAAATATCGAACAAACAGGGTTAGGCCGGTGACGATGGCCAGGCAGAGCAAGCAAACCAGGATGAACTTTAGTGCTTTTGAACGCATAGTGTAATATAAAAAACTTCGCGTACTTTTTATCTGGCCACTACCCGCTTCACTGCCGTTCCGGCCTCGGTGGTGATGGCCAGGTGGTAGAGCCCTGCCGGTTTCCCGGAGAGGGTTATGGGCGACAGCCGCCCGGGCCATCCGGCCTGTTCGCCGGAGTCATAAACGAGCTGGCCGGTAGGGCTGAACAGGCGAAGCCGCACCTGTCGGAAGAAGCCCCTTTGCTCAACGGTGAATTGGCCGGAAGCAGGGTTGGGGTAGAGGGAAAATGCCTGTGCCAGGCCGGCCTGCGGCGTTCTTTCCCCGGATTCGGTAAGCACGTTCTGGCCGATGGGCTGGTTGCTGTAGGTGATCAGGTTAGTCGCCATTTCCAGGTGGGGGTTGAAGCCGTCGTTGCAATTGGGGCAGGTAGCGCCGTTGATGCAGTTGGGGTTATTGGGATGGCATTGGTCGACATAATTGGGAAAGAGCCGGTAGAAGAATTCCTGGCTGCCCTGTCCGATGTAGGGCGACAAATCGTATTCGAAGAAGGGAGAAATGGCGCCCGGGCACCAGCCGGCCCTGTCGAACCACCAGGTGCCGTTCTGGGGGGAGCATCCGTCCGGGTTGGGGTCGCACTGCGTCCAGTTGTGGTGAGCGAAAGTTTCCTGGCCGTTGACGAGGATGTGGTGGGTGGTCTCGTAGAATTCGGCCGCGTTGAGGCTGTTGTTCTCTCCCCAGCCGTGGCCGGTGCCCACGAGGTGGAGCTTTGCGGCCTGGACCCCGGGCTGGAGGTCCACCTGGAAGGTGTCGGCCGGCTGCCGGTTGGCGGGATTGCCGAAAGCGTGATAACCATACCACAGGCGCTCTACCCGGCTGTAGCGGTAAGGGGCGGCGCCGGCTTCAAAATCGAAGTCCAGCGTTACGGCCCAGCCTCGCTGGAAGGTGCCGATGCGCACCCGGAGTTCGGGGTTGCCCTGCAACAGGGAAGCATAGTCGGTGACGTCCACAGTATGCGCACATTCTACGCCGTAGGGGGTGATGTACCGGATAATCTCCACCCATTCGCCGGCCGGCGTGCGCACTTCGATATGCGCCAGGCGGTCCCAGGCGTCGCAGCCGATAGTGGGGCAGCCGATGCCCAGCCTGGCCGTGATCTTGTTGAACGCACCCAGGTTGCTGGGCATCTGGTAGTGGCCGGAATAGGAGAAATTGACGAAAGCGATGACCTCATCGCGGTCGAAAGTGCGCAGGGATACATCGCCGGTATTGTCGGTGACCTCGAAGGTGACGCTTGTTTCATCAATGTTGCCGGTGCTGCCCCTCACCTTTGCCGTCAGCGTATGGGTACCGTATCCGTCCGGCGTCCAGTAGGCGTAGGCGTGCCCGTCGGCGCCGGCAGTAGCCTCGATGGGTTGCCCGTCGATCTCCAGTTCAACCGATTCGATGGAGAACCATTGCGGATAGGGGATTCGCCCCCGCGCGCCCAGGACCATCTGCCCCGGTTCGGGCATCACCATGGGGTAGGCGGCGCTGGGGCTGGTGATGACGGCCTCGGGAAAGACGTCGGTGGGGTTTACCGCCTGGAAGGTGCGCTCGATGGGTTCGGCAGCGTAGTATTCTCCGTTGCCCTCCTGGCTGGCGCGGACGGTTACGGCACCCCCTTCGCCTGTGAGGCGAAGCTGGTTGCCTTCCACCGTCGCCGGGCCGGACACGATGGCGAAGGCCACCGGCAGGCCGGAGGTGGCGCTGGCCTCCAGTTCAAAGGGGCTGTCGGTGGAAAGGCGGTCGGGCAGGGGCGGGAAGGACAATACCTGATAAGGCGCTTCAATGCCGCCGTACAGCGTTACCTCCCGGAGAATGAAGCCTTCGTTAATATTGGCGCGCTCCTGGGCATAGATGCGGACGTGGCGCCCTTCCCAGTCCAGCTCGTCCAGCAGGAATTCCGGGATGGTGTTATCCGTAAAAGCCTGGCGGGTTTCCCAGTCCTCGCCGTTGATCGACGTCTGGATCTCAAAGGCGGAGGCGTAGAACATTTCGTCCCACTGTACGGTAATCGCGCAAATCTTGTGAACGATGCCCAGGTCAATGGATATCCATTGGGGTTCCGACCGCTCGCTCACCCATTGTGAGCCGATATTGCCGTCTACGATGTTGGACGGAGAGCCGGATGAGGTGGAAGAAACCGTCACGGGCTTCCCCTGGGAAACAACCTGTTCGAAACACTGGCCGCTGGCCAGAAACGGCGCCAGAAGGGCAAGCAGCAAGAACGAACAAGGGCGAAGAGTGGGTTTGGTCCGGTTCATTGTTTTGTTGTTTGGGCGTAGGAGAAACAAGCAGCGGTAAAGATAGGTATTGAAAGATAATTACCGCGACCCCAGCCGGATGTTTGCATCGCATTTCCATGCATTTCCATGCATTTCCCCACATTTCCATGTATTTCCATGTATTTCCATGCATTTCCCCACATTTCCATGTATTTCCATGCATTTCCATGCATTTCCCCATATTTCCCCGCATTTCCATGTATTTCCACGTATTCCCCATCAGATTCCAAATGCCCGCCCTTTCGCACCAATACCCCGTTTGGGGTGTTACATTACTGATCATCATTTCAAAACAAAAACAAAGAACTATGGCAGACAAGAGCCTGAAAGAAAAAATAGAAGACCGCCTGCACAGCTGGCGCAGAGAACTGGAAGAACTGCAGTTGCAGCTCCACCTGGGCCGCAAGGAAGCCGGGGAAAAGCTGGAAGAACAGAAAAAACACCTGCGCGCCTGGATGGACGAAAACCGGGGCCGTTTCAAAGAGATCGAAGAAGAGGTTGGCGAAGAGGCCAACGAGTTCAAAGCCAGGTTCAATGAACTGGTGGACAAGCTCCGGAAGGCACCCGCCGCGACCAAAGAAGAGGCCCAGGCTCAGGAAGCCGAACTGTCGGCCACTATGGACAAGCTGCAGGAAGAAGCCGAAAAGATCGAAGAGCAGGGCACGGCCAAAGCCGCCAACATGATGGACGACTTCCAGGACCGCATGTCCCGCTTCCAGGCGCACCTGAAAGTGCTGACCGCCCACTATGCCGAAGAGGCCGCCGAAGAGTGGAAAGAGTTTCAGGAAGAAGCCCGGGAAAAGATCGATAAGCTGAAAGGCAAAACCGCCGAATGGCAGGAAGAGGCCGGGGAAGAATGGAAAGAATGGCGGGGAGAGATCAATAAAGCGTTCAGCAACCTGGCCAGCGCTTTTAAACGAGACAAGAAGTGACCCGTGCAGGCTTGACGAGTTTTCTCCTTTGCATCCCTGGAAAAACTGGTCAGGCCTGCTTCCTGAAGATTTAACATCAACAAAACGGCTTATTCCAAACTAATTTTCATTTTCCTTCGTTTTATGTTAACTCAATGTTAATTTATTTTTAACTTAGAGTTAACAAAGAATTGATTGACCCTGGAAAATGAAAAATTATGAGATGGAAGATCGGGAAAAGCATGATGATGGTAGCCGGGGCGTCATTGCTGCTTAACGTGTGCGCCCACACCCAGGCCAGATACGCTGACAATGCCTATTACGCAGCAAATAAAGAAGCCCTCCAGTTAACAAAGACGTCAAATTTCACCATCGTCCCTTATGAATTGGTAAGGGGCATGATCCTCGTCAAAGCCGAAATCGAAGGGCAATCGGGGAATTTCATCCTCGACACCGGCGCCCCGACCCTCATCGTAAACGGAGATGGGATCGGCGAGCGTTCAGCGGAGTGGCAAAGCGTTTCCAGCGACTTCAACGCCTCGACCATCCGCATCAATAAATTTAACTGGGCCGGCATTGAAAAAAAAGGCATCGAGGCCATTGCTCTCGACATCAGCCATCTCGAAGAAGCATACCAACGGAAACTGCTTGGGATTATCGGGTACCAGATCTTCGCGGGCCGCGAGATTCTGGTCAATGCCAACACCATGCAGATTTTCATTTTTGACGGCAAAAAGAACTACCTCAGCCGGGTCAGCAAACCCATCACCACCCTTCCATTCACCATGCAGGACCACCTGCCGGTGATCAGCGCCAGGGTAGGGGGCCAAACTTACCAATTCGGCTTCGACAGCGGTTGCACGGCAAATTTGCTGGATCAGGCATTGCTGGATAAACTGCCGGAAAGGGCATACAACATGCTCGCCCAAAGGCAATTACAGGGCTTTTCTGAAGAGCCGCAGGACGTCATGGTCATCGGTACCGCTGCCATAGAACTCGACAACCTGCCTGCAAAAGAATCAGAGTACCTGGTCACGAACCTTTCCCATCTGAAAGCGTCCGATATCCACATCAGCGGCCTTTTGGGTTATCCCTTTTTTAAGGGCCTGACCTTTTCCATTAATTATGTTACCCGTCAGCTGAGTATCTGGGAAATACATCCGGAAGAGGTACTTCCCTAACTAATCAGTGTCGGGGACTACCTCCAAACATGCTCTAAAACTGCTTGCCTATACTCATCCCAAGGTAAACGGGTAACAGCCGATGACGGCAATCCTCTCCTTTCGGGCTGGCCCGTACAGGGGTTTGCCCGGAAATGTTCAGGCCCAGCCGAAAACCATTGGGCAATGTCCGGCTCAGCTCTCCATTCAGCCTGCCAAATAAGGTGGCCTGAACTGCTTCTGCCCCCGGCATGGGTTGAATAGCCGTCGCATCATCCAGGTAATCCCCTTCTATTTTTAGCCAGTTGGCAGCGCCCAGGCCAGCATCCAGGGAAACCTCGAATCCCGGCAACACCCAGGACCGGCCAGCGCCGATAGCAAAATCCAGGCGATGGTACTGGTTGTACAGCTGGTAGAAAGTGGTGGTTCTGTGGATCGCTTTTCCGGCAAACTCATCGTAGAATTGCTCGGATTCTGTGGTTGAGGCATTTATCTTACTTTGATGATAGGTATAGATGAGGCTGGCCAGGAGGTAATGGCCCTTTGACAGTTTTCTTTTGTATCGGGCACCGAGGAAATGGCCGGGCAGGGCTGGTTTTTCTTTTCTTCGGTTGAACTGGTTCTCATCGGGGAGATGCCATTGGCCGGCGGCGCCCAGCATAATGGTGAACTCATTTCGTCTGAGGGATTTGCCGTTTGAGCCTCTGGCCCCGGGAATATCCAGGTTCCATTGCGCATTATCCATTGTATTCAGTAGGGCAGGAGGGAGGCTGCCTAGCCGTTCCAGAGGACGGATCGCAGCGGTGCCTTTTTCTGCCGGCGATTTCGGCAAGGCCGATACCCGTGGTTCCGGCAGGCCGGCGAAGGGAGAAAGGGGAAGCAAAGCGCGCGCGCTCGTGTTGGCAGTTGTGCGGTTATCGGAGGAATTTTTTGCTGGGGCCATCTTCCGGTTTTGTCCGGAAAGATCGTCGGAGGCACTTAAATATCCCTGTCGCTCCCTCCATTTACCATGGGGTGTTGCATTGGTGCCAGGGATAGAAAAATTGGCATTGGCTTCCGGGCTTTTCCTTTTTTCTGAACCTGTGGATTCCCCTTTCTCTGCCTCGTCCTTGACCTCTGCCTTTCCCGGTAGATTGACGGTAGGGGTGTTCACCATCCGGTCAGAAAGCCAGTGGTTATTCCAGAGGAAGGCGCCCAGCACCAGGGCAGTAGCCCCCAGTGCCCACCAGAAGAAAAGCATCCGGCGCCTTCGTTTAGGGCGTTCAATTTTATTCCATAAAGCCGCCCGGCCGAATTCCGGCGGCCCGTGTTTATCCAACTTGTTTTGCAGATTGTTCATCTCTATACTGTTTTATACGCCCTCCAACTGTTCGATGGCCTTGCGAAGTTTCTTTTTGGCCCTGGATAAATACACCCGGCAGCTGTTCACGTTGATGCCCATTATCTGGGCGATCTCTTCGTGCGCATACCCCTCAATTTCGTAGAGGTTGAAAATGAGGCGCTGCTCGTGGGGTAGCTTTTCGAGTAGCCTCAAGATGTACCCGGCGTCGAACTCGTCAAAATGGATGTTCTCGCCGGCAACCTCCCAGCCTCCGTCCCAAAGAGCCTCCCACTTAGCTTCCTTTTTCAAAATATCCGTGGTGGTATTGATACAAATACGCCGGATCCAGGACTTCAGGCTGCCCTTTTCGGCATCGTACTGCCGGATGGAAGCGAAAACTTTGGTGAAAGTGATCTGGAGAATGTCTTCCGTAACGACTTTGTTGAAGCAGTACCGGTAGGCGGTATTGTACATGATATCCACGTATTGGTTATACAAGAGGTACTGTGCCCGCTGGTCACAGCGAACACAGCCCTCCGCCAGAGCCTGGTCTGTCTCGTATTTATTGTTCTTCTTCAATTTGCCAATACAGCTATATAACAATCGAATACGCTTACAGCCCTTCCAGGGCACCCGCCAGTGCCGCCCAGGTCCAGGAAAAGACAGAGACATCGGCCACCGGAGAGCCGCCGGCGGAAATGCCGGCAGGCACAGGGCCCCATTGTTCCATCATATCTGGAAGTTCGGTTGGATTCACAGCAAAAGTAACGTTTTCAAAGGTAGCATTGTTAACTTCGTCATCCGTCATGGTCAGGCCGTCCAAAGGCGCTACGAAATGGATGTTTTTCATGTCAACCGGCGTATTGCTGTCCACGTCGATCAGAGAATGGCCGACAGAACGGCCATTGGCGACGGCGACAACGGTGCCATTCCGGATGGTGTGGCGGGCGGTATAGGCACCTTCCGGGCCATCCAACTCAAAGCAGCTGCCGGCAGGAGTTATGACTACGAAATTGTCAAGCGTGCCACTCCAGGCCTGGTCGGTGTCAATCCCGTCATCTCCGACATTCCAGACTATAACATTCGTTGCATTTACACTTCCACCAAACCACTCGAAGCCATCGTCCCGGCACCCTACGATTTCAATATTGTCGATGGTAGTGCCGGAACCGACGCCAGCCAGGGTGAGCCCGTTGATCTCGTTGCCGGCTCCGATGTTGGCGCCGCCGTGCCGGATCGAGACATAGCGCACTATACCGGAGTTGTCGGCATCATCATCCCCTCCGTAGTAGTAGTTGATGTCGTTGGCGGGCATCCCCTCGACCAAAGTTTCTCCACCATCCAGCGCGGAGACCCGGGCACTTCCCATGAGGATAACCCCTCCCCACAAGCCATTGTCTTCTGGTGCCAGGTTGGGGCTGGCGAAGTTCCGGGCAGCAACGTCTCCGGGCGTGATTTCATCCAGGATGGAGGTAAAGATAATCGGCGCCTCTGCTGTGCCTTCGGCCATCAGCTTGCTCCCGCGGGCTACGAAAAGGGCCGAAACGTTGATGCCCTCGCCAACCTGCCCCTTGATGATGGTACCGGGTTGAATGGTGAGCGTAGCTCCGTCAATAACATTGATACGGCCGCCGAGGATGTATACTTTGTCTGAAGCCCAGGTGACGTCAGTAGTAATGTCGTCCGCAATGAGAATAGGCTGTTCGGGGCCGATATTGTCACAGGTGGGCATATAACCGACATCGTAGGATAACTGGTTGGCGGTGACAGAGAGGTTCGCAACAGCGCTCTGGGCGGCGCTTTGCTGATCAATTACCTGTAATTCCAGCGCGCCTTCCGCCAGGAAAACAAGATTGAAGGCGCCGTCGGCGCCGCTGAAGGTATAGTCCGTCTCGCCATTAAAGCTGTACCACACCAGGGCGCCGTCCATTGGAAGGCTGTCGCAATCTGCTGCCCTGCCGCTGACGCGAAATACCGAAATGTCAATGGTTACCGCTCCGAGGTCGGCGGGGGCGTCAAAGCTGCCCAATTCGACGGGGGCACTCAGCGCGTCTCCCAGCCAAACACTGATGGCCACCGGCTCTCCGACAGGTACCTGGGCACACAGGTTGCCGTTCACATCGGCTTCTGCATAGAAATAAGCCACCCGTCGATCGGGGGAGGATATCAGGTAGGGGAAGCCCGAAAGCGCCGTACCTCCCTGGCCTACTATGGTCATGCATACTTCCGTAGGGTCAAAAGGGATATCGCAATTCCACCAGGAAAAGTGGGATACTTCCGCTTCCAGGAATGCCCCATTCCGGACAGCCACGCCTTCTTCCACCCATTTCCCGCTGGTTTCATCCATGCTCCAGAGGGGGACCTCATCCGGCGCCGCGCCGTAATTGTCCGGTACCGGGAATTGTATCCTGGCGGTTTGCCCATCCGGGATGCTCAGGGTATTGCCGGCGTCGTCGAAGAGCTCGATGGCGTACATGCCGTAGGACTTTAAGGTATACAACCGGCCGTCGGCCCCCACTGCCGACATATTGCCCGGAGCATCTTCAAGAAAATCCGGGGCGGTGGGGTCGTAGTAATGGCTCTTCACCAGTACCGGGCCGGAATAGGCGCTATTGTCCGGTTTGGTCAATACCGCGGGCAGGCTGAGTTGTCCGCCCTTACTGATGGCTCCGGTACTGCCGGTAGCCATGGTAGATTCCGTATCGTACGCGTATAGTTCAAGCCGGATAGTGGTTCGGCTGTTGCTGCGCCCCCGCAGTATTTTCAGCCGCTTCATCCAGCCGGCTGATTCTACGGTCACGGGAAGCCCGCCGGCTGGGATGGACAGGCCGCTGAGTCGGATGAGCCCGCGTTCGTCGGCTATGGAGGTAGTGGCGTTTAACGGATTTGTCAGGACAGCGCCTGGCAGCGGGTTGCCATTTTCATCTACTACTTGTATCAGAAAAGAAACTCCCGTATTGTCGGGAAGGTTGGTGATGTCGGTTTCTACCCAGATTTGGTCGTTTTTGGTGCATTGAAACAGGGCAAAACACAGAAGCAGAAAAGAGGCAAGTTTGAAGTTTTTCATTGTGTATAGGTTTGTAACTAATTCATGAACAGAATACTACTTACCTATACTTGTGAAATCAGGCTAATGATACAGGGTAGGAAAAAAATGGTAACTATTTAGGTCAGCGGCAGAAAATGCCGTCAGGGGTTAGCCTAAAAGTGACAAAAAATGTAAAATTAACCTGGATCATTCCTGAAAAAAGAAATTTCAGGAATGATCCAGGTTAAAGAGAAACGCCTCGGATTTTTCAATTCGGGAGGATGGAAGTAAGGCACCAAATCCACACTAAATTTAGTGCGGATTTGGAGTTTTAGTGCCCGTCTGGTCAGCCGGGTAAACTTTCGTGGCATCTTTTGGCCACGTGCGTACATTACATTAGAAACTACTGGCCCAAGGGAGCCGTCAATCACATTGTTCAGTGTTCGCAGCGGCGGGCTGCTTCAGGCCACCTGCTTCCAACGGTGTCCAACGTCAGGCGGGTAACCCGAAGTTTAGAACTGGTGGCTTATCCCCAGGCTGAAAGATACCCCCGGGCTGAACCTGCTAAAGAGCTGGTCTTCTGCTTCAAACGAAGAGAAGGCCCTCTCCAGGTCGTCATTCAGGATGTTGGAAACCTTGAAGTCGATGGCCGTGTCTTTCTCTTTTCCGATCCGCTTGTTCATGCTGAAGTTCAGGCTGTTGAACGGCTTGAAGTACACATCGGGATAAAGGCCGGAACTGATGATTTCCAGCGTCCTTCCTTTTACGTTGTAGAACAGGCCGGCGTCCAGGCCGGCGTCAGGATGGCTGTAGGTAATCCCAGCGTTGACCACGTAGGGCGCCTGGCCAGCCATCTGGCGGATGTTGTCAATGTTTTCCCCCTCGCGCTCGAAGTTTTTCCGGGAGTTGAGCTCGATTTCGGTCATCTCGATTTGAGATTCCACAAAGGTCACATTGCCGGTCACGCTCAGGTTTTTGAGGGCAGGAGAGATAAAAGTAAGGTTCTTCCTTATCTCTACTTCCACGCCATACAGCCGGCCGTCGCCCACGTTGCGGGGCTGGAATTCCGAGCTGGTCTGCTGCGTCGGGATACGGACCAGTTCGATCGGCTTGTCGAAGAATTTGTAGAAGCCGCTTATCGAAAACAACTGCCCTCCATACTGGAACAGCTCCCACCGCAGGTCAAAATTGTCGATGCGGGTTTCCACCAGTTGGCCATTCCAGTCCGGATAGGGGAACAGGCTACCGTTGAATATACGGTTGGAAAGCGGGTCGATGATCTGGGCAAACGACAATTCCTTGAAGGAAGGGCGGGCAATCGTCCTGGAGTAGGCAGCCCGGATATTCTGGTCGTCGGTCAGCGAGTAGATGAGGTTGATGGACGGGAAGAAGTCCAGTGCATCCAGCACTTTTTCATTGTCGAGGTTATTGCCGTCGCCGCCTTGCGCGAAGATGACGTCGCGGCCGGTATGGCGCTGCACATAATTCTCTGCGCGGACACCCAGGATGGTCTTCAGGTTGGGCAGCAGGTCCGCTTCGTTGGACACGTAAAATGCTGCATTGCTGACCGTAGAGTTATATTCATTGGGGTTGGGGAAGATATTTCCGGATTGGACATAAACGTTGCCGCCGGGGTAAATTTTTTCCGGTACCAGTATCTGGTTGGGGTCGCCGGAAGGGAAGGACTGAGAACCGCCGAAGAACTGCACATCGAACTGCAGGATCTCATAATTCCTTTCCTTATAGGTATAGCTGCCACCGAACTTCAGCCTGGCATTTTCTCCTCTGAACCTATAGGTTTTGGTCAGGTCTATTTTAGCTACTGCGTTTAATTCGCTCAGAGAGCGCCAGATGCGGGAAGGGTTGCCGCCTTCGCCGGCATTGATGAAGGTATCCAGCGGGCTGAGCGAAAACGCCGCTTTGCGGATGTCCGGGTCCTCTGAAGTAGAAAAGGTAGGGGACAAGCGCCAGTCCAATTCCCAGCCTTTTCCTTCAAAGACGTGGGTTCCGTTCAGCAATACATTGGTCAGAGAACGTTGGTTGTATTCGAGGTTGTCCGACTTGGCAATAAAGCCGGACTGGCCGACGGCATCGCCGTTGTTGTCGATGCGGAACTGGCCGGCGCGGCTCTCGCCATTCTGCAGGCGCATGGCCGTCAGGCGGTACTTGGAATAGGCGGTCTTGTAGGCCAGGCCGCCCAGCATCCCGACGAGCGTATTGCGTTCGCCCAGCTGGCCTTCCTGAATATTGGCGTAGACAAGCGGGTAGGCGTCACTGGCGGAAAGGCGCTGATATTCTCCGTAGAACACGTCGTCGTAGTAGGTATAATCGTTTTTGTAAGACAAAGAGAAGATATACCCCAGGGTGCCTTTATTGCTATCCTCCGAACCAAGCTTCAGTTGATTGCCCAGAGAAACACTTGCGCTGTAGTCGAGGAAGCTGGTTTGCCTTTCTGCCCCCATAGTCGGGTTGAAGCTGGAAATGAAGTCGGTGGCCTCGTCCTTGGAAAATTTGCCGCCGATAACCGAGACCGGCGTCGGTATTTCCGCTGCGCCTGCGCCGGCCGGGAGCGCTCTGCTGCCGTCGTCGAAGCCAAGGAAGTCGGTATTCCCTCCTTGGTAAGTCAGGTAATCGCTGTTTAAATTCATGGCCGGGTTATAACCGATGCCGACAGAAGCGGAAAAGAACTTTTCGTCCGGGAAATCTTTGGTTTCGATATTCAGCAGGCCGCCCGTGAAGTCCGCCGGCATTTCTGCGGTAAAGTTCTTGCTGACGACAATATTGTTGATCAGCGCCGTAGGGAAGATGTCCATCTGGAGGGTATTGCGGTCAGGGTCCAGGCCCGGGACATCCACTGCGTTGAGGGTGGTTTTGGAATAGCGGTCTCCCAAACCACGGACATAAACATACTTGCCGCCCTCGATGGAGACGCCGGTCACCCGCTTGGCCGCTTCTACGGCAGTGGCGTCGCCCGTAAGCTTCATCAGGGAGGAGGAAATGCCGTCGAGCATAGCCGGCGATTTCTTTTTGATGGTCATGAGCGCAGCCTCAGTCGTACGGATCGCCTTGGCAGTAATGACTACGGTTTCGGTCTCTATGGCTTCTTCGCTCAGGCGGATGTCGCCGAGTACGCTGACGCCGCCGGCTTTGACTTCCACGCCTTCTATCGTCAGGGCCTGGTAACCGATGTAAGAAATTTTTAAAGAGTAGGTGCCTGGCGCTATTTCGATAGAGAACTTCCCATCCAGGTCGGTCACGGCGCCTGCACTGCTTTCCTGAACCTGTATGTTAGCGCCAATTACGGTGAGCCCGCTCGCGTCTTCGATCACCGTTCCCCGAATGAACCCTTCCTGCGCATAAGCGGCCAGGGCCGTGAGCGTAAAACATGCAATAGTCAAAAACTGCCTCATCATTGTAATTAGTTATTTAGGCAAAACAGCGAAGGCGAAAAGATTCATAAATCGTTTAATGAATCTTTTCACCTTCAACCTGTGATTGAAATGGCCGAAACTTCCGGTAAAGCTTACAGCCCGCTGAGCCCGCCGGCTTTCGATGCCCATGTCCAGGAAAGGACAGACACATCAGCTTGCGGAGAACCACCGGCAGAGACACCGGCCGGAACAGCGCCTTCCTGTTCCATCAGGGAAGGCAAATCCGCTTCATCGACAGCAAAAGTGATATTTTCGAAGGTCGTGTTTTCTACTTCGTCTTCCGTTATGGAAAGGCCGTCCAGTGGCGCCACAAAGTGGATATTCTTCATGTCTACCGGCGTTGCGGCATCGACATCGATCAGGGAACCGCCGATGGAACGGCTGTCTGTAACGGCAACTACCGTCCCGTTCTGGATGGTATGGCGGGCTACGTAGGTTCCTTCCGGGCCATCCAGTTCGAAACAGCTGCCGGCGGGGGTCACCACTACGAAGTTGTCAAGGGTGCCTGCCCAGGCCTGGTCGGTATCGATGGCGTCGTCGCCGGCATTCCATACCACTACGTTCTTAACGTTTACGGTGCCGCCGAACCACTCAATGCCGTCATCCTGGTTGGCAACCACTTCGATGTTTTCAATAACCGTACCGGTACCGACACCGCCCAGCGTCAGGCCATTGATCTCGTTGCCTTCGCCGATGTTGGAGCCGCCGTGGCGGATGGAGATGTAGGTCAATACGCCGGAGTTGTCTGCATCGTTGTTGCCACCGTACAGGCCATTGGCGTCAGAGGTGGGGATGCCTTCGATCTGTACTTCGGATATGTCCTCATTGTTGTCGTTGGAAGCAGAGATGGTCGCTTTGCCCAGGACGATCAAACCGCCCCACAGGCCGCTGATATCCGGGTCGAGGTTCGGGCTGGCGAAGTTGCCGGCTTTGATGTCGTCCGGCATGATCTCATCGGCAATAGTAGTGAAAATGATCGGCGCGGAGGCCGTCCCTTCTGCCATCAGCTTGGCGCCGCGGGCGATCAGCAGGGCCGTAGCGTTGGGGCCGGTACCGGCTTCGCCTTTAATAATGGTGCCGGGTTCAATGGTCAGCGTCACGCCGTCAACGACAGAAATCCGCCCACCGAGCACATACACTTTGTCAGCAGTCCAGGTAGCGTCTGCGGTAATGTTGCTGGTCACGCGTACGACGCTTTCGTCGACAGGGTCCGGGGTGGTATTCCCTTCATCATCTTTATTGCACGCAGCGAATAACAACCCGAAGGCAACAAACAACGTGGCTAATAATCTGGTGTTCATAAACTTGAGTTTTTGTTTTTAAATCCTGTTCGAGTGCAAATGTCGGCCTTTAGTGATAATTGAGTATTAATCCTATGTTAACAAATGATTAAGGCAGCGGAGGTGGTTTTTTTCCCCGTTTTGCCCGCCAAAACTGGAGATTCGTGCTCTGGCAGGAGCGTATCCGTTTTTTTTGGCCATCTTTTGGGCGGGAAGCCAAATTTTCGAAGGCGAGCCTGCTTTTTTCCCAATTCAAATTCCAATTCCGGTTGCCACAGGTGCTGTTTACACAAAATTAACGCCTGGCCATCACCCGGATTTTTTTGACGCTTTCCCCCGCCGGGAATATTTCTTCCGGAATTTTCGAAACGGGCGAATCCTTTCGCCCGGCCTCCCGTATAAAGTACCAAACTACTGGTGCGAAAGGAAAGAGGATTAGCATAAGTGTTTCATTTTCAGCGCACCGGAGAGCAAAAGGAAAGCCGGAAGGGCTCTGTGGTCTTCCGGCTTCCCTTTTCTGACTTTAAAACCGAATCTTCCTGGTTTCGTAGGGGAGGATCGAAAACGAACCCTGTACTTTATGGACCCGTCTTTGATTATCATGTGGCTGGGCTTTATCCTGGCCGGTTACTCTGTAGTGGGCAATGACAGCATACAGACCCTCGGCACCTTTCTGAGCTCCAATGAAAACCGGCCCTGGTATGTGTTGTGGTTTTTCGCCGGAAGCATACTCACGGTTACGATGGTATACGGCTGGTACCACTACGGAGGCGACGTATCCTACGACCGCCTGGCCAGGTACCCGCTGCCAAACCCCTTTGCCTGGTATTACGTACTGCCGCCCCTGGTCTTGATGGCGCTGACCCGCACCGGCATTCCGGTGAGCACCTCCTTCCTCATCCTGACCTTCTTCAGCGAAAAGAACATGATGGACATGATCGAGAAGTCCGTGCTGGGCTATCTGGTCGCTTTTGGGGTCTCCATCGTAGTCTATATCGTCATTGCAGGCACGGTCGAAAAGTATTTTATTGAGAAAGAGGCCACGCCTAAGGAAAGGCGCATCTGGATGCCTTTGCTGCTGTTGTCGACGGGGTTCCTCTGGTCCCAGTGGCTGATCCAGGACTTTGCGAATATTTTTGTTTATCTGCCGCGTTCGCTAAGCGGCGCCCATCTCACTATCTCCCTTTCCATTTTGCTTGTCTTGCTGGCCTACATTTTTTACAGCAAGGGAGGAAGCATTCAAGGCATCGTCAAATCCAAGACCAATACGGTTGACATCCGTTCGGCTACTATTGTCAATGCCGTATACGGGCTGGTGCTCTATTATTTTAAGGAGCTGAATAATGTGCCTATGAGCACGACCTGGGTATTCATCGGGTTGCTGGCCGGCCGGGAAATTGCGATCCGCATCCGCCTGGAGAAAAAACTGAGCCGGCAGATCGCCCGCATGATCTTCTCCGACCTGGGCAAGGTCTTCTTCGGCCTGGTGGTGAGCATCCTGCTGGTTTTCATCATCAAGTTCCTGGCGCAGTAGCGCCCGGAGGCACCGCGCCTTCTTCCTCTTCTCCGTTGACGACCATGTCTTCGTATACCTTCAGGATGCGGCTGGAGAAAAGGGCCAGGTTGCGGTATTCGCTCAGATGGTTGAAGAACAAAGTACTGTTGCGGGTACCCACCTCTTTGCTCTGTATCCTTTTGACCTGGTTTTTCCGGGCATCCCGGATCTCTTTGATGAGCAACTGGAAACCGGCCGCTATTTCGCTCCTTTTTTCCGGATCATAGCCTTGAAGAGCTTCAACAAGGTGGCTGAAGCGCCCTTTTAGGCGGTCATTTATGGCATTCAATTCCTCCATTTGGGCCGGCAGGAGCGGTTTGTGGTGGTTGCGGACATGATCCAGGCTGGATTTGACGACTTCCTGGACGCAGAGGGCCATTTCATGGAGATAATCCGCCACGAGGATGTAGTAAAGGCCTGCCTGCAGGTCTTCATTGCGGATCCTGTTCATGGAGCGGTTGGCCTTCTGCCGGAAGCTCGCCGTCTTTTTGTAAAGCTTCTCCAATTCTCTGGATGTTTCTTTCAGGGCTTGCTCGCCTTCCTGCCCCAACCCGTTTAAAGCCTGGCCGAGCAGGCGGGAGAACCGCCCCAGGATGTCGGATAGGCTTTGGCGGCTTTTTTCGATGATCGCCTCTTTGGTGAGCAGCTCTGCCGCCTCCGGGGCTTGCTCCAGTTCGGCCTCTTCTTCCAGCTTAGCTCCATGGTATTTATGCGTCCGGTACATGATGAAGGCGGCCAGGATCAGCATAACGGCAATGGCCGCCATGCCGCCGTACTGAAAAATGATGGCGACCACAAAGGCAATGGCAAAAGCGGAAATAGCCGTAAAGAACCAGCCTCCCACCACAGAGAGCATGCCGGTGACCCGGTAGACGGCGCTCTCCCGCCCCCATGCTCCGTCGGCCAGAGAAGCGCCCATGAACGCCATGAAGGTCACATAAGTGGTGGATAAGGGCAATTTTAAAGTAGTGCCTGCGGCAATGAGGATGCTCGAAACGATCAGGGTGACGGAAGCACGGATCATGTCAAAAGCCGGCGCGTCATTACCCATAGCCGCCTGTTTTTGCAGGAAGGGCTGCTCGTCGAACTGCCGGCGGAGGCTGTCGCGCCATTGCGCCGGCGTGACCTTCTCCAGGACGGCGGCAAGGTTGATCGACATGCGGACAATAGACCGGGACAACAGGGAAGTGGAAAACCGCTCGTACCCCCCGGCATCCTGCCTGCCCAGGTCGAGGGACGTCCGCACGACCGAACGGGCCTTTTTGGAAGCCCACAGGGTGATCGCCATGATAAGGCCGGCGATCAGCAGCATATAGGTTGGGGTGGACACCTTGCCGGCCAGCCCTTCCATCAGGAAGCCGCCGGGGTCGTCGCTGCCGCTCCGGGTAAATATTTCGTAGGAATGGAAGCCGGCCAGCGGCACCCCGATGAAGTTGACCAGGTCGTTGCCGGCGAAGGCCATGGCCAGGGCGAAAGTGCCGGCCAGCACGACGAATTTGAGGATGTCGAACCGGGTGAAAACGGCCAGCAACTGAAGCACGGCAGTTGAGCCGATGAAGACTGCGGCCAGGATGCTCCAGGCATGGCTGTTGAAGTAGTTGACGACGTCTTCGGTCAGGAAAGAAGCGCCTTCCGCGCCTTTGAGGACCATGAAGTAGGTGAGGCCGGAAATGGCCAGCCCGCCCCAGGGGGCACCCAGGTATTTTAGCCTTTTTTCGTAGTCGAACGAGAACAGGGCCCGGCTCAGATACTGGACGATCATTCCCGCCGAGAAAGCGAGGACGACCGATACCAGGATGCCTGAAATGATAGCCAGCGCCTTTGCCGAGTTGATGTATTCGTAGAACGGCAGGGCATTGGCGTCGGAATATACTTTGACCAGGGTTATCGCCGTGGCGGCGCCCAGCAATTCAAAGACCAGGGAAACGGTCGTAGAGGTGGGCAGGCCGAAGGTATTGAACGCGTCCAGGAGCAGCACGTCGGTGATCATGACCGCCAGGAACAAAATGATGATTTCGGAGAAGTAAAAATACTGTGGATTGAAGATTCCCTTCCTCGCTACTTCCATCATGCCGCTGGAAAAGACGGCGCCGGCGAGGATGCCAAGGGCCGCCACCACCATAATGGTTTTCATGGTGGCCGCTTTGGCGCCGATAGCCGAGTTCAGGAAATTGACGGCGTCGTTGCTGACGCCAACCACCAGGTCGGAAATAGCCAGGAGGAAAAGGATGAGGACAAGGGCTATATAGATGGTCTCCATCGGGATATCGTTTTTGAATTTCGGGTTTTCGAGTAACAGGACGGAAGTCCCCGGGTTTTGTCATGGGCTCCGGGGAGGAATATTTTAAATATAACAAAAAAGCCTCCGACATGCAGGCCTCAGCTTCGGTGGACGCTGGACGCTGGACGGTAATCCTGGCGTCTTTTCATAACGAGAATACCCACTGCCCGGTCCGGCAGTGGGTATTTTATAGGAGTTTTGCAGAAACCGGATTACACCTCCTGCGAAGTAGTTGTTTTCAAGGCGGCAACCTCTTCCTCCTCCTCTCCGTTTATGATCATATCCTCGTAGATCTTCAGGATGCGGTTGGAGAATAGGGCCAGGTTGCGGTACTCGCCCAGGTGGTTGAAGAACAGGGTGCTGTTGCGGGTGCCAACTTCTTTGTTCTGGATCCGCTTGATTTGGTTCTTCCTGGCGTTCCGGATGGTTTTAATGGTAACGGGAAGGTCGCTGATGATTTCAGCCGCTTTTTCCGGATCGTACTCTTTCACCGTATCGATGATGGCATGGAACCTGTTCTTCAGCCTGGCATTGACCGTCTCCAGCTCTTCGATTTGGCCGGCCAGCAGCGGCTTATGGTTGTTGCTGACGTGATTGAGGCTGGGAATGACGATTTCCCGGATATTCTTAGTCATCTCATGGAGGTAATCCGAAAGGAGGATGAAGAAATGGCCGGCCTGGAGGTCGTTGTCGGTTAGCCGGTCCAGCGCCCGGTTGGCATTCTGCCTCCTTTTCCTTGTCCGCTTGTACAGTTTATCAAATTTCTTGGCTGTTTTGGACAGGGCGGCAAGGTTTTCACTGCTCATCCCGCCCAGCGTTTCATCGAGCAGGCTCTCGAACTGTCCGAATGCATCCGACAAGTTCTGAATGCCGCGCTCGGTGATTTTTTCTTTGGTGAGCACTTCTTCCTCCAGGCTTTTTTCCTGTTCGAGTTCTTCCTCCATGCGCTGGCCGTGGTATTTGTGCGTCCGGTAGATCACGAAGGCAGCGATGAGCAACAAGATCAGGATGGCGGCGAAACCGCCGAAGCTGAAGATCAGCGCGACGATAAAAGCCATGGTGAAGGCAGAAAGGGCTGTGAAAAACCACCCGCCGATGACGGAAAGCATGCCGGTAACCCGGTACACCGCGCTCTCCCTGCCCCAGGCGCCGTCGGCCAGGGAGGTGCCCATGAATACCATGAAGGTCACATAGGTCGTTGACAGTGGAAGTTTCAGCGCTGTGCCGATGGCGATGAGGATACTGGAAACGATCAGGGTGACCGAGGCGCGGATCATATCGAACGCCGGCGCCTCCTTGCCGAGGGTGGCAGCCCTTTTGGTGAAAGCCCGCTCGTCGAACTGCCGGCTGAGGGTCTCTTTTACTTTTTCGGGCATTAAATTGCCGACGTAGTTAGACATAGTAATCGCGCCGCGCACCACCGACCGGGAAAGAAAGGAAGCGGCAAAACGCTCGTCGCCCACATCCTGCCGGCCCAGGTCGAGGGAGGTTTTTACCACCGAACGCGCCTTTTTGGATGTCCACAGGGTGACCACCATGACGACTCCGGCCAGCAGCAGCAGGAAAGTGGGCGTAGGGACCTTGCCCGCCAGGCCGTCCATCAGCAGGCCGTCCGGCGATCCGCCCGAATCCACGTAGAGTTCGTAGGAGTTGAAGCCGGCCAGCGGCACGCCGATGAAGTTTACCAGGTCGTTCCCGGCAAAGGCCATCGCCAGGGCGAAGGTGCCGACCAGCACGATGAACTGCAGGATGTCGAACCGGGTGAACCGGTTCAGTAACCAGAGGATTAGCGTCGAGCCGATGAAGCTCGCGATCATGATCGTCCCGGTATTGTGGGCGATGTAATCCTGGACGCCCTCCGTCATGAAAGAAGCGCCTTTGGCCCCTTTGATCAGCATGAAGTAAGTGATGGCGGCGATGGCCAGCCCGCCCCAGGGCGCTCCGAAGTAATTCAGCCGCTTTTCGTAATCAAAGGAGAACAGGGCGCGGCTCAGATACTGGATGATCATGCCCGCCGAAAAGGCGATCACCACCGAGAGCAATATCCCCGAGATGATGGCCAGCGCCTTGGCCGAGTTGATGTACTCGTACAAGGGTAGGGCATTGGGGTCCGTGTATACTTTGATCAGCGCGATGGCCACGGCCGCTCCCAGCAGTTCGAAGACGATGGACACGGTAGTGGACGTCGGCAGCCCGAACGTATTGAAGGCGTCCAGCAGGATGACATCGGTGATCATCACCGCCAGGAAGAGGATAATGATCTCCGAGAAGTAAAAATACTGGGGGTTAAAAATGCCTTTTCTGGCAACCTCCATCATGCCGCTGGAGAAAGTGGCGCCGATCAGGACGCCCAGGGCCGCAACGGCGAGGATCGTCCTGAGCTGGGCTGCCTTGGCGCCAACGGCGGAATTCAAAAAGTTCACGGCATCGTTGCTGACCCCTACGATCAGGTCGGAGATGGCCAGCAGGAACAGGATGACGACAAGCGCCAGGTATATCGTTTCCATATCGTTTGTTTAATCACTATAAAGCTACTTCGAACTGCAGGCGGTACCGCAGCCCATGTTGTTCTTTGTTTTCTTTATCGATCAATGAGATGTCGGTCTGGACTTTCAGGTTATGCCCGGCGATGTATCTGGACAGGCCCAGCGTGTATTCCTCGGCGCCGGTGAAGCTCATCTCCCAGTCAGGAGTCACTGTGGTGTATCGCCCTGCTACCTCCCAGTTGTTTTTGAACAGGTAGCCGGCCTGGATATTGAAGCCGGTTCCGGTGTGGTAGGACTTGCCGCCAGCGTCGATCATCTTGTCCTTTACGGCCTCGTGGTTGACGCCGTGAGGCAACACGCATTTTTTATCGGCATATTCGGCGGCGAGGGAAAAACCCCGGTATTTAAAAATGGCGTCGACAAACACCGTTTGCAGGTCATTGATCAGGTAATGCCCCTCGGCATCCATGAGGAAACTGCCGGCCTGCTTCTGGCGGGAAGCGCCTTTGTTGAAGTTGTAGCTTGCGCCCAGCATCAGTTTCGGCGTGGGTTCCCGCTTCAGGTCGGAGTCATAATAATCGCCCTTGCCGGAAAAGTCACCCAGGGGCAGGTACTCCAGCCTTCCCGTATAATTCAGGCCGCCGATGTTGTTGATGGCCATATTCCTGCCTTCGCCCATAGACAGGGCGACGATAGGCCGGATCACCGCCGTGCCCGATTTGAATTTTCCTCTCAGCTGCAATCCCATATCCCGGTCGATATTGAAAATGCTGTTCACAGAGCTGCGGTCGACAAACTGGAGCTTCTGGGAAGAAACGACGCGCTCCCGGTTTCCCGGCAATTTCGTCTGCCCGGCCCAGAGTTCAAATTTTTTGTGGAATTTCCACTTCACTACGGCATCAAGGATGATCTTCGGAGCGCCTCCCGACTGGGCAAAATCGGAGGTGCTTTTCAGGTCCTGGTTGGACAGGGCCAGCTCGACTTTATATACGAAATTTGGGTTTACGGCCCAGCCGTCGAACTTCAGCCGCGCCCGGCGTACAGCAGCGCTGGATTGCCAGGGCGTGGGCGAGTTGATGTCTCCGGCCGTGACAAACAGGGTCTGGAAACGGAAACTGGTTTTGAGGAAAAGAGAAGAATCTGGCGCCAGGATCGACAAGCCTTTGCCGAATTTCACATTGGTAGCAGGGTTTGCTTGCTGCGAATGGGCGCACATAGGGATGATTATCCAGAGCAAAAGCCCTGGAAACGGGGGGTAAAAAAATTTCATGTTGGACACGGATTTGTTATAGCAAAAATGGACAGCGATAAAAGTAGGCAGGAGATGTTAACTGGAGATTAGTCCAATGTTAACAGAAGGTTAATTTTTTTCGGGAAAAATCACCGAACTCCGAATATCCTTCTTATTTTCAACCCTGAAAAGGGAGGCAGGCGATGTCCATTTTTACTTCCGTGTCCGGTTGTAAAGTGCCTGCCTCCACAAATCCGTGTATCATTTAGGCCAGCTGCATGCTGGCCTATTTTTTTTGAAAGGGGTTATAGGATATATACAGGGCATGCCGGATTTGGAGAATCCCGCCCGGGTTCAAATATTTTTCGGTCAACTATGCCTATACGGATTCGTCGCCTGAAAGATTCAAAAAACAATAACTATTCCAGAATAATTATTGTTTGCGAAAATACGTCCGGCATTTAAACTAAAAATTAGCTGTACGTTAATTGTGTGTAAATGTCCGGGATTCCGGAAGCTGGGTTTTGCAGCCAAAATAGCCTGCCCCGATGCCTGTAAAGAACCAACCCCAGACAAACATCTCTAAATTCCTGGCGCGGTGGCCGTGCTTTCCAACGCCATTTTCTCTTCCTCATCGGAACGGACGATCATATCTTCGTATATCTTCAGGAGTCGGTTGGAGAAAATGGCCAGGTTGCGGTATTCTCGCAGGTGGTTGAAAAACAAGGCGCTGTTTCGGGTGCCTACCTCTTTGTTCTGTATCCTCCTGATCTGGTTCTTCCGGGAAGCCCGTATGGCTTTGATCAGGGCCGGGAGGCCGCTGTCGATGATCTCGGATGCTTTTTCCGGTTCGTATGCCTTCATCGTATCGACAATGGCGGCGAACCTGTTTTTCAGGTTGTCGTTGATCGCCTCCAGCTCTTCGATCTGGGTGGTCAGCAGCGGCTTATGGTGGTTGCTGACGTGATTCAGGCTGGACACGACGGCCTCCTTCACGTTTTTCGTCATTTCATGGACGTAGTCAGACAGCAAAATGAAGAAATGGCCGGCCTGAAGGCCGTCATCGGCGAGCCGGTCCAGTGACCGGTTGGCCGTTTGCCTTTTTTTCCTGGTTCCTTTGTAGAGTTTGTCCAGCTTTTGGGCTGTTTTTTTCAGCCCGGCAAGGTTTTCGTCTTTCAGCCCTTTTAAGGTTTCGTCCAACAGGCTTTCAAATTGCCCGAAGGCTTCTGACACTTCCCGGATGCCCCGTTCGGTTATCTTTTCCCCGGTGAGGGCTTCTTCCTCCAGGCTTTTTTCCTGTTCGAGTTCCTCCTTCATCCGCTGGCCGTGGTACTTGTGCGTCCGGTAGATCACAAAAGCGGCGATGAGCAACAAGGCCAGGATGGCGGCAACCCCCCCGAAGCTAAAGATAAGGGCGACGACAAAGGCCATGGTAAAGGCGGAAAGCGCCGTAAAAAACCAGCCTCCGATAACAGAGAACATGCCGGTAACCCGGTATACCGCGCTCTCCCGCCCCCAGGCGCCGTCGGCCAGGGAGGCGCCCATAAATACCATAAAGGTGACATAAGTCGTGGAAAGCGGCAGTTTCAGGGCCGTGCCAATGGCGATCAGGACACTGGAAACGATCAGGGTGACCGACGCCCGGATCATGTCGAAGGACGGCGCTTCTTTGCCAAGGGCGGCAGCCCTTTGGTTAAAAGCGCTTTCGTCGAACTGTTTCCTGAGATTATCCTTTACCTTGTCAGGCAATAAATTGCCGAGGTAGTCGGACATGGTGATCGCGCCGCGCACGACCGACCGGGAGAGGAAAGAAGACGAAAAGCGTTCGTCTCCGGCATCCTGCCGGCCCAGGTCGAGGGAAGTTTTGACTACCGAGCGCGCCTTTTTAGACGTCCAGATGGTGATCACCATGATTATCCCGGCGATCAGCAGCAGGAAGGTGGGCGTTGAGACCTGGCCTGCCAGGCCCCCCATCAGCAGGCTTTCCGGCGCACCTCCGGTTTGGGCATATATTTCATAGGAATTGAAACCGGCCAGCGGCACGCCGATGAAGTTCACCAGGTCGTTGCCGGCAAAGGCCATAGCCAGGGCGAAGGTGCCGACCAGGACGATGAACTTCAGGATGTCGAACCGGGTGAGCCGGTTCAGGAGCCACAGGATAACCGTCGAGCCAAGGAAGCCCGCGATCATGATCGTCCCGGTATGGTGGGCGATATAGTCCTGGACGCTGTCCGTCATAAAAGAAGCGCCTTTTGCCCCTTTGATCAGCATGAAGTAGGTGATGGCGGCGATGGCCAGCCCGCCCCAGGGTGCCCCGAAGTAGTTCAGCCGTTTTTCGTAATCGAAGGAGAACAATGCCCGGCTCAGGTATTGAAAGATCATGCCCGCCGAAAAGGCGATCACCACCGAAAGCAATATCCCCGAGATGATGGCCAGGGCCTTTGCCGAGTTGATGTACTCGTACAGGGGCAACGCATTGGGGTCGGTATATACCTTGATCAGCGCGATGGCCACTGCTGCCCCCAGCAATTCAAAGACAATGGATACGGTGGTGGATGTTGGAAACCCAAAGGTGTTGAAGGCGTCCAGGAGGATGACATCCGTGACCATCACCGCCAGGAAAAGAAGGATGATCTCCGAGAAGTAAAAATGCTGAGGGTTAAAAATGCCCTTCCGGGCCACTTCCATCATCCCGCTGGAGAAAGTGGCGCCAAACAGGACGCCCAGCGCTACAACGGCCAGGATGGTCCGCATCTGGGCGGCTTTCGATCCGACGGCAGAATTCAGGAAGTTGACAGCATCGTTGCTCACGCCTACCACCAAATCCGAAATGGCTAATAAAAAAAGAACGGCGACCAGCGCCAGGTAAACAGTTTCCATACGCAGTTTTGGTAGGGCGTCAAAGTACACCCGGCATATAAACTGCAGATTAGCTAAATGTTAAATATGTGTAAAGCGAAGGGGAGGCGTGGTCAAACCTCAAAAAAGGGATCTGATTTGATCCGCTCCAGGCAGTCCTCCAACGAAACAGGATTGACCAAAACTAATGAAAAAACAATTTCCAGTTGAAAATATGGGTGGTGTATTAAATCCGTTGATCCATTCAGCGGACCTGGAGGTCCGCTCTCCATTGGCACCGAAAGTTCAACGGATTTAATACACCACCAAAATATGAAGATGTTTCAGAAGGCAGGGTATGAAGTTGGCTGGTTTTATAAGCAAATATGCTAAAATTGCCCCGTTTTTATTACAAAATTTGTTGTATTTTACTCATTAAGTGTTACAAACCTATACTTATGAACTTTAAGCTAAAAGCATATCGCCGTTTATTGCAATGGAAGGGCAAACCCGGGCGCAAGCCACTCATCATTCGGGGAGGGCGGCAGGTAGGAAAGTCCACCCTGGTCGAGCAGTTTGCCGGGGAGTTTCGCCATTACATATTGCTCAACATGGAGAAGCACGCACCTACATAGTTGCCAAAAAAAAGAGCATCTTTGGAAAAAATCCGAAGCCAATGAACCCTCTCTTCCAGCAAGTCGTCCAGGATATCGTCCGGAAAAAATTACAGCATCAGGGCCTCAACCGCCCCATCCCGCCCCGGGTGCTGGCCGACGCCATGCGCGTATTCCGGGTGGAAACCTATCACCGCCTGCGGGATTATTTTCTCATCGTACTGGGGACGCTCTCCGCCGGTTTCGGATTGAAGGGCTTTCTCCTGCCCAATAAATTTATCGACGGCGGAGTCACCGGCATCTCCCTGCTGGTGGAAGTCGTCACCGGCATCCCGCTCTCCGTCCTGCTGGTGGCCATCAACCTGCCCTTCCTGGTCCTCGGCGCCTGGACGATCAGCCGGCAGTTTGCCGTGCGCAGCATCATCGCTATTGTCATTTTATCTCTGTTGGTACATTATGTACCCTATCCGGTCATCACTGACGACAAGCTGCTCATCGCCATCTTCGGCGGTTTTTTCCTGGGCATGGGCATCGGCCTGAGCGTCCGCGGCGGAGCGGTCATCGACGGCACCGAAGTGCTGGCGGTATATGTCAGCCGGAAAACCAGCCTGACCATCGGCGACGTGATCCTCCTCTTTAATATCATCATTTTCTCTTTCGGGGCCTATATCCTCTCGGTCGAGATCGCCCTGTACGCCATCCTGACCTACCTGGCCGCCTCCAAAACCGTGGACTTTGTCATCGACGGCATCGAAGAATACATGGGCGTGACCATCATCTCCGAACGCAGCGACGATATCCGGGTCGCCATAACTGAAAACCTGGGCCGGGGATGTACCATTTACAATGGAAAACGAGGATACGGCAGGGACAAGAGCCAACTCCGCCACACCGATATCGTCTACACCGTCATCACCCGCCTGGAACTGGCTAAATTGCAGACCGAAGTCGACAAGATCGACGAAGAAGCCTTTATGATCATGAGCTCAATCAAGGATACCCGGGGAGGGATGGTGAAGAAGCGGCCGTTGAAGCATTAGGGGGGGCGTTGTCTGTTGTCTGTTGTCTGTTGTCCGTTGTTTGTTGTCTGTTGTTGGTTGTTGGTTTGCCGAAACAAACAGCGATCAACCGTCAACGATCAACCGGTCTTCGCCTGCGCTCACATGATCTCCTCAAACTCCTCCTCTCCGCCCGGCGCCAGCCGTTCCAGCGCCCGGACCCGGATGCTGCGCATGCGGCCCATCTCCTGGAGGGCCTCGGCGATGAAGTCGTCGTCCACCAGCCTGCGGATATCCTCTACGGTATTGACCTGCCCTCCGGTGCGGAACTTGTAGGTTTGCTCGAACAGGCCGGACTCCAGCTTGACGGACAGCTTGTTCTCCATCTGGAAAATGGTGATCTTCAGGACGGGGTGGTCGATGTAGCCGGCGATGCGCATTTTGGTTGATTAGTCGGCCGCCTCTGCGGGCCGGTTGATTGAGTTGATTCGCGTAACTATCTGGGCTGAAATAGAGAAATACATGGAAATACGTAGAAATGCCTTGGAACCCATGCCCTGCTTGAGCGGGCAATGTATTTCAATATTTCTATGTGTGTCCAAGTATTTCTGTCCAAGTACTTATTCGGGCAAAAGTGAGCAATGGGGGCATCCGTCATTTACCTGTACATTTCTCCTATATTTTTCGTCAATGCCCTATACACTTCCGCAAAGTTCGGAAATTTTTTCAGGTATGCCAGGTGTCGGTTTATGGTTTCCTGGTCGCGGCGGCGGGCCGGGCCGGTCTGCATGTCTTCAGGGCGGTTTGTTTCTATCTTATCCACCGTTTCCCGGATGAGGGGCAGCAGCAGCTCGAACGGCAGCTTTTCTTCCTTCAGGATGGTATGGCCGATGTGGAAGAGGTGGTTGGCGAAGTTGTTGACGAAGACCGCCGCTACGTGCAGGATGGCGCGCTGTTCGTCATCGATGCGGTGCACGCTGTGGCTGAGCTGCCGGCCGAGGGCGGCCAGTTGCCCTTCCAACTCCTCGTCCGGGCTGTAGATGCAGATGGGGATGGTTGAAAAGTCCGGCTCCCGGCTGCGGGAGAAGGTCTGCAGGGGGTAGAAGATGCCGTGTTTCGGAAAGTAGGGGGCCAGCACTGTTGAGGGCGTCGCTCCCGAGGTGTGCACTACTGCGCTATTCGCCGGGAGGTGTTGCTGCAGTGTTGCCGCCACCTGGGCGATGGCGCCGTCGCTGACAGCCAGGATGTAGAGGCCGGCGCCTGATTTTACTTCCTCCAGCTGGCTGACGGGTTGTGCGCCGGTTGCCCGGGCCAGTTCCTCTGCCTTCGCTGCCTCCCGGCTGAACACCTGCCTGATCTCGGCGCCTGTAGCATGCAGGCGCCTGCCCAGGTGGTAGCCGAGGTTGCCGGCGCCGATGAGGGTGATGCTTGTTTTTAAAGAAATATCCAAGTGTTGATCTTGATTTTGGTCAATGTTCAAATTTAGTTATTTACAGGATTTACGCGTGCGAAAGCCGGAATTTACTTTGAGGAAGTTCCCATTCCTGTCACACTTCTTCAAAAATATACTTTCAGGAAATATAAAAATAAAATATCTTACCACTGTGCTAACGCGCCCCCTGCGTTCTCTCGTAACCAAAAACCTTATTATATGAACCGATTATTGTTTTCTGATGCGCAAGTGATTGTATTTAATTCATTGGAATCCAGTATGTTAAGTGCCCCCCCCCTGTGGATTCGCAGGCTGGGTGGCGGCTGCCCCGGCATTTTCCCGTTACTGACAAAAATTGTATTCACTATGCTGTTAACCATCAGCGCCGGCCATTTGGCTGCACAGTGCGGCAACTATACCCTCAGGGTTTCGGAACCCGAGAACCTGGATTGTTATCGGGTGCGGGTGCCGGTATTGTTTGGGCCCGGCAGCACCCTGAATGCCTGCGATATGCTGATAGAAGGCAGCATCAGTGGCGGCAATGCGCAGATTGTGGCCCTGGAAGCGGTCGACCCCAATGATTTTTCTAGCCTCAACATTGGCGGCGGCGGTTTGTCTTTCTCTCTGAGCAACCCGGGAGAGCTGGAAACCTACTCACTCACCAACCGGCTTTTTTACGTGGAAGTGGAAACGGAGCCCGGCGCCACATTCGACTTCCATATCACCAACAGCAGCTTTACTTTGTCCAGCTGCGGCGGCACTGCCTGTGAAGACATAGAGGTATACTACGACGGCGGCTCCGAAACCCTGGATGGCGTGGGAACGCCGGCAACCTGCGTCGGGCCGGATCTGCAGGTTCGGGTTGATGTGGCCAATGCTACTTTTTTATCTTCTACGGATGACAACGGGCAGAGAGCTACCATCCCGGTCAAATTGGTAAACACCAGTAGTGGCGCCACCACCATTCAGCCGTTCAGCCGGATGGACTTTGAGGTCACATATGATGATGCTTACGGGAATTTGAGTATTGACCGTGGTAGCGTTAATGGTGAATTTAGCAACTCAGATATTGACGTATTAACACCTGGATTAATAAAAGCAGAGTTGATAATGGGTGGTCAAGAAGAACTTATTCTTGCCTCGGGCGAAGCTACTCTGTTCGATATCGTAGCCGAAGCCCCCAACTTCCCACCCACTGGCGGAGAGGTAGATTTTGCGGTAGGCTACACCCGTTTCTCATACCCCGACGGCAGCGGCGGCACGGAATGTTGCGCGCCTTCGGGCGCGGGCGGCGCGGTGGTACTGGATGAAGGCCCGTTCCCCTGTGCCGGCGTACCACAAGAAGACGTTTTCATCGAGCTGAGGGCGCCGCAGGTGGGCGCCAACGGCAGGATAACCATCCCGGTACACCTGAGCGCGGACGGCGCCCAAGGATATATTTACTCTGTGGATGAACTGTTGTTGGAAATAGAAATAAAGGCTGGGGGAGATACTCACTTGAAGGCCGGAGAGATACAAGCGTCAGAAGTAGGGGCCTGCCCCTACAGCGGCGGCGGGCAGTGCAGCGGCGGCACGGGGTTCCCGGCCAGCGGCTGCCTGGAAGTGGACGAAGCCAGTAGTAGGATCATTTATGGTTTTTGCGATAACGAAACTCTACTTGTCGGCAAGTTGTTCGACATCGTGCTGGACGGTACCTGCGGGTGCAGCGACATCCTCGTGAGGCGCGCCCAATGGGCCATGGAGGGCGAAACGCTGTGCAACCTGGAAGTGCGCAAGGGGTTCAGCGGAGAGCTGTGCACGGAGCTGGGAGAAGGGGACGTCCGCTATATCTGCGAAGAGCGCGGCGGGCTGGAAGGCGTAAAAATCTGCACTTTCACCGGCGAAGAGGGCTGCAATTGCAACGATACCGAGGGTTGTATGGAAACGGACAGGCAGGGCGCCTTCAGCCTGGCCTTCCTGGAGGACAACACCATCGAAAAGATTGCGGCCTGCCGCAAGGGCGACGGGGAAGAGCTCTGTGGGGTTTCCACTTTCGACTTGGTTGTGGCCTCCAAACATATACTGGGCGCCTCCCCCTTTAAAGAAAGCTGGCAATATGTGGCCGCCGACGTCAACGGTTCGGGAAGCGTCAGCACGCTGGATTTGATCGAAATCCGCAAGCGGATCCTGGGCATCGAGGTGGGGTTTGAAGTACCTGCCTGGCGTTTTATCCCCTGCGATTATTGTTTTTCGGAGGAGGACCCCCTGGATTCCTTCGAGGAAGAATGCCTGGAGCTGGAGCAATTCCGCCCCTGTTTCAAGGCCATCAAAACGGGCGACGTCACCTGCGACTGCGACGCCGGGCCTCCCGAAAGGGAAATGGATATTTACCTGGAATCGTCTTTGAGCCTTACGCCCGGAAACGTAATCATCGGGTTCAAGCCGGATGGCTTTGAGGGCGTCGCCGCCTTCCAGCTGGCGGTAGGTTACGAGCATGAGGCCTTGTCTTTTGTAGCCGTCCTGGAACCCGGCTTAGCCGGGCTGGGCGAGGATGCCTATTACCACAACCCGGAAGCGCCGGGGCTGGTGCGCTTCGCCTGGTACGATTCTACCGGCATCGGCCAGAGCCTGTCGCCGGGCCAGAAACTGCTGAGCCTGGAAATGGAGGTGCTGGACGACGGAGGGTTCAGCTGGGAACACATCCGGCCGGACAGCATTCTCGCCGCCCTGGCTTTTTCTGTGGACGGCACGCCCCTGCGCGTCAACCTCGTCCCACCCACCGAAAGCCGGCCGGGGGGCGGTTTCGGCGCTCAGCCGCCGCAGGCAGGCGTTCTGGCTGTAACCTGCCGGCCGAACCCTTTCCAGCAGGAGCTTCACTTTGAGATGGCGGCGCCCGAAGCCGGCGCGGCCACCCTGCAGGTATTCCATGCCGGCGGGGCGCTGGTTTTCCGGCGGGAGGCCTACTTGGAAAAAGGGTTCAATAATCTGCTCGCCCCCGAAGCGGCGGGCTGGCCCGAGGGCATCTACTATTTCACGCTGCAACAGAATGGTCTGGTAGCCTCCGGGAAATTAGTTAAACAATAAGATTGTCAAATTAAGCGTACAGGCACAGAGGAAGCGCTGTGGCCTGTGCGCTTTTTTAATATAGTATCTCATGAAATACCTTGCTTTAAATATATTTTTTCTAGTAATAGTATACATGAAAGTAAATGGGCAGTGCTGGGAATTGGTGTTTGAGGATTCTTTACTGCGTACACCGGCTGACATCCATTTTATTGATGAAAACCACGGTTGGGTAGTTGGCTGGAATGCCTTATTTGTTAAAACGAGCGACGGTGGGAATACCTGGGAAAATGTACCTCACCCCCTTCATTACCTTCCTACAAATTCCCATAGAGCTTTATTTCATGTTTATTTTTTAGATACTTTAACAGGCTGGGCTATACAAGATGAGCGGAATATCTTTCGTACTGAAGATGGAGGGCAAAGCTGGGAAGAAATAATAATAAATACACCCGATGCTTTTGCATGGAGTGTACCAGGCCTTCAATTTATCAATTCCGACACGGGGTGGATAGCAACCCATGAAAGAGGCTTTTATCAGACAGTGGATGGAGGCGACACATGGCAGTATAACACGGAACTCGGCCTTATCCACGAAATATTGGCTATGCAATTCATTTCCGGGGAGAAAGGCTGGCTACTGGGCCGGCCCAACGACCCTAATGCTGCATCTACTATGGTTAAATATCTCCTGCACACAGCAGACGGGGGCCAAACCTGGCAGGAGCAACTTAATGCCAATGCAAGCCGGCAGTTGGGTAGATGGATGTTTTTTTTAAATGACAGCTTAGGCTGGCTAGTGGGGTATTCTTCTGGTTTGCCGGCCCTGTATATGACGACAGACGGTGGGCAATCCTGGGATTCGACTCTGAATTTTCCTGCTAATTCTATCAGGTGGGTTCAGTTCGTCGATGATAGTACAGGGTGGCTAAGCATCCCTAGTGCCAGCAATCCAGGGATGTTGTATTCCTCCGATGGAGGCCTGGGCTGGCAGCAGCAGCAAATAAATTTTCCGCCTTTTGATTATATGGGCAAGCTGGCCATGTTAAATGACACAATTGGCTTTGGCCTATCGACGGTCACCGCCAAAGTCTACCGCTACCGTGCCCGCCCGCCTGCCTGCGGCCCGGCCCTGCTGTTGCCCGCCGACAGCAGCCTGGGCAGGCTGCCGGAGCTGCGCTGGAGCCGGGCTGAAGGCTGTTTCGAAGGCTATTACTTACAGGTGGGTGCCACGCCCGGCGGGCAGGAGGTGCTGCCGCGCACCGACGTAGGCCTGGATACTTTTTACCAAACCACTCAGCCCCTGCCTGCAGGAGCCCAGCTCTACGTCACCGTTACGCCTTACAATTATTCTCACGGGGCGGCGCAGGGCTGCCCCAGCCAGGCCGTTACTACCATAGCTTGCCCTGCTGTCACCACGGTGGTGGACACCGGCTTTTGCAAAGGCGGCGCCCTGGCCTGGGGCGACAGCCTGTACACTACCGCAGGGACGCGGGAGCTGCTTTACTACACTGCTCAGGGCTGCGACAGCCTGCTGGTACTGCACCTCACCCAATACGAAGATGCCACCACCGCCATTGATACGGCGGCCTGCCCCGGGCAGCCGCTGCTGTGGCAGGACAGCTTGCTGGCCACCCCCGGCGAGTACCGCTTTGAGTACTTCACCAGCCAGGGCTGCGACAGTACGGTGGCCGTAAATTTCAGCCACTGGCCCGCCTATGCCCGGCAAGTGGATACCTTCTTTTGCCAGGGCGAGGCCTTCTATTGGGGGGACAGCCTGCTTTCCGGCCCTGGCCAGTACATTTTCCACTACCTCACCGTCCAGGGCTGCGACAGTACCGTACAGCTCCTGCTCGCCGAGCAGGCCGACATTTATGTGGATACTGCCGTCACCCTGCAGCCCGGCCAGCCCTACCAGGGCGCCGTGTACGAAGCAGACACCCTGCTCCTGCATTATTATCCGGCAGCCAACGGCTGCGACAGCATCGTGCGGGTGCAGCTCGACATCCTCAGCAATACCGCCGAAGCCTGGCAGCAGGCCTGGCGCTGTTACCCCAACCCCGCCCGAGGCGTGCTGTGGCTGGAGGGGCCGGCGCCCCTGCTTCGCGCCGTGCTTTTCAACCTGAACGGGGCCGCCCTGGCTACCTACCCGCTTGCCGAAAGAGCTGAATACCAGGCCGGGGATGGAGGATACCGATACGCCCTGAGGTTGCCTGCCCTGCCGCCCGGCATCTACCTGCTGCGCCTGGAAGGGGAGGGAAGAGTGTGGTTGGAAAAGTTGGTAATTTGGTAGAAAGACTTACACCTTTCCACCTCTCCCCATCCTCCTCCCCAAACTCACCGCCATCCCGATCATCATCAGCGAAGAACCCAGCCAGAACAGGTTGATGCCCGGAAATTCGATGGCCTCCAAAACGATATAGTCGGACCGCAGAGAGTTCGTTGCCAGTTCGATGGGTACAGATTCAGTGGCTTTGGCAGACCGGGCAATTTGCAGTTCCACCGTTTCCGTATTCGGGTCGATGCCGGTGAAGCGGAAGTGCAGCCCCGGCCCCGGTATTTCATCTTTAATATTGAAGGGGCGGTTGCCGCGGATGAGGTACACGGGCTGCGCCAGGTAGGACTCCCCGTCCGGCGCCTGGACGCTGACCATGGCGCTGACGGCTACGTCTCCTTCCTGCGGCTTGTAGTTGGGGTGCTTTGGTTCCCGGTTGAAGCCGGCAAATTGGATCTGGTAGCCGTTGTATTCGGCCTTGTCGCCCTGCCTGAAGGTGTAGGCCTGGTAATCCAAATCCATCTCCGGGCTGAAAACGGCGTCGAAGATGCCCTCGTTGAGGCGCACCTTGGCGTTCAGCTCGTTGATCTGCTCGGGGTAGCTGTACAGCAACTGGCCCCGAAGCACCAGCACCGGGTTTGCGGTGAATATGCCTTCTTTGTCCTGGCGGCTCACTTTTATCGTTGCGCCGATGGCGATGTCCCCTTCTTCCGGCTCGTAGTCCGGATGGGTGGGCGTGCGGTTGATGCGCTCTACGGTAATATCGTAGGTTTTTACCACGGAAGTATCTACCTCCTTCAGCGCTGCCGTATCCAGCATAGTAATGGGCTGCCCGATCGGAGCGTTCAGCACCCGGTAGTTGAGGCTGTCCTCCCGCTGGCGGCGGTATTCCAGGTCGATCTCCACCTGCGGCAGGGAAGCAATATGGGTGAAGATGTCGCGGTTCCAGTACCGCTTGGTGGAGGGGTTGGACGCGGCGATCTTGGTGAAGGATTTGTCGTACAGGACATTGGGGTGGAGGTTGAACTCTTCCACCACCTTGCCTTCCTGGTCCCGGCGTTTGTAATTCACGGTAAAGGTACGGGTAAAGGTATCCACCGTATCGGCAACGTAAGTCACCTCATAAGGAGGCATAATGAGCGGGGAGTCTTTAAACAGCAGGATGTTGCGCCGCAGTTCCTCCGAGGTAGCCCCTTCGATGAGGCCGTCCATGACGAAGGGGTTGTTGGAGATGATCCGCTTGTTCAATCCCGATGCCAGGATGCCGACGACCATCAGGCCGAAGCCGACATGGGAAAAGGCAGAGCCTGCCAGCTTCAGGTTGCCGCGCAGGAAAGTGACCAGGTAGTCGAGATTAGTGACAATGGTGAAAAGGCCGAAGAACAACAACACCAGGTACTGCCAGGCGTTGGCTTCGATCCACAGGGTAGTGATGTAAGTAAGGACGGCGGTGGCGGCGACGGCGATGCCGGCATGCAGGCCGAATCGAGAGGCGTATTTCTGAAAATTGGCCTCGCGGTAACGCAGATACTGAGCGATTCCGGACAACAGGCCGATAAATACCGCAATCCACAACTGGTATTTGTTGTAATGCGGCTCCGGGTCGGTGATGACCTTGCCCTCGAAAGCGGGGTTGAAAAACTGCATCACCTTGTTGTATACCGGCAGCGAGGTGGACGCCGTGATGATCAGGGCGGAGAACAGCAGCACCAGGGTGCCGATGAACATCCAGAACTCCTTCGAAGCGGTCGCCTCTTCTTTTTGCGGGCTGGGGATGCCTTTGAACCGCACGCCCAGCAGAACGCCGGAAAGCCCCAGGAAAAACAGGATAAAAGCCACCAGCTGCACTTCCAGCCCCATCTCGGTGAAGGCGTGTACCGAAGTGTCGCCCAGCACCCCGCTGCGGGTCAGGAAGGTGGAGTAGACGATAAAGATAAAGGTCAGCAGGTAGTAAATGTAGGTACTGCGCACCGAGTGGCCGGTGCTGCGGGCGATGAGGTTGGTGTGGATGCCGGCGACCAGTATCAGCCAGGGCACCAGCGACATATTTTCCACCGGGTCCCAGGCCCAGTAGCCGCCAAAGCTCAGGGCTTCGTAGGCCCAGGCGCCGCCCATCAGGATGCCGGTGCCCAGGATGGCACCGCTGAACAGGGCCCAGCGCAGGGCGGGCTGCAGCCAGCCTTTGTGATCCCTGGTCCATAACCCGGCAATAGCATAGGCGAAGGGGATAGAAGTCGACGCAAAACCCAGGAAAAGGGTAGGCGGATGGATCGTCATCCAGTAGTTCTGCAGCAGGGGGTTCAGGCCCGAGCCGGTGAGCTGGGCGGCGTAGTCGGCCTTGGCAAAAATGGGCGCGTCCATCACTTCGCGCAGCAGCATCAGCGGGTTGCTGCCCAGCCGGGAAGGCTCGTCGCCGAAACCGACGTAGATGCCCAGGATCATGGAGCCGATGAACAGCTGGATAAGGGACAGCACCGAAAGGGTAGGGGCTTCCCACTGTTTTCCGGTGGCCATCAGCACCAGCCCCAGGATGACGTGCCAGAACATCCAGAGCAGGAAGCTGCCTTCCTGCCCTTCCCAGAAGGCAGAAAAGATGTATTTGAACGGCAAATCTTCCGAAACGTGCGCCTGCACGTACTGGTACTCGTAATACTGGTTCACCATCAGGTAGAACATGATGCCGATGATGGTGAAAACGCTCAGCCCGTGAACCAGGAAGCCCCAGCGGCCCATTCCGCGCCAGGCCTCGTACTCGTCGGCGTCGCGGCGCTGCGTAGCAAAAAAGTAGGAAACGGCGGCGAACAGGCTGGCCACGAAACTGGCTACGATGGCAGCTTGCCCGACCTGGCCGGGCAACAAATGTTCTCCTACGTATTGGATGTCCTGCATGGTCGATTTTGATTTCAGAACGTAACCAGGTATTTCGGTTTTAAGGTGTTGCGGTGTTGCGGCCGGGTTCTTATGGAGGCTGAGCCAGGTTTAACGGCGGGCTTGCATTAGGCCACCGTAATACCGTAACGCCGAAATACCATAATACCTAAACAGTTCACTTCCCTTCGTTTTTAATGTACACCTCCTCGTCCTTGTACTTGGACGGGCACTTCATCAGCATATCGGTGGCCACGAATTCCTCGCCTTTCATCTGCCCGGTCAGCACGATTTGCTCGGAAAGCTCGAAGTCCTGCGGTTTTTCCGAGAGCAGCACCACCTTGCGCTCTTCCCCGTCGGTGTCCTTGATGTAAAAGCTGAAGTAGTTGGGGTCTTCCGCCGGGTTGTAGTACATCTCTTTGTCTTTGGACAACTGCCCGGCGATCTTGACGCGGTCGCCGCTGCGGGCGGCCTGGACAAAGGTAGCGTAGGTGCTCATGTCGTCGGCAGCGGTGGTCAGCAGGGCGATGGCCGCAGCGACCATCAGGATGGCAACGATATATAGTTTTTTCATCTGTAGCGGTTTTGCTCCCGGCTTACTGGCGCCGGGCGAATTGTTTGTTGTTTATAGCAAAAGTTGATGTTCGATCATACAATGATACAAATTTACGGAATGTTTGTTCCTCGCGCTGCTTTGTTGTGGGTCAAAAACCTGTCATTATTGGAGATGTTTGGCGGGAGAGCCTCCCCCGGCCGGCGTGGGTTTAAGAGGGGGAGCCTATCCCGCCGGCTAATCGTTGGACAGCGCGATGCCCTGGCGGGTTGCTTTCTGAACTGTCAGAAATGTTTTAACCTGCCGGGTTTCGCATAGTTCCCGCAGGGCTAACCCGGCAGGTTAAGGCATCTTTGATTACGTCTTGGTCGCGGGGGCGGGGATGGCATCCGCAGCTACCATTTTAACGTTGGAAAGCCCGGTGAGGCTTCGTACACCGTACACAACCCAAGGTCGTCATTGACCCCGTACACCGTACACAACCCCGGTCGCTTCTGTCTAACCTCAGAAGGGTAGCCGCGCCCGCTCATTCCACCACAAAATTCACCTTATCCACCCCTGTGTTGCCCGTCCGGGGGTCAAAGGCGGTGACGATGAACTCGTAGGCGCCTCCTTCGCCTATGGGCACGGGCCCTTCAAAGATGTTTGCCGTTTCGGCCATTTGCATGGGGTACGTGCCCTGCTTTTTGCCATTGCGTTTGACGATCGCTTCTACTTCCATCTTGCTGCCGTCCCACAAGCCGCCGTCGGTAATGGTGCAGCCGCACATCATGACGATGTTGGCGCGGACGGAGGTTGTGCCGTCCGACAGTTCTGCCCGGGGCACGAAACGGTGGGTTTGCGGTGCCAGGATGTCTATGATGAAACCGGGGATTTCGAGGACTACTCCGTCTCCCGTGATGTTCTTCCCCGGGATTAGCCAAACCTGGGTGCTGGTCAGTACCCGGGCCTGCCGGCTGGTGTATGGGGCGTGGGCTTCGATGGTGAGCAGGCGGGGTCCTTCGAGGTCCAGGGTAGTGGTGAATCCGGCAGTTTCTGCGGGCGCCAGTTGGGTATACCGCTCGCGGGGCGTGTTCATGATCAGCCCGGTATTGCCGGTGCTGCCTTCGGTCAGGCCCTGCGCCAGGATTTCCCCGGTGAGCGCATCCCGCACGACGATTTTAGCGCCGCCGACGGAGGTGCCGATGAACTTGGCGTCCTTGGCTTTGGCGCGGACGGTGAGCTGGGTGGGCTGGGCGCAGAGGGAAGTCAGCAGGTAGAATTGTAAGGTTATGAAAAGAGCAATACGCATTTTCATGTAAAAATAAGGTTTTGCCTGGATAGATGGTGAAGATGTTTAGTGGTGGGGTAAATCCGTTGAAGTTTCGGTGCAAATGGAGCGCGGACCTCCAGGTCCACCAAATGGGTCAACGAATTTAACCCACTACCAGAGAGCGCAGTTGCGATTTGTCCCAGTGTAAAAGCTCTAAAATGCTGGTTTCAGGTAGCGCCACATAGCCGGCTCGGCCTGAAAGGCCAATATATTTTAGCACGGGGCATCGCCCCGTGTATAATGGTGAAAGCCGCCTGCGGCCTGAAAGGCCATCATAATACCAGCTCGAATATGCTGCCCTTTCAGGGCGCTGGCTACGGTTGTGCGCCTTTACAGGGGGCGTTGCCCCCTGCTAAGATAGGCTGGCCTTTCAGGCCGTTCGCTTCATCAGCAGAGGGGGACAAATCGCAACTGCGCCCCTACCAGATGTTTAACTATCAGAGGGGCTACCATTCTAAAGTTGGACAGCCCGGAGAGCTTTCGTACACCGCACACAACCCAAGGCTGCTGTTGACCCCGTACACCGTACACAACCCCCGCAACTTCTGTCCAACCTTAGACGGATACCCCTCAGAGGTATTTTACTAACTCAAGGCTGTCCACCTCTATGACCTTGGAATAATTTAGTATATCAAATTCAAGATTACCTTTTAGAAATTCGTTTCTCAATCCATTGAATAAGGCTTCTTCATGAATTACTCCCAGCTCATTTTTTAGTAAACCAACCACAATGATTTGTCTCTGGTATTCAGAAGGTTCGGCTTTCTTTGTGTTTTTTCCTAAGTTCAATAAATATACGGGTGTCAACTTTTGTAGAACCGGGCTGATACAATCTGCCAGAGTCTTTGCCCGAGCAAGGGCGCGATCTTCCTCAATTTTCAGCCTTATTTCTTTCGGTATATCTAAATTCTCTTCATAAGAGGCATTGCCAAAACAAATGATACTTTTTAATTGGTCATTGTTTATCCGATTAGTCACTCCCAATGATTCAATATGGCTACAAATATTTATTTTCACACTGTGTTTTTCGGTTTTAGATACTTCTCCTAAGCTCCAATTGTAACCCCGTACTAAATAAATGATATACTCTGCTGATTTGCCATTCTTGTCATTGCCAGGAAATTGGCGGATCACAAATGTTGAATCTGAATTATATTCAACATTGCTTTCTTTGCCTTTTCCGATAAGATCAGGTAGAGTAATAAACAAATACAGAAAATATCCGAAGGCTATTAGAAAAAACACCTTAATTATTCCGCTAAAGCAACTTAAGAAGGAAGGGTCAAACTCTTCTTTGTTTAGTCCGGCTTCTTTTCTAATGTAAACTGATTCAATCTCTTTGGCGATTTCCCGAATCGATACTCTAATCTTATTTCTCTCGATAATATAAAAGTTGTCATCAATAGTTCTATGGTTTTTTCTTTCTTCTAGATTCTTGAGCCAACCTTTTATTGACTCTATGTTATTGTCAAAACCGCTTTCGTCGCAAACCTTCTCTAAATAATCAAGAGCTTCTTCTAATTTGTCGTTGCTAATCAAAGACCTGATTGCCGAAGCAATTTCTTCTATCTCCATGAGCAAAAAATATTGTAATGTAAAGTGTAAAGATACTGGAACTTTAGGATATGGAGCTTTCATTCAACCTCAGAAATATTTCCTACCTTTGCCGCTTTGGAAACCCCTCGGTTACTATGAACGAAAACCTCATCGTCCGCCTCGTCAACTGCAACATTTACCAGCAGGGCCACCTGATCCTCAGCCAGGTGAACCTGCAAATCTACAAGGGGGAATTCCTGTACCTCATCGGCAAGACCGGCAGCGGGAAATCCAGCCTGCTCAAGACGATGTACGGTGCCCTGCCGCTGACCGAAGGCAAGGGCGAGGTGGCCGGCTTCGCCCTCCAGCACCTCGACCGCCGCTCCATCCCCCTGCTGCGCCGCAAGCTGGGCATCGTCTTCCAGGATTTCAACCTGCTCTCCGACCGCAGCGTGGAGGACAACCTCCGCTTCGTGCTGGAAGCCACCAACTGGAAAGACGAACAGAAAAAGCGCGAGCGCATGGCCCAGGTGCTGCAGCAGGTGGACCTCAAAGGGCAGGAAAAGAAAATGCCCCACCAGCTCTCCGGAGGAGAACAGCAGCGGGTGGTCATCGCCCGCGCCCTGCTCAACCGCCCCGAGCTCATCATCGCCGACGAACCCACCGGCAACCTCGACCCGGAAACCTCCGACGACATCCTGCTGCTGCTCCGCCAGCTGGCCCACACCAACAACACGGCGGTCCTCTTCGCCACCCACGATTACCGCATCCTCGAAAACTTCCCCGCCCGCATCATCCGCTGCCTGAACGGCAAAGTGACGGATGAGGAGGGCTTTGCGGTATAGGACGTGCCAGATTCATCTGGCGCGTATGTAATGCTACTTTGCCCTATTATGGAATGGCGGGCTACGACTTTTGTGCATTTGTGCATTCGAAAGGGGGTACGACGGCTGGCTGCCGGCTGGCCTCGATCCAGGGTTGTGCAATAAGTATAGTTAGACAGGATTTACCCTGTGAAGCAAGCTACTTCACAGGGTAAATCCTGTCTATTTTAGGCCTTTTTGCACAACCTCTGAACGAAAAACGTTTAGCTAATTGCGTCTGGCTGCTTATCTTCACGCTAAACTAACCACGCACCAAATGACACACTCAACGACATCTTTTTTGCAGGCTACCCTCAACCTCAGCCTCAACCTCAGCCTCAACCTTCTCCTCTTCCTGCCCCTCGGCCTTCTCCCCCTCCACGCCCAAAAAGCACCCCTGGAACCCCTCGACGCCTTCAAGCTCACCTACGTCTCCGATCCGGCTATCTCTCCGGACGGCCAGCAGGTAGCCTTCGTCAAAAACAGCTTCGACATCATGACGGACCGGCGGGACCCCAACCTCTGGATCGCCAGCTTCGACGGCTCTGGGCTGCGCGCCCTGGCCGAAGGGCCGGAAAGCGACCGCAGCCCCGTGTGGTCGCCCGACGGCCGGCGCCTGGCCTGGGTGTCCAGCCATGAAGGCAAACACCAGCTCATGATGCGCTGGATGGACAGCGGGGAGCAGTCCGCCATCGGCGAGTTCCAGCACAACCCCAACCACCTGAGCTGGTCGCCCGACGGCCAATGGCTGGCCTTCACCCGGTTCGTCCCGGAAAAAGCGGATAAGCTGTTTGCCATGCCGGAGAAGCCCGAAGGCGCCAAATGGGCCGAAGCGCCCACCTACACCCAGGAACTCGTCTACCGCGCCGACGGGGAGGGCGAGCTGGCGCCCGGCCATACGCATATCTTTGTAATGCCAACTGATGGGGGAGGGGCCGTGCAGCTGACCGGCGGCCCGTTCGACCACGACAGCCCGCTCTCCTGGTCAAAAGACAGCCGGCACATCTACTTTTCCGCCAACCGCCGCCCGGAGGCGGAGCGCATGGACAACCCCCAGAACTCCGAGATTTACCGGCTGGCCATCGACGGCGGCCAGCCCGAACAACTGACGGGCCACGTTGGCGCAGACAACCAGCCCGCCGTCTCCCCGGACGGCAAACGCCTGGCCTGGCTGGGCTTCGACGACCAGAAAAAGGGCTACAACCAGATGGAAGTTTACCTGGCGCCCATTGATGATCTGAACAACAAGAAAACCCTTACCCTTTCCCTGGACCGCTCCGTGAGCCAGCTGCAGTGGAACCCGGAAGGCAGCCACCTCTGGTTTCAGTACGACGACGGGGGCGAGGCCAAGGTGGGCCGCGTCTCGCTGGACGGCAAGGTGGAAGAAGTCGCCCAAAACCTGGGCGGCAACCCCATCGGGCGCCCCTACCTGGGCGGGGAATATGCCGTAGGGCCCGGCGGCCGGTACGCCTTCACTCAGGGCGACGCCTCCCGCCCGCCGGAGCTGGCCGCTGGGCAGGCCGGCCAGAAAGGCGTCCGCCAGCTGACGCAGTTCAACAAGGCCCTCTTCCTGCAAAAAGAGCCGGGCAAGGTGGAGGCTTTCTGGACAAAGTCTTCCCACGACGGCCGCGATGTCCAGGGCTGGATCATCTACCCTCCGGGCTTCGACCCGGCTAAAAAATATCCCCTGCTGCTGGAAATCCACGGCGGCCCCTACTCCGCTTACGGCGATGTGTTTTCCCTGGAAGCCCAGTTGTACGCCTCGCGGGGTTATATAGTCGTATATACCAACCCCCGGGGCAGCACCAGCTACGGCGAGGCGTTTGCCGACCTGATCCACCACAACTATCCCGGCAACGACTACGACGACCTGATGTCGTGCGTGGATGCCGTCATCGGCAAAGGCTTCGTCGACGAAGAGAAGCTGTACGTCACCGGCGGCAGCGGGGGCGGCGTGCTCACCGCCTGGATCGTCGGCAAGACGGACCGCTTCCGGGCGGCGGTCGTCGCCAAGCCGGTGATCAACTGGTTCAGCCATACCCTGACTGCCGACGCTCCGGATTTCTTCACCCGCAACTGGTTCCCCGCCATGCCCTGGGAAGACCCGGAACATTACTACAAGCACTCGCCCATATCCCTGGTAGAAAACGTCACCACCCCCACCATGCTGCTGGTCGGCGACGAGGACTACCGCACCCCCCTGTCCGAGTCCGAGCAGTTCTACCGCGCCCTCAGGCTGCGGGGCGTAGAGACAGCCCTGGTGCGCTTCCCCGACGCCCCCCACGGCATCGCCGGCCGCCCCAGCCGGATGCTGGCCAAGGTGCAGGCGGTGATGGGTTGGATGGAAAAATACGGCGGCCCGGCCGGGAGCCTGCGGCCGTAGTTTTATTCGCGGTTTGTCTTTGCCGGCCTGGCGGGTGCAAGGGGCAAAGACAAACCGCGAATGGAGGGCCCAAGGGCATCATAATGCAAGCCTGATGAAAAAAAACTTCTTCTTACTTTTGGTACTGCTCAACCTGCCGGGTTTCGCGCAAGTTCCCGTGTTGCTGAACCCGGCAGTGTTTGTCGGCGACGGTTTTCGCCGGCGGCATTGCGACGGCCACGTTGTTGCGTCTTCGATAAACACTGCCGGGTTGTTTTTTCCTGGGCCAAGCCGAATCCTGGCAGGTTGAGTAGTTTTTAAAATTTAAACTTAATAAAGTAAGGAAATAATTGTAAACTACTGGCATAAGGGTTATATTTGTCGGATTATAACTTTGAAAATGCAATGTTTGTCTGGTTTGTGCCATATTTTTCTAAATTTCAGGGTTTTGCCTGAAATACAGCGCATGAAAAGCCGGGAACTTGCAAAATCTTCAACACGTTAACCCATTATCGCCAATGAGCAAGAAAGAACACCGGGGGAGGATACAGGCGCAATCTGATCATTTAGAAGAAAGCGTCTCTTGGTCTCAAGATACCCCGCCTAGCTTGAAACAGGGCTTAGACATGGCAAATGAGCTAAAAGGCAAACTAAGCAAAAAAGAATTAAAAAAGCGTAAGAAACAATTTGAGCAATTAGAGCGCTTCATGAAAAATGCATCCGAATCCGGCGGAATTTATAGCCCTGAATTTCGTTCCTTTGAAAATGAAGACATCAAGGATGGAACGAGGGTAGATTTCGAACTGTGGGCTGGCGCTTTCGGGCTTTCTTTGGTTATTATCATCGTTTTATTTTTTCTGACATGAAACATCTATATAAAAATTTCCTCCAGGACCAACGAGTTTACAACCTGAACGAAGCTTTTTACAAAAGGCTCGTGGAAGCGGTCACCGGCAGCGAAGCCTTTCATTTTTTCCGGTCCAGATACGCCAACGGCCAAAAGATATATGATGGCCACATTTTCAGTACCCGTTACGAAGGCCGCATCCTTCAGGTCATACAGCGCGAACCGGATTCAGATTATCCGGTGCTCCGCGCCCGCCATAAGAAATGGGACGGGCAATATGACATGCTGGTCCTTACCCTGGAGTTGTCGGAGGAAATCAAGCTTTTGTTAAAAAAGATTGTCAAAGCCTGGCTGGTGGAAAAAACAGCCTTTGAGGAAATCAGTTCGATGTTGCCAGGCTCGCCCATGTCAAATTATGAGAATTCTAATCCAGCACCTGTTGTTAATGATGACGGCGAATGATTCTCAGGAAAAAGAAATTATGGAAAATGCTGTAAGCACAACCGATATCATGTTTCCTGCCTTTTTGGAGAATCACCGGGTTTATAACCTGGCCGAGGCTTATTGGCGCCGTTTTTTTCAGCGGCTCTTCGTCCCTCAGGAGGTTCCCTTCCGGAGTTTTTACAACAAGTATTACGCCAACGGGCACAAAATCTATGAGGCTAATCCTATTTTAGACGCTTATTTTCCCCAACAACATAAACTCGTCCGCATCATCCAGTATCTTCCCGAACCGGGTGACCTACTACTGACGGGCTGGACCAGCGATTTTCCAGCGGATGAATTGGATGACGATCAGAGGCCGCTTCCAACCGATCGTTCTCGCAGAGATCACCCTATTCCGGAATTGACCCTCTCTCTTGCCATGACTAAAAAGAACCTGGTGAAGGTAGAAGAATTGCTGCAACAATGGATATTTGAGGATTTAGATAAAGAGGAGATGGAACAGGTATTGAGTTCGTTAAACTGAAAAGATGATGCCGCAAATGTTGTACCCTGATTTCCTGAAGGACTATACTGCCTATCAAGAAGTAGAGCGTTTCTGGGAAAGCCTTTTCACCAGGATTGCAGAACAAAACGGCTGGGCCTGGCGCTCATGGATGAAGCCTGCCTTTGCCAATGGCACTCCTTTCTTTGACGGCAACCCTATCTTCAATGCTTTCGTCCCGGAACTCAACCGTGGGGTACGGATACTACAGGTCGAGCCGGAGGAGTCGGACGAATTCAGTTTTTACCAAGATGTCGTGGAAATGGAGGATGGCCATACTTTCCCGGAATTGGTCATTAGCCTCATTCTTACAGAAGAAACGAAGGAGCAGGCGGAGACGGCTATAGTACATTGGTTGAAAGGAGGCGAAATAAATCGAACCTATGCCTGATATTTTATACAAATCGTTCCTGGCTGATGAATCAGAGTATCATCAGGTTGAACAATACTGGAAAGATGTTTTCGAACGGATCATTGAGCCAATGAGGTATTCTTACCAAGGCTATTTGAACACCCATTTCGTCGATGGTACGCCCCTGATGGATGGCAATCCGATTTTCCATGCCTATGTCCCGGAAGCAGACCGGGCACTGCGTATCATTCAGGAAGAACCGGAAGAACCTGTGGACTTTTACTGTTGGGAAAATGAAACGGATTGGCCGGATGGAACTCTTCTTAGAGAATTGGTTGTCAGCTTGGTCCTTACGGAGGAAACGAAGGCACAAGCTGAGGAGGCGATCAGGAAATGGTTGAAAGAAGGAAAAGTGTAATAATACCGTTGATTCACCGCATCTGCTCCAACGCCTCCTCCACGCCCCGCGCCGGCAACTTGCACACATTCTTTTTGCAGACATAAACAAAGGTCTCCGCTCCCTGTAGCTTGCCCTTCAGCAGTTCCAGGCCGCCCTCGTCCGGCCCGCCGAGCAGGACGGCATTGGGCAGGTACCGGGCCAGCACCTCATCCCGCAGCTTTTGATAATCCGGGCCGACGATGGCGATTTCGTAGTAGGGGAAAGCCACATCGGCGTACAGGGCGCACCAGTTGGAAAAGTACTGGGGCTGAGTGGTGGCCGTGAAGCGGGGCGCCATCGCCTGCAGCATGCGGGTGGAGGCCTCCAGGTATTCCTTTTCATACAATACAGTGCCCAGCCGGTGCAACGCCCTGGCCATGGCCGAATTGGAAGAGGGGATCACGTTGTCCTCCAGCTCCATCTTGCGGGCGAACAGGGGCGGGTCGAGGGCGGAGGCATAGAAGAAGAAGCCCGTCTCCTCGTCCTGGAAATGAGCCAGGGCGTATTGGGCAAGGCCCTCTGCCCGCCGCAGCCATTGCTCGTCGAAAGTAGCCTCGTAGAGGGAGAGAAAGGCGTGAGCGGTGAAAGCGTAGTCGTCGAGGAAGGCGTTGATGGACGACCGGCCGTCCTTGTAGTTGCGGTCCAGGCGGTAGCCGTCCTTCAGCATGTTTTGGGTAATAAACTGCCCGCTCCGCAGGGCTTTGTCCAGAAAAGCCTGCTCTCCGAAAGCCCGGTAGGCGTCGAGGTAACCCTGAAGCATCAGGGCGTTCCAGCCGGCCAGGATTTTGTCGTCCAAGCCCGGGCGGACGCGCCGGGAACGCGCCTCGAACAGCTTTTTCCGGGCCTGTGCGAGGAATTGAGTTAACTCATTCAAAGATAAATTATACTCAGTCAGAATTTTCTCAACATTATCTTTTCGATACAAAACATTAGTATGCTCCCAGTTCCCCCCCTTTTTCACCTGATAAAAATCGCAGAAGACGGCGCTCCGCCGCTCGTCCGCCAGGATGGAGTCGACCTCCGCCTTTTGCCAGGTGTAGAACTTGCCCTCTTCCCCTTCGCTGTCGGCATCGAGGGAGGAGTAAAAGCCGCCTTCGGGGGACGTCATCTCCCGCCCGATGAATTCCAGGGTTTGGAACACGATCTCCCGGTAGCGCTCCTTTTTCGTTACCTGCCAGGCCTTGCTGTAGAGGCTCGCCAACTGGGCATTGTCGTACAGCATTTTCTCGAAGTGCGGCACCTTCCAGTCGGCGTCGGTAGAATAGCGGGCGAAGCCGCCCCCCAGGTGGTCGAAGATGCCCCCGTTGCCCATGTTGTCCAGGGTGGCCGTCACGGCCTCTAAGGCTTTCTCGTTGCCGGCGAGGTGGTGGTACTGCAGCAGGAATTCGTAAGTGTTGGGCACGGGGAATTTGGGCGCGCCCGGTCGGCCGCCCTTTTTGAAGTCGATGTTGTTCAGGAACTGCTCCACTACTTCTCCCATCTCCTCCTCGGTGAACAAAACCGCTTCCTCCACCGGCTTTGGCCGTCCCGAAGCCTGTATGCCTTCGGCCAGCCGCCCGGCGTAGGCCTCCAGCTTATCTCTCTCTTCCGCGTACACTTTGATGAAGTACTCCAGGATGTCTTTCCATTGCCCTTTGGGGAAGTAGGTGCCCGCCCATACCGGCCGCCCGTCGGGCAGGGCGAAGGCGTTGAGGGGCCAGCCGCAGCTCCCATCGGAAGCCATCTGGCAGGCCGTCATGTAGACGTTGTCCACGTCGGGCCGCTCCTCCCGGTCTACCTTGACAGGCACGAAATGCTCGTTCATGATGCGGGCGATGGTGGTATCTTCGAAAGATTCCTCTTCCATCACGTGGCACCAATGGCAGGCGGCGTAGCCGATGCTGATGAGCAGCAGCTTGTCTTCGTCGCGGGCTTTTTTCAGGGCGGCCTCGCCCCAGGGGTTCCAGTCCACCGGGTTGTGGGCGTGCTGCAGCAGGTAGGGGCTGCTCTCGTGGACGAGGGCGTTGGTGTAGGGCGGCTCGTTGCCCGTTTGGGCGTTGCAGGCCCAGAGGAGGAGGAGGCAGGCGGAGAGTAGGGAGGAGGTTTTCATGACTGTTCTGTTCTGCTTTTCGGGCAATATAGGCATTTTGGACGGGCTACCTCCAGGCCTGCCCTGATCTGTAGAAGGGTGGCCCGTAACAAGCCTGAGTCTATCTACCTGGCAAACTTCTGGGGCACGGCTGCGTATAAACTTTTGAGGTTCCCAAATCCTCAAAAGCTGAAAAAACACTGCACATACGTATTTATTTTTATCTTAACGGCTGGAAAAACCAAAACCTGATGCCGACCCCACTGGCCCAACTCAGCAAAAACTGGAAAAAGCTGCTGGCCGACAACAAATGGAAAGCCCTTTTCGACGACATGCAGGAGCACCTGCAGGGCGAACCGGCCAGCCATGTGGTGTTGCTCGCCAGCCGCCACCAATCGGCCTATCAGAATCTGATGCTGGGTACGATCTCTTCCGCGGATGCGGAGGTGGTGTTCAACCAGGTCCGGCAGGCGTTGCTCTACCTGATCGACAACCTCACGGAAAGCGGCCTGGGCGCCGGCGGCCCGGATGCGGATGGCCTCGATACTCTGGTGCGCCAACTGGAGGTCGGTATCCCCCTTACGCCCCTCCATCTGGTGAACTGCGACCGCTACCAGTCACTAAAGGTCTTTCAGGAGTGCTTTGAGGGCTGGCGCCTGGCCCCCTGCCGGTTCCAGTTCTATTACCTGCTGGCCTGCCCCAATCAGAGGCCGCAGAGTTTCGCCGAGCGCCTGGTGTATGAACTGGCGGGGGCTTACGCCACCAGCCATTTGCACAGTATCGAATATCAACGCTCGGCCGGGAATGCTCGGGTCAAAACCGAGCTGCTGCCCTTGGGAGGCACCGCTGATGACGCCAAGGATAATTTTAAAAAATACTTCGCCGAACGCTTCCGCCTGGGCAATACCAGCTTTGAGGATTACCTGCGCACCGGCCTGCCGCGCCTGCAGTGGGAATACGTCATTACCTCCTTATCCGTTACTGCCGGCGACTGGTATTCCAAAAGCAGCATCGTGGAGGAATATCTGCAGTGGCTCATGGATTCCTTCGCCGAAGCCGAGGGCAATACGCCCACCTTCCTCTTTTTCTTTGTCATCTGGCTGGAGAATGCCCACTTGCCGGAGAAGCTCAGCCGCCGGGGCCAGGAGACAGTGGAAAGCATAAAGGGACTGGTGGAAAAGAACCGGCATCACGCTACCCTCATCACCCCCCTTCCTCCGGTGCCGGCCCTTGACCTGAAAGAATGGCTGCAGGTGGTGACCCTGGGGCACATCAAAGCGGAGCAGAAAAACGCCATCATAGATGCCATCGCCGCCCGCCTGCAGGGCGAAGAGCTGGAACGCTTTCAAAAGGAAAACGTACTCAATATGGAGCACATCGAAGGGCTGCAGGAAATGGTCTGTAACCACTCGTGGCGCGATCATCCTGATCGCAGGCCTTGATCCTCCTCGTGGCGCGTGGCGCGATCATCCTGATCGCAGGCCCAAACCGGGAAAACAATAAACAAAAGTTACAACCGAAAGCCAGTAGCTTTATCCGAAAGCCCCACGAATCCACCCGCCTTCGCCGAGGCTTCGGCGGGCAAGGCAAATACACAAATACACAATAAACCTATGCCATCCCTCTACAACCTCGACAAAACCCAGCCCCGCCCCCCGCTGCCGCCCTTTGAGCCCAACCCGCGCCTCAACGACCCGGCCCTGTACGAGCCCTCGGCCGAGCTGGCCGACGCCATCGACGTGGCCCTGCTGCTGGGGCAGCCCCTGCTGGTGACCGGCGAGCCCGGCACCGGCAAGACGGAGCTGGCCAACCACCTGGCCTGGTACTTCAACCTGGGAGCGCTCATCCGCCTCAACGTGCAGACGACCTCCACGGCCAATGACCTGTTCTACAGCTACGACGCCCTGGCCCACTTCCAGTACAGCCAGAACCAGGCCGAGGCCCTCAGCGCCGAGGAGCTGGAGCGCCGCTTCATCCGCTACCAGGCTCTCGGCAGGGCCATCGTCTCCGGCGGCCGCCGCGTAGTACTGCTCGACGAGATCGACAAGGCGCCCCGCGACCTGCCCAACGACCTGCTGGCCGCCCTGGAGGATCTGGAATTCTACGTGCCGGAGATCGACAAAACCTACCGCGCCGAGCCGGCCAACCGCCCGGTGATCGTGCTGACGTCCAACAGCGAGAAGAACCTGCCCGACCCCTTCCTGCGGCGGGTGGTGTACTTCCACATCACCTTCCCGGAGCGCGACAAGCTGCTGAAGATCGTCTCGGCCAAAGTGCCCGGCTTCCCGGAGGATAAACTGCAGCCCCTGGTCGCTCATTTCGAGGGCATCCGCAACGACGACTCCCTGAAGCTCCAGAAGAAACCGGCCACCGCCGAGCTCATACAGTGGGCCTACCTGCTGCAACAATCGGGCTTCGACCCGGCCAAGCTGGAACGGCCGAAACAGATGAGCGCAGAGGAGCGGCAGCAGTTGCTGGGGTCTTATTCGGTGCTGGCAAAGACCAGGGAGGATTTGAAGGCATTGAAGGGCAGGGGGTAGGGTGGGTGTAAATGTGTAATTCTACTTTGTTACTTTAAAATTTCTCGTGGTCGGAGGACATGGAGCGCGGACCTCCAGGTCCGCGTAAACCAGATCTGCGAAAACCCGCTGTATCTGCGTCATCCGAGTTCTATTAAATCGAAGACGGCAAAGCAATGCCTGTAGAATTCAAATACCGCCTCATCGCTGGCCTGCTCCGGGAACTCCAGGAGCGGGAGGGCTATGCTTTGGGTCCCGACAAGCTGCTGCAGGTGCAAGAGCTGCTGCGCCGCCTGCCCGCCGATGTGCCGCCGGAGCGCCTGCGCAGCCTGCTGGCGCCCCTCTTCGCCACCGAGCCCCGGCAGCAGGAGCGCTTTTACGAGCTGTTCGGCCAGTGCCTGGCGGAAGCGCGGGCGGTATTTGCCGAAGCGGAGGAAGAGGAAGCGGCTGCAACGCCGGAACAGGCCGAAGCGCAGAAGGGCGAAACGCGCTGGCGGCGCATCCTGCTGTTCTTTCCGCCCCTGCTGGCCCTGCTGGCCGGCATGGCGTGGGATACGGGGCTGGAACGCTGGTACGCCAACCCCGTCTTCTGGCTGGCCGCCGCCGTACTGGCCGGCGCCGCCTGGGCTTCCCGGAAGTTGCTGAGGGGGTGGCCGCGGCGCAGCGGGTACCTGCTGCTCACCCTGGCCCTGGGTGCCGCCGGGCTGTGGCTGCGGCCCACCCTGTTCCCCGGGCCGGAAAAGCCCGTTTCCCGCACCGTGTATTCCAGCGCCATGGCCGGCGACACCATTGCGCGGAGCCTGCTCCGGGCAGAAGACACCGCCCGCCTGCTGTACACCGAGCCGCGGGAAGTGGTGGAAACGCCCCCCGGCGGCCGGTTCCGGGTGGACAGTACCGGGATAGGAACCTACATAGCGGGAGCGGAGGCCGAACCCGGCGCGGCGGACAGCCTTACCGCCTTCCTCACCTACGCCCGCGGCACCGATACGGTGTACTGGGTGGCCACCATTACCGAGCCGCCGGCGCCGCCCCCGCCGCCCGACACCGGCCTGATCGAAGAAATAGAGTTGCCCTATCCCCGCGATATCGCGGAGCTGAAGATCGACGCCGCCGCCCGCCGCCGCTTTGAATTTTACCGCCAGTACGAATGGCCGCTCAAAGCCCTGCTGCTCCTCCTGCTGGGTGCCCTGGCCTGGGCCGTCGTGCGCTGGGACCAGTACCGCCGCGCCCGGGTGGTAGCCGAGCTGCGGCGCCCCAGCCGCCCGCCCTACGTCTGGCAGCCCGAAACCGGGCAGGATGCTGCCGCCCTGCTGGCGCCAGGCCTGCAGATCCTCCTCAACCGCCTGCGCGGGCGCGCCCCCGGGCGGCGCCTGCGGCCCGACTTGCCCGCCACCATCCGCGCCACCAGCCGGCAGGCGGGGCGCATCTCCTTCGTCTACCGCCGGCCCACCCTGCCGCCCGACTACCTGCTGCTCATCGACCGCCTGGCGGCCAACGACCACCGGGCCCACTTATTTGACAGCCTGTACCAGGTGTTCCTGCGCGCCGAAGCGCCGGTGGCGCGCTACTTCTACGACGGCGACCCCCGCGTGTTGTTCGACGAAGCGCACCCCCAGGGCATTCCGCTGGGCGAACTGCTGCACCGCTACGACGGGGCGCAGCTCATCCTGGTAGGAGAGGGGCAGGGGCTGCTTTCCCCCTTCACCGGCCGGCCCGCGCCCTGGACGCAGCTGCTGTCCGCCTGGCCGCGGCGCGTATTGCTCAGCCCGCGCCCCCGCCGGGCCTGGGGGCCCCGCGAGCGGCAACTGGAAGAGCTGCTGCCCCTGCTGCCCGCCAGCCCGGGCGGCCTCGACGCCGCCATCAGCCTGTTTGCCGCCGAAGACCCCACCGATACCTGCGGCCTGTTGCCCAAAGTGGACGATGCCCTCCACCAACCCTTCACCTTCGGGCACGGCCTGCTGGAAGACCTGCAGCGGCAATTTTCTCAACCCCTCACCGACTGGATTGCCGCCTGCGCCCTGTGGCCGGCCCTGCACTGGGGCCTCACCCTGCACCTGGGGCGCAGCCTCGGGGCGGTGCATGGCAAAGAACTGATCACCTTCGAAAACCTGCGCGAGCTCACCCGCCTGCCCTGGTTTACCGAGGGGCGCATTCCCGATGCGGCGCGCACCATCCTGCTCGACTACCTGTCGGAGCGCGGTCTGGAGGAGCCCCTGCGGCAGTCGCTGCGCAGCCTCTTGCAGCAGGCTCCCGCTCCGCCCGCCGACTCGGCCGCTTTCGACGACTACCGGATGAACCTCATCCTCAACGAGCTGTTCCTGAAGCCCGGCAAGGCCGCCCGCCGCAAGCTGGAGCGGGAGTTCGCCGCCTACCTGGCCGCCGGCAAGAAGCCCGACTTCGTCGCCCTGCGCCTGCTGGACCGCGAGCCAACCCGCCTCGATGTGCTGCTCGGCGGCGCCCTCAAAAAGTTCGCCTTCCGCGAAGGGCTGCCCGGCCTGGGGTGGAAGCTGGCGCCCCGCCTGCTGGCCGTCTGGGGCGCGCTGGCAGTGGCCTTGCTGGCCTTCCGCCCCGACCTCAACCCCTGCAAAGGAGGGGAACCGGTGGCCTATAAAGACATGGAGCTCTGCCTCGACAGCGACAGCGCCCGCCTGCTCTTCCTCGAATACCTGGCCGCCGACGCCATCCTGACCCAGGACACCCAACGGGTGGACAGCCTGCGCCGCGCCGCCGACGCCATAAGCCTGCGGGACACCGCCTTCTACCGCAATACCGCCACCCGCTACTACAACTACGCCGCCCGCGCCTGGAATTGCAGCCGGCAGCCCGGCCCCGGGTGCGAGGCCCTGCCCGCCGACAGCCTGCAGGTCATCGCCTGCGCTAATTTCCGACGGGGGGGCGCACTGTCGGAAGCCCTCACCGGGCAGATGGCTATTCAGTACATTAACGCCATGCGGCAGGCTTGTCCCGCCGCCGAGCCCCCGCCTGCTTTCTTTTCCCTTAGCGGCAAAGTGTTGGATGTGCAGGACGGCAAGCCCATCGCCGGCGCTACAGTGCGCATGGGCGACGCCCGGAACGTCAATTTCGCAGAGCTGGACGCCGGTACCGGCCCCGATGTGTTTTCCGCCGCCACCGATACCCGCGGCCGCTACGCCTTTGACAGCCTGCCCGCCATGGAGGTAATGCAACTGCTCGCTTCTGCTCCCGGTTATGAACCGAGTGAATGGCGCGGCCCGCCCCGCGAAGAGCTGCCGGATATTCGGCTGAGTCCCACGAATGAAGCCCTGGAGGCGGAGGCCTGGCAACGGGCAGTCGCCGCCAATACGCCGGAGGCTTACAACGGTTATCTGGCCTCCTTTCCGGAAGGGGCCAATGCCGCCGCCGCCCGCCAGCGGCTGGCCGAGATCGCCTCCGCCCGCGAGCAAAGCGCCTGGCAGGAAGCGCAACGGGGTAATACCGTCCCCGCTTATGAGAACTTCCTGCGCGCTTATCCCGATGGCGCCTACGCGGCGGCCGCCCGCCAGCGGATTACCCAACTGCGCGATGATGAGGCCTGGCGGCAGGCGCAGGCCGCCGGCACCCCGGAAGCCTGCCAAAAGTACCTGGCTGATTTCCCGCAGGGACGGTATGTGGAGGAGGCGCGGAAGTGTGCGGATAAGGATAGTGTGCCCAGGCCACAGATGGTATTGGTTCCGGGAGGCAATTTCCGGATGGGCGATGTAATGGAAGACAATGAATATGATGATGAAAAGCCGCTTCATGACGTAACCCTGGATGGTTTCTATATCGGCCGTTACGAGGTGACTTTTGAGGAATACGACAGGTTTTGCGAAGCAACCGGCCGGGAGCAGCCCGATGATGAAAACTGGGACCGGGCCCGCCACCCGGTTATCAATGTCAGTTGGAATGACGCCGTGGATTATTGCAACTGGCTGAGCGTACAGCACGGTTACCAGCCCGTATATACCCGAAAAGGGGAAGAAGTAAGTGCCGACTGGAGCGCCGACGGCTACCGCCTGCCTACCGAAGCGGAATGGGAATACGCCGCCCGGCAGCGCGGCCGGAATGTGCGCTTCGGCAACGGAAAAAATACCGCCGACCCGAAAGAGATCAATTTTAATGGTAGTGAAGCCTATAAAAAATCTTATTCTGTAGCAGGCGAATACCGCAGGCAAACGGTTCCAGTAGGCAGCCTCAACAGCCCCAACAGCCTGGGCCTGCACGATATGAGCGGCAATGTTTACGAATGGTGCTGGGATTGGTATGGCGATTATCCGTCTACTGCCCAGACAAACCCACGCGGCCCTGCCAGCGGCTCCCTCCGGGTTATTCGCGGCGGATCCTGGCTCTTTAGCCCCGCCTACGTGCGCGTTGCCGTTCGCGGCTACGTCACGCCTGGCGGCAGGAACGACAGCCTGGGGTTCCGTTTGGCCAGGGCGGTTCGTTAGATTTTGAATTTTTTACCTTTTTACAATAAGGATGAGATGCCTTGCTTTTCCAGTGAGAAAGGTGAGGCATTTTCTGTGTGTAGCGGAGCATCCGGCTGGCCTGCCCGGCAGCGCGTGCGCAGCCGCGCCGGGCAGGCCAGCCGGATGCGGAGCGCCGGGCAGGCGTTGATTTTTCTTCGGGCGCAGTTGTTTCAACCGGAAGGCTGAAAAAATCACAGTTCGTATCGAACAGAAATTTCTCATATAAGGTACACACGTGGCGAAAAGATGCCACGAAAACACTAAAACACCAAATCCGCACTAAATTTAGTGCGGATTTGGTGCCTTTGTGTCCGTCTCTTTGAGCCGGATAAATTTTTGTGGCGATACGTGCATGCTCTACATGAGAAATTGCTGCGTATTGAATGCGGATCAAGCAAGGAGCGCGCTTTCGTTTTAAAAAATAGCTTTCGCTTGCTTATTGTTCGGGCTTCCGCATAGGCAGCAGCTTAGCTCGTAGCGAGAAGGCATGTTGCCCTGTTGTGTTAAGGAATGGGTAGAGGGTAAAATCCGTTGATCTATCCAGCGGACCTGATTGGTTTTCAAAAAATAAACGGGGGATTAGTCCACCCCCTAAATCCTCCCGAAACGAGTCCGGGACAGGCTCCGCCAGCGGCTACGAGTTGTACATAGATGGGCAATGGGCTGCCATCAGCCTGAAAGGCTGAAATAGGAATAGCCCAGGGCATCGCCCTGGGCGACAAATGGCCGTTCAATTACGCCCTGAAAGGGCAAAATAATTTATATCGCCCCTTCAGGGCTATGGTTTGGCGCCCGATGTCGCCCAGGGCGATGCCCTGGGCTGGGTTATTTCAGCCCGTTGGGCTGACAGTAAGATATGTACAACTCGTAGCCGCTGGCGGGGGCAGGGGGTGGAACCACATTTCCCTGGATTAATTTATGAAACTCAATGAGGTCCGCTCTCCATTTGCCATCAAAATTTCAACGGATTTAACCCACTACCAGGAAATGTTTTGTCTGCGGAAGGCCGAAAACCCGCTACTCCACCCCCGGCTGCCTGATCTCATACCCTTCCTCCTCCTTGGCCTGGCGCACCATCTCCCGCACGTCGGCCAGCAGTTGTTTGGCGTCGAAAACGATTCCATCCTTGACGGTGTACTTCACGCCGCCCACCCGGGCCACCGAGTTGTCGGGCAGCAGTTTGATGGCGCCGGTGCCGTACAGCACCTTGAGGTTGGCCAGCGGGTTTTCCTCCACGATGGCAAAGTCCGCCAGCTTGCCCACCTCGACTGTGCCGATCTCGCCGTCGGCCCCCAGGGCTTCGGCCCCATAGAGGGTAGCGGAGCGGACGACTTCCAGGGGGTGGAAGCCCGCCTCCCGCAGCAGTTCCAGCTCGCGGATGTAGGCGAAGCCGTAGAGCTGGTAGATAAAGCCCGAGTCGGAGCCGGCGGTGACGCGCCCACCCCGGTTTTTGTATTCGTTGACGAACGTCATCCACAGGCGGTAGTTTTCTTTCCAGGCAACTTCCTCTTCCGTGCCCCAGAAGTGCCAGTAGGAGCCGTGGCTGATGCGGCTGGGCATGTAGAAGCGCCAGAGGGAAGGCAGGGTGTACTGCTCGTGCCACTCCAGGCGGCGGGTGCGGTGCAGGTCGCGGCTGGCCTCGTAGATGTTGAAGGTGGGGTCGATGGTGAAATCGAGGGCCAGCAGTTCGTCCATCACCTTGTTCCAGTGATCGGAGTAGGGTGGGGCGGCCTGTTTCCAGAGGCGGCCGGCCTCGGCAAAGCGGTGCTGCTCGTTCTGGTAGTTGTAGTCAGGGGGGTAGTCCTGCACGGTGCGGTCCGCGAAAAGGGCTTCCGGCAGGCCGTACCAGTGCTCCATGGAGGTCAGGCCGGCGCGGGCGGAGTGGAGGGCATTCCAGCGGCCGACGTCCATCTGGGCGTGGTGGCAGGCGGAGCGCAGGCCGAGCTTCTTGTTCTCGTCCAGCGCGGCAGCCATGATGTCGGGCGGCGCGCCGAAGAACTTGATGCCGTCGGCACCCCTGCCGGCGTTTTGGCGCACCCACTCCCGAGCCTGTTCCGGGGTGCTGACAGGCTCCTTGCTGCCCTGCCCGAAGACGGTGTAGGCGAAAATACGGGGCGCGGTGATCTCGTTTTTGGCGCTGCGCTCCTTGTGTTTTAGCACCCAATCGAGGCCGTTGCCGCAGGCCGGGTCGCGCACGGTGGTGATGCCGTGGCCCATCCACAGCTTGAAGACGTACTCCGCGTCGGCGCCCTGCCCCTTGCCGCCGATGTGGCCGTGGAGGTCGACAAAGCCGGGTAGCAGGTACATGCCTTCGCAGTCGAGTTCGCGGCCCCCTTCCCGGAGCATTGGCCTGTCCGCGGGATCGATGGGCACGCCCGGGTTGCCTACCACTTCTATCTGTTTGATCCGGTTGCCCTCCACGACGATGTCGATGGGCCCCCGGGGCGGCGCTCCGTTGCCGTTGATCAGGGTAATGCCCCGGATGATGAGTTGTTCGTAGGGGCCTTCGCCCCGCTGCCGGCCGGGGGCTTCTTTGACTTGCGCAAAGAGGTTGAAGGCCAGGGAAAAGAAGAGGAAAACGGGTATCCGTCTAAGGTTGGACAGAATGGACCGGGGTTGTGTACGATGTACGGACTCGGCAGGGTTTGGGGCTGTGTACGATGTACGAACCTCCAATTGGGTGTCCAACGCTAGACGGGTAGCCAGGAAAAGGAAACTGCAGGTTTTGGCCATAAGGAAGAATCGTTAATTAGGTGGAGCAGCATCCAAAGGCTGCATTTTATGCAAAGGTGCAAAAGCTTCGCGTTTTTTCCTCGGTATCAGGCCCTATCCCCCCGTATCCGCACTATCGTCGATATCGCCGGATTTGACGCCGATGAAATCCATATCGGTAATATCCTCCGTGAAATTGTTGATCATGAAAATGTCCGGCATGGGTTCCAGGAAGGGGTTGGAGGGGTTGGAAAAAGTGTAGCCTGCCGGGAAGAACTGCCAGGCGGGCCGCCCGCTGAACTCCAGGTCGATGCCGAGGATGACCTTGCGGATGCCGATCTGGTCGAGCGTGGTCAGGCTGTTGGATCCGTTCACGTCCGCCGCCATGATTTTGATGGGGGTGTCCAGCGGATCCAGGCCCAGGATGTGTTTGGTGATAAATACCAGGTCGAGGGAAGACAGGCCGTTCTGGAAGTCGTCGTCCTTGCGCAGGGCCAGGGCCAGCGGCTGGCCGAGGGGTACGTCGTCGAACTGGTACATGCCGTCTGCGCCGGTGGTTGCCGAAGCATCCGCCGGGCCGCTCAGGGTGATATCCACGCCGGCGACGGGCCGGCCGGCCTCATTGGTAATAATCCCCGAGATGCTGCCCGAGCCCAGGTCGGGCTGCCCCATGCCGTTCAGTATTTCCACATCGAGGCCCAGCGGGTCGAGCCAGTCCCGGAGGCGGGTGTCCGGCGTGCCGCCGCCCTCCCACGACAAGCGGAAACGCCCGAAGAAGCCGGAGGCCTGCCCGCAGGGGCCGTCCAGCCCGCCGTGCAGCTGCCCGCAGATGCGGCCGTTCTGGTCGTACAGGGCGCTGCCGGAAGAGCCGGGCTCAAACGTCCCCATCCCGTACTCCACCCGGAAGTGGTGGTTGGGGGGCGTCGAAACGGTGGAGTTCCAGACCAGCACGCCGTTGTAGGTGGACGCCCCGCTGTAGGAAGCTATCTTTTTGATGTCGCCGCTGGGATGGTGCAGGATGACTCCGCTCTGCGGCGGATTCGCCGCGCGCGTCCAGCCGCTGAAAAAGACGTTGTAATCGGCAGGGATAACGGAAGTGGCCTCCAGCAGCAGGAAGTCGCTCTCCAGCCGCCCGGCGCGCTGCATACACCCCAGGACGGAGTTGGGGATGGGCTCCGTGGCCGGGTTGTCGCATCCGGGCGATTGATAGGAAAAGTCGAACCGCCACAGGTCGTAGAGCGGCGTATAGCCGTTCTGGCAGTGGAAAGCGCTCAGGACGTAGGGCTTGCCGTCGCCCTCCGTATTGTTGATCAGCGTTCCGCTGCAGTAGCCCGTCCCTTCTTCCAGGGCCATGACGATGCGGCAGACGCTTTGCTTTTGCAGCTCCCAGGGATCGCTCTCCGGGCAGTTGGCGTTCTTGTGGCAGGGCAGGGCGGTGCCGAAACCGAAGCTGAGCCGGGCGGCCTCCTCCGAATCCTGCCGGGCCGCGCGGTAGTTGTCCTTGTGGTAAGCATGGTCGATGCGGAAGATCTGCAACCGACCCTGCCCCCGCGCCGGGGCCGGCTCGTAGTATTCGATCACCGCCGCCTCCCCGTCGATGAAGCCGGTCAGGAACTGGCCCGAAGGGCGGTTGTTCCGGAAAGTGTAAGCCCCCAGCACCTGCTTCCCGTCCTCGCTGTACATAAACAGCTTCGAACCCGGCGGCAGGTATACCCCCCGGTAAAAGGCCGCCAGCCCCAGGGCGCCTTCCGAGCGGATCTTCAGGCGCCAGAGCAGGCCGCCATCTTCCAGCTCCGTCCATTCGCCCGAATTTTCCAGGGTGTAATCGACCTTCAGCGGCGCCGCGAAACGCGGCGCGCCGATAAATTGCTCATCTTCTTTGAGGATTTTCTTCAGGTTCAGCCGGGGCGCCTTTTCGGCTGCCGGCGGCTTGTCTCCGTGGGCTTTCCGGAACGCCTCGGTAAGGCCCAACGGCGTCCCCCCTATGCTCGGCTGGGCGAGCATGCCGTTCCACGAAACAAGACAGATAAGGGTGAAAAGCAGTGTGGATGGTTGCATTCTTTTCATAGGATCGTTATTTGCCTGGATGACAACGGATGGGTATAAAGGCGTTGGCGATGCGCCATGGCCTGGCGCACCTCGCATAAAGGCAGGTTTAAAGAGCAGGACTATTTTAGCAAACCGGACAGATGGGGATGCCCCACCTCCTTCGGCCCGTACTGCAATACCGCTGTGACGGGCGGAAACCGAAGGAGGCGGAGCGCCCTCATTGTTGCTTTGAACGCAAAGGTAAGGAATTTCAGGAAAACTAAAGGCTCCAACCCTCAACCTCAACCTCAACCTTAACCTCCTACAACTCCTCCAGCCCCAGCACGTCCACGCCCTGCTCAAAGACAACGTCCACCGGGATGGAAGCTTCCGACAGGCGGTCCAGGTCGGCCTGCAGCTGTTCGCCGATCTTTCCCTTGTCGGCCACCAGTTGGGCTACGCCCTCGTAGTCGCCGTCGCCCTGGTGGGTGAGGATCAGCTCCGACAGGGAGGCGGCGGCCTGCTCCAGCTTGTCGTAGTCGACCCGGTAGAGGCCGGTTTCCGGATCGCGCTCGAAGGCGCCCCTTTCGGCAAAGTAATTGAAGCGGATCATATTGGCTTTGCCGTGCGCGCTGGACGCCCCGAAGCGGACCGAGCGGAAGATGCCGGCCATGAAAGTGGTGTAGTAGTCTTTCAGGTCGCCTTCCAGCTCGCCCTTATCGTGCAGTTGTTTGATCATGTAAAGGCCCAGGATGTCGGCCTTGCCTTCTTCCAGGGCGGAGGCGTGCTCTTTGAGGGCTTCCCGCACGGTGCCTTTGCCGTTGATGGTGTTCTTGATGCCCAGTCCGTGCGCCACTTCGTGGAACATGGTATTGGCAAAGAAGGCGTCGAAGGTGATGTGCTGCCGCTGGCTTTCGTCGATCAGCACGTCGGCGATGGGCACGAGTATTTTATCGAATTTAGCGCGCATGGCGTTCTTGAGCTGCAGGCGGCGGGTGCCCTTTTGCAGTTGCACCTCTTCGTCGTTGGGCAGGTTGATGGCGATGGTCTTGCTTCCGGCGTTGCAGTCGCCGGCGTAGTACACCACGTCGTAGGCGTTGAGCTGGGCGTCGCTGCCGGGCTGTTCGGCCTTGTATTTGGCCGGCACGGGCAGGCCGCGCTGCAGTTCGGGCAGGAAGGCGGCGTACTTGTCCAGGCGCTGGCTCCACTCCATGTCTTTCACGAGCACATAACATTCGTGCGCCGCTTTATAGCCGAATAGCTGGTCTTCATAGGTCTCGATCGGGCCGATAACCACGTCGATCTGGTTGTCCTTCATATCCAGCCAGGCCATGTCGCTGGGCTGGTAGTCGTCGGACAGCAGGGCGTCGGCCCGCAGGTTCAGGTACTTTTTCAGGGCTTCGTTGTCGGCCAGGGCTGCCGCCTGCCGGAGCAGGCCGGCTGCTCTCTGCACCTGTTCGGCGAACTGCTCCCGGTAGGGCACGGCGATCAGCTTGCCGGCAGCGTCGCGCCGCAGGAAGGTGTACAGGCCCGCCTTGTCTTCCAGGGCGGCGGCCTCAAATTCCTCCTTTGTCATATCTACGGGATAGAAATTGGCGCCCGCCGGCTTGGGCCCGGTGCCGTAGATGAACGGCTCGTTGCCCGCCAGGCGGTCCCACGGCCCGTAATTGATGGTCACGAATCGCTCCAGCTTTTCGTTGGTGAGGGCTTCCATCAGGCTGTCCTTATGGCCGTAGGCTTCATACCAGAACAGCTCGTCCATGATCTTGCCGGCCTCGATGAGCACGGGGATCAGTTGCTTTTGCTTGCCGGAGAGCTGGCCGAGGTCTGTCGTCAGCCGCACGGGTACGTATTTGGACAGCCGCTGGTCGATATCGACGATCAGGGAGTCCGCCGGGGAGGCTTGCCCGGTTGTTTCCTGCCCGCTTTCGCCGGCGCAGGAAGCGATGGAAATCAGGAAAAGGGCAAGAAACAAGGGATTGAATGAACGCATAAGTTTTTGGTGGGGAATTTAGTGATTTTTTTACGGAAGTTCCCCCGCTGTGCAACCTCCTTGTGGGAACTTCCGTAAAAAGCATTAACAATCGCGTAATCTTTTGTATTACACTTTGTGCGAGGTAGCCTGGCCAGCCGGGTTACCTTTTTTTTTGATAACCCTCAGCGGTTCATAAAATTGATCACCGTCCGTACCTGCGCCTCGGCGAAGCGTTCGACGACCTCGTCGTCCATCAGCAGGCTGGCGTCGTCGTAGTTGTCGAAGAAGAGGTGTTCGACCAGCATGGCGGGCATGACGGTGCGGGTGAGTACGAAAAAGCGGGCCTCCTTGTCGTGGTCGCCGTCCGACGTATCGGCCCGCATGCTGATGCGGTCGCCTAACAAGTCCTTGACGTTATTCCAGTGGAACTCCGCCATGGCGTCGGAAGCCGTCACGCCGGGGGAAGTATAGACCTCGAAGCCGCGGGCGGCACCGGCGCCGGAAGCATTGGCGTGGTTGGAGATATAAATGCCTTTGCGGAAGTTTCGGTAGTGCCAGTTGGCCACATCCACGCGGTATTCCAGAGAAATGTCCACATACTCGTGGCTGACCATAATATTGCAGATGCCCAGTTTGTCGAGCTTGGCGGCTACCCGGTTGGTCAGCGCCCGGTTGAAAACGCCTTCGTAGAAAAAGCGCCCGTCGTGAAAGTTCCCGCGGCTGTGCTGGTACATCTTGCTGGGCGCCGTCGTATACTTTCCGTCCTTGTCCAGGCCGCCGTGGCCGGCATCGAGAAATACGCAGAAATTCTCTGTCATGTAGTATGGTGTTTAAGGATTATTTGTACAATTATTCGCAGTCAAGCCAGTCCATCTTGTAAATCCTGTGAATCCTGTCTACCTATGCTTTAGCTCCTACCCATGCTACTGGACATTTTTTGGACACAGAGTACGCAGAGGATTTATTGTCAACGGAAAGACTTTGTGTACCCTGTGTTGAACTCGGTGTGCTCTGTGTCCAAAACCATTTTGTCCAGTAGTGTGGCTCCTACCTATGAAATCACCAAAGATAAAAGGATTTAACGTTTTCCGCCGACGAAATCCTGTCCTCTTTTTGCAAACCCCTCCAGAGCCGGTATATTTACACCCAAAATAACCGAAACTATGAGGCAATTATTGTGGATCATCGCCCCCGCCGTGCTGCTGGCCCTGGGGTGCAACAAAGACGGGGTCGACCAGTGGGCCATCGACCAGGATTTGATCGAAACGTATCTGGAAGACAACCAGATCAACGCCGAGCGCCATTCTTCCGGCTTGTACTACCTGATCGAAGAACCGGGCAGCGGCACCAGCCCCCGCTCCAACAGCGAGGTGCTGGCCAAGTATAAAGGCTACCTGATGGACGGCTCGGTGTTCGACCAGCGGACCAACACCTTCTTCCTGTCCAACACCATCGCCGGCTGGCGGATCGGCATCCCCCTGCTAAAAAAGGGCGGCAAAGGCAAGTTCTTCATTCCTTCCGGGCTGGGCTACGGCCGGCAGGAGCGGCAGGGCATCCCCGCCAACTCGGTACTCATCTTTGAGGTGGAGCTGATCGATTTTCAATGAACCCTTCCCTGTTTTAAAAAACCAGCAGGATGAACCCATTATCTGTTACGCTGTTCCTCTCAACCTTGTTTTTTGCCTCCGGCGCGGCAGCCCAGCCTGCCGTCACCCGGATAGAATCCGCCCCCAACGCCACGGTAACCCTCCCGGGAAACCTCGCCGAAGGCGCTCCGATGCCGGACCTCAGCTGGGCCTGGAACAGCCAGAACGCCTGCTTTGTCGCCACTCAGCAGCGCAAATTCACCGGCCATCACGTGTTGTACCAGACACAGCTGCCCGCCCAGGCGGAAATGACGATCCGGGTGATACCGGACGACCCGAAGGCCAATTTCAGCCTGTACGCCTATTCGGGCAGCGGCGAACACCTCGTTCCGGGCCTGCCGCGTTGCGTGAGTTGCGAAGCGGATTACAAATGGGACTATACCTACCGGGGCAAAACCCAGGACCACACCCGGTCGGTCAGCCTGCGGGCAGTGCGCAACCCATATATCGTGACCATCGGCGTAGCCGGCGCCGAAGGCCTGGCTGCCGGCGGGTTCACCCTGGAGGTCACCCTGGAAGGCGGCGCGCCGCCTCCCACGGCCGAACAGGCGGAGATTCCCAAATTCCGCATCGACAGCCAGAAGGGCAAAACCCTGGTTTATGAGGGAAAGCTGGAAGGCGGGGCTCCCCTGCGCGACCTCGGCTGGGCATGGAGCAGCCAGAACGCCTGCTTTGTCAGCATCCGGCAGGACAAGTTCTCCGGCAACCACATCCTGTATGCCACTGATCTTCCTGCCGCCTCGGAGATGGAGATTAGCCTCCGCCCGGCCGACGGCAAGGCCGAAATGAGCCTGTATGCCTACTCCCTGGGCAGCGCCGATTGGCGGTTTGTCCCGGATTTGCCGTCCTGCATCTCCTGCGAGGCCAGCTTCCAGCCGGCCCTGGGCGCCCCCTCGGGCCCGGAACGCCGGGTGAGCCTGCGCTCCGGCGGCAATCCGCTGAAGGTGGTCATCGGCGTTGCGGGTGCCGCCGGGCTGGCCGCCGGCGCTTATTCCCTAACCATTACCGTAAAGTAGCATGGCGGACAAAGGCATAGACCTCGGCGATGCCGGCTCCGCCTCAGCGGCAGGAGCGGGGGCCAACTACCTGTTGGCCATCGCCATCGACGAATACCAGCATTGCCCCCGCCTCTACAATTGCGTGAACGACGCCCGCCGGCTGATCGGCGTCCTCTCCACGCAGTACCAGTTCGAAAAGGAAAACACTTTCACCCTCTTCAACGAGCAGGCCACCGAACACGCCATTATCAGCATGTTCAAAAGGCTGGTCCGGCTGGTCGGGCCCCAGGACAACCTGCTCGTCCTCTTCTCCGGGCACGGCGAGTATGAGCAGGAGATCGACGAGGGATACTGGATACCGGTCGACGCCCCCCTCGGGCACACCAACGAGTACGTCGCCAACAGCCGCATCGTCAAATACATCAAGGCCATTAATTCCCGGCATACCTTCCTGATCGTCGACAGCTGCTTCTCGGGATCCCTTTTCGCCAGCCGCTCGCTGGGGGCGGCCGGCGATGCCAACCGACTCTATGACATCCCTTCCCGCTGGCTGCTCACCGCCGGCCGCAACGAGGTGGTCAGCGATGGCCAGCCGGGCGCGCACAGCCCTTTTGCCGACAACGTGATCTACTTCCTGGAGAACAACCCCGATCCCGGCCTGCCGGTGACAACCCTGATCAGCCAGGTGGTCAACGCCGTCATCCACAACGCCCGGCAGACGCCCCGCGGGGAGCCCCTGCAGGATGCCGGCCACCGGGGCGGGCAGTTCCACTTCTTCCGCAAAGGGGCTGCCCCGGTACCCGGAACCGTGCGGACGGCAGCTCCCGAACTGGCTGCCGCCATCCCGCCCCGCCCGGGTTACCGAAAGTACGGATGGATTGCCGTCGCCGCCATCGCCCTGGCCGCGGCCTGGCTGCTCTTGCGGAATACGGCGCCGGCGGCCGCCGGAAAAACAGAAGCCGGGGAACAACTCGAAAGGGTAGGGGAGAATGGCGCCCCGCAGGCCCGCTACGACAGCCTGCTCGCTGCTGCCGCTAAAAGTTTCCAAACGGCCGCCGGCCGGGAGCAATATGAGGAGGCCCTGGCGCTGTTCACCCGCGTCTTGGGGTGGGCGGAGGAAAACGGGCTGGATACCGGGCCGGCAGAGGAGGGCATCCGCCAGTGCCGGGCAAGGCTTGCCCCGCCGGAAGCGGAGAAAAATAGCGCTCCGGAAGAGGATTATGCCAGCCTGCTGGCCAAAGGGCAGTCCTTGTTTCAAAATGGCCGCTTCGCCGCTGCCGCCCGGGCGCTGGAAGAAGCGCTGAGGTTGGACCCGCAAGGCAAGGAGGCCCGTTCGCTGCTGAAAAAATGCCGGGAGGAACTGGACTGGCAACGGGCCGAAGAAACGTCCACGGATGCGGGCTACCGCGCCTACCTCCGGGCTTATCCCGACGGGCGCCATGCCCAAACGGCTCAGCAAAAAATTGCGGCACTCTACCGCTACGAACTTTATTTCACCACCTCCCTCAACCAGGACAACCTGCTCACCATCAACATCGGCAAGGGCAAAGCTCCTTTCGAGATCACTGTCACCTACCTGGCGACCGGCGAGCAAATCCGAAAAACTGCTCCGGACACCCAACCGCTCCAGGTCTCCTTAAGCCGGTTCAACAGCACTGAAGGCAAACAAATGGTGGAGATCGTTGTCCGCGATGACAATTTTAAGGCTAAAGGGCAGAAGATGCCTCTTTTGAAGTGAGCGCCCCTGGACACGCTCGTTACGAGCTGTGCTCGTACGCGGGCATTGGACGAGGGCTCCTGCCCTCTGCCTTCATAGCTTGACCACAACAGGGCTGATTGGTTTTCAAAAATTAAACAGGGGTTTTGCCGTGATAGTCGACAGGCGAACTCTAGTCGCCAGCCGACATCACATCCCCTTATTAATATTTGAAACTCAATGAGCCCTGTACAGTGGACCGTATACGACGATACAGCCTGTGCCGCTTATTGCGGCATCGTAACGAGCCAGTAAGTGGCTGGAACCCTGGGCAGCGCAAACGGCTAAGGGGCAAAGGGCTGAAGCCGGCGAACCCCGGCCCCAGCCCTTCGGCTGCAATCTCGCGCGAAAAGCGAACAGCGAAAAGCGAACAGCGAAAAGCGAACAGCGAAAAGCGAAAAGCGAACAGCGAATTCCCCTCCTCAATCCCCCGACTTCACCCTGTTCTGCTCCTCTTCCAGCCCCGTGCTGCGGCGGCGGGCGCCCTTCACCTGGTCGTTGCCCAGGAGGTAGGAGAAGCTGGCGCGGAAGCGTCGGCTGTCCCATCCGCCGGCCACGTCGAGGTCGAGGGCGCCGAAGCGGCTGACGCCATGCCATTCGTTGGTCCTGAAGATGTCGCTGACCGCCAGGCGGATGTTGCCGCGGCCGTCCATGACTTTCTTCTGGATGCCGGCGTCGACGCTCCACATGGCGTCCATCTCGAAGGTGCCGCCCCATAAGGACGGGGAGTTGTACCATCCGGAGACCTCGAGGGCGAAGTCGCCCGGCAGGCGGAAGGTATGCTGGCTGTAGATGTTGAAGGTAGTGGCGTCGAGGTTGACGGTTTTGCCGCCGCCGTAGTCGGCCTGGTTTTGCGTGTAGCTGCCGGTCATGTTGGTGAAGGAACTCCACCATTTGGTGATGGGCAGGGGCGCGCTGACGCTCAGGCTGTAGTTGTACTGGTCGGCCAGGTTGAGCCAGGTAATATAGCTGGCGTTCACTTCGGCGGTGTCGGTGATGCGGGTGATCAGGTCTTTGGTATGGCTAAAGCTGAGGGTCGTATTGAGGCGGTAGTTGAAGCTGTGGGTCAGCTGTATGTTGTTGGCGTACTCCGGTTTCAGGAACGGGTTGCCCTGTTCGTAGGTCAGCTCGTCGAGCTTGTTCAGGAAGGGGTTGAGGTCCTGGTACGAGGGGCGGTTGATGCGGCGGCTGTAAGTCAGCTGGAAGTTGTGTTTTTCATTGGGCGCGTAGGTCAGCCCGCCGGAAGGGAAGAAGTCGGTGTATTCGCGGTCGAATTTTTCCCCCGTTTCGCCGTCCCGGAAGCTCGTCAGGTCGCCGGTGGCATGGGTTTGTTCCACCCGCAGGCCGGCCTGTACGCCCACCTTGCCCAGTTGGCGCTGGTAGTTCACGTAGCCGGCGTTGATGTTCTCCTCGTAGACGAAGCGGTTGCTGCGGTTGGTGTTCAGCACCGGCGTTCCGTCGTACTCGTCGAAGAAGCGGAAGGTGTTGTCGGTGTTGACGTAGGCCAGCTTGAGGCCGGCACCCACCTGGCCGCCGAGCAGAGGGCGCTCGTGGTCCACTTTAAAGGTATAAATGTCGATATCGGTCGGCGTCTCGTTGGTGTTGATTTTCTCCCGGAATGTTATGGTTTCCGTCGGGTCGAGGTAAAAGTTGGGCTGGTAGGCCGAGCCGTTGTTGCGGAACAGGCCGTAGTCGGCGTCGATATTCCAGACCATCCCTTTTTTGTCGTCGAAGCGGTAGTTGAGGTTGAAGTTCAGGTTGTTGCGGTCCCGCCGGTCGTTGCTGCTGGCCAGCAGCACGGTGTCGACGCGGTTGAATTCGATGGATCCGAAAGGCGTGCGGCTGGTGCTCCACCCGCTGTTGTTGCTGAGGAAGCCGGTGGCCAGGAAGCCCACGGTCTGTTTTTCGCCCAGGAAGAAGTCTGTCCCGGCCTTGAAGTTATGGCTCGACCACTCGTCGCCCTGCCGGTTGCTCTGGTCGTAGAACATGCCCAGCTGGCGGCGGTAAAGCTCCATGAAATTGCGGTTTTGCCCCTCGGAGTGGCTGTAGCTGCCGAAGGTGTTGAGCTTTTCGTTGCGGTAATTGCCGCTGATGGTGCCATTGTATTGCGGCACTTTGCCCACGGAGTATCCCAGGTTGACGTTGGCGTTGGCGCCCAGCCGCTTGTCCTTTTTCATGCGGATGTTGATGATGCCGGCATTGCCCTCCGCATCATAGCGGGAGGAAGGGTTGGTGATCACTTCGATGGCTTCGATCTCGTCGCTCTGCACCGTTTTCAGGAAGGCCGCCAGGTCGGCTGCGCCCAGGGGCGACGGCTTGCCGTCGACGTAGACCTGCACGCCGGCCCTGCCGAGCAGGCTGATGTTGTCGTTGTTGTCCACGACCACGCCCGGCGCTTTGCGCAGCAGTTCGAAGGCAGTGCTGCCGGAGGCGTTGATCGTATTTTCCACGTTGAATACCATCTTATCCGCCCGGACTTCCACCAGCGGCTTTTCGGCGGTGACGACCACTTCCGACAGCTCCACGCTGGCGTCCTGCATTTGGATGGCCGGCAGTTCGTACGCCTCGCCGGCCTTCGCCTGGAAGGGTTGGGTGCGGAAGGAGGGAAGCCCTACGTAACTCACGCTGATCCAGTACCGCCCTTCCGGTACGCGGCTCATGCTGAACGTTCCCTCCTGGCCGGTCACTTCCACTTTGGCCAGGCTGGAATCGGCGGCAGCATGCAGCATGACGTTGGCAAATTCCAGCGCCTCTCCGCCGGGGCCTTCTACCCGGCCGTTGATCATGGCGCTTTGTTGGTATTGTGAAAAAGAAAAGGTAGGCAGCAGGCACGCAAGCGCCCACAAATAGCGCATGGCTATGGCTTTCATGAAGTCGGGTTTGTGTTTAACAATCGGATGATGCGGGCAAATGTAGGGGGAAGAAAAGGAGAGGAAAACAATAATCGACGAACGGAGGCATTATCGTATACCAAAGGGGAGGGAACGAACGAAATATCGCGTTTTATGTTTAGCGGCAGGGATGGATGGGATGGCTGCCCTTCGACAAGCTCAGGGTGAAATGGTTGGATGGTTATACTGAACGGCAATAGGTTTTGTGCATTTACGGGTGGTTTTCCCCTTTAGGGGATTAAGGGGCGGGGAGGGCAAATGCACTACCTGTCCCGCACACAGAGTGTCGGGAAAACCTATTGCAGCGGAGTATATATGGTTGAGCAGTGCCGGAAATTTTGATCCGGCCTCCCGTACTGCTCCGGGTCAAAATTTCCGGAAAACCTACGCCTGCGCCTTGGGCGTATTGAAGCTCATCGGCGGGAAGGGCGGCTGCTCCGGCTCGTCGATGACTCCGAACTGGGCCTCGAACTTCTTGACGTTGTCCGCCAGGGCGCGCAGCAGGCGCTTGGCATGCTGGGGCGTCAGGATGATGCGCGATTTTACCTTGGCCTTGGGCACGTTCGGCACCAGGCGGATGAAATCAACTACAAATTCCGAGTTGGAATGCGAAATGATGGCTAGGTTGGAGTACGTCCCTTCGGCCACTTCTTCCGGCAATTCGATATTTAACTGGTTTTGTCCTTTCTTTGTATCTGACATGTTCCGGATATTTGATGATGAAGTGGCGGCAATATCGCAATTAAAAACAACCTATACAAACGATGGAAAAATACCTCAGAGAAAATCAAAAGCTGTGGGACGAATGGGCTTCCTTCCATCCGGATACGGACTTTTATGACATGGAGCGTTTTCTCGGCGGCAGAAATTCCCTGATGCCGGTCGAGCGGCAAGCCCTGGGCGATGTAAAAGGGAAGCGCCTGTTGCACCTGCAATGCCATTTCGGGCAGGACACGCTCTCCTGGGCGCGCCTGGGCGCCCGGGTCACCGGCGTGGATTTCTCGGCAAAGGCGGTCGAGGTGGCGCGCGAGCTCAGCCACCGCCTTGGGCTGGATGCGCAGTTCGTCCGGTCCAGCGTGCTGGACCTCGTCGGGAAGCTGGACGGGCAGTTCGACATTGTTTTCACTTCTTATGGCGTGCTCACCTGGCTGCCGGATCTCCGCCCCTGGGCCGGCGCCATCCGCCACTACCTCCGGCCAGGAGGCGTTTTCTTCATAGTCGAATTTCATCCCGCCTTTATGGCCTTCGACCCGGAAAATGGCCGGCCCGCCTATTCCTACTTCCACGCAGAAGAGCCGGAGGAAGTGGACATTACGGATGGTTCATACGCCGGGCCCTACCCGGGGAAGGTTCCGGCCCGGAAGGAATATTGCTGGCAGCATTCCCTGAGCGACATCATCATGGCGCTGGTGGAAGCAGGCCTGGTGCTGGAGGAATTCCGGGAATACGACTATTCTCCCTGCAATTGCTGGCCCGGGATGGAAGAGGTCGGCCCCGGCAAATTCCGTTCGAAGGTGCTGCCCGGGATGCCGCACCTGTTTTCCCTGAAAATGAGCGGCTGAGCCGCCAGGCGGGGTATCGGCCTAAGGACCTCGGCGTGAGACCTCGGCGTGAGCACGGCCGAACGCTCGGCCAAACGCTGGATAAGTTGCTGTTGTTGGTTGTCAGTTCGGGCGTCCAATTGTTCGGGCGGCCCAAGGCCGGTTACTTAGGGCACCTCATCAAAAGCTAAAACGCATTCCCAGCCCGATGTCATAAGCTCGCCTGACGGCGAGCGGTTCCGACACCATAAACATCGACCGTTGCAGGTCGGCAAACAAGCTCACCCGGGCCGACACCTGGTATCCCACCCCCAGCCGCAGGCGCCCGCCGGCAAAGGCACCGCCCGCTTTTTGCCCTTTTGGGGAAGGTACTGGAGCGGCGGAAATATAACCGGCCTGGACGAAGCCGCCCAGGAAGTCTCCTCCCAGAAAGGCTCTGAACTTTTTCCAGGCGACAAAGGAATAATCTACTCCTCCGGCAAACTGGAATAAGTCATACTGATGATACGGCGAGGTGCCGGAAAAGCCGCCGGCCAGGGCGACACCCATGGGTGAAAACGCTTCAAGGCGGGGCTGTACGGGCAGGTAGGTGACCGCCACACGTACCTGGAGGGGGCCATCATGGTTTTTTCCAATCCTTGCAAGGTATCCAATTTCCATGGACGCCAGCGGTTTCATAGCCTGGCCAACTTCGCTGGCCGCCCAGTAGTTGAATACCCGGACCGTTATCTGAGAGGGAGCGGATGTGCAGAAAAAAAACAACAGAATGGCAATCGAAAGAGATTTCATTGGGGTAGGTTTGATGAGAAGCTTTTATTATATACAAGCGCTTACCTGTTTATCCCCTGAAAAAGGTATTGTTACCCCCGAGTTCAGTAGGCCGGGTTAACCTAACCTGTGCAGAACTGGAAGCCCGGCAGGTTGAATTCATAAAAAAATTCCATACCATGCAATACCTCTTTCGCCCCCTGATCCTGTTGACCCTCTTCTTCAGTTTCCGGCTCGCTCCTGCCCAGCAGCCCCTCAACCTCGGTTTCGAGCAGGCGAGCATCGAAGGCCCCGCCCGCCCCTGGGGCTGGCAGTACTACCGGCTGGCGCCGCAAGCGGAGGCGTCGATGGACAGCGCCCAGGCTTACGCCGGAAAGTTTAGCTTCCGGATCACCGGAAAGGAAATGCCGGACTATCCCCATGCCCTCGGCTACTGGATCGACCCCTGGGGATTGAAAGGCAAACAAATAGCATTGAACGGGTGGATAAAAACGGAAGCCCTGAACGGCCAGGCCCAAATGATCCTGGAAACATGGGGCGAAGAAGGAATGCTCGACGCGGATACGACAACCGTCGCCGCTGGCCCGGAAGGCGGAAATTGGGCACCGTTTGGCCTGAAGGTGGCGGTCGATTCTCCGGCTTACACGCTTTCCCTTGCCATCAGCCTGATCGGTGCCGGCACCGCCTGGTTCGACGCCTTCACCCTGTCTGCCGATGGCGGGGAAATGAAAGAAGTACCCGTCGCCCCGGAGTTCTCCCCCGCTCAAATGGCCTGGCTGGCTCAACAGGCGGCACCCCTGAAAAGGGTGGATGCAACTCCCAAAGGCAAGCAACCCGATTTTTCCGATCTCGCTGCCTTTCGCCGCATCGCCGGCGGTGCCCAACTCATTGCCCTGGGCGAGTCCACCCACGGCACCGGCGAGTTCTTCCGCCTGAAGCACCGGCTCCTGGAGTACGCCGTGCGGGAAATGGGGGTGACGGCCTTCGCCATTGAAGCCAACCAACTGGCTGTTGTACCAATCAACCGTTACGTCCTGCACGGCGAAGGCAATGCCCGGGCCACCATGAAAGCCATGTTTAAGGTATGGAACACCGAAGAGATGCTGGACCTCATCGAGTGGATGCGTGCCCACAACCGGGACAACCCGGAAAACAAAGTAGAATTCGTGGGCTTCGACATGCAGGACCCCCAGCTGCCCATCGACAGCCTGCTGGCTTTCCTTGAAGACTATGCCCCTGAACTCCTGCCGCCGGTGGATAGCCTGCTGAAGCCTTACCGGGAAGCCTGGCGGCAGCAGTACTATCCCGCCGCCCCGGACAGTATCCGGCAACGCTGGCTGGACAATGCTGTAGAGGTTTGGAAGCTGGTTTCCCGAAAAGGAGAGCGGTGGCTTAGCCGCGCCAGGATGCCCTCCGAAAAGAAACGGGTGGAATGGGCTATTCAAAACACCCGGGTAATCTTTTTGAAGCGGAGGAATAATAATCGCATAAAAAGCATACAATGTGGAATTATTAGCGTATCCTTGCATCAGAATCAATTAAGTGTTCAGGCTAATCGTATTTTGCTTCTCATTTTCTTTTATCCTCCCTTAATTTTTTCGGGTTTTATCATTTAACTTTTCCGCCCCAGGCGGATTTCAATTTCTATTGTATGAACATTTTTGTTGCAAAGCTGAACTTCGACACTCAGGAGTCGGACCTGCAGGATGCTTTTGAAGCTTACGGAAGCGTAGATTCCGTAAAGATCATCACGGACAAATTTACCGGAAAATCGAAAGGTTTCGGATTTGTTGAAATGCCGGACGACGAGGAAGGCCGGGCCGCCATTGCTGGCCTGAACGACCAGGAATTTGACGACCGTACAATCGTGGTCAAGAAAGCGGAGCCTCGTGAAAACCGCAGCGGCGGCGGCGGCGGCGGATACAACCGCGGCGGTGGCGGCGGATACAACAGCAGATACTAATGGCGGGGAGCATCCCTGATGCTCCACACCTTATAGATATTTGAAGGAGAAAGCCCTGAGTGATCGGGGCTTTTTCTGTTATTTCGTAACTATTTAGCAGCCCTCCGCTTTTTAGCCACGAAAACACCAAGACGCCAAGATTGCACAAAGCCTTGGTGCAATTTTGGTGTCTTCGTGGCAAAGGCATCAGGCCCACCTAAATAGTTACTCATTATTTTTCAATCTGCCTTCAACTGCACACCCGGCATCAAAATTATCGCCTAAGGTCAAGGGGAAATAGTCTGTTTCGTCCCTGTTTAATTTTGCCGAAAAGCTATCGTAGCGGTAAAAATCTGGTGCAGAGGGCTTAGTTATGAAAAATGTTCCGCTCAACACGTTGGTGGTGTTGTCATATTGAAGCTCGCCCGAACAATCAAAGGGGGTGGCGTCATAATCGAGCCCTGTCCCCGATATTTCGAATGAATTAGCGTCAGTCGTCGGAAAGTCTAACTGCAAGGTAATGGCATCAGTAGTTGCGCCTGCACACCTCAAAAACAAACTCCAATTTCCGCTAATATCTGCATTTATTCTGGTTATTCCGTAGGATTTGCCGGAGCCGAACCAATAGGGGTCGTCAAGTTGTAGCCTTCTTGCACCTCTTGTAGGCCCTAAATTCTTTAAGCAGTCCTCTGTAGAATTACCTGACGAGCCGTTGGACTGGAATACGGCAAGCTTGCCATTGGTGTCTTTGAGGATTATCCCTATGTGGGTAGCGTAGTCATTGTTGTTAGTCCAGTAAATAATATCGCCGGTTTCAAACTTGGATGTTGGAATAGCCCCCAGGTCCTCAACTTTCACTTTATCCAAAGCAGAGATAGAAGAACTGATGGCGCTTTGCAATACCGAAGGTTGCCGTTGTGAATTCGCCGGGCCTGGCAACAACGAGACGCCTGCGTTGGTAAACAATTGGTAGATAAAGCCGGAACAGTCTAAACCATAAATTGCATGCGTACATTGGGTCCCACCACCTGGAGGAACTTGCCTTATGGCGTGATTTTTAGAACCCCAGGAATAAGCTATGCCATCCTGAGCAGGCTTTCCCGGGCCTTCATCGGGTTTTTGATGTTTACTGCGGTCGGTGAGGTTCAGAGCAACTGCCGATATTCTGGCAATTAATAAATTTCTGGCATCCTGGGGCCCCAAATTTTCAAAAGGGTCTCCTCCTCTTAGCCATTGATCGTAAAACAGGGCATCAATCTCTCGAAGGTAGTCGTCTAATGTCTCGCCATTTGGCATGACGACAGAAGTTGAAGTAAAACCAGTTGCAACAGGCAGGTTGTCCAAAATTTCCACCTCATCCGGAGATAGTGCTTCGGGGTCGGGATTTTCATAACTCACTTCTTCCTTTTGGCAGGAATAAACCAACGCCAGCATTGCCAATGTTAACCAAATAATGCTTCTTCTCATTTTTTAATGGGTTTTAATTTTTGCTACTCTTTTGAGGATTTTCGCAAACTCCTTTATTGTTCCCTAAAGTTTTTCGCTCCATTGTTGTCCAGAGGCCCTCTCTTTCAGTTCATTGATAATATTGAATGGAAGATAAGCGGTATTGATTGTCAATTTTTTCAAAGACCAGGTCTTTAGGCCGGGCAGGACATTTTGTGATCAGCAAATAATCGTCCACGCCAATAATGTCTCCAAATTCTCCATGGTTCTCGTCATATCCCCGATAGTTATTGGTTTCGATTGCTCTCAACACGCAACTTTCAAATATGGAATCATATTTTTCCATAAACTCCTCAATTGTCATGCACGATAAAGAGTGATCCTTGTCATAGATATCGTTAAAATTATCTTGGAAAGGGAAATGGACAAGCGTTGCTACCTCTTTCCTTTCATTACCAAGGGAAGCGGTCTTAAATTTAGCCCAAAATTCAGGGAATCCATCATTTTTCAAGGCTCCTTCCCGATCAGGCTCGTTGTTTATTCGAATTTTTTCAGTTTGAACATTTTGATTAGGATTCCTTCCTTCACATGAAAGGAGGAGGCCTACGGCCAAAAGGAAGAAAAAAAAATTGCTCGTCATGGGGGTTCAGTTTTTTTGCTTATTTGGAGATAATGCTTTGAAAACGAAAGCGCCTTTAGGTGGGGGGGATTCAGCAGGTTTGATCTTGGCCCAAGTCAGAAATATAGTCCCTAACTTCTCATTTGCATAACGCTCGTTGCCGTCGTCGGCCGTCAACCTTCCGCCGGGATTGGGGGGCTTTACACCGAAGGCAGTTGGGTTTTTACAAAACTCAAGGTCCAAGTTAAGCAAATTTGAAGCAAACCACAATGTTGCCCCCCCAAAAAATGCCCTTACAAATACTTTGGTAATTAGGGATAGCTGCCAGAAAACAGATCGATAAAGTGGTGCCTGAAAACAAGGCGAAAGGAAAATAAAGGCGTATTTTCGGCATGTCGGTTCAGCGTCCAGTAAACCAATGCAATTATGACCACGCATCGTCTCAAAAACAAGCATTTCCGGAAACTTGCCTCTTGCCTGGTTGCCCTGGCATTATCCGGGCTGTTATTTTCAGGAAGCCTGGCGGCGCAGGGGCAATGTGGCGCTTCCCTGATTCAGGCAGGGAATAACGGCCAGCCGGTCCGTTTTTCGGTACTCCTCGAAGATGGCGCGGCTGCGCTAAACGACTTCATCCGGGTCAGCAGCCCTGCCGGCGGCACCTTTGAGGCCGAAGCGAGCGGCTTGCGGGACGAGCGGACCGGAAAGACCATCCCGGCGAGCCACATCAGCCTTGCCCCGGCGGCGTTTACGATTGCCAAGGGGGATACGGAAGAGGTAGACCTGGAGGTCGCTCAAATCGGTGAGGCCGGGTTGTTTGCCGGCCAGTTGTTCATTACCCATCCGGCGGATTCCTGCCACCTGGCCGTGCCCATCGAGCTGGAAGTGGTCCGGGCCGGGCAACTCACCGTTCTGGAGCCGGACCAGAACCTGGAGGTGAAGTTTGTCTCCCCTTCCTGGCTCAACGGACTGATCCCGCGCAAAATACGCCACCAGGGGCTCGTCTTCCGGGTGGAAAACCACGGCGCTTCCACCGTAACCATCAGCCGCTTCTCCCTTTCGCTCAAGGGGCAATCGACCGAACAGGCGCTGACCGAAAAAGACGTATCCTGGCAAGGCGAAGAAAAGGCCATCGGGCCGGAAAGCATCCAAACGATCCGCTTGTCCCTGAACAAGGACGCCAAACTGGACGCAGACGAATACAAGGGGCTTTTGCGCATCCACTTTGAAGGGGCACTGAAACCGATCACCCTGCCGGTCACCCTGTACGCCCGCGTCGGCGTCGGCGGGGCAATCCTCGTATTGTTGCTGGGCATTTTTGTAGGGCGGATGATGAAAGACGTCGATAAAGCCGGGGATCAGCTGGAGGTTATGGGCCGCTTCATCCCCATACGGGCGCGGGTGGAAAAAATGGATCACGAACCGACCAGGAACCTGTTGATCGCGGAGATGAACGGACTCGAAGCAGAGATTAATAAGGTTGCCGATTCGGCGGGCAGGGAAGCCGTGGAAAAAAAGCTGGATGTGCTGGACCGGAAAGTAGCGCAACTGCAGCAAATGTTTCGCTTGTTTTCGGACACGGAAGGCCGAATGAAGAAGATGGATTTGGATGCAGGGTTATACAACGAGATCGTCGATAAATTCCTCCTTCTCCGGACGGCCATCCTGGAAGGGAACGACGAAGAAAGCAAAAAAGCGCTGGCTGATATTCAAAGCGCTATCGGGAAAATGGGGGCCAGCCGCGATGTATCCCGCGGCCCGTCCAGGGGAATTGGAGCGGCAGTGCAGGCGGAGATGGCCAAGCTGAACGAGGCCCTGGAGGACAAAGGCGGGGAAACCAAGCCCGCCGGTTTGAGTTGGAGAGAGCAGGCAGGAAAATGGGCGCTGCGCATCCTTGATTTGATTGCGGGCGTCAAGGTGACAGCCCGGGTCCGCTACGGCTTGTTCCGGCCATTGGTCGCCCTGGCTGCTTTTCTGGTGATCGTGCTCCTCGGTTTCCAGGAAATCTATGTCAATGGCGGCGACACCTTTGGCCTGGAGGGCGTCTACGACTACCTCAAGCTGTTTCTCTGGGGCATAGTCTCCGACGTGTTTTCCCGGACCTTGATCGGCAATTCATCGGTAGAATCCTTTATGGGAAAACCAGCGGATAAATGAACACAAAATTCCACGAAAGTTTCTGGTGCGGATTTCGTGTTTTGGTGGCAGGTAAAAAGCTACGAATAAAATATTATGCCCTCCAAGAATCATCCCTTTAATCAAATCAATCCTTCAACCATGGCCAAAAGCACCAAAACCACCCAGGCAGCTCCCGATCTGTACGCCTTGCTGATCGGCATCAACGATTACAAAAACCACAGGCTGGAGGGATGTGAAAACGACGTCGGGCAGCTCCGCGATTACCTGGGCAGTTCCTTTGTGAAAGCCCAATTTGGGCATATTCACCTCCGGGAACTGCTCAACGGGCAGGCAACCAAAGACAATATTGTCCAGGCCATGAAAACCCACCTGGGCAAGGCGAAGAAAAACGATACGGTACTGCTCTATTTTTCCGGCCACGGCGCCCGGGAGAAAACAGAAGCGGCCATTTTTCGGGATGCCGAGGTCGACAGCAACATCGGCGGCATTCTGTGCGCCACTTTTGAAAGCATGAAGCAGGAGGGCCTGTACCGCCACGTACTGAGCAATAAAGAACTGCGCTACCTCATCCGCCCCCTGGCCATGGATGAGGCAAATCGGCCAAAATCCCATGTAGTTGCCATTTTCGATTGTTGCAACTCCGGCTCCAATACCCGCTCGGTCCTCGGAGAATTGCCGGGCAATGCCCGCCAGGTCAGCCGCAACGCCCTGCCCGGCCGCACCGTCGACCAGTTCGTTTTCAGCGAAGACAAGGAACTGGTGGCCAAGCTGAAGGACCAAAAATTGAGCCTGGATGAAATTATGCCTCAGGGCGACCACGTCATGCTGGCCGCCTGCCGGGAAGTGGAACTGGCCTGGGAACGGGAGATCGGCCAGGGCAGGCAAAGCGGCGCCTTCACCAGCGCACTGGTCAGGGTGCTTCAGCAGCACAAGGGGCATATCAGCTACCACGAGCTGTATTCGAGGGTCCTGAACCAGATGAAGTTCAGCCTGTCCACCGCCGAAGGGAACCAGGGCCAAACCCCGCAGGTGTACGTGCGCACCCGCAACCTGAACGACCGCTACAATATCTTCCTGACCAACCAACCCAACGACCAGCCTTCCTACGGGGCAGTGGAATACAGCGAGAAAGACAAGCAATGGCGCATCGACCTGGGGGCCTTCCACGGCATTCCCGCCGACCAGAAAACGGCGCCAACCAAAGTAAGGGTGTACCCGCTCAAAAAGAAAGAGGAAGCCATGGATGTGAAAATTGACAAGGCCTACCCCTTTTATGCCACACTGGATGCTTCTGCTGCCGCCGGGCTGAAAAAAGACACGGCTTACCGGGGCGAGCTCGAAGGGCTGGGCATTTCGCCCATCAGCGTATTCGTCAAGGGCGAAACAAAGGCCGCCGGCGAAACGAAAAAAATATTAGGAGCCAAACTGGAGGAATCCAGCGGCCAATTGTTCAAGCTGGCGGGCAAAGAACTCGACGCCGATTACGTATTGATTGCCGACAAAGGCGTTTTTTCCATTTGCCGGCCGTTTGACGAAGCGCGCCCGGTAGTAAAACAGCACTCTTACCTCGACGGGCAGGATACATTCAACCCACAGGCGGCCGGAGACGTTTATGCCGCCCTCCGGCAGATCAGCCGCTGGTCCTTCCTCAAAGACCTGGAGCACACCAGCAAGGAATTGCCTCCTGGCCTGGCGGGCAAAACCACCATGTACCCGGTGGAGCTGCGCCTGTACCGCCTGAACCCGGAAGATGGGACGGAGCGCCGCGTACCGTCTCTGCCAAATGAAAGCAACAAATTCATCCTGGAACCGGACACGGCGGACAAAAAAGCCTGGTTGCGCATAGAGCTGGTCAATTTCGCGCCCCAAATCCTGAATTGCAGCCTGGCCATTATGGCCGGAGATTTCAGTTTTCTCGTCGACCGGGACTCCAACCTGCTGAAGGCCCCGGTTTCGATGCTGCACGAGGCAAATGACCGGAAAAACGAGCACATCGTCAAATCAAGGGGAGGAGCGCCGGCCCGGCTCCGGGGCCAACTGGCAGAAAAGTACGTGGGCCTGGGGCTCGACCCCTACTACCGGGATTTCAACCTCCAGGGGGAGTCCACATTTTTAAAACTGATCGTCAGCGCTAAACCTCTGGATGCTGTCGAGACCTTCCACATGAAGGACCTGGGGTACCCCCAAAAGGAGAACCTGCGCTCCAAGGGTTTTGGCGATTATAAAGAGCTGGAAGACCCCCAACTCCCCGAAGTGGAATGGGACGTCCGTACCATCGAGATCTTTCTGGCCAATCCGGACTATAACCCGGAGCAGGCCTGACCGGTTTTGCCCGGGCGGTTGTTTGGCGATTAAGCGACGAGCGATTAATAAGTGTCGGGTTTAGATAGGTCAGCGATTTTTTCTTTAGCCAAGGCGAAGGTTCCCGACCTTAGCAGCGCTAAGGGAGGCGGTTCTTTAACGCCGGATAAAGGAAAAAGCGCTCCTGGAAAACCGACAGTTATTGATTGCTCGTCGCTAAATGTTACCTTTCCGGCATAAGGTTGGGGCCCGCGGGTAACCATTCCTTTGCCCGGCAAATAATGACAGAAACGCCCTGAACAGCAATGATCGTAGTTTTGTTTTTATTCGTTTTCCTCCTTTGGTATTTGGCTGGGGAGCAACAGGCAGCCTCCGCTATCGGGCTATTCTTTCTTTTTCCGTTTCCCCTTCTCTCCCAGATCTCCACTGCCCCGAACCAGCCAGAAGCATCCGGGCACCATCAAAAGGATGCCATTGAAAGATTCACCATCGAACAAGGCCTTTCCGACAATACCGTCAACGCCTGTTTCCAGGACCGGACAGGCTATCTCTGGTTTGGCACCAACGACGGCCTGAACCGCTATGACGGCTACTCCTTCACTGTGTACAAACACCAGCCGGGCAACCCGAACAGCATCAGCAACAACAAGATCAACGCGCTGCTGGAAGACGAGGCGGGCCTTCTCTGGATCGCCACCGATGGGGGCCTCAACTGCTTTGACCCCCGGGAGGAAACTTTCCGTAGCTTCCAGCATGACCCCGCGGATGAGAAAAGCATCAGCCACAACCAGGTAACAACCCTTCTGATAGATGAATCCGGGCTACTGTGGCTGGGCACCTTCAACGGATTGAACCGGTTCGACAAGCCCAGCGAAACCTTTTCCCGCTTCTGGCACCAGGCTACCCACCACCTCCCTGGGAAAAGGAACCTACTCATATCGTGACTACATCGGCTCATCAGCCGGCTAAGCTACTGGTTGAATACGCAGGGATGGTACTGATGCTTTTTGACCAGAAAGCGGGAACCTTCTGGCAAGTCCTGGTGGAGGAAAGAGTGACAAAGGCACGGTACCGAATATCTACCGGATCGCTCCTCCTCAGGACGGCAAAAACTGGGTCGTGGCAACGGAAAAGCTTTATCAGTACACCGATGATGGTTATCTGGCCCTGGCCGGCACGAACGCTGCGGCTTTGGCCGGCATCGGGCTCAATGGGTTCAGGCGCACCCTTTCCGGCCGTTACCTGGCCTCGAGCTGGCAGGGGTTATACGTCCTGGATGCCAATTTTCAGCAAACCGGCTTCATCCTCCCGGAAGGGCCTGCTCCTTTTATCCCGGTCCACAATTGGGCCCTGGGGCCTATAGAAGACCAGGCCGGCGATATATGGTTCGGCACCTTTGGGGCCGGGGTTTTCCACATCCTGGAAACAGGCAACCATTTCGTCAACTTTCAGTACCAGCCCGGGCAGAGAAACGGGCTGCCCCATTCCTATGTCAATGCCCTGCTGGAAATCGGGGAAGATGAAGTCTGGGTTGGAGCAAGAAGGCATGGATTGAAAATCTTCAATCCCCAAACCTCCAGTTTCCGGCCCGTACCCTCCTGGTTTAACCCTCCCAACGGATTGAACACCAATGAGATATCCACCTTGCTCCAGGATAGCAAGGGCAATGTCTGGATCGGCACCTGGGGCGGAGGGCTCAACCTTTACCGGCAAAAAACGAAAACCTTTCAATATTTTTTGACCGACAGGAAGGACTCCACCAGCCTGTCCGATGACTTTGTTACCGATATTCTCGAAACCGCCGAACACGAGATCTGGGTAAGCACCACCCTGGGTGTTTCGGTTTTAAAAGATCAGGAAGCGATCGAAAAGTAGCTTCAAAACTACGGCACTCTCCCGAAAAGCGGGCGCCCTGAACCACAACCAGGTACCTGCCTGCTGCAGGCTGAAAACGGCAACATCTGGGTGGGCACTTCTGACGGGCTTCACCGCTTTGATCCCGAAGCGGACGCCTTCATTTTGTATCAACAGGACCTGAAGTCCCCAAATTCACTCGCTAATAATACGATAAACGCCATCTTTGAAGACAGCCGGGGCAACTATGGATCGGCACCGCAGGGGCTGGAAAAATTCGACCCCGCCACCCAATCCTTCAGGCACTATCTGGAATCGGAAGGCTAGTGATGGCTACATCATCGGTATCCAGGAAGATAAACAAGGCTTCCTCTGGCTTACACGAAAACGGCATTTCCGGTTTTGCCCGGAAACCGGGAAATTTAAAACTATGACTCCAGGGACGGGCCTTAAACCATGGCTTCAACCCCAATGCCTTCATCAGCAGCAAAATAAGGCTGCCTTTTACGCCGGCAGCAAAACGGCTGACCCTGTTCTATCCGGACAGCATCGGGAGAACCCCTTTATTCCCAGGGTTATTATCTCCTCTTTAAAAAATACAACACCCGGGAGGCAAAACCTGGAGACGGAGGTGAAAGGCATAACCCACCGGGATGAGGTACACCTTTCCTATCAGGACAACATTATCATTTTCGAACTGACGACGCTCAGTTTTCGCAATTCCAAAAAACCAATACGCCTACCAACTGGATGGCTTCAACGACGATTGGATCAACCTGGGAACCAAACGGGAGATCACCTTTACCAACCTCGATCCCTACAGTACACCTTAAACGTAAAGGCAGCAACAACGACGATAGCTGGAATGGAGCGGTTACTTCTTTAAACATTGTCATCCACCCGCCACGGTGGTACCACGTGGGCTTATCTGCTTTATGCCCTCGCCCTGTAAGCCTCTTTACTTTTTCCGGCGCTACGAACTCAACCGCCAGGCGCTGAAAGCCAACCTCGTGCTGGAAAAGGTGGAAGCCGAAAACTCAAAGAACTGGACAGCTTTAAAAGCCGCCTCTACACCAACCTCACCCATGAGTTCCGCACCCCTGACCGTTATCCTGGGTATGGCGGAGCAGATCAAAAGGCGCCCAAAAGCATCTGGACGAGGGGTTGAGCTCATCCGGAATAATGGCAAGAACCTGCCGAGTTGATCAACCAACTGCTCGATTTGTCTAAACTGGAAAGTGGTGCGCTTCAACTCCAGTTCCGGCAAGGGGATGTTGTGCCCTACCTCCGCTATCTGGCGGAATCTTTCCAAACCTATGCCAATAGCCGAAACCTGTCCCTCCGTTTCCACACATCGCTGGAGTCGCTGGTGATGGACTACGACCCGGAGCAGCTCAAGCAGGTAGTGACGAACCTGATTTCCAATGCCGTAAAATTCACGCCTTCCGGCGGGGAGGTGACGGTGCGTACAAGCAGAAAATAAACAGTTGTTGCTGGAGGTATCCGATACCGGGGTGGGGATTGACCAGGAAAAACTGCCCTACATATTTAATCGCTTTTATCAGGTGGACAGCTCTGCGACCCGGCAAGGGAAGGTACGGGTATCGGCTTGGCGCATACGCAGGAGCTGGTGAAGTTGATGGGCGGCACGATAGCAGTGGAAAGCGAGCTGGGTGCAGGTACCCGGTTTACGGTGATCCTGCCCGCAAATAATCAGTACGATTTGATACAGGACGGCGCCATTCCAGCTTACGAAGGGCAGCCAGTAAGTACTGGCAGCCAATCTGGTCCCGGCAGCCGCCGATCCACAACTATGGGGCTGGATAACCCGGCATCAACAGCCGGCGAACGCCCTCTGTTGCTCCTCATTGAAGACAATCCTGATGTCGTCACCTACCTCAGGAGCTGCCTGAGTGATATTTACCAGCTGGACGTGGCTTACAATGTTCATTGGCATCGAAAAGTATCGAAAACATCCGGACCTCATCATCAGCGATGTGATGATGCCCGAGAAAAATGGCTACGAGGTGTGCGATACGCTGAAAACGACGAGCGCACCAGCCACATCCCCATCATCCTGCTGACCGCCAAGTAGATGCTGCTTCGAAGATCGCGGGGCTGCGCCGTGGGCAGACGCCTACCTGTCCAAGCCTTTGACCGCGAAGAGCTGCTCGTCCGCCTGTCCAAACTGGTGGAACGGCAGCGGCGCATGGTATATTTTTCCACCGGTCGCCGATTCCGGAGGTCAAAAGAAGACGTCCGGTGGAAGATGAGTTTATCCAAAGGTGCAGCACCTTATTGAGCAGCATTACAAAGACGAAGATTTCTACCTGCCCCAGCTTTGTCAGAAGATCCGCATGAGCCGCTCCCAGCTCTACCGTAAATGGAAGTACTTACCGGCGCCTCCCTCCGATTTCATCCGTTCCTACCGGTTGAATAAAGCCAGAGGCTTACTGGAAACTTCTTATCAACGTTTCCGAAGTACCTGGGAGGTGGGGTACAAGGATGTCGCCCATTTTTCCAGGTCTTATCAGGAGGCCTTTGGCTTTCCGCCCAGTGCAACCAGCAATTGATTGTCTATCAAACACTTAGACAGACGACACAGCCAACCCATGCAACGGATTGACAAAAGATCAGTGGGCTAATGCAACGGATTGACAAACCTCCGCACCCATTCGACAAACCCATTTAGGCCGGCCGGCCCCATCTTTGTAGCATCAGTTTTTTACTTCATGAAAATTATTTAACCAAAGCTTTTTTTATGAAAAAGTTACTTCCCTTATTCGTATTGGCCCTTGCCTTGGCCAGTTGTCAAAAAGAAAACACTCAGGAAGAAATGGCCATGGCCGAAACCCAGCAGACGCTGTCCCTTTCCGATTATGTCGGTACGGAAATTTTCGTATTGGGGCCTTCTGAAGACGGAACCCAGCCATTTCGAACAGTGAAATTAACCGCCGAAATGCTTGAGCAAATCCAAAGCTCGGATGAGCTGGAGATGCGCAATGGCAATGGAAATTCCCATTCGCACGGCTACTTTGAGCAAAATAATCCTAATCCTTTTATTATTCAGCGTCGAATTGATTACAACGCCACGCAAAACAGCCAGGGTGGTTCCGGAAATATGTCAATCGTTATCGATTATGCGGAAGTTCCAGCGTTTGGAACGGGCCCCGGCACCTATTCTTTGGAGCTGGAACCCGAATGTATATTGACGTCCGGCAATGATGCCGTGATCTCGGGAATTGTTGTTTCCGTGCAGGGCGATGTTCCTGCGTGGGCTGGTGAAAATGTCGGAGATAAATATTTTATCAAGGTACAGGATAACGGCCAGGGAGCAAACGCGCCGGCGGATCGGGTTAACACTGAAATTTTCTTTGTGCCCTCCACTCTTCCTTTCCCATGTGAGCTAATAGGCCCGGACGCTTTCCTTTGGATGGTCATCGGACAAATGGTTGATGTTTCTAACCCTCCCAGGGAAAACATTAAGGTCAATAATTAAGCGGCTGGACATAAGGTTCTTTTTTCAAACAGCATAAACATTTATCAAATGACAATCCATTCCAACCGCTTTTTACCCAGCCCTCAGGGGCACAACCGACGGCTTCTGCCTTGTTATTTCACCCTTTTCCTGGGGCTATTCCTCTTTGCCACTCCGGGCTTTTCGACGATCCGGTACGTAAAGCCCGTTGCTAACGGCAACGGTAGCGGCTCTTCCTGGGCAAACGCCTCCTCCAACCTTCAGGCGATGATTAATGCCTCCACACCCGGCGACCAGGTCTGGGTGGCGGCCGGCACGTACAAACCCACTACGGGTAACGACCGTACTATTTCTTTTTCCATGAAAAATGGCGTGGCCATCTACGGAGGATTTGCCGGTGGGGAAACGGCCCTTACACAACGCAGGTGGAGAGAGAATGAAACCATTCTGAGCGGCGATATCGGCACTGCCGACAAGGCCGACAACACCTACCACGTTATCTTAAACAACAACAACGGGCTGAACAATAGCGCCGTCCTGGATGGTTTCACCATTACAGCGGGCTACTCAAACCCAAATACCCGCTTCCCCTTCTTCAACGGCGGAGGAATGCTGAACGTCGGTTCTTCTCCTAGCCTAATCAATTGTACCTTCCTGGAAAATTTAGCCGCCCATGGCGGCGGGATGTTCAACAACAATTCTTCTCCGACTTTGACCAATTGCGTATTTAATGGCAATACCGCCAAACATTCACCTCACCCCGATGGTGGAGGAATGTTTAACAATAACTCCTCACCGGTCCTGGTAAATTGCATTTTCTTGGGAAACTCAGCCGATATAGGCGGGGGGATGTACAATAACAACTCCTCTCCCCAACTCACTAATTGTACGATCTCCGGAAATTCGTCGGGATCTAATGGTGGCGGAATTTATAGCCAAGCAGGAGGACAGCCTGTATTGACCAACTGCATCATTTGGGGAAATCAAAACGGGGAAATTACCGGCAGGCCCGCAGCAGTCACCTATTCTATCGTAAAAGGTGGCTATGCCGGTGTTGGCAACCTGGATGCCGACCCGCTCTTCATCGGCGGGTTGCAAAACGATCCGAACAACATCAATGCCCTTCGCCTGAGCTTCTGCTCCCCGGCAATTGATGCGGCACTGAGCGGCGCTGCACCTACGAACGACTTTAGCGGTAACCAGCGCCTGCTCCGCCCTTCTGGAGAAATGAGGCCAAGGACAGCCGAAGAAGTGGTAGAAGCGATAGATCGTAGCCAAAGAATGCAGCAACAGCTAGACGCGTATATGGATTACATGTATGAACAACAATTCCTTCTTGAAGAGCTATATAAGGCAGGAGAAGTAACCCAACAGCAGTATGAATCATCTAAGGTGTGGAATAACCCAAAGCCCGTTGACCCCACCGGCGCCGATATAGGAGCCTTTGAATACAGTACAAATGAGAGCAACCAACTCATCGTAAGCAAAGGCAGTATTTCGTCTTTTGGAAATGTAGATGGCAGGTACATCCTGTCGGCAGATACCTACCAGGCTGCACAGGGTGCAAACACCCAGACCAATTGCCCCTGTTGGACCCGGACGGAGGGGGCATTTCCGGTATCGATAGGAAAGATCGATGGCGAGTGGCTCTTCTTCAAAAGCGCTACCTGCCCGGAGAATCCATTCAGTGTGCCGATAGCTCCCATCGGGAATAGTTCCGGCTGCAACCCTACCTCCATTCCAGGAATAAGCTGGTGCCCTTAAAATTGACGCCCCGCAACGGCTGGGCGTACTACCCGCTATTGCTGCATCGCAAGCCCCCTGCTGCTATACTTTACCAGCAGGGGGGGCTTACCGCTCAGCAGAAGGATGCACGCACTGCAGCCCAACTTCAGGAGCAACTAAGCAATGGTACAGTATACAACGCCCTGGATTTTACCTGGGACGATGCCCAGGCCGAATTAAAGGAAGCAGGGCATTTCCCCCCTCTACGTCACCGATGACGGCGCGGATGGCAATCCCTGGAACCGATTGCCGGATTTCTTTTGGCAGTTGCTCTGAACTTTCCGATGCAAGGCACTTTGGAAGTGCCTTGCATCGCTACCACTCAAAAATACAAATTATGAAAAATACAATGTTATTCAACCTGGCGCTGCTTTGCAGCTGCCTTTGCCTCAACGCCCGGCAAATTTCCATCTTCGCCGATGGCTTCCCCAACTCCGGGGGGCTGGAAGTGAACGCCGACGGCCATATATTCACCACCGCGCCCCGAGGAGCCGACAACGACGATCTTTGCAACGCTACTCCGATAACCCTTGGCGAAGACTGCAACGGTATTCCCAATATCGACACCGAACTGGCCACGGCACAACCCGATGAGCCGGCGTTCAACTGCCCCGGCACTTCCGGGGATACGGCTGTGTACAACTCCGTCTGGTACAGCTTTGTCGCCCCGGCCGGCCAGATCTATATCCTGGCCGCACCGGACGACGCCTCCATGGCCAACCTGTCGTACCGGATGAACCTCTTCACCCTGAACGGCGACTGCTCCAGCCTTTCCAACCTGGAACTCGTGGACTGCAATGCCCCGCAGGCCGGCCTGCAAACGGCGCCGGCTCTGCTCACCACCCTGGAAGAAGGACAAACCTACTACCTGCAGATCTCCGGAAGTACCTTCTCCGGCCCATCCGGTGTGTTCTCCAGTACCGGCTGCCTGTCCATCATCGAGGTGGTAGCGCCCGCCAATGACGATGCCTGCAACGCCATCAGCCTCGATCTGAACGCCGATCCGCAGGTATTCACCAACCTCGGCGCCACCGCCCAGCCGGGAGAGATCGCGATCTCCCCTCCTCCCGGCACCGGAGGGCCCCTGGCTGTCGGCGATGACGGCTGGGCGTTCGGCACCAATTTCATCGACCATTCGGTTTGGTTTTCCTTTACCACCCCGGCCGAGGGCGGCAACATCACGATCGACCTGTCCAGCTCTTTCGGCGTGCCGGGCGATTTCAATACCCAACTTGCGGTATATGAAGCTACCGATTGCAATGATTTCAGCACCTATACTTTAATTGGCGCGGCAGATAATGAACTTCCTACGGGGGGAGTAGGCATCTTTGCGATCTCGCCCGACCTCGACCTGTTCTGCCTGGAAGGCAATAAAACTTATTATATACTGGTGGATGGCGGCAACTCTTTCTTATTCCAGCCCATTGCCGGCCAGGGTTACTTTTCCATCCAGATACTTGGCGCCGGCATCCAACCGCTGGACGCCGCCATCCTGGCCGAAGGGCCGGACTGCCCGGGCGGCAGCAACGGCAGCCTCATCGCGCGCGGAACGGGCGGAGCCGGCGATCTGTCCTACCTGTGGGACACCGGAGACGATACCCCCGCCATCATCAGTTCCCTCTCTGCCGGCACTTACACCCTGACCATCACGGACGAGTGTGGAGACGAATACGTGGAGGCATTCACCGTGCCGGAAGGCGCTTTCTCTCCGCTTACGGCCGACGCCGGCACGGATGATTCCGCCTGCGGCGGCGGCACGGTTGAACTGAACGCCTCCGCCTCCGGAGGATTGCCGATCGACACCCGCCGGGTCTTCCTCCAAAACACTGTCAGCAATGAAAACCGCCGCCTGATCAGCACCGAACTGGAACGCCCCGAACTACAGGACACCATTTCGTCTGCGCTGTCGGTTCAGTTCTCGGAGATGGAATTTGTGGGAGATGCCCTGTATGCCGTTTCCTTCAATGAGCTGTATCAGGTCAACACCGCAACCGGCGAACCGGCCCTGATCGGCAGCCTCGGCCTGCCCTCCGTTGTAGACCTCAGCTACGTGCCCGCTTCCGGAACGCTGTACTGCCTGACGAGCGACGGCGACGTTTACGAAGTGGACCCGGCCACCGCCGCCGCCACCTTCGTCGTTGCCACCGGGCTGGCCGAAATCAACCAGGCCGCTATCGACAACAGCGGAACGATATACCTCCTCACCTTCGACCAGAATTTGTACACGGCCAGCCTGAGTACCGGCGAGCCTACGCTGGTGGCCCCATTCACCGTCAACCCCATTGCAATAAGAGGATTGGAGATCGACCCCACGGACGGACGGATGTACCTGACCGCCCGGACGGCGAACGGCTTTCCATCCACTTACACCTGGCAGTCGATGAATGAAGTGGATAAGGCTACCGGCGCCCAGGTGCGTTTCATCCGCGACTTGTTTTCAACCACCCCAACCCTCGCCTTTGCCATTCAGGCGAGGCCAGCAGCCCCCTACCAATACGCCTGGACACCGGCCGCCGGGCTGGACAATCCCGCCAGCGCCTCCCCGGTTTTCACGATGGAGGAAACCACCACCTTCACCCTGGCGGTGAGCGATGCCTGCGGGCAAACCGACGATATGGTTACCGTCAGCCGGCTGCCCGATGCCATGGCCGAGGTGGGCCTCTCGCTCAACATGGGCGACACCTACAACGGTATCGTGATCAATGCCGACACCACCATCACCGAGGTGTTCACCGCCGCCAATGGCTGCGACAGCATCGTCACCACCAACATTATGGTGATCATCAATAGTGCGCAGGAAAGCTGGTCCGCTGAGGCCATCCGGATCAGCCCGAACCCGGCCTCCACGGTTCTGACGATCGCTACGGAAGGCATTGCCGAGCGCCCGGCCCAGGCCTTTGTCCGGGACCTCAACGGCAGGCTGCTACTGTCCGTACCGTTGCGGGAGGCCCGGCAAGATCTGGATGTTTCAGCCCTGCCCGCCGGGCCGTATTTACTGGAGTTGAGGAGCGCCCGCCAATTTGCGGTGAGGCGGTTTGTGAAACTGTAGAATACAGCCGCAATGACAGGAGCTGGCTTCCCGGAAAAACCCTTTCGTTGGGGAGGCCAGCTCCCACTTTAAAATCCACATCTAATTACAGGTTATGAAAAACACCTTGCATTCACTCCGGCAATCCCCTATTGGCAGGCGCCTGCTCCTGGTTACGGAAGACATTATGGATGGATAAAGAGTCAGGACAGTTCCGCCAGCTTTTCCAGCAGCCAGGGCCTGGCCACAACCGCGCTCTCTCGCTCCAGTTTTTTCCGCAATTTCGCCAGCTTGCCGCCTGTCCATTGGCCCGTTACCTTCAGCCGGGCCAGCTTGCGGATAAAAGAGCACAAGGCCAGGTAGCCCCGGGCCCGGCTTTCTGTTATTTTCTCATTGCGGCGCAGAAATTTGCCGAAAGCTTTGGATTCATAAACCGCCAACTCGTAGTAGGTCTCATCCTGCAGGAAAAGCTCGAAGTAATTGCGCAAAGACAGGGACTTCACGCGCAGCTGGTACTGCGGTGAGCTTTCCACCTGCTGAAGCAAAGCGTTGGAGGCGGAGAACTCGCCTTTGGCAAAGTACCAGTAGGCGGTGCCCAGGCTTACCGCATCCACCTGCTGAGCGGCGGGTAATGCAGGCGCATACCGGGCGATGAAGCTTTCGATCCAGTCCAATTCTCCCAGGACAGAGTGTGGTACGATGATGTTGAGGAAGGTCATGTCAGAAAGCTGGTATTCGTCGAAGAACAAAGTACCTTTTCCAGCCCCAGCTGGTAGAGCCGGAACTGCCACCCACAGGTATTCCTGTTTGCCTTTATTGTATAATTGAATGCTTGTATTGACCGGTAGCGGAGCAGGGAAGCCTGATCGGTAGGGCGAAGCAAATGCAGGTGGTGATAAGCAATGTCCTCCAGCCGCCGGTAGATGCTTTCGTTTTCCGGCTGCTCCATGAGCGCCAGTATGTCCCGGTATACCTGAAACACCTTATCGCCCCCAAATACCGGATGCTGTTCCGCCAGTTGAATGCTCTCCCCTAACAAGGCAATTTCGTAGGTATCCGGCAGGATGTTTCTGCCGGTTGCGCAACTCGGCGCTGTACCTCATTTTCGATAAAATATAGAAAGCGTCCAGGTTTTGCATGATCCCTTCGAGCTGATCGGCGGAGAAGCCATAGCGGGCGGTTCGGGGGTGGAAGAAATGATCGTGCTGCTGCCGCCACCGCGCCAGGTAGTAGTACTCATCGCGGTAGGCGCTTTGTTCCAGTTGTTCGGCCAGGGATTGGTTTTGTTTGAGGAACAGCTCGTACTCGTTTCGCTCCCCCAGCTCGGCCTGCAGCAGTTGCTGGTGATGTAAGCGGTCGCGCTTCAGGCGTTGTGCCACCAGGAACTCCTCCACCAGAGCGGACAGGCGGAATAGCAGCACCCGCAGCCGCTGGTCATCGTAGGGCTGACCCGGGAAAAGCTGCTGAAATACTATTTCCCTGGACAGCTTTTCCGAATCAAAAGCAGGCGCATACTTGCGTAACTGCTCAAACAGGGCAATGACCAGCTTGTTGGAGTTGTAATAGGGCGACCGCACCCACTTGGCCAGCCAGTGCATCTCCTTCGGGTGCAGAGATTGTAAAAGGGAAATAACCTTGGCTCCTTTCATTCAGGCTATTATTGAAACAGATTATTTTGAGCAAGCTACTAATATTCAGCAAACTACCCCGATCAAATCAAGGATTATTTTATTTTTTTTGAAACAATCTACTAAATCTGTCCGGTATTTTCTTCCTATTCTTGCGTACCTTAAACCATTATTTTCTGCTTACGCCAAAGCCAAAATAAGAGCCGGCGCCCTAATTTTATCCGCCTCCGTGGGCTGTCCGCATGGCGCTGAGCCGATAGCCATCTCCTTAGGGGCCGGAGAAAAATAAGTTCCCCATTTCAGGCGAGCTATTTTTTCACCAGGCAAGGCGCGAGGAGGGAGCATAGCACCGCTACGTGACCGATCGAGCAACGCAGCATGGTGGAAAAATAGCCGGATCAAATGGGGAAGTTATTCTTCGCCGGGCCCTTAGCAGAGGCGCAAGCCGCTACCGGAGGCAAAAGCCCGGCCCGAAAGAGACAGGCAAGCCAAACAACCAAGCCAACAAAATCCACAAAAAATGAACACCCTCAAACCTCAACTCACCGTACCCTCCGGCCATGCCGGTGACATCAAATCCGTTGCTTGTTCTCCGGATGGCGATCTCATCCTGACCGGCAGCGCAGATGCCACCGTAAAACTATGGAACAAACAGGGCTATCTCTTGCATACGTTCAATCCCGAAGATATGGGCGTAAAAAGAGGAGACGACGGCGCCCCCATAGAATCCGCCTGCTTTTCCCCGGACGGCAATCATGCCTTTACCAGTGGCCAAACCATAGCCCTTTGGGATATCAGGGCCAAAGCCGCCCTATTTGCCCGTGCATTGTACAAGCCTGGTTCTGGCAGCTCCAACTCGGAAACAATACATCAGTCTGCCTTCTCAGAAGATGGGAAACACATTTATTTGAGGGGAGGAGATTATATAGCCACGATCAACGCTATGGACGGTAAGTTTTCCAGCCCCCTGGTAGCGTTCGAGTATAGGATCGAAGGCTGGTCAGTAGGAGAGGCTCTTATAGCGGCTTATGACTGGAAAAAAAATCTCTACCTGGTGGAGAAAGCAAGTTGGAAAAAAAACAGGCTGGAAGGGCCCTTCCATGACATACTCGACATCCGCTTCTTTCCGGATGATGAACGCCTGCTGGTCTTTGAACGAGAAGAACTGGAAGATAATGAGTACCGGCTTAAGGGCAGTGTGCTCAACCTGAAAAACGGACAGCGGCATCTACTTACCATAAAAGAAGAGGAGGAGGAGATCACTTTATCAGAAACACTCCAATGCTTCTTCTCAGCAGATGGCGGGCAATTTACGGCAGTACAAACCGGAGGGCCCAAAATACTCCGCTGGGACGCCAATACCTACAAAAGAGTAGGTAAAACCATTAGCCCTGCCTGTGAATTCAAGCATAGCCTCTTTTCGGCTGGCGACTCCGGTTTGATCGTCTGGGGAAATAAAGAAGACTACAATTTCAAAACTTTAAGCCTCGAAAATGGGGAGATCCGGCATACGAGCCGGGGCATGGCGAAACGGGTCAGCCAGATTAAGTTAAGTGAGGATGGAACCCGCCTTTTTGCCCTATTGGAGGGCAGCTATGAGGCCAGGATGACCAAGCTGGCTCAGGATATTAACCCAAGCCGACGGTTTCCTTTCGCCGATTCGGCAATCGCCATCAGCCGGGATGGAAAAATTCTGGCTGGCGGCATTGCACACTGTATCTGTATCTGGAAAGTCGATGAAGCTCAAAGCCAGGATTGGATGGAGGAGCCCGAGGCGGGTAAAGACTACATCAAAATCGATGTAGGCCATTCAGTATATCATCTGGCCTTATCGCCGGATGGAAAAACCGTGGCAGCCTCCATCTTTCACCAAGAGTCCTCCGATGAGTTTGTCAAGGTGTACGAAGTGGAGTCCAGACAATTAATCAAAACACTGCTATGCAGCACTGCCCGCTACAAGGGGAAGCATGAGGGAAACCGTGCCAATTCGCTTTGTTTTTCCAAAGACGGCGCCAAATTGCTGGCCGGATACCAATCCGGAGAGCTGATCATCTGGAATACCCAGAGCTGGGAAAAAGAAGGGCCGGCGGAAGAGTGGTGGTTGAGCGATATTGATGAAGGAGGGGGCCACAGGTACGTTTACGATGCGAGCTTCCTGCCCGAAGAAGCCGCCAGCGAAATCCTTACGGCCAACCGTTTTGAGGGGATACATACCTGGGAGGTGAAAAGCCGTAAAATAACCCAAACCTACAAAGACCCCGAAGAAACCTGGACAGGAGCTGATGGTGTAAGCTATTCTGCGGACAAAAGCAAGGTCATTGCCGGTAACCTATATGGCCCATTTAAAGTATGGGATAGAGAAAGTGGGAACTTGCTCAGCCGCTTTTATGGCCACTTGCTCAGCTCTTCCCTGGAATCCAGTATTGCCACCTGTACCGGTAAAAACGGCAGCACCATCGTTTTTACGGCAGCAGGAGACAACAGCATCTGTATCTGGGATGCCGAGAGCGGAGCCAGCCTTGCTACCCTTTTCCTGCTCAACGAAGCAGACTGGGCAGTGATAACGCCTTCCGGCCTTTTCGACGCTACCGAGGGGGCAATGGAGGCCATGTATTACGTTCTCGGAACCGAGATCATAGAACTCGATCAGCTGAAAGGCCGATACTGGCAACCGGGGCTGTTGCCCATCCTCCTGAACCTGGCCGATGGCCTGATCAAAAAAGTTGACGAGTTCAAAGAGGTGGCCCTCTATCCGGAGGTAGCGTCTATGGAATTGGCCGGTAAAAAACTGGAGGTAAAGCTCACCGAGCGCAATGGAGGCCTGGGCAAGGTAAACTTTTTCATCAACCACAAAATGCGGATGGAGGATGCCAACCCGCAACGGAAAACCGCCTTTACCATTGAGCTGGAAGATTACGACGGCTTCTTCGAGCCAGGCGAGAACAGCATCGCCATACGCTGCTGGAATGAAGAGGGGTGGCTGCCCGGCCAGCTTCAGGCCACCTCATACGATAAGGTGGGGGGCGATACTTCTCCCCCCGCTTTGCATGCCCTGTTCGTCGGTACGTCTACATACGACAACCCCAACCTTTCCCTGCATTACCCCGATCAGGACGCAGCCTATCTGGAAGAAGCCATTACGCTGGTCGGTAAACACCTCTTTGAGGATAAAAAGAAAAACCTGACGGATAAAGTACACTCGAAACTCCTGACCACCCAGAGGCCGGGTACCGATACATTTTCGAGTAAAGAAAACATCAAAAACGCCTTTGCCGCAATAGCCAAGGCGGCCAAAGCGCAGGACGTCACCTTCATTTACTTTTCAGGCCATGGCGCCAATTTTGACGATGGGGAGAAAGCTCAGTTCTATTACCTCACCCACGAAATCACCAGCGATGACCTGAGTGATAGTGGTGTCCGGGAAAAGGCTACCATCTCTTCCGATGAGTTGTCAGAGTGGGCCAACGCCATCCCCGCCAGAAAACAGGTCATGGTGTTTGACACCTGTTACTCCGGTAAGCTCCTCGACAGCCTCAAGAGCAAAAATGCCACCGACGCCACGCGGGATCGCGCCATGGAGCGCATGAAAGACCGCACGGGCACCTTCTTACTTACGGGAAGCGCCGCGGACAAGGTGAGCTATGAAGCATCCAACTACGGACAAGGCCTGCTGACCTATGCCCTGCTGATGGGGATGCGGGGGGCTGCCCTGAGCAAGGGCGCCAACCAGGCAGAAAATTCGGTGGATATTATGCGGCTCTTCCTCTACTCTGTGGATGAGGTGGAACGCTTGTCTAAAGAGTTTGCCGTAGTGCAACGGCCCAACCTGCGCGCCCCACGAAAGATAGAAAGCTTCGACATCGGTATTGCTCCCAAAGAAACCCGGGCGAGAATCAAGCTGGCCATGCCCAAGCCGCTCTTTGTGCGCAGCAACTTTATGAACCAGGCGGATTTCCTGGACGGCCTGAACATATCCCAGGTGCTCGATCAGTACCTCACTGGTGATATCGGTACAGGAAGGCAGCCCAAAGCCGTATTCATCGACGTCCATAACTTTCCCGGCGCCCACTGCGTCAGAGGGCTGTACGCCAAAACTGAGGATGGCTACGCGGTGAACGGCAAGCTCTACAAGGACGATAAAAGCCTCGGAGATATAAGCGTCACCGGGCAAGGCATGGAAGACATCGTGCCTAAATTAGGCCGGGCAGTACGCGAACTGGTTTTTCCACGGCAGCCCTACCAGATTCCTACCGAAGCGGAAGTACTTCTACTGGAAAAGGGCAAAAAGGAAGACCTGGGGGCCATCAAGGGTACGCCGGCCTACGGTTATAACCCCAACTTTATCGGCAAAGGCTACGAGGTGCCCCTGCCTAAACTGACAGCGGCCCAGCAGCAGGATATCGCCAAAACCAGGGATGGGGAAACGGAGATCAAATACCAGTACTACAGCGTTATCCAGTGCAAGTCCCGAAAATTCCCATTTTTTGCGGCCTGCAACCTGGACGGGGAGAAGTTCATTGGAATGAGCCGCGAAAGCACCAAATTCATCAAAGACAGCCGGCTACCTGAAGAAGACCAGTGGGGCGACAGCTTTTACAGATACAAGTTCAAAACCAAAGACAATAAAACCATTTACTACACGGAATTCTGCGACCGCGGCCACATGGCCAAACGGGAAGACACCCAGTGGGGCGATGATGCCGCCACTGCCGAAAGAGGCGCCCGCCTGACATTCTACTTCACCAATGCCATCCCCCAGCACTACCAATTGAACGGCAATGTCTGGTGCGGCCTCGAAGATTACATCATGGAAATGGCCGCCAAGGAAAAAAAGAAGAAAGGCCCGAAGTTTTCCTATCTCGTCAATATATTTACCGGGCCGGTATTCCAGGAGAATGACCCCCTCTTCCCAATAGAAAGAAACGGCAAAAAGGAAATGGTAAAAGTCCCTGCCCTCTTCTGGAAAGTCGTGTACTACAAACGCAAGTCCGACAAGAAGCTGTGCTACGTGGGTTTTCTGATGGGCCAGAAGGGGCTGATGGAAGCAGAGTTCGGCAATTACGGAATTGTATCTAAAGATGCCAAAGAAAAAGAACACTTCCTGGGCTACAAGGAAAAGGAGGTATACCAGGTGAAGGTCTCCTTCATCGAATCGCTCACCGGCCTGAAATTTCAGGGGGAGCAGCTGCTGGACCCCCACCCCGATGAGCGCCCCGCCACCGAAATCCTGGAAAAGGTAGAGTTGGAAAAGAAAGGCTTCGCCGGCAGTGCCCCTGAGATCGAATATCGGCTGGGCGGCTTGTATTTGTAAGCGGGAGCAAATCCGCTCTTTTTTGAAACAAAAAAGTCAACACGCCCAACCGAATTCATCTTTTTTAAAGGCCATGAAGGCATTATTTGAATCTCAACCGCTATTTTTTTGAAACATATATCAAAATTTGTCCCGGAATAAAAAACCCAGACTGCCTACCTTGTGAGGGAAAGTTAGAGATGACATCAACAAAGATGCATTCCTAACTGCTCCCATGGCCTGGCCCAATTACACCAATCCCGAGAGAAACGGCCTAAAACCTATGTTCGCTTTTTTGAAAACCGCTAAACTTTAAGCCCAAACGGCCTCCAACTCATTCGCCTCACCCTAAAACCACCCGAAAATGGAGGCAGTACAACACATCAAATGTATCAACCGCGCCTGGTTTGTACTGTCCTTCTGGGTGGCGGGCAACGACGGCCATTCGCTCCGCAGCGATGACCTGCCGATCCAACGGGAAGGCTTGCTCGATCTGGAGGAAGGGGGCTTTCCGGAAGGAACGGAAGTAGTGCTGCGGGTGAAGGCGGTGATGGGTGAAGACCTGGAGGCGGCGGAAAAACTGCGGGTTGCCCGCAATGGGAAGACGGCGGTTTTTGAGGTGCGGGGGACCAGTCTTGATTTCAGGCTGGGATTGGTGGCGGTACTGGAAGCGGAAGATTAGCACCTAAGGGATGCTAAAAAGGCCGGTGGCTTTATTTCCGATAACTGGATTTCAAAAGGTTAACCTAAAACCAAAACAAATGAGCACAACAGCTCTAAATCTCCCCGACAACCCCACCTGGAAAAAACTCCTCCTCTCCGCCGAAGGCTCCATCGGCAAAAACTGGAGCGTCTACGAAGACCCCGAACCCCGGCTTTTTGACCGGTTGATAGAAGATTACAGCAATGACATGGACACCCTCGCCAACCAGGCGCTGGAATTGCTGGAAGAAGCCGCAAAAGAGGGAAAACCCGACGACAATACCTGGGCGGTGCTGAAAGAGGGCGCCACCCTGCTCCATCACCTGCAGACAAAAGGCTACACACCGGAGGACGACTGGGAGCACGGCATCGACGTGCTGTGGAAAGCACTGGGAGCGTTCGCCCAGGGGGCCTGGTCCGCTTTCGTGGAGAATGCCGGCAAGGATGTCCGCCCCCGCGCCTGGAAACAGGAAAAGTTCGTCGTGGATGCGATCCTGACCACCCTCTACCAACTGCCCGGAGACGATGAGAGCCGGATACAGCGGTTCTTCAACAGCAAAATGAGCAGGTACTGGAAATCTTACGTCTTGTTCTGGGTAGAAATATGGGGGGAATTCAATAAAGGCCGCGAACCCTATTTCCAGGCCTGGGACTACCGCGCCAACCAAAAACTAACCACCTACCGGCTGCTTTGCTACCGGCTGGAGAACTTTGAAACGGAATTTCCCGCCCACCCCAATAAACCCCGTGAGGCTTTTGACTATCTGAACGGCAAACGCGATGAAATACCGGTGGAAAAAAAGATCCGCCGGGAAATTTATTTCGCCCTGTTCAAATACCTACGGGAGTCCGGCGAGCAAAACACGCTGGAAGAAGACCTGAAGGCTATCCGGGAAATCCTGGGCGATGACGATGTATTCGACTTCCTGACCCATCACGACAGCCTCTCTGCCGAGGACCGGGGCAGGGCATGGCTGAGTTTCAAGGACCTGGACGAACGCTGGCAAGCCAACAAAAAACTGGAGCACAAGATTATGCCGGCCCTCATAGCGGCATTGAAGCACGATGAACAGAACGTCCGCGAAGACGCTGTCCAGTTCCTCCAGCCGCATGAAAACGAGCTGTTCAAATACCTGCGGTACATGGAAAGAAGGGAAGGGCCGGAGGACAGCGAAGACGGCCGCGAAACCTTTAAAAGGATCGCCAGAGTATACCGGGCGGATGCGGCCAAAAAACTACTCGAAAACATCTCTTTCACCCAGCAGGAAAAAGGGAAGCTGCTGCTGGCCACGCCCCGCATCCTCGAGACCCGCTGGGAAGCCGGAGATTTCCCCAACCACAACGACCTCCTGCCGGTCATCCTGGCTACGGTCAACCACGAAGATCCGGAAGTATCGGCCCAGGCCAGCGCCTTCCTCAAGCGGAAGTCTGACGTCATCCAGGATCGCCTCAACGACCTGATCAAAGACCTCAACCAGGAAGACAAGGCCAGCGAGCTGATGGCCAGCGCCATCGAGTACGGCAGCGAGGCCGCTCTGAAGGCCATCCTGGAAAAATGCGTCATCTGGGTGGCCAGCGATAAGAACGGCACCCTGGTCGACCGCGCCTCCCACAAGGCCCGCTACGTGCCCGGCGCCGTGCTGGCCCTGACCAACCTGCTGAACAACCGCCAGGACCTGAGCAAGGAAGCAGAAGTGAGGGACTACGTCTTCCATAAAGTGCTGGACGACCAACAAAACCCCACCGTCAAGCGGGTCTTCGAGGACAAAAAACTGGACAAGGACGAACTGGACAACCACACCACCAACGAGATCTACCGTTGGTGCTACTCCCTGCGGGAAAGGTCAAAAGCTTACGCCGACATCGTAGCCAGCCAGGACGACGCCGTCCGCCGGCCCGACGGCAGCCTCATCCCGGAAGCCACCTTCAGCATGGGGCAGGCCATGTTGAAGTTGCTCATGGAAGAACAGATGAAAGAACGGGAGATCGCCGTGCAGAAATGGATCACCCATCTCCTGGGCGAGATGAGCGACCGCTGGTTTTTTGAAGACAAGGACAAGACAGACATTTATACCAAAATTAAAAGCCAGCTGGAGCGTCTGGCCATCGAGCCCCTCAGCAAACGCCTGCCCAAGGAAGAAAACCTCGATATCCGCGAAAACCTGGTCAAGATACTCGGCAATATCGGCGGCCGGGTGGCCGTCGACGCTCTGGTGCGCACCGTGACCGGCGAGGAACGCGAGCGGGCCGCCCGCCAGGAACTGCTCTCCGAATACTACCTCAAGCCCTCCAAGGCGCGCAGCGAGGAAGCCTCCATCCTGCTCAACGACGCGGTCGACAACGCCAAGAAGACCATGCGCCTGCTGCAGCAGCTCAACGTACGCACCTTCGCCACGGGCGTCGTCCTCATCATGGGGGCGTGATCATCTCCGTGGTAAGCCAGGAGCTGGGGGGCGCGTCACCGGCGTGCTGGTAAGGGCTGGGCAGTACCAGCGCCATCCTCACCCAGTTCCTCAAAGACCCCTGGAGCGCATCCAGCGCGCCATGGCCACGACCGGTGCAGGTGCAGACCGCCTTCACCAGCTTCGTCTGGGAGCTGAACCTCAATGGCACCTACATCCAGAGCCAGTACGTGGTAGAGGGCGTCGCTCACCGATTTCGACCTCCGCCAGACCATCGGCCGCATCGACCACGCCATGGAACGGACCATGCACCTCATCCAGGTGTACGCCGACGGGCAGAACCTGAAACAGCCGCCGCAATTGCACTACCTCGTCCAGAACGAGGGCAAAGGAGGCCTCACCGTCACCCTCTTCGGGCAGTCGCTGCGCGGAACCGGCGAGCCCAGCGATAAGGACAAGTTTCAGCTGGCTATCAACCACCAGCCCTCGGCCGCTCCCGTTGAGCTCTGGACCGACCAAATGGTGATGTTCTCCCTGGACCCCGCCCTGATGGCTAAATACAACGGCAGCCCCCGCCTGTGGGCAAGCCTGCTGCTGAACGGACAGGAGACCAATGCCCTGCCTGTCACGGTGGATGCCAGGGAAAACCCCAAAGAAGCCCCGGTTGAGGCGCCGAAGGAATTGCCGGAAAATATGCCGAAGGCAAAAAGCTGACGCAGAGCTGTTGAATCCCGGGGGCAAAAGACAAGAACAACCATTTCATTACCAAACCATGGATCGCCCTTGTTTCGGGCCATCCGATAAACTTTACATCATGAACGAAGCATTTATCGGTTCCATCATCATGTTCGCCGGCAACTTTGCCCCGCGCAACTGGGTTTTCTGCGACGGCAGCGTGCTGAAGATCGCCGACCACAGTGCCCTGTTTTCCATACTGGGGACGACGTATGGCGGAGACGGAAGAACGACCTTTGCCCTGCCCGACCTGCGGGGGCGGGTGCCCATGCACCCCGGCAGCGGCCCGGGGCTCACGCCGCGAAGCCTGGGCGAAAAGGTCGGAACAGAAGCCAATCCCCAGCAGGTTGCCAACGTCCACACCAACAAGGAAATGAGTGCCGATTCGGTTTCCAGCATGGTGGTCACAGGGACGGGCAGGGAAATCCCCAATGTGCAGCCCTCCACCTGCATCAATTTTATTATCTGCACCACCGGAATATTCCCTTCCAGGGCTTAGAAATCGTTTGCTTCCGGGCATCATATCTACTGTACATAAGGTGCCTAAAAGCTTATAGCCACAAAGGCACTAAGCCACAAAGACTCACAAAGCCGATAGTTGTACGGCTTAGTGCCGTCTTAGTGTCTTTGTGTCTTTGTGGCAAACCCTTATTCCCGATTACCCTTCCTTCAACGCATCGATCTTTTGCTGTATTTCTTCCGCTTCCGCAACCTTGGCGGCGTAGGCCTTGATGTCCCCGCTGCGCTGGATGCGCATGGCTTCTTCCATCAGCCTGAGGTATTCTTTTTCCAGTTTTTTGACGGGGTCTTTTTTGAACAGTCCGAACATAAGTGGTGGTTTTTAAAATATTCGGAGGGGTAACAAAGGGGGAGGGGGAAAGTTCAGGGGAATAAGGGATGGGAAGAGCGGGAGGCAAAAAGCAACTATTACCCCTAAGCCCTGTCTTTTTGTACGTAGATTGCCCTAAACCTCACACCCGGCGCCATGATCAGAAATTACCTCCGCATCGCTCTGCGCAGTTTGCTCAAGCACAAACTTTACAGTTTCATCCACATTTTCGGGCTGGCCATCGGCATGGCCGTATTTTTGCTGATTGCCCAGTACGTCCGCTTTGAGCGAAGTTATGAAGATTTTATCCCGGGAGCGGAGAACATCTACCGGGTGACGCTGGAGCAGTACCTCAACGGAGAGCTGCAGATTGCCAGCGCGGAGAATTATCCGGCGGTGGGGCCGGCCCTGCTACAGGAACTGCCGGAGGTTACCAGCTTCGCCCGCCTGTACAACCTGGGCTATAAAAACAACGTCATCATCACCAACGAGCAGGCCAAACCGGAGCCGATAGCCTTCAAGCACCGGAAGTTCCTGTATGCCGACTCTGCTTTCCTGCCTATGATGGGCTATGAGATGGCCGCCGGAAACCCAGCAACAGCACTGGCGAAACCGCTTACCGCCGTCGTTTCGGAAAAATACGCCAGCCTGTATTTTGGATCAGAAAATCCCATTGGCCAGTCCCTTCGCCTTCAGGACGATGATTTCAATGACGAGCTGGTGACGGTAACCGGCGTTTTCAGGGATTTGCCGCCCAACACCCACCTGAAATTCGACGTGTTGTTTTCCTACAAAACCCTGTACGGCCGTTATGAGCAGGCACCAGAGCGCTATGGGCAAAGCTGGCGGCGTAAAGACATGTATACCTTTATCCGGGTGGCGCCGGGTACGGATGCGCAGGCCCTGCTGGATAAATTTCCCGCCATCGTGGAACAATACAAGCCGGAAATGGAGGAGCAGAACCGCAAGGACGTGCTGGGCCTGCAGCCGCTGCGGGATATTCATCTCACATCGGACCTGGCCGAAGAGCCGGAACCGAACGGCGACGGCCGCATCGTCTTGTTTATGGGATTGACCGGGCTGTTCGTCCTGCTTATTGCCTGGATCAACTACGTAAACCTGTCCACTGCCCGAGCCATCGAGCGGGCGCGGGAGGTCGGCATTCGAAAGGTCGCCGGCGCGGTGAAAGGGCAGTTGGTCCGGCAGTTTTTAACCGAGGCGACAGTGGTGAATTTTTTAGCGCTCTTGCTCACCTGGGTTCTGGTATTTCTGGCCTTGCCCCTTTTCAATACCCTTTCCGGGTTGTCGTTCGATGCCTTTTACCTGTTTCAGCCCTGGTTCCTGGGCCTGATGCTGGGGCTTTGGGTGGCGGGCAGCCTGTTCTCGGGTATTTATCCGGCCTTCGTGCTGTCTTCTTTCCGGCCGGTTTCGGTGCTGAAAGGAAGTTTGAAGAACACCGCAGGCGGCCTTTGGGTGCGCCGGGGGCTGGTCGTTTTCCAGTTCGCTGCTTCGATGGTTCTCATCGTCGGCACCTTTACCATATACCGGCAGTTGCGGTTTATGCTGAACCGGGACCTGGGGATGGAAATTGACCAGGTATTGGTGGTAGAACGGCCGGGCATATCGGAGCGGGACAGGCAGGCCTACAATTCGGCTATCGACGTCTTCCGGGCTGAATTGGCCAAACACCCCGACATCAAAGCCGTTTCCACTTCCATAACCATCCCGGGAAAACAGCGCGAGTACAAATCTTCGGTGAAGCGTTATGGCGCGGCCGACAACGAAGCCGTCACCCTGCGCATCAACAGCATGGACTACGATTTCCTGGAGGTATTTAAAATGAAGTTGCTGGCCGGCCGGGCCTTTTCCGCCGAATTCCCGCAGGACCGGGACACCTCCGTCATCCTGACCGAAGCGGCGGCGCGGCTGCTGGGGTTCGACGCGCCGCAACAGGCGGTTGGGCGCACGCTGTCTATTCCCAATTTTGATTGGAACCCCATTGTCGTGGGCATTGTAAATGATTACCACCAGGTCTCCCTGAAAAAAGCGGCAGACCCCACCATTTTTTACTGCACGCCCTATAACGGCGAGTTTTACTCCATGCGCATCCAGACCAGCCGGCTGCCCGGGACGCTGGCCCACGTGCAGCGGTCGTGGGCGGCTGCCTTTCCCGGCAACCCCTTCGAACACTTTTTCCTCGACGATTATTTCAACCGCCAGTACGGAAACGAACGGCGGTTTGCCCGCTTGTCCGCCTTTTTTGCCATCCTGGCTATCCTGGTGGGTTGCCTGGGGTTGTTTGGGCTCTCTGGTTATACCGTTGCGCAGCGCACCAGGGAGATCGGCATCCGAAAAGTGCTCGGTTCTTCCGTCCCGGGCCTGATCGGGCTGCTTTCCAAAGACATGCTGAAGCTGGTCCTGCTGGCCATTGTGATAGCCGCTCCTTTGGCCTGGTTCGCCATGAACCGGTGGCTCCAGGGATTCGCCTATCGCATCGACATTGGCTGGCAGGTGTTCGCCCTGGCCGGCGCCCTGACTGTCGCAGTAGCCTTTGCCACAGTGGGCTTCCAAAGCATGAAGGCAGCCCTGGCCAGTCCCGTCCGGGCACTTAGGACAGAATAACTAAGTTGCAAGGGCGTGTGATTCCGGAGCAACGAGCAACAAACAACAGCCAACCTGTCCAACCTCAGGCGGATTCCCGCCTCGGGCCTTATTCCCCGAGCGCCTTCTTCACCAGCTCCGCCGCATCCTTCAGGATGATGGCCGACTGCACTGCCAGCCCCGAGTTGTCGATGATCTCCTTGGCCAGGTCGGCGTTGGTGCCCTGCAGGCGCACGATGATGGGCACCTGTATGTTGCCGATGTTCTTGTAGGCGTCGACCACGCCCTGCGCCACCCGGTCGCAGCGGACGATGCCGCCGAAGATGTTGATCAGGATGGCCTTGACCTTGGGGTCTTTCAGGATGATGTGGAAGGCTTGTTCCACGCGCTTGGCGTCGGCGGTGCCGCCCACGTCCAGGAAGTTGGCCGGTTCGCCGCCGGACAGCTTGATCATGTCCATGGTGGCCATGGCCAGGCCGGCGCCGTTGACCATGCAGCCCACGTTGCCGTCCAGGTTGATAAAGTTGAGGCCCAGCTCGGTGGCTTCCACTTCGGTGGGATCCTCTTCGCTCTTGTCGCGCATTTCCGCCAGGTTGGGGTGGCGGTAGAGGGCGTTGTCGTCGAGCGTCACCTTGCAGTCGACGGCGATGATGCGGTCCTCGCCGCTTTTCATGCAGGGGTTGATCTCGAAGAGGGAGGCGTCGGAACCGACGAAGGCTTTGTAAAGCGCCGTCACAAAACGGGCCATTTCCTTGAAGGCCTTGCCGCTCAGCCCCAGGTTGAAGGCGATCTTGCGCGCCTGGAACGGCTGCAGGCCCAGGGTGGGGTCGACGTATTCCTTGTGTACCAGATGAGGGGTTTCTTCCGCGACCGTCTCGATATCCATGCCCCCTTCGGTGGAGTAGATGATGACGTTGCACTTTTTCTCCCGGTCCATCAGCACAGACATGTAGTACTCTTCACAGGCATCCGGGTTGGGGATGTAGGCGTCTTCGGCGATCAGGATCTTATTGACCTTTTTGCCCGGCCCTTCCATGCCGCCGGGGGTTTGCGGGGTCTTCAGCATCATGCCCAGGATGTTGCCTGCCTTTTCTTTGAGGTCGTCCATGCTTTTGACGAGCTTGACGCCGCCGCCTTTGCCCCGGCCGCCGGCGTGGATTTGCGCCTTGACCACCGCAAATTTTGAGCCGGACTGTTCCGTGATCTTTTTATAGGCCGCTTCGGCTTCTTCGAGGGTGTTGGCGACAATGCCTTCCTGGATGGTTACGCCGTAGCTTTTCAGCAGTTCTTTGCCCTGGTATTCGTGAAGATTCATCGTTTTGTGTAAGGTTGGTGAAGAAACGCCCCAAAAGTAATGGATTTTTTATTGCCCACTAAATTTTCGGTACTGTAAATGGCGCGATTTAGGGGCTTGACTTTGGGGCAAAATCCCTTTTTACGGATTTTCGTTAATTTGATTATTTTGTGCGGAACAAGCTGTGATATAAAATTTATAAACCATTCATCCGATGGCTTCTGAGCGTACCACAATTCCCCGGTTCGACGCCAAAGCGCCCGGGCTGCTTTCCCTCATCCGCAACCTGGGCACGCCCTGGAAGATGCGCCTGTACTTTTTGCAGAGGCTGCCTTCCTGCTGGTTCTGGGGGGTGCGCATCAAGGAAATCGCGCCCGGCCGTTGCCAGGTAACCATTCCCTACAGCTGGCGGACCCAGAACCCTTTCCGTTCTATCTATTTCGCCGCTCTGGCGGGAGCTGCCGAGCTGTCGACCGGCGCCCTGGCCCTGATCGCCCTGCACGGCCGCGGGCGCATCTCCATGCTGATCACCGGCCTGGAGGGCCAATTCTTGAAGAAGGCGGATACATTGACGACGTTTACCTGTGAGCAGGGGGCCGCCATTCAGGAAGCCGTGCAGGAGGCCATCGACTCCGGCGAAGGGCGGACGGCCCGCATCCTGTCCGTCGGCAGGAACGAGGCGGGGGAGGAGGTGTGCCGGTTTTGGCTGACGTGGTCGTTTAAGGTGAAGTAAGTAAAAGGCGCCTATTTTCAATCGCTTCCTGCCAGTCATATGGGGCGGCTTTTTGTTTGCAAGATAAACAAAAAGTTGGAATGGCAGTGCTGTTTACCGTATCACTACTCGTCCTGCTGCGCGCCCTGTTTCGCATTCCATCCGGGCAAAATATAACCCGGGCGCCAGTCCGTCCGTGGCGATGGAAAAGCGGTTGTTGCCGGCTAGTACGGCCAGTTTTTGGCTTTTGACAACTTGCCCGGTGGCTGCCAACAAATCCAGGGAAGCTGAAAAAGCCTCAGCCGCGTCAAATTCGAGCAGGATGGGCTGCCCGCCAGCCGCCGGGTTGGGGCTCAGCCGCAGGTTGGAAACGGCTTCCAGGCTGTTGGCGGCCATGGCCTGGGCGGCGCGGAAGCGCCCGGCTGCCGTGACGGGGCTGCAGAAAGAATGGCTGTTGTACCCCCGCACCCGCCAGTAGTAGTCGCGGTCGACCTGCAGCACTTCCGGCAAGGCAAGGGAGGTTTCGGTAACGATGTAACTGGAGGTCAGGGCGCCGGTGGCGGGCAGGCTGGCCAGGCGGCTGACCTGCACCAGGTAATGGGTGGCGTTTTCCAGCGGTTCCCATTCCAGGTACACGGCGTCGTACTGCACGAGTTCGTCCTGCCCGGGCACGAGCAGGGTGGTGGGTTCGGCGCTCACGGGGGGCAGAGGCGTTTGGTTGTACAGGTAGCCGGCTTTTTCCTCGTAGAGGTTGGCGCGCATGGCGGCGATCTGTTCGGGCGTGAAGCGGGCCTGGCAGGCGTCGTCGGAATAACCCATGATCAGGCTGCCGTCGGAGCGGAACTTGGCGCCGGCAGGGTCGGTCTGTTCCTGCGGGCTTTCGCCGTTGATATTGCAGTTCCAGCGGGAGGCGATATAGTCGGGGCGGGTGTCGCAGAAGCCGTCGGCGGCGATATGGCAGTTGCTGCCGTCGACAAACTCCACCAGGGCCGTGTCGATGATGAGGGTGTCCCGGATGAGGGTATCTTTAAAATAGGTATAGTCGTAAGTTACGGTGAGCGGCGCCGGGTCGCTGAAGTTGTGAGATACGCTGCCGTCGTGGCTCACGCCGCCCTCCCAGCCGAGGAAGGGATGCTGGACGGACAGGTTGTGGCCGACCTCGTGCGCCCAGGTGTGGTCGTTGGGCCCGGAGCAGGCCTTGGCCATGGCAATGCCGGCGTAGGGCAGGTTGTAGCCGCAGTTGCCGGCCGGGTCGTTGGCGAAGTAAGTATTGATCGTGTTGGGCACATTATTGGCAAACATCATATCCGCGCCGGCCAGTACATCCTCGTGGTTGTTCCAGCCCGAATTGGGCAGGTAATTGACCTCTCCCTCTACGAAGAACTGAATGTTGGCCTCCTCAAAATCGGAATTTAGCCGGCACAGGGCGTCCAGCAGTTGGGACTGGCTGAAGTAGCCGTTCCCATTGTCCTGCGCCAGCAGGTGGATGGTCAGTGGTACGTACAAAGTGGTGTCCGTACCCCGGGCGTGGGCCTGCGGGTTTTGCTGGTACTGTTTCAGCCAGGCTGACTTGCCCGGAGGAGAACCACAGGGCTGTAAGTCCGATTTTGAAATCTGGGCGGTGAGCAACGGAACCGCCCCCAACAGGAGGAAAACGATGAGTGTTGATCTTTTCATAATGCCAAATCTAACGAAAGAGGGCAAGATGAACCGCCTTTTCATCACGCCCTCTTTCTTCGTGTGCTGACTTTTCCATGAACGCTAATCCATCAGTGATGGCACTCCGGAAACCCCGGAAAAGGAGTGAAGAAGTGACTTAGCGAATGAGTGAGTAGAATCAGCTATGTAATAAAGTTTGATTTTAAAAACAATACGTATTTTATATTTATTCACTCATTCAGCCCCTCACTCATCCACTCATTTGGGGGACTTTCCGGAGCGCCCTCATCAGTTAAAAGTGCTACGCCCGGCTACTGGATGAGTATTTTCCGGAACTGCTTGCCCTGCGCGTGTTCCAGCCCGATGAGGTACAGGCCCGGCTCCAGGTGGCCGGTGGGCATTTCGATCCGGTTCAGGCCATAGTGCGCATTGAGCTGCATGCCGTGGATGCGCTTGCCGGCCATGGTGTACAGGTTAAGGCTCAGGTCGAGCGCCACCGGCAGGTCGAACTCGATGGTGAGGTCGTTGCCGGCACGCTGCGGGTTGGGCCGTATATTGAAATCGGTGGGCGCCACCTGTTCGCGGGTGGTGTTGATGAAATTGCCGGTCTCGAAGGCAAAGGCATTGGAGTATCCGGTGCAGCCATCGTAGCGGTTGTAGGGGCGGACGCGCCAGAGCCAGTCCCTGTCGGAGAGCAGGCCGGTCACTTCCACCCGGGTGTCTGTGGTGGGGAAGCTCCGGTAGACGATCTCGAAGCCGAGGGTAGACAGGAGGCTGAGCTGGACGATATAACCGTCGGCGCCGACGACAGGTTCCCATTCCAGGAGGACGGAATTGGCATCTGTGATCATGGCGCCCTCGCTGGGCGTGATGGGGGTGACGTTGGCATTCTCCAGGTAAACGGCCGGCGACTGGTCGTACAGCAGGTTGCTCCGTTGATTGAGCAGGTTGGCGCGCATGGCGTCCGACTGGCCTTCCGAAAAGCGGCTGGCGCATTCGTCAAAGGAGTAGCTCATGATGAGCGTGCCGTCGGAGCGGAAAGTCGCGCCGGTGGGGTCCGTCTGCAGGGCGTTGCTGGAATTGTCGGAGCGGCAGGACCAGCGGTTGCTGATGTAATCCGGAGGCGTGTCGCAGAACCGGTCGCCGGCATTCTGACAGTTGACGCCGTCCACGCGCTCCACCGGGCGGCCGTTGATCGAAGAGGGCGTGGGGTCGAAATCCTGGAAGCTGGTCCCTTCCCAGCCGGAAAAGGTGTGCGGAAGGGAAAGGTAGTGCCCGATCTCGTGCGCCCAGGTATGGTCGGCCGCCGTGGTGCATCCCTTGTTCAGGGCTATGCCCAGGGAATAAACGGCGTAACCGCAGTTGCCGGCCGGGCTGCTCACGATGTAACAGTTGATGGTATTGGGCACGTTATATCGTTCCATCATCTCGAAGCCGGCTCCGTAATCGTGGTCGTAATATTCCGTATTGGCGATGTAATTGAATTCGCCCTCGATGAAGAACTGAATGTTGGAGGGCTCAAAATCCCTGTTCAACGTACAAAAAGCATCCAGAACCCGCGGTACCGGATAGAATCCGTTGCCGTCGTCGCTGCCGACGATGTGGATCGTCAGGGGGACGTACAGCAGTTCGTTGGAACGCAGGAAAGCGGAGGGATTGTCCTGATAATCCCGCAGCCAGGGGACAATGCCGGGAGGCGTGCCGCAGTATTCATCCGGTTCCTGGGCATTTGCCGCCAGGGCTAAGAGCAAGGCCGCGAAAGAGAAAAGTAGAAGTTTTTTCATGACTATTGTTTTCGAAGATAAACGCCCGGTCAAGTTAGGAATAATAGGCGGTTATCGGTAGGGATGAGGGGAGAAATAGTGCATTGGTGCATTGGTGTATTCGTGCATTGGCCGGGGGGCATGATGGGTGGCTACACGCTGGCCCGCCTAACATATACACAAATGCACCAATGCACGAATGCACGATATTGTCATTGCACCAGCAACTTCCGGTAGTTCGCTCCGCCGTTGGCGTCGATGCGCACCAGGTAGATCCCCTTGGGCAGCCCGTCGACGGAGAGGTTGGCGCGGTTGGCGCCGGCGGCCACGTCCAGGCGGCGGCTGTTCAGGGCCTGGCCGGTGAGGCTAAGTATGCTGATGGTAGCGTTGCCGACCTTTTCGGAGGCGAACTCCAGCACGACCTCCTGGTTCTCCTTTGCCGGGTTGGGGTATAGGCGCAGGCCCTGTACCGTTTCCCAGTCGTTGGCAGAAGAAATGGTCTCCGCCAGTTCGAAACTGTGCACGTCGGAATTGCTCACGCAGGCGTCATACCGGTTGAAAGGGCGGATGCGCCAGAAGTACTTCCTGTTCGGATTCAGATCGTCGCCTGCTATATCAACAGAGTTGGTGGTGGTGACGAAAGTCTTATTGATAAAGGCGAAAGTGGAGATCAGCGAAATATCCACGAAGTACATTTCCGCATTGGGGATGGCTTCCCATTCCAGCGAAAACGGTTCGCCGTTCAGCACGGCCTGCCCTTCGGCCGGGAAGATCGGCGTCAGCTCATTGGAGGCGACCGGCTGGCCGGGTTCCTGGTTGGTGAGGTGGCCGGGGCGGACTTGCTGCAGGTTGGCGCGCATCGCGCCGATCTGGCCTTCGGTGAAGCGGGTGACGCACCCGTCCAGCGCATAGCCCATGATCAAAGTGCCGTCCGAACGGAAATCCACGCCTTCCTGGTCCTTCTGGATTTGCGGGCTTTCGACATCGCCATTGCAGTTCCAGCGGAAGTTGAGGTAGTCCGGAGAGGTATCGCAGAAACCGTCGCCTGCGAAGACGCAGTTGCTGCCGTTCACTTTTTCGACCAGGCGGGTGATCCCCCCCCAGGTTACGGTATTGGGTGTCTGAGCATTGTAGTCATAATCCGTTGTTTCCCAGCCGTAAAAGGTATGGGGCAAGGAGAGGTAGTGGCCGGCTTCGTGGGGCCAGGTATAGTCGCCGGACGTCAGAGAACCCTTGGCCAGGGCCACGGCGTCGCGGGTCGGGGAGTAGTATCCCAGGGCGCCGTTGGGGTCGTTCACAACATAGAAGTTCACCGTATTGGGCACGTTGTTGGCGGCCATCATTTGTCCGCCGGTGGAATTGTTGTGGTCGTAGTAACTGCTATTGTTGATGAAGCGGATGTCCCCTTTGACGTAAAACTGGATGGCAGCCTGCTCAAATACTTCATTGAGAAAACAGAAACCGTCCATCAGGCGGTTGTATGAAATATAGCCGGTGCCGTCGTTTTTGCCGACAATGTGGAAAGTTACCGGTACGTAAATGGTGTCCAACATCGAGCGGTTGATCACCTGTGGGTTCTGCTGGTACCGTTCCAGCCACTCCGATTTGTAGGGAGGCGTGCCGCAGAAATCCTGCAGGGTTGGCTGTGCATAGGCGCCCAGGCCGGTGATCAGGGCGAAGGCCAGGAAAGTGACAATTCTTTTCATGCTGAAATAATGCGTTTGATCGATGAATGCCCGGGCTTGACGGGGGTTGGTCGTCAGCTGCCGGAATACAGCAGGCAACGGCAAGCGATCAGGCATTCAGGCGTTATAAAATGATTTTTTGTTATAAAAAATTCCATCTTCAACCCCGCAAAAATAGCAAAAATGCGCCGGGCGGAAGGATAAAATATTGCCTAATATTTAGTCAGCTGGGAGATAAAGTGGCGCATCGGCGCCCAGCTCGCCGTTTTCCCGGAGGAGCGCCCGGGTCATTTTATACTGGCGCATGGCTGATTTTGTCTTTACAAAATCAGTACATCCCGGCATCGATGGTTTCATCAGGAACAAAACCATCCGTTCGCCAGTATGGAATGATGCCAAAATTGACTAGATTTGCACCGAATTTTAAAGGGTGTCCGCCTGAAGAGAGGTTAGACTGGCCTCGCTGGTTTTTGTAAAGCGAAAACCAGGCGTGCGCCAGTATAGATTCAAATGGGTAATCCGAAAAGTAGACAGCAGAAGCGTTAAAAAAGTTGAGTGAGGAACGTTAAAAAATAAGTTCGATGTCAATGAATTATCGCGAAGGCCTTTGCCCTGATGAGACTGCTGGCCTTCGCGATAATTCATTGACTCAAAATGTCGAATTTATTTTTTAATCACTACTAAGGGTAATAAAAAGATTTTGCGGGTTGCCCCGATGACTCGGAACTAAATAACATCAAACGAAAATATCATGAGTAAAGTAACTGTTGTTGGCGCCGGTAACGTCGGCGCTACCTGCGCAAATGTCCTGGCTCACAAAGACCTGGTAAAAGAAGTCGTCCTCCTCGATATCCAGGGCGACCTGGCCCGGGGCAAAGCCCTGGACAGCTGGCAGCAGGCCCCCATCGATTATTACAGTACCCACCTCACGGGGACCGAAGATTACAAAGAAACCGCCGGCTCCGATATCGTCGTCATCACCGCCGGCGTGCCCCGCAAGCCTGGAATGAGCCGGGATGACCTGATCTCTACCAACGCCAAGATCGTCAACATGGTGACAAAGTCCATCATGGAACATTCCGACAATCCGATCATCATCGTCGTTTCCAACCCGCTGGATGTGATGACCTACGCGGCCTACAAAGCTTCCGGGCTGGATTCCTCGCGAATCTTCGGCATGGCGGGCATCCTGGATACGGCGCGCTACCGGGCCTTCCTGGCCGAAGCCCTGCAGGTTTCCCCCAAGGACATACAGGCCGTGCTCATGGGCGGGCACGGCGACACCATGGTGCCGCTGCCCCGCTATACGACGGTCTCCGGCATCCCGGTGACCGAGATGATCGACAGCAATAAGCTGGACGCCATCGTCGAACGCACCAAAATGGGGGGAGGCGAACTGGTGAAGCTGATGGGCACATCCGCCTGGTACGCCCCCGGCGCCGCCGCTGCCCAGATGGTGGAAGCCATCGTCCGCGACGAAAACCGCATCTTCCCCTGCTGCGCCCTGCTCAACGGAGAGTACGGCATGAAGGGCATCTTCCTGGGCGTGCCGGTAAAACTGGGCGCCAAAGGCATCGTGCAAATGCTGGAACTGAAACTGAACGGCGATGAAATGAAACTGCTGAAAGATTCCGCCGAGCACGTCCGCGCCGTGATGGAGGTGTATGATAATATGGAGGTATAAGGGCGTATGGGGTCATGGCACAATGAAACCCATGGCCCCATATCCTCCCCTGTCAACTTTCCTCCTCTCCAGTTGTTGGAGTGTGTATATCCTCAAAAATTCGTAACCCACATGGTCGAGGCTAAGAAATTAGATGAGAAGTTGTTGAGCCGGATGGTCCTGAACACCGGCGAAACGCTCTTCGATTATTCTCTCCGGCAACCGGTCCTTCTGGTCTTCTTGCGCCATTTTGGATGTACCTTCTGCCGGGAAGCCCTTTCTGACATATCCAGGCAGCGCAGCCGGATCGAAGAGCAAGGTTCCCGGATCATCTTCGTCCATATGGCCTCCGATGACATTGCCGAGCGGTATTTTACCCGCTATGGCCTGGAAGGCTCGCTCCACATCAGCGACCCGGAATGCAAGTTCTACGCGGCATTCGGCCTGGTGAAGGGCAACTTCACACAACTGTTCGGCCTTTCTTCCTGGATCCGGGGGTTCTCCGCCGGCGTAGTGGCCGGCCATGGCGTCGGCCCCCAACTGGGCGACGGCTTCCAGATGCCCGGCGTTTTCGCCATTCAGGACGGGGAGGTGAAAGACAGCTTCATCCACAAGCTGGCCTCCGACCGGCCCGACTATCTGGACCTGATGAAGTGCTGTGCGCTGGAGGAGTAGAGGGGATGAGGGAGATGGGGAGATGGGGAGACGGGGAGACGGGGAGACGGGGAGACGGGGAGACGGGGAGACGGGGAGACGGGGAGATGAGGGAGATGGGGGAGTAACTAACAGGACAAAAACAGAATTCACAAGCATGATTGGTTGGAAATTTTCAGAGTTTGTTCCGGGAAAAGGGGAAGGGTCTGTTTTCGACCAGTTGCTGAAGCTTTTTCAGGAGCTGCTCGTTTACACATCCGGAGACATCAGCGAAGCGCTTTCCTGGCTCACCGAGCTGGATAAGGAATACGGACTGACCAATGAAGAGTACGGGATGGCCGATTTCATCCAGGACCTCATCGACAAGGGCTACATCCAGGAGGAAGGGCAGGGCAACCCCAATTTCGTGCCTACCTCCAAAATGGAGATCGCCATCCGGCAGAAGGCGCTGGAAGACGTATTCGGGCAGCTGAAAAAATCCCGCCGCGGCAACCACAATACCCGTTACGGCGGGGGAGGGGACGAGCCCACTTCCGACCTCCGCCCTTATGAGTTCGGCGACCGCCTCGACCAGCTCGCCGTGTCCGACTCCCTGCGCAACGCCCAGATCAACCACGGCATCGACGACTTCCGCCTCACCCAGGAAGACCTGGAAGTACAGGAAACTTACTATCAGGCACAGATGAGCACCGTGCTCATGATCGATATCTCCCACTCGATGATCCTCTACGGGGAAGACCGCATCACGCCGGCCAAAAAAGTGGCCATGGCCCTGGCCGAGCTGATCACCACCCGCTACCCCAAAGATACCCTCGATATCATCGTCTTCGGCAACGACGCCTGGCAGATCGAGATCAAAGACCTGCCCTACCTGCAGGTCTCACCTACCACCCACCAATACCATCGCCGGGCTGGAACTGTCGATGGACCTGCTGCGCCGCCGCCGCAACCCCAACAAACAGATTTTCATGATCACGGACGGCAAGCCGACCTGCATGAAAAAGGGCAAGCGCTACTACAAGAACAGCTTCGGGCTGGACCGCAAGATCGTCAGCCGCACCCTCACCCTGGCCCAGCGTTGCCGCAAGCTCGACATTCCCATCACCACCTTCATGATCGCCCGCGACCCCTACCTGATGCGCTTCGTCGACCAGTTCACCAAAGCGAACAACGGCAAGGCTTTTTACAGCAGCCTGCAGGGGCTGGGGGAGTATATCTTCATGGACTATAAGAACAATAAGGGGAAGCGGCACCGGAGATAGGGGGTAGTTATATTGTTATATTGTTGGCTACAGCGGGGTTTGAGGGATAGTTATATTGTTGAATGTGGGGACTGTTCAGGACGCTGTGTCTTCCCGCCTGCCTGCCTGACAGTAATGGCAGGCCGGCAGGGCCGCAGGCCGGCAGGTTACTCAAACCGCGGAGGTACTGTGTTGGATTCAGTACGTTCTGTGTCCAAAACCATTTTGTCCAGTAGTGTGTGCGGCCTCGTCGGTTCAAAACCTGGGGGCGGACACACATTTCTGAATATCCACTGCTGTACATGAAGGCGCCAAACGCCCTGGCCAGGAAGGCACCAAAGCCACAAGAGCCACAAAACGCCTTTTCCCAATCCAATCACCCCACCATATTAGGATTAACGATAAATCTTTCCTTTTCCCGCAGGAAAACGGTCGGCTTTTCCCCCGTGAAGTGTTTGAAGTCGCGGATGAAGTGGGCCTGGTCGGCGTATCCCGTTTCGTAGGCGATATCGGCCAGGCCCAGGGAGCTGTTTTTTTCCAGCAAGCGGTTCACTTCGTTCAGGCGGGCCAGGCGCATGTACCGTTTGGGCGTCAGGCCGATCTTTCGTTTGAATTCCCGCTCCAGCTGGCGGGGGCTGATGTAGGCGCTTGCCGCCAGTTCGTCCATGGAGACAAGCCCTTTCCGGCGGCGGATCATTTCGGCAGCGCGGTTCAGGTAATACAATTCGGAAGCATGGCGCTCCAGCTTTTTCTGCAGGAAGGCTTCGCTCAGGGCGATCCGTTCACGCGGCTGCCCGGCTGCCCGGAGCCGGGAGCACAACTCCCGGAATGGGCGGCCCGTGAACGCTTCCATATCGATAAAGCCATCCCTGGCCTCGGCTGCCGGCACGCCCAGGGCCGGCAGCAGCCCTTCCGGCTTGAACCGGATGCCGAACACCCGGACCAGCCCTTTGAAATGCACTTCGTAAGGCCGGGCGAATAAGCCGATCAGCGTATAGTCGGAAGACGGGGCGTAGGCACCGCCGCCGGGCAGCTCGCAGTGGAGGTCCGACAGGTGGATGATGGCTTCCAGATAGCCGTTGGGCAGCACTTTCTGTGCCAGCAGTTGGGCGTTAACCGTGTTGAACTGCCCTTCCCAGAAGAGTTCCACATAAGGCCGGAGCGAAGGAGAGGGAAGGTATTCTTTGATCAAGACACTCATGCTTTTTTGCCTAAAATGCGATGATCGCAGCAGAAAAGGGGCAGGAGATGCGTAAGCCGCCGGTTTTTTTTAGTGGTTGGAAATCCCAGGCGGCCGCCGTTCTCCTTCACTCCTTCATTCCTTCACTCCTTCACTCTTCACTCTTCACTCCTTCCTTCATCCACTCATCGCAGCCGTATCTACCCGGTTAGAGCCTGTGGGCCACCAGGTTTGGTCGAAAGTGGCTACGATGTTGTTGGCGCCCCCAAAGAAACCGAGGACTTTGGCCCTACCCTTGCCGACATTGCGGAAATTGTGCGGCGCCATTTTGGGGACTACCACCAGTTGGTTCCTGGAAATGGTGGCTTTTTCCCTGCCGACCGTCGCTTCTATATCCCCTTCCAGGATGATCAGCAGTTCTTCCGCGCTGTCTGTATGCGTGCCCAGCTCTTCGCCGGGGTCCAGTTCGAAATACACCGTGGCGCTGTCTTTGGTGCCGTGAGCGCCCAGCAGGGGAAAGGTGGCCTTACACCGTTGGCCGGGATTGCCCTTCGCGATAAATTCGGTCAGTTCCAGTTTATTCAGGTCTGTGGTGATCATTTTTTTGTTGTTTTTAGTGGATGAAATAAATGGTTGATGGTTTCGTACATCTAAATCTCCCGGGCGGCCGCCGGTTCCGTACATCGTACACTTCCAGTCCCGTCGCGGCCCTCATCAGGCTGATGGCCCGAAACCGGAGATGGTTACCCGCCCTTCCCCTTCGCTCAGGAAAGAGATGCCCGTGCCCCACACCTGTTTGTCGTTGAGCCACTGGTATTCGGGATGAGCGGTGGAGAAGTTCATCGTCAGGTACAGCTGCCCGTCGCCGTTCGGTTTTATGGCCATAGTGCCTTTTTCCTCCAGGGAAATGACGGCGCCGTCGTCTGTGGTGATGGTTCCGTGTAGGGTGAGGATAAATTTGCCGTCGGCCCTCACCTCCAGGTAGTCGACGCCCCTGACCTGGCCGTTGACCTTTTCCCCGAAGACCCTTCCTTCAAAGGCGATATCGAAGCGGGCACCCTGAGGAGGAGGGGCTTCCATCCCACTGGCCAGGCCTTCCCAGCTCACGCCGTATTCGGTAATGCCGGTGAGGTAAACTTCTTCGTCAAAAAGATGCTGTACTGCTGCATCCAGGCTTGGCTTTGCAATTTGCGTTTTCATTTCTCGTGATTTTTGGTTTAAAAAAGAACTGCCACAAAGTTAGTGGGGTGGGAGGGGAGAGGATTGAAAAAAAACGACATCCTGAAAGCGGGAAGCTTGCCCGGCCGAGGCACGAGGACGGGCTTGCCCGGCCGGGGCACGAGGACGGGCTTGCCCCCGCAAATGTTCCGGCGGAAAAGAGCGGTTCGTATAAACTAATACCCCTTCTCTCGCCGTTTGAAGAGGGTCAGATGGTCACGATTCTAAACTGTAGTTTTGAATGAAAAAGATTTTGATATTCATAGTACTTGCCGTTGGCGGGGTTTATCAATTATATGCGCAGGAAAAAACAGGCGCCTTCTCTGAAGAAGGCCAGGCTTTTTTAAAGGAGATGGAAGACACGCTGGCCCTGCTGGCTTACGCTGTGATCAACGATTCCCTGCCCGAGCACCGCTTCGGCGCCTGCCGGGAGATGATCCCCAAGCTGGTCCGGGCCCTGAAGGTGGAGAACTCCTTCCGGTATCCTTTCGAACGGCTGAAGTCGGTTTCCATTCAATATCCGCGGGACAGCAGTTTCCGGATATTCACCTGGCAGCTATACGTCGACAAGGACGACTACCGATACTACGGCGCCCTACAGATGAACACGCCGGAGCTGAAGCTTTTCCCGCTGATCGACCGTTCTTTTCAGGTAACGGATGAGGAACATGCTGAACTGTCCCCCGAGGAATGGTACGGCAGCGTCTATTACAACCTGCTCGACGTAGACGGCCCCAACGGGAAATACTATCTCCTCTTCGGCTTTGATGGCTACAGCTTTTTCCGCAAGCGCAAACTGATCGACGTGCTGTCCTTTCAGGACGGGAAACCATTGTTCGGCGCACCTGTCTTCGTACACGAGGGCGGCCGGCGCAAACACCGGGTAGTGCGGGAATATTCAGCCGAAGTGAGCACCCGCTGCAATTACGACGAGCTCCTGGAACTGGTCATTTTCGACCACCTCATCGAACGGGACGGCCCCTACGGCGAAGGTGCCGTCCGTTACCCGGATGGCAGCTACGAGGCCTACCGGCTGGAAGGCGGCCTGTGGTGGCACGTCGACAAAGTCTTCGACCAGGTTTCGGAAGAGGCGCCCCGGCCTGCCCCGGTTCTGGACAACCGGCAGAAGGATATTTTTGGGAAGCAGTGAGGGAGAGGTGTATGTGTGAGGGCACTCCGGAAAGTCCCCCAAATGAGTGGATGAGTGAGGGACTGAATGAGTGAATAAATATAAAATATGTATTGTTTTTAAAGTCAAACTTTATTACATAGTTGATTCTATTCACTCATTCACTCATTCACTCATTCACTCATTCATTCATTCACTCATTCACTCATTCATTCATTCACTGTCGAATGCACACATGCACAATCTTTCCCTCATGGCGCCACCGTTTCAAAAGAGATTACCTTCACCGGCGTGCCCCACATGAAGATGGAGACGTCCTCCTCCACTTCGGTGGCTACGACCTTCACTTCCCTGCCTTCGTATTTGAGCTGTTCCGGCATATTGACCGGGCGCCATTCCCGGCCGTCTTTGCCGATGATGCCCCAGAAGCCGGTGCCCAGGTTCTGGTAGCGGGCCGTGCCGGTGATTTTAAGTTTCTTCATTGGGTGTTCCTTTTAAGGTTGCCACGACGCCCTGGTGGTCGAGCAGGCGTTCGATGGTTTTGTTCAGGCTGTCGATCAGCTGGGTTTGTTTGTTGATGGTCTGTTTGAGTTCGCGGACTTCGTCGTAGAGGTAGTTCTGGATATTCTGGGGCGAAGGCAGGAAGGGGCTGACTTTAGCCCGCACGTACCAGATTTCCCGGATATCGCCCAGGTTGACAGTGTAGGGTTCGTAGAAGCTGTTGTCGGAGAGCAGTTCCAGCCGCTTTTTCTCCCGGAGGGCGTTGTTCACCCGTTTGACCACGATGTCTCCCCGGGTGACGACCACGTAGACGTAATTGTCCTTGATGGCGTTTTCCCAGAGCGTCGGTTCCAGGAAGGAGCAGACCACTTTATCCCCTTCGAACAGGGTGGGTTCCATGCTGTCGCCGGAGACGTCGAACGAGCGGTGGGTGCCCACCTTGTATTTGTAGTCGGGCAGGGTGAAGGTCGGCAGGTCCTGGATAAAGGCCGGGTCGCCCATTTCGGCAGCGTAGCCCGCCTGGGCCGGCACCGGGACGTGGACGATGCGCTCGTCGTCCTGGGCGTTGGTGACGATGGTCAGCACCCGGAAGCTCTTGTGGTCTTCCTCCGTCATGAACATGGGGCCTTCGCCGGTGTAGATATAAACCGGGTTGACCTTGTATTTCTCGACGGCTTTGCGCAGCAATTCGATGGTGACATCCCGGCGCCCTTTCAGGATTTCGCTTAAACTTTGGGGCAGGTAATCCAGAGAAAGGGCAAACTGTCGGCTGGACCGTACCCGGTTTTCCTCCCGGAGCTTGTTGTGGCATTTGATAAAACGTTGGGTTACAATGCTACTCATGCGGCGCCGTTCTTTTGAGCGTGAACCCGACAAATTTAGAAAATTTGCTCAGCAAAAGCGCAGGCATCCGGGAAAATTTATTCAAAAAAGTGATACTGTGTCATTTTACCCCGCATCAGAAACTGCCGGCGATCTCCAGGAAATCCCTGGCTTTGAGGGAAGCGCCGCCGACCAGGCCGCCGTCCACGTCGGGTTGGCCGAAGAGTTCCCGGGCGTTGTCCGGTTTCACGCTGCCGCCGTAGAGGATGGAGGTAGCGTTGGCGACATCTTTGCCGAATTTTTTCTGCAGCAGGCTGCGGATATGCCGGTGCATCTCCTGGGCCTGTTCCGGCGACGCCGTCCTGCCGGTCCCGATCGCCCATACGGGCTCATAGGCGACCACAACCTGCCCCATCTGCTCTTTGGAAAGGTGGAAGAGGGCGGCTTTCACCTGTTCGCCGACCAACTCCTCGTGCTTGCCCGCCTCCCGCACTTCGAGCCTTTCGCCACAGCAGTATATGGGCTGCATCCCGTGCCGGAGGACGATGTCGATCTTCCTGGCGATCAGCTCGTCTTTTTCGCCAAAGTACTCCCGGCGTTCCGAATGGCCCAGGATGACGAAATCCACCCCGCAGGACTTTAGCATGGCGGCCGATATTTCGCCGGTGTAGGCGCCGCTTTCCTCCTGGTGGCAGTTCTGAGCCGCCAGTTTGATGTTGGAGACATCCTGGATGATGCTGCTGATGTTCTTCAGGTGGATGTAGGGCGCTCCCAGGACGACCAGCACGTCGGAAGGCTGCAGGCCCGCCACGACCGCCTTGGCCAGCTCACGCCCTTCGTTGTAATCCGTATTCATTTTCCAGTTGCCGGCGGCAATTTGTTTCCTTTCCATTATTAAGTTGGTGTTTTAGTGATCTTTTTCCGTTGCCGGCGGTGGCTGTAGGCTTCAACGCCGATGGCTGCCGCCGCCGCCCCGATCATCATGAGCAGGTTCCAGTACCAGGCCAGGGGCGCCTGCCCGTGTTCCAGGTAGATGGCGTCGTCGGCCAACCGGTACCCTTTACCTTCGAGCTGCCCCTGCCCCTGCCGGTCGTTGGGCAAGTCCCGCACGATGCCTTGCAGGGCTGCCGGGCCGGCCTCGATGCAGTTGCCTGCCCCGACGCACTGAGAGGGGAAGTCCGTCGTCCAGGCAATGATATCCGGGCGCACCGGCTCCCCCCTTTTTTTGGCCTCGAATTGCTCCCGGGACAATACCGGGTAGATGATGACTCCGGGGTTCGCCGGGCTTTTGGCGGCTTTGAAGACAAAGTCTCCGGAGAGCCAGGCGTCCCCGACGGCGATGTAGTCGGCGTCGCCGATCCCCGCCTGCTGAACATCTTCCATAGTATACGACCTCAGCTTATGGGTGCCGAAGTGCTGCGAGATGAGGCTGTTGCAGCCGTTGATGAAAACGACGACACACCCCAGGATTATCAGCATGCGAATGATCATACTTGAAATTTTTCCAGGGCCTAAAGTAAAGAATTTTATGCGGACAAACCATGGATTCGTTGCTTGTTGTTTGTTGATCGTTGTTCGTTAGGCTGTGCGGCCCGCCCCGAACCCTCCAACCAACAACCAATAACCGGCAGCCAACAACCGGCATATTTTTCGTACCTTCCAGCCCATAAAAAATGCGCCTGAGAAAATGAAGTTCGGGAAACTGCCAGACATATCCGGGGTAGATTTCAGCCTGCCGCCCGACAGCCCTGAAAACAGCCGTTTGCTGGCCGGCCTGCCGGAACGGGAGGGGCCGCCGCTCCTCCATATAGGCTGCACGGGCTGGAGCATGAAAGAATGGGTAGGGCGGGTGTATCCAAGGGGGACGAAGGCTAAAGATTACCTCCGGGCCTACAGCCGGCAGTTCAATACCATCGAGTTGAACACCACTCACTACCGGATACCCGATGCCGCCACCGTCGGCAAGTGGTACGAAGAATCCGCTCCGGATTTTCGTTTTTGCCCCAAGGTCCCCCAGTCCATCAGCCACAGCCGGAACCTGGGTTTGGGGACGGAGCTTATCCCGTCGTTTTGTGAAGCCGTGCTGGGCCTGAGGGAAAAACTGGGCTGTTGTTTTATGCAGATGCCCCCGTATTTCGATACCCGGCGCTTGCCGCAGCTGGAGAAATTCCTGAAGGCATTGCCCGGGGAACTGCCGCTGGCCGTTGAACTGCGCCACGAGAGCTGGTTCAGCGGGCCGAAAAGCGGAGAGGCCGCCTTTTCGATGTTTCAGGAACACCGGGCTGCCGCAGTCATCACCGACGTAGCCGGACGCCGGGATGTGCTCCACATGCGGCTTACCAGCGGGGCGGCCCTGGTGCGGTTTGTGGGCAATGGCCTGCACCCGACCGATTACCACCGTGTCGATGAGTGGGTGCAGCGCCTGGCGGGGTGGTTTGAAAAAGGCCTGCGGGAGGTTTTCTTCTTCCCTCATGAGCCGGACAACCTCCTGGCGCCCGAATTGGCCGCCTACGTCCTGGAAAAAGCCAGGGAGAAAATTCCGGGAATGAAAACCCGGGGCCCCAACCTCTCCGGGGAGGAAGGCCAGGGGCAGCAGATGAGTTTGTTTTAATACATTCAGCCATATACGACGTACTATGTCCAACATTGCCAACAAAACGGAGGTCCGCCGTAATGAAAAGGCCAGATCTAATTTCAGCACCGGCAGCCTGGTCCTGAAAACAGAAAACGGCTATCCGTATATCCAGCGGGATATCAGCTGGCTGTCTTTCAACTACCGGGTATTGCAGGAAGCCAAGGACCCCACGGTGCCTTTGCTGGAGCGGATCAAGTTCCTGGCCATCTATTCCTCCAACCTGGATGAATTCTTCCGCGTGCGCATGGCCAACCACCGCAACCTGCTGCGGGTAGGCAAGAAGACCAAAAAGGAACTGCACGTCGATTCGAAACAGATCGTGAAAGACATACAGCGGATCGTCAATAAGCAGCAGGAGGAATTCAGCCGTATCTTCGAAGAGGAGATCATTCCCGAGCTGAAGCACCACAAGATCCACCTCCTGCGGCGCCTCGACCTGAACGAGGAGCAAAAAGCGTTCGTGGAAACCTATTTCAAAGACCACATGCTACCCTTCGTTCAGCCCGTATTGCTGGTCAAGAACAAAATCCGCCCATTTCTCAACAATGCTGCCCTCTACCTCACCGTCCTGCTTCAGGACAAGGATGACCCGGAAAAAAAACACCAGTACGCCAACGTCAAGATCCCTTCTGACCATTTGCCGCGGTTTATCGAGTTGCCTTCCGCTTCCAACCGGCGCGACCTCATCATGCTGGACGACATCGTGCGCCACAGCGTTTCCTGGATGTTTCCCGGATATCATATCCTGGACACCTTTTCCATCAAGCTTACCCGGGATGCCGAGCTGTACATCGACGACGAATTTTCCGGCGACCTCATCCAGAAGATCAAGGAGAGCCTGGCCAAGCGGCAGGTCGGGCCGGCCTCCCGGTTTGTCTACGACCGGGAGATGCCGAACGAGCTGCTGGATTTCCTCAAGGAAGCCTTCGGCCTGGAGAAGTACGACATCCTGCAGGAAGGACGGTACCACAACAACTTCGACTTCTTCAAGTTTCCCGATTTCGGGATGGCCCACCTGAGCAATTCCCCATTGCCTTCCCTGCCGTATCATCCACTGGAGGACAGCACCGGGTTCTGGCAATCCATCCGGGAAAAGGACCATTTTATCCACGTGCCTTATCATTCCTACCGTTCTGTCGTCCGCTTTTTCGAAGAAGCGGCCCGCGACCCCAAGGTCACCCACATCAAGATCATCCAGTACCGGGTGGCCCGCAAATCGCGCATCATGCAGGCCCTGCAGGACGCGGTGCAGGCAGGCAAGCAGGTCTCCGTCTTCATCGAAGTCAAGGCCCGGTTTGACGAAGAGGCCAACCTGGAATGGGGAGAAAAGCTGGAACAGGCCGGCGTCAACGTCCACTACAGCTTTCCCGGCGTCAAGGTGCATTCCAAGCTGGCCCTGGTGCGCCGGGTCGAAGGGCGCAAGGCCCGCATGTACACTTACCTGTCCACCGGCAACTTTCACGAGGATACCGCTAAGGTGTACAGCGACTTCGGCCTGTTCACTGCCGACGAGCGCATCGTCAACGAAGTGGCGCGGGTGTTTTCCTTCCTGGAAACGGTCAAGGTGCCCCAGCAGGGCTTTCAGCACCTGCTGGTCGGCCAGTTCAACCTGCGCACCGAGCTGGAGAAACTTATAGACTTCGAGATCGAACAGGCCCGTGCCGGCAACCGCGCTGAGATCATCCTCAAGCTGAACAGCCTGCAGGACCAGTCGATGATCGAAAAGCTCTATCAAGCCAGCCAGGCCGGCGTGAAGGTACAGCTGATCATACGGGGCATCTGCTCGCTGGTGCCCGGCATGGAAGGGTTCAGCGAGAACATTTCCGCCGTCAGCATCGTCGACCGTTACCTGGAACACGCCCGCATCTTCATCTTTTACCACGGCGGCGAGGAACTGATCTACCTCTCCTCCGCCGACTGGATGGTCCGCAACCTCAGCTACCGGGTAGAAACGGCCTTCCCCATTTATTCAGAACACATCCGCCACCAGATCAAAGACTTTATCACCATCCAGCTCAGCGATAATGTCAAGGCGAGGATCATCGACAAGGAATCCTCCAATACGTACCGCACCGACGGATCCGACCTGGCCATCCGGTCCCAGATGGAGACCTACTACTACATCAAGCGCCTGTCCGAACAGGAGGGGCAGGAGGATGTTGCCGGAGGAGCAAGGGCAGTGGAGTAGGGGGCATGGAGATGGGGAGAGACATGGAAATGATTAGAAATGCGCGGTTCTGATACGGATGTACGCCCGTTTTCGCTGCGCTCGTCCGGGCCTTCGCCCGCCGCTGCGGCTCCTGCCCGCAGAGGCGGGTAAAAATGCACAAACGCACAATCCAGAAATCATCCGGTAGCCATGCCGCCGTCAACCCAATCCACTCCATCGAATATTTCCCGCTTTTCATCCATCATTGTGGAAGGCCGGGCCGGGCCGCCATAACTTTGCCGGGTCACATAAAAAAACCACAAAGATGAGCATTCGGAAATTCACCTGGCTATCCCTTTCAGCCCTACTTTTTGCACTCGTATTTACAGCCTGCCAACAGGAAGCACCGATACCGGACGACAGCCTACAGTACCTGCCCGAAAGCACGGCTATGGTCACGGCCATCCGCGCCCGGCAATTAATGGACAAAGCAGATTTCGAGTCGGTCCGGCAATCCGAAGGCTACCGGCAGATGGCCGAAGAAGCCCGGGCTGCCAATCCGGTGCTGGCCAAAGTCTTCGAACAACCTGAAAGCTCCGGGGTAGACCTCGGGAAAAACATCTACTTTTCCGCTGAAATGCGGGAAAACCAGAAACCCTTCACCGTCATTTCCTTTTCTCTTGCCGACGCCGGGGCGTTCGAAGCGTTGCTCGAAAGCGTCGAGGCGGAGCCACAGCCCGCCGCCGATAACGGCTACCGGTTTTTCAGCCCTTCTCACAACAGCACCCTGGCCTGGAATGAAAAAGTGGCCCTCATCGGCATCGCCGAAGACGGCACCGATGTAGAAGCAGCCATAAAAGGCTACCTGGAAGCCAGGCCGGAACGGTCTGTCGCCCGGAATAAGAACCTGCGCCGCGCCCTGGCTAAAGAGTTCGACGTGGCCACCTGGTTGTCTTCCGATTTCCTGCTCAGTTCCGGGATGGCCAAAAACGCCGGTACCCTGTTGAACTACAAGCAGGAAGACCTTCGCGGAAACTACATCCAGCACTTCCTCACTTTTGACCAGGGCATGGCCAGGAGCGAAGTGGATTTCTACTTCAAGAGCCAGGTTGCCAACGACCTCAGCATGCTTTTCCGGGACAAGGTGAAGACGGATTTCGTCCAGCGCGCGCCCGAAGGCGAGCCTCTTTTCTTCATGAGCACCGCTTTTGATATGGACGGTATCAACCAACTACTGGTAGAAAAATACAGCAAAGGCCTGGCCGAGGGCGGGCTCCAGGAATACGGCATCTCCACCAGCACCCTGATGAAGGCATTGAAGGGCGACATCATGCTTGCCGCTTACCCCTCCGGCGATGAAGGAGGCGAGCCGGCGCTCGTCTTTGCCGCCCGCATCGGGGACGAGGCCGCGCTCCAGTCCCTTATCGACCTGGCCGTTCAGGAAAACAAGGTGGCGCCGGCCGGGAAGAACCGCTACCGCTTCCTGGAGTGGAAAAGAGAAATGAAAGGCGACACCGCCTATGCCGAGGCCAAAGTCCGCATCGACGGGCAATTCCTGATCCGGGACGGCCTGCTGTACATCGCCGACAATCCCGCCCTCCTCGACAAGGTAGAAAGCGGCCGCACCGGCCTCCGCGGGCCAGTCGCCGAACAGGCCGAAGCCTTGTCCACCAACAACATCTTCACCTTCCTGGGCGACATAGCGGCAATAGAGGCCCTGGGCAGCGAACAGAAAGAAGGCTTTGACGAAATAAAAAGCGTAGAAGCCACCGCCTGGCGCGAAGGCGCTGAGCTTGTCCTGAAGATGGAGGACGGGTCGGCCAACAGCCTGAAAACCCTCATCGACATCATGAAAAAAGCGAGGCCGGAAAAAGCGCCCGTTGCGGAAGAGCCGGGTTCATCGCCAGAGATTTAAGGAACTTTTCCGGCCCAGGCGTTTGTTTATCAAATGCTTGCAGGCAGCAGCCCGGTTTTTTGGCATTTTTTTAACCGGAAAACTTGTATTTAAAAGAAGGCGCACGTATATTTGCAATCGCTTCTGAAAAACGGAGTTCGGGATAAAGATCCTGAAGATAACAAGCGGATGTAGCTCAGTTGGTAGAGCGTCCCGTCCGGGAGGACGGGACCAAGGTTGAGGTCGCGGGTTCGAGTCTCGCCTTGCTGCCAGGGTTGCTACAGGAAGCAGTTTTTCAAATAGTGCTTTTGCATAATAAGCGGATGTAGCTCAGTTGGTAGAGCGCAACCTTGCCAAGGTTGAGGTCGCGGGTTCGAGTCTCGTCATCCGCTCAGGTGCTGAACAAAAAGCCTTCTGGTGACAGAAGGCTTTTTGCATTTTTAGCTATCTTTGTTACGTACGCAGATGCCCGGGTGGCGGAAGTGGTAGACGCGCTGGACTTAAAATCCAGTGGGCAGTGATGCCCGTACGGGTTCAAGTCCCGTCCCGGGTACTTTTTACGGTTAGGCTTGGTGGAAATTTTTCCATCAAGCCTTTGTTTTTCAGGGGTTTATGTATTTTGACGCTCTTCGGTCTCCCCCGTTTATATCCATTCGTTTACCACCCAATATACCACCTAAAAGATTTCTATAATGTGTTTTTTCGGAAGGAATTTCGTATCTTGTAAGGAAAAGCTATCCGAGCAGAAATTCCAAAGGCATGCTGACTTTCCACCTCAAAAGCAAAAAAGAGAAGGATTCCCTCATTTTAATGGAATATATTCCGTCACCCCGGCAGCGGGTGCGGGTGTCTACGGGGCAGAAAGTGCCGCCGGGGCAATGGAACGTGAGGGAGCGAAGGGCCCGTACCGGCGCCAGGCTGAAGAGCAATAAGGCTTTGAATATGCTGCTCGACAAGATCGAGCAGGAGGTCAAAAAGCTGGACCGGGAGTGCCGGGCCAACAACGGGGCGCCGCCTTCGGCAGAGGAGGTGAAAGAGGCCGTATACAAGGCGACCGGCAGGGTAGTGGAGCGGAAAGAGGAAAACTCCTTCCTGGAGTTCTTTGCCCAGGAGATTGAACGCCGCCGCAAGCTGCCGGGCTTTTCGCCGACGCGGGTCAGGCAGTACGAGGTGTTTCTCGACCACCTCGGGCAGTTTTCAGAGTCGTACTACCCGCTGCGGTGGGATAATATCAACCTGGAGTGGTTCGACCACTTCCAGGATTATTCCTTCAACGTCAAAGGGCACTCGAACAATACGCTGGTGAAGCACATCAAAATCCTGAAGTCTTTCATGAAAAGGGCGGTGCAGGCAGGGCTGACCGATAATATGGCTTGCCAGGGTTTCAAAGTGAAGGAGGACGTGCCGGTCCTGACCTACTTCACGATGCAGGAGGTCGAACGAATCCGGGCGCTCGACCTTGCGGGCAACGAACGGCTGGCCAAGATGCGGGACCGGGCCATCGTCGGCGCCTTCACGGGCATGCGCTTTTCCGACCTCGACCAGCTAACAGTTGAGCATTTTACCAGCATCCGCGACCGGGAGGGCAAAAAAGTGGATGCCATCCGGTTTATGCAATCGAAAACGAAGCAGGTCATTACCATCCCTCTGCACCCCTTCGTCAAGGAAACCATTGAACGGAATGGCGGCGTCCTGCCGTCCCTGTCCCACCAAAAGAGCAACAAGTACCTGAAGGAGCTGTGCCAGCTGGCGGGTATCGACAGCCCGGTGACCATCGTGCGGAATAAAGCAGGCCAGACGGTCTCGGAAACCCTCCCAAAATGGGATGCGGTGACTACCCATACCCTGCGGGCTACGGCGGCGACCAACTTGTATAAGATGGGCGTGCCGGCGAAGACCATCATGAAATTTGGAGGTTGGAGGGATGAAAAGGTTTTCCAGCGGTATATCCGGCTGGCGGATGAAGAACACACGGTTATCGTGGCGAAGTCGGATTATTTTAAGGTGCGGAAAGAAGTGGGTTGAGCCGCTACATTAATCAGGAAACTTAACTCTTCTCCTCCATTATCAAAGCTTTCAACTCCCCGTACTTCACCCTCCAGGTCTTTGCCCCATGGGGTCGGTAAGCCTTGATGCGCCCTTCCTCAAAAATCCACCGCCGAAGGGTGGTCTCTCCAATTTTGAAGCGCCGGGCAGCTTCCGATATGGTCAGGAATTCCAGTCCTTCGGGGCTGTGGGCAGCCTGTGCCTGCCAGGATTGCGCTTCTCGCAGCTTTTCTTCCAGCAAGGCTTCTATTTCCGGGATCACTGCAGCGAGTATGGCTTCAGTGACGGTTGGCGTTTTTAGTTCTTTCATAGCTCTGTTTTTTTATGAACGCTTGGTTAGCTTCCAACACTTGCCGCAATGCCTCCCGGCAGCCCTCCACTACCTCCAGGCTCATCTGCTGGTAGGCTTTTGCCTGCCCGCTGCTGGTGCGGAGGTGGTGAGTGCTTGTTTGGAGGTGGTCCCCGACACTATGTGTGCGGGGCAGGCTATTTGGGCTGCAAATTGCCGCTTTGGGAATCCCGACCCTGCGGGTACGGGACAGGCTCTCACTTCGCCATTTTTTCGCTCCATAGCTCTGCTATGAAGCGAAAAAATGACTTTGTGAGAACCCCAAATCAGCAATTTTCGCTTCCAAAGCACCACCTCCAAACAAGCACTGAAGCAGGTTGTGGCGGAGCTGCTCCAGTTCCTGTAGTTTTTGACGGATCAGGTTTTCCATATCGCTATTCGAATAGTTCTTGTTGATGCCCGTGCTGCCCCGCTTGTTTTCCTTCCAGTAGTTCGAGGGCGAATTTCAGCCGCGCCAGCTGCCGTTCGGCGGTAGCCTTGTTGAGCTTGCCGGAGGCCACCCATTGGGGATACAGGCGCTCTCTTAGTTGGATCTCGCGGCGGATTTCCTTGACGGCATCCTGAAGCGCAACTTTCATGGTTGCTTGTTTTGATAGAATTTTCGAAATAAAGCCAGCTTCCTGGCTATCGTTTTTGCCCGTCCTTCCAGCCCCTCTCCCTGGATCAACTTTTCCACCTGTTTGCGCTGAAAGATGCCTGCCCCTTCTTTTTCTTCTTCGGCCTCCTCCAGGGCGAGGGCACGGGCGTCGGCGAGCAGCTCTTGTCGCTCGGCTTCCGTTAGCCGGATTAGCCCTCTTTTCCAGGCCGTTTCAAACCAGTGGAAGGGTATCTCCCGCCAGGTTTTAGGCTGGAAGGCCCGGAGGTTCTTTTCAAAGCCCTCCTCGTATTCCTGCCGCAGGCGCTCTGCTTTGTTAGCCCTTTCCTGCTCCCGCTGGTAAGCCTCCAGCTCGCGCAGGTAGGCCCCCAGGGCGGCCTTCCGCTGCTCCATGTAGGCGGCCAGGACTTTGCCCAGCTGGGCGGCGTTGAACTGGCCGCCGTACATCTCCGCTTCGCCTTTCCTCAGGTTGAGTTCCCCGGCTGCCCACATGCGGTAGGCTTCGCGGATTTCTTCAATGCCCAGCCCGGCAAATTTCTTTCGGGTTATCCGCACGCATTCGGTGAAGGTTCCTTCCAGGACGGGCTGCCGTGCGCCGTAATGCTGGGCGGCCTCCCTAAGAGCTATCATCAGGCGCCCGAAAGCTTCTTCCGGGGGCATGTGCCGCAGCTGGTTGTGGTAGCCGTCGATGGCGGCTTCAAGAAGCGCTGGGGAAGCCCCTGACTGGGACAATGCCTTCTTCCGCAAGGAGCGTAGCGTAGACGCGCCGGGCGCTTTCTTCGCTGAGGATGTTGTTGTTGGTTGCGGCAGTTTTTCCATGCTGATACTTTTTTGGATAGAAAAGCGGGTCCCGGGCGAGCCAGCTCTCGAAGCCGGCCAGGTTCTTGTTGTCCGGCGCGTGCCAGATGTAAACCCAGCGGCCGTTCTTCTGGTGGTTGCGGAAGTAGTCGGAGCAGCAATCGCGGGCTTGCTCCAGGGTGCCGGGGTAGCGGGCGTTGGCGATGAGGCCGGGCAGGTAGCCGCGGCTTTGGGTCCAGGCCCAGAAGGCTTCGGCGGCTTGGGTGTGGTTTTTTGTGGGGGTATCGAACTGGGGCTGGGGCTCGGGTTCGGCTTCGGGCTCGGCTTCGCTCGCCCGGCAGCTCACCCGGCGGCTTGCCCTAAGTTCGGCTTCGGGCTCGGCTTCGGGTTCGGCTTCGCTCACCCGACAGCTCGCCCGGCGGCTTGCCCTGCTGTTTGGCCCAAGGGTGGTCTCGGGCTCGGCTCCGCTCGCCCTGCTGCTCACCCGGCGGCTTGCCCGGCGGCGCAGGCCCTCCACCTCTCGGCGCAACTTTTCATTTTCTTTTTTCAATTTTTCGGCTTCCGCGCACGCGCGCGCGTAGAGCGCTCTCAATCCTTCCTGTTTAGTAACTATTCAGCACGCCTGCGTGCTGACGATTTAGGAAAAAATTATTATTTTTTGGGATGCTTCCAAAACCACTACAACAAGCCATCAAGAACTTACCAGCGGATAGCCAGCTGGTAATACAGGCCGTTGTAGCATTTTATGAGCACCATTATGAATCGAAGCTCCAAAAACTGGAAGCCAGGATCAAAGAACTGGAAGATCAAATCTCCAAGAACAGCCGGAATAGCAGCAAGCCGCCTTCCTCGGATGAATATGATAAGCCTGCCCCCAAAAGCCAGCGCAAGAATACCGGCCGTAAAGCAGGAGGGCAAAAAGGCCACGAGGGGACTAACCTAAAGCTGGTAGAATCCCCGGATGAGGAAGAACTCTACCAAGTAGAGGTTTGTGCCTGTTGCCAAAAAAACCTATGCGGGCAAAAAGCTGACTCCATAGAGCGGCGCCAGGTATATGACTTACCTCCCTTGGAGCTGATCATAACCGAACACCAGGCGGAGGTCAAACGCTGTTCCTGCGGACACGTCAACCGAGGCGATTTTCCTACAGGCGTCAACCATTATGTGCAGTACGGGCCAAACATAAAGAGCCTGTTGGTGTATATGCAAGATTACCAACTGCTTCCTTACGAACGAACCAAAGAGTTTGTCCAGGATATTTTCGGGCACCAGCTCAGTACGGGCACTTTATATAATATCCGCCAGTATGCCTTTGGCCAACTGGCTACCTTCGAAGAGCGGCTCAAGGCACTGCTGGCAGTGGCCGTCGTGGCTGGCTTTGATGAAACCGGTATCCGGATCATGGCCCAGCGGTTGTGGCTGCATAGCTGTTCCACTAGCCAGCATGCTTATTATGAGCCTCATGCCAAGCGGGGCCAAGTTGCCATGGATGCTATTGGCATCTTGCCCAACTTCGAAGGCATTGCCATCCATGATTTCTGGAAGAGCTATTACTGCTATGGCCGAGAACACGGCTTGTGCAATGCACACCTGCTAAGAGAACTAACCTTTGTCAAAGAACGTCACAAACAAGCTTGGGCGGATAAGCTCGCAGGCCTGCTCCTGAAAATGAAGGCTGCCAAAGAAAGGGCTATCGCCAAAGGCAAACAGTCCTTGTCTCCGGCAACTTTAAGCCGGTATCGCAGCCTCTACGAGGATTTGGTGCAAAAGGGGCTTAAAGCCAACCCATATAAACCTCCTCCGAAAAAGAAAAGAGGCCGAAAGAAAAAAACAAAGCCTCGAAACCTCATAGAACGCTTTAGAGATTACGCGGACGATATTCTGAGATTCTTCTACGATTTTAAAGTGCCATTCGACAATAACTTTTCCGAGCGAGACATCCGAATGATGAAAGTCAAACAAAAAATCTCGGGTTGTTTCAGAAGTTTTGATGGCGCCAGGTTCTTCGCAAGAATCCGCAGCTTTATCGTCACGGCCCGTAAACAAGACGTCAATGTTTTCAAAGCATTGAAGAATTTGTTTATGGATAATGCTATCGTTTATCAATTAACCAGCACGCAGGCGTGCTGAATAGTTACAGTATTGTAATAATTGACATCTGGAACGCCTCGAAGGCTATCTGGTTGGATGCCCCGAAAATAGGCATAGATCGTGTCTGCCTCGAAACTCAGGCTTATCTGCACGCCTGGCCAGCCTATCCAGGCCTCATCCGGGCTTTTCAAAAGCACCCTGCCAGTGTAAGCGATGCGCGGGTCGCCGGGTTGGATATAAATATCACCCTGTGCCCGGGCTGAAAAAAAGGACAGGTATTGCAGCAGCAGAAAGATCATAAGGGTTTTTCTCATAGTTAGTTTTTTCTCATCCCTGCCTGGACGGTTATTTTGGTTGGAAAAGCTTTAGTTCCCGGTTTCATGCCGTAGTGGTTGCCGGGGATGCGTATCCTCACGTACTTCGCATCGTTGGCCGCCTCCAGCGTATTGTAATCGTAGTTGGCTTTCACCTGTATGGAATCCACATCAAAATAATTGTTCGCAAAGACGAAACTGCTGTCGTGGCTGGCGTTGAAGCGGATGGCCTCATCGGCTATATCGTGGATCACATTGCCTTCCACGCGGATGCCGGCGCTGCCTTCGTCGAAGAACATGCCGTTGTTGTGGGCGCCGATGGCCCCCGGGTCGCGGCTGACGTGGTGGATGTAGTTCTCCCGGTAGACGTTGCCGGGAAGTATGCCCAATGAGTAGAAGGCCCCTCCGTCGGCCAGCACTTCCATGACGTGGTGGATTTCGTTGCGGGCGAAGATATTGTCCCTGGCATAGCTCTCTTTGCTGCCCCAGGTCCAGCCGATGCTGACGCCGGAATAGCCGAAATGGGCGATCTCATTGTTCAGGATCTGATTGTCGTGGGCCTGGGCCAGCCATAGGCCCACCGCTCCGGGATGCACTTTGCCCCCGTAGCGAATTTGATTATTCTCGATACGGTTATAAGCCGGCGCTTCTTCTTCCCTCATCCCGGCAATGCGGTGATCGGAAATGGGCATGCCGATATATACCGCGCCGCCGCCCAGGTCCTCAAAAGCAGAGCTCTCTATAAAGGAGTTGCGCGTTCCCCTGCCAAACTTCACAGCGTGGGCGCCCAGTTGGCTGAAGGTGCAATCACGGAAGCCGATATGCCCGGCAAAACGCAGTTCGATGGCCTGGCCGGCGTGCACTGCCGCCTGTGGTTCAGTATATCCGGGCAGAAAATCAGCGGGCCAATCCGGATATAACCTGCGGGCATGGGCCGGCCAATCCCAGAACATGCTGGTGTAGGGGGGCTTGATGTCTTCCTGGTGTACAGTGTGGGCATAGATGCCCATCGGGTAGGCGGTATGGCTGAACCGGATGCCTTCAAACTGCAGGTGTTCAACCGGCTTTCCCGGGCTGCCTTCAATGACAAGGAGCTGCTCCGAAACCGGAGCGAAGAAACTCATCTCATTGGGGTTCTCTCCTTCTTCAGCCAGGTAGAGAAGTTCCCCGGAAGTTTTGTTGAGGTACCATTCTCCCGGCTGGTCGAGCGCTTCGCGTACATTTTCCACCCTGTACCGCGGCAGGCCCGGATAGAAGCCAACCGTCCAGTTGGCCGGGCTGTTGAACCGGATTTCCTGCCTGACGGTATCCAGGCTGCGGATAGAATGCCAGGAAGCATCCCAGCTGTTGAGCCAAAGCACTTCGGCCTGATCCATTTCGGGCCAGGGGCGCAGATCCCTCGCCTCGATGCCGAAACCACATATCGCTTCCGGGTAGTCGCGGCGCACTTCGGTCATTTTGCCGAATTGCCAGGGCTGGATCAGGTTCTTGTATTCTTCCAGCGGCCCGGTGGCATAAAACCAGCCCTTGTTGGGCGTACGAGCCCGGATAAGCCGCCTGCCTTCGGCAAAAAGCTGGCGGAAGTACCATTGGCCGGAGGCTACGGCAGGAAGGGTAGTTTTCCATAAATTGCCGCCGGCAGCTTGCCAGCCGCCGACGGCCCTCCCGGCGCTCAGGATGGCCTGCCCTGAAGAAGCGCTCCTGTAGACAACCGGGCTGCCGGGGCGGCCTCCATCCTGCGGGCCAAATTTCAGGGGGGCATCCAGATGGTAAATGCCTTCCTGTAATTCTACAGTTACTCCCTCTGCCGGCCATGCTTTTTCTGTGCTGAGCCGGCGGATGCGGTTTCCGGCAGACTCCAGGGTAGCCGGCTGGGCTTGTGTTCCCTGGGCATCAGGCTCGCCATCGGGGGCGACGTGGATGATGAGAGGAACCGGGGCCTGACGGCAGGAGGCCATTGCAGTAATCGCGATAAAAATTAAAGCTTTTTTCATTTTTCAGGAATTAACTCCCGGAAAGTTATCACTTTCCCGCCAGGGCAGGCTCTGAACTCGCAGAAAGCCTTACCGGTAAGGTTTTCAATAGCTCATGGCATTAGGAAACGATGGATTTTCGATTTTTTTGAAGAAATTTAAAGAAAGCAATGACAATAGACGCTCACCACCACCTGTGGAAGTACCAGCCGGAGGAATATCCCTGGATCAGAGAAAGCCTGAAACCCCTGATGAAAGATTTTCTTTCCGAAGCCCTGGAAGAAGTATTGCAGAAAAACGGCATAAGGTATTGTGTGGCGGTAGAAGCACGAGCCACAGAAAAAGAAAACGAATTTCTCATCGCTCTTGCCCGGAAACACACTTTCATTAAAGGGGTTGTCGGCTGGCTTGACCTCCGGGCCGAAGGACTGGAAGAAAAACTTGGCCATTATGCTCAGTTTCCTATCCTCAAAGGGTTTCGGTACAATGTCCAGGAAGAACCGGACAACAATTTCCTGCTCCGGCCCGGCTGGCTGAAGGGCATGGAGGTATTTGGCAAGTACCATTTCACATTCGACCTACTGGTTTACCCCCATCAGTTGGGGGCGGCCCTGGAGCTGGCGAGACGGTTTCCCGGCCAGAAATTTGTGGTCGACCACCTGGCCAAACCTTATATCAAAGACGGTTACTTCGACGGCTGGGCCGTACTTATGAAGGCATTGGCTGAACGGCCCAACGTATGGTGTAAGGTTTCGGGGATGGTGACCGAAGCAGACTGGAAAAACTGGAAATATGAAGATTTTCTGCCGTACCTGAACCACCTCTTTGAATGTTTCGGCGCCAAACGGCTGATGTTTGGCTCCGACTGGCCGGTATGCCTATTGGCCGCCCCCTACCGGCAGGTGAAGGACATCGTTGAAAATTTCCTGGCGCCGCTGCCTGCCGGAGACAAGCAAAGTATATGGGCAGGCACCGCCATCGATTTTTACCAACTCAAAATATGACCAACAAGAATGGACCTTCAACTCAAAGGCAAAGTCGTCATCGTCACCGGCGGCTCGGAAGGAATAGGAGAAGGCATCACCCGTTCTCTGGCCAGCGAAGGAGCGATTCCGGTGATTGCCTCCCGGGCGGTTGCAGCGTCGGAGCAACTGGTGGCTGAATTGCAGGATGCGGGAATCCCCGCCTTGTTTATCGGCGGCGACCTATCCGAGCCGGGCCGTTGCCATACAGTGGTGGAGCAAACGGCCCGCCGTTTCGGAAGCATTTACGGCGTTGTCAACAACGCTGGGATCAATGATGCCATTGGATTGGAAAAAGGCGGCCCTGACGGTTTCCGGTCGTCGCTGGATAAAAACCTCTACCACTACTACGGCCTCGTTCATTTTGCTTTGCCGTATCTTAAAGAAAGCCGTGGGGCTATCGTAAATATAAGTTCGAAAGTTGCCCTGACCGGGCAGGGCAACACTTCAGGTTATGCCGCCGCCAAGGGGGCACAACTGGCGCTTACCAGAGAGTGGGCAGCGGAACTGTTGCCATACGGCATTCGGGTCAATGCTGTGCTCCCGGCTGAGGTGATGACGCCTCTTTACGAAACCTGGCTGAAAACTGCTTTTAAAGACCCTGAAGCGAAGAAAAAGGAGATCACCGCCAGGATACCCCTGGAAAAACGCATGACTACCAAAGAGGAGATTGCGGATATGGTTGCTTTCCTGCTGTCGCCCCGGTCGGGCCACACTACCGGGCAGTGGGTAGTGGTAGATGGTGGTTACGTTCATCTGGACCGCTCAATAACCTGAAAAAAAGACAAAATGAACAGAAGATATTGCCTGGCGCTAGACCTGAAAAATGACCTGGAGGCAATCAAGCAATACGAATGGCACCACAGCCCCGAGGGGGTCTGGCCGGAAGTCCTGGACAGCATTAAGGAGTCCGGTATTGAATTGATGCAGATTTACAGAACCGGAAACCGCCTGTTCATGATCCTGGAGGTTACTGAAAATTTCAGCTTTGATGAGAAAGAGCGGCTCGACGCCGCCAATCTCAAAATACAAGAGTGGGAAGAGCTGATGTGGAAATTTCAAAAGCCGCTTCCATGGGCGCAGGAGGGGCAGAAGTGGGTGCTGATGGAAAGGATATTTGAAGTATGTGGAAATGATTTTGGCATATGAAATACTGTAAGGCAGGGTAGGGTAGTCCGGCAGGAAATCCATTTGGGCGCACTTTGGCATGGCTGCTTCATTCACTTGGACGCACTATTTCGCTGCAGCTTCTACAGCGGCCACCTCTTCCATGTCAGGTTTCAACCGGTCGTATGCCTCCAGCTGCCTCTCATGCTTTTCAAAGCCCCTTCTGCCTGCCGCAACACATCCTGATATTTTTCTACCATTTCAAGGCTCATCTGCTGGTAAGCTTTTGCCTGCCGCTGCCGGTTCGTCCGGTGAAATAATTAATTCCTACCCCTCAAAATGCAGCGAGATCGTAAACGTCCTGGACAACAACTTCTCCAGCACCGTCGACTCCTCCAGGTTGTCGTTATAGATCAGCGTGTTGCCCAGGCCGTGGGAGACCTTGAACTCCGGCGAGAAGATGAAGAAGGGGAAGAAAAACTGGATGCCTGCCCCGTACTCCACGGAGAAGTCGTTGGGCGAGATCTTCACCAGCGATTCCGCCTGCCGGCTGCGGGAGTCGCTGGCCACGTCGAAAGCGTATTTGACCCCGGCGATGACGAACAGCCGGAAGTCGTTGTAGGGCTTGGATTTGTACCGCACCTGGAAGGGCATCTCCACCAGCACCGACTCGACCTTGCGCTGGCTGAAGTTGGCCAGCCTCCCCTGCTTGTTGTACTGGATGTTGCGCTCGGCAAAGGACAGGGTGGGGAGGAAGCGGAAGTCGAAGTCCTCGCCCATCTTCAGGTTGGTCACGATGCCCAGGTTGAAGCCCGGCCCGCGCACCGACTCGATGCTGCGGATGCTGTCGCTCTCCAGGAAGCCGCTGGAACGGAAGGGCTTGAACGAAGAGGTGTTGTAACCCAGCGTGATGCCGAAATAGTAGGGCTTCTGCTGGAAGTCGAAGTAGTTGTAGTTGTTGCCGCCGCTGCGCTGGGCCATGGCCGTTTGGCAGAGGAAAACAACCAGGAAGAGCAGTATTACTTTTCCCCCGTATAGATGGAACAAATTCCGAGTGTTTGTGGTATGCATCGATTCGATTTATAACCGGCCTTTTCGAGAATGTTGATAAAATCGTCTCCGTCCGGGAAAGCCTGCACGGATTCGTACAAATATCGGTAGGCTTTGGGGTCTTTTGACGTCAGCCTGCCGATAAGGGGCAGGATGTTGGCAAAATAAAAGTTGTACAATTGCCTGAAGGGGAAAACCCGCGGCCTGGAAAATTCCAGGACGACCAGCCGGCCACCCTCTTTCAGCACGCGGCGCATCTCGGCCAGCCCCTTTTCCAGGTCTTCGTAATTGCGCACTCCAAAAGCAACGGTAACAGCGTCGAACGTATTGTCCGGGAACGGCAAATTCTCCGAGTCTCCCTCCTGCAGCTCGATCAGCCCCCCCAGCCCCCGCCGGCTGACTTTCGAGCGGCCAATATCCAGCATTTCCCTGGAAATATCAACCCCAACGACGCGTTCCAGCTCTAACTGTCGGGCGGCTTCCAGGGCCACGTCGGCCGTCCCGGTAGCCACGTCCAGCAGGACGCGCACCCCGCGCCCCTGCAACTGCCGGATCGCCCGCCTGCGCCAGATGGTGTCGACGCCCGCCGACAACAGCCGGTTGAGAAAGTCGTAATACGGGGCTATGCGGTCGAACATCCGGGACACCTGGCTCTTCTTGCTTTCCTGTTCGTCGTATGGCTTTACTTCCTGCGGCATAATCATTTTTTTGGCAAAGATAGTTTTTCAGCCCACCCGGCGGGCCATAAATTCGCAAAATCCTCTTCCGCCCGCCTCATCCTGCAGCGCGCAAAATATAAATGAAAATACCCCCGGATAGTTGAAAATTGCCTCCTGAAATTGGCGCTTTTTTCTTATCTTTGCATGTCTTTGCGCAACGCTTCCTGAAACGACGCCCGAAGCAAAAAGATCATTAAAGAATAAACAGCGTAAATGCCTTTGAAACAGCGAATTATCCCCGTCAACATCGAGGATCAGATGAAGTCCGCCTACATCGATTACTCGATGTCGGTCATCGTCTCCCGAGCCTTGCCCGATGTTCGGGACGGATTGAAGCCGGTCCACCGGCGCGTGCTCTACGGCATGTCAGAACTGGGGCTAACCTATAACAAAGCACACAAGAAATCTGCCCGTATCGTCGGCGAGGTGCTGGGTAAATATCACCCGCACGGCGACTCCTCCGTCTACGACACCATGGTGCGCATGGCGCAGTCCTGGTCGCTGCGCTACCCCCTGGTCGACGGCCAGGGCAACTTCGGCTCCATGGACGGCGACAGCCCGGCGGCCATGCGTTATACCGAAGCCCGCATGCGCCGGATATCCGACGACCTGCTGGCGGACATCAACAAGGACACGGTCGACTTCACCCTCAATTTCGACGACTCCCTGGAGGAACCGTCCGTGCTGCCCACCCGGGTGCCCAACCTGCTGATCAACGGCGCCTCCGGGATCGCCGTGGGCATGGCCACCAACATGATGCCCCACAACCTCTCCGAAGTGGTGGATGGGACCATCGCTCAGCTCTTTAATCCGGAGATCACCACCGAAGAGCTGATGCAGCACATCACCGCCCCGGACTTTCCGACCGGCGGCATCATCTACGGCTACCAGGGCGTCAAGGATGCCTTCGAAACGGGCCGCGGCAGAGTGGTCGTCCGCGGCAAAGCAGACATCCAGACCGCCCCGAACGGCAAGGAAACCATCATCGTTACCGAAATACCCTACCAGGTCAACAAGGCCTCGCTGGTGGCCAAGATCGCCGAGCTGGTCAACGAAAAGAAGATCGTCGGCATCACCGATATCCGCGACGAGTCGGACCGCCAGGGCCTGCGCATCGTCGTCGAGGTCCGGCGGGACGCCATGGCCAACGTGGTGCTGAGCCAGCTCTACAAATTCACCCCCCTGCAGACTTCCTACGGCGTCAATAACGTGGCCCTGGTCAACGGCCGGCCCCGGACGCTCAACCTCAAAGAGATCATCCGGGAATTCATCAAGTTCCGCATCGAGGTGATCATCCGCCGAACCCGGTTCGACCTGCGCAAGGCTATCGCCCGCGCCCATATCCTGGTGGGGCTGCTCATCGCGCTGGACTACCTCGACGAGGTCATCGAGCTGATCCGCAAATCGGGCACGCCCGACGAAGCCCGGGAGGGCCTGATGCGCGGCGACTTCATCGACGATAAAGAAGCCTTCTGGAAGAAATTCGGCACCCTCATCGAAGAGGCCAATACCGAAGAATACCCCCGGGAAGAAGGCAACGCGCTTTCCGAAGCCCAGGCCCGGGCTATCCTGGACATGCGCCTCCAGAAACTGACCGGCCTGGAGCGGGACAAGGTCCGCGAGGAATACGACGAAATCCAGAAGCGCATCGCTCACCTCAAGGCAATCCTGGAAAGCGAGGACCTGCAACGCGAGATCGTCAAGGAAGAACTCATGGAGGTTAAAGAAAAATACGGCGACGAACGCCGCACCGAGATCAGCTTCGCCGACGGAGAGATCAGCATCGAAGACATGATCCCGGATGAAGAGGTGGTCGTTACGATCTCCCACCTGGGATACATCAAGCGCACGCCGATCACCGAGTACCGCACCCAGACCCGGGGCGGGCGGGGCTCCCGCGGAAGCAAGACCCGGGATGCCGATTTCATCGAGCACCTCTTCGTCGCTACTACCCACAACTATTTGTTGCTGTTCACCGAGGAAGGCAAGTGCCACTGGCTCCGCGTTTATGAAATACCGGAAGCCGCCAAGAACTCCTCCGGGCGGGTGATCCAGAACATACTCTCCATCCCGAAAGAGGATAAGGTCAAAGCCTATATTATTATACAGGACCTCACCGACGAGGAGTTTGTCAACAACCACTTCATCGTCTTCGGCACCCGGCGGGGCATGGTCAAAAAGACGGCGGTGGAGGCTTATTCCCGCCCCCGCGTCGGCGGCATCAACGCCATCACCATCAACGAGGGCGACCAACTGCTGGAAGCCCGCCTGACCGACGGCAAAAAAGAAATCTTCCTGGCCAGCCGCAACGGCAGCGCCATCCGCTTCAACGAGTCTACCGTCCGCTCCATGGGGCGCACGGCCGCCGGAGTGCGGGGCATCAACCTCAACGACGACGGCAAAGACGTGGTGGTCGGCATGGTAACCATCGACCCGGCAGACGAGGAAGTGGCCATCATGGCCATCTCCGAAAAAGGCATGGGCAAACGGACCGAATTTGGCGAGTACCGGCTGACTAACCGGGGCGGCAAAGGCGTGCGGAATATGATGGTAACCGCTAAAACCGGAGGCGTGGTCTCCATAAAGGCTGTCCGGGAAGACGACGAGCTGATGATCACCAACCGCTCCGGCATCGTCATCCGCATGGCGGTCAGCGACGTGCGGATCATGGGCCGCTCCACCCAGGGTGTGCGCCTCATCCGCCTCGACCCCGACGACGAGATCGCCGACGTGGCAGTAGTCCACGAATCGGAAGAGGACGAACCCGGGGCTGTACCCCCGGCCAGCCGGGAAGAAGAAGAGTAAGGAAATGCGAAGTCGGAATGGGACGCAAAACGCCTTCAACCCCGGGCTATCCAATGCCCGGTAAGGCGCCGGATAGCCCGATGGAAAACATCGGCAGCCGTCAGATCGTTGTTATTGATAACGGCAATGGCGGAAAAAACGGCCGCCGGCGCTTTTTGTCAATAATTTTAACATTTTGTAAATAACGGATTGGTGGCATTTGGCGTCAAAACTTTAGATTTGCAACAAAACATAAAAATAAATAAAGAGTCAACTATGAAAAAACTGATTCTGGGCCTCACGGCCATACTACTTCTTACTGCAGTACATGCTCAGGATGGGAAGAAGGCTTACAGAGATGCCAAAAAGGCCTTCTCAACGTACAACCTCGACCCGACGGGCAACAAGGCCCAACTGTCGGAAGCGGCAACGCAGATCGACGTGGCTCTGCAGGATGCGGAAATAGCTCAGGATCCCACCGCCTGGGCATTGAAAGGCGAAATCTTCAATGAGGTCGCCAACCAGATCGTCGCCGTGCGCCAGCTGGGCATCGGAAGCCTCGATGAGCTGCCCAAGGTCGACCACCCGGCTCACAAAGCGGCGGAAGCTTACATGAAGTCTTACGAGCTGGCCGAGAAAAAATGGCAGACCAAGGATGCCCTCAAGGGCTTTCAACAGGCGCAGGGCCACCTGAGCAACATGGGTATCTTCTTCTATGAAGACCAGGACTATGACTCCGCCCTTGAAAACTTCCAGATGGTCATCGAGCTGCACGACAAACTGAAAGCCGATGGAGAGGCCAGCTCGCTGGATTCCGAAGACGGCACGAATGAAGGGTACAACAACCAGCTGTACATCACCGGGCTGGCAGCCCTGAACGCGGGCAAGCCCGAAGCTGCTTCCGGGTACTTCCGCAAACTCTACGACATGAAGTACGAAAAGCCGGCAATTTATGAAGCCCTTTATAAGATCGAGGCAGACAAGGACAGAGCGGCCGCCTACAAGTACCTCGAAGAAGGCCGCAAGCTCTTCCCGGATGACGTCTCTATTCTCTTCGCCGAGATCAACCACTTCCTGGCCATCAACGAGCTGGATAAACTGATCGACAAGCTGGAACAGGGCATCGCCAAAGAACCGGATAACGTCTCCCTGTATTCTACCCTCGGCAACGTTTACGACAACCTCCACCAGAAGGAAATGGAGGCCGGCAATACCGAAAAGGCACAGGAATATTTCGACAAAGCCCTGGCGCAGTACCAAAAGGCTATCGAAAAAGACCCCAGTTATTCGGACGCCCTCTACAGTATCGGCGCCTTGTACTACAATAAAGCCGCCGCGATGACCCAGGAGCTGAACAAATATGCCGACGACTACTCCAAGGAAGGCCTGAAGAAATACGAAGAACTCAAGAAAAAAATCTTTGAGGAGTTCGACAAAGCCCTGCCGTATTTCCAGAAGGCGGAGGCCAGAAACCCCAGCGACATGAACACGCTGATCGCACTCAAGGAGATTTACGCCAGGAAAGACAACCTGGAAATGTCCAATGAATTCAAAGAGCGCCTGGATAAGGTCCAGGCCGGCGAAACGATCGGGGCACCTTATTTCAAGCAATAAATTTGCCCGCCTGCCGGAACGCCCGGGAGGGGAATCTCTAGCCAGAGGTTCCCCTCTTTGATTTTTTCGGCAATTCGTTACCTTCGCAGTTTTAGCCAGAACCAGTTTTACAAGATCAAGCCATGAAGCAACAAGCAATCCATGTCTTCAAGTTCGGGGGCTCTTCCCTGCGGGACGCCGCCGCCATCCGGAACGTAGCCAATATCCTCCGCAACCACAAAGAAAAACATTTGGCTATCGTCGTTTCCGCCATGGGCAAAACTACCAATGCCCTGGAAACGGTAGTGGAAGCTCACGCTGCCGGGACCGGCCAGGCCTTCCCGATCCTCAACGACATCAAAGCCCAGCACTACCGCATCATCGACGAGCTCTTCGACAAAGAAAACGAAGTCTATTCAGCCGTCAACGATACGTTTGTCGAAATCGAATGGGCGCTGGAAGAAGAACCCCATGAGAACTACGATTACATGTATGACCAGATCGTTTCCGTGGGTGAACTGGTGTCCTCCCGGATCGTTGCCGCCTACCTCAACAAAGTAGGCCTGCCGACTCAATGGCTGGACGCCCGGGACATCATCCTCACTGACAATATCTTTCGGGAAGGGTGGGTCCAGTGGGAGGAAACGCTGGAACGCTCGGCCAGGATCGCCCGCCCTATGCTGGATAAAAGCGGCTTTATCCTGACCCAGGGCTTCATTGGCAGTACTTCCGAAAACTTTACCACTACCCTGGGCCGGGAAGGCTCCGACTATACGGCCGCTATTTTCTCCTACTGCCTCGACGCCGAAGATATGACCATCTGGAAAGACGTCCCCGGCGTGCTGACCGCCGACCCTCGGCTGTTCGAAAACGTCGTGAAACTGGACCGCCTCTCCTACAAGGAAGCCATCGAAATGACCTACTACGGCGCTAAGGTAATCCACCCCAAGACCATCAAGCCGCTCCAGAATAAGAGCATCCCGCTCTTTGTGAAATCCTTCATCGATCCAGCCGGGGAGGGCACCCTGATCTCCGATGAAGTGGAGGACAATTACCCGCCGATGGTGGCCGTGGAACAGGACCAGTGCCTGCTGTCTATCAGCACCCGGGATTTTTCCTTCGTCGCCGAACACCACATCAGCCATATCTTCAACCTCGTAGCGGACCTGCGCATCCAGGTCAACATGATGCAGAATTCGGCCATCAGCTTCAGCCTCATCATCAACGATATCGATGATAAAGCCGACCGGCTGGCCGAACTGCTCAAGGATAAATTCAAAGTCATGCTGGACCGGGGACTGGAGCTGATCACCGTCCGCCACTATCAGCAAGACGTGCTGGAAAACCTCCGCCGCGGAAAGATCGTGCTGCTCGAAGAAAAAATCAAGGATACTACGGTCCAGATGGCTGTCAAGGACGTGCCGGTCATGCGCCGCAAGCTGGTGCCCGGAAAAAACTGACGAACGGCGGCCTGCCACAAAATCCATCAAAGCGCCAAAAAAACGTGGCCGTGTAGAATAATTCAGTATATTAACGGAGACAAAATGTTTATCCGGGAATATGAACCACCAATTCAAGATCGCTGTCCTTGGCCCTATCCCATACGACCACATCACGACGAGCAAGGGTAAGGTCATTGTAAAATACGGTTGCGTAACCCATCCTGCTATTGCCCTGTCCCGTTTGCTGGAGGGCGCCGGCAAGGTGTTCCCCGTAACTCATGTCCGCCGGAAGGATGAAAAAGAGGTGCGCGCCCTTTTGTCCCGATACCCCAATATCGGGCTGGAAGGGGTATACGCTCATCTCGACCAGGGCGACGTGATCCAGCTTCATTTCGTCGACCAAAACAACCGCCTGGAAAAGCAAACGGCCTTTATGCCCCCCATCAGGCCGGAGGATGTCGCCCCCCTGATCGATTGCGATGTGTTCGTCTGCGTGCCGATCTCTGATTACGAGGTGCCCCTGGAAACCCTGAAGTACATCAAGGCAGAGCGCAGGGAAAATGCCATCACCATCTTTGATGCCCATGGCCCGACCACTACGGTTACTACTACCGGCGACCGCCTTCGCCGGTTTTGGGTGGAACGGGATTTGTGGTTGCCCTACATTGATATTCTCAAAATGAACATCGAGGAAGCGGGGTGCTGCTGGTTCAAAAAAGAGTATAAAGCAGAAGAGTTAAAACAGGAATACTGGGAGCTGTCCGAGAGCGAGATGGCGGAATTCGCGATGCACGCCCTGCAACGCGGGGTCAAGGCGGTGGTCATTACCCTGGATTCCAGAGGCTGCATGGCTTACTCGATGCCGAACGGGCAGTTTAAAGCGGAGTTCGTGCCTTCGGTCCGGGTCAGAGAGGTGGTCGACACGACCGGATGCGGCGATTCTTTCGCCGGAGGGTTGGCGTTTGGCCTGCTGCAGGACCCCGCCGACTACATCCGGGCCGCGCAGTATGCCAATGCTCTGGGCGCTATGCGTACCCAGGGCACTACCTTCGAGGTGTTTAAGTCGCTGGAAGAAACCAATGCCCTGATCCGGCAGCACTACGAGGGACAGGCACGGGTGTAAAAATTCAGGGGCACGCGGGTTTTTGCCCGGAAGGGCCTTCGGCGAAGGCGGTCATGGTTTTATGGCCCCCGTGGCCGCGTTTGCGTTCTGGTTAAGGGCTTGCAAAATAATCATTGGCGTTGTGTTAAAGGAATTCCTTCATTTTCTGGATAAAGAACAATTGCTGGAGCCGGACAGCCGGGTGCTGCTGGCCGTCAGCGGAGGGCTCGACTCGGTGGCCATGGTTCACCTGTTTGAAGAGGCCGGCCTGAGTTTCGGGATCGCCCATTGCAATTTCCAACTGCGCGGGCAGGCCTCGGACGAAGATGAGCGCTTCGTCCGGTCCCTGGCCGAAGAAAAGGGCGTTCCGGTTTTCTTCACCCGGTTCGATACCGAAACCTACGCCCGGGAAATCAGCGAGTCTATACAAGTTGCGGCGCGGATCCTCCGGTATGAATGGCTGGAAGAAATCCGCCAGGACAACGGCTTCACCTTTATTGCGACTGCCCACCACCTGAATGACAGTATCGAAACGCTGATCTACAACCTCACCAAGGGCTGCGGCATGCGGGGGCTGCACGGCATTCCCCCGAAGAACGGGCCGGTCATCCGCCCCCTGCTTTTCGCCGGCCGGAAGCAGCTGGAGCAGTACGTGCAGTCGAAAAAAATGGCGTATCGGGAAGATGCTTCCAACCAGGAAACCAAGTACCAGCGGAACAAAATCCGCCATGAAGTAATTCCGGTGCTGGCCGGCATCAACCCGGCTTTCGAACAAACCATGGCGGAAAACATCGGGCGCTTCCGGCAACTGGAACAACTGCTGGATTGGGCCATGCGGCATATCGCCCAGGATGCCATATTGTCTTTTGGAGACCCCTACCGGCTGAGCATCAGCAGCCTGGAGTCCTTTGGCGAAGTCCTGCCCACCGTTCTTTTTGAGTTGCTTCACCCCTACGGGTTTAACTCCAGCCAGGTGCAACAGTTGGCCCAAAGCCTGGGCCATACCGGCGCTGTTTTCAACTCTTCCACCTACCGGCTGCTGGTCGAACGGCAGGAGATCGTGGTAGAAAAGATCAGGGAAGGAGAAGCGGAAGGGGAATTCCAGGTCCTTCCGGACACGCAGGAATTGACCGTTCCGGGCGGCAGGCTGCGCCTGGGCCGGCATTCCGGCAAGCCTGGAGCATTCCCTGCCGATGCCTGGGAGGCTTTGCTGGATGCAGGCAGCCTGCAGTTTCCCTTAACGCTCCGGCACTGGCGGGCGGGCGACGCATTCCAGCCCCTGGGCATGGGCGGAAAGCACCAGAAGTTGCAGGACTTCTTCAGCAACCGGAAGGTAAGCCGGTTCGAAAAAGAAAAAACCTGGATACTCGAAGACGCCAGCGGCCGCATCTGCTGGGTGGTTGGCCACCGGATCGACGAAAGGTTTAAGGTGAAGCCGTCTACCCGCGATTACTGGGCTTTGAAATTTGCCAAAAGATAAAGAATATTGTCAATCAATCCGCCTATGAAAAACTGCTTTATTCTTGTATTGCTGCTTTGCGCTGCGTTCTGGTCGCGCGCCCAGGATACCTTCTCCATTGTTGCCGTCGACCCGGAAACGGGAGAGGTGGGCAGCGCCGGGGCTTCCTGCGTGCAGGGCGCCGGCTCGATCGGGGGCGTCATCCTGCTGAGCGGTATCCTCCCCGGGCGCGGCGGGGTCAACGCCCAGGCCTGGATTTGCATCAATCCCCATGTCAATCTCGATAATGCAATGAGCCAGATGGAGGCAGGCAGCTCTCCCCAGGAGATCATCGGCTGGCTGCTGGACAACGACGATTGCTTTTCCCAGAACTTCAACCCTGCCTACCGCCAGTACGGCATTGCCGATTTCGGGCCGGACGGGCAGCCCCGCACCGCCGCCTTTACCGGCAGCAGCGCCGACGACTGGAAAGGCCACATCACCGGGCCCAACTATTCCATCCAGGGCAATATCCTCCGCGGCCCGGAAGTGCTGGACTCTATGGAGGCCCGGTTTCTGGCCGCCGAAGGGCCTCTGGCGCATAAACTGATGGCAGCCATGCAGGGAGCAAACATGGTGGGCGCCGACGCCCGCTGTACGGCGGCCGGCACGTCTTCCACCTCGGCCTTCCTGCGGGTGTTCCGGCCCGATGACGAGCCGGATGCTCCTTATCTGGAACTCAATGTGGCCGAAACCCCGACGGGCGTGGAACCGATCGACTCGCTCCAGGCATTGTTCGACGCCTGGTTGCTGACCGGTACGGGGGCGCAGGCAGTTGATGCCCCCCGCTTCCATGTTTTCCCAAACCCCGCCAACGGACAGGCCTGGCTTTTGGCCGATACGGGCGGGGAAGCCGCCGGAAGCACCGTGCGCCTGTACAGCCTCCAGGGCCAGATCCTGTACGAACAACCTTTCGCCGGTGGCCGGATGCGGATCCCTCTGCCGGCAAAAGGGGCGTTGCTGCTGCAGGTGGCCAGCCGCTCCGGGCAGCCGCTGTACACCCAGCGGGTGGTCAACATAGAATGAAAATCATGAACATAGAGCTGGGCTTGATGCGGTTCAAGGATTCATTGAAGGTGAAGCGGGAAGGCGGCAAGCGCTTTATTTTCGACGCTATCCGGAAAAAATGGCTGGCCCTCCAGCCCGAAGAACTTGTCCGGCAACTGGTCATCCTCTATCTTTTGGAGGAAAAACAATACAACCGGAACCGGATCAACCTGGAACGTGGCTTTAAATTCAACTCCCTGCAGAAACGGTTTGACCTCCTGGTTTACGATATGGATGTCATGCCCTATCTGCTGGTGGAATGCAAAGCGCCCCATGTCCCCATTACCAATGAAGTGTTCGAACAGGCAGCCTGGTACAATATGGAACTGAAGGTCCGGTACCTGCTCGTCACCAACGGCATCGAAAGCTATTGTTGTGGCATAAACTATGACAACCACACGTATGAATACCTGAAGGCCGTGCCGGATTTTACCTGAAACTTCGGGCGCTCCGGCAAACTGTAGCCTTCGGCCTATTGTTTACAGAACAAAACAAGCTCTGACCAGATTATGGAAACCGGAACCATCCTCGTAACCGGCGCCAACGGACAGATTGGCACCGTGCTCACCGCAGAACTCCGGCGCCGCTACGGCGCCTCCGCCGTATTGTCGACCGATATCCGGCAGGCGGGCAGCAACAACATCCTGTTCGAAGAACTCGACGTGCTGGATAAAGAAAGGCTGTCGGCCCTCATCGCAAATTATGGAGTCCGCCAGATCTATCACCTGGCGGCCATCCTGTCCGCCAAAGGAGAACAGAACCCCAAGTGGGCCTGGGAGATCAACATGGCCGGCTTGTTCAACATCCTGGAAGCGGCAAAAGACCACGGCCTCCGGGTATTCTTTCCCAGTTCTATTGCCGTTTTCGGAGGCATGACGCCCAGGGTGAATACGCCCCAGTATGCCGTCCTCCAACCGGAAACCGTCTACGGGATCAGCAAAGTGGCCGGCGAGAACTGGTGCCAGTATTATCATCAAAAATACGGCGTGGACGTGCGCTCCGTGCGCTACCCCGGCATTATCGGGTATGAGTCGCTGCCCGGCGGAGGCACGACCGACTACGCCGTGGAGATTTTCCATTACGCCGTAAAAGGGGAAACCTTCCAGTGCTTCCTCGAACCGGATTCCCGCCTGCCTATGATGTACATGCCGGACGCCATCCGCGCTACCCTGGAATTGATGGAGGCCCCTGCCGAAGCGGTAAAAATCCGTTCCAGCTATAACCTGGCGGGCACTAATTTCACCCCGGCGGAGATAGCCCGTGAAATACAAAAACACATCCCAGGCTTTCAGGTTACTTACAAACCGGATTTCCGCCAGCAGATCGCCGCCTCCTGGCCGGAGAGCATCGACGACAGCTACGCCCGCGAACACTGGGGATGGGAACCCCGGTACGGCCTCGCCGAGATAACCGCCGACATGCTGGAACACCTCCGGGAGTACTATGCGGCTTCCGTTTCTTAAACCGCCGATCGCATGAAGCCACCCCTTTTCCTGATGTGCCTCTTTTTTGCCGCGCTTTTGCCCGCAAAGGCGCAGGTAGAAGAAACACCTCCTTTAAAGGTAGGCGTAGCTGGCCTCGTTCATACCCATGTCCATTGGATACTGGGGCGGGAGGAACGAGGCGATATAGAGATCGTGGGCATTGCCGAGCCCAACCGCGAACTGGCCCGGCGCTATGCTCAGCAGCATGGCTTCAGCATGGATATTGTGTACGATTCTATTGAGGAAATGCTGGAGGCAACCCGACCGGAAGCGGTTACCGCTTTTAATACCATCTACGGCCATCTCGAAGTCGTAGAGCAATGCGCCCCTCGTGGCGTTCACGTCATGGTGGAAAAGCCCCTGGCTGTCAGCCTGGGACATGCGCAGAAAATGGCATCTCTGGCCAAAGCGCACGGTATACTGCTGCTCACCAACTACGAGACAAGCTGGTACGGCAGCAATCACGCCGCCAAAGCCATGGTTGAAGCCGGCAAGGTTGGGCCAATACGCAAGATCGTCGTCCACGACGGCCACCCCGGCCCGAAGGAGATCGGCGTCAACCAGGAATTTCTGGAATGGCTCACTGACCCGGAACGCAACGGGGGAGGGGCCCTCACCGATTTCGGCTGCTATGGCGCCAACCTGGCTACCTGGCTGATGGACGGGCAGCGGCCGCTTTCGGTAACCTGCGTCACCCAGCAGATCAAACCGGATATCTATCCTGAAGTAGAGGACGAGGCTACCATCATCCTGGCCTATTCCGATGCCCAGGCCATTATCCAGGCTTCCTGGAACTGGCCTTACAACCGAAAGGATTTGGAAATATACGGCACAACCGGCTACATCATCAACCGGGACCGGGCAAATATGGACGTGCTGTTGAACGAAAAAGAAGGGCCGTTTAACCAGCAAGCCGAGGCCCTGGAGGGCGCTTATTATGATCCCTTCGCCTTCCTGGCTGCGGCGGTAAGAGGGGAATTAACAATTCCGGCTTACGATCTTTCCTCCCTGGAAAACAATATGATCGTCATGGAAATCCTGGAAGCGGCGAAACATTCGGCAAAGGATGGAAAAACTATTGTGTTGGAATGAATCAGCAATGCTTCAACCTGCCGGGTTTCCGTCGAGTTCCGGCCAGGTTGAACTCGATTTTTGAACACAATATTATCCAGGGCTTCGTGTTTCTTCGTGCCTTAGAGCCTTTGTGGCTAGTAAAAGCAATAAAAAATTAAACAAAAATACTCATGTACAAAACCGTAGAGCCAGCACTCGAAAAAGAACTACAGGAAATCCGCGAACAGGGCCTGTATAAGGAAGAGCGCATCATTACCACCCCCCAGTCCGCCAGGATTAAAACCCAAAGCACGGGCGAAGTGCTCAACTTCTGCGCCAACAACTACCTGGGGCTGTCTTCCCACCCGGATGTGATCAAAGCCGCCAAGGAAGCCATCGACACCCACGGCTTCGGCATGTCGTCGGTCCGCTTCATCTGCGGCACCCAGGATATCCACAAGGACCTGGAGCGGAAGATCGCAGGATTCCTGGGCATGGAAGACGCCATCCTCTACGCCGCCGCCTTCGACGCCAACGGCGGCCTGTTCGAACCCCTGCTGGGTGCCGAGGATGCCATCATTTCCGACGAGCTCAACCACGCTTCCATCATCGACGGCGTCCGCCTCTGCAAAGCCCAGCGCTACCGCTACAAACACAGCGACATGGCCGACCTGGAAACCCAGCTGAAAGAAGCCCAAAGCGCCCGCCGGCGGATGATCGCCACCGACGGCGTTTTCTCTATGGATGGGGACATTGCCAGGCTGGATAAAATCTGCGATCTGGCCGAAAAGTACGACGCTATGGTTATGGTCGACGACTGCCACGCTACCGGCTTCATCGGCAAAACCGGCCGCGGCACCCACGAATTCCACAACGTCATGGGAAGGGTAGACATCATCACCGGCACCTTCGGCAAGGCTATGGGCGGCGCTTCCGGCGGCTTCACGGCTACCAAAAAGGAAATTGTCGATATGCTGCGGCAGCGCTCCCGCCCGTATCTGTTCTCCAATACCCTGGCCCCGGCCATCGTGGGCGCTTCCATCAAGGTGGTGGACCTGCTGAGCGCCAGCACCCACCTGCGGGACAAACTGGAGGCCAACACCAAATATTTCCGGGAGAAGATGACGGCAGCCGGCTTCGATATCCTTCCGGGAGAAACCCCCATCGTGCCGATCATGCTCTACGACGCCAAGCTGTCCCAGCACGTTGCCAACCGCCTGCTGGACGAAGGCATCTACGTCATCGGCTTCTTCTACCCGGTGGTGCCTAAGGGCAAAGCCCGCATCCGCACGCAGATCAGCGCCGGCCATGAGCGGGAGCATCTGGATAAGGCGATCGCGGCGTTTGCCAAAGTGGGAAAAGAATTGGGGGTGTTGAAATAGTTAAGAAGCCCTATTTTGTGTGCTAACAAGGCGCCAAACGCAGGCATAGCCGGAGCTACGGCGAGGCTTGGCAACGCAGTTAGCGCGCAAAAGAACGAGTCTAAATGGAGTACTTATTGTTTTGCAAGCCCTAACTCAAATTGAGCATTAGGATCGTCCTGTTCTGCTGATTTTTCAAACCAAGATGCAAAAAATTGCCCCAGCTTTGTTATGAAGCCGGGGCAATTACTCCAAAAGCTAAACCTTCACCATCCTCTTCGTCTTCTGCCGCCCGTCCAGTTGCAGCCGGAAGTAATAGTTCCCCGCCGGCAGCCCATGGGCGTCGAACCGCACCTCATGCTGCCCCGCCGGCAGCCGCCGGTTGGCCAGCACCCGGATTTCGTTGCCCAGGCTGTTGTAAATGCTCAGCTTCACCCATTCGCCCTCCGACCGGAACCGGATCGTGGCCCAGTTGCGGAACGGATTGGGAAAGCTGCTCACCTCGACCTCTTGTTCGAAGCTTTGAGCCTCCTGGGCGTTGACGGCGCTGCAGGGCTGCAGGACCGGCAGATACTGGAAATCTTCGTGCAACAGGCTTTTGATCTGCTCTTCCTCCACTTCGAACCAATCCATCAGCACCGAACCGTATACGTCGCGGAAGTCGAACTGCATGGGTACGCCCGCCTGCGGCTCCACCTGGTCCGGAATTTCCGGGTTGTCGCCCAGCACGCCGGGGTTGACACAAGGGCCGAAGACCATCAGGGGCGCTGCCGAGCCGTGGTCGGTGCCATAGCTGTCGTTGGAGCGGATTTGCCGGCCGAATTCGGAAAAGGTCAAACCCACTACCCGCTGCTCCAGGCTCTGGGCCTGCAGGTCGGCCTGGAAGGCGGCGATGGCCTCCGACAGGTCTTTGAGCAGGGTACTGTGTTCGCCTACCAGGGGCTTGCCGGCTTCGACCTGGTTGGCATGGGTGTCGAAACCGCCGATGCTGACCACATATACTTTGGTTTGTAAGCCACCCGAGACCAGCAGGGCCACGTTTTTCAGCTGCTCGCCCAGGCGGTTGCCTTCCGGATAATTCACCCGGTTTGCTCCGCTTTCGGCGGCTGCGGTAACGCTTTCTGCATAAGCGTTCGACTGGGCGATGGTGGTGCGCAGGAATTCCAGCTCTTCGCCGTAAGGCGTTTCCGGAACGTCTCCCGGCGCGCCCTGGGTCAGCGGCGCCAGCGAGAAGGGGTCGTTGAGGGTCATGCTGAAGTTGGCAGCCGTGCCCTGGCAGGTCTCCGAAACGATGCTGCCCATGGTGATGGCAAAGGGATGGGGGTATTCCTCGTTGGGATAACCGTCCGGGAAATCGGCGTGGCTGCTTTCGAAATAGCGGCCCAGCCATCCCGTCGTCCAGCTTTCTTCGGCGGGCGAGCCGCTGGTCCAGATGTCCGTCGACCGGAAGTGCGACCGGTTCTGTTCGGGATAACCGACGCTTTGGATGATGTTGAGCCTGGCGTTGTTGTACAGGTCGAGCACGCCGGCCATCTGCGGGTGGAAACCCAGCGTGTTGGTCATATTCAGGATTTCCACTTCCGGAATGATGATGTTGAGGCGGGCGTTGGCCAGGCTGTCGTACTGGTCGAGCGGGATGAGCATGTTCAGCCCGTCGTTGCCGCCGTTGAGCTGTATGATGACCAGCACCCGGTCATTGTCCATGTTCAGGTTGCTGAACAGCGAGCGGCGGGGCATGGCTGAAAGGCGGAATCCATTTAAAAATATGGGGAGGCTCATGGCCGTTCCGGCGGCTTTCAGGAATTTTCTTCTTTTCATATTGGGAAAGGTTGAAAAGTCTTGGATGTTAGATTTAATTTCCGGAATATTCACTCCTTCACTCATTCACTCATTCACTCATTCACTCATTCACTCCTTCACTCCTTCACTCCTTCCTCAGCTAAGGTAAAACTCCGGCATGCTCAGCATGGCCTGCAGCAATTGCCGCAGCTTGGTGGCCACAGCTTCGGCCAGTTCCTCGTCGTCCGGGTTGGCGAGGTAGAGGTTGTACTCCACCGTCCATTCAAAATCCGGCAGGCCGGGGATGAGAACTTCCTTGAGCGCCGCCTTTTGATCGTCGGTGATGGGCTGCGGGAAGAGGATTTGCACAAACTCGTCGATCAGGGCGTTCGGGTCGTTCGGGTTGTCGATGGTGGTGACGAAAGCCAGCGGGTCGATGCGGATGCGGAAGTCGCCTGCCGCAAATCCATTGACGGCTATGGTGTCGGTCACCAGCATGCGCACCGGCAGGGTGGCGGCGTTGACCCAGGTGCGGTAGTACTGTGGCTCCTGGTAGTAGGCCTTCCAGCCGGCTACCTGGGGCGGGTTGTAGTATTCCATTTGTTGCAGGACCGTGCTGGAAAACAGGCGCAGGTAACCGTTGTAGCGGGGTTGTAACCCCTGGGGGAATTCCACCTGGAACGGTTTGATGGAGGACATGACAAAGTCCAGCGGGTTTTTGATCATGGGTCCGACGTTAAGCATGTCAAAAAAATGGGCGCTGCGCAGCAGGGCCTCCAAAGCGGGGCGTATCTCATAATCGTTGTCGATCAGCAGCTGCGCCATGGGCCGGATGACCTGCTCTTCGGCATTGTCGTCGATGACGTAGTAGATGAACCAGCGGTAGAGCTTGCGGCAGATGAACCGGGCCACTTCGTCTTTTTGGAATATGATGTCAATCAGGCGGGCGTACTCCTGGTCTTCCATATTGTCGATGACGATGTTGTCGAAACGGTGAGAGAGCTGTTTGGAACTCGTGTCATGCCGGAAGGGCAGATAAGTGGAACCCACCGGCACATCCGGATTTGTGCTGAAAAAGCCCACATCCCGCCAGCCGGTCAGCACCCGGGCCATCTCCCGGATGTCGTCCTCGGTATAATTAGTATAATCGCCGGAATCGGCCAGAGGGCCCTTGCCGATGGTGAAGAGCTCCAGCAACTCCCGGGCGAAATTCTCGTTGGGGGCATTTTTGGTATTCTGGTTGCCGTTGAGGAACCGCAGCATCGCCGGGTCGATCGTCACTTCTTTGACCAGTTCCCGGAAATTGCCCCAGGCGTGCCGGCGCAGCAGCGTGATGTGCCGGTACAAAAACTTGGCGTCGTTGATGTTGCTGACGGCAAAATGGTTGTGCCAGAACAAAGTGAGTTTTTCCCGGATGGATACGCCCTCCGTGAGCAGCAGCTCCATGGTCCAGGCGCGCAGGCTCTGTCTCCGGTATCCCCGGGCATTGACGTTGTCGTAATAGGGCGCATCGACCCAGGTTTGCCCTACCGGCACCATAGGGTCATCCTGGAAAGAGTGGTTGAGGGGCGGTTCCGGCAAAGGCAGGGAAGAAAACAGTTGCCCGATGGTTGCTTCCAGCCCGGCGCTGGCCGCTGTTTTGATCTGTTCGTAGGCAGGGCCGTACATACAACGCCGGAGGAGGTGAGCGGCTTGCTCATAACCCCATGGGCCGCTGTAGGGCTCCAAACCCGAATTCACCAGAAAAGGGGCGGCGTCCGCTGCGGCCGGCCTTCTCCCGAGCAGGGTGGCAATGGTAGCTCTTCTGTCCATAGCTAACAGGTTTTTAGGATGAAAATTAGAAAAGGTGAATGCCTGACGGCAGGCACGCTTGTCATTAGAGCATGTTTGGAATTGAAAACAGAGTGGGGGCTCTTTTCCAATTTGTCAGGTTGGACTTCTATACAGGAATAAGGTTTAACCGGGGAGAAAACTTTTTTTTAACGCAACGCAAACGCATATTAGTATTTTTCCAATGCAATTTTCCTGCTGGTATACTCCCCTCGGGCATGAGAGGTGAAATTTTGGCAATTTTATTTTTGTGGCCTGCAAGGCGAAAAAAGCCACCTGTACATCTTGTTAATCCTGTCAAACCTCTTCACCTGCCCATCCTGTCTTCAACCCTTCCATTCCTGCCGCCAATTCTTGCAAATCCCGTCCATCTTGTCTTATCTTTGACCGTTCTTTGCTTTTTGACGGGCAAGCACATATCCCTGTCCCAAATTACTCCAAACTGCCGGGCAGCTGCCGAACGCCGTGCATACGGCCCAGGCAACCCCGGCACGGCAAAAAAATAAGGCTCCCAATGGTAAAAGCATGTATTTTTGACCTTGACGGCGTTATTGTAGATACCGCCAAATACCACTTCATCGCCTGGCGCCGCCTGGCCAACAGCCTGGGGTTCGATTTTTCAGAAGAAGAGAATGAGAAACTGAAGGGCGTAAGCCGCATGGAATCGCTCAACCTCATCCTGCAATGGGGTGGGGTGGAAAAGACGGAAGCGGAGAAACTGGCGCTGACAGACCTGAAAAATGGCTGGTACCGGGAATACATCCTGAAGATGGGCCCGGAAGAAATCCTGGAAGGCGTCGTCCCCTTTCTGGACCACCTGGAGGGCCTCGGCATCCGCATGGCGGTGGGGTCCAGCAGTAAAAATGCGTCGACCATCCTGAGCCAGATAGGCCTGACGCCCCGCTTTGAAGCGGTCATCGACGGCAACCGGATCACCCGGAGCAAACCCGACCCGCAGGTGTTCGAAATGGGCGCCCGGGCCATGGGGCTGCCCTCCGGGGAGTGCATCGTGTTCGAAGATGCCGAAAAGGGCGTCGACGCGGCCCTGGCCGGCGGTTTTCTCGCCGTCGGTGTCGGCAGCGAGGAGAACCTCAGCCACGCCCACTACGTACTGCCCAATTTTATCGGCGTCAGCCTGCAAAATATCCTGGATGGCATTAAGGCGAAGATGCCCTGATAACTTTTACATCATTACAAAACCTGTAACCACAAATACAACGTATGAAGGAGTACCTCAAACACGACGAATGGCGTATCATCGAGGAAGGCTTTCACAAAAGCCATAACCGCATATCGGAAAGCGTCTTCAGCATCGGCAACGGCCGGTTTGGCCAACGGGCCAACTTCGAAGAAGATTTCTCCGGCGATACCCTCCCGGGCAATTACGTAGCCGGCATTTATTACCCCGACAAGACCAGAGTGGGGTGGTGGAAGATCGGCTACCCGGAATATTTCGCCAAGGTGCTCAATGCCGCCAACTGGATCGGCATTAAGGTCGAATTTGACGGCGAAGCGCTCGACCTCGCCAAATGCAAGGTCGATGAATTTCGCCGGGAACTCAACATGCAGGAGGGCTACCTCGAACGCAGCTTTGTCGCCACCATGGTCAGCGGCAGGAGGGTCAAAGTCCAGGCCCGCCGGTTCTGCAGCATCGTCGATGACGAAGTGGGTGCCATCCGCTACGCTGTCACGCCGCTCGATTTTTCCGGCACGCTCAGCCTGACCCCCTACGTCGACGCCGATGTGGTCAATGAAGACTCCAACTACGATGAGAAATTCTGGGTAGAGGTGGAAAAAAAGGTGAAGCGCCGCTCCGGATATGTGCTTGCCGAAACCAAGAAAACGGAGTTTCAGGTTTGCACCGGGATGAAATTTGCCATCGTCGATGGAGGGGAAGAGATCGACTTCAACTCCTTCCGGATTCAAAAGGAAAAGTACGTCGGATGTACAGTCGACCTGCACTGCGAAGAGGACAGGGAGGTCGTCGTTTATAAATATGCTGCCAATGTTTCTTCCCTGAATTATGAGAAAGAAGAACTCCTGGCAAAGTGTAAAGAGGCCGTAAAAAGAGCCTTCGACAGAGGGTTCGAGGCGCTGATGGCCGAACAGGCGAAAGCCTGGAAGGCCAAATGGGAAGAGGCGGACATTCGCATCGAGGGCGACGTGGCCGCCCAGCAGGGCATCCGTTTCAACATCTTCCAACTCTACCAGACCTATACCGGCGAGGATGACCGCCTCAATATCGGCCCCAAAGGCTTTACCGGCGAAAAATACGGCGGAAGCACCTACTGGGACACAGAGGCCTACTGCTTCCCCTTCTACCTGGCTACCGCCGACCAGCACGTGGCCCGGAACCTGCTCATCTACCGGTACCGGCACCTGCAAAAAGCTATTGAGAATGCCCAAAAACTGGGTTTCAGGGACGGCGCCGCCCTCTATCCCATGGTGACCATGAACGGGGAGGAATGCCACAACGAATGGGAGATCACTTTTGAGGAAATCCACCGCAACGGCGCCATCGCCTACGCTATTTACGACTATGTGCGATACACCGGCGAAGAAGAATACCTGATCGAGTACGGCCTGGAAGTGCTCATCGGCATCGCCCGGTTCTGGGCCCAGCGCGTGCATTTCTCGGAACGCCGCGGCAAGTATGTCATGCACGGCGTCACCGGCCCCAACGAATATGAAAACAACGTCAACAACAACTGGTATACCAACTACATCGCCCGCTGGTGCCTGCAGTACGCCTTGGAAGCCATCGGGTACGTAGAAAAAAATGCCCCGGAGAAGTATGCTCACCTGGAAGAACGGCTCAAGTTCTACAAGCATACCGAAACCAGTAAATGGAAGGAGATCGCAGACAACTTCTACCTGCCACAGGATGAAGAACTGGGCATCTTCGTCCAGCACGACGGCTTCCTGGACAAGGAATTGCTGACGACGGCAGACCTCAGGAAAAGCGACCGCCCATTGAACCAGAACTGGTCGTGGGACCGCATCCTGCGCTCTGTTTTCATCAAACAGGCCGACGTGCTGCAGGGCCTTTATTTCTTCGAGCAGGACTTCGACGAGGACACCATCCGCCGCAACTTTGATTTCTACGAGCCGCGCACCGTCCACGAATCTTCCCTTTCACCCTGTGTCCACGTCATCCTGGCTTCCAAACTGGGCAAGGAGGAGAAAGCCTACGAGATGTACCTGCGCACCGCCCGCCTCGACCTCGACGACTACAACAACGATACCGAGGACGGATGCCATACCACCAGCATGGCTGGCACCTGGATGGCCTTCGTGAAAGGCTTCGGCGGAATGCGGGTATACGACGGCAAGGTGCAGTTCAGCCCCTTTATTCCCAAAAAATGGAAATCCTATTCTTTCAAGGTCCGTTTCCGGGGAAGTTACCTGGAGGTGAACGTCAGCCAGGATAAATCTGTCATCCACAACCACAGCGGGCGGGCTTTGGCGATCAGGGTCTACGGGCAGGATAAGAGCTTGCCTGCCAACGGCAGCGTCGAAGTGGCACATTAGTGTGCACTGGAGGGGAGTGAATTAAAATACAAATTATCTTAAACCATGAAACAGACTATTTTTTGCATACTACTGCTGAGCTTGTGGTCCTGTTCCGGAGATGGAGGATCGCAGAGCCAGGAACCACGGCAAGAACAGGCTGCTGCCGCCCCGGAAAGCGCCGGAACGCAAAGCGCGGCAGCCAATGCCCCCCGGTCGGGTGATTCCGGAGCCTTCATCTCCCCGGTGCCGGCAGGCGACCATCCGATGGTGCCTATCCTGACGAGGGATTTCTGGGTTTTCGAATTTTATGTCGCCGACCAGGCTGGTGCCCGGGCCGCCAACAAAGGGCGCTGGTTCCGCTTTTTCAACGACGGCACCTTCGAGTCCGGCCACTGGGAGGATAAAACGGGCTACGGCTCCTGGCAGTTGCAGGATGAGGACGGCAAAGTTATCCTTTACCTGGATAATATCGTCGATGCGGAAGACGCCCAGTGGGAGATTCAGGGTGTCAACAAAGAACAGGATACGATGACCTGGGCGGGGGTCAACAAGACTAAGGTGGCAGGAGTCATTACCAAGGTGATCAACCTGCTGACCCGGCCGACTAAAGCGCAGTTTGGGGTGGAAGGGTAGCCCAGTTGGCACTAAGGGATTGCGCAATAATAAGTTACACAGAATAGACGAAGTTATTTTGTGTGCTGGCAAGGCGCCAAACGCAGGCATAGCAGCGCTACGGCGAGGCTTGGCAACAGTCTACCCCGCACACGGAGTGTCGGGGCCGCCAGCGCGCAAAAGAACGAGGATAAATGGGTAATTTATTGTTGCGCAATCCCTAAGAGCATGTTTGGAGACCAACCTTTAAGCTAGAAAAGGCCACCTTTTAAGGCTACATGCAGGCGACAACCAATAACCAACAAAGAAAAACGGCATTCCAGGTGACCTGGAATGCCGTTTTTTCATCCGCTAAGCTTGGTTGTTACTCAAAACTGTACTCTCCTGTCAACACATTAAACGAAACATCGTAGTTGCCTGCAGTTACCGGGATGTTCGGCCCATCCTGTACGCCGATTCCGGTTGGGAAGTCCGCGGCGCCCCAGTTGACCGGCCAGTCGTTGTTCAGGCGGAACTTTGCCTCCCCATCAACAAGGTCGACATTGAGGACGACCACACTCGGGTTCGCATCGCTCGGGGCCATGTCGGTATCCGAATCCCAACCGCCCGGAGTGGCGCTGCCGATGATACCCACCGAAGCCGGTTCAAAGTTATACTCCCCGGTATTGCTGTTGAAGGTGACCCAATACAGGCCGAAAGAGACCGGGATATTCGGCCCGTCCTGCACGCCAGTTCCCGCAGGGAAATCTGTAGCACCCCAGTTGACTGGCCAGTCGTTGTTGGCACGGAACTTGGCTTCGCCGTCGAGCAGGCCGATCAGCAAGCTGTAAGTGCCGTCGCCATTGTCCGTCATATCGGTATCGCTGTCCCAGCCGCCGGGCGTTGCGGAGCCAATGATACCGATGGATTCGAATCCAGTATCTTCCGCAAAGCTGTATTCTCCGGTGCCGGGGTTGAAAGTGATGTTATACCTTCCGGCCACTACCGGGATATTGGGCCCGTCCTGTACGCCTATTCCGGAGGGCCACTGGTCGCTGCCCCAGTTGACTGCCCAGTCATCTTCGGCACGGAACTTGGCAAAACCGTCAACCAGGTCGATCACCAGGGAGTAGGTGCCGTCGCCGTTGTCGGTCATGTTGTGGTCGGGGCCATCCCAGCCGTTGGGCGTGGCGTCGCCGATAAGCCCGATGGACTCGAATCCGGGGGCACTCAGGAATTCAACGGTATATTGCAGCGACTTCTCGTTGAAGGTAATGGAGTAGATGCCCTCTTGCTCCATAAACATGATGTTCGATCCGAATTCTTCGGCAATGCCGTCTCCTTCGTTGTCGCCCCAGTTGCGGCCCATGAAGTTGGGGCCTTCCGCGAATTTGAATTTATAGCCTGGCTGGAGTTCGACTTCCGACAGGCGCCAGGTATTGTCGTCAACCAGGGTGAACCGGTAATCGCTGCCCTCAAAATTGTTGAACGTGCCCAACAGGTACAATCCGCTGAGGTCGGTGTCGAACGTCACATCCTGAGTGACCGTATATTCCAGGGTCTGGTCGTTGAACGTAATGGTAACCAGGCCGGAAAATCCGCAATCCGTATCGGCATTGCCATTGGGCCCCTGGTTGCTTTCCATGACGAAATCACAGTCTGAGTCGCCCCAATCCTCATCCGACCAGTCCAGCTGGTTTTTTAGTTTCCAGGGCTCGCCCAGCAGGTCTACGCCGGAGATTTGCCAGGTGTTGGCAGCCACCAATTCGAGCGGATGGGTGCCTTCCGTGTCCCAATTGTTGAAGACGCCGGCCAGCCAGATGGCGTCGTGGTTGGCCCCGGCTGTTTTAATCGCGAACGTCGTTTTGCGGATCAGCTCGTTGCCGCTGGCGTCGGTGGCGACCAGATCGATGACATAGGTCCCGTCGCCCAGCAAGTCGGCGGTAGGAGAGAGCTCGCTGCCTTCCAGGATGATGGAATCCAGGGTGCCCGACAGGCCCTTGCCTTTGGTCCCCAGGACGTTCCCGAACTCATCGCTGAGGGTTAGCGTAGCGGAAGCCAGGGGCGAGTTCGTCCCGTCTGCCAGAACTACTTTGACGTCAAAATAGCCAACGCCCCTTTGGCTGTTATTGGCGGGGCTTATGCTGACCACGCCGGGCGGCAGGTCGGTGAGCGCATCTGCATCCAGCTCGTCTTTGGAGCAGGAATAGGCGATAAGCACTATGCCCAGCAAAAGAGATAAAAGCTTTATGATTTTCATTTTCATTTCTTTTCAATGATTAAAAATTCGGGGCCGAAGGGCAGTGGTAAACGAAAGTACCGCCCTCCGGCTCATCGTTTTTAGTATTCCGGATTCTGTTTCAGTTTGGGGTTGGCGATGATCTCGGCCGACGGGATGGGGTAGATGTTCCGCCACGCCGGGGTCGGCACGCCTTCGTCTGCCCTTCCTTTCAGTTGCCACAGGCCTTCGGTGGTGAATTTGCCAAAACGGATGCGGTCGGTGCGGCGGTGGCACTCGTAGGCGAGTTCGCGCCCCCGCTCGTCCAGCAGGAAATCTTCCGTCAGCTCTGCTTCCGTGATGTTGCCGCTGTCGTCTCCATAGGCCCGCTCCCGAACCCGGTTGACGTATTCAACAGCGGTGCCCATGTCGCCGCCGGCCCCTCTGACGACGCATTCAGCATACATGAGGTAAACATCGGCCAGGCGGAACACGGGGAAGTCGGTGTCCGGGAAGCCAAGGTTGCTGCCCGGGTCGCCTTCAGAAGTGATGTTGGTGAACTTGGGCATGGCGTAGCCATTTTCAAAAGCCCCGACATTGTCAACTGTGACATCGATGTTCTGCCCTTCCGTGAAGAAAATGGCGCGGGAGTCGATCTCGCCGGTAACATCAGGAAACAGCTCCACGAACTGGCGGGTCACCCGGACGCCGCCCCAGCCATTGTCGATGCCGTAGTCATCCTTGTCCATATCGCCTCCGACAACAGCATGGGTGAGGAAAGTGGTGCCCCCGTAACCCTGGGTCCGGAGCCCGTCGAACGTCACCGGGAAGATGAACTCCGGAGACGTGTGGTTGTCGGCGTTGAAATTGTGCTGGAATACCGGGTTCAGGTCAAAAACACCGGAATCGATGACCTTGCTGCAGTACGTGAGGCAGTCTGCATAGCGGTTCTGCCCGATGTACACTTCCGCGTTCAGGTACAACTTCGCCAGCAGCGTCCAGGCAGCGGCCCGGTCTGCCCGGCCGTATTGGTTTTCTCCCGGGCCCGGCAGCGCGTTCTCGATAGCCAGCAACTCCGATTCGATAAAGTCGAAAACCTCCTGCGGTGTTCCCTGTTCCGGCGCTTCGGCGCCCAGGTCCGTTTCCGTGAAGAAGGGGATGTTCCGGAACAGGTCAAGGGCGTGCCAGTAGGAGAGGGCCCGCAGGAAGCGCGCTTCCGTCCGGTAGGTTTCTATCTCCTTCTTGACGTCGTCCGTAAACCCGCGGCTGCTCAGCTTGTCTTCCGTCGATTCGAGCAGGAAAGCATTGGCGATAGTGACCTGGTAAAACAAGCGGTAATACAGGCCGGCAATGAAAGGGTCGTCGGAGTTCCATTCATGGAAAGCGAAATCTTTGATCGTCTGGTCATTCCAGCCGACATGAGCGGTTTCCGTAGGGAATTCCTGGGCGTAGAACAACATCCGGATATAGGAAGAAAAGCCTTCGTCAATCCCCTGGATGTCGCCGCTGCCGGCAGGCCCCTGCTGCCCTGTGGTGGACAGGCCCGCGTAAATCTTCGCCAGGAATTGGCGGTAAGAGTCCGGGTCCTGGAATACGACGTCCGGGACCGCTTCGCTCTTGGGCGACAGCTCGAGGTCGGTACAGGCCGAGCCCAAAAAGGCGAGGGCTATGAAGATGATCTTTGAATATTTTTTCATGACTATCATCAATTTTAGTTTACTAATTTCAGATTAAAATTCCAGGTTCCCGCCGAAGATAATGGTGCGCGCCCTCGGGAAGATGTCCCGGTCGATGCCCAGTTCGGGCAGCCCTAAAGTGGCGCGGTTGCCAATCTCCGGATCCAGGCCGGTATAGTCGGTCAGGACGAAGAGGTTCTGGGCCGTAACGTACAGGCGCAGGGCAATGGCTTTGCCGGTCAGCGGGAAGTTATATCCCAGGGTGATGTTGTCCATCCGCAGGAAGGAAGCGTCTTCTACATAATAATCAGACAAGAATTGCGGCTCTTCGAAGTCGACCAGCAAACCCCGGACCAGCACGTTGCTGGGCGGCGCCGACTGGTTGGTCACATTCTGGCGGGCGCTGTTGCCGGAAAGGACGTTGTTGTAGATTTCATTGCCGGTGCTGGCGCGCAGGGTGAAGTTCAGGTCAAAGTTCTTGTAGTTCATCCGGGAAGTGAGGCCATAGGTCAGGTCCGGCAAAGCGGAGCCGAAAACGACCCGGTCGCTCTCGTTGATTACCCCGTCGCCATTCTGGTCGATGTACATGTCGAGAAGGTTGGTTTCTCCGTCTTCGTTGTAGTCGACCCGGTCGGACCGCGGCAGGCCGTCGGCGTCCAGGATATGCTGGTATACAAAGAAAGAGCTGACGGCTTCGCCTACGCGAAGCACCTGTATGTTCGTACCCACGCCGCCGGAGATGCCGCCGTAGAGGATACCCAGGAAGTCTTCGTCTTCGTCGCCAATAGTCTTGGTGATCTTGTTGCGGTTATAGGCCACGTTGAAGCCCAGGTTCCACTGGAAGCTTCGCGTATCGACGACGTAGCCGTTGAGGGCCAGTTCGACCCCTTTGTTTTCCAGAGAACCGATGTTGGTCAGTACCCGGTTGGACAGGTTGGTGCCTGCGGGAACATTCACGGTGAACAGCAGGTCATCGGTATTCTTCTGATATACGTCGATAGAACCACCGAAGCGGCCATCGAGGAAGTCAAAGTCCAGGCCGGCGTTGAAGGTTTCGGTTTCTTCCCACTTCAGGTTGGGGTCGAAGGCGGTGGGGCGGATCGTCGGGACAAATTCGTTGCCGAACTGATACTGGGATAGCGCATCCCCCGGGAAATAGCGGGCGAGATACTGGTAATCGCCAATTTCCTGGTTGCCGGTGATCCCCCAGCCGAGGCGAAGCTTGAGGCTGCTCAGCACGTCCCGGGTGCCTTCCATAAAGGCTTCTTCGGAGATTTTCCACCCAAAGGCTGCCGAGGGGAAGATACCCCAGCGGTTGTTCGGCCCGAAACGGGAGGATCCGTCCCGGCGAACCGTCGCCGTGAGCAGGTATTTGTTGGATACATCGAAGTTCACGCGGCCGAAGAAGGAGATCAACCGGTTCTCGATAACCGAGTTCCTCAGCTGGGTTTCGTTGGCGCCCGCCGGGTTGTTGTTGCCGAAGAAATCGTTCGGCAGGCCGTTGGCTACATAGGAAGGGAAGGAGTTCTTGAAGTCCTGATAGGAGTACCCTGCCAGGAAGTTCAGCCGGCTGTTGATGGATTCAATCGGCCGGTCGTAGGTGAGGTAGGTTTCCACCAGTGAGCTTCTCCGGGTGTAGTTTTCCGCGCGGACTTCACCCGGGTTGGACGTATTGAGCTGGAAGCGGATGGTGGAGGGCTGGAAACGGCTGCGTTCCCCCTTGTTGATGTCGAAACCGGCGTTGACTTTCACGCTCAGGCCTTCGAGGAAGGGCAGGTCGTAGTTGACCTCGATATTGCCCAGGCCGCGGGCGCCTTCATTCAGGTCGAGGGTTTGTTCCAGCTCGGCCACCGGGTTGGTGCCTGCGTTCAGCACGGAAAGCGGGTATTCGTAGTAACCGTTGAAAATGCTGCCCGGGTCACGTATCGGCAAGGTGGGGTTGTAGGAAACGCCTGCGCCGATGACGCCGTTGGGGCTGATGCGGTCCTTGGTAAATGCTCCCTTCAGGTTGAAGTTGACCTTCAGGCTGTTGTTGAGCATGTTCTGATTGAAATTCAGAGAGAAGTTGGTCCGCTCGGTGTTAGACGTGCGCACAATGCCATCCTGGTTGAGGTAGCCGGCAGAGACGCGGTAGCCGAAGCTTTCGCCGCCGCCCATCAGGCTGAGGTTGTGGTTTTGGCCGAAGGCGGATTGCAGCACCTCGTTTTGCCAGTCCGTATCGGCATCCTGCAGAAGCTTGAGGTTCTCCGGTTGCGCGGAGGTGACCAGCGAGCGAAACTGGTCGGCGTTCAACACTTCGACGGTATTGACCGGCTCGGCTACGGAAGCCCAGACATTGTAGTTGATGCGCGGCCGGTCGCCCGCTTTGCCCTTCTTGGTCGTGATCAGGATTACCCCGTTGGCACCCCGCGATCCATAGATGGCCGTGGCAGAGGCGTCTTTCAACACGGTGAAGGTTTCGATGTCTTCCGGGTTGAGGAAGTTGAGCGGGTTGCGGCCGGCCTGGAAGCCGCCCGGGTTGATGGCGGCGTTATCGATCGGAACGCCGTCGATGACATAGAGCGGTTCGTTGTTGGCATTCACCGACGTCCCCCCTCTGATGCGAATGGAGGACTGGCCGCCGGGTTCCCCGCTGTTGGCGGTGATCTGGACCCCCGCTATTTTCCCCGTGATCAGCTGGTCGGGGGAAACAATGGCGCCCCGGTTGAAGCTTTCACCGCTGACGGCATTGACAGCGCCCGTGGCGTCGTCCTTCTTCACAGAACCATAACCAATGACGACCACCTCTTCCAGGACCTCGACGTCTTCTCCCAGTTGGAAGTTGAGGGTAACCGTCTGTCCGTCGATAACGGTTACGCTTTGGGTGAGGTCAGCGTATCCTGTATAGGACGTCCTCAGCTGCTGTTCTCCGGCAGGGACGTTTTCCAGGACGTAGTTGCCGTCAAAATCGGTTGCCGTTCCTCTGCTGGTGCCCACCAGAAGGACGGTGGCGCCGATCAGGGGCTCGCCATTGTCATCCGTCGCCTTACCCTTGACGGTGCCCTGCGCCAACCCCTGGCCGGCAAGCAACAGCACCGCAGTTAGAGCCACAAAAAAACGTAGGTAATTTTTCATAAGAGCTACTGTTTAGATTTAGTTTTGTTTGCTCGGCATACCCCGACCACTACTGCGGCCGGATGATGCCATAATAGGCTTAGTGTGTTAAATACACTAAAAAACAGCTTGAAAGAATAGGCGTAAGATGTTGATTTAGCGAAAAATACAGGTGCTGAGTAATAGCGGGTAGTGATACTTTATGCGAAAGTGCCCTAAAGATAGGGCAAATATATTTTTTGAAAATCATTTTCCCCACTTAAAATGAAAATAATTTCCAGGCGATGAGTTGTATTGCAAATAAATATACAAACAGGCCTGGCTTTTGCATAACTATTATTCTGCCAGGCAAATAAAAGAAATTCTCAGCAACTTCAAAATGACCTTTGTCAGTAGTTCGTAAGTTCCCGTTTCCGGCTTTCCGGGAGGCAGTCGGGCCGGGGAAGCCGGAAACGCGAACAGCGCCCCGCCGGCTATTGCTTTTTCACAACCCGCAGGCTGCCGATACCATCGTCAAACAACAGCTGTATCAGGTAAATGCCATCAGGCAGGCTCTCCATAGGTATGGCCTGCGCACCGGCCTTCCATTGTTGCCAGCGGGCTGCCTCCCGGCCGTCCGGGGTGGTTATCCGGTATGCCTGCGGCGGATTTGTGGCTTCGAGCAACAGGCCGTCGCGCACCGGGTTGGGGTAAAAGCGAAGGTCTTTGCCGGCAAGCACTCCTGTGCCGCTGCTTACTTCTATGAGTACAGTTTCTGAGCGGGCGGCGCAGCCATTAGCGTCGATGGTCTCCACGGCGTACTGGCCGCTTTCCTCAACGGTGTATTGTTGCCCGGTGGCGCCAGGTATGGGTTCTTCATCCTGATACCACTGGTAGGCGGTTGCCGGGGAACTGGTCAACCTGTTTCCGTCTGCCGTCAGGGCAGGCACTACCGGTTCGTGGAAGAAAACCTCCAGAGGTGGTTCGATGGCCATGGAACAATATTCGGTGAAGGCTTCAAGGAAATAAGTGCCCGAAGCCGTGATGGCGTAGTGGTTGGTGAACGTGTCCGTAGTGCCGGAGCTTGTTTCTGTGATGACGAAGTATTGATTGCCCGAACCGGCCCCATCCAGCAATACGGTGTCAGCCCCCAGGCAGTAGCTGTCCGGAAAGACAATGTTGGCCAGTGGAGCGGGCATTTGCCCCAGGATGACCTCCAGCTCATCCGACCGGCTGCTGCACCCTCCGGCGACGACCTCGACCTGATAGAAACCCCCTTCTGTGATCTCAAGGGTTTCCTGGTGTTCGCCCACTAATTGCTCCCCGTTTAAAAACCAGTTGTAGGAATCTCCCTGGGAAGAAGTGGAGATGGCAGGAGGGGCCTCTCCGCAGTAAATGTAGGGCGATTCCGGGAGGATGGCTTCCGGAGCAGGGGAGAAAAGCAGTTCTGCCGGTTCCGAAATTTCGGTGCAACGGCCGTCGCTTACCACCAACTGGTAAATACCGGGCCGGGTAGCCGGGAATTCCAATCCGGAACCGATGAGTTCCCCGTTGAGCAACCATTCGTAGGTATCCAGTCCGGCCGGGCTTGCCCCCAACAGGGTGGTGTCCCCTTCGCAGGCGGAAAGGTTGCCGGCGAGCACTTCGATGCCGGCTTCGAGGGGGGTAGCGCCCCCAAGGGCGATACTGTCCGCCGAAAGGACAAAAAGGCCGTGGCTGATGTCGGAGGCGATAATGTTCCCCGAAGGCAGGAAAGGATAAACACCCCAGCAACCCTGGTAGCCAGGATAGCCCTGGTTTTCCGGATAGGTGTCGTAGTAGGCTACCCGTTCGGCTTCTTCCGGGTTGGAAAGGTTGAAGACCTGCACCCCATCGTGATAATAGGATACGATGGCATACTGGCCGCGGATGAAGGGGTTGTGGGGTATGCTGTTGGTGGCGGCCGGCGCGAGCAGCTCCGACCGGAAAAGGCTCAGGATGCGGATGTCGGCGGGGTCAGAAACATCGGCCAGCTTGAGGCTGGTCCCGTGAGTTTCATCGGCAAAAACAAGGCGGGTCCCCTCTTCGTCGAGCCAGCTTGCATGGTTGTAGCCCTGCTGGGGATAGGAGGTCAGGTTGCCCAGCACCCGGATAGAGTCGAGGGCCGAGAAGTCGTATACCCAAAGCCCGTTCCCGCCGTGGGAACAATAGGCGGTATGGTTACGTACATAAATATCGTGGAAATACCCGCCGGGAAGGGGCCAGGCACCCAGGAATTCCGGCTCGCCCGGGCTTTCTGCCAGGCTATATGCCGCCACGCCGCCGGATATGGCGTTGGAGCCGGCCAGGTACAGGCGGCCGGTGGGCTCATCGATAAATACGTTGTGAGAACGGGTAAAGCGGCTGTTGTCCTGAAAAACTAAGGACACGGAGTCCGGAAGCTGGCTGAGGTCGAAAACCATCAGCCCGTCGTTTCCCTGGTCGGCAACCGCGTAGGCAAAGTCGCCATAGGTCTTGAAATCGCGCCAGATAGAATTGACGCTCCCGGCAAAACGGGCCACCTCGACCGGGTTGGACGGGGCGGTAATGTCGAAAAAGTGGATATAGCCGGCGGAGCCGACAATGGCATATTCATTTCCTTCGCAGTCGGCGTAACCCCAGATGTCGTTGTATCTGATGCTGCCGGCGGAGGGTAGGGCAGGGTCGTCCCAGCGGCCGAGCAGTGACATGTTAAGCTGTCCCTGGCCTGCCAGGAGTGAAGGGAAGGTAAGGGAGAAAAAAATGATAGCCTTGTACATCATGAAGAATGGTATTTGCCTGTAATGTGTAAATTTGCCGCGCCAGCAACTGACGAAAGCATGAGTAAAGATAAAATTTTAGAAGTAAAAGGCCTGCGGACTTCTTTTTTTACCGACGAAGGGGAGGTCAGGGCGGTCGATGGCCTGAGCTTCGCCATCCATCGGGGAGAGACGGTGGGCATCGTGGGGGAGTCGGGTTCCGGGAAATCGGTAACTTCCCTGTCCATCATGGGGTTGCTGCCCGCTCCTTCCGGCAAGGTGGTCGGAGGGCAGGTGTTGTACTACCCGGAGGACAACCGCCAGGGGGTGGACCTTTTGCAGATTCCCCGGCGGCAGATGCAAAGCTACCGGGGCAACGAGCTCTCCATGATCTTCCAGGAGCCCATGTCATCCCTCAACCCGGTTTTTCGGTGTGGGGAACAGGTGGCGGAGGCTATCCGGCTGCATCAGCAGGCAGAGCCGGGAGTGGCGCGGGAGAAAGTAATAGCCTTGTTCCGGAAAGTCCAGCTGCCAGATCCGGAACGCATCTACAACGCCTACCCACACCAGTTGTCCGGCGGGCAGAAGCAACGGGTCATGATTGCAATGGCCATGTCCTGTTCTCCGGGCATCCTCATTGCCGACGAACCCACGACGGCTCTGGATGTGACGGTCCAGAAAGCTATTCTCGACCTGATGAACGGCCTGAAAGAGGAAATGCAGTCCTCGATCATCTTTATTACGCACGACCTTGGCGTGATCGCCGAGATCGCCGACCGGGTGATCGTCATGTATCAGGGGCGGATAGTTGAAGAAGGGGGCGTACTCGACATCTTTTCCAACCCGCAACATCCCTACACCAAGAGCCTGCTGGCCTGCCGCCCGCCGCTGGATTACCGGCTGCGCCGCCTGCCGGTGGTCAGCGATTTCATGGAAGTCCGCCCCGGCAAGGAAGGAGGGATGGAAATAAAAGAAAAAAAAGCTTCTGTGGAAGGGGTGCTTACCGATAGGAAGGTGCCCGCGACCGAAAGCCTCCAGCGCCTGGAGCACCTAAAATCGAGGCCGCCTCTGCTGAAGGTCGAACAACTGAAAGTGTGGTTCCCCGGCAGGAAGAACTTCTGGGGGAAACCCAAAAATTACGTCAAAGCAGTCGACGGGCTTTCTTTCGAAGTGTTTCCCGGAGAAACCCTGGGCCTGGTCGGGGAATCCGGCTGCGGCAAGACAACCCTCGGGCGGACGATCCTGGGGCTGACCCGGCCTACCGCCGGAGACGTACTTTACAAAGGGCAGAGCCTTCCCCGGCTGAGCCCTGAAGAAATGATGCCCCTGCGGCAGGAAATGCAGATCATTTTCCAGGACCCCTATTCTTCCCTCAATCCCCGGTTGACCATCGGCAAGGCGATCATGGAGCCTATGGAAGTCCATGGCCTGTACAATGGAGAGGAGGAACGCCGGGAACGGGCGCTTCAACTCCTGGATATTGTCAATATGGAACCCAAATTTTTCAACCGGTATCCTCATGAGTTCTCCGGAGGGCAGCGGCAACGCGTGGCTATCGCCAGAGCTTTGGCCCTGAACCCCCAGTTTATCATCTGCGATGAATCCGTCTCCGCCCTGGATGTTTCCGTACAGGCCCAGGTGCTCAACCTGCTCATGGAACTGCGGGAAAAATACCGGTTCACCTACATTTTTATTTCTCATGACCTCTCCGTCGTCAAGTTCATGAGCGACCGGATGGTCGTCATGAATAACGGAAAGATAGAAGAACAGGGCCCTGCCGACGAGGTCTACGCCAACCCGGCCAGAGACTACACCAGGAAACTGATCGATGCTATCCCCAAAGGGCGGGTCGAAGATATTGAAAAAAGATTGTCTGAAAAGTAAAACCTGAATGGGGGAGATTGCCGGTTTCCCGCATCTTGTTATTGTAGGAATTCATAGATGGGTTTGCAACCTTTTTCTTTTTTAAACCGTCTTATCCTATGAAAGGGTTCATCCGATTAAAAAGCCCTCTGGCCGAGGAAATTCGGATAATTGGTAGAAAACCCTTAATTTTACTGTGACTTTTAAAAAAATCACCGCAATGAAAAAGTCCAACACCCGCACTGTTCTGTTCTGTTTGCTGCTCGCTTCAAGTATTGGTGCCTACATTTTCCTCAATTCGGTCTCTTCTCCTGCCGCTTCCTCTGACGAGGCGGCCGCCGTTGAAGAATACGAAGAAGAAATGGAGCCTGGCGATGCAAAAGTTATCCTCCCGGATATTCACCTGATCAAGAAAGTTGTAGAAACCGGGAAACGACTCATTCCCGCTTCGTGAAAACCCCGAGTTCATAAAAAACGGATGGCTGGATTTTTCAGCCATCCGTTTTTTTTTGCGGCCTACCTTACTGATGTACCCTAATGCACCGAAGGGTAGCCCATAATAAAAAGATACAGAAGTGGTGCGCGACCGCCCCGGTAGCCAAAACCTGCCTATCCAGGCCAAAGCCAGCAGCCCCCCAAACCTGTTAATCCTGCCAATCCTGTCCCCCCAAAGCCGTCAGCCCCCCAAACCTGTTAATCCTGTCAATCCTGTCCCTTTTTGCGCCAATACCTCAACAGCCCCGCCACACTCATCCAGGCGGGGTTGGCATTCTCATAAAGCGCGTACTGATCCTCCGTCACCCCGGCGGCCGCCAGTTCTTTTTTCACGAAAGCCTGGAACAGGGGCGTGATTTCCTCCGCGCTCTTGCCTTGTTCGTAATGCGGCCGCATCCAGCTGGCCCATCGGAGCAAGCCTGCTTCCAGTTCGTCGAGGTGGGGGTGTATCCTTTCCGCCGGGACCAGCCCGAAGTGCGTCAGGTAAATCCTGCTCAGGTGTAGCGACCGGAGCAGCCGGAGCGATTCCTGCCAGTGCTCGATGTTAATATCCGGGGGAGGGCAGGGGGGCATCACCGGCCCTCCTTCGATCTTGACTCCCGCCACGTCGCCGCTAAACAGCTCCTCTCCGATTTGCCAGGCAATGTGGTGGACGGCGTGCCCCGGCGTGTGCCAGGCCTTGATCGGCGTATCCCCTATGGTGATCACTTCCTGGTGTTCCACCGTCCGCAGTTGATCCGCCGGGATGGGCTTCACTGTGCTCCAAAGCCGTTCCATGCCCTCCTCCCCGTAGATGCGGGTGGCAGAGGCCAGCAGTTTGGAGGGGTCGTTCATATGGCCTTTCCCGAAGGGGTGCAAATAGATGGTTGCCCCCAGCTCGGCCATCGCCCAGGAAGCGCCGGCATGGTCGAGGTGAATGTGGGTGATGAATACATGCCGGATGTCGCCCAGGGCATATCCTTTGGCCTTAACCGCTTTTTCCAGGGACACGAAAGTCGAGTAGGGCCCTGTTTCTATCAGGACAGGGCCCGCCGAGGTCTCCACGAGAAAGGCGGCAATCGTGTCCGGCAGGTCCAGGAACCTGAGGTCGAGTGTGTGAATCATTTTCCAGTGTTTTATTTTACTCAGTTAAAATTATCTCAACAATTAAAAAACAACTAAAAAAAATACCCATTCAAAAAATCGCCGACCAGCATCCGGCGGCGGCCTTCCATCTGAAGCTCATGGACAAACACGAATCCGCCTTGTGTGGCGACCTTCAGCCATTCCTTATTGTCAGACAAGAATGTGCCCGGGGCCAGTTCGTGAGGGGTGTGGTCAATAGCCGTCCTCAGGATTTTAAGCACTTTGCCGTCCAGCCTGGTCCACGCGGCAGGGTAGGGGCTTAGGCCGCGGATAAAATCGTGTACCTGCTGAACCGGCTGGCTGAAATCGATCTCGCATGTTTCGTGGAATATCTTTGGAGCTTTTGTCGCCAGGCTGTCGTCCTGTTTTTCCAGGGTATAGCCCCCGCTTTCGATCGCCCTGACGGTTTCGAGGACGGCTTCGGCGCCCAGCACCTTCATCCTGTCGTGTACTTCGCCGGCAGTTTCATTGTCGCCGATGGGCATTTTTTTCTGCAGCAGGAGGTCGCCGGTATCGATCTCCTGTTTTATGAAGAAAGTCGTCACTCCGGTTTCTGTCTCCCCGTTGATAATGGCCCAGTTGATGGGGGCGGCGCCTCTGTATTTAGGCAGCAGCGAACCATGCAGGTTGAAGGTGCCGTGTTCCGGCATCGACCACACTACTTCCGGCAACATCCTGAACGCGACGACGACAAACAGGTCGCCTTCCAGCCGGCGGAGGGATTCCAGGAAGCCCGGGTCTCTGAGCCTGACGGGTTGGAGCACGGGAATGCCTCTGGACACCGCATACTTTTTTACCGCAGATTCCAGCAACTGCTTTTTTCCCCTGCCCCCGAGTTTGTCGGCGGCCGTAACAACGCCAACGACCTGATAACCGTTCTCTACCAGGATTTGCAGCGAAGGAACGGCAAATTCGGGGGTGCCCATAAATACAATACGTAAACTCATATGCAAGAGTAGTTGGTTTTGTAGCGGACTGTTCCTATTTTAGTATTTTCGTCTATTATCCACTATGATGAATTATACAAATTTCACGTTTGCCCAGGCAACACTGCTTTTTGGGGTGGTGTTCCTCCTGCCTGCCATCGGCACGGCTAATTTGGGAAATTACCTCCGTATTAACAAAGGTATTGCTTCCCATCTGGAAATGTGCCCCGCCGGCCAGGATACCATTCCTGTCCGCGAGCAGGAAAATTTTGACGAGTCCTTCGGTTCGCCTACCTACCGGCCGCATAACCGCGACCCATTCGCGGATAAAGAAGAGGCGCCCCCGAAAGTCATCCAGCCCCAGAAAGTGGGCACCGACGATTTCAAGCCTCGTCTGTACAAGATTCCGGAAAGCTACTCCGGTTTCAAGATCGAGATCAAGAGGGTGGACAAACCGCTGGCCGCCAGCCATGATATTTTCTTCCAACATGGAAAGGTTTTTGCAGAAAAACTTAAGGACGGCACCTTTTCGTACCTGTTAGGCGATTTTTCCAATGCCGAGGAGGCGAACAAGTTCCTCGGCGACTTCCTGAAACAACGCTATCCTAAAGCCAGGGTTGCCGAATATGAAGCCGGGGAGCGCTTATATTAAATTGAAAACCATGCAGGAAACCGAATTCAACTGGCGTACCGGCGACGGCGTAAATATCTACGCCAAGGAGTGGAAAGCCGATAACCCCCGGGGAGTCATCTGCCTGGTGCATGGGCTGGGAGAACACGTCAACCGATACCATCACCTCGCCCGCTATTTTACGGAAAGAGGGTTCAGCATTATGGGCTACGACCGGCGGGGGCACGGCCGGTCGGAGGGAATCCGGGGCCATGCGCCGGATGCGGAAGCTCTGCTCGATGAAGTTGCCCGTTTGTTGGTCGAAGCCGAGATCAATTACCAGGGCCTGCCCGTCTTCCTCTACGGGCAAAGCCAGGGCGGGCAGCTCGCTCTGGCCTATGCGCTCAAACGGCACCCTAACATCCAGGGCATCATCGCTTCTTCTCCCTGGATACGGCTGAGTTTCGAACCCGCCTCCGTTATGGTTGCCCTGGGCAAGCTCATGTACCGGGTTTTCCCGGCTTTTTCCCAACCCAATGGGCTGAATACTGCCCACCTGTCCAGAGACCAGGCAGTCGTAAAAGCCTACGAGGAGGACCCCCTGGTCCACAACCGCATTACCGCCGCCATGGGCATCGCCATGCTCAGCCAGTCTCGCTGGCTGGACAGGTATTCCGGGCCTTTCCCGGTCCCATTGCTCCTGATGCATGGCACGGCCGACCAGATTACCTCCCCGGAGGCCAGCGAAGCGTTCGCCCGGAGGCTGGAGGGGGACGTCACCTTTAAAGCCTGGCAAGGGCTTTATCACGAAGCCCATAACGAAGATATCAAGGAGCACGTCTTCGAATTTGTTCTCGGCTGGCTGCACCAGCACCTCACGCTGAAAAAAATGGGCAGGGAGGCGCGTTAAAACCTTTGTATGGACTCCACGATGTAGGAAGGCCGCTGCTTGATCTCGTTGTATATGTTGGAAAGATAGATGGACATGATGTAGAGGTTGAGGCAGGTTGTGGCAAAAAATACGGCGATCAGGATGACCAGGAAGGTCCAGCCTGAAAAAGGCTCCCCCATGTTCCCGAACAGGTCTATGCCGGTAAACTTCACTTTCAGCGCATTGACGATCACTCCCAGCAAAAAGACGACGGAAAAAATAAAGATCCACAGCAGCAAACTGCGCAAAAAGGTAGTGAAAGAGGTAATAGCGACCAATGAAGTGCGGAACCGGTCCGAAAAAGATTCATTGACGTCCGGCCGGAGGGGCATGTCCGTCTCCAGGAACGCCGTCCTGTAACCGACGATGGAGTAGATGGCTTTCATGTACCGCAGGTTCTCCCGCAGCCGGAGCAGCGAATTCAATGCCCTTCGGGAAATAATGCGGGTATTGTGCGCCATCTCGTCGATCTGCAGGGAGGAATAGTGTTTGAGGATATAGTAAAATAACTTGTATAGCGGTTGGAACCGGAACCCAACCCGGCGGCGCCGGGCGCGCAGGTATACGATGTCGTAGTGTTCCCGCGTCTTTTCGAATAATTTGAGGAGGATCTCCGGATCCTGGCAGAACTCGAATTCAAAGATAAGGGTGTAATCGCCGTTGGCCCGGTCCAACCCGGCAAGGACGGCGTTGTTCTTGTTCGTGGTCCGGGAGAGGTTGAGCAGGTAGACGTTGTGTTTCAGGGCATCGGGCAGGGGGTCTATGTGTGGGGCAACCGGAAGGCGGAGCCCGTTGTTTACCAATACAACCTCAAAGTCAGAAAAATGCTCCGTTAATACAGGGAACAGGTTGGACAGGTAGGCCGGAAGCAATTCCAGTTCCCGGGGATGCTGCAGGACGCCAACGATGGAGATAAAACTGTTGTACATGGAGTGGTCGTTGAGTTAAGCCGGCGAAAATTAGGCAATAAGGGGGATACTTCCAAAGCCCTTCCCAAGGGATGAAAAGGGCGGCTACCCGTCTAAGGAGGGACAGCAGAAAGGGGAAAGCCGAGCGGAGTCGAGGCCAAGCGTGTGCAGAAGGCATGGAGTGTCCAACCTTAGACGGGTAGCCAAAAGGGCAAAAAAGGCTAAATTCATGGGTTTTTTATATAAAAAACCCTGTTTTTTAGGAATTTAGTTTTAAATGATACGCCAAGGCCTTATATTTCGTAAATTGTACCGGCGAAGGGTTCGCCAAAGGTATGTATTAGCAATTAGAGGCGTACTGAGAAATGCCACGTAAATTTCCGTTCTACCAGCAATTGGACGCCATGGACTGTGGGGCGACCTGCCTGAGAATGATCTCCCGTCACTTCGGCAGGTATTATTCTTTAGAGTTCCTCCGGGAATTGACCTATATGGGCAAGCAAGGAGTTACTCTACTGGGAATCAGCGATGCCGCCGAGCACATCGGCCTGCAGTCATTGGCTGTAAAGACTACTTATGACCGGCTGGCAAGGGACATTCCCTTGCCTTGTATCGCTCATTGGCGGCAGGAGCACTTTGTCGTCGTTTACAAAGTGAACAAGAATTATGCCTGGATCGCCGACCCGGCCTCCGGCAGGTTCAAGCTTACCCGTGAAGAATTCCTGGAAAACTGGGTGAGCGATACCGAAGAGGGTGAAGACCTGGGTGTGCTGCTGCTGCTCGAAACAACCCCCGAATTTTTTGCCCGCGAAGGAGACCGCACCGATAAATCCGGTTTCGGGTATGTGCTTTCCTATTTCCAGAAGTATCGCCCGCTGATCATTCAACTGATCGTTGGCCTCTTCCTCGGCACGCTCCTCCAGCTCACCTTCCCCTTCCTGATGAAAGCGATGGTGGATAAAGGGATCGACACGGAAGACCTGAGCTTCATCAAGATCGTGCTGATCGCCCAGTTGATCCTGTTCGCCACCCAACTGGCAGTCGAACAGTTCAGGAGCTGGATCCTGCTCCACGTAGGGGCGAGGGTCAATATCAGCCTCATTTCCGACTTCCTGATCAAACTGACCAAGCTGCCGATCAAATTTTTCGACTCCAAGATCAGCGGCGACCTCATGCAGCGCATTGCCGACCACGAACGGGTCCAGCGCTTCCTCACCTCCACCTCCCTGGTCTCGATCTTCACTTTTGTCAATTTCATCGCCTTCTCCATAGTGCTTTTCCTGTGGCACAAACTGGTATTCTCCGTCTTCTTCGGTGGCACCCTGCTCTATCTGGGGTGGGTATTCTTCTTTCAGCAAATGCGGAGAGAACTGGACTACAAACGGTTCGACCAGTCTTCGGATAATCAGAGCAACCTCATCGAGCTGATCAACGGGATGCAGGAAATTAAGCTGCACAATGCCGAGAAACAGAAAAGGTGGGCCTGGGAACGCATCCAGGCGCGGTTGTTCCGAACCTCCATCAGTTCCCTCCGCATCGACCAACTCCAACGGGCGGGCGCTTCGTTTTTCAACGAAACCAAAAACCTGCTGATCACTTTTATCGTGGCACAGGCAGTCATAAAGGGAGACATGACCCTGGGGATGCTGCTGGCCGTTCAGTATATCATCGGGCAGCTCAACTCGCCCCTGGGTATCCTGGTGGATTTCCTGCGCAATATGCAGGAAGCCAAGATCAGCCTGGAGCGCATGAACGAAATCCACTCCAAGGAGGACGAAGAACATGTCGGGGAGAAAATTATCCTGCTCCCTGAATCCGGCGACCTCGTTTTCGAAAGGGTTTCCTTCCAATACAACGGCCCTCACTCCCCGTCCGTCCTGAAAAACATCAGCCTGCGGATACCCAAGGGAGAAACGACCGCCATCGTCGGCACCAGCGGAAGCGGCAAGACGACCATGCTCAAGTTGCTGCTCAACATCTACCAGCCCACAGAAGGGGCGATCCGCCTCGGAGATATCAACCTCGGCAATATCAACAACCGGCTCTGGCGCAGCAAGTGCGGAGTGGTCATGCAGGGCGGCTATATCTTCTACGACTCCATTGCCAAAAATATCGCCCTGGGAGACGAGATCATCGATAAGCGAAAACTGCTGAAAGCGGTTAAGGTGGCCAATATCCAGAGTTTCATCGAATCCCTGCCCCTCGGTTACAATACCAAGATCGGCCAGGAAGGCCTCGGCCTGAGCCAGGGGCAAAAACAACGGCTGCTGATCGCCCGGGCGGTATACAAAAATCCGGAATACATCTTGTTTGACGAAGCTACTACCGCCCTGGACGCCTACAACGAGATGGTTATCATGGAAAATCTCGAGGAGTTCTTCTACGGCAGGACCGTAGTCATCGTCGCCCACCGCCTCAGTACCGTCATGAATGCAGACAATATCGTCGTGCTCGAAGGCGGAGAGATCGTGGAACAAGGCAACCACGACGAGCTTACCTACCTCCGGGGCGCCTACTATCAACTGGTCCGCAACCAGTTGGAACTCGGGGCATGAGGGAAGTGAATGAATGAGCGAATTTTACCCGCCTCCGCCTCCGCCTTCGACGGACCGAAGGCTGCAAGCCGAAGCCACTTTGGCGGCCGAAGGCGGAAAGCGAGAGGCCCGGTTTAATTAAAAGTTTTCGGAACATGCAGGATTATGAGAAAATTGAAATCCGGAGTGAAGAAGTCCAGGAAATCCTGGGCACGCCTCCGGGATGGATGGCCCGTTACGGGACCCTCTTTGCCTTTGTGGTAGTTGTCGTGGTAGGCTGGGTGGGGTTTCTGTTGAAATATCCGGATACGGTTAAATCGGAGATCACGGTGACGACGACCGACCCTCCCAAGCGGCTGGTCACAGAAAGCCGGGGCCGGGTCAAGAAAGTACTGAAGAAGAACGAAGAAGAAGTGTCCGCCGGGCAGGTTCTGATCGTTTTTGACAACAACGCGAGCCTCGAGGATGTCCTTACCCTGGAAACCGCCATCATGGCCGTAGGCAATACGCCGACCGATTCGACCCTCCTTGCCTTTTCCCTGCCCGGTAATGTCGTCCTGGGCGAACTTAAAGACGAACTTTACGATTTTTACCGCCGCCAGCAGGACCTGAGGCAATACCTGGAAAACCCTTATGATAACCTGACCATAACCCAGCTTGATAAAGAATTGGGGAAAATACAAAGCATGATCCGCAGCGACCGGGAACGGTGGGCTACCATCGACCGGCAGATCGAATCGGTTGAAAAGAGGCTCCGGCGGGAAGAGCAATTGTCCCAGGAGAACCTCCTGGCCGAAGAGCGGGTGTCGCGCACCCGGGAAGAGATTCTAAGCCTTCGCCGCGCCCGGGAGGGCATCGAGTCGTCGATCAAGAACAAAGAACTGGACATCGAAGGCATCCGGTCGGAGATGAGCGGAGTGCGCCAGGTCACTAAGGAAGGGCGCCAGGAAGCAGCGATAGCCCTGCGGGAGAGCTTCCAGAAATTACAGAAAGAAGTGGAGGAATGGAAACGCAGATATGTGATCAGCTCCCCCATTGACGGTATCGTTTCCTTCAACCTGGAGAGCATCAGCGAACAGCAGTACGTCGAAGGCGGCAGGGAGATCGGAGTGGTCGTTCCCATGATCCGCCAGAAAACCAAAGGGTTTGTGCAGGTCGACATGTCCCGCGCCGGGAAAATACGGCCCGGGCAGAAGGTGATCGTAAAACTGGACAGCTATTCCTATGCCGAATACGGCGCGATCGAAGCTACAGTTGATAAGAAAAGCCAGGTGCCCATCGACGGCAATATCATTGTCGAGATAGGATTTAAGGAAGACCTGGTCACCACCCTGGGCAAAAGGATAGAACCCTCCAGAGAAATGAAAGGAGAGGCCACCATCATCACCAATGACAAGCGGTTTATCGAACGGATATTCGAACGAGTCCGCAGCAAGGTGATTCAGGAAGGGTAGGGGGGTAGGGGGCGATATGGCTTCCCTGCAGTGAATCTATGGAAACCATATTGCCCTGATGCCTACAAATGTATCACCTCGCCGTAAGCGGCGGCGGCGGCTTCCATCACCGCTTCGCTCATCGTGGGGTGGGGATGGACGGCTTTGATGATCTCATGCCCGGTAGTTTCCAGCTTGCGGGCAGCCACCACCTCGGCGATCATCTCGGTGACGTTGGACCCGATCATGTGGGCGCCCAGGAATTCGCCGTACTTGGCGTCGAAGATCACTTTGACGAACCCTTCCTTCGCCCCGGCGGCGCTGGCTTTGCCGGAAGCCGAGAACGGGAACTTGCCTACTTTGAGTTCATAACCCGCGTCTTTGGCTGCCTGCTCGGTATAGCCGACGGAAGCAATTTCGGGGCTGCAATAGGTGCAGGATGGTATGTTGTTGTAGTCCAGCGGGTGCGGTTTCATGCCGGCGATGTTTTCGACGCAGATGATGCCCTCGGCACTGGCTACGTGGGCCAGCGCCGGCCCGGGCACCACGTCGCCAATCGCGTAAATCCCCGCCACATTGGTCCGGTAGTATTTGTCGACCTTGATCATGCCCCTGTCCGTCTCAATCCCGAGCGCCTCCAAGCCGATCCCTTCGGTATTGGGGGTCACGCCGGCAGCCGACAGCACAATGTCGCATTTGATCTCCTGCGTCTCTCCGGTTTTGCGGTTTTTCGCATATACTTTGCAGCCCCGCCCTTTGGTATCGACCGATTCGACTGAGGTGTTGGCCAGGACTTCGATCCCCTTCTTCTTGTATATCTTGCCCAGTTCTTTGGAAATGTCGGCGTCTTCCCGGGGGACCAGCCCCTGCTCCAGGAATTCTATGACCGTGACTTCCGTTCCGATGGAATGATAAAAATAAGCGAACTCGACACCGATAGCGCCGGCGCCGACGACTACCATCTTCTTCGGCTGTTTTTCGAGGCTCATGGCCTTGCGGTACTCGATCACGTTCTTTCCGTCGACAGGAAGGCTGGGCAATTCTTTTGCCCGGCCGCCGGTGGCAATGATGATATGGTCGGCGCTGTATTCTTTCTTCTTTCCCTCTGTATCCGTTACTTCGACCTTTTTTCCGCGGGCCAGTTGCCCGTTCCCGTTGATCACCGTAATCTTATTCTTCCGGAAAAGGAAATTGATCCCCTTGCTCATGCCATCCGCTACGCCGCGGCTCCGTTTGACCATGGCCTCGAAATTGGCGGTGGCCTTGTCTACCTCGATGCCGTAATCCTGGGCATGTTGTATATATTCGAATACCTGAGCGCTCTTCAACAACGCTTTGGTGGGTATGCACCCCCAGTTGAGGCATATACCGCCCAGGGACTCCCGCTCGACGACGGCTACTTTCATTCCCAACTGGGAAGCGCGGATAGCTGCGACATATCCGCCTGGGCCGCTCCCAATCACAATAAGGTCAAATTTATCCATATCGGTTGTTTTGTTTTGGTTGGCTGTTTGCAATGAAAGAAACGGGTGGTTAACCCTTATTGTTTTCCGGCTGCAAATATACTCAGTTCTTTGGCTACGGCGAAAAAAGAAAGGGGTCGAAACCAGAGGGGCAGAAAATAAAAAACCCCGCTACTGGTGCGCAGCGGAGCTCATCTTAACTTGCTGATACTATAAATCTTGTTTAAGCGGGGAGGGTTGTTTCTTCTTTACCGAACATAAAAATACAGAACAGCGGCTTCCCTTTCAAAAAAAAACACTGACAATTTGTCGGGCATCAAATTGATGAAGGATATAAGTGTTTTGATTAATGAATTGGTTTTCAGAACTATAATGAATAGAAAAAAACAGAATAAGAAAAGCCCCTTAACTTGAAAGAGGCTGATAACCAGAGGTTAGAAGGATTCAACCTGTGGCATGCTTTTCTTTGCCGGATTTTTTTCCGCCCCCCTTTTTACTTGCTGGCAACGCTGCTGACGGGGCGTTCGCTCAGGGTGACGATCAGGGCATCGCCGCTGTGTTCGCGCTCATTGTCGATTTTGGCAAAAAAACCGGGCTGCAGCTCTACGCTTTGCCCCAGGCGAAGTTGCCCGCCTCTTTCCTTTAAAGCATCGGCAACGGAGGCGTAAACTACATAGGCTGGCCCCAGTTGGCCGAGAAAGTAGAATTTGTTGATCGCCTCCTGTATCCAATACGCAGCGGGCGCGCCTTTGTAGTCGTCAGCGGAATTGAAGTGGAACTCCTGGTGGATATAGTCGCATCCGGATTGAATGATCGACACCTGAAGGCCCCCGTCAAAAGAAATAGCCTCCACCGCCTGTCCTTCCTCCAGGCGGAAACCATGCCGGGTGACCAGGTTGACATCCTCGCCAAAAATAGGCTTGGGGGCTCCGTACCGGCAATCCGCAAAAGGGTCGGCCGAAGAGGACGGCGCATCCTCCATGCATCCGCTAAAAAAGAACAACGCCAGGGCCAGGAGGAGAAGGGGGAGCCTGAATTTTGTAAAATTAAGCATGATCAAGAGTTAAAATTATCCAATAGGGGGGCAGGATTGGGGTGTGCCACAGGCGGGTCAAGGAGAGGATTGTCGTCTTGGGGGAATTGTCCATGTCGGTATCTGGCTTTCAATTCGTTACCCGGGTGCTGCCCCGGCTTTGCTTCTGAAAGCCAAATTTATAAAAAGGCGGTGCATTTTTTCCTATGCTGCCCATCTTATACGGAGAATTATCTTAAATAGTTTCTTTTCTCATAGAAAAAATATTTCAGCGCGGTATGTGCTTCAGCCGGGAATCCCGATCCGCTCTCAATCCGGCGGCGACCGCCTTTTTACGCAAAGTTGGCCGGGCAACTGCTCCCCGCGCGACGTTAAATGGCGATTCAATGGTTAAACAATCAATTCGGTTTCGGCGTTAGGGTAGGGATTTAAAAATCAACTAAAATATTCCTTATGATCAATTCGAATTACGGGGCCAATGGAAAAGCCCGCCATGCCCTCAATGGCAGCTTCAACGGCCATGCCGGCGCTTTCACGGATGAGATCGGCGAACAACACGTGGGCACTTCCTTTGACACCCCGTTAAAACCCGGCGCTTTCGACCTGCCCGATGAAGATAAAATGAGGGTGGTCGAAACGCACTTCCGGGAAATCATGGACGTCCTCGGCCTCGACCTTACCGACGACTCCCTCCGCGGCACGCCAAAGCGCGTCGCCAAGATGTTCGTACAGGAGATTTTTTCCGGATTGAACCCCGCCAACAAACCCCGGGTATCCTTGTTCGACAATAAGTTCCGGTACCGCCAGATGCTGGTGGAAAAGGGCATCCGGCTGCAATCTTTCTGTGAGCACCATTTCCTCCCCATCTATGGCCATGCGCACATCGCTTACATTGCCAATGGAAAAGTGATCGGCCTGTCCAAGCTCAACCGCATTGTAGAATACTACGCCCGCCGCCCACAGGTGCAGGAACGGTTAACCATGCAGATAGCCAATGAACTGAAAAGAGTGCTGGATACGGAAGATGTGGCCGTCTATATCGATGCCAAGCACATGTGCGTGGAAATGAGGGGCGTACAGCATGAACACAGCAGCACAGTGACCACAGAGTACTGCGGAAAATTCCTGAATGAAAATACCCGGGCAGAATTCCTCCAGGCTATCCGCTAAAGCAAATCTCAAAAAATCAGTAAACTATGGCTGTAGAAATCCTTGCCAATAAAAAAGTCCTGATCGTTGGCGCTACCGGCGGCATCGGCTCTGAAGCCGCCCGCCTCATCAGGAATAGCCAGGCCAACGTCTTTATCACCGGGCGGGACGAAAAAAAACTGGCCCAGGTCGCAAAAAGCAACAACATCCCGGAAGATCAGGCCTTCAAATTAGACATCACCGACGCCCGGGCTGTAGAAGCCCTGGCTGACAACCTCCACCACCGGATCGGACAGTTGGATATCCTGATCAATGCCGCCGGCATCGGGTACCTCAACCCCCTGGAAAACACAGATGCCGAATCGTTCAGCCGGCTGATCGATGTCAACCTCAAAGGGGCTTTCCATTTAATGCGCTATTTCCTTCCTCCTATGAAGGAAGCTAAAAAGGGGCTCGTGATCAATATCCCCGGCGTGCTCGGCAAGGCCCCTATGGCCGGAGCCGCCGCCTATGCCGCTTCCAAGTATGGCCTCAACGGCATGGCCAAGTCTATCCGGGAAGAATTGAAGCGGACCGAAGTGCGCATTACCAACCTTTACCTCGGCGGCGTCGACTCCGAATTCTGGGACAACATTGACATGCGCGTGAACCGCGACAAGTTCATCAAGGCCCAGGAGGCAGGCAGGGCGGTCTGGTTCCTTTGCCAACAACCCGCTTCCGGAGTGGTCTCCGAAATGGTTGTCCAGCCATTTAATCACCAGGCTATCTGAGGCCGGGTTGCTGGAACATTGAAAAAAAAGGCATAATCCGTGTTTCCAAATAATTGTGTCGCTTGGAGAAGATATGCCTATTTACCTTGCGCAAATTACAGGCTAATCAATTTTTAATTTTTATTTTTTTAATTATTTCAGAATATAACAACAGGCCAACCCTTCTTTTTTTATAAAAATTCTGAATTGTTGCTAATTATCACCCCCTGAAGGTGATATTTGTTATTGCCAAAGGCCAGGGCGTCTTCTACATTGCCTATGGAAAAATCCTAACCATTATGATGACCCTGACCAAAACTTCAAAACTCAAAGTGAACCGGTTTATGGAATGGCTGAAACAACGCACAGCCAACGAACCGGAGTTCCATCAAGCCGTAAGTGAAGTGGCGCGCACTGCCATCCCTTACATCGAAGCCAACAAGAAATACCAGGGATACAGCCTGATGGAACGGCTCACTGAACCCGACCGGGCAATCTCTTTCCGGGTAACCTGGATGGATGACCGGGGCCGCGTGCAGGTCAATCGCGGATACCGGGTGCAATTCAACAATGCCATCGGGCCTTACAAGGGTGGACTTCGCTTCCACCCAACCGTCAACCTGGGCGTCCTGAAATTCCTGGGCTTTGAGCAGATTTTCAAAAACAGCCTGACGGGCCTGCCTATGGGCGGTGCAAAAGGCGGATCTGACTTCGACCCCAAGGGGAAATCTGATGCCGAGGTCATGCGTTTCTGCCAGGCCTTCATGTCAGAACTCCACCGGCATATCGGCCCGGATACGGACGTCCCTGCCGGAGACATCGGCGTGGGCGCCCGTGAGATAGGTTTCCTGTACGGCATGTATAAGAAACTGCGGAATGAACACACCGGGACGATCACCGGCAAAGCGCCGCAATTCGGCGGCAGCCTGATCCGCCCGGAAGCAACGGGCTATGGAACCGTCTTTTTCGTGGAAGAGATGCTGAAACGGAAAGGAGAAACGTTGAACGGAAAGGTGGTTGCCGTCTCCGGGTCAGGCAATGTCGCTCAATTTGCAGCCGAAAAAGCCCTTCAGCGGGGCGCCAAGGTCGTTACGCTGTCCGATTCTTCCGGAGCCATCTACGACCGCCAGGGGATCACGCAGGAAAAGCTGGAGTGGCTGATGGAACTCAAAAACGTCCGCCGCGGCAGGATCAAGGAGTATGCCGATAAATTCGGGGCGCTCTTTATCCCCAATGGCAAACCCTGGAGCATCAAGTGCGACATCGCGCTGCCCTGTGCTACCCAGAACGAATTGGATGAGAATGACGCCCGCGAACTGATCAAAAACGGCTGCATGGCGGTGGCCGAAGGGGCTAATATGCCATCGACCCCCGAAGCCGTGCACCTGCTGCAGCAATCCAATGTCCTGTTCGGCCCGGGCAAAGCCGCCAATGCCGGCGGCGTAGCCGTTTCCGGCCTGGAAATGTCGCAGAACAGCCTCCGCCTCTCCTGGACGCGCGAGGAGGTTGAAAAGCGCCTGAAGGACATTATGGTCAACATTCACGAGCAGTGCGCCCTCTACGGCTCTGATGAAGAAGGCAATATTGATTACGTAGCCGGCGCCAACATCGCCGGTTTCGTCAAAATTGCCGACGCCGTCATTGCTCAGGGGCTTATTTAAGGCTTTGGGGGCTTGCCTCCCAAAGTACGTTTTCATTGCCAGGGCTTGCCCGTCATCGAAAGTGTCTGCCAAGCAGCAGCACTGGGCAAAGCCCTGGCAACCACCCGCTGAATTATCAGCGCCGCCGGGGCTCTTGCTGGGCGCTTGCTGATAGAGTGAAAATGGGTAAATACTCCTGAAAAAGGAAAATCAATCTTTTTCCATCTGCCCGCCAGGCACATTATCCGGCTGTTCTTCCGCTACTGTGCTCATCAAAAATCGGTACGCCCTGCCGAAATCGGGGATGCCGTAACCCAGTTCCACATCCGGCGCGTCGGCCTGCGAAGCGCTTTTTTTTATTGCTTCGACAATCTCTTCATTGCGCTTGTCCGGAAAAGCTTCCCACAGGCAGGCTACCAGGCCCGCCAGGATGGGAGAAGCAAAGGAGGTGCCCGACCCGATGCTGGCCTGGAAAGCGAAAGGGTCAGCTACGGTAACCCAGGCACCGGGCGCAACCACGTCCGGCTTGATCCGGTTGTCGGCAGTAGGGCCCAGCGAACTGAAGGACGCCCGGCCGCCGGAGAAATCAATCGCTCCCACGGAAAGCGCGTTGCGGGCATCGGCCGGGATGCCGATATGCCGCCAGGGAGAGCTTCCCTCATTGCCGGCGCTGGTAACCACGATCATCCCTTTCCGGAAAGCAACGTCAGCCGCCAGGCTTGCCACCGAGCTTTTCCCGTCCAGGTTTTCAAAAGTGTAGTTCATCTGCCGGTCGTTGAAAGTGGTGTACCCCAGGGAGGAATTTACCAGGTCGGCGCCAAGGCTGTCCGCATACTCCAGCCCGGCCACCCAGTGGCATTCCTCAATGCGGTATTCCCCCCTGGTGTCTTCGGTCTTGATGCAGGCATAAGTGGCCCCCGGGGCCGTCCCAATCATCACTTCCGGGACATTGGCGCCCATGGCGGACAGGACGCGGCTGCCGTGAGTGCTGGATTCATAGGCTTCCAGGTCGCCGTCGACGAAGTCGCGGGCGAGCAGCAACCGCCCCCCGGCCCGGAGGCTGTCAAAGAACGGGCTCTCATCGACGCCGATAAACCCGCCGTCGAGAACGGCCACCCAGATACCTGCCCCGGTGAAACCCATTTGGTGCAGGGTGTCGCCATTAAGCCACTGTATCTGCCGGGTAGCGTAGCCGTAAGGCTGGCCATCCAGCTTCCTGCTGAGCAAGCTGTCGCCCTTCATGCTGGTTTTCCGCCGCTCCCGTTTTTCGTAGGGGAACCCTACGTACTCGATTCCTTTGACAAAAGGAAGGCCGGCCGCCGCCAGCAGGCTCTCATCAGATAAAAGTACGGTGGCTGCGTTGAGCCAGCGGGAACGATGATGAACGATACCTCCCAGGCTTTCCAGCGTATCGAGATAGCGGGGGTTGGGGGGAAAATCCTCTTCCGTTACGGGGATGCCCCACTTTTTCCGGCGGGCAACGGCTCGTTCGGAAAGGAATTCTTCCGGCCTGTCCACCCGAAACGGGCTGTCCGCTTTGTCTGTGAAAGCAACCCAGTAAAATTTATAGGTGCTGTCAGCCTTTTGTGCGTTTAAAGGGTGCGTCAGGAAAAAGGCAGGCAGCAGAAAAATCAGATACTTCATTGGTTATAGCATTTCTGAATCGAGCTTCGCCCGGAAGTTCTCTTCAAGTTTATCCATAATAAGGCCAAGCAGGGCTGATTTGTTGTATTCTCTGTTGATTTTGTAAATGCTGTCCTTTACCGAAACCTGGTCGATCACCCGCCGGAAGGCTTGTTTGGAGTAGAAGTCCTTGCGGTGTAGTTTTCGGGGTGTTGGGAAAGGCTCATTCTCCACCAGGACGACACACGGGGTGCCGGGGGGGCTACCTTCCTGCCATTGCTGAGCGCCTTCTTCTCCTTTTAAGAAGAGAAAACAACAAGGGCCGTCGATGGAGAATTCTACGCCCCACCAGACATCGCCTGGTTTTTCAGGCTGTGGTTCCGCAGATTCGCGGGGATCCCAGGGGTGTTTGAGGTAGGCTTCTCTCTTTTTCTTTTTGAGGCTGCCTTCTTCCGCTTCGGCCGTTTCCTCGTTGTAAAACCCTTCCCGGAACCATACGCTCCAGGCCTGAACCGAAAACCCTTTTTCCCGGAAGAGATTCAGGTAGAAATCGATCGCCGGCACCGGTTGCGGGCCATAGACAGCCAAATGGCAAAGGTTGGCCTTTGGGTGAAGCCTGGTGTACACCTCTATTTTAAGCTTGAAAAAAGCATCCTCCCATTCTTCCAGCTCGTCGGTCCAGGCAGGTTCGTATGGGCCGGCATGCAGGCAGGAAAGGGATAACTTCATCTCTAATTCCTCGATCTGCCGGCTCAGCCGGCTCACATGCTGCTGGGTTTCCAGGTAATAGGTATACTGTTCCGATTGGTGGTGGTTGTTCCAGAATTTCTGCTTGGCTTTGCGTTTCTTCCGTTCCAGGATGTCGAGTTCGCTCAGAAGCCGGACGTAGAAATGGCCTTCCTTCACCTCTTCCACCTGCCGCCGCAACGCACTGGCATGGTCTGCATGGCTGATCTTGGTATATTCTTCCAGCAGCAATTCCAGCCCCAGAGGGTCGGCTTCAGATTCGATAAGCACGCTGCCATCCCGAACGGAAGCAGTAACCTCCAACTGGTCGTCGTAGTCTTCTGTGTTCAGGATTATGGACAAGGGGGCGATCAGCTCTTCCCGGATCGTCCGCTGAAGTTGGCGGGCACCGTATTTGCCGTCATAGCCTTTTTGGGCCAGCAGGTCCAGCACTTCGTCCTGGATACTGAGGTTGATCCGCCTGAATTTAATGCCTTCCCGCTGGCGAAGCAGGGCAATTTCCCGTTCTACGACAAACCGGACGGTGAAGCTGTCCAGAGGGGCAAAGGAGATCACCTGGTCAATGCGGTTGAACAGTTCCGGCCGGAAGTATTTTTGTACTTCGGACATAAAATGCTCCTTGACCACCTCTTTTTTCATCCCCTGCAGCCAACCGATAGGGTTCGAGGCCAGCGTTTGTGCGCCGATATTGGAGGTCATTATTATGATGGTGCTGCAAAAATTGACGAGTTTACCCTGAGAATCGGTAAGGCGCCCTTCGCTGAGAACCTGCAGCAGGAGGTCGAAGAAGGTGGGGTGAGCTTTTTCGATCTCATCGAACAACAACACGCTGAATGGTTCCCGCCGGATGGCCGAAGTGAGCAAGCCGTCGGAAAAATAACTGGTTCCAATCAACCGGGCTACGGCGTAAGGGGAAGCGAACTCGCTCATGTCGAAACGACTGAGGCGCTCCCGGCTGCCGAACATGAATTCAGCCAGGATCTTGGCCAGTTCCGTTTTGCCTACGCCGGTCGGCCCGACAAAGAGCAGCGAGGCGATGGGCTTACCGGTCCGGGTGAGCGCCGTCTTGACCGACACCAGCACGTCTACCACGCTATCCACGGCAGCTTCCTGGCCGAAGACGCTGTTGTTGAAACGGTGCCTCACAGCGGCGGCGTCCATAGGCACAGAAGGGTCTGCCATGAACCGGGGCATGCCCGTCTCGTCACAAAACTGGCGGATGACTTCCTGCCGGGAGATTTCCATGTTTTCGCCGGCCGGCCGGGAGGAACTGCTCTTGTTGATGAGGAGGCTCTCCAGGAAGCGAATGGGCTTGCCCGGCATGCCGGCGTAAGGCGTGAACCGGCGGTTGAGGCGTATGATCTCCCGAATGGCTTCTTCTTCGATGCCAATGCTCCTCACGCTGGCAATATCCTTTACTTTGTGAAGGATGATCTGCTCGAGTTCCTCTCCTTCCGGCTCTCTGATGTGGATCGATTGAAAGAAGGAGAGGTAATTCGGGCTTTTGACCTCTATCTGCGCCAGCTCTTCTTCTGTACATTCAGAAATGATATGAATCTCGCCCCGGCTGATAAACGGGCGCAGGTAGTCGGCCATGCTGACGTCATTGCCTTCGTATTTCCCAACTTCGAAAAGCTCCATCAGGTTGCGGATGAAAAGGATGCTGCCGCTTGCCGCCAATTCCTGGCAAAGGAGGGCCAGGTTCTCCTGCCATCCGGTATCTTTCATCAGTTCCTTTATCAGAGTCGATGCCGTCGTCTCCCAGATCTGTTGTTTGACGCGCCTTCTTTTCTGCTGGCGCGCCAGTTCCCAAACCAAAGAAGTCTTTCCGCAACCGGAAGGGCCGACCAGCAGGACATTGCGGTTAAATTTACCCTTCAGCGCCCGCACGAACTGGTCCAGCAAGTCTTCCCGCCCGTAGGTAGCCTGCCGTTTGATGGTCAGGGCGCTGGCTACTCTCGGCAGCAGTTTTTCCTGGCTTCTGTGCTCCAACTCTTCCAGTTCCCTCGGTGTTGGCGCCTGCAGGCGGACTTCCTGATGTTGAAGCTCAATACTTTGAAACCAGATCGTGGCGACGATGTCCTGGACGGCATAAAGCCGCCGGTTGCGCGTAAAATCAAGCCGGATGGCTTCTTCCAGCTGTTGCTGAAGGCTTTCCTCATCTTCGGCGAAAGCTTCAACGCCAATGGCCGGGGCAATGCCCCAGATTCCTTTCTCCTGATGATTGAAGAAATAGGAAAATTCCAGGGCAAAGGCCGGATAGCTGAATTGGTCTCTGGACTCCTCGAACCTGACCTCCAGGCTGCCCTGGTAGAAATCTCCGCTCTGGTATTCCTGGAGCACCTCCCTCAACCGGCCCCGGTTGATCACTTTCTGCTGCAATGCATCAGCATATTGTTCTGCAACCAACCGCAGGGGCTGCCCCAGGCGGAGTACGTTGTTGTCCGCCAGTGGCGCAAGCAGGCTGGCGCCAGGCTGGAAATGCAACCGAAAAGCATAAAACGGAATGGAGAACTTAAATGCCATATAAATGTCAAAACTAAGTTTTTTTTTGATCACTGCTCAGTGCCCGATGAGGTCCTGAAAGTGCCGGAGGAGGTTTTCCGCCACGGGTTCCTCTTTATGCCGCTGTTCATAAACAATGCTCGACTCCATGTAAAAGGGTTCTCTTTCTTCCAGTTTGGACCGGATAAAGGCTTCCATCTCGTGCCGGCCCATCTTGTCCAGCAAAGGGCGGTGCCCCTGCTGGCCGGCGAGGCGGCGGGCCAGCAGGGACACCGGGGCGCGCAGGTAAATGGTTACGCCCTGTTCGTTCATCCACGGCATGTTTTGGTGGAAACAGGGCGTGCCGCCCCCACAGGAAACAACGACATCCGGAAACTGGAGCATATCCCGCAGGGCATCCCGCTCTGCCTTCCTGAAGTAGGGCTCCCCCTTTTCCCCGAAAATGGCACGGATACTTCTGCCTTCTTTATTTTCAACCCATTCATCCAGGTCGACGAAGCGCATCCCCGCCTGTTGGGCAAGCCGGCGGCCGGTGAACGACTTGCCGCTGCCCATAAATCCGATCAGAAATATTCGCATAATGGCTAACGAAACAATTCTTACCCTCGCAAGTTACTATTCTGAGCGGCGTGAGCGCGCCTGCACGCCAAAACTTTTATTACTTTTGCATCAAACCCAGTAGAAAAGTCAAATAATATGAACCGATTTATCCTGCTGGCCACAACAATCATTGTATTCGCCTGCAATAACAGTAGCCAGCCCGGCGGCAACAGCGAAAAGTCACTGGAGGAAATCAAAAGCGATGGCCCTGTCCGCAATTCCGACATCATCCGCAGCCCCGTCTCCGCCAACGAGCCGGTGGATACGGTCAATGTGGCCAGGATCGCTTTCGAGGACGAAACTTTTGACTTTGGCGAGGTCGACGAAGGCGCCGTCGTGGAACACGTTTTCCAGTTCGTCAATACCGGCAAAGCGCCTTTGCTCATTAGCAGCGCCCGTTCCACCTGCGGCTGTACGGTACCCGAATGGCCCAAAGAACCGGTTGCGCCCGGCGCGACCGGAAACATAACGGTGAAGTTCAATACGCAGGGTAAAAAGAACCAGCAAACCAAACCCGTCACTATTGTGGCCAATACTTATCCGGCGACCACCAAGGTCTTCCTTAAAGGATTTGTACATCCTAAAGGCGAGGGGCCGGAGAGTCCGGATTGAACCATACATCAACAAGCGAAAATCCTTTTAAAATGACATCATCTGATCTGCTCTTGTTACAAGCCGGGAACGCGGGGATGTACAACCTCATCTTCATCGGCGCCATGATCCTGATCTTCTGGCTGTTCCTCATCCGCCCCCAGCAGAAACGCCAGAAGGAACAAAAGACATTTATGGACAGCCTCCAGAAAGGGGACGAAGTGGTGACGGCCAGCGGAATTATCGGCCGGATCAATAAGATCGAAGACAACGTCATCACCCTGGAGGTCGCCAATAAAACGTATATTCGAATCACCCGGGCCGCCGTATCAAAAGAAATGACGGATTCTTTCTTTTCCACTGATGATAAGGATAAATAGAAAGGCATTTACTATGAAGTTCAAAGAGGACAGGGCTACCCTGCTTGCCTGCATCGGGATAGCCTTCGTCTTCTGGCTGCTGATCAAGCTCTCTCAAACTTACCGCGCCGAAAAACAAGTCGCCTTCCAGTTCGATATCCCCCCCGGCCAGGCGCTGGCCACCCTGGCGCCTGACGATATGACGGTACAAATAGAAGGAACAGGCTGGGATTTGCTGTTCGACTTCTTTTCCAGCCGGACCGTCCGGCTTTTCTATGACTTGTCCGGCACCACTCAGCTCAACCTCACCCGGGCACAGCTCCGGTCGGATATCCCGCAGAACTTATATTCCAATGACATCGCTATCCTGGACATCAACCCGGAAACCCTCAACCTGGACCTGGAGGAGAAGTTCTTCAAACAGGTCCCCGTCGTACTAGAGACAGCCTTGGCTTTGCTCCGGAACACCAACTGAAGTCCCCGTTACCCTGGTTCCCGATTCAGTGGAAATAGCTACCTTACCACCCTGGGTCGCCGCTATCGACAAATGGTTTACCGATTCCCTTTTCCTGCCCGGTACTCAAGTTCAGCGTCACCCGTATGGTTAAGCTCGAAGAACCTGACCGGGAACTTTCCCTGTCGACATACCAGGTTGAAGCCCGGATCGAAGTGGAGCCCTTCACGGAAAAGACCATGTTCGTCCCCTGGTCATTAAAAATGCCCCGGATAGCCTTCGGATTTTCCCGAAAAAGATCACCGTCAGCTGCAAGCTCGGCCTGAGCCGGTATGATTCCGTTTCCTACCGGGACTTTACCGCCGAAGTTGACCTGAAGGGCGTTTCCCCCAACGCAACAACCTAACAACAGCGTGCCCATCGTGATCACTCAAAAGCCCGGTTTCGTAGAATCCACAAGGGCGGCGGGGCAGCCCAGTTTACTTTAGCCCAAGTCGGCTGTGATTTCTTCATCGTTTTGAAAAGCCCGAAAATTTGCAATAAAAAAGACTGCCCCGCACATCCACAATGGCGGATGCGTTATTGTTTTGTTATAAGAATTTGATTTATTTCTTTTTTTTATATGCACCAGCTGTGATTTCTTTAGCTTTTAATCTTATCCGCTCAAAACGTCGCTCATTTGCCAATTTATTAATATAACCGCATACTGTCGTCATCAAGGTTATGCTTGACCCGATGCGCCATATCGACCCATCGTCCATAAAATATTTGATTTCGTGAAGTTTTTGCTCAACATCGTGGACCAACAATCAGATCAGATCGAGCAGTTCCGCCTGAGAACCAATTGACCGGACTGAATATCGCCGGGTGGACAAAACGGTTTTGCTTACTGACGCCCAATTCAAAGGTTATGACGAAGTAGTACAGCAAGAGCTATGCTTGGTCCGCCGCAATACCCTTTATAAAGTAGAACGCTATTATTCGCCCAGCCAGGGGAAGTTGTATCGAGGCAGCCTGCCAGAAGAATACATTGGAGAATATGGCGCGGGCATCCAAAGCCTGATGCAAACCCTGCACCATGCGTGCGACGTGACTCATGGGCGGCTGGGCGTTTTGCTCAAAAGCCAAGGCATAGTGATGTCCGCTTACACAATATCCAACATATTGCTGCGCGGCAAGAGCTGGGCTTTGAAAGAACAACGGGAGGTCTTGCGGGCAGGCATACAGGCCAGCCCCTATACCCAGGCCGACAGCACAAAAAGCAAGGAAAAAGGCCAGGGCAAAGCCACCCAAATCATTGGCGCAGAATTTTTCACGGTGTTTTATACTATGGATTCCAAAAGCCGCCTGGACGTGCTGCGCGCCTTTTTAGGCAACCCGCCCGAAGGCTTGCGGCTGTGCTTGAACGCTACCAGCCGGCAATTGTTACGCGATTTTGGAGTGTCTCAAAAGGACAGGCAATTCCTGGAGGCGCATTTTAGCGGCGGGCGCCCGTGGGGCATCCCAGCCTTTAGCGCCTACCTCCAAGAGCATGCCCCCAAATCCGGGCAAAGAAGAATATGTACCCCGGATTTTGGAAAGCCTTGCCTTGGGGCACTATCATGAGCAGGTGGGTTTTCCGGTGGTAAAATCGCTGCTTAGCGACGATGCGCCGGAGTATCTAAGAATTGCCCTGTGGCTTCACGCTTTGTGCTGGATACACGATGCGCGCCATTACAACAAATTAACCCCAAAAATAGAGCTGCACCGTTCTATCAAAGAAGAGTTCCAAAATAAATACTGGCAATTTTACTATCAACTCCTGGATTTCAAAGAACTTCCAGCCTCTCGGCAAGCCCCTGCACAATAACGGCATGGAACTGGGGGCAAGGCGAGTTGTCCGCAAACGGAGATATCTCTTTGCACTCTTGGTCAAAAACCGGCACCAAAGTCAGGGATGCTTTTATGTCCATTGTGGAAACTGCCAACAAACTCGGGGTCAACGCCATGGAGTACATCGCCGACAGGATTTCCCAAAAGCATGACATGCCTCATTTGGCTGATTTGGTGCGTCAAGTACTTACGCCTGATTGCCACTACGTTTTGAGCGGATACGTTAATCTTTTTGTCCCATACTACTGGACTTGAAGTGCCAAAAACGCCGATAGCAATCGGCTTGGTGCCGCCTTAGTGTTTTCGTGTCTTAGTGGAAAAAACGCCATGTACGGTAGTATGATCTTGTCCTGAAGAAATAGTTATCTTAGTAGCGAGTATTGATTAAAACTGCTCGCATGATCAAACCAAAGAGCGTAGAGGAGGTACTGGAAACCGCCAGGATAGAAGAGGTCGTCCAGGATTTTGTCAACCTCAAGAGGAGAGGGGAACATGATCGGTACTTTGCCCTTTTCACGCTGAAAAGACCCCGTCCTTTACGGTATCGCCGGCGAAGGGCTTTTACAAGTGCTTTGGCTGCGGCAAGGGGGCGATTCTGTAAATTTCCTCATGGAGCTGGAACACATGGAGTTTCCGGAAGCGATACGCTATCTGGCGAAGAAATACGGCATCCAACTGGAGGAGACCGAAGTTTCCCAGGAAGTCAGGCAGGAACAGCAATATCAGGAGAGCCTTTTCCTGGTCAATGAATTCGCCAAAAAATACTACCAGGACCAACTCTTCAATACGGATCTTGGAAAAAGCGTGGGGTTAAACTACTTTCGGGAAAGAGGCTTCCGGGAGGAGATACTAAAAAATTCGGGCTGGGATTCGCTCCCGACAAGACGGACGCGTTTACCCTCCGCGCCACTCATGCCGGCTACAATTTGGACGTACTCAAAAAGTTGGGCCTGACGAGCCAGTACGGGCGCGATTTTTTCCGCAACCGGGTGATGTTTGCCATTCACAACCTCTCGGGCAAGGTCATCGGCTTCGGAGGCCGCATTTTGGTGAAAGATGTGAAGGCGCCTAAGTACATCAACACCCCGGAAACCGAAATATACAACAAGAGCAAGGTGCTCTACGGCGCCTTTTTCGCCAAGCGCGCTATCCGCAAGGAGGACGAGTGCATCCTGGTCGAGGGCTATACCGACGTGCTTTCCCTCCACCAGGCGGGCATCGAGAACGTGGCCGCCTCCTCCGGGACTTCCCTGACCGTCGAACAAATCCGCCTGGTCAAGCGCTATACCGAAAATATCAAGATCCTCTACGATGGCGACCTGGCCGGCATCAAAGCCGCCCTCCGGGGCATGGGCATGGTGTTGGAGCAGGGGCTGAACGTGAAGATCGTCCTCCTGCCCGAGGGAGAAGACCCGGACTCCTACCTGCAAAAGGTGGGCGTCGAGGCCTTTCGGGAGTACATCACCCAACAGGCGAAGGATTTCATCATGTTCCAGGCGGGCCTGCTGCAGGAGGAAGCCGCAGGCGACCCGGTTAAAAAGGCGAAACTGATCAAGGATATCGTCGAAAGCATCGCCAGGATACCCGATCCGCTGAAACGATCCCTTTACGTAAGAGAGTGTGCCAAGATCATGGAAGTCGAAGAGCAACTGCTCGTGAATGAGGCCAACAAAGTCGTCGCCTACCAATTTAAAAAAGGCCAGCAGGATGAGGAACGCGCCCGCCTGAAGGAAGAAGCGCCGCAACCCGGCGAGGTGTTTGCTCCTCCCGTGCCGCAACCGCGGGAAAAACAAGCGCCCACAGGCGACGAATTCCAGGAAAAAGATATTATCCGCATCCTCGTCTCCGGTGGCGGGCAGGTATTCGACCCGGAAGAACCGGCTTCCGTGGCCCAATACATCCTCGCCAATATCGAAGATGTCCTCGATTCCTTCGACTTTCCCCTATATGGCCGGATCGCCAAAGATTGCCACAACCGCCTGCTCGACGGCCAACCCGTCGACACGGCTTATTTCCTTAACCACTCCGACGAGGAGGTCCGGCAACTGGCGATCAACCTGCTCAGCAGCCCTTACGAATACAGCGAAAACTGGGAAAAACGCTGGGATATTTTCCTGTCCTCCCAGAAAATGCCGGATGAGAATTTCGAAAAGGACAGCACTCAGGCCCTCAAGCGATTCAAGCTCAGGAAACTGAACAAGATGATCCGCCAGAATGCAGAGAAGATCCGGCAGCTTTTCGAACAAAAGTCGGACGACTATATGCTCTACCTCAAGCTGGACCAGAAGCTGAAAGTCATGCGCAACGAATTGGCAGAGGAACTGGGAACCGTGGTCTTGTGAGTGGTTGAAGGAATGAATGCCGCCATCCTGAAGCATGGCAAAAGCATGCATTCCATCATTCACTCTCCGTCTTCCTCACTCATCAGCTCATTCCTTCACTCGCTCCGGTTGATGCAATTTAAGTCCTCAAATGCCTGCTTCAGCCTTGCCTTAAAAGCCTGTTCGCCGGCCCGCAGCCACTGGCGGGGGTCGTAAAACTTCTTGTTGGGCTTATCATCGCCTTCCGGGTTTCCGATCTGGGCCTGCATATAATCGCGCTTGCCCTCGTAGTAATCGCGGACGCCATCCCAGAAAGCCCACTGCAGGTCGGTATCGATATTCATCTTGATCGCTCCGTAGCCGATGGCTTCCCGGATTTCTTCCTGCGAGGAACCGGAACCGCCGTGGAAGACGAAGTTGATGGGGTTATCGCCGGTTTTGAATTTTTCTTTGACGTATTCCTGGGAGTTCTTCAGGATGATAGGCTTGAGCGACACATTACCGGGCTTGTACACCCCATGGACATTGCCGAAGGCGGCGGCGACAGTAAACCGGTTGCTCACCTTGCTCAGGGCTTCATAAGCATAACTGACTTCCTCCGGCTGGGTGTACAAGCGTGAGCTGTCCACGTCGGTATTGTCTACGCCGTCTTCTTCGCCTCCGGTCACGCCCAGCTCGATCTCCAGGGTCATGCCGATCTTGTCCATGCGTTCCAGGTAGCGCACACAGGTTTCAATGTTCTCCTGGATAGGTTCTTCGGACAGGTCGATCATATGGGAGCTGTACAGGGGGTACCCCCGGCTTTGGAAGAACTTTTCGCCGGCGTCGATGAGCCCATCCAGCCAGGGCAGGAGCTTTCGGGCGCAGTGGTCGGTGTGCAGGATGACGGTCACGCCATAAGCTTTGGCCATAGTATGCACGTGCATGGCGCCGGAGATGCCGCCGAGAATAGCTGCGCGTTGATTTTCGTTGGACAAGCCTTTGCCGGCATTGAATGCGGCGCCGCCATTGGAGAACTGGATGATCACCGGAGAGTTCACTTCTTTGGCGGTTTCCAGCACGGCATTGATCGTATTGGAGCCCACGACGTTGACTGCCGGCAGGGCAAAGTCGTTCTCATTGGCGTAGTTGAAAAGGCCCGTCACTTCGTCTCCATGGAGGACGCCAGTTCGGAAGCGGGTGGAGGTGGATGCAGACATAGCGTTGAGTTTGCTTTTTTGCTGGAGGGCTGATTTTCAGCCCTCAGGTTTTTAAATAAAAAAATGGCTATACGCCGGCCCGTTCAGGCCCGGCAATATAGCCATTTTTGAGGATTCGCGGGAATCCCGGGCGGGAAGACTCCTAAATTACGCCCATTTCTGTCAGGTAGCGCTCGGCGTCCAGGGCGGCCATACAGCCTGTGCCGGCGGCCGTGACGGCCTGGCGGTAGATGTTGTCCTGGGCGTCGCCGCTGGCAAAAACGCCCGTAACGTTTGTGCGCGTGCTTTTGCCGTTGGTTTGGATGTAACCGGTATTGTCCATGTCGATCCAACCCTTAAAGATATCCGTATTGGGTTTGTGCCCAATGGCCACAAAGAAACCCTTGACCGGGATGACCGATTCTTTTTGGGATTGGTTGTTCACAATTTTCACGCCTTCTACTTCTGTTTCACCGAGAATTTCCAGCGCCTCGGTATTCCAGTGGACCTCGATATTTTCCGTTTTGAAAACCCGCTCCTGCATGATTTTGGAAGCCCTCAGTTCATCGCGGCGGACCAGCATGTGCACCTTAGGGCATAATTTGGACAAGTACAGCGATTCTTCCGCTGCCGTATCTCCTCCTCCTACCACTGCTACTTCCTGGCCCCGGAAGAAGAACCCGTCACACACTGCACAGGCGGAGACCCCTTTGTTGGTGAGCTTTTTTTCTGATTCCAGGCCCAGCCACTTGGCGCTGGCGCCAGTGGAGATGATGACGCTGTCGGCATGAATTTCGTGGCCGGTTTCGGACCAGGCCTTGTGTACCGGGCCGGAGAAGTCCACTTTGGCGATCAGTTCGTAGCGCACATCCGTCCCGAAGCGCTCGGCCTGCTTGCGGAAGTCTTCCATCATTTGGGGCCCCATGATGCCGTCCGGGTATCCGGGGTAGTTCTCTACGTCCGTGGTGATCATGAGTTGCCCTCCGGGTTCCTGGCCGGTATAGAGCACCGGTTTGAGGTTAGCGCGGGCGGCATATACCGCCGCAGTGTAGCCTGCCGGGCCGGAGCCGATGATCAGGCATTTTACTCTTTCAATACCTTCTGCCATTTTATTTTTCGCTTTTTTCTTGCCGCAAAAATATAAATAAAAGGCAAGGAGCAATGTAATTTCCGTCACAGAATGAGCGCCCTCTTGCCGGTACTATGATGAAACGCCTGATAGGCCGGAGTGGTTGAAACCGGGGTGCCTCATGGATTTCTTGTTTCACGGGTTTCCGGCTTCGGGCCGGTGAATTCATCCACTGCCGGCCCGCTCGCCGTCAAATTTCCTCCTTTGGCCTGTTTTTTTCTCTATTCTGCCATTTTTTGAGTATTTTTAAAGGTAATTTCTTAGAAGCTGTTTGAATTTGGTTTCAGGAATTTATTATGAGCCATTTTTTCCTCAATTGAGGCTCTTTTTGAGCTTCGTACCCATAGGTACGGGGCGAAAAAAAGCCGAAAAGTGAGGGAAAAAGGGCCATAATAAAACCTGAGGATCAAATTCAAACAGCTTCTTACAGAAGGAAAACAGTAAATTATGATCTATCCTCTGGCATTTACAGGCGCCCTCGCGAGCCTTGCTCTTTGGTTCCTGTACCGGGCAAATGACACAAAAAGCAAACTCTTCCAATCTTCATTCTTCGGCGCATTAGGCATTTATGTCCTGTCCGTAATCCTGGCCGACGCTTCTCTGGGCACCAAGCTGGGTACGCTGTTTCGCGACTTCGTGGCCATGGCGGCTTTCGGCCTGGCCTTTCAACTGCTCGCAACCAACAAACGCTGGATACTGGCCGGCAGCGTAATGGCGCTGGCGGCGCTGGGCTGGTACTACGAAGGCTATATGGCCCACACTTTTTCCCGGGAGAACACAGGCCTTCCCACTTACGACCCTTCCGGAGAATTGCTGGTGGAACTGGCGGAAGGTTCCGGGGAAGAGGCCCTGGCCACTGTCGTGCGCAAATACGGGCTTAAGCTGGAACGGGCCTTTACTCCTGCTTTCCCGGACGCCACCGAACTGGATGACTACTACTCCATAGACGTACCTCCCCGTTACTCCAGCCGGCTGAATGAGGTTATCCGCGGACTTCAGGGGATCACCGCAGTAGATTGGGTGGAACCAAACGAAATGGTATCCGTTTCGCCGGAGCCGGCCCGCCGCGAGCTGCCCGGCATCAACAAAAAATTCGGCATAAACGACCCGGGGCTGGCGCATCTGTGGGGCTTTGAAGCCATGGAAGTTGACCGGTTGTTCGATTATCTGGACAACCAAAACCTCGCTCCCGAAAGAAAAGCCCTGATCGCGATCCTGGATACCGGGGTAGATGCCGGGCATGAAGACATCAAGGATAACTTCAAGTCCACCAAACCAGCTTATGACAACGACCCTAAAGGCCATGGCACTCATTGCGCAGGGATTGCCGCCGCAGTTTCGAACAATGGGGTAGGGGTGGCCTCCTTCTCGAGGGACAACCGCTTTGTCCAGGTTACCAGCATCAAGGTGCTTAGCGCTTCCGGCATGGGGTCCCAACGCACCATTATCAAAGGCATCCTGGAAGCCGCCGATACGGGGGCCGATGTCATCTCGCTGTCATTGGGCGGGCTTTCCAACCAAACCAAAGAGAGAGCTTACCAGAAAGCAGTGGAATACGCCAATGAGAAGGGCGCTATCGTCGTGGCGGCCGCCGGCAATTCCAACCGCAATGCCAAGAGCTTTGCTCCGGCAGGCGTGCCGGGCGTCATCGCCGTCAGCGCCCTGGATGAAGAACTCAACCGCGCCGTCTTCTCCAATTATGTCACCGACCTGGATATGGGGATCGCCGCCCCGGGCGTTAATATCTATTCAACCATCCCGAACGGCAACTACAGCTCCTTCAACGGCACGTCTATGGCCACGCCCTATGTTTCCGGCCTCATCGGCCTGCTCAAAAGCCTGGACCCGGGCCTGGACACCAATACAGCTTATGAGATCCTCCGCAAATCAGGCAAAAAATCCAAAAACGTAAAAGAAACGGGCAACCTGATCTATCCACTGGGCGCTGTCGAAGAACTGGAACGACAGAAACAGAACCCGCTTTAGAGCATGTTTGGAGGTAGCATAGTGTTGGGGACTACCTCCAAACATGCTCTAAGCCCGATCGGCAATTATTTCCGGCCTTACCTGGCAATTCAGCGTTCCTTCCTTTTTGTCCTGCAACTTTTTGTTATTTTTACCCATCCAAACAAATCCATCTGCATGGCAAAATTCCGGAGGAACCATGAAACCAGGGGAAAGGCAGCATCGGGCAGCATGATCGTTCGCGTAGGCCTTTTCAGCGCCATCGTCGGCGGGTTGTTCGTCCTCTTTAATAAATTTACCGGCACTCAGGCTTCCTATCCCGAAACGGAAGAGGCGGCGGGCCCGGGCAGCCTGGCTTATCTCCCCGAATCCACCTCGGGGGCCATCATCCATCACCAGTACTATTCCTTATCCTATTCTGAAGAGCACGAACAAGCGGAGTGGGTAGCCTACCGGCTGACCCGGGAGGAACTGAACCAGCCCTGGTCGGAACGGGTGGATAATTTCCGGCCCGACCCCAAAGTCAGGAGCGGTTCGGCAACACCGGACGATTACCGGCGCTCCGGATACAACCGGGGCCACCTCGTACCCGCCGCCGACCGGGCGTTCAGCGAGCAAGCGCTCGACGAAACATTTTTCATGAGCAATATCAGCCCCCAGGCAGCCAACTTCAACAAAGGGATTTGGCGGGAACTGGAGGAGCTCGCCCGGTCCTGGGCCAAGAGCAACGGCGAACTCTACATCGTGTCCGGCCCGGTCCTGTCCATGGCCCCTAAAGGAGTCATCGGCGAAAATGAGGTCTCTGTGCCGGCAGCTTATTTTAAGGTCTTGCTCGATGCCAAAGAACCCCAGGTGAAAGGCATTGGTTTTGTGATCCCCAACGAGGTGAGCTTTGAACCTTTGTACAAATTTGCGCAGCCTATCGACCAGGTGGAAGCAGCCACCGGCATCGATTTCTTTGGGGGCATCCTTGCTCCGGGCCTGGAAGAAGAAGTGGAAAGCAACCTGAATATTGACTTTTGGGAGTTTAGCAAGTCTAAATTCCAGGAGAGAATAGAAAAATGGAATAACCAATAATCATATGCCGAACAAAGAACAATTCATAGCAGAAATAAACGAAGGGTACAGTTTTAAAGGGCGCTTCATCAATCTGGGAGGCGCCATGCTCGACGGCGAATGCCTGGCCGATACCCTGGTGAAAATCCCCCTGAAGACGATGAACCGGCACGGGCTGATTGCCGGCGCTACCGGTTCGGGCAAAACAAAAACCCTTCAAATCCTGGCCGAACAGCTTTCTCACCAGGGCGTGCCTTCGCTGCTGATGGACATTAAAGGCGACCTGAGCGGGATTGCCGTTCCCAGTGGCGGCCATCCCAAGATCGATGAGCGCCACGCCCGCATCGGCATCCCGTTCGAAGCCAATGGCAGCCCGGTTGAATTCCTCAGCCTTTCCGATGAGCCCGGCGCCCGGCTTAGAGCCACCGTCCTGGAGTTCGGCCCGGTACTGTTCTCGAAAATATTGGGGCTGAACGACACTCAGGCCGGAGTGGTCGCCGTAACCTTTAAATACTGCGATGACCATAAACTTCCGCTTCTCGACCTGGAGGATTTCAAACAAACCCTGCAATACATCACCAACGAGGGCAAAGAAGAGGCAGAGAAATCTTATGGCAGGATCTCTTCCGCTTCAGTGGGTTCGATCATGCGCAAGGTCATAGAACTGGAACAGCAGGATGCCGGCCGCTTTTTCGGCGAGCGCTCTTTTGACGTAGATGACCTGTTGCGGACAGACCGGAACGGGCGGGGGATTGTTTCCATTCTCCGCCTGACCGATATCCAGGGGAGGCCCAAATTGTTTTCCACCTTTATGCTGCAGATGCTGGCAGAGATTTATTCCAACTTCCCGGAGGAAGGAGACCTGGACAAGCCCAAGCTCGTTATCTTCATCGACGAAGCTCACCTCGTTTTCGAGGAAGCCTCCGATGCTTTGATGGACCAGATCGAGGTGATCGTGAAGTTGATCCGTTCCAAAGGCGTCGGGCTGTTCTTTGTCACCCAGAACCCGGCGGATATCCCCGACGACGTGCTGGGCCAGTTGGGCCTTAAAATCCAGCACGCCCTGCGCGCCTTTACGGCCAAGGACCGCAAAGCCATCAAGCTGGCCGCCCAGAATTATCCCGTTTCCGATTATTACGATGTGGCACAGGTAGTTACAGAACTTGGGATAGGAGAAGCGCTGGTCACCGCCCTGAACGAAAAGGGTATTCCCACCCCTCTGGCCCATACCTTGCTGCGGGCGCCCGAATCGAGGATGGATGTGCTGACAGAACAGGAAATCAGCAGCATCATCCGCAAGTCGGAGATCATGGACAAGTACAATGAAGAGATCAACCGGGAGAGCGCTCACGAGATCCTTGCCAAAAAGCTGGAACGGGCGCAGGACGAAAGCCTACAGGAAGAAATGCGGGAACAGCGGGATCGCGCCAGGAGCGCTTCCCGCCGCCAGGAAAAGAGCACCATCGAGAAGATCATCTCCAACCCTACTACCCGGCAGGTCGCCCGAACGATGGCCAGAGAGCTTACCCGGGGCCTGTTGGGGGTTCTCGGAGTCGGCAGTTCGAGCCGGCGGCGGAGGTAGCGCTTATTGGTCGCTCACCAGAACGGGCTTGTAAGTCGATTGGTAAACCGACCAGGGCGTCTTTTTGTAATGCCCGCCTGCAAAATAGGTCGCAATGCGCTCGAATTGCCGGGGCGTCTTATATCCTACAATGGACTGGATAACTTCCAGGTTCTCATCCAGGAAAACTACGGTCGGGAAGCTGAGCCTTCCTTTCAGCAGTTCGGCAGCGAGTTCGTGGTAGCCTCTTTGCCCGTCTTTGACGTATTTGTAAGGCTTTCCCTTGTACACCAGCTCGGTACGCTGTTCCGCGTCAAATTTCACCGGGTAAAAATTCTCATTGATATAGCGGGCTATGTTGGGCTCCTCAAAGGTTGTCTTGTCCATGCGCTTGCACCATCCGCACCAGTCCGTATAAACATTAAGCAGGATCTTTTTCTTTTCTTTCTGGGAAAGGGTGGCGGCCTCTTCCCAGCTGAGCCATTTTACGGCGTCGGTACTATCCTGCCGGGGTAGTTTTTGTGTTTGCTGAGCCGGTGTGAATGAAAGGGCGCTCCAGGCGAGGAACATCATGAAAGAGAACATCCTTTTCATTCGAATTTGCTTTTCAATAGGTTCAGTCGAATTTGAACAATTGCAATAACAAACAAACAAAATTTAAAAGTAGCTTATGGCGCTTAGCCGGCACTTTAATGTAAGTTTAACGATTGTAAAGAGTTGCGGAAAAGGAGGAGCTCATCGCTCCCGAGCCGGCGAGCCTCCAGCGGCGGTTCCGGTAGCAGGGGTGCCATCCTGCCTTCGGCGACGTATGAGCCGGCAATGAACACCCGGGCCTCGTCCCACAGGCCTGCTTTAATGAAATGTTGGAGCGTCCTGATGCCTCCTTCCACCATCAGCGTAGAAATTTTCCGCCGGGCGAGTTCTTTCAGGACGTTGCCTGCGAGCTGCCCATCAAAGGGAACAGGGCAGTAATCCAGGTTCTTTGCAGGCGGAGGCGGGTTCATTTCGGTGAATATAAGGGTAGGGGACTGGCCGTCAAAAACGGACAAGGCCCTGGGCAGGGTGCCTTCCCGGTCGAGAACAACCCGGAGTGGGGAACCGCCAAAGTAGTGCCGGTTGGTGAGTTTGGGATCATCGGCCAGGGCCGTATTGGCGCCAATCAACAAGGCATCTGTCTCGCTGCGCCATTTGTGCGTGAGGCGCCGGGAATACTCATTGGTCAGCCAGAGTTGGCGGTTGTCCGGCGGCGCAAAAACCCCGTTTTTTGATTGTGCATATTTCAGGATGACATAGGGCCGTTGCCGGCGGACGAACGTGTTCCGGGGCAGGCTCAGGCGGCGGCCTTCTTCACCAAGGACTCCCACGATCACTTCCACTCCGGCATTTCGCAGGCGCTCGGCGCCTGCGCCATCGACGCCCGGGCTATGGTCGAAACAGGAGAGGACGACCCTCGGTATTTTTTTCTGGATGATCAACTGGGTGCAGGGCGGCGTGTTCCCGTAAATATCGCATGGTTCAAGTGAAACATAGAGCGTGGAATGAGGTATAAAGGAGACATCGGCCGGAAGTACGCTGGCCAGGGCATTTACTTCGGCGTGGGCCTGCCCGTAGGACTGATGGAAGCCTTCGCCGATTATCCTTCCCTGGTATTCCAGGACGGCGCCGACCATAGGGTTGGGCGACACCTTTCCGGCGCCCAGCCTTGCCAGGTCGAAACAACGCTGCATGAAACGTTCTGAGACAGGGGACTGTGCCATGTTCCCACGTTTTTATTAGCCATTGAAAAATTTCCTTTGCAATTTTCGATCAAAAGCACAGGAAAACCAAAAATATTACGGGATTGAATACTGTTCAACAAAAACACTACGTGATGTTTCTTATTCTTTCCGAAAATCATTAAATTTCGGATAGTTCCACCCAAGGCATATAAGAAGTGCCTTTTTTAGCCTCTCTTCAAAAGGTAGTTTCCTTGTTTTTGCGATTTTTAAAATATTAATAACCAAAACCCAGGGAGCGTGCTATATAAAGTCAAACTAAAAAATGCGAACGAAAGCGTTTTATTAGACGACCAGGTCTATGAATACCTGACCAGTGACCCATATCTTGTTAAGGTAGGTTTCATCAACAACCTGCGCAAGCACTCCAGCGGATGCGCCGTTTTTCAAAAGACCTGGAAAAAAGCAGATGGGGGGTACAAGACGGAAACCATTTACCTGCACAAGCTGGTTGCAGAAAAATTTCTCATCAACACCAAATCCCGGAACAAGAACCTGGTGGGTGCCCGGAATGGGAACAAACTGGATTGCAGGCTTGAAAACCTGGTTTACCGCTCCCGGTCTGTAGCCAGCCGAAAACGCAAAACCAGCAGCAGGGTGGGATATACCGGCGTATACAAAGAGAACAACCGGTACCGGGCGGTCATCTCCGTCGAACGGAAGTCGGTCCACATCGGAATGTTCGACACCGCCGAGGAAGCAGCCCTGGCCTATAACAAAAAATCCAGAGAATTATACGGGGACGACGGCAAAGTCAACATCATCAAACCCCGGAAAGACAATGGGGATTAGGTGCCAGGATGGGCAGGAGCAGGTTTTACCGCCCTGGTCATTTCCCGTTTGCCGGGCGGCCCTTTCAGCGCTTCCACGACAAACCCCAGGGATTTCAATTTGCGCTTGACCGCTCCTTTGGCGCAATAAGTTGTAAGGACTCCATTGCTCTTTAAGGCGTCGAACATTTTCCCCAACACTTCTTCTTCCCACAGTTCCGGCTGAGCGCCCGGGGCAAAGGCATCAAAGTAAATAACGTCGAAGGCGTCCCGACAGGAAACCTGTTCGAAACGCTTCAGGGTTTTGCGGAATACAAAATAAGGGTTGAGTTGCTGTTCTTCTTCCCAGGGCCCTTCGTGCAACAGGGCGAAAGTATCGGCCAGCGCTGGGTCGATGATGTGAGGATAATTCAACTGCTTAGCTTCTTCTACGGAAATGGGATAAGCTTCGACCGCCTCATAATAAACAGGCAGCTGCCTTTTGGCCGCTTCCCTGAGGGTGAGCAATGCATTCAGCCCGGTTCCGAAGCCGATTTCCAGCACCGATAATTGCCGGGCCCCCGGCATGCGGTAAAAGAGCCCCGATTGAATGAATACATGGTTGGATTCCTGGATAGCGCCGTACCGGGAGTGGTAGCTCACGCCGAAAGACTCGGAAAAAATGGAATGGGAACCATCCTGAGTTTCGAAAATTCTGCCTCTGTTCATGGCTCTGGTAGTGCGGTTATTGGTGATTCCGCCCCAAAAGGTTATGCCTGCTGACCGTCGCCTAAGTATACATGTAAGCCTTTTGCGGAAATGTCAAGATGGGAGGCATGATACACACATCGGCCGTTCCGGATGAGGAGCAACTGGGGAGATTGATGTGCCACGCCAAAACGCTCCGCCACGAGGTTCGACACCTCCCGGTGAGCGATCAGGTCCAGAAAATAAAGTTGCACAGAGGACTCGTCCAGCACCCAGCCTTTCTCCAGGCGGTTTTGGGCGAGGGAACTGAGGGAACAACGCGTACTATGCTTATAGATGACGCAGGGTTTTTGGCCCGAGTGCCTGGCGATGTCTTCAACCTGGGTCAGCCTCGTTAAAGGCAGCCAATTGATCTTGTTCATTTACCGAAGGAAATTGATTACCGTAGTAACAACTTCAACCAGCTGATCGTTCATGGAAAAATTATTGGGGCAGCCATAACCCCGGTTGCAGGAAGAAAAGATACTCGCCATGACCAAGAATGCGCCGACGGCAGCAATCTTTCTGAGGTTTTTGTTTTTCATTTCAGAATACTTTATTTGGATATGCTCTTACAATTTGTTGAAACGAACCCAACATCCAGCTTATTATCAGGAATCTTTGCAAAAATAGAAAAAGTGCGGTTATCTGGCTACTTTAAATACCATAATAGCGCCGAATGGGAAAAAGTTGGGCGCAAACAAGAAAAGTTCAGGCTTGTTATACCCTATAGTTTTACTATTTTTGCAGGCGGCCGGATCGGGTAACTGGCCTTTCTTTGGGCTTGAGCCCCCTTTTACGATGCTGCCTTGAAATTTAAAAAACTAACTAAACTAAAAAAATGGCAAGAAAAATAGCGCTAAGAGACGCCCTGCGGGAAGCAATGATAGAAGAAATGCGCCGGGATGAAAATGTCTTTCTGATGGGCGAAGAGGTGGCCGAATACGACGGTGCCTACAAAGTAAGCAAAGGCATGCTGGAAGAATTCGGCGCCCGCCGGGTAATCGATACCCCAATTGCCGAGCTTGGTTTTGCCGGCATTGGAGTGGGCGCCGCCATGAATGGCCTGCGCCCGATCGTGGAATTCATGACCTGGAACTTTGCGGTCCTGGCTTTTGACCAGATCGTCAATAATGCCGCCAAAACCCTCTCGCAGTCTGCCGGCGATTTCAAGTGCCCCATTGTCTTCCGGGGCCCTTCCGGGAGCGCCGGCCAGTTGGCCCAGCAACATTCCCAGACCTTCGAAAGCTGGATGGGCAACGTCCCCGGCCTCAAAGTGATTTCCTGCGTCCATCCCGCTGACGCCAAAGGGTTGCTCAAGTCCGCCATTCGCGATGACGACCCGGTATGTATGATGGAATCGGAAATGATGTACGGTTACGAGGACGAAGTCCCGGAAGAAGAATACCTGGTGCCCATTGGCAAAGCGGCCGTTCGCCGGGAAGGCACAGATATTACTCTGGTCTCGTTCAATAAAATGATGTTCCCGGCATTGGAGGCGGCCGCCGAGCTGGCCAAAGAAGGAATAGAGGCCGAGGTGATCGACCTGCGGACCATCCGCCCGCTGGATTACCAAACCATCGTAGATTCCGTCAAAAAAACGAACCGCCTGGTTGTCGTCGATGAATCCTGGCCGCTGGCCGGGGTCTCTGCAGAAATAGCCTATGGGATCCAGAAATATGCTTTCGACTACCTCGACGCACCGGTAACCCGCGTCAACGCTGCCGACACCTCCCTGCCTTATGCGCCAACGCTGGTCGATGCCTGGCTCCCGAACGCGGAAAAGGTGATAAAGGCGGCAAAAGAGGTGTTGTATATGAAGGCATAAGCTATCAACTGCGAAGGCAAAAAATATTTTTTTTGGGAAAGAAACATTTTTCTTTGGCTGTACGTTAAAGAGAGGTACATGTCCAAAATGAAAATGAATAACGTCCCATGTTGACCTTGTTGATTGTGTCTGTGCTGTGGAGCAAGCGCCGGAACCTGCGCGAGTACCTTCAGAATTCCGTTGTTTTTTGCCGGTTCTTTGCATCCAGGTGCAAGCCTGAGTGTGTAACAGTTCCGGTTGAGAAGCAATCCTGACTGACCCCGAATCGCTCTTAAGCACCGCCTCCTCCTTTCACCAGGCGCTGTGGTTTGCCGCGCCTTTAATCTTCCCTGCCCGGATATGATCCCTTTCGGCAGCAGTCAGCTGCTTCCCTTACAAACAGGCGCGCCCACAAACCCTTAAATAAAAATGTGACATAAAACAGAGATTTGTGTGACCTTCGTCATCAAACGCAGGTGGACGAACATCTAAATTGCGCAAAAATTCCTGCGTTATGTTACGTCTCATACCAACCTTGTTCGTTTTTTCTATTCTTGCCTTTCCACAGAACACCCTGGCTCAGCACGGAGGAATTGCACATCCTGTCTCACCGGGCCATTCTCCCGGATATTTCCGGGCTGCGGTGTTGATCGGACATACATTCATCCCCATGGGCCCTTCGCCCGACCGGCTGGCGGTGCCGTCCTGGGGGCTGGACCTGGAATACTGGTTTAACCATAAGTGGGGAGCAGGCCTGCACAACGACCTGGAGATCGAAACCTTCCTGGTCGAACACGAAGGGCATGAGGAAGTACTGACCCGGGAGTATCCTCTCGTTATTACCCTTGATGCCCTGTACAAGCCCTGGAAGCAATTGGTCTTGTTGGCTGGCCCGGGATGGGAGTTTGAACCCAATGAAGACTTCTTTTTGATCCGTGCCGGGGTGGAATACGAATTTGAGCTGGGCCATGGCTGGGACCTTTCCCCTGCCTTTGTTTACGATACCCGACAGGGCGCATACGATACCTGGACCATTTCACTCGGGGTAGGCAAACGCCTGAACCAGGCCCATTGATGATAAGAAAAAAAAAGCCCCAAACGGGGCTCTTTTGCAAATCGTAATCTCATGAAAAATAAAACGACCTAATTCTTATATCTTTAACCAAATGGATGGTTTGCAAATTATCGGTTTTTGAGTGGCCAGTTTTGGGATTGTGTTCCGGCTTTCTTTTTTCTTTTTTCCTTCTGACAATACAAAGATGCAGCACTTTCTGCCGAAGACAAAAGACAATAAATGTCACTTGTTGACAAAAAATAGCCATTTTTACGAGAGGGGGTAAAACGACAGGCAGTTGAGGATGAAATTAAAATAACTAAATATTTTATTTTTTATAAATAAAATCTTGATAATCAAGGTTTTTTTGTTTTAAAGTTTATCTGTATAGATTTTTAAGTTTCAAAAATTACGATCTAGCACACCTTAATTTTGTTGTATTTTTGAATAGTTTTTTGTCCTAAAAATCAAATAAAACCATGAAAAACCTACCTATTATCATCGCTGGCGCGGAATGAATGCCGGGGCGTCATCCTTCAAAACATGATCGACCCCAGCAAGTTCCTCGACGGGCAGATTGTAAAAAGGATATTCAGCAAACGGAACAAGGCAAAGAAAAGCCAGGAGGCAGAATTGGCCTCCTGACATTCCTGAAAGCTTTACTTAACTCTCAATACCATTCCCCTGCGGATGTAGTTGCCCGTTATGTTATTCCATTTTCGGAGAGCAGAGACGGTTGTGCGGTAATCCCGGGCAATGCGCCAGAGGGTATCGCCTCTGCGGACCGTATAGAATTGTGCTTCCTGCCCGGGGGCGCGCGCGGGGCCTTCTTCCACACTCGCTGTGGTTTCAGAGAAATAATTGTAGGATGAAGGCGGGGCCGTGTCCTGCTCTTCATTCGGGGCAGGCACCGGGCTTTGCTTCAGCAATTCATGCAGGATCCCGAACACGGTATCCAGGGAAGCCGCATCGGTGTCGGGCGGCGCTGGGGCTGTCTCTTTAACGTCGACACCGGCAAGGAACACCTTTTGGCCCCGGGGAATGAAGTACCCGACGGGCAGGTCTTCATTGCAGGCCAGGAGGTCGCCCAAAGGGATATTGAACCGGCGGGAAATTTCGTGCGCTGTTTCATTTCCGGTAGCTATAGTGAAAGGCACATTGCCGGAAGTGTAACTGATATTCGGGTAAAATTTCGCTGCGCTTTCCGCCTTTGCCTGCAGGCAGGCAACGGAATCATATTTGAAAAGCTCATACTTGCCGATCAGGCTGATCAGCTGCCTGGCGTAGGCGGTGTTGGTCGCGTATCCGGCTTTTTGCAGGCCAATGGCCCAGCCTTCGTAATCCGTAGGGGCAAGGTCAAACAAAAAACCGTACCGCTGCGTCTTCCGGGGCGAGGCGATGAAGTCAGAATGGTCTGTAAAGCTGGCTTCCACGGTAGGGTAGGAGCGGAAACAGGATTCGACCAGAGTGCCATCCGGGCCCCGGTCGTCATCTATCTTGCAATAAGCCGGCCCGGGCCAGTCGCCGCCAACCTTAATGCCAAAGTGGTTTTTGGCGCGGATGGCCAGTTCGCTTAGCCCTGCCTGGGATTCCAGTATGCCCTGAGCGAGGGTGATGCTGGCGGGGATACCGGTGCGTTGCATTTCCCTGATGGCGATGTCCTTGTAAGTATTGATGTAATGTACGTGTCTCCGTGGGCCTGATTGCCCGGCAATTGTGAGCGTGACAAATAGGAATAGCAAGGCTGGGAAGAAGGGTTTCCTGGGGGGCATGACAATGAGTTTTATGAATCAATCTAATTTCCCCAACATTGTTTCCATTGCAAAAATTCCCATAATAGAAAAGAAGTTGTTTTAAAGCTTTCTATTTAACATAATATAAATTATAGGAAAAATAATAAACCCGGATCAGCAACTGCTCCCGGAGGCCGGATCAGCTAAACGGCCAGCTATCCGCCAATAATCCGAAAATAAGCAAGGCTGTTTGCAGACCCGGGATCGCCGGCCAGGACAATGGCGATCGCCTTGTGTCGCGCTCATTCCTCCCGGCAAACTGCTCCGGGTTTTCCGGTGCGTCATGGCTTCAGGCCCTTCTTGCGGAGAATCAAATAATTTCGGGTGAAATATTTCCAACTACCGGTTTCCCTCTCTATTCCCCTCTCCTGTCCTCTGCGCGTAATTAAAGTACGAAATTTTTCGTACTTTAATTACGCGCAGAAATTTTGTAAATTTCCAGCGAAATTTCGCTTTCTGGAAACCATTTAGATATGGAAGCTTACGCATCGGTACTGAATTATGCCATTCCCTTTTTCATGTCCCTGCTGCTGCTGGAGGCCCTGGCTGCCTGGCTCAAAGGCGAGGAAGTGCTTCGCAGCATGGACACGCTGTCCAGCCTGAGCTCTGGCCTTACGAACGTGATCAAAGACGTCCTGGGCCTGACTGTCGTCGTCGTTTCCTACGGCTGGTTCGTGGATCATGTCGCGCTTCTGGAAATACGCCCCACCTGGATGGCCTATACGCTGGCCTTCATCGGGCTGGACTTTGCCGGCTACTGGGTGCACCGGCTCTCCCACCGCGTCAATATTTTCTGGAACCGCCACATCATCCATCACAGCAGCGAGGAATACAACCTGGGCTGCGCCCTGCGCCAGTCCATCTCGGGTTTCATTTCCATTACCGTCTTCTTTCTGGTGCCCATCGCCTTTCTGGGAGTCCCGGCGGAAGTGGTCGGCGTAGTGGCGCCGCTGCACCTGTTCGCCCAGTACTGGTACCACACCCGCCTGATCGGGAAAATGGGCTTTCTGGAAAAGATTATCGTCACTCCCTCTCACCACCGGGTTCACCATGCCATCAACCCCGAGTACCTGGACAAGAACCTTTCGCAGATCTTTATCGTGTGGGACAAAATTTTCGGCACCTTCCAGGAAGAGCTGGACGAGGTGCCGCCCGTCTATGGCGTCACCCGCCCGGTGCGGACCTGGAACCCCTTCCTCATTAATTTTATGCATCTCTGGCTTCTGGTGAAGGATGCCTGGAGGACAAAGTCCTGGAAGGATAAGCTGAAAATCTGGTTTATGCCGACCGGCTGGCGCCCGGCTGACATAGCCGGGAAATACCCCGTGCCTTCGATCCGGAATGTATACGATTTTGAAAAATACGCCCCTACCCTATCCCGTAAACTGCAGGCCTGGGCCTGGGCACAGTTTGTCTTCACGTTCATGCTGATGATGTACCTGTTTAACAACCTGGCAGACATCGGCTTTCAACAGGCGCTGGTTTACGGAGCTTTCCTTTTCCTCTCCATATTCAGCTTCACCATGCTGATGGATAAAAACCCTCACGCCTGGTGGGTCGAGCTGTCTCGGTCGATAGCCGGGCTGGTTTTGATCTATATCCAGGGCGATTGGTTCGGCCTGGCCGGCGCCTGGCCCGCCGGCATCTACCTGCTGACAGCATACTTTATCTTTTCCCCTGCCCTCACTTCGGCCTTCGTGGTGTATGAGGTGCTGCCCGCCGCTCAAGGCCTGCAAAGGGCCGGGTGACTCTTTGCAGGAGGTTAAATACGAATGTATTCGTATTTAATTTTACCTGCCGATTTTTACTATATCAAAGATTGTAGTATATTAAACCCCCAGGAAGATGTAGAAAGCCGGGGGGATTGTCCTGGCTCGAACTTATTCACAGTAGTTCCTCATGTGAGGTGTGCACGTGCTGAAAAGATGCCACGAAAGCACAAAAGCACAAAATCCCACGAAACTTCGTGCGGATTTTGTGCCTTCGTGTTTTAGTGGCAAAACGTGCGAGCTCTACATGAGAAATTGCTGACTTATTCAGTTTACATGCTCTTAATTTTCTGAAAATAAGGCGATTACATTTTTAGCCCTCAAGCTCCGCGCTTTCAGGGCACTTTTGTTGTGGTATTTCCTAACGCTTCTGCATAACCAAAAATCGATCCAATGAATTGTAAACACCTTCTATTCTCCCTGCTTCTTTTATCCGGCACGACAACGCTCAACGGCCAGTTCCCCTGCCTCAGCGGCATGGAGGTCAACGGCCCTGCCGGGCAGAGCAGCATTGATCTTTGCCAGGGCGGTTTCTCCTCAACCCTCAATTTTGCCGCCAACATCAGTGCGTTGCCGGTCGGCTACCTGGTAGCCGACGAAAACGGCGTGATCGTCTACATCGGGCTGAGCGGAACCATTGACTTCTCCAGCCTGCCGGGCAACAGCTTCAACGTGTACGCCTTCAATTTTATAGGCTCTATCCGGGCCAGGGTCGGAGACCCGCTGGGGACACCCCTGGCGAGCGGTTGCTATGCGCTGACGGCCAACTCCATCTCCATCACCGGCGATGCGCCTTCAGCCGGGATGGTAAGCACCGAAGACGGTGCTACGGAGGCTTATGCCTGCCCGGGCGACGGCCTGGCCGACATCGTCCGCTTCGACAGCACGGGAGTTGATGCCGGCGCTTCCTTTGTTTACCTCGTCACCGATGAAAACAACATCATCGCCGAAATCCTGGCCGGGGATGCCGCAGATTTCGAAGACGACAGCACCGGCGTGTCCCGGGTATGGGGATTGGCTTATAACGGCAATCTAACTGCCATGATAGGCGATGACGCCGCAACCGCAAGCCTCGCCGACGGCTGTTACTCCTTATCGGCAAATTTTGTCACCATCATCCGGCAGGAACCGGAAGGCGGGACGGTGAGCACAGAGGATGGCGCCGACGAAGTGTCCCTGTGTGCAGGCGGCGGGCCGGCTGACATCGTCCGGTTCGACAGCATGGGCACGAGCGGCGGCGCCTATGCTTATGTGGTGACGGACACAAACAATGTGATTCTCTTCCTGCCGGGGGGCGACCAAATAGACTTTGACACCATCGGCGCCGGCGTTTGCCGGGTCTGGGGCCTGGCTTACACCGGCATGATCATCGCTTCTGCCGGCGATACGGCTTCCGTCGCCAGCCTGAGCGACGGATGTTTCGACCTCTCCGATAATTACGTCACCGTGAACAAAGAGGGCACCACCGGAGGGAGCATCAGCACCGATGTCGGCGAAACCGAGGTGTTTATATGCCCGGACAACCTCGCCCAGGACACCATCCGGTTTGTGAGCAACGGAGCGGCCGGAAACAACTTTGCTTTCGTGCTGACAGATACCAGTAATGTTATCTTATCTTTCCCGGACACCACATTTATCCTGGCAAGCAGCCTGAGCGAGGGCATTTACCGTTTGTGGGGACTGGCTTACAACGGCGCACTGACGGCAATGCCCGGCGACACAGCTTCCACCACTGCCCTATCGGATAGTTGCTTCGCCCTTTCCAGCAATTTCCTTGCGATTTACAATACGCCGCCTGCCGGCGGCATGGTGGCTGCAGAGGGCGGCGAAACGGAAGTTTTCACCTGCCCGGGGGATGGAATCGCGGACATTATCCGGTTTGACAGCAGCGGCGTTGTCGGCGCCAGTTATGCCTATGTGATTACGGACACCAGCAATGTCATCGTCAGCTTCCCGGCGGGAGATGAGGCGGACTTCGACACCGCCGGCATCGGGGTGAGCCGGGTCTGGGGCCTGGCCTACTCCGGGAACCTGACGGCCCTGGCCGGCGACACGGCTTCGGCCGCCCTGCTGTCCGACGGTTGTTTCAGCCTTTCCGATAATTACATTACCGTCATCCACCAGCAGCCGGACGGCGGGACAGTGAGCACGGCAGGAGGCGGCCTGGAAGCTTTCACCTGCCCCGGCGACGGGCTGGCGGACGTGATCCGGTTCAGCACTACCGGCGGCAGCGGAAGCTATGCCTATGTCGTCACCGATACGAACAATGTGATCCTGGCGCTGCCGACAGCGGACCAGTACGACTTCGAACCTGCCGGGCCGGGCACCTGCCGGGTCTGGGGCCTGGCCTTTACCGGAAACTTAACAGCTATGGCCGGCGATACGGCCAGTACCGCAGCCCTGTCGGATGACTGTTTCGCGCTTTCCGGCAACTTTATCACCGTCTACAAAGAACAGCCGGCCGGCGGGCAGGTCAGTACCGAGTCCGGAAGCACAAGCCTGGCGCTTTGTGCCGGGGATGGGCTGGCTGACGTAGTCCGCTTCGACAGTACCGGCACGGGCAACAGCAACTACAGCTATATCGTCACCGACACCAACAACGTGATCCTTGCCCTGCCAACCGGAGACAGCTTTGACTTCGAAGGCGCCAGTGCGGGCATTTGTTATGTCTGGGGCCTGGCCTATACCGGTTCCTTAACGGCTCAGGCCGGAGACACCGCTTCCGTTGCCATGCTTTCTGACGGATGTTTTGCTTTGTCGGATAATTTCATAACCGTAACCCGGCAGTCCGTCGACGGCGGAACCGTCAGCACGGAAAATGGCGAAACTACCGTGGATTTGTGTATTGGCGGCGGCACAGCGGACAGCATCCGCTTTGACAGCGCTGGCACAGGCAACGCTGCGTTTACCTATGTGGTGACGGATACCAATAACGTGATCCTTTCTTTGCCTCTTTCCGACGTGATTAATTTTGACAGCGCCGGCACCTGCCGGGTCTGGGGCCTGGCTTACCTGGGCACCCTGACGGCAATGCCTGGCGACACCGCCTCGGCTGTTGCCCTTTCCGACAGTTGCTATGCTCTGTCAGGCAACTTTGTCACCGTCAACCGGCAGGCGGGAGACGGCGGCATGGTCAGCACGGAGAGCGGCGAAACGGATGTGTCGATCTGCGCCGGAGACGGCCTGGCCGACCTCATACGGTTTGACAGCACGGGAGTGGTGGCCGACTCTTTCGTTTATTTGGTTACCGACACCAACAACGTAATCCTGTCCATACCGGATGCGGATTTCGCCGACTTTGAAGGTGCCGGCACAGGCATTTGCCGGGTCTGGGGGCTGGGATACTCCGGCGTACTTTTAGCTATGGCGGGCGATACGGCCTCGGCCACTCCCCTATCCGAGGGATGTTACGGATTGTCGTCCAACTTCATTGCCGTGAACCGCCTGGGTACGGAAGGAGGCATGGTCATGACGGAAGCCGGAGAGACAGAAGTTTTCCTTTGCCCCGGAAACGGCATCCCGGATATCGTCCGGTTTGACAGCGCCGGCGTTGCTTCCGGTGCGTTTACGTATATCATTACAGACACTAATGATGTAATCGTCAGCATTCCACCGGGTGATTTTGCTGACTTCGAGGGGGTGGGAACCGGTATTAGCCGGGTTTGGGGGCTGGCCTATCCGGATAGCCTGTTCGCCATGCCCGGAGATACGGTCGCCAACACCATCCTGGCTGCCGGATGTTATGCCCTTTCGGAAAATTACATTACGGTCATCCACCAGCAGCCGCTGGGGGGTATGGTAAGCACGGATGCTGGCGAAACGGAGGCCTACACCTGCCCCGGCGACGGAGTCGCGGATATCGTCCAATTCGACAATGCCGGTTCCATCGGCGCCGGTTATGCTTACATTGTCACGGATACCAATAATGTGGTAGAGGCTGTTGTCCCTTCGGGCGCCGCTGATTTCGAAGGCTTTGGCGTTGGCGTGTCCCGGGTGTGGGGCATTGCCTTTACCGGCAACCTCACCGTAATGGCCGGCGATACGGCTTCCAATGTGCCGTTGAGCGACGATTGCTTCAGCCTCTCCGGGAATTTTGTCACGGTTTACCGGGAGATTCCCAACGGCGGCAACGTGCTGACCGAAGCCGGACAATCCAGCGTGACGGTCTGCACGAGCGATGGTTTATCCGGCCTGATCCGCTTTGACAGCGTGGGTGCCAGCAACAGTGCCTATGCCTATGTGGTGACCGACACTAACGCAGTTATCCTCAGCTTAAGCAATACGGACGGCATTGATTTCGAAGGTGCCGGGGCTGGCCTGTGTTACGTCTGGGGCCTGGCTTACACCGGCAACCTGACGGCAATGGCCGGAGATACGGCGTCGTCAGCCGCGCTGTCCGACGCCTGTTTCGACCTTTCTGACGACTTTGTAAGCGTCTTCCGGGAAGAAGCGAACGGAGGGCTGGTCAGCACGGAGGCCGGAGATACAGTTGTTTACCTGTGCCCGGGCGATGGCCTGGCGGACACGGTCCGCTTCGACAGTGCGGGCATACTGGGAGATTCCTACACTTACCTGATCACCGACACCAATAATGTCATCTTGTCTATCCCCGTGGCGGACTTCGAAGATTTTGAAGACGACAGCATCGGGGTTTCTCTGGTCTGGGGCCTGGCATACAGCGACAGCCTTATTGCCATGCCGGGCGACACGGCTGGAGTTGCCCGGTTGGCTGCCGGGTGTTACGCCCTGTCTTCCAACTTCATTACGGTGTACCGGGATATTCCGGACGGAGGCACGCTGAGCACTGCCGACGGTACTGGCTTTGTCGATGCCTGTTCTGGCAGCAACCTCGCCGATGCCATAGTTTTTGACAGCATAGGCGTCGTAAACAGTTTGTTTGCCTACGTCATTACCGATACCTCCGGCATCATCCTGTACGGGCCGGACGCAAGCCTTTCCGGGTTTAGCAGTACCGGCTCAGGGGCCATTCAGGTCTGGGGGATGGCATACACCGGCAATATAACCGCGATGCCCGGCGACACGCTGTCCCTTGCGCCCCTGTCTGATGAATGTTATGACCTGTCCGACAATTTCATCCCGGCAGTGCTGGAAGAGACAGAAGGCGGTTTCGTGCAAACTGCGGGCGGTGAGCAGGTGGTTTATACTTGTCCCGGCGATGGGGTCGCCGACGTAATCGCCTTTGAAAACTTCAATGCATTTGGAGAATTCTATGGCTACGTCCTGACCGATACCAACGACGTGCTTATCGGGATAAATGAAGCACCTTTGTCCAACTTTGAAAACCTGGGCGCCGGCGTTATCCGGGTCTGGGGCCTGGCTTACTCCGGCACCATTATCGTTTCGCCGGGCGATACCCTTGGACAGATAGATATTACGGATGGTTGTTATGACTTTTCGGACAACTTCGTCACAGTCAATATGGATGTACCCAACGGAGGGATGGTCATGACGGAAGATGGTTTCAGCCAGGTGGATGTGACCGTGGGCGACGGCTTAAATGATTGGGTTTATTTTGACAGCGTTGGCGCAAGCAACAGCCGGTATGTATACCTCATCACCGATACCAGCACTGCCGTGTTGGCCATATTGGCCGATGACGGGTTCAATTTTGAGAACTCCGGCCCTGGCACCTGCCTGGTTTGGGGGCTGGCCTACACCGGTTCCCTTGCCTTTGCGGCAGGCGATACGCTGGCAGCGCTGGATAGCCTAAGTACCGATTGTTACAGTTTGTCGGCCGATGTGGTAACCGTTCAGCGGATCCAGGGACGGCCGCGGGCCGGCGGGGACGCTTCAGCGGTTCAGCAGCCGGATGTGCTGCGCCTGGAAGCCTGGCCGGTGCCGGTGCAGGGCAACCTCACGGTAAATATCGGATATTCGGGAGCGCCGGCGGAAGGCGTGCTTAGCCTGCTGGACTACTCGGGCAGGAAATTGTTCCAGCAAGCTATAATGCTGGAAAAAGGGCAAAACCGGATTGAACTGAATACCAGCGAAGTGTATCCGGGATTGTACCTTCTGCACCTGCAGATGGCTAATGGGGCGGCGGCCAACCTCAAGTTGGTTAAACCCTAACGGGCATTTCTCTGCCGATACTGAATAAAGAAGGCGCCCCTCCTAATGGAAGGGCGCCTTCTTTCATTTTCGCCGGCTATGAAAACTCGAAATATGCTTAATTCCAGTCCGGCATATCGGCATTTTCAAATAACAAAACGCGGTTTTGGTTTTGGGTGGGGTCCACGTCCATTAGCATGACCTTTGCCGGGCCTACATTATCAAAGGGTTTGTTGACGAATAATATCTTGGCGCCTCCATTGGTGAATTTGGGTTGCGTGTCGTTTGTACCGTCTTCTTTTCCAAAGGACAAGCCCATATAGGCGCCGGTTTCGATATTATAGATGCTGATCCCGCTGTTGAGCGGCATGCCGGTAGCAGAAAAATCGTCAACGTAATTGTAAGAAAAGGCAACAGTTCTGCCATCCGGGGCGAAAACAGGATGCCGGATCTGGCCGTCGAGCAAGTTTTCCAGCCGGGTCCGGGGTATGGAATCCAGGTCGAAGACGTATAATTTGCTCTGGATGCCGTCGGGCCTTTCGGCAGTTGCGACAATTTTATTGTTGCGGGCGGTCCAGTCGACCCCGGTAAAAATAAAGCCGTCGCTGATCTCTGCGACCAGGGCCAGGCCGCTGCCATCGGTGTTTACCCGATACAGCCTGCCAAAATTCATGAATAACAACTGGTCGCCGGTTGGAGACCAGCAGTAGGACGCCAGGCTTTCGTCTTTGGACCGCAGGGGGATGCCTGAGGTCACTTGCCGGGCATTCGTCCCGTCGCGGTCCATGATGAACAGGTGAGTTTCGGTACCAACTAAACGCAAGGCGGCCATTTTATCTCTCAGTTGCGGGCGGAGCCTGGGCCGCCAGTAGGACTGAAAGCCGTTGGTGAGCTGGTAGGAAATTTCTACCGGATTGGCACCTCCGTTGGGTTCCTTGCCGCCAAAGATGGTCAGGTTTCCATTGACCGGCCGCACAAAGACATACCTGAATTCATCCCGGGGATATTCCCGGATAGTGAAGCTCCACACTTCGCCGTATGTCGGAGGGTTGACGCCATCTTTGGCGACCACCTGCCAGTAGTACCGCTGGTCGAACCTCAACGCCATATTATTGGGGCGGGGGTGCAGGAAGGTATCTGTCGTTATCGTGTCCAGGACCAGCGTATCGGAATCATACAGGTAAACTTCATAAGTCAGGCTGTCTCCATCCGGGTCGGGGGCGGTCCAGGATAAAGTGAGGTTGGGGTCGAGGCCCTGGGCGCCGTTGGCCGGCTGCAGCACGGTGGGCAAAGGCGGCGGGTTGTTGAGGTCCGTATCCTTTGTGATGAGTATTTTAACGGAATTTATACGGTCTCCTTCTAGTTGTACGGTGATGACGGCGTCGTCATATCCGGCAAACCTGGTCCGGATGCTGTAAGAACCTTCCAGGAGGGAATCGATGGTGAACTCCCCGAATTCGTCGGTAATGACGAGTTCCGATTCAGGATTGGTCGTGACGCTCGCCCCGGCGATGGGAACCAGGGTTTCCGCGTCGAGGACTTCGCCGGCCAGCCGGCCGTAGGAAGTGAGGCTTATGGTATCTTCCCGGCAGCTTCCGAGCAGAAGCAGAACGGCTATGAAAAAGGATAGTTTTTTCATGGGATTATTTCTTTTTATTTCGGCTCAAGTAATACTTAAGGCCGAGGCGGGATCGATAGAAAAAATCGTTGTATTTGCCATTAACTACTCCATCGAGCCCGTCGCTCATCAAGTAGTTGTTGTCCAAAGCCAGTTCGAGCCCCAGGAAATCGGTAACGAAATATTCGAGGCCCAGGCCGGCGTGGAGTTTCAGGAGCATATTAGAGGGGATATTGCTGGAAGGCATTTCCCCTTCCGGCATCATCAGCCCTCCGCCGGCGAACAGGAAGGGCGAAATGCGGTCAGTCGGCAGGAGGCGCAACCGGGTAGAACCGTCGAAGTAGGTGACTTTCCGGTCGAAGGCCTGTTCAGTGGCCAGGCTGCTTTTTCCAAAACCCAGGTGGAAGGACAAGCCAGAGGAGAAGACGGCAGTGAGGCCCGCTTCAACGCCGGGCCGAAACCTGGGGTTCGGATAATCCCCCTGGTATAAGAGGCTGGTGCCGCTGATGGAGAAGGAAGAATAATGGCCATGATCAACGTGGTTGCGCCCAACCAGGTCAACCTGCTCCATTTCCTCTTTTTCCACCTCATAGGCGGCCATGGCGCCGTTCATCAGGTTTTGCTGGGAACTGTCGGCGCGCCACAGGCCCTCCTGCGCTCCTTCCAGGATGAGGCTGTAAACAGCTTTTTCTATCGCTTCCGTAACAGCCATATCGGCAGGCTCGTTATAGGTAAAGCCCGTTTCTACTTCCAGCAGCCGGCTAAACCGGACAAACCGGAACAGCCCGCCGTCTACCGCCTGGGACAGCAGGGTTTTTGAGGTGTAAACGTTCTTCAGTACGCGCCCGGACTTGGTGGCGATGGCCCGCAGGTAGACGGTGACGCGGTCCTGGCGGTATTTTCCTGAACCGCCGGCGCCGAAATACCGGACGCCAATGCCGCCGGTCATGATATTGGACTCGTAGGAAACGATGCCGCCTTCGATGATCATCCCGGCGAAGAGCAGCGGGGATATCAACGCCTGGCCGGCGTTTTCCCGGTTGAATTCCATCCGGGTGGACCGGATGATCTTGCGCTCGTTGAGCAGGTTGCCTACGTTCTCTCTTTCGATAACAGTGAACCAACCGGAGTCCATTAATGCCTTGATCAGGATATTGGTCGCGCCCTGCGTCACAGCAGTCGACCAACTGGTGCCCACTTCGCTGGGTTTATACTGCCCGGTTTGGTCCCGCAGCTTGTATACGGCAACAATAATAGGTTCCTCGGGCTGGGGAAGGTTGCGCAAATGGAAGCTGAACGGGGTTTGCTCCCCTATCCGGGCACGGGTGGTTTTCATGGGCTGATTGAGATAAGCACCGCAGCCGGAAACCACCCATGAAAGAGCCGTAATGATTATCCATAAGTACTTTTTCATAATAAGGAGTTTGGGAAATTCGGAATCTGGAAAAAGCTCGACTACCTGTCACCAAGGCATAGCACTGCTACCCCCGGCACAGGTAGCCAAGCCATCCAAACTCTAATTTTTATGGATATACCAGATCTAAAAATAAGGTACGGTAATGGAAGTTTGATTTCCAGTAGACAGGTCGCTGATAGTAATGACCAGGCCGTCCAGGCCAGGCAATACATCAACCAGCAAGTTCCCAAATTCGTAGGTGCCGGTTTGGATGCCATTTTCCCCAAAGATGTTGCTGTTGTTGTTGAACAGGTTTCGGGTCAGCTGGCTCAGAATCTGGTTGTTGAGCGATTCGGTGAACCGGTCGATGGAGTTTCTACTGCTGCTGCTGCTCCGGTTGGGGTCAGACAGGGTGTTCTGCGCATTGGCGGAGTTGAGCATCCAGCTGTAGTTCAGGTAGTTGCCCCCGAACGCAGGATTCTGCGGGGTGTAAGTGAAGTCTTGCCCATACATGAAAACGGGCGCTGCAAGCAGGAACAGAGCTAAGAGTTTGGATTTGAAGTTCATCGGTTGTAGGATTATAATTGTTAATAAATGCCTTGTAATTCGTCTTCGAGGTTATCCCCGGCTTCTGCCCGTTGAGAAAGCAGGCTTCGGAGGCGGGCATTGACATAGTCGGACAAACGCTCCAGGTAATCGAAATTGGGCAGGAGGTTGGTCTCCACTATTTTTTCGTCGTCCAGCCAAACGACGAGCCGGGTCGTCCGGCCTCTGCCCGGAAATTCTTCCAGCTTGATGTAGTAATCGCCGGAACCGGCCGGCGACTCCCACTGGGCGTAAAAAAGGTCGTACAGGTCACGCCCCGCCCGGGTACGGGTATTGTCGATAACCAGGCCTCCGAATTCGAAGCCGGATTCCTGCCCTTCGTAATCTCCTTCCCGGGAGATATCCTCTTCATACGCTGCGCCGTCATTCTGCTTCTGCCTGTCCGCCGAGTAAACCAGCGTGTCCGAGTCCATGAGAATATCCTGGTAATAGATCAACAACACGGCCTCGAAATCCTTCAGTTCGCTTAGAACCATCCTCGTGGAAGCGATCATTTTGCTTTCCTCTCCCGCGAGCTTCGCCTGCCCGTCTTGATTGTTAGATATGGAATTGTTGTTCTTGTCGGTTCCGGTGAGGATAAAATCGAAACCGAGGATCACCTCGTCTGTCGTCGTGTTCTGCGCCTGGGCTTTCAGCACGATATCCTTACCCTCCACTTCATAAAGGATCTTACCCTGGAGGGCAGCTTCCTCTTCCAGGTCCTGCGCCATTATATAACCTGCGCTTAAAAATGTAATTGCCAAAGCCAAAAAAAACCTGTGCATAATATTTGAATCTGTATTTTGGGATATACTTCCGTTGCTCCGAAGTTCAGGTTGTCCCATCTGGCGGAACCCAAACAGCAAGCCTCTGTTGCACCTGAAGGAGGCTTCCCGGAGGAACGATGATGTATTCAGTAAGGAAACGGTTGTATGTATGCCTCCTGGAGAAACCGGGGCAAGCGTGGGAGTGTAGTTTTCCATCACAGTTATGCCCGGGCTGAAGGCAAAAGCGGCATGTATCGCATTTGCCATCCAGCTATTACTACCCGAGGTTCAGGTAATTGTACGGAGGGGACAAAAAAAGGTTACCTGTGGCGGAAGAATTGAAGGTTATTTTTCTGATTTTTCCTCTATGCTGTCGCTGGACAGGTCCAGGATGACGGTATCCAGGAGCTTTTTCTTGTGATAAATTTTCAGGGTGGCCCGGAGGCTGCTTCCTTTTCGCCAGGATACGGAGGTCGAAGACAGCGTTTTGGATTCCATCGCTTCCAGTTCTTTCTTTCCGCCCTGGCTGTTGGAAACCGTATTGTTGTTGCTGTCGTGTTGTTCGATGCTCAGTTTATAAGTCAGGCTGAGCCTCTTATCCGTTTGATTTTCACAATGGGCCTCGATTTTTAGCTTATCTCCTTTTACTTCGTAAAGGATCTGTCCATCCACAGGCACCTTCTTTGCCAAGCCTTGTCCGAATACAAAGATGCCGCTAAAGAAAAAGAACACCAGGGCTGAGAAAGATCTGTTCATAGTACAATCCGTGCTTGATTAAAAAAAAGAAACCTTATCCTCCCGGAAGCAGCCGGCAGCAAGGTTGGTATAATTATTTTATGCAGGCGTTGGCCTGGCTTTATTTCAGGAATTGGTTCAGGTCTTCCACCTGGATATTCATATCAGAACCGTTAAACTCAATGGTGTAGTCCAGCCCCTCAATGTCTTCGGCAGTGTGGGTAACGTTAATGTTGGAGCCATTCTGAATGAAACGGGCGTTGACTTCTTCCACGTTGCGGTAGTCCAGGCGCAGGGAGTTGTCGTTTCCATCCTGCAATACTCCGATCGTCGCCTCTTCCCCGTCCAGCAGAATATCGACGAGATTGTGGTCTCCGTTTTGGCGGACGGCGGCGCCGTTGCGGTCTCCCTCCATAGTCAGGTAGATTTCGTTGTAGCTGCCCGATTGCTGGATGTCTGCCAGCTGGCGGTTAGCCTGCTCGATTTCTACGATATTGGAAGACGCCTGGTTAAGCACAACGCGGCTGAGGTTGCCATCGAGGCTGGGCGCTGCTTCCAGGGCTTCAATCAGCTCGTCCTCCACGCTGCCGGATACCTGCGCGCTCAGGCCAAAAGGCAGGGAAAAGGAAAGGAAAAGGAAAATCGAAAAGGCTGCTCTGGTCATAGGTATAAAATTAAGCGGTAATAAACCAGGAAAGAGAAAGAGCATCATTGCCCTTTCTCTAACCAAGTATTAGGTATTCAGGTTCGTTTATTTCTGAGAAATCTCGACCGTGTTGCTGTCGGAACCGTCGTTGATGATCACATCGCTGGTGCTGTAGTCGCCGTATTGGTCGACTTCTACGGAGTTGAAGCTGCTCTCGTCATAAATTCCGATGAAGGATTCATGGTCGTCGCCGTTCTGATATACGTCAACATCGTTCTCGCTGGATTCGCCGATGATCTCGACTCCGGATTCCTGGTCGTCGCCGTTCTGGCGGATGCGCACGTCGTTGTCATTAGAACCAAAAGCGATGGCAACGTCGGATTCGTTGTCGTCCCCGTCCTGCTTTACTTTGACATCGTTGCCTTCGTTGAAGACGAAGATGGTAACGTCGGATTCGTTGTCGTCGCCGTCCTGTTCGATGTCGACTGTGTTGCCAAAGTTTGCTTCGTCGATCAATACGTCGGAGTCGTTGTCTTCTCCTGTCTGGTAAACGTCGACTTCGTTGGCGTCGCTGGTGGAGTTGATGGTGACGCTCGATTCCTGGTTGTCGCCGTATTGCTGGATGGATACGTCGTTGACGAAGCTGCCGGCGGTGATATTTACCTTGGAGTCGTGGTCGCCCTGGCCGGCCTGATAGACATCAACCTGGTTGCCGTCGGAAACGTCGAGGATGTTGACAACCGATTCGTTGTCTTCGCTTTCCTGTTCTACGTCGACGTCGTTGAAAAAGCTGTCGTCGATGCGGACTTTAGATTTGTTGTCTTCATCGTCCTGCTTGACGTTCACGTCGTTTTGGAAACCTAAGCGGATGTAAACCTCGCTTTTCTGGTTTTCGCCTTCCTGGGTTACGTCGACATCATTTTCGGCAGAGAACTCCGTGACGTTGACCTTGGAGACATTGAGTTCATCGTCCTGCTGGTCCTGTTTTACCGTGATGGTGTTGTCGCTACTGTTATCAGAGACCTTAATGGTTGACTTGTTTTCCGTTTGAGCCATGGTCGTCCCGACAACGAAGAGCAGTGCTGTGATCAGTAAATAAATCTTCTTCATGTCCGAATTTAGATTTTAGATTATGAAATGTTAGTAATTAGTGCTATTCATGTTTTCCCAAAAGTGCGAAAAGGCTGTATCCACCCTGTTATCGGGCGGTGAGCCTTACAACGGTAAAGATTATCAATCTTTGGGAAAATGGTAGAATCTTACCAGGAAATTTTCGATCTTGATCTGTAGTGTTAGCCTCTTTGCTTTTGCGAATGCAAGCCAGTGGAGAAATAAATCTGTCCTGCTGTTCACAAAGGTAAAAACATTGACACGCACTATTCTGCCATTCCACCCTAATATTCTGCCATTATATATTTTTTTTTAAAATTCATGATCACTGGCCGTCGCGCAGGAAAACAACCGGCCGCATGCCGAAGTACGCTTCGAACAGTTTCGAGAAATAATCCGGGCGGGAGAAACCTACGGAAAGGGCTGTTTCTTTAATGGTGATGCCTTTTTTTTCCCGCAGCAACTCTTTAGCTTTCGCCAGCCGGGCCACCTGCAGGTACTGGTTGGGGGTTAAGCCGGTTTCCTGTTTGACCCGGCGGTAGAATTGCCGTTCGCTCATGAACAATTCTTCGGCAATTTTGGGAATGGTGAGGTTGGGGTCGTGCAATTGGTCAGAGATGATGGCGTTTAGTTTTCCCAACCAATTTTTCTTTGTTTCGATGAGTGGTTCATGGTTGAGGGATTTGGTGCTCCTGTCCATTTCGCTTGGTTTTTTATCCGAATCTCTTTTGTTGTCTGGCCTTCGGCTTTAATAAACAGGGGGAAGGCAGAGCATGCGATCTTCATGCCCAACCTGGTATACAAGTAATCAGCCCTTCAGAAAAGATAATGAAACTTCGCCTTCAGGCGCTTCCCTTCTCCGTATACGCCGGGGCTTTTCGATTGTTGCGTGGGCGGGGAGAAAAAATGAAAAAAATTAAAATTTGTAGCGGACAGAAAGTTGCAGGTCGCTATTAAACTGCCTGTTTTGGGCCCGGAATGCCGCATCCGGGCTCAGGTCGAGCAGGCCGTGCGTAAAGCGGGCGGACAAGGCCCACCGGCGGCTCCATGCCCATTCCACGCCCCCGGAAAGGCCGAGGTCGAATTTCCGAAGCTCCGGTTCCCTGCCGGGGCCGGCATTGCTCTGTCCGGAGCCGGAGGTAATATTTGCGGATACTTCTTCGTCCTGGGCTGCAGGCCAGGAGAACCCTTCCAGCAGGAGGGCGGGCCTGACTCCTGCCAGAAGGCTCCAGTCAGGAGCGATCCTGTATTTGGCCAACAGGGGGGCCTCGATTGCGAGGTAATTCTTTACCGCTGTGCCTCTGGACTCCTGGTCGAAGAAGTTGCCGTTGCTGGTTTCGATCCGTGCCGACTGTTCATAGGAGGAGTAGAAGCCAGCGACGTATTTAAGATGGGTTTCGGCCTGGACGGACCAGCGGGGCGTCAGTTGCAGGCCGGCAAAAAGGCCAGCGAAAGGATAGGGTGCCTGAAGCCCTTCCCGGAAGTTGATGATCGGGAGGTTAGCTCCCAGCAGCAGGCCTCCGTAGAGCCGCCTGCCCTCCTTTTTTGCCGGGGCATAGCGGCGGCTGTCGGCCGGGAGTGGCGGCGGCTGGCTGTCCAGCCTGCCGGAAAGAGCGGGCAGATAAGGGAGTGCTGCCCAGGGGGAGCGGCTAACCGGGACGGAACCCATCCGGCCTTCGGCGGGCGCCGGGCGGGCGGCAGTTTCTCCTTCCCCTTGCCCGGCGGCAAGAGCCGGCGGCAGTTGCCGGGCAGGAATAGCAGATACCTCGCCGGCGGCAGGATGGCCCGGCAGGGCCGGCAGTCGGGTTTCGGGCAAAGCTGCAACCGCCGGGCGGGCCTTCTCCTTCCGGCCGGTATCCGGTGGAAGGGGGTAGGTGTCCGGGGAACTCGCCTGCCCGTCCCCGGCGCTTCGTTCCAGGGGGATCGGGAACGCTCCGACAGGCGTTTGTTTTTGGGGGAGCCCAAGCCAGGCGCCGGCCAGGTACCCCATTGCCGCAGCGGCGAGGATCAGGGCCGCGATCCGTTTTTTCCTCTTTTGAGAAGGGCGGGCTGCGCCTTCCAGCAATTGCTCCATAGCCCGCCATTCTCCGGCGGGGTCGCCTTCCGGATTATGTTGCCGGATCTTCTGGCCGAATTTTTCCCAAAATTTATCGTGATGGCTCATAATGCGATCCTTAACGATGATGATAGTTTTGCAACAGCCGCTTCAGTTCCTGTTTTGCCGTAGAAAGATGCCAGCGGGACGTGCCCTCGCTCATGCCCAGTTGCTCGGCGATTTCCGCGTGTTTGAAGCCCTCGACGACGTACAGCGAAAATACGGCGCGGGTCATGGGCGCCAGTTGCTGCAACATGGAAAGCAGGTCTTCGGCTGCGATCTTGTCGAGAACAGAAGAAGGGATGGCCACCTCGGCCGCATCTTCGATAGCTACCGTCCGCCTCTTTTTAGCTTTGCGGACGTGGTCGATACAGGTGTTGACGGCAATGCGGTTGATCCAGGCCGGGAAAGCCTGGTAATCCTGGCATTGATGTAAGGATTGGAATGCTTTCAGGAAGGCCTGGTTGACCAGGCTTTTGGCCTGGTCCTGGTCGGTGGAATACCGCAGGCAAATGGCAAAAAGGGAGTTATAGAACTGTTGGTACAGTTGCTGCTGGGCCTGCCGCTCCCCGGATTTGCAGGCCTCGATAACATGGGGGAGCTCCCGGTTTTCTTTTTTGCGTTCTGCCACCGTTGGAACAGGTGTCAACCTGGCAAAATGATCAGCCATGGCCTTCGTTTTTCTGTCTTCGCCAGTAAGGACGAACCCTCAGCATAAAACGTTGGGCATGGCTGGTCAAAAGTAGGAGAAAACCGGCAATCCTTCCTCAAAGAAGCAGGAAGGCAGTCAGAAAAGCAATAAAACTCAGGGCGAGCCCTCCGACGAAAACGCGGTAGGCATAAGTCAGCAGGCGGTATTTTTTTTGTAACACCTGGCCCAGGTTATAGAGGTCGCGGGAGAGGTCGTCGTAGAGCACTTCCTGGTCTTCCTTGAGCCCGCGGAGGTAATCGACAAATTCATCCTTGGGGATCTTGAGGAAATTGCCGAAGTACAGCAGGCTTACGCGGTGCTGCCGGACATCCTCCTCCGTGAACTGTTGCCCTGAAACTTTTGGCATGGCGGAAAAAACGGCAAAAGAAATGGCGGTCAGCGAGGTCAACATCAAAGTGATCACAGGGATGGCGAATTTCAGGTTTTCGCCGATTGCTGCCTGGGACAGAGAGAAACCGGCGCTGGCGGCAGTGATCAGGATAGACAACACCAGGGTGTTGATGCTGATGATCATGTTAGCCTTGCCGTCGGCTATGGAGCTCAGGTTGATGTGGTTGCGCAGGGTTACCCGGTAAATAGTGTCTACTCCCCGGCCGAAATCTTTGCCCGTCTTTTTCCGGATGGTTGTTTTTCTGGCTTTGATCAGGTTCTCCTTATGGCTGGCGATATTTTTATTCCTGCGTTTGGAGAATTCCTCCTGCCCCCAGATGGTGTGGAACTTAGTGGACATCTGGAGGTCCAGCAATTTCCGGTTCCATTCCAGCAGGCCATAGCGCTCTCCCGAGACCCGTTCTTCTTCCAGGCGCAGGAGCTGTCCCCTCCGGTCAAAGCGCTTTCTGCCCAGGAAGGAGTAATTGGCGTCGTGCAGGAGCTTCTCCGGCACGGTGTCCGGGATATTATCGTGGCGGGTGCTCCGGATCAGTTGCTGAACGTATTGGATACGCTCTTCCCTGATTCCTTTTTCTTCCAAAAAACGGCGGGCGACATCGGCGCTGCGTTCTTCGTGCCCCTGCACGCCCGAACTGTAGCCAACATCGTGGAACCAGGCCGCCAGTTGCAGCAAGATGGCTTCTTCTTGCGGCAAGCCTGCTTTTTTGGCGAGCAAAGCGCTCATTTCCGCCACTTCCTCGGCGTGGTCATAGTCGTGGAACACATAGGCGGCAGGAAGGTGTTCCGCGAGGTAATCATAGACGTACTTTCGGGCGTCCTGGAGAAGTTGTTTATCCATATTTTTCAGTCCGGATAATGTAAAACGCCAATATACAAATAGGATGGCTGAATGAGAAGTTGTTTGTTGCCGGTTGATTGCCATCGGGAACAGGCACCGGTCAACGGACAGCCGGCAAAGAGTGGCAAAATCAGGGGTTTGAGCCGGTATATCCCGGAATCCGTCCTTTAGCCCGCATTAAAATAAGCTCAGCTGGGGGTTGCGGAATTTTTCGAAGAGTTCCAGGTTGTAATCCGGCTTTGTTTTCCCCTGGAAATATTTTTGGCGGGCCAGTTTGAATTGCTGGGCAACCATTTCTGCGACCTTTCCTTCACCGCGCATACGGGTGCCGAAGCGGTGGTCGTTCAGTTGGCCGCCATGGCAGTCGCGGATGCGGTTCAGCACGCGCTCTGCCCTGTCCGGCATATTTTTCCGGATCCAGTCTTCAAAGATTTCCGCCACATCTCCGTTCAGGCGCACCATGGTATAGGCAACAGACAAGGCGCCCAGCCGGCTTACCGTTTCCGCCATGGAGAGGATTTCGTGGTCGTTCAGGCCAGGAATGACAGGCGCCAGCATGACGTTTACAGGAATCCCGTTTTCGGCCAGCACCTGTATAGTTTTCAGGCGGCTGTGTACGGAAGCGGTGCGGGGTTCCAGCAGCCGGCGCAGGTTTTCATCCAGGGTGGTCAGCGAGATGGAGGCGCGCACCAGCCGCTGCTCCGCCATCTGCCGGAGGATGTCCAGGTCGCGCAGGATAAGGCTGTTCTTGGTGATGATGCCTACGGGATGGCGGAATTTCCAGAGCACTTCCAGGACCTGGCGGGTGATCTCCAGCTCCCGCTCGATGGGCTGGTAACAGTCGGTATTGCCCGACAGCATGATGGGCTCGGGCTTCCAGGATTTCTTCCGCAATTCCGTTTCCAGCACCTTCGGCGCGTCCTTTTTGACGAGGATCTTCTGCTCGAAATCCAGCCCGGCGCTGTACCCCCAGTAGTTGTGGGTATTCCGGGCGTAGCAGTAAATACAGCCGTGTTCGCAGCCCTGGTAGGGGTTCATCGACCAGCCCATGCCGATGTCCGGGCTGGTTACCCGGTTGAGCATGCTTTTGGGGTAGACATCGATGTACCGGGTGCGGGGTGCCCGCTCCTGCGGTTCGGGATCGTGGACGTGCTGGTGGAAGCGGTTGGCAGGGTTGATCTGCGCTCCCCTACCCTTGATATACATTGGATTTGGCTCTGAAAAATTCATTTTGTTTGTTTTTATGCAATTTAAAACAATAAATTTACTTTATCAAATTTCCTGAAAGCGCGAAAGTGTTTTTGTCCGGCCTAAATTGGGCGAGGTAGTGCGCCTTTCTGCAGAATTCCGTATTTTTCCAGCTGTTACCACTCCTTAAAAACAGGAAAAGATGAGCCTGGCCAGAAAAGAACAGCGGATTTCGGTAGACGAATATTTCGACCTGCAGCGCCGGACCGATAAGCGATACGACTTTTGGGATGGGAAGCTGATTGAACTGGAAGCAACGACAAAGATTCACAACCGGATCAAACGCAACTTAATTCGCAAGCTGGATGTGCCCGGCCTGAGCGAGAAGGGTTGCGAATTGTTCGACGAGAATGTGATGACTCAACTGAAAAACCGGCGAAAGTACGTGTATCCGGATATTGTTGTCTCCTGTAATCCTGACGACGACGACCCATTGATCGTGAAATATCCCTGCATCATCATCGAAGTCCTGTCAGACGGGACAGAGCAGTACGACAGGACCGAAAAATTTTTCAAATACCAGCGGATACTGAGCGTAGAGCAATGCGTTTTCATTTCTCAAAAAATAATGGCCGTGGAGTCATTTATCCGATCTACGGAAGATCAATGGTTGTTCAAAGCGCTGGAAAAACCGGACGACCGGTTGGTATTCCCAAAACTGGGAATTAGCATAGGACTGGAAGCAATTTATCAAGGCATTGCCCTGCCTGCAGAAGAACAATAACTCAATGGACATGAAAATTTCCCGAAAAAGTTTTTTCAAAGGGATTGCCTTCGGCACCATTTCCTTGCCATTCTTAATACGCGCGTTCGGCGGCAAAAACCATGCACAGGAAGATGCCGGCGGTTCGCCCAATGTGATCACAGCCAAACAGTATCGCTGGAAGATGGTCACTACCTGGCCGCCCAACTTCCCCATCCTGGGCGAGGCCTGCAACAAATACGCCGAGCTGGTGGAGAAGATGTCGGGCGGCCGCATCCGCATCCGCGTGTACGGCGGCAACGAGCTGGTGCCCGCTCTGGAAGCCTTCGATACGGTGCGCACCGGCGGTGCCGAGATCGGCAGCGGCGCGGCTTATTACTGGGCAGGCAAAGCGCCGGCGGCCCAGTTCTTCGCTTCGGTGCCCTTCGGCATGAACGCCCAGCAGCTCAACGCCTGGATTATCGGCGGCGGCGGCATGGAACTCTGGGAAGAACTTTACCGGGACTTCAACCTCGTGCCCATGGCCGGCGGCAACACCGGCGTGCAGATGGGCGGCTGGTTCAACCGGGAGATCAACAGTATCGGCGACCTGAAAGGGCTGAAGATGCGCATCCCCGGCCTGGGGGGCAAGGTGCTGGAAAAAGCGGGCGGCGCTCCGGTCTTATTGGCCGGCGGAGAGATTTATACCGGGCTGGAGCGTGGCGTACTTGACGCCACCGAATGGCTGGGGCCTTACCACGATACCCTCATGGGGTTCCAGGATATCGCTAAATACTACTACACGCCCGGCTGGCACGAGACGGGCACCATGCTGGAGTATTTCGTTAACAAAGAAGTATACGACAAACTGCCCGCCGACCTGCAGGCAATACTGAAGAGCGCCGCTGCCTGGTCCAACCTCTGGACGCTCTCCCAGATGGAAGCGAAAAACGCCGGAGCGCTGACTACCTTGCTGGAGAAAGGCGTTGCCATCCGGAAATTTCCGCGAGAGGTGCTGGATAAACTACGCCAATACACCATCGAAGTAATCGATGATATGGCCGCCGGCGACCCCTTCAGCCGGAAAGTCTACGCATCATACGACGCGTTCAGGAAAAAGGCGGCAAATTACTCCCTGATCACCGAGAAGGAGTTTTACGATAAAATACAGACGGGAGGAGAGCTGGATCTTGGGTAAGGGGCTTTGGGCGTACAGGCATTTTAAGCCGGAAGCTTGCCCGGAAGAGCGACAGCGAAGACGGGTGCGACCGTCTAGTCAGCGTTCGACTGAGCTCATGCCGAGGTCCGGTTAAAAAGTCGGAAGTCGTAAATGGGCGCAACAGGCAGTTCACCCAACGAATACCCCGCTTCGTTCGTCCTGAAGAGAAAAGACTATGAAAACAGTTCTCTTGACCAGCCTTTTCTGTTTTTTCGTTTATGCCGGCCAGGCCTGTTCCTGCATTTACATTTCCGATTATTTCTGCCCGACGGCCAGTTGGTTCAATGACAATGGGCAAGGCACCACGCTTTATATTGCCCAGGTAAAAGTGACGAGCATTTATGGTTACCACATGGACGTGGAGGTTGTCGACAACCTGCAAAACACCATATCCGATAGCGAGATCACCATCCTCGGCCAGGACGGGCTGAATTGCAACGAGTGGTTAGGGCCCTTCTCGGAAGGCGGGTTCTACATCCTTGCCGTTTACAAGAGCGACTGGGAAGAAGGCGTCTACGACCTCAACGGGTGCGGCCGTTTCTGGCTGCCCGTCAACGGAGGCCAGGTGGAGGGCAACATCAGTGAAGATGTACAGGAACAAAGCTATGCCGAGTTCAAACATAGCGTGGCTCAGTGCGCCGGCCTGACGCCGGCAGAAGAGCCGGATCCTGCTTCTCTCCTACTCTACCCCAACCCCACCTCTGGCGCGCTCTTCCTCGACGGGCTGGCGCCGGGGACAAGCATGGCCTACACCATATATAATAGCCACGGCCAATTGCTGCGGGCCGGGCAGGTGGATGCCTGCGTTTTGCCGGGCCTGTCGCTGTCGGGCCTGCCAGATGGGATTTACCTGTTGCGCCTCCACTCTCCTGCCGGCAAGGCAGTGCTGACGCGGCGGATCGTTTTGGGACAGGATTGACGAGATTTAGCAAAACAGGGTTGAACAAACGCGCTATTAGAGACAGGATTTTCAAGATTTATCAGGATTCAACCAGTTTTACCTCTTCCTTCAATCAATAAAAACATATACCACTTCCGGGAACAAGATCACGGCCAGAAGAAAAACGAGCTGGATGATGACGAACGGCACTATACCCCGGTACAGGTGGCCGGTGGTAACGCCGGGAGGGGCCACGCCCTTCAGGTAGAACAGGGAAAAGCCGAAGGGAGGAGAAAGGAAAGACGTCTGCAGGTTGAGGCCCAGCAGCACGCCGATCCAGACCAGGTCGATGCCGAACTGTACGAATATAGGCGCGACGACCGGAACGATGATGAAAACGATCTCAATGAAGTCGATGAAAAAACCGGCGACAAAAACGACAAGCATCACCAGGGCGAGGAAAGCGGTGGCCGAAAGGTTGGCGTCTTTGATGAGGTTGACCAGGTACTCGTCTCCGTTCATTTCCCGGAAAACAAAGGAGAAGGTCGTGGCGCCCAGCAGGATGACAAACACCATGCTGGTCAGGTGGGTTGTTTCCCGGCCCACGACTTTCAGCACTTCCAGGCTGAATTTGCCCTGGATGGCAGTAAGGATGGTGGCGCCCAGGGCCCCTACTGCCGCCGCTTCGGTCGGCGAGGCGATGCCGGCAAAGATAGACCCCAGCACGGCTACGATCAGGAAAAGAGGCAGGACAAAAGCCTGAACCACTTTTCGCCAGTAGCCTTCTTTTTTAAATTCCCGTATCTCTTCGGCCGGCATGCCGGGCGCGGACCGGGGCCGCAGGGAAGCGATGAGGATAATATAGGCAACATAGGCCAATACCAACAAGAAGCCTGGCAGGAGGGCGGCGGCGAACAGGTCGCCTACCGAAACGTTCAGCACGCTGCCCAACAGTACCAGCACCACCGAGGGCGGGATAATCTGACCCAGCGTGCCGGAGGCGGCGATCGTGCCGGTTGCCAGTTCCGGGCTGTAGCCCCGCTTTAACATCGTCGGCAAGCTGATCAGGCCCATCGTGATCACGGTGGCGCCCACAATCCCCGTCGAAGCGGCCAGTAACGCGCCCACGATCACTACGCTGATGGCCAGCCCTCCCCTGAGCTTTCCGAAAAGGATAGCCATGGTTTCCAGCAGGCTCTCCGCCAGGCCTGATTTTTCCAACATGATGCCCATATAGATAAAAAGGGGGACAGCCAGGAGGACGTAGTTGCTCACCACGCCCATGATCCGGGGAGGCAGGGCGGTAAATGCTACGGGATCGAGAAAAAGCAGGGCATAAATGATGGAAATGCCGCCCAGGGTGAAGGCGACAGGATACCCGTAAAGGATGAGCAGAAAGATGCTGATGAAGAGGATGATGGCCAGGATTTCCATTACAGGTTTTCTTTTGAGAGGTCTTCGGATTCCGGCGGTGCAGGCTCTTTATGCCCGCTCAGGATCAAAGCAGCATCAATGAGGCTGGCAATGCCCTGCAGCAGCAGCAAAAAAGCGCCGAGCGTAATCGCAAATTTGATCACATAACGGGCGGGCAGGCCGCCGGGGTCGGGAGAGGTCTCTCCGATCTTGTAGGAGATCAGCGCGTAATCATAGGAAGCGTAGATCAGGAGCGCGCTCCATGGGATGAGGAAGAGGATGCCGCCCAGCAGGTTGGCCAGTGCCTGGTCGCGAGGAGAGAAATCGGCGTAGAAGAGGTCGACCCGCACGTGCCGGTCGTGCCGGAAGGCATAACCCGCGCCCAGCAGGAAAATAAGGGCAAAGAGGTGCCACTCCAATTCCATGACCCAGGCGCTGGTGTCGCTCAGCAAATAGCGGGTGAAGACATCAAAACAGACCAGGACGACCAGGGCGGTAGTGAGCCAGGACACACCCCGGCCTACCCATTCGTTGAGGCGGTGGATAGAAGCAGACAAGCCTTCGAGCAGTCGAACCATAAGGGCGGTGTTTATTTCCCGGGAAATCAAGTAAGAGGAGAAGGAGGGCCATGGCGCGTTTCCATCTCCTATCATTACGGGCCACCTGAAGGTAGCCCGTCCGAAAAATAAGGAAAAAGCCCTTCTGAAAAAATTCGGAAGGGCTTTTTTATGTTGCAGCTCCCTGCCTCCTAGCGGTCGTATCGGTCCAAATCCAGGAACTCGATGATCTGGATCAGTTTTTCGGCGTAGCGTTTGTCGGTGGCATAACCGGCTTTCTTCAGGCCGTGAGCCCATCGCTTGTAGTCCGTTTTGCGCAATTTCAGCAGGTGTTTATACCGGGCGCTTGTGAGCAGGATGGAATGCTCCCGGTAGCTCTCCCCGGGAGAGCCAAAAACGCGGAACATGTCGTAGATGTCGTCGTCGGTATAATTCCGGCAGGTGCAGCCGCGGCATTTACTGCGGCACTTGATGCCGAAGTGGTTGTTGGATTCCTGGGCCAGGCGGCTGTCGCCGGCGTTGGATTCGAGCAGGCCCTGGGCCAGGGTGATGCTCGCCGGTATACCGTACTCCCGCATTTCCCGGAGGGCGGCCGGCGCGTACTGTTCCACATAGCGCTTGCAGTTGTCTATCTTTTGCTGCGCGATATCAGGGTGTATATTATGGCGGCGGCCGTAGTCCGGGCTCAGCACAAAGGTCAGGTTTGAAAAATCATTGGCCTTGCGGCTGTCCCATTGTTTTTTCTCCTGCTTCCGGCCGGCAGGAGTTGCCAGGAGCGACACGTTGCGGGGTTCGTTTTCCTGGTAGCTGGCCGGCAGCGCTGCCGGCTGGTAGGATTCCACCCCTTCCGGGCTGATGATCACCTGTTCCGCCATTCCCGCTGGGGCGGCGTTCAGGTTGAATTGAACGCTGACATCTTTAAAGAAAAGAACATACATGCCCAGGCCCAGGAGCAGCCCCCTGAACCAGTTGCGGTTGATATATTCCGACGCTCCACGCAAGGAGGGCGCCGTTTCATTCTGCCGGGAGTAAGCGAGGGTATAGTCCGTCATGCTCAACCTTTTGTGTTGTGGAAAAATCAGGTTGAGCAAAAATAAAAATAAATTGTTTTAAAGTCAAGATTTAAAAATATTTTGTTTTAAAAATACCCGCCTGGGTTCATTTGAACGCATCCGCCACGATCAGTTCCCTGCCGCCGTGCCTGTAATTGTAGAAGCCCTCGCCGGACTTGGCCCCCAGGTTGCCTGCTGCCACCATGTTCACCAGCAACGGGCAGGGGGCGTACTTGGGGTTGCCGAAACCATGGTAAAGGACGTTCAGGATAGACAGGCAAACATCCAGCCCGATGAAGTCGGCCAGTTGCAGGGGGCCCATCGGGTGGGCCATGCCGAGTTTCATCACGGTATCGATCTCTTCCACGCCGGCGACACCTTCAAAGAGCGAGTAGATGGCCTCGTTGATCATCGGCATGAGGATGCGGTTGGAAACAAAGCCCGGATAATCGTTTACTTCGACCGGCACTTTGCTCAGTTTCTTCGACAGATCCATTACCGTGCCGGCCGTCGCATCGGAAGTAGCGTAGCCACGGATCACTTCGACCAGTTTCATGATGGGCACGGGGTTCATGAAGTGCATGCCGATGACCTGGGCAGGCCGTTGGGTGGCAGCGGCGATTTTCGTGATGGAGATACTGGAGGTATTGGTCGCCAGGATAGCATTGGCGGGAGCGTGCCGGTCCAGTTCCCGAAAGATCTCCAGCTTAAGCCCGACGTTTTCGGTGGCGGCTTCCACTGCCAGATGCGCTTCCTTTACGGCCTTTGCCATGTCCGTAAAAGTGCTGATGCGCTGGAGGGTGGCATCCTGTTCTTCCTGGCTGATCTTCTCTTTGGCCACCATGCGGGCGAGGTTCTTTTCGATGGTTGCCAGGCCCTTGTCGAGGGCTTCCCGAGAGATGTCGGCGAGGGCTACCTGGTAGCCGTTCATGGCAAATACGTGAGCGATGCCGTTGCCCATAGTGCCGGCGCCGATAACTGTTATATTTTTCATTTCAGCTTTATTTGGTTTCGTTGCGAATATAAGGAAAAAGCCCACACGATTGTACACGTGCGGGCTCTTATCCAATTCGGGTGATTGCTTATTTTACCTAGTGCCTCGCGCACTAGTTTCCGGCTTCCCGGGTTACTGCCGGATGATCCGCAGGGTTTCCACCCAATTGTCTCCCTGCACCTGCAGGAATATCAGGCCGGATGGCATGCCTGCCAGGCTAATGGGTATTTGTTGTTGTCCCGGGGACAGGTCGAAGGACAGTTGCCGCAGGGCCTGGCCGTTGGCGTGACGCAGCGCCAGGTTGTACCGCCCCGCCTGCCACACATCGAGGGAGAGCGTCACCTCGGCTCCTGCCGGATTGGGATAAGCCTTCAGCCCGCCGGCTCTCTCCGCCGGCGCCTGCGCCGTGCCGGATACGACCGAAAAGGGCGGATAACCGGTGAACGTGCCCGAAGCCGGGTCGACGGTGACAGAGAAAGTGGAGTTGCAGCCGCCCTCCGTCGTCAGGGAAAGGGACACATCGTAGGTTCCCGGGGCGGTATATATATGATTGGGCGACTTCGCCGTGCTGGTGGCGCCGTCTCCGAGGCGCCACTCGTAGGTGGCCTCCGGAATGAAGGATTGGTCAAGGAAGGCATAGGACAGGCCGCCGGTTTGAACCGGCAGGAAGAGCGCCCGGCAGTCCTGGCCGTAGCGGATATTGACATCCACCGGGATATTCATATACATGGTGCTGCTGCAGCTGCCGTCGAATGCGGTCAGTGAAACGAGGTATTCTCCCGGTTGCGCATAAGCGTGCGTAGGATTTTGTTCCGTACTGCTGTTTCCGTCGCCAAAGTCCCATAACCAGGAATCGGTACTGGCGAACGACAGGTCTTCAAATGTAAAAGAAAGCGGATCGCCCTCATCCTGCTCCAGGTAGAACATTGCCTGGCATACTTCCTGGTTGTTACCCCCGCTGGCAAAGACGGGTTGATACAAGGTGCCGGCGCAGCCACCGGTGGTCAGGATGCGCAGGCCCACATCGTACATCCCTCCGTTGCGGAAGGGGTAGAGCGGATTCTGCTGGAAGCTACTGCCGCCGTCCCCGAAATCCCAGAACCATTCCGTAATTTCGGTACCCACCACCCTGGTTTTGTCCCGGAACTGTACCAGCCCCGGCACGCTGGTTTGAACGGCATCAAAATCGTAATCGCAGTTGATGCCGCAAATATCATACTGATCGGCTGTATACCCGTCGCACTGCGCAAAACATTCGTTCAGGAAATAGAGCACTTCTCCGGAAGGCAACGTCACGCAAACCGGGCTGAAGATGCCGTTGCAATCGCAGGCAATGGTATCCCGTATCTGGACCAGGCTGGTGTAGGTGCTTTCACAGGTATCGGCCTGTATAGCCAGGGTGACCAGGTAATCGCCGGCCGTTTCGTACAGGTGGGAAGGGTCAGCCATGGTGCTGGTGGCGCCGTCTCCGAAATCCCAAAACCAGGATTCAACCAGGGCAGCCGTGCTCGATACGTCAAAGAACTTAATGATGTAGGGGTCGACGGTGGCCTGCTGGTACTGGAAGTAAGCCTGGCAGTTGGCGGGAGGATTTGGGGGATCTGCATCGCTGCAGACGGTCAACTTCATGCCCTCCGTCGCCGGAAAATTTTCCAGGAAAGCAGCGGTTTCCGTTATCACTTCTCCTGTGCAGAAGTCAGTCACCGAAACGAGCCCGAAAATGGGGTTCTGTCCATTGAATTCATATTCGAAGGAAAAAAAGAATGCGCCGTTGTCTCATGATCAGGTGATTTAAAGGTTATGGAATAAAGAGGAGTTGTTTGTTGACGCGCCCGCCCTCGGAGTATACCGGAAGGAGGTAATACGCCGGCGGCCAGCCACCCGGCAGGCGGAAGGCCCAGTTGCGGGTGCCGGGGGAGCGCAACCGGTACACTTCCCGCCCCAGCATGTTGTAAATCCTGGCTTCCTGCATGGGGTATGGAGCGGTCAGGTTCAGCCGGCCATCCTGCACCGGATTCGGGAAACAGCGGAAGGCCTGCCGGCGCTCCTCTCTTTGGCTGGAGAGCAGGTAACCGGGATTGTACACGGTAAGTACCAGGCTGTCGCCGTTTACGGGCTGGAGGCTCAGGCTTTCGTCAGCCAGCATGATGCTGCTGAACCTGAGGGTTATTTCGGTGCTGTCTCCCTGCATGAATGCGATCAGGTCGTCTTCGATGATGAGGGATAGAATCCCCACCTGCCCGGCAGCGCTGGTGCCGTCGATGCCATAGCGGGTCAATGCCGGGAAAGGCCACCGGGTATACCGGTTCTACCGGGGGCGAGTGCTCCAGGCCGTAGTTCGAGACCACGGTAAGCATGTCGGTGATGCTGACCAGGCCGTCTCCGTTGGCATCCGCGTAAGCATATCCGGTGCCGTCGGGGAACGATTCAGCCCAATCCAGGGCAATGGGCATGGAGGCAAATTCAGTGCCGGCAATAACCCTCGCCGGGCCGAAGCTGCCGTAGGCATAACCGATGTAGAGCATATCTTGCTGGTCTACCCGGCCACTGCGGTTGGCATCTCCGGGATAGATCTGGGCAGCGAGCGCGTTAGCCCATAACAATAGTATTATTATCCAGGGTTTCTTTTGCATTGCTTCTTTTTTGTTACGGTCACGGTACAAAAGTAAGCGCAATGCATTGGCGCTACAACAACATTTTTGCGCGTTTATTTTGGAGGATTTTATCTTTTCTAAAAATTAAAAAACTGATAATCAAAATTTTATAATTATACAGCTAATTGAAAAATATTGCGCGGCGCAAAAACTATTGTTTCCCTGCTGTGTTGAACACCGAAACAACAACCAGTCCATCTACATGAAAAAGAGTAAACTGCTCGAATTGCTGGCTAAACTCGACGGGCACCAATGGCGGAGCCTGGAGGTTTTTGTGCAGAGCCCTTACCACAACACCAATCCGGAGGCCGTGCTCCTGCTGCAGTACCTGCATGCCGCCTGGCAGGAAGGCTTCGAAGAGGAAAGCCTGGAGCGGGAGGCGATATACGCCCGGCTGTTTCCCGGCGCGGGCTTCAAATACCAGCACCTCAACCAGCTGGCGAGCCAATTGCTGAAGCTGGCGGAGAACTGGCTGGTGTGGCAGCGGCTGGAAAGAGACAATGCCCTGCTGGAAAGCCTGAAGGCACAGGAGTTGCTGCAGCTGAAGCTGGATAAGCACTACCGCCAGGCATGCAGGGCTGTGGAAAAAGCTATAGAAAAAGCTCCGATGAGCTCTGAATATTACCATTACCGCTATAAGCTGGAAAGCCTGGAGGAACAATATTTCGCCAACCTTAAACAGCGCCGGTACGACCCGGCCCTTCAAACGGCCTCCGACGCGCTGGACGAACATTTTGCGCTCCTGAAGCTCCGCTACCTTTGTGAAATGATCAACCGGCGGCAGCTCATTCCTCAGGATTACCGCTTCACCTTTACCGCAGCGTTACAGGAATATCTCGAAACGAAAGACTTCACGGGCCATCCACTCCTCCTGTTGTATTACCAACTTTATCTGATGCTGACAGACGAAAGCGGAGGGGCGGAGCCATTCTACCGGTACGTCTCGCTTTTAAGGCAGAACAACGGCCGGCTGGGGCAGGAGGAATCCCGGATACTCCTGTACTACGCCATCAATTTTTGCATAGGAAAGATCCGCAGCGGAGAAAGGCAATACGCCATGGACCTATTCGGCCTTTACAGCCACGGGGTCGCCGAGGGCACCCTGCTGGACAATGAAACCCTGTCTCCGTGGACCTATAAGAATATGGTGAGGCTGGGGCTCAACCTGAAGAAATACGAATGGGTGGAACAATTCGCCAGGGATTACGCCTCCTATCTGCCCAAAAACAAGAAGGAGGACGCGCTGCACTATAACCTGGCGGAGATCTTTTTTGCTCAGAAAAAATACGAGGAAGCCCTTCTCCAGCTCCGGCAGGTGGCGTTCAGCGATATTCATTACAATTTGTGCAGCAAGGTGCTGATGGCTAAGATATACTATGAGCAGGAGCAGTGGTCGAGCCTGGAATACCTGCTCAACGCATTTCGGGTATTCCTGCGCCGCAACCGGTCGATTTCCACCAAGGTAAAAGAGCCTTACGTCAACTTTGTCAGTTTCCTGTCTGCCCTGCTTCGCCGTTTGCCGGAGAATTACGGCAACCTGGCCCTGAAGATCAAGGAAAAGCAGGCGATCGATAACCGGGACTGGCTGCTTCACCAATTAGAGGCCTGCTAACGCCTGCCCACTTCGGGCCGCTCCAGCAACGGCTGCCCCTGCTCAAAATCGTAGAGGGCCAGCCGCCGCAGGTCATAGTAAGCCAGCCAGAAGGTGCGCAGGGCGGAAATATAAGCCCGGCGCGCATTAGCCTCTTCGCTGATCGCGATATTGGGGTCGGTGACCAGTATTTTGCCGATGCGGTATCGCTTTCTCGTCATGTAGAGCCGTGCGAGGCCGACCTGATTGCGCTGCAGGCCAAAGCGATGGTTTCGCTGCGGTGGGCGCGGGCATACTGCAGGGTCCGTTCGGCATCGACCTCAAAACCCGGCAGCTCGCCCGGCGAGGTGAGCTGAAAGTAAACAGCGCGCTGGATGCCCAGGAAGTTGCGCAGGCGCTCGGCGCTGGCCTGCAGGTTGAGTTGGTTTTCCGCAACGCTGGCGTCGGCGTTCATGGCATTGAGTTCTAGTGGCGCCGGCAGAGAGGTTCAGGGCGTTGAGCCGGAAGTAGGCGTCGGTCACGCCGACACAACGCAGCTCCTCCAGCCGGCTGCCCCGGACCACGCTCAGCGGGATGACGACCTCGGGGCTGAGCCGATCAGTTTCAATTGCTCCAGGATGGACTGTTTGGCGCCGCTGCCGATGGCCAGCATGGCAATGACGGCGGCGACGCCGAAGAGGATGCCCAGCGCGGTGAGGAAAGAACGGAGTTTATTGGCGCTGACGCCCTCCAGGGCCAGCCCTTCCCGCACCTTGCTGATGTCCACCTCGTTGACATACGCCTGGGAGGTCATGTCGGTGAGGTCGGGCAGTTCCGCCACTACCGGATTCCAGGCGGTGACGCGCGACCCCGGCTCTTTCTTGCCGCTCCAGCTGCGGGCGTAGATCACCATCCCTTCAGCCGGAGCAACAATGTTGAACTGATCAGAGAGGGTTTCGTATTCTTCGAGCCTGGCAAGGTTCTGGCGGAGCAGCGCCTCGATCTCCTGTATCTTGGCAAAATGTTTCTGGATTGGTGGAAATCAGCAAATCCAGCCGGGCTTTGGCGCGGATGCGGCGGGGATTAACATTTCTATAATTTTTCCGGTTGGCGGGGACAAAAACCGGGAGGCCTGGAAACCAACAGGTTAAGCCAGATATCCACAACGGGTAGCTTGTTATCCACATTCCGGGAAGAATAAGTTGGCCGCCGATGTTCATGGCGGCAATCTTCTCCGGGTTGGGCGCAACGGGCAGGGTATTGTATTTACACGGCCGGCCTCCAAAAAAATGCCAAAACTTTTCAACATCGGTTTTATGTTTAGATTATTTTTCCCAACTTTGTATTCCTCCGCTATAATGAAGGGCACGGGACAAAACCACATGCGTAATAGCGGCTTTTGGGCAAAACATGCAATCCGCCGAACGCAGCCTTATGAACCTAACTTGCTGATACTCTAGGCTTTTTTAGTCCAACACACACTTATTTGTTAACTACAGCATTATAACTGGCGATGACAAGAGATCATGCTTCAGTCTGGGATAACTGTCTTCAGGCGATTCGCAAGAACGTAAACCAACAAAGTTTCAAGACGTGGTTCGAACCCATCAAACCAGTCCGCCTGGATAACAATGCATTGACCATTCAGGTCCCGAACAAGTTCTTTTACGAATGGCTGGAGGAGCATTATGTCAACCTGCTGAAGACGACCATCCGCCGGGAGCTGGGAGACCGCGGGCGCCTGGAGTATCAGATCCTCATGAGCCAAAGCAACGGCGGCGGCGGCGGTTACGCCCCAAAGGCCAACGGCAATGCCAAAGCTGCCCGCGAGGGCATAGCGCCGGGCATGATCGACACCCAGGCCATCAAAAACCCCTTCGTCATCCCGGGCATTAAAAAGATCAAGATCGACCCGCAGATCAACCCGAACTATCTTTTTGAGAATTATATCGAAGGCGACTGCAACCGCCTGGCCCGCTCGGCCGGCATGGCCATCGCCAAGAAACCGGGGGGCACGTCCTTCAACCCGCTGGTCATCTTCGGCGATGTGGGCCTGGGCAAGACCCACCTGGCGCACGCCATCGGCAACGACGTGCTTCAACGCTTCCCCGGCAAGACGGTGCTGTACGTCTCTTCCGAAAAATTTACCAACCAGATCATCCAGTCCATCAAAAATAACGCCGTCAACGACTTCGTCAACTTCTACCAGCTCATCGACGTGCTGATCGTCGACGATATCCAGTTCCTGGCCAACAAGCAGAAGACCCAGGAGATCTTCTTCCACATCTTCAACCAGCTGCACCAGAACGGCAAGCAGATCATCCTCACCTCCGACCGCCCCCCCAAGGATCTCGACGGCATGGAGGAACGCCTCATCTCCCGCTTCAAGTGGGGTATGTCGTTTAAACCTGCGGCGCCCGACCTGGAAACGCGCATCGCCATCCTGGAAGCCAAGATGAACCAGGAAGGGATCGAAATCCCCAGAACGTCACCGAGTTCATCTGCTACAACATCCAGAATAATATCCGCGAGCTGGAAGGGGTGCTGGTCTCCCTTGTGGCCCAGTCGTCCCTCAACCAGCAGGAGATCGACATGGAGCTGGCCAAGCGCGTGATCCGCAACTTCGTCAAGCAGATCAACAAGGAGATTACCGTCGATTACATCCAGAAACTGGTGGCCGAACACTTCGACCTGGGGGTGGAAAAACTACAGGGCAAGACCCGCAAGCGGCAGGTGGTTATCGCCCGCCAACTTTCCATGTACCTGGCCAAGAACCTGACCGACAAATCCCTCAAAGCCATCGGCGAAAACTTCGGCGGGCGCGACCACAGCACGGTCATCTACTCCTGCAAGACGGTACAGGACCTGATGGAGACGGATGCGATCTTCAAAGATACGGTCTCAGAGCTGGAGAAGAAGATCAAGATGAGCCTGCACGATCAGTGAGTTGTTTTGAAAAAACAGCCGGAACCTCTGGGGAGCAGGCTGTTTTTTCAAAAGCCGCACGTGCGGCGATCATCCTGATCGCTCGCATATCCTCTCATGGCCTCGCCTTCTGCATCGGGTTCGTCATCTTCCCCTCCTTGTGCGCTTTGAACACCTGGAAGCGGCTCGGCACCTGCCGCACCGGCCAATTGTTGTTGCTCTCGTCGATGTCGGCGGTTTCGCGGTAGGGGTCGAGGCGGATAGCGGTGACTACCTTGTCCTTGACGAATACCTTGGAGAACTTCTTCTCGTTGTGGCGCCACACCTGCACCGGCACGCGCTCGACCTCGGTGCTGCCGTCCTCGAACGTCCATTCCAGGATAACGGGCATGACCAGGCCGCCTTTGTTGCTGAAGTGAAGCTCGTAGTAGTTTTTATCAGAAAACAGCTCCTTTTTCTCCTTTTCGGAATAGGTTTCCTCGTAGAGTTTCAGCGGCAACTGCACCAGGGAATCCTCGGTATTCCAGGGTTCGTAACCGGTGTAGAAGTCGCGCAGGGCGGGGTCTTTGTCGACCTCGGATTGCCGGCCCTCCTCCCGGTTGCGGATTTTGGAGATGTCCTCAAAAGGTTTTTCGTATTTCTGGATAGTAGCCGTGAAGTCTTGCTTCTTCGGGTCGTTCTCCAGGTCCACCTTATACCAGTTGATGCTGTCCAGGCTGATGTCCACCGCGTCGGTAGTGTAGAACCAGCCGCGCCAGAACCAGTCGAGGTCCACCCCGCTGGCGTCCTCCATGGTTCGGAAGAAGTCGGCGGGCGTGGGGTGTTTGAACGCCCAGCGGCGGCAGTACTCGCGGAAAGCGTAATCGAAGAGTTCCCTGCCGAGGATGGTCTCGCGCAGGATGTTGAGGGCGGTGGCCGGCTTTTTGTAGGCGTTGGAAAAATAATCGAGGATATTCTCGCTGTTGGTCATGATGGGCTCCAGGGCCTCTTTGGGCAGGGCCATGTAGTCGGTGATGAGGTGTGCCGGGCCGGACCAGGGCTGGTAGTCGTTGTCGAACTCCCGCTCGGCGAGGAACTGCACGAAGCTGTTGATGCCCTCGTCGAACCAGGCCCACTGGCGCTCGTCGCTGTTGATGATCATGGGGAAGTAGTTGTGGCCTACTTCGTGGATGATGACCGAGATGGCCTGGTGTTTGGCCATTTCCGTGTAGGTGCCGTCCGCTTCCGCCCGGCCGGGGTTGAAGCAAATCATGGGGTATTCCATGCCGTTGGCGGCTTCGACGGAGATAGCTACCGGGTACGGATAGGGAATGCTGTAGTTGGAGTATACCTTCAGGGTATGCGCCACGGCGCGGGTAGAATAGCGGCTGTAGATCGGGTAGGCCTCTTTGCCGTAGTAGCTCATGCACATCACCCGCTTGCCGGCCTCGGTGATGTGGGGCAAGGCGTCCCAGACGAACTTGCGGCTGGCCGTCCAGGCGAAGTCGCGCACGTTGTCGGCCTTAAAAATCCAGGTCTTTGTTTCTTTGGCCGGCTTGGCCTTTTCGTTTTTCCTGGCCTCGTCCAGGGTGACTATTTCCAGCGGCGCCTCGGCAGTTTGGGCTTTCTTCCAGCGCTCCAGTTGGGAAGGGGTAAGCACGGCAGAATAGTTGAGGCATTCGCCGGTGGAGCCCACCAGGTGGTCGGCGGGCACGGTCATTTTCACCACGAAATTGCCGAAGGTAAGGGCAAATTCGCCCCGGCCGGTGAACTGGTTGGTCTGCCAGCCCCTGAAGTCGCTGTACAGGCAGAGGCGGGGATACCACTGGGTGATGGTATAGAGGTAGTTGCCATCTTCGGGAAAGTATTCGTAGCCGCCGCGGGGCAGGCTGGCGGCCCGGCCGCCCTCTCCCATCAGTTCCATCATCTTCAGGCGGTCGACGAGATAATAGTGCCAGTCTATGCGGAAGCTGAAAGACATGCCGGGTTTCAGCGGCTCGGGCAATTCCACCCGCATTACGGTCTGGTTGATCATGTATCGGAGGGGCTTGCCGTTGGCGTCGGTGATGGCTTCGATCTTGTGGCCGAACTTTTCTTTTTCCTTTGCCGGCTCCAGGGTACGCAGGTCCTTTTCGCTCATCACCGGCTTGATGCCGGAGGGGTCGAAGTACTGGTTGTCGTTTTCCGGGGAGTGTTGGTTTTCGTCCAGCTGCAGCCAGAGGTAGCGCAGGGTTTGGGGCGACTGGTTATAATAGGTAACGAGCTCGGTGCCGTCCAGGCGCTGCGCTTTGGTATTGAGGGTGCATTCGATGTCGTAATCGCAGCGCTGCTGCCAGTATTCGGGGCCGGGGGCGCCGTCCCAGGCGCGGTAGTCGTTGGGCGGCGGCAGGATGGTGCCGAGCTGTTCGAATTTGTTGGCGTGGCCGGCGCCGGGGTTGTTTTGGGCGAATGCCGGGACAGCGATAAAGAGGACAAAGAGAAAGGAAAATGATTTTTTCATTGCACAAAGACGTTGGAGGTTCTATAGTGCAGTAAAGCTAAAGAATTTTTCACCCGGCGGGAGGGAAAATATTGCTAGAAAAGGAAGGCCGGGGCTGGTGGTCAATGAATGGTAACCGTATACCCGTGCCGGAATTCTTTCCCTGCCTCCAGTGCGACGATCCCCTCCTTATCCGCAAGCTGCCGGTTGTGTTTCGTATGGTCGGTCAGGCCGAACCAGGGTTCGATGCAAACGAAGGGGGAAGTTGCGCTTTTGGACCATATTCCCAGGTAAGGGAATCCGGCATAGTCCAGGGTAAGTACAGGGTAGTCTCCTTTTTGCAGGGATACGGAAGAAGATTTCAGGTTTTTGAAGATCAGGGCATCCTTGTCGAAGAGGTGGTCGGTAATGGGCAGGGCCCGCTCCCCGTCCAGGACCAACTCCCAGGCGCCGTTGCGGAAGCCGTTGATCACCCTTTGGATGGAGGCCGTTTCCGGCTGGCTGAAAACCAACTGGTAATCCGAGCGTTTTTCACCGTCGTTGAGCGGGCAGTTAAATGCGGGGTGCCCGCCGATGGAGAAATACAGCACTTTGTCAGACGGGTTGAGGACCCGGTAGGTGGTCGTCAGCCGGTTGCCATGCAGGGTATAGATGACCTGCAGTTCAAATTCAAAAGGATAGCGCTCCAGGGTAAACGGGCTGCTTTTAAGGGAATATACCAGTTGGCCATCCTTCCTCTCGGCTAGTTGAAACGGCAAATCCCTTGCCAGGCCGTGCTGCCCCATCTTATAGCCTTTACCCTCATGGTAAAAAATTCCGTCTTTGAGCGCGCCCACGATCGGGAACAGTACCGGGGCATGGCGGTTCCAGTAATCGGCCCTCGCCTGCCAGATGTATTCCGTCCGGGTTGATTTTTTGACCAGGCTGCACAGCTCTCCGCCTTTCTCCTTTACGGCAATGCGCAAAAAGTTATTTTCTAAAGTCGCTTCCATGCTATTAACTACGTTTGGGCGGCCCAGATGTTGCGCGCGGCGGCGGTAGAATTCAAAATTTCGGGCGGACCGCCTTTTTCTGCCGCCCCGGCGAACATAACTATGCCCCTTTCGTTTTACAAGTGAAACTCTTTAATTGAAATAGCGACAATTATGTTATTGAAAACCAAGCATTTAAAACCATTTTTCTCAATCGTTGCTGCTTTGGTGCTAGCTTCGCTCACTGCCACCGTAAGCGCACAAAGCGATAAGGAGCAGTACATAAAAGTCACGGAGAAAGGGACCACCTACGAACTGGTGGCCATGGAGACGAACGTGGTTTACAACCCATACACTTATACCTGGTTCGCCTGGGAAGAGCCTGTGTACAAGAAGAAAACCACGGAGATGAATAAACTGGTGCCGATATCGGCTTTTGAACGGCCGCCCGTCTTTACCGGCGACGGTGCCTGCCTGGCCGCCAAAGACCAGTTCGCCTGCTCCAACCGCGAACTACAGGATTATGTAAGCAGCAATATATTCGAATATCCGGACCCGGCCCGGGAGAAAGGCCAGGAAGGGCTGGAATACGTAACCTTCACCCTTGGCGAGAACGGCAAATTCGAAGGAAAACTCAAGGTAGTTTCCAGGGACAAGAACAATCCATGTGAAGGTTGTGCCGATGCCGCCGCTGACCTGGTGGCTTCCATGGAAGATATGTGGTTCCCAGCCATCAAGGATGGTAAAACAGTGAAAACACAACTGACCGTGCCGGTCCGGTTTAAATTGCTGGAGCGGTAAACAGGCTGCTTCAAAGACAAAAGCAGACGGGCTGCCCTTCGTGAGAGGGGCAGCCCGTCTGCTTTTCTGAAAGGGCGAAAGCGCCGATGGAGAGGCTGCAGCGAATTAGTCAATCCAAGTGAATGAAGCAGCTATGCCAGGATGCGCCCAAATGGATTTCCTGCCGGGCTACCACCTTAACGCTTACTTGCCAAAAACCGATCGGAAATGGTGAAAAAAAAGCGTTAAAAACTTGCAAATTATACGATTAAAATCTACATTGTAAAGTGGAAATATAGCCGACTTCTTCTTCATTTCAGACTTATAAAGTATTTGATCCAGGTCTTTTATAATTAAGAGGGTATTTCTTTCTTTTGAATTGTCCAAATCCCCCCGGTACGTTTACCCACATTCTCTGTTATTTCCTGGAAGGTGTTGTAATGAATGAAACTCAGGTTTAAGCTTTAATACCCATTGCCATTATTCGCTGTAATCCGGCCGGGATTTCACAGAAATTCGTGCCTGATCATACTACTATACATGTGCAGTAGGCGCCTGAGTTAAGAAGCATTCTAACTAATTGGTATCATTAATCTACCCAAAAAAATGTAAAAATGAAAAAACACAACATTCTAACCGTGTTCCAATTGTTGGTAATGGTACTCGCGCTGGGGGCAGGCAGCCTCTTTGCCCAGGGAACCGTTACGGTGCAGCTACTGGCAAGCGACAACGCCACCGGGCTCGATGGCGGCAACGTTTACTACTATGACGGCGGATGGCAACTCCTCGGCTCTACTGTCAATGGAACCATTGCGGGGTATGTGTCTAAGAAAACGGACATCGAGATCCGCTATATCGGCGGAAGGTACAAGTGGACTAATGTGGAAACCAGCACCAACCCCACCCTCACGATCAACACCGTGGCTGTGACCGTGAAGCTGGAAACCTGCGACGGGGATCCGCTCGTTGGCGAGGCCCTGTATTATTTTGGCGGCTTCACCTCCATCGACAACACCCCGGCCACTATCGAACTGCTTCCCTACTCAGGCCTGGGGCCGGGGCAGGGCAACTATGACTTCCGGATGAAGTACGACGGGCGCACCAGCCCCATCCACACCCAGGACATTTCCGTGGATCCGGTGGTTGTTTTTACCACTACCAAGGTCTCCCTCTACGGCCCTGACGTCCGCTGGTATAACAACGGATGGCAAACTTTTACCAGCCCCAAAGAGGTGATCGGCGGCACCAGCAATAAATACGGGAATACCGCCTCGGCCGATTTCAAGTTCGACGGCAGCGGCAGCCCGACCGTAAGCCTGGACATCGACGGCTGCAGCCTCTCTGGCGGCATCCTCACCCTGGTGGATGAAAACGGAGACCCGCTGGCCAACTATCCGGCCGAATATCCGGGAGAAACCCGCAACCTGAAGTACAAGTACCGCTGCGGCGGCAGCTGGGCGCCCTGGACGTCCTTCCAGACCGACGCCAACGGGCAGGTGTTCTACAACATCGACTGCAGCAACTGGGACGGCAAGATCACCATGACGCTCAACCAGACCACTCTTGAGCAGGATGTATCGGTGAATTCCACTTTCCAGGCCGCGAAAGTTAATGTCAACCTGGAAACCTGCGACCCTACCAAGCCTCTGGAAGGCGGCGTAGTGGCCCAGGGCGGCGGCTACTGGTATACCCACGGCACGACCGACGCCAACGGGACGGTATCTTTCTACGCCTTCCCCGGCAACAACGTCAAAGTGCGCATGAACTACAACTACAAGAGCGTGACCCAGAACTCCGTTGCGGTCGCCTTGCCGACTACCGAGATCGATTTCATTACGACTACCGTCAATTTCCTCTACAGCGGCACCATTAAAATGAAAGTCGGCGGCTGGCCGGTCATCACCACCCCGATCGAACTGCTGCCCGGGAACTATGGGTTCCGGTTCGGCAGCGACCTGGTCTACGTGGACGTGAGCGGATGCAACCTCAGCAAAGGACTGCTGACCGTCGTCGATGAGAACGGCAACCCCGTTGAAGGGGCCAGCTTCCGGTTCGCCTGCGGCGGCAGCTGGGTGGGAAGCGGTGGAGACACCGACGCCAACGGCCATTACTTCGGGGACATTCCCGCCTGCATGACCAAAATCCAGGCGAGTGTGGGGAACAGTGGCCAGGAAAAAACCAAGGCCCAACTGGAGGCCTCCGATTACACCTGGACCACCGAGATCCTGCGCGTTTACCTGAAAGACCATGATGGAAACCCGATCACCGACGAAACCGGCACGCTGCAGCAGGGCGGCGGCTCCTGGATCGCGCTGGGCAATTTCAACGCCTCCGGTTACGTCGACGTGCAGACCTTCCCGACCACTTCGGGCAGGTATCAGGCAGGATACAACTGTACCTCTGAAACCAGGAACGGCATTGCCGTGACCGCTGGCCCAGGCATTCAAGAAGAAGACTTCCAGACCGGACAGGTGTTCGGGTCGTGTATTACCCAGTATACGGGCTGCGGCTGGACGGCTTTCGTTGACGGCATGGAGCTGATGCCCGGCACCTACACCTTCCGGTACCCGGCACAATCCGGGACCGTCACTGCCGGAGCAGTCACCAATCTCACTTGTCCGTCTCCGCCAGCCCGACCGGCAACCCCGGGATCAGGCACGGTTTCTGCCGTAGAATACGAAGTCTATCCCAACCCGTTCGGCGACAGGACGGCCATCTGGTACAACCTCCCGGCCGACGATGAGATTTCCATCTCTATCCTCGACGCCCAGGGGCGGCTCGTCAACCGCCTGTACGACGGCAACCAGGCCGCCGGCATCCACCAGGTGGAATGGAACGGCAACGCCGATGGCGGCGCCAATGTAGCTGCCGGCATCTACTACCTGCGCATCATCACTTCCGAAGGGGTCAAAACCCAGGCGGTAGTGAAGAAGTAACGGACAGTCTCGGGCGCGAATAGCGCGCGAGTTGTCTTAAGTGAAAAATTCGTATCCGGGGATCAGCGGCCAGTACAGGGCGCTGATCCCTGGCTTTTTTGGGGCCGTTCGGACTTTAGCCCTATCAATTATTTTTATTTATTCAACAAATCCTTATTTTTAACCTTCGCAACATCCTCTTGCCTTGTTGACGCCAACAAACCGTAGGCCAACACCGCTTTTCACTAAACCAGAGTTCTTCTCAAAACATAAATCCTTAAACCAATCAACTATGCAGAAATTCTACTTATGCTCCGTTTTTTTCCTCCTTTGCGCCGTTTGGGTAGGGGGGCAGACGACTTATACTTTTACAGGAAGCGGCAACTGGAGTGACGCGGGAAACTGGGATATAAATGGAGTACCTCCTGATCCTTTACCAGCCGGTGATGAGATTGTCATAGATGGCGCCGGCCCCTGTGACATGAATGTAAATGACCAGGATATTGCCGGAACACTCACCGTTAAAAATGGCGCCGCCCTGAATGTGAATGATGACATGGATATTAACTCAGGTGGAAAGCTTGAGGTAGAAACCGGCGGAACTGTAAATGTTTCTGCAAATCTTGGAAGCGCTCCAAATATTGCTGTCGAATCCGGAGGCACTTTAGACGTTCTAAGTGGAGGCGTTATTACTATCAGTAGTGATGGGTTGATTAGGAATAGTGGCACCTTCTCAATTGCAGGTACAGTAAACCAAAGCGGTGGAACCTTAGGCCACCAAAGTACTGCCACCACAACAACGATCACCGGAACCTACAATAAAACCGGAGGCTCCATTACCGGGATAAAAGATGTTTTGGTGGACGGCGGTGTATTTACCAATAGTAGCGGCAGCATAGAACTGGATCAAAATGTAACCATCGACAACGGGAGCTTCAGCAATTCCGGAACCATCACAAACAATAATGGCACTTCCAAAGATATTACCCTGGACGGCACTTCTACATTTGCTAACGATGGCACTATTACTGCCGGCGACCATGATATTATATTAAATGACGACGCCACTCTCGTCAATAATGGAACCATCACCATCCGGGCCCTGCCGAACACTTCCAGTACCCGCATCGAAGGAACCGGAACCTTTAACCTTACCAACGCCTTCACCAACAACGGAACCATCGCCCCCGGCAGCTCTATTGGAACGCTGACCATCAATGGAGATTTCACCAACAGTGGGACCCTGGAAATGGAGATCGCCGGAGCAGGTAGTTTCGACCAGATCTCCGTTGACGGAGATGCTGCTATCAACGGGAATATTGTCATTACATTCCTGGGAGGGTTTGCCCCACCGATGAGCGGCCCTACCTACCTCCTCGTTGACGCTAGCGGAAATAGTACCGGCACACCTGCTGTAAGCGCAACCAATGCCTCAACTTTCGATGTAACTTACAGTGGAGGCGATTTGACGTTCAATCAACAGGCCGTCCTCCCCATCTCCCTCCTCTCCTTTGAGGGCAGAATACAAAACTTCGCCATCCACCTCCACTGGCGCACCGCCACCGAGCAGAACAACGACTACATGGCCGTCGAGCGCTCGGCCGACGGCATAAAATACGAGGAGCTCGGCCAGGTAAAAGGGGCCGGCACTACGCAGGCGCCGCAGGAGTATTCCTTTGTGGATGAAAAGCCCCTGCCCGGCCTGAACTACTACCGTCTCCGACAGGTGGACTTCGACGGCGCTTCCGAGCGCCACAAGGCCATCAGCGTGCTCTTCCGGAGCAAGAGCGGCGTAGCCCTGCAGGTTTTCCCCAATCCCGCCGGCGGCCAGCTCCGCGCCGCCTGGCCGGGGGGCGAACCGGTGGATGATGTGCGGCTGCTGAACCTCGACGGCAGGGAACTGCCCATTGCCGTTGAAATACAGGGCAATCAAGTAGAAATAGATTTATCAGGCCTGCCGGAAGGGCTGTACCTGCTGGAGCTGGCTTCCGGGCCCCGGCGGGCGCAGGAGCGGGTGGTGGTCCGGCGATGAGAGAATGTTTGTAGGCAATTTTTTCCAGCCGTGAAAAAAAACACTCATTTTGCCCCATCCATAAAGGGAGATGAGTGTTTTTTCACTTTCTACTAGGGCAGGGCAATCGCATTTAAATTATTCTTTTGTTGTAACTATCAGCATTGATAGGAAAGCGCATTTTCTGCCTTTGTTTGCCCCGCCCTGAAGGGCTACGGCTTAGGCACAAGTAGTATTAAAATTTTGCATAATATTGCGAAGACAAAAAATTGCCATGACGCCCTTCGCCCCTATCAGTGTCTACGGACAAGAATTTGGCAATCCCTGGATAAGCCGCCGCAGACACCCCTTTAATGATGCCCGGTCGCACAAAGTTTGGGAAATGCTCGGCGAGAGCATGGCCTGCAAACAAAAAACCGCGATTCAACAACTGGCCGAAAGCACAAGCCAAGCGGATCAAATGTATCATTTTTATAATAACCCACGAGTTGCTCATGCAGAGCTCATTAAGATGAATTGTAGCGTAAAACCTGAAGTTTTGTCTGGCCGTCACGTATTAGCGGTAGGAGACAGCACGAGCTTCAATTTAAGCAAGCACAAGAACCGGATTCAGGATCCGGAATCCATCGGCGTGCTCAATGACGGCAAGACCCTTGGGTTTCATAGCCATACAAGCATAGTTGTTGACGCTCGGACAGCAGGCGTGCTCGGGGTAGCGGACATCCTATATTGGACACGCTGGGAATCTGGGAAAAAACAAGCCTCCGCTCCTGATAATCGCTCCTGGGAAGAAAAAGAATCTTACCGGTGGGCTATAGGCGCCACTAATGCCAAAGCAGTGCTACAAGCCGCCGAGCGGGTTACTTTTTTGTTTGACCGCGAGGCTGACGACTTCGACTTGTTTAAACACCTGATTTTCCAGGAGGCGTCCGATTTTATTATCCGCTCGAATCAAAACCGGAAATTCAGGTGGGAAGGCAAGGTGCTGAAAGCCAATAACTTTCATGCCCAATTTGAAGCGGCCGGCACTTATGAGCTGGATATACCGGAGTTGGATCATTACTCCTGGACTTCGGGCAAACGCATCCGCCGCCAAGCCCGCACAGCCACTATGGAAATCCGATATCAGGCCGTCGAGCTGCTTGCCCCCTCGGGCTACCCTAAAGCCGAACCCAGCATACCTCTATGCCTGGTAGAAGCTAGAGAAACGACAGAGCAGTTGCCGGAGGGCGAAAAACCAATTATTTGGCGCCTATGGACAACTCACAAAGTTGAAAACGCGGAACAAGCTTACCTGATCGTTTATTATTACACGCTGCGCTGGATCATTGAACAGCTCTTTAGAACCATTAAGAAACAGGGCTTCGATATAGAGGGTACTCAATTGGAAACCTTTGATGCGATCCTGCGCCAGACTACGATGACAATAAAAGCAGCCTGCACAGTGCTTCAGTTAACTTACGCCCGCAACCGCTTGGATTGCCAGCCCACTGATGAAGTGTTCGATCAGCAAGGACAACAGGTTTTACGACAGGTCAATGAACGTTTGCAGGGAAAAACCGAAAAACAAAAGAATCCGTTTCCCCAGCATCGCCTAAGTTGGGCTGCCTGGATTATTGCCAGGCTTGGCGGTTGGAAAGGGTATCAATCTCAAAAACCGCCTGGCCCCATCACTATGAAGAAGGGCCTGGAAAAGTTTGCCATCTATATGGAGGCATTCAAGGTGCTTAATTCTTCATAATCAAATTATGTTTTTTCTTCATACTACTTGTGCCTAAGCCGTAGCCCTGAAGGGAGCAAAGGCAGAAAATGCGCTGTCTCCCTTCAGGGCCGGAACATGGGCGAAGCCATCCCTTTGGGAAAACAGCGCATTTTCTGCCGCTGTCTTCGAGGATGCTGATAGTTACCTTTTGTTTATGGAAGGAAAAATTTTTAAATGCGATTGCCCTGAATTTGCCCTACCCCATTGGAGCAAAATAGTAGAAAAATTATTATATTTACCCTCACGTGGCTCTGTAACCCTGGGCGCTAATGCTCTGAAGACTATCTTACCAAACACGCACGAACAGTCCCCCCTATAAGCCCCCCCCGGGAAAAGGACACTTCCATCTGGTTTGTTTGTTCTTTAGCCCAATATTTTTCTACCTCATAAAAAACTCAAAAATGCAGAAAAAGAACTTTCTCACCGCATTACAATTGTTCGTGATGGTACTTGGGCTGGGGGCAGGCAGCCTCTTTGCCCAGGGTACTGTTACGGTACAGCTACTGGCAAGCGACAACACCACCGGGCTCGACGGCGGCAACGTTTACTACTATGACGGCGGATGGCAGCTCCTCGGCGCCACCGGAGACAATGGGCCGGGGATCGTTACAGGCAACGTGCCCCATACAACCGACATCGAAATCCGCTACATCGGCGGGCGGTACAAGTGGACAAGCGTGGACCCCGGTGCCAATCCCACCCTCACCATCAACACCGTGGCCGTGACCGTGAAGCTGGAAACCTGCGACGGGGACCCGCTGGTGGGCGAGGCCCAGTATTATTTTGGCGGCTTCACCTCCATCGGCAACACCCCGGCCTCTATCGAACTGCTTCCCTACTCGGGCCTGGGGCAGGGGCAGGGCAACTACGACTTCCGGATGGAGTACGACGGGCGCACCAGCCCCATCCATACCCAGGATATCTCCGTGAACCCGGTCGTCGTCTTTACCACCACCCGGGTCTCCCTCTCCGGCCCTGACGTGCTTTGGTATAACGGCGGATGGCAGCCGTTCACCAGCCCCAAAGAAGTGATCGGCGGCACAAGCAATAAATACGGGAATACCGCCTGGGCCGATTTCAAGTTCGACGGCAGCGGTAGCCCGACCGTACGCCTGGACATCGACGGCTGCAGCCTCTCCGGAGGCACCCTGGCCCTGGTGGACGAAAACGGCGCGCCCCTGGCCAACTACCCGGCTGACTATCCGGGAGAAACCCGCAACCTGAGATACCGGTACCGCTGCGGCGGCAGCTGGGCGCCGTGGACGGCTTTCCAGACCGACGCCAACGGGCTGATGTTCTATAATATCGACTGCTCCACTGTCGGTAACGGCGATGGTAACTGGGACGGCAAGATCACAATGACGCTCAACCAGACCGCTCTTGAACAGGATGTATCGGTGAATTCCACCTTCCAGGCCTCCAGGGTCAATGTCAACCTGGAAACCTGTGAACCTGTCAAGCCTCTGGACGGCGGCGGCGTAGATCAGGGCGGCGGCTACTGGTATACCCACGGCACGACGGACGCCAACGGGACGGTATCCTTCTACGCCTTCCCCGGCAACAACGTCAAAGTGCGCATGAACTACAACTACAAGAGTGTGACCCAGGACGCCGTAGCGGTTACCTTCCCCACAACTGAGATCGATTTCGTGACAACCACCGTCAATTTCGCTTATAACGGAACAATAGAGATACAAGCCGGCGGCTGGCCTGTCATCACCACCCCGATCGAACTGCTGCCCGGCGCCTACGGCTTCCGGTTTGACGGAAACCTGGTCCATGTCGACGTGAGCGGATGCAGTTGTGATGCCGCCCAGGCCGACGCCGACCAGGACGGCATTGGCGACGCCTGCGATCCCTGCCCCAATGATGCGGACAACGACGCCGACGGCGACGGCTTCTGCGGCGATGCCGACAACTGCCCCAACAACACTAACCCCGGACAGGCCGACTCCGACCAGGACGGCATTGGCGACGCCTGCGACGCCTGCCCCAACGATGCGGACAACGACAGCGATGGCGACGGCATCTGTGGCGATGTGGACAACTGCCCGGCCGATTTCAATCCCGGACAGGAAGATTCTGACAACGACGGCTTCGGCGACGCCTGCGCCCCGGAGGATATTTGTATCAATCTTGTGGTGGACGGCCTGAAGGCCTACGTCGATGGGCTGAGCATCAGTTCTTCCAAAAAGAGGGCAATCAACCGGAGGCTGGACCTGGCGGTGACTAAATTTTGTGACTACAACTTCGTCACTTCAGTTGTGGCCGACCTGGAATATGTCGTCAGCTACGTATCCTACCAAAGTGGCAGCGGCATCCCGGCAGCCAACGCCGATTACATCATCGCTCAGGTCAATGCCCTGATCTACGGCCTGAACAACGGCAGCGTGGTGTGCTGTACGCCGCCGCCAACCCGCCCCGCCAACCCGGGCCAGGTAACGCCGACGGATGCCCTGCGACTGCAGGCCAACCCCAACCCCTTCCGGGAGGAGGTATACATCCGCTTGTATCTGCCCGAAGCCGGCCCAACAACACTGGAGGTGTTCAACCTCAACGGCCAGCAGGTGGCAGCCCTGCACTCCGGCTACCTCGACGCCGGCTATCAGGACTTCCGCTGGAAGGGCGCGGATAACGGCAGCCGGCAACTAAGCTCCGGCATCTACCTCGTCCGCCTGCAAACGAAAGAGGGAACGCGGACAACGAAGGTGAGCCTGATGCGTTAGAGTGTGCCTGGAGTCCGGGTTTGAAGACGAAAAGCCGCCTTTTCCGACTCGAAGACTGGAGTTGTGTCGTTCCGGGAAAAGTTGGTGCTGAAATAGGTTTCCTACGCCGGGCGTATTTAGCTGAAGGAACTGGAGGTCCGCGCCGCCCAGATAGTAGATGGAATGGAGGCTTACTCCTGGCCGGCATTAAGATTGGCTCCGCCATCCGGACGATCAACCGGGTGCTGAAACGGGTGGCCCGCCGCATTGGCCTGCCCGAAGAGATTAGCAGCCGTTGGGCGCGGCACAGCCATGCTTCGGGCCTGGCTACTAATTCGGACCTCACCATATACGATATTCAGCAGCAACTGGGGCACACTAGTGCCTCGCGCACTAAATAGCGGGGGAATATCACGGGCTCTTTTCCCGCCAGACTGCGTTGCTTGTCAGTCGCGTAGCTCGGCTATGCTCCTTCCTCGCGCCCCTGCCTGCTCGCCAGCCCGCCTGCTGTGCCAGCTTTCAAAATACGGCGTAATTTCGTTTTTTTAGGCTGCATAGTTAATATTTGTGTTTTGTTGATCTATCTCACAAATATATGCAGCCTTTTTTATAACATCATGTTTGTGAAAAAGCCGTTAATTGGCAAGCGATGGTATGTTAGGGTTGGAGAAATATGAGTATATTAGGGCCGCAAAAAACAATTGATCGCCTGTTCGATTTGTAGTAACTGTGTAGTATTTCCAATACTAATCAGTTGAAATTAATTGACAATCAATTGATTATAGTATGACCCCGTAGTTCAAGGGATAGAATAGGAGTTTCCTAAACTCTAGATCCAGGTTCGAGTCCTGGCGGGGTCACCAACTTTTCCCTCTTTTGGCAGCGTTAACCCTTTGAAAACCCCTGATTTTACAGTATATTTGAAGAGTCGCTCAAACGAATATTCTCAAATATTACTGAACATTTGTCACCTTATTTGTCACCTAACCTGCCACCTCATGCCAGATGTCAAATTTTACCTCCAGGCGCCAAAAGACGACTCTTCTCTCGTCATGCTGTCTTTCCAGGTGGCGCCCAACCGCCGGGTACGCGCCTCTACCGGCCAGCGCGTCCCCGTCAAATCCTGGAACAAGAAAAAGCAAAGGGCCCGCGGCAGCGGCCAGTTCGACGGCAACGCCAGCCTGAATATGCTGCTGGACAAAATCGAGGGCAAGGTCAATGAACTGGACCGCCACTGCCGCTTGGTGGAGGGACGGGCGACAACGCCAGAGGAAGTTAAACAGGCGGTCTACGAACTCACCGGCAGGGGGGATTCCATGAAAAAAGAGGCGCTGAGTTTTATGGAGTTCGTTGAAGCAGAGATCGATAGGCGCAGCCGCTTGCCTAATTATTCGGCTCACCGCGATAAACAGTACCGGGTGTTCTTCAAACACCTGAAGTGGTTCGCTGAACGCTACTACCCTACTTCCTGGGATAACATCGATGAGAATTGGTTTAACGATTTCCAGGATTATTCCTATAATGTGCAGAACCATTCGGTCAACACGGTGGTCAAACACATTAAGATCCTGAAGACTTTCCTCCACCAGGCGGTCAAGGCTGGCCATACTTCTAACCGCGCTTTTACTTCTTTTTCTATGCGGGAGGAGCCGCCGGTGCTGACGTACCTGACGCCGGATGAACTGGAGGCGCTCTACCGGATTGACTTGTCCGCAAACCATCGCCTGGCCCGGGTGCGCGACCGCGCTATCGTCTCGGGCTATACTGCTATGCGCTTCTCGGACGTCGACCGCCTTACCGATGCTCATTTTGTAACGATCCCCGCCCGGGAGGGCCGGATCGACGGCATCCGCTTTATGATGAGCAAGACGGCAGATATCGTTACCATCCCGCTCCACCCGTATGTGAAGGAGATCGTCGAACGCTATGGCGGCCGCCTGCCGGTGATCAGCAACCAGAAGGCCAATGATTATATCAAAGAGGCGTGCCGGATCGCCGGCATTGACAGCCCCGTGACGCTGGTGCGCAACCGGGGCGGGAAGAAGGTGGACGAGGTGATGCCTAAATGGCAGGCGGTGACGACGCATACGTTCCGGGCGACGGCGGCAACAAACCTCTACCGGGCCGGGGTGCCGCCTAAAACGATCATGAAGTTCGGCGGCTGGAAAACGCGGGAGGTGTTCGAACGCTATATCAAACTGGCGGACGAGGAACACGCGGTGATCGTGGCGCAGTCGTCTTATTTTAAGGTGCAAAGGGGATGAAAAGGGGCAGGGCGCTGCTTGCTTCGATGTTTTAATTTACAGGCTGTTGAACCAACTTATTGCTTTTAATGGTTATTTTAGCATAAGCTTGCAAACAAAGAATTATGGAAAAGGAAGAAGAATTATTGAAGCGGATAACGGTGAACCCTAAAATATGCCATGGAAAACCCACCGTTCGGGGATTAAGGTATCCGGTCGAAAACCTTTTAGAGTTAATGGCATCCGGGATGACGTTCGATGAAATCCTTGAGGACTATGAAGATTTGGAGCTTGAGGATTTGCAGGCGTGCCTGGTTTATGCTGCCAGGTTGGCTAAAGTTAAGAATATTACGCGGCTGGTGGCATGAAATTCATCGTCGATGCGCAACTCCCCAAGTCATTGTCCAGGTTCTTGAAAGAAAGAGGACATGATGCTATCCATACTTTGGACCTTCCCGAAAGGAACACAACTGACGACTCGATTATCAATGAAGTTTCTCTCGTAGAGGAGCGGATTGTCATTTCGAAAGATAGTGATTTCTACGACAGGTTTTTTAGGGTGCTTGAACCTTATAAGTTGCTGTATCTGACTACGGGCAATATCACGAATAAGGAACTGCTTGCCATATTTGACAAGAATTTAGAAAAGATAGTAAATCAGCTCGAAACAAATTTCGTCGTTGAATTGTCTCGCACTTCTATCATTACTATTGATTGACAGTATTTGACAAAAGCCAATGTCTCACTCCGGCCACCATTCTAAGATTGGACAGACTCGTACACCGTACACAGCCCTGCTCTACCGTTGACCCCGTACATCCCCGACACTGCGTGTGCGGGGCAGGCTGTACACAACCCCGGCAACTATTGTCCAACGGGTAGCCCTCACTCCCTCCCCTCAAACGGATCCACCCTCAACACATACTTCTCCACGTCCGAAACCCGCACCCGCCAGTCGCCGAGCTTCCGGGACGACCGCACCCGGAAGCCGGGCTGGTTGGCCTGGATGATGCGCCGCAGCTCAGTCACGGAGATGTCGTATTGCTCGGAGACGGTGGAGAGCTTGGCCCAGCGCTCGCCGCCTTCGGGGGCAGGGGGCTGGTAGCGGGATATGGCGCTGAGGGCCGCTTCCTGCATCATCTCCTGGAGTTGCTCCGGGGAGAGGGGCAGGGTGATGATCTTGATGGGCTGGTCCATGGCTTAGCTTTTTAGTTTTCCAGAAGTTCCTGCAGTACTTCCCGGCAGCCCTCCACTACCTCCAGGCTCATCTGCTGGTAGGCTTTTGCCTGCCCGCTGCTGGTTCGGAGGTTGTGAAGCAGGTTGTGGCGGAGCTGCTCCAGTTCCTGTAGTTTTTGACGGATCAGGTTTTCCATATCGCTATTCGAATAGTTCTTGTTGTTGGCCATGCTGGCCTTCTTGTTTTCCCTCCAACAGTTCATCGTGGCGGGCCGAGCGAAGCCGAGGCCCGAGCGGCGGACTTCTTGGATGCCATCCTGGATCGTAACCTTCTTCATGGTTTTTCTTGTTTTTGGCTTGCCCCATCGGACAACAGTTTCCTGAACACAGACATCTTGCGGGCAATTTCTTTCGCGCGCTCTTCTATCCCCTTTTCGTCTGCCGCAGCTTTTTCGAGCTCGCGGAGCTGGAAGATGCTCTTACCGCCTTTGCGGCCCTCGTCGCAGGCGCCCTGGGCTTCTTTGTGAGCGTATTGCAGGGCCTCCTCGTAGATTTGCTGCGCTTCGCCCGGCTCGAACCGGATCAGCCCGCGGCGGAGGGCGGTGTCGTAGAGGTGGGCGCCGACGGCCTGCCAGCTGTGGGCTTTGCCTTTCAGCTGTTCGATGATCTTTTCGAAGTTGTTCTCGTAGTAGTCCTTCCATGCCTTACCGTGGGCAGCTTTCTTTTGTTCCCACGCTTCTTGCTGGCGCTCGCGGAGGTAGGCGCCGACTACCGGGCGGCGCTTCTCGCAGTAGGCGCCGAGGATCTTGCCCAGCTGGGCAGCGTTGAACTGCCCGCCGTACATCTCGGCGCCGGCGGCTTGCACTTCTCCGCAGGCCCAGAGGCGGTAGGCGCCGGCGATCTCTTCCGGGGCGATGAAGGCGAACCTTTCGCGGACGATGCGCACGGATTCCTTCAGGGGGGCTTTTTCCACCTGGGACCGGGCGCCGTAGCTCTCGCAGATGGCTTTCACCTGGGCTTCGATTTCGGCGATTTGCCGGGCGGGGTGCATGTGCCGCAGCTGGTTGTGGTAGCTTACGACGACCAGCCGGGCCAGGCTGCTACTGCACCCCGCCGTATCCGCTAAGGCTGATGCCTTCTTCAGCGCAGAGGCTCAAGGAAGGCTTCGGTAGCGGTGACAGGGTCCCAGACGCTGCTTTTGCTTTTGCCGGGGGGCGTTGTTTTTTCATTGCTGTACTTTTTTTTGGGTAGAAGAGCGGGTCCCGGGCGAGCCAGCTCTCGAAGCTTACCAGGTTCTTGTTGGTCGGCGCGCGCCAGATGTAAACCCAGCGGTACCGTTCTTCTGGTGGTTGCGGAAGTAGTCGGAACAGCAATCGCGGGCTTGCTCCAGGGTGCCGGGGTAGCGGGCGTTGGCGATGAGGCAGGGCAGGTAGCCGCGGCTTTGGGCCCAGGCCCCAGAAGGTTTCGGCGGCTTGGGTGTGATTCTTTGTTTGGGTATCGAACTGGGGCTGGGGCTCGGGTTCGGCTTCGGGCTCGGCTTCGCTCGCCCGGCAGCTCACCCGGCGGCTTGCCCTGGCAGGTTGGGCTTCGGCTTCGGGTTCGGCTTCGGGCTCGGCTTCGTTCGCCCGGCAGCTTGCCCGGCGGCTCGCCCTCTCGCTCGCTTTGGCAGGCTCCGGTTCGTAGGGAGGGGGAGCGCCGCAAGCAGGGGAGGGGCGGGCTCGGCGCCACCGCCGGTTGAGCGGAGCCGAAACCGGCGCAGTTCCTCATTTTCCCGTTTCAATTTTTCAATTTCCTCGCACGCGCGCGCGTAGAGCGCTCTCAATTCTTCCTGTTTATTCAATTCTTCTTGTTTTTTCAATTCTTCAAAAGGGTATTCAATACTTCCTGGCGGGTTGCCAGGGTGCTGAGGATCAGTATCCTGAAAATCAGAGTACCTGAAAGCCAGCATCCTGAAAACCCGTATGCTGAGGGGTAATTCCCGGGGTTTCTGCATCCGGAGCGCCAGTATCCTGGGTTTCAGTATCCTGAAAACCAGTAACCGGAGGCGGGGTGTATTTCCGTACCAGGCTGAAGGGGATGGCGTAGAGGTTGCTGGACAGCCGCCATACCGTCCTCGGTGCGGCGCTGCGACTTGCGGGTAGCTGGTGCTGTTCCAGGGTTTTGATGTCCTTGTCGAGGGCGTCGCGGTACTATACCGGTGAGGGCGCGCAGGGTCTTGCGGCTGGTAAAAGGCCTGGTTGTCGCTCGTTCATGAACTTGGCGATGGTACCAGCAGGACGCTTAAGCAGCGCGGGCGCCGATGTGGGGCATCTTTTCCAGGACGAGGGTGTCGCTGACGTTGATCATGGCTGCTGTTTTTGGTGTGAGATATGAAAAAAGCCCCTTTAAAAATTTGCGGCCGGGGCGGCAAGAGACAAGTTCGGGTAATGTGGCTGGTTTCGGCTTTGCTCGTGGCTGGTTGAGCGGAGCCGAAACCAGCCCACGAGCGGAGCCGAACAGGTGGTTGAGCGGAGCCGAAACCACCTGTTTGGCTTCGCAGCGCCCTCTTTTGGGCGCCGCAGCCGCGGAAAACAGGAGTGCCTATCGATTGCCGGGCACGGAATTTCATGGTATCATTCCTGCCTGCTTGCGTAGCCGGGCAGCAATTTTGCCAAAAGGCGGGGAGGGGCTTCGTTCAACGGCCTTCAGGAGTAGCAAAGAATGGATATGGATATGCCCTCCCCGCGGTTTCTTCCTGGTGCTTTCGGCATTAAGTAAAGGGTGATAAGAAACGCCGCTCCCGTCCATTCAGCCGGGTAAAATTTTCCGCCGGGCCAAGGCGGCTTGAAGGGATCGTAGCCGTAGCTACGAAGCCCTTTGAGCCAACGAAGGCGCGGTGGAAAAGAGCAAGTTTATTGCCCCTTTATTTAGTGCCGAAAGCACTAGTCAGGGCGGAGCTTTCTTTTCGCCCCAGGCTTTTCGGGGCTGGCTGGCGACCTTCAGCCGGCCCAGCTCCAGCCCGCCGGCCGAGCAGTAAGACAGGGTAAAGCTGTCCTCCTCGTCGCCGTCCTCCACCTCCTGCAGCTCCCAACCGATCAGCCCGAAGGCTTTGCCTTTGTTGCGTTCGATGAAGGCCACCGAACGGATGGCCCGGAAGTTGTTGGCGCCGGCGAAGGCCTGCCCGGGGCCGTCCCAGGGCCGCCCCTGGACGCCGTAGAGGATGAAGTCGCCGACCAGCTCGCGCAGGGCTTCGAAGGGCAGGGGCTTTGCCGGATGGCATGCGGCTGCCCTGGCAATAGGATTGCGTATTGCTGAAGTAGTCATAACTGTGTGTTTTGAATTATTGGCCGGCGATGGCCGGCTGGATTTGTTGCTCCTTTTTCTGGTTCTCTTTGATCTCTTGCAGGGCCAGCTCGCGGACGGCCGGCCCGGTTTCAGTGTACTTCCTCCTGTTTGAATTCGAACATGTTCATTTTCGGCGCGGATTTTTAAGTGCCTTTGCGGTTCTTTTCGTATTTTGGCAGTGCGAATATGGTTTATTTTGAGCTAATATATTCATTTTAATTTAAAAATAGTTCATTTTGGACTATTATTTTTTTCTGATTAGTCCGGGTAAAAACAGGAGTACCTTGAAACGGCTTGATAATCAAACATTTAAGGACTGGACCGATTTCCTGAAGAAAAGCTTTGGCATCTCCATTAATGCCATAGGCAAAAGGGCGGGGCTGACGAAAAGCCAGATGAACGCTTACCGGAATGGCCCTACTCTGCCGCCGCAGGAGTGCTTCGCGGCGCTGGCCGCCGCTTTCCCCGAGCTTCGCGCCCGGGCGGAGGAGGCGGGCCTTAACCCTGGATCCGGCGCAGGTGCCCGGCCCAGCCAGGAAGCCCTGCTCGCCAAAATTGAAAAACTGGAAAAAGAGGTGGGTGACCTGGAAAAGAACCTGGCCAGCGTTGACCACGAAAGGAGGGAAGTCCAGAAGGCCCTGAACAAGGCCAACGCCATCATCGTGGAGCTGATGGAGAAATATGGCATTGTCGGAGGGGAGGAAAAATAGCCTTTCCAATGGTCAGGAGTTATCCTTTTCCAATTTCTTGAGTTCTTCCAGCGCCTCCTCGACTTTTGTCGTTATCTTCTCCTTCTTTGGGCCGTCCTTGGTAGTTTTAGCCGCTTTTAAGCATGCCTTTATTTTGCTGATTACTTCTCCGGGATGTAATTTGCCCATGGCCTAATGGTTTTGGCATTAGAAAAAAAGATTGCTGGCCACAGTTTTAAACAATTATTGGGAACGATAAGGCGGAATGTGGTGTGCACAAAGACAGGATGTGCAAGCATGGAACTGGGGGTTGAATGCCAACAGCTTGCCTAACGCTTTTTTGCGTTACTGTTTCTGTCCAGGCAACTTGCCTTGTGCCGGGCGAAAAACGGTTCCTGGCGTGGCTGCGGAGCAACTCCTGCCGCCTTGCCTTCATATACCGCAGTGCCGGCAGTTTGTGTTTGTAAGTTCTAAAACGCAGTAAATATAATAAGGCGTGAAAAGGAAAAAAATAACTTTTTTCACAAAAAAGGACATATCAGATTTCGGCAAAAAAGGGATAGCTAAAAAGCTAAAAGGTTGGAATACAGAGAGGAGAAGAACCCGAATTGATAGCGAATTCAATAAAAACCCTGGAATTTGAATTGCATTAATTCAAATTCAATTTGTATTTTGGAGTAGTTTTAAACAATTATATGAGGGTGGCGCCAAAGCATTGCAGCCAATGGCGCTGCCTTTTCATATCTACAATGCCTGCAAGTCATCGTTGATGATACCCAAAAGCATCATCAATGCGATCCATGAACTCATAATAGTATTTTTTTCAGAAGGGTTGTATAATCTGCCTATTCCAAACTTACAACCCTTCCTTTTTCTGGCCTATAACGTTATCATTCCTTAATTCAGACACGAAACGATACAAAGAACATGATCGATTTAAAAGAAATCATAGGAAATTCAATAAATCTCGATTTAAAAAACGGATCAAAAATACAGACGCTCTATGAGGGCTTTAGGAAGGGCTTTTTCAAATCTGACCGCGACGCCAAACTGGCAATTTTTGGTTCGGAAGATTGCACGCATTATTACAGCGAGTTGAAAGCTACCCTCTTAGACAAAATCGTCGATGCTGCCTTAGTTGATAGTACCCAAGGAAGCGAATCGCAGATTGCTCTGCGGAGAGCCTCGAAATACTACCTGGCGGCATTATACTTTTTTAGCAAAGGCGACCGGCCGGCAGGGATTGAACTGGCCAAAAAATCTGCGGGGATCGCGAGAAATTATAGCTATGCGCATATTAATTTTCTGGCGAACAATGAGCTTGCTCACCATTATGGGGCGATTCAGGGAAATGCCCGCAATTTCAGCGTACACTTGAAAGAGGCTAAAGCTTCTTTTGATGTGCTGCAGGCAGAGGCCATGGCCCGGCTGAGTTATTTGGAGGTTGCTCATAAGCATGCGAATTCCAGGAGCTTAAAAAAGGATTTGCTGCCCTTGATTGATGAAAAGGTGAAGTATCTCGAATCGATCCCCCAGGCAAATACTTTTCCATATATTGCGTATTTTTATAATATCCAGGCTTATCAATATAGCATCACCCGGGATTTTACCGGATTGGTGAAAATGTGCGACGAGGCGCTTCTGAGGCTCTACAGCATAAAAGCCAAACCTTATGTGGCTTACTTCACTTTCAAGGTCAAAAAACTGATGGCCTTCATCTCTTTGTCTGAATTCGCCCTGGCTCAAAAGGAACTGGAGGACTGCCTGCGCCTGGCGCCCCAGGGCTCCTACAACTGGGTGCTCGCCCTGGTCTACCAGGCTATCCTCGGCTTCCATTCCAACCAACTGGAGCTGACAACGGAGGCCATCGCCAAAGCCCGGAAATTGTACGCCAAGCTGCCGGCTAATGTCAGAGACCAGTGGCTGGTCATCGAAGCTTTCCTGGGCTTCCTGAAAGGGGACAACGTGAAAATGGGCAAACTCCTCAACCAGGTGGACTTGTTCAGCCGGGATAAACAGGGCGCTAATATCCCGGTTGTCATCCTGGAAATCCTCTCCTTGATCCGGAACGGCAGGAAGGGGGCGCTGATCGATAAGGCGGAAGCATATAAGCAGTATGCTCACCGCAACCTCCGGGGCGAAACGACTTTCCGGTCTAACCAGTTTATGAAAATGCTGCTGCAGGTGCCGGCCGGGCGCTTTAAACGGGTGGTGGTGGAGCGCCGGGCAAAACCGTATATGGCCAAGCTGCTATCTCATGGCGTGGAGGCTGTCGAGGTGGAAATGGTGCCCTATATGCTCCTGTGGGAGAAGGTGCTGGAGTTGCTGGATTGAGTATGGATCTAATATCCTGCAAAACAATCGATTAATCCCATTCTAGGCTCCCCGTCTAAGGTTGGACAGCAGAAGAGGGAAAGCCGAGCGGAGTCGAGGCCAAGCGTGTGCAGGAGGTATGGAGTGTCCAGCCTTAGACGGGTAGCCCAGAAATGTGTGTCTTTTATAGAAAACACCCTTGGTTTTCAGCGGCCTGCGAATTGCGAAGGCTACCTGTCTAATGTTGGTCAGCAGAAGGAGGAAAGCCGAGCGGAGTCGAGGCCGAGCGTGTGCAGGAAGCATGGAGTGGCCAATGTTAGACGGGTAGCCATTGCGAACACCGAATTGCGAGGAGCGCCAGAAAGCCAGTAAACCTAAATACAAAAGCCCAAATGGTTTCTAACGCTGTTTAAAACAAAAAACTTGAACTCCTCTTTCTCCTCCTTCCGGCAACTCCTCCATGAACAGGCTCTTCTCCTCCCACCGGCTCCGTAACGGGAAAAACTCCATACTTTTCCGGTCCAGCCCATAAGCCTCGAAAGGCGGGAAAGCACCTCCTTCTCCTAGCCACTGCAAACGCAGCGGACGCTCCCCCGAAATGGCCTCAGTTCCTTTACAATTCCGCAGCTCCAGCACGCTTAGCCCGGGATGGCTCTCCGGCGGGCCGAGCTCGGCGGGGTGCAAAAAGTGGCCGGATGGGGCCTCCAGCCCGGGAAAGCGCTTGAGGCCGCGGCAGGCATCCTCCAGGGTCGTGGGGCTTACTTCGGCGGAGAAGCCTTCCGGGGCCTTCAGCTGCAGGTGGCCGAAGAAAGCGGCAGGGTTGAAAGCGTTCAGTGGCTGCAGGGGCAGGGGCTGGTGGATCACGATGGGTATGGTGATGATGGCCCAGTCTTCTTCGGGGGTCTCGTCTTCAAATCCGAGGTTGCGTTCTGTGTCCTCTCGCTTCCGGCCTTCCAACTGCAGCCCTTTCTGATTGAATCCGTCGGTATCGAATGCGGCCGTGCATAGTATGACCTTCAGGTAGTTGTATGACCGGGTAATGCCCCAGCTGTGAAAGGTTTTGTCCAGCATGATGGGTATGGTCCGGTTGGGGCGTCCTTGCCGGGGATAAGAACAATTGGCTTCATCTCCCGAGTCCAGGGGTTGCATCGGTAAAAGCTCGTTGCTGATGCTGTAATTGGCGCCCAGGTACAGGATGCTGGCCCAGAGGCGCTCCCCGCTCTGGTTGGTGATGCGCAGCTTGAAGGTGGGCTTGGCGATGACGCCGCCAGGGTATTCATGGCTGAACAGCCCAGGGGCCCGCCAGTCTGCCAAATCCGCCGGAGCATCGTCCTCCAGGTTGCCGGGTTGGCTGCCTTTGTAAAGTTCCACCTTTATCCCGTTGAGGGGTATCTGGCTGTTGGGATGGCTGAGCTCCTGCAGGCGGATCCATTTGGCTACTTTTTCTACTTTCCGGAGGAAGTCTTCGGCATTGCCCTGGCTGTAGCCATGTACGCGTTTGAACAGCGGCCGCTCGTCCTGCAGACTGGTGAGGTAGTAGGCGCCGCCTTTGGCATGCACCAGGTAACGGGCCTGCTCCGGCGTTTCACCCCAGGCTACGAGCTGAGCATTTTGCTCTTTCAGCAGGGTGCGGAGCAGGGCTATGCCTTCAGCGTCACTGCCGGGCGCCGGGGCTAATGTAATGGGTGGGCGGGCCTGGCTTACCAGGCGGGCGGGATATACCTTGCTGGTGTCGGCGCTGTCCATTCCGGTTACCGTAGACCTGTCGGTTAAGACTTCTTCCAATTCTATCTTTCTGCCGTCGTCCAGCAGTTCAAATGTGGTTTTGGCATCTCCGTTGCTCACCGCCATCCCGTGCAGGCCTCCGGCGTTGACCACCCACCCTATTTTCTTGTCGTGGCTCACCAGATAGGGTGCTGCCGCTTGCTGCGACTGGCGGGAAAGGAAAAATTGCTTTTTATCTTCCCCTTCTGTGGCTTCGAGCATGGGGTACTGGTCTTCCATGTAGTGCCGGACGTGGAAACGGGTGCGCAGTGCGAGCTCGGCATAGCTGAGGGGGCTGCGGCTGCCAGCCAGGGCCTTCTGAAACAAATAACTGAAGATGCCTCGTTTCCGGCCGCCCACCTTCACTTCCTTGGCGGTCTCGTGGGGCTGGCAGGCGGATAAGTGGATGTACCGCCCCCGGGGGGGGGTGTACTTGCCTTCCCCCACTTTTTCGTAATGCTCGAAGCCCAGGTATTGCTCTACAGGCACCGCTGTATTGACCTTGCTCATCCGCCGCTCGCCTATAGGCTCCAACCGCATGTTGCTGCCGCTGTGGCAGCAGTCGGTAATGGAAATGAAGGAAACGTCTTTGTTATGGGTTGTTTTCCAGATGAGGTAGGACAGCTCCTTGTCCATCAGGTCGCGCCCGCCCTCGGTGCGGCTGTCCCAGCAGACCAGCGATTCGTTCATCTTATCGGCCTCTATGTGCCAGAATTCTTTAGGGGCTTTGCAGCGGGAGCCGTGGCCGGCAAAGAAGAAAAGGCAAAAGTCGCCTGCTTCCGCCCGGCCCAGGTGCTCAAATCCTTCGATGATGTTGGCGCGGGTGGCTTCCTGGTCTTTTAGTACGGCCGGCGCCAGGGTGTGGTTGTGGCGCTTGCAGTAATCTTCCAGGCAGGCCAGCATGCCGTCCAGGTCGTTTAAACAACCGTTTAGCCGGTGCTGAGGGTTGGGGTAGTCGTTGATCGCAACGAGCAATGCGTTTATGGTTGCCATATGGGTATGGGTTTTGAGAGTGTTGTGTATATGTGCGTTCGTGTATGGGTGTATTCGTTGAATGAGCAAGCCTCACCAATGCACCAATACACCAATGCACCAATGCACCAATACACCAATGCACCAACACACCTTCCTCCCCCAAAAATACGAAATCCCCCCGTTTTTGTTTCTCCCTGTTCTCCATGGCCCGGCCTCCTTATTTCTCAGGATATTTTCCTGCGCGCCAATTGCCGACCTTTGCTATCCAAGAATTTCGTAATTTAACGAGGTTATAATAACCTTTAACCCGTTAAACTCAATTGACATGAAATTGTACACGCCTCAGGTCCAGCTCTTTCGCGAAACAGTACTGGACGGCCCCGATGAGTATTACCTGCATGCCGTCACGTTCTGTGGGCAGACGAACTTGCGGGAGGGCGGCTATTCGCTGCATTCGGAGGATGGAAATGAGAAAAACGCCTTGAAAATTGAACTCTTCATCCGGGAGGATCCGGAATTGCCCCGAATGAATAGCCTGACGCCGGTGGCGCATACCATCAGCCTGGGGGCCCTGCCTTTCGAAGGCGAGGGGCGGATCGAAGCCCAGGTAGTGCTCCAAACAGCCGGCGATACCCGAGATGTAGATGGGAAAGTGACGCCCAAGGGGGCGAATACGACCAGCACGACGGCCGCCGATGAGGTCGACCGCCCGATAGATGAATATTAGAGTGGCCATTGGCATGGCTGGCTCTTTCCTACTGGATATTGGAAAAAACTGTACCCTATGGCATAGATAGGCCCTGCAAGGGTATTGCCTGGCAAGAGGCCTTTTCACCAAAAAACACAGATGGCATCATCATGAAACCTTTACTCTTTCTGCTTCTTTGCTGCTTATTGGCCAGCACTGCCCTGCCAGGCCAGATAAACTGGGAGGATGCGCCTGCCGATTCTCTGGAGGTACTGTTGACAACCTTGCCTGACTCCCACCGGCATCGCCCCGGAATCTGGAATGAACTGGGGTACAAATACTGGAAAAAAAATCCGGAACGGGCGCGTGCGTATGCGGAAAAGGCCAGCGCCCTGGCTATACGCCTGAACGACCGGGCAGCACAGTCCAACAGTATGGTCATCTTCGGGCACCTGGCGCTTAAGGTGGGAAAACTGGATACAGCAATACACTATTACAGTGAAGCCCTGACCCTGCGAGAGGATTTGAAGGACTACAGGGGCATGGCGAGCTGCTACAACAGCCTTGGTTTGGTTTCCAAATATAGGGAGAGTGATCTTGAAAAAAGTGAAGACTATTTTCAGATGGGGCTGAAGGCGCTGGATCAGTATGCTGGCTCCAAGGACGCCGACGAATTAAGGGCTAAGATCTACAACAACCTGGGGGACTTGTATTTCCGAACCGGCCGCTATGAAGAGGCGCTGGATGCCTTTAATGCCAGTAAGGCTCTCCGCCCGCCGGAAAAGCGGGGGCCGCTCTTCCTGAATGAAGCGGCCTGCCTGCTCAACCTGGGCCTCTTCACTACAGCTGATAAAAAATTGCACGAAGCGCTGAGCTTGTTCCGAAATGCCAAAGATACTTCCAACCTGGCGAAGGCTTTCCTGCAAATGGAAGCCCTGAAGTTCAGCCAGGGGCAACTGGATTCCGCCGATCATTACTGGATTAAAGCCTTTGCGCTGAATAGCTACCTGAGTGCTGCCGACCAGGCTATCCTGCAACGCAATAAAGGGAATATTTCCTGGGCCAGAGGAAATACGGAAGCAGCGCTGGCGCATTTTCAGAATGCACTCATCGGGTTTGATTCCCTCAGCAACTACGCTGAATTGGCTAAGCTCTGGTTTGAGATGGGTAGCATATACTTTGAAAGGGAGGATTATGAAGCGGCTATTGCTCTTTATGAAAAAGGGTGGAATTTGATCGATGGGCACAGCCTCCTTCTTCCGGAACTGGAGCGCCGGTTATTGTCTTATTTGTCTTCTGCTTATGAGCTGAACGGGCAGCTGGATAAAGCTTATTCGGCCATTACTCAGTATACGTCCCGTGTGGATTCGGTGCAGTTTAGCCGGGAAATGGCCATGGCCCAAACGAACCGGGAGACGGCCGACCTGCTGGAGCAGGAACGGCTGCAAAGCAATCGGAGGGCGGAAAAGAGCAAATTCCAGTTGTTGCTCTCTGCCCTCGCCATCGCCCTCCTCCTGTCTGCCTTTATTATCGCTGTGCTCATGGCCTTCAAGATCAATGACAAGAAGGCGCTGGCCCTGAAGGATAAACGGCTGGCCGAACAGCGCCTGGGAAACGCCCTGAACCAGCTGGAACACAAAAGTAATTACATGCTGCTGGACGAAAGCGAGCGCACGATGCATTCGGTCTCTAAAGAGCTGCACGACTCCCTGGGCGGCATGTTGTCGACCATCAAGCTGTATTTCGTCGACCTCAATAAAAAGATCTCGGCGCTGCGGGAAGAGAATAAGAGCCAGTTTGAAAAGGCCAATGCGCTGCTGGATGAGGTGGCCGATGAGGTGCGCCGCATCTCCCGCAAGGCGTCGCCCGCCAACCTGCCCGACCGGAGCTTGATGGAAAAGGTGGAGTCGATCATCAACCACATCCGCTGTACGGAGCAGATTGACGTGGAGTTTACGGCCCATGGGATGCAGGAACGGCTGGACCCGGTGAGGGAACGCAAGCTGTGCCGAATCATCTATATCCTGGTGCATAATGTGCTGGAACATGCCCAGGCGTCCTGGTTCAGCCTGCAGCTCAACCGCTTTGGGGAGGAACTCGTCGTTATGGTGGAAGACAACGGCAAGGGGTTTGACCCTGTGAAGGTGAAAGAAAAAGGGGGCACCGGCTTGCATCACTTGCACGCGCTTTGCGCCGAGTTGGGCGCCATCGCGCAGTTCGACTCGGATACGGGAAGCGGCACTTCTGTTACAATAAAAATGCCGATTCTTTAATACTACTTTGTTAACTTAACACAGAGGCCGCAGTTGATTTGCCATTCAACTGCTGGTGAGCAGTTGAATGGCCCCTCTGCGTACCCAGGAAATTAAACCGCAGAGGTACGCTGTCTTTCCCTGCGGCGCTCCGCGCCTCCTGTGTTTTTTAACCGCAGGACCTGTTCCGAACTCGTTTCGGAAGGGCGCAGAGCGCCACTGAGGAAAAGCGGCGTGTGTCATCTCCGGGGGCGTTGCCTATACAGCATGCTGCTTGCGCAGCGGAGCTGCTATACTCTTCTCTGCGGTCCTCTGCGCTCACTGCGGTTTTACAAACATATGAGTACGCGGAGAGCCGCAGAGGAGGTGTGCATTCTCTGCGCACCTCTGCGGCCCTGCGGCCCCTGCGGTTAATTTCTATGTTAACAAAGTAGAATTAAAACTCCTTTGAAAAAAAAACCTAGATCATGGAAAAGTTTAACATCATCCTTGCTGATGACCATAAGATGTTCGCCGAAGGGGTACGCTTTATCCTGGGCCAGGAGCCGGATATGCACATCCTCGGGGAAGCGGCCGATGGCTTGGAGGCCATCGAACTGCTGCGGCAAAACCCCCACGCCGACCTGCTGATCCTCGACCTGGAAATGCCCAATGTGAATGGGGTCGAGGTGATGAAAAAGGTGCGCAAGGAATATCCCGGGCTGCGCACCCTCATCCTGACCTACCACAACGAGGGCGACTTCATCTACAACCTGCACCGCATGGGCGCCAATGGCTACGTCATCAAAAACAGCGGAGGGGAGGCCCTCCTAAACGCCATCCGCAGCATCATGAAGGCCCAAAACCGCCCCTTCCCGCCCATGAACACCTGGGAACAGAAATCCCAACCTTGGCAGGAGGAAGACATCCGGCTCACGAAACGGGAACGGGAAGTGCTCGACTTGTCCGACTTGTCCAGGGAAGAGATCGCCGGCCGGCTTAAGATCAAGGTCTTTACCGTGGATACGCACCTGGAAAACCTGCGCCACAAATTCGGGGTGGAGTCTACGCCGAAATTGACGCGCAAGGCAATCCGCCTGGGGTTTATTGAGCCGTGAAGGGATAGATTGTAACCTTTTTCTGATCCGATACATTAACAAAACAAAACGTCATCTAAAACTCAACCTATGTACTCCAATGACAAACCCATTTCAACTAAAAACAAGCCCTCCGGCCAAGTTGGCCGCCGTTCGTTTTTAGGCGCTTCCTTGTCTTTTTTCATGTGTTACCCGCTTCTGGGAACTCCTTTTTTCACAAGGCCGACAGGGCGGATTTTTCACCTGCTCGAAAGTTTTGGCGATCCGGAGAAGCGCCCCAGGATAGTTGTCAATAAAAGATCAAATGTTATTCATGCCTACAGAGGCAGCACACGCAGCATAGCCCCTCAAAATGCTATGCCGATAACCAACGGCCAGCTGTTTTCTTTTTTTAAATCGAAGGAGGATTTGGGGCCGAATATAGAAAAGGCGGGATGGAGCGTTTCTTCAGGCGCTATCCCGGCAACTTTACAAGATTGCCGGCTCTACAAACCAGAACACGCTATTAAATGCCTGGCACTTAGCCTCATCGAGTACAAATATCCAGAGTCTCCTGTTTTTGAGCCACATAGTTTGGATATTGCCCTGGATATGCTTTCGTGCATTAAAAAGGAAAAGGAAGAAAATTATTACCTTTTTGCACGCCTGGCCTGCCTGAGGTATGAAAACAATCCCGAAACGGCTTTCTATATGCTGGTTCGCCGATTTCAAAATTATGAAAAAGCCAGGTTGAACGACAGAGAGGAATTCAACAAATTCTTTCACCGAACGGTAGAAAAAGAGTCTTTCAAATACCGAAAACGAATCGTTGGGAGGATTAATAATATTTGAGGGCTACCAGTTGGAGCTTGCCCGCTTGATGGACAGGCTCCTTTCCCAATGTTCCCTCAGCAACTTCCCGCGCCAACTGACGTACAACAATGACGAAATGAGGAGATAGCTGGATTTTCAGGCAGCCATCCGCGCACGATGCCGCGGCGCCCTTTGGAAACCGCCGAATTTTACTATTTTTATTGCGCAACCGGCCAGATAAAACACTAACCCAAAATACAATGCCACTGCTCTTCCTCTCTTTCGCCAACTCCCCCACCGCTCCCCTGCCTACCTTATCCCAGGAGGATCAGGAAGTCAACCGCTTTCTCTCCATCCGGGCGGCCAAAAACCACTTCGCTATCCACCGCGAATCCAATATCAGCGTGGGCAAGGTGGCGGAGTACATCGGCCGCTTCCGGGACAGCCTCTCCCTCTTCCTGTTCAGCGGCCATGCCGGGCGCGATAGCCTCTTCATGGGCGGCCAGGCGGCGCAGGCGGAAGGCATCGCTGAACTGCTGGGCCAGTGCCCCCAGCTGAAACTGGTGGTGCTCAATGGCTGCTCCACCGCCGGACAGGTTCGAAGGTTGCTGAACTTGCCGAACAAACCCGTGGTCATCGCCACCAGCGCGCCGGTGGACGACTTCGCGGCTACGCAGTTTTCTATCTCTTTTTTCCAGGCGATGAGCGAACAGTACGCTACGGTGCAGGAGGCTTTCGATATGGGGCTGGCGGCCGCGAAAACGGAAGCTCGAAATCCCGAACTCATCCGCGCTTCGCGCCAGCTGGCTACCGGGGTGGAGGAATCGGAAGGGGTTTGGCTGCTGCAGGCGCCGGAGGGGGGCGAGGATTTGTTGCAGTGGAAACTGCCATCTCTGCTCATCCGCACGGAGGCGCAGGAGGTGGAGCCTAACCAGTTCTTGCTGAAAGGCCTCCTCAATAGCCTCACGGCCTTCGACGCCGGGGCTAAAGCGTTGATGGAGGGCACGCACAGCGATAGGCCCAGCCGGATTCGAAGGCGCATTAAAAGCAGCGACACGGATAAGCGCAACGTCATCCTCAAGTGCTTGCCGCTGCCGATCAGCGAACAAATTGAACGGCTGACTGCTCCGAACCGGGATGATAAGCAGACGTTCTACGATTCTTTTTCTTTCGACCGCCTGAAGCAATTGCTCCATACGTACAACATCGCTATGGAGCTGCCGGCCTTTATCTTGCTCGCGCAATTGTACGACCTCCTGGCTAATGAAAATGTCAATGTGCAGATAAGCCGCGAACAGGCTCAAAAGGTAGCTGATTTCTTGTCTGCACCCCACGAAACCCGCCTCCGCCTGGCCTATTTCCCCATGATGGAAGCGGCCATCGATGTCCTGAACCAAAACAACACCCCCCTCTTTATGCCCGAACTGGCGGAGTTCACCCTGGGAAACTCCCCCCCTTCGGGGAGCCTGTCCCGGCGTGATGCCGGGAGGCTAGGGGGGGCTGGGGTCGCCCTCGAACTCAAAAAACAACGCCTCCCCAACCTCAAAGGCCTCCCCCTGCCCGAAATCACCCGGGAGTGCATCGAGGCCGAAGAGATGCTCACCGAGATTCTCAGCCAGCTGAGCTTCCTGGCTACTTACGCGCTCGTCTCCGTCCGCAACATCGACGTGCTGCGCAACCGCTTGTTCCGCACGCCCAGCTTCGTGCACCGGGTGGTGCACCTGGCGAAAAAGGACATCGGCGCGCCGGACGAGGTGGTGGAGGAACTGGATGATTTCCTGGATAATGAGTCGGTGCTGCTGATGAAGGAACAGGAACTGAGCGGCAAGGCCAGCTTCCTCAACCTGACGCCCTTCGTGATCGATGAGAATGCTTATGTGAAGAAGGCCAGCGAGATCAAGTTGCATTATTTCCATCATTTCCGGGAGGCGAACGGCGCTTATTGCTTTAAACATACTTACAAGCCGGAGGACCGCTTGCTCGAGATCTGGAACCGGGAGACGGAGGATGCGGAGGAAACGGCGCTCCTGGATGTGTGGGAGCAGTTCGACGATTTTCGTAACCTCGTCCAAGCCGCCGCCTTATGAACAGCCCTTTTAAATTCCTCGACCCCTTCGAACTGGCGGATAAGGACGTTTTCTTCGGCCGCGATAAGGAGATCGACACGCTCTACCGCATGGTGTACCAGACCAACCTGGCGCTGGTCTATGGGTATTCGGGTACGGGTAAGACCAGCCTCATCCAGTGCGGCCTGGCGGGGCGCTTCGACGGCCCGCAGTGGTATCCCTTCTTCATCCGCAAGGGGGAGGACATCAATGTTTCCCTGCGCCGCCCCCTGTTTGCGGCGCTGAAGGAGGACCCGCAGCCGGATGTGCCGCTGGTGGAACTGGTGGAGGATATCCTCGACGTATTCCTCAGCCCGGTCTACCTCATCTTCGACCAGTTCGAAGAACTCTTCATCCTGGGCAGCTTCGAGGAGCAGGAGCGGTTTGCCCGCGATATCCAGGAACTGCTGAGCCAGGACCTCTCCTGCAAGGCGATCTTCATCATCCGCGAGGAATACCTGGGCGAGCTCTACCAACTGGAAAAGGCCCTCCCCCGCTTGTTCGACTTCAAGCTGCGCGTGGAGCCGATGAACAAGCTGCGGGTGCAGGAGGTACTGCGCTCTTCTTTCGCTGCTTTCAATATCGGCCTGGAAGCCCCCGCCGAGGCCCGCCTGGAGGAGATCGTCGAGAATGTGAGCATGAAAAAGTCGGGCATCCAACTGCCCTACCTCCAGGTCTACCTCGACCAGCTCTACCGGGAGGACTATGAGCGCACTTATGGAGATAAGGAGACGGGGAGAGCGGGAGACGGGGAGAGCGGGGGAGGTCCGCCGTCCTCTCCAAGTCTCCCTCTCTCCTCCTCTCCCCATCCTCCTTTAGAGTTCACCCGCCAGGAAATCCAGTCCTTCGGCACCATGGCCGAAGTCTTCCCCCGCTTCCTCGAAGGCCAAAAGGGCGCCATCACCCAGAAGCTGAAAGAAAAATACCCGGCCGCCGCCATCGAAGAGCACACCATCCGCGACGTGCTCGATGTGTTCGTCACCGAGGAGGGCACCAAGCGGCCTATTCCTTTCGAACGGGAGGGCGAGCATTTCGTTTTACCCGAGCGCCTGCTGGAGAAGTTTCCCCTGGCCAACCCCCTGCTCAGCGACTGCCTCAAAGCGCTGGAGCAAAGCCGCATCCTGCGGGTGCGGGAAGGCAGCTACGAGCTGGCGCACGACAGCCTGGCCGCCCTGATCGACGAGCAGCGCACCGACGAACAGCGGCAGCTCAACGAGGTGAAGGTGCGCCTGGCGGGCAGCTTCCTGGAGTGGCAGCGCACCGGCGAGTTCCTCTCGCGCAAGCAGCTGCTGAGTATCGAACCCTTCCTGGAGCGGCTGCAGATGGAACCCCACCTGGAGGGCTTTGTGCGGGAGAGCTATGCGTTTAATGACGCAATAGAAGAGGCGGATCGGCAAAAGCAGCAGGCGGAGCTGGAGAAGGAAAGGAGGCTGAGGGGGGAGGCGGAAACGGCCAAGGAGCAGGCGGAAGTGGCGAAACAGCAGGCGGAGCACAATGCTATACAGGCTAAAGCGGCTAAGGAGCAGGCGGAAGCGTCCCGGCAGCAAGCGGAAGAGAATGCGGAGAAAGCTGCGGCCAATGCGCGGCAGGCAAGGCGGAGGACGCGGATTGCGGCTGTTATTTCTCTTCTGGCTATTTTGCTGGCGGTATTTGCCGGGGTTTCCTGGGTGCGCACCAGCCAGGCGGAGGCCAAAGCGGCAAAGAGTGCATCAGAAGCAACAAAAGAGAAAGAACGAGCTGAAGGCTTACGTTTGGAGGCGGAAGATGCTAAACTTGTCGCCCAGGATTCAGCTGGAGCAGCCTTGGCTGCCCGCGACCGAGCTGATTCATTGTATGAAATTGCTTCAAATGAAACGGAACGGGCCAATCTGGCCCTTGCCAATGCCCTGGCCAGCCTACTGCGGGAGGCCGAAAACCATATCCGTACGCTCAATTACGATGCCGCCCTGAAGGCTATCCTCGATGCCGCCGGGCTGGGCGTCAAGCCCCGCGAAGTAGCCCCCGCCCTGATGGAAATGGCTTACCACCGGGTGGAAAGCCACCGCTTTGAGGAGGGACGGCGCCTGGCGCAGAAAACCGCTCGTTTGTACGGGAAAGCATGGAACATCAACATACGGCAGAGCGCCGCCAAAGACTCGTTGCGTATTTTGCGAAATGCCCTGCAAGGCCTGGCGCCGGGCCGGTTTGAAGAACTGGAGAAGCGGTATTATCCTACCATGGTTCCCATTAAAGGTGGGCAATTTAAAATGGGCTGTGATTCGACTGTCGATGTCAACTGTCAGTCAGATGAAACCTTACATCCAACGGAGGTTGGTGATTTTGAAATAGCTGCCACGGAAACTACCCTCTGGCAGTTCAGTATCTACTGTGAGGCGGAAGGTATTGATATTAATGAATTCATCTATGCAGGCTGGGGCATCGACGGCGCCCGGCCGGTTGTCTATGTTTCCTGGTACGAAACTCTTCCGTATGCCAATTGGCTGAGCGGGCAACAAGGCAAAGAGGAGATATACAAATTGGAAATCCCGGAAAAACCTAACGATCTAGGGGATCGGGAAGGAGAGATTGACTGGCAGGACCCGGACAGCATCAATTGGAACGCCGATGGCTACCGCCTGCCTACGGAAGCCGAGTGGGAGTATGCCGCCAAAGGTGGTAGGCCAGAACAAAAGTATATATATAGTGGCAGTGATACATTAGACCTGGTTGGATGGTATAGCTCAAATAGCAACAGCCGGACACAGCCTGTAGAGGAAAAAAGGCGCAATAGCCTGGGCTTATACGATATGAGCGGCAATGTTTGGGAATGGTGCTGGGATTGGTATAACAACTATCCCGATAGCTTGATAATTGATTACATCGGACCCAAAGAACATAATCCGGAAATCGGCCGGCTCCGGGTTCTTCGGGGCGGCTCCTGGAGCCTCAATGCGAGCTACGCGCGCTGTTCCTTTCGCGGCAACCGCAGCCCGATCAGCGACTACAGTAGCTACGGTTTTCGTCTTGCCAGGGCAGTTAGCTTCTAGCCTTATTACATTTTAACCTTATTCACTCCAGAGAAAAGGGGATGTCAGGACAAGAACCGGCATCCCCTCTTGCTATATATGCCCTATATGCGCCAGCATATATAAAGTAAGTGCGCAGGAGGATATATTGAAAATTGGCACGGTTTTTTCTGAAGTATAGGCGTATATATGTGAACGATATATAGGAAATGAGGCAGGTAGCGGGCCGTATCTCAGCTATTCTCGCTTTGGACAAGGTGACATCTTTTGAGGAACGAAAAAGGTGTAATCTTGTCCAATTTAGGAGATGTCACCTACTCCTATCGTCGTAGATGACACCTCCACAACCTCCTTTGAAAGCCAAAGCGAGAATAGCGGGCCGTATCTGCAATTTAAATCCAAACGCCTATGGAATTCAGGATTTTTACACTACCCTTCGATGAAGTCTCGGAAAGTTTTCCAGATGAGATTATTACGCAGTTTTGCCTGAACAAAAAGGTGCACGACATACAATCGCATTTCTTCCAGGAGGAAGGGCGGCATTTCTGGTCGGTAGCGATAAAGTATGAAGTGGTGCTGAAGGGGGAAGACAAGATACGGGCGCTGGACGATGCGCAGAAATTGCTTTACGACCGCCTGAAGGACTGGCGGCGGGAGCATGCCAATAAAGAAGGGATCCCCGTATACCTGGTAGCCACCAATGCGCAATTTCTGCAAATGGTAAAGCTCAAATGCCGGACGCTGGAAAGCCTGAAACAGGTAAAGGGCTTCGGCCGCAAGCGGATGGATAAATACGGGCGGCATATTGTCAACCTGATCAAGGACTTTTATGACAGCAAAGGAAAAGCAAAGCCGCCGGAGCCGCCAACTTCCATCGATGATCTTCCTTTCGTCACCAAAAAATAACTTGCTGTTATGCCACAACCCACCGACTACCCCCTATTCGATCAATGGTATCGGGTGACCAACTGGCTGCTCGCCCGCTGCGAGCGCATGCCCAAGCATACGCGTTTCACTGTAAGTGGGCGCATGGCCAACCTGGCCACCGATACCACCGAGCTGATCATCGCCGCCATCTACACCCGGGAACGCCGGGAGTTGCTGGGGCGCATCAACCTGAACCTGGAAAAGCTGCGCTTTTTCAACCGCCTGTGCAAAGACCGGCGCTATTTCAGTGTCACCCAATACGCTTACCTGGCCAGGGAGATCAACAAGGCCGGCGCTATGTGCGGAGGCTGGGCCAAAAGCCAGGAGCCATGAAACGGTACGGGCAGCTTTTTGAAAATTTTACCGCTTTCCCCAATTTGCTATTAGCCTATCAAAAGGCTCGCAGAGGGGCGGTAGGCAAACCGGAGGCTCAGGCTTTTGCTTTTCACCTGGAAGGGGAATTGTTCCAATTGCAGGACGAGCTGATGAACGGCAGCTATCAGCCCCGGCCCTACCGCTACTTCCAAATATATGATCCCAAAGAGCGTACCATTTCGGTGGCTGCTTTCCGGGACCGCGTCGTCCACCATGCGCTCATCAATATCCTGGAGCCTATCTACGAGCGCTGCTTCATTTTTGACAGCTACGCCACCCGCAAAGGCAAGGGGACACATAAGGCCATCCGCCGGGCGCAGCAGTTCCTGCGCCGTACCGGCTGGTTCTGGAAAAGCGATATCGACAAATATTTCGATTCTATACGACAGGATATGTTACGGGATTTACTGGAGCGCAAAGTGAAGGACAAGCGGCTGCTGGAAATCGCCGGGCGTATTGTGTGTAATGGCGGCGCTGAGGGCGTCGGCCTGCCCATTGGCAACCTGACCAGCCAGTTTTTTGCCAACGTGTACCTAAACGGCTTCGACCACTTTGTAAAAGAGGATTTGGGGGTAAAGTACTACCTCAGGTACATGGACGACTTCGCGCTTTTTTCACCGGATAAAACCCAGCTGAAAAGCTGGCGCGGCCCGGTACGGAAATACCTGAACGACAACCTTGGCTTGCAACTGAAGGCATCCGCCAGCTTCCTGAATTCCGCGCCCAACGGACTGACTTTCCTGGGGCGGCGCATATTTCCGAAGATCACCCCAGCAATTTCTCATGTAGAGCATGCACGTATCGCCACAAAAACACAAAGGCACCAAATCCGCACTAAATTTAGTGCGGATTTGGTGTTTTAGTGCTTTCGTGGCATCCTCTCGCCGCGTGCGCACCTTACATGAGAAACTACTGAGATCACCCGCTTCGCCCGCCCTAACCTGCGGCGGATGCAAAAGCGCATGGCAAAACGGAAGAAAGAATTCCAGGCCGGCCAGATAGACGAGGAGGCTTTTCTACAGAGCATGAACAGTTACTGGGCTATTCTGTCCGAACCAGACAGCTACATGCTCAGGAAAAACATACTTACGAAAAACGGATGAGCGGCATAAAGCCGGAACCGGGTTCTTCGGGTCCCGCTAATTAGCGGAATGGAATTGAAATCCTTTCAGGTTGATACCAAAAATGTTCCGCTAATTAGCGGGATGGAACAACAATGCGAGCAACGCGCGCTGTTCCAATCGCAACAACAACAACCCGAACAACGACAACAATAACAACGGTTTTCGTCTTGCCAATACAGCTCTTTTGCCCCGAACGCCGGCCTCTACGGACGCTGGCGCAGTGGCGCTAACTGTCCAGCTGCTCATCCGGCACGGCTGCCCTGCAGCCGTCGAATACCAACAGAGCCCGGGCGGGGCCGGTAGCGTGAGCGAAGGTGCTGCCTGGGTGGTTTTTATCTGGCTGCATAGACGGATTCAACCGGCTGGGGTTTAACTCAACCCTGCCCTAGATCAAACCTTTGAGGTTTCTGAAACCTCAAAGGTTTTTAAGGGTATATCAACCGTGCACCTTGCTGAAGCCCGCGAGGTGACATCTAGGGTGTTCATTTCGTGAAATTTCGTTCCCACAGGTTTTAGTCCTATTGGATTTTTCTATTCAAATCCGTTTCAGCGATTTTCAACCTTTTTCGCCCCGGCCCTAAAGGGAGAAAGGTTGAAAATCACTGAAACTCCCTTTAGGGGCGGGGCGAATTTCAGTGATTTTTGACCTTTCGACCGTATTTGGTAAAATTCAACAAGAACAAAAGTTGTGAGAACGAAATCCGCGTAAGCAACTTGTTAATGAACAGCCTAGGTGTCATCTCGCGTGCGTAGTATCCATCTCATTGCTCCGGGAACAAAGGCGCAAGATGACACCTTTTTCGCCTTGGGTGGGTCATTGGAGAAAAAGATGTCACCTTGCTGAAGCCCACGAGGTGACATCTAGGGCTTCACGCATTAAGTAACGGGGTATATAAAATGAGGCTATTTTGTCGCTAGACAAGGCGCGAGGAGCGAGCATAGCGGGACTATATGAGCGACGAGCAACGCAGTTTAGCGGCAAAAGAGGCCATTTTATATCCCGGTATTTAGTGCGCGAAGCACTAGGGCCGGCAGGTTTGACCTTACGACCGAGTTATGGCAAAATCAACAGGGCCAAAAGTTGTGAGAGTGAAAACCACGTAAGCAGCGTAGACCAGTATCTTGCTCTGCGATTCTCTGCGGCCTTTGCGGTTCAAAATAGGTAGCCGGACACACTTGAAGGAACAGTCTCTTCCGATTTCCGCCTTCCGCCGTAGAATCCCCTCCCTATTTCTCAGGATAAAACCCTCCCCCAAATCCCCTTACCTTTACCCCACCCAACACATTCAGCAACATCCAACGCCATACAACGTAAAATAATGACGGAATGAGGCCTCGTGAGCCCTCGGCAGCCTTTGGAAACCACCGAATTTTGCTATTTTTATCGAGCAGCTTTCGGATAGAACACGGATTTGCACAGATCTGGCGGATTCGCGCGGATCTAGTGCAAAGTCCACAACCGAGCAGTTCTGCCGATGCAGCCCTGCCCCAGCCAGCCGGCCTTAGAGCGATTTGGTCAATAGTACTTGGCTGAGTTTTCCGCGAGGGTATGCGAAGCAACCCACGAGTGAGCCTAAAGGGCAAGATGCTATAAACCAAGGCTGCCTACGAACAACAGGCGCAACACCCCAAAACCCAAGCCTTCCCCGCGAACGGCTTGGGTTGCGCTGCCAGAAAACTCAGCCTAGTACTATCCAAATCGCTCTACAGCCTTGGGTTTTTGGTACTTTTGGGCCAAGCCAAAAGTACAAACCAAAGAAAGCATAAACCCTTTAACCCAATACTATGAACCTCCTCTTCCTCACCTACGCCAACTCCCCCACCGCCCCCCTGGAGGCCCTCTCCCGGGAGGACGACGCCGTCTACGAGATGCTCTCCCGCCGCTACCAGCAGCAGCACTTCGCCCTGCAGCGCGAAGCGCATGCGGATATGGACAAGATCGCCCGGTACCTCATCCGCTTCCGGGAGGAGCTGGAGGTGTTCAGCTTCAGCGGCCATGCCGGGCGCGACCGCCTGCGGCTGGAGGGGCAGGACGCCAACGCCGAGGGCATCGCCCGGCTGCTGGAGCTGTGCCCCCGCCTGAAGCTCGTCCTGCTCAACGGCTGCTCGACGGAGGGGCAGGTCCGGCGGTTGCTGCAGCTGGAGAACCGCCCGGCCGTCATCGCCACCAGCGCGCCGGTGGGCGATATGCAGGCCTGCCAGTTCGCCATCAGCTTCTTCCAGGCGCTGTCGGAGGAGTTCCTGCCGGTAGAGGAGGCTTTCCGCATCGGGCTGGCGGCGGCGCAGGCGGTGGCCAAGGGGCCGCTGCAGGTGGAACCGGGCCGGCAGCTGGCTACCGGGGAGGAAAGCCACGAGGAACGCCCCCTCTGGGGCCTCTTCACCGCCGATGAGACCGGCGAGCGGGAGCGCTGGATGCTGCCCCTGGGCCAGGCGGCCGAGCCGGGCCAGCCCGCCTCCCAGCCCAATGAGCTGCTGATCGGCGCGCTGATGGACAGCCTCGAACCCTTCGACCCGGAGGTGGCCCAGGTGAAGGCGGAGGAACAGCAGCGCAGCAGCGCCTTCTATTTTACGGAGAGCACCGATACGCTGCTGCCCCGCAAGCACCACATCATCATCCGGAGCTACCCCTCGCCCATCAGCAGCCACCTGAAGCTGCTCTTTGCGCCGCGCCGCCAGGGGGAGGAGGGAGAGGTGTTCTACGACGAGTTCAACCTGCCGCGCCTGCAGCGGCTGGCGCAGGTGTACCTGAGCGCGGTGGAGCTGCCGGCCTTCTTCCTGCTGGGGCAGCTGTGGGACCGCCTCCTGCTGGAGCAGGGGCCGCCGCCGCCGGAGGATTTGCTGCCCGTCATCCGCCGCTTCTTGCTGGCGCAGGCGGAGGAGCGGCGGACCCGACTGCAGTTTCAGCTGGTGCCGGCGGTGTTCGCTTTCCTGGAGGGCAACGGGGAGGGGCCTTTCTTCGGGGAGCTGGCCGGGCGGATGGAGCACTTCACCGTCGATTCGGCCTACTACCACGCCTGCCAGACGCTGGAATCCCTCCACAAGCGGCTGGCCGCCCGGCAGTTCCGCCCGGCGGGCGACCCGCAGCTGGCGCCGTCCTGCCTGGTGGCGGAGCAGGGGGTGGCAGAGGCGCTGCGGGTGCTGAGCTTCCTGGCCAACTACGCGCTGATCTCTATCCGCAATATCGACGTGCTGTGCAACCGCCATTTTATGGAGCCTCACTACATCCACAAGGTGGTGCGCCTGGAGATCAACCTGGTGTACCAGGATGCGGCGCCGGTGCTGGATGTGGAGGACCACACCAGCTTCCTGCACAATTACTCGGTGCTGGTGCGGCCCAAGGGGAAGGGGAAAGACAGCTTCCTCAACCTCACGCCTTTTATCTTCGACGAGAATGCCTTCATCCCCAAAGCCCAGGCGCGCAAGGACAACCTGAAGTTGTACTACTTCAGCCACTACGATGGCCTGAAGGACGAGCTGGTGTTCAAGCATGTCGACAATATGGCCAACCCGCCGCTGCGCGTGAGCAACCAGGCGAACCAGGGGCCGCTGAAACACCTGAGAGACCAGATCGAAGCGTTTTCTCATCTATTGTTTAACCGGCCACTCCGCGAACTATGAACAGCCCCTTCAAATTCCTCGACGCCTATACCCTGCAGGACCGCGAAGTCTTCTTCGGCCGCGATAAGGAAGTGGACACCCTCTACAACCTGCTCTACAGTACGCCCCTGGTGCTGGTGCACGGCTTGTCGGGCACGGGCAAGACCAGCCTGGTGCAGTGCGGCCTCGCGAGCCGCTACGAGGGGCCGGAGTGGTATCCCTTCTTCATCCGCCGCGGGCAGAAGGACATCAATGCCGCGCTGCGAGCGGAACTGCAGGGGGCCCTCCCCACTCAGCCCGTAGGCGACGACATCCCGGCCTTTGTCCGCCGGGTGGTGGAAACCTACTACAGCCCCGTCTACCTTATTTTCGACCAGTTTGAGGAGCTCTTCATCCTGGGCAGCCCGCAGGAGCGGCAGGAGTTTGCCGACAACCTGAAGGCCATCCTCGACGCGGAGCTGTCGTGCAAGGTACTGCTGGTGATGCGGGAGGAATACCTCGGCCGCCTCTACGATTTCGAGCAAAAGATCCCCTACCTCTTCGATTTCCGCCTGCGCATCGAGCCGATGAATATGGCACGGGTGCGGGAGGTGCTGCAACAGTCCTTCACTGCTTTCAACATCAGCCTGGAGGAACCGGCCGAGGCCCGCCTGGATGAGATCATCACGAATGTGAGTGGGGAGCGGTCGGGGATTGAGCTGCCGTATTTGCAGGTGTATCTGGACCTGTTGTGGAAAGAGGACTATCAAAGAACCTTTTCGAAGTCGGAAGTCGGAAGTGCGAAGTCGGAAGCGACCATGGGGAGTCCCGCACCGACGAAGGAGTTCGGGGGCGGAAGTGCGAAGTCGGAAGCCCCCCAAGAGCCCAATTCCGCCTTCCGATTTCCGACTTCCGACTTGCCAAGGCTGGAATTCACCCGCCAGGAGATCGCCTCCTTCGGCAAAATCGAAGACGTCCTCGAAAAATTCCTCCTCCAGCAGGAGCAGCAGCTGCAGGAAGCGCTGGCCAGAGAACACGCCAACTTGCCAAAAAATACCGTCCGCCTGGTGCTCGACCTGTTCGTCACCGAGGAGGGCACCAAGCAGCCCCTGCGCTTCCGGCGGGATGCAGACACCAAGGTGGTGGAGCTGGAGGAGAAGGCCCGGCAGCTCGTCCCCACCCTCTCCCCCGCCGCCCTGTCGGACTGCCTGGACGCCCTGGAGCAGCGCCGCCTGCTCCGCTTCCTGGACGACGCCGTCGAGCTGGCGCACGACAAACTGGCGGCCCTCATCCACGAGCAGCGCACCGAGGAGCAGCGCCGCCTGGCGCGGGCGCGCGCGCGACTGCGTTTTGCGCTGGAGGAATACCGCCTTAACAGGGCCTTCCTGAACCGGGAGCAGCTGGACGACCTGGAGCGGTACCTGCCGCTGCTACGGGGGGATGCGGAGGTCAAAGCATTTATGCAGGCGAACCGGAACCACCTGATGGAGCAGGAGGCCGAAAAAAAACGGCGGGAGCGGCGGGAATTAGAACTGACACAGGCAAAGCTGGCGGCGGAGGAGAAAGCCCGGCGGCGGCAGCGCATTTTCTCTATTGTGGTAAGCCTGGTGGCTTTGGTGGCTATCGGGGCAGGGGTTTATGCCTTTGGGCAAAACCGGATCGTCCGGCAACAGAGCCAGAGCCTGAAGGAACAATCCTTCTTCAATGAGGTCGGCGCGGCTGTAGCCCTCAAGAATGCAGAACAATACCGGGATGCCCTGGCACAGCTGGACACCTTAGAAGAACGGGCAGCGGCGCTGGGGAAAAAAAACTACCTGGATTCCATACAAGTAAACTGGAAAGAGGTGATGTACCTGTCCGAACGGGCCGATTCTCTGGCTCGAAAAGAGCAGCGGGCGGAAGACATTCTGAAGTGGCCCTTCGCCCTGCAGGACTACGATAGGGCCCTGGATTGGGATCCGGAAAATGAACAGATCAAAGGCAAACGGGAGGCGCTTGAAAAAAGGATTATAGCCAAAGCGGCCGACTACTACAACCGGGCCAGCAACATCTGCAATTTTATTGCTTTTCCTCATGCTGAGGCCTTATTTAAAATAGCTGCCGAACTGGATCCCGGCAATGAAAAATATCAGGCTCCGATCCGCAGCCGATCTTGCCCACAAAAAACGAGAAAATGAGTGCAAAATACACCTTCGTTCTCCTCCTTTCCTTTTTATGCTGCCTTTCCCCGGCTGCCCAGGAAATGGACTGCTACCAACAGCTGATAGAACAGGGCAATCGATACCAGAACCGGAAAGCCTACGAGGACGCCATCCGCTTCTACCTCGCCGCCTTGAGCTGCCCGGACCGACCGCCGGAAGAAGATAAACTGCCCGCCTTGATCGAAAAGGCGCTGCAGGCCAGGGTGGAACAGGTGGAGGAAGCGCGCCGGCAGGTGGAGGCCGAAAAGCTGAATACGCAGGTGGCTTTGGATAAGGCCAATAAGTTGATTGATGCTTTTTATTTTTACGATGGCCGCTTTGCCTTGGCGCTGGGCGGAAAGAACTCTGACCCCAAATTCTACTTCATAGATAAAAATGGGGATAAAGTAAAAAAGTTGGGTGAATGGGACAGTGCAGAACAATTTGAGTACACCGGCTTTGCCAGAGTCAAAAAGAAAGATCAATTGTATCTAATTGACACAGCCGGGTTGGAATACCCTTTAGCCACCGAAGTGGAGCAGTTGGCCGAGGGCATCACTGCCCTGGACTTGCGAAACCGCAAGCTGGACAGTATTCCTCCCGCTATTTTCAAACATCAGTCCCTAAAGGTATTATTGCTTTCCGAAAACCAAATCAGCGAACTGCCTGCCCAGATCGGCCAATTAGCCAACTTGACTTCGCTTAACCTTTACTACAACCAACTCAGCGAACTGCCTGCCCAGATCGGTCAATTGGACAACTTAACTTCGCTTGACCTTTCTTTCAACCAACTCAGCGACCTGCCTCCACAGATCGGCCAATTAGCCAACTTAACTGAGCTTTCCCTTTACAACAACCAACTCAGCGAACTGCCTGCCCAGATCGGCCAATTAACCAACTTAACTGAGCTTTCCCTTTCCCTCAACCAACTCAGCGAACTGCCTCCACAGATCGGCCAATTGGACAACTTAACTTCGCTTGACCTTTTCGACAACCAACTCAGCAAACTGCCTGCCCAGATCGGCCAATTAACCAACTTAACTAAGCTTTCCCTTTACAACAACCAACTCAACGAACTGCCTGCCCAGATCGGTAAAAATTAGCCAACTTAACTGAGCTTTACCTTTCCTTCAACCAACTCAGCGAACTGCCTCCACAAATCAGTAAATTAGCCAGCTTAACTGAGCTTAACCTCCGAGACAACCAAATCAGTAACCTGCCTCCACAGATCGGGCGGTTAAGCAACTTAACTTCGCTTGACCTTTCCTACAACCAACTCAGCGAGCTGCCTGCCCAGATCGGTAAAATTAGCCAACTTAACTGAGCTTTACCTCCGAGACAACCAAATCAGTAACCTGCCTCCACAGATCGGGCGGTTAAGCAACTTAACTTCGCTTGACCTTTTCGACAACCAAATCAGTAACCTGCCTCCACAGATCGGGCGGTTAAGCAACTTAACTTCGCTTGACCTTTTCGACAACCAACTCAGCGACCTGCCTGCCCAGATCAGCCAATTAGCCAACTTAACTGAGCTTAACCTTTCCTTCAACCAACTTAGCGAACTGCCTGCCCAGATCGGCCAATTAGCCAACTTAACTGAGCTTAACCTTTCCTTCAACCAACTTAGCGAACTGCCTGCCCAGATCGGCCAATTAACCAACTTGACTGAGCTTAACCTTTCCTCCAACCGACTCAGCGAACTGCCTGCCCAGGTCAGCCAATTAACCAACTTAACTGAGCTTTACCTTTCCTCCAACCGACTCAGCGAACTGCCTCCACAAATCGGCCAATTAGCCAGCTTAACTGAGCTTTCCCTTTACAACAACCAATTGACACAACTGCCATCAGAAATAAAATTATTGAAATCCTTGGCCAGGATTGATCTAACAGGCAATCCATTTTCAGAAGCCTACGTCGAGCAGCTGCGGGCGGATATGCCCTGGTGTACTATTAAGTGGGCTCCACCTGGTGCAAGAGAGTTGTTTGCCGCCAAAAAATACCCGGAGGCTTTTGCGGCTCAGCAAAAGGCAGTGGCTGCTGATTCTACGAATTACAATTTGCATTATTATTTAAGCTTGTATGCCCTTTTTGCTCAACAACCCCAAGCAGCCATCGAAGCGGCGAAAAAAACGCTGGAATTGAATCCCGGTGCGCAAAGCGTGGAAACCAATCTGGCCCTGGGGTATTTATTGGATGGGCAGTGGGAAGAAGCGGAAAAGGTCTACCGCAAATGGAAGGGTAAGTCTTTTCCGAATGACCACCGAATAACAAATGCCGTTTTTCTGAAAGACATCGCCGACCTGGAAGCCGCCGGCATCATCCATCCCGATTTTGAGAAGGTGCGGCGGTTGCTGGGGGAGGAGGAGTGAACTCACCCCTGCCTGCGCCGAGGCTTCGGCAGACAGGCCCGCCCGATCAGAGATCGGCCACCCCCTCTCTTTGGCCAGATGGGAACAGGGGAAGAGAGGGGGGACAGCACGGGGCTGCTGCAATTGGACTTGCCACAAGGCCCATAGGGCAAAGCATCTTCTCGCGAGAGAGCCTGTCCCGTACTCGTTTCGGAAGGGTTGGGGGAGTTCCCACCCCACGCTCAGCAGACGGGTTCCAGCCCCCGCCCGGCAGACATTATATTCAACAAAGAACACGAACTCTACACCTTCCAATTGACAATTCTCAGTCCGTCAATCACCTGGTAATGCCTGATATTATTGGTTATCAAATCATAACCTTTCTGAATGGCTATGCCGGCGATAAACAAATCCGCGCTTCCGATGGTTATTCCGTCCCTTCGTAATCTGCCGTATTCTTCAGCCGATATTTTTATCGACTCTTTTGAAAGGTTTATTATCTCACAATGGTTATCCACAAATGCCTCAAACTTTTCTTTCTGCCTGGTAGCTAATTTATACTCAAGGCCTCCAGCTATTTCATAGTAGGTAATTATTGATATGGATAACTTACCATGCTCTCTCGAATATTCAACTATTTTCCTGGCTACGGATTGGTCCCCTTTTAGAAAGTAGGATATTATGTCAGTATCTATTAGAGCCTTGTTCATGGCTTAAAGTTACCTGTCTGACTCCAACCGCCTTTCCGGCAAATGAATGGTTAGGTCGGCCATCAATTCTTCATCTACGCCTTGTAGTATTCCGAAAAAAGACAAAAGCCCTTCATCATTATGTCCTTCGTCTTCCAGTAGTTTAACAAATGCTAAAAGGCTGTTCAGTTTATCAGACGGCACTTTTTCTACCCTGTCTTTAATCTCCTTTCTTATTTTTTCATCCGCTACCATATCCTAAAAATTTTGTTAGCCATAAATTTTCAATACCCATATTGATCAAATATCGCTCTTATTAACCATCCTTGCAACTTCTTAGTTTCATAAATAACTATAGCCCCCCCTCCTGTTTCCTCCCCACATACCACGAAGCCCCCTCCTTAAAAACCACGACACCCCTCCCACCCTATTCTCCCGAACTTTGGCCTATCATTTAATTCCTTTAAACCAATTAACCCACTATGAAAAAGTCAAAGGAAATGCCCGACCTGGGCATCAAAGTAAAAAGCATTACTGGCAGAAAACTTTACCGAAGACTGGGTGGTGCAGGTAAACCAGCTGAACCTGGTACTTCTGCGCAAAAAAGAAGCCTGTATTTCGCATCCATTCCGCCTTTTCGCCTCCGCCAGAAACAGGGTAGAGTAGAGTACTAGTCCATAGTACCTGTTCGATTCTAATAAAATGGTAAACAGCATCATCGAGCAGATGGGTGCATTTGGAGAAAGTAAGCTATTCCTTCGCCATTGCGAAAACGGTATACTCGTGGAGGTAAGGGAGCGGGCGGCTACGCCCGGATGCCTGCGGAAGTAACACCTGGCTCATGTCTCCTCATACGAGGATGGTGAGCGCCAGCCTGGTAAACCGCTCTGTGCGCTGGTATCATGAAGCTGGTGGAAGACGCGGAGATCTCCCCTGCCCGACCGGGCTTATCCTTATATCGAAAGCCGCTTCCCGGACGTCCACAGCAGTATCCGGAACATCACCTTCTATCAGCTCCTGACCCACACTTCCGGTACCTGAATGGGGGCACGAGGTTGTCACAATTCCCTTCGGTGCTGCTGAATCCGGTAAGCCCCACCGCCAACTCCGTGTATCACAACGCCAATTACTGGTTCCTCACTACCATCGAAGGCATCGCCGGGGAGGATACAGCACCTTCGCTACCGATCAGATCCAGATCCGATGGGCATCACCGGCATCACGAGAGAAGCCGGAGCTAACCCCTGCCTGTACTACCGGGAGGGAAGTGGAGGAGACGGCGTAGGGTTTGGAGATTACGCCACCACAGCCGTCGGCGCCTACGGGTGGTACGGCTCACCCATCGATTGGGCGCGGTTCCTGGTGTATTTCCGGTTTGACGAGGTGCTGTCCCGCGATACTCGCCATATCCTGCTGGACGATACCAGGAGGATCATGGGGTTCGCAAAATGGCGCAACCAGCGGCGGGGCACCTACTACGGGCATGGGGGTGACTTCAAAAACAGCTCCGATAATGGATTCCGGGGCGGCATGATGGGCTTCCCGGATCTGGTAGATGCTGTATTGCTGATCAACACGAGAGGGGCTTTTGACCCGGAGACCATCCTGATCAATGCCTACCATGAGGCGTATGCCTGATGGTTTGTAGTGATAGAAAGACAGGAACCAGCCTGCGGAATGGACTACAGGCTGGTTTTTTAAATCATAACTAGTGGTCTGTCAAGGTGCAAATGCCGGGTAAGGTATCTGCGGATTTTCGCCTGATCAAGGCGGAGGTTCGGGATCGTAGCCAAAGCTACGAAGCCCGGTTCTCCAACGCAGAGCAGGCGGAAAAGGCGCCATAGATTACCCGGCAATTTGTGCTGACAGACCACTAAACGTATTTTCCCCAAAATTGGCTCCCGATAGTCAACTGTGTTTATTCCGGGGAATCTGGAACGGAATATGCAACTGCGTACTGTCCTTGTTTAGAACCGCAGGATGTCGTAATTTGCAAATTGCAGACACTATACTTAACGGCAATAGGTTTTGTGCATTTATGCGAGGATTTCCCCTTTAGGGGATTAAGGGGCAGGGCGCGCAAATGCACTACCTGTCCCGCTTTGCGGAAAAACCTATTGCAGCGGGTATAATTTAACAGTAAAACTTTTTTAAATATGCCGATCTACAAGCTCAACATACGCGAATTAGACGCGGATTTTATCAAAAAGCTCCAGGAGGAGCATGAGAATGCTGAAATTGAGATCAGGGTTCAGTCGGTTCCCGGGTCTTCGGCTCCGCTTACCGAAACCGGCTTCTGGCATATTATTTCCCTACTGGATTGGTCAAAGAGAAGACGACGATGAAGGGATTGTTGAACCGGCGGTTGCCTACCTTAGTACTCTGGATGTAGAATCCATTTATTGTTTTCAGGATATGCTTTCGGAAAAACTACATCGGCTTGACAAAAAAAGTGTACGCCGAAAATATGGGGAAAATTCCTGGGGGAGGACAGGTTTTCTCTTCTGATTATTTTCTTTATGCCCGAGCTTGTGTGGTGGCGAATGGCAAAGATTATTATGAAAAGATACTGGTAAACCCTGCTCAAATGCCTAAAGATTTTACTTTTGAATCGCTCTTATATCTGGCTGCCGATGCTTATAAGAGAAAAAACAGGGCAAGAGTTCGAGTACTTTCCGACAGTTAGTTATGAAACCTACAGCAATCCGGATGGTTGGGATGAAACCTTGATGGACAGATTGTTAGGATAATAGGCGGCTACCCGTCTGAGGTTGGACAGCAGAAAGGGGAAAGCCGAGCGGAGTCGAGGCCGAGCGTGTGCAGGAGGCATGGAGTGTCCAACCTTAGACGGGTGGCCTAATAGGCTAAGCTCCCTCTAAAATGGCAAAAGAAACACACGGAAACTCCCAAAAAAGCAAGCGCCCTCATCATTTATATGAAATACGGGATAAGGAAGAGAATGACGTCCTTAAATACGGCATCTGCGGAAAACCGCTGAACCGGGATGGTTCCTCTCCCAGAGCCAATGAGCAGGTTTCTCTATTTAACGCCATTTTGGGAGTAGCAAGGTTTTTCGCCAGAATTTTATTGACTAATATTCCCGGCAGGAAGAAGGCACGGGAAATCGAGGATGAATATATTGAAGCCTACGATTCATTACCGTACACTTTTAGTTACGGCAAAAGTTCTTTGAAAATTTGGAAAGAAACGGCAACTTTTTAACGGCAGCCAACCGTCCGGGTTAGCACCCAATCGAGGCAGAGAAAGCCCAGCCTGATGCGGCTGGCCAGTGAGCTAAAGCCCGAAACCCCTGCGTACAGGGCTATCCCAGCCCGAAGAGCCTGCTCCGGCGCATGCCGGAGGCTAGCATAACATAGCACGGGGCAGCGCCCGTGTACGATAAGGCCAAGCAGCCTCCGGCCTGAAAGGCCAACATAACCAAAGGCGAGCTTGAAAATGAGCCTCCCTGGGCAGCATAAGCAGTGCCTGGCAAAAACACTAGCCAAAAAAATAGGGTTTTCCCAGATTTTACAATCTTTACAGAAAACCCTACAATTAGATGATCTGCAAAGATGTAAAAAATGGCTGATAAAACATCAACCTGTAGCGCCACAAGGCAATGCCCTGCGCCGGATAAACACCCTGGCTAGTATGGCTGGCGCCTTAATTAAAGGCGGGCAAGCCTCCCTGCAAGGCATCGGCAAGCACATGGATGACGACATTGATTTGGAAAGCCGAGTCAAAAAAGCCAAGCGCTGGCTGAAAAACAAGTGGACGGATTCGGCTGTACATTTCATCCCCTACCTGTTGCCCATGCTGCGTTCGGTAAGCAATAGCGGAGAGTTGGTTTTGGCCATTGACGGCTCCAGCATCGGCAAAGGCTGTATGGCCCTGATGGTTAGCCTCATCTGGCGCAGGCGGGCTATCCCCATCTGCTGGATAGTGCGCCAAGCGCCTAAAGGGCATTTTCCCCAGCAAATGCATTTGGATGTCGTCAATAAGGTAGCCATGCTGCTGGACACCATTATAGAATGCCCTTGCCAGGTTATCCTGCTGGGCGATGGAGAATTTGACGGCAACGAGTTGCAGCAAGCTTGTTTGGCCCACGGCTGGGATTATGTGCTCAAAACCGGCAAGGATACTTTGCTGGCCGACAACCCACAAATGCTGGACGCTTGCCCTTTTAGTACACATTGCCCCTGCGAATCAGCAAAAACAGCTTGTTCCTGCCGCGGATGTACGTCACCAAGCAAGCTTTTGGGTACCGGTTAACGTGCTTTATTGGCATGACAGAACCCGATATGAAAAGTACCCTGTATTTATTGACTAGCCTCGAATATAGTACAAGTAGAAGCCTATTACCGCAAAAGGTATCACATCGAAACCTATTTTGGCGACATCAAATCCAGAGGCTTCCATTTTGAGGATACCCGGATTGGTAAGCCAGATATGCTTTCAACTTGCTCATCGTGGTATAGCCTGGCTTTTATCGCCTGCATCCTGTTTGAGTTCGATGCCCGGCGCTCGCCCCATTTGGGCAGGTTTTGCCGCAAAGATAGGGCTGCTGATTTATCCGTATTCCAGATTGGCCTGCGAGCCATCAGGTACTATATCAGAAAAGGCTTAGCCATTTCTTTCCAATTTTCAAAGAACTTCCCTGATTTAAAAGTGTACGGTAATGAAGCCTACGAAAGGAAACACGGAAGGCGCCCCAGAGGAAACCGATAAATATTTTTTTCGGGAGCGTACCCCGCTTTTTCGCGTGTTCGCTTCCAACAAGATCGCCGACAGCATCATCGAGCAGATGGAGGCATTTGGGCCAGGTTTGAGAACCTCCTCTTGACCCGCCTGGATAGGTTCTTAAACCTGGCCTCCTCTGCTTATTCTCCCCAACCTTGTTCATTGCTATACGTCTCAATGGGAAAACCTGGCGAGTAATCATACTTCTTACCAGTCTTGCGTTCGTATGCTTCTGCCGGGATGTAGAGCAAGGCTTCAAAGGTTAGGTCTTTGGGCATCTCAGCAGGGGGGCGCAGTTGCGATTTGTCCCCCTCTGCTAATAAAGCGAACGGCCTGAAAGGCCAGCCCTGTGGAATAGTCGCGTCGCGAATTCCACAGGGCCAGCCTATCTTAGCAGGGGGCAACGCCCCCTGTAAAGGCGCACAACCGTAGCCAGCGCCCTGAAAGGGCAGCATAATTGAGCTGGTATTATGATGGCCTTTCAGGCCGCAGGCGGCTTTCATCATTATACACGGGGCGATGCCCCGTGCTAAAATATATTGGCCTCCGGCATTCGCCGGAGCAGGCTTTTCAGGCCGAGCCGGCTATGTGGCGCTACCTGAAACCAGCATTTTAGAGCTTTTACATGGGGACAAATCGCAACTGCGCCCCAGCAGGGTCATGCAACACCTTCTCATACAGCTCTTTGCCATTAGCAACAACGCAACAGCGGGCGTACAGGAAGTTGTCCACAGAAAAATAACGGCCGGGAGACCAGCCGTCTTCTCCGATATGTTTAGCGTACGTTTTGCTATCCAGAGCGTACAGCTTTTCGGATAGCAGGTCAGCAAATTCTAAAATATGCCGCACCGGGCCAGCAGCTAAGGGCCTGCAAAATAATAAGTGGTACAGAATAGACGAAGTTATTTTGTGTGCTAACAACCTGCCTGCCCGCGAGGACGCGGCCGAGCAGGCAGGGGCGCCAAACGCAGGCATAGCGTTCGACCGAGCTCACGCCGAGGTCCGGAGCTACGGCGAGGCTTGGCAACGCAGTTAGCGCGCAAAAGAACGAGTCTAAATGGAGTACTTATTGTTTTGCAAGCCCTAAGTGCGCCACTGCCGGTTCAACCACTGCGTCATCATCTCCCTCCTGGTTCCAATCGAGAAGGGAAATGGCCTCCCAGAAATGTTGCTCGCTCATGGGAGCTTTGTTCCGGCCCTGATGAAGTTCCACGCTAATTTCCGCCTCCGGATATTTTTCCTGCAATTCCCGGATAACGGCTTCGTTGAGGGACCGCAGCGGCATCTTGATCTTTGTCGGCATATCGGCATGTTTTATCTATTCCAGAATATACTACAAATATCAGGGGCGGGAAGATTTAATCGGTACAAATTCTTTTGGGGAAAGTGGCTATATCCTGGAAGCTGCTGCAGGAGGTTCTGCGAGGGCCTCTTCACAACATCTCCCGCAACGCCTCAAATCTCACCCTGGCAAACCCCAGCAGCTCGATCAGTTCTTCTTTTTCCGCCTCGGTAGTGTCCGAGCGCCTCATTTTTTCCAGAAACTGGGCTTTGGCGCCGATGATCTGCCGCAGTTGCTCCTCAGCGTTGGAGAGGATGCTTTGGAGGATGGCATCACTGAGGTGCTCCCGAATGCCCTTAAAGACATCAGCAGCCGCTTCTCCGCGAATCACCTCTATACTCAGCTCCTGTGCCTTTTCTTTCTCTATGAGTTGTATCTTCTTGTCCAGCTGCTCTATGACCCGAGTGAAGTATTCCCTGATCTTTTCCTGGATGTCGTTGGGTTGTTCCTGGAAGTATACGGCCTGCTCTTCCAACACATCGGAGGCGATGGCCAGGTTCTGGACGATGCCCAAAGGGCCGCGGGTTTCGATGGGCCGGGCCAGCCTCCAGTTGCGCGACGCGGACTCCTGCCCTTCCCGGATGAAAAGGCGCCAGGGCGGCGGAGCCTCCTCAGCCAGTTCGAGTTGTACGCCTCGGGTATAGGTGACGATCCGTCCGGGGGCATCGGCAAAAACATCCAGCCCCCATTCTTTTTTGGAGGCCACTGCTCCGATAGCCGTTTCGAAGGCGTCCCGTGCGGAGGCCTGCCCGGCAAGCTGGGCATAAAAGAATCTTGTGAACCGGGCGGCTTTCTCATCTTCAACGGGCAGTGTGGTGGCAATGACTATGGGTATGCCCACCTCCAGCAGCAGCTGAGCCTGTTCAGCTGTATCGCAGGCGTTTAAAAACACAAGCTTCAGGTTGGGCAGCCGTTCTAGTGCTGTCGGCATTAAGTAACGGGGTATATAAAATGAGGCTATTTTGTCGCCAGACAAGACGCGAGGAGCGATTATAGCGGGACTACATGAGTGACGAGCAACGCAGTATGGCGGCAAAAGAGTCCATTTTATATCCCGGTATTTAGTGCCGACAGCACTAGTATCTTCTTCAGGCCCTGCGGAGCAGTGGCTCCGCCTTCGGTGTACAGCGCCTGCCCGCTTCCGTGGCCGGCAAAATGGATGGCGGCAATGGTATCCTGGAAGTCCAACAGGTAGTCCACCAACTCATCATTGGTTAGGCTTTCTTCCCGAATGACCTTGATCAGTTCTCTTTTATCCAGTTCCTTGAGCACCTGCCAGACATAGGTGCTCTCGGTTTTGAGCATGTCGAGCGGCCGTTGGCTGTCGTTGGAGAAGCCGAAGAGGAGAACGGGGGTGGGTGGGTTTTGTGCCATCGGTTCTGGTGTTTTTTATAAAAAGAAAAAGCCCTGTCAAAATTGCCGATACCGAATTTTCACCCTTTCTCCGTTGTTCTCTGCAACAATAATGAAAGGGGGAACAAGGTCCAAGGCAGCCTCTTGTAATGCTTTCCAACTAGTTATGGTGAAGGTGGGATTAAAATGCCCAGGGCGGAGGTAAATTATCCCAGTGAAAGGAATGTTTTGAGTAAAGATCAGGCAACCTTAATTTCTATGACTTTTTCATTCTTGATTACATCTGCCGCATACCACAGCGCTTGCCGAATGCCTTCTTCTGTGAGGTGAGGAAATTGCTCTAATAAACCGGGAATTGTGGCGCCCGAAGCAAACCACTCCAGGACCAAATCCACACTGATCCGGGTGCCTTTAATGCAGGGCTTGCCTCCAAGAACTTCTGGCTGTGCGATAATCAGGTCAAACTTATCCATGTTACTAAACTTTTGCTGAAATTAAGAACATTTGAGGAGTGTCCAAAGTTTCCATTCCGGTTTCTGTTGATGCCACAATACGGTAACGCCGTCTAAAACCCGCCTCCTAATTCGGGATGGAACCCAAAGCTACCTATCTCATTTCAAGTTTGATCGCCAGGAAGCCAACGTAGGGTTAGAGGTGACATCTGGGGTGTTTATTCTGTGAATTTTGGTTCCCACAGGTTTTAATCCTAGCAGCTTGTTAATAAACACCCTAGCAGCCTGTCGGAGAACAGGCTGCTAGAGCAAAGCTGGCCGAAAAATAGGGGTTCCAAGAGCGCTGAAGGAAAAAAGGGCATAAATTGGGCCCTCAAATAGATCATGCTATGCGTAAGTTCATTACCCCTGAGCGAAACAAGGAGCATTTGATGCCCGCCTCGATAGACGAATGGCTGCCGGAAAAGCATTTGGCGCGGTTTGTGGTTGAGATATTGGAACAGTTGGACTTATCGGCTATCTATAAGGAGTACAAGCCGTCTGGTACCGCCGCCCTATGACCCGCAGATGCTATTAGGCTTGCTGTTCTACGGGTATGCTACCGGGGTGTACAGCTCGCGGAAAATAGAAGAAGTACATACGACTCGGTGGCGTTCCGGTTCATTTCAGGCAACCTTCACCCGGACCACGACACGCTGGCGGATTTTCGCAAGCGTTTCCTGGAACAAATAGGGAGCTGCTTTGTGCAGATCCTGATGATAGCCCAGTCGCTGGGCTTTGTGAAGGTTGAGCAGGTAAACATAGACGGGACAAAGATCCAGGCTAATGCATCCAAACACAGCGCGATGAGTTATGATCACATGGAGCGCTTGGAGCGGCAATTTAAAGAAGAGATAGAGCGCTTGATGGAAAGGGCCAAACAGGTGGATATGCAAGAGGACCAGGAACTGGACATACCGGCCGAGATACAACGGCGTGAGGATCGCATAGAAAAAATCCAAGCAGCCAAGAAGGTACTTGAACAAAGGGCTAAGGAACGTTTTGAACGGGAACAAGCCGAATACGAAGCCAAAATGAAGGCCCGCGAGGAAAGAGAAAAGCAAAGCGGCAAGAAAATTGGCGGGAAAAAGCCTAAAGCCCCAGAAGAAGGGCCTCAGGACAAGGATCAATATAACTTTACCGACCCTGAATCCAGGATTATGAAAACCTCGGATGGCTTTGATCAATGCTATAATGCCCAGGCAGCCGTAAGCGAACAAATGCTTATCGTCGGCGCCTTGGCCAATGCTCATTGCGTCGACACCCAAGAACTGCTTCCCGTCTTGGATGCCATCCCCCCGGCATTAGGGAAAGTGGACACCACCGCAGCCGATAACGGCTACTTTAGCCAAGGCAATGTACAAGGCTGTGAACAACGAAAAGTCGACGCTTATATAGCGGTTGGAAAGCAGGCTCATAACCAATGGCTCGACGAGCAACTCGCCAAACAAGAGCCTACGCCACTCGATGAGCCGGCTACCCCCTCAATGCAAATGAGCCATAAGCTCAAAACAGAAATAGGGCGCGCCATTTACCGCTTGCGCAAAATGACAGTAGAGCCCGTATTCGGGATTATCAAGGAGGCTATGGGCTTCCGCCGGTTTTCTTTTAGGGGCGAAGCAGCTATTAATGGCGAATGGCTTCTTGTTTGTAGCGCATTTAACCTCAAAAGGCTTTTTGTTCTGGTAACAGCCTAAGAAAAGGCCCAAAATGCAGGTTTATGGCCAAATACAGAAGGCTCGGCGGGCTCCTCAGCCTGTTCGCCTTCGATAATGAGCCAAATTGAAAACAACTGGCCCGGCGCACCAGGCCAAATCCCTTGTCCGCCGGGTCACGGCTCCAAGCTGCCAGAGGCTCGCATATAGGACCTCAGGGCGTTCTCCGACAGGCTGCTAGATGACACCTCCACTTTTATCTTACTTCGGGCCTATCTACAGTGGAGATGTCACCTGAAAAGAACCCCTCACTCCACCAACTCCACATCGATCAACCGAAAGCCCTCCTCCCTCATGGCCGCTACATCTCCCAGAAAACACTCCCGGCTGTCATACCTTTTCAGCCGGTTGGTTCCCGCTCCTTTCCACACGCCCAGGCGCCATTCGTTGCCATTGTAGTGAATGGCCTCCACGTCGATCAGCCGAAAATCGCCCTCCCGCAGTTCCTCTTCTTTTTCCAGGAAGCTTTCTGGGGAGTTGTACTGGTAAAAGGCGTACTTGTCGGTGCCGCCGCGCCACACGCCGACATACCGGCGCTTGTCGTTTCGGGTGAATGTTTCTACGTCGATCATCCGGTAGCCCCGATTAGCCAGATTTTTCCAGCGCTTGGTGAATTTCCTCCAGGTGTTGTACTGGTATAGCGCGTATTTCCCGCTTCCGGCTTGCCAGACGCCGCTGTAATATTGATGTCCGCCGGACCAGTACGTCTCGATGTCGATCAGGCGAAAGCCCAGGTTGTTCATCTTTTTCCATCTCTTGACAAAGAGGCTCCAGCTGTTGTACTGGTAGAGGGCCTGCTCTTCGGTTCCTTCCCGCCAGAGGCCCTGGTACCGCCATTGGCCATCTTCCTGATAGGCGTCTATATCAACGAGCTGAAGGCCTTCCGCTGCCAGAGCTGCCTGCCTGATTGCCAGCTGGGCCCAGCTCATGGATTCCCAAAATTGCTGCTCGTCGTCGCCGGCTTCGTAAATGGCCAGGTAGGAACGGCCTGCGGCGGCGGCTGTTGCCGGCTCGGATTCGAAGCCCAGGAAGCTGAGCAATGCGGCATCGCTGACGGCCGCCTCGTCCATTAGGTTCAGGCCTGCCAGGGCGGGCGGGACTTCCACTTCGTTGAAACGGGCGTACTCGAACTGGGCGAGCAGGTCGGGGTTGAAGGGCCTGCCAGGGGTGGGGTCAGCCGCCAGATCTTCGTTCAATACGTGCCTGTTGTGAAAATCTGTGGTGTAGGAGCCGGCCTTCTCCCAATTCGTATAGGTTACAAACCCGACCTGCACTTCTTCCGGAAAGTCGATGCGGTTGTACCGTTGGTGAACTTCAAAGGGGCCGCCAGGAACCTGGCGCAGTACAATAATGACGTTCCCGATGCGCGCCAGGCGAATGGTGACGGTTTGGGAACTGACGGGTGAAATGGACAAAGTGGAAACGCTTCTGGTCGTTTCTTTTACCTCAAAATGTGGCCCGGGCCCGCAGTCCCCCACTCCTTCCTCGTTGAGCGGGCAGGTGTGATGGTCGGGCTTCGCATAACCGATGGATAAAAAGACGTAGTTTTCCTGTCCGGCTGTCCAGTCGCCGCCACCGCTGGTGATGGCCTTCGGCGCCCGGATCATGCAACCGCCCAGGGAGAACTGGGACGAGGGAAGGCCTGCGCCGTCGGCAGCGGCCACTTCCACTTGAGTGGTAAAGACAAAGTTTCCTTCGACTAACTTGTACACCAATGGGCCCCGGTAATCATTGTACCAGACGCAGGTGTAGGGTTTCATGGTGAGCCGCCCGGGGCTCTCAGTGTTGATGTCCAGTATTTCCAGCTGGTCGGCATCCCAGCCTTCCGTGTCGTTCAGGCGCTGCCATTCGGATAGGGTGCAGGGGTGGCCGAATTCGTCATTCAACAGGTGCAACTGGGCCTGGGCGGTGGAATAGCTGATGGCGGTTAACAGTATGAAAAGCAATAGGTTCTTCATGGTTTTCTGGATTTTTTATTGCTTACTATTCAGCATCATTGTGATTTGATGCCTGGTGCAAAATTTTGTAAGCCATCCTTCCCCTTTCTCCGGGCGTCGAAGCTTTATGCGAAGACGTCCAAGGAGAATGAGAAGGGGTTCCAGCAGAAAAAGCCTACAAAATTTTGCGCCAGGTGTATTTCAAGCTTCGAAATAATTCAAAGTTCAATGATTAGGCGAAAAGATGTCACCTGGTTTGGCACTAGTGCCACAGGAGCCCAATGGGCGCTGCGGAAGCTTCACAGTCACTTGCCTTTCACCAGCCGGATCACCTGCACTCCATCCCTGGTGCTCAACCGGCAGAGGTACACGCCGGAGGGCAGGTGGGCCGCACTGAACTCCGCCCGCTGGATGCCTGCCTCCTGCTCCGCCTGGTTGACGACGGTTGCCAGGTGGTTGCCGTTGAGATCGTAAATGCCCAGGTTGACCGCGGTGGCTTGCTTCAGCTGGTATTCCAGGGTGATCGTACTGCTGAACGGGTTGGGGAATGCGTTCAGGGTACGTTCGCCGGGCGCTTCATCCTGGCTGTCCGGTAAGGCGGGTTCGGCCCAATTGCCGGCAAGGGATGCGTCGTCATCGGTGGGGGAACCTTCCGGGCCGGGCGGCGGCGGGTCGCCGGGGTAACCGTTGAAGATGATGGTGCCGCCGATCGACCGGCAGAGCATGGGCTTGTTGAAGACTTTTCCGGCGACGATAACGGGATCGGCTGGATCCAGGTGGATCATCCGCAGGTTGGCTGCCACCACGGCGTCGTCGTCTACGTTGGAGAGGTTGTAGTAGGGCAACTCGGGATCGGACTCAAGGTTGCCGCCGAGGCGCCAGATGTACCGGTTGTCGGCGTGGTAATCGTAGAGGTATAGGCCTCCTCTTCCGTATAGGTGGTCTATCTCGCTGTCGCCCCAGTCTTTGTACAGCCCGGCTTTCCGGTACAGGATGAGCCGAACGCCCCGGGCGCTGAGCTGCGGATGGCCCGACCAGAAGGCGGCGGCGGCGCCGGCAGCGTTGGGGGTGGCGCAGCTGGTGCCGGTAAAAGCACCGCCGGTGGTGGTGGTGTTGGTCGGGGCGCACAGGTCGGGCGCCGGGTTGCCATTGTTGGTGGGCCCGCGGCTGCTGTAGGCGGCTATGATGCCCGTTGTGCCGGGAGGCTGATTGTAGTCGGCCATCGGCAGCGCTCCTACGGAAATGACATTGGGGCTGGTGGAATTGGAGGGGGAAGTGGTGCTGCTGCGCGTGGAGGCAAATTGGAAATTAGTGCACCGGGCATCGTGGTTGAACAACTCGAATTCGGGCGGGTTGGGTGTATTGGCCCGCACGGCCAGGTAAACCTGTTGGCCTGTGGTAGTGGAATAGTTGAGCGATTCAAACTGCCCGGCGTTGGTACTGCTTGCCAATAGGTTATTGGTGCCTGCTTCGTACAGGTATAGGTCGTAATGGTCCTCGGTGGAAGGGCTGTTCCACTGGAGGCGAGCCTGGACGGTGCCGGCGGCGCCGGCAATGCCGTTGATGGTAAAATTATTTCCTTCGTCGGTGCCGCTCCAGTTATGCCAGCCATCTCCGTCGGGGTCATTGAACGCCCCCTGCCAGTGGGTGCCGTTCCGGTTGCCGGCGGAGGTGAAGAACAGGATGCCATTCTTGGAGGCCTCCCAGGCGGCGGCGCAGGCGGCGCCGGTGTCATCGTCCCAGCCGGTATTGTACCGGCTGATGGAGTGAGAGATGATATCTACGCCGTTATTGATGCAGTCTTGTACGGCGGCGCCCAAATCCGCAAAACTGCTGACCTTCATGATGTAGTACTCGGCATTGGGGGCATGGTCAAATACCGTTTCCAGGCAAGAAGTACCATGGCTGCTGCTTCCTCCTTCGAAGGAGCCCCCGGCATAATTGAAAAAAGTGCTGTTGGCCAGGCTGGGTACTGCTCCTGCTGCTCGGGCTGCCGTAAGGCCGTTGTAATTGCCATCGATCACCGCTATCCGGATGCCTTCGCCGCCGGTGGTGGCGGTGGCGTAGGTGTCCGAATTCATCAGCCCCGGGCCCTGGTTATCCTCGGCCAGAACTACTACTTCGTTGAGGCTGTGGCCGGGCGGCAGCCTGCGCGCTACGTCCAGCAGCCGGCCTACTTCTACCCAGGCGCTGGCCCGGTTCTTGTAGGTGGTGGTCACGTCGATGTTCAGGCGCGCTTCCAGGGCTTTGCCGTCTACTGGCTTGTCCAGGTCGGTCACCGCCCCGTGTACGATCTCGACGTAAATCTTGCCGTCGTTTACGGGCATGTACTTCGAACGGGCCAGCTCAATGCCTTTTGTTGCATTGTCCTTCCCCGCTTCATCGATCGCCAATAGGGCGGAGGTGATAAAGGGGTATGGGTTGGGCTTCCCAAGGTCAACATTCCGGGGCATGTCTTGCCCGAATGCGAGGAGGGGAAGAAATAAAATGAGAATGAAGTTTATGGTTTTCATAAGGTTTGTTTTTGAATAATTTTACAAGGTGACATCTTTTTGCCCCTGCTACCGGCAATTAAGCCTATTCCCGAGGATTGAAGGGCAAAAAGAGCCTGTCCCGATTTTGTCGGGATGTCATTTCGTCTCGCCACCTGACTGAAGGTTTGTTGTTTAGACAGGATGAACAAAATTAAAAGGGTGAACAAGATCTACCTGCCAGATGACACCTTCCACCTTTGGACGAAAAGTAGGTTAAGCTAAAGTTCGGCGAAAAGGTGGAAGATGTCACCTGGCGGCGCCGCCCTCTCTTCACAAGAGAGGGGAGACTTCGCACCGCGAAGTCGGGGTGAGTTCCGGGCTACTGCAAATTCACCAACACCAACACATACCCCCTCCCCTCTTCCAGGCTCGTCATCGCCTTGCCAACAATAGCGCCCTGCGCCTTCTTGGCTTTCTTCACTTTCATGGCATGCCCCGCCACCGGCGAAGAGGTGAGCAGGTCGCCCGCTTCGATCTTACCGAAGGCGGCGTCGGCCAGGACGTACACCCTGCCCATCAGGGCGACGGGATACTGCCCGTCGGCAGCGCTGCCCTTTTGCCCCATGAACAGGCCGGTGTTGACGCCGTTGGCGCCGCTGATGACGCCGACGGCCTTCTTGTCGTACGCTTGGCTGGAGATCTCCAGCTGGCCGGGGGAACCGGCAGAGATAGAGACGAGCATACCGGGTACGGCTTTGGCTTCGGCGGTGCTTTCGATGACCTCAAAGTTCTCGGAAATGTCAGCTCCGCCCATGATCTGTACTTCATCCACACGGATTCTGCCGCGGCCGGTGCCGTTCCAGTTGCCGTCGATGTTGATGGTGGACTCGAGCGGGCTGCCGGCGCGCAGCAGGATGCGGCCGCCGACCTGAGCGGCGTTGTCCCGCGGCTGAAAGACAATGACGTTGTTGCCGTCTGCATCACGGACGCGCGTGTTGCCGGAGGCATCATCGACCTGAAGGACGCCCACGCCGTGGTCGCCGATGAAGTTCAGGTCGCCGTTGTTGTCGACGCTCATGCGGAAGGTTTCGTTGTTGGGGCTTTGCAGGCGCAGGTCGCCGTCGACGTGGAGGCGGGCGTTGGGCGTGATATTGCCGATGCTTACATTGCCGCCGCCGCGGGCGAGGATGATGTCCCGTTCGCTGTTGTTGTTGAGGTAAAGGGCATTGTTGGCCGCATCGATCTCGTTGCCGTCGATCAGCATTACCTGGTCGCCGGAGAGGATGCTCAGGGCTGCTTCGACGCCGTCGTTGTCGCTGCCGTTGATGATGCTGTTGCCTGCTACGGTGATGCCGCCAAGAACGGTCACGGTAGTGGTTGTAGTCGCCGTGGTGCCAAAGCCAAACCGCCCTTCGCGGGTGATGATGCCGTGGGGTTCGCCGTTGGTGATGAGCACCACGTCTTCTTCGTTCTGGGTGCCCAGCTGGTTGGCGCCGGCGTCGACGACATTGCCGAAGAGGCTCCAGCCGGAACCGGAGTCGAGGTCGGCTACGGTGCAGCGGTGCCCGCGGTTGTCGGTGTGCGACATGACGGTGAAGTAGCCGAAGGTCCTGCCCAGGATGATTTGCCCGGGCAAGGGCTCTGGTACGCCGCCGTCGGGGCAGGTGGAGAAAAAGGAGGTGGTGGTTACTTCTTCGCCTGCTGTTACCCGGATGTGGGTGGTGCGGGCGAAAATGCCTTCGGGCAGGTTGGGCGCGTCAGCGGCGTTCAGCTCCAGCAAATCGCCGTTCGCGACTGCCGCAAAGGTGAGGCTTAGGTTGTCCGGGTTCCCGAAATCCTCGTCGCTGAATACCTCAACCAGGGCATGGTCGGGGCCGGCATAGTTGAGCTCGATCTGCCGGTACCCGCTGCCGCAGGGGCAGGATGGGGGGGCAACGGTGGCTGCGCCGGCCGCCGCCGCGCTGAAGGCGAAGGTACAGGTAAAAAGAATGAGGTGGCCGCTGAGGGCCAGGAACGTTGCGTTTCTCATAATTGGTTTGTTTGAAGGTTATGGTATTGGTTTAATTTTTTATCGGTACAAAGGTCTCGATTTAACGCAGGGGCGGATACTACTGCTTTTGGGGAAAGGGCCTCCTGGTTTTTCAGGAGGATTGTTCAAGCCGCTGTGCCTTTTAGTTTTGAACCGCTGAGAAGGCTGAGGCACGTAGAGTATTCGCTATCAAGCGAATACTTTGCGGCTTCTCCGCGCAACTCTGCGCTCCCTGCGGTTTGGAACAAAACGCAGCGTTTTGAACAATCCCTTACTTGTTGTTCCTTGCCCCGCCCCGGAACAGACAACAGATAACAATCCACATCATCGCTGCCTCCGTTACATCGCAGCCCCCCCTAATTTCCAATGATCGCCGCCCCGCCTCGCCAGTGCTTTATCAGGCAGGGCGTATCGATCGTCATGGCGCCGGGGTAGCTTCCTCCACCTATCAGGATCGTCCGGGGTGGGGTTGTTATGTTATCAACTCCATCCGGCAACCGCCGAAAGGGGAATTGTTGTGAACCGCGCTGTATGAGGCTCAGGTTGGAATCGTCTACAAATATGGGCGGTATCTGTACGCTGAATTGCATGCGTTCCCCGCTTTCTGAAATATCGTACACCTCTACATAACTGGGCGTGCCATCTGTCCAGGCGGAATTGCGGGGGCTGGAATCGGCAGCAAAATCATAGTTGGCAAAGGAGCCGCCGTCCCAGAGGAAACGGCTGGAAGCAGGGTTGTGCCCTCCTTGGTGGATTAACCGGACTATCCTCCGGTAATTGGCCGGCCCCCCATCCGGGAAGGGAGTGGCGTCCTCATTGATGAGCCAGATGGCCAGCCCCTGATCGGGAAGCGCCGGGTCGTTGCGGGATTCTATGATGAAATATTCCCGGTATCGTTCGGATAGGGGCTTCTGTGGGTCGTAAACAATATAGGCTTCGGGCTGGGCATGCTGTTGCCCGATAGTGCGGACAGGCTCTTCTGCGTAGACGGTGTAAGTGCCATCGTGGGTCAAAATCCTGGGCTGAGTGAAGCCCAGGTGGATCTTGCTCCAGGGGTCCAGGGTGATGGGCGTCGTATTCTGATTGTTAAAGCCCGAACTCATAATGCCCATCCAATTGGAGTTGTAGGGATACCAGTGCCGGGCGTGGGCAGCGGCTAAACCGCATTCTTCCGCGCCGCTGCAGGCAGTGCCTTCATCGGATACCCTCAGGAAGAAAGGGCCCGATTGCCCGCCGTCCCCATGCACGGCGATCAGGTAGGAAGCGCCGGGGCGGGTGCACCAGCTTACCGTGGAAGCGGAAGGGTTGAAGCAGTCGGGGTCGTCGCGGCTGCCGGCTACGCAGGTTAGGGCCTCGCATCCGTTGCAAAAAACGGTGATCTGAGTGTTGAACCCGGTGCCGGCACCGCAGGTGCTCGCGGTAAAGGTGTTTCCGTTGCCGTACACCTCGTACCAGGCGGCAGCGCCGTTGATGGCGGCAGCGCCCCCACAGGCCGCTTCACTGGAAACGGGATAGGCGCTGGTATTGCCGGTTGCGGTTTCATCGGCCGTGGCGTCCAAGGCGTCCGGGCAGGAACAGTTGGTGTTATTCGGGAACCGGCAGTCGTCGCTCAGTATTTCGCAAATATACCCATCCCCGACGGGCCAGCTCTCCGTACATTTCCGGTAGAGGTCGGTATGCCCTAAAAAAGGATGGGAAGTCTCATGGGCGATCGGCATTGCCCGGTTGGTTTCGCCAAGAGCGCCGATGGGAATATTCACCATCAGGGCGCCGCCATCCACAGGAATCGACGCTGGATTGGTAGGCCAGGTCTGCCCTCCTCCCGAACCGGGATTTACCAGGAATATTATCAGCTCGTGAGCTGAAATGACGCCGTCGTCATTGGCGTCATAATCGCTGAAATTCATAAAGGCATCCGCCCGGCGGACGGCCTCCGCCCGCTTTTCCGCCAGGTTTTGATTGAACGCCGCATTGCCATTGGTGGCGGCCACCCAGCCGATTACCCCGTCATTGACCAGCCCATGGGTTTCCTGGGCGGGAATGACCTGGATGCGGCCGTTGGATGCCTGGCGGTAATATTCCCGCACGGTGGGGCTGCCGTCCGGCAGGTCCTGCCCGAATGCCATGTTGCGAAACCGGGAGGGAGAATACCGGGAAGGGTTGATGGACGGCTGGTCGACGAAGTCCATCAATACCACCACCATGGGTACGGTAAGGACGAGCTCCGTATCGTCAAACAGCTCCTCAAATACCAGCGGGGGCAATGGGTTGCCAATCTCATGCGGGGCGGCCGGATGGGCAAAGTCCCGCCAGGATTGCCCAAAACCGACACCGCGCTGCCCGATTTGGAATAATAACAATAGACAGGATGCTTTCAGATAGAAACCGATCGAAGTGGCGAGAATGCCTTGTTTTGTTTGCATGCTATTTGGTTTTTTGGAATTCACTCATTCATTCATTCACTCATTCACTCATTCACTCACTCACTCATTCACTCATTCACTCATTCACTCACTCACTCATTCACTCACTCACTCCTCCCCCCCTCCGCACCACCCGAAACCCCACATCGCTATACCTCTTCGCCGGCGCGCCCGCACCCGGAGCGCCGCAGGGCTCCTCATCGGACTGCCGCCGCAAGGCGCGGAAGGCGCCCCGGGGGGGGCCGTGGGGGTCGGACAGCTGCTCCGGGGCGCTGGAATAGCCGAAGCCTTCCCAGTCCCAACACCATTCGGATATGCCTTCGTCTACCATGAACCTGCTGTTTTCCACGGCTTTTCCGGCATGGCCGCAGGCGGCATACTCCCACTCAGCTGCCGTGGGCAGGCGGTAGCCGTTGGCGCCCCAGTTGGCCGTGACGGCCCACTTTTTTTCGTCGTTGCGGTTCAGGTTGCTCTCGCTTTCTTCGTCTTTGTCGATCGTATATACCTCCTCCAGGCCGTTGTGGCGGCTGAGCCAGTTGCAGTACTCGACTGCTTCGTACCAGTCGACTTCTGTCACGGAGCTGGTATAACTCCTCCAGTGGGGGCTGTCCGGCGCTTTGTTCTTTTCGTATAGGCCAAACCGGACGAAATCGGCGGAGGTGACTGGTTCGGGGCTGATGTAAAAGTCGCGGATGGTTATTTCTTGCGGACTGGCATGGTTGCCGGGGTTGGCGTACCCCGCGGCCTGGGGCGTGAATGCTCCGCCGCTGACGTGTACGAAGCCGTCTTTTTCCCCGCCGGGCGCCGGAGGTTGTCCGCCGCCACTGCCGGGTTGCTGCTCTGCCGGCTCGGGGGGCTGGCTGTAGAATACAAAGGTGGCGTAGGGGGCGTCGCCCTTGAAGCTATAGGCCGCAATAGCCCGGCTGGAGTGCTGGCGGAGGTATTGTTCTACCAACCCGATGCTGGCTTCCTCGCTTTGCCCGGCAGCCCACGCCAGCCCGGCGCGAAATAGGGTGGACAGGCCGGAATCCCGGCTGGCCCATGGGTTTTGGGGGTCGAGGGCCAGCATGATCCGGCTCTTGCTGAACTGACGAACCAACAGGGAACCGGGGTCCAGCCGGGTAGGCAGGGGCCGTTGCTCGATGGAAGGCGACTGGCCGTCCCAGTCGGGGCTGATGCGGCTGCTGTACAGCGCATCCGCCACAACCAGGATGTGCGTGCATTTGATGTCCGCAACCTCGGCAAGCAGGTTGTACCAGGCCAGCCCGGTGGCCATCGGCTGGCCGTCATCGCCGTCGGCGGGCAGGAAGTAGCCGGCGCCGTTCTGCTCGGCGCCCCGCCCGGTGAAGTAGAGGAGCAGCTGCCCATTGCTTGGCCAGGCGCCTTCTTCATAGTGCTGGCGGTATTCATCGAGCTTCTGCCGGATGTCTTCTGCGCTCGGGTTTTCTACTATTTCTACTTCGAAACCGAACCGGGCGCTCAACATGGCGCCGAGGCGGGTGGCGTCGGCTACGGCAGCGGACGATCCATTGTCGAAATGCTCGTATTCGCCGACGGCAATAACCAAAGCCTGGTTCTGCCCAAAGAGAAACAGCGGGAATAATAGCTGAATGAGGTAAACAAGCACTTTTGAATTCATGGCTTAGGTGATTTTGGTCACACTTAAACACTTAAACACTTAAACACTTAAACACTTAAACACTTACCCCCCCTCACCACACATTCCTCACCATCCGAAACCCCACGCTGCTGTGCCGCAGCGTCGGAGTCCCCGCCCCCGGATAGCCGCAGGGCTGCCCGTCATAGGTATCGGCGGCCTCCCCCCGCAGGGCCCGGTAAGCGCCCCGGGGAAAACCCAGCGGGTTGAACAGCTTCCGGGCTTCTCCGCGGTAGCCATAGGCTTCCCAGTCCCAGCACCATTCCTGAACCCGGTTGCCCATGCTTACCCGGGCTTCTTTGACGCTGCGCCCGGAGGGCCCGCAGGCGGCATATTCCCACTCTGCTACGGTGGGCAGGCGGTAGCCGTTGGCCTTCCAGTTGGCGGCGACGGCCCACCTTTTCTCGTCGCCGGCGTTGAAATTGCCGGGGTCCGGATCTGTTTCGGAGGCCTGGATGGTATACACTTCCTTCAGGCCGTTCTGGCGGCTGAGCCAGTTGCAGTATTCTATGGCGTCGTACCAGTCGACGTTGACTACCGGGCCTCTGCTCCTCCAGAAGGGGTTGTTCGGCGTGCTCCTGCCGGTGGCAAGGCAGAATCTGGTGTAGGCGTCAAAGGTTACTTCTTCTGGCGACAGATAAAAATCCCGGATGGTTACTTCCGGGGATGCCCCGCCCCTGCTCTGGGCCGCCCTCTGTATCTTTTCCGGGGTGAACGTGCCGCCCCGGGCCAGCACGAAGCCGTCTTTTGCGGCATAGGCCGGGCCGGGCTTGGCTTCCCACGTCCTGCCGTCGGCGGTTGTCAGGGTATCGGGGAACTGCTCGATATTCCGGAGGGCTTCCGTGGCGTACCGGCCGTAAGGGTAGAGCTGCAGGTAGAAGCTGTAGGCTTCCAGGGTGTTTTGCCGCTGCGCCAGCCGCCAGAGTTCGCTGTCGTCCTCCCCGGGGGTTTGCTCGGTTTGTTTGCCGGGCTGGTGGTAAAAGACGAAGGTGGTATAGGGGTTGTCGCCTTTGAAGCTGTAGGGGGCCGCGGCCTCTCTGGCTTGCTGGTTGATGTATTGGGCCACCCACCCTACGCTGGCTTCGGGGGTTTGTTCGGCGCCCCGGTCCAGCCCTTCGCGAAACAGCCGGGTGAGGCTGGCCTCGCGGCGGCCGCGCTCGTCTTTGGCGTCCAGCGACAGCATGATCCGCGTGATATAGTCCCGCCGGCTCTCCAGGGAACCATGGTGCTGCCCGGTGGGTAGGGCGCGCGCCTCCCCGGAAGGCGCCTGGCCGTTCCAGTCGGGGTTGATGGCGCTGCTGTGCGGGGCGTCGGCTACAACCAAAATATGCGAACACTCGATGCTGGCAATCTCTGCGAGCAGGTGGTGCCAGGGCAGGGCGGTGGCCGCCAACTGGTTGAGGTCGGCATCGGCGGGCAGGAAGCAGCCGGCGCCGTTCTCCTCAGCACCCCGCCCGATGAAGTAGAGGAGCAGCTGCCCCCGGCTCAGGGAAAGGTCCCGCTCCTGGCGCAGCCGGTATTCTTCGAGCTTCTCCTCTATGTCCGCCCTGGCCGGGTTCTCTACGACTTCTACGTAAAATCCGAACCTGGCGCTCAGCACCGCCCCGAGGGCGGCGGCATCGGCAATGGCCGTGGATGGCTCTTGTTCGAGATGCCGGTACTCGCCGACGGCAAAGATCAGGGCCTGGCTCTGCCCGGCAAGCAGGGCCGGGAAGGACAGGAGTAATAGCTGGGTTAGGTAAATGAGGTTGTTGGTTTTCATATGTATTGGGCGTTTGTTTAAAAAGTTTTTATCACCGCACATTCCGCGCCACCCGAAACCCCAAATCCCCGCGCTCCAATGTCGGCGTTCCTGCCTGAGGCAAAACACAGGGCTGGCCAAAGGCGCCCCGGTCCCCGCCCTTGCCGCGGATGGAGCGGAAGGCGCCCTTCCTCGGCCCGCAGGGGTTGGACAATTGGTCATACCACTTGTGATAACCGAAGGCCTCCCAGTCCCAGCACCATTCCTGCACCGTCTGGCCCATCTTTCCCAGGCCGCTGAAGGTGCAGGCCGCATATTCCCACTCGGCTGCCGTGGGCAGGCGGTAACCATTGGCCTTCCAGTTGGCCGTGACGATCCATTTTTTGTCGTCGGCAAGGTTGTTGTTCTCCGGGTCCATTGGCGCCTTCTCAATTTCGTACACTTCTTCCAGGCCTTTCTCCCGGCTGAGCCAGTTGCAGTACTCCAGGGCGTCGTACCAGTCGACATGCGCTACGGGGCTCCCGCCGCCTTCCCAGCCCGTCCTCCAGGGTGCTGGCCGCCTGGTTTGCGTACAGAATGCTTCAAATTCTGCGATGGTTACTTCGTTGGGGCTCAGGAAAAAACCGCCGATAATAATCTTGGGGGAAGCATCCTTCCTTTCGGCGGCGCCAGGGGTAAACGTGCCTCCGCTGACCCGAAGGAAACCATCTTCTTCTCCGAGGGCTGCCCTGGCCATTTCCCAACTGGTGCTGCCGTTGGGCCGGGCGCCAGGAAACGCCTCTGCTGGCACATTGGCTTTCCTTGCTGACCAGCGGTCCGGATAATAGCTGGCATAATAAGTGTACCCCTCCAGCCTGTTTTGCCGCTCCAGTTTTTGCCGGAGGCTGTCGTCTTTCTGCACCTGGTCTTGCGCCATCATTTGGATACGCGGCCGGGAGAATACAAAATTGGACCGCATGTCGTCTCCTATGAAGCTGTAGGCAGCAGCGGCTTCTCCGGCTTTTCCGGACATATATTCGAGTATGGCGCCCATGCTGATGGGCGAATAGGCGCCGGCCATCTCGTTCAGCCCTTCCCGGAACAGGCGGGTGAGGCTGAGACGCTGGCCACCACTTCTTTTGCCAGGGTCCAGAGCCAGCATGATCCGGGTGGGGAAGGCTTGGCGTTCCCGCAGGTAGCCCGCGTTCCGCCCCCGTTCCAGGAAGCGGCGGGGCGACGGCGGCTGGCTGCCGTCCCAGCTGGGGCGAAGGGCGCCGGCGTATCCGGCATCGGCAGCCACCAGGATGTGCCTGCAATCGATGGTGGAAACCTCCGCAAGCAGCTCGTGCCAGAGGAGCGCGCTGCTGGGCAGCCGGCTGACGTCGGCGTCGGCGGGCAGGAAGTAGCCGGCGCCTTTGTCCTCCGCTCCCCGCCCGACGAAATAGGCGAGCAGTTGCCCATCCTTTACAAAGTCTTCCCGGGCAAAACGGCGCCGGTATTGCTCCAGCTTGTCGTGGATTTCCGCTTTCGTCGGGTTTTCTACGATTTCTACCTGAAAGTCAAAACGGCTGCTCAGCACTGCGCCCAAGGCTATGGCGTCCTGCATGGCGCCGGGCGCTCCCGTCTGGTTGTCCTGATACTGCTCTACGGCGAAGATCAGGGCGTAATCCTGGGCGGCGAGCAGCGCCGGGTATGCCGCCAGGCTTATGGAAATCAATAGGGACAAGTGGAAGGAATAATAAGCTCTCATAGGTTTGACGGTGTTTAGGGGCGACGCAACAAATAACCTACCCATCTGACTTGGTCTTTTTCCTTTATGCTTCGTTGCATTTTCCTTGCGTAGCCCCGCTATGCGCGTCAAATGTGCCTCGCCTAAAGAAAAAATACCTTCGTCATTTTGGGCAGCTTATTTATTGCCTCGCCCCTTATTTAAAAATGTGTAGTTTCAATAAGGTTGCCGGGGCGCCTCCGCATATTGATGTATTGCTCCTGCCGAGGTTAACAGTTATCCGGGCAAAACCCTATATTCCTGAAAAAAATGCAAGAAGTCCAGTGGCTTCCTGCATTTTGAAAGATTTGTGCTAAAGGTTGAAAGATTTGTACAAATTGGCGGTAACTATTTAGGTGGGCATGGTGCCTTTGCCACGAAGACACCAAGACACCAAGATCGCACCAAGGCTTTGTGCAATCTTAGTGCCCGCCTGCTGTGCCAGCGGCCGGCAGGTTTTTGTGTCTTCGTGGCTAAAAAGCGGAGGGCTGCTAAATAGTTACAATTGGCGGGTAATGCTGGCCCAACCAACCTGCCCGGTGAACTCCCCCCTGTGTGATGATTGGCCATACTTTTGTCGTTGCCGCTCAATTGGAAAGCTGGCCTCCAGGCCCGCCCGTTCGGCCAAAGTCACGTCCCTGTGTCCTCCTCACCAAAGCGAAAGCCCCGCCTGCACCCTAGTGCTTTCGGCATTAAGTAAAGGGTGACAGCGTCCAGGTGACATCTTTTTGCCCCTGGCCCTGGCGATTAAGCTCATTACTACGGATTGAGGGGCAAAAAGAGCCTGTCCCGTTTTTTACGGGATGAAATCTCGTTACCCTGCCCTTGCCAACCTGAAGCAACGCTAAACACATGCAGGCGCTTTCCGGGATGGCAAGCCGGGGCGGATCCTGTCGTTACAGCATCCGCCCGGCACCTGGATAGGTTCATTTGGTTTTTTGCGCCGCGGCATTTTATACAGGCAAAGATCTTGCTTTCGGGGATAGGGCGCACCCTGGTTTTTCAGGAGGAACTTCTCCTGGTTATTGGGGAAGGGCAAGGGGAAGGGTAATGAGTCGATTGCAGGCGCAGTTGCGATTTGTTCCCGTGTAAAAGCTCTAAAATGCTGGTCTCAGGTAGCGCCACATAGCCGGCTCGGCCTGAAAAGCCTGCTCCGGCGCATGCCGGAGGCCATCATAATACCAGCTCAAATATGCTACCCTTTCAGGGCGCCGGCTACGGTTGTGCGCCTTTAGGGGTTGTGTAAAAAGGTATGGCACACTGCACAGGGCTGACCTTTCAGGCCGTTCGCTTCATCAGCAGAGGGGGACAAATCGCAACTCCGCCCGTCGATTGCTTTATTTTTGCCTTTGTGTTATTTCTGGATTTTCTTGATGCACAGCGGTGGCCTCCAAACAAAATCTGAAATCAAAACAAAAACCACGAATTATCTACTTTTTCCTGTATTACCCCTACGGCGTCTTTTAACGACCCATAGATGTCGCCTTCATTGTGTAATTGATAAATTATTCGCTTCCCTTCTTCTATTTGGCCTTGTTTGAAATAAATTAGCGCGGTGTAATATTGCGCCCAATAATCCAATTGTTTACTGTATGGGCCGTCCTCAAATTTCAGGGATTCCCGGAATTGCTTCAAAAGCGCTAAGTTTTCAGCATCATCGTCCTGGTTTTCCCATAAGTGGGCTACGATATAATAAAACTTGTAGGTGGGGCCTCTCTCTGACAAAGCTTTGAACAGTGCTTCGGCCCTGCCCCAGTCCTTTTGTTCATAGGCTGTTATGGCGTCTTGCAATAATTGATCGTCCAATGCTTCTTTTGGAAAAGTGACGGGGTATGGCTTTTTGTCAGACCAGTAGAAATCACTGGCATTCGTGCCTATTATATTGATGGCCACGAAAAATAATAATAGCACAATAATTAATAAGGACGCCAGGGAAAGAGCGGCCTTCGCTCCGGAGGCCAACTGCCGCCACTGCTTCTCTAATGGGCCCATTTTATTTTCGATTGCGGCAATATTTTTGTCCCGCATTTCCAGCAATATGCCCTCAGCTTTTATTAATTCGGGGTCATCCAATACCATTATTAAATTTTTGATCCTTTGGGTTTGGAACCTCAACGCCGGGTCTTGCTTCAATCGTTCTTCGAACTCTATTAATTTCTCTTTTTCCAAATTGCCGTGCAGGTATTTTATAATGCGCGCCTCGTTTTCCATCAGTGTATTGCTATTGAAGTCCATGTGAGCAGGTTAAAGGTTTTGGAAAATTGACCATAGGGTAATTATTGTTTAAAGAATCCCTCCTTATGCCCGGGCCCTTCGTCACTAAGCAACTTGCGCAGCCTTTTTAAGCATCTTCCGTTTAAAACGTTCGGATAGTTCGGGGATAAATTCATTATTTCTGCAATTTCTTTCAAAAGAAAACCTTTGAAATATCTGAGTGTGATCAACTCCTTGCAATTTTCATCCAGCTTGTTGATATACTCCAGCAAATACTGCCTTTGCCTGGCAGATTGAAGGGCTTCCTCCAGGGGCGGAACTGGCTCGCCTGAAGCAATTATATTGAGGTATTTTTCTTCGATCTCAATCGGCTGGCCTCTCTTCCATATCCCTCTTCCTTTTCTCTTTTTTTCTTCTTTCCAGACGTATTGAGCAGTTGCATAGAGAAAACGCTCGCATTTACCCTCCTCTTCGTACTTGCCCTTCCTGATCAGATACATTGCTCTCATGATAGCTGGAGTCAAAATATTCTCAGCCTCAAACTGGTTTCCTCCGCTTTGTCGTACCATGCGCCTGATCTTTTCCCCAATCGGCCCGTTGTAAATGGCCGTTATGATCAAAGGGTCGGCTGTACGCAATCCGTGGGCAAGGCGTTCTGATTCCATTTTAGAATATTGCTGTGTGGGTATAATGGCCCTTATTTCCTGAAAAATTACACTTCCTGGGAATATTTTTTGATCTCATGGCAGCATCGACGGTGTTGGCTCGCTCTACAGTTTTTTGTACATATCGCAGCAGGTGCCTGACAATGCCCCGGCAGTTCTTTGATGCTCAACTGGATTTGGGGCACCAACAATATTCGGAAAAATATCCAGGCACCATGTTATTTTTTAGAATATAATGGCCATTCCATTACAGAAAGCGCCTAAAACCCATATTGCTCATTGCCCGAATGTGAAAGTTAACGCTTCTGTTGATAGGTTCCTGGAAGAACCCTTGCTTTTGGGGGCCTCTTGTTAGTGCTTGTTTGGAGGTGGTGCTTTGGAAGCGAAAATTGCTGATTTGGGGTTCTCACAAAGTCATTTTTAAGCTCCATAGCAGGGCTATGGAGCAGGGCTATGGAGCTTAAAAATGGCAAAGTGAGGTTCCCAAGGCAGCAATTTGCAGCCCAAATGATCACCTCCAAACAAGCATTAAGGTCAACAAATCATATAAAATTCATGAAATATGAACCGTAAACTCGCATGTCTGTCGTGTTTGATCGCATTCACTCTTTCTGCCCTGGCTCTTGATCCGCCTGCTTGTGGCGGCTGTAAAGAGATTACAGGCGAAGGCACAGCCAGCAAGGACGATTCCTATGGCATCGAAGTGATCGTTTACAACCTGAAGTGCCAGGGCGACACCCTCCTCCACAGTCAAGTGGAGTTTATTTATGTGAGGAAAAGGGTTGACTCCGGCAAAGAAGAAACCCTGGCCGTCGACAACAATACCAATGCCATCTACGATGCCACAGCGGAAAAGGATGTCCTGTATGAATACATCATCTATATCCGGTTTAAAGATGAAGGGAAAAAAATCAGGTTGGCTACACCGGGCCCGATTGAAGGGCTCCGGCCTTCTAAATCTCATTATAGGATAAGCCTCGATTATATGAAGGGCACTCACCTGAAAGATACCTGCGTGCTGATCTGGGAGTTTTTAGGCATCGATAGAAAAGATATTCAATGCTATTACCTGGAAATAACGTCGAACCCCAACCACACCTGGTCTCCCCGGGCAGGGTTCTCCGGCAACCCGGCGAAAAGCTTCTCCAACCATACCACAAAGGAAAACTGGCTGAAACTGCCGAACAGGCTGAAAATTAAAAAGTTCTGGGTTTGTATCCGCGTCGTTCACCAGGATGGCTCTTCGCAGTTCTTCCACATTGAAGTGCCGGTGGCAACGAGCGGCCCGATAGCATTTTTTGACCTGAACAATGCTCGGGATATCAAAGGTTGCCTGGAGGCCCTGGATAAATTCCAGGAGGGCAAATACTATGGCCTGTCTTATATTCCCGAAACTTCAGCCCAAACACAGGAAGGGCGGGATTATCCGGCAATCGCCCCGGAGGAGTTCAGGAAGAGCCCTTCTGTTTTGCTGGACCACTATGTGGCTTCTTATCTGGAAAAACAATTGTCAGCCCGCCAGGGCCAGGCTGCCCCGGTTGAATGCCTGGAGCCGTTCTTTGTCTCGGATGGGAACATCTATGAGACACAGGTGGATGACTCGGAATTCCGGGAAGGGTTCCAGCTGGCCTTTGAAAGTAATTGCTCAAGCTATGAATTGAACGCGATGAAGATTTTAATCCGGAATGCTATTTCTGAAGATGGTTTCCCGGATAAAAAGGTGATCATTTTGCCTAATAAATATGCTACCATCGAGAAGTACCAGAAAACCAGGGGCCTTTTCGTGTGGACGGAACTGCCCGACGATTATCAGCTCAATAACAAATTAATAAGAACCCTCCAAAAAAGGCTGACCCAGCTGGGCTTTTACCGGGGAAAGATGGATGGTACTTTTAACCTGTGGCTGCGGATCGCCCTCCTGGATTACCAGAAAAGCCGAAAATTGCCGATCGGGAACCTGGATGTGCCGACTATAAAAAGTTTGGGAATTGATTTAGAATGAATTGATGCATACGCTCTTATCCCATGAGGCTTCTGGCGGCTCAACCGTCAGAAGCTTTTTTATTGTTTTTTCACTCTAAAAAAATCCTGAAAGTGTTATTCCCGGCGAAAAAGTAATCATTATATGTATTAGAATTCACCTTGAAAATATAATGAATCATGAAATCCAAAAACAGATCCGCCGATCCATTCTCCCTGATTAAGTTCGTTTTTTTCCTTTTCATCCTATTTCATTTGCTCAGGTCTTTTTCGCCCCCTGCCTTGAATGGTAAGACTATAAAAACCGCCGAGCGGACAACCTTGTCCAACCTGCTTGTCCATTTGGATAAATACGTCGGCAAACCGGTCGTCGTCGACCAGGTGCGGGTGATCAACCCCTGCCATTTCTACCTCGGCAGTTTTTATTACGTCGAATCTCTGGATGGGCAGAGCAGGCTCCTGGTTTTGAGCCGGGAGTTTCCTCCCAAAGAGGGTAAGGTGATAACAATCCTGGGAAGCATCCAGCCGGTTATTTCGGTGAATAATGTGAATATGGCCTTCTTCAGGGAGGCCGCTGTCCAGCCGGTGGATTTGCCTTCAACTTATTCTGACCGGATTAGCCAGAACGCTGTTTTTCCTTCCGTCATTCTTTTCCCAGGCTACCCGTCTGAGAGCCTCGGCGTGAGCTCGGCCGAACGCTGGACAGCAGAAAGGGGAAAGCCGAGCGGAGTCGAGGCCGAGCGTGTGCAGGAGGCATGGAGTATCCAACGTCAAACGGGTAGCCTTTTCCCACTTTATGTATCGTCCTCATACCCCCTAACCTCCCTCTCTGTCAACCGATCCACCGGATCTCCCTGCAGCCACTCATAAATGGCCGACGGCAACGGCCAAACCTTTAACTCCTCTTCCCCGAAAAATGTCAACAACCGCCTTCCATCCGGTGAAATATGAGCGCATAATATCCCCCCACCCGGCGCATTCAACTCCTCCAGCAGCCGCCCCTCCTCATCCCAGATCCGGATCACCCCCTCCTGGTTCCACCCCATCAGCCGCCGGCCTTCGCCAAACACCTGGTAGCCGTCGATCTGCCCCTGGGGATAGCCCAGTGTTGCCACCAAGGCACCGTCATCCGCCCACACCCGGAGACGCCCGTCCTCCGCCCAGGTGAAGAGGCGGTGGCCGCCCGGCAGTATGGCGGCGCCCTTGATGGGGCTGGGATGCCCCTCCAGGCGGGCCAGCGCCTTGCCTTCGCTGTCCCAAATCCGGGCAGAGCCGTCGGCTGCCCAGGTGAGGAAGCGCTGGCCATCGGGAAATACCCGGGCGGCGACAACCCTGGCGGAGTGGCCCTTCAACCGTTTTATAGCCTTGCCCCGCGCATCGCAGATGCGGGGAATACCGTCGTAACACAGCGCCAGCAAACGGGAACCGCCGCCAATGACTTGAACGTCCAGCACCTTTTCCCGGAGCCGCCCCACAGGCTCGCCCTCCAGGTTCCAGATGTCTGACGTGCCGTTTATGCCCCAGGCTACCGTCAGTTGCTCGCCGGCAAATACATGGGCGCCTTTCAGATCGCTTTTCAAGCCATCCAGGCTGGCCAGCAGTTGGCCATCGAGATTCCAGAGGCGGGCCTGGCCGTCGAGGTACCACAGCAGCAGGCGCTGTTCGTCCGAAAAGAAGTGGGCCTGCCGCGCCCATAGCTGCTCGGGCTGGGAGGAGAACATCCGCTTTCTGCCTGTCCGCTTTTCGCCGATGGTGCGCAGTTGGTTGCCGGCTTCATCGAACAGGTGGGCAATGCCGCTCCGGTACCAGGCCAGGTAGCGCTGCTGTTGGGGCAACAGCCAGATGCCCTCGCAGTAGTGTTCTGGGGCGTTGAGCTCCAGCAGCAGCTTGCCGTCCGGGCTCCATATTTTGGGCGTTCCTTTGTAGGGCAGCGTGAGGACGCGCCGGCCGCCGGGGAGGAAGTTAGCCCTGTGAAGCCGTCCTCCTGTTTGCAACATGAACAGATGGGGAGCGGCCTGCCAGGCCTTTGGCCCTTCTCCTGATCTCCAGGTAAGTAGCCGCTGCGCGCCGGGAGACACCCAGGAGCCGTCGCCTTGATGCAAGGGCTCGGCAGGGCAGCGCACCGCCCGCCCGCCGGCATCGCGCAGTTCGACGGCGCCGCCGGAAGTCCGCAGCCAGAAGTGCCCGCCGTCTTCGGTTGTTTTTGCGGATTGCAAACCTGTGGCTTCGTAAAGCAGCGTTCCTTCGATGTCCCAGAGGCGGGCAGCGGCTTCCTCCTGCGACCAGGAGAAAATGCGCTGGCCGTCTTTTAACAGGCCGGCGTGGGAAAGGGGGAGGCTGCTTGCCGGAAGTCGGGCGGCCCGGCGGCCGTTGATGTTCCAAATGTTTATGGCACCCTCCTGAGTGCTCCACGCCATAAAATGCTCCCCATCGGGCAGTACTTCGCCGTAGAAGATGCCGGGCGGACAGCAGCGCATCTCTGAGATGGGTTTGCCGGAGCGTTCCCACGTCCGGGCGGTTCCATCGGCCGATAGGGTCAGAAGGAGTTCTCCGCCGCTTACCAGGTGGGCACCGTTGATGGCATCGGTATGCCCTTCGAAGGTGGCCAGCAGCTTTCCTTCGTCATCCCATATCCGGGCAGCATTGTCCCTGCCCCGGGTGAGCAGCTGGCCGTATGCCGCCAGGCGCTGAGCGGCAAATATGCCGCCGGGGTGCTGCAGTTCGGCCAGCACCGCTCCCTGCAGGTTTCGGATTTGGGCCAGCCCGCTGTGCGCCGGCCAGGTGAGGATCTTTTCTTCGTTGGAAAATACCAGGACTCCTCGCAGATAGGGCAGTTCGGAACAGTCGAGCAGCAGGCTTCCCGATTGCTCCCATATCTTTATCTGTCCGTTGTCCTGCCCGCTTTTTTGATCATTCGGATACTCCCACCCCAACAGGCACTGGCCGCCGGCAAACAGGTGCAATCCGCCGGAGAGGCGGCCGATGCGGACCTGAAAGCAGGCCAGGGGCTCTCCTTGTATGGACCATACGGTGGAATGCCCCGTCGTGGAAGTGCTCAGGAATAGCTTGCTGCCGGGGAAGTATTGCACGGCTTCCTCTCCCGGCGGCGCCAGGTGTTTGTAGAAGTATCCATTGTTTGCATACCCCAGCCGGCAGAAGGCGTCCGCCAGGGCCCGCTTGGCGATGGGCAAGGGCTCCGGCGTGGCGGCGTAGGCCATCCCGGCCAGCCGCAGGGCGTGGACGGGCTTGCGCTCCATCTGCTCGCGGGCAAGGGCGGCGAGGGCGTGGGCGCGGACAGCGGGATCGGGGGTGGTTGTTTTCATTGATCGGGTTTTTGTAATGACGAGGTGACATCTTTTTGCTCCTTTGTTTGGTCATCAAGATGGAACAAAGTTCTTCCTTTTTTCCGGGGGAATCTTCAGGTTTTTTAAGGAGGAGGGCTTCCTGGTTGTTCAGGAGGGAAGCGAGGCAGCAAGGTGATATCTTTCCCCATCGGTTCCCCTTAAGCGGGAAAGGTGTCACCTAGGGTGTTCATTCTGTGGATTCCCGTTCCCACAGGTTTTAGTCCTTAACGGACAGCCTACCCCGGGCTCGGTTCGGGGCCGAATGGTAGATGGCCGAGGACAGGCTGCGGCTGCGGAGTTAATTTAGCCCCACCTGCCAGCCCTGTGGGTACAAGACAAGTTATCGAACTTGGAGTAAGGCCTGGAAGACAAAAAACCCTAACTCGTTGTTAGCTTAGTAGACATAACTCAAAAAAAATGAGTAAGCCAATCAACAAGTTAGGGTATAATTTAGCTACCAGCAAGTTAATCAAATTTTTGCATATCAGCCGCCAAAAGTGGCGGAAAAAAGCATTGAAACGCGGCTATGATAACCGGCGGCTAAAATGGCGGGTTCGCGGCTTGGAGGCCTCCCGGCAATACTGGAAGGGGCAGGCAAAATCGTTATCCAGCCAATTGCAACAAAGTAGGACTGAGGCAGCCGTATTGCCCATAGAGCCTTCCTTGAGCCAAACCGTAGCGAGCCATTGTTTTCCACTCTGGCAGGTGATGGCCAGTATACAATGGTACTTGTACACAAGCATGGGCTTTCGTTGTATTGCCCAGGCCTGGCGGGTGCTGAGCAAGTACTGGCCCGTCAAGTTTCCTGGCTTTGGGGCAATACGCCAATGGGTGCTTCGCTTAGGGTATTACAAGCTCCAACAACCTCCTGAGCGGGCTAAGGACTGGGTTTATATAGTAGATTACACTCTCCAAATAGGCCTGGAACAATGCCTGGTAATAGCCGGGGCCCGGCTTTCGGCTTTACGCCAGGACAAGAGCTGGGCATTAAAGGCTTGCCAAGTAAGGATACTGGATATCAGCCTTTGCCACTGGGCTAACGGAGAGCACCTTTGCCAGCGCCTCCAGAAAACCGTAGGGCAAACCGGGGTTCCCCGGCAGGTTGTCGGCGATGGAGCTGGCTCTATCCGTAAAGGTATCCGTTTATTAAAACAAAGCCTGGAGCAACCCATCATGTATACTTACGACATGTCTCATTTGGTGGCACGCATCATGAAGGGCTTGCTAAGCAACCACCCGCAGTGGAAGCAATTGGTAAATGCATTAAACCTGCTGCAAAAATCCATCGTGCAAACCAGTTTCGGTTTCTTAGCGCCGACATCTCTGCGCAAGACAGCCCGCTATATGAACTTGTTTGCCACCGTTGATTGGACACAGAAGCTGCTCCAATATTTCGATGCCGGGGATTTCACATTGATAACTGATGTCAAACCCGAAGCAGAGCAAAGAAGGCAATTTCTAAAGCACTTTGGCCCCATCATAGCCATGCGCCCTTTTCTGGAAGCTTTACAACAGCTTATGAGGTTGGCCAGGATCCTCCTTACAGATTTTAAAGCCAGGGGGTTGTCTCGCAGCCGGTTCCAGCTTTGGCGCCAGTATCAAAATAAAGGGCTGCTTCCCCTAACCGAGGAATTCTTCCTGCGCTGGAAGAAAGAGACGCAAAGCAATATCGATGCTTTGCCAGACGGGCAAACTTACCTGGCAAGCTCTGATATAATAGAGTCTCTTTTCGGGCATTACAAGCAGGCCGGAGAAAAAGCCTGGCTCAAAGGTATGAGCGCTAATGTTTTGATGATAGCCGCTTTCGCCGGCCCTTTGACAGCACAGGTTGTTTACCAGGCATTATCATCTACCGCGTTTCAAAAAGTGGAGGGCTGGTGGGTGGCACAGCGCGAAGGGCCTTCTTTCTTGGCAAAGCGCAGAAGGGCTTTCGCCAGGCCTGCTAAGGGACCAAAAGTTGTGGGAATCGATTCCTCGTAAGCAGCTTGTTAATGAACACCCTAGGTGTCACCCTCGGCAACAACCTCTTTCACCAAAAACGGAGATTACCGCCTACTGAGAACTGCTCCGCAGCCCTATGATGGCCAATCTCCCCCGCTGGCGGGGGCTAGGGGGTGGAGGGTACGAAAGCAGCCTATCGCCTCCCTTCCAATACCTTGTCCGGAAAACCAACATACACCAGTTTTGCCCCGGCTACTTTGACGTATCGGGCGGTGATCTTCAGCGGACGGATATGAGTGAAAAAAAGAAAAGCGGATAATTGATAGGCACGCCAGAACAGGCCCTCGCGCAGCAGCAGAATATCTCCTTCATTGGCGCCTTCCAGCGCCAAAATGTCCTTGGTTTGCATTTTCTCTCATAGTATTTAAAACGAACGCGCCGCCTCGCTGCGCTCGGCGGATCAAGCGGAGTGCAAAATAGTGAATTTGGCGATTTGGCAAATCCTTTTCCCTGTTAAAGAAAAAAAAATGGCCATCTCGAGCCGGAATGCTCGCCCCGCCTGCGTGCCGAAGCCGAGCTTTATACCTGAGCCCACCCTACTACACGCGAAAATAGTCAAAAATGGAAATAGTCTAGTCCTGGGCGCAACGACACGAGAACCCGAGCGACCTGCTATTGCGGCTCCGGTACAGCTGGCCGTTGCTGCGGTAGAAGCTGTAGCCCCACGCGTTGTCCGTACCGTACTCCGTAGCGCTCCAGTAGTAGCCGCCGCTGCCAAGGCCGTGGAAGCTGCCACCGGTGTAGCGGTAGCCGCCAAGAAGCGCAGAGAAGCCAGTGCTGCCGCCCTCAACTAAGGCTTTATAAGCGCCTGTTTCACCTCCATACTTATCTCTCAATGCACTCCACTCCGCATCCGTCGGCAGCCGCCAGCCCACTGCGGCACAGGCCTTTTTGGCCGCTTCCCAGGTGTATAGGCGACCGTATTTACTACAATTGCTCGATTTATCGCCGTAGCACCACGAATCCGGCACTTCGTAGTTCAGGTTCTCCGCCATCCAGGTTTTGCCGTTGAGGCGGACGGTGCGATAGGCACGGCCTCCAAGCCGCGCAGTGCCGGAAGTGCCTGGGCTAGTTGCAGGTTCAGCCTTTTTCTCCTTCGGCGGATCGATCCTGATGGTTTCGGAAGCCTGCTGGCTGCCGGCATCTTCCACCCGCAGTTCATAGCTTCCAGGGTCCTTACGGTACTCAGTCAGGGTGATTTTATGGCTGCCGGCGGAAGGAAGTTCTTTGCGGAATACTTCTTTGCCATTGCGAAGTAGCATCAGGGTGTAGGGAGGCGTACCCTTGGATAATACCACTTTCAGTTCCTCTCCACGGAAAGTACTGGTCATTTCGGGAGAGTTGGGAGTTGTTTTTTTCGGTTCTGGTTCTTCCGTTTCTTCGGGAGGAACCTGTATTGCTTGTTCGTTTGTCAATATCTGGGATTTCGGAGTACCTCCCTTTACGCAACGGCAGGCGAACCCAGACGCCGTGTTACCAATGTTACGGTACATCTTGCCGTTGCTGCGGTTGAAGTTGTAGTCCCACGCGCTACTGCCGCTGGTCTCCGTAGCACTCCAGTAGTCACCGTCGTCGCCATGGCTGTTGAAGCTGCCATCGGTGTTCCGCCAGCCGCCAAGAAGCGCAGAGAAACCAGTACTGCCTCCTTTGATAAGCGCCGAATAAGCCTGTTTCGGATTCCCAACGTCTTTTGAATTCACCGAATCGTAATATCCTCCATAGGCATTGGCTAAACTTTTCCATTCCGCGTCCGTCGGCAGCCGCCAGCCCACTGCGGCACAGGCCTTTTTGGCCGCTTCCCAGGTATATAGGCGCCCATATTGATCACAATTGCCCGGCTTATTATCGTAGCACCAGGAATCCGGCACCTCATAGTCCAGGTTCTCTGCCATCCAGGACAGGCCGTCGATGTCCACTGTGCGGTAAGCCCGGCTGCCCAGGGTAACGCTTCCATATTGTACAGTGGAGGCAGCCTCAGGCTCCTTCCCTCCCCCTACCCACTTCACTATTCCCCAAACCGCCAGCAAGCCTGCCAGCACGCCTATCGCAATGGGCAGCCACTTCCTCCTGTTCATGGCCTGGCTTAAGGGCGGGTTGACGGCTTCCTCCGCCTTCGGCTGCGCTGCCTCCTGTTTCTGCCGGCGGGCCGCTTCTTCCTGTTGCGCCCGCTCTGCTCCGGCTTTGCGCTGCAACTCCTGTACCGCCGCCCGGGCTTCCGGGGTATGCGGGCCCTGGGGGTACTGCTGCAGGTATGCCTCGTAGGCAACGACAGTGCCTTTACCCTTCGCCGCCTGCCAGGCTTCCAGCTCCTGCTCCCGCCGCTGCCGTTCCGCCTCCGCCTGTTGCTGCCGGCGTTCCGCTTCTTCCTGTTGCGCCCGTTCTGCTCCGGCTTTGCGCTGCAATTCCTGCGCCGCCGCCCGGGCTTCCCGGGCATGCAGGCCCTGCGGGTACTGCTGCAGGTATGCCTCGTAGGCGGCGGCCGTGTCTTTACTCTTTGCTGCCTGCCACGCCGCCGGCTCCTGCTGGCCGGCCAGGATGGCTTGTATTTTCTCTTCTGCCTCCTGGGCAAAGCGCCCCTTCGGGTAGCGGCCCTGGTAGTCCAGGAAAGCAGAAAGCGTATTGGTGCGTTGGGCCTGTTGCCAGCCCTGTTCTTCCTCCAGCCGCTTGAGCGCCTCCAGCGCTTCGGTGCGGTACTTTCCGGAGGGATAACTCCGGTTGTATTGGTAATAGGATAGGATGGTGCCCTTGGCCCGGGCCTCTTCCCAGGCGGCTTCTTCCTCCAGCTCCGCCAGGGTGGCGCGGGCGGCCTGGGCGTACATCCCTTCCGGATATCTCGCCACGAAGGCCTGGTAGGCCGCCAATGTGCCCGCCTCCTGGCAGGCCTTCCAGTCGGCCGCTTCGTTGGCCTTGAGGTGGAAGACATACTGGCCGCCCTCGTGGCCGGAGCTGTAGAGGGCCGCGCTTTGCGGCATCTGCTTGTATTGGAAGCGGGTCAGTTTGGCCACCTGGTCATAGAGCAAGCCGGCGTTCAGGCGCATTTGCTGGTTGTCGCGCAAAACCTTCAGGATGCTGCCGGCAAAGGGGCTGTTCTCGCCGGGCTTGCCGTCCGCTACGGGTTCCCGCTGCCGCCCGGAGGCAATCACCCAGCGGGAGCGGTCGCGCTCCAGTTCCTCCAGGGCCTGCTGCGCGTAGCCCACGTCGCGGGTGAGCAAGGCGCCGGAGAAGCAGGAGTCGGAGATCAGCAGGATGTGCCGGCAGCCGATATCCTCCACCAAATACTGAATGGTGGAACTGGGGATATAAGAGGATACTTGCCTGGGGAAAGCGTCGGCCGGTATCCAGTATCCCCGGTCCTTGCTGTCCAGGTGCCCGTGCCCGGAATAAAACAGGATGAGCTTGTCGTTTTCTTTCAGCCGCCCCTGCAGGGCATACAGCTGGTCGATGATGGCCTGGCGGGAAGCCGCCTCGTCCAGCAGGGTAATGCTTTCATCCAGCTGGTAGCGCTGCTGTAGCAGTTGGAGAATGTCTTCAATGTCTTTACGGGCATTGTTGAGGCTGGGAAAATGCTGGTAGGTATTGACGCCAACGCCAAAAAACCACGACTTCCCTTGGGGAGGGGCTGGTTCCTCCTCAGGGCCAAATGCGAGATTGCGTTCCTGCTGCGACATGGGTTACGGTTCGTTTGGGTGAAAGGGGGCCGGAAAAGGGATTGCTTGTGTGATTGGCGATAAAGATAAATAATATTATCCGCCTTTGAAAACCTTAGCTTTCATCAAAGCAACGATTATCAGCATAAAATCGTTATTTTTAAGTGAGCAAAAAAAAAATGATAATGAACGTAAAAGCAGAGAAATTTAAATTAATCGAATGGCTGGTCCAACTTCAGGACCCAACGATGCTGGAAAAACTATTGGAATTTAAAAAGCAAGCCGAAATAGCCTCTTATGAAGCTAAGCTGAAACCAATGACCAAAGAAGAACTAATAGCTCGTGCGGAAGCATCCGAAAGAGCAATCGCAAAAGGCCAGGTAAGCGATATCGAATCTATTGTCGAAGAAGATTGGGATTAGGTTATGCAGGTAAAAATTACTGATCCTGCCAAAGCAGAGTTGAAGAAAATCTACAATTATTACAGGCGCCTCGGCAACGGCAAGAAAGGCCGTCAAATTAGAGCAGATGTAATGAAAGCGGCATTAATGCTCAAACAGCATCCTTTAATGGGCCCAAAGGAGGAACATTTGGAACACCTGGAATTAGACCATCGCTTTGTTGTTGTAAATCCCCATTACAAAGTCATTTATCGAATCGAACAACAAGTGATTTTTGTGACTGATGTATTTGATACTCGCCAAAATCCCGGCAAAATAAAGCCATAGCCGGGAATTTTCAATGTACGGCCGCGCAGCCTGAAGGCGACGGCAGTTGAATTCAAACGGCTCATCGAGGCCATAGCCCCTTCACCCGCCGCCTCTTTGCCACCAACTTCCCATACCCCCCTGAAATATACACATAATTCCAGAAGTACCCGTTCAATTGCCGCAGCAGCTTCTTTCGCAGCTTGTAGGTGTCGTGGTGCTTCAACGTCCCGAGGTACGAGTTCATCGACCCGATGAATTTTTTCAGGGCCTTTCCTTCGATCTTGTTGCCGTTCTCCTGGATAAAGCGGTTCCAATTCTGTATGGCCTGGTAAAAGTTGTTTTTCACTCTCGGGGAGACATACGTCCGGTGGGGCTTTAGATAGGCCCCGAGGTACTGCACGCCTCTGGTATAGTGCTGTAGGTAGATTTTCCGGGGATGGAGTTCCAGTTGAAGCTCATCCCCCAGGAAAGCGCGAATCTTCGGTATCTGTGCCTTTAGAAAGTCCCGGCTTTCGTGCACCTGCACAAAATCGTCGACGTAGCGCCCATAGTAGCGCATGCCTAGTTCTTCCTTGACAAAGTGGTCGAAGGGATTGAGGTAAATATTACCGAAGAGCTGCGAGGTGAGGTTGCCGATGGGAAAGCCCTTGCCTGGCGGCGCGTGAAACAGGCTTTTGCTGGGCGGCAAATCCTTCCAGTCGGATGCACGGCCTTTGATGAGGCAATTGGTGGTGGGGTCGTTGAAGATAACCTTTTCGAGGAGATAGACCAGCAACGATTTGTCAAAATCAACCGGGCGATTGTGCCGTTCCAGTTTCCGGCAGATCATGTCAAATAGTATGTTCCGGTCGATACTCATAAAATAGCCCAGGATATCCATCTTCAGTATCCAGGCGTCCCGGGTGTAATTGTGCGAACAGCCCCGAATGAAAGATTGCATGCGGTTGATGCCGTAGTGGGTGCCTTTGCCTACCCGGCAACTGTAGCTGTCTTTGATGAAGCCTGGCTCGACGATAGGATTGAGGTAGTTGAAGATGAGGTGATGGACAATGCGGTCGCGGAAGTGGGCAGCGAAGATTTCCCGCTTCACGGGCTTGAAGTTGATAAAACAAATGCTGCGGCCAATCTGGTATCTTTGCTCCCTGACCTCATCCCAGAGGGCAAAGATGTTTTCTTCGTAATGCTCCTCGAACTTCAGCGCGCTGGCCGTGTTTTGCTTGTTCAGGCGGGCGTCTTCGTAGGCATAGAAGAGGTCGAGGAGCAGCTTTTTATCGAAGCCGGGTAATGGTTGGTTTTCTGCAATCATTTCTCATCACTAATGGCCGGGAGGCTGTTTCCGGCCTCCCGGCTTCGAGTCCTGGGCGCAACGACACGAGAACCCGAGCGACCTGCTATTGTTGTTCCGGTTCAGCTTGCCGTTGCTGCGGTTGAAGTTGTAGTTCCACGCGTTGTCCGTACCGTACTCCGTAGCGCTCCAGTAGTTGCCGTTGTTGCCAAGGTTGTTGAAGCTGCCATCGGTGTTGCGGTAGCCGCCAAGAAGCGCAGACGCAAAAATAGCCTTTAACTCGCGCCCCCAGCCATTGAGCGGCCGGAGGCATCTTTTATTCCTTGCCGAAACAAGAAGGCTATTGGACTCAAAAGGCGCCCTCCCGCCGCCCTTGAGCGCCGGGACTCCGGCCAGGTTCTTATGTAAACAATTTTCCTTTCTTTTCCGGCTACTTTTTCAGGCGGGTGTAGGGCAATTTTCCTTGCCGTGAAAAAAAAACACTCATTTTGCCCCAACCCTGAAGGGAGATGAGCGTTTTTTTTCACTTTCTCCCTTCAGGGTTGGGGCAAAAAAGTGAAAAAAATAAGCGCTTTGGAAAATTGCCCTACACCCTGCTCACACTCCTCTCCCACCCTGCCAGTTGCCGCGACACGTTCTCAATTTGTTCGTTTAGCCCGACAAATTTGGGGAGGTCGATCTGGCGGAGATCCCGCAGCAACCTCAGGTATAAACGGATCACCTCCACGTTCTCCCGCGCCCGCTGCAGCAATTCCTTCTTGTCCTCCCGGCTGTTGGCCCGGTAGATGTTGGTGATCATATCGATAGTCTCATTCTTCAGCTTTTCGCCGATGGTGTATTTGTACTCCCGGGTGAATTGCCGGGAGAAATCAAAAACAGCTACCAGTAACCCATAACTGGCTTTGTATACCGGCAGGTCACTATAGATGGCCATTGATCTCTTTTTGTAATTCCAGGACGAAACGCTGAGTCTCCAGCGGCGTCTTTTCCATTATAGGATAACTGCGGATCTTTTCCAGGATTTTGTCCTGCCCCAAATATGGAAACGTAGCAGCCGATTCTTCCTCAGAAGGCGCCTGGGCTTCAAACCATTGCTGGTAGGCAGCGCGATCCACCGGCAAGCCGACAATGATCCTGATCTGTTTTTCCTGCCGCTCTATGTTCCACCCTTTCTCCCCGGCAGCCTGCACTATTCCTTCCAGTATCTTGTCCGGAAAACCGACATACGCAAGGTTTGCCTTGACTACTTTGACGTGCCGGGAGGTTACCTTCAGCGGACGGATATGAGTAGAAAAAAGAAAAGCGGATAATTGATAGGCACGCCAGAACAGGCCCTCGCGCAGCAGTAGAATATCTCCTTCATTGGTGCCTTCCAGCGCCAAAATGTCCTTGGTTTGCATTTTCTCATAGTATTTGGGATGTTTCGCCTGCCTTCGCATCTATTTCGCTCCAGCTGGAAAACGGAGTGCAAAATAGTTGTTTTAACGATTTCTCAAACTTTTTTTTTCATGGTAAATCAAACTTTTTTTTCTTGTATTGACCTCCTCGCCCCACATCCTGGACTCGCCGCAAATTGTCAAATTGTCAAATAATCTAGTCCTGGGCGCAACGACACGAGAACCCGAGCGACCTGCTATTGAGGATCCGGACCAGCTTGCCGTTGCTGCGGTGGAAGAAGTAGGTCCACGCGTTGTCCGTACCGTACTCCGTAGCGCTCCAGTAGTAGCCGTTGTAGGAAGGTCGTAGAAGCTGCCATCGGTGGGACGGTAGCCGCCAAGACGCGCAGCAAAACCAGTGCTGCCTCCTTCGATAAGCGCCGAATAAGCTTTCTTTGGATCACCTTGATCGCTGCCATCCCAAAGCCCACCGTTCGCCATCGCCAGCGTGCGCCACTCCTCATCCGTCGGCAACCTCCAACCAACGGCTGTACAAGCCTTTTTCGCCGCCTCCCAGGTGTACAGGCGGCCATATTTGCTGCTATCTGCGGCAGTTTTCAGATCGTCATGATACCACGAATCCGCCACCTCATAATCCAGGTTCTGCGCCATCCAGGTTTTCCCATTGATCCGCAGGGTGCGGTAAGTTTTGCCGCCCAGCGTAACCGACCCGGCGAGGAGGGTGGGCGGTTGATCCCCTGCTGCCGTGTCTGCCGGGGCAGTGGGGCTGATTACGGGCGGATTAATCCGCGCAGCCGTGTCGGGAGGCATGGTTTGCAACCGAATGGATAAGGGGTTGCGCAAAGCCGCCGGCGGGTAGTTGGCCTGCTTTGCCCGGTAGCCGCTTCGGGAAAAAGTGAAACGCATCGGCGCCGCCAGGGCGGTTTCCTCTACTTCCAGTTGAAAGGAGCCGGCAGCGCTGGTCGTGGCCGTTCCATGCCCCGGGGCGGTTACGGTTACGCCGGCCAGTGGCCGGTTATCGGCGGAGTCGCGCACCGTGCCCCGCAGGGTGAAGGTTGGCGCAGCCGAAGGTTGTAGCCGTGTCGTAGGTAGTTGATCCACCCCATCGATGGCAAACGTCCGGTTGGCGGGCCGGTAGCCCGGCGCGGCGAAGGAGAGGGTGATATCGGGCCGGGGGTAGTCTTCCGGCAGGCGAAGCGTGTACTGCCCCCGGGCATCGCTTACCAGGGCGCCGGCGAAGGGGCCGTTTACTGACACGCCGCTCAGCGGTTCTCCCGCCTCATTGGCCATGGTTCCTACTATTTCAGGGGCGATTTTGTAGGGATTTGCCGGCGGCGGCTTCGCTTCACACCAGGCGCGGGCGCGCTTAAAGTCGAAATCGACGGTATCGAGGGCGGCAGCCCGCGTAAAGCAGGCGCAGGCGGCGGCTTTGAAGCCGAGGGTGTCCACGCCATCGTGATAAGTATCATATAAAGTAATTCCTTCATTAAATAGTGTAAGCGCTACATTTTGCCGGTATTTTCTCCGGAGCGAATCCGCCGCCTGTACGCCTTCCGCCAATTGATTTATGGAATCTATCGGATTGAGCTGCTCCCAGATCTCGCCATCACTCAGAACAACGCCGTCATAATTCAAATGGTAAATAGAAGTACGGTTCCCTTCGATGTTTAACGACAATCGCTTGTATTTGAACTTAAGGTCCTTCAATTCGGCTTCCAACTCCGCAATTTTATCTTCTTGCTCGCCAGTATCACGCGCAATTTCATCTTCAATTTTGTCCATTTCCATCCTCAACTTACTTGCCTCTACTTGTAGCGGTGTCTGTGGCTCCGTTATCTCCTCCTCTTCCATTCCGAACTTCGATACCAGCCTTCTAACCGAGTCGCGAGCCAGCACTTCATAGTACAACAAGCTGTCGGCCGGGCTGTCCAGGCAGAGTTGCAGCTCGCCGTCGTTGGTTGAAACGGCCACCTCTGCTCCGCCGCAGCTGGCTACCCTGGGCGTATAGCAAATCGCCAGCGTGGCGAAGGCCAGCCAGAGGAGGGCGGCCCAGGGCATATCTTTAAACAGCCCTTTCCACCCCAACGCCGGATGGCCGCCGGGATGTATGTATTTCTTCCAGCGCTCGGGCACGATGAAGTCGAGCGGCCCGCGCGGCCGGTCCAGGTATTTGACCACCGTGAAGTCGGCCTCGGCGCCCTGCTCCAGGTGGGCGGCGATGGTTCGTTCCAGTTCCTTTTTGCGGCGCTTGTCGCGGGTGAAGCGCCACTCGTTCAGGCTGAGGTTGAGGTGGTAGTCGTCCCAGGCGGCTGAGTCGCGCGGCGGCGGGTTCTGCAGCAGCAGGCCGTGCAGCGATTCGCGGATGCGCGGCAGCAGGCCTGGCTCTTCTTCTTCCAGCCAGGCCAGTAGCACGGCCCGGGCCTCATTCGGGATGGCGCCCTCCACAAACCAGGGCAGGCGGTTGAGGGCTTGTAGGTTGCCGAGGGTGAGCAGGCGCTGATCTTCGCCCGACAGCAGGCGGCCGAGGTAGAGGGTCAGGCCCCAGTGCAGGGCGGGGTATACGGCGCAGGCGGCGATCCAGCGGATCAGCTCGCGGGGGTAATAGGCTTCCAGGGTGGCCAGCAGCCCGCCCTGGAATTCGATGTGCTCCCGTGGAAAGTCCTGCACCTGCTCGCGCCAGTTGTCATAGTCGGCTTCCTCGGCGGCGTCGAGCTGATCGACGAGGTAGCGCAGGCCCTGCAGCGAGGCGGGCAGCACGTGGAGCAGCTCGCCCAGGCGCTCTTCTTTCCGGCCCCAGGCGCCGGCGGGCTGAGGGGTGAGCAGGGCGCGCTGCCGCCATTGTTCCAGCACCCGGCTCCAGCCGGCCAGCTTGCCGGTGGTGGGGCTGAGCAGGGGGTAACCGCTGCCCATCAGCAGCAGGCGGTGGGCGGGAAAGCGCTGCTGGAGGCTCTTCAGCGGCAGGCCTTCGGCATGGGCCTCGTTGAATACCGTGCGGGGGTCGCCGTTGTAGTAGAAGCGCTCGATGAGCACCTCGTTTTCCCGAAGAGACTGGTAGAGTCGGTCGAAGACCTGCGCCCGGTGGTTGCGGGCGTCCTGCCGGTCGATCAGCAGCAGATACTCCGGCGGCTGGGTCTGCTGCTCGAACTGCAGGTCGGCCATGCCGCCTTTGGCGATGGTGGCCTCTACGGTGCGCGGCAGGTGCAGCCGCACCTGCTCGGTGCGGGCGCGGCGGCGAAGGTGGTGCAGGGTGAGCTGAAAATCTTCGCCAAGTTCGATGTCTTCCCCGCTTTCCCCCAGGCCGATATTCCAAACGTAGGGCGGCTTGTCGCCGCTTTCCAGCTCGGCAACGAGCCGTCGGCGGCGCTGCTCCAGCCAGCGCAGCAGCGCGTAAAGAAACAGCCCCAGCAAGAGGAGGGACAGGGGTTTGAGCCACCAGGCATGGGCGGCCAGGAATACTACCCAGGCGGGCGGCGGCTCCATCGCCAGGGAACCCAGGTCGGGAGGGGGCGGCTCCTGCTTGGGGATAAAAAGAGGGGAAGTAACACCAACTTCAGCCCCCGGCGGCGGCGGCACAACAACCTGCCGCAGCACCTCGGCCCGGAAATTGATCGTGGCGCTGCGCCCGCGCCTATCCGTGATGCGGACGCAGATGGAATCCTGCCCCAGGCTGTCCCCGGCGGTGTAGGCCAGGCAGGCGGGATCGCTGATCTCGAAATTGCCCAAGGCGCCCCGGTAGCCGGCGGTGTCGCAAAATTCGGCGGCGATGATGGTATCGAAAGCGGCCAGTTGGGTGGAATCGAGGCAAACCTCCACGGTTTGGCCGGCCAAGACGTCAAAGGGCCTTTCCAGGCTCTGGGGTGGCGGCGCCAGCCAGCGGTACAGCCACAAACTGACAGGCACAGCCAGGGCCAGCAGGGTGGCTATGCCCAGAATGAGGGCCCGGCGGCGCCAGCGGCGCTCCATTGGGGGAAGGGCGGCGCGCCGGGCCGGCGCCGCTTCCATAACGCGTACACGCTCCCGGCACTGCTCGAACAGCGTATAAAACTGCTCTTGCTGCTGTGGGTTGGTGGCAAACAGGGGGGCCAGGGCCAGCTTGAGCTGCTCCTCCGGCAGCTCCTCCGGCAGGCGCGACAGCAGCCCCTGCACCCGCAGGTGCTGGCCGACGCCCAGGGAGAAGCCTTCCCGCTCCAGGGTGGGAAGCAGTTCGGCCAGCAGTTGATATGTTTGCCCTTTGTTCAATTGATGCTGTTGATGCTATTGATGCTATTGATACGGCGTATGGAGATGGACGCGGGCGAAAGCCCGTACCCCAAGGGCCGGGATGTAAATCCTGGCTTTTTGTTGGCTCAGTATTCATGAACATGCCGCCGTCCGCCAACCCGTAGACTTGACAAGTTTCCGGTGCCCCCCCAGCTAAAAAACTTGTCAAGTCTTACCGCAGGGTAGCCTGTCCTGCTTCTGGCCGTCTGCCATCCCCCGTCTGCCGTCAACCGTCAACCGTCCGCCGGGGTCGGCGGCTACATCCCGGCCCTCCGGTCAGCCCTCCCCCCGCCGGCTGGGCAGGATCATATTGCGCAGCTCGGCAAGATCCTCCTTGTTCTTGGCCAGCACGGAATAGGACACGGCCAGCATTTCCTTTTCCTCGCGGCTCAGGCTCGGCCAGTCGCTGAGTTTTTCGGCCGGGAAGCCGAGTTGCTGCAGCAGCATGGCCCAGTAGATCAGCTCGGCGGTGGCCGGGTTCTTGCGCAGCTTCACCCGCCGCCCTTTGCGGATGAGGTCAAAGTGTTCCACTACCGCGCTGAGGCCTGCTTTCGGAAAATCCTCCACCTTGAGCTGCAGAATGTCCAGCAGCGTCTCGGGCTCGGGGAAGGGGATGTGGTAGTACACCACCCGCCGCAGGAAAGGCTCCGGCAGGTTTTTCTCGGAGTTGGAAGTCATGATGATTACCGGCCGGTTGTCGGGGTCGGCGGTGTAGGCCTTTCCGGTTTCCGGCACGTAGAAGCGCAGCGCTTCCAGGGCGGCCAGCACGTCGTTGGGCAGGTCGCGCGGCGCCTTGTCGATCTCGTCGATCAGCACAACGATGCGCTGGTTGTCCCGGATGGCCCGCCCGAGGGCCTGGTAGGTGATGAATTTTTCCTCGACTTCCCCGGCGCTGAGAATTTCTTTCTGGGTTTGGCTGTACTGGAAGTGAGACAGCGCGTCGTAGCGGTAGAAGAGGTCTCTGGCCGTTGAGGTCGTCTGGGCGTTGAAGACTTCCGGCTCGCCCAGCTGGAAGAACCACGCCAGGTGGTGGGCCAGTTGGGTCTTGCCGGTGCCGGGTTCGCCGGTCAGCAGCAGCGGCTGGTTGAGCGCCAGCGCTACGTTGACGGCATTGATGAGCCCTTCGGAGGGGCGGTACAGGCTGGGCTCGTCGAGCCGCGCGTTGCGCGGGATGCGGGGCAGTTCCCGCTGGGCGGTGTTGTCGTAGAGGCGGAAGTTTTTCATGTTTTTGTTGTCTGTTGTCCGTTGTCCGTTGTCTGTTGTCCGTTGTCTGTTGTCCGTTGTCCGTTGTTTGTCGTTTGTTGTCCTGCCAGGGAGGGCCGGTTGACTGCCAGGAACCAACAACTGACAACCAACAACTGACAACTAAAACCCTACCCCTTCGCTTTCTTATAAACAATCTCCTGCAGCCGCTCTATGTCGTCCATATTCAGCAGCTGTTGAAGATGGTATTGTTCCTGGTCTTCCGGAGGCAGGCCGCGGGCCAGCAGGTTGATCAGTTCCTCGATCCTCCCGGCGTTGCGTTCACCCCGGTCGAGAATCCATGCCTGCAGGTCGCTCACCGGTACCGGCTGCAGCGGGCTGAGGTGTACGGCGGAACGGTTGTGTGTTTCCATGGCCTGAAGTGCCTGCACGATCTGGTTTTGCCGGGCCGTCCGCTTTTCTTCTCTATGCAGGTTATCTACATATAACACGAAGAAAAAAACAAAGGAAGGGACATCCTTGTTGGGGCTGGAGAAGGCATCGATGATCCACTGGAAATACTCCGGCAGGAAATCTTCCCATTTGCCCTCGTGCAGTTCGAACACCATCGCTACATAGCGGTACGGCAGGCGGGGGAGCCCGGTGCGAAGGAAGGTGTCAAACTCCTGTTCGCCGCTGAACTCGAAGTGCCGGGCGAAGAAGGCGCGGAATTCCTGCTGCGATTTGGCCAGGTTGCGCCGAAGCGGCAGGGGCTGAATCTGCACCCGCTGGTCCTTGTCGCGGCGCAGGCAGAGAATCCCTTGTTCATCGTCGTCGAGTTCCTCATGGATGAGTTCATAGATCATCCGTTCGGCAAAGCTCGGCGGCATTTGGGTGAGGCAGGCGCTGATGAAGTAGTAATGGTAGGCCAGGCTCAGCTGCTCTTCGAAGGCTTTCCAGAAACGCCTGCGCATCTCCCGGCGGTCGCAGTCGACGCGGTGGATCGCTCCGAGTTCCTCCTCGATGTTGAGTTCGGCCACTTTCTGTGCCAGCAGGCTCTCCCCTTCCTGGCTGTAAATATTGTAGCGGGCAGCCAGTTTCTGCTTAATGGTTTCCGCCTCCTGCTCGGCCTGCACGATCTGGTTATCCAGCAAAAACTCCCGCGCCGCATCCGTCCCCTGAATGAGGATATGCTGCTCCCTCAGCTTGCCCAGCTTCTGGATCAGCAGTTGCAGTTGTTTTTCCAGCCCCGTCGTTTCCTCGAAAGTCAAGTTCATTGCTTGTTTTATTAGCCTTTTAATTTGCTCAATTCCTCCTCCGCCTGCCCGATCTGGTTTTCCAGCACAAATTCCCGCGCCGCGTCCGTCCCCTGTATGAGCAGCAATTGTTCCCGCAGGCGGCTGAGCTTGCGCTCCAGCAAATCTACCAGCCGGCTGTTTCCGTCCTTTTTTTCGGGCAGCTTCCAGTCCAGGTTCTGTGGCCGCCCCGGGGGCACATCCAGCCCCCACCAGGGTTCCTCCGCCTCGCCCACCCCCAGCGCCAGGGTCCGGCCTGTCGGCAGGCTGATGGGCTCCCGTGCCGCCGCCCGCGCCGCCGAAAACCCGATATCGAAAGCCTCCCGCACCGTGGCATGCTGCTCGCTGAAAGCCTGGAAAAAGCTGATGGCAAACTGGGTGGCCGCCAGGTCGCCCACCGGCGCGCTGGTCGAGATCACCGCCGGCCCGTTGGGCAATTGCATCAGCCGCCGGGCCTGCCCCCGGGTCGAGCAGCCATTGAGCGCCACCAGCCGCAGTTGGGGGCATTGCCCCAGCAGTCCGGCGATGCCCTCCCCCTGCACGGCCTGGTCTTCCAGCAGCAGCCGGTCGCGCCCCGCATGCCCGCTGAAAGCGAACACGCAGAGGTCCTCCCGAAAGCGGATCAGGTATTCCGCCACCTTCGGAAGGGTAGCGTTGGCGTCGCGGTGCACACTGAAGTCATGGCGGGCAGCTCGCCGGGAAAGCAGGCTGTACACCTGCTCTTCTTCCCGGGAGAGGGAGGGTAATGGTTCGCTGCGGCCGTTGGCGTAAGCCAGAAACACAAGGCTCATAGGGTTTATAGGTTGTTGGGGTGTTGATTTCTTCCGCTCTAATTTAGCTTTTTTTTTGTAATTCATTCAGGAGCCCCAGGATTAGGCTTCATTCGGTTTCCTGCCCGCCATCCACTTGCCCTGTAAAGTTCCGGCTTTCCTATAGTTTGGCATACTACAGGTTTTCAGGAGGGGTTGTCCTTGTTTTTCAGGAAGGTAGGCCGCTGCCAGCAAGGTGACATCTTTTTCCCTAATGCTGCCGATGAGCGAAAAAGGTGTCATCTTGCGCCAATTCGCCCAACACCCAGGAAACCGCAATTCCTGAAAAACCCCTGGGAAATATCCTGAAATACCGGGAGATCGGACAGTTGTTCTTTTCGCCAACTTTGCACCGACAAGCATTCATCAACCAAAAAACCATTGATCATGGCAAGTATTTCAAGTCAAGTTCTTGACATCCCCCCCAGGATAACCCTGGGCGGCGACTTTACCGTAGAAGTAAGCTATCGCGTGCGATTCAGCCTCCTGGAACGGCTGCTGGCCACCCAGGGCCTGGGGTTCAGAGAATTCATCTGGCTGTATGACGTAGATTACAGCGAGGACAACCCGGATGACTATCTGGCGCGCTTTCCGGATGTCTATATTACGCCGGAAGAGATTGCCGCCGCGCCTTCTACCGGAATAACCAGAACGCGAACCGAGCGCTTCTCCCCATCGGAGCTCACCGGCCCGGATGACGACGGCAGCCCCTTTCGGGAAAGCGTCCAGGCGAGGGTCGTCCTGTCGCCCAGCCCGATGAACGCCACACAGTTCAAGGAAGACGACAAACGAACCAATGTCGTGGTGGTGAATACCGAGGTGCCCGACATCGAAACGGCGCCCTTCTCCGGCTAAGCCGGGTGGAGACCTCTACATTTGGGGAGGAATGTCCCGTCCTTGTTCATTTCTCCCCCTCTCCCCCTCACCCACTCACCCACACTCTCCCCCTCTCCCTCTCCCCCTCTCCCACTCTCCCTTTCTCCCCCTCTCCCCCATGCGCATCAGGCTAATATGTTAAAATGGGGTCTTTACAGGCTTCCTCGCCGGGGGAACCTGGCAGCTTAAGCAGAACTCACACCCCTACTGATCCGAGATCTACCACCCCTCTCTCTTATCACCTCGGGGACAGGGGGAAGAGAGGGGGTAATGCCACTCTGCAGCTGGTAAACGCAGGCTCCCAGGGCATGTTGTCCTGCCCTGCCCCCTCTCTTCCCTTTTGCTCGCTTACAGCTCAAGAGAGGGGGCGCCTGGCTTCCCGCTGAGGCGGGGATGAGTTCACCCGGCAGCCAGGCAGAAGAACTCACCCCAGTGATCCGAGATCAACCCCCCTCTTTATCACCTCGGGGACAGGGGAAGAGAGGGGGTAATGCCACTCTGCAGCTGGTAAACGCAGGCTCCCAGGGCATGTTGTCCTGCCCTGCCCCCTCTCTTTCCCTTTTTGCTCGCTTAAGCAGCTCAAGAGAGGGGGCCTGGCTTCCGCTGAGGCGGGGATGAGTTCACCCGGCAGCTAAAGCAGAACTCACCCCCTTACTGATCCGAGATCACCACCCCTCTCTTTATCACCTCGGGGACAGGGGAAGAGAGGGGGTAATGCCACCTGCAGCAGCTGGCCAACGCAGGCTCCCAGGGCATGTTGTCCTGCCCTGCCCCCTCTCTTCCCTTTTGCTCGCTTAAGCAGCTCAAGAGAGGGGGCGCCTGGCTTCCGCTGAGGCGGGGGTGAGTTCACCCGGCAGCTTAAGAAGAACTCACCCCTTACTGATCCGAGATCGCCCCCCCTCTCTTTATCACCATGGGGGCAGGGGGAAGAGAGGGGTAATGCCACCTGCAGCTGGCTAATGCAGGCTTCCAGGGCATGTCGCCCTGCCCCTCTCTCTTCCTTTTGCTCGCTTAAGCGCGTAAGAGAGGGGCGCCTGGCTTCCCTTCAGATGGGGTGAGTTCACCCGGCGGCCTACTATCCACAGGGCAGCCGCTGCCAGAGCGTCTCCAAAGGCTGGTACCTCGCGGATTTTAACACATCAACCTGATGCGCATGCCCTCTCCCCCCTCCCCCTCTCCCCCTCACCCACTCTCCCTTTCTCCCCCCTCCCCTCACCCACTCTCCCTTTCTCCCCCTCACCCCTCTCCCAAATCACCCCCCCTTCCTTCCATCTCCAGCTGTACCCCCTGCTCCCGCAGTTCTTCCCGGGTAAATGCTTTCGTCCTTTCCTCCAGCAATGCCTGCGGCAGCAGCCAGCGCTTTGCAGTGTTGTCGTAGCTCCCCGTCAGGATCGACCGGCCGTCCGGGGAGAAGGCGACGGAATAGATGTAGTCCTCATGCCCGGAATAGGTGGCCAGCGGCTGGCCCTCCAGTGTCCAAAGCCGGGCTGTTTCGCTTACGCCGGCAGTCAGGATCATGGTTCCGTCGGGCGAAAAGGCCACCGAGTTGACTCCGGCGGGGTCGGCGTGCAGAGAGCGGATCTGCTTGCCGTCCAGCGTCCAGAGCCGGGCAGTTTCGTCGCTGCTGCCGGTCAGCACCAGCTTGCCGTCGGGGGAAAAGGCAACAGATAGAATGGGGTTTTCATGCCCTTCAAAGGTGGTGAGGAGCTGGCCCTCTGCTGTCCATAGGTGGGCTAATTGGCTTCCGCCGGTGAGTATGCTTTTGCCGTCGGGCGAAAAAGCTACTGCCCAAACTGCCCCCTGATGGCCTTCCAGCGTGGTGATGGTTGTGCCATCTGCCCGCCAGGCCTTCGCCGTCTTGTCAGCGCTGCCGGTGAGGATCGTTTCTCCGCTCGGGGAAAAGGCAACGGCATTGACTTCCCCGCTATGGCCGGAAAGCGTGCGGAGTGGTTCTCCATTGGCCGTCCAGAGCTTTGCCGTTTGGTCGTGGCTGCCGGTGAGTATTGCTTTCCGGTCGGGAGAAAAAGCAACTGCTTTGATGCCGGTTTGGTGCCCTTCCAGGGTGGCCAGGAGTTTCCCGTCAATCGACCAGATCTTCGCAGTTTTGTCGGCGCTTCCCGTCAGGATGGTTTGGCCGTCGGAGGAGAAGGCAACGGAGGAGACGCCTTTCTGGTGGCCGGCGTAGGTGCAGTGCAACTCGCGGCCGATGGGCCAGGTTCTTGCAGTGCCATCCAAACTGCCGGTCAGTGCGAATTGGCCGTCGGGAGAAAAGGCGACAGATTCCAACGCGCTCTGATGGCCGGTGAGCGTCTTTTGCAACTTTCCATCGGGCGTCCATATCTTTGCCGTCCAATCACCGCTGCCGGTAAGGATGGTTTTTCCGTTGGGAGAAAATACGGCGCTGGCAATGCGGCCCTGATGCCCGCTGAGCGTGGCAATGGGCTGGCCGTCCAATGCCCACAGGATTGCGTCCCAGCTTTCACTGGCGGTCAGAATGGTTTTACCATCTGGAGAAAATACGGCTGAGGTGACCTGGCTATGGGAGCCTTCAAATGTAGTGACGGCCTGGCCGCCGAGCGTCCAGGTTTTTGCTGTCTGGTCGCTGCCGCCGGTCAGTATGGTTTGGCCGTCCGGGGAAAAGGCGACGGCAGTGACGGCGCCCTGGTGCCCTTCAAAGGTGGTAATGGCTTTGCCGTCGAGCGTCCAGCTTTTCGCCGTTTTATCTTTGCTGCCGGTGAGGATGGTTCGCCCATCGGGGGCGAAGGCAACGGCGTTGACCTGGCTTTCATGGCCTTCGAAGGTGGTGATAACCTCGCCGTCGAGTGTCCAGCGTTTTGCTGTCTTGTCTCCACTTCCCGTGAGAATTGACCGGCCGTCGGGTGAAAAAGCGACGGACCTGATGGACCCCTTGTGCCCGGTGAAGTTTTGGAGCAACTGGCCGTCCAGTGTCCAGAGTCTCGCCTTCCTATCCCAGTGCCCGGTAAGGATAGACTGCCCGTCCGGGGAGAAGGCAACCGAGAAAATGTAATCTATAGGCGCGCCGCCTCGCATCGTTTGCCGGTAAAAGGCCTGGCGGGTGTCGCTGATGATGTCATGAAATACAGCATAAGCAGCGGCGTACTCGGGGTGGTGCTCTAAATTATAGGCTGCGATGCGGAGGGCCAGGGTGGGGTCCGTTTTTGCAGTTTGTAAGACCAGGGCGGTATTGGTGGCTGCCCGCAGGTTTTTCTCGGCTCTGGCTCTGGCTTCTTCAGCTTCTTTTCTCCGCCGTTCCGATTCTTCGAACCGATCTTCTTCCAGTTGCTGGCTTTTTTGAAGGAAGGCCGACTCAAATTTATTCAGCACTCCCTGAACTTCCGGGCTTTTGGCTTGTCGCAAATTGGCGGTTTGGGCCCAGAGCCGGCCTTCTTCCGGCGCACTGAGGTAATCGAGGGTAGCGTCGTTCAGCCGCGACAGCAGGATGAGATTCTCTATGCCGAAGGATTTGATCCACTCGGCCAGCTTGGGCCATACGTTCACCAGCGCATCGTGTACGGGTTCGATGAACATCTTTCCGTCCTGGCCGGTATCCGCCCGGATGAGCCGCTCGGCTTCCATCCGCCCTCTGACGGTTTTCATCCGCTCGTTTTCCTCCGGGGATTCAAATTGAAGGCTTTCTACCAGCACCCGTTTGCCGGCAGGCTGCCCGCCGGTGAGCGACACCATCCGCAGCATCAGGCAGCGCATGGTATTCTGGTGGGCGCCGCCCGGAAGTGAGGCATAAACGGCGTCCGCCCTTTTTTGGAGGGCTCCGATGACGCCGCCGAGCGCCTCATAGTCTTCAGGGGTAATGTTGCGATAAGGGCTGTCCTTGCACCGCTCAAAGAGTTGCTGCATTGTGAAGGACAACAGCGGCAATGCTCCGGGATAGTGGATGACCTCCTCGATGATGCGGCCTACAAGGCTCATCGGAACGAAAAAACGGCCCTGCCGAAAGGCTGGCGTGATGATGGCTTCCCGCAGCTCTTCGGCGCTGAACGGGGGCACGAGGTAGCGGCGCCAGTGTTTTTCCAGTTCGGAGGGCAGAGGCAAACGGGATTCATAGTCGATGCGCAACGTGGCAATGATCTTTTTACCACTTTCCAGCAGCTCAGCCATTTTTTGCAGAAAGGCCCGGGCCTCTTTTTCCTCCGCCTGGGTAACTAGCTGCTCGAGCTGGTCAATGACGAGGGTGTCAAAGGCGCCCGGGCCGGGCAGTTCGGCCAGCGGCTTCAACCCGGGCTGGATGACAGGTATTTTACCTTCCTTCCCACCGGGCAGCCGGGGTACAATGCCCGCTTTGACCAGCGACGATTTCCCGGTGCCGGATGCCCCCAACACTACAGTGAGTGGGTTGCCGCCGACTTCCTTCATCAAGGCTTCAATGGCGGCCGAGCGGCCGAAGAAGTGCTGCCGGTCCTCCACTCCGTAGGGGCTCAGGCCCCGGTAGGGGTTGTGGTAGCCCAGCAGTTCCAGGCTGTCGGGGTCGAAGCCGTCCATAAAGAACAGGTATTCCCCGAAGTCGTGCTTGTCGAGGGGAAAGAGGCTGGCGTTTTGCGGGTTGCCATACCGGCTCGATACGGCAGTGAGCCGGTTTTGGAGGTAGGCAAACAATTCAGCGCAGGTAATGGCCTTGTCGGGCACAACATCCGCTTCCCCCTGCAATCCCCGGATAATGCACTCGGCAAAGGGGGAATGCCCGGTCTCCGTGCCTCCCCTTACAAAATCCAGCGCCAGCTGGTCGGGCGCCGAAGAGGTAATGGCCTGGCAGGAGCGCCGCTCCAGGAAATGCCGGTAGTGCTGGCGGTACAGCTTCCCCTGTTCTGTATCGATGGCAACGCCCCGGTGCTTGCTCGCCCAGCGCAGCGTTCCGCCAAAACAGCAGTCGAGCAGTACCAGCGTGTGTTGGGTGGGCAGGTTATCCATTACCGCCATCAATTCCGCCATCGGATACCAGGCCTGCCGGCCGCCTATCTTGCTATCGGCCGGCAGGAGATATCCCCGAATGCCCACCTCGCTGTCCTGAGCGACCCCGTGCCCGGCGAAGTAGATCAGTACAAAGGTGTCTTCGGCGCTGTCGGCTGCCGACAGCGCCTCCGCTATGCGCTGCAGGAAGGCCCTCAATTTGTCCAGCGTTGGGTTTTTGCAGGTATGAACCGCATAGCCGTACTTCGTTTCCAGGGTTTGCCCCAGTGCCTGAATGTCATTCAGCGGGGTGCGCAGCGGCTGCAGGTGCTGGTAGTCCTGCACGGCAATGAGGAGGGCCTGGTGCGGGTTTGGTTTCATGGTGGAATGGGTTATACGGCTTTTTATTATTCAGAATCTCAAAAGAAATTCTGTGAGGTCAGCTCTTGGCTCAAGCCCAAATATATGGCGGAGCGTATTTCGGTAGTGCTCAACTGTCCTGGGCCCAACATTCAAAAGCTCAGCGGCACTTTGAGTAGAATAATCTGCCCTGGTCAGCACACAACACCTTCTCAGTACTGTAGTCAAAGTAGGATAAGTATTATTTAGTTTTTTATACCATTCCCGTTCACTAATTAGGAGCATGAACTCCTCCCATATATTTTCATTACCAATTTTTTCCAGTTCTGAATGCATGCGCTTGAGAAGGGCGACATCCACTTTCTGGCCATTCCGCTGTGCATTGACCATGTTTTCAACATTCCCCAGAAATCCTTTCCTGGTGCTGACTATTATATTCCACAAGGCGTTAAACTCCTCCTGAGCTTCTCTAATCATTATTGCCTTTTCCTCTAAGGGCGCCGACTGGCGCAATGCATACTTTTTGTAATATCTTTTCCGCACCGCATAAACCAAAATGCCCATCAGCAGGCCTAATAAAGCCAAGGCAATCAGAAATGGCCCCCAAGGGAATCCAATTCGGAAAGAATAAGCAGTTTCAGTGCTATTCTTGTCATAAACATTTTTCGCCCGGACACGGAATTTATACGTCCCGGGGAAGAGGTTAGCATATTCCTTTTCATTTTTAGTGGTCCATTCAGACCATTCCTCATCAAACTTTTCAAGTTTATACTGAAATAATGTTTTGTCGGGGTCGACATAATTGGTAGCAGCAAAGGAAAACCGGAGGCTATAGTTCATCCTGAAAGGGATACAAGGAATAGGGAAGCCGGACTCAGACTGATTGGCTACCAGGTTTCCTGTAGGGCTGATGAAATTACCACCAAAGATCATAGAATAGTTTTTTCCGTCCACTTCAACCTTCCTGATCAGTGAGGTATAAGTAAAATCCTGGCCTTGAATGCTAAACCCTGCGTCGTAGTGGATAAAGCCTTCGGGTGTACCGATAAGGATATTTTTATGGAACGGGTAGATGTATTCAAAATTGTCTACAGTTTCTCCTGTAAGCCTTTTCAGGAAATTGATCTCATCTTTCTGCAAAGAATAGTGATCTCCGCGCTTGATCAGATATCCCAAGGTATCATTGGCTACAAACCGGATATTACCTTCTTCGTCCTCCACCAGTTTCTGAATATGTTGCCCTTTCAGTTCACCATTAAAAAGGTTATCATATTCTTCAAATGAATCAGAACTTTCTTCGAACCTGTACAATCCTTTTTCCGTACCAAAAACAATGCTGTTGCCCACCTTAAAAAGGTTAATGTAGTAGTTCGACGGGAAGCCATTTTTCTCGTTATAAAGTTTTACATCCTTGATGTTCTTCAAATCATCAGACAGCATGATCTTATAGACCCCCTTATAGATATGGCTAATCCATATATTGCCCTTGTTATCATATTCCAGGAAACGAGCAGATTGATCAAACAAGGCACTGTCGATTCTCCCAACGAGTTCCCAGCCAGTATGGTTGATCGCGGATGAAGAAGAGGCTTTGCTGTAAAGGGCTAAACCATTGTAAGTTCCACTGATCAAGGCATTGGGATGGCCGGGTAATTTCAGGTATGTCCACCCGCCCTCGACGGAAGGTATTTTGTGGGCTTTTCCATTTTTTATGACATAAGTACCATTGTGGTGCCCCATGATGAGTTCATCATCAATTACCTGAAGGCAACGCACCTCCCCTTCAGAACCAGGAACCAGGCGGAAAGGCAGAAAAGAAGCGCTGGAATCCGGATTGGAAATATCCTTATAGTAAATCCCATTGGCTGTACCTAAAAAGAGGTTCCCATTATGGACTGCCGAGGCATAAGCAGTAGTGATCAGGTTCTGCGGCAGGTAGACAAAAGAAAAAGGAGAATTTCTTTCAATATAAGCAATTCCGTTATTTAGCCCTACCCAAAGGTTACCCAATTTGCTGTCTTTCCAGATAGCTCGGATATGGTCATTCTGAAGCCCGGTCAATTTGTTCACGTGCTGCAGGACCTTGCCTTCGCTACTAATTATGAATACCCCATCCAGCCTGGTGCCTACAGCAAAACTGTTTTCATCCAGTTTCAGCAGACAGAAAATTTTGGCGGCCATAAGCTTTTCGTTGGCTTTGGTTTTCCAGGGTTGAAAGCCATTTCCCTGGCGTAAGTAAAAACCATTGTTTTCAGTGGCTACCAGCAGTTGGTTGTTCCTGGCCGATTGGACAGCAGTCACATTGAACCCTTTGAATACTTCACCATTTTCCGTCAGTACGAATTGGATGCCATCGAATTCAAGTAGCCCACGGCCTTTTTCGAAGGCGTAGAGCCTGTTTGTAGTTTGGTCTAAAGAAGTGAACTCAAAATTATCTTTCTGAACAGGAGGAAAGGTATCGATCTGGTTATCGCGAGTCAGGCGAAAGATGCAGTTATCCGTATTGAAAAAGATGCCGTCATTTCCCATATTGTGAATACGCCACACATCACTGAAATCTCTATATTTATCTGGCACTCGGTCTGTAAGGGATTCATACTTCAGGCTCCCCAGGGAATCCGGATGAAAGTAGCCAAACTCTCCTTGCCCACCGACATAAATCTTTTCTCCGATAATTTCCAGGGACCGGGCCTGGGTTCGGTTAGATAACTGATGAATTTGCCATTCAGCCCCATCGAAGGCCAGCAGGCCGTCGTGATTAGCGAAGTACATTACTCCTCTATTGCCCTGGCCGATGGCCCAGTTTTCTGTACCTGCATGGTAGTCCTTGCGGGAAAAATTATGTACTAGCGGATTGCCTATGGAGGCTGTTTGACCACACAAAAAAAGGGGGGACAGCAATGCCATCAGCTGAAGCAGGATTAGCTTATTCATAATTTGGTTGATTTGTTAGGCTAAGGCTCCGGACTAAGGAATCAAGAATGTTATACAGAAGGACTGTAAATCCGACAGGCGCCAATTCTTCTATAAAGAAGCAAAACAATGTGGCAAACGGATAATAGACAAACTGAATTTTTTTTCCTGCCAACATCTACAAACTTCACTTGCCTAAGTTAATGAATTTCGTGAATTAATAAGGTTTATTTGTGGTTTTTGATGGGGCGAATTTTCTGTACAAAAACCACATTAAACAATACTTGAAACCCATAGGTGTTTCCCAAACAACCCGTTTGTTTTATTTTAGATTTTTAATATTTAATTTGGTTTTTGAAACGATTATCCTTTAAAAATTTCAAACCACCCCCATGGAAACTATTTTAATCCTCGGAGGCCTTTTCCTGGTTATATTGATTCAATTCCATTTGGAAAGTGAAAGACAGGCCTGGGAGCGATCCAGGTACAGGTATTTGGAGCCTCCTGCAATTCCTAATTACTCGCCGGCAGCAAACCCGCCATCTCAGGTTTTACCTGTAGTAGCTGCTATTGTGTTTGCATTCCTTTTATTTGCTATTATCATGCATGCTAAGACACAGCCGGAACCAGGAAAAGACCACATACCAACTGAGAAGATAAAGCCAGAAAATGAAGCCGAGGCAAACACCCCTCTATTATCATCATAAATGAATTGGAAGGGCCCTTAGAGGTTTGCATGAAAATTTACGAATGACATAAACCTGACATCGCTTTTAAAATTTCACCACAAAAAACTCAGACTATGGCTAACCGAATCATTACCCTGTTTTCCCTGATGTTGGTTTTTATTTACCAGGGAATTACTCAACCGCTTACTCCCCCCATGGCGAATGCGGCCGCATTTTGTGACCACATGTTCGACGAGGCTGTCCACTACACTTATTGTTACCTGGATGGCAACTCACAATGCAATGAATTTATCCCATACATTGAAGGAGACACCAATATTATTGTCACAGAGCAGTTAATACAGGACCCCCATGGAGGAAGGACGATCAGCAAGATAGTCTTTAACTTAACCGATGGCATCGGCTATACAAATTGGCGGTACACTTACGGACCAAATAATTATGGAACCAATGAAGGGCGGTACATAGGCACGGCGAAAAAGCTGATCATCTGGGCCAGAGGAGAAGGCGTGGTTGAGTTCATGCTTGGAGGGACAAACCGGATTCCTTTTCACAACCCGTCCTTTCCCTATCAGGATGGTTATGATATAAGAAGTACTGGTTTTGTAACCCTTACTTCACAATGGACCCGGTACGTCATTGACCTGACGGATGACCGTTTCTGGGTTTACAGGGATGCTTCGGCCGGATTGAACAACCGGTTCCCCTCTTATGAAATCTGGAACTATGCTGCTGCTCATCCCTACTTTGACTTTAACTACAACGCACGAGATGCCAGTGACACCTCCTTCATGCAGTTGGATTGGCTTGGCGGCACCACCCAATGGGCTTGTTTTGCCTTTAAGCCTGCCGACGGTTTTTTACAGGGTTATGACCTTAGTGAGATCACCAAGATTCATTTCAAGGCAAAGTCTACAGTACCCAGATCTTTGGAGTTCTTATTTTGCGGCGGGTCGTATCGTGTATTAATTGATTCACCAGACTGGAAATGGTATTCCATAGCCCTGCCCGTAGGCCTTGATTTTTCAAACTGCACTATTGGCTTTGGGTTCTGTGTAAATGGTATTCAGCCATTTTCCCTTTGCCTGGATTCCATTTACCACGAAGGAGTTCATCTCAGAAATGACAGCAATATTATAACCGGTGTTGGCATAGTAGCCAGCCAGGCAAATAACGATAGCCCGGTAACGGTTTATTATGACAGCATTTATTACGACCATTCCGATTATGGCCTTCCGCGCCTGGCACAAAGCTTCCTTGTTCACAATGACCCTGAGATTGATAAGACCCAGCAGATGGCAGCACACGTTTATGACAATGCCCTATTGCTCATCACCTACCTTGCACTTTACCAGCGGACCTGTGACGAAAGATACCTCCGTTATGCAGAGCTAATTGGAAGGGCTTTTATCTACGCAAGAGACCATGACCGGTTTTATACCGACAACCGCCTGAGGAATGTCTATAAAGCTGGCGTAACAATGAGCCACAACGATACTATTCGAATGGCAGGCTGGTGGGATGAAGGCGCCGGAGCATTTTATGAAGATATTTATTTCGTCAGCACTTCAACCGGCAATATGGCATGGGCAGGATTGGCCTTTACCTCTTTATTTGAAATTTCGGGGGATTCCATTTTCCTGGCAGCGGCAGAAGATATTGCCAACTGGTGCATTGCCAGCACCTGGAGCGATATCGGCCCCGGAGGGTTTACAGGGGGGTATGAGGGGTTTGAAAATAACCAGGATACGGTAACCTGGAAGAGCACGGAACACAACTTAGACCTTCGTGCACTGTTTTTCCGGCTTTACGGCCTGACAGGTAAAATGATTTTCGATTTGGCCGCACAACATGCTGAAACCTTTGTGCTGTCGATGTGGGATGCAGAAGAGCAACATTTTTGGACCGGAACTGATGCTTCGGGCATTGATATCAACTACAATAACGGAGATGTTCCGCTTGACATCCATCCCTGGTTTTTGATGGCATTCAGAGACCTGCCTAATATTGCCGATTATTATTCTTGCATGGATTGGGTCCAGGCTAACTGCTTCGATTATTTTGAAATATTTGACACCATTTTGCCCGCATTTGACTTCAATACCGACCTGGATGGCGCCTGGTTCGAAGGCACAGCCCAGGCTGCCCTCGCCTATAAACTGATCGGGAATACGGCTTTTGCCAATCTGTTGCTGGCCACTATAGAGTATGTACAAACTCATGGGCCGTTTAACAATGGACAGGGAATTGTAGCTGCTTCGATTGACCATCTGACGACCGGTTTCAACTGGGAGTATCACCGGCGCCTGCATCTTGGCGCAACCTGCTGGTATCTACTGGCGGCTCTTGGCGTCAATCCATATTTCGTTCCTGAAGCAACCCTTGCCGTGAGCGCAGAAGGAGGCACCATCAACTGCGCTAACCCTTCCGTTCAATTAAATGCAACCTCCTCAAATCCAGGCGTTTCTTATAGTTGGGAAGGGCCGGAAGGATTTACAGGAGAAGGAAGCATGGTTTTTGTTTCTCAAGCAGGCACCTACCACGTTACCGCCATTTTACCGGAAACTGGCTGTGCCGCCACTGCTACTGTAGTTGTCACAGACGAATCGTCCACTCCCAGCCTTTCAGTCGCTGGCGATACAATCAGCTGCATAAATACCGAAGCCGAATTGAATGCAAGCAGTTCTGCTGATTCGGTTACTTACGAATGGTTAGGGCCAGGCGGATTTGATACGACCGGAAACTCAATCAAAGTAGATATGCCTGGAGAATATTCCGTAACGGTCACCGACCTGGCGACCAGCTGTACCAATACCGCTACCATAACTGTAATTGAGGATCTCACCCCTCCGGGAGTTTTAGCAACAGGAGGCGTGCTTACGTGTAACGAACCGGAAATATATTTATCGGGAGATTCTGATGCTCCCAATGCCGTTTACACCTGGGCCATTCCCGGCGGATCCACCCTGGCCCAGCAAGGACTGCAAGTTGCTGACACCGGAGCCTACACCCTTACGGTATACAACCCCACCAATGGCTGCACCAGTGATACTTCAGTAATCGTAACTGCTAATTTTGATGCCCCGGAAGTATTCATTGAAGGTGATCTGCAACTTGCCTGTTTTGGCAACCTGACTGTGCTAACCGCTCAAGCTGATGTAATTGGAACCACCTTTTTCTGGGAGGGTGAGAATATAGATAACCCAACCAGCGCAGAACAAACCGTTGGCGCCGGTAGCTATAGCATTACTGCCACTGCTCCGAACGGGTGTAGCGTTTTGGAACAGATAGCAGTATCTGGGCCGGCTGAATTGACAATAGAAAATGATATAGTCCAGGAAATAGATTGTGAAGGCTATGTCGCTATCTCGGGAATTATCGCTTCCGGAGGCACGGAACCTTATACCGTTGAAATATTCCCGGCCTTGCCAATACCGCCGGGCACAGAATATGAAATAACCGTTACCGATGCCAATGGGTGCGTGGCTACCCTGGGCGGTACGACAGAAGAGCATTCACCCCTTTCTTTGGAAATATCTTTCACCAATGCCTCTTCAGAAGGAGCTGATGACGGTACTGCAACTGTTGTGGTAACTAATGGCGTTGAACCTTTTTCATATCATTGGAGCAATGACGACACCTCCGATACGATCACCAACCTTGCTCCCGGAATCTACAATGTGACTGTTACAGACAGCAGAGGTTGCACCGTTTCCGGCTCCGTTGAGATCCTGACAGGCACTGAGGAACTGGAAAACGTCCGTCGGCTGGCGCTTATCCCCAACCCGGCTTCAGGCAGGGCCTATCTGGATCTGGTACTCCAACGGCCTGCCCGGGTACGGGTAGAGATAGCGGACCTCAACGGAAGGATATTATGGCAAACCGAAGAACCTTTGGTTCTGGAAAAAGCAATCAACCTGGACATCGAGAACTACCCATCAGGCATTTATCCCGTTCGGATCTGGATTGACGGGGCATTGGCCGTGCGGCGGCTGGTTGTCATCAGGACCTGACCAATCCTCCTTCACCCCAAAAACCAAATGATTTTCAGTAGGAAGCAGGCTCATTTCAACAACAACCAAATCCTTGAGTTATGAACCAGAAAGCGGCTAAAATTTTTCATGCCTTCAGCAAAATCCATTTGCAGCTGATAACCCTATTGTGCATAGTATGCAGTTCCGTCGCAGGCATTATCAGGGAGCCGTTGGAAGTGAGCTTGTTTCCTCCCCCCGTAAACGACGGCTGTTCCAATCCGTCACTGATCGAACTGCCCACTGACGGATGGGGTACTGGCGTCGTCTATTCAGACACCATCGACATTACCCAGTCCACATCGGAAGCTATGGAATTCTTCCCGGAGCCGGGGCAATGGATCTCGATATGGTATGAAATGGAACTTCCAACCCACCGCTCGGTAAAGATTGAGTTGAAGCAAGTGGGCAACACCATTCCCTTATCCGATTGTAAGTTTGTCACCTATATGGACAGCGCCTGCCTTCCGGGCCTATCTGAAGCCAATGCCTCTACTCTCGCCTATCCCACTGGTTTCGGTTATACCTCTACTCCTTGCCTTGCCCCAGGGGCTTACCGGATCCAGGTGTACGCAAAGCCAGGTACAAGCGGTTCGGTTTATCTTGAGGCGACCTTAGGATATCCCTTTGAAGACAATTCCGAATTTGCTCCTCATGACCGCCCTCAGGACGCCTTGCAATTTGGGATATTGAATACGGCCGAACTAACAGCATCTATTCCGGTTGGCTGCCACAGCCTGGATAGCTTGGAAGAGGCTGGCTGCCCAATGGTTGCTGAAATCGGGCAGTTTGGCCAATCCATATGGATGGAGTTTCAAACAGATTCCATTGTAGATATTGTCAGCCTGGAGTTGGAAGAGAATTTTCCTGATATTACTCTCCCCGACGTAGTGCTGTTGCGCTTATTTAAGGGAAAAGCCAGCCAGGCACCCTGGCAGAGCCTGGAAGTCCTGCAGGAGTGCGTAGTGCTGAAAAAGAGCAATATTTCAACAACCATCAGCCGCCGGTGGTGGGAGGCTCTTTGTGAGCTGGAGCCTAAAACCGACTATGCCATCCAAATCCTCTTTCCCAATGATTTTGAGGCCCCTCAGATACAGGTTAATTTACACCAAAGAGGAGAGCAGCTAACAACAGCACCAACGCCGGACCCCGGGCTAAACAACCTCGGCGTACTTCCCCACCAGCCCACTGGAGCTATAACTATAATAACCGATTATTTCTCCTGCAATGCTTTTACTGCGGACAATCCCTGTGGTTGGGCACAACCAGAAAGTGGAGTAGTTCCTTCGGGCATTTATCCCTACGACCTTGCCTGGTGGTTCGGTTTTACGCTGGAGACACACGCACATGTCCGGCTCAATTGGCTAACTTCTATTCCAAATACCAATATGGCGTATGTCCGCATTTTTTTCCGGCCACTGGCCACAGATTGTATCATTTATTCTGAAGAAGGCATAGTAGGCGAGTTTTCAGGGACTACCGGCTATTTTCCATGTCTTCCTCCAGGCGATTACAGTGTTCAGGTTTTGGGGAGGTCACAATATCCCTATCCACAGAACGCCAATAACTATCAAACAGCCCTGGATTTAGGAATGCTTGGGAGGGTAGCAAGGTTGCAGTTGACCACTACGACAACCTATGCACCCCACCCCTATGCTCTTAGCGCAGTGAATGATGTCTATTATTTCAATGATGGGGCGCCATTAGCCGAGAATAATCTTTATGCGGCAACGCCAGCAGTTTTTGGCTGTGCAGAGACGGTCTTGCCCGAAAGCGTATCCTGTGAAGATATCGACCGGGCCATTTACCGGGAAATAATAACAAATGAAGGCGGGTTGCTGGAGTTAAGGAATTTGCGTACCCAGCGAGCGAGCAACAATCAAATTACACAAGCATATCCAGATTTTTCCTATGCGGTGTACCTTGGAAGCGCTAATGCCGAGGCGACAAACAGCAATACCTTTCTGCCAGGCGATTCAATCCCCGGGCTTACGCCATTATCTCCCTGCATCACAGAGACAGACAACCAACCTTTCCCCATAGGCCTGGATAGCTGTTTTGTATGCGTGCCGGCAGACACTATAAGTTTATTGACTTTTGCAAACGAACGGCATATTAACTTATACGACCAACCATCCGTTCGTTTTCATCAATACGGGACCCTCTTTACGGACCCTGAATCCCCATACGATTTTGGCGATATAACCAACCAGGGAATATACATAAGCCCCGAAAACCGGTTTTCCTGTATAGACAACCCTATGGAAATTGGCGGGCTAACGCCCTGCGGCAACAGCAGCAAGCTGGTATTCCACGTTTTCCACCTTGACGAAAGCCGGATTGTCAACCTTCGAATAGCTTCAAATAGAAGAGGGCAGATGCGCCTGTTCAACGGAGACATCCGGGACACCAGCGCCATTCTGACTGCCTACAACGGCATAAACAGCAATTGCCAGCCATGGAGTGGTTGCTTTTTTCAGCAGCAGGCTTCTGGATGCGACCTGCTGCCCCCCGGCGACTACACCGTGGTGGTTTACGGCCATGGCCCAGGTTTTGAAAATCCATTCATACCTCCCCTGGGAAACAAGGGAGATATAGGTAGCCCCTGCAACGTTATCCTGGAAGTATGGCTTCCGGAACTCCCACAATGCAGCCGGCCGGATAATGCCTGCCCTGTTGGGCTAACCGACTGGGATATTTCAAATGAAAATGATCCCCTTGCATCAACCGCCCGGGTATATCATCTCGAGGAAGTCATTGTGCCTTGTTATCCCGACTCGCTGCGGACACACCCGGTAGCAGGGTGCAGGCTACAAGATACGATGGCATTCTATTATCCCTTTGAAATAACGAAGCCTGCATTTGTCTCCTTTGACAGCATACCTGCGGTATTCCCCACCGTTGTTTTCCCTTTTGACGTGCAGGAATCCCCTCAGTTGATGCTCAGCACGCCCCCCGTCTACCCATGCGTAGAATCCTTCTACCGGCAATTTTGCAATCTGCAACCCGGAAAATATACCCTCGTCGTATTCGCCTCTCTTGACGAAAGTTGCTATGCCCTGGAGCCGGTGATGTACGTAGATAAAGCAGGAATTTCACTGCATGATTATGCCGCCACCGCGTATGACTTCGGAGTTATTCCTGATGATAATACCTATCACAATGGGGCTATTGGCGACATGCACCCCTACGATCCATCTTTACCGCCAAGCCTGGACCATTTTTACTGCACCACTGGCGCCAGCAGCACAGACCCTGTAGAAAGCCAGGATTGTGGCGATTTTGTCAATCCGGCCGTTTCCAGCGCCGCCAATCAGGTATTGTACGATGGAACAACCCAAAGCCCAGGCCACCTTTTCTCCCGCAGGAACCTCTGGTGGACATTTGTAATCGAAGGAAAGGGAACCATCGCAGCTAAAGTAGACCTTCCTGCATCAAACTCATTGATTCCCACTTTTGCTATTTACAGAAGCGACGTGGATGGCGATATCCCCTTCGAAGAAGTCGTACAAAACGGAGAAGTGGATTCAACCCTGGCACAGGGCCTAACCCTGATTTATGAAAATTTTACTGCCTGCGACCAAGCCAGGAACCGTTACCTCTCATTTTCTAAAAATGACTGTCCAGCAACCCGGTATTATATAGTGGCTACTATGCCTGCCCGGAACCCCAATTTGCCGGTTGCCCTTTCAATAAAGTTATATCCGCTGTCTTCGCCACCGGCACCGTACGACCACTTTTCAACGGCCAACCACATAAATGGCCTGAATGAAACTTTCCCGCCCTATACTGAACAGGCATTAACGGAAGGCGTATTTCTGGGCGCACCCTTTAACCTGACCTGCTACTCGAAAGATCCGGCAGACCCCTTAAACAACATTTGGTACACTAAATCGGCTTATTATAAGGCCCATATTGACGCTCCAGGATTTCTACGGTTAGCTCATGAAAAAAATGGAAACCCTTCATCCCGAAAGGAACCGTTAGCCAATGACGTAAGGCTGTACCATGCTCTCGTGCCGGGAGATTCAACCCAATTGGTGGAAGTTCCGCTAACCCTTTACCAATTCAGCACCGACCCACAGGATACAAGTGGGCACAACTGGATGCAATCGGCCTGCCTGGATGCCGGCGAATACTATGTTTTCATTACTGATAATAATGGCTTCCGGCCCTTTTCCAATGACACCAGCCATTTCCGCCCTATAGTGTGGTACATTCCGCTGAAGGGCGACCATTGCCAGGAAGCTGTTCCTTTAAATATTCAAGGCGGTGGTTCCGCCAGCGCCACTCTTTGGGCAGACTGTTTAAGCTGGGGAGGTGATGTGGGAGAAGAAGGGCAAGCGGAAGAATGTGTGCCATCGGCCGGCGATTTTGTATCTGCATTCTTTAAGGTTAAGATAGAAGGCAGCGAAAAGGTAGACCTGGTATTTCATGTCAACAATTACACCAACACGCCCTCCCATCAATTCATCCTTCGCTTTTTACTCGGCACCTGCACCATCATGACTGAGAACCAGTGTGTACCTAGTGGCAATACCGTTTTTTCCGCAGGATGCGTTCCGCCGGGAGAATACTACGTTCAGGTTTTTGTGCCCGAAACCACTAATGGCAAATTCGAACTGGAAGTGAATTCCACAGTATCCCCGGACCAGGACTGCCGGCCCGTCACTCAGCCTACTGCTTATTTTGAATATTCCACCAACTGCGACTCTGTTTATTTTGAGAACAAATCAACCACTGGTGGAACAATTTCTTATTTGTGGTACCTTCCAGGCGGGGTTGTCTCTACTGAGCAGGAACCTAGTCCGGTTCACGCTCTATCCATACAGGCCCCCTTTCTGGCCACATTGGCTGTCCAAGACCTGGTTTATGGTTTGAGCGATACTTTTTCCCTGTGGGTTCAGCCTCAATTGGGCCACTCTTTTACCCTTTTAACGGAAACAATATGTGAAGGAGGGGAATTCCCCTTCGCCGGCGAAACGCTAACAGCCACAGGAACTTATTATGACTCCCTTCAAACCTGGCAAGGCTGCGACAGTGTTGTCCAATTGGACCTGATAGTTACTGAACGATCGTTTATCCAACTGGATACTCAGGCCTGCCAGGGAGATACTATGCTGGTCGCCGGGCAAGCCTTCTCCTCCAGCGGTGATTACAATATCACCCTGGAAGGAGACGCCGCTTCCGGCTGCGACAGCATAGTGCAGCTCTCGCTGGAGGTTATCGAACCGTCCATTGGGCACTTGGAAGAAAAAATCTGCCAGGGAGATTCTCTCCAGGCCGGCGGGCAATACTTCTCCGCTAACGGGGACTACGAGATCACCCTGGAAGGAAACGCCGCTTCCGGCTGCGACAGCATAGTGCAACTCTCGCTGGAGGTTATCGAACCGTCCATTGGGCACTTGGAGGAAATGATCTGCCAGGGAGATTCTCTCCAGGCCGGCGGGCAATACTTCTCCGCTAA